>CBDCUX010000005.1:0-4800000 GCA_965222805.1 Candidatus Poribacteria bacterium
CGCATTCAAGGGCGTCCTTGCCGTACCCGTCCGCCCCCATATCATCAGCGAACTCTTGGGTCACCGGAGCACCGCCCACCATGATCTTAATCTCTTCCCGGAGATCTTCATCAATAAAAGCTTCGATTGTCTTGCCCATGTTCGGCATCGTTGTGGTCAGCAACGCCGACATTCCGACTATAGGTGCCCCGTGCTCCTCCACCGCTTCAATGAACTCCTCGTCCGAAGTGTCCACACCCAAGTCATACACGACGAATCCCGCCCCCCGCAACATCATGATGCAAAGATTCTTGCCGATGTCGTGAAGATCGCCTTTCACCGTTCCCATAATCACTGTCCCAACAGGGTCGATGCCGGAGGCAGATAGAATGGGTTCAATATATGCCATCCCAGCCTTCATTGCCCGCGCACAGGCGAGGACTTCCGGGACGAAAATAAAGTTCTCTCGAAACTTGATCCCCACAATCCCCATCCCTGCGATGAGACCGTCATCCATGATTTGCCAATCCTGCACCGCTTTGGGGATTTCTTTGAGGTTTTCAATAGCGGTCTGCAGCGGAATCGCACACTCTGGACCGACAAGCTGCACACCGGAATCCAGATTCTTGTAGACTTCCCCTCGAACCTCCTCCGGTCCCTTCGAGAAAAGCGTCTCAGGGTTATTAATGTTTCCTACCAGAGAGATTCGCTCCTTAACCACTTCCATAGACTCATCGGGCTCGTTCTTAGAATCGTAATGGAAGGCTGCCATTCCTGTCTGAGCGATGTACTCCATTCTGTCCACTGTCCGCCCACAGATATGAAGAATCAGCGGGATCGGGATCCGCTCGGCAAATTCAATGTGCAAGTCGCGGAGATAACGCTCATAGTATTCGCCGCTGACGAGATCGCCTGTTGCGTGGTCGGGTAGGGTTAGTGCGTCTGCCCCCGCTTCAATCTGTGCGACTCCAAACTCTATCGTGGCTTCCTTCATCCTGTCCAACGCGAGTTTCGTTTTGCCTGGATCGTCCAAGGATAGCAGCAGAAATGGTTCCACGCCGAAACAGTGATAGCCCAGAGACCAAGGCCCCATGGTTTTTCCAATAACAGCGACCTCATCGCCGTATTCTTTCTTGAGGATTTTAATTGCGTCGAGTACGCACTCGGTATCCTGATGGGTCAGAAAATCCGATGGGAGCTTGATTTCATCGACATCCTCCCAGATCGGTTCACGCATTTTAACTGTAGGCCAATTGTCCTTCTGCTCCCATTGAATCTTGCACCCTAGCGCAGAGGATTCTTGGATAATCGAGAAAACAGGCATAATTGAATCGAAACCTAACTCGGTATATCCGGTGGCGGCTAAACGGGCCATTAACTCAGGTTGACGATTGGCTTCCGGGAATGGTGCCTCCACCAAGTCCATGAGCTCGACTGTGGCGACAGACGTTGGGTTGCAGACCGGGGTTCGGTCCACAGGCTCTCTCTTCAACGCTGCCAAAACCCGCTCTCTACCGGTCATCGGTCCGACCGTTTGTTTTTGCGTTCCCATATTTTCCTCCTAATTCTGTTGGCTAGGTGCTGCAAGAATACCGCGTGTGGCTGCCATCTCCTGTTCCCGCACAATGGCGCGTACATTAGGAGCGCGAATAAGTAGCAAACCGAGCAGCGCATCGTGGGAGTGGCCACACGGAAACACAACCTTGTCGAGGGTTCCATCTACCTCGTCCATCTCTCCCAATTTTATTAAACCTCCAGCGATTGCGGAGATGCGTCTATCAGCGCGTCTACCCTCGCCGTCAGCCGTCACTTGGTAAATCCCGTCGCCAAGACTGGTAACCGTGATAGTGAGCCCTGATTTTTTGTCCAGAATATGCAACGGGCGGGGTTCCACCGAATCGCTCGGGGAGAGCTTGCACGACTCCAGAAAAGCGCGTCTGCAAGCCAGTTGATGTGCGTGCCCACAGGGAAACCGGAGCAGCCCATTAGCATCTACAACCATATTTCCCAAGTGCGTCATCGCCTCGACTGCAAACTGAAGACGACCTTGAGCCCCTCCCATCTGGCTATAGGTATATACTAAAAACAGCGGGTTCTCATCCTGCCCCTGTTGGTATAAGGCGATTGTTATATCGTGGAAATGAGGGTCCATCGGGACCAGTTCAATGCGTTTTCCAATATCGGCTGTTTGACCCATGGCAATCTCCTCGTTAGGAATAAATCGAGCCGGTTGGTAGCGACTGAGTTATTATTCTTGATTCTCACTTGTAATTTTGCTTGACAATAGAGAGATTTATGAGCATAATGATTAATGGTCTGACCTTTGCAGAATAAGTTTAACTCAAAATTGGAAAATTGTAAAGCGAAATTTTCATTATCGTATGCCATGAAAGCGCAAAAACAAGAAAAACTGGCTATGGGGGAGATGAAGCCCGATGCTCGCACCTCTTTGAGTGATGGGATTGTAGAGCAGATGGTTGACCTTATCTCTCGGGACGTGCTTAAACCTGGGGACCGGTTGCCTTCTGAGCGGGAATTGTGTAAGCGGTTCGGGGTGGGGCGAAGTTCCTTGAGGGAAGCGTTGCGTTCGCTCGCTGTCATGGGAATTATAGACGGACGGGTCGGAGATGGCACCTTTGTTTCTAATAGTAACAAACGGTATCTGGAGAAAACGCTACAGTGGGGGTTGCTGCTTGACCGTAAAAAGGTCCAAGACCTTATCGAAACCCGGCTCATGCTAGAATCTCAAACGGCGTTTTTGGCTGCACAGCGAGTCACAGCGGAGAATATTGAGGCAATTGAGGAAACCCTCCGGGGGATGGAAATGTCGATCGGGCAGCCTGAGAAATACTTGGAGTTTGATTTGCAGTTTCACCTAACCATTGCGCGAGCAACCCAAAACTCAATACTCTACAGCCTCCTAAGCATGATACGGGGTTATCTGCAAGAGTGGATAAAAGGAAGTCTCGCTGAGTCGTCAACAGGTAAGACGGAGACGCGGGCGAAATTGTCCTTGCAGGAGCACCACAAAATCCTCCATGCCCTCCAAAACGGAGACGCAGGTCAGGCACAGCAAGCGATGACTGAACACATTCTCTCCAGTAGCGTTGACCTTCAGAGATGATGGTAACCCAAGTTGCCATCTAAAGGGACGCTTTCCACTTTGGAGTGAGCGCGTGTCAATCCAAATGGTGTAGGTTGGGTTGAACGGTTAAAACAGATACCTAGGGGGTTGAAATGTGAGGCGAATTCGTTATAGCGTTGCCATAAGCTTGGACGGCTATATCGCTGGACCCGGCGGCGAGTTTGACTGGATTGTCATGGACCCCGATATCGACTTCGCTGGGATGTCCGAGCAGTTCGACACTTATCTACTTGGCCGGCGGACGTTCGAGGTCACGCGCGTCCACGGGCAGGCGGCGATACCCGGCACCCGAACGTTCGTGTTTTCGCGAACGTTACGGCAGAGCGACTACGACGATGTCACGATCGTCGGCGAAAACTGGAAACAGGTGGTGCAGTCGCTCCGCGAGGAAAAGGGAAAGGACATCTGGTTGTTCGGTGGAGGGCCCCTGTTTCGCAGCCTAGCCGAAGAGGGGTTCGTTGACACGGTAGAGGTCGCTATCATCCCAATCGTGCTCGGCGGAGGTATCCCGCTCGTTGCGGAACCGACCACGCGAATCGCACTGACGTTGAAGGAGCACACGGTGTATAAAAAGACCGGTACCGTCGGGTTGGTGTACGCCGTGAACAATGCTAGTCAGGCGTGAGCACGTCAAGCTATCAATCCATCTCCCGCCGAAAATAGTTTTCAAGCCCACCCATCGGCGTGAATCCCAACATCCGTTTCGCTTTCTCGACCTGATATTTTCCCTGCGTGAAATAGCTCAGTAGGTTGAAGGATTGGAAGTTGCCGGGAACGGAGTCAATCTCTAACGCCAAGCGACAGGCGTGTTGTAGATCCTCCCACACCACCGTGAAGGGTGGAAAATCGCCTTGAGCGACAGCCTCCGTCGGCTTCGCACCGAGACCGTTAAAGAGAAAGCAGACGGTTTGGATATCGTATGTTCGCGAGAAAATCTCGCATATCTCCATACTGAGATACTTGGTAATTCCGTAATACCCGACACCCGGTGCCAGCGGTGCATCATCAATGTCAAATTCGTGATCGTATGCGTTACGGATTAATTGGGGACCTGTGTGAACCACCTTCTTGATCCCAAGTTCGGCGGCGGCTTTCATCACATGATATGCCCCCTTCGTACTCACCTCAAAACTCACCACCGGATCATCGCGGAGGACGGTAAAGTTCATAATGGCATCCATCCCGCGGCATGCCTCCAATACATCCGAATATGAGGTTACGTCAACAGTGGTTATCGGGCTCCCCGCCGGATGGGGCACAATATCCGTGAGGAGCAGATCGTAGTCCTTTTCCAAGTCCGGCGTGACGTAAGGGGCAATATTGCCGGACGCGCCCAGCACGAGCACTCTTTTCATGGTTGAATTCTCCTATCCGTAAACCGTAAAATGTAATATGATTGCGTAGACGAGCTCTTTCATTTGCCTGTATACTCCTGCGCTCTATCCAGATGGGTCGGATGTCTTCAGGTAGAGACTCTGGAAGTCGTGAGCAGGTTGATACCCGATCCCCCGTGCTTGATCGATCAAGAATTTAGGATTGGGGATATCCGCACAGATATGATAAACCGCCCACCGTTGAGTCCACGAAGCACTGTTGCTACTGTCACGGTTCAAGACACAGCAGAACGCACCCACGGCATCGCGAATATCGAGCCACATAAGGTTTGGCGTTTCCCCCTGAACCGCTTCCTCAAGCACCAACTCTCCTAGCCTCAGTCCTGTTACCGTAACTAGATGTTCCCGCGCAAACTCGCGAGCGGTCAACTCGCCCAAATACTTCGTCATCTCCACAATTTCCGGTGATGGGAGGGGTTTCCAAAGTTCAGTGATATACACATCGTCGGGGTAGGTGTTGAAAATAGATAGGGTGCTCGCACAGATAAATTTCTTTATCCCCGCTTCAACCCCTGCGCTGAAGAGGACATGTGTGCCGCGCGTTGCCAAGTCGAGCAGCATCTGTTCGCGCTTCAATTCGTCTGATGGAAGGTCAGTCGGTGGCTCGCCGGTATGAATCACGGTATCGATTCCCCGAACCGCTTCCCACGAATCATCAGGATCCAAGATATTTCCCTGAATAAAATCGCAGCCTTCTGCTACGTCAACCGGTACACTGTCCATGAGGCGCACACTATGGTCCTCCTTCAGTTCAGTTGCTATCGCCTGTGCTAGCTGACTGGATGCACCGGTAATGAGAATATTCATCAAGTTGCCTCCTTTGCATTTTTCTCATCATATCAGAAAGCCCTGAACCTGTCAATTTTTTTCCTTTCTTCCACTGAAAAATGATATAATACTTCTGAGTTGCCACCTTACAGATTGGGGCTTTAGCCCGTAAAGCCCAAAGATTTATCTTTGGGATATAAGTTTCGCTTTAGCCGCTTTGGTATTGATTTTGTAGGCTAAATGTAGTACAATTGGTTTGTCTTTCGTGGGAGAATGCTACCCCTAACGCACGTTAGGGGCTCCCACAATCCAGTAGCATGGATATGAAAGATGGAGAGACACTCCCATGAAAACCTACAAGTTCAAAATGTATAGTAATCACGGTAACCGCGAATTGCACAAAACGATAGAGGCACATGCTTCGGTGTGGAATCACTTTATAGCCTTGTGTCGCAGATACTATGCTATCTGCGGTAAATATCCGGGTAAGAAAGCACTGATGCGACACTTAACCAAGTTGAAACGGTTGCCTCAATACACCCACTGGAATCTTCTGCCTAGTCAGTCCTTGCAAGACGTGATAGCCCGTATTGACGCAGGCTACATGAAATTCTTTGCAGACCTAAAGTCCAATCGTAAGACGGGTAGACCTCGTTTCAAAGCACGGAAAAGATATAAGTCCTATACACTCAAACAAGCAGGTTGGAAACTACAGCAAAGTAACTATATCCGTATCGGTAAGCGAATCTACCGATACTTCAACAGTCAGGAAGTCTTAGGCAACCCGAAACGCTGCACCATAAAACGGGACAGCGTAGGAGACGTATGGCTAATCATTCTGACAGACCATGTAGATACAGATTTAGAGTCGCCTACGACGGGTAAAAGCGCGGGGTTCGACTTTGGACTAAAGAGGTATCTCACCGGGTCTGACTATAATGACTACGAATCTCCACAATTCTTCAAGCGCGGTATCAATGCCATTAAGCGAGCGAACCGCAAACACTCACGAAAAGTCAAAAGGTCAAAGAACCGGGAACAGGCAAGGCTAAACCTTGCAAGCAAACACCGTAAGATTGCCAATCAACGTGCCGACTTCCATTGGAAACTTGCTCATGACCTTACAGACAGATATGATTGGATTGCACTTGAATCTCTCAACCTCAAAGGCATGAAAGCACTTTGGGGACGCAAGGTCAGTGACTTGGGTTTCTTCGACTTTACGCAGAAACTCAAGTATGTTGCCAGTAGAAAAAGTAGAGAGGTGCGATTTATAGACAAGTGGTATCCGTCCAGTAAAACATGCCATGTCTGTAGCGCAATCAATCAAGACCTAAACCTTCGTGATAGAGCATGGCAGTGTCCAAGCTGCCACACAGAGTTGGATAGAGACCGCAATGCGGCACTCAATATCCATAGGGTGGGGGCATCCACCCTCTCAGCAGAAGTTGTAAGTCCCGATTCGTCGGGCTAACTTCCTTGATAGAGCAATTCGATTCCTAAAGGACGGATGAGAATCCCAATCCTTTAGGTTTGGGAGTATGTCAACCCTGTAGTCGGGGCATCTTGCCCCGATCCATAACCGGAGTCACCTGTGACGTTCCAACAGATTTGTCGTATCTACCAACAAAACATCCAGCACACCCGCGCACAGAATGATGCAACCGCTGAACTCTCCTTGCATCCACATCTCAAGACATTTTTGGAAAAAACGGCTGAATTTTTAGAACATGAAATCACAATTATGTCAGAGCCGCGAAGACTGGAGATTGGCAGACCGGATTTTGTTGTGAAAAGTGGCTTACTTCCAGTTGGTTATGTTGAGGCAGAAGCATACGGCAGGGACCTTGATGCCCTCACAGGTCATGCACAGACACAAAACGAGCGGTTCATCGAAAACCTTGATAACTTCATCCTCACCAATTTTGTCGAATTTCGGTTGTACGCGGAGGGCCAACTGCGTGCGTCGGCACGAGTTACGGACGAAAGTACAGTTTCCTTAGAGACCTTGCTCGATTGGTTTCTGAGCACGAATCTGACGCAAATTGAGACCCCAGAAGTCCTTGCCAAATACCTCGCACGACGCACTCGCGAACTCCAAACACAAATCGCAACAACGCTTACCGATGAAGATAGTGGTATCTACCGGATGTTCTCCGCATTTAAGGAACTGCTCTTGACTACGCTGACTCCCGACGACTTCGCAGATATGTACGCGCAAACCCTCGCGTATGGTCTTTTCGCGGCAAGATGTACACTTCCCAACGGAACAAACTTCTCACGGCATACTGCCTACGCTGCACTTCCCCCGTCAAACCCATTTTTGCAGCAACTCTTTCACCAAGTCGCCTCCCCAAACCTTGAGGGGAACGTCACCTATATTTTGGACGATATCGCAAACCTCTTGGCAAACGTTCCCACAGAGATGCTCCGCACCGCTTTTGTCGTCCAAGCCCATTTTGAAGATCCCGTTATCCACTTCTACGAAACCTTCCTCGCTGAATATGATCCGCAACGCCGCATTGACCGTGGGGTCTACTATACGCCGCCACAGGTTATCTCCTACATCGTCCGTTCTGTTGATGCATTGCTCAAAACAAAACTAGACAAACCCGATGGACTCGCCGATGATAGCGCGCTTATCCTCGATCCCGCTACAGGTACAGGCGGGTTCCTCTTGGCAGTATTGAACCACATCAGCGAATACATCACAACTACTTACGGCACAGGGATGTGGAATCGTTACATTAACGACCCACAGCTTGTACAGCGACTCTTCGGTTTTGAGATTTTGGTCGCGCCGTATACGATTGCCCATCTGAAACTGAGCCTGTTTCTTCGAGCACAGGGTTGGCACGAGGCGAAACATCTCCGCATTTATCTCACTAATACGCTGGAGGCACCGATAGAGAAGGAACTGTACGCCTTTGCAGAGTTTATTTCCGATGAGGCGAATGCGGCGGTTTCAGTGAAACGGGACGAACCACTCCTCGTTATCCTCGGCAACCCGCCCTATCCCCGCGATTCCGCGAATCCAAGTCGCGATAGCGATGGGGAGTTTACTTTCATAGGAGGACTGATTGAGGATTACAAACAGGTAGACGGGCAGCCGCTCGGTGAGCGAAACTCAAAAGCACTGCAAGCGGATTATGTGAAGTTTATCCGGTGGGCGCAGTGGCGAATTGATAAAAATGGTGAGGGCGTTATTGGCTATATTGTCAACAATAGCTTCCTTGACGGTCCTATCTTTCGTGGGATGCGAAAGAGCCTGTTGGACAGTTTCAACGCTATCTACCTGCTCAATTTGCACGGCAGTAGCAGAAAGAGGGAAGCTGCCCCAACAGCACAGAGAGATGAAAACGTGTTTGACATCGTGCAAGGTGTCTCTATCCTGCTGTGCGTCAAGCAACGCGATAATCCTGCTCCCGCTGAGGTCTATTACGCGGATATGTGGGGGAGCCGTGAGGAGAAATATAGAACGCTGTTAGAAACGGATCTCCAAACCACAGCATGGAGTGAACTTCAACCAACATCGCCCCACCACCTTTTTGTGCCACAAGCACCCGAACTGCGTGCCGAGTTTGAAGCAGGATGGGAGATTACTGACATCTTTCAAACAGGTTCGGTTGCGATTGTCACTGGACGGGATAAATTGACACTCCATTGGACTCCTGAAACATTACAAGAGACTGTAGTCGATTTTGTTTCACTTCCTGAAGCAGACGCACGGGAGGAGTACGGTTTGGGAAGGGATAGCCGAGATTGGAAAGTCCACCTCGCCCAAGCGGATCTCCGAAATCATCCCAATACAGAACAGCACATAGCACCCATTTACTACCGTCCCTTTGATGTACGCTGGACCTACTACACCGGGCAGTTGTCTGGGTTTCACATGACACCACGCCATAATGTTATGCGCCATCTACGAAAGGATAATCTCGCCCTCTGCGTTTGTCGCCTTGTCAAAAGTCCCGCATGGCAACACGCCCTGGTAACCGACAAAATTACTGAAAATTGCTATATCTCAAACAGAACAAGCGAATCCGGCCATGTATTCCCGCTTTATCTGTATCCAGAACCAGGCGAAATAGAGATCTTAATGGAACGTTCGATTAATCTCAAATCAGACTTTCTCAGAACACTCTCAGAGCAGCTTGCGTTACCACAAACTCCGCCGTCAGGTCTCCCTGAAGGTGTTTCACCGGAGGAGGTTCTCGCCTATATCTATGCAATCTTATACAGTCCTACCTATCGTGAATGGTATTATGACTTCTTAAAATATGGATACCCACGCATCCCCTTGCCTCCGGATATTGAACACTTCCGCACACTCAGCGCATTGGGGGGTGAGTTGATTGATTGGCATCTGCTGAAAGGCGCACAATCGCAAATCACTCCTACCGGGCACTGGGAGCCATCGCACCATCGGTTTGAAGGAGAAGGGGAAGGGATTATCTCAATGGTTCAGTATGTAGACGAAGGTGTTTGGATTAATCCGACCCAGCATTTTACGGATGTGCCAATAGATGTATGGGATTATGAGATTGGCGCGTATCAGGTCTGTAAAAAGTGGCTAGAGGATAGGAAGGGTTCGGCGTTAAATCGTGCTGAAGTCCAGCAGTATCGGAGTATTTTGGTTGCAGTGACGGAAACACTTCGACTCATGGAGGAGATTGATGAAATCAATGAGATTTTCAAATAGCGATATAGAAAACTGGTCTTCACTATCATATCCAGAATATATTGAAAAGAGCCAAAAATATGAATGCAGAGATTGTGGAACCATAACGATTCCACATGAAATGACGACAGTTTCAGCTATGCCATATTGCAAGCGCTGTCGTAGATTTAACTTAAAAAGTCTATTCCCCATTTGTGATGAATGCCAGACCCCCATAGAATATAAAACGGATTACTTTTTGGACAATGATGAAGTCTCAGCATTGCCGCGAGTATATTTATTATGCAGTTGTTCAAAAGGAGTTTGGTTCCCTCTAGTAAAAGAAGGCATAGATGGTATCATCATGGTCAGAGAAGACAGAGAAGACGACGATTTCTCGCCATTAGAGGTGGATGCCCCCTTGCCAGTTTATCATATTGCTGAAAGTAGATATTGGTATTTATACGATCCGAGTCCGTCCAAATACGCCAATAATGTTAATAGTTCGGTACATTTCACCAAGTGCCAAAAAAGTGAACAAGATCATTTCCTTCACTCGTATATAAAGGCTAATATAGATCCATGTCAAAGAATGGGAGGAGAATTAGAGTCTTTCTCTAAAGATTATTACAAGTTATGTGTTGATACTATTAACTTAAATCTAAAACTGAGATTGCTTAATATATTTTTGCCTCACCAAATGGGATATTATATGGTTAATCTTAATTTGAGATTAGAAAACCCGATCCATGATTTGGTTCAGTATAGTAATCCAATTTTTTGGCAAGATTATGTGAGAACCTATTTTGATAGTTGTGTCATGGGGATTTCTCGACTTATGGAGGAATCTCCAGAGGAATACACTAACTCATATCGAGCGTATGCAAAACGCTATACAGACTGTTATTATCCTGAACGAAAAGACAAATCGGGAATAAGTCGCCCTGATCCGCGACTGTCCAGAGTAATTGAGATAAGAAATTGGTATATAGCACATGATGATATACGATTTGATACAGCCACACTACATGAAGGTATTACGGATTTAGTTGATATTTATAAAGATCAAATACTGACATCAATTAACACTTTGAATAAAATGCAAAGGCTAAAAATCGTTTTTTCTTATGATCCACACGAGATTTTTATAAATAAAGGCGTTGCTTTGCCAATCTTAAAAATCATAGATAATGAGCTATCACGTGAACATCCCCATCCTGAATCTGAAATGGTTTAGTTTGGAATCATCAAGCCCACTCCAGTTTCCTCCTTCAGATCCGATGCTAATTCCCTCCCCAATTTTTCGCTTGAAACCTGCTCGAAAATCCGCTACAATCCGGTGCTAATTTTAGGATAGATTTTTGCTATCTAAACCCGCTCGAAATTCAGTCAATTATGGACTGCTCGAAAATTAGCAAAATGAGTTGATTAGTCAATATAGGAGCATCGCCGTATAAGAAAGGATAATTCCTTGCGAAACAGTCGATATCGCCAAATCAAGAGAGTTGCTGTGGTTGGGGCAGGGACAATGGGCTCTCAGATCGCCGCCCACATTGCCAACGTTGGGATTCCGTGTGATTTGCTGGATATCCCGCCCACGGAACTTATCCCTGAGGAACGTGCCAATCACTTAACGCTCGACGACCCTACTGTGCGGAATCGGATCGCACAATCGGCTTTGGATCGGATGAAAAGCGCGAAAACTCGCTCGCCGTTCTACGTCCCCGACGCCGCAGGGTTGATTCGTGTCGGCAACTTTCACGATCACGCCGAATGGCTGGCGAATGCGGACTGGATTATTGAGGCGGTGGTCGAAAACCCTGATGTCAAAAAACGGGTTCATGAGCGAATTAACCAGCATCGCAGGCGCGGCACACTTGTGAGTTCCAATACCTCCGGCATTTCAATTCGCACCATTGCTGAAGACCTCTCAGAGGACTATCGGGAATGTTTTCTCGGTACACATTTCTTCAATCCACCGCGCTATATGTACCTGATTGAGCTCATTCCAACGGATACAACCCGCCCGGATCTGGTCAAATTCGTCTCCGATTTTGCGGAACACACCCTCGGTAAAGGGATTGTCCGTTGTAAAGACACGCCGAACTTTATCGCCAACCGGATCGGTATTTTCTCAATTCTGCACACCATCCACCTGATGCTTGAAGAGGGGTATACCATTGACGAAGTGGATGCGATTACGGGTCCACCGATGGGGCGTCCTCAAAGTGCAACCTTCCGTCTGGTAGATATCATCGGGCTTGACGTTCTCGTGGATGTGGCGAACAACGTCTACCAGAATGCAACTAGCGATGAGCAGCGTGAGGTTTTTCGGGTTCCCGATTTTATCTTACAAATGGTTAAAAAAGGATGGCTCGGCGAAAAAGCAGGGGGCGGCTTCTATCAAAGACGCCGTGGCGAAAACGGCAGCGAAATCTGGACGTTGGACTACAATACGCTTGAATACGCACCCCGCTCAGAGGTCCGGTTTGATTCGATTGGTGGGGTCAGACGAATTACTAACGCAGGAGAGCGTCTGAGGCAACTAATTAACAGCGATGACCGTGCGGGACAGTTTGCGTGGAAATGTCTCAGCCATACGATGCGCTATGCGGCATCACGCATCCCCGAAATCGCCGATGATCTGGTGAGTATTGACAACGTGATGAAGTGGGGATTCAACTGGGAGCTTGGGATTTTTGAAGCGTGGGACGCTATCGGTGTGCCGGAATCCGTCGAACGGATGAAATCAGAAAACGATGCAGTTCCGTCTCTCGTTACAAATCTGCTAGATTCGGGACGTACTTCATTCTACAAACCATCGTCCAAAAGCAAACCCGTGAAATCCAACCCGGATGCAAGCCTCATCGATATGGGCGATGGAGTCCTATGTCTTGAATTTCACAGCAAGATGAACGCGATCGATAACCCAAGCATTGAGATGATGTTTGAAGCCCTTGATGAGGTGGAGCGCAATTTTGAGGGATTGGTTATTGGAAATCACGCGGACAACTTCTCCGTCGGTGCGAATCTTGCCTTGATGCTTGAACGGGCTCGAAACGGGGATTGGGAAGCACTTGAAGGGATGATCTCCGCTTACCAAAGGGCGAACATGAGACTCAGACTCTCTCCCAAGCCGGTGGTTGCCGCCCCTGCTGGTATGGCTTTGGGCGGTGGCTGCGAAATCGCATTCGGGGCAGATCGAATCTGTGCTGCTGCTGAAACTTACATCGGTCTGGTCGAGGTGGGGGTTGGGCTTATCCCCGCTGCAGGCGGCGTAAAAGAGATGGCGATCCGCTGCCTAGAGGGTGTTCCGTTGGCTGCGGAGGATGAACTGTTTCCACACTTTAAGCGTGCCTTTGAAACCATCGCCTACGCCAAGGTATCTGAGAGTGCTGTGGACGCAAAGCGAATCGGCTATCTCCGTAAGGAAGACACTGTTTCAATCAATCGGATGCATCATCTTCACGACGCCAAGCAGCTGGTACTGGCAATGGCTGCAGATGGGTATCAGGAACCTCAACCGAGGGGGGTATTTGTGCTGGGCGAAACGGGACTTATCCAGTTGCGCTCAGAAGTAGATCTTGCACGGCGGGCTGGACATCTCAGTGACCACGATGTGAAGATCTTGAATCAGCTTGCGTATGTCCTTTGTGGCGGGGTGCTTTCCACACCCCAATCTGTATCCGAGGACTATCTCCTTGAGTTAGAGCGCGAAGCGTTTCTCGGTCTCTGTGGTGAGGAAAAAACACATCAGCGGATCGAGCACACCCTCAAGACAGGGAAACCGTTGAAGAATTAAGCGTGAACTAAGGTGGGGGTATTATGAAATTTGGTGAATTTGAACTTTTTGTGGTCAGCGATGGCACATTCCGGCTGGACGGAGGTGCTATGTTTGGCACGATACCGAAGGTGCTGTGGGAACGCACCAATCCTGCTGACGATCGCAACCGAATCCTGATGGGGCTTAATTGCCTGTTGATTCGGACGCCTACGGAGAATATTCTGGTCGATACCGGACTCGGCAATGCCTACGATGAAAAATTCGCTTTCCTGTATGGTGTTGACAAATCGCAGACAGAGTTACTGAGAAGCCTCGCAGCGGCAGGGGTACAGGCAGCGGGTATCAGCAAAGTCATTTTAACACACCTACATTTCGATCACGCCGGCTGGAATTGCTTTCAAGAAGGGAGTGGAGAATTCAAACCCACATTTCCAAACGCCGCCTACTACATCAATCAGGGTGAACTAGCGTATGCAAAGGAGCCTGACCCGCGCAGCAAACCCAGTTATCTCCCGCACACCTGGGAGCCACTCGAAAAACGAGGACAAGTTGTGCTTACCTCCGGGGACGAGGAGATTGCCCCCGGCGTGGCGGTACTACCTGCCCCGGGCCACACACCAAACCATCAGATCGTCACGGTGCGATCGGGCGGGTTGACTGCATGTTTTCTGGCGGACTTGGTCCCAACACCTTCGCACCTGAAAACACATTACGTCATGGGATTTGATCTTGACGCTTTGACCGCGATGAAAAACAAGGAGTGGGTGTTGAAACAGGCACAGACAGAAAACTGGCTACTCATTTTTGAACATTCGTCGGGGGTCAAAGCGGGCTACTTGACCGAAGATCTGAAAATTGAGCCGGTCGAGCTCGCTGCCCTGTGAGGATAGGTATGGTAACTTTTGTTGATGTGCTTTCAGAACACACTCTGGATTTAGTGTTAAGCAGCAAGCAGGAGTGCCTCACATGCACATTATAACAAGAAAGCGAATCCTTGAATTCAGCCAAAAACACCAGGAAGCTGAGCGTCCTTTAGACCGATGGTATTGAATCGCAAAGCGAACGAATTTTAAGTCCTTCCCGGATTTGCGAAAGACTTTTCGGAGTGCAGATCAGGTGGGAAAGTTGACAGTTTTTAATATCGGGGACAATAGATTTAGATTGGGAGCCTACGTTGTCTATGCGAAAAGGCGCATATATATCAGGAATATCTTGACACATTAAGATTATGATCAAGGGAGATGAAAGAAGTAAGTTATGACGGTTTTAGACCAAGAACTAGCCGACACCATTAAAGTCTGGCCCGTCGCATCAAAAGTCCTATCAACATTTGAAACCGAACAACAGTATAACAAAGCTGTCGGGTGGCTCGACGAATTAATAGAGGGGTGTGCATGATTATTGTCTGAATCACGGATTCAGCAGATTACACAGAAAACACGGATAAGCAAACAAAGCAGCCACCGAGCCGGCGTATCTTCAGCAAACCAAATCCCCAAAAAACCCACCGACCCGCCGGCTATCTTCGCTCCAGAGGAGCGATATGTCTATAGAATGCCGATACAGCGGATGCCCGCGCTCCAGCGGAGCGCAATGTATATATACAGCTAATAAGATTAATCTGCTCAAATTATGGGATTATGACCAAGATATCTACGTACGCACACCCCTCGATTAATAGATGAGGCGAGCGAAAATGAATCTCCATTGATCGAGTCATTGATGGATACGCTAGGAACTTTAATTAAGGACTATGAAGACAGCAATATCCCGGAACCGGAGGCAGATCCCGTAGATTGTCTGAAGTTTCTGATGGAGGATCACAACTTGAAGCCCAGCGATTTGCCAGAAGTAGGTAGCCAAAAGGTTGTTTTAGACCTCCTCAATGGAAAGTGATCTCTTGCTGTTGAACAGATTAAGGCACTAAGCGAGAGATTTAATGTCTCTCCAGCAGTTTTTGTTTAATTGTCCTTGATGTCATATAGAGATGTCTATAACTTTTTACAGTCGAAAGGAAAAAATAGAAAATGGTAGATAAGACATACCTTCTCACTGACGACCAGATGCGGCATTTCATTGTTAACGGTTATGTAACTGTCAACACAGCGCTCCCAGCGAATTTTCACGATTTCATTTATGAGCGAACAGAAGAGGTGTTTGAAAAGGAAGGCAATCCGGGGAATAACCTGTTACCCAGAATCCCTGAGGTTCAAGCGGTCTTTGATGATAAGTGGGTTATCGGTGGACTGACCAGTGTTTTGGGCGAGGATTATTATATGCAACCCCATCGTCATCCCCATTTCAATAAGCCAAAGAGCGAAGGGCAGCGGATGCATCAGGACGGTGGCAGACGATGGTCGCATCACACTCGAAGATTGTTGGTTTTCTACTATCCACAGGATACACCTATAGAGCTCGGACCCACCGGGATCGTTCCGGGAAGCCACTACTATAATACCCCTGACGGCGCAACGGTCAGCGATGCATTTCCGGTCTGCGGCGAAGCCGGCACAGTGGCAATTGTGAACTATGACCTTTGGCACCGCGGCATGCCGAACCGTACCGACAAGAACCGTTACATGATGAAATTCCTCTTTGCCCGCATGTCGGAGCCGCAGTCGCCTTCATGGAACAACGAAAAGGTGGACTGGGAACAAAGCGAGCCGATGGGTAACAGTACACACCAAAAGATGTTCCAGCACGTTTGGGATTGGCATTATGGCAAGACGAATGGGGATATGCCAAGCAATGGTCGATCCATGGAATCTGTGCCGGAACTGATCGAAGGAATAGGAAGTGACTCGGAGTCGATAGGTCTCAGTGCCGCTTATGCGTTAAGCGAGCATGGGGAATCAGCAGTGCCGGTGTTGATGGAAGCGTTTGAGGATGAATCCGAGACGATACGCCGAAATGCGTACTATGCGTTAAGTGCGATAGGTGCACCTGCGGTTGATCCACTCACCAATCGCTTGAAACATCTAAATTCGCAAGTACGTGAAACCACCGCGGAGGCCTTGGGGGATATCGGTCGTCCCGCACAAGCCGCCGTCCCGGAATTAGTGGGAGCGTTGGAAGACGAATCGGAGGGGGTTCGTTCCCATGCAGCGGAAGCGTTAGGAACAGTCAGCCCACAGGAGACAACAGCCATCCTTGCATTAAGCGCAGCACTGCGGGATGAGAATGAGCGGGTTCGGCGGGACGCAACCCTTGCATTGGCGCGGATCGGTCCCCACGCAGCGGATGCCGTTGGCGCGTTGGAAGGGGTGTTTTCTGATGAAAACCGGTATGTTCGCGGCGATGCTGTCCATGCCCTGTATCGCATCGGTACGCCGGAAGCACAGGAGGTTTTACTTCGTTTTCTGATGAGGACGCGGTGGTGCCCCGTGACCAACCGAGAAAGTACGCATTAGGCAATGGTACTCACTATCTCTCTGCCGCCGGTAGGGAGATGCCTTGATTTGGCGGGTTAACGTCTTTCTGTTATAGACGATTTTCTGTTAAACCTGAAGTGCTCTATCTTTCGCTCCAGCAGACCGACATGTCCATAGAAAGAAGCTTGGTGGCTTCTTCCGCTCCAGCGGAGCGGGTTGTGAAGTAAGCTTGAGCCGTTACTGCGCGAATGACATTTTCCCGGTTGACGTGACAACTGAAGCTCTGACCACCCTTACTATCGAATCACAAGTTGGACAGATTCACAGCTAAAAGGAAAAAACAGAAAATGGCAGATAAAACATACCTTCTCACTGACGACCAGATGCGGCACTTTATTGTTAACGGTTATGTGATCGTCAATACAGATCTTCCAGCAAGTTTTCACGATTTCATTTACCAGCAGACCGAAACGGTGTTTGAAAAGGAGGGCAATCCGGGGAATAACCTGTTGCCCAAAATCCCTGAGATTCAAGCAGTTTTTGATGATAAGTGGGTTATCGGTGGACTGACCAGTGTTTTGGGTGAGGATTACTACATGCAACCCCATCGCCATTCCCATTTTAATCAACCAAAGAGTGAAGGGCAGCGGATGCACCAAGATAGCGGCAAAGAATGGTCGCATCACACTCGAAGATTGTTGGTTTTCTACTATCCACAGGATATGCCTATAGAGCTCGGACCCACCGCAATCGCTCCGGGGAGCCACTACTATAACACCCCTGACGGCACAACCGTCAGCGACGAATTCCCGGTCTGTGGCAAAGCCGGCACGGTGGCGATTGTGAATTACGATCTTTGGCACCGTGCCATGCCGAATCGTACCGACCAGAATCGTTATATGATGAAGTTCCTCTTTGCCCGCATGTCGGAGCCGCAATTCCCTTCATGGAGCAGCGAAAAGACGGAGTGGGATCAAAACGAGCCGCTTGGTAATGGTGGGCATCAAAAGATGTTCCAGCACGTTTGGGATTGGCATTATGGGAAGACAAACGGCGACACGCCAAGCAACAGTCGATCGATGGAATCTGTACCGGAACTGATCGAAGGGATGGGAAATGATTCTGAGTCAATAGGCCTCAGTGCTGCTTATGCGTTAAGCGAATTTGGAGAGTCGGTGGTGCCTGCGTTGATGGAAGCGTTTGAGAATGAATCGGAGTCGATACGCCGAAATGCGTATTATGCGTTAAGTGCGATAGGTGCACCTGCGGTTGACCTACTCATCGGCGGCTTGAAACATCTAAATTCGCAGGTTCGTGAGACCGCCGCGGAGGCGTTGGGTGATATTGGTTCTCCCGCACAAGCCGCTGTTCCGGCATTGGTGGCGGCGTTAGAAGATGAATCGGAGAGAGTTCGTTTCCATGCAGCTGAAGCGTTAGGGACAGTCAGTCAACAGGAGTCAACAGCCATCCCTGCATTAAGCGCAGCACTGCGGGATGAGAATGAACGGGTTCGGCAGGATGCAGCCCTGGCATTGGCGCGGATTGGTCCCCACGCAGCGGAGGCCGTTAGTACGTTGGAAGCGGTGTTTTCTGATGGAAACATGTACGTTCGCGGCGACGCGGTTCATGCCTTGTATCGCATCGGTACGCCGGAAGCACAGGAGGTTTTACTTCGCTTTCTGATGAGGACGCGGTGGTGCTCCGTGACCGACCGAGCAAGCACGTCTTAAGCGACGGTACTCCCTATTGTTTTGACTGGGTCGCAGGTAGGGAGATACCGTGACTTTGCGGGTTGACGGAACACTCTCAGATGGAAGGAGTCGGCTTGACTGGGAGGTAAGTGAACAGGTCTTGAGAGGGATATTCGTCAGTGGAATTAAACGGTTCCCTTCCATGACTTTTGGATTATTTGCCTTTTATCTCTTCCCAATTTTCTTCGTCTTCGCCCTTATCACCGCCGTCATCAGAAGCTTTCTTTGCATCATCGTCAGTGGCCCTGCCTCTGCCACCACGGCGTCCAGCACCTTGGCGTTGACGTCGAATTGCCTCTAGCTTCCGACGGCGTTCTTCCGGTGACGCGTTACGCAACCATTCGCGCAATGCTTCATCTTCACCAATTGCCCCGCGCCGCGCGCCTCTTTGTGCCCTGCGTTCATTACGCTCACGTTCTGCGTCAGCTGCAGAACCTCCGCGTTCACCCGATCTTTCGCCTGAGCGGCTCGAACTGCTGAGAAACTGTATCGCTTCTGCTTTGAGGGTTACAATGTCATTTGAGTCTTTGAGGCTCACTTGATTTGCTGCGATGTTTTCGACGATTGCGTCCCCAACCTTCTCGCCCCTAGCTACATAATAGAGTTGGCTGGATTTTCGTTCCATCACGAGAGCTTTTGCGACAGCTCCTTGTGTGCCAATCCACGTGGCAATCAGTGCGTATTCTGGATCTCGGTTTGGTTTCTGCCAACCCAACGGACGGAATAGGTTGTTTTCAATGATAACGCGATAGAAATCTCCACCGCTTTCTCGTTCTTCAGCTGTTTTCCGATCTGCGCGCTTTTCACCTTGTGCGTATGTGGATTGCGAATTGAGGTATAGCAGGCTAATAGCACAGCACAGCAATAAAACGGTACACTGACGGTGCATTTGAATCTCCTCCCTGATGCATTGCGTAAAAATTTATAGTTTAATCCTTAGACGCTGAACCCCATCTTTTTGTTCAGAAAAAATTATGACTTTTTACAATCACCGGTTTTGTGGGATTTTGACAAGTTGTCAGTGCTATTCAACTCAACTGATACTACAACCAGAATGGAATCACAATCTGGCGAAATCAGGATACAGAGAACTAATGCTTGGGGATTAAACAGAATTGGCATCCACCTATGTTCGTTCAAGGAAATAAACCCTGACCTATTTTGCAACGTCATAGATCTATAATTGTCAAACTCGCTAGACCGTAGAGAAAAAATTAACGGTGCTCAAGTTTCGCTCCACCGAATGATATATAAGGAAATAACAATGCAAATCGATTTTCAGAAAGTAATAGATCTCTCTTACACAGTTGATGAAAACAGTCCACGCGAACTACCGATTGATCCTGTCAATATCTACGATACAGCAACAATCGAAAAGGATGGCTACTTTGAAAGCCGAGTGGATCTGTCCGGACATTGCGCCACGCATATTGATGTGCCTTGCCTGATGTACGCCGACGGATTCACCGTCGCTGAAATTCCGCAGGAAAAATTAACGGGATCCGCGGTGCTGATAGATCTATCGGAGATAAAACATCCAGGTGATGCCGTAACGCAGGAAGATATCGAAAAGTGGATCGCCGAAAATGGCGACATTCCTCCGGATAGCATCGTCTTTATGCGGACCGGGATGGATCGATACGCCTACCAAGATAGTTTCAATCGTCAATGGATCGGCTTCAGCGAAGATGCCGCGAGGCTGCTTGTCCAGAAAGGGATTAAGACAATAGGGACGGATGCCTGCAGCATTGACTCAATGGCTGGACATCCCCCGCAGCATGATGGATTGCCACCTGCCCATGTCGTTTTTCTTGGTGCTGGTATCCCACAGGTCGAAGATCTCTGTAATCTAAGCCAACTGCCGACACATTTTCACGTAGCGATTGCGCCGATGAAATTAGCGCGGAGCTCCGGTGCCCCGACGCGCGTCTTTGCGTTTGTATGAATGTAACCGTTCACCGGAAAACGGATAAAGTATGCACATGAAAACTCAGATGGTCGGAGTTGAGCTGGAAGAAGCAGATCGGAAGGCATATCGAAAGCAAGGTTTTTGGATTGGTCCCCAGTTATTCGACGATATGGTGGTGGCGGAGCTCCGTGATGCGGTCTGCCGCACCATCTGTGGTGAACGGGACTTCGATGCTATGCACTGGGGACAACCACCGAAATTTGATCCGCAGAGTCCGAAATTAGCACATGTGGTCAACGGTTGGTGGGTGAACGCCAAAATCCGTGAGTTGATTCATTCCAACGAGATTGGTTGTCTGGCTTCTCAACTGATGGAGACGCGGGAGGTCCGCTTGGTTCACGACCAGATCCTCTACAAACCGGGGATCAGTTCCGATACGAACGAAGTTCCGGATGGTAATGTTGGTTGGCATCAGGATGCCGCCCATTGGACCATGTTCAACACTACCACCTTCTGCACGGCTTGGATTGCGCTGCAGGACACCGACCTGTCCAATGGAGGTATGTGTTTTGTTCAGGGATCGCATAAATGGGGGCTAATCAAAGAGGCCGCCGGCTTTGCGAATAAGGACCTGCGCGGTTCAGCAAAAAGGTTTTCTCAAGGTGACCGGCGGTGGGTGGAAACACCTTGCGCACTCAAAGCGGGCCAAGTCAGCTTCCACACAGGACTGACCTTTCACGGCTCGGGTCCCAATCGGACAGCTGCGCCGCGTCTCTCGATTGCGCTCAATATGATGCCCGGCGGCACGACTTATAACAAGTATGGCAGAGATAATCTGATTGGTGCCCAACTCGGACCCTATGTGGAACACGGGGACCCGTGCACAGATCCCTTCTTCCCCAGAATTTGGCCCCCGAACCGTGCCGATTAACTAGGGCGTGTTGACATTTACGTGTCGTAGGGGCGAGGTTTCCTCGCCCAACGGGTTGGGAAACCCAACCCCTACAGGTTGATGTGCAGCCTATAAGCAGGTATTGAGATATGAATCTCGACCTATATCCTGCCGTCTGCCTGTTTGTAGGAGGGAATTCCGATTCCCGACCATTCCGATGCCACCCGCCTACTTGACGATAACCATGCGACGGGTTTGGGTGTAGGTATCGGTGTTTAGGGTGTAGAAATAGACGCCGCTGCTGACGGACTCTCGATTTTGGTTTCGACCGTCCCAGTAGACCGCCCGCTCACGGGTGAGGTAGTAGCCGACCGGCTTGTGTCCGACTTGGATTGTTCTGACCAAGCTGCCGGTCACATCGTAGATTTTGACAGTTACTGTGGCTGGTTCCGATAGCTGATACGGTATCCATGTATCCGGGTTGAAGGGATTGGGATAGTTGGGCAGGAGTTTGGTTTCTTTGACGTTCCGGTCCGCGATGGATAGGTAGTGTCGTAGGAGTTCGATGGCGGTTTGAACGCCGTGTGATTTGTTGGGAATCGCTTCTAACTCACTCAAGGCGCGCTGTGCGGCGATGACCTCTTTGGCGGAGGAGGGGATAGATTCGATGAGAGCCAGCTGGGAAGGTGCGGCGGCGTTTTGACTGAGATGCTCCGCGACGAAGACGAGGTCTAGGAGATTGACCACGCCATCTTTGTTGGTATCCGCTTGGGGATTGCTCGGTGGCTGTTGTCCGAGACTGTGAGCGACAGTAATGAGGTCGAGGATATTAACCCGTCCATCAAGGTTGGCATCGGGATTGGGGGAAGCGGCGATGTGGAGGTCCGCCCACAACGCCCAATCACAGTCTGACCCTCCACTGCGTGCTTCAGCGGGATCTGTCACCAATTCCAATAGCACCGATTGGCCGGCAAACTGGGAGAGGGAGACGTTGCCGTCCGTCCAATCAAATGTATCCTTGAAGGTTTCAAAGTAAGTTTGACCGTTGAGACGGATTTGAATCAGCACCCCCTTGCTGCACCCCTCAACTAAGCCCATTGAGAAGGAGAAGGTTGACGGCTCTTCGGGGAGGGAGAGTGGGAACTGGAGAATCGTCTGTCCATTTGCAGGCGGAATGGCGTTGATGATCTCTTTTGTAATATTATCAATAGTTTCCTCTCCATAGTTGCCAAATCTGCGATGAGTTCCGCGTCGAAAGATATTGTCAAGCTGCTGCCCTGCGTTAAATTGTGCCTTTGCCTCTATCAAATGATAGGGCAGGGTGATCTGCTCGAACGGGGCAAGGAAGATGACAACCAGTTGAGACAGATTCGCTTCAAGGGTATATTGGCTCGAATCGGTAGGGTGAAGTGTATCGGGAATACTCACTATCGGTGGGGTGGGAAGGAAAAAGCCGACGGTGGTCTGTTTATCAGAACCGCTGGATTCAAACCGAAACAATGCCGCGTGATCAGTAACACGGGTCTCACTGATGTAAACATCGGGGGATAAGGAGTTCACCCGAACCTGAGAAAAATCACGCGGCGCATCGCCCAGAAAATAAGCTCTATCCGGATTTAAGCCGATTAAGTGCGTGTCGTTATACCCACGCCAATGCGCGAGTCCCCTATCGGTCTGCGCTTGCGTCGCATTGAAGACCCGTTCGTATCCACCACCATCGGGCAGAATCAGAACAGAGCCACTCGGTTTGCGTTGATAGGTTGCCGTTTCGCCGGTTTGGGTAGTGTATTGGAACAGGATATCCGGTCCCCAATTACAGTTGATGTTGGGTCTCAAGCCAAGATTCTGCCACTGGTGAAAAACACCGAGCATCTGTTGCGTGAGCGGTCTATCCAATAAATCCGCGTGGTTCAATTGAACACTTGGCAGGATACCTCGTCCCTCATAAGCATCAAGCATGGTGTGATAGCTAGGATGCTCTATCGGGTTAATTCCGAGGTAAGCATATAGGCTTGTGTAGGAAGAAAAGAGGAATGCGCTAATAGGGTGAAGAGTTGCTTCAGAGGGCCAGCGTTGAGCGAAACTCTCACGGAAAAAGGTAACTTCGTGGAGTTCTTCACCCCCGAAAACGACGCCGGGCATCGCTTGGGCCAACTCCTTGTGCATCAACACATTGCCTTGGGCACCGGTGAGTCCTTCAATCAAGCCGTTGGCATCGCTCAAGACGAAGTGGCTCGTATCTAGATGGAAGGCATCAATATTGTATTTCTCCCACACCTCCTTCCACTGTTGAATAAGCAGGTTTCTCCATCTGGAACTGGCAGGATTAATGTGGGCATAACGGTTTGGGGCGTCTATTTCTTCCCATCTCCAGCCCATCAACTTTCCGTTATCAGGATGTCGATATTGATACATCTCAAATTCGGGGTAGAGAGGATGGGTGGGTGAGATGTCATGGAGGCTAGCATGTAGCATTACCCGAAATCCAAGCCGATGGGCGGTTCCCATGAAGCCACCCAGATCCTCCCTTGGGGTGTAGTCGGGGTAGCTATAAGGGTGGTTGGCGCGCCACTCTGTCAGATAGATAAGGGTTTTGGTCGGATCTACCAGTTCTGCTAACCTCTCCAGCATTCCGACATCAAATCTTGTGTAGGTAACAACTAAGCCGATGTCTCCAACCCATGCTGGCATATCTGACAGTCGCCACGGATCGAACGCTTCTTCCATCCAATCGCGATAAATCTGGGCTGGCACACACCAATCACCGATGTAGGTGTTCAACCGCCATGTAATGGATTCTGCTGAAGTCTGTCCATCCCATGGGGCTTGATTGAGGGTTCTGAAACCGAGTCCGAATTCACCGTCATCACTTTCGTAAATCAACGCCTTGGACTGAAAGGAGGTATCAGTGCCTCGGACAAAGAATCCGCCGCGTTCTGCTTCGATAATGGCAAGTTGCACTTCCCAGTTCGGGCTAGGATAGTCGAAGTTTTCACCTTCGATTGCAGCCGCGGCGTCGATAATTTGTCCGCCTTTTGAAGGGAGGATGAGACTGAGCGTATTGAGATCTAAATTGCCAATCCCCCACTGCATCCCGTAGACGTCAGGTTTAGGGGCATTGCAATCGCCGCTGATGAGCAGGTCATCGGTCTGCGGATCAACCTCAATAGCTACCCTTATTTCGCTCCCTCCATCACGGAATAGGAATTCAGCTTGGTGTGAGCTAATTTTGCGTGTCTCTACTGTGTTACCGTGCCATGTCCAAACAAATCTGTCTCTTATTAAGATGCTAGTCTCTCCCCGAATCCCTCTGTTGATGTTGGTATCGGAGGGCAGGGTGTAGGTCTCGTCGGTGAGTTTGTTGTGGAGTTGAGTAATAACACCGCGGTCGAATTGGACTTTGTAGTTGTTGGTTTCGACGTGGATGGTTTCGCCATCTATCGTAATCTCGGCAAATGCCGTTGTTAAATTAAAAAGGCTGATTAACATTACTCCGATTAAAATACGGATTGGATTTATCATATTTCCTTCGTTTCCTTTTGTGAGGGTGAAACCATTCAATTATTGCCCACGATAAGATCGGTTCCGTTCCGATCCCGTTCCGAGGACTCCGATGAATCGGAGGAATCCCGACCTGTCGGGAGATCCAAGCAACATACTTACTACTAGAGTTTGGAGCAATAGGTTTACCGATGTTCTATACACCTATCACCCTGCTGGGGCTTTGTAGTTCCGGCAAGTTGAAAACCCGATTTATCGGGTACAACGAAGTCCCGATTTATCGGGATGCTTGGAACGGCATCGGGAGACGTCCGACCTACGGGTATAGGGATTGACTTTTATCGCACCGCACATAACTAGCGACTTGGGTTACAATACCTATTGAATCAATTCTGCCTTTATCCCATCAAGCGGTATATCGAGCAAATCTTCCCCCAAGATGATATGACCGTCAAAAATCTGCCCTGCCTCATACAACAAGCGTTCACGTATCCCAGGACGCGAAACCTGCTCCGTTAAGTGAACCAACACCAGTGTGCTGACTTGAGCATCACGCGCTGTACGCGCTGCGTCCAGATGCCCCGAACAACAGCCCGTCAATCTGGAATCTGTAACAACCCCATTGATAAAGTGACACATATGCACCAGTACATCGGCACCCGCTGCAAGTTCGGTGAGTTTTGCTATTGGTGCCGTATCACCCCCAAAGACAATAGAGTGTCCACGTGCCTCCAAGCGGTAGGCAAGACAGGTGAGTTGGGGTTGGCAGTGGACGACTTCTGCAACGTTTATGCGCCAATCCGTCCGTTCCACTACAGTGCTGTCAGCGACCTCAGTCACCGTTGGGCTCGGCCTCTCGCGTGGCAATATCCCACCCCGTTTTTCATAGATGAAATGGCTGCCGGGATGTTCGGTTCTTGCTGCCAGATCCGGCCCGAAAACGCCATGTTCACCAAAGAGTCGCTGGGTCATCTGTGCTGTGTCTGAGGGACCATACACACGTAGCTCTGGAATTTTGCCGACACCCTGGTCCCAGCGCGACAACACCAAATAGCCATAATCTACACAGTGGTCATAATGTAGATGGGTTAAAAATAGGTGCGTAATACGGGTGGGTGGGACGCCTTTTTCCAGTAGCCGCCGCACACAACCGGGCCCGCAATCAAAGAGGAACATCTCCTCGCCGAGGGCGACCAAGTAACTAGAACCCGCACGATGAAGGAGCGGTGTTGGCGTACCGGTTCCGAGAAGGGTTAAACAGATTGACATGTGGAATTGCTCCTCCGGATCAGGGGTATTTGTATCCTTTTCTGGGGCACTAGATTGCTGAATAGACGTGAATATTATCACTTTTGATGTTACCATGTTTTATCCTAGCCTTCAATCGCTTTTTGAGCGTAAGGAGAGATCTATGATTACCATCACCCGACTTTCATCACCCCCTAAACACCATTTCTATGGATACTACGGCATTGAAGCGTGGGACCCATCACTCCAATACCACCTATCACTCGAAACTGATTTCCACGAACATCGGCCAATTGTTGGGGATGTTGCATCAGTAGGGGTGATCGACAGAGAAACCCATGCCTTTATTCCATTTGCATCTACCAGTGCCTTCAACCTACAACAAGGAAGTATGATGCACTGGATTGATGTCGGCTTTGGGAACGCATTCACGTTCAACGATTGGGAAAACGATAGATTGGTTTCGAGAGCAATCAATTTGCAAACAAGAGAAACCCGAACTATTCACGGTGCGATTGCTGCGCTTTCACCGACTCAACCCGTTGCAATTGGATTGAATTTCGCCCGTATGGCGTACTGTCGCGCTGTGGTTGGATATGCGAACGAAATGGATCCGGACAGTTTGCAGCCGCAGCCCACGGACGATGGCTTATTCCTGCTGGATTTAAAAGATGGCAGCTCAAATCTAATTTTATCGATCGCTGATGTGATTGGGGAAAGTCAGGATGAAAACATATCAAATGGGTTGGCTTGGTTTAACCACGTCCTCTTTAACACCGATGGGACACGGGTTCTGTTTTTCTGCCGTATCAGACATGGGAGCGGTTTTTTGTCATCGCTATGGACCGTGAACCCTGATGGTTCAGATCTAGTCTGTCAGATCCCATTTGGAAATAAGGTTTCCCACTTTTATTGGCGAGACGAAAACAGTATCTTAATCTCCAGCGACGTAACAGGAGAGATGCAGTTTTTGGAGTTTATGGATGGCAAAGGAGATTTTAAGCCTTTCGGAGCGGGCATTCTCCCACGGGACGGTCATGCGAGCTTTTCGCCGGACAGAAATTGGGTTGTATGTGATTCATACCCGAAAAACCCGCAACGCCTTGCAGAACTGATGCTATATGACATCAGACGAGAGAGAAAGGTTGTGTTGGGTCAGTTTTCTTCAGAAGAGATTTTCACAGGCGACATCCGATGTGACCTACATCCACGTTGGTCGTCTGATGGCAGGCTGGTAACATTCGATTCCGTGCATGAAGGCTCGCGCCAGATCTATCTGGTAAATGTGGAGGAAATTGTATCAGCGTGAGGACACGTATCACCGGATAACAGTCCCTCTCCCAATCCGTTGTTTTACTCATTTACATGTCTCTACTATCCCCCGTTTTTTATTGACACTTTTTACTCTGTGGCTATAATGTTGGCAAGCCCAATTCACCAAGCGAGAAGTTCAACCGCTATGGCGAATTGGTTGCCAAAACTGGGTCGGGCACAATCTAACAGGTTGCACCGAAGAAACAAAGCTGTGCTCCGATAAGAAGCGGTTCATCAATTTCACCGGGATATCAGGGGAAATTATCCGGATTATTTTTTCGACCCTAACCAACAGGAGAAACTATGGAGGAAAAACAAACAATCGATGAGAATCAAGAGGAGATAGGCACCGTCGAAATTCCACCTCTTACTGGGGTTTTTGGTCAGCCGTGGTCGATGCAGAAACTACGCGGCTTACTTGCGGTCTTTGGGCCCGCCGCGATTGTAGCATCGGTCAGCATCGGTGCCGGCGAAACGATTGTCGTCGTCCGTACAGGTGCTTGGGCTAGCTATGACCTCATGTGGCTCGTGCTGTTAAGCTGCATTGTTAAAGGCGTTTTTCTTACTTATCTACTTGGACGTTACACCGCTATTAGCGGTGAATATCTTGGACATCGTCTGGTACGGCTGCCCGGACCGCGCGGCTGGCTGTTGCTTATGATTATGATTGCAGAATTAATCGGTGGTCCGATGGCTTGGGTACCGATTGCTAAACCGTGCGCGGACCTGTTTCACTTTTTACTCAACGGAGTGCCCCAATCAATCCCTGAGCCGATTTGGGAAAACATCTTCACCTCTACCTTCATTGGTCTCGCCTTATTACTCAGTCTGCGGCTTTCATATAGCAGGTTGGAGAAGCAACAAATCATCATCTGCTTGATCCTTGTTACTGGAACGATTATCGGAACCCTGATGGTACGTCCAAATCTCTGGCAATCCTTCATTGGAGCTGTAAATGTTGGACACCTGCCATCCTTTCCAGAGTGGACACCTGAAGATGCGCGTCAAAATCCGCTACTGACGATGGCGACAACGTTCGCTTACGTTGGCGGCGGGGCGATGGGCTACATCGTCTACGCTAACTGGATTGGACTGCACCGCTGGGGATTGACAGGACATCAAAATATTGACGCCATCCGCGACTATGCTTTCAAGCACGAGGCGATTGACTATCTGCCCGACGCACCAGAACAGGTCAGCCGATTACGACAACTTGTCGCTCCGTTGCGGTGGGATGCTGGTATGGGCGCAATCGTTCTGTTTATTGTAACAGCGGCATTTATGATATCTGGCGCTGCTGTTTTGTATCCACTAGAAAGCCGATTTGAAGGATGGAGCCTACTCACCGAGCAGGCTCACGTTTGGAGTAATATTCACCCTTCGTTAGTCTGGGTTTACTACGTCTGTATTATTGCCGCACTTTGGGGAACCCTACAAGCCGTGCCCGAAGTCCTTACCCGTGTATCGCACGAATTTTTAGAAGCGCTGTGGCCCTCCCGCGAATGGCAGTACTCTAAAATTCAGCGTTTCATCTGTTCCTATTTTTTCGTCTCTACCTTTATTGTCATTTGGTGCGATCTAAAGTTTGATATTCTCACGCAAATTGCGGGCACTTTGGGAAACTTTGCGATTTCATTTGTCATGGTTCTCGCGTTGCGCTTAAATTCCAAACTCCCTAGCTCGTATCGGACGCACCGTGTGATGTGGATCGGTGGATTTATATCTGCGTTGATTCAGATTGCTTTTGCAGGGGTTAGTATCTGGAGTTTAGGCGGCAAAATCTTCGGTGGTGGGCAGTAGCACATTTTTCAACGGTGTGCCGTGGATTTGTCAATCCACAGCGAGCGAGCCGCTCAAAACCTAGAACTATGAGCAGGTCTCTATAGGATAATCCTCAACGTTTAATGGCAATTATTTCACGACTAATGATGCGCAGGGGACATTCCTTGCGCACTTTTGAGGCATTCGGCAACCGGAGCTACCGGTTGCTTTGGCCTGCGAACTTTCTAGCCTACATCTGCCGGTGGATGCAGCTGACACTGCTCGGATGGATGGTCTTGGAGTTGACGGATTCGCCGTTTTTAGTGGCTCTGGTCGGTTTCTTTGGAATGCTACCGCTTCTGATACTTGGCATGGTGGGCGGTGTGTTGGCTGACAGAGTGAGTAAGCACCGAATCCTCGTCATGACGCAGGTAGTAAGCTGTGGTGCTGCGCTGGCGATGACAGTGCTGCTCCAGACGGGGGCGGTACACTTCTGGCACGCTTACGTCGTGATGGGGTGCACCGGCATCGGGTGGGCACTGGATATGCCATCTCGGCGTTCAGCCATACACGACCTCGTGGGCAGAGCAAAAGTAACCAACGCTATCGCCATGGACTCTGTGGGTATGCAGGGAAGCCGCATGATTGGTCCGGCGTTGGCGGGTGTGCTGATAACGACGGTTGACGTGGTGGGAGGATACATCGTTGTCAGCGCAATCTACGTCGTGGCAGTTGCCCTAATCTCAGCGGTGAGCCTGCCGCCGTCCAACAGGAGTCGTCTTGGGTTGTCGAACGTCCTTGGCAATTTGGCGGAGGGATTCCGGTACGTGAGGCGCGACAACGCGCTAGTAACAACGGTACTCGTCACAATCCTGATGAATTTGCTACTCTTTCCCTACGCGCAGATGATTCCGGTCATCGCTCGTGATGTCCTTTTGATTGGACCTGGGCTCATGGGCACTCTCCTAGGGGCCGAGGGGTTGGGCGCGCTTGTTGGCGCGATCAGCGTCGCTTCGATAGGAGTTATCCGGTTCCATGGAAGGTTGTACATCGGTGGGTCAATGCTTGGGCTGATTATGCTCTTATGTTTCTCGATGGTGCGGTGGTACTACGTGGCACTTCCAGTTCTATTTGTTCTGGGGTTCGGGACATCGGGATTCTCAACAATGCAGTCAACCCTTGTGATGCTGCGAGCAAGAGAAGAGATGCGCGGACGAGCACTAGGCGTCATCAGTCTCGCCATCGGTGCCGGTCCGCTAGGGGCACTTATGATTGGCACTATCGCGTCAATGAGCAGCACACCATTTGCTATCGGGGTTGACGCAACGCTGGGGATTGTGTTACTTGCGTCTGTAGCACTGCTAATGCCATCGCTGTGGCGACAACCCATGGCATCAGACGAGCAGGCTCCCAAGGTTGATTGATAGCACAATCCGGGATTACTACCCGAAGGGACGCCTGTATGAAAAGGCGGTTTCTTCGCTAGTGATGAATTCAAGCAGTGACGCTTGTCCATCCTCGGTGGCTTTCCGAGCGCGTAGAATTGCCGAACCAACATCTGTGGGGTCCTCTACCCGCTCCGCCCATCCGCCCATAGCCTGCGCCATCTCAGCGTAGTTCCCGCCAATGTCCCGTGTACCATATAATTTATGAGATCTCGCCATATGCGTTGTCTCTATAGCCATGGTGGAGTTATTAAGCACTATGGTGAGGATCGGTATACTGTTTCGGGCAGCGGTCTCGAAATCCAGCCCTGTCATCCCGAATGCAGCGTCGCCCATGAAATTGACCACGAATTTGTCAGGTGCAGCGAGTTTCGCCCCGATGTTAAGTCCAAGCCCGGTTCCAAGCCCGTGAGATTTACCCCAGCCCAAATAGGTTCGGGGACCGCCCGATTGATAGAACGGCATAAGCTGATCGCGGGGACTTCCAGAGTCGTGAGTGACGATAGCTTCCGCCGCATCTACATTGTTCATGAACTCCCAGATGACACGGTAGGGCGTGATGGGGACCTCAGCCGATGTGAGCTTGGGAATCCACTCTTTCAACCACGCTTTCCGAACAGATGCGATCTCTTCCACAACTTTGCTGTCGTCTTGGTTAATGTTTGAGTTTTGGAGGTCTTTGCAAGCTTCGATGAACTGCTGCAGCACGAGCTTGGCATCCCCGATGACAGGATAGTCGATGTAATAATCTTTATCTATATCTATCGGGTCATTTGTTGCGTGGATAAAGACCTTACCCGACGGGATGGTCGTGGTCATACCGTGCTTGGTGAAGGACGTACCGACCCCGAATACTACGTCGGCTCGACTCAAGAAGTGGTAGACGCAGCCGTTCATAACGCTGGAACCGCTTCCCAAAGCCAAGGGGTGCTTTTCGGGGAAAGCACTTTTTCCCGCTAACGTAGTCATGACGGGCACCTGCAGCAATTCCGCCAGCTCTATCAACTCCTCGGTGGCATTGGCGTATAGCACACCCTGTCCGGCATGGATGATGGGGGATTTGGCGTCGAGCAGCGCACGGGCTGCAGAAAAGATGTCCTGAGAATCGGCTTTTGAAAGCGTGGCTTTGACGGGCTTGTAGCTTTCAAGAATCGATGTGTCTACCTCCGCGTCTGCAATGTCGGTGGGTATCTCAACCATGACGGGTCCCGGCCTCCCCATCTTGAGCCTAGCGAACGCCCGACGCATTGTCTCGCCGACCTGTGAAGCAGTACTAATCTGCTCGACGAACTTGGTGATATCTGAAAAGCTGCGCACCGAGCTAAAGAGGGGGAATACGCCATCTCGCGCTCTAGGATGACCCAGCGGGAGCAATAACATGGGCACAGCGTCTGAGTAGGCGGTGGCGACACCCGCGAAAGCGTTCTCAGCACCAGGTCCGTTCTGCATGGCAAACACCCCCGGAGGGTTGCCGTTAGTAACCCGCGCATAGCCGTCTGCGATACCTACCCCTACCCGTTCCTGACGGCAGATAATTGGCTGTATACCAATCTCTGCAGCCGACTCGATCAAAGCGGTTGTGGGGTAGGCGCTGAGATACGCAACCCCCTCCTTTTTCAAAATATGGGCTATGGCGTCAAGAACTTTCACTGACCCTCCTCCTTGGGCATCTTGGCACTTGATTGTAGAAGAGTGAGATTTCTGAGTCCCGATGCTTCATCAGGGGAGCGGGGATGTAAGGCGACAAAATTCTTTCATCGCTTCCCCGTTTCCCCGTACTTTCACTTCCGTGTATCTACGCTCAAGCACATCTCGGATCGTCCGTTTTCCAGCGGTGGAAGGTAGGATTTTCATCACCCTCTGAGAGCCGGTGACGGGTTTCATACCACAGATTTGCCCACTCCTCAGGATCATGCAATTCACTCTCCGGATTGGAACGGCTGCGCGCAACGAAGCCTGGAAATGCACTACGCCCGGTTGGCTGACCTGTCGGGTTATAGCGCAGATCAAAGCTCCAGCGGATATTATCGCTGTTGTTCGGCAGCGAGCTATGGCAGTTGAGACGGTGGAAAAACAGTACGCCTCCTCGCTTGAGCGGGATAGGTACGCTATCTGGCTCACGCAGAAATTTGCCCGGAATATGGCGACCAAATCCTCTTGACAGGTCAGTGCTCGTGATGCAGTGCTGAAGCAATCCTTCACGGTGGCTTTTGGGAATAACTTCGAGACAGCCATTTTCAATGGTTGCATCCCACAAACCGAACCAAACTGTCAGCATATCGGTTTCATCCGCCTCTGGTGTGACAACCCCGGTATCCTGATGCCATGGGGTCGCCCCTATCTGGACACGCCCCGTATCTTCATTGATGGGACAAAGGTGCTCCGGCGGCTTCAGACGCACGTGCTGCACTGGGTTTGAGTAAATTTCGGCCCCGATCAACGATTCGATAGCATCGAGAAGTCTCTCGTTGCGCAGCAGGTGGAAAACCTGAGGTCCCACCCACATCGGTGTATCCGGCTGCACATTCTGCTGGGGCAACGAAAAGTCGAAATACTGGGCATGCACCCTGCCAGATTCGGCGTAAATTTTCGTCAGTCGATCGCCAAACGGCAGGTTATCATACATCGAAGATATCTCACCCTTAGCATATAAATCTTGGGCGAGGTGATCCAATACACCTGCGTACTCTTCGATCACTGGATCTATATCCTGTTCGGGATCCAACACGTCTTCAACGACCAGGTATCCCTCTGCCTTAAAGTGTGCCACTTGGGCTTCGGTAAGATGTGCCATCTTGTTACCTTTCTTTGCGTAGATTGTGTTCAATCACTTCTGATAGGGCAAATTAGCTAAACCATATTCCCTCGCCTATTGAAGGCGAAAGCTTCTACTGTAATTATAACAGAATTCTGAAAAATTGAGAACACAAAAATCAACAGCAACGAAAAGGGGTGCCAAATGAAGTTACAAATGATATTTTGACCGTGTAGTCATGCCAACGAAAAGGCATTGCCCCGTTTTTTGGATCGTGCTATAATGGTGGGAATGTGCTTCACCCAGCCCAAACCACCCGACCATATACCCTCTCATCAGGAATGTTGCCCATGAAAATCTATGAGGGAGAGAATTATCGATTTTACAATACATCGTGTTTCGATCTTTCACATTGTGCCGATGAATCAATTTCATTGACAGTTACCTCCCCTCCCTATTGGAATGCTATTGATTACGATACACATGTCAATGATGATAACGCTTGGTATAGAGAGAGACAATATGATGGTTTTGGCACGACCTATACTGAGTGGCTATCCAATATCAAGAAAGTCTTCACAGAGGTGTACCGGGCAACAATCGAGGGCGGCTTCTGTGCCATTGTCATCGGAACAATACTTCATAAGGGCAAACATTATCCGGCTCCATTTGATCTGATAACTCAATTGCTATCCTGTGGATGGAATTTTCATCAGGATATTATTTGGAACAAAGTCACCGGCGGGGTGCGGAGGGCAGGAGTATTCATCCAGCATCCCAAACCGGGGTACTATTATCCGAACATCATGACTGAATATATCCTGATATTCCTTAAAGGGGAGAAACAGAGATACGGGACACAAAAGGCACTCGCGGTTGATGATGTTTTTAAGCGAGACATAGCGAATAATATCTGGCATATCGCCCCTGTTCCCCCTAAGACAATAGAGCATCCTTGTCCTTTCCCAGATGAACTTGTAAGACGTTTAGTTCTACTTTATTCACAGGAGGGCGATGAGATACTCGATCCGTTTTTAGGCAGTGGGCAAACAGCGAGAGGGGCTTTAAGATTCAAGCGCAAATGTGTGGGATACGACACCGAAGCCAAGTATCTAGATTTAACCCACAAACGACTGTATGAGGCACCAGAACGCAAGTATCAATTACTGCCCAAAATGGAAAAACAAGAGATAGTATTATGAATTTCAATATAGCAAAATTCTGAAAAATTGGGGACACATAAATCAACTACAACAAAAACAGATGTCAAATCAAATTACAAGTGACATTTTGACCGTGTGATAGTGCCGACAAAAAGATGTTGACCGGTTTTTTGAATTGTGCTACAATTTCAAATAAGGTAGATGCCAATAACTCTCAATCAGATTGAGAAGTTTGTGAATCAAAAAAGAAGGCGAACCAGCCATGTTGGGATATCAAGATGGCTTGGTGGCTGCATACAAGTCCACGGAAGGCGCAATTCACGGACTGATTGGCAAAGATTACTACCTCCCTTCAAAACTACCAGACCCGCAGCAGCGAAAAATCAATGATAAACCTCTTGAATACTAACGAGGCTTTACTGATGGCTGGAGAAGAGGCGTTGATGATGACGTTGCATTCTACGATTGGGTGTATAATGGCGCCAACTAAATCAATAGCCATACGAATTGGGTTTCTCAACCCATCTTATGACGACTCTGTTTTGCCTCCATCTCACTACAGGGCGTCCGAGTGACATTTTTTGAGATCGCTCTATGATAGATAACTTTGTTGTATTCGCTCGCAGTATCCTGTCGGACAACTGGTTCGCGTGGTTTTATCAATATCTGTTTGGTGGCCTGTTCTTTTTTGGCTCTCTCTGGGTTACGCTCCGTGCCGGTACGGTGTACAAGAGATTACGCGCCGACCGGTGGATCATCTGGGTGCTCGTCATTGGCTTCTTCCTGTTCGCAGGCATCCACTTGGTCTGGATCTTTTCTGTGGAGGGGCCCCCCGGCAAATGAGCAATTCACTTCATACAGCTGATTACACCGTCATCATTTTTTACTTCGCGGCTATTGTTGCTTGCGGTATCTACTTCGGGCGATATACGAAATCTACAGCGGACTTCTTCTTCGGCGGTCAACGCTTTGTCTGGTGGTTGATCGCCGCGTCGTGTATTGCCACCCTCGTTGGATCCTACAGTTTTATCAACTACTCCGACCTTGGCTACGACAGCGGGCTTGCCAGTATGACCTACTACACGAACGACTGGTTCATCATGCCGTTGTTCCTGCTCGGTTGGTTCCCCATTATCTACTTCAACCGCATAAGCACCATCCCTGAGTATTTTGAGCGCCGGTTCGATCGACGAACACGGTTCATGGTGCTGATTCTGATTGTGCTGTATCTCGTCGGTTATATCGGCATGAACCTACAGACGATCGCTGTCGTGCTGAACCGTATCTTAGGGATGCCCATACTAGTAGGGGCTGTGGTAGTGGCGATCATTTCGCTTGCCTATATGCACAGCGGCGGACAGATGTCGGTGCTCATGACCGATCTGTTTCAGAGCATGATCCTGCTAGTTGCCGGTATCGGCATTTTCCTTCTCGGCATCCATCACGTTGGCGGCTGGGACGCGTTTTGGAACGGACTACCGGCGACGCACAAAGTCCCGTTCCCCCAATTCAACGAACCCGCCAATTTTCACTTCATCGGCACGTTCTGGGGCGACGCGCTTTCAGGAACTGTGGCTTTCTTTTTTATCAATCAGGGGATCATTCTGCGCTTCCTGTCGGTCAAGTCTGTCCATGATGGCCGCAAAGCCATGATTGTCATGGTGCTTGTCCTTATGCCTGTTGCAGCGATTGTCGTTAGCAATGGCGGGTGGGTCGGCAAAGCGATGGAAACCTACGGTTGGCCCGAAGCTCCAGAAAAAGCAAAGAGCGTCTTCGTAATGGTGATGCAAGTCATCACCCAGCCCGGGGTGTTTGGGCTGGTCATCGCCGCGCTGCTGGCAGCGCTGATGTCTACGCTCGATACGCTTATTAACGCTGTTTCTGCCGTGGGGGTCAATGACATCTGGAAAACCGTTGTGCCGGGAAAAGACGACAAATACTATCTCCATGCTGCTCGCTTGGCAGCCGTTGGAGCGACGCTTTTGGGGCTAGTGCTGGTTCCCATCTTTGAACTGGACGATCAGATCTATACGGCTCACTCAAAGTTCTTCACAACGATATTACCATCGCTGATTGTGGTCCTACTAATGGGTGTCCTCTGGTCCCGTTTCACGCCGGCAGCAGCGTTCTGGGCACTTCTCTTGGGATCTCTACTTACCCTTATTACCCATCACAAAGCCCTCTATTTCCTGATTGAACCGCTCGCCCACGGCGTGTCTCCCGAAAAGGGATACATATATATGCGCGGACTGTTCGGTACGCTGGTCACAGTTGCGCTGGGTATGGGAATCACGCTCTTTACCAAACCGCGACCAAAAGCGGATCTTCCCGGACTCTGTATTGCTACCCTGTCCGAAGGCATGCGGCTGTTTAAGGGCGGTGAACCCAATCGGTCTGAACCGAAAACCTCCTCCTCCGTACAGAGTGGTTGATGCCGACCGTGCGCGGCTGATGAACGAACTCTCCATTCAGGAGGGGGACCTCATCTATGTGTCCGACGCCCGCCGATGGCTCGGTGGTCCACCCCCCTCTCGTACAGATGTGGTTGATGCCGACCGTGCGCGGCGCCTATCGAGTTGATGAACGAACTCTCCATTCAGGAGGGGGACCTCATCTATGTGTCCGACGCCCGCCGATGGCTCGGTGGTCTACGCTCCGTCCATCTGAAAGCCGATGCGCCACATCAGGAGACCGGCGTCGTTATTCTAAACGATGACGCCGTCGATCGTGCGAACTTCAGTGCCGAACTGCCTGTCACGGTGGAGAAGATATTCTGAAAGGATGCTGACGAGTCACTAGCATTTAGACGACTTTTCGGCGTTCGCGATTCATCGCGCCACACGTTCAAAGAGTGTCGGTGTTTGGTGCATGTGTTCAATAACCGCCCTTGCCTGTGCTTCGGTCGCTGTGGCGATTGGGGGACGCATGACGCAGGTCTCGGCAAACCCCATCCCGAAAAACACCACTTGGTTACGCGCCATCCAATGGAGGTCCGGTAGTATGAGCCCACTTTGTGCATCCGCCTCCAGCATCTTAATCACTTCCAAGTAGTTGTTCTCATCAAGCAGCTCAAACATGCGCTGCCCACGTTTGGGGTTGTAGATCCCAGCAAACTCACCTTGATTAGAGAAGTGGTGGAAGAAGATGTAGTGGGTGAACATGCCGCCCCCGGTGATACCCATACGTCCAGAGAACTTGCGGACCAACTCCATCCGATTGTCCAATATGTAAATATCATCCTTGATACCGATGAATTGCTCCTCTTCGCAAAGCTCTTCAAAACGTTGGGCGGGCAGCATCGTCTGGGAAGGGGCGCTCCAAGGCACCGGCAGTGCCACCGCCAACAGAGGAATTTCGGTCTCTTTCGCCACGCCGCGGATGTATTCCACGTAGAGCTCACCACAGTGGGACGGGTTTTGCAGGCAATGTTCCGGTAGATGCACAAACGCTGCATGTGCTCCAATCTTCTCAAACGCTTGCACCGTCTGAATCGCTTCGTGCAAGGGACCGCCACCCGTACAGGAGACGAACACCGCGTCGTCACGCACGACCTCCATCACGGTACGCGTCACGTCCACAATTTCCTCGGCGGTAACAAAATCGAGCTGGCTGTAGGTGAAGGTCAGACAGAAATTTTGGGTGTCGTTCTCCAAATGCCAAGCGACATATTTTGCCAACCCTGCATGGTCAATCGAATAATCATCGCGATACAAAATTGGTAAGGGTACCATCTGACGGTGGATCCGATTGCGTATATCGTCGTAGTGACTCATAATTTTCTCCTTATCTCGGTTTTTTCCAATTGGCAAGACATGGGGCAATCTCAAAATCCTTGGTAGGAGTTATGCACTTCAGTAGGGAACAACGATCGTTGTTCCCCACGGTGCCTAAGAACCTACTGTAGTTGCCCGGTTCATTGGGCGTTGTCCTGTACGGCGATGAATCGCCGGACTACAGGTCGAAGACTCTCGGAACGGAGGCTTTGAGCGTTCAACTGCGTAAGTCGTAAGAAAAATAAAAAAAATCTGTGTTCATCTGCGTTAATCAGCGTCCGTATCTACTTCTTAGAACCAAAGTGCATAAGTCCTACCTTAGATAAACTGAGTGTATGGATTCTAGCCTACCAATCAGAACAGAAATCGATATGTCGAAATATTCCAGATGGCACCGCGTAACGACCAGAATCCGCCGATGACAAATTCACCCAAAATCAACCCTAGAAACAGCGGAATCGCTTTTTGATGTGTTTTGACGCCGCCCAGCTTTAGCAGGATCAGTTTCAACAACCAACTCACAAAAATCGAACCCCAGAACACGTTCATCGACCAACTGCTGGAGACCGCGAATCCCGCCGGATAGAACACCCACCAGATAAAGCGCATACGCATCACCATCAGAAACAGCGTTGTAATCATACCGAAAATCAACCCACCCATCGCACCATAGTCCGGTGACAGCGGGTGATATAACCACGATTGTAACTGATTGAAAGGTCTCCAAGCATATCCAATAGCGCCGGAATATCTGTAGCCATCGCTGAGATAAGCCCAAAACGCAACGGGCCCCGTTAACGCAATTGCTATAATCATCCCCCACAACAGCCGTCGGTGGCTTGCCCGAGCCCGCTCCATCAATTTGAACCCTTCGAGTTGGTGTGGCATTACATGTCCCCGATAGGCACGATTAAAGAAGTGGAAAAGCCCGTACATAGTCAGCTCATTGGCGTTAAGGACACGTGTGCCTAACACTTTGATCAGCGTTGTGTCCGGTCCTGAGAAATGCAAATCGTGGACGGGAGCACCTAACTCCGCCCGCATCCGTGTAATCGCTGTCGAGATGGCGTAGTAGATGAAAAAAAAGAGGAAGCTGCTCCACCACACCATACCCACCCGGTGACAGAAAAAGAGCAATCCTCCGAAGACGACAATCAGTCCGACTAATGCGGCGCGATAGCTCATCGGTTCGTCCGTTGCTTCCCCACGCTTGTCCCTGATTGCAGCGGAAAAAACTCGCTTGAGATGATGTCGTGTCATCCAAAGTGCGATCAGAAATAGCCCCAAATACGCACCGGTGGTCTGTTGCTCGACATAGGGAAATTCGGGAACGGAGTGCCAACCGAGAGCACTTGCAAGAATCCGCTCTGCTTTCCAAAACAGGTAGAAAAACCAGCAGGCGAATGAGAGATCTAGTGGGATTAAGAACCCAAGTCCAACCGCATAAGGGAAAACGGCGACCGGCGTCCAGCCTATCGCATTCCACGGTTTGTTTGTGAAAAAAGGACGGAGGTCATAGAGCCGGCCACCGAGGCCAGGGATAATCGGATACAGGAAATGAAGTCCGTTGAGAATGTCGAGTCCCGCACCCAACCCAAACCCAATCCACATCATTCGATTCGAGAGGAGAGAGGAACGCCCGTTAGTCATCTGAAGCGGGAGTTGAATAATTGGATAGCTCAGCTTTTCTGCCTCTGTCCACGGTCTACGTACCAAGACATTGATGCAGAGCATCCCAAATACCAATAGAAAAATGAATCCTGACCAGATAAGCGTTGGAGTTATCCATGTTCGTATGACCTGAGCCACATAGAAGCTGGACTCACCTTCGGCAAAGCCTTTTAGGATCTCCTTGTCTTGCACGGCGAGCCACGACGGAATAAATCGCCAGAAGAGTTCCGCCCATTCGTTTTCCGGGCGTGCATACCAAAACGGTCCTACTAAGACCGCCATCAGCACCCGCATCATGTCAAGTCCCGCAATTCCAGAGGAGATTGACAGCATCACATAAATAATCAGCAGTTCGCCTTGATTCAATGCGGTGTGGGGCGCAAATTGCTTGAACAATAGATTCAGCAGGAGCAGTACGAATAGGATAAAAATGACGTTGAAAAAGAGGGATACAGTCGTTGAGGTGGCTTCGCCCGAAGCAATCCAATAGGCATTAGCGGGGAGAAGCAAGGTGCCGATAACTACGGCCCGCCATCGCGTTCGGTTCGCAGGTTGCGAATCGCGGCTTGGATGTGAATGGGTTAGATCGTTGTGTTCTCTGTTTCTGAGCATTCATACTCCTATTACTGATTCCCCTGCGTGAATCCAATTCCATGGTGTCGCACTCACCTAATTAACCAACGGTAAATTTCTCGTACAAGTTAAGATAGTGCTCTCAGCAAAAAGCAGAATTAATCATGCGAGGAGGGCTCAACCTTACTTTTGGTTTTGGATCCAACCCCAGAACAGGTTGTCGCGCTGGTTGCCTGCGTCTAGGTACTCGGCTTTCAAACGTGAAAGTTCATCGTCCCTGTAGTTCTCAAGCGGACGACCATCACTATCCAGTTTGATGCCGTACTGACCAGCGGCATTGATGCCGAAAATAGCATTTTTTACGGTACCATCGGCAGCTCCTAGCGGCTCCAAATCGTGTTTGTCCTGTAGGTCCGTCGGGATTTCGATGCGGCGCAACGCCTCGATCTGCCATTGTGGTGAGCCTGCCCAGATCGAATCGGTGCCCCACAACACACGATTCGCCCCTAAGCCCTTGATCAGTATCCCCAACATCGCCGCCGCGAGTCTTGGATGCGTAATCGCCAACGCACCAAACGAGAGACCGATGTCAGCATACACATTCGACACGCCATATTTTTCGGGAATGGCAGCCATCTCGTCAATCCACGGTAAACGTCCCGTTCGTTCAAACGCTTCGCTCACCCCGCGCGCATCGCGCCACATTTTCAAGCCTGCGTGATAAATATGGAAATTCAGGTCGGGCCAATCTTGAGCAGCTTTCCCGATATCATCCAACGTTGCATAGTGCCAGTTTGGAATCCGCTCGTAGTCAATTGGCAATACTCCCTTGTGGACACAGATATTTTGGACGCCGTACTTGCGGGCTTTTTCATAGGTCGGGTAGGTCAAGTCTTCGTCGTCCATACGCCACGGTTTATCGAAGGTAGGCTCGGCACCCAGAACGTCGCCGATGGTATAGCCTTTCCATGAATCTACCTTGAGTTCTGTGGCAGCGCGATCCATTGCTTCCAAATACTCTGGGACACTGGGCCAAATCACACCGTGCGCTAGCATCCGTCGCGTGCCGGACAGCCGATTGACCAGATTGCGTGTAGCAACCATCTGATCGTCAGACAGCAGTATCTTGTACGGATCGACCGATGGCGACGTGCTGAGCAGTGCAATCGTGGTGTCGCTGTCGAAGAACATGTCCTTTAGGTAGTAGTCAAACTTGTAATACTTCAGGTCAAGTTCCTGTTCGACCAGTTCCGGATTCCAAGGTATACTAGACTGGTTGTTGCCGCGGGCGGCGTCCCGTATCCAGAGTTGGCCCTCCCAGCTGTAGTCATCGTGGACGTGGTGTGTGTGAACGTCGAAGATAAATTGGTCCTTGGTCTCGTCCTTCCGTGCTCGTGCTATCTCCGGATCTTCGGCTTCGTTGGTGTCTACGTTGTAGACCTCCCCATGGACCTGATTCATCGCTAAAAACGCGGCAGCCATACTACTGGGGGAGCGGAGGTACGTTCGGCGGGGAATCCCCTGACGACTAGCATACCAATCGGCTTCTTCCTGAATTAGTGCCTCGACCTGTGCTTGTTGACGGGTTTGTGGGGGTGGGAAGCATTCACCACTAGAGATGACCTGCGTTGGCACAGGGCATTCCACCTGCTTCCGGTATGCGCGCTGTAGGTGCTGAAGTTGCTGATTGGTAAGCCACATGGACATAGGACTTCTCCAAATGGTTTGGCGTGTTTATAAAGGCGGGATTGCTATCCTATTTCTATAATTAGTCGAACATATAGGACACTGAATAATCTGTCCGTCATTTGGTTCCGGATGTCGTTTGTTGTCTAACTTTCCATCCGCTCCCTCCAGTTCGTGCCACATCGTGCATTGCTGGCTGAACGCCGCATCGGTTGATTCAACATATTGAAAAGAAAAAACGCGGTAGTCGGAGTTGAGCCACTGTTTCAGCGTCTCCGCGAGGTTGCCGTCTGTGCGACTGACAAGGGCGCGATAGTGCGCGTATTTTGGTGTCTCTTCGATTCGACGAAGTAGAAAAACAGCGGGGCCCGTGTTATTAATAACGGTGTCAATGACACTGTCCGCTAGTTGAAATGGTCCTTCCATTCCAGCAGCCTCGGAGGGAGTTTGATACTATGGTGAATTGGAGAAATAAGTAGACATTTGCCAATAACTCCGACCTTCACGAAGTTTCCAAAGTCCCCCTGATAAGGGGGATTTAGGGGGTTGGCTGCGCATTGGGAGTGTCTAAGTAAGTCTAAAATCTATCATAAATCCAAGTGGTGCCCTTGGGAAAATTCTTATCCATGAAAAAACTGTATACGTTCGGCTGCTTTACCCGTAACCGTATCGGGAGAAAGCGCGCCCTCCCCGAAAACTATCGGAAACGTATCGCCCGTAACCACCGAGCGAGTCGCCACATCCATATAGGTCGCGCTGAACGCGCGACGGGGGGCCGTGGTCGCGTTGACGCCTGAACGGTGCAGCAAAAAGTTATGCAGCAGAATAGCTTCTCCAGCCTCCGCTTCTAAGTCAATCACATCTTCGTCGCGGGTATATTTCGCTTGGTCCTCATCTGATGTGAAGTGTCTTTCGTTGAGAATCCCCAGATTATTGCTGCCCGGCGCAATCTGCATACAACCACTGCGCACAGTCGCCGCATCTAGGGCAGTCCACACCGTGGTAGTCGGATTGGTATCAATCTTCCAACCAACCCCGATGTCTTGGTGCCAAACCAGTTCAGTCCCACGCTCGGCGGGTTTGTTCATGAACATGGAGCGAAAAATCGCTACGTCTTCCCCGATGTAGCGGCGGGTGATTTGACGGATGAGAGGCTTCTGAATATAGGCGAGAAAGAGCGGATCCTGTTCCAAGTCGTCAATGCGCCGGTAGTTCAGGGTTGCTTCTTCGTTCCCTACGGTACGGGTCATATTGCCCCCAGTATACCTAGGATCAAGTTGAAAACGCATGTTGTCGTAGCGGATTTTGCCTAACATAATATCGTCTATGCGCTGTTGGATGGCGGCAAGCTCGTCGGGCGACAAGAGTTTGCCCAGACGCAGGTAACCCTGCTCCATAAACTGCGCGTGATGTTGGTCGCCAAACGAGGAAAGCGTTTCTAATTGCATTACTTTAATCTCCTTCTGTTTTATTTATTACAGCTGAATTTCCTGATAGGTATCTTGGCATGGATTACCGTCTGCGAACAGCACCCGCCGGCTTTGTGTCATCCCAATCATCGAATATTCTGTATACGAGTCCTCCGTTCCACCGTGACGACAGATACTTGGTTGACCGTGGTGACGCAAAATCGCTTTCACATCCACCAGACTGTAATCGGACAACTCGGAGAGACTTTGTTCAAGAAAATGCTGCCTTGCTTTGGCGTTGCACTTGCCACTTGCGGCGCGACGGTCGGCATCGGCAAGTGTTGGAAGTTGGTAGCAGTTGACGCAGTTCATGTGACGTGCGTCTGATTCTGGGTTGCGTACTTGCATCATCGGACACGGTGCTTCGATGGAACACATTGCACCATCTGCGTCTACGCAGACGTGACTGTATCCTTTGCCGCGCGTTGGGAGTTGGGACAGCCGTCGAACAAATTCCGAGGTCGTCCGGCTCTGCATCAAGCATTCGTAAGCCCAAAGCCGTATCGGGACGAAGTCATCGCTTTGTTGGAAAACGCTTCCAACCGAGGAGTGCCCTACCGCTACACCTTCAGCGTTCATCCCATCGGTTGTGGCAACCATGCCACAGAAGGTGAAACCTACCATAGGAATTGCATCGTTTCGATGGACGACTCGCGCACACGCCGGACGTCGCGCATCTTTGGCAAGCCCATCGTTGTTCTTGCCCCAGAGAGGTCCGTCTAGTCCGCCGTTAAATACGACGTTCGTGCATCCCTCATCAACTACCAATTCATTGGCATACATCGGCAGATTCAGTTGGAAAATAGTGTCGAGGGAGATGTCGGCGCCGGCTGCTGTTCCTTCCATTTCCGCGAGAACCGCCGGCAGATAGGTTTTCAGTGTCTCCAAGAAGCGTGGAAACCGCTGTGCCCAAACAGCTCTGTCAATTTTTGGCGGAAAAAGAGCAAGGTGATCGCGGATCTCCTCGCGCAACGCCTCGCCGGTGAGACAGCCAATTTCGCGGGGTGAGCCTGAGACTTCAATAGCTTTCACGGTATCTCCTTGATATGAAGCATCGGGACTAAAAAATTTTGCCTTCTCTGCTGTGATTTACTAGTGCGGAGACGGATGCTGCAGCGTAGAGGGGTAAGGACCATATTCGACAATAAGTTCTACCTCTTCCACCTTAAGCGGGCTTACCAACCCTTGCGCCCTGTTTTCCAGAATGATTTCTAGTAGGTTTGCCCCCTGTCTTGGCAGCACATCCTTCAGATGAAATTCCAACCATTGACCGCCATAAGGGTTGATGTCTGAGCCGTGGGTGCGTAGGCAATTCTCGTCCCTCAAGGATTTGTCATTGAGCCGAATATCGAGCTGATCGGCGGATACAAGATCAGTGATGTTAATCTTGAGACGAATCTGGCGTATCCGCCCTTTGGGACCCGCGACATCATCGGCAACATAGAACGGAATAGGATGCCGCGTCCCAACATCTGAGGCGTCGATCTCGACAGGCAGCGGCGTTGGATAGTGGGTTTTGTCGTCTTTGGCTTGGCGGTTTCGAGCGACGACGTAGCACTTGTCCCCCTCATTCACTAGCTCCGGATCGCCAAGTTCGGTCAGCATACTACGTTCCACCTCCCCTAGGGGCCAACGCATGAACCAAGTATATAAACCGTCAACACCGCGCGCCCAGTTGTTCGCCACTGCTGCTCGCATCTGCGCCGGCGTGGGCCATATTCGCTGCGGTGCCCCGGTAAGGGCATCGTGGACATAAGGCTGTAGGATGCCGTATACCGAGGCATCCGCCCCATACGCTGTCTCGATCAGCCAGTCGATGGGGATGTCAGGATCGAGAATCATGTAAGCGTAACGCATCGGAACCGCAAAGTCTAATAGACCGCGCTCAAACCACGTACGTACGTCCAGACCCTGCGCTATATTCATCTCCTCTGTGGGTAACACACGGACGCCAAGGTCGCACGAATCGCCGCGGCGGTTCCTGACCATCTCGGCAATCTGCTCGACATATTCTGTCAGGATGGGTATCATGGCAGGAGCATCCTCGTCTCGCAGGATAGCGCTGCCGCCCGGGAACGCGAAATCTAGCTCTAACCCTTCGGTGGGGTATTCGGTTGCCAACTCCTCCAGCACGGCGAATTGATGGTCACGGACCTCCTGATGCGCCAAACCACGGCCGCCGTCCTGTAGCCGGTACGCCGGATCCATACCGCCGTGAGCGGGCATACGCAGACTAGCGATGAAGTCCATCCCCTTGTCGTGCGCCCGATCTATGAGAACCCGTAGTGGATCCAGTCCCCGGTCAATTAAACTCTGCATGTTGTTCCAGGTACGCCAGTACGCAGCCTGCTCGAAAGGTTGGATGTCTTCCCCAAAACGCATGCCAATTTTGGATGGATAAAACAGTCCATCTCCCCGTTCAACGCCGTAGCAGAAGGTATCCACCGCCGTGCCAGCAACCTCGTCGACAGGAACCCAAGCGTCCTCCAGCGTCATCGGCGGCTCAAAAACGAATAGGTAGTAGTGACGTGCATCGTTCATGTAGATGATTCTTTTCTTTCGCATAGGGAAACTCTCCTTTCTCGCAGGATTCGACTAAATACATCTCGATCAGCGGATAGTTCTCAATATGAGAATCGCATAAGCGGGCAAAACGGGTAGAAAAACTCCGACAGAGGGCATACAAGGAGGGCAGAAGCCGCAAATGCTGAGAAACCCAGATCTCTGTTGGAATAGATACCATCGTAGCAGAGTTTCCCCTCTCTGTCAACGGGAAAGCAAGAAATACGAAACGAGCGACGAACTCCTAAACGCTTCCCTTTCAATTGCGTCGAATGAATGTAGCCGATTGGTATAATATCTCTTTTTTTAATAACGACACTCGCAAAAATATCCAAGAATCAGCAAACGATGGGGTGATACCCATCGGAAAGGAATCTTGTTTATATGGCTAGAAATCAAATCTCAACCTTTACCTTGAATCTGTTGGCTTTATGCGGCTTGGTGGTCGTATTTTCCTTGTTTGCCGCTCAGCTTCCAGTGTTGGCGGAAAGTCATGCCACCGACATTGATGTCAAAGCTATCATCAAAGGGATTGACGAACTCTATCGCAGCGAGACGAGTCAGACGAACATGGAGATGCAGATTGCTACGCCACACTGGGAGAGAACCTTGACTTTGGAAGTCTGGACGAAGGGGATGGACAGGACCTTCATCTTGATTACATCACCAAAAAAGGAGAAGGGTGTTGCGACCTTGCGGATTGGGAATGAAATGTGGAACTACCTTCCCAAGACCAACAAGGTGATGAAAGTGCCACCATCAATGATGATGGGATCCTGGATGGGTTCCGATTTTACGAATGACGACCTCGTCAAAGAGTCATCAATGCTCGACGATTACACCTACGAACTCATCACGCCGGCGGACGCTCAACCTGACCATCTCTACATTCAGCTGCTGCCAAAGGAAGACTCACCGATTGTTTGGGGCAAACTGATCGTCGCTATCCGAATGAGTGATCAGATTCCGGCTTGGCAGCATTTCTACGATGAAACAGGACGTCTGACGCGAGTCATGAACTTCAAAGAGATCAAGGCGTTCGACGGCAAGACGATACCATCGGTCATGGAGATGATACCGCAGAACAAAGAAGGGCACAAAACCGTCGTACGGTTCGTAGATGCCGCGTTTGACAAGGAGATTGACGAAAAAACCTTCACACGCCGAAACCTTCAGAAACGGAGATAGGTTGGGCGTGAATGAACCTATAAAGGTTTAATATTGTAAGTATACGCTATGACGACACTCAAAATTGCATTCCGCAATATCTTCCGTCAAAAAAGACGCACAGTCCTAACGGCACTCGCGATGATCGTTGGATTTGCACTCTCGTCTGTGTTCATTGGCTGGTCCGACGGCGCGTATTCTGACATAATCGCGATGTTTACGCAGAACCGCATCGGGCATATTCAGGTGCATCAACAGGACTATCTCGATAAACCGTCACTCTACAAAACGATGAATGATTACATGTCGATTGGGCAAACCATCGGGAGCGTGAAAGGCGTAGAGGCGTGGACACCGCGGGTATACTCGGCAGGACTCGGCTCGGTTGGCGAAAAGAGTACCACCGTGCAAATTATCGGTATCGATGTGGAGCGTGAAATTAAAGCGACCCGATTTGATAAGAAAATCGTTGACGGACGGGAAATCTCAGCGCAACCAGCGCGTGAAGCAGTTTTAGGCAAGGGGCTCGCACGAATCCTTGCCGCGACGGTTGGTGATGAAATTGTGATTGTTTCGCAGGGTGCCGATGGCTCAATCGCTAACGAATTGTATGAGATCGTTGGGGTTGCAGAAAGCGGCGACGACATCACAGATCGGATGGCATGTTATCTCCACATCGGAGATGCGCAGGAGTTATTTGTGCTTGAAGGACGTTCTCACGAAATTGTTGTGATCGTGTCAAATATCAATCGTGTCCTCAAAATCACGGAGGCAATCGAAGCCGATCTCGATGATTCAACGCTTGATGTTGCCCCTTGGCAGGAGGTTGCCAAGTCCTTCTATCGGGCGATGCAGGCTGACCAACAGGGCGATGCTATCGGACGGATTATTATCATGCTCATCGTTGCTATCGGTGTGTTGAATACGGTCCTAATGTCGGTGCTAGAGAGAACAAGCGAATACGGTGTGTTGAAGGCTATCGGAACGAAACCGAGGCAAATCTTCTGGCTAGTGATTTGCGAAGTGCTCATTATCGCTCTTGGCAGCATCGTCGTCGGTGCTGGACTCGGTGCTTCTATTAACTATCTGCTATCGATATATGGTATCACCATGCCACAAGAGTTTACTTACGGCGGCATCAAATTTCAGACCATGTACGCCGAGGTCAACGTACGGAGTCTCATCATTCCCGCAATTACCGTTGTTCTATCGGCAGGGATAGTCAGTATATTTCCCGCGCTGAAAGCCGCGCGCATTCTGCCAGCGAGGGCGATGCGAGCCCATTAAAATCAACAATCAAGCGGCAGAACGAATTACCTTATCACACATCACATTTCACGGTTCAAAACTATGTGGCTAACCCTCATCAAACTAGCTTGGAGAAATCTCTTTCGGAACAAACGACGCACTATCATTGCTTCGATAGCGATCGGTATTGGTTTAGCTGCAATGATTTTTGCTGATGCGCTGTGGGTTGGGATGGAGCAGAATATGGTTAAAACCGCCACCGCTTCGTTTCTCGGCGATGGACAGATTCATCGGGAAGGCTTCCGCGACACCCAGACGGTCGAAATGACGATTAATCAACTTGACGAAGTGGTCGATGCCCTCTCTCAGGAAACGATTGTTGAACATTTCGCACCCCGAACCTTCGCTTTCGGGATGATTACCTCGTCAGCAAATGTCAGCGCAATCAACCTAGTGGGGGTCCAACCGCCGACAGAGCGGTTCTTATCTCAGATCGACGATGCAATCACGGAAGGGGCGTACTTTGAAGGGGATAATCATCGCGATATTGTGATTGGCGCGAAACTGGCGGAACTCCTTGAGGTTACACTGGGCAATCGGATCGTCGTCACCGTTGCTCAGTCGGAGAGTGGCGATCTGTCCCAAGAGATGTTTCGGATTTCAGGGATCTATCATTTTGCCGACGAAGCGATGAGCAGCGGTATGGCGTTCGTGCGGTTGGAAAAAGCCCAAGCGATGCTTGCCATTGGTTCCGGTGTCCATGAGATTGCCATCAAATTTACCGACACAAACTACGGGCAGGATACAGATTTTCCATTTTGGGAGCGGTATTCTCAACACGGCAACGAAGCGTTAGGTTGGACGGAAATCCTACCCCAATTGCAAGCCGTATTTGAAATGTCCAAGTACAGCAAATACATCATGGGATTTATTCTTTTTGGTGTCATTATGTTTGGGATTATCAATACGCTTTTTATGTCGCTGTATGAACGGATGTTTGAGTTTGGCGTATTACGCGCCGTTGGCACTCGCGCTTTTGGCATGGCACGATTGATCTTATTTGAAGCCGGGGCGTTGGCGATTGTGAGTATCGTCCTCGGTGCCATCCTCGGTTTCGTCTTGACGTGGATATTCTCAGAGATCGGTATCGATTATACCGGCATTGAAATGATGGGTGTGACGATACAGGAACTTATCTACCCCACCATGACAGCCGAACCATTCATCTTATATCCGATCTGGGTGTTTATCTTCACCATTATCACTGGACTGTACCCGGCCCGATACGCGGCGAAGATTGCCCCGGCGACGGCGATGCGTAGGAGTTTTTGAGGGGGTAAGAGCGGTGGATAGAAAGAACGAAAGGGTCTGTTTTACGCGAGGAGCCTAACATTGACAAAGACTGATGTGATTGTCACAGAGCAGATTACGAAGGTGTATGCGGGAAATGGCGTGCCCGTCGAAGCCCTTCGAGGTGTTGATTTAACGATTCAATCGGGAGAGTTTACGGCATTGGTCGGACCGTCTGGGTCGGGGAAAACTACGCTTCTCAACATCATTTCCGGGTTGGATGCGCCTACAGATGGAAAGGTCTGGCTGTCGGGCAAGCTGCTGTCAGGCATGAGTGGTAATGAACTGTCCGATTTCCGCCGAGACAACATCGGCTTCATCTTTCAGGCGTACAACCTCATTCCCGTGTTGACAGTGGAAGAGAACGTCGAATACATTATGCTCTTGCAGCATGTGTCCAAGACAGAACGGCATAGCCGTGTTGCCGCGATGCTTGAGGAAGTTGGGCTAGCAGGATATGCGGACCGAAACCCACCGCAGCTCTCAGGGGGGCAGCAACAGCGCGTCGCTATTGCGCGGGCGATGGTCTCCGAACCTACGATTATCCTTGCAGATGAACCAACTGCGAACCTCGACTCGAAAACAGGTGCAGACCTGCTTGATATGATGAGTCATCTCAACGCACAGACAAACATGACGTTCGTATTTTCAACCCATGACCCAATGGTGATGGAGAGGGCGAAACGTTTGATAACCCTCAAGGACGGGCAAGTTGAGAGTGACGAGCTTAAAGAATAGAGTGGGCATCATCTGCCAAATGTACTTGTGGTGGGCGATAATCATGTTCCCTGCCATCGCCTTAAGCAACGATGATCTCCAAATTAGCGGATACTACAAGAACTTTTCTACAGGTTTAGGTTCCCCCTTGCCCGACGAACCAATTATCGGTGCGGTGAATAACCACCTGCGACTGAATTGCGCTTACGTGCTCATCGGTGGGCTTTCGTTTGACCTCTCCTACAATCTCGCGCCCCGTATTCAAGACCCGTTGCTGTTTTCTGAATCGCCAATCGCAGCCACTACTGATTCACTCCGTTATCGGGTTGCGGATCTTGACTCTTCCATCTATCCGGGCGAAAATGATTCCGCTGGCAGTTTCGGACTCTTTCAGAACCTCGATCGGGCTTCAATTGCGTACAGTGCCGATTTTGCGGACATTACAGTCGGTCGCCAAGCCATTGCGTGGGGAAGTGCGCGGGTCGTGAACCCAACGGACGTTATTGCCCCCTACACCTACGATGAACTAGACACGGAGGACCGAATCGGTGTGGATGCAATTCGGGTTCAGATTCCGATTGGTGTGTTGGGAGAGTTTGATACCGGCTATGTTTTCGGTGAGAATTTGGCGTTTGAAAAGAGTGCCTTCTTCCTCCGAAGCCAACTGAATGCGCTAGAGACTGACTTCTCAATTGCATTGTTGGGATTTCGTGAACATCTAATGACAGGTTTTGATATAGCGCGGGGAATCGGCGGTGCTGGGTTCTGGCTTGAAGCGGCTTACGTTTATGCCAACGCGTTCAATAGTGAAAACGGAGAGGCAGAAAACTATCTCCGTGCGTCAGTAGGTCTGGATTACAGTTTCGGTGGAATGGCTTATGGATTCATCGAATACCATTTCAGCGGCGCAGGCACAGAGAGACCTGAAGATTATCTCGCCAATCTAACCCAACCGGCGTACACCGATGGGGGAGTCTACCTCATGGGCAAACACTACTTTGTTCCCGGACTCACCTTTCAAATCACACCGCTCATCTCGTTGGGTGGTGTGGTGTTATCGAACATCTCCGACCCCTCGGTCTTCCCCTCTCTCCAGATTGAATACAACTTCGCACAGGACATTTATCTTTCCGCCGGCGGGTTCATCGGAATTGGGAAACGTCCTGAGACTGAGGACGAAGAAACGCAATTTAGATCGGAGTTTGGTGGATATCCAACCCTCTTGTTTTCATCGTTCCGAATCTATTTCTGAACGAAAGGGCGTTCTCAAACGAATCAAGGCACCGTATCTCAACCCACAGAGACAAGCCTTCCACCCTGTGTTTTTACGCTTCCCCTTGCCAGCGGAGGTTTTTGTAGGGCGAAACCAAGGGGGCTTCCGGCGGCGGAGAGACCAGTTCCCCATCTGCGACCCAGCCACAATCCCGCGCTGCCAATTCCGCAATCAAGTATCCTTTCCACTTGGTGATCTCGGACTGATATTCCGGATGATCAATCCGGTTATGACACTCACCCGGATCCTCTTCAAGATTAAAAAACTGCATCTCATCAATGCGCGGCAGCCAAATCAATTTTCGTTTCCCATCGGTGACGTACTGCATCTCCTGTTCATGAGAATAACAGGTGCAATGTTCGCCGTGAATGTAAGGACGCCAATTCGAGTCTGCGCACTGCGTGAGTGGGACGACGCTCTGCCCATCGACGGTTTTTGGAATATCAATGCCAGCCGCATCGAGGATAGTCGGCATAATGTCACGTAGTTCGACCACCTCATCGGCTACTTTACGAGAGGCTGCGGCACCACGGGTCGGCGGGGTGACGATGAAGGGAATGCGAGCACTGCCCTCGTAGGCGTAGGTCTTGCGCCATAGGTTATGGTCTGCAAGCATCTCGCCGTGGTCGGCGGTAAAGATAAACCATGTATCGGCAAAGGTATCCGGTTGATGCCGCCGAAACCAATTCATCATTCGACCAATTTGGGTATCGATAAAGGAGATTTCACCGTAGTAGCCAGACCGTGCGCGATGAATTCGTCTATCCGATTGCTTTCCGCGCCATGCGTTGGGGTCAACCGCGTCTTCGGGTTTGTCGTGGCAGGTTGCCCAGTCACCGACAGATGGGGGCGGCGTCTTGTCGTTATAATACATCTCGAAATAGGGTGCGGGAGGCACGAAGGGAGAATGCGGTCGGGCGAAGGAGATGTTCAGAAAAAAAGGACGTTCCCGATCGCGTTGGGAAAGGAAATGGGTCGCGCGGTTCATCGTCCATGATGTTGGATGTAGGTACTCTTCGGTGTGCCACGGGCGGGAAACCCAAGAGTTCCAATCGACACCGTGGTCATCGGGCGTGATGTCGCGCCGTTTTTCTGACTCGAACCATGTGCGGTACTCGTCCTTCAGACCGTGGCGCAACATCCGCCCGGATTCGTCAAACTCTTGGCTTTCAAAGCCCATCTTGGCGCGTTGAGGGGTGAAGTGCCCTTTTCCGACGAGATGTGTCCGATATCCGACCTGGGTCAATTCGCCCGCCAATGTGTGTGGGAAGTCATTGGGAATTGGTCCCTGTCCTCTACCCATGCCGAGGATGCCGGTATGCCATTGGTTCATCCCCGTCATAAGCGTTGCCCGCGCCGGGATGCAGGAGGGAGAGGCGGTATAAGCGTGTCGAAACCGGGTTCCGCGGGCAGCAAGGTAGTCGAGATTTGGGGTTTCGATACAGGTGCTGCCATCGGCACCTAGGCAATCACCGCGCATCTGATCTACCATGATGAAAATGACATTAGGTCGGTTCATAAAGCACTCCTTTTATCGCTTAGTCTGAATGGTTTTCCAACCTTGTATTGATAACATTGTTGTAAATTGAGCCGAAGGTGTACCGAAATCCGATGCGCCCTTCGTGCTCGAATGTTGTGCCGAGCTCCCGCCGTCTCAGAATAACTTCTTGCAGCGATGCACCCCTCTTCGGCAGATACAGCTGATCATGAATCTGCTCAACGTCCAATTCCGCTATAAACTCCAGCCCTTTGAAAAGGCGGATTGAAACCTCGCCGCCTAGGTCAATCCGATATTTACTGAAATCGTGGAAAAAGTGAGAAAATTCTGCCTCTAGTTCGACTTCGCCCCATCGTTGTGTCAGTTCCAATGTTGCAAGAAGCGATTCTGATAGGAGTCGTTCTGAGAGTTTGTCGAAGATGGTTTCCTCGGTGTATTTTACTGATTCAAACCCAATACCGTAGACAATCGTCAGCTGTTTTTGATCAGCGTGTTCATATCGAAACAGGCTGTATTCGATCGCAGGCATCAGTTGAATTTGCCGGTCTATATTCTCACGTGTCGTGGCTGATGCCCCAGTGAACACGCCAGCTGACCAGTGGGGGGTGATACTACGCACGACATGTGCCCTCAATTCCCCTTCATTGGAGATACTCTTGATGCTATCATCGTCACCGGAAAAATTATCTTCGTCGTAATCGAGTTCAAACTCGGTTTCGATTTTCCACATCTTAGTAACTCGCTTGGCGGACAGATCTACATCCAACGAATACTCACTGGTCTGTGATTCTCGCTCGAACTCTCCGGCTGTGCCAATGCGAAAGATCCAATTGTTCCAGGGATCGTCAGGTTGGCTCACAGCCTGTGGTGCTGACGCTGCTTTGTAATCAATAGAAATCTGGGGTGCGAGAGGTGTCTGTGCAATATAGGGCATCAGTCCAAATTGGATGGTTTTCACAAGCCCATGCCTCTCGACATCTTCGGTGTCGTCGTGTTGCGAAATATACTTCAGTTTCCCATCCTGTCCTGCAAACGTTCCCTGACCGATAAACTGTAGCCGAAATTCTTGACCACCGCTGCCGGTCCGTTGGTCAGTAACGAGTATATGCACCTGTGCCAAGCGGTGATCACGAACGTAATGGACGAAAGGAATCTCCCTTCGGAGAAAGTCAAAGTCACATTCGTCACAATCAACGAACACCTTCAGGGTGGGATCCAGTGAAACCTTGGATGCCTCCGTTATACCAACGATTAGAACACACAATATCATACAAATGGGTAACTGAAGATAAGGCGCACCTTTTCTGACGTTAAAAAAAAGAGATGGTGGTAATTTTGACATAGAGCTATTCCCCATCAAGTGGACGGTTGAGTCAATGGAAAAGCACTGACCGGCACAACAGCAGTATGCACGGACCCATCGGGAAATTCGACGACTATCTTTTTAGATTGAATTGGCTACTCCAATATAATCAACGCATTCGTGAGAGATGTCAAGCAGATTTTCGATTGTTGGACACATTTTTAAGGAAATTCCGCAATCGGGGCATAGGGCAAGGGTTTGACGGATTCGTATGGAATGTGCTAGCGGGAAAATGATACAATAACCGGGGTTGCCACCTTTTTGAAGAATGGACAAAATCATAACTTGAGCCAACCAAATGTTCGCACGAAATTGGGGATTATCAGAAGCAAGGAGAGATTATATGACAGACAAAGGAACTGCCTATCTGTTTATTGATGATGCACACATAGAAAGCCTTGAGGACGCTGCAAAAGGCGTCGTTCCGGCGGAGAAGGTATCCGATCAGCCACTCATTGAAAAGGACAAGCCTTGGGAGGAGGAGTGGAGAATCGGCAGTTACATCAATGTCATCTACGACGACGAGGAAGACCTCTTCAAGATGTGGTATGGTGTAGGACGAAAATTAAGCGACGCTCGTGGTGAAGAGGCGGACGGACTCGCCTATGCTATCTCACAAGACGGCTACCATTGGGAAAAACCTGTCCTTAACCTCGTCGAAGACAATGGTAGCAAGGCGAATAACCTTGTCTTTCCGATGTTCAGGTGGGGTGCGGGGACAGGTGTCATGAAGGACCCCATTGAGTTAGATCCTGCCAAGCGGTACAAAATGCTCTTTATGTTCCAGAGTGCGTCAATGAGATTTGCCGGGATTGTGCAACCGGTTTGTGTCGCGTACTCGTCCGACGGGATTCATTGGAATGTGCCCAGAAACTGGCTCAACCCGGTCATTCCAGAGGGATCGGACACGCAATTGAACGCTTACTGGGATTCAAAACTCCATAAGTACGTTGTCTACCTTCGAGGTAGACCAAACGTCCGGATTATTTGTATGTCTGAGAGCGATGATTTTGAAAGCTGGGCACCACGAGAAATCATCGTCCAACCCGACGCACAAGATCCCCCGCAGGACCACGAGTTTTACGGTATGAGTTCGCTGGCGTATCGCGATTTTCGGATCGGATTCCTGTCCGTGTTCCACACACTCAACGAGGGTTGGATTGCCCGGAATCAGATTGAACCGTGGATGCCCGAATGGATGAACCAGATGGACGTTCAACTTACGTACTCAAAGGACGGTCGGACTTGGCATCGTGCGGGTGCGCGTGAACGGATTCTGGTCTGCGGTCCCCGCGGCAGTTTTGACTCCGGATGTGTTTACCCGCCGCATGCTCCCTTTGTGCGTGGCGAGGAGGTCTGGGTCTATTATGGTGGTTCAAACGACCTACACGGTGAGCCGCCTCGCCATGGTGAGCCAGTCCGCCGAGGGATAAGTCTGGCGAAGATTCAGAAGGACCGGTTGGTCTGTCTAAGAGCGGATAAAGAAGGGCTTGTGACCACAACGCCTCTCAGCATCAAGCCGGATTCGCTGTGGATAAACGCCGATGCCACGGGCGGTTCATTGCAGGTGGAATTGGTAGATCCTTTTGGCCGGCCCCTCCCTGGCTTCTCCAAAGAGGACTGCGTGCCTTTTACCGGCGATGAAACGGAACATCGGGTCAGATGGAAAGGTGAGGGAGAGACAGCAACGGGCACGGGCCCCAGCGGCCTTGAGGATAAGATGGTTTCCCAATCGACGGGAACTTTCAAAGTTAAGGTCTACCTCAACAACGCCAAACTCTTCGCGCTTTATTCGGATATTACTTGAACCATTTCTAAGGATCAGTCAGCGATGGAAACTTCCTTTCCCTTCTCAGCCGCCTCGTACAGCGCATCCATCACCCGCTGCACATCGAGCATTTCACTGAACCGAACCATGGGCAAGCGGTTTTCTATAACACTCTGACAGAAATCTTGATAGACGCTGCCGAACTGGCTTATCTCGCCGACACGGGGTGTGGCGTCTACAATGCTATCGCCTTCCTCTAGCGCAACTCGTAGAGGTCTTAGGCTGGCAGTTCCCCAGTCCCCCAAGATTTCAGCGCCACTGGGACGGGAACGCGGGTGCATCATCCAGTTGCTTTCCACCGTCATTGTTGATCCATTTGCAAAGTGTACCAGACCGACATTGAAGTCTTCGATGTCGCAGTCTGTCACCGATCCCTGCCATGTAATAAGTGGAGTCTTCATCCTGCGCACTTTCTGGTAACTCGCTGCCGAGGCACGCACCGGTTTGGGATTACCCAACGCCCAGAGGGTCGCGTCGAGCAGATGGACGGTTGTATGGAAAAGCACACCGCCTCCCGCTAGGTGACGCTTGTACATGGTGGGGGTGCCGGGGATGTGCATCACGTGCCCGTGCCAGAGCCGCGTATGATAAACATTACCCAGTTTCCCGTCAGCAAGGAATTGGCGCAACGCCTGCACTTCAGGATTGGAACGGTTCTGTAAGCCCATTGACATCAGTTTCCCACAGCACTTTGCCGCACCAATCATCTCCTCCGCTTCAGCGAGATTCATCGCCAACGGTTTGGAGACCAGCACATTCGCACCTGCTTCAAAGGCGTTCACCGCCGCGTCCCGGTTGGCTGCCGGGGGCAGGGCGAGACTGACGATATCCAGCGGGTGACGCTTGAGCATTTTGCGGTAATCGGTGTAATGATATGGAACACCAAATTCGACCGCTGCCTCTTGTACCCGATCAGCGTCCAAGTCTGCGATCGCAATAATCTCTGCTTCGGGAATCTCTGCGTAGCCTTGAATATGCCCGCGTCCATGCGCCCCGCAGCCAATTATACCAATCTTGAGTCGATTCATGTCCTACCTTCCAAAGCCGAGGTTCAGCAATAGGTGGCTTGAGTCTATCAACGTACAGATGGGTCAGAGTGTCCGACGTACCTTTTCAGCGTCACTGAAAAGGATCTCGCGAACGGCATTGGTCGCCTTCTCGTGAAACTGAACCGCAGCGGGATCCAGATCCTTGGTTGGACGCGGGGCCCCCTTAAAGTGGCCAAACCGATCCGTGCCACGAACGAGCGCTGCACTGTCCCATTCACCGATGGTCTGCTTGGTGCGGGTGGGCATGTAGTGCATCGAAAGACCAATACGCCGCTCCGTTGATCGGTTGGGACCCGACGCATGTGCTAACCGTACATTGTGGATTGAAATTTCACCGGGTTGTAGCGGCATTGCCACAGCCTTGGCTTCATCTACCTCCACTGCAACTTCCTGCCCACGGGTCAAGAGATTGTTTGGCTTATACTCATCCTCGTGAGGCAGAAGATCGCCCTTATGACTACCCGGTAGAACCCGCATACACCCGGTTTCGAGTGTTGCCGGCGAAAGTGCCAACCATACGCTGACCAAGTCGTTGGTATCCAGACCCCAATAACGTAGGTCCTGATGCCACGAAACGAAACTCTTGCTGAGTGGCTCCTTGATCCAGAAGAACGTATTCCAACAAAGGATATCGGGACCAATCAAATCCTCGACCGCATCAAGGATCTTCGCATGGCGCATCAGATCGTCAACCCATGTAAAAAGCAGATGAGATTTGCTCCGTTGTGCCCCCGCAATGGGGCTGCCTTGAGTGGCTTCAAATTTCTCAAGTCGCCCTCGGTTGGCTGCTACCTGTTCGTCGTCTAGTATCCTCACCGGGAAACAGTATCCATCCCGATTGTATTGTGCGATGGCATTTTCATCTAGAATTTTCGACATTTGAATCTCCTCTAGAGTCGCTGACTACCGGATGGACTCTCGATCCAATCTGAGTCCCTAATCTCTTGGTAGATGCCGCACACTCTCTCAATTGCTACTTTATGAGTCCTTGCTCACTCGCACGGGTCCAGTGAACAATTCCTCAGGCAGAAAGCTCATTGTCTCAGTAGCGTGCCTGTATTCAAAACCCTCCGCTGTGACGAGCCCCATCGCAGTAAAGTACCTGGACTCGCCACTCGTTCCGCTTTTGTTCCCCCCACTATGTCCCCGTAGCCAATCAGGATCGATGACCTGTTCCCCCTTCCAGATGCCACCCGTTGCGTTCAGATGACCAAACCGGGCGAGGTCCGACGCGCTGATGACGACCCATCCGGGACCACTGCGGACAGGGTTCCCGTCAATCGCGTAGGGAGGGTCAAGATAGGTGTACGCGTCCGGAATCGTGGGGTAGAGATATTTCTGATCCTTGACATAATCTCCAGTGAGCCAGTCCCATCGCTCTGCCGGAATACCTATCAGGTCAAAGAGCCGTTCCTGAAGGATATTCTTGAGATCAGCGTCCCAGACGTAGGTAAGCGCTTGGCTCAGACGCCAAAACCCAGCACTACTATAGAGACCGACAGTACCCGGCTCGGCATGGGAGTAGAGGTCATAGAAAGGATCACCGCTCCATTTAGACCATTCAGGGACGCCCGGTGTAAGGTTTGCCGTCTCGAGCCCGGTAACTTTCTCTTTCCAGCGAATCCCCAACTCCATCGGGAATCCTCCGTGGTGGAGGGATTCATACTTGGGTCCGATTATATGTCTCCAAGTCAGATTCTTATGATAACCTTCGGTCAGATACTTGTGAGGGTGGGAAAGTTCACCCTCGCCGGTCCAATATTTGTTGATCGGTTCGTCGGGATCGATGCGTCCATCAGCGACTGCGAAACCCAGAATCGCCCACATAAAAGCTTTTCCGACAGAGGCGGTCTGATGTCGATAATTTCGATCTCCCCAAGCGTGGACCAAATAACCACCACGAGTAATCGCGGCACCGTATTTGTTGCCGGAATGATCCTCTCCGCCAAAAGACGCTCCCTTGCACTCAATGCCTGCTATGAATGCGCCGAATTTTTCAGGATCGAGCCCCGCTTCCTCTGCCGTGATCTGAACCCAGTCGTCTTCAGGAAACGTTACCCAATCGGGAAGTTCAATAGTCATCCGATGGCTCCTCCCTCAATAACCCATGAACAAATTGTTTTCACGCTTCACGTTTTATTCTCTGTGTGCGGTGTCTTATTAGCACGTCATTTAGCTATTCCCTTGACAGAAAACCTACCTTAGTATATCCTTTTGGTATTCATAACTCAATTGAAAAAGGAGAAAAGCGGCTGAGTACCCAAATCTGAAGTTTGAGGTTCTGCCGCGCAATTTCTATGAAACTACTTATCGCTTCACGATGGTCTCAAGAGCAAATGGAAGAGGCACAGCAAGCCTTTCCCCAAGTACAGTTCACCGTTGCTGCTGACCAAGATGATATTCTGCGCGAAATTGTTGATGCTGAGGCTGTTTTCGGTGCAATCAGCCGGGAAGCATTTCTGGCAGCCAAACAGTTGAAGTGGATCCAAAATACGGGTGCTGGGGTAGAAGGATTAGCGCGAATTGCTGAAATAGCAGAGAGTGATGTAACCGTTACCAACACTCGTGGTGCCCACGCTGCCACCATCGCCGAGCACACCTTTGGGTTTTTACTTAGTCTCACCCGTCAGTTACCAAGTCTTTTGGATGCACAACGCGAGCACAACTGGGCACGTCGAATCGGACCCCAAGTCGGATTGACCGGGCTGACGCTGGGAGTGGTCGGCATGGGCAATATTGGTCGTGCCATTGCCAAGCGCGGTCATGCCTTTGATATGAACGTCATTGGGGTTGATGCTAATGAGGTGCCCAAGCCTGATTTTGTAGATGAACTGGGCCTGTTGGACGGACTAGACGATCTGATGCGACGTTCCGACGTCGTTGCAGTTGCAGCACCTATCACACCGGAAACCGCAGGAATGCTCGGTCCTGAGCAGCTTAGACTCATGAAGCCGACAGCCTACCTGTTGGTTATGTCACGGGGTGGTATTATAGACGAAGATACGCTTGTGCAGATGTTAAATGAGGGGCAACTCGCTGGTGCTGGACTAGATGTGATGGCTACAGAACCGCTGCCCGAAGACAGTCCGCTCTGGGATACGCCGAACTTGCTACTAACACCGCACTGCTCTGGACGCTCCTCCTACACCTCCGCTGCGGGTAAAACCATTTTTTATGATAACCTACGGCGATACCTTGCCAAGGAGCCTCTCACGAATCTGGTAGACTTGAAACGGGGATACTAATCCGAACCTTCAGGAGTAACTAAGAAGAGGTCTTACCGAAAAGCTTCACCGGGAAATGTGCCCCAAGGGACCGGGCTTGCCTCGCCCTCATAGACCGGCAGGAATGGTTCCGTGATGTGTCGTGTTTGTGCAACCCAGTCAGCCCATTCAGACCTGCTGGTGATGTGGTCGCGGATTAACGCCTTAACTTCGGTGGGCAAATCGTCATAGGCGGGCCAATACCAGATCGTGAGCACTGTGCGGCGCTGATCAGTCTGATTGGCACGGGCGGAATGCAGCAGACGCGAATCGCCGATAACGACATCGCCGGCGCGTACTGGTACATCGACCTCACCCTCAACCCCTTGGAAGGCGAGATGGTCCATGTCGGTTGCGCGGATTACGCTGTCATCGTCCCTTGCTCGCATATCGTGCAGCGCGTGGCGTTTCAGGTGAGAGCCGGGAATCAAGCGTAGACAGCCGTTGTGTATATTTGTGTCGACTAAGTAGTACATCAGAAAGTACTGCTGCGGCTGATTGGTGTAACTGATGGGGTGTTCCCACAACACGCCATCTTGGTGCCAGTATAGCGGCGGGCTGTGCGGAGGCTTGCTGATCACAAAGCCGCTCCAGAATTTAGGGGAGTCAAATCCCAATTCGCCTAGAACTGCCATTGCACTCGGATCAACGAGGAGTTCGGCGAAGGTTGGATGGGGGCAAGTCCAGTAGGGAATAATGCACCCCTGTGAACGGTGCTGCTCAAAGTGTTCTTCATCCTGTTGTGCGATCATCCATTCGCTCATCGCATTTAGCTTTGCTACCATCTCTGGCTCTAGCACATTCTCAAAGATGCAGAAGCCATCCCGCATGAGTTGATTCCGTTTCTCCTTAGCAACGATTGGCATGGGTGTTTCTCCTTCCGCGTTAGTAGGTTCCGTCTGAATCTATTCGGGTTTCACAACAGCTTTTCTGGCGGTCGCCGCGTTTGTATGGTGGTTCCAGCCGCGCAACACCAAATTCTCACTAAACTGATAAATGTCTTCCTTCCGATCCTTGCCGGAAAACATCCTCGCAATTATTACCTTTCTTGGCTGCTCAGAATCGTTGGACTTTGAACCGTGTACGATAAAATAATCGAAGAAGGTAACGTCGCCGGGCTCGGCTTCAATTGATGTGGCACCTTCAAATGGAAACTGTTCGTGAAACTCAGGATCAACCGCTTTTGAACTCTCCAACCGTCCCTGTCTGTGTGATCTGGGATAGACTCTTAGGCAACCCGTTTCTTCTGTCGCTTCGCTGACGTGAATCATGCCGGCGATCATGGTGTTCTTTTGGGTTGGTAGATAGCTCCAGTCTTGGTGCATCTTGAAGGGCGTGTCTCCTGTTGTCTTTCGCTTCTCAAAGAGTGTCGAGTGGTTGAGGACGATATCGGGTCCGATGAACTGTTCAACAACGTCGAGGAATCCCTTGTGAAGTAGGGCTGCCAGCCACAGACCTGAATACTGCTGCACATTGCGTGTGGAGATGACGCCGTTATGGTTTGGATCGTCCTCATCAGGTTTTTCGAGTTGTAATACAATTCGATCAAACTCGTTTTCAAGTGAGCTAATCTCATCTGTTGAGAAGACGCCCTTTGCCAAGTAGTAGCCGTTCTCATCGAAAAATGTCTGGATTTTACTCATGGTCGAAATCTCCTTGTGGACAAAATCTAAGTGATCCCTAGATTAATAGACCTTGCGGCAACCTTGGAAGGGTGGTAACATATTTCCGCTGAAGGCGGGTAGCCATAACCAAATAGAATGCACCTGAGGCGGCAACATAGCCCTACCGCGTACCGACAAGGTTGATAGGGGATTCTCTGGCTCAAAACGAATTATACATAGGGTGGATCACGTGGTCAAGCGAAAACGGAAAAACGGTTCCAGCATCACCCTCAAAGCAGCTTCTCAGTTGGCTTTAAGGTGGAAAAGTGCTTCGTGCATTCACTGCGACTGTGAATTTTTAATAGATTTAGGTTAAGTGGAATCCCTGAAAGGAGAACTAATGAAAGGAATTATTAGAACCGGAGACGGGGGACCAGAGGTCTTGAAGTTAGCGGACGTGCCTTCCCCCATCCCTGGAGCGACACAGTTATTGATTGACGTAAAAGCAACCGCACTCAATCGAGCGGATACCATACAACGACAAGGGGGATATCCACCGCCACCCGGTGAATCAGAGCTGCTCGGCTTAGAGCTTGCCGGGGTCGTTGCGTCGTGGGGGGATGAAGTGGAAGGCTTCGAGCGAGGTGACCGTGTATTCGGTCTGGTCGGTGGCGGTGCTTACGCGGAACAGGCGGTCATCGACTATCGCATGGCGATGCCAATTCCTGACGATTGGAGTTTTGAGAAGGCGGCGGCGGTTACAGAAGTCTTCTTTACTGCCAATGAAACACTCTTTACCATCGGCGGCTTACGCGCTGGCGAATCGGTCCTCATCCATGCCGGCGGCAGTGGTGTGGGAACAGCGGGAACGCAGATGGCGCATCAGGCAGGTGCTCGAGTGTTTATCACGGCCGGCTCAGCAGAAAAAATCGAGGGAAGCAAGCAGCTCGGTTGCACAGAGGGCATCAACTATAAGGAACAGGACTTTGCGGAAGAGATTATGCGCCTGACAGATGGGGAAGGCGTGGAGTTGGTTCAAGACTTCATTGGTGCGCCTTACTTGGAACGCAATCTCTCAATCCTCAAAACGCGAGGTCGCTTAGTAATGGTCGGACTGATGGGCGGTGCCGCTGCAGAACTGAATCTAGGTCAAATCATGCGGAAACGGTTACAGGTCTTCGGGTCGGTCATGCGTCCGCAGTCGATTGAAGAGAAGATTGGGATTACGCAGCGTTTTGTCGATCGATGGCTGCCCCTGCTCAAAGAAGAAAAGATTCAACCGATTATTGATTGTGTGATGCCCCTATCTCAAGCCTGCGAAGCACACGAATATATGGAAGCGAATCGGAACTTTGGGAAGATTATCCTGAAAGTAGATTGAAACGGTAATCTATTACAGCATCAGATAAACGGGGATGGCACATTATTCGAGAACAAGTAGACCGTGGCGCAGATTTCCTAATCTGCGGGCACCGGAATCGCAAGTAAGAAACTGGCGCCATGACTTACGCATTACACTTGCTAATCCCCCTCTGACGCAGATTATTGCACATTATCGATTTTAGAAATTGACCAACAATGAAATAGCCGATCAGGATTTATTTTACACAGCAGCGAAGGGGCTAGAACTTTAAGTGCTCATCAAACCAAGCCAATATACGCTTCCAACGGTCAATCGCATTAGGATAACGCCAGCTCCCTAAATCATGATCTTCGCCAAGGTAGGTTGCCAAAACCACCTCTTTCCCAAGACGGCGCAACCCCGAAAAGAGCTCCCCTAATTGTGTAGTAAATCTGGCTTCTAATTCTCCATGAATCAGTAATAGCGGGGTTTCCACTCGGTCTAGGTAGAAAATCGGGGAGTTTTTGATATAGGCGTCTTGATACTCCCAGAGAGATCCACCCATGCGGAGTTGACCGAGCTCTGTGCTACCTATACCCTGACTGTCACCTGTCTCACTCAGAAATCCGTAGTAGCTCACCAAATTAGATATGGAAGCACTACTTACAGCCGCCCGGAATCGAGGTGTTTGGGTAACGAGTGCGTTCACACAATATCCGCCGAAACTATGCCCCATTACTCCCAAGCGGTTTGCATCCGCAATGCCCGAGTCAATCACCGTATCTACACCTAAAAGAACGGCATCGGTTAACTCTTGGATCAGATCGCTAGTTTCTAATGGAGCGTCGGGCAGGAATACTGCATACCCCTGGGTCGCAAGAATATGCATATTGGTTACGGGTGTACCAAGGTGGGCTAAACCGAAAAAGTTGAGTTTATTTGAGAGAGATGATCCGCCGTATACATATGTGATTAGTGGATAGCACTGCCCGGGTACATAATCCGCAGGCAAAAGCAGCGCACCGTTTAAGTCTCTCCCTTTGGGGATGTTCCAATTGACGAGCCGGGCTTCTCCAAAGCGAATAGCATCGATTTGGGGATTCAATTTGGTCAATTGACGCCTGTTTTGAAAGCTCGCATCAACAACCCAAACATCGGCTGGATGAATAATATCCTCTGCAATATAAAATATCTGACCAGTATCTGTCGCAACGTCCAGATTCAATCTGCTATGATAAAAGCGATTTTCCTCGACTAACGGATGCGTTTCGCTAGTTGTCAGATCTATTCTAAAAAAACCACTCTGCTTGTTCTGGGGATGGAACGTCTGGATATATATCGACTCTCCAAGGTCTGGCGACCACACGGTAGATGATTCCGGTCTGTGGACAATTCTAACAATATCTCGTCCGAGATTTTCGGTTAATTTTCGGATAGCCCCATCCGCAATGCAGACCTCCCAGAGATGCCCACCTGCAATACAAAACAGATACTGACCATCTAAACTCCATAAGGGCGGTCTCTGAAAATTACCGAGATTAAGGTTCAATCCCTCGTTGAGGTGTCGTCGCTGGCCATCTAATATGGAGATCGTGAAAAGTTCACCCTTTGCCAATGGTCCGTGCGTCGCATACGCCAAGTAATTTCCATCCGGTGACCAACTCAACAGAGGACCAAGACCCCCGCGAAATTGGATACGTTCTGCAAGACATCTCGGTGGACCACCATCCAACGGTAAGAGATAGAGGTCATACAACTCCTGTCTTCTTTTTTCTGTTTCAAATCCCCGCAAATCTGCCACGGCAACGGTTGCACCATCCGGTGAAACACAAAACCCAAGCGGAGGGAATTTTCGCCTCAAGCGATGGAAAACACCTGTAGCAACGGTGACAACTCCAATATCCGCTAAAAAATGGTCTGCCCGCGCATGACTGACCGTTTCCACCTCATCTGGGGATTCGGGAATGGAACGAAAAAGCCGCACAGTCGGTTCGTCCGGGCTAATCGTCGTTTCCTCGCTTCTTGTTCTGGAGGGTGTCTCTAACCGCAATTTGACAACGATTCCCTTCCCATCCGGTGTCCATCTTGATGACACATCCTCTAGCAAACATGGGTCAATTTCAACGTCACAAGCTATCTGTGGTTCAGCCGTTCCACACTCCCATATCCATAGTTGAGCGATTCCATCTTTATCCGAAAAGAATGAAAGTTGTTTTCCATTGGGAGCCCAGCTTGTTCCCCAATTTGGCGTGATATTTTGGCGTTTACCACTTTCGACATCAACTATCCAAATCTCACCACCTTCCAACGAAGACGGGAAGCCACTCGGTAGAAATTCATCGCCTCCAACTCGCCGTCTACGATGGCTGTGCACAGTCATTGCAAGCCATCGACCATCTGTAGATACAGCAATTGGATTACCCATGCAGAATAATTCTAATGAAAGGATATGTTCGACACTGTAAGAACGCTGAGGTTCTGGTGTTTTATCTGACAACGTGCTGTTGGTATTTCTAAACGCGCGGATTCGTACCAAACTCAACACCCACAAGGAATTCGGCCACGATATGATTCTCCATAGTCGAGGGCTTTATGCCCGTCGTTATTGAATCCACATTCTAAAACTAGACCAAAGGTTAGATAAGTGAGGGTGGCTCATCATTCAATAACGCTAGATTGGAATTATGCGAACCGTTGCCGAGAATGTCTCATCCGGCGACAGGACAATCACCCCGGCCGGTGTGCCTTTCGCTTCCAAATTGATAGCATCTGTCGGACAGGTGTACGGTTCAAAACAGATAGAGGACCGTCCCGGCGGCCTATAAACAACTAATTCTCTGAATTGGGCATCCGATTCCAAAATCATGCCGCGTCCTGTATCTCGGTTGTCAATGATACAGCGACTGATCCTATCTGTCAACTGAACGTCTGTAAAAACATGGTCCAATTCTGCATTGGCGAACGGTTGCCCATTCCGTAGATCCAACGCACCGGAGACCGGGAGCGTCTTTCCGGTTGGCACGAGTGCTTCGTCAAGTTCCCAATATTTCGCTACAGGGACGGTAATCATTGCCTGCGTTGCATCTGAATTAGGAGCAAGGAGTGTATGAAAATAAGGGTGGATGCCGAATCCCATTGGCATATTACGTTCGCCTGTATTGGTGATTGAAACATCCATTTTTAGACACAGTGTTGGTACCTCAGTGCGCTGGTCGGGCGTATCACTTGCCGGACTGACCGGTCCTAAGGTATAAGTAATCTGAATCTTAAAAGGGAACGGATATTGACGACCAATATCTGGAAAATCGCGAGCGTCAAGTGAACAGACCAGTATCGCGCCATCTTTGCCGGCTATGGGACTTTCAACCTGATACGGTTGATTGAGCAGCAGTCCATGAATAGAGGTTGGGGATTCGGGCGGTTTGTCAAATTGATAGGTTTCACCTTCAAACGTAAACGTGCCACCGCGGATGCGGTTTGGGAACGGAAACAGAATCGGATTGCCGTAAGCGGTTGGGCGTTCTTTCAAGGTTACGAGATCCGGCGGCGATTCTATCACATCCATCCATCTATCACCATCAGCGACCTTGAAAGCGTAGCAGTTATTTCCAAGCTCCGGCACAATTTCAGCAGCGGCGAGCCAATCCGATGGCTTGACATCCGGATTCTCATTAAAGGTTGTAAGGTCTGTCGGCGGCGAATCCAAGGCGTTCGGTTTCTGGGCACTGAGGTGATAAACTCGAAAACCGTCAATGGTTCTGTAACCTGCCGTATAGCTTAGATGTTCCATTGTGTCACCTATATCTGCTTGTCTCGGAATCGCGAAGATGAGAAGGCAGAAGAATCAGACGCTTTCCACTATTCCGGGCGCAACATCAACTTCAACCCCTCCCGCCTCTCAAAGAGATCAAATGCTTCTTGCCACTCGGAGATGGGCATTTCATGGGTAATCAACGCCTTTGTGGAAACCATGCCGTGTTCCATCAGTTTCAGTGCACGCTCCCATGCCGTTTTCTTCTGCGAGATGAATCCCGTCACCTGAAGTTCTTTAAAGGCAATCTGTTCAAAATCGATGTTGATTGGATTGCCGAACAAACCCATCTGCGTATATTTCCCACGCTTGCGAGCCAGTTCAATGCCTAGCGGTGCTGCCGGCGCTGCGCCTGAGCATTCCAAGACGACATCGGCACCGTAACCGCCGGTATGCGCCTTGATGACTTCCACCGCATCTTCCTTTTCAACATCGATCGTCAGGGTTGCACCGAGCTCAGCCGCACGTTCCAGCCGATTTGCGTCAACGGAAGTGCCGCACACAGCGACAATGCCTCCTTCCGCCTTCGCTATTTGCAAGCTGAGCAGCCCAATGGTTCCTGGTCCAGTTATCGCGACAAAGTCGCCGGCGGAGACCTTCGTCTGCTCGATTACACCGTGAACGCAGCAGGCGACCGGCTCCGTCATTGATCCGGAGGTCAAGTCTACGTTTTCGGGCAGTTTGTGTAAGCCGTGTTCGGGGGTGGTGCAATATTTCGTGAACGCCCCGTTATGCCAGTAACCGATAATCTCCCGGTGATTGCACAGGTTATAAAATCCTGACCGGCAATAGTCGCACTGTCCACAGATCGAAAAAGTGGGCTCAACGGTCACTCGATCTCCGACCTTGACGCGGCTGATTTCCGAACCACACTCAATAATCCTGCCGCTGAATTCATGACCGATGACAACCGGCGGCTGCATCGGGAGATTGATGTGATCGTGATGGATGTGTAGATCAGACCCACAAATCCCCGCACTGTGCACCTCGATGAGAACTTCATTCGCGTTGGGCTTCCGAACATCAACATCACGGAGTTCGGTGAACCCGTCACCGCGCTGATATTTGACGACGCCTTTCATCAGAAAAACTCCTTTTATGTTTTCCGATAGATCACCGGACAGTGTGTAGGCGTATCGATGAATGCCGTTAATCCACCCCGGAGATTGTCAACCGGTCTAGATTTTTCCGTGCGCAAATGGACTGCAAAGCTCCGCCGTGATTTCCCTGAAAGATTGGGACCGCTGCCATGATAGGTGAGGTTGTCATGGAAGCTAATCCCGCCGGGCGACAGGATAGCGGGCACTTCCTCCCAGTTTTCATCGTCAGGCACATCAATCTCTTCGCGCTGCGCTTCGTGGTCTTGTCCATAGAAGTCGCTCTGGCCGAGTAACCCCCACTTGTGCGAGCCACGAACAAATTTCATGGGACCAGCTGCCGGGGTGACATCGCTGAGCGCAACCCACGCCGTGAAGAGCTCGCTGCCTGCCTCCCATGCTTGCCAATAGTGACGATCCTGATGCCAGCCAATGTTCGTGGGTACAATCCCGTCCGGGTCAACGGGAGGCTTATAGAGGAGTTGTACCCACCACACCTGTACCATCTGGGCACCTGTAATCTCAGCTGCTAGTTTTCCTATTGATGGCTGGCTGACCAACTCCATTATCGCACGGTTCGCAATCTGAGACATCTCTATCTTGCATAACTTCTTTGGATCGTCTCCGGGATTCCAAGCCGACGGACGCGGTGGTGTGCCCGTTTCGTATTCCCCAGCTCGCACCGCATCCATGCCTTCAATGGCGCGTTGAATTACTGCTTTATCAATAGTCAGCTCCGGGAAAAGGTAAAATCCGTCTGCCTCATATTTCGTGCGTGACTGAGAGGATTTTCGCGTTTGCATCACTATCTCCTTCCAATTCACGACAAGCTAATTGACTTGAACGACTCAATTTGAGCGGTGATAGCACGCTCCGTTGGTAGGCGTTCAGCACTTGACGCACCATAGAACCCATCAACCCCATTCGTGTTGTCAAGGATATATTGGGCATCTTCCGGCTCCGCGATGGGACCGCCATGACAAATGACTAAGATTTCAGGGTTGACCGATTTTGCTGCATCGTGGATGGCTTGTACCCGTTTGGCGGATTCTTCAAGCGTCAACGCGGTCTTTGCGCCAATACTTCCCTTCGTCGTCAGTCCCATGTGAGCAACGAGGATGTCTGCGCCGGCATCCGCCATCTGTTCCGCCTCCGACTCGTTGAAGGCGTAGGGCGTTGTCAACATGCCGAGATTATGGGCGGTGCGAATCATCTCTACCTCTGGTCCATACCCCATCCCCGTCTCTTCCAGATTTTGCCGAAACGTGCTATCAATTAAGCCTACAGTCGGGAAATTTTGTACCCCAGAAAAGCCGATTGCGTCGATCTGTTTCAAGAATATATCCATCAAACGAAACGGATCTGTCCCACAAACGCCTGCCAGTACAGGCACATTTTGAACAACCGGCAATACTTCGCTCGCCATTTCAACGACGATTTGATTTGCATCACCGTAGGGCATCATCCCCGCAAGCGACCCTCGGCCTGCCATGCGAAAGCGTCCTGAGTTATAAATCACGATGAGGTCTATACCGCCAGCTTCCTCACACTTGGCAGAGATACCGGTCCCTGCGCCCGCACCGATAATCGGTTTGCCCGCCTCAATGTTTGCCCGCAATCGGCTTAAAATATCCTCACGTTTGAATTTCACTTTGGACCTCCAAATCCATTTAGGATAAGCACATATCAATCACATAGTGATTTATTGCGAAACCCCTTAAATTAATCCTACACAGGTTTAACATTTCCACACGGCTGGATACACTACACCGGAAAAACTAATTTCTGATCAAAGAAGACCTGGCTCACAGAACGTCGCTGGTGAATCCTCAGAATCGCCTCGGCAAGCAGTGGAGCAATAGAAAGCACCTTGACTTTGTTGCCAATCCGTTTCTCAGCAGGGACAGGAATTGTGTTGGTGACAACGACTCCCTGAATCGAAGGACGGTTCAGACGTTCTAGCGCGGGACCAACAAGCACCGGATGCGTGATGCTAAGATACGCTGGCTTGGCACCTGCTTCGACAATGGCATCCGCCTGCTGATAAATGCTTCCACTCGTTACCAGGTCGTCAATAATAATTGGGGTTTTGTCCACAACGTCGCCGATGATTTCTGTGACGATCTTCACCTCTCTCCCACCCGTTCCGCTTCGTCGTTTGTGCATGACTGCCAGCGGCATGCCGAGCATATCGACGTATTTATCTGCTAGTTTTGCCCGACCGGCATCGGGAGACACGATTACGCCATCTTCAATCTGCTTCTCCTTAAAATAATCCACCAGTGTCGGCAGCGCTGTCAGATGGTCGGTGGGGATATCGAAGAAACCTTGAATCTGTGCGGCGTGCAGATCAACCGCGACAACCCGATTCGCGCCTGCGGTTGTTAGCAGGTTTGCTACCAATTTCGCACTAATCGGCTCTCGGCCTGTCGATTTGTGGTCCTGTCGTGCATAGCCGAAATAGGGGATGACAGCCGTGATTTGGTGTGCAGATGCCCGTTTCATTGCATCAATCATGACCAACAATTCCATCAGATTATCATTTGTCGGTGGGGATGTTGGCTGCACAATATAGATATCAGCTCCCCGGATACTCTCTTCAACTTGGGCGTGGGTTTCATCTCCGGGAAACGTGCTGACTGAAATTTTCCCCAATTCAACCCCCAGAACCGCAGCAATCTCTTTTGCCAGTTCGGGGTTGGCACGCCCGGCAAAAAGCCGAAAATTGTCTCGGACTTCCCCGTTAGTTATTGTGGACATAGCTAAGACCTCCATAAAACCTAATGCGTAATGCGTGAAGGGTCAGCTAGATAAATCACTACGCGATTTACCCAACAAACTCCAAAACATAAGGTAAATTGCTGATTTCCCATCACCAGCGATCCGTAATCTCCGGCGGGAAAGCACCGGATTCGATCTCAGCAATCAAATCTTGAAGTGCGCTCCTTGCTTGATCTGCCAAATCGGCCTGTATCCAATCGTGCGCTATAGCTGACTCAAATTCATCTTCATCTTCAACCTGATAGCTGCCATCCGGTGAAACCCACAAATCAAGAAATAAATCAGTTATTTCAAAATGGGTGCGCGTCCGTTTCATCGGCAAGATAATGTCGCAGTAGTATCCTGTGAAGTGGTCTTGGAGGTTATAGATCTTCCCAATATCATACCAGCGATTGGCGAAGACGAACCAAACCGCTCTGTAGTTATCTCCAAGGACAGTCACACCATCAATAATGATTGGACTAGAAGGCTTGATTCGTTGTGTGGTGACAATGATATCGTCGTCTTCGTAAAGAAGATTTTGTGGAAAATAGTTCACGCGATCCGGCAGACGTTTATAAATCAGTTCAATTGTTTCCATTCGCGATCTATCTCTTTCACAGTCTGGATAAATGCTTGCACTTTGACCGGATCCTTCCGCCTAGGTCTCGTCTCGACACCGCTACTGACGTCAACGCCATAGGGGCGCACTTGCTGGACAGCCGATGCGACGTTATCGGGATCGAGTCCGCCTGCAAGAATGATTCGACCGAACTGTTTCGCCTTTACCGCAAGACGCCAGTCAAACGCTATTCCCGTTCCCCCCATTGCTCCCTTGACATAAGTATCCAGTAAATACCCACTGACACGGTAATCGGACAGATGGGAGAAACTCGATTCGTCCTTGACCCGCACCGCCTTGATGAACCTCCGGTTGAGTGCGTTACAAAATTGAGGAGACTCATCACCGTGCAATTGTAGCATATCCAGATGGCACTCATCGGCGGTTGCCTGAATCACCTCCGGGGCTGCGTTAACAAACAGTCCAACCGTCGTGATGAAAGGGGGAAGTTGTTCGATAATTTTTGCCGCAGCTGCTGTATCTTTGAGGTAGCGTGGGGTATCAGGAACAAAATTGAAACCGAGAGCATCCGCACCCGCATCAATTGCCATCAGTGCATCGTCGATGTTGGTGATGCCGCAAATCTTGATTCGTGTCAACTCGTTCCTCCTTACCCTGTGCCTTTGCTATCGAATGACAATCTCAAACGGCATGACCATTGCGGCAGATTCACTGGTAAACAGATGCAGCCAGTAAAAATTGGACAAAGTCCGCTCAATTGGTGTCGCCAATGGAAGAGGAGGCGTCATCGGAATCCGTATGTCCATCTCCATATCTTCTATTAGTGTCTCGAAGAACGTCTTTGGCTTTGGCAGGATAATGATATCAATCTCATCGGTGGGATCCAGTGCAATCTGTTTTTTGGCAATTGCGAGCGCGGTATCGAGTCCGCCGAGCTCATCGACAAGCCCGATCTCCTTTGCCTGTTTCCCTGTCCAGATCCGTCCTTGTGCGAGTTCGTGAATCTCCGCTTCGGTTTTATCCCTACCTTCAGCAGCCTTTCGGACAAAATCCTGATAAATTGTCTCTAACAACTTCTGCAACCGCTCACGCTCTGTCGGTGTAAAATCGCCGTAATCCGAATAGAGGTTCGCATTCTTACCGCGTGTGATAACCTCTTTTGTCAGTCCAATCTTGCTGTAGAGCCCTTTGAGGTTGAGTTTCCCACCAAGTACCCCAATAGAGCCCGTAATCGTCCCCGGTTCCGCGACAATCGTGCCCGCAGCCATAGCAATGTAGTACCCACCCGAGCCAGCAACGTCCGACATCGATACGACAAGGGGTTTTTCCCGTTGCGTTAGCAGCACTTCCCGCCAAATGATGTCTGATGCGACCGCAGATCCACCGGGGCTATCAACCCGCATTACGACTGCTTGAATGTCGCTGTCTTCGCGGGCTTCGCGGAGTGCTTCTGCCATTACGCCGGGGGTAATAACCTGCCCGGTTGTGAACGGACTCGTAGGTGCATCAGACATGATGGGACCGGTGGCGTAAATTAACGCAATCTTCGGTTTTCCGATCCCGGAGGTTGGCCGCTTTGACGATGCAAGCATCGAAAAAAGTCTCATGAAACCCGCAAAGCCGGCGAGTTCGGGTGCCTCCGTCGATTTTTTGCCATAGTCCGAAACAACTTCGATTTTTTCCTCCACTCGTTCCTCAATTGATTGCACAAGTTCATCATAGTATTGGAGTGCATCAACTAGCTTTGCCTGATATGATTCTTCGGCGGTAAAGGGACCCTGATCGATGAGATCGGCAGCCAACTCTGCATCAATTTCATCCCGCCCGCTGGCGATCATTTCAACCTGCTGCGTATAAAGGTCATCGAGGATTGCATTCAGTGCCTCTCTCTGGGCTTCCGACATACTGTCTCGCATGAACGGCTCAATCGCCGATTTATACTTGCCAACGGTGTACATATCGGCGTTAATGTCTAGTTTATCCAGAAGTCCCCTATAGAACATTACTTCAGCCCGCAGCCCTGTCAAACCGACCATCCCTGCCGGCATCAACACAATCTGATCCGCGGCGCAGGCGAGCAGATATTCCGCATTGCCGCCGCTTTCGAGGTAACTGATGACCTCGATCCCGTCGCTTCGGAGTTGAATAATCTTGTCACGGAGTTCCTGTAACTTCGCCCAACCAATCCCAAGTCCCTCGATCTTCAGTAAGACACCGGTAACTTCGTCGTCCTTACGGATTTTATCAATCTGTTTTGTTATGCTTCGAAGCGTTTTGACGCTTGGCGAAAATACAAATGCGGATCTGACCTCCGCAAGTGGTCCCCTGATTGAGAGTTCAACATACTTTCGCGAAGGTATCTGCTGTGCATCTGAAGTCTCGTGTGAGGATTCAGGGGATACCTGCGACTCAACCGTTTCCTCTTGAGCAAAAGCAGATGTGCAAATTAGAAGGGTGCTGATCACAGTCAGCAGCCAGAATAGCCTTGTCAGTTTCTGCATGGTGCTATCCTTTCTGATGTGATATGTGAGATTCGAGAGAATTCATTTTAACAAATCATGCGGCATATTTCAACCACAAACGGGCATATTTCCCTAGTCCACTAATTTTTAGCTTACAGTGGACGGAACTCCACCAACCGGCTGTTGGCATCAAACCCGGGGGCTCCCACATATTGGACGGCATTTAGATTGATGCTATCCGCATGTGCAAAATGAATGTGACCACAAAAAACAGCGACAAGGTTTTCCGTTCTCACAAGGGTACGCGCAAATTCTAAGGTTGGGGATAGATCCTCTCCCGTGCCCCATCGATCTCGACTCTCAGGTCCCCATTCTGGATCAGCGATTAAAATTGGGGCATCAAAGCGTTCTAATGTTGGCTCCCGCAGCGTTGGCAAACTCAAAGGGATGTGGGTGAGCAGCACCGTTGGCATTCCATTTGCCAAATGTGTATCCACAAACGCTGTCTGCTCTTCGTTTACCTGATAAATGGAGTCATCGACCAATAAAAATTGGATGCCACCGATTTCATGTCGGGCATACGCCGCCTGTCCGTGATGCAGCGGTGCCAGTGCATCCCACCACGCCTCCCGCAATTCTCCACGTCCCTCTACACCCGGATAATGCCAATCGTGGTTTCCGGAGGTATACAGTGCCGGTACGCCGACCTTATCAATTGATTTTACGACACTTTCGACACCCGCCTGAGAGGGGAAATGCACTATATCACCTGTCAACGCAACCAGATCCAGAGAACTCTCTTCGGCTTCTTCCATCAGTTGGGCAAAGATCTGCTCTCTCGATTCAAAACGCTCGCACGCTCCGGTACAAGCCTCTATATGTTCAGCATCACGGTCATCGATGAGGGCGATATGTGAATCCGTGACGTGAAGCATCCGAACCGCTTGATTTAATCCTTCGACGCAAATCGTTGCCGTTTCATCAGTCCATTTGTGTGTCGTTCTCATGATTGTTTTCCTTGTATAATAACCGCTAGTAGTAGGCATACTCCGTATGCCGTAACCTCCACACACGCGTAGGTCGGGCATCTTGCCCGACCCATAGCCCCACCCAGCGGGGCGGCATATAACAACTTAGATTATTATACACCTTTTTATATCGTTTATCAAACAGGCATTGTAGTATAATTACACCACAACCAAATTATAAAATCCTCAAAAAGAGAGCTTTCTTCAGGGAATCCACGGAAGAAAAGGGAGGTTAGCCATGCGTATTGAACTTTTAGCCATCGATTGTCAAAATGACTTCTGTGATCCGCAGGGCGCGCTTTATGTGCCGGGCGCAGAAAACGATATGTCCCGCCTGGGGACGTTTATTGCCCGAACCGGTAATCGTCTACACAATATGCACTTCACGCTTGACAACCATCACACGGTTGATGTCGGGCATCCGATATTTTGGAAAAATAGTGACGGAGAGTCACCGGAACCATTTACCATCATCACGCATGAGGATGTCAAAGCTGGAAACTGGTTGCCGTATAATTCAGAGTATACCCAACGGATGCTAGATTACACACGGCTATTGGAAGAAAATAATCGGTATCAACTGACTATTTGGCCCATACACTGCCGGATCGCAACGTGGGGGAGTGCGCTCTATCCTTCTGTGGATCAGGCGGTACGTGATTGGGAGGCATCTCAATTGGGGGTTATTCATTTTGTGACAAAGGGATTGAATATCTTTACCGAGCACTACAGCGCACTGAAGGCAGATGTCCCGGATCCAGAAGATCCCGCAACGCAGCTCAACACCGATCTGATTCAGGCACTGGAACGGTGCGATCAGGTGATTGTCGTCGGCGAAGCGTTATCCCATTGCGTCGCAAGTACGGTGCGGGATGTTGCCGCCGAGTTTGGAGACGAGAGGACAGAGAAGTTAGTAATCCTTGAGGATTGTTCCTCAAATGTCCCTGGCTTTGAACCACTCGGCGATGCATTCCTGCACGATATGTCACAATTGGGGGTGACCATTACCAACAGTGTAGACTTTATGCGGTGAATCGTGAGAGGATTGATGATGAAACTGAAACGCAAGCCCAAGACATTCATAGAAACTGTTGTCCCAAACCTTACGCCGAGCGGGGGCATCGCTTACATTACGCTCGGACAGCGTCGCAATACTGCCGCAGATTTGCCCTGCCAAGTTTCTCATAAACCGCTTCTCGCAGCCGATGTTGTTCCAATCCAGAGTCTTCCTTCAGCATCCGCTCGATCTCTTCTGTTTCTCGGAGTTGAAGTGGCAACGACTCTGCATTCAACTGACGCAGGACGAGCCGTGCGCCGAGTGCCGCTGCTTCTCGGATCGACATCGCGTCGGTCTTATCCACCGTGTCAAACGCTGTGTGCCCAAACCCTCTGCCGGCTGGACGACCAATCGTTGTTATGCTACCGGTCGGAATACCTTTAAGGAAATAGGGGTAGTGATCTGAATAGCAGCTGATGCCCTGTCCAACGGAGATGTCTTGTCCCATCTCTTCGGCTGCGTTTTCAATGAACGATTCAAAATCCGGTAGTCGGTGAAGCTGAATTCCCTTTCGTCCGCCGGGGCTGCCGGCAGAATCCAAATTCCAAGCAAAGCGGAGGTGCGTGGGATTGTCGCCTAACTGTTGGGCATCATGGTACGCGCCGAATAACCCTACCTCCTCATTGCTCCAAGCGATAAATCGCACCGTACGAGCTAACCCATCCCCTGCATAAGCCGACAGCACACGTGCCATCTCTGTAACGACCACCATTCCACTGAGTGGATCATTGGCACCCTGCGAGATGTCGTGCCCATCGTAATGACACCCAACAATGATGACCTCTTCGGGATGCGTTTTGCCAGGAATTTCCCCCACAATGTTCCACGCTGTTGTGCGGCGGTATTCATCCGTGGTCTTGATTCTTACACGCACTGCACCGTTTTGTCGAGACAGGCGGTGAAGAAATTCACCGGTCTCATAGGAAATTCCGATGCCGGGTATGACCGCTTCGTGATTCCAGCCAACGGTGCCGGTGACATCGCCATAGCCGGGATAGTGATTCTGAAAGATGAACCCGTTTGAGTCGTATAAAATAGCGCGATCATACTTCTCCATACGGTGGATGCCACCACTCCGAGAAATGACAATATTCTCTGCAAGACGGTCTTTCTCTTTCTTAAAATCTTTCTCAACCCCTTCATCAACGAAAACGAGATTTCCCTCTACTTCTGCAGCTGAACAGTATGGCAGAGAGATGCACGCCACTTCGCGTGCTATAGGGCTGAGAATCTCCAAGGTCGCCGCCCCACGATACCATCCATCGTAATCGTAAGCATCTTTATGGACGCTAGCCAGTCCATACGCGGCAAATTTCTCTTCCAATAAGTCAGCAGCGAGGAGCGCACCTTCCGTTCCACCGAATCGCGATCCAAAATCGTCACAAAGCGTTGTCAGCAACCTCATCGGTTCAGTTGAGGTGTATATATCCCCAACAATTTTTTGGTCTAGTTGGAGATAAGGATTGGTCGTTGGCATGTGCTTGGTTCTCCTTCCATCTTTTGCTGCCTCTTGGGAAATCACCAAGTGATAGATTTTTCTTTCATTCCGAACTTCCAACCTCGACAGGGTAGGGATTAAGCGACTCGGTTTTTCAGTTCACGTCTGGCATCGATTCTACCTCTCCGGACGTATCGCGCTGCATTGTCGGTCTGATGACCACTGATGGGAGGTTAGTCCGTTGTGGGAGACTAGCCATGAGACAAATTGTCGCTGAAGTTTCATCGACATCCACCATTTCGAGGCGAGTGTCGTCGGGCGGGGGAACGGGACGCTTATCGAGGATAGGTGTGTCAACCTCACCGGGAATGATAACACTTGCCCGAATGCCGGTGTTCCGAAGATCGACATTGAGAAATTCGGTGAAATTGATGACCGCTGCCTTGGCGGGACCGTACGCTAATCCGCTAAAAGGTCCGGGAGTGACGCCAGCCAGAGACGAGACATTAATAATAGTGCCCTGCTTCGCCTTCAGCATGGCGGGGACCACCGCTTGTGTGCAATAAATCGTGCCAATCAAGTTGGAATCAAAGACGCTACGAATCTCCTCCGGCGTGATAGTCAGCAGTCTCCGATTTTTGGAGCTGTGACCAGCGTTGTTTACCAGCACATCAATCCGACCAAGGGTGTCGAGCACATCCCTTGCCATCTGATGCACAGCTTCATGGTCAGCAACGTCCAATGCACAGGCTATCGCTGTACCGCCGTCGGCGATAATCTCATCTCTAACCGCCTCGACCTTTGTCGCTGTTCTACCAACCAGTACGACCTTGGCACCTTGCTGTGCCATCATTATTCCTGCGCCGCGTCCGATGCCGCTGCCGCCGCCGGTGATGATACAAACTTTATCTTGTAAACTCATCTGTCACCTCATAAATGATTGAATGGTTGAAGTGGGGAACGTTCGATTATGCCCCTATCCTATAATTTGGAGTGTCAATATGTCCTATTTGTCTATACCTAACAAATCGAAGATAAACGCATACTCAAAAGCTATCTCCTTCAAGTAGTCGTATCGTCCCGAAGGACCCCCATGGCCCGCACCCATTTCAGTTTTGAGAAGCAGCCAGTTATCCCCCGTTTTTAACGTCCGTAACTTCGCCGTCCATTTGGCGGGCTCCCAATAGTGCACTCGTGGATCGTTGAGTCCCGCCGTCACCAATATATGTGGGTACGCTTTCGCTTCGATATTGTCATAGGGCGAATACGATTTGATGTAATCGTAAAACATTTTCTCGTTAGGGTTGCCCCACTCATCATATTCGACGACTGTCAACGGGATGGAGGCATCAAGCATGGTGTTGACCACATCCACGAAAGGTACTTTTGCGACGACAATCTCGAAAAGTTCCGGACGCATATTTGTAACTGCGCCCATAAGCAGCCCGCCGGCACTACCGCCTTGAATAACCAGCTTGTCGCTCGCAGTATATTTCTCAGCGATTAAATTCTCGGCACAGGCGATATAGTCAGTGAAAGTGTTTTTCTTATGGAGGAGTTTGCCTTTTTCGTACCAAGCCCGTCCCATCTCTTCGCCGCCTCGAATATGAGCGATAGCATATATGAACCCACGATCTAACAGGCTCAATCGGTTGGATGAAAAATAGGGGTCGCTGTTAATGCCGTAGGAGCCGTATCCATATAAAAGCAGCGGATTTCCCCCATCTCTGGTCAGCCCTTTTTTGTAAACTATTGAGATAGGAACAGGGGTGCCATCTGCCGCTTTGGCAAAAATTCGTTCGGATTCATAAAGAGACGGATCATATCCGCCGAGAACTTCGTCCTGCTTTTTCAATTCGCGGGTCCTAGCGTCCATCTGGTAATCAAAGACCGACATTGGGGTAACGAGCGAGGCGTAGTTAAAACGGAGGGTAGTTGTATTGAACTCCGGGTTTCTCCCCTGCCGGACCGTATAGACGGGTTCAGGAAAGGCCACCGCGTGCTCTTCGTCTGTAGCGAGGTTGCGAACCCGGATTTTTTGGAGTCCATCTTCTCGTTCAGAAATCACCAGATGGTTCTGAAAGGCGCTGACACCATCCAACTTTACCGCCTCTCGATGCGGTATCATTTCCTGCCAGTTTGCCCTTGACGGATTGTTGACAGATGCACGCATCAATTTGAAATTCACCGCGTCTGCATTGGTGACGATGAAAAATTGGTCGCCGTGATGCTCAACGGAATACTCCAACTCCGACTGGCGTGGCGAAACGACGTTGAAATCGCCTGTGGGTTGATCAGCTTCTAGATAGCGGACTTCAGAAGTGTTGATGTTCTCCAACTCCATCAGCAGATAAGCCTTGCTTCTCGTCTTGGAAATATCGAGAAAAAATGACTCATCTGTCTCATGGTAGATAAGAGGGTCTGTTGCCGGATCGCTGCCGAGTTGGTGCCTGTAAAGTTTATACGGACGTTTTGCGGCATCCAGTGTGGTGTAAAAAAGGGTCTGATTATCGCTCGCCCATTCAACGCTGTAGTAGGTGTTTGGAATTTGGTCCGCTAACAGTTGACCGGTGTTCAGGTCTTTGATATACAGGGTATAACTCTCTCCGCCGGTCGTATCGGTGGAATAAGCCAACAGTTGATGGTTCGGGCTGATTTTATAGACACCTACCTCTAGATATTCATGCCCTTCGGAAAGTGCGTTCTGATCCAGGAGTAGCTCCTCTGCTGCCTCCAAGTTTCCCTGCTTTCGGCAATATATTGGATACTGTTTGCCCTCCTCGGTGCGAGTGTAATAGTAGTAGTCATCGATTTTTTCGGGAACGGAGAGATCTGTTTCTTTGATTCTTCCTAAAAGCTCCTGATACAGTTGCTCCTGAAAATCCTCAGTATGCTGCATCATCGCTTCGGTATATTTGTTCTCGGCTTCGAGGTATGCAATGACTTCCGGGTTCGATTTCTCTCTGAGCCAAAAATAGTTATCAACACGCGCTTCGCCGTGCACAGTGTCCACTTTTGAGTCGGTTTTTGCAACGGGAGGGGTTAAAGTAGCCCTCGCTGAAGTGGAAGCAGCGGTGGCTAACCAATACAGTAACATCTGATATGAATCTCCTTGAGTTGATTGGACAGATTTCAATCCAGATAGTCCATCTCCGGACGGCGTTCCCAACGAAATTGGTCTTGCGGTTTAGTGTGTCCTGCCCAGGTTCGGATTATCTCTAGGTCTGCGCGCTTTTGTGCCATCTTCTCGGCAACCGCTTCGGGATCCCAACCTTCCAGAACCTCGGCGGTCAGTCGCTCCCGTATCTCTTGGCAACTTGCGTCTTGCGCTCGATCCAATAGTTCGTCAGGATCATCAGCGAGATTGAACAGCTGCGGCTCTTGACCGTGATAGTAATTCAGCTTCCACTCGTCCCGCCGAATCATCCGGTGCAAACAATCTTCGTAGGTACAGTATTCAGAGAAGACGAGATCCTCCCACTCTGTATCGGGCTGACGCACCAGCTCAAGTACGCTTCTACCGCGAGCGTTGGGTAGGGCTGGTGCACCAAGAGCTGCCAGCATTGTTGCGTTTAAATCGAGCGAACTTAGAACGCGATCGCACTGGACGCCTTCCGGTAAGGTACCAGGCCAAGAGAGAATCGCCGGCACTTTAACCGACTCCTCGTAGAAGGTGCGCTTCATCCACAATCCGTGCTCGCCTACCTGATCTCCGTGGTCGGAACTGTAAATGATAAGTGTATTTTCGGCTAGGTCATTCTTTCGGAGTGAGGTAAGAATTTCACCAATCATTATGTCCATCCGTGTTACCAACGCCCAGTATGCTGTCCGTGCGCTCAGAATCTCTGATTCAGGAACATCTGTGAGACCTCCCCACTCTCTCCACCACTTAAAGTAGGGGTGGAGCGCATCGGAGAACGGTTCGGGATGTCTGGGAAGGGTCATGACATCTCGATAAAGTTCATAATCCTCCCGACGCGCCACATATGGCGAATGGGGGAGCATGAAGCCTACCGAGAGGGAGAACGGCTCTGTTGGCAAACCAGCCCGCTTTTGGACACCCAACCGGTTCAGGTAATCTACCGTTGCAGCGGTCACATCCTCGTCGTGGACTTGATAGCTGCTTTGACCGGATCCCGATTTTTGCAGGCTAGCACGCAAATTTTTCGGTGCTTCCCCACTGCCAGGATAATTGCCCCCATGATCGCCGACTAGCCGCTCCGCATAGCCGTGCAGTTGGTCGGAACCTAGTCCGTGCATCCGGCCGATTAGCACCGGATAGTATCCTGCCGCCCCCATCGAATGTGCGAGCGTGGGCACACCGGAATCCAAGATATGGTTGTTCGCCCAGACCTCGATCTCAGATGGATACCGTCCCGCTAACATTGACATCCGTGACGGCACACAGACAGGTGAGGGGCAGTAGACGTTTGTAAAGAGAACTCCCTGTGCTGCTAGGTTATCAAGGTTAGGAGTTTGTACCAATGGGTCGCCGTAACAACTGATGACGGCGGGGTTGTGCTGGTCGGAATGGATGTACAAAAGGTTCGGACGTTCTGTATTCGTTCCCATTGTTTTTGTGTCCTTTACTTATTCCAAAGAAGGATGTCTATTTCATACCGGGACACTGCCGAGTTTTACGCAAGGTATACCTGCACCATCGAAATCGAATGAGGCGGCAGCGTAACCGTGAATGGATTAGACGGCACCTCCAATTCCCGCTTCGCTAGTTTTACGTTTTCTTCATCGAAGTCATTTACCACTTTCGGATCCTCGCCGGTAATCTCAAACAGGATACCGTCGCTCTTGAGATTACCATGTTGGTTTTCGACTGTGACCGGTAACGCGTCCGTTCGATGCCTGTTAATCAGGTTAATCGAGATGCGCCCGAGCTCGGGCTGATAGCTCGCAGAGGCATCAAGGTATGGAACTTTGCCGTGTTGTTCCGTTTCAAAACAGTCCGAATCCCAGTGTGCATCAAGGGCAATCGTTCCATTTTCGAGGGTGTGGAGTTGTAGGGGCCAAAAGATTGTCTGTAAAAACAGACCTTCTGTGTTTGTGTGAATTGGTGCAATGACGTTGACCAACTGTGCCATATTCGCCAGCTTAATTGCGTCCGCATGACGCAGGAACGCATTGAGGAACATCCCGACCGCCAAGGCATCCTGCAATGTGTATCGCTCATGCTGCGGATGCTCAGGATCGTGGCTATACATTACGTTCCATTCATCAAAAGCGATTTTCAGCTTCTTCCCATTCTCCGAATAATACACTCCAAGGTCGATGACCCCACGAGCTGCACGGATAAATTTCTCAATATGTTCAGATGCCGCCATGTATTCATAATAGCTACCGTACCAATCACCAACGTACATGTGGATAGCGAGGTAATCAGCGATGTCTGCCAGTTTTTCGACTACCACCTGATTCCACTTCATATCGTAAGCATTTTGCTCAAATGAACCGCAGGCAGCCAGTTCAATATTTTTGTCAACTAGCTTCATAACTTTTGCGTACTCATACGCAAGGGCAGCGTATTCCTTCGCTGGTTTGTGTCCAATCTTCCAGTGCCCTGAAACCTCGTTGCCCAATGCCCAATATTTCACGCGATACGGTTCGTCGTACCCATTTTTCCGACGGAGGTTAGCATAGTAGGTATCTTCCACCCCATTGCAGTATTCCACCCAATGCTGCGCCTCGTCCATTGTGCCGTTTCCCATATTGACGCAGATATACGGTTCCGTCCCTACTTCACGGCAAAATTGGATAAACTCGTCTGTCCCGAAATGGTTCGATTCGACCGTGTTCCACGCCAACTCCATCTTGCGGGGACGTTCATCCTTGGGGCCAATGCCATCCATCCAGTGGTATGCTGAAACAAAGTTCCCGCCGGGCCAGCGAATATTCGGTACCTTCAGCGATTTAATCGCTGCAAGAACATCCCGCCGAAAGCCTCTTTCGTCCGCCAATGGCGAGCCTTCTTCGTAGATGCCACCGTAGATGCAACGCCGCAGGTGTTCGATGAAATTCCCGTAGATGTTCGGATCGATCTCGTCGATCTGCCGGCGTGGGTCAACCAAGATTGTCGCCATGTTCCTTCCTTTTCCTACCAGAACCAGACCACATACAACGGTGTCTCGATAATCACGCTCAGAATTGACCAGTAGCACCCACTCGCAACATCACCCAAAATAAGTCCGAGGAAGAAAGGCAGGAAGCGCCGGTATAGACGTGCTCCGCCAACCTTGAAGACGATGAGCTTAATGGTTCCACATAGAATTAAGGCGAACCAGTAGTGATCCATTGTTCCACCGTTGATACCCATCGCATATCCGACCGGGTGCAGGGGCCACCAGATAAATTTGAGCCGCAGAAGCCCCAGCAGTATGGTAAATATGAATCCTAAACCGATTGCGAAAGTGCCAAAAATGTCTATTTCACGAGGGAATTGGAACCAACCGGAGAGTTGATTGTAAACACCCTGTCCCGGTCCCAACACCTGTCCAGGAGCGTCTACCGCAATTGAGGCACCAAAATCGTACAGACAGTAGAGATAGACAAGAAAAGCGATGAAAACACTGGGGGCAATTCCAAGGAGCATAATCAACATCAATCGACGATTATTAATTCCGGTGCGTTGAGCAAGCTTGAAGCCCTCAAGCTGGTGGGGCATTGGATGGCTCCGGTTTGAGCCGTTGAACCACGAAAAAAGCGAAAACAGCGTCAGGTCGCTCTTGCCGAATGCTGTCACGCCAGCTACCGATGTCAGGATGGTTTGCGGATTGACGCCCCCCATGTTGTGCACGGGTGGACCAAGTTCGGCGCGAATGCGCGTGACAGCCGCGGCAATTATCATGTATAAACCAAAAAAGAGTGGGAACACCCATGCGGACATTCCCGCTTGACTGGAAATTACATAGAGAAGAACGAGACAGATCACGATGCCAATGACCGCGGATCGGTAGCGCACCGGTTCTTGCGAATCATCGAGGGGTGTGTTCATGCCGATAACCCGCTTCAAAATTTCCCGGAAATGTTTCCGGCCCGCCCAAATTGCCATTGCGATAATCGCAAGGAACGCCCCAACTGCCTGGTTCGGCTGGAAGGGGTAGTAGGGGATCGTATACAACCCAGCAGCTCGCCCACCAATGAATTGTGCTTTTCTTACCCAGTAGAAGAACGCCATTGAGAGACTTAAATCGATCGGCAGTAGAAAACATAATCCGATCATAAACAACCTTAAATGAAAATAGGTAGTCCCAATTGCATCCCACGGTTCGTTATTCAGCCACAAGGCGAGATCTGCGGTCGGTTCACGGATCGGTATCAGCGGGACGGAGGGATACAGAAAATTGAGTCCGTTGATAATTTCGATTGTCGCTGCAATTCCAAACCCCCACCACATTGCACGGTTCTGAAAGAAACTCATCCCCGGAGCCGTCATATCGAGCGGTAACTGAGCAATCGGATACGGCATCCTTTCATGCTCAATCCATTGACGTCGGATTAAGACATTCAGGAAGGCGACCAGAAAGAAGATTAGCGTGGCAATTGCTGTCCAACTTAGGATAGGAACTATCCAGTAGCGTAGATAACCATCAGTGAAGAAATTTGCGCCACCTTCGTAAAATGGGCGTGCCATCTCGGTGTGTTCCATGACAAGCCATTTTGGGAGATGGGGATGGATCAGTTGTCTCCATTCATTCTCAGGCGAAGCAAACCAGAACGCGTGGGTGAGTGGACCCATCAAACTCACCATGTTATCGTGAGCGATCACCGATGTCGTTGTCGCCATCATAATATAGATGACCAGTAGTTCGGCTTGGGTCAGCGCATGAGACGGAAAGAAACGGTAGACGCCAGCGTTCACAAGGGCAAGGGTGAAGACGATGAAGATTACATTCATCGGGATGGAAGTTGCGGAGAAGTGGAAACCGTGCCAGACCATTTCCACCATGGCAATCCAGTAGGCGTTCACGGGCATTAGGATAAATCCTAATAGCACAGCGCGTAGAGTAATCTGCGACTCGGAACGCGGGGATGGAGATGTTTTCATTACTCCTCCAAGATGGGTGCCTGACCAGCTGAATCGCTCCTTTGATGTGATCGGTTTGACGGATTAAACTGAAATGTCAAAGCTGACAGTCAACCAGAAATATCACGTCAGAGAGTTGAGGCGTATGAATTATTGCGGAGCACACCCCTCGTGACGCAAAGTCTTGAGGGATCGGGATACAAGTTGAGTGGAGAAATGCCCCTAGCTGGACGAGCTGCGATTCTGGTGATTATAGATTAAGGAATCCTGACCACATCATGGGCGGTCTCTGTGCTAAAAATTCGCTTTCTCTCGGATAGTGCACACCCCAAATGATTGAGGGGCTGCGTACGTATGCTGCGCTTCAATGTAATCAGGTATGTTGTTCGGCGATGAGTCTAACCTGGGGATCGCCGCCCCGGATCTCGATAAATAACACGTCCACGGGTTAAATCGTAGGGCGAAAGTTCGACGAGAACTTTGTCTCCCGGCAGAATTCTAATGAAATTCTTCCGCATCCTACCGGAAATATGCGCTAAGATTTCATGTTTGTTGTCCAATTCAACCCGAAACATGGCATTGGGCAAGGTTTCAATCACTGTCCCTTGAACTTCGATTTTATCTTCCTTTGCCCGGACCCGAGATTGGACACCATCTCTGGTTTCCGTAGCTTCTTGCTCTGCGCGTACCTCAACCTTATCCTTACGAAGATCACGCTTGTTTTTCTTTTTATTTCTGCTTTTTCCTGATCCTTGTGAAGGTCCTCTGCTTTGTGAAGGTCCTCTGCTTTGTGCGGGTCCTCTGCTTTGTGCGGGTCCTCTACTCTGTGAAGGTCCTCTACTTTGTGAAGGTCCTCTACTTTGTGAAGGTCCTCTACTTTGTGAAGGTCCTCTACTTTGTGAAGGTCCTCTACTTTGTGTAGATCCTCTACTTTGTGTAGATCCTCTACTTTGTGTAGGTCTTCTGCCTCTCACTTGTATACATCTCCTTTGTACGGGTTAAATGGTTAGAACGTACGTCATAAATGGAAATTTGCCAGATTCAACCAAGCATGACTCAAAGGGAAAGGATTTCCCTCCATTCCTATCTTTCCACGCAAGCTAGACGATATGGGCTAAAACGTCAAGTTGCAGCCTCGCGAATAACTGGATGTTTATGTGTCTTTAAGACTGAAAATCTTCCCTTTTTCGGTGACGAGTGTGCGAAGTGAATCCACTGCTGCTTGAAGTTGAGATTGAGCATCGCCCTCATCACTACCTGTCGAAACCAAATCAACAGGCATATACTGATTGTCGTCGCGTCGCAAAGCGACATAAGCTTTCAAATACAGGTTTGGGTGTTTGCCCATTACCTGTTGCAAGAGCGGCGAGACTTCCGCCTCGAACATATTTACATAAACGCGCAACGTTGCAGTTTTCGCGCTATAGTGCTCAGCAATCAGCGGGGCAATATAGGCTTCAAAAATGGACTTCATCTCGCGCGGTGGACCGGGCATCAATGAAATCAAAGACGAATCTTTGGTAACCCGTACGCACGGCGCCCAACCGACCGGGTTTTGAAAAACTTCAGCGGTTACAGGAACGGTTGCCATATTAACCATCGCATCGGTTACGTCGTCACGGTTTGTCAAACCCCGCCTCTCCATAAAAGAGGATAATGTTTCCTCATGTACGACAGGCTGTACCCCGAGGATTTTTGCAACAATCTGCACTGTCATATCATCGGGTGTTGGTCCGAGTCCTCCGGTTGTGAGAATCAGATCTGTTTTCCGGTCGATTGCATCCTCCATAGCTTCAAACATCTCGTCAAACTCGTCTCGAAGCATCGTCACACGACGTAGCTGTCCACCTAACTGCAGAATCTGCTGTGCAATCCAGTGAGCGTTGGTATCTTGGATCTGCCCTAGGACTAACTCGGTTCCAATTGAAAATAACTCAATGACAGGTGTGCGTTCCAACCTAACCTCCTGGTGGCTATTCAGCCACTAACCTTTAGTACTAGCTGGTGAGGATGTCGTTTCTATATCGTTGATTGTTTTCGCGTTTTACGCTTCACTCTCAGTCTTTGACAGGAGAGCGTATCAACAGTTGCGAACTAGCGTCGGTAGCTGCTTATCTATCATAAATTTTGGTTGAGAAATTGAAACGCCCCAACCCCGTGAAAGCTATGAGCAGCTTCAAAAACCTCAAGCCCTAATCTATCCTCGGCGCCGAAGATAAGAAAGATTTCCTGCGCTCGGTCAAACGCAAATCGGGTGGCATCAATTGGGAAGATAGTATCTTCCGTGCCTGACTCGACAAACATCGCCCGCGGGGCAATCAAGCCTGCAATATCATACATCTCCGCATACTTCAAGACACCGGGGATATAGTTGTCGATGCAGTGACTGATACTCAAGATGCTGTCACGGAATGTGTTGAAATAGCCGCTGACGACAGCAACCTTGAACCGCTCATCTATTGCGGCTGAGTAAAAAGTCGTCGTGCCGCCACCGGAGATTCCCATGACACCGATACGGTTCATGTCGATTTCGGGACGTGTCGAAAGGTAGTCGAGAGACCGCGTTGCATCATAAATCCGCCAACCAATCATCGTTTGTCCAAGAAGAAAAGCCGCCCCAGAAGAGGGTTGACACGATGAATTGCCCCCTCCCCGCTGACATGCCGCTTCATCTCGACGATGACCAAATCCAAACTGCTCGATTGCCAACGTAGCGTAGCCACGATCGACACACTGAAGCGCAAAGTCGTTTTGGTACTCGCCGTATTCCGTCCGCATCGTGCCATCTTCCTGAATCCCAACGATGTCATCAACACCGCGTCCGTGTCCGGGGAGGCAAAGGATAGTGGGCCCCGGCGTTTCAAAATCTTTAGGCAGCAACAAATAGCCGAAAACGGTCATATTTGGGCGGCTTTGAAACAGCACGGTTTCACGGATGTAAGTCGGAAACTCCTTCGTTTCCGTGACTCTGGGGACCAATTCACACCTCTCGCCCGGGAAACCGCCGAGCAGCTCAACCAGCTTGGCTCTCAAATCGTGCTGCCACCTCTCCGCTTCTCCGCTTGTCGAAGCCTGAAACTCCATTGCACGAGAGGCTTGATCGTACATGTCATGTGAAAAAACTAAAGTGTCTAAGTGGTCTTGAGACATCTGAAATTCTCCATTCTAATCCCACAACCTTGTGCTGAAGTATCGCTCTCCAAGATCATTGAAAACCGTAACGATAATCCCTTCTTTAATCTCTTTGGCGACTTCATAAGCACCTTGCAGGTATCCCCCGGACGACTGACCGATGAACCAGCCTCGCTTTGCTATACGGTTGCACATGTCATACGCGTGATCGATGGTAACAGAGATCTTCTTATCAATGATCCCCTCGTCGAGAATCTCTGGGACAATGTCTTCGGGTCTGCCCATCGGCTTGAGGCCCTCAATGCCCGGGAATTCATCAGGAACAATACTGCAAATTTGAATGTCCGGGTTATGCTCTTTGAGGCGTCGTCCAGCGCCGGTAATTGTTCCTCCTGTGCCAACCCCTGCGACAAAGTGGGTGACCTTTCCTGATGTCTGTTCCAGAATTTCTACCGCTGTTGTGTCATAATGCGCCTGCCAGTTATTCTCGTTCTTATACTGGTCGGCAAAGTAATATCTATCAGGCGTCTCTTCATGTCGGCGATGCACTTCGCGGAGGGCTTCGTCGTAGCCAAGTATTGCGTCTGTGTAGATGATATTTGCGCCGTGCGCTTGAATCCGTTTTTTTCGTTCTTCACTGGCGTTGCTGGGGATGACCAATTCAACTTGGTAGCCTAAAACGGTACCAATCATGGCATAAGCGATTGCAGCGTTTCCCGAACTCGAATCCAGGACAAACTTCTCACGCGTTAGCTCACCGGATCGGATCGCTTCGGTCAACATACGCAGCACGGGCCGGTCTTTAATGGATCCGCCTGGGTTATACATCTCTGCTTTTGCATAGATTTCTACATCGGGCAACTCGTCGGCAAATAGGTCTATTTTGACCAGTGGTGTATTTCCGATCTGTTGAAGCAGCGGATAATTTAAGAGAGAAAAGGAGCCAGTCGGTTGTTTGCTCATTTAGAATGTTACTTCCTTTTTCTAACGGAGTTGTCTAAAAGATTGCTGTTAAACAGTCTTGAAAAATGACTCGTGATATGCTACACAACTGACTCCCCTTGAGCCAGTCGCTGCTCAACTAACGAGCGAATACAGTTCTTTGCGGCTTCCCCGGTCAGTTTACCGCTGAGAATGTCAGTAACTTCAAATTCCGCTAAACGTAAGGTTGGTTTTAGTCCGTGCAATGGCGGCAGCCAGTCCCGGAAGGTGTCAAAAAAGGCACGTTGCGCAGCCCGACCGTTGAAAAACGGAAAATCCGCTGTCTTTCGTCTAAAGCGATCTGTGCCTTTCTGAATTGCCATTTCTTGATGTTTGACACACAATTGGAGGTACGCTTGGCGATCAAATCCCAAAGCCAAGTCTTCTGGGTAAACACCTAAAGTCTTCTGGCGAAACACGGTAAAGTGTTGCAATTCGTCAAATTCAAAGATAAAATGGTGGGGCGCGGGGAAGTAGGCATCGGGAGTTAGATATCCGTCAGCTTTTGTGGATAAGCCATCCCAATCACCGCCCATTCCCTCAAAGAGATTGACAATTCTCGGATAGTATTCACCAAAATGTGCTGAGGATGGTTTGTTAATCAGCCAATTGAATTGGGCGCGTCGTTCAGCGGAAACCCCTAACACCTCCTCAACGAGCGCGATGATGCCGATTTCAAGACGCATATTACGCGACGGCTCCTCCACCGCTGATGTTTTGTAGCCCTTTCTATCGCTTGCTCCTATAGTGCCGTATGTGGCGCATCGGTATCCGCTTGGAAAGTTGGAATGAAGCGATTGCACACATTCGTAATTTTATTTTCACTCCGATTCCTGAATCGAGTGAGTTGTCCTAACCTTGCGAGGGTTTGAAATCTTACCGAATCAAAAGCATACCACAAATCGGATCATCTTTCAACTGTAAATTGTGTCTATCAGTAATCCTCGCTTTCGACGCTTGCATCAGTTATAATTGTATTATAGTTATCAATCCTATCTCAATTGAGGATATTTCCCGTTACAAGACGACTGTATTGCTAAATAAATCATGGTAAGTTAAAATACTGCGGTGCTGCCCATTGGGCACGGCTACGCGCCGATCCGTCGGCATGGTCTAGCACCCGTCAAACACTCCACGAAAGGAAACAAAATGACAAATCTCCTCAATGATGCCCAGATCCAACAATTCATTACTGATGGTTATCTCACTGTTCGAGCAGATTACCCGCCCGAATTTCACCAAGATATCTACCAACAAATCGAAGCGATGTTTGAAAGTGAAGGTAACACCGGTAACAATATTTTGCCACGCATCCCCCAGATCCAGAAGGTCTTCGATCATCCGGCGTTAAAGGGAGCCTTGACCAGTCTGCTGGGGGAAGGCTACATCATGAATCCACACCGGCACTGCCACCTTAATCCCCCCGAAAGCAAAGGGCAGCAATGGCATAAGGATTGTTATGTCTTCGATCATAATATGCGCCACCCTCGTTTTCAGTGGGTGCTTGCACTCTATTACCCTCAAGATACAACCGAGGATATGGGGCCAACAGGGCTGTTGCCCGGCAAACATTTTCACAAAAAAGTTAGCCACGCCGATCCACAACTAGCGAGTGAGCCTGCAGCCCCTTTATGCGGCGAAGCTGGCACCGTCTCACTCGTTCACTTTGATGCGTGGCACCGGGCGATGCCGAATCGTAGTGTGAAGAAGCGATACATGCTCAAGTTTCAATTTGCGCGTATGCAGACACCTCAAGGACCTGCTTGGGATCACAAACGTCGTGAGTGGGAAGGTGATGCAAATGATGAAAACCGAGCCGTATCAGTAGATGTCTGGAACTGGCTATGTGGAAACCATTCGTCTACAGAGCCAGATACAGCACGGGATGGGGTGCCAGCCTTAGTGGAAGCTTTGGGTGATGAATCAGAGACCGTTCGTCTGAACGCCGCTTATACACTGGGAAGGATGGGAGGAGCTGTTGTGCCTATGTTAATTGATGCCATGCGTAAGGAAACCCTTGCATCAATTGAGGAAACAACCGCCAAACCCCCTGACAATTTGCACGGCACCAATCCGACCGCAGGCTATGCCGCGCAAGCGTTGTCCGCGGCTGGTTCGCAAGCAATTCCGGCGCTAGTTGAGACATTGGATGATGGCGATTGGTGGGTGCGTGCGATGGCTGTGGATGTTTTGACAAAGATTGGGACGCTGGCAAGAGATGTGGTGCCGGCATTAATAAAACGTGCGAATGATGAACATTGGTGGGTGCGCCGCAATGCAATTGAGGCGCTAGGGACTCTTGGATCGCTCAACCTAGACCCAATACTCCTGCTAGTCAAAGCATTGCGGGATGAGGATTACCGGGTTCGGCGTAACGCTGCTCTCACTTTAGCGAAGCTACGGCAACCTGCGGACGAGGCCATACCTGCATTGGTGGAGATGTTAGAGGACGAGAATCGGTACAATCGCTTTTATGCGGCAAATGCGTTACGACGAATAGATACGTCCGCCGCACGGGATGCGTTGATGAACGCACTTTTCACCGCCCGATGGTGTTCCATCACCACGAAGGATAACCAGTATTAGATAACTGAGGGGTGCTCATAAATTGACTTATCGAAATACAGTGATGAGATGTGTGACATTTTTCAAAGGGTGTCCCCAAATAGAATTGACCAACATAGCCACCTGAAGCAAGACCACACCGAGCATCCAGAAAGTTACCACATTGGGTTTGCTACTGACCGGTAGCTGTTTGTGGTTGGTATGTGTTGATAGCAGTTGCTTGAGCAATTCAAATATCGGTTCAATGACGACGTTGCGCTTCTGTTGATAGGCCTGCAACGGAGTTGATTGGTTAATAGCTTCGACATACTGCCTCCAAAGACGCATCGGCAATCAAAGCCATACCAACATCACCTAAAAACGCAATGAACCCTTGAAGGTGACAAGCAAGTTGTTTGTACCGGCGTGACAACGTTGCACGAGACGGGACGCTTTGCAGCTTGAACTGTGACACCCCCGGCAGGTGCATTTCCAGCCATCTGTGTTGTGCCTTAAATGAATAGATACCCTTGAGTGTCAGCAGCGCAAAAAGCACAATTAGGCACGCGTCTGTATACGACTTAGGGCGTCCGAGAGCCGGTGTGGACTCCGACGCGATGGAGGTGTTGAAAGTTTCGAGTTGTTCAAACAAAAACGTGATATAATAATCACTGTCAGGATAACCCATGTTATAATCCTCTCTTTCTTGCAAGGTTAGATTAGATTATAACCGTTATCCTGACTCAATAGCAATTATGAGCACTCTTCAGTTACATAAGAAAGGATAACGTTATGAAGAAAAAATTGTTTGTGATAATTGGTGTTATATTAATTTTGATAATTATAGGCATTAGTTATTTGAGGGGTGCTCATAAATCGCCCTACCGAAATACAGTGATGAGATGTGTGACATTTTTCAAAGGGCGTCCCCAAATAGAATTGACCAACATAGCCATCTGAAGCAAGACCACACCGAGCATCAAGAAAGTTACCACATTCGGTTTGCTACTGACTGGTAGCTGTTTGTGGTTGGTATGTGTTGATAGCAGTTGCTTGAGCAATTCAAATATCGGTTCAATGACGACGTTGCGCTTCTGTTGATAGGCCTGCAACAGAGTTGATTGGTTAATAGCTTCGACATACCGCTGGGCTTGAGGTCGCTTGGCACCTATCACCGGGGTGATTAGCAATAACCCCTTGTTTGCTAATTGTTCAGTTCGTTTGAGGTCAGTATAGCCGGCATCAGCGACGATATAGCCGATATTTTGTGCAAGCAATTTGTCGAGTTGTTTGTCGAGTATCGCTTTCTCGCTGACACAAGCGGTGTCAACAACACCCATTCGGGGCATCCCCTCTGGACAAACGGTTAGATGCAGTCCATAGCCATAAACCCAGCCATGGTACTTACTGACAGACCAACTCGCGTCTGTATCAACGGCACGCAGTCCCGTTGGAATGCGATTGGCCTTTTTGTCTTTCTGATGCCAGACCGGACCTTTTGCCTTAAACAGACTTTTATCTTGGTAAACCACCTCCAAAGACGCATCGGCAATCAAAGTCATACCAACATCACCTAAAAACGCAATGAACGCTTGAAGGTGACAAGCAAGTTGTTTGTACCGTCGTGACAACGTTGCACGAGACGGCACGCTTTGCAGCTTGAACTGTGGCACCCCCGGCAGGTGCATCTCCAGCCATCTGTGTTGTGCCTTAAATGAATAGATACCCTTGAGGGTCAGCAACGCAAAAAGCACAATTAGGCACGCGTCTGTATACGACTTAGGGCGGCCGAGAGCCGGTGTGGACTCCGACGCGACGGAGGTGTTGAAAGTTTCGAGCTGTTCATACAAAAACGTGATATAATAATCACTGTCAGGATAACCCATGTTATAATCCTCTCTTTCTTGCAAGGTTAGATTAGATTATAACCGTTATCCTGACTCAATTGCAATTATGAGCACCCCTCAGTTATTTTTTTTGGTCTATAAGACAACCGCTTTATAAGTTCGGTTCGGTAAGCGCAGAGAAAGGTTTAAGAGCACCTTTGCAGCCACCAGCGCAAACAAGTGAATCAGTTTGGCAGGTTGAACCGGATATTGTCCTACATTTTGACGCATACGGTAATGGTCGCCCTGTTATTATCGTTCATGGAGGTCCGGGAATTCCATACGCAGATTCCTAGAAAGGTTTTAGACCTCTTGAAGATAATTATAGATTCTATTACTATCACCAAAGAGGTGCGGGGGAGTCCACCAGACCTATTGACAGACTAACTGAAAGTTACCCGAAAAATGTCGCAAAACTTGATTTAACACTCGGTTTAGCCGCACAAGTTGCAGACATTGAGCGTGTAAGACGAATACTGGGTGAAGAAAAACTACTTCTTATCGGACATTCATTCGGTGGTTTTGTCGCTTCTATGTATGCTTCTGAGTTCCCTGAAAGGGTTGAAAAACTTGTGCTTGTTGCGCCCGCAGATGTTCTGACTGCACCTGATAAAGAAAATAATATGTTTGATCTGCCGAAGAAAATTATTACAGACAAAGAACTTGAAGAATACAATAAATTAGTCAGTGAATACTTTAACTTCAGAAATATCTTCTCAAAATCAGATTCTGATCTTGTGGAACTTATTCAACAAGTGGGTAAATATCTATTGCGTGGATTCGGCTATGATCCATCAATAGTAGAGAGGGGGCCTAAGCCGGGCGGTTGGAGTGCATTTGCTGCATTCTTCGGTATAGGCACCTCCCCTAATTTCACAAAAGTGGTTGAAAATATAACGGCACCGACATTAATTTTGCACGGAGTGGGAGATGTGGCTTCCCTGAGAGGCAGTCGTATGTACGAGAAATTCATACCAAACACTCAGTTTGTGCTAATAAGTTGTCCGGATACAAGCGCTGTATACAGTCATTTCATATTTGACGATTGTCCCGCTGAATTTGCTGATGCTGTCCGAGAATTCCTCATTGATTAGCAGATATGTTGAGGGCGCGAGCAAACTCTTATGGATTGATAAAGCATTGCTTGGTCCAAAAAATGTTAAAAAACCATTTCAGATCAAATACTGTTGGAGAACCGGAATATAACGATTATCTTTTTTGCATGGTTGTAAACCCTTTTTCATCACCAATGAGATTTTAATATCCCAAACCCTTTGCAACTTCATCAATCGTTTCCGTCAGCACATCAACAGTTTGGATGACTTGCGACTCGTTGATTGTGAAGGGAGGGCTGATGGCGATGTGATCGCCAGCCACACCGTCAACCAGACCGGGTGCGCCGGGCATTATCAAAACCCCTTTATCAAAAGTCAGATCTACGACGGTTGAGGTCACACCTTTTGAAACATCAAATGGAGTTCCTTTCTCTTTGTCGGCGACAAACTCGATACCAGTCAGTAACCCTTTCCCACGAATATTCCCGACAATTGGGGACGCTTGAAGGGGCTTCAGTTTTTCAAGCATTAGATCTCCCATCCGTGCACACTGTGCAACGAGGTCGTGCTTTTCGATATAGTTCTGCACGGCGAGCGCGGTGGCGCATGAGAGGGGATTTCCCCCATAGGTATGTCCATGTGTAAAGCTGCCTGATTTTTTATAGATGGCGTCGTAGACTTTTTCATGGGCAATCGTTGCAGCGATAGGTGTATAGCCGCTACTCAGCCCCTTCCCTGTGGTCATGATATCAGGAACGACGTCCCAATGCTCGATAGCAAAGTTGACGCCGGTCCGCCCAAATCCGGTTACCACTTCATCGGTGATCATCAGGATGTTGTGACGATCGCAAATCTCCCGAATGGTCGGGTAGTAGTCCGGTGGGGGTGCCACCCCCGCTGCCGATGTGCCGAGGATCGGTTCAGCGATAAACGCGGAGATATACTCGCTCCCTTCCTGATGGATCACGCGCTCAAGCTCGTCCGCACAGGTGAGATGACAACCAGGATATTCCTGTCCGTAAGGGCAGCGATAGCAGTAAGGGGCCGGAATGTGCGGAAAATCGAGAAGATAGGGAACATAGTCGTCCCGCCAAGAAGTCCGTCCAGACATTGACAGCGCACCGATCGTATTGCCGTGCCAGCTTTGCCATCGCGAAATCACCTTATACTTTTTGGAATTACCAGTTTCGAGATGATATTTTCGCGCCATTTTCATCGCGGACTCTGTCGCTTCAGAACCGCCGGAGACAAAAAACACTTTCGAAAGTCCCTCCGGTGCCATGTCGTCGATCTTTTGTGCGAGATCGATCTGCGGTTGCGTCAGGAAGCGGCTGTATGTGAAGCAGACCTGACTCGCTTGTTCGCCCATGGCGTCTGCAATCTCTTTGACACCGTGACCGATGCTTACCACATGCACCCCTGCGCACGCATCGAGATACCGTTTGCCTTCCGTATCAAATAGGTAGACACCCTCGCCATGAGAAATCTGTTGCCATTGCTGCTTAAGCGTCCTATGAAAAATATGATCGTCGTTCTGGACTTCAGTCATCCATTAATCTCCTTAGGTAAATAAGTGTATACGCTCACTCCAAATGAGAGAATTAAGGTTCAATTCTTTTGACGTTTTGGTGGGGTTGCGGAGACGCCTTCCATACCGCCGCTGACTCTGAGCACCTCACCCGTGATCCAAGACGCTTGAGGGCTACATAGAAACGCAACACCCCGTCCGATGTCGGTTGGCTCGCCCCACCGCCCCAGCGGGATCGCGCTACGGATGCGCTCGATCATCTCGTCTTCAGTGATATTAAGGGTCTCGCAGCGTTGCGCCATATTCCTCCTATTAAACTCAGTATAAACGGGACCCGGACTCACGGCATTTACTCGCACACCGTAAGCTGCCAACTCCAGTGCCAATGTCTTGGTCAAGCTGATTATGCCTGCCTTTGCTACATTATACGCTGCAACCAGTGCCGCTGGATTCTGGCCATTGATTGAAGCGACATTAACGATGCAGCCGTATTCCTGACGCTCCATAATTCCACCGGCAGCGCGGCAGCAGTAAAATGCCCCAGTCAAGGTGGCGTTTAACACACGATCCCATTCCTCATCGCTTAACTCAACGATAGGGGTAACCTGCTGACCCACACCGGCGTTGTTGACCAAGATATCCAACCGTCCGTGTTCGTTGACAACCCCTTCAAAAAACGCCGTTACCTCGACACTGTCAGTGATGTCCAAATGAGCTGCATGTATCTTCAAACCATCAGCTCGTAGCCTGCCGGCTTCCGTCTCAGCTTTATCCAATTGTAGATCGGCGATGATCGTCGTTGCGCCATTGCGGGCGAGTTGCTCGACGATTCCGAGACCTAACCCCTGCGCCGCGCCGGTTACCACTGCAATTGAGCCATCGAGATTTTGTAAAGAAACTCCATCATTGTTCATGCACATACCTCATTTCTTCCGAAATAGCGAAACTGTCTCAGCCTCCGGGATTGGCAGTTTTACCGTACGGACTAAGGGGCTCACTTCACCCAGGCCTTGGATATTGTGCCCAGTCCCTCTGAAATTTTTCGTTGTCAGATTTTGTGCCTTTTGCTACAATCGATCGTGTTTTGAGAGGATACCATAAAGAATCATCAAAGGAGGGATCCAATGGCTACTTACGTTGCGTTAGGTCGCTATACGCAACAAGGTATACAGAATATCAAAGAAGGGCCCGCGCGCACTAAATCTGCCCAAAAGAACGTTCAAGCACTGGGCGGCGAATTTAAGGCATTCTATATAGTGATGGGACAGTATGACTTTGTCACTATCATTGAAGCTCCGGACGATGAAACCGCAGCCAAGTTCGCGTTTGCTACCGCTTCCGAAGGTAACGTCCGCATCGAGACACTTCGCGCCTTCACAGAAGATGAATACCGGGAAATTGTCGATTCTCTGTCCTGAGCCGTTCTTAGCACGCCAGCCATATCATACCAAAAAACGAGGATATAGTGCAATACTTGGAGACCCTAACGACCAAAACACCATGGTCTTTCATACCGGTTTTTAGGTGTGCGGGGAAGGAGAATAACGCTGGGCTCCTTAAAAACGACTAAAAAAACTTTGTACTAGCTAGTCGGTTCTGTTGACATTTCACCGCAACCAGACAATCAAGGGCGGTTCACAGACGCATATCCCTCGTAGGGGTTGGGCCTCCCAACCCTTTGTTCACACATCAGAAACGATTTCCGACTGCCCTAGGTCGATTTCCCAAAATCGAGGTCAATCTTGTAAAAAGTGTTAGATTTTGTTAGATTGTGTTAGGTTACTGTGGCTGTGGGGAACACGGCCCATGCCATACACATGTTACCCCGCTGGGGCTACCGTTTCCATGTAGGGGTAACATGTGTGGTTACCCTTGCTCAGGACGCCGATTTTTGCCAAAAGTGTTAGATTTTGTTAGATTGTGTTAGGTTATTGCGGATAACTTACTAATTGAACTACCTGTGAGGCGCTTGAGACGACTTCGGACGACAGTTTTTGTCGGATTCTCCGAGCCTTTGCCAAATTGGTGACACCAAAATGTCAACACGCCCTAGTCAGTACTTCAATGTCTTCGACAGCGTGAGCGAAGTAGGTCGGATTTGCACGTTGTAATTCAAAAAGCGATCCATACCCGTAAGTCACCGCAATTGAGTCAATCGCATTACCCTGCGCACCAATAACATCATGTTCCCGATCTCCTACCATCACGGTGCTATTTTTCCCCTGTTTTCCTAACGTTGATAATGCGTGTGCAATAATCTCGGTCTTCAATGACCTGGTCCCGTCAAGATGGCTTCCGACGATGGTAGTGAAATATTGATGAAGATTAAAGGCCCTTAAGATCTGATTAGCAAAAACGGTTGGTTTTGACGTTGCAACAACTAGCTGCTTCCCCTTACTTGTCAAATTTGCCAGTAAAACGGGTATTCCGGGGTAAACCACATTTTCATGTATCCCAGATGTAGAAAAATATTCGCGGTAAAAATCAACAGCTTGTTGCGCTTGACTCGCGTCAAAGCCGTAAATTTGCTGAAACGAACCCGATAATGGCGGACCAATAAAGGATTCGAGGTTATCAAGATTGTCTTCCCGAATGTTAAATTTCGATAAGGCATATTGAACTGACTTGGTGATGCCAATTTTTGAATCGGTAAGGGTTCCGTCTATATCAAATAAAACCACGTTGTATCCGGTCATTTTTATTGAATCCTTTTTTCAAAATCTTTATTTAAGACATCTTCCAAAATCTTATTTTTCTTCTGACCGGTATAGCTCTTTCAGACGGCGTATATACTCCCTATCCCTTTTTTCGACTGCCTCATCGAACTTATTCGGGTCGACAAACCATGGCTTCCCTTCCGCCATACGCTCACTGATTTTCTCGGCGGCTTCGTCGAGCGGTTCGGATCCCCTTCGTCTCCTAGTTCGTATATCCGCTGGCCATTTCCAGATACCTGCTAAATCATAATGGAGAAACGTACCTTCGTGAGGCATACGGAAACCGAAGGTGGACTGAATTCCGAGTTCAATCTCTTCAGCGGTTGCTACTCCCTCTGCCCACAATTGCGTTGCCTCGCGTCCCATCGCGCCCTGTATCCGGTTCAACAAGTAGCCCGGTAACTCTTTAAGCACCCGAATTGGGATCTTCTTGACCTTTTTCATCAAGTCATAGATGATGTTGTATGTTTCGTCACTCGTGCCGGGACCCTTAGCTACCTCAACACCGGGCACGATGTGCGGCGGCGCAAAGTAGTGTGTCAACCCAATCTTGTCCTTTCGTTTGACACCGGCGCCAATATCACTCATCACAAATCCGGAGGTGTTGCTGACGATGATGGTATGCGGTGGGCACAGTTGATCCAGTGTGTTAAAGAGAACTTGCTTGTCTTTTAACCGTTCGATAATTACCTCGGTGATGAAATCACTCTGTGCTGCCACTTCCCCCAAATCGGTGGTAGTTGTGATCCGGCTGATCGTGTCATCGGCTTGCGCTTGGGTTATCAGTTCCTCCTCAACAAAAAGATCCATAGAAGACCTGATATTTTTCATGGACTGCCGTAGAAGTGGGTCACTGAGATCTCTGATAACGGTAGGGTATCCGCCTAGTGCAAAGTTTATGGCAATACCGAAGCCCATGGTCCCACCTCCGACAACTCCCACCTTTTTAATGTCCGCTAACTCCATATTCGCCTCCCGTATTTACCGTCGGTTGTCATGATCGCTACTTTGGTTTGAGAGATTAGATGCAGAGATTTTAGCTGAGAACACGCTCCCGGCTAAAACCTCGACTTCCAGATAGCATCTATCACTAGACAAACCATTAGAGAGGGTCTACAATTTTCCGAAGCCCTTCGCCAAGCTGAATTAAGTTGCTTTGGTATATGAACCGGTCCCAACCCATGCAGAAGTGGCGGACCCCCAAATCAATATAACGTTTTGCTTCTTCAGGCTTGCCAATTTCGATCCGTGGGACGACATCGTATTCTATTGACTTCTTGATGACAAGTTCTTCAAACGGTCGTATCTCCGGTGTGTTCATGAGGTCCGGTTCACCTCTGGAGAAACCAAAATCTGCGGGACCCCATTGGGTCATGTCAACCCCTTTTTCTTTTGCGACAGTCAGAACCTCGTCGATATTATCAACCGCTAGGCTTTTCTCAATCATGATCAAAAACACAACCGAATTCAGATCTTCGATGTAGCCGTCTGCGCTATAACCCGATAATGCCGAACGACGCAGCTTCACCCCCATGTGTCCACCGACATCGGGGAGATCCGGTCTTATCGCTTGATGGCATCGTTCAATATCCGCTACGGTACGCACATCCGTAAAAAGCACTGCCTTAAAGCCCGCGCCAAGCGCAGCTTGCGCCCAAAAGCTTTCGCTTTTCTGGTCTAGCTTTGTCATCAGCGGTAAGTTACCACACTGACCCGAACGCGCCATGTGGTAGAGCAGCTGCATATCAAAAGTGCTATACTCGGCACAGAATTCGCCGTAGTCAAACAGACCTGTATCTCCAATGATTTCTGGAAGATCCGGGTCGCTGGAGAGGTAGTGTGTGCCGATGGTTGGTTTCCCTTGATTGAGCTTCTCGCGAAACGTATTATCCATTATCATGTAACCAATTCCTCCTCTTGTGATGTTGTCCTATCTTGGACAGAATCCCCGATTATTGAAAAGTGGGATTGAAAGCCTGCCCGTAGTAACTGTTAGAAAACTGATGTCCGCCTATCTGGGTTGATGATGTAAGCCGTATAAGGTGTCGGGTTTGTAAACCCAAGTTTTTGGGCTAACCCAGCAGAAATTTCAGTTTCCCGTGCGTCCGTCCGGTTGCCCGCATCCCAACACGGTTCGATATCATGTTCGATGCAGTAGAGAACCATTCGTGCCGCAACTGCTTGCGCTAACCGACGCCGTTGATGTTCGGGTCGCGTGGCAATGCCCAAATCGAATTTCCCGCCGCCAATTGCGTAAGAAGCGCACCCCGAGACGATTTGCCCGTTGAACTCGACGGCAAAGGCAACACCCCGGTTGAGAAAATCTTCGGGCGTCGGGTAATTGCGGCGATCGACCAGCCAATCAACGACCCGTGTTAAGCCTTCGATCTCCGTTGAGGTCGTTACCTGCTTAAGTGTGTACCCTTTGGGAAGCTGCTGTGCCAACGCCGTCAGCGTCTTGGGATTCCAATCGCCGGTGTTAAAAGCAATCCTTTTCCAAGGGACCAATTGATTTCCCCAAATCCGCCGGAAGGCGTCTGCCCAAGCAGTGTTTGCTCCGATTAGCGTGGCTTGGGGGGATATTTCTCTCAGCATAGCTTCAGATGCGCTGCTAGTTGCATCGCCAGCGAAGATGTGGGGCCACCCGAGGGTGAGTTGCCCAACCGTTGGATGGTCCACATCGTCAACGAAAGCCGCGCCCATCTCTCCACTGAGGACCGCCGCGACATATCCACGCAAATAGGGATAATCGTGAAAGAGCACTCTGGCAATATGCCGTTGATCTGGTGAAAGTTCAATCATCGTATCCGTCACGCAGTGCAACTCCTTCCGTTTACAGTCAAAACCTTGCGAAGGTGTCAAACCTTCGCAAGGAATGCTCTATACGGATTGGTGATAACTAAAGGAACATCGTGATGCCCATATCAATATATCTATCTCGATCGTTTGGCGCAATACCCCGGAGACAGACAGCGATGCCGGTGCCTTGAAGCTGCTCTGCCACATGACGCGCACAGTCATCAAGGGTTTTGAGCGAGTGGTGAGGATAGCTTTCTAGGCTGAAGCTCAGATCTGCCGGTCCAAAGGAAAGGCAATCAACACCCGGTTTCGCCAGTTTTCTTGCATTGGTGACCGCGTCAACCGATTCTATCTGCATCCAGAGAACGCCATTTTCGCTCCACCATTGTGCATACTCGAGGCGTCCGCTATGTTCCGGCGCAGTCTTCCGAGAAGCACCACCCCAACTACGCTTACCGATCTGTGGATAGTAAAAATTATCAACAGCTTCATCGACTGTCGACTCAAGTTCCACCTGCGGCACCTCAATGCCCGTCGGTCCCAGATCTAGGTAGTTGCCAATAAGGTAGGCATTGCGGGTGTGCTTAATCCGAAATTGAACAGGCATATCAAATTCATCTGCAACCTCGCAAAAGGTTTTCAGGCGTTCTTCGTTAAATGCGGAGTGCTGACTGTCAGTATTGATGAAATCGAAATCTGCCCCATCGAGGATGGCTCTGAGATCATCCGGATCTGATGCAACGGGGGCTCCCTGCCCGATAAGTACCTCTCCATCGTGTATACGTTGTTTCAAACTTTTTTCTGCCATTTGATGCTTCCTTTCTCACTTGATTTTGCTAGATGAGAACTTTCAATCTAATGTTCACAGTGTTGTCACGTTCATAACAGATGAACAATATCAGGGCTTTCACCCTGTATTATGGAGAACCTTCACGAGCCATTGTACTCGTTTTCTACTTTACGATCAACAAAAATCAGTGCCCATTTATCCCCGGTTCTTCAAAAGTTGAAAGTCACAGGACACCTTTTCGATCCATTGACGCCCAATTAGGAGTTGTGATATACTAGTCCAAGTAATCATGAAAAGTGTGTACTACTTGTAAATGGAGTTGACAGATACGAAATAGATCTATAAATGAAACCGTCGCATTTCTAACAATTATAGGATACATCAGGAGGGGAGTATGTCAACAGAAGAAAAGCTACACCAGTTGAAGATGAATGGCTATTGTGTCCTTGAGGGAATCATCCCGGATGACAAAATTAATGGAGTGCGAGAAAGTGTGGTAGCAGCGCAAGCAGCACACAATAAAAAAGCAGAAGCAGAACTCGCAAAAACAAGGTCGCGGGGGCACCGTGTGGGCGTTCAGGGCGTTGCAAATATGAGAGGGATCATTAACGCAACTCAGACCTTCGCACCGTACTTGGCAGATGAGCGGATTATGGGGCTTACCGAGACGCTGTTCGGACCGTATGTGCGAATTTCCTGCACCGACTGTGTGATTAACTATCCGGGGAATGAGCGAGGCTACTGGCATTCGGATTGGCCCTACAATCAAACCAATGCAACGCACATCCCCGCTCCGTATCCGGACACAATCATGCACCTCTCAACCATTTGGATGCTAACTCCATTTGGACCCGAAACGGGCGGCACCTATATCATCCCCGGAAGCCATAGAACCGACGACAATCCTTCCGCAGCAGGGATAGCGGGAATCGATCCCGATGCCCCATATCCAACAGAAACGCAGGTTTCGGGGCCCGCAGGTAGCGTACTACTCTACGACAGCAGGCTTTGGCATGCAGTGCCGCCGAATCGTAGTGCCAAACCGCGTGTTGCAGTCATTGTCCGCTACGCACCGTGGTGGCTTAATCTGAATCCCACACAGGCTGGAAATCCGGAACACACCCAAATAGTGATCGAGACGGACGGAAAAAATTACGATTCTCCCCTTATACGAGCAGATGTTTACGAGGCACTCCCTGATAATGTGAAACCGTTATACCGGCATTGGGTAGAAGCATAGACTATCCAAACCCGACACCATTAATAACCCGAGTTGCCCTTTTAATTGGAAAGGGGTTGTCAACACAAGCTGACCTCTATCACCCCAAAGCATAAAAAAACCGATTTGACAGCAGAGGAGGCATAGCAGATGCGACGGAGATACAATCTAGCACATTTCCTTTTAGTCAACATTATAGCCTTGGGGATGGTGCCGCTGATGGTAGACGTTGACGCACAGGCACAAATTGCCTTCGCGTCTGATAGGGATGGAGCCTTTGGAATCTACGTGATGGATGCCGATGGGAAGAATCAGCAACGCCTCACCAAAAATCCCCATGGTGACTCCTCGCCCTCATGGTCTCCGGACGGCAAGCGCATTGTCTTCAGTTCCAGTAGGGATGGGAACCAGGACATCTATGTAATGGACGCCAATGGGAAGAATCAACAAAGACTCACCGAAAATCCCCGTAGCGACTGGCATCCCTCATGGTCTCCCGACGGTAGACGCATTGTCTTCGCCTCTGATAGAGATAGGGACTCTGAAATCTACGTGATGGATGCCGATGGGGGTAATCAACAAAAACTCACTGAAAATCGCCAGAATGACTGGCGTCCCTCATGGTCTCCTGATGGTGAACACATTGCCTTTGATTCTTCTAGGGATGGGAACTCCGAAATCTATGTAATGGACGCCGATGGGGGTAATCAACAAAAACTCACCAATAATCCCCGTAGCGACTGGCATCCCTCATGGTCTCCCGACGGTAGACGCATTGCTTTCGTGTCTAATAGGGATGTGAACTTTGAAATCTACGTGATAGATGCCGATGGGAAGAATCGACGAAGGCTCACCAATAATCGCCATGATGACACGAATCCTGCATGGTTTGACCCTGCATTTGCAGTTGCTCCCGCAGGTAAAAAGTTCACGATGTGGGGGTGGCTCAAACAGGTCGTCCGATAACTACCACTATTGAGGAAAACAGTGTTTGCTGAGATGCGGGAGGCTACGGGGGTTAAACGTCAAGGAAGGGGCGAAGACTTCGTGCGATAATAAACCGAGTTGTCTCTTTAATTGTAAAGGGGTTGCCAACCCAAGCTGACCTCCATCAACCCCAAAGGATAAGAGATCGATTTGAGAACAGAGGAGGAAGGGCAGATGCAAGGGAGATACAATCTAGCACATTTCATTTTAGCTGGTGTTGTAGCTTTAGGTCTAACGCCGCTGATAGTATGCGCTGCCCCACCGGCACAGATTGCCTTCGTGTCTGAGAGGGATGGGCGCCGGCAAATCTACGCGATGGATGCCGATGGGGGTAATCAGCGAAACCTCACCGATAATCCCTTTCATAACTGGGATCCCTCATGGTCACCGGACGGTAAACGCATTGCTTTTACTTCTAGTAAGGCTAGAAACCAGGAAATCCACGTGATGGATGCCGATGGGGGTAATCAGCGAAACCTCACCAATAATCGCGCGTTTGACTTTTTACCCTCATGGTCTCCTGACGGTAAACGCATTGCCTTTGTTTCCATGAGGGGTGGGAGGAACCGGGAAATCTACGTGATGGGCGCCAATGGGAGTAATCCGCGAAGACTTTCTAACAATGACTTTGATGATTGGAATCCCGCATGGTCTCCTGACGGTAAGCGCATTGCCTTTACTTCTAGTAGGGCTGGGAACCAGGAAATCTATGTGATGGATGCCGATGGGGGTAATCAGCGAAACCTCACCAATAATCCCCGTCATGACGACAACCCCTCATGGTCTCCTGACGGTAAGCGGATTGCCTTTGTTAGGGCTGGGAGGAACCGGGAAATCTATGTGATGGACGCCGATGGGGGTAATCAGCAAAACCTTACCAATAATCCTTTTTCTGATAGAGATCCTTCATGGTCTCCTGACGGTAAACGCATTGCCTTCGTGTCTAATAGGGATGGGAACCGGGACATTTACGTGATGGACGCTGATGGGAGCAATCCGCAAAGGCTCACCAATAATCGCCGTAATGACATTAATCCTGCATGGTTTGATCCTGCTTTTGCAGTTGCTCCCGCAGGCAAAAAATTCACGGTGTGGGGCTGGCTCAAACAGGTCAACCGATAACTGCCATTATCGAGAAAACAGTGTTTGCTGAGATGCGGGAGCGTACGGGGGTGGGTCATAAACAGCAAGGAAGGGTCGAAGCCTTCATGCGATAATAAACCGAGTTGTCACCTTAATTGGAAAGGGGTTGTCAACACAAGCTGACCTCTATCACCCCAAAGCATAAAAAAACTGATTTGATAACAAAGGAGGCATAGCAGATGCGACGGAGATACAATCTAGCACATTTGCTTTTAGCTAGCGTTGTAGTCTTGGGTCTAACGCTGCTGATGGTAGGCGTTGACGCACAGGCACGGATTGCTTTCGTGTCTGATAGGGATGGGAACAGTGAAATCTACGTGATGAACGTTGATGGAAAGAATCAGCAAAGACTCACTAACAGTCCCTTGGCTGAATGGGACCCCTCATGGGCTCCGGGTGGTAAACGCATTGTCTTTAGTTCCAAAAGAGATGGGAATAGTGAAATCTACGTGATGGACGCTGATGGGCAGAATCAGCGAAGACTCACCATTAACCGCCGTAACGACTGGCATCCCTCATGGTCACCGGACGGTGAACGGATTGCCTTTGCGTCTGATAGAGATGGGAACTTCGAAATCTATATGACAGACACCCATGGGAAGAATCAACAAAAACTCTCCATTAATCGCCGTAACGACTGGCATCCCTCATGGTCACCGGATGGTGAACGGATTGCCTTTGCGTCTGATAGAGATGGGAGCTTCGAAATCTACGTGATGGCCACCGATGGGGGTAATCAACAAAAACTCACCAATAATCTCCATAGCGACTGGCATCCCTCATGGTCACCGGACGGTGAACGGATTGCCTTTGCATCTGACAGAGATGGGAGCTTCGAAATCTACGTGATGGCCACCGATGGGGGTAATCAACAAAAACTCACTAATAATCTCCATAGCGACTGGCATCCCTCATGGTCACCGGACGGTGAACGGATTGCCTTTGCGTCTGATAGGGATAGGGACTTTGAAATCTACGTGATGGACGCCGATGGGGGTAATCAACAAAAACTCACTAATAATCTCCATGATGACGCTGATCCTGCGTGGTTTGACCCTACTTTTGCAGTTGCTCCTGCAGCTAAGATACTCACGATGTTCGGGTGGCTCAAACAGGTCGTCCGATAACTGCCATTATTGAGAGAACGGTGTTGCCGAGATCCGGGTCCACTTTTCCGCTCCCAGTTTCACTATTCCGCGTATTCATCAAAATTAGTGACCTTCCACTGTCCATCAATCAATTCAGTGAAAATCACAGTGTTACGAACCGTATTTGAAAAACTTGTGTCCTTGATGGTCAATTGGTATCTGAAGAATACGCGATTTTCGTCCTCAATTTTTTTCCCGACCTGCTTATACTCAATATTTGGCTTTATTTGGGATTGGTCGCTACCACTTCGCACTTCCCGTAAGAACTCGATTTCCGTTTCCAGTTTTTCCTTAGCGAGCCCGTCGCTCAAGCGTAACGCCATCCCTTGGTTTGCATGCAGGTAGTAGTTATAAACAAAATCCTCTGCAACGTCTTCAGGTGTGTTCCTGTCCGAGCAAGCAGATATAATCAATAAAAGACAGAAACTAACCCATACCCTTTTCATGGTGTTTCCTTTCACTGAATCGTTCAGCGAAGATAGCAATCCGTAATTTGTTTGACACGGCTTCGACGGGTTGATATAATACCCGATAAGTCTCTTGATCCGATGAAGTGTTCACTTGACACTAGACAAACGGAAAGAAAGATTAATGATTATCCGCTAGCAGGTTTGTGTTCTGTTCAAGAAGGCACCGAATAATAGCCCGTAACTCAGTGAACGTCAAGAAAATAAAATGCTTTAGCTTTAGGAGTACGTTAAAAGATGAAAATCACCAAACTCGAAACATTCCTGATTGCACCCCGCTGGCTGTTTCTACGCGTACATACGGACGAAGGAATCGTCGGCTTGGGCGAGCCATATCTGGAAGGGCGCGCCACAACCTCCGCTGAGGCGGTTAGGGAGCTTGAAGATTACCTCATCGGTCAGGATCCACGGCGAATTATCCATCATTGGGAGGCGATGTATCGGCAGCCATGTTATCATGGTGGGGCGATTCTGATGAGTGTCATCAGTGGAGTCGAGGCGGCACTTTGGGATATTCTTGGCAAAAGCGTCGGGTTGCCGGTGTGGCAGCTGTTGGGTGGACGCGCCCGAGACCGTATCCGTCTGTACAAAGGGGGCGGCTCTATCGATCAAATGAAGGAAGATGTGGCGCGAGGGTTCAAAGGGTTCAAGATCGGCTTGCCGGGACCGTATCCCAAGGTGCACGCCACAAAAGAGTTTATCGATCAAGCGGTTGCCAGTGTAGGGGAAATTCGCGACGCCGTCGGACCTTCCATTGACATAGCCATTGACCTGCACGGTGCATTTCTCCCCGCCGCTGCAGTGCCAATCATCAAAGCGTTAGAGCCATTGCATCCGGCGTGGATCGAAGATCCGTGTCAGTGCGAAAACTACGATGAGATGGCACGAATCGCTCAATCTACAAGCATTCCCATCGCAGCAGGTGAGCGAGTTTTTACACGCTGGGCGTTTCGTGAACTTTTGGAGCGCGGTGCAGCGAAAATCTTAAATCCAGACCCCTGCCATGTTGGCGGCATTTTTGAGACGCGGCTCATTGCGGGGATGGCAGAGATGCACTACGCCGGCGTTGCTCCTCATTGTCCACTCGGTCCAATTGCGCTAGCGACCTGCCTGCAACTCGATGCCATGATGCCAAACTTCGTGTCTCAGGAACATGTCACGCTTGGCGAGGGCTACCTCAAAGAACCGTTCGTTCCGGTCGATGGGTACTTGCCAATTCCTGATAAACCGGGGCTTGGGATTGAACTCGATGATGAAGCAATGGCGGACAAAATCGGTGCTATCTTCCGTCCACAATCCCCACTACACCCTGAAGACGGAACGGTCGTTGATTGGTAGATAGAAATCAATGACTATCAAAATTTATTTTATTCAGTAGTAAGAAGGAGATCGTTCAAGTTGCTATGATAGACCGTTCAAAGGTGCGAGAAGCACTTACAGGTCCCGTTGCATCCGTCCATACCCCCTTTCAACGCGACGGGGAAATCGACGAAAAAGGGCTGCGGAACATGATTGATCATGTCATCGACGCCGGAAGCGGGAGTATCATCTTGACCTACGGCGATAGCCTATACTCGGTGTTGACCGACGAAGAAGTGGCTCATCTTACCAAAGTAACTGCGGAGCATGTGGCGGGACGCGCCATGGTTATCGCAGCGGATAGACAGTGGTGGGCCGGCAAAGAGATAGAATTTGCTAAATACGCCGCGAGCGTCGGCGCAGATCTACTGATGGTTTTGCCTCCCAACTGGGCGAGGTCTTGCACAGTGGAAACCTTGGTCGAACACTACGCCGCTGTGGCTGAACACATTCCGGTGATGGTTGTTACTAATGTGTTCGCAGGCGCACCAGATCTCGGGCTAAAGACATTAGAAGTCTTACGCGATAAAGTGGAGGGGGTTGTCGCCATCAAGGATGACATCGTTGGAGCGTTTGCTAGACGGATGGGGTTACTGTTACATGGTCACTGGGGAGTGATTTCTGGTGGTCAAAAGCAGAATCATCTGGACATGCTACCGTATGGCTGCGACGGATATTTTTCTACCTTCATCCACTTCAGACCCGACATCACTCAGGAGTACTGGCAGGCGATCCAAGCGCAGGATTGGCAGCGCGTGAAAGCGATTATACAAGATTATGATTTTCCCTATTTCGACTTTGTTAGTGGCTTGACAGGAGGTGGAGACGCTGGTATCCATGGAACGCTTGAGCTATTCGGGATTGCTGGTCGTTGGCGCAGGAAACCCTATCATACGTTGAACGATACGGAGATGGAGCAGTTGAAAGGATTTTTCCAAGCCCAAGGTCTGCTTTAATTTCGATTGCCCTTCTTCTGTTTCCATTCCTCATACTCAGCTAGCGTCTTCTCATCCGGCGGATAAACACCGACGATGCTTGCCCCTGCCCGTATCTTTTCCGTGATAAATTCTTCCTTCTCCTCCATTTCGGCGGCGGTCTGTGCCACCTGTTCCGCCAATTCCACCGGCACCACCACGACCCCCTCTTCATCGCCCACAATGATATCGCCCGGATACACCGCTACCTCGCCACAGGCAATCGGCACCTGAATCTCACTCGGATGGTGTATGGTTTTGTTGGTGTGAGCGTTCATCGCCGCTGCGTAAGACGCAATACCTAGCTCAGTGATGATTGGGCTATCACGATAAGCACCATCGGTTACAATACCCGCTGCGCCACGGCAGTGGATGCGCGTTGCAAGGATTGAACCCAGCGTCCCGGCGCGGGTATCCCCCCGTGCATCAATAACCAATACTTCCCCCACGTCAATCTGCTCAATCCCGATGCGTTGGACATCTTTCAGGTTGTCAACTGTGCCCGGATCCAGATCTTCGCGCATCGGTATGTAACGAAGGGTGAATGCGGGACCTGCCATCTTCATATCCGGTTTTAGCGGTGCCACGCCGTGCATGAAAGTAGAGGTGATGCTATGTTGTCGCAGCACTGAAGTCAAGGTCGCCGTACTCGGAACCAAGAGAAGATCAAGTGTCTCACGTGAGATTTTTTTTGTCATGCGTTTCTCCCTTTGTAGATGTGAAAGTTTCAGAGCATCCCATAAATTTATCCTACCGATATTATAAACCATAATAGGTGGAATTCAACTCTTAAATTTGGGTGTCGATTTCCTACACATAAGCGATCTATAAAAAGTAACGTTTTTGAAGCTACCAATACCTCCTTCTGTTCTGATATACGTTTCTCGGTTTTGAAGTTGACGTGTGAAATTGGCTATAGTATAATCTGCCCGTGCCCCATTACATACCAAACTTTAAAGCGTCATCAAGGTTTCAGAATGAGAGTTGTTGCTGGAAAATTCAAAGGCAGACGCTTAAAGACCATTAAAGGCTCAGAAGTGCGTCCCACTGCTGACCGCGTCAAAGAATCGTTATTTCGTATCTTTGGTGAGCAGGTCGTGGAGGCCGATTTTCTTGATCTCTGTGCAGGAACCGGGAACATCGGCCTCGAAGCATTAAGCCAAGGCGCGAAGTCCATCACCTTTGTTGATAGCAATTATCCCTGCATCCGCATTATTGAGTCGAATCTTGAAATGTGTGGGTTTGACCGCAAACATCCGCAGGTCCGGCTCATTCACCTTGACGCGCGGAAAGCACTTGCCCGGCTCGGCAAACGGAAAACGAAGTTCGACCTGATTTACTTTGATCCGCCATACGCCTCTAAAATCCACGAATCCTGTTTGAGACAGATTGCGGAGGGCGGGCTACTCTCTCCAACCGGAGTGCTCGTTATCGAACATCGGAGGGTTAAGGAGGCTGATTGGACCGAGTATTTGATACTAGATGAGCTAGCTTTAAGTCGCCAAGAACGGTATGGTGACACAATGCTTTCATTTTACAGACGGCATCCGTAAAGGATCAAGATAATGCCAAATCGTGCGCTAGACTGGCTGAGACAAGCCGATAGACATGAGTGGGCTTGCTTCGCTGCACAACAGGCAGCAGAAAAAGTGGTCAAGGCTTTACACCGGACAGAAGGTGCGAGGTCCAGTCATCGCACAGCTACTTGAGGAGTTACTAGAAACGATTGATTTGCCAGAGCTATTGGTTGAAAAGGGGCGCGTTTTGGATAACTTCTATACTCCGTCCCGTTATCCGAATGGCCATTCGACAGGTGCCCCTTTCGATCACTACGGTCCGCTGCAAAGTGAGAAAGCAATTCAATATGCCCGTGAGATTATCGAGTTCGCCTGTACTCAAATGGCAGAATACACAAACCGTTTGGATCTTAGGCATGGGTTAAAGATAGTCTCTACTCAATTGTGTTAAGAGGAAAAACTTTGCAAAACAGCAACGCTACCAATGACCTACCACTCGATCAGATTTTGTGCGGCGATAATCTGGAGTTGATTCGACAACTCCCGGATCGCTCTGTTCAACTTGTCATCACCTCACCGCCCTATTTCCAACAACGCGATTACGGTGGGGGTATGGGCAACGAGGCGCGTTTGGAGGAATATCTTGACAGCTTGCTATCCTTGTTCCGCGAGTGCGTACGCGTTGTGAAAGATGACGGAAGCCTTGTATTTAATTTGGGGGATAAATACGAAGATAGCAGCTTGCTTCTTGTACCGTACCGTTTTGCAATCGGAGCGACAGAGATAGGATTAGTGAAACTAGTCAACGATGTGACATGGGTAAAGAAAAATCCAACACCGCGCCAGTTTACACGGCGATTGGTCAGCAGTACCGAGCCGTTCTTTCATTTCGTCAAGACAGCAGATTACTTTTACAATCCCGATGCGTTCATGGTAAACGAGGATACTCCCCAAAAATTGCGAGCGCAAGGGAAGAGTGTAGGGCAGAAGTATTTCGAGTTGATTGATCAATCAGATTTATCCGAAAGCGAGAAACATAACGCCCGCCTTGATTTGGAGAAAGCAATCGGAGAAGTTCGCCGCGGTGAAATCGCAGGATTGCGCATGAAAATTCGTGGTATCCACGCCGAAGCATTTGGCGGGCAGAATGGCGGTCGTAAGATTCAGATTGAAAAAAATGGTTTCACCCTTATTCGATTACGAGGCAATAAACTCAAACGCGATGTGCTCGAGCATTCCGTTGAGTCAATTAAAGGAATCAAGCATCCGGCAATATACCCCGTAAAAATTGTTGAAGAGTTTCTGCACCTTCTCACACGTTCTGGCGATTTCGTGTTAGACCCTTTCATCGGTTCCGGTTCCACAGCCGTTGCCTGTAAAAAACTTGGACGGCACTTCATCGGCTATGATATTAACCCGGAGTATTGCGAATACGCACAAAATCGGGTTGAGATGATTGCCGATGAGAATACATCATCCCTTTTTGAAAATAGCCTATAGATATCCCTTCTGCTCACATCGCCGAGAAAGGTTGGTTGAGCCACGACCTGCATTGTTCCTACTCTTGAAGAGATTCAGACACGGTTGACAGCTTTTGATCTCTTTCGACTATTGGCTGATGAACCGTACAGTTTTTTCCTTGATAGCAGCATGGATGCTCCAAGGCTTGGACGCTACTCATTCGTTGGGTCACAGCCGTTCCTGATTTTCCGCAGTAAAGGGACAAACCTCCAGCTTGATTGGGGGGATCGGGTGGAACAACGGTCGGGCAATCCGTTTGATGCGCTCCGGGAGATTTTGAATCGGTTTCAATCGCGTCCGCTGCCTGGTACCCTACCGTTTATCGGCGGAGTTGGATATTTGGGATATCCACTCCGCTGCTTCATCGAAGAACTACCGGCGACGGCACACGACGACCTCAAATTGCCCGATTGCTACTTTGCGTTCTACGATGCTGTCATTGCATTTGACCATCTGTCAGATCGGGTCTATTTATGCCAATCCGATGTCGGCGAAATTGCTGCCAATCGGCATCAACAACAGGTCGAAGAACTCCGCTCGATTCTTCAATCTGAAGATTATCTCTTACAACTCCGTTCCGAAGAGGTCAAGCCCGACGCTTTACATTCCACGAAATCTCCGGTTAGATCTAACTTCTCCAAAACAGACTATCTCTCCACTGTGCAACGCGCAAAGGCGTACATCGCCTCAGGCGACATCTATCAGGTCAATCTGTCGCAACGGCTATCAATCTCAAGCGATTTGCCTCCCGCAAAACTATATGCCCGCTTACGTCGGTTGAGCCCCGTCCCTTATGGCGCGTATCTTCACTGTGATGATTTTCATGTTCTGAGTGCTTCTCCTGAGCGGTTTCTCCGTTTTTCGCCAGGTAGCCGAACTGTCGAAACCCGTCCAATCAAAGGAACGCGTCCGCGCGGTTTAACACCGGAATTGGATCGAAAACTAGCGACCGAGCTGCTGCATAGCGAAAAAGATCTTGCTGAATTGTTAATGATTGTAGATCTTGAGCGAAATGATCTCGGACGCGTCTGCAAAATCGCATCTATCCATGTGCCGGAACGGGTTGCACTCGAAAGCTATTCCAACATACACCATCTCGTTGCGACTGTCAGGGGAACGCTCCGAGGGGATGCTGACCGTATCGATCTTCTGAAATCGTGTTTTCCCGGCGGCTCGATCACCGGGGCACCGAAGATTCGAGCGATGGAACTGATTGATGAACTTGAACCGACAAATCGCGGCGTATATACTGGGGCAATCGGCTATTTCGGATTTGACGGGGCGATGGATTTCAATATCGCAATTCGGACCTGCATCCTCAAGGAGGGGGGCGCTTACTTTCATGTGGGTGGTGCTATTGTTGCCGATTCCGTACCCGAGGCAGAATATCAGGAGACGCTAGATAAAGCAAGCAGCTGGATTGCCGCTTTGGACAAGCAACACGGAATATAAGGAGAATATCATGAACCAAACAAGAAAAGTTGTTGTGATGGATAGCAACGGAAAAATCTGGACGGAGGAACAGTCCAGCCCGGAACTCAAGTCGGGGCAGTTACTAGTGGAAGTCGGAGCATCAATGGTAAGCCCCGGCTCCGGACTCGGGGGCGTTAAGGACAGACGTGCAAACCCAACACCGAATCCAACTAAGCGTCCTTTCGGTTACAGTAACGCCGGCGCCGTCATTGACAAAAAAGGAAATTGTGGAGAGTTCGCGATTGGAGATCGCGTATCGGGGATGGGAGGCGGATACGCACCGCACACAACGCACGCCTGTATACCGCACAATCTCTGTGCAAAGATTCCTGATAATGTGAGTGACGTGGAAGCAGCGTCAAATCACCTTGCAGCCACAGCCTTACACGCCGTGCAGCGTGGGCGAATCACAGTTGGCGAAAATGTTGTCGTGACGGGACTTGGTTTAGTGGGACAGCTCTCCTGCCAAATTGCGCAGATTGCCGGTGCGTATGTCATGGGGCTAGATCGCTTCCCCCGGCGCGTGAAGATTGCACAGCAGGCTGGTGTAGATCTGCCTATCCAATTGACTGATGATGACCTTGTGCCAGTTGCAGAAAAATTCACGAGCGGATACGGGATGGACTGTGGGATTATCGCATTCGGCGGCGATGGTACGGGAGCGTTTCGCCTGATTCGCAGCATGCTCAAGACAGCGCCGGACACCCATAAGATGGGACGCATCGTTATCGTTGGCGGTGCAACTATTACGCACGGCTTTGCCGCGGGCGCCGGAAATGTGGATGTAATCAGCGCAGCCCGAACCGGTCCCGGCTATCATGACGAGGCCTATGAACATGGCGCGAATTACCCGCCAGTTTTCGTCCATTGGTCCACACAAAGAAACCTCGAATTAGTGCTTCGGTTCATGTCCGAAGGCAAGCTAAAGGTGAAGCCGCTCATCACCGATATTGTTCCAATTGATCATGCCGCTGAAGCGTGCGAGAAACTCATCCAAACCCCGAATGAGGCACTGGGAGTTGTCTTCTCTATGCGGTAATCCGTAGACGAAAAATGGATTGACAATCGGAATGTGATGTACTATACTGCCGACACCAGATTTTATTGGTGTAAGAAAGGTAAACTGTGGTTTTCCGAAAAATTAAGATCATCCTAGACATGATCAAATTTGAGCACACAATCTTCATGCTGCCTTTTGCAGTCATGAGCGCATTCATCGCCTCAGACGGATTTCCAGCGTTAGATAAGCTCGTCTGGATACTCGTCGCCATGGTCGGGGCACGAAGTTGTGCCATGGCGTTCAATCGCCTTGCTGATGCCAAAATTGACAAAGCTAACCCACGCACGTCAATGCGAGCCATTCCCGCCGGATTAATCACGAAGGGGGCAGTGTGGGGATTTATACTGGTCTCTGCTGCGCTGCTTATATTCGCCGCATATAAGCTCAACCCGCTTGCCTTTACACTCTCACCTGTTGCGCTTGTGGTGATTATGGGATATTCCTACACCAAGCGTTTTACCTCCCTTTCCCACCTTTGGCTCGGAACCTCCCTCTCAATTGCGCCGATCGGAGCGTGGATCGCCATCAAAGGTCAATTTCATTGGACGCCTATGCTGCTTGGATTGGCGGTGCTGCTTTGGACAGCAGGATTTGACATCATCTACGCTTGTCAAGATTTCAATTTCGATCGCACGCATCGACTGCACTCAATTCCTGCGAAACTCGGAGTTAGACCGGCATTATGGATCTCATCTGTGCTGCATGTGGTGATGGTTGCGGTTCTAATCGGCGTTACACTATTGACAGATCTGGGCGTTATCTACTTGGTCGGTGTTGGAGTCGTTATCATCATTTTGACTTATGAACACGCCATCGTTAAGCCGAACGATCTTTCACGGGTAAATCTCGCTTTCTTCACACTCAATGGTGCGGTGAGTTTGGTGCTCATGGCGTTATCTGTTGTAGATATGGTACTGTAGCATCACACAAACGATTGCTTTAGCTGTCAATCAAGCAGAGGTATGATCTATCATTCCAATCTGAAATATTCATAGAAAGAGGGGAAATTATGGACATCAGTTTTAGTACAGGTGCAGGTGGAGGTGCATGGAGCCTCGAAGAGTGCGCCAAATGGGCGAAAGTAAACGGTTTCGACGCAATTCGTCCTAACGCTAGTGGAACATTTGATCCCGAGCATATCCTACAAGTGGGCGGTGATGAAATCAATGAAACCTTGCGGTCACACGATATCTATCTCGCCGCGCTAAGTGCCCACAACAATCTGCTGGACGACGATCCCGAAGTGCGTGAAGCTGCCCGTGAAAATCTCAAACGGGCGATCGAAGCGACAAGCATCCTCGGCGCGCCAGCCCTCGTGACCTACGCGGGTAGCCCCGTCAGTTGGCATTTTTACGGACAATTTTCCTCGAACCCCGGAAACCCGGGCGATAGATCGGTTGAACTGGTGGACAGATTCAAAGAGATGTGGACGCCGGTCATCCGCTTCGCTGAAGAAAAAGGCGTGACAATCGCGCTCGACTGTGCCGTGCGAATGGGCAACATCGCCTGTAATCCGGAGATGTGGGAACGTATCCTCGATGCAATTCCTTCCGATAACTTGGGCTTATCCTGCGATCCCTCCCACTGGCTCTGGATGGGGATTTTACCGGCAGAGGATGCTATCCGCATGTTTTCTGGCAAGTGGTACTATGCCGATGTGAAGGATTGTGAAGTCAGTCCACAGATGCGCTTTCGTCAAGGGATTATTGGGAACTGGTGGTGGCAATACCGTGTGCCTGGACGCGGACAGTTGAATTGGGGAACAATCATCGGTGCACTGCTTGAGGCGGGATATGATTATGTCCTCTGTGTTGAAAATGAGGATCGGGGGATGCCAGGGCTTGCCGGATTCGCATTGGGCGGGCGACATCTGCGACAATTTTTGCCTAAGCACGGGGAGGCTTATGACCCCGCAACTCTCTGGAAGGTCAGAAGTTGAAGTGCTAACCGGCAGGTTGGTCTTGCAATCGCTTCTTGAAATATGCTATCATTTAGAAGTTTCGCACATCTCCGTTAATTTGCTCTTGTGGGAGGAGAACAATGGCTTCTATTCGCGAAAATCTTGTACAGATCCAAGATCGGATTGCTGCGGCTGCCACACGTGCTGGACGTGACCCAAGTTCAATAGGGCTCGTTGCTGTGTCTAAAACCATGCCCGCAAGTCTAATTGTAGAGGCAATTGACGCAGGGATTACAGAAGTTGGCGAAAATCGCGTCCAAGAGGCACAAAGTAAACACCCCCAGATTGACCATCCCGTAAGGTGGCATCTAGTTGGTCATTTGCAAAGAAACAAAGTGAAACAAGCCTTACAGATTTTTGACCTCATCCACTCTGTGGATAGCCTACGCCTCCTTGCTGAAATCGATCGACGATCTGCTCAGCTGGATCGCACGACAGAGGTACTGATTCAGGTCAACACCTCCGCTGAACCCAGCAAATACGGTCTGGAACCGGATCAAACGCTAAACTTCATCGAAAGTGCACACCCTTACACCCACGTCCGGATCAAAGGATTGATGACAATCGGTGCCTTTCTACCTGACCCCGAAGCGGTGCGTCCGATGTTTGTATTGCTGCGGCAACTCCGGGAGAAGATTATTGCCCAGCAGTTTCCGAACGTTGAGATGGATAGCCTGTCGATGGGGATGACCAATGATTTTGAGGTTGCCATTGAGGAAGGTGCGAATCTCATCAGGGTGGGCACCGCAATCTTTGGAGAGCGAGCATAAAACGTTTGACGCGAATAGGAGCATAGCACTTTGGATACAAAACTTCGAGTCGGTTTCATCGCTGTTGGCAATATGGGAGGCGCAATTGTCAGAGGCGTTGTGCATGATTTGCTGCCACCTGAGCAGATTTGGATAACAGATGTCTATCGTCCCCTCGTTGACCAACTGTGTGAAGAGTTAGGGGTCAACGGTGCGGAAAATATTCCACAATTGGTGGAAAATGTGGACTGCCTGCTATATGCAGCCAAGCCGAATAACGTCCCAGATGTCTTCCAAGAAATTGCCGCTACCCTCCAATCTTCGTCCCAGTGGATTATCTCCATTGCGGCAGGTGTTTCAACAACGCAATTAGAATCGTACTTCACCTCGCCGCCCCCGCCAGTTGTTCGTGTGATGCCGAATATCGCCGCCTCTGTCGGAGAAGCGATCTCCGCAATCGCGGCGGGAAGTGCAGCCACAACAGAGCACATCGCTGTAACACAAGAAATTTTTAACGCTGCGGGTAAGTCGCTAGTTATGGAGGAGAGGCACCTGAACGCTGTTACCGGTTTAAGTGGCAGCGGTCCCGCTTTTGTGTTCCTATTCATTGAAGCTTTCGCTGATGCAGGGGTACAGGTCGGACTGACTCGGCCCGACGCATACCAACTTGCCCTACAAACTGTGCTCGGGGCGTGCAAGATGCTTGAGGACGCAAATGAACATCCAGCGGTGCTAAAAAACCGGGTGACAACCCCAGGCGGAACAACGGCGGCGGGACTATATGCGTTGGAGAGTGGACGCCTGCGGGCAATTATCGCTGATGCAGTAAGTGCTGCGACAAAACGCGCTGAAGAACTTGCAAATTGAGTGAGATTGGAAGGGCTCCCGACTATGGAAATGTTAATACCTCTTTTGGCCGAAGCGATTGGGATTTACTCAATCATCGTCTTTGCCAATATTATATTATCTTGGGTTGTGAACTTGTCTGGTAATATGACGGTAAGACAACTTTATTGGATGACGAATCGACTGGTCGATCCGGCACTAGATCCGATTCGCCGTGTTCTTCGTCCTATGACAGGGGGCTTGGGGATTGATATTTCCCCACTAATTCTACTAATCTTTCTAAGAATACTACAAAGTATGTTGAGGGGAACCTTTTAGATGTCCATCTATTTAGAACTCCTGAATCCCTGCGATTCTCAGTGCACTTTAATGGGAATTAAAAATGTTGACTGAAGAAAAAATCCTGAAATTATGGGCTGAGATTGATATCTATGCCCAACTGACTCGACGGGCCGAATCGGCCCCCTACAGCCTTCGAGAAATGCCCACGGCTACCCATCACCTGAAATTGGATGTGCTTAAAGGTAAGATCTACCAGGACATTTTTCTTAAGGTCAACATGATGCAAGGGATAGGTGTAGAGTATGTACCGCATTGGAATTATTACGCCGCTGCTGTTGAAGCGAAGGCGATAGATCGGGAGTGTAAAGACGGCACCTTTGATGCGCTCCGATTTCGCCGGCAGTGTCGGCGTGAGTTCCAACGTGAGATTGAACAACAGCAAAATCAACTACAAGGACTTGGGATTTTTGGAAATTGGAAAAAAGGCAAAAGTCTAGATTCACGCGATGAGGCGAAGATTATCAATGCTTTCAGCACATTGCAGGAATCGGGTTATTTGGATAAAGATCAAAAATTGGGTACTTCGTGTCCGAAATGTAATACCCTACTCGATGTGGATGAGATAAACATTCGCCCATCTCCGGCATATTCGGGGTACGTCAAATTTCCTGTTAGCATTGGGTTAGAAGAGTTTGGCGAGGACATTTATCTTCTAGCTTGGCTTCAAGATCTGTGGCATCTAGCTGGAAGTGTTGCCATTGGGGTGCAGGCAGATAGTAAATATTGGATTGCTGAATTGGGTGGTGAAATCCTTCTTCTTGCTGAAGAAGATCTCTCAGCCCACTTCCCACCCGACCATCGGGCAGGCTTAAATCGATTGCAAACCTGTTCGGTTGATACACTGACGGATTGCATCTGCGCCCATCCATTCCTAGACACAGACCTGCCGGTAGTTGTTATCCCGAATCCTTCTCAAAATGATGGTGCATTAAATGAGGAGACTACATCTCAACCCTTGACTGCGGTGCGGCATCTCACCCCAGGGCACCACCCTTATGATTATCAAATTGCTCAAGATCTGCAACTTCCGATTACATCGGTTATTGATGATGTGGGGTGTCTAACAGAAGATTCCGAGCAGTTTTGTGGACTTGAAGTTTCCGACGCAGGAAAATTCATCGCCTTTGAACTGGAAAAACGGGGCTATCTAATATCAGCGGGATCTGAGGAGGTGCAGCATCCCCACTGTTGGATGTGTGAAACACCTGCCTTATTTCGGCCTGTTCAGCAATGGATCTTCTCCTTGGACAATAACCAATTGCGAGAGCGTTTGACCTCTTCAGATGAACATTTGACACACTATAGCCCTAAAGATAGGGATTGGATACTACAAACGATCCAAGATCTTCCGCCGCCATCTGTTTCATGTTACAGAGGTTGGGGAACTCCCATTCCTATTTTTCAGTGCCAAAAGTGTGGGGGAGAACTGTCTGACGCCCGAATTGTCAAAGCTATTCGTACTTTGGTGAGTCGTCGCGGTGCCGATAGCTGGTTTAAGTTGGCTGCTGAAGATTTGCTGCCTCCGAATACTTTATGTCTAAACTGCGATGCAAAAGAGTTTCGGAAAGAATTTACAACCCTTGATGGACGCTTCGCCGTTATTCTTAACGCAATCAACAATCTTGCAGTCAAGGGAAATGAAATTGAGCCTATTAAGGTTTACTTCTTTTACTCGGATCAATTCCATAAATGGTTTACTCAGTTCGTTTTGACTTCAATTGCTATCTCTGGTTCAGTGCCATCGAACGTGGAGCTGACAGGTGATGCTTCAAATGTTCAGTCGGTTGATGTCAGCCAAAGCTGGATGGGTAAATATCCGAAAGATGTGCTACGCTTGCTCTGTCTCCAGCCCGATCTGGACCCGTCATTGATCGAGGTGCACCTCCAACAGTGTCAGGATGAATACAGCACCATTCAGAAATTGTTCACCATGATATTGAGCTATCTCGAAGATTTTTCCCTTGACCTACACGATTCCTCTCTACAACCATTGCTGACGCTGGATAAACAAGTGCTAGCTGCTACCGCCAAAGCAATCCCATTCGTAGATTTCGCCTATCAGCGACGTGATTTTTATCGGGCGTGGTGTCTGCTGAGAGATTTCTGCCAATCAGATCTTCAGCAATTCTGCGATCATCGGTTCAATGCGTTGGAAACAGCGCAGGAAAAGAGATCGTGTCAGACAGCACTATTGGAGATTTTATACGCTTTGATACAGCGGTTTGCGCCAATCATTCCTTTTTTCTCCGAACAAACCTACGCTTTGATCCGAATGTGGGAAGCTGCTGCTTCGGCTGCGGATTGTGCCCAACACCAAGATGAGTCTGAATTGTCGAGCATTTTTTTTAAAGATTGGATTTCCCATGTTGACCTCTCTAACCTTGCAGATGGAGGCGCGGGTTCGGATCAATCGCTAGAGGAAGGGACAAGTCAAAGCGTAACGGATCACGAGTGAGATTTGAAATATACAAATGCGCGTAAAGGCGTCTGAATCTCTTCAAATTTTGTGAATTGCCTCAATTTTCCTGTGTCCGTCGCTCCGACCCGCTGCCTATCGCATCATAATATACAAGGATATTCCTCATGCTGAGAAACGCACTCAAATTGATCTTACCGCTATTTGGTGTTGGCTTGCCTGTGCTACTAGTGGATCAGTTCACCAAATGGCTGGTCCAACAACATATCCCACGCCATGGCCAACATGTGATAATTCAGGGCATATTGAACCTACGCTATGATACGAACGACGGTGCCGCGTTTGGGTTGATGCCGGGGCAGAGTCTGCTACTAGTTATTATCTCAATTATTGCTATCGGTTTTATCGCCTACTACTATAGGCAGTTCCGCGACAGTTTGTGGATGAAGATTGCACTCAGTTTTCTGCTTGGGGGGGCACTCGGTAACTTTATCGACCGTATCCGCGTTGGAGAAGTCACAGATTTTATTCAATTCCGACTCCCCGGTTTTTGGTGGCCCACTTTCAACGTTGCCGATGTTGCCGTTTGTATCGGTGCTGGGATGTTGATGATTCATCTATTTCATCATCGAGGAGATTATGATGAAGCGAACCAGATCGAAAATTAGATTACTCGTTGTTCTGATTTTAATCGCGCTGGTCGCGACTAACGTTTCTGCCCAATCTCAGGAAGGTTCTGAGGAGGAGACCTCCTCTACTGGTCAGCAAGAGGAGGAAGTTTACCGCGAAAGCGCATTACGGCGCTTTGAGATTGTTACTGTCATTGCCCTGCCATTTACAGCGATTCACAGCTATGTGGGCGTACGTGGCATCCAAATGATTCGTCAAAATGAATTTGCGCCCGAACTCTCCGGGACAGATTTCAGGATTATCGGCGCATCTGCAGCATCGCTTGCCCTCTTTATCGGTTTCTGGGATTGGCTGCATACACATGACAAAAATCCATCGGAAGAATTGATTCGGACTTCGCCGCAACGTATTACTCCTCCGCGACGGTCACCCATCCCAGGTGTTGGACGGCACGGTCGGGACCCCGATGAACGGGATAGCCTTGTTGTGCCGCTTGTTCACGTTTGGTTTTAATGGGCTTGCCATTCAGATCGGTTTTAATCAATTTATAAATCTATCCACGTTTCACGCATCACGTCTTACATTATGGCTGTTTTAGAAATCCAAACCAACAATGCTCCCGTATTACGGCAAAAAGCTGCACCTGTCCAAGAGATTAACGCAAATCTACATCCCTTTATCGAAGATATGTTTGAGACTATGTACGAGGCGGAAGGGATTGGTCTGGCAGCACCGCAAGTTGGTGTGTCCAAAAGAATTATCGTCGTTGACATCGAAAAACACCTCCCGGAGTATCCGCGGATTGCATTAATTAATCCCGTCATTACAATGACCGTCGGTGAAGAGCTGGGTGAAGAGGGGTGCCTCAGTCTGCCAGGGGTGCGAGGGATTGTGCGACGGGCTGCGATTGTGAAAGTGGAGGGGCTGCTGCCGAATGGGGATAAAATTGAGTTTGATGCGAGCAATCTTATGGCACGCGTATTGCAACATGAAATTGACCACCTCAACGGAATTCTTTTTACCGATCTGCTGCGCCCCGAAGATCAAGAACTGCTTGAATCTGAACCGGAATCATCAGGAAATACGGTGACTGAAAATGAAGATTCTCTTCATGGGAACAAGTGAATTTGCCGTTCCGAGCTTAGAAAAATTGATTGCGGAGAGGTTCGAGCTCATTGGTGTTGTAACACAACCAGACCGTCCAAGTGGTAGAGGGAAGCGACTAACCCCGCCTCCTGTTAAGGTTGTTGCTGCTACGCACAATCTCCCAATTTATCAACCGGAGCGGGTTCGACACCGTGATTTTGTTTGTGTGCTCAAAGAACTTCAGCCCGACGTAATCGTCGTTGTTGCTTTTGGTCAGATCCTTCCTAAATCGGTGCTAGCACTTCCGCCTTACGGTTGTCTCAACGTGCATCCCTCGTGCCTCCCGAAATATCGAGGTGCTGCTCCGATTCAATGGGCGCTCATCAACGGTGAAACAGAAACAGGCGTCACGATAATGCTGCTCGATGAAGGAGAAGATACGGGAGATATTATTCTGCAAAATAGTCTGCCAATTGATGCGTTAGATAATGCTGCTAACCTTTCAGTCCGATTGGCGAATCTAGCACCCTCTCTGTTGATTCAAGCGCTAGCCCGTATTTCAGATGGTCCGCCACCCCATCAACCCCAAGATCACTCCCGATCAACTCATGCGCCGCGACTCACTAAGGAGATTGGTCAAATTGATTGGAACCTGCCGGCAGATCGGATTCGCAATCTGGTGCGTGGTGTTTCAATTTGGCCCGGTGCGTATACTTGGGCAAAAACAAGCCAAAATCCTACAGACGAGGATCTCCGCTTAAAAATAACTGCTTGCACTGTTGTTGATTATCTGAATTCTGCGGGATTGCCCAGCGGTACAGTCGAGATTACACTTGACAAAGAGCTTGTCGTCTTTACCGGAAAGGACAACCCGGATAAAATTGGGGGACAAAGCAAACCCGATGAATTGGGAGGCAAGCATTTACGGTTGGATCGCGTCCAACCCGCAAACAAAAAGGAAATGGACGCTCGTGCCTTTATAAACGGGTATACCGTGAGAACAGGCGATCGATTCTTTCGTAGGGAAATCTCAACAGATTAATAGGTTGAATATGCGTCGAAATTCCATATTATTTGCTGTTATTAAAGTTGCACTGCTTTATCTCGGAATCATTGGTATCGTTGGGTTGGTTTTCCTCTTTTGGGTCATTCCGTATCAAGTCCGCACCCCGGAAGTTACTGTGCCCAACCTGGTAGGACAAAGTTACCAACAAGCAGCGTTGCTTATTAACAGTACAGGATTGGCAGTCGATCCTGTGCAGGAAACAAAACCGAGCCCCGACTTTCCAGCAGGGCAAGTCATTGAGCAAGAACCACCGGCGAATTTTAAAATTAAGTTGAACAAGCCTATTCGGTTGACTTTGAGCTCGGGTAGTGAAAGAGTTGCGATACCTGATGTTACAGGGAGGTTGCTGAGTGATGCTGATCTGTTACTCGCAGACATTGGATTGCGGCGCGGACGGGTTGCAGCGGTCTACACCGATCGGTATCCAGAAGCGCATACTGTCATCGCGCAAACTCCTCGGGCAACTACTCTGCACCCGCATGATGGCGAGGTTCATTTGCTATTAAGCTTGGGTATCCGCTCAAAAGTGCTGCGAATGCCTGACCTCCGTCTGGTGCCAATTGATAAGGCACGCCCCTTGCTCGAATCACACGGACTCCAAATCGGTGAGTCAGTTTATAAACTACACCCGGAGATCAATCAAGGTGTGATTATCAGTCATCAGCCGAGTATGGGAGAGCTAATTCGGGTCGGACAGACGGTCAATTTTGAAATTAGCGGCTCTCAGCTAAAAAAAGAAGACAAGGGGGGCTATCTGGAAATAAAATATACAGTCTCCCCAACCGGTGCGTCTCATAAGCGAGTACGGATTGTTGTAGAAGATGAGCGTAAAAAGCTAATCAAGGTTGTTGATGGATGGTATAGATCCGATACCCTTGTTGAGAAACCACCGGTGCGCGTTGTGGGTAAAGCAACGATGCGTATCTATGAAGACAATGTGTTGGTTAAAACGCGAGAGTTTGATTGGTAAACAGGGCGTAATAGTTTTCAAAATGAGATGGATAATATTGACATGATTAGATGGGTATTGTGAGGTGAGTAAGTGTTGGAACGAAAAATTATGATCGCACCGTCCATGCTGGCGTCAGATTTTAGCCGAATCGGTGAGGAGGTTCGCCGAGTGGTTGAGGCAGGTGCTGACCTTATCCACCTTGATGTGATGGATGGGCACTTTGTCCCGAATTTAACTATGGGACCTCAACTTATCAAGTCAATTCGATCCTATACAGACCTGCCCTTTGATGTGCATCTAATGCTCACTGAACCACAGACATATATTGACGCCTTCGTTGATGCGGGCGCAGATCTTATCACAGTTCATATTGAACTGGAGGAACAATTCCCCATAATTATTGATCAGATTAAGAATCACGGTGTCAAAGTTGGCATAGCCTTGCGACCTAAGACACCCGTAGCAGCGGTTGAACCCTATCTTGCGGATATTGACCTAGTTTTGCCAATGAGTGTCGAACCTGGATTCGGTGGGCAGTCGTTCCAAATGGATACGCTCAACAAAATTGACCAACTCCGGCAAATGATTCAAACCCGAAAAATGAACGTCGCAATCGAAGTTGATGGCGGCATCAACCAAGAGACTGCCGCACTGGTTGGACCTTGTGGGGCGACAATTTTAGTGGCTGGCACTGCCATTTTTGGGCAAGATGACCTCCATAACGCAATCTGCATGTTACGCCAAGCGGCTTCTTCAGGTTAAGAAATAGCTCAGATAAATCCGCATCACACTTTTGTGACCCTCAAGCTGAACCGGAACGTTCCCCCAGCAAACGTTTTATCCCAATACTTACATGAAATTGACCTCCCCCTTTTTACTCCTCTGTTGGTGTTTCTCCTGTCTTTTTCTGTTCTTCGCTTTCCCTGTCCATTCACAAACCTTTGATGCCGATAATCTATTGGGCTTTGCGCAGTCCCTCTTTCGAGAAGGGGACTACCTGAATGCTGCGCATGAATATCAACGCTATCTATTCCTTTACCCGGACACAGCCCAAGGGGATTTTGTTCAACTCTATATCGCTGCAGCATATCAGAATGCAGGAAGATTGAACGCAGCAATAGAGGTTTATCAATCATTAATCCAAAACTATCCACAAAGTCCATTCATTGAGCGTGCTCGATCCAATATTGCCCAATGCCAGCTTCTGAGCGGCAATCAAGCCACCTCTATTACATCGTTGCAGCAATTCTTATCGGACTATCCAGAGAGCGAATTAGCACCACGCGCACAGTTTATTATTGCAACAATCTATATGGACAGAATGGATTGGACAACTGCAACGCAAGAGTGGAAGCAGGTACGGATGAAATATTCACAAACACCTTTCGCGGAGATGAGCGATCAGCTAATAGGTATAGCTCAACAGGCCGAATTGCTCCCTCGCCGATCTCCCGTCACTGCCGGTTTGCTCTCGACATTTTTCCCGGGACTTGGACAAATTTACAGTGGGTGCTATTCGGCTGGAGCGTATTCCCTTTTGGTCGTTGGTGCGACTGCTGCAGGAATAGCTTACTATACCGATCAAGAACGCTACGAAGTTGCAATTCCACTGGGTATCATCGGGTTATTTCTTTATATTAACAACGTTTATGATAGCTGGCAGTCCGCGAACGCCTTTAACCAGCGACACGAAAATCAGCTCCGAGATAGCCTCCGAAAGCAGATTTCCGAATCTAATCTATTCAGTGCTACGGATAAGCCACCGTCTAGTATGACATTCGTGTTATTAGAAACTCGCTTTTAGCTACTGTGAAGGAGTCTGACTGAAAGGGTAAACCATTTCTGCCGTTCAGTCTTTCCCTTCCCAATGTTTTTCTTGTTCACTTAAGGGGTTTGCTGATGCTCTCTTACCTTTTAATTTCCTTACTTACCATCCTTCAACCCCAATCCGAAATCCGCCAGACCCTCTACGCCGATCGCCTTTTTGACCAGGGGGCTTATCGCGCTGCAATCCTCGAGTACAAGCGGCTACTTTTTTATCAGCCTTATACATCCAAGGTAGACCTTGTGCGCTACCGGATTGGGTTGAGTTATTATCGTCAAGGAAATCAAGCATTGGCTCGGCAAAAGTTCGAGGAGATTACGCAAAACTTTCCTGAATCTCCGCTTTATCTCCATGCGCAATTGATGCTTGGCAGAACTTATTTTGATGCCAAAAACTATTCAACCGCCCGAGCAACTTTTTTTCACGTTGCTAATGCGGAAACAGGTGGAGAGACAGCAGCACAGGCACGATATCTGCGGGGTTGGTGCTATATTCATGAACAGGCTTGGTTCAAAGCGATATCGGAGTTCCGCTCAGTACAACAACTTCAACCGGATACCCCCCTCAGTCAGGTCTCCGCTCAGCTTGCTGACATGACGTATGCAAACACACCTTTGTCCTTCAAGTCTCCCCGGTTGGCTCAATGGATGTCCACTGTTCTGCCCGGTGCTGGGCAGATCTATGCCGGCAAGCTAAAAAATGGATTAATCTCCAGCGCAATCAGTACGGCAGTGTTCTACCTGTTAGTGGATTCTATACGTGAAGAACGTTATGTGGATGCGGTAGGGATTTGCTTGGTAGGTTCGCGCTTCTATTTAGGCAATCGGGACGACGCGAGGAAGTGGGCAGTGGAACATAACCGTAGGCTTGAGGTCGATTTCATCCGTCAGTTGAGACGGCAAGTGCAGGATATTGCACCGTTGACCCTTCAACCAAAATTGCCGGGATGATATTCAGAGCCCGGCAATTTTATCAGGGATAATGGAGCTGCCACGGTAAATTCGGCTTCGGTTATTATTGCCAGAACCGGTGCTATGCAGCGGTGTCAGCTTCGGCGAGCGCACGTTCCACCTCCTGCTCCCAGGTCCCGTCGATCTTGATGCCGTATTCCTTGATACCGCCGGTTGCTTCTATGCCTGTCAGGTAAGGGCGGGTCGTCCGATTCTCTTCGACTAGCTGCGGTTCGGCGTAATCAGTATGCAGAAAGTGAATCGCCAAGCCGGCACGGGATTTGTCCGTATTGTTGGGACCAGTTGCGTGAGCGGTGCCGTAGCAGAAAAATGCAACACCTCCTGCGGGTAACTCAAGGGACACAGCACGTTCCTCCGGTGGGTAACATCGGATATGATGGTCGCTGTGAGGGTCGCGGGAGTGTTCATACTGCTCCCTATGAGAGCCGGGGATAACACGAAGGGTTCCGTTGGCGACCGTCGCATCGTGGAGCGCTGTCCACATCGCTGTACCGCGCAAAGGGTCGCTAATCCTGAAATAGGCATTGTCTTGATGCCAATTGGTAGGTGAGCCGGTATGGCCAGGTTTCAGAAAAATCTGATCCAGATGCTCGATGATTCGGTCGCCGATGAGTTGCGTTACCACTTTGACAATTTTGGAGTCAAACGGCATTGCCCTGAAAAAGTCACTCTTGTGATAAATCGGACAGATTTGGAAATTGAACTGTGTGGTTGAGTGTGTTTTTCCGTCACCATCGGTTGCGACGTTACGCAACGAGCCGTCTCGAAACAGCCGGTCGAGTTCAGCCTGCATTGCCTTTACCTCGCGTCGCGAGAAAAATTCGGGAATGACAAGATATCCTTGTTCCTGAAAGTGGTGGATGTCCTGTTGCGTTAAATCCATTGTGTCATCTCCTGCTCATGGTTATATGATGAATTCAGTAATTAGAAATGCTGCGATTTGAGCGCTGCCCATATTTTTCGGATGTTACTTTCGCTTGATGTCTATCGCGAAATGCGTTACAATATTTTACCCAGTTCTGTTTTTTTGTCAAAGGAAAAACGTAAAACACCCAAAACACAGCCTCACATTTTGTAATAGTAAACCGTAGGGAAAAAGCTTTGGACGGGACACCCCTTAAGGGCTTTGAAAAAGAGATAAACGCGCTACGCGAGGTTGGCAATCAATTTCACGCTCGTGGTTGGTCGCTCGGGACCAGTAGTAATTATAGTCTGATGATTCGTCGTGAGCCGCTGGAATTGCTAATTACCGCAAGTGGGAAAGATAAAGGTAGCCTGTTGCGACGCGATTTTGTGCGTGTGGACGGCGATGGTCTACCTATCGTTCCTGAGCAGCCGAAAGCATCTGCCGAGACACTGCTACATATTGCCATCGCTGAACAACCTGATGTTGGGGCGGTGATGCACACACACTCTATCTGGGGAACACTACTTTCCGATTTTTATTTCAAGGACAACGGTTTCGGAATCGAAGGCTATGAAATGCTCAAGGGATTTGCCGGTGTAACGACTCATGAGCACGCTGAGTGGGTGCCGGTCTTTGATAATACACAAGATATCCCCGCATTAGCCGAGCAGGTTCGCCAATGCTTGAAGGATTCCCAGTTTTCCATTCAGCACGGATTTTTAATTCGGCGGCACGGTCTATACACGTGGGGATGTGATCTGGACGAAGCGAAACGGCATATCGAAATTTTTGAGTTTCTATTTGAATGCGTCGCCCGGCGTTTGACACTTACCGGAGCGATGCCAGTTTCAGCGTGCAACATTTAACTGAAGTAAGGAGGAACATTATGGCTGGCATTCGAATTCAGGAAGAAAACCGAGATATTACCGATCACCAAGAGATTCGTGAATTTCTGGAACCATTCGGTATCTCGTATGAAAAGTGGGATGTCGAAGGTCGCGTTGGTCCCGAAGCGACAAACGAAGAGATTCTGGACGCTTACGCCCCGGAAATTGAACGTCTCAAGGAACAAAGTGGGTTTGTAACAGCGGATGTAATTAATGTCACGCCAGAAACCCCCGGCTTAGACGCCATGTTGGAAAAGTTCAACAAAGAACACACGCACAGCGAGGATGAAGTGCGGTTCACCGTCAAAGGCAGCGGACTCTTCCATATTCATCCAGATAACGCGCCTGTCTTTGCAATCCAAGTGGAAAGTGGCGATCTGATTAGTGTGCCAACCGGTACCCAGCACTGGTTCGACCTGTGCGATGACCGCACCATCCGCTGCATTCGCTTATTCGAGGACACATCGGGCTGGACGCCGCACTACGTCGATAATCCCGTCCATGAAGGCTACACGCCTGTCTGCATGGGACCAGCCTACCTGTCTCCTTCTAGCGACATTGAGCCTGTGGTGCAAGTCTGATGAAATTTTCCGGCTGTGGAATCCTGCTTGATATCGAAGGCACGACTTCGTCGGTCAGCTTTGTCTACGATGTGATGTTTCCGTTCGTGCGCCGCGAATTAGATGAATACCTGTGCGCGAATTGGGGTTCGGCGGCGTTAAACGAGGTGTGCGATCTGATCGCCAAAGACGCCGGTTACGAATCTTTCATTGCGTGGTGTGGGAACGAAACTGAGGCAGGAAGACTGCAGCAACTGCTCCGAGAAGAGGTCTTTCGACTGATGGATGGCGATGTCAAAGCCACAGGGTTGAAAGCACTTCAAGGCTTAATTTGGCAATCTGGCTTTGAAAGCGGTGAAATGCGGGCGCACATCTATGATGATGTTCTGCCTGCAATCCAAGCGTGGAACGATGCCGGATGCGATGTCCGAATTTTTTCATCTGGAAGTATCGCGGCGCAGAAACTGTTTTTCGGGCATACCGTGGTCGGAAACATGCTACATCTGTTTCGAGATCATTACGACACGACCGTCGGTCCAAAAAAGGAAGCAGCGAGTTACCGGGCAATCGCCAAAGACTTCGGTCTACCGGTGACGCAGATTCTTTTTTTAAGCGATGTGACCGCTGAGCTAGAGGCAGCCCACGCGGCCGGGCTGCAAACCTGCCTGTGTAAACGGCTTGGCAATGCGAAAGTCGCGACGGGGCATGGTCATCCTGAGATTACATCATTCGATCAGATTGAACTATCGCGCAGGCTCTAAAGGGCGTCACCGCTGTGTCGCTATGGTGGATTCTGTGTACTCATATCGGCAGGGCAGCTAATCATGCTGCCTTGGATGAGAGCCGCCGTCGATCTACGTGGCAGCCCTCGCCGCCACAAACCCCTCAACTGCTGTCTCTAAATCTTCCGGTGTGTGAGATGCTATCACAGAAAGCCGTAGCCGGCTTGTTCCTTCCGGCACGGTGGGCGGACGAATAGCAGGTGCGTATACACCGTGCGAAAGCAGCGCTTCAGCGAAACGTGATGCGACATCCGCAGCACCAAGGATCAACGGAAGAATTTGGGTTTTGCTCGGTAGGAGCTGGAATCCTTTCTCCAATAAAGCGTTTTTTAGCAGGAGGACGTTAGACGACAGTCGTTGGCGTAATTCAGGAGTAGAACGAATCACATCAAGTGCCGCTGAGGCACCAGCCAACGTTGCGGGTGGCAATCCCGTTGTGAAGATGAAACTCCGTGCTCGGTTCACTAGGAAATCGATCAAATCGGCACTTCCAGCGACATATCCCCCCAATCCGCCAACTGCTTTGCTCAATGTTCCCATCTGAACCACTCCACGATTCTCCAACCCGAAATGTTCAACGGTCCCCCCACCTTTTTCCCCTAAAACCCCAAAGCTGTGTGCATCATCAACCATTACCCTCGCATCGTATCGATCCGCCAACGCACAGATTTCAGGGAGCGGTGCAATGTCACCATCCATACTAAATACCCCATCGGTTACAATTAGCCTGCGTCTGAATTTCGTTGATTGTGTCAGCAGCGATTCTAAGTGCTCGATGTCGCAATGTCGATAAATCTGTTTTGTCGCATGACTTAGGCGGCACCCATCGATCAGACTTGCGTGGTTGAGTGCATCGCTGAGGATGAGATCTCCATCGCCTGCCAGCACAGGGATTGTGCCGATATTTGCCAGATACCCGGAACCGAAAACTAGGGCGGCTTCTGTTTCCTTAACTTCGGCGATCTTTGACTCAAGTTCAGTGTAAAGATCGCAGTTGCCTGACATCAGACGGGAAGCACTTGCGCCCGTTCCGTATTTTCGCACAGCTGTAACGGCAGCTTCAGTCACTATCGGGTGCACACTCAAACCGAGATAGTTGTTCGATCCAAGGAGAATGACATCGCGCCCATCAAGCAGGACGCGCCCGGTCGGTGCTGTCGTGATAGAACGGAGTGATCGCCAGAGCCCGGCTTGATGAAGTTGATCCAATTCGGATTTCAGCCAGTGCTCTTTGTGCATGGAGTGTCAGGGGAGATTGATGTATGGTGTGTTCAGAAAGCATGCGTCACACGGTGTCATGCGTGAAGCGAGGGGGAAGGTGTTGTGGCGATCTCAACAGCCCTAAAATAGAACCAATAAATTCGCCACAACGAGCCTGTTAAGTCATCTGTGGTCACATTCTAGCTGCTGCGATCGCTGTCGGAAATCTGTGATACTCTCCGATTGGCGTGGATAACAGTGATGCCATAGTCAAAAACTTCATCAACAATATATTCGATGGTATCATAGGCCACTTTCTCACCCTGTTCCGGCAGCCGACCAATAGTTTTTAGCATAAACCCACCAATCGTATCGTAATCGTCTTTGGGAATATTTGTGCCTAACGTTATGTTCACGATATCAATCGGCGTTCGTGCATCAAGTGTCCACGAATTGTTTCCAAGTGTTTCAACGTGTAGCGGCTGCCGCTTATGGGAATAACGAATCTCACCCACAATCTGCTCGAAAAGGTCTTCCAACCCGACAAACCCAACACAACTGCCGTGTTCGTCAATAACGACTGTTACAGGTTCCGTGGCAAGCCGCAATTCTTCAAGTAAATCACCTGCCAGCTTTGTTTCGGGGACGTAGTATGCAGGTCTGATAAAAGAATCGAGTTTGTTTGTCCCTGTTGGCGCGTACAAAAAATCCATGATGCTCACGATTCCTGTCAGCCGATCGATTCGCTCATCATAGATCGGAACATATTGATAGCTAGCATGCTGTACCATCGCCTTTGCCTGTTCAATCGGCGTGGCAATATGAATTGCTACTACTTCCGACAAGGGAATCATAATTTCCCGGACAGTTGTCTTTGAAAGGGAAAAAATCCCCAACATCATCCGCGCTTCATTCTCTGGCAAAGCACTGATATTGTCAAGGAGAATCTGTTTGATCTGATCTGCTTTGGGATCGCCCTTATGCCTCCATCTTGCGAATAAGCCGCCCTCCGATCTCGTTGCTACTGGAGCGGGAAGTGTTTGGTTTGTGGGAGATGCCACGACAAGCGAATCGGTTGTCGTTCTGGTGGTTTCTGCGTCTTTGTTTGGTGACCGTGATCGATTTGTTTTCAATTTGTGCCTCACTCCCATTTTGGATAATCAAGATTGTATCGAAGGAAATTATACGATATGATTGAAGTTTGGTATGCAAAACCAAAATAATTATAGCACATTGTAAGAGTTCCTTTCAATTAAAAACCTTTTATCCATTCTAGAGATTGACAACGCGATTATATCTATTACTAATTTTTTTAACCAAGGGCTGTTTGGATTACACGAGCAATTTGCCGAAATTCCAAGTCTGCCACTAACCTCTTTGCTAGATTGCTCCCAATTCCAACCGATGTACTTCCGACTCAATAGGCGCTATAGGTTACTTTTATGATGGCAAAATTGCTTTCCGCTTGCCAACAATGAGCGAAGGTGCTACAATACACACTTTACATGTTATGAGGATACGTGTTTTGATGATTCCTGCTCTCATCCGCTTTAACTTTAGTCTAAACCGACTTTTTAACGAAAAAACTCAATTTTTAGGTATTAACGCACAACTTTTTACACAAAAGGATTACAATATGGTTAATTTTGCGGTTGTGGGTTTAGGCGTGGGTACCAGTCGCGCTCGATTAATCAAAAACACCGAGGGTGCTGAACTGAAATGCGTCGTCGATTTGAACGAAGCCCTTGCCAAACAAATCGCGGAAGAACTTGACACGGAGTGGGCATCAAATCTGGACGCCATTCTGGGACGAAGTGATATCGATTGCGTGATGGTGATGACGCCAAGTGGGACTCACGCAGCACTCGGCGTTCGTGTCGCACAAGCGGGGAAACATGTGATTACCACCAAACCGATGGACGTTTCTACCGAAGCCTGTGATCGCCTCATCGCCGCCTGCGACGAGGCAGGTGTCAAGCTAGCTGTCGATTATCAGAGCCGCTATGTGGACACCAACTATCGCGTCGCGGAAGCCCTTCGACGCGGCTGGCTCGGTAAGCCAATTCTGGGTGAAGTTCGCTTCAAGTGGTTCAGAGCCGACGAGTATTTTGAACGCAACGGAGGATGGCGTGGAACGTGGGAGATGGATGGCGGTGGCTCTCTGGCAAATCAAGGAGCACATCTGCTTGATCTCATTTCTTGGTTCATGGGCGATTTTGAATCGGTCTACGGTGAAATGGCGATTATGAGCCACGATATCGAAACCGAGGACATTGGGCTTGCCATCGTTAACTTCAAGAGCGGTGCCAAAGGGGTGATTGTCGGAACAACAACCTTCCCGACAAGTGTCTATTTCAGTGCTGAAGTGCACGGGACTGAAGGTGGGATTCTGGTTGACGATGTGCTGGGCGGGGCGATGCGCGTCTTTGGTGATGGAGTGGAGGAACGGCTTCAACAAATTGAGAACCCAATTCACAGTATCATCGAAGATTTTGTTCAGGTTATTGAGAGAGGCGGAGACTTGAGAGTTGATGGCAAGGAAGGGCGCCGGACCGTTGCGCTGTTGGAGAAAATTTATCAGTCAGCCAGAGAAGGAAGAGCTCTGAGTGCCTGAGAATATATCAAATCCGCTTATGCGTGTCAGCCGTGAAAATGGAGATTATGATTGGAAGGAATTAAAACGCAGGAGTCTAAAGGAGCAACAGGACGCGCTATCCTAATCGGTCTGGCACTTGTTGCCTTCAATGTATATTGGGTGACAATTACGGAGATGAAATACCGAGCGGAAGCGACTGCGCTGCCGATATTCATCTATCCGATTTTTATCCTGTTCTGGTTGGTCGTGTTCAACAACGGTATACTGCGACTGTGGCCACGGATTCAATTATCAACAGGAGAACTCCTCACCATCTACTCGATGGTTGTGATTTCAACCTCCATCGCATCGTATGGGATGTTACAGGATCTCTTCGCTATCAGTCTCCACCCCTACCAATTTATCACCCAAGAAAATGAATGGAAGGAACTCTTTTTCCATTACATCCCGCCTTGGTTTACCGTCAGCACACCTGATGCTGTATTGAACGGATACTACGAAGGAGATTCCTCCTTTTACGAGCCAAAGCACTTTAAAGCATGGCTTAGACCCATGCTGGTCTGGACGGTGTTCACGCTGGTTTTGCTGTTTATGCTCCACTGCATCAACAGCCTCGTTCGCCGGCAGTGGGTGCACACCGAACGGCTAGCATTTCCAATTATCCAACTGCCAGTAGCTATGACACAGTCGTCGCATTTCTTGCGAAATGGTCTACTATGGGTTGGATTCTCTATCCCTTTCTTCTTAGACCTCATGAACGGATTACATGTCCTTTTCCCAGCCGTTCCATACCTTCATCTTAAATTACACTTTATTGGCAGACAGCTCACTGAAAAGCCGTGGGACGCGATGTCCAATACGATGATATCCTTTTATCCGTTTATGATCGGTCTCGGGTTTTTTCTGCCGTTAGACCTCTCGTTTACCTGTTGGTTCTTCTTTCTGATGCGCCAGTTCAGCCGAGTGTTTAGTAGCTACCTTGGACTGGATACGCTCCCCGGCTTCCCCTACTTCTACGAACAATCCGCTGGTGCGTGGATCTGCATGTCCCTCATTGCTATTTGGGTGACGCGTAGGCATCTGATTTTTGCGTTTCGGACAGCATTTACTGAAAAATCCTCTGCCGACGCCGACGAGCCGATGCGCTATCGGACAGCACTGTTTGGACTAGTTGGCGGATGTCTGTTCATGTTTATTTTCTCTTATCAGGCGGGCATGTCGGCATTCGCCATTCTAGTTTTCTTTGGACTTTATTTTGCTATTGCTATCGCTGTTACCCGTTTACGAGCGGAATTCGGCGCACCCCACGGCATCTTCAACCATCCGGCGGACATGATGGTAACCGCTTTTGGAACACTGACTTGGGGTGGAGGTAGTTTAACCGTAATGAGTTTTTATCAGTGGTTCAATCGGAGTTACCGGTCGCACGCGATGCCAAATCAGTTTGAGCCGCTCAAGATGGCTGAAGTCGCCCGCATCAACGGTCGTCGATTGATAATTGCAATGATGGTTGGGGCAGCTGTGGCGCTCATCGTTGGGATGTGGACAAACCTAGACATGATGTACCGAGACGGTGCGTCGGCACGGGTCTCATTCTTTAAGATTTGGGTCGCCAATACCGCTTGGACCCGGTTGGAAAACTGGCTGTTTCACCCAATGCCGACCGACGTACCACGTACCATGTTCATGGGGGTTGGTATGGCGTTCACCGTAGTGCTCCATATCTTACGAACCCGCTTCTTTTGGTGGCCCCTTCATCCTGCCGGTTACCCGCTCGCTGTTAGCTTTGCCATCGATTACTTCTGGTTTACCTTTCTCATCAGTTGGACGCTAAAAGCTATTATTTTGCGAGTTGGCCAGGTTAGAGGGTATCAACGCTCCATCCCGTTTTTCTTCGGCTTGATTTTGGGTGACTTTATCACCGGAGGGCTCTGGATGATCTACGGTGTCCTGACACAGCAGCAGACATATATGATCTATTTGAATGGCGGGACGTGGTATTGAGACATAAATTGCAAGAATTTCAAGGAAGGGAGACAAAATTGTGGAATATGTGAACTTTGGAACCGCGGGCGTCCAAGTGAGCCGGCTGGCTTTCGGTTTGGGGTTCAGAGGGCAGCCCGATGAAGCAGAAGCCCAACGAGTGATTGAGCACGCTTTCGAACTGGGAATTAACCTCATCGATTGCGCCAATTGGTATGGACCCATGGATGATCGAGCCAATCAAGGGCGTTCAGAAGTAATTTTAGGAAGGGCACTGAAGGGGAAACGAGATAACGTTGTGATTACCACGAAGGTCGCTGCGCCCACCGGATCAGGTCCAAACGATGAGGGATTATCCAGGTATCACATCATGCGTGAAGTAGAGCGATCGCTCAAGCGGTTGGACACAGACCATGTTGATATCTATCTAGTCCATCGCTTCGATGAATTGACGCCGCTTGAGGAGACAATACGGGCGTTAGACGATATAGTCCGTGCAGGTAAGGCACTTTACGTCGGATGCTGCAACTATGCGGCGTGGCAGGTTTGCAAATCGCTCTGGGTTGCGGACAAGCACAATGTAACACCCTATATGTGTGTCCAAAATCTATATAACTTACTGAATCGTCAGATGGAAGGCGAAATGTTTGATTTGGTGAGAGATATGGGCTTGGGTGCGATGGCGTTTAGCCCGCTAGCAGTCGGTCTTTTTAGTGGGGTTTATTCACCAGACCGTCCACCGCCGTCGGGAACTCTTTTTGCGGCGCGCAAGGACGATTTTGCCCATATGATGGAAGAGCGTTCCGCGCGGGTTATAACAACTGTCAGGCAGCTCGCTGACGAATTGGGAAAAACACCTGCACAACTGGCTTTGGCTTGGGTACTGTCGCATCCAGAGATCACGGTCGCCATCAGCGGTGCTGATACCATCGAACACCTGAACGATAATATTGGTGCTGTCGGTTGGGTGCTTGATGATTCCGTCAGAGAAAAATTGGATGCTGTTTCCGAATCATTCGTCGGACGGCCCCAAGGAAGTTTCTAGAGTGTCTCAAGTTGAAGGAGAGTGGTTTCAAAACAACTCGAGATATGCTATTGGGCTAAAGCCCCTGCTTCATCTTGCCCCAAGTGACGGCAAGCTTGCCAGCGGGACCGACCGCCAACGAGTTTCTCACATTTTTGCTAATTTCGTCTGTGCTTAGCACCCGGTCATAAACTCGGTAGATAGCGATCGAACAGTTACAGGTTCGCTGCTGTTCGACATGAGCAGAAGTAAATATGCCGTGCTGCAGCATGTCGTGCGCTGGATCCCACTCTACTTCGGTTGGATTGTTGGAAACCTCGACACCGTCTCGGTAGATTGTTATGCTCTCTCCACTTGCAAAGACGAGATGCACCCAGTGCCATTCGTTTTGCCCGATGTTCAGCTTGTTTTTTCGCTTCGCTAAGTCCTGACGATGTTGCACAACGTTCTGAGCGAGACTTATATTTTGGAATATCCCGCTGCCGTTGGCATCTAGCCAGACCCTAACAATCTGGTCCCTCGGTGCTCCGACGGCCGCGCCGTCTTTAATGGGACCCCATGGCTGGGTCTGAATGCCAAAAACTTGATGCTCTTCCATGAAAAGAGGACCATTTATTCGCATAAGGAGCCCGATGGTAAAATCTTGAAGATGGATTATAGGCGCGTCTTTGTCATCCTCTTCGTTGGCAAAAACGTCCTTGGACTGAGTTGCTGTGTACCATGCAGCATTGTCCGACTTGACGCCAATTGCGGGGATTTCAATGGTGCCTTGTTCAAGGTTTGGCTTGCCAGCCCCTCGTATTAGTCGTCCGCCAGCCGTGCCAGCGTTACGCCACGCGTTGTCGCCTTTCTGCTGACGGGTTTCTACAGGGTTAAAGTAGAGCACAGGGTCCCTAACTGGACTCACAGCAAACGCCATTGACGAGATGAGGACAGTGATCAGCCCTACACTAAGAATCGTACTGTTAGACGTTTTCATTTGGATTTCCTCCTGATGAATTCTTTTATATCCCCTGTTAGTTAAGTGAGGGGTGCTCATAATTGCAATTGAGTCAGGATAACGGTTATAATCTAATCTAACCTTGCAAGAAAGAGAGGATTATAACATGGGTTATCCTGACAGTGATTATTATATCACGTTTTTGTATGAACAGCTCGAAACTTTCAACACCTCCGTCGCGTCGGAGTCCACACCGGCTCTCGGCCGCCCTAAGTCGTATACAGACGCGTGCCTAATTGTGCTTTTTGCGTTGCTGACCCTCAAGGGTATCTATTCATTTAAGGCACAACACAGATGGCTGGAGATGCACCTGCCGGGGGTGCCACAGTTCAAGCTGCAAAGCGTGCCGTCTCGTGCAACGTTGTCACGACGGTACAAACAACTTGCTTGTCACCTTCAAGCGTTCATTGCGTTTTTAGGTGATGTTGGTATGACTTTGATTGCCGATGCGTCTTTGGAGGTGGTTTACCAAGATAAAAGTCTGTTTAAGGCAAAAGGTCCGGTCTGGCATCAGAAAGACAAAAAGGCCAATCGCATTCCAACGGGACTGCGTGCCGTTGATACAGACGCGAGTTGGTCTGTCAGTAAGTACCATGGCTGGGTTTATGGCTATGGACTGCATCTAACCGTTTGTCCAGAGGGGATGCCCCGAATGGGTGTTGTTGACACCGCTTGTGTCAGCGAGAAAGCGATACTCGACAAACAACTCGACAAATTGCTTGCACAAAATATCGGCTATATCGTCGCTGATGCCGGCTATACTGACCTCAAACGAACTGAACAATTAGCAAACAAGGGGTTATTGCTAATCACCCCGGTGATAGGTGCCAAGCGACCTCAAGCCCAGCGGTATGTCGAAGCTATTAACCAATCAACTCTGTTGCAGGCCTATCAACAGAAGCGCAACGTCGTCATTGAACCGATATTTGAATTGCTCAAGCAACTGCTATCAACACATACCAACCACAAACAGCTACCAGTCAGTAGCAAACCGAATGTGGTAACTTTCTTGATGCTCGGTGTGGTCTTGCTTCAGATGGCTATGTTGGTCAATTCTATTTGGGGACGCCCTTTGAAAAATGTCACACATCTCATCACTGTATTTCGGTAGGGCGATTTATGAGCACCCCTCATTATATCTAGGGTATTGAAATCTAAGCTGGCGCCCATCGAAAATTGAGATATTTTGCATCTTTTTTTTTTGCTTTTCGTTGTATGTATTGGTTCTGTTCAACTTAGATAGACATATAGATAGACATAGCTAAGTCATTTGGGGTAAGCGGAGGTAAAATTGTTTACTGGGTGAGCCTTTGCGAGTGCTGCTTTTTCTCTCTTTGACTCTCCTCCGCCCAAGCTGTGACCTACCCCATAAGTGGCAACTTACGTTATCAAATTTCTAATTTTATAGCGTGATTAACGACTAATAAAAAAAATATTATGGGAATAAAAAGACATTTCAGGAGTACACTAATCACAGGAATCCTAACGCTGATACCGCTGGGTGTCACTTTTTTTGTGCTGCGCTTCCTCTTCACCACGATCGATGGTTGGCTTGCGCCAATAGTGGCAGAGGTTTTAGGAGGAAGATATCACGTCGGTATGGGGCTACTGGCGACAATCCTGCTCGTCTACCTAGTGGGTCTGGTTGTCTCTAATTTTTTGGGACAGAAGCTACTTGGGGCGGGCGAGAAAATTTTAACAAAAATCCCACTCGTGCGAGAGGTCTACGCACCTGTCAAACAGGTGGTGCAACTGGCTTTGAGGCCCTCAAATACGAACAAATTCACACGAGTGGTCACGATTCGGACTCCCGGATCGCCGATGCGCGTAATCGGCTTTGTTACGGGAGAGTTCCAAGAAGAAGGGAATCCTGTCCCAGTCGTTTCTGTTTTTGTGCCAACCAGTCCAAATCCGACAACAGGCGTTCTGCTCTTCTGTGATCCAGAAATTATTTACGAAACAAACATGAAGATTGAAACTGCTATGAAAATGCTGATTTCAGGCGGGATTGTTGCCCCCGACGACTTCATGATCCGGGCACAGATACAACAACAGATTAACACAGATCGCAAATCGGAATGACCACAGGCTCTATCAACTGGCGAACCAATTCGTGAACTTATATAGCTTAGCCTTGATAGATTACCCCCACTAAAATCCAAGCAATACCAATACGGAGACATAATAAATGGCTGGCATAGATCTACGCAAGAAATTAGAAGATGGTGGCACCGTGTACGGCACAATGCTGAGTCTATCGCGTAATCCCCGGTGGGCAAGAGCTATTGGCCAACTCCAGTTTGATTATGTAATTATCGACAATGAACACTCGGCATACAGTCGGGGTGAGGTTGCGGATTTCGTTTCGGCAATCAATACGACAGGAACCACCTCGATTATCCGCATCCCAATTCCTTCGTCTCACTACGTGACAATGGCACTTGATGCCGGCGCGCAGGGCGTCCTCGTCCCATACTGCGAGACCGTTGAGGAAGTCAAAGAGGTGATCGGGGCAGCGAGATGGCGTCCGTTAAAAGGAGCACTCGTGGATCAAGTGATGGAAACAGGGGAACTCCCAAGCGAGGCGTCCAAGGCGTATTTGCAGAGGAGGAACAGCAACACCGTTGTCATGATTGGGATTGAGAGTGTACCTGCCGCCGAGAATTTGGAGGAAATCTTAAAAGTCGATGGGATTGATGCAATTTTCGTAGGACCCAACGACATGAGTATCACAATGGGCATCCCAGATCAGTATGATCATCCGGACTTTGAGGAGATGCTCCGCTTTGTCATTCGTACATGCGGTGCGCGAAATATCCCTGTCGCTGTCCATCTGCAATCTGTCGAGTTGTCAACAAAGTGGATTCGAGAAGGAGTTCGGTTTGTTCTGCATAAGACCGACGTGGGAGCACTACACGAAGGCTTCCAACGCGACTTTAATCAACTTCGACAAGTTGGCGACGAAATCTCCGGACAAACGACCGAAAAGGTCAAAAAATCCGACGTGGTTATTTAACCAAGAAGATTTAGTCGAGAGAAAGCGTCACGGCGAAATTCGCTCGATTAGCCAATCACCATTGGACTGGCGGGTGTAGCGTAGACGGTCGTGCAGACGGCTTGGGCGGCCACTCCAGAACTCAACCGTGTTGGGGGATAAACGGTAGCCGCCCCAATCTGACGGTAGCGGAATTTCTGTGTCCTGATATTGCGCTGCTAACTGTTCAAATCGCTCTTCCAGTACCTTTCGGTCAGGGATAACTTCACTCTGTCTCGACGCCAACGCAGCCAAACGGCTACCGACAGGCCGGCTCTGAAAATAGTTGTTAGAGTTTTCACGAGAAACCTTGCTCACTTCTCCGGTGATACGCACCTGCCGATCTAGTTCCCGCCAGTAAAAAACCAGTGCCGCATTCGGATTCTCTGCGAGTTCCTTCCCCTTTTGGCTTTCGTAGTCGGTATAAAAGACGAATCCCCGCTCATCAAGTCCTCTGAGCAGGACAATCCTTCCCGAAGGCACACCGTCTTTCGTTGCTGTCGCCAGCGTCACCGCGTCCGGCAGATCAATCTCCGCATCAATCGCCTCTTGAAACCATTTCTCAAACTGCTTAAAGGGATTCGTATCCAAGTCTTGTTCGTCCAAGCCGGCATCAGTATATTCTCTGCGAAGCTTATCCATACCCAAAAAAATCTCCTTGCAACTAACGCTCACATTTTACCCTTCACGAATCAGATCGAATTTCAGCAATAACCGCATCTGTCATTTCGACGGTGCCGACCGTTTTTAGTCCCGGCTGTTGGATGTCGATTGTGCGGACTCCTTTGTCGATTGCGCGATCAACGGCGTTTTCAATATCCGCGGCTTCCGTATCCAGATCGAAGGAGTGTCGAAGCAACAGGGCTGCAGACAAAATCTCCCCTATCGGGTTGGCGACCCCTTGCCCGGTGATATCCGGTGCGGTGCCGTGAATTGGCTCGTAGAAGCCTTGCTTGGTGTAGCCGTAGCTCGCCGATGGACACATGCCAAGTGAACCAACCAACACGGCCGCTTCGTCGGTGAGGATGTCTCCGAAGATATTCCCCGTGACCATGACATCAAACTGGCTCGGATTTCGGATGAGATGATAGGCACACGCATCGACTAGGATATGATTCAATTCTACATCGGGATACTCCTGACCAACTTTTGTCGCGACTTCTCGCCACAGCTTTGAACTTTCTAACATGTTTTCCTTCGCCACAGAGGTGAGTTTTTTAGAACGTTTTCGTGCGAGCTCAAAGCCAGCGCGCACGACACGGTCAATCTCCCGCGTCGTGTAAGCAAGTGTATTGCATCCACGTTCTCCATCTGCGTGCTTCTCAATACCGCGTGGTTCGCCGTAGTATAAACCGCCAGCCAACTCACGGATCACAACAAAGTCCAACCCCTCACCGATAATCTCATCCTTAACCGGCATGACGGGTGCCAACGCCTTTCTTCCACGAATCGGGCGCAGGTTCACAAAAAGGTCAAGTTCTTTGCGAACTGTTCCGACAGCGCGTTCAGGACGCTCTGCGCTCGGCACGTCCTCCCACTCCGGTCCCCCTGCCGCGCCGAATAAGATTGCGTCGGATCGTCGGCATAGGTCCAACGTTTCTTGGGGCAGGGCTGTGCCGGTTTCATCAATTGCACACCCGCCTAGCAATCCGTATTCGTAGTCAAAGTGATGCCCATATTTGTCTTGCACAGTATCTAATACCCGAATAGCTTCAGCTGTGACCTCTTGACCGATCCCATCGCCGGGTATTACGGTAATTTTTGCGTTCATTAATTTCTCCTTCAAAGCCTTCCACAAATAAGTATAGTCCCGATGAATCGGGGCACTGCCTGTCAAGTCAGAGTCCACATCATTTCGTCGCTTTTTCCATAATCTCCGTCATCCGAGCGACAAACGCGGGTGGGTCTACGGTATTTCCGTCAACCAGCAACGCACCTTCGTAAAGCTGTAGAATACAGCTCTTGATGAGGGTTTCATCGCCTTGGTTCTGGTTGAGCTGTGCGAGATTCTTTATTAACGGATGGGAAAAGTTGATTTCTAAGATGCGTTTGGAGCCGGTGAAATCCTGATTCATCATTTTCATCATCCGCTCCATGTGAGCGTCCATACCGTCTGCCCCGACAACCAAGGTTGCTGCCGAATCAACCAACCGTTTGGAGGCGACCACATCCTCTACCTTATCACCAAGGGTCTCCTTAAAAACAGAAATCAGTTGGACATCCTCGGTTAAGGTATCGTCTTGGCTTTCTTCGTCTGTCTCGAGTTCTATATCCGCCTTTTCGATACTTTTCAGCGGTTTCTCATCATATTCAAGCAGATGTGGAATATTGAACAGATCAGTGGGATCGATGAAGAACAACACCTCAATCCCCCCCTTCTTGAAATACTCCAAATTTGGATTCCGTTCGACCGCATCTCTATTATCACCTGACAGGTAATAAATCTCTTTCTGATCTTCTGACATTCCCGCGACATAATCCTTCAGGGAGGTAAACTTGCCGCTTTCGGTTCTGGTCGATTCAAACCGTAAGAGGTCAAGCAGTCGATCCCTGTTGACGAAATCTGAACTGAGTCCTGTCTTGAAGAGCAAACCGAAATTCCTGAAGAATTTTTCGTACTTCTCCGAGTCGTTTTTCGCCCAGTCTTCCAGCAGAGAAAGCACCCGGCCCGTTAAGGTTTCCCGGATACGTGCCATGATGGGGCTCGATTGTGTTACCTCGCGGGACACATTCAAGGGCAGATCCTCGGTATCCACCACCCCTGATATAAATCGAAGGTATTCAGGAAGAAGTTCTTTGCAATCGTCTTGGATAAAAACCTTGCTCGAATATAGGTGCAACGAGCCCATGTCTTCCTCCCTGAGAAATCTGAGCGGCTGCGTCTCGGGGATAAACATCAACGCTTTGAAATCCACCCGACCTTCGAGAGACAGGTGCAGGTGACCGAGCGGCGGATTGAGATCGTTAGATATAAATTTATAGAACTCATTCCGTTCCTCCTCCGTCACTTCATTCCTATTCTTATGCCATAAGGCACTGACAGTATTCACCTGCGTCCCATTGACCGAAACAGGAAAATCGACAAAATTGGAATATTTCGTGATAACCTGCTCAACGCTATACGATTGGCTAAATTCCTTTGATTCGTCTTTCAGTTTGAAGAAGATTTGGGTGCCCCTCTGTGGGCGTTCAATCTCCTTGATGGTAAATTTGCCCTCACCTGTTGACTGCCACCGGAATCCCTTTGAGTCGGCATCCGCATGACGCGTTTCAATTGTAATCTCATTCGTGAGCATGAACACCGAATAAAAACCGATACCAAACTGACCGATCAGGTCGGCGTCAAAAGGTTTGTCACCTTCCTTCATCTGCTCCAAAAATTCTAGCGTTCCCGAGCTAGCAACGGTGCCAATCCTGTCGGTTAAATCGTCCTTGGTCATGCCGATGCCCGTATCCGTAATCGAGAATGTCTGTGCATCGGCATCAACAGCGATATCAATTCTTAAAGGTGTATCGGGATTCAAAATATTCTTATCCGTCAACTGCCTGAAGCGGATTTTATGCAACGCATCGGACGCGTTGGAAATCAGTTCACGGATGGCGACTTCGGGCTGAGTATAAAGCGAGTGAACGATGAGATGCAGGAGTCGTTCCATCTCCGCTTTATACTCAAACTCTTGGATTTCTTCGGTGTTGTTACTATCAGTCATGATTAAAAATTCTCCTTTCGCTGTAGCTTTGTCAGATTATCAAATGTGCAAGATTTCAGTTGTTCACCGCATCTAAGGTCCCTCATACTTTTTCGCCATAACGATATACACCGGATCTGTGTATTCATCGGCCTGTGGGGTGTAATCCAAAAATGTGATTTCCGCATAACCACCCGCCAAACGGAAGTAATGCTCCACCAATTCTGCGTGCTCAGCGTCAGCGGTTACGCGCCAGATGTACACCGCTTTCGTCGGGAACAAACGATTGGAGAAAATGACGACCAACGGACCATCTGGCTGCAGAATGCGATGCACCTCACGAAAAACCTCGACCGGCTTTGTCAGATACTGCATCGAAACCGTCATGATTACCGCTGCAAATTCTCCACTATCAAAAGGGAGGGTTGGATTGGCATTGAGGTCATGAATCACATATTCGTCAAGGGCAGGATTGACCTGGAGCTCTACCGCGTTCAAGCCTAATCCGACGACACGTTGAGCGGGAAATCCTTCGGGTAGGTGGGAGAAGGCACTGCTCATCAGGTCTAATATGGCAGCATTTCTCGGCAAGGTTTGATCGAAAAATTCCTTGATTGCGACGATTGCGTTGTCGTCAATATGGGTGACGATACGGGGTTCGGCGTAAAACAGGCGATCATCGGTTTCGTCAATTCGTGCGAAGGCCGCAGGAGGTAGTGCTTTTTTCATTTGGAGGATCATCAAAAAATTTGGCGTATATTGACAATAACTTTACAGTACCACTAGTCTTACCACATACTCAACCGTAGCTTCAGCAGCCGACGCAGCTCTTTAATTGGCTGCTTATGGTCATCAACCCGTAGATCGATATACCGATCATTAAAACCACCCACTCCACCATTTTCACGTACAACAATCAACGCTGCCGCCTGCTGCCCACGTCGATCGCCGCCCTTTTCCTGCCCTGCAATGAGTGCTGCCATCAGTTTTTCTGCAAGTTCTCCCTCTGTTTTCTCAAACGCCTCTCCCATCGCCTCGACAACCGCCTCCCCTGTCAGGAGGTTGCCTTGTGCCGTGTAATTTTCTCCCTGACGTGCACCCGCCCATTCCATACATTCGTCGCCAGTGTAGTTAGCAACGTTGCCGCTCGCATCAAGGATGCCGACCTGACGTTGTGATCTGCCCTCATCATCAGCAACCAGCCGATTCAACGCTTGCTGGGCGGAGAGTCCGTTTTCCAGAAGTTCCAAACCTTTTGAGCCATAGGTCGTATTTGTCCACGATTGGGTCGCAACTGCACCGACACCTGCCTTTGCCCACGGGACAATAGCTCCAACGGCGAAAAACTTGGATTGAACGGCAACTCCAAGATCGCCATTCTCCGGATCGCGCCCAACGATTGAAAAGGTTGTGGCGAGGCGATCATGCACTTTAGAATTGGGCTGATGCGGTTCCGTGTTGGCAAAAGCGAGGACGCCGGTGTAGATTGTCGCACAGACAAACCGGAGGGGTGACATGCAGGCAAATCTCCTTTGCGTGATACCGGAAATAGGGAATTAAAGGATTGACATACTCCCAAACCTAAAGGATTGGGATTCTCATCCTTTAGGATTCGAATTGCTCTATCAACAAAGTCAGCCCGACGAATTGGGACTTACAACTTCTCCTGAGAGGGTGGATGCCCCCACCCTATGGATATTGACCGCCGCATTGCGGTCTCTATCCAACTCTGTGTGGCAGCTTGGACACTGCCATGTTCTATCACGAAGGTTTAGGTCTTGGTTGATTGCACCACAGACATGGCAGGTCTTACTCGAAGGATACCACTTGTCTATGAATCGGATTTCCGTGCTTTTCTTCGAAGCGATATACTTGAGTTTCTGCACAAAGTCAGAAAAACCTAAGTCAGAGACTTTGCGACCCCAAAGGGACTTCATGCCTTTGAGGTTGAGGGTCTCCAGTGAAATCCAATCATATCTGTCTGTGAGGTCATGAGCAAGTTTCCAGTGGAAATCTTGCCTTTGGTTCGCAATCTTGCGATGTTTCTTTGCAAGGTTGACTCTTGCACGTTGCCGATTCTTTGACCTTGCGACCTTTCGTGAATGGTTGCGATTGGCACGGTTGATAGTGTTGAGACCGCGCTTGAAGAATTGTGGAGAGTCGTAGTCATTGAAGCTAGACCCGGTGAGATACCTCTTTAGTCCAAAGTCCAACCCCGCGTTATTACCCGTCGTGGGCGACTCTAAATCGGTATCTACATAGTCTGTCAGAATGATTAGCCATACGTCTCCTACGCTGTCACGTTTTATCGTGCAGCGGCTCGGGGTGCCTAAGACTTCCCTACTTTTGAAATATCGGTAGATGCGTTTGCCAATACGGATAGAGTTGTTTTGTAGCAGTTTCCAACCGGCTTGCTTGAGGGTGTAGGACTTGTATAGTTTACGTCTCTTGAAACGGGGATGACCGGAACGCTTGCCGCTTTTGCGGTCAGTAAACAGTTTAGAGTACGCTTTATCAAGTCGGTCTATGACGTCTTGCAACGATTGACTCGGCAACTGATTCCAATGGGCAAAGCGGGGGAGTCGCTTCAACTTGGTTAAGTGTCGCATCAGTGCTTTCTTACCCGGATATGTCCCGTAGATAGCATAGTATCTGCGACACAACGCTACAAAGTGATTCCATACTTCAGCATGGCTGTCAATCGTTTGCTGCAACTCACGATTAGTGTGGTTGCTATACATTTTGAACGTGTAGGTCTTCACGAGATTGTCTTTCTGTCTTTCATGTCCTATGCTGTAGGAGGTAGGGGACACCGCCAAGCGACGGTGCAGCATTCCCCTACGAAAGACAAGACAATTATAATAGACTTAGCCTACAAAATCAATACAAAAACGGCTGAAGCGAAACTTATATCCCAAAGATAAATCATTGGGCTTTACGGGCTAAAGCCCAACTCTGTAAAAAAGGTTGGAAAGGTTCTCCGCTTCCTCTCCTTCTAATCGTTAATGTTCGACTTCAAGATCGTCCCGATCCTTATCAGATCGGATCTTCATCGCCTCCGCATGTCCTTGAAGTCCCTCAACCTGAGCGAGTTTGACGACAGCCGGCGTGACCTTTTCCAACGCGGTTTTGGTATAGGAGATAACACTTGTCTTTTTTAGGAAATCATCAACGCTCAACGGCGATGCGTACCGCGCCGCCCCACCCGTAGGCAAAATGTGATTGGGGCCGGCGATGTAATCACCGACAGATTCTGGAGTGTAAGGTCCTAGCATAATCGCTCCCGCATTACGGATGGCACCAACCCACTCGATTGGACTTTCTACCTCTAACTCCACATGTTCAGGTGCAATCTCGTTGGCGAGCTCCATCGCTTCGGTTAAATCTGCAACGATAAACGCCGCTCCGTAATTTTCAAAAGCACCGGTTAGTTCAGATTGGCGGGGCAGTTTTTGTGCCTGATGCTCAATTTCTGCACAAACCTGTTCCGCAATTTCTCTTGATATTGTAATAAGAATGGCAGAACATTCTACGCTGTGTTCTGCCTGCGAAATTAGGTCCGCTGCAACATAGGCGGGATTTGCCGTGTGATCGGCAATAATGAGGACTTCGCTTGGACCCGCTAGCTTGTCAATATCGACGGGTCCATACACCTCTTTTTTCGCAAGTTGGACATACAGATTGCCCGGACCAACGATTTTATCCACTCTCGGGATGGTGCTCGTCCCATACGCCATCGCACCAACTGCTTGGGCACCACCACATCTGTAAATCTCACGGACCCCACATGCAGATGCGGCGAAAAGCATGTGCGGGTCAATCTGCCCATCTCGCATCGGTCCCATGAAGACCGCAATCTCCTCAACACCCGCAACCTTCGCAGGGACAACATTCATTATTAACGAAGAAACCAGCAACTGACTCACCGACGGGACACATACGCCGACACGCCTTAGCGGACGGATGAGGTGTCCCAAAACAACGCCATCGGCCTCGGTAGACAGCCAAGAATTCCGCAGCTGCTTTTGGTGAAATCGCTCAATATTCGTCCGCGCAAGCTGGACCGCATCGTGGAAGTCTGAATCGACCTGCGTGGAGGCACTCTCAATCTCTGCGTCTGTAACCCGTATCTCGTTGACAGACATCCGTGGAGCATCAAATCTGCGCGTATATTTAACGACGGCTCTGTCACCATTTCTTTGGACATCTTGCAAAATCCGCTGGACTGTCCTAAGAATACTTGGTTCTTCTAATCCCCCACGCAGACTAAGTTTTTCGATGAAAGCCGCCGCTTCGTCCGAATGGGCATCAAGAATGATGATCACAAAAAATTCCTCACTTCTTGTCAAGATTCGTACTGACTTTACTAGGGCGTGTTGACATTTGTGTCATAATGGTAATATGTCAACCTTCACCCTATCCGATACGCAATGGTCAAAAATAGTATCATTCCTTAACACCTGTCCTGACATCTATACCGGACAACAAACTCACTTAAAACGCTTTATCAATGCGGTGCTTTGGATAACCCGTAGTGGCAGTCAATGGCGACTGTTACCTAAACAATACGGCAATTGGAACAGTGTCTATAAACGATTCGCAAGATGGTGCGATAAAGATATCTTTCAACGCATGCACCAATACTTTGCCAAAGACCCTGATATGGAGTGGCTCATCATTGACACCACTATCATTCGCACGCACCCATGTGCTGGAGGTGCATTGAAAACAAGTGGGGGTCAAGCCTCACAAGCACTTGGACGCAGCCGAGGTGGATTTTCAACCAAAATTCACCTCGCTGTTGACGGCTTAGGTAATCCCTTACGTTTAATGCTGACAGCCGGTCAACGGCACGACATCACTTGTGCTGAAGCGTTGATTGACGGTTATAACAGTGAGTATGTGATAGTTCCGACACAGCCTATGATGCTATGGCATTTATTGAGTCGATAACCGAAAGGGGTGCGGTGCCGGTGATACCGCCACGTGCCAACCGTCGGGATTCACGCACTTATGATGTGCATCTGTATAAAGAGAGGCATTTAGTCGAATGTTTCATCAACAAAATGAAGCAGTATCGCCGTATCTCCGCTCGTTTTGATAAGCTAGCGGTTCGATATATGGGGTTTCTGAGTTTCGTTGCCACCATTATCTGGTTACGATGAAATGTCAACAGAACCTAGTACGTCTTCACTCCCTCATTGGCGTTTATGACCCACCTCCCGTACGCTCCCACATTTCAGCAAACGCTGTTTTCTCAATAATGGTAGTTATCGGATGCCCTGTTTGAACCATCCCCATATGGTGAGTTTCTTACCTGCGGGAGTAACTGCAAAAGCAGGACTAAACCATGCAGGATGCCAGTCATTATGAGGATCATTATTGGTGAGTCTTTGTTGATTCTGTCCATCGGCGTCCATCACGTAGATTTTACCGTGCCCATCCCTCTCAGACACGAAGGCAATGCGTTCACCGTCAGGAGACCATGAGGGAAACCTGTCATAATGACGATTTTCAGTGAGTCTTCGTCGATTCTCCCCATCGGCATCCATCACGTAGATGTCAAAGTTTTCCCCGTTCCCATTCGTATCAGATGCGAAGGCAATGCGTTTACCGTCAGGAGACCATGAGGGCAGCAAGTCAGTCGCGGGATTTTTAGTGAGTCTTCGCGGATTACCCCCATTGGCATCCATCACGTAGATTTCCCAGTTCCTCTCAACCCTATTCCTATTAGACACGAAGGCAATGCGTTTACCGTCAGGAGACCATGAGGGATACCTGTCCTCATTGGGATTTTTAGTGAGGTTTTGCGGATTGCCCCCATCGGCGTCCATCACGTAGATTTCATTGTTCCCATTCCTTCTAGACTCGAAGGCAATCCGTTCACCATCGGCGGGCGACCATGAGGGATACTGGTCTGCATTGGGATTTTTAGTGAGGTTTTGCGGATTGCCCCCATCGGCGTCCATCACGTAGATTTCGTCGTTCCCATCCCTTCTAGACACGAAGGCAATGCGCCTACCGTCCGGAGACCATGAGGGATACCAATCATCAAAGTCATTTTTAGTGAGGTTTTGCGGATTGCCCCCATCGGCGTTCATCACGTAGATTTCACGGTTTATAAAGTGCCCATCCCTATTAGACGCGAAGGCTATCTGTGCCTGTGCGTCAACGCATACTATCAGCGGCGTCAGACCTAAAGCTACAACGCTAGCTAAAAGGAAATGTGCGAGATTGTATCTCCGTTGCATCTGTCTTTCCTCCTCTGTTCTCAAATCGGTTTTTTATTCTTTGAATCAGTATGTGGGGTTTCTGAGTTTCGTTGCCACGATTATCTGGTTACGATGAAATGTCAACAGAACCTAGTCTCTCACCCGGATAATATCCGCGCCAATACCCCTCAGTTTCTCCTCAATGCCTTCATACCCACGATCTATATGATAGATCCGGGAGACGGCCGTTTCACCCGCTGCCGCCATGCCTGCGAGAACAAGGACGGCACCTGCACGGAGATCCGATGCCATAACAGGGGCGCCACTGAGTTTAGGCTTACCACGCACCACCGCTCGGTTCCCTTCGACACGAATATCTGCGCCCATCCGATTGAGTTCGCTCGCATGCATGAAGCGATCTAAGTAGATACCTTCCATGATAGTGCTAATCCCCGGCGTGATACTGAGGAGTCCCATCATCTGTGCCTGCATGTCCGTGGGGAAACCCGGATATGTATCAGTGGCGATATCAACCGCTTGGAGCTCTCGTGATGCCCTCACGCGGACGCCATCATCTGCCCAATCCAATTGAACACCCGCCTCAACTAATTTCTCGGAGGTAGTACCGAGGTGTTGAGCGGGGGCATCCTTCACAAAAACATCTCCCCTCGTAATAGCACTCGCAACCATGAACGTTCCTGCTTCGATACGGTCTGGAATGACAGTATACTCCGTGCCATGAAGTTGTTTAACGCCATGTATCGTCAAAGTGGACGTTCCAACTCCTTTAATGTCCGCACCCATTGCGTTGAGGAAGTTTGCCAGGTCAGCGACCTCTGGTTCGCAGGCAGCTCCACGAATAATCGTTGTACCTTCCGCCAGCGTTGCAGCCATCATAACGTTTGCGGTTGCACCGACGCTTGAGCCGTGTGGGCCCCTCAGATACATCTCGGTGCCAACCAACCGATTCGTCCGTGCTATGATATAGCCACTATCAATTTCGATTTCTGCACCGAGTTGCTGCAGCCCTTTCAGGTGCAGATCTACCGGACGTGGCCCTATAGCACAACCGCCGGGGAAAGAGACTTTTGCCACACCTAAACGCGCAACGAGGGGACCCAGCACATAAATTGATGCTCTCATTTTCCGGACGAGATCGTAAGGAGCCTCGTAAGCAATTCGGTTCCCCGGTTCAATATAGAGGGTTGAGTTCTTGAATTTTGTCGTCGCTCCCAGCACCTCAAGCACGGCACATAGGCTATCAATATCCCTCAGCTTGGGAACGTTGTGAATAACGCTGGCGCCGTCTGCTAAAATCGCGGCTGCAACAGCGATAGGAAGCGTCGCATTTTTAGAGCCACTGACTGAAATTGTACCTTCGAGCTGCTTGCCACCGTTGATGATCAGTCTATCCATGATGAATTCTCCTAACGTAGAGCTCTGTTTCTCCACTCGGCTTGGGTTGGGCGGGTCAGGTTCAGGTGTTCCCGGTTGCATCAAGAACCAGCAACTTAATTCTACTGACGCGAGGTGCTGCAGCACCCATCGAAGAACCTTGTTCTCTCGTTTAACCCTACACCGACTTGCAAAATAAATTGCTCAGAATAGATTCATGATGCATATATGCATCAACGATGCCAAGCCGCAAACCGTTTCGTTACAAGCATTGTCGCGTAGTTTGCCTCAAAATTAGTGTGTCGGAATAACCACATGTCATGGAGCTGCCCCGCTCACCTCAATTGTATATTTCTAGATGCGCTCAACTTCCCCATCCTGCTCTTCGGGTTTCCGCCATAATTGCCACTCCTCCCTCACCTCAACAAGTTGTTCCGGCGGCGCATCTCGGACCTCCAAAACGGTTGGCGTATCCGGTGGAATCTCCGATAGAATCTCCTTGAAGTCAAGATCTCCGGAACCCGGAGGATGATACGCTTCAAGATCTTTGAGGTCGTGCAGGTTCACACCGATGAGGTTCTCTGCGTATGCCTCCAACCAACGCTGTGACCAACAGAGCCCTACCCGCTCCTGAAGCATGGCATGTCCGACATCGTGCCAATACCGCATGTTGCTTCCCTTGAACGTCTCCAAGAACAACCCAACCTCGTCAAAATTCGGGATTTGATGGTAACGCGGACGATTCTCAATCGCCAAGTAGACATCCATCCGCAAAGCCGTTTCATTCAACGTATCGAGGCTGAACAGCACGGCGTCCTGATGTTTCGCCTCCTTGCGTTTACGCCACTCAGTCGCTTCCACCACCTTCGCCCCAAACGCCTCAAACTCTCGCTCACCGTATTCGTAGAAATCATACATCAGGTAGGAGCGATCATAAGTATCCACCTTACCTAAGTGAAGCACAACGATTGGAACTTCAATCTCAACTGCTAACTCCATCGTCCGAATCGTCTGCTTAACCGCTTCGTTCCGCGTATCCGCATCAAGACTTGCTAAGTGAATCGGATCGTTTTCCGCCTCCGATTGCAGAGAACCGTGCAGAACGGGGCAAAAGTTGTGGATAGAACAGATCTGCGTGTTCGCTAGGTGAGGCTTAATCTGCTCAATCTGTTCCCGTGTTAGGTGGCGACTGAGTTCAATGGCATCAAACCCAAGTTCCTTGAGCTCGTCCAACAGTGCCGCTCCATCGGGTTGTCTCAAAGCGTTCCACATTGTCGAAATTGCTATCATTTCACGACTCCTTTACCAAGACCTTTCTGCCAACAATTTCGATCGCCCCATCCGCATACCACCGCACAACCTGCGGATATAGTTTATGCTCTTCAGTATGAATCCGCTTGAGGAGACTTTCTTCATCGGCATGGTCGAATACAGGCACCGAAACCTGCGCAATGATAGGTCCAGCGTCAACCCCCTCATCGACAAAAAAAACGGTAACGCCGCTAACTTTTACGCCATACGCCAGCGTATCGAGTACCGGGTGCGCCCCCGGAAACGCGGGCAGTAGCGATGGATGAATATTGATGATACGGTTGCTATACTTCCGCACAAACGCTGGCTGGAATAACTTCATAAAGCCTGCTAGAACGATTAGCTCCACTCCGCGCCTGTCAAGGATTTTGGAAATTTCTGCATCAAACGCATCTCGATCCGGAAAATCCCGGACTCTCACGACGTAGGTGGGAATACCCGCTTCCTTGGCGCGGGTGAGCGCGTAAGCCTTTCTTCGATCGCTAATCACCACAGCGATTTGAACTCCACTATTTTCGTCTTGGTGGAGCTGATCGATTAATGCCTGCAAATTGGTTCCGCTGCCGGAGGCTAAAACTGCAATTTTCATGTTCGCTGAACTGATATCCCTTAGAGCCTGTTTGAAAAGTCATTTTGGGTAAAGTGATTTGCCATGAACCCGAGTTTTTTCTTCAAAACTCGGGTTCTTCCGCAATCCAGAAGGGCGTCCACTATTCAACGGCATATTATCACCATATTCAGCAAACCGTGTCAGGTCAATCATAGGGGCTTGGTTTCCAAGTCCGATGGGTTGGGAGCCCCAACCCCTACCTTGCGATGTGGCTCGCTATGGATTGACAAATCCACAGCACCGTGGGATCATCCCTTGCTTTTTAAAACAGGTTCTTAAGTTGAATGAATCATACTCAACAAAATGCCCAGAATTTTACCGATATCGTTGACATGATATTCGTCTAAATCGATATAGACGGTTTGTCCCTCTAACTTTAGAAATTTCCAAACGCTTCCCGTCGTGATTCCCCCGTAGATTGTGGTGATATTGTTCTCCTCACGCTCGTTAAATAATTTGGCGGCAACCATTTCCGCCACACATTGACCGATACCATTCATAGGGTTATCATTTTTAGCTTCGACGATCGCAATGACGGGCGTAGTAATAAATAGTTGCTCCGTAGAAAGGCTAATGATAAAGCCGCACGCGCCGCTCAACCCTCTTTTTCTATCCACATTAAACGCCTTACCTGAAAACAGACTAATCTGGCGGTGTGTCTGTTCCAAAAGTTCAACCAAAACCGGCGCGACAATCAGTTCTGATCGTGCCTTTTCCGTATTGATAGCGATCCCCAAAGACAGGTTTCTTTCTAACGTCTGGCGAAGAAAATCGCTGATTTCGACTTCCGCCGCCGTGGAAAAGAGATCTCTTGATTCATCAGTAATCAGTTGAAAGACCTTTTTAGCTTCACTTAATGTAAAACGATTATAAGCCATCTTCCATTTTCTCTTTTTAGAATGTCAATATGCTCTAGCAACTTGAGTTATTATAACCTATTTTCTGACCATGTGCGTAAGTCTTACCTCTGTCTGAATCGCAGATTGTCGCGGATTAAGGGATTACACGGATTAAAAAAACATCGGTGGTGATTGTCTGGATCTGGATTTACTGGATTCAAGGATTTTCAGGATTTTGGGGCGGCGGTTTCTCCACAATAGCGATTTCTTCAGGAATCAAGTTGTATAACGAGTAATTGGTCAGTCTCATTCCTCGGCTCCGCCTAAGGCATTAGGAGAGGGCGTTCTTGATACAAATTTTGACCGTAGTGCAAGTTCAGTTGCTAAAAATAAAAGGTCGACCCGTCCATCTGGCCACGGCATAATATCAGCATGTAAAGGATGTATAGAGGTTTCAGGTTCAACCTTTTGCTGGAGAGCGTAAACATCTTTTGCCAAAAGGTCAGCCCGACCATACAGGGTCTTATCTCTCGGTTCAGCCACAAACTCATTACCAATTGACCAAATCGCGCTTTCGCTCAGTGTTGAGGTACGGTAAACGGACAATCGTTTGTTTTTTGGTGGGACAAATGCTTTTGCTTTAACAGTCTGATCCGACGGACGAAACTCATTTCTACTCAGTATGAAACGACTAATTCTTTCATTTGGATCAATTGTCATAATGGAGGTAAAGACCTGTAATCATGCCAATAACGGCGATAAGGTGAGGCATTGAGAAGGTTAATATCCCACGCGCTTGATGCTCCGCGCCGAAGATTCCAGCAAAAACAATGTGCCCATCGCCACCAAAACTCAAGGTAAATATCTTTTGTCCTTCTCGCCATTCGAGGCAGATTTCACCATTGTCTAAGGGCATAATATCCGGTAAGGGCACGAATTTGTTAACCGTTTTCAAAAACCTGTCCACATCTTCGTAAGCCGTTTCTGGGATGGCATCTAGCTCTTGATCAAGCCTCCTTTCTTCTTCCGCTTCTGCTCGGACTTTTTGCAGTATCTTCCCTATATCCTTTGGGGCGGGGTCATCTAAATCCGTGTGAATAGAACTCCCCTTTAGCTGAAGTGCTTTTTCCAGACCTTCCCATGCTCGCGCGTAGTTTCCTAAGAACTCATCTAAGCCGGTTTTGACAACGACCTGGGGTGTCAACATTGCGGAGATGTCTTCCGGTAATTTAATACCCTTTCTATCTTCAAAGTCCGAGACGCTTTCGTAGTCCCTATGAAATGAAGCAATAATATCCACCTCCATCCCCTTGGCAGCGATTAGGTCCGCTCTCGCTTTATCCCATTCTTTCAAGTGTAACCACGCCTCGCCACGATTGTAATAAGCATTGCCATAATCAGGTTTCAGCTGTATCGCCGTGTCATAATCCTCAATGGCATGGTCAAAATCACCCTGTCGGTAGTAAGCCGCACCACGATTGTTATAGGCTTCAGCATAATCGGGTTTGAGTTGTATTGCTGTGTTGTAATCTTCAATGGCACGGTCATATTCCTCTTTGCTATCGTAAGATACCCCGCGATTGTAATAGGCTTCGGCATCATCAGGGTTGAGTTGTACCACTATGTTAAAATCTGCGATGGCGCGGTTATATTCCCCTTTGCTATCGTAAGATACCCCGCGATTGTAATAGGCTTCAGCATAATCGGGTTTGAGTTGTATTGCTGTGTTAAAATCTTCAATGGCGCGGTCATATTCCTCTTTGTCGTTGTAGGCATTACCGCGATTGCTGTAGGCTTCGGCGAGATTAGATTTGAGTTGTATTGCTGTGTTAAAATCTTCAATGGCACGGTCAATCTCGCCTTTGCTGTAGTAAGCCGCCCCGCGATTGCTGTAGGTTTCGGCGAGATTGGGTTTGAGTTGTATTGCTGTGTTGTAATCTTCAATGGCACGGTCATATTCCTCTTTGCTACTGTAAGATACCCCGCGATTATTATAGGCTTCGGCGTAATCGGGCTTCAGGTCCATTGCTCTGGTAAAGTCTTTGATGGCACGGTCAACCTCGCCTTTAGAGTAATAAATAATACCACGATTGTAATAAACTTTGGCAAAACCGAGATTGAGTTGTATCGCTTTGTTATAGTCTTCTATGGCACGATCATACTCGCCCTTATCGCTATAGGCATTGCCACGATTATTATAGGCACTGGCATCATCGGCCTCCAAGTCTATCGCTTTGATATAATTTGCGATAGTCCGGTCAACCTCGCCTTTTTCCCCGTAAGCAATCCCGCGATTGTTATAGGCCTCGGCAAAATCAGGTTTGAGTGCTATCGCTTTGCTAAAGTCTTTGATGGCTAGGTCATACTCACCTTTTTTACCGTAAGCGATGCCGCGGGTGTTATGTGCCTCGGCATCGTCAGGTGTCTGGGCTGTCGCTCTGGTAGTATCCTTGCTAGGCACACCTGTATAAGCGTAATCAAAGCCAACAGGTGCTGAGCTCAATCCTTGCATGATTTCCTCTCCTTCACGATGCGAATTTCCTTTGGTGTCATAATAATCTGTCGGTGGATAGGTGTCAACCGAATTTCACGGAATAATCCGCTCCTATTCTGTTTATCCTTCCCTCCCCAATAAATAGCGATTTCGCTACACTCAATCTGAAAATCCTGATTCAGACAATTGCCGCCGCCTCCACAATCCCAATCCTCTCATTGTCAGAATCGCTGATTATCGCGGATTCAGGGATTACGCGGATTAAAAAATCCGCGCAATCTGTGTAATCTGTTTAATCCGTGATTCAGACAGTGGCCGCTTCCTCCACAATAGCGATTTCTTCAGGGGTGAGATCGTATAACAAGTATACTATCTGATCAATCTCATTTTCAAGGTCGGATACATCGGCGTCTGGGTTGGTGCGTTTGGTGGCAAGGATCTGATTGACGAGTTTGCTGATAGATGCTTTCTGCGCGGGCTTGATAGGAGGAATAGGGATTTGAGACACATATTGAGCGATAAATCTCACGAACCCGCCCCGAATCTGTGTACTTGTCTTTGTGTAAAACCAGAAAACGGCTTTGCTGTTGAGCAGACCGAGAATCCACATCTCCTTTGTTGGTAAGAGATACGAAGTATTTCCTAAAAAATAACCGCTATCATCAAAGGCAAACTCCGTACCTTGCGCTATATCAGGATAAACAATCTTTGGTTGCTGAAATTCCTCCCAATATGCACACGACCGCAATTCCCAAAAGTATTTCCCCTGATCGTATCGTTGAATCAGTTGCTTCCGAAAGGGTTCAAAATATGCGTGGATAGCAGGATAAGTATTCGCAAAAATGTCTTCTGCTTCTGTCATAGTTTTCTCTGACCACGGATGCGCCCGGTTTTCTGATGATTCAATTTTGATAAGATACTGCTCCGCAAAATTTACCTGCCACCGTTTCACATCACCCCCACGTAAAAATGGCTTTAATACTCCTGAAGACGATGGATGTTCTGCAATGAGTTTATCCTGCGTCTCCTTATCCACAACAAAGGCTTCGTTCAAACCTGTTTTGATACCGGAATAAAACCGTCCGTTGATATATTCCTCCAACGGTTTCCCCGCATTGCGGAGTTTTTCGAGCAAACTCAACACAGCGGGAGAGGTAAGCCGCCAACCGTCAACAGTTAGGGCATTTTGCGGCATGGTGAACCCCTTCGTTTGAAAAATCGTCCCGAATTCGTCAATGGAGGGGCCCGGCTCCCAATTCAAGGCACGGAGGTAGTTGTCTTGGGCGTGGGCCTTGGACGTTGTGATAATGCTCGGATACGCAATGGACGTAAAAACAGGCGCGTCGCCAAAGTCAATGAGTTGAGACAGGGTAGACTGACGGGCAAGAAAATCCCGAAGTTTCTTACCGTATGCAGACCGGAAATACTTATTTGAGGAGATATAGGTCAGGACACCGTTGTTCCGAAGCATCTGAAAGCCGCGCTCATAGAAATAGACATAGAGATCGGCGGTGCCGGTGTAACAGTCGTATTGATTCTTTAACGCCGGTTTGAGGTGTCTAATTTTCTCTTGGCGGACATAAGGTGGATTTCCAACCACCACATCAAACCCGTCTACAATACCAAACATCCATTCTGGATCAAACCAATCCGCGCTTGCGTTCTGGTCGTAAGGGTCCCAAGCGGCGACTTTATTCGCATCATCGGGGGGCATCCCGATATGCTTTAATTCCGTCGCTAAGGCTCGTCGCAATTTCTTGTCCGCTCGTTTACAGGCTAGTTTCTGCGGGCGGGTTGTGGCGTGGAAATGCCGCTCGCGGTTATCGCCCAATTCCATCTCTAAATCCTTCGCTTTGGGGCTGGTCAGGGTTCGCTCTCCCTCAAGGCCGATGAGCGTATTCGCTGCGATAAACCGCGTCTCCAGATTTGGCAGCGGCTTGATTCCAAAATTGTCTGCGGTTCTATCCGGCTCCTGCTCAATGGCAAGGGAGATGAAAAAGCGGAGTTTGGCGATTTGACAGGCGATGGATTGGATGTCCAAGCCGAAGATGCTGTTTTGGATCAGGTATAACTTGCGTCCGAAGTCCCCCGAATAATTTTCAAAGATTCTGCTAATTTCCCTGAGCTCCTCGTCGCGGGTCCGTCTATCCTTTGTGTCAAACGCAGCCGCCGCCCGTTGGATGGCGCGTTCTTTCTGTAGCTGCGCCCACCGGGTGTTAGCCGGATCTAGCCGCCGTAGTGCGAGGGTCAGTTTGTGCAACACACCCATCGGAAAGGCACCGGAACCGACCGCCGGATCCAGTATCTTCAACTCTGAAATAGTCCGCACCACCTCGTCGGCTTCGCGGCTATCGAAAAATTCACTTGCATCGTCAAACACCTTTGCGTAATCAAACAGGTAACGCAACCGCTCGGCCCAAAATTTCGTATCCCCGTCCGTTGGCGATACCTGCGCTGCTAGTGCTGCCACCAACGCCTCCTCCACCATATAGTCCACGATGGGGCGTGGAGTGTAGTAGGAACCGGTCTGTTTCCGGGCGGTTGCACCGGTTTCGGGGTTATACGCGGCGAGTAGGTTTTCAAACACCTTGCCGAGCAGCTCCGGATCTAACGCGACCTCCTGCTCTATCGGTGTGTTTTCTTCGACGGTGAACTTGTAGTGTTGCAGCAGAGGAATCAGGCCTTGGTCGTCATCAAAGAAGAGACGGTTGGGAACCCTCAACTTATTGTAGTGCACATCGGAAAAGCAATCAATGCGGTAGCCACCCTCCCGCGTTGCCTCTTCGCTGTCGAGGCAATCAAACAAGCCACCGTTGATAAATGGTGTTTGCTGAAACAGCGTCAACAGTGTATCGGGATCGGTTATCTGGTCCTTGTAGCGATACAGTGAGAAATTGCGATGGCGTGGGTTTCCGCCTTCGCTAAACCCACGTTTCCCTATCTCGGTGTTCAGGGTGGCGAAAAATAGGTTTTGTAGCACGGCACGGTAGTAGGAATCCCCACTGTCCCGGTCGTAGTCCTTCAGCAAAGGGGCGATTTGTGCCTCGTTGAACAGTTCATCGGCAATCAACCCCTTCTCCTTGATGAACCAAACGAACAGCAAGCGTGTAATTAAGCGGATGACGTGCTCTTCTGGATCTAAGCTGCGATTTTTGTCTGTGGGAAATTTCCCCTCAACAACCGCCCATTCAAACCAGGTGAACAGTTCCCGGTAGAATTTTTTGTTGAGTTCTTCGGTGTCCAGTGTCTTTTCCCAAGCGCGATGCAGCTCGACAAAGTTGTGGACACTGTGCGTTTGGTTCAACGGTTCAAGGGCAAGATCGAATAGGATGTCAATGTGGGCGCGGTGGGGGTCCTTGAAATCAATATCCTTGATGAGGGTGACTTTTTTGAGGATATCGCGGGATGGGTCGGCGGCGTGCAAACGGCGATTGATAATCGACAACGTGAGCGTCTCACCGTGCTGAAAGAGCAGCATCGCGGGCATCATGAACAATTTGTTGATTTCGCGGGTGATTTGTGACAGTTGGGTGCGGTTGTAATTGCTGCCTTTCAGCCGGAGCGCGAAGAAAAGGTAGGACTGGATAATGGTCTTATCCACCTGCGTCTGGCTGGGATCGAAAAGTAATCCGGTTGTCTCTGTGAGCGTCAGGTCATCGCCGCTGAGTTGGAAAAGCAGGGCAATGGAGGTCCACTCTGCTGTCAATGCCCTATCGTGATTTAGTTTGCCTTGCGAATCGTACGCGGCGATAAACGTCTCGGCGGTGTTCGATTCAAGGGTTAGGGTCCTTTCACTCCGATAGCCGAGTGTGTTGAGTAGGTTCCGGCCGTTTTCGACGAGGTCCCTCGTGGTGAAGCGGTTTAGGGCTTCCTTGATGGCGACTTTGTGTTGTGGGGCGTTCATTGAAAAACTCCCTCGGCTCATTTCAACTGTTTCATAATCGCACGATTTATCGCCCACGCACCGGCTGACGTATTAGAGATCACTGTTATGACTGAATCCTTTGCAGGGCATGTGCTCCTGAAAGAAACGCCAGCATCCCATCCGATGAGATAGTGAACTGGATCTACCCCCTCCTCATGGTAAATCCAGATACCGTGACCATAAAATCTATTATCTTTGTCTTTGACTGCCTTTTCTAAAAATAGCTGTGTCAACTGTTTAGAAAGGACTTTTCCCTGAAAAAAGGCCCTCCACAACTTGTCCAGATCTTTTGCCGTTGTGAAAGCCCCTCCATCAGATGATCCGACAATTGGTAAGTTGAAAATGTTGGTTCTCCATCCTTCTTCCCCGTCAATATATCCGAAAGCCGTGCGTTCCGGCAAACGGTTCATAGCAAAAAATCCCGAATCATTCATGTCACATAATTCAAAGATATTTTCTTGTATAAAATCGGTGTAAGGAATCCCGGAGATTTCCTCAATGACGATTCCTAATAGAATAAATCCTCCGTTTGAGTAGGAAAACCTGTCCCCTGGGTTAAACTTCATTCTCCCATCACGAAATAGCGGTATGTAATCCTTGAGACCTTTTAGTTCAAAACAGGGTATATCCAATTGAAAATTATCGACATCCTCAACAAGTTCCTCATCATAATAGTCATAAACCCCAGAGGTATGGGTTAAGAGATGGTGGATAGTGACATCTTCTGATATATTCGGAAAATCAATATTTACACAGTCACACAGCCTTGAAGCTAAAGAGAGTTGGTCACGGTCAATCAGTTTTCCTATTCCGAGCGCAGTCAAGAACTTGGCTCCTGACGCTATTCCAAAACGGGTATCAACCGTATTCGGGATTTTATTGCTCCTATCCGCATAGCCGTAGGCATTTTCAAATTCTATGTTTCCATCGAGCTTGACGAAAATCACGCCTGAAAAACTAGTTTCACCGACGGTTTGCTCTATCACCTGATTTAACCGGCTCATCCTTATACCTGCGACTGTTCCACTGGACGCCAGCGGATAGCGTAAAAGTCGGTATTGTGCCGCACCGCTTCCCAGCTGTTGCCTGCCTGACTAGAGCCAACCACAGACAGGATGCAGTCATCCTCAAGCGTGACACTGCCAGCGTAACTACCGGTGAATGTGGTATAGTCGAGATAGTACACCTCGTCTTCCCATGTGCTGCCCTCATCACGACTAATCATCGCCCGGCTGCCCGGCGGTCCGGGACCGTAGCGCGTGTCGTGAACCACAATCACAGTGCCATCGCTCAACGCTACGGGATCGCCGCGCGTTTGCCCGAACACCGTTGCGAGTTGACGAAAGTCCCTCCATGTGCGCCCCCAATCATCTGACTCAACGACGCACACATGCTTATAGGGCCAACCGGGATTCGCGCTGCCAGTTCGCTGCTCTAGATCGGGCGGATCGCCGGGCAGCATGGGTCGCTGGTAGCGTTGCGCCGCAACCAGTTTGCCCGACGGGGTCAGTGTAACACCGCCTTCGCTCGCCCAATCATGCACACGGGCTGGATCCGTCCATGTCTGGCCGCCATCAGTTGAGCGATACACAAACAGGTCACCCGCACCCGATTTGTACACCAGCTTCGGCCCCTCCTGCTCAAAGACATGGTTCACATGACCAATCGCCACTAACAATGTTTCATCCGGTAGACGAAAAATCCACGACCCACCGCCCCAGTGTCCCGGCGGGTTCGGCACTTCCCCAATTTTTCGCCATGTCCGTCCCTCGTCCACCGACGAGTGGATAACCACCTTCGTGTTCGGATGCTCGCCTTCACCGCCTAAGCCGATAAACGTACCGTCCTTGAGGACTTCAAAAACCCCACGGAAGGAACCCTTATCATGCGCTGTCCACCCCCTGCCTCCATCGCTGCTTTTGCAGATGATGTTGCCGAGGTTGGCGTATACGGTGCCGTCAGACCCTTTGACAAGTTGAATCGCTTGCGGATTCGTCTCCCGATCCGGTGGCAGCAGGACCTTTTCGACCGGAACTTCGCTCAATCTTCCATCACAAGCATGGAGAATATAGGAACTGTGGTGCATCTTTTGGAGCACATCGGCGGAAGGAACATCTACGCCGCCGAGGCGAGCAGTCTTCAGGTTCGGTTCAACCATAAGGGGCATCAGCTTTCTCGCTTTCTGCGTACGTGGGAATGGCAGAAATCGATAAAATATATCACGAGCCATAAACAGCGTCAAGCGTTAAATCTACCTTTGGCGGGGGATAATGGCACACCGCCGGAAGAAACGCCGGCTTTTTGCATTTGACGGCGTTCCGGGTGCGTGATACAGTATCGCCGAAACAGACGAAGGTAACGCAACTCTTGAGGACTAATCCCTTGAACGTATCCAGTAGACCGAGGTGAAAAACAATGATGCCTAAACTCCGCATTGCTGTCATCGGCGTGGGAGCCGATCGCGGTTCCCGCGCGCGTCAGTATCTGGAAACAATCACACGTTTGACCGATCACTACGAACTCGCTGCCATCTGCGACCGCAATCCCAAGGTGCTTCAGGAGGTGGCAACCCAATACGGGGTAAAGGCGCACTACGAAAGTGTGACTGCCCTTTTTGACACCGAAAAGCCAGATGTCATACTCAGTTTAGCACCGAAGGATTCCCATATTGTCATTGCTCTCACTGCAGCGCGGCACGGCGCACATATCATCACAGAAATACCAGTGGCGTTGACACGACGTTACGCCGCAGCAACTGCCGAAACGTGCCGGTCAACAGGGGTGCTGTGGGAGGTGGCAGAGCAGGTCTGGCTCTGGCCCAACGAGCGTCTCAAGAGACAGATCATCGAAGCTGGAGGCATCGGTAAACTTACCCATGCCCGGCTGTGGTACTTAACCGGACAGTATCACGGTTTCAATGGTATTCGGTCGCTGTTGGGGGCAAGAGCAACCCGCGTCCTCGGTTACTGCGGCGAGGTGGAAACCGAACCCTACATCGCCTACGGCGGAGAACCAGAGTCAACAATAAAATGGGAACACGCGGTGATTGAGTTTGATAACGGCGTGACCTGTCTGTTTGAAAAACCGCCGCGCGCCTTTCCATTGCGGGAACAGACCTTTTCAACGGGCTGGCAGGTCGAGGGTACAAAGGGGCACTTCGATCGAAACCGGCTCACAATATACGGAGAAACGCAACCCCACGAAATTACAGAGCGGTACACTGAGACGGAGGGAGAACGTATACTTGACACGCTCCGGGTGGACACTATCCCGCCGGTGGTCTGGGAAAATCCATTCAAATCGTATCGAATCGGTTCACCGGATGACGTTGCTAAGGCAAGCATCCTCATCAGCTTTCACCATGCAATTACGCACGGCGGAAGGCCGCAGTACGGTGTCGAAAACGCGCTACACGATTGGGAAATCTGTCTTGCCATCCGCGAAAGCGACCGTTTGGGAAATACCTGGGTGACGCTACCCTTGAGCAGTCCGACCGAGTTAGAGAGCCAGATTGAGATGGAATTTATCCGACGCTACGGACATGATCCAGTTGAGGAGACCGAAGCACTTCTGGACACCCCTTTTAGCCGATCAGCCACACTCTGGCCCTTCGCACATTGGCTTTGAATTGTTAGGAAAACCGAGAAAGATCGAAAACCGATTCTCAAAGGTTCGGATATCTGTTGTGCCACTCGGTTGCCCTTTCATAGGTGTGACCAATCCGGCACAACAACGGTTCTGTCAGGTGCTTGCCCACCCACTGAACGCTTAGAGGAAGCCCTTCGCTGTTAAATCCACACGGCACCGATAATGTTGGCGCCCCGTTGTAATCGAACGGCACGGTGAACCGTTGGAATTTCGGTTCTCGGCTCTCTGACATCCGACCATATAACTCCTCTGGCTTGACCGGGTGCGGTGGTGCGGCTGTTGAAGGACAGACCAGTGCATCGATTCCCTCAAACACGCGACGGAGATGCCCCGTGCAGGCGGCGCGTAAGTTATTGGCTTTGGCATATTCCGCCCCCGTCACCTTCGCTCCCTTATCAAGCCAACCTCGAAACCAGGGACCATAGTCATCTCTTCGGGAGGGGTAGGTCGCCTCGTGGGCGGCGCCCGCTTCAGCGGAACATAAAGTTGGCCATGCGGCGACATATGGGTCCATATCCGGCAGCTGTACCTCGACAATCTCAGCCCCCAAATCTTCCAGAACCTTTACGCCAGCGAGCACTGCCTCTGCAAGCTCAGGGTCAATATCTTTGGTAGCATATTGCAAGTCGAACCCGATACGCACACCTGCTACACCCTTGTCTATATCCTCAAGCATGTTTGGCACAGGGGCAGACAGGGACGTGGGATCGTTGGGGTCGAAACCGGAGATAGCTTCAAGCACGATGCCTGCATCGGCAGCACTTCGCGTCAGCGGACCAACATGGTCGAGCGATTCAGCCAAAGCCAACACACCGTAGCGACTGACTCGTCCCCATGTCGGTTTGAGACCCACCGTACCACATGCTGCAGCAGGGAAGCGAATCGAACCACCGGTATCGCTGCCCAGCGAGCCGAAGCACAGACCAGCCGCTGTCGCAACCCCGGACCCACTGGATGAGGCGCCCGCCCACCGTTCCGCGTCCCATGGGTTGATAGGAATCTGGAGTTTAGGATTGTAGCCGCCCATCGCACCTTCCGTAAGATTGAGTTTGCCTAGCAGCACTGCGCCGGCTGATTCCAGCTTTGCAACGACAGTGGAATCAAAGTGAGGGACGTGCTCGGCGAGTGCATGTGTCCCGCCCATCGTGTGAACACCCGTAGTGAAACACAGATCTTTTACCGCTATTGGGACGCCATGGAGTAACCCACGATATGTGCCAGATGTGATCTCTGCTTCAGCCTTCTCAGCCTCCATCATTGCGTGATCTACCATGACCGTGGCATAGCTTTTGAGGCGGCTATCGAGTTGGCCAATCCGATCCAGTATTGCAGTGGTAACCTCCACAGGCGATACATGTTTCTCTCGTATTAGTTCGGATACCTCAGTAATCGTTTTGAAATGAAGTGGTATTTCGCTCATTTTTTTGCTCCTAACAAAAGTCCGTCCCCAGATCTTCCCTTGTGCAACCTCCGATTAAAAATCAAAGGCTGAGTTGTAATGATTGGTGTCTACACACTCATTCGGGACCCACAACAGGACCGGTGACGAGTTCGTTGAAAATCTCGAAGGAGGGTAAGCCTTCCGGGGTCACGACACCACAGGCAATATAAGTATCGGCATCCCCAGCAACAAGACTGCCATTTCCACCACCGTGACTCCGTACCCATTCAGAATCAATCAACCTTTCACCCTCCCATATGCCGCCTGTAGCAACCAATAAACCAAAGCGGGCGAGATCTTCCGCATTCATAATAACCCAACCACCACCGCCCCGAACTACATGGCCATTAATCTCATACGGCGGGTCGAGGAAGTCGCCGTATCCCGGCATATGAGGATAGAAATCTTTGTTCTCGTATATGACCCGTCCGGGTATCCAGTCCCATCCGTCTGCACGAATACCGATTTTACTGAATAGCCTTTCATCCAGCACCTGTTTGAGGTCCTGATCCCAAAGGACGGTCAGTGCCTGACTGAGACGCCAGATACCACCGCTGCTGTAGATGCCGACAGTGCCCGGTTCAGCGTGGGCATAGTTGTCGTAGGAGGGGTCGCCAGTCCACTTTGCCCATTCGGGAACGGAGCTTCCCTTGTCTACTGCCGAGTTGCTAGGCGCGTAAAATCCTTGTCCCCAGGACGTTTTGCCGTGCGCGTAGGCAGCTCTGCGCCAGTAAAATCCATTGGTGACGGGGAAACCGCCGTAATGGACCTTACCGTCTTTTGGTCCGATGAGGTGGTTCCAGGTGAGTGTCCGGTGGTGCTGCTGGTCCAACTGTTTGTGCGGATGCGAGAGCTGATTCCCACCTGTCCAGGTTTTCCATATCACATCGTCCGGCTGGATCAAGCCTGCCTCCACAGCAAGTCCAACCAGTGCACGACCGAATGCCTTGCCGACGGACGCTGTTTGGTATTTGTAGGTCGGATTTCCCCAAGCCCATACCAAGTAACCACCCCGGGTAAGAACTGCCCCCCATTCTTTCTCCTCGTGAACTTCTCCCTCCCACTTCGCGCCTTTAATTTCGGTATTACCAACAATTGAGTTGAATTTCTCCGCATCAAAACCGGCTTGAACGGGTGTAATCTGCACCCACTTTTCCTGTGGATAGACCACCCAGTCAGGAATTTCCGTTTTGTTCATGGGTTTCTCCTCTTCACAGTTTGGCATCATGGGTTTGCCCGGAAAACGAGCACCTCCCTGTGCAGTCGCTCGTTATTTATCTTGTCCCTTCCTCATAACCCCTTGCCTACGCCATGTTGTGAATGCTCAAATCACACGCGAATTTTACACGAAAATTGGAGGAATTACGAGAAAAAAAATGGTGGGGAGATAGTTTGGGAGCACGATCATTTTGCAGAATGTGTCAGTCGATGTTTATCTTGCTTGCCTTTTTTACCAATGCTATAATTAGGTTCGTAGTCGAACGATTCAACCCCTGTTTGCCCAAGGTAAGCATGAACTAACCGATTACAAACCTTATCATCATATCAGAGCATTGTGTGCTACCATACAATGCGTGATCAACCCAGCTGATGTCAATTGGAAAGGCGCGGTGTGTCGCATGAAAAATTTCACTGACATACTCAGATCGCAAGCTGCCTCGATCTGGGAGGCAGAGCTCAAGCACCCGTTTGTACTTGGTATTGCGGACGGCAGTCTGCCAAAGGAAAAGTTCAAATACTATCTCTGTCAGGATTACCTCTTCTTGTTAGATTATAGCAAAGTCTTTGCTCATGGTGTGGTTAAATCGCCGGACGAAGCGACAATGGCAAAGTTTGCCCAACTCCTGAACGAAACGCTGAACACCGAAATGGATCTCCATCGTGGTTACAGCGAAAAATTCGGTATCTCTCCTGCCGAGATGGAAGCGACGCCTATGGCACCAACAACGCACGCTTACACACGACATCTCCTTCACGTTGCACAGGTCGGTACGCTCACGGAGCTCGTCGCAGGCGTATTGCCGTGTCAGTGGGGCTATTGGGAGGTCGCCACCAATTTGGCAGAACAGGGTAAGTCGCCGGAGCCTCTCTATCAGGAATGGATTGAGATGTACGCCTCCGATGAGTTTGGGGCATTGGGGGAGTGGCTGCGAGACCTCTTGAATGGTCTGACGGCGGGGAGTTCCAATGATGAAAAACAGCGATTGGAGAATTATTTCCTGACAAGTAGCCGCTACGAATACCTCTTTTGGGAAATGTCGTATAGTCAGGAGGAGTGGGAGATCTGATGGCAATGTACTGACCTCGGTTGAACCGAGGGATAGTATCATACAGAGCGAAACCTACCAAGCGTATTTTGCGATGACTTGCGATTGAGTTTTTGGACTTGACATGATATACTAAACGCACCGTAACAAACAAGTAATCAAAGACTTAGTCCAAAGACGGAGATATATATGCCACGGGAATATGGGATTGAACAGGTACGAAACATCGGCATCATGGCGCACATCGATGCCGGCAAAACAACGACCACTGAACGCATTTTGTTTTATACCGGCAAGAAGCATAAAATCGGCGATATCGACGATGGCACAACAGACATGGATTGGATGGTTCAGGAGCGGGAGCGCGGTGTAACTATCACAGCGGCGGCGACGACCTGCTTTTGGGGTGACCACGCGATTCATCTGATCGATACACCGGGGCATGTTGACTTCACTGTCGAAGTCGAACGTTCCCTCCGTGTATTGGATGGGGCAGTTGCCCTATTTTGTGCTGTCGGCGGCGTTGAGCCACAATCCGAAACGGTATGGCGTCAAGCAGAGCGTTACCATATCCCACGAATCGCTTTCGTGAACAAGATGGATCGGCTGGGTGCAAATTTCCCGCGTGTTATCGAAATGATGAAAGCGCGATTGGGAGCTAACCCGCTACTCCTGCAACTGCCAATCGGCGCGGAAAGCCAGTTTTCAGGCGTCGTGGATCTTATCCGTATGCAAGCCCTCCGTTGGCATGAGGAGGACCAAGGGCAGACCTTTGATCTGACGCATATCCCCCCGGAGTTGGGTGCAGAAGCGGAGGAAGCACGTGAGAAATTGGTTGAAGCCGTTGCGAGCGAAGATGATACGCTCTTGGAAAAATATCTTGAGGGTGAGGAAATCACGGAAGAAGATCTTCTGGACGGGATTCGTCGGGCGACACTACAAAACAGACTCGTCCCGGTGCTATGTGGAACGGCTCTAAAGAACCAAGGCGTCCAACCGTTACTCGACGCTGTTATCAATTTCCTGCCGTCACCGATTGACGTGCCACCGATTGAGGGCATCGTCCCCGGCAAAGACCGTAAAGAGGAACGTGCGTCAACAGATGACGCGCCGTTCGCCGCGTTAGCGTTCAAAATCGCTAGAGATCCAAATGTGGCTAAGATTGTTTATTGTCGTATCTACTCTGGGACACTCCAGCGTGGAGACGTCGTTCAGAATGTAGCGAAAAACACAAAAGAGCGAGTGACGCGGATCCTGCAGGTCCATGCCAATAAGCGGGAAGCCTGTAATGAAGCCCACGCAGGAGACATTGTCGCGCTTGTTGGATTGAAAAATACCACCACCGGGGATACGTTGACGACTGTCCCACACCCAATTCTGCTGGAATCAATGGTATTTCCGGAGCCGGTCATCTCTGTCGCTATTGAGCCGAGATCTGAGAGAGATAAAGATGCGCTTGAAGAGACGCTTAACTTCATGATGGAAGAGGATCCAACCTTTACTGTGCAAATTGACGACGAAACCGGGCAGCGGGTGATTTCAGGTATGGGAGAACTTCATCTGGAGATTTTGACAGATAGGATGCTACGCGAGTTCCGAGTCAATGCACGGGTCAGCAAACTGCAGGTTGCCTATCGTGAGACAATCAGCGAAATCGCTGAAGCCCAAGGCAAATATATTCACAAGGTTGAGGATGAGGGCATTTACGGAGATGTCATACTCAGACTAGAACCCCTACCGAGAGGAATGGGGTTTGAATTTGCGGATGAGAGCAACGAAATAGATATCCCTCGTCAATACGTTGCCCCTATTGAACGGGCGGCACGAGGCGCGATGTCGAATGGGATGTTAAGTGGTTTCCCTATGCAAGATATTAAAGCCGTGCTTATCGGCGGTTCATACCATGAGACGGATTCATCGGAAGCCGCATTTGAAGCCGCCACCGTTATTGCCTTTGAGAACACCGCCCGACAGGCGTCACCTGTCCTATTAGAGCCAATTATGAAAATTCAAGTGATTGCGCCAAGCGAGCATATTGGAAAGGTAATTGGTGACCTCAATTCACGCCGCGCAAAAATCCACGAAACCGGGACGGCGGGAACAGCCGAATCTATTGATGCTCATGTTCCGTTAGCGCAGATGTTCCAATATACAACGGAGCTGCGTTCGTTGACTCAAGGACGTGGACTGTTCACGATGGAGTTCTCTCATCACGACATTGCCCCCGCCAGCACACGAGATGCGGTTGTAAGCAGACCGCTATTTTAGCAGCCGAGCGATTAAGCGAGTGAAAGGAGCACCGATGAGCAAACCTAAAATCTTATACCTGCCCACATCAGGGCATACCGAAGATGTTTTCAGTCCAGAAGTTTTGGCGCGATTTCAGGAACAATTTGATGTAACGTTGAATGAAACCGGCGCAAACTATACAAGCGATGAAATCGCCGAACTTGTTGCCGGATTTGACGGGGTAGTTACCGGTTGGGGTGTGTCACCGATAACCGAAAAGGTGATGGCTAATGCAGATGCGCTCCGAATCATCGCTCATTCAGCGGGTTCTGTGAAACGCCTTGTCGATGAGGTCCTCGATAAATACATCCTACCACGCCAGATTTGTGTGTTCAGCGCCAACGAAGCAATCGCCTACAATGTCGCGGAATACACGATTGGCGCAATGATTATGACTACCCGTCGATGGGTTGATTTTATCTTGCACACTCGATCGGGGAAATGGAATCGTAGTGAAGTAGCTTCCATAGCGCCCTCTTTACGCGGAAGTACCGTTGGTATCGTCTCAGCAAGCAAAGTTGGACGACAGGTGATTAAGCTGCTGCAGTCTTTCGAGGTCAGGAAACTGATCTACGATCCCTACCTCTCAGATTGGGAGGCAGGGGCTCTTGGCGTGGAGAAAGTTTCGCTCAACGATCTGTTTGCCACAGCCGATATTGTAACGGTTCACACACCAAGTATCCCCCAAACGAATAAGATGATTGGCGAGGAACAGCTAAAACTGCTTCGGGATGGAACCACGCTGGTCAATACTTCGCGGGGCAGTATCATCGATCATGATGCCTTACTGACCGAAGCACGGACCGGTCGTATTTTCATCACACTTGATGTCACAACCCCGGAACCGCTGCCGCCGGATAGCCCATTCCTAGGGTTGCCAAACGTTTTTGTCACGCCCCATGTCTCTGGCACAGGCGCTTACGGTTACGGCAAAATTGGTGAGATGACACTTGCGGCGCTGGAAGATTTCTTCGCGGATAGACCCGTTGTCGGTGCGGTCGATTTCAATCGATTCGATTTAATAGGTTAATTCTTTTTCCTATTTAGTCGATAATGTATCGGGAAATCTGCTCACATCTGTGGGGTTAAGAAGAAAATTGCACCAAATGGTGCAATTTCAAAAATCCACTCTACCCCATTTCGTGCATTAAATCAACTAACCGACAACAGAAACCCTCTGTTTTCTGCGAGTTTCCCTACTCGCAGCGCAATGGCATATTAATTGCTACAAACCGACACATTAACGATGTAGACTTTTGCATCGCACATGATGCGAGGGGCTGTTCAATTCTTTAAACACAAATAACAAATTTTTGGAGGAAAAACATGAGTGCCAAGAAAACCTCAGGGGCTTTAATGACCTCGTTGATTGTCCACGGAGTCGCCTTCTTTATCGCGGGTATCTATCTCGTTACCCAAACACAGCAGTTCAAAGATTTAGTGGGCACGGACATCTTACAGGCAAAAGAACCCCCGAAACCACAAGTTCGTAAACCGGTCATCAAGCCGATAGTCAAGCCAACCGTTCCAACCACAAACACAGTGGTAGTTGAGCAGGTTCAGGTTCAACCCAGAGTCACGACAGCAACCGTTGTGCGTCCGACCGCCGTGCAGCCACAAACTGTTTTAGACTTTTCCAATAAGGTGATCAAGCTTCGTGCTCCCCTCAATCCTAACGTTCCGAAAGTAACAAACCCAAATCAGCCCGTGCCACAAGTTGTTACACATGCTGACTTGCCTGTTTCTGACGCGCCCGGCGCACTCGCATTTAGTGCTCCAGTAGCAACGGCTCCCAGTGCCGCCCCCGCCAACATCGGCCGTGGAATTGGCGGTATCGTACAGGTGAAAGTCGCTTTTGAGCGTCCGGCTGGTCTTGCTATGGTTGAACATGTCGGTGCAACCCGTGATGCCTTGGGTGATGTTGTTGAAAACATTACGCTTGGTAACGTAGAAGTTCCTCCGCTGCCCCGTGGTGAACCCGGTGGGCGTGTCATCGGCCGTGGCGCTGATATTCGCGGCGTCTTCCGCTTCACCCGTGTCCGTCACAGTCTCTCCGACTGGTGGGCAGATGCCTCCTCGCTTAACGCCTGGACAAAGTGGATGAACGAGCGAACAAAGATTAAAACAGACATGAACGTCGAAGGCGGCGCCCTCAAGTTCACTGATGCTAACCTACATAAAGCCCCTCTGCTTTTCATGACGGGCCACGATCCGGCACTTACCCGGTCCCATAACCTGATGAGTCGTCAATACGGTGGTGGTAAATTGGACAATCGCCTCTCCGAAAGCGAAGCAGCTTCGCTGCGTCGGTATCTTGTCGAAAAGGGCGGTCTCCTTTCTTTTGACGACTGTGGTGTGAATGCGCCAGCGCAGGCGATGATTCGTCTGTTCTTGGCTCAGATGCGTTTTGTTATGCCTGAATATCAGGTGACGCGAATTCCGAATGACCATGAAATGTATAGCAATTTCTATGAGATGGGCGGACCGCCAGTTGGATTCGATCTGTGGTGGTGGGGAACTCACCCGCCGAAGCGGAACTATCTCGAAGGAATTGTGGTTGGTGACAAGATTTCCGTCTTAGTATTCCGTCGTGATTATATGTGTGCGATGGAATCCGTGAGTTTGCCAACTCGTAGTGTCCATTATTCACCAGGCGTTTATCGTTTCATGACCAACGTTGCGGTCTACGCACTGACGCACGGCTCAATTTCTGACTACTCGGGTTATGTACCAGAAGATACATCCGCGAAGAAGAAACTGCCGACCAGTGCTCCTGAAGCTGCAAAGATTGGCGCTGTTGAATAGAGCCTACTGATTTGGACAGATCCTCATATTATGTCGCATCAAGCAGCCAAGCCATTCGCTTGGCTGCTTTTTTTTTGTATTATAGTTTAGCCCCCAAGCTCGTGAGCGGGCTGAGATTTCTCATCTCAGTCCATTTTTTTGCGAACAAAACCTGAATTTATCGTCCTAAATATAGTGGCAGAAAATCCACAACAGTAAAATCAGCAGGACACGAGTCCCCAATACAAAATCCAATTTCTAAGACGAGGTGAATAATGATAAAGCGAATCGGTCTCAAAAACATGTGTGTTGGGCTTATTCTCATCTGTATGCTGGGAATAGGTATATCATTGATAGCGCAAGAGGAAAGTGAGTCTAAATACACCCTCCTAGTTTTCGGTAAATTGTACCTGACCCCCACCGGAGACGCGGAGGTTGCCGAAAAACTTCTAAAAGAGAAATTGTTGGCAGCGGCAAAAGGGATTGAAGGGTTGAAGATTACTGCACTCAAGCGGATGCAATTCGCGGGGGGACCTGCGAACACCAATCAACCCGATTTCGTCATGATGGCGGAGCTGACAGATGTGGAGGTCTTCACCAAACTCATGACAGCAACGCCTGCCGCCTTGAAGGAATATGGCGAAGGAATGAAGGTGCAAGCCGGCGCCCCTCAATTCGAATTGTATCAAATCGTGGGGACATCAACAGAATAAATCTAATTTGAAATCCGATATGATATTCCATACGAGAGTTTGCCATACCCCAATTTGGCGTGTAATAGACATCAGGAGGACATTGATGAAACAGATCTTTCAACATATCTATCAAGTCATTATAATCACTTTTGTGTTCGCTATGTTACTCATCGGTTGTAGGCAAGATGTTACTCGCAAAGCCGATTGGGAAACCCATTTCACAGACATCCACTTCGTCAACTCTACGTACGGCTGGATTGTTGGGGAGAAAGGGTTCATCGTTCACACAAACGATGGTGGCAAAACATGGAACCGTCAAGAAGTCGCGACAGAGCAAGATCTCAAAGCTGTCTACTTTACGAACCTAAAATACGGCTGGGTTGTGGGAGACAACGGTGTCATCGCTGCGACCGATGATGGCGGCAGACACTGGTATCTCCAGGACAGCAACACATCCGGCATGCTCAGAGGTGTTGTCTTCGCTGATTCCGACGAGGGCTGGGTTGTGGGAGAAGATAACTATGTAATCGCTACAAAAAACGGTGGAAAGACGTGGGAACGCCAGAGTTATCTGAGCGACTTTTCCCTCAACGCTATCTGGTTTATTGATGATCAGCATGGCTGGATCGTTGGTGAATATGAACGTATCCTTCACACGGACGACGGCGGACAAACATGGCAAGAACAGACTACCCGACACCAATTGGCACGAACCCGATTGGTTAACGACAACCGGCGCGTCATTTTCGTGAATGAGAATGAAGGATGGCTGGCGGGCACGGACGGTTCTATTTTCCGTACACAGAACGGCGGTGCCCAATGGAATATGCAAGATAGCCGTATTCCGAATATCAACGGTCACGTCAAGGAAACCGTCAACGGCATCCATTTCGCAGACAGCAAGCGTGGTTTGGCGGTCGCTGATATCGGGTTTATCACGTTCACCGAAGATGGCGGCGATAACTGGCGTCTACTGGATAGCGTTACAGAAAACAACCTGATGGCTGTTCAGTTCACGAGTCAGACCGAAGCGTGGGCGGTCGGCTGGCACGGCACAATTGTGCACTCGACAGATGGCGGAAACACATGGACAATGAAGAGCGGCACCACGGCAAACGATCTAGAAAACATCCAGTTCACCTCGGAGAACCGTGCCATCGCTGTCGGACAACGCGGTGCCATCGTGGTATCCGAAGACGGTGGGGAGACGTGGGAGGAGGTTGACACTGATATCTGGGATAATATCCGCAACGTTTTCTTTATTTCTGACAAAGAGGGTTGGTTGATTGGCGAGCGGAACATGATCGCCCACACCACCGATGGTGGACGGACATGGGATCGGCAATACGCCGGCGCACAGCACATGCTCAACGGTATTTTCTTTGTGACGCCGAAGAAGGGCTGGGCGGTCGGTGAGCTCGGCACAGTCGTGCATACCGCTGATGGTGGCAAATCGTGGGTGCCTCAGACGCCAACCGAATTTAACTCGCTCAAAGGTGCCTTCTTCCTGAACGAGAAAGAGGGATGGGTGGTCGGTTGGCCAGGGGTCGTCTACCACACGACTAACGGTGGGCTCTCATGGAAATCACAGACATCCGGAACTTTCAACGAACTGTATGCGGTCCACTTTACAGACACCAACAACGGTTGGATCGCCGGTCAATTTGGTGAGATTCTGCGTACAAAGGATGGCGGTCAAACATGGAGATTCCAGCGGAGCGGTGTCGAGGAGAACCTGAACAAGATCTACCTCGCCGATACTTCGCACGGTATTATCGTCGGCGACAAGGGCGTGATTCTGACCACAACCAATGGTGGCGCAAAATGGGAAAAACAGGAGAGTGGTACCGAGAACGATCTCTTGGGATTCTCGCTCTCACTGGAAGGGATGGTCGTAGTAGGGCGCGGCGGGATAGCGATGCGATACTCGATTGACACAGAGCAACTCCCTGTAACCTTGCCGCCTATCGCAGAGATTGTTGAGGAGCCGGAACCTACTGAAGAAGAGGTAACAGTCGAGGAGGTAACCTACCATTGGGATATTATCCGCCACGCCACATGGCAGACTGATTTTTCGGATACCTATTTCCTTGATGAGCACACCGGTTGGACGGTCGGGAGAGGTGGCGTCATCGCACACACAACCGATGGCGGAAAAACATGGCTACCGCAACATAGCAGTGTTGAAGCAGACCTGTATCAGGTCATGTTTGTCGATAAATCGCATGGATGGATTACAGGCAGTCGTATGATGCTCCGCACCGAAGATGGCGGGAACACATGGCAGGTAGTGAAGGGTGTTCTACAAAACTTCCGGCGTGTCAACACAATGCAGTTTATTAATCCCAAAGAAGGCTGGCTAGGCGTCGGTGCCGCAGAGATGCTCCATACCACCGATGGCGGGCTGACGTGGGAACGACAGCGGACCGGAATGAACGAGAACCCGATTGTTGATCTCCATTTCATCAATGAACTCGAAGGATGGGCGGTCCTGAGGGAACGCCTCGACGGTGGAGCGAGGGAAGGCGGAGTCATTTTGCATACCACTGATGGAGGGGACTACTGGCAGGTACTTGACAACACCAACCAACCCGCCATCGCTATCCATTTCATGGACTCAAAGTCAGGGTGGGTCGTGCTGACTAACGGCGCATCAATCGCAACCCATGACGGAGGTGTAACGTGGAAGCGCGTCCTGTCCGATTCAGATAGCGGATGGCCTCCCCAACGAATCGGTCGGATAACCTTCAAAAATCATCAAACAGCGTGGGCACTTGGAAGGGATGGTAGGCTTTTCATCACACACAACGCCGGTCAAACGTGGGAGGGTGCGAACGTTCCACAGCATGAAAGTTCGGTCAACTCTGATGCTGCAGCCGAAGAGGATATCGATTGGCTTGCGCTCTGGGTCGGTGAGGAAGGAGAATCAGACAATGGTGCCGACGATCAATCCAGTGACACAGACACTCCGGAATGGGATGAGGATTTCGCAGAACAGTTCCAAACAGACATGAGCGATAGACGTCAACGCACCGGACGCTTCACGCCAGAAGGCGATCTTGGTGGGGAAAATGTGCAATCCTCCAACGAAGCGCAAACACAACAGCGGGCTGCCCAACAAGAGCGACCACGACCAAGACGCGCTAGAAGACGTGGGAACCGTTTAATTAGCAACATCCATTTCGTCAACGACCAGATCGCGTGGGCGGTCGGCGAGGCCGGACATATCTTCCACACCACAGACGCCGGAGAGACATGGGAACGGCAACTCGGTGAGCAGCTGGATGATTTCCGAGATGTACTGTTTCTCAACGACCAGCAGGGATGGATCGCTGGGGATAATGGTCTGTTGCTAGAGACTCAGGATGGTGGAACCACATGGACTACCTTGAAAAGCAGATCGCGGCAGCGATTGATTGGTGTCCACTTCCCCAGCCTCGACCCAAAATGGGGGTGGGCGATGCAGCGCAATGGCACAGTTCTCTACACGACCGACGGTGCAAACTGGTCGGCTGGACAAACACCAATGCGCCCCGGCTTCCTCGAAGATGATCCACCGCGATCCGTCGCAATCAACGACGTCGAGTTTAAACAATTCTCCGAAGGGTGGGCAGCTGGCGCAGAAGGGCAGATAATCCACAATCAGGATGGCGGCCCCATCTGGACACCGCAACGGACATCAACCGGAACAGACCTTGTCGGCATCGATATGAATTACGCACCGCTTGGATGGGCGGTGGGACACGACGGTATCGTTCAACGGACCATCAACGGCGGCGGTTACTGGAAATTTCATGAAACAGCTACAGGCTACGACCTGTTTGATGTCTCATTCATCACCAAGCGTAAGGGTTGGGCGGTCGGACGCTACGGCATAATTCTCCGAACCACCGGCGGCGGTTTTAAGTGGGAACCCTTGTCTAGCGGGATCACAATAGATCTCTACAGCGTTATCGCCCTATCGGAGAATGAAATCTATGCTGTCGGCAGCAAAGGTACAATTCTCTACTCAGCCGATGGTGGCGACACATGGGAGCAAGAACATACCGATATCGGAAACGATCTGTACCGGATTGGCCGTGCAAAGGAAGGGGATACGCTCTGGGTTGTTGGGCAGTGGGGTGTTGTCCTACGCCGGAAGATCGGCGACACAAAAGTGTCAATGCGTTAGTTCGATGCAATATCGGCACAGCTATAGCAACAGATTGAGATTTTTTCGCCTTAGCCTATTTTTTTCGAACTAAAGCGTAGTCTATCTGCCTAATAAATCGAATTCAAATATGCTCAAACAACTATCTAAAGGACACAAAATGCTCAGATGGAAAATAAGGCTGGCTTGTCTCTGTATATCCAGCCTTATCCCGTTCGCGGGATTGGCTCAAAACCAAGACGAAATCGATTTATCGCAACCACTTGCCCTACAGCAGTGCATTCAAATCGCTGTCGAAAACTCGACCGATATGCGAAATGCACGTATTGATTTGGCAGTTCAAGAGCTGCGCGTCAAAAACGCACGCGCCTCTTATTATCCAGATCTCTTCCTCAATGGTCGGTACGATTTCTCAGATCAGGTCGATTTTGGGTTTGAACGCGAGAACTACGATGCGGGTGTTACAGGACAGTATACCGTGTGGGATAACGGACAACGAGAAGCCAATTTTGCTCAAGCAAAAGAAAGTCGTTCCACCACAGCCTCCCGTAACGAACAGATTAAACAGAACTTGATTTTTCAAGTCACGCAGGCGTATTATGATGTCTTGCAGACCCAAGAACTGGTCAAAGTTAGCGAAGAACTATTAGCCCGATCCTACGAGAACACAGAGCGAGTAAGAGCTTTCGTAGAAGCGGGTATTCAGATTGAAGCCGATATCGCCACAGCTCAAGTGAGAGAGGCAAACGATGAGCTGAGCCTATTGAACAATCGGAACGGCCTCGAAATCGCAATGGCGACGCTCCCCCGCTTGATGGGATTAAATCCGGGGACGTTGATTATGGTCGCTGACGATATCGACTACCAGCGATACCGTGAAACAGGGCAAATTGAGACCGATGCGATGACAATCGAGGAAGCGATTCAACAGGCATTTGAAAGTCGCCCCGAATTTCAGGAGATTCAAGCCCGAGTCAAACAACAGGAGTGGGATCTGACACTCGCAAAACTTGACCGTTTGCCGCGTCTAAATGCCAAGTTCGATTATAGCGTTAACCTCGATGACTACCTACGGGAACGCGAGAGTTTCGACCAATTCCGTCAGTGGAATGCCGCCACAACGCTGAACTTTACTATCTTCGATGGAGGCACAGCCGGTAGGCGCGTCACAGGGATCGAGTTACAACTTGAACAGACCCGTGAGGATGCCAGTGATCTTGAGCGGTCAATCGCTCTGGAAGTCCGTCAAGCCTACCTCAACTTGAAACGAGCGAACCGGGCGGTGGAAATCTCAAACACCCAAGTCCGAAATGCCCAGTTGAGCCTTGAAGTTATCCAAGGACGATTTGAGCAAGAATTAGCGATTCTGTTAGAACTTCTCAATGCCCAAACTGAGTTTGCACAAGCCTTGACAAACCAAGTTCGAGCGTTCTACGACTACAAGATTGTCCAGAACGCTCTGTTACGTGCTATGGGAGTACTTCAGTAACAAAGACAGATCCTAGGAAAATTCGTTAGGAAATGACGATGGACATAATCCGAGAAATTTTTGCGCCATACTCCCTTGCAATCCTAGGAACTATTGTTCTCAACCTAATACTCGCATTTGCCCTGGGACTGGTCATTGCCACTGTTTACCGGTGGACCGCGGATAGAGCAGAAAACGCAATGACTGACGCGCTAATCATTCTCTGTATGCTCATTGCCGTTGTCATGGTGGTGATTGGCGATAGTGTGGCGCGTGCCTTCAGCCTCGTAGGTGCCCTGTCAATTATCCGTTTTCGCACTGTGGTTCAGGATGCGCGAGACATCGCCTTTGTCTTTTTCTCCTTAGCCGTCGGGATGGCAATCGGTGCCGGCAATCCACCGGTGGCTGTCATTGGAACATTCCTGATAAGCGTTGTCATTATTGGACTCCACCGCTGGCATACGGCAGCATCAAATGATGGAGAATTTCTCCTGACTTTCCAAGAGCCGCTTGAGGCAAAGCACCAACAGAGTTACGAATCAATTTTCAGTGAGCAGTTGGCAGCAAACCAACTCATCGGTCAGAGAACGACAAAATCGGGGACCGCCGAGCTGAAATTTCATGTAAAATTGAAAGACCCGAAACACTGGACCGGTTTTGCCCAAGCACTTTCTACACTAGAAAACATCACCAGTGTAAAATTGGAAAAGCAGTAGACCGTTTGACGAAAGTTGATAAAGGCACATCAGAGATGAGAAAGCAGATCTTTATACTAATTCTGGTTTTCCTCGTCAGTGTGCTGCTGATATTCCTTCTGCGCCAAACTCAGCGATTTGCACATAAACAGAACTCATTAACCGGATTAGCTCCGATTCAATTGCCACACAAGTCGATCGGTAATATTGCTCCAATCCTGATGCGCGAGCTATCCGGCACAACCTATCACCCACAACGTCAAACCGTCTTTGCTGTTGGCGATGAGGGGGATATCTATGAAATACGGACCGATGGAGGATTAATACGAAAAGGACTGTTGGAACAGACGGACATCGAAGGAATTACCGTCCATCCGGAGACAGGGCTCCTATACGCCGTAGTCGAAGGTGATGAAGTCATCCTTGAGATAGCTCCTCAAACCTTCCGTATCACTCGGGAGTTCAGAGTCAACCGAAATTTTGAGGGGCGCGAACTACTGAAAAAGGGAGGTATGGGATTGGAAGCAATTGCCTTTATTCCGAACGCTTTCCATCCCGAAGGTGGGACATTCTGGGTCGGAAATCAATCTTTCAGCCTAAAGCAGGGGAAAGAACCATCAGTTATCTGTGAAGTCATTGTTCCACTCGTTTCATCGAAGGCTTCCCCGGATACCGATAAAATTGAAGGACAGATTTCTCGCTTTTTTTCACTTTCAATTATTGACATTTCCGGGCTTGCCTTCGACCAAGAGCGTCAGTGTCTGCTCGTAATGAGCGATACGACGAACCTACTGCAGGAGATAACGCTGGATGGGAACGTTCGCCGCCAGTACCTGATACCGGGACATGACCAAGAAGGTATTGTGATTGACCAGATGGGGTTCATGTACATTGTCCAAGAGAATGGGGAAATCATTAAACTCGAAGACCATCGGAACTGAGATACCAAAACAAACCTCCCAACGAGGATATTACCATGAAGAATCATGATCGCATTCAAAAACAGCTCTCTGCATATCTGGACGATGAGTTAAGTTCGGAACAACGCATGAGCATCGAGGCGCATCTGAGCGAATGCCATGAATGTACCGAGATTATCGCTGATTTTCAACGAAATCGTCAGTGGATTGGCGCGTTAACGCACGAAGCCCCCCCAATCACGGATACAGTGCTCCCACAGTTGACAGACCGAGGTCCCGTTCGACGGAAGTTTCTTCCCAGCTTTAGCGAACTTTGGGATTGGGTATGCCGACCAGCTATCGGCGGCGTTGGGGCGTTGGCGACCGTTGGCTTGGTTTTGGCACTTATCTATTTCAATCTGATGATGCCGGCATCTGAAGACATATACACCGCGGATCCACTCGATTTTTATCTGACAGTTCACACCGAGGACGCTGCATACAATCCACTCTACTCCTATGCCGTTGCGGATTCATCCGGCGGAGACATTAATACACCGGAAACCACTGTCCAAGATAACACCGACTTTCTTCTGGAGGTTCACTTAGGAGATTGATAGTTATGATTTTGAAGCCAAGAGGCACGAGTTGGTTATTACCAATCATTTTTATACTGTTGATTTTGGCAGCGAGTGCTATCGCAGAGACATCGCCTGAATCATTGGAAATTCTCAAACGTGTAATGAACGCAGAGAAGAAAGTTGCCTATGCCGGCACACGTATGACTGTTGCTAATACGTCGCGCGGGACTATCGTCCGTGAGGAAGCTGTTCTCCATCAGCCCCCAGAGATTCATGCCGTCACAGTATTGTCAATCTTGGAAGACGGTCGATCATTAAAACTCAACGATAGAGAACCCCGTAAAGATAGTGAGGGAAATAGGCGGAATGGTAGACGGGATGAAAGGCGTGGAGATCGAAGAAGGTTTCCGCTGGATCGAAAACCGATGGCAGCACTCTCTCAGAAGGAGGTAGAGCTGCTCGCACAGAACTATATCTTTGATTCGACCCCCGCGGATCCGATCGCTGGACAGAAAACCGATCTGGTGACGGTTTCTCCGCGATTTGAGGCGCGACCAACAAAACGCCTCTACCTTGCAAGCGACACGGGGATTATCTTGCGAATCGAAGACCTTGACCCGGAGGGGAACCTCCGGTTTATGTCTGTCTACACATACATTAGCTTCGAGGAGGAGACAATCCAGCAGAGATTAGCCGAGTGGCGCAGTAACGGAAAAATCCCGGCTGAAAGAAGACGCCGTCGAAGTCAACCAATCACCCTTGTTGAAGCAAAAACAGTGTTGGGCGACAGACTCGTCGAACCGAGCTATCTTCCACCCGGTTTTCAGTTTATAGAGGCACGACATATCAAACAACGTTCAGACACGGTCTATCTGCGATATACGGACGGTATGCTGACTTTCACAGTATTTGAATCGAAAAGTAAACAAGGACGCACCCGGACCGGCAACAGAAGAAACATGGAAGATATACAGATCCAAGGAACGGCAGCTCAGTACGACCAGCGTGGACCGACGCATATTCTACAATGGTCTATTTCCGATCTGAATTTTACAGTAATCGGAGAACTCCACCGAGATGAACTCATCAAGGTTGCCGAGTCATTGATCCTCGCCGCTGAGCAATAGGTCTGTTTACTCTGAGTAGAAATTCTTGATTTTATATGTAAGTTGGTTTAGAATTGTATTTTGAGGAATTATTGGTGTGTGAAACCGTGGCCAACTAACAAAGATCAAGTTTAACAGAGGGAAACAAGACTTATGAGAGATTGGAATCAAGATATTGTCAGGTATCCAGACCCTTCGATTGAGGTAATTGACCCACGTTTCTCCAAATATAAAATCGGTAACTCAGCGGTGGAACGGCTGTGGACAGGAGCGCGATGGACGGAGGGACCGGTTTGGTTTGGGGATGGTCGTTATCTGCTTTTCAGTGACATCCCAAACAACCGGATAATGCGTTGGAGCGAGGAAACGGGTGAAGTCAGCGTTTTCCGCAGCCCTTCCAACAATAGCAATGGCAACACCCGCGACAAACAGGGACGACTCATCACCTGCGAGCACGGTTCACGCCGAGTCACCCGTACCGAGTATGACGGAAGCGTCACGGTGCTAATCGACAGCTTTGAGGGAGGACGGTTGAACGCGCCGAACGATGTAATCGTCCACCCGGACGGATCTATCTGGTTCACCGATCCCGGATACGGTATCCTCATGAACTACGAAGGACACCGAGCCGAGTTTGAGTTGCCTACCAATGTCTATCGACTCAACCCGGATACCGGCGAGGCGACAGTCGTCACGGACGAACTCGACAAACCGAACGGGCTCTGCTTCTCACCCGACTTTTCCAAACTCTACATCTCCGACACCGGCATCTCACACACTCCCAACCATCCCAGTCACGTCTATGTTTATGATGTCGTGGATAACGCTCGCTTGGCAAACGGCAAACCGTTTTGTGACATGGGATCCGGATTCGCGGACGGGATCCGCTGCGATATCGATGGTAACCTCTGGTCAAGCGCTGGTTGGGTTGGCGAGGGGTTCGATGGTGTGCATATCTTCGCCCCCGATGGCGATCTCATCGGTAAGATCCATCTTCCAGAAGTCTGCTCCAACGTTTGCTTCGGCGGCGTCAAGCGGAACCGGCTGTTCATGACCGGCAGCCAATCTCTTTACTCCGTCTATGTAGAGACGCAAGGCGCACAGATTCCATAATCAGAATCACAGCGATTGCCTACCTCACAACGGTTTCGTGCTGCCGGTAAATCCGATCATAGCGTTCCTGATCAATTTCTACCCCTAACCCCGGCGCGGAGGGCACCTGATAACAGCCGTCTTCAAACTCGTATCCCTGCATGATGTAGAGATCAAAATGCAAGGTCGAATCTTCAGCAATGACGAACCGCTCCGTCACCGCACCGAACTGGATATCACCGCGTAGACCAATCGCTGCAGCATTGTAGTTGTGCGGACAGATCATCGTCGCATAACCAGAATCTTCGATGTCGCGGGCAAGCGTGTGGAACGGCCAAAAACCCATGTCTAACATGTCAGGCTGTATGCCGTCCAGCAAACCTTCTTCCATCAACTGCCAGTAAATGGTGTTGCGACCACGATGGCCCTCGCCATCTACGAGCATCGTCTCTGGCGACCACCGGTCCCGCCACTCCTTGAGTTTTCGGTAGTCTGCCACGTTTTCAGTAACCATCTCTTCCATCCAGAAAGTCTTATCTGGACCCGTTTCACGCACAAAGGTTTCCAGGAGCGACAATTTGCCATCGTAACCGTTGTTTGCGTCAACAAGGATCTTGATTTCTGGACCCACCGCTTCCCGCACGGCGTGCACGACTTCAATGTCACGTGCTAAACCCGCATTCGGCTCGAACCAGCGACCCGGTCGACCGAGTTTCAACTTCATTGCCCGCCAACCGTTGGCGACAGCATCCTTCGCTTCACGAGCCACAGCACTAGCACCCGCTTCGGGGTGTACTAGGTCCTGGAAGTAAAGGGTGGAGTCGTAGCTCTCAACCCAACCACGAACCCGGTCGCCCAATAGACGATACGCGGGGACATCCAGCGCCCGGCCCATCAGGTCGAAGATAACGAAATCGATGAACCCGTTCCCTCGCAGTAATTCCTCCCAGCGAGGATTCACACCTGTAACGCGACCGCCGCTCACGCGATAAAACTCGAACACGTCTCGGTCCAGCAGCAACTGGAGCGTGGCGTAGAGCGCTGTCAACTTGTCCCGGTTCATCGCGGGCCTGGCGTTTGTTACACCGGTGAGACCACTGTCGGTGGTTACTTGTACCAGCCATTCACGCTGATTGTAGCCATAGTTTTGACCCTTCGAATTACGACCAACGATTCGGCCGATACCGGGAGCACCGAAGTAGGTTTCGACCGGTGTTATCCGAATGTCTTTGATGATGTGTTTTTCTGACATGGTTTCCTTCGGGTTAGGCAGTGAAGAACCTCACTCCACCTGCCATTCGTGTAAAACATACTTTGCCTTGAACAGGTCTTCGTCGACAGAAATGCCAAGTCCAGGGCGTTCCTGCACCTGATATGCTCCGTCCTTGAAAGGAGGGAAGGGACCAAAGATATGGGGGAGGTTGCGTTCGTCCTCCAGCGACACAAAGGTCTTAGATGCCGCACCGAACGCAGCTGTCGCAAAGGTGCCGAAAGTGCCGTTGCCGAAGTTGTGCGGAATTGAGCGCACTTCTGTTCCACACAACGCCTCCTCAATCTCTATCCAACGGAGGAAACCGGCGCCCACGATGTCCGGCTGGTAGCCGTCAATCAGACCGCCCTCAATGAGATGCTGAAAGGTCTCGCTGATCGGATCGCGGTCTGTTTCGCCGCACACAAGCAGGGCTTGGGAGCCGTGTTTTGCCTGCATCTCTCGCATGGCGCGGTAGCCGGCCACGTCGTGTGTTATCATCTCCTCCAGCCAGTAGATGTTTGCGGAGATCGTCTCCCGAATGAAATCTTCGAGCAGGTCAAGCCGATCATCATAGCCAAAGTTGGCGTCAACGTAGATCTGGAAATCTTCTCCGACAGCTTCCCGCACGCCCAAAACTACATCGACGTCCCGCTGCATACCAGCTTCCGGCATCATCCAGCGACCGCCGCGTCCGGTTTTTATCTTGAGTGCCCGAAACCCGGCAGCCTTCGCTTCAGCAGCCTCTTCGGCAACCTGCTTCGCGCCTTTCTCAGGGACTAGGAAATCTTGGAAGTAGAGTGTGGTGTCATAGGCTGGCACTGTGTCGCGCACTTTTCCCCCAAGTAGACTGATAGCTGAGACGTTGTGGGCTTTGCCGTAGAGATCGAAGGCGAGCGCATCCATCCAGCGATTGCTGCGGAAGATGCGTGCTACGTCTGCGCCGGGGCCGGTGACGACCCCGTTCTGCACCTGCAGCAGCGAGTCTACCTCTCTGCCCAACAGCGACGTTTCCAACAGATTAAGCAGATCTTCTACCCGTCCCCGTCCCATCGCTCGGTTGGCGCTAGTCACGCCTTCTACACCGCCATCTGTCCGGGCACGCACGATCCATTCCAACCGTTGCTTACCAATGTTATCTGAGAACGCGTTTTTGCCCAGCTCCTTTGGGTAATACGAAGGAACCGGTGTCACGGATATTTCTGTGATTTTCATTTTTGTATTCTGTCTGTTTGTTATCCCAGCCGCAGCAAAAGAATCTGACCGAACTTGATGGCTGCCACGCTAGGATTGATGCGACTTTGGTTTTGTCCATGACCGGATGCGGATTGCCTCCGTTTTGGCACTGATTAAATTTCAATTTTCACTACCTACCAGCTAACAATATTGTTAGACATTTTATAGGTATTTCCACACCATAGTCAACAAAAATATTGGGGGTACATATACTATTAGAGCTGGGGATTTATGTTGACACCGATTTGCGAATGAATATAATGTGATTGAACAATCAAAAAAACAGCTCCAAAAGATAATCCACTAAGCAATAGGAGAAAAATGGTCGAGAAGGGTAAAGTGTTGTTTCTTTGCACAGGGAACTCATGCCGAAGTCAAATGGCAGAAGGCTTTTTGAGGGATATGGCTGGCAATCATTTCGAGATCTATAGTGCAGGACTGAAACCATCATCTGTTAATCCGTTGGCAATCAAGGCGATGGCTGGCGTCGGAGTCGATATTTCAGCCCATACCTCTTACTCTCTCGATAAATACCTCGACCAAAACTTCCATCATTTGATTACCGTCTGCGACCACGCGAAGGAGAGTTGTCCAGTTTTCCCCGGCACTGGAGAAAGCCATCATTGGGGGTTTGATGACCCGGCAGAGGCAGAAGGGAGCGAACCGGAGCGGTTCACCGTTTTTTGTCGGGTCCGCGATGAGATCCAGCAAAGCATCCAGCAGTGGTTAGAGACGCTTGACCCACCCATACACTCATATCAAGAAGAATAAGGGAGACAATGTCACCGCTCTTTTTAGCCATCGGTCACTTCTGTAACGATGTGGCACCAGATGGATACGTGCTGGGCGGGGGTGCGGCTTACTCGACGATTACAGCGCGTAACCTCGGATGCCGTGCTTGTGCGGTCACCGCTGTCGGTGCAGATTTTGACCGGCAACAACCGATCCTAAATGGCATTGATGTTGCCTACCACGAATCACCCGAAACCACAATCTTCGATAACCGATACGACTTAGATGGCAAACGTCAGCAGCTAATCTTAGGGGTCGGCGGTGAATTGGGCGGACACCACATCCCACCCCAGTGGAAAAACGCAGACATCGCCTATCTCTGCCCACTCACCGGCGAGGTGGACTCCTCAATAGCCCAATGTTTTAACCGTGCGTTAATCGGTGTCACACCGCAAGGATGGATGCGTGCATGGGATGAAAATCGTCGGGTACATGCCAAACGGTGGCATACCGCCGAGGCTATCCTACCTCACGCAGACATTTTGGTTTTAAGTGAGGAAGATATCGCTGCCTCTCCCGAAGACCTCGAAAAATATATTCAGTGGACGCGGATAGTTGTGCTAACGAAAGGACGGCACGGTGCAACGCTGTACGAAAACGGCCGTATCTTAGAATCTGCCGCCTATCCTGCACATGAAGTCGATCCAACAGGTGCAGGGGATGTGTTCGCTGCAGCATTCCTAATCAAATATCATGAGACCCATTCACCACAAGCAGCGTTGAACTTCGCACACTGCACAGCCTCCTTTGCCATCGAAGAGCGTGGAACAACAGGCATCCCAACGTTGAATCAGGTCAACGCACGACTCAGAAAAATCTAGGTATCATAGAAATCGCTTCCTCATTCCCTACCTTGACGCGTTGCGACCGCTACCACGGTTCCGAATAGGACGGCTCATTCACAAAACGCTCGGTGGCAAGATCCAGTGTAATCTCAGCACCCGGTGGGAGCGTGATGCGCAGATGTTTGCTGTTTACAGGGACCGTCCGCGTCTCGGTCCTCAGCGGTGGAGGTGCATAGCTGCCAGCATATCCACCCAGTTCTCCAGGCCAATCACTGGTCCGTACAAAGTATTCCGCAGTGCCAAACCGGTGCTCTCCGAAGCCGCCAGCTTGGATGATTAGCTCCCTTCCCTCATTGGGGTTGAGATTTACTAGGCGCACAACCGTGCGTGCCGCTTCCAACTTTTCGACCAATGCACCCACATCCTCCGGCAGACCGGGGCGACGGCGATGGACATCGAAGTAGCGCAGCCGACAGTGCAGCAGCCCACCATTGTAAATCGGCTGAGGAGCACCGAGCGTCAGTTGGATCAACGCCTCAGACGAAACCGGGTTGCCCCACTGCCAGTGGTGGACGTGGTGATGCGTTCCTACCGCGTTGTCCTCCCCAAGCAGCGCTAGGCGGCGACACACTATCTGGTGACTGGCGTGAAGGAGGTGCTCAGGATAGCTCGCATTCTGTCCCGCCAAGTACCGGACCCACGGCTGCTCATGCCCGGAATCCTCCTTGTTGTGGAATGCAAAGGTCGCATTCCAGTCGAAAGCCTCCGCACCCCGAACACGCTCCATGCTCTCCCAGTCTTCGTCTGCCATCGAAAGGTTCCACAACGTTACCATATACACAGGGGAGATAGGCTGCCAGTCGAACCAGCCAGCATCCCCATATCGGTAAGGCACCAAAAACGTCTCGTACTGTTCATCCATTGAGGCAAACTGGCTATCCCAGCGTTCACTGACGCTCATGTCGAAGTCGCGGATATCCTTCACCTCTCCAAGCTCAAGGATACGATTCATCTGCTGCCGTGGCAGTTCAAGATAGGCGTCATCGCGGGTCAACAGATAGGCGTTCGCAGCAGCATCAAGCGTTGCTTTCTGAAGGGTCAGGAACCCGTGCGGAAATGTCCACCCGTAGCGACCTCCATACCACTTGCCGTTGCAGTATTCGCCCACCTCCCCGGAGTGTCCGACATTATCTGGGAGGAGTCCGTTGTTCCGCCGAGCCCGTTCAGCCCAAGCATCGGTATACTCAACCACCCAGTCGCGATACTTCTCTTCGCCGGTCAGGAGGAAGGCATTCGTCACCAGTGACGTAACGGACAAGTTTGTCGGAGTGTCCCCCTTTCTCCAGCGATCAAATAGCGCCTGTCCCATGGCACGGGCGTTATCCGGATCCCCCAAATCCTGCACGGTGGAGATGCCGGGCAGATCGAAAAAGGGTAGGCTGTACCGTTCCATACTACTACCGAGGGGAGCATAGTTCGCCGTTTCCCGCTCTGACATCGGTGCGTAATACGCTCCCTTGCTACCGCTGAGCCCAGAAAGGACGATTTTGCGTTCGGGATCGTAGTTGATGGCATCGGGATCTTCGTTGAGGTAGAAACCTGCAAAACGCTGGGCTCGCTCACGACGCTTCTCTCCATTCGGATGCGCTAGGCACAGATGGAAAAAGAGGATGTCGCTTTCAGACTGGTGCATCTGGTCTTCGCGGATGCCATATTCTTTGTAGACCGTGCCGAGGCGCGTCAACTGCTTGGTGACCGCCTCCCATTGACGATCCGCCAAGGTGAGCAGGTGGTCTCCACCGCCCATCAGGTAGACCAGGGGCCAATTAAAGAAAGGTTCGTAATAGTCGTCGGGACTGCCACCGCCCCACTCGTCTTTCCAGATAAATTCGCCATCTTCGCGTGTGAAGTGGTCAAGGAAGGGTTGCACAGACCTGTTCATCGTGTCGAATAGTCGCCGCTCCCAGACCGCCCAAGAGGGTGGTGCCGTAATCGGTACGTTAGCAGATATGTGGACCATTAGAAATGCGTTCTCCTTGTGTATTTACCCCAAATACTCTACAACTCTAACCGGCTCGACTCGGATAGACATATCTAAGCCAAAAAACCCGGACTATAATGTAACGTTCCGGGCTGATTGAGCCAAGACTGTCGCACAATGTGCTAGGTATGTTGTGCAGTGGATTTGTCAATCCACTGTGAGCGGCGATTGACTCAAGTTAGCTCACAGTTTGCTATAAAGTCTTCATCGACGCATGAACGTCGAAACATCAACCGGTTCACCGTCACGCCGAGCCGATTCCCAGCCAGCAAGGAGGGGCGCTAGGGTGTATAGCCCATCGTGATAATCGTTCAAGATGCCGCTTCCGTCACCCGTCCGAATCGCCTCTACGAAAACACGGTCCTCCTCAAACCACGGATTGAAATCTTCTGCCGTGAATACCCGTTCGCCGTTCATGTCAATATAGGAATAGTTATGGACACCGAGATAGCCGCTCTCATAGTAAAATAGAAAATACGGCTCCCCCGCAGGTTGCCCCGGAGAGGCAGACAGGAAGGTCATCGTCATAGTCGCTCCGTTCGACATAATGAAGTTGAACGAAGAGGACAGAGGTGCTTCGTACCACCCCGGATGATGAAAAAAAGCTTGAGCGCGAATCATATCGAGTCCACTCATATAGCGACAATAATCCAGAGCGTGAGGACCCCATCCGAAGAAGGGGGCACGAAGTTCTAAAGCACCGTCCCAACGCGGTGCTTCCCCCTCTGGAAGGCGTGCAGGTAAGTCCGATATCATCTGGAACCGAATGTGGACAATTTTCTTGTCTTGAAGCAGCCGTTTGGCTTCTTGGAAGATAGGGCGGTAGCGTTCGCGGAAGCAGACGGTGCTCAACACCCCGGAGCGGCGAATCGCATTGTCAATGCGATAAGCAACCTTCATGTTCATCGCCTGTGGCTTCTCAATAAAGAGATGAATACCCTTCTCGGCTGCGGCGACCTCAACACCGTCCTCACGCGCAGCAGCCACTACTGTTGACCATAATGCGTCTAGCGATTCATTTTTTACCATTTCGTGACCATCAGTGTAGCTTCTCGAAATCCCAAAGTCGGCAGCTGCCTGACGTGCGTTTTCCTCAACAATATCGCAGACTGCGACTACCTCTACTCCCTCTAACCGCATAAGATTAAGGAGATGGTTGTTCCGCGCATGGCCACCAGCACCGTAGATACCAACCTTTATCGTTCGCTTGCTGCTCATATTGCCTCACCTTTACATATCGCCCCGGTACGGGGTTGGTCCTTCCGGTCGGTTCTTACGGGGCACTTTTGTTGGATACTTTTCGAGTGCCGTGATCCAAGCCTGCCGCCACTCCTCGTAATCGGTTTCGGAATCCGGAGATAGGTGACTCCGGGCATCAAAGCTGGGCCAAAAGGCGCGACCCGTCGGCGTTCCTCTTTTCTGGTAACGTATATCCATGCTCCAACGGATAGCATCTGTGCTGTTTGTACCCGACGAATGGGGGGTGAGCTTGTGAATAAAGATCACATCTCCCTTTTTCATCGGCACAGAAACCCAGTCCCCGTCTGGCAGACTGTCGCCCCAGTATACCGTGCGGTGCTTGTGTATCCGGGGCATCACCCGCAGACAACCGTTCTCCTCCGTGGTATCGCACAAAGGGATCCAGACCGTCAGGACGAAGGTTGTATCCGCTTCCTCATGGAAGAATATCGCATCTTGGTGCCAGAAGACCACGTTGGAGTTTCGCCCCTGCTCTAGGTCCGAAGGCAGCTTCGCGCGTATATGCGTCATGGGACTACAGCAGATCTCTGGACCGATAAGTCCCTCTATCAGATCCAGCAACCGTTTGTTGCGCATAAAGTGAAAAGTCCCACTGCCCCGGATATGACCCACATCCAGAAATGTGTCCGACTCGAAATAGGTTGCCTCATCTTCGTCGCATATCCGAGCGAGACGCGTTTCAAACGGTTCGCCCGCGTACAGTTGACTGATTCGACCTTCAGCGTACAGATCTTTGGCGAGCCTGTCTATAACCTCCTCGTAGTCCTGAATCACCGGCTCGAAATCGACATCCTGTAATGCTGCCTCAAGCACTACGTACCCCTCCACTTTGAAATGTTCAAGTTGTTCCTTTGTAAGCGTCATTCGTCAGTCCTCTGACTGCTCCCAAAGATAAATCTTTGGGGTTCTTAATAGACTTATTGGCAGACATTAGAATCTCCATGCTATTTTCTTGCTTCGACGGGACGTGCCCCGACAACCGAGGTCTTACCATCTCTCCACAAGCGTTTTACGTCTCCGTGTGTCCCATGGCGACGTTTCTCAGGTTTATCGCAGCGTTGAGATCTCTGTCTTGCGTATGACCACACACACTGCAATGGTAGGTTCTATCTGATAAGGATAGGTTACTATCCATCACATTACAAGCCGAGCAAGTCTTACTAGACGGGTAGAAGGTATCTGCTTCTACAATCTTTACACCTATCCGTTCTGCCTTGTATTTTAGCATAGACAGGAAACTCGACAACGAAGCGTCCGATAACGCCTTTGCAAGCCTATGATTCTTAAGCATACCTACAACATTTAGCGACTCAATCCCGATACGGCTTGCACTATTGATAATTACTGTGGACGCTTTGTGTTGTGCGTCCTGTCGAATACAGGTGATACGGTAATGTAGCTTGACAAGCTTCGCTTGGGTCTTATGCCAATTACGACTGCCTGTTTCCCTTCGACTCAACTGACGTTGCAACCGCTTTAGCTTGCGCTCGTAACCCTTTAAGGCTTTCGGATTCTCGTAGTACACGCCTTCGGACGTGACCGCCAAGTGCTTGATACCTACGTCCACACCAACGACGGGGTGTTGTCGAATATCAGGTATTGGATCGTCTTTGAATGTATCCACAAGAATAGCAGCGAACCAACGATGTCCATGCTTAGAGATAATGACCTTACAGATACTACCAAGGAAGCGAAGGGGTTCACATAAGCGGACCCAACCAATTTTGGGAAGTTTTATACGCTGTCCTTCGACTTGGGTTTCTCCTTTGCCTGCAATCGCTTGGTAACTCTGACCATGGAACCGATTCTTGAACTTGGGAAAACGATTCTGACCTAACTGCCAACGACCTATAGCGTCCTTGAGGTTATTGTAGATAGCACATTTCGACACGGTTTGCGACATATCCTTAGCCCATGGGTACTTATCATATTTAACAGCGTTAAAGCGGTGTTGAAGGTCTATATGACTGTGCCAATCCCCTTTGGCTAAACCTGCTTTGAAATCGGCTAAGGCATGATTGTAGGCAACACGGGTGTAACCACAATGTTGAGCAAATTGGGTTGCCTGAACGTTGTTCGGATCTAACGCTATCTTATGAGTTTTTAACATTGGGGTTGTCTTTCCGTTTATCGTTTCCTATGTCGTAGGGTGTAGGGGACTCTACCAAGCGGTAGAGCGACATTCCCCTACTGAAAGACAAGACGATTATACCATACTTTGCCAAGAAAATCAGACAAAATTACCGTGTTGGACCCAAAGCTAAAGCATTGGGATTGTTGCTAGTTAGCCTTCAGTCAGCAAAAACATACCCCATATCTGATTTTAACGGGGACAAATCCTGAAACTTTAGGGCAACATTATACGCCGAAGCAGAAAGGGTGTAAAGGGGAAATTAGACGCAGCTTTCTACCCCCCCTAGATCCACTTGCATTTCAAATAAGGAGGTGATATAATGCCGCGCATAGCGGTTAAACTTGCTTTGACAGCAAACGATAATCCGCTCCCAGATTTTTGGGTTTTTTTTGTGTGCCTAAAATAGGATGGATTGACGAAATCGGTTCTACCAATAATCCTTTTGCAGTATGAATTCAATTTAATAACAGCGTGACATAAAATTCTCTTTGCTAGGTTTCCAATCTGGATCGAATCAGGGGAGACGAAATGTATAACAAATTTGCAGATCTTAAACTCAAAACTGGTGAGACAATGGAGGTTGGTGTTATCATTGCCCCAGACGAAGCGCATGCGGAACAGATTAAGCCGTTCTTAGCACACAAGGGCGGGGGCTTCAAGTGGCATCTGGAACGCTCCGTTATTGAACCGCTCGATGATTTGGAGACACGCTTCTATGTCGGCAAAGTGGAGGGGGAAATCATCGCAAATATTATGATAGTTGAATACCAACACGTTGGTATCCTTGGGCATGTCTTTACCACACCGACGCAACGGCGCAAAGGTGCTTGTAAAGCGGTGATGCAGTTTCAAATGGAGGACTTCCGTCAGCGGGACGGTGAAGCACTCTACCTCGGAACCGGATACAACAGCCACCCTTACTATATCTACAACAGTTTCGGCTTTGAGAGTGTTTTCCCCGGTTCAGGCTTCATGAAATACCATGCGGTTGAGGACTTCGATGACCGCTACTTTGCTGAGAGCCCCGTTCACGCAAAGGATGTGGTATGGCACGACTGGGCAAAGATGACCGCACTAACCGGGATCGTTGAGGGCGACTACCTCCGCAGCATCGCATTCGGCATCTATGGACCTGCGAATTTCGAGGGCGGTTTTCTTGGGTTCAAACAAGCGCTAGAAGATGGGGATACCTACCACGACGCAAAGCTGCTGAAATCGGACGCCGGGGCAATTGTTGGCGTGGCAACAGTCTTTTGGGATACACGCTGGCAGCCCGACACAGCGGTGTTAGACGTTTTCGTTCATCCGAACCTCTATGAATCAGCATCGGTGCTGCTCGAAGCAATTGATTTCCCAGATGCCAAAACCCAGTGTTACGTTGAATCCGCCTCAACTAACAAAGCCGAAGCGGTCCAAAATGCGGGATTCCGCCACGAAGCGACATTGAAAAACCAAATTCAACACCAGGATAGAGGCGTTGATGTGTTGGTCTTTGCACGTAACTAAACAACCCCGGCACCCAATACCGTGCCATCAGCCATTATCAGGAGAAATCAGATGCTTGGTGTCCAACTTTTGGGAAATGAGACAGTTACCGTTAAAGAATATCCTGAACCAACGCCCAATGAGAACGACCTACTGATTCAGGTTAAGGCGTCAGGAATCTGTGGCAGTGAAATGCACGGCTACCGCAGCCCAACCCCTCACGCGTCCAATGGCGGACATGAAGTTGCAGGAGAGGTCATCGACTCGGGGCAGTCAACAAAATTCAAGGTGGGGGACCACGTTGGCGTCCACGCCGTTTGGGGGTGCGGGGATTGTCGGTGGTGTGCGGTTGGAAAATATACCTTCTGCGGTAACCGCATAGGCGGCGGTTCGGGAACACATGTGGAACGACTCGCTGCCCCAGACCATGTTTGTCTCAAGCTGCCTGAAGACATCCCGTTTGACGTAGGGGTGCTTCTGACCGGCGACGGCTTTGGTGTCCCTTATCATGTGAGTCAACGGCTTAACACCAAAGGTGGCGATTTTGTGTGCGTCTTGGGAGCAGGTCCCGTCGGGCTTGGAAACACCATCGTGCAATCCTTCCTAGGGGCGGAAGTGATAGCTATTGACATCAACGACTATCGACTCTCCCTTGCAAAGGCAGCCGGCGCCGCGCACACCATCAACTCGCAGCATACCGACCCCCTTGAAGTAATCACAGAAATCACCCACGGTATGCTTATGGACAAGTGCATCGAGGCGGCTGGACGCCCGGAGACGCTTAGACTTGCCTTCACTTTGGTTGCGGTGGCAGGGACAATCATGTGCGTTGGTGAGCAGGGCGACCTACCGATCAGTCCAAGCCGCGATCTAATACGGAAGGACATCACGTTGATGGGAAGTTGGTTCTATCACTACTCGGAATATCCCGCCATGCTCGATCTGTATCGGCGTGGCTTACCCATCGGACGGATGATTACCGACCACTTCCCGCTTGTCGAAGCACAGACGGCATTCACTAAATTTGCCAACGGTCAGGCGGGCAAAGTAATGCTTGAACCCTAACCGGCGAATTTGGTGTTGACATGATGAAAACGCAGTGATATATTTATCTCAAGTTGCCACTTAGGTGAACAGCCCAACTTGGGTGAATGGACCTAAAGCGAGTAAATCACCGCTCGCAGTGGATTGACAAATCCACTGCACACGCGCACGGATGGCTTGGATATGTCTATCCAAGCCGAGCAGGACTGATAAATAGAACGCAACGTAGCATGCTAAGAAATATACAAAATTCCCTAATTTCCAATAAGTAGTAACTCAGGTTATATTTATTTTTAGCTTCGGATATAGCGTCGCATAAAACGTATTCATAAGGAGAAATAATGGATCTCGGACTCAAGGATAAAGTTGCAGTCGTTGGGGCATCAAGTAAAGGGCTCGGCAAAGCCATCGCGCTCGGATTGGCTGAAGAAGGGGCAAAGGTGACAATCTGTGCACGGGATCCGGCGACACTGGAAGAGACAGCCGCCGAAATGCGTGAAAAAACGGGGGCGGAAGTCTTGGCAGTCCCAACGGATGTCAGCCAACCGGAACAGGTTAGCGGGTTGATTGCCAAAGCCATCGACCGATTCGGCGGAATTGATATTCTTGTCAGTAACGCCGGTGGGCCCAGAGCGGGTCGGTTCGCAGATCTATCTCCCGAAGATTACCAAACAGCACTGCACCTCAACCTACTCAGCACGATTAACCTCTGCCGTGGTGTTGTGCCGAGCATGAAGGCGCGAGGCGGAGGCCGCATAATCAATCTCACCTCCATTTCCGTGAAACAGCCGGTAGATGGATTGATGCTATCTAACATGGCGCGGACCGGCGTTATCGGGTTCGCTAAAACACTTGCGTCCGAGCTTGCACCCAACAATATTCTCATAAACAATGTCTGTCCGGGGATTATCTTCACCGACCGGATTAAACAGTTAGCCACTGTGAGGGCAGAGGAGGCGGGGATTACGTATGAGGAAGCCCTTGCAAATATGACCCAAGATATACCACTCGGTCGAATCGGAGACCCCAAGGAATTCGCCAGTCTCGTTGTGTTCCTTGCCTCCGGACGCGCAAGCTACATCACCGGCACCACAATCCAAGTGGATGGCGGTATGTCAAAGGGGCTGTTATAATTGAAAAAACCGGGACAGCCGGTGAGTGGAAATCCTACACATCGCTTCCCAACCCTGTCAGTCATTATCCCAGCTTTTAATGAGGCTCGAACGATTCGGCAGGTCGTTGAAGCGGTTAAGGAAATACCGATTGACACGGAAATCATCGCCGTCAACGACGGCTCAACCGACGAAACCTTTGAAATTTTGGAACAGATGCGCGATGAGCCGAAATTAAAAATCCTTCAGTGCAAAGACAATCGGGGCAAAGGAACCGCGATTCGGCTTGGACTGGAACAGGTCACCGGTGAGTTTGTCGTCATTCAAGACGCCGATCTTGAACTCTGTCCCAGAGATCTGATACCAATTCTGGAAGTCTTACAAAAAGGTATTGCCAAAGTAGTCTACGGCTCAAGATTCCTGAACGGTAAAAAACAGGCTAGTTTGAAAACCTACATAGCGAATCGTATGCTTACCAGTTTCACAAATCTGCTATATCATGTACGCATCACCGATGAGGCAACATGTTACAAGGCATTTAATGCCAAGTTGGTCGCCAGCCTCAATCTGACGGCTCAAGGCTTTGAGTTCTGCCCAGAAGTGACAGCGAAGGTGCTACGCGCAGGCTATCATATCCATGAAGTGCCTATCTCCTACTTCCCGCGCACAAAGGGTGGTGGGAAAAAACTCCGATTCTGGAGGGAGGGCATCCGTGCAGGGTGGACCTTGCTCAAATATCGCTTTGCCCCCACGTCAAAAATCCTTAAAAATAAGTCGTATTCCCTAAAAAAATAACCCAGTTTTTATCAATTTTCATGTGAAACGCAACAAACGGAACATTCCTAACTCCAAAAGGAAGGAGTCCCAAATGGCAGATCAAGTGAAACACGAAGTGACTTTGAACATTCCGATACACCCTAATATGGAATTAGTCGCTGCGCACACCGCTTCTATCATCGCCGAAATTATGGAGTTTGACGAAACCCACATTGATGAGATTCAATTGGCTATCATCGAAACCTGCATCAACGCTTTTGAACATAGCAATAGCAAAGATCGCAAGGTGACAGTCACCTACGTTCTCACAGATAATGAACTGGAGCTAAAAATTACGGATCACGGCACCGGATTTGGTATGGACAAAACCAAGCTTTTAACCGGAGAAGCTCGGGCCCGAGCCATGCAAAAGCGCGGGTGGGGGTTGGAGATTATTCGCGAGATGATGGATGAAGTGGATATCGACAGCGGTGATGAAGGAACAACCATCACGATGCTGAAGAAAAGAGCGTAATCAAAAATAGGAAACACAACCACCACCTAAAAATTTTGATGAAGGAGGAAACAAATGGCGTCATCTTTTAATGTCAACACGCGTACCGAAGACGGTTACGCTGTTATTCAAACGGATGGATATCTAAACGGACCGACGGCGGAAAAACTCGCCGAAACTGCCAAAGACCTTATGAATCAAGGATACAGTACGCTTGTGATTAATCTTGAGAGAACCCGACTCGTTAACAGTATTGGCATTTCCATCTTAATTGAGATTATTGAATTGCTTCAAGAGCAGGGGGGAATAGTGCATTTCTGCCACTTAACACCCGTAATTGAGCGGACTTTCAAAATGATGGGACTCGCTCAATATGCCGAGATTTACCCCGATGAGACGTCCGCAACGACCGACCTATAACTGGATTGGCTGGGCGCGACTGAGCCGGATCAACCGATAGCACCACTAGCACCCGCGCAATCTGCGATAGATAATCAATCCCAACCAACCGATCAGAGGTGATGAAGAGATGCAATCCGTTTCTGCTGAAGAGACAATACAACGGCTGATTTTTAGCCTGTCTGAGCTTGAACAACTGGGTGAGACAATCATCTCCGGGCGCGGTAACTTTAACGTATCAAGTCGGACCTATCTGCGCATCATCCACGGCACCTTGCAAGTCACCCGTTGCGCAATTTTGCTCTTTCAACCCACTGAGAATTGTCTCGCTGTTGAAGCGGCGATTAATATCAAGGATGAATCGTTGAGCATTTCGGTAACTGACGACGACATCGCGGCGATACTTGAATCTTCAACCGTCGATCCCTCTAACCCACCGCCTACCTTGGATACCTTTTTCAATCAAATCCAACCCCAATTAGAACTCCTTGATGCCAATTTATGGGCACCCCTAAAGATACGCGATGAATTTCTGGGGGTTATCAGCCTAGGAAGTTTCAGAACACAGGATGATTTGGAGGACTGGAATCGGGAGCTCCTGCCTGTGCTGGCAAACCAAATCTCCGTCGCAATCGCTTACTCTCGCCTAGTCGACAAAACCCGCGCAGAACAGTTCCGCCTTTTTATGCTCTCTGATACCGCTACCCAGATCTGCAAATCGCTCGACACGGAGGCTGTGCAGGAAGAGGTGGTGACACATGCGATCACGCTGTTGGACGCCAGCGCAGGTGTGTTATTACTCATTGACCCAGTCGCACAGCGGCTTGAAACGAAATCCATTTTCGTCCTTGACCCTCAAGCGAATGCCGACCTAGAAAATCTATCGATCCCCCTACAAGCAGATCAAGACGCTCCGTCCGTGCTATCCCCCCTCGCCGAAATCGCAACGCAAGGGGGTGAAACACTGATTTGCAATGATGAAGGGGAAGGTGCGTTGCTCGGTCGCAGGAACCTAATGGCCGTCCCCATGCTTGGACGTGAAGAGACTCTGGGAGTGTTGATTGTCGCTGATAAGGAGGGAAGAGGGGGAGCTACCCTGGATTTTACCAACGAAGATAGAGTCCTGCTCGAAGCCTTCGCCAATCAGGCAGGAGTTGCAATCGAAAATGCGCAACTCTACCAAGAGGCACTGGAGGGACGTCAACTACAGGCGGAAATGGACGAAGCGGCAAAGATTCAGCAGAATCTGATTCCCGATACATTACCGGAAATCTCCGGCTATGAGGCGACCGGGCTTTACTTCCCCCGTGGCGGGGTCGGCGGAGACTACTACGATTGCCTCCCAGATTTAAACGGCACCTGGGGTCTCGCCATCGCCGATGTCTCTGGCAAAGGGATGCAAGCCGCGCTACTAATGGCGACGTTGCGGGCGGGGTTACACTCAGAGGTAACGCGAAAGAAAGATCTGCCGAGCATGGCAGAGGCACTCAATTCACTGCTCTATGCAAGCAGCACCTCCGGCAAATTTGCAACCTTCTTCTACGCTCAATTACATCCGGAAACAGATCAGATGACCTCCATCAACGCCGGACACAACTACCCGCTCGTCATCCGGTGCGCTGGCGGTTGTGATGAGCTGGAAAAAGGCGGCGTGATGTTGGGTATGTTCCCTAACGATGTGCTGTCGGAAATCGTAGAATATGAGCAGGAGACCACCCAACTCCACAGCGGGGATGTCGTGCTTTTCTACACCGATGGAGTAACGGAAACCGTAAACCCGGACGGCGAACTGTACGGAGAAGAGCGTTTGGAAGCGGTCGCAACACGCGTGAAAGGCGAAAACGTCGATCAGATATGCCAAGCCATTTATGACGATGTTATCGAATTTCAGGGGGAAGCCCAGCAGTTTGATGACCTAACATTAATGGTGCTTAAAAAGATATAGGCACCCAAGTTGCTAGCGTGTGATAGATTGAACCAATCTCCATTCCAAGAGGATCTGAGTTAATTCCTGTAGGGGCAACCCTTGTGGTTGCCCTGCCGTCGATCGATGCTCCAAAATCGACATTCTAAAGCCCCGGCGGGGTGATAAGGACGAAACCGATGCAAAATCGAGAAGGACAGCGGTATCTGGATCCCGTCGCATTAGCAAAAATCGGAAACCTCGAACTCATTGCAAAATTTGTCGTCGAAGGATTCATCTCAGGGCTCCACAAAAGTCCCTATCACGGCTTCAGCGTCGAGTTCGCGCAGTACCGACAATATATGCCCGGCGATGATATCAAACATCTCGACTGGAAAGCCTACGGACGCACCAATCGGTACTACATCAAGCAATTTGAGGAGGAAACCAACCTCAACTGTTACCTCCTCCTCGACACCAGCGAGTCAATGAACTACGGTTCTGGCGATCTGACGAAGTTGCAATACGCCAGCTACCTTATCGCTTCGATTGCGTATTTCATGGCAAAGCAACGGGATGCCGTCGGATTCGCCTACTTCGACGAAAGCCTCCACGAATACCTTCCCGCCCGGAGTTCTCCCGCCCATCTCCACGCAATCCTGCTGACGCTTGAACGGATCCAAACGAACAAACTCACGCGCATGGGGCAACCCATCCACCAGATCGCCGAACGCCTCAGCAAACGCGGATTGGTTATCCTAGTCTCTGACCTCTATGAGGATGACCCCGACACAGTCGTGAAAGCCTTAGAACACCTCCGTTACGACGGACATGAGGTGATCGTCTTTCATATCCTAGACAACCAGGAATTAGAGTTTGCATTTGACCGCGTGGCGCGTTTCGTTGATGCCGAAACGGACGAGGAGGTCATCGCAACGCCGCAGGCAATCCGCCAAAGCTATCTCAGCCATCTGCACGACTTCATCAACCACTATAAGTTGGAACTGAGCAGATCCGACATCGACTATAACACGATCGACACCGCAACCCCCGTTGATTACGCGCTGTCAGCCTATCTCGCCAAACGGGAGGGGTTGATATGATATAATATTGCCCTTCGCCTCAAAACCGAACTTTTTCGTTAATTTATAGAGGAAAATTTTATGTCAAATAATCCTGTGTTAGATCGTATCATTGGTTTCTTTGAAGCAGATGTACTTAATCTTTACGCAAGCCACCCCGATAAGTATGAGTTGGATACAGACTATTTTGAGGGAATTCTCGAAACAAAGGACACATACTTTTATCAACTTGAATCCTCGGAAAGACTAGACGAATACATCAGCATTCGTTTTGGATATCATAGTAAAAAAGACGGAACATTGTGCATTGCTGTTTACCTCCCAGATTTAGCAAAGGCTCCAGAAATAGAAAAAAGAAAGTGGAGCCCATTCATTGTTGAAAAATCTCTCTTATCGCAAGAGGATGAACGATTTGAAATGTGGTACGATAGATATAGGCGAGGTAGTTTTGAGGTATCGATTGCGCCTAGAAAACGATTAAGTCATATTATCAAAAAAATTAATGCCTGCTGTAAAACACTTGTGGACGAGCCACTTTATACGAAAGTGCCGGATAAATCTATTCGTTATCCCATATCTCAAAATAGTCATGCCTATGAAGATGCTCACAGAGATCTATATGGTTTCTTAGTTGATTCGCTTTCAAAAAAATGCCTTTTGGCCCTTGCATGTATTAGAAAGCAGACAATACTTGAAGCACAAAATATGAGATCGCCAATATTGCTACGACATGTATTTCACGAATTTGATAAGCACTCCAAACTCCATACCCTGCTTTCAAAAGTTAGCAAACAGCGTAGGAACAGTAGTCATGACGTCAGATCCGCAGCAATAGAATACGATGCTTTTGGAAATTTCTATCGTGATATAGAAAGTGCTGTTGAGGCTTATGAAGAGTTACTTCAGCTAGTAGAATCAGAATTGGGTGTTTCAGCCGATCATGAACTAAAGAGGCATGACGCTATGAATTATCTGCCACAAATCGTCGGTGATGTTGAGCCACATCATTCGATTTGTGAAGCAACAAGAATGGTAAGGAAAACGGTTGAAAAAGTGGAGTTTGGTAAGCGTGAAGATCGCAAGGATATTGAAGGAGTACATCAAAGTGAAGTTTTACATGTGAAGTTCACAGATGGTGAAATCCTTGCAATGGATACAAGATCAAATGCCTCGGAACTTGAACGTAATGCGGCAATGAAGCCAGATGACTTTCAGGTAAATTTCGCGCTTAGATGGGTGCCGGCTTCCTCTGAAAGGAGGTGCGAAATTATGGCTTCTCTACCCAAAATTGTCGGTGATGTCGAATCACATTATTCAATTTGCAACGCAACAAGAATGATAGGGAAAACGGTTGAAAAAGTGGAGTTTGGCAAACGTGGAGATATTGAGGAGGTACATCAAAGTGAAGCTTTATGTGTGAAATTCACAGATGGTGAATTTCTTGGGCTGGATACAGGATCAAATGCACTGGATTTTGAACGTAACGCAGCAATGAAGCCAAACGAGTTTCATGTGGATTTCATGCTTACATGGGTGCCTGCGCCCTCTAACAGGTAACTGGATTGGAAAATTACTTGGGCGCATTTGCATTTTTCCAGCGAACACGACCTAAGCAGAAGGTGAAAATCCCCAAACTTCAGTAGATTCACGCTATGAAAGTTAGAAACCTCATTAGACTGATTGAAAGAGATGGCTGGTATCTGGTACGAACGCGGGGCAGTCACCGGCAGCTTCGACATCCAACCAAATCAGGTACTGTTACCGTTGCTGGAAAATTAGGATTGGATGTGCCACCCGGTACGCTCAATAGTGTTCTCAAGCAAGCCGGCCTCAAAGATTAACTTGGAGGAACGTATGCAATACCTAGTTGTATTTGAAAAAGATTCGAACAGTTACGGTGCCTATGTGCCCGACCTCCCCGGCTGTGTCGCAATAGGTGAAACGATGGAGGAAGTACGCGGATTAATTGCAGAAGCGATCCAATTTCATATTGAAAGTCTACAAGAAGATGGTTCTGCTGTTCCACTGCCAGCGTCAACAGCAGCGTTTATTGATGTGGCTACTGCCTAACAATTGGTCGTTTGGGAAATGTGATAAGGCTGAAACTCTTAGAGCCTGTTTTAAAAGTCATTTGATACGGTTTTGCATCAAGTAAATGGAAGCAATGTATATCATAGCCTCAGCAGTCTCAGCGGAGCGTTCATAGTCCACAGTCAATCGACGAAACCAAGCGAACCAAGAAAAGGTGCGCTCCACAATCCACCGCAAGGGGATAACTACAAATCCTGATTGCCTAACAGATGGCGCAATGTCCAATCGACACTGATGCGCCATATATAACCAGTCACCTAATTCTCCGCGATAACCCGCATCCGCACAGACTAACTGAATCGTTATGTGCCAATTAAAAACCTCTTTGAGTAACTCTATTGCGACTTGGTTATCACTGACATTGGCATCAGTGACCTTCACCCGCAATGGAATGCCAATTGTATCGGTGACTATATGACGTTTACGCCCTTTGACCTTCTTATGTGCATCAAACCCTCGACTGTCTGCCAGTTCAGTCGTTTTGACCGATTGGCTGTCAATAATAGCGACTGTCGGTGAAGGCACTTTGCCAATATCACAACGGGTTTGGTGATGAAGTGCTTGATGAATCATCACCCATGTGCCATCGGCTTTCCATTTTCTGAAATGGGAATAGACCGTTTGCCATGGGGGCATCTGATGCGGGAGCATTCGCCATTGACACCCTGATTTGACTATATAAAAAATAGCGTTGATGATTGAGCGCATCTCCCATTTGAGCGGTCTACCTACCGGTGAAGGTTTTGGCAGATAGGGGAACAGATTGTCCCACTGGGCATCGGTCAAATCCGTGGGATAGGTTGTTCGGGTCATGTTTATGCCTTTCATTGGAATGGTATTCACTGCTCCAATGATTGGACGTAAACATGAACTCTTGAGTCAGATTTTTTCTTTTTCAAACAGGTTCTTAGATTTCCTTGAAAAGATGGTATTGCAGAACAACTCAGATAATTGCATAATCAGAATGTTACTTACAGTTGGATAATCCGATTTATTGGAATTCAAAAATTGAGAGGTAGTGATGGAGTCAAAACGAATCCATGAATATGAAGTGTACGCTATTCTTTGGGTCACTAGGACCTGTGAAGAGCGAATAGCACAGTTTCTAGTGGACAAATGTGGCATCCCGCAAGGTGCAGTCCAACGTGGACTTCACCTAACCGTATATTACGCCCGGAGACCTCTACCGGGTTTAGTTGAAGAAAATCAACGTGTCCATATTAATGCAAATGTGGATGAAACGCGTTTTATGGTATTGGCACCCGGAGGTGAAAATCCCCGCCCAGACCTTGAACCTTCCCGGGGCTCAGTAGCTATCCGCCTTACAAAGCGTAATCAAGCAATTGCCGAAATCCAACAATTGCGAAAAAGCGTCTATCAATTAGAAACTGATAGAGTAGTTGGAAATCGCGCTGCTACTACTGCTTGGACAAACTGTTTTGGAGCTCGCCATTACCAGCCACATATTAAGTTACTCCGCCCCGGTAGTGGGATTAAGCGCGACTTGACAGAAATTGGCACGATTTTCCGGTCCGAGATTGAACAGATTGAATTCGGTAAGTTTCAGATTCAATTTAGGAATGAACGACCTATTCCAACACACCATGCAAGTCGTATTTGACTTGTGGCGGTGCGTAGCTTACTGCAAATTAGCCCAAACAGCAAAGAGTGAAAAATGGACAGAGAAATCATTCAGAAATTTAATAACTTGAAAATATGGAAACGAGGGGCTGAAAGCGCACCCCACAAACCATTACTGATCCTATATGCAATAGAAAAATTGCTACGTGATGGAAGTCGGCTTGTTCCATACTCCGAAATAGATGAAGATCTTGGAAAACTACTACAGGAGTTCGGATATAGACAAACCACCCAAGGAACCGAGTATCCGTTTTGGCGACTCCAAAATGATAGTGTTTGGAAGGTAACGGATGCCCACAAAATTGTCACGAATTCCGCTGGGGAGCAAGTAGAAAGAATCTGCTTGAGCACCATGTTTCTAGTGGTTTCCATGAACCCATTGCCAAGCAATTTCAGAACGATCCTGGACTCGCCCCTCAAATAATCCAGAACTTGCTAAATACTCACTTTCCTTCTTCGCTTCACGAGGACATTTTACAGGCTGTCGGGATTGAGTTCCCTCTCCAGATTTCTAACCAGCCTAGGAGCACGCCCAACTTCCGAGGGGATATCCTGAGAGCCTACGAATATAAATGCGCTGTTTGCAGTTTTGATGTGAGATTGGGCAACTCACCCATTGCGTTAGAAGCATCTCATATCAGATGGAGGCAGGCAAACGGTTCCGATATAGAAGTAAATGGATTGGCTCTATGTTCGCTACACCATAAGCTATTTGACCGTGGAGCGTTTACGCTGTCCCAGCAATTAGAAATACTGGTATCAGATGATGTCCACGGTTCAGTGGGCTTTCAGGAGTGGCTCCTGAGGTTTCACGGTGAACAAATTAACTTCCCTCAAAGGCAGTCCTACTATCCGCACGAAAGTTTTATAGACTGGCACATTAGAGAGGTGTTTCAAGGGGATTACCGTGAATTATAATCAACAGAAGATAGGCTCGGCTCGCTTTTGTTGATGCAACACGTCCTAGCACCGGTGTAGCATTTTTGCGACGACGGTGTAGCATAGTTCCCACAACCGCCTTGTGAGCATAACACCCCCTTTGAAATCACAGTTCACCTCAAAAGCAAGCCCAAAGTCTTCCAGAGAGTGATTTTGCCAAAAAGCTCAGTTTTTTGTACAATCTCTTGGTGATCCGAGATAACGGTGGTATTAAAATTGCAATTATGGTGAACTAGAGAAATAAGTAGACATTTACCAATAACTCCGACCTTCACGAAGTTTCCAAAGTTCCCCTGATAAGGGGGATTTAGGGGGTTGGCTGTGCATTGGAAGTGTCTAAGTAATTATAAAATCTACCATAGTTGGTGAACCGAATGAATTTCGTTTGGCAGCGATTTACCGCAGCTCCTATCTCGTCCTGTTGAAATGCCAACAGAACCTACCGGGCAACTCGCCCAAAAAGGAGGAAGTCATGCTACACTTCTTGCGTTGTTCAACACTGTCCATAATGTTACTCATGCTGGGGATTGCATGGATCGGGTGCACGAAAAGGATCCCTCCTGTCCAACTGGTCAATATACCGGATGCCAACCTCCGCGCTGTCATTGAGCGTGCCCTCGACAAGCCTGCGGGTGCCACAATCACAAACGCTGACATGGCGACCTTGAAGAACCTTGGAGGGAGTAGGGATGATATTATCCGTGAGCTAACCGGTCTTGAATTTGCAACCAATCTCACGGAACTGTCCCTTAGGAATAACCAGCTATCGGATCTATCGCCCCTTGCAGGATTAACAAAACTGAAATACCTGCGTATTAACAAAAGCGGAGTAACAGATCTCTCACCTTTAGCTGGATTAACAAACCTAGAAGACCTAGATATCAGTGACAACCAGTTATCGGACCTATCGCCCCTCGCGCGACTGACAAAACTGAAAGACCTGAGTATTAACAAAAGCGGAATATCAGATCTTTCCCCTCTCGCAGGATTAACAAAACTGAAAGACCTGAGTCTTCATAATAACCAAATCTCAGACCTATCACCCCTCGCAGGATTAACAAGCTTGGAATGGCTGAACCTTTCCGTTAACTGCATATCGGACCTGTCGCCTTTGGCAGGATTAACGAATCTCAGGCAATTACAACTTCCCATTAATAGCGTATCAGACCTATCACCCCTTGCAGAATTGGCGAATCTGAGGGATCTTTGGCTCATGAGTAACCGCATCTCGGATCTGTCGCCCTTGACACAACTTTCCCAACTTGAAATGCTGTTAGTTGGTGACAACAAGGTATCAGATCTTCCACCTCTCGCAAAATTAACAAACCTGAAATTCCTAGGACTTAGTGGAAATCAGTTATCGGATCTATCGCCCCTCGCAAAATTAATCACTTTGGAATCGCTGGGACTTGGATCCAACCGTGTATCGGACGTATTGCCCTTGATAGGGTTAGCCAATCTGAAAAAATTGGGGCTTTCCGGCAATCGTGTATCAGACCTATCGTCCCTACTGGAATTAACCAATCTGAAGGACCTAAATGTTCAATCCAATCCACTGAATCCAGAAACAATCGCCGCTGATGTGCCAATCCTCGAAGCCAAAGGCGTTTTTGTCAGGCATTTTATTAGACGTATAGATAAATCCCACTAATCGGAGGAAATTATGTTACACTTCTTGCGTCTTTCAACACTGTTCTTCACGTTACTCGCCCTGGGGATTGCATGGAGCGGGTGTGCGAAAAGAATTACCTCTGTCCAGCCGGTCAATATACCGGATGCGAATCTCCGCACTGCCATTGAAGATGCTTTACACAAGCCTGCGGGTGCCATAATCACAGATGCCGACATGGCGACTTTGACCAGTCTTGAACCGGGTTGGGGTGATATCCGTGAACTAACCGGTCTTGAATCTGCGGTCAATCTCACGTACGTGCGCCTTGGCAACAACCAGATATCGGACCTATCGCCCCTCGCGGGACTAACAAAATTGAAATGGCTGAATATTAGGGAGAACAGGATTATAGACCTCTCACCCCTCGCGGAATTAACAAATCTGAGGGAACTGAATCTCTACAGAAACGAGATATCAGACCTATCACCCCTCACAAGATTAACCAATTTGGAATTCCTAGGTATTAGCGACAGCGCAGTAACAGATCTTTCGCCTTTGGCGGGATTAACTAATCTAGAACACCTAGATATCAACGACAGCCCATTATCGGACCTCTCACCCCTCGCAGGCTTAACAAATTTGGCATTCTTAGAGATTAACGATAGCAGGGTTTCAGATCTCTCGCCCCTTGCGGGCTTGACAAATCTGAGACAACTCGATCTCTACGGAAACGAAATATCAGATCTATCACCCCTCGCAGGGCTAACTAATCTGGAAATGCTAGGACTTGATATTAACCGTGTATCGGACCTGTCGCCTTTAGTAGGATTGACCAACCTGAGAGAAATAAATGTGCGATCGAATCCCTTGAACCCAAAAACAATTGCCGTCGATGTGCCAGTCCTCGAAGCCACGGGTGTTGATGTCAATCATTCATATCAATAAATCCTGTTAACCCGAAAATGGAATCATTCGTTATAGGCTTATTTAATATTGAGGTCAAACCCCCTCTCCAAATACCAACCATGTTACGCCAGAGTGTATAGTGAATCGCGCTAAGATTTTCCTAGGTATCTGTGGGGATGTAGGCCTCTAAAATGCGTTGATACATCAAGTGCTTTTTGGTATCATGTGCACTTAGGTCCAGTCAGTGTGAAGTGCACGACAGTTGGCTTGAAATACCCGGCGGGGCGTTTGTCAGTTCTTAGCATTTCAGGGCATTATCCGTTGTAGAAGTGCAGTCGGATCCCAATGTTGTTGCATTTTCCAATGCTTACAACATCTTGGATTCACAGAACGGAGCAAAGATTGAAAATCAGAGTGGAATTTCTGCAACTGCTATTGTGTGGAATCATCATTGGCAGCTTGGTGGGTTGTGATTCGCCCAATTCCCAAAAACACACGTATGAAACGCTCGTTTTTAATGTCGATCAGACACGCCTCGAGCCTGCAATCACAGATACGACACTCAAAATAAAGCTATCCGCGCCGAAGGGCTGGAAAGCCATTGACGATGCGATGCTGGTGGAGGTGATTGATGGATTGGGCGATAAGCTCACGCAAGGGCTTCAGATGGTGCCCCGATGGGTTTTCATGAATGAGGATTCGCGGGCGATGTGTGTGGTGTCAGGGTTGGAAGGCGGGACGGTCCCGCTAGACGAAACCTTATTACAAACGCTAGAAACCGCTTACCGTACCCAATTTCCAAAGGCAATGGTTCAGCGTGCAATCTTTATGAAAGATGCATTTCGTGTGCATCAGTTGACACAAACGCCATGGCAGACACGGCAATCGACTATGAAATCATGACCGGGTACACCGGGCTCGATTTCGTTATCAATATCTTCACCGGTGTCATCTCAGTCAATTCCCGGACAGTCATTGTTCGGAAATAACCTATAGCGGATTCAAGAAATCCCTGTTCAAAGCCTATGTATATTTCAGCCTCATACATAGGCTCTGTTTTTTGGCTCCAGAAGGAGATTTTAATATGTTCGATCTAAAGCAGATCTGGGTATCCGTGTTTGGCTTCATTTTCCTAGTCCTACCAGTTGTCCCCGCTGTTGTGGAGGCTGATGCCCCCGCTGTCTGCCTGATTGGAGACCATCCGGGCATCCTCGAATCCGACGCACAGACCGCAGCACTGTTAGTCTGTGATGAGTTGCGCAAGCAGGGAATATCGGTCAGCGATCCCGTTTACGAAGCACCCGCTTCAGCGAATGTGTATCGCGTTGTTTTGCGCCGCTTGGGTGAGAAGATTTTCGTGCGCCTGAGTCGTGAAAACCCAATCGGAACGATTATTATCGAACGGCAACTGACCTTGGCAAATATTGAAGAGATGATCCCAGCAGCACCGAGACTGGTTGATGCACTTGTCCACGGCAAGCCGATCGGTGCGACGGTTGACATGGAGAGCGTTACCGAACAAGAGGCTCGCGAACTCCGGAAGATAACCGGCGAGTCCCTTTGGAATGTAGGAATCTTCGGAACCTTTGTTCCCGGCACGGACATAGCAGCTGAACCCGGTTATGAGTTTGGTTGGTCCTATGAGACGCCATCCTATGCTGTGGGAACCGAATTTCGGGGCAGCGGACGCGACGGGTATGGGGACGACACCAAAGGTTTTTCCTTCTTTTCTTGGTCGATCGGTGGACGTTACTTCTTCAACAAACGGAATATTTCACCCTATGTGGGCGCTGGGCTCGCCATAGTTAGTGCCAGTTATGAAACAAGTGTAAGAAAACACAAGGAGTGGTTCGGTTCGGCGGAGAGATGGTCCAACGAATACGATTCAGATGGTGGCTTGGGTGCCTATGCTGTCGGCGGAATAGAGATTCTGCGCCTCACCCAGAGTCGCCTGAAATTCGAATTGCGGGTGGATAGACCGTTCTTTACATTACCAAGTCAAGATATAATGCCGATAACATTTGGCATCTCCTTTTCTAGGAATTATATTCCTGGTGGTTGTCTGCTATTCTGATTTTAGAGTCTGTTTGAATCAATCAAATTAACTTTATTGGCATCTCTCCGCAAGGTATGTACAATATAGCTTATCCTAAGAGGTTTAGCCATAGTTTAGTGTTTCTGCATTAATATTATTTCAAGCGCGCTAGAGATAGTGAGGAAAGTCGTTGGTAAACCCGTCCATAACACCGGCGCAAACACTTTACTCAAAAGATATTTTATGAAAATTGAATTAAAGAAGCCCCTCCAAATTTTGGCACTTTTAACGGCAATGCTAACATTCAGTATGCCTTTTGTCACCTTCGCTCAACAGAATTTACAGATGGAGGCAATAGTCGCTGCCGAGCGCGATGCCCAGAACGATGTTAACAAAGGTCTTTGGTTTGTGGGAGGCTGTCTGGGTGGGGTCGCTGTACCCATGATCGTCTATGGTGTTGAACTTGCTCCCCCTGTCACAAGACTCCTCGGTAAATCGCCAGAATATGTTGCATTTTACACCGATGCTTATAAGGCAAAAGCCAAGACACTGCGGGTTAAGAGTGCCCTCGGAGGCTGTATTGTCAATGGTCTTGCAATGGTCGTATTTTTCGCTCCTCTTAGCAGCTGAAACTAGTCACCATGTCACTCATTAAAGAAGCAGATGTCCAAAATCTCTAAACTTACCGCCCTCCTTTTACTCACATCCCTTCTCTGCACTACGCTCCACGCCGCGCCGTTAAAAATTCTTTCCTTGGATTTCACACGAGAATTAACCGAAAACAACAAAAAGGAAACTATAACAGGCACCCTCCACTACGATGTAAAAGCAGCGCGGGTTGTCGTTGAGGTTACGGAACCGCTCAATCAGATAATGGTTGTGCAAGACAAGGTATTGGAAATCTATTATCCTGTTGAAAATCAGGCGTTCCGCTTCATCGCCAAAGGACAAATTCCGCTCCCGTTTGTTGAATCTATCATCCAGTCAACACAAGTAGAGTACGGGTTAACCGCCATCGGGTATTCCCTTGACCAACATGAGGTAACGGACAATGTGCTCTACACCTATTGGCTGCCACCCGAGAAAGCAAAGGATAAACTTGGTACCATTATTCTGGGAAGCCGGACTGGCAGACTCATCTCTGCCGAAGTCAAGACCTCCGATGGCAAACTCGCCGCAAAATCAATTTACCGGAACCACACCAAACTCGGCGATAGCTATATCCCCATGGAGGTTACTTCTAGCCTATATGGTCCCAAATCCGAAGTTCTGGAATATGAACGCGTCGTCTATGGCAATCCACAACTCAACACACAACCGCCATCGCCAATCCTTCAGTTTGAGATCCCGAAATTTGCAAAAGTCAAAGAGATCAAATGGTAATCCATTCCATATTCTTTAGCATCTCCTTTCCTCGGTCCCGGCGTTCGCAACGCGATTGTGGAACAGTCTCAATCCGTTTAATCCCCAATTCAGACCCTCAGAATCTTTTTTGTCAAGAATTTGTAAAAAAAACTTGACAAACGCTTTACAGCAATTTATAATACTACAAAATTTGACCTGCGAATGAGTCTCAATATCATCCAACAAACATCAATCGGGCAAAAGATGCCCGTTTTTATTTAACATCATGTTGAAACTGAGACTCGATTTCAATAACTCCGAGAGGTTAGAATTGCGAATCCTCTGTTGTGTTCTGCTTCTACTCTTGACGGCTCAAGTTGCACCGGCTGAATCCAAACGATTGAGTGTCTCCGGATATGGTGCAATCAACTATGCCAACTTCGATTGGCAAACCGATCCAGACCGACGCGCCCAGATTGATGTTGAACGGCTTGTCATTGCGCCGAAGTTCCAGATGAGTGAGGCCATCCGGCTCGAAGCGGAGCTTGAGCTTGAACACGGTGGAACTGGCATCACAATGGAGTTCGACAAATTTGAGGAGTTTGGCGAATTCGAGACGGAAGTCGAAAAAGGCGGCGAGGTCATTGTTGAGAAACTCGCTGCAGTCTTTGAGATTCGCCCGACGCTGAACCTTCGGATCGGTCACATCATCGTGCCGGTCGGCTTGACTGCCAAGCGGCATCGCCCCCAACACTACTTCACAACCACCCGCCCCGAATCTGAATCAAATCTTATTCCAACCATCTGGCATGAAAATGGGATTGAGCTATTCGGCAAAGCCGGCGCGCTCAGCTATCAGGCACAAGTTGTCAACGGCTTGGACTCCACCGGCTTCAGTTCGCGCCGTTGGATTGCCAGCGGTCATCAACTTCGCTTTGAGACGGCTAACGCTGAAGATTTCGCGCTCGTCGGTCGTGTTGATTATACGGTCATGGACGGAACAGTTCTCGGTATCTCCGGTTACTACGGAGACAGCGCGGACAACCGCCCCAAACCGGACTTCCGGGCTGATGCCCATGTCTCCATCCTCGACCTGCACGGATTTTACGAGGTCGGCGCGTTGAAGGTTCGTGGGATGTTCCTTTACGGAACACTCGAAAATTCAGAACTTATTTCCAAAACCAATCGCAACCTCTCAAACAACCTGAACGTAAAGCGAACCCCTGTCAGTAGCCGAGCCTCCGGAGGATACCTCGAAGTCGGTTACAATCTGCTTACGCTCTTCAAATCATCGTTGATCACCGAGGCAGTACTCGATCTGTTCGTCCGCTACGACAACTACGATACAATGGCTGAAGTCGAAGGGAACATCTTTGATAATCCGCGTTGGGAACGTCAAACGTGGACATTTGGTGTCAATTATCATCCACATCCGCAGCTTGTGTTTAAGGGACATTACTCCGCACGGAGATTGGGCACCGAAGTTGAGAACGAAGAAAACACCTTCGCGCTCGGCTTCGGATTTCAATACTAATTTAACCTCAAATCAAAAAGGAGAAATCCAATGCGATTCAATCAATATCTAACAAAACTCTTTTGTTGTATCCTATCCACCCTTCTAGTTCTCTCGATTTGCTTCGTCGGTTGCAGCCTTACCGGTTGTGGCAACGACGATGATGACGATGATGTCGCTGCTGTCGGTGAAGAAGAAGCGTTTGATGCGAGCACTACTTTGAACGACTTCGCCAACACAGTCGTGCTTGCCACCTACACCGACCTGGACAACAAGGCAGGTGAACTGCTAAGTGCTGTGCAGGCGTTGGGAGCTGCTACCAACCAAGCCCACTTGGAACTGGCACAAGGGGCGTGGAAGGCAACGCGGAAACCGTGGGAACAGAGTGAGGCATTTCTGTTCGGTCCCGTTGATACACAAGGGCTCGACCCAGCACTCGATAGTTGGCCCGTCAATCGGGTTGATCTTGACGGTGTGCTTACCAGTGAGCAGGCATTGACAGAAGCATCCATTGACGCACTTGAAGACACGCTGAAAGGTTTCCATACCATCGAGTATCTCCTCTTCCGCGACGGCGACCAGCGAAAAGCTGAGGACATTACCCCCCGTGAATTGGAATATCTTGTCGCAACGACGGAGAATCTGAAATCGAAGACCGCTCAGTTGCGCAACGCATGGGATGCGTCGGGTGAAAACTACGCCGCAGAGGTCGCCAATGCTGGCGATTCAAGCACTATTTATAAATCACAGAAAGACGCGATGCAGGAAATGGTCAACGGCATGATTGTCATCGCTGATGAAGTCGCCAACGGCAAGATTTCCGATCCGTTCAATGAGCGGGACACAACCCTTGTCGAATCGCAGTTTAGCTTCAACTCGATTACCGACTTCCAAGACAACATCCGCGGTATCCAGAACGTCTACGTGGGGAAATTCGCCGCAGATGGTCAGGGGCTGAACGAATTTGTGAATAGCCAAGATGCCGAACTGGACGCGAGATTCCAAACCGAAGTCCAGACTGCTATCAACACCATCGGCGCGATTCCAGACCCCTTCCGCGATTCAATCACCGCTCAACGTGCTGCTGTCCAAGCAGCGATTGATGCGGTCAGCACGGTTCAGGGGACACTCGAGAACGATATCTTGAAGTTGGTGTTAGACAGCAATTTCGATTAACGCAGGCTAGCGTATGACAGAGAAACCGAGTTTTTAGGAAAAACTCGGTTTCCCTGCATCATTTATTAACATGCACCACTTTTTATTTTGAAAGACGAGAAATGCCCATCGGAACAATCACAAAACTCTTGTTTGTATTGGCTATTACCGTTCTAGTTGCGGGACTTTCCGCCTGCGACCAGATTCAACAACTTCTACTGCCGGGGATTCCTGAAGTAGACACCCCAATACCGCCGGAAGAACGCGATCACGTTTGGGTCGTCGATCAGAACGGGGTTGAGGTGCCTATCCCTGGGACCTGGGTACTCATAGAACACACCAATCCAAATTCGACCTATGTCATAGGCGAAAGTTTCACCTTACCGCCAGAGACAGAGACACCACACCAGATTTTGCTGTCGGAGGGAACGTATATGGACGGTGAAGGTCTCCTTTGGACGAAGGTAAAAATAACGGTCGATGACGGCACACAGTTCCTGCTACTTGAGCGCGTGGACACTAGCGTTTCACCACATCAACTTCACCTTGTTGTCAAAACGGATGATACCGGCTTGGCACTGCTTGAGTATGGCGAGTATCCCTTTGATCTGCCCGGGCATGATGTACAGGTCTGGGAACTGCAATGAGATCAACAGGGGAAAAATTGATATCGAGAGACGACTTCCCAAACCTGTTTGGGGACACCAGTTGGCAAACTGTAACGTGTAGGTTTGAACCTCTCAACGAGATGCTACCTCTCAATTTAATCAGTAATGTCAACCTTGTTCCGTTCAAAGAGAATCGGTGGTTGGTGCTCCGCTTACAAACAGGGGAATGGGAAGTTCCGGGCGGCACGTTGGAGCCGGGCGAAAGCTATTCGGACGCGATAAGTCGTGAGTTGATTGAAGAAGCCGGTGCGCGCCTGATAACCTTTGAACCACTCGGTGCTTGGCACTGTTTTTCGACTGCCCCAAAGCCCTATCGTCCACATCTACCACATCCCGAATTCTATCGAGTTGTGGGTTATGGACCGGTAGAAATCATCGGCAGCCCCGAAAACCCGGAAGACAGCGAACAGGTGGCAAGCGTGGAATTCGTCCCTATTGAGGAAGCCGTTCAGCGATTTCGTGACATAAATCGGTTTGAGTTAGGGGAGTTATATCAGTTGGCAGCGAGAGTACGCGAAACCAAAGAGGCGAGTCAATGAAGTTGTATTTGTCCTCTTATCGATTGGGTGAACATTAAGAGATTGAAATCATGAAATCAAATCATTTTTCATACGTTCTGTTTCCTATAACCTTACTTTGTATCCTGTTCACCGCCTGTGATTCGGACAATCTGACCGATCCGGAGAAGATGGATGTTTTGGATAAAGGGCTTTCAGGCGGGGAGACAACGGTTTTTGACGCGACGAGCCATGCGTTTTCGACACCCGCGCCAAACCTTTCAGCGGACGGGCTAGCAAAGCATCTCGAAGGTGATGTCGAGTTTGAAGCCGTTTTTGTCACCGTCCCGGCGGAAGTCAATCCAGGGCTCGGTCCAGTCTACAATAATATCTCGTGTATCAACTGCCATGCGCGAGATGGGCGGGGCCGCGCGCCGACATCGGGCGAAAAGTTTACATCAATGCTTTTCCGCGTGAGTCTTCCGAATCCGGAGAGTGACGGCACACACGGACCTGTGCCAGTTCCCGGTTTCGGCACACAACTCAATAACCGCGCAATCTTCGGCGTACCCCCGGAGGGAACAGTAACAATTAATTATACCGAGGGCGAATTCACAACAAGTGATGGGGTGAAGGTGCATCTCCGCACACCAAACTACAAAATCGAAGACCCGTATCAACCGTTGCCGGACGACGTTGAAATCTCGCCCCGTGTCGCGCCTGTTGTGTTCGGCTTAGGGCTACTCGAAGCGATACCCGAAGCGACCATCCTCGCCTTAGCAGACGAAGGCGATCAGGATGGCGATGGGATTTCAGGGAAAGCGAATTTCGTTTGGGACGTTCAGGAGAATGGGTTGAATCTCGGTCGATTCGGGTGGAAGGCGAATCAGCCGACACTGCTTCAACAGGTCGCTTCCGCCTACCACGATGACATGGGCATTACAACCTCGCTGCTACCGAATGAGAATTCGGCTGGGCAACCGCAATACGACGGACGGGGGGACGACCCAGAACTCAGCGATGAAATTTTGGATGTGGTGACGTTTTACGTCCAAACCCTTGCTGTGCCTGCCCGACGCGATCTCGACGATCCAATAGTTCAAAATGGTGAGGAACTCTTTGAGAGCGCGGGATGTTCCGGTTGCCATATCCCAACTTTACAGACAGGAACATTATCGGATGTGCCGGAGGTTTCCAATCAGACGATTCAACCGTTCACCGATCTGCTGTTGCACGACATGGGTCCGGGGTTGGCAGACAATCGCCCCGATTTTCTGGCGAGCGGTTCGGAGTGGCGCACGCCGCCGCTGTGGGGTATCGGGTTGGTTAAAGTGGTCAACGGACACACCAACTTCCTCCACGACGGTCGGGCGAGAGGGTTGCTGGAGGCGATTCTGTGGCACGGTGGAGAGGCAGAGCAATCACGTGAGGCGGTTCAGGGGATGTCCGCCAGCGACAGAAACGCGCTCATCGCTTTTCTGGAATCGCTGTAGTATACGTGGGAGTCAGTTACGCTCCCTCTTCGTCAGAAACAATTTGTTGTGCGAGGTAGTTTTGGATGCCCACTTGGTTAATCTGGTCGAGTTGAGCTTCTATCCAGTCAATATGCTCTTCCTCGTCTTTGAGGATGCGCTCAAGAAGTTCTTCCGAACCGAAATCCTTGTGGGTATGGGCAAGTTGGATGAACTCATTTAGCCGCTCGGCCGCTTCTGTCTCAAGGGCGAGGTCGTTTTCCATCATCTCTGCGACATTCGCCCCGATCTTAATTTCAAAATAGCGTGCCATATTGGGCATGGCATTGAGATAGAGCACACGAGCGATAAGTTCTTCAGCGTGCTTCATCTCTCCAATGGCATGTTCGCGTATCGCTTGATGGAGACGCTCATATCCCCAGTTTTCGCAGATTTCAGAGTGTGCAAAATATTGATTGATAGCAGTAAGTTCAGCAGTTAAAACTTCGTTAAGCACTTCGATAATTTCAGGATGTCCGTTCATTGTTTTTTCCTTATATTTGAAATGAGGTAGAATCAATCGAAACCGTATGTAATAACGCTGTGGAAGAGTGCAGGGTTGACCCAATGCAAAAATCCGGTTTCTCTCAGCAGCTTTGCTCCTATTTTTAATATGAACCGATTAGAGGAGGCTTATGGCTTTACAAGTTCAAGAGGTACAACGAAATCCGGGAGTCTCTCGATTCGTAAAAGCAGCCAAGACGGATGAGGTGAGTCCCGGCAACTGCATTAGCGCGAAGCTGGAAGGTAATTTCATCGGTATCCACAACGTCAATGGGAAGTATTACGCGGTGAACAATATCTGCCCCCATGTCGGCGGAATTTTACACGCGGGGCAGCTAGAAAACGACGTTATCGTCTGCCCAATCCATCAATGGAAGTTCGATGTCAAAACGGGCAGGTGTATTTGGCCCGGGAAATGTGGGATTGCAACCTATCCCGTAAAAGTTGACGGGGAACATATTCTTGTTGATATCAACTCACCCAGCCAGCCAATCCAACACAATCCCATTCGCGTTTATCACACGAAGACAGAACGGAGGGCAACACCGTGATTACTGTCGCAAATCGAATCTACGTCGCATCAGAATATCAAGAAGCCTTTGAGGAACGTTTTCGCAATCGTGCCAGACTCATTGATGGGATGCCCGGCTTCATCTCCAACCAAGTGTTACGCCCGGTCAATGACGACGATCCCTACGTCGTGTTTACGCTTTGGGAATCACGGGCGGACTTTGAGAACTGGGTCGAATCGGAGGAATTTCGCAAGGGACACGCCCAATCGGGAACGCTGCCCAAAGAGGCGTTCACGCAGTCCAACAAGCTGGAACTTCACGAGGTCTTTCTCGATTCTGCTCGCCCTGATCTTGAGGAGGAACCGGAAGGCGGACCGTTCAGACCACACTAGGGCGTATAGATCAATTTTGCTCGCTTTCTTTGGATTAACAAACCCAAACGAACGGGAAAGGCAGGTAAAGATGAAATACAAACCGACTTTTGTCAAATTTACTCGTGAAGCACTTGAACGCGGACTCGTTATTTTGGTAGGTATCGCTCAATAAAATTGTACTGTTGCTGATACTGAGATTCATTATCAATAAATCGGAAATAAAATAACAGAAAAGGCGAAGATAGAAAAAGGGAAAGCTCCCAACGGCCAATTGTTAGCTATCTCCCATATCTCTATCAGTTTGATGTATTGGGGCTTTTTTGCGCCCACCGCCCTTTCTGTGTTTATAAGAATAAGCCAATGGCTGTGCGATTGTCAAGAAAATTCAGTCCACATAAAACGGAGGCTAAGGTGCAAGATAATACAAGTTCGCATTCAACGGCTATCGAGCCAAACTCCAGCAAGCAGAGAAAGCAGGACAGACGCCGTTCACCCTACATCTTCCTTCCAACAGCGTGGAGCCGAGGTGCATTTCTCAAATGGTTGCGCCGAACACACGCTTGGCTCGGGCTCTGGGGCGCAACGCTGGGCATTCTCTTTGGCATCACCGGAATTTTGCTCAACCATCGGGGTATCATGAAGATTAATGCTTCTAAAACCGAACAGACAAAGATTGAACTTGCTTTACCAGAAGTTCGACCGGAAAGTGTTGAGGAGTTTGCAGTGTGGCTCCAAGCCGAGCTGGATATCGAGAAAAAGTGGAGTCGCGCACGTTCACAGCCATCACAAGAAATTAGTTGGGATGGGCAGTCAGTTGTACAACCTGAAAAATGGCGTGTCAGCTTCAGTAACCCGCAACGCACCTACAACGCGGAATATTGGGTTGGTAACGGTTACGTCAGTATCACGCGATTTGACCGAAATGTTTTTGCATTTCTCAATCGTCTGCACATGGCAAGCGGAATGGGGGCTGCATGGATTCTCCTCGCCGATTCGATTGCCGGCAGCTTAATCATCCTCGCTGTTAGTGGGATATTGCTCTGGACGCGACTCCACGGGCCCCGTCTACTTGCCGCGGGAATCGGTTTTGGATCGTTGACCCTTGCAATCTTTTTTGTTTGGCAAGCTATCTAACCGATTTACTGGACGCTCATTACGGTAGACCCTCTTCGATCCATTAAGCAGGCTGCTAGATGACCCTAGGCTTTCTCTCATAGGGTGGAGGAAGATTATCGATAGCCAACCCTAGGCTTCCCAAGCTTGTTGGAGTTAGGGGGCAAGCGTGAGAACCCAGCAATCAATCGTGCACAAATTGTCATGACAACTACACAGAAAGGAGACAATTGATGCAGTTACACAACCGAATCTGGATAGGATTCTTCGTTATCTTCACGATCGTTGGAATGAGGTTAAGTCTCGCTGCAACAGAGCCAATGGCTGACCGTTTTCAGATGGACGAAGTAGTCGTTACCGGCACAAAAACGGAACAGCGATTGAAAGACACACCCGTTATTACGGAGATCATCACACGCAGTGAGATCGAAGCGACAGGCGCAGAAAATATCGGCGAGGTGCTTGAGCATAGAGTGGGGATCGTTGTAGATCGCGACGCCCACGGCGACGGTGTTCAACTCCAAGGGCTCGATTCAGACTACATCCTGATTCTGCTTGATGGCGAACCGCAGGTTGGTCGAATCGCCGGCAAACTCGATCTTGCACGAATTGCAGTCGAAAACGTTGAGCGGATTGAAATCGTTAAAGGCGCGTCGTCCGCGCTCTTTGGCAGCGCTGCGATGGGGGGCGTAATCAACGTTATCACACGCAAAGCGTCGTCCCCCTTTGCTGCTCAATTAACCAACAACTTCAAGACCCACAACACCATCGACAGTCGTAGCGTAGTTGAGTTGAAACGCGATAAGTTCAACGCACTATTGACCCTTGCTGCAAACCGTCGAAACCCAATTGATCTCGACGAATCAGACCTTACGACAACGATTGATGGCTATCAGAACTGGACCCACTCCACGCGAGCCGAGTATCAACTAACCTCCAAATCGACACTGCTGTTCTCAGGACAATACCTTTCCCAAAAGCAGGAAGGTATCAGTGAAACAGAGGAGGTCGTCTTTGATCGTCTCGGCGATATCGGCAACTTCAGCGGAAGCGTCGGCACAGGATATCAACTCGGCTCACGCTCGAAGTTGACGGGCAAAATCTACACTACACGTTACCGAGATGAATCCACGGTTATCGATCGGGGTACCTCGCTCACTGAGTCATCAAATGTCACAGTTCAAGACCTGATCAAAGGCGAGGCACAATTTGATACCGCTCTCGGATCGAAGAATCAACTGACCGTTGGTGCAGAGCTAATTTTTGAAAACCTCGAATCGCAACGCATCACGGGAGGTGAGAAGGATGTTACAACCGATTCAGTGTTTTTCCAGAACGAATTTCGACCGATAGCAAATCTTGCCCTTGTCTTGGGTGGACGGCTTGACTATCACTCCGAATTTGGAACACATTTCAGTCCAAAGTTGAGTGGGATGTATCACGTGACCCGTGATGTCACGATTCGCACCTCCTTCGGTCAAGGCTTCCGTGCTCCCAACTTCAAAGACCTCTATCTTGATTTCAGCAATCCAACATCTGGCTATCAGGTGCTTGGAAATCCAGATCTACAGCCGGAGTCGTCGGGTAGTTGGAATCTTGGGGTTGAATACCAATTTAAGTCCGTACTGCTCGGACGGGTACACCTGTATCGAAACAACCTGAAAAACCTGATCGAAGCGGAACGGATTGGTACGAGCGTACTTGGCGGGAGTAAATTTCAGTATTTCAACGTCAGCGAGGCGTTCACCGAGGGGATTGAAGCCGAAATTTCGACCCACTCAATCGGAGGTTTCTCCGCGACGATTGGCTACGCACATCTCAACGGCGAAGATAAAGAGACAGGTTTGGCACTGCTCAACCGATCGAAGCATAGTGGCAATCTCAAGCTCGCTTACACAAACGGAGATGCAGGTTTCAACGTAGACCTACGCGGACGTTACGCAAGCAGGTGGGGGTTCTTCGACGACGGCGACAAGGTTCTTGAAGACGAGGAGTACGCGCCGAGCAACTGGATCTGGAACCTTCGGGGGTCTAAGCAGGTCCTCAAATGGCTCAAAGCCTCTGTCGGCGTTAATAACATTTTCGACTTCAAGATTCCAACCTTTTACACCTTTACCGGGCGGTCATTTTATGGCGGGCTCTCTTTGGTCTACTGAGCAGACTGTCAAATGGCCACAGGCTTTCTCTCATAGGGTGGAGGGGGCTTGTCGATAGCTAACCCTAGGCTCCCAAGCTTGTTTGGGTTAGAGGGCACGCTTGAGAGCTTGTTGTAGCGAGTCATGTGTAACGCTAAAAAAACATTTGCCTCCCGTTACGCATGACTCATTACACAACAATCAATTATGCCAATCGAAGAAAAGATGGAACTCAACAAAGCGCACCTTTTCGGGCTAGTCGGTTTTACTTCGATATTTTTCACTGGGACGCTGGTATCGTTCACGCCCCTACTGCAGCAGCTGTGCTTGCTGTTGTATTCGAGAGCGCTTCTGCTTGCAGCCGGTGCTTTTGCGTGTGCGTGCGCCGCATCATTGGCATACCTCATCCAAGAAGTCCAACTCAGGCGGAAACGATTTCTGATGGTATTTTACCATCTGCCAGCACTTGAGCGGTTGGACACACTTTGCTACCAGAGTGTGATTATCGGGATATCACTGTCGGTCCTCGGGTTGCTAACCGCTTTTCTATTGCATGGCAATCATCACAGCGATTGGTCGCATCAAATATCGGTCGCACGTTGTGTATGGCTGGTCTATCTGTTTCAGCTGTTCATCCGATTTGTACTGTGCCGACGTGGAAGAAAGTCGGCGTATGTCTCAATTATCTGTTTTTTAATCCTAATATTTTTACATGCATCCTTCCAGCGGTAAGAGAAACCTAATGCTTTCTTATACCACTGAAACCTATTAAGAAAGGAAACAACGCAAATGAGTCACACAAGAGAATCTTTGTCATGTAACGGCATATGTGCTGTCTATCAATGCCTTGATGGGCATATTCACCTCAAATACCGGGGTATCGACATTGCGATGACTCCACAAGATTTCTACCAAGTTGCCGGCACCATTGCGGAAGCCATGTTAACTTTCAATGATGACGACACAAAGTCTTTAACGGACAGGGGTCAGCCGATCACTGTCTAATCCACCATTTGAAACGCTCAATAGGAGGACACAATGAAAACCTTTAGGAACCTCGCCACTTGGCGACTCATCATTTGGTCAGTTTTGTTTATTGGTACTGTTCTCTTTTTCGGTTGCGGCAATGATGACGACGATGCCCTTGAGCAACCGCTTGGGGAACAACCGACCGAAGCAGTGCTCCCACCAGCCGAAGTCGCACCACAGCTCGATGTTGCCAACTTCACTATTGATGCTACGAACAGAGAGGCGTGGGCTTATTTCTCCTTCACCAAAGGCAATGTCGTTGAAATCGCTGACCCACTTAATTCAATGGATTGGGACCTCGGTTTTCAACGGACTACGGTCATAACCAACGGCGGCGTAAGCGGTCCCGGAAAGGGTGGAGCTGTGCTGCTTAAAGATGTGGAGTTTGAAGGGGTGAAAGAGGCACCCGCGGCCGGGTACGCTGCCGATGCAGACGAGAACCTCGCCATCGCTGCACAGAGTGAGGAGAGTTGGTACATTTACACCGGACCGCCCAACCACTGGATTTTGCCGTTAGAAAAACGAGTGTTCGTGGTCCAAGCAGCGGATGGCACGTTTGTGAAGGTGCGCTTCACCAGCTACTACAAGGACAATACAAACAAACAGGATGGCGGTTTTATAACCTTTGAATACGTCCACCAGCCCGATGGAAGTCGAAATTTCTAATACCGATTGAAACGAATAGTCTACACTACTGCGAGAGGGTACGACGTCTCCTACGTCTCTAAGAGAGACCGAGTTTTTCCCAAAAACTCGGTCTCATCTTACCATTTTCGATATGGGGGCTAGTACACCGTCAGACAATTTTTGCAATTTGTATATTGGCATGGTATCATTAGATTCCAATGTATTGGTTCTGATTCAATTGCCTCTCAACAAATGGAGTATCCGATGCCAGCTTACAAACATCAAGTAATTTTATCCGCCAATCAACGTAATCGTCTCGAATCCCTGTCGAGGCGGGGAGAAGTTTCTGCCCGAAAGTTAGCTCGTGCCCATATGCTGCTTTTGGCAGACCACAACCGTCCTCAAGGTGCAATGAATGACAATCAGATTCACGAGATCCTGAATGTGAGTCAATCGACGGTAATCCGTGTGCGAAAAAAGTTTGCCACCTGTGGGTTAGAGGCTGCCATTGAAGAGTTATCTCGTTGTGGCAGACCGCTGACATTCGATGGCTACCAGCGTGCACAAATCACCGCCTTAGCTTGCAGTACACCTCCAGAAGGACACAGCCACTGGTCTCTGAGGCTGCTAGCGGACCAATTAGTGGAGTTAGGTGTAGTTGAGACTATCTCCCATGAAACGGTGGGGGTCATCTTAAAAAAAACCGATTGAAGCCTCACCTCAAGAAGCAATGGTGTATTGGGGAGATGACTCCCTCCTTCTTGTGGCAGATGGAAACCATCTTGCATCTATATCACCTCCCTTATGACCCGATGTATCCGGTGGTCTGTTTTGATGAAAGACCTTGCCAGTTAATTGACGATAGCATTGCCCCCATACCGATGGAACCGGGCAAACCCAAAAAAGAGGACTACCATTACAAGCGCAACGGGGTGGCAAGCCTGTTCATCGCCTTTGAGCCACTCACCGGTAAACGCATCGTCCAAGTGCGACCCCGTCGAACCAAGGTGGATTATGCACACTTTTTGAAGCAGATGGCTCAACATTACCCAAACGCTACCACGATTCGGGTGGTTCAGGATAATCTCAACACCCATAATCCATCGGCATTCTATCAAACATTTGAGGCATCTGCGGCATTTGAACTGACTCAACGGTTTGAGATGTGTTATACCCCAAAAAAGGGGTCGTGGTTGAATATGGTAGAGATTGAACTTGCGGTGCTTTCAAAACAGTGTCTGTCTCGCCGCATCGGTGAACTTTCGGAGTTGGCGCGAGAAGTCAAGGCTTGGGCTGAAGCACGGAATCGAAAAAAAGCGAGCGTCAACTGGCAGTTTACTCTCAAGCAGGCGCGACAGAAGTTCAAACGATTTTATACTAATACAAAAGCATAATTTATATGACACAGTACTAGGTTCCGTTGACATTTGACAAAGTGAACTAACCCCGATTTACCTGAGACGACTTCGGACTTCTGTAGGTCGATTTTCCAAAAAAGTGTTAGATTTTGTTAGATTTTGTTAGGTGATTGTGAATAACTTACCAATGAGATTACCCCTGATATACTTGAGATGACTCAGTTTTTTGACGGATTACCCGATCGTTTGTCGAATTGTCGACAGCAAAATGTCAACACATTCTAACTACAATGCTCCATTTTTAACACAAGAGGTCAACAATGAAAATATTACAACTTGCAATACTGAAGTGCCACCGTTAATTTGGGCCATAAATCAGTAAAGTTAAGACAAGTATTGTTGCTCAAATTCAACCGGTGTCAAGTACCCTAACGCCGAGTGAGGTCGTTTCTGGTTATAAACCTGTATGATAAAATGTCCGATGCGCTCTGTGGCATCCATAATATCGTCGTATTCATTGAGATGGACCTCTTCCTCCTTGAGAGTTCGGATAAGCCTTTCAGCGTAGCCGTTCTCCCATGGACGCCCCCGATGGGCTAAGGAAATCTCAATCCTATGACCGATGAGCGTGGAAATATAAGTTGTCGAAAGATATTGAACCCCTTGGTCACTATGGTGAATTTCTGGAACGTTTTGGCTTAATGCCTGTTGTAATGGTCTCAATGTGAGAGGTTGTGTCAAGTGCCGACTCATCTGCCAGCCTCTTATCACGCGGGTGAACACATCCATTAACACCGAAACATAGACGAATTGTCCCTTGAGTCGGACATAGGTAATATCACCGACCCAGACTTGATTGCACCGACAGATGTCAAGGTTCTCAACTCGATTCACCCATTGACCCACATCGTCAACCGGTTGAGTGGTTTGACAGGCACGCTTTACGGCAACCGACAGATTATCGGCTTTCATCAGTCGGGCGACTCTGCGGTAACCGACGGTGTATCCCATACGCACCAGCATCTGCGTGATACGCCTATAGCCATATGTTGGATAACGAGCAGATAGTTTCTCTATTTCATCTCGTAGCACTTGTTCAAAGGGGGCATGCGTCGGTTGATAATAGAGACCGCTCCGATGGAAGCCAAGCACCTCACAAATCTGTCGAACCGAGTAATCGGTCTGCAAAGCCTCAACCATCTGTCGTTTTTGAGACCGGTTCAACTCAGCCAAGTCGAGGCTTTTTTTTGGATGTCTAACGCCAAGGTCAATCGCCCAACCAGTTGCTCCAGTTGAGCAATCCGTTCGATAGAGTCGTTGGATTGCTTATCAGTGGATTCAAAGAGAATCGCCGCATTGTCAAGCAGTTGGTGTTTCCACTTCGATAGCTGTTCGTCGCTGAGGTTGTATCGCCGACACAGTTCTGCTTGCGAACTTTGACTCATCAGTGCCTCAATAACAACTTCAGCCTTAAATTGGGCGGTAAATCTTCTCCGTTTTGCCATCGGATAGCTCCTTTCAATTGGATTGCCATTGTATCACAATCTTGGTTTAGAGGGTGGCCCAAATTGCCGATGGCAGTACATACTGTTCTGTTTAACTGCATCAATTGTCACAGCGCAACCCGTTGAGGTGATGGACGCTCGCGGCGAAACCGTTGTCATTCACTCAACGGAACGCATCATTTCGCTCAACGGCAGTTCCACCGAGATTCTCTTTGCACTCGGCGTTGGTGCAAATGTCGTTGGCTGCGATGCCTCTTCCACCTATCCAAAACATGTCAAAGAAACATTACCATCGGTCGGGTATCAGTACCAGCTCAACGCAGAGGGCATTCTATCCTTGAGACCGACACTGGTGATTGGACGAGCGGATGTGAAACCACCTCAAGTCATAGAACAGCTACGCATGGCAGGCGTAACGGTGCTGTTGTTCAAAGAGCCGAGAACCTTCGATGAAGCCAAGCAACGCCTCAGCACAATCGGAAAAGCGGTTGGTCGTCAAGAGCGAGCAACAAGCTTAATCTCAGCCCTAGAGAAAGACATCGAAACGTTGAAATCAAAAATCAACGCGCGTCAGGGTCACGCGAAACTCAAAGCGTTATCTCTTTATCTGCGATGTCCACAAACCGCCTTTGTACTCGGCAGAGATTCGGGGCCTGGTGCGATGCTTGAAATCGCCGGTGCAACCAATGCCGCCGGAAAAATCACAGGGACCAAGCCGATGACAGCGGAGGCAGTTATCGCCGCCCAACCGGATGTGTACGTGCTGTTTGAATCCGGGTTGAAATCGATTGGTGGGGTCGAAGGGCTGCTTAAAGTTCCCGGCTTGGCACAGACCCCCGCTGGGCGGAATAAACGAGTCGTTGCGATGGATGGGTTGTACTTGTCGGGATTCGGACCCCGTTGTGGCAAAGCAGCCCTTGACCTATTTCGTGGTATCTACGAATCCAAAGGACCTTTCCTTGCAAAGGGGGAGTAGTCTCTCCCAGCTTGCAATCAACAATAACGCCTTGCATAACGATTATCAAGATCGGTATAAACCGTGCCAAATCGAGCCAAAATCCTTCTCATCCTCAGCAGTCTACTCCCGATTTCGCTGTGTGTCGCAGCAGGTGTGGGAGCATATCAGATCTTGCCGTGGCGCATTCCCCACATATTGCTGTTCCACAAAGACGGGTTTGAAGTGCTCCTCTACGTCCGATTTCCCCGTGTCCTCTTATCTGCGATCGTCGGAGCAGTTTTAGCTATCTCCGGCGCGACATTGCAAGGTATCTTCCGCAATCCACTGGCGGATCCCGGGTTAATCGGCGTAACCGCGGGCGCAGGACTGGGTGCAGCAATCTGGATTGTGCTAATCGGCAGCGGGTTTTTGGGAATCTGGGGTGTACCGGTCACAGCATTCGTCGGAGGGGTACTTGTAACAATTGGTGTCTGGCAAATCGCTCAAACACAAGGAAGGGTTCTCACCGTTACGCTGTTACTTGCTGGGATAGCACTCAACAGTTTCACGGGTGCGGGAATAGGCTTGATGACCTTCCTCGCTGACGAAGAACAACTCCGGAGCCTTACCTTCTGGCTACTCGGTGGCTTCGGAGGGGCAACGTGGCGGGTGGTTGCGGTCACGCTTCCGGTGGCAGCCGTCGGGGCAGTCGTGTTGTTTCGCTTAGCTCGTGCGCTCAACGCCATGAGCCTAGGTGAATCGGAGGCGTATCATCTTGGGATCTCGACCGAATCACTGAAGCGATGGGCGATTTTCGGGGTAGCGTTGACCGTTGGTGCCGCCGTATCGGCGGCGGGGGGTATCGGTTTCGTAGGGCTCGTCGTACCGCACCTGCTTCGTCTTATGGGTGGTGCTGATCATCGGTATCTGTTGCCCGGTTCAGCGTTGGGAGGCGCGATTCTGCTTGTGTTGGCAGACCTTTTTGCCCGAACGGTCGCAGTCCCTGCCGAACTGCCCGTTGGCGTTGTTACCGCGCTGCTTGGGGGACCGTTTTTCCTCTGGCTATTGATGAAGTTCAAGAAAGAGGTGGTGTATGGTTGAACTGGAAGGGGTTGGATATCGTATCGGTCAAAAATGGCTTGTCCGCGATATTGACCTGAAAATTGAAGCGGGACAGTTTTGGATCTTCGTCGGACCAAATGGCGCGGGCAAATCAACGCTTTTACGCCTCATCTCCGGCGAACTTTCACCGACAACCGGGCGGATCCGATTTTTTGGTGAACCCATCGACAAATACTCACCGGGAGAATTAGCGCGGAAACGTGCCTACCTCCAACAGAAACGGGATGTCAACTTTCCGTTCCGTGCGTCGGAGATTGTCCTGCTCGGCCGTCATCCGCACCTCAACGGCGCAAAAGAAAGCCCCACTGATCTGGCAATTGCACAGGAAGCGATGAAACAGGTGCAAGCCGAGATGTTCGCTGAACGCCTCTATCCAACGCTGTCGGGCGGCGAAGCGTCCCGCGTTGATCTTGCCCGTATCCTCGCACAAGCACCGAACCTGTTTCTGTTGGACGAACCGACGAATCACCTCGACCCGCGCCATCAGGTCCAGACCCTCCGCCTGTGCAGCTCAATCACGCAGTCAGGAAGAACGGTCATTGCCGCGATCCACGACTTAAATCTGGCGTCGATGTATGCCGAGCAGGTGCTTATGTTACGGGAAGGAAACCCTGTTGCTGTTGGATCTCCCGCGTTCATTTTTACGCCACAACAGTTGGAAGCGGTCTACGATGTGCCCTTTGAAGTGATACAACTTTCGGGCGGACGACTGGTTGTCCTACCGCTTTCTTCCGATTTCACACCCAAAACCGGTGGATTGAGGAGTGCATCAAAGCTATCCTCCCCAAAGCATGGCTCATTACAGACGACAACCTCCAGATAGGTGTACGTCTCGTCGGGCTGATCCGCACACACTAATCGAAATATTCATCCTCCCTAAACTTTGTCCACGATTTGAACACCGGAAACGGCGAGGGCAAGCTCTCATCAGGATCATTCAGTTTGAACGATAGCTTCTCGCTATCGAAAACATCCCTAACCGAAATAGAGATCTCCGACGTTCCAATACAATCTTCACACCGATTCGGCAGCGTTCTCATCGAACTCGATTCGGCAAAATAGATCTTGATCTCCGAACCATTACCCGCCTTTTCAACGCGATAATCCCCTGCGAAAATCTCCCACTCGTTGATTGCGTGATCACCCTCGGAATATTGTGCCCAGAGCCTAACCCCGTCAAAGAAATCCAGAATAACTGCCTTTCTCGGACTAGCGTCTATGTCGTCAGGATCAAATTGACGGAATAACCGATTTTCCAACGCCATCTTTATCTTTTCTTCTTCCGTTTCGCTAACCGGTTGAAATGGACCATTCCCGCACGAACCCCAGATAAGCAGAGCAAATACAAGAAAAATTGGTGTCAACCATGCGTAAATCTGACCGTTGAAATATCCGCGTTTGGTCGTCATCTTACGTTCTAAAGCGAGGGGCTCCTCTTGTGTCAGGTAGGATGGTATAGTGACGGATGACATAATTCCCTCCATTATCTTAGAATAACTCAAGTTGCTAGTTGTCAAATCCGCTCGGCTTGGATAGACATATCCAAGCCGTACTCGCATGTGTACAGTGGATTTGCCAACCCACTGTGAGCAGTGATTTTCTCAATTGGGTTCTCACTCACCCAAATTGTGACATGTCCTATAAATAGCAATTTGCGTTAAGATAGTCACTAAAATTTCAGAGTGATTTTCCGAGTACCTTTTTGTGCAAAATGCCTAGAAATGAGTCATAGCGTGAGTTTTGCCCCTTTTTTGTTCTATCAAATTCTCCGGTTTACTCGGAAAACTCGGAAACTTTCGAGCACTGCTCAACAGTGTTTTTCGAGTAGCAACTTGGGTTAGAATAGTTGTTTAGGGAAATTATCATCTATCAAGTTAGGGTCATTTAGTTCTCCTGTAGGTTGAAAACTCCTCCGATCTGATCGGAGTCCACGAGAATCGGGATCGGAACGGAGAGGGATCTCCGAATCCCGACACACATCGCTGTAACAGCAATCTCCCGATCGCGATTTCCTACTCAGACAGGGAGAAAACCGAAAACTAAATAGCCCTACCTATCAAATACGTCCCCGACGCCGATCCGGGCGTGGAAACAACCGTACAAACCGTGTCGTCGTGGGAACACCACAAGTTGCTTTGAATCCCGATTTTATCGGGATGGTATCAACGTCTTAACAGTTGTAGTCGGTTTACAATTCACCCTAATTAACGACTGAATATAGGACACCGCTAGGCAAATATGGTATAATAAAAATGGTTTGATGATCCTTGCGTAGGTCCTATTCTTCAATCTTTCAGAACGAACCGATCGAAAGGAGACACTCACCATGAATCTTTCACCCCTCAACCCCAACCTCACACTTCTCACCGCGATTGTAGCACTTTCACTCCTCACATCGTCACACAGCATTGCTCAAGGCACTACATGTTCCTTATCTGGTCGTGTTGTTGATGTGGAGGGCAACCCGATTGTCGGTCTCCCAATAGTGATTCAGCTATTTGCAATCGTCAATGGCCACATGGAACCAGCATCTCTACTAAAAGAGTTCATGCCAGAAGCTTATGCCCCTTTGCTTAAATCACAAACCGATGAAGCGGGACGATTTTCTGTTACGGATATCAAGCCTGGTCCCATTCAATTTGTGGCGCAACCTGCTCATTTGCCGGCTGATGGGATGCTATCGCCTGACTTCGATCTATATGACCTTGCCCCGGACGCTGAAGTTCTATCCATCGAAATTGGAGCAATAACCTTCTACCCACCTTACGAGAAGCACCCACCTTTTGGTGGGCTCACCTTCGCCGTTGAACCGGGCGTACATCTCGAAAATGTCGAGGTTACGGTGAAGCCACGGATGCGCATTCGAGGACAAATCGTTTTTGCCGATGGCACACCGCTTGTCAACGCAAGAATTAGGACCAGTATGCGACGGCGTAGTTTAGATGGGCAGGGCACCGGTAGTTCATCTGGCGGATCTCGGACGGATGATGCGGGCTACTTTGTGGAATATGTGGATAACCCAGGGATCTATACAGTTACAATCAATTTCCAACGGCTTGCAGCAACCTCGGAGGAGTTCATCCTCGAAGCTGACCAAAGATATGATAGTCTAGTCTTAACGCTCGATAGCGAACCGGTTCCCTTCGAGGCACTTCCCGAGCGGGTAGAGCTGGACAACACAGGACAGTGGGTGTTAAACCCCGCAAACAACCACAGTTACAAGCGCGTCCATTGCGAAAGTTGGGACGATGCCCAAGCACAAGCGATCGCCGAAGGTGCACATCTGATCGCGATTAATGATGCGGCAGAGCAGCAATGGCCCGTGAGTATCTTTGGCACCGCTCCCTATTGGATTGGGCTGACCGATGTAGCAAAGGAAGGAGAATGGGGTTGGACCAGTGGAGAGCCGCTCACCTATTTCAATTGGGCATTCCATAAACTGATAGATGCCGACAGGGGTGACGAGGATTATGTCTTCATGGGGCTTTCACCGGACGGCAGATGGCATAAAGTTGGTCCCCAAAGCCCAGAGTGGCAAATGCCCCGAATGACCATACTCGAAAAGGAGGGTTTACCTACCCAACCGGCGGAGGAGGAAAAATAACCCAAGTCTTGACCGAATTTTTCACAATCAACCCACCTAAAAGGAGATATTTACCATGAACCCTTCATGTTTCAAACCCAACCTATCGTCACACGGCGTCGCTCAAGAAGACACGAGCACTCTATCCGGTCGCGTTGCTGGTGTTGATGGAAAACCGATTGCCGGGGTATTGATAACAATTCAGCCGCTTATAATCATTGATGGCGAGCTGAGACCAGCGTTTCCACAGAACGAGTTCATGCCAGAAGTTCAAGCTTCTGTGCTCAAATCGCAAACCGACGAAGCGGGGCAGTTTTCCGTCACGGGCATCAAGCATGAACCAATTCAATTTGTGATACAATCTGCCCATTTGCCGGATGACGGGAGTGCACCACCCGACCTTAACTTCAACAGCTTTTTTGAACAAGACCCTGAGATTTTATCCGTCAAAATCGGGGCGGTGACCACCTATAAACACCAATTTTCACCTTTTGGTGGAATCACGTTCGCCATCAAGCCGGGGACACACATCGAGAACGTTGAAATCATAGCGAAATTCCGGATGCGTATCCGGGGTCAAGTTGTTTTCGCCGACGGAACCCCTCTTGCCAAGGCGAGGATTAGGATCAATACACGCCATCGTTCTCTTGATGGGAGGGGCAGCGGTAATTCAAGCGGCGGATCTCAGACGGATGATGCGGGTTACTTTGTGAAATATGTGGATACGCCTGGACTCTACACGGTAACGGTGAACCATCAGGGTCTTTCGGCAACCCCGGAACCGTTCCTGCTTCAGGAGGACGAAAGAAAGGACGATGTGCTCTTCATATTTGAGTCTGAGCCGATTTCCACCGATGCACCCCTTGGTCGGGTGGAAGCGTCAACCTCGCCAGCACCCGGTGCGGGGGTATGGGTGGTGAATCCGGCAAATGGACACGCCTACAAAAGCATCCGCTGCGAGAGTTGGAACGATGCAAACAATCAAGCGGTCACTGAAGATGCGTATCTGGTCTCGATTAACGATGCAGTGGAGCAGAAGTGGCTCTTGGGAATCTTTGGACGTCGTCCCTATTGGATCGGGCTGACCGACTTTGCAAAGGAGGGTGAATGGGGTTGGACGAGCGGTGAACCAGTTACTTACACCAACTGGGCACCCTATGAACCGATGGACACCGATAGGGGCGAAGAGGACTACACCTTCATGGGGCATTCACCGAATGGGGAGTGGTCTGACGTTAGCCCCGAAAGTGGGGTATGGCGGTCTATCCAAATGGCTATCATCGAAAGAGACAATCCACCCGCCAAAACGCCGACGAAGGAGAAGTAACTCCAGTTTTGATCGATTCTTTGACTTTATCTTTCACGACCAACCTACCTAAAAGGGAATATTTACCATGAACTTTTCATGTTTCAGACTTAATCTAATATCTCTCGCCGCGATTGTAGCACTTTCACTGCTCGCATCCTCACACGGCATTGCTCAAGAAGCCACGAGCACTTTATCCGGTCGCGTTGTTGATGCCGATGGAAATCCAATTGCCGGGCTACCCATAGCAGTTCAGTCTATCGAGATATCCAATGATGAGCTGTGGCCGATCCACACGCTAGACCAAATTTATACGCCAGAGAGAGTTGAGCATCTGCTAGCAGCACATGCCGCCCTACCCAAATCACTAACCGACGAAGCGGGACAGTTTACCATCACAGGTATCAAACTAGGGCCCATTCAATTCTTGGCACAACCGGCAAAACCGCCGGCTGATAGTGTGTCACTATCTGACTTCCATCCAAACACCGTTTTCGCTCCAGACGCTGAAGTGCTATCCATCCAAATCGGAGCGATTATCTTCTATCCGTATAACCAAGATGAGCCACCTCTCGGTGGAATCACGTTTGCCATTGAGCCGGGCGTCCATCTCGAGAACGTCGAGGTCACAGTACAGCCCCGTATGCGCATTCGGGGGCAAATCGTTTTTGCCGATGGGACACCCCTTGCCAACGCGCGGATCGAAATTAATGTGCGGCGACGTGATTTCGATGGAACAGGGACCAGTGGCTCAAGCGGCGGACCTCAGACGGACGGTGCAGGCTACTTTGTGCAATATGTGGATGAGCCTGGATTCTATACGGTTGCAGTCGAATTTCAAGGGCTTACAGCAATCTCAGAGCAGTTTATCCTTGAAGATGGACAACGATACGACGATCTCGTCTTAACGTTCGACAGTAAGCCGGTTCCCGTCGAGCCAACTCTCGATCGAGAAGAACTGGGTAGTGCAGGACAGTGGGTATTAAATCCCGCAAACAATCACAGCTACAAGCGTATCCACTGTGAGAGTTGGGACGATGCACAAGCGAAAGCAACCGCCGAAGATGCACATCTGGTCGCAATTAACGATGCAGAAGAGCAGGCGTGGCTCGTGAGAGTATTTGGCACCGCTCCTTATTGGATTGGACTAATCGATCCGGCAAAGGAGGGTGAATGGGGTTGGACCAGCGGCGAACCAGCCACCTATACCCACTGGGCAACTCATAAACTGACAAACATCAATAGGGGCGACGAGGATTATGTCTTCATGGGGCTTTCGCCGGACGGCAGATGGCATGAAGTAGGTCCCCAAAGCCCAGAATGGCGGATACCTCCAATGGCTATCCTTGAAAAGGAAAGTTCATCTGTCAAGCCGTCAGCGGAAGAGAAGTAATCTAAGTCTTGACCTAATCTTGTACAATCAACCCCTCCAAAAGGAGATGTTATCATGAACCGCTCACGTTTTGAACTCAACCTGACCTCTCTCGCTATAGCTGTAGCCCTTTTATTTGGAGTATTTTCATACAGTCTCGCTCAAGAAGCCACCAGCACTCTATCCGGCCGCATTGTTGGTATCAATGGAAAGCCGATTGCGGGACTACCAATAGTGATTAAGCCATTTCAAGTCATCGATGGTGATGTACAATATGCATACATATCTTCTCCGATATCGCAGACCGACGACGCAGGACATTTTTCCATCCCCAATATCGTTCCTATTTCCATCCAACTGGTAGCACGCACATCTGATTATGTAATTCGATCTATCAAAATTGGGCCCGTAACCGTCTATCAACATCTACTGCCACCTTTTGGTGGAATCGCCTTTGAGATCAAGCCGGGGACACACATCGAAAACGTCGAGGTCACAGTGAAATCACGGATGCGTATACGGGTGCAAATCGTTTCCGCAAAAGGAACGCCCCTTGCCAACGCGAGGGTTGGGATTAAAATACGCCATCGTTCTCCTGATGGGATGGGCAGTGGCACTTCAAGTACCTCCACCAACACAGACGATGCGGGTTACTTGGTGGAACATGTGAATAAGCCTGGGCTTTATACGGTAACGGCGAACTACCAGGGGCTTTTGGCAACGGCGGAGCCGTTCATGCTTCAGGAGGGCGAACGAAAGGACGATCTGCTCTTCACGTTCGAGACCGAGCCAACTTCCACCGATTCACCCACTGGTCGAGTGGAAGTGTCTGCGGAATGGTCAACCTCGCCGTCGGCGGGTACGGGGGTATGGGTGGTGAATCCCGCAAATGGACACGCTTACAAAGGCATCCATTGCAAGAGTTGGGACGATGCCAATAGCCAAGCGGTCACCGAAGATGCACATCTCGTTGCGATTAACGATGAAGCAGAGCAAAAGTGGCTCTCGGATATCTTTGGACATGGCCCCTACTGGATCGGACTGACCGATTTTGCAAAGGAAGGTGAATGGGAATGGACGAGCGGCGAACCCGCCACCTACACCAACTGGGCACTCCATGAACCGATGGACGTCGACAGCGGCGAGGAGGACTATGTCGTTATGGAGCACCCACCGAATGGGAAATGGTCTGACATTGGTCCCGAAAGTATGGACTGGGAGTGGACCCGAATGGCTATCATCGAAAGAGACAATCCACCCGGCAAAATGCCGACGAAGGAGAAATAATCCCAGTTTGAAAACCCAAGCACTACGTTTCACACTTATCCTATTGAACAGTCTCACCCTTTCCACGCTCACCCCGGTTTGCACTGCCCAAACCCAAGATTATTCAAGGGTGAATTTACCCGACGGAGCCATCGTTCGCTTGGGGAAAGGTGGGGTGAGTTACGAGGACCGAGGTATCGCCTTTTCCCCCGATGGAAGCCGCCTCGCTGTGGTAAGTAGCATGGGAGTTTGGCTTTACGATACAGAGACGTTTGATGAAATTACACTGCTGACAGATGCCACCTCTGTGGCGTTCTCCCCCGACGGCACAAAAATCGCTTCGGGATCAGGGATTGGACTCAAGCTGTGGGAGGTCAAGACGGGGCGAAATATCGCTACGTTCCACCGGGAGAAAGGGGGTGTCAACTACGTGGCATTCTCGCCCGACGGCACAAAAATCGCTGCAGCAGGCAAACTGTGGGATGTAGAAACAGGGCAACAACTCGATATACTCCAAGATAACGGGTTAGCCAAGTTCACGTTTTCACCCGATGGCAGGATACTAGCAGGGACAGATAGAAGGACATTTCCAAGGACAAGTGTAAATGATCCACCGATGAACGAAGGAGTTGTCAAGCTGTACGATGTCACGACTGGCCAACTTCTCAACACCCTCGTAGCCGGGCGGCGCACAAAGTGGGGCAAACCAAGAGAGCGAGTCACATCTATTGCATTCTCACCCGACAGCACAAAAATTGCGTCGGGGGCAGGTCGCAATGTCAAACTTTGGGATATTGAAGCAGGAGAAAATATCGCTACGTTCCAAGTGGAGAGAGGTTCGGTCAACTCTACCGCATTCTCGCCCGACGGTACAAAAATCGTTGTGGGATCGGCAGAGGGTATCAAGCTATTAGAGCTACCAACAGGAGAGCACATCTACACACGACAACATATCGATGTCGGTGAACTAGAGTTTTCAGTGGATATTTTCTCTGTTGCGTTTTCGCCGGACGGTAGGAAACTTGCCTCGGCATCATGGGATGGTATCAAATTCTGGGATGTAAAAACGGGAGACAATCTTACCACACTACAAGGACATACGCGGGCATTTGGTTCTGTGGTATTCTCCCCCGACGGGTTGACCCTCGTCTCAAATTCGGTGCGTGGAGCCGAAGTGTGGGAGGTTGCTACAGGACAACATCTCACTACACTCGCAGGACCTCCAAATTTTGTCGCCTCCCTTGCATATTCGCCGGATGGCACAAGGCTCGCAACAGGGACAGCTGATGCAAGGAATGCTGAGCATACGGTTAAGCTGTGGACTGTTTCAACAGGAGAAAATCTCGCGACTCTACACGGGCATACGGGGCTTGTGACTACTGTCGCGTACTCACGAGATGGTAAGATACTGGCTTCAGGATCAGAGGATAAGACCGTCAAAGTGTGGGCAGTCGAGACGGGAAAAAATCTCGCAACACTACAAGGACATGGGGAATCAATTAACTCGATTGCGATTTCGCCTGATCGGACAAAACTTGCTTCGGGGTCAGACGATAGAACAATTCGACTGTGGGAGATTCCGACTGGGCAGAATATCTACACGCTCGGTGGGAGGATTACCAATAAAATCCAAGAGGACGATAGGGTGCTCATTGAAACCGGGCATATCATCGATCAGGTCAGATCTGTGGCATTCTCGCCGGACGGCACCAAACTCACCGCTGCGTTATTCGATGGGGGAATCATCTTGTGGGAAGTCGGAACAGGACAACATTTCACACAACTCACCAATACGCTAGATTTTTCAGGCTTCTCTGCCACATTTTCGCCGGATGGGACAAAACTCGCCTCAGGGTCATGGGCTGACACAGTTGAGTTGTGGGAGGTCTCAACGCAAAAACATATCGCCACATTCCCGGGACATACCGGCAATGTCAGCACTGTGGCGTTCTCGCCGGATGGAACAAAACTCGCTTCGGGATCGCTTGATGGCACAGTGCTGCTATGGGATGTACCTAAAAGCATCAAATTATACCCAAGTAAACAGCACTCAGATCGATAAAGACAGATACACTCCTTTTCACCCGCCGATCAATGTTGGAGCCTGAATTCCCGCCAAAAACAGAAGGAATCTACCAACACACCTCTATTCTTGCAAGCCGGCTTGCCTATCAGCGAGAATGCCCTCTCACCTTTTATCCCAACTTTCCCTTAACTGAATAAATTCGACACGCTTGTTGTACTTTAATTGGTAATTTTCTATGATAACTCAAGTTCCCAGTTAGTAGGAAACGTTGCAAACCGGGAGGGGAGCCAATCAACGCTCCCAGTCAATTGACAAATCCACTGCATATCCGCAGAAACCGCTTGGATATGTCTATTCAAGCCGAGCGGGACTGATACCTAAGAATACAATGCAGCCACCAAAAAAACATACAAAATGTCCCAATTTTCAATGACTAGGTTCTGTTGAAATTTGACGGATCGACCCAATCTGATGCGCCTTGAGGTGATTTGGTACAATCGCCTCGATCTTTTGCGGATTCCCCGCTAATTACAGTGTTTGCCAAATTGTCAACAGTAAAATGTTAACATATCCTAGCAATCTCGGTTAAAATGGGCAATAATTTGTATTATTATAGTTGACTTCGATCTGTTTAAGCTTATAATAGGTTCAATATTTTTTCATTACAGCTTGCCCGGGGACAGACTTCAGGGACAAGCGTTTTCGTATCCACAAATTCACGAAGCCAAGAGGCACTGATAATACAGCTCCGAAAATTTGTGGAATAGATAGAAAGAGACAGCACGGTTTTTCGCCTGCCTGTCAAAGATAGGAGAACATTGCATGAAAAATCGGGGATACAAACGAATCCTCATTCTTGGTATCGTAGCTCTGTTGTTCGCCTCACAATTGGCGGCTCTCGCGGAGGAGAAAAAAAGTCCGATTAAAATTGGGGGTGCCCTGCGGGTGGGCTGGGCCTACGGTAGTTACGGCGATGCTGACAACCCACACCGCCGAAGCGAAAAGATCGGAGATGTTGACCTTGAGATTTTCCGCCTGAATTCTGACCTTGACTATCACAATGTCATTAGCAGACTCGAATACCGATGGTACGACACCTACAGTATGATACACACCGCATGGCTAGGATATAATTTAGGCGATTTGGGCACGCTCAAGGCAGGTATTGTGCGGGTTCCGTTTGGGCCCGGTCCTTATGGTGTCTCTGGTAGCTGGTTCTTTGACCAGCATTTTTATGTCGGGCTCGCCGACGATATGGATCTGGGAATCAGATGGAGTGACACCCTTGGCAAACTGACCCTTGATGTAGGCTACTATCTTCAGAGCGAATTCCAGACGGATGGAAGTAGCCTTGCGAGTTCGCGATACAGCTATGATATTGTCAGATGGGAAGAACAAGCCGATGCAGCGGGAAATGTTGCATGGGGCGCCGGTGAAAACGGGTTTGATGAGCAACATCAATTGAACCTTCGTGCAATCTATGCCCTTGAAAACATCGCAGATATAGGTGTGTCGCTTCAATACGGGTTGCTGAAGGGGACAAATGTGGATGATGATGGCGCGAATCACTACGCGTTTTCCGCGCACATGAAGAACGCGTTCGCAGACTTCAAGCTATCTTCACAATTTTCTTATTATGCGTATAATATCACCGATGATACGCCTTGGGGCACCGGCGACCTGATTCCAATGGGGGCTTACGACTTCGCTTGGCCCATAGCATCCAAGGGATTAATACCCGCGCTAGCCCTGAGCTACGGCGGCATAGATACATCAGGAATCTCATGGATCGACAGTCTTACTCCCTATGTTGAAGCAAGCACTATCCTCAAAACGGCGGATGGCTTCAACAGCAGTGCCTTGGTGACACTGGGTGCTAGCTGGACGCTCTTTGGTGCTCTGTATGTCTATAGTGATCTGGCACTTTCCAACGGCAACGGCTTTGTCGGTAACGTCGATGCCGACGGAAACAAAGAGGACTACGCCAACATCTATACAGGTGCCGGTGACTATGGTGCCAACGGAAATGACGCGTGGAATTGGCGAACTAATGTTAACTTCGGTTACTATTTCTAAACGTCTACGCTTGTAGGGACAGACCCTGTGTGTCTGTCCAACTAGAAGGAGAATTTTGAAATGCGCGAAGAAGGGCAACAACCACAACTGCCGGAGGACAGGGAGTACCGGAAGTTATTCGGTTTAGATATCTACCTGACACCTGTATTCGTGATTGCCAGTATTGCCATTCTGGCATTTGTCGTCGGATCACTCGTCTTCCAAGAAGGTGCGACAACACTCTTTGGAAATGTCCGCGTCTGGCTTACCACGAACCTCGACTGGTGGTTTATGGACATCACCAACCTCCTTTTGCTATTCTGCCTGTTTTTGATTGTTTCTCCACTCGGCAAGGTGCGCCTTGGGGGCGCAGATGCGAAACCCGAGTACTCCAACTTAACCTGGCTCGCCATGCTCTTTGCGGCAGGCGTGGGCATCGGTCTGCTGTTTTTCGGAGTGGCGGAGCCGGTTTACTACTTTCAGAAACCGCCGCTCGGCATTACCCCCGGAACAGCGGAGGCCGCTACCGCGGGCATAGCGGCGACGGTCTTTCACTGGGGACTGCACGGTTGGGCAATTTACGGCGTCGTCGGACTCGCCCTCGGGTTTTTCGCCTACAACCGGGGACTTCCCCTCACCATCCGCTCAGCATTCTATCCCCTGCTCGGCGACCGCGTCTGGGGCTGGCCTGGGCACATTATTGATACGTTCGCCATATTCGCAGGGATGTTTGGACTCGCCACCTCACTCGGATTGGGGGTGCAACAGGTTACCACCGGTCTCAACTACCTGTTTGATATTCCCGCGAACAACACCACCATGGTGGTGTTGATTGTGGTGATTACCGCCATTGCGATGATATCGGTGCTGACCGGTATTAATGTCGGGATCAAGCGTCTGAGCCAGTTCAACATAATTGTCGCTTTGTTGTTGCTGTTGGCGGTTATCATACTCGGTCCGACGCTCTATATTCTCAGTAGTATATTCACTAGCTTTGGTGTCTATTTCGCCAAGATAAGGCCTCTCAGCAATTGGGTAGGGCGCACGGACACCAGCTTCCTGCACGACTGGACCACGTTCTACTGGGCATGGTGGATAGCTTGGGCACCGTTCGTCGGTACTTTCATCGCCCGCATTTCAAAGGGCCGCACGGTTCGCCAATTCATATTTTTCGTGCTCCTGCTGCCGACGCTGTTATGTTTGCTGTGGTTTGCTGCCTTTGGGGGCACCGCACTCCATCAGCACATGGTTGATGGCTATACAGGTGTGACTGAGAACGTTGGGGCTTGGAAGTTGGAAATCGCGTTGTTCAAAATGTTCGATAAACTGCCGTTGACGACCCTACTTGCCTCTGTCGCGATGATGCTGACAATCATCTTCTTCGTTACCTCGTCGGACTCCGGCTCCCTGATCATTGACACCATCGCAGCCGGCGGCAAGATTGATGCACCGGTTCCTCAACGCGTGTTCTGGTGTAGTCTTGAGGGGTTGGTTGCCATCGCGCTGCTACTTGGCGGCGGTCTAAAGTCGTTGCAGGCGGCATCGCTCGCAACCGGCTTCCCGTTCGCCATTGTCCTATTGGGAATGGCGGTTTGCGTCTGGATTGGACTTCGTGACGAATCGCGTAAATCGCAATGATTCGCTACGGAACTTTAGATGTGCTCTGAGTAGTTCCCCAGAGCACATCTAATCCAAGTCGATACACCATTAGAAAAAAGTTCGGGACTGATCAGGGACGATATGTCCCAATGGTTGAGAACGAACTATCCTTCCTACAGGTGTGCGTAACTGTTGACGGATCTCAACGGTTACGCACACACTTCATCGGACCAATCCCGCCATATATCTCCATCTGTGTTGTCCACCACGAGTTCGTCGGGGACAGACTCAGGCGTTTTCTTAAAACCGTAGATTGTCGCTTGGCGGATAACGTCGCTAGAAGCGTTCTGTCCAGCGATATGCAGAATTTTAGTGTGCCACAACACCACAGTACCGGTGGAACCATGGCAATCAAACGGTTGGGTATCTGCTTTGATCTCTCCAATGACGGGGTCAGTATAACCACCCGCCTTGCGTACCGTCAGATGCTTATCTGTATGTTTCTCGCCCTCCTTGAAAGCCTTCCACTGTTCGGGCCAGATTCGCGCGTGACTTCCGGGCCACACGGTAAATCCACCAGAGTTAGGCGGCACATCGGAAATGTACGCTGACATCTGCAGCCGCCATCGACCGTAGCACGCACCGTCGGAGTGGGCACCGCGGTAATCGGGACCATGAGACGGACTGTTCGGTAGTGTGCAATATAATCCACGAGTTCCTTGCCCATTGAGCCACACCGGCCCTGTTTTGGGTAGCCGCAGTCCAGGATCTGTAGTAAAGGTGCCCTCCGAGGGCCAACCCATCAAGTGCCCTACATGAGAATTCAGCCCTCCCACAGCATCATCGCACATGAAGCACGGACCGGTTGTGTAACCCGACTCGTCAACCCCAGCGGGCCACACCACTGTCCCCTTCCCAAGAAGTTGTTCGGCAACTTGCCACAGGGCGCGGGGAGCTAGATTAAGCATCAATTCCGACGCACCGTTGCGGACTGTGAACCGGTGGCTGTTCCCGCTAAAATAGGGGTCGCCTCCATCTTCAGGTCGATGCTGTAGCTTGATGCTCTCCTCCTCAGTGATGGCCCCCCATGTGGAGGGGTCGTCCCTTTTCATACGCGGAAGGTGTGCTTGAATCACTTCCCACATTTCGTCACGCGCTTGGCGGCAGAGCTCAGGGTCGAGAACCCCTTCGAGAACCAAGAATCCATCACGTTTGAATTGGGCAATCTGGTCCGCTGTCAAAGATTCGACTGACTTAAAACTTGAATTAGACATGGTCATTTTCCTTTTACTGTTAATGTGCTGGTTGGGTATTTTCAATCAGCCCGGCACGTTGTTAGGCGTTACTGGACATTTTGTCACGCGACCGTTTCTGGGCTTGGCTTTGAACGTTTTATTATGAAAAAACGCAAAAAGTGTTAGATTCTGTTAGATTTTGTTAGGTTCAGAAACCCAATATGGGCGGTTATTGATACGATTCAGCCCCATCTACCTAGTTGGCAACGTTCCCTATAAGCGACAACCAGAGCTATTCTAATGCAAGTTGCCACTAAAGTCTTAGCAAAATGATATGTCTATAGAAAAAAGTCAATAGTTTCTTTCGTCCCCGCGAGGTAGCATGTCTATAGATCCAGAAGCAGAGTCCCCCTCATTGGTTACGTCCATCTCCACATCAAACCCCTCTTTCCGAATACGCTGGTCAAAGTAAAGCAGCGTGATACCGATCGGTGTTAATGGAAGTATCAAGCTAGCGACGACATTGTTGATCAGAATGTGAATAATATAAGCGGCCAACCCGTCCCAAGCCGTCAGTTCCGGCGTGACTACCCGTCGAAACATCTCTAGAAGTCCATCGTCAGCACTTATCACTTCTGTGAAACCAAACGCAAACAATAAAAAGAATTGAAGCACAGTTTCAATCATGAAAGAGAGCAGAAAAATTGCCAACATAATGCCAAAGACTCGCCACCACACCCCTCTGACCAATTCACGGCTGCGTTTCAGCGCATGCGTCGCTGAAGTTTCTTCAATCAAAACCGCTTGTGCGTAGAACCCCCATCGTATTCCTAAATAAATAGCGAACGGGATACCGATGATAGTTATCGCCAACACCGCGATAGTTATCATTAAAAGTAAAGAACTTCCGAGGTAGGACCAAAACCGGCGTGTAACCTGACCGAACGCTGCACCAGCGGTGATATACTTGCTTAAATAGATTTGAGAGCCGGTGAACAGGAGTGTACCTAGGAAGAATAGCGAAATCAGAGTAATAATCCAAGTAGCAACAAGATTTATTGCAATCGCCATCCCCTGCAGACCCGAACTTTCAAAGAAAAATGTAGAAATACCTGTGGAGAGGTCCACCCCTAACCTTAAAATGAAATAAACGGTGCAGATACCTAGAATCAGTCGGAAATGGTTCCGATAGATACTGAATACTGTGTCTAAGATATCCATAAACCCCATCGGTTGGAGCGATGCTCTAGTGACGACTTCACTATTGGTCGCGTTGGGATTTAACATTTTTTTCTGTCCCCCCTTCCCATGTGCAAGCGAAAGTATAACACATCGCCTAACAACTATCAAGCGTTGCCCGACGTTGTTCAGGTAGCTGAGATAAGCCGCGCCAAGCAAGCACCTTTGGACATCCCCAGTGGCGATTTTGAGCTACTGGCAAAAAGGGTTGCTCCATGGCGGGAAACAAAATATAATAATTCACGTTGTTACCTATAGTAAAATGAGTATCAACCAAGGTTTTCTACACAAAATGAAAAGAAGGAAGTACAATTATGAACGCTAGAAGGTTCACCATATTTGCATTTTTATTGGCGATAGTTGCGCTGATTGTGGGGCTTTCCGCCTGTGATCAGATTGGGCAACTTCTTCTTCCTGCAACATCCCAGATGGAAGCACTCAGTGGAGAGATTTCCATCGGCGCCGTCTTAGCTCTGACAGGAAGACATGCCGCTCCGTATGGACTACCGATGCAACGTGGTTTTGAGCTCGCTCTCGAAGAGATTAACAACTCAGGGCGGCTCGATGATGCAAAAATTACCTTCATCATTGAGGATGATCGGAGCACCATAGAGGGCGGCGTTGAAGCATTCAATAAACTGATTCATCAAGATGGTGTGTCTGCTATTCTTGGTCCTACGACCTCAAGTACAACTAAAGAGGCTTTTCCTATCGCACAAGAAAATCAGGTTGTGGTTATTGGCCCCACCTCCGCTGCCCCCGGTCTGAGCGCAATTGGCGATTTTGTCTTTCGCGTGAGTCTCACCGCGGATAAACTGGTGCCGATCGGTGTCCAGATGACCCATGAACAACTCGGCTATCAGCGAGTCGCTAAGATAGTCGATAGCGTTGATTTCTTTTCCCAAAGTAACGATGTGGTATTGTCAGAAGCACTCAATGCAAACGGTATTGAGATTTTGATTACAGAAACCTTTGAAACCGGTGAGACTGACTTTTCCGCGCAATTAACTCGCATTAAGGAGTCAAATCCTGATGCCATCTTTATCTCTGCCCTGTCACCAGAGACTACCGAGATTCTGATTCAAGGTCACCAGCTGGGCATCCCCACTAATGTTCCCTTTCTTGCTACCGTCCTTGCCTCGGATCAGATACAACTCGCAGGCGATGCTGCCGAAGGGGCGATTACCTTTACGAATTGGATTAACACCGCCTCGACACCAGGGAATCAAGCCTTCGTCCAGAATTATCAAGCGACATACAGTATCGAGCCGAACATCTGGGCAGTGCTGTCGTACGCCTCTGTCTATATTCTGGCGGAAGCGATTGAGGCTGCCCAATCCACCGATTCTAGCGCGATCCAGGACGCACTGGCAAATATCATGGGTTTTGACACGATTTTAGGGCTATTCTCTTTTGATGCTGTCGGCGATGCCGTTTACGACCCACAAATACTGATTGTCAAAAACGGTCAGCTTCAGGTCTTCAAGTAGGCCTCTATTCCGCTAAGAAACCTCTCCGCTTTTTAGTTTGACAACGACTATAATCTATGGAAGAATAGACAAAGGCAAGGCTTTTCACACCGAAACATCAGGGGGGAAGGCTTTGCCGAAAACAGGTTTTTAGGCATCAAGAAACACTTGACACAAAAACCCATTTTTGCTAGCGACAGACCGCAACTTGATTCCGATCCTATTAACTAACAACGGATCCGATTGAGCTAGGTTCTCTGGATTCAGCCCGCCTCAATTTTTTATTTGAAACGAAGGAGGTTGAAAATGAACGTCGGAAGATCCACCAAATTCGCATTTGTACTGGCGGTTGTCACACTGATCGCGGGCCTTTCTGCCTGTGACCAGATTGGACAACTTCTCGTCCCTGCACCACCTGAAATGGAAGATATGAGTGCAGAGATTCCCATCGGCGTCGTCGTTGCGCTGACTGGGCGATTCGCCGACGAAATTGGTATACCGATGCAAAATGGCTTTGAACTCGCCCGCGCAGAGATTAACAATTCAGGAATGCTAGGTGGAGCAGCAATTACCTTCATCACCGAGGACGATCAGAGTGAGAGTTCCGTTGAAGCATTCAATAAGCTCATTCATCAAGATGGTGTGTCTGCTATCACCGGCCTCGCTATCTCAGCTCAGGCAATACATGCCTTTCCGATAGCACAAGAAAACGGGGTCGTGGCTTTTAGCTCGGTCTCTTCCGCCTCCGGTCTGAGCGCGATAGGCGACTTTATCTTTCGCGCAGGACTCACCGTAGATATCCTGAATCCAAGCGGCGTCCGGATAACTCAGGAGAAACTTGGCTATACAAAGGCGGCAACCATGTATGATGAAAGCGATCTCTACTCAACGAGCAGTCACGAGGGGTTCCGGGCAGCTCTCGCTGAGAACGGCGTCGAGATTGTGAGCACAGAGACCTTCCAAAGCGGCGATACCGACTTTTCCGCGCAATTAACTCGGATAATGGAGGCAAATCCTGAAGCCATCTTTATTTCAACGTTACCACCGGAGATGCCCCTGATCCTGAGTCAAGGTCGCCAACTCGGTATCCCTGACTCAGTTCCCTTTATTATTCCCGAAATAGCAATAGAACAGGTACAAGCTGCGGGCACTGCTGCGGAGGGTGTGATTACGTTTATAGGTTGGTCCAGCCTCGCTGCTACCCCAGGGAATGAAGTCTTCATCCAGAGTTATACCGAGAAATACGGGATGGTGCCAAACGCTTGGGCGGCGCAGTCGTATGCCACACTCCATATTCTCGCTGCGGCAATTGCGGAGGCACAATCCTCCGATTCAGAGGCGATTCGAGACGCACTGGCGAATACCATGGATTTGGACACCATTTTAGGTCAGTTCTCTTTTGATGCCGTCGGGGATGCCATTTACGACCCGCAGATACTGATTGTCAAAGATGGCGTGTTTGAGGTCTTCGAGTAATCACCAACGAAGGATTGAAACAATCCGACAGAATCGGAATCTGTATCCTGTAGGGAACAACAATCCTCCGGTCTATGACCGAGAGCCCGAGAGTTGTTCCCTACGATTTGGGTTTTAGATTTAAGGGAAATTTTCGATAACCTTTTTCAAGTATCAATCTCCAACAAATCAGGTTTGGGGGCGGGTCTGCCTGATTATCTCCCGCCTGATTTTTTCATTTCAAAAGAAGGAGATTTAAGGTGAAAATTAGACGCATTACGACATTTGTGTTTGTACTGGTGATTGTCCTTTTGATTGGGGGAATTTCCGCCTGTGACCAGATTGGGCAACTTATCCTACCCACACCAACTCAAATGGAAGGACTTAGTGGAGAGATTCGCATCGGCGTCGTCTTACCTATCACAGGGCGACACTCCTCTTCATTTGGAGGACCAATGGGCAATGGCCCTGAGTTGGCTCGCGAAGAAATTAACAACTCAGGGCGGTTGGGTGATGCGAAAATCACTTTCATCATCGAAGACGACCAGAGCGAGAGTGCCGTAGAAGCGTTCAATAAACTGATTCATCAGGCTGGCGTGTCTGTCCTCCTTGGACCTGCCACCTCAAGTCAGGCCAAAGAAGCGTTTCCAATAGCGCAAGAAAATGGGGTTGTAGCACTGAGTCCTACATCCGCCGCCCGCGGTCTAAGCGCAATTGGCGATTTTGTTTTCCGTGCCGCTCTCACCACAGATGTGCTGATTCCAAGCGGCATTGATACCACTTCCGCAAAACTCGGCTATAAAAAAGCGGCGACGATGTATGATGAAAGCGATGTCTTCTCCACGGATAGCGATGAGGCGGTGAGGGAATCACTCGCTGCAAACGGCGTCGAGGTGTTAATCACAGAAACCTTCCAAAGCGGTGATACCGATTTTTCCGCACAATTAACTCGGATAAAGGAAGCAAATCCTGATGTTATCTTTGTTTCCTCTTTATCACCAGAAAAGCCCGGGATTTTGACCCAAGGTCGCCAACTCGGCATACCCGATTCGGTGCCGTTTGTTATTTGTACATTGACCATAGCCGATGTGCAAGCTACGGGCGATGCCGCCGAGGGTGCGATTACTTTTGTTGGTTGGGCAAGCACGGCCGACACACCGGGGAATCAAGCCTTCGTCCAGAGCTATAGCGCGAAATATGGGGTGGAGCCGAGCAACTACGCAGCACGGTCATATGCCGCTCTACACATTTTAGCGGAAGCGATTGCGGAGGCTCAATCCACCGATGCAACCGCTATTCGAGATGCACTAGCAAACATCACAGATTTTGACACGGTTTTCGGTAAATTCTCTTTTGACGCCGTCGGAGATGCCGTTTATGATCCGAAGATATTGATTGTGGTGAATAGTCAATTAGAAATCTTCGAGTAACCCTTGACAGCAGTAGGGTAACAAGGTTGATTATAACTTAGGTCAGAAAAAATAAGGAGATTCAAGTTGAATATAAGCAGATTTACCAGACTCGCATTTGTCTTGACGATTGTCGCGTTAATTATAGGGGTTTCCGCTTGTGACCAAATCGGGCAACTCCTCCTACCCGCACCGCCTCAGATGGAAGGTCTTAGTGGAGAAATTCCCATTGGTCTTGTCTACCCTGCCACCGGACGGCTTGCTGCTTTCGCCCTACCGATACAACGTGGCTTTGAATTGGCTATTGAGGAGGTAAACAATTCGCAACTCGGCGATGTAAGATTCAAGTTCATCACCGAAGACGATCAGAGCACCATTGAAGGTGCCATCGAAGCCTATAACAAATTAATTCATCAAGATAGCGTACCTGTTATCTTCGGTCCCACAACTTCAGGCCAAGCCGAAGCGGCGTTTCCAATCGCACAACAGAACGAGGTTGTGGCTTTTAGTTCTTCTTCAAATGCCACTGGTCTGAGTGCGCTTGGCGATTTTATCTTCCGCGCCGGGCTCACCACAGATGTGCTGCTTCCCGGCAGTGTCAGGGCAACGCATGCAAAACTCGGCTATCAACGGGTGGCGACCATATATGATGAAATAGATCTCTACTCCATAGATAGCCATGAAAAATTCAGAGACACGCTTACTGAGAGCGGCGTCGAGATTCTGATTACAGAAACCTTCCAAAGCAACGACACCGATTTTTCCGAACAATTAACTCGCATCAAGGATACAAATCCTGACGCCATCTTTATCGCAGCACAACTCCCGGAGCAGACTGGGATTCTGATTCAAGGACGCCAGCTTGGGATTCCCACCGATGTTCCCTTTATCACTAGCCTGATAAACGACGTGGCAAACGCAGGTGCTGCCGCCGAGGGTGCGATCTCTTTCGCAGGTTGGATTAGCACGGCTGATACACCGGGAAATCAAGCCTTCGTTCAGAAGTACCGTGCGACGTATGGTGCGGAACCGAACCCTTGGACCGCGCAGTCGTATGCCGCTGTCTATATTCTCGCCGCGGCGATCGCGGAAGCCCAATCCACCGATCCAACGGCAATTCGTGACGCACTAGCGAATACCAAAAACTTCGACACCGTTTTAGGTCAATTCTCTTTTGACGCTCACGGGGACGCAGTTTACGACCCGATTGTACTGATTGTCGAAAACGGCGAATTTCAAATCTTTGAGTAACCCTCCAAATACCAGAAGGGCTCGTAGGGGCACCCCTCATGGGTGTCCTCTTAGGGCAGTACTGCGTTTTTTAAAGTAAAGAATAAGGAAATGCAATTATGAATACCATAAGGTTCACCAGATTGGCGTTTGTCTTGGCGATTGTCGCGCTGATTGTCGGGCTTTCCGCCTGTGATCAAGTTCAGCAACTTCTTCTCCCCGCAACACCTCAGATGGAAGGACTCAGTGGAGAAATCTCCATTGGCCTCGTCTACCCTGCCACCGGGCGGCTCGCCTCGGTTGGGATGGAGATGAGAAACGGCTTTGAGCTCGCTCTCGAAGAAGTTAACAATTCACAACATGGCAATACAAAACTCAAGTTTATCACCGAGAACAGCCAAGGCACCGCTGAGGGGGCTGTGGAAGCCTTCAATAAACTAACCCATCAAGATGGCGTGTCTGTTATCCTTGGACCCGCCACCTCAAGCGCAACCGAGGCGGCGTTTCCAATCGCACAACAGAACCGGGTTGTGGCGATAAGTTCCACCGCCGCCGCCCGCGGTCTCAGCGCGATTGGCGATTTTGTCTTTCGGACCATCCTCACCACAGATGTGCTAATTACGAGCGGCATCAAGATAACACAAGCAGGACTCGGCTACCAGAAAGCCGCGATCATATATGATGAAACCGATCTCTTCTCCGCAGACGGTGCCGAGGTGATGAGCGAAGCTCTCACTGCGAATGGAGTCGAGGTTTTGACCACAGAGACCTTCCAAAGCGGTGATGCCGATTTTTCCGTACAACTAACTCATATCAAGGACTTAAATCCTGAGGTTATCTTTGTTTCCGCTTTGCCGCCAGACAAACCTGAGATTCTGATTCAAGCGCGCCAACTCGGTATACCTGATTCAGTGACTTTCATTATTAACACACTAACCACATCCGATGTACAAGCCGCGGGCGATGCCGCCGAAGGTACGATTGCTTTTACGAGTTGGGTCAACACCGCGGACACACCGGGAAACCAAGTTTTTGTCCAAAATTATCGGGCAGCATACGGCATCGAACCGGATATCTGGGCAGCGCAGTCGTATGCCTCCGTCCATATTCTCGTCAAGGCAATTGCTGATGCACAATCTACTGATGCAGCCGCAATTCGGGACGCGCTGGCAAATATCACAGATTTTGATACCATTCTGGGATCGTTCTCTTTTGACGCTGCCGGCGATGCGGTTTACGATCCGGTTGTACTGATTGTTCAGAATGGCGAATTGCAGACATTCGAGTAAGCAGCCAAATACCAGAAGAGTTCGTAGGGGCACCCCTTGTGGGTGCCAGAAGGAGATTCAATATGAATATCAGACAGTTTACCACATTTGTATTTGTTGTGGCGATTATCACGCTGATTGTAGGGTTTTCCGCCTGTGAACAGATCCAGCAACTCCTCCTCCCTGAAACGCCTCAGATGGAAGGGCTTCGTGGAGAGATTCCCATCGGCGTCGTTATGCCGATTACGGGAAGGCTCGCCGCGATTGGTTTACGGATAGGTCAGGGATATGAGTTGGCTCTCGAAGAGATTAACAACTCACAACTCAGCGATGTGAAAATTAGGTTCATCATCGAAGACGATCAGCCCACCGTTGAAGGTGCCGTTGAAGCTTTCAATAAACTAATCCATCAAGATGGCGTTCCCGCTATCCTCGGTCCCGCCAGTTCAAGTGCGGGTAGAGAAGTGTTTCCAATCGCACAACAGAACCGAGTTGTGGCACTTAGCCCGACTTCCGGTGCCTCGGGCCTGAGCGCGATTGGTGATTTTATCTTTCGTGCCAGCCTTACCGCAGATGTGGTTATCCCAAATAGCGTCAAGGTAACTCATGCGAAACTCGGCTATCAACGCGTGGCTACCATAGCTGACAGCATTGAACTCGTTTCCCGAAATAGCGACAAGGTGTGGAGAGAATCCCTCATTGCGAATGGTGTCGAGATTCTGACTACAGAAACCTTCCAAAGTGGCGATACCGACTTTTCCGAGCAATTGACTCGTATCAAGGACCTAAACCCTGATGCTATCTTTATCTCCGCTCTACCAACAGACATGCCCGACATTCTGATTCAAGCGCGTGAACTCGGTATCCCCTATGCAATTCCCTTTATTGTTGCCCAAGTGAGTGCAGACGAAGTCCGAACCGCAGGTGCTGCCGCCGAAGGTCTGGTAACCTCTGCGAGCTGGATCAGCACTGCTGATACACCGGGGAATCAAGCCTTTGTCCAAAACTATAGCGCGAAATATGGGGTCGAACCGAGCATCTGGGCGGCGCAGGCGTATGCCTCCGTCTATATTCTGGCCGAAGCGATTGCCAACGCCCAATCCACCGATTCAACCGCGATTCGAGACGCAATGGCAAATCTCTCGGATTTTGACACCGTTTTGGGTAAATTCTCTTTTAACACCGTCGGGGATACGGTCTATGATCCGATCATGTTGATTGTCAAGAACGGCAAGTTCCATCCCTTTGAGTAAGCAGCCAAATGCCAGAAGGCTTCGTAGCACCCCTTATGGGTGCCCTCTGAGGACAGCACCCCATTTTTTTACTTAAAAACAAGGAGGTTCAAGATGAAAATCAGAAAGTTCGCCACGTTCGCACTTGTTTTGACGATTGCCGCGCTGATTGCGGGATTTTCCGCCTGTGACCAGATCCAGCAACTTCTTATCCCTGCAACACCTCAGATGGAGGGACTCCATGGCGAGATTCCCATTGGTGTCGTCCACCCTATTACGGGACGGCTCGGCTTGGATAACCCGCCGCTGGGACAGGGCTTTGAACTCGCTGTCACCGAGATTAATAACTCACAATTCAGCGGCGTAAACATAAAACTCATTGTCGAGGATGGTCAGAGCACCGTTGAGAACGCTGTCGAAGCCTACAATAAATTGATCCATCAAGATGGCGTATCTGCTATCCTCGGACCAGCCACCTCAATGCAGGCACAAGCAGTATTTCCAATCGCACAACAGAACCGGGTTGTGACGATAAGTTCCACTTCCGCCGCTCGCGGTCTGAGCGCGATCGGCGATTTTATCTTTCGCACCGCCCTCACCACAGATGTGCTGATTCCAAGCGGTGTTAGGATAACTCAGGAAAAACTCGGCTATAAAAAAGTAGCAACCATATATGATGAAATCGATCTCTTTTCCACCGATAGCGACGCGGTGGTGAAAGAAGCCCTCACTGCGAATGGTGTCGAGATTCTGACCACAGAGACCTTGCAAACCGGTGAGACTGACTTTTCCGCGCAATTAACTCGCATCAAGGACTCAAATCCGGATGCCATCTTTATCTCGGCTGCGGTAATAGAGACCCCAGAGATTATGATTCAAGGTCGCCAACTTGGCATTCCCGCCGATGTTCCTTTCCTTATAAGTGTTACCTTTGCCTCGAGTCAAATTGAACTCGCAGGCGATGCCGCCGAGGGGGCGATTACTTTTACCAGTTGGATCAGCACCGCTGACACACCGGGAAATCAAGGCTTCGTCCAAAATTACCGAGCAGCATACGGCATCGAACCGGACATCTGGGCAGCGCAGTCGTATGCCACTGTCTATATTCTCACCGAGGCGATTGCCAATGCCCAATCCACCGATCCAGCAGCGATTCGGGACGCGCTGGCAAACATCACAGATTTCGATACGATTCTGGGTAAATTCTCTTTTAACGCTGTCGGCGATGCCGTTTACGATCCGGTTGTCCTAATTGTCAAAGACGGCGAATTCCAAGTTTTTGAGTAAACCTCCAAATCCCAGCAGGATTCGTAGGGGCACCCCTTGTGGGTGCCCCCTTAGGATAACGCAAGTTGCTAGTTGACAAACCAAGCCTCAACACAAGCGGTAGGAGCGACCTCCGAATCGCGATTTGGACTATAATAATGCAAGTTGCTAGTAGTAGGTATAGGGGTTGTAGGGAACAACAATCGTTGTTCCCTACCATGCAGCAGATAGATGTCCTTGCGCTCCAGAGGAGCGATATGTCTATAGTATGCCAATGTGTCCAATTTCTGCGCTCCAGCGGAGCGCAATGTGTATAGGCTTCAGCAGTCCAATGAACCAATGAATCAACGAACCAATGAACCAATACAGTCCCAGTTGCTTTGAATCCCAATCCTATCGGGGCGGGGCGACATGCTATGTAGCATTATAACGCAACTAGCAACTTAGGTTAGGATAGTACCACACTCTTTTAACTTGAAAAGAAGGAAATTCAATGTGGATATTAGAAGGTTCACCACATTTGCGTTTGTCTTGACGATCGTCGCGCTAATTGTGGGGTTTTCTGCCTGCGATCAAATCCAGCAGCTTCTCCTTCCTTCGACGCCTCAGATGGAATTTCTCCATGGAGAAATTCCCATCGGTGTCGTTCTACCACTGACGGGCGCACTCGCCGTCCCGTATGGTCTGCCAATGCAGCGTGGTTTTGAAATCGCTCGCGAAGAGATTAATAATTCAGGGCAGCTCGGTGATGCAAAAATCACATTCATCACCGAAAACGACCAAGGCACCGTTGAGGACGCTGTCGAAGCCTATAATAAACTGATCCATCAAGGTGACGTATCTGTTATTCTTGGACCTGCTAACTCTAGTCAAGTTCGAGAAGCGTTTCCGATTGCACAACAGAACCGGGTTGTGGCGATAAGCTCCCTCTCCTCTGCCTCCGGGCTAAGTGCGATTGGTGATTTTAATTTCCGTATTAGCCTCACCACAGATGTGCTGGTTCCAAGCGGCATCAGGATAACTCAGGAAAAACTTGGCTATACAAAGGTGGCAACCATATATGATAACGCTGATCTCTACTCCATCGATAGCAATAAGGTAGTGAGAGAAGCTCTCGCTGCGAATAGCGTCGAGATTCTGACCACAGAAACCCTCCAAACCGGCGAGACGGACTTTTCCACGCAATTAACGCGGATAAAGGAGGTAAATCCCGACGCCATCTTCATCTCCGCTTTAGCGCCAGAGATGATTGAAATCATGATCCAAGGTCGCCAACTCGGTATACCCACCGACGGCCCTTTGTTGTTCCCGACCTGACCGGAGACGAAGTAGCAGCCGTGGGCGATGCCGCCGAGGGAGCGATTACTTTTACCAGTTGGAGCAGCACCGCTGACACATCGGGAAATCAAGGCTTCGTCCAGAACTACCAAGCGAAATACGGGGCGGAGCCAACCCCGTGGGCAGCGCAGTCGTATGCAGCCCTCTATATCTTGACGGAAGCAATTGCCAACGCCCACTCTACCGATTCAACCGCAATCCGGGACGCGCTGGCGAATATCACAGATTTTGATACCGTTTTAGGACAATTCTCTTTTAACCCCGTCGGGGACGCGGTTTACGACCTGATGGTCCTTATCGTCCAGAACGGCGATTTTGAAACCTTTGAGTAAATCCTGATTCACACCAGTAACGAGGGATACATGACTATTCGAAAACAGAGTGCCCTACTCCTTGTCCTTATTTGTATCTTCGCGGCATGTTCAGGGCGCAACGAAAATCTCCTTGTTGAGACGGAGATTCCGAAGGAGGCGGGAGAGGAAGAGACCCTAACAGAGCATGGCAAATCAACATTCCGTCTCGCCGCGTGGAATATCCGCATCTTCAGCAATGGCAGCCGGAACGATGACGAGTTGAACCACATAGCCAAGGTATTGATAGACTACGACTTTATCGCTATCGTTGAGTTGAGAGATGAGGTGGTTTTGAGACGGACCGAAGCGATCTTGGAAGGCATGGGAAGGGATTACGATTACGTGGCGAGTCCGCCAGTCGGGGCGAGAGTGAAGGAACGCTACGCCTTCCTGTTTGACCCGCGGATAGTCGATGTCATCGAAGACGGCGAAGTGTTCCCCGACCCCAACGACGCCTTTCTTCGTGAACCCTATTTTGCTACGTTCAAGGCGGGTGAGTTTGACTTCACTGCGATCGCCGTGCATGTGATTTGGGGCGATACGGTCAACCAGCGTCGGCGGGAGGTGCAGGAACTAGCAAACGTGTATCGGGCGGTGCAAGCGGAGGACGACGCGGAACAGGACGTGATACTGTTAGGCGATTTTAATCGCAACCCCGATGATCAATCGGCGTATGGTCCCTTGCTGTCTATCCCATCAATGGGGCATCTGTTCCAACTCCCACAGAAGTCCCATATCAAAGATACCAGCCTCTACGACAACATCTTTTTTCAGACAAACTATGTGACCGAGTACATCGGAGACAGCGGGATTGAGCGTTTTGACGAGACCCACTTTGGAAACGACGATGCCGCAGCGTCACTAGCAGTAAGCGACCATCGACCTGTGTGGGGGACCTTTCGCATAGATGCCGACGACGATGGTTTACACCCCTGATACTCCCGATGGATTGCCAAATTCAAGCTGAAGGTAAAATACTCAACACCCAAATCGCACAGACAAGCGATTACCTCCCTAATAATCCGTTAATCCTGCAAATTCCGATTCAGACCCTGTTCCAACGCAGCAATGCCCATTTGCTCAATCCCCAAGTAGGACCTGAATCTTGTCTTCGTAATCATGGTCCCATGCACTTCCGGTGATCTCTCCCGCTGTATTGATTAGAACAATCTCAGATCCCCAGCCGATGGCGTATCGATCGAAGGTTTCCCCTTCCCCGCGGACAATATCTATGGATCGATCCAATCCAATTGAATAGGACAACGACTCCTCTGCGATGTGTCCCTTAAGCGTCTCGACCGCTGCCGTGGAGGGACAGATGGCGACACAGACCAACCCTTTATCTCGATAGGCCTCCTGCAAAATATTCAACAGACGTATCTGTTGAACATGATGGATGTGATTCAAGGTCCAGAAATGTAGGGCAATCGTTTTTCCCTTCAGATCGTCGATGGAAACAGGTGGTCCTGACAACCACTCTGCAACTGTCAACTCTGGCGCGGGTTGGTTCACCAAGGTTTTGAAGCGTTCTCTACAGGCTATAGAGTATGATCGTTTTGCTTGCTGTTCTGGAGTCGGCTCCGGTCTCGCTTCAGCTGGCGTCAGGGCAAAGACTAGATCGCGTTGATTCACCGCGATATCCTTAAAAATTTTGCGGTGCTTTCTGTCACTGACATGAAGAGACACAACCGAATCCTTGATGTGCCTCAGTTCAAACTCGCCATGCACGTTGGTGTTGACGGGGAGATAGCGGTAGCCGGAGAAGGGATCCTCTTTGGCTCTTATCATCACCCTCGCTCGCTCAATCGGTTTCCCATCAGCGTCCACAACCTTCCCAGCGAGATATCCGTCCGCGTTGACCAGTACCAAGTCGTGCCGTTGGTTGGTTTTCAAGATCTTAAATTCATGTTGCGCGTACCCCGGTGGATCGTAAACATATAGTGAGAAGACAACTGCCATAGAAAGGTCTTCAAACCGATAATCGCCGTTCTCATCGGTGCGCGTTGACCAGTTTTGTGCCCCCTGACTTATGCCTAGCTGTACACCGCGAATCGGCTCGCCAGAGGTATCAGTAACACGTCCTTCGATGAAAAACTGACCGCCCGCCGGCAACAGGAGGAGATCTGCGATCTGGGTCATCTCCGCCGTCGCGGTGAACCTCTCGGTTTCCGCCTCCCGATATCCCTCTGCTTCCACAGAGATAGTGTACTCGTCACCAGCGATGAACTCAATGTCCCGGAACCAGCCATCGTCATCTGTCACGGCGACTGTTGTGCCGTATGCCGAGTACCGTTGGGGATCCCAGCGCATCAGGAGGATGTCCATCGACGACATCGGCTTTCCTGTGTGGTCAACCACCCGCCCGGCAATCTTAACCCGCTCATACCGTTCCATTCGAATCTCAACCGATGCGTCCGGCTGAACTTCAAGCTCTACCGTTCCGCGCAATCCCAATCCGCTATGTTCTGCCTTGAGGCCGAGCGTCTGTCCGACCCGTAGCCCACTAACGGTAAATGCCCCCAATTCGTCCGATCTGTCATACTGCTTATGCCGGTCCCGCACGTCGGTAATCCTTGCGCCGGCGACCGGTTCCCCAGCCGCTGTCAAAACCCGACCAACCAACTTCGCCCCTTTCGAAAACTGAAAATCAACGACAACGGTCTCACCTTCGACGACCTCTACCCGCCTCTGAATCTGTCCGATATCGAGCCTCTCAGTCTGTCCGCTATCTTGATAACCCACCGGTGGATTGGTGTGAACGAGTGCCTGACCGGGCGCGGCGTCGAAGCGATAAGTGTCGGTTTTGTTCGTTTCCGCCCGGCGATCCGCTATCTGAGATTCCTTGGGACGGGCGGTGTCGTTTAATCTGATAGGGTGGTTGGCAATCGGTTCACTTGTATCCCGATCAGTTACTTGCCCAGTGATAAAACCACTCGGAATCAGGGTTAGGTCTACGTTAGAAACGGTCTGTCCCTCAGCGACCGTAACGAACTCTTTAGCAATAGCTGTCCAGCCTTTTGGTCCATATTCGAGATAGAGACTGTACGTACCGGGGGTAAGATTCTCTAGGAGATAATTTCCATTCGCATCAACCCGTGCGTGTTCCCACCCATGGGTCGGATAGATGCCCTGAAGCGAAACCATCGCATCCTTGACTGGCGCACCGGTCCCGGCATAGGTGAGGCGTCCCTCAATCTTGCTTTCGCGCTTCAGCCGGAACTCAAGTCCTTCTGTACCGACCAGCACACCGTAGCGGTTCTGCTTTGCATATCCCGGTCCCTTGACATCAAAACTGGTCGTCGCGCCTTGCGGCAACCCACGGAGCACAAACTCTCCATTCGCATCTGTCTTGACGGGCTGAGGAAAAGCATAATGATCTAAATCATCTCCAGGGTCCCTTAGTGTCGGGTCACCACGGGACAAGGAGTTCATCAGTATCTCCGCGTTCTGAACCGGCTCGCCCGCTTCGTTCATCACTTTGCCAGAGATGATTTCCGGCGTTTCGAGTTGAATTTCAACATCCGCTGCGCTTTGGAACGGAAACTCTTGCCACCAGATCGCATGATCGGGAGGTGTAACAGCCATACTCAGACGACTCAACATTTCCTTAGAATGGAAAGGCATCCATTCGAGCCTAGAAGGCAAAAGTTCAAAGCGAAATGTCCCATCCACCCCCGTACGTGTGAAAAAATCGGGACCATAATAGGAGTGTGCAGATTGGGTATTCTCGTCAAGGGGATAAAAATTTACGGCGTATCGGACTTCAGCATCCGTTACCGGCGCGCCATCGTTATCAACAACGCGACCAGAAAAGGTCAGTTTTTCGGATTCGTTCTCCGCGGCAGCAGCGGGACCTTGCGCCCCATTTAAAACACACACTGCTATAATTAGGAAGAATAGGATTTTGCCAATCGCTGCGCCACTCCATGATGACGCCATCATTGGCGATGGCATACGGTGAATTCGGCCCATGAATTGCATCAGAAAATCTCCTTTGAGTTTATAGCTTTTCAAAATACTACCCTAGTGCTATTTAAAAACGAAAACAATACCCCAATAGGATGACAAAACGAATTAATAATCAGACGCACTAAGTAGTTCGGAGGTTATATCGTAAAGAAAAACTCGGGAGTTTAGCCGTTTTGAGTTTGGCGTTATACACGTACCGATACTCAGATCAACAATTCGGGAAATAAATAGTTGAAAACGTTGTCGTTGCGTATCACAATAAAGAAAGTGATTAGGTAGCAATTGTAGACCCTATTATTGGTGAACAGGGGTGGGCAGTTGTGCATCGGTGCGTTTTTGTCGATTGTCTTACTATTCTAATCATTCATTAATCCTATAAATCCTGATTCAGACCACTTTCTAACCCAGCAATACTTGTCCACTCAATCCGCAAGCAGCGCTTGAATCTTATCTTCGTACTCATACGCCCACGCGCTTCCGGTAATCTCTCCCGTTGTATTGATTAGAACGATCTCAGATCCCCACCCGGTAGCGTATCGATCGAAGGTTTCACCTTCCGCACTGACGACCTCTGTTGGCGAATCTAACCCGACCAAATAGGACAGCGACTCCTCCACGATGTGTTGCCTGACAGTCTCGACCGCTGCGGTGGCGGGACAGATGGCGACACAGACCAACCCTTTGTCCCGATAGATCTCCTGCAAGATATTCAACAGACGTATCTGTCGAATATGGTCAGTGTGATTCAAAGACCAGAAATGCAGGGCAACCGGCTTTCCCTTCAAATCTTTGATAGAAATAGGTGAACCCGACAGCCACTCTGCAACCGTTAACTCCGGTGCGGGTTGGCTCACCAAGGTTTTGAAGCGTTCCCTGCATGCTTCGGAGTATGATCGCTTTGCTTGCTGTTCTGAGGTCAGTCCCGTTCTTACGTCAGCCGGTGTCAGTGTCAACACCAGATCTCGCTGATTCACTGCTATATTCTCAAAAGTTTTGCGGTATTTTCTATTAATGACACGGACCGATACAACCGGATCTTTGACGTGCTTCAGCCCAAATTCGCCATGCAGGTTGGTCTGAACGTCGGGGTATTGGTAGCCGGAGAAGGGATCTGCTTCGCCTCTTACCCACACCCCAGCCTGTTCAATCGGTTGCCCATCGGCGTCCACAACCTTCCCGGCGAGATATCCATCCGCCTTGACCAGTACCAAGTCATGCCGTTGGTTGGTTTTCAAGATCTCGAATCGATGATCCGCGTACCTCGGATCGTCAAAAATATACAGCGAGTAGACAACCGCCATTGAAAGATCATCCAACCGGTAATCGCCATTCTCATCGGTGTGCGTTAACCAATTCTGTGACTGCTGACCTATGCTCAACCGTACACCGCGAACTGGCTCGCCGGAGGTGTCGGTGACACGTCCTTCAATGAAAAAGTCACCACCTGCTGGCAACAGGCCGAGATCCGCGATTTGGGTCATCTCCGCTGTCGCAACGAACCGCTTAGTTTCCCCTCTTCGATACCCTTCTAATTCCACATAGATTTCGTACTCGTCACCAACGATGAGCTCAATCTCCCGGAACCGGCCATCGTTATCTGTCACAGCGACATTTGTGACGTTCCCTATGTGTCGTTGAAGGTCCCAGTGGATCAATTGGACGTCCATTGACGGCATCGGGTTTCCTGCGTGGTCGACCACTCGTCCGGAAACCTTGACCCGCCCGTAGGATTTCATCCGAATTTCAATCGGCACACCCGGCTCGACTTCGATCTCTACCATTCCGTGTAATCTCAGTCCGCTATGTTCCGCTTTGAGGCCGAGTCTCTGTCCGGACCGTAGACCAGCAACGGTAAATCTACCCGATGCGTCTGATATGCTATACACTTCACGCCGGTACCGCGTGTTAGAAACCCTTGCGCCGACGACCGGTTCTCCAGTCTCTGTTAAAACCCGGCCTACTAACTTCAGTCCTCTCGAGAACTGAAAATTAACGACAACGGTTTCACCTTCAACCACCTCCACACGCTTCTGGATCTGTCTGATACTGGATCTCTCAATCTGCCCGAGATCTTGATAACCTCCCGGTGGGGTAGTGTGGACGAGTGCTCGGCCGGGCGCAGCGTCGAAGCGGTAAGCACCGGTTTCATCTGTTCTCGTATAGTGACCCATCAGTGAAAAATCCTCCGGACGGGCAGCATCGTTTAATCTGATCGGGTGGTTGGCAATCGGCTCGTTTGTGTCCCGATCTGTCACCTGCCCAGTGATGAAGCCACTCCGAACCAGGGTCAGATCTACGTTAACGGTCTCTCCTTCAGAAACTGTAATGGGTTCTTTGGCGATAGCTGTCCACCCTTTTGGTCCGTGAGCAAACGAGAGCCTGTACGTGCCGGGGACAATGTTTTTCAGCCGATAATTTCCCCACCAATTAACGCGTACTTCTCCCCATCCCTCGGTCAGATGAGTGCCCTGAAACGAGATCGTTCCACTTCTGACCCGCTTGCCGGTCTCTGCATAGGTGACGCGTCCTTCGATCCTGCCCTCCCGTTTCAGCCGGAATTCAAGCCTCTTTGCACTCACCGGCACGTTGTGACGACTCTCCTTTGCGTATCCCGGTCCCTTGATATCAAGACTTATTCTCGCGCCTTGCGGCAATCCGGGAAGCACAAACTCCCCATTCGCATCTGTCTTGACGGGCTGAGGCAATGCATTATGTGTCAAACTATTTCCGGGGTCCCTAAGTATAGGATCTCCACGGAACACGGATTGAATTTGTATCTCGGCGTTCTGAATCGGCTCACCTGCCTCGTTCAGTACTTTGCCAGAGATAATCTCGGGTATTTCAAGTTGAATTTCAACATCCGCTGTGCTTTGGAATGGAATCTCTTGCCACCAGATTGCGTGATCGGGGTGCGTAACAGCGATATTCAGACGACTCAACATGTCCTTAGAATCGAAAGGTCTCCAGTCGAGTCTTGAAGGTGAAAGCTCAAAGCGAAATGTTCCATCCACCTCTGTACGTGTGAAAAAAAAGGGACCATAATAGGAGGAGTATCCGGATCCGGCATCCCCTTCAAGCGGATAGAAACTTACGGCATATCGAAGTCCGGCATTCGCTACTGGCGCACCATCGCTGTCAACAACACGGCCGGAAAAGATCGCGTTTTCGGATTCGTTCTTCGCTGCTGCGCGTTGCGTGCTGCCGTCTCCCTCCGAGGTTGTCCTACGATCAGCTAACTGACGACCCTGATTGCCCAAAGATCGGCTAGAGCCTGCTGGTGGACGGTTTTCCGTCTGTACCGGAGCGACCAGGATTGACGATCGTGTTGAATTGGCAGGGGATCCCAACAGCACCACCTCGGTTGGACCCGCTCCGACTCGCTTCATTGGCTGGCTTATTGGCGAATCGGTTCCATGCCTAGCAATCCCGATTAAAACACACCCTGCGACGATTAACGAAAATAGAATTTTGCCGATAGCCGCACCACTCCACGACGACGCCATCGTTGGCGACGGGACATACCGAATTTGCTCCATGAAGTGCATCAGAAAACCTCCTTTGAGTTTGTGACTCTTTAAAAGGCTGCCGTAGCGTTCCGACAATGCGTTCCCAAGTTGTTGACGCGCACGATACAACTTGCCTTTGACGGTGTTGACGGAGACGCCGAGAAATTCGGAGATCTCCTTCAACGAATGGTCGCCCATATAGAACATTGATACCGCAACTCGATTGTCATCGGAAAGCTCAGAGAGTGCCTGCTCTAAATCCACCCGCCAGCCTGCTGTGGGTGTGGTGTGCGCGGGTTCGGTTCGTAGGGCATCGTCCGTGGCGTCCTCTAACGCGGTTTCGCGCTGACGTGTTTTGATAACACTCACGAGTCGGCGCTTGCACTCGTTGGACATGATCGTATAGAGCCAACTTCGGAACCGATGTGGCTGCCGGAGTTGATAGAGATGGTGATATGCCCGCCAGAAAACCTCTTGTGTGACATCCTGCGCATCCTCTTCGTTCCGCACCTTCTGAAAAGCGTAGGCGTAGACCATCTCCTGATACTTGTGGACCAGCACCCCGAAGGCGTCCCGATCGCCTGTCAGTGTTTGGGACACTAACTTTTCGTCGTCTGAACGCATAACAATCCCCCGATCCAAAAACGAAAACAACACCCTAATAGGATAACACAGTTATTAATTAGACACACTAAATGACTCAGAGCCTGTTTTAAAAGTCATTTGATACGGTTTTGCATCAAGTAAATGGAAGCAATGTATATCATAGCCTCAGCAGTCTCAGCGGAGCGTTCATAGTCCACAGTCAATCGACGAAACCAAGCGAACCAAGAAAAGGTGCGCTCCACAATCCACCGCAAGGGGATAACTACAAATCCTGATTGCCTAACAGATGGCGCAATGTCCAATCGACACTGATGCGCCATATATAACCAGTCACCTAATTCTCCGCGATAACCCGCATCCGCACAGACTAACTGAATCGTTATGTGCCAATTAAAAACCTCTTTGAGTAACTCTATTGCGACTTGGTTATCACTGACATTGGCATCAGTGACCTTCACCCGCAATGGAATGCCAATTGTATCGGTGACTATATGACGTTTACGCCCTTTGACCTTCTTATGTGCATCAAACCCTCGACTGTCTGCCAGTTCAGTCGTTTTGACCGATTGGCTGTCAATAATAGCGACTGTCGGTGAAGGCACTTTGCCAATATCACAACGGGTTTGGTGATGAAGTGCTTGATGAATCATCACCCATGTGCCATCGGCTTTCCATTTTCTGAAATGGGAATAGACCGTTTGCCATGGGGGCATCTGATGCGGGAGCATTCGCCATTGACACCCTGATTTGACTATATAAAAAATAGCGTTGATGATTGAGCGCATCTCCCATTTGAGCGGTCTACCTACCGGTGAAGGTTTTGGCAGATAGGGGAACAGATTGTCCCACTGGGCATCGGTCAAATCCGTGGGATAGGTTGTTCGGGTCATGTTTATGCCTTTCATTGGAATGGTATTCACTGCTCCAATGATTGGACGTAAACATGAACTCTTGAGTCAGATTTTTTCTTTTTCAAACAGGTTCTCAGAGGTTATGCTGCATAAAAAAATTCGGATGCTCAGTTCCTCTGAATATAGCTTTATGCGAGCAACTATACTCGGATTAATGATTTGGAAAATAAACAGTTGAAAATTGAGTTATCGCATATTACAATGAAAGGGACAGTCACCGAATTTCAGTTGAAATCAGGGGACTCAGGAGGTTAAAAATGGGGGTAATCAAACCACATATTGAAATCGCACCGGGGATTTGCGGTGGCAAGCCCCATATTGCTGGACACCGAATTCGAGTGCAAGACATCGCGATAATGCACGATAGAATGGGCAAAGACCCATACGAGATTGTCAATGACTACCCTTCGATTACATTAGCCGATGTCTATGCCGCGCTGGTCTACTATATGGATAACATGGAAGAAATTCGCCGGGACATTGCGGAGGGAGAGAAATTAGAGGACGAGATGCGTGCCAAGACCCCTTCTTTACTGATGCAGAAACTCAAGGAACGCAGTCAAAAAGATGTCTCAAACGATTAAATTCCACAGTCGCGCAATTCATAGACAATCTGATGTCAGTTGCAGATCCTATTATTAACGCAAGTTGCTGGCTATAGGAGCGTTGCAAACTGGACTAAAAATCAATTACCGCTCGCAGTGGATTGACAAATCCACTGCACACACGCACAGATAGCTTGGATATGTCTATCCAAGCCAAACGGTCTGATAAACGGTACGCAACGCGGAACATTAAAAAAAGATGTCAAATCCCCCAATTTTCAATGACTCGCAACTTAGGTTATTATTAATAGGAGTTACGCAGTTCAGTTTGTAGTAGTGCAACTCAACCCGTGTCAGGACGGGCGATAAATCGCCCTACTATCAACCTAAGACCCTACTGTAGTTGCCCGATTCATCCGGCGTTAGAAATGGTGCCCTCCGGCGATGAATCGCCAAACTACAAAGCTTTAAGCGTTCAACTGCGTAAGTCCTAATTAATTGAACAGAACCGGGCAATCGCATATCAACACACTTTTGTCGATTGTCTCAAAGATAGTTGGCTTCAATCCGTTAAGAAAACCATATCCCAAAAACAAGGATCAACTCTATGTTTGGACTCCAATTCCTAACCCCGCTATTCCTCGCCGCAGGCGCGGCGGCAGCATCACTGCCTCTGATTATCCATCTCCTCAACCGGGAGCGGGCGAGACGCCTTGTATTCAGCACAATTCGATTCATTAAGATGTCTCATCAAGCGAATGTGCAGCGACACCGGTTGAAACAGCTGCTCCTGTTGTTGATGCGAATCCTGATCCTGGCATTGCTTGGTCTTGCGTTCGCACGCCCATTTTTCGCGGATACCCCTGCCACCACTGGAGGAACGGGTGGGGTGCGAAATATTGTCATCATCCTAGATACCTCTTACAGCATGGGTTATCTCGACACCTTCGATCAGGCGAAAAAGGCGACAATCGAACTCGCAGACGACCTCCAGCCCAATGATACCTCTGCCCTCATCTTTACCAGCAGCAGAGCAAAGATAGTCAAACCGCTTGATGTAGAACACCGGCGGATCCAATCAGCGGTGATAGGTGCGCAGTTGACCAATCACACCACCAATTACCTCGATGCAATTCAATCAGCGGATGAGATGCTTGGAGAGGCGGAGATTGGGGCGAAGCAGATCTACTTCGTCAGCGATTTGCAGCGAATCGGGTGGGAAAGCTTCGTTGACACCGATAAACTCAGTCCCGATGTCGAGATCGCCTTTGTTGATGTGGGCGCGAAAGAACCGAGCAATCTCGCAATCACCGGCGTGAGCGTACCACAGGTGGTGCTGAATGAACAAAAACCGGCACAGGTGATTGTCCGTGTCCAGAACTTCGGGGCACAAGCGGTAGAAGCACTCCCAGTGCAACTATTTATCGATGATAACAACGTCGGCACGACCACACTCGACATCGAGCCGAATGATGTCATCGATGCGCTATTTCCAGTCCGTTTCCAAACAGAAAAGATTCACACCGGCTATGCCACCTTACCGGGCGACCATTTGGAGATTGACAACACCCGATATTTCCGTCTGCAAAGCCTGAAGTCAATCAAGGTGCACTGCGTCAACGGCGAGCAAGGACGGCGCGATTACGAGAGCGAAACTTTCTTCTTGGAGGCGGCACTTGAGCCGGGGGTTCAGATTGTGCCAATCGACTTGACGCAATCCCGTCAACTGCCAAATGCTTCGGAGATTTCAAAATATGATGTGATTATCCTAGCAAATGTGGAACAATTGACCGGCGCGGAGGCACAATCCTTGAGCGCGTTCGTCAGAGGTGGCGGGGGGGTGATTATCACTGTGGGAGATCGAGTTGATTTGGAGGCATATCGGAGTGCACTCGGTGGAGGCGAAGAGCCGTTGATGCCGTGCAACTTCGTGCAGCCGGTTGGCGACGCACTCAATCACGATCAATTCAGCGTCCTAGCGACGCTCGACTACGACCACCCCATCTTCCACCCATTCAAAGACCCGAATCACGGTGATTTTGGGAAGGGGCGATTCTACCGATACATCCAAGCTGTGCCGCTAAAGGGTTCAACAGTTTTAGCAAGTTTTGACGATGGCACCCCGGCACTCTTCGAGAAAGGTTATGGAACCGGGCGCGTGCTCTGCTTCACCTCAACGATCGACCGAGAGTGGACAGACCTGCCGATTCACGGCGTTTATCTCCCGTTTCTGTACGAAACGATCAAATATCTCGCACTCAAGCGGACGGATGAGAAACCCGATTACCGCATCGGTGATCTAGTGGAGTTAGGCGGCTCCCAACTGCAGCCGGGAACAGAGGTCGCCATTTTCAACCCAATGGGTGAGGAGATCCGGACAGAAATTAATGAGAACGGCGGCGTTATATACGACGCTACCGAGCAGCCGGGAATCTATTCCGCACATATCTCTGGCAAAGAGCCACGTTATTTCGTTGTCAATCCAGACGCCGTTGAATCCGATCTCGCCGCTCGAGATCCGGACGAATTGACCAGCATGTTGGCTGGAGGTCGAGAAGCTGCCTCGACGCAAGTTGCTACAGCGGAGATGATTACGAGGTATCATGGCGAGGTTGAAAAAAATCAGGGTGTGTGGTGGTATCTGATGCTTGGGGTGTTCCTGTTGGCGGTCGGAGAAATGTTTATCGCAAATCGGATATAAGACCTCAACCGCCCATCAACTAGAACACCCAAGCTAACAAACAACTTTACGTGGGGAGTTGTGCCCAAGCCGTGATATGGGGCGGCAAGATGAGCGGACGTTTCGATGCAACAACTTCCGCGCGAAGTCGCTGAGCAAGCGTGTCCAAATCGACCTCTTCAGCAGTGGCAAGCCCGAATGCCTCCAAGAGAGGGAGTATGCTGCGAAAAGCGTTCGCTATGAATTGGTAGCCGATCCACGTTTCTGGACCGCCCACCGGTGCCGAATACTGTAGACTGGGTTCGGGTAAGCCGGCGTCGACAAAAGTGCTGTACAGATCGAGCCCCATTCCAACATTCGCTCCTGAACGCCGAAACACCTCTACGCCCCACTCTGCCAACTGGTTCATCATAGGGGTCTCCGGGCGAGCAATTGACGAGTAGGTCGAGAACTCAACCTCCTGAAAAGCGACGATACCCCCCGGGCGCAGGTGCGTTGCGAGCTGTTTCAAGGTGTCCACGGGATCAGGCAGATACATCAAGACCAAGCGTCCGATAAGGGCATCAAAGTCGTTCGGCAGATCCAAAGTTTGGGCATCCCCCGCCACAAATTGGACGTTTGTTAAACCCGCTGCCTCCGCCCGCGCTCGGGCTGTTTCGAGAATCTCCGGGTTCATATCCACACCAAGGACCTCCCCCTCACTACCGACCAATTCCGCGGCAGCGAACGCCACATCCCCTGCACCACTACCAATATCTAGCACCTTCATCCCGGTAAAGAGACCCGCATCCGCGAGAAGACGACGTGTTATGTCTTCATACAGTCCCGACTGCTGAATCAACCGCTCTGTCTCCTCTTTGCTGCGTCCCATCGTATATGCCCTATCACTATTTGAGCTGCTCATACCGATTTGTCCTCCTACTAATAAAAAAAGTGAACAGAATAATTTACCAAAAAACTACCTTAAGACCAAAACCCAAGTCTGTAGATATGGGTAAAGACCTGCTTTAGCCTTGAACGTCAAGGTTGGTTGAGGAATAGTGGTTTAATTTTGTTAATTACGGCTCAATTAATTTATGAAACTGAACTTCGCCATTGAGGATGCGTTTAATAACTACACGCTTAGATGTATGTCGGTTTTCATCGTAGCGGGAGATAAAGGTTGCTCCACTATAATTCATGGTCGCTGCGAGCTGGTCACGAACCGCCGTTGGTGTCAAGTTGTCTGCACGACGCATCGCCTGAACCATAAGCCGAAGTCCATCATATCCAAGCGCAGCACCCCCGTCAGGTAAAACACCAAACATTGCGGTGTAAGCGGTCACAAAGTGATAGGCAGCCTCACCTAAATCGCTCGGGTCCGCCTCCGCCGAAAAGCCACTGCTGAAGAAACTGCCGTCAATAGCCGTCCCCGCTGCGTCAATCAACCCCACATTATCCCAACTATCGCCACCGATGAAGGTCGCTGTTATCCCAATCTCCTCCCTCGCCTGCTGAACTAGCAAAGGGACTTCGGGGTTGAAACCAGTGCTAAAGATCACATCCGGCGCAGCGTTAGCGATTGCAGTCAGCTGTGCGGCGAAATCGGTATCCCCCGCTGTGTAAAACTCATCAGCCACCACCTCACCTCCATGAGCGGTAAAGTTGTCAATAAAGGTTTGCGATAAGCCTTCCGAATAGACATCTCCTTTGTGCGTAAGGACTGCGGCGGTCTTCGCCGCTAAATCTTGGGCGGCAAATGTCGCCATCGCCTTACCCTGAAAGTCGTCGGTGAATGCCGCCATGAACACAAAGTCGCCTGCAGCAGTAACGGACGGATTGGTGGCAGATGTTGTCATCATCGGTATCCCATGGCGTTGAGCAATTTCGCCAACAACCACGGCGTAGCTTGAACGGTTGGGACCGACAATCGCGGATATCCCCTCTTCGGCAATTAACTTCTCTGCTAGATCTGCAACATATTCCGTACCGTTGATGTTCTCGCTTATGAAACGTTGTGTCGGTATACCACGATCGATTAGTTGTATCGGTATACCCCGCACACCCCCCGCTTCATTCAGTTGTATTGTCGCTAATTCTGCTCCGTACCGGCTGTTGTTTCGGTCTGGTGTGGTATAGAGAAAGCCGATTTTAATGGCATCTCCATCGCTCGTATCCGTCAATGGTGCGAGCAGTTGTTGCACCTGATCGCACCCCCAAAATAGGGTGATGATTAAAAATAGTGGGATCCAAAGCCGACCAATATATCCGCGTCTAGTCAGCCGGGCGTGTTGCTCTATCATTGAAATTCTCCTGCAAGTAGCTGGGCAAGGCACAATACGTTACCCTATTACGAATCTACGGCTCGATTAATTTATAAAACTGTGCTTCGCCATTGACAATCTGATTGATGACCGCACTCTTGTTCGGATGTCGGTTTTCATCGTAGACGGAGATAAACGTTGCACCGCTATAATTCATGGTCGCTGCAAGCTGGTCGCGTGTTGCGGTTAGTGTCAAGTCGTCCGCACGACGCATCGCCTCAACCACGAGCCGCACCCCATCATAGCCCAATGCCGCTCCCCCGGCGGGCGGAACCTCAAAAATTGAGGTGTAGGCGGTGATAAATTGATCCGCGTCTTCACTCAAATCGCCCGGTGCAACGTCGGCTGAGAAGAGACTGCTAAAAAAGCTTCCCTCAAGAATCTCACTATTCTCAGAAATTAATGCAGTGTTATCCCAACTGTCACCACCGAGGAGGATGCCTGTTATGCCGAGCGTTTTCGCTTGTTGAACCACCAATGGGATTTCAGCTGCGAAGCCGGGCAGAAAAAAGACATCCGGCGCAGCTTCGGCAATTGTGGTCAGTTGCGCGATGAAATCGGTATCTCCCCTCATGTAAAATTGAGCGTGTACTACTTCGCCCCCTAAAGCGGTAAAGTTATCGACGAAAGTTTGCGATAAGCCCTCCGAATAGAGAGACTCCTTGCGCGTGAGAACTGCGGCGGTCTTTGCCCCTAACTCTTGCGTGGCAAATGCAGCCATCACCTTACCCTGAAAGTCGTCAGTAAACGCCGCCATAAACACAAAGTCACCCGCAGCAGTAACGGACGGATTGGTAGCAGTGGTGGTCACCATCGGTATCCCGTAGCGTTGGGCAACCGGCCCAATCGCTACAGCATAAAGCGATCTGTTGGGACCAACAATTGCCGATACCCTTTCTTGGATGATCAGTTCCTCTGCTAGCTCTGACGCCTGTTGTGTGTCGCTTATATCACCACGCGCGATAATTTCGATCTCCCTACCATGTACTCCACCCTCCCCGTTCAGTTGCAGCGCTGCTAATTCTGCGCCGTTCAGACTGTTGCTTCGGGTCGCGCTAGTATAAATAAAGCCAATTTTGATGGTGCCGTCATCATCTGCATCTGGTACTGGTACGAGCAGTTGTTGAACCTCCTCGCACCCTGTAAACAGCAGCAGGATTCCCATGATCAGAACTAAATGGCTCACAGTATGAAAAAAGATCTTGTTCCAATCTCTGAAAGTCCTGCCCACTCCTTGATTTGTCATTAAATCTCTCCCTATTACTTAATTACTAAAGTTAGTACAATTTGATAGTAATTCATGCAGCGTTATCAAGAGTCTGTTGAATATCGGGCGAGTATGTATCTTTGTCGTTTGTCTGCGAAAATAATCTTCCCTCCATAAAGGCGCATAGATACTGAACCATCAACCCGCGTGTCAATTTAGTGGGTCGATACCAGTCAATGCCTAATTCCCAGCATACCTGCTCGACTGTTATGGACCTGCCAGTGGCACAAGTAGCATTGAATATCAATTGTGTGATGCAACTCGCCACGAAACTGAGTTGTACCAATCGATTGATGCTTTTCCGCGATTTGACTCGATACTTGTCAAACCCGAAGTGTTGCTTGGTGTCCCGAAAAGCAGTCTCAATCAACCATCGTTGCCGATAGTATCGAACTATCTGACATAGGTCAAGTGTCAAGTCAGTGGTGTAGACACAGAAATATCGAAACGGCTTTGATTTTTTAGGTCGGGTTCGCATCACCACCAATCGCACTTGAGTAGGACACATTTTGGTCCGCACGACCTTAGATGCGACTGAACACCGTTTGTTGTCAATATCAATCGCTTTATACCGAAGATGCCGAAGATGGATGCGTTTACCGTATGTCTTTGGGCGTCCGGGTTTAGGTCGCTTGCAGACCGTGGGTAACAGATAAAAGACCGCATTGGACTTGGCGCGACACAAGATATGATGTCCTGCGTTAAGGACGGCTTCAAACACTTTCCGTCTATTGAACCCCCGGTCAAAGATAATCAGTCCGGGCGGGATTTGGGAGCAAATCCGCTTGAGAACCGACCCACTGTTGTCCCGATGGGTCTTTGGACATATCAGGTTCACCCACACCGGAAATAGAATCGTCTCTGTAACGGTGGTACAAAGCAACCCCAACGCGCCAAACTGATGACCAAAGTGGAACTTCGATTGATTAGTATTGCGCTTTCGGTAGCGATGATTTCTGAAGAAATGGAGTCCAAATTGCTTCTCCCCGGTCTTTACCGCTCGGGTCTCGTCGTAAACGTAGACCCAGTTGTCAAACCAACCTTGCAGCAACTTAATCAGATGTTGAGCAACCGCATCGGCGTCCCATTTGCCACGGGAGAGGAACTTCACCAATGAACCGTAACCGACCTTCGGGCGAACCGCTTGATAGATGCCCGTCAACGTCGCACGATGGCGGTGCGTGATAAGACCGACGATGAAGGTACAAAACAACGCGAAGTTTTGACGGTTGAATAATGGACGAAATTGCGTTAAAATATCAACGAGGCAGAAAATGACGGGCATGATAACTCTCCTTTCAAAATTGTGATGGATTTCTGAAAGGATACCCGCTTTTCTGCCTTTTTTCACCCTAAAATTGTACTAACTTTAGTACTTAATTAGGTGTTGTGTCAATATACCACGAGCCATGTCAATTTCTCCACACACCCTTGGTTCTGTTCAATTGTATCATCGCTAATTCCGCAGCGCACTGACTATATGTTTTAGTTTGGTATAGCTCAATTATCCGATATTATATCCGTATCTCCAAATAGATGCAAGGAAATCAAAGGCTTTAAGTGTCAACATAAGTTTGACAAATCCCAGCCACATGCGAGCATCTGATTTTCACCCTAAGCGTTTAATGATTCTTGACAACGCCTCTTTTTTTTGTTACAATAAGGACGCTTTTTCGGTGGGATGGCTGAGAGGTCGAAAGCGGCGGTCTTGAAAACCGTTGTGGCGCAAGTCACCGTGGGTTCGAATCCTACTCCCACCGCCATCATTATCCGAAAATGTGGAGGGGTGCAGGAGTGGCTGAACTGGACTGCCTGCTAAGCAGTTATGGCTTAACCGCCATCGTGGGTTCGAATCCCACCCCCTCCGCCAGCAGCTTCTTACGCGCCTGTAGCTCAGTGGATCAGAGCATCTGACTACGGATCAGAAGGTCGGGGGTTCGAATCCTCTCGGGCGCTTAATAATATGCGTTTTCAATCCCGCGGCTCCGGCTGCGGGACTGAAAGTGCAAATTGGGGCAATCGCCCTGTTTCGATCTCTTGCAATGTCGGATCAGTTCTGGATGCGCGAAGCTCTCGCGATTGCCCGTCACGGTGCCTCGCTCGATGAGGTCCCGGTCGGTGCAATTATCATCAAGGATGGAATCGCTATCGCTCGCGCCCACAACGAGCGGGAGAAAACAAAGGATCCAACCGCTCACGCAGAACTAATTGCGATTCGATTGGCTGCTTCGTCTATCGGTGATTGGCGTTTAACGGACACAACGCTTTATGTGACTTTGGAACCGTGTCCGATGTGTTGTGGCGCAATTGTTTTGGCTCGTATCCCACGGGTCGTTTACGCCGCTTCAGATCCAAAGGCTGGTGCTGCGGGAACACTGTTCAATCTATTACAAGACAAGCGCCTCAATCACCGGGTGGATGTCATGCAGGGGGTTCTAGCAGCGGAGAGCAGCGATTTGCTCAAATCTTTTTTTCGAGATCGGCGAACCTAAATTTTTGGAGAGATGCTGGAGCCCGGTTGAACAGGACAGTCTCGAAAACTGTTGTGGCGTTATCGTCACCGTGGGTTCGAATCCCACTCTCTCCGCCTTTTGGGGCAGTGGCTCAGTTGGGAGAGCGCATCCCTCGCACGGATGAGGCCACGGGTTCGAATCCCGTCTGCTCCATCGATTTTCCAATCGTCAATGATTGGAGCAAACTTTTGGACAGCACGGGCAGGTTTTCGGCTATACAACAATAGCTGGGAATCCTGTGCTGCTCAAGATTTTCGGAGAGATGCTGGAGCCCGGTTGAACAGGCATGACTGGAAATCATGTGTGCAGGCAACTGTACCGTGGGTTCGAATCCCACTCTCTCCGCCATTATCACCTCTGTCAAGACTTGGCTATGCTAAGCGGGGAGGTAGCGGTGCCCTGAACCTGCAATCCGCTATAGCAGGGCTGAATTCCTATTGTGCGGCGAGCTTCTTTTGAGGACTGACCCATGTAAGTGGTGATGAAGATTGGGTCCTGAGCAACTCACAATTATCAAACCCCGTCAGGTCCGGAAGGAAGCAGCGGTAGATAATCTGGGGGTGTGACGCAGGGAAGCCTGGTCCGAGCTAACTGCTTGGGTAACGCTTGGGGGAACTCGTCAAGCTCTAGGTGCATGGCCAGGATTTTTTTATCCCCTTCCTTTCCCCCTTTGGTCAGATAGAATCCTTTGGGTCAATCCCGCTTTACCTGATGGGGGTAATTATGTCTTACGAGGTTTTAGCTCAGAAATGGCGTCCCCAATCATTTCAAGATGTGGTTGGGCAAACGCATGTGATAACAACCCTAAGAAATCAAATCCTATCGGATCGGATTGGACACGCCTATCTGCTTTGGGGACCGAGGGGAACCGGGAAAACAACGGTTGCCCGCATCCTCGCGAAAGCGGTCAATTGCCCCAATCGTGAGCGAGAAACCGAGTTCAGCCAAGAACTCACAGCTGAACCTTGCAACGATTGCCAGTTCTGCTCGGAAATCTCTCATGGGCGCTCATTCGATGTCGTTGAGATGGACGCTGCATCCAATCGAGGTATTGACCCCATCCGTGAGCTACGTGAGAACACCAAGCTTGCTCCCGCTGCCTGCCGCTATAAAATCTATATCATTGACGAAGCACATATGCTCACGCAAGAAGCGTTTAACGCGCTTTTGAAAACGCTTGAAGAGCCCCCACCGCACGTTATCTTTATCCTCGCGACAACCGAACATCACAGAATCCCAAAGACAATTGTATCCCGCTGCCAAGATTTTGATTTTCGCTATATGGAACAAGATCAGATCATGGGACGGTTACAAACCATCTGCGAAGCTGAAGATGTCCATATCGATACACAAGGATTATCGCTGATTTCCCTGCAATCGGAGGGCTGTCTGAGAGATGCCGAGAATTTGCTAGAACGGCTGACCGCATCAATCGGGAAAGACCTCAATGTGGATCAGATTAATCAGGTATTGGGATTCGGTTCAAGTTACCTGATAAATGAACTGATTGATGCCATCCTCCGAAGTGAGTTGCCAACGGCACTCCAATCTCTCGATAAGATGGTAAAAAATGGGACAGATTTGACCCAATGCCTGCATCAACAGATCTCCGGCTTCAGAAATTTGAGACTCCTAGCCATCGGATCGAACCTAGAGAATCTAATTCAGACCTCCAAATCAGATCTGGAACTAATGAAGAAGAAAGCGCATCTCGCTTCTCCAGAACGTCTCTCCCGGATCATCAAGATTCTGATGCGAACAAGCAGCGAAATCAAGCAGCATGGATACGCACAAATCCACCTTGAATCTGCGCTAATTGATGCCTGTTCGATCCAAGAAGGGATCCAGCTGACCAAGATTTTGAAACGACTATCAGAAATTGAGGACAAGATTGATCGGGGAGAGGGACCAAGTCGAACCTACGTACCGTCAACAGCTCCCGAATCAACTGGAGGTCTTCCACCAAGAGATTCCGCTCCTACGCCAGTCTTAGAGCCCCATGCAGATTCAGAAAAAGGGGAAAATCAAGCTCCAAAATACAGAGCGCAGTCATCTTCGGAAACTCAAGTCAAGCCGAAGCCGGTTTCTACCGATACTTTTGCGGATGAAAGCCGTGCGAACCAATCCAGTATCAGATCTGCTCCCGCCGATGTGCGGTACTTGATGTCCGATTCAAATGAACTGACAAAGATCTGGGAAAAACTCTTAGCAGATCTGCAAGACAGAGGCAAAGTGCTATTATACCGATACTTGCAAAGTGCAACTCCGCAGCCAAGCAATGAAGGGGAGACAAGTCCGTCAAGCAACGGGTTAGAATTGAAAGTTGCTTGTCCTCCAGCCTACACAGAGCTAATTGATGACGATGAAAAGACCTTGCTCACAGAGATGCTCACCAATCTGCTTGGAGCGTCCGTTCAAATTAGCTTCGTGGCTTCAAGCGCGAACCCTCATGCCAATGCGGCACTGCCGCCTTCTCGGCGGTCCCAGGAAATAACACCGATGATGCTACAGCACCAAGCCGAACGGGATCCGGAGATCGCGCCGGCACTTAAGCTGTTTGATGCAAAAATTCTTAAAATCGAACCCAAATAACCTTTGTTGGAGGACATGGTGTACTATCACTCCGAGAAGAAGCCTCTAAGCGGATAAAGGGCACTCTATACTTAATGATAGAATTTCAGACCAGAACTATTTAACAAACTTTACAAGAGGTCATTCAAATGAATATGAATAATCTGATGAAACAAGCACAACAGATGCAAAAACGCATGCTTGATATCCAAGAAGAGCTTGCCACGCGCACTGTGGAAGCAACCGTGGGCGGTGGCATGGTAATAGCCGTTGTCAATGGTCAACAGGAACTCATGTCGCTCACAATCTCACCAGAGGTTGTTGATCCAGATGATATCGAAATGCTAGAAGATCTCATCGTTGCTGCAGTCAACGAAGCACGGCATCAAGCACAAGAGTTGATGACCGAAGAGATGAGCAAATTGACTGGAGGCGTTAAAATTCCAGGACTGATGTAAAGACTGTTGAAAAGCGTGGTTTTTGCTTGAGATGAATTTCTACGCTTATATCAAGCGCGAATCTAAAATCGATAAATTTTTGACTATAAAGGCTGGACTTCTCTGGCGCAGAGCGCCGGAGTCAAAATTTAAATATGCTCCATTATCCTGAACCGCTGGCACGCCTCATCAACGAGTTGCAAAAGCTGCCTACAATCGGTCCTAAAACGGCGCAACGTTTAGCATTTTTTATGTTAAAAATGCCCCAATCCGACACGACTAAACTGGCACAGGCACTCTCCGAGGTAAAGACCCATCTGGATTATTGTTCGGTCTGTGGAAATATCACAGATCAGCAGCCATGTTATATCTGTACGGATACCAGACGCGATCGTCAAACGATTTGTGTCATTGAAGAGCCAGACGATCTCTTAGCGATTGAACGCACGCAGGAATACAAAGGCTTATATCACGCACTCATGGGTGTTTTATCGCCGTTGGACGGTGTGGGACCGAAAGACCTCAGGATTGACCAGCTTTTTGAGCGGATCCGCGGTGCGGAAATCAAAGAGGTCATTCTCGCAACAAATTACACCACTGAAGGACAGGCAACCGCGCTCTATCTGACAAAACAGCTGGAACCCCTTGAAATTACTACCACTCGAATCGCTTACGGCATTCCGGTCGGTGGCGATCTCGAGTATATCGACGCGGTAACACTGGCTAAAGCCTTGGAAGGACGCCGGCGCATTTAAGCCTATAAGACAGATGATGAACCGATTGACTTGTCAACTGAAGTTGGGGTTCTTCCTGTGCAGTTTACTAGGTATGATGTGCTTCGGCTCGGATAGGGCATTGGTTCATACCCATGCTGAATCCAAGGCAGATTCGTCTAGATCGGCTTTAGTCAAGGAACCCCTTAGTGATACTACTTTCAACGCCAAAAATGCCTTTGCCTACTTAGAGAAGCAGTGTGAGTTTGGTCCCCGCGCACCGGGAACAACCGCCCATCAAGAAACGGGGGTATACCTATTCACTGAACTCGAAAAATATGCCGACGAGGTTGTGTTTCAACCTTTTGAATTTCGCGATCAAGACAAAATGGTTCAGATGAATAATATCTTGGCGCGTTTTGGAGAAGATACGGGCGGGAAAATGCTCCTCGCAGCACACTGGGACACACGCCCATTCGCGGATCAGGATCCAGATCCAGCCAATCAGAACACACCAATCCTCGGCGCAAACGACGGTGCGTCGGGTGTGGCAGTCCTGCTGGAGATCGCACGGATTCTGAAATCCAAACCACCTCCAACCCAAGTGATTATCGCTCTGTTTGATGGCGAAGATTACGGCAGAACGGCTTCCACTATGTTCCTCGGTTCAACACACTTCGCCGAAAATATGGGCAGATGGAAGGCAGATTTTGGTATCTTGCTAGATATGGTTGGCGACCGAACGCTGACGCTACCGATGGAACGGTATTCGTGGAATGCCGCACGGGACCTAACAGAGGCAATCTGGCGACGGGCTGAAGAGTTGGGGTTACCGGCATTTGAACACCGATTGGGGCCCGCAATCATGGATGATCACTTACCCCTCATCCAATCAGGTGTCCCAACAATTGATATTATTGACTTCGATTATCCGCACTGGCACACAGTAGAGGATACCCCTGACAAATGTAGCGCGGAAAGCTTGGAGATTGTCGGACGGTTGGTACTAGACATCATCTATTCGGGATTGTGACACAATCGGAGGGTGATCCTCTTATCAGGGGAAGCAATTCATGTAGCGATAACAAAACAAGATTCTTATCAACTCTAAGTATTAGAACCAAAGGAATAGAGTAGCTTAACAGTGAATACCTATCATAAACAATACGATGTCCTAGTTGTTGGCGCAGGCCATGCCGGCTGTGAGGCTGCCCTTGCCGCGGCACGGATGGGCTGCGAGACGTTGATTGTCACAATCAACCTCGACACCATCGGGAAGATGTCCTGCAACCCGGCAATCGGTGGGCTTGCAAAAGGGCATCTCGTCAAGGAGATTGACGCGCTCGGCGGTGAGATGGCAAAGAATATCGACACGACGGGCATACAATTTCGTCAACTGAATACGAAGAAGGGTCCAGCTGTCCGCTCAAGTCGTGCACAAGCGGACAAATATGCGTATCAGTCTGAGATGAAGCGCACCCTAGAGCGGCAACCACACCTCAATATTAAGCAGCTGTTGGTTGACGAACTATTGACCGAAAATGGGGTGTGTATCGGTATATTGGGCAACACTCAAACCGCCTACCTCGCCAAGACGGTTATCTTGACAACAGGCACATTCCTCAAGGGTTTAGTGCATCTCGGCGATGTATCCTACAGCGCAGGGCGGGCAGGGGAATCGTCAGCTGAAAAACTATCGGAAAGTTTTCTGAATCTCGGATTTGAAATTGGTCGGTTGAAAACTGGAACGCCGCCGCGCGTTAATGCACATACCGTGAATTTTGACGTGATGGAGATTCAACCCGGCGATGAGCATCCGCGCCCATTTTCATTCTCAACAGAGAAAATTACGCAGCTGCAGATGCCGTGCCACCTAACATACACAAACGAAAAAACACATCAGATTATTCGTGATAACCTCCATCGATCCGCTATGTACAGTGGCAGAATCACCGGCATCGGTCCCCGGTATTGCCCATCCATCGAGGATAAAGTCGTCCGTTTTGCTGACAAGGATCGGCATCAAGTTTTCGTCGAACCGGAGGGCAGAGATACAGACGAAATCTACCTCAATGGCATTTCCGCAAGTCTGCCGGAGGACGTTCAGGTGGAGATGGTGCATAGCATCAAAGGCTTGGAAAACGCTGAGATTATGCGCTTCGCCTATGCGGTGGAATACGATTTCGCCCCAGCAACGCAGCTCTACCCAACTCTCGAAACCAAGCGGGTGGAGAACCTTTACTTCGCGGGCCAACTCAACGGCACCACCGGCTATGAAGAAGCTGCCGCACAAGGATTGATGGCAGGGATCAACGCCGTCTTGAAGGTGCGTGGTGAAGAGCCGCTCATTTTTGATCGTTCCCAAGCCTACATCGGCGTTCTCATCGATGACCTTGTCACCAAGGATATCCGTGAACCCTATCGGATGTTCACCTCACGCGCGGAGTATCGGCTAGAGCTGCGTGAGGATAACGCAGACCTGCGATTGACAGAGATGGGTCGTCAGATCAATTTGGTAGAGGACGGCGCCTACGAGCGTTTCCAAATAAAGCGGAAGCTGGTAGAGGAGGAAAGGAATCGTTTAGAACAGACGCGGTTAAAACCATCTCTCGACACACAAACCCGCTTGAAATCTGTTGGAATCGGCGAAATCGGTCAGCCGATTTCATTAGCGGAATTGCTCAAACGTCCAGAAATTCACTATGAGCAAATTAAGCAGCTCGTACCGAACCCTCAACCGTTGCCCAAAGCCGTGGAAGAACAGGTCGAAACTCAGATCAAGTACGAGGGATACATTCACCGTCAAACTGCGCAGATTCAACAGTTCAAAAAGATGGAGCACTTTCGGATTCCGGTTAATTTTGATTACACCTCCGTGCGTAGCCTAAAAACAGAGGCGTGTGAACAGCTCGCAAAGATTCGTCCGATTTCCGTTGGACAAGCGTCGCGCATCCCCGGTGTTTCGCCCGCGGATATTTCAATACTCATGGTCTGGGTCGAGCAGCACAAGCGACAGATGCAACCACAGGGCTGATGCGTAAGACGCTTGTTGAATCGCAGCTTTACTGACTTTACGCCCTATAAACCACTAGGAGTTTTTGATGACCCGCCAATTAACAGCAATCATTGAGCGTGAAGGAAATGGATATGTATCATTGTGTCCAGAACTAGATATCGCAAGCTAAGGCGGGACTATGGAACAGGCGCGAGAAAATCTGCGCGAAGTCTTGGAGTTATTCTTCGAGTGTGCTTCCCCGGAAAAGTTGAATACGTGACTTCATGATGTCCAGTCAATTTCGAGAAGAGCTACAGCAGACACTTCTTCAACACGGTTTTCCGTTGGAACCAGTTCAACTTGATCAGCTTGTTACCTACTGGAATGAACTCAAACGCTGGAATTCGCGGATGAATCTGACCTCGATTCGGGGAGATCAAGAAATTATTGTAAAGCATTTCCTTGATTCGCTAAGTGTGCTACAATGTTTTGACATTAAACCCGGAGATTCGGTGATTGATATCGGGACGGGGGCAGGTTTTCCGGGACTGCCGATCAAAATTTATATCCCTGATATTAAGTTGGTCTTAGTTGAACCTTCATTAAAGAAAGCTAGTTTCCTGCGATTCCTCACCTCTCAACTGAGCCGGAATCGTCAACCAAACGCTTCTGGTTCGTGGGAAAACCCCCGTATCATCGCCCAACGGGCTGAAGAGTGTATCACACATAGTCAACATATCAATGCTTACGATTGGGTTTTGACCCGTTATGTCGCTTCGCTAGCGGATTCGGCGGCTTACTGTCTTCCACTGTTGAAGCCAAATGGAATGTGGGTTGCTTATAAGTCACCTGATGCGCAGCATGAAATTCAGCAGGCAACCCCTAAATTACAATCACTGGGTGTTAGGGGTGAGGCTATTGTCAATAATCATATCCCGAAGCTAAATCGGACTTACGTTGCTATACGACAAGGAGTTTTTTAGATGTTTGAGACATCAATCAGCCATAATAACGTTCCAGTTCTTCGAATTGATGGGAAAATTATCGGGGGCGCAGCCAATGCGCTCAAACGTGAAATGGATAAGCAGATTGCACAGGGCAGAGGTGGTCTGGTCTTAGATATGACGAAGGTCACTCTGTTAGACAGCTCTGCACTGGGGATAATCATCGCGACCTTGCAGTTCCTCAAGACGATGGATGCAAAACTGGTCTTGCTCAATCCGCAGCACGCTGTTATCAACGTCTTGCAGGTCACACGACTCAACACGATTCTTGAAGTTTATTCGGATGAAGAATCGGCAACGAGCGCACTTGGCTCATAATAGAGATCTATCATGAAACGTCTACGGCTTAGAATGGGATTGCGTTGGCAACTCGTTCTGCTCTTTCTGCTGGTATCGCTTATTCCCTTGCTTATTGTCGCCTTTTTGGCGCACGGGGCCGGAACACGCGGACTGAGAGGTATAATCCAAAACGGCCTCGTCGAACAGGCTCAAGAAAGGCTATATCTGGCAGACCGTGTGATTAACGATCAACTGCGGTCGATTCGACGGCTTCAGCTGCGAAACATCAGTGCGCAAGTTGCACCCACTAATAGTGATAACCGGCTACCAACCCTCAAGCGTGCATACGAAGACGTGTTGAACAATATTACATATCTTGAACGGCGCGTCGGCGAAAATAGTCAAATCATTATTACCAACCGGCATCAGCAGGTCATCTTCGCGACCGATGATCGGCTACTCTTCCAGCAGATAAATGAACCGTGGTGGGACAGGGCTTATAATAACGGGCTCGGTTATCCGTTGACTAGCAATGTCCAATACAACACCGAAACGCAGGAACACGCTTTGCCAATCACTTGGCCAATTCCGGGTCCCCCTCCCGAGCGGAAAGCAGTCGGTGTATTGAGAATTGTCGCTCCACTTCCGAAACTCTCAGAGGTGGTCAATCCCAAAAAAGAAGGTGAAGAAATCTGCCTCTTTGATGAGCACGGACAGATTATCTGCGCCCCTCCGGATAGCGGATACCACTTCTCGCAGATTGTTGAGATGAGTAATGCTGCAATGGCCGCAATTAATGCGGGCGATAAGTATTGGGGATTCGACATGAAAGGAGAAACCGATGCGCGGGGGGAAAAAAGGATCTTTGGATGGGCTCGCACCGGACGATGGGAACCAAGGGAACCTGAGGGGCAAGACGTTACCAATTGGAGGAGGACGGAGCCGCGACTTGATAGCCAAAATTTTAGCAATTGGAGGGTGTTGGTCTCGCTACCCACCTCACTGGCTTATAGCGAAGTTACAAAACTCACAACGCGTATCTTGACGTTTACGCTAATCTCCTGTTTGATTGTCATCGCGATTGCTCTCGTTGTTTCCCAACGCATTGTAACACCGATTCGGCAAGTCACAGGGGCCGCGCGCGCGATCGGTCGCGGAGAGTTCGATCAGGAGATTCAGGTCACCGGTAGCAATGAAGTCGGCATTCTAGCGGAAGAATTTAATTCGATGCGGTGGAATCTCAAAAGTGCGGTCGAAAAGTTGACCGAAGAAGAAAAAAAGATGACCGCTATCGTCAATAGTATCGCCGAAGGTTTAATCCTTGTGGATTCAGACAATCGTGTACTCCATATCAATCCCGCCGCTGAACGCCTGCTCGATCTCAGTGAAGACAGTATTAATAAGGATATCACCGAACTTATTCAAAACGATGAACTGATTCAAATAGAGCAAACCCCTTCAAAGAACGAGGAAACAAATTTCGTCTCCGAAATCACTTTGATTCGCCACAATAAGAAGCTAGTGCTCCGTACCATTGCCAGTCCATTTCTTGATGAGAACGGACAGACCCTTGGGACGGTCTATCTCTTTGATGATGTTACCCGTGAAAAAGAGATTGATCAGATGAAATCCGATTTCATCTCGCTTGTTTCTCACGAATTGCGTACACCGTTAACCTCAATCATCGGTTTTGTTTCCTTCATTCTAGATGGCAAGGCAGGGTCAATCAACGACAGACAGCGAAACAGCCTCGCTCGTGTCCAACGGCAATCGAAACGACTCGCCGCACTCATCAACGATCTGCTCGATATTTCCCGAATTGAGTCCGGTCGGATACAGATGGAACAGGAGCCGATTTCGCTTTTGGAAATTGTGACGCAGCGGATTGACGAGATTCGCCCCCAAGCCGATGAAAAATCGATTCAGATGGATCTCACCGCCCCTGAATCGGTCCCCACGATTCTCGGAGATGAGGCACGCATGGGACAAGTGTTTACAAACCTGATTGGCAATGCTATCAAGTTTACGCCGAACAATGGCGAAGTGAGCATCAAGGTTAGAGTTGATGGAAATCTCCTGCACGTTGAGGTTATCGATACAGGACCGGGTATTCCCGCAGAGGAACGGCAAAAGGTGTTCGACAAATTTTACCAACTTAGTGATATTAGCACCCGCAAACAAGGTGGGTCCGGTTTGGGATTATCCATCACTAAAAGCATTGTTGAGGCGCACGGCGGGAAATTGTGGATTGACGATGGGAATCAAGGAAAAGGAAGCAATTTTCAGTTTGTGTTACCGCTCGTTACAGAAGACGAGAATGTAATAGGGTAAAGAAAGAATAAGGGAGCGTTACAATAATGGCTGAGACAATCCTCGCTGTGGATGATGATATCGATATTCTTGAGCTGATCCAGATGAGCTTGACTGCCGAAGGATTCGATGTTATTACGGCAAACGACGGAATGAGCGCGTTAGAAAAAGCTAAAGCCTATTCGCCGGATCTTATCCTCCTCGATCTGATGATGCCAGTGATGGATGGGTTTGAGGTCATAGGTAAATTGAGAGTGGAGGCGCAAACCCGTGCCATTCCTGTCATCATGCTCACCGCGCGAGCGCAGACGCACGAGCGGGTTCAGGGATTGAACGCAGGCGCAGATGACTACATCACAAAACCTTTCGACCTCGACGAGCTGACCGCACGAGTCGAAGCGGTACTCGGACGAACCCGCGCCACAAAATATATCAACCCGCTTATCAGTACGATGGGAGATTGGTTCACTGAAGAGGGTGTCGAACAACTCGCCTCACATCTCGAAACCGCAGCGGTGATACAGCAGAATCTGATACCCAAAAAAGCACCGGATCTGCCCGGATTTGAGATCGCCGGTTTCCTGCGAAGCTCAATGACAGTGTCAGGCGATTTCTACGACTTCATTCCGCTAGAGGACAATCGCTTAGGCATAGCAATCGCCGATGTTCGTGGAAAAGGGATTCCTGCCGCTTTACTGATGGTAATGATTCGGACAATTCTTCGACTCATCTGCCGTGAAGAAACTTCGCCTGCAGCTGCTCTCAAACGAATCAATGATCTCCTAGCAATCGATACAGATCCGGATCTGTTCGCAACAATGGTATACGGGATTTTAGACTCAGCAGCGATGACGTTCACCTACTCAAGTGCAGGACACTGTTACCCGCTGCATCTAAAAAATGGAGGAACAGAGGTGGACGAACTGGAAGTAGGAGGGATGATATTAGGGACCTTCGACTACGCGACCTTTGAATCGGAGACAATTTCCCTCGTCCCGGGTGATGAAATCCTGCTCTATACGGACGGAGTCACCGAAGCCGAGCGGAAATCCGATGAGACCTTTTACGGCGAAGAAAGACTCTCTGCACTCCTTCAATCAAACAGCGATCAATCCGCTGAAATGTTTTGTCAAACCATCGAGACAACACTCTTCGACTTTAGCGGAACCGATCACCGGGACGATGATGTCACCATTGTCGTTATAAAAGTGAAGGACGGGAAGGAATAGCTGCGTGAGATCGACAACCAAACAAGTCATTCATCTTGACCTCCCAAGCTCAATGCAGCATGTTTACCTGTTAGACACGATCATCCTCGAAATCCTCAAAGAGATGGGATTCGATGAGGAAACGAGCGAGCAAGTAAACTTGGCGGTCATCGAAGCCGGTACGAATGCAATCAAACATGGGAATCAAGAAGATTTGAATAAACACGCCCATTTTGAGTTCATCGTCCAACCTGACAAGATCACGGTTGTCATCCAAGATGAAGGGAAAGGGTTCAAACGCGAGGAAGTTGCGGATCCGCTAGATCCGGCGAATCTCTTAAAAAGTAGTGGCAGAGGTATTTTTCTGATGGAAACGTGCATGGATTCTGTTGCTTACGAAAAATCAGGTACAATCGTTAAAATGGTTAAGCATAAGCCCTTAGCTGAACAGAAATGAGAGTATGTGTAACTTGGGTTAGTTGCTAAAAAACAGAGCAGCTCTATGGGTTGCCGCCACTTCAAATTCAAGGAGACCATCAAATGACTGTAGATATTCGTAAAAAAGAAGGTATCATAATCCTAGATATTGAGGGAAGAATTATAGGATCCGATAGTTTAGCCCTCAAGCAGATTATTGATGAACAGGTTGACGCTGCTGAAGAGGGAGACGCTAAAATCTTGCTGAACCTCGCGGATGTACGCATGGTGGATAGCTCCGGCCTTGGCATCATCGTTGCTACCTATACAGCCGTTCAAAGGAAAGGTGGACGCATTGCCCTACTGCATCCCGGTGGCAATATCAGGAGTCTGATTGTCATGGCAAAGCTGGTCACTATCTTCGATCGATATGAAGACGAGGACGAGGCTGTCGCCAGCTTCTACAAGTCCAATAACTAACAGCCTTTACGGGATATATTGTTCGCCGCGGATTGACAAATCCGCGGCATATCTTTTTTTAATATAATGGGAAGGTGAATCACCCTAGTAAATTCGCATCTGGGGATTTACCCCTATCCCGACCGGTGATGCGTGTGATCGCTCGCCAAGCTTAGACAAGAGGGAATATAAGCACTGTGGCACTGTACAAAGACAGGCATAGAGATCTATGGAATAAGTGTACAAACTGTGGGGAGCTTGTATTCAAGCAGGCACTAGAACGTAACTTCTATATTTGTCCAAATTGTGATTACTATTCCCCGATGCCTGCTGATAGTCGTCTTCGCCATTTATTCGATTCAGAGGCAATATTCAGTCTCCACCCGGCTTCAGTCGACAAGCAGCTATCAGATACCATTGAAACGACGGATCTCGTTTATCCAGACGAATTCCCAGATGAATCCCAATGGCTGATTGCCGCGGGTGAGGGCACAATTTCAAATTGCCCGGCCGTGCTTGCTGTTATTGCTCCTCACGCCGTTCCACAGCGAGTCCATTTCATAACGCTGTTGGTTGCAATTCGCACCGCATTAGAGAAAGAATTACCCCTTATCACTGTCTATCCAAGTGATGCGCTTGCTAAGAAAATCTCCAATCCACCAGAACAACCCGAACTGTCGCCCGCTGAGATTACATACTTGATTATTGAAATGGATAACTTGTCTCAAGCCCATCTACCACAGATTACAATTCTCACCGATCAAGACCGTCAGACGGGGTTCTTAACACAGTTTCCATTGGGAGATCTCGTACTGGCGGAACAGAACCGTATATCTGGAAATGTACCCGACAGACAAACCCGTTCATCGCGTGGAGAGGCATCCCAAACCAGGTCCTCACTTAGCCATACACACGTCGATGTGAGCATAGATTACTATGTGCAGCGTCAGGACCTACCGACAAGGCTTGGCAAACTACTTACTTTCTTTGCTAAATGAACTTCTTATATTTGAAGCATTACCTTTCACGCCTCACGTCTCAGACAGGAAAAATGAAAAAACAGATATTATTAAGTCTACAGTTACTTGCCATAATATTCTTGGTAAATCTAGGTTGTTCAACGCTTCAAACTGCGTTTCAAACTGTCCGTATTGTTCCCGTTTTCGATCCGGAGGCAACCATCCTCCCGAGGTCAGGGACCGTTGCATATGTCAAAAACGGCATCACGGCAATGGCAGTTCCCCTGAATGATGTCAAAGCGGTGGACGCCTTTGGAATTATCGTTTTCAACAGCACGGATCATTGGATCTCTGTGCGGCAGGAGGATTGTTCGATGCTCGATCAATCGGGCAAGGTCTACAAGCCCATCCATAGATCTCAGCATACATTTTATCTCGGAAAGAACTTCACGCCGAAGATGCCGCCTGAATTCCGAGAAGATTTTCGGGAAAACCGCGTACTCCGTTCCATGGGTGATCTTGTGCCGCTGCCAACCGAAGATATAGAAAAAACAACCATTATGCCGAGACGTCGGGTGCGGTTCTTCCTATATTTTCACAAGCGCAGCCTTGAATCTTCAAATTTACGAGTCATTGTTCCCAAAGTCCACAGTGAATTTACCGACACAGAAACTACGTTCGTGTTTAAATTTGAGCTCCAAAAAGGCTAAGCGGATGCGCAAAAAGTGGCTAGACACTAACTTTCGGGACGAATCCCACCTGATAGCCCACAGTTTTGAGGTTAAGCTATTGATTTACCGCCCATCTCAAAAGTCGGATGAACCTTCCGAAAGCTTCATCCGACTGCTCGCACCCCTTCCAAGCAAATGAGCAAATGGCCTTTCCTCCGTCTTCTACTACTCCTCCCGCTCTATTTAAGTTGCGCTGCGCCTAACCCACCAGCAGATGGGGAAATCGAAGCAAGTCTGAAATCCTCCCTGACGAGGGCAATCCCGCCACCCCAGATTGTTTCTTCCATCCAAGATCTGCCCGTACCACCCATACTCGGTGTGAACTATATCAGCACGATAGGGCGTTCAGGTCAGGGAGCAGGACAATTCCTGCAACCAGCCGGGCTCGACCTTGACCATCAAGGCTTGCTCTACGTCGCAGATTCGGGAAACAACCGTGTTCAAGTTGTCGATAGTGAAGGGAACTTCGTATCGGAATATGGGGTGCGCGGTTGGCGGACGGGGGAATTCGATAACCCGACCGATGTCGCTATCAATTTCCAGCGCACTGAACTCCTCTATGTCGCTGACACAGATAACCACCGAATCCAATACTGCAATTTGATAGATCAAATCTTCTACGTCATTGCGGGAGGCAGCTTAGGGGTAGACAACGAGGAAGACGAGATAGACGCTCAAATTGAGTTTGACCTGCCGGGCGGGGTTAGCGTTGGACGAAATGGGGAGGTTTGTGTCGTTGATACGGGAAATCACCGGTTTGTTCTGTTTAACACGGATGGGATTCGCGTGCTGATGCGAGGGAGTTTTGGCGGGGCGAGGCAACAGTTTCGTGATCCAACAGATCTCGTTACAGATGCCCATGGGAATATCTATATCGTCGACTCCGGTAACCATCGGATCAAGAAATACGATTTCAGCGGCAATCTGGTCCATATTTGGGGAACTGAAGGGGAGGCACCGGGGCAATTTCGCGAACCGCGTCACATCGACATTGACCGTTGGGGGTATCTCTATGTAACCGATCCGGAGAATCAGCGAGTTCAGGTCTTCACAAAGGATGGGGAGGCTGTGATGATATTTGGGGATGATTCGCTTGTTGAACCGGTCGGGATTGCGATTTTCAAAAACGACTTCGTTTTCGTGAGCGATGTTGCAGCGAATGACATTAAGGTTTTTCAGACTGTCTATCGTCCCTGATATTGGATGCGAGACAGCAAAGACTGGTTAATTCGTACACGAAGCACAAAATACGAGGAGGACACTATGCAATTAACCCATGAGCAGCTGGCAACTTGGAAGCGTGATGGCAGTATAGTTGTGCCCAACGTCTTTCCCCCGGAAAGTTTTGCTCCAGCGTTAGAAGCGGTGGAGCGCAACGCCTATGGGGGACTGACCTATACTGAATACCGGGCAAAATGGGCGGAAAATCCAACAGAGGTCCAAAAGCTTTATGAACAGACACCACCCCTGCAGCTATTGGCGGGTCCAATGGGGGGCGCTGTCCATTTTCCCACCGGCTTGCCGGCGGTCGATAAGCTGTTAGAAAATGATGATTATATTGACTGTGCATGTCAGTTATTGGGAACTGACGAGATACGGCTCGGCTATGGGCAAATTTTCTTCCGAGAGGGGTTGACCGATACGCGATACAGCGAGAATCCATGGGAAGGCTATCATATCGACAACGGCACCAATTCACAACTGCCACCACACCCCGATTGGGAGCGGTATAACTACCTGCTTTCTGGGATTATTTTGCACGATATTGATGCAGATGGTGCACCTATGCTGGTCTCTCGCGGTTCACACAAGCAGCTAGCGTCAATATACAACCGTCACGGGGGACGCGCGGGTGGAATGGGTTTGTCAGACCTTCGTGAGTGTGAGGAGTTGGCTGAACCAACGCCCGTCACCGCCAAAGCCGGCAGCGTTGCTTTCCGTTCAAGCTATCTGATTCACGCCGCCCAACCGTTTGCCAACAAAGAGAGGCAACGCGGGTGGATGGGCTTTCACTTCCATCGCGCGGACAACGCCGACTGGTGCCACACCACACGCCCTGTTCCCGGCTGGACAACACCTGAATTTGTGTCTTTCGTAGCCGATTCCACACCCCGCGCCCGTCATCTGCTCGGTTGGCCCAATCCGGGCAATCCCTATTACACCGAAGAGTCACTCGAACGCCTCGCTCACGCCTACCCCGGCATCGATCTAGCACCATATCGGAACGCCATGCCGGTGTGACAAGATGTTAGGTGAATAATTTACAAAGGTAGGATATTTGCGATGCCATCATGAACGGTCGGGAAGCATTCGTTGAAGGTAGATGTCGAGATAAGGGGCGACTCCAGTACTTGATCGGGGTCGCCCAATTTTATTTTGACTAAGTGTATGATTCCCCTGTCAACAGCTTGGTCAAGACCATCCCGCGCAGTTTATGAATTCATCTGATAATCCTCTCTCGCATGAGATGACCTCCTAACTTTCAATTTAAACATTGTGAGGACCAAATTCATGGTCAAATTCGCCTACGCAATCTGTCTATATCTTCTATCTTTTGGAATTGCAAGTTGCCTTGACGTTTCAGCGCAAGATGACACAGAACCTGTGCAACTCGACGAAATTGTGGTGACACCCGGTCGGTTCGCCATTGATGATGGGACACCTTCAAAGTTATCACTCTCAAAGCACCGAATTGAGAGGTTTCCGTTAGTTGGTAACGATGCGATGCGGGCTGCACATATTTTTCCAGGGGTTGCTGCGAGCGATTACAGCGCACGATTCAGTGTGCGTGGCGGTGACAAAGACAACATTTTGGTGAGATTAGACGGGATGGAACTCTTCAATCCATACCACCTACAAGACTTTGGCGGTGCTGTTTCACTAGTTGGACTTGATTTAATCCAGCGCGTCGAATTGTTGATGGGTGGCTTCCCAGCGGAGTACGGGGGTAAAATGTCCGGTGTGTTTGACATCACAACGAAAGAGAAGGACATTGAGAAAGTTGCTGCGAATTTCGGGCTTGATCTTATTAATACAACCGCGACGGTGGAGGGCCCCTTATCAGAAAAAGGGTCATGGCGCCTATCAGCACGGCGGGGTTACGTTGACCTGATCCTTGCACTGATGGATCTCGACGAGGACTACAAGCCACAGTACGCGGATGTCTATGGTAAACTGACCTACACCCCGACACAAACGGATACGCTCACGCTTAATTCGCTTTATGGATGGGATAAGAATCGGGTTCGGCAAGAGGACGTCGAAAATAATTTAGATTCGCACTATGACAACTTAACCGTTTGGACGCGGTGGCGGCATCGCTTTGGCACAGCGAACTGGTCTGATGTACTCGTTTTTGGGGGGACCGCAGCCCAAGATCGGCGGACCGGAGCAGCGGATTTTGATGTCCGTGCGTCCCGTTTCTTCGGCACCAAAGCGGAATTCACAGCCGGTTTTTTGGATAAACATCTGTTGCGCAGCGGAATCGAATGGCGTTGGATGGCATCCCAATACGATTACGATGTCCAAGAACGGCAGCCCGGAATAGATCGGTACACACGAATCGTTGCAGACTTTGAGGGTAGCGGGAGCGAAATCAAGGCATTTCTTCAAGACGAATGGCAGCTACACCCGAAACTCGCGCTCAATGTGGGAGGACGGTACGTGTTTCAGGACTATCGCGCCGCCGGTATCCAAAGCTATGAGATTGGGCCCCGGGTTGCACTTGCGGTGCGCCCAACAGAGAAACTGGTGTTGCGCGGCGCGTGGGGGATTTATCACCAACCCATCCTTATGATGAATATTCCTGTGGAAGATGACGTTCAGACCGTTGGGCGTGCCGAACAGGCGATCCATTACATTCTCGGTGGTGAATACAGTCCAAACGCTAATTTCTTGTTCCGTTTGGAGGCGTATTACAAAACATTGGATAATCTTTCAGGGCGGCTTAGGGAGTTCGGACGAGTAACCCAAATTTTCACGCCCCCGGAATCCGGGGCGGCACAAGGGGTGGATGTTTTCATGACGCATGCGATTTCAAATCGGTTAACGTGGGGAGTCGGCTATGCGTACACCGTTGCGAAAGAAAGTGCAGGGGGTGAGACATTTTTTCGGCAGTCCGATCGACGACATTCTGTTGCCCTCAGTAGCAGTCATCAGCTTTCACGGGGATGGCATCTCTACCTTACTTGGCGTTTCCATACTGGTGAGCCGACAACACCGTTGACGCATACGCTGGTTTCGCAGCCGGGGGGTGGCAGCGCGTGTGATCGACAGTTTGGGCAGACGTACTCAGAGCGGTTACCACCTTACCACAGTCTCGATTTTCGGCTTACGAAACGAAATCTATACAGCCGGTGGGCGCTCACCTGGTATTTCCAGATCTTGAACCTATACAATCGTTCTAACATTGACCAGTATGCGTTCAGTGAGAAGCGAGACGCGGAAACGAGTGTGCTGCTTGAGTGTGAAATTGATGAAGAACTGATGCTGCCGATTCTGCCGACATTGGGCGTTTCGGTCACGTTTTAATGAATAATGTAGTACTTATCTTAACGAGACACCCTCGTCTTATCAGGCTAATTGAAGCAACAAGGAGAAACTAATTCATGAGACACATATCCTTAACCATTCTAATACTCGCTTTAGTTGCGGCGTTGACATCGCCCCATGAGACTCACGCACAAGATGGAGCTGCAGAGACCGACCTAGAAGCATTGGGCACGAAGTTGAAGGCGGCTATTGCCAGTGGTGAAATGACCGAAGAAGAAGCGTCCGCCGAATACGAAAAAGCGGTTGGAAGGATGAAAGGCGTAAAAACCGGGACGGACAAAGGCAAAGGCAACAAAAACTGGGAAGTACCCGCAATAAACGGTCTCCCTTGTTCACCAAACGTACCAGAAGGTATAGATCCAACCGCTGGCGTCTCGTTCGATTCCAACCATATCGTGTGCATTAAAGTGACAATGGATCCACATGATTTCGAGCTGTTGACCAAGGAAACTCGCTTTGATGGCACCGGAAATAGCTTCGAGCAAATATGGCCGGATTGTTCGCAACCCTGGCCCTCAGCGTATAACTGGTATCAGGCAGATATCGAGATCGACGGCGTGAGCCTATCAGAGGTTGGAATTCGTAAGAAGGGCTTTGTTGGCTCCCAGTTCTCGCCGGTGCCAGCTTTGAAAATCAAGACTGACAAATATGTGAAGGATCAATTCCTTGGCGACACCGAGCGAATCACGCTCAATAACAATGGTGGAATCATACCCCGCATGGCGGCCTGCCTGACCTTCGAAGTCTTCGCCGCAGCTGGCTACCCTGCGCCCCAGTGCAACATGGCAAATGTGATAGTCAACGGTCAGCCAAAAGGTCCCTACGTGCACGTCGAAGCCATCAAGAAACGTTTCCTGCGTCGCGCTTTCGGTGACAACACCGGCTCCCTCTATGAGGGCACGCACACCGACTTTGTCGAAGCGTGGTTGCCGCGCTGGGAGTGCAAAACCAGCGATACCGACACCAGCTATGCGCCGCTGGTAGGTGTTGCCCAAGCCCTACAGAAGCCTGACGACGAGCTTGTCGATGCGCTGTCTTCCGTGCTGAACATCGATCGTTACATCACTTTTTGGGCACTTGAAGTACTTGTAAGCCACCCCGATGGCTACGGTGCCGACCGCAATAATTTCTACGTCTATTTTGATCCGACTGATGCTGGCCGCGCCATTTTCATACCCTGGGGGGCTGACAAAACATTTCTTGGTGATTTTAGTCTAGATCGGTATCTGACAGCCGATCTGCCACGGCGTCTCTCCCGCATACCCGCCATGTCCACTCGCATGGAAAATGAACTCGAAAGGTTGCTCGACGAGGTGTGGGATGAAGTCGCCCTCCTAGGGAGCATTGATCGCTACAGCGCACAAGTAAAGCGTGCACAGCAGGACGACGACTACGAGACCAAGATCGAAGCCCTACGGGCTTGGGTGAGAAGTCGTCCCGATCAAGTCCGCGAGATGCTTGGTGTCGGACTCCCTGTGGGCATGAAAAAATCACTCCCTTGTACAAACGAACGTGTGAAATGAAAAATCGTCTCACACATCATAATGGCAAAGGAGAAATAACAATGAGAAGGTTAGCTTGTAGTTTGCTGGTTTGGATTGGCTTCCGTTGCGTGGCGGAACTGACAATAGATGAATAACACAGTACCTGTCTTAACGAGGCTACATCGTCCTATCAGACTAATTGAGGCAACAAGGAGAGATTAATAATTCATGAGATACATATCACTGACAATCCTAACACTCGCTTTCGTCGCAGTGTTGATTACACCTTATGCAACACTTGCTGAAAATGAGGCGGAAGAAGTGTATTGGAACCAGTTTCGTGGTCCAAATGGAGACGGCAAAAGCGCTGCGACAGATCTCCCAGTCAAATTTAGCGAGGCCCAGAATATACGTTGGAAAACGGCGATTCACGACAAGGGGTGGTCGTCGCCGGTCATTTGGGGCGACCAGATTTGGTTGACGACAGGGCGCGAAGATGGCACGGAACTGTTCGCCATTTGTGTGGACAAAGACACCGGCACAATCATACACGACATCAAGGTATTCAATGTAGCGCAGCCACAGTCGGAATATTCAGACCTGAACAGCCACGCCACACCCACCCCTATTGTAGAAAAGGATCGCGTCTACGTTCACTTTGGGGCCTATGGTACTGCTTGTCTAGACACGAAAAGTGGGGAGAAACTCTGGGAACGTCGAGATCTAAACACCGATCACCGAGTACGTCCTGCTTCCTCACCCATTATCGAGGGCGATTCACTCTTTCTCACCTTCGACGGGGTTGATACTCAGTTTGTTGCAGCACTCAACAAGAATACAGGCGAAACCTTCTGGCTGCGGAACCGGGATGTGGATTCCGATATGGCTACCATGCTCAAGACGGAAGGCTTCTCTGATGCAGATATCAAGGAGACCCAAAAGGAAAAACCGAATGACAACAAGAAATCTTACGCAACGCCGACAATCATCGAGTATCGGGGGAAGCGGCAGCTCATTAGCCCAGCGGCGGGTGCTACAATCTCCTATGACCCAGAGACCGGCGACGAGCTCTGGCGCGTTCGCCATCGTGGCATGGGCTTTAACGTAGCGTGCCGCCCAATCTTCAAAAACAATCTTGTTTATCTAACGACCGGCGTAGCAAAACGATTGTTGGCAATCCACCCCTCAGGAACGAGTGATGTAACGGATACGCATGTTGCCTGGAGTGTTTGCCGGAGGACACCCGAAATACCGTCGCCACTGATTGTGGACGATCTGATGTTTATGGTCACTGAAGGTGGTGTGGCATCTTGTCTGGAGGCGAAAAGTGGGAATGAGGTTTGGAGAGGACGGCTCAATGGTGATTACTGGGCTTCGCCCTTGTACGCCGACGGGAAGATTTACTTTTTTAGCCAAGAAGGAAATATATCGGTAATTTCAGCAGGACGAAAATTTGAGATACTTGCTGAAAACGAGTTCGACGAGGGCTTCATTGCATCTCCGGCAATCGCCGGCAATACCCTAATCGCACGTTCTCTGACACATCTCTATTGTTTTGCTAAGGGTTACGAGATGGCTGCACAACCAGAAATCGTTAGCAAACCGAAGGCGTCAAAGCATAAAAAAAGGGTGTCCAAACAGGTATCGGGACTTCCGCTCAACCTCACAGGATACTATATGGGCGAGACTCGTGACGACGGCGAGTTTGAGGTAACGTTTCTCATTGAACTCCCAGATCTCGACAAAGACAATTGGCCCACAGTCACCTTCACCGGCGAGCAATTCCGTGCCGCCTTTGCGAGCTTGACGCAGTACCATCGTGTTACACTCAATCTAGCAGAAGCCGCAAAGGTAGGAAAAGGTCACGGCAAATAACGATGGCTGGTTATATCAACGGTGCATATGTAAAGCGTGAAATGCGAAACGTAATGCACAGACTTCCCCACGCTTCACACTACTTTGTTTTCAGAGGATTGTAGTTCCAACCGTCCTAGCTCAATCAGACTTTCCAGGTCCTGCATGTCTTCGAGGGCATGTTGGGCAAACAGCACACGCACTGCATCCAATGTTGCTTCTCCCGCCTGTCCCAACATCCGGGTCACATCGGCAATATCTTGAACTCTACCTGCCTGAAATTTTATGAGAACGAGATAAGGTAAGGGAACAACCGGCAAGCCCTGGGCATCCCGGTTCGATTGGGCATCAGCGATGGCCTCTGTCCACCATACATCATCGCCTTCTAACATGTCTATCAATTCGTCGTTGGGTGCCGTCCATGATGAGCCACCAATGCTCAACTCCCCTCGGTAGACAAACCCTGCCGCAGCAAGTTTTTGACGTGCCTGCGAACCATCAACGGTCTGAATCACAATATCCAGATCCTGAGTCATTCGCTCTGGCATGTACAACCGTGTTGCTACTGCACCGACCACTGCCCATCGAATGGGTGACAGAATTGAGGTAAGGTCTGGCCACACCATTTGTGTTGTCCTTTCTCTAAGGAAACTAAGATGGCTGCCCGTGCCCGTGCCTCGCTTCCGTTGGGCAATTTTGATCAAAATCTTCCGGGACTGTTTGGAAATGTTAGCTTTCATGACAATCTTACTTCATAACCTACAGTACTTTTCAGTGGATATCAATCCCGTTTTCTGCAGCGATTCGGCGAACATTCGCATTGGCAAGGGGAATCTTTTCCATTGGCAGATGTTCAATCAGACCGTATCCATCCGGATAGAACCCATCAAATCTCCTGAGTGCCTGCGCAAAATCCAATTCGCCCTCGCCGGGCATCTCCTCATTAATATGGAGCACTAAACCATTTTCCACCTTGATGTCTTTGACGTGCGCTACAGGGGCGATTGGTCCCATCACATCAAAGATATGATTCAACCGATCAGTGCTATTATAAACCTGCTGAAGCGTCTGAAAATGGTTGACAAAGTCCATAACGATGCGCAGGCTATCTAAGCCGACGGCATCAACAACCGCTTTACATGTTTCGGGTGAGTCCATTATCGAAACGGCATGGGTCTCGACAATAATGGTCACCCCTTCGGCATCCGCTTTCTGAGCAATCGGCGTTAGCGTCTCGATCAAACGTTCCATACTTTCAGGCAGGTGATTATCCCGGTGCGATGTCCATGATCCATCGGGATTCAGGCTTCCGGGACGGAGGAGGTAGCTGTGTGCGTTGATCTGCCGCGCGATCTCTGCGCCTCGATTAATCCGTCTTATAATTGATTCCCTGACGGCCGGATCGGGATCGAAGAGGCATTCGCTGTAGGTGAGGGCGAATTGCACCAAATCTAACCCCTCACCCACCATGAACTGATTATACTTTTCACAATCTGCCATTGTAACATCGAAGACATCGTCGCTACTGAAATGGAAGCCGAATCCCGTAAATTCCAACCCCCGAATCGCTTCCATCTGTTGCTTTGTAAATGTGCGAAAATTCCCCGGCAACATGCCGACAATTCCGAGTCTCATCTGAACCTCCATCTGGTTGATTTTTGATTGTCCGAGCACTAATGATACAGATCAGCAAATCCCTTGGTTCGCAGTTGGCTTTGACATTTCACACTGGAGTAGCAAGTTCCTGCGCCAATACCTGAAGGTCGTAGCCTTCCTTGCGGATGCGAAGGTCGTAGTAGAGCATTGTTGTTGATATAATTCTAAATGCGTTGATGGGTAGTGAAAGGCAGATCGAAAGGAAAGAGAGAAAGGAAGGAAAACCAGGGAAGCTGCCAATGAGAAACGGAAGGGAAAGTACAAGGATCACTACAAATGCTTCCGCGAGTGTCAACCACACAATAAGGAGGAACGCCTTGTCAAAAAATCCTTTGACGAGTACGCGACTTCGTCTGAGTGCGCCGAATCCTCCTTCTCTCTCAATTATAACGACAGGGGCAGCCAAGCAGAACCAGACGTAAACGACAATTCCCGGTATAAAAACCATCAAACCAATGCCAGCAGCGATTGTAGACAAAACGAGTGACCCAAGCGTAAAAATGATGAGCACCCCAAGTAGCGGAAAGAGTGAACCTAAAGCCCGTGAGTACGCTTCCCCGATGCTTATTGACCGTCCTAGTAAATGCTGCGAAACTACGAATATTCCAGCCGCCGTCACAATCAAAGATTGGAAAACCGTAATCGCTGTATACGGCAATGCTGCCGCCAATACTTGCGGCCCCACAATCTCAGCATATCCGTAAATCCAAATAGATTGAAAAGCTAACCCTCCAATCAGGGTGCCGGGAGCAGCAATTCCAACTAGCTTCAGAAAGTTCCCCCGATAGTGACGCAGCGCGGTGAAGAAGATCTGCCTAACGCCCATCGATTGGAACTGATATATATCCACGATTATCCGACCTCAACTCATTAAGATATGCCTCAAGTTCTTTATCTCGCGGATCCAACTGGTACGCCTTTTCCAGATAATCTACCGCGGTATCATGTTGACCAATTTTCATGTACAGCGCTCCGAGGTTAAAGTAGGGACGAGGGTAAGTCGGTTTGATGTCAATCGATCTAAGGTAGTGGTCCCGCGCTTTCATGAATAATTCCTTGGTCTTGCCGATGACAATGTTCATCGTTACATCTTCGCCGAATTGTTGGATATAGATATATGCATCAATCGCCTGGGCTTTTGTGTTAATCGCTTCAGCGACATCTACCTTATCCGATATCATCACAATATAACCCGAGCCTACTTCCGCTACCGCTGTCTCCAACTCCTGGACAGCTTCAGCCGGTGTTTGACCTGTCAAGTCGGTTTCCCAAGAGGGCCAGTTCGGACCAGCGTAATCGAGCCCATAATCGTAACTGGTTGCCCCGATATCATTATGGACTTCGGCGTTGTCCGGGCGCATCCTTAGGGCTTCTTCATAAATTTGGAGAGCCGCAGTATGTTTTTTTGCATTATGAGCGACTGCAGCTTGTTCACGCAAACTCTTAAATTCCTGCCCTTCCAAATTGATGGCTTCCCGAGCTACCATCTGATCGCCGGTCTTCATATAGTAGATAAGCGGGACAACTACAATAAGAGATAAACAAAGGAATATGATTGTTGGTAATTGTAAACGCATGTCTCCTCACCTCTATCTTTAAGAATGTGACAACGATATAGCCTGATCAGTTATGCTGTTCATAAGAATTGACAAAATCATAACTATAAACACCTTGCAACGACTGAAGTTGCGATTCGTCTATGTTCAGCGAATGACTAAATCGGACAACTCCCACTGTTTACCGTCCCGCTCAAAGTAAAGCCTAATCCGTTGAGGGCGCTTTAACTGGTTAATGATACGTTTGAAATCTTCGAGCGAATTAATCTTGAGACTGTTAATCCGGTAAATGAGATCGTCCCGTTTCAACCCACGTTCCGCCAATGTACTTTTCGATTGAACCTTTGTTACAAGGACACCATGCTGTATGTATTTTTTCGCCTGTCGTCGATTTAGCTGTTCAATTGTAATTCCCCAGCCGGGTACAGCATAGCTCCACTGAAGCTCCCGAATTTTCACACTTAAGTTTCTGCGTTTCCCATCGCGGAGCACTCGGAGGGTCAGTGATTGATCTTTACGGAGAAGACGGGTGATAGCCAAGAACGACTCCGAACTGGATACCGGTTTCTGGTCTATCGCTTCAATGACATCGCGACGCCGGATACCTGCTGCTTCCGCCGGGCTTCCTTTCTTTACTGCCGCAACCAACACACCAATGCCCTCTTCCAAATCAAGTGCGTCCGCCAAGCTCTGTGTCAAATCTTGGGGTTCAATGCCAATGTCCGGCGGTACAACCGCCCCATAAGTGACTAATTGATCAACAACCTTTTGGACGATATTAACCGGAATAGCAAAACCGATGCCTTGTGAGCCACCGCTAGTCGAATAGATCGCTGTGTTGATACCGATTAACTGTCCGTATAGGTTGACAAGTGCCCCACCGCTATTGCCCGGATTAATGGACGCATCCGTCTGGATGAGATCGCGGTAGAGCCGATCCTCCATCTTCAGGGAGCGACCCGTTGCGCTCACCACGCCGACGGTAACAGTAGGGCTTGCATCTTCAACCATAGTCGCAAAAGGATGTCCGATTGCAATTGCCCATTCCCCGATCATCAGATCTCCAGCGTTACCCAATTCAATCGCTTCTAACTCCGGAACATCAATTTTTAAGACAGCAAGGTCTGTGGGGAAGTCCTCCCCAACAACTTCGGCACTCGCTTCCCGTCCATCTGAAAGGAGTACCGTTGTCGAGTCAGCCCCTTCGATAACGTGCTGATTGGTGATTACATAGCCTTTCGGGTCAAAAATCACGCCAGATCCAAGCCCGTGCAGGGTGCGCCGTTGTGGGACTTGGAAGGGGAAATCGAAAAACGGTGCCCAGAAATCGTCAAAAAATGGAGACACATTTACTACCTGTGTTGTCGTCCGTGTCGTGCTAATATTAACGACTGCAGGACTTGCATACTCAACGGCATTGACAATGGCATTTCGCCGCGAGATTGATACATCCGCTTGCTGCTCTGACTTCGATTGGGCTATCCCCATTTGAGGGACCACAATCAATAAACAGAAGAGTAATTGGAAATAGATACGCTGCCCAGCCTTCCGCGGATTTCGATGTTTGTTCAAAATGCTAATTGGGGCAATGAATTCCCTCTTGAGGTTTCGCTGAATACATGACTTCAAAAATATTATCCCCACATACTTGAACTGCTTTTAAGTCGTTCAACAAAATAAACTGTTCTTGGCTCGTCATCACCGGACAGCCATAATGCGCGTTTGTATATTTCAACGGTTCCGAGTCTTGGGTCCGATTTTTGACAAATTCAAAATGTCCTGTCAATCTGTCATGCAAATAGTCGTTTGAAAAATCGACAATATGACGTGCAATCTGACGAACCACCTGTTGAAAACTCTCGTCGATTTCAACACCGATACTGCTGCGTCCCGATGTCATTGCAGCCGCAAACGTGGTTCCTGTACCCATAAACGGATCGAGTATCACATCGCCTTTCACAGAATACATATTGATCAGTCGATAAGCCAAATCGAACGGAAATGCTGCACTCCGTAATCGCGAGGTCGTATTGGAAAGGCTCTGCTCTGTTCCCTTAATATCCGTCCAAATATCCGAATACCAAACATTCCGCTCTTCCCAAAACAGAGCACTTTCGCGTCTGTGCTCTTTTTCGCGCTCTGTCCTAAATTCTCTTTTGGAGCCCTTCCTCACTATCAGAATATACTCGTGTTCCAGAGTCACATAAGCACCGGCAGGCAGCATACCCGACCCCATAAATTTATTGGGGGCATTGGTCTGTTTTCGCCAGAGGATATCAGGCAGTGCTGAAAACCCAAGGTCTAAAAGGTAATTCAAGATTCTCGCATGATTTGGATACAAACAAAAATCATCTCTTACCTTTCTCGTTGCATCGCCGATATTGATGCACGCAAACCGACCATCCTTTAGCACCCTGAACAGTTCCTCCCATACAGAATCAAGGATTTTGTGCATTAACTCATAAGCCTGTCTACCATCGCCACGCGCCAATGCCTCATGAATCTCTGGGTTCTGGCCCCCAAACATATCATCCCACATACCAATCATAGGGTACGGCGGAGAGGTAACCACCAGATCAACGCTCTCTGAAGCGATTTCTTTCAGATTTCTCGCATCTTGAAAAAAGATTTTATGAATAGTTTTCATGGATAGGCTCGCGTGACGTGGTGTGAAACTATCCGACCAAGTTGCTAGTAGTAAGCATAGGTAGATGCCTCACGGCATTTTCCCTGCTTCCAAACCGTGCGTGCGACTTTCACCGCACACGGCTTTCCCTATTGTATAGAGTTTGCCTTGCTGGTTGTAAAACAAAAGCGACCCAGCCTTCTGGTATTTTCGCCTGTTGCTGTCTTACTGATACAAGCCATGCTGTATACAATACTGGACATGCTTGGTAAACTGTTTAATACATTACATATCGCACAGGTGAGTATCGGACTCAGCTACCTACCTGTCCTCCTCTCCCTTATCTTCTCAAATGAGACGACTTAGGGACTCCATGATTCTCATGTAATACACAATAACTGGATTAGGTGCTGACTTTACCCCGAAGCGATTGACTTACTAACACTACATACCTACAATGTAGTATCATCAGCTCATGCCTTTTGGCTACAGGCTTGTCAGACAGGTTTCCAAGCCTGTCCCTTTTGTAGATTCACCTGTTTGGAGTTCACGAGGCTTCTGACATCAGTTGGTTGACTCACCATGCCAGTTTAGTCGGGCTCATAGTCGATGTCTACATTCATTGTTTTCTAAGCCATTTTCCCTTGCTTTTTACCCTGCTGTTTCCAGCAACGCGGTTAGGGTAAGACTCATATGGAGTAAGTTTCCATGACAGAATCAAAGTCTGTTGTATATTACATTACATCATGGCGCACGTAGGCACACTCCGTATGCCGTAACCACTGTATGCTATCCCTTATGAAAATACCGCACCATCGAGCCTACCTATTTACCGTGTCAAGCCGTCTGTGCGGCTGGACAGTGGATTTGCCAATCCACCGCGAGCGGTTGCCCGGTTTGTAACGCTTCCTATAAGTGGCAACTTGCGTTATTATATGCTTCTCAGCCAACCATTGTCAATGACGGAAATTTGTAAAGCATCCAGATAGTGTCGAACGAAAAAGATTTCTCATCTTCAATCTTCTACCTTTTTATATATTTATCGAAATTCTCTGTTGTTGATGGTATAATAATCCCCATGAAAACAATCAATGTAACAGTCTACTCTGACTATGTTTGTCCATACTGCTACATCGGTGCGGCACGAGTACAGCAACTGCAACAGGAGTACGATCCACCCGTCGTCTGGAAGAGCTTTGAGCTTCACCCGGAAGCACCAGCGGACGGCATCCCACCATCAATGTTTTATCAGAACAACCCGAATCTCAAACGGATTTCTGAAAACGCCCAGCAGTTGGCGACAAATGCTAATCTGCAACTCGGCGACCACGTCATCTACTCTAACTCTCGACTCGCGTTAGAGTTGAGTGAATTTGCGGAGCAATCGGGAAAGGGCGAAGCGTTTCGAACGGTAATATTTGACGCTTACTTCCAGCGGATACAGGACATGGGAGATGAAGCCGTACTTCTAGATGTTGCTGAAGAAATCGGGCTCCCCAGAGAAGAAGCCGCTAAGTGTCTCTCCGAACGTACGATGAAAACCTACGTCGATTTGCAGATACAGGAAGCAAGAGGATATGGTATCACCGGCGTCCCAACATTTATCATCGGAAAATATATGGTTGTCGGTGCACAGCCCTATTCGGTGCTCAAACAGGCATTTGAACTGGGATTGGAAGAAGAGGGGACCCGCTAAATACATCCAAATACTTTGGAGGGTATGAAACGGAATTTACTCATTTGGCAATTTTCAGTCCAATCGGCAAGGATGGAGGAAAATCATGGGCTTGGATACGAAATATGACATCGATCAGATGATGGAGGAGTGGCGAATTAACGGTTTCGTCGTCTTCGAAGATCTGATACCGGCAGAAACAATTGACCGTATCCTTGATGCGTGGATACCGATTCGAGATCGCGACATCGAGCGGCAGGGGAAGTATCCGCCCCGCGGCTATCATCGCTATAACGTGCGTGTACCATTCGAGCGACCTTTTGTGGATGTGGAGATTTTCGAGCATCCTGATCTAGTTGCGTTTCTTGACCGTGTGCTGGGCCCCGATTATGTGTGGACACACTTCGACTCGAACATACCGCTGCCGGGGACAGATTATCAGAGATGGCACCGGGATGGAAAAGCGTCCCTGTTCCCAGAAATTAAGACACCAGCGTTCTCCGTTGGCGTCAAGTTTCCACTCGTTGACACCAATGAGGAGAATGGGAGTTTTGAAGTAATTCCGGGGACGCAGCATGTAGGCGAGGAGGGTTTACCCACCAACTTGAACGACGTTTTTGGCGAAGGGCTCAATCGCCGTGGAAACTATCACCCAATCCGTCTCAATCTGAAGAAGGGGTCTCTCTGGGTGCAAGACCCACGCGCCTTCCACCGCGGCACACCGAATAGATCAGACCACCCGCGCGATGAGCTGTGTATGGCATTCAGCGTCCCGTGGTTGTTCAGCGGATGGCTGCATGAGTACACCGAAAAGCATTTCCCAAGAGACCTCTGGGAAATCTTGCCTCCTCACGCCCAAAAGGTGTTGAAATGGCAGCGGGTGAAAGATGAGTGAAGCGTAGGGAATAATACCACTCAATGATATGAAAGGAGATTTCTATGCGTTTGAAAGATCGGGTTGCTATTGTCACCGGCGGTGGTGGCGGGATGGGGACCGGTATCAGCCTATGTCTCGCTAGAGAGGGTGCGAACATCGTCGTGTCGGATGTGAATCTCAACGCTGCTCAAGGTTGCGTTGAAAAGATCGAGGAGACGGGCCAACGCGGACTAGCGGTCCAGTCAGATGTGACGAAGGAAACAGACTGCATTGCATTGGTGGAGGAAACACTTAACACATTCGGACAGGTGGATATTCTCGTCAACAACGCCGGGCATTTCGGTGAGAACCTTGGGCTGCCGTTCACCAACCAAACAGAGGCTGACTGGGATGATAACTTAGCTGTCCACGTCAAGGGTCCCTTCTTCCTCTGTAAAGCCGTTGCCGCTCACATGATCGAGCGAAAATTTGGGAAGATTATCAATATCTCATCAATCGCGGCAAAGCGAGATCCGCAAATTGCGCCGGCTTACGCTGCCGCTAAGAATGCCCTTTTGAACCTGACGCGACTGGTGGCTAAAGACCTTGGTCCCCATAACGTCAATGTCAATGCGATCTGTCCGGGTATGCTCTGGACCGGGTTCTGGCACAGGCTTGCACCGCTAATCGCCGAGAATGACCCAACTTACGCAGATCTTGAACCGCGCGCCCTGTTTGAGCAATGGGTCGAACAGAACACACCACTCCAACGGGAACAGACACCGGAGGACATCGGCAACCTCGTCGTCTTCCTGTCGTCGGAAGAGTCTCGAAACATCACCGGACAGACCATCCATGTGGATGGCGGCGTGTCAATGGGGTAGGCAAATCCTACCTCTACCCGATTTGGACAACCTGTGCGAGTCGCGCAGATTCACGCAACGCGTCGCAGACACGCATCGTATCGATTGCTTCCGTTTGCCAGCGCGGCTCAAGTTGTCCAGTCCGAACAATGTTTGAAAACTGTTCGATCATGCGTACCTCTTGGATACAACTCCCGCCTTTATGTTCTTCGTTTCGGCCCTGTCCACCGTGGATCCAGAAGCGGGTCGAATCTTCCGTTCGAGGTATTACGAAATCGTCGCATACAATAGAGGCTTGGGTGCCAGCAACCTCGAACCACCTGCGGCTCGCTGTATCGTAGCCGCAATCAAATACGGCTAGCCGTTCATTTTCAAACCAGAGCGTACCCGACAAGTTGAGCTCTACGCCACGATAATAGCGCGCAGTAGCAAAGACCTGTGTTGGCAAATCGTCGAATGCCCAAAGAATACAGCGAACGCAATAGTAACCGAGATCCCCGAGGCAGCCGCCAGCAAGTTCCTTTTTCACGCGGATGTTGTCTTCTGGAACTGTGTCCCAGCTACTGGTAAATGCCGACGTCACCCGACGTAACCGTCCTAAAATCCCATCATCAATGACCTGTTTCATCCTGGCAGTACGCTCGTGATGCACCCACATGACACCATCCATCAGCTGTACATTGTGCTGCTGACAGGCATCTGCCATCGCTATCGATTTCTCTGTGTTTGCTTCCAACGGCTTTTCGCACAGCACATGCTTGCCCTGTTCCGCCGCTTTGATGGTCCATTCGGCGTGCATTGACGGCGGCAGCGGGTTGTAGATCGCATCAATTTCCGGATCTTCGAGGAGTGCCGCATAGTTTCCGTAGGCAATTTTAACTCCGTGCTCAGACGCCCAACTTTTGGCACGCTCTTCCGTCCGACTCGCGATTGCCGTCAACTCGGCACCGTCTGCCAAGTTGATGGCTCGTGCAACCTTCGTTGCGATGTTCGCCGTGCTCAAAATCCCCCAACGCACATTCTGTTTTGCTTCGCCCATCATAATTCCCTCGTTCAAAGTCTGCTCTCAGTAGAATTGTTGTTGCCCAAACTTCCGATCAGTGCTATAATGCCGGTTAAACCTCGCGGAGGTTTGTAACATCTTCAAGATCGGATTCAATGTAGCATATTCCATATCTAACAAGGAGTCAAGCACAAAAATGAGACGTTTCTTATTTGCTGTATGTGTAAGTTTATTTGTTGTCGGAGGCACAGCGTGGGGGTGGTGGTCGGGCGGACACGGCATCCTGACAAGGGCAGCAGTTCAAGCCTTGCCCGATGACGTGCCAGCGTTTTTCCGCGCTGGAGAAGGAATGATCGCCCACTGTGCATATGATCCGGATATATCAAAGAACCGTGGTGCACCCCACGTTAACGGCGCAGAACATCCAGAGCACTATCTCGATCTGGAACTTTTGCAGGACAAACCGCTTCCGAAAAGCCGGTATGAATTTACTCAGTTGTGTACCGAGTTGGGGGTTAAACCCGACAAGGTGGGATTCGTGCCTTACGCTCTCGCTGAATGGACCGAGCGTCTTGCCGTGGCATTTGCCGAGCACCGAAAATGGCCCAACAATCCCTTTATTCAGAGCAAATGTCTAGTTTATGCCGGATTCGTTGCCCACTATGCACAGGATATGTGTCAACCCCTGCACCTGACAATTCATTTCGATGGTTGGAAACAGACGGATGGCTCTGTCCTGCACAAAGGGATTCATGAGAAAGTAGACGCGCTTATCGAGTATCTGCCTCTCGATCCGTCGGCTCTGGCAAAAGATCAGGAAATCCAACCGCTCAACGATCTTATGGCTGGTATTGTGGAGGAGTTTCATGAAGGCTTTGCCCTGCTCAACCGAGTGTACGAACTAGGGGATAACCTACCCTCTTCTAGAGACAAAGATTGGGAACGTGTTCCTGAAGTGGTCGATTTCGCGACCGAGCGTGCGCGTGAAGCTACACGTTTTACGGCTGCGCTCTATCTAACAGCTTGGGAGTTGTCCGGTAAGATTAAACTGGAGGGCTGGCTGGACCGTGCACAAGACGATGGAGAAGCAGCGAAATAATTCCAGAAATTGTCCGCTGAGACTCACCGGCGTCTCCGAGTCGATTTTGCAACATTGGTCTACACTTTACACAAAGGACATTTGAATGGCTGCGAATAAGATAGTTGATATACAGGTGTGTGAATTGCAACCACCGCCGCCGAGCGAAGAAGGAACACCAGCCCGGCGCCCGTCTTGGGGGCATACATTTGTGCAGGCAACCCCTATGGACAGATTCGACCAGCCAGTTCACCGACGGGATCCGGGTGGACTGGTATGGGTTAAGGTCATCGCTGACGACGGCACTTGGGGGTTGGGGCTTGCTGACACGGGTCACGTAGCGACTATACTCATTAAGGAATGTCTTGCGCCGCTAGTTATCGGGCAGGAGGTGGGGGCGATTGACCTTTGCAACGATTTGATGTGGCGAGGGACGCTCTCGTTCGGCAATGAAGGTTTGACAGCGCGTGCTGTGGCTGGCGTGGATCTGGCGTTGTGGGATTTGTGGGGCAAAACCCTAAATCAGCCGGTCTATCGACTCGCTGGAGGTCCCGCACGCCGTTCAATGGATGTGTATGTGACCGGCAACGATGTGGATTGGAGTATAGAACTCGGGTTCAAAAAGTTCAAGCTGGCACGACCCTATGGAGTCTACGATGGTCAGGCCGGAATTGATGGCACAGTGGAGCTAATCGCAAAAACCCGCGAGCAGATCGGTCCCGAAGCGGATTTGATGCTTGATTGCTGGATGGCTTATGATGCCGATTACGCCGTGCAGATGTGTGAAGCCCTACGTCCCTACCGGATGCGGTGGATGGAGGAGATGTTAGTTCCACACGATTGGAAAGGACTAAAAGCCATACGTCAGCGTGTTCCATGGCAGACCCTTGCCACCGGAGAGCATTGGGCAACGCGCTGGCCCGGGATGCGGGCGGTGGAGGAAAGCCTAATAGACCTCGTTCAGGCAGACCTCCATTGGATCGGCGGTTTTACAGAGGCAATGAAACTGGCTCATTTTGCAGACGCAGCCGGCATTCCAATGTGCCTGCATACCGGTGCCAACAATCCTTATGGACAGCACTGGACTGCCGCCATGCCCAACACACCGTTGATTGAACTCTTCCAAGCTTCAGCACCGGGTATCCCATTGGAGGAATGTTACCTAGGGGCACCCTCGGAGTCAGCCCGACGCTGTTATCGCACTCCACCCGGAACACGGATGCCGGTCGATGGCAAGTTAGGCCTGCCATCGGGACCCGGGTTCGGGCTTCAAGTGCCGGAGGAGTGGCTGAAACCGGTTTGAACCACCCAGACGTATAGTCAAGAATTGGCGGGATAACTGCAAATTATCTTCCGAAACGGTCAAACTCCGTTGAAAGCCAATCCCGATAGGGACGGGGCATTTCGGCGGGTGGCTCTAACGCGGCTTCCTTCCGCCAGCGGCGTAACGGATGCCCGCGGTTCTCCTGTGGCAGATCTACGCGTGTACCGTAAGCCGCAGACTCAAATATACCCATCAATACCTCCAGTACACGACGCCCCTCTAATCCGCTGCATTCATGCTCCCGCCCTTCGTCCAAGGCGCGGACGTACTCCTCAACAAACCAGTAGTCCGCCTCTGATGCGCTGCTGTCCAGCTGATAGCTTTCAGGATAGATCGACTCAAGCGCTTCCCATCGGTCATGCTCTCCGTCCGGGATAAAATGGGGCTGGAGCAGCCACCATGCCTGGTCGCCTCTCCACATCAGGCGTCCCTCGCTACCGTATAGCTCCATCACATAAGCCGAAGTATCCATCTTATCAAAGCGGTGCTGGAGGAGCGTCCCTGTCACGTTGTTATCAAATTGCAACGATGCCGTAATATGTTCACAGGCGATGGTCCCCATCCCGCTCGGTGATGGAACAATATCTTCCGGGGTAATCGGATGCCCGTTTGTTGTCGCTTGAGTGACCACGCTACGGGGACGCCCGCCGAATCTGAGCATGTTGTTAATCATATGCGTACCGATATTCATCAAGCCGTAGCCGCCGTAGTATCCCTTGCCACTGCCATAGATGTATCGTAGTTCACCGATCTTTCCTTCCTTGAACGCACGTGCAATCGCTTGCATTGATGCGCCAACTCGCCCCTGATGATGCACGGCGGTGCGTACGCCCTTCTCCTGCGCCCGCGCGATGACGGTATCGGCTTGGATTAAATCAACACACATCGGCTTTTCGACCTCAATGTTGACGCCATGTTCTAGCACACGCATACATAGGTCATAGTGAAATTCCGTCCCTGTCGGGATAGCCACGATGTCTGGTTCTGTTTGACGAATCATCTCGTCCAGATCGGTGAAACGCGCAGACACGCCCACCTCATCTCCGAGCGTGTTCAACAGATCTTCGACAAGGTCGCAAAGCGCGACAATCTCTGTCCGTGGATGGGCATGATAAGCTCTGGCTGCTGCCGTCCCACGTCCTCGACACCCTAAAATATTGACACGGTATGTTTTCATTTTCGCCTCCTTGTTAAGCTATCTCTGAAATCTCAAACCCCGTTTCAACCCCCCGTGATTTTGTAGCTCAGAATTGTCACAAACAGGTATGCAGCAATAAGTACGATACCAAAAGGACGCTTCAACCTATCGCCCGAAACAAATATGCCGACACGAAAAACGATTAAGATAAATAACATCAGCGGGAAAAGCAGGCGGAAGAAGTGCGTCGGTGCTTCTAGCCCGCCGCCTGTTACGGCGGCAGATGCGCCAGCGACAAACAGTACGTTGAGAATATCAGCTCCGATAACGTTTCCCACCGCAAGTTCACCATGTCCCCTTCGTGCAGCAGTCACTGCGGTCACAAACTCCGGCAGGGACGTTCCGAACGCCACCAACGTAGCGGCAATGATGCTTTCAGGCACTTTTACTCTTTCGGCGACAACTTTAACCGCCGGAATCAGAACTGATGAGGCAGCAACTACTAATAAAATGCCGAACAACAACTTGACAACAACAAGCACCGTATTGGCAGATTCGCCGTGGCTCTGATCTGATTCCATCGTGCTATCAACATCACGCGACCATCGAATCGACTGCCACATATAAGCGACAAGTAAGATGAGGAAAACAAAGCCCATCACCCGCGGGAGACGACCGCCAGCTTCAAAGGTTGTTCCCAACGCACCGAAAGGCAGGCAGGCAATCACCAGCAGAAACCCGGCCCCCAGTTGCAGCCAGCCTTGGCGATTGACAATTTTTCGATTGAGCGGCAGAGGGGCGATCAGTGCGGCAGTGCCGAGGATCAGCCCGGTGTCGCAGATGATTGACCCAACCGCGTTCCCAAGGGCGATATCTGGATCACCCTGAACAGCGGCGAAAACGGAAACAACGGCTTCGGGTGTCGTTGTCCCAAGGCTCACAATTGTCGCTCCAATAAGCGTCTGCGGGATGCCCCATCGGGTCGAAAGGGTAACCGCTTCCTCAACCAGCATATCAGCCCCTTTTCCAAGGAGATAAAGGGTAATCGCAATGATGACAAAGAGCCAAATCGTGTGGAGATTTCCAATCTTGGATTCGATCGAACCTTCTAACCCGTGAGGGGTATCCGTCTCGCCAGAATCGCCAAAAACGGTAAAACTAAAATAAATGACTACAAAAATTAAACAAAAGAGTAATTTACGTTTCATCATCTCCTCATCATAAAATTATTTTTTTAGGGTGTCAGAAACAGAAGTATCAATTATCCGAATGGGCCAGAAATTCGTAGTCGCCCAATGAATTAGACCACCACGGATGCTGTTGATCTTATCACAAAGTCAGGTTAAAAGTCAACTTTTTTCAGCGAAGCCATACCATGACTCTACTTAGCAACTCCCTCCTAGATATGGTTTTTGACGATCTCTTCTGTCAGCATAGAACAGGTTCATTGTAGAAATCAGGTTGACAACCATCAGAATCTTTCCTATAATTTCTGAACCTCTCATTGATACTTGAGAGGCGGCCTGATTGTATATTACTATCTTAAAAATTGAGGAAACAATAATGAAAGATACAACAAGCGGAAAAGAAAAGAATACCACGAGCGATTCTACGCCCACAACCGACTTTATCCGGCAGGCGGTTCAGGAGGATTTGCGGACAAACCGATTTGACGGTCGTGTGCATACCCGGTTTCCACCGGAGCCGAACGGTTATCTGCATATTGGTCACGCCAAAGCCATCTGCATTGACTTCGGTATCGCGGACGATTTCGATGGGCTTTGCAATTTGCGATTTGATGACACTAATCCGACTAGGGAAAGCATTGAATTTGTGGAATCGCAGAAGGCGGATATTCGGTGGCTCGGATTTGATTGGGAGGATCGGGAGTTTTACGCTTCGGACTACTTTGAACAACTCTACGAATATGCCGTGAAGCTCATTAGGAAGGGGAAGGCATACGTCTGCGACCTGAACCCCGATGAAATTCGGGAGTATCGCGGCACGTTGACGGAGCCAGGTGCGAACAGCCCGGATCGCAACCGTTCTGTTGAGGAGAACCTCGACCTGTTCGAGCGCATGAGGGCGGGTGAATTTTCGGACGGTGAGCGCACCCTTCGCGCCAAAATTGATATGGCTTCTCCCAATTTGAACATGCGGGATCCAGTCATGTATCGCATTCGGCGGGCAACGCATTATAGACAGGGCGATAAGTGGTGCATTTATCCGATGTACGACTTCACGCATGGCCAAAACGATTCTATAGAGGGTATCACCCACTCACTATGTTCGCTCGAATACGAAGACCACCGTCCTCTGTATGATTGGTATCTCGACAAATTGGAAATCTATCACCCGCAGCAGATTGAGTTCGCTCGACTCAATCTCGGCTATACGATATTAAGCAAACGGTGGCTCGTCCAACTGGTGGAGTCGGGATATGTCAGCGGGTGGGATGATCCACGTATGCCGACACTGTCCGGTCTGCGAAGACGTGGCTACACATCGGAAGCCATCCGAGATTTTTGCAATCGGATCGGCGTGGCAAAAAGCGATAATTTGGTCGATATTGCGCTACTTGAATACTGCCTCCGCCAAGATTTGAATATACGTGCCCCGCGTGTGATGGCTGTATTGCGTCCGCTCAAGGTGATTATTGACAACTATCCGGAAGGCAAAGTGGAAGAGTTAGATGCCGAAAACAATCCGGAGGACAACAGCATGGGGCATCGGAAGATGCCGTTTTCACGTGAGATTTATATTGAACGAGAAGATTTTATGGAGGACCCACCGCGGAAATACTTCCGTCTGGCACCCGGCCGTGAGGTGCGGCTAAAACACGCCTATTATATCACATGTGTCGACGTGGTTAAGGATGAGCAGACAGGAGAAGTGACCGAGCTACATTGCACCTATGATCCAGAGACACGGGGCGGTTGGTCTGAAGATGGGCGTAGGGTAAGAGGGACGCTGCACTGGGTCTCCGCACCCCACGCGCTTGAAGCCGAAGTTCGTTTATTCGATCATCTCTTCACTGAACCAAATCCGAATGCTCTTACAGATGATGATTTCAAGGCGAATCTGAATCCAAACTCGTTGGAGGTGTTGCAGTCATGCCAGGTTGAATCCAGCCTTGACGGCGCTGCGCCGGGAACCCAGTACCAGTTCCTAAGAACGGGCTATTTCTGTGTAGACCCCGACTCCTCCGATGAAAAATTGGTATTCAATCGGACGGTGACCTTGCGGGACACTTGGGCAAAGATTCAAAGATCACAACAACGTCAGTAGGGAAACCCGCTAGTGGCAAGGTGGATACCTACCACTAGCGTGCAAGAAGTTGCTCAATTGCAGGGAGCTATAACACGCTATTAGGTTTCCTGAATATGGCGGATAGCTCTGTCTAACCGCTCAAGTACCTTTTCTCTGCCGAGCAGAACGATAATATCAAACAAGCCAGGTCCACCCGCTTCGCCACTCAGTGCGACCCGTAACGGCTGCATGGCCTTGATTCGACTAATTCCTATCACTTCGATGTGTGCCCAAATCGCCGCTTCAACCGGCTCCATTTCAAACACCTCCACCGCCGCTAAGGCATCACGGAGCCCCTGCAAAATCCCGGCGGGATCGCCTTTCCACCACTTCTTAACCGCCTTGGGGTCATAGTCAAAATCGTCGGTGAAAAGGTAACTATAGGCGGTAATATCTGCCAGCGTTTCCAGTCGATCTCCAACCGCTGCAACAAATTGCTCCAGCCACACCCGGCCTCTTTCTTCCTCCAACAAGCCACCTTTCTGCAAGAAGGGGACGACCGCGTCAGTGCGTGCAGACAGGTCTAACTGTGTAATGTAGTGCCCGTTTAACCACTGTAGCTTTTTGATGTCAAATACACTGCCACTCTTTCCCACCCGCTCAAGGTCGAATTTCTCAACGAGTTGGTCAACGGCAAAAATCTCCTCCTTGTCGTCATAAGACCAACCGAGGCGCACGAGGAAATTAATCAACGCCTCCGGCAGATACCCGTCATCACAATACTGTCCAACGGAGGTAGCACCGTGCCGCTTACTCAATTTCTCGCCCTTGCTGCTGCCAAGCACCATCGGTAGATGCGCGTACTGTGGTGGGTCGAAACCAAGCGTTTGAGAGATCAGGAGCTGCTTCGGCGTGTTTGAAAGGTGGTCTGCCCCCCTGATAATATGCGTTATCCCCATCTCAATGTCATCAATAGTAGAAGTAAAATTATAGAGCGGCGAACCGTTGGATCTGACAATAATAAAGTCGTCAAGCGTCTCGGCTTCAAATTTTATCACGTCAAGCACGAGATCGCGCACAATGATTGCACCCTCCGGAAGTTTGAGCCGAATTGTTGATTTGCGTCCCTCCGCTTCAAGTTTCTGCCGATCCGCTTCTGTCAGATGCCTGCACTTTCCGGGGTATCCCTGTGAACGTTTTTCCACACGGGCACGAGTCCGCATCTGATCCAATTCTTCGGGGGTGCAGTAACAGCGATATGCGTTACCAATGTCGAGTAACTGCTGCACATATTTGTGATAGCGATCGCCACGCTCCGATTGGATATAAGGGGTGTGGGGCCCTCCGACCTTCGGTCCTTCATCCCAATCGAGTCCAAGCCATTCCATCGAATCGTAGATACCTTGCATTGATTCATCAGTCGATCTAGCTTCGTCGGTATCGTCAATCCGAAGGATGAATGTTCCGCCATGATGCCTTGCGAAAAGCCAGTTAAACAGTGCTGTGCGTGCCCCCCCGATATGGAGAAATCCTGTCGGTGAGGGCGCAAAGCGAACTCGAATGGGTTGCTCCGTTGCCATTGTGGTATTCACTCCTTTATGTATAAGTTTATCGTGCTGTTTTTGATACATGCTGTTGCGATTGCGAAACATTGATTTGACCTTTACGGTCTTCCTACATAAACAATTCGGATCTTTTCAAGTAACCGGAGGGTGCCTGAAAACGTTCTGTAAAGTTGCGGGGGATTTCCGAAGCCCTGATGTTGCACAGAACCGGTCACACACAGTCGTGCAGCTGCCCGATTTGTCCCACTGTACATTGTTACCAGAATTTGTTTGATGATTCAAAGGGCGGCTGAGATCGAGGGAGCCCTATATGCGGCGTTAGATTGTGCTAGCCCCAAAAGATTAATGACAAATTTGGCATCATTATTGCCCCTTCAAACATCAATAGAGTTGCCTCCTTGGGGAAAGCCAGTGTCGGCATTGGCTTTTCTACTGTTCAGAGTTATAGAAAACGCCTAGAATTGCAAAAAATTGATTCCGTTCAGTAACCTAAGTGCCAGGAGATCAAGCAGAAAGGAAACTAACATGACACCAAGTCAAGACTCTCAAAAGAACCGTCAGAATTTCTATGAGCTCGCCCTGCTCCTTGCAGACGGGCAAGCCCGTAAAGATGAAACATACAGTTGGTCAGATTTTATAGACAACCTGTCACAAATCTGTGACCAATTTGCTTATAGCATTCACCCGAAGGAGAAACCACGTCGGGGTACGTTGCAATCTCGTTACGAAACCTATCGGATATAGTTTCACGATAGGTTTCGTAGTCTTTGGAAGGTTTTTTTTTAAATCCCTCCCCGTACCCCCGCTGCCAATTCCTCCGCAAACTCCTTCACGCTCGATAAGATTGCCGCTTCGTCTCCCAAATGCCCTTCAATAGCGTTGACGATTGCGCTGCCAACGATGACACCATCCGCAAGACGCGCGACCACATTCGCTTGTTCACTCGTTGAAACCCCAAACCCAACACAAATCGGTTTTTGGGTCTGTTTTTTTAGATCGGCGACCATCGGCTGAATCTCCTCTGAAAGGGACGCGCGCGCTCCTGTGACGCCGGTAACCGATACGCAATAGATGAAACCTGTACTGACCGACGCGATGAAACGCATCCGTTCAGGTGAACTTGTGGGCGCGGCGAGGAAGATTGTGGCAAGGTCATGCGCCGGAGCGACCTCTAACAGCGTCGAAGCTTCCTCCGGTGGAAGATCTGGAATAATTACCCCATCCACACCTGCCTTGTGTGCCGCAGCGCAAAACTCCGCATCCCCCATCCGAAAAATTGGATTGTAGTAAGTCATTAGTGCAATTGGAATCTGCGTCTCTTGCCGAAGGGTCTCAACCATATCGAGAATCTCTCGGAGTGAGATTTTGTCCACCAACGCCCGCTCACTTGCCTTCTGGATGGTTGGTCCATCTGCAATGGGATCGGAAAACGGCACGCCAAGTTCAATGAGATCTGCACCCGCCGCTTCAAGCGTTAAGAGCAGCTTCCGGCTGATCTCGTGGCTCGGATCGCCGGCACAGATGTACGGCATAAACGCACTCCGCCCCTCTGCACGTAACTGTTTAAATTTCGCTTCAATTCGATTCAATATAACGCCTCCCTGTAACTATCATTTTTATCTTCATGTTCCTCAATTTGATGCAGCGTTTCACTCACATAGCGACGCAGCCACTCGCTGTCAGTTGTCTTCGCCAAATCATTAAGTGGTTCAATAGCTCGCTGAGACCCGATTTTGCCCAAAGCAATAACCGTCGCCGAACAGACGGATCTATCCGGATCGTTTAACGCCGCAATCAACGGTTCAACCGAGTGGGCAGCCTTCAAATCGCCCAACGCAACGGCAGCGGCGCAACGCATATCCGGCTCTGCATCGTTCAGAAAAGGAATTAACGGATCAGCCGCCCGCACATCCCGCAGTGCCCCTAGCGAGGAGATTGCAAAGCGACGCACAGTGCTGTCCGCATCCCGCAGCACTTCAATGAGCGGCAGCACCGCTTGTCCATCACCCATTGATTCCAACGCCTGCGCGGCATAGGATCGTATTTCCGCCGAATCCGACTTCAGCTTGGGGATGAGAAGCCACCGTGTCGTTACATACTTCAGCGGAGGGAGCATCCGTTCCCACAGAATTTTTAGCGGTTTGAATAAAATGTATGTGCCTTGCATAACAATGGGCCAATATGCTGCAAGAAAAAATGTTCAAAGCCAGTCGCGAGCTCTTTGGCACTGACATTTTCTTTTTGTGCGCTGCTGAGCGTTAGCGGTATCTCTCCCTGTTTTCAGGGTGCGAATGCGTCTCTTGATACTACACCTGAGGCGACAGAAAGCGGTTTGTAAATTCAGGTTTTGTGCATTTATCCATCACGACTTGCAAACCGTGGGACCGCGCTTTGGCTGCGGCACTTTCGTGGATAATCTCCAGTTGCATCCAGACAACCTTTGCCCCGATTTCAATAGCTTGATCAACAATCTCTGGCACATATTCGGGACGACGAAAAATATCAACAATTTCGACAGGCTGACCTTTCGGAATATCAAGCAGGCTTGGATATGCCTTCTCGCCTAAAACCTCGTCGTAGGTCGGGGTTACGGGAATAATCCGGTAGCCCTGTTCTTTCAAAAACTTCGCAACACGATAACTGGGGCGATCTAGCTTCGCAGAAAGTCCAACCACCGCGATTGTTTTGTATTGCACGAATATATCATGAATTGGATCGGACGTATGTGCAGACATTTGGTACTCCTTTCTATGGTGAATTAGAGAAATAAGTAGACATTTACCAATAACTCCGACCCTAGCGAAGTTTCCAAAGTCCCCCTGCCCCCCCCATGATAAGGGGGGATGGCAAGGATGGCGGTTTCTTGCCCCCCTTGACAGGGGGGTTGAGGGGAAAGACAAGGGAGAAGATCCCCTAACCCCCCTGCCCCCTTATCAGGGGGAGTCCCCTTGTCAGGGGAGTTGGGGGATTTAGGGGTTAGTTGTGCATTGGGAGTGTCTAAGTAATTCTAAAATCTACCATAAATCCATTATTATTTATATCAACTCTAAACCTTCTCGAAAGTAATCGTGAAACTCCGCTAGCCCTCCAAAAATTCTGTGCGCAAAAGCGAGGCTTTTCTCTGAGGGTGGCTTCATGTCTGGAATCATAACGGGTGTCATCCCTGCGTCGTAGGCTGCCTGAATGCCGGCATCTGAGTCTTCCAAGACAAGACAACTCTCCGGGAGAATATCCAGTCGCACCGCGGCGGCGAGAAAAATATCCGGCGCAGGTTTACCTTTTTCCACCTGATCGCCCCCGATTACTACGGGAAAATGTTCTAATAAATTCGTGAGTGATAGTTTGTGAATCGCTCGCTCATATTCTGTAGAGGTTGCGACCGCTTTCGGCATTGAAATCTTGTCTAGGAAATCTAACAACTCCAGAAGTCCGAGCTTAACGGATAACTTGCCTTCGTCAATCCAGCGGTAAGTGCGATACCTGTTTCGCACAGCATCAACTGGAAAATCGGAACCAAAAATTTTAACTAAAGTACGGTCCGAATCCCTGCGATTTCGACCCACCATAGTAACAAAAATATCCTCACTGATGGGGAATCCAAAATCAGCCCCTGCAAGCTGCCACGCTTTGAGCGCAAGCCTCTCGGTGTCGAGCATCAACCCATCCATATCAAAAATGATAGCTCTGCATTCGCTTATCGACCACATAATTATCTCAACTCAAACGATAGGCACGGTTGTTTACCAATTGACCGACCGGTTCTCCCACAGATGCTTTTTCACTTCCGCCTCATTCAGGTCGGTTCCCCACCCCGGTTTCGTAGGAGTCGTCATGTAGCCGTCAATAATCTCCGGTGGATCGGTGACGAGGTCATCTTTCCACGGCACATCGTCAATGTCAATTTCCATGATGCGGACATTTGGCAGGACAGCGCATAGGCTCGCACTCATGTTTGTCGCTAGATGACTGTAGTAGTTGTGAGGTGCGATATTGGTCTGGTACACCTCTGCAAGGTCTCCAATCTTCTTGGATTGCGTGAACCCATTCCACGCTACGTCAATCATCATCACGTCTGCGGCATGCAGCTCAAAATAGGGGATAAACTCCCGCATGTAGAACAGGTTTTCGCCCGTGCAGATGCGGGTAGTTGTGGACTCTTTGATCTGCAAGATTGCTTCTGGATCGTACATATCAATTTCGAGCCACTGGAGATCGAACGGTTCCAATACCTTAGCAATCCGTAGGCACCCTTCCGTTTTGAAATTGAAGTTGAGGTCTAGACAGAGTCCTACATCAGGACCAATCGCCTCCCGAAACGCCCCGATCAGCGTCTCAATGTGTCGTAACAACGCTGGGGTGACTACCTGATCTGTGGTGCCTGACCCGCCCCCGAATCCACTGAAGTATACCGACGCTGGCTCACCGGGAATTACGATGTTGGTCTTGAGCGCAGTGAAACCGCGTTCCACGACTTCCCGTCCCAATGCGGTAATGTCGTCCATCGTCTTGAGCGGCGGCACGCCTATCAGCTCGTGATGTCTGGCGCGGCTTGTTCCGCAATGAGACCAGTAAACTCGAACCTTGTCCCGTGTAGGTCCACCAAATAACTCAACGACAGAGATACCCAGTGCCTTCGCTTTGATGTCCAGAAGGGCGCACTCAATTCCGGCGATGGCTTTGGCAGCGATGCCACCGGGACTTTGGCGCGTACCCCGAATCATGTCCCAGAACCGCATCTCGAAGGCCCTTGGATCCGTACCGATGAGCACCCGTTCCAAATCTTTGATTGTCCCAACGATTCCGTGAGGCGATCTGCCGTCGCTGCACTCGCCGTAACCGGTGATCCCCTCATCGGTCTCAACCTTAACAAATGTCCAAGGACGCCAGCCGGCATCCACGATAAATGTTTCAATGTTGGTAATTTTCATGTTTTTGACCCTTATAGATGCTGCGGTTGCCCGGTTCGAATTGACTCAATCGCCTTGACCCCAATTTTCGTCGCTCGCAGCCCATCCTTCAGCTTCCCGGCATTCACAGGATCGACATCTTTCCCTACCCAATCAATCAACGCCCGCATCTCATCGACATACCCGTGAGCCGCACTACCGTTGCGATAATCAGGTGGCAGATTTTCCATTGTGAAATCGGCAGGTTCCACGCCCCAAAACTTAATCGCGGGTTCACCATAATAACCGTAGAGCGTTGCGGTCTTCGTTCCGCCGAACAACTCATAGAACGCTTTCCCAGCCAACGCCGGTGAACCGAAATCCCCGTTGATTGCACTCGCCACACAACCGTTGGCGAATCGAATCGTGGCAACAACGCTATCAGTAATTTCGGGAATCTTTGGATGGGTCAGGTTACCACCCTCTGCATAAATAGTGGTGGGTTCCGCACCGGCAAGCCAACACATGGCATCAAACAGATGACAACCTTGCGAAAGGATGTTGCCGCCACCTTCGACCGGATCGTTTGCCCAACTATCATCACCCCACCGCGGATCCACGAGCTGTCCAACAATCACAAGCGGCGTTGGAATCGCCTCTTTGAGTTTAGCAATGAATGGCGAGAATCGCGCTTGAAATCCAGCCATCAACTTCACGCCTGCACGTTCTACCGCTGCCTCAATCTGTTCGCACCCTTCAATCGTTAGTGCCAGCGGCTTTTCGACGAAGATCTGTTTGCCGGCTTCTGCGGCTTCAACCGCGAGGGGAACATGTAGATCATGGTGGGTACAAATTAACACAACGTCAACCAAGTCGTCGCTGAAGAGATCATGCGGATCAGTTGTGCAATAGTCACAGCCAACTTCCTTCTGCAATTGCTGGGCGGCTTCACTGCGGACGTCGGCAAGTCCGCGTAAATGCGCCCCTTCGATCTCGGCGAGATTCCGCGCATGGTGCGATCCCATCCCGCCACAACCGATAAGCCCCACTCCAACTTTGTCTGACATGGCATCTCTCCTTCATTTGATCCCGATCTGATCGGGACATTTTTCATTGTACTATTACGGAGTTGGAATATTTTACCTGTTTTGTTCAGCTATTGCAAGGTGAGTTGTTATTCAAGCTGTCTGCTATACTATTTCAAGGGGACGAGGTTGTTACAATTACCAGTATGTATACAGCGTGACCTCAAACAGAACCAATTGCAAACACAACAATCCAGCAACCCAATAGAAATCGGCTACGCTTCGCTGGCTGAGATATTTCGCCACAGGAATGAGGACAAAAGGTGCCATAAAGATCCAAACCCGCTCGACCTCCATTGTGAAAAGCGCGGAAAAGGCGATCACCAACAACGAGATTAGATAGCCAATGACATAGATGTCAATTGGCTTGCCACGCCGTCCGTCCCGAATTGTTTGCACAACCTGCCGAACCCACACGGTTGTCATCGGTATCCCAACCCCAATCAGAAAAGCGAACAGATTTCCAACACTCAAGTTAAGATATAGCCCCATCGTCTCGTATCCTGTTCCCAGTGCCTCCTTGTCTTTCTTTATCGATGCCTGCAACGCCTCAAGCAGATTGAACCCTGTAAACAGAAATATGAGCAGATAAAATGCGGTGAAGGTAACGCCTGCAATTAATAGGAGGGTCAATATGCGTCTGAATCCCTTCCGATCCACAATTAAGGTGAGCAGCATGACGACACTAAAAAACAAGCCGATGAACACTGTCGAGTATGTCATCAGCATCCCACAACTAAGTGAGATCCCTGTTAGGAATCCGTAGCGTATCGTTCGCTCCGAGCCTTTTCCCTTATAAAATAGATAGAGACTCAAGATCGGGAAAACGGTGAACGGTCCATCCATCGATGTCCCCGCAAACATGACGAAGTTGGGCGTAATAAGGAATAGCGCGAGGGTGTATCGTCCGATCGATTCACCGTACAGTTCCTTTGCCAGCAGGTAAATTGGTATCACCGTTAAACTTGTGAAGCCAATCGATCCAAGTGATGCAGCCAACAGATTATATCCAAAGAACTTACTGATAATCCACAGGAACAGTATACCGCCGGGCGGATGGGTTTGTGGGTGCCCCGATAACGATGAGAAAAGTTCCGGCTTCGCGTAATCTCGCATGAATGACAAGAGGCCTACCTGATCAACCTTTGGCACATCACTATAGTATTCGTATTTCGTTCGCGTATACGGTTCAAGGAATGCAGGTAATTGCCGTCCGGCCACCTCTCGGAAGCCGTCAATCATCGCAACGCTGATACTGATGGTAAGAAAGAATCCAATCGAGATGAGAAAAAGCCAAGTAGATGATACAGATCGTCGGAGGAAAATCTTGTGACACAGGAGGAGGAATACTATTAGCACGACCAAGGCAGGAAGTATCCAGACGCTCAGATCGGTTTGCGGGAGTGCGTAGAGGGGAACCACATGGCGATGAAATTTGACCGCTCCCAGATTAACGGAAGCCGTTCGCATCCAGTAGGCGAGGCACTTATGGTAAATCAGGAAGAAACACGCGATAAAAAGGCACTGGACCGGAATCAGATTGAGGAGTGGAAAAATTCGTCTCGGAGAGTGATTTGGAGGATTGAGAGGGGAGTTCACATGGCGATCCACGGTCATTGCTGTCACGGCTCATTGTTTGCCCGGACAGTTGAGTTGAAAGTGTGACGCAGTTAATAGATTAAGACTTGACTTTTTCATGGAATTGTGAGATAATGATTCTGTGTAAACCCGCATGAATACAGGGTTTGAAAGGAGTTTAAGCATGAATCTATTTGGTATAATGGAGCGATTTTCGACACATGAAAATTGCATAGATTACCTCGAAGAAATCCGATGGGACGAAGAACCGAAATGTCCCCATTGTGAAAGCGAGAATGTCGCCAGAAAGCGTGAGGGCGATAAAATTGGTCGATGGAACTGCCATTTGTGCAAGTCCAGTTTTTCGGTTCTCTCCGGCACGCTTTTCAGTAGGAGTAAGATTCCACTTCCGAAGTGGTTTATGGCTATAGGGTTGATGTCGAATGCTAAAAAGAGCCTGTCGAGTTGCCAACTTGCCCGGCATTTGGGGCTTAACCAGATGTCCGCATGGTCTATGATGCAAAAGATTAGGACTGAAATGAAGCGCAAGGGAGAAACGTTGCTCAAGGGGATTATCGAAGCCGACGAATGTTATATCGGTGGTAAGCCACGCCGACGAAGAAATGAAGATGGGGAGCTGCCTCCCCCCGCGAAACGCGGGAGAGGCACTCGTAAGACACCAATACTCGCTGCAATCGAGCGTGGTGGCAAGGTCATAGCCAGAGTGGCTACAGATTTAACTAAGAAAGGGATTTTAACATTCATCGAGAAGTTTGTCAAGACAGATGAATCGGTATTGATGACCGATGAGTTCAAAGCGTATCAAATCATTGGTGATAATGACGTAATGCCCCACTCCACCGTAAATCATGGCGAAAAGGAGTATGTGAAGGGCATCGCACACACGAACACGATTGAAGGGTTCTGGTCAATGCTCAAAAGGGCTTTTCATGGGACGCATCACCATTACAGCAAGAAGCATACGCCCTTGTATCTCGCAGAGGCGTGTTATAAGTGGAACAATCGGAAGCGAAGGAAACTGTTTGAAAGGTTTATCCGAGAATGCTTTGTATAAGTTGGCGGCGGCTTATGGCGGCGGCTTGCGGGTGTCTTACCATAGTTCGCGCCCTAGGAACGCAAACTATAGTAAGTGAGATGGAGAAGCCCACAAACCGCCATAAGATGGCGGCAGCAACGGGGTTCTTGCTGGGAGTCGTGTGCTAGCAACACAACTTCCAGCAAGGTGAGATTAAGACCCGTTGCCGCCATAAGGCGTAATTACTGTTAGGTGAGTTTACTTACGGGGTCTCCGTACTTATTCTCACCTTCAGTTCCCTTTAGGAAACCGCAAACAACCAAAAGCCAGATTGCCCCTATGATTGGAATCAAATTGAGAAGAAGATAAGCACCAGACCTGTCGGTGTCATGTAGGCGTTTTGCCGAGACAGCAAAGTCCATAAAAAGCATCTTGGGAAAGAGAGCAATAGCGATTATAACTTTTGCTGTATCTTCATCTAAATCAAGTCCAACGCAGAGGAGTCCTACAAAAAGCCACGCTAGTGTAGATATTACTCCGTAGCCCCAAAACAAACGGCGGTCAACTCTACCCTTGAAAGAGAAGCACAGTTGTGCTAAAGTCATTACCGCGAATCCCGATCTCTGATCGGGACTTGCTTCAGACATACTTAAACCATCGTGGGCGATCTGTCGCCCATGTTCGGTCAACATCAAATCACCCGCATCGGACTGAATGGTGCCCTGCCTTTCTGCATATCTCACAACCCGCTCCGCGAAAGAAGGAGTCCAGCGAAGATGTTCATCTAGGTGTTCAATGCGACGTTCTTGTTGGGCTTCAGGAGAACCCTCATGATTTAGTAAATGAATGGTAAGCATTGTCTGAGCAAATTGCCATCGCTGACGTACCCGTCGCCGGGCGATAGCGATGATGCCGCGAGCTGGTGCAAGAAGGAAGGTCAATAGAAAGAATACACCACTCATCGTTGCCATAGCCCCGGCGATGGACGCATCCAGCCAACGCGCTAACCAATAGCCGGTGATAGCACTCGCAATACCGTTCAACGCGCTCAGTCCCAGTAGATAGGATAGCCGATCAGTCAGCAGATAGGCGGTCGCTGGTGGGGCAATCATCAGCGCAACAACCAAAATAGACCCCACCGCGTCAAACGCTCCAACAGCTGTCACCGAAACCAGCGTCATCAAACCGTAATGGACAAGGACGGGCGAAAATCCGAGTGCGGCAGCGAGGCCAGCGTCAAATGTTGCCAGCTTCAGTTCCTTGTAAAACAGTGTGATGAAAATGAGGTTGATTAGCAGGATACCTCCCATCACCCAGAGTGATTTGGGTAGGCTGTATCCGAGAACGGATAGCCGCTCGAATGGAGCAAATGCCAACTCTCCCAATAGCACAGCATCGGTATCCAGATGAACGCTCCCTGCATAGCGAGAGATAAGAATCACACCCCCACTGAATAGTGCCGGAAACACAATCCCGATGGCGGCATCCTCACGTACGAGACCAGTACCGTGTAGAAGTTCCACGAGCACTACTGTAATCACGCCGGTGATCGCAGCTGCAATAATAAGGAGCGGCGATGCGAGATCTTCAGTAATGAAAAACGCTAAAACGATACCCAGAAGGATTGCATGGCTGATAGCATCGCTCATCAGTGCCATACGGCGGAGCACCAGAAACACTCCCGGCAAAGCGCACCCAACAGCGACAACCGCAGCGATAATTTGAATCTCTATCTGTGGTGATAGGTTCATTTGACATACTCCCAAACCTAAAGGATTGGGATTGTCATCCGTCCTTTAGGAATCGAATTGCTCTATCAATGAAGTTAGCCCGACGAATCGGGACTTACAACTTCTGCTGAGAGGATGGATGCCCCCACCCTATGGATATTGAGTGCCGCATTGCGGTCTCTATCCAACTCTGTATGGCAACTTGGACACTGCCATGTTCTATCACGAAGGTTTAGGTCTTGGTTGATTGCGCCACAGACATGACATGTTTTACTGGACGGATACCACTTGTCCACCAATCGAATCTCTCTATCCTTTTTAGATGCAATATATCTGAGTTTCTGTACAAAGTCGTAGAACCCCAAGTCAGACACCTTGCGTCCCCAAAGGGCTTTCATACCCTTTAGGTTGAGAGATTCAAGTGCAATCCAATCGTATCTATCAGTAAGGTCATGAGCAAGCTTCCAATGGAAATCTTGTCTGTGATTGGCAATCTTGCGGTGCTTACGGACAAGGTTAATTCTTGCGCGTTCCTGATTCTTTGACCCTTTGCGCTTCCGTGAAAGTTTGCGGTTTGCTCGCTTAATGGCGTTGATACCGCGCTTGAAGAATTGTGGAGATTCGTAGTCATTGGAGTCAGCCCCGGTGAGATACCTCTTTAGTCCAAAGTCAAACCCCGCGCTTTTACCCGTCGTGGGAGACTCTAAATCGGTATCTACGTGGTCTGTCAGAATGATTAGCCATACGTCTCCTACGCTGTCCCGTTTTATCGTGCAGCGTTTCGGGGGGCCTAAGACTTCCCTACTTTTGAAATATCGGTAGATTCGCTTTCCAATACGGATATAGTTACTTTGCAGTAGTTTCCAACCTGCTTGGGTCAGTGTGAAGGACTTATATCTTTTCCGTGCTTTGAAACGAGGTCTGCCACACTTTTTGCCTTTTTTACCATCGGCAAACATTTTCATGTAACCTTTATCTATACGGTCTATTACGTCTTGCAGAGACTGACTAGGTAGAAGATTCCAGTGGGTGTATTGAGGCAACCGCTTCAACTTTGTCAAGTGTTGTCGCAGTGCTTTCCTACCCGGATATTTACCGCAGATAGCATAGTATCTGCGACACAAGGCTATAAAGTGATTCCACACCGAAGCATGTGCCTCTATCGTTTTCTGCAATTCACGGTTGCCGTGATTACTATACATTTTGAACTTGTAGGTTCTCATCGGATTGTCTGTCTTTCATACCCGGCTTAATGGGTGTGGGAGACACCACCGGGCGGTGCCGTTAAGCCTCTCCCACGAAAGACAAACGAATTGTACCTTTTTTACCTCCAAAATCAATACAAAAACGGCTGAAGTCCATAAAGCCCAAATCCCTAATTTCCCCGCATTTCCGCCAAGCGTTCTGCTTCAGCCAATCCGTTCGAGGTCAGTGCCCATTCTGTGCCGACTCGATGTGCCCAGCCGCGAGTTTCCAGTTCTTCGAGACTACGCTTAACACCGCCCCGTCCAGCACTCATCGCATTTAAGACACCCACAGAATGCCGATGCTCTAAATCCTCATGCTGCAACATCAGCGCGTAGAGGTCAGCCAAAACCATTTCGACTCGCAGTTGTCGACGGTTACGTTGATGTCGCATCCAATTCCAGACCAATCCCCGATTCGGTGCCAGAGTCATCGATACTGCAACGATCGCGCTGACACAGAGCACGATGGTTGGACCGGTAGGAATTCGTGCTGTGCTACTACTAATGATTGCACCACTTACGCCGGCAACAGCGCCAAACAGAGCGGATAGGACAACCATCACACCCAGACGATCTGTCCATTGCCGTGCCGCCGCCGCAGGCGCGACAACCATCGCACTCATCAAAACTACACCAACAGTCTGCAATCCCAATACGATAGCAATTACAATAAGCGTCGTCAACAAAACGTCCAACCAGCGCATGGGAAAACCGAGGCTAGCTCCGAAGCCAGGGTCAAAACTGAGAAGTTTGAAATCCTTCCAGAACACCATCATTATCAACAGTGCAATGATTCCCAGTGACGCCATCGTCTTAACGTCTCGTTCTACCAGTGCAGCTGCCTGACCAAAGAGGAATTTGTCAAGTCCGGCCTGATTCGCGTTGGGCATCTTCTGAATGAATGCTGTCAGCAGAACGAGACCGAAGCCAAAAAAAACGGAGAGCACCAACCCTAACGCACTATCCTCTTTGATGCGGGTCGTATTGACAATACCCATCACAAAAAGCGTACCTACCCAACCAGCAGCAGCAGCCCCTAACACCAACACGAGGGGGGCTTTGCTGCCGGTAAGTAGAAATGCTAAGGCGATGCCGGGCCACGCTGCATGGGAAATTGCGTCTCCTAATAAACTCTGCTTCCGTAGGACCGCGTATGTCCCCAAGGCACCGCTGACGATTCCGAGCGTGGCAGAACCTTGGGCAACTGTGCGTAGGGTATAATCGAAGAAGAGATTATGCAGCAATTCCATTTGTCGACCTATTTTGACGTCAGCTACCACCTAAGGCCTCAACCGAGACTGTTATCTGAAATCGCCTCAAGGCACATTAGAATGGGTTCAATCTGTCAACTACTAACAGTTCGTAGGTTAGCTTTCTAGCTCAACCAATGCGGATTGGGACGAGGTCGGGCGAGGCCGCCCGCCCTATGGATGTTAGAGTAGGTCGAGATTCATATCTCGACGAAATATCCGGCGTGTTGCGCAATAATCCGGGCTCAATCAACCAAGATTATCGCGCAATGTTCATAGGGATTTTCGGTTTTGAAGAATCAACCTACTTGAGAATCACCATCTTTCGTATGGTGGAATAATCGCCTGCACGTAGCTGGTAGAAATAGATGCCGCTTCCCACAGACTCACCTAAGTGGTTGTGCCCATCCCAATACGCCGCTCGCGCCCTATCCGTGTAATACCCCGCCTGTTGATATCCTAAATCCAATTGACGTACCAACATGCTCTTGGTGTCATAAATAGTAACCGCCACATCCGCAGGGTAGGCAAGTTGATATGGAATCCACGTCTCAGGGTTGAAGGGATTGGGGTAATTCTGAAGCAGCCGAGTCTCCATCGGGGCAATGCTATCGAAAGTTAGGTGAAGCGTTGAATACGCGTTCCGAATATCATCAGCTGTAATGATATGGTCGGTCTTTCCGATAGGTTGACCTGAAATGATGTCGGTAAGCGTCAGACGCACAGTGTCGCCGACTTGCACAACCGGATTGCGACTCAAATCAGCAAAACCGAGAGTAAATCTGCCTCCAGCTTCCGCCAATCCTTCCGTCAACAGCTTACCTGTTCTGAGATTGTCAACAGAAACTCGGTAAGATTCTTGGAACCCTTCTTCACCCAGAATCCCATCAACAACGAATGCCCAAAGCGTTCCATTGATGGCTGGTGCGCTCGCTGTTCCAGCAGCTTGCGTTGGATCGGGATCGTCCCAAGGTTCTCCCGTAAATGTGACAGATCCGCCCTCCGGTGTATTGACAATATACCCCCGTCCGCCTTCAATCGGAAATCCATCCCCAGGTGTTACGATGGTATGAGATATGAACTCCCCGTCATCAGCAGCGATAATAACCGTCGATCCGACCATCTCCATAAAGCTGCGCGCTGTCAGCGGCGTCTCTGGACGTAGTGGCGGTGAAATGATATTTAATCCGTTATCTAGATGCACCGTAAAATTAAAAACGCGTTCTTCCTCGGGTTCATCTTCACTGGGCAGCCTAACATCTTCAGGTGAACCATCAAGGGTGCTCACTATGGTTGCCGTGTTGTTTGCAGCACGATGAAAGAAGGGGGGCCAGTAAAGTCTGACAGTCTCCACCTGATCGATTTCGTCGGGAGCGGGTCCCTCTTCACCCTGGGCAAGCAGGATAAACGCAGTCCGAAAGTCTTTCTGAGAGGATTCAGCATCGGGGATTCGCCCCCCATTTATCGCAATAATATCTTCAATTCTTATCTCTTGCTTGTCACCCCGGAAACCGACGTCCCCCAAGGAATACACGCCCTGTAGCTGATCTGCAGATAAAACCTGTTGATTATAAGGAGGTGGAAGATCCAAATCATGGGGGTCGGTCACCAAGAAGGTCGGTGGAACCTCTTCCGGTTTTAGTAGACCCATTAGATATAAATCGAGTGGGCTATAAATATCTTTGGGAGCCAAGGTAGTGAACGAGCCATCCCCGTTATCTTGGATGTCATTGCCACCCAGAAGCGATCCACTCGTATGTAGGAAAAAATTCCAATGTGCCCCGTCCCGAGTTAACAATACAGGGGGATCGATGAAAGCTATCCACGTATGCCCAAATTCGTGCGCGAGTACACTTAGCGTGGAGGTTGCCGGACCAAACGTATTCTCCAAGGGATTATCCTCCCATACCTTCAAATTTTTCATGGTGAGGAAGCTTCTTAGATTTCCTTGGCTGCCGTACTCCGCGGTATGATCAAATTGCGGAAAGATTTCTGCTCTGTTTGGGTTGCCAATACCTAACACATCATTCTGAACGTTAATAGCAAAAGCTAGAACTCCTACTAGGTCTAGGTTTGATTCAAAATTAGTAAAGAGAATTAAACTATCAAAATCGTCGCTATGCGTTCGGTAAAACTCACGCGCAACATTCTGCAGGTTGACGGTTGGTAGATCCACGAAAACTTCCGCGATGGCACCCGTTGTTCCCTCAAACGGCAAATCGTCTGAGTAGTCCACTAAATTGACTTGAAAGGCATCGTCGAGTCCACCGGGGGATACCCCAACAATACCTGTTCTCACATCAGATTTTTCAAACACGATGTCAATGACACCTGTATCGAACAGGACAACTTGCATTGTTAGTGATGCCACGCTACCGAAGAAATCGTCGCTGAACGCCTCAACATTGAACCAGGTGATGGTTACTTGCTTCGCAGATTGCTTCACTTCAACGGTTGGGGTTTCTCCGCTGCCGCCGAATGGATCGGGGAATGGATCAAACGGATTCAGGTCAGTGTACAGTACACCGATACGGGGTGATTCTCCCAAAAATCGCTGCAAATCCCGTGCCCATGAAGCGGCATCCCCTTTGCCGAATGTTAAGTTCCCATCTGAATTGACAAAAAGTTCCGTATATTCCTCACCAAAAAATGGGAAGTCGAATTCGATCTCAACCTTCTTACTGTCGTCATCACTCAACTGCAATACATCACCGAAGGCTTGGACAAATTCAACATCTTCTGGCATAGATACATCGTATCCGCCTAGGTCATTGGGCGTGAAACGTAAATTTTGTCCCGCCAAATCAAAGGTATTCTTCGGTTGGACAATGTGCTCGTTGCCGTTGATGACAACCAAATTTCCGACATCAGTAGACGTTGATTCAAAGGTGACTTCTTGTGCCGTGTTTACCTGTAGCCTTTGATGTGGTGCATCACCAGATTTTGCGTGAGCCGTCACAGAAAAGATAATCAAAAGTGTAGCAGTAACAACCAACAATTTTCGTGTCATCAAATAGTCTCCCAATAAAATTGTGTTTTTAGATTGATAATTAACGATGTAAAGCGCAAAAAGACGGTCTTTACACTTTACGCATAATGTAAGTTTGTTTCAAGATGGGCGGAGTGAGGTGCCCATCGGTTTGTCAATCTGCGCGGTTACGGCTTCGTCAACCGGTTGAGACAACGGCGTATCGCTTTGTCCTCCGCTCCCATCCGCTTGATCATTTCGACTTAGGAAAGCGACGCGACCGCCGTACGCCAGTCGGAGATTCTGCTCTGTGAATACTTCCTCCACCGGACCGCTAGCAATCCGACGCACGTTTAGGAGCGTTACGGAATCGAAATAATCCACCACCGTCTGTAGGTCGTGATGAACAGCAACGACGGTCTTACCAGCAGCTCGCAGATCTTGCAAGAGGGAAACGATTGCTCGCTCTGTCGTCGCATCAACGCCTTGAAACGGTTCGTCCATGAAGTACACTTGGGCATCCTGCACCAACGCTCGTGCCAAGAAGACTCGCTGCTGTTGTCCACCAGAGAGTTGGCTAATCTGCCGGTCTGCAAAGTCAAGCATCCCAACATTTTCAAGTGCTTCCATTCCTCGTGCACGTTCTCGGCGGCCCGGACGACGTCCCCATCCCAAGGTTCCATAACACCCCATCATGACCACATCCAGCACGCTCGTCGGAAAATCCCAATCGACACTCCCGCGTTGCGGAACGTATCCCACAAGTCGCCGTTGATCAACGTAAGGCTGACCGTAGATTAATACCCGTCCCGCTGCCGGTGCCACTAGCCCCAAGATTGCCTTAATAAGCGTCGTTTTGCCGGCACCGTTGGGACCAACGATTGCCATGAGGACTCCCGACGGCACGTTGAGGTCTACATCCCACAGCACCGGCTGATCCCGGTACGCCACAGTCAAATCCGCAACCTCAATAGCCAATCGATTATTCAAGGACTCTGTCATATCATTCACCCTCCTCTCACGCACCGACACCTGTTTACCTATCTGTTTTAGGCTGAACGCATGTTGTAGGGTTCAACGATCGTTGAACCTTACGGACAAGGTAACCTTGCCTCTATTAGTTTAGTCTGTCGCTGTTTGCAGAAGCGATGTTACGATGGTATCAATGTTATGACGGACCATTCCGATGTATGTGCCCTCTGGTGTTCCCAACGCTCCCATCGCGTCAGAGAACAGCTGTCCGCCAATCTCCACAGAGAATCCTTTCGACTTCACAGCAGCTTGTACCGCCTCAATGCTCCGGCGAGGCACAGATGTTTCGACAAACATAGCGGGGACGCGGCGTTCGACGATGAACTGCACTAACGCTTGCACATCAGCTGTGCCCGCCTCGGCCGCCGTACTAATCCCCTGAAGCCCATACACTTCAAACCCATAAGCGCGGCCAAAGTAGTTGAAGGCATCGTGAGCTGTAACGAGCACTCTTTGATCGGGAGATACTCGATCCGCCTGTTGCATCACATAATCGTGCAATTCCTCTAGCTTCGCTAAGTAATCTTCCGTATTCACCCGGTACAACTCCGCACGGTCATTATCTACCTCAATCAGCGTATCTCGTACGCGCTCAACCGCTTTCATCCAAAGAGTGACATCGAACCAAACGTGCGGGTCGTATGCCCCTTCAAACTCTGGCGGTGCCATCAGTAGCCCCCTATCGATGTCATGCGTTACAGCAACCGTCTTTATCCGGTCCTGCATCCTTTCGAGCACACCCGACATCCTCCCCTCCAGATGCAAGCCGTTGTAAAAGATGAGGTCAGCACCTGCGAGTCGGGCAACATCGCCTTCACTCGCTTTGTAGAGGTGCGGGTCAATACCAGGTCCCATCAATCCAGTCGCATTAACACGGGCGCCTCCAACATTCTGAACAATATCACTAATCATACCGATTGTCGTCACCACGCGAATCGGTTTCTGGTTGGATACGCCTGTTGAGCTCGAAGCTTTTTCGTTAGCTTCATCCGATTGACGGTCACAAGCGACAAATAGTATCACCACGAAAGCCAACAACCCATAGACTATACGCATATTTCTCCTTATCCTTTCTTGAAATACTCACAACACCAAAGAGCATTGGGATCTAGACTAAAGGATTTGTTGTTAAATTCGCATTACACAAATTTTGCCGGTGCAAGTGTCAAGCAGATTATGTTGTCTGAGGGCTTACAAATACGTTCCCTGCGACTTCGCGGCCAACAAAATGTTCGGTCTGGTCAATCCTCAAACGCAATGGCCCATTAAACGGTTCTTTCGCCACAACTTGGATAACAGTGCCCGGTAGGATGCCCAACCGATCGAGGTAACGTAGCATCTCGGGATCGTTATCGTTGACATGCTGGACGGTGGCAGAATTTCCCGCATCAACTTGCGTTAGCGTCCCATAAGTGATCTCTTGGATTGCGCCATCCTTTGCTGGGATGGCGTGTCCGTGTGGATCGGTCGTTGGATGCCCTAACGCCTCGCTCATCCTTTCCTCAAACTCTTCGGAAATAACATGTTCCAGTTTATCCGCCTCATCGTGCACTTTATCCCAAGTGAATCCCATAATTTCGACGAGATAAAGTTCCAGTAACCGGTGATGCCGAATAATCTCTTGAGCGATTTTTTTCCCGCCTTCCGTCAATTCAACCCCCTGATAGGAGGTGTAGTTCAGCAACCCCATCGCTGCCAACTTTCGGATCATACCGGTGACCGATGCGGCAGAAACCTCCATTTGCTGAGCAATAGCAGAGGTAGAGACTTTCTCCTGACCTTCTTGTAGCAAGTAGACTGTCTTCAGATAATCTTCCATCGCATGGGTTATCATTCTTGGCCATCCAAAAATCAGATTTAGGCATTCCTAAATTTTTAATTAGTATATAATAACCCATTTTTTAGGGGGCTGTCAACTTTATTTTTGAAGAAGGGAGCAGGGCATAAGGAAAGCAAGTGCCAAGCAAGCCACAAGTTAGGTAGGAGCACAATATCTAATGTTTTGACTCAAGCTGCTAGACAGCCCGTAGGTCGAGTTTCCATACTCGACGCCTGCTAGAACAAATTCACCTGCAATTAGTGTTGCTGAACGATGCGCAGTGATTTTCTCGATATATCGTGTATCAACCCAAAGCAACACATGTCGCCCCGTTGGGGCTTTAAGTAGCAACTTGTGTTACTTTATTAAATTGATTTTACTCAAGACTGACACATAAATATTTGGACAGATCCACCGTTTTGTGCTAAAGTGGAGATTCGCTTCACTCTATAAGAACTACGCAACATGTTTCATGTATCAGGGGGAACTTACATTGAAAACATATCAAGCAGCGGTTATCGGATGTAGTCGCATGGGAGCGTTCATTGACAATGAGGTCGTCGGGGCACCGGGGCATGTGCCTCCCTACTCGCACACGGCAGTATTTGCCGCCTGTGACAGAACAGACCTAATTGCGTGCTCAGACCTTCGTCCAGAAGTCATGGCTGAGGTTGGGGTGCAGTACAACATCCCGAAAGAAAAACAGTATACGGACTACAAAGAATTGATTGATAAGGAACAGCCCGACATCGTCAGCGTCGCCACACAGCCAGAGCATCGCGCTGAGATCGTTATCTACGCTGTCGAGCACGGTGCCAAAGCAATCTATGCCGAGAAGGCGATGGCGGCGTCAATGGCGGAAGCCGACGCGATGGTTGAAGTCTGCGAACAAAACGGTGTCTTCTTTAACCTCGGCACCCAGCGGCGATGGCATCCCGGCTTCACCAAAATGAAGGAAATCATCGATAGCGGCAAACTGGGTGCCCCGAAGACAATTATCTTCAACGGCAGCACACTGTTTAATGGGGCAAGCCATTACTACGATAATCTACTGTTCCTCAACAGCGACAGGCGTGCGGTTTGGGTGCAAGCACATCTGATGGAGGGCAATTGGCAGGTTGAGGGGGACCGATTGACTGAGGACCCGGTTGGACACGGCATCATCCAGTTTGAGAACGACGTTACAGCGTATGCTGTAACCCCCAGCCGCGAAATTGAGTGGGAAGTCAACTGCGAGAATGGGAGTTTGACCGCCTTCCCCGACGGCGTGTATCGAATACGAGAGGAGGGACCACCGGGCAACCGGGGACAGCCGACAATTGTGGACGCAGCGTTTCCCGACTACGAGCCTGCCAGCCCAAATCTGCGCCTTGTGGAAGACCTTGTCCATTCGCTTGACACCGGCGAGCCACCCCGCGGTGGGGTGCGAGTCGCACACGCTGGCACAGAGCTAATCTTTGCCACCATCGAATCACATCTTCGTGGTGGGGAACGGGTCGAGCTGCCGCTGAAGGGCCGTCCGATTCGGCTTCTCCGAGATCGCGCACCTCGACAGCCGAGGTATAGCCCCCGGACTTGATACATAGGACGTGTTGACATTTGACAGCCCGTAGGTTAGGTTGAACGGGAACTGTGAAACCCAACGCTTCAATGTACCGCCATAGCCCCAGAGGGGCGGCATGTTTATAGACGCACGACATCCCCTAGTAACCAAAGTCCCAGCGGGACGACATGTCACGAAACAACTAAACACCCAAATTTCCGAAAAAGTGTTAGATTCTGTTAGATTTTGTTAGGTTATTTCATATTCCACCGTCGGCATCTGACAATAGACACAGGAGAAACGGAAGGTTAAATCCCGTAGGGGTTAGGTTTCCCAACCCATCGTGCGAGTTAACCTTGCCCCTACAACGTAGTTGCCCAATTCATCGGGACTTTGTTCATATTGTGGGAGGGGCTTCCTAGCCCCGATATGGACCTGTGGAATTTGAGGCGATTGTCCCAAATCATCTTAAGGCGCATCAGATGGAAGATGCCAACAGAATCTAGTTACGCCGGAAGGAAAAACATGGCAACCCAAAAGGCAATATCAATTGAAAATACCGCCCAAGGTTATCTTGAGCTGCTGCGCGAAAGAGGAATCAAATACTTCTTCGGCAATGCCGGCACCGATTTCGCCTCATTGGTGGATGCCTTCGCTAAGTTTGCCGAAGAGGGGAAACAATATCCACGCCCCATCACAGTGCCACATGAGTTTGTCGCGGTGAGTATGGCACACGGTTACTACATGGTTACCGGTGAACCGCAGGTTGTAATGGTTCATGTAATCGTCGGGACCGCCAATGCCTCCGGTGCCATCATCAACGCAGCGCGGGCGCGGGTCCCCATCATCTTCAGCGCGGGGCGTACCCCCCTGACCGAAGCCGGTTTCACCGGTTCACGGAACGTGCTTATCCATTGGGCGCAGGAGTCGTTTGATCAGGCGAACCTTGTGCGGGAATTTGTTAAATGGGACTATGAACTACGAAATTTCGCACAGTTGGAGACGGTGGTGGATAGAGCGTTAGCAATTGCTACTTCGGAACCGGCTGGGCCCGTGTATCTGACACTTCCGCGGGAGGTGCTCGCCGAATCTCATGCAAAACTGACCATCAGCACTCTGCCAAGACAGCAGGCGCACCAAACGAACGTTCCCGATGCCGCTCAGGTGAAAGAGGTTGCCAAACGCATTGCGGAAGCAACAAACCCACTCATTATCACTTCAGGAGTGGGGAGAGATCCGGAAGCTGTGGGGGCACTAGTCGCGTTTGCCGAATCCTTTGCAATTCCGGTCGTCGTGGGGACCGGCAACACGCATATGAACTTTCCCACGTCTCACCCACTTCACCTCGGTTTTAATCCAACCCCGTATCTGAGAGAAGCGGATGTCGTGCTAGTCATTGATACTGACGTTCCTTGGTTGCCTACTGCAATTAGTCCTAAAGAAACGACGTGCGTTATTCAGCTAGGGCATGAGCCCCTCTATGACCGCTATCCAATCCGCGGTCATGGGGCGGACATCGCATTGGCTGCCCAGCCGACAGCAACACTCCGGCTGCTGACCCAAGAAATGCTACCGTATCAGGAACAGGCGGCGCAAAAAATTGCCAATCGTTTTGAGATATTGAGGGCGGAACATAAAAAGCAGCGAGAGGATTGGTACTCAGAGGCGGAGGCAGTCAAAGGAGATAAACCGATTGATTCGGTGTGGCTGTCCGCCTGCATTAACCAAGTTCTAGATGCAGAAACTATACTGATCAATGAGTACGATTTGGTGCCAACACAGGTGGATCTGACTGTACCCGGCAGCTTCTTTGGTCCTTCTCCTGCCGCTGGGCTTGGATGGGGCATAGGTGCGGCGTTGGGAGCCAAACTGGCTGCACCTGAGAAAACCGTTATTGCTACGGTCGGTGACGGTAGCTATCTCTTCAACGTGCCCACATCCTGTCACTTTGTATCCCAAGCGTATGACCTACCGATTCTGGTGGTTATCTTTAATAATCAATGTTGGGGAGCGGTGCGAGGGGCAGCCAAGTCGGTTCATCCAGAGGGATGGGCGGTGACAACCAACAATTTCCCCCTCAGCGAACTTTCACCCACCCCAGCCTACGAGGTGATTTGTCAGGCGAATGGAGGATATGGGGAACGGGTCGAGGAACCCGATAAGGTGCTGCCAGCGCTTAAACGCGCGTTGCGTGTGGTAAAGGAAGAAGGACGGCAGGCGGTGCTCAACGTAATCTGCAAACACCCGTGATTGGATGAGAAATAGGACTTACGCGCTCCAGCTCTAAAAGCAGATGCGGACGCAGATTTCGCCGATTTTCGCAGATAAAAATAAAAACAACGAAAGAAATCTGTGTTCATCTGCGTTTATCAGCGTCCCTTAGAGACCGAATTGGCAAGATTATCGCTCAAAAATAAAGGTGTAGAAGGAAAACGAAACTGACTATGGAAGCTGCCCCAATCGACACACCGGAGTCCGAGCACCAACAGGAAAAAGACAACGAGCAGGAACAGAACCGCAACTTTTGGATCGCGGTGGTTCAAGGCACATTCATACGAATCTCTTTTGCATTTGCAGACTCGACAATCGTTTTACCCGCCTTTATCTTAAAGCTCACTTCCTCAAACACACTTGTCGGCTTGACCGGTTCGATGACGCGAGCTGGTTGGATGTGGCCCCAACTCCTAATCTCGAATCTGCTGGAACACCGTCCCCGCAAAATGCCCTTCTACGCGTTCGGTATGAGCCTTCGGCTGCTCGCATGGATCGCAATGGTCCTATGCACCCTTATGGTCGGCTCCGGCAACAACGGTTTACTTGCCGCGTGTTTTCTCTGTTGTTATTTTATCAGATCTTCAGCGATGGGAGTTTCAACGCTTCCCTATATGGATATTATCTCCAAATCCATTGAACCGCAGCGGCGATCTCGATATTTCAGTTTGCGCCAGTTGTCGGGCGGGTTTTTCGGCATATTCATCGGCTTCTTCTTTATCCGATATGTCCTGAGTCCTCAATCCGGACTGGTATTCCCGACTAATTATGCACTGTTGTTCGGGTGTGCGGGAGTTGCAATTGGACTGTCACTCACGGCTTTTTTACAGATTCGCGAACCCATCCGTCCTGTCCAAAGCGCACGTCAACCGTTCGGACAACATCTGAAGCAGGGACCGCACTTCTTCAGGACAGATCGGAATTATCGCTGGTTCTTTTACTACCGGATTTGTACTACTGTGGCTGGGATGTGCACGCCGTTCTATGTACCGTACGCCTTGGTCAGGTTAGAAGTTCCAGATGCAACCATTGGCACGTTTCTCGCTGTTGTTTCCATCAGCGGTGTCATTTCAAACGCACTGTGGGGTTACCTAGGGGAGAAGTATGGTGTACGATACATCCTCAGCTGCACCTCGGCATTGGCGTGCACAGCACCGTTGGCGGCAATCTTGGTGCAGTACCTATCGCCGGCGTGGCAGGTGCCCTGCTATTTCCTAGTGTTTGTCTTCAACGGTGCAGCAATGAGCGGTTCGTCGATAGGTTTCATGGCATATCTGCTAAATATTGCACCGAGCCTGAATCGTCCAAGCTATGTCGGTTTTATGAACACGGTCCTCTTTCCGTTCAGTTTTATGCCAATGCTTGCAGGGCAGCTCATCGAATTCGTGGGCTATGCAGGGATGTTCGCAGTCTCCATCGGGATGGGGTTGCTTGGGTTCATCACAACCACACAACTTGAAGAGATCCATCAGGAAGATTAGACGCTTCAAAGACGTGAAACGTGAAAATCGTTGGCTCATTGGTGCAGTTGGGCGAGGACGCTGGACCTATGGGAACTGGGACGCTGATGGTGTTGGGTTTCACGGTTCCCGTTCAACCCAACCTACAACATCGGTTTCGTTCAACTACTCCAATCCCGCTATAATCTCATCAATATCTTCTAGCAGTTCAACTTCGTAGCCGTCTGGGTCGGTGATGAAAGCCATCTTCATGCCTCCCGATGTGAACTGTTCTCGCCATTCATCGGGCCAAATTTCGAGTCCCGCTTTCTCTAGTTCGTCACAGCAAGCAACGAGATCTGGCACACTGATGGCGAAGTGCATCAGATCCTCTGGAACGTTGACTTCATAATCGGGCGAATAGGTCAATTCCAGCGTCGGTACGTTGCCCGGGAGCTCCAGATGGACAATCTGGTTGCCTGCCGGGGATCTATCGCTTCGACTTTTCACAACAAAGCCTAGGTGGTCGCAATACCATTTAATCGATTGATCGAGATCGCTCACTCTAACGCGTGTGTGTAAAAAGATAGCCATTTTTATTCCCTTTCTGTGTTCGGGTTGTAAAATTTGTTTAGAAACCAAATATCAGGGTTCCATTATCGCACTACAACAAGCAGAAATGGTAAATCAACTTGGCATCTTTGTCAAGTCCCTCTTTCGTCCGCATAGAGTCATTTAATTCTTCGGTCAGGGCAAGATGCCCCGCCTACGAATTCGGACCATTCCGAAATCGGTCGAAAAACGGAAAACTATAGTGAATTCAGAAAATAAATAGACACTTTCTCCCCATCCGGTAGGTGCGGTTGGAAACCGCACCGGTGCCGACTCGTCGAGCATCTCCCGATATATCGGGATCCTCGGAACGGGACTCGATAAATCGGGATTTGAAGTGTCTCATTAATTCTAAGATTTACTATAAATAGCCCTATACCAATAAAGTATGGAATGTAAAACGTAATTACTTAAGAATCGCCATCTTCCGCGTGGCGGAATAATCGCCCGCAGACAGGTGATAAAAGTACATGCCGCTCGCTACCCCCTCACCGAACTCGTTTCTGCCGTCCCAGTAGACCGCCTTTGACCGTGTCTCATAGACCGCAGCAATCCGATGCCCAACCTCAAGCGTACGGACAACTTGACCCGTCTGGTCATAGATGGTCAACGTGACAAAAGCATCCTCCGCTAACCGATACGGCATCCATGTCTCTGGATTGAATGGATTCGGATAGTTGGACAATAGTTCTGTCTCTGCTGGTATCTCGTAGGCAACTAGTGCCGGCAACTGTATCCACCCCTGCTTCACATCTTCAGCCGTAACGGTATACCGTAAGGACTCCACACCGATAAACGGGCTTGGAGATTGTGCGTAGATTTCAAGAATATCCCCAACCGTAGCCGCCCGCATTGTCTCTATATCAACGATAGCGAGTCGATAACCCATTTCGCCACTTCCTGTAGCAGTAGCAACTGCTTTACCTGTTGAAAGGTTCCTGACAGTGACATGGAAGCCTGTTCCGTTAGTATTCATTTCTTTGTCAATCATTGAACCTCTCAATGCCAAGACGGGCGTCGTATCTGTCACTTGGATACCCGTCAACATCGGCGGCGCGGCAGCTGTTCCAGAGACGTTAGTCCACCCTTCACCGGAGATATCAACCATTGCCGCTCGCTGTGCATCCAAGATAAAGGCTTGTCCTCCAATGAGAGGGATATCGTCAGGACCACCCTCCGGTGTAACCACCTTGAACTCCCCATTATCCGTGAAAATAACCACGGGAGCGTTACCGCCAATCCCTTCCAGTGCGAACAGGTCGCTGACATGGGTGAGTCTTGAATCGTTCAATGGCAATCCTACAAAGTTGAGTTCTGGGTTTAAGGTAATGGTGCTGCTTCCGTTTGTCCCTAGCGGCCTGCCAGTCAGACGAACCTGCTTTGGGACTTTCATATCAGCGTAAATCCCCATGTCATCGGTCAACTCCCTATCGTTGGGGGTGCCTCTGTCCAAGGCGAGGATATATGGGAACGGCTCTTGTGTATGGGAGTCAAAGGTGAGGAGGAACTTAACAGCATTTGCACCACCGAGTGCGTTGTAGAGATCGGCGACCGATTCGATTGTCCCCGCTACCCCGTTGATCGCCCTAACCTTCAACGGAACGTGAATCAAGCTAATACCTGATGGAAGGGCAAGATCAAACTCGAGCAGTTCGGCAACAGCATGAAAGGTCAGAATTTCAGCAATTCCTTCAACACTCACCTCAACTATGTTTGTGACAGGGTCGTTTCCAAGGGTCAGGGTACTTCGCGCTAAGCCGTTGACATCACTGTCTACACTTGTATCACTAAGAGAACCCCCACCTATGCTAGCAACAAAGGTTACAGTAACCCCTTCCATCGGGTCGTCGTACTGGTCGTGGATTTCTACAACGAAGGGCTGCATCAACGTTTCACCGGTCAACCCGCTCTGATTATCGCCCGAAACGTACTCCAGTGTCGTTGGTATTGGTGGTGGGGGAACCACCTCTGTACTAAAGACTGCCGTTTGGGCAATACCCTCGACGCTGACTTCGACCCTGTTCGTTTCCAGATTCGGTCCCAGCGTGAGGAGACTCTGTGCCCTACCATTGGCATCGGTTGTGGTGTTTGTCACACTGAGCGTACCACCGCCTGCGACAACGGTGAATGTGACTGAGACCCCCACGAGCGGAGAACCACGCCTGTCCCTCGCTTCAACAACAAACAGTTTTGCTAAAGCCTCATTAGGCATACCTTCCTGATTATCGCCTGAGACTTTGGAAAGGGCGGGGTGCGCTCGATTGTCAAACTTCACCGTAACCCCTCTGCGTCGGAGCGTTTGAATGTGGGTGCGGATGGATAGGTAGCTTAAGGGATTTCTCTGCAGGAGAATCTCATCTCCACTTCCCAATCCAGTGTTTGCCACCAAAGGCGAGATGTCCGAGATAGAGTTGCCCCAAATAGACAACTTGGTCAGGTTGGTTAATCCTGACACCGCTGAGATATCTGTGATGGAGTTGTTTTCAAGATGTAGCTCGGTCAGTCCTGTTAGCCCCGACACCGCTGAGATGTCTGTGATAGAATTGCTCCAAAGATGCAGCACAGTCAGTCTCGTTAACCCTGACACCGCTGAGATGTCCGAGATGGAGTTACTTCCAAGATATAGCCCGGTTAGGTTGGTTAATCCCGACACCGCTGAGATGTCTGAGATGGAATTGCTTCCAAGCCCCAAGTAGGTGAGTCCTGTTAACTCCGACACTGCCGACATATCCGAGATGTTATTGTCCCCAATAAACAGTTGGGTCAGTTTGGTTAAGTCCGCTACTACCGAGATGTCTGAGATGGAGTTGTGGAGGAGATGCAGTATTGTTAGGTTGGTTGCAGCCTCAAGTCCTGTCAGATTCGCAATGCCCGCCTCCGATGCTTTAAGGCGGGTTAAATTCTCCATATCCAATGTGCTGATGGTGTCACCCGGCACTTTGTCCAAAGCTTTTTCAATCGCGGCGCGGAGGTTGGGGTCGGGAATGTGGACCTCAACCACCGCCTCCACCGCCTCAAGACGAAGTTGCATCCACTCAGAGGTATCCCACAGTTCGACCGTGCCCTCCCCTGTTCCGGAAGCAAGGTTTGTGCTCGAAATTGACACAGAAAGGACCGGAGACGTATGCCAGAGGGTGGCAAAATTTATTCTCGTTGTTACATCCCACAGTCTGACTGCACCATCATAAGCCCCGGAGGCAAGGATGCCATCCGTCGAAAATGACACAGAAAGGACCCCAACCCCATGCGGTAGGGTGCCCATATTTGTTTGTGTCTCCACGTCCCACAACTTGACCGTCCCATCCCACAATCCGGAGGCAAGGATCTTCCCATTGGGGGAAAACGACACAGAAAGAACCTGCGCCCCATGCGGTAGGGTGCCCATATTTGTTTGTGTCTTCACGTCCCATAGCTTGACCGTTCCATCCGACGATCCGGAGGCAAGGATCTCTCCATTGGGGGAAAACGACACAGAAAGAACCTCAGCAGTATGCGGGAAGGTAGCGATACTTTGTCGGGTCCCCACATCCCACAACTTGACCATACCATCCCACGATCCGGAGGCAAGGGTTCCATCCATCGAAAACGATACGGACCTGACCACATCCGTATGCTCATCAAGGGTGACGATACTTTGTTGGGCCGCCACATCCCACAGCTTGACCGTACCGTCCGGCGATCCGGAGGCGAGAGTCCTCCCATTGGGCGAAAGCGAGACGGAGTTGACCTGGGCTGTATGCTCGTCAAGGCTGGTAATGTGGTGTGGCGAAATTTCCGTAAGTGTAAAATATGTGTCGCTCACATTACCATCTGTATCAACGGCTTCGATAGCAATTAGATGCCCAGCAGGGTCGGAAAGACTCGTAAAGCCATCAGACGGAATAACGCCGTCATAATCAAATTCAACGATGGTATCTTTTTCGCCTCCTAATTTACGACACGCTTTTAGTTCCAAGAAACCGGCAGCAAAGTGTGGTTTGATCGTTACAACGGATAGGAGCACTTGGTGAAGCCCCTCTGGATCGCTGACTTTAAGTTGGACAGAAACACGCTTTGACCCTGCCGGATATAGACGCGGCGAGATGGGTTCGATGGTTGGCACCTGTTCCTCTTCAATTGGAGTATCGGAATTGAAGTAGGGATGCACAGATAAATATCCCGCATGACACTTGGATAACCGATCCCGTCCTAGACCGCCATACGACATGATGTACCTAGGATCGTTGAAATCATGCCACAGTCCGAATGCATGTCCCAGTTCATGTGCTATCGAGTGCCGCGTAAATCCACCAGACAACAACACAAGACCACCACTTTTTCCCAGCCGTATCCCACGACCAGCAGCAGTCCTATCATCACGATAACTGATTGCATCTATACTGTTGTCAATGACGATGAGGTATACATTCGCATTAAGATTGAACCTCTCTTCAACCTCGGCATACACAGTATCGAACGTACGGTCAAGATAGTAACTATCGGGGTATTTTCCAATCACGTCATGCACCATCGGTTCATCTTGCGAATCGGTTTCAACGCGGAAGGTTACCTCCCCGTATCCGTGCACACCCATCCACTCGGCATAGAGGGCTTGAACGGTGAGAATCTCATCTTTCAACCGCTGAACGACGTCAGTGCGATGGGTCCGGTCATTGGGTAAGAGGTAGATTACCCGCACCGTGCGGGGTTCACCGACATCCAAATTCGCCGCAGTGGTGCGCGCATAGCGACGGTTGGGATATTGGTCCGAATACCGTTTGTTCCATTGATCGTCAATAACACCGCAAACATGTGTCGCGCTTCCCCCGGATGGTTGGGTGGCGGCAAGGGCGGGATTGAGTGCACCACCGGTGAGATAGATTATTATCGCATATAAGGTACAACAGAGAAGTGCTTTTTTCATTAATTTGAGTTCCTGTTTTAAGTTGAGATATGTGTCACGGACTCCTTGTCTCGCTGCAAAAACCACGGCAACCAGAATATCATAAAGTCAGATCAGAAAACAACACTTTTTGGATTTGACTTTGATATATCTACTGATCATTCGCTTCGTGTTGGTTCTGCGGTATCGCTTTCTCAGGCTGGTGCATCTGTTGTGGATCTGCCAGTTGCAGGACGATGGAAATCCCCTCAGATGCCAGCAAACTATGCACGCGCAGAGTTGGCAGAGCGGGGGAGGATTGCCCGGTTCAAATACGGGACAAAATGACTGCTTGACCTCTTCAATCACACAAGGGTGTGATATAATGCGAGTTGTAGGGAACAACGATCATTATTCCCTACGAAATCGTGGATTCATGGTTGGTAATGTTTCAATAGCTCAAGTAGATCGAGATTCATATCTCGACAGAATACTGAGGCACATGCCGCCCCGCTGGGGCTTCAGGTGGCAACTTGCGCTGGAATGAGTAGAGGGAGGGTGGAGAACTAAGGACCCCGGAGTATCGGAGCCCTTAGTTTTCCCTTAAAGGAATGGAATGCGAAACGGGTCTACTTCAGGATGACCATCTTGCGCAGGAGGGACATATTGTCTGCTTGCAGATGGTAAAAATAGATACCATTCGCAATCTGCTCACCGAATTCGTTGCGACCATCCCAATACGCCGCACGGTTCCGACTGGTGTAATAGCCCGCTAGTTGATGACCCAAATCCAATCGACGCACTAATGCACCGTTGATGTCGTAGATCGAGATCTGCACATTGCTGTCATTCGCCAGATGATACGGTATCCATGTTTCTGGGTTGAACGGATTCGGATAGTTCGCCAATAGAAGCGTCTCCTCGGGCAGAAGTGTCTCGGAAACTTGTGGAGCAGCATTGGCATTTTCAGCCACATAGGTGCTAATTACCCTATAACTTTCTCCGATACCGTTAGTAAGATGTCGCACGTTAAAATCAAAAGTATAGGCGAACTGACTGTTCCCATTTCCTGAAAGATCAGTAATAACACCCGCCGGAATCGTGAATTCTATAGTCCCACCTGTTGAATCCTCTGGAGGATTATCAATCCAAAAAGCCACTTCTATATAGGTTTCATGCAAGGCGAATCCGGATTCTTCTATTGTGAATCCGTCACTCGTGACTGCCATACGGTCAGAATCAAGTGCGCCGCCAGGCTTACCGTCCGAAGCGCGCAAAATCGGTTCTCCACACTGAATCTCACCGTCTAAAAGTATTAACTGATTATGAATCTCAACATTAGAGTCAGAACCACCCATGTACGACGTATCAGTAACTGGAGGTCCTACACCATCATCAGTAAGCTCGGGTATATCTACATCTATATCTATAGTCTCTAGGGTAAGATGGGCGTTCAGTGACTCTAGGCGATAGTATGTCTCAGCCCCAGAGATCTTAAGTGTTTCAAGTGTTTCTAAATGAAGTAACCAGAGTGCGTGTACTGTTTTCCAATTTTTAATTTCCAAATGTTTCAGACTTGGAAAATGTTCGATACGCTCGTTAACCAGATCACACCGAGTACTGTACCCCTGTATATTTGTTATTATAGCGTAACTAATGGTACACGGCTGGGAGTCGTATGCCAAATTCTTCGTCCAAAGCGAAGAAAATGATGATGTATACTGAGGGTCTGATAACTTTAGCGTTTCGAGATTCGGAAGGCGATAAATTCCTTTTAGAATGTCCCAGCCGTTATAGGCAGTAAATTTAGCAGTGCCACTAAGATCTAATGAGGTAAGGTTGGTTGCATATTCCAACCCTTCAGTTGTGTATATGTCTTGGTCGCTTACCTCTAATTCGGTGAGTTCCAGTATCTTCGTCTGTGTCAAGAATTCACCGTCACTAAGCCCGAGTTCCTCACGAATAGCAGTTCTGAGAGGGGGATCGGGCATCCATTTTTCCTGTTCTGGTGCTGGAGGATATAAAGGAATGTCACTATAGTAGGGCCCCTCTGGCACCTCTACGTCGATATCTATCGTATCTATGAGATATGGTTGTAGTGCGAGCCCCCTTTTTCTAATTTCCCGGAGTTTGTATAATTCAAAAAACGTGGTTCCCTCAACACGTAACCATTCAAGGTGACTGCTGGTCCATATATGATTGCCGGTCCATGTAGTTGAGTAATCGTAGAGTATGGTGGACATGCGGTTGATGTTGGTATACCGTATGTCTAGGTGTGTCAAGTTCTGCAAGTGGTTGATGCCTGGGGAAGTCTGTATTGGGATTCCCAAAAAAATTATAGCGTCTCCAAGCCGTCCATTATAAGATACATCCAGATGGGTCAGAGATGGCAGGGGATCCGCGTAAATTCGTGGACTACCACCGTCATGATCGCTAAATATTGAATAGCCTATACAATAGATTTGATTGTGGCTGAGGTCTAATTCTTGTAGGTTGGGCCAATGATGGTGGTGTATCCATAGTCCATTTGATGAAGACACTTCTCCAAGTTGATTATGGCTGAGGTTGAGATTGATGAGATTATCCAAACCTTTAATCGGAACTATATTCGTTATGGAATTCCCTTCAAGGTTCAGATGCGTAAGATTTATCGCATGTTCCAAACCGGTGAGATCGCTGATGTTAGCATCCGTCGCAGTAAGTTGCGTTAGAGTTGCCATCCCTGCTTGTGTGAGATCATTGGGATCTGTCAAACCAAGCGCAGATAAAACCTGACTGCTGAGATTGACATCGGGCATCCAGGTTAGGGGTTCTGTGTTTATCTGTACCGTTTGTGAGGTTGCAGCGGTGTTTTGGTTATTCGCGGCATCGGTAGCAACATTGGCAGCGACGTCAATCGTCACAGTGCCACTCGCTGTCGGAGTTATCGTCGCTGTGTAAACAGTGTTGTCACCATTCGCACTCCATGATGTGATACTCGCCGCGCTACCGCTCAGAGATACTTCCGATTGGACAAAGCCCGATACCGTTTCCGTAAACGTTATCGTCACATCAAATGCGCCTGTCTGCGTACCTGATGGCACACCGATGGTTACTGTGGGAGCGTCAACATCTACGGTCACCGTTTGTGAAGTGGCGGCGGTGTTTTGATTGTTCGCCGCATCGGTAGCGACATTCGCAGCCACGCCAATCGTCACAGTGCCACTGGCTGTCGGCGTTATCGTCGCTGTGTAGACGGTGTTAGCACTGTTAGCACTCCACGATGTGATGCTCGACGCACTACCACTCAGAGATACTTCCGAACCCACAAACCCCGATACGGCTTCCGTGAAGGTGATTGTCACATCAAACGCACCGTTCTGGACACCCGATGGAACACCGATAGTTACTGTGGGAGCGTCAACATCTACGGTCACTGCTTTTGAAGTTGCGGCGGTGTTTTGATTGTTCGCAGCATCGGTAGCAACATTGGCAGCAACACCTATCGTCACGGTGCCACTTACCCTCGGGGTTATCGTCGCTGTGTAGACGGTGTCATCACTGTTAGCACTCCACGACGTGATACTCGCCGCACTACCACTCAGAGATACTTCCGAACCCACAAACCCCGATACGGCTTCCGTGAAGGTGATTGTCACATCAAACGCACCGTTCTGTGTACCCGAGGGCACAGAAATGCTGACCCCCGGTGCCGTTGTATCCGGTTCCGGTAAATTAACATCGCTATCTGTCATGTTCACGAGTGTCACCAGTGGTGAAAAATCTGTTATGGGATTCCGCGCTAGTCGCAACCACGTCAGACTTACTAACCCAGCGAGAGGAGTGACGTTGCTAATGTTATTTCCCTGCAACCCTAACTTTGTCAGTTTTGTTAAACCGGCAAGGGGGGTGAGATTCTGAATGTGTTGATTGTCTCCTATGCGAATTTCCGTAAGTTTCGTCAGATTCGTGAGAGGTGTAAGACTGCTGATTTGATTCGCCCACGCAACCAACGATGTGAGATTGGTTGCATACTCCAAGCCGGTGAGGTTACTGATTCCCGCCTGAGGAGCATGCAGTGACGTTAAGTCCAGCATTTTCGCTTGAGTAAACGTTGCATCATTGGCGAGTCCAAGGTCTTCTCGTACTGCGGTTCTCAGATTTGCATCCGGCATCCAGTCGGCTTCATTGGCGACTGCATTCTGGACAGGCCCAACGTGAATTGAAATACTAAGTATCAATAAAATCGCAAAAAGTGCGGAAAATCTTTTCATAGTGTGTTTGCTCCTTATTATTTACAGGTTATTGCATAAATTATTTGAGGGGTGCTCATAAATCAAATTATCGAAATACAGCGATGACATGTGTGACATTTCTCAGCGGGAGTCCCCAAATAGAATTGACCAACATTGCCACCTGAAGCAAAACTACACCGAGCATCAAAAACGTGACCACATTCGGTTTGCCACAGACCGGTAGCTGTTTGTGGTTGGTATGTGTCGATAGCAGTTGCTTGAGCAATTCAAATATCGGTTCAATGGCGACGTTGCGCTTCTGCTGATAGGTATGCAACAGTGTTGATTGGTTAATAGTTTCGACATACCGCTGGGCTTGAGGTCGCTTGGCACCTATCACCGGGGTGATAAGCAACAATCCTTCGTTTGCCAGTTTCTCGGTTCGCTTGAGGTCAGTGTAACCGGCATCGGCGACGATATATCCGACATTTTGTGCAAGCATTTTGTTGACTTGTTGGTCAAGTATTGCTTTCTCACTCACACACGCAGTATCAACGGCACTCATCAAAGGCACTCCCTGTTGGGTGACCGTTAGATGCAGTCCATAGCCATAAACCCAGCCATGGTACTTACTGACAGACCAACTCGCGTCTGTATCAACGGCACGCAGTCCCGTTGGAATGCGATTGGCCTTTTTGTCTTTCTGATGCCAGACCGGACCTTTTGCCTTAAACAGACTTTTATCTTGGTAAACCACCTCCAAAGACGCATCGGCAATCAAAGTCATACCAACATCACCTAAAAACTCAATGAACGCCTCAAGCCGACAAGCAAGTTGTTTGTACCGGCGTGCCAGCGTCGCACGAGAGGGTACAGTTTGTAGATTGAACCGTGGCACCCCCGGCACGTGTATCTCCAACCATCTGTGTTGTGCCTTAAAGCAATAGATACCCTTGAGTGTCAGGACGGCGAAAAGCACAATCAGACAGTCGTCTGTATACGACTTAGGGCGTCCGAGAGTCGGTGTCAACGCCGACGCGACGGAGGTGTTGAAAGTTTCAAGCTGTTCAAACAAAAACGTGATATAATAATCACGGTCAGGATAACCCATGTTATAATCCTCTCTTTCTTGAAGGTTAGATTAGATTATAACCGTTATCCTGACTCTATAGCAATTATGAGCACCCCTCAATTAGTTGACACCATCAACCAAAAAGAAGTTCTTACCGTTATCTCTACAGCATAAGTTTAATGGAATGCGTTGGCATTCCGTTAAGGGATTTGCTTCAGAAACAGATAAAGCGTTACAGAAATGCTATTCTATGGTGTTGATGTATAAGCGGTCCATGCCAAAAACCCACTGGTGGCGCGGGTTTCAGCCATCGCGTCCAAAACTTGTCGATTTGGCGCGCAATTTCTTAATAACAGTGCCGTTGAACCGTTTACCATCTGGGATGAACGGCTGTAAACCCTGATTTATCGGGACGTACTCCGATGCCGGAGCCAATGTTCATCGGTATTTGGCAAAAAATGGTATACTTATTGTCATTTCCTTTCTCAAAAAAATAATTATGATAAAAAAGTCTTGACAAAACCTATCACAATTATGTAGAATAGCATTTCTGTATAATTATTAGGGAGCTTACGGACTCAGAATGGAGGAATAATCATGAAGGCACCAGCTTGGAAGCAGGTCGTTATCAGCGACGAAACGGAGGAATTGGTCAAAGCGAGCATCGCACCGAGCACCGTCGAGACCTATCGGCTCGCGATGCAACAGTTGGAAATTTGGTTGGATGGACGTTCCCTGAGCGATAACCTACTCGCAAACTATATCACGGGGTTGTATCAAGACGGAAAGTCGCCATCGACAATCAGTAAAATTGTCGCTGCGGTCAAATGGACGGCAAAGAATCACGGCGTGGGGGCAAAGAAGCTCTCCTTTGAGATTACGGAAAAGGCACTCGCCGGCATTCGGCGTAAAGGCAAAGGCAGAGGACGAGGACAGGTGGATGCCATAACGTGGGATGAGGTAGAGCAGATCTGCGCGCTTGTCGAAGCGGAGGAAACCGTTGCTGGACTGAGAGATTCGGCACTGATTCGACTGATGAGCGACTGTCTGTTACGCATCAGTGAAGCGGTCGCGGTAGATATAGAGGATATTAGAGATAGTGCATTGAAGGTTCATCGGTCAAAGACCGACCCGGGTACGGCGGGCCTCCCCGGTGTAACGCTGTATATTGGGGATCCCACGCGGGAGGCGATAAAGCGGTATTGTGAGGCAGCGGGTATCACCGATGGTCCACTCTTTCGGTGGATTCGTCGTGGTGATAACATAGCCGGCACCAGGCTAACGATTGATGGTGTAAGAAAGATTATTCAGCGCAGGGCACGCGAGGCGGGTGTGGAGGGCAAAATCTCTGGGCACTCCCTTCGTATCGGCTCTGCTGTCTCGCTTGCTCAAGCCGGGGCGTCTGTTGTAAATATGCAGGTTGCGGGACGATGGAAATCGCCTCAGATGCCCGCGCATTATGCACGTGCAGAATTAATAGAGCAAGGCGCGATTGCACGGTTCAAATACGGGAAATGACAGTCCGACATTTCAATCACACCGGGGGTGTGATATAACACTAGTTGTAGGGAACAACGATCCTCCGGTCAATGACTGAGAGTCCGAGAGTTGTTCCCTACGAAATTGTGGGAGATACTAGCACAGTAGGTCGAGATTCATATCTCGACACAAGAATGTCGATTTTGGAAAATCGACCTACAACAGGGCAACCACAAGGGTTGCCCCTACAACAATTAACCAAATGTAGGGATATGCCTTGTGCCTACCCAAAATACTGAACCTACCAAGATGAAGATAATCTACTCCCTCATCGTTCTTTGGACGTTGATTTGCCATATTCAGCCCAGTGATGCAGTTCGTGAAGGCACCGCCAACGCTAAGGTCATGATCCAGCGGTATGAACGGGAAGGCGATTACGCCAAAGCAGCCTTGTGGCACGAAGCAGCTGCGGACTGCCTAAAAATTATCTCCATTCCGATGACAGAGATTCAAATTCGGTACTATTTGCGTTACGGAAGGAATGTGCGGGCAGAGCAGGGTCGCGAAGAATTAGCGGATATAAAAAAACGGCGAGAATACCATTTGAAGGCTGCGAAGTCAAATCGGGAAAGGTTGGAAACGGAGGGGACTTCGCCCGAATTGGAGGCGGAACGCGAGAAGATTACGCAGTTTATTTCAACGTGGGCACAGATCTACCCGAACCGATTCTACCATTACGGTATCTACCCTGCTTTCTTCAAAGTGGAACAAGAGATTTTCAAAAGGAGGGGAGATTATGCTGCTGCTCTAAATCTCGAAGCCGATGCAGCGGAGATGTGTGCTGACCAGTACAACGAGATAACAATCGCCTATTTCCAAGGCACCGCTCTGAATCGCGATGCAACGGGAACAACAGCGGGCGTAGAAGGAGAGGCAATTTCCCATCGTACGGCAAATCACCTCTCAAATGTGGACGAGAACCGTATCACGCAGTACGAAAAAGTTCAAGACGCGCATCGCCGGCGGGCAGCCTTGCTGCGAAAACTCGCTGAAAGCAGACCAAAAACGTCCCCCACCGAAGCAGAGTCTGTGTTAAAAGACTTATCCCATCAATCCATCAGCCCTGCGCCAAAATTAACGTCTGCTCAAGCGTTGAGGATTACTAATAGAGATGCACGTTTACAAGCACACTTAAAAGCACACACAGGTGTGCACGGATACGCCTCGTTTCAAGGATTTGCGTGGTTTGTCAGCTACTACAATCACGGTTGGGGCAATCTGGGGATCGCCCTTGTCGATGACGAAACCGGCACAGTCCTCGATATACTCAATTTCCTTCCTACTCGAAACTGAGTTTGTCGTCAACGTCTTGAAGGTCCGCCCAAGTCTTAATGTCTGTACGAGTTGGAGCTACCTCTTGACGGCGCTGTTCAAAATAGGCTCTTGACGACTCATCCTCAGGTCCCCAATTCGCCATGCGTTCATTGAACGCTGCGATTGCGTCCGCCCCTTTGCCGCTCGTTTCAAGCACCCACGCACCAATTTCGACGTCGTTGGGGTTGTTAACGGCAGCCTCTTGGAAATCGTCGTCAGAAATACCGAGAAACTCCAAGATACGCCTATCCTGTCCGGAATCCTCGCCGTACTTATATTCTCCGATTTTTTCAGCGCGTGCTGCGCGCGCTTTATCTGCCATCCGTCCAACACCATGGCAGCCCGCGACATCCTTACAATGTGGACTGCGCGGCGGTTGGGCGGTCAAATCCACCGGCCAGAAACTACCCCAATCGTCTAGTTCCATCGATTGAAGCACCGTTGTGATGTCCGTCCTGCCGGGGGCGTACTTGGCAAGCCTATCCCTCAGCATTTGCTTGTATTGCTCATTCGGCGGCTCAAGGCTCAATTCCCGGTGATTAAATTCATCGATTTCCGCCTGCGTGACGCTCGAATTTTCAAGCACCCACGCTTGCAAGGCTCCGTCATCGTGTTCATCAGCGGCTTTGGCAAAGTCATCGGCAGAAATTCCCAGAAGTCCGAGAACTTTAGCGTCTAGACCGGAATTGTCTCCATAGAGGTACTCGCCGGTCGTTCCGTTGTTATGCGCCCTGGCTTTGTCAGCCATTCGTGCTGCGCCGACAATGCCGGCGAGGCTAAGGTTTGATGCACGCCGTGGTGGCTGTCGTGTGAGATCCATAACTGGTAGCTCCTTTCAGTTTATTGATTAAATGAATAAAAAAGAATCCTGAAAATCCGGTAACGATTCCATATTATAACCCAAGTTGCTAGGAGGTGTTGAGGTTTATGTGATGCGTGTGTGTGTCAATCGTAGGGGCGAGGTTTCCTCGCCCAACGGGTTGGGAAACCCAACCCCTACGGATTCAACCGCGTCCACGTACTAAGAAAAAATGCAACGCCACCCATGTGGGTATGCAGTGGATTTCGCAATCCACTGCGAGCGGTGATTTTCTCGCTTTACCTCACACATTTCGCATGGCTAGGGCTTTAGGGGACTTCGGGTTGATTATCTTCTATACACCTGTTGCCCAGCCCCGATAAGATCGGGATTCAAAGCAACCGGGGCTTGGGGGTTGCTGTAATTCGGGCTGCTCCATTTTACTACATCCGCAAATCTGCGGCAATCCTAAAAACTTCGGCAGCTAGGGTAATTGCATCTGCTATACCAATCACGCATCGGGGATCACAGGTTAGAAACCTGTGGCTACGGGTACATTGCCATTATCGTATGTCAAATCATATACACTATTTGCAGGCGATTGACCTGCTTAGGCAACCTTAAGAAATTTCACAGCAAGGCGCGGGGAAACGTCCGTACCCACCGCCGTTGATGGTGCGGTAAACCGTTGACAACGATATGCAGGTCAATCGTGACGTGAAACGCTGTTTCGGTGCTTCGAAAACGGCAGCAAGTATCAACGGTGGTTTCGCCATCGTTGCGCACGATGCGGCGGTGATGTTTACCCAATGCTGCAACATCGGCGGGATCCTGATTGTGTGCCCATACTTCAAGTTGTGCGTCGGTTGCCACTTTCGTTGCTGAACTCACGAGACTCGTCCCACGTGTATGGGTTCGCAATCCGGTTCGGTCACCAAGAATGTCGTGGACAATCTCCCATGGACGTCTATCAGGCGAGACCTGATAGACGTCGATCTCCGTACGCAAGGGTTCAAACTGTGCTTCATTCGCCGGCAATTCCCCTTTTTCCGCCCCTCTCACCGGAACAATGGGCAGCTTCAACCGTGATGGATAGTGCTCGGAATCTCGATAAACGCGGTTGATCCCCGGATACGGGGTGGGCCAGAGGTTTGGGAAATCGGCGCTACATATAGAAAGACGAATACGGTGTCCCGTTTCAAAACGCCAAGCGGTACAGTCGAGATTAATCTCGATTTCGTAAATCTCGCTGGGATCCAGCGGTGCCGGATTGGTGAAGGACTCGCGGCGTGTCGCGTTCAACACACCACTACAGACCAGTGCACTCGTGCCATCGGGGGCAACATCGCACAACTTCGCAACGAAGGCCATCACGGGTGCCGTGGAGCTGACATTCAGTACAACTTCCGGTCTGCCGATGATTTCCAAGGGTTCATCAAGCCGCTCCGTCGTGTAGTTCAGCGAATAAATTTCATCAGGACGTTGATCTATCGGCAATCCGAAGGGGACACCACCACTCCACAACCCGCCTGTGACCCCGACGGTCGGACGGTAAGTATACCTGTCGAAAGGCAGTCCTCGATCCGGTGGCTGAGGACAGAGTTGACCATCGTTGCCGAGCCAATAGGTCAGCGATTTGCTCGGATTCAGGGGGAATGATTTTTCTACACGCCAGTATCCGCGTGTTTCGGTTCGATCCGCACGCGGTTCATCGTAGGTCTGCATATAGACGCAAATCGGAGGCTCATCCATCACGCCGTTGTCCTCGCCCTTGAGCCAATAGTCGCACCATCGGACAACTTCGCGCAGGTGGTCAATGCGTGGCCCGGGGATAGCACCATCGGGGTGCGCGTGGTTCCAGGGCCCGATGAGGACTTTTTTGGGCACAGCGAGATTTCTAAAAGTTCGCAACGGTGGGTTTGGATAGCCGTCCCTCCAACCGCCAATCATGAAAACCGAACACCGGATCTGATCGTATCGTCCGCGCAAACTACCGGGACGCCAATATTCGCCATCGGTCTGATTCTCCAGCCATTTCAGCAGATAAGGGGTGTTGTGTTCGAGGTGTTCTTCCCAGATTCGCGCCCAATCCTCGCCGCTGTATTCGGGATACGGTGGCATCGCGTTCATGCCGATCATCGAACAGCCATACGCACCGATATCATAATAGCAGCGCAGGGCACCGCCGCGATAGTGACAATCATCGGTATAGCGGTCATCGGTGAAGTACATGGGGATAATGGTCGTGAGGTGCGGTGGACGGTGTGCAGCGATCTGTACAGAAGTAAACCCGCCATACGATGCCCCAAACATCGCAATCTTCCCGCTGCACCATGGCTGCGCCGCAAGCCATTCGATCGCCTCAACACCATCTTGCTGTTCACGCGGCGTGTATTCATCCGTGTTGACCCCCTCGCTGCTGCCCGTGCCACGACAGTCCAACCGCGCCCCGATGAACCCGTGCTGTGCAAAGTAGTTATGATAACCTGAATACGGAGCGGTGTCGTCCTTGCGATACGGGATGTATTCGAGAATCAGCGGACGCGGCGTCCGTTCCCAATCATCACTGTCAGGAACGTGCATATCCATCGCCAGCCGTACGCCATCTGAGGTCGGAATCATCACGTTTTTAATGAAGCGAACCCCATTTTTCGGTTGCATGGCTCGGTTTCCACCTCCGATTTGATTTGGCTATTTCTTTGAACTGAGGGCACGTTAATCCGTCCGATTCTGATCTCTCCTCGTCCCTCTCTCCGCTACGCGAGCGTCTAAGAGCTACCAAGAGTGGGAGAAAAGGTCTAGGCAGTCGCCTCGGTGCGGACAATCTCCCCCGCCCGTACAGTGAGAATCGGCTCCCAACACCCCCCAGGCCGCTCCAGCCCTTTGACATCTTGTAGCGGGAGTGCATCTTGATTGAAACGCAACACGGCAAGGTCTGCACAGGCACCGGGCGACAACGTCCCAACCTCCCCCGACAACCCAAGAAATTCTGCGGGATGCACTGTTACCCGTGCTAAGGCGTCCGCTTCGGTCATGCCGGCGGCGAGCAGCTTAGAAAGGGTACGGGGTAAATCATGTTGCGGGTTGCTATCCACATGCCGAATATATTGGTCTGTCGAGATGGTGTCTGGTAGGAATCCGTTTGCGATTGCTACCTCTGCCACATCAAAATGGAATGAGTTCATACCGTGCCCGATATCGAACAGTATCCCCTTCTCGCGCGCCTCCCACACTTCATCCTTGATACGTCCGTCCACCACGAGACAATCCAGATCGTTTATAAAACAGTAAGTAATCACATCTCCGGGGCGCAACAGTTCCAGTTGTTCGTCCAGAGGAAAATCCGCATCCCGTCGCGTGCCGAAGAGCAGTGGACGATTCGTTTGATTGCCGGCTGCCAATGCACGGTCCAGAATCTCGCGGGGATCATTATCACCGGCGCAGGTCTTGGCTATGTTGGCAGCAATGCCCCAGATTGCCTCGCCTCCATCTTCGATCGCTGCCACACAGGCATCTACATCCACATCGTCCAAATTCTCGAAACAACCGCTCGCAGGATTCGATTCCCCCGTAACGGATAGATTGATAGCCAGTCGGCAACGCGTCCGCGCACCTTCGATGATAGATTCACGGTATCGGGCCCAATTGCCGGCACCTGCATCCCCTTGGGAAAGCACGGTCGTCGCTCCGCGGGGGAGGAAGTGAACGTCGGGGTCAACGCCGTACTTTGAGCCTTCACGTGCGGGGTGGGCGTGCATATCCACCAACCCCGGAAGCAGCATGGCATCGGGGAAATCCAAGGTCTCCTGTGCAGCCCCGTCGATCTGATCACCGACAGCAACGATGCGATCATCGCGAACCGCGACTGCGCCCGGACCATCTAGCCCAGTTGCCGGGCAGACAACGCGCCCAGCACGGACGAGGAGATCGTAGGCATGGATATCAATATTAGACATAATTGTTCCTCCTGTCGTTCACTGCGATTGTTTGATAGCGCGTCCCACCGCCTCTATCAACCCGTCTACATGGCTAGTTTCAGTTGGCAGCGAGATCGCGTTCATGGACAACCCATGGCTCAAGAAATAACCTTCTGCCAACAGCGCGAGGAAAACGCGATGCGCCACCGCCTTGTCGGTGCGGGCAAGGTTGCGATAGTTGACGAGATCTTCGCTAGTAAAGTGAATGCTAAACACTGAGCCGGTGTTCACCGCTTTCGCCGCGATATTTTCACGGGCGAATAGTTCGTTCAGTCCTGTACGCAGCCTGTCGGCTAATCTGTTCAGGTGGTCGAAAGCTTCAGGGGTGAGCTGTTTCAAGGTCGCCAAACCAGCAGCCATGGTGATGGGGTGTGCGCTGAATGTGCCGCTCTGGAAGAAACCGGTGCTGCCGCGCGTGCCGTCTAACAAATCCATAATATCTGCCCGTCCACCAAACGCACCCACCGGGAAGCCGCCACCGACAACCTTGCCATAGGCGGTCAAGTCGGGCGTAACCCCGTAGTATTCCTGCAACCCCCCTGTCCCCACTCGGAAACCGACAATTTCGTCCAAAATAAAGAGTAGGTCGTTCTTCTGTGCTATCTCCCCGACGAACTGCACAAACTCCTTACGCTGTGGCACGATGCCCGCTTTGGTATCGAAGATAATGCACGCCAACTCATCACGGTGCTGCGTGACGAGGCGTTCGACCGAAGCCTCATCGTTGTAGGGGAGAACAATTACCTCCTCTGCTGCGTGTGGGGACAACCCACCTGTTGAGGGGACAGGGTTGGGAGCCGTTTCAGAGCCTACTTTGTCCAGAGCAGGTGCGGAACTGATTTCGACGACATCGTGGCTGCCGTGGTAGCCACCTTCGAACTTTGCAATTTTAGCCCGTCCAGTGACGCCGCGCGCTAGCCGTATGGCGTGTAGCGTCGCTTCGGTGCCGGAATTGCAGAATCGGATGCGGTCTAACGATGCTACACGGCGACACATCTCTTCGCACAATTCTGCCTCGACACCGACCGCTGCACCTAACGCAATGCCTTTCGCCATCTGTTTCTGAATAGCATCTATGACCGCAGGGTGATTGTGACCCAGCACCTGTGCCGTGTGATGATTGGCGAAATCCACATATCGCTGCCCTTCGACATCGTACAAATAACACCCCTCGCCGCGCGCCATTGTGAGGGGATACGGTTGATGAAAATAGGCACCTTTTGCCCCACCGGGCATCGTCTTTCGTGCTCGCTCAAAGAGCTCCTGTGAGCGTGGAGTACGCCCTCGATAGTCTTCCTCCAGTGAAGCTGTGACATCTTTGGTTGCTCGATTTTCCATTGCGATCTCCCTCCATTATGATAATGTTGTAAATCTGTATTTCACATAGACACGCAAACGTAACTGTCGTATTTTCGTACAGGTTCTGAAACTCAATTTTCAAAAAGTTGGTTCCAGTCGTGATGTGATTGTGAAACGCGTTCAGGATGCTTGTGGCTGCGGGCGACAAAGCCAGGAACATTCTCACGCCCCATTGGAAGCCCGATTTGATTGTATCGCGTATCAACGCTCCATCTAACGGTATCCGATTGGTTCGGAATTGACCGATGCACCAACCGCTCCGTTGTCATCAGGACATCACCCACATCAACTTCCCCTGCCACAACCTCGCAGGGCGGTAGATCGGGGGCGGGGATACCTTTGCCTCCTTTATGACCCGGTGTCGATATGAGACGGCTATGCGGCAGCAGTCCCAGACGATGCGAGCCGCGCATCACCTCCATACACCCATTGGCAACTGTGGCGTCCACAAGTGGAATCCAGAAATTGACAACCAGTGTATCCCCCGCTTCCTCCGGTCTCAGGTACGCCAGATCTTGGTGCCAAGGGATGACCGTTAGCTCCTGATCGGGCAGCTTGCTGCGGCAGCTGAATTGGGGGTGCGCCAGAATTTCGGGACCCATCAACGACTCAGCAACATCAAGCAGTGCAGGAGCTGTTCTTAGGGCGAACATCCCAGCACTCATCGGTTTTTGACTGGAAAAGTAGTGGTGCCAGACCCAATCAGATTCTGTGCAGGCTTTACACACCTGTGCTAAACGGGTTTCAAACGGTGCATCGTCAAATGTGTTCTCCTGATCGAGCAGCCCCTGCTTTACCGCTTCCTTCGTCCCGTCATCAACCCGCTGCGCTAGTTCATCGATCAACGGTTGAACCGCTTCGCGTGGGAGTAGATCGCGGATAATCAAAAACCCGTCATCTCTGAATTGCTGCACCTGCTGGGGTGTCAGTCCACTTTTCACCGTTGAAGCCTCAGTTGAAACAGAGTTTTCTGAAACCATAAATCCTCTCCAATCGACTGAAAAAAACTTCCATTGGACGCTTTGAACTCGTACCTGTTTAATCCAACTGCATAGGTGACTTATTCCTGCTTTCCTAACCAGTGCCCTACCTACGCGGGAATTGCCGTTGTCGGACTTCGTGCCAGTCTTCTGGTAGCGGATGGAACGCACCTTCGCCACAGGAACCCGGCTCAATCTTGGCAGCATGTCCCAAACCTGTGACTTGGAATCGTGTCCCATCAAGCTCCGGCAGGACATACCGGCTGAACCAAGAGGCAAGTTGTTGACGCATCTCCTTTACCAGCGCACTTTTCGAGCTCTCTTCCACAAGGTTTTTCCGTTCGTCTGGATCGTTTACCAGATCATAGAGCTCATGGGGACCGTAAGGATAGCGATGAACATATTTCCACTCCTGCGTCCGAATCATCCGGACGGGACCATATTCGTCAAAGATGACCACTTCATCCTGCGCATCATCCGTTTCGCCGAGCAAAGCCGGTCGGAAACTCCGCCCGGGTCGCAATGGATCTGCTGGCATCTCCAAGCCAAGGTAGTCAAGCAGCGTCGGCATAAAATCGTACTGACTTGCCATCGCCTCGGTAACACGTCCTTGTGGAATACCTGCGGGGTGACTCATAATAAAGGGAACTTTGACGGAGTTCTCGTACATATTCAGCGGAAAGGTACCATTCCCTTTGTGCCAAAAGCCGTGATGCCCACAGGAATAGCCATTGTCGCTGCTGAAGATGATGAGTGTGTCTTCCCGCAAGCCGAGCCCCTCAAGCTTCTCCAAAATGCGCCCGACGTTCAAATCCATCGCCGTAATCGCTGCAAAGTAACCCTTTAACGATTCCCGGTTTCCTAGATGTATGCGAGAGCCGGGGGTTGCCCACGGGTGCGCCGCCTCTTGAGGACAGGTTTTGAATGGACAATCATCGTAAGAATCCACAATATCCTGCGGATGTCCATCGAACGGCGTGTGGGGTGCGTTATAATGGACGCTAAGATAGAACGGTTGAGTTTTGTTTGCCTCAATGAACTGCAAGGCGTCGTCGGTGATGACATCGGTAACGTAGCCGGGCTGCACCTCCACAACCCCGTCCCGAATCATCTCTGCGTCGTTATACTTACTACCACCCAGTGGCATTGCGAACCAGTGATTGAAGCCGTGCTGTGGCGTCATGCTATCGCCGAGATGCCATTTTCCACTGAGTCCAACGGTGTAGTCGTTGGCACCTAGCACGTCGGTGTAGCACGTTAAACCTTCAAGATACCTCGCTGAGTTCGGTGGCATATTCCCATCTCGAATCCAGTCGTGCACGCCATGCGCCGATGGAATCCGTCCGGTCATCAGGCTAGCCCGTGCCGGGGAACAGACGGGAGAGGCACAGAAAAAGTTCTCGAAACGCACACCCGTTTCCGCAAGTCGATCTATGTTTGGTGTGCGAACTTCATCGTTTCCACAGCAGCCTGCTGCCCAAGGTCCCTGATCATCCGTTAAAATAAAAATTATATTAGGCTGGCGACTATTGGAATCAGACATAGGTTTTACTCCTTTTTCGTAATTGCCATCCTGAAGTTAAATAGTTTACTACATCGGTCCGATTCGTCGAGGTCCTCGGTCCATCGCGAGCATCGAAGCATCATAGCTTCGCTTCATCAAATCCACCTTGACGCTTTGTGCGCTCGAGGCATCCCACAAGTTTTCAAACTCCCCCGGATCTGTTTCAAGGTCGTAGAGTTCTCCGTGCGCGTGACCATGGTACATTACCAGCTTATACCGTCTATCCCGGTACATCGTGGCAAAGGTGCCGTCCGGCTGATCTAAGGCATCATAGAATTCGCAGCGGACGAAATCCCGGTGATGAGCAGGAGAAGCCTCTCCCTTGAGGATTGGCAGTAACGACATGCCCTGCATACGGTCAGAGATTTCTAAACCAGCCAAGTCCAGTAAGGTCGGTGCTTTGTCTAGCAGTCCCACCAACGCATCGCTTCTCAAACCCTGCTCAAAGTGTCCGGGCAAAGAGAAGATTAGTGGCACACGAACCAGCCCTTCATAGAACCGACACCCCTTCTGAATCAGTCCATGATCGCCGAGCATCTCCCCATGGTCACTAGTGAAGATAATTACCGTCCGTTCACGCTGCCCGGTCTCCTCCAGCGTCTCCAAGATACGTGCCAACACATCGTCGATTAGCTTAATCATGGCGTAATAGGCCGCCTGCAAGGTTTTGGCATCGCGTCCGCCCGCTGAAGCTGCTTCAGCTGCCCCCGGAGACTGCGGCACGATCGGGCTGCGGATATCCAGTTCCTCTGGAGATCGTCCCTTTGATTGGAAATCAACGGCTTCCAGTTTCCGCTGCTGCTCCAGATCGCTCTCCCGGAAAAGGGGCCCCGGCATATCGGCTGGATCGAACATGTCCCTGTAAGTTTTGGGCGGGTTGAAGGGTGGGTGAGGGTCGTAGATGTTTACACTTGCCAGCCACGGTGCATCTCGTTCTTGCCGGATAAATTCAATTGTCTTTTCCGCACACCACGTAGTTTGATGGAGTTCAGCGGGCACACCGTCAACGCTTTTGGTCAATTCCCCCAGAATATGCCCCTTAGATCGCACCCAGTCCGCATAGTCGTGTCCCGTTTCCCAGTCATCGCGGGGTGCATGGCTATACTGCCAATACCGGTACCCATCGTTCACGCGGGGTTCAATACGACCATAAGCACTAGCGAGATGCAGCTTGCCAATCAGTGCGCAATCGTAGCCAGCGTCTGCGAGAAGGCGTGTCACAAGGGGTGGATTGTCCGGGAAGTATTCGTTACCGTTTCCGTTGACGTGCACCGCACTCGGATACATTCCTGTAAGAAAGCTTCCCCGGCTAGGGGTGCAGATCGGGCTTTGGCAGTAGGCGTGAGTAAAAGTAACTCCCTCCTCGACCAGCCGATCGACGTTCGGGGTTGAGACATAACTATTGCCCAACGCACCGATTGTGTCGTAACGTTGTTGGTCCGTGCAGATCCAGAGGATGTTCGGACGTAGATTTTCATTCTTTTGTTCGCTGTCCGTAGGCATGTTGAACTCCTTCAAAAGTGAGAGCGTTGTCCCATAGATAGTTTTATTATGGTATAATTCCCCTAGGATAGTTTGACGAATCTGCTCTTGTCGCCTATATTAGAGTGGTTGAATGAGTACACCTACCTGTCTGGCAGAAGAACCAAAGAGGGTGATTTCCGATGAGAAAGTTCACCGACGCTGAAAAATAGCAACTGCAAGCCAAGATAAAAGACGAGCGAGAACGGCAATATCATGCAGTTAGAAAAATTGTCCGAAAGAATGACGAGGAACCAAATAAGATCGTGTTTCTACTGTCTTTCTGGAACTTCTTCGGTTTCTGGAGTGATTGATGTTCTCCCGTTCCTAGTCCTCCCTACAAATCTTGCATCGGCAAGATGACCTTAATCTTCTCCTTTGCTGAACGATAGGTCGCTAAGACAATCTCAACAGCATGACGGCCTGCCCTGCCATCAACCAAGGGTGTCTTATCTTCGCGGATACAATCCACAAAATGGGTCAGTTCACCGACGACACCATGTGGCACAGTACGGTTGGGGGTGAGCGTCTTCCATTCCGATTCGCCAATCTTTTTGAGATACGCAATGTCAGCTCCCATATCGAGCCGTAGCGAACCTTTTGATCCGTCAATGATAGTGTCATTTGTGCCGCGTGCACCCATGAACCCACCCCATCGCAATATCCCTATCGCTTTTGTATCGTATCGAATGAGAGAGACGGTGTAATCTTCCCAATCTTCGTGTCCAGAAAAGCTACCCACTTCTGCTGCAACCGTTAGAGCAGTCCCGCCAAACCAGTTAATCAGATCAGACTTGTGAATACCGTTCTCCAGAAGTCCACCAACACCCCCGTACCACGTTGATGGACGTTCTCGCGGTCCCCGATAGGGGCCACTATAGTCTGTTTCAATATAGGTCACATCCCCGATCTCACCGTCATCAACCAGCTGTTTGCCGAGGACATGCACGGGGTAAAAACGAAGCACTTGACCCACCATCAGGTGCGTCCCTGCTTTGTCTGCAGCCGTAACCATCGCGTGCGCATCGCTGAGAGTGAGAGAAAGGGGTTTTTCGCAAAAGGCGTGGACACCCGACTCCGCTGCCGCAACGACAACCTCCCGATGTGCCACCGGCGGCGTGGCAACTACGACAGCGTCCACAATCTCTAGCAGTTCACGGTAATCTTGAAATGCACGGATTTGGTGCTGTTCTGCGACAGCTTGCGCCGCCTCCAATCGAAGGTCCGCAACGCCGACAAACTCACAATTTTCAACCTGAGGCAGCGAATTGCAATGACCACTGCCCATGCCTCCTGTACCGATAACGCCAATACGTGTCATATTTCGCTCCAAGTCTGTTCTTCAAGGGTGCATAGGTTCATTAATTCATTCATGAACCTATAAACCAACTGTTTTTACGTTTCACGCATTACGTTTCACTGATAAATCCCTCTTTTTGAAGGATATCCCCGGCAATCGCGTAAGTTGTCCCGTGCATGGCAATGACTACCAATCCAATACCCGATGCAAGATAACCACCCATATAGAGGTTCGGGATACTGACTGCCTCGTAGTTATGTGGATGCGTCATCACCTGATGCAACTGGAAACGATAGTTATCATACTTTTCGACCTGCTTCAGCGGTTCAAATCCCTCAAAGAGAGAGTAATCTGCAGCCCCGCCAACCTCTAGGATAACATGCTCAGCTTCGATGACCTGTTCCTCTCTCTGATGATCTACAGTCACTAGACCGGCCGATTCGCCTTCTTTAATCTCGCGAATGTGGCTTTGATATAATGTCTGAAAACGGGGGTCTCGACTCTCCATAATCTCTGCAAGTCGAGCGTAATAAGGCAGCCCGTAGCGGCTATCGCTGATCAACCGCCAGTGGTTCTCAAACGATTGGCGCATCACATAATAAACCTGTTTGCCCGCATCGTAGAGCTCCGTTGCCGCCCAATCCGCCGACCTACCGCCACCGACGACAATCACCCGCTCGCCAGAGAAATCTTCGGGCCGATCGTAGCTTTTCGCCACAAATGGGAGGTCTTCTCCAGGCACATCGAGCCGGCGAAGGATGCACCGTTGCCCTACGGCATAAACGAGGTACTTGGCAGTATACTGATGGGTTGTTTCCGTCCCGAGATCTCTGCTCGTGACCAGAAAGCCGCGTTCATGCGGCTCAACACGGACGACCTTTTCACCGGTATGGATGCGGTCAGCTTGTCCAAATCGAGCGGGAATACTGTGATAGTAACGCAGTAGGTCACCCTTGATTATCAGATCATTGACGTTTAGGTCAATTCCCTGCTCCTCAATATGTTGCGCCAGTGGATAGAACGGGAACTCCATCCACTGTCCTGGAGAAAGGGTCAAGAGATTTTGGGGGACATTGTTCCATAGCCCGCCGACCTCCTCTTGCGTAATGAGCAGGTAATCTATCGGCGTCTCTCGGCGAAATTCCATCGCGATTTGCGCGAGTTCTTCAAACAACTGTCTGGGGTGATGGAGGAGTCGGAAGAGATCTACGGGCGGGACGTTTCTGGACAATGTCTTGAAATCCAATCCCAGAAGGGTCCCTTTGATTTGCTGCAGCCCCGCAGCCAACTGTGGATAGCGCAGACTGAACATACCACTTCCACGAAAGTAAGGGTGCCAACCTCCCAACACTACAGCAAGCGGAAGCCCGGCAGGTCCCCCACCCACAATAATTACGGTATGATGTTCTATATTCGGCAATCAATCACCTCGGAAGCAGATAAAATCTTCGGAAGAACCTGTCCTCGAATCATTTCACGAGTTACAACTCACCCCGATAATAGAGACAATGTGCTGTGATAGGACACTGATCGCATTTCGGTTTACGTGCGTTGCAAATCTGACGCCCAAAAGAAATAAGGTTCATATGAAATGGGTACGCTTTGCCTTCGGGGATAATTTGCGGCATCAATTCATGCGCTTTTTCCGCAGTACAATTTGACGGCACAAATCCAAGCCGTTTGCTGATCCGCAGGACATGCGTATCCACGGGGAACACATCACGTCCACAGGCAAAGGCGAGTGTGACGGACACAGTCTTGATGCCGATGCCTTTGTGCTGAGACAGCAGAGGTATTGCGTCTTTGGTTTCCATCTCGCGGATGAATTCCAAATCTAACTCGCCATATTCCGCCTTGAGCCATGTCAAAAAATTCTTGATTGTGCGACTTTTTTGTCCGTGCAGCCCTGCAATCTTGATAGCATCCCCGATTTCCTCCACATCCGCATTGAGAACATCCTCCCACGCCGGAAAGCGCTCCTTGAGGATTGCAAATCCCTTATCACGGTTCACATCGTTTGTGTTCTGGGACAAGACTGTAAGTATTAAACAATCGAGGACATTTTCTTCCGTGTCCGGTTTGGGGATGCCGTAAAGTTTTTCTAAAGCATCAGAAATTAACTCTGTTTTCTGCTCAAGCTCCAAATCATACCTCCAATCCTTAAGAAATATGGAAATGAGCGAATCCGTTGATAACCAGTATAAGGCTGCTCCGAATCCCGATCGCATCGGGGCAGATAACCTGCTATGGAGACTTCCCAATGTTCAGTAGTTCGATACCATCCCGTGTAGAGTTGACTTGGAACCGAATCACATACACGCGGTTCGGGGCTTTCCCACTTTCGCAATAAGAGATGAGCAGCGATCCATCTTCCATCTGAAGTCCACCGGGGTAGCCGTAGCAAGACACATCGAGCGGAAGTTCCGGCGTCCAATCCACGCCTCCGTTCCTACTCAAGAAAACATATAGCCCACCTTGGTAGGTCGCAACGCAGACGAGGGGGCCATCCTCCAGCACGAACAATCGCGGTGCTTTGATGACGGTCCCGCTCTCAACCATTTGTCCAGACTCGTGCCAGTTCACGCCATCGTCTTCCGAGAAAAAGATGCCGCCATCGGGTCGGGACACCATAACGAGACGTCCGTCGTCAAAACGAGCAATGGCAGGTTCGTCCACATCCTTCCCGTTGCGGCGAATCGTGGAGACGGTGCACCACGTCTTTCCGGCATCATCGGAGCGGCGAATCGCACCAAAGAGATGATTCTCGCCCTGATTTGAACAGTAGGTGGGCCAAAGGATACCCCCATCGGGGAGTTGGACCGCCTGACCGTGACTCCTTTCATAAAATGAGCCGGGGCTGTCCAGCCAAATCGGTTCGCTCCAAGTTGCCCCGCTGTCAGTTGACCTAATCACGCACTGCTGGGTATTCAATCCATTCAGGTCCTTGCGGAAAGCCGGGGGTGCCTCTGAGAATCCATACCACGATGCCTGCACATTGATGAAACAAAGCACGGTATTATCTTGGGGTACAAACACCGTAACAGGACCATCGTCTAAAGGAATGTCCGTCAGTCCGACAGGTTTGCTCCATGTACAACCTTCATCGGTGGAATGGACTGCCATTGAGCGTCCACCTGTAGGGGCAACAAAATCCACGGGCCAACCTTCAGCGGCATAGCGTTCTCGGGTTTCCTTCTCAAACAGTCTCGGTGACGCAAACGAGGCGTGCCAGTAACCAGCGGAGTGGGCGAGCAGCAGATTTCCATTGGGCATCCGCTCTAGTGCCCCAGCCCAACCAATGAAGTCGCCGAGTCCGGGGAACGAGTCAGGACGATTGACATCCCAGCCGGTAACGCATATCCGTGCCTCCTCAGCTGTGAGCGGTTTTGTTGTGGTAGCGTGCATTTTTTCTCCTAATTTCGAGCATTGAGAATTGAGGACGGAAGATGGATCTATGCTACCGATGCGATACAAACGGTGTTGAAGTCTATCCCTCACACCGCTGACGATAGAGATTAGGATCAATCGCTGCAGCCATGGCATGCACATCCAGATCTTCACTGACGAACTCTCGGATTTTCTCTACAATCTCCATCGGGCGTTGCAGGGCATTCGAATACGCCACATTAAGTGTCGGGATATTGCGTTGAGCCAACATCAGCTTTACTTCGTGGATTTGACGTTCAAAAATCTTACCCAGCTGCACATCGGACAGGTTGCCCCCACTTTTCCCTTGACGCTGGAGCATCTTTCGCTGAGAGGCAAGCACTTCACCTATGTCGCGCTCCATGAAGATAACTCGATAGCTGAATTGGGGCGGCAGAAATGGAATCAGTTGGGCGATGATTTTCACCGCTTTGCCTTCTGCTTCGGGCATCCACCCCCAATCGCGTCGAAGCCGTTTTACTTTCTCGTATTCAAAATAGCCACGCGGGTTGTCGGCGTCCGCCTTTCGTATACCGTCGGTTAGGCACGGGTAACCGGCGGCATCCAGCATCTGCATCAGCATTGAGGTGCCAGACCGAGGGAGACCAGACACCACTGTGATAAGTTCATTAGTACATGAGTTCATTCGTTCATCAATGAACCAAAAAGCGAGCCTACGTGTCAAGTTGTTTTGAATCCCAATCGACCTGTCCCAACCCGTGCATCGAGGAGCATCAGGGTTGCGGTCTGTCAAGATTGCTGTGATGAGGCTTTTTTCTCTAACTCGACATATTTCTTCAGCAGCTGCTCCTGTTTCTTCGTTAGGGCAGTAGGGATTTCAATAACTACAGTGACCAAGAGATCTCCCCGCTCGTCTTCAGATTTTTGAATTCCTTGCCCGATTAGCCGGAAAGTCTGATTGGGCTGTGTGCCTCGTGGGAGGTCCAATGCGATGGGTTCAGTAAGCGTCGGGACATCAACTTCTCCACCCAAGGTCGCGGTCGCAAAGCCGACTGGAATCTGACACCGCAAATTATACCCATCGCGTTGTAAGACCGGGTGCGGCTTGACAACAACATCCACAAACAGATCGCCGTTAGGTCCCCCACGGAAACCACATTCCCCCTGACCCGGTAAACGTAACGATTTACCACTCTGAATCCCCGGAGGCATCTTCACCAGTAAAGAGCGTTTCTTGCGGCTAGCACCTGTCCCACGACAAGTCTGACACGGGCGGTGAACTAGGACACCCGTTCCTTGGCAGCGTTCACACGGTTTATTGTGCGACGTATCATTCCGCAGCAACCGGTCAAGGATTTCACCATTTCCCATACAGTTGGGACAAGTTGATTGGGGTGAGTCCTCTTTCGCCCCAGTACCTTCACAAATGTCGCATTCCTCGTTGCGGAGTACGCGAACCGATTTCTGCGTTCCCAGCATGGCTTCAGTAAATGGAAGAGTCAGGCTGGTTCTTATGTTGGAACCACGCCTTCCTTGTGCCCTAACTGTCTGCTTCGTTTTTGCTTTTCGTTTCGTTTGCGGCCCGGACCTAAACAGGTTATCGAAGAGATTATCAATTTTGGAATTGCTATCACTAGAACGCCTGAATCCCTCACCGCCTTGACTTTCCGCATCTGTTCTCGACGACTGATTACCGACGTGCTGCGGATTGAGCTCACTCAATGCCTGATAGGCCATTGATGCTTCCTTAAATCTTTCCTCTGCTCGTTTATCCCCCGGATTTTTGTCGGGATGATGTCGCATCGCAATCTGTCGATAGGCTTTCTTTATTTCGTCGAAGGTTGCATTCCGACTCACACCAAGGATTTGATAATGGTCTTTCTTTCTCACCAATTGCTCTCCTCACACCCGCCGAACCCAAACAATTAAGATTTTTCACTAGAACTTGCCTGCAAATTCATGCTCACCTTTGGATTAACAACACCCGCTTTGTCCCCTTGTTTGAAGCCTGCCGAACAAGTGCTTTTAGGTCGAGAATCTCATCGACAAGGACTGTTGGACGATGGAAGCGGAGGGTCTGTTTCATCACCATTTTTCGTTTCGATTTCGTATATTTGAGTCCGATAAATCCAACACCGTTGTGAATCTCACGGTCTTCAGGCACAGAATCTACTGAAAATTGAGACGATAAGTTGACAGCAACTTCATCTATAAAGGTAACTGCTTTACTGAGGGCGACTGGATGTGTCCTGCTCTCTTCACTTAGCAATGCAGCGTAAGGATGCTTGACGAGTGGTAACTCAAGGACATACTGCTGACCAATCGCAAAGAGGTAATCGTCACAGCGCCATGTGAGGCCAATCTTCAATTCGTCCTCCATGGTATTAAGGTTTGAGATCGAAATCTTCTCTAACTTCGCGCGGGCGTCAAGCTCCATATATTCATGCAAAAACTTCGATTGCCCATCGGGATTGATATATTTCAATTGGCTTCGTAGCTTCGTGTTGAACGCTCCGGTTACGGTGAGTGTCTGAGTGACCTCTACTGATAGATCATCTTCCACCTGTATCCGTGTCTCAACACTTTTAAGGTTTACTGCTGCTTCGATTGTTGGGCTTTTCGCAAATCGATATAATTGCTCTCCCATTTCGCCAATTTCTTCGGGATTTGAAGTAGACTCCACGGTTTTGGAGGTAAGCTCTTGGTCCGTTCCTTCCCGTTCCCCCATGAGAAAATCGGGGTTGACGATGAGAGCCCACCGATCCTGATCACTAGCGGGAAGATCGCCGAACGCGCAGGTTTCCGCTGTCGCATCTAGCCAGATGAGCTCACCGTCGTCAGCCCCCTCCACGGCGAGAATCATATGATTAAAATATGAAAGCGAGGGGATTTCACGAATAACTCGGCTGGATTCACCCGCAGAAATCAACACCGGGTAGGACTGGATGTCTACCGCTGACAGCATTGTGCTGAGCAGTGTCGTCTTATCTTTGCAGTCGCCATACCCTTCCTTAAAGATTTCCGGTGCCGAGTGTGGCTTTATCGCCCATATTCCAAGTTCAATGCCGACATAATCGATGTTCGTCGCAACGTATTCGTAGAGGCGTTTAATCTTCTCTTTTCGGCTCCACGCGCCTCTTAGCAAATCCTTCGCCTTCTGCTCAATTTCTGGTGTCACATGATCTTGTTCACGGATGAGCGTTCCGTACCATTCCATAAGTTTATCCCACGAGTCAAGTGATGAAATAGTGATACTGTGGGCGAGGTCCTCGACAGCTGGCATAAACGCCTCCTCACGGAGCGGTGGAACATCACGCATTTCAAATGTGTAGGTGCGTGTATAGCGGTTTTCTGTGATTGTCGGCTCACCCCCAATGGACTGCGGACTGTTGGTCTGGTAGTAAACCGCTTTTTTTGTCGGTGCGTGAATCGTAAAACGGTAGTGCTGCACAAGCACCGAAGTTTGAAAGTAGACCTGATGCCAAAATTCGCCCTGCATCAAATGCCCTCGATTGTTAGACGAGTAAGCGTAGTCAATGATGCAATTATCTGACATCTCTGGCATTGAAAAGTGCATGAGGCGAGCGTCCACAAACAAACCTGCTTCAACCGCACTCGGTGGCGGGATATTTTTAATAATCTCCCGCTGGTCGAGATCTATCACACGACCATCAGGAGCGAGTGTTCGAGCGTGGTGAATCGTGATGTCATCGTTTCCCCGTGTGTAAGGTATGCTAACCTTACCAAATTTATGCCCCGTATCATTAAAAATTTTCACAATCCGCCGTGTCGAATAGATGTAGCTACTGTCTTCGTTGATGTTCATCACTTCCGTTTCCCAAAGCACAACCGCACCGCTATCGGGATAATCATCCGCATCCGGTGCGTCAGTGAGCAATGTTTCGATCTGCACTTCCTCCGCTTCTGAAACGAAATTATAGGGAATTGAGGTCCGTTGGGATGGTGGGGCGTTAACCTTAGCAAATGCTTCCGCTAATTCATCATCGGGACGATCCAAGTTCAGTTCAGCTGACACACGATCAACGAGCGCTGAACGACGTTTTCCAAGGTAAGTCCTTTGAGAGAGTGTGCCCTCCGAAGCGTTTGGCAACTCTTGGCGTGAGGCAATCCCATCCCCATTATCATCAAGGTGAGGGTGCTCCGATTGAACAGAGCCATCGCTTTCGTACCACGTTTTCACCCGCTTTTGGGTGTACAGGAACGCCTCTAACAATGAAATCGCTTCATTGTCATCCGCATCTGCAAGTCGATCAGAAAAAGCATCAATGAAGAGATTCCCGAATCCTGAACGCATGTACCCCTCACGCGGTGAGCACGCGGTGATAATCGTTCGTCCTTCCCTGCTCACTTGAGAAACGACACGCGCACTATAAGGGAATCCGAAGACTAAGATCATCTGCTCAGCGGGAATCTGCTCTATGAGCGCGGCGAATTCTATATCGCTGACATCCCGTCCGGGGGAGTTGAATTTTAGCCCTCTTGCGGTTTTGGTTGCATGACCAACCATAAAGAGGAGGAACCGATCCCCCGATTGGACCCGCGACTGCAGATCGGCAAAAGCAGCTTCAATCCCAGCTTTCGTCGATTTTCCATTGACCTGACCCGACATCTCTCCATCATCTTCAAATAGGAAGGTGATATGCTCCGGTGCATAGCCGTATTCCTCCATCAGCAGGTTATGCATTCGTGAGGTCGCGTTCCAAAATTCATCGTAAAAGGATTTCTCACCGCCAACTCCACCAATGATAAGCGCGTAATCTCTGGCAGAGGTGTCCGGTGTGACAAACAGAATGCAGATCAAAATCAGGCAAACGTAAATTGCTTTGAATCTCGACTTTAGACCGGAGATTTGCATCAATCTTGTAACCGAGTCAATCCCTTTCATGATGATAATTCCTCCCGGATGAATGTTCCACTTTTCCCGCCAGTCTTTTTGACCAATCGAATATCAGAAATCTCCATCTCCCTGTCTATCGACTTACACATATCATAAACCGTCAAACCGGCGACAGACACTGCGGTCAAGGCTTCCATCTCGACACCTGTCCGCCCGACGGTCTGCACCTCTGCCTCAATTTCGACATACTGTTCAGTTTCATTGATCGACAGGTCGACTTTGACAGAGGTCAATGCGAGTGGATGGCAGAGGGGGATGAGATCGCCGGTGCGTTTGGTCGCCATGATGCCGGCGAGGCGAGCGACTTCGAGGACATCCCCTTTTGCGAAACCACGTTCAGCGATTAATTGGAGTGTTTCCCGTTTTGCCAACACATGTCCGCGTGCCACCGCTACCCGTAGAGTCTCCGCTTTCGGAGTAACATCAACCATGCGGGCATGTCCTTTTTCGTCAAAATGTGTAAGTTTATTCATCATATCCTCCGCCCGAAACCACCGCCGTCACCCGATCGAACTGTGGCTTGAGAGCGGGATAAAGCGCGCGGTAAACCTGGTAATATTCTTCATAAATTCCCACATTGTCTGTGTTCGGCTGCGTCACCGACGTGATTTCGATAATTTCATCTGCTGCGCTCTCAACACTGTCGTAAACCCCGGTTCCGACACCCGCGAGAATTGCTGCGCCAAATGCTGGCCCTTCGGCAATGTTGATTGTGACCAGCTCCGCGTCGTATACATCAGCTTGGATTTGTCGCCAAAGCGAACTCCGTGCACCGCCACCCGTAGCGTAAATTCGTTCAATGGGCGTTCCCAACCCACGAATAATCTCTAACGAGTCGCGCAGGGCGTAGGCAACACCTTCCATTACCGATCTAATTAGATGGGGTTTACCGTGCCGCAACGTCATACCGAAGAAGGTCGCTCTGGCGTTCGCATCCGCGTGTGGCGTGCGTTCGCCGGTGAGGTAAGGCAGAAAGATCAAGCCCTCACTGCCAACGGGTGCTTCTGCTGCGTGCTGGGTCAAAATCTGATATGAATCAACGCCTTCGAGTTTCGCAGCCGCGACCTCTGAGTCACCTAAATTGTCGCGAAACCAACGGAACGCGCCGCCGGCTGAAAGTACCACACCCATCAGATACCACTTGTGCGGGGCAGAATGGCAGAAGCTGTGTGCCTGTAGGTTTGGGTCCACTTTGGCTTCATCGGTATGTGCAACGATTGCTCCCGATGTTCCAATACTCGCCGAAACCCGTCCCGTCCTGACAATCCCGTTGCCAACTGCGCTACAAGCGTTGTCCGCTCCACCTCCGACCACCGGAGTCCCCACCGTGAGTCCTGTCAATTCGGCAACCTCCGCGGTAATCCTTCCACAGATATCGACCGACTCGTATACAGGCGGCAGAAGCACTCGGTCGATCCCGAGCTTGTGCAACACTTCCTCAGACCAGCATCGTTGCCGCACATCGAACAGGAGCGTCCCCGCCGCATCGGAAACCTCTGCGGCGATTTCCCCTGTCAACCGGAATCGGACGTAATCTTTGGGGAGTAACATTGTAGCCGTTTTTTCCAGAATCTCAGGCTCGTTGTCCCGTACCCAGATCACTTTTGGCGCAGTAAACCCTTCAAGTGCGGGGTTACACGTACTCTGCACCAGCAAATCCTCACCGACAGCCTCTGTGATGTAGTGACACTGTTCCGTCGTTCGCACATCACACCATAGAATCGCCGGACGCAGGACACTGCCCCCGCTGTCCATCAGCACCAAACCGTGCATCTGACCGGACAATCCTAATCCCTTGATTTCCTTAGGCGAAACCTGCGATTCGGCAAGCACCCGTTGGATGGATTTCACCGTTGCCTGCCACCAGTCCTCCGGGGCTTGTTCCGCCCATTTCGGATGGGGCGTGTACAGCGGATACTCCTCTAGGGCACTGGCATGCAGTTGACCGTTTTCATCAACGAGGATCGTCTTCGCCCCTGTCGTTCCAACATCAATGCCGATGAGATATGCCATAAATCATTTCCTGAGAACTGTGAGACGCAATATGCTAGTGAGTCAAAATCCTATCTTGAGATTCGCTTCATTGATCGACAGATTGAGTTTTAAGAGAGGTAAGCGGAACCAAGAGATCATCAACGACAGGCTGCCACCCGGGCAACACATGAGATTGGACTCGCGCGCCATTGCTGAATCGTTCAACGGTTCTAGATGAATCAGAGATGAATTGCACCACTTCAATCGTGCCCTCCCTTGAACGTACAAGCCAGCACTCATCGACCCCCATCCGTTGATAGTCCGCGAGTTTGTCTGAAACGTTTTGTTGTGATTCGCTGGGAGAGACAATTTCGACGACCAGATTCGGTGCGATGTCAAGGAAAGGGAGTTCTTCCATATCCTCCAACCCCAACTGTGTAATCCGTTCAAAACTGATGTAAAGCACATCTGGTTGTCGAGTCCGCAAGGGTGCTCGACTAATCATGATGTCAACGGGGGCATACACGACAAGCCCTAATAGGTGCTCATCCACATAATTTGCCATCGGTTGAAAGATTTTTCTCGAGTGCCATTGGTGCCCAAATAGGGGTGCAGGTTCCATAATCAGTTTCCCGTCGATAACCTCATATCGCTGCATGGTTTCTGGCAGCGTGAGGTAGTCATCGTAAGTCAAGAGTGCTTGTGTCATAATTATATCCCTCAGCCATGTACCTACTTTTCCTCTAACGGAGTAGGGAATAACGATAGTTGTTCCTTATAGGCTTCTGTGGATGCCTTTTTTTTAGAACTTTTTTTCGGCTGCTTCATGTCCTTCAGAGAATCTTGTATAGCTTTTAGTTCATCCTCAGTGATGTCCCAGAGCCGTGCAGTCTCCTTATCTATCTCAGATTCCAAGGCGGTAACAGTTGATTTATCTCCGTTTGTTCTGGCATCATGGCAATATTCAGAAAGTTCTGCGAGGTGGAGGTGGAGAGTATTCTCCGGATTAAACCGTGGAATAGCCATGTAGGTCAGGACATGCGGTGATGGATGTAAAGTGATATACCCCAGACCGATAGAACGAACTGGTGAAGAATTCAGTCCTGCAGCCAGAAAGTATGCTTCCGATTGCCCGAGTTCGCAAGAAATAGCAATAGTGGTATGATCAGGAATTGGTGTTTTTTCTAAGCAATCAAAATCGCCTAAAATAGGATTGCAGACTCCTGCTTGCACTTCATGTCCAACCTCAGGCCACATCACCTTCCACGGCGTAAGCGTATAGGGGCCAACATTATATATTGACCAAAAAGGATCAGTTGGCTCGAAATAACTGCGATAACCGGAACGTTGCCGAAGTTGCTCTTCAAATAACTTGAAGTAGGCATAGGTTTTTGGATATAGGTGTCTCATCTCAGCTTCAGGAATACCAGCTAATTTATCTGTTCGATTTGGAAGGATGACGGCAGTTGACGGTTTTGTCCACCAACGCTTCACATCACGCCCACGGAGGAGAGGATAAACCAAATCGGGCTCGATGCTTACTTGGATACGTTCTACCTTTTTTTTGCCCACATCGTGGAGATTTTCGATGAGCAGTTCACCATTGGGCAAACGCTCTAAAATACGAATCCAATAGACACCATTTAGCCATGTAGTAATGCCAGCATGAGCCTTGTAATCACTTCTACCGATAGCTTTTCGGGTTCCAGACAAAGCCGCTTCCGGCACCGTCAACCAAGGCGATGTTGAATCATTCTTATCCACCGGAATTGCTTCCAATTCGCACTGCAGCGTTTCTGCCTTTACCTCCTCAAGCGTCGCATCTTGGTCAATCCGTCCTTTTCTCGTCTTCTGCCAAAGAATGTAGGGGACCGGATAGTCGAAAGGCTTCTCGGTCTTTTCGCATAAGAAAACGGCGGTGCGGTTTGTTGCCCCCTCAAAGGGCTGCAGGGAGCTCATATCATCAACAGCAAGAACCTTCAAAGAAATGTTCTTGTCTCCCTTTTGGTACGTAAAACTTCTGAATCCCTCTCCTCCCCCTTTGGTTTTGAAAACCGTCTGTGTGATTACAAAACCAAGTCTCCCTTTTTCTTTTAAATAGGTGTCATGTGCAACGTATGTCATTAGAACTGAAAGGTCGTCCTTCGCACCACCAAGCCGCGCTCTAATTCCTTTATGGCGAAACAGATCATACTGCTGCCACAGAGGAGCCATTGAATCTCGGTATTCGGTGGGTAAATTTTCCCAATTCACCCACGGTGGATTTCCTGCAACATAATCCACCGGATCAATAAACAACGGCGCAAAACTATTTTTGATAATACGGGCCCAAACACCGTTTTTATTTTCGTTGTCAAGTTTCACCAAAGTGTTGTAAAGATCCGTGTGGAGGTTTTCAATGGTAACGGGAAGAGCTACATCACGACACAGTTTAATGAATTCTTCAGGTGAGTAACCATTACGAATGCAAAACTCCAATTGTTCGGCATACTTCGCCAAGTAATCATGGCTTGTTGCGATTTCGGTAGGAATAAGGAACTTTGCAGCACTGGTTTGGAGTTCTCGAATATCGCCCAGCTTCCCTCCTGCTATCAATTCACTGTACTCCGATGGCGTCATGATAGAATCGCAGAGATAAACAGGGATTTCTACGCTTCCTACATGACTGATTAGGTCTCGGATGGCGATGAGATAGTTTGTGCGGGCAGCCATAACCGCGAGGGGGTTTAAATCAAAGCCGATGACATTCTGGAGTACCTTTTGGCATAGCTTGCTTTCGCTATAAGGACAACGTTCACGATTGTCATCGTACCACTTGCGAATACGGTTTATCGCAATGACGAGGAAGGTGCCAGAACCGCATGCGGGGTCAAGCAGGCGTTTTTCCGGGTCGCCGGTGTATTCCAACTTGTTAAGGACATGTTCTGCTAGCCAATCAGGGGTATAATATTCTCCGAGATCGTGTCGAACCGTCTGAGGGAAAAGTTGTTGGTACAGTTTCTTGAGTAAGTCGCGGCTACCTGCGGGATCCTCAGACAATGTTCCGGGGTTGTAGTCGTCAAGTTTCGCGCCCATATCTCGGATGAGTTTCTCAACAGGATCACACCATGCCGTTGTGTACCACGCGAAAAGGTCGCCTTCAAGAAAATTAGTGATGCTCAAATGACGGAAAATGCTCCCTGCTTCTAACTCCTGCATTTCATGTTTAAGTTTGTTGGAGGTCCCCGCTTGGATAATCTTTTGCAACGGAGTCGGTAATTTGTGGAAAAACGTTACGATTTCCGATGCCAAGAACTTCATGAACAGAGCGTAATAGGTATGGAGAGCAAAGAGCAGTTCCGCCGGTCTGAGGGCACCATAAATACCGTAGGACTCACCCAATTTTTCTATTTTGTCCGAAGGAGTTTTGACATCGTATCCACACACTTCACCGAACAGGATTTCCCACTGCTGAAAGAAGGTCTGGGCTTTTGGATCGTCGGTCGTACAGATGGTATCATAAAGAGCACGGATGCCATCCTGAGCAAGTTTGGCATCAGCACCAAAGTCGCCCGCTAAATACTCCGGTGAGAATGCTTTCCCTCTTTGCCCCAAGTTAAACAGTGCCCACAGAAAACGTTCGGTGCTATGGGGATTGATTTCGACTGCGTCTTGAATTTCCCACTTGTCATCTCGAAAGCGGACAAAAATAAAATAATTGCCATCACACCCCACGCCAAACATGGTATTAAGTGGATGCCCTAACTCAGTTCGCATGTCGTAAAATCGTTTTTTGAGTTGTTCGACAACCTTCTGATTTCCAGGTGCCTCGCTTCGGGTAGAAAGTTTATCAGTACTGGCGGGGTTCTTATATTCGATGATGACGCAGTCATAAACGGAGTCGGCTCGACCTCTACCGATTGTAAACTCATGTCTGCCTTCCAGTTCGATGCCTGCTTCGCGTTCAATAAAAGCAAGTTCTCTCTCAGCTGCAATACGGATCTCTTCCTCTTTGGACGCAGAAGCAGCGGCTTTCCTGAGTTGGGCAGCAAGGCTAGTGGCATGTTTGGAAATGGTTTCATCAAGGGATTGATAAGAATTTACACTTGTCATATTTACTCACTTTACTTTCTGACATTAGGGGGAATGTCGTACCACACGCCCCGGCAATTGTCCTGTGGGGTTTCCGCCATCAATTACCGGAACACCGTTGACTAACACCCAATTCACGCCGACTGCCGGCTCCACCGGATCTTGCCATGTCGCACGGTCAGCAACGGTCTTCGGGTCAAAGATAACCAGATCGGCAGCCAAGCCTTCGGCGATTCGTCCACGGTCTTTAATCCCAAAACGCGCCGCCGGAAATCCACTCATTTTGTAGACCGCTTCCTGTAGGGACACCAGTTGACGTTCCCTGACGAAACGTCCAAGGTACTGCACGAAGCAGCCATATCCCCGCGGATGCGGATGGGGAATATCATAAACTCCGTCGCTCGCAATCATCATTCGCGGGTGGACAGCCGTGCGGTCAATTGTCACTTTGTTATCTTCAGGCGGTGTCTGCCAAGGAAAAACGAATGTTTCTATTCCTTCCTCTTCAAGCATCAGATCGTAAGCGAAGTCCCCGCGGGACTTACCCACACTCTCGGCAGCTTCTGATAAGGTCATGCCGATGAACCGACCGGAACGGGTATAGCCGACAATCTGATCGCCCCGTCCCAACTGTTCTTGGATATAGGGCAGGCATTTTTCCCGGACCTCCGACCTCTCCAAATTCGCTAACACCTCTGCGAGACTTCCCACTTGGAACTCCGCCGGCAGCATCAGCGCGAGATGGGTCATCCCCGCGGGATAGAGATAGGATTCAAAGGTCAGATCAATGCCCTCGCGGTCTACCTGCTCAAGCAACGCGGCACTCTCGTCATCTACCCGTTCGTGGGAGATATGGACGGGGATGCCCGACTGTTGGGCAAGTGCGAAAGTCTCTTCCCACGCTTTTTTCCGTCCGAGGATTCGGTAACGGATATGTGCGGCATAGATTGCACCGTATGACGCTGCGAGCTTGCACAAAGCCACAAGTTCACGGAGATCCGCGTTGGCACTCGGCTGGTAATCAAGCCCCAAGCAGAGGCAACCAGCACCAGCCTCCAACCACTCGCGGGTTGTCTCCACCATGGCAGCCAATTCTTCGTCAGTGGCTGGTCGAGGATCCCACCCCATTACCCCCAAACGAACCGCACAGTGCGGCACCTGTGGATAAACGTTGGCGGGAGTATTGCCGGGAAAGATGCTCAAATAATCTTCAGCGGTGGGCCAATCAAGGTCAAATTCCGCATCCCCAATCGCAAACTGGGTATAGCGCCACATCTCCTGCGCTTTCTCCGGTGGGAGTGGTGCCCAGCCAAACCCATCCGGTGCGGTAAGCTGGGTGGTCACACCCTGACGAACAGCGCCCAACCGATCTCGACCGCCCAACAGCGCAATCTCCGAATGAACATGGACATCAATGAAACCGGGACTTACAATTTGTCCTACCGCATTGATACCTCGGTTTGCCTGTGCAGGATCTAACTTTCCAATCGCGGCGATTCGATCATCAATGACGCCAACATCGGCGGGAAACGGCTCGCGCTCACCTGTGCCATCAACAACCTTTCCGCCATGAATAACATAGTCAAATTGCATCAAATATTCTCCATTACTGTGCTAGGAAGATCATTTTACTCGCTGTTCTCAACTCCCATAAGCTCAGATTTTCGGTTGACAGGGCAAAATGGATCGGGTATGATGTAGCTAGGCTTAAACATAAATACAGGTTGCTTTGAATCCCGATCGCAGCATCGGGGAGGAGAAATGCACGAATGCACAATAAATTTCATCTTTTCGGTCTCTTTATAAAACTCTTTCTTCTTGGCATCATTTTGGGTGGGTGTGATAATGCGGGCTCAGGTGGAAGTGGATCGGTAAGCCTGCTTAGAGGTGAGCCTGTGATTCTGGACTCCACCCTCGCAATTAATGTCAGCGATGACCGTCCGGATGGAATCACTAACACCTTTTTTGACACCAGCGATCGGATTTACTTGTGGATCTTTTGGGTGAACGTCCAAGGACGGCATACGGCTGAAATCAACTGGTTTTCACCGGAGGACGCCTTAGACGCCCCACCCTTCCGAGAGGACCAGGAAACCTTCACCTCCTCAACGGGGGATCAGATTACTTGGTTCTTTATAGATGCTCCTTCAGGGGGCTTTACCGAGGGCGAATGGTTTGTCGAAATCTTTCTGGACGGGTTGTTCGAACGAAGCCATGTGTTTGACGTCCAACGATGACCGGGACATGAAATGTGATGTCGTCTGAGTCCGTCAATTAACCCAAAGGCTTCATTGGATTTCTAGCACCACAGCCTAGTTTTACAACAACTCCCGACCAACAATCAGGCGATACGCCTCCAGATATTTTTCGCTGGTTTGGCCGATAACCTCCGCTGGCAATTCAGGTGCCGGGGGCTCTTTGTTCCAGCCAATATCACTCAGATAGTCCCGAACATACTGTTTGTCAAAGCTGGGTGGCGAACTACCGGGCTTATATTCGTCCTTGGGCCAAAAGCGAGAAGAATCGGGGGTGAAGACCTCGTCAATAAGAATCAGCTGACCGTCAATCTGCCCAAACTCAAACTTGGTGTCGCAGAGGATAATTCCGGACTTTTCTGCATGTTCGCTTGCCGCTTCAAACAGTGCAAAACTGGTCTGGATAATCTTTTCTGACAAATCCTTCCCAATCGCCTCCTCCATCTCTGCGATTGAGATGTTCTCATCATGTTCCCCTTGCTTTGCCTTCGTGGAAGGGGTGAAGATGGATTCTGGCAAACGTTCTGACTCTACTAGTCCTGCCGGCAGCTTTTCCCCGCATACCGTTCCATCCTGTTTATACTCCAACCACGCAGAACCCGCGATGTATCCCCGTACAACGCATTCGATATCAATTCGATTCGCCTTCCGCACAAGCATTGAACGCCCTTTAAGCACTTCTGCATCGGTCTGCAGCGCGTCAGGATACTGTGAAACATCAGTAGTGACAATATGATTATCGACGATCGATTTTGTGTAATCAAACCAGAATTCAGAGAGTCCGGTCAGGATTTGTCCTTTATACGGTATCCCATTCGGCAGCACAACATCAAACGCCGAAATCCGATCCGTTGAGATTATTAATAATTGCTCACCGAGGTCATAGAGATCTCGGACTTTGCCTCTGTTGGCAAGCGCAAGGTTAGTTAGGTTTGTTTCTGTGATAGCGTTTTGTGACATTACTAACTCCATCAAATATAGAATTTTGGTGTTACGGTAAAATTATGGTAATATCGTCTAAGTTACGCTACGCCATTTGTATATGGCGCAAAAGGCGTAGCTTCAGCATTTTGTGAGGTTATCTCCCTCAATCCTCCTTTGGAGGCTGGTTAGGATTAGGTTTTTGGACAGGCTGCGGGGTTGGTACTTTTTTAGGAGGTGGATTTGGCCATGGTTTCAAAGGCTTCACCTCTACGAGAGCATCTCTATTTAAGCCTTTACCTTTGGGTTCTTTCTTGCTCTTAGACATTATTATTCACCCCCTTTTCAAGAAGACTCAACTCGTTAAACCTCTTGATTCTAAAACCTCATTACGGCACTGCTCGTTTAATTTCATATCCTCTGGAAGGCCTGTGTCATCTAATCCGGCTACTTCTCCTCTGATACGCCTATACTCCTCTTCAACCCTATTTATGGGGTTGTCATTTTGTAGTTCAAGCCACAAATTTTCATATTCATATTCGATTCGCGACCATTTTCCTACTAAATCCGACATCCTACTTATTATTTTTTGCCAATCCAAGATTGGAAGGGCAATTGCAGTAACAGCTGAAATAGCAGAAAGACCTTTCCATAAAATATCAATCTCAACCCAGATACCCCAACTCGCCACTGTAGATGAGGACATCGCCGCTAGAAATATTTTTGCATATTTGTCCCGTTTAGAATAACGCCGGATTAGATGATTCCAGTAGCGCTTATTAAAGTCAGCCCCCAACAGTCCATCCCAAACTACTTTTCTGATATATTCTTCTCTTGCCTCCGGTGTCTGCATCTTTCCATATTTCCCATTGACCACTACAATTGACTAGAACCGCTGCTACCTAACCACATCCTTAAAGACCGACAAACAATATCTCCAGTATTCGACCGCGTATTTTTTGACATCCTTCGGTTGATCTACCAAATCCATATAGCCTCGAACCCAACCAAGTAGCAGGTCTTGAGATGTCTTTTTGACAGCGCCGCGTTCTATATCATAAGCGATTTCGCGAAAATTGTCCAGATCTTCTTCATCTAGGTGAAAATCAACCTCACGATAGAGAACTAGATTTACTATCAGTGCAGTTGTGATTTGGCGGACAGTATCGAAATCTGTGTCTGGTGGATAGTCAACGGCGAAAATTTTCTCTTGTGGCAATGCTTGGAGGTAGCTGAGCCGGTGGTTGATATAGTCTAGCTGTTGGTTAGCGATGTTGATGTCAGCGAGACTCATCAGGGACCGGGGGTTGGCGGATAGCTGATAAAGCGAAATCTGTGCGGCATCAACCGCGAGTTTCCGCTCGACAATCAATTCAAGAAAATCACGTTCCCATTCATTATAAGCAGGAATATTCTCTTGTTCGACAGCTCGCATCGCCGGTGAAATGAGGACCGCTTTTTCAAGTGTATTTCGTGAACGTTCCACTAACCTATCAACGAGAGTGTTGCCGATTTGAAAGAACTTAATCAACCGGTTACTTTTCAGCAGACGGACTGATTTCTCGAGTGCGCCTTCGCAACCGTACTCCAGTCCCAAACTAGTGAAGGTAAACGCTTCTTGGATCCGCTCTCGAAGCTCTGTACGCGAGGAGAGGTCTTCCACTTTGATCGCAATCAACTTGTGGGCAAGGGAAGCAATATCTTGGTGAATTTTGTCCAGATATGCAGGGGCGATCTGCTCCGTCTTTTGTCCATGTTCAAGTGCTTGCGCGAGAAACAGTCGACTGTCGTAATGGATCAGTGCGTCAACTTCAAACATCCTCTGATTCCTCGTCAACTTCAGATACCTTCTTGCCCTCTAAATTAAGTTGATCGAGGTCTACTTTTTCGAGAATCTCCGCTTCAGTGATGTCAATACCAGCAGCTTTATCACGCTCCCTGACACGCTCTTCCTGTTCCTCTTTCGCACGGTCAAGCGACCCCCACAGTTCTTCGCCTAACTCGTCTTCTCGATCTAGCCCAAAGAGTTCATACAACACACGAATGAATAGGTCAACATCCGCTCCCCAGATTGCGTCCACGACTGCCCGTGCCCGTTCATCTGAGTAGTCAATGCCCGGCGTTGACGGATCGACCAATCCTTCCTCAATAAACATTGCTTTGAATTCTTCGTCCATCACGACGCGTCCTCGCAGCAAACTGCCGAGAATGCCCACATCAATTTGGGAAAGCAGATCTCCAAGTTCATCTATCTCACACTCCGACAATTCAAAAAGCCATAAATCGAGCGTTCTTTCATCGAGCTTGCCGTTACGCCACAAAACGAAGTCCATCATTTCTTCAAACTGATCGGACGACAGACACGCTAATAGCGCAGACACCGTCCCCGTACCAAGTCTTGCATCCAAGATTTGCAACACATCTTCCATTGGACTCATCTGGATTAACTCGGTACAATCTGGGACAAGATAATACAACTCCTCGCGCCCCTTAGCGTCTCGAGTGGATGAGATAACTTCCAGTTGCTGGTCTATCGTGTACCCTTGAAACAGTCCTTCAGCCACGGGTGTCGGCATTCCTAGCAGTTTCTGGGCTTCCAGCTGCGGGTTGATGAGCTTTGCACTACTCACAGTCATATCTCTCCCACTGTTTGGACGTCTTAGTACTTTTCGCGGACGAAATTCAGGTTCTTCGCCGCTGAAGCTATTGGATCATCGTTTGACGGGGTTTCGAGGACAAACCAACCGTCATAACCAATTGCGTGGGTGGCTTCGATAACCGCAGGAAAATCAACTTCACCCTCGCCAGCATGGTTTCTCCCGGTGTCTTTGATGTGCATCTGTGTAATAGCTTTTCCAAGCTGACGAATCTCTCTGGCAGCGTCATATCCGAGCCCTGTGGCATTGCCCATATCGTAATAGACACCAACTGCCGGGGAGGCGACCTGATCGAGAATCTGTTGGTGCTCGTCAGCACTTAACGTCGATTCCAACGCAAGGCAAACGTTATGTTGCTCCGCTGTCGCTGCGGCAGCTTTTATCCCGTCAATGAAACGCGGCGACGTTATATGTTCCGTTTCAATCTTGCCATCTCCGAAGAACGGCACAAGAATAACTTTCGCCCCAAGTTTTGGACAAACCGCGGAGAGATGTTGCAACATTGCAATTCCTTCGGCTCGTGTTGCATCGTCTGGGTGGACAAATGTATATGAAGTGAAACCACCAGGCGAAAGCGCCGGCGTTTCAATGCCCGCCTCTTCGGATAATGCCTTGATGTGGTCTACACCGGATCCGCTCCAAAGTGGGTGATCACGATGATTGGTACCGATACATACTTCAACGCCGTCAAAGCCAATCTCTTTCGCTTTGCTGAACACCTCTTCAAAGGGCAAACTTAACATACCATCTCGGATGCCAACTTTCATGTTTTTCTCCTGCACAGATGAATTCATAACTAGGAAGGGATTGCTTCTAGAATACTTGGTGAAATGATACCATTTTTGGATTATTGGTGTCAAGCGGCGTATGTTAGAAACCTTGGGGTGCCTCACCAACACATTACAAATATGCGTTGGGCGATCAACCTTATGGCGGTTATTTGACAGACGATTTTCGATTGCCCACTACCCCAACCTATGCTATCATAACGGAAAGGAGAATGAGCAATGGCATCTGATGAATTGGAGAGAAAACGCTTGTTTATGCAACGACAAATCTTCTTTATCTGTTGTTTGTTTTTTATCTCATTCGGAAGTGCCATAGCGCAATGGGTGAAAATCGATCCGGCGGAGGTTGAAAAAATGATGCAGTTACCTCAAGATGATTGGCTAAATCTAACACTGATGGGCACAAAAATCGGGTATGCTCATATCTACATGGAGAAATCTAGCTATGAGGGTGAGGATGCCATTCGAATGCGAGTCGATATGGTGATGGACCTCAAGCGTACTGGCACCGGATTAAGACTCACAGCGACGCGAATTTCATACGTCGGTCTGGATCTCGTCCCCCGCTATTTTATCACCACCTCCAATGAAACAGGTAAAGAGAAACGTGTTGAAGGGCATATCAGAGATGGGGTTGCTTACCTAGAAACAAGCCTTGCAGGAAAAACGACTCACACCCAGATGCCCATTTCAGCCGATACGATTTTTGAACAGATGATCGGTTACTTTCTACTACAGCGTACTATCCGGGTCGGTGATGCACATACCTTGCATGTATTCAATCTAGACCTCATGAAGCCTGTGAAAACCGGTATCAAAGTTCTTCGAGAAGACCAAATCGAGTTTGATGGCAAGATAGAGCCGGTCTACGTCATCAATTACACGATGGACATTATGGGAGGACTCACGACAACTGGATGGCTGGGACACGATGGCACAACATATCGGATGGAGGTCGGTCTAATGGGACTAAAAATGCTCCTAGCGAAGACCGATATGCAAACGGCACTTGGTGAATCGGGAGAAGTTGATGTAATCCTGAACACGAAGATTTTCGCCCAAGGCGGACAGCCAACTCCACATGCGCGTCGTTTCAAAGCGCGTTTGCGGTTGACTGAGGGAGAGTTGGACAAAGCAGTGATGATTGACCACCGTCAGAGACTGAAAATTGATAATGACCCACGCCATGGAGTGCTCGAAATCAACATACCCGCGATTGACCGAGCAGAAACATCGGACCTGCCGATACAAGATCAACACAGCAATCAGGAGCTCGCGCAATTTTTGAAATCGACCGTGTATATCCAAGCAGAACACCCAAAGATTCGGGCAAAAGCTGTCGAGGTGCTTGGTGGGGAGATTAATGCCTGGAAATCCGCAGAGAAGCTGTGTCAATGGGTACATAAAAGCATCCATGACAAAAATCTGAAGATTGGATTTGGCTCGGCATTACAAACGTTAGAATCGCTAGAGGGAGATTGTACAGAACATACAGTCCTAATGATTGCAATGGCACGCGCTGTTGGCATCCCTGCGCGGGTTTGCGCGGGGCTTGTATTTCAGCACGACGCTTTCTACTACCATTTTTGGCCCGAAGTCTATGTGGGCGAGTGGGTAGCGATGGAACCAACGCTTGGTCAAATCCAAGCGGATGCAAGTCATATTCAACTCGCCGGCAGCGAGTTGGAGTCCGAATCCATGCTGGAATTCGGCGAAGGGGTAATGCGGACCCTGAATCAGCTTGAGATTGAGGTGCTCGAGTGAAGTTGAGGGGATGCCAAGTGGAGAAGTTCCGGTTTCGTTGTCTCAATACTTTGACGCAGGGAACAACAATCGTTGTTCCCCACGAATCACGTTTCCCGTTTTCGATACTTCTAATCTTTTGGTTTTCTGTCGCTGCCGTCGCCGCCCAATCCCCACTACAAATCATCCAAGCAGACACGAACAGCCTCCTCATCAAATTTAAGACACCGACGCTGCAATTCAGCTCACAAGAAATCAATGGACGCACCTTCACAAGGATTTATTTTACCGGGGCAACCCTCACGACGGAGGTAGGACGTCCTAGCCTGCCTATTTATCCTCGATTGATTGGCATTCCCATTGATGCCTCACCACATGTGACCGTAATTGACTCCCGGCTTGAAGTTCGGCAAACCGAGCCCATTATCCCCGCCCAACCATCAGGGCCCGCCAACCGCCAACCGACACTCATCATCGATACAGATCTTTATCGACGGAATCGTCTCCAGCCGATCAAGCTGGTTGAAGTTACGCCAATCGGGCTAATCCGTGGACAGCGGGTTGCACGACTCCAGATCCAGCCAATTCAGTACAACCCCGCCAGATCGCAGATCAAAATCTATCAGGAGCTGTTGATCCGAATCGACTTCAATTCCATCTACTCACCTCGCCAATCCTACCAAGATTCAAGGCAATTTGCTACCCCCTCCCATGTCATAAAATCGTCGCAGGCTTTCGAGCAACTCTTTCAGGCAAAGCTGCTCAATTATAATCAGGCAAAGACATGGCGACGCTCACCCCAAAACATCGCAGCTGCTCCCGCAGTGCAACACGCTAGCGAATCGCTAAATAGATACAAAATCCTAATCAGCCGAACAGGGATTTATAAAATAACCTATAGTGAACTCAGACACGCCGGTGCCAATATTGAACTGGAGACCCTTAAAATCGAAAATCGGGGACGACGGGTCGGTCTTCATATTTTTGACCATAATACAAATGGCAGATTCGATCGAGAAGACTCGATTGTGTTTTATGGGCAAGCACTAATCGGAAATAGGTTTACAGACACTAACGTCTATTGGTTGAGTTGGGGTAGCGTTGGGCGTTCACAGGTCAGTGTTAGAGATGCTGCCCCAAAAACACCAAATGCACCTATCCCGCTTGCTTTCAAGAAAACCGAACGCTTTGAACAAGACCGTAAGTATGATCGGCTGCTTGATGTGAAATCTGAACAGGCAGACCACTATTTCTGGGAAAGTCTGACAGGTGGGGCAGACAGTAGGTTCAATCAGAAGGATTTCCCGGTTCAACTACCCCATGCAGTACGAGGGCAAATGGATTGGAATGCCGAGATTCGGATTAAGTTTCAAGGGGCATCGCGCGAAAGAAACGCCCGACATCAGGCACGCATTCTGCTTAACGGCGCACAGCTTGGGGGAGTCGCTGAGTGGCGACAGCAAGCCGCACCGCTAGTTGCGCGTAAAATCGGACTGTGGCAGTTTGTTCGCCCGGGGGATACCAATGTTCTGAGGATTATAGCCGAAGACCGCAACAGCACACCGGCAGGCGAACCCGACTTCTACCTAGATTGGTTTGAAATCGATTACTGGCACACCTTTGAGGCGTCCGAGGGAATGCTTGTGTTTAACTCGGAAACTGAGCCTAGAAGGACTGGACCCGTTCAGTATCGGGTGATAAACTTTCGCCGTCCCGATGTCGACGTATATCGGATCCGCGATGGAAGTATTGTCGCAAAACTCGTTAATGGCCGGGTAGAACGCAAGGCAGGGAACTTCCAGCTCACCTTTGAGGATAATGCGACATCGCCACCAAGTTACTGTGCAGTTGAGCGGGGACAATATGCTCAGGTGGATAATATTGTCCCTGCCAAACCATCGGTAATCAGCAATCCCGCGAACCAAGCAGATTACATCATTATCTCTCATGACAACTTTATTGATGGCATCCAGCCGCTCGCAGCCTTTCGACGGTCACAGGGCTTATCTGTCATGATCGTTGATATCGAAGAGGTGTATGATCAGTTCGACCATGGGATTTTCAGTCCATTCGCCATCCAAAAGTTTTTACGCCACACCTACACCCATTGGCGTTCCCCTAAGCCCACATACGTCCTGTTGGTAGGCGATGCACACTACGATTATAAAAGAACGATCGTCAAGCTATATCGGGAGGCACTCAACAGGGACTATAACCTCTACCCTATTTACGTGCCGACGTTTCACGGCTGGGCACCGGCGAGTGGGGAAACTGCGATGGATCACCGTTTTGTCACTGTCAGTGGCGATGACCCACTGCCGGATATGTTCATTGGACGCCTCCCCGTACAGTCACCACAGGAGTTGGGTGATATGGTGAACAAGATTATCGATTATGAGGCAAAGCGGCAGCCCGGCTTATGGCAGGGCAGATTGATGCAGGTCGCAGATAACGAGACGGACAACGTTGGGGACGACATATTTGAACGGACCCGCGAACAACTCATTGAGGAACATATTCCCGTCGACTACGACACCCGCAAGGTGTACCTACAACAGATCGGAAGTCCGGAACGCACCAACCAAGCTATCCTGACGACAATTGATGAGGGGGTTCTCGTCGTCGAATATTCGGGGCACGGTGGCAGCCAAACATGGGCGGATGAGGGCATTTTCCGCATCGCAGATGCAGAGAATTTGCAAAACGTGCACCTACCGTTTATTATCACAACAACGTGTCTCAATGGGCAATTCGATCAGCCCCTACAATTCGGGAAACGCGGTTTAAGCGAACAATTTCTGATGGGCAGTGCCGGTGCAATCGGCACCTTGAGCGCGACCCGTTTGACCTTTGCAACGGTCAATGCAGAGTTCGATAAAAATCTCTTTACCTCCATCTTCACCGTTAAACCGCCAACACTCGGTGCAATCATCGCCGATGCAAAGACACAGTTTATAATGACCGCACCACAACTGTGGATACCCGGCGCAATGCAGTACACTCTCTTCGGCGATCCAGCGACGCGCCTCGCTGTGCCAGAACTAGAGATTCAGGTCGAGTTGGAGGAAGTTGCGGTCGATCCGAGTAAAGAGCTGATCATTCTCCATAATGTTGTTGGACAGCATCAATTTTCGCCAATTACGGGAGCAGTTGAGTTTCACAAGACGACCGATTTCAGCACAGGGGCGATGTCCGCAGTAGCACTGTTTGGGAACGACCTAGACGATAATTCGTTCAACGATTTGCGGCAACAAAAGGAGGGCATCCAAGTATGGCAGGGCGAGTTTGGCGCGATTCGTATCCCTATTCCAGAAGATGTTGCCTCCGGACAGGGGGTTGTGCGCCTCCTTGCTTTCGACGATCGGCGGACAGCGGTGGGAGGGGTGAAGTTTTGGACGTATCAACCTGCCATCCTCAAAGTCCGCGAAGACATTGACCCACACATCACTAACACACTGAGTCTTTCCGCGCTGATAGTGGACAATGAAGGGGTAGCAGGACTTAAGTCAGTAGAAGTGGTTTGGAGTGATACCGTGGAATCCAAGGAGCGTACCGTGGCGATGACACTCCATCCAGCACCATCCCTCCCCGCTGCGAACGGTGGACGGTGGTACAAGCTGCAAACCGCAATTCCCCTGCCGAAAGGTGGACAAACCGTACAATATCAAATTGTGGTAAAAGATCGCACCAACCATACCGTTAGGACGGACAAAAAATCACTCAAGGTGCCCGAAGGCGCGAATATCGCTATCGCTTCGGCAGCGGTTGCCCCCCTTCGCTATACCTTTTCAAAGAAAAAGAAAGCTCATACACTTACCGCCAAACTTGTCAACGATGGCGGGCAAAATATCGATGTCGCCATCGAAGTTTGGTTCGCAGAAGGGGATCCGGATCGGAATGGGGACGGTCAAATCGATCTTGAAGCAGATGTGCTCGGCCATGTCTTGGTCAGAACCGATGCGTGGCATTCAGGGGAAACGCATCTTCAAGAAACGACAGTGACGTTAAGCCTCGCTGAACCGTTATCTAGTGGTTTGCATCAGATTTATGTCTTTGCGGACCCAGAATCACCGGACGATAACCACGACGATGGAATTATAGGTAAGCTTGATGAGCCACGTTCGTTTGATAACAAAGGGGCCGGATCTTTTGTAGTCAACGAATTTACCCTGAAGGCGACTGAAAAACTCACTGCGTTCAGCTTAGATCGGGTATTTGACGTTGTATTCCCAATCGGAACCGCCCCTGAACCCATCATAACGCTTTCGGTCAATACAATCGAACCGCCAATCCTATTTCAACCCGATCTTCATTTTGTTTCGCTTCCTCGTCTACCTGCATCACAAAATGGGTCATACCAAGTCGAATTACATTCCGACGCCGAGCGGTTGGTCGAACCTGCTACACTCAAGTTCCGTTTCGATCTGGACACTTTGAAAGATCATTCACAGACAAATTGGGGATTGAATCCTGAAGCCGCGGAATTCGACCTCGCAATCTATCAATGGCAAGCGGATATTAACGCTTGGAAACGGCTTCCCTCCGAGGTGCTGCGTGATAATACCGGGAACTTGATTTCGGAAAAATTTGTGACGCCGCCACAAGCCGAAAATGCAAGTGTTCAAAAACTACGAACCTCTTATATTAGCGTCGATCCGAACCTCACGCCGGCGGGAAAATGGGCAGTCCTTTTCCTTGACGCAGATCGGTATCGCATCCTGTTTCAGAGCAAAGATAAAAGTGGAATCGAAGAACTTAACCAGACCGGGCGCATCGGTCAGCGTCTCAGAAACGAAGGATTTGGGATTGAGTTAGAGATTCCCCGCCTTGGGAAAACAGACGAGCTAGACAGAAATCTGATCTTTGAATTCGGCGATGTGTTGACCTTTGAAACTGATGTCAGTCCGAACGGAGAGGTGCAGCTTTCTGCACTAGGAAACGTCGACCGAAGCGAAGGCGTTGCCTATGTAAACATCAGGACGAACAATCAGATCGCCGGTGACAGGGGCCATTCCGATGCTAGTGATTGGCTGATCTTCTTTCGAGATAGCGAACACTTTCAGCTACGAAATGCACGAAACGAGTTGGCTCTCGACACAAGGGGAAATCCCGCTGTGGGGCAGGTCAACCAGCCTTTGATTCTTGACAACCTCGAAATCGAGGTGCTCGTCACGTCTCCGATGGGTTCGGGATTCAACGGAAACGACAATCCATCTTTCGAGTTTGGAGACAAGTTCAAGTTCAGTAAGACAACCGTGAGCATCGTCTCCACCGAAACAAGTGAGCTCTCCACTTTTGCGCTCATGCAAAGCTCAGATCAGGAGCCGCCCAAAATCCAGATCTGGGTGGATGGAGAGATACCACGTACCGCTAGTGTTATTCCACCCCGTCCTCAAATCTCTCTCCTCTTAACGGATGAAAATGGGGTGGATTTGGACGGCTTCAGCTTAGCAGTCAGCAAGGACGGCAGGGCATTTGAAACGATTAAGGATCTTGAAATTGGCGGTGGGCAAGCGACATCGGTTTCCATCCGCTATAAGCCAACACTGTTCATCGGCCGCTATCGCTTCAGAATCAGGGCAAGCGATCTCACCGGAAATATGTTTGGTGGCGAGGACGGATTCCGTGATTTTACCTTCTCTGTGGCAGAGCAGCCAGACCTTGAACCACCAACGATTGAAATCGGCGTCAACGATGAAGTGCTGATGGATGGAGCGGTTATACGCGAACAACCGAAATTTGAGATCTCAATCGCTGATGAAGGCAGAATCGATCCAACGACGATTCAATTTGCCTTCGGTTCAACAATTAACCCACTGTTCCCACTACCTGAAGATCACTACAATCTTCAGTTCGATGTCGCCCAACCGACGCAAGCATGGATTACCTTTGAGCCGGATCTGCCAAACGACGAGTACCAACTCCAAATCCTCGCGACGGATGATAGTGAAAACACAGGCGAATCCCAGATTTATCGCTTCCGCCTTGAGGAACCTGTGTCCGTCACCCACCTGTTAAATGTACCGAACCCTATACGCACCAATACGGTTTTTACCTATAACCTTGCACAGGCACCAGACCAAGTCACAGTCAAAATTTATACCGTGAGCGGTAGGCTCATCCGGACAATCGAAGACGCGTCAGCAAGACGGGGCTACAACGAAACCGACTGGGAGGCGCGTGATGAGAATAGCGAACGTTTGGCAAATGGTGTGTATTTCTACAAAGTCATCGTTGAAAAAGATGGGCGCAAAGTCGAAAAAATCGGGCGATTGGCAATTTTGCGCTAACCGGGTGCGCCAACCTGTGAATCATCGAATCAAGTTCCGATTTTAACGTGCTGACTCATTTCGAACTGTCCTGCTTTTTCTTGCGCTTTGTATAGAGATCGGTTATAATATATCGATTTTTTATACAGCTTGCGGTTAGGTCAAATGTCCTCAAATGATTCGCTTGTTCTGAACTATGAAAACATCTCTGAAGCCACAATCAATCGTCTTTCCTTGTACTCCCGGCTTTTAGCAACGCTTGCACTCGAAGGGGTTACGGTTGTGTCATCAAAGGAATTATCAGAGCGCACCGATTTTACAGCAACTCAAATCCGAAGGGACTTAGCCTATTTTGGGCAATTCGGGAAGCGCGGGATCGGTTATGAGGTTACTGCGCTCAAGGGTGCCGTTGACAAAATTCTTGGCGTTCATATCCCTCGAAAAGTTGCCCTAATCGGTGTCGGCAACTTGGGCAGTGCCTTATTGGGGCATCGTGTACTGCGGGAGCACAATTTTGAGATTGTCGCGGCATTCGATAATGATCCAAGAAAACGGGATCAGGTCATCAATAATGTTGTGATCCAGAACATTATGGAGCTGCCCGAAACCGTACAATCCAAGCAGATTGAAATTGGTATCATCGCCGTGCCACTCCATGCCGCTCAAAGCGCGCTAGACTGTCTCATCTCGGCAGGCATTAAAGCGATTCTTAACTTTGCTCCAGCACACTTGACCGTTCCACGTCATATTAAACTAAGAAATGTTGATTTATCCATAGAGCTTGAGGGGCTTTCCTACTTTTTACAGCATCAAGCATCATAAGGGGTAATTATGAGTCACTTTCCGATTTATCGTCCGAGGCGGCTCCGTGCTAACGAGAACCTCCGGCGGCTCGTTCGCGAGACACAACTCTCCGTAGATGACTTAATCTATCCAATGTTTGTCGTCCACGGCGTTGATGTTGCATCGGAAATTCCATCAATGCCGGGGTGCTACCAATACTCGGTCGATCGCCTCGTTCGGGCAGCGAAGGAGTTGGCAGCCCTTCGTGTCCCGGGTACTCTCTTATTCGGGATCCCAGAATCCAAAGATCCTGCCGGTTCCGAAGCCTACGCTGACGATGGTATCATTCAGCGTGCCGTACGAGCCATTAAGGATGCAGTCCCTGAGCTACTCGTAATGACCGATGTTTGCCTCTGCGAATATACGGACCACGGGCATTGCGGCGTCATCCATGATGGAGAAGTGCTGAACGACCCAACGTTGGAATTGCTAGTCAAAGAGAGTCTATCACACGCTCGTGCGGGCGCAGATGTCATCGCCCCGTCCGATATGATGGACGGACGCGTTGGTGCTATTCGAAAGGCGTTGGACGAAAACGGATACGATCAAACCCCTATTATGGCGTATTCCGCAAAATATGCGTCCGCGTTTTATGGTCCCTTCCGGGAGGCGGCAGAATCCGCGCCACAGTTCGGCGACAGACGCGCATATCAGATGGATCCACCGAATGTGGAGGAAGCGTTGCGCGAGGTCGCGCTGGACATTGAGGAAGGTGCGGATATCCTTATGGTCAAGCCGGCGCTGTCCTATCTTGATGTGCTTAGTCAGGTAAAAACGCATTTTCAAGTGCCTGTCGCTGCATATAACGTGAGCGGGGAATACTCAATGATCAAAGCCGCTGGACAAAACGGTTGGATCGACGAAAAGCGGGTAGCGCTTGAAGTGCTCACTAGCATTAAGCGGGCAGGCGCAGATATAATCTTGACCTACTTTGCAAAATCGGTTGTGGAGTGGCTTGAAGAATAAATGAAAGGAAGAAAACACGTTGAATAACGCCAAATCTTTGGCAGCATGGCAAAAATCACAACAATTTATCCCCGGTGGCGTTAATAGTCCGGTAAGAAACTTTAATAAGGTTGGCGGCAGCCCACTCTTTCTCCAGCGTGGTAAAGGCTCAAGGGTCTATGACATTGACGGCAATGAATATATCGATTACTTAGCATCATGGGGACCACTAATCTTAGGACACGCCCATCCAAGCATTCTTAACGCGATTCGAAGCGCAGCAGAGAATGGCACCAGCTTCGGAGCAGCAACGGCACTAGAAACTGAACTTGCCGAACTGATTGTCAACGCCTGTCAGTCGATTGAGATTGTTCGATTGGTCAACTCCGGCACAGAAGCCACGATGAGCGCAATCCGAGTGGCGCGCGGGTACACCGGGCGGGATAAGGTCATCAAAATGGCGGGTTGTTATCACGGGCATGTTGACTCGCTCCTCGCTGAAGCAGGGTCCGGGGTTGCGACCTTCAGCGTTCCTGAGTGCATTGGCATCCCAGCAGATTTTACCCGGCATACCCTCGTTGTACCGTTCAACGATACTGATGCCGTGCGGGCTATGATTGAAGCGAATCCCGATCAGATCGCATGTCTGATTCTTGAACCGATCGCGGGCAATATGGGAGTAATTCCGCCGCGTGATGGCTATCTCCAAGAATTGCGCGAGATTACCGCCGAACACGGCATTCTTCTGATTTTCGATGAAGTAATTACCGGATTTCGCGTGGCGTACGGCGGGGCACAGTCCCTCTATGGCGTCACACCCGATATGACCTGCCTCGGCAAGATCATCGGTGGGGGAATGCCAGTCGGTGCTTACGGAGGAAAAAAAGAGATTATGGAAAGCATCGCCCCACTCGGCGATGTCTACCAAGCGGGGACGTTATCGGGCAATCCGCTTGCGGTGTCCGCCGGAATCTCAATGCTGAATGCCCTTTCCGAGCCTGACGTCTATGATCGACTTGAGACTCGCGCTGCTGCCCTCGCAGAGGGACTTCAAGCAGCCACCAAACACCACGGAATCGACGCTTGGCACAGTAGAGTTGGTTCGATGTTAATGTTCTATTTCACGAACGAAACAATTACCGACTACGCAGGCGTGCAAACCGCTGACACCGAACGTTACGCATCTTATTTCTGGAACTTGCTTGAGAAAGGCGTTTATGTCGCCCCATCTCAGTTCGAGACCGGCTTTGTTTCATTGGCACACTCTGAGGCAGATATAGACCAAACGATCCAGGCAGCCGACGTAGCGCTATCAAGACTTTAATGTAGAAAAGGGGGACAACGTTTCACGTTTTACATCCGATGTCAACACCAAGCCTTAGCGAAATTTGCCAGTTCATTGCAGACGACCTAGACGCTGTCGAAACAAAACTCCGCGAAAAAACTACGAGCCATTACGACTTCGTTGACCTTGCTGTCCAGCATGTAGTCGAAGGGGGCGGGAAGCGGCTGCGCCCAATCCTGCTGCTGCTCTCCGCCAAAGCGTGTGGATTCCAAGGCAAGGATGCCCATACGCTTGCAGCAACTGTTGAACTTATCCATGTTGCGTCGCTCGTTCACGATGATGTTCTTGATGAAGCTCCCATCCGGCGGGGACGTGAAACGTTGCACTCTAAATGGGGCAATAAAGTGGCGGTGCTCGTTGGAGATTATCTCCATGCGCGCGTGCTTTCGATGCTTGTCGGCCGACGTGCTGACGATCTCGCGATGGCACTTCTCTCCGATGCAACACACTCAATGTGTGAAGGGGAAGTCATCCACGCCTATAAAAATGGGGATTTCAACATTTCGCAGGACGACTATCTAAAAATTATCGAGATGAAAACGGGAAAGCTTATCACCGCCTCGTGTGCGATAGGAGCAATTCTTGGAGCGCAGGATCCGCAAAGCGTCCAAGCAGCGACGGACTATGGAGAAGCTATCGGCGCAGCATTTCAGATTATTGACGATCTCCTTGACCTTGTGGCGGATGGGGAAACATTGGGGAAGGAGCCATTCAATGATCTGCGTGATGGAAAACTGACATTTCCGATGATCTATGCACGTGAAGTCTGTACAACCGAAGAGCGGACAGAACTCGAACGGCTTTTTAGTTTACAGATGGATGAGGCTGGATCAATCGAATGGATCGAATCCCTGCTTGAACGCTATCAGATTCAGACACATTGCCGTGGGGTCGCTCAAGAATACGCAGATCACGCGAAATCTGCTTTGAATGTGTTGCCCAAAACGGCTGCAAGGGATGCCCTTGCACAACTTGCAGACTACGGTGTATCTAGGGATTGGTAAAAAAATAATACGTAATGCGTAAAAAACCGGGGCCATGGCATGACGGTGGTTTTGTAGATAATCTCTTACGTAATTACTCGTTACATATTATTCGCGCTACCTTTGATATTATGTTCTATCCAGCGTACCTGAACCTCCAGAATCGCAAATGTCTTGTTGTAGGCGCAGGGCTTGTCGCCGAACGAAAGGTGCTCTCTCTGCTACGTAGCGGCGGGGAGGTGACGTTAATCAGTCCGGAAGCGACACAGGCAAATGCTGACTTAGCACAAAGCAATCAGATAACATGGCATAAACGCCAGTTTCGGCCCGGCGATACGGAAGGGATGTTCCTTGTCTGTGCGGCAACTGATCTGCCAGAGATTAACACGCAGGTCTTCAAAGAGGCACACGAAGTATACGGAATCAACCTTGTCAACGTGGTTGATGTGATTCCTGAATGCACATTTGCAGCGGCGTCCGTGATTACGCACGAAGACCTGACGATCAGCATCTCCACAAGCGGAAAAAGCCCAGCGTTGTCCAGGCGTATCCGAGAGTATCTTGAAGCAAAATTCGGAGCGGCATCTCTTTACGATGAGTCATCTGAGCCAAATTTCACCTCGTCGCTCAAGGGTAACGGACTTCCGTATCCGGTCTATTTTTTGTTAGAGAATCGGCGTTGTGTCCTAATCAGTGATTCAGAGGAGATGCGGGAACCCCTCGCGCAAAGATTAGACCTACTGCTACGTTGCGGCGCATCTGTTGATCGAATTACTCCAACCTCTGACAATCTGGAACGCGTGTCAGATGCATTCCTTGTGTTGGTTGACGATTTTGAGTCCGAAGATTCTGTCTTAGCCACTCTCAATCAACATCAACTAATTGAATTCATCAACGCTCCAGAGGTTAGCGCATTTACTACGCCGCCTCTGGTAAGAGATGGCGATCTGATTATCAGCATTTCCGCTAATCATATTCAAGGAACTGAAAAAGGTGTAAATGAGGGATGTAAAATCGAGTCTGTACAAACCCAGCTTGCCCATCAGTTTGAAAATAACAGTTATGGGGAGTTTATCGATTTTCTCGGTTCGTTACGACCTACAGTGATAGAATCCATCCCAACTCAGAAAGGTCGCCAGCGATACTTCGATCACCTCATCGATCAGATCCCTGGAAATGAAGGGCAGGAGTGTTGCTTAGGCTTTGAAGACCCTAACTGTATGGTCGAATGTACTTTCAATATGATTCGTAGTGGGCAAATCGATGATGCTCGTCAATATGCCCTTCAGCGGATCTGCGAATAAACTTAAACTTAATAAATACGTTTCTTACATTTTATATCGCGATGAATTCACTATTTTTTCACACGCTTTTGCTCGTCTACTTAGCAGGGTGCATACTTCATATTCTTTTTCTGAGCACCGGGAATCAAAAGATCGCGAAATTCGCCCACTGGGTGACGATAGGAGGATTTGCGCTGCACTCGTTCTTTATCCTCCTGCGCTGGCGGTATGCGGGACATCTAATGGCCTATTGGTATGACTCAACTTCCTTCCTAGCGTGGGCGATTATCTTGATTTATCTGTGTATCGCACACCGGACCCGCCTTCGCCCAATCGGGGTTGTTGTTGTTCCCGCCGCGTTTATAGCCACCTTAGTCGCTTATACACTACAAGCTCAGGAAAATACTGCGATTCCCGCTTATCTACAAAACTACTGGCTCATCGCTCACTCTGCCGTTATTTTTCTATCTTATGCCGCATTCATCGCCGCGTTTGGATTTGGACTGATGTACCTAATCGAAGAAAAAAAAATTCGTAAGAAACAGCACCCGCTCATCTACAATCTTCTACCCGCACTTGGACGATCCGATGAGACCGGTCACAAGTGTATCCTCGTTGGTGTGATCTTGATGACGATGGGCATCCTCATTGGGGTACTTTGGACGCGGTATGTCCAAGAAGTCAAATGGACATGGATCGATTCAAAGGTTATCTTTACAATCGCCACATGGCTTATCTATGTGTTACAACTCAGCATCCGTCAAGTTCTCGGTTGGCGCGGACGCAAAACCGCTTATTCCGCAATCATCGGTTTTGCCGCTGTGTTGTCTACCTATGTAGGCGTTAATCTTTTTTTACCTAGCATACATGCATTCTAAGCAGATGAACCCAATTGTCATTGTCGGTACTAGTCATCATATTGCTCCACTCGATTTTCGAGAACGGTTGTCGTTTTCTGAAAGCCAGCTTGCAGAGGCTTTCCAACTTTTAAGGGAACATCCCGATGTTCGGGAAGCCACGATTCTTTCGACTTGTAACCGTGTCGAAGTCTGTGCCGTGACCCATGGCAAAGACGGTTGTGCCGTTCTCTCCGATTTCCTTTCAAATTACCATCAAATCGAGCCACAACAACTGAGCAAGTTTACATATAGCCATCAAAATCTTGATGCGATTCGTCATCTCTTCAATGTAACTGCAAGCCTCGATTCTATGATTGTCGGCGAACCACAGATTCTCGGTCAGGTGAAAGAGGCGTATGTCCAATCACTCTCCGCTGGAGCAACCGGCAATATTCTTAATCGCCTGTTTGCCAAAGCGATAAGCGTCGGAAAGCGGGTCCGCACCGAGACCAATATCGCCGCCGGTGCAGTATCCATTAGCTACGCAGCGGTTGAACTTGCCAAGAGGATTTTTCAAAGTCTGGACGATAAAACGGTTGCTATCATCGGTGCCGGCGAAATGAGTGAATTGACGGCACAACACCTTGTGCAGAACAATGTTTCCAAAGTCATCGTGGCGAACCGAACATATCAACGTGCAGTCAACATCGCCAAAAAATTTAATGGGATTCCTTTGGCATACGATGCTGACCTGAGTTTCCTCGTCGAAGCGGACATCGTAATCAGCTCGACCGACGCACCGCACTATCTGATCCACCGGAATTCACTTGCAGAGATTATGAAAAAACGGAAGCATCGCTATATGTTCCTGATCGACATCGCTGTGCCTCGTGATATCGATCCTGAAGCGAGCAAAGTAGAAAATGCCTTCCTGTATAACATTGATGATCTTGAGATGGTGGTCGCGTCCAACCTCAAAGGCAGACAGCAGGAGGCGGAGATTGCAGAGAAGATTGTCAGAGAAGAAGTCGCAAAGTTTCAGTCGCAGTTACAAATCTTCGAAGTCAACCCGACAATCAAGGCACTCCATCAACAGTTTCAGGGGGTCGCTTCAAAAGAGTTGGGAATCTGTATTGACAAAGCAAAACTGTCCTCTAAACAGCAGCAAATGGTTGAGGCTATGACGCAATCAATTGTCAAAAAATTGTTGCATCAACCGACGGCAAATTTACGTCAAGTTGCTTTGAATCCCGATCGTAGCGTCAAGGCGGTCAATGATATCAACGGCGAGCATGTGGAATATGTCCGCGCGCTGCAGGAAGTGTTTGATTTGAAACACAGCGAGAATGTTGGCACAAAGAATAAGGATTGAAACTCATGCAATACCAAACCTTATAAAGGAATCTACAATGGAGGCATTCGGAATTATTGGAATGGCACTTGGAGCAACTGGCTTCATCTATGGCCTTCTCGCTTTTGTTCACACAGCAAGGTTCCAAAAACGAATAGAGCATCTGGAATCTGAACTTGAGAAATTGAAGACTGAATAGTGTCGCTTGAATCGCTTTATCGGCTTTGAGAGTAGCGAGTCCATATGAAACAAACCATCACAATCGGCACACGCGGCAGCCAACTTGCCCTCTGGCAGGCAGAATATGTGAGAAAGCGTCTGGGGCACCACTTTCCCGACCGCTCGATTGAACGCAAGGTCATTAAGACGACGGGAGACAGAATTACAGACCGCTCTCTCGTTGGACTCGGTAAAGGGGTCTTTACAAAAGAAATTGAAATCGCGCTTTTGGACGGTACAATCGACCTCGCTGTTCACAGCATGAAAGACCTACCGACAGATCTGCCCCACGGGCTTTGTATCGCTGCTATCCCCGTACGCGAAGATCCCCGCGATGTGCTGGTCACGCAGTCCGGGCTGGTCCTCGATCAGCTCCCAAAAGGGGCAAAAATTGGAACGACAAGCCCCCGTCGCAAATCTCAGCTTTTACACTTACGTCCTGATTTACGGGTTGTGGATGTCCGCGGAAATCTCGACACGCGCCTCCGCAAACTACATGAAACAGACCTTGATGGAGTTATCCTTGCGGCGGCGGGAATTAAACGACTGATTGGTGAGGAAATCATTACCGAGTATTTTGAGCCAGATCGGATGGTCCCCGCTGCCGGGCAAGGAGCGTTAGGGATAGAAGTGCGTGAAAATGATCCTGAAATCAAGACGTTGCTAGACACAATCAACGATAGCCACAGCGAAGCTGAGGTGCTTGCTGAGAGGACTGTGTTACGAGAATTGGGTGGCGGGTGTCAAGTTCCAATTGGCGTAAACGCACGACTGAAGGACGATAGGTTTCATCTAATCGCCACTGTTTGCAGCACCGATGGGAAGCATCGCATCCTTGAGCAGCTGTCTAGTTGCTTTGAATCCCGATCTGATTGGGGTAGTTCCGCATGCGCCCAAGAGTTGAGTGTCAACCTTGCAACGAAGCTGATTCAGAATGGCGCACACAAACTTCAGAGTGAAACGTAAACAGATCTTACGTTTCACGCATTGCGTAAAGCGTGAATCATGGCTGCCATAAATGGTAAAGTCTACCTTGTCGGAGCGGGACCGGGCGATCCGAAACTGATTACGCTCAAAGGGATTGAATGCCTCCAACGTGCTGATGTCGTAATCTATGACCTACTCATTAACGTCAAATTGCTTGAGCACTGTCCTGCACATACTGAAAAAATCTATGGCGGAAAATTGATAGGCGAACAGGCGCAACGTCAAGCCGAAATCGATGATTTGATGATTCGGCACGCGAGGGCAGGTAAAACAGTTGTCCGGCTCAAAGGCGGCGATCCATTTATATTTGGGAGGGGCGGAGAAGAGGCACTGACACTTGTGGGAGCGGGTATTGATTTTGAAATTGTCCCCGGCATTACCTCAGCAATTGCTGCGCCGGCGTACGCAGGTATCCCTTTAACCCATCGGAGTTACTCGTCCTCTGTCGCGTTTGTCACAGGGCACTCAGCGGCACTGAAAGCCGATTCAACAATCCGTTGGGAACAGCTCGCTACAGGCGTGGATACGCTGGTTGTGCTTATGGGAGTGGGGCATTTACGCGAAATTGCGGCGCGTCTGATTCAACATGGACGTTCACCGGATACACCGATTTCTCTCATTCATTGGGGGACAACACCACAGCAAAAAACGCTTGAGGGAACCCTCTCAGACATCGTTCAAAAGGCAGATGCTGTTAATTTTCGCAATCCGGCGGCAATTGTTGTCGGCAAAGTCAATACCTTGCGGAAACAATTGGGTTGGTTTGATCGACAGCCGCTCTTTGGTCGTCGCATTATCGTCACGCGCGCTCGAGCGCAAGCGAGCGACTTCGCGGAATGTCTCCAATCTTACGGTGCTGAGGTTATTCAATTCCCGACGATTGAGACCCAACCCATTCCCGACAACGCCGCGTTGGATCAGGCAATCGCCCAACTTGGGACATACAACTGGGTCATTTTTACAAGTGTCAACGCTGTGGAGTATTTCTATCGTCACCTGCGGGAAAATGGCAAAGATGCCCGATCTCTCGGCAACGCTTGTATCTGTGCAGTTGGCTCAAAAACTGTGGCAGCATTAGATCAGATCGGGATTCGCACAGATTACGTCCCATCGCAAGCTGGTGGCGCTATTGTTGCAGCAGAATTAGAAGGTGTGCGAGGACAAAAGATTTTGCTGCCTCGTGCCTCGATCGCCGCTGATGATTTACCGAATGGCTTACACGACAGAGGCGCGATCGTTGATACTATTCCAATCTATGAGACCGTCAAAGCAGGTGCAGATGGACGTGCGACAATTGAAGGGAATCTACGTAACGGGCGAATCGACATGGTGACATTTACAAGCTCATCAACCATTACCAACTTCCTTGAGATGTTCGATTCACACCCACCCGCCGTCCTGCTCAACCAAGCCCACATTGCGGTCATTGGACCATCCACCGCCGCAACCGCGAAAGCGCATGGACTGACGGTAGACATAGTTGCGAAAAAGGCATCTGTCGAATCACTCGCGGAAGAAATTGTCAAGTTCTATACACGAAAGGAGAAGCAAACATGAATCGAAAAAGAGTCAAAATCATCATTGCGAGTCTCATCTTAGCGGCTGCAATGACGTTCCTCGTTGTCGCAGGGGTGCAACAAACAAGTATGCGACACTTCACGCCTGACGCACTCATCGCACACGCACAAGAGGTCCACGATAAGAGCATCCAAGTGGACGGACTGATTGCGGAGGGAACCACCCAATGGAATCCAGCAGATTTTAAACTTACCTTTGCCGTACGAGATCGGGCTGGACAAGCGAACGTCAATGTAATTTATGCAGATAAACTTAGACCCGATAATTTCAAAGATGGTGGAAATGTCTTTATTCAAGGAAAGTATAACGCAGCCGAAAATCTCATCGTTGCCACCAAACTCCAAACGAAGTGTGCATCGAAATATGATGCCGCTGAAGGAATGACAGCACAGACAGGTGGAGCCGATGCAAGTGATTATTAAGCATCAGAAGGAGAAATACACGTTATGGCAGAATTAGGACAGGCAGCAATATGGCTTTCAGTTTTTTCCTGTCTGTGGGCAGTGGCAATGCTCTGGATGGGGCTGCGCCATAACAACTACAACGCAGTCATCAGTGGACGAAACGGGGTCGTTGGGACCTTCGCTTTGATAACGCTTGCGACAGGCATATTGATCTACGGTTTTGTGACAAGCGACTTTTCAATGAGGTATGTTGTCGAAGTCTCCAGCTATGATCAACCTCTGATGTACAAAGTCACTGCGTTGTGGGGACGGATGTCCGGCTCGCTCCTATTTTGGCTTTGGCTCGTGACGTTTTTTGGTGCTCTGGTCGTATGGACAAACCGCCGCACGACTGATCACTTGGCGGACTATGCACTTATCCCCATCTCAATAGTACAACTCTTCTTTATTATTCTCGTGACCGGTTTAGTCGAAGGCGTCTATAATCCACTTGAACGTTTGCCGAATGGTGCGGTTGCTCGGGACGGTGCCGGAATGAATCCGCTGCTCCAAACACCGAGCATGGTTTTTCATCCTCCATCGCTTTATGTCGGCTTCGTCAGTCTGACTGTTCCGTTTGCCTTTGCTGTCGGTGCGCTTGCCGCCGGGAAAATAGGCAGCGAGTGGATTAGCAGATCGCGGCGATGGATGATGGCATCTTGGCTAGTGCTGACACTTGGCATCACGCTCGGTGGAAATTGGGCATATCGTGAACTCGGATGGGGCGGCTATTGGGCATGGGATCCCGTAGAAAATGCCTCTTTCATGCCGTGGTTGCTCGGCACCGCCTACCTCCATTCGGTGATGATCCAAGAGAAGCGGAACATGCTCAAACTCTGGAATATCGTCTTGATTACGCTTGCGTTTGAGTTCACGCTGCTGGGAACTTTTATCACCCGTAGCGGGATAATCACCTCCGTCCACGCATTTGCACAATCCGACATCGGGGGATACTTCCTCGGATTTATTATCCTCTCCACACTTAGCGTCATTGGACTTCTCGCTTATCGCTGGAACGAGCTGAAAAGTCCCAACCGCCTCGAATCTCTCCTCTCTCGCGAAAGCGCGTTTCTTCTAAACAATTGGATGCTTGTAGGGCTAACACTGATTATCCTTTGGGGAACGCTGTGGCCAATTATCACAGAAAAGGTCACCGGAGAAAAAGCTGCGGTCCCAGAGGCGTTTTTCAATCAGGTAGTCATCATCCCCGGACTGCTTCTCCTGTTACTCACAGGAGTCGGTCCAATTATTTCATGGAAAAAATTGACACCGAGCAATTTCAAACGGATGTTCGCTAAACCGATTGTCTCCGGGGTAGGCAGCGGTATACTCACATGGATATACCTCGCTTTGAAGGGACACGCTGCACCAATCTACTCCGCACTCTGTATCTTCGCCGGGGTGTTTGTCCTCGTAGCCATCTGCGACGAATTCTATCGTGGATCAAAATTACGAGCCAAACGGGGTGAAACCTCATTTTTTGATGGACTCATTCAACTTATTCAACGCAACAAACGTCGATACGGCGGCTACATCGTCCATATCGGTATCATGATTTTATACGTTGGAATTCTGGGGTCAAAGGGCTATTCTCTCTTGGAATCGAAAGGGCTACATCTTGGGGAATCAATGGAGATCAACAACTACAAGCTCACGATACAAGATGCGTTTCAGGAGGAACACCCGAATTTCTCGCTCGGCGGCGTTGTTTTCGCTGTTGAAAAAGGTGGAAAATCAATGGGGACGATGCGTCCGGCACGTGGATTTTACCACAAAGCCGGACAGGGTGAACAAGATACTATCGAGTCATCTATACGTCATTTCGGGTTAAATGACCTCTATATTGCATTAGGCCCCTTGCCTCCAAACGTGCCTGCCCATGTGGGTTCGGGCGGAATTGTCTCTGTCCAAGTTTATCACAATCCCCTTGTTAATGTCGTATGGCTTGGCGTTGCCATCATGATTATTGGTGGCCTTGTCGCAATCTGTGAGAAGCGTGTCAAAGGTAATGTGTAGAATGAAAAACTACTATACTGTTCTCCTCATCTTAGTGTCCTGCAGTTTCCTGATTTCAGCGGCGGATGCTCAAGAACAGGAACTCACCACCGATCTATCGCTTGAATCAAACTTGAATCAACTGATGACCAGTGTATACTGTTACTGTGGCTGCGTACGAGAGACAATCACAAATTGCGTCTGTGGCAATGCCCAACAGATTGAAATGGACTTTCGCAATCGCCTTATCAACGGAGGAACGGTTCAACAAATTCGCGCTGACTATCTTGCGAGGTACGGTACGCAGTTCTCAGCCCTTATGCCCGTCAAAGGATTTAACATTGTCGCTTATGCCATGCCTGCCATTATCATCGGGCTGCTCGGTGTTATCGTCTTTCTTGTGCTTAAATCAAAGCGCAGCGCAGCGTTGACACAATCGTCTGTTGCAACAGAACCACAGCAGCCAGCATCCGCAGATCAATATGAGCAAATTGAGGAAGAGCTTAAGCGTTACAAACAGCAAAGATAGCCGTAAGACTAGGAGTTTGGCTTATGTTTTTTGTGTTTTTATGGATTCTACTACTTGGGCTTCCCCTTTTGGTTTATTTGGGTTTGCCACTGTGGTCGAAGCCACGTCTATCCCCAGAAATGGATGCCGTTGAAGCCCGAATGCAAACATTGTATCTTGAGCGTGAACGTAGCTATTCTGCACTCGTAGATCTTGAGGAGGATTACGAAACAGGTAAGCTGTCTCAAGGAGACTATCAATCCCTACGAGGACAACTGTTACAAGAAACAGCAGCGGTATTGACGCAGATTGAAACATCCGGCATGGCGTCTGTGGAAGAAGAAATCGAAAGATATAAACAAGAAAGGCAATCACAGGGTTAAGATAAAATATGTGCAACAACCGTAAAGTCGGACAGCCAGAAAACGAGTGCTTTTTATGTTTCACGTTTCACGCTTTATGTTTTACACTCATGGCTTTAATCTGTCTCCCCTCTGCCATTGGACAAAGCGACACCGGCAAAATTGAAGGGCAGGTCATAGATAAAAAGCAAAATCTACCACTTTCTCAACAGCTAGTGGTTTTACAGATTCGCCGGGAAGGCAAAGATGCCCAGCAACGTGAGACGGTGACAGACGATAGCGGGGCATATACCTTCGATAATCTCTCAACAGCTTTCGATGTGCACTATACTGTTTCGACCAATTATGAAGGTGAGGAATACATCGAACGGGATATTGTCTTATCGGATTGGTTGCCTAATATCAAGGTCAATATTGAGATCGGAGCGTTTACAGATGATCCATTGCAGGTGAAAATTCGACAGCATACGGTTATCATTGGTCCCCCGCCACCCGACCATGCCCCTGACGGAGCGGTTTCCGTGCTGGAGCTCGTCCAAGTCGAAAATACCAGTGAATCCGCCTTTCAAACATCAATGGATAATCAATCGGCGGGTGTGTATTTCAACCTACCAAATGGCTACGAAAACCTTCAGATTGATCAGAACGCCAAACAAGAACTAGGAGTTGCCGCAAACCGGTTAATTGCCAACCAACCTTTAGCTCCAGGAACACATCAGATCGGATATTCCTACTTGATGCACGTTGTTAATTCGGATTTAGTCCTCTCCCGACAACTGACGTTTGATACAGACCAATTCTATGTATTCATCTCAGATGGAATGCCGTTGGTACCACAATCGAGAATTCTAGGAGCAGGTCGTAGGGAACAGATCCATGGATTAGTGTACACTATTTATGCAACAGATCCAGCGAAACCGCTGTCAACGAACCAAACTGTAGATCTGCGCTTCAAAGTTACATCTGTTGCACCTCAATCCCAAAGCGGTATAGGTGAAACAGCTAGAAAACCATCTGACCCAAAGATGATTGCCCTGATTGCAATCTCCGCGGCACTCGCAGGTGGTTTTTTAGTTGCGGCAATTTTCAAAATCCGGACCCCTACGCCGAAACCGTCTGCCGACCCTCAACAACCTCCAATGGCACCCGATGCAAGTTGGCTCGGTAAGTTGGATGTCGCCGACCTTGAGCGGACGCGGGTTGCCCGACTTGAGATAATTACTCGTTTGGAGGAATTGTATGAAAAGCGCGAAATCTCCGATCGGGTTTATAAGCGGTTACGGAAAGAACAAGCGGATCGGCTCAGTGCTGTCTTGGCGAGAATCAATAGGGAGGAGACATGAAACGTGAATCTTGAAGATGAATCCTTATTAAAGCCAACTCCAGAGCTCCTAACTGCAATTTTCTACTAACGATGCTCCTCCAAGCCTCCCAAATCACGAAACGCTTCGGTCATCGAATGGTGTTGAATGGACTCGACCTCAACCTCCAACCCGGTGAAGTTGTTACAATTTTTGGGCCAAATGGAGCTGGCAAAACAACACTGATTCAAATCCTTTCAACATTGATCAAACCGACCTCCGGTACGCTTCACATTGGAGGAGTCGATGCCTTTGCAGAGACGTTACGTGTCCGTCCATCATTGGGGTTGGTCGTTCACGAACCGCTCGCCTATCTCGAGTTTAGCCCCTATGAGAACCTGAAATTTTTCGGACAACTCTACAAACTTGATGGGTTAGAACAACGCATCGCGGATCTACTCGACGAGGTTCAACTAACCTCTTATGCACACGAACCTGTCAAGATCTTCTCACGCGGCATGATTCAGCGATTCATGATTGCCAAAGCACTGATCCATGATCCGACGCTCCTCCTCTTTGACGAACCGTTTTCGGGGCTTGACCTCGCTGCGAAGCAATTCGTGTTAAAGCGAATCGATCAGGAACGTTCTCGCGGCAAAGGGATTATCCTCACGACACACAACACTGAATTAGGCTTCCATGCCGGTTCTCGTTTCCACTTCCTGTTGAACGGTCAAATTGAAACGGTCGCTGAGAAGGAAGATATTGGATTGGAGGCGTTGTCTCGCGAATATGAGGATAGGTTGAAAAGATAGACATTCAAGGTGTAAAATAGCGTTTTGGGTTGGGATGAGCGTATGCCGTTCATGAGGGGAGCCTATCTTAATTAATGGGAGTATTCCGCCAAATCGGTTGGCTAATCCGCAAGGACCTTGCACTCCAATTTCGCACAAAGGATACGCTGGCTTTAATCATCGTGTTCAGCGTGTTAGTCGTGCTGATCTTCTGCTTCGCATTCGGACCAATTTTTCCCGAACAATTGGAGGAACGGGGCAAACTAGCTGCTAGCGTGTTATGGGTGACATTTTTGTTTGCGGGCATCATAACCCTGAATAGGTCTTTCGATGTTGAACGGACAAATGGCGCGCTGCACGGATTGAGGCTGACAGGGGTAGATCCGAGTTGCCTTTACCTCTCAAAGGTTGTCAGTATCTTCGCTTTTCTTATACTGCTAGAAGTTATCGTCACACCGATTACCCTTCAATTCTTGGATGTGCTCACTGTTTTACCTGTCGCGCTGCAAGAACAACTCCCTTGGCTCTTGTTTAAACTGATCGGTGTGCTTGCGATTGGAACGCTCGGTTTCTGTGCGGTGGGTGTCATCGCATCGGGCATCTCTACCCATACGCACGGAAAGGAAAGTTTACTCTCTGTCATCTTACTGCCGCTGACTTTTCCGGTGATTATGGCGGGAGCAAAATGCACTGTTTCTCTGCTGACAACCGGTGGGCTTGGAGGAAACTTCTGGATTTCAATCTTGGTGGTCTACAGCCTTGTATTCCTAGCGAGCTCATATCTCCTCTTTGAATTTGTTGTTGAAGGATGAACTTCCCTAGAAATCCAGTTCACAAATAGAGAACAACGATCGTTGTTCCTTACAGAATTCCGATCTTATTGGAGAGAAGAAAAAAAATGACACGCACTCAACTGATTGGGCTGCTTTCAGCAATCTTCCTACTCATTGCCATCTACTTCGTTTTCAGCTTCGCTGAGATTGAGATGACGATGCTAGAAGTGCAGAAGATTTTTTACTTCCATATTTCTTCGGCGTTTACTTTATTCCTCGCCTTCGGCGTGACCTTCATCTCCAGCATTCTCTACCTAATCAAGCGGCTGGACAAGTATGATACGATTGCACTTGTTTCAACGGAGATTGGGATTGTTTTTGGGGTGGTCGTGTTTACTACAGGACCCATCTGGGCAAGATTTGCTTGGAATACCTGGTGGAATTGGGAACCGAGACTGACAAGCGCGTTGATACTGTGGCTGATATATATCGGTTACCTTATTTTGAGGTCTGCCCTACCGGAAGAGAAAAAACGGGTTTATTCCGCAGTCTTGGGAATCATCGGCTTCCTGAATGTGCCCATCGTTTACTTTTCGGTAGAACTATGGCAGGGCGGCTTGCATCCGGACACTGCCACTAAGATGAATCTTCCCGGAACCATGCAAACCGCGTGGTTGATTTCATGGTTTGCGCTGACCCTCCTCTACCTGTTCTTGCTGATGTTCCGGTATCACGCTGAACAGATGAAGTTAGAATTAGAAACGATTCAACACCAACAAATGAGTGAGCCGTAAAACACAAACCCTATCTCTGGAGCCATTCAATGTACAAAGGTTTATGGATAACTGTTCTTATCGTTTTCGCACTCTTTTTCGGGCTATTTCTACTTAGCCAAATTCCGGTCGCCATCACACAAGATGAGGTTTCCACTGCTGTCAGCGATGCCATCGCCGAAACGAATGCACAGGTAGACGAGATGGAAGTTGAACGGCTTGTGGCAGAAAAAGCAGTAGAAAAATTGGAGGCTCGGCAGAAAAGACGGCTAAAATTCCTCGTTTCTGCCTATTTTATCATTTGGCTAATCTTCAGCCTTTATGCCTTACACCTCGCAAAAATGCAGAACCAATTACGTAAGCGGCTTGAACAATTGCATAGCAGTTTACAGCGAAGGGAATAGGCGTTACTTAACCAAGAGGAAGGGATATGGAAATTCGTGCAGCCAAAGCACACGAACGCGACGAAATCATTGATCTCATAGCCGCAGTATTCGTCGAAAGATGCAGACCGAGGTACGCCAGCCAACATTATCAGGACTCTAGCTACGAGCTGGACCAGTCACGCGTCTGCGTTGTCGATGGGAAGATTGTCAGCTATGTTCGCGTCTCAGACCGATCGATGTATATCGGGAAAGAAGTTGTGAAACTCGGCGGGATTGGCATGGTTGTCACTTCACCGGAATATCGCGGGCGGGGTTATGCGTCAGCACTACTGCGGGATGCGATTGCCTACATGGAAGCAAATAACTACGATCTCAGCATCCTATTCACTACCATTCAACCGTTTTACATGCCGCTTGGATGGGCATCTTTTCCACAGACAAACTTCGAGTTGGAGCTCCACGGCAAAAAGACCTTTGCTCCATCAGGGTGGAAAAGTCGACCGTTTGAAATCCAAAAGGATTTAACGCAAATTAGCCAAATCTACGACGAACGTAACAAAGGGCGCACTGGAACTGTTCTGCGCTCGGAGCAGTTGTGGCGGGACGGCTATTCGCAGCAAGTTGGCATGTTGCCGTCGCTCGTCGTCGAAAAGGATGGGCAAATCGGTGCCTACGCCAATCTCGCATTTCCTAACGATGCGCAAGATATCGACGCATACTTAGCAACATATTACCCGAATCTCCGGGAAGTCGGCTGTCGAAATACAGATCCTGACAGTCTCCACCCCCTCTGTCATGCAATCCTAGAGGCAGCTTATGAAAGAGGCGTTGAAAGCATTTCGGGACGTTTGACCCGGCATCACCCAATAACCTTACTTTTGAGTGAAGAGAGCGGCAGCCCACTATCATTCTCAATCCACGAAAGGGCTATGTATCGTGTTATCTCTTTAGAGGGACTCTTCCAAAAATTGATTCCTAAGTTCGAGGCAGAATTGGAGAACACCGCCACGACAGATCAGTCGGGCTCATTCCACTTTACCGTCGGTGATCAAAGCTGTACGCTAGATGTGAACCGGGGAAAAGTTGCCGTCATTGCGGATGATAGCGGAAGAACAAGGGTCGCACTGGAGAATTATCACTTCTTGAAGGTGCTTTTCGGGGATGCGACATTTAGGCAGCTAGATGAATTCAATCGCGCCAAGGGGCTCAATCTGCGACCTGACGAAATCACACTACTCTCCACACTTTTCCCGAAAGACGAGCCTACACACTGGATCTGCGATTATTTTTAGGAGTTTTGGGAGGGCGGTGGTAAATCAAACGTTTACCACCGGACCTCCTCACGTTTTACACCCTTCCGTCAAATCGAATGCCCGTTGGAATCACATCGGTACTCTCACCGCGTCGCATCGCTTCCGCGGTATCAAGAACGCTGCGGAGGTCATGCTGTGGTTCATATCCTAGTAGGCTTTTGATCTTGTGCAAATTGAACTCGAAATGGTTCGACGAGGGCACCCTCGCTTCGACGTAATCCAGATTATACCGCTCGGCAAGATAAGGCACATCCCTTTCCCATCGGAACAACGCCGCGCCCCCAAGCGTGAATTCCTCTCCAACCGCCTCCTCCTTTTCGATCCCCAACACTAACCCTCGAGCAATATCCCGGACATCCGTAAATTCTTGTTTGTAAGGACGCCCGTTCGGATTTAGACTGATGAGGAATTTCTCCTCGCCGGTCCAGAGCGATTTTATGGTTTCGATCATCTCCTGCTCGTCTGCATTGTCGCCCGTTTGATCCTTATACTGCTGATACACAGGGTTAAAGAGAAACAGTCGAGGCAACCCATCTTCATTGAGAAATTCGCCGGGTTCGATAACTGTGGCAAAACGGAAGACCGTCGTTGGTACGCCGTATTGATAGTGATAGGTCATAGACAACTCTTCGCCGATCCATTTGGTCAGGAAGTAAGGCATGTGCTTGTAACGGCTCACCATTTCCTCAGAGATTGGCTCGTCGAAAAAGCGCCCCTTTTCGCCCAGTCTCCAATAAATCGCCTCTGTACAGGCGTAAACGAAGCGGTGAAGATTCGGCAGCCCCTCTCGGATGCATTCCAAGATATTGAGTGTTCCCATCCCATTGATATTCAGATATTGCAGGTTATCAAACGGACCGCCAAACGCAGCTGCAAGGTGATAGATTGCGTCCACCCCTTCCACCGCTCGTTTTACATCGTCGAAGCTTCGCAAATCCCCGACAACCGTCTCGACACGGTCATAACTATCAAGCTTGTCCGCACGGCTTGTGTCGCCGGGATAAACAAAACTGCGAATGTCGTGCCCTCTGTCAAGCAGCCGCTTCACGAGATTTGCCCCGATTCTGCCTGTACCTCCTGTGACTAAAATTTTCATTGATAATCTCCTTGAGTTATCTTCATTCGCTATGGATTTAAACCTACAACCAATCGCCTAATTACAGACCATATGGCGTCAGCATGTAGAAGCACTAGCATGAAACCCCATTTCAATAATTATATACTAAATCTTAAAAATCTATTAAACTCAATCAAGGTTACAAAATAAGACAGTGCCCATCCGCCCATTTTCCCAGCTTTAGCGAGATACTGACTACTTCTTGTCAAGCAGGTCATATTTCTTTAACTTCCTATGAATAGTAACCCGATTGATACCCAAAGCCCGTGCAGCTTTTGTAATATTATTATGTGTCACTTCAAGGGCATGGACAAGTGCCTGCTTCTCAATTTCTTCAAGGGAAAGGATCTCGGTTGAAGATGAAGTAAGGGAGGACATACTATCGTCATAGCTATCAGGGGTATATTCCCCGCCCGTCGAATGCAGATCGCTCAGAGCGGGATTGCTCGCTTGTAACACATCTGATGTCTCTAAAAGCACAGCACGCTCAATCGTGTTCTCCAATTCTCGGACATTGCCGGGCCAGTCATAGCGCATCAATAGTTGTAACGCGCCAGTGGAAAATCCCGAGATCCGTTTATCAGCAGCCTCGGCATATTCTTGCAAAAAATGGTGCCCTAACAGGGAGATGTCTTCACGCCGTTCTTTGAGAGATGGAATCGGTATTGGAAAACCGGCAATGCGATAAAAAAGGTCTTCGCGAAACTCACCGTCTTTTACGGCAGCTTCGAGATCTTTATTCGTCGCTGTGATCACCCGGACGTCGATGGGAATGTTGCCGGTGCCACCAACACGCTGAATCTCCCGTTCCTGCAGCACGCGCAACAATTTGGCTTGAACTAGTGGCTGCATGTCAGCGATTTCATCAAGAAAGATAGTCCCCCCATCCGCGCTCTCGAATTTACCAATTCTTTGCCCCGTCGCGCCAGTGAAGGCACCACGCTCGTGCCCAAACAGCTCGCTTTCAATAAGGGGCTCAGGAATAGCAGCACAGTTGACATCCACAAACGGTCCCCCTTTCCGCGGGCTGTTAAAATGAATGGCTCTTGCGACGAGCTCCTTACCTGTGCCGCTCTCCCCCTGAATTAAAACGGTGATATTGCTTTCTATCGCTTGTTGCATCAAGGCGTAAACCGCTTTCATCGCTTCGCTCTTGCCGACAATCTTATCAAACGCATATTTCATTTCGAGCTCAGTGCGCAAGCGGGAGACTTCGACTTTCATCTGGCTAAGTTCGATCTCTTTGGAAATGTCCCGGAAAACGATAATACGCCCGATAACATTTTGTTCAATATCATGCACCGGTGCTGTGAATCGGTAGAGCATTTTGCACTCTGGTCGGTGAACCTCCATGACCTCTTCAAACACCTTCTCAGGGTGTGCAAGTAGTAAGGTTTCCGTCTCTCCAAAGCGCCCCGGTTCATGGAAATATTGCTTAATATGCTCACCTAGCCGCTCGACTGACATCTGCTTCATTGCATCCGCCGTCAATTCAAACATTTCTTCATATCCCCGATTGGCAAACAGCAAATGTCCCTTGATATCGAACATCGCAATAGCATCCCCGGTCGAATCAAGAACAGCTTCAAGTCTTTGATTGCTAATTTCGAGTTGCTGGCGTTTATCCTCCAATTCGCTTTCAACGTTCCACTTCTCCGCAAGGGCAACCGTTATCTGCTGAATTTCCTCGCGAGCAAATGGTTTTCTGATATAGAGCAGTTTGTGAAGCAGTTCCATCTCACGGACGATCTCACCAAGCGATTTATCAGTATACGCAGTCATGAGGACGATCTCAATATTTTCGTCAATGGTTCGAATACGCCGCGTAGTTTCAATCCCGTCCATACCGGGTGGCATTCTTATATCTATGTATGCAACGGCAATTGGATTATCCGTTTCGATTGCCGTTTTGATGATGTCATAAGCTTCGGCACCGCTTCTCGCGTGGAAGAGTGTGAATTGCGGGAGAAAACTCTCATCGACTTCTGAATCAAATACTGCTGCCAAATCATCTGTTGATGCACCCGTTAAACCGGGCGTGAGCATCTCCTCAAAGTCCTGATGTATCTCGCGCTGATCATCAACAACCAAGACACGATAGTTCCAGTTCTTTTTGAATTCCATAATACGTACCTATTAACCACTAGTGCTAGTTTACAAGTGAAATATGTAAGAGAAGAAAGTGAGGAAAGAAAAAATCAACCGCAGATTGCTTTGAATCCCCATAAGATGGGGGATACAGAGGTCACAGAATTTCACCCTTTGCTCTGCGTTCTCCGCGTTTCTGCGGTAGGTGCTTCTCCCACCTGCATACCTTCATTTTTTCTATCACGTTTTACGTTTCATTACGGGGTGACGGAAGAAAGCGGGAGAATGACTCGTATTGTTGTCCCCCTACTGATGCCGTCGCTTAATGGGTAAATCTTCCCATTTAATCCATCAACGAAGTTCGCTATCGAATGAAGACCAAGTCCACTGCCCGATTCCTTGGTTGTATAATCCCCCTCAAAAATGACTGTAAATTTATCCTTTTCAATGCCGATACCGTTATCAACCACCTCAAGAATAAAAGAATTCAATTTAACATAGCACCGGACTTTGATGAAAGGAGGCCCGCTGATCCCTATTGACGCAGTAAGTTCATCTATCGCTTCAACCGAATTTTTAATAAGATTAACTAACATTTGATGGAATTGACTCTCCTGCGTCCGAATCTCTTCCGGAGTATTATTGCAATCAATATGAACTTCAATATCTCTTTTCTTAATAGACTCCGCCAATACCGTGATAGCATCATCTATTGCCTGCCGAAGATTAATATCTTTGCGATATACGCTGCTCTTGCCAAGTGACTTCTGCATTCTGACGATATCAGCAACGTGTTCAGCTCTATCTTGCACACGACTAACTATCTCTGTCAACTTTTTTTCTTGGCTCGTAAAGTCATCTGCGAGACCGATAATAAAAGGGACGACCTTTTGTCCTTGTGGATGATTTGTGACATAATCACCAAAGTCATCTTGATGCCCCTCAATTGCATTTGCCAGTGCCCTAAGACGACCCGTCAGTCGATTCTTTACTAGATTTGCGTAAACCGTCCCAATCCCTATCGTCACACTATTGATAGCATTCCCAATATTGTGGAGCAATGTATCGACAATCTCCAACCTACCCTGCGTGTAAGCACGGGCGAGGGCTTCTTCTGCCCGCTTGCGTTCGGTGACATCCCGAAAAACGATAACCCCGCCCCTTCGCTTGCCCGATTCATCTTGTAATGGTCTGCCGGCGACTTCAGTGTAAACACCCTGTGGTACATTCTCATTACGTATAAACATTTCAACGTTGTCTGAAAATTCGCCGTGGATAGCGCGTGTGAGCGGAAATTCATCTGACGGAAAGGGGGTAATAGTATTAGGCAGAAATAGACCGTATTTTTCAGGCAATTCATTTATCCCTGTATCCATGTCAATATCAAGAAGCCCTTCAGCCTCCGGATTGAAAAACAAAAATTTTCCTGTCTCATCGGCGACAATCACGCCATCACCCATACTATCTAGAATAGATTGTAAGATTCGGGTTTGATTCTGTAAGGCATCCGCTGTCAGCCTCAGTGCCTCCTCGGCTTCCTTACGGCGAGTAATGTCACGGAAGACCAGAACAACGCCGGTCGTGTTTTGTTTCTCATCCCTGATGGGGGCCGCGCTGTAATCAATCGGAGTCTCTTTGCCATCACGGGCAGCGAGTATGTTGAGTTCTGCCAAACTGACAACAATTCTACTCTGGAGCGCTTTCATGATATGTGTCTTGATAGGAGTATTTATATCGTCACTAATGACATTAAAGACCTCTCCCAGATCTTTGCCAAAAGCCTCCTCCTGCTGCCAACCTGTCAGCGCTTCGGCAACGGAATTTATAAACTGGACGCGCCCATTTTTGTCGGTAGCAACCACGGCATCGCCGATACTTTTGAGAATGGTCGAAAGCCACTGTTCCCTTTCCCTAAATCTTCCTTCCATCTCATGCCTGTAAAGCGCGATCTCAATGTTAAGGTGTAATCTCCTTTCGGCAAATGGCTTGAGTACATAGCCAAAAGGCTCAGCTATCTGTGCTCGCTTCAGTAAACGTTGGTCCACATAGGCAGTCAGATATACCACAGGAATATTGAAACGGGCACGCATCTGTTCAGCGACATCTATCCCGTCCATATCTCCTGCCAACATCATATCTATCAGTGCCAAATCTGGATGTGCTTCTCCCGCCTTCTGTATCGCTGCCTGTCCCGACGAAACGACCCCACAAACGCCATATCCCAAACTTTTCAATAGATGTTCAATGTACCCAATAACATCACTATCATCTTCAACAACCAGTATCTGTTTTGCCATCGTTTGATCCTTTTTTACTCGGTATTATCACGGATCGACAAAGCCCCTACTCCACGAAGTCACTACTAAAAATCGCTTGCCTCTGAACGAACTTTCTGATACACTTGATAATGTTAACATACTATAGGTGCCTACGCCATGCGAAATTAGACAGATCCGCCCTGCTGCAGGTTTAATTGAATTTCATAGCTGCAAACGAAAGCGCACTTGACGCTGTAGGAAGTACAGACTTATCTCACCCGCCGCTTCCCTGTCGAAAAAATCTCACTAATCTGGGATACGTTGGGCTAGATTTTCCAAGCTTTTAATCGCTGGGCAAGTAGTTCGACCTGTTGGGCTGGCGAGGCGCCCTCTTCACAGAAAGCATTTTATGTCTCGTTTCACAAGAGGGGGTAAGATGAAATGCCTGAAGGACCACAAGAACAACGAATTCTAGCGATGTTTGTTGACTTTGAAAATCTCGCTATCGGATTCGAGCAGAAACTAAAGGAGAAAAAGGGGCGCGATGGACAGGTCGATTTTGATGTTCAGAAAGTTTTGGGACGCCTCGTTGAAAAGGGAAATGTCGTCGTCAAAACCGCTTACGCCGATTGGCACCGCTTTTTTAAGCACCGACAACCACTCCACGAAGCTGGAATTGAGTTAATTGAGATTCCAAGGCGTTCACGGAACGGTAAGAATTCCGCCGATATTCGCTTGTGTGTGGACGCCATTGATCTGTGCTACTCAAAAGAACATATCGATACCTTCGTCGTTATTTCAGGGGATAGCGATTTCGCACCACTTGTTGCTAAACTCAAAGAGAACGGAAAGTATGTGATTGGGATGGGGCTGAAGGAATCCACTTCAAGCCTCTTGAGCGAAAATTGCGATGAGTTCATCTATTATGAGGAACTTGAGCAAGACGAAACCACAGATCAGCGGACTGAAAGGAATATCCCAAGGGAACTACGAGATGTCTTCGATCTGCTATTCAGCACTATCCGTGGACTCATGCGTGAAAACCATGAAATCCTGTGGTCTTCAATGATCAAAGATACAATGAAGCGGAAGCGTCCTTCGTTTAGCGAATCTTCTTACGGGTTCAAATCCTTTAGCGACCTCTTAGAAGATGCGGAACGTAGGGGACTTATCACGCTAGAGAAGAATCCACGTAGTGGCACGTATGTCGTTGTGGGTTTCACGGAACAGATGAAGTAGCTGACCAAATCCTTTCAAAGGTTTTGCACCTTTGAAATAAGAGATTGCCAAAAATGCGCGAGTTTTTAGGGCTTTCTAGTATATCACCTCGCATTTGCCACCTGTTGCAGGAGATTGGGCAGTTTGGAAAGGACACCTCCCGGTCGGTCTATGTAGTTGGTGGTTTTGTCCGAGACCTTCTCATCGGACGTGAGAATTTGGATATTGATATTGTTGTGGAAGGAAACGCAATTGATTTTGCCCATCAGCTTGCCAAAGTATGGACGGGACAAGTACAGACACATCAGAAGTTCAAGACCGCAACCATCACTCGGCTTGATGGATTGAAGTTCGACTTTGTCAGCGCACGCAACGAAACTTATCCGAGTCCCGGTGCGTTACCTTCGGTTGAGTATGGTACAATTGCGGAGGACCTCCATCGGCGCGATTTTTCAATCAACGCTCTCGCTATGCGCCTCCAACCTGACACTTTTGGCGAAATCGTTGATTGTACGGATGGACTGCGAGATTTGCGAGATGGGCGCATTCGTGTCCTGCATGAGCGGAGCTTCATTGATGACCCAACCCGAATCTTCCGGGCGATACGGTATGAAGCACGCTACAAATTTCAAATTATCGAAAGCGATCGGAAGCGAATACTTGATACCATCAATCAGGGAGTACTGAATCTGATTAGCGGACAGCGCCTCCGAAACGAAATTGACCATATATTGTCGGAAGAAACTGCGCCGCAAATGGTTTATCGGATGAACGAATTTGATATCTTCGGTGCTATCCAGCCGACTTGGAAAATCTCACCAAATTTTGATGTACTCTGGAGGACCGCCGGTCAAGCAATTGAATGGGCATCAACATCTCTCCCGAATGATTCGATTAATACAAGGGCGATGCTTTGGATGACGCTCCTGACTTCTTCGGAGACAATTGAAGCTGTTAGCAGCCGACTGGCACTGGAAAACCAGTTGTGCATCAAACTTAGCTTTCAAGCACAACTAGAACATAACTTGAATGCGCTCTCGGCATCTTCCAAGCCGAGTGGAGTTTATCAGTTGTTAAACCCTTATCCGCTAGAGCCGCTCGTTTTCGCGCTAATGCAACCGAACCAACCGGATTGGCGTGTGGAAAAGATTGGAAATTATCTGACATACCTTAAAGACGTTCAACCCTTAATTACCGGCGATGACCTCATTCAACGAGGATTAAAACCGAGCCGAGCGTTCTCGGATTTGCTGTGGAAGGCCTTTGCCGCACAGTTAGACGGCAAAGTATCGACCACGCAGGAGATCTACCAATTTGTGGACACTAAAAAATAATGTTTAATATTGACCCTTACCAAGCCATCCTCCGCGTCTGTCAATTTATTGTCTTGCTCACCTTCCATGAATGGGGACATGCAAAATCCGCCAATATGCTCGGCGATCCAACCGCCGAAGATGAAGGCAGAATGTCATTCAATCCTGCGGTACATATCGATCTAATCGGAACAATCATTCTACCGCTGCTCGGCACTTTATTTGGTGGGGCATTCTTTGGCTGGGCAAAGCCCGTGCCCGTGAACCCGAGTAACTTGAAAAACCCCAAACGCGACCTTATGATTATTGCCGCAGCGGGCCCAATCATGAATATTATCTGCACTATTGTCATCTTGGGCATCGCTCAACTGCTAAAAGTGACAATTGGATTCCCTGAAAGTGGATCGGTCACACAATTTCAACTCTACAGAATCCTGCTGCTCCAGAGCGGGCTTATCAGTATCTTTCTGGCAGTATTCAACATGCTCCCCCTGTTTCCACTCGACGGGTTTAGCGTCGTATATGGGCTGCTGCCGTGGCGACAGGCACAAAAGTTCGAAAGGCTGCGTCCCTACGGAATGATCATTCTAATGTGCATTATTTTTGTTCCCGATCTGCTAAACTTCCCGAACCCGGTCTTCTGGTTCATCGGGACAGCTTCTTACGGTATTTTTGATTTAATTGCAACCCTCGTGGGTTTGAGATGAGTCGGCAAGAAAAGTGAATTTGGAGGCAAGAACAGAAATGCAAAAAACGCGATTAGTGACTGGAATTCGTCCAACAGGACTGCTACATATTGGACATCTCGAAGGAATGTTGAAGAATACAGCAAGCCTGCAAGATAAATACGAGTGTTATCCATTTATCGCGGACTGGCATTCGCTTACCGACGTGACCGATACCTCAAACCTACCCGAATACACATTGCAAGCAGCGATCGATTGGTTGAGTGCGGGGATTGATCCCGACAAGAGCACCCTCTTCGTTCAGTCGCACGTTCCCGAACATGCAGAACTCTCCACCTTGCTCACGATGATTACGCCGGTATCTTGGCTTGAACGGTGTCCAACATATAAAGATAAAGTTCACGACATCACTCAACGTGAGGGCCCCTCTGCCGGCTTATTAGAATATCCGGTGTTGATGACGGCGGATATCATTGTTTACAAAGCAGAAATGGTAACGGTTGGAGCGGATCAGGTTGCCCATCTGGAAATTTCGAGGGAAATCGTTCGCCGATTTAACCATATTTACTGTGAGGTTTTCCCGGAGCCACAGCCGATGTTGAGCGAAACCTCTGGGTTGCCAGGACTTGATGGACGCAAAATGAGTAAGAGCTACGGTAACGCCATTCAGCTATCAGATCCACCGGAGTCGACGCAGAAAAACCTGATGAAAATGGTAACAGACCCGGGACGAGTGCGTCGCAACGATCCTGGCAACCCCGACGTCTGCCCTGTTTTCGCATATCATCGTGTTTATAACTCCGACGAAGTACCCCAGATTGATAAGGATTGCCGTTCCGCTGCAATCGGGTGTGTCGACTGCAAACGAAATCTCAGCGAAAAACTAATCACTCAGCTAACACCGTTTTATGAACGGCGGGCGGAGTGGGCATCCAAGCCGAAAAGCGTCCGGGAGGTCCTCGCCGCTGGAGCGAGGCGGGCAAAAAAGGTCGCTCAAGAAACGATGGCAGAAGTTCGATCCGCAATGAAGTTAGCGTAGTGAATCAATCTTACAGGTTGAAGACAATGTCCGGCAGATTTGATTTTTCCCGTTTACAATTCTCGCAAGGTTCAATAATTAGTCAAGGACTTCACGCATGCAATCGATAACCCCAGCTACCTCAACTGGTACTTCCCAACCGCTAAAACCTATTTATGCGATTAAACTAGCCGTCTTTGAAGGACCACTAGATTTGCTGCTTCATCTAATTCAAAAGAATGAGATGGAGATTACGGACATCCCGATTGCAGAAATTACGGGGCAATATCTAGAATATCTCAACTTCATGGAGCTGCTAGACCTTGATGTTGCATCCGAATTCCTAGTCATGGCGGTCACACTGCTTCACCTCAAGTCCCAGAGTATCCTCCCATCGCCGAACTCGGACGAATCCCACACCGTCAAAGACCGGGAGGAGTTGGTCAGACAGCTTTTGGAGTACAAACAGTTTAAGGAAGCTGCCCATACGCTGGATCATTACGCAACAAACCGTGAGAAAATTCATGGCCGTAACGTAGACCCATCCGCAGACGATCAGGACTTGCGAGATGTACAGATTAAAGCAACACTCTTCGATCTTCTCTCCGCGTTCAAGGGTGTAACCGAGCGGCAATTTGCAGTTGATGACTATTATGAAGAAATTCAGGAAGAACCAATCACCGTTGAAGAAAAGATGGATTTTCTAGAGCGTAGACTTAACGACGGTGAGCAGATACGGTTCGATGAACTGTTTTCAGAATTTGCCAGCAAACTTGAGCGAATTGTTACATTTCTAGCGACTTTGGAGTTGATACGTCTCCGGCGAGTCGTTGCTATACAATCGGGGCATTTCGATAACATCTATCTTGTGAAGCCTGATGCGTAAAACGCCATATTTATCGTGTAAAGGCAGATCGTTCAATGACAGCAATAAAAACAGATCTTTATCTTGGGGATTGCTTAGAGGTGCTCTCCAATTTTGAGGCGGATTCATTTGACCTAATTATGACCTCACCCCCGTATGCGGACCGCCGATCTAAAACGTATGGCGGAATCAACCCCGATGAATATGTCAATTGGTTTATACCTCGCGCTGAAGAATTTTTAAGGGTCCTCAAGCCATCTGGGACATTCATCTTGAATATTAAAGAGAAAGCCGTTGACGGAGAACGGCATACCTATGTTATCGAACTGATACTTGAGATGAGAAAGCAGGGGTGGTTGTGGACAGAGGAATTTGTCTGGCACAAGAAAAATTGTTATCCGGGCAAATGGCCAAACCGATTCAGAGATGCTTGGGAAAGATGTTTGCAGTTCAATAAAGCCAAGAAGTTCAATATGTATCAAGAGACGGTTATGGTGCCGATGGGGGATTGGGCAGAGAAAAGGTTGAAGCATCTCAGCGAAACAGATCAGAGCCGGGATACATCGAAAGTAGGGAGTGGGTTTGGTAAGAATGTTTCAAACTGGCTAGATCGAAAGATGGCATACCCGACGAATGTTTTGCATCTCGCAACGGAAACGGGAAATCGAAAACACAGTGCCGTTTTTCCTAAGACACTGCCCGAATGGTTTATCAAACTGTTTACAAAAGAAAATGATTGGGTGCTCGATCCGTTTGCAGGTGCTGGCACGACTTGTCAGGTCGCTCAAACGTTGTCAAGAAATTCCGCTGGCATAGAAATTTTGCCTCAATATTATCAATTGGCAAAGGAGAATATCAAGCCGACACAATATATGCTATTTGAAGAGGCTCAACATGAAACCCATTACACAACAGGAAATCACTGATTATGTTGAGGCGAACATTCAGGGCTTTCATAAGAAGAGGTTAGATAACCTTCAGAAATTGAAACTGATCAATGTCGTCAAACGCAAAAATCCCTACCTATTCAAGGCGAAAAACATCAACACGGCACAAGATTTTGTAAAAACTATCCTAGACGCTTTTCTATCGTCACAAGAAGAAGGGATTTTTGGTGGATTTCTAGAGGAACTTGCGATTTTTATCTGTGCACAGGTATATGGTGGCCAGAAATCTTCAGCAGAGGGAATCGATTTAGAGTTTGAAAAAGATAGCATAAGATATATTGTATCCATTAAATCTGGACCAAATTGGGGCAATAGTAGCCAAATCGCAAAACTGCGGGACAATTTCAGCAAAGCTAAACGAATCCTCAGCACAAATACATCATCAACAAATGTCGTCGCTGTCAACGGCTGCTGCTATGGAAAAGATCGAACGTCAGATAAGGGCGACTACTTGAAGTTGTGCGGACAAAAATTTTGGGCATTTATTTCAGGTAATGATAACCTATACACTGATATAATTGAACCTCTAGGGCATCAAGCAAAAGAAAAAAATGAACAGTTTATGCAAGAGTATGCTAAAGTCGTCAACAAGTTTACCTTTGAATTTATCGGGACATTTTGTGATGCTGACGGCAACATACTTTGGGAAGAAATTGTCAGATTTAATTCAGCAGGAACTACATCTTGAAAACCAATCCTAAGTCCAATGGAGCTTCACCCATGCTTGACACCGAACATTCAATCACCATGGACGCAACCGATACGCTAGCGCCTGACCTAGACGAAGTCAAATCAATCCTTGAAGCCATACTGTTCGCTGCCAGCGAACCAATCTCGTTGGAGCAGTTCAGCCAATTGTTCGATGACGTATCCGTACGGCAAATCCGCCAGCAACTCATGCGGTTGCAGGACGAATATCAAGAGACGAGCCGCAGCTTTCAGCTTATTGAGATTGCCAACGGGTTTCAGATCTGTACAGACCGTGCGTATCACCAGTGGATAGAAAAATTCTACACGCGCCAAATCCGCGTAAAGCTCTCGCCTTCTGCCCTAGAAGCCCTCGCTATCGTCGCTTACAAACAACCTGTAACCCGATCCGAAGTCGAGGAGATTCGAGGTGTCAACAGCGATAGCGTCCTCAGCTCACTAATCGAAAAGCGGATGGTTCGCATCGCCGGACGGAAGCCCGGTCCAGGGCGCTCGCTCCTTCTTGCGACTACCGATGAATTTCTGGAGCAGTTCGGATTGAAAGATCTGTCAACGCTGCCTTCAATGGAGGAAATTGAAGAAATCCTGAATCAGACAGGTGCCGAGTAGACCTTTGCATGTAGAGTGTTGATGGATTGAAATTTCGTTGCGTTCAATTGGCAGCATCGGCCCATTCTACCCCCAAGGTGGAGTAGGGGTAGCAAGACGTTAAATCCGGAGAATTTTAATGGCGTATCATTTGGTTACAGGCGGCTGCGGGTTCGTTGGATCTCACCTTGTTGAAGCCCTCGTGCAAAAGGGAGAGCGTGTACGTGTGTTCGATAACTGCTCAACAGGTAAAATCCAGAACATCGCCCACCTCAAAGATCAAATTGAACTCACAGATGGAGACCTACGGGAACTTGATACTGTACATCAGGCAGTTGAAGGAGTTGACTATATTTTCCACCAAGGGGCTCGACCTTCAGTCGCCAGATCTGTCGCAGATCCCATTTTAAGCAACAATGTGAATATCAACGGGACTTTGAACCTCCTTGTTGCAGCGAGAGATGCAGGGGTAAAACGTGTTGTCTATGCAGCCTCCTCATCAGCTTACGGAAATATACCGACACTTCCTAGGTCTGAGACACTTTCTCCACAACCCGCCTCTCCTTACGCCATCACCAAATATGTTGGCGAATGTTACTGTCGAGTTTTCACACAGGTTTTCGGTCTAGAGACGGTTGCATTGCGATATTTCAACATCTTTGGTCCTCGCCAGGATCCAACCTCCCAATACTCGGCGGTTATCCCTAAGTTTATTCACGCTTACCTACACGGCAGCTCTCCAACAATTGAGGGAGACGGTGAGCAGTCGAGAGATTTTACCTATATCGCAAACGCAGTCCATGCTAACCTTCTCGCGTGTCATGCGGAAGGCGTCGCAGGGGAGGTTTTTAACATCGGCTGTGGCGAGCAGACATCAATCAACACGCTTGCAAACCTCATTGGCGAAATGATGGAAGTTGACGCCAAACCTGTTTATACATCATCACGCCCCGGTGATGTTCGACATTCCCGTGCGGATATCCAAAAAGCGCAGAGAATGCTTGGTTATGAGCCGAAAGTGGATCTCAAAGCAGGTTTGCGCCACACCATTGACTGGTTTATCCGGCTTTGTGATCCCTGAAAGTCGATTAGCCACACCTTTTATGCAAATACGCCACATGTTCCTTCCATCATTCAGTCCACAATTGCGTTAACAGGAGGAAAAAATGCAACCGAGTCGAAGTTCGCTCATCTTTTCGATTATCGTCATATGCATTGCACTTTTCACCAACCAGATCTACGCGCAACAATCCACCCCAGCCGAAACCGACGAAAAAATGATAGAAGATTTTGCAGAACGCGCAACGAGTGGGTTGAAGGGAAAGGTAATTTGGGACGGACAAGACCTGTCGCAAACAACTGTGCAGGTTTATACGGATCAAAACTTAAAGAATCTTTACACCGGCGTAACACAGTTAAACAGCGGTGAATTTGAAGTCCGTGTTGAACCGGGGAGTTATTACCTTGTTGCCTTTGTGGATTTGAACCGCTCCGGCAAATTTGATACCGGTGACGGCATGGGGATTTTCGGCATCACAAATTGGGATGATTCAAACCAACAGAAACAAATCGTCAAGGTTACTGATCAGCAGATAATTAGAGGGATTGATATAATTATCACGGCAAGAATGCAAGCGCTTGACGGACAGGGACAGATTGTCTCCTTATCTGACTACCAAGAAGATCCACTCAAACAATTTAAATCGGCATTGGAGATGGTTGCTTCTGGCATCAAGGGACAGCTGACCTATGAGGGACAAGAGTCGTTGACAAACGCACTTGTCTTTGCCTATACAGACCTTTCATGGAAATATCGTGCGGGGGAAACACGGGTTGCAGCAGATGGCAGTTTTACGCTCAACCTGCTGCCGGGGAAGTATTACTTGATGGCAATTATTGATAAAAATAACACCAACCTTTTTGATTCGGGAGATGCTCTCGGTATCTACGGTATTACGAATCTGCACGAATCCCAAGCGTTTCCTCAACCTGTACTAGTGCGCCCTAACCAATTTGTCTCGGACCTCCATATTACAATCACAGGACAACAAGCACAGAGTGGGCACATCGTTCCGATGGCTGAATTTGCGGGGCAGGTAGATCTGGATGACGCTGTAACGGCGCAAATCTCCGGCAAGGTAAGATGGACCGGGAAATCGCTGAAAGGGACCATTATTCAAGTTTTCCGGGAGGCGGCACTGCTCAAAGAGGTGCATCAGGTTGCCGTGAGCGAGGATGGGAAATTCAGTCTCCGACTCCCACCGGGGGATTACTATCTCATAGCAGGCATTGATGCAGACAACAATGGTAAATATAGCTCAGGAGATGGGCTTGGCGGTTATGGTACTGCGGATATCACAACCACCCCTCCATCTGCATTGACCTTAGTGACAGGAACAAACCCTGAAATCACAATTTTTGTGAGCGCTCGATATAACGAGGATGGACAACTTGAAGCAATTGCTGAAGGCGCCATTGACTTGAGCCAAAATAACGGCGGTGGCATTTCTGGCCAAATTCGGTGGGACGGAAAAGCATTCAAGGAAGGAATCCTCTCGATTTCAGAAACACCTGATTTCCGGTCACCCGTCGCAATCTCCTTAAACCTAGAGGACGATGGACGCTATGAAGTTTCAATACCACCGGGCGATTACTACGTCATGGCGGTTGTCGATCTTGATGGAGATCGAAAATCGGGCTTACGGGATGGTGTTGGCATCTACGGCACACGGCACCCAGTCCGCAGCAAAGAGCTACAACGGGTCTCCGTGTTTTCAGATTATGTCACGCCACACATCGATATTGAAATCTTCGCTATGTACATCGATACAGAAGGGAATATCGCTGAAATCGAGGATGGCGGTCGCTCCGAAATCAAGATCCAATACGGAATGCCCGAAGACGTTTTTCAATTTACCCGCTTCGGACGTCGAATCGAGGAATGGTGCTATTGGGCCCAAGGTGTTCGCTTCCGATTTGAAGCCGTTGGAGCCGGTTGGAAATTGCAAACACGGAAAGATTTTGAACCGACAGCTGAAGCACTTGCACAACTGAAACAGATGGAGCCGCCGCCGCAACAACCTAGTCCCGATGCACCCGAAACAACGCCACTAAACGCTCTACTCTACTACAGTTTTGACGACATCATCTGGGAATGTATGCCGACGACTGGCATACAACAACCGTTGGCAGCCGGCAGGCAACCAACCGCTTCGCTGGATGGCAAATTGATCTATCTAGACTTTGAGGGAAACGTCATCCTTCACGATTCAGATGCTCAACAGGGTAGGTTATTGCTTGAGAGACGTGAGCTCGCAACGGATGTAACCATCTCGCCGGATGGTGCATACCTTGCGTTTGCGAGACAGGAGATGGGGCGGCGACACATCTACATTCGACATATTGCGAGTCGGGAAGAAATCCCTATACCCTCAACAGCGCAAGAAATGTTTACACCCGCATGGAATCTAACTGGAGAACTGCTGGCTTACAGCACAAGGGGAAGCATCGAAAATCCAGAAGCTGGTACGGACAGGAATATCTACGGCTACGCGCATATAAGTGGGCGTGTTGAACCCATTAGCATTGGATCCGAAGACGATGCAGAACCTGTGTGGTCCCCATCAGATCCGAATCTCCTCGCCTTTTCTCGTGCACAAGGGCAGCACCGCCAGATTTGGCTCGTCGAGTTGAGTTCGGAGGAAAAACCGAATGCACAACAACTGACCCGCTACGGCGGCGAAGAACCGGTTTGGCTGCCTGACGGTTCAGGGGTCCTCTACGAAACCAACGGTCAACTTTGGCAGATTTCAAAGGACGCTTCGGAAAACCAACCGGTGATGTTCAACGGACAGGTAATTTTTGGACATGAGCCGTACGTAATCCCCCCGCCGATTCAATGATAGACATTTCCCCTGCCTTTCCAAATATAACAGCACAATTACCGGTAACCCATACCCACATCAAAATACCTTGCAACAAAACCTAGACAACGCCAAGATTTCCCGGTTGCAAGGACTCACCAACTATGGTAAAATGAGTTTGTTGTTTTTACCAATTTGGACAATATATTCCCTCAGAGCCTGTTTTAAAAGTCATTTGATACGGTTTTGCATCAAGTAAATGGAAGCAATGTATATCATAGCCTCAGCAGTCTCAGCGGAGCGTTCATAGTCCACAGTCAATCGACGAAACCAAGCGAACCAAGAAAAGGTGCGCTCCACAATCCACCGCAAGGGGATAACTACAAATCCTGATTGCCTAACAGATGGCGCAATGTCCAATCGACACTGATGCGCCATATATAACCAGTCACCTAATTCTCCGCGATAACCCGCATCCGCACAGACTAACTGAATCGTTATGTGCCAATTAAAAACCTCTTTGAGTAACTCTATTGCGACTTGGTTATCACTGACATTGGCATCAGTGACCTTCACCCGCAATGGAATGCCAATTGTATCGGTGACTATATGACGTTTACGCCCTTTGACCTTCTTATGTGCATCAAACCCTCGACTGTCTGCCAGTTCAGTCGTTTTGACCGATTGGCTGTCAATAATAGCGACTGTCGGTGAAGGCACTTTGCCAATATCACAACGGGTTTGGTGATGAAGTGCTTGATGAATCATCACCCATGTGCCATCGGCTTTCCATTTTCTGAAATGGGAATAGACCGTTTGCCATGGGGGCATCTGATGCGGGAGCATTCGCCATTGACACCCTGATTTGACTATATAAAAAATAGCGTTGATGATTGAGCGCATCTCCCATTTGAGCGGTCTACCTACCGGTGAAGGTTTTGGCAGATAGGGGAACAGATTGTCCCACTGGGCATCGGTCAAATCCGTGGGATAGGTTGTTCGGGTCATGTTTATGCCTTTCATTGGAATGGTATTCACTGCTCCAATGATTGGACGTAAACATGAACTCTTGAGTCAGATTTTTTCTTTTTCAAACAGGTTCTCAGTCTCTCTCAAGCCTAAAACTTGGCTTTCCCAATTAACCCGCTTTGCAGGCAGTTGTGGTTATACCCATATACTATTCCATGGAATTTGTAGATTCGGAGAGCAGAATGTAGATACCCATCCGGTGCCGGATATATTTTGGATACAGAGCTGACATTCATGCCCATGTAGACGGCAAGTAAATTGGAATTTCAGAACGATCAATACAGGTTGGGAATAAAAAAAGAATAGACCGAATACAACGTTTCCGCATTTTTTGGGATAGACAACTAAACCCCACTTGGAGATTGCGAGTCATCATCCACATGAGCAGATAAATTAAATTTAACTTGACTAAAAAAAGATAAGCTGTCGAATTAAGGAGAGGGGTGTGCATGATTATTGTCTGAATCACGGATTCAGCAGATTACACAGAAAACACGGATAAGCAAACAAAGCAGCCACCGAGCCGGCGTATCTTCAGCAAACCAAATACCCAAAAACCCCACCGACCCGACGGCTATCTTCGCTCCAGAGGAGCGATATGTCTATAGAATGCCGATACAGCCAATGCCGGCGCTCCAGCGGAGCGCAATGTATATATACAGCTAATAGGGTTACTCTGCTCAAATTATGCGATTATGACCAAGATATCTACGTATGCACACCCCTCAATTAAGGAGATACCTTAAAATCATGGCAAACAAAAACAGTGTTGTCAGAGTTGGCGTTATCGGTCCAGGTGGTGCGGGACGTGGAAACACGCTCGCCTTTGCCACACGAGAAGATGTCGAGATTGTTGCTGCAGCTGATAACAATGAACAAAGTCTTAATGCTTTAGAAAGGGGATTACGAGAGAGAGTAGAAGGCTACCACGAAAACAGTTTCAAACGTTACGTCGGCGAATATGAGTTCATCGAGATGTTGAATCGAGAAGACATCGACATTGTTGGGGTCTTCTCACCACATTCTCTGCACGATATTCATGTCAAGTATGCACTGCGGTCAGGACACCATGTGCTGGTAGAGAAACCGATGGCAAACCTCGTTGGTGATGCCATTGCAATTACTAAGATTGCAATGGGCAGCGGTTTGCACCTAGTTGGAGGCTACCAACGGCACTATGAAAATACCTACATGGCCGGAAAGCAGGCGATTTCCGAAGGCTTAATCGGGACCATCCAGAAGTTTGATGTCTATCTCGCTCAACGTTGGGGTGGGGCTGGATGGCGCGGTGACCCACGGTTCTCTGGTGGCGGTCAACCCAACGATTCCGGCAGTCATTTACAGGATATCTTCCTCTGGATGACAGGTTTGCTGCCAAAGGGAGCACACGGCACAACTGACATGAACTTTGAGGATGAAGCAGGTCAACTTGTCTTGAAGTCTGTCGAAATTAATTCTAACACAAATGTCACAATGGACAGCGGCGCAAGTGGTACGATTACCATCCTCGGCAATACGCACACCGGCTTTGAAGAATGGGTCATTTTGGAAGGTGATGAGGGAACGTTGGAAATTAAAGACGGTATCCGATTTATCCCAAAAGATGGCGAGTCTCAACCATTAGAATTCCAGCGTCCTGAAGGGTATCCACAAAGCAAAGTTGATCAGCTCGTCGGTTTAGTCAAAGGGAAATATGACACAAACTACACCTCCGGAATCAACGGTATCCGTACCAGCTGGCTGACAAATTCGATCCTTGAGGCGGGAAAACAGCCAGAGGAAGATAACTTGATTAACTGCGACACCATCCTTGAAAAAGAAGGGTATGATCGCCAGTTTGTGTTAGACCTCGTTGATGAATGCGCTTCAAGACGGATGCACTAGCTAATGATTTGAGGAATAAAAGGGAAGTTCACACCCAAGCTGATAATAACCCTACGAAGGCTGCTTGATGTCAGTAAAAATCTCAGTTTCACGTTATAATGAGGACGAGGATAGATTATGAAAATTGTTAAATCTTATATTGCCCCTTCACCCATTATTCGGACAATCGTTTTCGTGATGATGGCCATCATCACAACATTGCCCCAATACGCGTGTATTTCAACAAGCACACAAAGACAAGCAGAAAAACTTGCCCATGGAGAGAATTATCAGGGCGCAATTGATGCCTATCAGGCGACTATCAACTCTAAACCCGGGACGCCAGAGGCTTACCGCGCGCAATTAGGCATCGCTAGGCTATACATCGACAAGATGAATCGAGCCCAGCTGGGTGTTAAAGCTTATCAAGACGTTATCGCTGCTGTACCTGATAGTGGCGAAGCCGCCGAAGCACACTATCGCCTAGGAATTTACCACTTTAAAATAAAGGATTATGAATCGGCGCAACAGTCTTTTGATGCCATCGTTAACAAATTTCCTAATCTGGGGAACCTAAGCCACAACGCCCAACTAATGTTGGCAAAAAGTTATGAGGAAGCTGGTGCCTATAAGAAAGCGGTCGCGACCTACGACAATGTTGTGAACCGTCATCCAGAAAGCGACCGCGCCGCCCAAGCCCTAACCAATAAAGCAAGAATTCAAAAGGAATATCTGAAAGACAGGATCTCAGCGGAACAAACCTACCAATCTCTTATCAAACAGTATAACGATGTCGAAGGAGCGGAAGAGGCGATTGATGATGCCAGACGGGAACTTCAATCAATGGGTGCACGCATTCCTCACGCGGATACGGACTTAGGAACATCGTACGATCGCGCACAAGAGCGACGCCTGAAACGGCGTGAGCGTGATCGGCCGCGCGGCGGTGCTGAACTGAGCCCTGCGATGGGTTATGCAGCGTATGGGGACGCCGGTTTCGGCATAACTCCCAAAGAGGTCATAAGGGAGTTCGGAAACCCTTGGGAAGGCAGTGGACACGGACGATCAGGACAGAACGATGATGAAACCCAAACGATGATTAAAGTAGTCGCAGACATCAATTTTCTTATCCAGAACTATCGGAATGCAGGGACACTGTACTTCCGCGCAATTGAAGCGGCGAAAGAAAGCCGTAAAAAAATCGATCCCTATGACTATATCCGTTTATCGGTCTGCTACCGCAAAGTAGGCATGCATCAGCGAGCAGTTGAGACCTTGAAAGAAGGCGCGAGCAGAAATATAAAGGTGCTTGAAGCCGTTATCACTTCATCCGCGAATCAATACGAAGATGGAGACTACCAAAGAGTACTTGAAGCCCTTCAACCTGTTGCGGGATTGGACCGAACCAGAGATCCGGAAATCTACTGGCGACTCGGATTAACCTACAAACAGATGGGAAACCTACCCAAAACAGTTGAGTCCTTTGAGCGTAGTATTGCCAGTGACACGGATTATACCAATTCAATCCAAAGCCTCGCCGAAGTGCTTAACTATCAACTCAAAGATAGAGAGAGAGCAATCATCTTTCAGGACATCATCGATACCAAAGGTCATACATGGATCGGTGAAAAAGAACTAGGAGATATATCCTACAAATACGGCAACTACCTCCGAGCGAAATCGAAATATGAAACAGTGGTACGCATTGCCCAACGAGAAAAAGAAAGCGATGATATCACCACCTCTGAAAGACGGAATCTCGATAATCAGATCTTATATGCAAAGATACGCGCAGCGATGACAGACTATCAAAATGGTAAGATCGTTCAAGCACAAGAGCAGATAGATACTCTCGCTGCTGAACACCCTAACCATCCGCTGATACCCTACGGTCGTGGGCAGATGGCGTTGCTCAAGGGGGATGTCGAAACCGCAATTGCTGCTTTTCAGACAACAATAGAAGAAGATCCAACTTCTGATGTTGCTCCTATCGCACTCGGCGAATACTACCTCTCACAAGAAAACCCCGATGCAGCGATAGCAGTATGGGAAGGGCTGCTCAAGGCACACCCGCAAAACCGTGGGGTACGTCGTCATCTTAATGCACTGCAACAGCAGCTTGAGGCACAAAAGAAATTGGATCAACCGCGATCAGTTGAGGCGGATGTAGATCAATCGGGACGATCCGCTGCCCTAGCGACGAAGAAGCGACAGAGTTTCTTACCTACAAAACGGCGGACAATTTATCCAAAAAACCGTATCCCGAAATCACAATTACCGTCCGCACTCTTCGTCGGATTGAACAAAGACCGAGTCATTGAAGAATACGGAGAACCCATCGAAATCCTCGCCCCCCCACCGAACCTTCCCAACGCTACAGAGCGATTTGCCTACGGTGCCCTTGTACCAGGTATATCTAGTACCTTTAGTATGGAAGGATCGGAGTTTATCTTCGATGAAAATGGTGTTTTGGGATATCGCAAAGTCTATTTCGGGGATGTCAACGCACTGGTAGGTAGCGGTAGCGAGTACCCCGTGCTGCTCGATGAAATCCCTAATGAGTTGACATCAACACTTTGTGATATCATCAACGAACAAGTTTTTGAAGCAAAGAAGTATAATCTCATAGTCCAAAAAGCACAGGTCGTGTGGGAACTCCATGACGAACGATGGTGGGCGACAGTGCACGCAACTTTTCCAGCCAGAGATTTTACTTCAGATAAGTCAATAAAATACTACAAACCGAAACTCAAAGACTATCACATTATGGAATTGTTAGTGACCGATCGAAAGTTTCCCCCGGATCTGTTCATTACAAAACCCAAAGGGGTAGCCTATGAAAGCCGTTAGGTACGACATCTTCACCCTTATCGTCGCGATAGCGATGACCCAACACGCTTGCGTTGCGTCCAGTCCGCAAAAACTTGCCGGACAGCACATACAAGAAAAAGACTATCGTGGCGCGGTCAAAGTATATCAGACGGTAGTCGATGCCAACCCCGGAACACCAGCAGCCCACCAAGCGCAACTAAACATCGCCAAATTATACATCGACAAGATGAATCAACTCCAACAGGGTGTCCAGATTTATCAGGACCTCATCGCTGCGGCACCCAACAGCGGCAAAGCCGCCGAAGCCCACTGGGGCTTAGGGCTTCATGCCTTCAAATCGAAAGACTATCAATCGGCGCAACAGTCCTTTAGCACCATCATCAATAAATTTCCGACATCGGAGTTCAATCATAACGCCCAACTAATGCTGGCAAAAAGCTATGAGGAAGTTAGTGAATATCGAAAAGCAGTGGAAATCTACGGCAATGTGGCAAACCGCCACCCGGAGGGCAAACGAGCAACACAAGCCTTGGTCAATAAAGCCAGAATTCAGAATGAACGCCTCCGCGATGAAACCGCCGCAGAGCGAACCTACCAATCTATTGTCGAACGGTATGGAAACATTGAAGGCACCGAAGAATCAGTTAATACCGCAAAACAAGAACTCCGCTTGATGGGAGCCAGTATCCCGGAACCGGACGATCAGTCACTCACGCAAGTGGAACGTGCATTAGAGCGCCAGAGGCAGCGCCGTGAAAGAGACCGTCCACGGGGCGGGGTTGAACGTAGTCCCGCAATGGGAGAAGCTCCCGACTACTCGGACTCCGGTTTCGGCGTAGACCCTGAAGAGATTATGAGACCCTTTAAGACAACCATCCAAGAAATCGGCGGGGAAGGTCTCCAAGGGGCAGTTTACCACGACACAGTGCTTAAAATCGCTCAACTGAATTTAGATTCTGAAAATTATCGTGATGCCGGGGCGCTGTTCTTTCACGCAATTGGGCTTGCTGAACGTAACCAAGCACAGATTGATCCGTATAGTTATCTCCGTCTCTCTTTCTGTTATCGAAAGCTAGGTATGCATCAACACGCTCGTGAAATGGTAAGGAAGGCAGTTAAAAAAGATGGAGGAGTTTTTGACGCTGTCATTAGTATCGCTGCCAATCAATACATTGACACAGATTACGAAAAAGCCATTGAGACTTACAACACGGTCTTGGGGTTGAATCGAGCCAGAGATCCGGAAATCTACTGGAGAATGGGATTGGCATACAAAAAGATGGGCGATCCACACACAGCGGTTGAATCCTTTGAACGTGCAATTGCTGCCAAAACCGAATATCGCGAAGCACTTCAAAGTCTCGCGGAAGTGCTTCATTACCAATTGAAAAATACCGAGAGAGCCGCGATTTTCCAAGACCTCGTGGATCAGAAAGGCGAAACCTATGCCGGCGAAAAAGAATTGGCAAATCTCTGCTACAAATACGGCAACTACGGTTGGGCAAAATCGAAATACGAAATCGCAGCACGGATTGCCCAAGGAGAAAAGACCGATGACACCACTCCATTTCAGAGAAGAGGGATAGATAACCGGATTATCTATGCAAGGATACATGCGGCGATGGCGGCCCACAAGGGCGGAATGGAGGACAAAGCACAAGAGATTATCAATACGCTTGTTGCCGAATATCCCAATCATCCACTGATACTCTATGGACGTGGACAACTCATTGCCCTCAAAGGTGACACGGATACTGCGATTGCCGCTTTCAAAGCGTCGATAGAGCAAGATCCGGGTTTTTATGCAGCACCTATCGCTCTTGGTGAATACTATCTGTCGCAGGGATATACCGATGAAGCAATTGCCTTATGGAAAAAATCGCTCAGAGCCAATCCACTGAATCGTGTGGTACGTCACCGGCTCCACGAATTAACAAAGCGAGTTGGCCCCAGATCCGAAGATTCAGAAAATGGAGCTACAGAACCAGCGACCCTTTCTCAAACCAGCAGTTCTGCAGCGTTTAACCCCCCAAAGCGTGGAGGCCTGCCTGCCAAACGACGAACAATCTATCCAAGAAACCGCATCCCGAGATCGCAACTATCGTCCGCGTTTTTCGTCGGATTGAGTGAGGATCAAGTCACAGATAAACACGGGCAACCCAACCAAATTCTGCCCGCTTTTGCCAGCATCCCAAGTTCCACAAAGCGGTTTGCCTATGGCGATTCTATACACAATGTAATACACGTCGCCACCATTGAAGGCTCAGAGTTCATTTTCGGAGAAGAGGGAGTGCTCGGATTCCGCAAAGTCTATTCCGGAGATATCAACGCGGTAGTAGGTAGTCCAGTCGAGTATCCCACTTTGATCAGTGAAATTCCGCAAGAATTGAGTTCAACCTCCTGCCATGTTATCAATGAGGAAACTATTGATACAAACAAGTACTTCCTCATCGTCCAAAAGGCGCAGATAGTTTGGCAACTCGACTCGGAGCACTGGATAGCAACGGTCTACACAACCTATCCAGCCGAAGAGCGCAAATCAGAACAGTCCATCAGTAAATACAAACCAAAACTGAAAGACTACCGCATCATGGAGCTTTTAGTGACAGCTCGGAACCTCCCCCTTAACATCAATCTCAAATAAAATAACATTGTAAACGACGCAAAGGAGAAAAAAACATGAAGTCTATTAGAGATGGCATCTTCTTTTTATTACTCGCTACAGCGGTGATAACCCAACACGGCTGCGTCTCAAAGAGCATAGACACGCAAATAAACCAACTCATCCAAGAAAAGGACTATCGTGGCGCGGTCGATGCCTATCAATCGGTCATCGATTCCAATCCCGGTACACCAGAGGCACGTCAGGCGCAGTTAGGTCTCGCTAAGTTGCATATCGAAAAAATGAACCAACCGCAACAGGGAGTTAAAGTGTACCAGGACATCCTTGCCACCGCCCCTGACAGCGAAGAAGCTGCGGAAGCACACTGGCACCTAGGGGTTCATGCCTTCAAGTCGGAAGACTATCAATCAGCGCAACTATCCTTTGATACCATCGTCAACAAATTTCCGGCGTCGGAGCGCAATCACAACGCCCAACTGATGTTGGCAAAAAGCTATGAGGAATCCACCAATTATGAGAAAGCTGCAGAAGTTTACGATAACGTGGCAAACCGCCACCCGGAGGGCAAACGAGCAACGCAAGCGTTAGCTAGCAAAGCCAGAATTGAGCAGGAATATCTCCAAGACCAAAATGCCGCTAAGCAAACCTATCAATCCCTTGTTAAACAGTACGGGGCAACCGAGGGTACGGAAGAATCGGTTGAGGAAGCGAAAAAGGCGCTCCAATTGATGGGGGCAACTATCCCCAAACCCGACGCGCCAGACGCACAGGAACTCTCGACAGAATTTAGCCGCAGACTCAATTATCAAGAGAGACGTCGTGCGGAACGTGAAGCGGCGGGATTCGAGTCTAGCCCGGCATCGGGAATGCCGAGTGATTTCCCAGACTCCGGCTTTGGTGTGAATCCCGAAGAAATTATGGCACCCTATAAGCAGGTTATTATGCAAGAAGGTACCGCGGATCAAGACTTTGCGCCCGCAGTTTATCACGACACCGTGCTTAAAATCGCTTTTTTGAAGTTGCAGTTCCAAGAGTATCGAGATGCCGGTGCACTCTTCTTTTATGCAATTGAACTCGCCAAACTTGAGAAGGCACGGATTGATCCATATAGCTTTCTCCGTCTATCGGTCTGCTATCGGAAAGTGGGCATGTACCAACGTGCGGCAGAAGTGTTAAGAGAAGCGGTGAGAAGAGATATCAGAGTCTTTGAGGCAGTCGTCGTGACAGGTGACAACCAGTACCTCGATCAAGAATACGAACGAGCCATTGAGACTTACAACTCTATTGTAGGACTGAATCGGAGCAAAGACCCAGAGATTTATTGGAGATTAGGACTCGTCCACCAGAAGATGGGTGATTACGAAAAAGAGGCGGAATATTGTGAACGTGCAATCGCCTCCAAAACGGACTACACCGATGCGCTTCAGAGTCTTGCTTATGTGCTTTTCCGCCATCTGAACGATAAACACCGGGCAGCGCTTTTCGACGACCTCGCTAAGGGACACAATAATTACGAAAGCGAAATAGAACTTGGTACGATCTGCTACAAATACGGTAACTATACCTGGGCAAAGACAAAATATCAAGGCGCTGCACGTCTTGTAGAACGGAAGAACAACGAGTCAATGTCGCCAGCAGAAAAACGCCTCCTCTACAACCAAATTGTTTACGCGAAGGTGCATGCAGCGATGGCGTTCTACAAAAATGGGATGGAAGATAATGCGCAGGAAATACTTGACACGCTTGTCGTCGAATACCCTGATCACCCACTAATACCCTACGGGAATGGGCAGATGGCTCTCCTCAAAGGAAACACCGATACCGCTATTGCGGAGTTCAAAGCATCAATAGAAAAGGAACCACTATTTCATGCAGCCGCCATCGCTCTCGGTGAATACTATATCTCACAAGGATACGCCGATGAGGCAGAGGCATTATGGAGCAGTTCCCTTAAAAACAACTCCCGCAATCGTGTGGTGCGTCAGCGGCTAGGTATGTTGAAAAAGCAGCTTGAAGAGACAACGACCTCGGATTAGAAACTCGATCTGCTAGACTAAGCGCATGTCTCTTAATCTCGATTTTGCATCGGGGCAAATCCCGATTGCATAACCAAAATACTGTACGAAAGGAATAATAGACTGAATGCCTGAACCCGCGGAAACCATAAAATCGGTCGAAGGAATCGCTCGAGAGGCCGGTGACATTTTAATGGATTACTATGGAAAAATTCACCGTATTGACTATAAGGGCATTGGTGATATTGTAACTGAAGCGGACAAAGCGTCCGAAAAATTCATCACAAAACAACTAGAATCCCGTTTTCCGGGCCACGCCATCCTCGGCGAAGAGTTTGGTATGTCGGCAGTACAGTCGGATAACTGTTGGGTCATAGATCCACTGGACGGAACAGCAAATTACGCGGTGCGTTGCCCAATCTTTGCGGTTGTGATTGGGCTACTGCATAAAGGTGCGCCGGCCCTCGGTGTTGTTTTTGATCCTAACGCAGATCGGATGTTCAGCGCGGTTAAGGGCGGAGGGGCAACGTTGAACGGAGAACCTATTCACGTCAACGACCATGAAAAATTAGACCCTGTTGGACTATTCGGATTTGGATCGCCTGTCCTCGAAACACTTCATCCATTCATACAGAAGTGCGGCAAAGCGCGCAGCCTTGGCGCCGCAGCACTCCATATCTGCTCAGTCGCCACCGGTTGCTTTGATGGAAGTCTAGACTTCTACACGAAACTCTGGGATATTGCTGCGGCGGTAGTCATTCTGCAAGAAGCCGGTGGTCGCACGACCCACCCATCGGGTGCGCCCCTGTTTCCGCTATCCCCAGACGCCTCCGCCTATCAAGGGCATGACATCCCCTTTCTCTCAACCAATAGTCGGATACATGAGGAATGTCTGAAAACCCTCGCCGAATATAGAGCGGAATAAATTTAATCTGCAAGAATAAGGAGATCTACCCTTCCATGTCTATCCCAAAACTATCTGTGAGTAATCCCGTCCTAGCGAATTTACTCATGATCGTCATCATCATATTCGGTGTCTACGCCTGGATTGTCCTGCCGAGAGAATTGACGCCCGAAATCTCTTTTCAGTCCGCAACAGTAACCACATTCTATCCCGGCGCCTCTTCGGAAGACGTTGAAAAACTGGTCACTACACCGATTGAGGACGCGATCGAAGAGAACGTAAACAGAACTGATATCATTGTATCAATCTCATCAGAGGGAAGGTCACTGATCACCGTCCAGTTTGAGGAAATCAGTGAACGCGAATTTGACAAAGAATTCCAGAACCTTCGGATGGCAGTTGATAGAGTCAACGATCTCCCGGCTGAGATTCTAGACGAGCCCCAAGCCCAGGAGATTGATACATCAAGCGGTTTTCCGATGCTGACCATCGTCGTCGGCGGGGAAATCTCGGAAGAACAGATGAGGGACATTGCTGAGAACCTGAAAGATGAGATTCTTGAAATTAAAAACGTCGCTGCCGTCCGACTAGCAGGAGTGCGGGAAAGAGAAATCTGGGTCGAAGTTGATCCCGACCAGTTAAAGGCATATCGTCTGCCCATCGAAGCCGTCATCAATGCGCTGAGAACACATAATCTGAACCTCCCTGCGGGCACATTAGAGATGGGAACATCGGAGTATCTGGTGCGTACGATGGGGGAATTTAACAACCTAACAGAAATTGAGAACACAATTATACGCGTTCGACCGACCGGAACGCCATTGCGGGTGCGCGATGTTGCAACCGTCTCCAACACCTATGAAAAACCACGCACACTATCGCGCGTCAACGGTCAGCCATCAATCAGCCTATCTGCCCAAAAGAAGACTGAGGGCAATACCATTAAACTGGTCAAGCAGATTCGGGAATTGGTCGAGCAGCGTAAACAGAACTTGCCAGAAGGAACTGAACTCTCGGTAGTGAACGATTATTCTGTTATTTTACAGGAACGGTTGGGAATCCTACAAAACAACGCCGTTTTTGGACTGATCTTGGTCGTTGTCCTGCTCTATATTTTTCTCGGCTGGCGCAACGCATTCTTTGCCGCATTAGGTATTCCGGTCGCATTTATGGCAACCTTCTTCTTTCTACATTGGTCGGGATATACCCTCAGCGGTGTCACGTTATTCGGTTTAATCCTCGTGGTCGGCATCGTTGTGGATGATGCAATCATTGTCATTGAAAACGTATTCCGTCGTATTCAAGAAGGAATATCTCCCAAAGAAGCGGCAATTACCGGAGCTCAAGAGGTGGCATGGCCCGTTTTCGCAGCAAGTCTCACCACAATTGCTGCGTTCGGCCCCCTCATGTTCATGTCAGGCACTTCAGGGCAGTTCTTGCGAATCGTTCCTATCACCGCTATCTTGGTGATACTCGCATCGTTATTTGAGGTGTTCGTGATCCTGCCGTCCCATATTGCCGAGTGGGGTAAGGCGCAAAGTCGAGAACAACGGCGACATGTGTGGTTCGATCGAATCCGAAGACGTTATGTGCATATACTAAAAAGCACGATTCGGTGGCGCTATGCAGTCGTCTGTGGTGTCTTAGCCTTGGGGATATTGGTCTCTATCGGTGCATTTTCGCAGTTAGAAAGGCAGCTGTTTCCCGGCGAAGATTTTCCGCAATTTTACATCAAAGCGGAAATGCCGCCTTCGTTTGGTCTAAAAGAGACCTCTGCCGTTTTAGCAAAGGTTGAGGAAGTTGCCATGTCGCTGCCGCCTGATGAACGCATCGCTGTCGTCACAAACATCGGTCTGATTACACCAACCTCTCTGCTGGAAGGCTCAAGCGTCCGCTCCAACGCGGGCGAAGTGCTTGTTGAGTTGGTCCCGAAGGATCAAAGGGTGCGCAGTACAGATGAGATTATCGCAGGTCTCCGGGGGAAGGTCGAGGCAATCAGCGGCATTGAAAAACTCACATTTGATAAGATGGCAGGAGGACCGCCACAGGGGACAGATGTGGAAGTGAAAGTGAAAGGGGAGCGGTTCGAGCCGCTAGAAAAAATTGCCAATTCACTCAAAGAGAAATTGTACCAGATGGATGGCGTTTATGATATAAGGGATGATTTTGTGACAGGGAAATCGGAAATCCGCCTGCGCGTTAAGGAGGATAGGGCATATCAGTACGGCTTGAATATTTTTCAAATCGCTTACAATGTCCGCAACGCCCTTGAAGGAAATATAACGACAACCTATCGCGATGCCGATGAATCAATTGATGTCGTTGTGAAATACGATTCAGATGATTTGCAAACAATCGCCAATCTTGAGGAGTTGTTGATTCCAACTCCGAACGGAACGATGGTGCCGCTCAGAGATGTGGCTGAAGCACAGGAGGAGGGTGGATATTCGGAAATCCGCCGCTTTGAGAACGAGCGGGCAATTACTGTCTCCGCCGCTGTAGACAATGATAAGACCAGTGCCTTCGCGGTCAACCAAGTATTGATTCAAACTTTTAAAGATATTGAATCGCTTTATCCCGGTTATCGTCTTGATTTCCGAGGTGTCTTCGACCAAATCAATGAATCATTTGGCCAACTGGCAAGGCTGTTTGTCGTTGGAATTTTAATTATGTACGTTATATTAGGCGCGCAGTTCAAGTCGTTTATTCAGCCGGTCATTATCCTCTTTGCCGTGCCGTTTGGTTTCATGGGTGCAATGATTGGATTGTTAATCATTGGAGCGCCGTTGAGCATGGTTGCGCTGTTCGGCACTGTTGCATTGGCGGGAATCGTTGTCAACGATTCCATTGTGATGATAGACTTCATAAACCAGTACAGGCTACGCGGTTATAACAAGTGGCGGGCAATCTTAAAAGGCGGAAGTGTTCGATTGCGTCCGATTATCTTGACCTCTGTCACCACAATCTTCGGCTTAATTCCAATGGCAATCGGTTTGGGAGGTAAGTCCCCAATTTGGATGCCAATTGCGTATACAATTATCTTCGGACTTTCCGCGGCGACCCTTCTGACGTTGTTTGTCATGCCCGCTTTATATGCGATAACGACGGATATACGTGAGCTGTTCGTTAAGCGTGAGCCGGCAGCCCCACCGGTATTTGAAGACGTGCGTCTTGTTGCAGAGCGCGCGGACGATTGAAACCTCAAATTTTATACATCTTTTTGAAGGGAAGTACCCATGTCGAATATTAAAACTGTTGTTACTGCTGACGAACTACGAGTGCGTCTCGACCGGCTGCCAAGGCTGTCTTTGGCAGACCTACCAACGCCGCTGCTCGACTGCCCACGCCTATCTAAAGCCTTAGATGGACCCCGCATCCTAGTGAAACGGGAAGATCAGACCGGAATGGCATTTGGCGGAAATAAAGTCCGAGAGTTCGAGTATTCCGTTGCCCCCGCCGTGGAGGAGGGATACGATGTCCTGCTGCACGGTGCCGCGTCCCAGTCCAACCAGTCGCGATTGACGGCGGCGGTTGCTGCACGGCTGGGACTGAAAGCGGTGATGGTAGGCCAGAAGGATGCTCGCGCCGAGTCGGTGAACGGAAATCTGCTGCTGACCCACCTATTTGGGGCAGAGGTCCACCTGTTGAAGACCGCCGAAGAGAAAGCAGCGGTGGTTGAACGATTGAAATCAGAAGGATACCGGGTATACAACACCAGCAGCGACGGATACTACCTGCGAAGTGTATCTTATGTGGACGGTTTCCTTGAACTATGGGGACAGCTTCAAGAACGAGACATCCATCCCGACGCACTCTATGTCTGCTCAGGGGTACATACCCATGTGGGATTGGCCGTTGGGGCACGAGCGTTGGGAATCCCACTGAGGATTGTAGGAATCAGCCCTAGTCCACAGGATAACGCAGCAGCGAACGCTAACCGTGCAAAAGTCGCCAACGAAGTGGCTCAGATACTTAATCTGGATCTCAATTTTTCAGGGGCCGATTTTGAGAGTTACGGGGAATATGCCGGCGACGCTTACGGCGTAGTAACGCCGGCGAGCAAAGAGGCAGTCGTCTTAGCTGCACAAACAGAGGCATTGGTACTGGATCCCGTTTATACAGGCAAGACGTTTGGGGGATTGATCGACCATATCCGGCAAGGGCAGCTTACGGCGGATCAAACGGTGGTGTTTGTGCATACCGGCGGCACTCCTGCCCTGTTCGCCTACGGAGATGAAATCCTAGGTCCATCAAAATAACTCGTAATTTCAGATAAAAGGAGGTTCCCAACATGAATGTTATCGCAGATCTATGTGTCGTACCGATCGGCGTCGGCGTGTCGGTCTCCAAATATGTTGCTGCATGTGAGCGTATCCTCAACGACGCGGGCTTGAAAACCAAACTACACGCCTACGGCACCAACATCGAAGGGGATTGGGATACGGTTTTCGCTGCAATTAAACAGTGTCATCAGGTTATCCATGAGATGGGAGCCCCCCGGATCAGCACAACGCTCAAGTTCGGCACACGCAACGACCGCGCGCAGACGATGGACGACAAGATCAACAGCGTTGTCCATCAACTGGAAGAATAGTCATCAAATTGCTTGCCATACCTATCTGATAAAGTATATCAGGTTGAGCAAAGCGAAATCCCGATTTATCGGGAGGAGTGGAATAGTCATGGACCTGTTTGACCAGAATCTACAGCAAAATCGGAAACGATCTGGTCCCCTAGCGCACCGGATGCGTCCCGACACGCTTGACGAATTCGTGGGACAGGAACATCTATTAGCACCCGAGCAGCCTCTCTATCTTGCCATTGCAGAGGACACAGTGATGTCCTGCATCTTCTGGGGACCACCGGGCTGTGGGAAAACCACCCTAGCGCAAGTTATCGCTCACCACACCAAGGCGCACTTTGAGCATGTCAACGCTAGCACAAGCGGGGTGCCGGAGTTGCGCAAGCAGGTTGCCCAAGCTGAGGAACGTCTTAAATTTCACAGTCAACGGACCATCCTGTTCTTGGACGAAATCCACCGCTTCAATAAAGCACAACAGGACTTTCTTCTTTCTTTTGTAGAAGATGGAACGCTCGTGTTAATCGGTGCGACGACCGAAAATCCTTCCTTTGAGGTTAATGCCCCACTCCTCTCTCGAATGCAGGTGTATCCATTCCAACCACTCGAATCATCTCATATCCGTCAGTTGCTGGACCGCGCGCTCACCGACACTGAGCGGGGTCTAGGCAAATACCGAATCTCGCTTTCGGAGGATGCGACAGACGCACTGATTCGGGTGGCTGACGGTGATGTACGCCTCGCCCTCAACGCATTGGAACTCGCCGTACAGACCTGCAAACCTGATGAGCAACAGGTACGCCATCTAGATGCCGAAACTATTCGCAGAGCGGTGCAGAAGCGGATGTTGCGCCATGACAAATCGGGCGATGAACACTATAACTTGATTTCTGCTTTTATCAAGAGCATGCGCGGATCTGACCCCGATGCTGCTATCTACTGGTTGGCGCGCCTGTTGGAAGCGGGTGAGGATGCGCGCTTCATTGCACGGCGCATGGTGGTTCTCGCATCTGAGGATGTTGGAAATGCCGATCCACAGGGATTGCTAATTGCAGATGCAGCCGCCCGTGCGATCGAATTTGTCGGGCTCCCAGAGGCACAATTGAATTTGGCGCACGCCGCCATCTATCTTGCCTGCGCCCCAAAAAGTAACGCTGCTTATCTAGCCCTACTTGCAGCACAAAAAGATGTGCGCGAAGAACCCGCCTATCCTGTGCCGCTCCACCTGCGAAATGCACCGACACAGCTAATGAAGGAACTCGGCTACGGACAGGAATACAAATACGCTCACGATTTTGAAGACCACATCGTGCAACAGGACCACCTCCCCGACGCTTTGCGCGACAAGCGATACTATGAACCCACCAACATTGAATATGAACAGCGCATCCGCGAGTATCTGGAAAAAATCAAAAAATGACCGCGTGACAAGGAATATCAACCCGCTACACACTTGAACAAGGAGAAAAATCAGAATGGTAAAAGTGGAGCGATCTTACTGTGCCATGCTGTTGTCAATGATTCTTCCCGGACTCGGACAGATCTATCTACGTAAGCTGTCAAAGGGCATCATTCTATTTATAGGCATTCTATCCTCAATGCTGCTGATCTACGCCAATTCGTTGCCCGTTACCAGTTGGCGTGATCTGACCCGGCTAGATCGACCTGAAATAGCGGTGGATGAGCAGCACGCAGAAACAGATGATCCTACCCTAGAAGACAAGGACCAGAAACAATGGCGCGGCTACCCCTTATACACCTCCGACAGAAAATTCATGCTTCGGATTACCGCAGATTTGGAGAGCCATCTAATAGACAACACAGAGCTTTCAACGGAACTAGCGCAGGAATTTAAGAAGCGTAAAGTCCTAATTTATAAAGGGGCAACAGTTTCAACGAAAAAGGAAGGCAATTGGTGGCTGATAACCGACCACTACCAAACATATTCCGTGAGGAAAAGCGAATATGGGCTAGACGTTTATAGCACCGCACAATGGCGATTTCGTCCCCGTTGGCAGTTCAAGATCACCGGACTAATTCAACTCTTGCTCTTTTGGGGATTCGCAGTTGTCGACGGCTGGCTCGGACGGAGATAGAAAAGGCAAATGAGCGTTCAACGGAAGAAATGGAGATATAAATGACAGCACAAAAACAGGTTGAGGGTGCGAATCTCAACTTTTATGAGGCGATGCAAAACCTGAGCATTGACATGATGGACAGCGTATGGCTACAAGCGGATTGGGTGCAATGTATTCATCCGAACTGGGAAACTCTCACCGGCTGGGAGGAGATTCGCGTGAGTTGGGTAAATATCTTCCAGAATACACATCGAATGCACATCGAGCCTAGCGAGATCGCGATCCATGCCGATAGCCAGTTTGCTTGGGTGACGTGTGTGGAATTCATCCACACCTTTGCCGGCGGCAGGATGGGCATATCCTTTGCACAAGCAACGAATGTTTTCAAACATGAGGGTGAGGATTGGAAGATGGTGCATCACCATGCGTCCCCGTTGCCGCGAGAAGTAGCACTTTCTGGCACCGCTGCGGTGCCGTCGTTGAACTAGCGTCTTGATACAAATAGAGAAGGATTTCAGAGGATAGAAGTTTGCGGTACAATTACTTTATGTTTTAAGGAGGAAGAATATGCCGTTTATCGCTGCCGAGGAACTGCCAAAAATGGAACTATTTCCAGGCGCACTCAGTAGCATTGTTGCTGGCGAAGGTCTGATGCTGTCCTTTTTGGAGATGACCGAAGGCAGTGAAGTTCCAGAGCACAGCCATCCGCACGAACAAGCAGGCTTAGTACTGTCAGGAGAGTTGCAGTTCAGAATCGGTTCAGAGGAAAAGATTCTAAAATCCGGGGAGGCATTCATTGTTCCGCCAAATGTAGTGCATTCAGGTGTCGTTGTAAAGGGCCCTGCACACGTCCTCGATATCTTCACCCCACCACGGGAGGACTATATCGACCAGTACAACAAGCACACAAGCACCTCCACCCAGACCCAATGGAAATAGGAAGGGTGCTATGGGTAAAATAAAAAAAGAACTGGCTCAAAATATTATTCTTTGAGACATTCAATAACTAAATACAGCAGATACACTTGAGATAAACAACAAAGATCGGAAACAGCTAGATGATTTTGTTGTACAGCAGTCATTCATTTTGTAGAGGCGCGGCTGTAGAAAGCGAGCAGTTTAAGGGGAAGTTAAGAGCTTCTGTGAGAGAGGCATCCCTGCCTCGATTATCGGCAATAGCAACAGCACCACACATACCTGTGGGAGAGGCATCCTTGCCTCGATTATCGGCAGTAAAAACAGCACCACACATACCTGTGGGAGAGGCATCCCTGACTCGATTATCGGTAGAAAGAACCCCGGCCCACCCAAAGGAGAAACCGTGAACTGTTTTCCAAGTCGAGGAAGCCATCGATTACGGAAAGGACGACAATCAATATCGGGGGCATACTATTTCCTGATCGCTTCCACGTTTGATCGAAGACCGATACTCGCAAACTCTGAAGTTGTACGAATCATTTTTGAAACCTTTGAATGGCTAGAAGCTCAAGGTCGCATCAGATGGACATGTATCATGGTCATGCCGGACCATATCCACGCCGTTATTCAACTGGGTAGAGATCAAACCTTACCAAAAGTCATGCATTCTCTCAAGACCTTTACAGCGAGGCAGATTAACAAACAACGTGGTGAACACAGTACAGTATGGCAGGAAGGATATTATGACCACGGCATCCGGAGGGACGAATCTTTGAACGAAATTATACGCTACTGCTATGAGAATCCAGTTAGACAAGGCCTAGTCAAACAAGCAAAGGATTATCCATATTGGCGATATAAATACAACATAGAGTAGGAGAGGCATCCTTGCCTCGATTCTGTGGGAGGGGCATCCCTGCCCCGACTTGTGGGAGAGGCATCCCTGCCCCGATTTGTGGGAGAGGCACCCTTACCTCGATTCTGTGGAAGGGGTATCCCTGCCCCGACTTGTGGGAGAGGCATCCTTGCCTCGACTGTCGGGAAAAGGATTTCCCTCCCACAGTATCTCTATCTCGATTCTCATGTTATAAGGGGTTGCAGGGAGATTAGGAAGTTGCCTCACGACTTTGCTGTAAACTTAACATCATGCTGTATATCATCAGGAGCAGGAATCAAAATATGTTGAGGAAGGGTAGAAATAAAAGAAAAACAATATGACGTCGCCTTGTCATTTGCTGGGGAGGATCGACACTACGCCAACAAGTTAGCCAAACTTCTTGAGGCCGGGGGATATTCCGTCTTTTATGACAAATTTGAACGGGCGCAGCTTTGGGGCAGAGACCTCTATGTTCACTTGTCATCGGTTTACAAGGACCAAGCGCACTACTGTGTCATGTTCCTGTCTGAACACTATGCCCGGAAGTTGTGGACAAAACACGAACTCCGAAATGCTCAAGCAAGGGCATTTGAGGAAAGTCAGGAGTATATTCTTTCGGTCCGTCTTGACGACACGGAGATTCCGGGAATTTTGCCGACAGTCGGATATCTTGATTTAGATTCAATGACCATCGAAGAGATCTGCCAGATTTTAGCATCGTAGGTTGGGTTGAACGGTTGAAAATGTCTCGCTATCAAGGACAGCAGCATTTCTGCCTTTCAACACCATGTTCTTACAGATAGCGAGAGTGAAACCCAACACCCACAACCAATGAACCAACCTAGCCCCAGCAGGGTAGCATGTATATAGCAATATCCAATCCCTACACACCCAAGCCCCAGCGGGGCGACATGTGTATAGAACGAACGAATTAACCCATCCCTTGGGTCAAGCAGCTAGTCGGCGGTAACCTAGTTTAAAATACTATCAACCCACGCATGGAGACCCCTCATGTCACAAGACCTCAACTATCAAGAGAACATCCTTAATATTCTCAAGAACCTTCAGGGAATCGAACCCCTCCGGGAACTGTTCTGGACAGAGTTAAACTACGATCGTCAAAACGAAGGAATCTCCTACCAAAACTGGACAGACACGGCTAAAAATGCCCTCGCCGAGGAGCCAATTCTCTTTGCGACGGGCGGAACAGACAATGCCTTTGAGGTCATCTATGCCCGTCTCAACTCCGACCGTCTGCTGCTGACAGCTGAACGTCCTGTCATCTCTCGTCTCCTACAAGACCACCCTTAAACTAAATGCAGCGGATACGTTTGAGATAAACAACAGAGATCAGAAACGACTAGACGATTTCGTTTTTAATCCCTTCAACCTCACACAAGGGGAACGGACTGGCGTGTATGAGGCGGTTGTTCACCTTGGGGAGACATGGCTGCGGAAAACGGGCAGTTTGAAGGAGGGTTAGGGAGTGCCTCGCGACTCTATTGACACATGAATAGTTGGGTGTTATGCTTGACCATATAAGTTAGCAAATCCGGGGGCACAAAATCTGGATAAAGTAAGAAAGCAGCTTCACTCGATTGAGTGCATTCTATCCACCAAAGCGTCTGATCCTGATGGGCTTTTTCGCTCTTGAAAATGAAATTGGACAAACGGATATTTGAACTGTATAATTTAATATAGAAGGAAATCTTCATTGAGGAGGAAATCACCCAACCGAAAGAAGATTAGCCTTATGATTATACAATCAAATTTCAAAGCAGCAAAGAAGGTGAGAGCCGTGGCAAAGCGTGATGCCCATAAGTACATAAAATTATTCGTCGTGGGATTACTAATGACCTAAATAGGCGTGAGAGGGAACACCAGCAAGAATATGGCAATAATGTTCATATTACTAAGGTTGGGAGGGCCACAACACGAGAAGGTGCTAGAGACTGGGAAAAAGATCGAAAACGTGGTACTCCTTAGTTGCCAGAATTCTTTTCATTTTCTACAACAAAAGCCCCTGAAACCCCTAACCAATTGGGTCTCAGGGGTTTTTGTTATTGCTAAATCCCTGAGAACTATAGTGTTAGATTTTAGTAGTAGAACTGAATGCATTCACTACCATCTCATCATAGTGCTACCGAACATGATTTAATAATAATGCGATAGATCGACTAATATACTGGTTATATAATCAGGAAGGTTGAAGAATCAATTCAATGGGCTTTGGACGCATATCGTGAGAACCGAAACAAAGCTGGCCTCTTTAAGACTGTTGACCAAAGCTGGTTAGGGGAGGATCGAGAGATTCTTCTACTTCACTTCTGTAGATATATCACCACGATATGCAAAGCTATAGAGGAATGCCATGGAAAAAGTAGACTAACAACAAGGGGAACGTTGATCGAATGAGTGAAACGATGACAATTTTGGAGGTATCAATATGAATGAGCGGCAATTTGCGGGTGCCCGGTGGTGGAAATTTGATTTTCATACTCATACACCTGCCTCGGATGACTTCAAGGACAGAGATGAGACAACACCTGAATCTTGGCTGAAAGCGTTTATGGAAAAGGAAATTGATTGCGTAGCGATTACCGATCATAACAGCGGCGGATGGATAGATAAGTTGAAACAGAAGTTAGCAGAATTAGAGGAAAGCAAACCCTCTTGGTATCGCCTCCTGTACCTGTTCCCGGGCGTGGAAATTTCAGCAAACGGCGGTGTGCATATATTAGCGATCTTTGGATGTGATAAGAATAAGGGCGATATTGATGGGTTGCTCGGCGCGGTTGGCTATTTAGGTACAAAGGGCGAGAGCGATGCTGTAACGAACGAAAACATTACCAAAGTCGTTGATGAAATTGCAAAACGGGAGGGCATCCCTATTCCCGCGCATGTTGATAAAAAAAAGGGGTTATTTCAGCTTTCAGGACAAACACTGGAACAAGTGTTGGAGAATGAAAACATTTACGCGATGGAGTTGCGTGACAGCGAGTGCCAGAAGCCCCCATCGTACACGGAAAAAAAGGTGGAATGGACTGAAGTTAACGGTTCCGATACTCACAGTTTCAGCGATAGCACATTTGGCACGTTTACCTGGATTAAGATGGATGAACCCTCCATAGATGGGTTGGAACTTGCGCTGATAGACGGTAGTGCTTCTGTAAATCGAGACATAAAGACCCAAAGCAGCGTGCAGAGTTCCTTATAGAAGCGATAGAAATTAGCGAAGCAAAGTACATTGGGCGCTCCGAGCCGTTGCATTGTCAGTTCAGTCCGTTTCTCAACACGATCATTGGTGGGCGTGGCAGCGGCAAGTCCACACTACTGGAGTTTATGCGTCTAGCTTTGCGGCGTAATAAAGACATTCCGGAGATGCTAGAAAAGGAGAACCGTCAATACTTTAGTGTAGAGGAGGAGGACAGCTTACTGACTGAGGATAGCAAAATATCGCTGATCTATTGCAAAGGCCATGTACGCTATCGTTTGAGCTGGTCGCCCAAGGTAGATGATCTCTCTTTGGAGGAGAAAAAAGATGGTGATTGGAAACCTTGTCCAGGTGAAATCAAGTCGCTTTTTCCGGTACGCATTTATAGCCAGAAACAGATCTTTGAATTCGCTAAGAACCTGTTTGAAAAAGAAAAAATCTGACTCAAGAGTTCATGTTTACGTCCAATCATTGGAGCAGTGAATACCATTCCAATGAAAGGCATAAACATGACCCGAACAACCTATCCCACGGATTTGACCGATGCCCAGTGGGACAATCTGTTCCCCTATCTGCCAAAACCTTCACCGGTAGGTAGACCGCTCAAATGGGAGATGCGCTCAATCATCAACGCTATTTTTTATATAGTCAAATCAGGGTGTCAATGGCGAATGCTCCCGCATCAGATGCCCCCATGGCAAACGGTCTATTCCCATTTCAGAAAATGGAAAGCCGATGGCACATGGGTGATGATTCATCAAGCACTTCATCACCAAACCCGTTGTGATATTGGCAAAGTGCCTTCACCGACAGTCGCTATTATTGACAGCCAATCGGTCAAAACGACTGAACTGGCAGACAGTCGAGGGTTTGATGCACATAAGAAGGTCAAAGGGCGTAAACGTCATATAGTCACCGATACAATTGGCATTCCATTGCGGGTGAAGGTCACTGATGCCAATGTCAGTGATAACCAAGTCGCAATAGAGTTACTCAAAGAGGTTTTTAATTGGCACATAACGATTCAGTTAGTCTGTGCGGATGCGGGTTATCGCGGAGAATTAGGTGACTGGTTATATATGGCGCATCAGTGTCGATTGGACATTGCGCCATCTGTTAGGCAATCAGGATTTGTAGTTATCCCCTTGCGGTGGATTGTGGAGCGCACCTTTTCTTGGTTCGCTTGGTTTCGTCGATTGACTGTGGACTATGAACGCTCCGCTGAGACTGCTGAGGCTATGATATACATTGCTTCCATTTACTTGATGCAAAACCGTATCAAATGACTTTTAAAACAGGCTCTAAAGATCCACGCGCACTAATCGATATTATTGATGAAGCTGCTGAGGTTGAAGCGGAGACGATTGAAGCGCAGCGCAGGAGCTTGGTCAACCAATACAAACAAATTGAGAGTGAACAACGAGAGCTGAATGAGAAAATTACCCGGGAAAATCGGCTGCGCGGTGAGTACTATGATCTGACAAGGCAGATTGAGGAAATAGAAAAATCGGCGCATGAAGTTGTACTACAAAATTACCGTAAGCGGGAGCAACAGCTAAACGAGCTTGATAGCTTGGAGAGTGAATGGGAAGATATGGGGCAGCGTCTTGCGGAAACGCGAAAAAGTATTGCCCCGGTACATTTCAATGAGCAGCTTTTTAGTGAGCACACCGATATTTTGTCGGTTTTAAGAGAAACAAACAAGAAATGGCTGGCTATCCGCGACAAATTAAGCGCATTGGAACGGGAGGCACAGTCGGTTACCACCGACTGGTACGCTGAAAAAAATGCGGCGGACTGGATGCAGACGCTCGAGACAGATATGGAGCAGTACGAGTCATTATCCACCAAACTTGAACAGCAAGGCATAGACCCAGGCAGATATCCCCAGCTATTAACGCAACAAAAGAGCATACAAAAGGAGTTGGATCTAATTAGCGAATATCAGTTACGCGAGAAGGAGTTAGAAGCCGAAAAACGAGCGGTCTTTAAGCAGATTAAAGAAAATAGGAAAGTGTTGTCGAAAAAGAGGCGAGAATTCTTGACCAATGTTTTACAAAACAATCAAGCTGTCAGCATTGAGGTCAAACCCTTTGGTGAAGATTGGGAGGGCATAGAGGAAGATATTCGAGGTATACTGCAATGCCCGGATCGTTTCGGCAGAGATATTGCAAGCTTAAAAGATATTTATCAGGGGAATGGGGGCAATCAGATTGAAAAACTCAAAGAAACTGTTATACGTATTCGCAGTGGAGAGCAAGCTGCCACGGATGCCCGGTTTGTTCCCCATTTGGAATCGTTGCCGCAAGAATCTATGAGCGATCTCATTTTATGGTTTCCCGGGGATGATTTGAAAGTCACCTTTGGCCGCAAGCGTCGGCCGATAGAACAAGGTTCTCCTGGACAAAGAACTGCCGCGCTATTGGCGTTTATTTTATCTTACGGTGATGAGCCCCTATTGCTGGATCAGCCTGAGGACGACTTAGATAACGAGTTAATCTACAACTTGATTGTCGAACGATTGAGAGAAACAAAAAGCAAGCGGCAGATTATCGTCGTCACGCACAATGCCAACATTGTGGTTAATGGTGACGCGGAAATGGTTTTGCCGCTCAAGGTCGAGAGCGGTGAAACCAAGGTACGACAGGCTGCTAGTATTCAAGAAAAAAAGATTCGGCAAGCAATATGCGACATTCTGGAAGGTGGACAACAGGCATTTGAACAGCGTTATAAACGTATTCATCTGGGGGATTAGTGATGTTTATAATGTGCCCCGAAATCTGTACTACCGATTAAGTCAGAAATTCGTCGAATGAATACTGATACAGAACTGAAATCCGCGGACTTCATGATAACCTGCGACAATCCGCGATTCAGACAAGTGTCGAAAAAAATCGTCATTGTAGAAAAAGTCCTTGACAGAAAATTAACCTCGTGATTACATCACCAAACTTCCAAATTGGCACAGGAGGATAAAACCATGAATGGTACAGAAAAAGTCGTCAAACATTTGGAAATGACCCAAGCCGTTATTAACCGTTTGGGGAGTAATAGTTTCTTGGTCAAAAGCTGGAGCATGACCATCATTGTCGCAGCGATGATTTTGATTACCAGACAGAACATACAAAACCCATATTTTGTCTTGGTGCTTATTCTTCCCGCCCTCGGGTTTTGGATTCTGGACAGATATTTTCTCAGGCAAGAGCGGTTGTTTCGACAAATATACGACGAAATCAGAGTTCAATCCGATACCGATTTCGAGATGAATCCTACGAAGCACAAAAATAAGCCCCAATGTAGCTGGTTCTCCGCTTTCTTTTCTCTCACCCTTGTTATCTTCTACATAGTAGAGATTGCCTTCATCATCGGCGTATTTGTCATCGTCAAGACGTAACTTTGCCCCGATAATCTTATGGCATAGATGCATAGTAATGTCTTTAAACACAATCATGAATAAAAAAAAGACAATATATCTGGCAAACCCCTACGGCTTCTCAGAGCAACAGCGAGAAACCCTATTACCCGCTCTCATTAAAGCATTGGAAGCAGTTGGCTTAGAAGTATGGGAGCCGTTTGAACGCAATAATCAAGACAGATTATCCTCCGGCTGGGCGTATCGACTGGGACAAAAGGACAAGCAGGATGTATTCGACGCGGACGGGATTTTTGCTGTCGTGAACGGAGTACCACCAGACGAAGGAGTCATGATTGAGCTAGGGATAGCGATAGCGCTAGGTAAGCCCACCTTCCTATTTCGGGACGACTTTCGACGTGCCGCCGATAGCGATGAATACCCACTCAACCTGATGATTTTCACAGGCTTACCCCAACTCGAATGGGAACGTTACTACTACACATCGATCAATGACATCCCATCGCCCGATAAAGCACTGGTAGCTTGGGCTAAAGAATAAAAGACGAAAAACGGACAGTCGATCCGATAACGCAGCCGATATTAAAACTGAACCCCCGCAAAGAACCCCGGCCAAACGCGAACGGTCGTATCACCGCTTTGGTATACGTGCTCAAATCCATATCCAAAATCCGAGGTGTCCCGTTTATCCGAGACGAGGAAGTTGAGCGAAAGACCACCGAAGACGCTGAACCATTTGTGCCGCTCCCAGCCAAACCCAAGCCGCACTTTATTCAGGATGGTACGTTCATCAGACCACCAAGTGTCCTCCTCCGCCTCATCGGTATAAGTCACTCCGCGCGTAATAAAGTCAACGTTCAGAAAAAATTGTTGCCTGAGTGGAATATGTCCACCGATACCAAACCCAGACGACCATCTGCCCAAATCGCCGTGTGGGTAACTGCCAACCATCAATAGACTATAAACGTGTCGGCTACCGAGGCGGACCCCAAGGTTTGCAGCCTCCGTATCGCTACCCCACAATTGCAGGTGCAGCGGGTTATCCTTAACAAAGCTGATTAATCCGAGCGGGACGCCGGACATCCGTCCGGAGACATTGAGAAGCCCAATCTGCGCCGTTCTCACATGCCCAGCGATATTAAGAAGTCCAATCTGTGTGTCAATATCACCATGCGCAATATTGACCGCACTAATCTGTGTGCTGGTGCCTCGGGTATCTGCCTCTTGGCCCCAACCAAGCGCGATATTAGTGGCTGCGCTGATTTGCGTCCCCTCCAAATTCCCGGCGATGTTGACCCCGGCTGCGATTTGTAGGCCCTGACTTAACACATTTCGCCCAACAAGATTTAGCCCGGAGCTAATCTGTAATCCCTGAAGGTTGCCACCTGCAAAATTACCCCCGCCAGCGGATTGAAAGCCCCGGACATTTCTACCGGTGGCGTTGAGTCCTGCCGCCATTTGGAAGCCGTTGAGGTCCCTGCCGCTGACGTTGAAACCACCCGAGGCTTGGAAACCCTCCACATCTCTACCGACAGCGTTGAGTCCGCCTGAGATCTGAAGACCATCTACATCCCTACCAACGATATTGCCGACCCCGGCAAGTTGCGCACCCCGCGCTTCGATCCCCTTCATGTTCAAAATTCCACCCAATTCGATGCCATCCAACTTCGTATGATAGCCTGCAATGATGTTGATGGAAAGGTTCGTTGTAATATTGCGGTTAGGATCTTGAAACCCGGCGGTGCTTATCCACGGAATCAGTGAAATCGTCATAGGCAGATACAAATCGTTACCTTTTGCGGTTACCGGTGTAACACCATCGCCCTTTTCTGACGGAGGAAACGGCACCAAGCCGGGGGTAGGTTGAGGCTGCGAAACATTGGTAACTTGGGGAGGTAGTCCTTCATTGTTGATCACCGCGGGATCAATGCCTTGGTTGTTCAGGAGTGATATATATTTCCCGTTATAAAAAACACGAGGTGTAATCTGCTGCGGATAGTGTTGCTCTTCGGACAGATAGGAATGCCACTCCTCAATGCCGCGTGTCACATAATCCAATAGTCCCAACACTGTGACAGTCCCATCGGCCCCCGCTGCGCCCCGGTCTTGGTGGTCACCGCGCAACCCTTTGAGCAAGAAGTAGGTAAACAACCCATGTTTGAGTCGCGGTACTTCAGGTGCCCACTGATTGCTGTCACACGCAGTGAAGATAATATTGCTCTCTTCACTATAACGCGACAGCCCTGCAACAAAATATTCCTTCGGTGCTACGCGACACGCATCAACAATGACAAAGCGGTGTTTCGCGTTTGCGCTGTTGAGAACCGCAAACAGGTCTTCGAGGCTCAGCCCGTTGTCCACGAGTGGATCGGTGACATCCATCGGCAGAAAGTAGCCTGTTCCATCAACATCCTCTCCATGTCCGGAGAGATAAACAGTCAGCAGGTCTACCGCTTCAAGTTGGGCGTGTCGTTGGAGCTGCTCAATTACATTCGCCTTCGTCGGTTGAATGAGGCTATCGGGTGTCATCAACGTCACATTGACTCCTGCGTCTTGGAACACCTGCGCGACCGCTTTGGCATCATCGGCGGCATATTTGAGGGATTGGAAGGGGGACGGATAGGCATCCACGCCGATAACAATCGCCCAATGCCGGATGTTGACACCGCTCGCAGCACCAAGCTGGAAATTGCCACCCCCAGCGAGAGCTAGCGCCCGTCGACCCACCTCTATCATCTGCCCTTTTATCGTCGTGAGGGTTAATGTTTCGTCTTGCTGTGCCATCAAGTCGGTAGAGAAAAACACCTCATCGAAGCGATTCTCTGGACCCTCAAGGACAGGCTGCCACGCCAGATCCCACTGTCTATGATCGTTCTGAACGTGCTGAACAAGTTGTCGATACGTCAGTCCATCGGACCCTTGCCCCCCAATCGCCCCATTTGCAGGATTTTGCAACCGGGAAAACACCCGTCGATAGAGGGAATAGGTCATCGCGCTGATAGGTAGATAGGTTTTACCAATCGGGATGCGCAGTTCATGGACGACCTGGTTGTAGGCAGAAGCCGCTAACAGCAGTGCAAAGTCGGCGGATTCGTCTAAGATGTCCTCCGTATGGCTCACGGTCTGGGTAGGTCGAACGACAACCGTTGGAGTATCCGTCGCCGGCGTGCCTTTGGGTCGCCCTAGACGAATCTCTCGGAGTATGTCGCCGGAGTAGCATGTGTCGATAATGCAGGAGACCTGTTGCGTCGGCAGCTCTTGGAGTAAAATGTTGAGCTCATCATCAAGGAGGTAGGTCCTCGGTGATGCCAGATCTGCGTCCACAGGCAACAGCACTTCGTCGTTCCTGTCCGGGTAGCGTCCTTTCGCTTCATCCCCCGGAAAAGTTCCGAGTTTGTCAATAATCTGTGTCCCATGCCCACTAAAATAAAAAAGCAGGCTATCGGAAGGGGTCAGGCGTCGGCTGAGTTCCCGGAATCTACGCTGAATCTGCGCCTTGTTCGGATTGGTCAGGATATGCATCTGTTCCTGTGTGATACCCTGTGCCGAGAGAACCGCTTCCATCAGCTTCAAGTCGTTTGGCGGAGCCTCCAACTGCAAATTTGGATTTTCATAGTCCCAAACTCCCACAAGGATGGCGTGTTGCTCGGCGTGGATAAGCTGCGAAAACATTAAGAAAAAGCTACAGACCAACAGTATCCATCGAACCGTTGACCCCAACCTATTTTGAACCATTCTGCGCTCCTTTTGTAAAATTTTCCAACAGATCTGAAAAACGTTGGCGTTCAAGCGATAACTTCTCTACCATCGCATCGCGCTCGGCGACGGGCAGTTCCCCCAATTTGAGTCGAGATTGGTACAGTTCGACCAGTTTGGCGCACATCGCAAAGTCTTCGGGATGCATCTTCAAAAACGTTTCGACCGTTTCAATTGAGGCGGTGAGTTGTCCTGCGTCCGTCGATTCGGGCACAATGAGAAATTCCAACATCCCCTCCGCTGAGAGAGGTGGGGTGATGCGTCCTGTAGTTTCACTTCCCTTTTGAGCACCCCATTCTACCGACGGGGTGAGCGGCGAAAAAGTTGCCATAACGAAAAGCAACAGCCCCACCACACCGATAGCAGACGGCGCCCATACCGGCACCGGCGTTTTCAATTTTTCGCGTATTTCCAACCAGAGGGAACGGTGCCGAATGGGCAGAAATGGCGGTGCCGTCGCCGAAATAGAATCAGTCCGAACAGCACCCCCAAAATTTTTTAGTGATTTCTCTGTCTCTTGCAAAATTCTATATTTCCGTTCACACTCTTCGCAGCCAAGGAGGTGTTCCCGAATCTGAGGGGACAACTCCTCACCAATGGAGCGGAGCAGCTTTTCTTGTACTCGATTACATTTCATTTTTTTCAGCCTCCTTTTCAACGATGAACTTCGCAACGAGCGAGGTGTCAAAATTCAACCGTTAGACCAATATAGGGGATACGCGGGAATTGCTCTGCTTCAAAGATTTCAGGTTCTTCGATTTCGACCTCTTCACCTTGGACTTCGAGTGGCGCATCCGGGGTAAAGACGAATTTCACGGTATTTTTCCGGTTATAGACGTTCAGAATATCGAGGAACCCACCTACTCGCAATCCCATAAAGTCGAATTTGTAACTCACCCGGAAATCCAATTTGTGATACGGGGGCAGTTCAGCCGTGACGGATTCATCAACACTCGCCAAAAGCGGGTTCAATCCGCGTGTCAGTGGGTCTTGAATGAGCACGATAGAGCTGATTGGCACTTCGGATGTTCCGTTCAAATATTGCCACTTCGCGCCAATCTCAAACTTGGGCGTGAAGTTGTAGTTGGCGACAACGCTAACAATATTCGTGTTATCAAAGAAATAGGGCTGATAGGAACTCTCAGGATTCTCGCGTCGCTCAGCGTGTGTGTAGGCATACGAAATCCAGCCGAAGAATTTATCTGGCACGCGGTGCCGCAGGAACGCCTCTGCACCGCTAACATACGCAGTGCCCTGATTAAGATAATTCGCTATCTCATCTGCTGTGACCAATTTCTGCATGTCCTTGTAATAGGTAGCAAACTTGAATTCTGTTCGAGACGAAAGTTCGTGTTCTAGTTCCATGATATAGTGCCGTGCGAGGCTTGATTCCAATGCAGAGTTTCCGTTCTCCGATAGTATCTGATGTGGTTGCGGGCTCTGTTCATAATGTCCATACGCGAACCGGAGGTTGGAACCACTCGGCAGCGCAAAACTTAGGCTTCCCCTCGGTTGAATAGAAAACTGCCCTGTCAAATCCAGATAATCCAACCGAAGGCCCAGCGCGCCAGATAGAAAGGGCAACGGGTCATATCGCCCCTGTAAGTAGCCCTCAGCGCGAAGGAAATCGTGACCGAATTCGTAGTGACTTTCTTCAATACCGACTAACTCCTGTTGCTGTTCATACACAACGGTTTCTCCTACCACCTCTCCATCTTCATCAACGATTGGGGTAACCGTTTCTACACGGTCCGCGCTCCCTTCAAATTGTGGGATCCTGCTGTCCTCGAAACTGTTGGCAGGACTGAAGGAAAGAAGGAATCCTGTTTCCAATGCCGCAGGCGCACTTTGATTACTAGTATCGTCAGGACGTAGATTTAATCGGTAGGACACGTCTTCCCTCAACGTATAGACCGGAACCCTGATATTTATGTCGTAGTGCCCGTAGTCTACCTCAGAGATAAGCTCTCCATCCGAATCAAATTCATACGACTCAGTGATGGGTGCTTCAAAGTTGATAGTGAGGAAATTAAAGGAACGGGTAAGCGAGAGTTGGGAGGTAAAATTTTCAGTGAAATTTGAACGGAGATGGATCCCTTGCGCGTTAAACCCATTTTTGAAAAAGGCGGAGATGTGTGCGCCTTCAAACATCTGTGTTTCTTCTTCCACTTGACCTCCCTCTACTTCTGTAACTTCCGTAGCCTCCACAGATGTCGTTTCCTCAACACGGAAATGATCGGTTGCAGCAAAGGTGTTGAGCGTCAGGTGATGTTTTTCACCGAGAGGATGGGCAAATTTGAGTTGATAATCTGAAAAGTAGGGAAACTGCTGTCCATCAATGAACCGTCCAACGATGAGATCGATGTAGCTCCGTCGTCCGGCAATAGACACGTATCCCTCATCCCCAAGTCTGCGCTCAAGCATCCCTTCGGAGTAGAGGATATTCAGGTTAAATTTGCCGCTCGTCCGCTTCTCTAGGCTATCGCGCGAGTGGATGTCTAGCACCGCCTGCGAATCTAACCCAAATTCCGCACCGTATCCGCCGGCATAAATGTCAATTTTCTCAATGACTTCCGAACTGACGGTTGAGAGGAGGCCACCCCAGTGAAACGGATATCCAAGTGGTGTCCGGTCAAAATAGTAAAGGTTAGAGCCCGGCTCACTTCCACGGATATAGAGAATGCCGAAGTAGTCATTGGGGACACCGATGCTCGGAAGCGTCGTCAACCCTTTGAGGGCATCGTTACCAACGCCGGGGATGCGTCTCAGTTCGCTCCCCCGGATATCCTTTCGGCTAATTGTTGGTGGGAGACGTTCCCCTTCAACAATAACCTCTTCTAGCATGAGCACCTCACCGAGGTACAACGTTACTTGGGTGGTATGACCTGCACTTACCTCTATATCAGCTTCCGTAGGAGTGCTGTACGTTGCGTGGGTTATTGACATAGTGTAGGTTCCTGGGACGATTTTTATAAACCAGAATTTCCCTTCCGCATCGGTTATTTGGCGTTCATCCGTTCCGAGAATATGGACTTCTGCACCGACCACGGGTGCGTTGGTGCTTCCATCATAGACGGTGCCTTCAATCGTCCCGGTTTGGGATAGTGCTGCGAGTGGCAGCACAAGAACTAGTAGCATAGGGACAAAGAACAGATACAAATTCACTGTCCATCTCAACAAAAAATATTTCACTATTATGTCTTTCAATCTATCCTTTCTGTTCTCTTTTGGCATCAATACTCATTATCGACGAAATAGGGAGCCAAGCGTGTTGCGAGCTGTTCTCTCGCGTGATATAGACGGCTTTTAACCGTTCCTTTTCTAATGCCGAGCTTTGTCACAATTTTCTTCACCGAGAGCTCCTCAATGTAGAACAACCAAATCACCTGTTGATGAATCAAAGGAAGTTCCGAGATTGCGTCCCGAACAACCGCCATTCTCTCTTGAAAGAGAAGATCCGTCTCTGGTGCACGAGAATCCGATAGTATCTGCCCAATCCCAAAATTTTCGTCGTCGAGACTGCCAAGCGCACGTCTGGCAGCAGAGCCTTCACGACGTGACCAGTTCCGAACCACATTTTTCGCGATCCGATGAACCCACGCCAGAAACGCCGTTTCGGATTCGTCCGTGACCTGCTCTAGGTTTTGATGCGCGATCAGGACGACTTCGCTGCTGATATCCCTGCGGTCTTCGGGCTGACTGTGCTTATAGTAGACGCGACAGAGTTCCGCAATGAACTGCGCGATCTGGGAGTGATATTTTCCGATATCCCTTGCCACAATGTCCTCCTACCCCTTTTAGTGTTGGGTGGGTTGGAAAGGTTCACTAGGTCCCGTTTATATTTTAACGAAGCCAGATAAAACCCATTGTCAAACGAAATTCACTTAGCGTATCAACCACACGCAATTTATGGTGAACTAGAGAAATAAGTAGACATTTACCAATAACTCCGACCCTAGCGAAGTTTCCAAAGTCCCCCTGAACCCCTCAACCCCCCTGCCCCCTTATCAAGGGGAGTCCCCTTGTCAGGGGAGTTGGGGGATTTAGGGGGTTGGCTGTGCATTGGAAGTGTCTAAGTAATTGAGGGGTGCTCATAATTGCTATAGAGTCAGGATAACGGTTATAATCTAATCTAACCTTCAAGAAAGAGAGGATTATAACATGGGTTATCCTGACAGTGATTATTATATCACGTTTTTGTTTGAACAGCTTGAAACTTTCAACACCTCCGTCGCGTCGGCGTTGACACCGACTCTCGGACGCCCTAAGTCGTATACAGACGACTGTCTGATTGTGCTTTTCGCCGTCCTGACACTCAAGGGTATCTATTGCTTTAAGGCACAACACAGATGGTTGGAGATACACGTGCCGGGGGTGCCACGGTTCAATCTACAAACTGTACCCTCTCGTGCGACGCTGGCACGCCGGTACAAACAACTTGCTTGTCGGCTTGAGGCGTTCATTGAGTTTTTAGGTGATGTTGGTATGACTTTGATTGCCGATGCGTCTTTGGAGGTGGTTTACCAAGATAAAAGTCTGTTTAAGGCAAAAGGTCCGGTCTGGCATCAGAAAGACAAAAAGGCCAATCGCATTCCAACGGGACTGCGTGCCGTTGATACAGACGCGAGTTGGTCTGTCAGTAAGTACCATGGCTGGGTTTATGGCTATGGACTGCATCTAACGGTCACCCAACAGGGAGTGCCTTTGATGAGTGCCGTTGATACTGCGTGTGTGAGTGAGAAAGCAATACTTGACCAACAAGTCAACAAAATGCTTGCACAAAATGTCGGATATATCGTCGCCGATGCCGGTTACACTGACCTCAAGCGAACCGAGAAACTGGCAAACGAAGGATTGTTGCTTATCACCCCGGTGATAGGTGCCAAGCGACCTCAAGCCCAGCGGTATGTCGAAACTATTAACCAATCAACACTGTTGCATACCTATCAGCAGAAGCGCAACGTCGCCATTGAACCGATATTTGAATTGCTCAAGCAACTGCTATCGACACATACCAACCACAAACAGCTACCGGTCTGTGGCAAACCGAATGTGGTCACGTTTTTGATGCTCGGTGTAGTTTTGCTTCAGGTGGCAATGTTGGTCAATTCTATTTGGGGACTCCCGCTGAGAAATGTCACACATGTCATCGCTGTATTTCGATAATTTGATTTATGAGCACCCCTCAAATAATTGAGGGGTGTGCATGATTATTGTCTGAATCACGGATTCAGCAGATTACACAGAAAACACGGATAAGCAAACAAAGCAGCCACCGAGCCGGCGTACCTTCAGCAAACCAAATACCCAAAAAACCCAACGACCCGACGGATATCTTCGCTCCAGAGGATCGATATGTCTATAGAATGCCGATACAGTCAATGCCCGCGCTCCAGCGGAGCGCAATGTATATATACAGCTAATAGGATTAATCTTCTCAAATTATGCGATTATGACCAAGATATCTACGTATGCACACCCCTCAAGTAATTATAAAATCTACCATAAATACCACAGTTAGCTTGGATCATGCAAACGGTATTGTGCAGAAAGCCGAGTTTTTCGGATAGCGCTTTCTTCAAGTAACTGTGCACTTGTTTCTGATATGAGTTGCAATCTTAAAAAGGTGTCACCCCCACAAAGAGATTGTCGAAACTATACCACACCGCCGTCGCAAAAATGCCACAATAGCCACTTTTCTTCGGTAAAGTTACTCTCCCGACAGATGTGAAGTTTTTCATGGCGTCCCACCCGAACTTATGATAACATCTCAAGAAACACACCAGTCGGTCAGATACGTTAAAAAGGGGGCGGTAAGAATAGACACTTTCAGGTCGGAATACCCGATCTGCCAGATGCAAATACTTATTCATTAACGGAAGGAGCAGAGAAATGCTTGCGGGAATGGGAGAGATAAAAGTGACCGCCGACGGCAAGTTCGTCCGAACGGTTCCGGCAGAGTTTATTCCAGTGCCATTCGGCAGAGGTTCGCCCATCGGTACGACGGGTAACGGGATTCTTTACGCCGCATTTGCGACAGAAGGTCCCGGGCTCGAAAGCACCCTATTGAGTTCTACGGACGGTGGACGCAGTTGGGCGGAGAAGCGACTCGATTGGTGGCAGTTTTTCAACCACACTGTCGGGCGGGATTCGATGGAGTTCCGCTTTTGGGACAATCGCTGGGCAATGCGCAATCAATCGTTCGGGGTTCTAAAAAACGGGGCACTGTTGTGGGCATTTGAGCAGGACGCAGCGGACCTAGAAAAGGAGTGCTATGTCATCCGCAGCGAAGATGGCGGAGAAACGTGGGAAGGTCCCATGAAACTCGACAAGTCACCCTTTTCATCTGTCGGGAACTGCTCAAATAGAATGACCGAACTTCCGGACGGCACAATCCTCTGGCCCCAACGACTCGGCTGTCACGTGGCTGAGTGGGAAAAACGAAGAAACGAATTTGAGAACTCCGGACAGCTTTTGACCGCTGCCGACTTCAGCAACAGTTACGTTTTCAGGTCAACGGACGAAGGTCATACATGGGGCGATAGAACACCTTTGCCGGATTGGTCTTTTGAAACAACCCTGCTTAGGCTTCACTCCGGGAGGCTTATCGCAGCCATACGATACCAACCGCTTATCGAATTGGATACACCACTGTCTAAGTTTGGCAAGCGCGTATTTCTCGCCGATTCGGAGGACAATGGGCGGACGTGGATCAACTTTCGACCCGTTAGACGGACACCAGATGGAGAATCAGACCTAGCACTAGGAGAGTGTCATGGCGAACTGTCCCAGTTGTCCAATGGAACCCTCGTCCTGACGCACGACCATCGTTACCCCTACGAGCAGCAGCAGGTCCTTGCCCGTGTCAGCCATGATCAAGGCAACACATGGACCCCGGAGATCTACCATTTGACGCGCCCCGGAGGTAGCGTTTTAGGTTCACACGAAAAAGGCGTTGGCAGCGGCTACGCCTCCAGCGTCGTCCTTGAAGATGACACCATCGTGACCATGACCGGCGCAGGCACATGCATCCGCTGGAAAGTCGAGTGAAATAGTAATATAACCCAAGTTGCTAGTAGTACTAAAGTTAGTACAATTTGATAGTAATTCATGCAGCGTTATCAAGAGTCTGTTGAATATCGGGCGAGTATGTATCTTTGTCGTTTGTCTGCGAAAATAATCTTCCCTCCATAAAGGCGCATAGATACTGAACCATCAACCCGCGTGTCAATTTAGTGGGTCGATACCAGTCAATGCCTAATTCCCAGCATACCTGCTCGACTGTTATGGACCTGCCAGTGGCACAAGTAGCATTGAATATCAATTGTGTGATGCAACTCGCCACGAAACTGAGTTGTACCAATCGATTGATGCTTTTCCGCGATTTGACTCGATACTTGTCAAACCCGAAGTGTTGCTTGGTGTCCCGAAAAGCAGTCTCAATCAACCATCGTTGCCGATAGTATCGAACTATCTGACATAGGTCAAGTGTCAAGTCAGTGGTGTAGACACAGAAATATCGAAACGGCTTTGATTTTTTAGGTCGGGTTCGCATCACCACCAATCGCACTTGAGTAGGACACATTTTGGTCCGCACGACCTTAGATGCGACTGAACACCGTTTGTTGTCAATATCAATCGCTTTATACCGAAGATGCCGAAGATGGATGCGTTTACCGTATGTCTTTGGGCGTCCGGGTTTAGGTCGCTTGCAGACCGTGGGTAACAGATAAAAGACCGCATTGGACTTGGCGCGACACAAGATATGATGTCCTGCGTTAAGGACGGCTTCAAACACTTTCCGTCTATTGAACCCCCGGTCAAAGATAATCAGTCCGGGCGGGATTTGGGAGCAAATCCGCTTGAGAACCGACCCACTGTTGTCCCGATGGGTCTTTGGACATATCAGGTTCACCCACACCGGAAATAGAATCGTCTCTGTAACGGTGGTACAAAGCAACCCCAACGCGCCAAACTGATGACCAAAGTGGAACTTCGATTGATTAGTATTGCGCTTTCGGTAGCGATGATTTCTGAAGAAATGGAGTCCAAATTGCTTCTCCCCGGTCTTTACCGCTCGGGTCTCGTCGTAAACGTAGACCCAGTTGTCAAACCAACCTTGCAGCAACTTAATCAGATGTTGAGCAACCGCATCGGCGTCCCATTTGCCACGGGAGAGGAACTTCACCAATGAACCGTAACCGACCTTCGGGCGAACCGCTTGATAGATGCCCGTCAACGTCGCACGATGGCGGTGCGTGATAAGACCGACGATGAAGGTACAAAACAACGCGAAGTTTTGACGGTTGAATAATGGACGAAATTGCGTTAAAATATCAACGAGGCAGAAAATGACGGGCATGATAACTCTCCTTTCAAAATTGTGATGGATTTCTGAAAGGATACCCGCTTTTCTGCCTTTTTTCACCCTAAAATTGTACTAACTTTAGTAGTAGTAGGCATATTGCTTTGAATCCCGATCTTATCGGGGCTCCGTGTAACCTGCACACATGCTCGTAGGTTGGGCATCTTGCCCGACCCTTAGCCCCAGCGGGGCGGCATGTTTATAGAAGAACATCGACAAACCAATTACCCCAAGCCCCAGCGGGGCGACATGTGCTGCATTGGGGTGATACACGATATATCAAGAAAATCATTGCTTGTCGTTCAGCACCCTAATCTTAATAAATGTGGTTGTTTTTAGTAGGCGTCGAGTATGCAAACTCGACCTACGGACTAACTAGCAACCTGCGTTAATATAAATTACCACAAGGTAGAGGGAAAGAAAAACGAATGGGTATAACAATACAAGATAGAGTCATCGACGCACATATTCACGTTTGGACAGACGACTTTGAAAGTTATCCACTGGCACCCGGTTTCGATCCAAGCGATCTGTGGCTACCTTCTTTCGCCCCGGCACATCATTTCGAGTACAGCCGTTCGGTCGGCAAAGTCCGGATCAACCTCGTCCAGATGACTTGGTACGGTCTGGACCACAGTTACATTATAGACCTGATTGCCAATGACCCGGACACCTTTGTGGGCACGGGCATCGTGCCAGCAGTAACGGATGTGTCGCTTGCTAGTCCAGATAAAACGATGGTCGCCTTATCCCATCGGGGGATCTACGCCTTCCGCGTACGTGGCGGCAAAAGCGCACGTATGCCGATAGGCGATGTCACACGGTGGCTCGACTATCCGGGGTATGAGGCGATGTTTGCAGCGGGGGCAGCGCACAACCTCGCCTTGAGTTTCCTCATGGGGCTCGACGATCTACCGGATTTGGATCGAATGTGCACCCGTTTCCCCGAAACCCCTGTGATTCTGGATCATGTCTGCGGAGTGAGGATACGAGACGGGATCTTCCCCGAAGAAGACATTAAAACGCTCTGCGATATGGCAAAATACAAACGCGTGATGGTCAAGCTTGGTCCCTTTCAAGCGTTGGGGGATGGCAAGGCTCCGTATCTGGATCTCTTGCCGTTAATTCGACGGGTGGTAGACGCCTTTGGTCCAGAGCGGTGTATGTGGGAAAGCGACAGCGGAGGTCCCGTGGTAATGAACAATCCACATAACGATTTCCCCGCGGCTATCGCACTCATCAACGAACACGCCGACTTTTTAAGCGATTCGGACAAAGAGCAGATCCTTTTCAGGACAGCGGATGATTTCTTCTTCAATCGTTGAAGTGTATCAAGGAGAATAACCCTCGACAGGGTCAGTATTTTCTGTTACACTCAACATCAAAGATTTGTTAAACTTGATATTATCTGTTTTAATCATCACACATAGGAAACTAGGATGAAAATCACTGATATTGAACTTACTTACCTAGACGTTCCGTTTACACCACACACAAATGAACACATGCAGTATTGGCTGCCCCATTGGCACATTGTCCAGATCTGCAAAATTACCCTCGACAACGGCGTGGTCGGCTGGGGCGAAACCATTCCCAACTACACTTGGGCGCAGGTATCCGATGATATTGAAGAACAGATTGTGGGGCGAGGCTGGCGACCTATTGTGGGAGGACGGTTTGGGCGCCGGCGTCCAAATCGCACTCTTCGACGCAGTGGGCAAATCGTTGAACACACCCGCCTATCGCCTTCTAGGCACGAAAGTCCGAGAATGGTGCCCGCTCTCTTGGTGGGCGATGGACATGCCTCCGAAGGATTGGGCACAACAGTGTGTGGATGCGGCGGAGCAGGGCTATATGTCCTCCAAGCTCAAAGCACGGACATGGTACGACCTACACGCAGCCATTTCAGCCATCATCAACGATGTCCCCTCGCAGTTCAAACTGGATCTGGACTTCAACGCTACCTTGGCGAATGCAGCCAACGCGGTCGAGTTTCTCAAAACCCTCGAACGGTATGAACAGGTCGCTATGATTGAAAGCCCGATTCCACAGGGCGATGTCGCCGGGAACAAACAGATTCGGCAACGTATCAATCGACCGGTGGCAATGCACTACGGTTCCCCGCCCATCTTGACCACGCTGCACGAAGATATAGCAGATAGCTTCGTTATTTGTGCCGGCGCGCATCATCTGCTGAAACAGGCAACCGTTTGCGAAGAAGCGAACAAACCCTTCTGGTTGCAACTCGTCGGCACCGGTATCACCACAACATGGGCAGCCCACCTCGGTGCCGTTTGTGCCCAAGCCAAGTGGCCCGCGATTACCTGTATGAACATTTGGGAGAGCCAACTTATCACAGAACCGATAGAGCTGCGCGGCGGTTTCTACCGTGTGCCGGAAAAGCCGGGCATCGGCGTAGAGGTCGACGGTGAAGCCATACAGAAATACAAGGTGGACTACTCCTTTGTAGATACACCCCGTCATGTCTATCGCTATTCCCGCGCAAGCGGAGAAGCCACCTACTACGGTTGTAACAAACAGGACCTCCACACGGTCTATCCGAACGACGCCATGCCAACTTGCGAGGCCGGATCCAATCTGGAAGTCGTTTCCGACGACGGAAGTGATGCGTTCAAGGATCTCTATGACGCCGTGCAGGGCGGTAGCACTGTGCGACGGTTAGAGGAATGAAGGAGTCTAAAATATGGCAAAAGCGGAAAATCGATATGTCAATCCCTACAGAGTCATGCTAGGGGAGTGCACCCGAAAGGAGATCCGGGAAGCGTTGCAGCGTGGGGAATTAAAAGCCGCCATCATCCCCATCGGCGCGATCGAGCAGCACAATGAACATCTGAGCCTAGATTTAGATATTGTCCTGTCCACGTTCATATCACAGCAGGCTGCCTTGCAACTCTACCCCCAAGTCACTGTCGCTCCGCCTTGTCCGGTGGGCTACTCCCCGTACCACATGGCGCGGAAGGGTACGTTGACGCTGCGTAAGGAGACGTTGCAAGCATATATCTTCGATGTCGCGCAGAGCCTGAAAACTCACGGTATTCGTACGATTCTGGTCGTCAACGGTCATGGCGGTAACCACGGATTGCTTCGGGATGTGCTGCCCGCATGGCGGCGAGAATTGGGGATCACGATGGATGAGGAGTCTTATTGGATAGGACTCACGGCTGAGGACAAAGAAACCATCCTCCAAGGCTACCGGGATCTGAGAGACAGCAAACTGGATACGGTGGCGCGACAAACTGCGTTGAACCATGCTTCAGAGGATGAGACATCTGTGATGCTAGCAGCGTACCCGCAACGGGTGCGCGCTTTCACAATGGAGGCATACGACGCTGCCAACTTGGACTACGCCCATAATCTCTCCCCCGAAGTCGAGGCGTATCTCGAACCCTTCTCCAAAGAGGGTTGGCCCCAAGGTGGACCGAACCCTGAAAACCCGCGTGACCGCGCCCGCCAAGAGAACGCTCTACTCGCCACCGTCGAAAAAGGTGAAGCACTTATCGCCATCCACACCCAATACGTCGCCAACAAGTTGCAGAAAATGATCGACGCAACAGAGAAAGGGCTCCCCTAGCACCCCTCGCCCGAATAAAAATTGTGAGGCAAACAATGAGATATCGAACGATGGGAAAAACGGGCTGGCAGGTCAGTGAAGTCAGCCTCGGTGGCGCGTACCTGATGGGAAATGACCCCCAACGTGCCCAAGAAAGTACGGACGAAGTGTTGAGACATGCACTCGAATTAGGGATCAACTACATCGACACCGCCCCACTTTACGGCAAGAGCGAGGAACTGTTGGGTGGTGCCCTTGAAGGCGTAGCGGAACACTTCTACGTTGCCACTAAAGTCGGTTATGATCCCCCGAACTTTGACTACCGCCGAGACAGTGTCCTTTGGAGCATCGAACGAAGCCTGCAGCGAATGCGCATCCCAAAATTGGCAACAGCACAGATCCATGAGGTCAACATGGCGGGATGGGAACGAATCACAGAACCGGGCGGAACACTCGAAGGCTTGAGAGAAGCGCAGAAACGCGGACTCTGCGAAAGAATCGGGATTACGGGCAGAGCCATCCCGCTATTGGCAAAACTCGCAGAAACTGGAGAATTTGACACGATGCTGGTATACCACGACTACCACCCTTGCTCGCAGAGGGCAGCGAAAGCGGTTATTCCGTCTGCCGCCGCTCACGATATGGGGGTTGTTGTCGCCACACCGTTAGCGGGACTGTTGTTCGCCGACGAACCCCGACGATCAGAGGCGGTCGCAGCGATATCAGATGAAGCGGAAGGGGAACGCGTCCAGCGCGTTCTCGACCGACTTCAGGACGTACCGGGGACGCTCGCACAGAATGCTTTCCAATACATCCTCGCGGATCCGAGGGTAACGACCGTTTCCAGCGGCGCAGCCAATATCGCTGAACTAGAGGATGTTGCCCAAGCGTCGGAAATGGGGACCCTGCCGTCGTCCCTGTGCCAAGAGTTGAATGGGATTACATAATATTCACACCAATAATTTCCACCGAAGTCCAACACTTTTTTGTCCGCCCTACAGTGGAACTGTGCTATAATTTTGGCAAATTGTTCCTAAAAGAATTGTAAAGACAGATAAAGCAACCTGCTGATACCAAGCAAACATTTTAAATCGATCAATAGATCTATCCCATAAGGAAACATGCTCTATGCCTAAGCGCAATTTCTTCCCCACTTTGGTTGGGACTTGCAAGCAACAGCGGCATCTTATCACATTCATTTGCCTATTAATATTCATCGTATGTTCTCAAACTGTATACCCCCAACAGCAGATAGCTATAGACGCCTACGCTATATTAGAACAAAGCTGCCTTATCTGCCATGGACCTGACGGTGCTTATAAAGAAACACTCCTGATTGACCACAATACACTTATCAATAACGGAACTGTTGTGCCGGGAAATCCTGATGCCTCCGAACTGTATAACCGGCTCATAACCACTGATGCAGCCAAACGGATGCCACTCCTACAACCCCAACTGCCCGCTCAGTCGATTAACACAATCCGTAACTGGATATTAGCCGGTGCCCCCGATTGGGCGACAGTGGCTACAACCGATGGCGACTTCATCTCTCCCGGTGAAGTGCTCAATACCATTGAAACTCACCTGATGTCACTCGCGCCGTTTGACCGTGCATTTGCCCGTTACTTCACAATGACACATCTCTATAACGCAGGCGAGACGGCGCAAATACTTCAAGAGTACCGCAAGGGACTGTCCAAATTGGTCAACAGCCTCTCATGGAAGGTTACAGTCACCAACCCACACCCCATTGACCCACAAGGGACAATCTTCTACATCGACCTGCGACACTATGAGTGGGATGTCAATGATGCTTGGGGGCAGATAGAAGCGGCATATCCCTATCATATCTCGTTTGAGGCACCCACACAGACCGCCTTACGGAACCAGCTGGGACGGCTACAGGGGGAGATGAAGAGTAGTATACCATCGGTTCATATCGACTGGTTTCTTGCAAACGCATCTTTACCCCCACTATACCACGAACTGCTTTTTTTACCATTGACGGTTGGGGAGTTAGAGACTCGGTTAGAGGTTGATGTAGTCCGTAATCTCAACAATGCACCGGGGATTGATGTTTGGCGGGCGGGTTTCAACAATTCCGGTGTCTCCAATAACAACAGAATGGTAGAACGGCATGCCTCTCGATATGGTGCGTATTGGAAAAGCTACGACTTTGCAGGCAGTGTTGGCACACAGAACATCTTCACCCACCCCCTCAATTTCACCCATGATGGCGGGGAGGTCATCTTCAATCTGCCTAACGGGTTACAAGCCTACTACTTAGTCAATGCAACCGGTTCTCGGTTGGATGCAGCACCGATAAACATTGTTTCCAACCCCGCGGCGAGTGACCCGACGGTACGGAATGGACTCTCCTGTTTCGGTTGCCACACAGAGGGAATGAAGACATTTGAGGACCAAGTCCGTTCAGTGATAGAGAGTAATACCACCCCCGCTTATGACAAGGCACAAGCACTGAGACTGTACGTCGAACAGTCAAAGATGGATGCACTTGTGAGTGAAGACATGGAGATATACAAAGAGGCACTGGAAGCGACGGGGGGTGCGGTTGATGACATTGAACCAATTTCCCGTTTCCATGAGGTGTTTCAGGGACCTGTGGATGCTGCATACGCAGCTGCGGTGGTTGGGTTAGAGACTGAAGTCTTCTTGGAGAAGATTCGAGAGAATATAGGATTACAGAATATAGGCTTGCTGGTATTAGACAGTGCCAATGGGAGTATGAAACGGGACACATGGACATCAAGTTTTTCTGACATACTTTTTGCGTTGGACTTCCCAAAGTTAGTTGACAAGCCGCCTGTTGTGCCGGAACCGGACAGGCTACCGGGTACGTTTGTTCATATCCCTGACACAAACCTGCGGGCCGCAATTGCGGAGGAGCTGGGTAAAAGCCCCAATGCCCCGATTACTGTGGCAGAGATGGAAGGATTGAAAAAACTTGAGCTGCAGAGTAGGGGTATCCAAGATTTGACGGGGCTTCAGTTTGCAACAAATATGGACAGGTTAGTTCTTGCCCCTTGGGGAGAGGAAGGTAATCAAGTATCTGACCTGTCGCCGATTGCAGAATTAGTCAACCTAAAGGTTTTAGATCTCTTTGGTAACAATGTTTCCGACCTGTCACCACTTGCAGGATTAATCAATTTAGAATGGCTGACTTTTGAGCGTAACAACGTCTCCGACCTATTGCCCCTTGCAGGACTGATCAACTTGAGATTTTTAGGATTTTCCAAGGGCAATGTATCCGACCTATCGCCCCTTGCAGGACTAATCAACTTGGAGGGTTTAAAGTTTCATGATGGCAACGTATCTGACCTATCGCCTCTCGCAGGATTAGTCAACCTGAAAAGGGTTGACTCATGGAACAGTCCTTTATCTGATTTATCACCTCTAGCAGGATTAACAAAACTGGAGAAGATTGATTTTTGCCACGGAGATATATCAGATCTTACGCCTCTGGCGGGATTAACAGGTTTGAAAGAACTGTATTTTGTTGCCAACGAGATCTCGGATATATCTCCGCTTGCAGGGTTAGCCGGGTTAACCCGTCTGAATCTTGAAAGCAACAACATACCGGACATCTCCCCGCTTGCGGGGTTAACCAACTTGAAATGGGTAAATGTCGCTAAAAACAAAATTCCCGACTTTTCGCCTTTGAGCGGGTTACGCGAGAATATAAAACTCGTTTGGCACAGCAATCCGGGGTTCCCCACAGAAGCACCGAAAATAGAGGGACCGTGGCTATGGGTCGTGTTACCGGGTACAGTAGGTGAAGTCCTAGACAGTACCGATTTATTATCAGAAACAAGTGGAGGCACGGTGACAGAAGCGGAGATTGCCACCCATGGGGCAACAGAGGGAGGTTCTGTCGGCAGTAGCGTATGGACCTCCCACAGCCTCCCGTCTGCAGGCGGAAATAACATTGAAGATATGCTGAAAAGCGTCATCCGTGATGGAACCATCTACGGCTCTGTATCCCTGTATTCCCCACAGGAACAGAACACAACGATGTACGTCGGCGGCGATCGCGGGGTAAGAGTCTGGCTCAACGGGACCTTGATTTACGAACGTCTCAAACGCCAGTGGGCAGACAATTACACCGACTTTTTCCCGGTCACGCTTGAGCAGGGAAGAAATGTTCTGTTAGTTGCGGTTCACACCGTGGGTAACGGCTTTTTTGGGTTTGAACCGGGCACCGAATATACAGTGTCAATGGGCGTTGGGTACGCTTTTTCCCGGACACCAATCCATACGGGCGATACCTTCACCCTCGATATCCGCGCGGAAAATATCACCGACTTGGCGGGGTGGCAATTTGATATCGCCTTCGACCCTACCATCCTTGAAGCCGTCAATGTGAGTGAAGGTGACTTCCTGAAGATAGACGGTGGCTCGACCTTCTTTCAGGGTGGCAGTATTGATAACGCAGCGGGTAAAATCACGGGACTCAGTGCGGCGAAATTGTCCACCCAAGGTGTGAGCGGCACTGGGGTTCTGGTTCAAGTGCGGTTCAAGGCGAAATCGAGAGGTGAAACAGAGTTGGCGCTGCAGAAATTCCAGTTCGGCTCCGCCACCGGTGATAGTATCCCTGCAGGACCGCATGAAGTCCGCATCGTTGTGGAGGAACGACTTGCTACCGGGGACGTGAACCGAGATGGTGTTGTCAGTATTCTGGATCTGATTCTCGTCGCACAGCAGTTGGGGAAAAGAGTACCTGCAGGCTCGGCAGTGGATGTCAACGGTGACGGTATTGTTAGTATCCTCGACCTTATCCGTGTGGCACAGGGGATTGCCGGATCACCTGCTGCACCTATGGCTAGAACAGACAGTGTAGATGCTGCGATGATAGAAGCGTGGATAGCGCAGGCACAGCTGGAAGACGATGGCTCGCTTGCTTTCAAAGAGGGTATTGAGAATCTTCAGAACCTGCTAGCCTCCTTGATTCCTGAAGAGACTGCGTTATTGGCAAATTATCCCAACCCGTTTAACCCGGAGACATGGATACCGTATCAATTAGCAGAGTCAGCAGAGGTAAAATTGACCATCTATGACATGAGCGGGAAGTTAGTTCGACGTTTAACGGTTGGGCATCAGGCAGCGGGTATGTATCGGAGTCGAAGCCGTGCGGTGTATTGGGACGGACGGAATCAACTCGGAGAGTCTGTCGCCAGTGGTCTCTATTTTTATACGCTGTCAGCAGGAGAGTTCACAGCAACGCGACGGATGCTGATACTCAAGTAAAGTTTGCTCTACTTTAGCCGTATTATATTAAACCAATGGTGCTAGTTTGCAGCTGTTGATAACGTGATGCGTGAAACGTGAAAATCATTGGTTCATCGGTTCATTTAGCCCCAGAGGGGCGACATGTCTATAGTACACGGATAAACAAATACCCTTGGGATTTTTTAGGAGTTACACACTTCAGTCCGTAGGGCTATTTAGTTTTCTATTTCTTAACCGATTTCGGAATGACCCGAATCCGTAGGCGGGGCATCTTGCCCCGCCGTAGCCACGACCAGGAAATCGAGCTACGGGAGAATTAAATGACTCTACTTCAGTCTGTAGTTGAACGGAACCGATGAAAAATGATACGGATAACAAGTGGGGTGGAGGCGTGATTCCGGTTGAAAGCTCACAAGTCCAGTGAAACCCAACATTTGACCGGTGACGGATTAAGATGTTGGGTTTTACTCCCTCTATCTACAAGACGGTGGTATTGAAAGGCAGCACATCTACTGTCATTGATAGGAACTCGGCTTTAACCGTTCAACCCAACCTACGATACTGAAGTAACGAAAGGAGGGCGGCTCATTATGAGCATCGAAAGAACGGCAAAGAAAGAAGTTCGTGCACAACCGACAGTGCACACCGAGAGTGTTCCACCACTGAAGCACGGCGACCGGCTGACGCGGGACGAATTTGAGCGGCGCTATGAGGCGATGCCCCATCTAAAAAAGGCGGAACGGATTGAAGGAGTTGTGTACATGCCCTCACCTGTACGAATAGATATTCATGGCAGACCCCACGCTCAAATTATGGCATGGTTAGGAGCGTATTGGATAGCAACACCCGGTGTTGATTTGGCGGATAACAGCACGGTCTATCTCGATGCCAATAACGACCCCCAACCCGATGCGCTGCTACGGATAGAATCTGCACAGGGAGGACGTTCCCGAATTATTGACACAGGGTATGTAAAGGGACCACCGGAATTAATCGTCGAAATCGCTGGCACCAGTGCGGACTACGATTTGCAGGACAAGCTTGAGGTTTACCAGCGGTGTGGCGTGCAGGAGTACATTGTGTGGCAGACGCAGGAGAAACATCTTGACTGGTTTCAGCTTGTCAATGAGGAGTATGTGGCACTTGCCCCCAATGCGGAGGGAATCATTGAGAGTCAAATCTTTCCCGGTTTGCGCTTGGCGGTGGCAGCACTATTGGCAGGAGACCGGGAAAAGGTCTCATCGGAACTACAGGCAGGGCTACAAACCGCCGCTCATGCAGCACTTATCGAACGGCTAGCGAAAACATAATGTCGGCACTCCACTAAATTCAAAGTTTTCTCAGAAAGGTTAGCCGAACCCTTGGAGTTCGGGCAACTCCGCTCATTCTAACGAATTGGGCAACATTCGAAGTGAAAGGAACACCTTATGCAAAACCACGACATCCGCATCCAGTTAGATCTCAAAATCCCCATGCGCGATGGTGTCCGGCTCTACGGTGCCTTGTACCGCCCCTCTACAGGCGATAAGTTTCCCGTGCTCCTTATCAGATCCCCCTACAGCACCCAACACCCGCGTTATGTGGATTGGGCGGTGCGTTTCGCACAAAGTGGCTACGCAGTGGTGATGCAGGACTCCCGTGGACGCTACGATTCGGAGGGGGTGTGGCGACCATACATCGACGAAACCAACGATGGCTACGACACACAACAGTGGCTGGGTGCCCAACCGTGGTGCGACGGAAATATCGGAACCTTCGGTGTTTCCTATCCCGGATTTACACAGATTCTGCCAGCGGCTCTCCGGAGTCCTTACGTCAAGGGGCTCGTCCCGATCGCCAACCAAGAAGACAATTACGGTCACATGCGGTATAACGGCGTCCTGCAGCTCCAGAACGCCATGAACTTCATCTGGCTTGGTGACCGCACAAACCAGAACGCACCGAGAGATCTCATTGATTGGGAGGAGGTCTACCGGCGGCTGCCGCTGATTTCCGCCCTTGATAACATCGGCGATCGTCCATTCTATCGAGAGGTGATTCGACACAACGCCTTTGACGATTTCTGGAAATCCTACAGCATGAAGTATAGGTACGCTGAAGTCGAAACGCCTGCATATTTTATCACCGGATGGTACGATAACCTCGTTCACGAAGGCTTCAAGTGTTTCACCGGTTGGAGGACACACGCCCGGACGCCGGAAGCCAGAAACCAGACAAAACTGCTGGTGGGTCCATGGACACATTCCGGAATCGGCAGTGCCGAACCGTACGGTGATATCGATTTTGGACCAAACGCAGCGATGGATATTCCGGGAGCTCATCTGCGTTGGTATGATCAACGGCTAAAAGGAATTGACACCGGCATCGACGCCGAACCGCCCATCCGAATCTTCGTCATGGGAGAAAACGTCTGGCGTGATGAGCATGAATGGCCCCCAGCACGAACACGATACACCAAGTTTTACCTACATAGCGGCGGACGAGCAAACTCCCTCCACGGCAACGGTGAACTAACGGTTCAACCCCCACAGGATGAGCCAATAGATTCCTTCGCCTACGATCCCGAAAATCCCGTCCCCACCGTGGGCGGCCAGAGCATGTTTATTGATAACACCGGTCCCAAGGACCGGCGATCTGTGGAACGCAGAGATGATGTATTGGTCTATTCAACACCCCCGCTCACCGAGGATCTGGAAGTTACAGGACAGATTGAATTGACACTCTATGCTGCCTCTAGTGCACCCGATACCGACTTCACCGCGACGCTTGTTGATGTCCATCCGGGAGGGAAAGCGATTAATATCTGCGAAGGCATTGTGCGAGCACGATTCCGCGAGTCCTATGAAGAGCCAACGTTGATTGAACCCGATGCTATCTATGGGTACCAGATTGTACTCTGGGAGACAAGCAACCTTTTCAAGGCGGGGCATCAAATTCGCGTCGAAGTTTCTAGCAGTAACTTCCCGCGCTTTGACCGGAACCAGAACACCGGTCACACACCGGGGGTGGACGCCGAAATGCAGGTAGCACACCAAACAATCTATCACAACGCACAACATCCCTCTCATATCACATTACCGGTGATCCCAAGATGACGACCAACCAGAACACATTGCGAATTGGTGCGGATGTCGGAGGCACCTTCACTGATGTCGTCCTAATCAACGCTAGCGGAAACCTCTGGACCCACAAAGTCCCCTCAACACCACCTAACTTCGAGCAAGCGGTACTGAACGCAATCGAGCATCTGCTGCGCACAACCGATGCCGCGGGAACAACCGTCAGCGAAGTCGCGCACGGCACGACGGTAGCAACCAATGCCGTTTTGGAGAAACGTGGCGCGAAAACCGCGCTGATCACCACCAAAGGCTTCCGAGATGTTCTTGAACTGAGGCGCATTCGTGCCCCCCAGATGTACGACCTGTTCTTTGAAAAGCCTCAAACACTTGTCGATCGCTACCTGCGCTTTGAAATCACAGAACGCATCTCTGCGTCCGGCGAGGTGCTAATCCCACTAGCGGAGTCAGAACTGTGGCATCTCAAAGAAGAGTTAGAGAAAGAGGAGGTTGAATCTATAGCGGTCTGTACTCTCCACGCCTACGCCTTCCCGCAGCACGAAAACGCTATCGGCGACTTCCTGAGATCGCACCTGCCAGCTATCCCGGTCTCTCTCTCATCTGAAGTCCTGCCCGAACGTAAAGAGTACGAACGCACCGCCACCACTGTCGTCAATGCTTACGTCCGTCCCGTTATGCAGCACTATTTGAACGCAATGCGTAGCGGCTTGGGGACGATGGGAATTGAAGCGCCGCTGCTGATGATGCAATCAGCGGGCGGCTTAACGCCAGAGGCAGACGCTGCACGGCTGCCGGTCTTTGTCTTGGAATCAGGACCCGCTGCCGGTGTGCTAGCGGCCGGATTCACGGCACAACGGCTGGGAATAGATAACCTAATTACACTCGATATGGGAGGTACCACCGCTAAAGCCTCCATGATTGAAAACAGTGCAGTGGCTTACAGTTCAGAATACGAGGTTGGTGCTTCGATTTCGATGGGAAATCGACTGGTCGGCGGGGGTGGAGAACTCATTCGTGCTCCGAGTATTGACATCGCTGAAGTCGGATCCGGCGGCGGCAGCATCGCATATCTCGATGGTGCGGGAGGCTTACGCGTCGGGCCCCGTAGTGCAGGCGCGGTGCCGGGACCTGCTTGTTATCAACGCGGCGGTGTCGAACCGACCGTCACCGATGCCAATGTAGTGTTAGGTTACATTCGGCCCGGAGAGTTGGCTGATGGAGAGGTCAGCATTGATATTGAAGCCGCACAACGAGCGATACACGACCAAATCGCCGTACCCCTCGGAATGGACCTGCTTCAAGCGGCGGAGGGGATTCACCGGATTGCCAATGCTCGCACTATGCGGGCACTACGCGCTGTTTCCACCGAGCGCGGACGCGATCCACGGGAGTTTGTCCTGATGGCTTTTGGTGGCTCTGGCCCAATTCACGCAGCGGGACTGGCAAATGAACTTTTGATTCGTCAGATTATCGTGCCGCCGCTGCCCGGTCTATTTAGCACCTTGGGCTTACTCTTTTCCGGTGTCGAGCATCACGATGTCCGCAGCTGTCTGCTCTCCGGCGAAACACTTGATGCAAGAACCTTGGAACAGATTAAGGCGGAGATGCAGCACAATATGCTCGCCCAATTCGAGGCCGAAGGCTATCCCGCCAATCAAGTGACGCTGAGCTGCAGCGTTGACATACGTTTTAAGGGGCAAGCCTCAGAGATACGCATTGCAGTAACAGATGAGAGCTTCACCGAAACGACGGTGCAGACACTCTACGCAACCTTTGAGACAGAACACGAACGACTGTATGGACACAAATCTGATCCCGATAACCCGGTCGAGGTCGTGGCAGTCCGATTGATCGGGCAGGCAGGCATACGTGGGCAACAGGGCGTGCTTAATCCGGCGGAACGTCTTGGGGAGCGTGCATTGAGTCGAGAGGCTTATTTCGGTGCATCATGGGGAACAATCGATACCCCCGTCATCTCACGCCACGGTTTGGGAGAGGAAGGCACAACTGGTCCCTTGCTCATTGATGAATACGATTCAACCATCGTTGTTCCACCTGACTATCGCGGACATCTGGATAGAGACGGAAATATTCTTATGAACCCCGTAACTGAGTGATATGGAATCGTTGTACATTGAGTTTATTGGTCTAATAACTTTTGATGCAAATTGGTGAGGATGTTGTTGCCACATCGTTCAAGGATTCATTGGTTCAGAAGTTCATTCGTTCATTGTCCTGTTTTCTGGTCTTCACGCTTCACCTTTCACGTACGGAGGCATTTATGCAAATCAAAATTAGCCAAGCAGCCCTCACCCTCGTACAAGGAGATATTACAAAGGAACAGGTTGATGCGATTGTCAACGCTGCCAACGAGCAACTCATGGGCGGTGGCGGTGTTGACGGCGCTATTCACCGTGCCGGGGGACCGGCAATTATGGCGGAATGTAACGAAATCCGTGCCGAACAGGGCGGTTGTCCAACGGGGAGTGCAGTCATCACGACGGGCGGAAATCTCCCCGCGAAGCAGGTCATCCATACCGTGGGACCGATCTGGCGGGGCGGAAATGCCGGCGAACCCAACCTCCTCGCCAGTTGTTACCGGGAGAGCTTAAGTCTAGCGCTAGAACACAGCATCAAGACAGTTGCGTTCCCATCGATCAGCACGGGCATCTACGGTTACCCGATTGACAAAGCAGCCACCGCCGCCCTCAATGCGGTGAAGGAATTTCTAGAAGGACATGACCAAATCGAAGAGGTGCGTTTCGTCCTCTTTGACGATGTGACCTATGCCGGTTATGAGAACGCGCTCTCGGAGATGAATGCGTAGCGCATGTCAGGCCTCATTCTATGTCAAATCAAAAACTCCCCTTATTCCCAACCACCGTTGTGGGCAGCATGCCACGATCCGATTTTGTCCGCGATCTACTTGCACTAGAAAATGAGCCCCAACGATCTGAAGCCGAAACGCAAAAAGAGATGGACGCCGCCGTGCGATACATCATCGCAGTACAGGAAGCCGCTGGGATCGACATCATCTCCGATGGTGAGTGGCGGCGGCGCTCCTATATCGGCGTGATTGCAGACATCGCAAGCGGATTCGAGCTGAGTATGCACGACGGGCTGCACTGGACAACCGCTGTTAATAAAATACGCCCCAAGCAACCGGGGGCTATCGCGGCAGAGGCAGTATTCCTGGGGCAGCACACCGATCGATTGACAAAGATATGTCTCCCATCTCCATATCTATTGGGACAGCGGATGTGGGACCCTGAAAAATCGCGGGATGCCTACCCGACACGTGAGTCATTCATGTATGATCTCGTCGATATTCTGCGAAATGAGCTTATCGCGGTCAGAGATGCTGGGGCGACAGTCGCCCAGTTTGACGACCCACATCTGTGCCTCTTTGTCGATGAATCCGTCAGAGCGAGCTATGAAAATCCTGAACGCGAGATAGATTTGTGCGTCGATCTGCTGAATCAGATTATTGATGGTGTTGACGGGATTGAGATTGCCATCCACCTCTGCCGCCGCAATAAAGGGCGTGACGGCTGGGTTGGTGAAGGGGGATATGAGCCGATCTTGCCCTACCTAAAACGGCTCAAAGTCGATCAGTACCTGATGGAGTTCACGATTCCAGTTGCCGGCGACCTAGCAGTGTTGAAGGAGATCCCCGAAGATAAAACCGTTGGTCTCGGATGCGTCGATTGTCGAGCCGAACATATTGACACGCCTGAAGAGATTGTTGCACGGGTTGAAAGCGCACTTCGGCACCTGCCCCCTGAACGTATTACCCTGAATCCAGACTGCGGATTTGCGCCCGGCAGTGCCGCAGAAATTCCTATCGACGAGGCATACCAGAAGCTCAAAAACGAAGCGAAAGCAGCAGAAATTCTTCGAGAAAGGTACGGATAGCGAAAACGCGATTATGCAGAATTTACCAGAGCAACCGTTTACACGGCGATCGCTCATCCTGCCGATCTATTTCCCTGCCTTTCTACTTTCCGTCGGCGGTGGCCTCCTCATCCCAATCTTCCCTGAGTACGCAAAATCTTTTAATCCCTCTTACAGCCTGATGGGGTTAGTCCTTGGTATGCAAGGCGTCGGTGTATTGATTGCGGATGTACCTGCCGGCATCTTAATTGAACGAACGGGCCGCAAATCGTCGATGCTAATCGGAGCCGCCGTGGTGGGATTATCTACTGTCGGTGTCGGCCTTGCCCATACCGTCCTCGAACTGCTTATCTACCAACTTATCGCGGGAGTCGGCAGCGCCCTATGGACCATTGCCCGATATACCTATTTGACGGATGCCGTCCCAGTCGCTGAACGTGGCAGATCGCTCGCAATGTTTGGAGGAGTGAGTCGAATCGGCACTTTTTTAGGACCTGCTATGGGTGGCTTCATTGGTAAACATTACGGCTTGAGTGCGCCGTTCTTTGCCTGCGCAGCGATTATGGGGGTCAACTTCCTGTTCTGCCTGCTCTTCATCCACGAAACAAAACGCCCCTCAGTAGTAGGCCCCCGTCGATTGCACCTGAAACAGTTCATCGACATATTGAAGGCACACTACCGCGCGTTACTCACGGCTGGATTGGGACAGATTTGCGTCCAAACCCTCCGAGCGGGACGCCGGATTATTATCATTCTTTATGGACGCGATGTCATAGGGCTAGACCGTCAGACAGTGGGGTTAATCTTCAGTCTCTCCTCATTTATCGATATGGTCATGTTTCCGGTGGCGGGATTTATTATGGATCGGTTTGGCAGGAAATACGCCATCGTTCCCTGTTTCTTCATTTTCGCAACAGGAATGGCGATGGTGCCCTTTACAGGCAGCTACCTATCCTTATTGATTGCAGGCATTGTGATGGGACTGGGTAACGGACTCGGTTCGGGCACAATGATGACAACAGGAGCTGATCTTGCCCCACGCGAGGGTACAGGCGAGTTCCTTGCGGTCTGGCGACTCATCGGTGATGTCGGTCACGCAACAGGTCCTTGGATTGTCGGTGAGATTGCAGATGTATCGGGATTGGGGCTCTCCGCTGTCGCTCTAGCAGGGGTCGGGTATATGGCAGTAGCGATTTTTCTCTGGTTGGTGCCGGAAACCTCACGGCAACGCAAATAAAACAATGCGCTGCCATTTATTCATCAGTGCCCATCATGAAGTCCGACACTCGTTCTCCGATAACCATAGTAGTCACGTTGGTATTCGCACGGATACAGTCGGGCATAATCGAAGCATCTGCCACCCGCAGCCCTTCGACTCCGTAGACTTTACCGTACTGATCAACCACAGCCATTGGATCGGAGTCGGGCCCCATCTTGCAGGTCGATGAAATATGGTGACTGGTAGCCACTTGGCGCAGAAGCCATTCGTCCAAGGCTTTGTCCGTTGCCAAATCAGCGTCCGTCGGTGCAAGCCGTTCCGCGACCAACGCTTTGAAGGCATCGTGTTCAAGTAAATCAATGAGGATACGCACAGACTCGCGCAGTCGTTCGCGGTCAAAGGACTCCGTCAGGTAGTTATAATCTAAGGCGGGTTGTTGATGCGGATCGGAAGACGTGAGCCGAATTTCGCCCGCACCGACAGCAAGATATATACAAGCGGCAATGTGAAATCCTAAAGGCACCGAGTCGGATTCGACAAGATAGCCCTCCTCGGTGGCAAAAGCGGTTGGGAGGAGAAACATGTCATTGCGAAGATCAGAACCCTGCGCCGTGTATCGGAGCCCAATTTGAAGCCGTGGCTCTGTGCCATCGGGCAGAAATTCCTCCTTTACCCTCAACGTCACCGACACCTGCGGATGATCTCTCAGATTCTGCCCAACACCCGGTAGGTGGTGCACCAAGGGGATGCCAACTGCCTTAAGATGATCAGCGGGCCCAATACCCGAAAGCATGAGGATATGCGGCGAACCGATAGAGCCACCACATAAAACGACTTCCTCACCATAGACATCGGACATCTCGCCGCCGCTCTCGACCCGGACACCAACAGCCCGTTTACCCTCAAAGAGGAGACGGTGTACCAAGCAGTCCGCTTTAATGGTAAGGTTCAACCGATGACGCGCAGGATTTAGGTAGCCAATCGCCGTGCTCCAGCGGATGCCGTCCGGATTGTTGAGTGCGAGCGTACCCACACCCGTAGAGTCCGGGTCGTTGTGGTCGGGGCAATCCGGATAGCCAGCATCCCGACTAGCGTCGTAGAAAGCCGCCTGTTCAGGATTCAACTCCTCGTATGTATGCCGCCGAGCACGAATGGGCCCCGCGTTCCCGTGATAGGAATCACTATAGTCGGGATCTGCCTCATTCCTCCGAAAGCAAGGCAGCAATTCCTCGTAACTCCACTTGTCGTTACCCAAGGATGCCCAAGTATCATAGTCTTCAGGCACACCGCGGAGGAAAATCTGCGCGTTCACCGCACTTGAGCCGCCAATTATCTTACCTCGTGGAACAAACATGGTGGGGGCACTGTCGGTGGCACGGGCGGTGTAGCCCCAACCAAATTTGGTCGGACGACCAAAGGCGCGCGCCCAGATATTGCGGTCTTGGCCATAACCGTACTTGATTTCCTCTGGAAGTTGATCAAACTCTGGAAAGTCGGGACCCGCCTCCAGTAACAGGACAGATCTGCCCGGATCCTCGGAGAGTCGGGTCGCAAGTATCGCCCCAGCTGCCCCCGCTCCGACGATGATTGTGTCGTATTGCATTGTCATCCTCCTCAACAGAATTTGCTCTTAGAAGGCTGCTCTCTTAGCAGTGTACTAGCACTCAGCCAAGGGACCACGCGTTTCCATTGCCATCGAGATCCGCTCGCTTCTGCCTCGCTCACTATCACAATGATAGAAGCGGACAGCACCATGGAAACGATCCACCCACTCAACGAGATCCAACTCCACCTCCGCCGCCTGTCCCGGTACAAAAGGTTTACGAAAATAAATCGTGATCTCGCGGAACCGCAGCCGCCCAGCATCTCCGCCAACCTTGTGATACAGAAGTGCTAGGTAATCCTGCGCTTGGTTCATATACACACTCGTATTAATGTGACGGTAGATATCGGACCGGTCCATGTGGAAAACCAACGGCAGCCTGTCATGGAAGGATTGTCCATCGGCGGGTGCCCGGCAGCGGTATGACTCAATATCCCGGCTGACCAGATCCCTTTCGGTCACTTCGTGCTCCTTCAGAAACTTTAGCGCCTCCGGCACGTCGGTTGGTCTATGTTGACCCGGGGGAGCAAGTGGACGGGTTAGTGCCATCCAAAATTCAGCGCGTCCAACTTGCGGGTGAGAGTCGGCGTCTTTGTTGAACAATTCGCAGTTCATCGCCAGATGACCGCGCTTCAAGGTCCCGTTCTCGTCCCGTGTTGTCACCAGTCGTAACCGTGTTTCCTGCCGCAGCTTCGTCCCCAATGGACAGTGCACGCCGAAGGTCTCAAATCTCAGGATGTTATTAAGCGGAACGACCCCGTCGCCGCGTTTGGCATTAGGATTCCAGTGGGGACTGAGGGTACTGTGAATACCGGGACCGATTGTGCGACTCAGACTGGCTGTAATCAGCTCAGAATCCATATTGAGCATCCGCCACTCAACAACCTCGTCCGTAGTACCCTCTAGGAAATCCTGTGAACCCTTTTTCCGTGACATCAGGTGAATCAACCTCTTTCTATGAGCGCAACCGTTCAGGTCCAAAACAAAGAGGAGGGAAAGATGGAAGGGCGGAAGGCCGGGAGTTTCCAATCTTCCAAACTTCCATTCGTTTATCTTCCAATCCCCCAATCTTCACACCTGAACGTTGACCTATGCACCAACCCCAATCATATCCCAAGAATTTGACGGGCATCGCTAGGAGTGGCAACTTCGCCTTGTAGCTGCTCAACCAAATTTACAGCGACCTCGACCATCTGGGCGTTACTTTTCAGCAGAACCCCTCTTCGGAGATAGATATTGTCTTCAAAGCCGACGCGAATATGACCCCCTAGAATGATGCCCATCGTAATCATCGGCAACTGTGTTCGACCAACACCCATAACGGACCAAGGGATACCGGGTGGCAGCAGGTTCTTCATGAACAGTAAATTATCCGGCGTCGCTTCGATACCCCAACCTGCCCCCATGCACAATTGGACAAACGGTGGATCCTCAAACAGTTCTTCGTTAATTAAATGCAGTGCCTGCCGCATGTGTCCGGCATCAAAGACCTCGATTTCGGGTTTGACACCCTGCTCGCGCATCCGTTGGGCTGCAGCTCGCCCCCACTCCGGCGGATTGAGAAACATCCAGTCTCCAAAGTTCATTGAGCCGACATCAAGGGAACAGATCTCCGGTTTTAGCGTAACAGGTTCAAGGCGTTCCTCAATGATGTTTTTTCCGGGTATATTCCCTCCGCTCGTTGTGAGATTGATCAGGATGTCGCACTCTTGGCGAATCCGATCCACAACCTCTGCGAAGAGCTCAAGCCTTGAACATACGATCCCCGTTTCGGGGTCGCGCACATGGATGTGTGTGATTGCCGCACCGGCTCGACTGCACTCAATCGCGGCTTGTGCAATATCCTTGGGCGTATACGGCACGGCAGGATTCATCTCCTTGGTGGGTCCCGATCCCACCACCGCCACCGAGATAATTGTTTTTGCCATAATCGGTTCCTCCAAAACATTGTGTAGAAGTCTTGAATACAATACCTCCATACAGATTATGATTCCTTTAATAGTCTATCAATCTCCTCCTTGATGTGTCCCTGAACCGTCTGAACGAACTGCTCCGTGTTCATTCCCTCAAGTCGGGTTTCAAGTCCATGGGAGCCAAATCCAAACACGATACTATCCGTTGCATGGGCTTCTGGGTCATCAAAGTGGCGGGGTGTGGTTCCTCGTAGGGCGCTTGGGAGGTCATCTCCCTCCGTGCGGTATATGATAGGGTTTGCAAGAATAACCACCGGTAAATCGACCCCCATCTCCTCATGGGAGACTGCGGGATAACGCTTCACTTGCATGTCACCCAATATCACAACGTCTTTCAATTCAGGTGCCCAAGTTGTCACCCGGTAAGTCTGTCCTGGCACAACCCACTCCTGTAGCTCCTGTCTTCTCGCAACGTATTCATGCCATTTCATCAGTTCCGGGAAATGCTCCGCGGGAAGGGAGCTCTCATCTTGGTATCTGGCAACGTTGCCTTCGGCACGGAGGTCGTTGAATACAGCGAACCAATGGGCATAGCCTCGGAGACCGCGGGAAAGTTGCATGACATCGTTATTTGGCGGTGCATGGGATGCGTCAACAATTACAATATGGGGCATCCCCTCACCAATCTCTCTGACGAATTCCCTCGGAAAAGCAGCGGGAACACTCAGTCTCGTAGAAGTACCGGAGCGGACGCGGTCATACCTGAGCGTGAACCCCTCTTTGAGATAAGCCTCAATAGGCTCGACAACCCACTGCCGCCCGTAACGATCATTACCCACCACCACGATATGCCTGCTGGTACGCGTGCGGAACCCTCTCAAAAATTTGAGAAACTCTGTTGCTTCGTATGCAGTTCGACCGACTTCTGCGAGGTGTTGTTCGCTTAAAAGGGATTCATCTGCGGCAACCGGCGGCAGCTCTTCAAGTTGGTTGAATAATTGGTACAGCTCTTCGTTCGATTTCGGCTGCGGGTATCGATTCTGGAGCTGATAGGTCAGCGGTTCCAAAACGCGCGTGTACTCGTAAGCGAATCGCCTAAATTCCAAATCCCGCTGCAAAATGTTGTTTATGTCGAATTGCCCGTTCCGTGTGTCCGCTCTGTACCGGTCAAGTTCGGCGAGAAGAGAGTCAAAATCCGAATCCTTTTAGGAGTTACGCAGTTGGGTTTAAGGTATAAATGGGTTTAGCAAGATAGGCACGCACGGCCTCTCTGATAATGTTGGTTTTCGCCTCAAACCAACTGATACCCTTAGAAAAACAATGTCTCTCCAAACGGAGAAAGGCGCGTAGTGCCAATCCAATATGATTCCGTTGTGCCACTGCCTTGCGTGCGAAACACCGTTCGACACCCACAAATTGCTTGATACCTCGATGATACACTTCAATTGACCAGGATAACTCAGCATACTTCAGACGATACAAGTCGTTCATCGACAGGTCACTACTTGCCCAGTATTCAATGTTGCCGTGTGGAGAAACTATCTTGAACACTTTAATCAGACCGTACCCCTTCAGATGAACGATGGTGCCGGTTTCGCTTATGGGTAACTCTTTTATCGGTCGGTTGCCCTGTTTATCCAAATTGACTTGGCGATTCGACTTCAACTGAGTCAACCAATGCCATTGATACTGTCGAATCGTCTTGAGATTCTTTAAGCTACTGTACCAACTGTCAAACACGACGCACTGGGGTGTAAACCCCTTTTGATGCGCGGTTGAAATTAGTGATTGAAAATGGTCATTTTTGCTCAAGTTATCCTGTTGTTTATTATAGAGACGGTAATCACACGGAATCTGGCGGTCACCATCGGTCCACATCAGCGTTATCAGGTTAATCCCCGAGACCACTTGTTTATGTTTACCAGACCAATGGCGGGTGACCAGTTCCATCTGTTGGGCATACGGTTTATCCAGGGTGGAGTCGTCTATGACCAAAATCCCTTGGTCTTTTTTGACATAAGGAGTTGCCTCTGTCCACAACGCTTCTGAATTGGGAGGTAGCCGATACAGCAACCGATTCAATGAGTCATGCGCCGGCGGATTATCGTCTGGCGGTTGCACGCGGGCTGCCTCAGTACAACTGTAGGTGCTTGGTGTCGCTATCACAAAGTTGATGTAGTCATATTCGGTGCATTTGGCTGGATTCATAGACACTATTATAAACTATTTTTTACTCAACTGCGTAACTCCTATCCTTTAATAAAAAATTAATAAGCGGTGGGGTTAATATCGTGCCGTCGTGATTTGTCTTGTGGTATTTGCCCAACCACTGCTCTAATTTCTCAAAGCGGCTTAGCACCTCCGCCTTCGGGAAGTTTTTCAGGAAAAGTTCAACCTGTTCCACATCAAGCGCGACATGAAAACGCTGTATCAGATTGAAACGGTGCATGCCAATGATAATGCCCGTCAATCCCAAAATATCGATTGACTTAAAGATATCTATATACCTGTCGAAGATGACCTTCTCATCAATCTGGCTATCCCCTTCGGTCTCACGCAGATGGTTGAGCAAGCGTTTTTTCGCGGTGAGTAGCCGCGCCGGTATCCTACGTCCTTGGCGTGCGGTTAGGTCTCCTTGCAGAATCCGTTGGTACCAATGTTCAGACACCGCTGCTGCTATCTCACTGTATGGCTGGAACGGTCGGAGCCGCTCCATCTCTGCTGCGAAAGCGGTTGCACGAAGGATTACCCGACGCTTTCCTCGCATTGAGAGTGTATCCAACTCCTGTCGGACAGGATCTGGGAAACTCGGTCTGTATTTCAGATATGTTTTCAGGAACGGTCCTGCCTTTTTTGGCGCATGGGCGTAAGCAGCGTGGACAAGTGCGCGGATTGAGTCAAGAACCTCCTTGGGATTTTTGGACTCCTTATCGGATATAGCGATGACCTGCTCAACTACTTCAGCGAAATTACTGTCCGCCAATAGGAATTGTCGCCACGCCGAATCCACCGTTTCATGGACAACCGTTGACAGTAGAGCGTAGCTTGCGTGCTCATAGTAGCCAATCTCACGTTCATACCGAAGCAATTCTGCTAGCGGTTCCCCTATGTCTCCCCACGGAATTTCCTGCTTTTCGGTTGACGCCATCCTTTCTTACTCCTCCGACTCCGCAAGCAACCCCCGTAAATGTTTGACTGCTAGCCCAATGGCTTCGGCGTAACCACACTGATTGCCCTGGTCCTCCAAAACAATCGACATATTCCCGTTGAAATTTACTTTCTTGAGAATAGCAATTATACGTCTATAATCGAGTAACTCCTCTTGACCGCTATCAACCTTATAGATCTTGGCACGCACGTATGAGGCGTAGGGTGCGGTCTGTTCCATGTATTTGTAGATATTCTCGCTTGAATCGGAGGTCTCTTCCCTGCTTGTCGGTGCGCCGCGCCATCTACCTGTGTCCAAGATGAAGGTGAAGTTCTCACGGTCAACGTCGTTCAGGATGCGGAGGATATCATCGCTCGTCGGTTCCGCAGCAGGTGGATGGTTGTGAAGACCGATAAGGATACCTTTCTCAGCTGCATAATCGGAGACCGCTTGGAAACTGGAGATTATCCCTGACCACACCGCCTCACGGTTCTCTGTCCCGTCAGGCACCCCTCCGCCGAATAGACGGATCAGTGGAGCGCCCATGAAGACGGCAACATCCACAGCTCGTTTGACTTCATCGATCCGCCGCTGTAACTCTTCCGGTGATAGCGACGCGCCAACCACACTCCCATTCGGCAATTGGGCGGTACTGACAAACCCACTACCGGCTCCTATGAAACCTATCGGCAAACCATATTTGTGGCACAGAATCTTGACCCTGCGAAGATACGCCGGTTCTAGAGAACGAAATCCCCTATCGAGTTGAAAATCAATGATATCGAGCCTCAACGTGTGAATTAAATCAATCATTGTCTCAATATCTATCCACCCGCCCGGATTATCTCTGTCCTTTACCAAGCTATTACAACCGAGTTTAATCATGGGTTCTCCCTCACCACGCTAATTTGATAGCCCAATCATACATGAACCATCGAAAGAAAGTCAACGAAATAAAGGATAGAACAGCGGAGTTACTACCTGTCGTGAGCGATCGGACGATTCTTTCCCCGTGCCAGAGGCAACTCCATGGGACCTCTTCTTCTCAACAACGTCCCGCTCCTAATCAAACTAAGAAATCAATGCAACCATAAAACCATCGTTGTCGTCTACACAGATAGGAGTGTTGCGTACAAGCAACTCCACCTCCACGGACACACCGCGGCACTCGTCTCAGTCAACCCAAACTACGCCCCAATCATGGTTGCAGAGGAGATGATAATAATCGGGCAGGTGATAAAGATCGAACGGAACTTGGTGGAGAATTGGCAGCCGTAGGGGAGGTGGTGTTAATGAATACCACAGTGAAACAGATTTTGGGCATGTGTTTCTTGGTCGGTATTTTCTTAATTGCGGTAAACCATTCTCTTTTCGACGCGTTCGCGCTATCTCTATGTGCCGGTGGCTTTGTTTGGATTGTCTTTGATCGACGAATAGAAAATCTCAGAATGCGGGTGGCAATCTTGGAGCGCGGTGGGAGTACCTTTCGGGAATCAGTGGAAGGGTTATACAGGAGCGAGACGGTCATTCAGGAATCAATGGGGGGACTCAGTAGTAGAATAGATTCTCTGCATGAATCGGTGGACACCCTGCATGAATCGGTGGATAAGATAAGTAGGAGGGTTGATTGTCACAGTGAGTGGTTCCAATCGCTGCAGGAGGATAGATTCCCAGCGTTGAATGACGATCGCCCTTGGACAGACAACCATTAAAAGGCACACGGTGGATCTCTGGCGACCATTAGGTCTTTATCAGTCAACACATAATGACAGTTTAAGCGAATAAGAAAGACGGTTTAGTAATGGCTAAGAAAAAGAGGAAAAATAAACAGAATAGAGCAGGAATAAGCGAAAATAAATTCATTCTTATAATGCCCGGGATGTTGATGTCTGCCAAAACGCTTATTCAGAAAAGTAGCTCAGAATTTAAGAATCGGGATGCGAAAGCACCTGGCACTTGGGTTACTGCTGTTATTATAAGTGCTCAGTGCGCCGAACTGCTGTTAAAATACTAAAGTAGAGCAAGAAGGACACATTCTTAATAGATCAACCCACGATTTGTACCATTTGTATAGAATATTGAATACCGAGTCCAAAACAGCAATAGAGGAGGAATTCAAAGGTCAATCATCAATGCCCTCCCCGCTGGATGGTTGGGAAAGTGCAGAATCTGTATTTCAGAAGGCACGCACAGCTTGTACGAATTGGCGCTTTGCCGTACAACATAATGATGTACCATTAACCGACCTTCATTCTTTGTACAGGGCGGCGGTAAGTGTATATAAGACCATTCCTATTTTGCAATCTGGTCTAATCTTGGAGTCTAAGTTGAATGTAACAGAGGTAACAGATCCGGAAACTAGAGATCGTGTTTTTAATTTCGTAAAAAGCCAGTAACGCAACGATAAGTATCTCAACTTTCGGATTGGGAGTATCTCAGCTATGGAAAAACAAGCAGGCATCTACGCACGCTATAGCCCCGGCAGGGACCGAGACCAGAACTCGACGGTAGAAGCTCAAGTCGCCATGTGCCGTGAGAAGGTGCAGCGCGATAGATTTGAGATAGATTCTAATCACATCTGCGTTGACCGAGGTATCTCTGGTGCAAGTGTAGTGCGGGCAGGATTTCAGGCAATGCTTGCCGCCATCAAGGCGGGGGATTTCCCGGAGATCCTGTATGCCAAGGCTGACAAACGGTTGTTCCAAAACGAGCGCGAAGCAGGAAGCCGAAGTCCAAATCCGTGTCCATTTTCAACCCTTCCCAAAGCTCCCCGACAGCCACACCTTCCCGACGGAGCTCCTCCAAGCACTCGATTCCCCAGAAATACAAAAAGCCGTGGTCAGGGGATTGATTGATGAGATCGTAGCCCATCCGACAACGGCTTTGGAGATTCAATGCAGTTTTTCAAACTTGTAATAGCACTAGGGCGTATCAACCCGAAACCAAGTTTGAACAGACGATCTTCCAGCTCGTTCCTCCGCCGCGGGGTGGGTATCGTAAGCCCGTGCTATCTGCTACTGTTTTTTTAATTTAGTCATTGCTGACCGAGAGGACATCAAAGCCCCTTACGACACTGTCCGCCGCTATATCCACGACTGGAGATAGAAATGACCACACCGCGAACAACATTCGTGCTTGCCGTTGTGCAGATAGCGCAATAGTGTTGGACAGATAAAATAAGACGATATTGATCGGGCGCGGGTCTTCGTCGATAGGGGCCAACCGTGTAAGGAACGGGTTGGCGCGTTAGTGGTCTACAAATTGCGTGTCAGGTTATGTAGGTGTCGACAACCTGTCATAGTAATACGTGATGCGAAGTTCTGCTCAACGACAAGGAGGAAGATCATGTTATTTCAACGTACTGTTTTGGGGGTAACTGCGATTGCTCTTTTGTGTGGAAGTGGCTGTATGTTTGCCAAGGATGCGCCCGTAAATGAATCTGAGACTGCAAAGCGTATTGCAGCCGAAATTACAGGGCTTGATACGCTTGCTAATGTTCGGATTACCACTGATCCGGTTACGATTGCAGAGGCTGATGACGATACGCCGTGGTTTCTCGCCAAAAAGTTGTTGATAAATCGTCCGCTTTGGAAAGTTTCTTATGAAGTTGACGCGCTGGTGCATTCCAATAAGGTCAATCCACATATTCGTGGCTTTGATGTTTATGTTGATGTTTCTACGGGACAAGTGCTTAAAATTGGATCGCGTGATGATCCGAATATGCCTGAACAGTATCGAACGGGTATTCGGGTGTCAAGAAAAAAGATTGCTTCTTTTTTGAATGACGATATGTATGTGATTCAAGATCGGTTGCCTCTCTCCACGCCTACATTTAAGTTTGCAGATATGATCAAGATGAGGGGTGCTATCGCTCGGCATTATGAGTGCTATTATTTTCTTTGCCAGCAGCACCCCATGGATGGAGGACAGATCATCTCTGCGTGGTTGGTTATTCTTTATGGCACGGAGCCCATTCAGGCTTCTGGTGGTCCTAATCCCAAGCGTAATCCTAGGCATTATACCCTTGCTGAGAAGTATCGTCGGACTTTTGAGATACGCATGCCGATTCTGGTAAGGACGTGGGGGTTAGAATGTTTGCGGTCAGGACGAATGATGACACCTTTGATTAAAAGGTAAAGGAGGAATCTAAAATGAAATCGAGTAGGCTTCCAGTATTGGCAGGCGTTGTTCTGTTTGTTATGTGTTTGTCGGATGCGTTTGGCTGGGATTCAGAATATAGACAGGGGTTTGCCCGGTCACATTTCGTTGAACGTAGCAACCTAATTGTTGTGGGTCAGGTTATCGAGATGGAGTATGTCACTCGTGAGAACATTCAGGGTAGGTATACAACAGATATTACTGTTGCTGTTGATCAAACAATCAAAGGTAAGCCTAACATTAGTAAAACCCGTGTAAAGTTTATGATTCGAGGAGGTAGACGGCTTATTGACATGAGTGTTCCTAAGTTTGCTTTAGGTGAGAAAGTATTGCTCTTTATGACGAACTCTGACAAAGGCTATTATGTAAACTACCCATATGATAAGCTCCGCCCGTATCGCGCTGCGTATGGCAAGCGATTAATCAGAGATGATAAGGTGTCATTGGTCTATGCGATGAAGAACGATAAATTAAAGTCGGTTCGGATGCCGTTGGATTTAGCGGTTCAACTGTCCAAAGCAGCGATTAAGGATAAAGATGCGGTGGTTGAGTTGGAGAAAGATATTAAAGATGCGATTGCGCAGCGCACTAGCTCTGACACCAACTTGTCTCAAACGCTCGTCGATCGATTCATGGAAGAAGCAAAGGAGATTGTAGATAAAAATACGGAACCTGAAAATCAAGAATCTCAAAGCCAAGATTAGGGCGGAGAGCGCGGGGACTTTACGGAACAAGATGGGGAATCTAAAATGAAATCGAGTAGGGTTGCAGTATTGACAGGCGTTGTCCTGTTTGTTATGTGTTTGTCTGATGCTTTTGGGTGGGATGCAGAATATAAACAGGGGTTTGCTCTTTCGGAAATGATTAAAGCAAGCGATTTAGTTGTCGTGGGTCGTGTTGCGGCAAAAGAATATGTGTATCGTGCGAATATCCGTTCTAAATTTACAACGGATATTACTATCAATGTAGATACCATCCTCAAAGGATCTCCGAATGCAGGCAAAAACCGCGTGAAGTTTATGATTCATGGCGGGAAAGGTGTTAGTCCAAGAACAGGCCAGTCAGTGCAGGTGATAAGTACAAGTGCCCCTAAATTTACGATAGGCGAACGTGTGTTGCTGTTTCTTTATTATTCTAAAAGCGTGGTTTTTAGACATTATCCGTATAATCGGCTTCGTTTGCATCGGCAGGAGGCCGGTAAAAATGTAATCAAAGACGATCAGGTCGGTCTATTATTTCCATTAGACGACAACTCATTAAGGCTTGTGAAAATGCCGATTAATTTAGTTGTCCCACTCTCTAAAGCTGCGGTTAAAGATGAAGACAGGATGATTCTATTAGAGGACGAGATTAAAGATGCGCTTCAGGAACAATCTGAGAAGAAGCTGTTGTCTCAAGGTCTTGTCGATCGACTCAAGAACGAAGCGGAAGAGATTGTAGATAGAAACACGGAAACCGAAAACCAAGAATCTCAAAGCCAAGATTGAAGTATTGTTTCAAAAATAGGACTGAACCTGCTGTGAGGAATGGAATCTGATAGTCCAAGGAGAAAAAAGTTGTTAATTGACTCGATCCGTTTATGGAATAATTTTGCCGCAATCCAGTAATCGTCGGGTCCTAACCCTCAATGGACTATGATCAGGTTGAGCGGCTCACCGATGGGTTTGCGGAGGGCGTCTTGCCTGCCGCGGTCGTGAGGCCGAGATCCACCGCTACACGCACCCCCTCCCAAAGCTCCCCGACATTACCACCTTCCGCGAGGAACTCATCCAAGTGCTAGACAACCCTGAAATTCAAAAAACCGCCATCAGCGGACTGATCGACGAGGTCACAGACTATCCGACAGCGGCTTTATATATGCAGCGTAGCTTTTCAACTCAATAGCACTACACCGTATCAAACCCCGGTTTGAGAGATTGCGACAACACCCGCTGATTCTCAATCCTACTGTAAATTTCTATTCTTGACTTTGTCCTTCTGATTCGACTACAATAATCAAGTCTTTAACTCGACGAAGCACAGCTAGATGGTCCACTCGATTCGATAACACGTCCATTACTTTGGCATCGTTAGACCGGGTGGCACGTGTAATGAGAAAACAACTCAGAATTGAACTCGCCTAGCGAGCCGTCAGATTGACTAGCAGCGTCCGGTGTTAAACCAGGATCATAGAGGTACAAATTATGACGACCAAAAACGCCAAGGTCGAGGAGCCTCTGAAAATAGGTGAGCGGAAACAGCTTTTCGTAGATGATTACATCGTTGCCGAGACATCAAACGTCGCTCGTCGGCTGGGAAAAGTTACGAAGGAAGCCCAACCGCTCATGGTGCCCAATGAGCGGGAATATCCCCTCTACTTTGGCGTCTATTCAACCGTGCTGCGAGACGATGGCAAATTCAAGATGTGGTATCTGGCGACAAACACGCCCGACTACGACATCGGATATGCCGAATCCGAAGATGGCATCCAGTGGAAACGGCTGAACGTGGGGAAGGACGGTAGGGGTAACTTCGTCTTTCGAGGACACGGTTTCAGTTGTTTTATCGACCCGAATGAGAAAGACCCGAATCACAGGTACAAGGGAGCATACGGTCCCACCGGTCGATGGGAAAAAAGTCAGAAGGCGATTCATCTCGCCCATTCTCCAGACGGCATCCATTGGACTGCCTATAACAACGGAAAGCCTGTATTGTCCCGCACCTCGATCCCTCATCCCCAAATCGAAGGACGAAGTTACATCACTGCATCGGACACGCATAATCAGATGAACTGGGACAGCGATGCGAAAGTGTACCGGATCTTCACCCGCGATATTTACGCCGGACCCGTTGAGGGAGATGGCCGGAAGATAAGTCGCGGCAGCCGCACCATGACCAATCCTGACGTGAAAGCGGACCCAACAGGGTGGACACTGATTCAAAGCTGGGAGTTCGACCGCGAGGGAGCTTCAGAATACAAACGGCGGCAAATTTATGCACTGACAGACTGGATGTACCAGGGCGTTCACTTCGGCCTGATGAGCGTGCTACGGACCGGGGGCTTAATTGATTGTTATATCGGCACGAGCCGTGATGCTTCTCATTGGGACTTAAGTTGGGTCTATGCGGGCGAACCGTTCATTCCCCCTGGTCCGAAAGACAGTTTCGATGCGGCGGGAGCGTTTCCCTTCTCGCAGATTGTGACGTGGAAAGACCGCCATTGGCTGTACTACGGAGCAATGGATAAAGGCCATAAAGACTTAGAAAATCGGATGTCAATTGGGCTAGCGACCTTGCGGCTGGACAGATTCATGTCTTTGGAAGCTAGCTCAACTTCGGGCATGGTCACGACCAAACCATTCAAACTGGAAGGCAGTCAACTTGAGCTCAACACTGATACTTCTCAAGGACAGATTTCCGTAGAGGTCCTGGACGCAGCGGGCCGGCAGATTCCCGGTTTCGCCAAAGCGGCATGCCAAGATATCAAAGGCATGGACGAACTACAACTACAGCCCAGATGGGCAAATCATGCCGACCTGTCACCTTTAACTGGGAAAACAATACGTCTGAAGTTCGATCTACAAAACGCTCATCTATACGCTTTTAAGGTCAATTCTTGACATTGGTCGCGGGTGCCTTGGTAAGTCGTTGAATGCCCAAAGCCAATACCAGAAACGGTTGTGCAAGACACCGGACTGGTTGAGCTTCGATTATAGCACAACAGTCTTGGTATCTTGAAGCTAACGCAGGTCTTTCAATCCGCAATTTGAGGAGCAGCATGTCGAAAGAGAAATACAACCAACTCATCAATGAAGGGTTCTGCATCGTTGAAAATATCCTGAGCGATACACTACTCGACCGACTTCGGAGTGTAACAGACCGGCTCTGCGAAAACATGACGGAGGAACACAAAAGATATTTTCGCTCTCAAGGAAGCGCGTTCAGAACTTACGAGGACCCGGTTTTTGCAGAACTGATTTCGTGGCAGCTGTCGCTTGATGCGCTGAAATCAATGGGGTTCGAGGATTCAACCTTTACCAGTGGGTATATCCTCAGCAAGCCGCCGCACAGTCCACCGCTATTTTGGCACTATGACTGGTTTGGTTGGGCGGATCCAAGTACCTACGACCCACGACCCCAGCAAGTCTTTTTTATGTACTACCTGACCGACACCACGCCCCATAACGGTTGTCTTCGCGCGATTCCGGGGTCGCATTACAAGCACAATCCACTCCACGATTTAATCGTGGAACCACATGCCGGTGAGATTTCAGCGGCAAAGAACCTAAACCGCCCTGAATTTTCGATGCGCCCCGACGAAATTGATGTCCCGGTCAAAGCGGGTGACCTACTGATTGGTGATTCACGCTTGCTGCACGCTTCGTACGCGAACAACTCCGACGAACGCCGCACAGTCATTACACTCTGGTTCCAGCCCGATTTTTGCGATTTGCCGGAGCGTATCAAAGCACAGCTGGCTAGCAAGACACATCCTATCCCCGAAGATTGGTCCCCAGAGGCACAGGAAATGGTTCGCCGTCTGAACCCAAAATACGATGGCGACGCTGAGCCGTATGGACGGATTTTGTATCAGCGAGAGCAGGACTAGAAGTAAATATAAACCCCATTGTTGATTTTCCATAGAAGGAGGTTATCCGAATGACACCTGAGAAGATATTGTCCCACGAACCGGAGGCACTCACTCAAGAGCAACGCCAATTCTACTTTGATAACGGATACCTGCTCGTTGAAAGCATTGTGCCGCAGGATTGGGTCGAACGTCTGATCGACGTTACAGATGAAATGGTGCAGCGCAGCCGGTCCTTGAACAAATCTGACATGGTGTTCGACCTAGAACCGGGGCACACGGCGGACAATCCGCGCCTACGCCGCCTGACCAGTCCGGTCGAACATCACCCGACCTACTGGGAGTTTGCGTCGCAGTCAATTATCGTCGATGTGGCAGCAGATCTGGTGGGACCGGACGTGAAGTTCCATCATTCAAAATTGAATTTCAAATGGGCAGAAGGCGGCGAGGAGGTCAAGTGGCATCAAGACATCACCTATTGGCCCCACACCAACTATAGTCCGCTCACAATCGGCGTTTATCTTCATGATGTGGACGATGACCAGGGGCCCCTTGGTGCCATCCCTGGAAGTCATAAGGGCGAACTTTTCAATCAATACAATGCCAGCAATCAATGGGTCGGCTGCCTCAGCGACCAAGACGCCAAAAGCATTGATACGACCAATGTCCACTATCTGAAGGGACCTGCTGGGTCTATCACGATCCACAACTGCCGTGTGATTCATGGCTCCAAACCGAACCTTTCCGACCAAGGGCGGCCCCTATTGTTGAACGTCTATTCGTCAGCCGATGCCTTCACCTATACCGCCAATCCGTTACCCAGTCGATATGAAGGCGCCATTGTCCGGGGCAAACCGGCACGCTGGGCGCATCACGATGACCGTCCGTGCCTAGTGCCTCCAGACTGGTCGGGGGGTTATACGTCGCTGTACGCATTGCAGCAGCAAGAAGAGTGGGATGAAGACCAACTGGAAACTGTTGCAAAGCAAACAGCAGAAATTCACAGAAAGTAATGAAATCGGTAAAGTGGATACCATGACAACACCCACAGACACGAAAGAGATTCAGGATAAAGGTTATATCATTGTGCGCGACTGTGTGCCACCGCAGCAACTTGAGTCGCTACGGACGCATTGCGAGCAGATGCTTGAACGGCATAAGCGGTGGTGGGCGGATAATCGCAAACCGGACGAGCCTCCGGGCGGCGAGTGGGAGTCTGGTCCGCAGCCACGGGTGTTATTTGATCGAGTGACCGACCCAGAGGCGGCAGACGCAGTAGAATTCGTGTTTCATGAGAATACATACGGAATCAGCAAGAGGGTAATGCAGGCAGAGGAAGTAGCGCCGCTGCAATTCGGCATGTTCTGCAACCCACGGGTAGATCACGGTCCCTGGGACTGGCACCGCGATATCCGGTCGTGGCGCGAGGGACCGTTGGAGGGGTTATTCACGGATTCTCTAGCGAATCCTCCGGCATATACGCAGTGGAACATTGCACTGTATGACGATAACGTACTGTGGGCGGTTCCCGGCAGCCACAGACGTTTTAATACTGAGGCAGAAAACCGGCAGCTATTCAAAAGCGAACATGCCCCGTTGGAGAGCGGCATCCCAATCGAGTTGAAGGCAGGTGATGGCGTCGTATACCTGAACGCAATCCTTCACTGGGGCAGCAATTACAGTACGAAGCTGCGTCGGACCTTGCAGTATACCTACCGTGCTTTTGGCAACGGTATATACCCGCACGCGCACTCCTTCGTTTGGCAACCGGAGTTGATTGATAGGTTGCCAGCGCATCTGGCAGTTAAATTTGAACATTTCCTCGAACTGGAACGGGACGAACTCGCCTTGATTGAACGCATTTTCCGCACGATTATTGGATTGGACGAAGGAGGATTCCGTCAGGCGTTGGCTGAGCTACACCCGGGCATTGAAGGTCGAATGACCTGCCTCGTACTGTTGTCTAAGCGGGCGAAGAACATACGCCATCATCCGCGCGAGCCAATGTCCGATCGCTTCACGGAGTCGGAGCGAAAACTGCTGTGGCAGCGGTTCCGCCCGTTGGATAGCGCACTCCAGACCGATTCGCCTCAACTCGTGCCCGGCTTCCAGAATAAGGAGCCAACCCCTTATATCTTCAACGAGATGCCCGCTTTCGACATCGACGACTTTGTAGCGAGTTGGACCAACCCGTGCTGATTGGAGGAGCATCTGCGGCTGAAAAGTGGAAGATATGAGAATTATTTCCGTCAAATTGGTTAAGTAAAAATTGTCAAAAAAAGCAGCTTTCATTAAGACTAAAACCCCTAAGGAGCCATAGACACCATGCCAGCAACAGAAGAAGTTCAAGCGATCGAAAAGCTAATGACGGGTAGAGACCTCATCTCGGAACAACTCAAAAAAGTAATTGTGGGTCAAGAAGCAGCAATCGATCAGATCCTGATGGCATTCTTCGCAGGTGGTCACTGCTTGCTTGAAGGTGTACCCGGCCTTGCCAAAACCTTGATGATTAAGACACTCGCCCAAATTCTCAACCTCCAGTTTAAGCGAATTCAGTTTACGCCGGACCTGATGCCTGCCGATATTACCGGCACAGATGTTTTGGAAGAGGAACGCTCCACCGGTCATCGAGAGATCCGTTTTATCCCAGGTCCTATATTCGCCAACATCTTGCTTGCCGATGAAATCAATCGAACCCCACCCAAAACCCAAGCTGCATTACTCGAAGCGATGCAGGAATATCATGTCACAGCGGGTGGCACTATGTATAATTTGGAACAACCGTTCTTCGTCCTTGCAACACAAAATCCGATTGAGCAGGAAGGTACGTATCCACTGCCAGAGGCACAATTAGACCGTTTCATGTTTAAGATTGTGATTGACTATCCGAGCGAGGAAGAGGAGGTCGCGATTGTTTCTTCGACGACAAGCGTTGATGAACCCGAACTAGAAATTGTACTTTCTGGCGAGGATATTATAATGCTACATCAGATTGTCCGGAGGGTTTCAGCCGCTGATAACGTTGTGCAGTATGCAGTTAAACTAGCCCGGGCAACCCGTCCCAAAAGCAAAGATGCCCCAGATTTCATCCAGCAGTGGGTCAGGTGGGGTGCAGGTCCACGGGCGGGACAGTACCTCATCCTTGGCGCGAAAGCACGGGGAATTCTACGGGGACGTGTGAATGCATCCATAGAAGACGTTAAATCAGTGGCGAACGCTGTGCTCCGGCATCGCGTCCTTACCAATTTTCACGCCGAAGCTGAGGGCGTTGATTCCGATGCTGTAATCACCCGATTGTTGGACACAGTCCAAGAACCTGCCGTACAGATGTAGCCGATTGTGGGAAACATTATCTGGAATATCTCGTTAATTTTGGGGCAGCATAAAAAACTTAATAAAAAATCAAGAAAAGTGCTTGACATTCAGCGATCCGTTTGGTATAATCCGTCCTTTGACGCTAACTTTGATTTCCGCCTTGAATTAGGTGGAAAAAGGGGAGGAATTTATAGTTCCAAAACACTTTGCCGTGTTTTTCACAGTTACTTCGTTATAGCGGACAACTTTGTGAGCCCCCATGGTGGGGCTTTATTTATGCCTGCACATCACTAGTCAGTCGAGGTCAATATGCCAACAATTAATCAGCTAGTCAGAAAATCTCGTAAAAGAACAAGCAAGAAAAGCAAATCTCCTGTCTTGGAAAGTTGCCCCCAACGGCGGGGCATCTGTTTACAGGTCAGGACAATAACACCTAAGAAACCGAATTCGGCGCTTCGCAAGGTTGCTCGTGTCCGTTTTACAAATGGTCAGGAGGCCACCTGTTATATCCCCGGCATAGATCATAACCTTCAAGAACACTCGGTTGTACTCGTGCGAGGTGGAAGAGTCAAGGATTTGCCCAACGTTAGATATCATATTGTCCGAGGTACACTTGATACAGCGGGTGTTGAGAATCGACGGCAGGCAAGGTCAAAATATGGTGCAAAGAGTGCCAGCTAGAGGAGGAAGGTATGCCACGCCGCGCAGAGGTTGTTAAACGGGACGTACTCCCAGACCCAAAATATAACAGCAAACTGGTTGCGAAATTTATTAACTTCTTAATGGGTAATGGAAAGAAGAGTGTTGCTCGAGCAATTCTATATAATAGTATAGACATTGTTGAGAAACGCGCCGACCAAGATGGGCTTACAGCTTTCCAAGAAGCAATTAATAACGTTAAGCCGGTTCTTGAAATTCGGTCTCGGCGTGTTGGCGGTGCAACCTACCAAGTGCCAGTTGATGTCAAGGCAGAACGTCGCACAACATTGGCACTCCGCTGGATTATTCAATCTGCAAGAGAACGCGGAGAGAAAACAATGGCAGAGCGGTTAGCCGGAGAATTATTAGATGCCGCTAGGAATGACGGGGCTTCAATCCGCAGAAAACTTGATCAACACCGGATGGCGGAGGCAAACCGAGCGTTTGCACATTATCGTTGGTAAGCTGAGCGCAGTAAAGTCCTGATTTACTAGGGCAGGAAGTTTTAGGAAATAGGAAAAATGAGAGCCAAAAAACACAATCAAATGACCGCTGAACACCGGCGTTCCATAGAGCAGCGCCGATTTTCACTGACCCATACACGCAACATCGGCATCATGGCACATATTGATGCAGGCAAGACAACTGTAACTGAACGGATATTGTACTATACAGGCAAAGTGCATCGTATGGGTGAGGTCGACGATGGCACCACGACAATGGATTGGATGGCGCAGGAACAGGAACGAGGTATTACCATCACCGCTGCCGCAACAACGTGCCAATGGGATGGATATGGAATCAACATCATCGATACCCCCGGACATATCGATTTTACGGTTGAGGTTGAAAGATCGCTGCGAATCCTTGATGGGGCTGTCGCTGTTTTCTGTGCAGTTGGCGGCGTAGAACCTCAGTCGGAAACGGTCTGGAGACAAGCAGATAAATATCAGGTGCCACGTATCGCGCTTGTCAATAAAATGGATCGAACCGGCGCAGACTTTTTCCGAACGGTCGAAATGATGGTTGAGCGACTTGGTGCCGTAGCGGTACCAATTCAACTGCCGATTGGCTCCGCCGAAAGATTTAGCGGCATCGTTGACTTGGTTTCGCTGAAAGGTCTCTCATGGGACGACTCCAGTTTCGGATCTATAGTGCTTGATACAGATATTCCAGATGAAATGATGGGAAGTGTTCTGGAATATCGGGAACAGATGTTGGAAACAATTGCCGAATGTGACGATGACTTGTTAGCTAAATATATCGATGGAATTGAGTTGTCCGAAGAAGAGATTAAAGCGGGTTTGAGGAACGCAACGTTAAGTGGAAAAATTGTTCCCGTCTTGTGCGGCACGGCCCTCAAGAACAAAGGTGTACAGCCGTTATTAGATGCAGTGGTTGACTATCTGCCCTCCCCAATAGATGTACCGCCAGTAACTGGCTTCAACCCAGAGATGGAAAAGGAAGAAATACGCTTAGCAAACGATGATGAGCCTTTTTCTGCGTTAGCTTTCAAAATTACAACCGATCCGCACGTTGGCAAGCTGACATTCCTTCGTGTTTACTCCGGTGTTCTGGCTAAAGGGATGACCATATACAACAGCACACACCGCAAATTTGAAAGGATCGGGAGATTGATGCAGCTGCACGCAAACAAGCGTGAGGAACGTCAAGCTATTTATGCGGGTGATATCGCCGCCATCATTGGCTTCAAATCCGTGACGACCGGCGAGACCGTTTGCGATCCGAATGCTCCAATTGTTCTGGAGTCGATGGCATTCCCATCTCCAGTGATGTCCATCGCTATCGAGCCTCAAACAAAGTCGGACATCGAAAAGATGAACGTAGCACTATCAAAGTTGGCTGAGGAAGATCCAACTTTTAAGGTTCATCAGGACTCAGAAACAGGACAAACACTCCTGTCCGGCATGGGAGAGTTGCATTTGGAGATAATCGTGGATCGGTTGGTTCGCGAATTTAAAGTTTCAGCCGAGATTGGCCAACCTCAAGTTTCGTATCGTGAGACTATCCAGCACTCTGCAACAGCCGACGAACGTTTTATTCGGCAATCCGGTGGGCGCGGTCAATACGGACATGTGGTTATCGAAATTTACCCCTTAGAACAAGGAGCTGGTTTTGAATTCGTCAATGACATAAAGGGAGGGGCTATTCCTCAAGAATATATATCCTCGGTCCGTAAGGGGCTTGAGGAAGGAATGACCGCCGGGATTTTAGGAAGTTATCCTCTCGTTGACTTAGGTGTGCGATTGTATGATGGTTCTTATCATGCCGTTGATTCTTCAGAGATCGCATTTTCGAACGCCGCTCGGATTGCCTTCAAAGAGGCAGTGAAACGCGCAAGTCCGACGCTGCTTGAACCAATCATGGAGATCGAAGTTATTGCTCCGGAAGACTATTTGGGAAAGGTAATGGGGGATTTAAATGCGCGTCGCGCACAAATTCTCCAGACGGATATGCACGCCAAGTCCGGGACACAGGTTATTAAAGCCTACGTTCCGCTTGCTGAAATGTTCGGTTATGTTAAAATGCTCCGCTCTCTGACGCAAGGACGGGCAACTTACTCAATGGAATTTGCACATTATAATTGCGTTCCACAGAGCATTGCTGAGGAAATTATCTCGTCGAAAGGAATTTCTGTTTAACCATTCCCGCTGTTGATATGGCTTGTCGCCAACCTTCAACAGTCAGGGTGATGGGTACCATTTATTAGAATATGAGGAGATGTATACATGGCAAAGGCAAAATTTGAAAGGACTAAGCCGCACGTCAATGTCGGCACAATTGGACACGTTGATCATGGTAAAACCACGTTAACGGCTGCAATTACCATGGTGTTGTCAAATCAATCCGGGAGCGAGTACGTAAAGACTTACGAAGAAATCGATGCAGCTCCCGAAGAAAAAGAGCGCGGGATCACCATTAATACCGCGCACGTTGAGTATGAGACGGAAAACCGACACTACGCTCACGTAGACTGTCCTGGGCACGCTGACTATATCAAAAACATGATTACCGGTGCAGCACAGATGGATGGTGCAATTCTTGTCGTCTCCGCTGCTGACGGTCCCATGCCCCAAACTCGTGAGCACGTTCTTCTGGCACGACAGGTGAATGTGCCAAGTCTCGTTGTCTTCCTCAATAAGGCAGACATGGTTGACGATGAGGAACTCCTAGAGTTGGTAGAACTTGAAGTCCGAGAACTGCTCACTGAATATGAGTTCCCTGGTGATGATATTCCAGTCATTAGCGGATCTGCTCTCGAAGCTATGGAAGCTGGCGGCGATCCGAGTGCAGATGCATGTCATCCAATTTTAGAACTCATGCAGGCGTGTGACGATTGGATTCCCGAGCCGGTTCGAGATGTTGATAGGCCCTTCTTAATGCCTGTGGAAGATATCTTCTCAATTACTGGACGGGGTACGGTTGTGACCGGTCGTATCGAACGTGGGATTGTTCACGTTGGCGACACAATCGAAATTGTTGGACTCTCACCGACCACCGACACAGTTGCAACCGGTGTAGAGATGTTCCGCAAGCAGCTTGACGAAGGCATGGCGGGCGATAATGCTGGTGTGCTGCTCCGCGGTATTGAACGTCAAGACGTAGAGCGCGGGCAAGTTCTCGCGGCTCCGGGCAGTATTACCCCGCACACAAGCTTTGCAGCTGAAATCTATATTCTGAACAAAGACGAAGGTGGTCGCTGGACACCATTTTTCAGCGGTTATCGTCCACAGTTCTACTTCCGCACAACGGATGTAACGGGCGTGATGAATCTTCCCGAAGGGGTTGAAATGGTGATGCCCGGAGATAATATCAGTATTACGGTTGAGCTCACCAAGCCCATTGCTTTGGAAGAAGAACTCAGGTTTGCAATTCGTGAAGGCGGACACACCGTCGGAGCCGGCGTTGTTTCAGACGTGCTTGAGTAATAGCATGTTATCAAGTGTGAAAGCCGGTCCTTCGGCTTTCACACCTCTTGGCTTCCTGTTACAGTTGGCTTCATAAATCAACAAAGTCAATTCTTTTAAGCGCAGTAAGTCGTATAGTTGGAGTATTGATGGATAATCAGAAAATAAGGATTCGTCTAAAATCATTTGATTACCGTTTGTTAGATCACTCTGCAGGTCAAATCGCAGAGACCGCCAAGCGGACAGGCGCATTAGTATTGGGCCCAATTCCACTGCCGATCAAGAAGCACACTTATACTGTACAGCGATCGACCTTCAAAGACAAGAAATCCCGTGAACAGTTCGAAATGCGAATTCACAAACGGTTGCTGGATATTTTACAGACGACTCCCAAGACAGTCAATGCGCTAATGCGCTTAGATCTACCATCTGGCGTTGATGTCAAAATTACGCTGCTGTAGGCATACGTTGCTTAACCCAAACACCCTCGTTGCGGAGATGTAATATGAGTAGTGGAATATTAGGAAAGAAAATTGGCATGACACAAATCTTTGACGAATCCGGGACTGCGATTCCAGTCACGGTCGTCGAAGCGGGTCCCTGCCCGATAGTACAGGTCAAAACTCAAGACCATGAGGGTTATAATGCCATCCAATTAGGCTTTGGCTATCGACGCGAAAACAAAGTCAATCGCCCCGAGACTGGACATTTCCAAAAAGCAAGCGTCAAACCGCATCGATTTTTGCGAGAGATGCGCGTTGACAGCACAGAAGGTTTGGACGTGGGCTCAAATATTGATGTGGGCATTTTCTCGTCCGGAGATTTTGTTGATGTAACGGGAACATCGAAAGGGCGTGGATTTACGGGTGTGATTAAGCGGTGGGGATTTTCTGGCGTGAGACAAACCCACGGTAGTGAGAAAAACCATCGGCGACCGGGCTCTATCGGTAATAGTGCTTCGCCCTCGCGTGTTTTTAAAGGCAAAAAGATGCCCGGACGACATGGCGGGAAGCAGGTGACGACCCAAAATCTGCAAGTGGTTCAAGCAGACGCTGAAAGAAATCTATTACTCGTTAAAGGTGCTATTCCTGGCCCACCCAATGGATTACTTATTATTAAGAAAGCAGTGAAGGGTAAATAATAAATATACCCCTTTTGAGGATTATTGCTTATGGCAGCTTTAGATGTATACAATCGTTCTGGAGATACGCTAAAACAAAGAGAGTTATCTGACACATTCGTAAATGCAGATGTTAATGAGGCAGTTATACATCAATGCGTCGTTGCACACCGTGCAAACCAACGGCGAGGAACGGCTTCTACTAAAACACGGTCAGAAGTCCAGGGGAGCGGCAAAAAGCTATATCGCCAAAAAGGAACAGGACGCGCCCGAGTAGGGGATGCTCAATCCCCAATACGGGTACATGGTGGCGTTGCATTCGGTCCGAAACCACGCAGCTATCGCCAACGGACTCCAAAGAAGGTACGTCATCTTGGACTACACTCGGCTTTGGCAGATAAATTTCAAAATGATGATTGCATTCTGATTGAAGATTTTACCCTGGGCTCCCCAAGAACGAAAGAGATCGTTCAAGTCTTGGGGAATTTAGGACTCACAGATAAAGTCCTCTTTGTCCTCGGTCAACCCGAATCGAATATCTATCTATCTGTACGGAATATTCCAAACGTAAATAGCTGTGTCTGGGATACCCTTAATATTTACGATGTGCTTTGGCATGATAAAATTGTCTTTACCGAAAGTGCAGCAGAAAAGCTAGAAGAAAAATTCGTTCAGCCAACAGACGATGCATTAGTCGAGGAAGTATAAATGAAAGACCCATATGAGATCATCAAGCAACCGCTAATAACAGAAAAGAGCACTATCCTCAGGGAATCGGATAAGTACGCTTTTGTTGTTGATGTAAAAGCCACCAAAGCAGACATCCGTAAAGCAGCTGAAGAGCTATTCGATCTCAAGGATAAGATCTTGAAGATTAATACTATGCAGATTCGCGGTAAAACCAAGGGGCAGTTTTGGCGGCATCGACAAGGACGGCGACCAAACTGGAAAAAGGTAATCATCACTGTTACTGAAGGAACAAGCATCGAGGCTTTTGATAATATCTAGCAGTGCGCGTTTGAAGGCTTACTTAGGAGGGATTTAGCGTGGCAGTTAAAACATATTCACCCGTCACACCCAGTCGCCGATTTATAACAGGGGATGCTTTTGAAGAACTGACTCGGCGAAAATCCGAAAAATCGTTAACGAGGGGATTAAAGAAAAAGGGAGGACGTAATGCGCTAGGTCGCATGACTGTCCGTAGGCGCGGTGGCGGCCATAAACGGCGTTATCGAGCTATTGAATTTAAGCGTGATAAATTTGGTATCCCTGCCAAGGTCGCTTCAATCGAGTATGACCCCAGCAGATCTGCCCGTATTGCCCTACTCCATTACGCCGATGGAGAGAAACGTTATATCATCGCACCGCTGGGACTACAAGTTGATGATGTATTAAATGCTGGCCCAGATGCGCCTATCAGAGTTGGCAATGCTTTGCCTCTTGAAAGGATTCCCCTCGGCACCTCAATACATAATATAGAAATGCAGCCGGGTAAAGGAGGTCAGCTAGTACGAAGCGCAGGAACTGAAGCACAACTAGTCGACCGCGAAGGAAACCAGGCACGGATCCAAATGCCCTCTGGCGAAGTTCGTTTACTTCCCGTGCAATGTTTGGCAACGATTGGGCAGGTAGGTAATGTCGACCATGCGAATCTAACTATTGGTAAAGCCGGACGAAACCGATGGAAAGGGCATCGTCCCAAAGTGCGGGGTGTGGCAATGAATCCACACGATCACCCGCATGGGGGGGGCGAAGGGAAAAGTGCTGGTGGCAGGCATCCAGTAACGCCTTGGGGCGTTCCAACCAAAGGATATAAGACAAGAAATCCCAAAAAACGGTCAGGCCGATATATTGTCAGTCGTCGGAAGTAGTTTAGCTCGATTGATATAAAGTTGGTCTGTTTTTACATTTTCAGGAGGGATATTATGCCCCGTTCTCTAAAAAAAGGACCCTACGTAGACACGAAACTTCTCAAAAAAATTGAAGTGATGAATCGATCTGGTACAAAACGCGTGATTCGAACATGGTCACGCAGATCTATGGTGACACCAGACCTGATTGGTCATACTCTCGCCATTCATAATGGCAAGAAATTTTTCCCTGTTTATATTACAGAAAACATGGTGGGACATAAACTAGGTGAATTTTCTCCCACTCGGACATTCAGATCTCATGCGAGCGGCGGAAGATAAAGCAGACTCAATTGTTAAAATAAACCCGATTCTTGCACAACCCATTTCTGAAAATCGAGCTTATGAGCGCAAGTTACTATAAATGCTCAAGCTAATTTAGGAGATTTTGAATATGGAAGCTCGAGCAAGCATCCGAAACGTGCCGATTGCACCGCGTAAAGCGCGTCTCGTTGCTGATTTAGTTAAAGAGCAATATGTCGAAGAGGCTATCAACCAATTAACATTTACACATAAAGCAGCCTCTCCGGTAATTCGCAAACTGATTCAATCGGCTACAGCAAATGCACGATTTAGTGCGCAACAGCAGGGAGCCACTATTGATGAAAGCAATCTAGTTGTCAAACAGGTTGTCGTCAACGATGGCATTACCCGAAGATGGTTTCGCCCTCGGGCACGAGGTATGGCAAATAGAATCTTACACCGTAGATGCCATATTACAGTCGTGATAGACGAGGAGGAAAGTGAAGATGGATCTTGAAAATCCTACCAGTCTTCTAAATAGACTAATGGCTGTTCCTTTACCTCCCCTACTCGGCAACCTTTACCCGACTGAATTTTGAGGAGGAGGTTTTAGTGGGACAGAAAACGCATCCGCGTGGACTACGTCTAGGAATCATTGAGAGTTGGGACTCAAAATGGTACAGCGAAAAAGAGTATGCCCAATGGCTTCATGAGGATTTGAAAATCCAGTCCTTCATTAAGGAAAGATTGTCGCGTGCCGGCATTTCCCGTATCGAAATCGAAAGAGTCGGGGATAGGTGCAATATTCATATACACACAGCGCGCCCTGGTATCGTCATTGGACGCCGTGGCGTTGAAGCGGAAAAGCTACAAGCGGATTTAGAGCATATGCTGCAGGCAGATTCAAACTCGAGCACTGAAAGGACTATTCGGATTAATGTCACTGAAATCAAACGTCCTGAATTAGATGCTCAACTTGTCGCTGAAGCAGTCGCAATGCAAATTCTACGTCGATCCAATTTTAGGCAGGCAATGAAGAAGAGTATTATCGCTTCAATGAAAGCCGGTGCCCAAGGGGTCAAAATTAGTATCGGTGGTCGCCTTGGGGGTGCCGAAATGGCACGCTCAGAATCAAATATTGAAGGTCGAGTGCCGCTGCATACGCTCAGAGCAAATATCGATTACGGTTTCGCTGAAGCCGATACGACCTACGGTAAGATTGGCGTTAAAACGTGGATTTTTAAGGGAGAGATTATTGGTAAGCCCGAACTTCCAGGAACTGCTCCCCCACCCGGTCGTGCTACGCAGGTTCCAGCTGGATCCTCTCAAAGACGCTCGTCACGATTTTCGTCCACTGGATTCGACAATCAGGGGGGCGAAGGTCCAGCAGCGCGTTCTGATGGACCCAGACGACGAAGAAATCAGGATAGGCGACGGGGACCACGTAGAAATAATAGTGAGAGGACAGACTCGTAAACTCTTGTTCACGAGTCTGAGTCAAAAGGAGTATATAAAATGTTAATGCCCAAACGGGTTCTACACCGTAAAGTGCAGCGCGGAAAGCGACGTGGCAAACCCTACCGAGGTTCACGAATAGATTTTGGCGAGTACGGTTTGAAAGCGATGGAGCCGGGCTGGATTACGAGCCGTCAAATTGAAGCCGCACGAATTGCAATTACACGTCATGTGCGCCGTGGTGGCAAAGTTTGGATTAAAATCTTTCCACACAAGCCCGTAACAAAGAAACCCGCTGAAACCAGAATGGGAAGTGGGAAAGGAGCTCCCGAGTTTTGGGTTGCTGTTGTTAAACCGGGACGCATTTTATATGAATTAAGTGGCGTCCCAATAGCAGAAGCAAAGGAAGCCATGTCCAGAGCAGCCCACAAATTGCCGATTGAAACGAAGTTTATCAGCCGAATGGGAGAATAATCAAGTAATGACTGCTAATGAATTGCGCAGCAAGTCATCTGAGGAGTTAGAAACCGAACTTCGAGGTTTTAAAGACACTGCGTTTAATATTAAGTTTCGCAGAATACTCGGGCAGCTTGAAGATACATCTCAATTGAAAAAAACCAAGAAGGATATCGCACGTATTCGTACAATTCTGCGTCTACGTGAACTGGGGATTGAAGAATCACCACAACTTTAGTTACGAGAGGAAAAGCGTGGATAAGCAGAGACGTGGGAATCGTAAGCTCAGAACGGGTACTGTAACAAGTGATCGGATGGATAAGACAGTTGCTGTTGAAATTGTTCGTGCTTATCAGCATCCCCTTTATAAGAAAATTGTCAGAAGAACCACAAAGATTCTGGCGCACGACGAGCAGAATACGTGTAGTGTTGGCGATCTTGTCCAGATCGTTGAAGATCGTCCAATCAGTCGTCGTAAACGCTGGAGCGTTCGTCAGGTCGTTTCTAAGACAGAATCCATTGATGCGTGAAGTGGAAGACGGCGTTACACTAAGGAAGGTAGTAGCAATGGTTCAAGCATACACCATGTTAAACTGTGCGGATAATACAGGAGCAAAGCAGCTCATGTGTATTCGTGTGCTCGGCGGTAGTAGAAGGCGTTATGCACGAGTCGGCGATATAATTGTCGCAAGCGTGAAACAGGCAAATCCAAATAGCCAAGTTCGAAAGGGAGAAGTCGTACGAGCAGTCGTAATCCGTGCAACTAAGGAACATCGCAGACTCGACGGCTCTTATATCAAATTTGACAAAAATGCTGCCGTGCTAATTGATGCCCAAGACCAGCCTCGTGGAACACGTATTTTTGGTCCCGTCGCTCGTGAGCTCAGAGAAAAAGCATTTGCACGAATCGTCTCTTTAGCGCCAGAGGTCATTTAGGTTCTCCCAGGAGGTAGCACCGTTGAACACCAAATTTCACATAAAGAAAAACGACCATGTACTAGTATTGAGTGGGAAGGATAAGGACAAAACGGGGGTTATTCTAGAAGTTCTTCCGCACAAACGTCGAGCCACCGTTGAAGGCGTTCACATGATTAAAAGGCACACCCGTCCGAACCCTCAAGCACCACAGGGCGGTATTATCGAAAGAGAAGGAACAATTAACATTGCTAACTTAAAGTTGGTTTGTCCAAAATGTAACGAGCCCGCTCGAACAAGACGCCGCACTCTTGAGAAGGAAATTGGAGGACGGATGAAAACATATCGTGTGCGCGTATGCAGAAAATGTGGTCGGGATGCCGAACGCGATTAATTCACATGAAACCTGTATCAACCCAGTTCCGCAATCTATTAGGTAAAAACCAATGAGTGCATTTAAATCTTTTTATCAAGAAGAAGTCTTTCCCGCTTTGCAACAACGCTTCAACTATCCAAATGTTATGCAGGTGCCAAAACTTGACAAGATAACTCTAAATATGGGAGTTGGTGCCGCTATAGAAGATTCAAAACTTTTGGATAATGCTGTCGAAGAACTGACACAAATAGGCGGGCAGCAGGCAGTTATTACCCGCGCCAAGAAATCTGTATCAGCCTTCAAGGTCCGCGCTGGGATGGCTATCGGCTGTAAAACCACCCTGCGACAGAACAGCATGTATGAATTTTTCAATAAACTCGTCAACGTCGTCCTTCCACAGATTCGCGATTTTCGCGGTCTCTCCCCAGATTCCTTTGATGGACGTGGTAACTACTCCTTGGGGCTCCAAGAACAAGTCATTTTTCCAGAGATTGATTACGACACCATAAGCGAAGTGCGCGGATTAAATATCACAATTGGAACAACAGCCCCAACCGATGAAGAAGGACGTGAGTTATTACGCTTAATGGGAATGCCATTTAGAGAATCGTAGCACATCCACGCTGCCATTTGATAGCAGCGAGGGAAAGGAGCCTTCATTTGGCAACAAAAGCTCTTATTGCCAAACAAAAAAGAACCCCGAAGTTCCGGGTTCGAAAATATAATCGTTGTCGTAGCTGTGGGCGTGCCCGCGGCTATTTGCGAAAGTTTGATCTGTGCCGAATCTGTTTTCGCCTCTTCGCAAGAGAAGGTAAGATTCCAGGGGTCACAAAGGCAAGTTGGTAACGCCCCATTTGTCGGCACATAAAGGAGAAAACCCATGTCAATGACGGATCCAGTCGCGGATATGCTGACCCGTGTTCGCAATGCGAATATGGTTGGACATGAGCGCGTTGAGATACCCGCATCAAAACTCAAAATGGAGATTACCCGCACCCTACATGAGGAAGGGTACATCCGCAACTATCGTTGGATTGATGATGCCAAACAAGGTATCTTGCGCATTTACTTGAAGTATGGCGAAAACAAAGAAAAGGTTATTACGGGACTCAAGAGAATTAGTAAACCGGGACGGCGCGTGTACGTGAAAGTAGATCAACTGCCCATCGTGTACGGAAATCTAGGAATTGCTATATTATCCACCTCCCAAGGTATTAAGACAGCCTCCAAATGCAGGAACTCTGGCATTGGTGGTGAGGTACTCTGTCATATCTGGTAATCTTTAGTGTGAATTCGGAGACGAACACAATGTCACGAATAGGACAAATGCCAATTCAGACGGATTCAAATATTAAGATAGCTTTGGGCCAAAAAGATATTACTGTTGAAGGTCCCAAAGGCAGTCTTAATTGGACAATTCCCGAAGGCATAGCAGTCAACTTAGCAGATGGATTAATCACGATTGAAAGAGCGACGAATCAGAAGTCACACAAATCGCTGCATGGGCTGACCCGGACCCTCATCGCTAATATGGTAACGGGTGTGACCGAAGGTTTTGAAAAAAAACTTATCCTCGTTGGCGTTGGATATCGTGCGGAAGTAGACAACCAGAAACGCTTGGTCTTAAATGTCGGATACTCCCATTCTGTAACCTACGAGCCTCCTGACGAGATCACCTTGAGTGTTGGGGCTCCCGAAGCGGTGGGTGGACAACCGCACATACCAATAACGATCAGCGGTATTGATAAAGGACTTGTCGGTCAAGTAGCTGCCTCAATCCGTCAAATCAAGAAGCCTGAAGTCTACCAACCTTCCAAAGGCCTCCGTTACGAAGGTGAGCGCGTTCGTATGAAGGAAGGTAAAACCGGGGTGTAGCGTAGCGATTGCATTAGTATATCTTTGTAGACCAGAGGATTTGCAAGCCGGCAAGTCAAAATTATTGTAGCCGGATTTGTCGACTCTTTTTTCTTACTATTGGAGGGATAATCGTTGGATCGGTCAAAGGAAAAATATATCGCGAGGGATAAGCGACAGAAGCGGGTGCGGAAAAAAATAACCGGGACCAGGCAAAGGCCAAGGCTTGCGGTTTTTAGAAGCTTGAAACACATTTACGCACAAGTCATTGATGATGAAGCCGGCAACACGCTAATTGCAGCCTCAACCCTGTCGCCAGAATTGAAAGGTAGCCTGCCAGCAGCAAGCAATATCAATGCAGCAAAACAAGTAGGAACATTAATCGCTCGCCGGGCAAAGGAGCATCAAATTGAATCCGTGGTCTTCGACCGTGGTGGAAATCTCTATCACGGAAGGATTAAAGCCCTTGCAGAGGCTGCCAGAGAAGAGGGACTCCGGTTCTGAACGTTGGGAGAATATGCCATAAGCGTGTTAGCAAGATGACAAGATGAGTTGACACTTGATAATAAAGGAGAGTCACTTTTGAGGGAAAGAATAAACCCGAACGAATTTGAGTTTGAAGAGCGCCCAATTGACATCAACCGTGTGATGCGTGTTCGCAAAGGCGGACGAACGCCCAGCTTTAACGCGCTTTCCGTCGTCGGAGATCAGTCGGGAGTGGTCGGACTCGGTTTTGGGAGTGCAAATGAAATTCCATCAGCCATAGGCAAAAGTATTGCCGATGCGAAGAAAAATTTGGTTCGTGTGCCTTTATCAGGGAATACCATTCCTCATGAAATTATCGGTAAGCACGGCGGTGCAAAGGTACTACTCAAACCCGCCAGCCCCGGTACGGGGATTATTGCCGGTCCCGGAACCAGAGTCATTTTGGAGTTTGCCGGTGTGCAAGATGTACTGACCAAACGGCTTGGCTCTCGAAATGTAAAAAATACTGCAGAAGCCACTATGCAAGCCCTAAGAAGTCTACAGGACATCAACGAGGTGGCGCGTCTTCGTGGCAAAACGGTCGAGGAACTATTCGATTAACGTCTTTTTCTCAGAATTTTGATTGGGAGAACTCCCAATTCGTTCGGAGAGCTCACCCTAAAAGAAGAACGAGGGTTTTAAGCGCAATAACCAATCCACAAAATGGAGTGAATGCTGATGAAATTAAACGAACTCAAGCCTGCAAAAAACTCAACGCGCACTCGGAAGCGAGTTGGACGTGGCGAAGGCTCAGGTTGGGGTAAAACTTGTGGTCGCGGTCACAAAGGACAAAAATCCCGGTCTGGGGCTTCCATTCCCGCTTGGTTTGAAGGGGGACAGATGCCACTAGTAAGACGTTTGCCGAAGCGTGGACCCAGAAGAATTGCACATACACGGATTGAGTATGAAATCGTGAATATCCAGACACTAAATTATTTTGACAATGGAGCCACGATTACCCCTGAAGCTTTGCAGGAAGCTGGAATTACAAAAAAGAAAAACGGAAAAATTAAGATTCTTGGAGAAGGTAATCTAGAGAAGCAATTAACAGTGCAGGGACACCGATTCTCAAAGTCTGCCGTTGAAAAGATAGAATCAACCGGTGGTAGTATTGAGGTGATTTAAGTGATTAAGGCATTTCAAAACGCTCTCAAAATTCCAGAACTGCGGCAGCGGCTTATCTTTACAGGGCTACTGTTAATTGTTTATCGCTTGGGCGCACACATCACACTCCCCGGTATTGACGATATTGAATTAGAAAAGTTCTTTGACGGTTTAAGAGGTCGGACCGGTGGCAGCGTACTTGACTTCGTGGATCTCTTCTCAGGTGGTGCATTCTCACAGATGACAATCTTTGCACTCGGTATCCAGCCATATATCAGTGCGTCGATTGTCATGCAGCTCCTTACCGTCGTTATCCCCTTTCTTGAAAAGCTCTCCAAAGAACCGGACGGACGAAAAAAAATTACCCAGTATACACGCTATGCCACTGTTATCCTTAGTGCAATTCAGGGAATTATGATTAGCGTGATGTTGCAAAGACCTGGAGCAATTATTAGCAGCGAAAACATTGAAATCGTGACTAATCCAGGTATTTGGTGGACTCTGCTAACCATGATTACCCTCATGGCTGGAACATCTTTCGTCATGTGGCTCGGCGAACAAATCACAGAACGAGGAATTGGAAACGGTATTTCCATAATTATTACGATTGGCATCCTATCGGGTATGCCGGGCGGAATCCAAACAATATTCAACCAACTCCTTAATCGTCAAATTGACCTGCCGAAACTGGTTATCTTTCTCGCCTTAGGAGTCCTGGCGATTATGGGAACCGTGTACATTACTTTTTGTGTCCGCAAAATTCCCGTCCAATATGCACGGCGGGTTGTAGGGCGTAAGGTAATGGGCGGACAAGCAACACATATCCCGCTGCGTGTCAATGCAGCTGGCATGATTCCGATTATTTTCGCCGTTACGCTGATGCAATTTCCTTCAACGGTTTTAGGGCTTTTGCAAAGTCAGTTTCCCTCATGGGCATGGATTGGAGGACTCATAGCAATTTTCAACGCAACTAGCCCCTTATATTGGGTGTTTTACGCCCTGTTAATTATCGGTTTTACATACTTCTACACGGCTGTTCAGATCAATCCTGTGCAAATGGCGGATGACTTGAGGAAGTATGGTGGATTTATTCCGGGCATTCGTCCGGGAAAGCGGACCGCAGACTATATTAACGATACCTTAACCAGAATTACTTTACCCGGTGCGGTATTTCTTGCCGCAATTGCGGTCTTCCCGTTGCTTCTGCAAGGCTGGCTGGGCACTGGGGCTTTAATCAGCGGTGCCTCGGTCTTAATTGTGGTGGGAGTCGTATTAGATACAGTGTCGCAAATTGAATCCTATTTGACCACGAGACATTACGAAGGGTTCCTGAAGGATAGACGCATCAGAGGACGTCGTTCAAGATAGGGTTCATCTTACAGTGGAGGAGAAATAATGAAAGTCCGTGCCTCAGTCAAGAAAATGTGTAGCCAGTGTAAGGTTATTAAAAGAAAAGGTGTGGTCCGTGTTATCTGCCCTGCAGATCCAAAGCATAAGCAAAGACAAGGTTAAGCACTTTACCTAGCGCGTAAGGAGGAAAAATCATGGCAAGAATTGCTGGTGTTGATTTGCCGCGAACCAAAAGAATCGATGTTGCCCTGACCTATATTTACGGGATTGGACACCATACCGCTGCAAAGATGGTCGAGGATTTACAAATAGATCCCACCAAAACGTCCCAAGATCTCGACGAGTCTGAAATCAGTCGATTAAGAGAAACAATTAACCAAGATTGCAAGGTCGAAGGAGACTTACGGCGCGAAATCGAGATGAATATCAAACGGTTGATGGACATCAATAGTTATCGTGGATTGCGTCACCGTCGACAACTACCGGCACGGGGACAGCGCACGAGCACTAATGCACGGACGCGCAAGGGGAAAGCAAAAACCATCTCGGTCGGAAGAAAGGCAAAAGAAGCAGCACGCAAAGGTGGTTAATACCGCTCGTGAACTACGCTGCAGAAAGGAGATCAGTTTTGCAAGATTCAGGTTCCTCTGGCGGTTCAAGGAGGAGAGAAAGAAAGGATGTCTCTGAAGGAATTGCTCATATCCAAGCAACCTTTAATAACACAATCATAACTATTACCGATCTCAACGGGAATGTGATTGCATGGGCAAGTGCGGGTAGCAGCTTTCGGGGATCTCGGAAATCTACGCCATTTGCAGCCCAACAGACAGCGGAAACCTGTGCTAGGCGGGCAATGGAGCATGGTATGAAACGGATTGAGGTTAGGGTCAAAGGCCCCGGATCTGGCAGAGAGTCTGCAATTAGATCCCTTTCAGCAGCTGGGCTAGAAATTACCTCAATGAAAGATGTAACCCCAATTCCTCATAACGGTTGCCGACCGCCCAAACGGCGTCGTGTCTGAGATTTGAAAATTGAAATTCTAAAAAAGGGGGAAATGGTCCAAACTTAACCAGAAAAATATGAGCAAATATTTAGGTTCTGTATGTAAGCTATGTCGAAGAGAAGGTGAAAAACTGTTTTTGAAGGGACAACGTTGCGATTCTCCGAAGTGCTCATTTGAGCGTCGTAGTTATCCACCCGGTCAGCATGGTCAAAAGCTGCCCAAAGTCAAAGATTACGGACACCAACTACGTACCAAACAGAAATCGAAGCGCATCTATAGCATTTTAGAAAAACCATTTAAAAATTACTATACAAAAGCTGCGCATCAGAAAGGCGTCGTCAGAGAGAATTTGATGACACTAATCGAGCGTCGCTTGGATAACGTGGTTTACCGTTTGGGCTTTGCCAATTCGCGCTTGCAGGCACGACAACTCGTCACACATAACCATTTCCTTGTGAACGGAAAAAAAGTCAATATTCCCTCTTACCTGATACAACTTGGTGATATCATTCAAACGCGAGAGAAAAGTCGCAACGTGGCGGTCATTCAAGAAGCACTAGAACGTTCTCAACACCGGGGTACGCCAGATTGGCTTGAGTTGGATATCGATAAACAAGAGGGAGTGGTTAGGATGTTTCCAAATGCCGAGCAATTGACTACAGACCTCCAAACACAGTTAGTCGTTGAACTTTACTCCAAATAACGCACCCCTTTGTAGGAGGATAAGATAGATGATAGGGAGGGAAATCACCGAGCCAAAGCGGGAAATCACTAAGCCACAACGCCTCGTTGCGGACTATGATAATTTACAGCCTGATTATGGGAAATTTATCGCTGAGCCGCTTGAGCGAGGATTTGGAACCACTATTGGTAACTCACTCCGACGAATCCTGCTTTCTTCCATCCAAGGTGCTGCCATTATTTCTGTTGCTATTGATGGAGTAAAGCATGAGTTTTCAACGCTCGACGGGCTGAAAGAGGATGTTACCCTAGTTCTCCTTAACCTTAAAGAGATTCGATTCCGGGTTCACACGGACGAGATTGTTACCTTGGTGTTATCCGCAGAGGGTTCCGGTAATGTTACCGCAGCAGATATTCAACCGAACGGTCTGGTTGACATCATCAATCCAGACCAACATATTGCAACGCTTGATCAGTGCGATGGCTTGAATATGGAAATGCAAGTTTGTCGAGGTAGGGGATATGAATTCGGGGAAGAACACATGACTCTTAATCAACAGATTGGAGTTATCCCCGTTGATTCCAAGTTTTCACCGGTCAGAAAAGTCAATTTCGTTGTTGAAGAAACACGGGTTGGACACATGACGAACTATGACCGCCTTATCCTAGAGGTATGGACAGATGCAAGTATCACAGCGAAGGAAGCTATTACACAGGCCTCTGATATTCTGTTAGATCAGCTCAGGCTATTTAGCGATTTCGATGAGACCTACGTGGAACCAGTTCAGGAGATCGATGAGGAAGAACTTCAACGCGAGAAGTGGTTATCAAAGCCTGTTGCGGAACTTGAACTTTCAGTGCGATCTGCCAATTGTCTGGAAGCTGCGAAGATTACAACCATCCGAGACCTCGTGGTCAAAACTGAACAAGAGATGTTGAAATTTCGAAATTTTGGCAGAAAATCCTTGAACGAGATTAAGGACATCCTTTCAGAGATGGGCCTTTCTTTAGGGATGACCCTTGGCAACGATGATTAAGTTGCCCAAAATATGATGAGGATGAATAGTCATGCGTCACCGGAAGATCGGAAGGAAACTTGGGAGAACAAGCGCGCATCGCAAGGCGCTGTTTAGTAACCAAGCCACTGCACTATTTGAGCACGAACAGATTCGTACAACCTTGCCGAAATGCAAAGAACTCAGACGGGTCGCTGAAAAACTGATTACGCTCGCTAAACGAGGGGATCTACATGCACGTCGTCAGGCCGCCAAGGTCATCCACGACCACGAGGTTCTGCAAAAATTATTTGACGACCTCGGACCCCGTTATCAAGACCGTAATGGTGGATATACCCGTATCATTAGAGGCGAGGTGAGACGCAGCGATGCTGCTCAAATGGGGTATATCCAATTGGTGGAATAGTACAGACTGCAAAACATGGAGGTTTCATGCGCAGGACTACAACCACTAAAGAAAGGCACCATGCGCGTTCTTGATGTCGCCGATTGCATCAATGAGACCTGCCCCTGGTCCGGCAAGCCAGTGCAGGCCGATTCGCTCACGGAATATGATGGTCATGTTGTGGGCTTCTGCAATCCCGTATGCCGCGACAAGTTCGAAAGCGCAGTCCACTATTTCCAAGAGGCGAAGGCATCGCATCGAAGTCGCGGGCGAGCTGGGGCGAGGACAACGACTTCTTTGCATTAACGATCGTCGCACCTGTTTGTCAAGCACAAGACTACTAATTTCGAAAACATAAAGAAAGGCGTTGATATTGAAAATCAACGCCTTTCTTTATTGCAGACTCAAGATCCTGATTTAGTGGTCTAATTATCTTTTGGCATAGCGATTTTCAATATCGATATCCCACAGATACAAACACCCGGTTGGATGTTTGACTTTCTGTCAGCGAATTGCTTGATTGCTCCCACGAACCTCGCATGTAGGCAATGTCAAATTTGATAATCCGGTCAAAAACCTTGCCTACCCCAAGTGTCAGAAAATCCCGATTATTGTCGATCTCTTTATCCTGGAACGGAATTGGATCAAGGAAGTAACCGACGCGTACACTAGTTTCGATGACCGGTATACGATACTCCGCACCAGCACGAACCTGTATTGTGCTGTCATAATATCGATTGAAGTTATTCTGGGACACATCTGCCGCTGGCAGCGGGTCATATTCGGTCTGTGTCCAGTCCGTAAACTGAACATCGCTAGCAAGCGTTAACCGTTTCTCCAACAGCTTGATAGCAACCCCACCGCTAAACTCAAACGGACGCTCAATATCAAATAGGATTCCCCCGTCATCACTCTCCACACTCTCCACACCATCGTCGAAACTCACCGTCGTTTGTTGTTCCCATACCTCGCTGACCTCAAGACCTGCTGGCAGTGTAACAGTACCACCGAGCGTTACATTTTCCCCAGCGAAAGCAAGCACGCCTACCCGACCACTGAGCCCCGTATAGTCTCGATCCACGGTGTCATGAAAAGCGAAACTCCCTATTTCTGGGTCAATATTATTAATGTCCGCCGCAGCGCTATTCAACTCGTTGAAACTTGAGCCATGCCAAAAATCTATTGAGGCACCAAGTAAGATATTATCTGATATAAAGACACCTGCCCCAAAGCTCCAGATACCGATTCCACCGCTGTTAGAGGACGTTTCATCCACATCAAATCCGCTAAACACTGAATCCGAAGACGGATCCACTCCTCGGATGGCAATCTCCGAATCAAAATTCTGAGGACGATTATATCCAAGCGCGAACGCAAATCCGCCACGAGTTGCATACAAAGGGTAGACCAGACCAAGCGAATTGGGACGGGTCTTCGATCCATCCGCCTCCGCAGTACGGCCGCGGGTGAACTCTGTTTCTACGTCCTGCGCACTGTGTGACAAGCTGCCAAACAACTCAAACTTTCTAATCTGAGCGAGCCCCGCCGGGTTCCAGTACAGCGTCGTGAAATCATCAGCCACAGCGAGAAATGCCCCACCCATTCCCATCGTCCTTGCACCAAGACCAAAAGTATTACCGATGGCGATCTCCTCCACCTGTGCAACTCCGACGCTGCTCCCAAACACAAAGCAGGTGAATATTAATGCCAAAGCAATGGTGGTTCTCATCAATCTTCTCATTGGATTGTTACCTCCTTCTGGATCTTCGGGATCTGTCACGCCGTGACTCAGACGAACTAGACGTGGGGGTCTTACTCTCTTCGCTCTTCATCAATGGTTTACTTGGACGCCTTGAAGACGGTTGACTGGATCTGACTCCCCGATAGCTTTGCGACCGTCGCTTACCAAAGTTCAAATCACCAATCTTAGAGAGCGGCCTTGAATAGCGATATCGATAAGGGCGATACCCATAAGAACGGTAGTGTCCATAATATGAATAATATGGATAGTAGGAATATCTGTAATAAGGATAAAGGGGATGATAACCACCATAGTATGGATAGACGGGATAGTAGTCGTAAGAGTAAGATCGATAATAGCGGTCAGAATCAATGTAGCTCGGCTTACGACGTCCGTAGTACCCTTCATCTTCCACTTCGGACGGTTCCTCTTCTACTGCAACTTCCCCTTGCCCCTCCTGTTCGGATTCCATCTTTTTCTCCCCATCTTGATGCCGGCGCTCATCTTGGTGATGAGAGGCGGTCTGTCGGGTTGGAGAATGTGGCTCATAGTAACCAATCTGTGTGTAACACCCTGCGAAAGTAATTGCTACTAGCAAGAGCGTAACAGAGAGAACAAGTCTGTTCATGGTTATCCTTCCTTTCATAAATTGTGCCTAGGTTGACTCAGCGAGATGTGTCGAGTATATCATAGGACATACCTGCTGCCAAGCGAAAAATCAGACGCTGTCAAGTCCCTAACCTACCTGCTATAGATTGTGATTGACAGACGTGCTCAGTTATCATAAAATCTTGATCGGCAACGATTTCTTTGAGATAAGCAATTAAGATGCCACAATCCGGTTCTATTGAAGTAGAGCAGAATCCCCACGAAATTGTCTAAATTGAATGTAGTGAACAGAGATTACACCCGAAAAGATTGTGGCAACAATGATACAACTTCATATCGTAAGTGCCACACGAAATCATATTCACGTCAGCATACGATACAAAAGGAGACCACCATGAAAAGAGAAGTGCGCTGGGAACGGATGTTTCCCGATGAACTGGAAGCCGCGTTTGAGGAATGTCCTATCGTCTATTTCTGCTACGGCCTGTGCGAACCCCACGGTCCCCAGAATACGGTCGGGCTTGACGCCTTGAAAGCACATGCGATCGCGTGCCGAACAGCCCATGAGCATGGCGGTATTGTTGCTCCACCCGATTACTGGCACATCCACGAACACGGTGGTTATGCACTCTGGGCAAATCGAACCGTCGGAGAGGTGCGTCCGTGGCTGACCGCTATGCCTGCGTGGATGCATTTCAAGAATATCTGCTACCATATTCGAGCAGCGGATGCCCTCGGATTTCATGCCGCCATCCTTTTGACGGGACACTATGGGCCCAACTGGAAAGATCTCAAAACTTTGCTTGAAATTCTCCAGCCGCATTTTGATATGCAGCTATACGGTCTGCCAGATTTTGAGGCGAACCAGCCCGGCTTCGATGGCGATGGCAAAAGCGGAGGCGATCATGCCGGTAAAGTTGAGACCTCGCTGCTCTGGGCACTGGAGCCGGATTGCGTTGATGTTTCACGCCTACCAAGGCAAGATGCGCCGGGCCCCCATTTCGCTATGGGACCGACCGCACACGAATCGGATCGTCAAGTTGGTGAACGAATGGTTGCCGATGAAGCCCAGTGGCTTGGTGCCAAAGCAAAAGAACTTCTTAATGGCTACGCTGGGGCGACGCCGGCGCGTCAACCACTCACCTTCGATCAGATTGAAGAAATATGGGAACGCGATGTTCGACCGCAACTGAAGGAGTTTGAAAGTATGCAAAGTCGCTGGAGCGATGATGAAGGACCGTCTCAAGATTCCCGCTGGTACGCTCAATGGCGTGTACCGGATCGTGGATAGATAGATGAAAGGAGCGAAAAATGCCCCTAACCGAAGAACAAATCAAGGCTTATGAGACAGAAGGCTTCGTTCCAAAAGTTCAAATTTCGGACGAAACTGAAGCCACTCAACATCGGGAATTGTTTGACGAATTAGAAGCCAGACTAGGGCGCGAGGAATGTCATATCGGGTTAATCGACCGACATGTTGATGAAGAGTTCATCTGGGAGATCGCGACCCACCCAAAGATTCTCAACTGTATCGAAGCCCTGATAGGCCCCGATGTCATGATGCTGTCAACGCATTTCTTTTGCAAATATGGTCCTGACGAAAAAAAGTTTGTGGCATGGCATCAGGATGTAACCTATTGGGGACTCGAACCGCCCGAAGCGATTACCGCGTGGTACGCAATTGACGATAGCGACTGCGAGAACGGTTGTATGCGTGTGATTCCCGGCACCCATCGCCCCGGCATTCGGGACCACGGCAAATCCGGGCACGAAGGAAATCTGTTAAGCATCGATCAGGAAGCACCGGTCAGCGAGGACGAGGAGCAGAACGCCACAGATCTGGTTTTGAAGGCGGGTGAAATCTCAATTCATCACGGCACGCTGATTCACGGAAGCCTGCCCAATCAATCCACACGGCGGCGGTGTGGGTTGACAGTTCGTTACGTTCCACCCTGGGTTAAGCAGATTAAAAGGAACTCGCTGGGGCATAACTGGTCGACGATTCTGTTGCGCGGCGAAAACAGAGAGAAGAATTTTGATGAACTTCCCAAACCATTCCCGATGAAATAACTGACTGGAAAGACAGGGATTGAAGATTAATCAATGGAACAGTTTTAGGACTTACGCGGTTAGTTCATAAGTCCCCCTGATAAGGGGGATTTAGGGGGTTAAAAAAAATCTTACGCCGCGTGCTAAATTTGCGTAAGTCCTGAGTTTACAATTTAAATTTCTCAGTTTCCGCTTCACGTACCACCGCACCGGGAGACGAAAAAATGTATGATGCCATTGTTATCGGGGCAGGGGTAATGGGCAGCGCGACAGCCTATTATCTCGCTAAGGCAGGGGCAAGCACACTGGTGTTGGAACAGTTCTCCCGTGGACATACCTTCGGCAGCTCTCACGGAGATAACCGTATCATCCGCCTGATTTACGAAAAACAGTTCTATACAGAATTGATGAAGTATGCCTATGCTGAATGGCGCGACGTGGAAAAGGCATCGGGAAAAGATCTGCTGTTCACAACTGGCAGCGTGGTGATTGGACCGGAAGGACACGATTATCTCCATGATATGCGTGTGAGCCTCGACGCCGCCGGCGTCGAATCTGAATGGTGGAACCAACGACAACTATCAGACCGCTTCCCACAATTCAGGATCGGGGACGGCGTGGACGTTCTGTGGCAGAAGGACACCGGTTTCCTATATGCTTCCGCGTGTGTCCTGACCTATCTGCAACTCGCCGAAGCACACGGAGCGGAGGTACGAGAGGACACGCCGGTAATAGAGATTAACTGGCAGGGAACACATCCCGAAGTAATTACAGAAGATGAACGCTTTCAAGGGAAAAAAGTGATTGTGACTGCGGGAGGGTGGAGCGGACAAATGCTCAGTGAACTAAATCTCCCGTTGACTGTAACACGGCAGCAGGTTGTTTATTATCGACCAACCGATGCGAGTCTGTTTCAGCGGGGCAGATTCCCGATTTTCCTCGATGTAACGTGGAATGAGGTTTTGTATGGATTCCCTGTGTTTGGGCGTGAAGGCATAAAGGTTGCGCGGCACGGCATGGGGCAGCCGGTGTCTCCCGATACGTGTGATCGCACGCCCGACCCTGACTACATCGAGCACCTCCGCTCCTTTATGCGTGAACGTATCCCCGATGCTGCCGGTGAGACACTCTTCGCACAGGTTTGCCTCTACACGGAAACGCCCGATGAGGATTTCATCATTGACACGCACCCGGATTGCGCAAATCTTGTCTTAGCAACCGGATTTTCGGGGCACGGTTTTAAGTTCGCCAGTCTTGTGGGACGTATGCTTTCGGAAATGGCACTTGAGGGTACAACAGGTTTCGACATCAGCCCATTTCGGTTGGCGCGCTTCGAGAAATAAGTGCCTGAGTCGATAACCTGTCTCATCTTCTTACTGAATCAGTTCGCGCTCCAATTAGGTGTATCAATGGTGTCAGCGATGCCAAATGCCCTTTGGAGCTCAGATGCAGCGAGGGACGGCACGTTGACAGAAGCCACGTTTTGTTCAATCTGTTGCATCGTTTTCGCACCGGCGATGACGCAAGAGGTGCCGGGGTGATCAAGCGTAAAACGCAGTGCCGCTTGAACCATTGTGCGTCCTGTGTCCTCTGCGAGGAAACCGAGTGCCGGCAGTTTCTGGAAGGCATCAATTGAGCCCGGCTGATTAAAACGCTCATAACGTATATCCTCTTTCGGGATTTCGCTGCTCTGGAAATATTTGCCTGTCAACATCCCCTTCGCCAATGGAACGCGGATGAGCGTACCGATATCCTCCTGCTTGGCAAAATGAAGCAGGTCGGCTGCATCGCGTTCAAGCAGATTGTAGCCAATTTGTAGCATGTGAATCTCGCCCAACCCTCGCAGTTTATCAATCGCCTCCCGATCGTTGGTCGAAACACCGTACCAACGGATTTTGCCCTCAGCTCGCAACTGCGCCAATGCCTCCATGACAGCCGGCATCGCCCCTTCCAGCGGAATCGCATGAAGTTGATAGATGTCGATGTAATCTGTACCTAACCGTTTCAGACTCCCTTCGACTGCTTCAACAATCCGCTTTTTCGCTTGCGTTGACAGGTCCGGATCGTTCGCGTCTAAGCCGCCGTTTGGGCTGACTTTGGTAGCAATAATCCATTTATCCCGCCTCCCCTGCAACGCTCGTCCAACAATCTCCTCACTGTGTCCTGCACCGTAACCCTCTGCGGAATCAATCAGGTTCACGCCAAGTTCTTCCGCACGATGGATGAGTGCGATCGACTGCTGCTCGTCGGTCCCTGTCCACCCTGTCCTCGTGCCATCTGCCTGTTGTTGTACACCAGAGATCGGAAACGCCCCTATCCCAACCTCTGAAACTTGGAGACCTGTTTGTCCAAATGTTCGATATTTCATTGGAATCCCTCCACCTAGCCAAGATTTAATTAATTGACACAGACTATTTTACTTGAAAACGCTGTTGGAGTCAAACCAGTTTCTGAACTATTAACGGGAACGACGGGGAACGAGATTGCGTTTATTCTTGACAGATTGCCACATCATTTGTGACAATAGTGTTTATAATCCAAATTGTTAGATTCTGTTGACATTTGACAGGGACATATGTAGATGTGTAGGTTGGGTTGAACGATTAAATGTAACGACCTATCAAAAACAATACAGGCTCCACCTTTCAACGGTATCCCCTTATAGGTAAATACAATGAAACCCAACAAGATGCTACACCTGTAGACCGGGCATCTTGCCCGACTCAAAGCATTCAGTCGGTCAATTTTCCCAAGTCGACGGTCTTGTGTCGAGATATAAATATAGACTATTGATTAGGGCGTGTTGACATTTATGCGAGGCGTGTCCATAATTCGCCGATAACTCCCTATCGTAGGGGGAGGGTCCCTCCGCCCCTACGATGTAGTTGCCCGATTCATCGTTCCTAGTTCGTAGTTGTGCCATTGATTGCTCGCTCCGCCGCTAGAGGGCCTTGTAGGAGGGGCTTCCTAGCCCCGATATGGGTTTCCCTCCCCTACATTTTGTGGATTTTGATAACAATTCTCCCAAATCGTCTCAAGGTGCATCTGATGGGAAATGTCAACAGAACCTAGCGCGCGCCTGAAATTCTATCGAATTTTTGTAAAAAGCGTTAGATTTTGTTAGATTCTGTTAGATTTTGACAAATTGAACCTATCTGATAGAGTTCAATCGGACAGCGAGGACAATTGCAGATGCAAAAGGGCAATCGACGCACTTACTTCATCAAAATCGCCATCGTTTGGGGGATAACCCTTCTTCTGATTTTGGGGATCGGTGCGTTACGAACCACAACTCCGAGTGCCAACACCGATTCCACGCCTTCCTCGGTTATCTCAAGACTCATTAGCAAACCGTCCCCTGATCGCCCAAATTCCGCCTCCAAAAAGCGGGACTACCTTAAAAAATCGGATTGGCCCAAAGGGTTCCGAATCTATCGTGATTGGTGGAAAGAGCGGGATGCAGCCGTTTATGTCGCTGAAATGAGGCGCGAATCCAAAGATCTTCGCTTTGGGGTTGAACTTGCCAACACCCGTCTCTTGGGCAGGGAGACGATCAGCAGCATGGCAAGACGACTCGCACAACACGATATTCCACTGTTAGCTGGTGTCAATGGGAGTTTCGGTCTCCGTGGGGATCGGATTGGACGTGGAGGGGTCATCTTTAACCTCCATATCCAAGATTGGGAACTGGTCAGCATTCCACCCCGACGCGATTGGTGGGGTTTCCCGCCGCCATCCCCTTGGGGTGAAACCAGTTTTGGTGCAACAACCGATGGCGAATTTTTACTTGATGCTGTTGAATTAAACGGGATTATCCACATCAATGGAGAATCGCTCGAAGTCGATTGTATTAATCAGATTCCTGAGGCTGATTGTGCTGCCGTGCTCTACACACCTCGGTTCGGGGAGCAGACCCTTGCACAAAGGAGCTATGAAGTAATCCTCAAGGGACTCGAATTGCCACTTACAGGCAGGTATCGGGGCCGTTTCAAGATTGATACAATCAATCGACGGGGCAACAGTGCAATCCCTTCCAACGGCGTTGTGTTGGCACTCGACTATCAATTAGGGGTAAAATGGGATGCCACATTCAGGACGGGTGGAACAGGCACGCTCGAAATCGCGTTATCCCCCAGCAAATGGCAGCGAGTCCCCGATGGAATTGGAGGAAACCTCCGTCTCTTACGGAATGGAAAAATTGAACCGGAGCTTGTGGAATTTCATCAGTCAGGCGGCAGATCCAATTATCGTCACCGCAACGGGGCGCGGATGAACCCGCGGAGCGCATTGGGGTTTAATGATGATAAGCTGTTCCTGATTGCAGTGGACGGTCGTCAACACGGATATAGCATCGGAATGACACTTTATGAGATGGCTGGTTTTTTGCGAGATCTCGGTGCAAAACACGCAATAAACTTTGATGGCGGGAGTTCATCCGCGCTATGGGGGCTTGACAGCATTGTGAATAGTCCATCGCGCGGTTACGAGCGGTCAGTTTTCAATACAGCGATGATTACGACTCAGAAGAAGGTGAAAAAATGATTGAACCCAAGGCACCGCGTGCGTTTCATGTGATGACAAAACCAATTGGGGCGATCTGTAATCTGGATTGCGAATACTGCTTCTATCTGGATAAAGAAGAACTTTATCCCAATACACGGTCATTTCGGATGACCGACGAGGTTTTGGAAAACTATGTGCGTCAATATATCGAATCGCAGCAGGTCAATGAGATAACCTTCGCTTGGCAGGGCGGCGAACCAACGCTGATGGGGGTTGACTTTTTCCGGCGCGCTGTCGAATATCAACAGAAATACCGACGGGTCGGTACGCGCATCCAAAATACATTCCAGACCAATGCGACGCTCCTGAACGATGAGTGGTGCACGTTCTTCAAGCAGAACAACTTCCTAATCGGTATCAGCATTGATGGTCCCCCCGAATTACACGATAAATACCGCTACGACAAACGGGGCAGACCCTCTTCCGACGATGTCCTTCGCGGATTGCGATTCCTACAGAAGCATCAGGTAGACTACAATATTCTCTGTGTCGTAAACAGTCACAACGCTGATTATCCGCTTGAGGTGTATCGCTACTTCAAAGAACTTGGCACTCAATTTATGCAGTTTATCCCTGCTGTCGAGCACGTGGATGAGAAAGGTGTGACTGACCGCACGGTCGGTGCAGCGCAGTACGGTAAATTCCTCTGCGCTATCTTCGATGAGTGGGTCGTCAACGATATTGGGAAGATCTTTGTCCAGATCTTTGATGTCGCGTTAGAAGCCTGGTTGGGGTATAACCCAAGTTTATGTATCTTCAACGAAACCTGCGGGAACGCGATGGCGATCGAGCATAACGGAGACCTCTACTCCTGCGATCACTACGTTGATCCGGAATACTTCCTCGGCAACGTCACAGAAACGCCAATGGAAGCGTTAGTAGAATCGACGTTTCAGCGGAAGTTCGGAACCGACAAGCGGGACACATTGCCTCAGTATTGCCTAGACTGCGAAGTCCGTTTCGTCTGCAACGGCGGCTGTCCAAAGAACCGTTTCATCAAAACGCCGAGCGGTGAAGATGGTCTGAACTATCTCTGTGCGGGCTATAAACAGTTCTTTAACCACATCGACCGACCGATGAAAATGATGGCTGAGGCACTACAGGCTGGACGACCCGCCGACAGCATTATGCCGTTGCTACGTCCCAAGCCAGTAGCAGCCACGCAGAAAGTCGGACGCAATTCGCCTTGCCCCTGTGGCAGCGGTAAGAAGTATAAGCAGTGTTGTTTGAAATAGGTTAATCCGGGAAGGCAGTTTAGTTGTGAAGTGTTTATCTTTCATCTCCTTGGGTGGTTTTTATTTTTCCCCATAGTATCAGTAACCTTGCCTTCGGGGAGACCGCCAATTGACCCGGGGACCACGAAGCCACTTCATCTTCTGCCGGGTGTTGGGTGAGATTGGTTGGGTTTTCACCATTAACGTCCATGACATAAATCTCAGGGTTTCCATCGCGCTTTGACCTAAAGACAATTTTCGTCCCATCTGGAGACCAACTGGGCGCCCCGTCCTTTGCGAGGTCCCTGGTCAACCTGACGGGATTTTTACCGTCAGCGTCCATGACATAAATCTCAAAGTTCCCATCGCGCTCTGACTCAAAGGCAATTTTCGTCCCACCCGGAGACCAGCAGGGAACAACGTCCCACCCGGGGGTTCTGGTAAGTCTGACGGGGTTTTCACCGTCAGCGTCCATGACATAAATCTCAAAGTTCCCATCGCGCTCCGATGTAAAAGCAATTTTTCTCCCATCTGGAGACCAAGCAGGGAGGTAATCCCATGAGGCAGGATTTTTCGTGAGATTTTGGGGCCGAAACCCGTCCGCCATCATTATAAAAATGTCATGGTTCTCATCATGACCGTGACGGTTTGAAGAGAAAGCAATCATTGGATCGAGCGATTGCGCTGGACTTACCGATATTAGCACGAGACCTAGCATTACAATTAGGCAGAGAGGCTGTAAGGTTCGATTCAACAGTGTAAATTTCATTTCTGGTTCCCTCTTTTCTTAGCGCTCATACTGCTTTCCAGTTTCCAACACATGGCGTTTTCAATCAAGGGAGTGCTGTGTTGCTTAGATTTGTAATCAAGCTTAGGGCTATTCTGTACAGAAACCCCTTCTGAGTAACAATGGCTTTCACTATTCCCTTTAGCAGCGATTGCTCCTCACTGCTTTTCTGATTTCAGCTGCCCCCAAGTGAGTAGACGCTTACCAGCGGAGGTAACAGAAAATGTGGGATCGAACCAAGCGGGTTCTTGGTCATCACTCCAATGATTTGTCAGGTTCCGGAGATTGTTTCCATCGGCATCAATGACGTAGATGTCGTGGTTCCTTTCTTGAAAGTTTTTCCGTGAGGTAAAGACAATCTGTCGGCTGTCAGGAGACCACGCGGGACAGATGTCAGATGTCGGAGGTCCTGTCAGTCTCCGGACGTTTTTTCCATCTGCATCCATCACGTAGATGTCATTGCCAAGTCTTGCACCTAGGGTGAAAGCAACCCTGCGACCGTCGGGGGACAATGCCGGTTGAGTTGCACGATGTAATTCATCGTTTAACCGATGAACATTTTGCCCATCAGCGTCCATTACATAGATACCAGGAGTTCCACCACCTACACGGCTAAAAGCAATCTTTCGAGTATCAGACGACCATGCGGGCGAAGTATCATTCCGCTGATGCTGTGTCAGATTGCGCTGATTTTTACCATCGGTATTCATTACGTAAATTTCCCAATTTCCATCTCGATTAGAACTGAAGGCAATTTTTCGACCATCGGGCGACCATGCGGGTTTTTCGTCTGATCCAGGATGGTCCGTGAGTCTCTGAACATTTCTTCCCTTTGCATCCATCACGTAAATATCGTCACTCCCCCTCCGCCTCGTCGATACAAACGCGATTTTTTTACCATCCGGCGACCAAGCGGGCGCAAAATCAGATGCCGGATGATTTGTCAGGTTGCGCTGATTTTTGCCCTCGGTATCCATCACGTAAATTTCTCCATTCCCGTCGCGATCAGAGGAGAAGGCAATCTGTGCTTTACGGGGCGCTTGTGCCTCAACATTTACTGATAGAATCAAGCTACTCAGTAGCCCAAGAAGAGAGAAAATCGCACTTGATATGCACTTGCGATTCATCGGGGGTTCCTCCCTGAATTTGTAGATTGAATCTACAAAGCGCAAATTTTGTACCAAACACCCGCACATTTCAAGGAGAAACACTGTCGAAGGGAATTGTTATGGATTGACACGCTATCCCATTCAGAGAGTCTTGAACAATTTAGCCTTAAAACCGCTCTGAAATGGAGCAGATTGCGCTTGTGTATACATCAGAAATTGACCGATATCGTGCAACTGTGACCTCAAGTGTGCAAAGTGCCTATCGGTTTTTCTGGGATAGGTATAGCCTGTGTGAGCTAAGTAAAAAGATAGGAACATCAAGTGTATCATCAAACTCATCTACTGTCCAAGCCGTTTGAGCCAACCCCAACTAACGATACACTTGCTAACAGGAAGGACAGAAAGCGCAAATCGAGGGTCAAACCAAGATACTCCAAATAAACCGTCCGACGCTGGGTGATTTGTTAGATTCCTTTGATTTCGTCCATCGGCATCCATCACATAGATTTCAGCATTTCCATCCCTATTAGAAACAAAAGCAATCTTTCTACCGTCAGAAGACCATGCGGGATGATCATCATGCCTCGGATGCTTTTCGGTCAGGTTACGCAAATTTCTCCCATTGACATCCATCAGATAGATATCACGTCCTTTTTCTCTCGCAATGTCCCGGGAAGATTCAAAAGCAATTGATTTACCGTCAGGAGACCATGCGGAATTACTATCATTGGCGATGTGATTGGTCAAGTTACGCTTATTACTTCCATCGCCATCCATCACGTAAATTTCTCCTCCACTTCTTAGGCTTGATCGAAAAGCGATCTGTTTCCCGTCAGGAGACCATGTGGGAGACCAATCTGCTCCGGGCTGGTTTGTAAGTCTTTGGAGTTTTTTCCCATTGACATCTATCACGTAGATGTCAAAGTTCTCATCTTCAAAGCCTTGTCTAGCAAGGAAAGCAATCCTTCGTCCATCAGGTGACCACGTTGGACCCGAGGGGGCAAAAAGTGGTATAGGGAGTTTTCGGACATTTCCACCATCAGCGTCCATTAGGTAGATACCGGTACGGCCTATCCCGTCTCGATCTGATTTGAACGCAATTGTTCTCCCATCGGGAGACCATGCCGGACGATTGGACGAGCCGGGTGGGGTTGTGAGTCGCCGGACATTTCTACCTGTGACATCCATGACGTAGATTTGGCTAACACCATCCCGGTCAGAGACAAAAGCAATTTGAGGTTTGTGAGGGGCTTGCGCCCACGATAACATTACATTGACGAAAACGCTGGCTATGGAAAACATGAACCCTAAATATTTACCGGGATTGATTTGTTTTTGCTGTATGGATTTTAACATGTGGTGTTCCTTTAACCTGCTTATCTGAATTGGCACCTTGAATCGTGTGGTCAGCCATTTGACATGACCGACCATCACTGATTTTTCTGGAAGAGGATAATGTTCATTTTCTTACCTTGAGTAATCCCCAAGTGACGCCACACTTGCCAAGGGTGGAAACTGCATAGGGTGGCACTTCTGGATCGAACCAATCTGGATCCCAATCGAAGTTGGGTTGAGGGGTAAGGTTTCTCCTATTCTTACCATCTATGTCCATCACATAGATGCCAGGTGTACCTTCCAAGCTTGAATTAAAAGCGATTCGACGACCATCTGGTGACCATGCGGGTTTCCAAGCATCCCCAAAATCAGTGAATTGGACACCGTTGCTACCGTCCCTATCCATAATATAAATGTTACTTTTATCTCTGTTCCCGCGGTTGGAAACAAAGGCAATCTGTCTTCCATCAGACGACCATGCCGGAAAACGATATCGAGCAAGATGTTGGGTCAGCTTTTGAACGTTACCGCCATCGGCATCCATTACATAGATTTCTGCATTCGGGTCGAAGAAATTCTTGTCGTCTCGTGTGGAGTCAAAGGCAATCTGCCTCCCATCGGGTGACCATGTGGGATTGTTATCTGGTGACGGATGATTGGTGAGGTTGTGACGATTGCGTCCATCTATATCTATGACATAGATGTCCTGTTGCTCCCCTCGTACGGAGACAAAGGCAATCTGTCTCCCATCGGGTGACCATGTGGGAGCATAGTCAAAATCTAGGTAGTTTGTGATCTTTCGGACATTCTGTCCATCAGCGTCCATGATATGGATTTCCGCATTGCCGGTTCGACTAGAAACAAAGGCAATCTGCTTCCCATCAGGGGCCCACGCCGGACTTGAATCACTAGAAGGATGGAGTGTCAGGTTTCGTGGATTTCTCCCATTGGTATCCATCACATAGACTTCAAAGTTTCCATCGCGATCTGACTCGAAGGCAATTTGTGCTTTTTTGGGCACCTGTGTCCAAAGATTGGACAATAAAGCAAAATTACTGAACATAATAGTCCCGATAAAAACAAGCGATAGCAATCTTTTTCGAGTCATCCTTCATCTCCTTTTGGGATCGGTCTGCGAAGCAAACCGGCGTTTCATATCATCGTCAACTTTCATGCCTCCAGCAGCAATTACCCGCTCATCGCTTTTCTGATTTCAGCTGTCCCCACAATGTGGCGTGGTTACCTCGTGTATCAACAGGAAGAGACCGATCGGGAATCACCCAAACCGGCCGTACATCTTTATCTGGATGATTGGTGACTCGTGTCTGATTGTTGCCATCTGCATCCATGACATAAATCTCCCAGTTCCCATCTCGAGTAGACTGAAAAGCAATCCACTGTCCATTGGGAGACCATGCTGGAACACGGTCCTCTGCGGGGTGATTTGTTAAGTTGACAACATTGGCACCGTCGGCGTCCATCACGTAGATATCAGATTGCCCTCCTCGATGAGAAAAAAACACAATCTTTTTTCCATCCGGTGACCAGTCTGCTGAGGAATCCCAACTGGGATGATTGGTCAGATTGACAGGGTTTCTGCCATTGGCATCCATGACATAAATCTCGTCATTTCCATTGCGGTTCGACATAAACGCAATTTTAGAGGAATCCGGAGACCAACTTGGAGCACTATCCTCAACTCCGGCAAACTGTGTCAGGTTTTTTAATTGCCTGCCCTCAACATCAATAATGCAGATATCTGAAGCCTCAAGCGGAGGAAGTTCCCAACACGAAAGTGCTAACGATTTGCCATCCCTAGACCAAGAATAGACCACGTATCCTAGATGGTCTCCTTCCCATTTATCGGTCACCTTCTTTTGTATGCCGTTACGGAGATTCTTAATAAAAACATGCAAGCCATCATTGGCTTTAGATGTAGAAAAGGCAATTTTCCGACCATCAGGCGACCAAGTTGGAGGAGTGGGGAAGCCAAAACGCTTGTTTTCGAGCCATTTCCGTTCGTCAGTACCATCGGCATTTATCAGATAAATCGTCGTAGAGATTCCACGATTTGGTGGTTTACTATTCCTAGACGATGCGAATGCAATGATGCCTTCCGCAGCGGCAGCCGCTTCGATGTTTGCCAATAGGAATAAGATATTTAGCACCACAAGAAGGCGGGGAATTACGCTTAAAATGCGCTTGGGATTCATTGGGGGCTCCTCCCTGAATCTGTAGATTGAATCTACAAAGCGCAAATTTTGTACCAAACACCCGTACATTTCAAGGAGAAACACTGTCGGAGGGAATTGTTATGGATTGACACGCTATACGGCTCATCTTTCGCTTAAATATAGCTCAGAAATTGGCCGATATCGTGCAAACCGAAGGTCAGTTTAGCCCCAAAGGTGCGAAGTGCCCAACACCGTATTGGTCCTTGGGCAACAAATTGGTGAAGTCCATAAAGTTGTGCCAATCCCAATCAGATTAGAATGAATGCGCTACTACAAACAGCGGGGCAAGATGCCCCGCCTACCGGGTACAACGGGGCATGAGCCAAAACGGAAAAATAAATGCTCCTAGTGATGACGCCTCTTGACTTACTTTCCCTCAGACATCTATAACAAAATCTCGATTGCTTCAAACAAGCTCAGTTCAGGGACCTGAATCGTCAGCAGGTCATCTGACCAGCTATACGCGCATGTTTCCCCTGAGACTAGGCTTCGCACTGACCTCGGCGGCTTCGCTGACGGCAACTCGATTTCCAAGTCCACCATCTTGACCGGCTGGTAAAAACTCACCCCGAAATGCCCCGAACCGTTCACCAGATGCACTAATTGTGAACTGCCGTCCACCTTTTCAAACCACGTCACCTCAACCATCGGTGACAGATTACCCCCGATTGGCGTCAGTCCGGCAACTCCCTCTAGCAGATCAGCGACAAAATCGGCGGTATTGGGATAGCCCTGCCGGTGGAACAGTCGCCCCGGCTCCCACGGGATATAGATCGCCTTTCCGTCTCCGAAGGAACGAACCGTGAACGCCGGGTGCTCCGTGACCTGCGTGTAATAGCACCGCTCAGGAGGACCGAAGTTGTGTGGCGGAATCAGCTTGAATCGTTGCTGGACATCCGACGCATACGTGGCATAGACGTACGTCCCGTCCATATAGATAAGCTCCGTGTCCTCGAACCGTTCGAACCCCTGTTTATCGTCCAATTTGAAATACGACCCACGCATATCCGCCCGTATTCGTTTGATCTGTGTAATTCCGAGGCTCTTTAGTGCTGGCGTCGGTCTGGGCTCATCGTCCGCACCCCGGAATCCGCTCTGGGCAGCGGCGATCACCGTTCCACCTTCCTCAACAAACCGGTCAATCCGCCCTGCCAGTTCATCGCTCATCGGTCGAACGTCGGGCAACACAATCGCCTGATACTTGTCCCACGCTAAATCGAGTGCTGCGTCCACTGTCAGGGTATCAAAAAGGAAGTGGTTCTCCACCAAGAAACGGAACCACCCCTTGAACGCATCGGCACTAACTCGGTCAGACTTCAGCAACGCAATGTTCGCCTTCGATCGGTTGCTGGTGTATGCCGCTTCATTGGCCGCGTGATAGTGGTAGATCCCCTTGACAGGCTCAAACCCTGATCTGTCCTCGTGATTGTCTAACCGCCCGATAAGGTAGTAATCTAATGCCCCACCGTTGGCTAAGTTCTGCGCTAGACGTAACGCCTGCTGATGCGGTGACACCGCGACATGCCGGTAGGGGAAGTCGATAAAGTCAACGGTCGTACCGCTGGACACCATTTCTGGATAGCTGCTCACCGCCCATTTCGTATTGTCGGACGCGCTATACTGCCAGTGGGGCAGGGGTCGGTCTAACGCAGTGTTTGCCTCCATCCGGTTGAATCCTCGACGCAATTCCCGGTGGTTGGCGATACAAATATCGGGCTTCAGTCTGTGAATAAAATTGTAAACCTTCTCGTGGTGCGCCTGTAACGTCCGTTGCTTGAAGAGGTTGTATTTCCGAAACGCCGGATCGTCGCGATCCTCTTCGGTCGGCAGAGGCAGCCCAAACAGCTCTAAAAAAAATCGTTCGCAATTGGCGCAATGGCAGATACCGTGATAATTACCACTATAGTCCCTCGTCTGATACCCACCCATATTAAAGAAAATCCCGTCGAAATCGTGCGTTGTGAGTAGTTCCTCAATAATCCGCAAGGCATATTCCTGCTGATAGCCTCCATTCAGGCAGACCTGCACATCCCCGTTGTATTCGACAATCTCACCAGTAACGGTAAGGGACACCCATTCCGGGTGGGCTTCATAAATTGGGTAACGTATCTTAGAAAAATCGGTGCGTGCCATCACGCGGATATCAGCGCGATGACATGCAGCAATGATTGATTGCAGGCTATCCCCCTTCAGAAACGGACTCTGAAAATGATACGGCAGCTTCGTGGGATAGCTAGCGATAATCCCCGCCGCATTAATCATCAGTACATTTGCTTTGAACGACTGCATATCAGCAACTACACGCTCGGAATCAATGTCGAGCATGTCAATCTCTCGCAGATTCGTTTGAATAAACCGCCATGTTTTGCTGTGCCACCAGTCTGCCATAGGATAGCCTCCTAATCGTATAAGGTTAGTTAGTAAAAATAAAGTTGAGGTTCATAGAAAAAGGGAGTGTAAAACGCAAAGAAAAACCGAGTTTTTGGCAAAAACTCGGTTTCTGTTGGACGCTTTCTTAATATGAGCCAAAGTTGAAAGTGTCTAAAGTTATCCATGTTTTCCAACTTCAGCCCACTTCACTTGTCTTCGCCTTCAGAGTGCCACTGTATCTGCGACATATTCGTGCGCGGCGGCGGGGGCCAATGCGAACCGCGTTGGCTGGTGAGCCCTCTATTGGAACCGGGGATAAAGTCCCGGCCGGGCACACCAACGAGCTGCCCGTTTTCAACCCAAGCTTCGTCGCCACCATAGAGTTGGCTGATGAGCAGGTCAGTCAAATCGCTGAGGATATCGGCATGTTCAGCGGAAGCGGAGAGGTCTATCAATTCATCCGGATCGTTTTGTAAGTCAAAAAGCTGCCGACAGTTGCCAACAGGATAGTAGATGAGTTTGTAGCGTCCGTCGTGAATCATGCGCGTGGCATGGTTATCTTCTCCAACCTCGCCGTAGAACCAATCTCGTCTCTGCTCACCGACCATTGATACCCCTTCAACTGTCTCAGGGATATTGATGCCCGCCAAGTCCAGTAACGTCGGCATCACATCCGCCCAACCGACCAGTCGATCGTCAACGCGGTTGTAACCCACCCGTTCATCCCCAGCAACGCCGAGCAAGATCATCGGGATGTTGGCGGAGTATTCGTAGAATAGCCGTTTCGCCCACATACTATGGTTACCTAGCATATCGCCGTGATCGGATGTAAAGCAGATAATCGTATTGTCGAGCTCACCTTCTTCACGCAAGGTCCCGATAAGGACGCGTAGCTGATGGTCGATATGGGTGCAGAGGGCATAGAAGGCGCGACGGATAGCGGTGATCTGGTGCGACGTGAACTTAGCTCCCCGCGCGATGTTAGCTTGCAGACTGAAAGACAGATTTTCTGGGGCAGCTGACCAGCTGCCGCGATACGGTTCATCAATCGGAATATCGCGGTACAACTCCAAATATGTTTGTAGCGGAACGATTGGGGGGTGGGGGTGACGGTAAGAAATGAACCAGAAAGCGGGACGATTCGGATCGCGCCGTTTAACGAACCGTGCCATCTGACTTGTCGCCCAGTTCGTAGCATGGGTCTCCTCTGGAAGGTGCCATGGGCGGGTGCCGTATTCGTTGTTACCCATCCCGTGTTCAAAGTGTCGCCCTGCATATCCACGATCGCCGAGAAAAAGCTCGTAGTCATCTAAAACCCCGTACTGGACGCGACCTTCCTCGTCCAAAATCACATCGTCAAAGCCGATACGGTCGCGTTGCGGGTAGACATGCAATTTCCCGACAGCATACGCCTGGTACCCTGCATCCCGAAAGGTTTGTGCCATCGTCGGGATTGCGGGCATAGTCAGTTTATCCTTAAAAACCCGGTCCCCGTGGGTGCGGGGTGTAACCCCCGTCATAAGGGTCCGACGGGCTGGAATGCAGACCGGGCACTCGGCATAGGTGTTAGTGAAACGAACCCCACTGCGGCAGAGTTCATCAAGGGTAGGGGTTTGAATGGCTGGATGTCCCACAGCCCCCAAGAGAGCAGCGGGCCAATGGTCGGTACTTATCAAAAGCACGTTTGGTTTGGTAGACATAGACTATTCCTTTTTTTCAGTGCAAGTTTTCTGTTATAGCGATAGATTTACTATATCCCGCCCCGGACCGTCCGTCGGAGGATTCTCTCCCGTGCCAAAGTTGCGGCTCCTTCGGCAAACTCAAGGTAGGCTTCTGGTCAGAATACAAACAACACTGATTTGTAGGAGGTCGCGGCAAGGATCAAGGGACTCGGAAATGCGTCACAGTCGAAACATAAGTGTGCTAAACCTGAGACGCTCTAGAGCTTTGTGTCCCTGCTTTTATCTGCGTGAATCTGCGTCCCACAAAAACCTGTCGCCAGAAAAGATTCAACAATCATAATCAAATAGACATCGTGCCGCTTCACTGAGACGGGAAAAGGTTTTTGTATTGAGAACACCCCAATCCGACGCTGATCTGTCCACATGCGGATCGTGCGGCGACACCAAAAACTGGTAACGTTTGGGCGGTCGGTTTGGCTGCGATTCAACGTAGCCCCGTGCCATAGGTGGCTATTGAAGACCACAACCGTGCCAGCAGTGCCGATTAAATTTATCTCATCCGGGTGCGCTTCCTGCGGTGCTTCCATCAAATCCTGTGGGTGTTTGCCGCTACGATGGGACCCGGGAACAGCACGGGTGGGACCATTCTCCTTGGTGAAGTCCGTTAACATCCACATTGAGTTGCAGACATAATACGTGCCGGGTTTGGCTGGCGGTCCGCCGTAGTCAACATGAAGCGGTTGGTGCCCACCCCCTGGCCGATTGGGGCGCGAATGGATCCCTAGAGATCTGAAATCTTCCCTCAACACATGAGCGACCGCCGCAAGTAAACGTGGGTGCGTGAAGCAGACATCAAAGGCAGAGGATTTATTTTGCATGTTTGTGCACTCCTTCGGCATACCCGGTTCGCCGGTGCTTTCGAGGGTGAACAACACCTCCATTTCCGACCGCATCCGAGCGACCGACTCGGCAGGGATAAGGTTCGGAAAGGGGAGAAAGCCATCTTGATCCAACCTGAACTTTTCCTCGTCGGAAAGGGTGTTTTCCCGGACGCCGAGGGCATAAAGTGCCTCTTGAAATGCCATAATGTTGCTTTCTGTCCGTTTACGTGAACCGACAATTTGTGTATTGACTCAATTACCTTTTTTAATTGCACCCCAAGTCGTTGCCAATTTTTCTCGTGGGTCAACGGCAAAGCGCACGGGGCCCTTCCCCCACGCGGGGGGACCACTTGGGCCGGGGATACGCAGGGTCGGTTTGCCACCTTCGGCATTAACAACATAAATCCCAACAGATTCAAGGTCGTTACCTTCCTGCCCCCCAAAGGCAATTCGATCTCCCTCCGGCGACCAAACGGGACCTTGACCTGAAAAAGGTAAGTCCGTTAATTGCCGAATCTTCTTACCCTTTATCATATCCATGACGTAAATTTGTGACTGCCCACTTCGATCTGAGCTAAACGCTAACTCGGTGCCCTCGGAGGACCAAGCGGGGTAGTGATCATCCCCCGGATCGACGGTGAGCCGCCTCGGATTCAGTGGATTTATATCAATATTTATATCCATGAGGTAGATATCCCAATTCCCTTCGGCAAAGAGGTCAGAACGGAAGGCAATCTGAAGACCGTCTGGAGACCAAGTAGGTGACATACTAACCTGTGTTCCATGGATTTCTTTGCCCTCGCGCGTCTCTACATCAAAGACCCAGAGAGATAGCCCCTTCATTACGGCAATTTGACGTCCATCTGGAGACCAAGCCGGCCGAAAGAACGTACCGGCAGCAATATTTCTTCGATTTTTCTCGGCATCCATTACAACGAGTCTTCCATCGGATATAAAGGCGAGAAGCGTCCCATCTGGGGACCAGGCGGGCCAGCTATCCCATGCCAAATCGTCAGTCAACTGTATGGGTTTGCCTCTCTCTCCGTCAACGACATAAATATCCGGGGTTACATCCGGACGACGACTAAATGCATAGGCGAATTTATCTTCAGCCGCCTGTGTCTTCATCAATTCAGCACTCGGGGCAGTAAAAATCAGCACCCAGAACAGCACAGTCAATTTTCTCATTTGAAATCTCCTTTGAGTAGAATTCTTGCAACTTAGGTCGCATGGAAATAGGAGCGCGAGAACCTTGGGGCATCGACGGAACCGGATGCAGGGTATCAATTTGTTCGTGAACTATCTCGTTCACAGATCAATGTCATCGGCTTCCAGATTCAACCATCGCATCTCGTCGGGGGACAGTTGAATCGCCAACGCTGCAAGACATGAAGCGAGCTCCTCTTGGGTCAGGGGACCAACGAGCGGAAACGTCGGAAACGGCTGATGCAAAACAAACGCCAACGAAATCTGTATCGCCGTACACCCTTTCTTCTCCCCAAGTGTTTGTGCCCGTCCGAGTCGCTCAAAGTTGTCATCGGTATAGTACACCCGCACCATGTCCTGATTTTCCCGTTTTTCAGGGGCAAAACGCCCACTGAAAAACCCGCGTGCCTGTGAGGACCAAGGTAGCAGCGGAAATTGTGTTTCATGATGCCATTCCCACGCCGACTCCGACACGGACACAACTCCTTTCCACATCGGTTCCATTGGAATAGCCAAGCTGATATTGTTGCTGCTGACCACAAATCCCTGCAACCCATGTTCCGCAGCGTACGCATTCGCTTCTTGGAGCCGTTCCAGCTCCCAATTCGACGCTCCAATCGCTCGAAGGTTGCCCGCGCGAATTTCTTGATTCAAGTGCTCGATGATTGTACCGGCGGGAATGATCGGGTCATCTCGATGCAGCAGAAACAGGTCGATATAATCGGTCTGTAGACGCAGGAGGCTTTCATGGATGTCATGCGCGAGCTCCTCCGGACTCAAGCGTGGACGTGGCACAGCGGTGTGTGGATGTCCACCCTTGTCAACTAAAAACACCTTGGATCGGTTTTTCCGATTTTTCATCCACATGCCGAGCAGCCGCTCGCTATCGCCGCCGCCGTAGCTATGCGCGGTATCAAGTGCATTGCCCCCAGCCGCAAAAAATTCGTCTAGCATTGAATAACTATGTTCCATCCCATCGGGCGAAAACAGCATACACCCGAGCACAAGCTGAGAAACCTCTTTCTCTATCCCTGGAATTGTTCCGTAATTCATTGTTTCTCCTCTCAATAAGTGTGTTGAAAACATGATAGCAGAAAAAGTGAAAAAGGTCTATGCTAACCACAATTTTTGCTCCGCAACCGAAAACTATGCTACAATAGCCTAAGTGGTGACCCACCCTATAAGTGGCGATTTGAGTTATAATATATATCGGATTTTTAACCTTTTGGAGGATCCCAGTAATGAAAATTAAGACCCTTGAAATGCTTACGCTACATATCCCTTTTTACACCGATTATGTTACCCAACACATGCAACGCGCCTTGACACATTCGGAGCAGATAGAAATATACCGTGTTGAGTTAGATAACGGCGTTATCGGCTACGGCGAAAATATGGGGGACGAATCTGGCAACTTCGATCGGGTCATTGGACAGAACCCGTTTGCAATCATGCAGGACGATAGCATCGGTTTCGGCATTCAGATGTCCCTATTTGATGCCGTCGGCAAATCGGTTGGTGTGCCTGTATACCAATTGCTGGACGCAAAGGTCCGGGACCGTTGCCCAATTTCGTGGTGGGATATTGACATGCCGCCAGAGGATTGGGTGAAAGAGGCGGAGGAGTCTATAAAACGCGGCTATACGTCAATCAAGCTGAAAGCCCGTCCGTGGCGGGATATCTTCGCGCAAGTAGAAGCCGTTGGAAAGGTTGTCCCAGAAGGCTACAAATTGGACATCGATTTCAACGGTTTTCTCCGAACAGCGGAGGGCGCACAGCCTGTTCTACAGGAGCTGGATAAGCATCCTAACGTCGCCTACTACGAAAGTCCCTACTACCTCGGCACAGATATTGAAGGTGCGGGACGCCTACAGGAAGCCGTAGAAAAACGGATTGTCGAACACTTTAACGAACCATGCCTACACGCTCGCTGCTCCGGCGGGTTTGTCGTCGGAGGCGGCGCAACGGGGACGCGGCGAATCAACGCATTGTGTGCTTCGTTTGACAAACCATTCTGGCTGCAGATGGTCGGAACGGGCATTACGACCGCGTATGCCATGCACATCGGCGCGGTTCTCTCGCACGCACAATTGCCGGCAATCACCTGCTTTGAGTTGTGGGAACATGACCTTTTAGCGCAACGGTTGGAAGTGGTGGACGGAACGATTGCCCCGCCGGAAGCACCGGGACTGGGCATCGAAGTTGACGAATACGCGCTGGAACGCTACCGCGTTGAGCAAGGAACACCTTCGCCCACCGCACTCTATAAACAGAGGGAGCGAACCTGCCGTGTCCATATCCCCGACGGTAAAGGTGGTGAGGTTGTCCACGATTTTACTGGTGAGGATGTCTATTATCCCGCTTTTAGTGAAGGAGAATATCCGGGATTTGTCCGTGGCGTTTGGATGGAAGTGATTGAAGGGTAAACCTGAACGTTCAGATGAAAGGTGCTAGGGGCAACGATTTCCGCTGCCCCTAGTAACCCATCATACAAATTTAATGGCATACTAGCAATACGAATCTAAAGCATGTCGAGTTGAGCAGTAAGCTCGGTCAACCTGCTTTCCATTTGACTCGCGGCCACTTCAAGCTTTTCCTGATCGATTTTCAGCCGCCGAATCCTATCATCTTGGTGTGACAGGATGCAAAACTGGTAGTTTTTCCGAATATCAAAACCCGCTTGTTTAATGTTTTCTTTCACAGCGCCTTCCGGGTAATACCACCGTTGTCCTCGGGTTTGGCCCAGATTCATGTGACAATGACCCTCTTCACCGCCAAAACAGTCGAACCGCAAAACCTCGTCATCATAGAAATACAAAGAGGCTGCCGGACCATGCCCCCCTCGGTCAGACCTCCAATACACTTCCAATCTGACGTCATCCTGTACCGGGTACTCAACCCAATCAAACCTTTCCTGATTATTCACTACCTTAGTCGCCATCTGTTCCTCCAGTTATGAGTAAGTTCAAAGCCCTTCAAACAGAAGTAGGCTTCTTACTAGTGGACATGGGCTTAACACCCAGACCTATCAGGGAAATCGCCAACCCCTCAACCTTCAATTGGATTTCCTCACGACTCTGTCTTACAGTCTAGCATTAACAGGAAATAATGTCAATATTAAGATCTTGTTCATCCCTCCTCAAGAATATCTAAAACCTTTTCCCCGTTTTTCACAGGTCTCCTAAGGTAGTTCAACCTCAACCCGGCGACCCGTTTGACTGGATTCCAAAGCCGCATCGATTATGCGAGCAACTTGGAGTGCATCACGACCCGATGCAGGCGGGGTGCCTTCGCCTTGTCCTGAACGAATAAAGTCACGGATGAACTCCTCCCCAGCAATGCCACCATACGCAGGAGATTGACCCAAGGTATAGTCAAATTCGCGCTGAGGCGCAGACGCCCAAGAACCTTGAGCTGTTTCAACGCTCATATGTTCTGCAACGCCTGGGGAAGCCCAGTGAATCCGACCGTTCTGACCATTGACGCCAACATAGGTATCGTAACTGGGTTGGTTGGGGTATTTTGATCCGCTCAACGCAAGGGTATATCCCGCATGTAGAGAACCTACCGCACCCGAACGCAAACGAAAAGAGAGCGTAGCAATATCCTCCACATCGATATCCTCACCGCTGCGTGTTGCGACCTCGGCAGACACCGACACAATCTCGTCGTGGGTGATGTAGCGTAGCATGTCGATATAATGACAACCCAACCACGCCAAGATGCCACTCCCTGCGTATTCGTGGCGAAATAGCCAGCCGTCGGGGTTACGGTATTGTACCTGCGTCGTTAGCATCCGCATCTCTATCGACATCAGCGGTCCCAACAAGCCCTGTCCTATAAGATCTCGTGCTTCACGAATCATCGGGTTATAGCGATTTTGATAGCAGACGCCCAATTGCATCCCTGCGCGCTCCGCCGCCTCGACAACCCGCTGCACATCTGGGGCGGTTCTGCCAATCGGCTTTTCTGCCATAAGGTGTTTGCCAGATTCCAATATCCGTATAAAAATATTTGGCTTCAGGTCTGTTCTCATGGTGGCAATAGCAAAGAAAATATCGTCCCGCGCCAGAATTGCATCCAAATCGGTGGTAACGCTTTCCACCTTATGCTCGTCCGACTGTTTCAGAGATGTCAAAGCAGATTCGTCTTCCCCCCAAACAAAAATACCTTCGACCTCCGGCAACTCCTGTAATGTGCCTAAGTGTCCTTCAAAATGTGCATTTCCTGGGCTTAGCAGTGCCGCTTTCATCTTCTTCATTCCTTTCATTTAGCAGAATTGTTCGGAAAAATATTATCCCATAGAAACCTACAAAGAGATTGGTATAAGATCTGATGGTTTATCTTTGGCGCAATATCGCCAATGAAGTTACAACATCATACCATCTTTTCACAAAATTGGGCAGATCTATTATTAATAAATCTTTGAAATGCAGTGCCGCACCTCCAGCCAAGCCGAAAACACGAAGAACCGAACCCATCATTTGACAGCCCAACGGCATTATGGTATTCTTTCGTGATGTTGGAGATAATTGGCTACAATCCGTCGGAATGTTGAATCCAAAAGAGGTGAAACATGCTCAAATTCTATATCAGTCTTATACTTGCCCTGCTGATATTCGCCATATTTTTCGGCTTCGTGACATGGGCGCAAAAGACAGAGAACGAGAACGAAGGGGTAACGCTAGAAGCACTGGGAGTAACAGCGGAACAAAAAGCGCAAATCAAAGCCTTGTGGGAACTTAAACGTCAAAGACACCGCCAAGCAATCGAAAATCTGCGTCCCTTGAATCGGCTTGTTAAAGATGAATTGGCATCAGATGATCAGGTCCGAGAGATTTTGAAAAAATTTCACCAGCAACGCTTAGCCCAAGAACAGAAGGTTAAGATGGCTGAAGAAAATCTCATTGAATCTTTGCCGCCACGTGCACAGCTGCATCTAACCATCTTAGGCGTGTTAGACAACGGCTTAATTCCCCGGCACCTCAGCACCGCTCCAAAAAGAGAAGACACCGCACAGAAATCAAACGACAAGTAGGAAACAGAGATCTGTGGGCACAAAAAAGGTGGAGCATATCGGACTTGAACCGATGACTTCTTGCATGCCATGCAAGCGCTCTCCCAGCTGAGCTAATGCCCCACTTGAACATCTTTATTCTAACATACCGACCAGCGAAGCGCAAGGAAAAATCAGCCTGCTCCAAAAATCGTCATGAACCTGTACTGTGATAGCGTCGCAGCCCATTGTACCAGAAGAGATAGCTAACACAGAGCATCACCAGCGCGACGACCGGCGCTCCGAATTGAAAGGATTCAGGCATACCGAGAAATTCGCCCTTCTGAAGCAGCCGTTGGGCAGGATAATATGTCACGAAACCGACAGGCAGAATAAATGTCAAAAGTACCCGCACAGCGAGCGGATAGATGGAGAAAGGAAAGGCTGCTGCCTCTTTGGTCGCGCTAATAAGTAGATCCGTCAATTTGCCCGATTTTGTCGTCCATAGCGCGACGGTGGCACTGATTAGCATCAATGTAAACATAATCAGTGAACCACTCAGAATTGTTGTAACGGTGAACAATGCCACGTTCAGCGTCCAACGAATACCGGTCAAATGGAACGCGACAACGAAGATAATAACACTCGTCAACGCCCGCGAAACGTGGACTAACTCTACACGATTTGCAAGGATGTAGAATAGTGGCGGCACGGGTTTAATCAGCACACCGTCCAACTCACCGCGAACGATGTACCGGTCAAAATCGTCTAACTGGCTCCCCAATATCCGCATAAGCGAGTACGATAGGTTGCCTAAGCCGTAAAGGAATACCACTTCTGCCCACGTCCAGCCATTAACAGTGCGAAACTTGGCGAGCAGCGCGCCCAACAAGCCGAGCAAGCAGGCCTCGCTGATAACAACCCCGAAGCACATAAGACCAAACGAGAGCCGGTATTGAAGCCGGGAGCGCACATACGCACCGGCGAGAAGAAAGTAGAGTTTGATATAACGTCGCATAACCGAGAACCTTCTGTTCCTTCCCTCCTTAAATGTAGGGTCAGGTCTTGTGCCTGTCTAAAGACAACCACAAGGATTTCCCCTACCACGCATTTTCAGATACACCCATTCTACCCACCCTGAATCACCAATTTACGGAAGGCTGCCCGGTATCCAAGCCGTCCAAGCCCTACCAACACAACCACCCAAATCAATTGTATCAACAGTGCTGTGACGAGACTCGCCCCTAGCAATTGACCGGTGTAAATGGCAGTTGGAAAATAGATAATGGCACGAAACGGCAAGACCACCGCGACCTTGGCTAAGAAAGCGGGATAAAACTCCAAAGGTAAAAAGTAGCCGGAAAACAACATAGACAGTCCCCATATAACCAAAGCGTAAATGCCGCGAATCTCGACAAGCCAGAACGCGAAAATACCGATTATAAATTCTATACTAAACAGAATGACATACCCCAAAACCACACTAATGATAAAGAGAGACACTGTCAAAAACGATGGTGGCAGCGATAGTCTCAGAACACCGTAAAACAGCAAGAGTTTTGGAAGCATATTGAATAGTGCTGTATGGCTGGAAGTTCCCGCAGCCGTTGTAAATGTCATCAGCTGAAAATCGATCGGTTTCATTAGATCGGTGACCACTTCGCCCGTGCGTACCTTCTCTTCGATAATACGTGCCACCCGGAGTGTAAACGTGAAGGTCAATAGGGTCTGTGAGACGACAATATATGTCAGAATCCCGTTCAGGTCGTATCCTTCTACCGATGTTTGTCCTGTGTATAATGCCTTCCACAGATAGACATAGACCAGCATGAACAGCACGTTGATAAACAGTTCCATCCATAATTCAAACCGATATGTCAACGTCCGCTGAAAGGCTTTCACCGTAAAAGTGAGATATTTCTTCATCGTAATATAATCGGTGGGTATTAGTGCACCCCCAGCTCATAGATGCGTCGAACAATCTCCTCAATCTCCGGCTCCGATATCGTTAAATCTTGGATCTCATAGCGCTCCGTCAACCGTGCGATGACTTCGGAAGCAGAAATCGTATCACGGTCAAATGCAAGCCAGATACGATTTCTCTCGCGTCGGGTCAGATCCACACCCTCAAGTTGAATATCGGGATACGTCTGTGCGAGGTCAACAATGAGCATTCGCGTTTTGCCGTAACGTTTTTTTAAATCATCAATCCCACCGTCATAGATGATTTTGCCACTATCAATAATAATCAGTCGCTGGCAAACTTTCTCGACATCGTTGAGGTCATGCGTCGTGAGTATAACTGTGACTTGGCGTTCCGCGTTAACCTGCCTCAGGAACTGACGAACCTGCTCTTTGGCAACCACATCCAAACCGATGGTCGGCTCATCTAAGTACAGGATTTCTGGGTTATGTAGCAGTGCCGCGGTCAGATCACACCGCATCCGTTGTCCGAGACTCAATCTTCGCACCGGCGTGGACAGAAATGGCTGTAACTGCAACAGTTCGCTGAAAAACTCAAGGTTCTGTTTGTAAAGGGTCTGTGGGATCTCGTAGATGTGCTTGAGCAATTCAAAGGAATCAATAACGGGCAGATCCCACCAGAGTTGGGTTCGTTGTCCAAACACCACGCCGATCCGGCGAGTATTTTCCTTCCGGTGACGATATGGCGTCAATCCCATCACATCAATATGTCCCGAACTTGGCACAAGGATCCCCGTCAGCATTTTGATGGTTGTCGATTTCCCCGCCCCGTTGGCACCGATATATCCCACCAATTCTCCACGATCAAGGGTGAAATTCACATCATCGACCGCTTTGATAATATCGTGCTGGCGTGAAACTGTACTGCTGAGATTTCCCCAAAATCCGGTGCGGCGTTTATAGACCTTGAAATGTTTGCTCAGATGTTCGACTGTGATAATTGGCATTTTTGTTAGCGTCAGGTTATCAGGAGGCTAATTTGTAGAAAAACAGAATTATTTGCATCAAGAGGGGGTTACATTATACCATAATACCATATCAGCAAAGCCATTCTTCCATTATTCGTAGTGCTGGTACTTTCTAGAAGCGGTATGTTTATAGAACCGGGGAGGCTAAATTACGCTCCCACCGAACCAAGCAGTAACAGTCGCGGAGCACCATGACATGATGCAATTCACTGACACACTCATTGAGTCTTACGAGAAATACGCTGATCAAAGGGAGTCGGGCGCTACCGATGGATTTAAGGAACGAGAGCGGTCAGAGTTTCTAAAACTCTTGAAGACTGAACGGCGAAAGACCCTGCTTGAAATTGGCTGCGGTCCTGGTCGAGATTCCCAATTTTTTCACAATCAAGGATTCCATGTTCTTGCGGTGGACAACGCGCCAACAATGGTGAAACTCACCGCAGAAAAGGGTGTCACCGCTCAAATTTTGGATTGCTACAACCTTGATCAGATTGACGAGACCTTTGACGCAGTGTATACGCTGAATTGCCTTCTACACATACCAAAGAAGGATATCGGTCATATTTTCAGCCTGATCGCGACTCGACTCAACGGAAACGGCTTAATGTATCTTGGACTTTGGGGCGGAGAAAATTTTGAAGGCATCCTAGAACAAGATACATATGAACCAAAGCGATTTTTCTCTTTTTGGGAAGCCGAGGCACTCCTTGAAGTTGTACAACAATCATTCAGATTGGAGTACTATCGTAGGTTAAACCCTCGTGAAGGCCTAACCTTCAATTCTATTATCGCCCGAAAACAATAGCATAATTATAGAAACCGAGTTTTTGCCAAGAACTCGGTTTCTTAAATGAATTCAACAATAGAATCATAGCTATTAACAATGAAAAAAATGACTGAAACATTCATAAAAGTTGAGGGATTCCGATTATGGACAGTTGTGCAAGGGAACGGTGTTCCAGCGGTTCTATGTAGTGGCGGTCCCGGTTGCTGCGACTATCTCAGTCCGATCGCTGGAATGTTCGATGATCTATGCCAAGTGGTGCGATTCGATCACCGCGGTTGCGGTCGCTCCGACGAAGCTGAATTCTATACGGTGGAAACGTGTATTGAGGATTTGGAGGGGATTCGTCAACATTACGGCATTGAGCGTTGGCTTGTATTTGGGCACTCATTCGGAGCTGACTTGGCGTTAGCTTATTCCCTGCATTATAGTGAGCATGTACAAGGATTTGTTTGCCTATCGGGAGGCAGGATTCACAACGACCGTGACTGGCACCGGGTCTATAGCCAGCGACGTGACGAGGGACTTGAAACACCGCCAGTGCAGGACTATCCAGCAAACATGGAAGTCAACAGGCAGGTCAATGAATCGTGGAAACAGTTTATCAAGCGTCCATCACTGCTTGCGGAGTTATCAAAATTGAAGATACCGGGCATTTTCATATACGGCGCACAAGATATCAGACCGAGTTGGCCCGTGGAACAAGTTGCTCAATTGATACCCAATGTGGAAATGGAAATCTTCGAGAATGCGAATCACCAGATTTGGATTGGGCATGAGGAGTTGTTGCGAAGCTGTTTGAGAGAATTCGTACTCAAGCATATCCAAAATAGATAACAATGGCATTTGCAGGTAAATCTCCCATTTTTGCCAATCGAAACCTTGACAAAGTACGTAGCCTTTTTCACCCCCCTGTTAAGAACTTGAGGTAACCGATGCAAGATTTCGACTATACGCTTATATGGTATCACGGCTCTCAGCAAAAGCTGACCACACTTAGAGTTGGAAGTTCAATTACACAGAACAGAAATGTAGCGAAAGCTTTCTCTCATAGACCTGCACTGCTCACTCAGTCTGAGGGCGGTACAGTTAAGCATGATGGCGCAACACCCGGCTATCTCTATACCGTTGCCGATGAGATTGGTCCGGATGATGTGCATCCACACCCTCATCCAGTGAATGCCACTCGCTGGGAGTGGCTGACCAATCGAGAATTGAAACTGGAATTAATCGAACAGACTATCGTGACGGACAAGGAACGTCTGACAGACCAAGAAATTACAGAGATAAAGCGGAAACAGGAGGAAAGGGGCGAGCAGACTTTCACGGAGTGTGTTTAATCTGAGTTGCTACCTATTCCAGAGAGACCAATTTTTGCAGATATTGAACAAATCGATTGTGTTTCCGCCTAAGCACAAATGCTTGGGATTCCACATCTAAAGGTTAGTCATTGAATGATCAACGCCGAAAACCACCCTATTATTGTGCTTGGTGTCGAGCGCAGCGGAACCTCTGTCGTTGCTGAGATGGTGCACAGATGGGGTGCGTATGCCGGAGCGTCCGAAACATTGCATGAAGCGGATGCACATGCACCTAGAGGGTATTGGGAATTTCTACCGTTATGGGATTTGTTGGCAGAGCTAGGTGATTTCGCTTCCGGGGCAACTTGGTGGGATCGTGACTTCCAACAGCGAATCGAAGACACAGCAACTGACCCGGTGTATAGAGATAAAGCTATTGAACTGATGTCTCAAATGCACAAAGGTGGCCCTTGGTTTTGGAAGGATCCGGCACTCAGTCATTTTTTGCCGTTCTGGAAACAGATATGGGGCGATGCGATTTATATAATCACAGTTCGCAACCCTCTCGACACCGCAGTGTCGTGGCAGAAATTCATTATGCCATCCAATGTGAAAGTTAGTATCTCGTTTGTCGCGATGAATTTGCTGCGTTGGCAGCACATGATGACACTGATACTACAGCACACGGAAGATACACAACACCGACTCTTTCTTAGCTACGAAGATATTATGAGTAAACCCCGTGTGCAAGCTGAAAGGCTAGCTGAGTTCCTGAACTCAAAGTTTGATAACCAAATCTCACCGATCCAGGCGATGGTTGATGCGGTTGATCCCCAGCTATGGCGAAACGATTGTCGGATGCCGTTTGACCAAGTACCGGAGGCAACAGAGAGCCAGAAGGCACTCTATTCCTTTGCAAGACAGAAGATTAAAAATCCATCGAAACCGTTCGATGTTACAAAGTATCCACTGCCACCCGGATACCTTGAGTTTCTAAACATTCAAGAGGCTTTACTGAAAGCCTGTCGAGAACTTGAAACACCTCTGATAGAGAGTTGATGAAAACACTGGTTGAGGTGCTATTCACGAGCAATAGCCCTCTATGGGATCGGATAGATAAAAATCTAACAGGAGTAGAGATGGAAATTGTCCAATATACACCTGATCTGCAAGGTGTTTTGACGGAATTTTATAACCGTCAGACCGTCAATGTTCCGCATTGCTACCCGGTCAAGGAAGAGGAGTTCGCCCTTGCGATGCGCGGGGTTAATGGTAAAGCTAACATACAGGAGGATGGGCTCGATTTCGAGACAGTCTTCATTGCAATAGTGAACCGCGCTGTGCAAGCGTTTATCCACGTCGGTATCGGTCAGGTTGGAGATAATCCTGTAGGCGTTATTCGATTTTTGGGGTACGAGCGTGGTGCACGGCGTGCCGGGCAAGCCGTACTTGAAAAAGCGGAAGCCTATTTGAAAGCATGTAACGTCGCCCACATTGATGCCTTTTCACAAGACTCTCGATATCGTTTCTATCATTTTCAGAATGCTGGCTTATCGGACACGCTTGACCATGTTCAAGCACTCCTCGGATTCAACGGTTATCAATGCTGTTCAGGGGAAGTTTTTTTAGATTGGGAGAACTATTCTGTCACACCAACGGCTTCAAGTGTGCCGGTAACGTTTTCTGTCGATTGGGAACGGGGAAGAGGGCAACGTCCCAACTGCACTGTGCATGCCTACCTAGATAGTGAAAAGATTGGAGAATGTGAGTCTGTCTCCGGCGGCGAGTTTTCAAGCCACCCCGATGCACAAGACTGGCTTCATACTATCGGACTCGATATCGAAGACCCGTACCAAGGGCAAGGTATCGGGCGTTATCTGCTCCAATAAGCGCTTCAAGAGATGCGCAAAATCGGATATCGCCACGCGACCATTAGCACTGACTGGGAGAACTACCGTGCGTTCCTATTTTATAGCAACTGCGGCTATCGGGCTGTGGATTGGACTTACGAATTAGAGAAAAATCCGGATTGAACGCTCAGAGCGCAAAGGTATTGGCATGGATAGGACAACTGAAATTGGAGCAGAGAACGTATACGATTTTCTCAAACAGTTCGCTACAGACATCTCTCCAGCAGATCTGAAACCTGTATCCAATCGTCACCGGGGCGGTGATAGTCTGACCTTCTACTACCGTGATGACAGTGTCCTCAAGGTTCCCCGCCGTAATGACTACCGCACAGGGCTTCTAAAAGAAGTTAAACTCACAGAATATCTGCACACACACAGCCACTGCCCTTCGTTGTAGCAAAACCAATTCTCGCGCATGAAAAGGGATTCTATGCGATGTTTTCAAGGATTGATGGCGCTTCGCTTCCGATAGAAACACTTGAAGAATTTACCCCCGGAGAGTTGGAATCCTTTGGCAGATCTGTCGGCATCTTCCTCTCATTTTTGCACAACCATAAATTTCCGACCAAGGTCTTGGACGTCATCCCACGCGCGCATGATCCCTTTGGAGTAGCACTTCAGGAGGCAAGGCGACAGCTCGCTTTTATTGAGAAACACACTGTAGAAATAGATACAACCCAATGGACTAAAAAGCTGGAAAGTCTGCCGGAATCCTTAAATCAGAAATGGGCTGTGGTTCACTGCGATCTCCAAATAAACCACCTACTTTTTGTACAGGGAAACCTTGAACAACTCGCCATTATCGATTTCGCGGATGCGCTAATGCACGATCCCGCCGTCGATTTATCCGAGTTTGCTATAGAGATGTATTCAGATTTATCCCCTGACGGTGTCGCAGCCAAAAAGATTATCGATGCAGTTCTGAAACATTATCAAACAGACGATCCTGAGATTGAATCGAAAATTGAGTTGGGATTTCTCGTTTTTGCAATTAGACGTACCTACCAACAGGTAGTGAAACTTATCAGCTCATGAATTTCCCCGTTGCCATCTCTCCGAAGATGGTATAATTAGACTTGAATGTTTTCAGGATTACGGCCATTTTGAGTTTGTCAGACCGCTATAATCAGTAAAGTTACTAGGTTCCGTTGACATTTGACAAATTGAACCAATATCGGTTTCTGTAGGGGTAACCGTTGTGGTTGCCCTGTTGCAGGTCAATTATCTAAAATCGACATGAATTTCGCAAAAAGTGTTAGATTCTGTTAGATTTTGCTAGATTATTGTGGATAACTGATCAATTAAACTACCCCTGATGTACTTGAGACGACCTGTTCTTGGGGGATTACCCGATCGTTTGCCGAATTGTCAACAGCAAAATATCAACACGCCCTAGATTTATAATTTTCTCTAATCCGGAAAGGAAATCCTATGAAGATTAAAGAAATTCGTGCCGTAGAAATTGAGTTAAATCCAAAGCCGACAACACTCCCACGGATACCGAGCCGATCTGGAACGTATCAACTGAATCGCCCCACTTCCCGTTATCCGACGTTCGACAAAAAAGAGAGGGATGTCTCCTTAGAATGGAAAAGGCCCGCATGTATTGTGACAGCGGAAGATGGCACTTGGGGGTTCGGTATTTCGCTTCATGGCGGTCCGGTGACCCGAATCATCACAGATTACTTTGCCCCACGCCTTGTTGGCGAAAATTGCATGGCGACTGAGAAATTGTGGGACATGATGGTCCGGTCATCAGTCGCCTTCGGCGCGACCGGATTGATCAGCTACGCGATCAGTGCAGTCGATTGCGCCCTGTGGGATCTCAAAGGCAAAATTCTGAAGCGACCTGTCTACGAACTGTTGGGTGGACCACAGAAGGAGAAAATCTTCTGCTACGCCTCTGGTTTTGATCAGGAATGGTATATGGAGCTTGGATTCAAAGCGACAAAATTATTCACACCTTACGGTCCAGAGCAGGGGAAAGAGGGCTTAATCAAGCTCGAAGAATTGGTGGCGAGCACGCGAGAAGCGATCGGTGATAAAGTTGAATTGATGTTGGATGCTTGGACCGGTTTTGACGTTGAACATACCGTGCGGGTCTGCGAGGTCATGAAACCCTACGGCTTGAAGTGGATGGAAGATTACATTCCCCCCGATGATTTGGTAGGTTACGAAACAGTACGTCAACGTATCCCTTGGCAAACGCTAGCCACAGGAGAGCACTGGTATCTGCCAACTGTCTTTGCTGCTGCCACGGGGCGTCGGTTAGTCGACATCTTCCAGCCAGACGTTTTGTGGTGCGGTGGTATCACTGCTGCAGCCAAAATCTGTCACATCGCTGAAGCAAACGGTATCTCTGTGATTACGCACGGCGGAATGAATTATCCCTACGGTCAACATCTGTCATTTGCTATGCCTGCCATCACGTGGGGCGAGCGGTCCGAAGGTATTTCTCCTCCCGGTGTGCCGCTTGAAGAGATGGTCAAGTTGCCCGGCACTCCAATTATCAAAGATGGTTATCTCGTACCATCGGAGGCCCCCGGTTTCGGTCTTGAAATTGATGAAGCTTGGATAGAGAGTGTCAGTAAATAACCAATGGTGCTAGGTGCGATTCTAAGTAACAATGTATAATGTCGGTTAGATTCCGACTCAGTGAACTTACCACTGTAAACCTTACCTTAACTGCGTTGCTGGAAACGGCAAGGTGGGAAGCAAAGGGAAACGGCTAACAACTCGGCGTGAAAACAGACACGCTAAGACGTTGGGTCTGGTTATACCATTTCTGAGATTTTATATCGCATTAGCAGTGTTGATAAAATATGGGAATGAAGTGATTTTAGCCATAGCGGCCTTGGTAAAGGTGCCAAGAATGTCGCTTAACTGCTGTTGCATTTGGTCTAATGTCTGATAGGTGTGGCTAAAGAGTTTCTGTTTGATAGCCTGCCAGAGTCTCTCAATCGGGTTCAACTCCGGGCTGTAAGGTGGCAGAAAAATCAGCACCCCGTTGTCAGGAATCACCAGCGATTTGGCATGATGAAAGCGTCCATTGTCCAGAACCATTATATTTAAGGTATTAACCTTTGGTGCTATTTTAGAGACTGAATTGTGCAATAGATAAAAGGACAAAGCCATAGTCATCAATGGGTAAGCCCTCCCACTGCACCAATAAATTAAACAAAGCCATTGTAAAAGCGAGTCGTGTTTTGAAATACGTCCAACACCGATGCGCCACCTGCTTCAAATGGCATACCCGCGTCAACATCGATAAAACCGTCTCTATCAGCATCCTATCGTTCCATTGTCCGCGTTGACATATACGCAAGTTAGAAGCGTCCCAATCGGCTTTGGCAAAACCTGTATCAGCAAAAACAACCATCTGGTCACTCACATTATCAACAAGATGTTGGAAGCGGGTGCCATCGTACACATTGGCAGTGGCGCAATCCCAATCCACAATCACCCCAAGATGGTTGACCAGTAAACAGAGTTTGCCACCGACAATCCAGCGTTGGTTGGATATACTTTTTTTGCCAATTTGACATTCAGACCGACCTTCTCGACGGGGGTGAATCAGTTCGATACCATAAGTATCAATGACACCTATGAGCGAAGGATTTGCCATGAATATATCCGTCAGATGTTGATGGTGATTGAACAATCGGAACAAGCGAGTTCTTTCGGGTAGATTGGGGAACAATGATTTGTAATTGTTTGCCATCCACCGATAGAAGGCACGGTTGCCAACGCCTTTAAGGGCAAACAACAAGGCGATGGTAACCACTTCAGACGGATAGAGATTGGCTTTGGGGTGTTTTTGGTTTTTATTTTCTTGTGTAAGTTTATCATCTACCTCTAAGAACAATTGTGTGATAAAATCTATACCGGTCATGAGTTTTGGTGCCTCCCGTTAATTGAGATGGTTTGTCACCCCGATTAACGATACAATCGTTAGAAAACTAGGCAGCCCAGCCTCTACTAGTATCTCCGTAGAGGCTGGTAAAAAAAACGGTGGTAATTTCTTCAAACGAGAATAGTATGCTACATAGGGGAAATTACGTGTTTTTATTTTGTTATCACATAAATAAGCGATTTCAGAAGGGACGGTATTTTGATGCGAAGGATTATTCTATTCATCTCAGTGATAGTCATTCTAACGGCAGGCTGGATTTTCTACCTAAACCAGGAGAAAAAGAACTTTATAGAAAATCTACCTCAATCACCTGCGGATGTTAACCAACCTATTAACAATTACTCCTCATCAGTAGTGGATGGGGAGATATTCATTCCTGATGCCCGCGTGCATGAGACACTTCCACAGGAGCAGACCGCCTCCGCAGAAAAAAAAACGTCTTCAGAAACGCCCACTCCAGACGAGAAAGCAGATTTTGTGCGCGACCAATGGATTCAAATGTTTGGAGACATTCCACAGGTTCATACTCTCTCCGAATACATGCGAAAAATATACAAACGGGAACGTATGACAATTGATGAAGAGATTGCTGGCTTAGAAGCGGCACACTACCTATTTCCAGAGGGCGGGCATGGACTAATGTTGGCAATACGAAAGACTCAGAAAGCACAGGGGCTCGACGAGGACGATTTTGAGATCGTGTATGAGGAGGACTTGGAGAATGTAAGGCCTCCGCCGGGTTATAAGGAGTATCATTTTGGGAATGTACCTGAGGATCTCCGGTCCGATGCCCCTGCACCCGATAGCATTTCTTCAGAAAGCATTGATGGAGATATAGATTTCCTGCCGGCTCGTTCTGAGGGGACTCCTATAATGCCTGAAACTAAGACCCCGGTCCCGTCTGACCACGTTCACCACGAAGATAGGCATGTACACGAAACTCCCACCCCAAAAACGCCTGCCCCGACAGCTGCTAAAGGTGTTGAAGCAAGCGGTTCGGAGGGATTGTCACCGGAACAACGAGACCAGGCGAAAGCGTTCTTTGACCAGTACGGCACAGAGGAAGGGCTTCGTCGTCTGAGGGAGATGGATCCTGAAGCCACCCGGCAATTTGAGCGTGAGCGTAGAGGTGCGCCTTCCCGTGATGCACCAAAGGGTAAATAGGATATACAAGGAGGATAGACATCGCTCGGCTATGAATTAGAACGGGTAGATTCATACAGGAGAGGTCGTAAGTCTCCGATAAATCGGAGCTAATCTTGTTGATAGCATAATTCCACTCCTAAAGGAACGAATAAGAATCCCAATCCTTTAGGTTTGGGAGTACGTCAATATAATTGTATCCGATGTTAAGCCCTACGATTTCGGATTTATTGGCCTTCGCCGCATCCCATGCGGTTACCCGCACACGGAGACACATTCGGAATCGCCCTTTTCAAATTCAGCTGAGTGTATTCATTGACTGGGTGTAGGTATATCTTTTGAATGTCACAATGCTATGAAAACCTCATAGCAAATTGATGGAGATTCTATGGCAATTTTGTGATAGACAGTGGAGGGGTGATAAATATAAAAAAGCCCGGCGAGAAAAATTCTCACCGGGCTTTTTCGGGCCATTATCCAACCAACGGATCTTTGCGAGGAGATTGGGATTTGCCCATCCCAATCAAGCGTGGATGGCTGACTTTATCGCCGCTCATATTCAAATGGGAACGTCACCGGTTCACCATCGTTCGTCCACGATGTCGCCATCGCCACGTCAATCTCCCGGTCCTTACGGCCATTGTAAGCCCCATACTCGGGATCGGTGTCGTTGCGAACAGCGTTTGCGATACTCATCAGTTCAGACGCGACGGGAATTTCGCCATCACTGAGCGGGTAATTTTGCAACGGATTTTCCCACACCACTTCCGGCGTTGTATCCGCCACGAGTGCGGCGAGGGTCTCAAACCCATCAACATCGTTGGTTTTGCGGGTAACTGTGATTTTGCGTTGCTCATCGGCAGTGTCGCTCAGAATGACCGCTTCATCGCGGAAGCACATCCCGCGTTCGGCGTAGAACTTCGTGCCGTTGAAACCGCGAAGCGGCGAACCGTAAGACAAGCCGCTGAAATTGAATACCCCGACCGCGCCATCGGCAAATTCGATGATGCCCTGCTGCCAATCTTCTGAGTCGCGTGTCGGCTGACCTTGCCGCCAGACGTGCTCCTGCACTGTGAAGCTCTTTCGGAAACCGAACACGCGAAGGGGTTCGTTATCAAATCCGACGTAACTGCGAATCAAGCCGATCCCGTGATACCCGTGCCCGCGAAATTCGTTGTAGGCGACGTTGACTTTGCCGAATACACCCGCCAGAATCATCTCGCGTTTAATCCGTTCCGATGGTACACGATAATAGTTTTCGTTGACCTCAATCTTCGTTCCGTGCTGCTTTGCGGATTCGATCATTTTGTCCGACCAACCGAGGTCTGTGTCGATCGGCGTCTCGGTGCAGTAGCTCACCCCATGTTCAGAACACAGCAGCCCCGGGATGTGATTGTTGCTCGGCGTAATTACGATGGAGCAGATATCTGGCTTCTCTTTTTCCAGCATCTCAGCGATGTCTGTGTATGTGGCAATGTTATACTTTTCGCCCTGCTCTTTGACGGAATCTGTGTGTAGATCGCAAACGGCGACGAGTTCAAGGTCGTCCTTCAACTTCGCAATGAGCGGAAGGTACACGCTCGTTCCACGATTCCCTGTGCCGATATGTGCAATTTTGAGCTTGTCCATTGATTAGCCTCCTCTGGCAATTGAAGATTGAAGGTTGTTTTCACACTGAAACAGAGTAGATTATGGATGCGGTTTCTGTTCAACCTAAAAGTACCGCGGAGCAAACACGAGGCAAAACAGAATTGAGACGGTACATTTTGATTTCATCGGTTTTTCTCCGCTGCGAAAGGCGACTCAACACTGCAATCTAACTCTAAACGCATTATAGCAAAAGGCTTTGCAGAAATCAAGTGTGCCGGCGGATAACTAAGAATCAGCCACACCCACCAAAATTAAAGCCGAGCGAAAACGCCAACAACAAGCGGTTCGAGAAATAATTCCAAACAATCCAGAAAATTCAAAAAGGACATTAGCAGCGTGGAGTTGATAGTAGCTGTTCTACATAGAAAGTGCTACAATGTTTAAGGAACTCACAAAAGGCGAATAGCTTTCGTTGTTAAACATTCCGGGGACCGGATACCGAAAATTTTAGCACTACGTGGAACCCGTAATCTGAGAATCAATTACGCCAAGCATAGGAGATTTTTCAAGAATATCTTTGAAGTTGGCTCACCAAATGGGATTTTCAAAGACGTGCTGAAAAGATTTGAAGCATCAATTGCTTGCAGGGGTTATTCTTAATTGGAGTCTTTTTGGTCTATAGAGAGTGACATCTCTGGGAAATTCGCCAACCTCATCCTGAACCACCAAAAGGAACCAACGTTGAGCCGAATCGTTCGTTAGGTTGAGGATGCAACCATCAGTAAACCGAAATTCCTCAGAAAGAAGAAAAAGGTGATGGACGTTTTCGGCAGCTTAATGCGGGCGAGCGACCATGGCAGAAGTGAGCACCTTCTCTCATAACGTGGGGGGAAACGATGATTAACACCAAATTAAAAGGCAAAGTCGCTCTGATCACAGGCGCCAATCATGGCATCGGTGCCGCAACCGCTCTGGCTCTGGGCGACCAAGGGGCGAAGGTGTTCGCATCATTCTTTCGCCCACCACTTCAATACAGCGAAACAGAATTGAAGAAAGCTGAAGAAGCCGGATTAGGTGGAGATGCCTTCTACCGAGCAATGCAACAAAAGCCTATTGAGCATCTCGTGAATCAGTTTGAAGAAGGGGGTATAGAGATATCTGTTTTAGAAGCCGACCTTGCTGATGAAATGAACATCTCGAAACTTTTCGATGCCTGCGAGAAAGAACTAGGACCAGTCGACATCTTGATTAACAATCACACCCATTGTGTGTTGGAAACATTTGACCCTGAAGAAGCTTCAAAAGACGGAAGAGGCATTTTCCTACCCACCGCCTCGAGCATTGACGCGCACTTTGTTATTAATTCGCGAGCGTATGTGTTGACGATGCAGATGTACTTGAAGCAATACCTTAAAAACCGACTGAACTGGGGACGCATTGTAAACACCAGTACGGATGCCGCGCACTGCCACCCGCTGAACATCAGCTACGCCGCAAGCAAACACGCAATCGAATCCTATAGCCGCTCTGCTGCATGTGAGATGGGAAAATACGGAATAACTGTCAATGTAATTGCTCCCGGACCGATTCAGACGGGCTATATCACCCCTGAAGCTGAGAAAGAGATTGCAGAATCTACACCGTTAGGCAGGGTTGGTGAACCTGAAGATGTAGCGGAGGTCACTGTTTTCCTCTGTTCTGAGCAAGCCCATTGGCTCACAGGGCAACTACTCTATGTTGGAGGCGGCTATCGAATGCCTCAATAGGTTGCAGGGCTCAATGTTGAGTATCATAATGCTAGATGATCGTCCATAACATTTCGGAGTAGTATATTGATTGATCACGATAATCTTGAGGAGTTCTCCGATGCAGCCAACTATGATCTGGAGGATGCTAGCGATACAGGTATCGCCTTCTATACTGCCTTGGCACAGGAAACTGGCGGTCCTGTACTCGAAATTGCCTGTGGTACGGGTCGTGTCAGCGTCCGAATTGCACGACTGGGCTTTTCTGTAACGGGTTTAGATATCGTTCCGGGAATGATAGAGCGGGCGCGTAGCAAATCTGTTGGCTTACCTACGCGCTGGATTGTAGATGACGCCCTTACATTTGACCTAGGCGAACAATTTCGACTCATCTTCTTGACTGGCAATTCTTTCCAAGCTTTTTTGACAAACGCCGATCAAGAGGCACTGTTGCAACGTGTGTACGCACACTTACGTGACGAGGGATTGTTCGCCTTTGAAACGCGCAACCCTATCTTCCCCCACTCCCAGACCCCAGAAGGATTATTTGTGCCCCTTGAAACGAATGAGGAGGAACAAGATTGGTCCTCCTTTATTAATACAAGTGGGCGCGAAGTACGTGTGTCGAGAACCTACGTATATGACCACGCGGTTCAGATCCACCACTGGACGACTTACAAACGCTGGCACGAGGGTGGGGAGGAACACACCAAGATTACGCGTACTGCATTGCGCTACACCTTCCCCCAAGAGCTTGCAGCACTGCTATACTACAATGGCTTCAGCATTGCACGGCAGTATGGCGATTGGAGCCTAGAACCGCTGACCGCTGATAGCCCAAACATCATCACAGTCTGCCGCAAGCACGGCTGATTTCAATCGCCTAATCAATGGAATTGACAAGTCCAGACGCGACAATCATAAACGGAACCTGTGCCTATACCAACGGATTGGAGGATTGATATGAATAAATACTTGCGTCCCACAGACGTGATGGATTATAACCACCCCGAAGTTCAAGATCTAGCGCGTACCTTAGGAGATAGAATCTCAGAGCAAACGATAATCGCAAAACGCTGCTTTGAGTGGGTACGAGATGAAATCAAGCACAGCGGCGACTTCAAGATGAATCCGACAACTTGCGCTGCGTCCGAAGTATTGCGTTATAAGACAGGATTGGTGTTTTGCCAAGAGTCATCTGTTGGCTGCGCTCTTAAGGGCAAATCGTATACCCGCTGGACTATGTTACCAACGGCTCACACGAAACGGAAAGACGACCCCCTTCACACTACACGGTTTGAATGCAGCTCTGCTGCCCGAATTTGGGTGGTACAGAATCGATCCAAGAGGTAACAAAAGCGGGGTAGACGCTCAATTCGATCCGCCCAACGAGAAGTTAGCCTAGCCGATAGCCGTTGAGGGAGAAAGGAATCTCCAAGACGTGTGGGCAGATCCGCTACCGTCGGTGGTTGCTGTATTGAAGAACTACGACACTTGGGAAGGGGTTCGCAATCATCTTCCAGATCTGCCCTTCCAGCACGGAGACTGAACTTTCGTCTCTATATAACACCCAATGGCTGCTGCGGTGCTCACACACCTTTGGCTTTGGGCAAACCGCTTTGCGGGTTCAGCGACTTGAAAACCTTAAGCGATATTTTGATGCTTGGAGGGTCAAATCATCTATGACTAAAATTCATGAAGCGAATCGTCGGCTCTGGAACAATCAGGCACCAACATGGGAGGAACGCCTGAACCGTGATGGACGTTGGCGCAGGTGTCATAAAGAACCTGAGTTGGCATTTGAGGGCGGAGCACTTGCTACAATCCGAGAGATGGCAGGCGATCTTCGTAACAAGCAAGTGTGTGTCATTGGTAGCGGAGATAACATGGCAGCTTATGCACTTTCAGGATTAGGGGCAGTTGTAACCTCCACAGATATTTCAGAGGAACGATTGAAACTAGCAGCAGATCGTGCAAACACCCTCAATGTATCGATTGATTTTGTGCGTTCCGATGCCGCCGATCTCGGATTCGCAGCCGATTCAACCTTCGATCTGGTCTGCTCCACAAATGGCTTCTTCGTGTGGATTGCCGATCTTGGTAGGGTATTTCGTGAAGTGTCAAGAATCCTAAAGCCAGGAGGCACATACGTTTTCTACGACATTCATCCATTCATGCGCCCTTGGAAGGATCAGACGATACCTATTGAGATGGAGAAGTCCTATTGGGAGACCGGACCTTTTCAAGAGTCAGCGGACGAATCATACGAGTTTAGCTGGACCTTAGCGGATTTGCTTAATCCGCTGGCACAAGCGGGATTGACATTGAAAAAAGTTGTCGAAAGCCCAACACAAGATCCCGGATTTTGGCAGGGAAGCAGTGATGCGTCTGACGTCAACGAATCGTTACTTGATTGGAAAAGGAATCCCCGTGCTGGATTGCCTGTTTGGCTAACAGTTGCTGCATCCAGAATTGATTGAGGTACGATTAGAACACAATAGCAAGTTACCCGGGTTACTTTGCAACAGGAATCCACACAATGATAGAGATACGGGAAGAACAGGGAGGGGAGTATCAGGAAATCCGTCAGGTTATCGTTGCTGCATTCGATGGCGACACCGAAGCCAACGTCGTTGAATTGCTGCGAGACAGAAACAAAGCACCGGTCGCGCTCGTGGCAGTCAGTGCCAATAGGATTGTTGGTCATATTATGTTTTCACCGGTGACGATAACACTCGCACCCAAAGCGTTCCGCGCTGTTGGACTGGCACCCCTATCCGTCCTGCCAGAGTTCCAAAGACAGGGCATCGGCTCTATGTTGGCACGCGAAGGGTTAAAAAAATGTGCGGCGACCGGATTTGAAATGGTAGTCGTGTTGGGAAGTCCCTATTACTACCCACGATTCGGTTTCTCCCGTGCCAGCCTTTACGGCTTGGACAACGAATATGAGGCTGCCGAACATTTCATGGCACTAGAACTGAAGAATGGCGTTCTTGATAAAGTCAGTGGCACCGTGCGGTATTCACCAGAATTCAAGGAGTGTGGTTGCTGAGAAATCTATCTACGGGATAATCAATGAAACTGATAAGCCAATCCGATGATTTCATAAACAAGGTCGATTTACTCGCCTAAACATGGTACACTGCCTTTGAAAACCACTGTGATAGCCCATTTGGAGACGCAAGCAATAAGTCCAAGAAGGGATCTGAATACCTGAAATTTGTCGATTTTTCGGTATCATAATACGAATGTATGCGGAACCTCGAGCGCCTCATCATCGGCCCCATTTTCACGCTTATTACCAGGAGGATGTTGGTGTATGTGCCACTGACACGATTGAATTGATTGCTGGTCAACTTCCTAGGCGACAGCACCGTTTGGTAGAGGCTTGGGCAGAGTTGCATCAGAGAGAATTGTTGGCGGATTGGGAACGATTACAATCAGGGCAAATGCCATTCAAGATTGATCCGCTTCAATAAAGGAGGTAGGCATGTGTCATCCAATATATCGCGTGGTTTTTTTTGAAATACAGGCACCTTACACACTTCGAGTCTGTTTTGATGACGATACGGAACAGATTATAGATTTCCAAGCCACATTGGAAGGCGAATTATTCGGTCCACTCCGCGATACGTCCTTATTCAACCAAGTTCGGATTGATCCAGAAGTCCATACGTTGGTATGGCCGAATGGAGCTGATTTTGATCCAGCGACCTTACATGATTGGCCTAAGCATTTGCCTGAATTTAAGAGAATGGCCAAGCGCTGGTCTCTTGCAGAGACGGCAGGGTAACATGTTCTTGGAAGTACTACAGCCGATAATAGCGGTTTACGCTACAAGTAACGAGCACTCTCAGCCCTTTGAACAATGCTTCATTGGGGCGAGGCGTTTGCAAATCGTAAGACATTATCAATAATGAGATAATCTGATTAAGCCTTGAGGCTGCACATGGAATTCGATTTTCGGAACGCCACCGGGGATGACTTAGGTAAAGGGGCTGCGTTGTACCGGGGTTGGGTGTCCGAAGCCTCGATCTGCGGGCTTGTCGCTAACGCGGCCGATGATCTGCGATGTCGACTTGGACCTCATTTCATCCTTGCAACACATGCAGATGACCGCATCGTGGGATTTTCCATTGCCGAGGTATTTTCGGAGTACGTTTGTGTTTCTCCCTGTGGCGTGAGCTATATGTCATTCCCGATAGTCGCGAACAGGGCGTCGGCTTTGCGCTTGTGGCAGCTATTCTTAATCAGGCAGAGCCCGCGGCATCCACCAATTTACCACATACTCTGCAAACAAGTATTAGCGGCCAGCTATCGAGTTCTATCGCGAACTTGGTTTTGAAGTGTGGTCCTTTTCTTTAGCTCTCGATGAAACACCGCCGGCCATTTAGCAAAACATAGCTCTCAATAACTACCGCACTTCGCATCCTGACAACCGATACATACCATGTCCTCGGTCATAGACCTTCCGGCTCTTCGCTCAACCGCTTTGTGGTTCGGGGGCACGGAAAACGTTATGAGAAACTGCAAATCAGTTGGATTGTCAGATAATCAACCAAGGTCTACTGCCAGTAGCACCACGGCGGGATTCCACCACTATACGAAAGGAAAACCAGAATGTCAGCTATAGATACGGATTTGGTTCATCAATTCGTCTACGACGCGCACAACGATCTCGACAGCGTTAAGAAACTGCTCAAGAAAGAACCAGTGCTAATTAATGCCAGCTGGGACTGGGGAGGAGGTGACTGGGAGACGGGGCTCGGGGCCGCAGCGCACACGGGCCGTAAGGATATCGCGGAGTATTTGCTGCAAAGGGGTGCCCGCATAGATCTGTTTGCCGCGGCCATGCTGGGCAAGTTGGAAATCGTGCAGGCCGTTGTGGCTGACGATCCGTCCGTAATAGACAAACCGGGGCCGCACGGGATTTCGCTCATGGCGCATGCAAAAAGCGGGGGCAAAGAGGCTGCGGAGGTCGTAAAGCTGTTGCGCTCAACCGGCAAGCCGACCAAAGTCACTAGCAAGACACCCAAAGCGAAAAAGGCAGAAGCATAGGTGCGGGTTGAGGACTCGTATTGAGAGACTCTGGTAAGCGTGATTGGTTGTGTATTGGGATTGGGAGTATGAGAGGTGCGAGTCGGAGATGGAACTTCTCATAACAGCTGCACTCCCGGCTTCGCCCAACCGCTGTCGCGGCTCGGGAGCGGGCAAAACGTTAACGGAAATCGGTAAAAGCAAGCATGGAAGTGATGACTGAACGCCTCCGGTTGCGCGAGTTCCAGGACGAGGATATCGATCGCCTCGTCGAATATCGGGGAGATCAACGGTACTTGGAGTTCTACTTCCGGGAGGCATACACTCGCGACGAGTGTGAGGATTTTGTGAGACAGTGCTTAGAATGGTCCAAGGCAATACCTCGCAAGAACATTCAGTTGGTAATTACTAGTCGGCAAGACGGCATACTCCTTGGGAACTGCGGGGTACGTAGCGGGGGGTCTCAGAGCTCACACGGAGATGTTGGGATCGAGCTATCTCCGGCATTTTGGGGGCAAGGATATGCTACTGAGGCAACTGCAGCAATCGTTCGAGTTGGGTTCGATGAGTTGGACTTGACGGCGATCGAAGCTCGATATGTTGCTGCGAATAAGCGCTCTATTCGACTTCTTCACACGCTTGGATTCGACCGCGCCACGATTGTTCCACCCAGTCCAGGTCGAGGAACGTTCAAAGACAGGATATTACCCCAACACTATGATTTCCTATTGTCGAGGACCCGTTGGGTTGAAGATCAAACGTCAGGCAGCCATCCCCAGCCGGAAAGCTAATTGCCGGAGAACCGACTTCCGTTAACACGGCGGTTTTCGCTGCGCACCATACGATGCTTTGCCTGCGGTAACGCCGTTCAGCGGTCGCAAACCGTGAAGACGTTAGGCGAAACGGCAAGATGAGAAATGGCTTCAAGCACTAAAACCAGCAATATATCCAACGGTGGAACCGACTTCGTAAGTGGCATCGATTTAGCCCGGATGTTCTACAGTGAAACTGTTCGTCCACTCATAGAAGGGCGAGCCCACAGTGCAGCGAGGCTCGGTTCAGGGTCGGATGTCTTCGGTTTTGATACCCTTCGATCAACAGACCACGGCTGGGGACCACAATTACACCTTTTTGTAGCAGCCTCTGAGGTAGATGCTGTCCACACGATTATCGATTCCGGCCTGCCAGAGGAGTTTCATGGGTGGCCCGTGCGCTTCGGGTGGGATGAGGTCGCCGTTCAGCACCATGTGAGCGTTGTACCCCTTGGGGAATGGCTTGAATCGCATCTTGGATTTGATCCGCAGGTGGATATTACGGTCGAGAACTGGCTTACGACGCCGCAACAACTACTGCTAGAGGTAACAGCAGGTGCGGTCTTTCATGATCCGGACGGAGATCTGAAACGGATTCGGAGTAAACTGGAGTGGTATCCAAACGATATTTGGCTGTGGTTCTTGGCTTGTCAGTGGCGTCGAATTGCTCAGGAAGAGGCGTTTGTTGGCCGTACGGCTGAAGTAGGCGATGAGCTCGGTTCACGAATCCTGACAGCCCGGATTGCACGCGATCTCATGAAGCTCTGCTTCCTTATAGAGCGGCGATATGCCCCGTACAGCAAGTGGCTGGGCAGCGCATTCCGAAACCTCCGCATTGCTCCCGAACTCGCCCCACATCTGGATGCAGCACTCAAGGCTACGGACTACCCTGCCAGAGAAACGGGGCTCTGTTCCGCCTACGAATATATCGCACGTTGCTACAACCAATTGAACCTCACCCCTCCCGTCGATCCTGAAGTCCGCTTGTTCTACAAACGTCCCTTTCGGGTGCTCGGAGGAGATCGATTTGCGGAGGCGTGCTTGGCAGCCATTCACGATGAGTGGTTGAAAGAGCAGCCGCTTGTAGGGAGTGTCGATCAGTTTGTAGATAGTACGGATGTCCTGAGCAGCGCACACCGATCCCGGTGCCTTACCAACATCTATGACGACTGAGTCCTATATACCCGAATGTATATAAGGAGGAAAAATGCGGATACAGATTATCGATACAGAGCAGACGGACGGAAGAATGAGTGGGGCTAACTTGGATTTGGCTGTTCGGCTGCTGCGAGAGGTCGGAGCTGTGATCCTTGAGAATGCTGTGCCACTCAATATTGTCAAAGAAGCACAAACCGCCTATTTCGATGCAATCCGAGGCGGTAGGAGGCGTAAGGTTCGTCATGCAAACGAAATGCCATTTCTGCATCACCAGTTTATCACCAATCCGTTCGCGCTCCAAGTCATCGAAGCTGCCATGGGCAAGAAGATAGCCTTATTCCTTTCTTGGATCCATGACAGCCCCCCAAACGCAGACGAAAACCAAGCGGAAAGCATCCCTCACCGCGATGGGAACCATCTATTTCCTGAACTGCCCTGCGTGCTACCTGTCTCAGGGATTTATGTAGACATTCCACTGGTCGATTTTTTAGAGGAAAATGGAGCCACAAAGATCTGGCCCAGCTCCCATCTCATTATGGACTGTCCGCCGTCATATGTTCAAAATCTAGGAGAACGCGGCAAGCACTTGCCCTCTCTACAAGCGACAATGCCGATGGGGTCTCTGATTCTTCGTGATATGCGATTGTGGCATGCGGGGATGCCGAACAGAACCGATACGAACCGCCCAATGCTTGATCTCGGCTATACGCGTGTATTTCCTCATGCGAGTGAACGCGTCCGAATACCTCAAGAACTCAAGAAACATTGGTCTGAGTCAGCCAAAAAACTTCTTCGGACAGGCTAGGACTTTATCTAACCTATATTTTGGATATGATAACGTAAGTTGCCACTTATAATCCCAGCGAGGCGATAGGTATATAGCATTGGGGCGCCGCAACTTGGCTTAGAATAGCTCAGTTGTCCCCTTATTCACTTCAAGAGATTTTGGGATTACCCTCATAACAACTATAACAGCGAATTTGTGCCTCATCGTCAATCGGTTTCTAGGCTTCATTTGTTCCAACTTTTTGTGATGTTCGACCACTTCCCATTTTCCACGCTCCGGCTTTCTCTCCCTTCTTGGAAAAGTGTCTCACACATCTCACATCTAAAGCCATGTCAACGCTAAATGCTTAAAAAGATGAGAGCAAGTGAATCTTTTCTGAAATTTCCCCTTTATACTTAACATATGTTATGTTACAATTGAAGCCATCATCTCAATTTTTGCAACGATTGATGTATACGTCTGAAAGGTGTTTCTCCATATCAAGTAACAGTTCCGTATCCTTGTTTTGGTACCGCTCCTTGGCTTGTGGGACAACGGTTAATCGCTGTTTATGTACGGATGAAACGTTATAAGAAAATGCAATTCATAAAAGTGGTCACCTCTAGCCACTGTCTAAAACGAAGGAAAAAATGAAAAGACTAACGCAAGCTGCGTTTCAGAGCGCAAAGAATTTCATAATGGATCAGGGGAGGGCGTTGGACCAAAGGCGTTTTGAATTTCACTTTGAAGCCGGATCTGCTAATGCCGTCCTTGCTGAGCTAGCATCTTATCAAAACAACGACGGGGGCTTTGGCAACAGTCTGGAACCTGACATCAGAACATCGGCTTCGTCTGTGATTGCGACCACGGTAGGTTTTCAGGTTCTCAGGGAAATTCGGGCACCTGTGGACCACGCGCTGGTACGGAAAGGAATCGAATATTTTGTCGCTACTTACGACGAGTCCCGGCAGGTATGGCCAATTATCCCACCTGAAGTGGATGAGGCACCTCACGCCCCTTGGTGGAACTACGAGAACAGTGCCGAAAGTTTCGGTCAATTTCTGGTCAACCCACGTGCTGAGATTGTCGGATATTTGCACGAATTTAGCGATGGAGTGCCGACCAAATTGCTGAAGCCATTAGCCTCGACTGTTCTGGAGCATCTAGATTCCCTGCCCGACGAAATGGAGATGCACGACCTTCTATGTTTGGTCAGGCTCGCGGAGACGGAGGCTCTATCGAATAGGGGCAAGGTTTGGGAAAAACTGGCTCGGGCAGCGGCACCTCGTGTCGCCCGGAATGCAGAGCAGCTCACTGGCTATGTTCTCAAACCCCTGTGGCTAGTTTCCTCTCCGGAATCACCTCTTGCCGCTGGGCTCAAGGATGAAGTAGAGATGAATTTGGACTTTGAGATCGAGCAGCAGGGCGAGAACGGCTCTTGGTCTCCGAATTTCTCTTGGGGAGATCAATATCCAGAGATGTGGCAAACAGCCAAGAAGGAATGGCAATCTAGGTTCACAGTCGATACCTTGAAAACGTTGAGAGATTTCGGGCGCATCGAACAGATAGATAAATAGAATGCAGATACGGGTCTGATGTTCTCAACACCCTACTCCGCTAAGCAAGCGATTCACGTTGCATCGCTTGCGCTCTTTTGCCTTCGGCAATCTGCTTCAGGGTCCGGGCACGACAAAGCGTTAACAGAACACACAAGCCAAAATCAAAACCGGCGGCTGTCCTAGACGCCAAGAAAATCTTTGAAACACTTCTTTTATTTATTGGATTTACCCTACAGTGAATGAACTATGAGGTTGTCTTTTTACCGGTATCTGCTGTAGGACTCAACATCAAGTATAATAATACTAGATAATCAGAGGGGATTCTCAGTGGATTGTGGGAGTCCCCTTTTGCGTTTAACCATTATTTTCGATGCCTTATCCCGCTCTCTTCGTCATAATATCCTGAAAACACGAGCCGACGAGGTACTTTATTTGTGGAGGCATCATTCACCGAAACGTATGAATTACATGTTGACGCTATCTACCGGTTTATTCTGCGGTTGCTGGGAAATCCAACGGATGCCGAGGATATGACTGGCGAGACTTTTCTGCGAGCGTATCAAGGCTGGTCTGAGTTGCTCGACCCCGCATCTGTCCGAGCGTGGCTCTTTCGCATCGCATATAACGGGTGTATTGACTTGATGCGTCAGCGTCAGCGATACCGCGCGATTCCATTGGATACAACGGCTGTGGACGAGATGACACAGACATTTACCAGCCCGGTGGCTTCAACGGAAACTCCACTCAAGGGGTTAATTCGCTCCGAGAGTGCAGAATTTTTGCAAGAAGCCCTACTTCAATTGCGCCCAATCGACCGGACTGTACTGGTGTTGGGCGAATTGGAAGATACACCGAATCGAGAAATTGCAGAAATTGTCCAACGGAGTGAAACCGCTGTGAAATCTCTTCGGCAACGTGCACGCAAAGCCTTGCGTGATGAAGTGTTGCGCCTATTGAAACGACGGAACACATCGCTCAAGGATCTGTTCTAAATTTGGACTGAAAAAACACACCCAATAGGGCATCGCTGTCGAAAAGGTAGTTCTTGATGCCTGACCCGTGGGTAAGGAGGAACCGATGAAATTTACCTGTAACGTTGCTACGTTGAAACGTGCCTTAGCACTTTTGAAACTTGATGAACCGAAAACGCACCTGTCAATAACAGCGCAAGCAGCGCAATTGCAGTTCCGATGCTACACTGACGACGGGGACTTCTGTATTGACCACACAATTCCAGCCGAAGTTGAAGTCCCCGGTACGGCAACCATTTTCGCAGATGCACTGCCGCGTATCTGTGAATATACGACCAGCAAGACATTGCTATTCAGTCACCATGAAAGGCATGGGTGTCTGGACATTGAAGGCGAGCAGCATCAACAGGTCGTACGCACACACGCAGAAAAATGGCAGAATCCGGCACTTGAAGAACCGACAGATGCACACGGGTATGAAATTCCAGCGTCGCAGTTCGAGAGGGCACTGAACTCTGTTTTGTTCGCATCAGAAAAGTCGTCAGACGCAGAAGTGGCGGCCCGACGCGCTGGGATTATGGGAGCACTTTTTCATCGACATGATGGCGAATACCGAATCGTGACCACCGATGGCAAACGGATAGCGGTGTTGACGCTGCCAACCGTGCGTGAGTTAACCACCGACATAGCAGCACCAGTCCCGAAGCGAGCAATGCCTTATAAAGCTTGCGTAAAGATGGTTGGTCTGATAGAATCCTTAAAGCCAGAGACCTGCCGCCTACATTTCGCTGAAAATGCTGTGTGTTTTGAGGCTGCAGATGTTGTACTAAGATGTCTCTTGCCACAAGAGAATTACCCAAATTATCTATCAATTTTGGAAGATGCAGCCGCCCCTTTGGAGGTCAAGGTGAATCGCGAAAAGTTGCTCTGGGCACTCCGAATCATTCATGTTGATGATAATCCCCACCAGCGCACAGAGTTTTGGGTCAGTGATGGACAGTTGACTGTTGGTAACAACACCCACTCGGGAAAATCGGAAGCCAGTGTGCCAATTCAGTATGAGGGACCAGAGACGGCGACAACCATTGATAGCTGGTTCTTTGAAGAAGCACTCCTACATACCGACGCGACTGACATTACATTCTGGATGAACCCAACAGGGAACCGTTCGTCGCCGATACCTCTTGATTTAGCACAAAACTTTCGTTATCTTGTTATGCCCATGAAATGATGCAAACAGATTTCTTCACCGACACACTCATACAACTGATGCGCGAAGTCTTCGCCCCGCAAGCAATCTCGTCCGAACAACGCGCCCGAATCTACACCCGTATTACATCAAATCGGAGCGTGGGGGCGGTGGAGCAGACGGATTTCTGGGGAACCCCAGCGATTCTATCTGACGAACCAGTCGTTGAGGATAACCCGGCTGCAGATGAGGCGGATCAACTCTGGCTGTTCCCGGATTTTGCGCCGCAGGCGGAAACTATCGAATCTCCCCTGTTTTCGTTACCATTATAATTGCCAATACCGTCGCCTAAGTCCAAACGCTACAATCATAAGCAGAACCTGCACCAACGCCAACAGCCCGGAGGATTGACATGGATAAATACTTGGGGCCCACAGATGTGAAGGACATAATGGGGCGAGAGATTCGATATCAGGCAGTCGTCTTCAAGGATCACCGCGTCCTCTTACTGAGAATCGAAGAGGGGGACAAGACGTTCTGGGTGATTACCGGTGGTGGGCGAGAGGGTTCGGAGTCCGAAGAAGAATGCGTGATACGAGAAGTGTGGGAAGAGACGCATCTTCAAGTAAAAGTAGAGCGACTCATTCTGGACGAGAAGGGCCCGCAAGACCCCTTCTACGAGCGACACAAGACGTACCTATGTCAGATTGTCGGAGGTGTGGCACGACCTGGGATTGAACCCGAGGTGGGCAATGCAGAATCTCCAATAAAGGATATTGGCTGGTTTGATTTCCGATCGGTGGATTCTTGGGATGCGCTTGGCGCAAGCCCGTCCTTTGCCTTCTCGCTCCTAAAGCGGATCAGGGAAAGACTAGGTTACGAAAGACAAGGACAAACTGACTCAACAATCTGGATATAACCTTGATCGCCTAGCAGCATTGCGGCAGAAAGAGCGAGAGCATGGGTTTAAGGTTCTTGATTTTTCTCAAACTCCTCAAGGAAGGCAGGTCAATAGAAACTTTGTGGACACCACTCGCGAACCAGGGAAAATCATCCTTATCAACGGCGCGTCAAGTTCCGGGAAGTCAACGCTTGCACGCGAATTACAGCAAACACTACCAATGCCATTCTGGCACTTTTCGTTTGACCACCTCCGCGATTCCAACGCCCTACCGATGGCACGCATTCGCAGCGGTGAAATTGATTGGTCAGCTATGAGACCTGCTGTCTTTGATGGGTTTCACCGGTGTTTGCCAGTTTTGGCTGAGGCAGGCAACAACCTCATTGTCGATCACATCATTGAAAATGAGATGTGGATGTCGGATCTGGTGGAATTGCTCACCGGTTTCGACGTATTCTTTGTCGGAGTACACTGTCCGCTTCCTGAGCTTGAGCGCAGAGAGCGTGAGAGAGGAAATCGGCGAGTTGGGGAGGCGCGGCAGGACTATCAAGTAATACACAGTTTCACTGAATACGATCTGGAAATCGATTCAATGCAGCCCTGCGAGACCAATGGAAGCACACTAGTCGATGCGTGGAAATCTCGCCAACCTCCTAGCGCGTTTGAGCGGTTGGCTGCGCAAAAATGAACGCTCTCACTCGCTATCCCAATTAGACGTTCGTAGCAAGTTTATCCGGAGCGAAGGTGGGCACAGCCGAACCGTTATGGGCAAAAGGTATATACTACCGCAGATTTCTAGTTATCATCGCCATACATCCGCTCAATCGCCGCTTTATGCTTCTCCATAATGACCTGCCGCTTGAGTTTGAGCGTCGGCGTCATATCCCCCGATTCCTGTGTGAACTCCTCCTCCAGTAAAGTGAACATCCGAACCCGCTCGAAGTCAGCAAAATCCGTCGAGTGTTCGTTGATTTCACCCCGAATCAGCCGCTGAATCTCCGGCGTTTGGAGGAGTGCAGCAACATCCTCTGTCTCAAGCTGATGCTCTTGTGCGTACTCCTTAATCTCATCAAAACTTGGCACGATTAGCGCAGTAACAATGCTACGCTGATCGCCGAGGAGCATGATTTCGCTGATGTATGGGCTCTGCTTGAGTTGATTCTCAATGGGTTGTGGCGCAACGTTTTTCCCATTGGAGAGGATGAGAATGTTTTTCTTACGGTCTGTTATTGTTAGAAAACCTTCCTCATCAATTTCCCCGATGTCACCCGTGTGAAACCACCCATCTGAGTCGATAGCTTCCGCTGTGTCCCCCGGTTTGTTGAAATATCCCTGCATGATGTGCGGTCCCCGCGACAGAATCTCCCCATCTTCGGCAATTTTCACCTCCACGCCCGGAACGACGGGACCCACAGTACCAAACTTCCATTGGTCTGGGCAATTCACGCTGATGACAGGTGAAGTTTCCGTCAGACCGTATCCTTCAAGGATGAGGATGCCCGCTGAATGGAAAAACTCCGCAATCGCCTTCGATAAGGGAGCACCGCCGGAGACAAAGAAGCGTAGCCGCCCACCGGTTACCGCCTTAAGTTTTTGGAAAACCAGTTTGTTGGCAATATTCGCTTTCAGCGATAAGATGGGGGATGGCTTCTTCTTCTGTTGGATGGCTTGACTCACCTTAGCACCGACGCCGACACTCCAGTGGAAAATCTTCTGTTTGACAGCAGAACCTTCTTTGACAGAGCGGATAATTCTTTCGTGCATCCCCTCGTAGAGACGGGGCACGCTCATCATAATTGTCGGGCGAACCTCCTGCATGTCCTGGCGAATAGTAAACAGGCTTTCAGCATACGCAATCTTCGCGCCACCGCTAAGTGGCAGATAGTGTCCCCCCATCCGTTCAAACACATGCGATAACGGAAGGAAAGAAAGGAAAACGTCATCAGGGGTGATTGTTACAATCCCCATGGCCGCTTGTACATTCGACATAAAATTGCTGTGGGTCAGCATTGCACCCTTCGGATCGCCTGTCGTCCCGGAGGTATAAATAATCGAGGCAAGGTCATCAGGTTCAACAGCCTCACTGGTTTGCTGATAAATCTGATCCCCGTTTTCAACCTGCTGCCCAAGCTCGCACACCTGATCGAATGTGCGTACCGAGTCGTCTTGTAGGTCATCAAAAATAATAATATGCTGAAGACTCGTTGGGACATTTGCATCAAAAGCTTTAATTTTCTCCAACTGTCTTTCGCTAGATAGGCAGAGGATCTTTGCCCCTGAATCTCTGACGATATACTCCACCTGTGCGGACGTCAGCGTTGAAAACATTGGCACAGTAACCCCACCGCCGGCAAGTGTTGCTAGGTCTGTTATTGCCCACTCCGGACGGTTTTCTGATAACAGAGCGACCCGATCCCCTTTCTGCAAACCGAGTTCGGTCAGACCTAAGCAGAAATGCTTAATCCGCTCTGCAAGCGTTGTATAAGAGATGTCCTGATACTTCTTGTCAGCTTTGTAAGATAACGCGGACTCTGAGCCATGTTGCTCGATGGTATTTTGCACCATTTGGTTGATTGTTATTTTGTCCATAACCAACCTCCTTGTATTCGGATTATCGGAAATATAGGAAACGTTTTCGTAATTATCCTTCGTCTGTTTCGGTCGCCAAACGAATTTCAACGCTCACGGCACTTGCCAGTCACCTTTTGCGGCGATGTGCATTATACCCCCACTTACGAAAAAGGGTCAACTGAAAAACAAAAAATAGGAGCACGTTGGAACGCAGTTGTCATGGGCTCCCCCTCCCATCCTACTCATTATCTTCCACATCATGGGTCACGTACTTGTTGTACCACGCCAACTGACGCTTGAGCATATCCAACTGATGCCGCGGCTCTCCAATGCTATGACCTTCACGAGGATATTTGACGAATACCGTCTCAACATCGACGGCTTTAAGTCCAGCATAGAATTCCTCCGATTGTGGCAAAGGAACACGGATATCCTCCTCGCCGTGCAGGATGAGGGTTGGGGTTTGGGCGCGATCCACATGGCTGATCGGTGATCGCTCACGGTACAATTCTAAACTCTGTGATGGAGAGCCAGCGAAGTAGAGCGACATAAAGTTTGGAATATCGGTTTGTGCATAAAAGCTGACCAAATTGATGACGCCACAAACGTTACAGGCGGCTTTAAAGCGATTGGTGTGGGTGATAATCCAACCTGTCATGTAGCCACCGTAGCTTGAACCACCGACGATCAGACGGTCAGGATCGGCAATTCCCCCCTCAATCAGAAAATCGACACCCGTCATGATGTCCTGATAGTCACCGCCACCCCAGTCATTATAGTTCGCCGTGGCGAAGTCGTTTCCGTATCCATCCCCACCGCGGAAGTTAGGAGCAAAGTAAGCAAACCCTTCGCCGCTGAAATAGTGCCATGTCGGTTTGAAACCCAAATCGCGTGAACTACGGGGACCGCCGTGTGGCTCCACAATGAGTGGATAGCTTTTACCCGCCTCATAGCCAACAGGTAAACAGAACAAGCCTTCGATTTCGAGCCCGTCGCTGCTCTGCCACCGAATCACCTGCACTTCGCCGAGTGCGGCGTTTTCTAGTTGTGGATTGAGTTTCGTAAGCTGCTTCATCTCCCCTGTGCGGATAGACCCGACCCAAATATCCGTTGGGGTGTGTGCCTCACTGCGAGTACACAAGAAGGTATCGCTATCATTGGCGATGGAAATCCCGCCAATGACCCAATCGCCGCGGGTGATTTGACGAATTTCGCCACCTGCTTTGGACATGGAATAAAGCGGCCAACGCACCCGATCCATTGCAATGAAGTAGATAGCCTCTCCATCTGGGGACCAGACCGGTGCCTCGGCGTTACGATCGAGCTGGGTGGCGGTCAGGTTTGTTGATGCACCACCTTCCGCCGAGATGACCTGAAGATCTTTCTGACCGTAACGTTCTGGGCTATGTAAGTATGCGATTTGCTCCCCATCCGGCGACCAACGCGGTGAACTCTCACCACCGGTGTGAGCTGTCAATTTTCGGATGTTCTTGGTTCCGATATCAACGAGGTGAACAATCCCGTTGAACATCATATCATTTGCCTTTGGGGAAGGCGCGGAGACAAAGGCAATCTGCTTCCCATCCGGTGACCAACGTTGCTCACTGACGTGAAAATCGCCCGATGTCAGTCTCTGAGATCTGTCCACATTGACATTCTCATCTGACCCTTCCTCCGGCAAACTAAAAAGGGGTGCAGGTTCATCGTCCAACGTTTCGACCTCGATAACCCACAGATGCTGCTGCTTGAAGTCATCTATCCCCATAACCACCTGGTCGTCCTTAGCTTTCTTCCGCTTCTCTTCAGTCCCGCTATCCTGCTCTGTCTTGAGAAATGCGATCCGTTTCCCGTCAGATGACCATTGCGGATTTGATGCGCCATTTTTTGCATGGGTGAGCTGCTTTGCCTCGCCCCCCGCAATCGGAATAATCCAGATTTGTGCCTTACCGTTTCCTCGTCTCGAAACAAAGGCAAGTCGCGCACTGTCAGGTGCCCATTGCGGATTACTGTCCCCATTGGCACCATTCGTCAACTGGAACGGTTCACCCCCATCGGTTGAAACCAACCAGATATGACCCCGGTGTTCACTTTTTTCAGATTCAAGGACCGGCACGGTTTGGACAAACACCGCCCATTTGCCATCAGGTGAGATTGCCGATCCGCTGAGACCTTTCATCCCGACAATATCCTCCGGTTGAAGCGTTCTCAATTCTCGACATTCTTGAATGTTATCAGCCATGATGCTCATTTCTCCTATTACCAACGGTTTCCAAAGATAGGTGTAGGAAAGTCAGGTCAGTTGTGGTACAATATCTTTCGACCTAATAACTTGAGTTCCAGTAGGGCAATATATTATCGAACGAGAAAACCACTCGAAACAGTTGAATCCGATGCCCATGATATCCCATTTTTCAGAGATTTTCAAGCCTCTTTTGCACAGCCTGAGACTCACAAAGATCACAATCGCGTTAAGAATCTGAAACGTGAAAACAGTTTGTTTATTAGTTCATTGGTACTAGACCTACGGGATTCATACAAAAAGAATGTACAATACGCTAAGAGAAACCGTAGGGGCGAAGTTACCTCGCCCGTACTTGATAAAAGCTCCGTTTCTGCTGCACGATCTCTTAGAACCTGTTTGAAAAGTCATTTAGGGTAAAGTTATTAGCCCGGAAACCGAGTTTTTTCTTCAGAACTCGGTTTCTTCCGTAATCCAGAAGGACCTACTGTTCAACGGCATATTATCACTATATTCAGCAAATCGTGTCAGGTCAATGGTAGGGGGTTGGTTTTCAAGCCCAACGGTTTGGGAGGCCCAACCCCACACCGTGATGCAGTCCGCAGTGGATTGACAAATTCCCAGCACTTGGGAACAATTTCCAGCTTTTTAAAACAAACAGGTTCTTAACATAGCTATAGTCGAAACGAGCTCGTCTGAGAATATCAAGAAAAGGAGAACGTGGAGGACACACGCTCCACCAATAAATATGAAAAATGCGGATGAAAACACTCTATTCAAACTCGCGCAGTTAGAAAATGACCAGATTGACCTGGCTAAGGGCGCCCTCCTCATTGCCAAAGATGCCTATGCTGATCTGGACATTGAAGTATATCTACAGCAGTTGAATCAGATGGCTGAAGAACTTCAATCGCAGATTGGCGAGGAAGCAGATACCAGTGAACAGATTAACTATCTAAACCACTACCTATTTGAAACACAAGGATTCGTGGGCAGCAGTCAAGAACATTATTACGATGCACGGAATAGCTATCTCAACGAAGTTCTTGAGCGCAAAATCGGCATTCCGATTACGCTTTCAATCGTGTATATAGAAGTCGGCAAGCGGATCGGACTGCCGCTGGTGGGAGTGGGCTTTCCTGGACATTTTATCGTCAAACATAGGAATTTAGAAGCCGTGATTGATCCCTTTGAGAAAGGGCAAATTTTATCTGATGCAGATCTCTCCGAAAGATTGAGGCAGATTTTCCGTGAGTCTGTGCCGATGCATCCGCGATTTTTGCAAGCGGTTACTAATAAAGAGATTCTTGCGCGGATGCTGCGGAACTTGAGACAGATCTACTTTAGGGAAGAGAGGTATGAGAAGGCGGTCAGAACTGCCGAGCGGATCGCATGGCTTGCCCCTCAATCCGCACAAGACTATCGAGATCTCGGTTATCTGTACTACCAAGTCAATGCCTACGGCAAGTCTCTAGCCTCCTTCAATACCTATCTCCGCTTATCGGATGATCCTCCAGATCAGGAGGAGGTTTCTAGGAACATCCGCCTCTTGACTCAACAGATTGCTAAACTGAACTAGCTGCGCCAAACTTGCGCGTCCGCGATCTTCGTATGGTTTAGCTCTTCCTACTTTCATTCATAAAGAACCAATAAGATAGAGCAGTGCTGCCAATTCGTCTGACCTGTAGCAGCAGAAAACCTGAACCAGCTTGGCAGCGGACTCTACTACTAGGAATAAGGAGAAACTGCATGGACCGTAAACTCCGTTTTGCCGTGATTGGTGCCGGTGGATTTGCAGAGGTGTGTCAGATTCCCGGCTTGCAGCGTCACCCCAATGCAGAGGTTGTCGCACTGTGCCGTCGCAGCCGCGATCTCTGCGAGCAAACCGCGCTTAAATTTGGCATTCCAAAGGTCTATACAGACTACGCTGATGTGATTGCTGATGATACAATAGATGCAGTGACAATCGTGACACCAAACGTCTTCCATCACGCCATTGCGGTACAAGCGCTTCAAGCAGGAAAACACGTTTTCTGCGAGAAGCCTTTAGCAATGAATGCCGTCGAGGCACGTGAGATGTACGACATCGCCGAAGCTAGCGGAAAAATCCATCATGTCGCCTTTACGTTTCGTTACACACATTGCCTCCATAAATTGCGAAAAATGCTCAAGAGCGGCACAATCGGCGAACCGTTCTATGTTCGCATTCAAGCCGATGGTTGGAGCGCACTGCAATCAAACGCAACGGCAGCATGGCGCAACCAACAAAGCCTTTCTGGCACCGGTATTCTCGGCGATATGGGGTCACACTTTTCTGATGCGATCCGGTGGGTGTGCGGCGATATCACGCAGGTGTGCGGCGTGTTGCATAACGTGCCGCGCGTTCGTCCACATATCAGTACAGGTGAACTGACCTCAATCGATACCGATGACCTAGCTGCTGCTTGGTTCGAAACAGAATCTGGCTTGAAAGGGCAGTTTTTCGTCAGTAGTGTTACGCCGCCACGCCCGGAAAATAAATATATTGAAATCGTTGGTGACGAAGGAGCGTTGTTCGCTTATTTAAGCCGAGGCCAAGAGGAAGGGCTGCGGTTTCGTCATCGGGACGGTGATTGGGAAACAGTTGATCTACCACCTGAAGCTGCTGAAGGCAAACCGCACGCTTTAGGGCGAATGATGGGCTGTTTTGTCGACGGAATTCTCGCTGGACAACTTAATCCGGATCGAGATCCCTCTTTTTTCGATGGCTGGAAGGCACAGTCAGTAATTGATGCTGTCGTTGAATCTGTAGAACAAAAGAAGTGGGTTGAGATTGAAAGCGGGAGCAACGATTAATGACCTGTGATAGAGGATGGTTTATTTTTTTCTTGACCGAATAGCTATCTTAGCATACAATTAATAGTGCGTTGGTAATATAAAGAAATCTCTCTAAGTCGTCCGGAGGCTTCCGCGTTTTAACAGTGCACACAAGGTGAGGGCACAAGCATTTTGTTTTTTCGCGAGGTTTTTCTGCGTGAATAGCCGGTGGATTATAGATTGCTGCCGCGTCTGTATATCTTCTCAGTCAGGGACTTATTGTGTAAGCATCTACCGTGTGCCAATCCGCCGACAGGTAAACTGTCTACCACAGAAAAACAGACCTGCTTTAGTATCCTGTGTAAGATGATATAATAGGCTATCCTACTGTTGACGCAAACTATTTTTGGAGGTAACAAATGAGTGCCAAGAAAACCTCAGGAGCATTGATGACTTCGTTGATTGTTCACGGAGTCGCCTTCTTTGTCACGGGTATCTACCTCGTTACCCAAACCCAGCAGTTCAAAGATTTAGTGGGCACGGAAATTCTGCAGGCAAAAGAACCCCCGAAGCCACAAGTCCGTAAACCGGTCATCAAACCCGTAGTCAAACCAACCGTACCAACCACAAACACAGTGGTAGTTGAGCAGGTTCAAGTCCAACCCAGAGTGACAACAGCAGCGGTCGTGCGTCCGACCTCCGTGCAGCCGCAAACCGTTTTAGAGTTTTCCAATAAAGTGGTGAAGCTCGACGCGCCCCTCAATCCTAACGTTCCGAAAGTAACAAGCCCAAATCAGCCCGTGCCGCAAGTTGTTACACATGCTGACTTGCCTGTTTCTGACGCGCCCGGCGCACTCGCATTTAGTGCTCCAGTAGCAACGGCTCCCAGTGCCGTCCCCGCTAACATTGGTCGTGGGGTTGGTGGCGTTATCCAGGTGAAAGTTGCCTTTGCGCGCCCGGAGGGACTCGCCATGGTTGAGCATGTCGGTGCTGCTCGCGATGCCCTGAGCGATGTCGTTGAGAACATTACGCTTGGTAACGTAGAAGTGCCACCGCTGCCCCGTGGTGAACCCGGTGGGCGTGTTGTCGGTAGAGGAAGCGATATTCGCGGCGTCTTCCGCTTCACCCGTGTCCGTCACAGTCTCTCCGACTGGTGGGCAGATGCCTCCTCGCTGAACGCCTTTACCAAGTGGCTCAATGAACGCACCAAGATCAAGACCGACATGAACGTCGAAGGCGGCGCGTTGAAGATAAATGACGCCAATCTGATGAGATGTCCGTTAGTGTTCATGACCGGGCATGATCCGGCACACGTCCGCTCCAAGAATCTGATGGGTCGTCAATATGGCGGCGGCAAGATGGACAGCCGATTCTCCGAAACGGAAATGGCTGCATTGCGGCGGTATCTCGTTGAAAAAGGTGGTCTTCTCGTCTTTGATGATTGCGGTGTAGACGCAGCAGCGCAAGCGATGCCCCGTCTATTCTTAGCACAGATGAGATATGTGATGCCAGAATATCAGGTCCAACGTATCCCCAACGACCACGAAATCTACGATAACTTCTATGAGATGGGTGGTCCGCCGACCGGATTCGACATTTTCTGGTGGGGATCTCGTCCAGGGAGGCGGAACTTCCTCGAAGGCATTTCCGTCGCCGACAAAATTACGGTCATCCTAGTTCGCCGTGACTATATGTGCGCGATGGAGTCAGTCAGCTTACCAACTCGCTCCGTCAAATACTCACCCGGCGTCTATCGTTTCATGACTAACCTCGCGGTTTATGCCCTGACGCACGGCTCGATTTCGGACTACTCTGGTTATATACCAGAAGATAGAATGGCAGCGCGGCAGCTGCCGACCGAAGCGCCAGAAGCGGCAAAAATTGGGGCAGTTAAATAGAATCTTTTGATTCGAACATTTCTCGAATCGATTGAGCAGAAAAAGCAGCCATTCACTTGGCTGCTTTTTTTATTGCCTTCTCTCAAGTATCTGTCTTTATGCGATAAATCGCACCGCTGTGTGAAGATATCATAAACAATTCATTCACTAACGAAAAGAGTGCGACTCTTGTCCAATGAGTTGACGACGCTACCAGAAAGCTTTTCGGGGTCGCATTAGTCCCTTTTTATCGGTAAAATCAACCTTTCCATCTCAGCGAAGAAGGAGATTTGTATGGAAGCGTACAATACGCAGTTAGCCCTCTCAGAGGGGCAGTTGCGGCCACTTTATATCGAAGGGTACACCAACCAACTTAGCTACGCCCCGGGGGACGAGATCGGGTTTCATGTTTCCACCAGCGCATCGCAGTATTCACTGGAGGTTGCACGCATCGGCGCAACTCGTGAGGTAGTCTGGAACGAGCAAGACATTTCCGGATCTGCGTATCCGATTCCAGAGGATGCATCGGCGCACGGATGCCGATGGCCCCAGAGTTTCAAGCTGAGTGTGCCGGATACATGGCGGAGTGGATATTATGAAGTATCGATGCGGGCAGAAGATAACGGCGGGGATTTCACATACAGAAACCGTCGAACCGCTGAAGGAGTGATGCACTTCGTCGTGCGATCTGCACAACCGGGACATGACACGAAAATCTTGCTGCAACTGGCGACAAACACCTATAACGCCTATAACAACTGGGGTGGATATAGTGTCTACGCCTATCATGGTCACAGCAATTTACAGGGGCATCGCGTTTCTTTCGACCGACCGATGGCGGGGCTTTTTAGCAGGTGGGAGTTGTCGTTTGTGGAATGGGCTGAACGAAATGGCTACACTCTCGATTACGCAGCCAACAGCGATCTTGAGTTTCACCCAGAAATCTTGAAGGAGTATCGACTGGTATTAAGCGTTGGTCACGATGAATACTGGTCTGGGGGGATGCGAGATAATCTAGAAGCGTTCATCGCTAACGGTGGGAATGCAGCGTTCTTTAGCGGAAACTCAGTCTGCTGGCAAGTCCGCAGCGAAGAGGAGGGACGCGCCTTGACCTGTTGGAAGCAGTGGTACAATCAGGACCCCATTTACAAGACAGACGACTATAGAACCTTGAGCACCTTGTGGAGTCATTACCTCGTCGGTCGACCTGAAAACGAATTAACCGGCGTCGGTTTCCTTTACGGCGGCTACCACCTCAGTCACGGGCAGTTCATGGATGGCTCAGGTGAGTACACGGTACATCGCCCGGATCACTGGCTTTTTGAGGGAACCGGCCTCAAGCAGGGAGACACCTTTGGCGGTAAACACACCATTGTAGGTTACGAGTGCGATGGCTGCGAATTGCAAATTGAGGACGGGCTTCCTGTTCCAACCCATCGAGATGGCACACCGGATAGCTTTCTCATTCTGTGCACTGCCCCGGTCCGTTGGCATCCAGACGATAGCGAATGGTACGAGCGTTGGGAGAGGGGTCGCACCGGTGCCGCGACGATGGGGATTTATACCCGTGGGGGAACTGTCTTCACCGCCGCTACGACCGATTGGGCGCATGGATTACAGGGCGGAGATCTGGTTGTGGAACGCATCACGCAAAATTTACTTGAGCGACTATCCCGCTAAACCGGATCAGTTAGTCTCCCTTGATGCCCTCGCTCAATAGCTTCGCACAACGCCATCGTCTTCACCGCATCCTCTAGCGGGCTCCAAGGTTTAGTATCATTCAGGATGCAGTCAACGAAATGGCGTGTTTCGTTGAAGTCAGGACCACCGACAGCGTCAAGGTCAAGCGGTTCCTCGCACAGCACCCCGTCCAAGTAAAGGGTGATTTCCGGTGTGCGTGTTAAATCGAGGTATGCTGACATATCCTCGGCATGGACTTCTGCCGACTGAATCCGGTAGCCAACCCCGTAGTGACTCATCATTGTGCCGTGGCAGCCGTTATCAAAGGCAATGACAGCGTTGTAGCGCGGTGTGCCTGCACGCTTGCCATGCCACGAATGACCATATACCTCTACAGCGGTTGACGCTTCAGTTGGTGTGCGTCCTGCCATCCAGCGCAGCAGATCGACATGGTGAATCGCATCGCAGATAATCTCCGGCGGCGCAACCTCCCCGCGCCCCGGACGCTGCAATCCCGACGGTGGTTTATGATAATTTGCGGCGACTTGTACCGCGCCGCCACGCTCTTGCAGTAATTTTCGCACCGCCAACACCTCCGGCTTGTAACGGCGATTGACGGACAGAATCGCTTTGCCCTTACTCTTGCGGGCAGCATCGAGCATCTGTTGCGTTTCCCCGACGTTCATCCCCGGTGACTTCTCGACCGACGTATGAAGGTCACGTCCCAAACACTCCACCACAATCGGCAGTAGATGGCCAGGCATGGTGACGACATAGACAACATCTATATCTACCTGATCTAGCATCTCGCGGTAATCGCTGAACACAGACTCAGGTTTATGGGTGACTTTTGCCTGCTCCAGCCGTTGGTCGTCGATCTCTGCGACTGAGATAAGTTCCATCCGAGGTTCATCTTTAATCATCGCAAAGTGACCCTGCGCGTGCCCGCCACAACCGATAACACCGACTTTCAGGTCAGCCATTATACAACTTCCTCCTCTTTTACTAAAACCCGTCCGTTTGTAGCGTCGTTGAGAGTTTAGAGAACTCTATTGTCAACGTGCCTCTTAAAAAGCGCAGGGCGATTGCCCACTCACACCCGTTTGGGGAGTGGGAGGCAATCGCCCGCGATTTACAGATTGAGCTTAAAAGTAAAATGGATTTGACCACGCCTTCTTACCGGTCTCATCGGTAATCTCGACGCGGACGTACTTGATGCCGCTCGGCAATTCATACGTTGCCTCAGTCAGTGCCTCGCCTTCGGGGGCAACGATGCGTTTTCCACGACTGCGCTGGGCTTTGAAAACAATGGACTGTGCAGGTGAACACTTGACGCTGACGCTCCTTTTCTCTTCGCTTTCGTCCGCCAACTCCAGATCGATTAACTCCGGTCCAAGGGTTGAATAGAAAGCCCCGGTGCGAAACGCTGTCATAATAGCATCGGTGGTGAGTTCAGGTGCCTTCACCATAACCCAACCGTGAAAACAGTCGTGCTCCGTGCCGTGTGCGTCGTCGGCAGCAATGCCGAAGACCGGGCGGCCCGCCTTGTCTAATAAATCGTCCCAAGCCTGCTCGGAAAAGCCCTTGCCGATGCCCATGCAGGTGTCGTTATAGACTTCAACCGCAAAGTATCCATTCAGCGGTAAATAGTCTAGTAGGGTGTGCCCGCACCAGTAGGGGTGGCAGAGCACCGCCGCGCCCCCTTGCCGGTTTATCTCTTCGATTACGGCGTTGGGATGCAGCTCGGCGCAGTTGATGCGCTCGTGGAGGTTTATACCAACGATATGATATGTGTCGCCGCCATAAGGATTGCTGGGGTGGACCTCACTGCCAGAGATAGCCAAGAAGCCGTCTCTGCTGTGGGCGGAAACATCGTTGACCTTTCGATGGTCGGTCAGTACCAAGAAGTCATACCCTGCTTCACGGTAAGCTGCAAAGCGTTCTGCCATCGGTAGTCTTCCATCCGACTCGGTGCTATGGCTATGGGTATTGCCGCGATACCATTGTCCAGACTGTTTGAAGGGATTAACGTTTGACATGAAAAGTCTCCTTGCCGGTTTCGGCAGTTTGTGTTGCTATCGTATTTTAACACACCGCCTTCAAAACGAAAATAAAAAAAACGATTCAAAACCACCGAAAAAAAAGATTTACGCTTGGGGTGCAGTCGTGTAAAATATAGTTAAGGAGATTTGATATAAATGAAGACGATTATTATCGGCGCCGGACGCGGCAGACGACTTATGCCTTTAACAGAAGATACGCCTAAGTGCTTTGCAGCAATTCAAGGAAAACGCATCCTCGATTGGATACTCGAAGCGTGGCACGCAGCAAATGTAACGGATATTGTCTTCGTCGGTGGATATCAGATTCAACGCATCCAGGGTGATTATCCCACCTTCCGCTTCTATCACAACACCGATTGGCAGCAAAATAATATCCTGGTCTCGCTTTTTCGCGCCGAGGTTGAAATGAACGAGCCTTTTGCTTGCACCTATGCGGACATTATCTACCGCCCCTGGGTGACGCAGAAGTTGATGGATACCCCTTACGATATTACGCTTGTCGTCGATACTGCTTGGCGAGAACGTTACGCAGCACGTACACTCCACCCCGAAGATGATGGTGAAAAAATCCTTGCAGATGGAGCGCGCGTCACAAAAATCAGCCGTGATATAGCATCTGAAGCTGCACATGGGGAATATATCGGTGTGGCAAAATTTAGCGAGCGCGGGGCGAGGCTTCTACGGGACCATTTCCACCGGATTTGTCACGCAGATAGCGGCACACCTTTTCAAGGAGCACCCTCTGTGCAGAAAGCGTATCTGATTCAACTCTTTCAGGAGATGGTTGAGCAAGGCGTGGAAATTCACAAGGTAGACATTGCAGGTGGGTATTACGAGATCGACACCACGCAAGATTATGAGATTGCGAATGAAGTTTGGGTAAGGTAGTGAGCTTACCCGTTCCACCGCGCGAAATCTGGCTATCTCAGGGTTGGCATTTGTGAGAAGCATTAAAACAGGAGAGTTCTTATGCAAATTCTTAATCTCGAATCAGGAACGCCTTTCCAGATGGGAAAAGGAAAAAACTGGCGGGTCGTGCATCCCGATATGGGAGCGACACAGATAACCCTCAATCACGGACAACATGCGCCCGGTCAGGAGTTCACACAACATCTTCACGACGAATCGGAGGATATGATTGTGGTGCTTGAGGGCGGCGGGCATATCCGGCAGGGAGATGTTTACACGCCAATCATCGCCGGCGATGGAATCTTTGTGCCAGCGCGCGAGGTTCACGGCACTGTCAATACGACAGACCAACCGGCGCGGCTCATCAGTTTCCAATCCCCGCCAGATATAGCACTGTACCGCGGTGAACGGGATCACCCCAACGATTCACCTAAACCGGAACCGGAGCACCGAAGCGGCGTACAAGTAATTCCGATGGCTAAAGCGGGACCCGTGTTCGGCAAATCGGGAGATTGGCGTAGCGTTATTTCACCACAGAAAGGAAGTCAACATCTGTCGCTTGACTACGTCCAACTCAATGTCGGTGAAGCGTTCACGCATGACCCTATTGAGGCAGAGTCAATTTATGTGCTGATTGGTGGTAGTGCAACGGTAAAAACGAATGGAGAAACACCAACGCTTGGCTTGAGAGATGTAATCTTTCTCAACCCTGAAGATACTTTCTCGTTATCACAAATTGGCAGCGAACCGACTACGCTGCTTCATTGTTGGGCATTATCAAAGTGAGAGATTACAGGACAGGCTCATAATTTTGAGGTAAAAATTGGCCTCAACGTCTATCAAACGTATGTAATCACGTTTTACGTTTTACGCATGGAGATATATTACACATGAAAGAAAAAGCTGGTGATCTGACGGTTTCCAGACAAGGTGGTCAGGTTATCGCGAAAAACGATCTATTCCAAATCAATTTTGACCTTTCCAAAGGAACCTGGAACTACATTGATAAAACAGGCTATAGCATTATCAGGGACGCATATACAAAAATCATTCTACAAGATGGAACAATCCTGACAACGCTGGATTCGGGAATCTCGGAGTTCATTACAAGTCCTATCACGGAAGATGAATTTGGCGTTTACCAACCAATCACATTTTCGCACCAACCCGAAGACCACGGGATGCAGACCCATCTCTATCTGAAATGTTATCCCAGAAAGCCGTATGTTGTATTAACCGTTGGCGTAAAAAACACGCATAAGGAGCCAATTGCGTTAGAACAGATCTCCACCATTGACGTCTCCCCTCACAAGGGTAAAGCCAGAAGTGGTGTCTATTTGGGAGGTGCACCATCGGGTTACCACACCTTTGTGGACATGAATACACCCATAGCCTCCGGTTTCACAGAGATCCACGACGGCTTTCATATAAACGAAGATACTTCCACCACATCCTGTTACAATGGGGTTCTCTACGATACAGAGAGCAAGCGATCTCTCGTCTTTGGCTTTTTGAGTTTTCAAAAATGGTGGTCTGCAATCCAAATGGGATATGATGGAAGAACACAACGGGGTAAGGAAGAAAATCACGGCGTGAATCACTGGGCGCTCTACCATAAATGCGAAAACCATATCTGCCGTCAAGGAGAGGAGGTGTACGCTGAACCTGTTTACCTGAACTTCACGCATCAGGGGCGGCAGGCATACCATCATTACGCCGAGACGGTCGGACACCTCGTGAACCCAAAATCGCTAAATCGTGTTTTTTCAAGTTGGTGTGCTCAGGACAGCGAGGAGAGACCGATAAGCGCCGCGCAAATTTCCAAACAGATTGAACAAATTACCAAAAACCGGCTAGCTGATCCATCAGTTCCCGGTGGTTTTGAGTACGTCCAGATTGGAAAGGGTTGGGAAGAATCGATCGGCAGCTACCAGGCAGATGTGCAGAAGTTCCCAGATGGGATGAAATCGGTTGCTGACCAGATTCATGCCAAGGGGCTAAAAGCAGGTATCCGATTTGCGCCGTTTTGTGTGCATACTAACTCCCAACTCTTGAAAGCACATCCAGAATATTTCCTGCAAGAACGTAACAAAAAGAAACCGGCTTCCATTATTTTGCCGGAAGATGGGATGGAGGTCGCAGTACTCGATGTATCGCATCGGGGCGCACAAGCGCACATCCGTGAAAATACCCGAAAACTGATTGATGAGTGGGGCTACGACCTGGTCAAAGCGGATTTACTCGCATACGCGATAGGACCACTGACAGCGGTGAACAACTTCGTCGCGCACGACGCATCGCTCACCGCTGTTGAACTTTATCGACTTGGGGTTCAGCTACTGAATCAGATTATTGAAGAAAACGAGAAGGAAGTTGTGCTTGCAGCGTGTAACACATGCCGGGGACCAAGTATTGGAGGCTTCGTGCTGAATGAGACATCTTCAGGTTATGGAGACTACATCGGCGAAAGGTCTTGGGAAAGTCCGCAAGGGTTAAAGCCGATTGCCAATGCTCATGCAGCGTATCTTCCGATGTATGGCAACGCATGGACAAATGAGTTTGGCACCCTAGCCATCAATGAACCACTTCCTCTGAACGAAACACTTATTGCATTGACAATGGCAGGCTTGAGCGGCGGGGTTGTTACTTGCGGCGATGACTTTACGACACTCAAGCCGGAACGGGCAGAGTTGCTCGCCAAGATTTTTCCACTAATCAGTGATGCTGCAATACCCGTGGATCTCTACGAAAATAAATTCCCGCAGATCTGGAATCTACCGGTGACCTCCTCCTACGAATCCTACAACGTCGTTGGAGTCTTTAACTGGACAGATAGAAAGGCAGATGTCGATTTTACCTTGGAGGCGCTCGGCTTGAACCGCTCTCAATACTATCTCGTCCACGATTTTTGGAACCGTGAATTTCTCGGAAACGTCCGAGAGCGGGTAGGACTGTTCGATATTCCATCCCGCTCTGTCAAATTGCTGTGTTTACGCGCAGAACAGGAGACCCCCCAACTGCTTGCCACAGATATTCACCTCACGCAGGGCGGAGTGGATGTGTTGTCCGCCGGTTGGGATAAGCAAAGCCGGAGTTTCTTAGCGGTCTGCAAACCCTCCACGCAAGGCAAAGGAACATTATTCATTCATGTGCCTGAAGGTTATGCCCCTGCCGCAACTGCATGCTACGGTGCCGAATATCATTTTCGTTGGAACAGACAGATTTATGAATTTGAATTCAATTCAACTGCAACACTCGTACAGGTCAGCGTTCAATTTGCCAAGACATCGGGGTAAAACGACGCTTTACGCTCCGACCGGGATTTCGCTACGCTCAACATGACGCAAAAGGAGACTTTATGCACTACCCTCAAGTATTGAAGGAACTTGAAGGTCTCGTCAATGAGACCTATAGTTTATGGGATCATAACCGTGTTGGGTTCCAATGGCGACACTATACATGGAACCACACGATGCGGGTTCGCGCCATGAGCATGGAGCTCGGCAGGCGCGAGGGAGGCGACGTTGCCAAGCTCGAAGTCGCGGGAACACTGCACGACATCACCAAGCGGTATGACGGTGAAATTTTGTCGGATGAGAACGGCAAACGGGTCGTTAATCATGACGGACTCTGGCTGAATGAACAACTCACACCGAGTCGAGAGAACCTCGTCACCCAGCTCTATGACGAAAACAACTTGGGCGGCACGGTTCACCATGAATCGGGAGCAGTTATCACCGAAAAAATACTGTCGATGTACGATTTTGATCAGGATTTTGTCGATGCCGTTCGTGCCATTGTGTTAGCACACCTGAAGCCGATGAACCTTACCGAGGAACGATTCGATTTTCTCTACGGGAACGTCGAAAATCAGATTCTTTACGATGCTGACACAATGGACCCAAATGTCGGTTATACCGCATTTTTCCGCAATGTCCACATCCACAGCTATTCTGCTATCCGGCGTAACGGCAGGTTCGATCTTGAGGAGTATGTCCAGAGTCTGCCTCGCTGGGTCAACTCTAAACAGGCTTTCGTGGAACATTTATTGACAGAATCGGCAAAGGAGGTCGGGCAGGCGCGGCAGGACCGAAACCGGGAGTTGGCAGATCAGATCGCGTCAGAAGCGGAAGATATGCAGACGAACCGAAAATACGGGCTGCTCGGCGTTATTGAATACTTCGTCGGCGATACCGAAGACCCGCACTTTATGAACCAACTGACGTATCTCAAGGAGCATTGGATCCCGGAGCGGCAGAAACAGCTCGCCGAGGAAGAAACTACGGAAACAGCTCGTGACCGGGGGAGCGAGGCGTTAGATCGGGTGATCGATTTCACAAATGCCCTTGAGCGGGAGTATCGGGGGGAAATTTGAGGGGTGTGCGCGAAGAGAATGTGCTTTTGCTTAACAATACCTTATGCGACCGAGGGATTGGGGCAACCCATCCCTCAATCTCTTAAACCCTGTAGGCACCGCTTTACTCTTCAATCAACTGTCTTCCGGCAAACCCGGTATCAATCTCGTGCCAGTACAAGATTGCTTCTTCCCCAGCCCGCCAGCAGAGGTAGACTTCCTTACCTTCCCGAAGGTGAGGAAAGTCAATTAGCCCCGGATTTATATCTTTGATTGTGCACCCATAGGATTGAATCTCCTCAATGGCGTCCCGGAATTTTCCTGTCAATTCGAGAAACTGCGGTGTTTTTCGATGCCCACCGTTATGCCGAATGACATCAAAGAGCGGAGTTAATTCTGCCCCAAGTTGTTCTAACTCCACCCGAAATTCCCTCAGTTCTGATAGTTGCTGTTCCAGCATAGGGATCAATCGGTTCGCTTCCTCTACAGTAAAATATCTCTTTCGTCGCATTGTTCACTCAACCTTTAGTCCAAGATAAATTTCGATCCTATTCTCCAGTAACGAACAGAAGTGTACCTCATATTCGAGAGAATGTCAAAAGAGTTAATTGGGTGTAGAAATTTACCAAGCAATTTGGAGGCTCCTACCAGTGCATATTAACAGTTATCTGTTTCGGCCCCGATGGACCGGGAGGCAAGCACTTGTCGGTTTTTGCACGCTTGTTAGCTCTTTTTTTCTGTTTGGAGTTAGCATTATTCTGATATTAGTTCTTTGCGGAACGGCATCAACGGACGAAAACCCGATAGATGTGAAGCCCTACGGAATCGATCAGCGGATCCCATGGGAGACATCTCACGTCGTGGGTGCCCCCGATGCTACCGACGATCTCTCAATCTTAGGGCGCGAGCCGGGGCAGTTTGTGGAGGCAGGAAAAGTAATCTTCAACGGGAAGGGTTCCTGCTATTCATGCCACACACTAAATCCTTCGGCACCGCCGGGAAGGGGACCGGATCTCACCGATATTGGGGCGCGCGCTGCAACCCGAAAGCCGGGGATGGGAGCGAAGGCGTATCTCATCGAGTCCCTCTATGACCCAGCCATATTCCTCGTCCATGGGTACGGTAGAACAATGACACCGGCGTGGAAACCCCCGATCAGTCTGTCGAATTTAGAAATTGAAGCGGTCATCGCATTCCTTCAGAGTCAGGGAGAGGAAGCGGATCTAGCACCGTTTGAACCACCGGTTGATATACAAACGGTTGCAAGGGAGATGGAGGCACGTCCACTTGTCCATGCCGCAGACGCCGAGCGAGGAGCAGAGGTATTCGTCAACGTTGTCAAATGTATCGCATGTCACGATGTCGATGGAGCTGAGAAGCCGGAGGGTCAGACCCTCGACGATGGGGTTGAGGTCTTTCCGGGTCCTGACCTAACAGGCATTGCAGCATTAAACAGCATCGGTTATATCGAAGAATCTATTCTGAAACCGAACGCCGAGATTGTGCGCGGATACGGTGTGGCATCCGTTACAACCAGCGGCGCGGTTCTTCAGGGGACGCTTATTTCACAGGATAATAAAAAAATCGTTCTGCATATCGAAGAATCAACGGAACCAACGGAGATAACGCTCCTTTTGAGCGAGATTGATCCTGAACCCATTGAAGTGTTGGCGGATTTGGCAGAGAAAGGGTATTTTTGGATTCAGGTAACACCCGCCAATGCGGAGACGATTGAGGGGGATCTCGTCGGAGAGGATGAAGAGACGGTTACGCTCAAGGTTGAAACTTCCCCCGCAGGGGTACAAACGGTATCAAAATCAAATTTGAAGACCTACGTAACTGTCACCTTATTTGACAGCGAGTTGATTGTCGGCACGTTAGTCTCTGAAAACGAGGATCAAGTTGTCTTAGAGGTTAGCGATGTGGAACGAACCATAGATAAATTCGATATTGACGAGGGTCCAACCTACAATCGTGCTTTCGGAAAGCGAATCAACGTAAAATCCGCGATGCCGGATAACTACGCGCAACTCTTGGCGGTTGATGACCACTACAACCTGCTCGCATTTCTATCAACACTGACCGGCAAAACGTCAGGGTCAGAATCCGGACCGACCATATCACTCCGTCCCAAACAGACATTCACCAAATTTCCATTAAATCAACCCGTTTATATCAAGCCTGAACCGGGGACAGACCAACTGCTTGTGATTGAGCTAGGGGGTAAAATTCGCCGTTTCAAAGACGACCCGGAGGCAGAAAACGCCGAATTTCTGATTGACACAGGTCGCGAAACCTACGGCTTGACATTCCACCCAAACTACGAAGAAAATGGCTACCTCTATGTTATCAGCAATGGACCGATAGGGGGAAAAGTTACTGAAACCAAAAACTACGTTTCGCGCTTCACGGTGGAGCGTCAGCCCCCGTATGGCTGTGATCCGAACTCCGAACTGATTATCCTAGAATGGCAGTCGAACAACCACAACGGTGGCGATCTTGCGTTCGGTCCCGATGGATACCTCTACATCCCCGCCGGCGACGGCGCAATGGATTCCGATACCAACCTCACCGGTCTTCCCGGAAGCTACGATAGAGATCCGAAAGGACAAGATCTCAGTAACCTGCCCGCGACAATCATGCGCATCGATGTTGACCGTCCGGAGGCGGAACGCCCCTATTCCATTCCAAGTGATAATCCTTTCGTCCACCTTGAGGGTGCGCGTCCCGAAATTTGGGTCTACGGGATTCGCAATCCATGGCGAATCACCTTCGACCGCGAGATAGGTCATCTGTGGGCAGGAAACGTTGGACAAGATCGATGGGAGATGATTCATCTGGTACGTCGCGGGGAAAATTACGGCTGGAGCCTTTACGAAGGCAGCCATCCCTTTTTCCTCAACCGCAAACCGGGGCCCACGCCTATTGTCAAGCCGACAGTCGAACACCCTCATTCTGAAGCTCGTTCAATTACCGGAGGAGTTGTCTATTACGGCTCAAAGTTCCCAGAATTGCGGAGTGCCTACGTCTACGGGGATTACGCAACTGGAAAGATGTGGGCACTGCACCACGACGGTGAGAAACTTATTTGGCACCAGGAAATCGCCGATACGACGCTACAGATCGTGAGCTTCGGCGTTGACCATGACGACGAAATATTAATCGTAGATCTGGCACGTGGTCTCTATCAATTAGAACGCGAACCCAAGTCCACAGAAAAATTCCCGACCCGCTTGAGCGAAACGGGCATGTTCACATCAGTTAAAGGACATCAGGCCGACCCGGGGCTGATTCCCTATTCAGTAAACGCACCGCTGTGGGCGGATGAAGCGCACGTTGAACGGTTCATCGCATTACCGGGTGATGCTCAAATCGAGGTAGCGTCTAACAATGGGGTTGGATGGAGTTTCCCCGATGGGACGGCGTTGATCCAAACCTTCGCGCTCGATCTGGAAACGGGAAGCCCCGCCTCCAGACACCGGATTGAAACACGGCTGCTGACTCGACAACAGGGCGAGTGGGTGGGATATTCTTATGTCTGGAACGACGAGCAAACCGACGCAATCCTTGTGGATGCCGCTGGAATAGACCGTACCTTCACGATTCAAGATCCAAGTGCCCCTGATGGCAGTCGAGAACAGTCTTGGCACTATCCCAGCCGGGAGGAGTGTATGGCTTGCCATAGCCGCGTCGCCAACTATATCTTGGGACTCGCCACGCTCCAAATGAACAGAATCCATAATTACGGCACCGTTTCAGACAATCAACTGCGCACGTTGAATCATATCGGCGTTTTCAAGAAACCGCTGTCGACACCGCCGGAGGAGTACCCCAAGTTGAGCGATCCGTACAATCCCAAAGAACCCCTTGCGGCAAGAGCTCGGTCATATCTACACGCTGCGTGTGCAAATTGCCATGTCCACACAGGCGGTGGCAACGCCCGCATCGTGTTAGACTTCACAACGGAACTGGATAAAACCTACAGCGTCGGTTTCCGCCCGCAGCACGATACCTATGGCATCCCCGGCGCAATGCTCATCGCGCCGGGTGACCCGGAACGTTCAATCCTTTACCAGCGTGTCGCCCAGCGCGGCAAGGGCAAAATGCCGCCTCTGACAACCTCACAACAAGACGTGCAAGCAGCGCAACTGTTATACGATTGGATTTCACAGATGAAACCAGCCCCTGAGAACCAGGGACGTTAGGCGAAGCCGTCTTTGATAAAGTACTGTTTTTTGCTCAGCGACCGTATCACCGAGCGAAAAGATTTAGCTGATAACCAATACCAAAAGGAAGGAAAAATATGGCAAATCAATACCGAGTCTGTATTGTCGGATGTGGAAGGATGGGTGGGACCATCGACGAAGAGGTAAAAGGGGGCCCGAGTGGGGCTTTGCCCTATTCCCATGCCGCTGGATATACCGCGTGCGAGCGGACAACCATCGTCGCTGCGTCGGATGTCGTCGAAGAAAAAGCGAAATATGTCTGCTCAAAGTGGAATATCCCCAAACAATACGCGGACTATCGGGAGATGATCGAGAAAGAGAAACCGGATATCGTCAGCGTAGCAACCCGTCCGGGAAATCATGCAGAAATCACCATCTTTGCGGCGGAACATGGGGTGAAAGGGGTGTACTGCGATAAGCCGCTGTGTGCTTCAATGGAGGAAGCAGATGCAATGGTTGATACCTGCGAGCAGTATGGGCTGAAGTTCAATCTAGGAACACAACGTCGGTACTCCCCGGGCTATCTCAAGATGCGGGAAATTGTGGAAAGCGGCGAAATTGGCGAAAGGCACTCGGTCATCGCTTATTCTGGCGGTTCCGCGCTCTGGGGCTATACGCACGCCGCAGACATGCTCCTCTTTCTGGCAAGCGATTCCGAAGTCGAATATGTTCAAGGCAACGTCGCCGTCAATGACGCGGACTTTGACGATAATCGCACCGATGCAGATCCGCCCATCGTTATGGGATACATCCGATTCAAAAATGGCGTCCACGGAGTTAGCATTCCCGGAAGTGCCTACGAGTTCGAAGTCGATTGCAGTAACGGCACAGTGCGCTCGCTGAATAACGGGACAGGCTTTCAACTCCGCAAACGAGGAGGAGAGTTCAATGAAATTGTGGACGTTGAGTATCCACCCTTTGAACGGAAAAGCGGTACCGTCGGTTGCATAGAGGATATCGTCGAAGCAATCGACACCGGTCGCGAAACAACGGGCAACATCCACCTCGCGCGCATCAGCACAGAAATTACGATCGGTATCGTTGATTCACAGCGTCAAAGAGGCGCGCAGGTCAAAATGCCAATGGAAAACCGGTCCCTGTATCTGGGACGATGGTAACCGAACGATGTGCTAAACGGTGAACTGAAACGCATAAAGTTTGCAATCATACATCTGAAGATGCAAACGGATCGGAACCCCTGCAAGCCCACTGACATCCGATTTTCCTTGGAAACGAACCGGTATAGAGACTGAATTCCCATTGTGCTCATCGGAATCTGCCAAGGTATAGCCTTCAATCGGTTGCCCATCAGCGGACTGAATCTCGGCGCGGAGGATACCGCCCGCACTGGTGTCTATATTCAGTGCCAACTGATTTCCCTTGAATATCAGCGGAGGGGTAGTTAGTGCCCCACCTTCATAAGGGGTGTCCACTGAGATGAAGCCGTCCAACCGTGAAACCGCTCGAAATAGCCCACTTCCTTTCGCGTTCGACTCCGGGTCAGGCTGGCTAGAGTGGTCGAAGTTAGACCCCTTGTAGTAGTGCCATAAATCATCCCCCACCCTTACAACGCCGGGCGCTGCGTAAATCATCCGCGATGAAAGGCTGCCCCATGCTCCAAGCCGCAGAAACGGTTTCCGTCCCCCAGCGTAGGACCAGTTGATCCCATCCCGACTAGTCAGCAGCCGCACATCACAGGTGTCCGGGAAATTAATCTGCCGCTCGTTCGGTATCTCCTTGCAATCCCAGTGATACAGAAAACTCGGCATCATAAAGTAGGCATCCTGCGCGAAGGGATACTTCATGCAGCCGTTGGTATAAACATCCACGTATGATCCGATACGCTCACGATAAGCGGGTGGAACTGGGGCGCGAAAATCTTCCGGTGACGCTTGGAACACAACCTCAGTCTCCGACCAATCCTGAAAATCCTCTGATTCAACACGCCCAACAGAACGACCTTGGTAGCTCTCCGTCTCTGTCCGTGTACGGACGTATCCAACGTATTTTTGAAGTCGCTCATCCCAGAAAGGGACGTTCTGCGTATCGCAGCGGGCGGTATCGACGCGCTTGTCATACACCTGCCAGTAGATTCCATCTTCGGAGTACATCGCTACCAAGCCGCCGGTCTTTCCAAGCTGAATATCCTCCGGGGGAATGCGCTGCATTTTGGTCCAGAGCTTGTAACGTTCTCCGGGCGGACAGGCGGGATTCGTATCCTTGAAAACGGTCGCACCTTCCATCTCGCCGCGCGGTGCGTTCGGAAGACACGGTGCAACGAGGTTGTTTTCCTTTGAACCTTGAAACTCAATGAGGTTCTGGTTCGGTTTTCTCCAGTGGATGCCGTCGTCTGATTCTGCATAAGCAATACCTCGAAAGATTTCCGATGACCCTTCCGGCAGAATCACATCATACCAGAGTCGAAATCGATCGTCTTCCTTCAACACAGTGTTATAGGCACCGATGAACCCCTCCCACGGTCGATCCACTACCAGCATCGGTTCAGGCATCTGCTGTGGGGGATTCATTGTGAGGGTCACTCCCTCGCTTTTAGCGGTAAATTTATCATCAATAAACAGCTGTTTCTCTGAATTGACAACGATTGGCGCATCTCTGTCTGCCATGCTTTGACCTCCGATTATGTGCTTCACTCAATACCGTTGGACTTGGGCGGGACTGATAGTCAACCGTTCCCATCAATCATGCCTGCAACACGAAGCACGGTTTCCTGAACGGTGAATTCGTGATCGAGAGAACGGTCTGGCGATTTTTCATCCCGAATATCCGCAATGAACGCACGAAGGCTTTCGACATAGCGTGGACGATTTTCTACCGGCACCGTCTGCCAACCTTCGGCATAGCCATCCCGCGCTTCGTCGAGGCACAGGCGTAATGCCGGCGGTTCGAGCGGTTCAAGAATTGCGCTGCCGCGTGTCCCGTAAACCTCCAACCGCCTCGACGCTCCCGACGAAACTTCCAATCCCGTTGATTCAATAATCGCCATCGCGTTCGGATATTCAAGGACAGACACCGTGTTATCTTGATACCATGGGAAATCCTTGTCCTCGTTCTTCAAAAACGGGGTCACGCGTTCCGGACGTCCCAATAAGGCGACAAAGATATCGATTAGATGACAGGCGAGTATAAACATAATACCACCCTCACGTTCCCCGCGTGAGTCCCACAGCTTCCATGCATCTTCCGTTGAACCACCAGACGCTATCCGTCCACGCACGGAGAAGATGTCTCCAAGCCTACCTGACCATACCCAATCGAGGATGAACTGAAAGCCTGCGTTGTAGCGGAACATATAGCCGAGTTGTACCAACAACCCTTTCTCCCGTGCGATGTCTAAAACTGCCCTGAACGCCTCCAAGTCATCGCCGGCAGGTTTATCGAGCCAGACATGCTTGCCGTGCTCAAGTGCCTCTTGTGCAAAGCCGAGGTTCTCCGAGACTTTCCCTTGGATAGCAACCCCAACAATCGTTTCATCTTCGAGCATCTCCTCTTTTGACGAAAACCAGTGCGCATCGGCGAAGGGCGGTTTGCTGCCTAGTGTGTTGCGGGTGTCCGGTGTCGGCTCAAAGATACCGCAAAAATCGACCTCATCGTTCTCCTGCATGACTCGCGCTTTTCCTGACGCGTGGTCATGGGATATACCGTATTGTGCCAATTTAATCTTCATTGATACCCTCCTTTGAAAGTCCAAGTGTTACGATGTGACTGCCTCCGGCGGTAGGTGGCTAATTTGGTTAAGATAGTGTAGCTGTCTCCGCTCCAATGTGAACAGGATTTTACTGATCCCTGTATTGTTGTGGGTGAAACGCGAATAGTTTACATCGGGTGGCAAGCCAAAGAAGGCATCGATCAAACTCCCACCGGAGCCACCGTGAGAGACAACGGCAATCCGTTGCTCTGTATTGCCGTGATATTCGGTCAAATGGGCAATGAAAGCCAAGCTGTTCTCGTGCGCCAGTTGATATATAACTTCAGGGACCGCTCCCTCGTGAAACTGCCAGTCCTCGTGAAACCACCAACCTTGGTCGGTTACATCGTCGGGTAAAACGACATTGGGGCAGATTTCACGGATTTCGGAGCGGGTCAATCCGGGCAGTTGCGAGGTGATTTCATCTCCACGGGGTTCCCAAACACCGCCCCACTCATGGAGGCCAACAAAGACGTGCGGGGAAAGATCGAGAATCTCGCTGATAATCTGGGCGGTCTGCAAAGTTCTTAACATCGGGCTACAGTAGAGCCGAGTGATGCCCTGATCTTTGAGGGATTCACCGGCCCAACGTGCCTGTTCTACCCCAAGATCTGTCAGCGGTGGATCTGCAGCGCGTGGGAGCACCCCTTTGTTGTTGGTAGATTGTCCGTGTCGAATCAGGTAAAGTTCCATGACGATTGGTTTCCTCCAAATATCTCTTTTTTAGATTTCAATAAATCGAATATCCTCAATCGGAGTACAAGACAAGGTATTATACTATGTTTTAACCCTATCCGCATGATAAAACGAGAGGTAAATTTCTGGGTAAAAATTTGGCTTTCGTGATATAATAATCGGGCAAAGAGATTTTGAAACAGAATTTAAGGACTTTCAGGAGTGAATGCTGCTGGGCTAATCTGCGAATCCCCAGAGGCAAACTAGCTATTCATAGGAACAAAAAATTTATCTCTGAATCCTGTTTGAAATCAAGGAGGGCTTTATGGCAAGTAAACTCGCTATATCCGGTGGGAAACCCGTCCGTGATACGCAAAAAGATCCGTGGCTCATCTCGCCCCTAACCGGCGTAGAAGAGTGGGAGTCGGAAATAGAGCCGAGGTTGCGCGAAGTCTATCTGAGCGCAACAGAGGGACTGGGCGGTCAAAAAATAGAAGAACTCAACGAAAAATACGCCGAATACACCGGCACAAAATACGCGATGTTCATGCCACACGGGACTGACGCAATCAGTGCTGCGCTGGCTGGCGCACTCGATCTGGACGGCTTCGGCGATGGCGGCGAGGTGATTATTCCCAATTATACCTTTGTTGCAACGGCGAGTGCCGCGCTTGACCGGAATTGCACCATTGCGTTTGTGGACATTGAACCGGATAATTTCACGATCGATCCCGCTGCTGTGGAGGCTGCAATTGATCCAAACCGGACCCGAGCAATTTTGCCAGTACACTTGGGCGGTCACCCTGCACACATGGATGCCCTGCGACAAATCGCAGATCGGCATGGACTCGCAATCGTCGAGGATTGTGCACAAGCACACGGTGCAGCGTATCAAGGGAAAAAGGTGGGGGGACTCGGTGATGCGGGGGCTTTCAGCTTTCAATCGTCCAAGAACCTGACTTCAGGTGAAGGCGGGATGGTGACAACGGATGACAAAGACGTTTGCGACCGGGTCTATGCCTTTATGAACGTTGGACGGGCACCGGGCGGTGCACGTTGGGAGTATCCACGCCTCGGATGGAACTACCGTCCGTCGGAGTATCTTGCGGCGCTGCTCATACCGCGACTGCGCAAATTGGAGGAGCAAACTGTACGCCGAAACGCAAATGCAGCGTATCTCTCAACGGAACTGAAACAGATTGAAGGCTTCACACCTCCAAAACTGAGTCCTTGGGTCAGCCAACACGGTTATCATCTGTATTGTGCCAAATACAATCCAGAAGGGTTCGGCGGGATGCCACGGAACAAATTCCTTGAAGCACTAAGTGCAGAGGGTATCCCCTGTTCAAGCGGATACGGTGCGCCACTTTCACAGGAGGCTGGCGTCGCACATGCCGCTCAGAAATATCCGCATCTGATTCGTGCACTTCCCTGCCCCGTCGCGGAGCAGGTATGTCAAGAAAGCGTCTGGCTATTCCAGAATCTTCTGCTAGGTTCACATAAGGACATGGAGGACGTCGTTGAGGCAGTTGCGAAGATCCAACAGGCATGGACGTAGAAACAACGATCGTTGTTCCCTAAGAAAGCAAACCTAACAAATCCTACGGTAGTCGTCCGATTCATCGGGCACACATACGGAGGAACTTATGAACTTAGAAACAGTAACGCTCGGTGGCGGATGTTTTTGGTGCGTCGAAGCCATTTATCAAGACCTTCAAGGTGTGCATGACGTGATTTCCGGCTATTCAGGTGGTGTCGTCAAAAACCCAACCTATCAACAGGTTTGCAGCGAAACTACCGGTCACGCCGAAGTTGTGCAAATCACTTTCGATCCTGAGGTCATCTCTTACGAAGACATACTCTACATTTTCTGGCGTACCCATGACCCAACCACCTTGAATCAGCAGGGCGCCGATGTCGGTACGCAATACCGCTCTGCGATTTTTTGCCATAGCGAGGAACAGAAAAGGATAGCACAGAAATCAAAGGAAGAGACCGATGCTTCAGGGTTATGGCGAGATCCGATTGTTACTGAAATTGAGCCTGTGGGAGTTTTTTACCCCGCCGAGGCGTATCATCATAACTACTACCGACTGAATCCCTATCAACCCTATTGCCAAGTGGTCATCGACCCCAAAGTGCGGAAATTTAAGAAAGCGTTTCGGGATAAGCTTAAGGTTGGTTGATACCCCTTTCACTTTAAACAGGGATGAGATTTTCCGAAGATTTTTCATGGGAATATCTAGCTCAAGAAAAATCACATCGGCAAGAAATATCTGCTGGACAAGTATCAGTGTTAATATGAGAAACCAATGAAATCATTCATGAAATCTCCAAAGTGTTGCTGTTTACGACAGGCCAATCAATCGTCTAGTTGTATTCAAAGCAGTCCTTCTGATGCCACTGGCAGATACTGTAGGCGCAGATGATTTTCTATCTCCTTCATTCTCTCAAAATTCTGTAAAGAAATGGCTATTAGATATTGTTGGAATAAACAGGCATGTTCTTTTGCGAGTCCAATTGGAATCAGAAGTTTTTTTAAATCAGATTCAGTTAGATATGTAGCACCTGTTCCTCTTTCCAATAAACAGGCACCTAAATTGAAGGCTATCAAAAACCTCAATGAAAAGAGAATTTCAAAGCCCATTTCGACTTTCTGGGGTCGTAAAATTAAGATGCAATCAGAAACTGCACAGCCTTCATGTTCAAGTACCAGCCCAACCGTTTGTGAACACTTACGGCTAACTCGCTTAATTAAGATATCTCCTTTACGAATACTGTGTTCGGAATCACCTCGTAAAATCACTTCGTTGCCATTTCTTCGATGCCAAAAACCGTCTTGATAATCGCACGTGTGAATTGCACGATGCGTTTTGAAGGGCGTTTTAATGTTACCTCTAAGAATCTTGGCTATATCCTTCAATTGCACCCATTCAAGATTCGGTTGGGAAGCTATGAGATCTGCATATCTATCATGTACAAAATGGAACTGGTAATCAAATCGATTGAAGGTTTTTAGATTCTTTTTTATTGATGCAGGCGAGACACCATTTAGGTTATGGCTGATTAGGATTACGTTTTCTTGATCTTGGTCCTTTTGGAAAACGAACAAATACACCATTGCCTCAAGACCCTTAAATGTACGTTTGGGAAATTCGTAAACATATTGGATGGCACCAAGGCTAGCAATTAAATCCCTGAACCAGATATTTTTGATCGCGGAAATTATTGATGATGGTAGAATTGCAAGTAGTTTCCCACCTGAATTTAAAAGCCTTATAGCCCTTAAAATGAATGCGCCTTCTAATGGTAGGAGCCGTGGTCCTTTCCCCAAGTTCGGGAATTCTTTATCGAGATCGATTTTAACTTGATTTTGCGCCCGACCAGAGAAAGGTGGGTTCATAACCACACAATCAAAAAATCGATACTCTCTTTCCTCCAGATTTGCTGATGACCAGCTTAGAAAATCAGCATGGAATGTTTTCAACTTTTTGCCCAAAGTAGCTTGAAATCTTTGCTCTACCTTACCAAGGATTTTCTTATCTGTATCAATGCAGACAACCTCTGTTATTTGGTCCAATTGGGTAATTATTGGATCAAGCAGAATTCCGGTTCCTACTGAGGGTTCTAGAATCCTACGCGCGTTTGCGGGCACATGTTCTGCCAAAATCTGAGCCAGTTTTAGAGGAGTGTTGTATCGTTCCATAAGTTAATCAAACGTGACGGAAAATAAATGCCACCTTGAGACTTGATTACTACGACCTTGGCTTCGCTTAGGGTGATCATACAAAATGCCAATATTGTCATGTGTACTGGCAAATAAAGCGACTCCAATTCCGTTCGGTTTTGTGCCAATTGGTGCAATGAACAGCATTTCATCTTGATCGAGCCCGCCATATAATATGTTCAATAAATCTACAGCTGATGCTGGATTCTCTGCTCCACAAAAAAAAACTCCACCTTCTATGTTTCTTTGGCGTATTACTCTGATGTTGTTGGCAAAAGAATCCATTTCCCATCCTGGTTGGAAAGCAGGAACTCCAAATACAACAATACAGTCACTAGGACGAATCATCTGATAGTCCTCAAGCACCATGTCAAATCGTGATTCCTCGTACCCTAAAAAGAATACCCCTTTTTGCTTATCCCGGTCACTAAGCATAACAGTCGCACCAGGAATGGCTCGATAACCTCGAACTTCATCAGATAACTCAAAATCACGTTTATGGAGGAGTTGAGGTCTTCGAGGGCTATGATAACTTCGAGGTTCAACATATAAGAATTCTAGGTCCCGTATTCCTAAATTCTTAAGCTCTCTACAACAGAGTAAGATTTCTACAAATCCCAAGGTAGAGGTCTCTAGAGCTACTGATTTGTTTGGAAATTCTGCCAAAAACGACGCAACCTCTTCTGCATTAGTGCTTGTTCCGTCGATATCAAGCCTGAATTCCTTAGAATCATAATCAATAAAAAATAACTCATCCGTATTTTTCTTCAAAAAGTCTATGGCTGCCTCGCCCCGATCGTCTACGGGTTTCCCAACGATTGCTACATCCCATCTTGAAAATGTAAGTTGCGAGTCTGTCTTCCCCTCCTGCATAATGATTTTCATTCAGTTCTCCTCAATATTTGAAAACAGCGGCAGCGCATGTTCGTCTGGATCTAACACCCATTTGTCTTCAAAGGATTTCATTAACGCCCCAAACTGATCATAAGTTCCATTAATTATGGTTCTCAACTCTTCTGATGAAATCTCCAACTTTCTTTTTTTTCTATAACTGATATGAAAGAAAGGTGCGTAAATTGGATTAAGGACATACTCTATATTTTCGGGCTGATATTGGCTCTTTTTCTTTGTGTCTTTGTATTCCAACAAGACTGAATGTTTTACTGCTTCTTTTATAAACGAATCTTCTTGTTCTACCACACCACTTCCACGGTTTACAGAAAAGTGTGTTTGTTCAGCAATACTTGTTTTAGAGTCTTTTCGCGCTAATCGAAAAAGAGATCCTAATCTTAAGACAAAGGTGTGTAATTTGATTCCAAATTCTCCGAAACTCCGTACCTCCCTTAAAAAGGCTGCGCTTGCTTGGCGAGCTGCTTCTGCTTGTTGAATTGGGTCTAATGGCATCTGAAAATTTTCCTCCAACCTGAAAGATTTATGGCAAAGCTCTAGAAAATGGCGAATGTTCCCTTTAGCAAGCTGACAGAAGGTTTGGAATCCTGCATAAAACGGGCATGAACGAGAGTAAGGGTCATAAAGTTGGAGTAGGCAATCAATAAAATTGTTGTGAATCCAGTCTGTTTTTCCTGTGAAGCGATTCTCCTTTTTATTTTCTAATCGGTCCAATTGTTCAAGTATATCTTCTATTTTTAGGTGTCTATATAAAAGGGAGGGAATTATAACTGTCGCTTCAGGTAGGTTTTTTCTAAATAGGCGTTGGGGATCAACTGTAAGTCCCCAGTAGTTCAGTGCTCTCTCAATTTTAGAATACAATTTCCGCGTCAAAGCACTATCTTCAAAGACTTGTTTCGCTAAATCTCTCTGTGGCACGGAGGGAAACAACTCGTAAGCCACTTTCAGGATTTTTTGTTTATATGTATTTTCTCTTCTGGCATCTAAAGCATTCGGATCTCGCAAGGTATCTGCGTCTATAGGCCACGAATCAAATTTTTCAAGAGGGGATAACTTTAGAAACAAGATTTCTGCAGCAAAAACCTCAAAAGTATTTTGATAATAGACATCAAGGTCGTGCGTTCTAAAATCGTGAATATCGGCAAGTGACTCAGAACTAAGCGTTTCTCTTGTTTCAAAAGCGTTGCGTTTTATTGCCAAGTTGAAGATCAGGGGGATTTCACTATGCTTGAGCCAAGTATTGATAATCCTTCGTTGATATCCACAAAGATTTTCGGATTCATCAATGTAAACAGCGAAATTAGAATCTTTCAATAAAGGAAGTTTATTTTTAATTAACTGAATCATTGCTTTCACGAAGTCGGGACCTGGTAGAAAATCTGGTTCTTCCTGTTTCCTGACATTATTTACCCAAGAACTAAAAGTCCAAAGCAACTCCTCAAGAGTTAAATATAATTCATTAAACGATGAAGGGAGGTCTTTGTTGAAGCTATTTAACCGTTGAAAATCAATTTTAGCTAAATCCTGTTCTCCTAATATTTGAGAAGCACTGGAAGCAATACTTTTTAAACTATTAAGAACTTCCATTCCCAATATAAGAGCTGTCAAGTGACCAAACGCAGATTGCCATGTGTCTTCGGAAATTTCGCGCTTATCCATTGCACCGGTAAATTGCGTGTCAACCCTCCAATAAAGACCGATATGAGAAATTGACTCATCAGGAATACCTTCTCGCTTAGGCGAAAACATAGTTTGGTGAGAAAGGTACCTTAGAAGCATTGTTTTTCCAGATCCTCGTCCCCCGATAATAACTCTAGGTTTTTTTGCTTCCTTTAGATCTAGTTGATCAAAAAATGGGGGGATCACAAAATGTTCCCAAACATCATAACCGAATTCTTCCGCTCGATTTTTAGAAAAAATTCTGGAAAGGGTTTCTTGATTGTCGCTCATATATTCACCTCTCACCTTCCTACCTATCAAAAAGAGAATACCATTGTTCTGGATCATTCCACCAGAGAATAGGTAACGAGTTATCGGGAGCAGCATGCTGAAAAATATATGCTAGCTCAAAATGCCCAAAGCCTCTACGAATTGGTCCTGGAACGGAAATTTTGTACTTGTCAAGCAAATTGTAGTAGAACTCTTTTGCTATCTGAGGTGAGTTTATTCCATCCTTAAAACATGCCGATTTTTCATGAAATACACCGTGGGTTTCATCTAGGACCTCAGTCGCTGAAACGTGTAAACGCGGAAAATTCCTTTTAAGATACTTTATGCCTTGTACATGGGCAGTGAGTGGTAGATACGCAAAGTAGGCTTCTGATAGGACATGATTTAACTGCTCATCATTAATTAGGTCTTTAAATTGAGTTCCCGTGCCCAGAAAATCATCAATAAAGATGAAAATCTTAATATTATTCCTTATGTTTTCTATGATTTCCCATGAATTTATAATCCATCTTTCATCAATATACAGGAATCTTTTTATGAGACGAACAATTTGATGTGCGCTCTTAGTGGGTGGATCTTGTCTTCTTGTTGCGGCAACCAGCCTGATTTCCGGACTTAAAGGGCAATTTGTAGGCGACTTTTTCAATCTCTCCTCCCAATCATAGATTGTACCAACCGGACTTACATTTAGTCGTGTGAGGTCTGGAAGGGTTCTTTGAAAAAGTTGCTTAAGTAAAGCTTTAGTCTGCTCTTCAGATCTATAGATTAGATTGTCTAGGATACAAGCAGCGAAATATTTCTCTTGTTCCGTTTTGAAATTGCTTAACCAACCCCGCAATCGTTGTACTTGGATACCTGACCAAATATCTATATTTATCAAATCTTCGCATCGCTCAGTTATTTCTCTAATATAAGCGTGAGCTCCTGGTGGCAAAGAAAATTGGCTACTTTTTTGATTTATGTTATCTACTGCTGAATTCATTTGGAATCAGTTATTTGATTTTGAAAATGAGTGGTTTTGTACATTGGTCTATACCAAAACCTAAAGTCTAAGAACTGGTAAAATACCATATTATTTTGACATAAACCTCTGGCAAAGTCAAGCCTGAATCACTTGTTGAAAATTTGTGGGAGTTATGCGATAATAGTTTCAACTCAACAGTAAAGCGAAAATCCTTGATACTTTTCCAGATTTACTCAATTTTAGAACTTTCTTAGATGGGAGACAAACAATCATGAGCACAGAAACTGTCCTCAACAATTATATTAACAATGAATGGCGTCACTCCAGTTCTAGCGAATATCTCAATGTCACGAACCCAGCCACAACAGAAGTTCTCGGAGTGGTGCCCCTCTCCCCAAGTGCCGAAGTTGATTTGGCTGCACAAGCTGCGGCGGATGCGCTCGTCGAATGGCGCCGCACACCAGCACCAGACCGCATCCAATACCTCTTCAAACTGAAAAACTTGCTTGAAGCAAACTTCGAGGATATCGCCCGTATCATCACGTTGGAATGCGGTAAAACGTTAGTTGAATCACAGGGGGAGATGCGTCGCGCCATTGAAAACGTTGAGGTCGCTGCGGTATTCCGACGCTGATGCAGGGTTACAACCTTGAAGATATCGCCACCGGTATTGACGAAATCATGATTCGGCAGCCGGTGGGTGTTTGTGCAGCAATTGCTCCATTTAACTTTCCCGGAATGATCACATCGTGGTTTATGCCGTATGCGATCGCCTGCGGTAACACGTACATCGTCAAGCCTTCCGAGAAAGTGCCATTGACGATGCAGAAGATCTTTCAACTCATTGAGGAGACGGGACTACCCAAAGGCGTTCTCAATCTGGTGAACGGTTCCGAGGCAACAGTGAACGCTATTCTAGATAATCCCACTATTAAGGCAGTTAGCTTTGTCGGTTCGACGGCAACCGCCAGATATGTCTATAGCCGCGCAACAGCCAACGGAAAACGCGCTCAATGTCAAGGTGGGGCGAAGAACCCAATTATCGTCCTACCGGATGCGGATCCGGAAATGACGCAACATGCAACGGCCGAGAGTGCCTTCGGGTGTGCAGGACAGCGGTGTTTGGCGGCTTCGCTGGCAGTCACCGTCGGTGAGGCACGAGAGTGGTTCACAGATGCAATGACCGATGTCGCGGAAACGCGCGTAGTTGGCTACGGATTAGACGATGGTGTTGAGATGGGACCTGTGATAACGTCCGAAAGCAAATCCCGGATCGAGGGACTCATTCAGAAAGGGCTGGATGAGGGCGCGAAGGTGTTGGTCGACGGACGCAATTCCCAGATCTCCGGGTATGAGAATGGAAATTTTGTCCGTCCGACGCTCTTGGGAGATGTGAACCCGTCGAGTGAAATCGCCAAGACGGAGATTTTTGGGCCCGTCCTGAGTACCATCCATGTGGACACGATTGACGATGCAATTTCGCTGGTGAACGGTGGAAATTATGGGAATATGGCGTGTTTATTTACCAGTAGCGGTGCAGCCGCGCGGAAGTTCCGCTACGAGGCAGAGATCGGCAATATCGGAATTAACCTCGGCGTTGCAGCACCTATGGCGTTCTTCCCGTTCAGCGGGTGGAAGGATAGTTTCTTCGGGGATATGCACGGGCAGGGCAAAGACGCGGTTGAGTTCTTCACCCAGAAGAAGGTGGTTGTGGAACGTTGGGCGTAATTAAGAAAGGCTGTGAAACAAGAGCAGCTCCTTCGGTACTAAGAATCCGATTAGTCTGTGGTCTCGAAGAGATCTAGTTGTGCATCTGTATCATCTCGGTAGAGGTCGTAATTCAAACTGCGATCGACGGGTCCTCCGTGTTGGTTAATGAGCTTTCGGACTTTATTGACGCAGCCGCGTATGTCGTTGCGAAGCTCGCCCGTGCCGAAACGCAGAACCAACCAGTCATTGGCTGTTAGGTAGGTATTTCTCCTCCTATCACGGTCTCTCGCAGCTTTGGTCGAATGGTAAAGATCGCCGTTGCATTCAATGTTAATCTTGGCTCCATCGCTGCACTCGACAAAGAAATCCAGATCATAACTGGCATCGCGTTCACGGATTTCATACTGACGTTCCGCTTGGACCTCGGCAGCTTTTAATGCGTTCCACATCAGATCTTCGATTGGACTGGTGTGGAAGACATCGTTAATCTCCTGTGCCATACTGAACTTGGCAAGTGTCGTCGTAATGAAAGTGACACGCCGTAGGCGTTTGCTTGGAATCGGTTGCGACAAACGTTGTAATGGGGAAATCTCCAGCTTGTAATACAGTACCTCCGCATTCTGGTGCCCCGCTTCATCAGGCAACAGTTCGATCCGCGGTGCGGTACTTATCCGCTCGATCTCCGCGTAGTAGTTCACGGCAAAAGCATCCCTTTTGAAAATCACGGTTTGGTAGAATGCGAGGTATTGCATCTGTTCTATATCTTGGATAAATCGATCGGCACTTTTGACGGGAATGCGATACCAACGCTGCGTTCGCGCGATCTCCAAGTCCCGTTGGTTGTTCATTATCGCAACAAGCACTTCGGGGTTGGGGTATTTTGAAGTAGTTGTCATCTTGCGGATTATCCTTCCCTAAAGGTTAACTGTTGAAAATGATACCCCCTTCTACTCGCGTTGTAAAGAGGAAAGCAGTAGATTTTAGGGGCGCTAGCTCTCCAAGACAAAGGTGAGAAATGAAAAATCCAATGGAGCCAATCGATCTCCGGGAAAGCGTACTGCTTGGCATTGAACATATTTGTAACAGCGTAGATCGCGAGCGAGACTGCCGTCCGTACTTCCGCTTCAATCTGATTACGCCGCCTGTATGGTCTCAGCACGAAGCCGCTGATACGCCACACACCGTCGGCCGGTTTCTACATGCAATCAATGTATGTCACGGGATGGTCGGTTTACCGGACGATACAGAGCTGCTGGAGGGGCTGCGCAAACAGATTTTTGTCAGCTGCGGGCATGACGATGGTTTCGCTTGGGACGATATGGGCAGCAACTCAAGCCCACCCTTGGCTTATATGCACCACCAGCGCGAAGCGTTGCTCGCCCTAATCGCTGCCTGGAGGATCTGGGGCGACCCGAAAGCCGAGCAATATGCCAAGGCACTTGTTGCAGCAATGGAGAAAACGACTCGCGCGACCGGGACCTATCCAGGCAGATGCTTGGGACCGGAGGGTTGGCAGGAAGAGAACTTAGCAACAACGACTTCAGAACGGGCAATCGGTGCGCTGATCGCCTACAGTCGCACCTTTAACGATTCACTTGGAACAGATCTGGCACTCCGTTTCGCCCGCCATGCCCTCGCGGTTAGCTTCGGGGAAAATGGAGAATTGACCCCAGCCTGTGGAACGCATATCCACTCTATTACCGGGACGATCGCCTCTCTGGCAGAGCTCGGATTAGTTACCGGGGAACGGGAGTTTACCGCTCGGGCACGGCTCATCTTTGATGTGGGGATGTTGCCCTATCGCACCTCAACCGGTTGGGTTAAGGAGAGCGTAAATGCAAAATATGGTCGGGGTGAGGCAAACTGTACCGCAGACCTCATCGAGGCAGCATGTCTGCTTGGCGCATCGGGCTATAGCTCCTATTTTGAAGATGCGGAACGGATGCTTCGCAACCACCTTCTTGCTTCCCAGATGGACGACCTGTCATGGGTTGTGGAAAATGAGGAAATGGCAAATACTGAAAGGTTGGCGTATGAAGGGCTGCGACGACGGGCACGTGGTGCCTTTTGCTTCGGTGAGCCGAACGGCTTTCATTCCTACAACTCAGATTTGACCGGTGCCGCCTTACAAGGCATCGCCGCCGCTTGGGAACACATTATCACCTGCGAAGATAACGGTAACGTCCACATCAACCTGCTATTGTCCCGCGAACATGAAGCAGTCACAGTCCTCAGCGGTACTACCACTCTGGTGATCGAAGCGAAACGCCCCATTGAGATGCTCTCCATTCGTATTCCCCCTTGGTGCGAATCTCTTAGGGCAACCATTGATGGAAACACAATACCGATCGCCCGCTATCACCTGAAGGTGAGTCAAATCCGAGAGGGTGCTCAGGTTAAAATGACCTTCGATCGATCACAATTTCTGACGCAGGAACGTGCCGCGGGATATGAGAATCCGTATCGGATTCAGTGGTCGGGGAACATAGTAACCGCTATGGATGGCGCCGGGAAGCATACGGCATTGTACCCGGAATTGGAGCCAGCGGAATGAAAATTACCTTGACCTCGTCGTAATTTTGCGCTATTCTACGTCTCGACGCCGGACGATACGATATCGAGCGGCACGTTTTTCTATTCCTAATCGGGTACAACACCGTCCGGCTGAGATGCCCTGATTACGACTTATACACGCCAAATGTTTGAACGCTTATATTGATGCCAAAAAATTCCCCATTTTCGCCGCGAAAACAACTCTATTTCCTTACCGTCGTCCATACCGTCATTGATTCCTACGCGACTGTCTTACCACACCTACTCCCCCTACTGCTCAAAAAACTTGCGTCTCAAACCGCTGCGCGAAATAGCCTCGCAGGGATAATCATTTCAGTTTATAGCACTTTTAGTTCGCTAGGACAGCTTTTCTTTGGTTGGGCATCAGATCGGTTTCAGACGATCCATTTCGTGACTTTTGGTGTCGCGTTCACCGCTATTGCTCTGAGCCTATTGGGGGTTGCGCATTCGCTTTTCTTAGTGCTCGTGCTGCTAGGGGTTGGTGGATGCGGGGTTGCCGCCTTCCACCCGAAAGCCACCAGCCAAGCGGCGGCACTCGCCAGAGGGGAGAGAGGTTTTGCCATATCGATATTCTTGACGGGCGGCAACATCGGGCGTGGGCTCGGTCCCTTACTCATCATGTATCTGGTAGTGTACCGTTACGGGTTAGAGTCGATGCCGTGGTGTATGTCCGCTGGGGTACTCGTTGCGTTGCTTATTCCGAGAGTCTTGAAGACACCGCCGCCGGCAGCGGTGAATGTGTCATCTCAAGTGGTAGCAGCACCCACAACCCCACCTGAGAAACGAAAGAATCTTTGGGGAGCAATTCGTCCCCATTGGCGCCCCCTCCTTGTGCTATACTTGCTCTCCGTCCTACGAACAATAACAGGGATTGGACTGGAAAATTTTCTCTCGTTGTACCTTGATGACTTGCAGTACTCCAACCTTGCACGGTCAGGGGTTATCGGACTGTTTATATTCGCCGGTTCAATGGGCATCATGGTAGGCGGATCACTCTCCGATCGGATTAACTACTTCGGTTTGTTACTGTTTTCTTTCGTCGCTTCCCCGCCACTTTTATACATCTCTCTGCATAGCACAGGGGGTACCTTTCTGATTCTTCTCTTTTTGGGAAACTTTGTCCTCTCCAGTTCAACTACAATCAATATCGTTCTCGCCCAGCGGTTGCTCCCTGAACACGAAAACATTGCCTCCAGTTTTATGATGGGTGCCGCATGGAGCATTGGCGGACTGTTGAGTATTCCGGTTGGGCTGCTCGGTGACCGCTTTGGACTCGCGAGGGTGTTGGACGGATTGGTAATGCTTCCATTGATCAGCGTTGTGCTAGTTCCCCTACTGAAACAGAAATGACAAAATCGTCTCACCGGCAGGACAAACGCAAGCCCTCTAAAGTGCTTCCTCGTGCAACTCTTCGTTTCGTTTGTCTTCGGCAAAGGGGTCAACAGAGGCTTTTAGTCACTCTCTCACTACGTCCTGTGATATATTGATCGAGAATTCCCATAAAATGATACCAGATAAATCTAGCACTACCCTCCGTAATCGGCTTTATTTGTTGACATTCGCCCATGCTATTGTTGACGCCTACTCTACAACACTACCCCATATCTTACCACTCCTGTTCAGAAAACTGGTGTCGCAAACCACTTCTTGGAGTAGCCTCGCAGGACTACTAATCGCTGTTTCTGGGATTTTCAATTCCTTTAGTCAGGTACTCTTCGGACAGCTTGCAGACCGAGGGCGGACAGCACTCTTCTTGATTCTCGGTGTTGCGATACCTTCTGTTTGTACCAGCTTAATGGGTATGGTCCCATCACTTTTCCAGCTGATGTTGTTACTGGTAATTGGAGGCATGGCTGTGGCAGCATTCCATCCGCCGGCAGCCGTTCAAGCAGCAGCATTAGCCAAGCGGGGGAGAGGATTCGGTGTATCACTGTTTATTACGGGGGGCAACGTAGGACAAGCGATTGGACCGTTCTGCCTCATGCTCTTGCTGAACCGCTACGGACTGGAGCAGTTGGTGTGGTGCATGATTCCAGGGCTTCTCGTCGCATCACTCGTCGCGAAAACCAACTACTCTCGACCAGTCCAAGAAGAGATCGTGACGACAGCAGCGTTTTCGTACACCGAATCGAAGAAGGCGACACTTTGGATTGCCCTCCGTCCCGAACTGCGTCCGCTGATCGTATTATATCTAATCACCACTTTGAGAACCGTCACGACAGTTGGAGTGTTGAACTTCCTATCATTACACCTCGATCAACAACATTTTTCAAACCTCGAACGTTCGGCGGTGCTTTCCCTCTTCGTATTTGCGGGTTCAATAGGCATCATCACCGGCGGTTCTCTTTCAGATCGGATTAATCGTTACACATTGTTACGCTTTTCATTGCTCGTTGCACCACCGATTTTATACGCCGCGTTGCATAGTAACGGCGCACTCTTTTTAATTCTGCTTCTTCTGGGGAATTTTACGCTTTCCACTTCAGTCACAGTCAATATCGTTTTGGCGCAACAACTGCTTCCTAAACATGAAAGTCTTGCTTCTAGCTTCGCAATGGGCGCGGCATGGGGGACTGCAGGCCTATTGAACTATCCAGTCGGTATGCTTGGCGATCGGATTGGATTGCCGAAACTGCTAGATGGATTGGTGATGCTGCCGTTAGCGACCTCAGTTCTGACACTGTTTTTGAAGCGCGAGGCAAAGTAGGGACAAAATGCCAGGGTATTTCTATCCAGCGGTAGCAGACTCGGTTTCCAACATCTTTAAGCACAAAGCGTCAGGAGATGGTAACCCTTTCAGGTTGATAGAGGGATACCCCCCCGGTTTTTTGCGTGTTGTACGAGTTTATCCTCCGCACAACAGAACAATTATGTGGTAAAATCTATAATGGTCATGAGTTTGGATTTCCTCCCCTCAATCGCGAGTCAGCTGTCTTCAAAACCGCAAAACCTTATCAGGAAGACGAGATGAATTTGCCTGTCGAGAATTTGGAAGAGACAATCCCTTTCCATAAAACAATAATGGGATTTCAAACGATCTCCAGAAGCGATGCGCCTTGCAAGTCAGCCGTTCTCGCAAGAGACCACAGCCAGATTGGGCTAGCGGAGAACGGCGGCGATCCGACACAGGAGGGATGTTTCTTTGAAGTCAATGATGTTGAGGCAACTGTCAATGAGTTGAAGGCGAACGAACTAGAGCAAGATGACCCCGATTACCGGGTTGATATATACGGCGATACTTCCTTCCGCGTGTTCTTCATAGTAGCACCGGACAAACTTTGCTACTGTATCGGTCAACGATTATGACTTCCCATTCTGCGCCAAGCGGCATTTTCATCACAGGCACGGACACCGAAATTGGCAAAACCGTCGTCGCTGCTGGGTTGGCGGCTGCGCTCAAAGCTGCTGGGGTCAACGTCGGTGTCATGAAGCCGATCGCGAGCGGCGGTGTTGAGCACAAAGGACACATCGTTTCGGAGGACGCGATTTTCCTCAAGAGTGCCGCACAGGTGGACGACGCGCTAGATCTGATCAACCCAATCTGCCTCCGACACCCGCTTGCGCCATCTGTGGCTGCAGAAATTGAAGGGGTATCAATCGACCTCCGACAAGTAGATGACGCTTTCGCTCAACTCTGCCAGAAACATGAATTTATCGTTGTGGAGGGAGTCGGTGGGATTGCGGTGCCGATCTGTGAGGAGATGCTTGTCGCAAATCTAGCGCAACGTTTCCAACTCCCGCTGCTTATCGTTGCCCGCCCAAACTTGGGAACGATTAACCACACCGTGTTGACGGTCGAATTCGCCAGATCTTGTAACCTCAAACTTCGTGGGATTGTGTTGAATGCCTCACGAGAGGAATCCAAGGGACTTGCTGAAGAAACCAATCCGAAAGAAATTGCACGTCTCACCGATCTGCCAATTTTGGGGACTGTGCCGTTCGATGAACGGCTGCAAGGTAATACGCCTCACCCAGACTTTTTAAGCCAGTTTATCGGTGAGCACATTGATTGGAGGAGTGTTTTGACCTTCGTTGAATAGCTCTGTGATCTTCGGATTTTGGGTGGCATGAGTGGGTACAAATGTGATAAGATGGGCGCGTTACGCATCACACAATAGGTTAGGTCAAGAACATGTCAAAAACAAGAATTGGTATTATTGGATCTGGCGGCACTGGGACGCGTCATGCAGACAGATTCTCCGAAATGGAAACCGTTGAGGTCGTGGCGATTGCGTCAAGAAACGCTGAAACGGGCGCCGCACTCGCCGAAAAACATGGCGCGGAGTTTCTCTCCGATTGGCAAGCACTCGTCCAGCGCGATGATATAGATGGTGTCGTCATCTGTACCCATAACGACACCCACGCCGAAATCACGCTTCCAGCACTCCATCACAATAAACATGTCTTTATGGAATATCCGCTGGCACGGTCAATCGATGCGGGTGAAGCCGTAGTCGAAGTTGCACAAAGTAAACAACGGATTCTGCGGATTAACCACTCCGAAACCGTGTCCAATTCGCACCGGGCAATTAAACAGAAAGTACGAGAACTCGGCGATCTGCTTTTGACCACCTTTTTGCGTCTCACACCGGGGCGCGGTGTCCGTCCGGAGATTCTGTTCAATCTGCCCGTTTCCGGTCCACCAGCGCACTTTTTCGTCTACCATATCTACCCGATCATCGATCTCTTCGGCGGCGTCAAGTCGGTTGAAGGTTCCGCGGTCTACGAAGACTTAACGGATCAGGGAAATTATAACCGATTCGTCAACACCGTCAATGTCGAGTTCAAGAACGGCGGGGTGGGGAGTTGGGTCTGGGCAGGAGGGGTTGAGATCCAGGAATCCGAGCAACTTTCCCGTTATGTTCTGACCGGTGGTACAATCAGCGATAGTGGCGACAAATGGCACTGTTCAACAGGGGCAGGCGTGGAGGAGATTCCGCCGGTTGATGCCCCAAGCGTTTCCCTTCAGGAACAGTGGATACAGGAGATCCAGACTCAGGAGACAAGTGCAGCGCATAGAGACGCAGTGACCGCACTTGAAGCGATACGGGTGAGCCTGTCCGCTGAACGATCAATACAAGAGAAACGACGGATCGTGTTGGAATAATGAGATGATGATTCGCAATTGTCAACTACCGAGTCAGCGGAGATGAAAGGAGTTTGACATGAGGAATTTGTTATCAATAACAGTAGGTAGAGTCGATGGACAGATTAACGGCGGCGATGACCGTGCCATTCAGGCGGGTATCGATTACCTCGCCACACTTGGCGGGGGAACGCTGAAACTCTTGCCCGGCACATATCATCTTAACAACGCAATCCATCTACGAAGTAACATCCAGATCGAAGGGAGCGGCGACGAAACGGTGCTGGTTAAAAACCCTTCCGTGAGTACACCTCTTGCAGTCGATTCAGATTGGTACGATTCAGACGTAACCCTGACCAATAGCAACGGTTTTGAGGTGGGATACGGGATTTGTCTGAGAGCAAAGACCCCGCATCACGGTGGGTCGAATGTCATCAAGCGCACGATTATCGCAAAAGAGGGAAACCGTCTCTGGCTCGATAAATCGCTCGAAAAGAATTTCTGGGCAGACCATGAAGCACAGATTTCGACCCTGTTTCCGATCTTGAGCGGCGAAAATATTAGCGATGTTGAGATCCGGGATCTCGTCCTTGACGGCAATCGATCCAACAATCAGCACCTTGATGGGAACTATGCCGGTTGCATCTTCATGCAGGACTGTGAACAGATTCAAATCGAGAATGTCGAAGCGCGAAACTATAACGGCGACGGTATTTCATGGCAGATTTGCCACGACGTGACGGTGACGAATTGCCGAAGCCTGAACAACGCCGATTTGGGGTTGCACCCGGGCTCCGGATCCCAACGCCCGATTATGCAGGATAATTACCTTGCAGGAAATCGGCTGGGACTCTTCTTCTGCTGGGGAGTGAAGCATGGGGTCGCAGAGAACAACCGTATTCTCAATAACTGTCAGTATGGCATCTCTATCGGACATCGAGACACCGATAACATCATCCGAAATAATCGAATCGAAGGCAGCGCAGAGGTCGGAATTACCTTCCGTAACGAACCCAACGAAGGACGTAGCCCCCATCGGAATATAGTGGAAAACAACCGGATTGCAAACAGCGGATCGGACACAGGCGGTATCGGTATTGATATTCAGGGTGAGACCCAATCAATTGCGATTCGGGGAAATCAGATAAGCGAAATGCGCGAGGATGGCGAATATGTCGGTGTCCAAATCGGTGAAAAGACCACCAATATCCTTCTTGAAAAGAACGAGTTTTCAGGGGTGACTGTAGCAGTCAAAGATTTGCGGGGCAAATAGATGCCTTTACGACCTTTGACAGGAAGTTGATGATATGATAAGATAACCCAAGTTGACAGTTATAGGAAATGTTGCAAACCGGGCCGGGAATCAATCACCGCTCACAGTGGATTGACAAATCCACCGCACAGCCGTAGGGATAGCTTGATACCTAAGTAGGACTTACGCAAAATCGATAGACATAATTGTTGAAACACAGTAGAATGAGTGGCATGGAGGTGAATATGCCCCAACCGACTCGACTCGATTACTGTCAGTATTTGTTAAGTAGCCCCATCAACTATACCTTAACCCATTTGGCTGACCATAGCCAACAGTTCAGTCATGATATGATAAACCGTTATCTTGCCGGTGAGCGTATCCGCCCACGCTTGGTATGGGAAAATGTCAAACCCCACCTTGTGCAAACAGAAGGGGGATATGTCATCTTTGATGACACCGTTTTGGATAAGCGCTACGCTCGGAACATAGCACTAGCGCGTGTTCAGTATAGCGGCAACGCCAAAGGTGTCATTAACGGTATAGGTGTGGTGACTTGTGTCTATGTCAATCCCGACTTAGATCGTTTCTGGGTGATTGACTACCGTATTTACGACCCACAGACAGATGGCAAGCGCAAATTAGATCATGTTAAAGAGATGTTATCCCACTCGGTCTATCACAAGCGGCTTTTGTTCTCAACGGTGTTGATGGATAGCTGGTATGCCGCCAAAGATTTGATGCTATCCATTGAACAGTTAGACAAACATTACTATTGCCCGCTGAAGTCGAATCGTCAGGTAGACGACTCCAATGCCCAAACGCCTTACCAGCGTGTAGATAGCTTGCAGTGGACCGAGTGTGAACGCCGACGCGGGAAACGGATTAAAATCAGAGGCTTTGCCAAGCATCACAAGGTGAAACTTTTCCGGGTTGCGTCCGGTAACGGGCGCACGGATTATGTTGTTACCAACGACTTAGCTCAAAACGACACATCGGTTGCACAACAAGCGTGTAACCGGCGGTGGAAGATTGAGCAGTTTCACCGGGAAGCCAAGCAGTTGACCGGTCTGGAGGGGTGTCAATGTCGCTTGGCACGAATTGTTCGCAATCACATCGGTTGTGCAATGTTGGTTTGGGTGCGACTCAAACAAGTCGCGTATCAGACAGACCAAACCATTTATCAAGTCAAGCACAGTTTATTCTCCCAATACTTGCGACAACAATTGAAATCGCCCGCTATTCAGATGAAACTTGCGTAAGTCCTACTAAGAATACAATGCAGTCACCAAAAAATGCAAAATGCTCAATTTTCAATGGCTAGGGCGTCCTGCTATTTGACAGAACGTCGGTCAAATACTATCGGAACGGAGCTGGCTTGAAATGTGGTTTTGATATTTTGGAAAATACAGAAATCTTTGAAAAACTACCGATAAAGTCACTTCCCAGACGTTTTTTGAGTTCAGCTACAAGTTGAGGAAATGTGATGAAACCAATCTCAATTCAGGGCTGTCAACGCTTAATCTCTCCCCTGATTATCGGTCCGCATTGTGTGAGCAAAGCGCATGATGATAAAGATTTCGATGATTTTGTGGAATTGGGCGGTAATTGCTTCTATATGCATGGCGAAGGAGGCGAGACACAGACCCGCAAGAATGTCGCCTCTTGGATAAGACGTCTTGGCAGCAGAGATGACTTCGTTCTCTTTTTTCAAATCTGCCACGGACACGATGAGGTCACATCAGTGCTAGAAGAAAGTCGTTTTTCCCCCAAATCGGTCTCCGACGACATCGAAGAGAATCTTAGCCTTCTGGAAATCGACTATCTCGACCTTGTCGTGCTAGGCGGAGATAACGAGAATATTCCAGCAGCCGAAATCATTGATGTGCTGGAGGCCGAGAAGGCACAAGGCCGGATTTTTGCCTACGGTCCATTCAATTGGTCGCCTGCGCGGATTCAAGAAGCTCAGGATTACGCAGAAAACAAGGAGTTCGTTGGATTCTCTTTCGTTAATACGACGGAGCTATCGCTCGCAACTCCTATGTCGGCAGTATGGGAGGGTTACACCCCCTTTGACGCCTCAATGAGGGGGCTTGTTACGCAGAAGCAGCTGCCGGTCCTAGCGTGGACTTCCGATTTCAATCAATCGTTGTTCATTCCAAGAGAAATTAACCGAGATTCCGTGCCGAAAGACCGCCGATTGAACCGCTGGTACACCGATGAAAATTTTGCGATTCGGGAAAAGGCAGCTGCGCTCGGAGCAAAGTACAACCTGAATGTGCGCCAAATAAATGTGGCGTACCTCTTGAATCAGGATTTCCCAACAGCGGTTATGTGTTATCAAGACCATGACCCAAGTGCACAGGAGTACTTCGCGGCTATCAACAGTGCTATTAGAAAACAGGAACTTGAGGAATTGCGACCCAAAAATCTAACCTAACAAGCTTAAAGTGGGTTCGATATAAGGAGGCAGACCACAAGCAGTTTTGATGATTTAGGGGCGGCTAACCCCTTTTGCGAGGGGTTCAGCGGTCAGTGCCATTAACCGAAAACGACAATATCCGTACTAACACTAACCTCTTACGTCGAACTCACTTTACTTAGCTTGTCGGCTTCGTCTATGAGCGTCCGAAATCGTGTGTATGGGAGAAATCGAGTCTCTGAAGTCCGATAAAACTGAATTTGCGAAATGGTCGGATGGTTTTTAACGTTCTCTTAGATAATAAAAATCTGATAGCGTTTCAACTCAGAGAGGACGTTTTATATGAAGACGATACAAGCGAGGGTCGAAGTCCCAGATGACTTTCCTTCCATTGACCACTTGGAGCTGTATGTCAATTAACTCGGTCAAAGAGTGAAGCAAGAAATTCTCTCGACTTTGGTTTCACAGATGATTGACTGAGAAAAACAAACCGATTCGAATTTTTCAACTTGTCCCCATTGTAAAAAAACGAAGCGTCTCGAATAGATAGATGAGGTGAAACCCGACATTACCCCCGTAGGTCGGGCATCTTGCCCGACTCGGTCCGCTCGGTTCAATACCGGCAGGTATCCTGTAGGTCGAGATTCATATCTCGACACCCAAACGTCAACAGAACCTAGCAACATAGGTTAAGATAAATTGGGACCGTTTACATTCAAACGTGATAACTGAGGCACAACTAAGGAGAAATTAAGGGTGTGTGGTATCGTTGGTTTTTTAGACAAAACGCAAAATAGTAATGCACCCGTGGGCAAGACCGTTCTCACAATGCTCACGGCGCTGGGAGTGCGGGGACCGGATTCAGCGGGCGTTGCACTTTATCGTCCGCCGGAAAATGGCGCGTTCACGCTGCAGGTAAAATTGGGAGAACTTGATGGTGCAGCTGAGAGGGGCACTTCGATTGCAGAACAGGTCAAGGCATTTGGCTCCGTGCACGAGGTGAAAACAACTGCCGAATATTTACGGCTCGTCATCGATCTGCAAGGGGAGGCAGCGCCGCTAACGCGATTCATAGAGTCCTTAGATGCGGACATCGAAGTCGTCAGCATGGGACGTGAACTCGAAATTGTCAAGCAAGTCGGCACACCCCAGAATCTCGACGCGACCCACGGCATTTCTACATTTCTGGGAACACACGGTTTGGGACACACACGCCTTTCGACAGAGAGCCGTGTGGACTTGAGCCACTCGCAGCCTTTCTGGGCGCACAACTATCCTGATCTCGCCATCGTCCATAACGGACACATCACAAACTATCATAAGTTACGCTGCATCTACGAACAGCGTGGTATTAGATTCTATACGGAAAACGACTCCGAAATTATAGGCGTCTACCTCGCCGATCAACTGTCCCAAGGGTTGACATTCAGAGAAGCGTTAGACGCATCGCTTACCGATTTAGATGGCTCCTTTAGTTATCTCGCGGCGACAGAGAGCTACATCGGATTCGCCAAAGATCCCTTCGCCTTCAAACCGCTACTCTTTACCGAAACGGATGATTTTGTCGCTGTCGCAACCGAAGAGATCGCGATCCGGGCCGCCTTCGCGGGCGGCTATGCGGTGCGCGAAGCACAAGCAAAGGATGTGAGTGTATGGCAGAAATAATCTGTGACGGTAAAACGACCCGCGACATCAACGTGGAAATCAAACGCCTCATCGCGGGTGGTGAGACCGACATCTGGATGAAAAACCCCGTCGCCCGGCACAATCTGGGCGTGGCAATCCTACAGTCGGTGAAACTGACCTTCGGCGGGAGTGTCGGCTATTACTGTGCGGGGATGGTTGACGGTCCCACCGTCGAAATCAAAGGGAGCGCAGGTTGGGGATTGGCGGAATCCATGATGGGTGGCACCGTTACCGTCGAAGGGAATGCGGGTAACGGAGCGGCGGCTTCAATCCGAGGCGGGACGGTTGTCATTCGTAGCGATGCAGCTGCACGGCTAGGCGTTTCAATGAAAGGTGGACTGATTATTGTCGGGGGCAACTGCGGCTATATGGCGGGTTTCATGGCGCAGCGGGGAACAATCATTGTCTGCGGAGATACCGGCGAAGCTTTCGCCGATTCCATGTATGAAACCGTTTGTTTTGTCGGCGGTAATATCGCCGAACTCGGCAACGACGCCGTGATTGAAGAACCGACCGCAGAAGATCTTACTTTTCTCGAATCCACCCTATCTCAGCATCTCCCTTCCAAAGTTGGCAATTCACAATCCGCTATCCGCAATTTCAAGAAAGTCGTCTCCGGGCGCAAGCTGTGGACCTTCGACAAGGACGAGCGAGCGGTGTGGCGAGAGGCGTTATGACTTTGCTGCCTAACCACGAACAGGCGATTATTGAGGATAGTAAATTGATTCATTATGCTCTTAATCCGCAAAGTGAACGTGGACGGCACAAGGCGCGAGTGTTTGAAAGCACACTAGGATTCAACCTATCGAACTGGACACAATTGAAGGAAGCAATTCTAAATGCGTTGTCCCATCACGAGGCAACATTAACTAGTGAGACAGCGTTTGGCAAAAAGTTTGAGGTGGTATTATCCATCACAGGACTCACCGGACGCACAGTAGATGTAATGACCGTTTGGCAGTTTGACTGTTTGGATGATAGGACGTTTAGCGATGTACCGCGCTTAGTTACAGTTTACGTCCTCTGAATGGGGGTAAAACAATGACGAAGGCAAAACGATATGATACAGTAGTGCTGCTGGAGGCCATCAACGGTTTTCAAAAGGGTGAGAAGGGGGCGGCGGTGGAAGTCTATACGACACCCTATGAAGCTTACGACATTGAGATTGTCACCGACAAAGGAACGACGAAGGGTTTAATCGAGACGGTGCGTCCCGAACAGATTGAGGTTGTCCCCGCTATACCAGTGGATGTGCGCTTCTCTTCCATCCACATTGAGGACGATGGCTCCAGCGTCGCTGTTCTATTCTCCGACAATACACAGGTAAAGGTGAAGGTGGAAGAACTTTACGCTAAAAAACCATCTATATAAGACGTAAGTTGAAATCTGCAATTTCAAGAAAGTCGTCTACGGGCGCAAGCTGTGGAACTTTGACAAGGATGAGCGAGCGGTGTGGCGAGAGGTGTTATGACAAAAGAAACTTCCAACCCCGATAAGATCGAGATTCAGAGCAATATGCCAGACAAATCGAATTACCTCCGAACCAGTGGAACATTCACCCCTGACATCATTGAAGATATCCAAGTCAAGGCGGAATTGGGCCGATACCGTATCCGCGGATTTGGGACGTTGCGCGAGCGGCGATGGGCAACGTTCGATGACCTGACCTTCATCCCTTGTACTCTGACCCGTATCCCGCTCGAAGGCTATCGGGAACGTTGTTCACCCAAAACTGTTCTCGGCACCCGCTTCGCCGAAAAGCCAATTGAGCTTGAGGTCCCCATCATGATTACCGGTATGAGTTGGGGTGCGCTCTCCTACAATGCCAAAGTCGCGCTGGCAAAGGGTGCGAATATCGTCGGCTCCTCTAATACGACCGGGGACGGCGGGATGCTAATGGCAGAGCGCGAGCACAGCCGGGCACTGATCTACGAGGTGCTGCCATCCCGTTATGGCATCAACGTCCACCATCTACGGATGGCGGATGGCATCGAGTTGACGATTGGACAGGGTGCGAAGCCGGGAACAGGGGGATTGCTGCTCGGTTCAAAGGTGTTAGATACGGTCGCGGAACAACGCGACTTGCCGCTCGGTGTTGATCAGCGCAGTCCAGCGCGGCACCCCGACTTCCTCGGTCCCGACGACATGATTATCAAAATCGAAGAGTTACGGGAGGCGACCGACTGGCAGGTGCCGATCTTCGTGAAGATGGGCGCGACGCGGGTGTTTGACGACGTGAAGTTGGCAGCAAAGGCGGGTGCCGATGTCATCGTCGTGGATGGGATGGAAGGGGGCACCGGCGCATCCGCTGAAATCTGTCAAGAGCATACAGGGGTTCCAACGCTCGCTGCCGTATCTGAGGCACGCGCGGCACTTGAAGATCTCGGATTGTACGGTGAGGTACAACTCATTATCGCGGGTGGCATCCGACACGGTGTGGACGCGGCAAAGGCGATGGCACTCGGTGCGGATGCGGTATACATCGGCACGGCGGCACTGATGGCACTCAACTGCAACAAACCCATCCATGTCGAGGATTATCAAGAACTCGGCACCGAGCCGTACCATTGCCACCACTGCCACACAGGACGCTGTCCCGTCGGGATCACGACACAGGACCCCAATCTGATGAAACGTCTCGATATTGACGAGGCAGCAGAGCGCGTCGCCAACCTACTGCAAGCGATGACCTCGGAGATCCAGATCCTCGCCCGCGCTTGTGGCAAGGCGGACGTACACGACCTTGATCCCGAAGACCTCCGTGCGTTGAATTTGGAGGCATCAATGATTTGTGGAATCCCCCTTGTCGGGACGAACCGTGTGTTTGGTGGTGGACCAGGGTGGAAGGAACGGGAGTGATGCTTATCTTACCAAGAAGATTGAGGCTTTTCCTACAGCAATGAGAAAGGAGTTATGATGATGACGTTAGACGAGGTTAAAGCGTTAGTCGCGGAGCAGGGAATCGAATTCTTTCTCTGCTCATTTGTAGAAATGGCGGGCGCGCCAAAAGCAAAGGTGGTGCCGACGACACATATCGACGACATGGCGGAGGAGGGTGCTGGCTTTGCCGGGTTTGCGGCGGGTGAAATTGGTCAGGGTCCGCACGATCCGGATATGGCAAGCCTTCCCGACTTTAACTCGCTCACTATCGTGCCGTGGCGTAAAAACGTGGCATGGTTGGCGGGGAATATCCACGTGGGCGATGAGGCATGGCCCTACTGCCCACGCACCATTTTGCAGCGGGGATTGGAGAAAGCCGAACAAAAGGGCTACCTCTTCAACGTCGGTGTTGAGGCAGAGTTTATGCTGTTGAAACAAGGTGAAGACGGTAATTACGCGCCGTGGGACCCACTCGATACACTCGGTAAGCCCTGTTATGACCTGCGGGCACTCCACCGTAACCTCGATACAATGACCACCCTAATCAAATATCTTCAGGAGTTAGACTGGAGTCCATACGCTAACGACCATGAAGACGCTAACTGTCAGTTTGAACTCAATTGGCTCTACTCCGATGCACTGACCACCGCAGATCGGCACACCTTCTTCAAGTGGATGGTCAAGACCGTCGCCGAAGAGCAGGGGCTGACAGCGACCTTTATGCCCAAGCCATTTGCAAACTTAACTGGCAATGGCGCACATTTTCACATAAGCCTGTGGGACACCGAAAACCAGACCAATCAGTTCCTTGATGAATCCGATGAAAACGGTCTGTCACAACTTGCCTACTGGTTCATGGGCGGCATTCTTCACCACGCCAAAGCTCTCGTTGCCGTCACCAATCCCCTTGTCAACAGCTACAAACGCCTAGTCTCCGGTGCACCCCGCTCAGGTGCAACATGGGCACCTGTTTATATCACGTATGGTGGGAGCAATCGGACGCAGATGATTCGTATCCCTGGTCCGGGACGGATTGAAAATCGTTCGGGGGACGGTGCCGCCAATCCATACCTTGCCATGGCAGCAACGCTCGCTGCTGGACTCGATGGTATTGAAAACCAAATTGATCCCGGCACGCGCAACGACGATAACCTCTACGAAATGTCGGTGGACGAACTCCAACGACGCGGTATTGATGTACTACCAAGGACGCTCAGTCAAGCGCTCGACTGTCTGGAAGAGGACGAGGTCATTCAGAGCGCCCTTGGACCTGAATATGCCCCCTACTACATCGAAGTCAAGCGTGAAGAATGGCGAAGTTATCACCAGAGCATCAGCCAGTGGGAAACCGATAATTACCTTGGGCTTTATTGAGCGCAGGTGGGAGGCTATGCTTCCCAAATTTAGGGAACATTTTAATGCAAGATTAGCATAATATGATCAACAACTCAAGGAGGCAGTATAGATATGTCAGAACAACTCACGTTGAAACAACGGATACACAACAGCGAAATTATTAATATCGGCGGAGCTCCCACAAGTGCCTCAAAAAGTGAACTCGAAGCCATACTGGGTCAGGACTCCTACGATTTAATCGGGACCGATGCCCAACACTCGGCATTTAACGAAGAGAAACTCGTTTCATTTTGTACTAACCTGGCAGAGCTGGGGATGCCCGTTCAGTTACGCATCAAACACACACGGAACGCTTATCTCATTGGAAATATCCTTGATTTGGGCCCATTGGCGATTGTAGTGCCGCAGGTTGAAACGGAGGCAACGGTCGATGAAGCGATTGATGCCTTCTACTACTCGCCAATTGGAAAACGGAGTTGGGGACCCAGTTCGGGGTACGGTTTCAACCCAGAGATGGATCGACTGGAATACGCCGAATGGTGGAACAACAACGGCATCCTCAGCCTGCAGCTGGAATCTGTTGATGCGATTATTAACGCACGAAAACTCGCCAAACCCGGCGTTGATATGCTCATGTTTGGCGCGAACGACCTGAACTTTAGTCTCGAAACATATCCAAATCCCCCGTTCAAAACAGTTGAAGAATGCTTCCAATATGTTGTGGAGCAGATGGAGGGAACCCAAGTCAAGGTAGGAGTTGGCTACACTCCCGGCGGACGACTCTGAGCCAGCACACCTAAGAGATTGTTTAATCATCCGTAAAAATTACTAAATGAAGCATGAAATGTTTCACGAATCCAGTGATAGAGAAAGGATCCGTCCAATGATCATCGTCGACACCCACTGTCATGCCGGACTGAACAAATATGAACCCATCGAATCTCTGCTTTACCACATGGAGCAATCTGGAGTCGATCGGGCGGTTTTAATCCAGCATCAGGGAACCACCGACAATAGTTACCACGTTCAATGTGTGCAAGCCTACCCAGACCAACTTGCCTCGGCGATGATTGTGGAAAGCACTGACAACGGAAAACAGATGCGTTACTGGGCACACCAAGGACTTGTGGGGATTCGCCTCGGCGCAGACTCACGGGCGGAAGCGTCTGACCCACTTGCACAGTGGCGTACTGCCGCTGAACTCAACCTCGTTGTCAGCGCACCCTCAAGTCCATCAACACTCCTCAGCAACAGATTTGCGGAAGCCCTAAAGCTTTTTCCCGACCTCCAGATCGTCATCGAACACTTAGGTGGTGTGGGCACGGAGGCGGTGCCACCTTACGATGAGTTTAAGCGTGTTCTCGCCTTGGCAAAACACCCCAACCTGACGATAAAACTGCCGGGCTTCGGGGAATTCTGCAACCTGCCTTATCCATTCGAGGACGTCCCTCCGCTGGCACGCATGGTTGTAGAGGCGTTTGGACCACAACGGGTGATGTGGGGGAGTGACTTTCCGCCAGTCAGTTCGAGGGAAGGATACCACCATTCGCTTCAATTCCCGATCGACTACTTCTCCGATTTGAGCGAGGAAGAACGGGAGTGGATTTTCGGGCGCACCGCACTATCGGTGTGGAAATTTGCTGATTAGTAATGTTGGGCTTACATCGTGCCGATGGGCATATTACCGGAAGGCTATTAAACTACCGACTACCATGGAGATGATGTCATGACGAGAACAACGAAAAACGATTTGCCCCAACCGACAACCGACCCTAATTTAGCTAAGGCACATTTAGATGAGTTCGGCTACTGCTTACTCGCCAACGCACTCTCCCCAAAGCAAGTTGAAGCGTTACGCACTCGACTGGTAGAGCAGGCAGCCGCGGAAAAGCAACAAGGGTTTGCCTTTGAGGATGGCGGTAAGGAAAAGAGCAGCGGCATCAATCAGCGTGTGTGGATGTTAATTAACAAGGGGAAAATTTTTCATGAACCGTTACTCCACAAGGATGTCCACGAACTGATCAGACACGTCCTTGGCGAGCAATACCTGTTGTCGTGCTATACCGCCAATATCGCCAAGCCGGGCGGCGTAGCGATGAATCTGCACACCGACCAGTGGTGGATGCCGCCACCGACCCGGCGTGATCGCTCCCCGCTCCCCGTTGGGTCAATTACGCGAGAACAGCGAGATGTCGATGACGCCGGTCCGCCGTCGATGATTGCGCCAGCCGTCGTTGTCAATGTCATGTGGATGCTGGTTGACTTCACCGCTGAAAACGGTGGCACTCGGCTCGTGCCCCGAAGCCATCTGACCGGGCGGCATCCAGACAAGGAACTGGATCGGGATGTTGAACCGATTGCCGCAGAAGGTACCGCGGGTACGGCGATGGTGTTTGACGGCCGCATGTGGCACGGGACCGGTGCGAATGTGAGCGACGGCCCGCGGTTAGGGGTGCTGTCGACATTTTGCGGACCCCAATTCCGGACGCAAGAGAATCTCACAGTTGGCACATCAAAAGAGATCTTGGACAACGCACCGCCGGAACTGTTGGCGTTGCTCGGGTTTAAGGTGTGGAACGCCTACGGTCGTATTGAAAGTCCCGCGGTTGATTTCATATCACCCGACGAGACCTCTTTGGGAGAATTGCACCCGGAATAGTGATAAAAAAGATAACTCATATTAAGAATCGCGCGCAAGAGGCCGAGTCTTTCCCAAAAACTCGGTCTCTTTTTATATGAGCCAAAAAGAATTACGAATTTAGACCTACAGGTTCAACTGCCTGATTAACGCATGCCTGAGATTTCACAGAATTTTTGTAAAAAGTGTTAGATTCTGTTAGAACCTGTTTTAAAAGTCATTTGATACGGTTTTGCATCAAGTAAATGGAAGCAATATACACCATAGCCTCAGCGGTCTCAGCCGAGCGTTCATAGTCCACAGTCAATCGGCGAAACCAACCGAACCAAGAAAAGGTGCGTTCCACAATCCAACGCAATGGAACAACCACAAATCCCGATTGCCCAAGGGGGGAGGCAATGTCCAATTGACACTGATGCGTCAAATATAACCAATCGCCTAATTCTCCGCGATAGCCAGCATCAGCACAGACTAACTGAATCGTTATGTGCCAACTAAAGACCTCGTTTAGTAACTCTATTGCGACTTGATTATCACTGACATTGGCATCAGTGACCTTGACTCCCAATGGAATGCCAATGGTATCGGTGACTATATGGCGTTTACGCCCTTTGACTTTCTTATGCGCATCAAACCCTCTACTAGTTGCTAGTTCGGTCGTCTTGACCGATTGGCTGTCAATGATAGCTACGGTCGGTGAGGGGGCTTTGCCAATATCACTACGGGTTTGGTTGTGAAGTGCTTGATGAATCATAACCCATGTCCCTAAAGTTTTCCACTTTCTGAAGTGGGAATAGACCGTTTGCCATGGTGGCATCTGATGAGGCAGCATTCGCCACTGACACCCTGATTTGACTATATAGAAAATAGCGTTGATAATTGCGCGCATCTCCCATTTGAGAGGTCTACCTATTGGTGAAGGTTCTGGCAAATAGGGTAACAGTTTGTCCCACTGGGCATCGGTCAAATCAGTAGGATACTTTGGTGAGGTCATGTTTATGCCTTTCATTAAGTCAGTATTTTACTGCTCCAATGATTTAACATAAACATTAACTTTTGAGTAGGAGTTTTCTTTTTAAAACAGGTTCTTAGGTTTTGTTAGATTTAGTGTGCCATTTTGACAAATTGAACCAACTTGATGCAGCTTGATGCGATTTGGGATAATCGCCTCGGTCTTTGGTGAATCGTTCGATAATTTCAGCGTTTGCCAAATTGGCGACAGCAAAGAGTCAACACGCCCTAGCAGAAACGCCGGGGCCACTCACCAACTCGACACCCAACGTTCCCGATTCGGAACCGGTGGGTGGACAGGGTTGCCGCCCTGTAGATGCGACTCATAAATGCCGAATCCGATCTCTGTTCCCAGCATCGTCGCTCGCAGATTGCTAACTCCCGGCACCCCTGTTTTTATCGACTCCACCAACTCACGCACCTTGCGCTCGGTGCCGCTCCACGGTGTCACCGGCTCGACTTCAACCGGATCGTAGGCACGCTGTTGTTCCTCGCTTTTACGCACAGACAAAGATTCGCCATCGTTCTGGATCCGGATAATCCCTGACTCGCAGACCAGTTCATACTCTCGACTTGCTCCGGTCGCTGCCGCATGAAAGGTCGTCCCGTTATCAAACTCGACAAACGCCGACAGGATAGCTGTATCGCGCACGAACCGCATATTGGCGGTATCCTCCTCGTCGGGATGTAGCTCTCCCAACGTTCCGCGAATGGAAACCGGTTCGGGATCACCCAATAGATAGAGGAGTGTATCAAGAAAATGTCCGCCAATGCTGTTTCCAGCGAAGCCGATCACCGACCTAACCGCCCCTAACTCCCCGCCATGAGCGATGTTGTGTGCTTGTCGATAGACAGCCCAGTTTCGACGCATCGGTCCAAACTCAAGGGAAACGCCGTTTCGCTCAAATGCTTCCTTGATGGCATCTGCTTCGATGAGCGTACAGCAGAGCGGCTTCTCCGCATACATCCCCCTGACACCGTGTTCTGCCCCGTAAATCATCGCCTCCGCGTGCTGCTCCGGGCGGGTCGTAATACTGAGGATATCGGGTTTTTCCACATCAATTAACTCACGATAATCCGCATAACCCTGTGGAACGTTCCATCGTTGTTGAAACGCCTTCCGTTTCTCCTCCACGATATCGCATGCGGCGACCATCTCCGTCTCCTCAACGACTGCATAGCCTCCTGCGTGGCAGTAGGGTAATACCAGGCCGCTACGGTAGGGGCCCTGTTTCCTTTTCGCTATCTGTTCATCTTCAATGGTATTCGCCATCCGTCCACAACCGATGATACCGACCTTCAGTTTCATACAGACCTCCTCCTAAAAGGAAAGTTAGAGATTTAAGGATTTACGTCAAGTCGCTAGGTTCTGTTGACATTTCATCGCAACCAGATAATTAAGGGAGGTTCACAGACGCATGATCCCTCGTAGGGGTTGGGTCTCCCAACCCTTTGTTCACACATCAGAAACGATTGCCGACTGCTCTAGGTCGATTGTCCAAAATCGAGGCCAATCTCGCAAAAAGTGTTAGATTCTGTTAGATTGTGTTAGATTCTGTTAGGTTACTGTGGCTGCGGGGAACACGACTCATGCCATACACATGTTACCCCGCTGGGGCTACCGTCTCCATGTAGGGATAACCCTTGTGGTTACCCTTCCTCAAGATGCCGATTTTTGCCAAAAGTGTTAGATTGTGTTAGATTGTGTTAGATAATTGTGAATAACCGGCGGATTAAACTCCCCCTGATGTACTTGAGACAAACTGTTCTTGGGGCATTACCCGATTGTTTGCCGAATCGTCGACACCAAAATGTCAAAACGCCCTAGTTAAAACCAAGATCTCGCACTGCTGTACGCTGGGCCAAGGGTACGGTGTTTTAATACCTGCCAAGGCCAACAGGATGGTGTTAAGCCCCTGTTGCAACGGCGGATCATCAAACACGAACCATTGTTGACCCTGACTATTTGTCACCGTCCGACTCGGCGTGAAGGGGAGGGTCCTCCCGTTGACCTCAAGGTGGATACGCTCCAGTGAATCCTCAATGTCTTCCATGCTAAGCCTGAGCTCGGTCTTCTTAATTCTCCCTTCGGCTTTCCCATCACCAACATCATCGTGAACGATAAGGCGCATAGCGTGCTCAGAGCCCGCCCCTCTGCCCATTAGTGCCAGCTTCCGCGGCACCTGAGTGCGGTGGTCCGCGCCTCCAGCCCCAGTAGGAGACGGGAGGTAATAACACCGGTTCCGCTGCGCCAGAGATGAAGGCTCCCTCAGATCTCGTATGGTCTGGAGGTGGTAATCATCAAAAACGTTAAAGTCATTGCTGTTAGTAGGACCGGCTCGATGGGAGGGGTAGTCGTAATTGAAAAGATGGACACCGGCAGCACCTTCACGATAACCGTTCAACGCGGTAGCCCTCAGCACACTGGAGGGGCTGCGCTCATAACCTTCCTGCGGTGAAGCAGTATACGTTGCCCCGTCGAAACCTACGAACACCAAAGTCCGGCTCTCTTCCGCAAAGGAAACCGCTTTGCCGATATCAATCTCGTGAACACAGTAGCCCGGAGAACCCAATACGACAATATCGGCAAGCCCCTCGCGTATCCAAGTCTCCGTGTCCATCCCTGCCTCCAGATTTTCCCCAATACCGACAGGCACCCGGACGATAAGTCGTAACTTCCGACCTTTTGATGCACTGTGGCGTTTGACAATCTCCCGTGCGCCTCGCATGAACTGCGTCAATGTCGGAATATTCTCAATAATCTCACCGGGCCGGAAGAAGGGCGATGCACGGCTGAAATCCAGTTCCAGTCCATCAAAATCGTAGCGGGTTAGGGTTTCGTCGAACAGCCCTAGAAAACGTTCCCTTACCTCCGCTTTTGCGTAGTCCCATCTCCAAGAAAATGACCACTCCGCGCCGTGAACGCTTGCGGGAACGGGAGCTCCGAGGAGCAGATCGGGTCTTTCTATCTTCTGCCGAGAACGACCATACCACCCACGCGCTTCATCGCAGGCGTGGGCATCGTTCATACGGAAGGATGCGTAGACCGCCATATTGTGCTTCCTAGCACCCTCAATGTAAATCTGCATGAGGTCGTGACCGTCTTGGATGACCTTCGCAAAAAGCGTGTACAAACATTCGTGGGCGTTTGCGGGTATCCTGCCATCTATCTCCTTCACAGGTCTGCCGTGAATGTGCAAAGGCTGGGTATCCCGCAACGGGTGTCCGTGAATGTCAGTGGGCAGGGGATCGGGATTCCAATCCTCGATGTTGTCTCCCCATAGTTGACCATGGGGACTTCCCCGCCAAGACAGATCATCGTCAATCCCGACAAGGACAGAAAGCGCATCCACCCCGACACCGGCGAGCATGGGCATCATTTTGGTAATGTCCTCCGGTTCCCATCGATCTTGGTAATTGATGATCCAGTGACCATCAGTGTTAAAAATGAGCCGGGGAGGTCCAGTCAAATCCATTTCAATCACTCCATAAGCAGCATTGGTTAACAGCAAAATAAAACAGGGCAAACGTTCAGGGAGGCTACTATAAACACTATACACTTACCCTGCAGCAGCAATTGATAAGGGATAATCCCGTATACGTAAATCTGTCCGCCATTCAGACATATTGCCGCCCTTCTTACTTTTCGCCTTATTAACTTGTGCCCAAGACTCACCCATCTGTTTGATAAAAAGTGGAACCTCCGCTACATTGCATTGATCTCGAATCTGGATGACCCATTCTTCGTACATCGGTCTCGCCCCCGGTCCCGACTCGCCGCCAACAATTACCCAATCAATTTCGTCTAAGTCCAAACCTGAGAGCGAACCGAGTAACGGTTCAAGGGAGAGGAATTTGGTTACAGCATCTGTTTCTCTCAGATGATCAATGCGGAAGGTGTAGTCTTGGTTTTCAACGCTGACGCCCATCCATACGTTATCTGGCCAATCAATTTGACTATTTAAATCCAGCAACCGCTGAGAACGCTTCGTCAGAACTTGGAACTGATGCCAAGATGCACGCTGCATCACATCAAAGACCTTCAAAATAAAAGTGACAGGAACCTCATCATGAAACAGGTCACTCATTGAATTAACAAAAATTCTCTGGGGTTTTTTCCAAGAAAGGGGTTTTTCTAGCATCCGTTCATGGAGGGTGAGATCGAATCCGTTTGCGTAGTTCTGTTGCCCCATTGCTTGCAGACGCAAGGACATTCTTTCCGCATAACAGTGCTTACAACCTGGGCTGATCTTCGTGCAGCCTGTCATTGGATTCCAAGTGGCTTCCGTCCATTCAATGTTTGATTTAGTGGCCATAAGACTCTTCACTCCTTCAGGATATCTTGCGCGATTTTGACTGCTGTTGGTGCTCCTTTTGGATTCCCTGCTGCAAAGCAAAGCAGGTACAGTGGATTATTTTTTGAGTTGTAAAGAGGAAGTGGATTATTTGCTACCCCCTTAAACACGGTCTGTAGGCGTTCGACGAAATATTGCGCGACTGATTGGAAGTCGCTTGTTTTCTGAATTACCATCTCTTCACCGAACAAGGTTGGACTTGACACAGTTTCGTAAAATGCATCATACCAATCAGTAGTACCGAAAAACCTATCAAGTTTATGTCGCACAGTGGTGTCAACATTACCATCTCTTTTGAGTAACCTATTGACTGCGATACCAAGCGGAAAGAGTATCCATAAATCAATTGCCCGTGTATTGGCAATCGCAACTATTGTGTGCCACTCTACCTCCATCCCATAAGGATCGAGAAATAAAACAGCACGCCGTTGGTGTCTTATCCAGTTCTTACTGCACAAGTCCTTTAAATACTCATTGGCATCGGATTGAATTAATTCGATATCATCTGACGGGAATTCAACTTTCAGTTCTTGTAATCCAGCGAATCGATTTTCGTCCTTTTCAATGAGAATGTATTTTTGGAATCTCGACTGGACTTGAAGCGCAATCCGCGCAGAACCGTCTAAAAACTCCTGCACTTCCCGTTCTGCTATTTCAGGGAACATCAGTTCGTCTGAATCAGCATCTTGCCTGTATGTTCGATAGCCCGTACCAGCAAAAGCATCTATATAAGCAAAATGAAAATTCTGACGCTTCATAATTGTTGCATATGCTTTAAGATACTTGCGTACACGTTCTAATTTTTCTGTCGTCCAACCTCCCCCGAAGTTTTGTTGACTTTGTCTCATTCCACTCCTCCCAGTCTTAATTATACCACATATATGTTAAGTGTCCAACTTTTTATATTAGGGATACAACTCTGGGTATTGTTTTCAACCCCCACCGCCAATCTGTCTACCCCTGAAGCGTAGGCGGCAGGGTATCAAACCGATTATACAGCACATCGAAATTTTAATCAACGAGTAAGATAAGAGTACTCCATACCAAATCAGCTGTTGCTTTTTCTGAACGGTTAGTTTACAATAATTTGCGACACAATCGACAGGCATCAAAACGTTCAACCCCTTCCCGCCTATTGTTGAGTTGAGGAGATAGAACATGCCAACTCCGATGGAAGAATACCTGTTTGACCTGCACGGTTACACGGTTATCAAGGGTGCACTCGATCCCGACCACCTCCGCGCGATGAACAATTTTCTTGATGCGTTGCCACCCCTGCAAATAGATCAGTGGCACGGCAATATCGACGTCCATACCTATAGCGGGATCGATGGGATGAATCTGCAAAATATCATCGAAGGTGGAGAGTTTTTTGAACGACTCATTGACCACCCGGCTTGGATTGATCTGGTCCGTCATTACATCGGTCCCCACGATCGACCGTTCATCAACGAGGGGTTCATTAACATACGTGGGCCGGGCGGGTATATCGGCGTCCATTCCGGTGGGCATATGCCCGACAGCCGCAATCGCACGGGCCGCAGTCAAGGCGAGTGGTGTTGTTGCCTGCTGACGTTAATGGTGCCTTTGACCGATGTAGGTGTGGGCGATGGACCGACGGTTATCATCCCCGGCAGTCACAAGTCAGATTTTCCACACCCAATGCAAAAGGCAAGCGCGGGTATCACCCACAGTCCGGGCGAAACGATTGAAGGCACGATGGAGGTATATCTAAAAGCTGGCGATGCACTGTTGTTTAATGATTGTTTGTGCCACGGTTCCGCGGAGCGAAAGAATCCCGGCGAGCGGCGCATGATCATCTTTCGCTATCTGCCTTCGATGTACGCACACCGTTTTGCCTACGTCCCTTCCCAGGAATTGCTGTCGCGACTCACACCGGAGCAACGCGCAATTGTCCAACCAATCACACCTCGCAAACCACCCATGCAATGAAAAAACAAAAAAGGAGACCGTCATGGATAAAAAAGAAATGACCAACGAAGAAAACTATCATTTCGACGTGACAGGTTATTTAATCGTCCCCGGTGTTTTGACCACCGGTCAGTTGCAGATCTGCAACGAGGCATTCAATCAGTTAGAAACCACTGACGGGGCATCCCCATCAAGTGCGTCTTCCTGCTCCGCCCTGTACTTTCTGCGTGATCACCCCGTGCTGATGCAGTATTTGGAGGAGATTTGTGGTGAAAATTTCCGGCTAGACCGGTCCCCGCATCTGATTGCGGTGAACGGTGATTGCTCCAAAGATGGAAAGATCTCCCTGTCAGGAGGTAGCGAATGGCAGGATTGGTCCCGTGCCTATCGTCAGCACAGCGGATCTCGCTTCTGTCAAGGGCTGCGAGCGATATGGGCATTGGGGGATGTAAACGAGGGCGACGGTGGATTGGTAGTGGTTCCAGCCAGCCATAATGGCTCAGTCGATGCTCCTCAAGAACTTGTGAGTGGAGACAACGACATGGGTTTGGTTGTGCAGCCGGTTTTGCAGGCGGGCGATCTGTTGTTGTGCACTGAGTCCGTGATGTGGGGGATACGTCCTTGGCAAGGGAAAGGTCCCCAACGCCTGCTCGAATGCGGCTATATCAGTGCCGAAGTCCGTCCGTCCGCCGAGTCTGAAATTACGGGCGAGGACGACACGGTGCCCGAATGGACAGCGGAACTAACGCCGGTGCAGCGCGCCGTGTTGCACAACCCGAATCGAGGCTATCCACCGCCTGTGGTGCATTCGGATGGTAAGACGGCTTCACTATCAGCGGAGCCCGGCATCCTTCACCCTTCAATCTATAAACGGGATCCGGATTCGGGGATTGATGAGAAGGAATTTTTCCACTGGGATTTGTGTGGTCACCTCGTGTTACGGGGGGTGATGGAGGCGGATTGGTTGGCTGCGGCTAACGAGGCGATTGATGCCAATGCCGACCGGATCAGCACAGGTGGCTCCGCGGCTGGAGATTCAAAGCCGTTAGCGGGTACGGGGGTAGGCAGATCGTCGATGGGCGATCCGTGGCAGCTACCCGCGCCGTATGGCGAACCGTTTCAAAGGATGATCGCCCATCCCGCTCTGATTCAACGCCTGAACTGGATTATGGGCAGCGGTTTTGAGTGTATGATGTGCAACGCGTTCTTGTCAGGGAAGGGGTCATCTGGGCACTCCCTGCACGCCAACGGCTTCCCATCAAGGGTGGGCAACCACTACCGCCAACAAAATGGTCGCGTCTATAGTGAGTACCTCAACGTCGCTTGGCAATTGCGCGATGTCACCTTGGCGGACGGCGGCTTTGTCTGTGTACCCGGCAGTCATAAGACGAGCTATCCCATGCCCGACGGAATCCGGACGTGCGATAACGAGATGGGCATGGTGCGACATATAGAGATGAAGGCAGGCGATGTGCTCCTTTTCCTTGCATCCGCCCAAACCCACGGAGCATACCCTTGGACAGGGGAACAAAACCGCCGGATGATCTTTTTCCAGTACCGGTCACGGAACTTGTATGCTCCCTAAGGGACAGATCTGTGATTATATCCGGTTAGGCTTCCGAAGTTTCAAAAGCTTCGGAAGTCCAAACTCGAAATATAGCCTATTAGACAAAAACCCTGAATTGACTCTAGTTGAAGAAAGATGATGCGGCATGAAGTGCATAATAGTTATGCTGATGCTCACGTTACTAGTATCATCAATATGGGCAGAGGTATTCCGTGATGATTTTAACGATGAGGATTTGGAGGGGTGGATGGTTCAAGGGGAAGCCAGTATTGAAAATGGTGAATTGGTCATCGGTTTTCCACCCCCTGATCCAGCGGAGATTCGCGTCGGTCTTTTAGGAGTGGTCGCAAAGGATTATGAAGTATCAGTCTCTGTGAAAATTGACCAGTTTATGTTTCAACCGGTTATCGCCAATGGTGCGAAAATTGGTCTGCGCGCACCCTCGAAGTGAGAATGAGAAGCGTCCACCACTTCAATACGACTTATCTTACAATTTTTTGCTAGGTCGGCACACGAATCTCAGAAGGGGTATTGGCGCAGCCATTTGGCATATAGATAAGATTGTGAGGCTGCCTGACGACAGAATTGGAGTCCACTGCTTGAATTCTCGCCATTTGCTTTTGAAATGGACAAATGGTATCGCTTGAAAGTCATTGTAAGGGGCAATCGGTTTCAAGCATTTGTTGATAAGAGAAAAATGTTAGATTTCCTTGATGACACCTACACGGCAGGGCGAATCTATCTGTCGTCTGGGTTTGGGAACCGCGTCCACTTCGACGATTTTGAGGTTCGATGGCGTGCTGCCCTTGTCGTGCTGCCCCGAAGGAAACTCACGACTACTTGGGGGCAGATAAAGGGCGACTTTCGTTAGGATTTGGTGCAGCATTACGTCGACCTGTGGGCAACGACAATAAATCCAGCCAAACCGCCGAGGAGAACCTGAAAGCCTGTTTGGTAGAGTAGGATGGCAAAAGGCTGACAGAGGAAGACCAATCCAAACACAATTGCACTGATTGAGATGCGCTCGATTAGCAATTTTCGTGGGGATACAATCGCGAGCACAATTATGCCCGTCAAAATGAGGTGGAGTCCGCTGCTTTGTAGAAGCTGGCTAAAGGATTGGTAAAGGGCAACAAACCCAGTTATCACGATAACCGCCGCTGCAATTTCAGTGAACCGCCTCAAGCTTGTGGTTATGCCAAAAGCGACTGCACTCGCAGCAAGGAGGTGGAAAGCAGAACCGCGTAAAACGAGGGGAATGGGCAAATAGAGAAATGACAGACCGGCGATAAGTCCTAATCCAGCGATAACTTCGATGGCCCGTTTCTCGGAAAAGAAGAGGGCAGATAAGATGGCGGAGATGACCAGCAGAGGTAGAGCAACTCCCCGGAGCAAAACTGAATATGGTTGATAGAGAAACGCCAAACCGACGATTAGTGCCCCAGCAGCGATTAGCTGATTACGATGTTGCTCTGGCATTGATTGGATCTCCCAAAGTTTATCCAAAGGCTTCTAGGAACCTTTGGACTCTCGTCGTCGGAAGAGATTCCAAAATCCTTTGCGAGACTCAGCTTCAGCTTTCTCCCGTAGCTGGATCTGCTCTGCTAGATCACTCTCTAAGGCATCAACCCTTTGTTGTAATTCTTTGATGTGGCGCTGCAACTGCTCATTCTGCTCCTGTAGCTCCTGATGTTTGCTTGTTAAATCCGCATTCTCCTCTTGAATGAACATGAGGTGCAACACCTGACAGGCAAGGTTTTCAATAATATCGGAGGTTGGAATATTAAACGCCAACTTGGTGATGAGCAATGGCAGCCCCTCACGTTCTAAAAGCACCGTTTGAGAGTTGGAAACGTTGGCATCCGCTGCTCCTCTAGAAGCATCAGGGTCATGCAGATAAGGGGCGAGATCTCCATCACGGCGTTCAAGGGTCTGTTGGATGATAGCCTCTTCAACACCAATCATATTCGTAATTTCGGATACGGTGAGCGGAACTGACATGTTTTCTGTTCTTTGATTTGACTATTACGTCGCCTTTTTGGCTTGGGTCCTGTTCTGCTGTAGCAAGCGCAATAACTGCCAACTATAGTTCGAGATTGAAATTAACGCAAACACCAAGCCAACGCACAAAACATAAAAAGGAGTAAGCGGAGGGATTAATTCGCTATCCGCTGTGACGTAGAGGACCAAGGCGGTCGCAAGGAAAAAGGTTGTACATTTACCCCACACGTTAGATCGGGCAATGGTCTGCGTCCGATGGAATAGAAAGATGTTGGCAATCACAATCAAAACATCTCGAACAATCACAATCCCAAAAGCCCATCGCGGGAAACTAGAATTAGATAGAATGAGGGCGATGATCACCGCACTGATTATCGCTTTATCAGCAATTGGATCCAAAATCTTACCTAGATTCGTGCGCTGATTCAGACGCCGTGCAAAGTAACCATCAAGCATATCGGTCAGAATTGCCAGTCCCCCTATCACCAACGCCGCCAAGTGGGATCGACGAATGATGCTGTGGAAAATAAATGGAGTCAATCCAAGTCGGATTATGGACAATAGGTTACTGACATAGAAAAAATTTCGCACCGCAATTAGAGAACCAGATGTTTGAGGAGGGCGATTTGGAGCGAGCTGACGTTGCATCGTTGTCCTCGGTTTCGAGAGCGGCGATGAAAAGAATCGCCGTTTAATTCAGAGAGGCGTTTTTCCACGGTGATATGTTAGTGTCATGTCTTTCAAAACTTCTTCGAGCAACTAGGCTTATTTTCAATCTTCGATTTTCTCGTTCAAGAAGTTCGATTTCTCTGCCCAAAAGCTGATGTATAGACAATGTCTCTATTAACTGTTGTTTGTCCGTCAACGGAATCTGGAGCCGCGTCGCAATCTGGTAAGATAGGTGGTCGGGTGTCGTGGGAATTTCCTCCACAGCTTTCCACTGGGGAACCAATTCTGCTAACAGCGATTCATAAGTTCGGTATAATTGGATGGCTCTGACAACACGCGTCTCAGCGTCTTCGGGTGTCTCTGTATCATCTCCTTCCAATACCCTGAATTGACCAACTAAATAAGGCAGCTCCCGCCGAATTTCCATAATTTCAAAGCGGTGCTGTCCAAGCGTTATTAGGTTCATTCGACCATCTTCAAGCCGATCAACCTCTATGATTTTGACAGCGGTCCCAACGAGATAGGGTTCGGCATGTTCACCCACTTCCCGCCCCCTTTTGATGAGGACGATACCGAAAAGCCGATCATTATCCAAGCAGTATTGGATCATTAGGCGATATCTTTGCTCAAAAATGTGAAGTGGCAAGACACCCCCCGGAAACAGGACAACTTCCAACGGAAAGAGGGGCATTTCATCCTCAGCGAGTTCTTGGATTAATTCGGTTTGCATGCGATAACCCCCGATCTGATTGATGGGTATAACAGTTGTATGCTTCTGTTAATTTCAAGTGTAGCACACGATACGGTGGGTGTCAATAAAGAAAATATGGGGGGGCAATGGATAACGTTGATATTTCATCCGAAAAATGGGGAAGTACGCCTCAATATTGTACCACGGATTGCGGAAACGAAAAAGAAGAGGCGAGGCAGATGACAGTTGAATCACAACGCTTACTATTACAGAGTGCGAGGGGCGCCATAGCATGTCATCTTGAGAACAGAAAACCTTCAAAGTATCAAGATTTGGATGCAAAGCTATTATAAAAGTCAGGCGCGTTTATAACCCTACATAAGGCTGGACAGTTGCGCGGTTGTGTCGGTTATATTGTATCCAACAAGCCGTTATATGAAACCATTGTCGAAGCTGCCATTCCTGTCGCAACCCGCGATCCGCGCTTCCACCGGTTGAACCTCTCGGAAATGCAGAGACTCGCAATTGAGATTTCTGTCCTGGCACCCTTTCAACCTCTTAAGCGTATTGAAGACTTGGAAATTGGGGTTCACGGCTTGTATATTAAACATGGTGTGCACAGCGGACTACTACTGCCACAAGTTACAACAACCCACAACTGGAATCGCACCCAATTCCTCCAGCAGGCTTGCAAAAAAGCAAAGCTCCGGGAGGACGCATGGCAAGACTCAGAGACAGAGGTGTATCTGTTCAGTTCGCAAGCTGTTGGCAAGACACCCTAACCTTTCAAAGGTCAGGACCAACCCACACCTTCTTCTCACCCTTATGGAGAGGTCTCATCACTTTGGAATTTCACACCGAAAGCTGTGTTACTCGTTCTCATCACTTTGGTTGATGCCTTTTCGACGTGTGTAGAACTTTGGGGTTTCCCGAAACTTATTTCGATAATAGGTAACGGTTCGGCGAGCAATCTTTGTGTCGTATTTCCGTTCAAGGATGTCCGCAAGTTCTGCATCGCTGTACGGCTTCTTACGCTTACCTGATGTCAATTCTTGGCGTTCTCGCACAGCGATTAAACGACGAATAACCTCCCCTTTACTCTGACAAAAGAACTTAAGCGGCAGTATACCTGTGGGCGTGTCAATGCGTTTGTCCTGTAGGATGCGGCTGACAGTGGACTCGTGTTCGCCGGATTCTCTGGAGAGTTGGGCTTGGCTCAAGGGCTTGAGATGAAGTTCATCCCCACTGACGAAGTAACGATACTGGTATTCATAGATGAACATAACGACCCGGAAGGTAAGGCTTTTGCGTTGATTGATGAGGCGAAGTTGGTCGAGCAGATGCGTTGTTTCTTTGTCGGTTTCCTGATCGCTAGCGATTTGGATCTGGTAACGAGAATTATACTCGATTTCCGATGAAACGTGAATTTCTGCGCGGGGTGGATTGTTGAGTTGTTGCACCGTTGCTACCATCTGGGGAAGTTGACTTGATAACGAGGGCGTATTGATAACCGTGACCTCGGCTGAACTCGCAATTTGTACTCGATCTACAAGATCGCGAATCTCACGAACCACGCTTTGCGGAATACCGAGCTCATCAGCGATATCCTCTGACTCGGCACTCGCATCCATGAAATATTCGACAAACTCCGACTGCGTGATGTCGTATGCCTCCGTCAGCTTAGCAAGTTCTTCATAAGTTTCCGCCGATTCAAGCGGCATCTGTGCTGTTGGGGGCTCGTGAAATTCCGGATCATCAAGGCGCAGATGAAACCCAAGATTATCTTCGTACCCCGCCCAAGACCGTTTGAGATGACGACAGTATTCGATTGCATGAAGGAGCCGTCCACGTGGAACCTGATACTTGACCGCCAATTCCACGATGTGTCGCCGTGCGTCTTCTCGGAAAAAATCGCGCTGCCAACCGCTGCGTTCTTCAATCTCGAACTCCCGCATAAATTCCACGAACTGACGGTCTTGGAACTCCTCGTACAAATGACGCGGAATCCGTCCCTGAAAGTTGGTTTTTCGGACGTGCCCTTCCTCAACCAAACGCTGAAAGACTTGCTGCGATTCGACCTGTCGTACATATTCCTGAAACTCCTGCTCATTTTGTGTCAACAGATCGAGATAAGCGTCAGGGGGACGCACAGACCTTATAGTGGGTACAACCGAGATTTGGGGCTTTGGTCCGGTAATACGCATACGTGCTTCCTCATTAAATGCCACTTCGTATATCAACATCCATTAGCGTAACAAACCGTTAATTAAACGTCAATTTGAAAAATCAGGGGATAACAGCGACACAAATTATAGAATGGGCAACCCTAAGAGGCAGAAGAGTGTCCATCAGATGCCTTCCACCACTTTACCATAGACTAGCGACGGATCCTGAATCTCTCCGCTAAGGATCGATACAGCGGTAAGCATAGCACAACTACCGTGATCATAAGAATGACTAACGTAATGGGACGCGTCCACAGGAAGGAGAGCTCTCCATCGCTGATAAGAAGCGCACGCCTCAGATTTTCTTCGAGCAGCCCGCCCAATACAAATCCAAGTAGCATCGGTGCCATCGGAAAATCGAGGAGTCGAAAAAAGAGGGCGCAGGCGGCAAATCCCACCATCAGATAAATATCAAAGTTATTGAAGGAAACCAAGTAAACACCGATTAGAGAAAAGAAAAGAACAAACGGGACGAGAAATGGTTTCGGCACGGCGAGTAGCCGGGCGATATAAGGAATCAGGGGAAGATTCAGGATTAACAAAACAACGTTCCCCAAATACATCGATACAATCACTGACCAGAACACTTCGGGCCGTTCCGCAAACAACTGCGGTCCCGGTTGCACTCCGTAAGAAATCAGCGCGCCCAACATCACTGCGGTTGTCCCAGATCCTGGAATTCCCAAAGTGAGCAACGGCACAAATGACCCGGTTGAAGCTGCATTATTCGCCGTCTCTGGTGCCGCTAGCCCTTTTAAGCTTCCCTTGCCAAATTGAAGTTTTGCTTCCCCTTTCGCGAACGCCTGTTCCATCCCGTAAGCTAGAAACGAGGCAATTGTTGCGCCGGCACCTGGCAGCACACCAATAAAGAAACCCAACACAGAAGACCTGCCAATGCTCGGCGCGATTTCCTTGAACTCCTGCCTTGAAACTTTAAGGCTGCCTAACTTGTCCTTGACGGCGGCTTGGGCGGTGTTAGATGCACCCTCCGGTCTTAGCGCAGAAATGAGAGCTTCGGAGAGCGCAAAGGTCGCCATAGCGAGCAGCAGAAAACTGATGCCGTCAATTAGGTCAAGCTGTCCCAACGTGAAACGCTGAATCCCTGTCGAATTATCAGTGCCGACAGTAGACAACATCACACCCAAAACTGTCATCAGGACAGCCTTTAGGAATTGTCCCTTTCCCGTAAAAGCAGAGACAGCCGTCAACCCCATGACCATCAAGGCAAAGTAGTCAGCAGATTGGAAACTCAGCGAGACGACAGCAAGCGCAGGTGCTGCGAGTAGAAGAAACATTGCACCAATTGTTCCGCCAGCAAATGATGAATACGCGGCGGTAGCGAGTGCCTTCCCCGCCTGTCCCGTCTGTGCGAGAGGATAGCCATCAAAGGCTGTTGCAACAGTCCCAGCAACTCCCGGCGCATTCAGCAGTATTGAAGAAGTTGACCCACCAAAAACTGCCCCGTAATAGACACCCGCCATGAGAATCAACCCCGATGACGGCTCAAAACCGTAAGTTATTGGAATCATCAGGGCGATTGCCGAGATTGGACCCAAGCCGGGCAACATACCAATGAATGTACCAGCAAAGACGCCCAGAGACACCATCAAAATATTGGTGAGGGTAAATGCCGTTGAGAGTCCCGCCATTATCCCTTCTAGTACCATTGATTTAACTCCAAGCTGTTAGCTGTTGCTCGGTCTAATAAGTTGAGAGGACAATTGATTCAAAGACAACATGGGCTAATTTGCTCCTAAGAGCCGCAACAGGCCGGGCTCAAGGTAGACTCGCAGCAGCTGTGTCAAGATGAACCAGAAACCGACCGTCACACCGATTGAAACCAACAACATCAGCTTGATTCGCCGTTCTCCCATCACCCAAAATCCGCCGCAGAGAAAAAGGATAGTCGAGATTAAGAACCCGAAGGGTTTGAGGGTCAAGCCATAACCGACCATCAATAGAAAGAGGAAAACTGCACATCTCCGGTCCAGTCCCTTAAAGGCAGCGGTGAAAGTAGCCTCATCCACATTACCACCGGTACGCCGGGCGGCAGGAAGAATCAGGATCAGCAGGGAGGTAACAATCCCCATTGCACTCAACGCTATCGGCAGGCTAGATGGGGTTACGCCTGAACCTTCGATTCCTGGTGCTTCTGGAATATTGAGCGCCATTGCACCGTAAACGATTGAAAACGCGAGGATAACAAGTGCTCCCACTTTATCTTTTCTCATCAACACCCCGCTTTAAGTGTCGTACACCCTTCCACACAATTCTTGTCGTTGCTATCAGAAAATTGGACAAATGACATCATTGGAGAAAGCCAAGCTCACTCATCAGCTCACCAATGACCTTTTCCTGCCCTTCCAAAAAGGTGGAGAATTCCTTCCCCGGCTTGAAGAGATCTTCCCAACCGTTACGCGTTCGCACCTTTTCCCAAGCCGGCGTTTCATACATCCTTTTAAGTAGACCGGCATAGGTCGAAACCTCCGCCTCAGACAGACCCGGCGGACCGAAGAAGCCACGCCAATTGACAAAAGTAGCGGCGTATCCCAACTCCTTCAAAGTAGGAACCTCAGGGACAGCAGCAGAGCGTTCCTCCGCAGTAATAGCGAGGATGCGAACCTGTCCTGCCTTGTGTTGCTCCAGTGCTTCTCCCAACCCGGTCGATAAAACCTCTGTTTCGCCGGAAAGCAATCCGGCAAGTGCTTTACCACCACCATCGTAGGGAATATATCGCACCGCTTTGGGATCCCCTCCCGCTGCCTTAAACGCCAGTGCCGCGACCAAGCCATCCATACTGCGCCGGCCCGACCCACCCCCAACCCTGAGTTGACGCGGATTCGCGCGAAAAGCAGTAACAACATCTTCCCAACGCTGGAACTCTGAATCGGGACGGGTAGCAAACACACCGTAGTCCGCAATCACAGCAGCAACAGGTGTCAAATCTCGAAAAGTGTGTGGAAACACCTTTTGCAAAGAACGGATCAGGATTGGGGTCGAATTAACCAACAATGTCTCCTGCTGACGTCTCGCCGTTTTGATAAGATAGGCAATCCCCCTTCCGCCGCCACCGCCGGACATATTCTGATATGACACACGCTTGATAAGTTTAGATTTCGTTAAGGCTTCACCCACGCCACGAGCGGTTCCATCCCATCCACCACCAGCACCCGCGGGGATGAGGAAATGTATTTTGTCGATCTCCGTGTCAGCATAAATCTGCTCGGCAAACATACCCCAAATAAGCAGAAATACGCTAAGAATCAGAAGCATTTTATAGGACATATTCGCTGAATTTTTCATATCATCTCCCGGGATAAGTATTTCACTGTATCGTTTCAACCGCGCGACTCCTTTATATCATAGAAGGAAAGCCTCAAAATTTCAAGCCACTAATACCGTCCTTATGCTTATCTGCGTATTTGCGCCTTTCTATCAACATACCTTTTTTGATTGATGAAAAATCCGGCGTCTGTTACAATTTATATTATGCAGGAGTTCATATTTCAGCGCGAGCATTTCACGTCCTCATGCGAGAGGAGTAGAGATCGTGATTATAGTCACAGGAGCTGCGGGGCGACTTGGCAGACGCGTCGCCCAACGCCTCATTGGAAAAGGATATGATGTATTAGGAACAGACCGTGTGCCGTATAGCGAGCCGCCATCGCGGTTTGTTCAAGCGGATCTCTGCAACGCCAAGAAGGCGACGGAACTGTTGACGGATGCAGAAGCGGTTATTCACATGGGCGCGATTCCGGGACCTAGGAGTGATGCCCCACATGAGGTTTCAGAAAATAACATCCAGAGCACATTCAATGTCCTCTGGGCGGCGGCGGAGAAGAAACTCCGGAGGGTGGTGTTCTCCTCCAGTGCCTTTGCCATGGGCTGGGCGCATGATCCGCGCGCCTTTGTGCCTCTGTACCTGCCCCTCGACGAGGAACATCCGATGATGCCATTTGAACCTTATGGATTGTCGAAGCAGGTCGGTGAGTGCATCGGCGAGATGGTTGCCCGAAGTTCGACGACCTCTGTAGCAAGCCTCCGCTTCACGAATGTCGTTCCACCAGACCGACAGGCTGAATTTCCCTTGCCAGCACCCACGCCCGACAGTCCGACCACGCTAGTGATGTGGGCATACGCTGATCCCCGCGACGTAGCGGAGGCTCATGTACTGGCACTTGAGGCAGACCTGCAGGGCCATGAACCATTTTTACTTGCTCAACCGACCACTCGATTCCGTGAACCCACAACCGAGTTGATTAAGCAAAATTTCGGGGATCGCGTCGAGATTCGTGGAGAGATCAAGGGCAACGCGAGTGTCATCAGTACAGAAAAGGCACGACGAATGCTTGGCTTCAAACCGAGGCCAGGTTGGAATCAGCACCGTCACTAAACTCCCTGAGAAGATCCCTACGATGAGGAGCATCTACCACGTAACTGCTAGCATGAGGCCTGCCTCCCCCTGACAGATTGGGTCAGACAGGGAAACGCGCACTAACCATTTTCCACCCTTCAGGTGTGAAGGCAGTTGTTTCGCGGCCTCCCACGACTGATGTAATAGTGCACTTTTTAACACCTCAACGTTTATAGAAAGATAGTACGATGAATGAATCCGAGAAATACCTTTTTGATCTCAACGGTTATCTGGTTGTCGAGAACGTTTTAACCCCCGATGAAGTGGCGTTGTGCAATGAGGCGATTGACCACCATGCGGATGACATCCGCGAGCGAGTTGGGGAACTTTCGTTGTCAAGGGATTCCAAAACCTTGGAAGGCATCACCGGACGCGGTGACCTCGGAGGGATGTTGAGCTGGGAAAAGCCTTGGGGCGAACCGTTCCGGAATATGCTCGCACACCCGAAAATCGTGCCGTATCTGCACGGCATCTTGGGAAAGGGATTCCGAATGGACCACAACCCCGGCCTGATTACCATGCGTAAGGGCGCGGAAGGGCATGTGTTTCACGGTTCCTCTGGTCCCGGCTTCGATCCACACCAGTATTACATATTCAAAGATGGAAGTATGCATTGTGGGTTAACCGTCGTGGCGTGGCAACTCGCCGATGTCAATCCGGGCGATGGCGGCCTCTGCCTAATTCCGGGGAGTCACAAGTGTAACTTCGCTTGTCCTCCTGAAATCAAACGCTACGAAATGTATCAAGAGCACATTCGGCAGATTACGGGCAAAGCCGGCGACGTTGTCATTTTTACGGAAGCCACCACACACGGAACGTTGCCTTGGAAGGCAGACCACCAACGACGCTCCCTGCTTTTCCGATACTCGCCGGGAAATCTGGCTTATGCCAAAGGTTACTTCCCCACTTGGCCCCAGTCAATGCTCGAAGGATTGACGGCGGAACAGAGGGCAGTACTGGAGCCACCTTACCATACACGGCTAGATCGCCCGGTTCTGGAGGAGGCCTAACTCCCTTCTCACTGACTGCGCCTTAGTGATAATACCGAAGCCGTTAAATATATCTCACGCTTCAAGGAGCAGATTGACTATCCTGCCAACTCGTCGTAAACAGCTTTGGAGATAGCAGCAAGACCGGTATCTGTTCTCAGTCGATCACCCGTCGTCATCTGTTTCGCCATAATTGCTACAGTATATGGACCCGTGGGGGAAAATACAATGCCAACATCACACCGGACGCTGTAGTAGCTGCCTGTTTTGTGGGCGACCACCGTTCCCGGAGGAAGCGCGTGTGGAATCACCGTGTTGAGCTGCTGACGTTTGAGGATATCCAAGACCGCCTCACGTGACTGCGGCGAGAGAACATCTTCATCGTAGATTAGCTCTAACAGTCGGCACATATCATTCGGTGAAGACACATCGGACTTATCTTCGGAGAAGCCATTAGCTTCCAAAACAAACTCCTGCTTTTTCAAACGATCCGACGCTAACTGATAGGTATGCACAGGGTTTTCCACCTCAAGTCCAGTGATGCTGTAGAGCAGCTCGCGACACGTCATCGGGATACGAGTGTGGGTCAACCCCAGTTGCCGCATCGTGTTATTAATTTTCTCCCCTCCAACCCGGTTGTAAAGTATATCGGTGGCGGTATTATCGCTGATGATAATCATAAGCGTCGCCAAGTCGTGAATGGTTGGCTGAAGCCTAGATGCAAGCTCCTTGAGGACGCCGGACCCTGGCACCCGCAAAGCATCGGTCAGTTCAATACATTGATTCACGTCGATGATGCCCGCATCTACTTGTCGATACAGTTCTACCAATAATGGCACTTTCAGCGTGCTAGCCGTGAAGAATACTGTGTCGGCGTTATGGGAAACGCACTTGCCTGTCCCCAGATGTTTTGCAGCGACCCCGACAATCCCACCTGTCTGAGCCGTAAAGCCTTGGATTGTGGACATCACACTTGATTCAGCCATCTTAGTCCTCCATTTATTCACTTCGTAGGGAACGATGGGTGGTGTTCCCCGCCTAAAATCGCTCCTGTAGCAATTTGGTGATTGGATTGGGACGACTGTAATATTTTCGTGTGGTTTCGTCCTTGCCTTCCGAAAGTCGGCGCGGGAAAATGGTATAATTACTCAAGTAGCGGTCTGTCGTACGACCACAATAGAGGTGAATTGTCCGACGTTCTGCGAGGGTCTGCCGGACATTGCCGGCATGGAACATTATCGCATTGAACAGGACAGCAGTACCGGCGGCACCGGTGATGTGATGCGCTTGTGTGAGATCATAAGCGTCGAGCGGTTGCTCTCTAGAATGTCCCGAACCGGGCAAGACACTAAAGGTATGCGTCGTGTCGTCCACATCGTTCAGGTAAAAGACAACTGATATGTATGGGGTAGGGTAAGGGATTTCATTCGCCCCACTACCCACATCGCGGTGCCAACGGCAACTGGCGGGCCCATCGAGATTGGGGCGACGAATGCGCACCGAATGTTCTTCCGCACATAAATCGGGGCCCATAATCGCCTCTAGCAACGGCAACAGCCGCGGTGGACGCATGGTGAAATCCATCTCCGGATGTGTAATCAGCAGATGGACATTGAGTTGGTAATGTCCGTCCTCTCGCTCAAGCCACATCGCCGGATTCTTAACGAGATCACGGTCTATGATTTCGTTGATGGTACGAACCTCGTCGGTGGATAAGGCGTCCGGGACGACAACGTAATCGTTTTCCTGATAAAATTCCAATAGCTTTTTCATGGGACTTCTCCTTGAAACAGATACGTGTAATGATGTATGCGCCGCAGTCATGGGTACGCTGTCCTACGACCACTTCAACCCCTTATCACAACAAGGAGACCAAATGAACCAAGAACATATTGAACGCTGGCAGACAGAATTTGAAGCCGCAGATACAGATACAGTTCGACAAATGCTCGCTGAAGCACCGGAACTCGTAAACGTGAAAGTGAATCATACATCACCAAATGGACGGATCAGGCAGTGGGGACCACTCTTTAGCGCAAGTATCAACATCAAAAGTCTCGATAAAGTCAAGGCACTCGTAGAGGCAGGCGCGGACGTAGACAACAGCGACCTTGGCACACATTGGCCAAGCAACGATTACGAAATTAACCGGTATCTCATCAGTCAGAGGATAGACATCAATCAACCGTGCTATCTTGGGTTTCATGCCCTCGGCGTCACCAACTTCGATTCCTTTCTGCTCATGATGGAAAATGGACTGGATCCGAATTTCGCATGGCCCTACAACGGTGAAACTCTGCTCCATGTACAAGCCCGCCACGATGACGACACCCATCTTGCGCAAGCCTATATCCTGATTAAAGCAGACGCAGATGTCAATGCACAAGCGTTGAGTGGGCTTGATGACGAACCCATCATGGATAACGAGCATTTCGTGCGATACGGCAAGGAAACACCGCTGCATTTCGCCGCTCGACTGGGCAATCTACAGATGGTCCGGCTGCTGCTTGACCACGGTGCCAATCCGTCGCTCAAAACGGTCAGCCAAATGAGCGAGCCGAAGCAGTTCACCGAATGGACAGATGAAGTCACATCGTTGGTCTGGCCCCTACGTGAAATTAAGAGAGTTGTGTTTCACCCCTATGCAGGAGAGACACCCCTCGACATGGCGTTGCGCGAAGGCAACGAGAAAATTATCGACACGCTCAAGCAATAATTGCAAATGAGATGTGTCGGGATTCGGAGATCCCTCTTACAGGAGAACTAAATGCCCCTATTTCCTATGTTCCTGCCCTTGAATCTTCCTACTACTGATGTTCTGAGCCGTGTTGGTGAAGGATACCGATGATTTTGGTTCTGCCGGTTTTTACCTTTTCTTGATCCACTTTTATTTTTAACAACCCTGCGATAAACTTAGTGGCTTCCCAATTCACCGCTGAGACATCAAGCGGGGTTTCGCCCTTGTAGTTCTTTGGGTTGACCTCCGCGCCCTTCTGAATCAGCAGTTCGGCGATTTCGGCGCGACCAAGAAAGGCTGCACTGTGTAACGGCGTGCTACCATCCCGACTCTTCGCATTGACATCCGCACCTTTCTCAATTAAAAATTTAGCGATTTTCGCCTCGTCCAGGAGTGCCGCCCACGACAAGGCGGTTACTCCGAATTCACTATCCCCGGCATTGATATCCACACCGTTCGCCAAATGCTCCTTGACGGCTCGGAGGTCTCCACTTCTGACAGCATCACACAGTGCATTACTCTCACTTCTTGTGTTTATCGCAGCACCATGTTGGCGGAGCAGCTCAACAACTTTGGCTCTGCCAGATTCTATCTTTTTCCCATCTACCTTTATCTTCAGCAATCCAGCAATGAAACGAGTAGTCTCCCAATCCACTGCTGTAGCATCTAGAGGTGTCCCGCCATCCCCATTCCTGATATTGATATCCGCGCCGTTCTCAAGCAGCAGTTCAGCAGCTTCATATTGACCAAGAAAAGCAGCGCTGTGCAATGGTGTCCCACCATCCCGATTCCTCGCATTGACATCCGCTCCCGCCTCAAGCAGCAGCGCGACAATTTTAGTGTGTCCGAACAACGCAGCCGATGATAGGGCTGTCGAACCGAAGGTACTATCCTTGGCATTGATATCCACGCCTTTAGCCAAGTGTTGCTCGATCGCTTTGATATTTCCGAATGCAGCAGCACTCCAAATGTCGTTTCCGGGACGTTTTGCTTGTCGCTTGGACCAATCATCTTCTCTCGTAACGAATGGCTCATCTGGGACCGCTCTCCATTCCGGCATTTCGTCCGCAATCTCCTTCGTTATATCCGCACGACGTTCGCGGATAAATCTTCGCGTCTCTTGCAGTGCCAGTGCACGTGAATAAGTTCTTCGTTCGCCTTTATCACCAAAGAGGCGTTGGACATCAACTACGTGCGGTTTGACCATCGCGTCAATCCGGTCAACTTCGGCTAACAGTTCCGTTTCATTCCAATGGTTTTCAAGAATACCCATCAGCGTCTTGGCGTAACGTTCTCGACTGGACTTTTGTTGATACAGTTTATGGGCGAGCAAGCCTCGAGTTTTCACAGAGATAGGTGCGCCGGCTTTGTTGTGGTGTTGAAGCTTGCTGTGCTTGCTAAAGAGCGAGTCGGCACCCCAAGGCAGGAAGTGAAATTTGTCGGTATCTGGGTTAAGATAGATGAAAAAGTTGTTGTTGTTGCCGGAGTACCCGTCCCAAAAACCGAGCAGTCCCTCTATCGCCCAAAATGTGTAGAACGTATTGAGATCAACCAACTCACCGATTGCTTCCTCAATGTTTTTGCCATCACCTTCAAGAATCTCAATGAGCTGCTGAATCTTCTCCCGTCCCGGCGCGTCATTGCCGGTTTTGTGCTCGAAACTGCCCAACCATCCCTCGTAAAAATCAACGTAGGGACCTTCGTACAGGGTGCCGTCGTCAGTGCCGAAGGCACGTCTGAGAAATAATTTGCGAACCGTCTCTACATGCGAATAGACACCGAGGTTCACCCCGTTGACGGTCACCTTCGCATACGCACACCGGGGTGCAGGCGAGCCGGCGGCATTAAACAAGGCGTAACCCATGAATTGGCTCATCAAACTGATGTCCTGTTGGTTGTTGTTGAGCGTTAGGTTGGTCAAGCCTTCAATGCCAGCGTCTTTGTCGGTGTGATTCAGCTTGATTTTGAGCGAGGGGCGAATGGTATTTTGTGAGCCGAGGAACCCTTTTTTCCGAAGCCCAACGTGGGGAAATGCAACACCATCAATGGTCACACTCGCATCAACATAGGTGTAAGGTGCCTCAGGTGGTGCAACTTTGCGGCTCTCATGCAGTGCTGAGAAAAAATCTCGCGACTGATAGCGGATGGTATCCCAATCTTCATCCGCGACGGTGATTTGCACGTCTAGCACCCGATCGGTCGGGAAGATGTCGTCTAAGGTTAATTCTTTGGCTGATACTCCGGCTATGGCAACCCAAAAACAGAGTGCCATCACGAATCCAATATTCAATGTCCTTTGAGCCCTTTGATCCAATCTCACTTTTTCGATCCTTTCTGAACGTCCGCTATGTTGACACTATTCATCTAAAGTGCGAAACCACAGGGATTGTATAGCCTTTTTCCGCTTGCGGGTATAATACCATAGTTCGACTAGTAGATCAACAGATTTGTAATTGAAGAGTGCCACGGGGAATGGTGTCTTAATAGGGGTAAGCAGCATGTGAAAGATCAGACTGAATTGACAAATTTAGTAAGCATAAGCCATATTTGATGTTGCTTCAAGCCAATTTCTCCCTATGTTCCGACATCCTATTGACAAACTCGCACCAAAATTGTAAAATAGCGACTCATATCAGCCTATTGTTCCAAAAGTCTCCGTGGAAATTTGACGTCCAAAGATCGGAAAAAACACCGCCTAATCGAGAGCATAGGTTTTACTGAATGTACGATATTCCCATCCCCGAACAAATCGCGACCAATAGTTGCCAAACGGTTGAGGGTGCTGCTTGGCTAGAGCGACTACCCAAGGCCATAACAGATCTCAAAAAGCAATGGTCCCTGACTCTTAGCCCGCCATTTGAAGAAGAAGCAAGTTGTTCTTGGGTTGCACCATGTTTCCGGCGAGATGGAACACCTGCTGTACTAAAAATTGGCTTGCCCCACATGGAGGCAGAGAACGAAATCGACGGTCTGCTTTTTTGGAATGGCGATCCAACCGTCTACGTTTTAGAGACAGACCTTGAACTTAACGCAATGCTGCTTGAACGCTGTGAGCCCGGCACCACCCTACGAGGGCAACCTGAGAATGAACAGGATCAGGTTATTGCAAAACTGTTGAGAAGATTGTGGCAGACGCTACCTGACACACATCCGTTTCGACCATTGTCGGAAATGATTACTCAGTGGACCAAGGAGTCCATAGAACAAGCAGACCGTTTGCCCGACGCAGGACTCGCTAAGGAAGGAGTACGCATTTTTGAAGCACTGCTAAACGATGCACCTTGTGATGTACTGTTGGCAACTGACTTACACGCGGGGAATGTGCTTCGAGCGCAACGTGAACCGTGGCTTGTTATTGATCCCAAGCCGTTTTACGGGGATGCAGCCTATGATGCGACCCAGCATCTGCTCAACTGTAAAGAACGATTACACTCAAAACCGATCTCCACAATCGGTAGATTTGCAGACCTACTCGGTGTGGACTCCGAACGCGTTCGGCTTTGGACCTTGGCCCGGTTAGCGTCAACATCAGGGGGAGATTGGCATAAATCGCAAGATCTCGCCCGCAGGCTGATGTCAGCGCAGATCGAATAAGATTGAACGTGACAGACCGAAGCCCAATTGACTTGGGACAGTGGAGACTAACCGCAGAGAGGAGGGTATGTTCAGGAATGGCGGATCAGGCACCCGGACTCAACCAGAACCAACTTCACTTCTTTAAAACTTTCGGCTATGCCGTTCTTCGGAAACTCCTGAGGCCGGACGAACTGAAGATTATCGAGCGAGAACACCGTGATGGGTTGGCAGCCGCATTTCCAGACGAACCTTTCGATGGGACGCTGGGACAATGGACGCGAATGATGAATGAGGAAACGCCTTTTTTCGCGTCGCTCACCGAAGATCCGCGCTTCCTCACCCCTGCACAGCAGATATGCGGTGAAGATGTCCTCGGTAACGGCACCGACGCTCACTTTAGTGTGGGCAACACCGATTGGCATAGCGATAGCAACTGGCAACGCAATTCAGAGGAGGTGCAGCTCGCCGTCAAGTACCATTTTCATCTCGACCCTGTGACGGCGGAAACCGGTGCCTTACGTTTCATTCCGGGATCACATCTATTGAGGGATGCTGAACGGGAGATGTTTCAGGAGGCTTTAGACAAGGTGCCTCTTGAAAGTGTTCCTTGCCAGGCCGTGTCAACGCAGCCGGGAGACGTTACCCTTTTTGATATCCGCACTTGGCACGCCTCGTTAGGTGGAATGCCCGGCCGGCGCGTCTGCAACGCGGAATACTTCCGAAACCCAGACACGACCGAGGGTATCGAAATGCTTCGGGAGATTGCGCGACTCCAATCCGGTTCGCGCAACGCGCACCAATTCATCTATCCCAAGAATTGGCTAGCGAATCCGCACAGCAGCCCCGTGAGGCAGCGATGGATTGACCGCTTTCTGGAGATCGACTTTCTCAATCAACCCGGCGTGGGAGAAATGTAATGGATAAAACGGAACAGCAAAACAAAAAACCGCCATTTCCGGCTCTAACGTCTGCACAACGGCTGCATTTTGAAATCTATGGCTATGTAGTAATCGAAAAGATGCTTGACGCAAATGAGGTTGCTCGGATCCGCGATGCGCTGCAAAATCTGAAGCGTAGGTTTGAAGCGACAGGCAATCCGTATAACACCAACTACAAGGGGTGTAGCGCGTCGGGGAAGGAGTACGCTTGGGCGGGACCGCGTCTCCATTTCAACTACCTAATCGAGGCGGACGCAGCATTCCTCACATATGCCACCTATCCTCGGATCGTGGGTATCGCTCAAGAAGTTGTGGGGTGTGAGGTACGTCTGTCCGAGTCACAGGCAATCATCAACAGTCGTCACCCGGAAGTGGACGCAAACAATCCACCAGCTTATATCTTTCACCACCAGTGGCTCCGCCGGGCGGCTTACACGGAGCATGGTCTGCATCACTTTGGGTTCGTGAAAGTGCTCACCAACCTGACCGATATTGGACCCGGCGACGGCGGTACTGCCGTAATCGCCGGTTCGCACAAGCTGCGTGTCGCATCAGAGCAGATGGTTGCAGCGGCAGAGGAAAACCCGTCCCTCATCCATCATATCGAAGCACCGGCAGGTTCAACCCTTCTGTTTGCGGAAACCCTTCTCCATGCAACGGGTCCTGTATTGACAGATCGTGAGCGTGTGGTGATAATCAGTGGTTACATCCCTCGGAACCAGAATACACACTTAGTCAAAGTCCAACCGGAGTTCGCCGCCACGCTGCCAGAAGAAATTCGACCGCTTATCACGCCTTCCTTTAAACAGCACGCCGGCGAAAGATACCGTGAACTCGGTGAGCCGGTGGGCAGCCGTACCGATGACCCATTTGAGCCCGGCGGCTTTTCGCGGACCCCACAAGATTATCTCAAGAAAGAATCGGAAAAAGATAAATAATAGAATCTGCTGCAACTGTTTACTCACGCGGTTCAGAGAGACTCAGGCGTTTCCCACTCGCCACTAAAATCGGGATGATTCCTCACGCGAAATTCGTTCCTTTCCATGTTCAAGGTTGCCTCGATCCCGTTGGCAAATTCAACCTGCTGGCATTTGCGGTCATCTGACAGGAATCGGTGGCTGACCATTTCTGATGTCGCAATGGCGCGATAATACGCACTCCAACGCTTGAGCCACGCCAATCGGCGATGTACTGCGTCGTGATTGATATTCTCGATCGGGACAGTACCATTCGGAAGCCAGTTGTATGCGGGTGCAGCAGCAAACATCAGTTCATACAGCCGCGGTGTTCGGTCTTCCCACCAATCGTAGCCGGGTGAGTAGACAGCGTAGCCGCCGCCCGAAAACCCTGCCATGTAGCAGTCGTGGAAGACTAGTTGAAACAGCGGAATCGGTTCACCCACCGGCGCGGGTGCTCCTTGAACGGGTGTATTTGACAGGCGATCGCTTGACCAATCGGTGAAGAAAAAGTAGTCGCAGTTAGGAATGCACCAGAAACGAGCCAACTCTGCGGCGGGCATGATGCCGCATCGCCGGGTTTCATCAAAACAGGCATTCTGCGCTTCAAAAGCCATACGGTGCGTCACCCGATGCGCCGCCGAAAAATCTTCTCGCAGTGGGTGGTACGCTGAATATCCGTCGTAGTAGAGTCCGTCGTATTTCAGACCGTGCGCTGCGATGTTGTCCAGTCCACGCGTTACCCGATCCACGGCGTCGTGAACGCTCAAGTCATGTACTAGCTTCCCTTGTGCATCTTGGGGCCAGCGATCCTCATCAAACGCCGGCCCTTCGGGATACTGACTTCTCGGATTAATAAATCCCTGAACGGTGCAGCCAAGTTGATGTACAGCCCTCTCAAATTCCACCAGCCGCTGCCATCCGCCCGGCACGGGATTTTCGAGCAGAAGCGATTGCCAACCGGCATCCGCCGTTGTCGGTGTGCCTTTCTCAGGGGTATAGCCCGCCGATGACCACTTGGGAAAAAAGAATTTCACGCCAAACCCCATCTCGCGCAACCTCCGAACTTCCTGCAGCACCGTCGCACCATCTTCGGGATTCCACGCGGGCCAGCGAAACAAAATCGCTTCAATATCGTATCGAATGGTCGGTGTTTCTGCCACCTTTTCTTCGAGCGTTCTCAGAAGTCCGTGTTCCCTCGCATAGTCACGATAGCGTTTTGCCATCCCGACATAATCCATCCCGTCCGCAAATCGAAGGAGAAAGCGGCGGGGATAATCCAACCGACCTAGGCTTGGCGCCCATCGGAAATCGAGCGCGGAATGTGCGCACGGCTGATGCTCGACAGCCACATCGCAGTCCCACCACGTCTCGACAATCGCACACATCGCATCGTCGTTTCGCACAACTCCGAAGATCGGTAACGTCCATCGTCCCCCAATCAACCCACCGGCGTGGCCGTCCCCCGGAAGTTCGTCGGGACAATCTGCCGGGATCAGATATCCTGACCCGTGGGGAATGACCATGTAGCCGCCATCAGAAACCAGTTTTTCAAACCGGTAGAAATGTTCAAGCCCCACTACCATATCTGTCTCATCGATTCCGCTCGATCGACCCTCAACCGGCGTTGTCTGAATCATGAGCTCATCCGCCACTGGGTCAATCGCAAAGATTACCTCTAATCCCACATCGTATCCGTCAAAGTCGCTGAATGAAAGAGTGTAGCCCCGATATTGACCATCGTCGAAGGCAACTCTGCTTACTTCTGCGTTCTCGAACGATAAGCGTTGCGGTTCGCCATTGGGGTGACGCGCCAAGAGGGTTGGTGTATATATTTGCGATGTCTCCCACAAGACGCGAGCGCGGCTTCGGAAAATGGTAAGGCTCAAATTGCGGTTCACCCGGACGCTCATATTTTTGCCGGACAGTTCTAATAGGCTCATCGAATTATCTCCGTTATCTCTATTTCACCAGCTGCCAACCCGACGAGTCAGCGGTCAGTGCAGTGTGTCCCTTATACCGGTCGTATACCCTGTGCATCTCCTCAATCGTGTCGAAATAACCCACTATGTGGGCAGCACTGAAGGAGTCACCCGCTTTCACAGGCTTGCCGTGAATCTCTTCGATCATGACGATGATGTCGCCAGGCCGTTGGCTGCACCACGCCTCATAAACTACGGACGGTTCAAGCGTTAGCCCTGCCAACCACGGACCATCTTCACCCGTCTGCTTGTCGCGCAAATGGTATGCTCGAATAAAATGTTCCGGGGTTCTGTTCAGATCGCGGCGATAGCCGAACTTTAGGTCTGGCGGGAACGGGGTGAAGAATTCACTGGATGGGATACAGGCCCCGTTGGGACCGCTCAGATAGCTGAGATAAATCTCGCTGAACGTATCGCCCTGTTCATGGCGGATACAGCCCGGTGTGTCGTTGCGGAGGAACATCTCCGGCGAATCGTTGACACTGTCGATTTTGTCCATTAACACAAAGAACCGTTCGCCTTTGGGGAATACGATCCGCTGTGTCCAGCGCGATCCCCTTTGACGACCGGGGCCGGCATATTCGTATTGATACGTGGTTGTGACCGCAATAAAGTCCCCTTCGCAGATGACCTCCGGCTGTACAGGCTTCATTCTGTGACAAAGTTGCGGACCTTCGACCATGCGCTTACGATGGCTGCTGCCGTGTGACATGCGTGTGTAGAATTGCCGGTCTGGTTCGGTCTCGTTTTCGTGCCAAGAGTACCTGCCGACACCGTGCCCGTCCGGGGCAATTATCTCATCGCCATAGGCTTCGTCGCTGCCCGCTTCCATAAGCCAGTCAATGACCATCAAGCCATCGCCGACCTCTCGGAAGCTGGTGGTTTTGTCGAGAAATGATCCCTTTTCGATTCCGGTCATCCACTGTTTAGGGTCTTTCTTGGGAATGACCGCTTCGAGTTTGTCAGTTTCGATTTTGATTGCGCGGTCACTCTCGTCCACGCTCGCCCATGCGGTGTTTTGCATAGAATCTATCCTCCTGCGGATAACAGTAGATCACCACTATCGGTTCCTCTCGTTTGGAAAATATACGTCTTGCAATTTTAATCTGCTAGGAGTGCTTCAATAAGCCAAATTAATGGCTGGCCGTCTATGAGATTTGAACCTTCAAAACTGTATTGCCAACTCCCAGCTTTATCAATCAGGATAAAAAATGGTATTGCTTCAATCTGATAAGCCTTGCCCACCTCCCGATGCGGGTCAAGCAACATGGGCCATGGTGGCTGATGTTCATCTAAAAATTTCCGTACTTGGTGAGGAGCTTCGCCACTATTGACTCCCCAAACAACTACATCATCGGATTTGCGGAATCGCTCGCAGACGATTTTGACTTTAGGCATTACCTAGATGCAGGGGCCACACCACGAAGCCCCAACATCAAGCAAAACAACCTTTCCACGCATCGCCGATAACGTGTATGTCTCTCCATCTAAAGTCTCTAAACGAAAGTCGGTTGCTTTCTTATTGAGTCTGTTCATGATAAACTTCTGACGAATTTTTTCGCGATCAGCATCTTCTCGAATACGGTACTTAGCTTCGGTGTCCTTGAGAAATGCCTCAAATGTATCGGTAGACCTCCGCTCTATTTGATGATAGACGCGTTCCAATCCCGCCCGGGCTTCGACGTGAGGTGTAGGTGCAAAGTGTGCATCGGCATAGTAGTGTTTCGCTTTTCCCCATTCCTCTATTCCTTCTGCTGACCGTCCCAACATATAAAAGTAATTGATGGCACTCTCATTGAATCTTGCCCATAGCGATTCCAAAAAGTCCGGCGAGTTTGCTACAAGTTCATCATAAGATTCTCTCCACCGCTCTTGCTGGAGGTGGATTTCACCGCGCAAGCGCGAGATGTCCTTGTGTGCTCCTTCTACAGATCTTTTGTTGTGTTCGACAAGCCATTTCTGTTCATCTTCCTCCCTTAATCTGGCTTCAGCACGCTCCAGAACTTCCAACGTTTTGTCCAATCGGACGTTGAACTTGAGTCGCCATTTAACCGCTTCAGTATAAGCCCAACCGAACCACTGCTGTGTATCCTGACAGAAGGAAAGATGTGCCTTTAAGAGTCTGTCAATAAGTTCATCAAGGAAGTCATCACTTGTCAGCGAGCGATCTTCCTGGGCTAGTCGCAGCATGTCTTCATGTGTTAAGAAATACCAAGATGATCCTGGGACATCTGAGACAGTACACTCATCAATGAAACGCCGGTAATAGTGCCACTTTTGGCGTGCATCTTGGGTCCGTTCGGCTAACTCTAACAATGCGGCATGATAAACTTCGGTTCTGGGGTATTGCAACATCTTATCAAACAAATTGTTAGGGACATTCTTTGTGCGGCCAGGGAGGTGCATATATCCCCAGTAGGCAGTCCATAACACTTCAGGGGTTTCTGGCTGTGTCCTCAAGACCGATTCGATTTCAGGCTGAATCCTTTTTTCCGCCTCCTCCTCTGGAAACATTTCGGCTATCAGTTCCCATCGAGAACCATAAGCCTCCAAATCCGCTGGATTGGATTTTAGCGCACGTGCACTAATCTCTAAAGCCTTATCAAGTTCACCGGACCGATGGTAGTTTTCAATCTGCGTTGCCAAATCCTGTTGATGATTATCAATTGACATTTGTTGTCTCCTTTCAGGTATTCGCGAGAAGATCATGGAATGTAGACATATAGAAATACATAAATCACCAATACTCCAATCGTGGTCGTGTGCCTAGCTGATTTCGATAGAGTATTAGCCTCCGCAGGGAATGCAGATCTGCGTTCCCTACACAAATAGAGCATGACATACGATTCCTCATTAAACGGTTCTATCCATCTGTCTTTCTCTTATTAAATCAATTCGGCGTAATGCGATGTCAGCTAGCAGCAGAAACGCAGCGATGATCAGCAGCGGTCGCCACAGATGGATGCGGCGAACAACCGGCTGCTCCGGTGCACGGAGTGCGTCTTGTGGTGAGGGGGTAAACTTACCACCGGAGGTAGACGCAAGCTGCTTCAGGAGGGTTTCGTTGGCGCGGTGGACAAGGTATTCATCAGGATAGGAAACAACGGTGCCAGTGACCTGTGTATTGACCGATTTGCCGTGTTGTTTCTGCATGATGTTGACAAAATACGCCCCCATCTCGTCAACGGGAAAATCGATCTCATATTTTCCCGGCGCCATCTGCGCGATGTCGAGTTGCTTCTTTTTTAGGTTCGGCGGGATCAGGGAGATGTCGCTTTCGAGGTTATTCAGAAAATCTCCAGCCTCGTTTAGGGCATCAATAGTGAGATGCGCAGTGCCTTTCTCCTGTTCAATGCGAGCCTGAAAGTTGCTGACTGTTGATTTGCGCATGGTGTCACGCACCAGCTGCGTCCAAAACTTGCCGAAACCCGCCCATTCCAACCAATCTGCCGCCCACCGTGCCTTCGCGTCCGAAGTAAAAGCAACAGATTTACCCAAGCCGTACTGCCAGCTTGCAAGCAACGGGTCGCCGCGATCTGAGACCAGAAAGACTTCGGCGGTCGGTTTTGGTTGGGTCGAAACATAACCGAGCAGGAATGGTGCCAGTTCAAGGTCAATTCCCTGCAAGACCTGTGTGAGTTTAATAATCTGCGGGATAAACGGTTCATCAATGATAGCGGATTTGGAGGCAGTGACGGTCTCTTTAGCAAAGATTTGTGGGATATTATAAGGGTCTTGCGTGAAGTATTCTCTGCCCCCGCCCCAATTGGCGATGTTAGACAGCAGATTCATGTCAGCACCGCTACCGATGCCAACGGCGGAAACGGTCATCCGCTCGGCACGCATCGAATTGGCGATGCCGTACCAGTCGCCCGGCTGTGATTGACCATCGCTCAGAACAATGACATGCTTGAGCTTCGCAGTGGTCTCGGTCAAGGCGAGATATGCCTGCTGAAGTGCAGGATAAAGATTCGTACCGCCACCTGCACTGAGCGACCCAATCTGATCGGAGATGTAGAGTTTGTCAGAAGCGGTATGCACTTCCGTAATCCAGTGTGGTGAGCCGTCAAAAGCGATGACGCCAATTTTATCGCGTCTGCCAAGTAGTTCGACCGTTGCCCGTGCCGCTTCTTTCGCCAATTCGATCTTTATGCCGCCCATACTTCCCGATTTGTCAATTACCAACACCATCGCAATGCTCGGCGTTTCCTTCTTTTTCTCTGTATCTGTGCGGACGGGCAAAATCTCCTCGATCGGGGTTTTGTAGTAACCGCCGAGTCCAAAACTGTTTTCACTCCCCAGCATCATGAATCCGCCCCCGAGATCCTGGACGTAGGTGCGAATCAGCTCCATCTGCTTCTGGTTCAGGCGATTGGCAGAGACATCGCTGAAGATGACCAGATCGTAGTTCTGTAGGTCTGATAATTCGTTGGGAACACCCAAGCCGTTTCGGACATTCACCTGAATCTCTGCGTCCTCAAGTACACGCGCCAGATAGCGGGCTTGTGACTCGTTCTCGTCGATCAGGAGTACCTTGGGCTTGCCAGAAGCAACGACAATACCGAGAGCATGGTTGTTGTCGTAACGGGTGTCTTGGATTGCCGCACAAATCGCATCGAAGGTCAGCATCCCGCTCTCGGTCGCAATTTGAGAGAAACGAATTCGATTTTCACCCACCTCTAGCCGAACCGTCTGTTTCGCCACCTCAAACTTGTTTTTGTGAAGTCGTATCTCCGCGAAATCCTCGCGATTGCTGTGGACAAATACCTCCAAATGAAACGGTTCTCCCTGCTTGACCTGCATCGGTGCGTCAATGCGCTCAATCATGACTTCGGGGGCATCGCTGGGGAAGATGGGCACGGTGTCAATCTGTACCCCAAAGACTTTCCCGCGTAATCCGACGCGCAGCATATCACCACGTGTCTCAACGCCATCGCTGATAAGAACAATGCGCTTGTTGGTATCCGCAGGAAAAATGCCCCATGCTGTCTCAATCGCTTGGGCGATGTTTGTGGCAGCCCCTGCTTTTTCATCTTCATCAAGCCAATGCCCCCTGATTTCAGCGAGATCTAACACCTCATCGGATTTCGACTGAAAATCCCGAATTATCTGTGTCTCCTCTGTGAAAGCCATCACACCAACTTGCTGGTCGCTTCGGCTATCCATCGCTTCGTCAATATAACTCTGTGCACCCTTTAATCCCTCCTCTGAGATACTATCTGAAATGTCCACAAGAAAAATCACTGCCAACTTTCCACCGGTCATTAGATACTGAATACCAGCAAGGCTGCAGATGAGCAGAACGATAATGAGCACTCGTAGAATCAGACTGACGATGCGTTGAGGCAGCGACAGATCGACGAGACTTCGGCAATGGCCATAATAAAGAAAAGGTATCAGCAAAAGTAGCAGAAGTGTAAAGGGGCGGGCAATTTCCATATTAATCAATTCGCCTCCGCTGATATAGAAACCATTCGACAGCACTTAACAGAACCGCGACAACAACTAGATAAATCCACGGCGGATAATGCAATAGCGCAGAACCCCCTAGGACAATCTCTTTTTCCTCGGATGGATCCGTCACTCCTGCAGCCGTGCGGATTTGTGATTCGGCTGCATCGGTCAAATTGACCGCCCAAACTTCTTCGCGTTCGCCAATTTTTAGTTCATAGAACCCCGCCACTGAGGTTTCATCAAAGAGCAGTTCACCCTTTCCAACAGTAATCTCCCACGACTCACCTGTCGGTCCCACGATTGTTACGCTTTCGATTGCGGCGGCTCCGTCGATCCGCTTTTTCAGAACCTCTCCGGCCTGAAGGTGATATTCTTCAATCTCCGATTTCCCTTGAAACCACTGAATCGTATTCGCAATGATCAGCGGAAAAGCGATACGCAAGGGCAAGTCAGATTTTAGGGTGTCAATAGCAATAAAAACAACCCTTCGATTTGGATTTTCCTCGACAATCAACAGTGGATCTTCAAATGAACGGACAAGCACATTCGTCGTCGCCGGAACGTTGACCTGATACGCCTCGGTTATCTGGACATTATCCAGATGGACGTGGCGTAGAATCGGGTGTTTACGTTCCCACTCTGTAATGATCGGTATCTCCAGTGATTCGCCGATCTGCCAAATTGCGCCTGCTTTCGGGGGATAGATGAACATATAGTTACCATCACCGAGTGTTGGCGGATTATAACGGTCAAAAATGATAACCTCATACCCCGCCACACCGGGGTCATACTGGTCTGGGGCAACGACTGTCAGATCCAATTTTTCATCAACAGCAAGCGCATTTTCAAGGAATGGGTTGTTGGGGGTGACAAGCAAGATAGGGATTTGCTCACGCTTTGGCAGCGCAGCGTAAGCAACGTTATCAGTAGACAGTGCATCTTCTACATCTAACACAGCTTTTAGCCTACCGGCCTCCATCGTGAAATTGGTAAAGAGCTCGGATTTGCTCCCGCCGGGCGCGAGGGTGTAAGGACGGACATCAAGCAGCGCGTCGTTGAGATAAAGTTCGACGTTGAAGGATTTTTCCTCGACAGACGCATTGATAACCGTCAATAGGGTCTGGTAATCAAAGGCATTGGCAAGACTCTTCCGCACCCGAAACTGGGTGATGCCAACGTTCCCTTCCACACCGAGATTGACTGGCAATAGATGAACCTTCGTATCTGAAGGAGGGGACTGAGGGGTTTTCCGCTGTATGAGAAGTGAGTCGGGAACCTGATGAAAATCGCTGAAAACGACAATTTCCGGGTTGGACTTGGTCTGCGCCATAGAATGGGCGACCGCCAACGCCGGCTGGAGGTCTGTTTTCACATCTGTGGGGACAATCGATTCAATCGCGTGGCGTAACGATTTCTGATGATTGGTGAACGGGCTATGAATTACGGGTTGGGTGTGGCAGCTAATTACCATCATCTCGTCGATAAAGCGGAGATTATCCACCATGCGCAATGCCCCCTGTTTGGCTGATTCCAAACGCGAGAGCGTACCATCAACGGCATTCATGCTCGCTGAACGATCCAGAATCAGGATAACCTGCCGCGCCGATTTGGTCACAAAGGCAAACTGTGGTCGGGCAAGCGCGAGGACTAAAAGTGCAAGGAATAGCAGCTGCAGCAGGAGAGACAACAGATGCTTCAATTTTTGAAACAGGGAGGTCGTCTGCTTCTCTCTGAAGATCTGTTCCCAAAACATTAGAGTGGACACCGGTTCGCGGCGACGGCGTAATCTGAGGATATAGAGCATCACAATTGGTGCCGCGAGACCGAATAGCAGGAATGCGGTTGGCGATAGGAAGTTCATGGCGTTCCGTTAAGACACGAACCCACCCATCCGAAAGATGCGCAGGATCAGTTCATCGAAGGGCAATTGGGTGCTTGTCCGAATGAAACCAATTTCGCGCTGAACGCAGTAACGACTGAGGTCATCGCAATACTGCTGGAACAACGCCTTGTAACGTCTGAGGTGGTTTTCATTGATGGTCACCGGGCGGAGGTGTTCCGTCTCGACATCAACGAGATGGTAATCACCTCGCAAATTGGGATTGGCTTCTTTTTCGTCAGTGATGTGCACCACAAATAGGTCATGCTTCTGGAATTGTAACACGTTGAGTCCATCCGCAAAACCACGGGGATCAAAGAGATCGGAGATCAGCACAATCAACCCACGCCGTTTCGTCGTATGCACAAAATTGCGGAAAGCGTTTTCCAGATAGGTTTCGCCGGTGCCCTCAATCCGATCTAGAAAATTAAGCACCGTGAAGATTTTCCCTTTCCCACGCTCGGTCGGCAACCGATTCAGATCTCGATCTGTGAAAGCAGTAATACTGACACGGTCTAAGTTGGATAGGCTGATATAGGCAAGTGCTGCAGCCACGCGCTTGGCGTAGAGCAATTTCTGTGGTTCACCGTAGGTCATCGACTGGCTCGTATCAACAAGAAAGTAGATGTGCAGGTCTTCCCTCTCCTCATAAAGTTTCAGCAGGAGTTCGTCCAAGCGGGCAAAGGCGTTCCAATCGATATAGCGGAAATCGTCCCCGGCGGTGTAGTTACGGTAATCGGCGAATTCCACACTAACGCCGCGTCGTGTGCTGCGGCGCTCTGCCTTGATCCGTCCTGCAAATATTTTCTTGGAAACGATGTAGAGATATTCCAGCTTTTTCAGGAATTCGCTATCGAAGGCGGATTGGGTAGATTGAGCGTTGTTCATGGCGAGGAAGCTCCTGCGGCAAGTCGGTTGCTCAGTCTTTGCTAGTCTGAACGACGACCGGCTCGACCAATGAGATAGCCTAGAGCAAAAGCACCTCCTAAACAGAGAAGGAACAGCCAAAGCGAAGAGTCAAATTCCCCTGGCAATAGGTCAATCAACCCTGCTTTTTTGGTCATTTTTATCGGCACGTAGTGGTCGCCACCGGCAACAATTGTGACCGGTTTGCCAGTGCGATCGCTGTATCCAGCCTTGTAAATACTAAGCAGGTAACGGCCGGGCGTCAATCCAATTATCTTGTAATCACCATTGTTATCCGTCAGTGCTTCATGTTCGGAACCGTTAACATTAACCATAACAACTAGGACCCCTTCAATTGGGAGTTGTGCTTCAGAGGTATCAAGGATATTACCACGAACCGTTCCCGTTGTTGGGGCTTGGGCAAACATAGCCGCGGGAATGATCCACAGACTGCATAAAGTTAGAATCAAGCTTAACCGTTTCATGTTTTCTCTCCGAACCTAGTTTGAAGTTTGAATGTATGATGCTAATGCTCACGCATCTTAATAATGCCTCGACTAAATGAGTTGTCCTCCGGCTTTACCCCTTCAGCGGCAAGCATTTCCTGAACCTTCTCTCCACCAATGGGTTCGCCCGTAATCTCCATCTTCTCGAAAGCTTTGTCAATGAGAGGTATCAATTTTTCATTCTTTGACCGTACACGTGCTAGCCGTGCGGCCGCTCGTTCCTCTGGTGTCAGCGGCTTTGTTGGACGAAGTTTTTCTAACTCTTGCCTCACCTCCGCTAAGTCCTGTTCAATCCGCTCAGTTTTTATTAGTAATTTTTCTATGGTTGTTGTCATGGTTGTTATTCGCTTCTTTCCTGGGGCATATAAACATTCATGTGGTTAAGGTTAAGTGAAGCATATCACCTATGGCTAGGCAGCACTCATTTATCCACATTTTGGTCCTGCAACGGGATAATATAATAGGTCATACCGTTGATCTCTCTCCGCTCTGAACCTTTGGGGAGTTGATTCATGTGCGGAATTGTATTTATAGAAGGTAGGTCTTGTGGCACACCGGGAGATATGACTTGTGGCACGGTGGGAGGTATCTTTTGCCCACTTTCCAGTCTACTGATACGTTCTTTTAGGGCTTCAATCTCTTTTTGCAGGTTTTGGATCTGTGAGATAAGTGCTTCTGTTGTCGATTCAGAGGCTTTGTCATTCCCTAAAATTACGGAATTGAATGCAATCAAGAAAACTAACGATGATATGCTAAGTACAGCGAGGATCGTTAGTAACCGACTCGTTTTCATGTTTTTTCCTCCATCGGGTTTGCTCTGGTAACATTACTACCTGCTCTCTACTCAACAACCTCCAACAGATGCTCAATAATCTGATCAGGGTCAATCCCCTCCGCTTCACCTTCAAAGCTGAGGATGAGTCGATGGCGCAGGCTCGGCAGGGCAACCGCTTGAATATCCGCCCGTGCGACGTTGTAACGTCCGTCCAAGATGGCTTTGACCTTACCTGCGAGGATCAACGCTTGGGCACCGCGGGGACTTGAACCGTAGCGGACATATTTTTTCGTGAGCTCCGGCGCGTCCTCCGATTCGGGATGTGTACCCAACACGATGCGGAGGGCATATCTGCGCACATCTTCTGCGATGAGGATGTCACGCATAATCTGTTCCAATCCGTTGATCTGCTCGCCATCGCAAACCTTTTCGACGAAAGGCATCTCCCGCTTGGTTGTACGCTCCATAACGAGGTCGAGTTCATCAAGACTCGGATATTCGACCTTGAGCTTGAAGAAGAACCTATCTAGTTGGGCTTCGGGCAGGGGATAGGTGCCTTCCATCTCCAGCGGATTTTGCGTTGCCATGACGAAGAACGGTGGCTTTAATTCGTGATGTGTGCCTGCAACCGTCACGGATTTTTCCTGCATGGCTTCGAGCAGCGCCGACTGCGTTTTGGGTGTCGCGCGGTTAATCTCGTCGGCGAGAATTAGATTCGCAAACACAGGTCCCTGCTGAAATTCAAAGAACTTACGACCACTTTCATCTTCGGCGACGACATTGGTGCCGATGATGTCTGCGGGCATCAGATCTGGCGTAAACTGTATTCGGGAAAATCCCAAATCGAGCACTTCGTGGAGTGTCCGAATCAGCAGTGTTTTCCCCAGACCGGGGACACCTTCTAAGAGCGCGTGTCCGCCCGTCATCAAGCAAATTAGGACACCCTCAATAATCTCCTGCTGCCCCACAATCTGCTTTGAGACCTCGCGTTGGATACGATTGAAGGTGTCACGAAATTCCTCGTATTGATCCTCAAGTTGCTCTGAATCCTGATGAAATTGGGTTTGATCTGGTGCCATTTGATCCGTAAAGCGCATCACGTTACGCTTCACGCCTCCTACTCCTCATTCGGTTTGATGGACTCAAAATATCGCTTCACGTAGAATCTGTAACCCAACGGGATTTGCTCTTGAGAAAGTGCATCCTCGGAGAGTTTGTGGTATTTGGTATAGACATCTTTGTAACTATCCTCCGCACTTTGTCCATCGGGTGAGGTTTCGGGATTTCCAGCGATAGGCACTTCTGTTATCTCGACCGTGGATTCTCCCGCGCCTTGCATACCCGTAATTCGTTCCAATTGACGGAAGGAGTCAAGGTTGGTCAAAACACCGAATGGATTGGGATCCGTCCCGGTCCCTGCGTTATTGCTTGGACTATTGCTTTTGCCGCTGCCGTTGCACGCCTTGCAGATCCCTGCTTTGGAAGCTTGGCATTGAGCAAGCAGATTTGCCAGTAGTTGGTTGCGTTGTTTTGCAAGGGCACAAGCTAATAAATTCTGGCATCCATCTTGGAGACGTTTTTGGGCTTCCTTTAGATTGCTTTGGGTCAACGCTTTCGCAGCTTTGGTCAATTCGTTCCCGAAAGGTTCGATCTCCGTTCCCCCCACGCTCGCGCCGGCACGTTGGAGCGCGTCAGCGATGTTTTGGCGTTGCTCCGAATTGAGCTTGTCGAGTTTGTTGGACAAATTAAACAGACGTTCTGCCGCCCTGTCATATTTTCCTTCCTTCAAAGCATAGCCGAAATCGCTTAAGTTGGGGTTGACGATGAGCTGTTCCCCAAGTTCCTGCATGAGTGCGTCTACCTTAGCAACTCCTGCGCTATCCATTTTTGTTGATAACATCTCAGTCATTTCGGTCAACTTGGCGAGTGCTTCTTTCGGCGTAATCCCTGCCCGCTTCAGTTCAAGTGCCTTCTCTTCAATTTCTTGTAATGTATCTTCCAGTCCAACCTCCTCGGCTGCCTTTTCGGATTCCTCGATCTGTTTCAGCAGGTGATCGGTTTCTGCGGCTATCTGCGGGGAGAAGTCAACTGTCGCCGGTGCTTCGGGCGGATCGAAAAATTCAATGAAAGAGAACGCCAACCCCACGATCATAATCAAGGCGATGAATTTGGTTTCGCGTGGGACGGAATAGCGCATAACCTCCTTTGCGGTCACTGATTGCAGGCGGTCAGAGGTATCTTTGAGTTGTAATGCCGTCAGCATCTCATCGGTCTGACGCTGAATAAACTCCAGTCCACTCACAGCACGATCTTTCAAGGCTGCCTTGAGGTCAATTATCCGGGCAGCTTCGTGGAGATTAGTCGGGCGCAGTAAACTCACGATTAATGCAATGGCTGAGAGACCAAGCACGGTCCACAGCAGCACGAGGGGAGAAATATCAAACGTCGCAATGAAACTATCGACGACAAACAACGGCACACATATTAGTAAGCCGTGGCATAGAAATCTTGCTAACGTTTGGAACGTTCGTTGCACGCTTAAACGACGGCGCACGCTGCGAATCTTTTCGAGAATCAATTTTTCAGGCATTTGTTTGGCTCCTTTCTGATTTTGGAGGTCAATTAAAAATTGGATTGCGCTTATATCGGAATGTGCATTTTGTTTAACAGTTACTCCGCTTTCTCCGCGATGAGCCGAATGACCGCCGCCGTTCCCTTGTGCATCCCTTCATCAAGCTCCACGACGGTGTCTTCATAGTAGAGTATCCGTAACGACTTGAAATGTTCTAAGAGTTCATTAGGTTTTATGAGGTAGTCTGGGTTTCTGGGACCAAAGCGGCTGGTTTCCCTATATTTGAGGTGGTCAATTGAGAACTGCTCAAGGACAAACATGCCATCCGGCTTGAGCGCGTCAATAACCTGCGGGAAGATTGACGGGTCGTAGTAGTAGAAATTTGTAATCAGGTCAAACTGCACCTCGCCCATATCATAGTCAGTCAGATCGGCAACAACAGCGTTGACCGTTGTGTTTCTTTCCCTCGCCAGCTTATTGCATTTTTCGATAGCGACTTCCGAAATATCTACACCTGTGACATCAAACCCGTTTTGGGCAAGATAGACCGCATTCCGTCCCTCCCCCATCGCCAAGACGAGTGTTTTCCCCTTCTTTAGCCCACTAATTTTCTGCTTGAGGAAGGCAGCAGGTTCTTTGCCGTAGATATACATATCGCGGTCGTAACGTTCATCCCAGCGCGCTTTCGTTGACTCGGACTCGCCCCCACCTTGCGGTGAGGCGATTGGGCTTAACAGGAATAGCCCAACAGTTGTGAGAATGATTGGATATTTCATAATTTCTCCTTACGGAGGTTTAATCGGAATCTACTCAAGACCTCTTAATACTCACGTATAGAATTGTTATTCCTCCACCGACTGTTGGATCGTCGGTGAATTCATATATTCCAAATCCTCAAGCGGGAAGCCATCCACGTCTGTCAACCACAACTGGAGCTTCCATCCCCACCGCCGTCCACTGAGTTTGACGAGGATACTATTTTTGCCGGCTTGGAGCGTCACGGGGACCGTGTGTTGATTATCAGACATAGGCTGCTGGTCTTGGTTCATTGTAGAAACCTCTGTCCCGTTGGACCAGACTTTCGCGGGGTTGCGGGTAGAGGTCCAGATTAGCACCTGTCGTTCATCGGGAGAGCTGACCGTCGTCCAAGCGTAGGCAAGTACGGTGTCAAGTTGAGGATTTGGTTGTCCCATGTCCCCTAACGCCGAGTTTAAATTCTCAAGACCAAAGATTGGTGCAAAATCAACGGTGCCATCAAGGGTTTCATCTGCCCTCTGTTCCCAACGGATTTCTCCGTCTTTGCCTTCGTATGCTGCGGTCTTTTCGATCTCCACGGCATCCTCCGGTATGTAAGCTTTATTATAGCCGACACCCCCTGCATTGTCAAAGGGACCGAGAATCCACCACGCACTTTCAGGCACAACACCCGATTTCCGTATATACCGTTCCGCTTCTTCGGACTGATTGCGTTCGTGGTAGAAGGTTGACAATACCAAATTTGCGTGCATCCGTTCAGTTACATCAAGGAGTACGGTTCCTGTTAACACCTCCATCAACTGTATAAAACGTTCCTCGTCCTTTACAGTTTTACCCGCCCGCTTCAGATGAGGCCATATCGTTGTTGTATCGAAAGAGACATCAGGGTTGGCAAGTGCCCGTTTGAAACTCTCTTCAGATTCCTCATACTGTCCGTTGAGGAGGTACGCCTCTCCCAACATCGCGTCGTGGTGTGGGTTAGGGTGTGTCTGTGGAACCCGCTTGGCGAATTCAAGTGCTTTTTCGGGCATGATCCCTTTTCGGAGCAGTTGGTCCGCAAGGCTGTAATACTCCCAATTGTGTTCACCCCGACCTATCTCCTTTTGACGGAATTCAACCCATTGAGTGTAAGCCATACTTGCCTTTTCTTGATTCTCTGCCGCTTTGTAGGCATCTCCAAGCAGTTCATACATGGTTGCACTTTCCCCAATTTGCGATGCAAGTTCTTCAAAGACAGCAACCCTTTCGCCCTTCCGCTCTTCATCCTCGTAGAGTCCCCAAAGCAAGCGGAGTGCTGCCTCACGTTCAAACTTTTCCGTAGCTGCCCCGGCAAAGTTACGCAGCTCTGTGATGGCAGTGTCGAGTTCGCCCAACTTCTTGTATACCTCAATCAACAGCGATTGCTTCTGGATACGGTCGCTAGGCTCATCTACCAGTTCAATGAGGCGTTTGTAGAGAGCTTTCGCCTTTTTGGGGTCTGCATCGGTATACAGTTTCGCCAACGGTGTCAAGATAACGGTGCTATCAGGATTCAACTGGTCGGCACGTTCGTAAGTGGCGATTGCCTTGTCGTACATATCGCTCCATTCGTAGGTTTGCGCTAGGGCAAAGTGGACATCCGGATCCTCGGGGTTGTTCTCAACAGCCTGAGTCCGCTCGGCAAGTAGTTTCTCATGCAGATTCCCCGCTTTGTACACCCTACGCATCCCATCTCGCGCCATTTGTCGCATTCCATCATCCTGAGCAACATTCTCTAGGTCCTGATAGACGTTCATCGCCTCCTCATAGCGTTCCACACCGAGATAGCTCTGAGCGAGCATTTTATACAGTTGTTGGCGTTCGTGGCCACCGCCGCCGTAACGCCCAGACTGTATGATAGCTTCGTCAATGAGTTTAATTGCCGGATTGTATAGCTCTCCCTCAACGCAGATATGCCCAAGCGCTGTCAAATGCCACATGTCCTGATTCCACTGTATGTCGGTAGACCGGGCAGCTTCTCCTTCATCTAACATTATTTGTGCCAGTTCCGACTCGCCACTCTTATTGAAAGCTGCGGCCGCGTGGTAAAAGCTCCGAACGTTCCCGGGTTGGACTTTGCCAAGTGCTTGGTAGTTTTCCGCAGCTTTTGCATAATTGCCGCGCGTCCGATAGATTTCGGCGGTTATTTCGAGCCTTGTTGGATTTTCAGCTGTTTCCTCGCCCTGCGCCTCAAAGTAGGTGAGAAGGTCATCCAACTTGCCCTGACTCCGATAGGTATTAATCAGGGATTCGCGCGCCTTATCGCCGGCAAAGTAGATTTGGAAACCTGTTGGGCCCGACCAAGTCGTAGATACGCCGCCGAAACCAGATCGGGACAAGGTTTTATAGAGGTCAATAGCGGTATCGATCTGTCCAAGTTGTGCATAGATCCTTACCAACTCTGTAGAAACCTCATTCCTCTCCCAGCTCTGTGTGGTCATGTCCATTGCCTTCTTATAAGCCTCCGCAGCTCTTTCCCATTCGCCTTGACTGGCGTAATCCCGCGCCCGCTCGCGCTGCATCTCAAAAGAAAGCATCCCTTCAGATTCTGCCTGCTGAAGCATACCCTCCAGCTTCCCTTGACGACGGTAGAGTTCCATCAGTTGTCGCTCGATGTTCTGCCGCTCCCACTCCTCTCCGGTGTATTGGATTGCGTACTGGAACATCTTCTCTGCCGCCTCAAAATCCTCTTTCCGTATGTAGAGCTGTGCCAACTCCTGATAGACCCTTCGATCGCCGGGATTAATCTCAATTGCCTTTTGATAAGTGGCGATCGCCTCATCAACCCGATCGATGGAGGCATAAACTTTGGCAAGACGAGCATAGTGAACGCCGCTCTCCTCCGCTTCGATGAACCCCTGTGCGAGTTCGATAGCTTCATCAGTTTTGTCAGCGGATTGATAGGCGTTCACAAGTCCGTCCTGATATTTAGTGTTCTCCGGATCGGCTTCTAGTAACATGTTCCATTCGGTGATTGCCGCCTCGTGCTTATTTTGGCGCGAATAGATCCGGGCGAGTTCTGCACGGGATTCAAGGTCCTCGGGCATCACCGCGATAATCTGCTTGTAGAGTCCCGCCGCTTTGCTGAATTCCTCACGCTGCACGTATTGCTTCGCCAACGCCCGCTGTATGCCAATCTTCATCCCCTCTGTTTTTTCGCCCAGACGGGTTGTCGTTCGGAGCCCACTTTTTCGCCGCTTAATCTCCATCAACCGTTCCTGTGCCTGCTGACGAAAGAAATGCTGGGCGGATAGATCATTGATGACTTCTGTGTACATCGCCTCGGCGTCATCCCACATTTCGTGCTGCATAAACTGATCGGCGATTCGCTGTTTTTCCCAAAAGTTAGCAACACCACCGAACGCCATCAGGCGCATACTTCCCATTTTCCTAAAACTGTCCGCTGCTTTCTCCTTATCCCCTTGTTTGTCAAGAGCTGCACCGAGTTTTTCATACATCTCGGACTTCCGGTACGTATCCCACGGACTGAGTTTTTGAATTGCTCGATTAAGTAGGTGCACCTCGCGTTCTCGTTCACCCGCGGTGCGATAGGTTTCCGCGAGCTTGTTGAACCATTCATGATTTGTTATCGACACATCATTTAGTAGTTGATTGACGAGCGGCTCGGCGCCTTCGATGTTTCCGTCTTCAATCCGTATTAACGCGACTAGGTAGGTCTGCGAGGTATCATCAGGATTCTCCGCTAGCCGTCCCTCATATTCCTCACGTATGGCATCTAGCTCTCCTGACGCCTTGTATAATTCAATCAACTTCTGAGCTACCTGAGTTTGTGCGTTCCGATTTTTCAAGATTGCCGAATCATTAGCCTCCAGCTTTGTACGAAGAAATTGGATAGCTTCGTCCCGACTGCCGGATGCTGTGTACGCGGATGCAAGCTGCGCGTACATACGCGTGTTATTGGGGTTGACCTCCAGCATCTTTTCATAAATCTCCGCTGCGCCTTCGGGATGACTGAAGGTCATACATTGCTGTGCCACAGTTTCTGCAAAATCGAGACCGGAGCCACGTCCAATCGATGGGCGGATTGTCTCTTTCGCCAGAGTAGCAATTGCCTCCGCCTGGCCTACTTGGAAAAAGGTGAGCATCACGTTGAAAAAATTGAAGCCAAGTGCGTTAGGATTATCCTTGAGTAGTATCGTATATTGCGTAACTGCTGCATCCGCACGCCCACTTCGTATCAGCATTTGGGCGTACCGTTGGCGTGTAATCCCGTCCTTTGGGCGTAAGGCTAGTGCAGCTTCAAAGGCTTTTGCAGCTTTATCGATCTGATTAACAGATTCGTAATAGGTGGCAAGATTAATCTGTGCGCGAAAAGAGGTCGGGTTTTTCTCGGCAGCCAGAATAAGTAAATCTTCGCGTTCTTTGGTCGCTCGACGGCGTGCTAGATTTGATGCCTGTTGGAAGTACCAATTGTACATCGTCTGCCCATGCCGACCTCGCCGGTTGGCGAAGCGTAGGGCTCTTTCCGCGACAATTGCTGCATCCTGTCCTCTACCGAGTTGCTCTAACTGTTGGCTCAGTTGCATCAGCAAGTTCGGATCGCGTTGTCCCATGGCGAGTTTCATAGCCCCCTTCGCTGCCACAATTGCATATTGTGTCAATCCACTCTGCTGCAGCTTTTCAGCAAGTTCTCGAAGTGCTTCGGGACCAACGGGTAAACTGAGGATCTTCGACAGCATTTCGCGCACTTTGACCGTGTCCCCGGTGTAGATAGCAACTTGCAGGATTAGATCGTTATAATGTTTGCGATTCCGCCGATCTTTATCTGCAACCTTAGTGAACGCCTCCATTGCCTTCTGATGTTGCCCAGTATGGATGGAGACAAAAGCGGTCTGGAGTGTCAATGTCAGGTTATCGGGAAACTCCGTTTGTAGCCCTGCCAGAATCTCTTGCGCTTTATTGCGTTTTCCTTCCCACCAGTAGAAATGGCTTAACGCTAAACCGGGATAAATCCGATCTTCACCTTCAGCTCGTCCAAATTCCTCCTGAAACTGTGTATACAACGGTTCCAGTTGATTCCGCGTCCAGAGATAGAGGAAAAACTCTTGCAGAAAACGCAGTCGATTTTGATTATAGTAGACGCTGGGCGCAGGGAAGCTGGCTTGCGCGGATTGATATCCACTGTAGCCGTATGAGCCGTGCGTGAGTGAGATAGCGCGAGCATTAGCAACGGTAGGCTTGGTACGCTCAAGGAATTTCCAGAAGATGGTAATTGCTCGGTTAATTTGTCCATCGCGCGCGTAGGCGTAGGAGAGGTTTGCATACATGGTCCGGTAAGACTGCCAACTCTGACGCATCACACCCCGGGTGGTGCTTGAAGCGGAGGGAAGCTGCGCCAAGACCCCTTCTGCCATGTTTACTTCGCCAATCTGTGTGAGCACCCTGACAAGTTCCGACAGAACCTGTACATCCGTCACTTTTGCATCTTCGATTTCATGTATCAGTCTTTTCGCATCAGCCTGTCTGCCATCCCGATAGAGGGAACTTGCCAATTGGCTGGTGTACCATAACCGCGCCTCAAGAGAAAGTTGGCTGAGTCCATCTAGATAGCTTTTTGCCGTTTCATAATCCAAGTCGCGTTGCAACGCAGAATTGAGTTGGATGGCTCTATACGACAGATCGTTTGGCGATAGCGCAATCAGACGATCGATGGTTTGCAACGTTTTATCGGGGTTCTCCATCAGAATGTTAATCTTCGCCAAGGTTTCAAGGGTCTGGAGATCTTGGGGGTTTGCCTCCACTTTTGCCTCAAAACTTACGATAAAATCATTGAGTCGCTGCTCACGCTGGGCAATCAGTCCAAGCTGCGTCAACGCACCAGCTTGGGCGTCCTCAAAACTACTCGGTACCCATGTACCACCAGTTTGCCCGAAATAGGGTCGTTGAATTTGCCAAACAATGTCTCTGGCCAAATTGAATCGGCGTGTATTGGGCAGGAACGACTTTTGAGATGGTCCAGAAGAGGGTCGTCCAGCTTGCCCCACATTTTTCTTAGCTTCTTCGGGCGGTTCAGACATCGACAATATGCGCTCAAAGTGCGAGGCAGCGCGTTCCAATTCGTTCATCTCTACCAGCAACACACCTATATGATAGAGCGTTTTTGCCTCCGTCGCTTTTTCTCCGGCACGGTCTAAGGCAGAAAGCGCTTCATCAAGCAGTCCATGTTGACTGAGTAAGCCTGCCAGTTTGACCTCCGCTTCGACATCCTTATTTCTAGCGTGCAGTAGTTTTGTCCACGTCTGAACTGCCTCCTGCTCTCGACCGATGTCAAAGAGCATTTCGCCGAGTTTCCGCTGATGATGTGGTTCAGGCTGCGCTTTGACGAGCCGTTGTTGATACGAAAGCGCCTCCTGTGTCTCACCGAGTTCGAGGCTGATCTTGACCAGCTGGGTCAACAGGTCGGGATTCTGTGTCTCTTGCTCCAACGCTCGTGCCAATTGTTCTCTTGCAGCGGGCAGGTCCCCCTGTCCCCGGTACAATTCTGCTAATCCCAACACGGGACCTCGGTCATTTGGGTTTATCCTTGCCATCTGCTGGAGCTTCTCCTCCAACTCATCACTTCGTCCAAGGTCATAATATACGCCCTCCAACCGATTGACGAACGAAAGCCTATCGCTGAGTTCATCGCTCAGCTCCCAGCACCGCCAATACTGCTCGATTGCCAGCCGATAGTCGCCCGCCTGTCGGTATACGTCTGCAAGCTCAGCGCGAATTTCGGTGGAGTCGGAACGCAAACGGATTGCACCCTTGAGGCTATCAACTGCTGCTTCGTAATGTCCGCGCTGCTTCTCGATTACGGCAAGCAGCTGGCGCCCCTCCGGATTCCGGGGGCTGTGTGCAATCGCCTGTTTCGCGGCTGCAGTGGCGGCATCGAAGTCCATCGCACGCAGATGGAGACGCGCGATGTCCGAATAGTATTCCCGCGCATTTCCAGCGTCAATCCCAATGAGATAATTGTAAACAGCGACCGCTTCATCACGGCGTCCACTCCTCGTGTAAAGTTCCACGAGCCAACGGTTAACCTGCACATCATCTTGCTTGAGCTCCTTCGCCTGAATTAGAATTTCAAGTGCATTTGTCACGTTCCTCAACTTAAGATACATCTTGGCAAGTTGTTTTTGCTGTTCAAGACTCTCAGGCGATGCTTCCAACTGGTCAATTTTCTCTGCAAGGACGCCCTGACGCCGATAGATTTCAATTTGCTGATCAGTCATCTGCTCTGCGAAGAAGGGGGTTGGCGCCAACTTCGCAGCTTCCGTATATTCTGCCAATGCTTCCTTGTACTCCTTGTTCTCCATCAACCGCCGCGCCAATGCTTCGCGGCAGCGATATTCACCGGGTGCCAACTCAACGGCTTTCTGACTTGCGACGATGGCTTCTGCCCGGAAATTCTTCGTGTCAAGCAATTGCGCAAGGCGACCATAATTCCCGGCACTTGCTCGGTCTCCGGCAACCATCCGATTCCACATCTCGACGGTTTTTTCACGATCGCCCCGATGGAAATAGAATTCGCCGAAATACTCAATATAGTCGAGATTGTCAGGCGCGAGTGAAATTGTCTTTTCATATGCTGCAACGGCATCATCTATCCATTCATGACCCGTGTAAATCTCGGCGAGGGTGAGATGCGTTCCTGCGTTATCTGGATCGCGGTCAATCATCCGCTGATAGATCGTCTTCGTCCTGTTTTCGTCCTCCAGTTGCAGATATAGTTCGCCGAGTTCCCGGTAGATGCCAAAGTCGTCGGGCTGCTCCTCACTGAGGATTTCATATTCCGCTGCCGCTTCTTCAAATTTTTCGGTGTTACGGAAGACAGCGATGAGGTTCAAGCGGAGTCCGGCGTCTGTTGGAGCAAGTTCCAATCCCTGTCGATACTTGGCGATGCCTTCGTCTATCTGCTCGTTCTCAACATACGCACTGGCAAGCAAGCCAATTAACTCCACATCATTCGGCGTTTGGGCGAGTTTTCCCTCGTAATAGGTGATTAACCCGGGCCAATCCCCGTTGTGGGCGTAGATGCCGATGATGCGTTGATTCAGGTCTTTTCGCAGCCAATTCCCCTGCCCCGTTAATGCGAGGGCTTTGTCATAGTTTTGGACGGCAGCATCGTATCTCCCCATCTGCTCCCGAATTTTCCCGATCTCCCGTAGACTCAAGCAGACTCGATACGGGTCATCCCGCTTCAATTGGACGATAGCCTCGTGCTGTTCAACCGCTTGGGAATAAAGTTCACCCTCACGAAATAGATCTGCCAACTCAACGCGGGAGAAGATGTTCTCTGGATCGAGTTCAGCGATTTTACCCCATGCAGCAATTGCATCGTCTATCCGATCGCGATGGAAATAGGCGCGTCCGAGTGCCTTATAGGTTGCTGTCAACTCATCGGGCATGGCAGACCGCGACTTCGTCCCAAGATTCGCCGCCTTCGTGAGCGCAGCAATGGCTTGTTCATGCTGACGCAAGGTCGCATACATCTGTCCAAGCGCGAAGTGTGGATAGTAGTCGTCCAATGCCAAATCAACAGCACGTCGATACGCCATAATTGCCTCCGTATTCACCCCGAGTCGCTTGTAGATGTGCCCCAGAATCAGCTGCAAATTCGGATTGTCCGGTTTGGCCCCCGCCTCCGTTTGATAATCAACGACCATCTGTTCTAAGCCTGACCCTTCAAGGTAGAGCTGATACAAACGGTCAAACGTGCTGCCCTCCTTCGGTTTGCGCTCTAGCATCTGCTTGTATCGCTCTACGATTTTTTCATCAACCGCCTCATCTTGGGCATGGGCAATAGGTGAGAGAACAGTTATGAGACAACAGAAACATAGGACAAAGAATATCGGTTGTTTTTGACGTGCAAACATGAGAGTTCCTCCTTTGGAGGATGGTTTGAATTGGATTGTTCGTTGGTTCCTTTACGGCTCATCTTCGCCATCGCCACAACTTACCACCAAGCTGAGAAAACAGAGTGATACAATGCAAAACAGATTTCGTCTCATTTGAGAACTCCTTGCCTTGGTCAAAATTTGTTAATCTTATCTAAGTTACCATCTTGAGAGTCCAAGGAAGATTTGTTTTACCCGTCTCGGGTTATTATAACGCAAGTTGCCACTTATAGGACACTTTGCAAACCAGCAGAGTGGAAGCTACATTGAATCAATTACCGCTCGCGGTAGATTGACAATCCACCGCACACGCACAAGGGGGTTTGCTCAGTAAACCAGATGATCTACATATGCTCACTCCAAATGGCTTGGAAGCGAGTTTGATAAATAGGTGGAGTAGGGACCGAGTTGTCCATAATTGTTATGGACTCCGTATCCCCCTCCCCGAACCGTGCGTGATGCTTTCACATCACACGGCTTTCCCGTAAAGGAAGTCTAATTTTGCAAAACCTTATACCGAAATACTTCGTATTTCTAATTTCGCAGTTTCAACTCACTTTACCTGTCGCCCTTCCCCCTTCTCCCTGTTGAGTTTCGTTAGCATTACTGATAACTTATCTCTTGAGGATAGGTGTTATTCACACGGCATAAAGCCTTTTTTGACTTTATACGTTGGGTAATATGGCGACTCCGTTGACATATTGGGCGTCTGTTAGGCATGAGGCTAACAAACTTCCAACTTAGCCAATCCCGTGTTTTCGGTAAGCCAAAGATGCGGTATACTTAGAGCCCCTTTTTTCCCTTTGACCCCCTCTTTTGGGGTATGCCACAAAAGCCGGTTGCAATCAGGGAAAGTTGCTATCCCTTTGCATTTTCTGGTATAGCGTGACTTCAATCAGCCGTGAGCCGTTACCTCACTGCTGTCATCTGACGATGAATCCATACGCTATCGTCTAACCTATAACCATGAGGACTTGGGCTTCAGGCATTACAGCCTTACTCATATATACCTTACACTGACAGCCCTCTAACTTAGGATATTTCAGTATCAACTGCCTTTTCCCGTCATGCTATGTTTGGCATCAAGTTTCCTTGTCTCAACTCTTTTACCGAGTCTACCTAAGACGGGGGTGTATAAGATATTCCGACAATCTTAGCCAATTGTATTGGCACTCTTGCTTACCGCTTACACGGCGAACCAACTTAGGTTATCTTTGTTTTTTCGGAAACACCAAATCCGCGAAGAGCTTGCCATCTGCGTCGGTCAGTCTCAGGTAGAACCCCCAAAATCCCATCTCATCGCAGATTTTAACGAGGATGCTATTTTCGCCCGCCTTGAGCGTCACCGGAACGACGTTCTGGTCAATTGTCGCAGAACGGGATTCGCTATATGTGAAGACTTCCTCACCGTTCAACCAAACTTTCGCTTGGTCATTGCTGCCGAGGCGGATTTGGGCTTCCCGTTCGTCGGGTGCGGTAACGGTTGTCCACGCATACGCCGTGACCCAATTTTCCTTCCCCCCAAAGATTTTGTCGAGATCGACAAAGCCATCGAAGGTGTCATCAGCTCGCTTCTCCCAACCGACCTGTCCATCAACCCCGTCGTATTTTGCAGCTGTGTCGATTTGCATCGTATCTTCCGGGATATACACCTCATTATAACCGATTCCAGCCGCATTGTTCAATGGACCGATAATTGACCACGCGCTTTCGGCGAAAAAGCCGGTTTTGTTCATATAATCTTTGGCTTTGTCGGACTGGTCATGTTCACGGTAGTATTCAGCAAGCGCGACGTTGGCGAGTAGTTGGATGGTTGGATTGTCGGGCATAGCACTCATCACTTTCTCTACTATCTCAACGTACCGTCCTCCATCTTTGGCTTTCTCGCTATCTTGGGTGGCTCTTCGCCATAACCGTCGGGCTGCATCTTCCGGGGTCGTACCGGGTTGATTCCTGCTGTTCATACTTCGTTTGAACTGTTCTAGTGCCTCTTCATACCGCTCGTTGGCGAGGTATGCGCGCCCCAAAGTCGAAGCGTAACCCCAAGACGCACCACCACTTTGTGAGGCGCGTTCTGCAAATTCCAACGCTTTCTCTGGCATAATCTCCTTGTCGAGAATCTGATTGGCAAGGTGTTGGTACTCCCAAGCCCGTTGTCCTCGGTTCACCTTTTTTTGACGAATTTCCAGCCACTTGGTGTATGCAGCGTTCGCTTTTTCGGTCTCGCCCGCCTCTTTGTAGGCAGCGGCTAACAATTCGTGCAGTACAGCACTCTTCTCCATTCTAGGCTTCAGGCTCTCCAAGATAGCGACGCCTTTGTCCCTCTGCTCTCGGTCATTATAAAGTTTCCAGATACCTCGGACCGCAGAATCGTATTCGTTATCTTCAAGGGACGAGTCTAGGGCTCGACGGTATGTGGCTTCAGCTTCTGATAATTGGTCGCCTTTCGCATGAGTCCACGCCAGCTGGTGGTATAGTTCATACGAAGTCGGTTCAAGCGCAAGTGCCTTTTCGTATGCAGCGGCCGCCTTTGTCAACTGTTCAGCTCCCGCAACGGCAAAGATGGGACGGGTGTAACCGACCAATTTGGTGTTACCAACTAGCCTGCCAGGGTTCTTGTTGGGCGATATATCAGAGATATACCCTTCTGTTTGCTTGTCAAATGTCCAATAGCCGACTAAGCCCGGTTCATCGCCCTTCAGCTTGGTATTCATACCCTCACGAATCTCAGCTTCTGTCCGGGCAACGTTCCAGATCTGAACTTCATCAATTTGTCCGTCAAGGGTGACGTTGTTCATCTCTTTCTCATGTGAGGCACCAATCCGGAGTGGGTATTGACTTTCATACAAACCGCCCCTCCCGAAATCTCGATTCCCGACCTCAGCACCGTCAATAAACAACTTTATGACATTTTTGTTCCCATCAATGACACCCGCTACGTGATGCCATGTGTTAAGTCCAACGGCACTGGGTGCCGAAAGCATCGTCCTGCCCTCCCGGCTCCTTGGCGATGAGGTGAATCGAATCGCACCATCCTCCTGTAACCAGAGTCCGTAACTTTGATTGTTGATATTCAGCGTTTGCCGGTCACCTTTGTAAATAATGGCAGCAGGTCCGTTCGGAAAGTTGGGCGGTTTAATCCACGCTGTCACCGTTACCTGTTGGCTGATATCGTTCAAAGCGTCGCTGTCGGCGATTTCCACGAAACTTGAATTCCCGTCGAGGTGCAGTGCGGTGTCCTCAAATTCCGCTCCCGTCTGACGCTGCTTTTGGTAGAGGTCACCGATTGCTTTGTGCCATCGGGAACTATTGGGCTGGAGTTCGCTAATTTCCTCGTATTGCACAATTGCCTCGTCAATCCGGTCACTCCATTCGTAGGCTTGGGCGAGGGCAAAATGAGCGTCCGGGTCATCGGGGTTTTTCGTCACCAGTTGCAACTTTTCGGGAATCTCCTTTTCGTAGAGGTTGCCCGCTTTGTACGCTTGACGTACCATCGCTTCTGCCCTGCTTCGCTCGTGATCACTTCGGGCAACATTTGCCATCTGTTGATACGCATTGACGGCGTTTTCGTACTGTTTTGTACCGAGATAACTTTTCCCGAGGATGCTATACAAATGCTCATGTCCCCAACCTCCGTATCTTCCACTCGCAGCGATTGCATCCTCAACGATCTTGATCGCTGGAGCGTATATTTCACCATCAAGGCAGATAGATGCAACCGCAGCAAGGAGCCACATGTCACGTCTGCGATTGCTCGCTGAAAGAGCGACTTCACCTTGATTCAGCAGCTCCTCTGCCAGATTAGGCTGGTTGCTCTTATTAAGGGCAGCAGCAGCGTAGTAAAAACTGCGGACATTGCCGGGCTGCGCTTTACAGAGGGCTTGATAGGCTTTAGCGGCTTGTTCATGGTCGTTGGCATTCCGATAAATCTCAGCGACCATTTCAAGGAGGGCGGGATCATCTGCCTCCTTTTCGAGTCTGCCTTCAAAATGGGTTTTCAATTGCTCAAGTTTCCCTTGGTTTTTGTAAGCCTTAATCAAGAGTTCGCGTGCCTCATCTCCGCCGAACGTGACTGTGACACCGGATGGACTGTGGCTGATTGACATGCCTGTTGAACCGGAACGAGACAGTGTTTCGTAGACCTCCATTGCCGAATCGTTCTCACCGAGTTGCACGTATACCTGCACCAATTCGTTGAAGATGTTATTCCGTTCCCAACTTTGAGCGGTCATGTCGAGTGCTTTCTTGTAGGCATCAACCGCTTTTTCCAATTTACCTTCACTCCGATAGCGTTGGGCACGTTCCTGTTGCATCTCAAATGTGAGTGTCCCTTCGTCTTCTGCCTGCTTCAACATCTCCTCCAACCTCCCTTGACGGCGGTAGATGTTCATCAGCTGTCGTTCAAGGTTCTGCCGCTCCCACTCTTGTCCGGTGTATTGAATTGCCTCCTCAAATGTCTTTTCGGCAGCATCCAAGTCGTCTTTACGGAGATACAGCTGTGCTAGTTCACGATAGACCTGTCCATCACCGGGAGTGAGTGCAATCGCCTTTTTATAGGCTTCAATGGCGTCATTGACCCGGTCCCCGGCGGCGTAGACTTTGGCGAGCCGGGCGTAATGGACGCTACTGTCCGCTTCCCTATCAATGTATGTCTGCGCGAGTTCAAGGGCTTCGGGGATTTTGTCAGCAGACTGGTAAGCGTTGACGAGTCCATCTTGATATTTTGTGTTTTCCGGGTCGGATTCAAGCAACGCTTTCCAAGTATCGATTGACTTATCGTGTTTATTTTGGCGCGAATAGATGGTTGCAAGTTGGGCACGAGATTCAAGGTCTTCCGGCATCGCTGTCGCAATCTGTTCGTAAATTTCTACTGCCTTCTTGAGTTGACTGCGTTGCATGTACTGTTGGGCCAACGCTCGCTGTGTTCCAACGTTCATCTTTTGCGTTTTTTCGATTAGTTGGGTGGTCCCCGCCAATCCGTCGCGTCTCCGTTTAATCTCCATCAACTGCCGTTGCGCCTGTTGACGGGGCCATTGTTGTGCCGAAAGGTCATTGATAATTTCGGTAAATAACGCTTCGGCATCGTCCCACATTTCGTGCTGCATGTATGTAGTCGCGACGCGCTCTTTTTCCCAGAAACCACCACCACGCAGGCTGCGGGTCACACCCATTCTACGGAATGCGTCTCGCGCCTTCTCCTTCTCACCTTTTTGGGCGTAGGCTGTACCGAGTTTTTGGTAACTCTCCGAAAGTTGCCACCAATTTTGTGAATCGAGTTTCTCGATTGTGGCTTCAAGCAGGCAGAGTTCGCGGTCTCGGTCTCCCGCGTCTCGGTATGCAGCTGCTAAACTGTTCAACCGCTCTGCATTCACTGACGCGAGATCAAGCAGTTGGTCAACAAGTGTATCCAACCCTTCGAGGTCATTTGCAGCGATCTTCATTGACGCAACGAGATAGAGCAACGCCGGATTCTCTGGCTTCTCGGCGAGTTTGGCTTCATATTCCGCCGCCAATTCTTCTATCTCACCGGAGACCTTATAGAGCTCGGTCAGTTTTGACACCATCTCTACTTGTGTGTAAGGTTCATCCTCAGCTTCCAGCTTCTCGCGCAAAAGCTGGATCGCTTTCTCGGGCTCACCGACGGCAGCATAGGCGGACGCTAGTTGATTATACGTGTAATACCGATTTGGCTGGACTTTGACAATCTTTTCGTAGATTTCGACCGCCGCTTTGGGGTTGTTATTCTCCATACACTGCTGTGCAGCACTTTCCACAAACTCGTTGCCGAAGCTCTGTCCGATAGATGATGAAATCATCCCCATCGCGAGCGAAACCAACTCATCGACTTTGCCGGCTTGGAAGAAGGTCTCCGTCACCTCCCAATAGTCATCGCCGAGTGCATTCGGGTTGTCCTTGAGGAGTATCATATATTGAGTCACGGCATCCCTTGACTGCCCACTACGTTGTAGCATCTGGGCGTACCGCCGGCGGGTCACACTGTCCTTGGGGCGTAGGGCAAGTGCTGCATCAAAGACAGCTGATGCCTTTTTGACCTGATTCGTACTTTCGTAGAACGTCGCCAACTGGACCTGTGCCTGGAATGAATCCGGGTTCTTTTCAGCAGCTTTAATCAACTGGGGTTCGCGCTCTCGCACAGCTTTGGATCGACTTATTAGATGGGTTGCTTGCTGGAGGCTCCACGAATGCAATGTCTGACCGTACCGATCACGTTGGTTGGCGAAACGCATTGCACGTTCAGCGATGCGTGCTGCGTCCTGTCCCCGACCGAGGTCCTCTAAGTGCTCACTCAACTCCATTAGGAAGTTCGGGTCGCGTTGTCCCATCGCCAAGGTCATCGCTTTCTTGGCGACAGCGATGGCGTATTGTGTGAGACCGCCCTGCTGGAGTTTTTGCGAAAACTGATAAAGTTCACGGGCACCACCCGGCGAATTCAGGACCTTCGTCATCAACTCGCGCACCTTGACGGTGTCCCCTGTATGCGAGGCAAGCTCTAGCGTGAGGTTATAATACTGCCGGCGGTTTCGTGGGTCTGCCCCGGCGAGCTCATCGAGCAATTCCAACGCTGTCCCGTGTTGGCCCGTCTGGATAGAGGCAAAGACGGTGTTGAGTTTGAGCGTGAGGTCATCCGGGAATTGTTCTTGCAATACCGAGAGGACCTCCTGCGCCTTATCCCGTTTTCCTTCCCACCAATAGCAGTAACTCAACGCCAAACCGGGATAGATGCGGTCTCTACCTTCAGTTGCCTCCAACTCTGTCTGGAGTTTCGCGTATAACGTTTCCTGTCCATCCTTCATCCACAGTTGGCTGAAAACCGCCTGGAGATATTCTAAACGGTTTTGATTGTAGTAGCTTGTTGGCGATGGATAGCTGGACTGGATCGGTGTGTATCCGCCGTAGGAGTGCGACGAGTATGCAAGTGTCGCCACGCGCTGGGGGTTTGTGGCGGGTGGTTTGGTCCGGTCAAATAACGTCCAGAAGAGTACAATTCCTTTGTCGGTCTCTCCCGCCTCAATGTAAGCGGCGGCAAGGGTTTGGTAGATTCGGGTATATTGCCACCACTGTTGCTGTGCGAGCGATGGTGGTCCCATCATCGAAATTCGGGGCACCGTCGAAATCGCTGGAATTGGAAGTTGGGTGACAACTTTTTCTGCCGCGTCAGCCCTGCCCATCTGCGTGTATGCGCTGACCAGCATTGAACCGGTGTTGAGATCGGTTACTTTTACAGAGTCAAATTCATCCAACAGTTTTAGGGCATCCGCTTTCCTTCCTTGCCCATAGAACTTTCGGACATATCGTGCGGCATACCAAAGCTGCGCTTCGGGGGCGACCCCGGTCATTTCATCAAGATATTTTTTAGTCGTTTCATAATCGAGCTGATGCACTATTGATTGGTTTAATCGCAAGCCTTGATACACCGGATCGTTTGGCGATGCGGCAATCAGCCGATTGGTAGTTTCCCTCGCTTTGTCGGTGTTTTCGGTCAAGTTATAGAGCTTCACCAATGTTTCAAGTGTCTGGATGTCCTTCGGATTCGCATCAACCTCCGTCTCGAATTGCTGGATGAATTCGCTGAGTTTCCCTTGCTGTTGTGCGATGGTCGTCAACTGCACGAGCGCGCCGGCTTGTGCCTCCTCAAAACTACTCGGCACCCACGGTTGACCGCTCCCACCCCTGTACGATTGTTCCTGGATCTCCCAGACGAGGTGTCCTGGGAGGTCAAATTGGTCCGTGTTAATTCCGGGCGGTCCGTAGTTTGAACGAGGCGATCTCGCCGTAACGTTTTTCATCGTATTTTCAGGCGGTTTGGGCATCTCCATAATCCGCTGGAAGTGGGGTCGAGCGCGCTCTAATTCGTTCATCTCAACCAACGTCGCACCGATTTGATAGATTGCTTTGGCATCCTTCACCTTTTCGCCCGCACGGTCAAGACTGGAAAGTGCTTCGTCTAGCAGACCGTGCCGAATTAGCAACGTTGCAAGCTTAACCTCTGCCTCAAGTGTCTGATTCTTCGCGTGCAGCAACTTCGTCCACGCCTGAATCGCCTCCTGCTCCCGCCCGACATCAAACAACAACTCACCGAGTCGTTGCTGGTGGATAGGGTCGGGTTCTACTTTGACGAGCCGCTGTTGATAGTTCAGCGCGTCCTGAATATTACCGAGGTCAAGGCTGATTTTGACCAGTTGTGCCAACAGATCTGAATTTTCGGGATCCCGGTCCAACGTCCGCACCAGTTGAAATCGTGCGCCGGAGAGGTCGCCTTCCATCTGATAGACCGCCGCCAACGCCAAGACAGCTCCCATGTTGGAGGCATTTGCTTTCGACATCTGCTTCAGCTTTTCTTCAAACTCGCCACGTCGTCCCAAGTCGTAATATGCCTCGGAGAGTGATTTAACGAAGGTGAGCTTATCGTTTACGCTATCGCTCAACTCCCAGCATCGCCAGTACTGTTCGATTGCCTGCCGAGGGCTACCTGAAAGTTTGTAAATTTCTGCAATCTCTGCACGAATGTCGGTGGCTTCTGGACGAAGACGGATGGCACTCTTGAGACTATCAATAGCGGTTTCATAATTCCCGACCTGTTTGGCGATTTCCGCCAACATCTGATGTCCTTCAGGGTTGCGTGGACTGTGCGCGATCGCTTGCTTCGCCGCCGTTGTTGCCGCATCGAAGTCCATCACTTTTAGATGGGACCTCGCAATGTTCCCATAATATTCCCTTGCATTCGCGCTATCAACCTCAATTAGGTGTGTGTAGATGGCGTTGGCTTCATCGCGTCTCCCTTGTTGGGCATAGATTTCCGCGATCCAACGGTTGACCTCCACATCATTGGGCTTGAGTGCTTTTGCTTTCAAAAGGACTTCGATCGAGTAGGTGATATTGCCTAATTTCAGGTACATCTTGGCGAGTTGCTTCTGTTGTTCAAAACTCTCAGGTGTCGCCTCCAACTCATCAATTTTCTCCACAAGGCTGCCCTGACGCCGATAGAGCTCAATCTGCTGATCCCCCATCTGCTCGGCGAAAAATTCGTTGGGCGCGAGTTCCGCCGCTGCGGCGTATTCGGTCAGTGCCGTGTCGTAATCCTCGTTCTCCATCAATCGCCTCGCCAACGTCTCACGGTAGCGATATTCATCGGGGGCCAACTCGACTGCTTTTCGACTTGCGGCGATGGCTCCCCCCCGGAAATCCTTTATGTCGAGTAGCTGCGCGAGGCGGTCATAATTCTCAGCGATTACATGGTTTCCGGCGACCATCCGATTCCAGGTCTCGACGGTCTTCTCACGATTTCCCTGATGGAAATAGAATTCGCCGAAATACTCAATATAATCGAGATTATCAGGTGCAAGCGTAATTGCCTTCTCATACGCTGTGACAGCATCATCTATCCATTCATTGCCCGTATAAATTTCAGCGAGGGTGAGGTACGTTCCTGCGTTATCTGGATCACGATCAATCATCCACTGATAGGTCGCCTTCGCCCGGTCTTCGTCCTCCAGTTGGAGATACAATTCGCCGAGTTCTCGATAGATACCGAAATCGTCGGGGTGAGCCTCACTGAGGATTTCATATTCCGCCGCCGCCTCTTCAAATCTCTCGGCGTTACGGAAAACGGCGATGAGGTTCAGGCGGAGCCCGGCGTCTGTCGGGGCAAGTTCCAACCCCTTTCGGTACTCGGCAATGCCTTCGTCTACCTGCTGGTTTTCGGTATACGCCGAAGCGAGTAAGCCGATTAATTCCACATCGTTCGACGTTTCAGTGAGTTTCTCTTGGTAGTAGGCGATTAATCCGGTCCAGTCACTTTCGGCGGCGTAGATACCGATAATTCGTCCCTGAATATCCTTTCGCAGCCAATTCCCCTGCCCCGTCAAAGCAAGGGCTTTGTCATAATTTTGGATAGCGGCATCGTAGTCCCCCATCTCCTCCCGAATTTTCCCGATTTCCCGCAGACTCAAGCAGACTCGATACGGATCATCCCGCTTCAATCCAACGATTGCCTCGTGCTGTTCAACCGCTTGGATGTAAAGCCCCTGCTCACGAAACAGATCCGCTAACTCTATACGGGAGAAGATGTTCTCCGGATCAAGTTCAGCGATTTTACCCCATGCAGCAATCGCCTCGTCTATCCGATCACGACGGAAATAGGCGCGTCCAAGCGCTTTATAGGTTGCCGTCAATTCATCGGGCGTGGCAGCTCGCGATTCTATTGCGAGATCCGCCGCTTTTGTGAGTGCAGCAATGGCCTCCTCATGCTGGCGCAATGTCGCATACATCTGCCCAAGCACGAAGTGCGGATAGTAATCGTCCGGTGACAAATCAACGGCACGCCGATACGCTGCAATTGCCTCTGCATTTCTGCCGATTCGCTCGTAGATATGTCCCAGAATCAGCTGCAGATTCGGATTGTCCGGTTTCGCCCCCGCCTCCGTTTGATAATCAACGACCATCTGTTCTAAGCCTGACCCTTCAAGGTAAAGCTGATATAAACGGTCAAAGGTGCTACCCTCTTTCGGTTTGCGCTCCAGCATCTGCTTGTAGCGTTCCACGATTTTTTCGTCAACCGCCTCATCTTGGGCGTGGGCAATCGGTAAGAGGATAGTCACGAAACAGCAGAGAAATAGAATAAGGATTATCGGTTGTCTTTGACGGGTAAGCATGAGAGTTCCTCCTTTGGAGAATGATTTGGATTGGATTGTTCATTGGTTCTTTTACGGTTCATCTCACCATCAAGCAGAGAAAACAGAGCGATACGATGTAAAACAGATTCCGTCTCATTTGAGGACTCCTCGCCTTAGAGCCTGTTTGAAAAATCATTTGATACGTTTGGCATCAAGTAAATGGAAGCAATGTACACCATCGCCTCAGCGGTCTCAGCCGAGCGTTCATAGTCCAAAGTCAATCGGCGAAACCAACCGAACCAAGAAAAGGTGCGCTCCACAATCCAACGCAATGGAACAACCACAAATCCCGATTGCCCAAGAGGTGGGGCGATGTCCAATTGACACTGATGCGTCAAATATAACCAGTCGCCTAATTCAACACGATACCCAGCATCAGCACAGACTCATTGAATCGTTATGTGCCAATTAAAGATTTCTGTCAGTAACTCTATTGCTACCTTGTTATCACTGACATTGGCATCAGTGACCTTTACCCCTAATACAACGCCAATCGTATCGGTGACTATATGGCGTTTACGACCTTTGACTTTCTTATGCGCATCAAACCCCCTACTGTTTGCCAGTTCAGTCGTCTTGACCGATTGGCTGTCAATGATAGCTACGGTCGGTGAGGGTGCTTTGCCAATATCACAACGGGTTTGTTCATGAAGTGCTTGATGAATCATAAGCCATGTACCTTTGGCTTTCCACTTTCTGAAATGGGAATAGACTGTTTGCCACGGTGGCATCTGATGAGGAAGCATTCGCCATTGACACCCTGACTTGACTATGTAAAACATAGCGTTGATAATTGAGCGCATCTCCCACTTGAGAGGTCTGCCTAATGGTGATAGTTTTTCCCACTGGGCACCTGTTTGAATAATCCAAATTAATCTCTGAAAGCTTTCATTTCACGGGTAAATACTTCTTCGATATAAATGATACGGAGTTGATTAAGCCGTAAGCCCCATAGGATAAGGATCGTCCTCCCATCATTCCATTGGTATCCTGACGCATTACCGGCCTCATAGTCGAACACCCTATCATTTTTGAGTATATTGTCCTTGTTGTGCACTAAGAAGGTATCGTGTTTCATTCCCACGTAGTAATCAGACATCGTTATGATCTCCTTTATCTCTGTTAGGCGATGCCTAACAGACGGCTGACGATCGCCAAAAAACGCTCTAATTCGATTTTAAGGCGGTTGTTTTGGAAAAACCAAGTCTACACTCCTTCAGGCGGTCATAAAATCATCGGGGGCGCGGTGAGAGGCACCTGTTTTTGAGAGCCTGTCGTTAGCCACTCGGTGGATTTGTTGGCTGCCACTGTTTGCTCTGAAGGTGGCTGGTGGGCACGAAAATAGCTTGATGCCTCATCATCTCCGTAACATCGTTTGATAGTGTAGAATAGAGACGGAAACCCGGATTGTTCGGATGCTGTTTTGTCTGCTCGATTTATCCGTAGGTTGCGATACTCATGTGTTGTCATTGTTCTGACTCCTTGCCCGGCGGGCTGTTGAAGTGGGGGTTGTCAATTGCTACATCTGTGAACCTGGATTGTCCTCTGTTTTACGATTCATGCCTCCGCTCCGTTTCAACGCTAGCGGCTGGGGGCAGAGCAGGTGTTAACTGCTTTTCGAGGGCTACCACGATCGTGGGGAAATATACGGGCAGAACCCTTTTAGGGCTTTTGGGTTCCTGTTGAGTAGGAATATCATCGAAATCCGAGTTATCGAAATCATCGGGCACCACAGATTCGCCTGAAGCGGATCCCTCAACGGTGTTTGCCTCACCCCTGTGGAACCTTGGTGTTTCACCCGCGTCACCAACGCTTGAAGGCGTTTCCCGCGGTTGCCCTTTCTCTACAGGACTTTGTCTGAGATAGAGATACAATCCTGCAGCTACGAAAACCATAACAGCGATAATTGCAATCCTTAATTTCATGACATATCCTCCTGTGGAAATTTGAGTTATTTCAGCACAACTCGACTATTATTTTGATAAGAACTCATAGGGATCAATCCCCCAGATTGATAATCAACGATTCTGATCCCTCTGGGGTTTTCCCATTATTGAGTTGGTCCATAATCACATCGCTCCAATCCGAATTAGAGGCAATCACTCTGCTAGCATACCGAGAGATTGTGCTGTCTGGGCCTTTACGCTCCTCCCATTTCACATAAGCAACATCGGGATATTTGGGATAGAAGGTCCCGTTCTCAAAAGAGCTGCCGGTAATATCACGGTCGCCTTCATTCCATAGCTTAATCATAGCCATACTTAATAGTTCCTGTGCTTCAAAACGATCTGGTGGTATCTGCGCCCGCTCTGCCTCAGAGCGCAGCCAAATTGGTGTAAATGGATAGTCATCCGGCACTGGCGGATACTTGCTGGTTTTCTCCTCTGCATCCACAAGCGGTTCGGGGATCGTAAACGCATCTGTTGACAAAGCATCAAAGTCCTCCGAATCCCATTCATCCTCTGTCAAGACGATTTCGCGGTTAGAAGTCTCTGAATCATTCCCTGACGATTTCTCAGGTATCTTAGCGGGTTTCAAAACCTGCGGATTTCGTCGCAATGGAGCGTCAGGTTCCACAGGCGATGCTGCTAATTGGTCATGACAACTAAACATGACATAACAGATCCATCCCGCGAAAAAAATAGACATCGTTATTGTAAATGACATACGAACTAACATGGTCTTATTCCCCCCTACCTCAGATTGTGCTTCAGCTGACCGATTCTTGCAAATTGTTATAACTGCATCACATCTTAGCAAGATGTGTGCCAAAATCATCAATCCCTCACGAGAAAGGGCTTTGAGATCAATTGCGGGCGCAGGAGGGAGACAACGAAGTCGGCAGGAAAGGGAAAAGTGTCTTAGTTCAGTGACATTTGAGGTAAGGAGGAATGGGATGGTGTGTTTCAAAACAGATACGCCTATTTATTTGTACATTAGGGGAATTGTATCTGCTATAGAAATTAGGCAATTGAGCAATCAGAAACTTGGGTGAAACCCCGTCGCGGCGTAGGTTTGCTAACCCGATTGCATCGAGGGCAGGCTCTGTGTCTACGATTAGATTTCCATTGTCATGTGCCAAAGTGATAGTCATACCCAGTAGAAAATAGGAGATGATTGTCGCAATCGAAGTGCGTAAGCTCTATATTGTTAATTTTAGTGGAATCTAATCGCATTCCCCATCATTTTCCACTATTCCTGTCTTGTGAACGCAGATTTCTGCGTTCAGAATTGGCTTAAATGCGACAAATAATCGCCGGAAGCCTTGCAGACACTGCGATCCGGTGGGTTCGCAGCTTTCTGCGTTTAGGAACATCTTAAATTCAGCAGATAATCGCCGGAAGCCTTGTAGACACTGGGTTCCGGGGCTTCGCAGCTTTCTGCGAATCCAGATTCTCGTTATCGCAGGCTTTTGCGAAATCTTCCGGATTGGCTTCTCTCGATACGGTATTTATCCATCTTGTATCTCAACGTCGGTTCGGGGATACCGAGGTAGGCTGCCGCGGTCTTCTGGTCTACCGCACTCTCAAGTGCATCAATGATTAAAACCCGCTCGTACTCATCAATCAATTCGGTGAGTGTCCTGGGCTCGGTATCGAATTTTCCAGCAGCGTCAATCTGGAGGTCAGCGGCAGAAATCCAATCGCCCGTGGCTAAGACCATCGCCTGTTCGATACGGTTCTCCAGTTCACGGACGTTCCCTGGCCACGAGTATCTCATCAAAAACGCCATTGTTGCTTCCTGAAAGCCTTTGACCTGTTTGCCATCGGTTAGATATGATTTTTGAGAGAGAAAGTGGGTAGCGAGTAGTGATATATCGGATTTGCGTTCGCGCAACGGAGGCACGTGTAACGGAAAAACGTTGATTCGATGGTAAAGATCCTCTCGAAATGTGCCTTCCTGAACTGCCCGCTCCAGATTTTTATTCGTCGCTGCAATCACTCGGATGTCCACTTCAATGGTCTGCTTCCCACCGAGCCGTTCAAGCTGTCTTTCCTGCAAGACGCGCAGGAGCTTTACTTGAGACTCCGCATCGAGTTCAGCAATTTCATCAAGGAAGATGGTGCCGCGGTTCGCGTCCTCAAATTTTCCACCCTTTCGTCCTGTTGCGCCGGTGAATGCCCCCCGCTCATGTCCAAAGAGTTCGCTGCCAAGAAGGGCATTTTCTGTTTGTCCACAGGCAACTGTGACAAAGGGCTGCCTGGCTCTGGGACTGTGATGGTGAATGGCTTGGGCGATAAGTTCTTTCCCCGTTCCGCTTTCACCGAGGATGAGGACGGTTGTGTTCGTCGAACCGACGCGGTCTATCTGCTCAAACAGGCGGTGCATGCGTTCGGAATCCCCAACGATGACTTTGTCGGAGCCGTAGTGATATCCTTTTATACGGTCAATTTCGGATTGTTGCAGGTCTGCAATTCGGCGTTCTAGCTGCAATTTCTCATAAGCCTGGTTGACTCGGAAGGGGAGTTCGTTGTAGCCTTGCGTTTTCTTCTCAATGAAGTCATAGGCACCCAGCTTGTGGGCTTTCATGGCGTTTTCTATCCTCCCCTCAACGGTGACGATAATCACTTTGATGGCAGGGTTGTGTGCCGTAATCTCCTTTAGAAATACAAACCCTTCTTCACTATCTTGGCGCTGTAATCTCAAATCGAGAATGACTATATCCGGCTGGAACGCTTGCAGTTTCTGAGAAGCAGTTGGCGTATCCGTCGCCGTTTCAATTTGATATCCAAGAGGGACCAACCGCGCGCTATACACGTCTGCATAGATTTCTTCGTCCTCGACGATAAGGATTTTTCCCGGCTCATCTGACATGATTTCACTCCCAATAGTATGCCGTCAACTTTGTAGTAATATATCCCGTCCTTGCCGGAGTAAAAAAATTGGCAATTCTACATAGATGGTTGTTCCAACACCGGGTTTTGACAGAATATCAATTTGCCCGCGGTGTTCATCAATAATCTGCTTTGCAATCCACGTGCCTAACCCGGTACCGCCCCTATCTCTTTTCGTTGAATAGAGCGGCTTAAAGACACTTTGCAACGCTTTCGCGTCAATACCGCAGCCGGTGTCTTGTATATCAATTCGGATGGTATCACCCGTCCGGGTCAGCCGGAGGGTAAGGGTTCCCCCGGTCTCCTCCATCGCTTCACACGCATTAATAACGAGGTTCTCAAATGCCATCCGCAGCTTGTCCGCATCTCCATGAATGTGGGGCACCGCTTCGTACTGTTTACTAAGCGTGATTTTATGTTCCCAATCCGGATTTCTTTGCAGCGTCTCGTGCAGCAGGACCTCAATCTCAAGGCGCAGATCAAAAAGCCGAAATTCGGGTTGTGCCGTTGCCTCAAGCAATTGATTGACCGTCTGACGTGCGTGATTCACCTGTTCTCTAATCTCTCGGGTGAATCTGTTGGTGGCATCTTTAGAATGTGTTCCCGTAGGCGTTGTCTCCTCTAACATCGTCAAATTTTCCGAACAAGCTTCGATGATTGCCAGCGGATTTTTAACGGCATGGGCCAGACTACGAAGCGTATTGGCGTTTCCCTCCGCCTGTGCCCGAGCACTTTGTTCCTGTTGCAACATTTCTTCACGTAATCGCCGTGCTTCACGGTACTTGGTATAGTAACGCCAGACAACAATAACAAACAAAACGAGACATCCCACAATCGCCAACGCGGAGGGAATAGCAATCCAGCCGTTGAGATACCAGTGCGGCACAACTTTCAAGATTACGCTCGCGAGAGCAGAATTGTTCAAATCGCGATCAATCGCCCGCACCTCAAAAATATAGACCCCTGCTTTTTGGGGCGTCCACGCAAATACCGTCTCTTTGGTTGGTGGGAGATAGGGACGCACAGAGGAGTGCTCGTCCTCGTCAATTTCTTGAATTCGATAGCGATACTGTCGCTTCTGTGGGTGGGTTTTGAAATCGGTGGCTTGATATTTGATGGTAACGTAGCTGCCAGCCGTGATAGATGGAATTTTCTCGGAAGGTGTATATCGCCTATCGGATCGCATGGACACAATATTTACAGCCACGATACGAACCCTTGGCGGCACGGTGTTTCGACGATAGCGTGTTATCCCCTCGGTTGTTCCGAACCATAAGAATCCGCTTGCATCTTCGTGAATCGCCGTCACGTTGGGGCCGATCAATCCTTCCGACGTGTCCAAAGAACCCCACACAATTCCATCGAACATAGAGACACCTCCATCGGTGCCAAACCACATCGTCCCATCGGCACTCCGATGAAGGGTGTTGACCTCATTATCCACCAATCCATCTTTGATTGTAAAATTAACAAATGACACTCCACCGGAAGGAGGGGAGGCATTGTATTGAGATACACCGCTGTATGTCGCAAACCATATCGCACCATCGGGTGTGGGCAGGAGGTCATAGACGAAATTACTCGGCAGGCCGTCTGCGCTGGTGAAGTTGACAAGCTGATTTGCATCTTCACGAGCTGTGAGATGATAACGGGACACACCGCCGTATGTCCCAAACCACAGCATCCCATCGGGCGTACCACGGATCGCACGAATGCGGTTGTCCGCCAACCCGTCTTGTGCCGTGAGATTAACGAACTGCTCCCCGTCATACGCAGAGATACCCCTATCGGTGCCAAACCACATCCTTCCATCGGGTGTGCGGTGGATGGCTCTGACGGTGTCGTTGATTAAACCATCTTGTGTAGTGAGATGAACGAACGGTCTCCCGTCAGCATGATGCGTTGGGTTGTATTGAGATACGCCGTCGTCCGTGCCGAACCACATCGTCCCATCCGCCTCGTGATAGACAGCCCGTACAGTGTTATTCGCCAAACCCTCCTGAGTCGTGAAATTAACAAACCGGCGTCCATCTGTCCCGGGCGATGGATGGAGGTCGTACCGAGATACCCCGTCCGATGTTCCAAACCATATCGCCCCCTCCGGCACCTGATGGATATCATGAATCCAGTTACTTGCGAGTCCATCTACCGTAGTGAAGCTGACAAATCCGTTCTCATCGTAGGTGGAAATGCCGCCGCCGTCGGTTCCAAACCATATCGTTCCATCAGGGGCGGGGTAGATTGTAGCCACGGAGTTGTGTTTCAGACCGTCTCCCGTGGTAAAGTTGACCACTGTCTTTCCGTCGTACCGAGAAGCACCCGCCGGTGTACCGAACCACATCACACCATCCAATCCCCGACACATGGCTTGCACAGGGCTGCCCACCAATCCATCCTTCTCGACGAGGCGCGTTACAAATTTGCTTCCATCGTACACAGAGACACCACTGTCAGTGCCAAACCACAGTGTGTCATCAGGAGCCGCATAGATGGTATGAACATGGTTGTCCACCAAGCCATCTTCCTCCATCAACCGTTTGATAATTCCCTCTCCATCGTACGCAAATACGCCGCCTCCGTGTGTCCCAAACCACAGGACATCATCTGAAGTTTGGCGGATAGCGTAGACATGGTCACGTGCTAACCCATCCTCTTCCGTCAAATTGACAAATTCTTTGCCGTTGTATCGGGAGATACCGTCTGCGGTTCCAAACCACAGCACCCCATCTACCGTCTGATAAACCGCGTGGACATCGTTATGGACCAACCCCTCTTTTTCCGTCAGGTTGGTAAACGTTATCCCGTCGTTACTACGGGCAATGTCATATCGCGACACGCCACCTTGGGTTGCGAACCAGATGGTGGTATCGTCTGCGCTATAGATGGAACGGACGAAGTTGCTCGCCAATCCGTCTTGAGTCGTGAAGGTGTTGAACCGTTCGCCATCGTATACAGAGACACCGCCGCCATCCGTCCCAAACCACATGACACCATCAGGCGTTCGATAGATAGTAGTGACATCGTTATCCGCCAATCCATCAAGGGTATCATAGTGATTCCACGTACCTTTTTTGAACGGGGCGATGTGGAAATGAACTTGGTGCGTTTCTCCTGCGGCGACCTGATGCGTTTCTCCTTCTACTGGATAGACATACCCCATCGGCGTTTGACATCGCACTTGATACTGTCCCGGTTTGAGGTTGGCGAACGAAAACCTACCCGCTGCATCGCTCAACCTTGTGTCAATCACTTCCCCGTCCTTAACGGCTTGGACAAGCACCGCAACATGCGGGGTCGCGTGATCGGGGACCGGCATAAAGAGGGTGCCAACGATGCTAATTGGATCCCCCTGCGATTGGGCAGCTGCCTCCCATACTTCGCCGAAAAGCAAAAGCCCAATCAATAGGAACCGTGCCAATGCTGGTTTCATTGGAAATGCCTCTCTCGATTCAGTGACTTGATGGAGCAACTATTTTGGCATAAAACGGAATGGATTGGAAACATTTTCGTGCCTATCCCCCCACCAACAGTCTTCCTTCTATGTATTATCACCCAAGTTGAACCCTACCCCATCGAGGAAACCTGCAAAAGTTCTAAGCTTTCACAAAGTTAGTAACGTATGGGAGCAAGACCGGTATGACGCAGTAGCAACAGTTGTGCCAAGAAATAGGTCAAAATGACATATCGTTGTCATGCGGAGGCTTGACGGCAAACCATGCCATAATGACATACAGTGATTAGGCGGCAAACGGTAAAATTGACAGCGGTTTTTCAGATTCATAACAGACATTATCGCACAAAATCCGCTTTAACCCACGTCTTAACAGGGTTTGGGCGATGTCTCTCTTTTTTCTTTTATCCCGAAAACGGAATTTGGCATGACACTTGCTCTATATTGGATCGTCCGAGTAACAACACTCATAAAACTAATCACAAATTAGAACAACAGGAGGAACAAAAAATGAGAAGTCTAGCCACGAGACCAATACAAGATCTTTTTAGCATTCACAATGAGATGAGTCGATTGTTTGACAACTGGTATAGGCCTGCACGCTATCGTGCAGAGGGTGAGAATTTGGATTGGATGCCAGTTGTTGACATCTTAGAAGCGAATGAGCACGTTGAGATCCGCGCCGAAATTCCGGGACTGTCCGAGGAGGATGTCCAAGTTTCCGTGACGGATGATGTCCTCACACTCAAAGGTGAAAAAACACAGGAAAGCAACGAAAAAGACCAGAAGTATCATCGTGTTGAACGGAGTTACGGTCGATTCCAACGGTCTTTCACATTGCCGGCGAACTTGAATCCTGAGGACATCAAAGCAAAATTTACGAACGGCGTGTTGACCGTATCCATTCCAAAAGCAGAAGAGGTTAAACCCAAAGAGATTCAAATCAGTGTTGAGTAACTACCTGATTTGCGAAAAGCGTCCTACGATCAAACGTAGGACGCTTTTTTTATGTCAAAATGCCGCACTTTTTTGAAACTTTCATTTAGGTGACGGTGTGTTTTGAACCAGAAAAGGAGGGTCTACAAATGTTTAAGTCAAATTCAATCAAGTGGACAATTTCACTCATTGTTGTAGCATTAATAGTCGCTGTCGGTGTAACGATAAGCATAGATAATCCTACGTTTACCCCTCAAACCGCAATTGGTCAAACCGGTGATAGTTTTAGTCAGGACTTTGAATATTTGGAACGGGCGAACCGTGCATTCATTGAAGTGGTCAATCGTGCCAAACCTGCTGTTGTGCAAATTACAACCACCCGGTTGGTCTCAACCCGCCAGAACTCTTCCGATTTCTTTGGTGATGATTGGTTCGATTTTTGGTTCGATCCCCGGGAACGTCGTGAACGGCGAGATCCAGATGAACGTGAAGAAAACAGGCGAGAAGTAGAGGGAACCGGATCCGGTGTCATTGTCAGCCAAGACGGTTACATCTTAACGAACAACCATGTCATTGAAGGCACTGAGGATATTGTGGCGATCTTACCCAACGGACGCAAATATCAGGCGGATGTTGTTGGAAAAGATGCAGGCAGCCAAGGAACTGATCTCGCTGTGCTCAAGATTGATGGGGATGATTTGCCTATTTTGCCTCTTGGCAATTCAGAGGAACTTCAGATTGGAGAGTGGGTGATCGCCATTGGAAGCCCATTCAGGCTCGCCCAAACGGTGACACGCGGGATGGTCAGTGCGAAAGGACGTTCGATAAATGATATTCGCATTGTCCAATACGCTGACTTCATTCAGACAGATGCCGCAATCAATCGCGGTAACAGTGGTGGCGCGCTCATTAACATCCGTGGTGAGTTAATTGGTATTAATACGGCAATAGCCACCGGTGGACTCTCACAAGGCAACGCTGGGGTTGGATTCGCCATCCCGATTAATCTCGCAAAACGGATCATGATCCAATTGATTGACAAAGGGGAAGTTGAGCGTGGTTGGTTGGGTGTTGGACTTCAGGCTATTGACTATGACTTGGCAGAGAAGTTAAAACTTGGGGAACCTCGTGGCGCCTTAATTACACAAGCGTACAAAGGAATGCCAGCACACAAGGCCGGTATCCGCCGTGGGGATGTGATTATCGAATTTGCTAAGGTAACTATCCGTGATAGCAATCATCTTAGGCATGTTGTTGCTTCAGCAGGTGTCGGCGAAACGGTTAAAGTGAAGATAATCCGCAAAGGGACAGAAAAAGTTTTGAAGGTCAAGCTTGAAAAGCGTACTCAAGAAGTGCTTGCGAGGTTAGGTGGTACGCAGAGACGTTTTATTCCCGATGAAGAGGACGTGGAAGCATTTGCAGGCATTCAGGTGCAGGACTTGACTAATGAGCTAGCTGCACAATATGGATATGAAGGCGAAAGCGGCGTGATTGTCGCTGCGGTTGAACGGCGTAGTGTCGCTGCAAGGGCACAGATCAATGTAGGGACCCTGATTCAGGAGATTGAAGGGATGGAAATCTCGAACCTAAAGGACTACCTTGAGCAGATTAAAGTGGTTAAGGATCAAGCAAAAATTCTGCTATACGTCAGACAACCAAACAACAGGGGTGCTGCATTTGTCACGCTGGAAAACCCGTCGAACTAAAAGAAACAGATAAAACCTAGGTCACAGAGCAGAGAGGAGATGGATTCGTGAGGATTCGTCTCCTCTTTTTTTATTTGCCCGCCGGATACACACTGCTCACTTGCCACACCTCAGTTTGTTACGCTCCGTGCCATAAAGATAGCAGTGGCACGAATGGGTCTCCGTAAACTCGACTTCGTCAGGATATGCCTCACTGCAATGCGGCATCGCTTCGGGGCAACGCGGATGAAAATGGCAGCCTTTCGGTGGGTTAATCGGAGACGGCACATCCCCTTCAAGCTGAATCTTTTCGATACCGGTCTCCGGATCAATTTTGGGCACAGCCGATAGTAACGCACGGGTGTAAGGGTGCTTGGGTTGGTCAAAGATCTCTTCGGTAGTCCCCCGTTCAACGATGCGACCAAGATACATCACCGCTACTTCGTCCGCGAGATACTCCACGACAGAGAGGTTGTGGGTGATAAACAGGTAGGTCAGATTCAAGTCGTCCTGAAGCTCCTTGAGCAGGTTCAAGATCTGCGCCTGTACGGAGACATCCAGTGCGCTCGTCGCCTCGTCACAAACGATAAATTCCGGTTCAACAGCCAAGCATCGGGCGATGCCGATCCGTTGGCGTTGCCCACCGGAGAATTCGTGGGGATACCGACTGACCATGTCAGGAGACAGTCCGACACGCTGCATCAGTTCGCGCACACAGTCTTCCCGCTCTGATCGATTCGCGCCAATGCCGTGGGTTATCATGCCCTCCTGAATCGTCTGCCCAACCATCGCCCGTGGATTCAGCGATGAGTAGGGGTCTTGGAAGATGATCTGAAGTTTCCGTCGATAGGGGTAAAGCTCGGATCTACTCAACAGTGCAAGATCAACCTCATCGTAACGGATTTCCCCTTGAACTGGAACACCAAGTCGGAGAATTGCCTTGCCGAGTGTTGTTTTGCCACACCCGGACTCTCCAACGAGGGCAAGGGTTTTCCCCTTGGGAATGGTAAGACTGACCCCATCAACCGCATAGACATAGCCCGCCGTTCGCTTGAGTATTCCCTTTACGATTGGGAAATGGACGCGAAGATTGTTCACCTGAATGAATGATTCGCCGGTGCTGTTAGGATTAGGAACGGTAGCAGGTGCTATAGGGGTTGAGCTTGGGGCAGCAGCAATTTCCCCCGCAGCGTCCAAACGATTAAAATCAGGGTTGTAAAGGTGACATGCAGTGTGATGTCCCGTTTCTATCTCAATTGATGGCGGCAGGATGGTCTCACAACCGTTCATAACTTGGGGACACCGATCCGCAAAGCGACATCCATCAGGATATCGCGTCGCTTGCGGGACACGTCCTTGGATGGTTTGCAAAGCATCGCCGCGCTTTTGACGCGAAGGGAGGGAGTCAAGCAACTTGGCAGTGTAGGGATGGCGAGGATTGTGGTAAAGTGTCCCCCAATTGCTGGTTTCGACAATCTTTCCGGCGTACATAACAGCAACACGGTCCGCCATTTCGGATACGACACCAAGGTCGTGGGTAATCAGCAGCACTGCCATACCAAACTCGCGTTGGAGCTGCTTAATCAGTTCAAGAATCTGCGCCTGAATTGTAACGTCCAACGCGGTCGTCGGCTCATCAGCGATCAGCAAGCCGGGGCGGCACGATAGTGCAATCGCTATCATCACACGCTGCCTCATACCGCCCGACAGCTGGTGGGGATATTCCTCAAAACGCTGCGCCGGCTCAGGAATGCCGACCAGATCCAACATTTCAATCGCAGCGGTTTTCGCAGCACTTCCACCTACCTTTTGATGCTGCTGGATCGCTTCTAGAATTTGATTTCCAACGGTAAACACAGGATTGAGACTGGTCATCGGCTCCTGAAAGATCATCGCAATCTCATTACCGCGAATCTTTCGCTTTTCTACTTCCGGCAATCGCGTAATTTCTCTGCCTTTATAATGTATCTCGCCGCCGGCAATAAATCCCGCCGGCTGCGGCACAAGTTGGCTTATCGACAACGCGGTCACACTCTTGCCACAGCCGGATTCCCCAACGATTGCGAAAATCTCGTTGTGCTGAATCTCAAAGGACACACCGTCTACAGCGAGGGCAAGCCCCTCCCCAGTGCGAAAGTAGGTTTTGAGGTTGTCAACGTGCAATAGGGGTTCAGAGTACCTCACCTTTTACTCCCATAGCAAATCATTGTGTGATTTGAGAGATCGGGCTATTGAGACACCCGGCAAACCGCCCCGGATCCAGCATCACAATACCAGAAGCACCCATCCCAGCGTGTCATGCCGTGCGGTTCCGGGTGTGGTTCGGGAATTTCGATCTTATCAATGGTCGAACCATCTTTGATATTCATGCGATAGAAGGCGCGGTAGTTTGTCTCAACGCACCAGAGATCGTCTCCCTCCCACGCAAGACCATGTGGACGGACTCCGGGAGCCGGGAAAGAATGCAGGACAGCAAGATCGTTTTCCGGGTCTAACTGGTAAACGGTCGCTGAGGGCGGCACTGCCATCCACAGCTTGCCGTCGCGCCACTCCAATCCGTGCGCCCCTGACTTCTGGGCACCTGCTGTCGGATAGGCGGCAAGGGTCTTTCCGCTCGCTAGATCGGCTTTTATAATTACTGGACCGTCGGTCTTGATGCGCGTTGGAACGAAGGTTGATGCAAGCCAAAGGTTTGTCCCTTCCACTGTGACACCGCTTCCGTGTTCGGAATCTGTGTCGAACGCCTGCAAAGTTTCCCCTTCGTAGGAGACGAGGAGCGCTTGATTTGAAACTTGATCAAGAAACCAGATCCCTTCCTCTGTGGCTTGCATACCGTTTGGCTGTGGGCCCGGAAAGTCAAACATCTTCTCTATCTTAACTGCCATAAGGGTTTCTCCTTCATTTGGTTGAGAATTTTGTTGAAAGCATCTGAAAATTAGGAATCAACGTGGATCGCTAGTTTCCCGGCTTCAGTGCGCGATCAAGGACTTCATCCACATGATCGACAAATATGAATTCAAGCCCATCCTTAGCATCATCGGGCACCTCAACGAGATCTTTCCGGTTGCGCTCAGGCAAGATAACAGTCTTAATCCCGGCCTGCTTGGCAGCGAGGGTTTTCTCCTTCAAACCGCCAATCGGTAGCACACGTCCCCGCAACGTGACTTCGCCGGTCATCGCAACTTCTGGAATGACGCTATGCCTCGTCGCCAGAGAAGCAAGCGCTGTGGCGATTGTGATACCGGCAGAGGGTCCATCTTTCGGACTTGCCCCAGCTGGCACATGAACGTGGATGTCATGCCTTTGGAAGAAATCGGGATCGAAATGTAACGCTCCCGACTGAGATTTGACATAACTCAGCGCGGTTTGGGCGGATTCCTGCATCACATCGCCGAGCTGACCCGTGAGAAGTAACTTTCCTTCACCAGCCATGCTGGTCGCTTCAATAAACAGGATCTCACCCCCATAAGCGGTGGCAGACATACCGGTTACAACGCCAATCTCCTCCTGCCGTTCAGCGATTTCAGAATAGAATTTGGTTGGTCCCAGATAATCCGGCACATCGTCTACCGTCACATGGGTCGGCGTGTCTTTTCCCTCGGCGATCTGGCGAGCAACCTTTCGGCAGATTGTTCCTATCTCACGTTCAAGGTTTCGGACACCCGCTTCACGGGTGTATTTGTCAATTACCTGGTGAATGGCCTCATCTGCGATTGAAAGCGCAACCACTCCAATGCCGTGCGCTTCAAGCTGGCGCGGAATGAGGTACTGCTTGGCAATCATCAGTTTCTCGTTGGCGGTATAGCCGGGTAGTTCAAGGATTTCGAGGCGATCAAGCAATGCCGGAGGAATGGTGTGAAGTTGATTCGCTGTGGTAATGAACATGACCTTCGAAAGATCAAAGGCGACTTCAAGGTAGTTGTCCACGAAGTCAAAGTTCTGCTCTGGATCAAGCACCTCAAGTAACGCTGCCGCCGGATCACCGCGAAAATCTGAACCGAGTTTGTCAACTTCGTCTAACATAAAAACCGGGTTATTGGATTCCACCTGACGCAGACTCTTTGCGATACGCCCCGGCATTGAGCCGATATAGGTCCGTCGATGTCCCCGAATTTCCGCTTCGTCGTGGACTCCACCCAATGAAACCCGCACAAATTTTCGTTCCATCGCTCTGGCAATTGAAGCCCCTAACGAGGTTTTTCCAACCCCCGGTGGACCCACAAAACAGAGGATGGGACCCTTCATATCTTCCTTGAGCATGCGCACTGCAAGGTATTCCAGAATCCGGTCTTTGACCTTTTCAAGGTTATAGTGATCCTCATCAAGGATCTCCTTCGCGTGAGGGAGGTCGAGACGATCTAGCGTGCTGACCTCCCAAGGAAGGTTGATGAGCCAATCGAGATAATTTCGAGAAACGGTTGACTCTGGAGAGGCGGAGTGCATTTTGGATAGGCGATTGAGTTCTTTTTCCGCGACGGCGTGTACTTTTTCGGGCATATTTGCTTTTTCAATCTGTTCGCGTATCTCCTCAACCTCCAGAAACAAGTCGTCGGTCTCACCGAGCTCTTTTTGGATCGCTTTCATCTGTTCACGGAGAAAGTATTCGCGCTGCCCTTGGTTAATCACACCTTGGGCATCAGACTGAATCTTGCTTTCTAACTCAAGCAGGTCTAGTTCTTTAGTGAGTGAAACGATTAACTGAGCTAACCGATCCGTGGGAGAGATGGTTTCCAAGAGCACTTGCTTATCTTCAGGTTTGAGATCGAGTATTGCCCCAATATAATCTGCGAGCCGCCCCGGTTCATCAACATTGTCTGCAATAATACTGAACTCTTCCTGATATCGTGACGACAACTCCACGATCTTTTGAAATAGAGAGGTAGCACTGCGCATCAAAGCTTCCACTTCAACAGTCTTTTCTACCTCTTTTTCTTCAATGATTCGCACATACCCTTTGACGAATGGATCGGTCTGCGTAATCTCTTCAATCTGAACCCTTGCACGCCCCTGTGCGAGGAACAGGACATTGTTATCCTCTTTGCGACACTTAATAATATAAATCTGCGTTCCAACAATGTTGAAATCTTCAACCGTCAGCTCTGTTGTGTCTTTATCCGACCGGCGCTTAAAGATACAGAGGAGTCGCGATCCATCAATCAGAGCTTCATCGACGGCAGATGTAACGTTCTCTCCCGATAACACAACATGGTGCGGCGGAAACGGAGGAACCGGCGGCATATAGGGAAAGATAACCAGATCGCCCGGAACAGGAATAATCGGCAGCTCTTTCGGCTCTTCAGCGTTCTGTTCCTGTTTGTCTTTATCCTTCGATGCCATCATCAAGCTCCTTTCGTTCTGGATTTTTAGGGGCACCAATCTCTAATTCTTGCTTGGCTCGGACAACAATCTCTTTTGGCTTATTTATCCTTGCCTTTGGGATATGGATCTCAAGAAAACCGTTTGCATAATTCGCAATCGGCTCCACATCTTCCGCCAAGATATTCGGCAATACAATCGATCTTTCAAAGGGACCGTAGTTCAATTCGGCTTGATGGTAGTGTTCCTTTTTCAGGGCAGTTCGATCTTGTCTGTATCCTTTGAGGGTCAAGACATTTCGATTCAGCTGGATTTTGACATCTTCGCTCGGTTCTATTCCTGCGATCTCAATCTTAACGACAAAACTGTCGACCGTTTCATAAATGTCCATCGGCGGTCGCCAATGTGTCGTTTCAGTCGTTAGATCCTGGGACGGTTCCAAATCATCGAAAAGACGGTCTATCTCCTTTTGCATCTGAAAGAAATGATCAATTAGCCGATTAGGGTTTGATTTCACCGGTCTCTCCTCCCCCATCAATTTATGGTAGATGATAGAATTACTGATACATTTGAATAATATCCTCAATAGACATTTCTGTTTGATATTGTTGGATTCGCTTTATATTAGCAAAATCGTGTTCAATCGGATTGTAATCCGGGGAATAAGGGGGTAAAAACATCAAACTCGCCCCTGAAGCCTCTATTAACTGTCGGGTCTTTGGCGTTTTGTGAAGTCGTGCATTATCAAGGATTACCACGTGTTTTGAAGTCAAGCGTGGACATAACTGCTCGGCTAACCAATCATTGAAATCGTAGGCTTTGCAACTCCCTTCAAATAACCGTGCTGCAGTGAAGATATCTTCAAAACGTGCGGCAATAAGTGTGGTGGTCCGAGTGCGTTGGCTGGATATAAGGTCAAACACGGGTGTGCCTATAGGCGCATAGCCATACCGTCTATAACCGTCGTCTCGAAAGCCACTCTCGTCGGCATAAACTACGGATTTACCAGCGACTTTGACTTGTTCAAGTTGTTGACGATATACCTGTCGTTTTTCATCACATCGCTCCTTATAACCGAGCGTCTTTTTTTTCGTGTGTATCCTAGCCGTTTCAGGCTATACCCTATACAGAAGGTCGACACCCCAAAATGAACAGCGCGTTGTTTGAGGGTCTGGTCTGGAAAATCAGCAATATGTTGTTTCAGCGCATCATAATCAATAGACCGGGGTCCTCGGGGACCGGGTCTTTGATAAGCGAATGGATCTGGGGCGTTTAGCCACTTATAGATAGTAGTTCGTCCGACGTTAAACCGTTTAGCGGCTTCTGTTTTGCTGCCGCCGGCTTGTATGAAATCAAGGACGCGTTTGCGTAAATCGGGTGAATATCTCATAATACTTATATCGTAACACATTTCTAAATAATGTTCACTTATTTATATTATCTACCATAAATAGGCTACAACAGCATAGCTTGAGCGTAGTGCCCCGATTGGAGTGTCAGTTGAGCAAAGCGAGATTACAGTCTAACCCACACGGTGATATCCGTGCCCATCACCTGTAATCTGATACAAAGCATCCGCAGCCCAGAAGTGGATGTCACCATCTGAATCCTTCAGCGCTGCCTTGAGAGCCGATACAGCTTTTTGGCTCTTCGCTTCGCCGAGTGCTTTAAGGATGTCGATCCGCACCTTCTTATCCGACTGACTCGCTTGAAGGGCTTCCAGCTTTGCAGACAGCACGGTCACTGCTGCATCATCCCCAATCTTCCCAAGGGCAAGTGCTGCATCTTGACGGAGTGCGATAACATTAACATCATTGTTGAGTGTCTCCGCAAGGGCTGGTACAACGGAGGGATCCCCCAGATCTCCCAGTCCTTGTGTCGCCCAGCGTCGCACATCAGCGTTGGCTTCGCCTTCACCCAGCATCTTTTTTACAAGATCATCTTTAAATTCACCGAGCTTGCCTTCGCCCGCCCCAAGTGCCGTGTATTGGCGTATCTGTACGATTGGATCGGCGAGCAGTTCCCTGATTCTCGGTATAACCTCCGGGGCGGCAGATTTTGCGAGGGCATTGGCAGCGTGAGCCTTTACGGGCCACTCTTCCAGTGGGTCCTCAATTCGCGCAATCATCTTGGGTACAATAAACATAGGCAGCCGGAACGGTTTTGTGGCTACGACAAAATGCTCCCAACCCCAGTTATGTTTTGGAATTTTGTTGCCATGTATGTCTACGATTGCGATGATATATTCCGATTCGTCAACGAGCCGTCTTCCAAACGCTTCGGCGGCACGTTGGTCTTTAATGTTAGCAAGTGCCGTGGCGGCTTTTGCGCGGGCGGAGAGCTTTGCAAGCGCATCTGTACCGGCATTCAGTTCTAAGTTTTGATCTTCGAGGACTGCAATCAGTGCCGGCACAGCTTTTGTGCTCTTCAACTCTCCGAGTCCTGTGACCGCGTTCGTGAAAATAGCTCCTTTTTCCGTATCTGTCTCCAAAATGTCAAGGAGCATCACCTCCGCCTTTTCGCCCCCAATCAACCCAAGCGCGGTCACGCAAGCCGCCTTTACCGATACGTCTTCCAGAGGTGCGTAAAAAAGTTCAATGAGTTTATCGACAGCTCTCGCTTCTCTGATAGCACCTAACGCGGTAGCGGCCTGTGCTCGGATTTCAATATGTTCATCATCTAGGGCAGCGAGGAGCGCTGGGGCTGCGCGTTCATCAAGTAGCGTCCCTAGTGCTGTTGCGGCACTCGCACGGATCGACTTGTACTCATTTTTGTTCTCAAGGATTTTAATCAATACTTCAAGGGATTTCCGATCTTTGCTGAGTCCAAGCCCAAGCACTGCCTCCTTGCGAACAACATAGTTTGGGTGTTTTAACTCAGCAGTCATTGCATCCACAGGAGAATCGTCGTTTTCCTCAAGTCTTCCTAACGCAAACACCAGCTTCCAACGCGTCCATTCGTCCTCCACGGATTTGAGCGCGTCTGTAAGAGATTTTGCTGTCGCCTCATTACCAAGTTTGGTTAAGGAGGTGATCACCTCAGTCTGAACAGATAGGACCTCCTGCTTTTCTTCAAAGACCCCCCAGCCTTTTTTCAGAACATCAACCAATCCATCATCGGCAAGTTCAGGCTTAAATTCACGTAGCGCGATGGCTGCTTGTTTGCGCGCTCCCTCGAATTTATCCCTTCTGAGCGTTGTTAGCAAAGGATTTGTCACTTTGTCCCCTTTGATTTTGCCCAAAGCAACTGCAGCTTCTTGACGTACAATCCCTTGTTTGTCGTTCCTAAGTGCTTCAATCAAGGGATCGACCACCAATTGACCGCCAACATCTCCCAAAGCGAAGGCAGCACTCTTACGCACAGCAGCACGCTCGTCCTCCTTGAGCGCATCAATGAGCGGCTGCACAACTGCTTCGCCCTTGATTTTGCCAAGTGAGAGTGCGATTTCACTACGAACAAGACTCGGAATCGGTTTGAGTTCACCCCACGTTCGATAATCGGGTGGAGCGTATTCCCCTGTCCACTCAATACCCAAGTTGGCAATCGCTTCCTTCAACCGTACGAGCGTGTTGTACTCCCTTTTCAGGTGCCTCTGGAAATCTTTGATATTTTCATAGCGCGTCCCCAAAACCCACACAAGCGCAGGAACTGATTCTGGTGCCTTGATCGCTCCCAAAGCTGCCACCGCACCTTTGCGGAGGACAGGACTAGTTTCATCGCTTAACATTAAGAGCAGCATCGGCTGTACCGCTTGGGCAGCGGCAAGCCTAGTCAACGCAGAGAGGGCAGCATTCCGCACGGTTTCACGTCCCCGTTTGTCCATTGCCATTGTGATGAGTTCTTGCACCGCTTCATCAGTACCAATTTGGATTTGACCGAGTGCGTTTGCAGCGTTGGTGGCGGTTGTATCATCTAGCTTCAAGCCTTGAATTAGCGCATCGCGTGCGATGTTATTCGTGCCACGCCCCCTTAAGACACTAAGCGTTTTGGCAGCCGCCGCTCTCACATCCTTTCGAAGATCGGTCATCAGCGCTTCACTCAAGCCATCCACCGAGCGCAAATCAATGATACCCGCTAGCACCTCTGCGCTCCGAATCCTGACATTATCTCTGGGATCCTTTAGAGCATCAATGAGCCCCGGCACTGCAACCCCTTTCATCGTCCGCAACGCAGCACCTGCACTCGCACGGAGATCATCATCATCGAGCAAACTAATCAGTCGGGAAATTGCTTCTTCGGCTTTTAAGGCACCAAGTGCTTGCGCTGCGGCAGCCTGTGTGCGCATGCGATGATTCTCGCGCCGAGTTGTGTCGATATACGCGTTTGCAAGGTAATGGTAATTTGATGTTAGTTCGATATACTCATTTGAATTTTCATCTGGAAGAATATTTTGAGCATCGGTATCAAGAACTTCAATTAGAGGATCGATAGATGCTTCGCCGATCGCCGTCAGCGCCTTAATCGATTCGGTCCTGACATAAACATCCAGATCCGCCAATAGGTAAATTAGCGATGGGATGGCTTCCTCCGCCTTGAGTTGACCAATCATTTTTGCTGCATGCATCCGCACCTGAGCGGCATTGGTCTGCGTCGCTAGATTAAGCGCTGGCAGAATTGGCTCATCTTTAAGTCGCTCCAGTGCAACGGTAGCGTTGTAGAGCACGTAGGGAGATTCGTTCTTGTTTTTCAGGACGGACTCAAATGTGGGGATTAGATTCGGGTCTTCCAGATCTCCCAAATGCTCAACAGCACCCTTTCTAATATCGGCGTCCGGGTGTTGTGTCGCCTTAATCAGCAGGTCGGAAACCGTTGGAGTATTGCCGAGTTTTTGAATTAGCATCATCGCCGCACCGCTAGCCGTCGGGTCAAAGCACTTTTCAGCCTCCAAGAGCCCTACGATAGCGGTGGAGCCGGGCTGACTGACCAGATCTGAAAGGAGACTGGTGTTTTTTTCAGCGGCTGCAGCAAGCGCATTTGCGAGTAGACCCGCAATCGAATTTCTAGACCGGATGAGCCGCTCCAAGCGATCGAGGTCATCGGAATCTGGATCCTCTTGCGTTTCCAATGTTTTTATGTCCTCATTGAGCGGCTGTAGATAATCAACAACCTTTTGAATGGTCCCGTGCCAAGCGGCTACGTCAGTACTCCATCCCGCAGCGATATGTAGTTGAAGTAATGCTTGCAGCGATTGCGTTTCTGGAAGATCCGGGGCGGTTTCTATAGCACTCCGGGCAGCGGCATAATCCGCTTTCGCAATTGCTTCTCGTGCTTCAAGGATGTTTTTATCTTCTTTCTCGGCGCAGCCGGTGAGAAGACCGATTGCCAGCGCACAACTGATTAACAGAACTAATGTTTGCTTCATTTTTTATCTCCCTTTTTTATCTATGATCCGTAAAACGTAAATTCTGATTCATTGTGATTTAATTCCCCGCAATGACCAACTTCGTCAGGTCGGCAAGCGGATATACCTTTTGTGCAATACTATTTAATACGGCAAGTCGATTGGATCGCACAGCTTCATCCTCGGCCATGACCATCACATCATCGAAGAACCGATCAATTGAGGGTTGAAGTTCACCGAGATGTGCGAGAAGCCGCTCATAATCACGTTTCTGAAGACATCGGTTTAACTCCACTTGCGCGGCATCGACAACTTTACCTAACTGCTTTTCGGCGTCATCCTGAAAAAGGTCAGATTGAATTTCTGTCGGCGGTTGGTCCGGCAAAATTCTCAGCACACGATTCAGTGCCGGATATACCCGGTCAAAATCTGGTCCCCCACGGAAAGTTTTAAGAGCCGACGCCCGCTCTAGAATATCAATTACATCAACTTCACCCGTTGCAAGGACTGCGTCAATAAGGTCTGGCGCGTAGCTAAGGTCTGGTGTGTAACCTTGTCCACTCAGAACCACTTCCATTCGCCCTTTGATAAAATCAAGCACAGTGATCTTTGTATCTTCGACGAAATCTACCCGATATAGTTCAATTGCCTTCTCAACGACAGCAGTCAGCGAAAGGCGGTGGTTCCGCTCGTGGAGGATGCGTATTGTTCCGATTGCATGTCGCCTGAGTGAATATGGATCTTGGGAGCCTGTGGGACGTTCATCAATACCGAAGTACCCAACAATGGTGTCGATTTTATCCGCGAGCGCAATGATTGTCCCGACATCGGTGCGTGGGATAGGTGCGTCGGCGGTGATCGGTTGATAGTGCTCTTCAATTGCTATTGCAACTGCGTCGGATTCACCGGAATTTTGGGCGTAATATTTCCCGATAATCCCTTGCAGGGACGGAAATTCAATCACCATCTGGGTTGTCAGATCTGCCTTACAAAGGGACGCTGCCTGAATGACGTGATTCTTGACGCTCTCATCAACGCCAATTTGGTCCGCGATAAACGCGGCAAGCCCCTTCAATCGGGTGATTTTGTCGTGCAGTGAGCCAAGTTTTACCTGAAAAACAACGTTGTGTAGCCGATCCACTTTATCCGCGAGTGAGGTTTTCTGGTCCTCGTTGTAGAAGAACGCTGCATCGTTGAGTCGGGCATGTAAGACCCGCTCATTGCCATGCCTGACACTGTCAAAGTTCCCGTCGGTCCCGTTGGAAATCGTTATGAATTTTGCCGCCAGTTTTCCATCAGTCTGCCACATCGGAAAGTAACGCTGTTGCGTTTTCATGGGGGTTATTAAAACTTCGGTCGGCAAAGAAAGATGAGATTCACTAAAACTACCCACAATTGCTTGGGGATTTTCGACAAGAAAATTAACGGTGTCTAGCAACTCCAAATCAATTGTGTTCAAACAACCTTCAGCCCTCAAGATGTCTGTGACTTGGGTTTCGATCTCTCTTCGCCGCGTCTCTGGATCGACAAGCACGTTGACCGCGCGTAAATGCTCAATATAATCTTCAAGCGAAGCAGAGAAGAGTTCAATCGGTTCAGGGTTCAACGAGCGATGACCGTAGGTCTGTCTCCCCGAATGCAGAGTGTCCAGTTGGAAGTCAACCACCCCATCCCCCAGTAAGGCGACCAGCCACCGTATGGGACGCGTAAACCTCAGATTATCCCAGCGCATCGTTTTGGGGAAACTCAGGGATTGAATCCACCCAGGAATCAGCGTTTTCAGGAGGTCATGGGTGGATTTTCCTTTTTCGAGTTTATCCGCAGCGACATATTCCCCGCGCTGCGTTTCAACGATTTTTAGCGCTTCCACGTCGACCCCTTGTGTCTTTGCAAAACCGATTGCCGCCTTTGTGGAATTCCCGTCCGCATCGTAAGCGACGCGTTTCGGGGGACCGACCACCTCAGTAACCTGATCGGGCTGCAGGGTCACCAACCCCTTGACCCATAACGTTAAGCGTCGCGGGGTTCCCAGCGTCCGGATATCTTCGAACGGTAGCCGAGCCCCTTCCAGAGATTGGGAGGCAACCTCCCGGAACTGATCTAAGACTGGTGGAATATAGCCTGCGGGAATCTCCTCCGTTCCAATCTCTAGGAGAAAATCCGTAGACGCTTCCCTTCCGGTTTGCTCTTCGATTTGTCTCGCAACCTCCGACCGAGAGTCTAAACCTCTTTTTTTATCCACCCCTGACCCCACCTTGGGTTTCCAACGATGCAACAGCGGATGCCCCATCTCCTCACGTTGTGCAACATAAGCCCGTGCGGTCCGTTGTGCGAGGCGTCGGACGCGCTCAATGTAGCCCACGCGCTCTGTAACACTGATGACACCACGAGCATCAAGAACATTGAACGTATGCGAACACTTCAGGACATAGTCTACCGCCGGCAGTATTAAACCGGACTCCAAACAGGCTGACGCCTCCTTTTCATACGCGTCAAATAGGCTAAACAGCGTCTCAACGTTCGCGCCCTCAAAATGATATTTGGAATACTCCACCTCGCTCTGGTGATGCACGTCCCCATAGACCAGTTGCTCATTCCATTTGATGTCAAAGAAGCTGCCGACATTCTGTAGATATAGCGCGATGCGTTCAAGTCCATACGTCAATTCAGCACAGATCGGATCTAATTCGATACTTCCCATTTGTTGAAAGTAGGTGAATTGCGTTACTTCGGCACCGTTCCACCAGACCTCCCAGCCAAGTCCAGAACCCCCTAACGTCGGCGCCTCCCAGTCGTCCTCAACGAAACGGAAGTCATTTCGGCGGGGATCAATCCCCAAATACCGTAAACTCTCAAGATAGAGCGGTAGCACATCTGCTGGCGCGGGTTTAAGAATCACCTGATATTGATAGTAAGCGCCAAGCCGAAACGGATTTTCGCCGTACCGACCATCGGCGGGCCGTCGTGAGGGTTCGACATAAGCGACCTGCCACGGTTCCGGTCCGAGGCAGCGTAGGAAGGTAGCGGGATTAAACGTTCCCGCACCAACTTCAATGTCAGTTGGCTGCTGAATAGTGCAGCCGTAATCCGCCCAAAATTTTTCTAAAGCGAGGATTATTTCTTGAAAGGTCATCCTTATGATTCCTTATAAAATTGCTTGTTCATAAACGAAGACAGCATGTATCTTTTGGAAGACGGGTTTGGACAACCCATTCTCCGAGCGGAGTCGAGGACAAGATTGTATGCTGATTTCTCCTGTTTCAAACTCTCTAACTTGATCTGTAGCACCCGAAACTCCGCAAAGTATATATTAAGAATCGTCGCAACAATCTAGGAGATTGTAGATTCATCACTAAATTCCACACCTCACACTTTCAGATTGTCAATAAATTCGCGGCTTTTCAAAGTGCGTTCAGTATGATAGGAGATAAAATTTGAGAGGACAAACTTAAGCTCCCTGTGGTTAAGATCGGAAGCACGAAAGCGATGTAGATAAGAAAAGTCGAATTTTTGTAACTGCTTCATCAGTTCACAACTCCCGCGTGAAATCGATCTCGCCGTTGCGTCCTGTCCTTCACAATTTGTACACAGTAAACCACCAAGGCGTGGACTAAAATTTATCGTTGCGCCGTGGAACGTCTCCGCACAGACTACGCACCGCGAAAGTTGGGGCGCGTAGCCTGCCAATCCCAGAAATTGAAGCTCAAAAGCACGCGCTAACAACGGGATATCCCCAACTTGTGCCAATGTTTCCAATGCGTACTGCAGCAGATGAAAAACGCTTTGGTCTGCTAGCTGCCCTGCCAGTTCTGTGGCATCCACTAACTCCGCCAAATAACAGCCGTATGCCGTCCGGTCGAAGTCCGCTTTGACTGCGTCAAAGTCGTCAACCAGATCAAAGTCATCAACCCGGTGGAGGTCTTTATTGGGATATTCAAAGAAGGCGAGGTTACCGTAGTTGAGAAGCTCGAGGCTACCGCCGAAACGACTCTTGAGTCTCCTACTGCCGTGTGCCACCGCGCTGACCTTGCCAAACTCAACTGTGTAGAACCGGATAATCTTGTGCACTTCGCCGAGTGGATGTGAACGAATGACAATCGCTTGAGTTTTTTGAGTTGGCATCTTACCTCCATAATAAAATGGGACAATGGAACGATGAATTTATTGTTGCCTCATTTCATCGTTCCATTGTCCCAAAAAAAACAATTAGGGCGGAATGATTTGAAGCTCCGACCTTTCCGATCTCAATCGGAACGCCTTAACCGGACTGCGCTACGCCTCTGCCACAATGTTTGCTGATAAATTTAATAATAAATATCGGGGCGAGAGGATTTGAACCTCCGACCTCGTGCTCCCGAAGCACGCACGCTAACCGGACTGCGCTACGCCCCGTTTATGGCAAAACAGCGTCTGATTCTATCATACACTGTAGAATCTGTCAAGCCTACTTTTTTATTTTTCTGTCGTATCCTCCTGTCGCTGAATCCGTATTCGATGGATACGGCGTTCATCCGCTTCCACTATGGTGAACGTCAATCCTTGGTATGAGAATTGGTTATCCTGGTCGGGCACCCTTCCTAGATGATCGAAAATGAATCCCCCAATCGTGTCTGCATTCTCCGATTCAATCTGTGTCTCTAGCTGTTCATTGAAATCGATAAGACTCATCCGTGCATCAACCGAATAGGTATTTTCAGCAAGCGGAATGAACTCCTCTTGTTCGTCAAAATCGTACTCATCCTGAATCTCTCCAACAATCTCCTCAATAATATCTTCGAGCGTCACGATTCCTGCCGTACCCCCGTATTCATCGACAACGATTGCCATGTGCTGCTTATTTGCCCGCAGCTCTTGGAAGAGGTCGGATATTTTTTTGCTCTCTGGCGTGAACAAAGGCGGTCGATCTGTAGCAATAAATCTCAGATCGAGGGGTTGGTCTTCTGCCCAACCGTCTAACAGATCTTTGACATGGAGGAGACCGATAATGCGGTCGATCTGCTCCTCGTACACCGGAATACGCGAATGCCGAGACTCAATTGCAGTTTGAAGCACGATCTCCTTTGGGGCAGAGACATCAAGGCACGTCACATCTGTTCGGGGGACCATAATCTCGCGGACAACCTTATCGGGCAGATCAAGAATGCGCGAAATCATCTCTCGTTCCTCCTCCTCTAAGATGTCTTGGCTATTCCCGACATTTTCCAATGCTTCAAGGTCTTCCGGTGAGACGCTGCCATCCTGTTCGGTTCGGTTTTTTCCACCTAGAATCCGAACGCCAAGATAGCCAAGCAGGGACAGCGGTTTAACGAGAGGATATAGGACCCAATAAACAGCGTGCACAAAACGGAGGGCGGAGATTGTTGAGTTTTCAGACCTACCCTGTACATAATTTTTCGGGATGAGCTCCGTCACAACAACAATAAGGAGAATCGCAAGAAGGGCACCAATTATCCGATCTCTCAGAGAATTGAAATCGAACAAGGCGAGCAGCAAAACGACAATACAGACGATTAATATGCTCTTGGCAACGATAATCGTCGCAGAAAATCTCTGTGGGTAGCGCAGTAGAGAGGTCAAGATCTCATGCTGCGGTCCCCCAGTTTCTGCTATATTCAGTATTTCATTCCGGCTGAGCCGGTTGATAAGCACCTCCACGACAGAGAACAACACCGCGAAGATCGACAAAACAACCAAGCCAACCAGTTTAATTATGTCTATATCGTCCAAACGTGGAATCACACCCCCAAGGTGCAACTTGTAAACCAGAGGAGATTTAATTCTCTGCGAAAATATAGAACCTAACTGACCCTACAGTTCTTTAAGAAGAACCCAAAAATTAAGTGCTAATTAAACGAAACAATTCCGCTTGTTTACCAAACATGATTTCCGCTTGCTCTGGGGTTTGGTGATCATAACCGAGAAGATGGAGCGTACCGTGTACACTCAGTATGGCAAGCTCAATATCTAATGAATGCCCATGGGCGATCGACTGGCGCTGCGCTGTTGGAACGGATATGACCAAATCGCCAAGCAATTGAGGGTTCAAATCTCCTCCGACGCCTTCCCGCATTGCAAAAGCTAATACATCAGTAGGCGCATCGATGTAGCGATATTGGCAGTTAAGCACCTGAATCTCAGCATCATCCGTCAGGAGGATGCTCACCTCGCAACCAACAGAACCGTGAGCGTTTAGCGTGGTCAACGCCGCATTATAAATAATCGCTTCATCAAAATCGATACTTTGACATTTGTTGCTAATGAGTACCATTGGTAGTCGCCTGACGACGGACCATTGATTCTACTTTGACATCAGAGTCAAATGTTATCGGTTTTTCTCAACTTTTGAGCATCGCGCTCCTCGTATGCTTCTACGATTTGCTGCACAAGTTCGTGTCTTACAACATCCTCCCTTGAAAAGTAGATAAACGCGATACCGTCAACATCTGACAGTACCGACTGCGCATCAACAAGCCCCGACTTTGTACCGGTCGGTAAGTCAGTTTGCGTCACGTCTCCGGTGATAACGGCTCTGGAATCAAATCCAAGTCGTGTGAGAAACATCTTCATCTGCTCAATGGTTGAGTTTTGTGCTTCATCAAGGACGACAAACGAGTGATTTAGCGTCCGCCCACGCATGAAGGCAATCGGTGCCACTTCAATCACATTACGCTCGACATAACGCTCAAGCGATTCGGGAGGCATCATATCGTAGAGCGCATCGTACAAAGGACGCAGATAGGGGTTAATTTTTGCTTCAATATCGCCGGGTAAAAAACCGAGTCTTTCACCCGCTTCCACCGCGGGGCGGGTTAGAATGATTCGACTGACTTCTCCACTTTTCAAGGCAGAAACTGCCATCGCCATTGCGAGATAGGTTTTACCGGTACCCGCTGGACCGATACCAAATACGAGATCATGCGATTTGATGGCGCTCACATAGCGTTTTTGGCCAGGGGTCTTCGGACGTACAACGCCACGTTTAGAAAAGACCGAGATAGCTTCACCGACCGCTTTTTCCAACTGAACGGGCTTATTTCCTTTGGAAGTGCGAATCGCGTATTTGACATCATTCGCATTGATGGATTGTCCGTTTCGGATGAGATGAAGTAACGATTCAAAGGTTTTGGTTACACGATTAACGTCGTCGAAGTTTTTGCCCGTGATCTCCAAGCCTTCGCTCTTTAATAGCACTTTAACGTTAAAACGCGCCTCAACAATGTTTAGAAAGGCATCGGATTGCCCAAAAAGCACTTGGGCTTCTGTGTTGCTGTGTATCGGTATTTTTAAAGATTCTTGGTTCTGCAATACGCTGTTATTCCTGTTTTTGAGTGGGTGCAGCCGGTGTTGCCTCTGTCGGAAACTAACTTCATCTGTAATTTTACCAGAATTTTGCCAGCTTTCCAAGTAAATTTTTCGTTATCGTCACCCAAGTTGCTATATAGATCGAAAATTTTGGTTGTTATTTCTCGGATAGCGCCCAAGTTTCGTTAAAAACTTGGGCGCTGTGTCCAAAAACTGATGCTACGCTAGAGAATTAACCTACCAGTTAGTATACGCCCCATCGTCCCTTTGGAAACCGGAGGGAGGGCCCGGAGTTGGTGGTGTGACGTCGATGAGCGCATCTTCATTGAACTCAAGACCAAGTCCAGTTCCCTCAGGCGGGAGTAAATAGCCATCAGCAAACGGCATCTGAACCGGAAAGACATCGGTAAGACTGGCCATTGGTGGACGCGGTAGTTCCTGTACTCCAACAAGAGCTGATGCCAAACAGAGGTGGAGACAGGCTGCTGTTGAAACAGGACCAAGCGGATTGTGCGGAACGATGTGGATGTAGTGCGTTTCGCACCAACCCGCAATCTTCCGAGCTTCAGTCAAGCCTCCGGCGATGCAGAGATCTACTCGACAGTAATCCATCAAATCCTCCTCAATCACTTCCCGAAAGCTCCATTTGCTGTCAAACTGCTCGCCCACCGCCAACGGAACCGATGTATTTTGTCGAACCAACCTCAGACTAGCAGGATTTTCACTGCGGAGTGGATCTTCGATGAAGAAGGGCCGATACTGCTCAACTCCCTTACAGAATTCGATACTGGCGGGCGGATCCAACCGCGTATGGACATCCACGAGAATCTCTACATCATTGCCGAGCGCTTCCCTAACCGCTTTCACCTGCTCAATCCCGAACCGAACCGCTCGTGTCGGTTCAAAACGATCGTCGCCTTCCGGGTCACACAACCCCCATCGAACAAACTTCCACCCCGCTTCATAGGTCTGCTGGCAATTCTGGACGAGCGATTCAATACTGTTTCGGTCGCCGTTGTGAGGATAACAGACCACTTTATCCCGTGTCCTTCCGCCGAGCAATTCGTATACCGGTACACCCAACGCCTTACCTTTAAGATCCCACAGCGCAATGTCCACCGCGCTCACCGCCGCGGACTGAATCACGCCGCCGGGGAAAAAACCGCCGCGAAACATCCGCTGCCACAAATACTCAATACGAAACGGGTCTTGACCAAGCAGGGTAGCTTCAGACGAATGGATAACCTCCGCCATTGCTCGTCCCCGCCGTCTCAAGCCCCCTTCGCCAATGCCATAGATACCTTCGTCCGTTTCGACCTTGACGAAAAAATTCCCAGTTGATGCAATAAACGGTTTGACTGCCGTAATCTTCATGTATGACCTCCAATTGAGTGATGTCGGCGAACCCAATTTTTCGGAACTCGCCAACAAATCCGTTGAGGGTTGAGGCATTATCTGCCACCGATATTACACATCGTCCGCCGGTGAAGGCACGTTATCCTGACAGTAGACGGGACGGAAGAGCGTGGAGCGTTTGAATGGCATTTCGGCAAGGTGTTTCGGATGGGGTTCCCACTTATGCCATTTGTTACCGACAACATTGTAGCAGTTGAAAATAGCCACCCGATCCACCGTATCGTCCTCCCACCGCGCGCCGGTGTGTGTTATCGCTTCCGTGAAAAACAGCACCGATCCCGCCGGACAGGAATAATCCTCCCACAGTGGACAATCCCGATTCTGCGTCGACTTTGGCGGAGGGAAAGCACCCTTGTGACTTCCCGTCAAGAACAGAGTGCCGCCGCTACGCTTCTCGACCGGGTTTAGTTCCCATACGACCCGCGTCAATCCGCTGTGCGCTTTGTCATGGTGCATGTGATAGGTATGTGAATTGCCCGGAAAATTCAACATGCCTCGTCCACCATGAGGGCTGAAGTTGTCATGCCCTTTGGGTCGGATTGTCAGAAACGTGCCCTCGAAGCGAAACCCATAGCAATCCTCACCCGCGTAACCTGTCGCGACAAATTCGTTCATGAAGCCGAGGACAATCGGGTGGTCGGTCAATTTTTCGAGGGGCCCACCGATGGATGAGCGATGATGTTCAGGAATGGATTCGGGCTCTCTTTTCAGACGATAGCAAAAATCCCGCATCTCAGCGACCTCGTCGTCGGTCAACACACCGGGGAGAGCTATCCACCCTCGTGTGTCGAAGATGAATTTCTGGTCTTCGGTGAATTCTATTGCCGGCTTGCTGTCGGCATTTGTCATAGGTACAGACATACACATACCTCCTAATTTTCGGGATAGTTTATTATTCATAAGAGCTTAACTGACGCCTTTCGGGTTGCCCTAGAAACTGTTCCAGCAGAAAGTTCATAGGTTCACGTGGCGTGCCACCCATTCATTATAGCTGAACACTCATTTTTCGACAAGAAGTTTTTGTATGGATGTCCGCTTGAGTTTGTGATAAGATAGTTTTGAATATATTAACCCAAAGTTGCTACCCTTTTCCATAGTTTGAAGGTTGAGCTTCCTAGCCCGACCCCAAAGCCCCTGTGGGCGACATGTATATAGAAAACATGGTAATCAACCCTAAAGCCCCAACGGGGTGATAGGTGAACTATTCCCTACAAGAAACAGAATAAACATGAAGACACTACTAATTTTACGTCATGCAAAATCAAGTTGGAAAGATTCGTCGTTGGCGGATCATGATCGGCCGCTGAACAAGCGTGGCAAACAGGATGCGCTGCGAATGGGAAAGTTTTTGTGGGAACAGGAATTAGTGCCTGACAGGATAATTAGTTCAACCGCCAAGAGAGCGCGAAAAACTGCCAAAGCAGTCGCCAAAGCGAATCGTCGTGAGGATAAGGTCGAATTGACGCAGGAGCTTTATCATGCAGGACCAGGATCATATCTCGCTGTTTTGCAGAACGTACCGGACGATGACCATCGGGTGATGGTGGTCGGTCATAATCCTGGAATGGAGGCACTTGTGACCCACTTGACAGGCAGAATGGAGACGATGCCGACAGCGGCGCTTGCTCATGTCGCCCTGTCTATTGACCAGTGGAAGGAATTAGATTATGAGACACAAGGGGAGTTGTTGGGGTTGTGGCGTCCAAAAGCACTCGCATCAGACTAACGGATTTATTCTCAGGTTTTGAACCTGCTCAAGTTGCGACTCAATAATTATCTTAATAGATCCTTAATTTCCATCAATCATAAAGTAGAAAAACAACAAGCGGAGGAATTTATAAATGACAAAATTTGATCCGATGAAGGGAGTCTTTGGTTTACTTCCGACACCCTACACAGAGGACCTAGACATCCATACCGCAGATCTACAGGCTACCGCCAATTTCTGCTGTGAGTCGGGACAACACGGAATTGTCTGGCCCGTCATGGTAGGGGAGTTCTATTTCCTCGGCGAGGAGGAACGTATCCGTAATTTGGATGCCGTCCTTGAAACAGTGGAGGGCAGGCTGCCAGTAGTTTTTGGCTGCTCTGGCATCTCTGTGCCACAGGTGCTGCTCTATGCAAAAGCCGCACAGCAGGCAGGGGTGGATTCGATAATCGCCATGGCACCAGCACGAACCAATGCGGCGTCAGCGATAGATATGTTCAAGCGGCTTGGAGAGGTCTTCGACGGACCGATTATGGTGCAAAATGCTGATAGTTACGCACCGCTGACCGGGGAGCAGATTGTTCAACTCGCAGAAGATGTCCCACAGATTGAATATGTCAAAGAGGAGCGGCAACCGGGCCCGCAGCACATCGCCGAAGTCAAGCAGTTGGCTGGGGATCGGATCAAAACTATCTTCGGAGGGGCTGCCGGTAAAGTGCTGCCAGCGGAGATGATACGTGGTGGCAACGGTTGTATGCCAGCTTGCGAATTTGGCGATGTGCTAGCAAAGATTATGGAGCGCTGGTGGGCTGGCGACGAGACCGGCGCGCGGGAACTACATACCCGCCTGTTGCCCTTGATTAATCTGGAAAACCATCAGTTTGTCCGCTATATTCTCAAACGCCGCGGCGTCTTAACCTCTATGGTGGAGCGGGCACCCGCGCCTCATAAACTGGATGCGGCTGATAAGCGCGAAATCTCTATTTTGCTGAAAGCAGTGGAAAACGATATTGAGACTTTCCCTTTCGGCGCGGAATAACGAACTTATAGATCAACCGCCTACCGTTTTGAGGAGGGTCCATCAGAATGCACATCATCACACGCGACCATATTGTTTACAGTTTCAACCGTGACCATCGTCCTGTGGGTGAAGTAGATTCGGGGGATAAGATCCGTTTTGAGACTTATGATGCACGCACCGGCACGATCCTGAGTGAGAACGACCTCCTCGACCAACCTCACCCACGCGGGCTAAACCCTGCGACAGGACCGCTCTTTGTGCGTGGTGCAGCACCGGGGGATACCCTCTGCATTGAGATTCAGGATATCCAACTCGCTTCGCAAGGTTTTATTGGGATTAAAGCCGGCACAGGAAACTTGGGACATCTCGCAGAACAGTATGTGACCAAAATTATTCGCATCGAAGGAGATACAGCCCACTTTGATGATCGGATCCGTTTTCCGGCTCGTCCGATGGTTGGCGTCATCGGTACTACACCCGCTGAAGAAGCTGTGCCGACGCTCTACCCAGGACCTCACGGCGGCAACATGGATCACAGCGATGTGAAAGTTGGATCGCGTGTTTATCTGCCTGTATTTGTGGAAGGCGCGTTGTTTGGGCTTGGCGACGTTCACGCCGCTATGGGTGATGGGGAAATCTCTATGCTTGGAATAGAAATCTGTGCGGAAGTTACCGTGGGAGTGGAGCTGATTAAGGGGGAGTCAATCGTCCGTCCGTGGATTGAAACAGCAGACGCATGGATAACTACAGGTGATGCCCCAAAACTGGTAGATGCTATCACAGTCGCTTGTGAGGAGATGGCGAGTCTCCTCCAACGCAAACTTGATATTTCATTTGAGAAAGCCTATCTGTTGATGAGTGCCACCGGCGACGTGCGGATCGGTCAAGTCTGCAATCCAAATAACTTTCCCGCCACGATCCGAGTCGTCTTTCCTAAGATATGCCCAACCGCGTCTTCTACCTTGTCTGGAAACTCCTAGTCTAAACGATCTTTCCCGCTTGTGTAGGGAACGCAGACCTGCGTTCCCTACACAAGTCAGCCTATATCAATCTCAAAGGGTAAGATGGTAACCCGGGTTAATCAATACTTACGCCCAATGACTCAGCGAGTGCCTCTAGCCTTTCCCAGAGTGCATCGGCGATAGGAATACCATCGCGTCCGCGGGTTGCTTCCGCGCGTGCCTCAAGGTCGCCGGGGAGCAGCACCTCCTCGAAACCGGGTGCCGGCGGCACGGATCTGATCTGATTCCCCAAACCCTCCATTCGCGTCGAGTAGTCCGCCAAGGATTGAAACAGATCTGCCTTCATGACCATCATGGTAACGCCGGAGTGGCGGAAAATGACACCGCCCCGTTTCTCTTCGTCCGAAAAGGCATCCGCTCCGGACAGAACTCGTCCAAAGAACTCCACCGCTAGCATCAAGGCGTAGCCTTTGTGCCCACCAAAGGGTAGCAACGAGCCGCCCTCCAGATAATCCATCGGATCCGTGGAAGGATTGCCATCTTTGTCAACAATGCTGCCCGGTGGCAGTTGCGCGTTTCTGTCTCTCGCTGTGAGGACTTTACTTCCAGCAACAACCGTCGTGGCATAATCAATGATCATGGGGGGACCATCACCGACAGGGAAACCCATGCCAATTGGGTTGGTGCTCAGAACCGGGTGCCGCCCGCCGTAGGGAACAGCGACCGGCTCTTCTGCGCCGAACCCTCCAGCCCAGATTATCGATAGCATCCCGTTCGCGGCTGCGATTTCAGCGTATTCGCCTAGACGCCCGATATGGTTTATCTGAACGGCACTTACGACCGCCACGTTATGGCTTTCGGCCTTCTTTATTGCGACCTCCATTACATACTTCGCAGTTACATGCCCAAAGGTCCAGTTGCCCGCTATAAGCGCGCTTGTGGCGTCCTCTTGTCGGATTTGGGGCCAAGCGGTGGGAACAATTTCACCGGCTTGAATCTTCTCGACATAGCTCGACAGATGCAGGATGCCGTGCGTATCAACGCCACGCAAGGTTGATAAAACCAACGCTTCCGCAACACGGTTGGCGTTACGCTCATCGGCTCCTGCGGCTAGCAGTGCCTCGCGGATGAGTTTGTCAAGTTGAGCGGCTGTCTTTATAACCATTATTATTAAGGTCCTCCTCAGAGTAGTGTGAATCACCAATAAAATCAGGTTTTGGTTACAACGTTAGATTTAAGCAAGTTTAAGTATACATTTTCAGTTTTTATATAAGGTTGCGCTGGAGCTGCTCTGATTCATGAATCCCCATCAAAGATTGGAATCGTGAAAAAGGTAGCCTATCAAGCCACCCGATGACAGTTTCACAGAGTTCAGAGAAACTGTTGAAAAAATAACTCCTGTTGATTTGATCTCGCATCAGATGCCACAATCGCTCAATGAGATTCAGATGCGGACTATATGTCGGCATCGGGACTAACCGCAATCGGTCTTTATGATGAATAAGGAAATCGTCAAGTTTTGCCGTTGTATGACTCGATGCATTATCGCGGACGACAAACAGCAACTCATCGGGATACATATCCATTAGGTTTTGCCAATGTGTTTTCATCTGAAGATGGGTTTTATTGGCATAGATTTCATACAAGCCGGCACCCGAAGGATACTCTAAGGAACCAATGAGGTATTTCCGCTGGTTTTTGCCGGGGGTGTTGACCTTATATTCAATGCCTTGCTGTCGATAAATGCGTCCACTGTTGGGACACCAAGACACGTTAGCTTCATCAAAGAAAAACAGGCGAGCCGTCTTTTTTTTAGTCTCAGGTGCCGGCAGACCTAAACGCTGAAGTTGGGTGTCCGGGAGAATCAACTGAGTCGCCTCGCTCGTCAACTCTCCCGTTTTTGCAAACTCGTCAACTCCGTCAGTTGAGTTCGTTTCGCTTGATACTCTGGATCCGGACTGCCAACACGGAGTTTGCTTCGACCGGTTCGGTAGCCTATCCGTCGTAAAGCCAGGTGGATAGCTGGCGGTGTGACCGAAATCTCGTGATACACTTTGAGATAAACTCTTATCAACTCAAGCGTCCATTGTCGAGAGTCCGTCTGAAGTTTTTCGTATTGATTCGGCATTTGTTCAAGAAGTCGATTCCAGTCGGATTTGCTGAAGTGTGTGATTTTACCACGACGCCCCGGAGGACTCTTAGGTATCAACGCCTCTAAACCAGAGGTATTGTATTTATGAATATAAGCCCTAACACTCTCATCAGAAAGATTAAACATCTTTGCGAGTTTCGACACGGGCATACGCTCAACACCACTAAGTTTGATGATTAGTAAACGCCGATACCATTTCGGTTGTGTCGCTTCAGAAAGCGCAACATCAAGACGTTCAAGAGCCAACGCATCGTTAAGTTCTGCGTAAATCATTACTCAAGACACTCCTTGTGAGGTAGATTTACACACAGTATAACTGAAAACTCTATAAATTGATAATTTATTATTTAATATTGCTTAGATAAGTGTCCCTAGATAAGTTTTCATAGTTTTCGTGTGGGATGTCCCCATACTTTTCTGTCGATTCACGCCATACACTATATCATGTATCCGTGGCGCAATCAATAGGAAACCAGATCCAGACCTGCATTCCGACGGGAAGGGGGCACGCAAAATTTCTTGACGTGGAGATTCATGCCGTGCTAGGATACGCGGACTTCCAATTGTGGTCAGCCTCTGTTTCGTTTAAGTTCAACGAACTATCAAATAACAAGGAGGAATTCAGCTTGGCTAAAAAATTCAGAGTTGGTGTTATTGCAAGTGGCCGTATTGCACGTTCACATGGTCAAGGTTGGACGGAATGTAACCGCACCGAAATCGTTGCGATTGCCGATTCTCACCCCGAGGCACTAGCAGATTATGCGCGGGATTTTAACGTTAAAAGTCAGTATCTCGACTATCGGGAGATGATGGAAAAGGAGGATCTCGACATTGTCAGCGTCTGCTCATGGAACCCGCAACACGCTGAGATGACGATCGCAGCAGCAGTTCACAAACCCCAAGCGATACTCTGCGAGAAACCGATGGCTTGCTCGTTGGGAGAAGCCGAGGCAATGATGATTGCTTGTGACCGTAACCAGGTCAAATTTGCTATCGGTCATCAGCGTCGTTTCTACTCTTCGTGGCAGGAAGCGAGGCGGCTCCTTGAGGCTGGTGCCATCGGCGAACCACGCCGGCTTTGGTCCTCGGTGAGAGCAGGGATGTTGAACACAGGGACCCACTGTGTCGATTTCCAACTTTTTGTCCTAGGAAACCCACAGGTGGAGTGGGTCATGGGTTCTGTGGAACGCAAAACCGACCACTATCTGTTCGGGCATCGGGTCGAGGACCGCTGCTGTGGGCTGATCGGGTATCCTAACGATGTAGAAGGTGTCATTGAGAACGAGGTCCCCATCAGTGGTGGACTCTATCAGGTCGGTGCTACGGTATACGGCAGCGATGGTATGATGGATGTTAATGATAACAGCTTGAAATATATGACCCCTGATAAGGCGGGTTGGCAGATATTTGAACCGACCGAAAAGAATCGGACTGGGTATGGAAGTGCCTTTACAAGTCAGGCGTATGCAATCTGCGACTGGATCGACGGCAAGATTGAGGACTATCCCGGACAGGCAAAGTACGGGAAAGCTGCTCTGGAGATTATGATGGCGGTCTACGAATCGGCCCGTATGCACGAGCGGGTTCGTCTTCCGCTAGAGACACGTGCCAATCCACTGGACGTGGCGGTAGAAACCGGTGCTATTCCGGTTGAACGCCCCGGTCAATGGGATGAACGCTCTTTCTTGGTACGCGGTGAATCAATGAGCTGGATTAAATAGACTTTAAGGTGCCGTATGAGCGATTTGGAGGTGCAAATCATCGCGCTCTCTTCCAACGATGAACAGGCTATTGAGCAGGTCGCAGCGTTGCTGATTGAGGGATTCAAAGCACACGCGCCAAACGCTTGGCCCAACATGACAGCCGCTTTGGAGGAGGTACGAGAATCCTTTGGGGCAGATCGGATAAGCCATATCGCCCTTGGCCAGAGCGGCGAGATTGTCGGTTGGATCGGTGGATTGAGTCACTATGATGGGAACGTCTGGGAAATCCATCCATTGGTCGTTAGACCGAGCCGACAAGGGGGTGGAGCTGGACGGCGGCTTGTGCGCGACTTTGAGGACCTCGTCCGAAAACGAGGGGGTTTGACAATTTGGGTTGGAGCTGATGATGAGGATGACATGACAACCCTTGCCGGGGTTGATCTTTACCCCAATGTCCTTGACCATTTGGCACAAATCCGAAACCTGCGCCGCCACCCATACGAGTTCTATCAGAAACTCGGTTTTGTTATTGCAGGTGTGATGCCCGATGCCAACGGACGTGGAAAGCCGGACATCTTTCTCGCAAAGCGAGTTGCCTCCGATTGCTAGGGCGTGCAGTGAGCAAATCCTAAATATTTGAAAATACATCCGTAAGGAGAATCTTCCAATGCAACAACTCATCCTCATCGGCGATTCAATTCGCATGGGCTATCAAGCTGATGTTATTCGTGAGCTCACCGAGCTTGCTGACGTTTGGGCACCGACGCAGAACGGCGGGAATAGCGCGAATATTCTTCAACATCTCGACGAGTGGATTATCTCCCTATCGCCCGATGTCGTTCATATCAACTGCGGGCTGCACGATTTGAGAAAGGATTTTGACACGGGCGCGCCAGCTATTCCGATTGATCAGTATGAATCAAATCTTCGCGCTTTCCTCGGACGCATTTTGGCGGAGGCCAACTGCACTATCATCTGGGCGACAACTACGCCTGTCAACGAGATCTGGCATCATGAGCGGAAGGGGTTCGATCGGCTGCAGTCCGATGTCGCCGCGTATAATGCCATCGCTCTCAAGGTCGCAGACGACTTGGATATCCCGATTAACGACCTGTTTGGCGTCATCACGGACGCGGGGCGGGACAGCTATCTGACACCGGATGGTGTCCACTTTACCCCCGAAGGTTGTACATTGCTCGGCAAAGCGGTTGCCCAATTTGTCAAGCCGCACCTCACAACACACCAATGAGGACATAGCATGGAAAATGACACAATCCGAGTCGCATCGATCGCAATGCACAGCGTCATGGGCGACCCGTCAGCAAACTTGGCACGCGTAGAGGAATGGGCACGCAAAGCACACGCGCGAGGAGCGGACTTTGGGATTTTCCCGGAAGAGTGCATCACTGGATCAATGAACAAGTCCGACCTGACGTTTGAGGAAGCGCGGAAGATCGCGGCAGCGGCAGCAGAGGAATCGGTGCTATTTCTAGAATCCCTCTCTTGCAAACTACAGATGACACTTGTGGTTGGTACGATTGAGCCGTTCGGTGAGCAACTTCGTAATAGTGCACTCATCGTCGGACCTGAGGGATATCTGGCAACGTTTTCAAAGCTCCATCTGCCCAATCCGAATGAGCGGGAGTGGTTTGTGCCCGGCGATACGTTTCCGGTGGTCGCCTCGCAGGGATGGACGTTTGGTGTGGGGATCTGCTACGATTTGCGTTTCCCCGAACTTTTTCGGGGCGCGGCGCAGAAAGGGGCGGAACTTTTCTTTATCCCTGTTGGCGGGAGTGGGGCAATCGAGAAGATTACCACCGATGGAGGCCAGCACGAGCAAGCCGAGTTTCACAAGGAGTTGGCAATGCAGCTGCTGCCGGGGCGTGCGGTTGATAATGCCCTTCATATCTTCTATGCGAATCAGTCGGGACACAGCGGCAATGCTTGGTTTCCGGGGTTATGCTTGGCGATAGATCCTAGCGGACAACTGATTGATGAATATCTCCCAGACGAAGGGATGATTGTCACGGAAGTCAAAAGGGAGGTGGCAGATAAGGCTAGGGCTTCTGCTAGCTGTACCGTTGATGAGGCAAGACCCACGGTCTACGAGGCAGCCCAACTTGTGAAAGGGGAATAGTATTTGTATCAAAGACCTCATCGAGCTTCCAAATTGTTTGTATGCGGTTCTTCTAGTGCTTGCTGCACACGATTGTAAAGATCATGGGCTTCGCGATTATTTGGATCAAGCTTTATAGCTTTGCTAGCAGCATCAATAGCATCATCAAACTTGCGTATCACAAAGTAATACTCACCTTGCTTCACGTAATTACTAGCTTCATATGGTGAATATTGTATTATTTTAGTAAGTGCCTTAATCGCACCTTTTACCTGATTTCGTCGAACTTCGGGAGTTATACTTTCGTCTGGGGGTCGTTCCAGAAAGATCTCTTGCATCGTCAATAGCTTCAGCGCTTTACGTTCGTCGGGCACATTCTTATGTTTAATATATCCATGTAAGTCGTTGTAAATGGTTTGGATAGATATATCAACAATTCTTCTCAAGTGAATTAATAGCCACTGTTTTATGTTTTTCGGGATATAAATGCTAATTACATTATCGAGATCAATAAAGCCATCGGGAGGTTGGACAAATATACTACTCTGAGCTTTAACACGATTTTGTGGATGATCAGGTTTTTTGATTTGGTATTTTTTGATCGTCTTTTCAGTTTGTTCTAATAGGAGAACCCTACCTAGCTTGTCATGAAATCCGTTGCAGGCAAAGAAGATGGCTTTATAGCGATCAGTCGTAAAGTCTATTAAGTTAGTTTCACTACCATAGTGCTGAAGTTCACACAAGAGGTCGAAATCTTGCTTGTTCTTTTCATTCGGATATTGCCTCACCTGTGCTAGAATGTATTCTTGGACCTCCTCCATAGTGAATCTCCCTGAATCCAATAATGGTTGATACTCGCGATAGAGGGTTGAGGATGTTTTTTCATAACATTGAGGCTCACCTCGATATATGTAGTTACCATCGTCAGATTTTTTCCATATTTCACGGATTTTATTTTCAATTTCGCGTTGAATATCTTCGTCCATATTACCCTCTTTTCTCGGAGATCGAAGCACAGATAAGTCCGCCCTGTCTCTTTGCTGATGAGAAATCCCTGTGATTGATCTTTGGCTGCTAAATCGTTCATTTGAAATCCTCTTCAAAATTGGATGGAGAGTTCCATGTGCGAAGCGACGGACTGCCGACCTTGTAAGGGTTATCTCTAGCCATCCGCCAATTAGCCAACCTGGTTAGTATTCCGCCGTCGATTGTGCGGTTCTTGTCCCACGGCAGAATCTCTATCGTTAAGGTTTTGACCGGATAATCCGGGGAAAATTTAGATTCTCGAACCTGACCGTCTGTTGCCCACCACATTCTACTTGTGATCTTCTTGAACTCTACCTTCTCCCCTCGTCTGCGAATGATTGTATTGAAATCCTCACCCGCTCGTCTACGAATGATCGAATTCTCCCATATCCGAGTCCCCCATATTACCACATCAACAGCGAGATTATAGGACAATGGTTGAGATGCTTCAAGGCGAAAATAGAGGTCTATGCTCTGCGATTTATATCCGGGAGGAGGCGGTGTAGACCACCACCATTCTTTTACCCTGATTTCTTTCATACTAATGATGGGTATTGGCGGCGTATCTTGTTCTGGAATCAAATCATCACCGCCACACCCGGCAAAAATTATCACCCAGCCCACGATAAACATCGAATATCCTAGCTTCTGCCTTAGTTTCATATTCTATCTCCCTCCTATAGTCCCCTGTGGAATTGTTAACCCCTTTGTTCGGTCAAAATCTAACAGAAAGGGCGATAGCATTTGATAAATCGGATTATAACACACAAAAAGCCCTGCCAAGAAAAATAGGCAACAAGAGATTAAGCAAGCACCTAGAACGCCCCGGAGTGTTTGGCTTCCTTGGCTTTCTCTTCATCCACGAAGGCGAGCAGAATCAGACCCACAATGAAGAAGACCATCAATGAAATAATGGCTAATCTCGGCGTTCCGGTAACTTGCCGTATGATGGCAAACACCAAGGGTCCCCAAATCGCTGAGAACTTGCTAAAGACGGAGTAAAACCCGTAAAACTCAGCCGAGGCTTCTTTGGGAATCATGGCCCCGTAAAAAGAACGACTGAGCGCCTGCGAACCACCAAGCACGATCCCCACAACGACACCCAAGATGAAAAATTCCGTAACGGTATGTAGAAAATAGGCATAGGTGACAACCCCACTCCAGAGGAGTAACGTCAGCATCAAAGCCCGTTTCGCACCGATCTTGCTGGCGATCCTACCGAATAGTAATGCACCCCCGGCAGCGATAATCTGAATCATCAGCAACGTGACCATCAGGACCGTTGGGGGAAATTTCAATTCTTCAGTTCCATAAATCGTTGCCATACTGATGACTGTCTGAACGCCATCGTTGTAGATCATGAAAGCGATTAGGAACAGCAGCAGATGTTTGAAGCGTTGAACCTTTTTAATCGTTGCGAGGGTTCGCGTTATTCCAATGGCGGCATAAGCGATTATCTTCGGTTGCGATTGGTACTTTTCCGGCATCGCTTCTATTGCTCCCGCCTCTTTCAGGTTTTTGAGCGTAAAGATTGTAAAACCCGCCCACCATAAACCTGCCATTCCCAACCCAATACGGGCTGCGAGGCCTTGACCGACACCGATGATTTCGCCTCCGGCGACCAGTCCCAACGTGATGGCAAATTGTAACCCGCCACCGATGTACCCGTAGGAAAACCCTTTGCTGGATACCCAGTCTATTTTATCTTCGGGAGCGATCTGAGGTAAAAAGGCATCATAGAAAACATTCGCCGCCACATACCCAATCTGCGCAATCAGAAATAGGATAACGGTCTGCCATACATTTCCGGATTGACAGAAGTAGAGAAGCGTTGCGCTGGTGCTGCCCATATAAGCAAATGTGATCAGGAACTTTTTCTTGGATGAAGAAAAGTCTGATATGGCACCGAGAACCGGGGCGAACAGAAATACGAACATCGCCGAGGCACTGATCAGATAGCCCCAGAGGGCATCCGCACTGACAATGGTGTTCCCGATCTGGACGCCCCCTTTGCCCACAATTGCAGTGGCGAAATAGATCGGTAAAACCCCTGCCACCACTGTGGTTACATAGGCAGAATTTGCCCAGTCATACATGCACCAACCGAAGATCTGGGAACTGCCTGAAACATCCTGCGGATTTTTTTGATCCATCTGTGTCATCCGTTAGTTCCTTTTATACGTGCTCGTTTTTTGGAGAAAGGGATTTCAGCCAATCACCAATTAAGAAAGGGGAGTAGACTACGAAGAAAAGGACGAGAACCACCACATCCAAGATAGGTATATACCAGGGCCAAGGCGCGAAGAAGAAGGGAGATTTTGTATCCGGTGGCTCGCAAATGAACATGTAGTTAGATTTCAGCAACAGGTTGATGCCCGCGATGACCACCATATAAAGATTGACGAGCAGGAATGAGCGCAACAAACCTTTGAAGGTGGGGCGCATTCTCAATCCCCACGTCACAAACAGCACACTGACGACGATACCACCATGTACAATAAAATATTGAAAAAAACGGTAGTGCGGAAAACCGACCTCCAATTGAGGCGTGAGAACAGCATTTAATGTACCGACGATCCCCCAGAAATAACCAATTTCATAAAGGATCTGGTTTCGACGCAACAGCGTAAGCACTACGACAAAGAGTGCAACCCCGCAGATGTGGAGGGGTAGGTGGCTCTGTATAAATTCACCGAACGATTCCACCGTCGCCGCGCGGTAAATCCAAACCCCAATTTCATTGACAATTAGTGTCGCAGCCAAAAGGTAGCAGACCACATTCGCCACTACGGAGGAATCCACTCCGGTGCAGCACCGAGAGCCTTCGACTTTCCTCACTAGCACGGACAGTGCAATGGGCAGCGCAATTGTTAGGGCTAATACGACGACATGAGAAACGCCAAGAAATTGGAATTCAGAGGTTGGCACGGATGCTCACTTGTAGGGAACGCAGATCTGCGTTCCCTACTATCTATGAAGCGCGGTCTAACGCCCGGTATCCGATGTCAGTCCGAAAGTGGGCTTGATCGAAGTGGATTTCCTCCACCCCGCGATACGCTTGTTCAATCGCAGATTTGATGTCACAGGCGAGGGCGGTCACACCGAGTACCCTGCCACCTCCTGTAGCAACGTTCCCGTTTTGCATCTGAGTCCCTGCATGAAAGACTGTCACGTTCTCCAGCGCGTTGGCTCGGTCTAGCCCAGTAATCACTTTACCTGTTTCGTAAGAATCGGGATACCCGCCCGATGCCATTACTACACACGTTACAACTTCGGGTTTCCATTTGCATTCAACCTTGTCCAGCGTTCCATCAATGCAAGCATCCAGCATCGGCACAAGATCGCTCTCCATGCGGGTTAGTAACACCTGCGCTTCAGGATCGCCAAGCCGGCAGTTAAACTCGATCACTTTTGGGCCCACCTCAGTAATCATCAACCCGACATACAAAATGCCCTTGAAGGTACGTCCGTCCGACGCCATTGCGCTGATAGCTGGTTCCACAATCGTATTCATAACCTGTTCGCTGAGTTCAGATGTCATGACCGGTGCCGGTGAGTACGCGCCCATACCCCCGGTGTTTTTGCCTTGATCGCCATCTAGTGACATTTTGTGATCTTGCGAACTCACAAAGGGGAGACAGGATACACCATCTGTTAAGACGGTGAAACTGGCTTCTTCGCCGAATAATGCCTCTTCGATTACCACTTTATCCCCGGCACTTCCGAAGTTCCGATCGACCATGACTTCCTGAACCGCTTTAACGGCGGAATCAAGCGTTAGCCCAGGAATTACGCCTTTCCCCGCAGCCAACCCGTCTGCTTTAACAAAGACCGGCACGTTAATCTCTTCAAGGTAAGCGATTGCTGCATCCGCGTCCTCAAATGTGCGATATGCGGCGGTGGGAATGCCATTTTGTGCCATCAACCGCTTTGCGAAATCTTTGCTCGCTTCGAGAATCGCTGCTTTCCGATCCGGTCCAAACGCTCGGAGCCCTCGCGCTTGAAACACATCAACGATGCCCTTTGCAAGCGGGTCTTCGGGACCAACGACGGTCAGGTCTATCTTTTCCGTTTCTGCAAAATCCGCGATTGCTGAGAAGTTGTCTTCTAGGGGAATTGATCGACATTCGGCGATTTGGGCGATGCCCGGATTCCCCGGCACACAGTACACCTTTTCAACAAGCGGACTTTGTACAATCTTCCACACAAATGTGTGCTCTCTAGCACCGCTCCCGACAACTAAAATTCTCATCAAACTCTCCTTGATCTGGATTGATAGACTCTGTTATCAGAGGAATACAGATTGAACCATCATCTGTAAATCTAAAAAAATGGTCATGCCACAGCCTGACCCAACGCAGCCCGGTAGTCCCTCACCGATTGCTCAAGCCCCACATAAAGGGCGTGCGCCATCAGGTGATGACCGATCGAGACCTCAAGTAAGCCGGGGAGTTTTCTCATGCGCGGCAGATTTTCTAAATTGAGATCATGTCCCGCATTGATGCCAAGCCCCAAGCTGACCGCCTTTTCAGCAGCTTTAACGAGTAAACCGAATTCGTGTGCAATCTCCTGCTCAGTTTTTGCCCACGCATAAGGCGCGGTATAGAATTCAACCCGATCCGCATCCACTTCCTTCGCCAACTCGATTTGATGAAGATCTATGCCGCTGAATAGACTAACACGAATGCCGGCATCTTTGAGTCGTTGGATGACTGGTTTGAGCCCCTCACCTTCCGCCGTTAGATTCCAGCCGTGGTCACTTGTCACCTCGCCCGGCGTGACGGGAACGAGTGTGCACTGATCGGGACGCACCTCGATCACCATGTCTAGCAGGTCGGGTCGGGGATCGCCCTCAATGTTATATTCGACAGTAACCATCTCGGCAATTTCGTAGACATCGTGGGGTTTGATGTGTCGTTGGTCTTCTCGCGGGTGCACCGTAATCCCCTGTGCACCCATATCGATGCAGGTTTGTACCGCTTGGATAACATTGGGGACATCTTCGCCTCTAGAGTTTCTTAGTGTCGCAACCTTATTGACGTTGACACTTAGGTTAATCATTGTTTGCTCCCTCCACCTCGGGTTTTAAGATTTTTATTATGCAAGTTTGGAGGGAGATTGTCAACCTAAATTGTTTGGACAGGTGTCAAGGAAATTTACTTGACATAGGTAATTCATGTAATGTATTATTACAAGTCTATTCGCGAAAATTTTTATCGAATATAGTGTTCTCGGAGTGAGCGTAACAAATCCCCACCAAATGATTTCCCTTCCTGAACCTTCATCTTAATGGAACTGTTTCAGCAAGTAATCATTAGGTTTCGGACTATTGGGAGAACATTCTCCTGTGTTTGCCGATCCATTCAAACAAAGTGTTTGTCATTGACTCAGGGAAATATGGTCAGGCACTATCAGGGCAGAGGAAAGTCAGAGATAAAGTAAACAAAAGCCACAGCAAGAGTAATAGATAGATACGGGTTCTCGGAACAAAGCAGAACAGGAAAGGCTAACATGACAGGAAAGATAGGTATCCCGAAAAAGCAAGGGCTTTATAATCCCGCCTACGAACATGATGCCTGTGGTATCGGTTTTATAGTCAACATCAAAGGTGAAAAATCCAACGCGCTCGTGCGTCAAGCACTAGATGCGCTGGTTTGTCTTGACCATCGGGGTGCCCGCGGTGCCGAAGAAAACACAGGCGACGGAGCAGGCATTCTAATGCAGGTCCCGCACAACTTCCTTCAACATGCCTGCGAGGATGTAGGAATTGATCTGCCCGATCCAAAACAGTACGGCGTTGGTATGGTGTTTTTCACCAAGACCGAGGACGGTGAACTACTTCAACGCTGTCAGCGAAAACTGGAAGAGATTGTTATCGAAGAGGGGCAAACGGTTTTGGGTTGGCGAGAAGTTCCCAGCGATAATTTCTATCTGGGACCAATTTCCCGCTCATCCGAGCCTGCTATATGGCAGATCTTTATTGGCAGAAACCCCAATATCGAAGATGACCTCACCTTTGAGCGCAAGTTGTATGTGATTCGGAAGCGTGTCTCCAATATTATCCGATACGGCGGGATAGATGAAGATTTCTACATTCCGAGTCTGTCTAGCCGAACGATCGTCTATAAGGGGATGCTCACACCGATGCAAGTGCCCGAATTCTATCCCGAACTGAAAGACCCTCGGATGGATGCATCAATTGTCCTGCTTCACTCCCGATTTTCGACGAATACTTTCCCAAGTTGGGCGCGGTCGCACCCGTACCGATACATGATTCATAACGGCGAAATCAATACCGTGCGCGGGAACCAGAACTGGATGAAAACGCGGCAGGCGATGTTAGCGTCTGAGTTGTTTGGTGATGATCTCCCGAAACTTTTCCCCATCCTCGACGAAGACGGAAGCGATACCGCTATCTTCGATAACTGTCTGGAATTTCTCGCACTCTCTGGCAGGTCATTACCCCACTCTGTGATGATGATGATTCCTGAACCGTGGGAAAATCACGAGAGCATGAGCCTTGAGAAGCGCGCATTTTATGAATATCATAGCTGTTTAATGGAGCCGTGGGATGGTCCTGCTTCCATCGCTTTTACCGATGGCACGGTTGTTGGAGCCTCTCTAGACCGTAACGGTTTCCGTCCCTCCCGCTATTACATCACAAACGATGATATGCTCGTACTCGCTTCGGAGACTGGGGTGCTGGACATACCCCCCGAACGGGTTGCCTACAAGGGGCGTCTCCAACCGGGTCGGATTCTTCTAATTGATACGAGTGAGGGACGCATTATCAGCGATGACGAAGCAAAGGATAAAATCGCTTCCGAGTATCCGTATGGTCAGTGGCTAGATGAACACCTCGTTGCATTAAAAGACCTGCCAGCGGTTGAACCGAAGGAGCCTGAAAAAAATCACCACCAGATTTTACAACGCCAACAAGCATTCGGATATACATTTGAAGATCAGCGCATCTTTCTTGGACCTATGTCGAAAATCGGTCGTGACCCCGTTGGCTCAATGGGGAATGATGCCTCTTTGGCGGTACTCTCTAACCGGCCGCAGCTACTTTACAACTATTTCAAGCAGCTATTCGCACAAGTGACTAATCCTCCATTGGATCCGCTCAAGGAAGAGATTATCACTTCATCTGAAACAACAATAGGTGCCGAGCGTAACCTGCTCGTGCCAGAACCGGAGAGTTGCCATCAGATACTCCTCGACACCCCAATTATCTCAGATGAGGAGTTAGAGCAGTTGCGTCAAGTAGATCAGCCGGGATTCCAATCTACTACCCTTCCAATCCTATTTAACGTCGCCGATGGAGAGGGCGGTCTTGAAACAGCGATGGATGGGCTCTTTGAAGCCGCCGATCGCGCGATAGAAGAGGGCTATACCATTATCATCTTGTCTGACCGCGGCGTTGACGAAAAGTCTGTGCCTATCCCCGCGCTGCTGGCTGTTGCGGGCCTCCACCACCATCTGATTCGGGAGGGCACGCGCGCGAAAGTCGGTATCGCGCTTGAATCGGGTGAACCCCGCGAAGTCCATCACTTCTGTCTGCTCATCGGGTATGGTGTTCAAGCGGTTAATCCTTATATGGCATTTGAGAGCCTAGCGGACATGATTGCCGAAGGACAACTGACGGATATCGGGTATAAAGATGCGGTCAAGGGGTACATCAAATCGGCGACCAAAGGTGTGGTCAAGGTCATGGCGAAGATGGGGATTTCTACCATTAAGTCATATCGAGGGGCGCAAATCTTTGAAGCTATCGGCATCAAGCAAGAGGTTGTTGACCGTTACTTTACCTGGACGGATACTCGCGTAGAAGGAATTGGACTTGAGATTATCGCTCGCGAAGCCCTGATGCGTCATCGCGCAGCCTTCCCAGAAATTCCGGTTGATAATCGCACATTGGATGCTGGCGGACATTTTCAGTGGCGACAGGATGGCGAATATCATCTGTTCAATCCAGCCACGGTTCATAGGCTGCAATTGGCCGCCCGCACCGATAACTACAAGGTCTATAAAGACTACGCGGCGTCAATTAATGACTACTCTCGGAGCATGGCAACGCTACGTGGACTCTTGGACCTGAAGTTCCCTAATGACCCAATTCCAATCGACGAAGTAGAACCCGTTGAAGAAATTTGCAAGCGTTTCAAGAGCGGCGCGATGTCTTACGGTTCCATCAGCAAGGAGGTACACGAAGCACTAGCAATCGCGATGAACCGTATTGGCGGAAAGAGCAATACCGGTGAAGGGGGAGAGGATCCAGCGCGGTATTTTCTTGAACCCAATGGCGACTCTAAAAACAGCGCAATTAAACAGGTCGCCTCCGGTAGATTCGGCGTTACTAGCAACTATTTAGTGAATGCGAAGGAACTTCAGATTAAAATGGCGCAAGGCGCCAAGCCCGGTGAAGGCGGTGAGCTGCCCGCCAGAAAAGTCTATCCGTGGATCGCCACGGTGCGGCACTCGACGCCAGGGGTTGAACTGATTTCGCCACCACCACACCATGACATCTATTCAATTGAAGACCTTGCCCAACTCATCCACGATCTGAAAAACTCTAATCACCATGCGCGGATTAATGTGAAACTAGTATCCGAAGTCGGTGTTGGTACTATCGCCGCGGGTGTGGCAAAAGGACACGCGGATGTCGTGCTGATCAGCGGACTTGATGGCGGCACCGGGGCTTCCCCACAGACCAGCATCAAACACGCTGGCTTGCCTTGGGAACTTGGAGTAGCAGAAACCCATCAGACCTTGGTATTGAATAATCTGCGTTCTCGTATTATCGTGGAAACGGATGGGCAACTCAAAACTGGTCGAGATGTTATTGTCGCTGCGCTGTTGGGTGCCGAAGAGTTCGGTTTTGCGACCACAGCACTAGTGACGCTGGGCTGCATTATGATGCGTGTGTGCCATCTAGACACCTGCCCGGTGGGTGTAGCAACGCAAAATCCAGAGCTGCGTAAGAAATTCATGGGAGACCCGTCCCATGTCGTGAATTTCATGCGTTTCATCGCACAGGATATGCGTGAAACTATGGCGCAGTTGGGGGTTCGCACGGTCAACGAACTGATCGGTCGCACCGACCTACTTGAGCCGGCAAAAGCGGTTGACCACTGGAAAGCGAAAGGAATCGATCTCTCGCCGATTCTCTACCAGCCTCAAGTCGGTCCCGAAATCGGTCGCTACTGCCAAATTGACCAAGACCACGGTTTGGACAAGGCTATGGATAACGAAGTCTTGTTAGATTTTTGTGAGCCTACTTTACGGGATGGGACAAAAGTTACGGGATCCTTCCCAATTAAGAATACCAATCGGGTTGTCGGTACAATTTTAGGAAGCGAACTGACCCGACGTCATGGGCCCGATGGGCTGCCTGACGATACCATTGATATTCATTTTCAAGGGTCTGCGGGTCAATCCTTTGGTGCTTTTACGCCTCCTGGCATCACATTTCGTCTTGAAGGCGATGCAAATGACTATTTTGGCAAAGGGCTTTGCGGCAGCAAGTTGATTGTTTATCCTCCTAAAGAATCCACATTCAAACCTGAGGAAAACGTTATCATCGGTAACGTTGCTTTCTATGGAGCAACCAACGGTGAAGCCTATATCCATGGCATGGCTGGTGAGCGATTCTGTGTGCGGAATAGTGGTGTCCGTGCCGTCGTCGAAGCCGTAGGCGACCACGGTTGTGAGTATATGACGGGTGGTAGAGTCGTTGTTCTCGGCAAAACGGGGCGTAACTTTGCTGGTGGGATGTCCGGTGGAGTCGCTTATGTCCTTGACCGCGATGGTGATTTCCATATCCGCTGTAATAGGGAACAGTGCGACCTCGAACGCTTAGAGGATCCGGTAGAGATCTCGGAGGTCAAGAGTATGATTCAGAAGCACGCTGAGTATACTGGGAGCACACTTGCGTTGGAAATTTTGGAGGACTGGGAGAACATGCGCCCCCAATTCGTCAAGGTCATGCCGCAAGACTACAAAAGGATTCTTGACGCACTCGAAGAAGCACAAACAGAGGGATTTGAGGGAGACGACGCTTGGCTAGAAGCGTTTCGGCGCGGTGTCGCTACTGAAGCGGCGGCTTAGAGAGCTACGATTGAAGGAGATAGCATGGCAAAACCAACGGGATTTATGGAGTATGATAGAGAACTTCCGCCCGATCGTTCACCATTAGAGCGTATCAAAGACTGGAACGAATTTCACGAACACTTTACCGTAGAAAAACTTCAGACGCAAGGGGCGCGTTGTATGGATTGTGGTATCCCGTTCTGTCATACAGGGATACGATTGCCGGAGAATAGCCCAGCTGCATCGGGTTGTCCGATCAACAACCTGATACCGGAGTGGAATGACCTCGTCTATCGTGGTCTGTGGAAAGAAGCGTTGGAACGGCTTCATAAAACCAATAACTTCCCTGAATTCACAGGTCGGGTGTGTCCAGCACCTTGTGAGGGTGCGTGCGTTCTGGGCATGATTGAGCCGCCGGTGACAATCAAAAATATTGAGGTCTCAATCATCGATAAGGGCTGGGAGGAAGGTTGGGTCGTTCCTGAACCGCCTGCCAAACGTACGGGTAAGCGCGTTGCGGTCGTGGGGTCTGGCCCGGCGGGTCTGTCTTGTGCTGCACAACTTAACAGGGCAGGACATCTCGTCACGGTTTACGAGCGTGCAGATCGTGTCGGGGGGCTATTGATGTACGGTATCCCCAACATGAAATTGGATAAAAAAAGAGTTGTCCAACGCCGCATTGATTTGATGGCAGCGGAAGGGGTCAATTTTGTTACCAACACCGAAATCGGCAAGGATATCTCAGCAAAAGAGTTAGTTGACGGATTTGATGCGGTTGTTCTCTGTGGCGGTGCCACCAAACCGCGTGACCTCCCCATCGAAGGCCGGGACCTCGAAGGAGTCCATTTTGCTGTGCCATTCCTTCACGCAAACACCAAAAGCCTCCTCGATTCTAGTCACGAAGATGGGAATTATATCTCTGCTAAAGATAAGCACGTCATCGTCATCGGAGGTGGGGATACGGGCACCGACTGTGTGGGAACCTCCATGCGCCACGGGTGCAAAAGCCTCACTCAGTTTGAGATTCTAGAGCGTCCACCCGATGAACGCGCTCCCAATAATCCGTGGCCCGAGTATCCACGGGTTTACGAGCTCGACTACGGGCAGGAAGAAGCCGCCGCTAAATTTGGGGCGGATCCGCGCACCTACCTTATTAGCACCTTGAAATTTGTCGGCGACGAAAAGGGGCAGGTAAAAGAACTCCATACCGCTGAGGTTGAATGGGTTCCGGGGGACGGTGGACGTCCTTTCCCCAAGCCGATTGAAGGGACAGAGAAAGTTTGGCCCGCCGATTTAGTGCTTTTGGCAATGGGTTTCCTCGGTCCTGAAGATACCGTTTTGGAAGAACTGGATGTCGAACGCGATGAACGTTCTAACGTCAAAGCGGAAGAGGATAAATACGCGACTAGCATCCCCGGTGTATTTGCTGCCGGTGATATGCGGCGTGGGCAGAGTCTCGTCGTCTGGGCATTCAAAGAGGGACGTGGTGCCGCCCGTGAAGCGGATCGATATTTAATGGGAACAACGAATTTGCCGTGAGATAAAGAAGTTAGCTTACAATACCTATACGAAACCAATGATAAAGCCGGCAATCCTGTTTTGACTGCCGGCTTTCTTGATTGGATGCACCAATTAACAGTGGACTCAATCTTTGCTTAATATTCATGAAAGCCGATCTGTTTCCACTCGACGTAAATAATCTGAAATCCGTCGATATGCGGTGTTAAGCCGCTGCATCATTTCAAGGCTTCCACCCTTATCCGGATGATAACTTAACGCGAGCTGACGATAGCGTTCCCTTAACATATTCAGGTTAGCCGGATAGCTCAAGCCTAAGAACCGAAAGCTGTCCTGTAGAGCATCAGGCATACTTAATATCTGATTTCTCCTTCCACCCCAATCCCTCCGCCCCTTAACTTGTCGACGAACGCCTTCCAAATACTTTTCCAGTCGAACTTTGGACATTAATCGAATCTGATCTACCTCAAAGAACAGCTCTCCAACACATCTAGCATGAATCTCTGCTGATGTCCAGTCCGTCGTTTGGGCAAGGACAGCTTCAACATCTTTGATTCCCTCACGCCACCCTTGAGACACAGTCTGTTCGTAGTAATCTTGAACTAGCTCCTGGTAAAGCTCCCATTTAGGTGACTGTAGACCAATTGATGCCCAATTTCGCAACCGATAACCAATGAAGGTGTCGAGCACTTCGCGGGCAGCGTACGCAGCAATCTCTTTCCGAATCAGTTCTTGATCCGCCGCATCAAATCCTTGAAAGACAGAGAAATCCAACTTGCGTCGATAGAAATCGTCTAACATCTCCAAATGACAAGATGCAACTAACGACATGGGTGGCTTTATAAAATCATTCTCCCATGTGCACAGTTGCTTCCGAAATTTTTGGAGATCCTTGAAAGAAATTGGGGATGCTGCATCATCCGCACATCTATTAAAAACAACCCGCAATCGATCCGAGATGAAAGCCAATTCGTCAACGAATAAATAATGTTTAACCATTTGCACACCTGTCCGAATAGAGGAATAATAAAGTATACTGTCTTTCGCCCCTTTTTTCCAGCACTCTTAGTGAAGATTTAAAGTTACCATCCCGTGAATCAATTTTTGACACGGCAGTGTATCAGCGGTAGAGGCATTTTTTTCCCGCCCTTCCGGTAAATCCTAAGACGATCCACATCACGATTTACCGAGGCACGTTCCCCTGTTTTGTCTTGACTTTATAGGGATGCCTTTGCTACAATAGCATAAGCTGGACGGACAATTGGTTGTCCTTGCCACTTGAGATAATGAGAATGCCGCAAATGTGCCTATTGGCTTCGCCCAATCGAGATGTTTGTGGGATCCTGATAATGTATAAATTGATTTTTTGGTGCCTTCCTCATCTTTTGGCTAAGTCCCCTTTTCTTTATGATTCGTAATTGCAACAGCCTCCAGTAAAACATGGCATTTGCTAGTTAAGCTATTGAGGAAATCTTTCATTCACAATGCAAATAAACAACCCGCAGACATACAAAAATAGAATCCCAACGCCGTATATTATTCAAGCAAGCAATTCGAGCAAAGAGTCATTCCTGCCACAGCCCCCCACACTCCCAGCTCTGATCTGCCCTCAACTAAGGAGATTTTAATGGCAAAGAAGACAGCAGCCATGCGAAAGATGTTTTCAGAGCTCCCTGAAACTTCAAGTTACAGCCCGGTGAGGGATGCGGTGCAAAGCGCGGGACAATTGGATAACCAAGAAATCACAAATGTTCTCAAAGCGTTTAGCACAATGCCTCAGTCAACAAAGGTCTTCGCAAATCCGGTCTTACATCACGCAAAAGTTGATTGCGACGGCGCAGATATAACACTGAATATCCGTAGTTTTAGTCTTCGCGGTGTAATTCAAGAGAGTGAAATTGTTGCCAGTGGACTTGCGCCTGCGTATGTAATCTTTGTTGGTTTGTTCGGTAGAAGACCCGAAAAGGCCCAGGACGGTTTCGATGAAGAGGCAGTGCTCAGGGAACTGATTAATCGTAAATTTTACCGGGTCAGAAGGGTCATCAGGGAAGATGCTTCGGGGCGCAAGGCATTAATCGAGCAGGTTGCCAACTTTGTTCAAACATTTCCAGAGTCAGGACCGGAACTTGCAATTCAGCACTTTTCGACGCTGAGAAAAACGAATCGGGCGAAAAACCGAATTCCAGATCGCGGGTTGAATGACCAAAGGCGTGAGGGCCGCCTTTTACTTGAAATGATCGGGACGCATATAGAGAATGTAGCTGTGGGGGTGATGTCAACTTACATGCGCAGCCTACTCAGAAAGAACGCAAATTTAACCCCGGAACAACTCACTCGCCAAACGGACGCACTCATCACTGAAAAAGAGAACGCGGGAAAAACAGCGTTTCAGACCTGCTATAGCCTGCTCCTAGGTCACCGTGCAAATGAAGTTGAAGATAAAGCCTTGGAGCGCATGGGAATCATACAAACCCACCACGGATCGGCTGGATCCAACATGGTTGCCCGATATATGGCAACCTTACACACCCCTTCTGTCTCTGACTTCTTGTGCGCCGCTCACATGAACCTTGATGGCGATCGGCATTTTGGCGCGATTCACGACATGACCCACTTTATCAATGCACTTGAGCAGCTCCCCTCAGAAAAGCGTGAAGAAGCCATTCAGAACGAAGTACTAGGGGGCGGGATACCGACGTTTGGTCACCCGGAAATCGCTGCCGCTGGTAGAGTCGACGAAATTCAGCAAGATCCGAGACCCGCAATTTACATTGAACCTGTTTTACAGGCAATAGACAGCAGGGGTCTTACGCTCGACGATAAGCAAAAGCAACGGCTCGGCATCGTTCAACGTATCTATCAGATTGCGTTTGTTGAAGGCGTGATTAAACCGGGGCGAGAAAATGATCCACCACTTCGATTGACACCAAATACGGATTTCGGCGGCTGGGCGGTTCAAGAAGCGTTGGGCATCCATGAATTGGACCGAACGCTGCTCACCTATATCTTTAGAGGATTTGGTTGGATGATGGACGTGCGGGAACAATTGCAGGATCGCCATATTATTCGCCCGGTCATTCCTCCCGATCCCCAGATTATTCCGACAGATAATAGTGACCCAACGATTCCAGATTTGGTCGTCTCAACCCACAATCGACTGGTTCAGGAGGATGCTTTTTCCGCACATTGAACGACGATACGTGGGAAATCGGGCATGCGTTCGATTTCCTACAACCTGAGTTCAAAGCATTCATTAGTAATCAGGCTCATCTAATTTTCGGAGTGGAACCCCTTGGTAATATAGTTTCACTACGCGACCCACTGTCTTTATAGTTAGAAAGGAGTGCAGATTGGTCAACTCAGAAGCAATTGAGACCGCAAAAGAACATTTCGGAAACATCTTGCAGCAACAACTTGAGAGAGTCGAGAAACTCAAACAAGAACCAAATTGGATGGATTATAGCTCTATTTCGCCTATCATTGTTGGAATGCTCGGCGGCGATGGCATTGGTCCGACGATTAGTGCCGAAACCCAGCGTGTGCTTGAATATCTCCTACGTGACCTAGTCAGCAGTGGGAAGGTCGAGTTTCGGGTAATAGAAGGGCTTACCATTGAAAACCGCGCCGCACAGATGAAGTCAATACCGGACGATGTGCTCGAGGAGATCAAGGAGTGCCACGTAACACTAAAGGGACCAACTCACACGCCTGAACAAGGGGATGGATGGCCCAACATAGAGAGCGCAAACGTCTCCATGCGCAAGGCACTCGACCTGTTCGCCAATGTCCGTCCAGTGCGCGTCCCTGCTGAAAACATTGACTGGATCTTCTTCCGTGAGAACACCGAAGATATGTACGCACTTGGCAGCCAAGGCATCAATGTCACCGATGACTTGGGGATAGATTTTCGCGTCATCACAAGCCAAGGGTCTGAACGGATTATCGAGGCAGCTTTTGCCCATGCGAAACGTACCGGCAAAACTAAGGTGACCGCCGTTACAAAGGCAAATATCGTCAAAACGACCGACGGCAAGTTTCTCGACTTTGCCCGCCAGATTGCACAACGGTATCCGGACATTGAATGGGACAGTTGGTACATCGACATTATGACCGCGGCACTGATAAATCCAGCGCGTCAACAGGATTTTCAAGTACTTGTGCTCCCCAACCTCTACGGTGATATCTTGACTGACGAAGCCGCGCAGATTCAGGGCGGCGTTGGAACCGCCGGTAGCGCGAACATTGGCAAACGGTATGCCATGTTTGAAGCGATCCACGGGAGTGCTCCACGAATGGTGCAAGAAGGGAGAGCGCAGTATGCTGACCCAAGCTCCCTCATCCGGGCGGGTGCCATGATGCTTGAGCATATCGGATTCGACGAACTCGGTCAAAAACTGCACAAAGCCCTCGACATTTGCGGACAGTACGAGCGCAAGGTAGTTATAACCGGACGTAGCACAGGTGCGACCAGCGAGATATTCGGAGACTACGTCATGGAGACGGTTGAAGATACCAGCGTTGAGACGCGGTGGGAAGAATACGTGAACGCAGGATCATAACTCGGATTTAGCGGATTCCGCGAGTTTCTTTTTTTTATCCGCATCCTCCATAAAACGGTTTAATCTGTAATCCATCATAGGAGAAATGAATGGCTCGAAAAAAAATTAGTGTAATTGGTGCTGGAAACGTCGGCGCGACTGCCGCGCTGTTCATCGCACAAAAGCAGCTTGGCGATGTCGTGATGGTAGACATTATTGATGGCATCCCACAAGGAAAAAGCTTGGATATGGCACAGGCATCGCCCGTTGAAATGTTCGATGCAAGCGTCACAGGCTCAGTAGGTTACGAAGAGACCGCGGGCTCTGACGTAGTGATCATCACCTCTGGATCGCCCCGTAAGCCGGGAATGACACGCGAAGACCTGTTGCAAACAAACGCGAACATCGTTGGTAGTGTCACGGAAAATGTCGTAAAGCACTCACCGGACTGCATTATTGTAATGCTGACCAATCCGTTGGACATCATGACCTATCATGCGTGGAAGGTTTCCGGATTCCCGTCCAATCGAGTGGTTGGACAGGCGGGTGTACTCGATTCAGCACGTTTTCGCTATTTTATCTCCCTTGAACTAGGTGTGTCTGTTGAAGACATCAATGCCCTCGTGATGGGAGGACATGGAGATACGATGGTGCCCCTACCACGTTACACAACGGTTGGCGGAATCCCAATTACGCAACTTATATCTGCAGAGCGAATTGAGGAGATGGCACAACGCACACGGGATGGCGGTGCAGAAGTAGTCGACCTCCTGAAGACGAGTGGCTATTACGCAGCAGGGGCCTCGCTTGCTCAGATGGCGGATGCAATCATCCGTGATAAAAAACGACTCATCCCCTGCGCAGCACATCTGACTGGACAGTTCGGTATCAATGACTTATATATCGGTGTTCCGATTAAATTGGGAGCAGACGGCGTAGAACAGATTATCGATGTCGCATTGACCGATGATGAACTCCAAGCGTTGCAAACATCGGCTCAGACGTATCGGGAAGGGATTGAGCTGCTAGGGTACTAACACCAACGTTCACGCGAGAAGATGTGCTGGAGCTGTTGATGCGGACTGGACAAAGCCCCCATTCAAGTTTGCCAACGAAAAGGAAATTAAATTGAAGATTGCATATTTCGATTGTTTCTCAGGTATTAGTGGAGATATGGTGCTCGGTGCCTTGGTCGATGCGGGTGTTGATTCAGAAGTATTGAGCACAGAGTTGGCAAAGTTGAAGTTGGACGAATTTACTTTGCGATTCGAGAAAGCCACGAAACATAGCATCAGCGGCACACACGTAGTTGTGGAAACAGGAGATCTGATCGAGGATTCACACGAACACAACGATTCCCCGTCGAAACCACACACAACGGCACATTCCCATCACACCCACGACCATGGTCACGACCACGCACATCATAATCACTCGCATAGGCACGGTCCAAGCCGCCACCTCTCCGATATTTTCGCAATCCTAGACAATAGCGACCTTGAGGAAGTAATCATTGATCGTGCAAAGCAGATCTTTGATCGACTAGCAGCAGCGGAGGCGAAAGTCCACAACACCTCCAAAGATCAGGTGCACCTGCACGAAGTCAGCGGTATTGATGCGATTGTGGACATAGTCGGAGCCGTCGTTGGCTTACACCTTCTAGAGATTGATGAGATCCACGCCTCTCCGTTATCACTCGGAGGCGGCTTCGTTCGGTGCGCCCACGGACTCATGCCTGTCCCTGCACCCGGAACGATGGAGTTGCTATGCGGTGTGCCCGTCCGACAGACCGAAATCCGAAAAGAGCTAGTGACACCCACCGGCGCAGCCATTATCACGACGCTTGCGGATGGATTCGGTACAATGCCAGAGATGACCATCAACCAAATCGGCTATGGCGCCGGCACACGCAACCTTGAGGAACAACCGAACCTTTTACGGCTATGTGTCGGTAAAAAAAAACTATCGAGCATGATCAGGTCTGCGTAATTGAAACCAACCTCGACGATATGTCGCCAGAGATTGCAGGCTACCTGATGGAGCAATTATTTGACCGGGGAGCCCTTGACGTTTTCTTGACGCCGATCTTCATGAAGAAAGGGCGTCCGGCGACAAAACTGAGTGTCCTTTGTACACCACCCCTCCGTGATACCCTGAGCGAAATCCTTCTCGTAGAAACCACCACGTTTGGCGTCAGATGCTACACCGTTGAACGATCAAAACTCACCCGTGATTTTGTCGATATCCAAACGCGATGGGGAACTGTTCGTGCGAAGTGCGGATATCTGGAGGGTCAGTTAATTAAAACAGTCCCCGAATATGAAGATTGCAAGCGGCTTGCGGAACAACATGGTGTCCCGCTCAGGGAGATCTATGAAGAAGCAATCCGACAGATAGGCGAATGAGCGAACTTCTGAATCAAGCGTCAGTAAGCCTGTGAATCTCTAACGATTGCCAAAACCCTCAAAAATACTTCCCACCGATGCATATTGCGCGAACTTGACGACGACACCCAACAAAAGAAGCGGCGCCGCAATAAGCGCAATGAGTATGATAATCCCCCAGATCCACGTCTTCTTGCCTCGATCCGTTTTAGCAATCTCCGCCAACCTCGAAATGAGTACCCCTGCCCCGATCATCACTATCACAACAAAACCGAAGACCAACGCGATCATAACTCTTCCCTTCTAGAAATCGCATTTCTGACTGCAAGTAGCATTACGCCGTGCGATGCGGTTTGAGGATTAAATCATCGTATTCCGCTGGATCGACAAATGCCTCGACAATCACAGGCACGTTCATGTCAAATGCCTTGATCAATGCAGATCGATACGTTTCTTCATCCTTTGCGACAAGGACCGGAACCCCGAAATAGGTGTGGGCGGGGTTATAACCCTCCCCGAAAAGGCGCGTGCCGTATTGTGGAAAGCCTTTCCGCTCCTGCTTAATCTTGATTAACTGGAGGTTCTGATCCGTCAGTACCACAAAAACGACAGGTGTCCCTAAATTGATGGCAGTTACCATCTCTCCCGCCATCATTAAAAACCCGCCATCCCCGGTCACGCAGGCGACCTGCCGATCCGGACAGCACAGCTTCGCAGCAATCGCCGACGGAATCCCAAATCCCATCGATGATCCCCCGTTTGTCATGATTTGATTGCCCCAACGATAGGTCTTCCAGAGCTGTCCGATGAGGTGCGTGTGCGCCCCAACATCACAGGTCATAATCCCGTCGTCAGGGAGTACCTCTCGCAAGATATTTAAGGCGTGGTGCGGCGAGAAATTCGGCGTATCGGGTGAGAGGTTGGCGAATAACTTCTCTTTGCGACTCTGGAGTTCTTCAACACGCCAATCGTAGTCGAACCTTGGGAAGCGCAGCATCGCCTCAAGCGTTTGACAAATATCGCCGATCACATCATAAACCTCATAACTGGGATCAATATCGGCAGCAACGGTATCAATATGGACAATCGGGGCGTTCGGCAGCCACTCCTCGTAATTGAATTCCACGACATCGTAGCCGATGGCAACGACCAAATCAGCTTCGCCATGTGTTTTCGCAACCTGATCGGAGAGAGCGTGAAACAGCACACCGGCATAGTAAGGACTTTCCTCGGAAATTATTCCCTTCGCCATCGGTGTAAGAATGACAGGGATGCCCTGCTTCTCCACAAATTGGTTCACAACTGCTTGGGCATCAGTGCGGGTCAAACTCAAACCCAACGCGATAATCGGCTTTCTGGCGGATCTCATCAGCTGCTCCACCTGCTGTATCGATTCAACGGTAGGCGTAACGGCTTGGCGTTGATGACCGATTGCGTGGTTACCAACACCCTCACAATCTGGGACAGGCGTTTCTCCAAGTTCTGCCGGAATGCCGAGATGCACGGGACCGGGGACCTCTTGACAAGCAATATCAACAGCTTTGACCACCGTTTCGCACAGATTGTCCGCAGAAAGTTCCACAGTCCACTTCGAAATTGGCTGAAACAGTGCCTGATGATCAATTTTCATCTGAGTCATCCGCGTCCGCATTGAAGTTGGGACTTGCGAAGTCAAGGCGAGCACCGGCGACCGATCTAGCAGCGCATTTGCAATTCCTGTGCTCAGGTTCGTAGCACCGGGACCGAAAGTGCCGTAACAGACGCCCGGTTTGCCTGTCAGTCGTGCGCAAACATCAGCCATGAATCCCGCAGACGCCTCATTGCTAACCAACACAAACTCTACATTGCTCCGACGCATTGCTTCCATGAACGGTGTCCAAGGACCGCTTGGAATGCCAAAAATGTATCGGATACCAAAATCATCCAACATCTGGATGAATGTTTCCGCGAATGTCTTCAACGTCACCGATCTCCTTCCTTTGATCTTTTTTCTATCCTATCACACTGTGGCTAGAACGTCAACGAATTACCACGATTTTTGATTGCACGCTAACCGCCATGCGTGGTATCATAACGGCGTTCTGTTGACATAAAATGGAGGCGAAAGATGCGTTTTGAAAACCGGGTTGCTTTTGTAACAGGCGGCGGAGGTCCACTTGGGATTGGCAGGGCAGCATGTCTGGCATTTGCGCACGAAGGTGCAGCCGTCGTCGTTGCAGGGGGGCGGATGGCGGATGCGGTTACCGCAGAAATTCAGAATGAAAACGGCAAAGCAATCGCCATACCGCTGGATGTGACTATTCCTGAACAGGTACAAGCCGCAGTTGATACCACCGTTGAAACATTCGGGCGCTTAGACATCCTGTTCAATAATGCGGGCATTCTGGGCAGGGGTAAGCTATTTGAAGTGACCGCTGAAGATTTTGATCGCGTCATGGCTGTCAACGTCAAGGGCTGCCTGTTGTGCGCTCAAGCTGCAGCGAAGGTGATGCGTGAGCAGGGGATTCGTGGGCGTATTATCAACAATTCATCAATTTACGCGGAAGAATCGCATGAAGGTGTTCTCAGTTACTGCGTTAGCAAAGCGGCATTGAACCGATTGACCCGTAGCCTTGCCCTTGAATTACGTCCCCACGGGATTACCGTCAATGCAATTGCCCCCGGCGGCGGTGCCCCTACAGGCGTCAATTCCCCGCAGAATCTGCCACAGGATAATTCCTTGCCAGATCTGCTTCCCGCTTCAACCGATGCTCCCCCGCTAGATCGGCGCGCAACTGTTTGGGACTATATCGGCGCGGTGCTATTCCTCGCCTCCGATGAGGCGGCTTATATAAGTGGCGATATCTTAACAATTGACGGCGGTGCGGTCGCCCGTCGATAAACGTTAGTTGGCTGACGAACAAAAACCCAACGGAGAAACGAAGAATTACTTGTGATTGAATTTATCATCTTTCAGATCAAAACCTACTGGATGCTGTTCTTAATTCTATCTATAGTTACCATCATTGCAAGCCTTGCGAGCGTTTCGATACTGCTCATTTCGCTGCCATCGGACTATTTCGCTCGAAAGAAACAGGTGAGCCGTATAAGAAACCCTATCTTCCGTCTATTTCTGCGCTTCCTAAAAAATGTGTGCGGTATAGTCTTTTTGATTGGCGGATTCATCATGCTATTTACGCCGGGACAAGGTATCTTGAGCCTGCTTGTCGGTGTAATCCTCTGTGATTTCCCCGGTAAGCGAAGAGTGGAACGCAAAATTATTGAGCGCCCACTTGTGCTATCTACGATAAATCGGATTCGAGCACGATATAACCGTCCGCTAATTGTGTTAGATGATTAGTCAAAAATTTATCCTTTTTTTGATGAAAAAAGACTTGACACCGCTTTCAAAATGTGAAATAATATTTTGTTGAAAAAGAATGGGCTGAAAATGAGCCCATTCTTTTTTGGCTTGAGTATGTGAAACATTTCACAACCGACATTCAATGACCTTATTTTTCGGCTGAAAATGCCGCACAAATTATTAAAAAATGTTGACTGATTACTTACCCATACTTTTTCTACTCGTTTTTGCTATCGGCTTTGCGGGAGTGAACCTCGCCCTGACCCACTTAGTTGGGCCAAAGAAACCTACGCAAGCCAAACTCTCCGTTTACGAATCTGGCGTTCAACCGGTCGGAGACACCCGGCAAAGGATTTCCATCCGCTTTGGGCTCATCGCGATGCTCTTTATCATTTTTGATATTGAGGTCGTTTTCCTGTATCCATGGGCAATTGTCTTTAAGAAATTTACGGAGAACAGCGGCTATTTTATCCTCATCGAAATGCTGGTCTTCATCGGTATCCTCTTTTTAGGTTACATCTACGCTTGGAAGAAAGGCGGTCTATCGTGGGATTAGAAAGTCAACTTGGAGATAATATACTCACCACCACTATTGATAAGTTTGTGAACTGGGGACGGAAAAACTCCCTCTGGCCAATGCCGTTCGGCACTGCCTGTTGCGCCATTGAAATGATGGCAACCTTGGCGTCGAAGTTCGACCTCTCACGCTTCGGTGCGGAAGCAATTCGATTTTCGCCGCGCCAATCGGATCTGTTAATTGTTTCGGGTCGTATCTCCATTAAAATGATGCCGGTCCTGAAAAAGATTTACGACCAGATGCCCGACCCAAAATGGGTCATCTCAATGGGGGCATGCGCCTCTACGGGCGGTGTTTTTGATACCTATACCTTAGTGCAAGGCGTGGATGGATTCATCCCCGTCGATATTTACATCCCCGGCTGTCCGCCACGTCCGGAGGACCTCATTGACGCTGTGATACAGATTCAACGTATCGTGGAACAAGAAAGCGTCTCCCCTAAAAGGCAGAGTGGAGCACTCGCTAGCTAGCAGGGACGGGCACCCGATCCAGAGGATAAAATCCTATGAGTGAAGAGCAACAGCCACTTGCAGTTCAAAAAATTCAGGAAAAATACCCTGATGCCATCCTAGATGTTTCCGAGGCACGAGGTGAGTTGACCATTACTGCCCGTAAAGATGTCATCTATGAACTAATGACGTTCCTGAAAAACGATTCAGAACTCGCATATAACTTTCTTGCTGATGTCACAGCAGTTGATTATTCCTTAATGGAAGATGTCCTGATGAAATACGACTACGCACGGTTCATGGTCGTCTATCACCTGCTTTCAACCGAAAAGAAAGAACGTTTGCGTGTCAAAGTGCCCGTTCATGAAAAAGAACTTAGCATCCCATCAATGATATCAATCTGGAAAGTAGCGAATTGGCTGGAGCGAGAAACATACGACATGTTCGGAATCACCTTTGAGAACCATCCAGACCTACGGCGAATCCTGATGCCCGATGATTATGAAGGCCACCCGCTTCGTAAGGACTACCCGCTGCGCGGGCGTGGGGAACGCGAGACCTTTAACTTTGAGCAGCAGAATTTGTAATACACTTTAAGTTTACTTTTCAACTATCAGTAGACAATTCCCACTCTCCACCGGAGAAAAAGAGATGCATACAGATCCAAATCGAGTTTCTGGCGAACCGATGACGCTGAATTTCGGTCCGCAGCATCCCGCGACTCATGGCACACTTAGAATTGTCGTAGAGCTTGATGGCGAAACCGTCCTAAAAGCGACACCCCATCTCGGTTATCTACATACCGGCTTCGAGAAGCTAGGAGAGCACCAAGACTACAATCAGTTTATCGTTGTGACGGACCGGATGAACTACCTCTCACCGTTGTCCAACAACTTCGGCTATGTGCTCGCTGTGGAAAAGCTGCTGGATATCCGAGTCCCGAAACGTTGTGAATACATTCGCGTAATCCTCGCTGAGCTCTCCCGCATCGCAGATCACATGCTTTGGCTCGGTATGGGAGCATTAGACCTCGGGGCATTCACAGTGATGCTATACGGCTTTGAAGAGCGCGAGAAGTTGTACAGCATTTTCGAGAAAACCACCGGCGCCCGTTTGACTACCAGCTATACCCGTGTTGGTGGGCTGATGAGAGATATCTACGACGGCTTTGAAGAAGATGTCCGAGCGTTCCTGAATAGCTTTCCGAAAACCCTGAAAGAGGTTCATACACTGCTGACCCGAAACCGGATTTGGATGGATCGCACCAAAGATGTTGGGGTGGTTTCAGCGGAAGATGCAATCGATTACGGATTTACAGGACCGTGTCTACGCGCCTCCGGGGTAGATTGGGATTTACGAAAAGCGGAACCCTACTCCTCTTACGAGGACTTCGATTTTGATGTTCCCGTCGGAGCCAACGGGGATGTTTATGACCGTTATCTCGTGCGAATGGAAGAGATGATCCAGAGTGGACGAATTATCCGGAAGGCACTGGATAATCTTCCCGATGGACCTGTCAATGTAGATGACTATAAAATCAGTCTCCCTACTAAAGAGGATGCTTACGGGAATATCGAAGGTTTGATCCACCACTTCAAGATTCTTATGGATGGACATGGGGTCCAACCCCCCGCGGGTGAAGTCTATTGCGCCACCGAGTCCCCGAACGGTGAATTGGGATTTTATATCGTCAGTGACGGCAGCGGTAAAGCCTATCGAATCCGTATTCGTCCGCCCAGTTTTATACACTTCCAAGCCGTGCCTCACATGATTGAAGGCAGTATGGTATCAGATATCGTCTCCGTATTAGGTAGCCTAAATATTATTGCCGGGGAATTGGATCGATAATATTAATAAGGTTTGAGCCCTCGTGGTACGGAGGAAATCCTTAAGCCTTGAGGGCAAAGGAAATTATCCTGCAATCAGACTATTCGGTATCTACAGGCAAAAGACGCATCATAAATCGGGGCGAAAAGCGAAAATATGAAGCGATTAACCCTTCTTTTATTATGCTGTCTGTGGCTCATTTCCGGAGTTGTCTTTTCGCAAAATCTAATAACAGGGGCAGTTCTCGGTCATGTCTCTGATACTTCAACGGCGCAGCTCCCAATCGAAGGAGTCAGAGTTGTTCTTGCTGATGTTGATGGATTCGAAACTGTAACAGAGACAGATAGCAACGGTGAATTCAAGATAATTGATTTGGCTCCTGGTCGTTATCTGCTGAGTGGTTATAAAGACGGATACTGGGACACTGTCGGAAAACCAGTCATCATTGTTGCCGGTGGCAACCACTATATGCAGCTTAGAACAGCTGAATATACAAAAACGGGGGCAGCTCGTGGTTATGTCTCTGATACTTCAACGGCGCAGCTCCCAATCGAAGGGGTTCGAGTTGTTCTCGTCGCTGCTGATGGACTTGAAACCGTAGGGGAGACAACTGGTGACGGTGAGTTCGAGATAGTCGGCTTGGCTCCTGGTCGTTATCTGCTAAGCTGTCATAAAAAAGGTTATGGAGATCGTGTCGATAAGCCGCTCACCGTCGTAGTCGGTGGCACCCCTTACGTGCCGATTAAAATGTCCGCAAAAGAACCGCCCTGGCTTCTGATTCTCTGTTTAGGGATTGCTGCGGTCTTGGTTATTGGTATAGCAATTGCCGTGGGCGTACAGCCTGACCGCTCTTCGGACTAATGGAGATTGTAGTGTCCGCTCTCCCCAAATAGTAGTGATTCTAGACACTTTAACTAACACAACGCACTTTTAGGTACTTATTCTCAAAAGGAATGAGCAGATGTCCAATGAACTGATTCAAATAGAAACGCCATTCCAGTTTTCAGACGAAAATCAGCGGGAGTTTGAGAGGCTGATTCAGCGGTATCCGGTGAAGGAAGCCGCAATGCTTCCTACACTGCACCTAGCACAGAAACAGGCAGGTTACATCAGTCCTGCCGTGATGGAGCATGTCGCTGAACTCTTGGAATTGCCGGTGATGAAGGTTAAAGATGTGGTGACATTTTATCCGATGTTTTTCGAGGAATCCGTCGGCAAATATGTTATCCGCGTTTGCTATACACTTCCCTGTGCGTTGAGAGATTGTAAATTAGTGCTGGAGCATATCAAACAAAAATTTAATATAGATGTTGCCTCTGAAACAGATTTGGCAAAAGGAACCACGCCGGATGGGAAATTCACCTTACTGAAATCAGAGTGTCTAGCATCTTGCGATGTAGCACCTGTCGTGATGATTAACGATGATTTGTATAAAAACCTCACTCCGCAAAAGATGGATGAGATTTTGGATAGCTTAGAGTAGGGACAAATTTAAGGTTACAACTCATGGTTCAAGAAAGACGCATTCTCTACGAATATCTGGATGTACCGAACATCAATACATTTGATGTATTTCGTCAGTACGATGGGTATAAACACCTCGAGAAGACAGTCCAAGAGTATAAGCCGGAAGAAATTTGCGATATGGTGATGCAATCCGGGCTGAAAGGGCGTGGCGGCGCAGGGTTTTCAACCGGGCTGAAGTGGAGTTTCGTGCCCAGAGATATTGAGCCCCGCTACCTGTGTTGTAACGCCGATGAGAGTGAGCCGGGTACGTTTAGCAATCGCTACGTTCTGGAGAAGAATCCGCATCTGTTGATTGAGGGCATCCTAATCTGTTGCTATGCCATGGGGATTAGCACCGCGTACGTCTACATTCGTGGGGAATTCACACTTGGTAAGCGTATGTTAGATGCGGCTCTCGACGAAGCATATCAGCACGGCTATCTGGGAAAAAATATCCTAGGAAGTGGCTTTGATTTGGATATTTACACCCATCCGGGAGCCGGAGCGTACATCTGCGGCGAAGAGACAGGACTGATTGAATCTCTTGAAGGAAAGCGCGGTCAACCGCGCGTAAAACCACCATTTCCCGCAGTCGAGGGATTGTTCCACAAACCAACAGTTGTGCAGAATGTGGAAACCTTGTGTAACCTGCCTTTCCTGATGGGAAACGGGGTCGAATGGTATACCAGTATGGGACGCACCTATGGGGATACGCGGTTTGATCCACCACAGTCGGATCCAAACACAGGGACAAAATTGTACTGTATCAGCGGAGACGTGAACAAGCCGGGCGTCTATGAACTTGATCTCGGCTTGACCGCAGAGGAGTTAATCGAAGTTGCAGGCGGTGTCAAGGGTGAGCGCGTAAAAGCTGTTATCCCCGGCGGCAGTTCCGCGCCGATTCTAACGCACTATGAGCTGGAATGTCGCCTCGACTTCACCTCATTGACGCTTTGGAAATCGATGCTCGGTTCTGGTGGAATTATCGTCATGAACGAAACACGGAATATCGTCGATTGTCTCCTCAACATCATGAAGTTCTACGCACATGAGTCGTGCGGTCAGTGCACACCGTGCCGTTGGGGAACGCCTTGGGTGCGAGATATTGTCCAACGAATTGCCGATGGCAAAGGACGGGAAACGACGATTCAGCGACCTAAGTTCGGTATTACAGAGAGCGGAAGATGGGGCGATACGGGTGAGATGGAAGAGGTTTACGAGGACCTCGACCTACTGGAGACCGTTGCAAATAACATCGCAAATGTGGATACCATGACGTGGAACACCATCTGCGTCTTTGGTATCGCTGTCTCATGGCCCGCTGTGAGCTATCTGCGGAAATTCCGCCCAGAGTTTGAGGCTGCGATCCGTGAAGGAAAACTGATAACATTGCCGATAGAAGAAGCGACAGTACCGCAGGAAGATAATTATGCTTATCAGCAGCGGATAGTCCCAAGACTGTTTGAAGCGTAAATTTTACCAGTGCTATCAGGGGTAACGAGCAAATTGATTGACACAACCTTACGCGTTGCATAATGAGGACATCATGGCATTCATTAAACTGAACGACCTCGAAGTTGAAGTTGAAGACGGAACCAATATCATTGAGGCTGCGAGGCAAAATGGCATTGAAGTGCCACACTACTGTTACCACCCAGGGCTGACCCGTCCGGCAAACTGCCGCATGTGTCTTGTGGAGCCCCATGTCTTCTTTCCGCCTGCGGGCAAGGTTGTTCCAGACCGTCAACTCGCAACCGGTTGCACAACTACGGTGCGTACCGCTCCTCCGGATCGAAAACTAGAAGGGAAGTATGACTTTATTGTCCATACCGATTCGCCGCGCGTGAAGAAGGCAAGGGAGGACATCCTTGAGTTTCTGCTCGTTCATCACCCGCTTGATTGTCCCGTCTGCGACCAAGCAGGTGAGTGCGACCTTCAGGATTTCAGTTTTAATCATGGTAGTGGCAAGAGTCGATATATTGAGGTGAAGAACGTCCCACCGAAAAAAGACCTGGGGCCCGATGTACTGCTCTACTCGACACGATGCATTGTCTGCACCCGTTGCATCCGTTTCTGTGATGAAGTTTCAGGTACCGGAGAACTTGGACTAATCCATCGAGGTTCACACGACGAGATTGATATCCCACGCGATCACGATGATAACCCGCTCCGGTTGCTCGATAATAAACTCGCTGGTAATGTTGTGGATATCTGTCCCGTTGGGGCACTGACTAGCAAGGATTTTCTGTTTAAGTCCCGTCCTTGGTTTATGAAGCAGATCAATAGCGTCTGTCCGGGGTGTAGTGTCGGCTGCAACATCACTGTTGACTATAAGGAGGATGGGCTTTATCGAATTCAGCCACGGTTCCACGCCGAGGTTAATCAACACTGGATGTGCGATGACGGACGACTCGGCTATCACTACGTTAATAGCGAAGATAGACTCAAGATCCCGATGAAACGGGTCGAGGGCGAACTAGTTCCAACCTCATGGGCAGATGCGCTGAATCTCGTGGTGGAGAAATTCTCTGAGATCGATCCGGAATCCATCGTCGTCATTGGTTCTGCACAAGGTACTAATGAGGAGAATTATCTGCTGGGCAAGCTCGCACGTGAAGTCCTAAAAACGGAGTCGATCGGTCTGTTTGGACGCGAACCGGGTGAGGAACATAAATTCCCGCAATTCACCATTGATGCCGACAAAAACCCGAACACTCGCGGTGCGCAGGATATGCTCAAGCCGGGAGACGAAGCTGCCTTAACAGGGGAGGCACTTTGGGGTGGAGTCGCAGCTGCAAAGACTGTTTACCTCGTGAATGGAGCACCTGAACGCCCGCTTGACGAGACAACCAAGAATGTATTGGAAGCGGTCGATTTCCTAGTCGTGCAGGATATCTTTGAATCCGATGTTGCGCAACTAGCGGATGTAGTTCTCCCAGGGGTCACTTTTGCGGAGAAGGATGGAAGTTTCACCAACGCAAAGAGATGGGTCCAACGGATACATCGGGCTATCGATCCTCCCGGTGAGGCGCGTGTTGATTGGGAAATTATCCAACAAATAGCCAAGCGGTTAGGCGGCGCGATGGATTATCACTTCGCTGGCGAAATCGCAATGGAGATTGCGGAACATGTACCCGATTATCAAGATGCTACGCACCAGAAAATTGGGGATGGCGGAGTCAAACTCAATAACGAAAATAGTTGACAACAACCATGGAAAATCTTGAGAACAGAGCTGTTTAAAAATCCAGATAGGAAGGGATATGGACTTACCATTTCACGTTTTAATCATTAGCTCACTCATCAAAATTGTTGTCGTTGTTCATCTGCTGCTCATCGGTGTCATGGCGATGATTCTTGCCGAGCGGAAAGTGAGCGGATGGATTCAAGATCGACACGGTCCCAACCGCGTCGGACCTTGGGGCATTTTGCAGCCGGTCGCTGACGGCATAAAATTTCTGCTAAAAGAAGATTTAATTCCAGACCATGTGGATAAACCGATCTACCTACTCGCGCCTGCGATTATTTTGGTGCCAGCTCTCGTAACTTGTGGAGTTGTCCCTTTCGGTGGTTCAATAACAATTTCAGGCTACGAAATTCCCCTTCAAATTGCAGATATTAATATCGGGATTCTGTATGTTTTGGCAATAACTTCGTTAGGGGTTTATGGTGTCGTGCTTGGTGCATGGGCATCGAACAATAAGTATTCGCTACTCGGTGGCTTGCGCTCTTCCGCACAGATGATTAGCTACGAGTTGACGTTGGGGCTTTCGATTATCGGTGTCCTGATGCTTTCAGGGTCGTTAAGCCTCCGAGAAATTGCAATCCAACAAGGGAGTTATCCCTGGACATGGAATTTCCTTATCCATTTTCCCGCCTTCTTAGCCTTTACCGCCGCCGCCTTCGCAGAGACCAACCGTCTTCCCTTCGATCTCGCCGAGGCGGAGCAGGAACTCGTCGGCGGATACCACACGGAATATAGCAGCATGAAATTCGCCATGTACTTCATGGCAGAGTACATGCACATGATTGTCGGCTCGGCGGTAGCTGTCACCCTTTTCTTGGGTGGTTGGCATTTCTTCGGATTAGAAACAGTCGGCGGTCCCTTCTGGAGTGGCGTGATTTCATTAGGAATCTTCTTTGCCAAAACCGCATTTTTCCTCTTTGTCTTTATCTGGGTTAGATGGACGCTGCCCCGATTCCGGTATGATCAGCTCATGAATCTCGGTTGGAAATTTCTACTGCCCATTGCACTCACAACAATCGTTGTGACGGCGACGGTTTGGGCGTTCACACAATCGAAGGTCTTGGTCGGTATATTAAATGTAGTCGTCGCCTTTATCGTTGTTGCAATTGTATCAACCATATTGGTGATGACGCGGGAACCTGAACCTGTTGATGCTAGAGACATTCCGAGTTTTACTGAAGAATAGTCATCTTAAAGACTACAGTAGGCTACAACAAACCTTCTGATTTACAAGGAAACACATGGCTGAACAGATTCTGTTTATTATTTTTGGGATACTGGCTGTTGGTTCTGCGATATGTGTCATTGCATTCAGGAATCCCATTCACAGTGCGTTGGCGTTGGTCCTGACCTTCTTCTCATTGGCAGGACTGTTTATCTCGCTGGGCGCGTACTTTGTTGCTGCCGTGCAGGTAATTGTCTACGCTGGCGCAATCATGGTGCTCTTCCTGTTTGTGATTATGTTGCTCAATTTGGGAAGGCTTCAAGCAGCACGCCAAATCAACAAAGCAAAAGTGTTCGCCGTCATTGTGGGGATTCTACTGGCAGCAGAGGCAGTCTACATTGGAATCAAAGCGTACGAGGGCACTGCTGTTTCACCTTCTCAGGGTGGAAATCAAGCGGTTGGCGCAGCGATTACTTCAGAACAACTGAACCAGATCACGGCAATTGAATCCACCTACCAACTCGATCGTTCAGAGATTAATAGTGATTACGTACCGAAGATTGCCGAACAAAAAAATACGGTAGAAACACTCTCCGCAAGTGAAGCGGATCAACTCATTAAAAAACTTCAGGGAGAGATGGGCAAACCCGACCGTATTGGCACAATATTATTTACGAAATTCTTGTTGCCTTTTGAGGTAACATCGCTTATATTGCTTGCAGCTTTAATCGGAGTTATCGCGCTGGTTAAACGTGAAAACCCAAACACCGCTGCCTAATTGTAAACTAGAGGTTGAAATATGGCTTTGCAATACTATCTCATTTTAAGCGCGTTGCTCTTTACTATCGGGGTAATCGGGGTGCTCATTCGAAGAAATGCAATCATTATCTTCATGTGTATTGAACTGATGCTCAACGCTGCAAATCTTGCTTTCGTCGCAATTGGTCGTGAATTGGGGGATGCTTCTGGGCAGATTTTTGTTTTCTTCGTTATGACTGTTGCTGCTGCCGAAGTTGCCATTGGGCTCGCTATTATCGTAAGCGTTTTCAGACACCACGAAACAATTAACATTGATGAAATCAATACGATGAAGGGATAGGCACATCTGAAATGTCGAAAGATTTAATAACTTTGCTTCTGATTTCCCCACTAATTGGATTTCTAATCAACGGGCTGTTTGGGAAATGGCTAAAAAATGCAAGCGGTTGGATTGCCTCTCTCGCGGTGCTAATATCGTTCATTATCAGTGCGTTCTTCGTATTTCCTGCCGTCCGCGGTGGCATTACCCTAGAGGAAACGCTCTATGAATGGATCCCCATCGAATCTTTTAACATCGGTTTCCACGTTGATGCACTGACCACAGTGATGCTCCTTGTCATCACAGGGGTTGGCTTCCTCATCCATATCTATTCGATTGGCTACATGAGCCATGATGCAGGTCGAACGCGCTATTTTGCTTATCTCAACCTGTTTGTGTTTGCCATGCTAACCCTCGTTTTGGCGGACAATTACCTAATGATGTTCATCGGTTGGGAAGGCGTTGGACTCTGTTCTTATCTACTGATCGGTTTCTGGTTTGAGCGAAAATCTGCCACCGACGCCGGCAAGAAAGCCTTCATCGTCAACCGAATCGGAGATTTTGGATTTCTGCTTGGGATGTTCACTCTGTTTGCGGCGTTTGGTACATTGGGTTTTGAGACGCTTTTTGAACGCGCTGAATCCAACACCTACGAGCAGGTTTTCGGGGCAAGTACGCTCGTCGTTGCAACGTTGCTGCTCTTCGTCGGCGCAGTCGGTAAGTCCGCACAAATTCCCCTCTACGTCTGGCTCCCTGACGCGATGGAAGGTCCAACACCTGTTAGTGCGCTAATCCATGCCGCTACAATGGTCACGGCTGGGGTCTACATGGTCGCACGGTCATCAATCCTATTTAACCTAGCACATACAGGAGTTGTAGTCGCTTGGATTGGTGTTCTCACTGCCCTATTCGCCGCAACGATGGCGTTGGCTGCAAATGATATCAAGCGGGTGCTAGCATATTCAACCGTGAGCCAACTCGGTTATATGTTCGTAGGAGTGGGGGTTGGTGCGTACACTTCTGGGATTTTCCACCTGATGACACACGCTTTCTTCAAAGGTTTGATGTTCCTCACCGCCGGCAGTGTGATGCACGCCATGTCGAATGAACTGGATATGCGGAAGATGGGCGGGCTGAGATCAAAGCTACCAATTACCTATTGGACATTTCTCATCGGTGCCCTCGCAATTGCGGGTTTCCCATTCTTGAGCGGTTTCTGGAGTAAAGATGAGATTCTGCACAACGCTTGGGATAGTGGACATCAAGTAATTTTCGGGATTGGACTGCTCACAGCGTTTCTAACGGCGTTCTACATGTTCCGTCTAATCTTTGTGGTCTTTCACGGCGAGTCACGTGTCGATTCAGAAATTGAGTCGCATCTTCACGAATCCCCACCAGTGATGTGGATTCCGCTCGTGTTGTTAGCAATTCCCTCTCTAATCATCGGTGCAGTCGTCGGTTGGGGCGGAGAACATAGCGCGATTCATAACTTCTTGGGCAGTGTATTCACACATCACGGCGAATCAGATCATAGCAACCCGATCCCTTTTATGATTATTTCATCAATTGTTGGCATTGCGGGCATTTTAGTGGCTTGGCTCATATACCGCAGTAAAGCACCTCTCAATGAACCAGCAAATCCGTTGCACAAACTTCTTGCTAATAAATACTACATCGACGAAATCTACAACGCCGTTTTGGTGCAGCCGATACGGGGCATATCCTACTACCTATTCTGGAAGATCATGGATGTCGCCATCATCGACGGGCTTGTGAATCTAACCGCATTTGCCATCCGCGGGATTGGAGGCTCAATCCGACGACTCCAGACAGGTGTTGTCCAAGCCTACGTTGTATCAATGGTCATCGGCATCATCATTTTCTTGGGGTACTATCTGTTTGTCCGATGAACACTAATCGTACTACGGTGAAATTAGGGAATCACCCATGAATCCTAAAGCGTAAACACCTTTATGTTTTAGGCATTACACTCCGGAGGTTATACTTGCTACTTTCCGCAGTTATTTTTTTACCGCTACTCGGTGCAATCTTAATTGCCTTTGCTAGACACATCTTAGGTGAGTCAGGGCTTAAGTGGATCGCACTAATTGTTACACTGCTCACCTTTATTGTGTCACTGTCCCTCTACACCGGGTTTGACGCAAGTACGCATGAGATGCAGTTTAAGGAGGAACGGGCCTGGATTTCGGGGCTCGGCATAAGCTACCATCTCGGTATTGACGGCATCTCACTCTGGTTGGTTCTATTGACCACTTTTATGACGCCGATTTGTGTACTAGCAGCATGGAATTCAATAGAGAAAGGCACCAGCGGATTCATGAGTTCCCTGCTCATACTTGAGACGGCAATGCTCGGTGTGTTTTGTGCGTTAGACCTCTTCCTATTTTATGTCTTTTGGGAAGCAATGCTCCTCCCAATGTATTTACTAATCGGCATTTGGGGTGGACATCGGCGCATCTACGCTACAATCAAGTTCGTCCTGTACACAATGGCGGGCAGCGCGCTGATGCTTGTCGGGATTTTGTACCTCTACTTCCAAAACGACAACAGTTTCAACCTGATGACGCTGTACGGCAGGGCATTATCGCATCAGAACCTCCTATTTCTGGCGTTTTTCATCGCCTTTGCCATCAAAGTGCCCCTTTTCCCCTTCCACACTTGGCTTCCTGATGCACACGTTGAAGCACCGACGGTTGGCAGCGTTATCCTTGCGGGAGTATTGCTCAAAATGGGGACATACGGTATCGTGCGCTTCTGTATGCCACTTTTCCCGGAAGGAGTTGCGGCGTATACACCGCTTATCGTAACGTTGTCCGTGATTGGTATCATTTACGGCGCACTGGTGGCAATGGTACAACCAGACCTAAAAAAACTGGTCGCCTATTCGAGTGTAAGTCACTTGGGGTTTGTCGTGCTTGGGCTCTTCGCCCTAAATCAGCACGGTGTGCAGGGCGGTATCCTTCAAATGATTAATCATGGACTAAGTACCGGCGCACTCTTCCTACTGGTCGGAATGATCTATGAGCGCAGACATACCCGCATGATTGCCGACTTCGGTGGGTTGTCAAAACAGATGCCGATTTTCGCCGTATTTTTTATGATTGTGACGCTTTCATCAATTGGCTTACCCGGTTTGAACGGATTCGTCGGGGAGTTTATGATTTTGCTCGGCGGCTTTATGTCCGATTCGTTCTCCAAAGTGTATGTCATTATCGCTGCAACCGGCGTGATCCTCGCAGCAGTATATATGCTCTGGATGTTTCAGCGCGTCATGTTTGGCAAGCTCGATAACCCGAAAAATCAAACCCTGACCGACTTGAGTCTGCGCGAAATTGTTGTGCTGGTTCCAATCGTAGTTTTCATCGTTTGGATTGGTGTCTACCCCAAACCATTTCTGAATCGAATGGAGCAATCGGTCAATCAAGTGTTACAACAAAGCAGATCTACCGCGGCAGTAAAGGCAGCCACCCCTGCAATCGCATTGGACACCACAAAAAAAGAAATAGAAGAGGAAAAAAAGATTGATGAATAAACACCCATTTGTTCTGTTGACACTTCTGGGTGTCATTGGACTTATCCTTTTTCCGTTAATCGGTTTCGCAGCGGCAGCGGAAGGTGGTAATGGACACGACGACCACACCGAACATCACGGTGTGGATGGAGCGAAGCTAGCCATCTGGAGTATCATCCCGTTTGTTGGGATGCTGCTCTCTATTGCAATTATCCCACTGATTAATTTTCATTTCTGGGAACACCACTACGGAAAAATCGCGCTAGCGTGGATTGTCATTTTCTCTATTCCCTTCCTCATCGGCTACAAGGGCGATGGATGGTATGAAATCGTCCATATTGTCTTGCTTGACTATGTTCCCTTCATTATCCTATTGACCGCGCTTTTCACATGTGCAGGTGGGATCTGTCTGAAAGGCTCGCTGCGAGGTTCGCCCGTTGTAAATACTGTGATGATTGCAATAGGCACCGCTTTGGCAAGCTGGATGGGAACAACGGGAGCGGCAATGTTGCTAATTCGCCCGCTGTTGCGAGCTAACCAATGGCGCACGCATCGTGTTCACGTTGTCGTCTTTTTTATATTTCTCGTAGCCAATATCGGGGGCTCACTGACACCATTGGGTGACCCGCCACTGTTTCTCGGATTTCTCAAAGGAATTGACTTTTTCTGGACAATGGCACTGTTCCCTTTGATGTTGCCGGTGGCAATTTTACTGCTGATCATATTTTTCATTTTCGACACGGTAATGTTCAGGAAAGAAGGCACACCGCCGGACGATGGGGAAAAAGAGCCACTCCGCCTTAAAGGCGTTTGGAATTTTGTACTCATCGCCGGTATCATTGGTGCAATTCTATGGTCTAAATCACTCGCTGATGGCCCCTTCAAGGATCATTCAATTGCGGAGAAAATGGCACCGCAAATCCAAATTGCAGAAGAAAAGATGAACACAACGAAGAAGAAACTCGAAACGTATGTCAAGGCGCATGAAAATGACACAATGATAAAATTTGATACATCGAATCACGAATACTATGAACTGCGCCAAAACCACCTCCACGCTGTTACTGAAGTCAATCGCTTGCGTGCACAAAAAACACATGATGAGAACCGCGGCATCTCGATCTTTGGTGTAACTGTACCGTATTTTAATTTAGTGCGAGATGGTTTGCTAGTCTTAATTGCACTCCTCAGTCTGTTATACACGCCAATGTATAACACCGTGAAAGACGATCACGGACATGCTCAGCCCGACCCGAGTCTGTTGGAAACAAATGTCCGTGCGGCAAACGCTTTTACATGGGGCCCAATCCTAGAGGTCGCCAAACTCTTTATCGGCATCTTTATCTGCATGATTCCAGCTTTGAAAATCTTGCAGGCGGGCATTGATGGGAGCCTCAGCACTGTTGTACTCGCTGTTCAAACGACAACGAATGACCCGGTCAATGCGATGTATTTCTGGTTGACAGGCGTGCTCTCAAGTTTCCTAGACAACGCACCGACTTACGTTGTCTTCTTCAACACAGCGGGTGGAGACCCAACATCGCTCATGGGCCCAATGGCACAGACACTACTGGCAATCAGTTGTGGCGCAGTGTTTATGGGTGCTAACACTTACATCGGCAACGCACCGAACTTTATGGTCAAAGCAATTGCCGAGGAAAACGGCATCAGGATGCCAAGTTTCTTTGGATACATGATTTGGTCAGTGGTAATTTTGGTCCCCGTGTTTGTGATTGTAACGTTTGTGTTCTTTGTGTAATGATGAACCTATCCGTTCATCTAAGATTGGAGGCTTTGAATGACAATTAACTGGCAGCTGCTGATGCCCGAACTGATCATTATTCTGACCTTTATCATCGTTGCAATTTTTGATCTGTTCGATTCGCTCCAAAAAACGTTTACCGCCTTGATCACAATTGTTGGCTGTGCCATCGCCTTATATGTTTCGGTCGATATGCTGCACATCGGCACGGAAGGCACAGAGTTTAGCAATATGATTCAGGTGGATAAATATTCTCTCTTTTTTAATATCATATTCCTAGCCTCAACGATCCTGGTTGTTCTGATTTCAATGAACTATTTAGGTCGCCAAGATAGGCGACAGGGGGAATATTACCTGTTAATCCTTTTGGCAACGTTGGGTATGATGTTGATGGCATCGGGCAATGAGTTAATTGTTGTTTTCCTCGGCTTAGAACTAATGTCGCTATCGCTTTACGTCCTAGCTGGTTATTTCCAAGGCAGTATGGCTTCAAGCGAAGCTGGAATGAAGTATCTGCTGCTTGGCGCATTTGCAAGCGGGTTTTTCCTGTACGGTATTGCGTTGATCTACGGAGGTGCAGGGACAACAAGTATTCCCCAGATTGCGTCCGCTTTAACCGTAGATACAAAGTCGCCGCTATTATTAGCTGGTATGTTCCTACTTGTTGTGGGATTCGGATTCAAGGTGGCGCTTGTGCCATTTCATCAATGGGCCCCTGATGTCTACGAAGGTGCACCGACTTCGATCGCCGCCTTTATCTCCGCCGGTCCGAAAGCGGCGGGATTTGCTGCTTTCTTGAGAATCTTCATGGAAGCACTACAGAACCTCCAATCCGAATGGATTGTCGCTATCACAATCCTTGCCGCACTCACGATGACCGTTGGCAACTTGGTTGCCATTGCCCAGCGAAATATTAAGCGTATGCTCGCATATTCAAGCATTGCCCATGCCGGATATATCTTGGTCGGATTGGCGGCGGCAAACAAAGATGGAATTTCCAGCGCGATGTTTTACCTGCTCGTATACTGTGTCATGAATATAGGAGCATTCGGAGTAGTGATTCTCGCAAGAACGGAAGATGGCGAGAGCCTCATGATTTCCGATTACGCCGGACTGGGGTTCAAAAAACCGCTGCTCGCTCTGTTCATGACAATAATGTTGTTATCCCTCGCAGGATTTCCGCCGACAGCGGGATTCGTCGGCAAGTTCTACATCTTTCGATCCGCTGTCGAATCTGGGCAGATCTGGCTTGTGATTATCGGTGCGATCAACACCGCGATTGCTGCGTTCTATTATCTCCGTGTTGTTGTAGCGATGTACATGAGAGAGCCGGAAGCGGAACTCGATTTTCTTGCTTATCCACGCCTACTTATCGTTGCGCTGACCCTCGCAGCGATAGGTGTCGTCCTAATTGGTATTCTGCCATCATACTTCCTGAGTCCAGCCCAAATTAGTACGTTCCTATAAGGACATGGTAAATTGACAATGGCGAAGTTGACACGGGGCAGCGATTGGAATAGTATGGATCTGGCTTCAATTGGCATCACCCTTGTGCTGGCAATTGGAATAGGATCTGGGGTAGGCTGGTGGGTCGGCGGCAGATTGGGCAACCAGACGATCGGCTTAATTATCGGCTTTACCGTGGGCACTGCGGCAGGATTTATAGAGATGTTTCGCGCCGTTTCTCGCTGGAATAGGCGCATGGAGCACCAGGAGCAAGTTGAAAACTCTCGGAATGGAGCGGATCGAGCAGCTGTAAAAGATTCGGAAGAGGATTCGTAAAGTGATTGCCGGAACCCCCTCTGAAGTCGATGACCGATTTCTACAGCAAGTCTATCGTCTAACCACCGTTCTCGCGCTCATCACAACCCCAATCCTTTGGGCGGTGTACGGTCTGCCAGCCGGTTTAAGCTTTGCTGTCGGCAGCCTTTTCAGCTTGAGCGCAATCTTGTCATTAGAGTTTATCATCCGCCGCATGGTTAAGCCTGGCGGTTCGCCGCGGACAAAACGTTGGCTAGGATTCATCGCGCTAGGAAAGTACACAATTATCTTCGTCGGATTTTATCTCCTGACGAAAGCAAATTGGCTGAATGTCTACACCCTTGCAGCGGGAGTTGGACTAGTACAGGTTGTGATCATCCTCAAAGCAATCATGCTGATGATAGGTATCCTATCGAAAAATAATACAACAGGGACTAAATGAAAAGAACATTTTATACACTATTTTCTATTTTACTTCTGTCGCTGCTTGCCTGTGGTGTTGGTTTGGCGGCTGAAGAAGCACACCGTTCGTGGTTAAGCCCAATATCAAAAATTCTCCCGGATGAGATAGTTCCAGAACCAGAGCGTTGGCATCAGCCGGATCTCATCCCCAACGCCTATTTCGTGGTACTGATTATCGCGCTGCTTTTCATCCTTGCAACACGCAAAATTAAGCGACTCCCCGAAGGCAAAGGGCAAACGCTCCTAGAGGTGTTCGTGGGCGGGTTAATCGATTTCTTCGGTGGAATTTTGGGAGAACATGGGAAGAAATATGTCCCATTCGTCGGATCTTACTTCATCTTTATCTTATTCTTAAACTACCTTGGCCTCATACCCGGTTTTCAATCTCCAACAGCAGATTTGAACACCACACTCGCGCTCGGAATTAGCGCATTAATCGGGGTTCACATCATTGCGATTAAAGAAAATGGGCTGGTTGGCTACCTGAAACATTTTGTCGGCGATCCACCGTGGTTGGGACCTTTGATGTTTCCGCTACACGTTATTGGTGAAATCGCACGTGCCGGTTCTCTAGCGGTCCGACTTTTCGGAAATATCTTCGGTGAGGAATCCGTTATTATTAACCTAACCATTATGGGACTTGGAATTCCGGCAATCGCCGGGCTTATCCCTTGGATGCCAGTTCAGGTACCAATGCTGTTTTTCGGGCTATTTGGTGGGTTTCTGCAAGCACTCGTTTTCTCAATGCTCACATCAATCTACATTGTCACATTCCTAGAACACGATGATGAAGGGCATGGTGCGGAAGCACATCATTAATCGATGGGCGATCACTATCGTTCATTCATAATTGTTTTCACTTTTTTAATCTCAGTTTTGGGTTCAAAATTAAAGGAGGAACTTTCATGATTTATCTTGCAGTTTTAGCTTTCGGGGCAGCACTCGGTCTACCGATTGCAGTGATTTTTGCATCTACCGCGCAAGGAAGAGCGACGAGCACCGCTCTTGAAGGGATTGCGCGTCAACCTGAGGCAGCACCTCGGATTCAGACAGCAATGATCATCGGTTTAGCACTCATCGAATCACTCGTGATCTACTCGCTGCTGATCTTTTTCCTGCTTATGGGAAAACTTCCAGAGGGACAAATGCTTCAAAGTATGATTGAGGCTGATGCTCAGAAGCAAGTACAGACTAGTCATGAATAAGACGTGAAACGTGAAACGTGAAACGTGAATCTATTACTCCTCTTACGTTTTACGTTTTACGTTATACACGCATCATTTTTCTTGCGCTAGATACGATACTCTAATCTAAAGAAAACAACCATAATGAAAAAATTATCGTGGCTCTTTTTACTGATTATTATCAACGTAATATTAATTGTTCCGACAAATGGATTCGCTGCAGAAGCGAGTTCCGATGAAAAAGGACTTTTAGCACAGATTGGAATCGATCCCCAGACAGTTATTCTCCAAGCCCTAGGCTTTCTTATTGTTCTACTGGTCCTCTGGAAATTCGTCTTTGGACGAGTTGGCGGACTTTTAGAAGAACGGCAACAGGAAATCACATCACGAATGGAGAAACTGGAGGCGGACCAGCGCGAACTCGATCGCTTGAATGCTGAAACCCGTCAACGGCTCAACGAAATTGAAACGGAAGGGCAGGCGAAGATCCAAGCCGCTATCGATGAGGGAAATGCCGAACGGCAGCGTATTCTTGATCAAGCACGTCAGGAAGCTAGCATGGAACTTGAACGGGCACGCGCTGAGATTCAGCGCGAAAAGGACGAAGCCATCCTCGAACTACGAGGCACTGTTGCAGAGATTGCGATTGATGCTGCCAGCAAAATCATCGATCAGACACTCGATGCAGAGAAACATCAGCACATCATTGATGAATCTATCAGTCGCCTTCCTACACAGAATGTCTAATATAAAGAATATACGATGAGAGAAATTCGCATTGCTAAACCCTACGCACAAGCATTATATAGCGCAGCAACAGAGCAGGATATTTTAGATCGTATTGTTACAGATGCCAATCAGATTCTCCAATTGACACAAGAATCGGAGGATTTCGATGGGTTCCTGACCAACCCCATCCTATCGCCGCAATTCAAGAGCGAGATGTTCCAACAACTCCTATCCGAAACTGTTCAGCCGCTCACCCTCAATTTTCTGCTCTTGCTGGCATTGAAACAACGTGAGAGATTTCTAGTTGCAATTTTACGGAGGTTTCTGGAGATTGTCGATTTGCAAGCGGGCCGCGTCGTCGCGCAGGTGACATCAGCGGTCTCGCTCACTGATGTACAAAAAGCCAACCTCACCCAGCAGTTAAGCGATTATTCGGGGGCGGAAGTGCGGCTCGAATTGAGCGAAGATGCCGCGATTCAAGGAGGTATCATTGTGCGATTAGGGGATACTGTGTTTGATGGAAGCATCACATCACAGCTTCAACGAATGAGAACACTACTTGCGAGGGGATAAGGGAGAATATAACTCATGGCAAGAGAAGTTAGACCCGACGAAGTATCAAACATTCTAAAACAACAACTACTACAATATAGTCAGCAGATTGACGTATACGATTCTGGAACCGTGCTTGAAGTTGGCGATGGGATTGCTCGCGTGCATGGACTTGCCAACGTTATGGCAAGTGAGATGATTGAATTTCCCAACGGTGTTGCCGGTATGGCATTTAACCTTGAAGAGGATAATGTCGGCTGCGTCCTCTTTGGCGAAGATAGGTTAATCCATGAAGGCGATCTCGCCAAACGGACTAACAGATTGCTCGAAGTACCCGTCGGTGAGGCACTGCTTGGGCGCGTTGTAAACGCCCTTGGGCAGCCTATCGATGGCAAAGGGGAAATCAATACCGACCAGACCCTTCCCGTTGAACAGAAGGGATTGGGCATTGTGCAACGCCAGCCGGTGAGCGAACCGCTTTATACCGGCTTGAAGGCGATTGACAGTATGACGCCAATCGGACGAGGACAGCGGGAACTAATCATTGGCGACCGGCAAACCGGCAAAACGGCTATCCCGATTGATACCATCATCAACCAAAAAAATGCCGATGTATTCTGCATCTATGTCGCGGTTGGACAGAAAGGTTCGACGGTTGCACAGGTTGTGAATACCCTAGAACAGTATGGCGCAATGGATTACACGATTGTGGTTTCTGCACCGGCAAGTGAGCCCTCTCCGCTCCAATACCTTGCACCCTATGCAGGGACTTCTATGGGAGAATACTTCCGTGATAAAGGACAACACGCGCTAGTCATTTACGATGATCTTACCAAACATGCGTGGGCGTATCGTCAGATGTCGCTGCTTTCACGACGTCCACCGGGACGTGAAGCATATCCGGGTGATGTCTTTTACCTTCACTCGCGATTGTTGGAACGTGCCGCAAAACTCAGTGATGAATTAGGTGGCGGTTCGTTAACCTCTCTCCCTATTATCGAAATTTTTGAAGGCGACCTCACGACTTACATCCCAACTAACGTGATTTCGATTACCGATGGACAGATCTACCTGACATCGGAACTCTTCAACCAAGGTGTACGTCCGGCAATCGATATCGGCACATCGGTGTCCCGCGTCGGTGGCGATGCACAAACTCGAGCGATGAAGGGGGATGAAGTAGCAGGCACACTGAAACTCGATTTAGCCAGTTTCCGAGAGGTCGCCGCTTTCGCACAGTTCGGATCGGATCTGGATGCTTCTACGCAAGCCCAACTCCGGCGTGGAGAACAGCTCGTGGAGCTACTGAAACAGTCTCAATATGACCCAATGCCCGTCGAAAAGCAGATCGCATCAATTTTCTGTGGATCAAACGGATATCTGGACGATCTTGAAACGAGTGACGTGGCACAGTTTGAATCTGAATTCTTAGCATATATGGAAAGAAACCATGCAGATATCCTCAAGGAGATTGTTGATGCCGGGGATTTCAGCGACGAACTTCTTGAACAACTCCATACCGCTGTGAGGAGTTTTAAGGATCGGTTCACATCGGATACAGAATCGTAAGATAGAAGGTTCACACCATGGCAACATTACGTGACATCAGACGGCGTATCGCAAGTATTGAGAATATCGCGCAGGTAACAGATGCAATGCGAGTGGTTGCTGCGGCTAGGTTACGCCGGGCACAGGAAAATATCCTAGCCACCCGCCCCTTCGCCGAAAAATTCAATACAATCCTAGGACATCTTATCGCCCAGATCGAAAATCCTTCCCATCCGTTGCTGGAATCGCGCGAACTTAAGCGTGTTTGCCTGATCTCTGTCTCTGCAGACCGTGGGCTATGTGGGAGTTTTAACAGCAACGTAATCCGAACAACGACGCAGCGGACACAACATTACCAAGAACAGGGAGCGGAAGTGACGGTCATCTGTGTCGGCAGGCGCACCCGAGACCATTTCGCACGGCGCGATTATAACGTTATCGCTGAGTACGTGAATATCTTTCGGCAACTAGCATTTGAAACCGCTGTTGAAATTGTGGAGGAGTTTGAACATCTATATAGAGACAAGCAGGTCGACAGGGTGGAAGTGATTTATAACGATTTCAAATCTGCGATTCTACAAATAGTTTTGGTCGAGCAACTGCTGCCGCTTACCCCTGAAGTACCAACCGGCGATGAACTCTTCCTCGATTATCTATATGAGCCACAACAAGAGGCGATTTTCCAGTCTGTGTTGGCAAAACATCTGAATATGCAGATGTGGAAAGTTCTGTTGGATTCCAACGCCGCAGAGCAAGCGGCGCGGATGGCGGCGATGGAAAATGCAACGCGCAACGCCAATGAACTTATTGATGATTTAATTCTTCAGCGTAACCGCGCTCGCCAGACCCAGATTACAACAGAGATTTCTGAGATTGTGAGCGGTGCAGCGGCTTTGGAGGGTTAAAATCCCCAAAGTAAGAAGTCGGTTCACTGCAGGAAGAGGGAGAGAGTTATGAGCGTACAGAAACCCATCATCATCGATCAAGCAGAACTCGCTTGGGAAGGTTGGGAGGACGCGGACCTTGCCGCCAAGAGTGAAATTCGCTGGAAGCTTCTGGTTACCGGAGAAAGAGGACCGAGCAGCGGGCTCGTTATGGGCGTAGCAGAGTGCCCGCCCGGCACGCGGCTCCCCCTTCACCACCACGAGCCCGAGGAGACATATTACGTCGTCAGCGGCAATGGCCACATGAAAATCGACGATCACGAAGCGGAGATTGGACCTGGTTCGGCGATCTATATCCCGTCCAACGCGAAACATGCTGTCCGCTGTACCGGCACCGAGTCGCTGGTCTTCGTGTTCTCCTTCGCATGTGACCGCTTTGACCAAGTAGTGTATCATTTCGATGAGTAAGTGCCGGTTGGGGACAGGCGTAATTGGAGGGGAAAATATGCCCTACAACGTCAGCAAACAGATTCAAGAAGCGATGGAGCGGGGCGATTTCAAGGACCTGCCCGGCAAGGGGAAGCCTCAGCAACGCGATGATAATCCTTACATCCCGCCAGCAGCTCGCACGGTCAATCAGATGCTCAAGGATAACGGCTTTGCGCCACGCTGGATTGAAATCGACAAGGAAATTCGCGCCGAAACCGAGAATGCGGAAAAATTAATCGAGAATCTCAAAGGACGGCGGACGCGTTTGGCAGCGCAACTCCGAGCACAGCCGCTAAAACGCGACGCGATTCGATCGGTTTTTGAGCTAGAGCGCTCACGGGCATTGGAAGCTTACACCGTTCGGTTGCAACAACTCAATCGGAAAATCCAGCAGTGGAATCTCATGATGCCACTGCGTGACAAACAATATCCACTGCATAACCTTGATGCAGCGACCACCTATTTTCACAAGCAGTGCCCCGGACTTTAATTTTACTTTACTATGACGAAACCGTAAAACCCAAAGAATTATGTGAGCCAAAGACTTACATCTGACCGTTAACCTACTTTACACTAAAGGAAACTAACTGATGAAGTTCAAATTAGGAAGTATGTTTCTAGTTGCTCTGGTAGGGCTAGTTGCTCTAGTCGGCTGTGACATCGGGAGAGATATGGTAATGGACATGATGCCATCCACGGATACCGGGATGACTGATGCAATGGACATGATGTCATCTACAGATACTGGGGTGGCTGATATGATGGACATGATGTCATCTACGGACACCGACATGGAGGATATGGAAGCGGTTCCGGTGAAGTTGGTGTGGTTAGTCAACTATCCGGTCGGTGGAAAGGACGCCTATCTTACATGGATTGCGGCTGTTGCCCCGGCACTACTAGCTCCCGAAGAGGTCAATCGGGTAGCATCTTACGACAATGTCCGCGGTGAGAATCCACATCGGCTCGTTGAGTTTGAATTCGATAGCTATGTGGATGCGGCGACATATCTGAGTCGTTCCGATGTCGCTGCGGTTTTTGAAGCACTTCCAGATCACAGCAGTGAGGTAAGTACGCACGTATTTGTCCAACGCTCTGCTGATTATTCAAAAGACGAAAATCCCAGCCGGACGGTTAAATTGGTTTATTTATTGACTACCCGCTTGGTGGAAAAGACGCGTATCTGGAGTGGATTGCATCTGTTGCACCGTCGCTGCAAGCACCCGAAGAGGTCAAGCGGATAGCATCTTACGATAACCTTCACGGTGCATCTCCACATAGGTTCGTTGAGTTTGAATTCGATAGCATCGAAGAAGCCAATACGTACCTAGAACGAGAGGAGATAGATGCTGTTAGTACTGAACTCCCGAACCAAACAAGTCGCTCGACTCAGCTTATGTTTGAGCAACGTCCGGATTACGTCAACGAATAATTGCTGAGATTAGCACAGTAAAGCAAGGAACAGAAACCGAGTTTTTTACCATTGAACAAAGAAAGTGAAATAACACTTTATGCAGATACGGTCTATCACAGCCAATCCGTCTCAGATTATGGTCGAACAACTAGCGGCATTGGATGTAGAGTATCTGTTTTATAACTCCGGCTCACGTGAGGCACGCTTTTTTGACGCACTGCATGCTCACCCAGATATACATGGCATTTTAGCACTCCATGAGGGAACCGTTGCGGCGCAAGCGGGCGGTTACACGCAGGCGAATCTCGACCCGGCAGTCATGGTGGTCCATCTCGCCGCGGGCCTTGCCCAATGTTTAGGGCAGCTAATCAACATTTGGTCTGGCGGTTTACCTGTCGTCGTCATCAGCTTTGCAGGTGACACCGGTAGTTTCGCGGATCGGATTGAACTAGATCTTAGTCACGACTTCGGACCAACCTCTATCGCTGCACCTTTTACCAAGCAAAATTGGACCGTGATCGAACCCGACGGGCTTCCACAAGCACTTCATCGCGCCTTACTAGTCGCCAAAACACCGCCGGTGGGACCGGTACATCTCGCGGTCTATGATCGGATGCTTGGACCCGAACAGATAACCACAAACATTATTGAAGGCGGCCTCCCAGATCTCCACGCGGGTTATCCATCAGATAGCGATGTCGAGAAGATTGAATCTGCATTGCACGACGCGAAGGCACCCCTGTTTTATATTGGGGACGGTGTTTGGAAAAGCGGCGCAGAAGACCCAATCATCACAATTGCTGAACACTTTGGCGTTCTCTGTGCCGGCAGCTACGTCCCCGTCGGGATCTGGGGCAGAGGTATCGCAACGAAACATAAACTTAATTGTGGACGACTGGATCAGGTGGTAGATGTCCTTCAACCTGACCTGATTGTTTGTATCGGTATGCGTCATACGGGAGGTGGAAGGTCGGCAGATTTCGGTGTATTTTCTAAAGCACGGCAGGTTATCGCCATTGGATCGGATATTGAGCATATCAAAAATATGCCGAATCTGTCTATGGCGATTCTGGCAGATGAGCGCAGGACATTTGAGCGGCTTCTCGAATTGACATTGAGCCATTCGACCCCGAACCACTTTGCCGAGCGACGTACTTGGGCACTTGAACAAGCCGCCGCGCTTCACGTGCAGCGGGTTCAACGGGTGTGGCAGACACAGGTCCAGCCGAATCAGATTCGATCGTGGATAGTCGCAGAAACGCTTGACAGCGCTCTAGAGCGTCGTGGCGGTGGACTAATCATGATCGAACAATATGCAGTACCCTGGGACACCATCGGCGGATATATGCTTTCATCAGACGCCGTAGACGGGACGGACGTTGGCGGGAATAGGTATATCCGGGCTGCCGGCGGGTCTGAGGGCTACGGAGTTGGTGGAGCGGTCGGCTTGAAACTCGCAGTCCCTGATAAGCCTGTCGTCGGGCTGGTCGGTGATGGTTCGCTGTTATACGCAGAGTCAGGGCTGTGGACCGCAGCACATCATGGCATACCAGTCCTCTACATTATCCCCAACAACCAATCCTATGGTGTCGTCGCTTCCGCCTTTGGACGTGCGAATGGGGTGATGAAGGAGACCGGGGAATATGCCGGCGTTGTTCTAGACGGAATCGACCCCGTGAAACTCGCAGAGGGGGTCGGTGTGGAGGGGATGCACGTCCAAGAGGAGTCTCGCCTTGCTGCGGCAATTGAACATGGGTTGAACGTGGTTGATAGGCAAAACCGCCCATTTCTTTTGAATATTCGCTTACCGCTAGGACTACCAGAGGGTGGGCGTGCCGCGACGCAATTCAGGCTTGCAGATGCTATGTCGAAAGCTCAAGCTCGTGCGGCTTAGTAGCTAACTAACTATATAATGAAAGTTGATCGCGTATGGGGACACCGTAAAATGACTTATAAAGGAATCCCTACTGATGGACTTGGCAATATAAATAATTGATGGAAAGAGAGATAAATAATGAACCAAGGCAAAGTTTTAGAAATCGTCGGTGCACGGGTTGACCTCGATTTTTCAGCGGGAAAATTGCCCGATATTCTTAACGCAATCGAGGTCCAGCGCGCGGATGGATCGTCATTAGTGCTTGAAGTCCAACAGCACTTGGGTGAACACCGAGTCCGTGCTATCGCTATGGACACAACTGATGGACTAGTGCGCGGCACACGCGCTACCGATCTCGGTGAGCCGATCTCCGTGCCTGTAGGTGACGCCGTGCTAGGCCGTGTTTTCGACGTTACCGGGCAGCCCATTGATGAAGCGGGTGAGGTAGAAGCGACACAGCGGTATCCCATCCACCGCCATCCGCCGCCCCCGGACGAACTGAGCACCGTTTCCGAAATGTTAGAAACCGGAATTAAGGTGATTGACCTGATTCAACCGGTTGCAAGAGGTGGAAAGGTAGGCTTCCTCGGCGGCGCGGGTGTCGGAAAAACGGTATTGGTCGCTGAATTAATCTATAATATCGCAACCCAACACGGCGGTTATTCCGTTTTTTGCGGAATCGGAGAACGCACTCGTGAAGGAAACCAGTTTTGGTTGGAGATGGACGAGTACGGTGTAATGGATAAAACCGCCATGGTTTTTGGACAGATGAACGAACCGCCAGGTGCCCGGTTGCGCGTCGGGCTTGCCGGACTCTCCATGGCAGAATACTTCCGTGATGAAGGTGGACAGGATGTGTTAATCTTCATCGACAACGTTTTCCGCTTTACCCTCGCAGGCGGTGAGGTCTCCGCGCTTTTAGGGCGTATGCCTTCCGCAGTTGGATACCAGCCAACGCTCGCAACGGAGATGGGTGAACTGCAAGAGCGGATCACATCAACACAAAATGGCTCGATTACCTCGTTCCAAGCCGTCTATGTTCCGGCTGACGACTATACAGATCCAGCAGTTGTCGCCGTTTTTGGGCACCTCGACGCTGTGACACGGCTTGAACGCTCAATCCAGCAGATGGGACGTTTCCCCGCCGTTGACCCGTTGACCTCTACCTCCCGTATTTTGAACCCGGACGTTATCGGTCAAGTACACTACGACACGACTCGTCAAGTGAAGGCAGTGCTTCAGGATTATGAGAGCTTAAAGGACATTATCGCAATTTTAGGTGTGGACGAGCTCTCAGACGAGCAAAGACTGACAGTTTCACGGGCAAGAAAGCTAGAAAAGTATCTGACGCAGCCGATGTTTGTTGCACAACGCTTTACCGGCAAACCCGGAAAATACGTCAAGGTTGAAGATACCGTTGAGGGGTGTCAGGCAATTCTCAGAGGGGATTGCGACGAAATCCCGGAGCAGGCTCTAGCTTACATCGGCACGATTGACGAAGCATTTGAGCAGGCAAAATCCGAGGAATTACAAGAAGCAGCGGATTAACAAACCAAATAACTATGCTTGAAAAACGATTGTATCTCGAAATCCGAACACCCGAACAGTTGATTTATGAGGGTGAAATTACCAGTGTGAGAGCCCCCGGTGAACTGGGCTCGTTTGAAATTCTCGCCGGGCACATTCCTTTTCTGACGGTGCTGGATGTTGGCGAAATTCGCCTCAGCGAATCTGACACGCCTCAATCCATCGCAACCAGTGGAGGTATTTTTGAGGTATTACGCACCGGCGTCACCGTATTGGCAGATACCGCCGAGTGGGCGTATGAAATTGACGTTGAGCGTGCACAAGCTGCTCGCCAACGTGCACAGGAACTCCTTACCTCACGCGATCCAAATATTAACCGTGCACGAGCGGAAGCGTCACTGGCGCGCGCTGCAAATCGATTACGGATTGCGGGGCAGCAGTAGCCTTGGACCACAATTCCACATAATCTATATCTGAAAAGGGGAAACAGTGACATACTGTTTCCCCTTTTTTACTTTGGGAGAGGAACACATGACGCCTGTAGGCGAGCTTCAGTATTTTCAATCCAGAATTGATGGCAAGCTACACCCTTGTGCCGTATGTTCAACCGACACAAGCAACGAACCCAAGCCCTTAATTGTCGAGGTCAGTCCTGGCGCATTGGGAAATCTACCCGGCGCGATCGAGCTAACTGAACAGATCGCAGGAATTGCTGCTAAACATAATCAATCGTGTATTGTTCTAAGACCGACAGGGCGGGGCTCTGGCTCCGTTTATCAAAACTACGGCGAAATCGATGTTCTAGAAGCTATCGAACATGTTGCTTCAAACTACGCCATCGATCGAGACCGCATCACAATCACCGGCAGCTCGATGGGTGGTGCCGCAACGTGGTATCTGATTTCGCACTATCCTGATCTTTTCGCAGGTGGCGCACCGTTTTGTGGTTACTGCGACTATCGATTATGGGAAAAACCGGGAGGACTCACGTTCCACACGCACGAATGGGAAACGCCCTCTTGGCAATCTAGGTCTGCTGCATTTCTCATCGAAAATCTCGCCCATACGCCTGTGTGGATAATCCACGGTGAATGGGACCGAGGGGTCGGCGGCGGGGTTCCGGTCGAGCATTCCCGTCAGATGGCACAGCTTATGGAAGAACGAGACTATACATACAAATATACAGAGGTCCCTAAGACGGGCCATGGGTGCCGCCTCCCGGATATATGGGAAGAAGTAATCCTTTGGCTGCTGAAGCAGCGGAAGCAGCGATCCCCGAATCATGTTTCGTTGGCAACCTATAATCTGCGTCATAATCGATCATACTGGGTCACGGTAGATCAACTGGCACACTACGGTGAGCGAGGAGCTGTCAATGCGCGGTTTGTCAAGGACAACCACCTCGTCGTCCATACCGAGAATATCCGCACTTTCTCGCTCGGACCAATTCACCAGGACGAACCGGTCGGTGTAACAATTGATGACCAAGAATTTGAGTCTATGAATTTGACGTACCAGAAACAATTTCAACAAAATCATGAAGGTGTTTGGGTGCAAGACAATTTTGATCTTTCTGCTGAGAAACGTTACCGGGCATCAGGTCCCATCAGTAATCTCTTTTTCAATGGGCTTATCCTTGTTCCTGGCACGGTTGGAACAGAGGAAGAGACGTTTTTTAATAAATGGATTGCCGAGAACGCGGTCGGATACTATCGCAGTCGAAATGGTGGTGTGCATCGCGGCGGCATTATGGGGGATAACGCTGTCCAACTCCCTGTCATCCCTGACGTTGAACTCACCGAAGATCTCCTTCAAATGAACAACCTGCTCCTATACGGCGTCTATGATTCTAACGCCATCCTAGCGCAATTTGAAGGTAAGATGCCACTCAGTTTTGAAGGCGCAACAATCCACCTATCTGATAAGTCTTACACGGCGGATAGGGCAACAGTTTTTGCCGTATTTCCTCATCCCTCAAACCCAGAACGCCATGTCGCAGTGCACGCTGGGGTTACACCAGATGCAATATGTTGGGGAAGCCATCTTGATATGCAACTCCTGCCGGATTACATTGTCTATTCCGGAGGGCAACTCCTTGATTGGGGTTTCTGGGGGAACGACTGGAGATCTCAGTGATAGTCGCCTATTGAAGCAGCACCATCGTTTCTGCTAGAGTAACCTGCTGATCCAAAATCTACAGAAGATTGTCAGCAGATGTTTACGCCAAATCAGAGTATTCTTTTTACTTGACACTGAATATACTGGCTAGTATACTAGCAGTTAGCTCCATTGAACTTAACTGTTTAACTTTTGATGCAAGGCAGGCGATCCAAATCGTGAAAAAGCTATTCTTTTGCACATTGATTATACTGATTGCAGCAAGCTATAGCTCCGCACGTATTATAGATCCAAAGACAGGGGCAGAGTTCAGATACAAAGCGAGACTGGTAGAGGTTGCCCCAGTAGTCGATGGATTTCTTGACGACCCAGCGTGGGACGATGCGACATCCGCCGCCCTAGACCACGATGTCAAAGAGGACCGGCGTTGGGACGAGTCCAGTGATTTCCAAGGCACCTTTGCTGCTGTATGGCGCAATGCCTCTCTTTACATAGCTATTGAACTGACCGACGACCAAATCGAAACTGCTCACGAAAAAGTCGCGCTGCAAGACCGTCTAGAGGTCTATATAGACACAGGGCATTCAGGTCAACAGAGTGACCTCTATCGTTACACACTTCCCGTTGGGCAAGACATCGTGCTGGCTGATTCTCAGCAGATGTTAGCTAACTGGGGAAATGGGGGACAATCTGTAGAACTGAGCTTTGACTTGGGACATATGCCGAAAAAAGAGGATACCATCAGCTTCGGAATTTACTATTATGATGTGGACGGCGATCGTTTAAACCACCAACTTCGCTGGGGCCCAGCCGGACAAACTGAACCTAAAGATGCTCTTGCAGATCTGGTATTTACAGCCAATATAAAGCTAAACGAACACCAAAAAGCGATACAATGGGGGCGTATCAAACAGCTTTATTAATCATTACACAGCGATATTAGAAGTTAAGCAATCGATGCCAGCACCTACGGAGCTCACAGTGTTTATCATCGGCAAGGTATTAGAATTGATAGGAATGTCGCTTCTAGGAGCGGGGCTATATGTCGGATGCATTAACCCCTATGGCTTGAGTGAAGGCGGTGCTATGGGCGTGGAGGTAGCCTCTCTCGTAGTAGGAATCTTAATCTTCTTCGTAGGCAGAATGATAGAGAAACACTAATCATGCTCACACGGCATACTTGGCTCTCTAAACATGTAACCGTTTGAAGTTCAAGATCCATTTTCGATACTCATACACGCAGGCATCGAGCGTTTGCCCCTCGGTGCTTTTTTAATGTTGATATTTAGCGGAGGAATGTAGGATGGCATTTAATGTTAAGAAACGTGGGAAATTAACCTATTATTACCAAGGTGATCATCCGGTGTTGTCCCCTTTGGTCACCGAGACATTGTCAGACGGGGATCTGAAAATCTATTTCTCGGGTCTAACGGGAGGATATTCGGCGAAAGGCGTCTTAAACCTCGATGAACTAGTTACAATGGATCCGGAGCAGGAGATTCCACTGGTATTCAAAAGCTGGAAATCGTGGTTGAAAGAAGCAGGTATTTGCGATTCTCTAAAGGACGTAGATTTCATCGAAGTTCACGCCTTCGGCTGTCAACCCAAAGCCCCAAATCCGCTTGTCGACCCGGCGGGCTACGCAGCAGAGCAGGAACGGCTGCGCAAAGCCTATGCTCAAGCGTATAGTAACTTTTTTCGTGACTACCTACCGGAAAATGGTGTGCCCGCTCGATTTACAGTCCATGTAGTTGATGTTCCAGATACGGCTGCTTCCTATGAATTTTACGGAACCGCACTCTACCAGAAAGCATTACAAAAAGATTCTGAGTAGATAGATTCGCGAGATTTAAGAGGCGGTAACAGAATGATACGTCTGAAACCTCTCCTTTCCTTCATCTGCATTGTATTAATCGTATTAACTGGTTGCGGCGAGAGACACGAAAAACACGAAGCCCCCGACGAACTTGATCAATCCGAGGCATGGCATAAGCTCCCCCAAGCCAATTTCGCGATTCCACCTTACGCCCGCTACCTTGAGGGAATCAAAATCTGCCTTGACCCAGGGCATGGTGGACAGGCTCACCTACCGAATTACAAGCAGGGACCAACCGGGCTCCGTGAGGCGGACGTGAACCTACGCGTGGCACTGTATCTGCGCGAATTTTTGACGGAGATGGGTGCAATTGTTTTCATGACGCGCACCGATGATTCCTTTGTCAGTATCTCGGACCGTAGTGAACTCGCCAATAAGAACGCTGTCGATTTTTTTATTTCTCTCCACCACAATTCGTTCAGCGATCCCGAAATCAATTACACATCCACATGGTATCATCAAGACGCGGATGATTCCCGCACTAGTTTAGACCTCGCCCGCTATGTGCAGCAGAGCGTTGCTGATGCACTACGCCTACCACAATTTACGCCTACAGGGCTCTATTCGGATCGATTAGTAATACCTTCGGGATTCGGCGTACTACGTCAAACGAAGCGTCCCGCCATTTTGTGTGAAGCGTCGTTTTATTCCAACCCCGAAGAAGAACAACGTTTGAGAAAAGAGTCATACAACAGGCGTGAAGCTTACGGCTATTTTCTTGGGATCGCCCGTTATGTTGCAGCGGGGTTTCCGAAAGGCGTTCTGCTGACACCAACACCGGAATCGTTCGTCGAAACGAAGAAGCCGCGCATCCAGATTCGTGTGACGGATGGCTTGCACGAGCGCGGTGCGTGGATGCTCAAGCGACAACAGGTCTTCTCCGATTCCATCCGGGTCAAACTTGATGGGATTGTCGTTCTTCACCAGTATCTCGGTGCTGAAGATCTCATTGTAGTTAGCCCCCCAAAACCGCTCTCCAACGGCGTACATTTTGTCGAAACCAATCTTATCAACTACTACGGGAATCACAGTCTACCGAGCGAGCAGTGGTTCAAAGTTGCTCCACCCGCCGCAAAGTTGAAACTCCGCGCATGGACGAAAACCCTTCCTCCCGATGGTGCAAGCTATGTCGGCATCACCGCCACCGCTCTGGACAAAGAAGATATGCCAATCGCCGATGATGAGCCGATTCGTGCTCAGACATCACTCGGGTGGCTGGCTGGGACGGAGGAACAAACTACCGGCTCAGATAAAAAAAACAAGACGCAGAAATTTGTCTCTCGACCCTCAAGGAACGGGGAAGCGCGATTTTATCTACACACAGATGCGACACCGTCACAGCAAGGTCTCGCACAGGTGAAAGTGGCATACAAGGACAAATCGGAAGTCATCACCATCCGTTTTGAAACAATTCGCAGCGGGATTGTTCAGGGCAGCATCCGTGATGTTTCCGGAAGCACTATCGCAGATGCAGCTGTGCAGCTAGCAAGGAATAAGACTAAGGCGACGATGACCAATCCGGATGGACACTTCTTTTTCGATAATGTTTCGCCGGGGAATGTAGCCCTTAACGTATCAAAGGTTGGCTACTATAATCTCCGACTGGAAACCGATGCGATATCAAACAGTGCCCAGGTTATCCATGCCCAATTACATCCGATTGCAGATGGTATGCTTATTGGGAAGACCTTCGTCCTCGACGCACGCTACGGCGGGTCAGAACGAGGAACGCCCGTCACTGATTCTGTTGTTCCCGCAAATCTTAACCTCGCCGTGGTCAAAGCGCTCAAGGAGATGCTGGAACTTGCCGGAGCAGGCGTTTACCTTGTTCGAGAGAAAGATGAAAGAATCCCAATCTCCAGGCGGGTCAAGATTATCAACGCCGTTAAGCATGACGGATACTACCTCCGAATTGATCACGGCGCTTGGGTTGATGACGGACCATCGGTAATCGCTACAAGCTATCCGGGAAACCAGGTCGCAGCAGATTACCTAAAGACTATACTTGAAGGATTTAACACGGCACTTTTTCAGACGCCAATTGAAACCTTTGGAGATGAAGAATCACCAGAGATTCGGTCAACTAACAAAATCGCACTTGCACTCGAAGTTCGTTCTATCAATCATCCACATCTGCAAGAATTCGTGGCATCCTCAGCTCTTATTGCGCAGGAAGCGTATGCAATCTTTTTGGGAACGTGGAAATTTCTGAAAAGTGCTCAATTGGCTGAAGAAGAGCTCAATTCCCCCACAATAGATGAAGTCTTACCTCAAACGGAACTGGAAATTCGGGTTGTTGATAAGGTTTCACAGCAACCCGTTGCTGACGCGAGAGTGACGTTAGATGACACCTTTGCATTAGTAACAAATCGGGCTGGAAAAACCATTTTCCACGGGGTTCATGCGCGCCCATATCGCATTGCGGTTGAGGCTGCCGGATACGTCTATCAGGAGATCGAATCAGATTTTCTGAGTTCAGGCTCAGTATTGGCAGAAATGACAAAGAAAAAGAGTCAGTGACACAACAAATTCAGCAAAACGAAATTGTAGTCTGTAACATTCTTTTCTGATTGCAAGTTTCGTTGGGGGATGATAAGATGAAATTCGCTATGAAAAATGTGTTAGTCATTGATGATGACGAAAAAATCTGCTGGGCTTTCGAGCAATTTTTGACAGACGAGGGCCACCGACCAATTATCGCTAACAATGCAGAGGAAGGCTTGCGAAAGATTCAGTCGGAAACCCCTGATATCATTCTGCTTGATGTGCGATTGCCCGGCATGAATGGACTTGAAGCATTAAAGCAAATTAAAGTCCTTCAGCCGGAGGCAATCGTGATCGTGATGACAGCATATGACAGTGTGGAGATGACCATCCAAGCTATGCAGCTGCATGCGTTTGATTTTATCCCCAAGCCAATCGATCTGGATCAGGTAAAAGCAATTATTGGTCGCGTCTCACAGATGCAAGTTGAGCGTAATAAAATGCCGCCCACTGAACTTTCTTCGGTGGAACTTGAATTACCGGCGCAGCCACAGGAACATCGCTTGGTCGGAAAAAGTCCACAGATGCAGGAGATTTATAAGCTCATCGGGATGATGGCGAACAACACCGTCACGGTGCTAATCGAGGGTGAAAGTGGGACAGGAAAAGAGTTAATCGCACGCTCGATCCATTCTAACAGCGTACGAAAGGATAAACCTTTCGTCCCTGTAAACTGCGGTGCACTCCCTGACGATCTGCTTGAAAGTGAACTTTTTGGCTATGAGGCAGGCGCTTTTACCGGGGCAAACGCCAAAGGTAAACCCGGCAGATTTGAGCTTGCAGATGGGGGTACACTATTTCTCGATGAAATCAGTAATATGAGCCCGGTGTTACAAGTAAAATTACAACGGGCTTTGCAGGAACAAGAAATCGAAAGGTTGGGCGGCACCCGTCCGCTGAAAGTGGATGTGCGTATCATCGCCGCTACGAATCAGGACCTCGCCGAAGCGGTCCGGCTGGGCAGGTTCCGCGAAGATCTTTACTATCGCTTCAACCTACTTTCAATTAATCTTCCACCACTGCGTGAGCGGTCGGCGGATATCACGTTGCTGGTCAACCATTTTTTACAGACAGTCAGCGTCGAACTTGGGCAAACTGTCCGAGGGGTTTCGCCGCGATGTTTAGCACTTTTGCAGCAGTACGATTGGCCCGGAAATGTGCGGGAGCTAGAAAATGCTGTTAAAAGCGCAGCCGTCCTTTCACGAACAGATGTCCTCCTGCCAGAGCACCTCCCGCCCGAGATCCTGAATTACAAAGGAAGACAACAATCAAGTCAATCCCGCCTAGAGGTGGCGCTCGAATCCGTATTGAAGGGAACCGTCAAAGATGCCGTAGCACGAGCGCATGAGGCTCTCTACGATGAAGTTATTGATGCTGTTGATCGCACGCTAATCAAGAACCTCCTTGAGGAAGTGCAGGACAACCAAACGAAGTCAGCGAAAGTCTTGGGAATCAGCCGTACAACCTTGTTGCAGAAGATTAAAAAATTAGAGATCGAAATGAACGCATAAAGCGCAACCTATTCGCGTGTGGAACCAGATTGTGCACCTGAAATTCCAAGCACACATTGAAAGCGAGGAGGATGAAACGGATTGCAAGCATCACAACTGAACAGATGGCTAGCACCGTTAATCACGTTTATATTCCCCGCAAAATGCCGCCGCTGCGAAACACCAATGAGCGTCGGTCAGGTGCACTACCTGTGCGATACCTGTTGGGAACAGATTGAACTTCTCAAGCCTCCTTGGTGTCAGATTTGCGGACTACCACGGTGGGGTGCCGTTTGTACAGATTGTCGTGAACACTCGCCATTATTTAGGAAACTTCGCGCGGCCGCCTTTTACGAACCCGCCTTGCGCGAAGCTATTCACCTGATGAAATATGAGAAGAAACAGGTCATCTCAAAACATCTGATTCAATTGCTGCAAGCGCACCTTCCTGAAGATCTCGCCTCCACAGACTACGATTTCTTGCTTCCAATTCCCCTCCACACGAACCGCTTGCGCCAGCGGGGATTTAACCAAGCTGAGCAGATTGCTCAAGGTGTTGCTCAAGTTTGGGGGGTGCCGGTTCTTACCGATATGCTTATTCGCATCAGGGACACAGTCCCACTGAGCAACTTGAACTCTCACGAAGAACGGGTACAAAATATGGTAGGTGCTTTTGAAGTCCGTTCACCGGATTTAATTCAGAATCGGAGGATTCTACTGATCGATGATATTTTTACGACGGGAACTACGACTAATGAAGCTGTCAAGGTCCTACAGGTTGCTGACCCTGAATACATCGACGTCCTGACGCTGACCCGCACAAGACCATCAGCGTGAAAAAGCATAAATGGGAAAGAGGACACAAAGAGTAAAATGCAAGAAGTTCGATTGCCGCTGAAAAAATACCAAACTATCACAACCATTGCTGCCGTGGTTGGATTCCTGTTAGGCACACTAATTCCTGCCTTTGCCTTTGGTAAGGGGTACTGGTCGTGCCCATTTGGGGAGGGTGTGATACGTGTCAGTGGGTTTGTCCTGTTGACGGGTATTTTGAGCGCGCTTCTCGCTGGTAATGCGGTTGCCCTTCTTGTGATTTTCATTGCGAGGTTGCGCCGGTTATCAACCAAATCCAGGTAATCGGAGATTACAGAGCGGCAGACTGGCCACCGTCAATGGTAATAACGCTTCCGGTCATATAACGAGACGCATCAGAAGCTAGCAGCAGCAACGCACCATCAAGGTCTTCAGCCTGCCCCAATCGCCGTTGCGGGATGCGTTTAACCAGGCGTTTACCCGCTTGTGTCTCAAAGAATTGCCGGTTCATGTCGGTTTCAATATAACCGGGTGCGATGGCGTTGACACGTATCCCATGAGGTGTCAACTCGACAGCCATTGCCCGCGTCAGGTTGATGATGCCACCCTTGGAGGCGCAGTATCCCGGCAATTGTGAAGTCCCACGTGTGCCGAGAATCGATGCAATATTAATGATACTCCCACCCTGTCCGCAATGAACCATACGTCGTGCGGCTTCCTGTCCCATCAGCCAAAACCCCTTGAGATTCGTATCAAGTACTGAGTCCCAGTCTTCCTCGGCGTGCTCAAGCAGCGGCTTGGTTACGGCAATACCGGCGTTATTAACGAGAATATCAATTGGTCCGAGCGTATGTTCGACCTTTTCAATGCACGCCTTGACGCTTTTTCCATTGGTCACATCAACTTGGACCGCAATTCCGCAACCGTTGAACCCTTCGATTTCCCTGACGACCTCCTCCAACCGGTCAATCCCACGGGCAGCCAGACCCACCTGCGCCCCTGCTCGCGCCAGTGTCAAAGCGAAATGACGACCCAACCCCCTCGATGCGCCGGTTACAATTGCACACTGACCGGTGAGATCAAACACAGAGAGGTTTTTCCCGTCTTCCATCCCTCGGATCCTTTCTTTCTCCGTACAGGTATCGCTGGGCTGCGCTTCACGGACGACCAAAACGAAGCAATTCGCTCCACTACGCGTTATCCCCTATTCCCGCTACCTGTTTAGCCAAAGATTTACATCGTTCCAGGTCATACTCCCGATAAATAGTGATTTTTTGTGCTTCAAGGGAACCTTCGGCGTGGATGGCAAGAAATTCATTGTAACCACCAAAATCAGAAGCGGTCAGATCTCGAATCAGGTTCACTAGTTTTAGGCGTTCTAGCGTTGGAACGCCTGCGGCTCCGCCCAAGTATTTTTCAATATACTCTCGGGTTGCAGGGTTCGCAACATCTTCCTCTGAAGGTCCAGTGACCACAAGTCCACCGGCGATATCCTGCACGTAACTAACCATCTGGTGGTAGTTACTGGCAAAGTAAAACTTAGCGACGTTGGTGATAATCGAATTGGGAATTGCCACGCCATCGATCTGGACGCAATCGACAGCGGCGGCTTTACTTAAGGCACGAACCGTTTCCGCATAGTTAATCAGGTGCATCAACTTCTCTCGAACATGGCTTGCGCGGCTGATGCCGTTGTGCTCGGCGATTAACGCAGCGGCACCGGTCAAGAGGTCGCACAGCGGCGGCTTGTAAGAGACAGCGGTAAACCGGTGGAATTGGACGAAGGTGGTAGCTAACGCGCCCGCGAAATCCCACTCCCCACTCATGAAAACCCGCTCCCTTGGAACGAAAACATCGTCGAAGATTGTAAGACTTTCGATCATTCGGTGACGGGAGCTGACGGGGTTATGAAAATCGCTGGATGACGAAGCACCAAAGGGGCTGACAATCATTTTCAAGCCGGGGGTATTGGCAGGGACAGCAAAGGCGACAGCGTAATCCTTATCCTGCTCCGTCAGATTCCGTGTTGGCAGCACAATAATCTCATCTACATAGGGTGCGCAGGTGGTATGTGCTTTCGCACCCCGGACAACTATCCCATCCGCTCGTTCCTCAACCACACGCACGTAGTAATCCGGATGCGTCTGCTCGGAAGGTGCTAGACTTCGATCACCCTTCACATCGGTCTGCGCAACAGCCATGCTGAGGTCTTCCCGCTGACAGTGCTGATGATACGCCTCCACCCGCTTGAGGTAATCGGTACCGCACTTCTCATCAATCCGTTTGGCAACCAAGGAGAGGGCAAAGAGTGCATCCGTTCCAATCTCTTTAATCAGCAACACCACCCCGCTGCCGAGCCGAGTGCTGGTTTCGATCATCTCGCGCCGTTTTAGTAAGTCTTCTGTATTGGTAGGGGTTACAAAATATCGGCTGACCGTTTCGCCCGTTTCAGGGGTTTTGACAGTCATCAAATCCCGGTACGTCGCATCCTCAGCGAGTGCGAAATCGAGCGAGGCGTGCTCCACCCCAACCCCTAAATCCGGATGGCCGGTAACATTTTCCACGTGATTCCCCTTAAAAAATAGGGTACGACCATCGTTAAGGCTCGCTTTGTACTCCTCCGCCGATCGAGTTGCCATATTCCATCTCCATCCCAATTTTCACCCTTTGCACATGATTTATATCCCTAAGCTCTCGTTAATCGCCCGCTGATAGTCATCAACCTGCTCAGCAAGCATTTCGTCAAGAGTAACAATACGTCCAATCTCGCCGGACTCCAATATTCCGTAAGAGACGGCCACAGATCGCGTTCCCTGTGCAGCGTCCACTTCAACTGGATGCTCTCCTGCTATCGCTTGCGCAAAATCCCCATATTCGATAGCAATAATCTTCCGATCCGTTTCAGGGAACGGGAATTCGTAATACCACAACCGATCTCCACCCCATAAGTCTGATGTCACTGCATCAAGTCGAAAGTCGGGAACGTACTCTAGTATCCTCTCATCGTCGATAGGGGATTCGCCATCAATGTTCAATATGATATTTCCCCCACTGCGATCTCCCGGTAAACTCATCGAACCACCAGAACCGTAAACCTGTCGTGACCACACACCCTGACCACGTCCGGCATGATCTTCGATGTACTGACCCACCGCACCGTTTTTGAAAGTCAACGTTGCGTAAGCAGCATCCTCGGCGGTAGCTTCAAATTCGGCGGGCATCTCCTTCTGCCAGCGTCCGTAGACACCACCGGGGTTCGATCCAGCCTCGCCACCACCTGCCGCAGGATTCTTGCGGATGGGTTCATGGAGTCTCGTCTTCGCGTAAACTGTTTCAACATCACCGAGTAAATATTCCATCATATCCGAATGGTGAACACCAACATCAAGCAGTACACCGCTTTGGTCCTTTTGGTGACGCCATACAGAGATTAACATCCGGTCACCGCCGCCAATAGCGTGGTGGATGAGAAAACGTGGAGTGCCAATCACGCCTGCGTCTAGCAGCGCTTTCGCTAACCGGTTAATGGGGTCCCGCCGATAATTCTCCGCTACGCTTAAAATTGCATCGGATGCCTCTGCCGCACGTGCGATGAAGTTACAGGCACGGACGGTCAACCCCAGCGGTTTCTCAACCATCGTGTGCCAACCCCGCTCCAACGTCTCAACAGCAACCGTGTGATGGAATCGCGGTGTCGTCGTTACATCGACCGCTTCAACATTAAGTGCTGATAGTCCATCCAGATCCCCAACGACGGTTGGTCGCACCCCAAAGTGTGTTGCTGCTTGGTCAGCGAGGGATTCGGCGTTATCGCGTACCGGATCACATGCCCCAACAAGCTCGAAGCGTTCCCAACCCGCCCGATGAAGCTCTGCGAGCCCGTACAGGTGACGATGTCCCATGCCCCCACAACCAACAATAGCTAATCGAATTTTCTGACTCACTGTTATCTTCCCCCTGGATCGAAATTACGAATATAGTTTGCCCATTATAAAGAGAGCATGGACAGATGTCAACACCAAAAAGATTCGAGACTGGAGCGACAACCTACTGGAATTGACAATTGCCTTGCATTGCAACTGAGGTTTCTGATAAAATCTATAAAATAGACTGAACTGACCGAATCAAGAAAGTGTGTTGCAATGAAACGGGTGTGTGTATTCTGTGGATCAAGCATGGGACGAGAACCGGCGTATGCCAAAGCCGCGAGGCAGCTAGGTAGCACCTTGGCAAGCAAAAACCTGGGGCTTGTCTACGGCGGCACCAACGTCGGCACGATGGGTGAACTTGCCAACGCCGCTCTTGAGGCCGGCGGCGAAGTCATTGGCATCGTACCTAGGATATTTGTTGAAAAGGAGATTGCCCACGCCGCGCTTTCCGATCTGCGAGTCGTTGATGCAATGCACGAGCGAAAAGGGTTGATGGCTGAGCTTTCGGACGCCTTTATCGCGCTCCCCGGTGGACTCGGCACAATCGACGAACTCTTTGAGATGGTAACGTGGACGCAACTCGGTCTACATCGCAAACCGTGCGGACTTTTGAACGTATGCCAGTATTACAGTAGGTTAGCGGAATTCCTCGATTATGCAGTTTCGGAGGGATTTATCAAGGAGCCTCATCGTTCGTTGATACTAATTGATGAAAGCCCGGAGGGATTGCTCAAGAAGTTTGACGAGTTTCTGACCCATTGAATCGCTCACAGGATAACCCCAAGGAGAGTGACATGAAAGCCGCCATCTTTGAAGGAACTAGGAAATTAAGCGTACAGGATAAACCGGTCCCGGCTCTCGATTCAGGCGATGTCCTGATTAAAGTCGAGTTGTGCGGTATCTGCACATCTGACTTGGCAGCACTCAACGGGGATATCACGGACTATTCGCCGCCTGTCGTGATGGGACACGAACTTGCCGGGATCGTCGTTGAAAGCCGCCACCCTGATGTGAAGGTCGACGAAAAAGTAACGGCAAATCCGATGCTCTCCTGTGGAAGCTGCGATTATTGCAGGGTGGACCTAGACAAATACTGCTCGCAGATTGAGGGAATCGGACATGACATTGACGGCGGATATGCCGAATACCTCCGAATGCCAAAACACGGAATTGACACGGGCAAGCTCATCTCCGTACCAGATACGATTTCACCGGAAGAACTGATTTTTCTGGAGCCGTTGGGATGCTGTATCAACGCAACGCGTGAAACAATCTTCGATAAAAGTGTGGCTATCTTAGGCGCGGGGCCTATCGGCTTGATGTTTGCCCAACTGACGAGAAAGGCGGGATTGCAAACGTTCGTTCTTGAGCCGCTCGCACATCGGCGGAGTGCGGCAAATGAAGTTGGTGCAGATAACACATTTGATATTACAGCGGAGCAGACGGAGGTACTCATCGAGACGACTAACGGCGGCGTGGATACCGTCATCTCTGCGACCGTCAATAATCAACGCGCTATAGATCTCGCCTTCAAGGTTGTGCGACGAGGCGGCTGTGTGAATTTCTTCGGGCTGTCACCGGCAGGGCAGGAGCTGCGGATTAACCTTGAGCATTTTCATTACATGGGGCATAAACTGATGGCATCGTGGGCATTCTCGCGCTGGAGCTTGAACGAATCCCGTCAAATGCTTATTGAGGACGAGATTAACCTTAAGCCTTTACTGACGGACCGGTTTCCGATTGAAGGTGTCATTGAAGGGTTTGAAAATGCCCGGCAACAACGCGGCGTGAAAAGCGTTCTGGTCGGTGGATAAATGCACGAGTAACCCTACCTGAGGATCCGCTACTACAACGGATCACCACCGCGTCCAAGCCTTACTTGAAAGCGAATCACCATGAATACATTAAGAGCCTATCTGGAACTAATCCGTTATCCCCTCTTCGCCATTCCGATCGCCGCGACGCTACCCGGAGCACTAATCGCCTCAGAGGGAGAGTGGAATTGGCGGGTTGGGTTGACGTTGCTCATCGCATTACTCGGCTACTTCGCAGGTATGATGAAAAACGACTACTTCCACCGTGAGCAGGATGCGCTTGTGAATCCGGACCGTCCACTCCCGTCGCACCGACTCACGTCTCGGCAGGTGCTGATTACCGCAAGCAGTACCTATATCATCTGCGTCATCTTGGGATTCACGCTCCACATTAAAGCGGGACTTCTGGTGGTTGCACTCGTGATGATTTCCCATTCATACAACGCGTTTTTCAAGGAACGCGGAATATTGGGAAGCATTAGCCTGCCCCTTGGCATCGGCCTGCTTAATGTGTTTGGTGCACTCGCTGTAAGCGGAAGTGTGCCCCGCTTGGTCTGGTATGCGTTTGCCGCTACGACACTCTACGATTGTGGGACACATATTACGACGACCTTCAAAGATATTGAACGGGATGAAAGGCTCGGTATCACCACCACCCCCCTGCAATTGGGAATCAAGCCCGCCCTTATCTGCGCTGCCGTATCGACTATATTGTCCTTTATCGTCGCCGTGCTACCCCACTGGCTTGAAGGGGTCAGTTGGCACTACACCCTATGGGTGGTCTTTGCGTTGCTTGCAACGAGTATTACCCGTCTGCCCCTTTACCTCAACCCGACTGAGAAGAACGGCTATCGCGCACTGAAGGGATCAATGGTGGGTGCCATCACGTTTTTCCCTTGTCTCATCGGCGTTCAGATCCCCCTGTGGGGTTCTGCCCTTGTGATTTTGCCTTTGCTGCTTGTCACGATGATCCTATTAGAAGTAACGAAGCGGGAAGTATGAAACAGGACCGATTTCCAGAGTAAAGTCCAGAAAATTTCTTGAGCACTTACAACGCGAAAGTCTTGAAATATCTCAATCTATCGATTACGACCAATCTTCACCGGGAAAGGATTTGAAGATAAAAGGAGTTCACAAAAACCTATGACTGATATTCCAAAAATATATACACCGCACGATATCGAAGAAAAATGGTATAAATTCTGGCGGGACAAGGATTATTTCCACGCTGCCGACACATCTGACAAACCCCCTTACTCGGTTGTAATTCCACCCCCGAATATCACAGGGAGCCTGCATATCGGGCACGCGCTAGATAACACCTTACAGGATGTGCTGATCCGTTGGCGACGGATGCAGGGCTACAATGCGCTCTGGATGCCGGGGACCGACCATGCGGGAATCGTCACGGAAATCATCATGGAAAAGCAGCTCGCCACTTGGGGAACAAGCCGTGAAGAACTCGGACGAGAAAAGTTCATCGCACGGATGTGGAACTGGAAAGATGAATCTCGTGGGACAATCATCGATCAATTGGAACAACTCGGCTGCTCCTGCGATTGGGAACGCGAACGATTCACGATGGATGAAGGGCTATCCAAAGCTGTCCGCACTGCGTTTGTTCAGCTTTACGACGCAGGTCTAATCTATCGTGGGGAGTACATGGTCAACTGGTGCCCAAACTGCCAAACAGCGGTTTCAGACCTCGAAGTTGAGCCGGTTGAAATTGACGGAAATTTCTATCACATTAGATATCCAATTAAGGATTCAGACGAATCTGTTGAAATTGCGACAACACGCCCGGAAACCATGCTCGGCGACACGGCAGTTGCTGTCCACCCGGAAGATACGCGCTATCAACACCTCATCGGCAAAACGGCAGTCCTACCGATCCTTGAACGTGAACTCCCAATTATTGCAGACGAATATGTCGATCTGGAATTTGGCACGGGAGCACTGAAGGTCACGCCCGCCCACGATCCAAACGACTACGAAATCGGTCAACGGCACGAACTTGATCATCTTAACATATTGAATCCAGACGGGAGCTTGAACGAGAATGCAAGCACGAAATATCAAGATATAGATCGGTTTGAATGTCGTAAAGTGTTGGTCGAAGATCTGCGTGAACAAGGACATTTAATCCAGATTGTACCGCACCCTCATGCAGTCGGACACCATGATCGATGCAATCAAATTATCGAGCCCTACATCTCGCCGCAGTGGTATCTTAACGTCAAACCGCTCGCCGAACGCTCACTTGAAGCTGCAAAACGGGGCGATGTGGTGTTTTTCCCGGAGCGTGAGACTAGGCGATTTTATCAATGGATGGAAAATATTGAGCCGTGGCCCATTTCTCGTCAACGCTGGTGGGGACATCAACTCCCGATCTGGCACTGCGACGCCTGCAACGAAATCACTGTGGCGGTGACTCCTCCCTCTCAGTGCGCTCACTGTAATTCTGAAAAGATTTGGCAGGATGAAGAGGTGCTCGACACATGGTTCAGTTCGGGGCTTTGGCCCTTCTCGACGATGGGTTGGCCCGATGAGACAGAAGCACTCAAGACATTCTACCCAACCTCTGTCCTAGTAACGGGTTGGGATATCCTTTTCTTTTGGGTGGCTCGAATGATTATGCTCGGCCTCGAGTGTATGGATGAAGTGCCGTTCCGACATGTCTACCTCCATGCGCTAGTTGCCGATGAACACGGGCAGAAACAGAGTAAATCGAAAGGTAATGCCATCGACCCGGTGCCAACTATCCAGCAGTATGGCACTGATGCGTTCCGCTTCGCACTGGTATTCTCTGCTGCACCAAACCCGTATATTGCCTTGGCTGAATCCCAAATCGAGGCAGGGAAACGGTTCGCCAACAAGATCTGGAATGCCTCACGCTTGCTACTGATGAATCTCAATGACTTTCAGCCCGGGCAGCCGACGGATCTCATCCTGTGTGATAAATGGATTCGCAGCCGCTTTAACGCAACTGTGGAAACAGTGACGACATGCCTTGAGGAGTTCCGCTTTAATGACGCAGCGCACGCGCTCTATGAATTTCTCTGGCACGAGTATTGTGATTGGTACGTTGAACTCATCAAGCAGCGTCTCTACTACACCGACGATCCAACGGCGAAACACACCGCACAGACGGTCGCCTCTGAAATTCTCGAAGGCACCATGCGAATGTTGCACCCAATCATGCCGTTCATCACGGAAGATATTTGGCAACGACTCCCCCATGAAGGTGAAAGCATCATGGTCGCTCCTTGGCCCAAGCCGGAAGCGATCGAGACGGATGCTAAGGCGGAAGGAGCGATGCAGACAATCATGGATGTTATTGATGGTATCCGCAGCGTCCGTGGTGAGATGAACGTGCCACCCTCCAGCGAAGTCGAAATTCGGATTCAAGCCCCGAATCCGGGAACGGCTGAACTGCTCACCGAACATTTGGAAGAATACCTACCGGCGTTTGGGCGTTTCTCACAAATCTCTATCGCTGAACATCAGGAGAAGCCCGCCGCCGCCGCTGTAGCGGTAATTGGCGACATTGTTATCTATATCCCGCTTGCGGGCATCATCGACATCGAAAAGGAGAAGGACCGCTTACAGAAACGGTTGGACAAAGTGCTCAAAGAACTCACCGGCACCCAGAAAACGCTAGACAATCCAAAGTTCGTCGATCGTGCGCCGGAAGCGGTTGTCGAACAGAAACGCACCCGACTCGCAGCCCTTGAATCGGAGCAAGAGAAGTTAGTAGCAAATATAGAAATGTTAGGCTGAAGAACCATTCTGAGGCAGCCGGAGGGGATTCGGATTGTCTATTATTGTGAAGGATTAAAATGGCAACAATCGAACAAGATCATTCCGACGCGAAAAGGATTGTCGTGGTAGGCGCGGGGATTGTTGGGGCATCAATAGCCTATCACCTGTCACGTCGCAAAGACGTTGCTGTGACTGTCCTTGAACGGGATGAACCGTGTGCAGGAGCGTCAGGACATTCTTTTGCGTGGCTGAACTCCTTCGGTAAAGATCCCGTGAGCTATCACCACTTCAACCGATGGTCAATGGACATCTGGGATCGATTTGCTCGCAGGCTAGGGATGGATCTCAATCTCCACTGGGGCGGTGAACTTCGGTGGGAAAGTACGCCGGAGCGAACCGATGCATTGCATCAACGTATCAAGCAGCTACAAGTGTGGGGGTATCCCATCCGCATCATTTCGAGGGATGAAATCCGCGAACTCGAACCAAGTCTTTCCCCCGGTCCTGTGGTGACAGCTTCTTTTTCGGAGATTGACGGACGGGTGGATCCGCTCAAAGTGATTGAAGCCTGTTTACAGCGTGCGCGTGAGGGCGGAACTGTGGTGCACACCCATACCCCAGTTACCGAACTATGCCTCGACGGACAAGGAAGGATAGAGGCAGTCAATACTCCTAGTGGAGAGATCAGTTGTGATGTTGTGGTGCTAGCGAACGGGACCGCTACAACAGAACTCGCCGCCACAGCTGATGTCCACATTCCCCAGCAGAACAGTCCCGGCGTGGTGATTCGCACCGATTCACAGCCACCGATACTACAAAATGTTTCAATCCTACACCTGCCACCCATTGATGAAGACCGGCATGAAATCCACCTGCGACAATCTGCCGACGGGACATTTGCCATCGGTCAAGGCTCTCAGGAAAGCCTAGACCGTGACGACTCCCAAGCACACGCGGATTCCCTGCTGCGTCGCGCTATTCATTATCTACCAGCCCTCGCCGGCGCACGAGCGATTCCAACGCCAGTGGGCTATCGCCCAATGCCGATTGATGGTTTGCCGGTACTGGGATTTTGTCAAACTACACCGAATCTGTATATCGCTTTGATGCACAGTGGAGTCACGTTAGCACCTTTGGTGGGAGAATTGGCGACGCTAGAGATTGTTGATGGTGCCCGCGTTGAAATGCTTGCTTCCTATCGTCCAGAGCGGTTCAGAACTGAGTAGAAGTTGCTTTGAATCCCGATTCTTATCGGGAACAATAGAAGGTTTCAGTAATCTCCGCTACATTGCTGGCAGCTCCGGCGAGCCAAGCGCTGCCAACCATAAGAAGTTACCAAACTGAAAGAGGCTTAAATATGATTCAGGTGAAGAAACAGCTAGAACAATGCTTGGACAAACTTCGCGTAGGTACGCTGACAGAGCAGGATTTGCAGCAGGCGTTGGACAACGTTACCGATGAGCTGGACGCAGCGGCAAAGCCTCAACGTCTGTTATATCTTCAAGCCACGAATACATCGGTAACCTCGTCGGTTGAGGGAATGTCAATCGTGGATAGCGACGGCGTGCACAACGGGCCCGACGAGCCCGAGGATTGGCCCTACCAGACTGTGCATGAGGCGATGCTTGACGGTTGGCATATTGTCAAGTTTCCCGAAATGACACTGATGCTGGTGGGGGAAAACGAAACCTATGGACTCGGCTGCGAATTTATCCTCGAAAAGTGAACCTACAACCGTAGAGCGAACTTCTAACTCACTTCCATGAAAGGATTTTACCGATGATTGATCAAACATACGATTGCGAACCGACGCTGACGGATCAACAGGTCATCGAATTTTGCCAAAAGGGATATATCATCCTCGAAGCTGTGGTGTCAGATGAGGTCAACCGCCGTGTCTCGGATTTTCTGGATGGGCACACCCACTTAGAGCCGGTCGAAATCCTCGCTGAAGACTGGTTCGTCGAAGCTGTCCTCAAAAACCCGCAGGCGGCGGGTGCGGTACGGTCGCTTCTGGGAAAAAACTTCAAGCTACCGATGATTATGAGTAACCACCGTGTCGAGTGTCCAAGGACTTTGAGTTGTGGTTGGCATCGTGATGGGGGTGCCATCGATGCAACACGGCTCGAATTTTTACAGGTGTTTTACTACCCCCAAGACACACCGAGAGAGATGGGACCGACCGAATTGGTGCCGAGCTCACACTTGGTCCGCGCCAAACGCCGCTTCATGAGTCACTATGGCAACATCCGAAAAGGGGTAAAAACGGCGGCACCGGCGGGATCAATTTTCATCACACACTACAGTATTTGGCACCGCGCCACATCCTCCACAGGCAGCGGCATGCGCAATCTGCTCAAATATAACTATTGGCGGACGGTTCCGCCGCAACGGGACTGGGTGGTCGATCCCGCTACTGATTTTATGCAGATGCCGTTTAGTCCAGACGTTTCGGTGCTTGAAAAATGGTACGACTCCATCCATGTCGCGCGGTTGTTCCAGTGGTTGTGCGGCCTCGGCGATGATTTCGAGTTCAAGGGAGGCCAATCCTGGCCCATCACCGCTGGCAGCGGCTATAACACGACCGAGGGTCTACCGCCCGGACTGGCTTGATACATCTCATAGGAAGGAGCACTAATCGATGCAACCAACACAGCAGACCTCCACAGCAGAAGCACCTTCAAAGCTAGCTGCCGAACTGATTGCCTACGGTAGTCGAGAAGAACGAGCAGAGGCGATGGAACACGACGGCTTTGTTTTTCTTCCCGCGGTTCTTAGTCCCGAACAGGTTCAAGAATTGCGCGCATGTTCCGATCGCATCCAAACCGTCGGAACACCGAGATGGGACTTTATTGATCCCAACGGCAGCGGGATTAAAACCATCCAGAATGCGTTTAACCGAGATTCGCTCTATCTCGATTTCCTAGACAAACCGGGCGTTATCGAACTGGTCGAAGATGCTCTGGGCGAAGATTGTCACATCATCCAGATGACTCAATGGAACACAGGGAAGCGAGAGGAACAGAAAATGCACGCGGACTGGAAGCCGATTCTGCTGCCCGACGATGTGGCAACTGATCCACGGGTCAAGATCCCAGCACTGATTATGACCGCCCACTTTTATCTGGATGACATATACGAAGCCCTTGGACCAACGCGCGTCGTTCCTGGCAGCCACCGGGCAGGCATAAGACCTGAACGGGATCAGGATAAGTGGAACGACGCGAAGGAGCAATCGATCCTCTGCCAAGCGGGTGACGTAATTGTCTTCAGGAGTGATGTATGGCATCGAGGCGGTGCCAATCGTACCGATCAGGTTCGCTATCTGCTGCAAGTCCATTACGCGAATCGGTGGATCGCGCAACGATTCCCACCTTTTCTGAATTTTCAGTTTGACCCGGAGATTCTATCGAAAGCAACACCGCGCCAACGCCAGCTGTTGGGCGAACATCGCCCGGGGGCCTTTGCTTAAAGTAGGAGTATTCTTACGAAGGTTTCAAATCTTCGCGAGGTTTTTATTATGAGGAAATGTGCATGACTTTCAGGTATCGTCTGGGAGTAGACATTGGGGGAACGTTCACCGACGCAACCCTGATTAACGAAGAAACAGGTGAGATCCGCGTCGGTAAAGTGCCTTCGACACCCCAAGACCCGTCACACGGTTTCATGGAGGCAACCCATCGTATATTACGCGAAGCCGGCGTGTCGCCGGCCGAGGTCAGCTATGTCGTTCACGGCACGACTGTGGCAACCAATTCAATCATCGAAGGCAAGGTCGCTCGCACAGGTTTTGTTACAACCGACGGCTTCCGCGATCTGTTAGAGATCCAGCGACAGATACGACCATCACTTTACGATTTACAATTTGAAAAGCCTCGACCCCTGACACCGCGTTACCTATGCTTCGGGGTACCCGAGCGCTTGGATGCCCAAGGGAATGTGCTCACCCCACTTGATGAATCAGCAGTCAGGCAAGTGGCAGAACAACTTCGTCAAGAGGATGTGGAATCAATCGCTGTCTGCTTCCTTCACGCCTATATTAATCCGAACCATGAGAAACGGACAGGGGAGATTTTACGTGAAGCCCTCCCCGACACTATCATCTCCCTCTCGTCAGAGGTAGCACCAGAGTTTCGGGAGTATTTCCGAGCAAGTACGACGGTCATCAACGCTTCCATCAGACCCGTCGTCGGGCGTTACCTCCAGAGCATTGAAGCACGGCTGCGCGCGGAAGGCTTAGAGGCGGAACTGCTTGTGATGCAAAGCAGTGGCGGCGTTTTCACATTTGCCGCAGCGAGTGAGAAACCGGTTTTTATGGTGGAGTCAGGTCCTGCAGCAGGCGTCATTGCCGCGACCTATCTAGGTACGACGCTGGGATACCCGGATGTCATCTCCTTCGACATGGGCGGGACCACAGCGAAGGCAGGACTTATCCAGAACGGGACACCACGAATCACCAAGGACTACGAGGTAGGGGCAGCGGCTCAGACCGGCGTGGGTGCCTCACGCGGTGCAGGTTATCCCATCCGCACCCCCGTCATCGATCTTGTGGAGATTGGTGCCGGTGGTGGCTCTATCGCTTGGGTGGATTCCGGCGGGGTGCTGCGAGTGGGACCGCAGAGTGCAGGTGCGGATCCAGGTCCGGTGTGCTATGGAACGGGCGGCACCGAGCCGACCATCACCGATGCCAATCTGGTACTGGGACGACTCAACCCCAGCTTCTTCTTAGGCGGTGAGATTGAATTGGATGTTAACGCGGCACGTCGGGCAATCCAAGAAAAGTGTGCAGATCCGTTGGACCTTGACGTTGTAGAGGCAGCCCACGGTATCGTGGAGATTGCCAACGCTGCAATGGTCAATGCCCTACGACTTGTCTCCGTCCAACGCGGTTACGACCCCAGAGACTTCGTATTGACGGCGTTTGGTGGCGCAGGTCCCGTACACGCCAATCGTTTGGCGGAAGAGATTGACGTTCCCACCACCATTATCCCTATGAGCCCGGGCACAACTTCAGCTATGGGCTTGCTGGTGACTGACCTCAAGCACGACTACTCCACAACCCTCATCCAACACGTTGATCAATTGGATACAGCAGCCGTGGAAAAAACCTACCAGGAGTTGGAGGGGCAGGGCGGTGCAAGTCTAGAGCGGGAGGGTGTGCGTCCGGAGGACATCAGTTTCCTCCGGCAGGTGGATATGCGCTACGTAGGACAAAGTTACGAGTTGACGGTGCCGTTACCGGTGGAACAGTTAGACGCTTCAAAGATTGACCGTGTACTTGAACAGTTTCATATTGAGCACGACCGTGCCTACGGCTATAGCGCGCCGACAGAGCCGGTTGAGTTCGTGAACCTGAGACTCACTGCAATCGGCAAAATCGCCAAGCCCCAATTACGCGAGTTGGAAGGAAACAACACAGACACCACTGAAGCACAGAAAGCCACCCGATCCGTGTATTTCGCCGAAAGTGACGGCTACGTTGAATGTCCCATCTATGACCGCTACCGTTTGGGTCCCGGCTGCGTCTTGACAGGACCAGCAATCGTCGAGGAGATCGATTCCACCACAGTTATCCACCCCGGCTACCGGGCGCAGGTTGACAGGTTCGGCAACCTGATCCTGACCCGAATTTAATCCTGATTTACTAAAAATCCCTTTATAGCTAAAGCCCAAGCCCCAATAGATCGGAATTAAGCAAAGTATTTTGTGGTGTAATTCATCTGTCTTTCGCAGCGGATTTCGACTGCGTCTACCTGCGTAACACCAATTTTGAAAACTGCTAAGATTGGGAACAAAAACATTAGGGGCTTTGTGAAAAACTTGAAACTTTCCACCCAGTCTTTGTGCCACCGATTGGAGCCTTTAATGCCAGCGATTAGAAAGAAAAAAAATAGGAAGATGAAAGTGTCTGATAATCAACATTATCGGGCATTTTTAGCGGTTTTGAAGGTAAATTGGAAAAATCCGATCCAGTCATAGTGTGGATCTTTACAGTCTCAATAACTAAAAAATATGTCCGATAACTATAGCACAGCCATTCTTAGGAGAACGGAAAAGATTTATAAGTGAATCACCTTTGCCGAAATTGACTGTAAGCAGAGAAGATGCAAAAGAGAAAATACAGGCACGAATAACGGAGGGACAACAATTAAGAGACTCATCGTATACTTACGAAGACCGGTTAAGAGGATGTGAAGGGTGGTCGAAGTATAATGAGACTCTTTTAGTGAGCTTGTTTGGTGGTAGTCATGAATATAGCAATTACAGGAGATTCACTGGGTTCAGAAGTGGAGACACCATTTCACCTAGCGACTACACTCACAGAATAAGAGACAGCATTAACAGCTTGGAGCAAATATGCGAACGTCTTGAATTATACCCGGAATATTCAGAACCTACAAACACGACACAGGACAGTTTCGGTAATGATGTGTTTATCGTGCACGGGCGCGATGATGGAGATAAAGATAGCGTTGCTAGAGTTGTGAGGGAAGATCTGGAACTAAAACCAATCATACTTCAAGAAGAACCGGATGAAGGTAACACCGTTATTGAAAAACTTGAAAGGTGTTCAAGCAACGTAGGCTATGCTATTGCTTTAGTTACACCCGATGATATTGGGACTTTGAAAGATAAAGAAGATGATGAACTCAATCCCAGAGCTCGACAGAACGTTGTGTTTGAACTCGGCTATTTTATGGGAAAACTCGGTCGTGAAAGAGTCTGTTTGCTCTTGAAAGATCAAGTAGAGTTGCCCTCAGATATTGGCGGTATAGTCTATATCTCCATGGACCCTAATGACGGCTGGAAGGCTAGACTTCAGCGAAACATTCGTACGGTTATTAAGGAAGAACTACATGAATAAAATTTACTTCGGCGACAACCTCTCCGCTGATATTCTGAAACTAGTAGAAAAAGGAGACAATCAATGCAGGACATTTATGAATATGAAGGGAAGCCTCTTAATATTCCGATAGGTCGGTATATCATCGAGAAGCGTTTTTGGGGGCAAACGATTCAAATTAACGATCTCAAAAAGCGGGTGGATAAATATCATGAAAGCCGTGGCGGTTTGGAAACTAAAGCGAGAAGCCATCATCCTGTTGTAAACGTGCTGAGGAGACTAAAGGAGAAGGGACTTGCGGACAATCCACCAGAACTAGAACACGGCACTTGGCAAATCGGACTAGAAAAAGCGGCAATTTTACCCGATGAAAACGAATCGGACGCCCCTAAGACTATTGGATCTGGAGATGGATATGTATACCTTTACTATCTCCCCAATGACAAGCGTCTGGCGGAATTGGAAGACGAATCTATTTTCGCGTGCAAGGTGGGCATGACTGAGGATCATCCGAATCGTCGGATTTGGGCTCAGACAGGTGCCGGACTGCCAGATGAACCTATAATCGGACTTATTATCAAAACAGATGTTCCGTCTGATTTGGAACAATGTATACACAACATTCTGAAGGCTGTCGGCAGATATAAAGAAGATGCGCCGGGGACAGAATGGTTTTTTACAAACCCCGATGAAGTGGAAGAGATCTTCAACGCTTTACACCCCATCTTACAAGGCAATGAGTAGAGTAAATTATTATGATGAACTGGAGATAATCCAATGCTAACTAAGGCATTTATCGAAGAACGGAAATTAGCGAGGGATTCCCAATTTTTTATGAAGACCCTCGCACCAACAAATAGTGAGCAGAGAATAAAAAAGTGGACGGGGACAGCGGCGGAGTTGCGGGCAAGGTTAGACTAATAAAAAGAGAAAAACTATGGAAGTCTATATCAAATCTATCAGTATTCGCGTTCGTGCTCATATTTATGCTCCTTACAAAGTGGTATGTGAAAAAGAAAGTATACAGGAATTCATTCCTGAGAGCGAAATAGACGACTTGGTTTACCGTAAGCTAAGGAAAAAAACCAAATTGCCGCTGAATTGGGGGCATTTGAGGTCAAAAGACATTGCTCATAAGCGACCTGAATCCAGAATAACATATCTATTCGTGAATACAGAGCAGGTGCAAGCCGAGGTTGAAGTAGGGTATTACAAAGAAATACCTTTCTGATTTACTTCTATCCGGTGTCCAAATCGAAACAAAGGAAATTCCAAAAAGGAGGGAAAATGATCCCTGAAAAAATGGACCTCGGAACTCTTGAGATAAAAGCAGACGGAAATAATGTTCCACAAATGGATTATTCATGTGAAGACACTGTAAATGCAAGGGTAATTTTTCGAGAACATAAGGAGGAGCTTCTAAAGTATATCAATAAATACAATTCTATTCTTGGATGTGTCGCGTGGTTGACGGATTATGACCTCCTGAAAGCATTAGCCACGAAGAAAATCGTTTCAATTATAGTGCAAAAAGAGGATTTTTTAAGACCAGACATTGATGGTGGTGGCAAGTCCAAAAAACTAAGTGAGTTGTACAATTCATTGCCAACAGGGAATCGACTCAATTTGCCGCTTTCAATGATAGCAGGAGAACTTTCTTTGGCCAGTGATCCTACGCTAGAAGCAATCCGATGTATGGGAAACCACAATAAAGATAAATCTCCTGCGTTTCCGCGTATGCACCACAAATTCTTAATTTTCACAAATGATTTTGAAAGTAGAAGCGAGGAAGATTCAGATGCTAATTCTGATGATCTTTTTAGGGGCTTTTCCTTATATGATTGGAAGCCTTCCAAGGGAGACTGTGTATGGACAGGCAGCTACAATCTCTCCCAAACTGCAACACGCTCTTTAGAGAATGCGGTCGTATTACAATCACCAAGAGTAGTAGAGGCTTATGTGAATGAATGGGATCAGATTGTGGCACTCTCTGAACCGTTAGATTGGAAAAGCACATGGTGTAATCCACAGTGGTTTATAGGAACCTGAAGAGGGTAGAGTTGTGGGTGAAACAGGAGCGTAAACTTGCTCAACTTGAACTGAAAATTGACGAATTGCGCCTAATGAAAGTATAATGTTTTATGGCAGTCAATTCTTTAACCTAAGCTGTGTTAAGCATGAAAGATGAGTGAACAGCCCAAGTCGAAACTAACTTTGTCGATAGAACAAGAACGGGTGATATTCCCAATCCATTAGAATTGGGAGCATGTCAATTTAATCCGGATCTTTCTGAGTTTGTCAATGCAGCCTAGGAGACTCTCCTTGAGCACAGCAAGAGCCAATAGCAGCGCACCAATTGGATACCGTGCACTGATTCGTGGCAATCGCAATTTTCGCCTGCTCTGGCTTGGACAGATTATCAGTCTCTTGGGGGATTGGTTCAACTTTGTCGCTTCCGCTTCGCTCATCGCAATACTCACCCAATCCGGATTCGCTATCGGCAGCCTCTTCGTTGTCCGTATGCTCGCCCCATTCTTGATCAGTCCCATCGCAGGCGTGGTCGCCGACCGCTATAACCGCAAACATATCCTCATCATAACTGACCTAGCCCGTGCTGTAGCCGCACTCGGTTTCCTTTTTGTTCGGAGTGCAGACGACGTTTGGCTGCTTTACGTCCTGACCGCTATCCAACTTGGTATCAGCGGTTTCTTCTTTCCCACGCGAAATGCGATTTTGCCCGATATCGTTTCATCACAGAGTCTCGGTGCCGCCAACGCCTTGGGATCAGCTACTTGGTCGGTTATGCTGGCTTTGGGGGCCGCCATCGGCGGAATTGTGTCCGGCGCATGGGGCATCTACCCCGCCTTTGTCATTGACGGTTTGACATTCCTCCTCTCAGCCGTATTCATCGCTCAGATTAAATTTGAGGTGGAGCCAGCTCTCGCCGCCTCGGATAAAACCATGGGGGCTGCTTTCAAGGAATACTTTGACGGTTTGCGTTACCTCGGCAGACACACCGATACGCTAGCCATCGCACTGCATAAGGGTGCCAGCGCGCTGATGATGGGGTCCGGATCTCAGGTAGCAATGGTCACCATCGCCAAAGATATCTTTGTAATTGGAAACAGTGGAGGCATTAGTCTCGGTCTCATGCTTGGGATGGGTGGTATAGGGACAGGGGTTGGTCCCATTATTGCCCGTCATTTCACCGGTGACCGGGATCGCCCGTTACGGTATGTCATCATTTTGGGCTACCTGATGGGGGCAGTGGGGTTAGCCATCGTCGCGCCGATGGTTCACTTTGGCTGGGTGCTTTTGGGTGTCACCCTTCGTGGAATTGGTGGGGGAATTGTTTGGGTGTTCTCGACACAACTGTTATTGCATCTCACCCCCAATTCAGTGCGCGGACGGGTTTTCGCCACCGACTTTGCCCTTTTCACGCTGATGAGTGCTGTCGGTTCTGCAGTTGCTGGCGGGGCACTCGACGCTTCACTGAGCATCCCCGAAATTTTCTGGTGGATGGCGGGTTTGACGGTGATTCCGGGGGTGCTGTGGGCGGTATGGCTAGGCGGAAGAATAAAACGCAAAACGTGAACAGGAACGCAAAGAAACAGAAAACGGGATGACGGGAAAACGTGATAACGAGACAAAAACTTCAACTCGTCTTCTCGTTTTCACGCTTTCTCGTTTTCTCCCACTGCGCCTTTGCGTTGAGATAGGCTTCACTCACCGAATCCGAGACTGCGGAGATGTGCGACAGCTTGCTTCATATCACCGGGTGCCTGCATAATCCATGGACCCTGAAAACCGACGCCTTCAAGAACCTGCTTGACACCAGCAAAATCGACCGACCCGGTGCCAAGTGTGGGGAAATCCCATTCATCAAAATTACCGCTGTGATCCTTCAAATGGGTGCTCACAACATACTGTGCAATCCTTTTTAACTCTGTGACTGCATCCGTCCCATCCGTATAGAAACTGATATTTCCCGTATCAAAGTTGATTCTGATGTTCGGATGGTCGGTCGACTCCATCGTTTTTAACGCAACCTCGGCATTATGAACGAGTGACGGGTGCGTTTCGAGCGCGACGGTGATGCCGCGTTGCGCCGCTTCATCGCCCATCGTTTTCAGCCAGTCGCAGACCTTCGGTCTCATCTCTTCATCGGCTTTGATACTACTGAGCGCGAGATCTATGCCCATTTTGACCGCCGCATCAAAAGCGTTTATCCACGCTTCGCTCGCCGCCTCAGTGGCAACGGTATCCTCTTCGAGGTACAACGCGGTCAACCCAATAGCTTGAAGTCCTTTCGCTTTGAGGTCTGCCTGAAGTTCCTCAACCTTGTCGGGTTCAGGGGCTCCCACTTGAACATATCGGATGCCATGTTCTAAAAGCTCTGCACCGCCCCCTATATTCGCCAATACGTTTTTCATAATCGCTCCTTTCCACGCAGATAAATCTCGCTTCCGCTCTTTCCGACTCATACACTTTGTGCGTGACTATGTACTATGTTACACTTTTGGGGGACAGATCGCAAGTCGTTTGTTAATTTGGTCTGAATTTTTTAGCCTTTTTTTTCTAATCGTGCTATAATGTCTGCCCGATCGACGGAGTTTTTCTTCCACAAAATAAGTAAGGAACTATTTGTCCCATGCTTAACAATTCACAGATTGCGACATTCAAAGCAGAAGGCTACCTGATCATCGAGAACCTTTTCACCGAAGACGACCTTCGCTCGGTGAAGGACGAGTTCAGTGCTGTCGTCGAAGCGCAGGCGCAGCAACTTTATCAAGCCGGGCAGGTTAGTGGTTTGTACGAAAATGAGCCATTCGAGCGGCGGTTGGCAAAGATTACTGCCGAAGCACCTGAAGCCACTTCAGCACTACAAACCCGCGCCCACAAAGATGAGGGGTTGTTTCAGTTCATGAAACATCCCAAAATTCTTGACCGGGTTGAGTCGCTGGTGGGTCCCGATATCCTGTGCCACCCCTCCTACAACATCCATCCACGCCTGCCGGGAGGATATACCACTCCGCATCAGGACGCGGGATTTTACCTGCCCGATGGCGATGATACGTTGATTCTGGCGTGCTTGATACCGCTCGTCGATACCACGCTTGAGAATGGGTGCCTATGGGTTGCCCCGCGTCGGCATAAAGAGGGTGTTTTACGTCATCGCTGGGAAGAGGATGGCCTGAATATCTCGCTCGAAGAGGTTTCAGAGGCGGAGCGGCAGCCACTCCCCACAAAGGTAGGCAGCATGGTGATGTTCAGCAGTATGACCCCGCACGGTTCGCGGGTCAATCACACAGACACCATCCGCTGGAGTATGGACTTGCGCTACCAAGCGTTGGGGAAACCCACAGGACGTTGGTATGTCCCCGGTTTTGTCGCCCAGAGTCGCTCAAATCCCGAATTGGAGACACCGAACTGCAAGGCATGGATCGCTGAAGTTGAACGCGTCGAGCAGAACGCAAACAGATACCCCGAATGGCCACGTTATCGTTGGCCCCAGATGCCATAAATAACCCAAACTCAACTGTGTAATTCATAAACTTGTTCAAAGGAATTTCTCTATGGTCCGAATCCCAATTACCATGTGTCACGGCATTAGGCATGATGGCAACTATCCATTGACCTCGGACCGTCTCGACAGACTGGTGAAAATTGCCGCTGAACTGAATTTTGAATCCATCAATTACAATCAGCTTTTTCAATGGTTTCGAGAAGGAGGGAAATTACCGCCTCGACCAATCATGTTCGACTTCGATCACCCCGTGAAATCAATGCGCTATGAAATACACGATGCCCTGAACAAATACGGTTATGCCGGAAATCTGTTTATCAATACCGGACCGGTGGATGAACTTTACGCCAAGCCTATGCCACCGCATGCCCTCCGTGAAATCATGACTTGGGACGAGATAGGACAGCTCATAGAAAGCGGTTGGCATATCGGGGCGCACACAGTGACACATCCGAACCTATCTGAACTCTCCCTAGAGGATGCGTCCGGCGAAAAATTACGTGCGGAGCTAGAGCAGTGTGACGAAACATTGAAAAAGTATCTCGGAATTACGCCACAAGATTTTGCTTTTACAGGCACAAGCTGGAGCAGTATCGCAGAGCGCGAAGTCTTAAAAAGATACCGGTTTGGCAGGCTCTGGATTGTGGGAACAGAATATCAGGTTGATGGCAAGGCAATAAGATATGCCGATCTCGTTGGGGTTGATGGTCCCGACGAAGCAGATGGAGGACCACCAACGGCGGCGCGTTATATTACAAAGGATTCGCCCCCTTACCGTCTGCCATCAATGGAAATTCAGAGACCACTGATTTATGACACTGATGCGTTTCGCCGCTATCTTGAAGGCGCACTAGGGGCTTAGATGAATTGTGTAACTTAGAATTAATGAGACACTCCAAACCGGCGCGATTAGGAAACCGCACCTACCGTTCTCCCATTTGGTAGGCACTGTTTCCAACTGTGCCGATGCGGTGCGGTTGGAAACCGCACCTACCGGGGGCGAAAGTGTCTATTTATTTTTAGAATTCACCATAGAAGGAAGTGAATAGATGGCATCAATCGATTTTTCATTGACCGACAAGGTCGTTCTCGTGACCGGTGCGGGAAAAGGCATCGGTAAGGAGATCGCACTATCTTGTGCAGCCGCCGGAGCGGACATCGTCGCAGGAAGCCGCACTATCAGCGAAGTTGAACAGGTAGCGGATGAAGTTCGCAAAACGGGTCAGCGTGCGGAAGCGTGGCAGTTGGACGTTGCGGAGGTTTCAAGCATTGAGGAATTTGTGCGGAAAACACTTGATACCTTTGGCAGAATTGATGTGTTAGTTAACAATGCCGGAGTCAACAAAGTCCAGCCCGCGCTCGATGTCACTGAAGAAGATTTCGACTATATCGTAGACGTAAACTTTAAGGGCACGTTCTTCATGAGTCAGATAGCGGCAAAATCAATGATTGAGGGTGGTATTCAAGGGCGCATCATCAACATCAGCTCGCAGGTTGGCGTTGTGGGTGGACCGCTTCGAGCCCCCTACAGCGGTGCGAAAGGTGCTGTTTGCCTACTCACCAAATCGTTAGCCGCAGAATGGGCACCGCACGGTATCACGGTCAATTCAGTCGCACCAACCGTCACTCGTACGCCGCTTTCGGAAATAGCAATGCAAAATCCTGAGTTTCACAAGATAGTAATCGAAAATGTTCTGATGGGGAGAATCGCAGAACCGGAGGAAATAGCGGCGGCAGTTATCTATCTCGCAAACGACGTAGCTGGTATGGTCACCGGACACACACTCCTCGTCGATGGCGGATGGACTGCGGTCTAACCGCATGAATCAGCAAGTCCGGATCAGGACATCGGAACAGGAAGGATAAGAACAATGGCACAACTGACTTCAAACGGCATACCCCTAGACACGTCAGCGGCTGCATTCGGCGAGCTGCGCGAATCGAATGATCTACTGGATGATATGCCCGCCTTGAGGGAACGTATGGCGGAGGACGGCTACCTCCTACTCCGCGACTACTTGGATCTGGAGTGGGTCATGGATGCTCGACGATCCGTGCTTGAGGTGTTGGCTGAACATGAAATGATCGATGAAAGCTATCCCCTCATGGAAGCACAGGCAGTCAGGAGTGATAATGGGAAATTTCGTTCAGCGGTCAGCAGCCATGCGGCGTTAGGGAAGTTACCCGCTGTGCGGAAGTTGGTGCACTCCGGTCGGATGATCGATTTCTACACCGCATTCCTCGGCGGCGAGGTCAGATCGTTTGATTTCGTTTGGATGCGCGTAATGGGACCCGGCAGATCTAGTGCACCGCATTACGACATCGTGTATATGGGGCGAGGCACCACGAACCTATACACCTCGTGGACGCCATTGGGGGACGCTCCCTTGAGCGATGCCGCGCTGATGGTGCTTGAAAACTCCCATCGTCTGGAAGAGGTCAAAGCGACTTACGGACAGATGGACGTAGATAAAAAAAGCAACTGGAAAAAAACAGGAGGGCAATACGGCAAAGACCCCGCAGCGATTCAGAGGGAGCTCGGCTGTCGTTGGCTCACAACAGACTTCCGCGCCGGGGATCTGCTAGTGTTCAGTATGTATACGATGCACTGCTCGCTTGACAATCGCTCGGATCGGATTCGGCTATCTTCCGATACACGCTACCAATTGGCATCGGAGCCGGTGGATGAGCGTTGGATCGGCGAAAACCCGATCGCCCATTCAGTGCAGGAATAAGGGCGAGATGTCGGAAATGTCACTACATACAACCGGCAACAACTTCACAAACCAAACAGGAGATTATTATGGTTATACGAAACTGGCGTGACTCAATTCCCTATGTCGGGCACGAGAGCAAAATTATTTGGCCCGTACTGACGCGCGCAGGGAACGAAAACGCTGATCCACCGGAAGTAGGGTGTCTGCTGGGACTGAGCAACTTCACGCGCCATGTCGTCCAAGGACGTATCACAACAGATTACCACGACCATCAAGATAAAGAACAGGTCTACTACTTTATCAAAGGACGTGGTAAAATGTTAATTGATGGTGAGGAATATCCAGTAACAGCGGGTGATGCCGTGCATCTGCCCCCCAAGACAAAACATGGGGTCATCAACGATGGCGAAGATGAAATTGAGTACCTGAACATCAGCGCGCCTGTTGACTCATAGCTCGGCAACGCAACCGTTCTACACATTACAACATAGGGATGCGCCTTGTGCGTATCCTTTCCTTTAAGGAGTTTTTATGATTAAACTCGGCATTTACGGTTCGTATTTTGGCAAGGACGACCCAAAAACACTTCCTTATGTTGAAGATGTCATCGATTTTGCCTACGAGTTGAAACTGGATGTCGTTGATTTTCGCGCCGACGTGGGCTTTCGCTCCCAGGACACCGATTATCTGCGTGCCATCAAGATTAAGTGCCTCAAAGCCGGACTCCCCATTGGCTACCTAGCAACCGGCGGTCATTTTGTGGGTACGGAAGATGAATTAGAGCAGAAAATGATTCGGTGCAAAGCAGACTTAGACACGGCGGTTTTCCTAGGCACACCGATGGTCAGATCATTCTGTGGTCCCACGCCGGAAACCGACGAAGGGAAAGCGCGGGAAATTGAGTGTTTCCAAGAACTTTGTGATGCCGCCGCTGAAAAGGGCATCATCGTCGGGGTGCAGAACCATCCGTGTACCGGCGAAGGGGTACTGAACCTTCTGCGAGAGACAAACCGTGAGAACTTGACCTTTATTCTGGACACCGGTCAGTGGGTGGGATCTCCTTCGCGGACCCAAGGGGTTCCCGATCCGGACATAGATACTTATGAGTTTATGGAGCAGACCGCTCCCTACGCCTCGTACGTCCGCGCTAAAATTTATAAAGTGGACACCGGGCGCGAGGAGTGGCTAGATTATGAACGCATCGTTAAAATTCTGAAAGCAGCGGATTTTAACGGCTGCATGTCCATCACATTTGAAGGCAAGGACGCCAACGAATGCGATGATAAAGAAACCTTCAGGCGAGCGGCTAAGTATCTACGCGAACTGCTTGCCGCCTAGTCCTTTTGGGGTAAACGTATATCAATGCCGTTGCGTTAAGGAATCTTTACGCTTACGAAATCGGAACACGATACATAATCAAGGAGATTACAATGAGCGAAAATATTTACTCAAGACTGGGTGCAGTCCCAATTATCAATGCTGCGGGCAATTCTACCGCCATGGGTGGCTCGACCCCTACCCCGATAGTCAAGCAGGCAATGGAAGAAGCGGAACAGCACTTCGTGGACATGGAGGAACTGCTCGAAAAGTCTGGAGATCACATCGCTTCTCTAGTGGGTGCAGAAGCTGCTTATGTCACGGCTGGCTGCTACGCTGCTATGGTGCTGTCCACCGCTGCGTGTATAACCGGCAATGACCAAGAGAAAATGGATCAGCTCCCAGACACCACCGGCATGAAAGATGAAGTCATCATTCAAGCCAAGCAACGATACGGCTTTGACCGGGCTTACACCCTGCCGGGGAGCAAGCTAGTGGTGGCAGGCGACGAAAACGGGTGCACCGCAGAGCAGCTGGAAGCCGCAATTGGTCCGCAGACCGCGGCTGTTATCCACTTTATTAGTCCCGATCCGGACGTCACCGTTGTCTCCCTCGAAGATACAGTCAGAATTGCACGCGCACATAACGTGTATGTCATCGCCGATGCCGCTTCGCAGATCTTCCCGATCGATTACTTTAAGGACACCGCCACATCGGCTGACTTGGTCTGCTTCGGCGGCAAATATGTCCACGGTCCGCACTCTGCTGGGTTTGTCGCTGGAAAGAAGGACCTGGTCCAAGCAGTAGCAGCCCACGGTTTTATCGGACCCCGCCCCTTGGGACGAGGGATGAAAATAGACCGACAGGAAATCATCGGACTGACCGTCGCCCTCGATCAATGGTTCACGATGGACCATGAGGAACGCTTCGACGAATACCGTAAAAAGTTCGCCGTCATTGAGCGAGCAATTGAAGGGGCCCCCGGCGTGGAAGAAACGAAAGAAGTCACTACACCGAGATATTGGGGCGTTGAACTCCATGTCGTCGTTAATGCAGCGGAGGCGGCACGGAGTGCCCGCGAAGTCATTGAGGCGCTTGATGCCGGTGACCCCTGTATCAAAGTCGGCGGCGAAGGCGAAGATGCCGTTGTCATCAGGGTTGACAACCTAGAGGAGGGGGATGAACATACCATCTCTCAGAGGTTGAGAGCCCTGCTCGCCGGTTAAATTCGGTTCAGGTTTGGGATTCGCTAGGTGAATGTCCGGTTTACCTAGCAAACCCTCATTTCCCTGTCAATAGAAAGGTGCTATTCGGAAACACACGCAAATGAACAAGCAGCTTCCAACAGCAGCATGTGATCAAATTGCGGCGGATTTTCGCGGACGCATCGGCTTCTATATTGAAGACTTGACCACCGGCATCACGTACGAACATAATGCAAATCAACGCTTCCCCACCGCGAGCGTTTGCAAAGTTCCAGTGATGATTGAACTGTTCCGTCAGGTTGAGGTTGGCAACCTCTCTCTTGATGACCGCTATCGGCTACACGGGGATATTTCTACCCACGGTTCAGGAACGCTCAAGCTGATGGAAGATGAGCCAGAGTTGACACTACGCGATTACTGTCGGCTGATGATCAGCATCAGTGATAACATGGCGACCGATTTTCTCTTAGGGGTGGTTGGGTTAGAATCCGTCAACGCCACTCTAGATGCGATGGGATTCCCCAACACCCGAACCAGTGTGACCCTCGGTCGCTATCACTATCGGATGTTTGGTATGGATGATGTCCCGTGCAACCGAGAAAATGATGTGCTGCAGCACAAACGAGCACAGACACATGGAACTGACTTCAGCAGCGTGTCCTTCCAAGATTCTCTGGAAAACAACGTCGCTACCCCAAGGGACATGGGGAACATCCTGAAACAGCTCCACGCCGGTCAGATCGTCAGTCCGCAGGCATCAGCGATGATGATCGAGATGCTCAAACTTTGCAATGACCGTCGCATGATCCCTCGTGACCTAAAACCTGACACCCCAATCGCGCACAAGATTGGATCGAGCGGGCGTATCAAAGGAGATGTCGGCCTTATCTTTCTCCCAACGGGTCCCCTTGTTGTCTCTGCGTTTGCACTTGCCAACGATGATGGTGTCCGTGGGGATGAGGCGATTGCACAGATCAGCCGGTTAGCGGTGGAAACCTTCTCACCCGAAAGCATTGCTACTTAAAACCCTAACAGGGTGATAGATGGCAACTTGACTTACTTTACAAAATCTAAATTTCCTATGGAGGAAACAAAATGGCAGAGATACATAGTTCTTGGGAACGCGATTTCGATGTATACGATAGACTCAATGCACTCGGCATTGATGTAGGAACAAAAGCTGATGCAATTTCCGATCCCCGCGGTCGGCGTATCTGTAACCTCACCTTTACCCCGTCCGGTCTGGTCTTCGCCTCGGGGACAGGTGCAGGTACAGGACCGGTGACCAACGATGATCAAGATGTGGAAGACGGTTACCAAGCTGGTCGAGAGGCTGGCATCAGCCACATCCTTTCCCTGCACTGGGGATTGGAACCCTTTGGTAATTTGAACGATGTCTGGTACTGCGTCAAGTGTATCGGGATGGTCAACTCACACGGCGGCGGGTCTTTCTCAAAATCGCCCCAAGTTGTAGATGGCTACACGAAGGCGTTTCACGATGTCTTTGGCGGACCGCTATCCGAATCGGCTGAAGATGGCATGGACTCATCGCTATCGGGCTGGCACGCGCGGAGTGCCGTCGCAGGCTTCGACCTACCAGGACACTGCAAGATTGAGCCTGAGATGATTTTCCAGATCGATCCAGATTTGGCAATCCGAATCATCCGAGAACGCGGTCCACACATCTAAGTTTGGAGATATTATGTCTGTTCATTTTGTTTTTTTGACCGACAGCCATTATTACCCCGGTGCGCCGAAGGACTACGGCGCACCGAAAATGCTGACGCAGAGTAAGACAGTCCTCGATGCAATCGTGCCAGCGGTCAATCCGATCAAACCTGAGTTCATCGTCCACGGCGGCGACTTCATTTGTGGTGGTAGTTCGTTCGATCTGCCGTGGACAACTTACCTGCAATCAATTGAGGATGTTGCGACAACTTTCGCTGGCTTTGAGGCACCGATGTACTGCGTCCCCGGCAATCACGACTCCGATGCACAACACGGATCCTTTGAAGCGTTCGCGGAAAGATTCGACATCCCCGAAACGCTCAAGGTCGTTGATGTCGCCCCACGCCTTCGTCTCGCGATCGCCAACATCTATCACCAATGCGACCCAATCGAAGATGGCAGCGGTGTTTGGACCGATACCCTCGACAATGCCCTCCGTGAGGAAGCAGAAAAAGCCTATGAAGAAGGGCACGCGATGTTGTTGTTTCTCCATGCATGGGCGCTCCCAAGCCATGAAGAGGGAAAGGGAACCCTCGACGGTGCAGATCGGTTGTTGGAAACTGTGAAACAGAGTCCCGCCATCGTCGCGCTTTTTACCGGGCATCGGCATACTAACCGTATCCGGATGTACCGTGATTTCCTCACTGTTGACACCGCATGTCTGATCGGTTTCCCAATGGGGTTTCGGGAGATTCAACTCCGGGACGATGGATATTTCGAGACGCGATTTCATCAACTCCCGCTACCAACACTCATCCAAGAATCGTACGACAAATCCAGTGTTGAAGCGAATAACGGCTGGAATGGCGAAATCCATGACCGGAACACGGAAATCCTCTTGCCGAGACTCAGAGAGATTTGGCGTTAGAAAAGGAGAAGCAGATGAGAACCCTCGTCACCGGTGCCGCTGGGGCTGTTGGCTCGGCGGTCGTGAAAGGGATGAAAGACCGATATTCGCTGCGCGGGTTTGACCGCGTACCGATGCCGGACATTGAAGATGCAATTGTCGGAGATGTCACTGACTTCGACACAGTGCTAAAAGCCACCCAGGACATGGAAGCTGTGATTCACCTCGCAGGCAATCCCTCCGGCGGCGCGCCGTGGGAAGACATCCTCCAGAATGACATTATCGGCACCTACAATGTCTTTGAAGCCGCACGGCAAAACGGTGTCCGTCGCATCGCCTTCGCCAGCCGTGCCGGGCTGCTCGCCCCCTACCCAAAAGACATCATGCGGACGGTTGATATGACCCCTCGGCCGGAGACCTACTATTCAATCAGCAAGGTGTTCGGAGAGAGTCTGGGGTATATGTACTCAGCCCGGTTTGACATGGAATTTGTTGCGGTTCGGATCGGCAATTTCAAGCGAGATCGCGACCTCCCTACACACCCCCATCAACTGAGCCACGGAGACGCGGCTCGTGTGTTCGAGCAGGCAGTCACACAGCCGGGGGTGAAGTTCGAAGTCGTGTTCGGCGTTTCAGACAGCACATGGGAGCTCTACGATCTGGAACACGGACGGAAGGTCATTAACTACCACCCACAGGATAAGTCGGACGCAGAACCGGAGGTCTGAGAGTTCGTAGGGAACAACGATCGTTGTTCCCTACATCAAAGCATCGGATACAAAGGGATATGTTGTGAGCACAAAAAAACGGCCCCCGCATCATATAGGAAGACCGCTTTTTTCGTCGAGGCAACTTGCCTCGCTATTGTGTAGAGGTCCCAGCCTCACTTGGCACCTCACGGATGGGCGGCGGATGACGTTCCCGCCCTGGTCTCGGAACAGACTCAAACCGCCTAGCCGCGTCCGGATCCATCTCCCGCAGCCGACGCAGCCCCTCCTCTGTGCCGTACTCGTCTATCAACTCTTGCGCTTTATCAAAAGTTTCCCGTGATAATTCCTCATGGGACACGGTTGACGAAGCGGGCATCTTTTGTGCATCGGACACCGCTTCACTAGGTGGGGTTGAGGTTTGCGATTGAGAATCATCAGAACGACGTGGTGCTTTCCCTAAATATTCTACCCCGCCACTGCTTTGTAGGTTATGGTCATGGTCCATAAACTCATCGACCAAAAATTCATCGACCGACCTAGCAATGACTTTTGGCAGTTGAATCGTTCCACCTTCAATCATTTTTTCAACATCTTCAATGGAGACGCCATAGAGTTGCGAGAAAAAAAGTTTTTCTCCGTATGACTCAATAGATTCCCCTTCGGGAATATCCGATTTCCGAAACCTTATCCCCTTCACAGCTTCGAAATTCGGGGGCGGTAGAAGGTTGAAAAAGGCTTCCGACACCTCACCCCCATCTTTTACCTTATGACCCGGAGGGAGCCAAATTGTATGGATTTCCCCATCAGGAGTCTGGACGCGCTTTTTCACCATTTCCGCCGGGGAAAAAGAACGATAAGGTCCCAGCTCCATATCTTTATCCGCCGGGAAAAAAGAACGATAAGGTCCCGGCTCCATATCTTTGTCCTTTATCACTTTTACAACCGGGATAGAATCTCCCTCTTGAAGATCGTTCGCGTGATCCTCCCCTTCTGTATCATCAGGGTCCACGGTGTCGTTCTCAAGTTTTTTTTGAGATGACATCGCGCCCAACATAAAATCCTCAAATTCAACATGCTTTTCGTAAGCCCTATATCCCAGATACAAAACGGAAAAGAACACAAGAAGGGTAAGCCCTATGAGATAGTTTTTCAAACAAGACTTAAACATAATAATAACCTCCTAAAAAGTTAAGGAAGAACCAAACAGACTTACACCGGGCCGCAATCCCCATGCTCATGATCAGACCAATCATAAAAGTAAACTGCATCACCATCTTTTTCAGTCCCGGCCACCCATGTGGGTCCACCACATAGTTCCATGTATACCTCGTGCCCGTCATCGAGGTAACACCACGTCAGTTGATAGTCTTTGTCTATCTCCTTATATTCTGTGTATTTCACCCCGCAGTTGCATCTGAAACAAGCACCATAATCGTAGCCCCACCCCACGTACCTATAACTGTATCGCGCGGTATAGGTAGAAGTGACTGTAGACTGAATAACAGTATGTGGATGGGCATCCGCATTCTCAAACAAAAGTGGGCAGAAATTCCCAACAAGACCAATGGTCAATAGACTAACAACAACCAACAACGAAACTTTCAACCGTCCTTTTATTGTAAACATAGTGAATCTCCTATGAGTTGTTAGGAATATCTTGATATTCCGTTAGGCAATCCGCCTCAGAAACAAGCAAGACCTCCTCACCAACTAGCACCAAAAGTTAAGAAGGTTGCTGCTTGCAGAATTCAGTATAGGCAATTACTATGCCAAAAGAGCCGATAGTGCCTCGAAGTCAATCAGTGTAAGGCTTTGAGCCAAAAAGCCATCACAGCGATTAGACCGATTATTAGTAACTATTGCTAACATTAGCAACTGTTGCTAACTCTAGCACCATTGGTTCATAACCGAAATTATCCAATGTCAACTCATAGGAGAACCGAGTTTTTGCTAACCGTTCGGTGGTATTTTCGACCTTCCTGGCTCTTGGGTAGCAACTCGGGTTGTATAGTATACTCGATTCATTCCCCCTTTACAAAAAATAACCGAAAATGATACCTTCGACGTTGCAATCACACCATGATGTGATATACTATATTTTAATGTGCAGAGATTTGATGTACTCCTTAGAACCTGTTTGAAAAAGAAAAAATCTGACTCAAGAGTTCATGTTTACGTCCAATCATTGGAGCAGTGAATACCATTCCAATGAAAGGCATAAACATGACCCGAACAACCTATCCCACGGATTTGACCGATGCCCAGTGGGACAATCTGTTCCCCTATCTGCCAAAACCTTCACCGGTAGGTAGACCGCTCAAATGGGAGATGCGCTCAATCATCAACGCTATTTTTTATATAGTCAAATCAGGGTGTCAATGGCGAATGCTCCCGCATCAGATGCCCCCATGGCAAACGGTCTATTCCCATTTCAGAAAATGGAAAGCCGATGGCACATGGGTGATGATTCATCAAGCACTTCATCACCAAACCCGTTGTGATATTGGCAAAGTGCCTTCACCGACAGTCGCTATTATTGACAGCCAATCGGTCAAAACGACTGAACTGGCAGACAGTCGAGGGTTTGATGCACATAAGAAGGTCAAAGGGCGTAAACGTCATATAGTCACCGATACAATTGGCATTCCATTGCGGGTGAAGGTCACTGATGCCAATGTCAGTGATAACCAAGTCGCAATAGAGTTACTCAAAGAGGTTTTTAATTGGCACATAACGATTCAGTTAGTCTGTGCGGATGCGGGTTATCGCGGAGAATTAGGTGACTGGTTATATATGGCGCATCAGTGTCGATTGGACATTGCGCCATCTGTTAGGCAATCAGGATTTGTAGTTATCCCCTTGCGGTGGATTGTGGAGCGCACCTTTTCTTGGTTCGCTTGGTTTCGTCGATTGACTGTGGACTATGAACGCTCCGCTGAGACTGCTGAGGCTATGATATACATTGCTTCCATTTACTTGATGCAAAACCGTATCAAATGACTTTTAAAACAGGCTCTTAACCTAAAGGAAAAATTGGTTAATATGAACGTTCTTATCATCGGTGGCACACGATACATGGGTCGGATTGTTGTGCAGAGACTGCTTGAACGCGGAGACAGGATTACCGTTTTCTCCAGAGGGACGACCCAACCTAAATGGTGGGATCAGATCGAACATATTCCGGGAGATCGTGAGGATCAGTCAGATTTTGCCGCGAAACTGAAGGGGAAATCCTTTGATGCGGTCATTGACACGCAGGCTTACCGTAAGGAAGATGTCGAATCCGCGGTGGGGGCATTCGATGGAAACGTGGGTCGCTACGTCATAGTCAGCACCGGATCGGTATATTTGGAAGGAGCGGTGGACTTTTCCAAGCACTGTACATTCCAAGAATCGGTCGTGGATTGGTCATCGCTTGATTATACCTACCCAGCAGGAGAAGACCCGTATGGCGTCGGCAAGCGACACTGCGAAAAGTGGCTCCAAGAAAACAGCAACATTCCCTATACAATCGTCCGTATTCCGGCAGTCATGGGCTGGGACGATCCAACCGGACGGATGTGGTGGTGGGTCCAGCGGGCATTGGACGGACGGGGCGTAATCATTCCGTTAGAAGATCGTGGCTTATTCCGCACCCTATATTCTGCTGACGCTGCGCAGGCTTTCGTTCGTGTCCTTGATGTGCCGGGGACTGCCAACCAAACGTATCATATTGCTATGCAAGAAATAATGGCCATTGAGCGTTGGGGGGACCTGATTTGGAAGGCAGCAGGTCACGATTGCCAGATTACCTATGTTCCCCGCGAAATTATCCATAAGCAGCCTCACCTGAACGCCTACACCCCGCCGATGTGTCGATCTGTTTCATACCTCTACAATCTGTCCAAAGCCGAGCGTGAATTCGGTTTTAACACCACACCTGTAGAAGAATGGATTCAGACAACCGTAGACTGGTATCGAGACCAGTACGAGGGAGATAATTCAGAGGGCTATGAATATCGGGAGGAAGAATTAGAGTTGGCAGCAAGATGGGAAGAGCAATTTGGGCAATTCATCTCAGGATTCTAAGTTGCTTCTCGTAATCCTGAAAATCCTGATTTAGACAACTATTCCCGTAAATCCTGATTTGACCTTGGGAGACAGCAAAATGTCAAACGCCGATGCAAAAAAAGCGCTATTCCACCGCGATTTGAGTTACGATTATCCCCTAATAGTGCGCGGGGAAGGAATCTACCTCTACGATGAAACAGGCAAACGTTACATAGATGGTGCCGCGGGTGCGAGCAATGTCACCTTGGGCCACGGCCGTCAACGTATCGCGGATGCGATGGCAGAGCAGGGCAAAACGCTTGCCTATTGCTTCGCCACCCATTTTACGACCCAGCCGGCACTCGACCTAGCCGATCGGGTTGCTGCGATAGCCCCCGTCGACCTGAACCACGCCTACTTCGTTTCGGGCGGTTCGGAGGGTATTGAGACAGCAATCAAAATTGCCCGGCAGTACCATGTGCAGCGTGGGAATGGACAGAAGCACCAAGTCATCGCCCGTTGGCGCGGCTACCACGGTGCGACACTCGGCGCATTGGGCGTCACAGGTACACCGGGGATGCGCGACCTTTTCGCACCCTTGCTACCCAATTTCCCGCACATCGCCCCTTGCTATCCATATCGCTGCGCATTTGCGGGTTGTGAAGGGAAATGCAACCTCACCTGTGCCCATGAGCTGGAGCAGATGATCTTGCAGACCGGTCCGGAGAACGTGGCGGCATTTGTGGCGGAACCGTTGGTACTCGGAGGGGTTGCTGCGGCTATACCACCTAGGGATTACTATCCGCTCGTCCGCGAAATCTGCGATAAATACGATGTCCTATTTATTGCAGATGAAATCATCACTGGCTTCGGGCGCAGCGGGCGATATTTCGCCATTGAACATTGGGATGTTGTCCCAGATATGATTGTCTTTGGAAAGGCAGCCAGCAGCGGCTACGCCCCTTTGAGCGGTGTGATTATTCGAGATAGTATTCGTGATACCTTCGCGGCGGGCGGCACACCCTTTGCCCACGTATTCACCTACGTCAATAATCCCATAGCAATGCGGGTTGGACTGGAGGTGCTGGACATCATCGAAGAGGAAGGAATTCTTGAGCATACCGCGGAGATGGGCGCGTATCTGCTGGAAAAAGCGAGCGCGTTAGATGCCCATCCAAGCGTCGGCGAGATTCGAGGGCTCGGACTGATCCTCGGCATCGAACTGGTACGCGACAAAGATACGAAGGAACCCTTCCCCGCATCGCTTGGCTTTCACAAACGTCTCAACAAGATTCTACTGGACAACGGCTTGTCCGTGGGAAGTGGCGGCGGTACGGCGGATTGGGTAAACGGTGACGACCTGCGCTTTTACCCTCCGCTCATCATTACGCGCAGCCAAATCGACGATGTGATCACCATGATCGATGAGGGTTTGAGCCAATTGGAAGCCGAGCTTTGAGGCCCATTACCCAAATAATGGGTTGGTCGTACCGAATGCGTCTACTGCAGTTCCCGTAACGGCTGAACTCATGTCCGACGCTAGGAAAACCGCGAGTGCTGCAATCTCTTCGGGTAGCATCAACTTCGGATTATCTTCCCTGCCCCCGCTCCCGAATGCCTCGCGGAACCCCTCCGTGTCAACCCCACCGGGGCAGATGCAGTTGACATCAATGCCGTGCTGCTTGACCTCGGCTGCAACGCTCTCGGTTAGGCTGATAAGCGCGGCTTTCGTCACCCGATAGGCAGTACGCCCCTTGCCCCCTTTGCGCCCACCAATGCTTGAGATATTGATGATTTTGCCGTATCGGTTTTCGATCATGCTTGGCAGCACAAACTTTGTGAGCAGCGCAGCGGCGGTCAGGTTCACATCCATGACCTGCCGCCACAGATCGGCGTCCAAGTCCACCAGATCTATGGGAGGGTGGATAATCGCAGCGTTGTTGACTAAGATATCAACCCCTCCAAATTTCGCGGTCGTTTCATCCGCGATGCGCTGAATGTCTCGCTCAACGCCCAGATCTGCTGTCACCGCCAACCCCGCCGATCCAGCCTCCTCGACTTGAGCGACGACCGCTTCAATCGCTGCTGTCGTGCGGGCGGTAGCCACGACATTAGCGCCTTCCCGACCAAATGCCAGTGCAATTGCTCTACCAATGCCTTGGCTCGCACCGGTGACAATGGCGGTTCTATTCTCAAGTTGTCCCATCAACCTCTCCTTTCAAACCTACTATCGCGCAGTCAAATCATCCCCTAAGTCATGGGCATCGAACTGCCCCGGCTCCATACAGACAGCCATCACAAGTAACTCCAAATCCTCCTGCGTATGGTTATAAATACCGTGCGATCCGCCTAGCCGGTTCGGGATGGCGTCGCCCACATGTACCTCCTCCGTTTCGTTATCCACCGTCATTCGACCGCTGCCCACCATGACGATATAGGTCTCCTCTATCACGTCGTGGCGGTGATAGCCGACCGATGCGCCGGGTGGAACTACGCAGTGAGCAACGAATCCCCAATTTGTTCGGAAATCCTGATGCCCCCAAACCTGCCTCACGCCTACCTTCCCTTTGCCTTCGTGGATGTTTGGGGTAAAAGTCAGTAGATTGCGGTCAAGCCGCCCAACGGGAAGCCTATCAACCGCCTCCAACGGCACCCCGACACGATCCTCCCCAAAGTCTGTGCAATCATATCCGCCGCCCGTATTTGCGACACAGAAATTCATAAATCGTGTCTCTTTGTCCGTGTGATTGTAGATTGCGTGCGATTCCCCTTTTCGGCAAGGCACCGTCGCACCCCCAACCACCTCTGCTGTTCTGCCGTTGTGGGTGAACTGCGCGGCGTTGTCCAGAATCGTAAACATCTCCTCACATTCATCGTGACGGTGATGACCAATCCCACCACCGGGCGGTAGAATCGCAAAATGAACAAAGAACCATGGCGTCTGAAAATCGTCCTCGCTCCAGAGCCCCTTAATCAAAAGACGACCAGCCCCGCCATGGACACCTTCTGACACACCCAATTCATCCCGATGCACATAAGCAATACGCATGGCTATTTCCCTCCCCCTTGTACCGCATTAAAATTTGGCAGCCTCGCTGCAGCCCTCAAAGCCAACCGAACGGTATCTTACCATGTTTGGAGTCGTAACTCAATAAAATTTATGTGTGTGGACGAACATTCGCTAGAGGCATGAAATCGCCTATAATATGGGTGATAGGCGACAGGTCCACCAGTTTGTAGAGGCATTTATTTTTCTGTTTTGGCTCATGTCCCGCTGTTCGTAGCAGCAGGTTCTATCCCCACCCGGTAGGCGGGGCATCTTGCCCCGCTGTTCGTAGTAGCATGTTCATTGTGCCTTCTTATGCCAATTTTATCGAGGGCGTCTTTTATCCGTGTAACCCATCAATCCGTGTTTATCCGTGATTCAGACAATAATATGGGAGAATTAGACGACCCTGCACCAGTCTGCTTTTGGACTTGACGGAGTGAATCTTCTGTGCTAAACTCGACACCGTTTTCAACTGAAGACTTCGGAAGTTTCCTATGAGAGTTTAGAGGGGTTCCTTCTTCCTTTCTACCATTCCTTCCCCTCCTAAACGCGAAAAGTTATCATTATACGGAGCAATTACCATGATGAAGATCGGTGCCATGTCTTTGAATGTCAGGAACACAACCGCCACCGCCTTTGCACAAATTGTCTATGACTTGGGATATGATATGATCGAGTTGCATTCGAGCGCGTTTGAATCTACCGACATTGATTATCTGCGAACAGTCAAAAAAGATCTGATGAAGAAGGGGTTGCCACTCGGATACATCGGAATCAGCAACGATTTTGGATGCCCGGTTGAGGAACATCCGGAGCAGATTGCGTTAATTAAGAAGTGGATCGATGTCGCAGATTTCATGAGTTGTCCATTGGTTCGCGTCTTTGCCGCCTACCTCCGGGAAGAGCACGAAGATGAGGAGGAACTCTGGCCACCGATGATTGCCGGGTTCAAGGAAGTTGCGGCGTATGGCTACGAAAAAGGGATCCTCGTCGGTCTACAGAATCATAATCACAACAATGTCACCCGTACCGGCACGGATCTGCTTCGCGCGCTTCGTGAAACGGATCACCCCTACTTCACACACATCGTCGATACCGGACAGTACGCGGGTTCGCCCGGCGCGAGTGGTCACCGGGGGTCGGCTCACCCGAATTATGACTGCTACGATAGCATCGCACAGACAGCCCCTTATGCCGTGTACGCTCGCACGAAGTTTTATCAGATAGACAGTGGCGTGGAGGAGTGGCTTGACTATCCGCGCATCCTTGATATTCTACGTGGAATCGGTTATAACAGCTGCCTGTCAGTGGTTTACGAGGGTGAATCCGACCGGGTGGAATCGATGCGGAAAGCTTTGAATTATCTTCGATCAATTATGTGAAATGTCAAATGAATCAGATTATTGACCTGACAATGCCAATCGAGAACCACTTTCGGTGGCCGGTAGATCGGCGACTCAAAGAGGACTTCAACACAGGCAGCACTTTCCAAGTGACTTGGGCGGGCTGGGCGGTTCATGGATTTACGCATATTGACGCGCCGAGGCATATTGACCCCAACGGTCGGACAACGAGCGATATTCCACTCAATCAGATCGTGGGCAGAGCGGCAATTGTCGACCTTACCGGTATCGAACCCAATTCAGCGATTACTGACGACCAAGTCCGTGACGCCGGTGAGCACATCAATCCGGGCGACATCGTCGTGCTGAAAACCTGTTGGGACGAGGTCGCCTCGCCAAAGACGCCGGAATTCTGGACGACCGCGCCTTACATGACCCGACCGGTGTGCGAGTGGCTCTTATCGCGTCAGATTAAAGCGGTTGGTTATGATTTTCCGCAGGATTATCCTATCCGAAAGCTGCTTGACAAAGAGGTCGCACCGATTTCTGAATTTGTGACACACGATGTGTTGCTTCGTAATGGCATCATCATGATTGAGTATCTCTGCAATTTGCGCCAATTAACGACCCCCTATACCCAACTCTACGCGCTCTCGTTGAAGATTCTGGAATCGGACGGTGCGCCCGCCCGTGTGATTGCCCTTCAACCTGAGGCGTAAAAGAGCACCACAACCATCGGTGAGTGCGCTTGCTTACCTTGAAATATTCATAGGAGTACGCTGGGAATGCAGAATATGGAATCACATTCACACTATTTCGATCGTCAAGACTTCGCGCCGTGTGACACCCTGCATTTTCGTCCCGAAGGTGCACTCGTCGGGGACGCATCTTTCTTCTGTCGGGAAGATGAGTGCCACCTCTTCTATTTGAGCAAAAGAAACGACGACCCGCCCAGACTTCCTCGTTGTGAGCTCGACCACGCCGTGAGCACCGATCTTCTCCATTGGGAGCTTCTGCCGCCGGCACTGCTGCCGGGGCAGCCGGGAGAACCAGATGATGACGGAATCGGCGGCGCGACGATAGTGCATTCCGAGGGACAGTACCAAATGTTCTACGCCGGCACGAACCCCCAAGTGATCTACCATGCCCACAGCGACGACCTAATCAAGTGGGAGAAAGATTCTCCCCTGCAACCGATAATCGTTCCGGATCCGCGTTGGTACGTTTCCCACGACGCCCCTGTAGAAGATCCCTACCTGTTTACGGCGTGGCGCGATCCGTTTCTGTTCTACGATGATGCAGGCGAGCAGCATGTAATGGTCACCACCGCCCGGCTCAACCATGGACCGTTGTTGGAACGGGGCTGTGTGGCATGGACTGTTAGCAAAGACCTGAAAAACTGGGAGGTGAAACCACCCCTTTACAGTCCTTTTATCGGAGCAGCCCTTGAGGTTATAGAGATTTTTAAAATGGAAGAGCGTTACTATTTAATCTTCTGCCACGGAGAGACAAACACCACGCGCTATCGGGTCGCAGAACGGCTGGAGGGGCCCTATCTTTGCCCTGAAGACGACGTCCTCCTGCCGAACTATATGTATGCACCTCGAACCGCTATGATGGGTAGCGATCGTTACCTCGTGCCATGGGCTGCGGACCGTATCGGCGGTAACGATGATTACCAACCCGAATGGGGTGGAGAGGGATACGCCTGGGGTGGAGTGCTGGGGACTCCCCAACATATTCGGTCCCTGCCGGATGGAGGAATCGGCTTGTTTTATCCGAGCATTGTTGAGCGGTTGGCAGGTGAGGCGTTGCTAGGTCCGAGTTTATTGGAGCAGGTACGCTCGGAACGGGGAGAGTGGAAAGGGATGTCGGGGAAACTCTCCGCCGCCTCTTCTCAGGGGCTGGCACGAGGGATGCTTTCCGCCAGCGGAAAGGATTTTATTCTCTCCTGCAAGATAACGATGAAACAAGGTGCCGCAGCGGGCTTGATTCTCCGTGGGAGTGAAACCGGGGAAGCGGGTTACTTCCTGCGTTTAGAGCCTGGAAACGGTGTAATCTCGCTGTGGCGATATCCCAGACCATGGGTGGTCTCCCGCCCGATGGCGATGAAGATTACGCCCGATGTTGACTATAATCGGCCCCTAGCGTTAAAAGTCCTGTTCCACAGACATATCTTAGACGTTTACCTGAACGACAGACTAGTCATCTCGCGTGCTGTTCACGACTATAAGGAAGGACGGTTCGGGATTTTCGTTGAGGATGCCGAGAGTGAATTTACGGCGCTCAAAGCGAATGAGCTAAAGGAATGAGTTTGCCGGACAGTCTTTCGTTTTTTCTCATCTCATGGGGTAGAATTTGATGAAAATTACTGACGTTAAGCCGATCCCAGTGCAGGTCGGACACAGAAATCAACTGGTGGTTAAAGTCGAAACAAACGAAGGGATTTATGGTTGGGGAGAATCCGGGGTATCGGGGCGTGAACTGGCCGTCGTTGGTGCGATTCAGCATTATCGCGAATTCCTCATTGGCCGCGACCCCATGCGCATTGGTGGGCTCTGGCAGAAGATGTATCGGAGCCAGTATTTTGAGGGCGGGCGTGTCTTGACCGCCGCTATCGCCGCTATTGACATCGCACTTTACGACATCGCGGGCAAGGCACTCGGTGTACCGGTCTACCAATTGCTCGGCGGGAAACAGCGGGATTTTGTCCCTTGTTTTGCCACCACCTTTGCTGAATCGCTTGAGAAGTTGATTGAGGATACCAATTTGCTGATCGAAAAAGGTTGGAATGTCATCCGCACGGCGCCAGTTCAAAACGACGATCCAACGATTTTTGAGCCACGGGAGTCAATTGCCATAACCGCCAGCCAGTTGACTCAGCTTCGGGAAGCGGTCGGTCCTGCGCTCGTCCTAGGTATCGATTACCACCATCGTTTGAGTGTCGCGGAAGCGGCATCTTTTTGCCAGCGCATGCCCAGCGGCACCCTTGACTTTCTCGAAGAGCCGATTCGCGACCAAACGCCGGCGGCGTATGAATCTTTGCGCCAGATGGTTGATGTTCCGTTTGCAATCGGGGAAGAAATCTCCAGCAAATGGGACTTTTTGCCTTATCTGGAACGGGGGCTTACCAACTTTGCCCGCATTGACGTCTGTAATGTTGGGGGATTAACAGAAGCGATGAAAGTGGCGAGTTTGGCAGAAATGCACTATATCGACCTGATGCCGCATAATCCGTTGGGTCCGATTTGCACGGCGGCCACAGTACACCTAGCTGCAGCGGTTCCCAACTTTGCCTGGTTGGAAGTGCGTGTTTCACCAACAGAGGAGAGCGGATTTTACAATGAGGATTTTTTCCCGATGCAGCCGAAACTTGAAGGGGATCGCTTCGTGGTGCCGGATACGCCGGGGCTTGGTGTTGAGTTCAATGAAAAGATGGGAGCGAATCAGACTTTTACATTCTGGGAGGCACCGCACTGGCGGCGCCGCGATGGGTCTTACACCAACTGGTAGGTGGGGCTGATGGCAACAGCAGTCACCCGTGAGAGGAGGAACTTGTGATGTCAACCGACGACCAAGCATTACACCGGACGGTTCGCTGGATCCACGTTACAGACCTACAATTGGGCTTTGGCAAGTCCGCTGAGAATGACAATGATACTAGCGCCCGGAGGCTCATTGAGCAGGTCGCGTCTGAGGAGGCGGATTTCGTCATTAATTCGGGTGATCTCATCCATGGCGCACACGCGGATCAGACGCTAGAAACGATCGCGGAGTACTGGTCGGACTATCAGACGACTGTGGAACCTCTCAAAGGGAAGTCGCCCATTCTTTCTGCGCCAGGCAATCACGACATGACGCGTGCGGATAGGTCTATGGACCGGTACTGCCTAGAAACAGAGAGAGCCGGCCAACCGTCGTATTACGCAACGACGATTCGAGGCGTGCATATCGTGTGTCTCGACGTCGTTTCAGCTCTACACCGGGGAGGTTTTCCCAAGGGGTCTAAACAAGAGGTGTGGTTGAAGCAGGAGCTGAGCTGTTTACCTCAAGCCAGATGTCTCATTGCGGTCGGCCATTATCCGATTTTTCTGTCTCCTGATTTTTACGGAAGGTTTTCGGATTCGTCCCTACATTATGATGAACGTACCGGGCAAGAGGGAGTTCTGCTTCCCATCCTGCTCGAAGGTGGGGTCGATCTCTATCTTTGCGGTCATCTACATACCTATGAGCGGACACGGTATGGCCGGTTGAGCCAAGTGATGGCTGGTGCCTACGGGGTTGCTTACCCGGATCTGATCCATACCAACCGAATCAGTACTGCCAGGCCCTAGACGAACGACAGTGTTACATCCGCTACACCCTCACTGAGGACTCCATCCATGCTGAAGCACTATCGCTACAAGGGGAGGTCGTGGATGCCTGGTCGCAGGTGCTTAATCGGGATCAGCAGTCAGTAGTGTGATAACATCTCAAAGGCAGCGATGCTAAATCTGCTGCTTGACTCACAACATTTCGGCCGGCAAGCCACCGTTTCTCTATCAGAATCTAGCGCGCCCGATCCGGGGCACCTGAACTTTGTTCGTAATGTGGATGCACAGGAAAAGTGACAAAGTCAAGCTATTACAACACTCCCCTTGAGGAACGGTTTGAGACTCAGGGACAACAGGAGGACAACCTCATGAATGATCTTGAACTGCAGCAGTATCTGTTTGATTTACAAGGCTACTTGGTGATCGAAGATGTTTTGAGCCCAGAAGAACTTGTAACACTCAACCGGCTAATCGACCGGCAAGAGCTACCCACACCGGGAAAGGTTCAAAGGTTTGGCGGCGCGCCAGACGGATCGGGATTTCTCGACTGGGGAAAGCCATTCTGTGATCTACTGACCCATCAAGCGATTATGCCGATCCTTCGATTCAGGCTTGGCGACTGTTTCCGCCTCGATCGGATTTATGGGATGTATATGCGCGAGGGGATGCCAAGAGGCCGATTGCACGCTGATTATGGTGCCACCTCTCCAACCTCTGGCTCTCGACCGGGGGAATACTTCCCTTTCCGCGATAACCAAGTCACTAACGGATTCGTAGTGGTGACATGGGTGTTGTCCGACACAGGTCCCGACTACGGCGGGTTTTGCTGTATCCCCGGCAGCCACAAAAGCAACTTTAAGCTACCGCACCAGATAGACCAGTCCCCCGAAGACGCACCGTGCGTGATTATCCCAAATGCACCAGCCGGTTCGGTGATGCTATTCACCGAGGCTCTGACGCATGGAACGGCAGCATGGCGCGGCAAGCACGAGAGACGGTCTCTGCTGTATAAATACAGCGTGTCACATATGGTATGGACCTCTCGACGCGTACAACCGCCAGCGAATGTAGAACTGACCCCACGTCAGGAGATTCTCTTCGGCGATCCCGGCGATCCGCATCGCTTCTTCCCATCGTTGTTTGAAGGATTTGAGAGTGAGAAAGTTGTATGAGCAAATCATTGGAATCGGCAATACACAACTTGGTAAGACGAAACCTAGATGCTTGGGACATCAGTTATTGCGGAATAACTAAAAATGGATACCAAATCCCCGTCCTCCTTCACAAATATGGTTACGATTTCTCTGGGGATTGCACCCGAATATTGGTTGTCGGAGGGGTCAACGGGACTGATGATGACGTGCAGTTAGCCCTTGATGTAATTGATACAATTACGAACCACTCCAACGATTTCAACGCACTATCAATCAGTTATATTCCCTGTTTGAACTATGACGCATATATAAGCAATCCACAAACACCTCAAGTTCAGGGAAAATTGACGCATGGACTCCCTCCCGACGGAAACTACTTTTTTGATCCAGAAATACCGGAGAGCAGATACACCTGGCGGTGGGTATCCTACCAAGCCCCGGATTTATTGATTGAATTATCCCTTGGAGAATCAATCCAAATCGAGCTCAACGAGGCTGCTCCCGGTTTTATCGCTGATATGGATACGGCGAGTCCTGTTTCCGACGATAGTCTAATCGGAGCGGTGGGGCGGAAACATGAATCCCACCCGGGATCGATACCCGGAGTCAGGATTACAGGCGCAAGGGAGCACGTCCTATCAAAAACAGTTGAGTTATTGGGTAAAGTGGTAGATTCCAGAGGCACGGATCAACCTTTATCGAGTCACGCCGCAGCCGCAATCCGAAAACGGAGGGACCGATCCGCGCAAGAGGTGAGCGAAGCGTTAGCATCACAATTTGGGCATAAGCTAGATTCCCCGATTAATTACATTCAAGGGGTCGGTGTGAGTGGCAGGATTCGATTGGCGGAACATACGAATCAAGACGTGCCCGATGACATTTTTCAATTTGTCGATCCCTATGTTGATGATCCCTCAAGCAGTTTTGGCGATATCCCCGGTTCCGCTTCGCTTGCCGGGGCGGTATGGGCAGATGATCTGTTCCGAGTGACCAAAGATCCAAGATACAAAAATTATCTCTTAGATCTGGCAAATCGGTTTGAATCTGACGGCTCAAATCCGCCCGCTCCGGCGGATCCGAAGTGGAGAACGGAGGATATGTTCATGCTTGGGTCCATGATGGGGAGGAGTTATGCATTGACTCAAGAGGGGCGATACCTAGATATCCTTGCCAACTTCCTCGTCGAAATGGGCACACAGCAGATTTCAGGGCTGTATTGGCACGATAGAGAAACCCCCTTTTACTGGGGTAGAGGGAACGGATTCGCTGTGTTAGGGCTTGCGGAGACATTGACCTATCTGCCGCAATCCCATCCCTTACACGCTGATATACTTTTGATGTATAAGAAATTGTTGAACGGGTTGCTAAAATACCAGAACCCATCGGGCTGCTACCACCAAGTTATCACATTGCCGGGTAGTTACCAAGAGCTCACAAGCACCAGTATGATCGGCTACGGGGTTGCCAGAGGGGTTAAATTGGGATTGTTGGATCAATCCTATCTCCCAACGCTAGCATCTCTGTGGAACGGGGCAAGAGATCGGATTACCGAAACGGGCGATGTGGTTGATGGATGTACCGGGACAGGCGCGTTAGAAACGGAACACGATTACATCATTCGAGAAGCGTTGAGCGGCTACGATGACCGTACAGGGAGTTTGGCACTGTGGTTCTCTGTGGAGATGATGCAGTTCGATTAGCCTCGCTACCCCCGAAATATCCCCTTGAAAAGGAGTTAAGACCGTGATATGATATATTTGTGTCATTGACAATACCGGTTGCAGAAACGCGATCGAACCCAATTTGGGCACCTATATTAAAAGGAGTTTCCCATGAAAACCTTACCGATCTGCATGGTTTGTCTGATTTTAGGAACCGGATTGGCGGCTATTATCCACGCCGCCGAAGTCGAAATTGTACCGGACGATAGACAGCAGGGCGAATGGTTTGCATTTTCCGTATCCATCAGTGAGGGCATTGCTATCGCCGGGGCACCGTTCAAAGGTGACAGAGGCGCCGCTTATATCGCGGTGTTTGATAAAGGAAATTGGAGAGAGCAGGTAAAACTCGTCGCCGAGGATTTGGCACCAGAGAACTGGTTTGGATTCTCTGTATCCATCAGTGAGGGCACCGCCATCATTGGCGCGCCACTTCACAGCGTTGGCGACGTGAAATGGACAGGTGCAGCGTACATCTTTGGACGCCGTGACCAAAACAAGAAAGAATGGGAAGAACAGGCAAAACTCGTCGCCGAGGATGCGGGAGAAAAGGCTGAGTTCGGACATTCCGTCGCCATCAGCGGGGATACTGCCATCGTCGGTGCATATCTTGATCCTCATGAGGGAAGAAAAAAGGCTGGCTCTGCCTACATCTTCGTGAGCGAAAAAGGGGTATGGGAACAGCAGGCAAAACTTACCCCTGATGATGCGGAGGCTGGGGACAGTTTTGGGAAATCCGTTGCCATCCATAAGCACACCGCCATCGTCGGCGCACATCTCGACAATGATGATGGTAGCAAGTCCGGTTCAGCGTATATCTTCGTGCGCGATGGGAACAACTGGACGCAACAGGCAAAACTCACCGCCAGCGATGCAGCGGCACGCGACGAGTTCGGAACTTCAGTCAGTATCAGTGGCAGCACTGCCATCGTCGGCTCACCATTGGACGATGATGCAGGCAGCAAATCCGGTTCAGCATATATCTTTGCGAGTAACGGGGGCGTGTGGACAGAGCGGGCGAAACTCACCGCCAGCGACGCAGCAGCAGGCGATGGGTTCGGCAACGCCGTCGCCATCGATGTGAATCGGGTTATCATCGGGGCACGATTACACGATGTTCGCAAACCGGATTCGGGTGCCGTCTACGCCTTTTCGCGGGTTGCCGGGGCATGGGTCGAGCAATCAAAAACCGTCCACAAGAAAGAGGCAGAAGCAGATGAATTCGGAAACGCTGTCGCCATTAGTGAAGATTTCGCCATCATCGGGGCTTATAGAAGAAATCTCCCTGACAAGGGAGGAATGTGCTGCGATCTCGGAGTTGATGGTGGGTCTGCATATATCTTTCATACTGCAGAAGACCTCAACGCACCCCTGTCGGTTGAACAGTCTATCTTAAGAGCAACCACGTTGGGGCAGGTCAAGCGGAGCACACTGTTTCAAAATTTCCCCAATCCATTTAATCCAGAAACATGGATACCGTATGCCTTAGCTCACGATGCGTCAGTGAATATTCGTATTTACGATGTCCAAGGTCAACTTGTCCGTCAGATGGGGCTAGGACAGCGACCAGTGGGAAACTATTTGACCCGCGAAGCTGCGGTGCATTGGGATGGCAAAGACCAACTTGGAGAAGCGGTTTCAAGCGGCGTGTATTTTTATACACTTACAGCAGACACATTCCAAGCAACCCGGAGAATGGTTATTCTGAAATAACCCCGGCCTATTGTAATGAGCATCAAGCCACCTTAATCCAGCCCGTATCATTCAGATACGGGCTTTTTTCTTACGATAGCTTTTAACCGTCCTCAAGGTGCACTTTGAACCCTAATCCCCATACGCAGGCATCACCTTCCCAGGAAGATGCCAACAGTATCCAGAACACCGTCGCAATTACCTGCTTCTTCCTCTCCGGCTTCGCAGGATTGGTCTACGAGGTGTCGTGGATGCGGAAGGCTTCCCTGATTTTCGGCTCCACGACCTTCGCCGTCAGCACGGTGTTGGCGGTATTCTTCCTCGGACTTGCCGGCGGGAATTATCTTTTCGGACGTATTGCCCAAGCGACGCCGCGACCCCTGAAGCTTTACGCGATAATCGAGTTCGCGCTTGGGGCGTTGGCTCTGGTAAGCCTTTACGCCTTCGAGCTCGCAGATAATCTCTACGGCGGGCTCTATCGGGTTTTTGCCGACCACACCGTGCTCCTTTTCGGTTCGCGTTTTATTCTGGTTTCGCTCGTCGTGCTTCCTCCCACAATACTCATGGGTGGAACGCTCCCGCTTTTCTGTCGTCAATATGTTACCAGTGATTCAAGAATCGCCAGCTCCGTTGGTGTGCTCTACGGCGTGAATACGCTAGGAGCGGCGTTGGGTTGTGCAGCCGCCGGACTGGTACTGCTTCCGACAGTCGGGCTCCGCCTCACGGTGTGGATCGGTGCCGCGCTGAATATCCTTTGCGGGATAGCTGTCGCATCCCTGCGGACCATCGAAACTCCGCCCATCGAAACTCCGCGCCAAGAGACGCAATCCCCAACAGGCAGCCGAGCACTGATCTCGCTACTATTCTTTTCCGTTGGCTTCGTCGCACTCGGTGGGGAGGTGCTCTGGACTCGCTATCTTGGACTCTTAATTCACAATACCGTCTACACCTACACGTTAACGCTGACAGTGGTGCTAGTCGGCATCGTGCTCGGGAGCATTCTTGCTTCCCAGTTCTTCGACAAATCCACGACGCGAGCACGGCATTTTGGCACACTTCAGGTGCTGACGGGACTAGTGGTTCTTATCCTTATGACCCTTCCAAAGAACGTTTGGCAGGGATTTGAGGGAGAGCTGGGACTTTATTTTATTCTGCTTCTGCCAGCCGCTATCCTTTCGGGCGCATCGTTTCCCCTCGCGGTGCGGATGGTGGTTGAGGATACATCAAGCGCAAGCACTGGTACGGGCCGGATGGCGGCAATCAATACCCTAGGGGGTATCTTCGGGGCACTTGTCCTTGGCTTCGTATGCCTACCCGCATTCGGATTGAAAGTTAGTTTCCTATTCATCACAGGTGTGAGCTTAGCAACCGGATTCGCCGCTTGGATGTGGCTCGATCGAAACCTTTCTCTGTTGTTTCGGAGTGCAGCTGTTGTCATCTCAACCCTCATCTGGATTGGGATTCCGTTCATCACCGGCACTCGAATCCCAGCTGATTTTCTCGGTGAACGTGGGAGCCTCGTTGCCTTTCGCGAAGGCGTTGGATCAAATCTCGCAGTTATCCGGGACAAAGGCTTACTCACACTCGAAATCGATCGACTGTGGCAGGGCGAAAACCGTAAGAACCAGCAGGTCATGGCTGCCCACATACCGATGCTTTTCCACCCGAACCCGAGAAGCGTGCTTGTGGTTGGTGTCGGCGCAGGACAAACGGCGAGTCGCTTTCTGATGTACGACATCGCTCGCCTCGAATGCGTTGATATTGAGCCAACCATCTTTGAATTTATCCGAGAGCATTTCGACTCAGCGTGGATGGACGACGGACGGGTTGCATTGATCCGCGAAGATGGCCGCAATTACCTACAGCACAGCAACGCGAAGCACGACATAATCTCGCTAGAGGTCGGGCAAATCTTTCGACCTGGCGTTGCGTTCTTCTACACGACTGATTTCTATCGCCGGACTCGAGAGCGTCTCAATCCGGGTGGCGTCCTCGCTCAATTCGTGCCATCTCTCTTTTTTACAACCAATCAGTTCCGAAGCGTACTCCGAACCTTCCTTGAGACCTTTCCGCAGAGTACCTTATGGTTTAACAGTTCGGAATTCCTACTAATCGGTGTCAACAGTGAGGAGGTCAACCTCCATAGCACCGCCCTTGAACGACTGTCAGCCAACAATCGCGTCCACCAAGATTTGAGTTACGGCTACTGGGAGGGATCCCCAAACTGGCTTAATCGTCCGCCGGTGCTTCTCGCAGGACACCTGATAGGACCGCGTGGACTGGATGAGCTAGCAGGGAACACTCGTTTATATCGAGACGACCTCCCGGTTCTTGACTACGCAACAAGGCACGTCTACAAAACGGAGCAGAACGAAATCCCACTCCTCAATGAGTTACGCAAGCACTTTGAGCCTGTCGCAGATCTGGTTGATTTTGAACTTTCCGCCGACGTGGTGTCGCGGATTGAGAAGATGCGCGAAAAAAATCTCGGTGGGCTTACCGCCAGCGCCCTCGTCCGGCAAGCAAAAGCACTGAACCCTTCAAAAGACCGCACACAAGTCGTTCAACTCCTATCAAAGGCGGTCCGCGCCAATAGAGAGAACTTCGATGCCAATCGAATGCTTGGGGACGCGCTGGTGTTCCAAGGCAAGTACGAGGAAGCAATCCAACACTACGAGGGTGCACTACGTCTTCAACCAAACCATGCGGAAACGCACAATAACCTTGGTTTCGCACTGGGCCAACACGGTAACCTCATAGCGGCACTTCGACACTTCAAAGAGGCAGTTCGGCTCCGACCCAACTATACGGATGCCAAACGCAACCGCGCTCGTGTTCGTGCTATCCTGAAATCAGTGCCACAGCGGTAGCGGTGTATTGCCTGATTAAGCAAGTTTCAATATAAACTTTCAACTTCTCAGACAAATCATTTTGAAAAGGAGAAACAAAGTGAAAGTAGCAGCAAGATCCTTTCGAAACGCCCAAGATTCCATCGAATATTGCCATAAACTGGGTGTTGATACGGCAATCATGGAATCCAGTCAAATTCCCGGCTTAGATGAGAAGGGATATCTGGAACCGGACGCTATTTTAGAAACGCTGGAAATCCTTGGGAATGGTGGGATTTCGTGCTCCGTGTTAGTGGAGAGACCCATACCGGTCATCGGTAGAAACCCGCAGGATAACGAGGAACTCCACAATAGAATCAGGACTATCCAAGCGATGGGCGAGGCAGGCGTTCCAACGCTGCTGTTGTTCATGCTAGAACGGGTCGAACCAAACGCGGATAGGAACGCCCTTTGGCAATTCTTCGTTGATCACTACCGGTATGTTGTGGAGGCGGCCGCTGCAGCGGATGTCAACATCGCTATGCACGGTTTCTTCCCGCCGATAGGACTTGTGGACAGCAACGCTTTCTTCGCTCGTTCCTTTACGGAAATACCGGATATTCACAACGGTATCTGCTATGATCCCGGCATCATGGCTATCTGCGGCGATGACCCGTTGGACGGGTTGGAAGCGTTCAAAGATCGGATACACATGGTGCATATCCGAGATGTGACAGGAGATTGGACGAGTGTGAAGAACGTCAAACGCGAAGACTTCGAGCGCGATGCCTATGCGTTGGAGGTGTTTCCCGGAAAAGGCATTGCGAAGGTTGAGCAGGTTATGAGGCGGTTACATGACATCGGCTATCAGGGGATTGTGCAGCCGGAACATTTAGGACCGCCCAGCGAAGCAGAACTGTTGCCGGCTGCCATGCGATTCTGCAATGACCTGATTCAGCGTTTTCAAGGGGGTTAAACAGAGGCAATTGACGAACAGAACGGCAACGCTTTCGCCCATTTTTGTCTTCAAAGGTAGAGCACAAAAATGGGCGCAATCCGTAGCGACTAGTCTTGTCACACGAATTGCGCCCTTCTATTCCAACACCCGTTTCAACGCTAAATTGGAGAAAAAAGCGATAGTGTCACACAGTCAAATGCGTTTACCTACGTTGTCTCTTGAGTTCAGCCCAAGTAGTTGCCAACTTGTCCGCAGGCTCCACGCTTAAAATTTCCGCGAGATCGACAGTCGGCCCTCTGAAACCAGGACCTGCGTTCGCTTCTTCGGTGAACTCGTCCACCTCTGTAATGAACTCACCATCAATGATGATGTTAAAGATCCCATTGTTGTGAAACTTGTTATACTGTGGTGTCACTTCGACAAATTCATCCTTATCATCGAAGGCATATTCCAAAGCCCCTGGCGGCCTATCCTTGAATTCCCAGCCACCGTCACTGGTCCAAGAGAACGACACATTAATCATCTTCTCTGCACCCCACGCTGCGTGATGATGCTGCCATTCGCCAAACCACTCAATGTCCGCATTAGCCTCACCTGCCACAGCGGGCCACTTGTCGTTATCATCGACAATATGTTTATCGCCATCCACTGTTCTGAAAATGAGTCCATCGAACGCAATACCCATACTGCCGCAGCATTCTCTGGCATCTTTATTAAATTTTCCAGAGTGCTCGATCCGAAAAACGTGCTCCCTCGCGTGAATAGGACTAAATGCACATATCCAAACAAAGACCAAAATGCTCAACGTAACCCCTACCATTAACAACCTCATCTGAATTTCCCCCCCTTATTAGCAAGATACTCTAACAGGCACCTTCGCCTTTTGTACGAAGTGATTTCTCCTGTGAGTATCCATATCTTACCTCCTAAAAAAGAGAAACAACGATTAATTTTAGCACGGATTGTTTTTCAAGTCAACAATTTTTGTAGGTTAGACAAATGGTATCTTCCGTTACAATCCTTTCAACACCTCAACCAACTTAGCTGGATCTAAGCGACCCGCCAGTCGGACATCAAGAAATTTCCACTGGATTATCCCATTTCTATCAACGATATAGTACAGTGGCCTGGCGATTCTGTGATTCAAGGGATCTGCCGCATTATAAGCAGCGATAACCGTTGTCTCCGGATCTAACAGCTTTGGAAAGTCTGTTTGAAAGTCAGCAGCAATCTGATCGGAGGTAATGAAGAGAAGCTCGGCACCCTCATCGTGGATTGCCTTATAAGCCTTCTGCAACTCTACAAGTTGCCTTAGACAAAACACTCACCAACGCCCGCGATCAAAAGCCAGCACAACCTTTTGTCCCGCGTAATCAGTGAGCGCCCGACGCTTTCCGTCCTGATCGGGTAGGTCAAACGCTGGGGCAGCCACACCAACGTGTAAACCATCGCCAATAGGGAGTTGATCAATGTTAATGGGAACGATTTCAACTTCAAGCTTCGCAACTTCACCTGCTGAAATAGGATCAACGGTAATCTCTTGTTTCTCGTACTTCTCAATATCAATAATGAGGATGAATCCTCGATCTGCGGGAACGTTTTCAAATTCAAACCCGCCCGCCTGCTTCGTTAGTGCCTCACGGACACCTCCTGCCTCATCAATCAATTGAACACGGATTCCGTCGAGAGGGGCATTCGTTTGTTCGTCTAATACCAACCCGCGAATGTGGGTAGGAGGAGGTTCCAGTGCTTCGAGTGTTACGTTATCTAGCACCGAAATTTCACCCGCGCGGACCTGCACGGTTCGTTCAACCGCTTTATAATCTTCCGCTGTGATTTGAACAATGTAGGTTCCGGGCTTAATGTCATCGATCTGGTAGCTTCCATCAAGGTTAGCTTGGGTGGAGGCAATCGCGGCACTATTTTGCAGGACATGGATGTGGATCTGCACATCTTCAAGTTGTACCACCTGTCCCTGAAGACTACCAACCGCAATTTCAACGATTACATCGTCAGCTGGCGCATCTTCTACCATCGGGGGAGTATCGACATTGGTATCGTCAGCTGGTGAGTCTTCTACCACCGGGGGAGTATCAACGTTGACATTGTCAGTTGGAGCATCCACCACTACTGTCGGGGGAGTATCGACGTTGATATTGTCAGTTGGAGCATCCACTACTACTGTCGGGGGAGTATCGACGTTGATATTGTCAGTTGAGGAATCTTCTGTCGTGGTGGGCTTATCAGCACCGGAATCGTCACTGTCGCCACAACCAAACCATACAATCAGCATAGTCCCTAAGAAAATCCATACGGCTGCTTGAGAGATAACCCTATTTGTCATAGCGACTCCTTCCTACAATGTTTTTAAGGCGTCGATGAACCTGGCAGGATTTAAGCGATTATCCGCTGTTTATTGAGAAAATTTCCTACAGCTTATACGCTGCTTCCAAAGTGAATGGGAGGCGGTCAATATGCGAAAATTATAGCGCAGGTCTCCAGTCATGTCAAGATTATACCATTTTCCGCGTACGCGTTCACTACTCCCCAATTACATCCAGCTCTTGGACAATTTTTTTAGTGAAGTAAATGAAGGTTCCCTCGGTATTTCAATTCTTGCGATTCTGAGATATTCCTGCTACAATGGAATTAACAGTTACAGCAAAAAGATACCACCTAAAAGGGAGTGCAGACGCCGGGTTATATACAATGGAGGCTACAACCCATGGGACAATGGATTCAAAAAGCATCTATGCCGACCCCTCGCCACGATTTGCAGGCAATCACTGTTGGCAATCAGATTTACGCGATTTCGGGGGGTGGAGATCTTACTTCAGACGTGGTCGAAATTTACGATGTGGAGACAGATACCTGGAACCAAGGGCCCCCAATCCCCACGAAAAGAGGGTGGTTTGGCGCGGTCTTGCTGAACCATAAAATCTATACGATTGCAGGCAAAACTATCCGTTCAGACGAGGAAAAAGCGCGAACGGGCGATCCCGCCAACTATGACATCCGGGATTCCGTAGAGGTACTCGACCTGACGAGTCAAACGTGGGCATCTCTCAAGCCGATCGCTGCGCCACGCGCCGGGCTAGCGGCTACACTCTGTAAGGGGAAAATATACGCGATTGGAGGCAACGCCATGAACAACGAAATAAGGACTGGCGGTCCCCACCTCAATACGGTAGAAATATACGACCCACAGCACGATTATTGGTCGCCGGGAATCCCCATACCCACGCCGCTTCAAGGACCTGCCGTTACTACGGTGGACGACAGAATTTACGTCACAGCTGGAATCGGGGGACCCGAGCGCAAACCCAACAGTGGCACCTACGTCTTCGACCCAGATGTGGGAAAGTGGGAGCACCTCGCCCCAATCCCAACGCCGAGATGTGATCCCGGGGCCCTAGTTGTTGACCGCAAAATCTACACCTTTGGCGGTTGGGGAAACGGATACTACAACAACGTCGAAATATATGACATAGATGCAGATTGTTGGACTTCTGAGACCCCCTTACCAGAGAAAAAAGCTTGGATGGCAACAGCTTTAGTGCACAAGCGTATCTTTGTGATGGGTGGTGCATACAGGTTGGCGGACGACTCAGGCTACAAGTGGATTGAAGATCTACACGAATTGGTCCCCTAATGCATGTCGGCAAAACTCTTAACCCTCTCAAATCCTTGATGAATCGCCACGCTAAATCTTGTCTGTCGGTATAAAGCGTGGTATAATGTACTGTAATCACAAACGAAGTTTCCAGACCCTGAACCTCTCAGATTACGCTGCCAATCGTAAATTCTGAATGACAATGAGGAGCATAGCATGGAAAACGCATTTTTAAGATGGTGGGGGTGTGGTGCCTTTGATGTCATCTTGGGGGATGTCAATATTGCGTTTGATCCCTATCTGTTCAATGAGAACCTAGAGGGCGCCGAGCCGATCTATGATTACATCTTTATTTCTCACGAACACTTCGATCACTGTCACCCGCCGACCTTGCAAAAGCTCTGTCGTGGGGACCGTTTCAAGAAGATCTTTGTCAGCCCCGGCTGCATTACCCCTGCCCAGCCGATTGATAAAACGTATGGGGACGCCGCCTTTGAGCGAGATTTGCCAATCACCAAGTATTTACCGGAGGAAAAGGTCCAAGTCCTGTACCCCAAATATCTCAACGATAGCCAAGGGGATGATCGGCGTTTCCCCGGTCCATTCGAGGCAGATCTCGGGGCAATTCAGGTGGAGACTATCGAAAGCGGTGAGAATGCACGTCCGCATATCCCAACCTGTGGGTACTTGGTGACGCACAAAGAGAAGAACATCTCAGTCTTCCACACGGGCGACCTACACGCCCCATATCCCGCGTTAGAGAACATAAAGGGACGGGTGGATTTTCTTATCCACATGAAGCTAGGGTTGACAGAGTGGGGTGGGAACCACACGCCAAACCTTGTGGACCTTGTAGATCTGGTACAGCCACGTTATCTGATCCCGACGCATTACAGAACCGATAGCGCCTCCGATCCGATTCCTCACGGCACCTGGCCCCCCAACGTCACTGATGTTTTGGGTTTCATCGAGTGGATTCGTGAAACCGTAGGCGACAGAACCAAGTTGCTGCCCTTTACTGCTGGTATCGAATACGAACTGGACATGCCGGCGAAGAAAGTACTGTGGAAATGGAATTGGTTCAACACATGGACGATACCACCGTGGCGCGAGGGATCGTGAGATTGTTGTATCCACGGCCGGCGAGGAGTGTTCCCGTTATTTTTTTTCTCACCTATTCACAACGCAGGAGACAAACCGATGAAACAATTGAACACAATCATTGTCTGGGCTATTGTGTTGTTCCTTCACTCGCAATTACTGGTTCAGGTATTTGCCGCTGAACCGGAGCGAATTGCCTTAGCAGAACTCAAACGTTTATTAGATGCCAAAGAGAATGTAATTCTGGTTGATGTGCGCGCCCTCATTCATCACAACTTCGGACATATCCCCGGCGCTATCTCAATGCCATTTCCGGATGGGATCGAAGCGAGACATCAAACACTTCCCCCCGATGGGCTAATTGTCTTATACTGAAGCTGAAAGGCGGAAGCCACAAGTGCCGGTGCGGCACGAATGTTAATAGAGGAGTTTGGTTTTCCCCCGGAGCGGGTGAAAGTGCTCCAAGGCGGTTTTCCCGCGTGGCGAGAGGCGGGTTATCCGATTGAAATCACGTTGGCAGTTCAGCCGAAAGGAAAACGCTTCACCCTGTGGGGACGGATGAAATCTGCCCGTCGAATGTGAAGCATAATCAACACGCTCAATCAACCTGCCGGGTGCGTTCGATAACTCAATGTGTCTTATTAGATAAAAATCTTATAGGTCTGAATACCAAAGGTCATTCCGATAATTGTCCAGAGGCTGCCAATCACATAGTCACCGAGAATTAGCCCTAAAAACAGGGGAGCTACCTGCCGGTGCAGCCGGAGACCACCGTACCGGAGAATAATAGACTTGAGCATCCATGTCACAAGGCATACAGACCAGAAATAATCCATCGCATAGCTTGTCGCCAGCGCGTATCCAGCAGGGTGGAAGGGCCACCACAAGAACCGCATCCGCATAAACATGATAAAGAAACTGACCACAGCACCACCTATCGCGTAAGAAGTCCCAGCGGGGTCCGCATCTGATGGATTGAGTAACCAGCCTCGCAGCAGTCCAAAAGACCGCCAGCCCATCCAATATTGTGCGCCCCTCGCCTGAGTGACGACCCCATCTCGAAAAGTCATATCCAAGTTTGCCCAAAAGCAGGCTAAAATTCCCACAACGGCAGCAATCAGCATAGCCCCCAAGAAACCGCGATAGTTCATTCTGGTCGCGTTTGCCATTTTGAACGCTTCAATCTGGTTTGGCATTGGGTGACTCCGATACCCTCGATTGAACCAAGAGAACAATGCAATAATGGTTAAACTGGCAGGATCGATCCGCCGTGTCCCCACTGCTGTCGTCATAATGAGTTGAGGACTGACAAAAAGGAGCTCATGAGGGGTGCCGACCTCAGCTCGAACACGAGTAATCGCAACGGCAAGTATAAAATAAAACCCGAAGAAGAACCCCGCGACCCAGACCGCCATCCCGGCGGCGGCTGTGAACACTCCAATAAAGATTATCGACCCAAGAATGCCCAGCACTGCCCACCGATAAGGCATCGGTTCGTCGGAATCGTCCAGCGTTGAATCAATGCCAACGACCTTCTTGCCGACTTGGATCAGATGCCGACGTGTCATCCATATTGCCATGCAGGAAATTGCGATCCACGCACCATAAGACTGCTCATTAAGCTGAGGGAAGTGCCACGCGCCTGTCGCTGCGCCAATGACCCGTTCAATCATACGGATAGCGAAGAAGAACCAACATGAGAGCAAGAGTTCGATCGGGAGAAAGAACGCCAATCCAATCCCGAATGGGTACAGATAGACCCGTATCCAAGCTATCACAGTCCATGGGTGGTCTGAGAAGATGCCGGGCCAGATCGGTGTCGCCTTAATGTATGGAATGCCGGGGATGAGTGGATAAAGAAAGTGAATTCCATTAATCACACCGATCGCTGCAGCGATGCTGAACCCGATCCACATCATTCGATTCTTCAGGAGCTTGACTCCGCTATTTTCAGATAACCCAAGCGGCAACTGAATCACCGGATACGCAAGTTTCTCCTCCTCCGCCCATCTTTTCCGGATAATTGTGTTGATACAAAGCATCATGAACATCAACACGAGAAAGAACAATCCCCAGAACGCGAGGGGTTTTGCCCAAGTGTAGAAGTGGTATAGAGTATAAAAGGTAGATTCCCCTTTGTAGAAGTCTCGGAGGCTTTTTTTATCGGACACCATCAGCCAATCTGGAAGGTAGCGGAAAAACAGATCTTCCCACTCATTTTCTATCGTCGCAGACCAGAAAGGGTGACCAATGCTGCCGAACAGATTTTGGAAGCTATCCCACCCAGCCACGGTGGAGGAAATCGCCACCATCATGTATATAATCAGGAGTTCTACCTGCGTCAAAACAATGTTCGGACGGAGACGCTTTAAGACTAGGTTGAGTAGGACAAGGGCAAAAAGGAAGAAAACGGGTTGGACGAAAAGGGGAAGGGATGAACCATCAAGGGAATTGTATTTGACCTCGACAACCGTCAGCCAGTAAATATTGACAGGAATCAACAAAGTTCCGAGTAGGACGGCTCTCCATGTGATTTGAGTTGGAGAATGTTGACTTTCAGATAGCTGCGCCAATTCGATAACTCCCCTGTAAAAATTCCCACGACATCAAGGCAGGAAAGGAAAGAAATAGAGGGTTTCTCCCTGTTTTTAAGCCGCTTGAATCTCGCATCTGTTGCGACGTGAAAGTGTTATATCCCGCTGATCACCACATAATCCGATGCCCCGGTTTGCCCACCACAAAATCAACTATCAGCCATAGCCCGCCGGTGAGAAATTCGCCCAATACCAATCCGAGAAAAAACGGTCTGCATCGCCGGTATAGCCCAATTCCACCGAATCGTAAGACAACCCATTTGCAAAACCACCCGATTAGCACTGAACACCACATCAGGATCATGGGCCAACTTGGGCCCATCACAAACCCGATTGGATGCAAGGGCCACCAGAGAAAACGGGTGCGCAAGGCTGCTAGCGAAACAGTGACAACCGCGCCGATGCTCATCATCAAGATATTATACTGACTGGGGTCCTGGGGGTCGAGAAGCATCGACATTAGGCGACGGAAAGCTCGATGCGGTGCGCCGAAGAAGAACCAACCACCCAGATTTGTTCCACCATAGCGATAGATGATGTAGAGCACCGTGATTGACGACAGTACCATTGCAAGCACGACGCACACCCCAACGGGAATCAAAAAATACCGCTGATTCAGCCGTTTATTGTCCGCCAATTTGAACGCATCCATCACGCTCGGCATCATTGATGAGCGCACGTCGAACATAAAAATCATCTCCTGATACGCCAAGATGGTCAGGCTTGCGGCACCCAGCGGGCGTGTGCCGGTAAAGGGCCTAATTAGATCGGTGGGACGGAATGTCGATTGAATGAATAGCATACCACCTTCGGAGACCAATCGCGTCATCACGATCATGATAATCAGAAACAGGCAGTTTACGGTGAGACTGACGATAAAGGATACGCCAGCAATCACACTCCACATGGTCATGGTCCCGATCCCGATCAACAGACCAAGCCACGCCGCTCGTGGGGACATCGGTTCATTCGCTGGCTTGGTTGATGGTATAGTAGCAGGGTCCGATGGGTTCGATACTTGCTGCCCAGATGGATGGAACGCGAGGCGGACCGTGCTCGCAAGATGACGCCTTGCTCGCCAAAGGATGACAAGGGTAAAGAACAGAAATCCGCCAGCCATCTGATACGCTGCAAACTCATGGGTGACATAGATTAGTTGCCCCAATGGCAAACCAAATTGCGTCATTACAACAGCTACCAAAAGATACCACAGATAGAAAAACCAGAGGCTAAAAGCGAGATCTGTCGGTAGGAGATAGACAAAGCCGATTGCGCTAAAGTAGATGATTGCTACGAGCAGACGGATCGCGTTCCACGGCTTGTCTGTGAGATATTGCGTGAAGCCGTAGGACAGCGGAATCCTAGGAAGGGTTGGGAAGTGGAATTGAAGTCCATTCCAGCTATGAATGATAGCGGGCAAAGCGATCCCAATCCATACCGCGGGCGATCGAAAAAATGCCGGGATCACACGGTTTCGATTTTCCGCACCAAGCATCTCGATCGGCAACTGTACAAGCGGGAAGCCGAGTCGCTCACGTTCGATCCACTGGCGGCGGAGCAGGACGCATACGCAAGTCATAGCGAGAAATAACCCAAGTGCAAAAACGCTCCACGCTGCTATTGGTTTAATCCAAAATTCCCAAGGCACCCAGAAGGTTTGGGATGGCGTACCTTCAAAAAAGAGTCGTGCGTTCCTCGCGTCCATTGGTGCAAACCAGTCCGGGACATGATGGAAAAAGGTGATGTTCCACTCATTTTCAGGGGACTGATAATAGGCAGGCGCGATAATAATAGGAATGAAGTAGGCGGTGAAACCGAGCGATGAAATGCCTGCGCTCACCAGCGTCATTGCATAAATAGTTACCAATTCAGAATGAACGAGGGGTGTCCCGATACGGTGCAGAAGTGGGTTGACCACCAGTTGGAGAAACACAAAGACCATCAGGACACCAACCGGCAGGTGGCAGGAAGCGAGCCATGTACCTCGAATCCAAAAATCCCCAATTGGCGTGGCAATGGCAAGGATTATTGTTGCGAAGATCCCGATTAATACGCTACGTGTGGTCATAATCGACTGATACGGGTAAAAATTCGTGCGTCGCGTAAGCTGTAAAACGCCTTAACAAGAATGACCTATTACGAATCTAACAACATGTTGAGGCACATATTTTTGCATCGCTATGGACGCTTTTTTCTTTGAGATTATACCCATTTCTCCTACTGTGTCAACAGAAAAGCGTATCCATACGTTGCCGGTAGATTGGAGGTACTAATGATGTGTAGATTACATTTGCTAAAGCATATTCTCCACTTGCCAAACAGCACTCTTGGCAGTATACTCATAGAGAGGGGGTAACGTAATGAACGAATATGATCTAACCATCATCGGTGGCGGGAGTGCGGGGCTTGTGTTGGCGGTGGCAGGTGCGAAGCTAGGGGTGAAAACAGCACTCGTCGAGAAACATCGATTGGGGGGCGATTGCCTCTGGACAGGGTGCGTGCCATCGAAAGCCATCCTCAAATCAGCGAAGATTGCCCATTATGTCCAAGCAGCTGAAAAATACGGGGTCCTCGTGAAGGACGCTCAGGTGGACTTTGCACGCGTCATGGCGTATGTTCGCAGCACCCAACAGACCATTGAGGAGGAGCACGATAACCCTGAACGATTCCGTGAAATGGGTGTAAACGTCATCTTTGGGGAAGGGCACTTTGAGTCGCCGACAACCTTTGTGGTTCAAGATACGGAGAACGACCAAACCCTCACACTCAAGAGCAAAAAATTTGTCGTCACAACCGGCTCGCGCCCAACCGCACCCCATATCCCCGGAATAGACTCAGTCGATTATCTGGACAGCGAAAATGTCTGGGAATTAGACCAACTCCCCGAAAGGCTAATGGTGATAGGCGCGGGTCCCATCGGGGTTGAGTTAGGACAGGCATTCCATCGACTGGGCGCGAAAGTGACGATTGTGCAACGCAGCGATCGAATCTTAACAAAAGAGGACCCTGAAGTCTCTGAGAAAGTGTTGAGCTACCTCCGAGAAGATGGGGTTGAAATCCTCTTAAACACTAATCCCGTTCAGATTGACCGGATCAAACCCCTACTTAGCGAAGAACTCAATCCGGATATAGCGGTCTGGGAACCGCAAAATACCACGACATCGGAGGAGTATCGCATCCGACTCAAGGCAGCGGACACGGGGGACGAACGAGAAATTGGCGTCGATCGGATCCTGATTGCGGCGGGACGGAAGCCAAACATCGAAGGGTTGGAACTTGAGAAAATCGGCGTCAAGGTCGGAAAAAGGGGGGTTGAGGTCAACAACAAGTTGCAAACAACCGTTAAAAATGTTTACGCTGCCGGTGATGTGGTTGGACATTACCTCTTCACGCATGTTGCAGCGTTTCAAGCGACGCAGATTGTTCGCAATATCTTCTTCCCCGGTTCTAGTGCGATAGATTATTCCGTCGTCCCTTGGACCACTTTCTGCGATCCAGAAGTCGCTCGATGTGGTTTAACTGAAGAAGAGGCTCGTGAAAAACACGGAGCGATCGATATTTTCAGAGTCAATCTACACGATGTCGATCGCGCAATCGCCGAAGGAGAGACAAAAGGGTTCATCAAGGTCATTGCAACGCGTTGGAAGGGCAAGATCTTAGGCGTCCACCTAGTGGGACCGAGCGCAGGAGAAGTTATCCACGAGTTTGTTTTGGCGATGAGTGCAGGCATTCCCTTGCGGAAGTTGGCGGGAATCATCCATGTTTATCCGACGTTTTCGAGCATCGTTTGGCGGGTTGCCGGGAAGTGGCTTGCTGAAGGCACCCTGATTCAAACTATACGTGGGATATTCAAGAAAGGGAAATAACTGGAGCTATCTAGTGGAAGGGTGATTGGGATTTCACGCCCATTCTTCCAATCTTCCCGCCTTCCAATCGCGCCGGTAAAGGAAGGGATTTTGCGTAAGTGCGAAAAAATACTTGAAGAAAACGTCAAAAATCTGTCTTAATAGATACTAAAGTTAGTACAATTTGATAGTAATTCATGCAGCGTTATCAAGAGTCTGTTGAATATCGGGCGAGTATGTATCTTTGTCGTTTGTCTGCGAAAATAATCTTCCCTCCATAAAGGCGCATAGATACTGAACCATCAACCCGCGTGTCAATTTAGTGGGTCGATACCAGTCAATGCCTAATTCCCAGCATACCTGCTCGACTGTTATGGACCTGCCAGTGGCACAAGTAGCATTGAATATCAATTGTGTGATGCAACTCGCCACGAAACTGAGTTGTACCAATCGATTGATGCTTTTCCGCGATTTGACTCGATACTTGTCAAACCCGAAGTGTTGCTTGGTGTCCCGAAAAGCAGTCTCAATCAACCATCGTTGCCGATAGTATCGAACTATCTGACATAGGTCAAGTGTCAAGTCAGTGGTGTAGACACAGAAATATCGAAACGGCTTTGATTTTTTAGGTCGGGTTCGCATCACCACCAATCGCACTTGAGTAGGACACATTTTGGTCCGCACGACCTTAGATGCGACTGAACACCGTTTGTTGTCAATATCAATCGCTTTATACCGAAGATGCCGAAGATGGATGCGTTTACCGTATGTCTTTGGGCGTCCGGGTTTAGGTCGCTTGCAGACCGTGGGTAACAGATAAAAGACCGCATTGGACTTGGCGCGACACAAGATATGATGTCCTGCGTTAAGGACGGCTTCAAACACTTTCCGTCTATTGAACCCCCGGTCAAAGATAATCAGTCCGGGCGGGATTTGGGAGCAAATCCGCTTGAGAACCGACCCACTGTTGTCCCGATGGGTCTTTGGACATATCAGGTTCACCCACACCGGAAATAGAATCGTCTCTGTAACGGTGGTACAAAGCAACCCCAACGCGCCAAACTGATGACCAAAGTGGAACTTCGATTGATTAGTATTGCGCTTTCGGTAGCGATGATTTCTGAAGAAATGGAGTCCAAATTGCTTCTCCCCGGTCTTTACCGCTCGGGTCTCGTCGTAAACGTAGACCCAGTTGTCAAACCAACCTTGCAGCAACTTAATCAGATGTTGAGCAACCGCATCGGCGTCCCATTTGCCACGGGAGAGGAACTTCACCAATGAACCGTAACCGACCTTCGGGCGAACCGCTTGATAGATGCCCGTCAACGTCGCACGATGGCGGTGCGTGATAAGACCGACGATGAAGGTACAAAACAACGCGAAGTTTTGACGGTTGAATAATGGACGAAATTGCGTTAAAATATCAACGAGGCAGAAAATGACGGGCATGATAACTCTCCTTTCAAAATTGTGATGGATTTCTGAAAGGATACCCGCTTTTCTGCCTTTTTTCACCCTAAAATTGTACTAACTTTAGTAGACACTATTATAACCTATTTTTTACTCAATTGCGTAACTCCTAACTATAGTTAGGATAAATTTTAAAGGAGTAAGACATGGAAGTAGGAGGTTTTTTCCTGCGTTACCCGACGGCAGAAGAGGAAGAGAGACAGAGGAAAAAGAAAGAGGAAAAGAGATGGAGGAGAATGAAGGAGAAACAGGAAGAGAGACAGAGGAGAAGGGAGGAGGGAAAGATGGCGGAGAGATGGAGAGAGATAGAGATAGAGATAGATAGAGAGATGGAGAGAGATAGAAAGAGGAACGAATGGTGGAGAGAGGAGAAAGAGAAAGAGAGAGAAGCAGTCCGAAGGCTGGCAGGGGCGGAAAGGATAAAAACAATCAAAGAAGAGGAATGGCTACCAAGGGCGGAGTGGATAAAAGAGGTGGCAGAAAAGGTAAGGCTGACAACCAAGGAACATACACTGGCATGGGAGAGCGAAAGGTTAGCATGGGAGAAATGGATAAAAGAGGTGGACGAAAAGAAAATGCTGGCAACCAAGGAACATACACTGGCAAGGGAGAAATTGATGAAAGCAATGAAAGCGGCGGCGAACATGCCGAGCTGGGAGTACAATGAAAGAGGAAACGCAGCCGAAATGCTGGCAATGGAGGAATATACAAAAAGAGGCAACAGGCTAGAAGAGGTGAAAGCAGAGGAAAATCTGGTAAGCGAGAGATATAGAAAAGCAGCGGAAGAGGCCCGGAGGTTGGCAGTTGGATCTCGTTAAAAACCACCGGTTGGGTTGATACCAAATACGATCTTGCAGTCCTAGAGGCTGCATCTGGATCCCCATTTTCCAATGTCGTTTCCCTTAGCGATAACAATAGGCCTAGCCTTAACCAGCGGCTTTACGCCATAGGCACTCCTGTATATGGAGATCAGGAACCCTCAATTGCAGATCTGGAACGTTCGGAATGCTCAATTGTGGCAGGTCAGGTTTTCACTCCGTCACGCAAGGCACGAGACCGAGGAGGGAACCTTTGATTTTGATGAGGCTATACCTCACGGGCATAGTGGAGGTCTAATATGACAACTTGCGTATCTGCAAACGCGGACAGTGGAACGACCGGATGGTGATAGAGACTATTTTATCTATGTTGACCCGCGTCTGCCATTTGAAGAAAGTTGGGCATCGGTGTTGGGACTATTTCAAGACACGACTCGCTTTCACTATGGCGGTATTTAATCTGTTGCGTAACTCCTAACTAAAAAGGAATAAAGAATTATGAATAAGGACAAAGCCCTCATCGATCGCGCTCGAAATGGGGATCAAGAGGCTTTTGGCGAACTGTGGCAGAAACACGAATTCAAAATGCATCAGTGCGCTGTCAATATTGTGACTGTGAAAGATGACGCTCACGATGTGCTACAAGACACTTCTATAAAGGCATATAACAACATAGGGACGTTCAAAAATAGCAACGATATCGACCGCTGGTTTTTACGCATCACCCAGAATTGTGCTATAGACCACTACAACAAAATGAAGAAACAGAGGAGCAATACTGTACCTCTTGATGAAGTGGACGAATCGGTGCTTCAGACGCCGGACTTAGTTATTCAACGATTGGAGATCCGTGAACGGAACGAGGAGATGCACAAAGCAATAGAGGAACTTCTGCCAAAAGACGCGGGCATCATTAGGGGCAGTCTGGATGGGATGACCCTCGAGAAACTGGCAGCCGAGCACGGGATGTCAACGCAGGGGATTCTAGATCGGCGTAATAAATCGATCGATTCACTCCGCAAACGTTTGAAACACTTTGTGACTACTGGCATAGTCGTTCCGATCGGACTAGCACTAACCGCAACTGATTTCATCCATAAGGAGGCGACCACACTGGCCAAAGCCAATAAGATACAAAGCCCCGCTCGTAATTTTCCCGCTAGCTTCGTCGATAGTAGCAAGATTGATCCATATCTTATATGGGCACCAGAGGAGTATAAATTGGACTCCATGCCTACAGCGAGGGGTGATTTTGTGTTTATGCGAGCTTTTTTCACCGACGAGTTGTATGGACTCTATGCCCACCGCGAGCGGCAATTCTCGTGGTGGGCGATGTTGAAAACCCCGCAGATAGAGGGGGTTGATTTTAATAGTACGAAGCAAGTTGTAGAAAACTCAGACACTGTTTGGTTCACGCTAGAAGAACAGGGGCAGGATTGGATGTCCTTCGATGCGGAGAGTGTCTTCGTAAAAATCTCATTACTATTGTCCGCTGCAGGGGCAAGGGCGTCAAGCGGGATTTGCGATAATCTGTTGGTGAAGGCGGCATCTCCGTCGCCCTCACCAACACATTTGAAAGGGGAAGAAGTATGGCTATCTCGGTAAAAACCGGTGATGTACGGCAGATTGAAACCGGTGCTGTTATTATCGGTGTATCTGAATCTGAACAACCAGTTTTCAGTGGGAACCTCCAGATCTTAAATGAGGCATTAGGAGGTCAAATCCAAGGAGTGATGAACCTCGGATATTTCAAAGGTAGACTGAAAACTAGCAGCCTCTTCTACACCAATGGGGCGATAAAAGCACATTGTGTACTCATGGTGGGTCTCGGTCCACGTGATGAACTCACCGTGGAAAGGGTACGTCAGGCCTCCGGCCACGCCGTCCAACAAGCACGCGAGATAGGGCTAAAAACGGTCACATTTTCCATCGCAGCCGACGCGCCCGCGGAGTGGGTTCAAGCTGTCACTGAGGCGAGCCAGCTCGCGCTTTATGAGTTCAAGCAGTACAAGACGGAAAGCAATGATGAGGATGAGAATAAGGCGATTGAAGCAATCGCCTTTCTCCCGGAAGGTGTGGAAAACGCATTAGAGGTAGAACGCGCTGTTCAGCTAGGACAAACTATCGCGGACGGCACCATACTTGCCCGTGACTTGAGCAATCAACCCGGGAATCATCTCACCCCCACGCAACTCGCTGAAAAAGCACAGGAGGTCGCTTCTGCAACCGGGGTCAGCTGCACGGTGTTTAACAAACCGGTGCTAAAAGAAAAAGGATTCGGGGCACTATTAGCCGTGGGACAAGGCAGTGTGCAAGAGCCCCGGTTTTTCATCCTAGAACATACCCCCGAAGGTGAAGGACATGATACCGTCGTTCTTGTTGGGAAAGGGATTACGTTCGACACGGGTGGAATCTCGCTTAAGCCCGGGGAAAAGATGGAGGAGATGAAGCACGATATGTCCGGTGCTGCAGCGGTGATAGGCGCGATGCAGGTAATTGGACAACTGAAACCGAACGTGCATGTCATCGGCGTGGTTGCTGCAGCGGAAAACATGCCGAGTGCCACCGCCATTAAGCCCGGCGACGTTGTTACCGCCTACGGTGGCAAAAAAATTGAAATTCTCAATACCGATGCAGAGGGGCGGTTGATATTGGCTGACGCACTCGGTTGGGTAGCACAGTATAATCCGAAAGGTGTTGTCGACTTAGCCACACTCACTGGGGCATGTCTTATCACGTTTGGAAACGTCGTCGCTGGGGCCATGGGGACCGATGCGGCTTTAATGGCACAAGTGAAGGCGGCAGGTGAGAAAACCCACGAGCGTGTATGGGAATTACCGCTTTTGGATGATTACGATGAGGACATAAAAAGTAAGGTTGCAGATGTGAAGAATATCGGCGCAGGCCGCAATGCTGGTACGATTGCAGGCGGCATGTTTTTGAAGAAATTCGTTGAAGACTACCCCTGGGTTCATCTTGATATCGCAGGGACTGCATGGGGAATGAAAGGTTCTACGTATATTCCTGAAGAGGCATCCGGCTGGGGCGTGCGGCTGCTTGTGCAATTAGTTGAAGATTGGGGCTGCCACACGGGCTAATTCCAAATGTATTCAGGGGCGGACGGTTCTGAGGGTTTCCGCCCGCCCCGAATCGTTATTTAGCAAAACCTTCTCAATTAAGTGTCAATGTTTGCATTAGGCGAATGGTTCAACCCATTCGCCTTTTTTTATTGCTCATTCTTGAATCACTGCAAATGCCAAATTCAACGCTGGCTCCAACGGGAAAATTGAATCCGCTATGGAGCCATCGGGTTTTTCGGTTGTTACTTTTCGTTAATCGTGATATAATTTGTCCAAATAATTAGGAGGACTCCCAAATGAGATTCAATATGCAGACACTAACCATAACCACGCTTATTATCCTAGCACTTATCAGTGGCATCGGCTGTGCATCATCTACCGATGAAGAAGATGGAGAGCATGGGGCAAATGGTGAACGGACGGGGCACCTGCCAGGTCATGAAGAGGGAGGCGGAGAAGGAGAGGAATCTGGGCAACAGTTTGCTAAAGCCGAAACTTACGACCAAGTGCGAAACGGTGCGCGGTTAATACTCGCCTATGATGCGAACATGAATACCTTCCTCGGAACGGTAGAGAATACGACGAACCAAACCTTGTCCAAAGTGCGCGTTGAAATTCACCTATCTAACGGCATAGAACTGGGACCTACGACACCGACCGACCTTGCCCCCGGTCAAAAGATAGATGTTGAACTCAGGGCGGCAGGACAGGACTTTAATAAATGGTCAGCCCATCCAGAGGTTGGCTCAAGTGAACACGGTGGCGGAGAGCAACACGACGAAGACGGTGAACATGACTGAAATGTCCAGTTCTGAGATGACGAAAACCCACACGATGAAACGAGGAAATTGAGCAATATGGATGCAACCATTCAACCGATTTTGGAAAAGGTATTAGCCGGTAAACGCCTAGATTTTGATGACGGGCTGACTCTTTTCAAAAGTTATGACCTCCTATCAATCGGGGCGGCTGCCGATGTAATTCGCCAACAGAAGCACCCGGAAAACTACATCACCTACATCGTTGATCGCAATATCAACTACACAAACTGGTGCTATGTCGATTGTGACTTTTGCGCTTTCTATCGCCACAAAACCGATCCCGATGCGTATGTGATGTCCAAGGAGGAGTTGGGAAATAAAATCCAAGAGACGATCAATCTCGGTGGTGTGCTCATCCTGATGCAGGGCGGGTTACACCCGAAATTGAAACTGGATTGGTACGAAGACCTCCTCCAGTGGATTAAGGCAAATTACAAAATCCATATTCACGGCTTCTCCCCACCAGAACTTGATTGGTTCGCCAAAATTAATCGACTCTCCCTCAAAGAGACCTTAATACGTTTACGCGATGCCGGCTTAGATTCGATTCCCGGCGGCGGGGCGGAGATCTTGACTGACCACGCCCGCGACGAAATCAGTCCGAAAAAGTGCACGTCAGACGAGTGGCTGGAAGTGATGCGTCAGGGGCACTATGTGGGTCTCCGTTCAAGTGCAACGATGATGTACGGACACGCCGAAAGCTACGGTGAACGTGTGGAGCATCTCCTCCGCCTGAGAGAACTACAGGACGAGACAGGCGGCTTCACCGCTTTCATCTGTTGGTCACTTCAGCCCAAGAACACGCGCCTTGAACATATCCCACCCGCGGGCAGTTTTGAATACCTTAAGACACTTGCAATCTCCCGACTGATGCTCGACAACTTTGACAACTTCCAATCGTCATGGGTCACCCAAGGACCGAAGATCGGTCAACTGTCGCTCAAGTTTGGGGCAAACGACATGGGCGGTACGATGATCGAGGAGAACGTCGTTAGCAAGGCGGGGACGGTCTACTGTATGCCCATCGAAGAAATCGAGCGGACGATCTCTGAGTTAGGGTACGTTCCGAAGCAGCGGGATTTCTTCTACAAGCCCCTTAACTAATGCCACTGATTCCTGTCGCCCAACTCAGAACCCTCAGCATCAATATCTTCACCGCCCTCGGCCTCAAAGCGGACAAAGCCCAAACAATCGCCAATCTGCTCATCGAGTCCAATCTCGCCGGACACGATTCGCACGGCGTTTTGCGCCTACCGCAGTACGTTCTGAGCATCCAGAATCAGGCGATCGATCCGGACGTGGAGATTGAGATTGTCAGTGAAACCCCTGCCAGCGCAATCATTGACGGACACCGAGGATTGGGACAATTCATCGCCACGCAAGCGATGGAAATCGCCATTGCAAAAGCGAAAGAACATACCATCAGCACAGTGAATGTGTACAACTGCAACCACATTGGGCGACTTGCCGATTATGTGATGATGGCTGCCGAAGAAAAGATGATCGGTATGCTGTTTCTTAACGGACATGGCGGGGACCACGGTGTTGCGCCGTGGGGCGGCACCGATCGGCGACTCAGCACCAATCCCTTTGCGTGCGCCCTCCCTACAGGGAAGGACAGCCCGATGGTCATCGACCTCACCACCAGCATCGTTGCCGGCGGCAAAATTCGGGCGTATCGCAGTCAGGGCGAGCCGTTGCCGGAGGGCTGGATTCTCGACGCCGATGGGGTTCCAAGCACCGATCCCAACGCATACCTCGAAGATCCGAAAGGTGCGATGCTTCCATTCGGTGACATCGCGGGCCACAAAGGTTACGGGTTAAGCCTGCTGACAGATATTCTCGCCGGCGCGATGTGTGAAGCCGGTTGCAGCCGATCATCACCGCCCGGTGTCGGCAACGCCTTCTTTATCATCGTCATCGACATTAAGAAATTCATCGCACTTGTAGATTTTGAAGCCCACGTCGCACAGTTAATAGATTTCGTCAAAGCCTCTCCAACTGCTCCCGGTTTCGATGAAATTTCGATCCCCGGTGAACGCTCCGCACGTACCCGCCGACAACGGTTAGCAGAGGGCATCCCACTCGATGATACAACATGGGAGCACCTCGTCGAAACCGCTCAAAGCGTTGGGGTTTCCGTTTAGGACGAATACCCGCAATTAATGCGATTAGGCAAATCGACGCAAATCCTCATTGGCGTAAGCGGCAACCGCTGCATTCGCTTCCCGCCTCGCTTTCAACTTTTCGACAACTTCCTCTAACCGTTCCGACGGAATTGTACACGTCATTTCATCCGGCGACATCCCCGTCCGCACCCGGCTTAACATACATCCCGTACTAATCGCGAGTTTTCCCTGCTCCTTTGAGATCGGGATGATGTGGCACTGCGGTTTACCGACGAAAACCGTATCACTAAATCCGTCATGAATAACCATTGCCTGAAAAGCGTTTACCCGCAAAAGTATCACATCGGGATCAACGGGAGTATCCGTTAATGGTCCATAGGTGATGTAGTTCGGACGATCTGTTACGAATGGAAGCTCCATCGCTTCTTCGGGCGAGACCCACCCCACCTCCACGATGGCACCGACATCTCCGTTGTTCATGACCTCTTCCAGCGTTTTCAAGCCGTGTGTAACACTCCCAACGCTACAGTTGTGGTGATCTTCGGGCAGCGTCGTAAACGTCCGATCAATAGCATCCTTCCAAAAGACGCATCCCGCCGGAACTTTACCGCTGCGACCATCGGGCGTTGGGGCTGGCACTTCACCCTCATGTACCGACACGCCTTGTGGGGCTTCGTCAGAAAACGTAATGGCGATAGGGGCGTCTTTCAAGCCGAGCTCCCTATCTAATCCTTCAGCTAATAATTTCCAATTTTTAGTCGTCATAAATACTTTCCTTTCGTTTAATATATTGCTTGAGGCAACTATCATTCCAATAGTCTACCTTAGAAATTCCTTTTCTGATGGTTTTTCGGGGGCGACTAGTATATTTTACACATTTCGGTCGGATACCCCGTCCTAAAGGATAGGGCTTATTCGTCCAATGAGGACTTACGGATTTTTCGCTTATGTCCCACCTCTGTTAGGGAATACCTAATAGAGAAGGGGGGATACCTCACGAAGGACTACAACAGTCCCCGATAGATCGGGACTAAGAAATCTGAGAATGCTTATCGCTGCGTTATGGTCTCTATCAAGAGTCAACCCACAGCTGCAATGGTGAGTCCTTACGGACAACCGAGCGGGCATTTTCAGATATGCTCTTGGCGAGATAGCGGTTCCGTTTTACGTTGTCGATTGACAACCTTTCGACAACAGCAGCGTCATAACATACAAAAAATTTGTGGGCAGTCTTAAAATAACGGTGTGCTACTCTCTCCCAAAGGACAATCTAATTATACCACACAACCAGCACCAATATAACAAAAAGGAGCGCAGTTTCCTCACCGCAGATACCAACATACAGAGTATTTACGGGGGCTCTACTGCGACGATTTGATGAAAGCTTTACGGCGAACCATCCGAGGGGAATAGATACTAGACAGGCAGGAGATTCCCCTGAATGAATGCCATTACATCAAGAAAAGGAAATCTCATGACAATCACGCAAGACAGCGGCCAAATGCATGCCAACGATGTTGCGGCGATTGATGAACTCCGCAGCGTTTACGGCCAACTGAAAGGCGAACTTGCCAAGATCATCATCGGTCAGGAACAGGTCATCGAACACTTGGCAATCTGTCTGTTTTCTCGAGGGCACGCCCTGTTGATGGGCGTGCCCGGACTGGCGAAGACGCTGTTAATCAGCCGGTTTGCCGAGACGATGGAGTTGCAGTTCAGCCGCATCCAGTTCACGCCCGACCTGATGCCCATGGACATCACCGGGACCGACATCCTTCAGGAGAACCCGGGCGACAAGCGGGCGTTCGAATTCGTGAAGGGGCCGTTGTTCGCCAACATCATCCTGGCAGACGAGATTAACCGCGCACCATCGAAGACGCAGGCGGCGATGCTCGAGGCGATGCAGGAATATAAGGTCACAGTCATCGGCCGGACCTATCAGCTAGAGCCGCCCTTCTTCGTGTTGGCGACACAAAACCCGATCGAACAGGAAGGCACGTACCCATTGCCAGAAGCGCAACTCGATCGGTTCATGTTCCGGATCGAGGTGGACTATCCGGAGCGTTTGGAGGAGATCGAGATTGCCCGAACGACGACCGGTGTGTCGCTGCCGTCGCTCGAACATATTCTAAACGGTGATCGGGTGATTGCGTTTCAAGACCTAGTCCGTCGTGTTCCTGTAGCAGATCATATCTACGAATTTGCTGTTGATCTGGCGCGTGCCACCCGCCCCAAAGGTGACGCGGCACCTGACTGGCTGAAGCCATTGGTTGCTTGGGGAGCGGGACCACGGGCGGTCCAGTATCTAATTCTCGGAGGCAAGGCTCGTGCGGCTCTCAACGGTAGCTATATGGCTCGGCTGGAAGATGTGGTTGCCGTGGCAGAGCCGGTGCTGATGCACCGTGTCATTACGTCGTTCACCGCCGAATCCGAGAACATTACCAGCCGGGACATTGTCAGTCGCCTCATCGAAGAGTTGTCCGAAGGGGGTTAGCGTATGCCGGTGCAACTCAGCCGCGATTATCTCGACCAGAAGGTCCTCGACCGTCTTTCAACCCTTAAACTGCACGCCCGGTTGCCGATGCTCGGAAGTGTATCAGGAGGTCATCGGAGCCCGATACGGGGCTCCAGCCTAGAGTTTGCGGAGTACCGCAAATACGTGCCGGGCGACGACACGAGGCGGCTCGATTGGCGGGCTTATGCCCGGAATGATCGCTATTACATCAAGGAGTTTGAAGCAGATACCAACCTGCGTATGTGCCTAGTTCTCGACACCAGTGGGTCAATGGATTTCGCAAACAATGGGATGAGTAAACTTAACTATGCCCGCCGTCTGGCTGGCAGCCTTGCCTATATCGCCGCTCGACAAGGCGATGCTGTGGGACTTTACTGTGCTGGCAAGGGATTTCACAAGGAGATTCCGCCAAAGCGCAGTACCACTCATCTTAGCACCATATTAGATGAATTGGGTACAATGGAGGCATCGGGCGAGACAGGGTTGGCAGACATCCTCCATGAGATAGCTGAACGCGTGCCACAGAGAGCACTGATTATCGTGCTCTCCGATCTGTTTATTGACCCCGAGGTGCTGCGGAACTGTTTCCAGCACCTGCGATTCCGTAAGCACGACGTCGCGGTATTTCATCTGCTAGAACGGAGTGAGCTAGAATTCCAGTTTGACCGTCCGATGCGGTTTGTCGATATGGAAGGCGGCGAACCCGTGTTGGCAGATCCAACCATCATCGGCACACAGTACCAGCGCGCGCTCGAAATGTACCTCGAAAGCATGAACGAGGTGATTCGCGATACCGAGATCGACTATCACCGTATTCGCATTGACGAGAACCACGGCGACGTATTGGCGCGGTTTTTGTTAGGACGGACGCCGAAGAAACATAAGTGAGAACTTGACCCGTGAATTTCCTACAACCCTTGGCGTTGATTGCCCTGCCCCTAATTGCCCTGCCAATTCTGATTCACCTCATTAATCGGCAGCGCCATCGTACCCTTCCCTGGGGGGCGATGATGTTTCTAATGAGTGCGAAGCGCATGAGCAAAGGCATGGCGCGACTTCGCCATTTCCTGATTATGCTGATGCGCATGTTGGCTGTTGGGGCTTTGGTTTTTGCCATCAGCCGTCCACTGGCTGGTGGATGGTTGGGTGGCGTGGGGATGGGGAAACCCGATGCCACTTTGATTCTCCTTGACCGTTCGGCAAGCATGGAGATGGCTGATCTACAGGCCAGTGAGTCAAAACGGTCTACGGCTCTCAAGAAGGTGGCTCAACTACTGGAGCAAAGTGGTTACGGCACGCACCTGATTCTAATCAATAGCACCAACGGTCAGGTACATGAAGTGGATTCACCAAAGGCACTGTTGAACCTACCGATGACCGAAGCGACTGCCACCAGCACTGATATTCCGAGTATGCTTGAGTCAGCCCTAGTGTACCTCAAGGCAAATAATTCAGGGCGCGCCGACATCTGGATTTGCTCAGATTTGAACGAACACGATTGGCAGCCTGACAGTGGCCGCTGGGTTGCCATACGGGAGGAGTTTTCTCAGTTGGAAGGGGTGCACCATTTTTTGCTGTCCTACGCCGATCGATCTTCAAGCAACTTGTCGGTGCGAGTGGAAAACGTGCAACGGCGGGAACGTGGCAGCGATGCAGAACTTGTTCTTGATGTGATGGTACAGGCTGAAGGCAGAAGCGGTGTGGAGCGACGGGTGCCAATTGAGTTTGAGGTCAATAATATTCGGTCCGTGGTCGAGGTAGAAATCGATACTTGGGGTGCCTCGTTGCAGGGGCACCGCATTCCGATTGACGCAAGGCTGTCTTCCGGTTGGGGATCGGTCGGATTGCCTGGTGACGTGAACCCATTGGACAATCGTTTTTTCTTTGTCTTCTCAGAGCCTCCCGTGCGAAGGGCAATTATCGTCAGTGATGACGCGAGAACAGGCGAAGCCTTTCGCCGGGCACTTGCTATTCCGGCGGAAGGAGGGTTGCAGCACCTTATCAACGTGATTCCCGTTGCGCGTGTGGGCGAGATCGACTGGGAAAGCACGGGATTGCTAATCTGGAAAGCACCTTTGCCTCAAGGGAACATCGCAGAACAGGTCGAGAATTTCGTCAACATAGGTCGAGTAGTTCTTTTCTTTCCACCGGTTCAAAGCAGAGGCAGTCAATTATTTGGCTCACGCTGGGGTGACTGGAAGACCCCCGAACAGGAGCAAGCCAAGATTACATGGTGGCGTGGTGATGCCGATCTATTTGCCCATGTGGACAGTGGGGATGCCTTGCCTCTGAACGAGCTGCGAACTTACCTATATTGCAACCTTGAAACACCTGGAACAGTACTGGCACGGTTTGGGGACGACAATCCTATGCTAACCCGTCTGGCTACAGATCGAGGTGGAGTGTATTTCTGCAGCACGTTGCCCACAGCACAGTTTTCTTCTCTCGAACGTGATGGCGTCGTGTTTTATGTGATGTTGCAGCGGGCATTGACAGAAGGGTCTCACTCATTGGCGGTGGCGTTTCAACGCGATGCAGGTCCTAGTGCGCTCACCGACCGTGACCAATGGGAGGCGATAGCTCCAGTAGAAGACGCCCCAACCCTTTCACAACGCGGATTACATGCCAGTGTGTACCGAGACGGGGAGTATTGGGCAGCTGTGAACCGCAGCCGGGCTGAAGACAGTACCAAGGTCACGCCCGTCGCGACAGTAGATGGACTGTTCGACGAATTGTCGTATCGGCGGATTGATGTTGCCATCGGGGACACCTCCGCCTTGGCGAGTGAAATCTGGCGCGCCATCCTCGTTGCGATGGGACTAGCACTCATTGTGGAGGCGGTGCTGAGTTTGCCGAATAAGAAAACTGAACAGAGATCTTTAAGCGACTTCACGGTCGCAGGTGGAAGCGGAAACTAAATAGAGGCATTACAATGCAGGACCGAGGAAATATTGCGTTTTTCTCAAGCGGACCCCTCACGGTTTTGGGATTAGTTTTGGTGGCTGTGGCTGGCGTATTGTGCTGGCTAGCATGGCACCGCAGTGGCTATCGCAAGTGGATCGGGGTTCTTGAACTGCTCCGTTTTGTGCTGATCTGCTTGGTAGTCGTAACGTTGAATCAACCCGAATGGTTGCAGACGCGGATCCCAGACCAGCGGTCTACCCTCGCGGTGCTCTGGGACCAATCCAACAGCATGAAAACGCAAGACGTGATAGATGAAGATAACATCTCCGGCAAGCCCAAGAGCCGCGCTGAAACAATTGAACCGTTGTTGATATCAGAGACGGTATGGAATCCTTCTAATAGTGATCTCAATGTGGTATTTGAGCCGTTTTCCTCACTATTGGATCCGGCAGAAGAAGCCACAGACCTCAACGCTGGACTGTCACATGTTTTAGACAGCCACTCGGATCTGCGTGGCGTGGTGGTGCTGTCCGATGGCGATTGGAATGTCGGCAAGTCCCCTGTTGACGCAGCCACGCGGTTTCGGATGAAAAGCATACCTGTTTTCACGGTGGGAGTGGGCAGCAAAGTGCCACTACCCGACCTTGAATTGGTCAGCATGGATGCACCAACGTTTGGCGTGATACGGAAGCCACTTCGTATTCCGTTTACCGTCCGCAGCACCCTGGGTCAAGACAGAGACGTAAGTGTCACACTAAATATCAATGAGGAACCGATGATCGCGGAGGTGGTCCGTGTACCTGCTATGGGTCAGGCACAACAGAACATGGTCTGGACACCGCTAACAACGGGTGATTACACCTTAACTCTGAGCATTCCACAAGATACACAGGAGATAATCGCCGAAAACAATAAGATATCCGCGCCGATCGCGGTACGTCAAGAACAATTGAAGGTTCTCGTGATTGAGTCCTATCCCCGTTGGGAGTATCGATACTTACGCAACGCACTAGAACGCGACCCGGGGGTCGAGGTTACGTGCTTGCTTTTTCATCCGGAGCTACCCAAACTTGGCGGTGGGCGCGGTTATATCAAGCGTTTTCCATCCGTTAATGAATTGGGCCGCTATGATGTGGTATTTCTTGGTGATGTTGGAGTGGCTCCCAAACAGTTAACGGTCAAACAAGCGCAGCAACTGCAGCAGTTGGTCAGTGCTCAGGCTGCTGGTCTCGTCTTTATACCGGGACGTGCCGGGCACCAGAATTCGTTGATTTCCGGTCCGCTTGCAGACCTTTATCCGGTGGTTTTGGACATGGCAACTCCCTATGGTATCGGCTCAAGCACCCCCGGGCACTTCGCACTCACCCAGCCGGGACAGCGAAGCCTGCTGACTCATCTCGGAGAATCTGAGGGTGACAATCTCGACGTGTGGCGTACGCTCCCAGGCTTCCACTGGCACGCAGGGATTAAGCGAGCCAAAGCCGGTGCCGAGGTTTTGGCAGTCCACGACCAAGTGACAACAACTTCAGGACGAGTACCTTTGATTGTGACCAAAACCTACGGTACCGGTAAAGTCTTGTTCATGGGGACAGACGGTGCCTGGCGTTGGCGTGAAGGCGTTGAAGATAAATATCACTACCGTTTCTGGGGTCAGGTCACCCGGTGGATGGCATACCGACGCCAGATGGCAAAGGGCGAAACGATGCGATTGTTTTACTCGCCAGATCGGCCGCACGTTGATGATGTGGTGACATTGAACGCCAACGTGACGGATAGCTTGGGTGGACCTTTGGCTGAAGATTCGGTTGTTGTGCAGACGATATCTCCATCGGGCAAGACGCAAACCATCCGGCTTCAGCCTAGCGAAAAGGATGCCTGGGGGCTATTCGTGGGATCGTTTGCTCCGAAGGAACCAGGCAACTACCGACTAGTTGCTAGTAGTACCGAAACCGGGGCTTCGATTCAAACCGACCTTTCGGTTCAAGGTTTGAATCGTGAGCAGCAAGGGCGTTTGGCACGTTTCGATGTGTTAGACGAAATCGCCAAGATTACCGAAGGCAAATTGGTGTCCGTTTCTGATGTGCAAAGTCTGTTGGATTCTCTGGCAACCTTGCCGGAGCCTGAACCGATGGTCCACCGGATAAGAATCTGGTCTCATCCACTTTGGGCGGGGCTTTTGATTCTGCTCCTTGGGTTATTCTGGATCGGGCGCAAAATGATTGGGGCAGTATAGATTGAAGGAACAGATCGCCAAAAACTTGGAGATTTTCGATGAACCAAACACAACCAAATAAACACTCACGGCAAGACCGGGTCAGTCTGCCACCGCGTATGACAGAAGCCCTGAAACAGTATCAAAAACGGGTATGGGGAATTAAACTCGCTGAAGGTGCTTTAGCTGCAATCTTTGGACTCGCGATCTCGTATCTCGTCGTGTTCGGTCTAGATCGTTTGGTCGATACCTCGGCACCTTTGCGAGCATTCATACTGGCGGTTGGCATGGTGGGAACGGTGATTCTTTTTCCCCTAAAGTACCACAACTGGGTCTGGCAGCATCGACGGCTGGATGGGGTTGCTCGGTTGTTACGGCACAAATTCCCCCGTTTGAGCGACCATGTCCTAGCCATTGTGGAGCTAGCACGGAGCGGGTCGGATCAATCGTCAAGTCGCACCCTAATTGAAGCAGCGATGCGCCAAGTCGACGATGAGGTGGCAAAACATAATCTGGCAGACGCGGTTCCCCAGCCCCGCCATCGTCGCTGGGCATGGGCAGCAGGTGTACCGTTGGTACTAATTGTGGTGGGGATGCTCGTTGTTCCGGAAACCAGCAGAAACGCTCTTGCTCGATGGTTGACCCCATGGCGTGACGTTGAACGTTACACTTTTGCCCAATTGGAAGGCGAGACGGGGCTTCAAGTAGTAGCGTATGCAGAACCCTTTTACGTTGAAGCACTTCTGAAAGACAATTCCCCTTGGAAACCCGTGTCAGGAGAAGCCCAATATACAGATCAAGCACCAGTGATCACCACGCTGGACGGAGCAACTTACCGATTCCAAATACCGCCCCAGACGAAAGACGGGCACATCACACTTCGGGTGGGAGATGCAAGGCGTTCCATTCCTGTCGAACCCAAGTTGCGTCCGGAGTTGACGGAGTTTGTCGCGCAGGTCCAACTGCCCACCTATCTTGAGCGTCCTGACATGGAGGTGAAGGATGTGCGCGGAGGGGCATTGGCTTTGGTCAAGGGAAGCACTGCGATTTTGGAAGCTACAGCGACGCGCGAGCTAGCGCAAGCCACTCTAAACGATCGACCGCAACGCGTGGATGGGCAACGCATCATCACCGAAGCGATCCGTGTGGAGGCCAAGACCCAAGTTCGATTGATGTGGCGTGATCGCTTTGGCCTCGCCACACGTGAGCCACAGGTGTTGCGGATTGAGGCTGTGGATGATGAGGCACCGACGGTTGGCTTCAATAAACTGAAGAACAATCAGGTCATCCTTTCCAGTGAGGTAATCGCCTTCGAGATTCAGGCTGGGGACGATTTTGGTGTGAAGCGGGTTGGCTTGGAGTGGGAGGAGCTCCATCACTCAATCTACAATCCCAATCCGTCTAGTGGTGAGAAAACGGTGTCAGCAGGTGCGCCGACTGCGGAGGCGATGACTGTCTCTGCCACATTTTCTGCCGAGCGTGAAAATGTACGTCCACAGAGTCTGCGTCTACGCGCTTTTGCCGAGGATTATCTGCCAAGACGCGAGCGAGCGTATTCGGTCTATCTCGTGCTCCATATCCTCACGCCATTAGAACACCTCAAGTGGCTGACCGATCAATTGAGCCTTTGGGTGAACTCAGCACAGGAAGTTCAGGACAAGGAATTGCAGTTGAACCAAGTTAATCGTGAGCTACGTAATCTCCCGCCCGAAGCCCTCGACGATCCGGCGCAACGCAAGCGTATCCAAAACCAAGCTGCCGCAGAACGTGCAAATGCCGCAAGACTTGACAGCTTGGTCGCAATCGGTAAGGAGTTACTAGACGAAGCAACGAAGAATGAGGAGTTTAATCCAGACCAACTCAAATTGTGGATAGAAATACTCAAGAAGTTAGAGGAGATCGCGGGGGAGCGAATGCCTTCGATTGCGGAGCTGCTTGCTCAAGCAGCGGACGCCCCGGGACAAACCAAGGCTGTCGCACCAACCGAGCCGAGTAAACCGCCGGAAGACCTACCGGCAGAAGGTCCACCCTCTCCACCGGGCGGCAAACCGACCGATCTGGAAAAAGCTGACAAATATGGACCCGACAGGGTGAACCCACTGGAAGGGTTGGACGAAATCCCGGAGGACCCAAACACCCCCGGCGATGAGGCTAACGTAGATCGGAGCGAACAACCCGACGGTAAGCCCGCTTATCTACCCGCCAATCCCACCCCGCTTGTTCTAGACTTTGAATCTGGTTTCAACAAAAGTGAAAAAGCGAAACAAGCATCACAAGTGGTCGGTGGTCTGGGAATTCCTGTGACAATTCTCAAGGGCAGCGGTAGAGACGATGAAGAGGAAGACACTCCAGCGGCAAATACGGCAGAACTGGTCATTCAGGCAGTTCAAGAGCAGCAGGAGTTGCTAGATGCCTTTGCCGACCTAGTGGTCGATATGAACAAGCTACTGATGGGCTTTGAAAATAGTACGTTTGTGAAGCGTTTGAAAGCCGCATCCCGACGGCAGATTGACATTGCCGTAGACCTGAATAATCTGGATGGCTTCGGTCTCCAAGACATTGCGTCGGATAATCGGTCTGATCGGACGCGCTTGGCAGAACGCGAGGTGACTGAGTCCGAGACTGTGTTTACCATATTTCAAGACATGGTAGCCTATAGCAAACGGCGTCCGTCTGAAAACTATTCGCGTGTTCTTGACGAGATGCAGAACGTAGGCGTGTCCCGCCAAATTCAAGACATGGCAACAGCAATCAACCAAAACTTTATTGGTCAATCAACCATCGAGGCGGAATTCTGGGCGGATACGTTGGATCGTTGGGCAGAGCAGCTGGTAGGTCCCTTGCCGCCCCCCCTCCACCCGGAGAGCTACAACTGATTATCCTACCAAATCTGCCGCCGGCAATCATTTTGGAAGTGTTGCGCATCATTAACCGCGAAATTCAGTTGCGCGAAGAAACGCGGGAGGTTGAGCAAGCCAAGAAAGCACTCACCGTCGAAGAGTACAACGAACGTAGCAAATCATTAAACCACACGCAGCAAAGACTCACTTCCGATAGCCGCGAAGTAGCAGCGAAAATTAGAGCGTTGCCAAACGCCGAGGAAAGGCTCATCCAAGCACAACTCCAGAAGGTGACCAGGGCTGCAGTTATCATGGACGAGGTACAGGAAATCCTTTCACAACCAGATACCGGTCCCAAGGCGATCGCGGCGATAACAGAAGTGATCGAGATCCTCCTCGAAACAGCTCGGATACCAAATGCACCGATGGTTGTAAAAGCACCGCCAACCTCGTCGCCTGCGCTGCGATTATTGGGGCTTGGAGACGACGGTGGTAGGGCTTTCATTGAGAAACGTGCTCCTCGGCAAGCCACGGGCAAGGCTGGTCGTATTCTGCCGGAGGAGTTTCGTCAGGGCTTAGACGCATACTTCGACGCTCTAGAAGGAAAGAAGATTGAGTAGCACGGTAGCACTATAACAAATCCAAGTCAGGGAGATACACCATGTGTAAAGGAAAAGGGTTATGGCTATGTATTGTAACAACGTTGATGCTCACCACTGTTGGAATAGCCCAAGATAAGGGTCGAGATTCTGACACACGACAGCTTAATAGAAACCTGAGGGCACGCGCTGCCCCAGACAGAACGGTGATTTTCGTCAGGCAAGCGATAATATCCTTACTCCACCTGACTAGCAAAAGTGTTGGCCAACGCTATAACCTAGATGAGACGACTGTTAATGAACTCCGCCAGTCAATTCACGAATCGGTTGAAGCCTTATTAAAGAGGCCCGAAAGTATGCGCAATCTCGCAACCGCTGCACGGAGAGGAAACCATGATAAAATGTTAGAAACTCTGTTGTCACAACCCGACTGCAAAACGGCGTTTGCCAAATATCTGAATGAGGAGCAGTTTCAGGATTATATGGATTTTACCCTAGCGCGGATACAGCGAGATCGGGGTGCAGTCGCTCGTCATCTGACGGCGTGGCTCGACCGGCAACTCAGCTTGACAGTCGACCAGCGCGAGAAAATTGAGCAACGACTCATTGCCAACGCGGATAAGGGCGGGCTCGTCGACGCGGGTGATATATTATGGAACCGGCTACGCCCAGAGGAGATTATCCGTCGGGGGTTCAAATACCCTCCGGATGATGTGCTGTCCCAGACACAGTTACCGATCTGGGAGCAACTGACAAAGTTTGACCATACATGGCGAATACCAGAACACGTTCCCGAGGGAATGATCGCCATGGTTAAAGCTAAAATCATGGAAGACATCAAGGCTGGCAAGATAGATCGCGAACAGGTCGAATTTTGGATAGAATTCTGGGACGAGGATAAAAACGATACCCCGGAATCCCAAGAAAAAATAAAGCACCTCGCTGCGGCAAAGCTAGCCGCTCATACTGAACAGTTGGGACCACTTGAGGAAAGCGCGTCGCAACGTTTGACGTTGGCCGCTAAGGGCGTTGTGGAAGAATACCTCGACACACAAGGCGAAGATTCGGAGGCAAGGTACGAAGAAGCCGAAAAAGAGGTTCGCGAGGCGGTTGCGGCTGGCAAGCTGACTCGTCAGGAGGCAGCCCAGAAACTTGAAGATTTCAAGAAGTGGTCCGATTCAGAGGAAGGTGCCCCAGACTCCGAAGACGACATTACGCACCATCCATTGTATCAACACACGATTGAAGATGTCCTTTCGGACGAGGCGTTCGCCCAGTACAAGGAGCATCAAGCGGAAAGACTGGTTTTTCGCGGGCAGGCTTTGCGAGATGTGGTTGTAGCATCAATGGACGCAGAACTGTTTTTGAGCGACGAGCAACGGAAGCATTTTGAGACGACTTTCGCAGAATTGTCAACTTCGTCTGCAACCGATGAGGTTCCGGCACCGGTTTATATGGCCTATCAGCTTTTCCAGCAGACAGACCACGAGCTTCTGAGTCCTTGGCAACGGGAAGAGTTTGAAAGAATCCACAGGGAACTAGAACGCGAAGTCAAATTCGTCGAAAAGAGATGCAGATGTTGAAACTTAGTTGTCGGAACTAACAGTTGACAACCAACAACCGATAACCTACTTATGAACTTACGAAACAGATACGCACTCAACCTCGGATTGGCAATCCTGATATATCTGGCAGCGTTTTCAATCGAATGGGCTTATGGACAGAGCACCGCTATTCGTTACGGCCGGGGTGTGCCTCCAACAGTTCGGGCGATTAATGACCGGAGCTTGGCCTATCTTGCCAACACACAAATGGACGACGGCAGTTGGTCAGGAGGCGAGATCGGTTCAGGAATAACGGGAATCTGTGTCATGGCGTTCATGGCAAGCGGCGAAGACCCCGACTTCGGTCCTTACGCCACTCACATCCGTAAAGCGTTGCACAACATCATTGCCAATCAGGATGCGAAAACCGGCTACCTCAGCGGTCTCGGGCATGGTCCCATGTACCACCACGGATTTGCCATGTTGGCACTGTCCGAAGCGTATGGAGCCGTGAACGAACAGCAACTCTGGCAAGGTAGCCAGTTTCCGGTTGAACAGAGGCGCACCATCGGTCAGGCTTTGGAATTGGCGGTTCGGTGCGCGTTGACCGCACAGAAGACGAATCCGTCGGGTGCTTGGCGATATTCACCGTACTCTATGGATGCCGATACAACTGTGTCTGGAACCGTGTTGATGGGCTTGCTCGGTGCGCGAAATGCAGGCATCGAAGTACCCAATGAGGCAATCGACAAAGCCCTAAGTTTTTTCCAAACCAACACGATGCGACACGGAACCGTCTCTTATCAGCCTGCCAACAGCTATGGTAATGGAATCACTCGGACGGCAATCGGAACGCTAGTCTATGCAATCGGAAAAAGAAAGAATACGTCAGAGTATAAAGCCGCCTCGGAATTCATCAAGAGGCGAATTGATCAAGACGTCAATGATCATCCGTTCTACCACCGATATTACATGGCGCAAGCTCTTTTCCACAGTGACCTTGAGGCGTGGCAAGCTTGGAATCAACAGATTATTGAACGGCTACAAAAAATGCAGAACGAGGACGGTAGCTTCACCAGTTCTCATGGTACGGCTTACGGGACAGGAATGTCTGTCTTGGCTCTGGCTTTGAACTATTGCCTATTGCCGGTTTATGAAAGATAGATTGGAGGGACATGATGCAGTGGAAGTCAAATCGGATAGTTGTCACGGTGCTGGCTGCGTTGTGGATTACCACGGCACAGGCTCAAGAACCGGCGGAGCGTTTGCGCTGGAGGAATGGCGACATTCTTCTAGGTAAGCTGTTGCCAAGCAATCCCGGAACTGTCAGTTGGGCATCGCAATACTTTTCGGATAACCTAGTTGTCGACATAAGCGTGTTAGATTCAATTCTTTTCTCGAAACAGTCTGCTCCACCGACGGAGGCTTTTCAGATTAGCACAGTATTGGATGATGATTGGACGGTTGACTTAATCGGCGCGGATGACGATACATTTCTCTTTTCCAGCAAGCGTCATGGTCAGGTACGGGTAAATCGTGATGCGATTTATACGTTCAATCGCCGGGAATCCTCCAATCTTATCTTCGATGGTTCCCAATTGACGGCTTGGGAATTGTCCAAGGCAAATCCCTTTCTGCTAGATGTTGATGCCCGCCCCACTTCTTGGGTCCCCAATACTGCGGGACACCTGCAAACAAACCGCGCCAAAGCGAGCATCTTCTGTGCGTTCGATTTGCCAAAGTGTTTTGAGATTGACCTAGAGTTCACGTCCACCGACGAGCCACCCGGTTTTGTTCTGGCAATTGGCGAAAGCATTCGTAAGGCACTACGGCTAGAGACTTGGGCGGATGAAGTGGTGGTCATTCAGGACGTGCGCTTTATGCGGGTGTTGACATTCGGAAGGCATCAGCGAAGTATTCATCTGCGACTCATGTTCGATGGTGTTGATGGCACATTGAACGTGTTTGATGCAACCGGTCGTTTACTGTTGAATGTACAAGATGTTGAGCCGATAACTCCTAAATCAGGAATCTTCATTCGTAACCGAGGACAGAATCTGACAATACGGCGGTTAAGTGTTTATCGTCAGCCAACTGAAGGCGCGAGACAGCCAATTGACCCGTCAAAGCCGCGAGTCTACATGACCGATGGGCAGGTCGTTTACGGTCATTTGTTTGTCTCCGAAGGTACTGCTTACGTTCTGGAGGCACAAGGGACTCGGCGTAATATCGATCTGGCGGAGGTCGACCGCATCATTCAACCAAGGGTTGAGCTAATAACAATGGGTGAATCCGCTGAGTTGACCTATGCCGATGGGGCTGTTTTGCGTGGCAGGGTCGAGCGATTGAACACAGACCGTGTGATACTGCGAACCATGTTCGCGGACGAGCCGGTGACCTGTATGCTCGCGGGAGCCTCACAACTTCGGCTAGGGCAAACAACCGAAACCAGTAATCCGAGCAAAGACGACGATCACCTATTTTACACATCGGGCAGTCTGCGTGGCAGCGTCTCATTCGATGGTAAAGACACATCGCCGATTCTATGGCAATCCGTGGGCGCGAAAGCACCTGTGCGATTGGCGTACACCGGGGAATCGGGCATAGAGCGGAGCAGTGAACGCGTATCGCAAGGATTGTCCTTTGATAAGGAACGGTTCCCGAATATGTTACACCTGAAAACCGGAGAAGCTATTCCGTGTCAAGTCTTATCCTACGATGAAAAGAGATTCGGTTTTCAAGCGGCGTTTATTGCTGGAAGAAAGATTGACTCACCGTTTGTGAAAGGAATCGAATTCAAGCCGTTGAAGCGTCCAGATCCAAACGAAGAACCATCAAGCAAGTTAAACCAGTGGCTGAACGAAATTCGTGGTGCAGAACAAAAGCCTTCTCTGGGTATTGATTTGGTTAAACTAGAGCGTGCCTTAACTGTTCCACGCTTCAACCGCGACAATCCGCCAAGCCATCTCCTAGTGGCGAACACCGGTGATTTTAAGCGGGGGAAGTTACTAACCATAAACGGACAGACGATTCAGTTTGATTCAAAGCTGCGGAAGCTAACCATTCCTATAAACCGCGTGGCACGGGTGGTAGATGTCAGCAAGCCAGAGGAACAGCCCAACAAGTCTGTCGTGGTCACAGACGCCTTAAATCTCGTCCGAATCACGTTGGCAGACCGTTCAATTCTGGTTTTTGAACCGCTCAAATCCCAAGAGGGCAAACTTTTGGGGCACTCACCAATCTACGGTACGGTGGCAGTTCCGGTGAACAGCATCCACTATTTGCACTTTGGGAACTACGAGGTTGAGTCGTCCAAGTCTGTCTTTGAAGAATGGGTCGTCCGCCCTAGCAAGGAACCGGAGTTTGGTGGCAATCAGTAATATGTCAACTATCCCGCCCTAAAGGATGGGAGGCTCCACTGCGAAGATTTTTGGGGAAACTCTTATTTATTTTTCCGAGGGTCACTCGGAACTTTTGCCACCAATGACGATAAGAAACGCGCTATCTTCGCTCGCATAAACAGAGTGCAAGATGTCAGCCGTGAAGGTAACTGCCTCCCCTTGCCCCAACGTGATTTTCTCGGCACTTGTTGTAAATATAATGTTCCCACTAAGCGTGATAACGGTAGCAGCAGCGGATGCCGAATGTTCCTCAAGCGTGTTTCCCGCTTTGAGAGCAACTAGCACGGCGGTCATTTCATCTCCGTGAGCCAGTGTTAGTGAAGCACGTCCTGACGTGGCGGATGTCGCTTCTCCCATCAGTTTTTCAGCCATCGACATAAGCGGAAACGCCTTAGTCATCGGTATGTTCAGATCTACAGGTCTGTAGGGTCGCTCAAATGAGGTGTTCATTGTAAAATCTCCGTTAATTGAATACTACGCTAAAGACAGAATCCCTCCTGCCTGTGAGTCGTTTATGTTTTAGGGCTGACGTGCTTTTCCACAATAAGTTGAGTCCGATCCTCCCGCACCAATGTGTCAAAAAAACGTTTCGCTGCGGGATAATCTTCGGGCGGTATGATCGGTTCCTTGATAGCAAAGTTAATTTCGTAACGAATCTGATTCCCTTCTAGTTTGTATACTCTCTCCACGCTAGCAAAGCGATTTTCCAAACGAACATCTTTAGGGAAAGTCGTCCGCCATCCCTCCGGCAGGCTAATCTTGATTGTTTTCTTCATCTCCATCGGGTAGCTTAGATCAAGCAGGTGTTGACGTTCAGCCGCTGCGAAAATCTCGGCGTAGTCTGAAAACTCATCGTTCGGCAGTGGCAACATCAGGTGGTTGTTACCGACCGGCTCGACGTAATTCTCGACGGTAAAACCAACGTTGAGCTGTACCGGCACATTAAGATTCGTCAAATCGGAAATTTGCACCGAATCAACCCGGACGCCGGGAAATTGCTTACTAAGCCCAACAGCAAAGGTATCCTTCCATCTACTCGGCGATACCTGCTTGTACTCCAACCGCGCTTCAAGATTGTATTGTCCACGGGTATCAATCCGCATGGTACCCTGAACCGTCCCATCTTCTGTTAGCGCAATCTGTGTATCAACGATTAACCGATTGGATGCAGAGGTGGAGATGGGAATATCAACAAACTCGCCCCGATCGCTTCGGATGACGAATCCTGTGCGCCCTCTATTCCGCGCAGGGAGATCGCCGTAGCTGCATGTGTCAGCAGTTGGATCGAGCCAAGTATAGCCGCCATCGTCACGCGGAATCGCAGCAATCAGGTGGCTAAACTGTCCAAGCGACGGGAGTTCCAAATCGATGCGTTGATACGGCGCGGGATTCAACATGACCGGAAACGCCTCAATACCAACTAAATCGAGCATTGAAATCATCAATGTGGTTTTGTCTTTGCAATCACCATATCGGACACTGAGCACCTGATCGGCGGGTGTCGGTTGATATGCACCTTGACCAAGTTCAATTCCTACATAGCGAATCTGGGAGGCAACGAAGTGGTAAATCGCTCGAATCCTGTCCTCCGCTGTGAGGAGATCTGCGGTGAGCGTCTCAACTGTTTCCTCAATCGCTTGATCAACGGTGTATCGGTCCTTTGCGATGTCTCTGTACCAATTGTAGACAGCATCCCAAGATTCCACAGACGAATAACTCAAGCGTGGAACAATATCGTTGGTCGCCGGCATGTTGTATTCTTCTTTGAGCGCGGGTGTTTCGCCGTAGGTCCAGAGGTAAGTGCTGGTTTCCTCCTCGTGCAGCACATCGGGATTGAGTTGGCAGTGGACCGCCTTCCACTTGAAGTTCATCCCTTTCGGGACGCGCAAGGCATAAGCGGATTGTAGGATCGGATCTGTGGATTGAAAGCTGTAGCCACCCCAAAACCACGAGGTGCTCCCAACCGACGCCGCCCCTGCATCTTCAAGCGTGACCTGATACTCAATACACACTCCGGGCTTGAGAGCCGGCATCGAGATCACTCGCCACATCGAATCGGAATAAAGATTGTAGGAGAGTAATCCCGGCGGTGTAACATCATTGAACGCTTCCTCCGGGGGTTCAACAACAGAGCCATCAGGGGTGATAGTCCGCGCAACATTGACAGTGATATGCTGTGCGGTGGGGGTGTGTGGAATGGCGATGTCATCATAGTTTTGCACCCCTCTCTCCGTCAGAATCTTGACTACTTGATGGGAGGTGTAACGGGATTTTCCTGCCGGAGTGACTTCGTGACTGAACTGATTGAGCAAAATGATTGCGTCAGCATCGGGGTAATCTGTCGCATCAGGCGCAGCAGCAATCAGTTCCTTAATATCGATGTCGATTAGATCCACAGGCGCGAGGTTAACGAGCATCGAGGCGGATCGGTCTAACTGTGCGAGTGCTTGGAGCCGCGTCGGAGCGAGGAGATTCTGCGGATCTACCTCCAAAATGTTATGGTACTGGAGTTGGGCTTCGTAGTAACGTCCATGCTCTTCGTAGAGAGAGGCAAGGCTTTGGCGAGCCCATATATCTTTCGGGAAAAGCCGAATCGATTCTCTAAATTCAGCGATGGCTTCGCCGATGTCACCTTTTTCCCAGTAAATCAAGCCGAGGTAGTTATGCAGATTTCTGCTGGCAGGTCGTGCGGCTTTTGGATCAACCTCTATCGCTTTTCGCAAAACCCGTTCAGCGTCGTCAAGCAAGCCAAGTTGCTTGTAAGCCAATCCGAGGTGGTTGAGGGCGTACAGGTTACGTGGCTCAACCTCCAAAGTATCCTCGTAAACTTGTGCTGCCGCTTCATAGTTGTTCAGCTGCTCATAGATGTAACCAAGAGAATTGCGCGCGTCCATATTCCTAGGGTCAAGTGTTATTGTGGTGGTGAACGCATCCCTCGCTTTTTCATACTCCTCCTGTTGGAAGTAGAGCTTGGCGATTTGGAATTGGATCTGGCTCGCATTCGGCTTAATCGCCAGCGCAGCTTGGTAGGCTTCGAGCGCACGTTTCAAGTTTTTATTCTGGAGTGCCAAATTCCCCGCCTCGACCTGTTCGTGCCACTCTTTATTCCGCTCCACTAGCGGATCGACAATCACCTTTTCAGCGGGTTGGCTTCGACTGAAGATTGAACAACCGCTCAACAACAGCAAGATCACAATCAGAGGAATACCTGTTTTGAAGTTTTGGATTGTCACGGCTATTCTCCTTGTATAACCCAAGTCGCCTCCTAAACCCCTCTAGCGGGGCGATATGTGTATGGCATCCGTTATGAGTTATTCACAATTACCTAGCAAAATCTAACACAATCTAACACTTTTCGCAAAAGTGTGCGAATCGTTTTATGGTTGGTTTTCTATAATTTAAGACACGGCATCGCTAGCTGCCGATGCGTTTCCGTCCTCAACCCCTACGGGTTAAGCTCGATGACTTGTAGGGGCAGGTCTTGTGCCTGCCCAAGGCGGGAAGCCATAAGTTGCTTTGAATCCCGATTCTATTCGGGGGGTTGCTCGGTAGCCCTAGCGGGACAACATGTGTATGGCATTCCTTGTGAGTTATCCACAATTACCTAGCAAAATCTAACACAATCTAACACTTTTCGCAAAAATCGGGTGTGCGAGGTTTGTGGAAATGAACAGGGCAGGTTTCTTAGTCTCGACGTTTGATCGGGAGCGTACTATATACATATCGCCCCGCTGGGGCTAAATGCACCGACGTTCCCTTCTCTCTTTTCGTCTCCTCTGCACCCTTACGTTAAATCTATCCCGTGTTCCGCGCAATCCGCCAAATCCGTATAATCCGCGCGCGATTCAGACAAATTACCACATATCGCCTCGCTAGGGCTAAATACACCAATGGGCCTCTTTTATTATGTTTCACTTCGATGACGCATACCAGTTAGCACGACCAGCGACTCCTCGCTCGTCACCGTGATGGAGTGATAAGTGTTCGCCGGCACATCTACGCGATCCCCAACTTGAACCCTCCCATGCTCATCTCCTACCGACACGTTGGCACTGCCCGACAATACGCAGACCACCTCATCTTGTGTGTGGATGTAGTCCAGATAGGCAGCACCGGGCGTTCCTTTCCACTGATACGCCCCAAAACCCTCTGAATGTAACTCACTTTTCAACGCTTCAATATCAGCGGTTTCGCCGGGTTTGAGCCAGCGAGAAATCCATTGCATTGTCGCCCTCCATATTAGCATTATTCACGGAATTAGCACTCTGTCTTACATGAGTCCACCCATAAGTCTACCAAAAAGTTGCCCTAACATCAACATCCGAGAAGGCATGAGACTATCAAGCACGAGCGGGTGACCCTACGTAAAAAAATGCACCTCAACGCCGCTGCATGGAGTGCCGATGCGCAGTCGGTTCTTGCCACTCTTAGAGAGGAGAACGGAGCATGGAATATCTACCCTTACGTTTATCAGGCGATCAACTTATCCAGTTGACCGATAATTCCACGACGGACATCGCCCCCCACGAGTGGAATCCTCTGCTGCCGGTTTCGCCGCAGGGGTTGGTTCCAAAGCGCTGGGGGAGATTAAGTCTGCATTATCGCAACTCTGAAAACGCGATACACCTCGCTTGTCCATCGTAAGGGAGCGTCTTGCACGACAGGTTCACCGTAAGATTAGGATAACCACCCCGTAGGGTTCAACGATCGTTGAACCCTACAACAACAACTCACCCTAAAGCGTAAGCGGTATCACGCCTTTTTTCACAGGTATGATACCGTCTTTTTTGCTCACAAATCTATTTTTTTTCAAACTGCTTCCCCGGCAGCTGCTGGACAATCCCCTTCAACTCAAGCATGACAAGGAGTGAGGAGACCTTACCAATCGGCAGCTGCGTGTCCCGTGCAATCTGATCGATATGGATGCTTGAAGCATCCATTGTCGCTAGCACAGCCTGTTCATCGGGAGTTAGGTTGAGTTCTGCCTTCGGTTGAGGGACGGGTGCCGATTTTTCTTCAGCTGATTGAGGACGAACAGCCTTGTCGGGTCGCTTTGAGGGAGGGGATTGGCGGGTTGTTTCGGGTGATTCTCCTCCCAAGACCTTCGTGTAGTCTTGGGGTAACGCATCAAGTATGTCATCAACGCTATTAATCAACGTTGCCCCTTGATTGATGAGGGAGTGGGTGCCTCGCGACACATTGGAAAAGATTTGCCCCGGTACAGCAAACACCTCACGTCCCTGATCAGCAGCGTGACGCGCTGTAATGAGCGAGCCGCTCCGATTAGACGCCTCAACAACAAGCGTGCCGAGCGTTAAGCCACTAATCACACGATTGCGGCGGGGAAAGTTAGCACCTCGGGGTGGCATCGTCATCGGAAACTCGGAAACCAATGCGCCGGATTTGATGATTTCCGCTGCAAGTGCCTGGTTCGTTTCTGGATACATAATACTCAGGCCACAGCCGAACACCGCGACTGTGCGTCCACCGGCTTCTAGGGTACCGCGATGCACACAGGTATCAATACCACGAGCAAACCCGCTCACGACAGTTATACCGCGCGCTGCGAGTTGATGGCTCAGCTGTTGGCTTATTGTTTTGCCGTATTCAGTCGGGCTACGCGATCCAACAATTGCCACGCTCAGTGTGTCCACTATGGGCAATTGACCTGTGATATAAAGCAATACAGGCGGGTCACTAATCTGCCTGAGGAGTGGTGGGTAGGATTCGTCGTTGAGGGTTACGATGTGGCATTGATGCTGCTCGATTAGCTCAAGTTCCTGCGCGAGGGGAGCGCGCGATCTGCCATCGATTAGGTGTTGCCGAACATCGGGAGTCAACCCATCGATCTGGGCTAACTCCTCTGATGTCGCAGCAAGCGATTTCTCCGCCGATCCAAAAGCCGCTAACAGGCGTCGGATGGTATGGTTTCCGATACCCGGAATAAGGTTGAGATGAATAAGACTTTTTGTTTCAGCGGATGACATAAGCTGTGAATCTTACTGACTCGTTGCCGGCTCTGCTGCCGGTTCTTCGGGAGGCAAGGCATAGAACACCTGAATATCGCGGATCTGCTTAAAGATGTCAACCTCTGCACCACCCTCGCCTCTGGTACTGCGCTTTTGACCGCCCAACCGCCGGGATTCCCATTTTTTAGGAACCTTCAAACGCAAGCGTTCAGCATGAATCGGTTCCGGCAGCTGGAGCTTATATTGGTCTCGAAAGTGATTCTGAACATCTCTAATCGTTTTCCACTTCCCAGCTTCATCTGTAACTTGGACTTTAAAGAATTCAAGTTTCCCTTTATCCGCTATCACAACGATGCGCTGAATGGGCTGCGGTTTTCCCCATCTCAAAGTTGCCTGCGTAAAGTTCTCCTCTTCTTCTTGGTCTGCCCGGCTTAGGCGAGTCGTTCTCTCAATAATGAGCCTTGAGGTTTCGCCAACTGAGTGGATGTTATCATCATTCAGTTTGGGATCCTGACAGTCCGCAAACGGGGCGATGTTCCGACTCCACTGAATCGGGGGACCACTTGGTCCCAAACACCCCAGCATGGAAACTAAACCCAACATTAAAACGGTTAGTACTACAAAACGCATATCTTACCTCCTCTATTTTTGGTAAGTAAAGAGTAGCACGTGAGACGTGATCATCCACTCATCACGTTTGACTCCTATTAATCTAACTGCAACAGTTGATCCAACTCCGCTTCGCGCCGATCTTCCGTACCCTCTACATCTTCACCTGCGGCTGTCGCTGCTTGATAGCCGTATAGCTCAATTTCGTAGATCTTGGCGGGTGCACGGCGATTGCTACTTGCCCAAAAGTTCTGTCTCCGTTGACCTCGGCGTAGTCCTGCATCATCGGTTGTGCCTAACACGCGGATGCGGATTTTGTCGGTCGGAAACGGCGCATTCACAAACAAATCAATTGGGTTTGATTTGACACTATTGACCTCTTTGATGATTTCCCAATCCTCGGTCCCTTTATCCGCATATACGGTGAATTTCTTCAAATTGTCCGAATGGATCACAAGTCGGCGAATCATCTTTCTTTTAGGGAACATAACGACCGCCTGTGAGGTTGGCGCCGGACCGAAGGAGTCTTGTGAGCCTTCACGGAACGCCGTTTCGCCAAACGTCCGGATGTTGCCGTCAATCATTCGAGCGTTCGTCGCGCTTACCCCTTCCATCGAGGCGTAATTTTCGCTCCACTCCTGTTTCGCTACAATAGCACAACCGAGTAAAAATAAAAAATAAAAGCAGATGGACAGTAACCACAAATCGCGATTCATCACTATACCTCCCTTTGGAACAATCAGGTGCAAACTATCGTGTGATTTAGCTAACGACCTCCTCTGATCATCCTCCAAGTTGTCCCGGTCCGACTATCTTGAAGTTCAACATTGGACGCTTCTAACTGATCACGGATTTTATCCGCCGTTTCCCAATCTTTACGCTGCCTAGCGTCCTGACGCACCTCCAGAATGAGACTCATCAGTTGCTCTGTCAAGGCTGCATGTTCATCGCTGGCAACTTCCTCCTCGGCGTATATGCCAAGTACATTACAAACCTCAACCAAACTTTTGTACGCCTGACTTAGCAGGCTTCTTCTCAGGTCTGAAGGCTGATCTTCGGTCGCAGCGAGAAACTGATTCACTTCACCGGCGAACTTAAAAATCGCTCCCAGCGCGCCAGCGGTATTGAAATCCTCATCCATTGTAGACTCAAAGTTGTGACGCATCGTATTGATAGCCTCGCGCAAGCACGCAGCTTCGGCATCATCTAAGGCCTCGGACGAATCTCCGTCCGCATCTCGATAGGGTCTTAGGGCATCAATACAATTATTCAGCCGTCGAACAGCGCTGCTCGATTCAGTCAAGCTTGTCGAGTTATAATCTAATGGATGACGATACTGCGCGGAAATTAGAAAATGGCGAATCGCTTCAGCCGCATATTGCTGCACCGCATCGTGGACAAAGATAAAATTCCTTTCTGACTTACCCATCCGTCGCCCATCAATCTGCAAAAACGCGACATGCATCCAGTATCGGGCAAAGGTTTTTCCGGTCGCCACTTCGCTTTGGGCAATCTCATTTTCATGATGGGGGAATAGGAGGTCATGCCCACCGGCGTGAATATCAATCGTTTCACCGAGGTGTTTCATCGCCATGGCGGAGCATTCGATATGCCAACCTGGTCTACCCTTTCCCCAAGGACTATCCCACCACGGCTCCTCCGCTTTCGATTTTTTCCAGAGATCGAAATCCCGCGCATCCTCCTTACGCTCATCAATCTCAACGCGAGCACCGGCAAGTAGATCCTCCGGATTGCGACGAGACAGCTTTCCATATTCCGCAAAGTGGTTGACGCGATAATATACGTCTCCATCGATCTCATAAGCTGCCTGCTTGTCAATTAACGTCTGAATCAGAGATATTATCTCCGAAATATGCTCAGTCGCTCTCGGATGAACATCAGCCGCACGGATACCCAGCTTACTTGAATCGTCAAAATAGGCATCTACATACCTTTGAGCCAGTTGAGAGGTATCAATCCCTTGCTCATTTGCACGATTGATAATCTTATCATCGATGTCTGTCAAATTCTGAACCAGCGTGACGGTGTAGCCCTTATATTCGAGATAGCGACGAACAATATCAGAAATCAGAAACGTGCGAGCGTTACCGATATGAAAGTAATCGTAGACAGTTGGCCCACAACTGTACATGAGAACGTTTCCCTCATGTAGCGGCACAAATTCTTCCAACCGCCGTGTGAGGGAATTATAAATCTTTAATGCCATCAGTTTTCTTTCTAATCAGGGCTGAAGTCTTGACCTACGTTAATTCGGTGAGACAAACAATGGCTTCGGCGGCAACACCTTTGCCTTCACCAATGAACCCGAGTCCTTCCGACGTTGTCGCTTTGACATTAACCCGATTACTTGAAATATCTAGTGTCTCGGCAAGGCGCTGGCGCATAGCAGGGATATAAGGCGCTAGTTTTGGGCGTTGCATAATTACCGTACTATCCACGTTCTGAACGGCGTAATCCGCAAAAATTAATGCCTTCACCTTACTGAGTAAGATTAGGCTATCAATTCCGGCATACGCTGCATCCGTATCGGGAAAATGCTGACCGATGTCACCCAGACCCGCTGCACCTAGCATCGCGTCACAAATAGCATGGGTTAATACATCCGCATCGGAATGCCCAATCAGCCCCAACTCGTATGGGATTGTCACGCCGCCGAGTATCAATTTACGATTTTCCCCTAATCGGTGAACATCGTAACCAATTCCTACACGCATGGTGGTCTATAGACCTATTGATGTCTACTATTCCTGAACTCTTTACGTTTTACGCATCAACGCTTCAGCGACAACCAAATCTTCCGGGGTCGTAATCTTCAGATTGCGATAGCTTCCCATGACACACTTCACTTTGTGACCAAGTTGCTCGACCAACGCTGCATCATCGGTCAATTGCATCTGTTTTCGTTGGGCGGACCGGTGGGCTTCTAGTAGTAGATCCCGCCGGAATACCTGCGGTGTCTGGATCGCCCAAAGCTGACTTCGATCCGGTGTATCAACGACAAACCCGTCCCTATCGGTGATTTTAATGGTATCCTTAACAGGGACCGCGATGACCGCCGCTCCCCAATCCGCCGCCGCTTCGAGACAGGTGAAAATCATTTCATCAGTCACAAACGGGCGAACCCCATCATGGACGACAACAAAGTCCGTATCGTTCGGGAGAGCTTTCAATCCGTTGAAAACAGAATCTTGGCGTGTCGCGCCACCAGACACAAGGCTAGCAACCTTTTGGAAGTTGTACGGCCCAATTACAGTAGATCGACAAGCGTCGAAATCCGTTTCACCGACAATCACATAGATTGTATCAACGACAGTGCTTCGATCGAATACGCCGATCGTGTGTGAGAGAATCGGTTTGTCGAGAAGCTCCAGATACGGCTTCTTAGTACGATGACGCCCCATCCGGCTTCCGCGGCCAGCTGCGGGAATCAGAACGCACGTCCTCTGGTTCATCACTGTCCATCTCATCAGTTTTCGTACGCGTGAAAATCATCCGACCAGCGGTTGTTTGCAATGTTTGGGTGACAATCGCATTGATTGTCTGCCCAACATATTGCCTGCCGTATTCAACAATGACCATTGTCCCGTCGTCAAGATAGCCGACTCCCTGGTTAGGTTCTTTGCCTTCACGGAGAACACGCACCTGAATAACCTCACCAGCGACGACAACCGGACGAACAGAATTAGCAAGTTCGTTGATGTTAAGCACCGTGACTCCCTGAAGCTCAGCAACCTTATTCAAATTGAAATCATTGGTAATGATTTTCGCCCCAATTTCTTGAGCGAGATGAATCAACTTGGCATCCACCTCCGGCACTTCGGGAAAATCCTCTTCGGTCACCTCAGCATCAATGTCAGGATTGTTTTGCATCAAACGTAAAATCTCGAAACCCCGTCGTCCCTTGTTGCGACGCAGCAGGTCGGAAGAATCTGCGATATGTTGCAACTCATTTAAGACGAATCGGGGAATCACAAACATACCATCGATAAATCCCGTCTGGCAAATATCCAGGATACGTCCATCAATAATAACACTCGTATCCAAGATCTTAATCGTTGGAGACTTCGATTGTAAGCCATGCGTGGTGAGTGAAAACAGTGCAAAGGCATCCCGTCTGCGATAAACAATCATTGTCCCTACATAACCGCATGACAGAACAATGCCTGCTGTTAATGCTGGAATAATCGAGCCAGTTGTCACTCGAATAATATAGATAATAAGACTGGCTACAATCAACCCGAACGTCAGTCCAGCGAAGCAGGCAAACAAATCTCGTAGTAATGGACGCGAGATTGAGGATTCAATACCTACCAAAATGACAGTGACAAAAAAACCGATAACACCTCCTGTCAAATCACCGATGGTAAACCCCAACGCTGCACCAAACAACGTAAAAGCGATCCGGATAATCCAAATTTGCACCCGAGCCACCCCCTTTCTTATTATGGGCTATTAGGCATATATTCAAAGTAGTGCGCTTAGCGCACCGTAAAGATCTTTGACACCGATCAGGTCAATATCTTCCTTCAATTCTAAGCCTTTACGATTAGACTCAGGGAAAACTGCACAATTGAAACCTAGCTTTGCCGCCTCCAGTAACCGTTTCTCAATATGTGCGACGGCGCGAACCTCCCCACCCAGACCAACCTCTCCAATCACAACAGTTCGTGGATCGATAGCTATATCTCGGTGACTTGATGTTATCCCTATCGCGGTGCCTAAGTCAATGCCTGGCTCATCAACACGCATCCCGCCTGTAATATTGACAAACACATCTGAATCACCGATGTCAAGCCCAACCCGTTTCTGTAATACCGCTAATAATAGTGCAATACGCTGCCGGTCGACCCCCGCTGCCGTATTGCGGGGAAAACCAAAGTGTGCAGGAGAAACCAAGGCTTGGAGTTCCAGCAGTAGGGGACGAGTGCCCTCCATACTCGACACCACGACGGATCCGGAGGTATTCTGCTGTCGTTCACCGATAAACAACGCTGATGGATTCTTGACCTCGACAAGACCGTGGCTTAACATCTCGAAAATTCCGATCTCGTTAGTCGAACCAAATCGGTTTTTTACGGCACGCAGCACACGGTAAATCTGCTGACTCTCACCCTCAAAATAGAGAACTGTATCAACCATGTGTTCTAAAACACGGGGTCCTGCCAGAGAACCCTCTTTGGTTACATGTCCAACGAGGATGATTGGGATATTTTTACTTTTGGCGATAACCGATAAATGCGCTGCGCTTTCACGAACCTGCGTTACGCTACCCGGCGCCGATTGTAGTCCGGAGAGGTGGACCGCTTGAATCGAATCGATAACAACCATACAAGGATTAAGCTGAGTGATATGTGCTTCAATCTGCTCCAAGTTATTTTCACACAGGATGTATAGCAGATCGGAAGCAACGCCGAGCCGGTTTGCCCGCAGTTTTGTTTGGGCAACAGACTCCTCGCCCGATACATACAGCACCTCTCCATAACCGCGACTCAATGCGTCACTAACTTGTAACAGTATCGTCGATTTGCCAATTCCCGGATCGCCCCCGATTAACACGACAGATCCCGGTACAACCCCGCCACCGAGAACCCGATCGAATTCACCAATCCCTGTCAGCAGTCGGTCTGACTCACTCGCAGCGACCCGTGTAACGGGTGCCGGATCGCTTGCCGGTTGCGCTGCGAGCCGAGGGTGTGTAGAAGCCACTTCCTCGATCTCCTCAACGAAAGTGTTCCACTCCTCACATCCCGGACAGCGACCAAGCCATCTGATAGAGGTGTGCCCACATTCCTGACAAACAAACTGTCGACCCGCTTTTGCCATTTGACGTCCCAACGCCTAAGTCAGCTTACCAGTTTCTCGATGAAAACCGAAGCCCCGCTGTATAGCGGATATCACCTGATGTCAGATCTTCCGCGCCAATAATAATTTGTCCATACGGCAAAAACCGCCACGCCAATTCCGTGGCTAATTCCGGGTTCTTGCTGGTCAGGTGCGTCCCCTCAACCGTGATACCCAGTTTCTGGGAGAGCAGCCATACATCGAATCCCAATCCAACCCTTGACCGCATGAACCCAACGCGACCTCGTAGATTATCCGTGAAGTCATAACCGTACTGGAAGTCCAGCTTTATCTCTTCTGCACGCGTTCCTAAGCCGAACCGGTACCGCTGATTGCCCGAAGCAAATAGTAAAACGCCTAATTCGTTGTGTAGACTCTCCTCAAGGCTTAAATAACGGAGTTCGTAGTCCCAACCAAATTCTGGTATCTTGAGTTTTTCCGACCCTTGATCTAACCGCCGAGATAGGTCCTGGAACGCGAGCATTGTGTCATCTACTGTTTTTACCGTATTCCGCACTTCATCAAGCGCCTCCGGTTTGTTCAACAACTGAGCGATGCTCCCTTCACCATGCTGGACTGTATGAAGCAGCTGAGCCAGATCATCGCGCAGCACATCTAACTCTTGAGCGGTGTTGATGAGGTTTTCGAGCAGATGATCGACTTTGCTCTTTTCGGTCGTAATGACCTCTTGGCTTTGTGCAATCAGATCCGAAAGTCCAGTGATTAACCTATCCCGATCTTGATCCAACTGCTGAGAGATCTGACGAAAGTTAGTGGCGCCCGTTTGTAAGTCAGAGATTAGTTGCTCCACAGGGGACGAGTTCCGATTTACCAGCTCCAGTACAGCGCGATTGATGTCGCCAATCTGACTGCTGATTAGCAAAGTGTCGCTTTCTAACGTATCCATCAGACGATTGAGCCGTTTATAGGTTTGTGCCAAACGAAAGTCGTTCTCCGCTGCGATACGATTCAGATTTTTTACTGTTTCACCTGTGCCTTCAGCTATCTCCGTTAACGCACGACTCGTTTGCTCAATGAGCGCTCTCATCTCCCCAATACCTGTGCTAATGTTCTCTTGATTTGATTCCATGAACAGGTTTGCAGATTCGAGAAATTGCGTGCCTTGGTCAACAATGTCTTCTGCCTTTCCAACCATCGCCGCAATGTCGCGTGGATCTTCTCCTGTCAGTGGGAGGTCCGCCGGTTTTAAATTCGGGTTTCCAACGGGACCGTTAGTTAAATGAATATACGCTTCGCCGACAAAACCGATAACACCAACCTTTACCTGACATCCTTGGCGAAGCCTTTGAAAAGCGTCCTTGACACGTATCTGAACTTCAACACGGGTGCCCTCCTTATTAAGTTCAATACTAGTAATTTTGCCAACCTGTACACCGGCAAGTTGAACCTTAGCACCAATGCGGAGGTCGCCAGCGTTATTAAAGTTAATCCGCAACAACTCACCACTTGCGCTCCAAGGGGAATTAGCAGCGTTTACTACCAGAATAATAAGGAGAATAACGCCAATAATAACAACAAGTCCCACCTTGAGCTGTACACTCCACGACTCCATCAATCACCTCATTTGTAATTGCTAATTCTGATGATGGTTTTCATCAGAAATAAATTGCTGCAGAACCGGGTTATCAATCTTCCACATTTCATCTGGGGTCCCGTGAGCAATCACCTTACCTTGGTGCATCATCGCCATCCTTGTCCCGACTGAAAATGCACTATCCATATCGTGCGTCACAACAACAGAGGTCACCTGCAGCTTCTGATGCAAATCCCTTATCAGTCGGTTGATTTCGATCGCTGTAATCGGATCCAATCCCGTCGTCGGCTCATCGTACAGTATCACCTCTGGGTCACAGGCAATAGCGCGAGCTAGCCCTACTCGTTTTCGCATACCGCCACTCAATTCTGCCGGTCTCAGGTGCTGGGTATTATCTAGGTCAACCAAGTGTAGCTTTTCAGCCACAATGTCGTCGATTTCACGCTTACTGAGTTTCATATGCTGGGAGACCATAAAACCGACATTTTCTCCAACTGTTAAGGAATCAAAAAGAGCCGCAGATTGGAAAAGCATGCCGAGTTTTTGCCGGGTACGGTTCAAGGCTTTTCGTGACAGTGTCGTGACGTCTACACCTTCAATCCAGATTTGCCCGCGGTCCGACTGCATTAGCCCGGCAATCAGTTTGAGCAGCACACTTTTCCCACAGCCACTTCGTCCCATAACAATCAATGTCTCACCGCGAGGGATGTACAGCTCCAAGCCGGTGAGGACTTCTTTGTTGTCAAAGTTTTTCCAAAGATTTTCAATCCAAATCATTTAACTTACAGCAAAGTCACGGCACAGTTAGGTGAAGAGTATGACGCTGACAGATCTTGCTCTTCGGTCCATTCCACCCGCTATTGCAATCCCCAAATCGTGTAAAGTAAATGGTTCAAAACCGCATCCAAGGCTAAGATGGTAATCAGTGAGGTCACCGCTGAACCTGTTGTGGATTTGCCAACCCCTTCGGCACCACCTGCTGAAGATATTGTAAATCCCTTGTAACAACCAATCGAAGCGATAGCCATCCCAAACGCTGATGCTTTAACAAGACTGATAATAATACTATTGATAAACAAACTGGCTTGCGCTAGATGAAGAAAAAAAACACCGTTCATGTCAAACAGGGTAATGGCTGCGAAATAGCCACCCGCAATTCCAAAAACAATTGCAAAAAGGGTCAGGATCGGCAGCATGATCGCACACGCCAGAAAACGGGGAACGACGAGGTACTTGACCGGGTTAGTTGCCATCACCTCAAGCGCGTCTATCTGTTCAGTCACCTTCATCGTGCCAAGCTCCGCTGTAATTGACGCCCCGATCCGTCCGGCAAGCACGAAAGCAGTAACCATCGGTCCAAGTTCCCTGACCACAGACACACTGACAAACTGACCCAACGTTCCTTCCGCGGAAATCTGCTTGAGTTGGTGATAGCCCTGTGTTGCCAATACCATGCCGGTAAAAAGTCCGGAAACCAGTACAACCGATATCGAATTGACACCAATCAAAAACAACTGGTGAACCAGCAGCCTAAGTTGCAGTGGAGGCTTAAAGGCTAACAACCAAGTCTCCCAAACCAACATGGCTGCACTCCCAAGCCCTGATATCCAGTTTAGGGCCCAGTCGCCCAGAGAACCAATAAGACGGGCTAGGAAGTTGCGTGAATCGTACAGCGTCTGACGGTGGATAGGTGGTTGGTCATTCATAAGGTAGCATACGAGATAAAGGTCACACGGAAAGGGTTCAACAATCCTGCTCCGACTAATACGACATGTTAGCAAATCGCATCTGTGTTCTATAGAAGTCCAATCTGACTGTCCCTGTTGGACCATTACGCTGCTTTCTAATAATCAGATCGGCAGTTCCTTGGTCGTCCGCATTCTCATCATAATAGTCTTCTCGATATAAGAACGCAACTAAGTCGGCATCCTGCTCAATGGCTCCAGACTCTCGTAAATCGGATAACAGTGGACGTTTATCCGGACGTTTCTCAACTTCACGGCTCAGCTGAGAACACGCGATAATTGGCGTATCTAGTTCCCATGCGAGGGTCTTGAGCGCACGGGAAATATCAGAAATCTCTTCTACCCGCCCGGAATATCGACCCGAACCACTCAGCAGCTGTAAATAATCGACGATAATTACGGCAAGGTTCTGGTGTTCCCCTTTCAAGCGGCGACCTTCTGCCCGTAACGTCTGTATGGTAACCCCTCTTGTATCATTAATAAAAATTGGTACGGATATCAGGCTACTGACTGCCTGTGTCAAGCCTGCCCAATCCTCGCCTGTTAAGTTTCCAGTACGAAGGTTACTAAAATCAATTCGGGCTTCAGCCGCCAGCATCCGCATTAGCACCTGTTGCGTGGGCATTTCAAGACTGAATATCGCGACTGGTAGTTCCTGTTCAATGGCGATATTCTGTGCCATATTCAGCACTAATGTACTCTTGCCCATGCTGGGTCGCGCCGCAATAATAATCAAATCACCACGCTGCAGCCCTGAGGTCATTAAATCGAAGTCAGCAAAGCCCGTTGGTATACCGACAAATTGCTCTTGTTTATGAAAGAGTTTTTCGATCCCTGCCAAGGTCTCTTTGACAATAGAACCGACTGATACAAACCCTTGCTCATTGTCCGTTTGACCGAGACGAAAGATTCCTTCCTGAGCTTGATCGAGAACCTCCCGAAGCTCCTGTTCCTGGTCACGCGCCAGATTGCTAATCTGCTCCCCCGCTTGCACTAACTGCCGGCGCGTTGATTTTTCCCGAACAATCTGTGCATAAAACTCGGTACTTTCTGTTTCGACAATCCGGGCTTGGAGATCATAGAGGTACAAATCTCCACCCGCTCGATTGAGATCGTTTTTTCTGTCGAGCTCATCCGATACAAGGAGTGCATCCACCCTGTTATGACGCTCATAAACTGCAAGAATCGCCGTATAAATGAGCTGATGATCCGCGGTAAAAAAAATCTCCGAGGTATGACCGAGGATAGCGAGCACACGGGGAATCACCGCGCTATCTACCATCATCGCCCCAAGCACAGCTTGCTCCGATTCCCTATCGTGAAGGGGTTCGGTAGTTTTGGTATTCATCGTTCAAACCCGGAGTTTTGCAGATTGTGAAATATGGTCGTCACGGTGACTCTTCGCGAACAACAACAACCTGAATATTTGCGGTAACGTCAGCGTGGAAGCGGATGGGAACCATGAATACACCCAACTCTCTGATGGGCTCATCTAATTCGATATTCCGCCGATCGACCTCAATATCCTGGCTCGCAAGCACCTCCGCGATATCCATCGAGGTAATTGATCCAAACAGCCGATCATTTTCTCCAGCACGCCTTTCGATTGTACAAGTTACTTCTAAGATACGGCTTGCAAGCTCTTCGGCCCTTACTTTTGCTTTATCACCTTGGGCTGCTAGCAACAACCGCTCATGCTCAAGCATCCGTCGATTTTTCTCTGTTGCTCGAACTGCAAGTTCCATAGGGATTAGATAGTTGCGTGCATAGCCATTGGCAACTGTTAAAATATCCCCTTCATCTCCAAGTGTTTCAACTGTTTTTTTTAGAATAACTTCCATAACATGCCTCTCGATTTTTATGACTAGCGAATATTCACAATGACTGAATCTAGTCGAGGAAGCAGTGCAATCAGCCTCTCATCTACGATGACCTACTGTTGTGTCGTAAAGGGCACGAGCGCAATGTTACGCGCACGTTTAATTGCTCTTGTTACTTCCCTCTGATGTTTCGCACAGTTACCCGATACCCGTCGCGGCAGAATTTTACCACGGTCTGTCACGAAGCTTCTGAGTATCTCAACGCTCTTATAATCGATGAAATCTGTCTTATCCATGCAGAAGCGACACCGTTTGCGGCGTCCCCTCCGAAAGGGAGTCTCCCGAGAATCGCCGCCGAAGTTGTCCCGGCGGTTATCTCTTGTATTACCTCGCGTATTACCGCGTTGTTCCCTTGCCAAAATTTTAGTCCTCCAATTAGTAGCAGCGAAGAAAAAGCGGGCATCAGATACGCCCGCTTTTCATTCCTAATATTCGTTAATTTTATGTAGCAATCGATCTTTAGAAAGGAATATCGTCGTCAGTAGTCGCAGGCGGTCCCTGTCCCCCTGAAAGCTCAGGTGATGATGGGGCTGATGCGGGGGCTGCTTGGTCGTACGCACCCCCACCGTCGCCATCTTGACGACCACCGATAAACTGGAACCGAAATGCTCTAATCTTGAGTCGGCTCCGCTTCGTCCCATCGTCGGCTTCCCAAGAGTCAAATTTTAGACTTCCATCAATAAAAACAGAGCTGCCTTTTTGTAGATATTCATTCGCAATTTCGGCTTGCCTACCCCAAGCTTCTATATCAACAAAACAGACCTCTTCCTTCTTTTCGCCAGTCTGCCGGTCAGTGTAGGTTTCGTTCATAGCGAGTCCAAAATTTGCAACTGCTGTTCCGCTTGGAAGATACTTCAATTCTGGATCGCGGGTCAGGTTTCCCATGAGTATGACCTTGTTGTAACTTGCCATGATTATTGTCTCCTTATGCTTAGTCTGATGCTATATCCCATCAGTGGTATTACTAACATCAAAAGTTTTCATCTTTGTCTTCGCTCTCAACATTTTCAAAAGGACGAGCCCTTGTCGAATCACCTTCCGCTTCCGGTGATCCCGACGTATGGCTTGGAGTGAGCACGGCCAGATCCCCTTCAAACTGAACAACGATATGCTTGATAATCCGTTCCGTAATTCGATAGTGCCCGCTTACCTGACCGACAAACTCAGGGCTACTCTCAAACACCAGAAGCACATAATAGCCATCGTTGTGCTGCTTAACTGCATAAGCGAGCCTTCTTTTCCCCCATGGATCTACCTTTAGAACCTTGCCTCCACCAGATTCGATAACCGTCTTGACACCTTCAATAACTTCGTTTGTCTGGCTTTCATCTAAATCCGGATTAATAATAAAAATAGTTTCGTATTGACGCAATGCTTTTGTACCTCCCCTTGGACGTATGGCTCCAATCTGAATTTTGACTGATATTTACCTGCAGAAAGAAAAGTTCCTCTGCATCTCCCTCATAGCAATTCACAATCAGTCGATTATGGAGCAGAGATTGGCTAAATTATATCATATTCCACCTGCTTTATCAACCGTTTTTAGCTGGACGCGGAAATATGGGACAAAGTCTTTAGTAAAGCGGGATCTCATCAGGGTAAATGAACCAATGATTGGAGACAAGTCAGGAAATGTTTCGGATGGCAGTCGATCCTGCGGAAATCACAGCGAAAGCAGATTCCTATGGACAACATCTAGTTTGCTGACTATAATTTGTGTGACAGAATCCTTCGTGTATTTGAAATCCATGGACCCTTCAGTATCTATATAGTTGAGACTGGTTTTAAATATCAGAATTCCCGGTGAGGATTAACCGACCTCCCCATTCAATGCCTACTCAACGTCTATATTATCCCCGATTCGGTTTCCGATAGAACAGGCTGTCAGTCGCAGCCTCGACACATGGAATCGAGTCGTAGGACTTCAAACCTTCCAGTACGCTGGGCGCGTCAATTGGGAACAGGTCTCCGCTGATAACGGGTAAAACACCATCTCCTTTGTTTCAACGGATTGGCATCAGACAACAACGGGGGCATCCACTACCCCCTTAATTACAGGTGTTACTGCCCTCTGGCGGGTCAACGACCTTATCGGCGATCCCCCGGACGCGTTTTCCGAAAAGGTGAATTCCTGCAAGCATTGGACATTGCGCTCAATGCAGAGAAGTATCAGTGGGTAGTAGAACCTATCCCAATCGATTGGACATTCAAACAGTACAGATTCGTAAAAAGCATCCCATCTTTGATTCAAAGGAGTAAAGATAATGTTATCCAAAACCTACTTCTGCCTTGGCGTTGGGGTTTTGCTCATTACCACAATCGGTTGCCAAGCCCAAACCTTGCAAAGTCCGCTCTTTGAACCGTCGCCAGAACTACGCAATTTCGCTCGGCTCAGCAAAGGGGCAGTCACTGAAGCGTCACAACACCTCCCCAATCACCTGCCCGAAGAGGTGATTGATGGGGATACCTCTTCCGAAACGTGGGATGAAGGCAGCGGCTGGGGGTGTACTTTGGAACATCTCCGCACCTCAGATCTAAACAGACGCCCTTATGTGCAAATCAATCTTCCCGAACCTGTTGATATCCGGCGAATTGTCATGTACACAATCAACTCCGAACAGCACCCCGCTGCAAAGTACGGTCTCAAGGACTATCGGATTGAATATTGGCATGGGACCGGCTGGGGATTGATTCCAACAGGTGACACAAAAGACAGGCAATATACAGCACGAGATAACACCAAAGGGAAACGTGTGCACGACATTCGTGGCAAGCTGTTTGCCCAACAGGTCCGTCTTGTCCCTGTGTCAACCAATGATACGGAGCGGATTTATCAGTATATGTCGCGGGAAAAACCGGTTTATGAAGTCGAAGGGTTTGCGCGAGTCATGGAATTGGAAGTGTGGGGTTATCCAATCACAACAGGTCAAACGGCGCAAAAGTTGGTTCAGGCACTCGCTCCACAGGCGGAAGTACCACCGAGTGACGAGGAATTGATCAAAGCGGTGCTAAAGCAGTATGAGGAGGGATATGACACCGGCAACCTTGAGAAAGTAATGTCTTGTTTCACAGTAAACTACGATTCCAACGGGCGGACATATAACGATATCCAAGCCAGAGCTGCCGAATTTTTTGAAACACATCATCAGATCAACATGACACTGACAGAGATCAACATTTACCGGAATGTAATTGACGATACCGCGGTTGTTGATGGTATCTACACACTTCAGTATGCACCGAAAGACAGCGAAAAAGCTAAACAGACTTCCGGCGTCCTTTCGCTGGTCCTCGCAGAGACGGATGATGTGTGGCAAATCATCCGCGCTAACTAAGCCAATGCAGAAGCCGTCCCGGTCTGTTACTGATTGGAACCTTCATTTTCGGAACCTTCATTTTCACGGTAGGGTGCCAAGACATCGTCAATTGAAAGGGTGTGGGGGAACCAAGAGACTACTTTGCACAGCACGTCATCAAGCAGCGCATCAGGACAAGAAGCCCCCGCTGTCAGGACAATATCAACAGGCCTGCCATCAGGAGGGTTCGTGGGCATCCAATCCGTCGTCTCGGACACAGTTTTTGCGTGCATGTCCCAGTGGCAGATAGATCGAGGCGATTCAATCTCCCCGGCGTCGCAGACAAAGTAGGTCGACAGTTTAGCCTCACATAACTCGACAAGGTGGCTGGTATTGGAGGAATTGTATCCACCAACCACCAACGCCAAGTCGGCACCGTCTTCAATAAGAGCAAGCGTCGCATCTTGGTTCTCTTTGGTCGCGTAGCAGAGCGTATCTTTGGTATCAGCGAAATGTTGGTCAATATACTCCTCGCCGTATCGGTCTACCATCGCCTGCCGAAGTAGATCGGCAATCGCCTGTGTCTCAGTCGCCAACATCGTGGTCTGATTGACAACGCCGATACGTTTCAGATCACGATCTGGCTCAAAACCGGGGGAGTAGCTATCCGCAAAATACTCAAAGAAAAATTCCCGGTCCGCCTCCCCACATATCACCTTAGCAAGGTTTTTCGCTTCAACCATATTTAGCAGAACAACTACAGGTGCTCCCGATTGTGCATGGGAAAATGTTGCTCGCGTTTCTTCGTGGTAGCGTTTACCGTGTACAATAACTGTGTAATTTTGCCGACCAATCTCCGTACTCTTCTTCCACACCTTCTCCACAAAAGGACAAGTGGTGTTGTAAGCGTAGGGATTAATGCCACGCTCATTCAGTTTAGACTGTATCTCCAGCGTTGTTCCAAAGGCGGGCACAATAACCACATCAGCAGGCGTCAATTCCTCGAAGGGAATCAACTGCTTTCCTGATGTTTCACACAGGAATCGCACACCCCGCTCGCGAAGATCCGCGTTGACGTGCGGATTGTGAATCATCTCTGACAGCAGAAAGATTCGCTTATCCGGATTCTCCTCTAGCGTCCGATAGGCAATTTCGATTGCATTCTCAACCCCGTAGCAAAATCCAAAGTGACGCGCAATCTTGAAACGCACCGGACCAAAGTCCAAGACAGAAGGAGTGAGGTCACGTTTGCGCGGGTCGGTCACCCGGCGGGCTTGCTTCACAACAGAAATAATAGGGCTTCGGTAGAAAAGCGGGACATTAAATTCTCTTGGCATTTCTCACAGTTTCCACGAGTGGTTGATTGGTTCAAGGCTTCTGTAATATCCAATCACCTTTGGGGTGCATCCATTCGTTTGATTGGACCTTGGAAAAATTCAGGGGGGTAGGGAAGTTGTATTGGGTCGGTAGATTCTATAACGATAGATTTGGGAAACTCTGTAATTACGGTAGGCGTCTCCTGGATCACCCTACTAGTATCAATAATGTAGCTGCCCTCCAAAGCCATCGCCTTCTCAAGAAATGTGCGTGATAACAAGCCTTCACCTTTGAGGGAATAGACATCAGCAAGCAAGTAGTGTGCTTCGACAAAGCGAGGACTGATTTGGATTGCCTTTTTGAATTCTACAATGGCTTTATCGAGTTCGCCCTGCTCCAAGTAGGAAACTCCAAGATGCTTATGTATTTCTGCAGGGTCCAACTTGGAAACAATCGCTTCTTTATCTTGCTCTATATTATCAATATAGGCCTCTTTAGCCAAGTTGATAACAATCAGCTCTTGATTATTACTTGTCCGAACATCACAGGCAGACAGAAGACAACAGACTCCAACGAAAAAAGCAATAAACAACGTTTTCATTTCCCGCCTCCTTTTTATTCGCCAAAGACCTTGGTAATCTCGTCCGTCTCGAAAATAGGGAGTGGAAAGCGTTGACTATTCGCCTCGATCCAGCAACCGCTCTCCGGCGGTAGTAACTGACCGATAATTTCACAAGGAATATTGTGTTCGGTAATCACCGACACAATCTCGCTGCTCTTTGTCGGATCCGCCGCAATCAGCAGCGCCCCAGAGGAGATAACTCCTAACGGATTCAGATCCAATTCACCACAAAGCTGCTCTGTCTCCTCCGATATGAGCAGCGCATCTTGCCAGACGACCACTCCCAAGTTCGCAGCATGTGCAAGCTCGTGGATGGCTGTCGCGACTCCGCCTTCTGTTGGGTCGTGCATCGCATGGACACCACCCGTCCGAACAGCAATCTGTGCCTCTTCCAGAACCGAAATTCCCGGTGAGGTCAAATACCCTTTTGCTCGGTTAAGAAAAGCGGGAGAAAACTTCTCCAACAGATCAGATTCACACTCACGAGCGATGATTGAGGTGGCTTCAATGCCAAGCCCTTTCGTCAATATTAGATCATCCCCCGCTTGCGCCCCTGATGAAACAATTAGCTTGCCCTTCTCGACTTCACCGAGCATTTGTCCAATGACAATTGGTCGATCTAGACCGTAAGTAATCTCGGTGTGTCCCCCGCACAGCGTAATGCCAAAATGCTCGCATGCAGCATTGATCTGTTCCATGATGCGGCGTATCAATACTTCGGTCGTCCGGTTCTCCGGTAGAAGAATCGTCGTCAACAGCCATTTTGGAACCGCCCCCATTGTTGCAATATCGTTGCTGTTGACGCAGATGAGATACCAGCCGATTTCATCAGTAGCGAAGGTAATCGGATCCGTCTTGGCAACCAGATACGATTCACCGAAGTCTATCACAGCAGCGTCCTCTCCGATTTTCGGTCCGACAATAACACGAGCATCCCGATGCGACTGAGGCAACAGCTGCTGTAACAGATCGATCTTGAGCTTCCCGAGGGGCAACACCATTGGTGTGAGTCCTGTTAAGCGGTGAGGGTCTTTCGACCTCTCGCACGACGTTGAGAGAGAATCTTTCGGCCGTCCTGTGTAGACATCCGTTTACGAAAACCAAATTTATTTTTTCGTTTGCGACGATGGGGTTGATATGTACGCTTCATCAGTACCTACTCCTAATATAATTTTGGAATTTCAAACAACCAATAAAAAGCAAATGGATGATAGTCTATCAGGTTAGGATTTGTCAAGCATTTTCCCGTGAACAGCAGGATTTTCAACTTGATTCACATCACGTTTCATGATATACTAAAGGGCATAATTCGCTTGGGAAAGAAACTAAACCTAATACCTACCGGGCAAAGGATGACCTCCCCAGCGATTCCCGCTTTTCTTAGGTGAAGATTTTGTGGATAAATTGTGGATAACCTGTGGATAACTTGTGATTAGAGCAAATAACTTCCTCCCTTTTCACATCAATTCCTAATCAGCGTAAAAAATTGTTTCTATATCACTTGAATTTCTCTGGAGGACTATAGGAATTACTATGATGCGGTATACCCCGGATCAAATCTGGTCGCACATTCTATCCGAGCTAGGCGATACCATTCGTGAAGATGTCTACCTCCGCCAAGCCAAACCAATGGCTCTCACAGAAAGTGAACTGACGATTTCAGTTCCAAGTGCGTATACACAGGAGCAAATTGCAAGCCGTTTTCTGCCTGACATCAATACGCTCTTGGGAACACAGATTGGTTCAAGCTGTCGACTCAAAATCATTGCTGCACAGTCGGACGGAAAAAGGCGCCCTGAACCGTCGGATCCACCCGATGCCACACCCGATGAGACACCCGCTACTGAAACAAGTCTGAACCCCGAATATACCTTCGATCGGTTTGTTGTAGGAACAGGTAATCGTTTAAGTCATGCCGCCTCACTTGCTGTGTCAGAAAACCCGGGGAAGATTTATAATCCGCTTTTCATCTATGGCGGTGTAGGATTGGGTAAAACCCACCTTCTTCATGCAATCGGTAATCGAATCCAAGAGATTCATCCCAATCAGAAAGTCCTCTACATCTCTTCCGAGACCTTCATGAATGAATATATTGACTCTATCATCACCCGCACAACAGCCTTCGACTTCCGAAGCAAATATCGGACGGTTGACGTGCTCCTTATCGATGACATCCAATTTTTACAACGTAAAGAGGGGACTCAGGAAGAATTTTTCCATACTTTTAATGAACTTCACCAAAACTCAAATCATATTGTGATGACGAGCGACCGCCCACCAAAAAACCTGGAAACAGTCGAAGAACGATTGCGCTCCCGTTTTGAATGGGGCATGGTTGCAGACATCAGTCCGCCACAATTTGAAACACGAATCGCTATACTTCGCCAGAAGTGCGAAGACCAAAATCTGGAAAATATTCCTGATTCTGTTTTGAGCTACATTGCCGAAGTGATTCAAACAAACATTCGGGATCTGGAGGGCTCGCTCATTCGGGTTGCCGCAGAAGCGAGCCTTTTCAACGAGGAACTGACAGTCGATTTTGCCCGTAACGTGTTAGGCAACGTTGCCCAGCCGCCCCCGCGAATCAGTTATCAAGCTATCACGGCAGAAGATGTTCAAAAGGCGGTAGCAGGCTATTTTCGCCTCAAAATCAGCGACCTCAAATCCTCTACACGCACAAAAGCGGTCGTGGTTCCCCGACAAATCGCCATGTATCTTTGCCGTCAACTGACTAACCTTTCGCTAATGGAAATCGCCGAGGCTTTCGGCAGACAAGATCATACGACCGTTTTACATGCTAACAATCGAATTGAAGAGAGTATCCGAAGCGATTCGGAACTTTACCAAACAGTTAATTTTTTGACAGAAGATATTAAATAATAGAAAGGTATTCCGCAAATTGTTAATGTGGATAACTTGTGGATAAACCTGTGGATAACTTGTGGATAGTTTGTGGACAGATGTGGATAAATATAGGCATGTGGATAGATTGTGGATAACTTTTAATTTTATCCACAATCTATCCACAGCCTTCCAGCCAGTGGTGAAGCGGGTTTTAGGGGGTTATCCACATATCCACAGCCCCTACTACTACTATTATTAATATATTAATTAATAAGATAAAGAGTAGAATAGAATATGTAACCGTTATTCGTTAAAAAAGCTTTATGAAAATTTAACCTTAAAAACATAATTTTTTTAGGAGAGAGAAGATGCAATTGGTATTCGCTAAAGATGATCTCTTTAAAGGGATTCAAGTTTTACAAGGAGTTGCTGCAGGCAGAAATACACTCCCAATATTGTCGAATGTTCTAATTCGTGCAATGGACGGACAAATCGGAATTGCAGCCACTGATCTTGAGGTTAGCATTCAGACTGTTATTCCCGGTACTATCATTGATGAAGGTGCCATTACGGTATCGGCGAGGAAACTTTCTGAAATTGTACGTGAACTACCTGACCAAGAAATCAGACTTTCAACAACGGCAAATGATCGAATCGAAATTACTTGTGGGGAAGGGGTTTATAAAATTATCGGATTACCTGATGATGAATTCCCGGAGCTTCCCTCTATCACCGGAGAGTTCTTTACGATTGATGGTGAAACGCTCTGTTCTATGATTGATAAAACAGAGTTTTCTGCTTCCACAGAAGAAACGCGATACTTCTTGAATGGACTTTATTTTGACCTGACACCCGAAATTACTCAAATCGTTGCCACCGACGGACGTCGCCTTGCTATCGCGTCGAGTGATACACTAACACCACCACCACAGGAACCGATGGGCGTTATTATTCCACTCAAGGCAGTTCGGGAAATTACCAAAACCTTTGCAGAATCGGCGGAAGTCAAGGTCAGTTTACTGGAAAACCAGATTATTTTTGCTGATGATGACTCCACCTTGACCTCTCGATTAGTGGAGGGTGAGTATCCCAAGTACCAACAGATTATCCCTAGCGATAATGAAATTCATCTGACGCTTAGCGTTGAACAAACACTGGGGGGCTTGAGGCGAGTCTCACTGTTATCTAACCCCAAAACCTACTCCATTCGTTTAGACATGCAGGACGGCAAAGCGAGGATTTCTGCTAAAACACCCGAGCTTGGAGAGGCGTATGAAACGGTAGATATCAAAAGCGGCGATGGAGAGATTCAAATCGCATTTGATGCGCGCTTCCTCGTGGAAGCTGTCGGACATATTGAAACCGAAGATTTCCGTTTGGAACTTAAGGATTCTCTCAGTGCCGCGGTCTTAAAGCCTGTCGGTGAGGATGGACACCTCTGCTTGATCATGCCGATGCGGCTAGAATCTTAATCGCTCCCAAAGCTAAAGCAGTGGGCTGGCTCCGGTCAACGGCTTTGTCCGAAAACATTGACCGTCGTAATCTAAGCATAAAAAAGATGCAATTGAACAGGACCTCCCCGCGCATTCTAAGAATGTCTCACGACAATGCGACTAAACCAACTTGTGTTGTGCAATTTTCGTTGTTATGCTGATTGTGAAATCAATTTCACCGATCGAGTGAACCTGATTGTTGGGGAAAACGCACAGGGGAAAACAACACTATTAGAAGCAATCTATTTCCTCAGCACAGCAAAATCACACCGAACCTATCCAGATAATGAACTGGTACGACATAACGAAGGCTGGTTCTACCTCAAAGGGCAGGTTGCCGCTATGGAGGGTCCGCATACCAATCCAGAACCTCACGATCTACAGCCATCACACTTGATGACGGTTGAAGTCTCAAACGAGTTGAGTGGCAAGAAGCGCTTCAAGTTCAATGGAGTGCTTCAGAAAAAACTCTCTCAATGGATTGGCCAATTCAACGTTGTTTTTTTCTCCCCTGAATCACTCACTTTAGTTAAAGGTTCCCCCGCAGACCGTCGGCGTTTTATTGATATTCTGATTTCCCAGATTAATGCAGCATACTTGAATTCTCTCCAAAATTACCAATTTGCGCTCAAGCAGCGCAACGAGTTGCTGAAACAGATTCGGTCGAAACAGGCTAGCCCCGAATTCCTCGATCCATGGGATGATATACTCATTGCCGAAGGCGTTTCTATTATCCAAACACGCGTGAGAGTTTTTTCGGAGTTAAAGGCTTATATTCAAGCCAAGCACGCCGAATTGACCGGCAATCGTGAAATACTCGATTTGAAGTACCAACCTTCCCCTGAAAAAATAGATGATGCGATGGGGCAAGGGCCGGCGGAACTATTCCGCCGTGGGCTACAATCTTCCCGATCTTACGATATCCTGCGTGGAATGACTTCATTAGGACCACATCGGGACGATTTCAAATTGATATTGGAAGCGCAGTCGGCCGGGACGATGTATTTTCAAGAAGCGAAAGCTTTTGGGTCGCAGGGACAACAACGAACTATCGCTTTAGCTCTCAAACTCGGAGAATTAGAATTAATACGTGAAACCACAGGTAAAACTCCAATCGTTCTATTAGATGACGTTTTCTCAGAGTTGGATGAGGAGCGTTCATCGTTCTTATTTGAGTTGCTGGGACGATTGAATGCACAAACATTTATTACTTCGACGCGGCAGGAGACATGGGTGCCAGATATAGGAGATTGCCGTGTAATTACGGTGCATAATGGACAAGTCAACTGAGAAAACGGAACGGATTGATCTGCTTCTTGACGGACTGATTCGTGATTATGGAATGGATCACAAAGTCCTTGAGGCGAAAGCCTTTGCCGCCTGGAAAGAGGCCGTTGGCGCGCTGATTGCTCGTAACACCCAGCCGATTTCACTGGTTGATGGCAAATTAACCGTTTATGCATCCGCCCACGTCTGGGTCAATGAACTTCGGATGTTGAGCAGGCAAGTGATATCCAAAATTAATAAAGTTGTCGATCTTCCTGCGGTGAAAACATTGGAATTTTCGATTAAGCCGATTCATTCGTCAAAATCTCCAAAGAGTCAACGTTTTCACCGTCCAAAACGTCTAAGATTAGAGACGGTTGAGTTAGATCCGGAGACATTAAAACGTATTGATCAGACTGTTGCTTCGGTCGAAGATCCGGATTTGAAGGCGCGCTTAAAGCGACTTTTTATTAAACAGAGTCAGCGTGCATTAATTGAGGATGAATAAAATCTTAACGAAAGGGGTAGAAAATATATGGGGGACGCTTCGTCTTACACAGCAAAGAGTATACAAGTACTTAAAGGGTTGGAAGCGGTTCGCAAACGACCTAGCATGTACATCGGTAGCACTGGACCCACAGGGCTGCACCACCTGATCAAAGAGTTAGTCGATAATTCAATTGATGAAATCTCTGCGGGCTTCGGATCGATGGTCGATGTTATCATCCACGCCGATGGGAGTGCAACGGTGCGCGATGAGGGGCGTGGTATTCCAGTGGGTAAACATGCAAGCGGTGCCTCAGCCTTACAGGTTGTGATGACGACGTTGCACGCCGGTGGAAAATTTGACGGACGCACAAGTTCAGGATATAAAACAGCTGGCGGTTTGCACGGTGTTGGTGCCTCCATTGTGAATGCCCTATCAGAATGGATCCATGTCCAAGTTCGGCAAGGCGGGAAGGTGTATCAGCAGAAGTATGCGCGCGGTATACCTTTGACAGATGTCGAAGTTGTCGGCGTGAGCAAAAAAACAGGAACCACGACCACCTTTATGCCGGATTCAGAGATTTTTGAAACCATTCTCTTCTCACATGATATCTTGGCAGAACGTCTCCGCGAATTTGCGTTTCTCAATCGTGGTATCAAGATTGTTTTCAAAGATGAGCGGCGCACTGAAGACGGTAGAGAGAGAGAACCCCGCGTTTTTCAGTATGAAGGCGGCATTTCGTCGTTTGTGGGGTATCATAACCAAAACAAGGAAGTCCTCCACAGAGATCCTATTTACATAGAGGGAATCAGAGATGATGTTTCGGTTGAGATTGCGCTGCAATTCAATACCGGTTATTCCGAAAATCTCTTTTCCTACGCTAATAACGTTCGCACCCCCGAAGGTGGATTTCATGAGAGCGGTTTCAAAAGCGCATTTACACGGACCTTCAACGCTTATGCGAAAACTTATGACCTACTAAAGACCGCAAAAATTTCTTTGTCTGGCGAGGATATTCGTGAGGGAATGACTGCTGTGATTAGCGTCAAGGTGCCTGACCCACAGTTTGAGGGACAAACAAAACAAAAATTGGGGAATACTGAGGTCGAGGGGATTGTGCAGGCATTCGTCAATGAGAAGTTAAAGGAATATCTCGAAGAAAACCCAAACATTGCCAAAAGGGTCATCCAAAAGAGTATTCAAGCTGCACAAGCACGCGACGCTGCTCGAAGAGCGCGGGAAGTCATCCGCCGGAAAGGAATACTGGATTCCGCATCAATGCCCGGAAAACTTGCTGATTGTTCTGAACGTGACCCCGCACTATGCGAAGTATTTCTCGTTGAAGGCGATTCAGCCGGTGGCACAGCCAAGCAAGGACGGGACCGACGCTTCCAAGCGATATTGCCGCTGAAGGGGAAAGGTATCAACGTTGCCAAAGCACGGTTGGATAAAATTCTCAAGAATGAGCAGATTATCGACATTGTCACCATGTTGGGAACGGGCATTGGTCAAGAAGATTTTACGTTGGAAAAGTTGCGCTATAACAAGGTGATTATCATGGCTGATGCCGACGTTGATGGCGCACATATCCGCACCTTGCTCTTGACTTTCTTTTTCCGCCAGATGCCCCAGTTGATTCAGGATGGACATCTGTACATCGCTCAACCACCGCTGTATCAAATCCGAAAAGGACGTCGCTCCCAATACCTCCAAAGCGACGAAGAGATGAACGATTATCTCTTGGAAGCTTCGATGGAAAACGCGAAATTGACCAACAGTCGGCGCGACAGACCGTACACTGCAAAACAGTTTCGCACCATTCTTGAGGCCACCCGAAAAATTGAGACTTCGTTGAGCGAGTTAGGACGCAAAGGAATTGATACGGATCGCATTTTTGGTCAACGCTTCCGGGGCGAAGAGACCATCCCCTTATTCCTAGTGCAAACTGACGGGGGAGAATTCTACCGTTTTGAGGATGAAGATATCGATTTGTTGATTCAACAAAATGCAAACTCTCAGCTGGAACTGGCAGATCTCGGGGCGACAGACGAGGCAGTGATTGAAGATGTCTCAGATATGCCTGAAATCCGAGAGTTGGATAGTCTCATTGAAAAGTTAAACAGATATGATATTTTGCCTCACGATTTCGATAGCTCAAATGGGGTGGCGAGCAGTAACGGTCATTCGACTTTTATCATCCAAGATAGGGACCGGGAGCCGCGAAAATCGGATACTGTCTGGGAAATGTTGAGTGCCATTGAGGAGATCGGGCGACGCGGCATCTCGATTACCCGTTACAAAGGTCTTGCCGAGATGAACGCAGAGCAGTTGAAGGACACGACCATGAGCCGCGAAGCACGAGTCCTGCTTCAGGTAAAGCTGGAGGATGCCGTTGAGGCAGATCGGATGTTTACCTTGCTCATGGGCGATGATGTTGACCCACGGCGTGTCTTTATCGAAAAGTATGGGAATCAGGTGAATCTTGACCTGTATGGGGCGTAAGATGTCAGACAATGTCGTAAATTGGCGTGACGGTGGAGTGAGGATAGTCCGCAGCGATCAGCTGGATATGAATACGCCGCAGACCCCCGGCATGACTCGCGCCGCTGCTATCAATCGTGCGACCACCGGGGCTAACAAACTCTGGGCTGGCACGGTGAATATTCACCCCAACGCAAAAACTGGCGCACACCATCATGGAGCGTTGGAGAGCGTAATCTATGTGGTGAATGGATGCGCACGTATGCGGTGGGGCGAGCAGCTTGAGTTTGTCGCCGAGGCGGGCCCTGGGGATTTCATCTATGTGCCGCCCTTTGTGCCGCACCAAGAAATTAATGCGAGCAAAAACGAACCGCTTTCCTGTGTCTTGGTGCGGAGTGATCAAGAACCAATTGTTATCAATTTGGACATTGAACCGGTGGAACCGCCGGAGGAAGTCTATTGGGTTGACCCGATCCACCCCGAACCGCAAAGTAAAAATCCCTAGCCTAGTACTAAAGGGTGAAACCGGTAGATAATACTAAGGAGTGAAGCGGAAGGTGCTAACACGAAACGATGAAAATTCTAATATTATCACGCGATATATTGAGGATGAATTAAGGGAATCCTATCTGACCTACGCGATGAGCGTTAACACCAACCGGGCGATTCCTGACCTCAGAGATGGGTTGAAGCCTAGTACACGACGCATCCTCTATGCGATGGGAGAGATGAATCTCACCGCAGGACGCTCTTATGACAAGTGTGCGGCTGTCGTTGGTGAGGTCATGAAGAACTTCCATCCACATGGCGACGGTCCAATCTACGATACATTGGTCGGACTGGTTCAAGACTTTGCCATGCGTTACCCGTTGGTTGACGGGCAAGGAAATTTTGGGTCAATTGACAGTGATCCACCAGGGGCAATGCGCTACACCGAATGCCGCTTGATGCGGATTGCGGATGAAATGTTGGCGGACATCCACAAAGATACCGTTGACTTCCAGCCAAACTACAAAGAATCGACAACCGAACCGACCGTACTTCCGGCGCGATTGCCAAACCTGCTAGTCAACGGAACAACTGGCATCGGGGTTGGATACTTGACACGAATTCCGCCGCATAACTTGGGGGAGATTGTTGATGGGTTGATTCTACTGCTAGAAAATTCAGAGGCAACCCTTGAAGACCTCATGGTGCATATCCCCGGTCCCGACTTCCCGACAGCAGGCTTAATTGTTGGACGCACCGGTATTCGTGACATATACGCTGCAGGTAGAGGTTCAGTCACCGTTCGAGGAAAAGCGGTTATCGAGCGAACAAGGGGAGGCAGGGAGCATATACTCATCACGGAGATTCCATACCAGGTTAAAAAGAATCAGTTCCTTCAGAAGATGTATGATCTGGTCGCCAATAAGACGATAACGGGAATCTCTGATATTCGCGATGAATCGGACCGAAACATGCGGGTCATCGTTGAACTCAAGCGAGGCGAGATTGCACAAGTGATTTTGAATCAGTTGTATAAGCATACGCAGATGCAGACAAACTATAGCGCGATTATGCTATGCCTCGTTGATGGGTTGCCCAAAGTCCTATCTTTAAAAGAGATTATGCGCTACTACCTCGACCATCGTCGAGAGGTCATTCGCCGTCGGACTCAATACGATCTCAACCTCTGTGAGCGACGCGCGCATATTCTGGAAGGGTATCGAATCGGCTTAAACAACATTGAAGACGTGATCGAGATTGTCCAAACCGCGGAATCTCCCGAAGATGCCCGAAACCTATTAATAGAAAACTATACCCTTTCAGAGATACAGGCGAGTGAAATCTTAACTATGACACTGCGCCAACTGACAGGGTTGGAACGACAGAAAATTAACGATGAATACACGAACCTTCTTGAACGGATTGAAGAGCTACGGACAATCCTCGATAGTGAGTTCCTCATTACAAACATCGTTAAAGAGGAGTTATTAGAGTTAAAAACTAAATACGGGGACGAGCGGCGAACTCAGATTGTTGATGCAGTGACAGAGTTTGAGATTGAAGACCTAATCGCCGACGAAGAGATGGTCGTTGTTATTTCTCACGAAGGTTACATTAAGCGGGTGCCAATCACCACTTATCGTCGTCAACATCGAGGTGGGATTGGTGTGATCGGGATGCAGAGCAAGGAGGGAGATTATCCCGAGCAGGTCTTTGTCGCATCAGCGCATCAATACATCCTGTTCTTTACGGATCGGGGCAAGTGTTATTGGCTGAAAGTTTTCGAGATTCCCGAACGGGGTCGCACTGCATTCGGGCAAGCGATTGTCAACCTCCTACGGATAGAAAGCGACGAAAAGATCACCGCATTTGTCCCGGTGCGCGAGTTTGATGACGAGCGGTTCGTTTTTATGGCAACGGAAAAAGGTGTTGTCAAGAAATGCAGCCTTGAAGTCTTTAGCAGGCCATATTCTGCTGGCATTATTGCAATAAATCTTGACGACGGGGACAAACTTATTGGGGCCCAATTGACCGAAGGCGATCACAATATCCTCTTGGTCACCCGATCTGGGCTATCCATACGGTTCAATGAAGATGAGGTTCGCAGCATGGGACGGACCGCAACAGGCGTTCGTGGAATCCGTTTGGAAGAGGACGATTTCGTTATCGGTATGGTTGCTGCGTTTGATGAGCGCGAGACGGTGTTAATCGTGACAGAGAACGGGTACGGTAAACGCACGCTATTAGCCGATTATCGTTTGCAGGGACGCGCGGGAAAAGGTGTAATTGCCATTAAAACAAGCACTCGTAATGGGCCCGTTGTTGCGGTGAAAATGGTGTCAGGCGATGACGAACTGATTATCGTGAGTTCAAACTGCATGGTGACACGCATGGCAGTAAACGACATCCGCACAATCGGGAGGAATACGCAGGGAGTGCGTTTGATGTCCTTACGTAAAGAGGAGATTGTTGTTGATGTTGGAAAAATCTCCCAAAATGGCGGAGCCCAAGATAGTGAAGATGTCCCCAATGATGAAGGTTGATAAGTCATCCATAGAAAGGTTTTACTGTGATACGTCTATCAACAACACTACTTGCTACCTTAATAGTAGTGAATCTAAGTGCACAATTGAACGCTGCTGACGTGGCAGCTTTGGAATCGACGGTGGATGACGTTCGGATTGTTGATAACGGTCTAAGTCCGGAATCTGAGCGTGCAAAGCGGGTCTATACTCACCTGATTTCCGCCACCTACTTGCGGGTAAGAACTCGGCTGTCTCCTGCAAAAGAAGGGTATCAGCAGATCCTACGTGAACATGAAACTTCAGCCTTTGTCCATACCCAGCTGGCGAGCCTTAGCATGGAGATGTACGACCTCCAAACGGCAGAACGCAGCTGTCGCAGAGCCATTGAAATTGACCCCGAACAACCAATGCCCCATTACTTGCTGGGACAGATTATGATCTGGCGATATGGAAACGCAAAGAATAAGGATAAATGGGACGATATTATTGCGACGTTCCAGAAAGTCGTTGAACTGGATCCCGACCATTATGGATTTGAGAGGAATGGACGACCCTTCAGTGCATACTACTACCTTGGGGAGATCTCAGAGCAGATAGGAGACTACCAATCTGCCGCCAACGCTTTCAAAGAGCTGGTGCGCATCATGCCTTATCAGCCGACATTCTACATACGGCTGGGCAGCCTGTATAATCAGTTGGACAATAAACAGGAGGCTATTACAGCTTACGAGCGTGCAATTAAAATTAACCGCGACCTGTGGCGAGCGCATGACGCACTGTGGAAGTTGTGTTTTGAGCAGCATGATCAGCTTTATCCAGAAGGTCAGTTAGAGGCTGCGGCAGAAAACCTCCGCAAAGCAATTTACTCTTATTCTGAACTGCGACGACTTGCTCAACCCGCTAATCACAAACACGACGATGAGTTGATGACATATTTTCGTGCACGCCTTGGGAGTCTTTACGTCGCACTGCAACGGGAAAATGAGGCAATTGAAGTTTTAGAAACAGCTTTAGCAGCGGCACCTGGTGCCCCTGATGCAAACTACTGGCTTGGAATTGCTTACCAAGAGATTGGAAATTTAGAGCAAGCAGAACACTATCTCCGAAGAACAATTGCACTCTCACCTGAACGCGAGGAAGCTTATAATGCACTCGGCTATTTTTTTGCCGAGCTTGGAACCAATTTAGACGAAGCTGTGGCGTTAATCCAGAAAGCCCTAAAAAAATCTCCATCAAATGGTGCTTATTTGGATAGTCTCGGCTGGGCGTATTTCAAGCAGGGCAAGCTGAACGACGCATTGAAACAACTTGAAAAAGCGGTGAGTTACCTGCCGGATAGCGTAGAGATCCAAGATCATCTGGGAGAGGTATACTTAAAAAAAGGATTCAAGAAGGAAGCAGTTGCAGCGTGGCAGAAGGCGATTCAACTGGCTCCGGATAATACCGCCATTCTGGAGAAACTGAAAAAGTATGGACAAGAATAGACCTCGAAAAGTGACGAAATCGGCACCTGAGAAAATGGCGATATGGTGTGTTTGTAAGTTCATTGGTTCATGAGTTCGTTCGGGGGTGTGGAATGGACGATCGGTTTCACGTTTTGCCCATTGTATTTTGCGTTCTGCTGGGAGTGTCAACCGCCCACGGTTGGATTGATGGCACTCCCTATTTTTATGAACACTTCGGTCCTATCCTCAAAGACGCTTCTGAAGTCCCCTCTGCGCCTGCCCAACCGAATGCTCCTCAACTCGTACTTGGGGAGCGCAAGGATTTCTTTTCAGTCAATTTTAACACTCACGAACAATATATCGTTCGATCTACATTGCGAGCGATTGGGGAGTTCTGTTACATCTTTGTTGAGGACTCACAGTGGTTACGGACGGTTCACCAGGGAACGGTCAACTCAGTGCGCCGTGCATTTGATGACGCCACACCGGCTGACGTAAACCGTGGAATCTATGAGATTCAAACAGAGCTTTTTGGGGCACCTCCTGACATTGATGGCGATAAGCGGATCTATCTGCTTTTATTGGATATTCGTGACAAGGAAACAGGAGGCAGCAGCTTCGTTGCAGGTTTTTTCAGCCCAGTGAACCAACATCGAGGCGTTCTGAGGCACCCGGGGATAGGTGTTCCGGTCCGTAGCAATGAGCTCGATATGCTCTATCTTGATACCCATCCCCAAAACGCTGGAAGCCAGCAAGCGCTCGGTGTGCTTGCCCACGAATTTCAGCATCTCATCCATTGGCGACATGATATAAATGAAGCGATTTGGGTCAATGAGGGTTGTTCTGAGTATGCTACATTTATCTGTGGATACTCAGTGAAGAACCACGTTTCATCGTTTCAACGAAATCCGCATATTTCGCTAGTAGATTGGCCCGACGGCACGCGCAGCCAACTTGCCCACTACGGCGCAGTATATTTATGGATGCTTTATCTCCACGAGCATTACGGCGGTTCACAAACAATCGCTGCAATCGTGAAAGATCGAACAAACGGAATCGCCGGTATCAATGATGCTTTGGGCTCACGTGGGGTGGAAGAAACTTTTCCCGTCATTTATGCTGATTGGAAGGTAGCAAACTATCTAGATGACAACGAGTTTGCCGATGGCAAGCACGGCTATCAGAATGAACAATTAAGCCTCTGGCCTCGCCGTGAGCATCGTTCATACCCTATTTCCGTTGAAAATAACCCACTTGCCAACTACGCAGCGGATTATATCCCGTTCTACCCCAACACCAAACATGGTAGTTTGAGTCTCTCCTTTAAGGGGGATAATCGTGAATCTTACGATGTCAAGGCAATTGAGTTTCGAGGTGGACAGCCGACAGCGATACACGATATGTCGCTGACTGAGATGGGAAAAGGGAGTCTACTTATCCTAAACTTTGGCGAGAGTGCCGAGAAGGTCACGCTTATTCCTAGTGTGCAACCCGAACGCGATTTACCAAGAGGGAGCACATCATCTTACTCTTATAGTGCCGAGCAGATTGTTGAAAAGGTGGAATTTAGCGCAACAGTTTTGCCTAATCCTGTTCATCCAAGATATTGGGACATCATCGCTGTCGCGAATTATTCGATTGGTGAAAGTCCGCCACAGATTACGGTTGTGCAAGGTGCAGAACCTATTATATCAGCAACCCCAATGAAAGCTGTACAGGATGGAGCCATTTACACATATTCGCTTCATCTTTCTCCGGAAGTTACCCCCGAAAGCATCCGGTGGGAGATTTCCTTCTTAGGTGAGCCGGTTGGATCCGGTGGACTTTAAAAAGATAAATTAATCAGTCTAATACCAATTAAATCGGGATTTACAGATTCATGCCTAAATCCTGATTCACACAATAAGGAGACCACACATGGCAACCCCAACTTTTTATGCAGGAACAGTAGGTCAAAGCGTATGGCGCAGCAAAGATGGTGGTGATTCGTGGACTCGTGCGAGCACCGGAATGTTCCCGGAAGCGGATATTCGTGCCCTTGCCGCAAATCCTAACGATTCATCAGTCCTATTTGCGGGAACAGAGGCTGGTATTTTCCGCACGCAAAATGGTGGGGATAATTGGGAACAAATCAATTCCTCTATGGATAATCTGCAAATCTGGGCAATTGCTATCAATCCCAATAACCCCGACATCCTCTACGCAGGCACCTGTCCGTCCGCCCTTTTTAAATCAACCGATGGCGGAGATACATGGAAGCAGCTCGATGTTGAACTCGCTGAAGAGTGCGAGGGTGTACCAATTATACCGCGTGTAACATCGATCTCTATTGATCCAGAGGATGATCAGACCGTCTATGCGGGAATTGAAATTGACGGGCTACGTCTCAGCACCGATGGCGGAGAGACATGGGTAGAGCGAAGTGAGGGGCTAAGCAGCCTCGACATTCATGGACTGACTGTTGTCCCTGGCGATCCCAAAGCACTCGTTGCGGCGACAAATAACGATGTCTGCGTCACGACAGATATGAGCGAGTGGACCCCGCTTAGTGTCGGGGAGGGCTTTCCCTGGCCCTACTGCCGGGCGGCGATGTATGTTCCCATGAATGGTGCGGGTCGAGTTTATATAGGAGCTGGAAATGGTCCCCCCGGCGACCAAGGCGGGCTTTTCTACACAGATAACCTTGGTAAATCGTGGGAACGGGCGGATCTCGGACTGACAGCCAACAGCACAATCTGGTGTTTGGCACGTCAGCCGGCGGTGCCCGGGTGGTTGTTCGCTTGTAGCGTTAACGGTCAGCTTTTCCGCAGCACAGATGATGGAGCGTCGTGGTCCAAGCTTACACATGAGTTTGGCGAAGTTCGTGCGCTATCGATTGTGCCGTGAGGACTTAGGGCGCGAAACTCCCTTTAAATCTAAAACCTACAGTGTAGGGAACGACGATTGTTGTTCCCTACTGAAGCATTGCAGAATTGATACTTCAGAATTGACTATAATTGCCTGATTTATCGGGCAGGGCGAATTGTGTTGTCCAGTGCTGATGTTACTCAAATTGCCACACCTGTCTCATAGGACCAATCGCTTTGGATCTCCCAATGTCGTTGTATTATTCTGTACGGGCGAAGTCCCCTCGCTTCTACGAAATCGTAAAAATACCAGCATAGTTCCACAAGGTTTCCAGTTCAATGAGCTGGGAATTGTATGGAGTGTTCTTTGGTAATTCTTCACTTTCTGAAACATACCAAATCGGAACTAATCTTAGTCCGGACGGGGTGACAGGTGTGTACGATTACAAGGCAGCTAGCAACTTGCGCTAATTTCATTTGATATTTGACAGTAGATTTGGTATACTTCAACTGCGCGGAGTGATAAATCGTCGAGAAAGGTTCACTCCCAAGTATCAATTTGAATTTTTTGTAGATATGAGAGGTTAAGTACCGTGAATAAGAGTGCGAAAAGTATTGTGGTCTGGTTGGTTATGGCGTCGCTCATCGCTTATGCCATGTACGCCTTTTTGAGTTCGGGTAAGGGACGGGTTTATCAACTTGCCACATCAGAGTTTTATGCCTATCTGCAACAAGAGAATAGCAAAGACCTGTTTGACGGAAAAATTGAAATTGGTAAAGAGTGGATTAAAGGAAAATTCAGGGAACCGCAAGCCATTTTAGATGACAGCCCCGGACTTGGAGGAGAGTCAGGAACGTTTCAGGAATTTCGGACAAGCCGTGATATCTACTCTGAATACCCACTTGAAGAAAAACTTATTGAGCGTCAAATTCCCTTTGATAATGAACAATCCTCGGCAGTTCCCCAATGGATTGTAATTTTCGGATCAACGATCTTGCCAATTCTGCTCTTCCTCGGTATCATGGTTTTTATTTCAAGACAGATGCAAGGCACGGGCAATCGGGCGTTATCATTTGGAAAAAGTCGCGCCCGGCTCCATTCTGAAAGCGAATCGAAAATTACGTTCGCGAATGTTGCCGGCTGCGATGAAGCGAAAGAAGGACTGGACGAGGTGATTCAGTTCCTAAAAGACCCGAAGAAATTTCAGCGACTCGGTGGACGGATCCCAAAGGGGGTCCTGTTAATGGGACCGCCGGGTACCGGAAAAACCTTACTTGCGCGTGCGGTTGCCGGGGAAGCCAATGTTCCATTTTATAGTATCAGTGGATCGGATTTTGTTGAGATGTTTGTGGGGGTTGGAGCTTCCCGAGTCCGAGACCTGTTTGAGACAGGCAAGAAGAATGCGCCGTGCATCATCTTTATTGATGAACTCGATGCTGTTGGACGACATCGCGGTGCAGGCATCGGTGGCGGGCATGATGAGCGCGAGCAAACCTTAAACCAACTGCTCGTAGAAATGGACGGGTTTGATACTTCTGAAGGCGTTATTCTCATTGCTGCAACAAACCGTCCCGATGTGTTAGATCCGGCACTCCTTCGTCCAGGACGCTTCGATCGCCAAATTGTCGTTGATCTCCCTGATGTCAAAGGGCGTGAGGATATTTTCAAAGTCCATACAGAAAACATCGAAGTGAATGCAGATGTGAATTTGGAGATTCTGGCAAAGGCGACACCTTACTTTTCGGGGGCGGATATCGAAAATATGGTAAACGAATCCGCATTACTAGCAGCCAAGGAGGACAAAGAGTCCGTTGACATGAGTTCCTTTGATGAGGCAAAAGACCGGGTACTGATGGGACCTGAACGCCGGAGCCTCCTTATTAGTGATGATGATAAGCGTGTCACTGCATACCACGAGGCGGGACATGCCCTGTTACGACATGTTATGCCTGAAAATGATCCCAACTATAAAGCCACCATTATTCCTCGGGGGCGAGCGCTTGGCGTTTCGATCGCACTTCCTAGCCAAGAACGTCGGAACTTCAACAAAAGATATCTCCTTGGAAGTATTACCACGGCACTCGGAGGACGTGTTGCTGAAGAACTCATCTTTGGTGAGTTAACCACGGGCGCGCAGAATGATTTTGAGCAGGCGACCGATATCGCGCGCAAGATGGTCACGCAATGGGGCATGAGTGATCTCGGACCCCTCGCCTTCGGTCACCGTGAAGAGCAGGTCTTTTTGGGCAAAGAGATCGCACATCACCAAGATTATAGCGAAAAGACAGCGATCGAAATTGATGAAGCTGTCCATGGCATTATTATGGATTGCTATAATCGAGCGAGGCATCTCATTGAAACGAATCTTGATGGGCTGAAGAAACTGGCTGATGGGTTGCTGGATCGCGAAACGCTTACTACGGAAGATATTGAAGAAATACTTGGACCCCGTCCTCAAATTGCTTCGATTCCATGATGAATTGCCGAGGAAAGTTGCTCACCATCGGGAAATGCACACGGATCATGGGCATCCTAAACGTTACCCCGGACTCCTTCTCTGACGGTGGGCGTTATCTTGATGTAGACCATGCAATCGCCTACGCTCACCAGATGGTTGACGATGGAGCAGATATTATCGACATCGGCGGCGAATCTTCTCGCCCAGGAGCCTTACCCGTCTCCATAGATGAAGAGTTGGCCCGGGTGCTACCGGTGATTGAAGAACTCGCAAACCGGACAGCGACGCTTATCTCGATTGACACTTATAAATCCGCTGTTGCACGTCGTGCACTTCAAGCGGGGGCTCATATTGTCAATGATATTACAGCGTTAGGGGACGTAGAGATGGCGAGGGTTGTTGCAGAGATGGATGCTGGACTGATCCTCATGCACATGAAGGGTGTTCCCCGTACAATGCAGCGCACGCCGGTGTATCACGATCTAATCGATGAAGTTCAAACTTTTCTTAGGCAACGGGTCGATAAAGCACAGGCGGAAGGGGTTTGCCCTGACCAGATCATGATTGATCCTGGTATCGGATTTGGTAAGACCGCGGAGCACAATATAGAGATTTTACGCTGTCTTGATACGTTTCGGAGCCTAGATAAACCCATCCTTATTGGTACTTCCAGAAAGTCGTTCATTGGGAGGCTTCTCAATCTGCCCAATCCGGACGACCGGTTGGAAGGCACTGCTGCGACAGTTGCATGGGCGATTGCTCACGGTGCCGATGTCGTTCGCGTCCACGATGTAAAGGCAATGTGTCAGGTTGCCCAAATGACAGATGCAATTCATCGTAGCTCGGATTAACCTCCCTCCTGAATAACTGAAGACTCCATTGTCCACGCACAACAAATCAAAGACACAACATACGAAACTCGATTATAGGCATTAATGTTGGCATTGCTGAGATCACGATGTGCCATAAATCTGCGTGTACAAATACCCAAGTTATGTATAAGAACAAATCCGACTATGCTTCACGCCTCACGTTCTACGCAATACGCACCTTCGCAGTCACGCTCGTCGCATTGTTACTGCTCCTCACTGGCTGGAACCGGGTATCCGCACAAGTTGTTAACGAAGATTTTCGCGCGTCGGCAGATATATTCCTCAGGAGGCTCACTACGGCAGAACATCTCAGGATGGAAGGTCGTTTTGTCAACACAATTTCCGGGGTAAATGCCCTTAACAGCAATCCTGCCGGACTCAGCTTCATCGATAACAGTCGTCTTGCCACTCACATTTCACGATTCCCGCGCACTGTCGCCACAATTGCGAAACTGAACGATGTTGAACGATATGAGGACCGCAGTCAGTACGCGCTCCGCGCATCGGGGCTTGAGCTTATAAGCTATAGTATGCCCTTGGGAGAGACAGGAGGCATTGGGTTTGATTTCGCAGTGGGGCATGAGGGGCTGTTCAGCCGCGTTAACCACCTTGGAAAAGCGACCAACAGTTTTGCTGAGACCGACTTCGCGATTGGAATCGGCTATGCGGTAAAGCTGTTTCGAGGTTTAGCATTTGGTACTGATGCTAGATGGCTACGATCCAAAGTACAAGATATTGAGGGCGAAAGACATATTGGACACGGTTACGCCTATAATTTAGGACTGATTCAACAATTGGGCGAACACCTCCGCATCGGTGGCGTAATTAGAAACTTGAGTAACGGATTGTCGTTCACTGATAATTCTATCCCCGATCGTATCCATCGAAATATCCTTTTGGGCGGGAGTTACCACTTCCATCATAAAGATGTCGCTATTCAGATCGGCTTGGATGTGAACCCACCCTTTGAAGACGGCATCCGAACCAACTTTGGTGGAACTGTTTGGTATCGCAATTTCATTGGTGCAAGAATAGGTTATCTGCGCTACACCGAAACACAGTTCGGTTCAATCCTAAACCTCGAAACGGGAGAAGTTGAGTTTGAGGATAGACCGTTGAAAGCTGAAGGACTAACACTGGGTTTTGGTTTACAGGTTCGTGGGATTTATATAAACGCAGCTTATACACCCCAAATACGACCAATCGAGAATAACGGTGAGCAGATCCGCATCGAAAACGGTAAATCTGTATACTCATTTTCAATTGGGCAGCGTTTCTGAAGGGAAACGTAGACTAACCTGCATAAACCGTTAATTTTCCATCAAACTATGCATCACGTTTCGCGTCCACTATGTCAGACGAATACAAAACCATTATTGGGACAGCCGAATCGAAGCTAGTCGTTAAAAAATCTCGCTTTTTTGGGCTTGCCACATCGGTTGATACGATAGAGGGGTCAAAGAGATTCCTCGCACTCGCCCAAGAACAGTACCCCAACGCCTCGCACTACTGCTACGGATATAGGGTCGGATGGGGACGCGAAAAACGCGAATATGCCACCGATGCCGGCGAGCCAAGAAGCTCCGCGGGTCCCCCAATTTTAACAGCGGTGACCACTTCTGAACTCTCAAACGTTATCTGCGTTGTCACCCGTTACTACGGCGGCATCAATCTTGGAGTCGGTGGACTTATTCGGGCGTATGGTCAATGCGCGAGGGAATGTTTAGCGGGTGCAAAAATTGAAACTCGGATTTTTTATAAGACACTACAAGTGCGAACACCTTATGAAGGGATCGGTGCGGTCCTCAAACTGTGTAACAGATTGGGAGGAAAGGTGATAAACGTTGAATATGATCAACGCGCAACCGCACATCTGCAAATTCGTCGACGAGAGGTGGAAAATTTCCAAAAAAATCTACCGGGAATCAACTCTGATATTGACGTGGTTGATCCCGTGACTGTATAATCTATCCATTTGAGATCTTGAGTGTGTAGGCACTACGAAATACAGGAGGAATAATCTTGAGCGAAGGAAAAAAATTCACTACTACACATGAATGGGTTGAAGTTGGCGAAAACGACGGGGTCGTTGGAATTACCGAACGCATCCAGCTAGAGTATGGTGATATTGTTTTTGTTGAACTGCCCGCAGTTGGAGACGAATATGAGCAAGATGAACCACTGGGCAGGGCAGAGGTAGTTGATGGTAATACTTTTCTCGTCCATGCACCAGTAACGGGAGAGGTTAAAGAAATCAACACCATTCTGGACGAAGATCCGGATCTGATTAATCATTCGCCTGAAGGAGATGGCTGGATTTGTCGGATAGGCATTGAGAGTCCTAGGGAGCTCGATATATTGATGGATATCGATGCTTACAATGACTACGAGGAAGAAGAGCTCGACGACGAATACATGGATGAGGCAGATTTTTACGACGATGATGACGCTTATTGAACGCGTTGATCTACCTATCTCCGAACCGGATCCTTGCCATTAAAAATTGATGTGTGTTCCGTCAGACATGCCTTTCCACCGATAGTGCTGCTGATTGTGTGAGCAATTTTGATTAAGTGCGCCGCGACCGAAAAATCAGCTGCTACACTTCCCGCCTCAAATAGAATTTCCATTTTTTTGCGATACAAGGGATCTCTATGTCACTAGTCAGATTAGACCAAGTCACAAAATCGTATGACCCATACCTCATTCTGGACGAAGTCTCTTTGTCAGTTGAACATGGCGATCGGATTGGACTCATCGGGAAGAATGGAACCGGTAAAACTACGCTGATTGAAATTATTGCCGGTGTGATCGAGGATTTTAAAGGAAATATTTCGTATGCGAAGCGGCTCCAAATCGGGTATCTTAGCCAAGAGCCTAACCTAGAAGCTGATTGCTCACTCCGGCAAGAGATGTTCAAGGTCTTTCAGGAACGGCGGGACCTTGAGGATGAGATGCTTCTGCTCAGTGAAAGGATGGCGCAAGATCTCGATTTACTTGACAAATATGCCCAACTGCAAGAGCGGCACGATCGAATGGGCGGTTACGATTATGAATATCAAACAGATCGAACACTAGGCGGGCTAGGATTCCATGACAGCGATTTTAATTTGAAAATTGGTGTGTTGAGCGGCGGACAGAAAAGTCGTGCCGCGCTCGCGAAATTGCTGCTCGAAGATCCGGATCTATTACTCCTCGACGAACCCACCAATCATCTCGACATCAAAGCGATTGAGTGGTTAGAGAACTTCCTGAATACCGAATATCAAGGGGCGGTGATCATCGTTTCCCATGACCGCTACTTTTTGGATCGCGTTACCCGCAAAATTGTTGAACTACGAAATCACAAACCCAAAGAGTATCCCGGAAATTACACCAGACATCTCGAAATCAGACAAACTGAAAGAATAGCACAAGAACGGGAATATAAAAAGCAGCAACGGCATATCGCTCACGAGAAGGACTTTATCCGTCGAAATATGGCTGGACAACGCACCCGGGAGGCGCAGGGACGGCAGAAATTACTTGACAGGCTTGAACGGGTAGAAAAGCCAGAGACCCTTGAGAAAACAATCAAACTCCGCTTCACGCCGGATGTGCGGGGTGGAAACGATATTTTGCGTAGTCAGGGCTTGGGAAAGCGGTATGACGATAAACAGATCTTTGAAGACGTGAATCTGGAGGTCTACCGTCAGGATGTCGTCGGTATCATTGGTCCTAACGGCGTTGGAAAGACGACTTTGTTCCGAATGATCCTGGGGAACGAACTGCCAACTTCGGGGGAGCTGAAGGTTGGTCACAACCTCCATTTTGGGTATTACGACCAGGAACTTGCAGGGCTTAACCGAGACAACACAGTTATTGACGAGATTTGGGAATTGCGTCCAGCACAAAAACAAGGGGAGATTCGCAGTTTTCTCGGACGATTTCTGTTCTCTGAGGATGAAGTTTTCAAATGGATTGGTGACCTCAGCGGCGGTGAACAGAGTCGTGTCATGCTTGCCAAGTTGCTCTTGGAAAACGCAAATGTTCTCCTATTGGATGAACCGACAAACCACCTAGATATACCGTCGCGTGAAGTCCTTGAGGATGCGTTAGCGGAGTACCCGGCAACCATTTTTATGATTTCTCATGACCGCTATTTTCTGAACAAGCTCGTCAACAAACTACTGGTCTTTGAGAACGGAACAGCGAAGCTATTTGTCGGGACTTACGCGGAATATGAAGCCCACGTCCGGGAGCAAAAGCGAATTGCGATGCGAGCGAAGGAGGAAGCGGAAAAGGCGAAAAAGGTAGAGCGACAGGAAAAACGGCAGGGCGAAAGGTTACGAGTCGCTTCGACTTCAAAACGGTCTAAGAAGAAACGACGGGTAAAAGCACAGCGTATAGCTGATGTGTGAGAAGCATTCAAAAACCATCAACCGCATCAAAAAGGAGAACAGCCTTGACATCAGAATTGTCGTCCATAGACCTTCATAAAGAAGCCCTCGTCATTGATTCTCACAACGATACGATTGTCGGTCATATCCGTCGAGGGAATGTTAGCATTTCGGATCGGGAGACGTCCAATCGCGTCCGGCATGATGGAACAATTGCGTATATGCGTGGGCCCCTCGACTCCGCAGCCGGTCAGACAGCAGTCCAAATCAACCTGCCGAAGATGCGTCAGGGCGGGGTTGATGCTGCCTTTTTTGCAATTGATGTAACGCGGGCGTGGAAGAACCATCTCAGCTACGCCTTGGATGCCATCGGCTTTTTTAAGGCAGAAGTCGAAACCCACGCTGATGAAATCATCATTGCTAGGACGGCGGGAGATATTAGGGAGGCAAAGGCAGCGGGAAAACTTGCTGCAATTTTGGTCATCGAGAACAGCGACGGTGTGGAGCGCAGCCTGAATATTCTGAAAAGCCTCCACCACCTAGGCGTCCGATCTATTGGACTGACTCACGATCCCACCTCTTGGGCGGCAGCTGGCAACGGCGAAACAGATAGTGGCGGGGGGCTCACCCGATTCGGTGTCCAGCTAGTGAAAGAGATGAATCGACTGGGGATGATTGTCGATGTCTCCCACATCAGTGAACACGGTTTTTGGGACGTGCTGGAAATTGCCGAACGTCCGGTAATTGCTTCTCATAGCAACTGTAAGGTGCTCTGCGGTCATCCGCGCAATCTGACCGACGAACAGATTAAGCGCATCGCCGAAAATGGTGGCGTCATCGGTGCGACCTTCGTGACGTGGTTCATTGACGATAACACCCCCTCATTTTCCCGTTATCTCGACCATATCGATTACATTGTCAATCTGGTTGGTGATGACCACGTCGGTATCGGATCTGATTTCGACGGTGGCGGCGAACAGCTTAAGGATGCGACGGAGTTCCCGAAAATTACCGACGCGCTGCTGGAGCGCGGCTATTCGCCGGCGTCAATCCGGAAGATCCTTGGAGAGAATCATCTGCGGGTGTTTGCGGAGGCATGTCTAGGATAAAGGATTGTCATGCTATCTTCTACAGTTTTCCACGCAGCACCAAGCGATCATCCATCACCTCACCCTTACCGTTACGTGTACCCGTTGGCATATAGTGAATGACCATCGCCCGACGTCCACGATGTGACCGATTTGGATTGGTCTGATGCAGCATCAAACAGTGATGCACCATCGCATACCCCGCTTTGACCGGAACAGGTGCCCTACGATTTTCATCCACGCTTGCTCGCAGCAACGCAGGAAGTTCCCCTTTTTCCGATATGGCGCGGTCGTGATCTGGGGCACCTTCCAAATGGCTACCGGGGATGACATTCATGCACCCATTCTCTTCATCGGCGTCGTCGAGTGCCATCCAGATACTCACTAGATTTGACGGGGTACAACGCCAGTATCCGTTGTCCTGATGCCACGGCACTTCGCCACCATGACGGGCAGGCTTATAAAGGGCTTGATCGTGGAACAGTTGAATATTAGAGCCGATCAAGCTTTCAGCGATGTCCAACAGAGGCTCATGATAGAGCAGCTGGCGATAGGCTTCATCGTAGCGCCACATTTCCATAATCTGCAGCATCTCCTCCGAACGGTTTGCGGTTTCGTCCTGCTCCGAGTCACCGACGACAGCGAGGTTGCGCAGCCCCTCACCGCTCGTGCCCCGTTTTTTCGCAAACAGTGCGTCGTAACGCTCGCGTAGCAGGGTGAGATGATCATCTGTAATGAGGCGATGTGCGATTTTAAGATACCCTTTTTGTCCAAACTGTTCAATCTGTTGTGGCGTGAGTTTCATCGTATTCTCCTATTACCCTTTGATATTCTAATTTTACTTTACTCGTGCATCTATTTGATGGTACATTTCAGACGCAATAAGGTTTTGACTCCTAACGAGGTTGCTATGAAAACACTAGCTGATAGCCCGCTTTAGGAGTTTTACAACGCAACCGGCTCCCCAATCTCTGCTGACCGCTTCACCGCACGGCAAATCGCCACCGCTTTCATGCCCGCCGCACCGCTTGCACGGGGTTCGCTGCCCGTCTGAATACACTCAATGAAATGCTCAATCTCCGCACGGAAAGAATCAAAGTTCGGGTATCTCTCCTCCTTCACAGTCTCCGGATCGTTTCGGAAAGCGTAGCGCAAAGTATCTACGCAATCGAACCCACCGATCACTTCAGCGACGCCATTTTCGTTGGCGACGTAGAAATCCTCAAAATTAAACGTTCCCATCGAAACCATTCCAGCGTTGACAACCCCAATCGCGCCGCTTTTGAATCGCAAGGTAAACATCGCGCAGTCAATCTGTGGCTTCCTGTGTGGCGCAAAGAAGCTCCCACCTTCGGCGTAAACCCGTTCGACATCTCCCATCAGAAAGCCGAGAATATCTGCGGCATGCACAGCATTTTCGAGGATGGGTCCACCACCATCGTCCTCTGCCCAGAACCAATCTTTGTTCGACATCCCCGGATGCGGATACCGGTGAACCATGTACTGAATTGAGCCAAATTCACCTTCTGTCAGTTCCTTCAGACGTAGGAGTGGCGGGATAAACCGTTTCTTGTGCCCAATCTGCAAAACAACACCCGCCGATTTACACACATCGATCATCTCCTGACAGTCTGAGACCGTGCTCGCCATCGGTTTCTCACATAGTACGTGAATGCCACGTTCCGCTGCTGCGCGTGTTAACGCTAGGTGAACCTTCGGCGGCGTGCAGATACTGATTGCCGTCAGATCCTCCGTATCCAGCATCTCCTCCGTAGAGGTATACCCCTTGATACCGTACTGTGGCGCGAGGTCGTCTGTAATTTGCGGAACGATGTCACATACACTAACCAACTCAGCGTCAGGACTCTGAGCCCACCGGTCGACATGAGCGCGGCCAACACCCGCTAACCCAATCACTGCAACTTTCATACGGTGCTCCTAATAGATTTCTATTGAATGATAGTAACCTGTCTGCCTTGTAGTTTAGCAGAGCGGGTTTGTAGAGTCAAGGCAAACGAGAGTGGAATTGAAAAGATAAAACTTGACAATGCATAGTGAATTCCATAAACTAAAGTCGGCAGCCATTCTGAGTTGTTCATGGGAGGAGGCGTCTACATTGATCTGTCCCAGATGCAGCGGTAAAGTACAAACACTTAAAAACGAATCTGCATTTTGCCTAGATTGCGAATGGGATAATTTGGAGCAAATCCCTCAATCGGGACAACAGGTGGATTGCAAGCATCTGTGGGTTTTACAAGTAAACCAAGCCGATGAAACATCACAGTGGCGGTGTGTACACTGCTCTGAACGTCGTGATTTTCAAATGGCATTGATGTATCTGAGACCTTAGCATAGACAAATGAGCAAACAAGCAAATCATCTCACGTATCATATCTCATATATCAACCCGAATTGCCCTCTATCCCAGTAGGTCGGGCTTCCTGACCCGACTCTCAAAACCCCAATGGGGCGACAGGTGTATAGCATTCATATATCACATTTCTAAGGAAAATAGGGAGATTATCTTATGAGTTTTTCATTAGCAGATAAGGTTGCCATTGTCGTGGGCAGCAGCAGCGGCATGGGAAGGGCAACCGCAATCACTTTTGCTGAAGCGGGGGCAAAGGTTGTGGTGGCTGCACGGAGTGCCGATAAGCTCGCAGCGTTGGCGGAAGATATTGGCGAGGATGCTATCGCCTGCCCGACCGATGCGCAAGATGCGGGGGCCGTGGATAGGCTCATTGCAACAACGTTAGAACACTTCGGACAGATCGATGTGCTCGTCTACGTCACCGGCACAAACATTCCCGACCGGAGCCTTGAGGTTTTATCCAACGAAACGTGGGATATGATGATTCAGACGAACCTGACGGGAGCGTTTTACTGCACGAAAGCGGTCCTGCCAACAATGCGCAGTCAAAAGGACGGCTTGATCATCTACGTCTCCAGTGGAGCGGTGCAGCGTCCCGATACATCTGGCGTCTCCTATCAAGCAACCAAGCACGGGATGGTTGGGCTCGCTCACGGCACATTTCAAGAAGAAAAAGAGAACGGCATCCGCACCTCAATGCTCTTTCCGGGTTTGACCGATACGCCAATCGTTCTGAAACGTCCAGTGCCAACCCCACCCGAAGTGATGGTAAAATCCCTGCAACCCCAAGATATCGCCGATGCGTGTCTATTGGTTGCTTCGCTGCCAGCACGGGTTTATGTTCCAGAGTTAATTATGCTGCCTGCGGGTTTGGCGTAGTCAAAATCACGGTTGGAAGTAGGGACTCTCTGCTTCTCAAACCGTTATCCAATCAAAATTGCAAATGGCTAAGAAACTTATCTCTGCGTTTATCCTTTCGATCCTAATTTCGACAAACCTCTTTGCCCAAGAAGATCTACTCATCAAGATTCCCGAAAGCTCCAACCGACACCTCCAGTCTCTGCAAACACATCATGGAGTCAAGCTACGCTATCGCACACTTGATTTTGCCATCATTCAAGCCACTTCGCATTCCGATTCCATCGGAGCAAGTCAAGATGTGCTGACCGAGCTGCCAGATTCACAAGTTTTGGATACGGTTACCCCCGGCTTCAACTATTATGTCCTCTGGCTCCCTTCAGCGGCAGAGCGGGCATCAGTCGGGACCCATGGAGAAATTTTAGACCAGTTCGGTGGATCTTGCCTGCTCAAATTGCACGCCAACCTTGAATCTGTTCTATTAGATCTGCCAGTTCACCAGCGCGCGAAACTGCCCGACAATATTATCCTACCGGAATTCCAGTTGCCCCCATTTGCTCCCAGTATATCTGCATCACCCCAGCAGCAATCGGTCATTGAAGGACTACTCAATCAGGCGGATGGTTTTCGATGGCTTTGGCAGATTATCGCCCTCGTCGAGAATGAAGACCTCCGGCTGCCCGGTCAATTCTTCCGAAGTCGATACGCTCTCCGAGTCCGTGATGCCGTTCAATTTGATGATAATCCCGAACCCGATCACGCTTGCGATAACTCCGCCGACTACATTGCCCAACAGTTTCGCAGCTACGGTCTGGAGGTCGAATTTGATTCGTTTGACCACCGGCGCCGATCCGCACTGGGGCAGCTGATAGGCGAATACGTGATGCGGAATGTGGTCGCTACACTGCCGGGCAAAGGTCCAAACAAGCATCGAATCTACCTGATGGTGGGGCATTATGACAGCATCGCCTCCAAAACCCCCGGTTGGGATACGGGTTGGAGAAGGATGGCAGCGCCGGGTGCCTCTGATAATGCGTCGGGCATAGCGGAAATGCTGGAGACGGCGCGCATCCTGAGCCAGCAAGACTTTGACTTCACCATTCGATTTATCGCTTTTTCGGGGGAGGAGTTGTTCCTATTCGGAAGCAAACATTATGCACAATTGGTTCGGGAGCGCGGTGATGACATCGCTGGTGTCCTAAACTTTGATCTCTTGGGACATGACCCGGACGGGAACTTGGACATCCATGTGCTCGGCGATGAGGGTTCACAGTGGCTTGTCAACGCGTTCGGCACCGCTGCCGAGCGATACAAAATTCCGATCGATCTGCGCCTGAAAAACGATCCCAGTTTTATCTACAGCGATCACTCCCCATTTTGGGACATCGGCATTCCGGCGGTGATGGTGGCAGAGGAATCGTCCCTCGATGCGCCGGACGAATCGACGGCATATATCCACAGTCAAGAGGATGACTTGACCAAGATCTCAATACCGCTGTTAGGGGAATTGGCTATCAAGTTAGCCGTAGCGACGCTTGCTGAACTCGCTCGTCCAATCGTCGGAACGGGCGATCCGCTTAACCCCGATATTTTTTGGGGATCCGAAGGGATCAGCGTTTCCAACTCCTCGCCCATTAAAGGGGATGAGGTGATAATCACCGCCGAGGTCACAAACGCGGGACCTGTCCCCGTCGAAAACATCACAGTGCAGTTTGTCGTTATCAATCCCGATGGAAGTGCTGAAACCCTACCCGAACAAAGCGTAGACCTAGGCGTCAATCAATCGGAAACGGTCAGTGCTCGCTTCACACCAACCGCATGGGGCATACTGACCCTCCGTGCCCTAGTGAACGATGATACGCGGGTCTTTGAGTCCAATTTCAACAACAATCGGATCGAAACCGAATTGACAGTAGCGAACCCGAACGTGACCATCGAAAATACCATCGCTTACCCGAACCCGCTCCGCCTCAATCAGCAAGGTGCTGCTCTCAAACTGACGTATCTATTGAGTCGTGATGCGGAGGTCATCGTCTCCATTTACGACGCTGTCGGTGAGCAGGTCCTTGAAAGTGTGTTTCTCGCGGGAGACAACGGCGGTCGATTGGGCACGAATGACGCCTTTACTTGGGAAGGCAGGCGGAACTTCTTTGAACTTGTCACGCCCGGCGTTTACATCTGCCGTATCACCGCAACCGACGCTGATGGCGAATCGCAGACGCAAGGCACAAAAATCGCTATTATTCGGTAGGTTTTGGTCAAGGGAGAATAGAAAATGCGCACAACACCCAATCGGCAGACCACTTCCAAGCATGTTCTCATTAGCGTTGTTGGACTTTCACCACAAGTAATCACAGAAACCCTCTACTACTACTGGTGCCTCGCTTCACCAGCTGTCCCAATCGCCGAAGTTTTTGCCTTGACTACGCTACGTGGCAAGCAGGCTTTGGAGGAGACACTTCTCGGAGATAACGGGAAACTCAAATCCCTTTGCAACGACTACAATCTACCACCAATCCATCTCGATCTGGCGAATATTCATCTTCTGAAGGACGCGGACGGACAGCCACTGGAAGACATTTCAAGTGTGATCGACAACGAAGCCCTCGCAGACCAACTCTTTGCGTTCGTCCGAAAGCTGGCTACCTCGACCGATATCTATCTGCACGCCTCTATCGCGGGTGGACGCAAAACTATGGGGCTTTATATCGGCTTGGCGATGCAATTTTACGGCAGACCGGGCGATACCCTTTCCCATGTCCTCGTGAACCCTGAACTTGAAAATCAGGAGTTTTTCTATCCACCGCCAGATGGTGCCGATGTCGTTTTGAAGGATGGGCGCACAATTCCTGCGGATGAGATTCGACTTGAGTTGGCAGAAATCCCACTGCTGCTACTTGGGGAGAAGATTCCTTTTCTCAAAGAACATACTGACGCCGGCTACACGGAGTTAATCGAGATTGCTCAACGGGAATATAATGCGTTGCAAGCAATCTCTCCCGTCGTTGTTAATACATTCTCCTGTTGCTTGGAAATTGGAGAAGTTATCATCAAACTCACACCCCTTGAATTCGCGCTTTACCTGTTTTTTGCACGGCAGCACCTAGAAGGAAAAGCTGAGGATAGATACTCCATTTCACGCTTCGATATTCGGGAGGGACTTCTAACGGCTGCACTCAAAGATATCATATCTCAAATTTCCGCACGAGATTTTCGCCTAGAGGGGTTGAAAGGTTGGGAAAACGATTCGATTGGTCGCTTTTCGCAAACTCGATCCAATATCAACAGAAAAATTAGGGAGGGGTTGGATGAAGCCGAGTCTACTCACTATCAAATTCAGTCTTGGAATCCACCGTCAAACCAAGCCGAGATCTGCTATGGGCTGACACTTTCCAAAGACCGTATCCACCTCCAGCTACACTCATAGGATATGCTCATGTTAAGAAATCGTGCAACAGAAACCGAGTTTTTTCTTGAAAACCCGGTTTCTCTTCGTGCTCTTTCCTTTTATATGAGCCATAGGATAAAAACTGAGTTGCTACGATAAAAACCGAGTTGTTATCCTTGAAGGTTCTCAAAACGAGGGATATATTTTATATCAAAATCTTGAATCTCAAGAGGTGACCACATGCTTCAAAACGTTGAACGCCTGCAACTTGCAGCACTACTACACGACATCGGTAAATTTCGGCAGCGGACGATTGCAACACCACCCTTCCGCCCTCACGAAAGACACGGTTGGGAATTTGTAACAGAGGACTTTGGTGGGTTCTTTCATCTGTGCGGTGATGATTTGGGGGATGCGATTCTAAACCATCATAATCTCTCCAGACAGACAAAAGAAATCGAAAAGCAGGTAGTTTTGGCAGATTGGCTCTCCGCCAAAGAGCGCGAGACCGAACAGCGCGAGCAGGAGAGACCTTCCCACGCCGCGTTGGTCTCTATTATGTCGCGCTTGCAAATCCCTGACAAGCCGCAGCCTGCGGAATTGCGATATGATCTCAATCCGTTAGATATCCACCGGGAGGCCATTTTTCCGACAGAGAACCCCCACATTCAGCCGAGCGGGTACAGTGAACTTTGGGATCAATTCACGCAAGAGCTTCAGCGATTGGCAGGGGATAGAGGCTATCAATCTGCGGACTATCAGACACTTGCTGCGCTCTTGCACAAGTACACCGCCCGTATGCCTTCTGCTACACCTTGGGAGGGAGGAGCTGAGCGAACTGTCCCTGACGTTTCGCTCTACGACCATCTCCGCACTACGGCGGCGATCGCGGCGTGTGTCCATCGGGAAATTCTACCCGATGATCTGGATGGCTATCTCCGCCAATCCGCCGAACGGCCGTTGTGTGCCTTGCTCAAGGGCGACATTTCAGGACTCCAAAATTTCCTCTACGGAATTAAGTCTGAAGGCGCATCGCGGGAACTGCGTGGGCGGTCGTTCTACCTACAACTGTTGACGGAGGCGATTGCGCTGTGGATCTTACGGCGGTTTGGCCTGCCGATAACGAACCTGCTACTCGCAAGCGGTGGGCATTTCTACCTACTCCTGCCCTATAGAGAAGCTAGGGAGAAAATTGACACACTTCGTGCCGAAATTGCCGAAAAACTATGGGGGGCGCATCGGGAAGAACTTTCGGTCGTTCTGGCGGGTATTCCTGTAACAGCAAACAATTTCGACGATTTTTCCGGGAGATGGAAACTTGTTTCAGAAGAGATTGAGCGACAAAAACGGACGAAGTGGAGGGAATTGCCGAAGGAAAAGATGTTTGACCTCTTTTTTACGCCACACGACGAGCGAGAGACCTTCACTCCAAATGATGAGACGGAGGCAGACTTCCACGGATTCCCAGAACTTGGGAGGCAATTACGAGATGCCCAACATCTCGTTACCTTTGAGATTCCCGAACAACCGATTTCCGATAGACCGAAATGGCGTGAAATCATCCGCAGTTTTGGGCTAGATGTTCACCTCGTCAATACGTCGGAAGCCAAGCCAGCCTCCCCCGCTGATGCAACCCGTGCAACGGTGTATCGGCTCAATTCCACCGATTTTCTTTCTGACGAAATTCTTGAAAAATTCCGATGGGATGACCTACCCATCAGCTACGATTTTCGACCCCTACCGCAGGTCATCCCGCGCAAACCGGGGGGCGATGCAGTGGCGGATTTCGACCAACTCGCCGACGCGTCAGAGGGGGCAAAGTGGCTCAGTGTACTGCGGATGGACGTGGACAATCTCGGAGGATTGTTCAGGGAAGGATTGGGCGAAAGTGCCACAATTTCACGGATGTCAACCTTGAGCGAATCGGTGCGGCTCTTCTTTGAAGGCTACATCCCGCAACTCTGCCGCGATTACAACGCCAATCACACGCCTGAAATTTTGGAGTTAATTTATGCAGGTGGCGACGACCTCTTTCTCGTCGGTGGATGGAGTGCCGCCCCCCAAATCGCCCGGCAGATTCGGGACGAATTTCGTGCCTTTGTCGGTGGTGAGCATGTCACACTTTCGGGGGGCATCGCGGTCGAGCATAAGAAGTACCCGCTCTACCAACTGGCTAACGATGCTGGTAACGCGCTTGATAGTGCGAAAGCGTTGCGGCAAGAGAAGGACGCGCTTAGCTTCCTGCAAAAACCGATGACTTGGGAGGAGTTCAACCGAGTCGATGAGTGGCATAAGCGATTGTTTGCGGCAGTCAGTGGCGAAAAGCCGTTGCCAAGCGGACTCCTCACACGCTTGAGTGAGATTTACCATCTCTATGAGAGCGACAAACAGGACCAACGCAAATGGGCTTGGCGGCTCATTTATCATCTGAGCCGTGCCAAGCAGATGTACAAAAGCCATACCGACCTGATTGATGACCTGCGTCGAGGGTTGGTCGTCAATCACAGTGAAGCGGGTGAACTCCTTCAATTTCTCCGCGTCATTGTACGTTGGACAACTTTACGAACAAGGGAGGACAAAAATGGGACGTCAACCTAGAGATAATCGCGGTCATCGAGAGAGAGATAATCGCGATTCTACGAGAGTCAATCTGGATTCCAAAGTTATCGAATGTGGTGGTAAAATTCTGGTAGAAACCGCTGATACGCTTGGTCGGAAACTGAATGAAATTCAACCTGATAGGGAGAAGCTCTCAACATCTCAGATTCGCAATATCTACGGCACGGTCAAGAAGATGCAGATGAAGGGCGGGCTTGACCCGCACAAACTCTTGATGCTCAAGCCAAAGCTCGCCTATGCTGCTAAACGACACGGCAAGGGAGTCAATATGTTGAAAGAGATCTTGACGCGGGCAATCGACATGGTTGGGGACGATCAGGCAAACTTCAATCGATTTGTTGATTTCTTTGAGGCAATTTTAGCCTATCACAAAGCCTATGGAGGAAGTGATTAATAAGTGTAATCAAAGGAGGAACGAAATGGCAAGTATTCAACTTCAAGGAAAGATTTTTATCATAGGTGAAATCGAAGCGATGACGGGGCTGCACATCGGCGGAAGCGCGGGCGAGTTGGACATCGGCGGTGTGGACAACCCCGTCATCCGAAACCCACTCACGCGTGAGCCGTACATCCCCGGCTCATCGCTGCGCGGTAAGATGCGGTCTCTGCTTGACCGGCACCTCGACCGACCCCTGAACAAATTCATCCGTCGAGTTAGGCCCGAGGTTCGTGTCCACGAGTGCGATAAGTCGGCGGACTACAAAGAATGTTCGGTTTGTCAAGTCTTCGGTGTCGCGCCGACCCGTGACATGGGAGACACAATGCCCACGCGCCTGATTGTCCGCGACGCACTTTTGACCGTCGAGACGAGGGAGCGTTTTGACCAGATTGACACCGATATGCCGTATACAGAGGTCAAAACTGAGGTCGCGATTGATCGTATCACTTCGGCGGCAACCCCGCGCTCAACCGAGCGTGTGCCCGCAGAGGCAACCTTCGGTCCGATGGAGATGGTCCACAGCCTCTATACCCTCGACACCGATTCCGTGGAAAGCGTTGACCGTGAAATTAAACTTTTTGACGCGGTTTTGACGGGCATGGAGCTGCTCGAAGATGACTATCTCGGCGGCTCCGGGTCACGCGGCTCAGGGAAAATTGCCTTCCGTAAGTTGAAGGTAATCTTCAAATCCCGAAAGTATTACGAAGATCCGCAGTCAGTACCTGTTACTACCCTTGCTGAAGGGGATGGCATTGAGGCGTTGCGGGATGCGGACTATCAAAGCCAGATTTCAAATGTAATCCAAGCGTAGGGAGGGGATCATGTCAAAACATGTCACCTACCATCTCAATTTCCGCTCCCCCCTCCATCTTGGTCGGCGCGGCGTTGGGTTGGAGGCAACCGAAATTTTAATCCCTGCGGATACGCTCTTTTCAGCGATCGGTCAAACGTGGCGGACATTTTACGGGGAGGAAGATCTCACCGATTTTTTGGCTCAGTACGAAACGGGTGAACCGTTTCTGTTGACCTCTGCCTTCCCCTTTGCGGGCGATATCAGATTCTTCCCCAAGCCGTTAATCGATCTCAAGGTTAATGCGGACGATAACCTCAAAAAACTCAAGAAGGTTCGCTTCGTGTCTGAGAGACGTTTTCGTCAAATTGCCAACCAAATTGCCAAAGATGAATCGATTGCGTTTGACTCCGATGACTTAGTCGATGACGGACAACTCTGGATTCAGGACAAGGACACGTGCCCGTCCACGGTTTGGAAAACTGACAGAAGACCTCGCGTGACCCTTGACCGCCAATCGTCCTCGTCAGAAATTTGGCATTTAGGCGGTGTTAAGTTTCACGAAGGTTGTGGGTTGTGGTTCGGTGCAAAATTCGATACCCACGAGACTCAAACACGCGTCGAAACAATCCTCCGTGTTCTCGGTGACACAGGCATCGGCGGTGAGCGGAGTGCGGGATACGGGATCTTTGACCTCCATAGCGAACCTGCCGAGATTGAATCAGAGCGAGAGGCGGATCGGTTCGTTACGCTCTCACCGATCTGCCCGCGAGATACCGATGAATTGAACGCGCTCATCCAAGGTGATGTCGGTTATACACTAGAGGAACGCTCCGGTTGGATCAGTTCTACTGAGGGGAGTGGTCTGCGTCGTCAGCAGGTCTGGATGTTTGGGGAAGGCTCTGTATTGAGTGGGAATGGTGGGCGGGTTGGTCGTCTCGTTGACCTGAAACCAGATGCGTGTCCCCACCCGGTCTGGCGATACGCCTACGCATGGCCCATAAAGATATAGATAGCGCAAGCACTAGCCCGATCTTATGTCCGTAGGTCGAGATTCATATCTCGACACCAAATGTCTTTCGCTCCAGAGGAGCGATATGTCTATAGAAGGGTGATACGTCGAATCCCTGCGCTCCAGAGGAGCGCAATGTGTAGGAGGCATCAGTTCAATCAACCAATATAATCGGGGGGAATTGTGAAATACCAACTTAAAACTATCACACCTGTCCATATCGGCATGGGCGAAACATTAAGCCAAATTGACGGCTTCTATGACAACGGACGATGGCATCGGGTTGACATTGATGCGGTGCTGGCAGCTATCCCTGAATCCGAGCTAAATCGCCTCACCATTGCGATGGGACAACGCGACTTCCAGTGGAAGGGATACCTTCCGACAAATCAACCGTCAGCGTCTTACACGCTGCCTTGCCCCGAAGACCCACGGGAAACCGAAATCCGCGAGGCAATTAAACACCCTTCCGGTCGTCCGATGATTCCCGGCAGCAGCATCAAAGGCGTGATTCGCACCACACTGTTATGGGACCTCATCGGTGATAGTAATCAGGAACCCTTCAAAGATTCAGTCAACTATTTAAAAGGGCAGCTACGGCGAAAACCGAATCGAAGTTGGGCGGGACAAGATATTGAACGGCGTGTACTTGGAAAAGATCCAAACCACGACCTGATGTGAGCCGTGCAGGTCAGCGATACCTTGCTAATTCCGATTGAAGCCTTAGAGATGGGCGTGGCGTGGACCGTCACACTCAATCGAAATGATCGGCTCGTCCAGAAACGGGAGAATGGGCGTGAGTACAAGACCTTTGTCGAGCAGATTCGCGCCGAGCAAACATTCGACTTTTCAATCAAGATCGACAAATCCCTCTTCGGTCAGCGTGAAAAACGCGAACTCGGATATAGCAATCAGCAGGAGCGGGTGGTCTGCGAAGAACTCGCCGATGTGTGCAATTTCGTGGCGAAAGATCTTGCCGATACTGAAGCGGGTTTCTTCGATGCGTACTACCTAGATGAAATTGTCGATTTTTACGACGCGCTTGTACAACGAATTGAAAATCTGCCGGACGGTGCATTTGTCCTGCCAATCGGTTGGGGAATAGGCTATCGTGCAAAAACGGTCACCGAACTGTTGACCGGGGACGATGATGATTTAATGAGGGATTTGCGGAGACACTACCGTCTGGGCAGAAGGCACCATCCTAAATTTCCGAAGACCCGTCGGGTACTATATGACCGGCAGAGACCGAAATCCCCACTCGGTTGGGTACAAATCACACCATCCTGACAAGTTGATTAATTAGGTTCGTAGTAGCGCAATTCATTGCGCGTTCGTGCTTCTTTCTTTTTACATGAGCCTTAATTTTCACTACGTGGAGATAAACCCATGCGAATCAAAATTACATGCGACACCGGCGAAGGCATCCATCTACCGATCAACTACAACTACTTTCTCACGGGCGTTATCTATCAATTTCTTAGTGAATCCGACTCCGAATATGCACATTTCCTCCACCAAGATGGCTATGAAGTTGAGAATCGACGTTTCAAACTGTTTACATTTTCTCAGTTGATGGCAAAACGGCGAGAAATCCGAGGGGAGCAGATTCACTTCCGTTCACCGCTGACATGGTACGTCTCCTCATCTCAGGAACCGTTTTTAGAGAATTTCGCCGCCGCCCTGATGGGGGCCGGAATCCTACAGATTGAACGTCACAGGCTCCGGGTGCAGGATGTGGAGGTGCTGCGTCAACCCCGCTTTGGACAACAGATGACCTTTCGGTGCCTCTCACCAATTACGATGTCCACTAAACGCGAGCGATCCGATAAACTCGTCACCCACTACTGCCTACCGGATGACCCCCAGTTCTCCGAGTTAGTTCGGCAGAACCTGATTCGGAAATACGAAGCAGTGCACCAACAACCGCCGACTGAGAAATCGTTTGCGATGACTTTCGATCAGGGGTACATCGACAAAAGGGAAGGGCGTGTGACGCGCTTAGTTGATTTCAAAGGGACCAAAATTCGTGGTGTCGTCTCTCCGTTTCACGTCATCGGTGCACCGGAGTTAATCCACATTGGCTATGAGTGCGGATTCGGGGATAAAAATAGCATGGGATTTGGGATGGTGGAGGTTTCCAGGAAAGATATATGAAAAGTATGTTGACTTAACATTTGTGGGGTGATATAATTGGGATTTAGTTTTCGTGGAAGGAGGATGAAGATGGAAACACAACTTGAATTATCAATGACTGACCAAAAATCAGACTTGTCTGAGACAAAATTGACGCTATCACTAACAGGAAATCCGTGGACAGATTTTGGGATTGTTAGTTTCTGCGAGGAATTGCGGAGGAGTGACCCGCCGTTTTTGGTTGATCAACCGTTACTGACAGAAAACGAAGCAACGATTACGATCAACGTTTCAGATATTGAGACGGTGGAGACTTGGTTCAACGGGATGCTGAAAAGCCGATGGAATCAGATTTATTGGTTAAGTCGAGTCGGGAAGATACTCAATCGGTCTTTGACGTATGATACGGAAGGATTTGTCGCCACTGATGAGAAAACGCAGATTACGGAAGGTGAGAAAGCACAAATCAAGGAATCATCACCCCAGACACAGGTGAAAGAGGAAATGCCAATTGTACAGGCACGATTGAATTTCATTGGGATGCCTGCAGATGCTCGCAAAATTAAGCGAGAACGGGGTACACTAGTCCAAAAATTTGTACAGAATTGGATTCTACCCCGAGGAAAGAAAAAATGCGAAATCTCCGGACGTCCGAGTGATAAACTCGAAAAGGTACTTCAAATGATAAACCCGTTTTCAAACAAGCATCACAACATCAAAATTCGCGGCTTTCTCGGCAATAACAGTAATTTTGAGGTGGGTCCGGTTCTCCACTTCGTCCAACTCTGCACGACTTTTGAGCCGCATATCCCGTTTGTTTACAATCCGTCTGCGAAGCCTGATCCAACGACATTTTTGGTACTTCCTGAAATTACTGACCTGTCACTATTGGCACAGGTATATGTGAGATTGCAGATGAATCTCAAGGATATAAGTGATAGGCGAGAAACCGCGACGTCAACGAACCTGCGTGGAATTCGGCGAGCATCAGATACCTACTCACTTGCGATTACACTGTTTCATAACATCTTCTATCGGTTCACGGTGGAAGCTGAGGGCGATAACGATGGTTCTTGGGATTTTGCACCGTTGGGTGAGCCCGAGCAAATCCGTAAGCAAGTGACACGATGGGTGATTATCCCATTTGCGAGAAAACAAAATATCCGCTTTGGAAATTTCCACGTCGTGGAAGTTAACCATCGGCTCTATGATTTCATTCGCCCGATTCCGTTCGAGGCTGCCGATGAGATTCGGCTCGTGCCAGATATTGTGAGTTGTACCGAATTTAGCAACCCTGGTGGTGAAAACGCAATTCGGCATTTGAGCCAAGCGATTGCAACAAGTGATACCCGACTGATGAAGGACGCAATTTTTGAACTCTGGAAGCATACCGATGCAATCAATTTTCGTCCGCAACAGGGAAAACCCCATCCGGTGCGCCTGTTGCGGTATTTCATTCAACATTTCTTGGAGGTGAATGCTGTGTTAAACGAGGAACTACGTGAAGACCTACGTGCAATAGCGAACACAGTAGGACAAATTTTTAACCGCGATGTCACGCTAATCAGCAAACTGTATAATATTTCCAGTGAGAATACGTTCCGCTCTGTGCTGAATCAGGTCATATTCCGATTGTACAAAGTGAGTACGGGGGACGCGGCGGAAGCACTTTTACCGCTCAGCCAGGAACGAATTCGCCATATTTTAGACGAAATTTCACCTGAAAATTGGAAGGAAATGGCAGAGACGCTTTCGACTTTCGTGAGCTTATCTGCCTTTAACGCTAACGTTTTTGAATCTAAACCGAAAAGCAATGGAGAGACACAATGACGAATCTCAAAGGTATCACGATGGTTTGGTTGAGCAAAACCGACCTGAGCAATCTTAACGCAGGCGAAGGTGGCGGTGGAAACGTTACCGAACTGAAAACCTATGACAACGGACGTAAACCGTATGCTTCCGGTCAATCTGTTCGACATGCACTCCGAGAGGCAATTGAACGCAACAATCCGGGCGTTTTTCTCTGTACGTCGGAATCTCCTTGTGGTGATGTCCAGAACTGTTGGCTTTGCGACCTATTTGGTTATTTGAACCCAAAACTTGGTGAGGGATTTGATCGGCGATGGTCCCCTATCAAAGCGACACCAGACCCGCTCTCGGTCAGATTGTCAACGATATTGTGACTGACCTGCTAATTCGGATGAGTGACCGCGAAAAATCTGACGAGAAACAGACTCGTGACCAGCGCATTGCCTATGTCCAGATGATGTCCAACGTCTATCGTACCGGGCTTTCCCTTGACGTTGCAAACATCGGAGTAGTTGTCCGTGCGAAGTACGAAGGAAAAGGCAAAGATCAAGCGTTTGGTGGCTGGGAAACAGTTGAAGATATCAAAACAGAAGAGCGGCGAAGTCGAGTTGTTGCGGTGTTAGAAGCAATTGGTGGCATTGCGGATTTCGCAAAGCAGGCACGAAATGCCGCATCCTTGTCTCCGGATATTTTCATCGCTTCAACCCATTCTCGATATTCTCATCGAACCTTGCGTGCATTAGAATGTGATGACGATGGCAATGTTGATACTGATACACTACGAGTTATTTTGCAGGATTTGCAAGATGACGGAGCATCAGTGTTTTTCAGTTTCACACCGAATGTCGTAGCGAATGATGACGCACTCCTTGAAACCGTCAAAGAATTTGGGCTTGAACCGATAAACCCAATTCGAGGATTGCGAAACCTAACGGAATTTGTTCAGAACGCCTAGGTTGAATGAAAACTGTCAGGGCGAGGATTTCCTCGCCCTAATTTCAATTGGAGGGAATCATGGAAAAGATTCTCACATTTGGCTTAATCTGCCCGTTCTGGACCTCATTCCGCAACCCTAGTACAGTGAACGTCCATGTAACCTATCCGTTCCCACCGCCAACGACCCTCTACGGCATGTTGAACGCCGCCCGTGGAATGCCGCAAGACTGGCATGATGACCGCGATGAATGGCAAATTTCACTTGTCGTTGAGTCGAGTGGAAAGCTAATTGAAACATTCAGCAAGATCCTTAAACTTTACGAAGAAAAACGGAACAAAGCGGAGGTTGCAAAGGACAGGTATGGTAAAGCGGTTTTCGACAGAACAACGGTCATGCGACAGAAAATGATTGGCGTACATTACACTGTTTATCTCAAGTCTGTGGAAACCCAACTGATTCAAGCGCAGCAGGCGTTACTATCTCCACAGTGGCCGCTTTACTTAGGGGAATCTGATGACCTTGTTGATGTGCTATCACCACGCATTATTGAAGTTGAGCCGGTTTCCGCTCCTTGCATCCATTCAATTCTTCCAGGTTTAGCGGAAGGTTGCCGATTGGTAAAAGTGCCTCACCGATTTATAAAGCAGGGTCAGAGTTGGCACGTAGAACAACAACTCTACTCAATTCCGCCCGAAGGGGAAGGGATTGAATTGAGTGAACCAAAACAGGTATATTCGATTGAAGGGAGAAATATAATTTTCGATGAACATTCTCGGTAAACCGAATCAAACGCTATCTGGACATATCCGTGATTGTTTAACTGTTTGTGATGAGATGCTTGTCCGGCGCGAGCCGTTCTTACGAAATATTTGTGAGCGATACGGTTGGGACTGGGAAGAGGTACGTCGTTGCATTCGCTTTGCAGTCTGGTTTCATGACATCGGTAAGGCATCGGATCAGTGGCAAAGGTACATCAGAGGGCAAGGTCAATCAATTACACACGCGCTTTCATCTTTCGCAATCGGTGCGATGGGGCTCGGTGTAGGTGGATTTGAAAAAAGCCCACGATTTGCAGCACTGTTTGCGATTCTGGCACATCACTTACAGATGCTCCACGATGGCTCTTTTCCCGAGGAGAGAAATCGGCGTTGTGTTGATTTGCCGGTGACGTATGTCACAGAGCATCTGGCATATTTTCGTGAATTTGAACCTGATTTTACACTCACTGATCGACGAATGCCACAGAAGATCGACTTAGGACGAGTCTGCAATATTCTTGAGAGAATCAAGACCGATGTCCACGGGGAAACAGATTTACAATTCAAGGTACTCTACTCCCTCATCCTCAATATGCTGACAGGCTCCGACAGCTATGCAAGTGAAAATGGCCCCGAGAATGGCTCGCCAGATAATCCCTGTGGGACAAATCTCACACAGGACACGCTTGCTCAGATTAACGATAAATTTCCACTGTACGGTAACACTCCGTTGAAATTTTTACCGTTTTTACCTGAAGGCATCGTGCCCAACGATATGCAGCGAGAAATCGTAGAATCTGATTCAGACCGATTGATTTTGAACGCGGGATGTGGCGAAGGGAAAACAGCAGCAGCATTGCTCTTTGGACAAAAGTGGTTGCAAGCGGACCGCATTGAACGGATTATACTCACACTGCCAACAAAATTTACAGTGAATAATCTGTATCGCGATTTGGTTAGCCCGGAGAAGTATGCCATTCCTGAGAAACTAGTCGGTATCATACATGGCGATTCAAGAGAATTTCTGACACAATTGACAAAAACGGAAGAAGAAAACAGCGAGCAAGAAGATACAAACGGGAATGTAATGGCGCAGGTATTTGAGAACAATTTCTATGCGAAGCCTGTAACGATTTCTACGGTTGACCATCTGCTCATGAGTCTCTATCACGGCTACAAATATGCAGATCGAGCGTTTTTCAACGTGGCATCTGCCCTCGTGGTTTTTGATGAAGTTCACTACTATGAAGGGCGGACCATGGAAGCAATCGCCGAAGCGATGCGTCGCTTAACGCAGTTAAAAATCCCGCATCTTGTGATGACAGCCACGATTCCAACTGCTGTGCGTCAACGCTTCGACCAATTAAATTGTGATCGGTATCCCTTCCAACGTGCACCTGCGGTAATCCCCGGCACAACAGACCCCAAGGCACCGTTTGAAGTTACTAAACTTCATGAAACGCCACTGGATGAGGAGAACGCTATTTCATCAGAACTCCTAAATCTAGTAGAGCAGAACCAGCACGAACGCCAGATTATCTTTGTCAACCAGGTCAACCGAGCGAAGAACGTTTATCGCTCACTGAAAGAACAGGATATCTGTGATAACCTAATCTGCTACCATTCAGGTTTCATTGGCAGAGATCGCGTAAAAAAGGAAACGATTATCCGCTCGCTCTTCAAAACTCCAAGTCACCGGACAGATGATGAACTTGAGGTGCTTGAGGAATGCAATTTCAGCAACTCGGATGCCTGCGTACTAGTATCAACACAAGTCAGTGAACTCAGTTTAGACATCAGCGCGGATGTGATGTATTCCGAGATCGCCCCAATTGACTCGATTGTTCAACGTGGTGGAAGACTGAATCGCAAAGGTATTTCACCTTTTGACGAACAGACGGGATATATCTGTCGCCTCTATCTCATGCCTGCTTACGAAGATGAAAAGGCGTGCCTACCATACGAACCTAGTATATTACAGAAATCGTGGGAGGCGATTGGTGACCTATACACTTTCCAAGATGCGTGTACGTGGGTTGATACGGTTTATCAAGAATGTCAGCCACTCATGCACAACGAACTCTCAAGTGCAATTCACACAGACCTTGTTTTCGGTAAACGTCCGCAAGACAACTACGCCGGAGAAACTGAGGAAGAGGGAAGAGTTGTCGTTCGGGAACAACGTTATCAAACTTACGATGTTGTACCGTTGGAATTTGCAGAGTTAGTAGTAGAAGATTATCGGAAATTCAAGAGCCATCACCTGAGTATTTCGGCGGGGGCGTTTTGGAAAGCTAAAGAAAATGATCAGCTTCACCTCCGGGAGGGTAGACTTGAACTTGACAATCGGCAAACTGGAAAGAGCAAGATTCATCTGATACCCTTCACAGAAATCAACGCGACCTACACATTCGACATCGGACTTGAAATAGATTTAGAACAGCCTACGAACATTCTATAAGGAAATATACCAATGCAAAACCTAGCCCAATCCCACATCACCGGCACAACAATCAACTATCTCTACGTCTGTCCGCGCAAGCTCTGGTTCTTTCAGAACCACATTGAAATGGAACACACCTCAGATCTCGTTTCCATGGGGCAACTGCTACACGAGGACAGTTACAGTCGTGAAAAACGGAAGGAACGCTTGATCGACGACCTCATCCGTATTGATTTTGTGGACAAAGATGGCATCCTGCACGATGTCAAGTCAGGGAAAGCGATGGAGAAGGCACACGAAATGCAAATTCTCTACTACCTCTATCTGCTCAAACAGAAGGGAGTACCAAATCGGAAAGGGGTGATCAACTACCCGCGCCAACGGCGAACCGTCGAGGTCGAATTGACTCCAGAGAAAGAGCGTGAAGTCGAGGAAGCGATCCGAGAGGTCAAGAAAATCTCCGATCTACCAACACCTCCAGAAGTGGAGTTTATGAAAATCTGCAAATCGTGTAGCTATCTGGAATTGTGTTGGAGTTAAAAGGAAATTAATCCGAATTACTACCCTGACAGGAAAGATTACCAGAAACCGAGTTTTTTCTTGAAAACTCGGTTTCTCTATCCTTATATCTATACTCTCGGAGTTAATAAGATTTGCCCTCAGCTTTAATAAAAAAATAAAGGAGAAAAGCAGCCATGTCTCGTAACTACTACATCAGCCAGTCGGGTAGATTGCGCCGAAAAGATAACACCATCTATCTCGAAAAAGAGGACGGTTCGCGTGTGCCGGTCCCAATCGAGGATGTAGACGCATTCTACCTCTATGGTGAACTGGATCTGAACACGCGGCTTCTCAACTTCATGGCGCAGAAACAGGTGCCTATTCATATTTTCAACTACTACGGCTACTATTCGGGCACCTACTATCCGCGAGAATATCTCAATTCTGGCTTCCTCACGGTCAAGCAAGTCCAGCACTATGAACGGAAATCAAAACGTCTGCCGATTGCCCGCGAATTTGTTTCAGCGGCGGTGGCAAATATCCTGCGAAATCTGCGCTACCGTGCAAATCGTGACAGCGATTGTTCCAATCAGCTGAGTATCATTGAATCAATAGAAGCCGAGATTCCACACGCGCAGAGCGTTGACGAATTGATGGGATATGAGGGAAATATCCGCGAAACCTACTATCGCGCCTTCAACGCTATTATCAACCTACAGACCCCTTTTGAAAAGCGCGTCCGCCGCCCACCCGATAACCCCATCAACGCTGCGATTTCGTTTGGTAATTCGTTGATGTATACCGCCTGCCTGACGGAAATCTATCGAACACAACTGAACCCAACAATCAGCTTCCTGCATGAACCGGGGGAACGCCGATTCTCTCTGAGCCTCGATCTCGCGGAAATCTTCAAACCGATTATTGTTGATCGAGTCCTCTTCCGGCTGTTCAACCGGGGACAGCTCAAAGAGTCAAAGCACTTTGAAACCGAGATGGAGGGCTGCTATCTGAACGAGAGTGGGAGACAACTGTTTCTCCAAGCGTTTGATGAGCAACTCAAGCAGACAATTGACCATCGAAAATTGAAGCGAAAGGTGTCTTACCAACGCCTGATCCGCCTCGAATGCTACAAGTTGATTAAGCATTTGACAGGCATGGAAACCTATCAGGCATTTCGGGCGTGGTGGTAAAACGGAAGATACTCATGTCAAAAGAAAGTGCAAAGTGACCCGGAGAAACCGAGTTTTTCCAAAAAACTCGGTTTCTTTGTACGATTTCTGAACATGAGCGACGGAAGAAAGTTGTGGCCGCTTCGTAGGGGCGGGGTTTCCCCGTCCATTGGACATGATGGTTAAACAGGAGGAAATTATAATGTATGTCATTATCGTTTACGACATTGACGTGAAACGGGTTGCCAAAGTTTGTAAATACCTACGTCAACACCTCAATTGGGTGCAAAACTCCGTCTTTGAAGGCGAATTGACAAAAGCTCAATTCGCGCGAGTCAAATCAGGGCTTTTCACAATCATTGACGAAGGTGAGGATTCTGTACTCATTTACCAAATGCGCCATGAGAAATGGATGGACAAACAGGTCATGGGCATCGAAAAAAATCCGGTGACGAACCTCTTATGACAGGGCACGACAAGAAGTTGAAGCGTTTTCCCATAGATGCTGAGTCGTCAACCTCGATTTCTGGGGCATTTTCTTAATCCATAGGGCGGTCTTTTTGCCTCACTATTATGGATTTGAAGCGTAACCACGCTATCTCGTCAACCCCCCGTCAATTTTGCACAACCGGACGTTGACGATTTTTAAGCCTAACAACAGTTTTCTCCTTGTAGATATAGTGCGGGTTTGATATAATATTTCTCGTCGATTTTTCGGGCTTTTAATCGAACCATTGTGGAATTGAAACCGATTCGGGCTTGACTGACTGGGGGGAATTGGGGTATCTTTTAATCGAACCATTGTGGAATTGAAACGTTGGTGCGTCCGGCTGGGTTGCGGTTTCCGTTTTTGCTTTTAATCGAACCATTGTGGAATTGAAACCGCTTCCGCAGGTGGCAGCATAACGCACCACCACTGGCTTTTAATCGAACCATTGTGGAATTGAAACGATTGCGGACACAATCACCACGCTCCTGAATACGCGCACTTTTAATCGAACCATTGTGGAATTGAAACATGGAAGGTTACCCAAGACGGACTGGTGCATTACTCCACTTTTAATCGAACCATTGTGGAATTGAAACTTCCTCGTTTTGCGCTGTTATGTCATCTTCGTTAATACTTTTAATCGAACCATTGTGGAATTGAAACATAGAAAAGGATTCGAGATGAAGTATAACGTAACACCCTTTTAATCGAACCATTGTGGAATTGAAACAGATTGCAGATACACTTGGCAGCGAAAGCGAGATAAGCTTTTAATCGAACCATTGTGGAATTGAAACCTTTCAAAGTTTGGCATAGCTAATCGGTTAGACTTTCTTTTAATCGAACCATTGTGGAATTGAAACGAGAAAAGCCAATGCGTTTTCCAATTCACCGAGAGCCACTTTTAATCGAACCATTGTGGAATTGAAACGTGTCTTTCATTTCTTGGTTTCTCCGTAGGGGGTTACTTTTAATCGAACCATTGTGGAATTGAAACTTGACCAGCACACGCTGACCATTACGATGGCAAAAGCTTTTAATCGAACCATTGTGGAATTGAAACTAGGGTTGTGGATGGCTGGTTTCTCTGAAATAGTAAGCTTTTAATCGAACCATTGTGGAATTGAAACTGGTTGGGGGCGGCTTGGTATGATATAGCGATTCTTCTTTTAATCGAACCATTGTGGAATTGAAACTCGAACAACAGCGTTGATGATTGCTTTGTAGATTCGCTTTTAATCGAACCATTGTGGAATTGAAACCTTTATAGTAGTCTTCCACAAGAACTTTTAAAAACGCTTTTAATCGAACCATTGTGGAATTGAAACGTTGGCGTGGCAAGTGGCTTGGCTGTTCCATCTGCACCCTTTTAATCGAACCATTGTGGAATTGAAACTCACGATCATTGAGATCAGACTCAGGGCATAGTTCCTTTTAATCGAACCATTGTGGAATTGAAACATGATAACAGCAGGAGTCTGGAACGCCCCCGAAGCCTTTTAATCGAACCATTGTGGAATTGAAACCCATTTCTGGCATTGCGTAAAGATTCGTTTTCAAACCTTTTAATCGAACCATTGTGGAATTGAAACTGGTTATCAAAATCGCTTGGCAAGTCAACTTGATAGACTTTTAATCGAACCATTGTGGAATTGAAACATCGGATTCTGCTGTAAGCAAAGTAGGAGCTATCGGCTTTTAATCGAACCATTGTGGAATTGAAACTTTGTCAGGATCGGACTTCCACCGTGTCCTGACCAACTTTTAATCGAACCATTGTGGAATTGAAACTAGAATAGGTCATCATTCCAAGCAAAAACTTGAAAGACTTTTAATCGAACCATTGTGGAATTGAAACCAAACTGGTATCTGGTAGAGCGGTCGAGGGCGTCGTCTTTTAATCGAACCATTGTGGAATTGAAACAACGCCAAGATTGGGGCGGCTGCGCTAAAAAATGACTTTTAATCGAACCATTGTGGAATTGAAACTGATCAACGCCTTGCAAAGTCTGATCCAACGATTAGCCTTTTAATCGAACCATTGTGGAATTGAAACTTCAATAAGACTCATTGATATCGAACCGCCAGTCAACTTTTAATCGAACCATTGTGGAATTGAAACCCCATAAAAATGACACGGTTGTAATTAGCAGACATTCTTTTAATCGCCCCAATGTGGAATTGAAACATCGGTCAGATCTTGAAGTTGGTCGTGCATTGCTTATCTTTTAATCGAACCATTGTGGAATTGCTAATATGAAACATCGAAAGTTTGCAACAAGGAGGGGAGCGATAAGATGCCGGAGCAAGAACAATACCGTATTGTGGAAGTTGACGATCCAGTTTATGGATCTCGTTACGTCGTCCAATATGCTCACAGAACATTTTTCCGTAACCGGCTAGTATGGAAGGACCTATTCATCAATAGAGATGGGGAGGCCGGCGATGCTATATTCTTTTCATTTCTGATGGCAAGGGAAGCACTGGAAAAACATATCAATGAAGGAAATTACGATAGAGGCGGGGGAGAAGACACTAATCCAAACACTACGGCAGAACACGAAGAATTTACTGACGGTGGAGACATTGACTTTTAATCGAACCAATGTGGAGTTGAAACAAAAAAAGCCGATGGAACGGGAGAGTTCCACCGGCTCTTTTTATTGACCGCTATAGAATAGTTTTAGATCTTCAATTCTACGGATTTTTGTACACGTAATTCTTATGACCGTAGTGCCGAAGGACCAATCCACCTTCAACAACCTCGCAGCTGACGCGGACAGCTTGGGTAATACGGAACTTGTAAATACCGTCAATCTTCATGAATCGTTCAAATTGCAGTCCCCCATCTTGCCTAAGCGGTGCTAGGTTGCCGTTGCTGTTTTCGAGGCTATATGCGACCTTTGCTAAGGTCTCTTGCAGTTTGAGAAGTGTCTTGGGGGCATTCTCACGGTTGAAATCATCGCGGAAAGCTCTGGTGTACTCCAATCGTGGGAACGGCAATAGGCCTTCTACCAATACATCCGCTTTAGTCCGATTCCAAATCAAGGTTCCCCACGCCGATAGCCCCGTATCAGTCTCATCATCCCCTTCCTCCAGAAATTCAAGCAGCGTCTCCGGGATGTCTCTGAGCTCCCAACGCGGATACAACTTCCCAGCAGCCATCAACGCAAATTCCGTCCGATACTTCTGAATTAGGGTGGTATCAATCTGAATCGGCAGGCGCGGAATCGTGATTAAGTCTGCGGTTTGTGCCTCAAAGATGTAGATCACCTCATCCGCGTAAAACGCGCCGAAAGTATTCATGTAGCCTTGCAGGCTTTTGAAGCCGCCAACAAGATTGAAAATCACACGATAGCCGCTGTCACGTTGCCACGGTACGTTCTCCTCCAGCCACTGAATGAGTGCCTTTATTCCAGTAGTGAAAGCAGCGGTATCCTTTGTGGAAAGCCCCTCAGGCGTGACGATATATACGTTAAATCCCTGATCTGCAAGAAAGTCTCGAATCAATTCGCCCGTCTTTTGTCCCTGTGCGGTATCGGTGCAGATAAGATGGTGCTGATCGGGACTGTTTTGCGGCAGTCTGCCGTTATAGATGCCGTAGATTCCGTTCAACTCGGCACTGATTCGACGGTTTATCTGAACGTTATCTTCTAGGAGTTTACCCAATGCGCGATCCCCGAGTGTATCGATCACCGCTTTCGCCTCCGGCTGTAGATTATCCATTTTGTGGTTTGCCGAGTCGCGCAGCAGGCTCCGCCATTCACTGGGATCCTCGTTACGGATCTGGTTAGTCAGGATACTGGTCCCGATGGTTGATAAAACAAAACGCATGGTCGCGCCTCCAATTATTATATATGTTCGTAAGATCAATTAGGTGAGGGGTGCTCATAAACAGTTTTCAATACGTCCACGCATCACCGAAAGGATCATCTTCCCACTGTGGGAGAGGTTTCCTATCCTCGATGTCCGCGCGTCGGTTTAATCGACGATTCCTACACATGGCACATGTCGCCCCGCTGGGGCTTGGGATATTTTGTTATCCCGCGTCCTATAAACATATCGCCCCGCTGGGGCTAAATCAACTTACGCGCCTTTTCCTGTTTGCACGCATCAGGTATGCGCTATCCTGTGAATCCTTAAATCTTGGGCTTCCTGATTCAGACAATGATTAACGCTCCTGAAACCGAAATGCGAACAGATCCGCATCCTTGAGGACGAAACGTAGCCGCACCGGCAGACCCGCCAGTGAGCGCAGATCTCCCCCACCTTCCCACTTGGCTGCACCATCAATCTCATCCCCGAATAACTCAGGACAATCGTCTAACGTGAAGCCCTGCTGCGGATGCCCTTCCATATCCTGAATCTCAACGCGAACAAATCCTACCGCTGATGTCGAGAAATTTAATTTTAAGGTATCTCCTGCGAAAATCAATGGACGTGTGATGAACTCACCGCCGGCGTATCCTGCGCGGGCCGAGACGAACCCATCCGTTCGGAGCGAGAATCGACGAATATGGACTGTCGGCAGCCGCCAGTTTGCCATACTGTATAGCGAGAGTTCTTCGGGTGAGGTTTGCAGGATGCCTCGCTCCATGTAAATCCCGCGCTCATGCCAGTTGCCTTCATCGAGTCCGGGACGGACAAAAGCCTCCATGAAACTGCGATCGAAGTGAATCCCATCGCGGCTGGACATAAACACAATGTCATTCACACCCGAACCGTATTCCCAGCCCGGAACCGGTTCACGTTCTGGCACAAAGCGCGCAGGAAACATCAGATACGTTCCCGGCGCACGCTCGTAAGGCACACAGGCGTTGGTGTAGAGATGCTCGAAAGGCGTATCGCCGGCGTCAATGGTTTCGAGCGGTGTCCAACGGCGAAAGTCTTTGGAGGTCGAGCGTCGAATCCAGCGCACACCGTTTTTGAAGTTGCCTTTGCCTGCCACACCCCGCGTGTAGGCGACATATTCCTCCCGGTCTGCGTCCCAAAAGGCGATGTTGTGTGAATCAAAGGGTCGCTCGGTCAGGATTGGATCGTCCTGCATCAGTCGCCAACGGAGGCCGTCCGGCGAGACCAACGCGAGTATATCGCTGGTACGCACGATGGCTTTATATCGCTCTTCGTCTGGCGCGTCCGGGCTGCCATCGAGGAACGGCGACATATTGTTGCCCGGTCCCGTCCAAACGAGGTTGTTGTCCCTTGAGCCTTGAAATTCGATCAGTCCGAGTCGTGGTTTCTCCCAGTGAACTCCGTCCCTGCTTTCAGCGTAGGCGATGAGCGGCAGACGCTCACCACGAATTGGCATCTCTTGGTCACAGCGATACCAGGCACGGAACCGATCGCCCTCGCGAAACGTCACCATGTAGGAAACACCGCCCCGTTCCCAGGGGTGTTCAGCGGAAATTACAATCTCACGACGCCCCGGCTCATGCAACCGCCGTGTTACATCTTTCGCTTCAGCGATCCAGAAATTGTCCACAAAGAGTTGGCGGTCTGTGCCGATATGGATAGGTGTGCTATCATTATCATGTCGTGCCATTTTATCCCCTATAAATTGATGGTAGGGCAATCGCATGTGAATACTGCGTAGGACTTACACCCTTAAATTGCAAGAATCGTCTCTTATTTCCCTTCGTAGCTACAGGTTTCCTAACCTGTGATCTGCCGCAGATTAGGAAATCTACGCTACGAGAGGATTCCCCAAGTTTCCAATTGGTCAACCGTCTAATTCCTAAACAGATGCGATTGCCCTCAATTGATGGTTATCAACCTTGCTTTCTGATATAATGATGGTAGTAGGCATATTGCTCTGAATCCCGATTTTATCGGGGTTCCGTAGGTCGGGCATCAATGAACTAATGAACCAACGAACTATGGTAGATTTTAGAATTACTTATACACTACAGATGAGCACTTAACCCCCCTAACCCCCCTTATCAAGGGGGAATTAGCGGTTTTGTTAATGTCACGTTTACTGGTAAATGTCTACTTATTTATAGACTTCACCATAATTATTTTCACGTTTCACGCATCACGGTCTTAAGGAATATCATGCCCCAACCTCGCCCCAATATCATACTGATAATGTGTGATCAGATGCGCTGGGATGCCGCCGGCTTCGCGGGGAGTTCGATTGTCCAAACACCGCATCTCGATCGCTTGGCTCAGAGCGGGGTCTGCTTTGAAAACGCCTATTGCGCCTCGCCTGTTTGTTCACCCGCCCGCGCCAGTTGGCTGACCGGGCTCTATCCACACGCCCACCTGCAGCTGAAAAACTACGGTCCCGGCTCGGTTGGGAGATGGGGGAGCTATCTGCCCCCTGACAGCGTAACCATTGGCGATGTCCTCAAAGCCGCCGGTTATCGCTGTGGCATGGTTGGACCTTGGCATCTTGGGAACGATCACCTCCCGCAACACGGATTCGACGATTTCTGGTGCACCTATCGCTATCTCGGCAAGGACCATCCCGATCCGCTTTTCAATTCCTTTGATCGCGCGGGAGTTTCCAATCTCTACCTCAAAGATGCCGAAGGGATGACAAAATACGGAAACACCCTCGAATTTGGTACAATCACCGACCCCCGACAGCAGCGCACCACTTGGACGATAGATCGATCTCTTGAATTTATCCAACAACCGCACGATGACCCGTTCTTCCTGTTCGTTAGTATCAAAGACCCGCACCCTCGCATCTTGGTGCCGCCTGAACTTGTCGAACTCTATCCCGAAGACGGGATGCCGCTGCCCGCTTCGTTTCGGGATACCCTCGACGGCAAACCACTATCTCAAGCGCGTGCAAAATTCCAGATCCCCCTGACCGTGACCGATGACCAATTTCGTCGGGTGATTGCATACTATTACGCCCTAATCACGCACATCGACGCACAGGTTGGCCGTTTGCTTCGCACCCTTGAAGCGGGTGGCATCACTGAGAACACAATTGTAGCCTTTATCAGTGATCACGGTGAGATGCTCGGCGACCACGGTTTTACGGAGAAGTGCCTCATGTACGAAGCATCGGTTCGTGTGCCGTGTCTGGTTTCTTGGTGCGGGTCGTTGCCTGCGGGGGCGCGGGTGAAAACGCCGTTGGCTGGCGTTGATCTGATGCCGACCCTGCTTGCGTTGGCAGGAGAGGAACCGCCCTCGCCGATCGATGGACGCTCCGTGGCAGCGACAATTCTTGCAGGTGAGGAGCCCACCCCGCAGCCGGTTTTCGCCGAGATTGCCAGCAATGAAGCGATTTATCGCGGCGCACAAGACGTGGAACAGTTAGCCGCTCACGTGATGGTCTACGACGGACGTTGGAAGTATGTCCGTAACCGCTTTGATATCGATGAGTTATACGACTTGGAGACGGATGCGGACGAAATGCGAAACCTCGCGGTTCAGCCCGAACACCGTGAACGGGTGGATTCGATGCGCCGTCAGATCGCTGAGATGGTTTGCCATACCGGTCCTGGTCCTTACGATTGGTGTTTATCTGATGACGACGAGATGGCTGCAGCTCAGTAATCGGCGACTTCGCAAAACTCAAAAAGCCGCTGCGCCCGCTCCGAAAACTGCTCGTATGTCTCCGGCGGCACTTTCATCGCGTGACCAATACTGATCCACGACAGTCCATAGCAGACCACAATTTCAGGACGCGGTCCATTGGAGGTGTTGGGTGTGCCACGATGCAATGTGCGGACATCCTGTATCCACATCGTGCCTTTTTTCATGTTCAGCCGACGAGCGGATGGAAAATTCCCTTGTGTCAGCACATTGTCGTAACAGCTCTCTAGTTCGGGGTTGGCAATATACTGCGTTGATGGCAGCACCTCGATGCTACCGTTCTCCTCTGAAGTATCCACGAGCGGAAATTTGATCCCTAGTATCGGGCAGGTGTCAAGCCCGACATGCGGGATCTCCCGCGCCAGTCCGGTGTCCCTGTGCCAACCCTGAAATTCGCTCCCCGGATATGGATTGTTGGAGTGGAGACACTTGATGTAGAAATCATCCTTGCCCCAATAACGCTTAAGAAACTCCAGAATGACCGGATTCTCGTATACCTCCGGGTCGGCGAATGGCGGCACCCACGGGATGGTCAGCGTGTAGCGGTTGATAATCTGTTGGCGACCAAATCCGGTGCGCAAGTCGCCCCACTCTTTGTCGGCGAAACCGGTTTCGCGCGTCCTGACATGTTCTAACATCGGTATAAACGCCTCTCGGATGCGATCTACGGTCTCGACAGACAACACATCCTCAATCACCGCGTAGCCGTTGATCCTGAACTCGGCTATCTTTAGATCGAAATCTATGTCCTCACATCGTGCAGTCATGAACCCTCCGTTGGTGGTTAGCTAATTCGGGTTTGCTCATACTATAGTGGACCTTAGAATTAATGAGACACTCCCGATGCACAGCCAACCCCCTAAATCCCCCTTATCAGGGGGACTTTGAAAACTTCGCTAGGGTCAGAGTTATTGGTAATGTCTATTTATTTCTCTAGTTCACCATAAATCCAAAATGGCTTGAACGGCAACATTCGCAGCGTCGATTGTATCATAGGAGGTTCCGGCGCGTCCAGAAAAATAGGGGGGAGCGGGTTTGCGTTTCTTTGTCTCGATTTTCCATATTTATGCTATCATATTGGCTATTCCAATCCAGAATGTAACCTAAGAAAAGGGGGAAGAGATTATGCGGCACGAAAAATGGAAGTGTCCCAAATGCGACAATGATGAGTTCGAGACGGATATTTTCCAAGCAACAGGGGGTACACTTGCCAAACTGTTTGATGTCCAAAATAAGAAGTTCACTACCGTTTCATGTACGCAATGCCAATATACCGAGGTCTATAAAGCAGATGCCTCGCGCCTGAGTAACATTTTCGATTTCTTCACCTAATATCGGGAGGTGATTTCCCATGAAGACCTTCACCGACGCTGAAAAGCAGCAACTACAAGCCAAAATTACAGACGAACAAGAACGGCAGCGGGTGCTTAAAGAAATTGCCCAAACAGAAAGGGAAAAGGAGTCAAACAGGCGGAGAGGCATAATTTCAACAGCATTAAGCTATAAATATGTTATGCTAGGATTTCTTCTGTTTGTGCTCATCGGGTACGTTATTCTGCTGCCGCCTTGGCAAAATTATAGTTATCATAACTACCTTGGTCCCATAACACTGTTGATGGTAATATTTAATCATATTGCGTGGAATTTCACAAAAAAGGGTCGGTTAAGCCGCGTGATGAAAACGATTGCATGGATTTGGATCGTATTTGTATGTGTCTACCTGTTTTGGTTCTTTAAGACTGGGTCCGCCTGACATATCGGCGGCGAGGGATAAAAAAAACATGAGCGAAGCATTCTTTGAGAAAATTGATGTGTTCCTGCCGGGACAGGCCGAAGAGTTGACACAAGCCCCAGCCCACCATTGGGAACGGGCAGAGCGCGCTAGTGCCCAAATCTACTATAGCACACGCGAGCCGAAATCTGTCCTCATCCATCTGACAGGGCTGACCAGAGAGGAGAGGAAAGCACTTGCCGATATGCGGATTGAGGTGGACCTTTCAGCCTTGAAGTATCACGACTTCGACGGGTTCGGTGTGCATCTACCGGGGTTGATCGTTACGACGCAGGGGACGGCTATCGCGGTATGTCAAAAACGACACGGTTCGATGGGGGACGGCGGCAACCAGGTGGACATCTTGATGTCGCGTAGCGAGGATGACGGTGCCACTTGGCAGCGGCAGGAGGTCATCTTCGAAGAAGAGGGGGCATACACCTATCTCGGTCCCATCTTCGAGGATTGCACGACAGGTGCTGTATTCGTGGTTTTCTGGAAAATGCCTGCCGACATCTTGGACGACCTCGGTTACTTCAGTGAATACGCCAAAGGGGGAGGCGGCTTCTATCTGCTCAAAAGCACAGATCAAGGGCGGAGTTGGTCTAATCCCTTCTACGTAAGTCCGAAACCGAACGCTGATGGTTGGGTGGGGTGGCCCAACAACTGTGTCCACGGCATCCAACTTACTTTTGGATCTCGCAAGGGACGGTTGGTCATACCGGCATTTCTTTACAAAGAGGGTGAATCGGGGCAGGTGCCGGGGGTTCGTGGCGGCTTGTTGTACAGCGATGACTACGGACAAAATTGGAAGGCGGGTGGTGTTCTGCCCGAAGGCTCGGACGAAGTCAGTCTCGTGGAGACTGCGGCGGGAGGCATCTACGTCAGTTATCGTAAAAACACACTTGCCACCGGTAAACGCCACTTCGCGCGCAGTATCGACTCCGGCGAGACCTTCTCTGAACATGGTCAGCACGAGGAAGTGCCGGACGCCAACCTCCATGCGGGATTGATTCGCTGTCGTGGAGGTGAGGAAGTGGGTGAGGACATTCTCCTGTTCTCCAATCCATCTCCGGCGAAAGATATGACAGTCCGCATCAGCCGCGACGAAGGCAGGAGTTGGAGTTTTTCGCGTAGGGTTGAGCAAGGATTGTCCCGGTATTCCGACCTCGCAGTGACCCCCGATGGGACGATCCTCTGTCTGTATACCAACGGGGTGGTTCGCGACAGGGAAAAGATTAGCGTAGCGCGATTTAACTTGGAGTGGTTGGCAGATGCCAGCGATTAGGTGAGGGTGAGTGGTAATCTAGCGGGTTTCGTACCTGTCGGCACGGTCGCGTCCCAAAAGACCGGGACACAGTTGCTGCATTTCCGGCGGCATCCGCTCATACGTCTCGGGCCAAATCGGTTGGTGGCCGCCTTCAATCCAGTTGTTGAACCACGGTGGGTAGTAAGCGATATTCAGTCCGACCCGGATCTGATCGCTTATATTTGCGCGGGCTTGGTGATAGGTGCCGCCATGCCACATAATTACTGAGCCTGCTCTGCCGGTGATCGGCTTGATCAGCGGACTGTCCGGGGCGATATCCGGCGGCGGGGTCTTCCGACGTGAGCGGTGACTCATAGGCACCACACCCGTTGCCCCATTCTCTTCCGTGAAATCGGTCAGCATCCAGATACTGTTAATAATCCACGGCACGTCCGGCACTTCATGGAATTCGCGAGCGGAATCAACATGTAGATGCTGCCCCGGCGCACCGGGCCAAGTCGGCTTGGAACACGCCTCGACCACCCGACAGTTTTGTCCCAAAAAATGCCGTGCGATCGCCACTGTGTCCGGATGACTGGCACACATCCAGACGCGGTCATCCAGATTCATCATGCCGAACAATGTTTGATAGTACTGGTCGCCTGTGTTATAGATTTGGCACTTCGGGTCGCTGTGCAATTGGAGGAAGCGTTCCGCCATACTGTATGCCGCTTCTTCAGGGATGCGATCCTCCAGCTGGCAGTAGCCGTAGGTTGTCAAGCATTCAATTGCGGCTTTGACGTCACTATTCATCTGTCTCTCCTTTGCGGATTCCCGTTAAAGCATAGGTATTACATGCAGCGTTTACAACAGGGCGCGATATACACACACGCCCTGTCCGACAATTCACATTTTTGAGTTAGACAGGCATAGTCCTGCCGCTATAAGCCCTACCCGCAGCCGCTATCTCAGGACTTCCACCCATAACCCGCACACCCGCATCAATCCGTTCACCGATTGTCTCCGCGGGACCACCTTCCAAGAATGCGACACCCGCTTCCTTACACGCAGTATATACCCGGTTTCTCGCCTCAAGCATTTCGGGCGGATGCGGACTTGGGGCGTTCTTGTAACCAAACGACATACCAAGATCCCCAGGTCCCCATTCGGCAAAGGCGATACCAGGCACCCGAAGCGTCATTTCAGTATTGGCGATTGCTCGCACATTTTCGATCTTCAGCCCAAGCATGAGTTCACCATCGGGGTTAAGGGGCCAAGGGTCAGCTTTTCCTAGGTAATCATCGACAGAAATGCCCCAAATGGGTGCTGCAGATCCCTGTCCTGCTGAGCCCCTGCGTCCGACATTCAGTTGCGTGCCAACGCCAATCGTCTGGAACGGATACCGGCAGCATTCGACAAATGTCTTCACCGCTTCTGGAGACTCTGCATGACACAGGAGTAGGCCATGGACACCTATCGCCAATAGCTGCCTGAGCTGCCACGCATTCGCTCGGATGACATCAGGGCTAGAGCCGTCCATCGGCAACTCTACGACGACTGCCGGCGTCCGGTGACCACTGTTAGTTGGTCCACCATCTACAAGCCCGCGCATAAAATTCTCTAGACCCACCAAGTCGAAAGGACCATGCTCCATACCGATGTTGATGTAGTCTGCCCATGTTTTTGCCATCTCTTTACCAGCCTCATAGGTGAGATTAGCACCAGTGTGGCTGCCTGTGTAGTATACGGGCTGATCTTGTTCAAGTAACTCAATTGCTCTGTTGACTCGTTTTGGCATAATTAACCTTTCTTACAAACAATAACTAATTCATCGTGGCGGTTTCAGTCGCTCAAAAGATTGATCAATACAAGGGAAGATTATAGCATAGTTGCGAAGTTGAGTCAAATGGTGAATCCGGTGCACATCTGCATACCTCTATACTTGACATTCCCACGAACCAAAAGTATAATGAATAAGTTATCTACTACTCAGACAGCTTTTTCACGCGGGCTGAGCGGGAAACTGGGATCAGTCAAGCGAAAGCGAGAAAAAACATGGCAACAAAAGAGGAGCTTTACGATCAGGCGTTAACACATTTCGGAAATAATGAACTTGACACGGCAGTTGATGTGTTCAACACGCTCATCGAACAATATCCTGACTATGTAGATGGGCATATCGGGCTTGGACACGCATACGAACGGTTGAGCAGGTATGATGAGGCGATTGAGGCAGTCAAAAAAGCAATCGAGGTTGACCCAACCGATCCGCTGAATTACACCAGCTTGTCAATGTGTTATCAGCGCAAAGGAATGATTCAGGAAGCCGAAGACGCAATGGCAAAATCACAACAGTTACAGCTGGGAACATAATACACAGTATCTGCAAACGGGCAAACTAGGAGGAAACACAAGCAATATGCTTGAACTTTACGACACAACACTCAGAGACGGAAGCCAAGGGGAGGGGGTTGCTTTCTCCGTTGAGGATAAACTGCTCATCATCAAAGCCCTTGACCGTCTGGGTATCCACTACATCGAAGGTGGATATCCAGGCTCAAATCCAAAGGATATGGAGTTCTTTAAGAGTGCGAAGGGGCTTGAACTCCGGCAGGCAGCAGTCGTGCCTTTCGGCAGCACGCGCCACCCACGCTATCAGCCCAGCGAAGACCCCAATCTGCTAGCTTTACTGGATACAGGTGCCCGGAGTGTCACAATTTTCGGAAAAAGTTGGGAGCTCCATGCCACAGACGTGCTCCGTGTTACAGCACAGGAAAACATTGAACTCATCGAAAGCTCAGTCCGTTTCCTAGTCGAGAACGGACGCGAGGTCATCTACGATGCAGAACACTTCTTTGATGGCTACAACGACCAGCCGGATTACGCCCTTCAAACACTCAAAGCAGCAGCGCGAGCCGGTGCCAGATGCGTTGTGTTATGCGACACTAATGGAGGACGATTGCCTCTGGAGATTCAGGAAGGCGTGCGAGCGGTCATGGCGGAGATTGATCTGCCGGTTGGTATCCACACCCATAACGATGCTGGCATGGGAGCCGCGAACGCCGTGTTGGCTGTGCAAGCAGGGGCAGCGCATGTGCAAGGGACGTTCAACGGCTACGGTGAACGCTGCGGCAATGCCAATCTCGCTTCTATCATCCCGACACTCAAACTCAAGTTGGGAATTGACTGCATCAGCGAAGATGGGCTCAGCCAACTGACGGAAACATCACGCCTCATCAGTGAATTGGCTAACTTGCCACACGATGAGCGTCAACCCTACGTCGGAAGTTCTGCTTTCGCCCACAAAGGCGGCATGCACATTGATGCTGTGCGCAAAAATCCACTTACCTTTGAGCATATCAATCCGGAGCTGGTCGGCAATGAGCAACGTATCCTGATCTCAGATCAGGCGGGTAAAAGTGCTATCCTCAAAAAGATCGAGAGACGCTATCCAAATTACGACAAAAATTCGCCAGAAGTCATCGCGCTTTTTGATCGGTTGAAAGAGGCAGAAAATGAAGGCTATCAGTACGAAGCCGCCGATGCCTCGTTTGAACTGCTAACCCGTACACTCCTAGACGGCTATCAGCCATTTTTCGATCTGCTCGGATTTCGCGTGATTATTGAAAAAATCAAGGACCATGGCATACGGTCTGAAGCGACAATTAAAGTAATGGCACCCGACGGTGAGATCGAACACACTGCCTCCGATGGAGACGGTCCTGTCAATGCCCTTGACAGCGCGCTGCGCAAAGCCCTTGAGCGTTTCTACCCTTCATTACAAGCGGTCCATCTAACCGACTATAAGGTGCGCGTCTTAGACACCCAAGCCGGCACCGGCGCAAAAGTTCGAGTGCTGATTGAAGCAAGCGATGGGCGAGAGTCTTGGGGAACGGTTGGTGTATCGGAAAACATCATACAGGCAAGTTGGGAAGCCCTCACGGATAGCTTGGAATATAAGCTCTGCAAAGACAGCCGTGAGACGTAAGATGTAGTGTCTGAAGATTCGCAGCTGGGAAAGGGCGAGCTATAACGGTTCGGAAAAATCGCCTACCTTTCCCGTTCGGTACGCACCGCGACGAGGTTCAACCTTAGATCTTAACGCTTGACGGGAACGCCTCTTTTTGTTATAATATATATAACAATTAGATAATTAAATCAGATGGAGGTTCCATATGACAGGTTTACAACAGGTTGCGACAGCAGCGCAGGAAATCATCCGGATCTGTGAGCAGGAGAGAACTAACAAAGCGGACAAAGAGAAGCTGCTGAAGCTGCAAGCGGCAATCTATACGCACATTGAAGACCTTACTGAATGCGAAGTTTGTGGGTCCATTACCAATCTGGTTGTGACAATGACAATCGAGCCGGTGACTGCAAAGTTATGCAGAGATTGTGGGATAAACGCAATCGAAGCCGGGGGGATAAAAAAAACGACGACGCGAAGACGATCCACCCGAACCCCACGACAAAAGGTATCAACGTCAAAGAAAAAATCACCGCCACAACAGGCATCACCCGGGAACATTGACGAGCTATATGCCGAGGTGGAAAAGCAGACAAGCCTCAAGAAAACGGATATCAAACGCTTGCATAAAATCATCCAAGATATCGCAAGCCCGATGAACCTTGAGAACACGGTCCTATATGTGAAGCGTGAGGTTGAGGTTGCAAAATTGAAGATAGAGCAAGACGCTTTGAAGACAACGGTCACGTTATTAATGGCGGCGTGAAATTCTTCTTTCACATCCTAGGTTACGTTTGCATCTTGTAAGGGTTTAAAATCTTTGTTTAAATTCGGGAATTTCTGAAACAGATTCTCCCCTAATGCCGTTTAGAATAATACGATCTTGGAAACGATAGGGACAAGGAGGCGCCTATTTTGACAGATAAAATGATCGATGACCTATCGGATCAAGAAGACACACGGTTGGCAACGCTGACAAAGGCTGAGAACGAGGAAGCCTTTAGATCGTTGTTTGATAAACATTATAACTGGGTTTATAGTAAAACATATCGAATGCTGTCCAATCATCAGGATACTGAGGAAGTATCCTTGGATATCTTTATGAAAGTGTGGCAGAAGATCGAGAAATGGGATACTGTTCAAGGCAGTTTTCAAGCGTGGTTGAACGTTGTTGCAAAAAATACAATAATCGATGCAATCCGCAAGAAAGAAAGGATTCGCGAAGCACTTTTAAGCATGGAGGATGAATCTGAATTGCCACTTGTTGAACACCAAGACCATCGACCGACTCCTGAAAAGCAGGTCGAATCCCAAGAAGCTCAAGAGATTCTTGAATGGGCACTCCAGATGGTGAAAAAGCCGAACCATCGAGTTGCTTGGATTTTACGCCATTTGGAAGGGTGTAGTATTGCCGAGATTTCGCAAACGCTCCAGCGCAAGGAAGGGACCGTGAAGATTTGGATCTTCCGATGCACAGAGGAATTGCGTCAAATTCTTACTAGGAAGGGTCTAAAATGGGTTTAATAACTGGGGGAGATAGAATGAAATTATGGAAGAAATCAGCGCGAAATTTCAGCAAAGATGAGATAAGAAAAGCGGAGATGCTAGAGATTCATACGCGCAGGATCCGGGGAGAACGGCTATCTCGCAAGCAGACGCGCCTGTTAAAAGCGAGCGAACAATATCCGGAACTGGACCCTTTAAAAGATCTCATCGATTTTGCACATCACCGTTTTGAAGAAAGAGAAAACATCATCCCGCTTCCTAGGGTGAAGCGACGGGTTGCTAACGATTTGATGAAATTGATTGGTCGTGCGCCTGAAGAAGATGATGTGCTCTCAGGAGATGAACTCGGGCTACAACCAGCTTACAGTCCTGATCTTGTTGGAGGCGATAGCGAACTTGCCTTGCCACACGTTTCCGGTGATCTGCCGCCGCCGCTGCGTGAAGAGGCGGATCCACTTAATGAAACGATCATCCTTGAAGGCAAAAACATCGAATCGGTAACCTTTCCATCGATAGAAGAGGCATGTTACCTGAGATTGAAGGTTGTACAGGGCGATGAGGCTGGACGTGAGTATGATATCTCTTTTCAACCCATGATTATTGGACATGGGATTGAAGCAGCCCTCCAATTAGATGCTAACGCCGCGGTATCACAGCGTCATGCGTTACTCACCGTTGATAACGACGAGGTGTTGATTACAAATCTTGACAGCGGGAGCGATATATTCGTTGATGGAGTTCAGATTACTGAGCCAGCACCGCTGCATGTTGCCACTAGAGTGCAAATTGGTGAACAGGCACTTGATGTAGCTGCCTTTCGGCGAGACGCTAGTATCCTTAGTGTCTCCTTTGAAGTTGTGGCGGGCCCTGATATTGGGCGGGTCTACTGGGTCCAGTTCAAAGAAATGACAGTGGGGCGCGGCGCAGCGGCGCAAATCAAACTCGCTGATTCAACAGGAACCCTCTCCCGCTTGCATGCCCGGTTTGATCTGAGAAACGGCGAAGTGTATCTTACCGATTTCGGTAGCAAAAACGGGACTTATGTCGATGGTTCTCGTATAGAGGAACCAACTGTCGTTGAACAAGGCACCAGCATTGGGTTCAGCGGAGTCACCTGTGAAATCATAGATGTTGGACATATTTAGTTAACGGACCGAGCTGCGATTTCGTGATGCAGCCTAGCCAAAATTGACAGTTTCCGAAGCTAAAGCATAGTTAAAGCCATACCGCATTTTTCTCTCACTGTCAAGTGGAGAGAAGAATGCGGTATTTTTTTAGTTGAATTTTTGGTGCCATAAGATATAATAACTTTTACACACCCGTAGGTCGGGCATCTTGCCCGACCCAAAGCCCCAACGGGACGACATGTGTATAGAAACGTCATCTACCTATGAGTCAGACACAAGCTGCTTTCGCCTATTTTAATCACGCTGCAAACCTTTATCGGCAAGTCTGCTATGCCCAAGCTGTTAAGTACTATCTGGCAGGCTTAGAAATCGATCCGATGTGTGTGGAGGCGTATGCAGACTTGGCAAAGACGTATGAAAAACTGGGTTGCTGGGATCAAGCGATTGAATCACTTGAGGTCGCGCTACGGCTGCGTCCCGGTTACCCAACCGCTCTTCGTCGTAAGCAACGTATTCTCGAAGAGAAAAGTGTTTACGATGGCTTAACTGATGAACTGAATCTAGCCCTTGATATCACCAATCGACAGCAGCCAATCAACGTCCTCCAAGAGGGCAGCCCCAAAATCGAACACGAATTTTTCACACTCACCGGTGGAGATACAATCCCGCAGGAGTTATTATCGATCATATCCCAAATCGTTGAACACACCTATCATGAGGTTGGCACAGTTTTCCAACGCTACCCGCAACACAAAGTCCCTGTCTTCATTGAAGCTGCCAGTAAAATAGATACAGCACAGGCTGCAAATAAGGTGTGCAGCACAACATCTCCAATTGAGGTCACAAATCACACGCTATTTTCGGATGCTTCTCTCCCACAGTGGGCTGTCGCCTGCTATGAGGATGGGTGCATTCGGCTGACTTATCATCCTTATAGCGATTTCAGTGTCGGCGTTTTATACGCAGTCATCCGCCACGAATGGACGCATCTTCTTATTGATCTACTCACGGAGGGACGATGTCCCAACTGGCTTGACGAGGGACTCGCTCAATTCATAGCGCGTCCGTTGATGAACTCGGAGAAGACACACTTACAGCTGGCAAGTCAAGACCAGCATTTTTTACCGCTTCACCTCCTGCGAAAGCCATTTTGTTATCTTCCAGGGAAGCAACGGCGTTTAGCATACCTTCAGTCCTACGCAATCGTCAGATACCTGATACAAGAGTTCAGTTTCGCTGCGCTCCGAGATGTTCTCAAACACCTCGGCAACGGAAAACCGACCGATACTGCATTTCAAGCGGTTTTCGGGAAAACAGAGAAAGAAATTGTCGTCGCTTCAAACGCGGAAAATTGCAAGATCGTTTAGGAGAATTAGCCATGGGAACGCTTGATATTGCCATTATAATCATCGCTGGCCTGGGTGGTTTGAGCTGCCTGCGGGCGGGCTTTACACGTAGTGCTTGGGGAATTGCTGCTATGTCTGCTGGTGCATTCGTCGCTAGCCAAGTATGGCAAGATGTGATGCCCTTCGTCCACCGCTTCATAAGGCAAGAACCGCTCGCTAAATGGATTAGCATCATTGCTATCGTCGCCGCGGTGAGCATCGTGATTGATATGATATTTAGTCACATCCAGAAAGTCGTCGAGCGTGGCGTCTTAGGATGGGTCAATCACATCATCGGGGGAGCTTTTGGGGTGGCGTCTAGTGCCATTTTGATTGGATGTTTCCTTCTGTTGTTGGATCGCTTCGGCGGAGAGGAAGCTAAGCAAGCTGTTGCCAATTCTCGTTTTGCGCCCGATCTCTTAGAAATTACCAAGCAAGTTTTCGACTTTGGAGAGGAGGCAATTAAAGAACATTTTGGACCGATGTAAAAAGCTAATCCGTCGGCACACCTTAATTCTTGGTAGAATCGATCCATGCACAGTTGTTACGTTTCGCCTCCGCAAATCTCCGAAGCCACTATCCGTATCAGTGAATCTGAGCGACACCATCTGCTCAACGTAATCCGCCTAAGGACTGGCGAACGCGTTGAAGTCTTTGACGGGGAAGGCAACCGTTATGTTGCCTCGCTCGGTGATACCCGCACTTCTCCTCTACAGGCGAAAATCCTCCAGCATCAGTTTCACCCGCATATCCCGCCATATATAACCCTGTTTCAAGCTTTACCCAAATTTGACAAGATGGATCTGATCGTTCAGAAGACGACCGAGATTGGTGTGGACGAAATCGCGCCGATGATTTGTCAACGTTCAATACCGAAATCGATCGTTCAGCAGAAACGGAGAGCCCGCTGGCAACGGATTGCAAACGAGGCCGCCAAACAGTGTAAACGTCCTCACTTCGCTCACGTGCTCGCACCTCAGGGGATGGAGGCGTGTCTTGGAGGGATAAACCACTTTGATCTGTTAATTCTGCTGTGGGAAGGTGAAAAACGGCAAGGGCTCAAAGAAATATTACGAAATCATGGGGAGACAAAATCGGTTGGTCTTTTTGTTGGACCCGAAGGTGGGTTTACAGACGAGGAGGTGGAGTTAGCACTTCAAAATGGATGCCTGCCAGCAACGCTCGGTGATAACATCTTGCGCACAGAGACCGCCGCAATCGTTGGCGTAGCGTCAGTGATGTATGAACTCGGATGAGCATTATACGCCTTCATCAACGTGACCTATTCAGCGACGTACAAACAATACCGGAAAACGCAGCGATGTCCCTTGATTTAAGGGGAGTAAAGTTGAGAGAAAAGAGATTATTCTTGATTCTATTTGTTGTTCTTTCCCTATTGCCTTGCGCACTGTTTGGGCAGTCATGGCGATCTGAATCTGAATTGGCTGTATGAGAGAATGCGAGCGCATGCGTATGGGAAAGCAGATATTTCTGATGCAGGAATGGTGTATTGGCTTCTGCTTGGAGATGGGGATGGTAACCCTTCAAAATTCAAAGAGTTTATAGGACAGGGAATCCCAACAGGGCAGGTCACCGAACAAAACGAGTGAAGGAACTAAAACCTATTCCTTTAGCTATTACGTCCAAACCAGCAGGACTGCAAGGGCTTCACCCGGCGTATTCCACAAGAAATCAAACGCTTCCTTTGCCTGTCTATACGGGAAGCGGTGGGTGATCATCCGATTGGTTTGAATCTTTCCAGTGCGAATCTTCTCTAATGCTCGAAACGCAGTTTGTGAGAGCGGTTCGTCGATGAGGATTCCTGCCACAAGCCGCTTGCTCATAATCTTTGATGAATCGAGCGGCAGCGGTTCCCCCTGATATAACGCAATTAGCTGGAGAGTGCCTCCCCTGCGTACCATATCCTGCGCCTGATCAAACGATTTAACACCTGCATGTCCGCCGACACAATCAACGACAAGATCTGCCCCTTTTCCATCGGTCAAACGATGCACCGCTTCAACAGGATCCTCTTCCGAACCATCAATTACCACGTCAGCTCCCAATTCCTTCGAGAGTTGACAGCGCAACGGCAGCGCATCAACCGTGATGATTCTCGCGGGTTCATATCCGCGCAAGATCTGCATCATCAAGCTTCCCACAACGCCTTGTCCAAGAATGACAATCGTATCTCCCGCCTGTGCCCCTGACGAGGCTGCCCACGCGGTCGCCTCCGTCGAGAGCAAGAGAAAAGTTCCCGCCTCGAAAGAAACATCATCGGGGAGTGGAACTAAATGTCCCCGCGTCGAATCCGCATCGCCAACGACATATTGTGCGTGAGGTGCGGCGACCATCACCCGTTGACCGATTTGATACTCGTTGACATCCGCTCCGATCTTCTCGACGGTGCCTGTGAGGGAATACCCCATGATCGAATGGGGAAGTGCTTCCTCACTGATATAGCGACGAAACAGCTCAGAACCACGGCTAATCAACGTCCTTTCCGTCCGTACCAAAACTTGGCGGCTGTTGATCTCAGGAATGGGCGCCTCTTCTAACTGAATATTGCCGAAACCCTCCGGCTTAATCACTCGAATCATCGGGATTGTCTCCTGTCATTGATTAGGCAATGAACTTTCCAATATCAAGGACCGTCGCATATACCATGAGTCCAAGGATGAACAGCCAACCTGCGATTGCTAAAGGGACATGAAGCCGGAGTAATTTGGGGTGCAATTTCTCCACTAAATACAGACAAATTTTCCCGCCGTCTAGCGGCGGGATAGGTAGTAGGTTAATGATTGCAAGGTTAAGGCTGAGAACGATGGAAAAGTTTAAGACCTTGATCGCATCAGTCCCGACAAATTGGCCACCTTGAACGACAATCCCAAGGATACCCGACAGTTGATCCGGACGGGAAAACAGCAATGGGATTGCTGCCACAAATTGGTAAAGGGTGCCCAATGTTTGTAAAACCGGCTTAATAAAAACCCCGGTAAATGAAAAGCCAGATGCCATCACGTTCAAAATACCAAAGAGAAATAGAGGCAAAATGATATTTGCCAACGGTCCCCCTATTGCAAAAAGAATCCGCTTACCCACTGGAATCTGAAAGAATTCCGTTTCCTCCTCGGTTTCAGGTAACACATATCCGCCTATCGGGATCCATGAGAGTTGATATTCCGTTTTCCTGCCCTTGACCCCCCATAATTTAGGACCCAAACCAATTGAAAATCGGGCGATGGGTATCTTCACCCATCGTGCGGCAAGAAAGTGACCGAGTTCATGTAAAAGTATCAGCAAGCCCACTACCCAGACTACGATGAGATAATTCATGTACTTTTCCTTTTTTTCTTACGTCTCATGCGTTACCCAAATTCCGCTTCTCCCAGCCACCTTCTCCGTACATATCCAAGAAGTATGATTCATCGTAGGGGTATTTTGCCATCTCCGCTTCGTTGAGGTCTAGCCCCAAACCGGGACGGTCCGGAATGATGACATCGCCATCTTCGATTTCTATCGGATAATCAACAATCTCTTCGGCGAAAGGTGTGGCAAAGTCCTCAAAGACCTCCTGGATCATAACGTTTGGTGTTGAGGCATCAATATGGAGGCAAGCAGCGGTACAGACAGGACCTTGTGCATTGTGGGGTGCGACAGACACATGATGAGCGTGTGCAATGGCGCAGATCTTCTTCATTTCGGTGATGCCGCCGGCGGGGATGGGATCCGGCTGAATCACCTGCGCTGCCTTCCGATCCAGCAGTTCCATAAACGCTTCTTTGCCGGATAGCCCTTCGCCAGCGGCAATGGGAAACGGTAGCTTAGAGGCGATGAAAGCGAGGTCGTCGATTTGTGGGGAGCGCACCGGTTCCTCAAACCAGCCCGGATCAAACGCCTCCAGCCTGCGCCCGATCTTGACGCTGAGCAGTGGATCGAAACGCCCATGTCCTTCAATGAGTAGGTCTACATTTGGCCCGATTGCCTCCCGCACCGCTGCGACAATATCGATTGAAAGGTCAATCTCGCTAGGGGCTATTCGTCCGTAAGCGTTTCCAAAGGGGTCGAATTTAAGTGCAGTATAGCCTTTCTCGACAACCGCTTTGGCTTTCTCGGCAAACGCTTCAGGGATGCGGTCCACCTGATACCAGCCGTTAGCGTAGGCGCGGATGCGATTTCGATATGCCCCACCGATCAGTTGATAGACCGGTAGCTGAACTGTTTTACCGATAATGTCCCAACACGCCATGTCCACCGCTGCTTTTACATAGAAAGGGGCGCTCCCCTTTGTGAGTTCTTCGTAAATTTCTTCCGTATTGAAAGGATCACGACCGAGGTAATAACGGCGCATCTCGATGACGGCGGTCTCTGCCGTTTTGGCTTTGCGATGGCTTGTCGCTTCACCAACTCCGTGGACACCATCATCGGTGTGGAGTTTGATAAACACCCAGTTTTTCCACGGATTCCCAACGATGAAGGTCTGAACGTCTGTGATTTTCATGATTAATGATCCAGATATAGAGCGTTTTTGCCGCAATGCGTGCATTGCGAAATAGAGCAAGAATCTGAGGCGCGCAAGCAACGCGATTGCTGGGTATTTTCCTTTTGTTGTCTATCCAAGTGGATCGATACCACGGTATGACTGGTCGAGGAGTTCAATTGGGTGCATCACCTTCATGGGCAATCTATTCTCTTTGACACCAAGTTGAATCTGTAGAATACAGCCCGGATTTCCTGTTGCAACGATTTCGGCATCTGTCTCGGCGATGTGCTTTATCTTGCGCTCCAGAATTTCACGCGACATCTCTGGCTGCGTGATATTGTAGATGCCAGCGCTGCCACAGCACCATTCCGATTCGGTGAGCTCGATGAGCTCCAAACCTGGAATTGATTGGAGGACTGTGCGGGGTTGGGATTGAACCTTTTGTCCATGGACGAGGTGGCACGGTTCGTCATACGTCACACGCCGCTTAATCTCGCCTTCGGGAGGTGTTATTTCAATCTCCGCGAGAAACTCACTGATATCCCGCATTTTGCCGCTAAATACTTTAGCCTTTTCAGAATAAACAGGATCGTGTTCCATCAGGGCTTCATACTCTTTGAGTGTCGCGCCACAACCTGCGGAGTTAATGATAATCGCATCCACCTCTTCGGCTTCAAAGACATCGATATTTGTCCGAGCCAGCTCTAATGCCACGTCTCGGACGCCGTTATGGACGTGCAATGCCCCACAGCATATCTGCTGTGTCGGAGTGATTACGTCGCACCCGTTTTCTGTCAAGACCCTAATCGTCGCCAGATTGGTTTCGGTGAACACCTGATTCATCACACAGCCGGAGATAAATCCGACTCGATGCTTCGCCTTCCCTTTGGCGGGGCTAAATTCCCGTATACTCTGCTTGAGGGACGGATTGGGGATGTCGGGCAGCAATGATTCCATCTCTCCCAACTTTCCCATCAGTTTGAGAATCCCAAGTTTTTGCACCACCCAACGGATCCCAAGGCGTTGATACAGCCACATCATTTCAAAGATGAGGTCTAAGCGGTCCTGGTCGGGTAAGAGCTCCTTAAAAGCCAAACGCCTCCAAAACCGCTGTTCGGTTGGACGCTCAGCGTTCATCTCATAAATCGCGCGGGCTTCTTCGATAACCTCGCCAAAATGTACACCGGAGGGGCATGCCGTTTCACAGGCGCGGCAGTCCAGGCATCGATAGATATATTTTACCCAATCGTCGTTGATTGGCATCGGGTTGTTATCCCGGAATGCCGCGCCCATCAGATAGAGCCTTCCACGCGGCGAATCCGTCTCCAGCCCCAATTCGCGATAGGTTGGACAGGTTGGTAGACATAGCCCGCAATGGGTGCAAGCATCCCATTTCTTCCAGCTAAAGAGTTCGGACCCGATAAGGGGGTTAGTCTGTGGGTTTGGTTGGGCTTGTGGCTGTTGCATTTTATGTTCCTACTGTCTTTCGGGTCATGTTGTTTTGCTTCGATGGCGCGTCTGATTGCGCCAACTGCTTTCCCTTCTTGATGGACAATTTTCGCACCACGAACATACCGAAAGCAGGCAATTTTCAATATCTTGGAGGACCTGGGAAACGGTGTTTCGACCCGTGCTGGCCTTGGTGAAAGGGGAGAGGTAGGACATCTTTTTGAGTGTAGATTTTGGGTTGATTCACAGTGAGAGGCTGTAGACTGCTAACACCCTCTAATGGGCTGCCAATTTTGAAACGTTCAGCAAGCCTTCATTCAAACTCCCCGATCTATACCCCTGCAAATCAAGGGCGACATGTTTATATCCAAGCGATTTGAGTCTTTCGTTGATCTGGGTGCGAATTGATTTGGCAGCGACGAACTGAATCTCTTGCGGGTCGACCTCAATACGTGCGAGCGTATCATGGTGGCGCACACGGAATTGGCGAATCCCCAAATCGAACAAAAATTGTTCCGCCCGGTCAACGAGGCGTAGATTTTCGCGGGTTATTCGTGTGCCGTAGGGAAAACGGGAGGAGAGGCAGGCAAAGGCAGGTTTGTCCCACGTCGGCAGCCCCCATCGCTTTGAAACCTCACGGATCTCCGCCTTTGTTAGATTCACATCGATGAGCGGTGCCTGAATACCCATCTGTTTGGCGGCATCCATGCCGGGACGGTGGTCTCCTACATCATCAGGAATTGCGCCGTAGACGGTTGTGCCAATCTTATACTGTTCGGCGATCGGACGGATCTGTTCAAAGAGTTCGGTTTTGCAGAAATAGCAGCGATTGGTCGGGTTGCTCGCGTACCCTTCGGTTTCCAATTCGTCGGTATTTATCGTTTCATAACGGATGCGAATCTGTTTGGCGATGTCCTGCGCCGCTTTCATTTCGCGCTCCGGATAGGAGTCAGAGACCGCTGTCACGGCAAGCGCGTCTTCTCCCAACGCGCGTCTCGCAGCTTCAGCTAGAAAGGTGCTATCGACCCCACCTGAGAATGCGACGATGACTTTTCCGTAGGATTTTAGTAACTTATCGAGCTGATCTAGCTTCTGGTCAATATCTGGATATTTTACTGTTTCCGACATCTGTTTGACCTTTCTGATTTTTACAATACGAATGACTAACTCTGCTGCAATTGCCGCTGAAGTTTTCTCAATTTTCCACGGAGGAGTTTCCGTTTCAAGCCACTAACGTGATCGATAAACAATATACCATCGAGATGATCGATTTCATGCTGTAGGGCGCGAGCGAGTAAATCTTCGCCTTCAAGACGAATTGGCGCACCGTCAATATCTTGTGCCGTCACAACTACCTTTGCCGCCCGCTTGACGTCCGCGGTGATGCCGGGCAAACTCAAGCACCCCTCCTCTGCGACGAGTTCACCCTCTAGACTTTGAACCTTAGGGTTAAACAGCACCAGCGGATCCCCTTCCGGATTATCTCGGTCCAAGTCAATCACAATCAGTCGCTTCAAAATCCCAACCTGTGGTGCCGCCAACCCCACCCCAATCGGTGAAGCATACATTGTGGCTAGCATATCCGCTGCAAGTTTGCGTTCAGCAACTGTGATTTCCTGAACAGGAAGTGCTTTTTCTCGAAGCACGAGATCGCTATAGAGCCGAATAGGTAACGGTCCTTCGACACAGTCATGATGGTACTTACCCACAGTTGAGGCTATAGCAATCTTTGGCGATGATGCGTGCCGTTTTCTGCGCTTGCGTCCTGCCATTTCGGAACAGAGATTCCCTCCTGTTTCAATCAAAACTCTTATATCTCATAATCATATCACCCGGAAAGGGGTTGGTCAAGCAAAAAGGGAGATATAGAAATGTGATGGCACCACCGGACTTCCAATAAAGTTGGTCTTAGCCGTGCTTAACCAATTTCTGAAGGGAGCGGAGCTCTCTGGGTGGATCCATCTGGCTGCCATAGTCGCTCCAGGAGACCTCGGCGACATAGATATTACCCTTAGAGTCAACGGCAATGCCGTGCGGTGAGTAGAACCGTCCGGGCTCATCCCCATAGGATTGATCGCTCAGTTGCGCTAATACATTCCCTTTGGTGTCCATGATGCTGACCCGGGGTCCAAGGTTTGTGCCCATTGCATTCGACGCAATACCACCGAAATACTCGCCCACGTAAACTAATGGCTCATCTCTGGTGTCCAGACAGATGCAAGCAGCCCTGGATAAATTCAACCACTGCGTTTCATACTTACCCTCGGGAGAGAATACCTGTACTCGATGGTTCTCACGGTCAGCAATGTATACCCAGCCGTCTTTATCGGTTGTGATGTTGTGGACAATGTTGAATTGCCCCTCACCCGCGCCGGATTCTCCCCAAGAGGACAGATGCCGTCCATCAGGCGAAAACCTGTGAACCCGCGCGTTGCTGTAGCCATCAGCGACATACAGATCGCCGGTACGCGGATCAATTGCCAAATGCGTTGGAAGGTTGAAGGGTTCGCCACTCATTGGGGAGGCGGGTTGATTGGGTTGACCAAGAGTCATCAAGAGTTTCCCGTCGGGCGTGAACTGACGAACGGTGTGATCCCCGTTATCAACACAGTAGACCGAACCGTCAGGACCAATAGTTACACCGTGTGGATTGGCGAATACGCCATCCCCCCATGTCCGAAGCACATCACCGTCCGAGTTAAAAACAACCATCGGATGGGTGCCGCGATTAAAGACGTAAACGTTATCATCTGAATCAACAGCGACAGCAGTGGCTTCTTTGTAAGTCCAATCTTCGGGTATGTTACCCCAGTCCTCTCCTGATACTTGATATGTAAAATCTCCAGCACCTAAAGTGACCATTTTTTCCTCCAATAGTATGAAAACCCAAGTTGCTATGTATTGAAATTCCAGCGGCATAGGGTTCATCAGTTCAATGAACCAATTGGGTTGATTATAACACATCTGTCACAACGATGTGAATATCAAAATGGTTAATGTCCATTGACAAGGAGGTTGGAATATGCTACCATGCGCGCCAAGTCTTCGTCAGTGGAGTTAGGGAATCTGCCAATGCAAGATGTATACGCACTGTTTTTGGTCGCGGTTATCAAGGGCTGTCTCGCCCTTTGGGTATACAATGATAGTAGGTTGCACGAACGGTCTGGATTTTGGGTATTGGGAACGTTTTTCATTCCGCAGGCGTTCTTCCCACTTTACTTTTGGAACCAAATGCCCGAACTCGTCTGGACCTGCCCCAAATGTCAGCGAGATAACCGAGCATGGTCACGTGAATGTGGAGGCTGCGGTCAGTTCTACACAGCGGAGGAAACAGTTGCGCGGCTGCACGGCTATCTTAGTCCACCAGATCCGGTAGTTATTTTTCTAGTAACTTTTTTATTTCAAGAGGTTGCACGCTATATCGCATTCTTGGCGGCGGAAGGGATTGAGGGCCTGGCAACAACCAACTTGGCTACGTATACCCTCCCAGCTTCCCATTTCTGGAGCGTTAAGCTATTCGTTGGCAATGTGCTGATTTGGTTATCTCTTTTCTGCATAACTGGACGCTATCGCAGAACTGTGGGATCTATTGGACTGAGATATAGCGGTAACCTCACCGACTTTGGGCTGCCTCTATTGCTCGCTCCGGCTTTAGCTTTTGTTTGGGTAGGTTTTCTGCAAGGAATCGGTGGGGTCAGCCAAAACCTCTCGCTAGGGGCGATGGAGGCTTTGGTTCGGTGGGAGCAGCAGCAATGGTCCAACAGTATGCCAGAAAACTTCGGAGATAGCACAGTAATTCTCCTCGGTTTTGTGATGTTGGTTCTAATGCCGGCGGCGGAAGAGATTCTATTTCGAGGGATTGGATATATCGGTTTCGCCAGTCGATTTGGTCGGACCAAAGGAATGGTTCTCAGTGCGCTCCTGTTTGCGGCACTTCATGGAAACATCCGTTCTTTCGTGCCGCTAGTTTTGGGAGGGATTCCAATGTTTCTCATGGGGCTTACCCTCGCGTGGCTGTTCATTCGGACGAAATCGCTGATTCCGTGCATAATCACGCATAGCTTGGTAAACCTAATTTTAATCTTGATTTACTGGGTGTAAGGGTCAAACTGATAGAATTACGAAGGTTACCACCTATTCCAACTATTCAGGATTCATATCTCGACAGTCTGGACGTGTCTTAGAGCCTGTTTTAAAAGTCATTTGATACGGTTTTGCATCAAGTAAATGGAAGCAATGTATATCATAGCCTCAGCAGTCTCAGCGGAGCGTTCATAGTCCACAGTCAATCGACGAAACCAAGCGAACCAAGAAAAGGTGCGCTCCACAATCCACCGCAAGGGGATAACTACAAATCCTGATTGCCTAACAGATGGCGCAATGTCCAATCGACACTGATGCGCCATATATAACCAGTCACCTAATTCTCCGCGATAACCCGCATCCGCACAGACTAACTGAATCGTTATGTGCCAATTAAAAACCTCTTTGAGTAACTCTATTGCGACTTGGTTATCACTGACATTGGCATCAGTGACCTTCACCCGCAATGGAATGCCAATTGTATCGGTGACTATATGACGTTTACGCCCTTTGACCTTCTTATGTGCATCAAACCCTCGACTGTCTGCCAGTTCAGTCGTTTTGACCGATTGGCTGTCAATAATAGCGACTGTCGGTGAAGGCACTTTGCCAATATCACAACGGGTTTGGTGATGAAGTGCTTGATGAATCATCACCCATGTGCCATCGGCTTTCCATTTTCTGAAATGGGAATAGACCGTTTGCCATGGGGGCATCTGATGCGGGAGCATTCGCCATTGACACCCTGATTTGACTATATAAAAAATAGCGTTGATGATTGAGCGCATCTCCCATTTGAGCGGTCTACCTACCGGTGAAGGTTTTGGCAGATAGGGGAACAGATTGTCCCACTGGGCATCGGTCAAATCCGTGGGATAGGTTGTTCGGGTCATGTTTATGCCTTTCATTGGAATGGTATTCACTGCTCCAATGATTGGACGTAAACATGAACTCTTGAGTCAGATTTTTTCTTTTTCAAACAGGTTCTTAGTAGATTAGAATTTACCAAATGCATCCTCACTCTGGTCTCCAATCGGATAAGTCCCCAAAATTTTCACCATTACACATAACTCCTCAATTTCTGTAAGCGCTTTTCGGACATTTTCATCTTCCGCGTGCCCCTCCAAATCTACAAAGAAAGCATACTCCCACGCTTTGGTACGAGATGGTAGGGACTCAATCTTGTTCATATTGATTTCATAGTTTTTCAGAACCTGCAACACCTCCCACAAGGCGCCAACTTTATCCTCAACTGCGAAAAGGATAGATGTGCGGTCCGTTCCAGTTCGTGCCGCCGAATGGTTTCCAATAACAAGGAAGCGCGTCGTGTTATTTGGTCCGTCCATGATCGATTGTCCCACCACAGGCAGTCTATAAATCTCACCTGCGAGTTGACTCGCTATGGCTGCCGTATTTGGCTCACTCGCTGCCAATTCCGCCGCTTCCGACGTGCTAGAAACCTCAATCTGTTGTGCACCGGACATATTTTGACTCAGCCATTGACGACATTGGGCAAATGCCTGAGGGTGGGAGTAGATCTTTGTAATCTGTGCAAGGGGGGATTTTGAGAGAAGATGCTGCTTAATCGGCAAGAAGCACTCCCCGCAAATTTGAAGGTTTGTGTACTGAAACATCTCTGAAACATCGCGGACCGTTCCATGCGTGGAGTTTTCGATCGCAACGACACCGTAATCCGCTCGCCCAGATTCGACAGTTGTAAAAATGTTGGGTTGGGGCGTCACCGGGATAAAATTCACCGACGTACCGAAGAAGTGCGAACTCATCGCGTGGCCAAAGCTACCAACGGGACCCAAGAAGGCAATGGATAACGGTCTTTCGAGCGCGCGGCAGGCGGAGATAATCTCGGTATAAATAGTGCGTAGCGCGTCAGAGGGGAATTGCCCCCGGTTTTGCGTTTCCAACCGGGCGAGAATCTCCTGCTCTCGATGCGGCGCATAAACCCGTTCAACGCCGGTAGTCGATTTGAGTTCACCGACACGTTTGACAATAATTGCCCGTTCCTGTAAAAGGACTAAGATCTGGTCATCAATCTGGTCCAGCAGATTGCGGTAGTTTTCCAAGTTCATAATAGGTGCGTCAAACGCTATCTCCTGCGCTTTTGATAGGTGAAGGTGGTTTGGGTTCAGAAGCCGAGTTTTTTAGAAAAACTCGGCTTCTCTTTCGCGCACTTATTTAAGAATTACCATGCGTCGTAAGTCGGTATAATCACCTGCTTGGAGTTGATAGAAATAGACCCCACTTGTGACCGATTCGCCGATTTCATTGCGTCCGTCCCAATAGGCGGCACGCCCCCGACTACTATAAAAGCCTGCCGACTGGTAACCGAGCGGAAGGGTGCGAATCAACTTACCGGTTGCATCATAAATGGATACCAATACAGGACTGTCTTCCGAGAGTTGATACGGAATCCATGTCTCTGGATTGAATGGATTGGGGAAGTTCTGCAACAGGCGATTCTGCTGCGGTTTACCGATTTTGTCAAACCTGACAGATAAGACGGCGTTTGCTAGGTGCTCAGGTGTCACTTCAAAACTCAGCGTCTGTGATTCAAAGTTTCCATCTGGACCAATGACGCGTGCTTCAACTATGTCTCCAACTTGAACAACACTCCGCCGCGTCAAGTCGGCAGTCGCAGCAGCGAAGTAATCCCCTGACACAGAGGCGGTTATGATGTGGTTTGTTCTGAGGTTCCGGACGTTTACTTGGTAGCCGTCAAACGCGGGTTTACCTTCCAGATGCCCACTAACAACGAATGCCCATGTCTGATAGGGTGTTGTGGCAACGGGTGCTGCGGGGAGCTGCATCTGATTTGTCCACGCTGTCCCTGTGAAGACAATGTCGCGTGCCTTTGGTAGATTGAGGATGTACCCTTTTGCACCTTCGATGGGAAATCCGTCGTCCGGTGCATCTGGGGTCCACCCGACGAATTGCTGGTTTGCGGCATCGAGTGTAATGACCGTGGTCGCGCCTGTCTTTACTGCAAGCGAGCGGGCTGTCATGTGGACAGTCGGTTTCAGAGGCACAGACAGCATGTTCAAACCTTCAGAGAGGTGCATAGAGAAAATATTGCCTAAACCTTCTCCGGTTGGTTGTGTTTTAGGTCTACCGAGGAAACCGTGTCTACGTCCATCTGCTAAGTCATAAAACCCGACAATACTTCCATCCTGATTAACATTTCGGACGACAGTGATAACACTCCCTGGGATCCGTATTTCATAGAGGGTGCCATCTGGCATGAGGATATAGGACCGCAGAATATCGTTTTCAACTTTGGCTCTGAAGCCGACAGCCCCGAAATCGGTGATTGTGTTTACAAATAGGAATTCAAGATTCGGCATTTCTGGGAGGTCTATAGTGGTGAAACTGCCGTCGGGGTCACGTATGAACCCATGAAACATTCCATCGGCATCGATGTAGCTGCCAACCACAGCCCCTGCGGCGTTGACAAAGTCCCCATAAGTTTGGGCTGCGCCGGGGAATGTAATTATCAGATCCCCTGAGAAGGCGTGGGAGACTCCCGCTGCATCGACAATGTTACCGCTCAGTGCCCCTGTTTCATCACTAATACCGTAGATTTGGGTTTCGGCTGCACCGGGAAAATCGTATTGTCGCAGTTCGCCACCTTCTAAGATAACGCCGTGGTAGAATCCATCTATATCTTTGTAGTGTCCGGCTGCTTTTCCGGTGTTGTCGAGTCCATAGAAATAGGTATTCACGGACCCTGGAAAGTCGTACGTTGTAAAAACGCCGTCTATCAATGTGAAGCCGATGGTTTTCTCGCCATCAGGGCTCCGCGTGTTCCCTGCGTAATCCCCGAAATCGTTACTTGCAGCCACTTCCAAAAAATCGACACCAGGGACTTCGATGGTCTCAAAGATATAATCTGCAATCGGTGTTTCGGCACCAATTCGGGCAACGGCATATCCTATGAAATAGATAATTAGACATATAAACAAGGGAAGTTTCGTTTTTATAGGGGAATTCATAGTTATCCTTGGTTCATTTATAGTAGATTTCAGAATTAATTAGACACTGTGAACGAGCGAGGTCAGGAGCTTTTGCACAGAGTTACGGCACATTGCTTTGCATCCCGATTTATCGGGGCGGCGTCTGCCTACTACGTTTAATGTCTATTTATTTTTACTAAAGTTTGTACAGTATTAGGTGGAAGAAGGCAGAAAAGAGTTTATCTTTTCTGCCTTCTCTTTCGCGCGCTTATTTAAGAATTACCATGCGTCGTAAGTCAGTATAATCGCCTGCGTCGAGTTGATAAAAATAGACTCCACTTGCGACCGATTCGCCAATTTCGTTGCGTCCGTCCCAATAGGCGGCTTTCGTCCGACTGGTGTAGAATCCTGCGGACTGATACCCCAAATCGAACTGACGCACGAGCGAGCCCTTCATGTCATATACCGTCAGTGTCACATCGGCGTCGTTGGCGAGTTGATAAGGGATCCACGTCTCCGGATTGAACGGGTTGGGGTAATTCGGCAAGAGTGCTGTTTCTTTGGGAACCAACTCTGCAAGGAGCTGTTCGAGGAAGATGATGCCTCTTTGCATCCTAACATCCGTCAGATCGAGACGCTGTGCTTGGGTAAGCCAACCCTCAACATCGGCGGGGGCTAGGTTCGTCAGTGCTAGCGGATGTGCGGCAGGTGCGGCGGTAGTATTTCCGATAGCACCGGCGACCTGAACCAAGTCAGTAATGTCCACAACACCGTCTCCGTTGACATCAGCGTCGTTTTCCCCTGTCTGTCCCAAGCGTAATCCAACCAGTGCCAGATCCAAGATATTGACCACGCCATTCCCATTGACATCTTCGACCGGCTTGACCTCCTCCACTACTGGAGGGGGTGGTTCCTCGGGTTCTGGCGGCGGCAGGGTAACATCCCACAGAAGTACCGTCCCGTCCCAACTCCCACTGGCGAGCATGGTCCCATCAGCACTGAAAACAACGCTCTCAACGCTAGTTGCATGCCCAAGGAGGGTTTTCAACGACTCACCGGTACTAGCATCCCACAAGCCAACCGTATCATTCCACGCCCCAGTTGCGAGAATCTTTCCATCAGGACTGAAAGCGACACTTTCGACACCATGCGTCTCCCTATCGATGGCTACCACCTCCTCACCGGTGGCGACATCCCACAGGCGGATAACACTATCCCAGCCTGCGCTCGCGACGGTTTTGTCATCGGGACTAAAAGCAACGGTCAGGACATGACGGTAATGCCCCTCAAGGACGTGCAGAGGTTCCCCTGTGTCAACATCCCATAGGCGAACAGTACTATCTCGACTTCCACTTGCGAGGGTCTTTCCATCGGAACTGAAAGCGATGCTCTCGACGCCGGTGCTATGCCCGACGAGAGTTCTCAAGCGCGCCCCGGTGGCGACATTCCACAAGCGGATGTCATCGTCCTCACTACCGCTCGCCACCGTGCTACCATCGGGACTGAAAGCAACGCTTATAATATAAGCCCTATGCCCCACGAGGGTTTTCAGGTGTGCCCCGGTATCAACGTCCCACAAACGGACCGTATCGTCCTGACTACCACTAGCGAGTGTGCGCCCATCCGGGCTAAAAGCAACGATGTCCACATCGTCTGTATGCCCAAAGAGGAAGTGCTCGCGCTCCCCTGTTTCGGTATTCCACAGGCGGATGGTGCTGTCCCAACTCCGACCGACAAGTACGCGCCCATCCGGACTGAACGCAACGTTCAAGACAAGATCCGCGAATCCTGTGACGGTTTCGATGTTCTCACCGGTGGCGACATCCCACAGCCGGAACGACGCATCCCACGCCCCGCTGGCAACTGTGCGTCCATCTGGGCTAAACGCAACCTTGTAGACATCAGCTGTATGTCCGGTCAGCGTATGAACGGTCTCGCCGGCCTCAACATTCCACAGGCGGACAGTATCATCCTCACTCGCGCTCGCTAGGATACCCTCATCCGAAAAAGTGAGTTCGTAAATAATGGAGGTATGTCCGGTGAGTGTTTTGATTTCGTCGCCGGTGTCAACGTCCCACAAGCGGATTATTGCATCGTAGTCTCCGCTGGCGACCGTGTCGCCCTCCGGACCGAAAGCAACCGCCCGAACGAGAGACGTATGTCCGGTGATAGTTCTGATGAGTTCACCCGTAGCCACATCCCATAGACGAACAGTTTGATCCCAACTTCCACTAGCGACCATATCCCCATTTGGACTAAAAGCAACGCTAGTGATCCGATCCGTATGTTCGGTTAGGGTGTGAACAGTCTCACCGGTGTCAACATCCCACAGCCGGACAGTTCGGTCGTAACTCCCGCTGGCGATAATCTTCCCATCCGGGCTGAATGCAAGGGTCCGGATACCACTCCTGTGCCCAGTAAGGGTTTTGATGTCCTCACCTGTAGTGGCATCCCACAGCCGGATGGTTCGGTCCCAACCCCCACTGGCAAGTATACTCCCATCCGGCGAATACGCCATAGCAGAGGGTGAATACGTCGAAGAAGAATATATTGCGGTCTGCCCGGTGAGCAGGTCAACCTCTTGAAGGGTTGCCGTATCGTAGAGCCAAATACCGATGGCAGTGGCGACTGCGAGTCGGCTGCCGTCAGGCGAATACTGAAGTCCAGCTATCCATCCTTTACCGAATCGCGCGATCGCATCATCGGGTAATCGCCACTGCGGATTATCTTGAGCGAAGCTATTTGATAGAAATAGAGCAGAGAGTAATAATAAAGTAAGGCTAAAAAGCACTGTTCCTTTCATTGAGACTGATTCTCCTTTATTCATTGTCAGTTTTACAGAACCCCAAATACACGGCAGATGAACGAAAAGTAGCTTAGATTCAGATTAGTGCACCTACTTGAGAATGACCATGCGCCGTAAGTCAGTATAATCGCCTGCACGAAGTTGATAGAAATAGACTCCACTTGCGACCGATTTGCCGGTTTCATTGCGTCCGTCCCAATAGGCGGCTTTCATTCGGGTAGTATAGAATCCTGAGGACTGATATCCCAAATCGAATTGCCGTACCGGTGTGCCGCTTGTGTCGTAAACTATGAGAGTGACATTGGCGTCTTTGGCGAGTTGATAAGGAATCCACGTCTCCGGATTGAAGGGGTTGGGAAAGTTAGGCAAGAGTGCTGTCTTTTTCGGAGCCAGCGTTGCAAGGAGTTGTTCAAGGAAAAGGATACCTCTTTGTGAGCGGACATCCGTGAGATCTAACGCCTGTGCTTGGCTGAGCCATCCCTCGACATCGGTGTTGGTCAGATTCGCTAGTAGGTAGGGATGCACCGAAGGTGCGGCAAGCGCGTTGCTTATCGCGCCGGCGACTTGAACTAAGTCCGCAATATCCACAACGCCATCCCCGTTGACGTCGGCATCATTTTCCCCTGTCTGTCCCAAACGCAAGCCAACCAATGCTAAATCCAAGATGTTGACCACCCCATTTCCGTTGACATCCTCGACGATTGGGGGCGGGGGTTCCTCGGGCTCTGGGGGTGGCTGTGGAATGTCCCATAGCAACACTGTGCCGTCCCGACTTCCACTTGCGAGGGTTGTGCCATCGGAGTTGAAAGCAACGCTCTCAACCCTAGAGCTATGTCCGGTAAAAGTTTCGATATGCTCGCCTGTTGCAACATCCCACAAGCCAATCGCATTACCCCACCCTCCGGCTGCGATGGTCTTTCCATCAAGGCTGAAAGCAACGCTCTCAATAATGCTTTCGACACCATACTCACTCCCTTGGAGGGTTGTGATCTCTTCACCAGTGGTAACATCCCACAAGCGAATGGTATTGTCCCAGCCTCCACTTGCGAGGATTGTGCCCTCCGGATTAAAAGCAACGGTGAGGACATGTCCCCTATGGCCAAAGAACGCTTGCAGAACAGCCCCGGTCTCAACATCCCAGAGACCTACGGCAGAGTCTCGTGCCGCGCTTGCGAAGGTTGTGCCATCCGGACTGAAAGCGATACTCTCGACACCAGCATCGTGTCCGAAAAAGGTTCCTAGACGTTCCCCGGTGGCGACATCCCACAAACGGATAGTATCGTCCTCACTTCCGCTGGCGAGGGTCGTGCCATCCGGACTGAAAGCGATGGTTATAATATAAGCCCAATGCGCGACGAGGGTTTTCAGATGTGCTCCGGTCTCAGCGTTCCACAGGCGCACCGTATTGTCCTGACTTCCGCTGGCGATTGTGCGGCCATCCGGACTGAAAACAACGATGTCCACATCGTCTGTATGCCCAACGAGGAAATGCTGGCGTTCCCCTGTTTCGGTATCCCAGACGCGGATGGTTTGGTCCCAGCTCCGACCGACGAGTGTACGTCCACCCGGACCGAAGGCGACACTCAAGACACTACTCTCATGCCCGGTAAGGGTCCCGATGTTCTCGCCGGTGTCAACATCCCACAGGCGAACGGTCGCATCCCCACTCCCGCTGGCGAGTGTGTTGCCATCCGGGCTAAATGCGACCCTGTAGACATCAGCTGTGTGTTCGGTAAAGGTTGTGACGGTCTCACCCGTGACAGCATTCCAAAGGCGGATAGTATCATCCTCACTCGCACTTGCCAGTATGCCCCCATCCGAAGAAAAGACGACCTCGTAGATAATGGAGGTATGCCCGGTGAGGGTCTTGATTTTTTCTCCTGTTTTAACATTCCATAGATGGATCGTCGCGTCATAATCTCCGCTGGCGAGTGTGCCCCCCCAACCAAAAGCGACTGTCCGGATGAGAGACGTATGGTCGGTAAAGGTATGGAGGTTCTCGCCCGTGTCAACGTCCCATATACGGACGGTTTGGTCCCAACTCCCACTGGCAACCATGTCCCCATCCTGACTGAAAGCAACGCTAGAGACCCAGTCCTCATGTTCGGTGAGGGTATTGATGTTCTCGCCTGTAGCAACGTCCCACAGACGAACAGTATCGTCGTAACCCCCACTGACAAGTGTACCCCCGTCGGGACTGAAGGCAACGCTCAAGACACCCTCTTCATGTCCGGTAAGGGTTTCAATACTCTCGCCTGTCGCGGTATTCCAGAGGCGGATAGTTTTATCCCAGCTTCCACTGGCAAGTATACTCCCGTCCGGGGAATATGCGATAGTCGAGATTGTCTCCGTATGCCCGGTGAGCAGGTCAACCTCTTGAAGGGTTGCGGCATCGTAGACCCAGATACCGATGGCGCTACCGACCGCGAGCCGGGTGCCGTCGGGTGAATATTCAAGTTCAGCGATCCAGCCTTTGCCGAATCGCGCAGTCACATCATCGGGTAAATCCCACTGCGGGTTATCTTGGGCGAAGCTGTTTAATAGAAATATAAAGGAGACTAACAATAGGATAAAAGTAAACAACATCGTCTTTTTCATTGAAATTAATTCTCCGTTTTAAGTTGTCTATTCTGGGGTCTATGCTTGGGAGGCAGAGCAGAGGAGACAGCAGGACGCCCACTCCTCTGCTCGCTTTTTCCGATACTTATTGATTCAGTTTTTGCATCGCGGCAATCATATCGTCGTCTGATGGATTGCTTTTTACCATCTCAACAAATTCGTCAGGATCTATCTTGTGTTCCTCCAGGAACCTTTTATCCTGCGGTCACGGGTAGATGTACTCACCGATAGTACCGTTCAATTTAGCGCGTGCCTTATCGCTAACCCGCGCCAACCACCAGTACCCACCAATAAGCATATCCCGATGACGTGGTTTCCAATCGAGTCCCATTTAATTCACCTCCTTTATTGTTAGGCTCAAAACAAGAAAAAAGTATCGAACGAGAGCGGACAGTTTTATTGAGTATCCGCCTCAATCTGCTTTAAGGTCGCTTCGAGCAGATTAAGGTGTCGTCCATATTCTGCCCAATTCCCTGCACGTTGCGCCGCTTGTGCCGACTCAAACTGCTCCCGCGCCTGTTGTGCCAACGTCGGACTCAATATTGAGTCGGATACACTCACCGCTTCGGGAGTTTCAGCAGCAGAACTGTCCTGTGTCAACGCGACCTCTAACCGCTTACCGAACATGTTATTCAACGCCTCATCAAGACTCGCACCCCATGCGACATTTTCCTTATAGCCTACAACAACACGGCGCAACTCAGGAATCGCAGACTCTTCGTTCTCCGCTTGGATGTAGATCGGCTCAACATAGAGGATTGACTCATTCATCGGGATGATGAGTAGGTTGCCACGCAGGACGCGCGAACCTTGCGTATTCCACAAGCTAATCTGCTGGGAAATTCCAGGCTCTTGTGTGATGAAGTTTTCCATCTGCATCGGTCCGGGGGCGAGTTTGCCTTTTGGGAAGCGATAGACCAACAGTTGTCCATACTGTGGAAAATCGCATCTCGCAGCAATCCATGCAGTGAGGTTCGGCTTGTTTTTCGGCGTGAAGGGAAGCATTAGAACAAATTCCGCACGTTCCTCTCCCGGTATCTTGACAACCACATAATAAGGCGCAACCTCTTGCACATTCGTGACCGTATCCGGTAATTGCTGAGTACGCGCAAACGGACTTTGCGGTTGCGGCGGCTGTGCGGGACGAGGACGCTCGGTATTGTCGTAAAGTTCCTCACCAATTTCCCACTGGTCTTCACTTGCGTAGAAGGTAATCGGATGTTTCATGTGATAATCCTGATACATCCGCGCTTGAATGAGGAACATCGTGGTCGGGTATCGGATATGCGTTTTGAGATCCTCGGGCATTGCGTCAAACGGCTTGAATAGGTCAGGGAAGATACGGCGATAACACTCAGCAACCGGGTCTTGCTCCTGCTCCATCAGATAGAAATTCACGCTGCCATCGTAGGCATCGATCGTGATTTTGGCGGCGTTGCGGATATAATTTCCCCACGGCCTCTCCCCACCGACGATACGCCCGGCAGCGCGCCTGCCACCCCGTTCTGCAATGATACTGCGGATGGCGTCCTGCATCGGTGCGGAATAGGGATAACGTGCGGTCGTTGTATACGCATCAATCACCCAGATCAACCGACCATTGTGGATAACAAGGTACGGGTCGTTATCATATTTCAGGAATGGAGCGATTCGGCTAACGCGCTCTTTTATGTTTCGATCGTAAAGCACGCGACTTGTTGATTCTATTTCGCCAGGCAAGATGAAATTGAGCGCGTTGTTAAATTTCAGCATGTATGCAAGTTTTCGTATGAACGAAGAAAGTTCAACGCCGCCTTCACCTTGGTACGAGTATTTGGCAAAATCTTGTCCAAACGTTTCAGGGTAATCAAACTCAAGGCTCTCCGAGCGGTCTGGATGGACGATGACATAATGGTTGGTGCGTTCCCCGTAGTAAATTCGAGGTCCCGGATTCTCGTTAAACCGGTATGTCCATTCGGGTTCGTAATTAATCGGGTCCATATCCCGAATATACATCTTCGGCTTTCCGTCTAGAATTTCGTTCACCGGACTCAGCACCGCTCCGTAACCGTGGGTGTAAACGTAAGTGCGCTTAAACCAGTCCCGGCTCACTTCACGCGGCAGATCGTTAATATTCAGTTCGCGCCCGGAAAGCATCACCTGTCGAGGTTCACCGCTTTCCATCGGATAACGGTCAATATCTACATCAGAAAAATCGTATTGTGAACGTAACTCCTGCAGCTGACGGAAGGTTCGCCGCAGCGGTCGCCAGTCCCAGAGCCGGATGCTGTTAATTACTGCCGCGTTTTCCGGCCCCACGATGCTGTCATGAGACAATTCCCCCGTCAAAGGGTACTCCGTCTCCGTCACGGTGCTATCCTCCAGATCATACGCGTGCAGCGTTGCCCTGATGTTATAGTTAATATATGTTCCCTCGAGTTCCTGTTTGCTCGGTTCAACTTTCAGATTCTGAATGATACGGGGATAGGCCTGTCCCATAAAGGCAATAAGCAGAAGAACGATGACACTCCCAACAGCGAAGGAGATACGCCGTAAGAAGATGCTAATGAAGAAAATCAACGCACAGATAATGGTAAGCGCGAGCAGTATCCACAACACGGGCAATCGTGCCTGTATCGCTGCAAAGCCACCCCCGCCCCGCACAACATCGTTGGTGGTGTAGAGCAAGTCATACATTACAAACCGGTAGTTCCAAGCACGAAACAGCAGCGTCAATCCAATCAGCACAAACAGATGTGTCTTGACGCGCTGCGGCGGTGCAAAGCGGTTATTTTCATTGATGAGTAACCCGTGAAAGAAGTAGATCACCCCCGTAAAAAGGGTGGTTAGCATAAATAGACCAAAGAGATAACCGCAAATCAGCCGTTCCAACGGCATCCGGAAAACGTAGTAACTGACATTCTTATTGAAAATTGGATCACGGGCAGCTGCAACCAAAACTGCGTCTTCGGTTGCATCAAAGCTAAGGCCTTGGTTTAATACAATCTTGATGCTTTCATCCCCGCCCGGACTTATTGAGCCGATTTCTGATGCATGATTGTTATCTCCCTCTTTGACGGTAACCGCATCCCCTACTTTAAGCCCTTTTGCACTATACTCCAATTCAGAGATGGCAATCTCTGTCGCATCCCGATTTGCTGGTGCATTGAGTGACGTTGCGGATTGGAAGGAAAGATTGCTAGCATTTGAATAGCGGAGAAATTGCTCCCAGTAGTCTGTCGAAGCATAGCCACCTACGATACTCCCGCCAATAGCGAGGAGGGTTAGTACGACATAGACAGCTTTACGGAGGTTAAAATCGGGCATGCCTTCAAGTGGGATTGATTCCATGAGCGTTGGACTCAGGCGGGGCGGGGTGAAGCGATACAGGAGCAAGAGATTGGTGAGGGTTACGGTAAGAAAGAAACCACTGACAACAACTCCCAATCCTATTTTTGTCAGTAGTACTTGCTTGTAGATGGCGAGGTAGCCAACCATATCGAACCAGAGTAGGTCAGGATAAATTTTGACGAAGATCGCTCCACCGCCAATGATTATCCCCAAAACAACAAGGATAGTAATCAATCGAGTCAAGTTTGGTTGCATGTATTCCTTCCTTAATTAAGAGTAGCTAGCATTAGAACTTACGCGGTTGAATGCTTCAATGTCTCGTAATAGCGATTCATCCGCTGTGGTTGGTAAGGATCGTTAGTCCCTACATATGCTCGACTCCTTACGCCGGTGTCCCTTTCTATGGGTCAGGCCTGAGGTGCGTAAGTCTTAAGTAGGTTAAAGTGCCTAGCGTGTGTAGAACTTACGCAGTTGAACACTCAAATACCTGTAGTGTGGCGATTTATCGCCACGGACGCCCGATGAATCGGGTGTATCCGGTTAATCCCATCAGGATTAAGGAGTCAAATAGACGCTGATAAACGCAGATTGCTTTGAATCCCGAAAATACCAACAACGCCGCGCAAAAGTATATGACTCAATCAGCCAGAACCCATTGCGCTACATGCTGGGTATTTGGGGACACAGATTTCTTTTTTATCTGCGAAAATCAGCGAAATCTGCGTCCCCGTTAATTTTAGAACTGAAGCGTGTAAGTCCTAATGTAAAAAATCAATGAACTTCTACCCTAAAACGCCTGACCTAGGCCGAAGTGGAACGTCGTATCCGGATCGAGACTAGCGAGATCCGTGCGGCGCGCTACGTCAAAGTCGAGGGAGAAAAAGCCGAGCTGCAATCGAAGTCCAACGCCAATTGAACCTCTCGCATCATCAAGGCGAAACCGATTGCCCTCACGCCGGAGCAGGTAGTAACGGTTGTCGGAGTTGAATTCGCCTTCCGACCAGACTGTTCCGAAATCGGCGAAGATAATCCCGCGAATGCCGCCAATCGCCCACGAAAAGGGCCAACCGAAACGGAGCTCGTCAATAAACGGAATCCGGATCTCAAAGTTCAACAGCCCCATCCGCGTTCCGATTAGCTCTTCGTAACTATAGCCGCGTAGTGTATCGATACCACCGAGATAAAAGAGCGACTTATCTCTTCCAAAACTCCCACCAAGCAGCAAACGGGTTGCGAAGGTTGAACGTCTGCCGAGCTTAAAATATCGGCGGAGATCAAAAATAAGGTTTGTCAACTCAAGGTCGCTACCAGTCGCACGGTAGGATTTTTCAAAGGTGAGGTTATAACGGGCACCGCTCTGGGGACCGAACACCTGCCAGCGAGTCGTATCGCTAACGAGGGAGATTGTTCCAAGCATCAGAAACCCACGATTATCTTCGAGTGCTGTCTCGAATCTGAAAGCGTAGGGGGTAGAATACGTCAAAAACTGTAATTCCAAGCGACGATACCGATTGAAGGGATACATGACAGAACCGGCAATGCCCGTTAACCGTTGCGAGACACGGCGACGATTCCGGGTTGTCCCCAGCAGGTGATACTCATGGAAGTTAAAGAGGGAGACGCCAAAATCCGCACGACGCGCAAGGGAACCGTACTGGGCAATGAAATCCGGAGCAAGAAAGCCTGACTGATTCTGGACGCTCAACCCTAAGCGGTGGTTCCCCATCATATCACTTGCGACAAGCTCTGTCGAATTGCGCAGTAAACCGTCGGCACCGAGACTAAAGTTGGTAAAAATAGCGTCTAAGCCAATCTTAGTGCCATACTTCCGATGCCCGATTCGGCGCTGTTTCCTTTTTGTAGGTTGCACGACAACTGGCTCCAACTCAGAGGCAGGCATCTCAATTTTTTCATTAAGTGCCTTCTCTGCCTGCATGATATAAACGTCCTGCTTACCCGATTGATAGGCACCAAACAGGATGCGCTTGCGGTCTGGTGAGAAGCTTGGGTTAAAACAGCCGGTGATGATATTGGTTAAGCGCGTGAGGTCTGTGCCGTCCGATTGGATCGTGCATAGGTCATAGACGCCACCCAGATCTGAACAAAAAAGTAGTTGCTCGCCACCGGGTGTCCAGCGAGGACTGACCGCATTGTGCTCATTGAGCGACAACTGTCGCGATGTCCGACTGTTAACGTCAATAATGATTAGCTTGTACTTACCGCCTCGCTCCGATGAGTACGCAATTTCTTCCTTCGTTGGATGCCATGAGGGATTGCCATCGTCAAAGGAATCGTTTGTCAAGCGTGTTAGCTCCTCTGTCGCCAAGTTTATAACAAATAGATCGGTCTGTCCCCCACTTAGCGCGGAAAAAACAATCCGTTCACCGCTGCAGCCATAGCTTGGTGAACTAGCAGCGTCGAAGTCGAGCTTGATTCGGCGTTTCAGTTGTTTACTGATAATGTTCACCTCAAGCAGATACTCCGATTCGCGATACTTGGCGATGAAGGCGATATGATCGCCATCCGGGGACCAGGCTAACCCACTGCCATCACTTCGAATCTCCTCATATTTACTTCCGAAAAAATCCTTGCTGATACGCTCTAAGCGACCTCCGTCTTTAGCAGACGCAAGAACAATTTCACTAAATCCATCATTACCTGTAATATAAGCAATAAGATCGCCACTCGGAGACCAAATCGGTTTCACATTATGTGAATAGCGCGACTTCTCTGTCAGGTTCTTGGCAATTGAGTCGGGCATATCCTTGTGCTCAATCATGGGCCAATACTTCTTCTGCACCGTCAAACGCCACTCTTTATCAAACTGTTCAAGACCAACACCAATCACGTTCTGAAAAGCTTCGTTGAGATCCTTGGTACGGATATGGCGCAGTTCGTGCATAATCTGCCCAATTTTATCGCGCCCATAAGTCTCAACAAAATGTGCCACTGCGGACTGCCCCAGCTTATATCCCAAATAGACCTGCGATCCGAGCACACGAAAATCTTGAAGCCGCATCAGCGGAACCACCTGATTGGCGATGCTCGCATCTCTTAGTACCATCTCTCCAGTGGCGTCATTATCATTGCCAAAATAGTCTGCCGTCCCCTCCATAAACCAGATTGGAGGGCTATAGAGGAACTCACCGCTATAGAAATGTCCCGCCGGTTTCTGATAGATGATGTCGTACTGAAAGATGTGGACCAGTTCGTGAAAGATGACCTCACGAAACGCCGACATTGAACCGGTGAACGGGATGACCATACGTCGCTTAAAGAGCTCCGCAAACCCGCCAACACCTTCGTGCAGTTCAGCCAGTGTAATATTGGTCTCCTGAAAATCTTTGTGGGATTGATATAAGATGAGCGGTGTCCGATCTTTAAGCTCGTGCTCAAAATCCTCGCTATGTTTCTCGTAAGCTTCTTCAACAATATCCGCCATAATCGCTACCAGCTGCTCTTCACCCGGATAGTAGTGGATATCAAAATGCTCTGTCCGGTGGATCAACCAATCAAAATCCTGGTCCGTAACCTTATTCTTACCAAAACCTTGCGTCCAACCGCTGCCAACCGAAAGGAACAGCGACAAGACGAGCAGAAGAAGGGCAAGCCGGCGAATTAATTGGGTCGAGTGATTTTCTACGGTTTTCATCATCTCACCAAAAACCTTTCTTCTTGTTCATAGTGCGGCGCAACTTGTCGGGTGAACTCTGAGATTGCTTGTCGCGCTAAACTCTTTAAGATGCCTTCCTGTGGCGTTACTTTTGAGACTAGGTATGAACTCACGCTATGCGATTGGTACGCACGTCTTTCATACCTGTCATCCCGTATAACCTCCTCCGTGTCTACACTGGCAATTACAATCCTCAACGAAAGGATGTAGGTCTTCTCAAAGTAGTCCTGATAGTCGGTGACATATCGTTGAAGCGATCTGGAATAACGTTCCCCGTAGTAACGCCTCGGTTGGCTCACCGCAAAGAAGTTATAGCTACCTGCAATGACTGCATCGACTTCAAAATATTCACCAATACGCACCAATTCCGACACATCCACCAACACCTCCTCATCAAGCGTTTCATCAGTAAATAGCCGCAACGTTTCCTGTGTGCTAACAACGTCCAAGTTTTGATTCCGTCCTAATCCGAGTCGCATCAAAGCCGCAATGTCCGCGCCTGTTTCATCGGAAGATGCGACCCGCTGCCGCTCCGAATCTTTCGTCTCAATAAATGGCAGCACAGCGAAACCTGAATACTTGGTGACATCAATTGTGGACTCAACCTGGATTTTGATTGGCACTCGCGTTACCGAAGTCCCGCAGCCCCAATACAACCCCAAGCATAAGAGGACGGGCAGCATCGTAATGATGAACCGAATTCTCTGGATTTGACTTGATTTGTTGATTTGTTGATTTATGTTCATTAGTTCGCTCTAAGATTCAGATGGATCTGATGTCTCCGCTGTTTCCGCAGGCGGTGGTCTCACGCTGTTGCGCTGAACATGCAGCCTGCACTTCCTATAGTTGAAACGATAGAACTTATTTTCAGGTTCTAGTTCTGTCGCACGTCCATACGCCTCCATCGCTTCATCAATCTTGCCCACTGCTTCGTAGGCGACACCTAAATTATTGTATACCTTCGCATTTTGCTGCTCAATCTTTAGAATGTGCTGCCAACGGAAAATCGCTTCGTTCCACAGCTGCAATTCAGCAGATTTAATCGCGAACTGATTATACTGTTCGATCGTCGGCTGATCTTGTAATGGACCACACGAAATTATCACAAAAGGAAAAACGAATAGGAGTAAGCATATACGAACTGACAAATTAAATCCCACCTTTCCAAGAGGTATATTCTACACAACCCCAATCAGTCAGTCAAGCCAAAAGGGTGGCAGTAGAAATATACAATAGGTAGACAGCTGGATACGAGCGGCAAACTTTTTCCTTTTAATTTCTCTGATTCTATACTACAATTACGGAATACACTTTGCGACGGTTGCAGAGAACTTTCGCACTCAAAAATCCGCAGCAGCGTATACTACGCAGGAGAAACAGATGGCAATTCAACGTTTATCAGTTGCTCAAATTGAAGCCCAGATGGGTCAATTAGCACCGAGTCCCCAGGACCTTGGTGTCCTCGAATATGTTGTCCTTCGCTTGCCCGACGAACAGCGGGCAACCCCCCAAGAAGCGGAAGTGAGTCCCGACAGCGGACTCGAAGGAGATCGCTGGGCACGACCAAACAGCCCGAATCCGGGTGCCCAAATATCTGTGATGAATTCTCGATTCCTGAGGATAATCGCCGGTGACGATGACCGAATGCCCCTCGCCGGGGATAACCTGCTCGTCGATTTGGATCTCAGCGATGAGAATCTCCCTACTGGTACTCAATTGCAGATTGGCACCGCTACCTTTGAAGTTACAGATGTCCCACATACCGGCTGTCAAAAATTCCAGCGCCGATATGGCAAAGACGCGCTTGATATAGTCAATGCAGATGCCTATAAATCGCAACGACTCCGCGGATTGTTTATACGGACAATCCAAGCCGGGAAAATCCAGGTTGGGGATTCTGTCCGTAAGATAGCTCCAGCATCATAGGAATCAATACGTAATAAGAGGATTGCTTTTCTTTAGAGATTACGCATTATGTCTCTTGGGCTCTGATACTGGGCTTATCAATCCTGTAGGTCGAGATTCATATCTCGACACTCTATTGCTAATTTCCAGATTTTAACTTGATTCTTTCAAGACAGATATGCTAAAATTAGGGACGCTTTTGCCGGAGTGGTGAAATCGGTAGACGCGCTGGACTCAAAATCCAGTGAGCTTAGGCTCGTGTCGGTTCGAGTCCGACCTCCGGCATTGTCCGCCATATAGCCTTGTTGAGGCTGTATGGCTTTTTTTATCAAAATCTTCCGTTCTAAAACCCCGTCTTTTAAGGCGTGGATACAGAACGGCAAACCCTGTTAGTTAGTCTAAAAACGGTTGAAATTGCAGGTGAAATATGGCATGCTTCTTTTGTCTTTCGTGGGTAGGTCTTACGCCACCGCTCGGTGGTGCTACCCACACCCTTTAAGACAGGATATGAAAGACAGAAAGACAATCCATAATGAAAACCTATAAGTTCAAGTTGTATAGCAATCACGGCAATCGTGAATTGCACAAGGCAATAGACGGACACGCTCACGTCTGGAATCATTGCGTAGCTATTCAGCGTCGATACTATGCTATCTATGGCAAGTATATCAGCAAGTTTAGGCTAATCAATCATACCTCTAAACTGAAACGGCTTGCCAAGTTTGTCCATTGGAATCAGTTGCCGAGCCAAGCGATACAAGACGTAGTTGCCCGAATCGACAAAGGCTACAAAGCGATGTTTGAAGCCCGTGCAAAAGGCAAGAAATGGGGTCGTCCCCGTTTCAAACCTCGTCGTAAATACAAATCGTTCACCCTCTTACAATCGGGTTGGAAACTGTTACCGGGCAATCGCATCAAAATCGGCAAACGCATTTATCCGTATTTCAAGTCCTGTGATGTGCAGGGTAATCTCAAACGTTGCACCATCAAGCGGGACGCCATCGGTGATGTCTATATCTGTGTGTTAACCGCCCATGTAGAACCTGACCAAAACCTTGCCATGACGGGTAAAATCGCAGGCTTCGATTTCGGTCTCAAACGGTATCTCACCGGGTCTAATGGACATGATATAGAATCACCTCTATTTTTCAAACGGAGTATCAACGCTATCAAACGGGCTAATCGTAACCACTCCCGAAAGCGTAAAGGGTCAAACAACCGGGAACGGGCAAGACTTGATTTAACACGCAAGCATCGTAAGATTGAACGACAACGAGGGGACTTCCACTGGAAACTTGCACACCAACTGACAGACACATACGATGAAATTCGCCTTGAGGACTTGAATCTTAGAGGCATGAAAAGCCTCTGGGGACGCAAGGTCAGCGATTTAGGCTTTGCTGATTTTGTCATCAAGTTAGTGTATATTGCCCAAAAGAAGGGCAAGAAAATCACCTTCATAGACAAGTGGTACCCTTCTACGAAGACCTGCTCGGTCTGTAATGCAGTAAACGAAGCATTGAATCTCCGTGATAGAATATGGCAGTGTGCTGATTGTGGCACTTTTCATGATAGAGACCGTAACGCTGCAATTAACATCTATAGGGTTGGGGCATCAACCCTCGAAGGAGAGGACGTAAGACCATCTTCGGATGGCTGCCCTTGTTGATAGCGCAACTACCGTTCCCGAAGGACACAAGAATCCCCGTCCTTTAGGGCGGGGAATATGTCAAGTCAAGACCATACGAAAATTTCATCATCGTCCGGAGAATAGCCGATAAACGCTGCCAGAACAATGCGAGGGTTATTCCCCTGCACCGGAGGTACTTCGTGGATGCATCGGGTATTAAAGAAATACAGATCGCCCGGCGAAAGTTCGACCCGACACTTCTCAATACCGTTTTCAGCGGTGTACTGATCGAAAGTGTCCTCGGCAATATACGGTTGGACCTCCTCCGTCCACAAACATCGGTGCAGAATTGACTGCGTCCCTGTGTCCAATTCATCCGCATTTTGCATGCAGAGCACTCCCGCAAACTGGTGCTCAAAACGGTATACGGCGTAATCAGTCCGCTCCTCTCGCAACCGCACACTGTCGATATGTGGCTTGTAGACCTGTGTGTGATAATGGATGCGAAAAATCGCGGGTCCATAACGGCGACCATCTGGTTCGTATGCTGTCCTGACCTGTTTGTTCGGTGCAAGGCCGGACAGCGTATTATAGATAAGGTCTACCGGATTGTCGAACCCATCAAACAGGAATTTGAATAGGTGATTCGAGGCTTCGGCATGTTGGAAGAAGCGCTCCTGATTTTGTCCCCGAATCCCTAGGCTCGTGCCGATATCGGTTCTCACCCGTTGATCCCCACCGTACGCGCCATCTTCAGGGTTGCGCGCCAATCCCATATTGTAGAACCGTTGGATCAGTGACGTGCATTGATCTGGGTCGTAAGCCCCGCGCAGCATAATGGCAGGCGTCTCCGCCTGAGACAAGGCGTAAAGCGGGTCCGCATAACGCTCTCGAATCGTCTCTAAATCCGGTTCAGCCGGTATCCAATTTTCCGCAGCCATATTATTCCTCCATTTTTCGATGAATTTGTCCTAACCTAATCTTCACAATGGATCTCTCATCTTCTCTTAAGATGAGGAGGAAACCGTCTCTCTTTTTGTCTTGTATGTACACACCAACTATTTTATAATCATCCAAGTTGCTAGTTGCAACGACGCTCGGCTCCGACTTCGCCGAGAGTCCAAGACTTGGATAGGCGTATCCAAGTCATAAACACCCGGACTATAGCGTAACGTTCCGGGCAGATTGGGCGAATAGTGTTGCGCTACAGTGTTTGGTATTCTGTCGCGCAATCTGCTAGGTCTATTGGGCAGTGGATTTGTCAATCCACTGCGAGCGGTGATAGACTTCCATTCTCCCGCTTTGTAACGTTTCCTACAAGTGGCAACTTGAACTAACACCCCCATCTAATTGGAAACCTAACCAGAAGAAGGAGCAAACATGAACCTCGGTTATAGCACCTGGGGAATGCCGACTGTCCCCATTGATGTAGCAATTCCACATATCGCGCAGCTCGGATTTGATGGGATGGAACTAGCGGTCGGACCCCGTTTCATCACCGAACTGAGTACGCTTGATGCTGCTGAACGCAAGCGGATCGCGGGATTATTGAAACAACACAACTTGGAGCTACCGGCGATTGCCGCACATTCAAGCTTAATGGAAACCGACCCCGAAGCACATGCACAAAACATAGGGCGACTGAAAGGTGCAGCGGATCTGGGTGTTGAACTCGCGCAGGGAGATAGCCCGCCAGCAATCAACACAACATCAGGCGGACAACCGGAGGAGTGGGACAACAGCAAACAATTTCTCGCCGAGCGGATCGGTGAACTGGTTGAATATACCCAAACACTCGGCGTAACGGTTGCGATGGAACCCCACATCGGCGGTCTAATTGATACCCCCGATAAAGTCCTTGAGCTTCTCGATCTCGTTGGTTCCCCCTACCTCAAGGTCAATTTTGACATCAGCCATTTTGACATCATCGGCATACCCACTGAGGTGAGCGTCGCTGCCCTAGCACCACATTCTGCCCATACGCATGTCAAGGATCAGCGTGGACTGGCACCCGATTTTGAGTTCCTCATCCCCGGCGAGGGTCCTTTCGATTATGTGAACTACCTGAAACTGATGCAGCAACACGGTTACGATGGGTTCATTACCGCGGAGGTCAGCTTTATGGTGCAAGCCCGCGAGGATTATGCCCCACTCGCAGCGGCAACCCTCTCCTATGAGACGTTATCACGCGCCTTTGCCGATGCGGGAATTGAGAGAACGAGGTAGCCCATACCTCGGACGCGCTTAACCGTCGGATTCAGAGAATTTCCTTCACTTTTTGGATAATCGCCCCCGCACTGATACCGTGTGCGTCCAAAAGTTCATCCGCCTTGCCGGATCGCGGCAGACCGTTGACGGCGAGTTTGTGAACCTTAACTCCTTTAGGAGCAACCGCATCTAGCACCGCGTCGTTGAGTCCGCCCTCCGGATAGTGATCTTCAACGGTCACTATCGTGTTGTTGGTAGCAGCCGCTGCCTCGAGAACCGTCTTTGCGTCAATCGGCTTGACAGAGTAGAGATCGATGATGCGGACAGAGATGCCGTCGGCTTTCAACGCTTCATGCGCCTTCAACGTCTCGTGAAGTGTAACGCCGGCTGCGATAACCGTCACCCGATCGCTGTCACTAGATCGGAGAACCTTGCTGCCCCCGATTGGGAACGCTTCTGCATCTGTGTAAATTGTTGGTGTTGATGGACGTGAGGTGCGAATATAGACGATGCCCTGATGTGCGGCTGCTTGCGCTACTAAGCGTTCTGTCGCGACGGCATCGCTTGGATACAGCACAACCGATCCGGGGAGTGCCCGAAACATAGCCAGATCTTCCAGCCCCATCTGGGAGGGTCCATCTTCGCCGACCGAAACGCCGCAGTGTGAACCGACATACTTGATGTTCGTCTGAGAAATCGCGGACATGCGAATGTGATCACAGGCGCGAGTAAAAAACGCCGCAAAGGTCGAGACAAACGGAATCTTACCGCACTTCGCCAGTCCAATTCCCGCCCCGACGAGATTCTGCTCGGCGATGAACATCTCAAAATACCGATCGCTGTGTTTCTGCATGAACTGTTCAGCGTAGGTCGAATTTTTGACATCGCCATCCACCGCCACGACCAGTGGGTTCGCATCGCCCAATTTGGCGAGTCCAGAACCGTAGCCGCCACGGGTTGCTGCCTCTTCGCCGAGTTGATATTCGGGGGGTGTCATCTCTTTAATGTTCGGTTCAGCGATGACGGAGGCTGGGGCTGCTTCAATTTGAAAGTTGCCATCTGTGCTCAAAGGACCGAGCTCTTTCAGGGCGGTATCCAACGACTCGCCCTTGGGAAGTGCTTTACCGTGCCAACCCTCCTTGTTTTCAAGGGAAGATACACCTCTGCCCTTGAAGGTTTTCGCCACAATCATTGTTGGGCGGTCCTCGGTCGATTTCGCTTTATCCAATGCGGATAGAATCTCGTCAAAATTGTGCCCGTCAATTCCAATTGCCTGCCAACCAAACGCCTCAAACCGCCGACAGTAGGAGTCAATATCAAACCCGTACATCGTCGGTTCGCTTTGACCCATACCGTTGACATCAACGATGCCGATCAGGTTGTTTAGGTTGTAGTGTGCCGCTAGCGCGACCGCCTCCCAAACACTTCCTTCTGCTGCTTCGCCGTCTCCCATCAGGACGTAAACGTGGTAATCTGACTGATCCAGATATTTACCGTTGAGTGCCATACCTACACCGATTGACAGTCCCTGTCCAAGCGATCCGGTTGCGACATCGACCCACTCTAGGCGCGGCGTCGGATGCCCCTCAAGGTCGCTGTCAATTTGGCGGAGCGTCAGCTGATCTTCGACGGAGATGATCCCTGCTTCTGCCCATGCGGCATAAAGGACCGGTGCAGCGTGTCCTTTGGACAGGATGAAGCGATCGTTGTGCGGGTTGTGTGCATCTATAGGGTCGTACCGCATCGCACCAAAAAAGAGCGCGGAGATAATGTCCGCAGCGGACAGGCACGTTGTCGGATGCCCGGACCCGGCTTCGGATGTCGATACGATCGAATGAATACGTAGGTTGTTGGCTTTCTGTTTCAAGACATCTGTGGAAGTTCCCATTGTGCTGGTAATTCCTTTCTCATCATAAACTCCCTTCGCTCATGCTAAGAAATCGTGCAGAGAAACCGTGGGGAACAACGATCGTTGTTCCTTACTGCCAAAAACTCGGTTTCTGTTTGCGCTTGTACTCTCTGCCTACATGAGCCTTCTGTGTCTTAGTGCCCCAAAGATTTAATCAAATCCACCAATGTCTCTGCGGCATACAACACATCCTCACGACTTGCATCGTGATTCGTCACCATTCGGACAGTCATCGGTCCATAAACGGAGACCTTAATATTGTGTTGCAGGGCACAGTCTGCAAAATCTGCTGCGGAGATTCCCAACGGCTTTGTATTGACAAAAACCATGTTGGTATGCACATCTTCCGGGCGCAGAGCTAATTCGTCGAATTGAGACAGTGCTTTCGCGAGCAGTTTGGCGTTGGCGTGGTCTTGATCGAGTCGATCCGGCATCTCCGTCAACGCGACAATGCCAGCTGCAGCAAGCACTCCCGACTGTCGCATCGCACCGCCGAGGCGTTTCCGTGCGCGGCGCGCTTCTTGGATAAAGTCTGCATCCCCAGCGAGCATCGATCCGACAGGAGCGCACAATCCCTTCGAGAGACAGAACATGACAGAATCGACGCGACTCGTAACTTCTTGCACATCAACGCCTAGGGCATCTGCGGCGTTGAAAACGCGTGCACCGTCCAAGTGAACCGGAACCCCATATCGCTGTGCCAGTTGATGAACCGCACCCATCCTCTCCAACGGAATCGCGCGCCCACCACGACGGTTGTGTGTGTTCTCCAAACAGATTAGGCTAACTCTTGGGAATTTAGCGGGGTCGCGTTGTAGGTAAGCCTCGACCTCATCGAGCGGAGGGACGCCATCTGAACTGTTCATCACAATCGGCATAATCCCCGCTAATGAGGAAACGTTTCCGTGTTCATAGTAGTAGATATGGCACTCGGCATCCATGATTGCGTAATCGCCGGCGCGGGTATGTGTCAAGATGGCAGCGGTGTTCCCCATCGTTCCTGTTGGAACGTACATCGCCGCTGCTTTGCCAACCTTTTCAGCCGCCAACGCTTCCAATCGATGAATGGTCGGGTCCTCCCCGTAGCAGTCGTCCCCCACCTCTGCATTCATCATCGCTTCGCGCATCCTATCGGTCGGTTTAGTTACGGTATCGCTTCGCAGGTCAATAATCTTATCCATCATGCGGACTCACTTTCTTCATCAAGCCCCAGCGAGGCGATTCGCCGTCGTGCTGCTGGCGTGAGGTAGTGTTGCTTATAGCGGTTTGTTAGCTGCTGGAACGTTTCAATAGCTTCATCGATTTGGTTCAATTTGATATAAGATTCCCCTATCCAATACATAGATTTGGCAATAACCTCGTCCGATGGCATCGGCTCGGCTTGATCCTCTGAATCTGGGGAATCCGAAGGGTGCGCTTTTTCATATTCAATTGCAGCTTGAAATTCGGCGATGGCTTCCTCATAGTTCTGATCTTCATAATATGCCTTGTTCGCCTGATAAAAGCTCATATTGTCACCATGTAGGAACTCCAGATCCGCCCCAAAGGATGCTAATAAGGAAGAACCCTCCGCTGCCTCCACAGTTTTTTCCCCTTCTTGCTCATCCTGTATTGCTTCATCATCTAAGGAAGAACTATCCGCTGCCTCCACAGTTTCTTCCCCTTCTTGCTCATCCTGTATTGCTTCATCATCTAAGGAAGAACTATCCTCCGCTTCTTCTATAGTTTCTTCCCCTTCCTCTTGCTCATCTTGTGTTGCTTCATCTTTTGGCGTTTCAACCATATTAAATCTCCTTCGGATATAGTTTCTCCACCCATCGAAAGAATGGATGTTTTCATGAAATGAAGCGGCAATTAAATTATAATTTGGGTTGCCGTCTAAAGCCCCATCGGTTCAGGCCAGCGAATGCACTTCGTAGGGAACGGAGGTCTCCGCCCCGCTTCTTTAGCGCATTACGCATTATTCCTCATTAGCCCCGCCGCGCGACAGTGCATAGTATTCTAAGACAGGTAGCAACTCAGATTATAGTATACCAAACATTAGACTGTATGGCAAGAACCGCAAAGCAGAAAAAACTGGCAGATTATCCCGTCGTAAGAGGGCAACCGTCTCTTTAGAAAAGGACTGTTGATTTGTGTCTATGAATTTGCCTTTACCCACTGCCTCACCTCTGGTATAATGACTAGTTGTAGGCATACTTGGTATGCCGTAACCTGCACACACCGTCGTAGGTCGGGCATCTTGCCCGACCTAAAGCCTCATCGGCGCAACAGGCGTATTAAACAGTAAGCATACTCCGTCCCGATGGATCTGGATTCGAAGCAATGTACCGTAAAAGTAGTAAGCATAGGTAGATGCCTCACGGCATTTTCCCTGCTTCCAAACCGTGCGTGCGACTTTCACCGCACACGGCTTTCACCATAACATTGTTACAAATCTTGTTTGTTATAGAACGGAAGGCGTTTAAGATATTTATCGCCTTGTTGATGTTCTATACTTTAGAAGCAGTAATACTTGCTATGCTGGACAGGCTTAACTGAAATTACCTTGTTGGTTAAACAAGATAGGTGATTAAGAATCACCGCCTATCTGTCCTCCTCTCCCATATCATCTTACTTAAGATGACTTAGGGACTCCATGACTCTCATGGCATACACAATAACTGGGTTAGGTGCTGACTTTACCCCGAAGCCATTGACTTACTAACACTACATACCTACAATGTAGTATCATTAGCTCATGCCTTTTGGCTACAGGCTTATCAGACAGGTTTCCAAGCCTGTCCCCTTTGTAGATTCACCTGTTTGGAGTTCACGAGGCTTCTGACATCAGTTGGTTGACTCACCATGCCAGTTTAGTCGGGCTCATAGTCAATGTCTACATTCATTGTTTTCTAAGCCATTTTCCCTTGCTTCCCACCCTGCTGTTTCCAGCAATGCAGTTAGGGTAAGACTCATATGGAGTAAGTTTCCATGACAGAATCAAAGTCTGTTGTATATTACATTACATCATGGCGCACGTAGGCATACTCCGTATGCTGTAACCCCTATGCAAATTACGGCACGCGGAGCGTGCCTACTACTATATATAGACATATCCGACCTATCTTTGCGCGTGTGCAGTGGAATTGTCGATCCACTGCGAGCAGTGATTTTCTTTATGGTGGATCCACCCAATGCGACACGCATGGCGCCCCTCTGGGGCTTTAGGAAGTTAGGTGGCTAATATTCTATACACATATCGCTGTAGCAATACCGAAATGGGTTGATAATGAACTTCTGATCCTACGAAACTCAAATCTCCGTTCCGTTTCTTTAACGCATTACATTATTCCTCATTCATCCATGAACCCCGAAAACTTACCCAACGCCGTTAAAAATCAATCACTTTTCTCGAACTACTACCTCGATTCCCGTATCGTCAAACAATCGCAGTGGATGAATACGCCCAATATCGAATCGGACTATACAGCAATCAAAGGGCTCTTCGACGCTGTTGCACCCAACGCAGGGCAATTCAACGAGGCACAAACCGAACGCGAATTCATCCAACCGCTGCTTGAACAGCTAGGGCACGTTTTCGAGGTACAGCCTACACTCCAAACATCGCAGGGAACCAAACGACCCGATTATGCCTTCTTTCCATCGAACGAGGTCCATAATGCTGCCCGGTCGCACATCACTACCAACGAATTCTTCAAAACCGCCCTCGCCGTCGGGGACGCCAAAGCGTGGTCACGCAACCTAGATAGAAAGACGCAGGGAAGAGGCGACCCGTTCACCAATCAAAATCCGAACTACCAAATCGACTCCTACCTGCGAAACGCAGAGAAAGACTGGGGTATCTTAACCAACGGCAGACAGTGGCGACTCTATCACCGTCAGACCAGTTATCGACTCGATAGTTTCTATGAGGTGGATCTCGCTGCACTGCTCTCCGAAAATAGAGATATAGATGCTTTCCGTTACTTCTACTGTCTCTTTCGGCGCGACGCTTTCATCCCCGATTCGAGTGAGACATCCTTCCTCGACCTCGTATTGGGGGAGAGCCAGCAATACACCGTCGCTGTTTCCGATGACCTGAAGAACCGTGTCTACGACGCCCTACGCCTGCTCATTGACGGCTTCCTCAATTTCCCGCGCAACCGTTTCGACGCAGCCAACCCGCCACTCGATGAGATTCACACCAACTGCCTAATTTTGTTCTACCGTGTCCTGTTTATTCTCTACGCTGAAAGTCGGGGGCTGCTGCCCTTGGATAATCGGGATTACACGATGCAGTATAGCCTCGACCATTTGGCAACCGACATCCACGAAAAACTGGATGGCGGTATCACCTTCGCGCCGGGAGCAAATCTCTATTGGACGAGGCTGCGGCAGCTATTCATGCTCATCAACGACGGTTGGGAAGATCACATCCCACAGTATAACGGCGGACTTTTCAATCCGCAGCAGCATCCATTCCTTGAGCGTTATGGGATTGACGACGATGCACTGGCACAAGTTATCGAACTCCTGACACGGACGGAGGCGGGCGAACACATCGCCTACCGTGACCTTGATGTGCGCCATCTCGGAGATATCTACGAAGGCTTGCTCGAATATCAGCCCCAAATTGCCTCTGAAGATCTGGTCATTGTTTCAAAGAGGGGAGGCGAGACGGTCGAGCCAAAATCCTCTCCCAATCAGGAGGTTGCCTATCCAGAGGGAGCGATCTATCTGCTGACCGACAAGGGCGAGCGGAAGGCGACCGGGAGCTACTACACCCCCGATTACATCGTCCGCTACATCGTCGAAAACACGCTTGGTCCGCTCTGCAAGGACAAAACCGTTGACGAGATCCTATCGCTCAAAATCCTTGATCCCGCCACAGGGAGCGGTCATTTCCTCGTCGGCGTTGTCGATTATCTCGCCGAAGAACTGATCACCCACCCGGACGCGCTACACATGACCGAAACCGCGAGCGAGGAGACGGAGCTCGCCTACTGGCGGCGGCGCGTTGTCGAGTCCTGCGTTTACGGTGTTGACCTCAACCCGATGGCAGTGGAGTTGGCGAAACTCTCTCTCTGGCTCCACACAGTGGCAAAGGGAGAGCCCCTCTCATTCCTCGATCATCACATCCGTTGTGGCAATTCCCTGATCGGCGCGAAGATCAAAAACCTGTCGAACCTACCAGAACTGAGGAGAAGTCGCCGTAACACAAGCCAATCCCAGACAGAGATTCAGATGGAGTTTCCTTTCACCGATAGGGTTGCAACCGCCATTGGACACTATCTACTGATCGAGGAGACCGAGAGTCGCACCGCCGACCAAATCCATGCAAAGGAACATCAGCTGGACATTGCCCAACAGATGCTCCGCTTTCACAAGGGGGTGGCGAACCTTTGGACGAGCGTTTACTTCGGAAACGATGTCTCCCGATCCACCTATCATCAAGCCTTGAATGCCCTCCGCTCCAGAGATTCCGATGCTCTTGAAGACCTGCTCTCCTATCGTCGAGCACAGGAGATAGCGACGGAGAGGCAATTCTTCCATTGGGAGATTGAGTTCCCCGAAGTCTTCCGTGACAAATTCGGACGCGAGAAGGACAATCCGGGGTTTGACGCGGTGATAGGCAACCCGCCGTATGGAGCGAATCTTGATGAATTGGATAAGAGATTTGTAAAGATTAACCTACCAGCAGTGGATAATGTAGCAGATTCATTTGTTATTTTTACTGAAAGAGGACTTTTGGGGTTAGCACATCAGGGACGGATGGGACTTATCGTGCCAAGCGGTTGGTTGACCGCAAGAATGTACCGTAGCTTGCGTGAATGGCTGCATTCAGTGTGTGTAATTGAATATATAGTTCACTTGCCCTATGACGTATTTCCTGATGCCTACATTGACACAATTATTTTTATCTCTCAAAAATCCAGTTTCGTATCAGGTCAGGTGCGAGTCAAACGTTATGGAATACACGAATCAGCGGAAGAATTGGCATCAAAGACTCCAGATTATGATGAGGTTGACTCTGCTATATGGCAAGAAGATCCACACCATCGTTTTATGACGTTACTTTCCCCATTAGTTATTTCTATACACAACAAAGTTAGACAGTTCGGTACAAAAGCGGAAATGTTTCTGGAAGTTGCTCGTGGTATGACACCTTTTTCCGGGGCAGCGGAAGGAAGTCAAGCAGCTAGGACAGGCTTTTGGGGAACTGTTGGCCGATATGATCTCCGCGCAGAAAAAATGGAGCATGTAAGCATGGTTGGCTTGACAGAATGTCCTGCGGATAATTTTTTCGTTGGAGAGAGACTGATTATTCGTCGAATCATAAGTCGTCAGCATCGGATACATGCCACACATGTTGATACTGATTTTGCCATTAACAAATCGTACCTACTTGCGGTTGGCCAAGATCCTTCAATTTCCTTGTTCTATCTACTATCGCTTATAAACTCAAGGCTATTCTCACAGATATTCATCTGGTTTTCCGAAGTTGCCAAGCGGGATGATTTTCCCCAACTTGATATAGCAACAGTTCGGGAATTTCCAGTTCGCCGCATCAACTTCACCACCCCCACCGATGAGCGTGACCGCCAACTCGAAAAAGCCAAAACCCTCTACCAATTCTGCCTCAACAAAGGGAGCGTAGACTGCGTCCTCGGCTTCGTGAAGGGTCATCTCACCGCCGAGTCAGAGCGTGCCGACATCGTCCACGACCTACTCGCTTTCCTCGCGGAGGGGATGGTTGAAATGAACAGAGCGAAAGGGGAGGAGATCCGTGGCTTCCTGCACTGGCTGGAACACGAAATCGAGGTCGAAATTGATACCCTCCGAAACAAGACCGCGGTTCAGGGTTACTTCGATCTGACGTTTGAGGAGCTGCTTAGCATTCTCAAGCGAAACCACCGATCTATCCCCGTCGACCTGTCAAGCCGAGGTTTCCAAGAATCGTTGGAGCGCGAGTTTACAGATAGTCTTGCCAAACTCAACCCCTTGCTCACCCGCATTCAGCAAACTGACGTGTTGATTGATCAGGTAGTGTATCAGCTCTACGGCTTGACCGATGAGGAGATCGCCGTTGTGAAAGGCGACGTTTTCCCTTCGTAGTCACAGGTTTCCTAACCTGTGATCGGATCGGGGTTTCACTACAACTGATACCCTGTAGGTCGAGATTCATATCTCGACACTGATTGAAACGCACTCGAACGAAAGGGCACTGTGAATAACCAGAAATCGGAGGTGAACAAAGCAAAACTACTACAAGGTCCGGTGGGCAAGACGCTCATCTCACTAGCGACGCCGATGGCATTCGGGATCGTGGCGATTATACTGTTTACCGTCGTCGATACCTTTTACGTCGGACGATTGGGGACAGAACCGTTGGCGGCGATGGGATTCACCTTCCCCATCAGTTACATCGTGATGAGCGTCGCAATGGGACTGAGCGTTGGCACCTCCTCAACCATTGCTAGAGCGATTGGGGAGGGTCATCAACTGAAGGTGCAACGACTCGCGACCGATGGGTTGGGGCTAGCCTTTCTCATTGTCACCTGCTTTTCCCTTATCGGACTCACAAACCTGAATACCATTTTCTCCATGATCGGAGCGGAAGGGGAGATACTCGAACTCATTTCCGACTATATGATCCCTTGGTGTCTGGGTGTGGGATTGCTCGTAATTCCGATGGTCGGTAACGGTGCCATCCGTGCCACAGGCGACACCAAAACGCCCGCAACGATTATGGTTATCGCCGGGATAGTGAATATCGTTTTAGATCCATTTCTGATTTTTGGTATCGGTCCGTTTCCACGATTGGAGTTACAGGGTGCGGCGTTGGCAACGGTAGTTTCTTGGGGGGTAACATTTACTGCGTCGTTGTGGATTTTGGGGAAGCGTGAAGGGATGATTCGACTGCCGATATTTGATCCGAAGCACAGCTTCGATTCGTGGAGACAGATCCTTCACATCGGTATACCAGCGGCGGGAACAAATATGATGGAACCGTTGTCAATGGCAGTGATTACCCGAATGATCTCTGGATATGGGAAGGAAGCGGTCGCCGCGTTTGGTGTGGGAGGGCGGTTGGAAGCACTGTCGCTGATTGGGATTTGGGCGTTGTCTATGGCGATGACCCCCTTTGTCGGTCAAAATTTTGGCGCAGGCAATAGCGACCGGATTCGAGAGGCACTCCGGTTTGGTCTAAGATTCTCACTGGTGTGGGGAGGTGGTGTGTTCGCTGTCCTCTACCTCTTGTCCGGCATCATCGCACCAATTTTTAACGATGACAAGGCGGTGATCGCCTCCGTTATTCTCTTTTTACAAATTATCCCGATCAGCTATGCCATGTATGGGATCTCTACGCTGGTCAATTCAACCTTCAACGCCTTGGGAAAGCCGTTGCAAGCATCGCTGGTCATCATACTACATCTCTTCGTTTTCGTTTTACCGTTGGCGTATCTGGGGTCAAAGATATACGGACTGAAGGGAATCTTCGTCGGTATCGCAGTCGGGAATGCGGTGGTCGGAATTATCGCCTATCTGATGGTGCAGAAATTCCTTCTCCGTATTGAGGCAGATGGACAATCAAAAGTTACAGATGCGATTGAATCAGTTGCCCCCTAATGTCAGCACCACACTTGCAGGGGCACCCCTGGTGGATCCCCCCTTTGGGCTATGGAAATGTTTTCTCTGCTCGTGCTGTATTGCCAAATCCAGCAGATTCATTGCCCCATCCGTTCAATGAACCAATGAACTAAACTACATCCACGCAGTGCGATAGATGTATAGAATTTAACTTTTCACGTTTCACGTATCACGCGACAGGAGGTCAACTCAACATGGTAGAAAAAAGCACAGCGTTTGCCGTGATCGGCGATCGCTTTCACAATTCAGACTACATTCGGACCGCGCTAGGCAAAACCTTGGTGCGAGACCTAGGACTTACCATCGACTTCACCGATGAGATCAAGCTGCTCAGCGCAGAAACATTGCGCGGTTACAAAATGCTGATCACCTTTCGAGATGGCATGATCTGGCCCCAAGGCTACGGTGCAGGTGGGGCGCTGCCGCCAAATGTGAGCGAGCCGCCGGTGCCGGAGGTCGAAGCGACCGCTATCGATTGGATCACCGATCCACAAGCACAAGCGGTCAAAGATTTCGTCGAAAGCGGCGGTGCCGCGCTGTTTTACCACAATTCGACCTACATCGCCAGAGGCAATGCGACCTTTCGCGCGGTGTTAGGGGCAGCAACCGAGGGGCATCCTCCAGTTCGACCGTTCAAGGTCACGCTCACTGATCCAAACCACCCCATCACGCAGGGTGCCAGCGATTTCATCGTGACCGACGAGCAGCACTACATGACCTACGATGGAGATCCGGCGGACGTTTTCATGCGGAGCATCAACGAAGATGGGTTGACATTCAACGAGCTCGGGGTCTCCTGTGAGGCGGGGTGGGCATACGACTACGGGAAGGGACGGATCTGCTATCTTGCGCCGGGCCATACCGTTGCTGCGCTATGGAATCCGGCATACGAGACGATCCAGCAAAACGCCGTTCGGTGGCTGTTGCGGGAGATCTAAATAACTCAGGGGGTTGGGCAACCCAACCCCTACGGCTGCCGATGTGTGTGGGTCAATCGTAGGGGCGAGGTTCCCTCGCCCATGTTGTACCCGTTTAGGTGATTACATTTTGATGCAGCAAATCTCACGCAGGTTCCGGTACTTCTGCGCGTAGTCCAAGCCGTATCCGACCGCAAACGTGTCAGGAATCTCAAAACCGACATAATCGATCGTCGTTGCGACTACCCTTCGTGCCGGCTTGTCTAAGAGACTGCACACTTTCACGCTTGCAGGTTCTAACGCTTGGATCTCCTTCATGAGGACATTCAAGGTCTGTCCTGTGTCAACGATATCCTCCACAACAACCACGTCCGCATTGCGAAGGTTTCCGTTTAATCCCTGAACTATCCGAACATGCCCTGACGACTCCGTTCTATCGTCATAGCTTGCAAGTTGGATAAACTCGCAGCGCACAGGAATTGAGAGCGCGCGGAACAGATCTGCAAAGAATAGGGCTGCACCTTTGAGAACGCAAACCAGCACCAGTTCGCGATTGGAGTAATCTTCGGAGATCTGTTGCCCCAATTCGCGGACACGCTCCTGGATCTGCGCCTCAGAGATTAGAGTAGATTCAATTTCCATTTTCATCAATTTTGGTAGAGGGTGAATAATTCAAATATAGCCGACGCTTCGTCTCAGCCCGAATTTTGAACGGTTCACTCGTTCGATAGCCAACGACCCAAATAATCTCATCCCTATCCATCAGCACCGGGACCCGTTCCCGTTCCTGTCGAGGAATCTTAGCATCAATTAAGAAATCCTTCAACTTCTTTGTGCCCCGCATACCAAACGGATGAAACCGGTCGCCGTCTCGCCGCTGTCGAAGCTTCAGCGGAAGTTGAAGCAGATCTAAATCAAACACCGCTTGAAATTTGCCATCAGGAAATTTATCTGTCACCGCACAGTTTATTGGGTTTTCTACAACGGTGGCGACTATCTCCGTATCTAATCGCGGAAGTGGGGTGTGCCCCGGCACCGCAACCTCATATTCAAATGGAGCATAGCTACTTGTCGATTTCTGGATAAGGATACGGTTGTATGCCCGCCGCAACTCTCCCCCGTTGGGCAAATGCAAAGTGCGATTCGGTGCTTCCCCATCAATCAAATTTAACATCGATTCAAAATGATTGAAATAGAGATCTCTGACCTCTCCTAAAATTTCCGCGATAGCCAACCGCAAGATTCGCCGACGCAAAGCCAGATGGTATTGTCGAAATAAATCGCGATCCAAAATAACGGGACCCGGCGTGCACGATCCTATCCGACACGCTTGAAACGCGTCATGAGCGCGAGCATCCAGATAATCCGATTCAGCGCGTAACAGTTCGGCTGTCTGATTCAAGGTGTTCTGAAGATTAGCGTTATAAGTGCGCTCTAAAGTGGGGATGAGTTCTAACCGGATCCGATTGCGGAGATGGTTGAGTTGATAATTTGTAGCGTCTCGGCGGGGCTGTAATCCAAGCTGCGCCACAAAATCCTCAATCTCCTTGCGTGAAAAGGCGAGCAAGGGACGGATAAACTTTCCTTCCCTCACCGGAAGTATCCCTTTTAGCCCGGCGGCACCCGCACCGCGTAGCAAGTTCATCAAGACTGTTTCCGCCTGATCATCACGATGATGTCCCAACGCAATCTTCGTCGCTCCAATCCGCTCGGAGACACATTCGTAGAACTGATATCGCACACGTCGCGCTGCCACTTCAGCGGAGAGTTTCTCTGCCCGCATCAGTTTGGGCACCTCAACTCTGCTGCTTGAAATTGGGATGCCTAAGCGATCCGCCTGCTTTGAGACATACGCTGCATCCGCGGCTGAATCCTCGCGAAAACCGTGATCGAGATGGGCAACATGGAGCTGACAATCGAGTTGATGTCCTAGTGCGTGCAAAGCGTAAAGCAAGGCAAGTGAATCAACACCACCAGAAACACCGACAAGCACTGTTTCTTTTGGTTGAATCATCTGATGTTGGGTGATAAAACGGTGGGTGCGTTGCACAAAGCCGGCAGCCATGACAGAATCTCAAATAAAAAGAAAGGCGAGCAGCTCAGAGAAACCGAGTTTTTTTCGGAAGCAGGAGCGAAGTGACCCTGCCCCTACGGTTTCTTTGCACTATTTCTTAACGTGAGCGAAACAAAAAAAGCCGCACTAGGCGGCTAAATGATGGTTTGTGAGTGCCGGTGTGGAGAGTTGAACTCCAGACAGCACGATTATGAGTCGTGTGCTCTACCACTGAGCTACACCGGCATAAGAAAAAAGGGAAATGCGCCTTAACAGGCACATTTCCCGTTGGCTTTCCTGCCTCCAATGGGACCAAATGGTTGCAGGGGAGGGATTTGAACCCCCGTCCTCCGGGTTATGAGCCCGACGAGCTACCAGACTGCTCTACCCTGCGCCAAGATTTAAAAAATGAAAAATGGTGGGCGAGGAGGGATTTGAACCCTCACACCCATTTACGGGCGATGGATTTTGTAGAGTAGAAACCGAGTAATCCTACAAGAGATTAAATCCCTCTCTGCCATATTCCTAATTCGATTCTTATTCAAGTAATTTTTCTTCGCTTATTTTGTTAAGTCTTGCTTCAATAATATCTAAGCGTTGGCTTATTGCTTGTAACGACACTTCAATCTTTTTCAAGGTTTGAAGTATGCTCTTATTTGCTGCAACATTTGTCGTCATTGCAACTTCCATTACTTCTAATCGCAACTTGGTAAACTTGTAAGATTCATCAAGTTTTCTAAGTTCAATAACAAGATTTGATAAAGCAGTACCAATACTCTTATTAACTTTTTCAATACCGTCTAATAGAGTTATTACTTCTTTATCTCTCAGTGTTTGCGATTCGACTTCATTTAGTAAACAAAAAATCGAAACCAGCATAACTACCGCAATTTTAACTCTCATTATGCTCTCCTTTCTTATCAGATTATATATAAAAACGATCTGAAATACGAAAGGTTTAATAAGAATTATAACTGCTGTATGGCTTTGAGTGTCTTTTGTATAAGATTCCGTATTCCCCTCTCCGAACCGTGCTTGAGACTTTCACCTCACACGGCTCTCCAGTTAAGTTATATTCAGCATTATCCTCTTATCTGGCAGTTGCCCTTTGTGTATCAGTTTATGGCAACTATCACCTGACCCTGAACAAACAAGCAAAGTTTTACGATTGCGTGCAATCATAATCTTTTCCCAATTCTGAAGATGCTTCTTATTCTTCAAGTCTCTTAATTTCTTAACATGATGCACTTCAATATATCCTGCCTTACCGCATACTTCGCATATCTTTTCTCCCATGCGTTTCGTTAGTTCCGTTCCGCTTTTGTAGAGATTTTCAATGCGATAATTTGGTCTGTCAAGATTTTCAGAGATTTTTCGAGAGGTGTCAAAGTGTCTGAGAAGAAAGATTTTAAGATTCTTAACTTTCTTTCCGACTTTGTATTTGAGTATAAAATCATTTCCCTGTTTCAATCGCTTATACATTTTAGTAACAGAGATTTTATTTCTGCTTGCTAATGTTTTCATGAGACTGATTTGTGCAACTCTAAAAAGCGTTCCACAATCTCTTTTTACTTCCCTTGCTAAAATATAATAATTAGCAAAGCCTCTCAATTCAGCATTATAAGTATCAACTATTTCATACTCTGAACAACTAAGCAATTTTGCCCTGTGTATTGGCTTAAAATCTTGAAGATTGCCATACCCTTTGTTCCTACAAAAGTCTATAACTTTATGCTTAGGAATCTCAAGCAATACATGACCAGAAATTGTGCGCTTTAGTCCTGCCTGCTTTCCTTTCCCTACTTTCTTGAGTTTATTACCCCAAATAGTTTTGACTTTATAGCCGAGAAACTCAATGCCTTTTGTTGCCCTAACTATTTTAGTCTTATCAATCGAAGTTTCTAACTCCAAGAATGCCTGCAAAAAATTTCCAACTAATTGCTTGATTCTAATTGCGTCTTTATAAGAACCTGTTACTCCGCAAATAAAATCATCAGCATATCTGCAATAGAATAATCGCCTATAGTTACGAGTATTTTCTACTGCATAAGGTATTGTCAATCTCAATTTCTGAAGCCTTTTTAATTCCGCCCTACAATCTTCTTTTGAGTCAACTTTATTTAATTTTCGTTTAACTCTAAAGATTGCGTTTGAAACTTTAGCATATTCAGGATTAACAGGTCTCAATTTACCTGCGTTAAATCTTTCTATCATATCTGCCATAAATATATCAAGTTCATGCAAGTATATATTTGATAAAATCGGGCTTATAATTCCGCCTTGTGGCGTCCCACTGTAGGTGAGATTATATTTCCAATCTTCCATATAACCTGCTTTCAAAAACGATTTGATTAAGTTTATAAATTGTTTATCATCAATTCGTTTTTCTAAAAGATAAATGAGTATATCATGATTGATATTATCAAAACACCCTTTAATATCAAACTCAATAAGCCATTTAATCCCTGTCCACTTGAATTTTATGTCTTTAAGTGCAGTATGACAAGAACGATTTGGTCTGAATCCGTGCGAAGTTTCAAAGAAAACTGGTTCAACTACTTGTTCAAGCAATATCTTAATAACCGCCTGCACAAGTTTGTCGTTTCCTGACGGAATACCAAGAGGTCTATTGCTTCCATCTCTCTTTGGTATGCTTGCTCGTCTAACTGGCTTCGGCTTATACTTTCCGCCTTTAATACGCTCAATGATTCTCTGAAATCGTTCTGATGACATTCCGTCAAGAGTGTCATCATCAATTCCTTCAGTCATTGCACCTTTATTACTGTAGATATTAGCGTATGCCAAGTGCCATATCTCAAGGTTTCGCATTATATGCGCCAAGTCTTTAACCTTATGTCCGTTAGTAGAGGCTTTTTCCAAACCTGCTAATTTCCGATTTAGTCTATCGAAATCCATTCGGTATTTCTTCCTATTTCGGTTATTAGTTGTAACTTAACCTGTCGCCCTTCCTCTAAAGTTAGTAATTTTCGCTTTTGTTACCAAAAACTTATATTACTAACTTTAGAGTTGATTTTTGATTATGTATAAATTATAATATACGCAATCAATTTATATCGAAATGTTGCTTCAAGTTCTGCTGATTCAAGCAGTTGCCTTGTTGCTTTTTCGATTATTGATTCTTGCATTGTAATATCCGCCTTTCGTAGTATATTTGGGGTTGGCATTGTTGGTGCTAATCCCATTCCCCTTATTATACCACTCAAGACTTCTAAAATCACTTCAAGAATCCTAATCAACTCTGCTTAAAGCCTTTTTTGACTTCAAACTTTGAGTAATACGACGACTCCGTTACCTTATTGATTTAACTCAACTTAGGTAATCCCATGCTGCTAACAATTCAAAGATTCGATATACTTAGAGTCCCTTTTGTCTCTTTAATCTTTTCGTTGCAAAAGCAGTTCAAAGAAGCCGTTTATAAAGATTAGACTTAAAAACCTTTATATTCTTTGAGATAACGCTCTTTCAGCATCTCTGCGTTACCGCCCACGCTATAGCCCTTGAGACTTGGGATTCAAGCAATTCAGCCTTACTCTTATATATCTTACGCTAACGATTTCATAATAAGATGCTTCTTACTTAATCGCTTTTTCCTATCATGCTATGTTTTGCATCTGCTTTCGCAGTTTCAGCGTTAGTATCGCCTACATAAGATAGGTGCGTATGAGATGTTACGACAATCTCAGTTAATCTAATTAACCCTCCTAATTGTTAGGTGCATGGCGCACAAGTCCATTGTGTCTGCCATTCCACCACTCGCCCGCGGCAAGCAGGCATTGCATTTCAGTGAATTCAGCGAACTCTATTGTAATAGATTGCCTCCGATTTGTCAAGGTTTTTTTCCGAATTTATCGTTCAGATCCTGGTTGATGTCTTTTTGGAGTTGACTTTCATATATTGGCGTGGCATACTTTTCATCCAGAGAACCATTCAAATTTTTTGACGAGGAGGAGTATCGACAGCTTATGGAACTTACTTACGCACAAAAACAGGAGATTTTCAAGAACGGATTTGTTAAGGTGCCTGGTGTTGTGCCACAAGTGATGGTGGACGAAGCCCTTCGGGCAATCAATAGCTCTGTTGGTCAGGGGATGAACATGGATGACATGACAACTTTCCGATCTAGATCATACTGTCCAGAACTCCAGGGGACATCTGTCATCACAAACCTGTTGAACCAAACACCCGCATGGGCGTTAGCGGAATCCGCTATTGGGGATGGAAGAATTAATCGCGCAACCGGAGGACAGATCGCGCTCCGGTTTCCAAGCACACAAGATCCACCGCCGAAGCCGGGCGGACATCTCGATGGAATGCACTCACCAAATAACGGTGTTCCCAAAGGCGTGATCCGAAACTTTACAATGCTGGTGGGGGTGTACCTCAGCCACGTGCCGCATCCGTATTCTGGCAATTTCACCGTATGGCCCGGGACTCATCACGTCTACGAGAAGTATTTTCAGGAACACGGTCCTGAATCGCTCCTTGAGGGGATGCCGCCGGTCGAATTACCGGAGCCGCATCAAATCACCGGGGAGCCCGGCGATGTGATTCTAGCACACTACCAGATTGCACATACTGCGGCACCGAATGTCTCCCCGCACACGCGATACGCAATCTTCTTTCGTTTGCGCCATGTCGAGCATCCCGACTATCGTCCGGAAGCGATGACCAATATCTGGTTGGAGTGGGAAGGGCTGCGCGATATTGTAGCAGCGTAATTAGTCTGTTAATTTCTACCCTCTCTCATTACCACAGAAAAGGCAAGAGAGCGAAAACTCCTCGTAACATTCTTGCGGTATTATTCCAACGCAATAAGTCGTTGTAGACGTTTGCTTCATCGGTCCCAGTGGGGTGCTAGGTGTATAGCATAACAAACTAAAAGAAAGGGTAACTCGTGTCAGAACAACTCGCAATCCACGGTGGAAAACCGACAGTCCCAGCAGGGACGATTAAACCTTGGCCCCATATTACCGACGCCGATCGGCAGGCGGTGATGGAAGTGGTGTCTGGCGACAGCATTAACGAACAACGTAAGATTCAGTCCGAAGCATTGTCCCAAGAGTGGGCAGCATACGTGGGACGAAAATATTGTATCCCTGCCAACAGCGGCACCGCCGCGCTCCATATGTGTATCGCCGCTTTGGGAATCGAGCCGGGCGACGAGGTTATCGTCCCTGCCTTTACGTTCTGGGCAACGGCAGCGGCTGTCCTCCATCACAACGCTATCCCAATCTTTGTTGACATTGATCCCAAGACATTCTGTATTGACCCTGCGCAGATTGAAGCCAAGCTCTCAGAACGGACAAAAGCGGTTATCGCTGTTCATATTCACGGGATGCCGGCGGATATGGACGCTATCCTTGCTGTTGCCGGACAACATAGTCTCAAAGTTATTGAGGATGCTGCACAGGCACACGGCTCAAGGTATAAGGGGGTGCCGTGCGGTGCGATAGGAGATGTCGCCGGATTTAGCACGCAGATGTCGAAGACGCTGACGACGGGGAGTGAGGGCGGTCTATTCGTTACCGATGATGAGGATTATCACAAACAAGCAGCACTGCTTCAATACTTCGGTGAATTGGTTGCGCCGGGTAGAGAGCGGCAGGAGCAGGAGTACAACGCCTACGGGTTGGGGTGGATGTATCGCGGCGATGTATTCGGTCAAGCATTCATCCGCAGCCAGCTAAAAAGGCTAGATGCAAATAACGCCTTACGCATTCAGAATTGTAACTTTCTCACGGAACACCTCTCCAAAATCAGAGGCGTCGAAACGCCGTATGTTCCGCCCCAGTGCGAACCTGTCTACTATAACTATGTGGTTGGTGTCAAACCAGAGGAATTGGGGTTGTCTGTCTCGCCGAGAGTTTTCCGCGAAAAGGTTCAAGAAGCCTTAGCTGCCGAAGGGCTGCATGTGGGACAGTGGCAAAGGAGACCGGTGCCGGCACAGGAAATCTTTCAAGCCCAGATCGGTTACGGAAAAGGATGTCCATGGACCTGCGGCCATGCTCAGCCGGTGGAGTATCGGAAAGAGGATTATCCCAATGCTGCCTCGTTCATCGATTCCCATTTCTACATCTTCGACGTGAACCCTCCGAATGACCTCGACTTGATGAAGTTGTATGTCGAAGCATTTGAGAAAGTGATGGATAACCTCGATCCGCTGGTGGGATAGGTGTCTGATCGAAGGAAAAGTAGGGCGGAAGGACTAGGAGAGTTGCTCACGTCTGAACGACATTGTCTAGAAATGACTTGAAAGGAAGGTTGATGAACAAAACAGTGGCTTCACCGACAAACGTTATCTTCTGCATCGGCGACGGGATGGGATTTGAAAAAGTCAAAGCAGCTGGCATGTACGCCTACGGCGAGGTTGGGGGGCTCTCATTTGAAGGATTTCCCTATCAAGGCGAGGTGACAACGCACTCAGCCGATTCCCCGACGACCGACTCAGCGGCAGCTGCGACTGCCATGGCAACCGGTTCCAAAGTCAATAACGGCGTCATCAGCACCGCTTTGCCAGGCGATGGCAGCGAATTATATACACTCTTGGAGTGTTTCAAGGACCAAGGCAAGAGCACAGGATTGGTATCCACAACCTTCATTACTCACGCTACACCAGCCGCCTTCGGTGCTCATGAACCCCGACGCGGCAATTTGGCGGAGATTGCCGAAGGCTACCTGAATCAGACCCGTCCGAATGTTTTGCTCGGCGGTGGCGGCAATGGGATGACCGATGCAGCAGCAGAAGCAGCCGGTTACACGGTTGTTACGGATCGGGACGAACTCCTCTCTCTGGACACGGAGAAAGTCTCGTGGGTGTCCGGTCAGTTTGGCGATACAAATCTACCGTATGAATTCGATGGACTTGGGGGTTTGCCTCACCTATCGGAAATGGCTGCAACCGCACTGAAGGTATTAACCAAGAATCCAACCGGCTTTTTTCTTATGATTGAGGGGGGCAGGATCGATCACGCTGGACACTCTAATGACATTGAGCGCAACGTTTTCGAGACGCTTGAATTCGCTAAAACAGTGAAAGTTGCAATTGACTGGGCGAAGGGACGGGCAGACACCCTCATCATTGTCACCGCCGACCATGAAACCGGCGGCTTGAAAGTCCTTGAAAACAACGGCATGGGCAATTTCCCAACCGTTTCTTGGTCCACCGGCGGTCATACAACAACAAACATCCCTGTATACGCTTGGGGACCCAATGCAGCGTCCATCTCTAGCGTAATGGATAACACTGATTTCTTTAACCTTGTGATGCGTCACCAATTCGCAGAAAAATAGAGCACCGTCAGATTTGGAACGCGAAGCCGTGAAAGTTTCCATACCTTATGCTTCATAAAGGGAATAATTCTATGTACGATTCTGTTAGCCATTTCGAGCAGCTGTATGCGTCTGTGCCAAGGGAGTTTGCGTTTCGAGCGTCATTGCAGGAGAAATGGCTTGCCTGGCGCGAAGCCTTCCGACCACGCCTGGGTCAGGCTCTTGGATTGGACAAGATGGAGTCGGACTTGCAGGAGCATCAACCGAGCGCGGAGATGCTTCAATCCGAAGACATGGGAACGCATATTCGGGAACGGTGGCATCTGTGGGTCGAGCCGACCGTACCCCTCCCCTTTTACCTTCTGCGTCCTAAAACGCAGAGTGGACCCTTACCGTTGGTGCTTACACCGCACGGTCACAATCACCCGCACATCTATGTCGGGATTGCCCACAGTGAAGACGAAGAGAAGTCGATGCTGGAGGGGGAGCGGGACATTGCCCGTCAAGCGGTGGAAGAGGGGTATTTGGCGATTGCACCAACCGTCCGCGCCTTTGGCGAGACACGCACCGAGCCGGACAAGAAAAGTAACAAAACATCTTCGTGCCGCATCGAGTTGATGCACAGTCTGTTGGTGGGACGCACGCCCATAGGGGAGCGCGTTTGGGACATTTCCCGTCTAATTGATTGGGCGCTAGCCCATCTAAACGTGGCAGAACAACGGATTGCGATTACAGGAAATTCCGGTGGTGGAACTGTTTCCCTATTTGCCGCCGCTTGTGAACCCCGGATCTCGGTCGCTGTCCCTAGCAGCTATTTCTGCACCTTTCAAGGTAGCATTGGCTCCATCCATCATTGCGATTGTAATTATGTGCCGGGTATAATGCGGTTGGGAGAGATGTACGATGTTGCCGGGTTAATTGCGCCGCGACCGTTCTCCGCAATTGCTGGGAAGGACGATCCCATCTTTCCGATTGAGCACGTCAAATCCGCTTTTGAACGTCTGAAGCGGATCTATGCGGTCGCTGGTGTGCCAGAAAACTGCCAACTCCATATCGGCGAGGGGGGACACCGCTACTACAAAGCGGGGGCATGGCCCTTTATCCGTCACCATTTTCGCGAAACAGCAATTAGAACTGCTTGAACACGGGGCTGATGATGAGGGGCTTGAGGCTCTGCATACATTCGTATTATGATACCGAAAAATCGACAAATCTCAGGCGTTCAACCCCTTTTTTTAGAGCTGCCACTACACTCCTGACGGTCTATACCGCCGTTTTTGCGTGGAAAATGTATATTTTTTTCGTAATACTGTATCAACTGTGTCCCGCCTAGCCCCCATTGCCAGATGGCGGCTTAAAAATTTCCAATTGTGCCAATGCTTCCTGAATCCTTTTCAGTCGGATCGAATCTGTAATCTTTGCCCCGTTTGTATCAGTCACGTAGAATGAATCCTCTGCAATAAATGCTTCGGTCGTAATCTTGGCAAGATGAATATTCAAGCCCAGTCTATAGAAGGCATCTGAGATTGTGTAGAGTAGACCCACCTGATCGTGGACGCGGATGTCAATAATCGTTGCACGATCTGACGCGTCATTGTCGATTCGGATCCTTGGCTGAATATAACGCCGTTGCCGGTGAGGAGGCAGATTCAATTCACGTTGCTGCTGGAGAACAGTTTCTACATCAACTTCCCCATCCCAGACGGCGGTTAGCGTTTCCTCAATTTGGCGATACCGGTCCGCGATTGGACCCTTGCCTGTCTGTCCATCTGTCACGTTCAAAACATCGATCACAATTCCATCGCTGCGTGTGTTAATCATAGCCCTCAGTATATTAATATTCTCAACTGTCAATACACCTGTAATTTGACGAAAAATCCCACGCGCATTGCGGGTACAGATTCCGATTTGCGTATAACTCTGATTCTCGGCAAAATGGGACACAGCGATCAGGCGATCTCCTAGCTTCTCAACGAGTTGAATCTGTTTGCCGATTAGGTCGGGTGCCTGCGAAATCAACCCTTGGTCAGGGGTTGTTTCAAAGTGTCGGGTAATTGCAGCCTCTCCAACGGCTTCGCCAATCAGTTGAGTGACGCGTACTTGCAGTTCTTCCACCTTTAAGAATTCCATCTTACCTTGCAGGAACTCAAGCGTTCGTGTGTAGAGTTGCCAAAGTAGGATCGCGTTCCACTGATTCCAGATTTCTGGGCTCACCGCGCGCATGTCTGCAAAAGTCAAGAGATACAGCATCTTCAGATGCTGCTCATCCTGCACCAGCTCTGCAAAGCGCTCAATGACTTTCGGGTCGTCGAGGTCTCGCCGTTGAGCGGTGTGGATCATATCCAGATGCCTCAGAATGAGAAATAGCACCACCTCTTTATCGACGCTATCCAATCCCATGCGTTCCAAGGCAGTTTTTGCCATTTCAAACCCACGCTCATCATGTCCTCCAGGTCCCTCGACCCCTTTTCCGACATCGTGTAATAAGATTGCCAGCCGCAGCAATTCGAGTTTCTCGACCTCTTTGAGAATATCGAGAAAAGCCTGCCCATCCTTCAACTGCGCTAGTGTGGCTTCTTCCAGATTTTCAATCGCATACAAGGTATGTTCATCGACCGTGTATTGATGCGGCCGATCCGACCGCACCAGCGATCTTATTTTACCAAACTCAGGTAAATAGTGATCTAGCACCTGCCAACGATGCATCCGACGCAGCACTTCAGCAACCGCCTGCGGAGAGCGAAGAATTGACATAAAGCATTCGATGACTTCAGGTGAACGTTGGAATTTTTCATCAATAAGATGAAGATTTGCGGCGATTTGATGACGCACCTCCGCACTAATCCGATTCCCGAGTTGCTGCCGGTGTGCGAATACCTTCATGATTCGCGTTGGATCCTTCCTGAAATCGGAGTGCCCATCCTGAAAATCGATTTCGTCCCTTACAACCGCGAATCCATCGGGCAGTACTTTGGTCTGCCATCGGTCAAGCCAGTGATATAGTGGGGAGGTTTGATGCTTCACCCGATCTATAATCAACTTCGCAAATTCAAAGAGATGCTCTGCATGTAGATAGTAATCTCGCATCATCGTTGTCTCTGCGAGGGTGTGCCCGTTATCCTCGTATCCGAGATTTTTAGCGATAGTTTCTTGCACATCTAGGACTAGCTGATCGTTTCTTCTTCGATTCACATAATGAAGTTCATTACGCAATTGCCACAGAAAATTGAGCGACTCCTCACACGATGTCGCTACTGTTTCGGGGATAACCCCTCGCCTTTGGAGCTCTTCAAGGTCTTTAACTCCAAAACGAACCGCGGCAACCCAGATGCCCGTATGGAAGTCCCGCAATCCACCGGCACTCTCCTTGATGTTCGGTTCTTGCAGGTAAATCGTTGCACCGTAAGATTCATGTCGGGTGTTCCATTCCTCAATCGTTTTCGCGATGAACTTTCCCACCTGCTTCCTAAAAAAATGTTTGGAGGTCAATTTCTGAAATTGGCGATACACCGATCTTGCACCGACGATGTATCTCGCTTCAAGCATTGAGGTTTTGGAGAAAATGTCGTCGTAGGTTGCGCGGACACACTCTTTAAGCGATCGGCAGCTATGCCCAACCTCAAAACCGATGTCCCAGAGCGTCGTGATTAACTCGTTGGCAAAAGATCCTACTTGACTCACGTTCAGCTCCGAAGGATTATAGACTAACATGATGTCAATGTCTGAATAAGGATTCAGTGCCTCCCGTCCGTAACCACCCAATGCGAGGATGGCTATAGGGGCATCTTCGGGCAATCTCGGGTTGCCGTTATCTGCTCTGATCGCAGATTGATAGATACGTTGGATTACGTTGTCTGCAAGCCGAGTATATTCTCCGACGACCTCCCTACCGCCAATGCCGAAGCGGTGGCGGGAATAAATGCGCTCTCGTTCTTTAGCGCAAAAGTCTTTGAGCTCTTCCACAAGGTTATGTTGCTGTTGCATTTGTCTTTCTCCGGTGAAGCCCCCGGAGTCCACGATTTGAGATGTCGAACCTTTCAAAGGTCAAAATCCGTAGAAGGTTCGGTCGGTTGTCACCCCTACAAATTGCTAAAGAAGAGGATACAAGCGAGTGCCGGTAACAAAACAAGGAGCAGCTTGACCTCAAGCAGATAGCTTTGATAGCGTGAAGCAGACGGATCGCCCCCCTTGAAACGCTCAATAAACTTAATTCGCCGGTCAATCGAAGGATGAGTCTGGAATAGCTCAAACAGACGTTGAATAGACCGAGGCATGTAGTTGAGGTATGCGAGTCGAACCAAGGCGAGTTGGAGTGCCTCTGACTTGCCTGTCAGTGTAACGGCGTACAAATCCGCTTGATGCTCAAAACGCCTCGACAGGGCGCGGAAAATGATAACAAAATATGAGAAAACGAAAAAGACCAAACCAATTGCTGGTAGGAGAGAAGAGCTAGATACAATCGATTCAAGCGTCTGCCCAATATAGATGTAATAAATGGCATAGCTGAGAAAATAAGCAATCAAAAACATGAGATAGGTCAAAATGTGCTTGTAACGGATATGTCCAAACTCGTGTGCCACGATGGCTTCAATTTCATCGGTAGGAAAGTGTTTTAGCAAGGCTTCTGTCAGGAAAATCTTGCGTGACCATGGGGCAATTCCAGCCACTGCCGCATTAGCAACAGACTCTGTCTGCCAGATAACAATGTCTCTGTATCTGATTTTGTCTTGGGCAGCCAATTGGTGGAGTTTGTTCCTTAGATTTACGTCCGCTAGCGGGACCGTCCGCCAAATGAAACCTAATAGCAAAGGTGCGTAGGTGTAGGCTAAAAAAATGAGCAACGCCATAAGCGCGATCGGCAAATATGTGTGATCCGCGAGGAACGGGAGGTGTGCAATCAGATCCAGCAGGCACATGTAGACAAATAGCGGCAATATCGGCAGTAGCAGAAATTTCAGATGAACGCTGAGATACTCTCCCCTTTGCCAGTTGCGTGGTGTTACCTGCTGTTCGACTTCATAAAGCGCAAGGCGAATAAGCATCAATCCAGCGATCAGCGGGACAATCCCCACAAGGTGCTGTGTGTAAATTAGCGGTACCCACTGCAACGCGTTGCCGATTAACAGCGGCAGATTCAACAGGTATACATTGTAGATATAACCGATCAGCAGGAGACATTCAAAGATAATCGCAGATCGTTTGATGAGATACAATCGACGCATCCGCGCGTCCTGATTGGTCGGCAATGCGCGTGTCGCATAAGATCCAAGCAGGTAAACAAGTGCCGGTGGTAGAATGGTCGCTGCAACCGTGCTGATTAGGGTAAACAGTTGATTGAATTCTCCGGCTCCCCGTGAGGGTTCAAAGAAGAACAGAAAAATCAGCCCTGCGATTAAAACGATGCTAATCTGGCCCATTACTGTGTTCCTGACTGAGGAGTGATTTAAAACAAATCATCGCTATTCTATCACAGCGGGGTTTGGGAAGTCAAACGAAACATGGTGTCGGAAAACTATTGACAGGAGGTATCGGGTTCTTTATAATGCCACTAACATTCAAAATCTAAAGGAGGCATAACGATGGACACAACTGTTCCCGCCCTACCAAAGGTTCCACTTGGCCCGTATCAGGTGAGCCGGCTCATCATCGGTGACAACCCAATCTACGGTTACTCACATTTTAACCAACTGCTTTCTCGGCATCAACAGGAGGCGCACGAACCGGATCCGGTGATGGCGACGCTAAGACGCGCCGAATCTGTCGGGATCAACTCGTGGCAGAACACGATCACGGAACGCTCGCTCTCCGATCTACTTCGCTACCGGGAGGAAGGCGGCACAATCCAGTGGCTATGCCTCAGCACATCGCAGTGGTACGATGAACCGCACCGTGTTGCGGAGGTTGCACGCCATAATCCAATCGGTATGGCACCCCACGGTGGTGGAATTGGCGATCGCTGTCTCCGCGAAAACAGACTCGATCTGCTTAAAGATATTCTTAAGCGAATTCGGGATACCGGCGTTTTGGTCGGATTGTCCGTTCATGACCCCAAGCTCATCAGCATCGCGGAGGACGAAGATTGGGACGTGGATTACTACATGACTGCCCTCTATAACCTGCGTGCGGGAAGAGAGGACTTTGAGAAGAACTTTGGCTACCCGCCCTTGGGGGAGATCTACCTGCGTGAACATCGTCCCAAAATGTGTGAGCAGATTCAGAAAACAGACAAACCGTGTATCGCCTTCAAGGTACTCGCCGCCGGTCGAGCGGTTGGATCGAAGGAACAGATTAGAGAGGAGTTTACGTTCGCGTTGAAACACATCAAACCCACCGATGCCCTCCTGATCGGCATGTATCAGAAGTTCGGGGATCAGATCGGCGAGAACACCGCGATGATCGCTGAAATTTGTCAAGAACAAAGTGCCTCTTAACGTGCCATCCAACCCCCATCGACAGTCAGAATGTGTCCGTGAATATATGAAGCCGCCTCAGATGCGAGAAAGACTGCCGCGCCTGCAATATCGTTAGGCGTACCAAATTGACCGGCAGGGATTCGATTCATCAGTTCTGCGGCTCGCACCGGATCATTCAGGAGCGCACTTGCCATATCGGTTTTGATATATCCCGGCGCAATTGCGTTTACGTTAACACCTTTTGAAGCCCATTCATTGGCGAGTGCTTTCGTCAGCTGCGCCACACCACCTTTGCTTGCAGCATACGCTGCCGCCCGGATACCACCGGAAAAACTCAACAGTGATGCGATATTAATAATTTTTCCGCTGCCGCGCTGAGTCATACCCCGTCCAACCGATTGGGACAGCAGCCACACCGACTTCAGGTTAACCCGCACCACATCATCCCATCGTTCCTCCGGAAAATCGACAGCATCATCACGATGCGTCGTGCCGGCGTTGTTGACCAGAATATCGATCCGCCCATAAGACGAACTCACCGCTGCAACCAACTCCGAAATGCCCCCTGTTTGATTCAGGTCACAAGGGAAAATTTCCGCTTGAACGCCAATAGCCTGTATCTCTTGCTGAGCCTCAATGAGTTTTGACCGAGATCTTGCGACCAGTGCGAGATTCGCCCCGGCACCGGCGAGGCCGACTGCGATGCCTTTACCGATCCCGCGACTCGCCCCGGTGACCAACGCTACCTGTCCTTCTAATGAAAAAAGATTTGAAATTGCCATACCATCCCTCCAGATTCCTTGATTGCTTTGTAAATTCCTAAACTTGACCATGACGACTTGATACTTGACACATTGAAGCAAGCATCAGTATAATAACATAAGTTTGGATTTTCCACCATCGTCCACCCGCAAATACAACTTCACAGATCCCGATTCTGTTAGGTTGTTCCGACGCCTATGGAATCGTGGACGCTTGGCGTTGATTGGACCGTTCCAACCCGCCAATGTCGGCACTTGATAGAGGAAAATATCGTGAGAAACCGTTGCTTCTTCAGTCTTGTTATGCCTTTTGCTCTGTTTCTTCTGCTTTTCGGTTGCAGCAGGGCTCAACTCCAACCCGTCAATCCAACCCACAGTCCTAACGCTACGCCCTCCGGTGTCCAATTATTCGGTGTCCAATTATTAGAATCGATTGAAAGCGCCTTTGTTGGTATCGCTGAACGGAGTAACCCTGCTGTTGTTGGTGTCATTGCATTGGACGTGAGAAACCGCGGAGTTCCCACTCGAGGTTCTGACCGACAAGAGGGAACCGGTTTTATTTTTCGTAAAGATGGTTATATTTTAACCAATGACCATGTTGTAAATGGTGCCAAACGGATTACCATCCGCCTATTCGACGGTAGAGAGTTCAAGGACTCTCAATTGATTGGGGTTGATCCAAACACAGACATCGCCGTGTTAAAAATTGATGCACAGGACGAACTGCCCGTGCTTCCCTTTGCCGATTCAGATAGGGTTAAAGTCGGACAGTTTGCAATCGCAATCGGTAACCCATTCCGGCTTAATTATACGGTGACTACCGGGATTGTCAGTGGTAAGGGACGTTCGCTGTTGCCAGCATTTATGATCCGCTATCAAGATTTTATCCAGACTGATGCATGGATCAATCGAGGAAATAGTGGAGGGCCCTTGCTTAATATCCACGGCGAGGTCATCGGCATCAATTCTGCGATTCGACGCGCGGACGATTCCCCAGGGACAGAGGCAATCAAAGCCGGAGCCGGTTTCGCTATTCCTATCAACCTTGTGAGGAAAGTTAGCGATCAGCTTATTGCGAACGGACAGGTGATACGCGGATGGCTAGGAATTGTTATGGCGCCACACGCTGAAGGGATTCAGGTGGCTCGGTTTTCTAGCCCATCACCTGCCAAACAGGGTGGGATGGAGGTGGGGGATATCATTGTCGAATACAATGGGCAAGAAACGCGGGAGATTCGTAAATTCATATTCCTTATTGCTGAGTCGATGGTTGGTGAGGAGGCAGCATTTACAATTATTCGCGGCGGAGAGCACAAAAAACTGTCCGTAACGATTGGCAGGATGCCACGGCGTTACACAGGGCTGGATATGGAGTCAGATTCGGAATCTTGGGGGAAATTGGGCATAGCTGTCCGTGAGCTAGCCGACCACGACTTCGAGCGTTACACGTACTTGAGTCTTGAAGACGAGGGGGTCATTGTTGAAGAAGTGCGTCTCGGCGGTCCTGCCCCCAGCGCAAGGGTCGCGCTCGGAACATTAATCGTGGGAATCAACAATCAGCGAATTAAAAATATGGCGGATTACGATAAGGCGTTGACAGACGCGCTGAGTAAGTCGGAAATCTTTATTGAAATCAAGAATGCCTATACCGAAAAAGGAACGGAAACCGTTACGGTTAAAATTAATCAAGAGTGAAGCGTAATACCGATTTTCCGCTCCACGCCGAGCGTATTTTGGGGAACAGCGATTAAACAACTCCTATAATGTCTCAGGTATCTGGATTTTGGTTTGTAGGAAGGTAGTGATGAAAAAACGTTTATCAAATTTGCAGGCAGTCCTTGGTCCCGATGGATTGATTGCGAAACAACTAACAGGCTATGAGTTTCGACCGCAGCAACTTGAAATGGCGGAAGCGGTTGCCAGTGCATTGTCGTCCGATGAGCACCTTGTGGTTGAAGCAGGCACAGGTGTCGGTAAAAGTTTTGCCTACCTGCTGCCCGCAATTGATCTCGCGCTTGATACCCACGAGCCGGTGGTGATTTCGACCAATACTATTAACCTGCAAGAGCAATTGATTTACAAGGATATACCGTTTCTCCAACAGGTGCTCCCACAACCTTTCACCGCTGCACTCGCCAAAGGACGCGGAAACTATCTTTCGCGTCGTCGATTAGACAGTCTATTGACTTATGAACGGGCTCTGTTTGATACAAAGGCAGAGGTAGAGGATCTCGCTCGCATTGTGGAATGGGTCAACGTCACTGAAGACGGAAGTAAGGCGGACCTCGAGCCACAACCGATGTTTGAAATTTGGAATAAAGTCGCTTCAGACACCGATAATTGCCTACGGCAGCGATGTCCGACCTACGAGACATGCTTCTACTTCAAAGCGCGGACGGAGGTGAATGAAGCCGACCTGATTATTGTGAATCATCACCTGCTTTTTGCGGATTGGGCACTCCGTAAAGCCAATCCTTATGCTGCCATATTGCCGGAATATAGATACTTAATCCTTGATGAGGCACACCACCTCGAAGCAACCGCAACGGAACACACAAGTGTTGAGTTTAGTAATACACGGGTCAAGCGGTTCTTGGATTCTCTGTGTAATCCTCAGGGGAAGGCGGGGCTTTTTATCCGATTCCAATCAACGGGTTCGATTCGGCTTGTCGAGGACGCACGAGATGAAGCAAACCAACAGTTTGCTTTGATTATGAGTTGGTTAGAGCGGCAAGGGGTGAGAGATCGGGGACACGGGGTCACTCAAACCGTCAATCAAGCCGATTTCGTGCGCAACGTGTTGGATGACCCTTTAGGTGAGCTCCAAGTCCGATTAAAGTCGCTGAAAGATACCGCGACCACTGACGATGATCAGCAAGAAATCGATGCCCATCTGCGTCGCTGCGGTGAACTTCGTAATGATTTAGATTTAATGCTTAGCCACACACTGCCCGATTACGTCTACTGGATTAACACCTCGACACGTGGACGATTTGATCGAATCCTGTTGCATGCAACTCCGATCAACGTGAGTGAAGAATTGAACACCCACCTCTTTGATAAATTGGATAGCATCATCATGACCAGTGCTACACTGGCGACCAACCAGAATTTCGACTACTTTCGGGGACGGGTTGGTCTCCCCCACTGTCGTGAGTTACTTGTCGGATCGCCCTTCAACTATCAGGAGCAGGTTGAGATCCATATCCCTTCGCGGATGCCAGATCCACGAGATCGCAGATTCACGCAGGCTGCTAGCACGCAAATCCTGAATTACCTCAGGCTAACCCATGGCAAAGCCTTTGTCCTATTTACAAGCTACCGGATGATGAACGAGGTTTATGACGAAGTTCAACCTTACCTTGAGCAGCTTGGGATTGACGTGCTCAAGCAAGGAGACGGACTTTCGCGCAACGCGATGTTGATGGAGTTTAGGGAGAATATAAATTCTGTTCTGTTTGGAACTTCTAGCTTTTGGGAGGGAGTTGACGTTCGAGGTGAAGCGCTCAGTAGCGTGATTATTACCAAACTGCCTTTTGAGGTTCCCACACATCCGGTGATAGAGGCAAGGGTCAAGCAAATCGAAGAGCGGGGAGGGAATCCGTTTATGGAGTTTAGCTTGCCGGAAGCTATTATTCGATTCAAGCAAGGATTCGGACGTTTAATCCGCACAAAAACGGACACGGGAATTTTCGTTGCCCTAGACTCGCGCATTAAGACCAAGTTTTACGGCAGACAGTTTTTGAACTCTTTGCCAGCCTGCAAAATCGTAGAGGGTTGATAATACAGGACTGTTCAGCGCACGATGGGATATAACAAGTGCCAAGTGATGAGTGAACCCGGAAAAACCACTCATCACTTGGCACCTATTATTCATCATTAGTATCGTTGCGGTGCCGGCTGTGACAGCCGAATCCCTTTATGGTGTACGAAGGGGAATTCAAATACTAGTCTTTTATAACGGGTTGCAGTGCCTTCCGGCGGTTTTAGCTCAATCGGAATGATAACCACTAATGTTTCAGCATTGTGCTTTATCTGATAGAACGGGAGAAAACCCTCGACACTCTTCCCGGGGGCTACCCCCTTTTCCGTATCTGGAATCTGTGTTTCTATCAAGATCTCTCTCGCCTTTCTGAGTCCATTCTTGACATATATCCCCGAAGCGCGAGACATGTAAGTCAGACGTTCTTTTAGGGAATCGTAATCTAATGTCCCGTAACGGTTATCCCCTTGATCGATTATCTCGCAGGGGACTTGTCGGGTGCCCTTAATCCGATAGACAACGGGTGTCTCCGCATTGTTTGTGACTTTAAGATAAAAGACATCTGTTTTGTCGCCTTGATGCAATGCCTCTGTTTCATAGAAGGGAGAGTAAGCATTTCCACGATTATACTTGCGATCAAGGTCTGCACGGCGCCAGTAGGCAATCTGAACCGTAACATTATCTTTAGTCGCTGAGAGTATTTGCCCCGCGGCTTTAGTTCTAAACGCGTCAGGGCTAACCCCCTCAAGTATAACGTCTTCTGGTAAGGTTTCAGCCGGTACAACGGGCGGAAGATTTTTTAGTGTTGTCGCCCCTGCACAGCCTGCAACTAATAGGATTGATACAAACAGCCCAGCACTGCTTATCCATGAGCTTCGGTTTAATTTTTTCATGGTGAATCTTGCCTCCTTGTTCGTCCATCAATCATGATGGGTGTTTTATTAATTAGACATAACTATTTCTATATTCGCATTTTTCCTCGGCACCCAGAAATCTATCAAATTATGTCCAGGTACTCACTATTATACAACTCGACAGTGTTGAGGTCACTTTGTTAATTTGCTAGTATAGCATACCTCCGCTTTTAATTCAAACACAAAATTGACTCGTTCCTCAGAAAACCATTGAGAAGTATAGACTAACCTTTGCAACCTGTTTCGCTGGCTTACTGAGCTAGCCGCTCCATCGTTTTTTGATAACGTTTCTCCATCTCTGGTCCCTGCTGCTGCAGATATTCCTGTTCGGCGCAGCGCGCCCTCTGTTGCGATGGAGGTTCGGGGATGTCGATAACCGCCGTTGAGATTTGGTCGTTCCCCCACTTGTAAGTGACAATCTCGCCCTTGCTGATGATGAGGTTCATACCGACATTTGCTTCGACGATTGGGACCCCATTTTCCCGCGCTCGCGCAAGCACCGCGTCGTTTTGCCCTTTACTCTTCGATCCATAAGAGGGGATGAAGATGAGTCTCGCGCCATCAAGAACGAGCGTACGCGTGATCATCGGATTCCATCGGTCATTGCAGATGACAGCCCCTGCACGACCAATCGGTGTATCAAAAGCGCGCAGTGTCGTCCCGATACGGTTAAAGTTCCAAGAAGAGTGAGCACCTTCAGCAAGCTGTGTTTTGTGATATTTGCCACAAATTTCGCCGTTGTGATCGATAAACACAGCGCAGTTGTAAGCCTCGTCAGCGATGCGTTCAGCGAAACCGAAACAGAGGCAAATCCCCAATTTTTTGGCAAGCTGCTGAAAGTGCCGAATGTAGGGACCATCAATCGGCTCGGCGATATCGACCAGGCGCTCCGCGATTTCCTGATTCTCAATTGCCTCCATGACAACATAGCCCTCAAGCACCCCTTCCGTTGTCAGAATCACCTGCGGTTGTTCCTTGGCGGCCTCAACAAAAAATGCCTCCATCTTGTCAGCGTTTGCGGCTTTATCCCATTTCTTCGGTTTAATCGAAATCGCTGCAACCTTGACTGAGTTGTACATGCCTCACCTCTTTATGTGTGAACGTATACCCGTTTTCTGCAAAGTCAGAGATAAACCTACCTATTTAACGAAAGGGCCAGGTGCCCGGGTTGAGCTGGTCTGGACTCACGATGATCTCTCGAATGTCCTTGAGTAGCTCCTGCGGAAGCGCGCGATGCCCTGCAAATGAAACAATTTCCTGCAACTCAGGCACTCGACCAGTACCTACCAACGCGGTGGAAACAGCGGACTGGGCGAGCACGAAACGGTAAGCCAATTCTGGTAGACTACTATCTTGGTCGCCGCACAGTGAATTTACCTGCTCGACCGCTGTCCGTAGTTCGCGGAGTTCTTCGGGGAGATGTGGGTAGCGATAGGTCAATGCGCCTTTCAGGAGAACGGACCGGATAACCAGCCCCACATCGTTTTCTTTAGCCAGCGGCAACACCCGTTCTTCAAACTGACGGTCTAATAGGTTATAAGCAACCTGTACACAGTCGAAATGACTATCTTCTAATACGGCTAGCGGCGCGGCTTCGCCATAGGTGGTCGCGCCAGTAAAACGGGCGTAACCCACTTGTTGTGCCCGCTGCATAATCTCTACAATTTCCCCGCGTTGGATAAGCTCGGGAGTGGCATTGTGAATGTAGAGGAGATCGATGATGTTCGTCTGTAGTGCTCGCAGCGATTTGGTAATTGATGACTCTACCTGCTCTCGCAGCTCTCTGCCAGTATATTCCTCCCAACTCGCGGCAGAAATCTTCGTTGCAAGGATATATTCGTCCCGACGCGATTTCAGTGCACGCCCGATAATAGCTTCGCTCTCCCCATAAGCCTGTGCTGTATCAATTAAATTGATGCCCAAGTCGAGCGCACAGTTTAGTAGGGTAGTAGCATCTGCCTCGGACGGTTGTCGCCGTTCTCCCTGCACAGGGATACCGTAATCCATTCCTAGCTCCACGGTTCCCAGTGAAATCTCCGATACTTGCAAGTTGGTCCGCCCCAAACGCCGATAGTTCATAGTACTTGGGTCAATATATACACCACTTTCCTTTCTACTCCGCCCCCGGAAAATCGTCTCGCTGAAAATAACCGTTCTTGATCGTATCGATTTCGCAAGTCGTTTGCGCGCTCGCCCAATGTGTGGCGTAACCGCGTCGCCAGCGGTCGGATCCGTTACGATGGGACGTATGCAGCGTCTTACAGTGGTGAAAGACGACCCCGCCCTTTCTGACCTCAGCCAGTGCTTCTCTCGATAGATTAATCAGTTCAGGCGGGGGCACAAGATTATATGGCTCGTCGGGGTCTGGCGTTTCGTGTGGCAATACCGGTCCCTTGTGTGAACCTTCGATATAGCGGAGGCAGCCGTTTGACTCATCTACGTCGTCCATCGCAATCCAAGCGGTGATGACATGGTCTGCCGGATCACATTTGAAGTAGTAGTTGTCTTGATGGTACGGTTTCGCGCTACCGAAGTGTGGTGGCTTCATGAAGATCTGATCGGTGACCAGCACCGGCCCTACGCCGATGAGGTCTTCGATGATGCGCGAGAGACGGGCGTCGAGCACAAACGACTGGAAGTCAGATTCTTTGAGGAAAGGTGCATTGATTTTTCGCGGTGCAATTGTACCGTCTTCCGCTCGATCAACGGCGTAACCGATTCCCTGATCCGTGGTTTCTGGGGTCTCCATCTCACGGTCGCTGACCTCAATAGCAATTTGGGCAATGTGTTCAACTTCGTCGGGACTATAAACGCCTTCGACGGCCACCCAGCCCTTTTCCCAGTAATGATTATAAGCGTGTTGGCTGATATGCATGTGTATTTCCTCCGGAAAATTGTTATGCCCTCTGCGTGAGGATACCATCTTGGTCTCTTAGTTCAGAAACCGTTTCAGCACATTAGTGGTAATTTTTGAAATCGTGTCGTCCACTAACACAGAACAAGGATAGGTGATCGAGCCGACGGAGAATACTGCGCCGCCAGCACCGGGTTCGTGGTAAACGATTTCGGCACCGCCATCGTCGGGATTGAGACCCTTGGCGAGTAGTTGGATGTTCTTGGGAGAACTTTCGGAGATCTTGTCCGTTTCGTGGCCCGAAGCCCCGCCGGGACAACGCATATGTAGGCTATTTTCCCCGAACACATCCCCATTCTTTAGTCCTGTGCCGTTAAAGATCCAATGAGAATCATCGGTCACCCGATAAGGCGCGCCGGTCATAATGCCTGTATCGGTACAGACAACACCCAAGAGATTAGCTTCGGATTCATGGCGCAGGTGGAATCGGCTTTCAAACCCAACATCCTGCAGCGTAGTAAAGCTGCCACTACCACAGTTCTCGTTGTGAGTGACCATCGTGTATTCGTCGAGAAATTCGACCTCACAGTTCAAGCCGTTGCCGCCGAGATACATCAGCTTGCCGCCACCCTCGAAGACCCACGCTTTGAGCCGAAAATACATATCCGTCGACCAGTATTCGGGGTGGGTACTGATCATGAGAACTTTGTAATCCTCCAAGTTCAGAACACCTTGATGAAACTGCGTCTCAGCGTAGAGGTCGTAATCGAACCCTTCGCGCTCTAGCCAACCGAAGAGACGCCATTCGGCGGGGGCGACGTGACAAGCAGAACGCCCCTCGACTGGATCCGTAATTTCCGTATCTTCAGAGATGACGTTAATCAGCTCGGGACGATCAAAGGATAGAGGAGCATATTCGTCGGCATCGAAATGCTGGTGGTCGCGGTTGGTGTATCGCTTCAGATCGAGTCGGGCGTTGATGGTGGGAGTCGGTGGAAACTGGTCGGGATGGATATAGTTACTCCGACCGCCGAAATTGTTATAGGCATTCCAGTTGATGTTGGAAGCCAATACGGCGATAGGTGCCTGCGGCTTCGCTGGCGCAACAATCCAAGGAAAGGAAAAAAACGTCCCCGACGCCACCTTGGCGTGAAAATAATAGAGCCCGCTTCGAGCCGGTGCTTCGACGAACTGGAGGTGGTGGGGATTCGTATATCCGAACTTGTTCCACTCGATACCGGTTTGAGTGTAATCTCCGTCAGGAGAGATCTGCATCGTCGCACGGGGACCATGCTCATCGTGCCAACCGAGGTCTCGGATAAATTCCTTCTGCAACCCATATCGCCACAACGAAAGCTGATACGCCTCGACGGCGTGAACGCGGAACTCGGATTTCTCACCTGACCGAACCCATTTTGGCCAAGCATACCCCAGCAAACAGTCCGAAAGCAATCGGAACTGATAGGGTTGATCTTCTCTGACTGTCATGTTAACGCTCTTCGCACCGAAGCCGGGTTTATAGAGTGTTACCTTGTAGGGGCCTGGTGAAAGGTCCGCGTAGATTGCGCCCGTCGCCCGTGAGCGGGCTTCAAATGAACCTGATTCGTTTACAAATTCCAATAACACATCAGGAAGTGCTACATAGCGCTCGTCGCTGACGTATCCAATCAGCATAATATACCTCTAAGAAAAGAATTCCAATCCTTAAGCGGGTCAAAAAAAGTAAAAATTTAGCATTCGTTGCGTTTTATCAGCTCTACCGGTACAGGAAATTGGCGTTACAACAAATCAGCCTTCTCACTGCACTAAACTTCATACGGATTTTCCCGGTTCTTTAACGGGAAAGGTACCCGTGTTTTCAAACGTTGTGACTCATGGACTGCCATAATCATCTCCAGTGCCGCGCGTGCATCCGCTCCACTGGAAACAGCGACCACATCACGGTCCTCCTCGATGGCTTGGATCAGTTCTTTCACGATCATCCGGTTACTGAGATGCATCTGCTCCTGATCTGACCTGTTTGTACCGTCTGGTCGTTTTTCCCACTCGTCTAGAAGGATACGCTTCCATTCCGCCTCCCTTGGAATCCACAACCCGTGAGGGTAGAGGTACATCTCCCCGCATGGGGAGTTTCGCAGCGAAATAATACCTTCAGTGCCATAAACCTCAAAGCCGAACCAACGGTTGCTAGAGTGATTGCCGGAGGGCTTTCCTCGATGTGATTCATAGTGGGCTGTGATTCCGTTTTCAAAGACGTAATACGCTGCCAAACCGTTGCCAGCCAACAATCCAACACCCTCGTCTCCCTCTCGGATATCTGCGGACGTGACCTCTCCGCCATCTTGGGTTACATGCCCGTGTGCCCATGCGACATCTGCACCGGCAAAATATCGCATACTATCCAGCATGTGTGTCCCTAGCACCATCAGGTCCATTGCTCCAGCCCGGCGATCGGCTTTGCCGTGACCGCGCAGCACCTGAACTTCTCCAATTACGCCTTCATCGACCAGTTTCTTGGCGTGTTGTTCGTAGGCACACGCCCGCCGATGCGCGACGGCTACCTTCACTCCGTTGCGATTGCAGGCTTCCATCATGGCGTCGGCTTCCGCCAAGGTTCGGGCAAATGGCTTCTCGCACAAAATCCCTTTCACGCCGGCGTTGGCACAAGCGATGACCATCTCCGCATGACAGTCGATCCAACGAGGACCAACGCTCACCAAGTCTAGATTCTCCTTTTCCAGCATTTCGCGATAGTCTCGGTAGAGCCGCTCTACTTCGATTCGTTCTCCAGTCGCCCGAAGCCCCTCCGGGTCTGAATCGGCGATGGAAACAAACTGTACATCCGAAAGCCCTTCAATGGAATCGGGAGGAATCTGAAACGCTACATCGAGTCCATGACCGTAGTCCCCCTTGCCTGTCCTGCCGATAGCTCCTGCGCGATACGTTGTCTTCATGGGTTTTCCTCATTAATGATATAGGGGTCGAAACTTAGCTAGTCCGTAGGTCGAGATTCCTATCTCGACACCTAACTATTCGAACTGGCGGTAATAAGCTGCTACGGTTTCATGATCAACCGTTTCATCCGGTGTCATGTCCAAGCGTTTATAGAGTTCCGCTCGTGCACGCATGTCCGCGAGCAGCACCGCGCGCGCATGTACTGCGACCTGTTCCGCAAGTTCAATTGGTACAACGACCACGCCATCACCGTCGCAACCGATAATGTCGCCGGGACGCACCTGTACCCCGCCACAACCGATAGGCGTTTGGACCTCCACCGCCTGAATACGACCGGGAATAATCGTGCGCCCACGCTCACGGGAACATATCGGGGTCTGTTGGAGAATCAGTTCGTCTGTGTCACGACAGTACCCATCCGTGATAATTCCAACCGCGCCCGACGCGACCATATTCAAACTATTGGCAGATCCCCAAAAACCGACTTCCCGTGCGCCGCCTGTACCCGTTACGATGACGTGTCCTGCCTGGATCTGATCACGATAACTGACGTTTCCAACTTCGTTAAACCAGACCCCGTGTGCTCGAACAACCTCTTCGGTGGTATCCAGTTTCCACATTGGACGGTGGGCAGGGACACAACGAAGGGTGAAGGCAACCCCCCAGAATCGCATACCGTGCCAGAGTGGTCGAACTTCGGGGGACATCAGCCCGGTATCAAAGTGGCCAACCCCATCCATCCCATCACAGACATCAGCGACACGAAGATATTTGTAAAGCTTGCGTAGTTCAAATGGATCAATATTGTGTGTTGATTCGGTGGTATTCATGATGGGTAACTCCTCAGAGCGGTAGTGTTATGGAGTTGGTCTTTCAGCCCCTTTGCATCGAAGATAGCCAATTGCACTATTATACAATTCTCCGCAATCGAGATCAATAACGCTATTGTAACATGTTTCTTAAAAAAATTGATAGGTCTTTAGTTGACCAACCCTAGGCTCATGTCAATCCAAATAATCCATCTCCGGCAGCAAATTCCACCGGTATCGATCCTCGGGTTGCGTGTGACGGCCCCAACCCGCCAGAATCTTCGTCTCCGCGCGTTTTGCTTCCATTTGCGCCGCGATGACCTCCGCATCCCAACCGTTCAACACCTGCTGTGTCAATGTCTCTCGAATCTCTCTGCACGTTCGATCTTCCGCCCGATCGTGCAGTTCAGCTGGATCTTCCTTTAGGTTGAACAGCTGCGGCGGCTGACCATGGTAATAATTCAGTTTCCAATCGCCACTCCGGAGCATCCTGTGGTAACAGCCTTCGTCAGTGCAATACTCGGAGAAAGCGATGTCCTCCCACCCCGATCCTTCCCCCCGCAAAAGCGGGAGTACGCTTCTGCCACGAGAATTTGGCAAGGCTGGTGCGTCGAGTGCATCCAACATTGTCGCATTAAGGTCTAAGGAGCTAATCACCCGGTCGCATCTTGCGCCTTCGGGCAGCGCGCCAGGCCACGAAAGGATGGTAGGAACTCTTACCGAATCCTCGTAGAAGGTCTGCTTCCACCACAACCCGTGCTCTCCCACCTGCTCACCGTGATCGGACATATACAGGATGATTGTGTTCTCTGCCAAGCCATTGTGTTGCAGCGCGGTCAAGATCTCGCCGATCATTAGATCCATCCGCGTGACCAACGCCCAATACGCTGTCCGTGCCCTGAGGATCTCCGCATCGGAAACCTCAACGATACCACACCGTTCCCGCCACCCTCGAAAATAGGGGTGCAATTCATCGGAGAAGGGTTCAGGGTGTTTCGGCATCGTCATCCCCCCATCGTAGAGGTCATAATCCTCTCGCCGCGCCACAAAAGGTTGGTGGGGCAGCATGAATCCGACGGAGATACTGAACGGTTCGTCTAATACACCTGCCCGCTGTCGAACGCCGAGACGGTTCAAATAATCCACTGTCGCAACGGTCACGTCTTCGTCATGAACCTGATACGCGCTTTGACCTGGTCCCGACTTTTCGAGGCTAACACGCGCAGGGCCCGCCGTTCCCGAAAGCGACCCGTGATCGACGCCCTGCCCACCGAGATAATTGGGACCGTGGTCCCCGACCAACCGCTCGGCGTAACCGTGTAACTGATCAGGTCCTAGCGAATGCATCCGCCCAATCAGGACCGGATCATAGCCAGCTGCCCCCATGGCGTGTGCAAAAGTCGGACTCCCGGAGTCAAGGCTGTGGCTGTTCGTCCAGACCTCGTTTTCGTAGGGGTAGCGTCCGCTCAACATCGACATCCGCGAAGGAACACAAATCGGAGAGGGGCAGTAGACATTATCGAATACAACTCCTCGCGCTGCGAGTCCATCCAGATGCGGTGTCTGCACCAACGGATCACCGTAACAGCCAGTCACAGCGGGATTGTGCTGATCAGAATGAATATACAGCAGATTGGGACGTTGTGCAAAAGTACCTTGATTGTCCATAAACACCTCATTTTATCCAGATAAATATGCTATGACTATAGCACATCTTTGACCGAAAGGCAATCGTGATATTTATTTTTTCTTGACACCCGTCATCTGTTGGATTATAATACTAATGCGTTAGTATTAAAGCTTTAGTATATCGGAGAAATTTGAATGCAATCACAAAAACTGCACCGTTTAGAGCTCGAGGTGATGAAGGTCGTCTGGCGACTCGGTAAAGCTACCGTCAACGACGTACGCGATGCCCTCAAGCAGCCGCTGGCTTACACCAGCGTGGCAACAACTCTAAACCACCTTGAGAAGAAGGGATTTCTGACCCACGATGTAGACGGGCGTACGTACGTCTATCGTCCACTGATTCAAGAAAACGAGGTTTCAAAATCGATGCTCGGCGATCTTCTTGAGCGTCTTTTTGATGGCTCAGTGGAACAGCTTGTCAACACGCTTCTGGAGACCCGAGAAATATCTCCGGAAGAACTGGAACGTCTACGCAAATCAATTGTCACCTATCGGGAGGAAAATGGAGATGGATAAGCTAATTTTTCTGTTGAACACCTCATGGCAGTGGGGATTAATAGTGGGAATTGTCTGGTTGCTTGTATACCGGCTTCGACGTGCCCATGCGATCTGCCACGCACTTTGGTTGACAGTGCTGGTGATGCTTCCTATATTACTTGGTCTGAACGCTCTCCTACCCGGAATCTCATTTCATCGGACGCAAACCGTTCGTACCATGCGCGCCCCTCAATCACAACTAGCGTATACTTCCAACCCTCAATCGTCAATTAGCGGACAGGTAATAACCGGTGACGAACTTACGCCGCAAGTCGAAAATCGTTCACCAAGACCCCATACGAAATTCTCACGTATAACTTGGCAACACATTGTGTTCCTCGCTTGGATAATCGGTATAGCTTGGTGTATCTTTCGACTTTGCCGCAGCGCATGGCGACTCAGGCGACTCCATCGGTTGGCACATTCTGCTAGTGTCCAACAGCAGCAACTGCTCGAAAACCTTTGCAATCGGTTTGCAGTAAAACGCCCGGCTCGCTTGCTGGTCTCGGAGGAGATAGGCGCCCCGATCTCGTTTGGGTGGCGACACCCCTGTATCCTGCTCCACGAAAATGTTACGGATGATCGTCTAGAGTTCATTCTTCTTCATGAACTGGCACACCTGCAACGAAAAGATTGGTTGATTAACTTACTAGTTCATGCCATCGGCATTCCCTTCTTTTTCCATCCGCTGTTCTATCTTACACGTAAGCGTCTGGCGGATGTTCGGGAGCAGATCTGTGACGGTTGGGTTATCCAGACGACGAGCAAACGGGCGGATTATGCGCAATGTTTGGTGGATATACTGGACCAATGTGCTGATCGCACAAAGCTGGCGTTGGCGCTTGGACATCGGCGCTCACAACTAAAAAACCGCGTGAAAACGATCCTTGATAACGGTTTTCCCCTGAACCTCCATCTAAACCGGAGAACAGGCATACTCATAGGTGGGATTACACTCCTGCTGGCATCGCTCTTGAGCATGGCACAGATTATGCCGCTACGCACGGTTTCCCTGTCGTTTGCCGAAAGCGAGCCGGAGGTTCTCATCCGAGGACGTATTCTGTCTCCCGATGGTAAACCACTTTCTGATACCAATCTTGAGTTTTCTCTTCGTCAATTAAGAAGTTTCGATAGTAGCTGGATTGGTCGCAGAGTTGAAAATATACAGACGGATGCTGAAGGGAACTATGAACTCTCCATAGACCATCTAGGTGTCTATGAATTTTCTGTTCGATATCGTGATCGGGGCAAGATGAAGTATCCACGATGGACGGCTCAGAGCGAGCAGATCCGCGCCGAAAAATACGGCCCAATTGACGGGATTGATTTGAAGCTCGTCGACAGGATCTCCGCGCTAATCGAAAGTGGGAGATTTTCTGAAGCGGAAGTCAAAATGTTGGAGGCAAGGCGATTTCCTTGGAAATTTGATAAAACAGGAACAGAGATCAAATTTCCTGAAAATACCATTGAAACTTTTCCTGCCAATGGCGATTTTGAAAACAGTCTAACAGATTGGACCAAATGGTTTGCAGTTGATAAAATGAACAGCCGGCGGACCTGCGAAGTAGTCTACGATGAGAATAAGCGTTCACATGTCGTCCAATTCAAAAGAACTGACGGTGGACGAGACGGTTCGCATGTCGGAGTACATCAGGATATCTACATTGATCTGTCCAAGTATGAGGCGCTTTACCTACAGCTCGATGTCTCAAGTATCAAGCACACACTCATGGGAGGTGGTTGGGCGGGTAGCGGGGAGAATCCTGTCTGCATCGAACTTGGTTTCCTAGACCAAAAAGGGGTGCCACATCGATGGTTTCACGGTTTTTATCATAGAGGGCTAGATACATACGACACCTCTACAAAGATTCACCAAAAAGAGTGGTTCACCTACACTTCGCCCAATCTCAAAGAAATTATTCCCTTATGTGGTCACAAAGAAAATACCCGTGACGATTGGTATGGTGTTGAAACACACCCATACGATCTGGACCTGAAGCCAAAGGTGATAACGCGAATCCTCCTTCGTGGAAGCGGCTGGAATTTCACCGGGCGGGCGGATAATTTGCGATTTGCAACATCGCTTAACGAACAAGATTAAACGTTGGAGCGTGTGTGAGAAGTCCCAATCTGGGGAAGGTGTATTTTAGATAGGACTTACGAATTTCAGTGCTGTTATGTTTCAGGGCAACCTACAAACAGAACTGGTGCTTAAGGATTGACTGTAGTTACCCAATTCATCGGGCGTCGGCAGTCGCGTTGTGCGATGATTCATCGCCGACCTAGGAGGCTTTGAACGTGCAACTGCGTAAGTTCTATCTATTGTTCAATTTACCCTCTAAACTCGCACCATTGGTTAATAAGGAGTTTGAAATGAAAAAACTAACCTTCATATCACTACTTTTTCTAGTGTTATTCGCAGTAACGCGCCACGTATCTGTTGCGGTACCAGAGCCCGACCTTGACTTACAATCGCTCATCGCAGGTATCAAGCAGTTTGATGCAGCGGTTACTTCGGGGAAAGGAGAGTTTGTCTACGATCATAAGATTGGACCATTTGAAGATAAAAGGGAATACGCATTCGCATTTGAAGGCGGTACCTTTGAAGAGGGGCAACTCAGAGTGGACTATTCAAAAGGTCCTATCTTAGATTCCGTCTTAACGGAGATTTACGATGGAGAAAGACAATGGGAAGTCAATGAAAAGAAGGGGATTCTCTTCGGTGTAGTTATTTCAACCGCTGACATGGAACTTCTAAACAAAGCGACGCCGGTACTTCCGCCGCCAGTCAAACAACAGTTAAAAGCCCATGACATCTATATCTCTGACGATTTTCGCATCGTAATCGACGAAGAAAGTTCCTATCTCAAAGTAATTGACAATGTAACGGGGCACAGCTGCTACGCTTACTATACCGAAGAATACTTCGCAGTTTATACCCCTCGCCTTGAGTATAGCGCTCGGTCCAGATGTTTTATACATTCGCATTTAGACCCGAGGTACTGGATGACGTACGGATTTGCATCGCCGACTCATTACCTGATGACTCCGCTTTGGGAAATCCTTGAAACCCATGAGAGCGAAATCCTGCAAACAGAAATGCTGAACGGCGAAGAGACATACCTTGTCAGTGTAAAGTACCCACACACAAAAAGTCTTAAATTATGGATTTCCCCTGAGAAGGGGTTCCGCTTGGTGAAACTGCAAAAAATATTCGAAAGTCAAGATGAACTCGACCAATGGAATCCTTTTGAAAAGGGGGTCCACTATGTTACGGAACGTGTCCTTCACTATTGGGAATATCTACCGGGGATTTGGTTCCCTGAAAAAATTAAGGAAACCATTCATCCGTTGGTAGCAGCGGATCAACAAAAAAGAGGTGCCCTCCTCGGTAAGACGACACTTCAAGCCATCACGTGCGAGTTAAACACCGACGTCTCCAATCGCTTTCAATTAGACGTTCCTGGGGAAACACCCGTTTATGATTACGGGCTCGACAAGCTATGCCCTTTACGCGAATTGAGAGATGTATCTCGATAAAGGCGAAGCCACCTTTCTGTGCGAGCTAGACGATAAACCGGATGTCGGTGAGACATATCTATCAACGGCGCGCACAATCGGAGAAAATGGGCAGACCTTCTTAAAGATTGAGGAGTTACAGGAGAAATCAGAAGAAGTGCCTCATGGGACGTGTGGCGGAGCCGAGTTATAACCGTCGCAAGAGTGCTGATAGGAAAATCACGATTAACCCCAAAATAAGCGTCAAGTTCAGCCACGGTGCTGGCTGTTTCTGAATCGGTGCAAAAACAGGATAGGGGAACGTCAGCAACACGCCGAATGTAAATATGATAAAGACGATAAAGAGTTTAACCCCTAGTACAAGAATATATGTAGAAGGATCTTGGGCTAATTCTATGGCGGGATCTTGGGACAGAGATCCCGTTGACCTCAGGAAAGCGATAAAATTGTAAACACCTGAAAACAGAATTGTCAGTAACGCGCTCCAGATAACAATCCTGAATCGCCGAAATGCTGCTTCTAGGAGTTTGGGTTGTTGGTTTTCGGGAAGCACTTTGGCAGCAGGCAGCAAAATGACGCGGAGGAAGAAAAAGCCGCCAATCAACAGCACAACTGATCCGACGTGAATCCATTGTATCAGAGCGGGTAGGAATGTCATAGCTATCCGGTTGAGTCAAGTGCGTGGTGAACGAATTATCTCTTTATATTTGTCTGTCTGCTTTCCCCCAGCACCCCACTATGCCTGCACCCAAAAGTAACAGTAACCCCATTGACCAAAACATCGGTGAAAAATCAAGCCAGTGCATCAGGAATCCCCCCAAGATGGGACCTACAACCTTACCGGCATTTTTGAGTGTGCCAATAATGCCCATCCCTGCGCCGATGTGCAGTGCACTAATTTGCGTGGATACGAGCGCCACCGTAGCCGGAAAGACGAGTGCTTGTGCAGCACCGATCAACACCGCCAGTACCATCAAGACCAAAATGCGATTTGTCAGTGTAATCAAGGGGAGTGCAATTCCCATGAGAGCCATGCCTAGACATATCGCCCAAAAATAGCCCAAGCGATCGCCTGTCCTACCTCCAACAGGTTTTAATACGGTATGCACTGCTTCCTGAAGCGAAAAAAAAGTACCTACCAAGGCAATACTAATCCCCGTGGACAGGGCATAGATGGGCAGAAATGCTTTGACAGCGTAGAGCGCAATAAACACGGTTGCTTCTAGCCCACCCGATAGCCAGACAGATGGCGTGTGTGTGCCAGATTTTAGGGCATGGACAATCTGTTGACGAATGGGAAGGCGGACGACTTTGATACGTGGCGCGGTTTCTGAGAGTAATAGAATCGGGACGAAGGCAAGACAGCTGAACAGCCCAATGATGGTAAAAACAGTGACAGGACTTACCTCTGCTGCCAATAGCCAGCCCGCAGCCGCGGGTCCAACAATATAGCCGGCACTGCGAGCCATGCTGAACCAACCCAACTTCTCCGCTAGTCGGTCTTTCGCGCCTTCTGCCACGAAGGCGAGAGTCACCGGACCGTAGATGGCTGTGGCTATACCGTGGATAATGCGTATGCCAAACAGTTCTGTCGGGGTGTGGACAAAACGATACAGAAAGGGCATGCCGGCGAAAAAAACGGTCCCAACAATCAACCACCAACGCCGTCCCCAGCGGTCAGAAAGTATACCAATCGCTGGTTTGAGAACCATGCCGGTCAGGGTAGAAACAGAGACGATAAACCCAAGAAATGCATCAGTTGCCCCCAGCGTCATTGCGAAAATCGGCAGGAGCGGCGTCTTTCCCATCTGATAGGCGGAGCGCACGATGAAATCAGCGCCTGTAATACTGATGAAATTAAGTGGGTGCTTCACTGCCATATTCAGGTGGAGGTATATGGGTTAAGCTGGTGCATTGATAGAGATAAAAATTTTACGGAAAAAGTAGATGGCGACTTTACAAGCCCTTATTTACTTAGTCCGTTTACTGGCATTTTTGCTGGTCTGGTTATGTATGTGGTGATATAATATAGGCAGGAAGTCAGATGATTCAGTTCTCATCCCAAAGAACACACATTCTTAAAGGAGGGAGGTGATGAGCCATGTATATTCTGCCTATTCGTTTAGAACGGAAAATTCTGGTAGAAGCGCAGATTTTAGCTCTATACTATGAAGACCTCCGTCGAAAAGGTTTCAAGGTATTTTAACCCAAAAAGAAACTGAATCATCTGACTTCCCTAATCCTACCGCATTTTGTCCCATTCATCAATGACTTACTACCTTGTAATTATATCTATAGAATCGTTAATTCTAGTGTTATTTGATGCCAAAACTGTTATACTTACAGAACAGGTTGAAATATAGACGGTGCATTATGTTCTGATAATGCTTGTCTATACGCCTTTCAAGCATTTCAATCTTATACTCTAATCGGGTATACATGAGAGCTTACCTCCTCTCTTTAGGTTTGCAGGGGTGTCACCCTGCAAACCTAAGTATATCACATTTGTTACATCCCGCCAAGTCTTATTGCTTCCTCGCCAGATTCAAAAAGGCTAAATCAAAAGCCGTGATAATCTGTTCACAAACATCTTTCACCTCAATGGTAGTAGTGTAGTAAACATTATTAAATAGATACACATAGATTTGCCCTACATTTCTTGGTTTTTCCATCCTAGCGATTCGTTTCCAGTCCATAACGATTGATACGACCACGCCTATAATGTAATGTCCTGTTTTATCATGTTGTTTCACTGTGAAGTTTAGTTTCCAATCAGCTTCTTCTTCGACAACTTCGACATCACCAAGACTCCGCAGTTCTCTTGCCACGTAACTCGTAAATGTTGACTCGAAATATTCATCTAGGCCAATAGTATCCAAGACAATCTGGACTTTGATTTTATCTACTGGGTGAGGTGTCGTTACCCCTACCATTAACGTAAGGGATACAATAAGCAGAGATGTGTATATCCTACTGGTAAGCAAGCATAGACTCTGATTCATGGTGTCCCTCCTAACATTTGGGCGATACGTGTTAAGTCAAGGATATTGATAATGCCGTCCTGATTGACATCAGCAATCCGAGTATACGTGCCGTTACCAATATGGTTACTCACGATGATTAAGTCAAGCACATTGACTGAACCATCGATATTCAGATCTTCTCTGAGTACCGACAAATCTTTTTTAATATCCATATACTTCACATAAACATTCCCTTTTACATCGATTATCTGGAATCTAACACTGTGGCTATCTGACTCACTGAACTCGAGATTGGTAACAGGATACTTTATGCCATTCACCCTACGTGTACCTTTGTATATGGTTGTGCCTTGGTAGTAAAACTCAAAGATGCCATCCGTGTTGCCATGCTGACAATCGACAAACACATACCCTCTTGTTTGATCACTCTCGGCATTGATAGATACTTGGTAAATATCGTTAGGATTATCAATGCTAACAACAATATCTATTGATGTATCAGCATAAGTATATTTGCCATCCGTTTTAATATCACCAGGAAACGATGACGGGAACATCAACTCCATCAAAAACGTGGAATCAAGTGAAATATCATGATTGAAATATGGGTGTATAGCCAATTTCATTGCATGGCATTCCGATATAACAGTACGTTCATGACCATAGGACATCATAAATGAGTCATCAAAAAAGTTATGGTTAAGCCCGAATACATGGCCCAACTCATGACTAACTGCTTGCGATTTATAATGTGTAGGGACAACACATATACCACCCCGATTTTTCAACACGTCACCATATTCAGGGATGGCTGTACCACCTGCATAGCCTTTTAGGTTTGTACTGCCATTATCGTATACAACAAAATAGATGTTTCTGTGTGTGTTAAAGTTTGCTCGCATTGTAGCGAAGTAATGCTCAGTGCCTTCCTGCTTAATTACATGGACAAATGGATCGCCGTCATCGTCCATTTCGATATTGAATAACTTGTAACCGTAGCCGTGATAATCAAGCTGTTCCGCGTAGAATCGCTGAGTATTGATTATATCAACCTTCATCCTATCTGCTATGGATTGATTTGGTTCAATGCCATATTTAACCAGATGCACAAGTCTAACAGTACGGGGTTCACCTTGGTCACGTTCAGCGGACGCTGTGTTCCATCCTCCAAACATCAAAATGAATACCATCACGATTAGAAGTACAATGATGCCAGTCACATATTTCATGGCAATCTCCTTTGTGAATAGAGTAGGGGTAGTGGCTTGGCGAATTGCCATGCCAGATATTGAATGGCTACTCTATCGCAATGTGCGACCGCCATTTATAGATTATTGCTGCCAATGCTCTTTACTGAAATCAGGATACATTTTAGATAACTCACCGAATGACATGACTTCAGGGAATGCCCAAGGTCGAGTTCGCTTGAGATTCTTTAATTGACTCGTACCCCAAGTATCTTCCATCTTGAAATTATAAGGATTCCCATTATCATGATGGAGATAGAATCGGACATCACAATGCGTAACGACCCAACTTGATGATATTTGTAATCGGAGTTCATCATCATATCGGCATCTATCTACCATATTCACCTTAACGGTTGTCCCACCTTGAAAAAAGCACACTGGCTGCTTACCACGTATACAAATGATAACTGACCTTTGAGGAGGCCCCTTATTCACTGTATTAAGGATTTCATCAGCGACTGCAGTGCCAACATTCATTATGCACCGCCATTTGTAACTGAAGTAAACCTTCTGCTTACTATTCTCCAAATCTTGTTATCACCTCCTATACAGGGTATTTGCATTGAAATAACGCATTGAAAGTATACACGATTTGCACCGTAATTGCAAGTAAAAAATCGACGCCGTTTTGCGTCCAGAACGGCGTGATATTGACATTTTAACTTGAATATAACATTGTAATATGGTACAATTCCAATGCTAAACGCCTAGAAGTATGTGTTTAGCAATTCTAACGAAAGGAGGCCATAACCTTGACTGAACATGAACGGAAACTCGACTCCTGGCTTGGAGAAAACCCCGAAGGATATTTTACCCTTCCCATGATAGTCATTGCAGACGCTGCCAGGACGACGATAGCAGCTGCACATAGGATTCTGCCCAGACTTATCGCCAAACGTGATAACATACTGCCAAGCGCAGTCAAGCAGAAACGGTTTATCAATACCCAAGGACGGATTGACCGAGAAAAACTCTGGTCAATGCACAACGATGGGATGTCCGCCGAAGATATTGCATTCCTACTGGACTGTAATGAAGGAAGTGTCCGAGACATTATCAGGAAAGAAGAACCTGCCAAACCGAGTAAAGCGCAATCCGCGCCGAAATCGATGGCACAGACTGTAACAGCTGACGGTGATTAGAGGATACGCCGTCCGTGAATAAAATGGGGTTACGAGCACGTCGCTTGTAACCCCATATTTTTTGCCTTGACATCCAACTCGGTACAAGATAAAATTACTGTCAAGAATCAAGATGGTAAAAGAAGGGGGATATATCATGCCCGATATTACTTTGACGGAACTATTCACTGGTGTCATCGCCGTTATATCCACAATCGTTTTCTTTAGAGGGATACCTACAAAGAAGGATTTTACTGCTCTTGTAGATAGAATGGACAGACACCTTGAGTATCATGCGCATACAAAAGATACTGAGTAAGGAGGTGTAGGTTATGGACTGGACGCAAACAATCACAATTATTGGCACATTAGGAGGGTTGATATTCACTCTGTTTCTTATCCAGCGTCGTGAGATAGATGGTCTACGCCGTGAGATAGATGCTATACACAAAGCACTGGATGAGATGCGCAAAGATATCCGTCTCATATTTGATAAGATTATCCCTCCATATAATAAGCATGATTAGATCCATATCGTCAACCTCCTGGTAATTTTGCACTACTGGACGTTGACGATTTTTAATACTAATGCCATTTTTAACCTCGCAAGTATAGCGTGCATCCTGTATAATACTTTACGTTGATTTTTCGGGGGTTATAATCGAACCAGTATGGAATTGAAACCATCTAGGGTTAACTGAACCTGATTTAGGAAGAGAAGTTATAATCGAACCAGTATGGAATTGAAACTGATGAAAAAGTGGTGTATCTATAAACTGACGAATCGTTATAATCGAACCAGTATGGAATTGAAACCGATGATAGGGAAGCTCTCTAATGGATGTGGTCCTTCGTTATAATCGAACCAGTATGGAATTGAAACAGAAACATTGCTGACGGTAATATAAATCGGAATCAAGTTATAATCGAACCAGTATGGAATTGAAACACGGGCTTGACGGATGGGACAGGTTGAGCGCGATGGGTTATAATCGAACCAGTATGGAATTGAAACGCTTATCGCATACACCGGAGTGTGTTCCTATCTTTTGTTATAATCGAACCAGTATGGAATTGAAACTAACCCATAGTATAGTCCCTGATCACTTGTGAGCGCTGTTATAATCGAACCAGTATGGAATTGAAACAACCCAATGGCAACTGCACAAGCTGACGGTGATTAGACAATACGCCATCCGTGAATAAAATGGGGTTACGAGCACGTCGCTTGTAACCCCATTTTTTTGCATTGACATCCAATTCGGTGTAAGGTAAAATTACTGTCAAGAAAGAAGATAGTTTAACGGGTCATCGTAGAACTGAAGGAGGTGTCAAGAATGGAATGGACGCAAACGATTGCAATTATAGGAGCTATAATAGGAGCCACAGGCTTGATGATTGCCGTAATGAAGATAGGGCTCAATACTATTGATAAACGTTTTGATAACCTCGAGCGCCGTTTTGGAAACCTCGAGCAACGTATGGATAGACATCTTGAAAATCACCCATAGGAGGGTATACCATAGAGACTGAATAGGAGGTCACATCATGAAACTCTACAAGAACGTGTTTTTTGCCTTACTCATCATCACCACTTTACTTGGTTGTGATGTCTTTCAAGAGCGACTCTTATCACCAAAGCCCATTGATGTAAATGAACGCTTAATAGGTTATTGGGAAATCACATCGATTGATGGTGAATCACTCTACGCTGTGACCGAAGCCACCTATGCCGATTTGCACTTTGATGGCTACGGTGAATGGTCAATTTATGCAGAGTGGGATTTTGGTGCATTAGAAGTTAATGCCACTATCTTCGGCGAATACATACTTGATGATGATTTTATCATTATAACTATTCCTGAAGATAATGGGTTCTTTGATCTTGAACCCGAGGAATCTTTCATCAAGGGTACGCTTGCATTTGATGGAGGTAATCGCCTACTGCTCTATGAGGTTGATAGGCTAGCTCTTGAGCTGAATCGGGTAGTATATTGATAAATCATGACGTTGAACTCTAAAGCCTAAGCATCTGTAATCACGCACCCCTTAATAAAGTCCCAAAACGCATCAGGGTTATTCCGATTGTTATACTTAAAACACGCCTCCGCTACATACAGAGGCGTGTTTTTCTTTTGGTAATGATGATGGCTTCCTGTCCAAGAACGCTTGATTGTAGCAAAGAACCCTTCAACAGTGTTAGTGTGAACGAAACCTCTGGCATAATGCTCCTTATGGTTAATCACGAAGTGTTCCATAATATCCTTGACTCTGTTATACGCTTGATATTCATCGGTGAGCAGGACGGAGTCTTCATGTTCAATATAACTCATGATAAAATCCATCATGCTCCTGCTTGATAGGTCGGTCGCCATTTGTGCCACAACTCGCCCGCCCCTTTCAACAGCTGCCACAACGGGCGTTTTCTTAGTGCCTCGTCCCCGCCTAGGCTTCTCGCCTTCTTTATATTGCCTCCCTTTACGTGGCTTGCCACCGATATAGGTTTCGTCCATCTCAATAATCCCACTGAGTACTGGGTTATCTTGCCTTGCCATCTCTATGCGGATACGAGTGATAAGATACCACGCCGTCTTTTGATTCATGTTGAGGTCTCTGGACAACTCATAGCTCGATATGCTTTTCTTGGCATTCATGATTAAGCATATACCGAGAAACCATGTTTGAAATGGCACCTTAGTCCTATGAAACATGGTATCAGACGTTACGGTGAAAGTAGAACGGCACTCGTAGCAATTCCATCTGTTCCATTTGTTGACATCACCTTTGCGTCCGACACGCTCGCCGTCACAATATGCACATCGGGGCATATCGCCCCATCTTACATCTTCCAGATGACTAGGGCGTGTTGACATTTGTGTCATAATGGTAATATGTCAACCTTCACCCTATCCGATACGCAATGGTTAAAAATAGTATCATTCCTTAACACCTGTCCTGATATCTATACCGGACAACAAACAGACTTAAAACGCTTTATCCATGCGGTGCTTTGGATAACTCGTAGTGGCAGTCAATGGCGACTGTTACCTAAACCATACGGCAATTGGAACAGCGTCTATAAACGATTCTCAAGATGGTGCGATAAAGATATCTTTCAACGCATGCACCAACACTTTGCCAAAGACCCCGATATGGAGTGGCTCATCATTGACACCACTATCATTCGCGCACACCCATGTGCTGGGGGTGCATTGAAAACGAGTGGGGGTCAAACATCACAAGCACTTGGACGCAGCCGAGGTGGATTTTCAACCAAGATTCATATCGCTGTTGACGGCTTAGGTAATCCCTTACGTTTGATGCTGACAGCAGGTCAACGGCACGACATCACTTGTGCTGAAGCGTTGACCTCTGGTTATAACAGTGAGTATGTGATAGCTGACACAGCCTATGACTCGATGGCATTTATTGAGTCGATAACCGAAAGCGGTGCGGTACCGGTGATACCGCCACGTGCCAACCGTCGTGATTCACGCACTTATGATGTGCATCTGTATAAAGAGAGACATTTAGTCGAATGTTTCATCAACAAAATGAAGCAGTATCGCCGTATCTCTTCTCGTTTTGATAAGTTAGCCGTTCGGTATATGGGATTTCTGAGTTTCGTTGCCACCATTATCTGGTTACGATGAAATGTCAACAGAACCTAATACACGCATAATCATCGGGGAAACGTCTATACGTTTCAAGCAAGTTCATTAGGTCTCCTTGTGAGTAATGTTTGCAAAAAAACCTCCTTTCATGTTATAATTATTGAAAGGAGGTGAATACAATGCCAATATGGGCAGTTATACTGACCTCCGTTGGGACTATCGTCGTTGTTAATATACAGCTGTTTGTAGTCTTTCGGAATCTGGTTACAAGAGGTGAATTAGATGCTGCCTTTAATCGCTTAGACGCCAAGATAGAAAGCATAAACCAGCGATTTGACAGGCATCTTGAGAATCACTCTGCTGGTAAATAAAATCTCTATAAACGACAAAAGGCGTCCAATGTTATGGCATTGGACGCCTTTTGTCATTCGGAGTATGTCAATAATACATCTATCACATCGTCTGGTACTCAACAATGGGTGGATACAATAAATCCATCAATAATGGATAGGTCATAAAAATTGTGATTATCAACACTATCACAATCAGTCCAATAACCCAAGGCCTTCTCATGGTTTTTCACCTCCTAAAAAAACCGTCCGAAACGCTTTCGGTGCTTGCGTTTGGACGGTTTTAGTATACCACATCGCCGTTGGATTTTCAAGGCATTTTTGCGCCAATTTCTCTGCCGTGTTTTCACGGCGTTAAACGGCGTCAGGGGCGTTCCTTGCGCTTGGCAAGTCTAACCTATGCCGTGCCTTTTCAATGCCGTAGGGGGCGTCCTACGGTGCAAAAAATGGAATGTGTCAACGCCCAATCATTCGCAGATTGACGACCGCTTCATCCTCACTGTTGAAATGTTTGAACGTCATAATCAGTTTCGCCATGACAAAGGTGCTTCTAATGTTGCTGCTAAGGTTGATTATACCGACTTGCCCACCCCTTTGTGCGATGGATACCTGTAACCCCACCAACACGCCAATACCAACGCTATCTATCCGGGAAACACGGGCAAAGTCAAATACGAAGTTAGGCGATTCAGTACTGCCTTTTATCTCGTCGATAATGGCGAGTCTGAACGCATTGCTTGCAGCTCCAATGATTCTGCCAATCGGTTTTATGACAATGACACCATCTCTATTTTTGACATGAACCTCCATCACTCCTCCTTTCATCACTGACCAGGGTGAAACCTTGACAAATGGCTCCATCGGGAACAGAAACACTTCATTTTCCCCATCAAACTGTGGTGCAAAGCACGATATAACACGAGGAAGACGAGCATCCTCATACGCGACGCCAGACACATAAAAGGCAACCGTAATCAGCACAACAGCTGCCACAAATGAGATCGTTAGACGGACATTCATATTCCCTCCCCAAACGCCCCTATCGGACGTTACGTTTCAATTCCATACTGGTTCGATTAAAAGGTGGCACAGGGTGAAACTATCGCTTACGCAATTCGTCAAGGATACCACAGAGCACAATTCCAATCCAGACGAGACAAAGCACCACAACTAAACGGAACAAATCATCCAGATTATCCATAAACTTTCAGTCCGCTTTTCATCGCTGCACAAGGTGAAACATTATAAGACGGACGTTCATATTGCCCCATCAAATGTCCGTCTTATAATGCCACTTCTCGGGTATTCTTCTTACACACCTCTCATCTACAGTTTTCACACAAGCGTTTACCTAGCCATTTGGCAAGTTTCAATGGGATAATACGCGGATGCTTATCCATCCCTCTATGCGAACAATTAGGATAATGATAAAGGGAGTCAGTAGTTTGTGACTCCACAAGAAACGGACTAAGTAGTTCATGACGATAAGTCATGAAATACTTAGTCCGAAATTTTATGCGATCTAATCAGCCAGACGAGAAACAGAAAGCAGTAATGCTGTCTCTGCCGAAATACGCCTCTGCTCTTTGATAATTGTTGTAATTCGATTCACTGGAACACCAATATCCTTTGCTAGCCGGTAGGGAGTAATCCCCATATTCCGCCTGGATGAGTTGGTTGAATAACAGACATTTCTCGCTCCGTTCAGAATCCGCGTCCATATCACTGTTTTTTACTAATTCGATATTGTCCATCTGGGAGTCGAGTCGGAAAACGATATTGAGGGTCTGTCAACAAATCGTAGATTGCTCTGTCACCCTGCCGCACGGTACTCGCCGTATTTAGCCGCCACTCATCACGAATCTGTTCAGCCCGGCCAGGAAAATCTTGGCCGCCCAGTATCGAAGTTAACGCCCAGTAGATATACTCCGTAATCTGACACCCATAGTCGCACGTTTCGTCATAGTAGGTGTACCAGGCATTTTGTGGATACCTCCGGGGAACTTGCTCAAAATGCCCGCCCCTCGCAATATCCATCGCCTGGCCGATTGCCGTCCCCGGTTTTTCGCCAAAGATGTCGGGATAAACGTCGGCGTAGCCGGCACTGGTTATCAGGTGTAGTACCTCTTCCAACGTGGCATCGAATCTTCTTTCCGTTGCCCCGCCGGGATGGGTTTCCTCTCCATAGAGATCTTGTAACGCCATGCTATCGAGCAACTCTATCGGAATGAACGCTTCCAGATCTATTTCCGCAGAATCCTGCTCGCTGGCAAACATAATCATCGCTGCCTTATTCTTCCGCATGGCATCAACGACAGCGAAGTTGTCCGGTTCTCCATCGGCATCGTTATCAAGATATTGGGCGAGTACGTTTGCCGCATGCAAGACCTTTCTGTCCGGTGTAGCAGCTGTTGCGTACACTCGTACTCCAAAAACGTCAACCTGCTTGCGAAAAATCTGTGAAAACCCATCCGGTGCCTCGGTGCCGGGCTGGGTAATCCCCAATGTGCCTTCCGCTGAGATATTCCCATTGCAACCGAAAACCCAAAACAGCAGACTGATCTGACTGAAAGACCTCATCATCTCCATTCCCCTATGGACTTTCTGAGAAAACGCCTATTTGTCGATTTCGGGTAGCAGTCGTCATGCTAGAAATTCATCACACTCCCTAACCGATCCGGGAATTTTTAGAATCGTCATGCCAATCGGGCTGCTACCCTGCCTACGTCACAACCGCCGGCACACTGGCTTCGCTGATGAGGTCGTTGAAGGCAGCGACATCTTCCTCAATCACCGACTTGAGTTGCTCCAGTTGGGCATCGATTTGGCTTGACAGATCTTCAAAGAGATCATACGCCTGTTTAGGCGGGGCGAAGTCAGCAACCGACGCGACGCTAACCAATCCCGCGAGCTTGCCGCTTAACTTTGAGGACATGCGAAGCCGATCGGCGATGGTATCCGCCCCGGTCTGTATCAACTCCCCTTCGATGGCTTTCAATTTTCCTTGCAAGGCTTCAGCGGCTTCGCGGATTGCTTCGGCGTTGGTGTCCTCTCTCGCGTCCACGCGGTCCTTCCACTCATTCACCTGTCGTTGCATTCGGCGGATGCGGTTGATCGCTTCATTTGTCTCCGAAAGCTTGTCACGAATCTGGCTCCATAACTCAAACTGGGCGTCGAAATCTGCTTGGCTGGCGGTTACCCGTGGGTCTCTGCATAGATCGAAGGTCTGGGTTTGTGTCTGTTCACCAACCTTGAGTTGGACCTGATAGGTTTTCGGCGAAGCGAGAGGTCCATTCTTCGGCTTATCCGGTAGCGTCTCCTGTTTGCCGTTTTGGGCTTCCGTCACCGCTTGCGAATCCGGATAGCGCATATCCCACACAAAGCGGTTCAGCCCCGGCTCCGCTGGGATATAGCGGTCTTCCTTGGCGTCCGAGCTTGTTTCATCATCTTCAGCATCATCAGCCTCTTCAGGTTTAGGCGTGAAGGTTTTGATTTCTGCTCCGTCAGCGTCGAGGAACGTGAGTTCAACGGGATCGGCGGGTGTGTCTCTCAAGAGATAGTAGACAATCACACCCTGTGGCGGTCCTTCTCCCGCATCGAGGAATCTGCGCGTGGGTTCTCCGTCGGACGATTTTTCTACGTAGAAGGTTGCGGGAGCACCCAACCCCATCTGATAGTTTTTCCCTGTCTCGCTACGGAACATACCCGCACCCCATTGTAGCCAGCGGCGATAGGTGGATCGAGGCTCAAACAGGTGGGGAGGGGCCTGCGCTGCTGCTGCCAATTCGCGCAGTGGTGTTACATCGTCCAAAATCCAGAAAGATCTACCGTGAGTGCCGGCGACCAGATCGCCGTCTTTGATCTTTAAGTCGTAGACCGGAACGACCGGGAGATTGTTCTGCAAGCGCTGCCAATTCTCTCCATCGTCCAACGAGACAAAGATTCCTGTTTCTGTGCCGACATAGAGGAGGCCTGACTGGACCGGATCCTCCCGAATCACACGGGTAATCTCACCGTCGGGGAAACCCCCGCTGATTATACGCCACGTTTTCCCGTAATCGTCCGTCTTGTACAGATAAGGTTGATAGTCATCTAGCTTATATCGGGTGACGGCGACGTACGCGGTCGCCGGGTCGTGTGGAGAAGCTTCGATGTTGCTGATTAATGACCATTCAAGCAAATCCGGTGGAGTGATATTTTCCCAACGCTGTCCTCCATCTCTGGAAATATGGATCAAGCCGTCATCGCTGCCAGCCCAGAAGACGCCCTGTTCGTGTGAGGATTCGACAAAGGCGTAAACCGTCGCATAATGTTCTGCACCGCTGGCATCTTTCGTGATGGGACCCCCTGATGGTCCAAGTTTAGTTACATCGTTACGGGTCAGATCCGGGCTGATCGGCTCCCAACTACTGCCTTCGTCCGTTGAGCGGAAGATCAGATTGCCCGCTGTATAGAGGACATCTGGATTGTGGGGTGAGAACGCAATTGGGGACGTCCAAGAAAAGCGATACTTGAGATCTTTTGGCCCCAAGCCAACATACTCTTCGGGCCAAACATTGACCAACCGAATCTGGCGGGTACGATGGTCGTAGCGTTGGAGTACCCCACTGCCCCCCGGCGAGCTTCCCACCGCACCGATGTAGGCGATATCGGGATTGTCGGGGTGAACCACGATGTCCCCGCTCTCACCGGTGCCAACTGGGTAACAATCAACCCAGTGGATACCGCCATACTCACTGGCGCTTGGAACACTGATACTGGAATTATCCTGCTGCGTGGCGTAGACGCGATAGGGGAATCGATTGTCAGTTTCGATGCGATAGAACTGAGAGGTAAGCTGATTGTAGATGGTTGTCCAGCTCGCGCCTCCGTTGAACGAAACACATGCGCCGCCATCGTTGCCTTCGATCATGCGCTGTGGATTGTGTGGATCGATCCACAGGTCGTGATTGTCCCCGTGCGGTGTGGTAATCTCCGTGAAGGTATGCCCCCCATCGGTTGACTTCCACATCTTGAGGTTCAAGACAAACACGGTGTCGGGATCTTGCGGGTCGGCGAAGACGTGACAGTAGTAAAAGGGACGATGCCACAGATCGCGGTTAGCCGTCAACAGTTCCCACGTTTCACCGCCATCGTCTGAACGGTGCAGCCCGCCCTTCTCCGCTTCGACGATTGCCCAAACCCGATCCGATTTGGCAGGGGAGGCAGCAACGCCAATCTTACCGATGAGCCCCTTGGGAAGGCCAGGTTTATTTGTGATTTCCTCCCAAGTATCGCCGCCGTCGGTTGACTTGTAAAAGCTACTGTCGGGACCACCGCTTGACAGTTCCCAAAAATTGCGGTAAGTTTCCCATATCGCCGCGTAGAGAATGCGAGGGTTGTTGGGGTCCATTGTCAAATCAACCGCGCCCGCCTTTTCACTGCGAAACAAGATATTTTCCCAAGTTGACCCACCATCTTTAGAATGAAAGACACCGCGTTCTTCGTTTGGCCCAAAGGCATGGCCTAAGGCTGCCACATAGACTAGATCGGGGTTCTGCGGATGAATGCGAATTTTGCCGATATGACGGGTCTCCTGCAATCCAACATTTGCCCAAGTTTTACCGCCATCGGTGGACTTGTACACCCCATCGCCGTAAGAGACATCGAGGCGAATGGTTGTTTCGCCCGTGCCGGCATAGATAACGTTCGGATCGGCGTCTGCCACCGCGATAGCGCCTACAGCAGCGCTATTGAAGAAACCGTCTGAGACGTTTTCCCAATATGTTCCGGCATCGTCAGTTTTCCAGACACCACCGGCACACGCCCCGAAGTAGAAGACCGCCGGTTCTGTCGGATGCCCTGCCACAGCAACAACCCGTCCGCCTCTCGGTGGACCAATACAACGCCATTTGAGCGATCGGAACAAATTTGAATCTGATTGAGAATTGCTCATGCTTTGTTTTCCTTCATGGTTGGGTATAGGGTTTTGTCAGGATATGTATCAGGTCTCGCCGAGATTATGTCGTTTCTCCATCATTGAGCAGGCTACTCCAGCTTAGAAATTCTAATCCGCTCTTTCGTCGAAATCTAGGGTGACAAAGCGGTAACCGATGGTTCTCATCCGTTCCACGATTGTTTCACGCATCTGAACGGCTCTATCGAAATCAGCTTCTGCCACCTGTATCCGCACAATTCTCTGGTGAGGATAAATTAATGCCTCCGCGATGCCAAGTTCGGATAAACACTGCTGGGCAAGCGCGACCATTTCATCTTCGTTGCGTTTTTTAGTTGTATTTGAATCCATATATTCACTTTCTGTCGAAGGGTAAGACCAACTATCAATGCGAAAGTGTAACAGAAATACCGGTGGAGATCAATATTAATTTCGTTGTATCGTAGAGGAATTGGAATCCGCTTTCTTCCCTTGACAGCAACCCTCCCCTATGCTACACTAGGGCATGTTGGCATCTGTTTTGAAGTCATTCACTCACCGCCCGGCTTCGACACAATCCGCAAGGAGTTTCCATCATGGAGAAAATACAGATCACGCAGCAGCACATCGACACTGGCAGAGTGGGAGACGCGTTTAACTGCGCAATCGCTGTAGGGTTGAAGCAAGAATTCGCCTACGAAATCAGCGTCACAGATGTGGTTCGGATCGGGAACGACCCCTACCAAGCGACGCCTGAAGTTGTCCGCTGGTTCCGCAATTTCGATAAAGGCAGACCGGTTAAGCCTATCGCGATTGAGCTTTTTGCGTATCCTTTTGGGAGGACCTATCGTCCAAAAGGCCGTAAGCCGATTACAATTTGCGGCATAGCGCGTGTGGTGGACTCCCAAAGCTAAAGCGATTGGGCTTTGTACCTGTTGTGCTGGTGTGGCATTTTTGCGACGACAGTGTGGCATAGTTTCGACAGCTGCTTTATGGGCATGACACTCTCTTTGAGATCGGAGTTCATGTGAAAAGCAGATGCAAAGTTGGATTGGGAACGGGTTTTCCATAAGAATCAGCTTTTGCACAATACGCTTCGCACGGTTCGGGGTAGCTTTGGTATCTAAATTGCGTATGGTTGACACGCCAAGTGAATTTCGTTTGGCAACGCTTCACATCAGATATTACCTAGCTCTGTTGCAACGCGAATAGAACCTAAACTATTGTGTGAAAAAGGTCATGTGTTCAAACTGAATCAGAGCGCAACCCCGAAAGGGTATCAAGGAGAAAATCATGCACACCCATTTCTGCTACACCGTGTCTATTTTAGCTTTATGTCTACTCCTGATGAGTTGCGGACCAGCACCCCAAGGCGAAAGAATGCCTATCCCAAGCGCAACCCGTTCACAGCCTGCTTCAACCTCAGCACCGACGAGAATGCGAGCAGGAACATTGCCTTCTACTGCTACGATTGATGTTACTAAGAAACCACTCCTGACAGCATTCTTCAGAACATTACCTGATGTAATTCGGCTTGAAGACCTCTATGCGACGACAAGAGGGAAAGTTCAAAACCTCAGTGTTGTGTCTAACTGCAATTTGGAGGTGCTGAAAGCGTTTGTGGCGACAGGCTGGGCTCCCATTATTCGGTCAAGACGTTCTGGCAAGGGGCAACTATCAGTGGTTATGAGATATGATGATGCTGATCAGAAGATTGAAATCGGAAATCCACTCAGTGCACGAGCAAAAAGACCGCGCTCTAGGGTTGGGCGCGCCCTTACTTACTCGGAGTTTGAGAAAGAGTGGACAGCCGGATCCGGAAATACATGTGTGCTGATTACGCCAAAAAGACTCCACGATGTGGAGATACATGCCGCTTTGAAGAAGTACCTCCCTGAAAGACACGTCGATCGGGTTCAGGTGAGGAGCCGTTGAAGAAGATATAAGTACATAGGAACAGGAATTACACACTTGTAGGGAACGCAGATTTGTGTTCCCTACTTACTTTTGAATCAATGAACTTAGGTAGGTAAAATTAGATGCCTGAATTGATGCACAATCTCTTTAACACACTGCAAACGTTTGAATCCGATGGACAGCGTATCCATTACTACTCACTGCCCGCTTTAGAAGCGCAGGGTATCGGGACAGTTTCCAACTTGCCTGTTAGCATACGCATTTTGCTGGAATCGCTGCTGAGAAACTACGATAATCAACAGATTACAGAGCAAGATATTATGGACTTGGCAAACTGGGATCCGAAACAGCCCAAATCTGTTGAGATCCCGTTCAAGCCAGCCCGTGTCCTTGCCCAGGATTTTACGGGTGTTCCGCTCCTCGTCGATCTAGCGGCAATGCGTTCAGCCGTGGAGGAGCTTGGCGGTGATCCACAGATTATTGAGCCGCTCGTCCCTGTCGATCTGGTCATCGATCACTCCGTTCAGGTGGATGCCTATGGAACGGCGAATGCGCTACAGATTAACACCCAAAGGGAATTTGAACGGAATAAGGAACGATACGAATTCCTGAAGTGGGGGCAGCAGGCTTTTGATAAGTTTAGCGTGATTCCGCCCTCCATCGGTATTGTCCATCAGGTGAATCTGGAGTATCTCGCCAAATTGGTTGTTCCCGATACGATCAACGGCGAAACGATTGTTTATCCCGATACATTGGTCGGGACCGATTCCCATACCACCATGATCAACGGCCTCGGAATCGTTGGTTGGGGTGTTGGCGGTATCGAAGCGGAGGCCGCTATGCTCGGTCAGCCTGTTTACATCCTGACGCCGGAGGTGCTAGGGGTTCACATGAAAGGGGCGCTCAAAGAGGGCGTGACAGCGACGGATCTCGTCCTAACGGTTGTGCAGCGATTGCGGGAAACAAATGTTGTCGGTAAATTCGTGGAGTTCTTCGGTGAGGGGGTCGAAGCCCTCTCCACCCCAGATCGGGCGACCATTTCCAATATGTGTCCCGAATACGGTGCGACGGTCGGCTTTTTCCCTTCGGACGCAGAATCGGTGGGTTATCTTCGAGCGACAGGTCGTGATGAAGCACATCTGGAGTTGGTCACGACATTCCTAAAGAACCAGAATATGCTCGGCATCCCGAAAGCGGGTGAGGTGGAATATTCCGAGGTGTTGATAGTTGACCTTGACGCGATTGAACCGAGCATTGCAGGTCCCAAACGACCCCAAGATCGGATTGCGCTTTCGAAGGTCAAGGAGACTTTTCCGCGCCTATTGACAGCACCGCTTACAGAGGGTGGATACGGACTTTCTCAGGCGGAGCTTGAGGGGCACCGTCAGCAGGCGGAATCGGCGGGCAGCATTACACACGGCGATGTTGCAATCGCTGCCATCACTAGCTGCACCAATACTAGCAACCCGTCGGTGATGATCGCCGCCGGTTTAGTTGCGAAGAAAGCTGTTGAACACGGCATCCGCGTTCCTGATTCTGTCAAGACCAGTTTAGCCCCCGGATCCCGCGTTGTCACGGAGTACCTGCAAGGGACAGGACTGCTGCCCTATCTGGAGAAGTTAGGCTTTAACGTCGTTGGATACGGCTGCACGACGTGCATTGGGAATAGTGGTCCCTTAGATGAAGATATCCAGAGTGCAATTGAAGCAGGAAATCTCGTCGCCGTCAGTGTGTTAAGTGGCAACCGAAACTTTGAAGCACGGGTACACCGCGACGTGAAAGCCAGTTTCCTGATGTCGCCGCCGCTTGTTGTTGCCTACGCGCTTGCTGGCCGGGTCGATGTCGATCTCACGAGCGAACCGTTAGGCCATAACGACGGGGATGAACCGGTCTATTTGAGAGATGTTTGGCCCACACGAGAGGAGATCGCCGATCTGATCGCCCAATCATTGGATGCCAATACGTTCAAACGCCTTTATGCCGAAATCGCCAATCAGGCACCAGAATGGGAGGAATTGGATATTCCCACAGGTGAACTGTATCACTGGAGTGAGGAAAGCACCTATATCCAGAAACCGCCCTTCTTTGACGGGTTCAAATTAGAGCCTGCTCCAATCACGGACATTCAAGGAGCGCGAGTTCTCGCTATTTTGGGCGATTCTGTCACGACAGATCACATCTCCCCCGCCGGTGCGATTGGTGCGGATAGCCCGGCTGGAAAGTATCTGATCGAACACGGTGTTGATCGAAGGGACTTCAATACCTACGGCGCAAGGCGCGGTAACGACCGGGTGATGAGTCGCGGAACGTTTGCCAATAACCGTATCAAAAACGCGATGCTGCCCGATGTCGAAGGCGGTTATACGGTCACCTATCCTTCCGGGGAGCAGACGACGATGTATGAGGCGGGTCAACACTACTTGGGACAAAACACACCGCTCGTCGTCTTCACCGGCAAGGAATACGGGGCTGGCAGCTCGAGAGATTGGGCGGCGAAGGGACCGAAGCTATTGAGCGTCAAAGCTGTTGTCGCCGAAAGTTACGAACGCATCCACCGCAGCAACCTGATTGGCATGGGTATTTTGCCTCTGGAGTTCAAGGAAGGCGAGAGTGCAGTGTCGCTTGGCTTGAAGGGGAGCGAGGTTATCAACATCACCGGCTTCGCGGACAATCTGCAACCGGGGCAAACCGCCGCGATGGAATGGATCGACGAATCGGGGGCGAAACGGTCAACGGAATTGCTAATCCGGATCGATGCCCCCATTGAGGTGGAGTACTATCAACACGGTGGGATTCTGGATTATGTCATCAGAAATCTGATGGCGGATTGAAACTGTCTAAATAATCCTAAATAACTATGTACTCAAAAAAACACCGGCAGATGTCTTGCCGGTGTTTTGCTATTAATAGCGAGAATCCTGCCAACTATCCTTCCTAAATCAGGGTGAGGATAAGGTTGTAGCTTTCATCAAGGTAAAGTTTCACACCGGACGGTATGAACGTTGTCGAATCGATCTCTTCGATAATCGCCGGACCCGAAAACCGTGAACCTACCGGTAGCCCGTCCCGCCGATAAACGGGCATCTGCACGGCGTGGGTTGCGGATTCGTAAATAAGACGTGGGACGCTGCGCTGGATATCTTCGGAGACTGTTCCCAAATTAATCTTCGGACGATGTGCTGCTTCAGAGATAGAGACCTTCAGGTGTACCAGTTCGATCGTCTCATCCTCGAAGTGATACCCGTAAAACTGATGATGCCGCTCATGAAACCGACCGATTGCCCCCCGCAAACCCTCCTCTGAACGATACTCAATATCCTGTTCGTAGTTCTGCTGGTAATACCGCATACTGATGAACAACGTTTCCCGCGGTTCACCCCGCACCCCTTCCCGCTCAAGTTCTTCCGTCGCTTCTTGGCGCATGGGGGCAAACCGCGCTTGGAGATCTCCATCGGTGACATCCGGATCTCGCGCAGCAAAGGTATGAACTTTTTCGACGCGAAGTTCGGAAATGGCAGCACCAAAGGCGGAACATAGTCCCGGATGGGGCGGCACAACAACAGTTTGGATGCCCAGCTTTTTGGCGATTGCTACAGCATGGAGAGGACCTGCACCGCCAAACGCCACGAGCGCGAAGTCGCGGGGATCGATCCCCCGTTCGATGGTCAGTAAGCGGATGGCGTTGGTCATATTTTCGTCCGCGATTTCAACGATAGCTGTGGCTGCTTCCTGTTCAGAGACGCCCATGCGGTGCGCCAGTTGTTCTATCGCTTGTTTAGCCAGCGCGGGATAGAGCGGTAACTCTCCGCCGAGGAAAAAGCTGGGGTTGAGCCGTCCTAGCACCAAATTCGCATCGGTTACCGTGGCTTGCGTCCCACCTGTGCCGTAGCAAGCGGGCCCTGGCACCGCTCCAGCACTCTCGGGCCCAACGTTCAGCATACCCCCTTTATCAATCCAAGCGATGGAGCCTCCCCCCGCGCCTAATGTGCGGACTTCAATGATAGGGATCGCTACAGGAAGTCCCCACTCGATCTCGAAGGCTGTGGTAAACTGTTGTTCCCCATCGAGTACCAGACCGACATCGCAGCTAGTGCCCCCCATATCAAGAGTGATTGCGTTTTGGAATCCCGCCGCTTCCGCGAAGTATTTTCCCCCAACAATGCCGCCAGCCAAGCCTGATAGTAAAATATCGACAGGCCGATCGGGTGCGTTGGTGAGAAGTGTAGTCCCGCCATCGGATTTGAGGAATGAACAAGGTCCACCGATGCCATTGGCATCCAAGGCAGTTCCGATGTTATGGCAGTAGCTTTGGATCAACGGCTTGACAAAGGCATCAGCCAAGAGAGTGCTAGACCGCTCGTACTCCCGCCAGATTGGGGCTACCCGATGCGATAGGGAGATGGGGATGTGCGGAAATGCCTCTTCGAGGAATCTCCCTACTTCCAGTTCGTGGGTAGGATTGATGTAGGAAAACAGCAGACAGAGGGCAATCGCGTCAACCGCTTGGTTTTGCAGCCGTGCCTCAATATCGGTTTTTAGGGCTTTAAGGTTGCTAGCGGTCAGCGGCACGACGACCGCTCCTTCGGCGTTTATCCGTTCCTTCACACCGAGGCAGTTGCGCCGCTTCACCAAGGGCTCCGGTTTGAGCCAATGGAGATCATACTCCTTTTTTCGATTGAGGCGTTGAATGAACGGAACATCCTCGAATCCAGCCGTGGTAACAAACACGACATTTGCTCCGGTCCGTTGGAGGATAGCGTTGGTGGCAACTGTTGTGCCGTGCACAATCCGTTCGATGGCTTCAAACGGTATCTCTGATTTTTCCAGCACACCGAGGAATGCACGCATAGGTGCTTCAGGTGTGGAAGGATGCTTGGCAACTCGCACAGCACCATCCCCCGAAATTGCGACTAGGTCTGTAAAAGTGCCACCGGTATCAATGCCAATTGTACTGGGCACGTGCACTTTCCTCCTCGGAAGCTTTCTGCATTTTCCTGCTGACTCTATAGTTTAATTCCCACAATGCACATTTATTACTATCCCAATACAAAACTTTCATGGCATGATTATAATTCAACCATTTATACTCCGTATGTTCAGGGGATAGTTGCAATTGTTCCTTTTCGACTTTGACTCCAAAGCAGTATTCCGGAATAACTAAAACATCTTTGCCCCATTTGAAACCACATACATTTACAACAGGAATCATCGCATATGAATCAAGTTTAATGTATCCATTACTTCGCTCAATACTAGCTTCTTCGAGAGTTTCTCGTTTTGCGGTTTCCAATGGAGATTCGCTGTTTTCTCCACCACCAGCTATTCCCTGCCAATAGCCACCTGATGAGGGTTCACGCTTGAAAAGTGCGTAAAGAACCTCATTCTCTAGCGTGACCCTATATGGCAGAACCAACACCTGAAAAGGAGCTCGACTCATTACCTTCTACCTTTCACGATGATGCAGCGCATCGAACCGTGCCCAAATTGACTCAGAATGGAAATCAGGGATCACTCCTCCGGTTCAGGATAGATCTGATCCCAGGGCATAGGATAAGTCCGCTCCCAGCCGACGCGACCAAAGTCTGGGCTGCTAGAGTAGCTGTAGGTATATGTCCGTTGTGGGAAGAATGCCTCATCCGTCAAGCGCATCATTTCTGCTGTTAGTTCGGCATCCATGCGATGGAATACCTCGGCGGCTTGAGGGTCATACGCCAAGTTATGCTGCTCGCGCGGATCGTCTGTGAGGTTAAACAGGTGCACCCCTTGAGGATATTTACACAGCTTCCATGTGCCATCGAACAACATCCAGCCGTTGTGCAGCATCCCGATAATGGCGTCCTGTCGCCCTTCGTCCGCAATGCCTAGATCAGGCAAGGGCGCGGCATCCATGTAGGCAGGGATTTTGCACCCTGCTAGACTTAGTATGGTAGCGGTGACGTCGGTAAGTGTGACAAGGTCTGGGCAGAGACGAGCTTCTTGGAGCTCCGGATGGCTCACCAACAACGGAACGTGGCAGGCAGCTTCGTAATACGACGCTTTGCCGCTGAGTCCGTGGTCTCCCAAGTAATCTCCGTGATCGGACGTGAAGATAATCACAGTGTCCTCTCGGATGCCTTTCTGATCCAACGCCTTGACAATGCAGCCAACTTCGTGGTCAATCTGTTTCACCAATCCGGCGTAGTAGGCACGCTGTAGCATGTAATGCTCATATGTCGGACGGTTTTCGTTTTGAATAGCGTACCACGATTTCTGGGGCGATTGCGAGCGGGATGGTCGCCTTGATTGCATCAGTGCAGTGTCTTCTTGGACAGCGGGGATCGGTTCAGGCATGTCCTCGGGCTGGAAGGTAGCATATTCCGGCGCGGGATCGTAGGGGTTGTGCGGTCCTGGGAAACCGACCATCATAGCGAAGGGTTGATCTCCGTCATATTCCTCAATCCAATCTGCTGCCTCTGCCCCAACGAAGTGGTCAACCGAGTATTCCCAAGGGATAGGGCTGATCAGGGCACCGAAGTTCTTGTGGTAGTCAGGCGCATTGTAAAAAGCGGTCTTGGTATAGCCGTGCGTTTTGAGAAAGTGGTCGTAGTCGTCCTCAATATAGCCCCAAAGTTTATCTTCAGCAATGATGCGGCGTTGAAAGCCCAGACGTTTCTCCCAAGGGTAAAAGTGCATCTTGCCGACAGCGATGGTGTGGTAATCGTGGGCATTGAGCAGTTCGGGCCACGTCGCCAATCCACACGCGCGATAGTCAGGACGTAGGAACTGACCGTTCTCAAGCACGCCAGTTTTGAGACCGTTCATGCCGGTAATGAGCGAGACGCGTGCCGGGACGCATACCGGATGCTGTGAATAAGCGCGACTGTAACGAACCCCTTGTGCTCCAAGTGCATCGATGTGAGGGGTATCAATGAAGTCAGCACCGTAGCAACTGAGGAAATCAGCACGCAGTTGGTCAGGCATCATGAAGATGATATTGGGCTTCTGGCTCATAAAAATCCTTTCTCCGCCGGTTTTGCTGCATAATTTGGGCACATCATAGCAAAATCTTCAGGGTTTCACAACGATAAAATTGGCGTCTATACAGCACTTATCGATCAAGATCGAAACTCAGATTGAATTTTTGCGTATATGATGTCAGTGAACGTTTTATATTTAAATAGTGAGTTAGCAATTACAATCTAAAATTCGATATTGGAGAGATAGATAATGTTTAATAGTGTTGGAATCATTTTAGGAATGGGTGGCGTCCTCATGGGAATTGTGGGCGGCTACCTGCTGCTTTCGACTGTTTTTGCTGGCATTCAGTTAATTTCTAAACGTCGTATGCTAAACCAAAAAATTGAGAAAAAACTTGACACTTGAACCCCCTCATGGGTAGCATATTACGCAATCTTGCTATTTATTTTTATTCTCCTGTCAACTCTGAATTGACGGCTCCAAACTTTTGGGAGGTTAACCCGATCTCATTGATGTGCAAGAGAAAAGCTATCCATAAGCCGGTGGTTCATCCATGAATTATCAGCAGCTCCATCCGTGGGAGATGACTCCCGCCGAAGCACGCCAGATCCAAAACGAACTGCGTAATGAGGTGATATCCCAGGATCGATTTGGCGACATCAAAACAGTCGCTGGGGTTGATCTTGGGTTTAAGAAAGACATCGCCCGTGCGTCAGTTGTTGTGTTGAGTTTTCCAGAGCTGCAACTGATAGATGGTGTCCTTGTTGAAAGTCCCGTCTCCTTTCCTTATATACCTGGCCTATTATCTTTCCGCGAAACACCTCCCCTTCTCAAAGCCTTTACTCAACTGAATACCGAACCGGATCTCATTATCGCTGATGGACAAGGGATCGCCCACCCCAGGCGTTTTGGAATAGCATCGCATCTAGGGTTAATTCTGGACAGACCGACGGTTGGATGCGCGAAGTCGCGTCTGTGGGGCAGACACAAACAACCCGAAAATGAAGCGGGCTCGATTGAATATTTGTACGACAAGGGCGAAATTATCGGCGCAGCAGTTCGCACACGCTCTGACGTCAGTGTCGTTTATGTTTCGGTTGGGCATCGGATCTCCCTAGACTCAGCAATTCGGTTGACACTCGCCTGTTGTGGGCGGTACAGGCTGCCCGAAACCACGAGATACGCGCATCAAGCGGCAGCGGGACAAATTTCCCTACCCCAAAAACAGATTGAAACGGAAGCGCAGCTTACACTATTTTAGTTAAAAGGAATTAACATGAGCATTCTTGTAAATAAAGATACAAAAGTAGTTGTCCAAGGGATCACGGGTCGATCGGGACGATTCCATACGCAGCAGTGTGTGGCTTACGGCACAAAAATCGTGGCGGGCGTTACCCCCGGCAGGGGTGGCTCAGATGTTGACGGCATCCCCGTTTACGACACTGTTTCCGAAGCGGTTATGCAGACAGGGGCGGATGTCTCTGTCATCTTTGTGCCTGCGAGGTTTGACGCCGCAGATTCGATTATGGAAGCCACCGATGCAGGGATCGGGTTGGTTATCTGTATTACGGAAGGCATCCCTGCCCTTGGTATGGTGAAAGCGAAACGGTTCTTGGAGGGCAAACCGACACGGCTGATTGGCCCAAATTGCCCCGGTGTCATCACACCCGGCGAGTGCAAAATCGGGATTATGCCCGGTTATATTCATCGTCCCGGCAAAATCGGCATTGTCTCCCGCAGCGGAACGTTGACGTATGAAGCGGTAGATCAGGTGACCAAGCTGGGGATGGGGCAGTCCACTTGTGTCGGGATTGGCGGTGATCCGGTCATCGGTACGAATTTTGTTGATGTGCTGGCGTTGTTTGAAGCGGATACGGATACAGAAGCGGTACTCATGATCGGCGAAATCGGTGGGACCGCAGAAGAAGCGGCGGCTCAATTTGTAAAGAAAAATATGACCAAACCCGTCGTCGGCTTTATCGCCGGGCAGACAGCACCGCCGGGCAAGCGGATGGGACATGCCGGGGCTATTATCTCCGGTGGGCACGGCACAGCGGCGGAGAAGATTGAGGCGTTGGAAGCATCCGGCATCGCTGTCGCTGAAAGTCCCGCGACAATTGGGGAAACGTTGGTAAGGACGCTTGAAGCAAGAGGATAGATACAATTATCCCATTGACTTCAAGCGGAGGATCTGCTACGATATGTAGAAGGTCAGGCGATTGCTCTCCCGACCTAGCGCGGTTGCGCGTTGGTGCACCTTAATTGTCTTTTGCGCCCTCATCGATCCAATCTTTGAAGAGCTGTATTTGGTCTTGACCTAACGGCGCACCCGGCGGCATACCACCACCGTCAATCCGCTGAACGACCTTACTTCCGTTGCTATCCCCGGGGTTAAATACGGGACCACCACCGCTGCCTTTCTCAAAGCCCGCGTATGTCTCCAAATTGAGTTCTTTCCTTGGATTGGGGTCAGCGTGGCATCCTTGGGCAGCACATCTCGCTTGAAGGATGGGTAAAATTTCTTCTTGGAACGAGACTTCCGGTACCGGTTCTGGTTGAGCCGGTAGTACCGGTTCGGGTTGCAGCTGTGGTTCAGGTTCAGGCTGTGCTGCAGCTTGCGGTGTAGGCTCTGAGACAGGTTCCTGATCGGGCGTGACAACATTGTTACTCATGTTCTCATCGTCGTCATCATTACTGCTTCCACACCCTGTGACAAAGATGGGAAACGTTAAAATAGCTAAACAACTGATTACGGTAACTAACAAATTCAAGCGTGAACAATCCATGATTGTTCCTCCTTATCAGAATTGGAATGTGAAATTTTAGGCTGGAAATCGTTTTAAATCTGTAAGGACGATTCCCAAACCGCGAGGAGATTGGCAAATGAAAATCATGATTAACACGGAAGTTACGCCGGAACAGGTGCAACGCATTCAACTGGTTTCCGACGATATTCAAATCGTTCGACCCCAGGACAATGAAGCGCAGCTCAAGGAAGTTGTAGATACCAACGTAATCCTCGGTGGATTTAACCACGCCCTTTTTGAAAACGCCCAACAACTCAAGTGGGTGCAGGTGCTCGGCGCTGGCGTCGATGGCGTGCTTTTTCCTGAGTTTGTCGAAAGCGATGTCATCCTGGCAAGCGCGAAGGGACTTGTCGGTCCCCATCTCGCGGACCAGACGTGGGCGTTACTCCTCGGCTTGCTCAGAGGCATTGGTCGTGCTGTCCGCGAACGGACTTGGGAGAATCGGATGTCCATTCGTGAGGAGACGTGGGAACTCGAAGGATGTACGCTTGGCATCGTCGGGCTCGGCGGCACGGGGATTGATGTCGCCAAACGGGCGCAAGGCTTCGAGATGCGTGTGATTGCTGTCGATCCTGAGGACGTGGATCCGCCGCCGTTTGTGCACGAAGTTTGGAAAATGGACCGGTTCTATGACCTCCTTGCGGAATCGGACATTGTATCAATCTGTGCGCCTTTGACGCCGGAAACGCACGGTATGTTTAATGATGAAGCGTTCCAGCGGATGAAGTCGCACGCGCTACTCATTAACGTGACGCGTGGCAAGATTGTTGATGGGCCAAGTCTGCTCCGTGCCTTGAACGAGGGACAGATAGGTGGAGCGGGACTCGATGTAACGCCAGAGGAGCCTTTACCGCAGGATAGTCCACTTTGGGATATGCCTAGGGTTATCATTACACCACATGCAGCGGGCGGCTCACCGATTCGGCTTGACCGGACCGTTGAATTGTTCTGTGACAATATCGAAAGGTTTTTGGCGGATAAACCGCTATTGAGCGTCATAGATAAGCGGAAGGGATATTAAGTCGTTACGGTCGCTTAGGTTTCACGCGGTTGCATTTTTGACTAATACCCGCCAGATCCTTTTAACGAAATAAGGCGCGAAAACTATTGGGATTTCTTAATCCGATTTTCCTATTGGGCATACTTGCAGCCGCGGTACCGCTAATTATCCACCTCTGGCGGCGTCATCAGGCGAAAACGGTGGATTTTAGCAGCCTGATGTTTCTTTTGGCTGCCCACCGGCAAAATGTTCGGCGTATTCAACTTAAACATCTGCTGATTTTGGTTTTGCGGGTGCTGATCATCATACTTATTGCCCTTGCGCTTGCGCGTCCTCTGCTCAAAAACCGATTCGCTTTCGCCGGGGCCAGAACAAAAACCAGCGTTGTCATCATTCTGGACAATTCTTATAGTATGGGGTATCAGGGGATTCAGGGAGGAAGGTTTGAAATCGCAAGAGGGATGGCGCTGGCAGTTGCTCAATCCCTTCAGCGTGGCGACAGTGCCTCCGTGATTTTAATGTCTGATATCCCTGATCCACTCTTTCCCAAATTGACGAAAGACCTGAATCAGGTGAGGGAGGCGATTCGTCAGGCCCAGATTTCCTACCGCGCAACGCTGATCCCACCAAGCCTCGAAATGGCGCACGACATCCTTGAAGCGTCCAACGATCCGAACAAAGAGATTTACTTAATCTCGGATTTTAATCGTAACGGTTGGACGCGCTGGGACCATGTGCCCAACCGATCCGGAGCAAGAATTTTTCTGCTTCCTCTCAATGATGAAGTCACTGATAATATAAGCATTGAAGAAGTTAGAGCGTCTAGTCAACTAATTGGTTTGGGACTACCCATTGAATTGGGAGTAGTGATAGGGGTTCATTCTGATGCCGCCTTGGTTGACACGGTGCTAACGCTGTTTATCGACGAACAAAAACGACGATCTATCAGCCCGCAAGCGGGAGCGGGTGAGTCGATGAGATTAACTTTTACGCACCAATTTGAATTGCCCGGCACGCACACCGGCTATCTGGAATTGACTGCGGATCGACTACCCCTCGACAATCGCCGTTACTTTGCCCTTGATGCTTATGGCCAAATTCGCGTGCTTTGTGTCGGCGACCAAACGATGTACCTGGCGCTCGCATTAAACCCGGCAGTTCAAGGTCAACCGAACATGAACTCCCCCTTTTTGCCTGCGACCACTTCTCTAGAGGCGTTGGAAGATCTAACGCTAACGGAGTATGACATACTGATTTTAGCAGATGTGCCCGCCTTCTCAACTCGCGTTCAACAACAGTTGCAAGCGTTCATGCGGGCAGGCAAAAGCATCATCTACTTTGTGGGGGCTGGCGTTGATACAGCGAGTTATAATGCGTTTGCTGATTGGTTGCCTGCAAATGTGGGACAACCAATAACGTGGCAGCCACCAGTAACCTTATCAAGTTATCGGGAAGATTCTCCAATTTTTGAGGTCTTTAAGGGGGAAGATTTTACGGGGCAATACGCCCCACAATTTTATCATGGCATAGAGTTGGGGCCCGCTGGAGATGCAAAGATTGTTGCACAATTTAGCGACGGCACGCCTTTTCTTATTGAACACTCAATCAACCGGGGAATAGCACTACTATTTAATGTGTCTGCTGCTCAGTCGGAGGCATCAAATCTGCTGGTCAGCCCGCACTTCCTCCCTTTGTTGCAGCAGGCTGTACTTTACACAAAGGCGGTTCAATCTGCATATCAAAGAAACCTAATTGTTGGCGCGCCTTACACGGCAAACTATCGTTGGAGTGGAGCAACAACCGCACACATAACGCGCTTGGGAGATGCAACCCATTCATCAGAGACGCTCTCACTTGCCGAGGATGGTGCGCTCACGTTTAGTGGGACAGATGTCCCCGGCATCTATCAGGTTGAGGGGCAGGGCAGGGATGCACTCCTGCGAGATTTTTTCGCCGTGAATGTCGATGCAACGGAGTCGGAACTCCGACCTATCCCTATTCAGGAAGCTGCAGATCGAATCGGCGCACAGACAGAGGTTATTTCGGAATCGGAAGCTTTAGAACAGACACTCAATACCTACCGAGTTGGGGTGGAGATCTGGAGCGAGTTGTTACTCATCGCCCTCATCTTAATGTTGATTGAAGGGATTCTATCCAATCGAGAAAGTATGATTCCTGATGATTCTGCGCCAAGCCGGACATGAATAATATCTCTCAATTTACAGATGAAATGCCTTTACCCACTCGTTCTTCTCATCTTAATTTTTCCCACCCAAGTATTATCTGCCGATTCGGTTCAGATCCGCACTATTGTTGTGACCGGAAATGAAGCGTTCTCTAGCGACGAGATTCTCGGCTTAATGCAATCGCAGGTCGGCCGTGATTACGATCCGGAGCTGCTTCGCCAGGACTTTGAGCGAATTGCCGAGCTCTATCAGGAGCACGGATTTCAGTTTGGTCGAGTTGATGAGGAGCAGCTTGTACTCTTAAAATTTTCTGACGGTGTTTATCTCAGAATCTACATTGACGAGGGCAGTATTGGGCAAATCACGGTAAAAGGGAATAGCCGCACCAAAACTGATGTCATCAAGGGCGAGCTACTTTTTGAACGTGGCGATGTTTACATACAGGACGATGAGTTGGAAAGTGAACGTATCCTGCGCCGAAAGCCGTATTTGGGAAGCGCAGAGATTCTTGCCACGCGGGACCCAGAAACCAATCTTATTTTGATAGAGGTCGAAGTCACAGATCTATGGACTTTTTTTCCCGCCTTAGATGTTCCTGCCTTTAGTAAAGATAAAACCGGTTTTTTGGTTGCGCTGTCCGATTCAAATGTATTTGGCTACGGGGACAGTGGTCGCCTCCGTTATCAACAGATCCGTGAAGAAGGAGAAGATCCACGCCACCTTATCAGTGGCCTCTATAGGGTATTTCGCCTGTTTGATTCTCACTGGGAATTCGATGGAGTGTATACCCAAAAGCGGGAAGGAATCTCATGGGAAGCGGGCCTGAAACGTCCGTTGTACTCGCTCCAGACCCGCTGGAGTGCAAATTTTACAGCCTCTGAATCTGCGGATGAAACCCGGTGGTATGAACAGGGCGTGAAAACAGCCGCCTTCACCCGAAACAGGCAATCGGAGTCGGGGCAGGTCATTCGTTCCTTTGGCGACCGTCGTCGGCAGACACAGCTTGCGCTCTGGATGGCCTCTGACCGCACTCATTTCAATGAGATTGAGAGGTTGCCATCTTCTACCGCTGACTTTCAGGACAGAAACACAAGGATGATTGGGGTTTCGCTTGGTCACAGAAAGGTCAACTTTATCCGCACGCGCTTTCTCAATAAGATGGGTCGTGTTGAAGATATTGGTGTCGGATATAGGTACGGCGTGTCAATCGGTCGCGCTTCCCCACTGTACGGTTCAGATCGCAGAGAAACAGATGTAAATCTGTTTCTCAACGCCTCCCAAGCGTATCGAGATGTGCTTTTCCTTAATGGTCGTGCCGGTCTCGCAACCCGTTTTATCGCGCATGAAGAGGAAGATTCTGTGTTTCAGGCGAGCATCAAAGCGGTGCACAAAGATCTCTTTCTCCGTCAAACCCTTGCTGCACTGATTTCTACGAATCAGCAGTTCGGGCTTGGTGGGGAACGCCAAGTTCTGCTCGGTGGAAACAGTGGGCTGCGTGGATATGACCTCCGGCAATTCAGCGGTACCAAAAGGGTTCGCCTCAACGTCGAAAGCCGCATGATTTTCTGGGAACACTCGTTGATTGTGGTGGGATCGGCAATCTTTGCTGATGTCGGTTATATCTGGGAGGGGGATACCTTCGATATAGGGACACCAATACGGAGCGTCGGATTTGGGTTGCGGTTGGGGCTACCCAAACTGAGCGGATCTCGCGTCTACCGTGCTGATTTGGCGTACCCGTTGGATGGAACAGAAAAGCCATCGCTCATCCCGGTTTTTACCTACGCAATCGGGCACGCCTTTTAGGCTCTCCACAGATACTCTCCTTGTGTTTGGTAATGCCCACCCTACTACTGTGAACGTCCCAATACAGGATACATCGGATCGTTATAACCTTTTCCAGTATGCTCGCCGGGCGGCACGAGTTGATCTACTATCGCTTCGTCCTCCGGGCTAATGGCGCAGTCAAGACAGCCGAGGTTATCTTCGAGTTGCTCTAAGTTTCGAGGACCGATGATAACGGAAGTAATGGGTGGATTGGCAAGTGTCCAAGCCAAGGCAAATTGTGCCAGCGTTTTACCATGTGCTGCTGCCAGCGGCTGAAGTTTTTGCGCAACTTCGTAGCTTTCTTCACGCAGTTCTGTTTGCAGGATCCGACGATCTTGACGTGCCGCCCGTGAGCCGGGGGGAGGCGGTTGTCCGGGAAGATATTTGCCCGTCAGCACGCCGCGTGCCAGCGGACTATAGGACACCACACCCACGTCATAAGCCTTGCAAAACGGCAGCAATTCAACTTCAATGTCCCGATTGACGATATTGTAGAGCGGTTGTAAACAGATAAATTTTTCCAAATTCATGCGATCACTTGTCCACCATGCTTCGCAGAGGCGCCAAGCATCGAAGTTGGAGCAACCGATATAACGAACCTTGCCCTGCCTGACGCAATCATCCAACGCACGAAGCGACTCTTCAATCGGTGTCAGCGCGTTCCAGCGATGAAGGTAGTACAAATCGATGCGATCTGTATCAAGCCGTCTGAGACTGTCCTCCACCGCCATCATGATATGATGGCGACTCGTGCCGGATCGGTTAAGTCCTTCCCCCATTGCTCCGCTCACCTTTGTTGCGATAATCACATCATCACGAAAAGCTTGGACTGCTTTACCAACAATTCGTTCCGATTCGCCTGCGTTGTAGACATTCGCCGTATCGATAAAATTGATTCCGGCATCAAATGCGCGTTCGATAATCTTGATTGAATCACTCTCACTCGCTGGGTTGCCAAACATCATTGCGCCAAGACAAAGTCGTGAAACTTGGACGCCAGAACTGCCAAGAACACTGTATTCCATTAATTGATACTCCTCTCAATAATTTTAGGCACGGGTTATATGTAAGCCGATATTTTGCGCATTTTAGCACACAGGACGGTTGAGTGCAAACGAAAAGGGATAGTAGTAGGCATACTCCGTATACCGTAATCACGGTGCAACGCCGATCTCCCTTAATTCTTGGACTTGGCGGATCGGAAGCCGATGTGGTAATAAGCGCCTGATAGGGCGTAGGCGCGAGCAGCGCAACGCAGATCGAATATCGAATCGAACCAACTCCCGCCGCGAACCACGAACGGTCCCTTTGCAGGCAGTGTTCGCCGATTCACGTTATCTCTGCGATAGTGCGGCAGGTAGCGATCTGCACACCATTCTGCTACGTTGCCTCCCATGTTGTAGAGGGTGTAACCATTGGGCGGGAAGTGGTCAACAGGTCGCAGGTATCGCTGCATATTTTTCGGTCCGCCACTGCGTACGCCCCTCGAATCGTAGTTTGCTGCGTTTGGATCGACTTGACTTCCCCACGGATAGACCTTCCCCGCTTCCCCACCGCGTGCTGCTTTCTCCCATTCCGCTTCAGTCGGGAGACGTTTCCCACGCCATTCGCAATACGCTTGTGCTGCTTCGTGAGTAACATACGTTACGGGATACCAGTCCATACCAGCGGGAAAATCGTTTCCTACCCAATGCCTGAGATAGTCTCGTGTCTTGACGGCAGACTTTCGCCATTGGGGATTTGCCAAGACAAACGCTCGATAGTCAGCGTTGGTTGTTTCGTGCTTGTCGATATAGAACGCTTCTAGCGCGACCTGATGCACGGGTGCTTCATTGGGTCTGCCGTTATCGCTCCCCATCTGAAACGATCCGGCGGGGATGAGGGTCATTTCTGACGATGCGAGCACTTGAAGGTGTCCGATTGTGCCAACGGATAGTAGAACGTAAAGCGTGAAACGTGAAACGTGGGGCATCAGGCTACATAAATGGTTACCCATAACTGATTCCCTCGATGTCTATTCCACCACAACCGCGTCCGCCTCAATTTCGACCAACATCTCCGGTTCAATCAAGCGGCTGACTTCGACCATACTGGTAGCGGGACGGATTTCACCAAAAAACTCACCGTGGGCTCTCCCAACCTGCTCCCAATCGTTGATGTCTTTCACATAGATGCGTGTGCGGACGACATCTTGCAAACTGGCGCCCGCGGATCTAAGCGCAATCTCTATGTTGCTTATAATCTGTACTGTCTGTCTATAGGCATCGCCCACACCGATGATTTCACCGTTTTTATCTGTCGCTGTCGTCCCTGAAACGTGGATGTATTGCCCAATCCGGACAGCCCGTGAGTAGCCTACAATCAGTTCCCATTTTGTTCCTGTTGAAATGTTTTGTCTTTTCATTGCTATTTAGTTTTTGAGCAGAGCACATACCCTATAAATCGCGCAAAACAGCGTGCGTTGTAAGGTCAACCCGTTTGTGAATCGTGCCTTTAATTCAGTCTAACATGCCTCCTAATTTTTATCAAGGCTTGCACGGTCCATTAGTACGCTTATGTTCGCTCGAGGCGTTTCTGTGATTCGCTACTTTGGAATTGACCCAACGCGAAAAATCTGATAAGATATCGCTAATTCGTTTCACTATAATGCCAAATTCACGCGACGAAATCTCACTATAAACCCCAGCACACAAAAAAGAGGATAACAATGGACAAAACACATAAGATTACCATGTTAGGGACAGGACTCATCGGTATGTTCTACACAATGACACTCCACGGGCAGCGGAGCCGGGATCGCGTTCATGTGGTATACTCACGCACTGAAGAACGGGCGAAGGATTTTGCAGCCGAGTGGGACATCCCTAAGTGGACGACCGACCTCGCTGAAGCAATTAACGATCCGGAAACCGATGTGGTTGTCATCGGTCTTCCTAACGACTTGCACGAGGAAGCCGTTGCGATGGCTGCCGAAGCTGGCAAGGCTGTTCTGTGTACGAAACCGTTGGGACGCAACGCAGCTGAAGCTAAAGCTATGCTTGATACCGTTGAAAATGCGGGTGTCTTTCACGGCTATCTTGAAGACTTGGTCTACCCACCGAAGACGCTCAAATCGCTTGAATCTGTCAAAAACGGCGCGATTGGAAAGGTTTTGTGGGTTCGTTCCCGCGAAACCCATCCGGGACCTCACAGCGACTGGTTCTGGGATATTGAGCAGGCTGGCGGCGGTGCCATTGTTGACATGGGATGCCACTGTATCGAAATTATCCGTAACTTTATCGGCAAAGATATTAAACCCATTGAGGTCATGTGTTGGGCAGATACCCTCGTTCATCCCGTTGAGGCGGAAGACCATGGGATTGCTCTGATCAAATTTGAAAACGGGGCAATGGGGCAGTTTGAGGTAGGTTGGGCGTTTCGTGGCGGCATGGATATACGCGATGAAGTCTCGGGCACGGAAGGGACCATCTGGCTCAACCACTGGTTGAGAACCGGTATGGAGATGTTTACATCGGGTGGGCAAGGCGGCTACGTCGCTGAAAAAGCCGAAACCGATACAGGATGGCTTTTCCCTGTTGGCGATGAAGTCGGAGAGCTTGGCTATCGTGATATGTTCGTCGAAATACTCGACGCTTTAGATAATGGCACGGAGCCGATGGAGACTTTTTATGACGGTTACGTCGTCAACGCTATCATTGATGCTTGCTATCGGTCAGCAAAATCGAAACAGTGGGAGCCAGTGGAGTTGGAAGTGTGGCGTGGGGCGACTGAGGTAGAGAAGATCGGTGTTGCGGCAGTTGAAGTTGATGGGGGTTATACATTGGTTAAGGAAGAACGGATGCCCGACGGTCGTCTGAAACAGATCCTCAGAGATAAAGAGAGCGGCGCAATCGTTGAAAAGATTTTGAAGAGTTGAAAACTTCTGTGGCCCCTGCATCAATAATGGTAGGAATTACGCACTTCTGTCAACTCTTGGACTCTCGGTCATAGACCGGAGGATCGTTGTTCCCTACGAAACAGAACCGACCCCTAAGAACTTACTGTAGTTGCCCGCCTGTCCCGATAAATCGGGGATTCATCGGGCTTAGGGTTTTTACAGGTCGAAGACTCCTCCGATTGGAGTCCACGAGAATCGGGATCGGAACGGAGACTTTGACGTTCAACCGCGTAAATCCTAAAGAAAGTACCTGTCGAGGCTACGGTGAAATCCGACTTACTGCGTTAAACCGAAGTGAAGGGAGAATCCTTCGCATTGTCTATATACGGCGCAATTCGGTAATCCGGATTGTTTCAGCAAGAAAGGCGAACAAACATGAAAGAGCAGCATACATACACAGGAAGCAATAAGCAGCTATCTACAATTCTCAACAGTGTCAGTGACGCTGTAATTGCCACGGATCAAGAGGGATTGATAACATTTATGAATCCGGCTGCCGAAATCTTGACAGGTTGGGAAATGGTAGAAGTTTCTGGAAAGCCCATAACGGATATTCTCAATATTTATGTTAGAGACGGAGAAAATCTTATAAAAAAGACATTTTTGATAGAGGCACTCCCAAAAGGATCTGCTACCACCGGGGGACTGTCTTCTGCTTCCGGGGGCGACTATAATACCTGTCTCATTGCGAAATCTGGTCAAGAAATCCCTGTTGACTATAACATCACACCCGTCAAAGACGAGAGCGAAAGCCTCACCGGCAACGTTATAACTTTCCACGATACCACCAAGTATAAAACGCGGGAGGAACAATCAGACCAGACCATCAGTGAGTTATACCATCAAATCCAACTGGTGCAGACCGTTTTTGATAGTATGTCTGATGGTATCGCGGTACTCGATTTAACGGGTCAAATATTGTTCACCAATCCAAGTATGAAACAGATTTTCGGTGCGGAGTCCCCGGATACATTACCCAATAAATGGTCTGAAACGTACGGTATTTTTTATCCTGACAAAGAAACACACGTTCCAGTTGGTCTTTTGCTGTCCACACATTTTTCCCGTGGTAAGGCAATAAGAGATCAAGAACTTTTTGTACGCAACAACGAACAGCCGGAGGGAGTTCACATCAGGGCTAGTGCTATCCCGTTATTTGATGAGAATCAGGAGGTTATAGCCTGTGTGTTCTTTGTTAGCAACATCTTACGCGCCGGACTTGAAACGACCCACCCCTTCAGTGAAATTGTAGGCACAAGCCAAATCATGCAGCAGGCGTTCACGTTGATGCAACGGGTGGCTAACAGCAATATCACCGTGTTTATTTCAGGAGAAAGTGGGACTGGTAAAGAACTGGTTGCACGCGCAATCTACCTTAATAGCTCTCGAAAAGGGGAACCATTTATTACAGTCAATTGCGCTGCTATTCCAGAGACACTGATTGAAAGCGAGTTGTTCGGGCATGAACGGGGGGCTTTCACCGGTGCCACAACGAAACGAATCGGCAAATTTGAACAAGCGAATCAAGGGACTATCTTTTTTGATGAAATTGGTGATATGCCATTGGTTCTGCAAGCGAAATTATTGCGTGGCCTCCAAGAGCGGCAGATTCAGCGCGTCGGCGGTACAGCCGACATCCCAATTGACCTCCAAGTGTTAACAGCGACAAATCAGGATTTAGAAGCGGCGGTGAAAGCAGGTACTTTCCGGAAGGATCTGTTCTATCGGATAGCCACTTTCCCAATCGAGTTGCCCCCACTTAGAGACCGGCGCGAAGATATTCCACTCTTGGCGAACCATTTTCTGAAAAAATACGCCAGCAGTGCGATGCAATCCATTAAAGCGATTTCCAGCGATGCGTTACGATTATTGATGGGATATGACTTTCCCGGCAACGTACGTGAACTGCAAAACATCATTGAACGCGCTGTTCTGCTTGAGACCACAGAACTGTTACAATCGAGCAGCCTACCCCCACAGATTCTGTCGATGGTTTCTTCCCAACCTATCTTATTTTTCCGTGACCCAACAGAAATCCCGCTGTTTCAAGAGGTGGAACGTGAAACGTTGGCTCACGCGCTCAAAATGATGGACAATAATGTCACAAAGGCCGCCCAAGCCTTGAACATTGACCGATCAACCCTTTATCGGAAATTGAAGTTGTATCAACTCGTTGGGTCGGATTAAGGTCCCAATGAGTTGCTTGAAACGGATTTCTCCCTGCGTGAAACGTGATGACCGGGGACGTGGAATCGTCTCGTTTTCTCGTCAGGGCGCAATGTACCAATAAGTCTTCTCGATTGTCGTAAAATGCGAACAGTAGTATAGTGTTCTGCGACAAACTCGCCTCCATCCAGCTTTATTATAGACTTTCCGCCGATATCCTCCCACTTAATCCATTTCAACTGTCGTATTTTGCGACATTTTCAACCCATCCACTCTCACGCTATCTGCCCGTCTGTATCCTTCAAAGACAAGCCTATCACAGGCTTTCTCAGTCTCGCCCTCGTTCGATTAAGCATTGGCACAGTTTATGCTCATCAGCCCAGTTATCCTTTCCGCGGCAGAGGTCCACTTCACCACCCTCGGTGTTGCCTGCCGCTCCCCTTGGACGGGGATTGGGAAGGACGGAAGGATTTCCAATTGATACAACTGAAATCTATCTATAGACGATCCCTATCCTCGGACGGCTCGGCGGCGTGTAAGTGTTTCTATCTGCCTCTATGTTGTCGGGAGGGATCTGTCTTTTTGGCATTCTTTTGATGCGGTGATGTTGTGAATCTACGGTGTTCAAGGAGCGATTTCATGATAGAGGTCACAATGTAAAAATCAGAGGGGGTGTTATCATCTTAAAATGTAGTGGAAGAATCGTGGGCGAAGCAAGTGCAGCGTTCGGGCAGGTGATTGAAGCGCAACGGCAAGAAGCCTCTGAACCTCTCAAATTTCTGTTTGATTTTGCAGATGTTACCCAGATAGATAGTTCTGGACTTGGAAAGCTGATAGGCTTGCATATATCCATTGCACAAAAGGGCGGACGGGTCGGTGTGATTAACGTAAGCAAGACTATCGACGATCTCCTTGCGCTGACGAGACTTACTTAGGACTTACGCAGCGCGTTCATAAGTCCCCCTGATAAGGGGGATTTAGGGGGTTAAAAATCAAAAATCTGCCCCCGTGTGCCAAATTTGCGTAAGTCCTGTTACTATTATCTTGGAACATTTCAACAATGAGGCAGAAGCAATCGCCGCGCTACAACGATACTGAGTGCTGCCATCACACAACTCAAATCAAAAATTAAGGAAGGAAATAGACGAAATGAGAAATGAATCAATTTTGAACACCAAATCCCTCATGTTTCTCTTTTAGGACTTACGCAGCGCGTTCATAAGTCCCCCTGATAAGGGGGATTTAGGGGGTTAAAAATCAAAAATCTATCCCCGTGTGCTAAATTTGCGTAAGTCCTGTCTTTGTAATCGTCTTGTTGACTTACGGAACGCAAGGCATCAGTTACGGGCAGGTCTGTAACGTCGGTGATATTCTCTCGCCCGGCGAGAGCTGTATCGATGGCGGTACTGGAGATAGATTTTCTGTTCTAGCGGATGGCAGGGGACGATACTTGTTCATTACCGCTGGCACCGGGATAACCCTCCGGGGGAGTATTAATGGCAAGAGTCGTAACTTTGTCGCTAGCAATCGCGGCGATGGCACTTGGGAAATTGAGTCGGTGACTCCAGGAGGGACACCCCCGCCGCCTCCACCACCACCCCCGCCGCCGCCTCCTCCACCACCAACTGATGACGTTGTACAGCCAGCACCTATCGTTTTGCAAGGAGATGATGATATATCACTTCATATTGAATTTGAAGACTCATGGGGATTTAGGGACGTTCGTGAAGCCTACTCTGTTCAAGTGCGAAAAAAAACGCCTCAATCTCCTTGGCGTTCACTATGCTATAGTCTACGCATTAGTGACCGACGCCCTGGACAGACTGTCACAGGCACTGTCCGTCTGTACATCGGTGAAGTTGAACATCTGTCAATCCCTCCACTTGAACCTGGCACCATATATCAGGTGCGTTACAACAAAAATACTGGAGGGATTCTTTGTCCTCCTTCGTGGCAGGCCAGTGGTCCCTGGTCTGAGATTGGCGAGGGGATGACAAGTGGAGAAATGTTGCGATCAGACTTAATAGTTGAACAACCAACAGTGAATAAAAGCACATTATCTTCTGGTGATAATTTTACGCTGTCTGCGACAGTCAGAAATGCGGGTTCAGGTGATGCGGATCCAACGACGTTGCGCTACTACCGCTCGACCGATTCCACGATTTCGACCAGCGATACGGAAGCCGGGACAGACAGTGTGAGTGCACTTGGTGCGAATGAGAGTGGTGCTGGAAGTATTAGTCTCACAGCCCCGACCACTCCTGGGACGTATTATTACGGGGCGTGTGTAGACAGTGTTGCCGATGAGAGTAATTCTGGTAATAACTGTTCGGCGGCTGTGAACATCACGGTGGAGCTGCCACCGGCAGAACCGACGACCTTAACTATCATCTCAGGCGATAATCAGACCGGTTTGGCTGGAGATCCGTTGGTCGAGCCGTTTGTCGTTGAGGTTCGCGATCAGTATGGCGATCCAATAGAAGCCGTTACCGTAACCTTTGCCGTTACCGTAGGCGGTGGTTTGCTAAGTGATACAAGCGTAGACACTGATGTCACCGGCATGGTGCAAAGCCTCCTGACGCTTGGAAACAATCCCGGCACAAACACTGTCGAGGTAAGCGTCGAAGGCATCGCCCAAACCGTCACCTTTAACGCTGTCGCCGAACTATTTGAATTTGAGCTCTCCGTACTAGCGGGTATCAGCTTGATTCACGTCCCGCTGAAGGTGCGGACCGTTAATGACGTAGCCCAGACCATTGAATCAATTGCGGATCTCTACGATGCCCTCGGTGGTGCGTCGTCCGTCAACGTCCTCATGTACGTATGACTCACAAGCTCAGGAGTGGCGCAGCTATGCCGACGCGAGAGACAGAGGCACTCCCGTTGACAAGATGTTGACCGATGACACAGGGGTTATGGCCACTATGAAAGTCCCGGTGGAGGTTCGACTGACTGGCGACGCGCTGGGGGCAAACGGAAGCGGCACTATCACCATAAGCCAGGGTCTGAACCTTGTGGGGCTGCCGTTGAGAGATCCACACCTCACTCGTGTGAGTGATCTGCTCGCTCTCGATGGGATTTTAGGCAACGTCCCCGTGGTTATCCTCGCCGATGGTGGGGAGTTCAAGTCGGTCGGACGGGCAGGTGATCCGGGTGATATTCCTCTCACTGGGGGGCAAGCCTTTATTCTGACCGCTCAACAAGTGGCAACGGTTACTCTCTCCGGAGAGGCGTGGACTAACACTTCAGGTACAGCAGCCGCCCCACCGGTGGTACGCAGAAGTATCGAAGTGAGGTATACGACTCCCGTTTTGGCGTTGAGGGGTTCAATAGTTGACCAAGGGGCTCGTGTGAACAAAGAAGGCTTACGGGTGACCGTCAAGAACCTTTCAACAGACAGAGCAACTGCCGCTGTTACAGCACCCGATGAGGTGGGGTATCGGCTCACCTTTGTTGACATAGAAACGGGGCGAGCCGCTACGATTGGAGACACCCTTGAAATATCGGCTCAATCTCCCAACCCGTTTATCCGGGGAGAGCCGATGCGGTATACCGTAACCACCGAAGATGTCTTGCGGAGCCTGATTCAGTTGCCAGAACTGGTTGCCTACGAGATACCCGCAGAGACCCAACTGTTAGCGAACTATCCAAATCCGTTCAACCCGGAGACATGGATACCCTATCGGTTGGCAGCGGACGCTTTCGTTACCTTGACTATTTATGATTTGACCGGTCAAGTCGTCCGCTCCCTCGACGTAGGACACCAGACTGCAGCGGTCTACGAAGGTCGGTCGAAGGCAATCTATTGGGATGGTAGAAACGAGTTTGGTGAGTGGGTGGCAAGCGGTGTGTACTTCTATCACCTGTCCGCAGGGGATTATTCCGCCACGCGGAAAATGCTGATACTGAAATAGTATCAAATGACCAGATAAAGGAGGTCAAAAGTGAAAGCACCGTTTTCCTCGCTGATTTATGGGTTGTGTATGATAGCAGCGTGTTTTCTGGACAGCGCTTACGTTCTGGTTGTTCATGGCGATTCATATGCTGAACCCAAGTCGGCATCGAGGCGTGTTGGACCAGCTCCCGCCTCGGATAACTCGAACCGCTGTATTGACTGGGAACTGATTAAAGTCTTATCCGAAATGGATATACGCAACCCGTCGCTCGAACATGAAACCTTTGTCCAAAAGTATTACACCACAAAGGGAGAAAAGGTGTATGGCGCAGGTCTTTGTCCCACGAGAAGTAGTGATGGAGGTTAATGTCAAAAATAGAGACGGTGTTATCGTCTTAAAGCCTCGTGGAAGACTCATCGGTCCTGCAAGTAATGAACTCAAACAGGTCATTGAAACGCAACTGCAAGGTACTCCTGAATCTCCCAAGTTTCTGTTTGATTTTGCAGATTGTCTAAAGATAGATAGTTCCGCCGTTGGTGTGATAGTCGGATTGCATGTCTCCATTGCCCAAAGGGGCGGTCTTATCGGTGTTACGAACCTCAGTAAGCATCTCAAAAGTTATTTTGTGATGGCGAAACTGGTTACGACGTTCAAACATTTCAACAGTGAGAACGAAGCCGTTGTCAATCTACGAACAATCGGTCAATAATTATGACAGTCAACCCCTCTGCGACTCTTACCTGTCAAAGAGGCGCAATGACTTGCCAATGTGGGGGTTGACTGCCGCCAACTTATGGTGGAGGAAACAAATGCAAAAACGGTGCTTACTTGGTCGTTAGCGATCCGTTTTTGGGTTGTCCTTAACTGGTGAAGGACACCTCCACCGCCCATTGCGCTTTGATTCGATATGGCTTGATTGAATCTAAATCAGAGAAAGAGAGGGCAAGGGTGAACCCCACAGAAATCCAGAAGATTCGAGCGGTTGTTGAGAAACTCGAAAAACAGATGGGTCTCTTGGATGCCTCGATGTCTGTAGATGTTCTGACCAAGAGCGTCTTGAGGAAGGATGAGATTTGTAATCTACTCATCCAAATCGCACAACATAAGGGTCTGATAGAACGACTCGAAACGGTTCTTGAAGATGCTCTTGATATAGATGTAAAACGGATCACGAATTCGCTAAATACTGATGTAATCGGCTAACAGTTCAGCCTATAGGAGTTTATCTTGATAAATAAAAAGGACGTGCAACATATCAGGGAGGCGGTTCGACAGTTCAAGATGAGTTCTGTCGTGATTGAGAAGGAACTATCGGACTGGGAGTCGCACGGCGAATCGAATCGGGACCAACTGATCTTCTTTATTACTCGGTTCGCTGCGTATAAAGCGAATCTGATGTCCTTAGAGGAAGCGGTCGGCGGTTCGTTTGAGGTGGATCTGTCTAAAATCACTGAGGGGATCAGTCAGCAGAAGGATGTCATGAAACTACTGATAGGGGACGAACCAGCCGAATAAGCGGGGGCCTCCTGATGCACAGACTCCTACAGACGTTCAGAGAGATGTTACAAGATGACTTCTTTTTGCCCCTGTGTGTCATTGTCATCCTTGGCTGCGCTCTTATACTGGCCATACTGGGGGAGTTCCGCGATGAAAATCGGAGTTAAAGGACTTACAATATCTAACAGGATGTCCGGTAACGGGTCTTATAGGACTTACGCAGTTGAACGTTCAAAGTCTTGCGCTGCGTTGAACCGTACCCCCTCTAACTCCCCCGCAAGCGGGGGAGAACCTGTAATTCGGGGATTCATCTCAATGCCCGATGAATCGGGCAACTACAGTGATTCTTAGGCCCCGGTTCTGTTTCGTAGGGAACGCAGATCTGCGTTCCCTACAAATTGAAGTGCGTAAGTCCTACCCTTTTAAGGAGAGAATTGACTAAAGGTTGATGGGGATTCCTTTTACCGTTCAACCCAACCCTTTTGAAGTGGGGAAAATCCGTGAAGAATCTACCTCGTAACAACAGTCTCAAAGAATGGATTATCTACACCACGTTGCTAGTGCTAGCGTTCATCAGTTTGGGATGTGGTGGGGATGAAGAAGTGGTACAACCGCCGGTGGTCGAACAACCCCCCGAAGTGTATCTGGTCAAAGATTCCGATACCGAGTTTCACCTTGAGTGGGATAAACGGTTGGGAAGGAATCAGGTTATTTTAGTCCAGTTTGAATATACTGGGAACCAAAGCATGACTGATGTAAGGGCCCTCGTTGACAAGGAGACGCTTCAATCTGATAGTCTAAGGCTACCTGAGAAGATAGGGAGCTTCGTGAACGTTATCAATCTGTCTGTAGCGAGCATTGAGTCCACAGATGGAAGTACGCGTTTTATTAACCCTGACTTTGACGCCTTGCCCAATTGGTATACGTGGGCGATTGTCAAAGACGACACGGATAGTTTCCACATTGAGCTTAAACCCCATCCTGTGTTTTCCAATCCGCTGTCCGGTTCCTACATATTCCACATTCAAATTGAATATGTCAGCGAGAATACAGAGAAACGTGAAGAGCTGCTCTACTTTCCCGTGAGGAGCGTCCGCTCCGGCGTGTATAGCGGCTATAAGCGCGTAATGATACTCCCTGCCAAATCGCTGGATCGTCTCAATCTGCCTGCAGAAGCGTTGAATGTGATTAATAATGAGCCCATCACTGTTCAGGCATTCAGTTCATACAATATCGGTACTCCTGATGAGCTGATTTTTGAATAAGGTTAGGACTTACGCATACAGTTTGGGCTTATGTTAAGAAGTGGTACAACAGAAACCGAGTTTTGCCGAAAAAAAACTCGGTTTATCTTCGTGCTTTGCACTTTCTTTTTATATGAGCCTCAGTTTGTAGTAGCGCGTTCATTGTGCGTCCGGACGGGCGATAAATCGCCTCCGGTCTACGGACGAGAGTCCGAGACCTACTACAAACCTACGAATTGATTGTAGTTGCCCGATTCATCCCGATCTGATCGGGATAAGTCGTGGCCATGTGAAAATTGTGTCCAGCGGCGATAAATCGCCGAACTACAGGTTGCTTTGAATCCCGATCTTATCGGGAGCTTTGAACGGTTTAACTGTGTAACCCCTTATTGTAATTGATAGGTGGCAACTTGAGCGGAACTTCCATGGCCACCCAACTAGCAACTTGCGTACCTATACGAAGGAGATCTAATGAAAAAGACGGCCGTTTTCACCTTAATTTTACTTGCTCTTTCAACCATCGGTTTACAAACCGCCTTTGCCCAAGGTGTACTTGCGGGGCATGGGGGGTATGTCCTTTCTGTGGCGTTTTCGCCCGATGGTACACTCCTCGCCTCCGGGTCAGCCGATAACACGGTGAAGTTGTGGGATGTGGCAAGTCGCACAAATATCGCTACCCTTGAGGGGCATGGGGGTGGTGTCCTTTCTGTGGCGTTTTCGCCCGATGGTACACTCCTCGCAACCGGGGGTGGGATTTTTGATAACACGGTGAAGTTGTGGGATGTGGCAAGTCGCACAAATATCGCTACCCTTAGGCATGGGGAGGCTGTCACTTCTGTAGCGTTTTCGCCCGATGGTACACTCCTCGCCTCCGGGGCAGGCAGTTACTCCTGGTCAGCCGATAACACGGTGAAGTTGTGGGACGTGGCAAGTCGCACAAATATCGCCACCCTTAGGCATGGGGGGTCTGTCATTTCTGTGGCGTTTTCGCCCGATGGGACACTCCTCGCCTCCGGGTCTGGTGATTACACGGTGAAGTTGTGGGATGTAGCAAGTCGAACAAATATCGTAACGCTTGAGGGGCATGGGGAGGCTGTCATTTCTGTAGCGTTTTCGCCCGATGGGATACTCCTCGCAACCGGGTCTTGGGATAACGCGGTGAAGTTGTGGGATGTAGCGAGTCGCACAAATATCGCCACCCTTGCGGGGCATGGGAGGAATGTCACTTCTGTGGCGTTTTCGCCCGATGGTACACTCCTCGCCTCAGGGTCTTGGGATAACACGGTGAAGTTGTGGGATGTGGCAAGTCGCACAAATATCGCTACCCTTGAGGGGCATGGGTGGGAGGTCACTTCTGTAGCGTTTTCGCCCGATGGTACACTCCTCGCCTCAGGGTCTTGGGATGAGGTGAAGTTGTGGGATGTGGCAAGTCGCACAAATATCGCCACCCTTGAGGGGCATGGGGAGGCTGTCAGTTCTGTAGCGTTTTCGCCCGATGGTACACTCCTCGCCTCCGGGGCTTTTGATGACACGGTGAAGTTGTGGGATGTGGCTGAGGCGACGCAGCCACGCCCTTCTAAGTTGGTAAAAATCTCCGGCGATGACCAGCAGGGCATAATCGGCTCAACATTGGAGGAGCCCTTAGTCGTTGAAGTGAGAGATCAGTACGATAATCCTTTCCCAGGTGCCCGGGTCACGTTTACAGTTGCTGCTGGTACAGGGAAACTGAGTGGACTGTTCACGACTGAGCACGTAACAACCGATGCCAACGGCAGGGCAGCGCGCACGTTTACCGTTGGGGACACGATAAGAAACATTGTTGAGGTATCGGTCGGGAGCGCGTCGGCGACGTTCACTGTGATCGCCTCGCCATATTATATCGCCACCCTTGCGGGGCATGGGGAGGCTGTCAGTTCTGTAGCGTTTTCGCCCGATGGTACACTCCTCGCAACCGGGTCTTGGGATAACACGGTGAAGTTGTGGGATGTGGCAAGTCGCACAAATATCGCCACCCTTGCGGGGCATGGGGAGGCTGTCAGTTCTGTAGCGTTTTCGCCCGATGGTACACTCCTCGCAACCAGGGCAGGCGATGACACGGTGAAGTTGTGGGATGTGGCAAGTCGCACAAATATCGCTACCCTTGAGGGGCATTTGGGAAATGTTAGTTCTGTGGCGTTTTCCCCCGATGGTACACTCCTCGCAACCGGGTCAGACGGTTACTCCTGGTCAGACGATGACACGGTGAAGTTGTGGGATGTGGCAAGTCGAACAAATATCGCCACCCTTGCGGGGCATGGGGAGGCTGTCCGTTCTGTAGCGTTTTCGCCCGATGGTACACTCCTCGCCTCCGGGTCAGACGATGCCACAGTGAGGTTATGGGATGTGGCAAGTCGAACAAATATCGCCACCCTTAGGCATGGGAGTTGGGTCCGTTCTGTAGCGTTTTCGCCCGATGGCACACTCCTCGCAACCGGATCTTGGGATAACACGGTGAAGTTGTGGGATATGTCGTCCTTCATCACACCCATCACGCTATCTGAATCTCTTGCGGAGGATGTCAATGGCGATGGTGTAGTGGACCTCCAAGATTTGGAGTTAGTTGCATTAAATCAGGGGCAGATGGTGCATAGTGCTGCAGATGTTAACGGGAATGGCGTTGTACATATTGACGATCTCCTCCTTGTTGCTGCGGCACTGGGTACAATTGCAGCGGCCCCGTCTCTACATACGCAATCTCTGGCAATGTTCACCGCAGCAGACGTGCGCCGCTGGTTGACACAAGCCCAGGATTTAGACCTCACCGACGCAACATCGCAAAGGGGCATTCTGTTCTTAGAACAACTCCAAGCAGCGTTGACTCCGAAAGAGACAGCACTGCTCCCAAACTATCCGAATCCGTTTAACCCGGAGACGTGGATTCCGTATCGGTTGGCAGAGGACGCTTTCGTGACGCTGACTATCTATGACCAGAGTGGGCGTGTCGTCCGTACGCTTGACCTTGGGCATCGGATTGCAGCGTTCTACGAAAGCCGGGCAAAGGCTGCCTACTGGGATGGCAGAAACGCATTGGGTGAAGGGGTGGCAAGTGGCGTGTATTTCTATCACCTGTCCGCAGGCGATTATACTGCCACAAGACGGATGCTAATTGTCAAGTAAGCGCGCCAATTGGTAGGGTCATTTATAGTAAAGTTTAGAATTAATTGGACACTCTGTACCGGCGAGGTTAACAAACCTCGCCTACCGGGGATGGGAAAATCCGGGCTATCACCTCGGTAGGTGCGGTTTCTAACCGCACCGCATAGGCGCAGTTGGAAACAGCGCCTACCAAACATGGGGAGCGAAAGCGTCTATTTATTTTTAGACTCCACTATAATTCTTCGGGCGGGGCAAGATGCCCCGCCTACAATTTGGCAAGAGAAATCGAGTTTTTTCAACCCCCCTGCGAAGGGGGAAAGACAAGGTCCCCCTTCGCTGCTCTCTTATCAGGGGGCCTTATGAATACGCTGCGTAAGTCCTAAACCATTCACTTAATTACGAGGTTTTTCATCATCTTATGGCAGTGAGCCCCGACTGGTAAAAACTGGACCAGAGTTTGGCACATTCGTGTGTTTCGGGGCGAATTGCCACCAATATCTAAAAACCGCAAGGGAGGTGCAGGTCCCCACGCCTCCCTTGTGGCGAAACTTCAAAAGATGGGGATTCGAGATAAACTAAAGGAAGGAGTATAAACAGTGTTAAAAAATCAGATGGGTCTAATCGCCCTTTTAATCGGTTGTTTAGCCTTTATCTCCAGAGAGGTAATATCGACAACACTATCATGAACACTCCCTCGTTTGTATTTCCAATTGCTTTCCCGTTAATCTTGATCGTCTGTGGTTGTGGCGATGATGGTGAGATTTATCGTCCTGTTGAAAAACCCATCAAAACACCTTCTCGTCCAGTGGTTAATATTGAGACACTTCCTGTTGGTACAGCATTTCGTCTTGTGTCAAGTCAAAGCCCAAGGAACGATATGCTTGTTCGTGTCCAATACTTTAACGTGGCATGGAAAGATCCGCAGGGCAATAAAAGGACTGGAAATATATATGACATATACATCATTATCAAAAAGGGGCGAGTCACTTCTAAACCCGTTTTTGAAAAAGATTTTGATTACTTGTGGGAATCAACTTACATTGTCAGACCGCTTAATCCGCTACACAAAGTTGAACATATGCGAACCTTATCCAGAACGGGAAAACTTGTTCCTGTCGATATTCCAGATGGCTATAAGTTTATTCAGTACAAAGTGGGTGAATCGGCATATGTTACATTCGGCCCCGGTGTGCCGATACATGGACTAAGAAAATAATATCCGATAATTACAAGTTATCGGACGTTTAGAGGTTCATTTTGGGAAAATCTGAAATTCTCGATCCAGTCATAGCAAGGATTCAACCAGTCAGTCTCAATTAGCACAAAATATGTCCGATAATCTTATCGGATGAAAAAACAAGGGTATCTCCTGCTTATTAAGATTGAAGGACATACCATTATCTTGTCAACTATCCCGCGTTAATGTTTTTCAATTTCAACTAAAATATCGAAAGAGAGGTTTTCGTTATGCAGACTCACGGTACAACCAGTTTTTTGCTTTACACATTTACGTTGTTTATGTGCCTCAATTTTCTTTTCCTAACCGACACCGCTGCACAGCTTGACAATCAACCCGCTTCCAACTATACCTTTGAAACGATTGACGTTCCCGGCGTAGATTTTTTAGCGTTGACTGCCAGTAGCGACTTTGAGGATTACGCGGGCTACACGCGGAGCCCTGATGGCGAAAAAGAGGTCGCCTTTACGCTCATTGATGGCGTTTTTACGACTTATGACTTCCCTGGCTCCCAGAACACTTATTTCTACGCGCTCGGCAATAACGGGCAAGCTGCTGGACACTACGAGGATAGCGATGGTCTGTACCATGGTGTCATCATGGAAAATGGCGAATTGCGGCAATATGATTTTCCGAATGCCGACCAAACCTACATCTACGGTATTAGTGATGCGACTGGTGCACTGACGGGTAACTATATTGATGCGTCTGGCGTTCACCGTGGATTCTCAGGAGACGAAATAATTGAGTACCCCGGCGCATCGGCAACTTATGCCTTTTCTATGAACGCGATAGGCGTTGCCGTGGGAGGCTATATAGATGCCGAAGGCAGATCTCATGCCTACGTGCGTACCCCGGATGGCAGGTTTATATCTCTTGGTCTTCCAGGCGCAGAAAATCTGGAATACCTTTTTGTGCACGGTATCAACAATACAAGCGTTTCCGTTGCACGGGCAAAAGCGGTGGGTGATGTTCCGCGCACCTATGTCGGCACATCCGAGGGGGCACATGAATTGCGGGTTCCGGACAGCGTTAGCACAGAGGGGTGGAACATTAATCAGGACGGCTCTATCGTCGGGCACTATGACTTAGCGGATGGGCGCAGATACGGGTTTATCGCTAGACTCGCAAATGCCCCTGTTGTCGTATCCCGCGGCTCGAACTATACCTTTGAGAGTATTGATGTTCCGGGTGTAGATTTTTTAGAGTTGACGGCGAGCAGCGACTTTGAGGATTACGCAGGTAACACCCGGAGCCCCGAAGGTGAAAAAGAAGTCGGCTTTACGCTCATTGATGGCGTTTTTACGACCTACGATTTCCCCGGCTCGCAGAAAACGCATTTCTACGCGCTCAGTAATACAGGGATAGCTGCCGGACACTACGAGGATAGTGACGGTCTGTACCATGGTGTCGTTTTAGAAAATGGCGAATTGCGGCAATACGATTTTCCGGGTGCCGTCCAAACGGAGATATACGGTATTAGTGATGCGACCGGGGCACTGACGGGTAATTTTATAGACGCTTCTGGTGTTCGCCGTGGATTTTCAGGGGACACAATCATTGAGTACCCCGGCGCATCGGCAACTTATGCCGATTTTGTGAACGTGCAAGGCAGTATCGTCGGCAGCTATATAGATGCTGAAGGTGTATATCATCCATACGTGCGTGCTCCGGATGGCAGGTTTGTATCTCTCGCTATTCTGGGCGCAGAAAATCTGGAATACCTTTTTGTGCACGGTATCAACGATGCAAGCATTTCTGTTACGCGAGCCAAACTGGTTGGGGATGTTCCGCGCACCTATGTCGGTCCATTCGAGGATACACATGAATTGCTGGTTCCGGACAGCGTCAGCACGGAGGGTTGGAATATTAATCAGGACGGCTCTGTCGTCGGAAACTATATATCAACCGATGGGCGCAGACACGGCTTTATCGCCAGACCCGTACGGGACGATCAACCCGTTGTCACACCCACTGCCTTCAACTATACTTTTGAGACGATTGATGTTGACGGTGTAGATTTTTTAGCGTTGACCGCGAGTAGCGACTTTGAGGATTACGCGGGTTACGTGCGTCCCCCTGATGGCGAAAAAGAGGTCGCCTTTACGCTCATTGATGGCGTTTTTACGACCTACGATTTCCCCGGCTCGCAGAAAACGCATTTCTACGCGCTCGGTAATGATGGGACAGCTGCCGGACACTACCAAGACAGCGGCGGTCTGCACCACGGTGTCATTTTAGAAAATGGGGAACTACGTCAATACGATTTTCCGGGTGCTGTCCAGACGGAGATATACGGTATTAGTGATGCGACTGGTGCACTGACGGGTAATTTTATAGATGCTGCTGGTGTTCGCCGTGGATTTTCAGGGGACGCGATAATTGAGTTCCCCGGTGCATCGGCAACTTATGCCGATTTTGTGAACGTAAGCGGGGGTCTGGTAGGCAGCTTCGTAGATGCTGAAGGGAGATATAGTCTATATCTGCGTACCCCAGATGGCGAGTTTCTCAATCTAAGCCCTGATAGCCCAGCGCAACTGGAATACGCTTTTATACACGGCATCAACGATGGAGGGTTTATGGTTGCACGGGCAAAATGGGTGGATGATGTCCCGCGCACCTATGTCGGCACATTCGGGACCGGTTTCCAAGAATTCCAGTTTCCGGGCAGTGTTAGCACGGAGGGCTGGAATATCAATCAGGACGGCTCTATCGTCGGACACTATGACTCTGCCGATGGACGCAGACACGGATTCATCGCCAAACCGCCTGCACAAGTCAGTGATGAAGCCGCTGTCATACCCACCACCTCCAACTATACTTTTGAGACGATTGATGTGCCGGGCGTAGATTTCTTAGAGTTGACAGCGAGTAATGACTTTGAGGATTACGCAGGAAATACGCAGAGCCCTGATGGTGAAAAGAGAGTCGGCTTTACATTCATTGATGGCGTATTTTCGACATACGATTTCCCCGGCTCGCAGAAAACGCATTTCTATGCGATCGGCAATGATGGGACAGCTGCCGGACACTACCAAGACAGCGGCGGTCTGCACCACGGTGTCATTTTAGAAAATGGGGAACTGCGTCAATACGATTTCCCAGACGCCGTCCAAACGGAGATATACGGTATTAGTGATGCGACCGGGGCACTGACGGGTAATTTTATAGATGCTGCTGGTGTTCGCCGTGGGTTCTCAGGCGACACAATCCTTGAGTTCCCCGGTGCATTGGCAACTTATGCCAATTTTACGACCGCGGACAATGTTATAGTAGGAAGTTACATAGATGCTGAAGGGAGATATGATGGCTACGTGCGTCCCCCGATTGACAGATTTTTATCTTTCGGCGTTCCAAGTTCAGGAGAGCTGGAGTACCTTTTTGTGCACGATATGAACGACGCATTGACAGCCATCGCCCGCGCCAAAGCGGTGGGTGATGTCCCGCGCACTTATGTCGGCACATCCACGGGCGGGGTGCGGGAGTTTAAGTTTCCGGGGAGCGTTAGCACGGAGGGCTGGAATATCAATCAAGACAGTTCTATCGTCGGAAACTATATGTCAACCGATGGGCGAAGACACGGCTTTATCGCTAGACCCACTACCCAGACGGTGGCTGATTACTTTGGCAACGTCTACCACGTCACATTGGCTAAAGGGTTAAACATGATTTCTGTGCCATTGGCACCACCAACGCCGATGAATGCCAAGAGCCTTGCAGCACTGACGGGAGCGACCACCGTCATCACGCTTGATACGGCAAACCAGCAGTTCGTCGGCTGGACGCCAGATGCACCGGACGACGGTTTTGCAGTTGAAGGGGGAAAAGGTTATATCGTCAATGTGCCAGAAACGCGCCAATTCGCGTTCGTCGGCTCTGAGTGGACAAACCAAACGGAGACTGCGGCAGCGGCACCTGCGATCTCCGTCGAGACAGCCCAAGCAGCGTGGGCGTTTGTTGTCAGTGGACATTTAGCGGGTAAACCCGCGTTTGATGGCCACCAAGTCATCGTCCGTAACCTGAGAACAAACAGGGTGATAACCGCCTCGGTGCAAGGGGCTTACTTCGCTGCGGCAACGGCAGACTTGGCGCGTCGGAGCGTTGTACGAGTTGGAGACGTGATTGAAATCCATGTTATCGGTCCGGATAGAAATGTTGAATCACACACGCTCAGTTATAAAGTAACCCCTGAAGACTTGGAAAACGCGGTTTTGTCTATCAGGCTTGATAGCATCGGTCAACCGAACCTGACGCAGTTGTTGCAGAACTTCCCGAATCCGTTCAACCCGGAAACATGGATTCCGTATCAACTCTCGGAGGACAGTCCTGTATCGTTATCCATTTATGATACAACCGGTAAGTTGATTCGCACCCTTCCGCTCGGTTATCAATCGGCAGGCTTTTATCATAGTCGGGAACGTGCTGCTTATTGGGATGGGCGTAATGCCTTCGGGGAAAGCGTTGCGAGTGGGGTTTATTTCTATCAACTCCGAGCAGGGGATTATACCGCCCTACGACGCATGGTCATTCTCAAATAGTATCAGGTGCCCCAATAGATGTCTATTGTCAAATCCCCCTAGAGAAAGGAGAACAATCTTGGCTTACAAGAAACCGAGTTTTTGTCAAAAACTCGGTTTCTTTGCACGATTTGTTAACATGAGTCACCGGCTCATAGGGACCAACCCTCTATTGTATGTTTATACGGGTGATGAATCGCCAAACTACAAGTTGCTTTGAATCCCGATCTCCGCATCGGGGGCTTCAATCGTTCAACTTAATAACCCCTGTTTAGATAAAGCGACTCAACCAATGAAAGGAATTTACGAAATGAGAAATCAAATTTTGAACGTCAAATCCCTCCTGTTTCTGCTTGCTGCAATCGCCTTGTTGGCCTATGGAACGCAAGGCATCAGTTACGGGCAAGTTTGTAACGTAGGTGATATTCTCTCGCCCGGCGAGAGTTGTATCGATGGCGGTACTGGAGATAAATTTTCTGTTCGACCGAATGGATTTGGACAATACGTGTTCATTACCACTGGCGGCGTGATAAGCGTCCGGGGGAATATTAATGGCAAGATTCGTAACTTTGTCGCTAGCCCTCGCGGTGATGGCACTTGGCTAATCGAGTCGGTGACGCCGGGGACCCCGCCTCCCGCACAGAAGCCGGACTTAGTGGTAGCCTGACCGACGGTCAGTAAAAGCACGTTAGCCCCCGGCGAGGACTTTACGCTCTCTACCACCGTCAAAAACGAAGGTGTAGGCAGTGAGGCTGCGACTACGTTGCGCTATTATCGCTCCGAGATGCTTACAGAAGCGTGGCTGAGACTCCGAGAATTAGTCGATGACACTCCGGATGATACGGAAGTGGGTACAGACAGTGTGAGTGCACTTGGTGCGAATGAGAGTAGTGATGAGAGCATTACTTTGACCGCGCCCACATCGCCCGGCACCTACCATTACGGTGCATGTGTTGACACTGTTAGTAATGAGGAAAATACTGCTAATAACTGCTCTGGTCCCGTGAGGATCACGGTTGCTAAAGAGAGTGTTGCTGCCTCGGTTGTGTCTCCCTTAACAGAGGCAACTTTGCATGAGAGCGTGGTCACCCTGACACTTACGGGTCTCATTTACGAACAGAACCTCTCCCAAATCAGAAACGCCGTGACGGTGTCTGGTATCAATGGCGTAACGGTGAACACCGCTAAGGTGCAACGCGTCAACGATACAGAGATTAGCGTTGGACTTAATTTTGATGGCACTGACTTTGACACCGATGCCACACTGACTTTCAGTATGGGCGGGGGCGCGATAGCAGGCTACACAGGAGACGCATTCACCACACAAATACCTGTTACCGCTGTTAAAGAGAGTGTTGCTGCCTCGGTTGTGTCTCCCTTAACAGAGGCAACTTTGCATGAGAGCGTGGTCACCCTGACACTTACGGGTCTCATTTACGAACAGAACCTCTCCCAAATCAGAAACGCCGTAACGGTGTCCGGGATCGCTGGTGTAACGGTGAACACCGCTAAGGTGCAACGCGTCAACGATACAGAGATTAGCGTTGGACTTAATTTTGATGGCACTGACTTTGACAGTGATAGGGACCTGATCTTTAGCGTAGCCGCGGGCGCGATAACAAACTATAAAGGCACCGCGCTGACCGCAGAAATAACCGCCACTGCCAGTAGAGGAGAAAGTCTGTTGACGATTTTTTGGATAGATGGTTGGACGGGTAAAATCCAGCGTGCGAATTTGGACGGGTCAAACGTCCAAGACCTCGTTACACGCACACAAGGATTGAAATACCTATACGGCATAGCGTTAGATGTGGCAGGGGGTAAGATGTACTGGACAGATTTTGGCACGGATAAAATCCAGCGTGCGAACCTTGATGGGTCAAACGTCCAAGACCTCGTTACACGCCCACAAGGATTGGAGAATCCAAGAGACATAGCGTTAGATGTGGCAGGGGGTAAGATGTACTGGACAGATTTTGGCACGGATAAAATCCAGCGTGCGAACCTTGATGGGTCAAACGTCCAAGACCTCGTCACACACGGATTGGAGCTTCCAATAGGCATAGCGTTAGATGTGGTGGGTGGAAAGATGTACTGGACAGATAATGGCACGGGTAAAATCCAGCGTGCGAACCTTGACGGGTCAAACGTCCAAGACCTCGTCACACACGGATTAGATCGTCTAAGCAGCATAGCGTTAGATGTGGTGGGTGGAAAGATGTACTGGACAGATAATGGCACGGATAAAATCCAGCGTGCGAATCTTGACGGGTCAAACATCGAAGACCTTGTTACACGAGGATTGGACGGTCCAGGCGGCATAGCGTTAGATGTTGCGGGTGGCAAGATGTATTGGACAGATGATGACACGGATAAAATCCAGCGTGCTAACTTAGATGGCTCAAACATCGAAGACCTCGTTACACGCACACAAGGATTGGGCTCACCAAGGGGCATAGCCCTCGGCATTCTTTCTCCAGTTAATCCCGTAATCGTAAAGGAGGACGTGAATCTTGACGGCGTTGTGGACACTAACGATTTGGTGTATATTTCGCAACGTTACGGACGGACAGGTCAGATTTCGGGAGATGTGAACAACGATGGGGTCATCAACATTGATGATCTTATCCTTGTTGCCGCCGTGATAGACAGTGCGCCGGCTGCACCTTCTCTCCGTTCACAGATACCTAAAAACCTCACCGCCTCGACGGTCGACCAGTGGCTGACTGAAGCGAAGTTGACGGGCAGTAAAACGCCGACCTACCAGCGTGGGATACTCACGTTGGAACAGCTCTTGGCAGCCTTAATGCCAAAAGAAACCGCGCTTTTGGCGAACTACCCCAACCCATTCAACCCAGAGACATGGATACCGTATCACCTAGCAAACGACAGCGATGTGTCGCTCTTTATCTATGACATCAATGGCATATTGGTGCGCGAGTTGGATCTGGGTCATCAACGAGCGGGGTATTACACGGATCGGAGTCGTGCGGTGTATTGGGACGGCCGCAACGAATGGGGTGAGTCGGTTGCGAGCGGTGTTTATTTTTACCACCTGTCCGCAGGCGATTATTCTCAGACGCGGAAGATGCTAATTTTGAAATAAAATTTATCAGAGAAACATGGAAGATTGGAAAAACAGAAGATACACGTTGGCTCATGTAAAAAGAGAGTGCAAAGGACGAAGTGAAGTGCCCCTTCGTACCCCCCTTAATCCCCCCGCAAGCGGGGGAGAGTAACCCCTGATAAATCGGGTTGCAAGTACCTTTGGGCAAGCACAAGACCTGCCCTTACTGTTGCACTCATTCTTTGCATGAGCGTAAGGCGATACTCTTTCTTTTATCTAAGCCGAAAGGAGATATTCGGATGAAAGTCGTATACACAATTTGGAAGCAGGAAAAATCTCGTGAGACCCCTATCTCTACTTATAAGGGTCTCAAGCAGTGGATTATCTACATCCCGCTGCTAGCACTAGCATTCATCGGCTTTGGCTGTGGGGACGATGAAGAAGTCACACAACCGCCACCTCCCGAAGTGCATCTAGTCAAAGATTCCGATACGGAGTTTCACCTACAGTGGCGGCAACGGCTGCAAGGGAATCGGGCGGTTTTAGTCTATTTGGTAAATGCCCACAACAATGAAGAGTTGGAAGAGCTTCTCTACTTTCCCGAAAGAACTGTTCGTTCCCATGAGTATAGCGGCTATAGTCGCGTGAAGATACTCCCGGCCGGGGAGCGGGAGTATGTCAATCTGCCTGCCGAGGCGTTCAATGCGACTGAGACTGGGACGACGACCATTCAGCAATTCTATCCCTACACCGTCGGCGAGCCTGACGAGCTGACTTTTGAATAAAGTAGGACTTAGTAAGCATAGGTAGAATCCTCGTTCTGTTGATATTTAACAAAGGGAACGGAGATCTCCGTTCCCTACGATATAATTGGATGGCTCATATAAAGAGAGAGTGCAAAACACGAAGTGAAGGCCCCCTTCGTACCCCCCTTAATCCCCCCGCAAGCGGGGGGAGAGTAATCCCTGATAAATCGGGTTGCAAGTGCTTGTGGCTTTTGCTGCACTAATCCTTAACATAATCCAATTGTAAGGCACAGTGGGTTGCAGTTAAGGTTGTCATAAGTCATATTATCACATCATTACAAAATTTGCGTAAGTCCTATTGATATTTCCTACAGAAAACCAATAAAAAGGAGTTGCTTATGAAAGTGCTAGTTTTGAATCACAAACGAGTTGTCTTGATTTTGGTGAGTATCCTGTTGACTTATGGAACACAAGGCATCAGTTATGGGCAAATCTGCAGAGTTGGTGATACTCTCTCGCCCGGCGAGAGTTGTACTTATCCCGGCACCGATGCTGAGTTTTCTGTACTCAATAATGGGAATGCAAAATGGGACATTCCCGGATTACCCGCGGTGCTCAGACAAATAGTCAACAAAGTATCTGTTGGCGGTCGGTTGAGTTTTACTAGCACTATCAATGGTGTCCGGTACAACTTTGCTGCTAGTAAGCAAATCAATGGTATGTGGTTGATAGAGGCAGTGGGAGACGACGGGACGTCTCCACCACCACCTACACAGGAACCGGACGACGATGGGACGTCTCCACCACCTACACAGGAATCGGACTTAGTAGTTGACCAACCGTCGGTCAGTCAAAGCACGTTAGCTCCCGGCGGGACTTTTACCCTTTCTGCCACTGTCAGAAACCAAGGGGCAGGCCGTGCGGCTGGTACCACATTACGCTATTATCGCTCGACCGATGCCACGATTTCGACCAGGGATACAGAAGTCGGCACAGACAGCGTGAGCGGGCTTGGTGCGAATCAGAGGGGTGCTGAGAGTATTAGGCTCACAGCACCTACTGCTCCCGGCACATATTATTACGGTGCGTGTGTTGAGGGTGTTTCGAGTGAGAGCCTCTCTGATAATAACTGTTCCGCTGCCGTGAGCATCACGGTGCAGCCATCGGACTTAGTAGTCGAACAACCGACGGTCAGTAAAAACACATTAGTTCCCGGTGAGAGTTTTACGCTGTCTACCACGGTCACAAACCGGGGTTCAGGCCGTGCGGCTGGTACCACATTACGCTATTATCGCTCGACCGATGCCACGATTTCGACCAGGGATACAGAAGTCGGCACAGACAGCGTGAGTGCGCTTGGTGCGAATCAGAGGGGTGCTGAGAGTATTAGGCTCACAGCACCTACTGCTCCCGGCACATATTATTACGGTGCGTGTGTTGAGGGTGTTTCGAGTGAGAGCCTCTCTGATAATAACTGTTCCGCTGCCGTGAGTATCACCGTTAGTAATCCAACGTTAAGTACCTCAACTGCGGCTCCCTTAACAGAGGCAACGCTGGCTGGGAGTGTTGTCACACTTACTCTGAGTGGCGGGTTTTACGAACTATCCATTTTCAAAATCAGAGATGCCATAAGGATATCCGGTATACCGGGGGTTACTGTCGGCACGTTCGGTGTGGACCGCGTAAACGACACAGAAATCACTGTTGAACTTGAATTCAACGGGGACTTTGATACCGATGCCACACTCACCTTCACCGTAGCCGCAGGTGCAATAGCAGACTACAATGGTTCCGCCTTCACCGCACAAGTTCCTGTCAGCGCATCTACGGAATCATTGGTAGCTTCAACCGCGGCTCCGCTAACAGAGGCAACTTTGGATGAAAGCGTGGTTACGCTGACACTCAGTGGCAGGACTTATGAACGCTCTAGTTCCAAGATCAGAAACGCTGTGACCGTATCTGCCGGTATTCCAGGTGTAACTGTTGGCACATTTGACATTGACCGGGTGAGCGACACCAAAATCACGGTTGAACTGACATTCGACGGCACCGACTTCGACACAAATTCCACAATCACCTTCACGGTGGGCTCAGGTGCAATAGCAGACTACAATGGTTCCGCCTTCACCGCACAAGTTCCTGTCAGCGCATCTACGGAGTCATTGGTAGCTTCAACCGCGTCTCCATTGACTGAGTTAACCTTGGATGAGAGTGTTGTTACCCTTACCCTCAGTGGCAGGGCTTATGAAAGTTCTAGTTATACCGTTGGGCGCGCCATAACAGTATCCGGCATTGATGGGGTCACTTTCAGATCGTACGATGTAGACCGCATCAGCGATACACAAGTCACTGTTGAATTGACATTCAATGGTAGCTTCCAAACCAACAGCCGCCTTACCTTTACCGTGACAGCAGATGCCATAGCAGGTTATAGTGGCTCGGCATTCACCACACACGTCCCTGTCTCTGCATCATCAGAATCAATAGTCGCTTCAACAGCGTCTCCATTGACAGAATTAACCTTGGATGAGAGTGTTGTTACCCTTACCCTCAGTGGTAGGACTTATGAAAGTTCTAGTTATACTGTCGGACGTGCCATAACAGTATCCGGCATTGATGGGGTCACTTTCAGATCGTACGATGTGGACCGCATTAGCGATACAGAGGTGACAGTTGAACTGACATTCAACGGCAACATCAACACAGATAGTACGCTCACCTTCACGGTGGGCGCAGGTGCAATAGAAGGTTACGACGGACCTGCACTTACAGCAGAAATATCCGTCACCCCTGCAGCTGATGTCAATAACAATGGTGTGGTGGACCTCCAAGATTTGATGTTGGTGGCATCAAATTACGGGCAGACAGGGCAGAATACCGCAGATATCAACGGGGATGATGTGGTGAACATTGACGATCTCACCATAGTCGCCGGCGCGCTGGACAGTGCTGCAGCCGCACCTTTGGCACAGCCACAGGCACTTGAGATGTTCACCGCAGCAGATGTAAAGCTGTGGCTTTCTCATGCACGGCAACTCGACTTCACAGACCCAACAACCCTAAAAGGTATTCTCTTCCTAGAGCAACTTCTTGCAGCACTGCTCCCGAAAGAAACCCTCCTCTTGCCCAACTACCCTAACCCGTTCAACCCGGAGACATGGATACCGTATCGGTTGGCAAACGACACCGATGTGTCGCTCTATATCTACGACGTGGATGGTGCGTTGGTGCGTGAATTGGACCTGGGTCATCAGCAGGCGGGGTATTACACGGATCGGAGTCGCGCTGCGTATTGGGATGGTCGCAACGAATGGGGTGAGTCGGTTGCGAGCGGTGTTTATTTTTACCAGTTGCGTGCTGGCGACTATTCGCAGATGCGGAAGGTGGTGATCGTCAAATAGGAAAGGCGTTAATTTCACCCTTTAGCGGTAGACGGGGCATCCCCGATAAATCGGGATTTTCAACTTGTCCCGCTTTCTTATAAATCCCGTAGGCGGGGCATCTTGCCCCGCCCTATATTTAGTAAGGCTTGGGCACTTCGGCTTATAATGGTGCAATCGGGGCTAAACGGAGGTAGGGAACGCAGATCTGCGTTCCCTACGAAAAGGCTTCAGTAAACCTACCGATTTACTGTAGTTGCCCGATTCATCGGGCGTTGGAAATTGTGTCCTGCGGTGATGAATTACCGAACTACAGGGCTTTTGAGCGTTCAACTGTGTAAGTCCTGAAGATGTTAAAAAGGAGATGCCATGAAATCACCCAAGAAGATTGGGATTATTGACCTTACCACCAATAGGAATACCCGGTCATTATACAAACATATTCTGCATAGCAATTACGCAAGTGTTATGCCGCAAGCAATAGGTGTTTGGTGTGCAGAGGAAGGGCACGATGTTACACTCCGGTGTTATACTGGTTTTGGGAATTTGATTGAAGATTTGCCCGACAACCTAGACTTAGCCTTTATAGGGACTTTTACACAGGGCGCACAACTTGCCTATGCGTTAAGCAACCGACTTCGCTCAGAAGGCACCATCACCGTATTAGGCGGTCCACACGCCCGCTGCTATCCAGAAGATGCACAGCAATACTTCGATTACGTTCTTGGCTTTACTGACAAGTCTGTAATCCGAGAGGTCTTATCCGATTGTTCACAATACCGATCGATTGGTACATGTATCTCAGCGAAACAGCAGCCGACGGCACTTCCTAGCGTACGTGAGCGTTGGCCGTTTATTGAGCCGATATTGCGAAAAGCACCATTGCTCAAAACTGTTCCAATGCTTGGGAGTATGGGTTGTCCGTATACCTGTGCGTTCTGTATTGATGCAAGTATTCCCTATCGTCCTTTTGATTTTGATGTCATCAAGGAGGACCTCCGCTTTCTGTTGCGCCAGTTCAAACGTCCTTTAGTCGGATGGCATGACCCCAATTTTGGGGTTCGGTTCGACGACTACATGGGTGCAATTGAGGAAGCGATACCGCCGGATAGCATCAGTTTCGTTGCTGAAAGCAGTTTATCACTCTTGTCAGAGCCCCATCTCAAACGGTTCAAGCGAAACGGATTTAAGGCAATCCTACCCGGTATTGAGTCGTGGTATGACCTCGGTAACAAATCGAAGACAGGTTCGAGGGTAGGAGAAGAAAAAGTCCAGAAAGTCTCTAACGAAATCAATACCATCCTGAAATATATCCCTTATGTACAAACCAACTTTGTATTCGGACTTGACACCGACCAAGGTGCTGAACCGTTTGAACTGACCAAACGATTTGTGGATATGACACCCGGCGCGTATCCGTCCTATAACTTGCTGACCGCCTATGGAAGAGCCGCACCACTCAATCTGGATTATCAACGTGCAAACCGCGTAATCCCATTGCCATTCCACTTTTTGAACAATGATATGATGAATGTAAAACCGAACAATTACTCATGGACAGAATTCTACAGACACATGGTTGATTTAGGAAGCCATACATTTTCGTGGAAGTCCATTGCCAATCGTTGCAAAGCAAATGAGGTGCCTATTTGGGGATGGCTGACTGTTCCGCGAGGAATGTCAACAAGACGCCATAAAATCGGGCGGTATGCACAAGTGCTTCAACAACTCGAAAGTGATTCCAAGTTCCGAGCTTACTTTGAACAAGAAACAACTGAGTTGCCACAATTTTATGTCAATTGGATGCGGAAAGACCTAGGTCCCCTGTGGGAATGGCTTCCGGTTGGGGCATTGCATTACGACCCGAATGCCTATCTCAAATCAGAACAAGCGAATGACACCAAAAACGTTTCTTACAGTTGGCGTTCCTAAGCAGGACGGTGATATGATAAAAGATGACTTTGTGTTTATAGAATTTGAGTTTTGGCTACAGGGTCCCTGTAAACCAGATGCAGATTTAGCGCAGCCCGCCCTTGCAGCAGAACTTACTGAGTATGCAAAAGATTTACTGGATATAATGCGGAAAAATAAATGATTGATAATGGGCGAAATACGGTATTAGGACTTACGTAGTTGAACCTCCACAGCGAAACTACGGGGAACTATAATTGATTTACCCTTCACATTCGTTAAAATATGCTTGACTTTCGTTACCCAATAGGGTATACTATAATCTGTTGGTGAGTAATATTGAATTGCTCACAGTTTTTCGTCTTGCTCTCAATATCTTTGAAATAGACGTCAACTGGCGTTTTCTTCCTGAACGTCGGTATTGCCAGACCGCCTCCCTCACGGTCTGGCATTTTTTTGGCTCTTGTTACATGAGCCTGTATCGGGATTTCTCACAGGTGTTGTTCTGCCAACTGACGTTCACGATTCGTTTTCAGGTGTCACTATTTTTCCCGCGTGTTCAACCATCTCACTCAACACATCCAGATCAACATCTGCCCGGTTACGAAAACTAATAGAACTTTTTCCGATCTTGACCTTGCCGAGTCGGGGACCATAGAGTTCAGCCAGATAATCTTTCCCTTCGACTGCATTGACATACACGCTGAAATAATTTTTCTGCCGGGTCAACCCAACGATGAACCATTCGACCTCTGTCTTATCAGTACGTGTGTAGGAATAATTGCCGTAGCCGATGATTCTCTGTTCGCTGCCACCCCAAAAAACGCCTTCCCACATACAGCACTCCCGATCTGGTAACACTGCCCTGATCAGCGTATGAAGTTCCTCTAAAACCGTCCGAATATCTGGTGCTTGGCTCGCGATGTAATTATCAGGTAAAGATTCTACTCGTTCCATATTGTCTCTTTTCGATTTGTAACACAAGTTGCTAGTGTTAAAAATCTATCGGTTTATTGTTAAGATTGAAGGATTCTGCCTTTCGCTCCAGAGGAGCGATATATCTGTAGAACGGCGATAAGGTCAATCCCTGCGCTCCAGAGGAGCGCGATGTGTGTGGCAGGGAACAACGTCGGGGTAATGCTGCCGGAATTCTGTAGATCGAGATTCATATCTTGACGTTCCAATGTCGATTTTGGAAAATCGACCTACAATAGGGCAGCTACGAGTTGTTTTGAATCCCGATTTATCGGGAACCGAGCGTGCCTACTATAATTACCCCAATGAACCAATGCATTAATGAACTTCTTACGTTTCACACAGGCACCGGAACAACAAGTAACAACTCACGCTTTTTTGTCCAACTATCCCTCAAACCGGTATTTTTCGACTTCTTTCATCACAAGTTGTGCCCCCAGCCCCGGCTTCGTTGGGAGTCGCAGATAGCCATTTTCCACCTGCGGTGGGTCAGTTAACAGGTCGTTGCGCCACGGTGCATCCTGCTCATCATCGACATATTCCAAGACAAGCGCGTTGGGGATATTCGCCATCAGGTGAATGCTGGCGAGCGTCGATATGGCGCTGTTGGGGTTGTGCGGCGAAACCTGCATGTAGTAACTTTCTGCCATGGCGGCGATCTTCTTCGTCTCCGCGATACCTCCCGCTCGCACCACGTCGGGCATAATCATGTCCACCGCCTGTGCGGCGATTAAGTCGCGGAAGCCGAAGCGTGTGTAACGCCGTTCCCCGACGCAAACAGGGGCTGTTACCGCAGCAGTCACCTTTGCGAGTGCATCAATATTTTCGGGTCCCACCGGCTCCTCGTAGAATAAAAGTCCAATCTCCTCCAACCTGTTTCCCAGTCGAATCGCTGCACTCGTGGTATATCGGGCACCCACATCGGTTGCAATGTCTACCTCGTTCCCCACAACCTCTCGACACCGTTGCATGTGTGCCAGCGCGATGAGTTCCTCCCTCAAGGTAATGGAACAAGGGATGTTAATCCGTTCCCCCGGCCGAGGAGTGCCGCCGGGGAAATATGCCTTGATAGCGGTGCACCCTTTCTCCGCCAAACGAGCGCACTCCTCCGGCTCGCCTGCGTGGCTATAAAAACGCACCCTATCCCGACAGGATCCGCCCAGTAGGTTGTAAATCGGCTGGCCCACCGCCTGCCCCACAATGTCCCATAACGCGATCTCAATGCCGCTGATTGCGGCAATCACTGCCCCAGTTTGCCCGATTTGTTGCAAGGCGTTATACAACAGATGGTAGATGTATTCGATATTAAAGGGATTCTCTCCGATAACGAGCCGGCTCAACTCCTCGATTGACTGCTTAATGATCGTGCCGCCGGGCCAATTCGTTGCGTCGCCTAGCCCTACTACCCCTTCATCAGTGAATACCTGCACGAAGATCCACGGTGACGGAATCACGGTGTTGCGGTTTGACCGCACAAGATGTACTTTGACGTCAGTGACTTTCATCGAGTTCTCCTTCCTATCTGCCAGCCTGGCCTGGCCACTTGTATGGTCGCCCAAACGGCAAGCCAAAGGGCTCTTCATTGGGTCGGAACGGCACCATATCCGCAATTTCCTGAAGTTCAGCGAGGATATCCGACGGCAGCGGCCCCGCTTCTACCGAATGCACATTCTGTTCTACTTCCTCCACCGATCGTGCACCCATCAAGACCGTCGAAATTTCAGGGGTTGCCACCATCATACGGAGCGCAGCCTCCGGCAGAGATAGTTCGATTTCCTCCAGAAACCGGTAAAGTCGCTGGTACTGCTTCTGTCGTGGCGGGCTTAACCACGGTGCCCCGGTTTCTATTTCGGGGTAGCGCTGCGATAGGGCACCCTGTTGAAGCGGCGAGCCGATGACAACGCCCATATTCTGTCGTTTGGCTTCGGGGAAGATAGAGATGGTTGCCTCCCGCCAGAGCAGGCTATAGTTGAACGCCGTCAAAACGACATCGTAGTTTCCCGTTGCCATAATAAGCGGAAGCTGATAAGCGGTGGTACCGCCGAGTCCAGTGAATCGGATAATTTTCTCCGCTTTCAGTTCTTCCAACAGATCACAAACAGGACCGTGGAAATTGTCGTAATCCGTCCACCAATCATACTGGCCGGGACGGTCAGGCTCATGCACTAACAGGACATCAATATAATCGCGTTTGAGTAACCGGAGGCTTTCGTTGACCGACTGCCGCAAGAGATCTTTATCTTGAGGGTTAAACGGCTGCGGACGGCCGCCGAGTTTCGTAGCGAGAAAGTACGGCTGCGCCACATCTTCGAGTGCGATGCCTAAAACCTCTTCGCTGTCACGGTAGCTCGGTGCTGTGTCCACATAATTTACACCGAGTTCAAGTGCACGGTGGACAGCGCGGCACCCCTCATCACGTCCACGGTCACCCGCTCTGGAGACATACAATCCCCCCATCCCCAGCACACTGACTTCAAGTCCCGTGCGCCCAAGCGTTCGTTTTTCCATATTTCGTTCTTTTCCTTATCCTACCTCATAGAGGTTTGATTGTTGATCTATTCGGTTGTTTGCCCCATGTCCCAAGCATCAACAGACTTCACATCCACACTCCCACCACGGCTGAAGAGTATCACGCCTAGACTGTCACCTCGGGTTGGATAGATTCGCTGTGTCACACACTGACGTCCATTGGCGAAAACCTCTAGCACCGAACGATCCAGAAAGATACGCAACTTGAGCGGTTCTCCGGGGGATAGCTCAAACGGTGCTTCTTGGGCAGTTACTATTCTCTTGCTCTCAGGCACCCTCTTCGTTGCGCTCTCGTTGCGATAGTAGATGTATCTTATGCTTTTGTCCAGAGTGGACTTGCCGATATCTACACTTAATGTCTTTGCGCCCGGATTACATATAATGGCGGTCTGTTCTTCCGCCCCCGGCGAACAACGAACCTTCACACCAAACTCAACGCCATCCACCACATCAACCTCTACAGCCAATTCTAGACAATCCCCTCTTACGTCGTCAAGTGGCAGTTCCGAATCGGTGGTCATATGGATGTTCTCATGATGGCGGTGATTCTGTCGCAGCATCTCCAGTTCGGGAACAGGTTCAATGGTCAAACTGTTATCTTCGTCTAACGATAAGACTCGCGGCACGGTCATGACTCCAGACCAACCGGAGGCACGCTCAGCTTCCGATGTTCTCGTCTCGCGGATCCAGTCAAAAAAGATACGACGTCCATTCCCGTCCAGCAGCGTAATTCCGCCTCCCAGGTGTCCGCCAGACCAACTCATACGGGCGTATCGCTCCGGGTAAAGGCGGTCATCTTCGTACCGACCGAGGTAATATTGGGTTCCCTGCAAATGGCTGCAAAACAGCAACATGTGTCTATCCCCTATCGGGAAGAAATTTGGGACAGCGCAATCCTCATCTGCCTCGGTCCAGCGTCGGTTTGATTTGTAGAACGGGTGCAGATACTCCCAATGAACCATATCAGTGGACTTGAACAGATAGCCGGTATCACCGCCCGCTGGGTCACGACTACCGCACAACGCATACCAAAAATCACCGTGCTTCCAGGCGCATGGATCATAGACGCGATACTTCCCGTAGTCCGGATCGTCCGGTTTCGGGACCGGTATGACAGGATTCGCAGGGTGCTTAGTCCACTGAATTAAATCCGGGTCCTCGCTGGTGGCGATACATGTCCCTTCGGGGACACCGTGGTAAATCAGTGTGGGAACGCCATCATTGATAACCGCACCGCCACTAAAGCAACCATCCCGATCTGGACCACCCAACGTCGGCGTCAACGCAATCGGATGGTGCGTCCAATGCACAAGGTCTGGACTCGATGCGTGCCCCCACTGAATCCATTTCCAATAGGCACCGTCAGGGTTATGCTGGTAGAAAATGTGGTATCTGCCGTTCCAAAAGAGGGGCCCATTGATGTCGTTCATCCAAGCCCACGGCGGAGTGAAATGATACGCTGGTCGATGGGGGTCTTTCTGGAACTTCTCGCTCAGCTCCTGTGCACCTCGGATGAGTTGTTCCGTCTTTTCGATTTGGTCGGTCACTATTTTACTCCTTTCGTGCGGAACGCGGATCTACGTTCCCTACAAACGGTCACAAATTTCCGTTTTGGCACTCTGAGACTTGCGACCTGTGCTATAACGAAGTAAAGAATCCCATACAGACCTCCAGAAATCCTTCACGAAGCCCTGATGCCCGGTATCGAAAGTTGTTCTGAACTAACATCGCCTATTACTCCAGCATCACCTATTACTTCAATTTGGCGTCCATATAGCAGGAAGCTGGGGATAGGAAGTGGATCCACTTGCAGGAGTTTACTTGGATCATCTTTTACATGTTCTCGCAGTTCCATAAGCAAACGGCCCAAAGCGTTAACTCCAATTAGTATATCCTTATCTACTGGTTTAGCACCCCAGAAGTCATCCCGTCTGGATTGTTCTACTATCCAAAGGTCTGCAGTTTCCAGCAATAGTTCGCTAAACGCATCCCAATTCTGGGCAAGTTTCACTCGTAAGCACCAGCGCATAATTTTAACTCGAACTGCGTTCCAATCAGGACGGGAGTTTTGTCGATGAGGTTTGCCCTTCATCTTTGCTGTCATTGGGCTTTTCTGCTCTATAATCAGTCGCTGGATTTCTGGCATATGCGGAAAACGACAAGCCTGATACAACGCCTCGGACGTGCGAACCTTAATGTCGTTCACAACCAGCGGAAAACCGCCGGCCATGTTAGACAGACCACCGTATTTTTCTTTGGTTTTGAGAAAAGCAGCGGAGTCGGCGCGGTAATACGTCCGCAGCTGGTGGTTATCTTGGTTGCTGGTTTCAGCAGTCATTTTGGTTCCTCCTATGGGTCATAGGTTTTGCGCGGAAACAGCGGATACCATCTGCCGAGGGGATGGTTAGGTGGGTACTCCGGATTCCCATACCAAAGGGCAAGTGGACAGTTGTTGGGGCAATTTCGGTAGGTTACAAATATCGAGCCGAAACCGGGATCGAAAGGACTATATCCCAAAGGTTTGAGCATTTGACTAGGATTGCTGGCGAACCCTCGTATCGTTTGCCCAGCGCGCAAGAATTCCCTTTCAAGTAATTGACGCCCATTGACACTGGAAAAGAAACGGCTTGTCCGCTCATTAAGGTTGCGTGCCGCAATTTCTTCAGGACGGAGTATATCAGTTGGGACAAGCATACCTGATCGATTATACCATTTACGACGATTCTCGAATGAAATCGCTGGCCAAAATTGTATATTAATTTTTTGCCGCAGGGCAGCTATCCTATTATTCTGATAGAACCAGTGCTTTGCGTAACTATGAATGGCAATAACGATTATATGTAATTGTGCTTTTGGCGGAATATTTTCTGTAATTTCTGCAAGGTCCTCTATGACACGGTCACCAGTGAAAATGGCGTCATCCAGATAAATGAGCGCGCCATCGCTAGTGCTGCCGCGATCTATGCTCAAACCATACCGCTCCCTGAGTATTTCTCCAAATAGCAATCGCATTTCAGCCTGACTTCTTCCGTTTTTTTGGATATTGAGTATGCGTGCATCTCTCCAGAATTCATGAAGGGTATTGCCAACTAACGCTTCATGAGTAACCACCGCTTCAAGAAATTTCTTTACCCTAAGTTTTGATTTGTAGGTGAGTTTGAACACATGGTCTAACTCACGCAACATTGAGATTTGCACGTTTTCATCGAATTGGCTAATCCATCGGTCAACATGGTCAGGCGTAGGCTCGGCTATTTCGCCCACCCGGTAGCCCTTGATAGTGTTGGCTATGGAGGCCAGCAAATTCCTTCGCTCAGTCATCTTGAATCCTCCCTGTAAAAATATGATTACACTTTATAAAAGTAGCAGTTGATTGTATTGATGATGGATAGGTATTTTAATTGTCATCAACATCTGCTGGGTGCTTACGTGCTATCATTTCATTCTTGAGAGGATTCCCTTATCCATACGCCCCACGCGGGTGTTCGCCGAGGAGTTCTCGCTGGCGTGGGCTGCATTGGTCGAGAATATCACGGGATAGGCTGTAATTGAGAAAGGGCCAGAATCGCTGCGCTACAAACCGGCGGGCATAACTCGGAACGATCGACAGCCGGGTGCGATCCGTCCGGTTCGGTGCTCCACGATGCCACATCTGGTTGCTATATATGATGCAATCCCCAGCGTTGCAGGTAAGAGATACAGGTCCTTGACCCCGCCAATGCGGCGGATCGCCATCGTCCGGCATCGGCTGCCGACAAGCACGATGGCTGCCGGGTACTACCTCCGTGGGACCCAATTCCATCGGGACATCCACAACGTAATAGTGGCAATTGATTGTATTGATGATGGGGGGATATTCCACGTCGTCGCCGACATCTGCGGGGCGCTGCAAGTAAATTTCGTCAGAATGGAATCTTGACACTTCATTCCCTGTGAACATCCGATGCCCCTGTAACCCAATGATGTGCATCCGCTCACCAAAGAGGTGTTCCATCAGGGTGAAGATGGGCTCGTTCAGCAGCAGATCTACAAAATCCACCCCTTTTTCAAACAGACGCACCAGTGAGTTTGAACCGTAACCGACGGAGGGTTCAAACCCGGCGATCCGTTCACGAAAATGCTCAACTGCTGGTGTGGGCAAAGCGTTGGGGATAATGAGATAGCCTACGTCAATCAGTTGCGCCTCCCATTGGGAGAGTTGATCTTCGCTTGGTTTGACAGTATTCAGTGGCGGCATTTCAATCCCTTCAAATCGGCTTCGCGGGGAGGTGGTGGCGGCTTTTTGCATGTCGATCTCCTTTCAAATCTGAAACCTGTGCAAAGTTAAATTCCCATCCGTTCATTTTACTGATATCGATCTTCGGGGTGGAATCGGTGGTCGCCGAGCACCTGAAGCAGACGCTGACTCGCACCTTCGAGGAGGTGTTCCGGCATCTTGTAGTTGACGTAGGCATTGTAACGCGGAAAGGGCCATCTCCTACCGTATTGCTGCTGCAGCAAATAACGAACCTGACCCGACCGGTTAGGAGTCCCGCGGTGCCAGCATTGTGGGTCGTGCAGATAGATATCGCCCGCCTTGCAGAGTATCGAGACCGGACCGCGACCTTCAAATGTCGGTGTGTCTGTTTTGGGTGGGTTTCTGCCCGAATAATGGCTGACTGGAACATACTGCGTGGGGCCACATTCAATCGAATCGATATCCCTCAGCGCAATCTGTACTGTCAACCACATGATCGGGATATCGATGCGTGGGTCGTATCGAGGAACGTCATCGGGCAGCGCGTGGAACAGATCGTTATCCACATGCCAGCGGTCGATCGTTTGGGTGTGGTCATTACGCAACACTTGGTTACCACACTGCTGAAAACCCTTGCCAAAAATCGCTTCCATCAGGCTGAAAATTGGTTCACGCACCAGCAGATCGCAGAAGATTCGGTCCAATTCATTGGGATTCCAAACAATGAAGTGGTTCTCGCGCAGATGACCGTTCTCAACTGTTTTAGGGTCATCGAAAAGTTCGTCGGTCTTCTCACGAACCGCTTTCGTTTCATCTTTTTCGAGTACGTCCGGAATCAATACAAACCCATCTCGCTTAAACTCACGGATGATTTCACGGGTTCGTTCTTCGCTGAAAGACGTTCCATTTTGAATCGGTGTTTGATTCACGTGAGTCCCCTCCTTTGAGAAAGGATCCAGATGATATGAGTCGGACTTTGCGGAGGTTTTATGCTGTCGCAAGGTTGGACTTCTGTGCCGTTCGGTATCATAGCAAAGTTCGGGCGATTCCGCAACGAAAAAAGGTGTCCACGCGGGCACTGCAAATTTCTCTCTTGACCTTGTTTAGGTTTCGTCTTAATATAAATTTGAATTTCAAAATTTTAGCGGTAATGCTCGGTCTTGGATGCAACCCGAAGGAGGGCAAATCTCATGAAAGCTGCTGTGTTATATGAAATCAATACGCCACTGAAAATCGAGGAGTTTGATCTGCCGGATACAGGACCCAATCAGGTGCGGGTGCGAATAGTCGCTAGCGGCGTCTGTCATTCCGATTGGCACGTTGTCAAGGGCGATTGGCCCCATATCCCGATACCGACCATCTTGGGTCACGAAGGGGCGGGTATTGTCGAAGAGGTGGGGACGCAAGTTAACGGGGTTAGTGAAGGGGACCATGTCATCCTATCGTGGAAACGGAGCTGTGGCTATTGCGAGATGTGTCAGAAAGGGTTTCCCACCCTGTGTGAACTCCCGCCCGATAGTTCCACACTCCCCCGATTCCCTGGCGATCAAAGAACGATGGAAAAGATGGCGGGTTTGGGGACATTTGGCACACATGCGCTGGTGCCTCAAGATGCGGTTGTCTCTATAGATAAAGATATGCCTTTCGCACAGGCTGCGCTGATTGGATGTGGTGTCATGACGGGAGTGGGCGCAGCCATCAATACCGCCCAAGTGCAGCAAGGCAGTTCAGTGGCGGTCTTCGGTTGTGGAGGTGTGGGTCTCAATTGCATTCAGGGCGCAGCGATGGCAGGTGCCGAACCAATTATCGCGGTAGATGTGCGAGATAACAAGCTGGAAATGGCAAAACGTTTCGGTGCGACTGATACGGTCAACGCCTCTCAGGAGGACGCTGTCGCTCGCATTCAGGAGCTCAGCGGCGGTCCCGGTGTCCACTATGCCTTTGAAGCGATTGGAGTCACCGGTGAGCCCTTCCTCCAAGCTATCCAATGCACCCGCAGGCGCGGCATCACCGTTTTCGTCGGTCATGCGCCCGAAGGCACACCTGTGGCGTTGGATGCCCGGATGTTGATGCACGAAAAAACGGTTATCGGGTCCTATTACGGCTCTGCGCGTCCGCATGTGGACTTTCCACGTCTAATCCGTCTCTACAAGGCGCGTAAGTTAAAACTGGATGAATTGGTAACGCGAACATATCCGTTGGAGGGGGTCAACGAGGCGTTTGAAGCCTTGGCAAGAGGAGAGGTAGCGCGTAGCGTATTGATGCTTGATTGAGGCACTCAGCGTCGCGGTTTTTGCGCTGAGGTGAGGATTGCAGGCATCGGAATCTGCACGACTCCGTTTTTTTCATAAGCGGAGGCTGCCTTGATAACTGCCGCGCGAATGCTGTGCAGTGCATTGCGGGATTGAGCGCGGAGCAGTCCGCCGGTGCGCGCTGTTCCCTCGTAGAATGCGACAAAGAGATCATCGGGCGAAGAAAGCTCCCACATCTGCTGAACCTCTGTGATCGAGGGATTGGTAAAACCCACTGTCCGCAGGGTTTGCTCACTTTCGACGGGATCGCTGAAGCGGAAGAAAGGGGGACCTTCAGGCAGTTGGACGTTAGGGTCGCCGTGGGCTTCGATCGCCCGAAGCATAATTTCAAATCCGATAGCGCCTTCGTGAGCTGCCCAGACGGTGAAGCCAATCCGTCCACCGGGGCGGAGGACACGATACCCTTCTGTCAAGGCTTGCTCAGGCTGACCGAAGTGTAATAATCCGAAGTTGATGGCGACCGCATCAAAGCTGTTGTCTGAGAAGGGCAGCACCTCTGCGTCCCCCCCACAGAAGTGGATGTCTGAATACTGTTTCCGTGCTTGGACGAGCATTGCGGTTGAGAAATCGACCCCTACAACCCGCGCCCCTTTTCCTACAGCTGCCTGCGCGACGTTGCCCGCGCCGGTTGCGACATCAAGCAGATGCATCGCATCGTCGCTCTGGAGGACGGATAAGAGCGGCTCAACGGATTGATTGGTGAGCCGTGTCCAGAAATTGTGATATGACCGCGCACTTCTCTCCCAAGCGGTGTGCTCAAATGTCCAAAACGGGTCAGGGTGCGGACGGTTTGTCATGATAAGGTTGTTGGGGCGGATCGAACTAGAAGGCGCTGTGTGCCGTTGTCAGAGGACACCATCGAGAGGTCAAGAGGTGATCAAACAAAAGGTTTGTCGCTTCGGGCGTGCCGATCTGTTTCAATGCAAACATCGCATGGAAACGCACATACCGATTCTCATCATTCAAAGTGTCCATCAGCGCGGGCACCGCAGCTTCAGCGGCTGGACCGAGCCGAGCTAGCGCCCGAGCCGCATTATCACGAATCCAATAGTGTTCATCGTGCAGTAGCCGGGTCAGCGCAGAAACTGTGTTCTGAGCGGGTTGACTGATGAGTCCCAATGCTTCCGCCGCATGACGGCGGACCCACGCAGATTCGTCCCCCAACGCCTGAGTGAGTAAAGGAACTGCCTCTTGAGCGGAATCCCCAATATCGCCAAGTGCATAAGCCGCGCTCGCACGAATTGACTCGTTTTTATCCTGTAGTGCGTTTATCAATGCGGGCACTGCCGGTCCCCCGATCGCACTCAGCGCAAAGGTTGCGTGCTGGAAACTCTCGTTCTCTGATCCGGGACTATCTGTATCCTCCGACGCCTCCCGCCATGTTTCAATCAACGCCGGCACCGCCGGTGCACCCACAGTTCCCAGACTATACGCGGCATTAAGACGAACCATTTCATCTTTATCCCTCAAAGCTGCTATCAACACGGAGAGGTCATTTTCAACCAACCCTGTGTCTTCCGTTGCGCCGTTCTGTTTCCCATAGAACCAATTCCAAAGACTTCGCCACATAACTTCATGCTCACCCGAAGATACCTTATCGTCAAGCGAACCCCATGTCGAGTCCGTGCTGTTCCAAGAAGGTGTCTTCGGTTCGTCCAATCGGGTGAAGAGGAACTTTAGCATGTGACGCTTTTTATCGCTCTGATTCGCCATCGCCCTGTGCCAGAGGTCATAGTGCACCAGCGTCACCGTGCCGGCTTCGCCGCAGAGAGCTAGTTCTGGCTGAGAATGCGCGCTTTCATGCGTCTCATAATATTGCGTTCTCGGAAGCACTGCTGTCGGTCCCATATCTTCGGTGGTATCTTGGGGATAGTAAAACCCCATCATCCAACGACATCGGTGCCGCCGTATCTGTTCGTCCCCTTCGTAAGAGTCTTTATGAAAATTTTGTCCGGTACTCCCCGGCGAATTGAAGTGGCAATAGCGATGTGAGTGCATGACATAATTCGGACCGAGCGCACTGGTCAGAGCACCGTGAACCGCAGGATGCGAAAAGACCTGTTGAATTTCAGGAATCAGGGGCAGCAGATTATTCCCCAAATTTCCTGGACTCTCGAACATATCTTCGACCTGCTGAAAAATCGTTTGGTGGAAATTGGCAGGGAAGTCGGGCTGCACCTTGATATAGCCATCAATAATGAAGCGGCGCATCTCTTCGTCGTTGAGGAGGTATTCTTGATTGTCCATCCGTTTTCCTTTCGTTTTGTCGTGGGTGGCTAGGTGTTCTGAAAACGCTCGTCTCATGTTCAGAAACCGAGTTTTTTCTTGAAAACTCGGTTTCTCTCTGCATTTTGCTTTTCGGGGTAGTCTTTCTAGCCCGACTGTATCAATGGACTAATGAACCAATGGCCAAATAGTTTTCACGTTTCACGTTGTCAACAGTCGCAAACAAGCACTATCTAGTCATAAAGATGTGACTAATTTCGTAGAAATCTTGAGGCGACGCCGTACAAACTGTGATACGGAATCGATGCCCATATTGAGTAATACGGTGATGAGAATCAGTAAAACTGCCTTATCGATCTGGTCATCGGAAATTGCGCTGTCAATGTAGAACCCCAGCGTGTAGATACCGAGGATGCCGAGGATTGCCGACTCTCGCATCATCACCTCCCAGCGATAAAACAGGAACGCGAGGAACTGGCCGTATACGCGTGGCAAAATTTCAAACAAGTACCGGTCTATCCGCCTTTGAGGAGCGTCTATCCGCAGTGCCACCAAATCGGCGTTGTTGCTGCACAGGAAACCAAGAATGGCTCCGTTATGCAGAAGAATCGCCCAGACAGCTGGGAGCATAGAGGGTCCCCAGAGTTGTACAAGGATATACGCGAGGATGTACTCCGGTGTGGTGCGGATAACAATCAGTCCATAGTGCGAAATCCGGCTGGCGATCTTTCCTGAGAAATGCCGACAGGCGAAGGGAAAACTGAGCAGCGCAAATACACCCGTCCCTACCAACACAACCTGCGTTAGCACCACTGTATTCCATATCCCTTCCCATGCCTCGTGGACAAAAATCTCGCTTGCCCAGCTCACGATCGGTTCCCACGCAAACGAGATTTCATGCGTACCATCGAGGACACCCGCCCGGCGCATGGGCCACGGGAGGAGGTCGTAGGTGAAAAAGCGAACGATGTTTTCCCACGACACCGTGATTGTCCTTGATAGCAACACAAACGACGCGGCAACATAGAGTGGAACAAGGCGTGGCTTAAGCCAGTACCTGAGTGAGGCAATCAAGATATAGAACACATAGAGCAGTGCCCAAGCCTCCGAGTATATGCCTTCGCGAAATGCGGTCTCAAGGTGGAACCCGAGTGTCGGCAGTCCGATAAATCCGAGAATGGCGCTGGAACGTAGGGCGCACTCGAAACGGTAGCCGGTATAGTGTTTAGCGTCAGCATAGATGACGGGAAGGATGCCGTAGACAAAGCGGCTCAAGCCTCCAGACGCCTTAGGAACGCCCTCCAGTGGACGCCGATCCGATTCTTGAATAATCTCTGCGTACACCTTCGCAAAGATGCCAGCGTAGGGAATTGCGATGGCGAGCACACCGCAGATTGGGTTGAGTCCCACAATGGGGAGAAAGATGAAAGCCCAGAAAATCTCATGGATCGCACGGATAAAAGCACAGAACAGCCTGACAGTGGTAAAATGGAAGGCGAAAGCCAGTCCAATGCCAAGCACGACACCGAAAAAAATACCACAGACGGCAAAGACCACTGTGTTGAGCAGTGCAAGTTTCAAATTCCAGAGGGAGGTAACATCGGGGGTAATTATGCCCCAAGCCATTCGGCTCAGCTCTGTCCAAGGGTGTAGTGTGGAGATTTCAAGGTCTGCCAACAGGAGGGCTATCAGGGCAATCGCAACGAAGAACAGACTGGTTTTTAACATGGTGATAGTATATCCCTTGGAAGGTTTCGGCTTCAAAGGGGTTTTCCATTCCGATACAGATCCTTAAGCATCGTTTGCGTCACTTCTCCGGCTGGCAAATCGAATTGAATCTCTCCATCACTCAGTCCGACTATCCGCTGTGCGAATTTTAGGGCAAATTCCACCGCGTGTAGTGACACTACAACGGTTTCTGTATTCTGAATAATGATTTCCATCACCGTGCCCGCTTGATGGGGATCCACTGAAGCTATCGGTTCGTCCGCCAACAAGATATCCTCTCCGCGGTAAATCGCACGTGCAACAGCGACCCGCTGCTGCTGTCCGCCAGACATTGTCACAACCTTTTCGAAGACCTTCTCCTCCATTCCCAGTGCGTACAAAATAGGAGTAATTTCCTGCAACACCTTCTTCTGTGGCTTAATCAGGTTCAGAAGGTTGTGGAATGTGGAATATCGATCAAGCCGTCCAGTATAGATATTGTGGAAAGCAGAGAGCTGCGGTACTAAGGCGTAGTGTTGATCAACGAATGCAGACTGATCCGCAACGCTATTGTAGAGCCTACGCAGCAAGGTCGTTTTGCCGGCGCCACTCGGCCCCACCAGTGCGACCTTTTCGCCTCTGTCAATTTGTAGGTTGATATTTTTTAGAACAACGTTATTTTCATAGGCTACACTTTCTGCAGCCAAGTTAAACAGTTCGGTGCTGGGAGATGACTTCATATTTTATAAATTAAAAATGAAAGTTGAAAAACTAATCCTCATCAAATGCGAGGACTTTCGCCCTCTGTTTTTCGTGTGATGTACAGATAAACGTAACGTTAGCGTGGGAGCGAGACCTCATTCGGAACGACAATTTCGCCGGCGATGATTTTCTCCCTCAGTGATTCAACGGTTGCAATGATTTCGTCCGAAAGCTCAGATCGGTTATGTTCATCAAGGGCATAGTCGACTCCGCCATCCGCGAGTCCAAGGTATCGGATACCTCCCATAAAAGTGCGGTCAATGGTTTCGTTGATGACTCCATATACAGAATTCTCGATCTGTTTGACCATGCTTGTCAGGACTGTCCCCGGCGCGAGATGATTGCCGTTGGAGTCAACCCAAATGACATACTTGCCCTGCTCTTGGGCAGCTTGGAGCACTCCCAGACCGGATCCACCAGCAGCAGTATAAATAACATCGATTCCGCTCTCATATTGGGTTAACGCGATCTCTTTCGCCTTGTCCGGCTGGTTGAAACCACCTATATCCTCGCTGATGTATGCTATGGAGACAGCCGCGTCTGGACTGACGACGTGAATTCCAGCGACATAGCCGGCTTCAAATTCTCGCAATAAGGGTACGTCCACCCCGCCGATATAGCCAATCTTACCGCTCTCCGATTTTAGCCCGGCAATCGCCCCGACCAGAAATGAGCCTTCATTTGCCTTATAGTTGAGACCTGCGACATTGGAAAGATCAAGGGCAACATCAACAATTGCGAATTTGACATGGGGAAAGTCAGCTGCTACGCGCGACAGCGGTTCTCCCATCTGGAAACCCGCGGTTATAATCAGGTCGGAGTTTTGCGCGGCTTCTCTGAACAGCATTTCTGTCAATACTGGATCGCTCTCCATTCCGATAACCTCGTTGAGGTGAATCCCAAGTTCTGCTTCAGCACGCTTGACTCCAAAATGGAGCGTGTCGCAATACCCTGAGTCCCCCACGCAATCGTCGGGATATATCATGGTTACACGGATCGGTGCGGTCTCCATTTCGCTCGGTGGTTGGATGAGTTCTTGAACTAGGTCACAACTACAGAGTAAAAGCAGCCCTAACAGCCAGAGGGGATATTTTCTCAAGATACTAAAGTTTTTCATATCTGCTCCTTTGTGGCTACGCGAATCCTCGCTTCCTTGAAATGTTAGCATAAGTGCCGGATTATCGCAAGCCTCGCGATAGATGCCAAAAGGGAATTGTATCTGTTTATTTAGAAGTGCATCTTTGTTGTCTGAATCAGGATTTTCAGGATTAAAGGATTTACAGGATAGAAAACAGAATCTGAAACGTGATGCAGTGCATAGGTGCATTTAGCCCCAGAGGGGCGGCATGTCTATAGCCGGGCGATAGGTCCCTCCTTCCAAGCCCCAGAGGGGCGACATGTGCTTTCGCTCCAAAGGAGCGATATGTCTATAGAACGATGCGTCCAATCCCTTGCCCCCGCTCCAGTTTTGAATCCTGATGTATCGGGGCGGAGCGCAATGTGTATAGCGGAAATGTCATTGTAGGTCCGTGGGGCAAATTCTCATCAAGCAGCACGTGTATCAACGACCTCCAACGTCATTTTCAGGTACGCAACTGCTTGCTCACGCGATACGGTTGGAAAGCCATCAAGGAACTTGTTAAGCGAGTCCCCTACTGGTAGATGCTGAATCAGAATCTCAACCGGAACACGCGTACCAGCGAAAACTAGGGCACCGTTCATCACCTTTGGGGTGCGGGAAACAATCTGCTCTTTCTTCATTATGAAATTTCTTTGAATCCTATACGGGTACTCGGTTTCCAATGGCTTGTCCGGTAAAACTTCGCTTACACCGTCGGGCCTATTTTCCTTAGCTATGAGATGAAAACCTTTTCCAACTCAACAGTTTGGAGCACAAAATTGACTTGTAAACGATACTTTCGTAATAGATGAGTCCCTATAAGAATCTCAGGTCCGTCAACAAAAGTTGCCTCTGCGTGAACAACTGTGTCGTCAAAAGGAAAATCGACTAAATAAACAGCTTCTTCAATCATTTGTCCTCCAGCTAAAGCAGAAGTCACTTGACCAACATAACGGGCCTTCAAAGAATTTCGTAGGGGTTCAGGTAATTCCAGATCGCCATTGAAACCTGTGTCAATGGTAGCCATCCAATCTTGACTAGCAATTGACAGAATGATTGTCGGCACACCATCAACTGAAACCGTTCCGTAAATCACCGGCGATCTCCCCTGCGGAAATAGGTTTCAGAACCGACTCGTTGAAAGAAAAGCGGAGAATTCAAGCCTTCACTATTCCTTTGCAGAACAATATCTCGAATTGAAGAGCCAAACCAGATACGTCTGCTTTTCGGATCAATCCCCACTGTCTGCCCAATTCGATCCGAGAGATTATGCTGCTTTTGGTATTCCTCCCAGATCTGTTTAGCTTTGCGTGAATCGGCTTGTTCCCAGTTTAGACGTTTCATTATCAAATCTTTCTTTCGTCATTTTCTTTTCCGCAAAAAGTTGCTTCAGCCTATGGGGCAGATTTTCATCAAGCAGCACACGCATCAACGACCTCCAGCGTTATCTTCAAATACGCGACCGCTTGCTCACGAGATACGGTTGGAAAGTCATCAAGGAACTTGTTAAGCGAGTCCCCTGCCGTTAAATGCTGAATCAAACTCTCAACCGGGACACGAGTGCCAGCGAAAACCAAGGCACCATTCATTACTTTTGGGTTGCGCGAAACAATATGCTCTTTCTTCATTGTGGACTTTCCTTAAATTGGATATAAGTGATCCTTGTGCCTTAAACCGAAGATCCTCCTATCAACTACAACGGCTTATTAGGCAGAATTCTACTGGTGGTACTTGACTAACCCAATCCATTAACTATGACCATTCAGACCGGATCCACTCTAGTAGTCGCTTTTCCCGCTCTTGGACTTGCTCTGCACCCCATCCGCTTTGCCTAATTGTCTGTCCTACTTCCTTAGCAATGAGAAGCCCTGTATCTATATAAGCCTCGGCTTTTTCTTCGGGATCCCTATCGCGTAACTGTGAATTTAAGTTAGGCGGCAAGAGTAACAGGTTTCCGAGTCTATGAACGAAAATACCTTCTTTGTCTCCCTCTATCTGACTACCTTTTGACTGTGGTAGAATATGTTCGATCGATCGAGCAGCTGATGTTTGCCAAATACGATTCCATTGTTCGTTACTAAACGTTTGACCACTCTGGCCTGCAAGGTATTCCTCATAGCGAAACAGCAAATATCTCAGTTCATCCTCCCACTCTTCGTAACAATTGCTATTTTTCAGTTGATTGAGTATTGATTCAATGCTATAGTCTTTCCCTTCACTGATGTTCTTAATCCGATTTAAAACATCATCAGCGTTTAACTCTGTATCCTTCAATATATCCCAACCTAATCTAACATAATGGCCGACTCTCGTGCGTGCATCCTTTCCACATAGACCGAATATGCGGAATGTTGTTCTCTCCCATTGATTGAGCAGTTTTTGTTCTTGGTCAGAAGAGAAATTTCGTAAGATGATTGCTACTGCTAGCAACCTTGCTTGAGAAATTCTCCTCACAGCTTCTCTAGAATTTCCCGTATGCTCTAGGAATTTGTCAATTGCCTTTGTGACTCTTAATAGCCAGTTTGAAACTTTGATAGCTTTGGCAGTGCTCTCGCATTGATTTCTCAAAGTTCCGACAGCTTGTTCTTCGCCGAGAGGCTTGCTGATTTGAGAGGGGGATTTGAGGGTTGCACCAAATCTTAGAGCTTCAGTGCTTAAACCTTGACGAAGACCTATAGCCTCATAAATCTTTCCCCAGATGTCATGAAGTTCTTTGATGTGTTCGTCCCTATTACTCTCATCGTTCTCAAAAGCTACTGACATTAACATGCTCTTGAGTCTATCCAACCAAGAGACGTAAAGCCCTCTGTTGTTGAGAACCTCAAAGACCGTATAGACAGCCGCTTCATCATCAATCTCATGGAAGATGAACATCAGTTGATTCTTAATTATTCCCGCCAATTCGATTCGTTGATCTCCCCAACTATCAACAAAGGATTCACATTCGTGGATTGCACTTAATAACTCACGATCAGCAAGAGTTTGGGCTTCTTGAACTGGTGGGTAATCCCCAGACCTGAGAAAGTTGGCAAAGTATTGGCTTCGATCATGATTTGTTTGCAGTAGAATGAGACTTGCATCGTCCGGTTTGACAAGCAATTCTCGAAGATCCCGTGCAAGACGTTCTTCGACGGGCACCGAACAATCTAATTTCTTCTCAATAGCTTTGAGCAGAAGCACGAGCGTAGTCAGACGCTGTTGTCCATCAACAATTTCTATGATGTTATATCTGTTACTACTGATACTTCTTGTATCACGACGCAGCCCAACCACCGTTGCCATAAAATGAAAGCTATCTTCTGACTTGTCCTTAAGTTGTTTAATATCCTCAAACATATCATGACGCTGTTTGTGCTGCCATGAATAGGCACGCTGATAATGGGGAATACGAAACAAACGCCTTGAAAGCAGGTCATCTAGAGGAAAGTAATTAGGTTGGATATTCAGCAATTTTAATCTCCTTTGATCTGTTGGTTATGGTGGCAATTGCCATGTCAGCACTGTGACCGTCCGATTGTTGGTGTTAATAATGCGCTATTTTCAAGCAAAATCAAACTTGTTTAAGAAGTTCATTGATTTCTGCCTAATCTCAAGACTCATTAGCTGGACATGAAGCATCATGGAATGTCTGTGCAGTTCAAGCCTCTGAATTAAGTGTCGTCGCTGTCCACAGGTTCCGTCAGGGCATCAATAATATTACGAGCATCAAGCATTGTGAGCTCGTTGTAATCCAACTTATCGTAGAAACTTGCCAAGTCCAAGCCATTCTGGTCTAGCAGATCTCTAATAAACTTTATCTGTTTCTCGGTAGCCTTTTTCGTATCAAGCTTGAGGTTATCCGTATATTGGGGTGGGCCATTTTGTGCCCAATTTTTCAAGATGCCCCCCACATAATACACATAATTACTAGGTTGGCGAGAAACCGCAATCTTAATAGCAACCTTGATTAATCCAGGATCGTATTCCTCGATAAAGCGATAGATGCCATCTAGCTCGTAAGGGGATGGTTCGTGAACATTTCGGCATTTAGCCCAATATTGGATTACTTCTTCCAATTTATCCCTTTTTTCTTCGAGAAGATGTATCCGCTGATTTCTGAGTTCTTCACGCCATTCTTCTCTAGAGTAGCCTTCAGTAAGGTATTCAATAAGCTTGTCTGATTTACCGCTATTACAGTCCTTGCAGCTGGTCACTAGGTTTTCAAAATCATCGGTTCCGCCTTCTGCGACAGGAATAAGATGATCGACCTCTAATTCCACATCGGGCGATTTATGACCACAGTACTGACAAGTATGCTTATCCCGCTGGAAAACGTCAAAGCGAAGCGATTTAGAAATGCTACGCACCTTCTTGGTGCTAATCATTTCTAAATCGACAGCAGGATTCGTCACTAGAGAACCCTCCGGATGAGAAAGCAACAAGTGTATATTTATTAATTTCCTGACATATCTCTTGTGGGACACAACTCCCGCACGATTACAGATTTGTTCCCAGGTAGGTGAGCTATCTTCTTCAAGTAACTGTAGCAGGGCTCTTAAAAAGATCTTTTCACGCCTTGAAAGTTGGGCCAATGCCCAAAGAACATACTCTTCCTTAGCTGTCTGTTCTAATAGCTCTTCATATTCTTTGGCTTTTAGTTTTTTGTTTTCAATTTCTTCTTGTTTACGCCGCTGCTCTCTTTCAATATCTTCCTGTTTACGCCGCGTTTCCCTCAAAGCGGCACAATAATCACATCGGCAGGAATAAAAATGATCGCCTTTGTGAACACAGTTACAGCAAACCTCCTCACCTGAGTTTCTGGAAGTTCGAGATTTGAAAACCATTGGATGTCCACAATTTGGACATTCCGTCCCTGATTTTAGGGGTAGAACATATCTGTGGATTGCACTAGGAAGTTTGAAATGGCTCTGGAGTTCTTTGGTAGAAATATCAGTTTCCCAATAGAATTCGCTTAACTCTTCTAGCTGTTTTTTGGTTAGGTTCATTATCTTTTTCTCCACACAATATCATGAATCTTATACGACATTTTGTAAGATGATATGATCGGATGAGCCGCAAATCGACGTTAGCATCAATATCGTGGATCAGCCTATTATTCACAGGGGAGGCGGCGAGCGTTTTCTGCTAGAAGTTTTTTAACATTTTATTCACTAACTATGGTTGTGCGAAACAATCTGTTCTTTCTTCATCGTGGAATCTCCTTGAATTTGGTATGGGTACTCCTTAATTTCTGTCATCATTAGATGCTGAAGGATGTCTACAGATCGTGGGTGAAATCCGTGAATCTAATATAATCCGGAATGGATGTATCAGCGTACCAGATCTTATCAACTCCGGGAGGAAGCCCATTCGAGTAGGCCTCACGTATTCCCTTCAGCATTATGCTTGGATGCATAAGGGCAATATCATAGCTCTCAATGAGAAGTACCGTCGTCTTTCCAAGTTCTTGATATTTCGCGAGTTTCTGTGCCTTTCTATCGCACTGCATCTTGATGCGGTTCGCAAGAGTGTTATCTTGAAATGGAACCCGAGCGAAGAACAGACTCGGAGGCAAATCAGTTTTCTTGTCCACATGCAGCTCGAAAGGAACACTAGGAACATTGCCAAGCACATGGTGGCCTTCCTCTAAGCGTAGTGCATCTCCGATAATCCAAATCTTGAGTGCTTGGTGAATTGTCTTCCAGTCTTGGTTTGTGGTGATAGCATTATACTCAAGCGTGATATATAGGTGAAACGGAAGTTGGCTAGAGAATTCCTGTTCAAGATCGCCAATCACTTGCATGAACCAATCATTATTGCGACGTTGATTTGGAAGTGTGTCAATACTTGTGTGCTCAATTGCAAAGAAACCGGCGATTGCATCTATATCAGCGGAATTTCGATTATCGTTTTCCGGACATCGATCAACCTTGAGGTTTGGATGACCATTCTTCCTGAGATACACTACGAACCTATCAATGACATAGCTATCTTTTAAATTTCTCATAACACATAGGTTTCTTTCCGAAATCCCATCTAATGATTTCGAGAGGGACTCAAGATTATCTCCGTGCAGAATAAGCAGATCCTGAAAACTTTTTTCAAACCGGGGAAATTTGTAACTGTGTCTGTGGTTTAGGCAGGGGAAAGGTTGAACTTATTAGTGATTTTCTCTGCCAATTCGCCAGGATTTCAGAGTGGAACACGTCTTCAACTCCGTCGTACTATGCCAATTCGAGAAGGGATACCTCACTCTGTTGGGTGTAAGGTGTTTACATAAAGAATTGCTGTCCAGACAAGTTGGACCATGAGAGGGATTTGACCGCCTTTACGGACTTTACTTGTTTAACACCTTTTACAGGCTTTATCTGTTTAACACCTTTTACAGGTTTCACATGCTTAACAGGTTTGACTGGACCACCCTCAGTATCAGAAGTGAAAAAGACACATTGTCCTTCCTTATCTCTTATCCAGCCATTTTCAAACCATCCGAGGTGACTGCCTGAAAATGAATAAACAGCATTACCGGATAGGTAAGCTACAGGCTTACCTGAGAACAAATAGATGTGCTGTCCATCTGCCATATACGCGATGGGCCTACCTAATTTATCGTAAAAATCTAGTGCCATGTTCTTTGCTCCTTGTACCTAATTTTTGACTGAACAGATTTTCCCGCATCACAAAATATCACAGATATTATACGGAATTTTGTTTCGTAAAAACAACCTTAGATGACACACAGATCTACATTGACATCAACATCACAGGGCAATATTCACAGGGGAGGCAGCGAGCGTTTTCGTCGGCCGCCTCCGATGCGACATAAAGGGGGGGGCTAAATCTCTTTGAAACCGCTATGTCCACTCTGCTTTATTGGAGAATCTGTCAATTTCTTATGATTCCAACTTCGATAGCGGTGTCAAGGATAGGTTGGTACATAGAATTATCAGCAGGGATGAACTTAGCCCTCGGAAAAGCGTTAAGTATCGCTGGATCCGTGATGCCGAGAAGGGCACCCTGAACCTTCTTGATGAACCCTTCACCATAAGTTTCTTCTACACTCCCGCGGATTGTCCAGTTGTAGTCTGGGTAGCCGGGAGTGCGCCAGATGACCTGCACCTTTGTTGGATCCACCTTGCCAGCCTCGACCTCTTTTAGCCAAACTTTGAAATTCATCGCTCCGACCTCATAGCTACCGGCTTGAACCAGAGCGAGGGTTTTGGAATGATCACCGCTGAAGCCGACACGCTTGAAAACCTCACGCGGTGCCTTCCCCCCAAATGCCTCTCGGATGAAATGTTCAGGCATGAGCCGTCCTGAAGTGGATCCCTTAGAACCGAACGTGAATGTCTTCTCAGCGATGGCTTTCGGGAATTCTTCAGAAAACGACAGGCCCGTACTCGTATTGGCGATGAAATAGCTAATGAAGTCAGGATCTTCTGTGCCTTGCGCGATAGCGACCGAGTTCGGAACTGCGATACGGGCTTGGACACCTGACAACCCACCAAACCAAGCCAATTGGACTTCGTTGTTCTTGAACGCCTGAACCGATGCGCTATAGGATTTCACAGGTATGTACTTCACCGTGATACCCAACTTCTCCGAAAGGTAATCGGCTATCTTGCCGAACCGCTCTTGCAGTCGAGTCGTATCCTGATCCGGAATAGCGGTGAACGTGAAATCGGCACCCCATGCCGATACGGTGAATAAGGTAGCAACAAACAATAATGTAACGAATTGATGACGTGTTTTCAAAACAGATTTCATTTAGATCTTTTTCCTTTCATCTAATAACTTTAACCTTGCAGAGGTTGTGCACCCCTGCAAGGTTGCAACCCGCTAACTGTGTTAGCAGGCCAAAAACTTTTGCTGATGTATGCTAGAAATTATAAATGGTATAAAGATTAACGCGGTCACTCGTACCGTTATCAAAACCGACGTACTCCGTTACCCAATGGAGATACTCTATACCGAGTGTGAAATGTCCGAAGACCGACTGTACTGCGCCATACACGGCATAGTTCAGATCTCTGCCACCATCGCTGAGATCGGCATCATCGGCGTCGTCCATTGCGATACCGGCATGTAGGACGTTTTTGTAGCGTTCGGTTTTGGTGGTAGTCCAACTCAGCTGTGCGAATCCACCCATTGCGTGAATCTCCGCTCCGGTTGTGGTGTTGATGCCCTGAAGGATGCCTCCTCGGACATCGCTCAGGTTTTTCCCTGTCCACCCTTCAGCGGTGAGTGCGAGGCGATCCTGATAAAGCGGGAGTTTGACATCCACACCGACCACATTGCTCTGAAACGTATCTTCTTCAGTACCATTGAGAGGAGTATCTAATTCCTCCCACGCCTGATGCCCCCATGCGCCAATCTCAAGCGGGTGAGATTTACCATCATCTGTTTTCCAGATGGGTATACGCAGAGCGAGGCGTCCTTGCAACGTTGGTAATCCAGAAACTTCGCCGTCGGGTACACCATTTTTATCGAGGTCTTTCCGGTCAATAGCGTTGGTCAGTCCGGCTGCACCCTGTATAAGCAGTTGGCTCTCACCGATCGGTAGGGTGTACTGTGCACGGGTCTGTGGACGCCGGTCTGCCAGATTTCCTGTCCCCCACATTAACATGTCAGCGTTTACAGACGGGTAAAGCGGCGAAATCAGGTCGGAGGTCTGTCCTGCGAGCAGAAGGAAATTCCCCCACTGGAGTTTTGCCCAAGCGTGCCGCATCCGGAACATATTCCGCGAATCCGACGCGGGACCGCCGTAGAAATCGACCTCAATGCGCCCGGTGAGTTTGGGGGAACCGATCGCCTCTACTTCGCCACCGCCCAAGTTCAAACCGAAGCGGGTCATACGGGTATAGAGCGTGAATTCGCTCTGATTTTCTGGGGCAGCGCCGGGGGCGTTGGGATCTTCAGAAAGTACGAAAACCGGAATCTGCGTGTCACTCATCCGTGAAGTATTATAAGCCATATCCATACGCAGAAAACCGTAGAATTGAATGTCTGATCCTTTCTGGGTCCCCCCTGCAAACACGGCTGTAGAACCTATCAACAATACGATAAATGAAACTAGACTAACATTTTTCCATAAGTGTATTTTCAATACTATCTCCTTTCAGATTCTGAGTTTACGGATCATGTGTATTGGGCTTGGAGGATCGATACGTACGCCCACGATAAAATTGTAACCATCAAGCTATCTTATCATATCTGACTGAAAAAAATCAAAGTGAATTATACCCTCAACGGTCATAAATTACATCTTTGTGTGGCGGACATCATGACAATCGTTCAGAATGACAAAAGCCTCATTTGTACCCGTGACGCAGTATAAGTAGCCAAATCCCACGCATTATTGCCGTTGCTGGCAGCGCAAAAATCCCTTGACTTTAACCTAGCGCTCATGTATTATGTCTAAATCTCAGGTGATGGGCAAAGGATTTGATCTATGAAAATTATCGCTGTCGATCCCTTTTACCTCAAAATGCCGCAGATTACCGACGCAGCCGACGGAACGCAGGACACACTTGTCGTGCGTATCCAGACGGACGAGGGGATAACGGGGTGGGGGGAGTGCGATGCCTCACCGCTTGTGTCATTAGCCGCGTATTGCTGCCCAATGTCACATGGGAACATCATCAATATTCGTGAGTCCTTGATTGGAGAAACGCTGAATAATCCCGACGATGTTGTCCGGCTCCATGAAAAGGCGTTGCGTAATGGGCTCGACATTCAGCAGATCCACCACGCCTACAGTGGCGCAGACATCGCCTTATGGGACATCGTCGGACAGAAGTTGAAGGAGCCGATCTATCGCCTGCTTGACCCTCAGTCCCAAAGTTATTCCAAGCTACCGTATGCCTCCGTCCTCTTTGGCGAGACCCCCGAAGAAACCTACCAGATTGCAGCGCAGTTGCGCGAGCAAGGATATCGTGCTGCAAAGTTCGGGTGGGGACCGATGGGGAAATTCGGCGAGGAGAACGACCTCGCACTGGTTCGTGCAGCTCGCGAAGGCATGGGAGAAGACGCCCGGATCATGATTGATGCCGGTGTCGTCTGGGGCAATGACTATGAAACCGCATATGCTCGGGCGAAACGATTCGCGCAGTTTTCGCCCACATGGCTGGAAGAGCCGCTCGCTCCCGACGCGATCGAAGCATACATGGCGTTATCAAAACAGAACCCACCGGTGCCGATTGCTGCGGGTGAGGGGTCTGGAACGTATCGTATGGCGGAGGACCTCATCCTGCACGGCGGGATTCAGTTTGTGCAGATCGATGTCGGACGCATCGGTGGTATTACAGACGCTTTCCGTGTCCGACAACTTGCCGAACGCCATGGGGTTCAGTATGTTAATCACACCTTCAAAAGCCATTTGAGTCTTGCTGCTTCACTGCATGTGTTTGCGGCCAATGAATCGTTCAACCTGTTGGAGTATCCGGCTGCAGGCTCTGAGCTCGCTCAACGCCTGACAGTTGAGCGGTTGGAAGTTGGATCCGATGGACAGGTGGCGTTAACGGAGAGACCGGGTCTCGGCGTGCACGTTGATGCAGAGGCGGTGGATGCGTATTTAGCGCCTGTGTGGATTCAGGTCGGTAACGAGGTTATTTTTGAGCCGGCTGAACTCTAATTTCACTTTAATTACAGGTGCGCTGGCCGCCTATTAACCTTCTACTGTGTGATCTCAAAAACGATCCACTACGCTAGACCCTTGAAACGATTCTGCCCAATGACTGACCGAACTCTAATAATGGAGAAAAATATGATTCAAAGATATCTAGGTCCCTTGATTTTGACTTTTGTTATTATTGCCTGTGTGATTTTCGTTTCTTGTGGGGATGAGGGTGAAGTGGTCAAAGATGAGCCATCCGCGCTGGAACAACCATCGCCCGGTGAGCCAATACTTGAACCTCCCACCCCGCAGCCATCACAGCCGGGTGAACAGATGCCGCAACCCCTCGACCAACAGCAGCCACCGCCGGGTGAACAGATGCCTGAGCCACCTGCCCAGCAGCAGCCGCAGCCAGTAGAACAGCAGCCACAACCACAACCCGAACCACCGCGAGTTGAACAGATGCCGCAACCGCAACCACAACCCGAACCAGAGCCACCGGCTGCTCTTCCGGGGCTTCCTGATGACACAGCAGGTTACGATCAGTGGCTGAAGCTGAACGCTCAACCGATCCCTCCAGTACCGGGCTTCGACCCGCATCGCGGAACAAAAAATGTCTATGTCAACCAAGCCCGTGAGATCATTGCTCCCAACGATCAGCAGCAGTTCCCTTATCCGGATGGCGCGATTGTGGTGAAAGAAGCGTTTCGTCCAGATAAAGACTTCATTGGACTGGTCGCGGTTATGTGGAAGGAGGCAGGAACCAATCCCGCCTTTGGCGACTGGAGATTTGAGGAGTATACACGAAACGCGCCGGACGCAGACTTCCGCTTGATTGCTGAAGGAGCAGCCTGCAGCGGCTGCCACTCAGGGGCTGCCGCCACAGATTTTGTGTTCGTGCTACTTGAATAGTAAACGATGGACAATCTCTATTTTTTACGCTTTATTACCCTTTACACATAAGGAGGTCATCAATTGATCTACAGGTTTCATCTTGGATTTCCGATTTTTTTACTTAGCGCATTATTGATTGTTTCTCTCGTTGATGATGGCACAGCTCGCCCAGAATTTGCGGCGATGGAAGACAAGGAGTGTAGTTTCTGCCATCTCGATCCCGCGGGCGGGGGACCACGCAACGCAATTGGGCAGGTTTATGAAGATAACTACTTTGAATTTCCCGAAGATTTCGATCCGGAAACAATTATGGCGGAGGCGGAAGAGGTTCGCCAGAGACTCACAACAGCGGTCAACATTCGTACCGCTTATATCAAAACAGCCCATGTCGATCTCGAAGGACGTGAAAGGGCAAGTTGTACCTCCTGCCACTCAGCCGTTGATAGCTTTCTTCTGATGCAGGGCGAGTTGACCGTCAATGCACAAGCCTCGGACAAACTCAGGCTGACTCTGTCCAACAATATGGGGTCACCCCTCAACATGTTTGCGACCGTTGATGCTATACCCAAACATCTTTACGTCAAAGTGGGGCAATTCCGCATTCCATTTGGCCTTAAGCAGAGAGACCACAATATCTTGGCCCGTCAGGGGTATAACCTCGGATCACATAAACGGGATGTCGGCGTCGAGGTCGGTGGCGCTTACGGCAAGTTGTTCTATAATGCCGCTGTGGTGAACGGAAATCGGAGTGCCGGACAAGCTGCAGATAATAACCAACATAAGGGGTGGACTGCAACTGCCGGTGGTACACTTGGGCCGCTGCGGGGCGGCATCTCCTTCCTCCTTGATAGAGATAGAGATCTAGATCGTGAAATGATTGCAGGGGCGTTTTTGACGGCTGTCCACAAAAATCTTACCCTCGAAGGCGAATTCAATTTCGGGGGCAGTGTCGGCGACGATGAGAGCATCGGTTTCAGCGATGATGACATCGCCTCTAAAGGTTACTACTTCGGTGCGAAATATCGCGTGATGCCGGAACTGATGCTCTCCGGACGTTATGGGCTATTCGATGGTGATCGCACGCTCAAAGGGGATGGGAGCCAGCGTGTGACACTTGCTGCACAATATATCTTTATGCAAAATGGCTCCCTTGAGCTATTCTATTGGCTCAACATCGCAAACGAGGATCGAGATGAAGCGATAGCCGACCGGCAGCTTGAGGGAGTAGATCAGCTCATCTTGATGTCACATTTTTGGTTCTAGCGCGGTTTTTAGCGAAAGCTTGTAGAGGGAAGAGATAGGATGTCTACTGCAACCAGTACAATATTTGGACTTGTTTTTCTCGTTTTGGGAAATGCCTCCGTGTTCTTGATGTATAAACTGTGGGGCTATCCCTTCGACCATGAAACCCGTACCAGCTCGGCGCCGAAATCGCTGATGCGTATCCACCGCGCTATCGGTTATGCGTATCTAATCCTTTACATCTTCATGATGTGGCACATGGTGCCCCGACTGTGGAATTATCAGGTTGAACTCCCACCGCGTACCGTTGCTCACCTGATGCTCGGTATCACAATAGGCGTTTTACTGCTCGTCAAAATTTCGATTCTCCGCTTCTTCCGACACTTTGAGGAAGCGATGCCTTATATCGGGACAGCGCTCTTGATATGTACTTATCTGTTAATTGGTCTCTCCGTGCCCTTCACATTGCGGGAAAGTGCTCTGCGCGTCAAGGGCAATGTCTTCAGCGATGCTAGCCTCGAACGGACGCATACGCGACTGCAAATGGCGGGGTTGCCGTCCGACGCACCACTCGATCAGCTGGCTTCGAGGCGGAAACTGCGCGAAGGACAGGACGTTCTGTTGAAGAAATGCGTTCAGTGCCACGATTTACGAACTATCCTTGTGCGTCCTCGCACCCCGCCAGACTGGGTTCGGACGGTGGATCGGATGGCGATCAAGCCGATGATAGGGGAGCCGATTACCCAAGAAGATCAGTGGACAGTGTCCGCGTATCTCATCGCTATCACGCCTGAACTGCAAGTTTCAGCGAAAGCGCAGCGGAAACAACAAATACAGGTCAGTCAAGCGCAAAACGCTTTAGCTGTTTTGACAAATCCGGATGATGTGGCAGATGAGGCGATCGTAAATCCAGATGAAGTGATTGTGAACCCAGATGAAGTGATTGTGAATCCGGATGGAGTTGAGGAGATAGATGAAGCGCCGGCTGAAGGGGCTTATGATCCCGAAGCTGCGAAGGAGTTGTTTGAAATTACCTGCTCCCTCTGCCATGACCTTTCGGACGTCGATAATGTTCCGCCGACATCGGAGGAGGAGACCACAGAGCTTATCGTCCGAATGATTGACAACGGACTTTTCCTCGAAGAGGAAGATATCAAAATTATCGCTCGGTATCTGAACGAAACCTATGTGAATCCGTGAAGGGACTGAACAACACATGCAGCGTTTCAGCATTTCCACCAAACAGCTGCATCAGTCTTGCGATCGGTTGATTTCCAACTCGCTCATCATCCGCAAATTCAGCAGATGGGTCATTGTTCCTCCCGCCGCCGGGATCAATCGTCCTGTGTCGTATATCTTCATCGCAGCGATGGCGGCATAGGCAATATCCTCCGGTTTGCCCGGCCGAAACATAAAGACATATCCCTTTTCCGATGCCTCCTCATAGTCCGGGATACGAATCCGTGACAGATCGGTATCTATTACACCTGCCTCGATGCCGTTGACTTTGATCCCCTCTTCTGCCAATCGTCCCGCATAGACCTTCATGTCCATCTCCAAGCCCGCTTTGGAAATGCAGTATGCAGCGCGATTATCGGATGCAATCGTGTCTGAAATAGATAGGGTATAAACAATACATCCACGGATTCCCTCGGCAATCATGTAATTGGCAACCCGTTGTGTCAAGAAGTGCGGTGCTTTGAGATTGGTCTTAATGAGGATATCGAAATCTTCTTCAGATTCTTCGAGGAGGTCGGCGATGCGCGTAATGCCCGCATTGTTGACCAGAACATCGACCCTACCGAAGGCGTCCACCGCCGTATCAAGCAATTTCTGATGCTGTGCAAGGTCGCTGACATCCGCTTGCAAGATAACCGCTTTTCGACCAAGCTTTTCAATCTCGTCCTTGACTTCCTCTGCTGCTTGGCGGTTGTGGTTATAGTTCACAAGGACATCCGTCCCCTGACGTGCAAGCTCTACGGCAATTGCCCGCCCGATTCCTCGACTTGAACCGGTGACAATTGCGCTTTTACCCTCCAGTGAAACGTCTGTTGCGAAAAACCCCAGATCTTGCTCTGATGACATGATATCCTCCTGTTTCATGCCCTACGTTTTTTTGCAGCGGCAAATCTTCCGTCTCGTTTTTTCTGTTTGTCGCGGGAATTCGGTCCTGATTTCGGATTTGCAGACCGATAGTAAATTCGTAGCGGTGTTCCACTAAATCCGAATGCTTCACGGATACCGTTCATCAGATAGGCTTCATAATGGGGTTGGATCTTATCTGCATGACGAGCAAAAAGTAAAAAGGTTGGCGGTTGGGTCTTGATCTGTGTCATATATTTCAGAGAGGGACGCACATTGCCAGAGCGCGGGGGTTGGTGGGAATTTTTGAGGTGTGCAAGCAGGCTGTTTAACTCGTGCGTGGAGACACTCGTTGAATACTCACGATGAATAGTGAGCGTGAGGTCGAGAAGATTCATCACACGCAGATCCGTAACCGCCGAAACAAAGAGTAACGGGACATAGAATAGCTGTGGCATCTGGCGGCGAATCGATTCGACAAATTGGTTAAAGGTGGAATTATCTTTCGCAATTAAATCCCATTTGTTGACCGCTAAGATGCACGCTTTGCCCTGTCTTGCGATGTAGCTGGCGATGGTTTTGTCTTGATGCGCGATTTCGCGGGTAGCATCGACGACAAGCCATGAAATATCGCTTTTGCGAATGCTACGGATGGCGCGTTGGACGGTCCATTGTTCTAGCTGGCTATTGATGGTAGATTTCCTACGCATCCCTGCGGTGTCAATTAACTCAAACGGCACGGCGTCATGGGTAAAGCTGGTATTTACCGCATCGCGCGTTGTGCCGGGACGTTGATCGACAATCATCCGATCTTCGCCGAGAATTGCGTTGATGAGGGACGATTTGCCTGCATTCGGGCGACCAACGATAGCAATTTTAATCGGTTCGGTGACGGCATCGGGACTTTCGGTCTCTGCTTCCGGCATGGCGAACACAACTTCGTCAAGAAGAATATTAATCCCCATGTTTTGTGCACACGAAATGAAAAAAGGTTCACCGAGTGCAAGTTGATAAAACTCCGTTCCCTCAGTTTCCAACCGAGCGTTATCCGCTTTATTGACGACGACAAAAATCTGTTTATCTGTTTTTCTCAGCATGTTCGAGATAAGCAGATCCTGCGGCATAATTCCCGTCTGTGCGTCAACGACAAACAGGATAACCGTCGCTTCGTTCAAAGCTACTTCGACCTGCCACTGTACGCTGTTGATTAGGTGATCTTCCGGATCGAGATCTAAACCGCCAGTATCCACAACGGTAAAACAACCATCCCCCGACTTGACATCGGCGTAAATGCGGTCTCGCGTCACACCCGGCTGATCGTGGACAACGGCGATTCGCTCTTTAGCAATCAGGTTGAAGAGGGAAGATTTCCCTACGTTGGGTCTTCCAACGATTGCAACAATTGGTTGTGCCATGAGTTACACCTCCTTACTTTCTTAATGAATAAAGCCGCTCCGTCGTAGGTCGCGCAAAATGAATTGTTCAATGGATGTTTGGTGATTCATACGAATATAAGTCACGCCGCGATTCAGGCAGTAGCGTTTCAAATTTTCACAAAAAGCGTTCAATCGCTCGGTGTAACTTACAAGCGCCTGTTCATTGACAGTAATTTCTTTAGACTGCCCCGTCTCTGCATCCGCTAACTGCAGCTCGCCCGAAAGTCGCGGGTGCATTTCTTCGTCACTGAGGAGGTGAATGAGCGTTAGGTCAAACCTTCGGGATAAGAGTTGTTTAATGCCTGTCTCGTAACCGTCCATATCCCAAAAATCCGAGATAATAATTCCAACACCAGCCCCTTTTGTCTCGGTAATAAAACGTTGTAAACACGTTGTTAGATACGTCTCTCCACCTCCGGCAATTCCCTCAATGGCTTGTGACACCCTGGGGAACTGCGCTTTACCGTACATGAAAGATACAATGGGGGTCAGCTGATTTGAGAACGTATAGACTGATACGCGATCAAAACTGATTAAACCGATATAACTCAGTGCCGCAGCAATCCGCTTGGCGCACTCTAGTTTTGTAGGGCGTCCGAAATCCATGGAGGTGCTGTTATCGATCAGGATAAAGATTGGGAGATCTTCCTCTGCGTTGAATAACTTAAGAAAGAGCCGATCCAACCGGGCATAGACGTTCCAGTCGATGTAACGCAAGTCATCACCAAGTTCATAGGTCCGGTAGTCCGCAAACTCAACGCTCGCGCCACGGTTGAGGCTGCGCCGTTCACCTTTAAACTTCCCCCGAAATACATCTTCGGAACGAATGTGGAGGCGAGCAATCTGTTTGAGAAACTTGGCATCTAAAAGGGCCATTGGTTTTTCACCTTATCAACAGGTCACGAACGACTGAATGCGTCACCGGTTGGTGCGACAATGCACTATTTTACCAGACCCTCGCCTAAACTGCCAGACAAATGTCTTGGAGGTAAGAGATTCCTCTTGTCCCATCACACTACTCTTAAGGAGTGGCGCCACATCGATTAACAGGACTGAAGCGCGAAACAGCCTACCCTTTACATACATCCTGACATCGAGTAGCTAGATGAAGAAACTTTGTGTGACTTAGTGATAGGACATTCACACCAGAGCTGTCTGAGGGTTGTTACAATAATAGATCTTCTCTATCAATCCTGAATTTTGACTTGCAACTACCTACAAAATGTGGTATATTTTCCGGGCTTTTTTGCGGCAAGTCTGAAAAAAGACGGACGTATCATGGCCCGGTCAATATATTCCGATCTAAGAGATCGGGAAGGGCAGAGGCTTAAATCCTTCTGCCTGTTTTTTTTATTGCCTTTTGTATGCGCCCGTAGCTCAGCTGGATAGAGCACCTGACTTCTAATCAGGTGGTCGCAGGTTCGAACCCTGCCGGGCGTGCCAAATCTTTTATGGTGGATGTAGCTCAGTCGGTAGAGCGCTTGACTGTGGATCAAGTGGTCGTGGGTTCAAATCCCATCATCCACCCCTTTTCGGGGCGTAGCGCAGCCTGGTTAGCGTGTCTGCTTTGGGAGCAGAAGGTCGGAGGTTCGAATCCTCTCGCCCCGATTTATTGCGAGAATGCAGTCGTTTCTGCAATGTGGGTGAATATAGCCCGGTTATCGGGCTCCGATGTAGAAATCGGAGTTTTAAATCCTCTCGCTTTGATTCGTAAGTTGACAACCATACTAGATGTGGGCTATGGTCTCTTCCTATCTCTTAATTATTCCGCAATGAAGTCAGCAACATGCGTCCGTAGTTCAATTGGATAGAGCAATAGACTTCGGATCTATAAGTTGGGGGTTCGAGTCCCTCCGGGCGCACTTTTCTTCTGCGCCGTTAGCTCAACCAGGCAGAGCATCTGACTCTTAATCAGGCGGTTGAAGGTTCGATTCCTTCACGGCGCACCATTTTGATGCGGGCGGGTGTTGGAACCGGTAGACAAGATAGATTTAGGATCTATTGGGGTTTTTCCCCGTGAGGGTTCAAATCCCTCCTCGCCCACCAAACGTCTTTTCTGATATAATCTGGAGGTCTACTTGAAGGTTGAAGTTGAAAGGCTGGGAAACAGTCAGGTATGTTTACGCATTGAAATTTCCGCTGAAGAAGTTGACCAAGAGCTCGAACGTAACTGCCAGGCTTTGCGAACCACGGTATCAGTTTCCGGCTTTCGTAAAGGAAGAGTTCCTCTGAGTATTCTTAAGTCACGCTTTGCGGACCACCTCAAAGCTGAAGCCATCCAAAATCTCGTCCCACCTGCCTATGAACAGGCTCTGATATCCGAACGGCTGATTCCTCTCGGCAACCTTGAGCTTTCGCCGCCTATGAACCGGATGGAACTGAAGGCAGGTCAGCCACTTGTCTTTGAAGCGACGCTTGATGTCAAGCCCGATTTTTCCCTCCCAGCATACGAAGATTTAGTCATTGATAAATCGCCGCCCAATGTTCCCCGTGAAGAGGTTGAGGAGTATATTCAGCGATTGCAGGAACAGTACGCGACCTACATCCCGCTTGAAGTGGACCGACCGGTCCAGGAAAGCGATTCTGTGCGGGTGGACTGGGAGTGTCTGGTCGACGGAACACCAATCACCGATGGGAGTAAACAGGATGCAGATATCGACATCGGCAAGGGAATGCTCCTGCCAGCGGTTGAGTCTGAGATAATTGGTATGTGTGTTGATGAAACCCGACAGGTTGAAATGGACTTCGATGATAATCACGAAAACCCTGAGCTTGCCGGTAAACATGCGGTGTTTAACGTAACGCTCCGAGCAATCACGGAGAAGCAGCTGCCACCCCTCGATGATGAGTTCGCAAAAGATCTGGAATACGAAAATTACGATCAACTGACAGGTGCAATCTGGAATAATCTTGTCGAGGAGCAGAAGGCACTTCACGGTCAGCGTCAGCGGGAAGATATCCTTCAACAGCTAATTGAAAAAACGGAGATCGAAATCCCTGAATCGATTGTTGATCAGCATGTACAACAAACAGTTCAAAATATTCTGCTACGACTAAGGCAAGAGGGACAGACCCTTGAGCAAGCAGGGATAGATATGGAGCGGTTGCCGACAGAATTGCGCGAAGATGCGATCAGACAAACGAAGCAGGCGTGGATGTTTGATGTCATTGCTGAACGTGAAAATATTAGAGTCACAGACGATGAACTGGATACAGAGATTCGGCGCATCGCTGACCAGCAAAATCGAGATCCTCAAAAATATGCGAGTTTGTTGAGGGAGAGCAATCGTTTGGAGGAGTTTCGAGACACGTTGCGGAATGATAAGGCTTACCGTCTTCTGATTCAACGCGCTTCTGCCAAACAATCTTTGATTATTTCATGACAAAAGAAAAACGCATCCCGTCAGGGTTTTAGGAGAATTTTTAGCAATGAACCTTGTTCCGATTGTTGTGGAACAAACCAGCCGCGGTGAGCGCTCTTACGACATTTACTCACGGCTGCTGAAAGATCGAATCATTATGGTTGGTTCGATAATTGATGATAATGTCGCGAACAGTGTTGTGGCTCAGATGCTCTTTTTAGAGAGTGATAACCCTGACGCTGATATTGTGCTTTACTTAAACACACTAGGTGGATCGGTGCCTGCTGGGTTAGCAATCTATGATACAATGCACTATATCAGACCTGATGTGCAAACATGGTGTGTCGGTCAAGCCTACAGTATGGGGGCAATCTTGCTCGCCGGAGGCGCAAGTGGAAAGCGGTATGCCTTGCCACACTCTACCACCCTCATTCATCAACCCATCACCAGCGGTATTAGTGGTCAGGCGTCCGATATTGATATCCATGCTAAAGAGATTCTTCGGACTCGCGAAGAGCTATATACCATCTTAGCACAGCACACTGGACAACCGCCGGATAAAATTAAGGTAGATGCAGATCGCGACTTTTACATGACAGCCCAAGAGGCACTCGAATATGGTCTTATTGATTCAATTGCCTCCCGCCGCCCTGCCGAAGAAGTTGCGCGTGGTGCCTAGTGTGCGCGCCGTCAAACAGTTCATAAATAGATAAGTATTGATATTACAATCTCGTACACAACCTTAATTGGAGATTCTATTTCAGTTTTTACACTAGGGTGAATGCCTCTTCAACTTAAAGTTATATTGTAGTTTTCAGTAAACAAATTTGGAGACTTCCATGCAGGGTATTATTGATAATCCACGGTGTTCCTTTTGTGATAAGAGTCAAGAGGAGGTACGGAAACTCATTGCAAGCCCCATAGGATCCAGTGTTTACGTCTGTGATGAGTGTGTTGAGGTATGCAGCGATCTCTTGGCTGATCTGTATGAGCCAGAAGAAGAGGACGAATTTACGGAAGTTTCAGATCCCTTATCCCTCCTGCGTCCTGCTGAAATTAAGGCACAGCTTGATAAATATGTAATTGGTCAGGATGAAGCCAAGAAAATTCTTTCCGTTGCAGTATACAATCACTACAAAAAACTACAATTTCACCGAGATTCAGATGTCGAGTTAGAAAAAAGTAATATCCTGTTAATTGGTCCTACAGGAACGGGTAAAACCCTTCTAGCGCAGACCTTAGCCCGTATTTTAAATGTGCCTTTCGCTATCACCGATGCAACGACATTGACGGAAGCGGGGTATGTGGGCGAAGATGTTGAAAATATTATCCTGAAGCTAGTACAAGCTGCAGAGGGTGATATTGCACGCGCGGAGCAGGGAATTATTTATATTGACGAGATTGACAAGATTAGCCGTAAATCCGAAAATCCTTCGATTACAAGAGATGTTTCAGGGGAAGGTGTTCAACAGGCCCTATTGAAAATTCTGGAAGGAAAAACAGCGAATGTGCCCCCGCAGGGAGGACGTAAACACCCACATCAAGAACTGATTGAAGTAGATACTTCACGAGTTCTGTTTATATGTGGCGGCACCTTTGTTGGTCTGGAAAAGATTATCGAGCAGCGTACTGGACACCAAGGGTTGGGATTTGGATCCTCCGTTCAGGTGAAGAGCGAAAGAAAGATTCACGAAACCCTCGCACAAGTTGCCCCCAAGGATTTGGTCAACTATGGCTTCATCCCAGAATTTGTCGGACGGCTACCCGTCGCTGCGGTGCTGCATGACCTTGATGAATCAGCGTTAATCCAGATTTTGACTGAGCCTCAAAATGCCCTGGTTAAACAATATACCCAACTGCTTGATTATGACAAAGTATCGCTTCATGTCGCGGAAGATGCGATTGGAGCAATCGCTCGAGAAGCAATAAGACGTGAAACGGGTGCAAGAGGGTTAAGGGCGATCTTGGAAAACCTGATGCTAGATATCATGTATGAGATACCATCTTCTACCAAACTAGTCAAAGAATGTATCATCACAGCGGATGCTATTTTGAAAAATGAACCACCTGTATTAGTCTATGAAGATGAACGAGAAGCTCTAACTGCCTAGCAAATTAACAGATGGGCGAATTACGTATCACGCACTACCTTTTACGTTCAAGGAGTTCATTATGAATCAAGATGCAAGCAAAGACCATCAGGCTGATGAAGTTGTGATATTTCCGGTTATTCCTACCCCCGGAAAGGTTTTCTTTCCGCGTACAAGTACACCTTTAAATGTCATTCGTAAGATGGGGGTCCGGGCGACAAAATATGCCGTGCAAACAGATCAGGATGTATTGTTGCTTAACCAAAAGGACAAAGACGAGGAGAACCCGGGTCCTGATGGCTTTTATCGTGTTGGTACAGCCGCAAGCATTGCGGACTCTTATGATCCACGCGATGGAAGCATTCGGATTGCGATTGAAGGACATAGCCGTGCAATTGTGCTGCGCTGCTTTGAAACGGACGGCTTTCTGAAAGCAGAGGTTAAAATTGTTCACGAGGAATTAGATCAATCAAAACAAGCAACGTCATTGACGAAAACGGCAGTTGCGGCCTTTGAAGAGTATACCAAAGGCAATCGTCAAACGCCTGAAGAATCCCTGATGGTCGTCCAAAAAGAGACTGAACCGGGACATGTTGCCGACTCAATTGCCGGTTTCACCAGTATGGAGGCGGAGAGGTTGCAGGCTGTATTAGACGAGATTAACCCGATTAAGCGGCTTCAGATTGTTATTGACCTGCTTCAGGAAGATTTAGAACTTTTCAAATTGGACGATAAAATCAATACGCAGGTGCGTAAGTCCGTTGAGCGAACCCATAGAGAATTTTACCTTCAGGAAAAGATGAAAGCTATCCAGAAGGAACTCGGTCGGGGAGATGAACAGGGCGACGTTGAGGAGCTGCGAGAGCAGATTGAGGCAGCAGGCATGACCGAGGAAGCGGAAGAAAAGGCTTTGAAAGAGCTTGACCGACTACAGCAGATGCCGCCGATGTCTGCAGAATCGGGTGTCATCCGCACCTATATCGACTGGCTCCTTGCTTTACCTTGGGACAAACAGACCGAGAGCGAAATTGACTTAGAGGGGTCGGAGAAAATATTGGACGATGACCACTATGGTCTCGAAAAACCGAAAGAACGCATCCTTGAATATCTTGCTGTGATGCAATTAGTCAAAGAACTCAAGGGCCCCATTCTCTGTTTCGTGGGACCGCCCGGGGTCGGGAAAACCTCGTTAGGTCAGTCAATTGCCAGAGCAACCGGGCGAAACTTCGTCCGCATGTCCTTAGGAGGCGTTCGGGACGAAGCCGAAATCCGTGGGCATCGCCGGACTTACATCGGATCTTTGCCGGGCCGAATTCTTCAAGGACTTCGGGATGCAAAATCGAAGAACCCACTTTTCCTCTTGGACGAAATCGACAAGATGAGTATGGACTTTCGGGGCGATCCGGCGTCGGCGCTGCTTGAAGTGCTTGACCCGGAGCAAAATGGGACCTTTCGTGACCACTACTTGGATGTAGCATTCGATCTCTCGGAGATTATGTTTATAACCACTGCAAATACACGGGAGCCAATCCCACCTGCTCTGGAAGATCGTATGGAAATTATCGAACTCCCTGGCTACACGGAATATGAAAAGCACAAAATCGCCAACCTATTCTTGATTCCCAAGCAGATCGAAACCCACGGACTCAAAGAAGAGTGCCTCAAATTCTCGGACGATGCAATTTTTGACATTATTCACAGGTATACCCGTGAAGCGGGTGTCCGAAACCTAGAGCGCGAAATTACGAGCATCTGTCGCAAGGTCGCCAAGGAGATTGTGAAAAGCGGCAACGCCGACCTGAAAATTGAGGTCGGCGTTGAAGGTTTGGCAGAATATCTCGGTCCTCCGAAATTTGCACAGGGAAAAGCGGAAAAACAGGATGAGGTCGGTGTTGCAACGGGCTTGGTCGTTTCACAGGCGGGTGGAGATGTGGTTCCAATTGAGGTTGCGACAATGATTGGAGATGGCAAGTTAAACATGACAGGCAGACTTCAGGAAATTATGCGCGAATCTGTTCAGACCGCACTCGGTTACATCCGCTCCCAAGCAGAGTCTCTTGAAGTGCCGCCCGACTTTGAGTTCAATAAGCGCGATATCCACATCCATGTGCCTGAAGGCGCGATTCCCGTGGAGGGCCCATCGGCGGGTATTACCCTCGCTACCGCGATGGTTTCTGCGATGACCGGGCATCGGGTCCGTAAGGATATCGCGATGACCGGTGAGATCACCTTGCGCGGGCATGTCCTTCCGATCGGTGGGTTGAAAGAGAAGGTGCTCGCAGCACACCGCAACGATATCAAGAACGTTATTATCCCCTTAGAGAACGATAAGGATCTCCCTGATATTCCCGATGAAGTTCGGGATTCTCTGCAATTTTACAAGGTCAGTGATATGAGTGAGGTCTTAGCGCTTGCTCTGAAGAAATCCGATTCGTCTAATGATGCTACTCAAGAGGGTGATGATATAGCTGAAGTGTTAGATTTACCTCTGGGGACACCCGATGCGCCTCGACAAATTCCTACAGGTGAGCCGCCTCATTAAACGTCGTACCGTTGCCAACTCGATTTGTAGCCGTGGGCGGGTACGAGTCAACGGACATCCAGCGAAGGCAGGCAAAGAACTGTCCGTTGGCGATGTATTGTCAATTGACTTTGGGGAAGAAGAAGCAGCTGTGTATGAAGTGCTGGAGGTCCCTTCCGGCAATGTTCCGAGAGGGAGAGCCGCAACCCTCTACCGGCGAATTGATGACTCAGAAGATAATGCGTAGATTCTCAGACCCCGGTCGAAGATCGGGGTCTTTTTTTGTCTAATTAGAAATTGGGGCTTTAGCCCGTAAACCCCAAAGATTTATCTTTGGGATATAAGCCGGGCTTCAGCCGTTTTTGTGTTGATTTTGCAGGTGAAAATGGTATAATTCCTTTGTCCTTCATGGGAGGTGTCAACCCGTTGCTCAACGGGTCTCCCACACCCTTTGACACAGGGAAAAGGACAAATCTTATGAAAACCTACAAATTCAAGATGTATAGCAATCACGGCAACCGTGAGTTGCACAAAACGATAGATAGTCATGCTCAGGTCTGGAATCACTTCATCGCCTTGTGTCGCAGATACTATGCTATCTATAGTAAATATCCGGGTAAGAAAGCTCTGCGACGACACTTAACCAAGTTAAAACGGTTACCTCGCTATACTCATTGGAATCTTCTACCCAGTCAGTCTCTGCAAGATGTAATAGACCGAATAGATAAAGGCTACATGAAAATGTTTGCCGGTTGTAAAAAAGGCAAAAAGTGTGGCAGACCTCGTTTCAAAGCACGGAAAAGATATAAGTCCTTCACACTGACCCAAGCCGGTTGGAAACTACTGCAAAGTAACTATATCCGTATCGGTAAGCACATCTACCGATACTTCAAAAGTCGGGAAGTCTTAGGCAACCCGAAACGCTGCACAATAAAGCGAGACAGCGTAGGAGACGTATGGCTAATCATTCTGACAGACCATGTAGATGCGGATTTAGAGTCGCCCACGACGGGTAAAAGCGCGGGGTTTGACTTTGGACTAAAGAGGTATCTCACCGGGTCTGACTCCAATGACTACGAATCTCCACAATTCTTTAGGCATGGTATCAACGCTATTAAGCGAGTGAACCGCAAACACTCACGAAAGGTCAAAGGTTCAAAGAACCGAGGACGTGCAAGAATCAACCTTGCAAGGAAACACCGTAAGATTGCCAATCAAAGACAAGATTTCCACTGGAAACTTGCTCATGACCTCACAGATAGGTATGATTGGGTTGCACTAGAGACTTTGAACCTCAAAGGCATGAAAGCACTTTGGGGTCGCAAGGTGTCTGACTTGGGGTTCTACGACTTTGTGCAGAAACTCAAGTATATCGCCTCAAAAAAAGGCAGACAGGTGCGCTTGATTGATAGGTGGTTCCCCTCGAGTAAGACATGCCATGTCTGTGGCGCAATCAATCAAGACCTAAACCTTCGTGATAGGATTTGGCAGTGTCCAAGCTGCCATACACAGTTGGATAGAGACCGCAATGCGGCACTCAATATCCATAGGGTGGGGGCATCCACCCTTGTAGTAGAGGGCGTAACACCATCTTCGGAGGGCTGTCCTCGTTAATCACACAATTCGATTCCTACGAGGACGAGAATCTCAATCCTCTGGGTTTGGGAGTATGTCAAGAATGGACTAGAACCCTAGGAGAGAATATTAATATGAGCAATACCGATATACATCATTACGACCTTATTTGTATTGGCAGCGGCAGCGGCGGGTTTTCAGCGGCGATGGCTGCCAAAGCTGAAGGATTGAAAAACATTCTCTTGGTAGAGAAACGTCGCGTCGGGTACAGCTTATGCACGAACGAAGGCTGCATGCCATCTAAAACCTTGCTCGCCTCCGCCAGCGTGAAGCGTACCTTTGAGGAGAGCCCCAATTTCGGAATTACCGCCAGCGACCTACAGGTCAATTGGTCAACGGTGCAGGAACGTGTCCGAACTTTAGTGGAAGATGATTTTTTTGCTGCACGCAGGGAGGCAATCCTCAACGCATCGGTCGATATCGTAGAGGGCAGTGCCAGTTTCATTGACCCACATACCATTCAAGTTGGAGATAACCGCTACGCTGGCGAGAAAATTGTTATCGCTACCGGATCTGTGGTAGACGTGCCCCCCTTGCAAGGATTAAAGGAGACAGGATACATCACCAGCGATGAGGCACTCTATCTGGAACACCTGCCCAGCTCTTTGATTGTCATTGGAAGCGGGTATATCGCGCTGGAGTTAGGATACCTTTTCCACAAGGTAGGGGTCGAAATTTCGATGTTAGTCCGCAGTCCGCGCGTTCTAAGACGGCTTGACCCAGATATCGGCTTTGAATTACAGGACTTGCTTCGGCGGGAAGGGATGACTATCCTGACCGAGACCCAGCTGAAGTCGTTCACACGCACGGAAAAAGGTAAAGAAGTACACTTCGTGCAGGACGGTGAAGAGAAGGTCGTCAGCGCGGAGGAGATTATGGTAAATACGGGTCGCCGCCCCGCGATAGATGGTTTGGGTTTGGAAAAAACTGGCTTGCTGCTCGGTGAAAAAGGTGAGATTGAGGTCAATGATTATATGCAGACCAATGTACCACACATCTATGCAGTTGGAGATGTTACCGGCAAAGCAGCGCTAGTTTATGCCGCTACGATGGAGGGGAAAGTTGCAGGATTACACGCATCCGGAAAGCGCGGCATCAAAATGAACTACGACTTGGTCTCCAACATCATCTTCTCTCACCCGGAGATTGGCACGGTGGGTCTTACTGAAGCGGAGGCAAAGGCGCAGGGGTTAGATGTCATCACCGTGAAAACGCCGATGGAAGATATTGGCAAAGCCGTGGCAATCGGCGAAATAGATGGCTTCATAAAGATGGTTGCCGAACGGCCTTCAGGGCGCATCGTCGGTCTACATGTTCTCGGACCCCACGCGACCGATATCATGCAAATTGCGTTGCCCCACCTCTATCACAACGACACGGTTTTTGATATTCTAAATATCCCCTATCCGCATCCGACCCTTGGGGAGGCGCTCAGCTATCCTGCAGAAGACATAGCGGATGAGCTAACCACTGCCTAAAATTGGCGAGTTTGGCACATCACACCACTAGGCCTCCTGCTTAAGTTGCACTTGCTAAAAGGCGTTGCTAACTAACCTAAGTTGCTAGGTTCTGTTGACATTTCATCGCAATCAGATAATCGACAGGTGTGCACAGGCGCATGGTCCTTCGTAGGGGTTGGGTTTCCCAACCCTTTGGTCACACATCACAGCCCGTTCCGCCTGTCCCGATTCTATCGGGGAGACCAAGGACGATTTTGAACTTCTGTAGGTCGATTTTCCAAAATCGACGTTTCGGTGTCGAGATATGAATCTCGACCTACTCAACCCGTATGGCTTGGGTTTTCCAACCCGCGTTGATCAATGGGCAAGGTCCCCTCGTCCCTATAATGATGGACAGGTTTACATAAATGTCAACACGCCCTAGTTGGTAAATCATCGGTTTTTCTATGCGACTAGTAACCTACGTTCGATCAATCGCTACCCGCTGAGATTCACGAGGTGAACAAACTTGCTCCGATAGTTCAGGGCTAAGAAATCTCAATTCCGTTATATCGTTCCAATCGTTACGGAACAATGGAAAGGTCCCCTGCTCTGCTATAACGTTTTCCTATCCTGCCGTGTAAGTCTGGGCGAATTGAACCAAGAATATCGCGCTGCCTCCACTGTGTCTCGATCAGAAATAGCATAGCTTGATGAAGTCATCGCTCTAAGTGTCCACCGTATCTCTTCCATGCAACGGCTACACCACTGGCTTAATCTCCTCATCACTCCGACTCTCAATCTCGGAACTGTTCCGTCACAGCAGGATTGTTCAATACGGAGGGTTACCTAGGGGGTGTTGACATGTTAATGCTGCGAATGCGGCAAACGCTGTAAGCATCGGTTAAGCTGACAAATGTAACGTAAAATGCCAGTTTGAGAATGGGTATTATATTACTCAAGAGGGCTTATCAAACGGTGAAAACCAACGACCTCGACAAAATGAAATCAACAGATGCTTAATACTTAAAACGTTTCATAACTTGGGATGAACTATGGAAATTCCTTTGCTGTATGACGTCTGCATCATATTCGGATTATCGATTGGTGTTTTACTAATCTGTCATAAATTGGGAGTGCCCTCGATTGTTGGCTTCCTCGTGACAGGATTGATTGCAGGCCCTCACGGATTAGCGCTAATTCAGGCTGACCACGAAGTCGAAATCCTAGCGGAAATCGGTGTCATCTTGCTGCTGTTCACCATCGGGATTGAATTCTCGCTGAAAAATCTGCTTCAGATTAAGCGAGCAGTGTTGCTGGGCGGATCGTTACAAGTCGGATTAACGCTGCTGGCGGCGTTTGCAATAGCGCGGCCCCTCGGGCAAGCGACCAACGAATCGCTTTTTATCGGTTGCCTCGCTGCCGTCAGCAGCACAGCGATTGTGATGAAACTGCTACAAGAGCGCGACGATACACGGACACCACACGGACGCACAGCATTAGCAATCCTGATTTTTCAGGATATTGCCATTGTCCCGATGATACTTATCACTCCAATCCTCGCTGGAGAGGCGAGTGACATAAATAAAGCGCTCATTTTACTGTTGGCAAAGGGCGTAGTGATGATTGCTGTAGTGTCTGTTAGTGCAAAATACATCGTGCCGCTTATTCTATCGCAAGTACTGCGAACGCGCAGCCGAGAGGTCTTCCTGTTGAGCGTTTTCGCTATCTGTCTCGCTGTCGTCTGGCTAACATCGCGGTTCGGCGTGTCGTTGGCGCTCGGTGCATTCCTAGCGGGATTAATCGTCTCTGAATCGGACTCGAGCCACGACGCACTCGGCCACATCTCACCGTTTCGGGATGTGTTCACCAGCTTCTTCTTTGTGTCCGTTGGTATGTTACTCGATTTTCATATACTATTTCAAAAGCCGTTGTTGATTGCAGGATTGACAATCGGTGTTCTCGTTGCAAAGAGTGTCATTGCAGGTGGAGTAACATCAGTGCTAGGATACCCGCTACGCACGGCGATTCTGGCGGGACTCACACTCAGTCAGGTGGGAGAATTTGCATTTATCTTGTCGAAATCCGGGGTCGAATACGGCTTGCTCAACGACACAAATTACAAACTATTCCTCGCTGTTTCCGTGGTAACGATGGCTGCAACACCGTTTATCATCTCGGGGGCACCCCGTATCGCCGATGGATTATTACGGTTGCCGCTGCCAAAACGACTCGTTTCCGGATTGAAACCGATTGGCTCAACCCAACATACCGAGCTCACAAACCATCTCGTCATTATTGGCTTCGGAGTCAACGGTCGAAATGTCGCAAAAGCAGCCCAGGCGGCGGACATCCCCTATGTCATTGTTGAGATGAATCCTGAAACCGTCCGAATGGAACGCACAAATGGTCAGCCCATTTTCTACGGCGACGCTGTTCACGATGCCGTGCTTCTCCATGCGAACATCAAATCGGCGCGAGTGGTTGTAATCGCGATTTCCGACGACGCTGCCTCGCGGCGAATCGTAGCCGCTGCCCATGCCTTGAATCCAACCGCACACATCATCGTCAGAACGCGCCATCTTGTTGAAGTCGAGCCCCTGTATCGTGTCGGTGCACACCAAGTGGTTCCAGAGGAATTCGAGACATCCGTCGAAATTTTTACACGGGTGTTGATGGAATACCTCATCCCGCACGATCAGATTGAAAAGTTCATCGCTGAGGTGCGTGCCGACGGTTATAAAATGTTTCGTGCTCTGCCCAAGGACGCTCCAGCCGTTTCCGGTCTGAACATACATCTCCCTGACCTTGAGATTTCCGTCCTATGGGTCGATCCGAAATCCCCTTTTGTTGGAAAATCGCTCGCGGAAATCGCTTTACGAAGCAGGTACGAGGTGACAGTCTTGGCAGTTCGACGGGAAGAACAGATTTCCGCTAATCCGCACGGTGCGACACAGATTGAGTGTGATGATGAAGTGTATCTGCTCGGGACCCCTGAGAAAATCGCGCAGGTTGCCGACCTGTTTGATAACCCTGAAAGTCAAAACCGAACACAAACAGATGCGTAGTCTGTTTCATAGAACTGAGAAACGAGAATCCCAAATCCTTATTGTCCTTCTTCAGCTGGACTACTAACCAGATAGTTCCACAAAAAGTACCCACATCGGGCTATTCCCAACCGTGTATGTTTCCAAAGGCTGGAGTTCACCGCTCTGTGGGTCAATCCGATAGGTGGCAAGTCTCCCCGACCCTTGACCGCCGGCAAACAGAAAGTTCCCCGTCAAATCAACGTTGAATGCTCTCGGCGTTGGCTCCGTCGGCTGTCGTCCGATCGCAGTAAGTGCGCCTGTTGCATCATCGGTTGCGAATCCAGCAATGCTATCATGCCCCCGGTTTGAAACATACACAAACTTCCCATTGGGCGTGATATGAATCTGTGCACAGGAGTTTTCCTCATCAAAATCATCCGGTAACGTTGAGACAGTCTGAAAAGCGGACAAAGTACCTGCTGAAGAGTCAAAATGGTAGGCAGTCACGCTGCACCCCTGCTCGTTTGAGGTATAGAGCACATCTATATTTGGATGAAAAACATAGTGGCGGGGTCCCTCCCCTTCCCCAGCAGCAAGCACAGGGACGGAGGCATTGGGGGTCAGCGCACCAGTGTTTTCATCAAGCTGGAATTGAAAAATTGCGTTGGACTCACCGACATGAGGGAGAAAGGCGAACTTATTGGACGCATCGGTCATGACGCAATGCGCTTTGTTCGCTGTCTCGCGCCATTCGATGGCGGGATCACCCACAACCCCATCTTCGCCGATGGGATGCACCGATATCGCTCCGGCACCGTAGTAGGCGGAGAGTAAGAAATTGCCTTTTCCATCTGTGGAAATATAGCAGGGATCTGCCTCAAGCGACACCGATCCTATGAGCGACAGGTCGCCTGTGCTTGGATCGATGCTGAAACTTGCGATTTCGCGTGTGGAGCGGAGTCCCGCATAAAGAAATTTGCTCTCAGGATCGACTGCCAGCGGACCAGGGCCACCGCCAGTTGCTATATCGCGCTCAAACGTGAGCTGCCCTGTATCTGGATTTAGGATAAAGGTCGAAATTTTGCTCTCCCCTGCAATCGGAACGTAAACGTAGTATGCCATCTCTATTTTCCCTTCTCTGAATATATTTGTGAGTCAAAACTCGGGTGAAATGATCGGTTAAATTACTGTGAATCCACTATTTCCCACTTAGAGGCGGCTGCCTTCACCTCTTTAGCGGGGATTAATATTCCCTCGGTTAGTGGGCATGGTGTTCTTTTAAGCTATACGCTTTTCGGACGAGGTCCGGATCCTTGGCAAACCGCTTTGTTGCATCAATCAGATTATCAATGTGTGTGTGCATGTCCTTCTCGATTTGGGCAATCCGGCCTAGTAAATAGATTTCTTCGCTTTGATAAATCGCCTTTCTGATAATTGAAAGGAGATACATATAGACCGTGTCCGCTTCGCTTCCTTCTATCTCAATGGCAATTTCAAATCCCTCTTGGAGTGTAATCTTTTCTGAAACAACTTGCTCCTCATATTTGTCTAGGGCTTGCGTAATCTGTTGGACAGATACAGGCGGCATTTCTGTGGCCGGTGTGTCCAGTCCAAAGCTTCGGGCGCACAGCGACCTTCCAAAATCGACAAGGATATAGTGTTGCCATTCCTCTGTGCTCATCTGCTCCCAAAATCGAGCGACCCGCTCATCAACATTTCCCAGCAGAAGGGACAGTGTTGCGTATAGTTTTGCATGCCTTAGTTCAATGCCTTGACATGAATTGAATACTTCTGCTAAAGTCACGGGTGGTTTGTCCTTTCTAATAAGTTTGGTAGAGTATACTAAACGTAAGTGGCTCATGTAAAAACAGAGTGCAATATTTTGCCCATGTGTCAAACTGTAAGGTATGGATTTCCCAATAGTTGATTTAATAGATAATGAATTTGCTACTGATTGGTTACTTAATCACTTTCACCCCCACGGTTTGAAATGCCCGCATTGTGAAGCGAGCGTGGAGGAGGCACGTCCCTTCCGACAGACAACTACGAGTCAACTGACAGTCTATCGATGTCTGGTGTGCGATGGCATTTATAACCTGTATAGTTCAACCGTCTTTCAACAGAAACAACTGACTCCCGCCCAAGCGGTGCTTCTGTTACGCGGGGTGTACCAGGGGGACCCCAGTGCACAGATTGCGCGTGAGATAGGTCTGAGTCGTCCAACGGTATTTTATCTTCGACATGCGCTTCAAAACAATGCTCGAGCGATGCAACCGACCTCCCCACTGCCAGACAAACAGACCGAGACAGACGAGATGTTCCAAAATGCGGGGGAAAAAAAGTGACCCACATATCAACCCATCAGACCCGCCTCGACGGCGTGCCAATAAGCGTAAAGGACGTGGCACTTATGCCAATGACCGTCCTCCGATAATTGGCACCGTGGGTCGGCAGAGCGGTCAAGTGAGGCTGCGGGTGGCACATCACACCGACAAGCAAACCCTTTCTGCACATGTCCATCAGTTCACTGACGTTTGTGCCACCGTTTATACCGATGAGTGGCAAGGGTATTTGGGGCTTAACCGTTGTCATGCCACGGTTTGTCATGGGCGTGGTCAATGGGCAATAGATGCCGATGCCGATGGAATTCGAGAAGTCCACACCAATACCATTGAAGGCATTTGGACAACAGTCCGCAATTTCCTACGTCCCTTTCGTGGCGTTCACAAGAAGTTTCTTGCCGGTTATCTTGCAATGTGTGAGTTTCGCATTAACCGCAAACGCATCACGGGGGAGTTTATCTCGCAACTCGTGACTTGCACTAACTCTTAACATGAGCCACGTAAGTATAGCAGAATGTCAGCGATGAATCAAATAAAAAGTACAATGGGGTCTCTGTGCTTGGTCGGGGTTGCTAAATCTCGAGCTGACAATCCAACGAAAGCGTTGGGAGCTTCTATACAATCGGCAAATCCTACTTTCAATGGGGAGGAGGAAAAGAAATGCGTTCTAGTCATCAAGTTTGGCTAATTTTTTATCTTGCCTGCGTATCGTGGCAGGTGTGTGGCTGTGCGGATAATCCAACGCGATCGACACGCTCACGGACTATCCAGACAAATGCCGAAGCAGAACCACTGATTACCCCTTTGGAATTGGGAATGACACTCATCCCCGCCGGCGAGTTTTTAATGGGGAGTGAGAGCGGAGAAAAAGATGAGCAGCCGGTTCACAGAGTCTTTCTCGATGCCTATGAGATAGATCTGTATATAGTGACAAACGAGCAGTATGCGAGGTTTATGAAGGCAACCGACCACCCACCTCCGCCCCATTGGAACGACCGTAGATTCAAACAGCCTCGACAACCTGTTGTTGATGTCAGTTGGTTCGATGCCCTCGCCTATTGTGAATGGGCTGGTAAGCGGCTGCCCACAGAGGCAGAGTGGGAGAAAGCCGCGAGAGGTGGTTTCACCCAAAAGGAGTATCCTTGGGGCGATGAATCTCCAAAGGGACGTGCGGACTTTGGTCAAAAACAGAGTGTACCGCTGCCGGTAGGCAGCTTTCCACCAAATGGATTCGGTTTGTACGATTGTGCGGGAAGCGTGTGGGAATGGTGCCACGATTGGTACGAACCCACCTATTACGCAGTTAGCCCGATACGCAATCCGACCGGTCTCGAAACGGGTGGGGCTCGGGTGCTACGTGGTGGAGCTTGGAACAACAAACGCATCCAGATCCGCGTTGCGAATCGGAGCTGGCAGCGTCCTAAGCCTAACCCGCCCAATTCTGGATTCCGTTGAGTGCGAAATTAGTCTGAGTCGTAGACTCTCACCTCAGCGCCGGCAAATTATCCCAGTTACACTCAAGGCAGAAGTAGCTTGCCCCGCCGATTCGCTGAACCTCCCCGTTACATTCTGGACATTTTGCTATCGTAACTGGTGAGTCCTCTTGATCATGGGGTTCGCCTTCAGTTGCTGGGTCGACATTATTCCGAATTGTATCAATTACCTCTTGGGGGTGGAGTGCTAGCGGTGGGGGCGTACTGCCGGCAAGGTCAATGAAATCGCTATGATAAACGTTGATTTCATTGGCTGCATTGACCTGACGCAGGAAGATTGTATACTTGTTTGGCGCGATTAGGTAAGCCTCCGTGTCTAAAAGTTGAGCGCCTGTCCCCACAATGAGATCGTATCCATTGAGGTTGATAAGGCGTCGACTATATCGAGTTCCTCTGTTGTAAACCTCGAACAATTCGTGTACCCGTACGGAGGATAAAAGAAGGCAATACTGACGGTGTGGATAGCGGTTTAAGCGGACCGTTGGCAAAAAGGCTTCCGGCTCAGCAGCGCCTCTCAGAAACCTGATAAACATCTTGTAGGCGTCGTTGGGGACTTCATTGAGAATTTGCTGTGTCAAGTTGCGACGAGTGCTATCTCTGAGCGCGTGCAGGTGGTGAATCTCCCACGAACGGAGCAGAGCGCTAACCTCAACATCGAGTTCTTGAGGCTGCGCCGGTGGTCTGATTCGACACAAGTGCATCATCGCCTGATCTGTTGTTTTGATAGTAAATGGGAGCATGTTCATCGGATCAATCACTTCCGTGTTGAAACAATGTTTGATAGCAACCTAAATTAGTTTACCACAGGGGCTAAAGTGTGTCCAGCAAAAAGGCTCGTACTCGGAAATTACCCATTGGTTTATACCAATTCTACTGACTGATATTGGAGGACCTGTTCTTCCAAGGTAAATGGTTTTTTCTGTTGTCAATAAAGTGGAGATCGATTATACTATCTGCCTACGATGCAACTTTGCATTGCCGTCTGAACATATCTCCATTCGACGAAACCCTTTATGACGAATCCTGCTGTGCCTTCCAAACAACCGCCCGAAAAGATTACTTGGCGAACCGTTATCCTTTCGCTGCTTTTACTGCCGTTTATTTACGTTTGGCACATCGAGTGTGAAGCACTTCGATACACCTTCCCGACGCTGATGGCACCCTTTTACAGCGTCGTCTTTACCATCCTAATTTTAGTAATAATCAACGTTCCTCTGAAAAAATTCGCCGCCAAGTACGCCCTGACCGGCGGGGAATTGATCTCCCTCTACGTCCTGATGTCGATGACACTCTTGTTCATGTCATACGACATGTTTTTACCGCTGGTCTCGACTATCGTTCACGCCTTCTATTTCGCCACGCCGGAGAATGAATGGCGCGACCTGTTCTGGAAATATCTACCGGAGTGGTTGACCATTAACGCCCCGGAGATTCTGATTGCCTTTTATCGGGGTGACGAAGATTTCCTTCAGTGGCGGTATTTGCGCCGCTGGATAGAGCCTACACTCTGGTGGTGCGCCTTCACGTTTGCCTTGCTGTTTGTCATGCACTGCATCAATACGATTATCCGTAAGCAATGGGCGGAGCAGGAGCGGCTCGTCTATCCGATTGTCGAACTCCCTTACCAGATTTCTTATAACGGTAGAACCTTCTTTCGCAGTGCTCCAATGTGGTGGGGTTTTTCAATCGCGGCGTTTATCAGTATCCTCAATGGGATGCACCTGTTTTTTCCTGTTCTCCCTGAAATTCCGGTGAAGCATTTCTCCTTAAATCTGTTCTTCACGGAAAAGCCGTGGACTGCCTTTCTGACGGGCGGAAGTGCGGTTCTGGTCTATCCGTTTGCCGTTGGACTTAGCTTTCTAATGCCACTCGATCTGCTCATGTCATGTATCCTTTTTTTCTTTTTATACAAAATGCAGGCTTTCATTGGAATTATATCTGGACTGGACAGTCTGCCCGGTTTTCCCTTCCCTTATGAGCAGAACATTGGGGCATATACAGGGGTCTCGGTGATTGTGCTATGGGGGACACGGCGGCAGATATGGCGGGCTTTTCTGCAAGCGGTTGGACGAAGACCGCGTGAGGATGAGAACGAGCCGATGCGGTATCGGACAGCGTTTTTAGGTCTGTTATTCGGCGGGATATTCCTCATCTGGTTTGCGATGCGAGGGGGAATGGCGCTCTGGATTGCTGTCCTATTTTTCGTGGCACATTTTCTGACCATTGCCATCCCTGTTACGCGCATCCGTGCACAGATTGGTCTCTCCATCCATAATACGACTTTTATTGGTCCCCACCATAGCCTAGTCAGTCTATTTGGCACGCGAAGAATTGGGGGGCAAAATCTCACTTGGTTTTCCCTATTCTTTTGGTTCAATCGAGATAATCGCAGTCATCCAATGCCACACCAGCTTGAGGCATTCAAGCTCGCGGAACGAGGGAACCTTGATGTCAAAGGGTTGTCCCGTCTAATGCTAGGGCTTATCATTATTGCGATGCCGTTGTGTATCCTAATGTTGGTGAATGTCTTTTTCGATCTCGGCGTGGATACCGGTAAGGTGGGGGGCCAGATTAACAGCTTTGGGGGACGCTCGTACCGCTTTCTACACGGTTGGCTCACGACACCACGAGACGCGGACACCGCGCACACCATCGCCATAGCTATCGGATTCCTGTTTACAATTCTGCTCGCGGTAGTGCGTGGTCACCTTTTCTGGTGGCCCATCCATCCCCTCGGTTACGGGGTGTCCTTCCACATGTATACCTTCTGGGCAGCGTTTGTCGTTGCTGCTGTTGCCAAATGGGTGGTGCTGAAATATGGTGGCATCCGCCTTTATCGGAGAGCGGTTCCATTTTTTTTAGGATTGATACTAGGAGATTTTGTGCTTGGAAGTTTTTGGAATATCTTGAGCATTATGATTAACCGACCGACGTACACGTTCTATTACTAACCCGAATTATCATTTTTAGATAATATGAAAGAGGATTGCAATGCCTAAAAGTTGTGACACGATGGTTGCCCTACCGAGCGCAACCAAAGAGAGTCAAACAATCTTTGCCAAAAATAGTGATCGCCCGGCGACCGAATGTCAGCCGCTCGTTCAACGTGCAAGGGAGACGCATCCCGCAGGCACAAGCACGAAATGCCAATTTGTCGAGCTGCCTGAAGTGGCAACAACCTATCGTCATATCGGTTCGCGTCCGTATTGGTGCTGGGGATATGAACATGGGTTTAATGAATATCAGGTCGTGATTGGAAACGAGGGGTTGGGCTCCAAATATGAGTTTGATTCCCCGAAGCTGATTGGCATGGAACTGATACGGCTCGGTTTGGAACGCGGGAAAACTGCCGCCGAAGCTGTTACTGTCATGACGGAATTGATTACGAAATATGGCCAAGGGAAATTCAGCAACGATCAGGGGGTTCGTACCTACGATAACGGCTACATCATCGCCGACCCGAAAGAAGCGTATATCCTCCAGACCGCGGGGCACGAATGGGCGGTCAAGCAGGTGCAGGGCGCGGTCGGAATCAGTAATGTCTACTCTATTGAGGACGACTGGGATCATCTATCGTCCAATGGTGTGGACGGAGCCGTTGCACAAGGTTGGTGGACGGATACTTCGGCACGGTTTAATTTTTCGGAGACTTACAGTCGCGAAGCAAACCGCTCGGTAGGAAGTGGTGCCATGCGTCGAGGACGTTCCTGCGCGATGCTTAGCAGATACACCGGCAGCATTGATGTACAAACCATGATGGCGGTGTTGAGTGACCACTCCGATGGGAGTCAGCCCGATGAACCTTTTCAAACGGAAATTTCGGGAGGTCCCTCCATCTGCGTTCATCACGATAATAAGGGTGAGGGTGGTAACACCGCTGCGAGTCTGATTGCGCATCTCTGCGACGATGGGTCGCGCTTGCCTGTCTACTGGTGTAGCTTCTATTCTCCCTGTTTAAGCGTTTTCCTACCGATGTTTATTGAGGGGGAATTACCACAAGTCTTGGCAATTGGTGGTGAAGTCCCTTCGGATGAGAGCCCGTGGTGGCTCTTCCGCCAACTGAGTCTCAAGCTGCGTTTGGAGGAGCCGGAACTGATTCCAACTGTTCAGGCGAAATGGAGAAAACTCCAAACCCAACTTTTTGCAGCCGCTTATGAGATAGCCGAAGAGGGGAAATTCCTCATTGAGAAGGGCTGCGAAAACACCGCCAATCAACTCTTGACGCGATATATGGCGGAGAATGTGGAGATGATGTTGGGAACTGTTCGGGGGATGTTGTCGGGCGTTGAGCAATCCGTCGAAATGGCTGCGGATTGAAATATCTTGTCTCTGAACGGAGGATAAGCTATGGCAGATCGCTCGATTGTTCCACAACGTATGAATCCTGAGCTCAGTCCTGAGTTAGCGCAGGAGGTCGATTTTTTCCTGAAATGGGGTTATCTCGTTGTGGAGGAGGCTATCAGTCAAGAACAGGTGGAAGCCCTGCGCGAGGCGTTGGATGAGGCCTTTGATAGGAAGGATGAACAGTTCACCCACCAACTCTTGGAAGAGGATGATCGCTTCGCTTTTCTCTTGGATCATCCGCCGGTGCTTACGCGTATGAAAGCGATTCTCGGCAACTGCGTTCAACTCCATAGTGCAACGGCTCGTGTGACCCAGCCGGGTGAGCCGGATCAGAATTGGCACCGCGATGGTCCCTGGCCAATGGATCCGGGAAACACACCTTATGGCAGTATCCCCGGTCAGATTAACTGTGGGTATTTCCTTGACGAATTGACGATAGAGAACGGTCCGATTGCGATTGTTCCGGGCAGCCAACGGGTTCCCTTCCGTCCGCCTGAAGGGCATCCGCATTTCCCCGACGAAAAATATGTGCTCGCCACACCGGGTCAGGCGGTTATGTTTGACGGATGGATTTATCATCGTGGTGTCGCCAACAACTCTGACCAGCGGCGGCGGGTTTGCCTGATGTGCTACCAGAATGCGTGGATGAAATCCCGCGAGCCATTCGATGGTCCCCGTGTCACAAAGCTGCGGGAAAACGGCACACCGGAGCAGCAGCTCCTCCTCGGTGGGATACCCCAGTGGTAAGGGCTTATCCACCTGCTTACGCATAGTAGAATTTCTGACCTGCCATTCTACCTACCTAAGCTTTACACTCTCAAAATCTAGATGTTTATCACGGTTAAATTGTAGGGGCAAGCCTTGTGCTTGCCCTTTTTTTTATTTTTTCTTGAGAATCTTGTTATTGATAATCGTAGTGACAGGTTTCCTAACCTGTCATTTTCACGTTTGTTTCAATCTCAGACTTGAGAACCTGTTTGAAAAGTCATTTTGGTAAAGTGATTGGTGCAGAAACCGAGTTTTTTCTTCAAAACTCGGTTTCTTCCGAAATCCAAAAGGACCTACGCTATTCAACGGCATATTCTCCCTATAGTTAGCAAACTGTGTCAGATCAATCGTAGGGGCTTGGTTACCAAGCCCAATGGGTTGAGGTCCTCCAACCTCTGTCCTGCGCTGCAGCTCGCTGTAGATTGACAAATCCACAGCACTTTGGGACAATTTCCTGCTTTTTACAACAGGTTCTGAGAATCTCCTAATTGATAGCGGCGTAGGCATCTCGATACGCAGTAGCTGGCTCCCGGTTTCAATCTCATACTTGAGATTCTTATTATTGATAGTCCCGAACAGCAGTGACGCACCACCGCCGAACACCTCGTTTCAATCTCATACTTGAGATTCTTATAATTCATAGTATACGAGGACGGAACGCCTGGCGAGTTGTTTCTCGTTTCAATCTCATACTTGAGATTCTTATAATTCATAGAGATATTCCATACGTTTGGGGTAAAGGAGACAGAGTAGTTTCAATCTCATACTTGAGATTCTTATAATTCATAGCTTACAATGCCAGAACCAATTGATCACCCATGCCACAGGGTTTCAATCTCATACTTGAGATTCTTATAATTCATAGAGATCCGCAGGGAAGGACAACGCATCAAAGTGATCCGTTACTTTTGTTTCAATCTCATACTTGAGATTCTTATAATTCATAGAGCATAGATCGCTTCGATGCCCGCCGGCTGTTTATCAGTTTCAATCTCATACTTGAGATTCTTATAATTCATAGAGTACTTGGGACGGTGAATCTGTCTTGGTATTAGATATATGTTTCAATCTCATACTTGAGATTCTTATAATTCATAGAGAAACCGATTTGGGGCTTGCGTCAAAGCCTTTTTATGGGTTTCAATCTCATACTTGAGATTCTTATAATTCATAGAGGGAAAAAACCACAATGCTAGATACCTTCACCGCAAGTTTCAATCTCATACTTGAGATTCTTATAATTCATAGAGGGTGTAAAATCGCTCTTGGCATTCTTCACAATCAAAGTTTCAATCTCATACTTGAGATTCTTATAATTCATAGAGGCAAGCTCAACGAGCGGTGCTAACGGGCACGCTACGTTTCAATCTCATACTTGAGATTCTTATAATTCATAGAGCGTCGAGGGCGCGCCGATCAATATCCCGACCGCTGGCGTTTCAATCTCATACTTGAGATTCTTATAATTCATAGAGGGTCGATCCGAGCTATCAGTTCTTGCAGATTTACCGTTTCAATCTCATACTTGAGATTCTTATAATTCATAGAGAGCCTACCGTTTCAGATCAGTGCTGGTAAGGGTTTGCCCTCCCTACTTCTGTCAGGTCTCTTTTCGTTGTTGCGTTGGCGTTCTATTTTCGACAACTTCCTGAACCTGTCCATTGTCAACCCCTGACTGTGACTGGCTCTACGAAATTGCTGTCAGGGTCGCGGGTTTTTGCTAGCCCTGCACCTCACAGGCTTCAACTTCTTGATTATATGCCCGATTGTCACACAATATACGATTTCCTGTCAACCTCTTTTTCGACCCCAATCCGTTCGAGGCCCTTCTCGCAGGACCGACATAGGTGGTAGAAGGTAACAGAATCTTCCTGTAGGTTGATGGCTTCCATAAGCCGATGCTGCAAACGAAGGTAGGCACGTCGATCGGTGTTGCACTCGAATAGGCTATATTGGATGCGTGAGCCGAAATCCAGCAAAATTTTAGCAACAGCATTTCGCCGCCGGTCATTCGTAATATCATAGGCAACAGCGTAAAACATTGATTACAAATCTCCTCTATGACATGCCGTTATTGTTTGAAAAATAACGCAAAATCTGAAATGAACAAAGATCTCTTCCATTCTTCCCTTCTTCCAGTCTTCCTCCTCTTTCCAATCTTCCATTCTTCCTACCTCTTCCATTCTTCCCTCTTTCCCTCTCTATGGTCTCATCGAACTGTCAGCGGTGTATAGGTTTCGATCTCGCCCATCAAACATTTAGCAAGCAGCCGTACCTGTAGTTCAAGCGCGCGGCGAAAGCTAATTTTGTACTTGAAAACAGGGTGTGTAATTGTCTCATTTTTACGCTTTTCATAGGCGGCGTAAAACTTCTTGCGAGCGGGGTCTTTGAGAAACCAGCCGCCGTGAGATTGGGTGAAATCGTCCGGCGTGATTTGCCGGTTGTTGATGAGTGTTACCACAACCGAATCGGCAATAATCGGGCGGAACTCCTCCATCATGTCCAATGCAAGGCAGGGCCTTCCGTAAGTCTGTTGATGGAAGAAGCCAACGTAAGGGTCAAGCCCGACAATCTGAATCGCTGAAATAACATCTGCGGTCAGCAGGGAATAGGCAAAACTAAGCAGGGCATTGGTTGGGTCTTTGGGTGGTCGCCGTGTGCGATGCTTAAAACTGAATCCCATCTCCGCGTTCAGCATTGATGAGAAGGATCGAAAATAGTTAGCCGATGCGTTGCCTTCAAGCCCAAGCAATTCCGGTAGATTCTCAGCTCTGGGGAGGCGTCCTCGCATTTCCCGCATTCCTTCGATACTTAATTCGATGGTGGCTTCTTCAGCCTCCGTTTCTGCTTTGCCTCGCCATTTCCGACGTTGGAGCATCATCCGCATGTTACTAATTTTGCCATGTACAAACGCCTTTGCAAGTGCGAGGCACTTCTCTGGGTCATCTGCGACCCTATGTTGCGCGACACGCAGAAGCGAATTTCGGGAGATTTGCGGCATCAATGCCCCCTGATAACGTCCGTATGCGGACAGGTAAACAATGGGAATCCCTTCGTTGAGTAGGGTCTGCATCACTGGGGTTGTCACGCTGATATTTCCGCAAAGGACAACTTGCCCTAGATGGATGAGTGGGATGTCCCGGATGGTTTCGCTCTCTTTGACTACGAGCAGACGTTTTCCAGTCTTTTTGAGGATGCAGCCCTGCTCATCAACGTACAGCACGTTATCAATACCGAGGGCGGGCTTAATCCGTTTGGGGCGGTCATCCAGTTCGTTGAGGTAAGCGACCTCGTCCGGCAGGCAGATCCCCCGAACGCTACACCCGTTGCACCGGTTGTCGTGGACCGGTTCAGGAATCTTTCTGGTCTGTAACAGCGATTCGGCGTCCGAGACAAAGTCACGGCTGATCTGCCGCAATTCGGTGTCAAACACAACTTTGCGCCGGCGTTTGGAACCGATGTAGTAGATATAACCGTGTGGGACCGCCGTGCCGGTGCTCTCTTCGATCAGCATCCCTTGTAGACAGAGTTGGACCTGATCGTTAAGCCAGTTGCCGGTGCCCGCTTTCTTGTATTCAACGGGGCACGGCACACCGTTCTTCTCCTCGATCAAATCAAGATAACCCGAGACCCCCAATGTATCAGAGGCGAGGTATTGCCGACGAGAGACCTTCGCGCCACGTTCATTGCGATCCTTCATCTCCGTGTCAACGCGGGTGTGTTTGATCTTCCCCTCTTCGACATGTTCGTTAATCACCTGATGCCCCTCAACCGATTCGTAGTAAAATCGGCGTGGACAGAAAACGTAGGTATTTATCTGCGAAAGCGGTATGTAGGTTTCTGACATGGTTTAATACTCCTTCAAATACTTTTCAATTAAGGGTGGAGAAGGAAGAATGGAAGATTGGATTGGTAACTCCTAACCTTCCACTCCAATTCCGTTTGCGCAGAGGCAACCGCTGCATCTGGAAGGTTGAGTCTTCCACCCTTCCATTCTTCCCTTTTCTTCCATCCTTCCAATCTTCCTGGCTTCCTCTTTTCTTCCCTTTCCCTCTTCCATCCTCCCGTGTTTAGTCAATTTGATTCAGAAGGTAGGTAACTTCATCTTCACGCAGAAAAAGGTTATCGTCCCATTCCCCCTGCTGCTGTTTTGCTTGGAGCGATTCAATTTGCCGGAGCAATGCGTTTTCCATTGCATAATGCCTCTCATCAATTGCATCAAACGTTATTTCGGAAAATTGCCCCGCCCGATAGCAGGCGTAGCACCGGGAGTAGACTTCTCCAGCGGATGCCAAAGCGATATTGAGAAAGTTGAGGTATTCCTTCAGAGAACGTCTACAGTATCCTTCGGCAATATTAGCTGAAACCGACGATGTTGCGTCCAAAATCTGTGCAATTAAACGGTATGGTCGATCTGGAATCTCCTTGACTTTTTCATACAAAAAACCGTACAGTTCTATCGCCATTTGCCAAGTTCTCAATTTTCGGTAGCCACGATTCACATTTTTTCGACGTTCCAATCGTTGGTCCATTGTCCCCTTCCCTATAGAACTCCAATCATCTCAGTAATATAAATAGGCAACCCAAGTTAGAACCTGTTTTAAAAAGAAAAAGGCTACTCAAAAGTTAATGTTTATGTTAAATCATTGGAGCAGTAAAATACTGACTTAATGAAAGGCATAAACATGACCTCACCAAAGTATCCTACTGATTTGACCGATGCCCAGTGGGACAAACTGTTACCCTATTTGCCAGAACCTTCACCAATAGGTAGACCTCTCAAATGGGAGATGCGCGCAATTATCAACGCTATTTTCTATATAGTCAAATCAGGGTGTCAGTGGCGAATGCTGCCTCATCAGATGCCACCATGGCAAACGGTCTATTCCCACTTCAGAAAGTGGAAAACTTTAGGGACATGGGTTATGATTCATCAAGCACTTCACAACCAAACCCGTAGTGATATTGGCAAAGCCCCCTCACCGACCGTAGCTATCATTGACAGCCAATCGGTCAAGACGACCGAACTAGCAACTAGTAGAGGGTTTGATGCGCATAAGAAAGTCAAAGGGCGTAAACGCCATATAGTCACCGATACCATTGGCATTCCATTGGGAGTCAAGGTCACTGATGCCAATGTCAGTGATAATCAAGTCGCAATAGAGTTACTAAACGAGGTCTTTAGTTGGCACATAACGATTCAGTTAGTCTGTGCTGATGCTGGCTATCGCGGAGAATTAGGCGATTGGTTATATTTGACGCATCAGTGTCAATTGGACATTGCCTCCCCCCTTGGGCAATCGGGATTTGTGGTTGTTCCATTGCGTTGGATTGTGGAACGCACCTTTTCTTGGTTCGGTTGGTTTCGCCGATTGACTGTGGACTATGAACGCTCGGCTGAGACCGCTGAGGCTATGGTGTATATTGCTTCCATTTACTTGATGCAAAACCGTATCAAATGACTTTTAAAACAGGTTCTTAGCAATCTTCCCTTCTTCCAACCTTCCGTTCCCCCTCCTCTCCTCTTCCTTCCAGCCTTCCCTTCTTCCAATCTTCCAATCTTCCCTTCCCCTCCTCTCTTCTCCCCTCCCTCCTTCCCATCTTCCAACCTTCCCCCTTCCCTTCTTCCCTTCTTTCTACCCCCTCCTCGTCTGTCCCATCCCCATCGTTGTTTTGTAGCCAGTGCCACAGTAAAAAGCGAAATCAGCGAGCAGATTCGCAAGCCTCACCATCTCGACAGCAGACAACTTCGATGCCTCTTCGATCATCAGTTCCTGTTCTTTAACCTCCCAATCCTCGCGAAATTCATAGGTGCAACCGCCGACAAATCCAATCGCTTTATGCCGGCCGAAATCTAGCATCTGTGTTTTCATCTCAAGTCGGGTTGCTAGACTATAGTTCGCGATGAAATCGAGAAACGGCTGCTTATCAATCTGCATCGGTGCGAAGGCGTTCCATTTGTTGACCCAGCTCTGATAACAGCGCACGAGGTCTATATGCGCCTGGTTGCGCGTTTTTCGCCCACGAGGCGACAGCTCCCGAAAGGCGGTCGGCGAATGGAATCGGACCCGCATCCGCGTATCCGTCCCCGCAGCGTCGATCAGCTCTTCGTAGGTGGTATTTCCGCTCCAATCCTTCGTTTCCGCCCCGGAAGCCACCATGCGGCTCAGTTGAAAAATTGCATCTCCAAGGCGGATGGAGGGCAGGCTCTGTGTCAGGAATGCACTACCGAAATGGGCGAAAAGTGTGTCATCGAGGAATGTGAAGCGAAGCCAGCACTCCGTTCCTGCGCGGATCCGCAGGAAATCCCCGCGCCGTTCCCCTTTGCCAATCAATGGCGAAACGGTGAACGGTTTCTGACTTGATGCCGCATGGATTTCTCCCGCTTTTTCTGGGTTGCCAGTCCGCAAGAGTGACAAAAACGCGGCGTGGGCGTGGTGCCCCATCGTCGGACGTAGTGTCACATCTTCGGGCGGGATAAGATGAATGACAGCGCTGATGGGCATGATGAACCTTTCTAACTTGAGTTAGCAAAATATCTCATTGTAGCTGGCAAAAGAACGGTCTCTTGCTCTCTCTGAAACGCAACGTACTCACCTGTCAGCGTGGCATTTTGAAGCAGACTGACCGGAGGCATTGAGATAAGATCATAAAGTTGCGGTCGAATTGAAAGATCCAGCGGATTCAATAAGTGAGAACATGTGAATTTACCCCGTTGAACGGTCAAATCTTGACAATCTCCGATTTCGATTTTTGCCTTACTCATCCACAGCCCCAATCGAATCCACTTCGGCACCCGTTCAGGCAATTCACCTACGATAAAAAATTCAAACTCGCTTTCTGGCGCAAGTTCCTTTGCCTTACCGAAAGATGGCTTATTCGTCACAGTGATTCCCAAATCCCTTTTTCGTGTATTGCTGACAGTTGAAAATGGGCGATGTCGATTGTCTGCGAGTTTGAAGGTACTGATTACATAATCATAATGAATTGGTTTGGCAGGTGTCACATAGACACCTGCCGCATTGATTGGTGTGAGGTCCTCCTGATAAGTTGGAATGCTGTTAAATGATCTATACGGCTTTTGAATCAAGCCGAGCGCATACGTCAATGCCCAATTGTGGATGACCTTTTCCGTCTCGTACAGGCGCCCCATCTCACGCGTTGCGTAGTAGAGCGAATCGTGCAAGATAAGACGACATCTTGTGACTTGCATCGGTCCCTCCTACTTTTTCTTTTTGTTTGATGCTCTTTGGATCACTCGTTCGGAGTATTCCTGCGTCTCGGCGTTTGCCTCCTGCAAGAGTTGATGCAGTTTTCCTTCATTTGTCGTTACTGCCTTAACGATACCAAGTAACTCTTGCAGGTTGTCTCCCTCAAGTAGATGATAGTTTACACCGTCTTCCCCTAAGAGCTCGGATGTGGTTGATTGAGCCATTTGAAAAACTTTTGCAGGATTCAGCGGCGTTTCATCCTTGTCGTTTCCCAACGCATCGTGGATGGCTTGCGTGAATTTAAGATTTGAAAAGATTTCACCATCAGCAAATACTGCTCCGACGATATGATTGGCAAGTCGTCCGGTTCGCGTCGTCTGAGCACCGTAACGTTTCGTTCGCAGCACATTGTTCAAAATGTAAGCGAAACTGTTGACCGTCACATCCTTAATAGTAATGACAGAAGGAAAGAAAACTTGTGGTACAACGTGGTCCTGCTCGCCAAAGCTAGAGCGAACTTCGCCGTGCTGACTCATGTTCCCTTTTTCATATAGTGCGTTAAATGAAAACTGCTGGTGTGATTCATCGTACCCCGTGATTGAGTAGGCAGTATCAACATACACCTTTGATTTCTCGGAACCAGAATCACCAATTGCAAAACCGTAGTAAACGCAGTCAGGGCAGGTTGTGCAGAACTGTTCGTTGTAGTCACAGTAATTTTCTTCCCCTGCCTCCTCATTTTGTGTAATTCCCACGCTTCTTAGCAATTCACGCCCAGTAAGTCGTTCTGGCGAACTCTGTTTTCGCTTGAACATCGCAAGGCGGATGAGCGGTTTACCATTTTGCAAGCCCCCCTTGACCTTAGCAATGTTGAGCGTACCATCTGTTTGAAAAACGGGAAACGACTCTGTTTCACGAACCACAATCAGATGTGCATAACGCCCTGTCGGAGCTTTCGGGATTTGATCCAAAAAGCTATTTTCGGGAACGAGATCTTTCGGGATTTCAATTATCGGCATTGTTGTCCTCCTTTGCCTTTTTCGCTTGGAATTGACGCCAGTTCACCTGATACCATGCGTTGACACCCGCATTAAAGCGGTTGCGCCGTTGACGAAGCATACCTCGCTCGCCATCGTAATAGTCTGCAAATACTGTGTGATAAAAATATTCAACAAATTCGTGAATAGCTAATGGTTCTTCATCACGGCGAAGCCGAGCGTAGCCTTGGGCACGACTTGTCCGAATTCGTTGCATTAGATTGCTTACTTCGCCGATTGCTTGATATTTTAGATCAGTTGAACAGATTTTCGGTTCGCTGTTGACAATCACATCTTCAACTAGCGTAATCACTTTCAAGATGCTGTTCGGGTTGAAGTTATTGGGTCCATAAAATTTGAAGCACCGGTTGGCGACTTCCTCAATGAGACTCATTTTGTCACCTCCAAGGTTTTGGTAATTTTGAATATATCGCTCTGGAATTGATGATTCGCCATCTCGGGGTTTCGGGAAACTGTCCCAACCCTGCTTCCGGCGAAACGCTTCCAGATAATGAAAAACGTAAAGTGGGTCCGTGTCAATGTTCCGCCCAATTTCGTTGAGGTGCTGCCATTGCGGTTTCCCATCCTTTTGGAATACATCAATATTGATATCATAGACAGCAACAATCTTCTTCAAAGCCTCCTCGATCTGGTCAATGCGGATTTCGACTGTGCCTAGAATGTGTTTGACAAAGGGATGGGGGGCATTGAAAACGGCTGTCTCTTTCCACTCCTCGCTGCTGTGATAGAGTGGAATTTGCGATTCGGTCACAACGACCTTTGCATTAAACACTAATGGCATAAGTAAGCCGAGAAAAGTCGGCACCGCCCACGATTCGGTATCGGTTGGACTGTTACCAAGCGTCGGGATTCCGCAAAAGTAGAAGGTTGCAAGGTCGTTGGTGTCGAACTCCATCTTGAGTAGATAATCATCGTCAGGATTCGGGATTTCTGTGTCAATGATTGTTTCATCTAAGTTGATGAAATCATTCACTGTCATTCCTTTGTGTAAGGCTTTGCGAACATCAAAGAAATTGAGATTTTTCAGGCGGTGATACATATCACCGACAAACTTCGCTGTTTCCGTTGTGAAGAAGTAGCTTGGATAGAGATAAAGCCACTTAATTTTTACGTCATCGTATCTTCCGCCAACCAGATTGAGTTTAGAGCTTATCATGATTTGGCGTAGCATCATTTCAACCTCGCACAATTCACAAATGCCGCGAACAAGCAGCGAGGAGTTGAGCAAGTTCTTGTTGCTGTAAACTTGGTTGGCAAAAATAACTGATGTGTCTCGTTGCTTGCTTGTCTCAAACGCTGATGAGCAGAGCGAGCACCCTGCGTTTGATCCACGTCCTTTCTTTTTGGTGTTAGTGTACCTGTCTAGCTCTGCCTTAAAATCATGCTGAATCTCATCGTGTCCGTTGATATTGACAATTTGTCTCACATATTCGCGGAGTACGCCAAATCCCTCTTTTTCCGTTTCGTGGTGTTCAATTGCCTGCTCAAATGTTGCCACAACTTGATTGGCAATGTTTGCAAACAAATCTTCCATCTGATTCGGGTCAAGCCCACGATTTTTCGTCAGGTATTTGCCTGCGAGGAAATACCAATGTAGCGGCACACCGCCTGCCCGATTATCACGTGGAATTGCTTCAAAGTCAGTCTGATATTCTTGCGTATCCAAAGCTGTGACAATCTCAGAGGAGACCGCCTCACGGCTTACTATTGCGCCAACGTGTTTCTCAATTTCATAAAGATATTCTGCAAGTTGGTCTACGCGCATATCCTCTTCAAAATGGAGATTGACATCAGGGGAAATATCACCTTTTTCCTGAAGTTGAAGCATCTTCTGTAGTCGCTTCCCAGCAGAGGGTAGCTTAGCCTCGTGTAATATCCTGAAGCAGCCAACACTGATGAGTTTTAATAATTGCGGAACTTGGAAGAAATCGTAATAGTAATCGGGAAACTTAAACCCCTTTCCATCTCGCGTAAATCCATTGAGGTTCATTTCTAATCGCCCGGCACAGTATGCAATGAGCTGCTTTTCAATGTCCTCGGCAATCTCATCCAACGTCGGCAAGACATCCGCTCCACCTAATCGTTCTCGCAAATACGTGACACCTGTTGGAAAAAAAAGAAACGGCTTCCATCCCAATCGATCACGCAGAATTCTAAGCAAAGCGTTGTTGATGACATTTGTAATCATTCCGCGATTTTCGGCGAGTTTGTGATAGGCAAATTCGAGTTTTCCACCACTGAGTCTAACAAGAGATTCACGGACATTCGCTTGTTCTCGAAATCCACTCGGATTCTTCAGGAAATAGGCGATAAGATCCGATGCTGTACACATCTCCCGCAGATACTGACGTCGGCGCCCCGGCAAACGGAAATCGTAACTCTGTAAATTGAGGTTTGCACCGTATTTCTTCTGTGTGTTGAGGATGAGATAGGTAATGTCTCCACGGTACTCTTTGTAATCTGGACAGAATTTATCAAAATGGAGTTTCGAGACCCATTCGTCAAGGTAAGAATAAAATCGCTCAGATTTCTTGGCGTCGGAGACGCTCAAATCACGGATGCCTTCAAGTTTATCAATGTCATGAAATGAGTAAGCAATCAGGTAGAGTCGTTCTTCTAATTCATTCAGCGGTTGCCCGGCAATTCGCGCAATCGTCAGTGTTGGAAAGATGCCGTTTAGAATATGTGCAAGCATACTTTGATCGTGATTGTATGCCCAACCGGTGCTTCCTTTTGCCGGCCGGAGTGTATACTCTTCCAACATTTGCGGCACAACTATCTCAACGTAATCCATCAAGACAAAATCGTTTGGGTCAACGGCATTTTTCAGCAATGCGACTTGTGCATGGATTTCTTGTGTTTCTTGGGAACTCTCCGAAATCCCCATGAAATCAGGTTGAAGTTGTTCAGTCATTAGAATTCTCCTCCTTTGCCCAAATGTAGGGTTGAGAATGTAACAAGAGCGCGTCCTTTGAAAATACCACGCTGAATTCGTTTCCATCCCGATCAAGTAGTGAGAAAATGGAAAACATCATCGGTAGGCGTAATATGCGCCGTAAGTCACCCACCTGCTCTTTACGAACAAGGCATAGAAGCGGTTTTATGCGCAGCCAACGATTGATTTTGTTGATTTCTGGAAAATCACCATCAATTTGAAACCCCTTGAGTATATGCAATTGGCGGTAATTGTCATCAGTAAACTGCTCCCCAATCTTACGACTTTGAGTCAATCGAAAACGCTCTCGCTCTGAGCGATACTCACGCAATCGCAAATAGACATCAACGTACCGAAACTTGCCGGATGGGATGCCCCGCGATTGGCTTTCTCGCATAAAATCTGCTTTTTCCATGTATTCAACTTCTGCATTTTGTAACACCCACAACAAATTGTAATCTTTGATTTCACCGTCGGTTGCGTCGAGGATACCACAAGTAAAAGGTGTTTCCCCACGGAATTGAACGACACTCGCATCAATGATTTCCGGCTGTTGCTTTTTGAGGGCGAAATACCATTTTGTTGCTCGCATTTTGATATCCGTCTCGAAAATGTCGGAATAGATCTGTGTGAGTTTTTCTCGCTGAGGCGCATAGTTTTCACGCAATCGTGGATGTCCCAAAGTGTTGATGATATGCGATGCGTGCAACCAACCCCAAGACTTTCGATAGTTGCGAAAATCGTTGATAGGCGAGAAAACTTGTTTATCCTCATCCTCACTTCGCATGAGGTCAATCAGAGTTGCCTTGTCAATTTCTAAATCGGGTGGGACACCCCGCTCAACCCGCTCATAGGCGTATCTGGGCAGAAGCGAGTGAGCAACGAAGCGGTCAAACTTCATAACTGTTCCATCAGGTTTTTCGTATTCTGAATGCCGTCCAAGCCGTCCAAGCCTCTGAATCCATGAACCTGCATCTATCGCCTCAAAGACAAGAAAGTTGATTTTGAAATCAACGCCGACATCTACCGTTGAGGTCCCGATGAGTAAGTCACTTTCGTAGAGAGCAAAGCGTCGTTCTCCCTGACTGCTGAGTCCGGTATTTTCACCAACGTTTAGAGGGAAATCTCCTGCTGCGTTTCGCTCTTTGAGAAATAGAGAAATTCGTTTCGCCGCTGCAACCGAATTAACAATGATTGCCCCGCGTGAACTCGGATTATCGGCAAACCATTCGGCGATTTGTTGATAATGTGTTTCGATCCATTCCTCGGTACGACGACCCGTTGCGTGGAAATGCAGGTCGAATGGCGCACAGATTCTGTCCCAATTCACTGAATCCATTTCATCGAATTGATAACACCCTTCGATGATTTTATATCGAAGATTCGCCTTTTCCAAACAATCTAGCAGTAATGCGTTGGGTGTTGCAGACAGAAAGACGAACTTTTTCTGATCGAATTTGCCACGTCCCTGCTCTATGAAATACAGCATTGTTGTCAGAACTGAAATGACTTGCGAGACATCGTACAGATGAAACTCGTCAAAGACAAAAAGATCATAAGAGTCAATAATGTGTTGTACCAACTGATCTGGGTTTTCATATTCGAGGTTCAGATAATGAAAATTGGCGATGAGATTAAAAATATCGGGATTTGTAAGTAGAATCGGATTCTCTTGAGCCAAAAGTTCAATTGCAGCTCTTTGCCCGCGCAAGTTTGTCAATTCTTCACGAAGTTCGTATAGTCGCTCTGCAAACATCTTGTCACAAGCAATACCTTTCTTAAACCATTGGCAGTATTCCTGAACCTGTCGTTCCTGATCTTTGATTAATTCATTGGTTGGGTACATAGCTAGGACTGACTTGCCCTTGGTCAGTGCGGGCAAATAAGCAGCTAAGCTTTTTCCATCGCCAGTCGTTGCCGTATTGAAGATTACATCTACCTTTGGATCGTGAATTGCTTCATAGGTTTCGACTTGGTGTTGTCGAAGTTTAAGACCTACAGGACTATTATTGATTGAAATAGCTTTTGCCTTTCGAGAGTAAACCGGTTTGACACTAACTTTAATCATTCTAAGACCTCTATTTCATCGGATTTTCTAGCAACCGGCAATATAATAATATACGACCAGTTACATAAACCTGTGCCCGATCGAAAAAAAATTCTAAAAAAATTGACTCATATTAAGAAATTACTTGGAGAAACCCAATTTTGCCGAAAAACTGGGTTTCTCCAAACGCGTTTCCCATAACCTCAAAATCCAAACTGCTGAAGTTCTTTCCAAGTCGCGATGAGGGTGCCTGAAAGCGCACGGTAGCGAATTTCCTTCTGTGTAGAGTTAACGGCTAGTTATATTTCACACATCAGCGTGAGCCGGAAATTGCCCCGACCCTTGCAGAGTTGAGGTTTATGTTTGTTCTGTTACAATTGATTGTCAAGAAGATCTATTCTTGAATCAGTTCGTTTCGCCGATTGACTTTGGACTACGAACGTCAGCCTCACATGACTAAAGCGATGATGTACGTGGCTGCTATCTACTTGATGCGAAATTAAATCAAATGATTTTTCAAACCGGCTCTCAGTACGCGAACAAAATCCTTCTCCATCGGTTCTTTCTAGGTACACGTGAGTTTTCACATTTAGGCTCCTTATATTTGTAGTTTGTATAACACAACCATCACGTCAAAAAAATTGTAACATAAATAATATCAAGAGTCAATTAAATTTTGCAATCTCGTAATCGAGATTCTTATCATACAATTAAGGAAAATATAACACAACCATATTTCAATCTCGTAATCGAAAATCTTTCCATCATAATAACACAACTTGTCCTTTTGGGGCAAGAGCAGAATCAAGTATCTTGGTCCTGCTCTATAATACGCCATTTCACTCCGACCCACCACCTACCTCCGCAGGCAGAGCCTTAGCTCCAGTGCTATTCGCCTGCTGGTCGGGTGCTTTCAATGCAAGCGTTATCCGTTCCAGTACCCCAACAAGTTCCTCCGCTTGCCCACCAATGGCAGCCTGCCCAGGTGCCTTCAGCGCAAGTGTCAACCGTTCCAGAACCCCTACCAGCTGAGCGCCAGACAAATTCACTAGTATCTCTTGTTCATCAACCACAGATAGCTTCCGCAAACTTTCTACCGTTTTCACCAACGAATGTGTCAGGATCTGCAAATCTTTTACAGAATGTACTTTTTTGTCCAACTCATGGTTTATTCGTTCTGCCAGTTTGGCTAAGAGCGCGGCCTGCTCCACTTGAGACGTGAACGGAATATCACATATCGCTTGTTTATACCTTTCCCGTTCTTCATGCCACACCGGACCGTATTTCTTTTCAGGCCACCTAGCCGAGCCCGGCTTCAGATACGCCAACCGATGAACCAACATTTCGCGGAGCGCCGATCCACCCATTGCGTCCTGCTGTGCCAACCGATTCATCGTCTCGTCTACTGTCATCAACTCCCAAACCGCATCTGAGGTAGAGAGTCCCCGTGCATGACAACGGACGATAAACTCCCGATGCTCATCTGAGATAAAGCCCGAAATGTACTGCCTCAACTCATCACGGATAATTTCTTTAAGCTCATCTGCTCCAGAGAACTCCAGCCAACCAAAATCGTCGCCCATGTCCTCGTCAGCAGGATATATATCCCCCGCATAACGCTGTACGCGCTCGATAGCCGCTTCCGCAAGCTCACAACCACTTAGTGTCTTAAACAGCCCTTCTAAATCCGAGTCGAGTTCTGCAATGCCTTCTTTGGGAAAATATGGGAATTATATCGGATAGTGCCGGAATTGTGTAAAAAAATAGCCTGATTCCTTAGACATATAGAATCAGGCTATTTTTGTAATATAGGTCAATCACATCATTATTTACAATTTAATGTAAGCATTTACCCACGCTTCGTCCATATCCGATACTTGATCCAAGAAACGCCTTGAACGCCATTGTATTGGCTTTTTAATTTTTTCTATTGGTTTTCTAATTCGCCCTTCTTTTAATAACAGTTAGGAGTTACGCAGTTGGATTTAACGTGTAAAGGGGTTGAGCGAGATAAGCCCGCACCGCTTGTCTAATAATCGAGGTCTTTGCTTCAAACCAAGTGATGCCTGTCAAAAAGCGGTGTCGCTCCAAGCGGAGAAATGCCCTTAATGCTAGACCAATATGATTCCGTTGGGCAACTGCCTTGCGCGCCATGCACCTTTCAACACCCACAAATTGCTTGATACCTCGATGATATTCTTCAATTGACCAAGACCATTCGGCATACTTGAGTCGAAACAGTTCGTTCATTGATAGGTTGCTAGTTGCCCAGTATTCAATGTCACCGTGTGGAGAAACTATCTTGAAAGCTTTAATCAGTCCATACCCTTTCAGATGAACGATGGTGCCTTTGTCACTTATGGGGAGTTCACAGACCGGCTGGTTGCCACGCTTATCCAAATTGACGTGTCGATTCGACTTCAATTGAGTCAGCCAGTGCCATTGATAACTCCGAATGGTTTTGAGATTCTTCAAACTGCTATACCAACTGTCAAACACAACGCACTCTGGATGAAACCCCCTTTGATGAGCCGTTGAAATCAGTGCTTGAAAATGGTCATTTTTGGTCAAGTTATCATGTTGTTTATTATACAGACGGTAATCACACGGAATGTGAGTGTCGCCATCAGTCCACATCAGGGTGATGAGGTTAATCCCTGAGACCACTTTTTTGTGTTTACCTGACCAATGGCGGGTAACAAGGTCCATCTTTTGGGCATACGGTTTATCAAGGGTTGAGTCATCTATGACCAAAATGCCTTTGTCTTTTTTGACATAAGGCTTTGCCTCTATCCACAATGATTCTGAATCGGGAGTCAACCGATATAGCAAGCGATTCAAAGAGTCATGCGCGGGTGGGTTGTTTTCATCTGGTTGCACTCTGGCAGCCTCGCAACAACTGTAGCTTCTTGGTGTACCAACCAGAAAGTTAATATAGTCATATTCAGTGCATTTAGGGAGATTCATAGGCTGTATTATAAACTATTTTCTGCCAAGTGCGTAACTCCTAAACAGTATAACTATAACAAAAGGAGCAGAAGCTACCATAATAGAAAAACATGCTGGTGAACTGATTATATGCTTCATAGTATAAGCAGTTAGTCTTCGGTAATAAGAGATAATAACCTTTTTTTGACCGCGATCCTCAATTCCTTTTAATTTCTCTTGAAACATTTTATTAATATTCTCCTCATCATCCAATACTATTGAGACTAATATTAATCTAATTAAGGTAATGTGATGCGTGAATCTTATAAACATGTTTATTCTTTCCCTCAAGGTAATATAAGCACTATTATCAAAACTTATATTACCCTCATTTGCCCAATCAAAAAGTTCTCCCCTTAACTGAAACAACTTCTGCCGAAACGCATCAATACGATACTTATTGTAAAGAGGAATAAGCACAAATACTATCAACATAATTGAGATCCAGCAGAATAAGACATCTATAAAAATCATTATTTATCCTCCGATCTGGTATCACCACGCTCGGTTAGATTACTACTAGAACGTTCAGGATCTCTTTCACTTTCAAAGTTTCGGATCCTGCCTCCTAAGGGTAAATGGCTCGAAAAGGACCCGGAAAATATTACCGAGAAGGTATTACATTGGCTGAATTATTTCAGAAATTTCCTGATGATGCGACCGCAGAGAAATGGTTTGTTCAATGCCGATGGAAAAATGGAATTGAGTGTGTCAAATGTGGCAGTAAGAATGTCAATGACTATGCTACTCACGCTACAATGCCTTATCGTTGCCGAAACTGTGGCAAACGATTCTCTGTTAAGAGCGATTCCATTATGCAGAACAGCAATATATGTTATCAGAAATGGGCTATTGCAATTTATTTAATGGCAACGAGCCTCAAGGGAGTTTCAAGCATGAAGATACACCGGGATTTAGGTATTACCCAAAAATCTGCTTGGCATTTACTTCATCGAATTCGTGAAGCGTGGACATCAATACAGGGATTATTTGATGGAGAAGTGGAAGTTGACGAAACATTTGTAGGAGGCAAAGAAACTAATAAACATTCTAAGAAAAAACTAAAAGCAGGACGCGGAACAGTAGGTAAAGCTGTAGTTGTGGGAGTCCGAAGTAGAAATACAAATGAAGTGAGAGCAGAATTTGTTGCTATTACACAACCTAAAAAGGAAATACTTCATGAATTTGTATTGAAACATACAGAGAAAGATGCAACTGTTTATACTGACGGCGCAGCTGCTTATAATAGTTTAGGTCGTAAAGTGGAATCTGTGAATCATTCCGCCGGTGAATATGTTAAAGGAAAGATTCATAACAACGGAGTTGAATCATTCTGGGCTACTCTCAAGCGTGGCTATAAAGGCGTATATCACAAGATGTCATTTAAGCATCTTAATCGGTATGTGAACGAATTTGCTCAACGTCACAATACTCGAAGTCTAAATACTATTGACCAAATATAATGGTCCCCAATATTCGGGCCAGGAGTTAAGTAAGAAATAGCGTCTAACTGACCCGTATAAATGGAGGATTGAACATGTCAACCAAAAGGATTCGGCATACAGCGAACTTCAAGTTTCAAATTGCGCTTGAAGCCCTCAAGTCAGATAAAACTATCAACCAATTGGCAAGCGACCACCAGCTGCACCCGAGCCAAATCAGCCAATGGAAGAAACAGTTGCTTGAACAGGGGAGCGATATTTTCGCTACCAGTCTGAGCAAGCACCAACGCGAGCAAAATGCCAGAGAGTCGAATCTGTATGAGCAAATTGGTCGGTTGAATATGGAACTGGACTGGTTGAAAAAAAAAGCTGCCTCAAGCGGCTAAACAGAGACAAACACTCGTTGAACCGAATCACCCCAAACTGAGTATGCGTCGTCAATGTGAGTTGCTTGGTGTTTCTCGGTCAACGCTCTACTATCAACCGGCTACAGAGTCAGAAGACAATCTGCATCTGATGCGGCAAATAGATGAGCAGTATATGCAAACCCCTTTCTATGGGAGTCGTCGAATGACAGAACATCTCAAGCGTCTCGACTACCGTGTGAATCGCAAGCGCATCCAGCGACTGATGCGTTTGATGGGTATAGAAGCGATTTACCCCAAGCCCAAACTCTCAGCCATCAACAGTGAGCATCGGATTTACCCGTACCTATTACGGGACTATCAGGTGACCGCTTCCAACGAGGTCTGGTCGGCTGACATTACATATATCCCGATGAACAAAGGGTTTATGTATCTAATGGCGATACTCGACGGGTATAGTCGTTACGTCATCACTTGGGAGTTATCCAATAGTCTATCGGGGCAGTTCTGTCTTGATGCCTTGCATCACGCATTATGCAAAGCAACCCCTACCATCTTCAATACCGACCAAGGTGTCCAGTTTACGGCAAATGCCTTCACCGATACGGTTGAAGCCGCTGGCAGTGCTATGAGTATGGACGGCGTGGGTCGAGCCATTGACAACATATACATTGAACGGTTTTGGCGAAGCGTCAAGTATGAAGATGTTTATCAGAAACTGTACCAAACGGGACAAGCTCTTTTCGATGGATTAACTCATTATATCTGTTTCTATAATCACCAACGACCTCACCAGAGTCTCAATTATGCAACACCGGCTGAAGTCTATTTCGGCTAAAACTGTGTCGGTGACTCTCAATTATCTTACTTATTTTTACAGTATTTTGGCCTCGACAAGGGGTCCACTTTAGGTGTTAGCAGGTGCATCGTTCTCAGATATACCGATTGCCCCTCCGTCTGGAGTGCCTTTTATGCTGACTGCAGGTTTACCTGTGTCACCATGAATTGTAATTGCACCTTTATCAGCATCACCTTGTAGAACTATAAGAGGTTTGAAGTAACCTTCACCGTAAACAATCATAGTGCCTCCTGACTTATCGGCAGAGAGAGAGAGGCGGCGTTCACCGTCTTCGTCTACAACATCGAGTGAAGTAACTGCAACGTCACCTAAGTTTTCACGATTCTCTGATTGTTGAGCGGTTACTGGTGCAAACCCTAACAATGCAATTAGCATACCGATAATTATGAGTAATGCTGCAAGTATTCCACATAGTAATTTTGTTCGTAAGTCCATAATAACTCGCCTCTCCCTTTTTAACAAACGTTAAATAGTTGTATAAAAGCGTCTATAACAGCGTTGTTAAAACATCCTAACAAATTTGAAATAGAAATGTCAAGGAAAAATTCGACAGCGGAGGTTTTTGGATGGTAAAATAAAAATGCCAGTGTGTAAAGGGGCGGGGAACTACTCCCTGCTCTCCAAAGCTTAATGAGTAGAAAATGCCCATTGGGTAGCACACTGGCAATTTAATCAGCAGGATACTATATTATAATGGAATAATCAACTTCAAAGGAGATTTTCATGCTAATTAAAGGTTGGAGTGAAACTAATCTAGATTCTCAAGCAGATTATTATGATGTTGATTTTATAGATAATATTAAAATTGATATTGTTGGTAATATACATTCAATTAAGGCTCACTTTAAGGGTAAACCAATATGGTTATTACCAAAAGGGACACGCGAAGAAGCCGATGAAATGGTTTCTAAAATCAAAGAACATAAAGGTGAAGGCATTGAAACTACTACTATAAGAATATAAGAATCCCCGGCACTATCAGATATAATTCCCGAAAATATCCCTGAAGCGCGTCTTTGATTGTGATTTTACTGTCCTGGCCCGCCATGGTTGTCCTCCAATCCGCGGTCTCCACAACTTCATAACTACTCCGCTTATTAGAAATCTCCGCTAAACGCGTCTCTATATCCGCAGCCAGCTTTGCTATTTGGGGATTCTGAGATGAGGCACTCCCTCTTTGTTTAGCCATCATTGTCCTCCAATCTTCGGAGACGTATAAAATTTCCGAGTAAGTTCCGAGTACCCTTCCGGTGCCAATCACTCAGAAAGCAGTCCTGGCGGGGGTTCTCGGCGTAATTTGTGCTTGTCAGATTCTTGCGTTTACTCTGAAAACTCTGAAATTCCTTAACAACTCTCAATAAAGTTTACCATTGGTGTGGCTGTATCCGCAAGTTAATTTTCACATATGTTAATAAAAAAATTTCTATTACGTTATAAGCACAAATCTACTTTCCACTCTTCCATCCCATCTTCTCCCTCAATTTTCGTGATACACCGCTACCATCTTCTGCGCAGTCTCCCTGACCCATTTCCGTAATTCCCTCGGCTCAATCACCTCCGCCTCATCTCCCCAAGTCAAAACCCACCAGCCAACCTCCTGCCAACCCGCGACTCTGGCTTCAAAGCGCAAGCCTCCATCAGCGTTTTCGTGTATCTGCTGTGTCGAATGCCAGTGCACCTCTCGGATGAGAGGCGCGATACGTGGCGCGAACTCAATAACCACGTGTGTCTCCGGTCCGAGCCTGAAATCCCAACTCTTCTCCATGTACTTCTGCACAGAAAAATCTTCGGGGATGGTGTAGGGAAGGTGGCTGATGAACAGCGAATTGATGCGGTTGATACGGAAGGTCAGAATCTGGTTCAACTGTTCAACGTGCCCAATTACATACCAAGCATGTTTACGAAATAGGACTGCATACGGTGAGAGTCGGTGCTGCTCGCGCTTTCCACTACTGAAAGAATTATACGCTATGTTGACCTTGCGCCGTTCCCGAATGGCTTCGTATAGCCTCTCTCTATGCGGCTCTATTTCATCAATTTGGCTGACCTGTTGGTGCGGGACTTCAATCTGGGGCGCAATTTGGTCCAAGATGTCGTTTGTCCCTTTGGGTAAATTAGAGGTAATCTTGTGGATCGCACTATTGAGAACCTCCATCGCCTGCTCCCCTTCCGCTGCCTGATAAAAACGGGCTGCTGTAACGAGTGCAAGTGCCTCCTCAAAGTTAAGGTTAAGGGCAGGAAGGAAAAAATCGGAAACTATTTCATATCCCTGTTTTCCGCGCGGAACAATCTCGATGCCCATATCACGCAACAAATCAATATCGCGCTGGATAGTTGCGGGATTGACCTCAAGGTGTGCTGCCAACCGAGGTCGTGTCCACTGACGCGGTTCCTTGTGGATTAGGGACGCAACCTCGATGACCCGTGCCATCTGATATTTTCGGTACATAATATCCTGTCAATGATTTTTTTGGGGCTTGACGTGCCGGACAACGAGAATCAACGTATTCAGGTTGGCGGACTTTGTGAAAATCTATAGCAAGACAGATTTATAGGTTCTCCCATTCTGCTCTATCAATTCCCGCTTCCCTGAGAATTCGTCTGAGTAGGTTCCTCCCTATATCACCCTTATGTGGGTTAGGAATGCGAACCCGTAGGTGTCCTTTGAGCATAAATTGATGTTTACCTCCCGAATAAGGACCACTAAATCCAGCCTGTCGCAAGTAGTTAATCAACTCTCTGCGTTTAATTGGCCCAAATGTTGGCATTAGGCAGCATCCTCTTTGACGTTCAGTTCAATGCCATCAATCTGTGGGATGGAGTGTCCCATTTTCAAGCCGATTAAAATCCATTCTTCTAGAACTTCTCGTAATTCCTCTCTACAAGCTTCCAGCGTATCCGCATTCGACCAAACTCCCTGAAGGTCGGGAATGCTGCCAAAGTAGCCTTCCCCATCAGGTAATATTTCATAATGCGCTTTACGCATGGCTGCTTGGATATAATTCGTCAGCATAGCTTAACCTTCCTCTCCATACTCATTGGTGTTATTTGTTACTTTCTTTAGTTGTCTTGTTCGCTTGACTTGCAAGCCGTGCGGCTTGTTTTGCTAATTCTTTAACTTCCTTGACCCGTTTCATCAATGCGCGGTTCGTCCATGCAACGCCAGCCAAATACCGAATCTCTTTTCCGTCGGTCGCCGGCGCGTTCAACGTCTCTGCAGCGACATAGACCTGCAAACCGCTATCTGCGGTGTGGCGGAGGCCCGTATTAATTCCTCTGCCATCAACCTCAACGCTGACAGTTAGACCTCCCCTCGCAAAGGTGGGGTGGAAATCTTTGCTGATACCGAAGAACACGCCGTGCAATATCTTACTCATGCCGATATCTTCGACAAAACGGCGATTCCCGATACCGATATGTCCGATGATATGATGAATACGTGGTAGGGCGAACTGCTTGCTAACCGCAAGAAACGCAGATTTGCGCTCGTAACGCTCGATATCGTCTAGTCCACCCTCAATATTGTCGCCGATATTTTCCAGCCCGACTGCGATGTTGGGGATAGATCCAGCTTCGCGGAGGAGAAGTACTTTGATATTCCCCAATAGGAAACTCCGTTGATTGTGCCGAACACTGGTCAAACCAATCTCGACGCGATCGAAAAGCCCAAAATCGAGTTGGAGTGCAGTTTCGTCGCGTGGCAATTTGCCTTCGTTGCGGAAGCCGAAATAGGTTCCAAGGTTAAATATCCCGTGTTCAATAACCTTTCCCGTCGGTATATCTACCAAACCGCTATCCCGGCAATACGGGGCTGCCCAAAGGGGGGATGAACAAAGTATAGTGATGCAAAACAGGGGAATGAGTAGCCGTTGCAGCGTGATCGCAGGAGCGTTATAAATGAAGTTCATCGGTCTATCCAAAGGTTTGAAACTGTTTCAAGGGGGGACCCACAAAGGTGGAGATTATACCGCTTCTGAATGGAGATCTCTCATTGTGATGGAAGGGGGTTAACGCGAGGTGGTTATTCCGAATTGATATCTTTAGCGATTGAGTCTAAAAAGAAGGGACCGCACGCGAAAGTGACGATCCCTTCTATAGTGAATTTTGTGGGTTTATTCGAGGCCAAGCTGGCTCATAAATGCAAGCATCTTTGCTTCCGCCTGCTGGGCAGCCTGTTCCAGTGTTTCGGAATCGACTGCTGTCTCCTGGATCCGTTCATCGGTGTTTGTCGCAAGACAGAAACCGAGGTTGTACTTAAGATCGTGCATCGCTTGCTCGACGTGAGCGCTGACAGGCCCGGCAGGGTACATCCACTGCCGTGCCCTGTTCTGTTTCAGATTGATGTGACAATGCCCTGTTCCACCTTGCTTTTTCGCCTCGCCAAAGCAGTCAAGCCGCAAGATTTCTTGGTCATAGGCGAAGACAGATGCTGCGGGCCCATACCCGGCGCGGTCATCTCGCCAGTAGACTTCCAGCCGAACATTGTCTTCTAGCGGATATTCGACCAGATCTCTTCTTCCTTGTTGTTCGGGCGCCATCGTTTTTCCTTTCGATTGTGGATGGTTTAATTGGTAAAAGCGTTTGCAATTCTAACACCCCACGAATCAACGAGGTGCGGACCTCATCACCTTTTAGTCGAATGGGTGCTCCTGTTTCAGATCCGTGTTATTAGCATTTTACTACAAAGAGTATGCAAGGTCAAGTCCTATTTTTGTGGTCTCTATCGGATTTGATCAAACTCGCTCCTCCTTTTGCATCGTCGTGACAGCAAACTTGCAACAAGCCCAATGCTTTAGCTTTGGGTTCGACACGGTAATTTTGTGTGCTTCTTTCTACAAAATATGGTACAATTTGGGTGTCTTTCGGTGGGAGAATATTACCTCTATCGCACGATAGGGTCTCCCACATCCCAGTGATATGGAAAAGGATAGACGAAAAGACAATCCCATGTTAAAAACACACAAGATAGCACTGAATCCAAATAACGTTCAAGCGACGCAATTTGCTCGACACTGTGGATATGCCCGTGTTGCCTACAATCACGCTCTGTCCGACTTCAAAGAAGGCTTAGATGCTGGTCAATGGCGTAGCCACATTGAGTTGTGCAGACGTTTTAATGCAATCAAACATGAGCAATATGATTGGTGTGGAGATATGTCGCAAAACGTCTCAAAGAATGCGATTTATACCAATCTCAAAGACGCTATAGGACGTTGGAAGTCAGGTCAGAATCGTTTCCCTAAGTTCAAGAAGCGGTCCCACGGTCAGAGTTACCAAGCAGATAGTGGTCGAGGCACAATCACCGTCGTAGGTCAGCGGATTAAACTTCCCAAAATTGGTTGGCTCCGCATGTTTCAATCCCTACGCTTCCTTGGTACTATCTGCAAGGTCGTTATCTCCAAGCAAGGACACCGTTGTGGCCGACACCACCCCAGAGATTCATGGACTGCCCACTGTTGGTGTGGATGTAGGTATCAAGCATCTTGCCGTCACTTCCGAAGGTATATACTACGAGAATCTAAAAGCCTTAAAGCGTTATGAGCGTAAGTTAAAACGGTTGCAACGGCGTTTGAGCAAACGCAACAAAGGCAGTTGCAACTGGTACAAACTCAAGGATAAGATAGCCAAACTGCATTACCGCATCACGTGCATACGACAGGACGCTCAACACAAGGCGTCCACAGCAATTATCAATAACGCAAGCTGTATCGGGATTGAGTCATTGAATGTTGCTGGTATGTTAAAGAACCACAAGCTTGCAAAGGCATTATCGGACGCCTCGTTGTCGAGTTTCCTAGAAATGCTGAAGACTAAGGCGGAACGTATTAATGTAGAGATTGTAGAAGCAGATACCTTCTACCCGTCTAGTAAAACCTGTTCTCACTGTGGTGTAGTCGATAGTGATTTATCCTTATCGGATAGGACATACCATTGCGGTGCTTGTGGTCATACACAAGACAGAGACCTAAACGCTGCAATAAACCTAAGAACCCTCGCCGTGGGACACACGGAGAGGCGAAACGCTTGTGGAGATACTGTAAGACCCCGTCAGTTGGGGCAAGAATCGTTGAAGCAAGAAGATAGCACAGAGCAACAGCTACTGTTGAGTCTATCATAAGAATCCCAAGGTTTTATGCTTGAGAGCAGTCAATTTTGTACAATTCCCACCGAGGCGTATCTAAATCATGCCAATTGACAGATTAGCAGATTGGATTGAAAACTATTTGACGGATTCAGTTCCCACCCCGGGGCGCTGGCTCTTTATCCATGATACATCGTGTATTTTCCCAAACCTTCATGTTTTGAAACTCTCTGACCGCAAATACGAGGTTATCTTTTTCGAAGACGTTCTAGGAATACGGCAAAGTTTGGAGCGTTACAAGGATGACCCGGGGGCATTTGCTGCGTGCATTGTTTCTCGTCAATCGCATGAGGCGAATCTCCAAATTCTTGACTACATTATCCGGAGTCAGCCCGTTGAGGCAACGCCACAATCGATTCTGGAATTTGCTCAGCCCGGATACAGCTGGACCCACTCAGTCAACCAATTGTGCGGCGAGGATTTCTGGACACTTTTTGAACGACTTCAGGCATACCGCCTGAATTATCCCCGCACTATGATGCCCGCTGAAGCGACGAATCTCCTGCTTTCAACGCAACTGGATATCGATTTACGAGCCAACCTATCGGTCCGAGAAGCGGTCGAGATATGGCAACAGATGGAAAGAGATGCGGATCTAATTGCGTGGGGCGAGAAATATCCTCGATTGTTTCAGGCATTAAATCTCAAGGTTCGGGCGGCACTACCGCTCATGGATAAGCTGGAGGGAGATGCAGATTTTGTTCACTTTCTCTGGACTTCCTACTCGTTGGCGCAGCATAATAAGGATTACGACCTCTTCCTTCCTGAACTCTTCGGGGACACGATTTGGAAAAAGTACGGCAATACCCCGCCGCAGGAGATATGGAAAGCGTGTCCTCAACTCATCCGAAGCGATCCGGAACGGGTCATGGACCAGATTAAACAGACAGAAATCTGGCTAACCCAAGATCGACAGCGGCTTGAACTCTTCCAACGGTGGGTGGGGCTTGATGCTTCCAATCTAAGCAAAACGGTCGAATATGTGAAAAAAGAGATTCTCTTTTGTGTCCCGATGCGCGAAGCCTTGCGCCTGATTGCCGCACGGCTCTGTCGTTGTCCCGAATCCGTGGATGCGGCTGAGATTCACGAAATTATTGAAAACATTCAGCGGCGACATCTGTTTCAGACGAATACCGAAAACTACCTGCGAGTTAAAGATGTGTTCCGCGCATTTACCGATCTGGTTGCGTTGAATCAGTTAGTTGCAACGGCAGAACGCAAAAGCTGGTTCGCTGAGAGGCATCGGAATAGGGCGCAAAATCAGGTGGCTTTGAATCCCGATGAAATCCGCGAGATGGCAGATTGGGAATATCCGGCGTACCTCTCAAAGATGGAATTGATGGCGGCTGAACTGGAGCAACTGAATTTCCAGTGTGATTTCTTGCCCAATCCTATGATTGATAAGGTCTTAGGACGCGTCAAGGGATTGATAAATGAATATAATACGAAATTCGCCCAACGGATTGCGACCGCTTTCCCTAGGTGGATAGTCTCAAATAGAGATAAACCTTCCCTGACAGTCGATTTCTTGGAGCTGCTTTTTTTACCGCGCTATCGGCAATACCTCGGAGAAAGAGGGCAGTCGGCTTACATTTTTATGTTTGATGGGATGCGGTGGGATACTTGGGAGGCAATCAAGCCGACGGTATTGAGCACGTTTCAAGGGAGACTTGCTCTCGACGGTGTTTTTCCGTTGGTTTCCATCCTACCTTCTACGACGGGATATAATAAATACGCCATTTTTACAGGCGAATTTCCTAACGGAGATGCGGACAAGGATTGGCAGAGCGTACTAATATCTGCATTTCAGAAACGTGGCATCCATGGCGTGCAGTGGATAGGTGACAGCGGCAACAATCAAGCGGAGATGCTCGCTCTCATTGAGGCGGATGACGCTCCTGTCAAGGTTTTCAATTTTACGTTCATTGATCAGAAACTCCAGCAAGCAACACAAAACCTATCCACGGTTTATGAGGAGATTAAGGTCAGCTTTGAACTGTTGGTCCAGCCGTATCTTGAGCGGATTCCGAGTGACTCACTTATCTTTCTAATCTCGGATCGCGGGTTTATTGAGTCCTCAGAGTATCATGAACTTCCGGAGGCTGCCTTTCAAATCTCCTCCAGTGTGGCGCACCGTCAGCGCTACGTAGGCTTATCAAGTCCACCTACCCAGACAGATTTAGCGGACTTCCTCTGTTTTAGTGCGGACCAAATCGGCTTACAACCTGATGGCGATGCGTTGCATTATGTGTTTGCGACGGGACGTACCCAGATCCTTCCTTCTACCAACGGAAATGATCTTGTATCATCCCGTTATGCGCACGGTGGGGTTTCTATGCAAGAGATGATTATACCGTGTGTGGTCTTTGTGCCGACAGCAAAAGGACAGTTGGAAATATTCTCACTATAATAAGCACGATACGCTTATGGAGGATAAACAAAAAAATGAATATGGACATTTTGAGTATCTGGGCATACGTTTGGGATGTTATTGATGGGGGTGCTGATTCGGTAATTTCGACTCTCAAGAACGAAATTGGCTTGAACACACTCAGCGTTGCGACATGCTATCATAGTGTCGATCACTTGCGCGTTCATCGTCTGGAAAACAACTTTTATAGTTCGCAGGCGGCGATCTATTTTCAGCCGGATCAATCGCTGTATAAGAATACCCGAATTGAGCCGCCTGTGTCACCGCTCGCGGAAAAAACAAACCCACTACGAAACATCTCCGATGGCTGTGAGCGGCACGGCATGAAACTCTCATCATGGACGGTGTGCCTTCACAATTCAACTATTGGACGAAATCAGCCAGAGGGAGCGCAACGCGATGTCTTTGGCAACCCGTGCTGGCATGCCCTCTGTCCCGCAAATGAGGATGTACGTGAGTATATGCGGGCAATTGTGACGGACTTAACGACAAACTACAATTTTGCCACCGTCGAGTTGGAATCGTGTGATTATCAAGGGGGACGTCATTACCATGGACACGAGAAGATTGGCATCCCACTTGGAGAAACGGATCGGCTCTTGCTTGGGCTATGCTTCTGTGAAAGTTGCCGCAAACGTGCGGGCGCGGAGGGAATTGATATTACTGCTGTTGCAAACGGTGTGCAATCGGAGTTGGCAGCGAGTTTTGAGTCTGGAAATCCGATTCAGATTGGGTTTGACGAATTTTGTGATAAAGTCCCCGAAACCCGTGCGTATCTCGAGATGCGCGAATCTGTTGTCAGTTTGCTCATTGCAGAGATTAAATCTGTTTCCAAAGCCTCGATTTCATCAATGGCGATGGGAGACCGGCGATATTCCGGTCTCAACACAGAAAGAGTACGGGAGATTGCCGATTGGTTCGAGATTCTGTGCTACTCACCGTCAAGGGAGTCCGTTGAGACGTCTGTGCGAAACGCCACGGCATTGATGAGCGGAGAGGCGGATCGGGTCTGGGTTGGCGTCTGTGCTTATCCGCCAGCGAGTCCAAACGCCGAGACGCTAGCCGCGAATGTCGAGGCGGTAGCGAATCTCGGCGTCCGTGCGGTATCTTTTTACAACTACGGGATCATGCCTATGCGTAACCTACAATGGGTGAAGACTGCGATTGAAAGCATTGGGTAGCTATCGTTTTCACACTTCAAAATAAGGAGATTGCCCTATGAAATTTGAAGGAAGAGTTGCGCTGGTGACAGGTGCTAGTCGTGGCATCGGCAGGGCAACGGCGATTAAACTTGCCGGGGAAGGTGCCGATGTTGCGGTGCATTATGTGAGATCCGCGAAGCCAGCAGAGGCGGTTTGCGAGGAGGTTCGTAAGCTTGGACGACGCGCAATTGCCCTTCAGGCTGACATCGCAGACCGTGTTGCGGTCAACGAAATGGTAGCGCAGGCTACGGCGGCCCTCGGTCCCATTGAGCTGCTGGTGAACAACGCCGGCGATGTTGGCAATATGGATTTTGATCAACTTACTCCCGAACACTGGGATCGGATTATTGCGGTTAATCTGACGGGTCCCTTCAACGTTATCTGGGCGGTCAAGGAGGGTATGGTGCAGCAGAAGTTTGGACGGATTGTCAATGTCTCATCAATTGCGGCGTTGGCACCGCGCCCCAATCAGTTCGCCTATGCAGCGGCAAAAGCGGGCGTAATTTCCTTCACAAAATCTGCCTGTGATCCGTTAGCGAAGCATAACGTGCGGATAAACTCACTTGCCCCTGGTGCCATTGATACGGATATGATCCACGAGATCTCGCCGGAAATGCTTGAACATCTGCGTTCAACTACGCCGTTGCAACGTTTGGGGACACCCGAAGAGATGGCAAATGTCATCGCGTTTCTACTCAGCGAAGATGCTAGCTACATGACCGGCGCGACCATCATCGCTAGCGGGGGACGGGTGCTGTTCCCGTAAAGCATCAATCGATTCCACGCGATTAATTACCAGCTCGCGATGAAGTCTTCGACCGCAAAATTGCTGGGTTCCTCTTCAAAAAAGTATCGCATCGGTCCGGACTGGAAACCGGGCACAAAAATCTCTTCATCCGCTTGGAGTTTGGCATCAAGCACCTTGAACCGTTGCCAGAGGAGGTCCGCCTCCGCTTTTGAAAAACGGTCAGCGAATTGTGGGCCCCAGTTGATGCTTATCGAGTGCGGACTAGAGGCGCGTCTGCGAACCTCCGGCGGTAATTTGTCTAAGTCAGGGCTTTTCAATATATGGATGTGATAGGCTGCCTTGGAGAGGTATATCGCTATCACCATTTTACCCTTCTCGCCTGCGCCGGGCTGGAGTGCCTCAACCGCCTCACAGTATGCTTCGGCATCTTTTTTCAGAGTCGCGCGCAACGCTGCTTCTGTTAGATCCTGCATCCGGTTGCTTTCCCGTGTCCAGTCCTCGAAAATTTGTCGTGCCGCCGGGGAAAGGAACTGCGTGAAGCTTAAGTCTGGGTAGTACGGGAAAATCGTGTGGCCCCCGTGGATTGCTCGGCGCAGCTTGGCGCTATAGTTGCTGCCCCAATGCAAGATGTAGTTGGAATACACGACCCCATCGCCGCCTTTCAGTTCAACAGGGATGCCGCCCGGCAAAGGGACACGAGGGTTTTTGAGCAGTTGGCGATTTTCCTCTTCGGTGTTGAGGCGACGGTGACTACCGGGCACCACCCAAAGCACATCGTCGTCGTAGAGCGAAACGTTCCATTGGAGGTACTTGGGTCCGTTCTCCAAAAAGTCCGCTTGCAGGCTTGCCATAGGAGCCATGTCGATGGGATGAACATCGCGGTGCCAGTGAGCTGGACCGTGGTCACGTTGTGGGCTGCACATCAACATCATCCCGGCAATTCCCGTTTGTTCGGGGACGCTCAACAGTTGACGAGCAACGCCCAAGGTGTTTTCGTGCATCCATGCCTCAACGGCGTTGGCGGTTTCTTCGTCAATGAGGTTCTCAAAGTGTACCAGTCGTGGTTGCGCGCCGGTTTCCCACACACTCGGATTGCTTTGCTGTGCCCATATCTCCTTTTGACGTTCAACAAGGACTTCAAAGCTGGCGCGGACATCGTCCAACTGTTCCGGAGGGATAACCTCCCGCAGGATGATATAACCGTCGTCTCGCAGTTGTTGTGGATTGACCTTCATGGCTTTTCCCCTGTTAAATAGATCCTGGCGAATAAAGTAGAGTGTCGGTGCCGAGCCCCAATAGTTCATATGCGGCAACCAGTCCTCGATACTGTCGGAAATTGCAGAACAAAAAACTATAGTGAATTAGAGAAATAAGTAGATATTTACCAATAACTCCGCCCTTTGCGAAGTTTCCAAAGTCCCCCTGAACCCCTCTGAACCCCCCCCCATGATAAGGGAGGATGGCAAGGAGGGCGGTTTCTTGCCCCCCTTGACAGGGGGGTTGGGGGATTTAGGGGGCTGGCTGTGCATTGGGAGAGTCTAAGTAATTCTAAAATCTACCATAATTAGCCGCGGGTTCTACTATCCCGTACACAGGTGCCAATCTTGTCAAGAAACGGTGACGTTGGTCAACCCAAGTTCGGCGATACATTTCCTTAACGCTGTCAGTTGTTCGACAGTCAAAGGGGATCCGGGGAGTCTAGGCTGACCGCAATCGATCCCGAGTCGTTCACTGAGGGTTGCCTTGAGGAGTGCGTGAAACCCACCGCCACACGCAAGTACGCTGTCCGCTGCATTACAAGCCTTGTCTTGAGCAGCTTCCGCTCGCTTCAAATCTCCAGCTTGGTAGGCGTTCCAAATCTCCACCCAAAGTTCGGGAGCCATGTTTGGAGGTCCATCCACGCAGCCTGTGGCTCCCATCGTTAGGGCAGGCAGCATTAGTCGGCTGTTTCCAATTAGGCAGAAGAGTCCCATCTTGGCAAAAGCGCGAACATTACCGAATGTCACCGCAGAATGCTTCAGTCCAGCCAACTGGGGCACCCCGTCCTGAATTTTCTGCATCAGGGTAGGCGTAATTTCAACACCGGTGGCACCGGGTAGATTATAGACAAACAAGGGCAGGTCAGCCGCAGCTGCTACAACTCGGTAGTGCTCAACAATTTCCTCGTCGTTACGTCCATAGAAAAAGGGTGGCACACAGCAGATAGACTCAACACCAGCCTTAGCAGCGTGTTCTGCCATCTTGGCAGCCCGCGCGGTCGTTGGCGCGCCGACGTGCATAATATTTGTTATTCTGCCGTTGGATTGGTCTGCCGCAATCTCCGCGATCCGGTTGTTCTCTTCGTCCTCGAGCAGAACACTCTCTCCAGTGCCTCCAGCTACCCAGAAGCCGTGGACACCCGCTTGGATGTTGAATTCGATGACTTTGCGAAACGCGACTTCATTTAACTTCCCTTCCGGCGTCATTGGCGTAATGATCGCAGGAAATATACCGTGAAATCCAGTTTTCATAGCTACGCCTCCTAAATCATGGGTGATAATAAAATAGATGGAGTCTCGCCCCAAATGGGTGCATCTCCAATCATCTCAGGAAAGTTTCGTTATATTTTATCAACAGAAGTTTTGAATATCACTTTATCTTCGCAGAAATTGGTGGGCACGTCAAGTGGAAAATATGCCTATTTTGCTCAGAGGTCGGTTTTTGATGTTGATCCAAATTGGGCAATCGGCTACACTATTCGGACGTCTTACTTTGTTTCGCACTGTTTCTCGTAACGAGAATTTCATGAAATGATGATTTGACGGAGAAACCGTATGAAAATCACAGCTGTAAAACTCTACATCCTTGAACATCCAGACCGCAAGAGCAGTGGACATAAGTTGGTACAAGTTCCGAACTTGCGGCGCATTCAGTATACCCACAAAGGCGTACCGAGCGATCTGCCGGCACAACAGGCTTTTATTCAGGTGGAAACCGATGCAGGCATCACGGGCAGGTGTACCACCGGGATGTCTCCCGGACAGGCGGCAATTTTGCGGGGACAGGTGCTGGGGGAGGACGCGCTGGACCGGGAAAAACTATACCAGATGCTGCACAAAGGGACGCGCTGGGTATACCAGCCTCCCGGTTGGTTTGGGGACTTTGATAACTGTCTCTGGGACATTGCTGGTAAGGTCGCGGGTCTACCTGTCTACGCCTTGGTGGGTCGGGTACGGGAGCAATTTCCTGTCTACCTGACGGGTGGGGATGGCACAGTAGAGGACTATCTGCGAGCCATTGAGGCAGGACGAGAAATAGGGATTAACGCCTACAAGTTCCACTCCTACAAAGGCGGCAAAGCGGATATCCCGATTTTACGTGAGGTGCGGGATGCTGTCGGTCCAGACTATGTGCTGCTCCACGATCCGGTCTGTTCTTATACCTTGCGTGAGGCAATTGAGGTGGGGCATGTCATGGAGGAGTTGGATTTTGTCTGGCTGGAGGAGCCGTTCCACGAACAGAAAATGAATCTCTACCAAGAACTGTGCCGAGAGCTAACGATTCCGGTTATGGCAACCGAGATGTTAATGCACGACATCGGTCTGTCCTCACAGTGGCTGATCCACGGAGCGACAGATCGGCTCCGCGTCAATGCACGACACGGTACAACTCAGGTTCTGAAGCTGGCTCACTTTGCTGAACTGTATGGAACGAATATAGAACTCAATGGACAGGGCGGGTTATTTGGACTGCTCCATGCACACTTGGGCTGCTGTATCGATAACACGGATTTCTACGAGTCCTTTTCCGCTGCTTCCGATGGCAACCGCCAGCAAGGACAGGAGTGGGGTCTGCTGAATGCACCGTTAATTACAGAGGGGCACCTATCTCCTCCCGATGCGCCGGGGTGGGGTGCCGAATGGGATGAAGCGCGCTTCAGCTCTTTAGTATCGGCGGAATACTAGCGACGGGGGAAGAAGGTATCAATGCCAGCTTCGACATCATCAATCGGATGCCCGTGCTGTTGCTCATAGCTGTTGTGCATGCCGCGCTCGGTTTCGGTGAGATCGGTCAACGGGAAGGTCAAGGTGACTCGACTCTGTTTGGCGGATTCGGTCATGGCTATGTTCATCTCCTGATCTTGCCGTCCAAGCTGTGCGCCGTACTCCGGTTCGGTGTCGTTGAGGACCGCATTCGCGAGACTCAACAGTTCATCGGCGACCGGGACCTGTCCTTCGGTGAGCGCGTAATTTCTTAACGGGTTTTCCCATGTAATCACTTGATCTGGAAGCTCCAGTTCAATCTTCTCAATCACCTCAGTCCCATCCACATCAATTGTCGTGCGTTTTGGTTGATAACCGATGCTTTTTGCGCCGTTTTCCAAGTCTTCGGCCGGGACAACGTGAATCTCCTCGCCGACGATCGTTCCTTTGCTGCCGTCAATCTGCGAAATACCGCCCTGCCCACGTCCTAGTGAACGGGCATGAATGACGTTGGAATAGACCATTAAGGCGGTTGCGTTGTTGTCAAACTCTAGGAAGCCGAACGTCCAGTTATCACTCGTATGATGCCGTTTCATGCGGTCGATGATTGGGATGACCGGCGTGGATTGGGTAATGCCGAGGATCGACTTTGGCTCTCCGTTCGCACGTAGTCGAAGCATACTCATGCCGTGATAGCCACCTTCGTAGAAAATCCGGTAGATTCGTCCCACTTCCCCTATCGCGCCTGAATCAATCACAGCCGACAAAAAGCGTTCTCGCGGCGCACGATAGTAGTTTTCTGCCACTTCCAGCTTGACGTTGTTTCTCTTTGCTGCCGTTATCATGAGATCCGTCATCGGCAACGTTACGGCAATTGGCGTTTCGACGATTATGTTCACGCCGGCATCTGCCATGAAACAAGCGATGGCATGATGGGCGATTCCGGGCACGGTGATGTCCACAACATCCAGTTTTTCATGTGCCACCAAATCTCGGACGTTGGTATAAGGGTTCGCACCGTACTGTTCAGCGTACTGTTGAGCGACCGCTTGGTCTATATCACAGATCGCGACGAGGTTGTAGGTATCTTTCAGTTTGGCAATCACAGGGAGGTGCGCTTGTCCACCGCGTCTGCCTGCGCCAACCAGCGCAATATTTAATTTTGACATTTGTGGGTTCCTTAAAACTACAATTTCTGTCGTCAACTGTACAGAAGGTTAGTCTACTTACTGCATCTCTATTTTGTCGCTTTCAGAATTATATAGACGATAAATTCCACGTTTGACCCACCAATAATATTTATGGTTGCCAGGATAATGATGATATGACGAGTGATTGGGGCATCCCGCCATAAGTTCAGGTCTCACATTATTTCCCTTGAAGTCGGGATACTTCTCTAAAATGCGCGTGGAGACCTCTTTGGGTGCAAATTCAACGTTGATATCTCCTCCTGTTAATTCTTGTACTGTTTCCAATACTGCCTCCCTTACCGGTTTGTCACCCGACCATCGCGGGATTTGCGAGACATTCTGCCTCGCAGATTTAGACGCTACGATATCTTCCTGTCCAACTTTTGATTCTGTGTTGACGAGCACTTCTCCCGATTCCGTTTGGAGTGTCGAAACAGTTAGACAGTTGATGTCCATGCTATGGGAGGTTCGGAGGAATCTGCAAACGCGCAATATCGAGCCCTGCATATTTTCTGCTACAACGAATAAACGTAGCCTCCGATTCAGTGCTGACATTTCGTTTTCAAACATCTCGCTGAAGGCGTCTTGAAGCGTCGTTTCTTTTTTGATGGTCTGGAAGTAAGCTTCTGCTATCTCATGAATTTGCTCATCTGACAGCTCCTCTGCCCATGCTGCATATTCGAGCAGTTGCGCGACAACGTCCCTTGGAGCCTTGCCCCTTTTCAGTTCAACGATGACGAGGTTTCCCTCAGAATCGACACCGAGCAGGTCAGGGAAATGGTACTTTCTTCGACATTGGCACTCGTTTGTCTACCAACCCAGAGGATAGGTTCTCCCTCGACAAGTGCCCACGGACTGTTTTCAAGCCAACTCTCCAGATAGCTTTCAAGCTTGATGTTAGTTTCTTTCGCGATGATGAGTTCAGCGTTGTGCAGATTATCGTCTTCTAAGTTCAATCGAAAAATAGCCATCGTGTTTTAAAGGGTGTGCAACAGATTCGCTTCGATGAGTCGCTGATATTTTACAGCGTAAATGGTTGGATTTACTTCTTCTATTCGGGCATGTCAATGACCACATACTGCTGATCGACGGATACGGAGTAGGTCTCGGCGGTGTACGGTCCCTTTTCCAGCCCTGATGCCACCGTAGCCCCGTCCTCTACCTCCACCGGGTACTTTCTCACACGCTGCCGCGCTGGGTTCCACCACGACTGCCCCGTTTTGATATCAAACTCCCAGCCATGCCAGACACAACGTAAGATCTCGCCTTTACGGGTGTATTTGTATTCACCGGGTACATCGGACTCAAGGAGGCCTGTCAGACGTCCTTCGCATAGGGGACCTCCCTGATGCGGACAGATATTCCGCACAGCATAAAACTCGCCATCAATATTAAAAACGCCGAGCGATCGTCCTTCAAGTTCGACGATTTTGCGTTCGCCCGGCGGAATTTCGTCTACGGTTGCAACTACATGTTTTGCCATAGGATTCTATCGTATCGCGTGAAATGTAGTATGAAGGTTCAGGGGTTCAAGTTTTACAAAGCTCCTACGTGCTTTTACTCATGAACCCCTGAACGATTTGTTGATTTGCAGACTTCTACAATTTATACAGCTCACGTGCATTATCTGCCATAATCCGCCGCCTTACGTCCGGTGCAAGATTCGTTGGAAAGGCGCGGTCGGGGGCATCGAAGTCCCAATGCGGATAATCGGTTGCGAACATCAGTTTCTCGCGTGCGTTGAGCTGCTCTAGCAACAGGTCGAAATACTCCCGTTTGGGAGGCTCCTCCACGGGCTGCGAACTGAGCCAGAAATGATCTTTCATATACTCTGATGGCAGCCGTTTCAGATCCGGGACCTCCTCTTTCAGTTTTTTCCAATTCTGATCGAGCCGCCACATCAACGGCGGGAACCAAGCAAAGCCCCCTTCAATCAGGACAAACTTGAGTGTAGGAAAGCGTTCAAAAACGCCTTCACAAACAAGGCTGATCACTTGTGTCTGGAACGCCTGTGGCATACCGCCGTGGTCTTCGATGTAGTAGGAGGGCGAACCCGCACCGGTGATTGGACCGGCACCGACACCACCGAAGTGGATGCCGATCGGCAGATCATAGCGCGTTGCGGCTTCGTACATTTTCCAATACTTCCGCCGTCCCAGGGGTTCGTCCGTGCGTGCAATCAACAGTACCTGCGCAAAGTTCGGATCTTCACCCCGCCGATTAATCTCCTCCGCTGCCAACTCCCCATCTTCATAAGGAACGACAATTGATGCCTTCAGACGCGGTTCAGGCGTAGTCCACTCTTCGACCTGCCAATCGTTGATCGCTCGTGCGATTGCCGCGGCGAACTCCAAATTGAGTCCGCTGCCGCCCATGAGCGGATTCAGAATCCCGTATTCCATGTCCCAGGCGTCAAGTAACTGCTCCTGCATAAAAGCAAGGTCTGCACCTGGTGCAAGTCCGGATGGTGGCCAGGCATCGTGCCGTGCTGCATGAGGCATCCCTCGCGGATACGCAGATCCGGCATGTCCACGCCCACCTATCATCTCCTGATGCTTGCGCCAGCGTTCAGAGAGGTATGGATGCAGTGATTCTGACGATGGGAGGTTGTTGTGAATATCGGTGTCGATGACGGGTACTTTTTCCCGTGTACTTTTCATCTGTGTTTCCTCCTTTTTGAACGTAATTTTCTGGATTTTCAGGATTAAGTTGGGGGTTCGCTAGCTAAACAAGTTTAGATGCGCCCACCCCAAATGGACTGGAACAGGATTTACAGGGCAATCCTGATACATTCTTACAGTTGATAAAATTCTCGCGCATTTTCTGCCAAGATTTTCTTCATCAGTGATTCCGGCAATCCCATCGGCAAAGCCTCTTCAGGGGAATCGAATTGCCAGTGCGGGTAGTCGGTTGAAAACATCAGCATATCGTCCGAATCAAGCTGACCGATCATCCGAAGGAACTGCTTAGGATCTGGCGGTGCATCCATTGGCTGAAGCGTGAAACGGAGATGTTCGCGCATATATTCCGACGGTAGCCGTTTGATCCACGGCGTATTATGACGCAGCCCTCGCCATTCCTTATCAATCCGCCACATGACTGACGCGAGCCACGTAAAGCCGCCCTCGATTAAGGCGACCCGCAGATCTGGAAACCGGTCGAAGGCACCTTCCGTAACTAAGCTAATGACTTGGGCTTGAAAGACCTGCCCCATGCCGGCGTATTCCTCCAAGTAGGTCGAAAACCAACCGCTTGGACTTGGAGGGATGCCCGCAGCCCCACCGTAATGGATACCGATTACGAGGTTATGGCGGACAGCAGCCTCGAAAATCGGGTCATAGTGTCGCTTCCCGTAGGGCATCAGTGAGCGCACCGGCAACAGTACCTGTACAAATCCGGGGTGGTCGCCCATGCGTTCAATTTCTTGCGCTGCTGTTAGTGGGTTTTGACTTGAAACAACCAGTGAAGCGCGCAGGCGCGGCTCTGGATCAAGCCAGTGTTCGACCTGCCAGTCATTGGTTGCAGAAGCGAGCGACGCTGCCAGATATTCATTATGGACGGTTTGCACCCAATACGCGCAGTTCAGGATGCCGTAATCCGCTTCCCAGAAATCGAGCGTTTGCTCCCGTAGCAGGTCCAAATCTGACCCCGGCGGTCCGTCTGGAGGCTTCGTATCTGGGAGTGCTGATGTCGGTGCGCCCCCTGGGTAATCCCCCATTTCAGGTCCCCCGAATCCAGAGGTGCTACAATACTCAACCCAAAAGTCCGGTAGGTATGGGTAAAGCGTTCCCAGCGAGGGCACGCGATTATGAATGTCACAGTCAATCAATGGAAGATCTGACCGAATAAAGCTCGGTTTTGTATCCCATGTCTCCATGGCTTTCTCCTAATACAATTATAGGGTCTTTTATAGGATACACTTCTAGAGCTTTTTTGTCAATAGGAAGTTTACTGCATTAGTGGTTTGAGTTCTTTTCCAACGGTAGCAATCAGACTAAAACTTCCTTACATAATCGCATCCGGGTATAGCAATTGACAACCTTTAATCCCCTGTGTTATCATTCGTCCTACATTCATTTGAGGAGGGATGGAAATGACCGAAGTTTTTGAAAAAATGGAAGCACTCAAAGCACAAGCGGTCGTCTGCACCGACTGCGGATTGGCAGAGACCCGGTTGAACGTTGTCTTTGGTAACGGTGATCCTACCTCCAAACTCGTTATTGTCGCTGAAGGTCCATCGGCGACAGATGAACACACGCTCATCCCATTTTCGGGTCCATCGGGGGTTCTGCTCGACGAAGTACTTCATGCAAACGACTTAGACCGTGACGAAATCTGGATAACGAACGTCATCAGATGCCGTGCCGCTGTCCGAGACGGACGTGTAATAAAAAACCGCCCGCCGAAAGCCGGGGAGATTAAAGCGTGTTCAAGGTGGCTCGACGGGGAGCTCACCTTGATTAGCCCCTCGGTCATTCTATGTATGGGAAGTCCCGCTGCCAATACCCTCATCCACAAAAGCTTTCGCATGACCGAGGAACGGGGTAGGTGGTTCACAGATACACTCTACGCCCCATTCGTCTTGGCGACCTATAACCCGGCATTCGTATTGAGACAGGACGGCGAGGCGTATACGCGTGCCCGGCAAGCCCTGATTGATGATGTCACCGAAGCGAAGCGTAAACTGTCGGAAGCTCCTGATTTCCCCAAGTTGACCCTATTCTGATAAAGAGAATTTTTACGTTTTCAGATCAGTGGGTTCAGAGTTAAACCAATATCCCGCAAGATACTCTTTTTCACCTTGCAGATCATCGTATACGCCGGATCATACACGTTGCCCATATCGTACTCTACACACTGACCGAGCAAGATATGGGGTGCGTTCCCGTCCAAGCCGAGCTCATTCAACCAACGAATCATCTCTGTCGTTGCGTGTTGTACACACTGATCCAAAGGTCGTGCGTTTCCTGCCGTTAGGATGTAGTCGTCGTTTTCCGCTCGGGGCCAACCGATCTCTTTGCCTTTAATTACGTTGACCGTAAACTGCACGTCAAACGAGATCTCAATCCCGGTTCCGACAATCTCACCGTCACCTTGTACAGCGTGTCCATCCCCGATATGAAACAGCGCGCCATCCACAAAAACGGGAAGATAAACGGTAACGCCTTCACAAAAACCGCGGTAGTCCATATTTCCGCCGTGCGTTGAAGAGGTCGCTGTAGAGATAGCCTGTCCGCGCGGCGGGGCGACGCCAAAACACCCTGCCATCGGCTCCAGCGGCAGTGTGAGTCTACCGAGGCTCGTTTCCGGTGAAACGAGGGTTGCTGTCCATTTGTCCAGATCGATCTCCCAGTCTCCACGACCGTTCTCCGGTAGATTGGACGCGACATACTGTGCGTCTAGGACGTGCGGGGCGATCACCGTTGAGGTTCGTCCCATGTTGCGGTTGGGAACCAGGCGATCAAAGTAGACAACAAGTGTATCTCCCGGCTCCGCACCGTTGATATAAAAAGGTCCCGTCTGCGGATTCCCCCCTTCAGTGACGGTCTCTCCGGCAGCATCAACGCCACCGGCATCAACGGTTGTTGTGACAACGGTATCGCCGCTGTCAACGTGGAGTACCGGTTCGTGTGTCCCGATCGCAGTATAGTAAATATTAGGTTCAAAGTGATGTGTTGCCATAAATCCCTCCTCTGTTATCCGTATTTTAGTCAGTTATCGAAAAGCGAGTTGTTTCGGTTCTGGTAGTTTTGGAGATAACATAATCTCCCAATTCATGGGTAACCTCCTTTTTTTTCTGGAGGCTCTGGCAGTTTTGGGGATAACAAAGCTGCTGCAAAAAAACAGCAAAGTGCCCGGCCCATTATTGTCCTTTCATCAATTTCTTGTTTGCGATAAGCGATTAGCTCGCGTTGTGTTCTTATGGCATGAGCGAGTTGAACATCATATTCATCAAATTCATCAAAGTCTGCATACTCCCGAATGAGTGTAGGCAATCTTTTACGGGAATTCGGATCTGTTCTCAAATGCATTATAAGCCAATTGCGTAGTGTTTCAGGAAGGCTTTTATCAATATCAAGGGTTCTGAAGTATTCTCCAAATACTGGATCGTCCCCCGTTGCTTTTACGGCGATGTCTCTGATTCCTGGGTGGGTGTTGATGTCTTGAAGTGGAGCCCCCTGCTTTTTCAACTCGTCATTCTCGCTATCTCTTTCACCGATTGCATTGTTGAGCGATTGAATTTCACCATCTTTTTCTGATAAAGTTCGGCGAAGGTCACCAATAGTTGTCTCAGAGTTGTCAATTTGTTGTTGAAGGGATTGAATTTCGTTTTTTTGATCCGAGATTATCTCCTGTTTTTCTGACAAAGTTCGACGAAGGTCGTCAATGGTTGCCTCATGAGTGTTGATTTTCTCCTCAAGTTGATCGATTCGCTTTTTCAACTCATCATTTTCTTTACCTTTGCTGTGGCTTTCCGTTTCAAAAGATTGAATGTCCTTTCTCAATTCGGCATTTTCTATAAGCAATCGAGTGTTGTCGCCTTTAGTCAAGTTCAATTCATGCAGAGTGTTACCAAAAAGGTTGGCAATATCTTCCTGCGGTTGCGATTCCTCAACAGGTTTTCGTGCGAGATTGATTACACGGTCTGTCTGTCCTTTGTCTGCCAAGATCGCGTTAATAATCCCTTCCAAAATGGCACGGTAAGTCTGCTCGCCACTTGGTTCCGGTGAATGGAGGGTGACATCATTTTCCAAGGCATATTTTATCAATCCTTTAAGTCGGCCCTCCTCCTTGCGATACTCTGCCCTCATCTCATCAGTAAATTGTTCACGAAATTCTTCCCAATCGATCGTATTAGATTGCCACTGTGTGAGCAGCTCCCTTGATGGTGCCAATTCCGGGATATTCGGCATAGATGGAACTTCTTCGTGACAAATCGCGTATTTTTTCTCCGTTGGACTGGCTTCTGTGTTTTCAATGGAATTCAGATATAGCATGATACCTCCTTATTTCTGTTGTTTGGAGGATAAATCTAGCTCCTCTTTTCTTATCCGTATTTTAACCAGTTATCGAAAAGCGGTTTGATTCGTGGGTTGAGGCTTTCAAGGAACGTTCGATCGTTCAGCCATTCCTGACTCGTAGGGCTATCGGGGTTTGAAGGTTCTCCTTCGGGCGGTGCGACTACAAGGGCGTAATGCAGTGTTTGGCGGATTGTCCCTGACCGGTTATACCCCTTATGGAGAAGGCTGGAGTTGTAGAAAACAATATCGCCCGCCTTCAGCTGGACAGCCATCTGATTGGGCATGTCGGCTTTGGGCGAATTTTGTAGGATGTGCCGCTCAATGTCGGTGATTTCGCGTCGGTGGCTGCCGGGAACGATGGTGAGGGTTTCATCGTCATACAATGCACCGTTCAGTTGGGCGCTGCTCCTGAGTTTGGCAATCAGGCGTTCTCGTGGTACTTCGCCATCTCGTGCTGAATCCCGATGCCAGTTGATGTGATACGGCTTGCGTTCTGGATTGACTAATAGTGTGCACAGATGATAGCGCAACCGCGTCCCGATTAGGCTTTCGATGACATCCAAAATCTGAGGATGCCCAAGCGATTCGACGAGGGCTAGTTCTCTGATGCTTGGATGAAAGATGTTATTTACGCCCCAGATGTCATCTTGTTCGCTATCAACGTAGCGTAGGTATTGATGCACCTTTTCGGCGCGGCATTTGTGCAGGATGGAATCTACAGCGGCGCGATATGTTTCGATGTCCGCTTGGGATAATACGCCGCTGCGGATGACGTAACCTTCTTGAAGGAATGATTCGATTTCGGAGTGACTGAGCATATTGTTCCCTTTTGGTATGTTAATCTCCTCGAACAATGTGCCGATCTTCGTAACCGCCGCGTGGGAACCGTTCTAGGGGCAGATTGGCGGGGATATAGTGCCAAGCGGTGCTGTAGCGGGGGCGGTCACTGCGATTCTCGTACGTTCCGTGGAGGAGGTTCGATGAGAAGAAAACCACCGTACCGCCGGGTACCTCCAGATCGACGGCTTTCGATTCGTCTACCTCTGTCCAACTCCCATGCGCCCCCTGTCTTCGATGGTGTTCCACAATCGCTTGGGATAGGTGACTTTTCGGCACAACCCTCAAACAGCCGTTCTCGCGGTCTGTGTCTTGAAGGTAAATCCCGCAACTGACAATTCGGTTTGTGTTCGTGCCGAAGTAGAAGTTGTCTTGATGCCAGTCTACCGAGGTGCCCCCATTCGGCAGCTTGGGAAAGAACTTGGTGCCGAACACATCAATATCGGGACCGACGAGTGTTTGGACTCGGTCAAGGATTTCCGACTCTTGGGCGAGATCCAAGACCTTCGGCTCAACGACGCATACACCCTGAATTTTGTGTAAAAAGCCCGGAATCGGTTTGTGATCTTCACTAAATTCAAAGGTCCAGTGTGGGATATCAACTGGGAGGGTATGGCTGCGCTCAATCAGTCCGTCGAAGAGCTCCTGATAGGCTTTAAGTTTTTCGCCGTGAATTAAATTCTCAAAAACCAAGTATCCCTCTTCATGAAACTGCTGCACCTGTTTGTCTGTTAATCGCATTGATAGATCCCTCTATTCTTTTGTGGTATTCGTTTCTTTACTTCCCCCAGAAAGTCAGATATGGCTGACCTCCTGATTCCCGTAGCAAGAGCAGTCCAAGTTCTCGTGCGTGGTAGTCGCCCCACATTGACGATTCGCCACAGGGGATAGTTCTGCCTTCGGGTATATAATCCCAACCGTTTGGACGATGGTAGATGGAATGCAGGATTAAACCCTGATGTCCGTCAGATTCCGAAAGATACGGTTCGGAAAAGAGTGCTTCAGCGACCGTTAATCCCGCTTGATAATAGTGTTTCCCGGCTGCCTGTTCCCCCTGTTTTCTTAAGTAATTCCCCAATCGGATTAACCCCTGCGCGGTGATGGCGGCTGCGGAGCTATCGACAGGTTCAACGTCGTTGAACGGGTCTGCAGGTTGTTGGAGATAGGATCCCAGTTGAGGCAGCCCCGGTGCTCCGGTGTCCCAATACGGGATGCCGTCTCCGGCTGTGTTCTCAATATAAAAATCGGAGGTTGCTTTGGCGGCTTTCAGTATATGAGCGGTTGCCCCTGTCTTACCACCGTAGGGGGTAAGGTCATCGTCCGTCAGTGTCTCGAAGAACTCAAGTTGTTCAGCATAACCGGTGATTATCCATGCTAGCCCTCGTGTCCATGTCGTAAGCGGTGAGTATCCCTGCTGTGTGCTCGGACAGCGGTAATTGCCATCGTTCATATTAAAGATGGATTCGTGCGCCACTCGTCCGCGTATGTCAAACGCATCGCGTCCTTCGCCGTAGTAGACGTTGTAAGCTGCGGTCGTCTCGGAGTGATGCAATAGCCGCTCCAATAGAGAGATCGGCTGATCGTTCTCGCCCATCAGCACATGTCCTAAGCTGTGTCCTAACGCCAACGCACGCAGCGACCGGATGGTGTCCGCGAAAAGTGAGTGGGGTCCATTGAAGGAAGGGATATAGCCTTTTCCATCTTTTATCTTTGACCAGCGACTCGCCTGCACCGCTGCCGAGACTTTCAGCGCTAGTTCATAGAAGTGGAGCTCCCAATCGTCGTGTGGTATGCGCCCTTCAAGAATCATACGCCGCAAATTCCCGTAGGTGGATACGTTGTTGAATCCGTGATCGTGCACGCCGATATGCGTCAGGTGGGGTGCCATCTTTTCGACCGTGTTCTTCCTCCCAATTTCGAGGAACTGTTCGTCATCTGTTGCGTCGAATTGCAGCAGTGCGGAGCCGAATTGGAATCCCTGCGTCCATTCTGTCCACCCGCGTGTGGTATATTGACCGGCGGCGGTGAACACCGGCGTCCCTTTTGAAGGGAGCCATGTGTCTTCTATTGCCAGAATCTTCTTTCCCGAAAGCTCGAACAGATGCTCAAGTTTCGGTTTGAGTTGTTCGACGGTAATTGAATCGTTGATCTGCATCGTAGTTGTATGTCCTATAGGAGTGTATGGGAGGTCCGATGAAAAACTTATACCGTTTTCACACCCTCTGATACGGAATCAGTATTTCCTCTCTGACGGATGACTTCATATAACAGGACGCCCGCGGCGACGGAAACGTTGAGCGATGGAACGTGACCGAACATCGGGAGGTGGATCAGTAGGTCACATTTCTCCTTAACGAGGCGACGGAGCCCCTCCGCCTCATTACCAAGCACAAGACAAATCTGCCCTGTCAAATCTGCCTGCGTATAGGGCGTTGGTGCGGTCTGATCCGCGCCGATTACCCAGATGCCAGCGTCCTTAAGGGTCTCAATCGTTCGGGCAAGATTGGTCACTTGAGCAATTGGTACATACTCAGAGCTGCCCGCCGAGGCTTTGTGTGCAGCGGTTGTGATGCCAGCAGCTCTATCCTTCGGAAGGATTAAACCGTCGGCGTTAGCGGCGTCCGCTGTGCGGATAATTGCACCGAGATTCCGAGGATCTTGAACTTGATCAAGCATGATGAGTAGAGGTGGACGGTTCGAGCTTTGTGTGTTCGTGATGAGGCTTGGAAGGTCGATGTAGCTGGCAGGACTGACGAGGGCGATTACCCCTTGATGCGGGACATCAGTTTCTATCGGATCTAATTCCCGACGCGGCATGAAGTCACAACGGATGCCGTTTTTTTCAGCAATAGCACGGATCTGCCGGAGGCGCGGATGGTTATTTCCTTGTGCGATCAGAATCCGTTCGATTTCACGGTTGCCGCGACGTAGGAGTTCCAGCACTGAATTTCGACCGACAATTTTATCTTCCATATCTTTGTATGGGGAAATTCCCTATGCAAACTTGGCTACTGGCACCGGACGTTCAACAGCAAAACTCTTGTGGTGGAGCTTGATGCGCTCAATTTCATGAAGTGTATCCGCTGTAAAATAGCTCTCTCCACATTGAGGACAACTCACCATAGGGATATTCTCAATGACTATCAAATTTCCACCCTTGCCGTAAGTTTCTGTAACTCTGCGGGTTCGTGCTCCCTCTCTACCGCAAATATCACACAGCATCTGTTTGCCTCCTATTCTCATGGCACATATATAGTGATGATCACAAGCTTACTCGTCGGACTCAATTTTGCAATGACTTCAATGTCATCACCTGTGAGCGCTTCTCCTCTGATGCGATATTTCCATTCGGCGGTAACTCTATCTCTTTGGCGTTCTATTATATTGCCCGTGAGAATGCCACTTTCCACATCATAAACAGTCAGTCCATCGTCATTCATCTCTTTCCGTGCATGGTATGTCATTAAATACTCCCGCCGACGAATTTTTGTGCGCATTCGGACTAAAATTCGATTGAACGTATTAATTCGATTAAATCCTTATCGCTACAGAACTGTTTGATCATGGCATGAATCTTAGTTTCTTCCTCCTGATTAGACTTGTTATGCTCTCAGGCTTCCTTATCCGGTAACAGCGCCTTCAGACGCTGAGGACACGAGACGCGCATACTTTGCCATGACGCCGCGGGTATAACGCGGGGCTGGAGGCGTCCAGTCGTCAAGTCGTGCTTGGATTTCTTCGTCCGAAAGCTCAACGTCAATCCGAAGTGTCTCCGCGTCAATCACGACGGTGTCGCCGTCACGTAATATCGCAATCGGTCCTCCATGTGCCGCCTCCGGTGCAATGTGGCAAACCATAAAGCCGTGCGTGGCACCCGAAAACCTACCGTCCGTTAAGAGAGCGACATCTTCGCCCAGTCCGGCACCGACGATTGCTGCGGTGACACCGAGCATTTCTCGCATACCGGGCCCACCGGCGGGACCTTCGTAACGGATGACAACCACATCACCCGGTTGGATAGTTCCGTCCTTGATCGCCGCGAAGGTGTCCTCCTCGCGTTCAAAGACACGCGCAGGACCTCTATGAAGTGTCCTATCATGACCGGCCAACTTAATGACACAGCCCTCGGGGGCAAGATTACCTTTGAGAATTGCAAATCCCCCGGTCGGTTTAATCGGCTTAGACACGGGGAGGACGACCTTTTGCCCTTCTGTTTCGACAGCGCTGGCAGCGGCTTCGCCAATCGTTTGTCCCGTTACGGTGAGTTCATCGGCGTGGAGGCGTCCGGCTTCCATGAGCCGTTTGGTAACGAGCTGAATGCCGCCTGCCTGATGCAGGTCTGCGGCGACGAAACGACCGCCGGGTCTGAGGTCTACAAAGATTGGCGTCTTTGATCGAATCTCTTCAAAGTCGTCGATTGTCAATGGGATATTGGCTTCGTGTGCAATTGCGAGCAGGTGGAGGACACCATTCGTCGAACCGCCGGTTGTCGCCACCGAGGATATTGCATTTTCAAGCGAACGTCGGGTGATAATCTGGCTGGGTCGGCGGTCGGCGGCTAACATTTCCATCACCAATTGGCCCGCTTGGACTGCAACGTCATCTTTATTTTTATCCACTGCTGGGACACTACCGCTACCCATCGGTGCCATCCCAAGGATTTCGACAGCGGTTGCCATTGTGTTGGCGGTATATTGACCGCCGCAAGCCCCCGGACCGGGGCAGCCTTTACTAATAAGGTCATCAAGCTCTTCAACAGTGATTTTGCCCGCAGCGTGCACGCCTACTGCCTCGAAAACCTCCATGATTGTTACATCGTCCCCTTGAAAGTGGCCGGGCATAATCGATCCGCCGTAAAGCGTCAATGAGGGTATGTCTAAACGGGCAAGTGCCATCACCGTTCCGGGAACAGTCTTGTCGCATCCACAAAGTGTGACAACCGCATCGAACATATTACCGCGACAAACGAGTTCAATGGAATCCGCAACTACCTCTCGACTGATAAGCGACGCCTTCATTCCCTCAGTGCCCATTGTAATTCCATCCGAAATGCTGACTGTATTAAATTCGAGAGGCGTGCCACCGGCCGCTCGAACGCCTTCCTTTACTTTTGCGGCAAGGCGGCGGAGGTGGTAGTTGCAGGGACCAATCTCGATCCATGTGTTGGCGATCCCTATGATTGGTTTATCCAAATCTTCAGGTGTTAGTCCATCGTCACCGAACATCAACATGGCGCGCGCTGCTGCTCGATCTGGGCCATCAGTAATTAGGTAGCTTTGACGTTTGAGTTCGTTTCTCATGCTTCTTGCGTCTCCCATTATTTTAGAGAATAATATAGTTGTCCTGTATTTGGTCTTCTGTTGAAACTACCCCGGTGATTGTGGAAATCTCATCACGATTCAATAGATTAATAGGATAAAAGACAGGGGTTTTAAGGTGTTGTTTTTGTCCCTCAATCCAGCTTGGCTTGGACGGCAACAATCCCCGGTGGTTTGGGCAGTGGTGCTCCGGCGGGTGACCAAATGATAAAAGTGCGCAAAACTGTTCTTAGTAGGAACAAAAAATTCGCTTCTAAATCCCCTTTATATCCGCTTCACGCGAAATAGGGGTTGATCAAACTCAACGGTCGTTGTATCTTCGAGGAGGATTTCAAGGATCTCGCAGGGGAAATCCGGTTTGACTTCGTTGAAAATTTTCATCGCTTCAATCAAGCATAAAGTATCGTCTTCTGATACAACGTTTCCGACTTCCACATAAGGCGCAGCCTCCGGCGATTGTGACGCATAAAACAGCCCTACCATCGGCGACCGTATAAGTTCTCCCACCTCCGGCGACAGTTGCGTCGTAGGGGATTCGACTTGTTCCGCGCTTGATCGGGACACCGTGTCGCTTGGCTGCGAAAACGCAACAGGCCCGGGTTCACTGCCTCGCCGGACCTTCAAGGTAATACCCTCCTCGCGCAGAAGGACCTCCGTCAAATCTCGCTCCTCCATAATGTCGCAGATTTGTTGCAGGAGCTCTGTAGCGGATGACGATTTTTCTTTCGACATTGATTAAACCCTCTCTACATATGTCCCTGTACGGGTATCAACCTTGATTGTCGTACCATTCTCGACAAATAAGGGCACCTGAACCACACCACCTGTTTCCAGTGTTGCTGGCTTTGACCCACCACTGGCGGTATCACCGCGTAAGCCGGGGTCTGTTTCAACAATTTTAAGTTCTACGAATGTCGGTAATTCAATTGTCACAGGGATATCTTGGTCAACTTTGACCCGGATTGTTTCTCCTTCCTTGAGAAACTTCAGTCTATCGTTCAGAAGATTTTCGGGTAGTTGGTGTTGCTCAAAAGTTTCGTCGTCCATGAAGTACAACAGCATTCCATCACTATACATATATTGCATATCACGTTCGTCAAGGCGAACGGTTTCGATTGTGTCTTTTGAGCGAAACGTTCGATCGATAACTGCTCCGTCGGTGACCCGTTTGAGTTTGGTTCGAGCAAACGCTCCCCCTTTGCCGGGCTTGACGTGTTGACAATCCGAAATAGTGTACATGACATTATCAAGTCGGATAACTAAACCGTTTCGTAAATCATTGAGTGCTGCCATAAAGTTCTCCTTTTCTATTTATAATTGCTTTAGTCCTGATGAGGTATTCTTTTAATCCATCAAGCTGACTGTTGCAAAATCTGAATCATTGCGTCCAATGCCAAATTGTAACTATACGCCCCAAATCCACAAATCACGCCGACAGCGATAGGAGAAATGTAAGAATGCTGGCGAAAAGACTCGCGAGTGTGCACGTTGGAAAGGTGGATCTCAATAACAGGAAGATTAACAGCGGACAGGGCATCCCGGATTGCGACGCTCGTATGCGTGTAAGCCGCGGGGTTGATGAGGATACCATCCGTCCAATCGATATTATCGCCAATGAATGAGACAATTGCGCCTTCGGAATTGTCCTGAAAGACCTTCAGACTAACATTCTGTTCAGATGCAATTTCGCGCAGATGTGAATTAATATCTTCCAACGTCTGACTACCGTAAATTTCAGGTTGTCGTCTTCCTAAGAGTTGGAGGTTGGGTCCGTGAATCAGTAAGATGTTCATATCGTTAATTCTTTTGGGCAAAGCCTTTTGACTTTAATCAAGCAATCTTAATCTTGACAGCAACGCCTCACTCCGAATGGTGGGGCTGCTGGAATATCTCTACAATTTTATCTGCGACCCTTTCAATTGATAAGCCTGTGGTTGGGATGGCATGATCCGCACGATCGTAAAAGGGGCAGCGGTCTACAAGCATTTGTTCGATCTTGTCTAATGGATTGGGGGCTTGCAGCAATGGTCGGTGGGTTTCACTCCCAACGCGCTGCCAGATCTCCGCTGGTGTTGCTGTCAAACAGAAGACAACGCCGTTGCGCTTGAGCATCTCCAAATTTGATTCTCGCAGGACAACCCCGCCGCCTGTTGAGATTACGTGGTTCTCCAAGTTCGCTGCCTTACCAACAGCCGCGCTCTCTAAATCCCTAAAGTGTGCTTCTCCATACCGAGCAAAGATATCGGGGATGTCCATTCCGCTGTCCTCTGCGATTATATCGTCTGTATCGATCATCCGCATCTCCAGAAGTTCGGCGAGTTTCTGTCCTACTGAGGTTTTGCCTGTTCCCATGAAACCAACCAAGACGATATTTCGCACGGATTCTCCCCACCCTGTAAGGGTATTAGTATACACATATTATGGTCATTTGTAAAGCAATTCTTTACTCGGTATGGGAAGCGATATCAGCGTTAATTAGATTGGCGATTCGGATTCAGGAGCGTCATCTTTCGCGCAGATTACATCGACTGAAAGAAATCAGCTAAATCCTTGCCGTGTGTTCTCGCGTTGACCTGCTTATCGAGTTTGATAATCTGTCCGTCCTTGTCGATGACAACCGTTATGCGACCGCTTACACCATCCTGTTTGTCTGTCGCGCCGAAGAGCAAACTAATGTGGCGTCCTGTGTCCACAAGCAGTGGAAAGTTAAGGTTGTTCTGTTCAGCAAATTTTTTGTGAGATGCTGCATCTTGTACGCTAATTGCAAAGACCTGGGTATCGTGTTCGGCAAATACACTCGACTCATCCCGGAGCGAGCAGACTTCTGCCGTTCAGCCACCGGTGAAATTCCTAGGATAAAATGCTAGTACAACGTTCTTTTTCCCTTTGAAGCTGCTGAGTTGATGCGTTTTGCCATCCTGATCGGAAGCGATGAAGTCTGGTGCGGGTTGCCCAACCTGAACTGGGCCCGGAAGACTTTCCTTGATTAGTTTGACGAGATCCTCGCCGTGCGTTTGCACGTTCACGCTGCGATCTATCGCACGAATATATCCGGCTTTATCAATAACGAAGGTCGCCCGATTAGAAGCCTGAAACCTTTCCATAATCCCGCTGTAGGTTTTGCTGACCGCGAATTCCGTATCAGCGAGTAAAGGAAACCCGAACTTCTCCTCCTCTTGGAATTTCTTGTGAGAAGCTTCGTCATCGACGCTAATCCCTAAAACAACCGTATCCGTCCCCTGAATTTGGCTCAGCTCATCCCGGAGCGAGCGGAGTTCTGTCGTTCAGCCGCCGGTGAAGTCTTTGGGATAAAATGCCAAAACCACATTCTTTTTTGCCAAATAATCGCGCGGGCTATGAGCAACTCCATCTCCATTATTAAGTGTGAAAACTGGCGCCGTCATGCCAACTTTCAGGTCTTTGAATGTTTCCATCTGGTTCTCCTTCGCGCCTGTTGCGCTGATAACTATGAATGTAAAAACAATCGTGATGCAGAGCGTTGAAATACGTGACATCGTGTACCTCCTCTAAAGTGAATCGGCAGGTTTGCTAACTGACGGATTGATAATACACATTTGCCTATATGCTTTGTCCGCGTGCTAACTATCCGCATATTTATGGTTTAGGTCATTAGTCGGATGCCCATGTGAACACAACTTTGCCGCTTCGAGAGTTGTTGGCAACCTGATAGGCTTCTGCACCCTCCGTGATCGTAAACTGATGTGTCACGATTGGCGCGAATGAGAGGTTCTGCCGATCCAGGACATTAATTAGGTCATAGGACTGCTGAAGTGGTAAGACAAAAGACCCCATCAGCGTCAATTCCCGATTGATAATCTCTGTTGGATTAATCACGGGGTCGTTGTTGCCGATACCGACAAAAGCGGCTTTTCCACCGCGTCGGAGACACTTCACGGCGTTCATTCGTCCCGATGGACTGCCCGATGCTTCAAACGCGAGGTCACATCCATCTGATCCAGCTATCTCACGAATCACATCAAGTGCTTCTTCCTTTTGTGCATTAATCGCGATGTCCGCACCAATCTGTTTTGCCAACTTGATGCGCTCATCAATAACATCCACGCCAATCACATAGCCGCCCATCGCTTTTGCGAGCAGGACACCACTCAATCCGACGGGACCTAGCCCAAACACTGCAAGCGTTGTATTTCCCGATACATCGAGTTTTTGCATGGCAGAATAGGCGGTCCCACCGGCACAAGCTACAAATGCGCCGTCAGTGAAACTGACGGATTGCGGCATGACTACGCAGTTGCGTTCATCGGCGAGGACAAAATCAGCGTGTGAGCCGTCAATGGGACCTCCGTATCCTCTGCTCTCGGGGCACCATTGAAAATATCCAGCCGCACAGTGCTTACAATGCCCACAGCTGCGATAGTGGTTGATACAAACACGGTCGTTGACTTTGATGTGAGTTACGCCTTCACCAACTGCCTCAACAACGCCGCTTGGTTCATGACCGGGAATGCGATTTTCACTTCCTCGGAACAGATCGGCGCTGCGTCGGTAGATGTGCAAATCACTTCCGCAGATGCCAGTTACCTTCATACGGACAAGGACTTCTCCGAAGCCCGGCTCAGGTTCAGGGAAGTCCTTAATGGTCGCTCTTCGATCACCTAAAAAAATGACGCCTTTCATTTATTATTCGCCTTCTGCCTTTAGGGCGCTCATCGCCGTCTACCTCAGCCTTGCCAACACATCAAAGAAAGTCGGAAAGGTTTTGCTCACGCACCCCGGATCTTTGATCCGAATCCCCGGTGCTTTCAAACCAATCAGCGCAAAACTCATAGCAACCCGGTGGTCTTTATATGTGTCTATCTCCGCGGGCGTAATCTTTGACGGTGCAATCTCAACACCATCTTGACGCTCAACGACCGGGACACCAAGTTTTCGGAGCTCCGTGACCATGGCGCGGATGCGATCTGTTTCTTGATGGCGCGTATGTTCAATATTCCGAATGGTCACCGGACTCCCCGCGAAGGGTGCGATCGCGGCGAGGGTCAATGATGTGTCGGAGATTGCTTTCATGTCAAGGTCGATTCCTTTGAGCTGATTGGGCCCAATGACTTCGATAGCATCACCGCAATGTTTCACTTGACAGCCCATCTGTTCTAGCACATTGACGAACTGAACGTCGCCTTGCGCGGAATCCATGCTAAGGTTGGTCACTCGGACGAGTCCGCCAGTAATCGCAGCGGCAGCGAAGAAATAGGAGGCGTTGGAAGCATCTGGCTCAATGGCGTATTCGCGGGGCAGGTAACGCTGTCCGCTTTTAATATAAAAGGATTTGTAGTTATCGTGAGTTACATCTACACCGAACGCTTGCATCACTGAGGTTGTGATATCGATGTAGGGTGTCTTCATTTCTCCCACGACCTCAATCGCTATCCCTTTTTTGGCATAGGGAGCAACGAGCATCAACGAAGTCAAGAACTGACTGCTTTTGCTGGCGTCTAGACGTGTTTTCCCACCATTGAGTCCGTTTGCACGAACGACTAACGGCAAAAAGTCGTTGTCGAATTTTGAACGAACATCAACGTCGAGCTGCTTGAGCGCGTCGAGCAAGTCCGAAATGGGACGACTCTGACGCATCGGCGCGTCGCCATCGATGATGAATTCGCCGTCCCCGAGCGCAACGTAGCTGACGAGCGAGCGTGCTGCCGTGCCTGCATTGCCGATGTAAAGTTCAGCATGACCGACGGGAATCTTTCCACCGTTTCCGACCACTTCAAACGTACATCCTGCCTCATCTGCCTCAATCTCAACGCCAAGCCTTAGCAACGCCTCGCACATATAGTGGGTATCATCGCTGAAAAGGGCACCTGTCAGTCGAGAACGTCCTTCAGCAAGCGCAGCAACGAGCAGTGCCCGATTCGTGTAGCTCTTTGAGCCAGGCACTGTGACCGTGGCGTTGATTGCTTTATGAATGGGCTGGATTTCGATCATTAACGGACTCTCTCTATTTTTCGCTCAAATTAGCCCGTGTCCAACCAGCAGTTCCCGCAATTCACTTTTCGCTACATCGTCTACCGGCAAGAGGGGACTCGTCGTATAATGACCGCAGACACCGAGCAGTTCCATGCAGGCTTTCAGACAGCTGATTGCTGCGCCGTAGCTGTAGAGTTTGCTCAGTTCAAGGATCTGCTTCTGCAAGCGATGGACTTCATCAATTTGCCGAGCCTTCGCTGCATTATACAACTGCACGGAGGTTTTCGGATCAACGTTGGAGATTGAGATAACAGCTCCCGCTGCCCCAAAGGTAATCGCCGCACCCGCCAGCGTATATGAGCCGAGCATAATCGAGAAATCCTCGTGGTCGCCGAGGTATGCCAGCATTTTGAGGTAGTTCGTCCAATCTCCTGAGCTATCCTTGATTCCGACGATATTTTCGACCCCCTCCGCTAAATCACGGACAACTTCCGGTGGGATTGCCGTCTTCACCATCACCGGGATATTGTAGATAACCACGGGCAGATCGGTGCTTTGAGCGATAGTCTTGTAAAAAGCGACGATATCAGCATTGTTGATTGATGGGTAGTAGTAAGGCGGGGTTGCCGCAACGGCGTCAATCTTAAATTCCTATGCAATCTCAATATTCTGGACGACCCGCTGGGTGCTTGAATCCATCACGCCGCAGATAATCGGGACCCGTCCACCGACCGTGTTGACGGCAATTTCGATGGCGCGCTGACGTTCTGTGTTTGTGAGCGTTGTGAACTCTCCTGAGGTGCCGAGTAGGTAGATGCCGTGCACGCCGTTATCGATTAGACGGTTGAGATGCTTCACAAACCCCAGTTCATCAATCCGCTCTTTTTCATCCAAAGGCGTTATCGTCGGTGTCAGAATGCCTTCAAATCGTCCCTTCATGGCTTTTTTCTCCTTGATTGCCTGTCGTATCAATGGTACTTCTTAAGCGGTTGAATCGCTTCCTGTACCCGTGCTGAAATTTCTGATGGAACACGCGGGTTAAAGGGACCTCCCGCACCGCCTACAATATCGCTAAAGCCGCTGAGGTTCATCGCTTCTATCACAGCGGAATAGTTATAAAGGCGTTCATTCACGAAACGAATCTCTTCAAGGGCGAAGATATCCGCTTCGATCTGGTGGGAGATTTCGTAATCACCGCGACGTTGGGCGTTGTTGATCTCGTCGGAGGCGCGAGCGCATAAGACAGCGATTCCGGACGTATGCCCTTTCGTGCCGAGTTCCGCCGGACGTGTGCAGCGATCTCCGATGCCCCAGACCACGAGCCCACTGTCCCCTACACCATCAATGACTGACTCTACATCTTCTACACCTGTGCCAATCTTCACGCCGATAAAGTGTGGTGAATCATTGACTAAGCGGATCATCGCATCAAGTTCGCGTTTCTGGCGGAAGTAGTAGAGGAATCGCGCACCGCAGGATTCGCCATATTTTTCGCCAAACTTCATGTACTGTTCATATACGCCTTCAGGATTTGAGATTCCTGTTAAAGGCATTATCAGGTACACATCGGGTGGACGCTGCAAGTTGGATTGTGCTTCGATGAGTTTCCCTGCGTCTCCAATCGGGTTCGGCACAATACCGGACATCAGAACCCCATCGCCTGCCATCTCGCGGCCCGTGGCATCCATTATACGAGCTTGGTCCTCCAAGCTGACGTGATGGATGAGGCTTGTTCCAGCAATTGCGATCACGCGCTTCCGATCACCTTCGAGATAGTTGTTCTGCATCAGGTAGTTGATGTTTTTTGCGTGCCCTGCGCAATCAATTTCGTCATCTTTGAAGGGGATGATTGGAATGGCTGTCACAGAATCTAAAGCGTCCAAAAGGGTTGGTGTGTCAATAGACATAAATGTTCTCCCGTAGATCTAAATAAATTTGGAATGGTACTTTCTGGCTGACTAACAATTTCGCTCATGTAAAGAATGAGTACAACAGACGCCATGAGCATTCCGTTCTGATCTCGATTCTCGTGGACTCCGATAAATCGGAGGAATTGGGAGATCCAAAGCCACTTGCAGGCTCCCCCCGCTTGTGCTTGCATCCCAATCCTTCGGGGCGGGGGGATTAAGGGGGGTGGGAGGATATGAAAGGGCACCTCACTTGGTACTTTGCACTTTTTTGACATGAGCCAACCTCCTTAATGGTATCTGGCATTTGTTAATTTTTCCTTTCCTACTGATCCAACCTTGCCCACAACTCTGCAACCGTCCAGTCCCTTGTCCCAATGCGGCAGTTATCGGGGAACCTTTTTGAGCCATCCCCATATCCTGAATGTCCTCCCTGCCGGTGCAACTGCAAACGCAGGACGAAACCACGAAGGATCCGTGTCATAAGGGAAAAATCTTTTGGTAATGTTTCGACGATTTTGACCATCGATGTCTATTACGAAGATGTCGCTGGTCAGCTTCTCACGAGACACGAAGGCGATGCGCTCCCCATCAGGAGACCAGGAGGGCTTAATGCCATGAGTGAGTTTTTGAGGATTCTGCCCATCCACCTCCATTACATAGATATGAAAGAACCGGAAGTTCCCATCTCTATCGGATACAAAGGCAATACGCTCCCCGTCAGGAGACCAGGAGGGATACTTGTCGTCCGCCGGGTTATTGGTGAGATTTTGAAGATTACCTCCATCATCGGCGTCCATCACATAGATTTCATGGTTCCCATCTCTATCGGATACAAAGGCAATACGCTCCCCGTCAGGAGACCATGAGGGATACCTGTCGTCCGCCGGGTTATTGGTGAGGTTTTGTGGATTCCGTCCGTCGGGATCCATCACGTAGATTTCATGGTTCCTATCTCTATTGGATACAAAGGCAATACGCTCCCCGTCAGGAGACCATGAGGGATACCTGTCGTCCGCCGGGTTATTGGTGAGATTTTGAAGATTACCTCCATCATCGGCGTCCATCACATAGATTTCATCGTTCCCATCTCTCCAAGATGAGAACACAATGTGTTCACCATCAGGAGACCATGAAGGATGCCGGTCATCGGGGCAGGAATTATTGGTGAGTCGTCGCACATTCCATCCATTGATGCTCATCGTGTAGATTTGATAGCAGGGGCCGTGCCTATTAGACGCGAAGGCAATCTGTGCTTGTGCGTCAACCCCTACCGCCGCCAGCGTCAGACCCAAGCCTACAAGGTTCACTATAATGAAATATGCGAACTTACATCTCCGCTGCATCGGCTACCTCTCCTTTCCCTGATAGTTTTAGGAACAATATTAATATCTCAGGACTTGCACACTCCAGATTGTAAGGAACGCAGATCTGCGTTCCTTACTTACTCAATCCATAGAAGGGGACAAAGACGTAAGGAGTCAGATGTGTGTAGGGAACAACGATCGTTGTTCCCTATGGGCGAGGGGACCTCGTCCCTACACGCTGCGTAAATCCTGATTTTAATGATGGATTAAGTTTAGCAGAATTTTCGCACAATGTCAATGCTCAACATTTCCCTTGTAGGGCTATTTAGTTTTCCGCTTTGGGTCATGCACCGTTGTTCGTAGGACACACCGATCGGTGTTCCTTCATTGCACCTTCTAGCCCCACCCGGTAGGCGGGGCATCTTGCCCCGCCGTTTGTAACAGCGCGTTCATTACGCCTTCTTATGCCAGTTATCGTGGGTATTTTTTATCCGTTTAATCCCTTAATCCGTGTTTATCCGTGATTCAGACAATAATATGGGAGAATTAAATGACCCTATTTCCCTTGCAAAAATAGATTAATTGTGCTACACTTAAACAAGTTTCATGGCAGCTGCGCACACGAACATTTTCCCTTTTAATCTGATCCCGTGAGGTTAGGAAAGGGTATTACACATGATTCACGGCTACTCCCATCTCTCAAAAACTATTGAATTGATTATAAGTGCCTCCCTCTTTCTGTAGGGGAGGCTTTTTTTATGCCCTGATTTGGTGACTGATGAATGCACAAGCTGTATTAGATTTTATTGAAGAGATCGGCGTTCTCAAAAATCTTTCACGCACTGGTTGGCGTTTTCGCGGCATCAAAGATGCTGAGAGTGTCGCCGATCACTGCTATCGGGTATCACTTTTGTCGATGATTCTGGCGGATGTGTTGACGGAACAAGACGTTCCGTTGGACGTAGAAAAAGTGATGCGTATCGCATTGTTGCACGAGGTCGCTGAAGCACGAATTGGGGATGTGCCGTTTCCAGCCCTTAAATATATTCCCGAAGCAGTCAAGGAAGCGGGGGAAAGCGCAGCCATCGAATCGATGTTTGAGCATTTTGGCGCACTTCAACAAAAGTATATTCAGCTTTGGGAGGAATTCGAGAAAGGTGCATCTATTGAGGGGAAATTGGTGCGAGCCGCCGATAAACTTGAGCTGATGATTCAAGTCTTGGAATACGAAAAAATTGGCTATCGATCGCTGGACCAGTTTTGGACAAATCCTTGGAATTATCGGCGTTTTGACGATTCTCCCCTGATACAGGAAATTATGGATCTTCTATATCAGCGTCGGAAAGATTTAGCTTGAGGGTTGTTGATGTGAGGTGGTGTTATGCAAATGCGTGAAAAGACACAAGTGATGACGGCAGAAGACATTCGGCGGGCAGTGGTCCGAATATCACATGAGATTTTGGAGCGGAATCATCAAGGGATTGGCGATTTGGCGATTATTGGTGTTAGAAGTCGCGGGGATCACTTGGCGCGTCGAATCGCTGAAAATCTGGAGCGAACTGAGGGGATTAAGGTTCCGGTCGGCGTTGTTGATGTGCGGCTTTATCGAGATGACGTGAATCTGTATGATGAGACGATTAAGGTGAACCGCACAGAGATCTCTTTCGATCTGACAGGAAAGCGTGTTATCTTGGTTGATGAAGTGATTTATACCGGGCGCACTGTTCGCGCTGCCATGGACGCAGTCATGGATTTTGGACGTCCCGCAGCGATTCAGTTGGCGGTTCTCATTGACCGGGGTCATCGTGAACTCCCGATTGCGGCGGACTATATTGGCAAGAATATCCCGACTTCGCGGAAAGAGATTGTTCGTGTTCAGTTGGTTGAAGAGGATGAGATTGATCAGGCTATAATCTATGAGGAGGATAACTCATGAGTCGGATACTCATCCGTAACGGTCACATTATTGATCCTGCCAATCGGATTGACGCCACCGGCGATCTCCTGATTCGCGATGGGAAAATCGATCGAATTGGGGACCGTATCGAAACTGAGGCTTCTCAAACCATTGATGCAACGGGGTTGATTGTTACGCCGGGCTTAATTGATATGCACGTTCACCTCCGCGAGCCCGGATTTGAGCACAAAGAGACGATTGCATCAGGCACCCGTGCGGCGGCGGCTGGCGGATTTACTTCCGTTGCGTGCATGGCGAATACCAATCCGGTGGCGGATTCACCGGAAGTCATCGAATTGATACGGTCGCGAGCGCGGAAAGATGGTGCGACGAATGTGTATCCAATCGGCAGTATCACGAAAAATCTCGATGGCGAAGTATTAACGGATGTGCCCGCACTGTTAGAAGCCGGTGCCGTTGGGCTATCGGACGATGGCAAAACGGTCATGGACGCTGCTTTGATGCGCGATGCGTTGGCGTTGAGCGCGAAACACGCTTTTCCTGTTATGGTTCACTGCCAGGAGCATAACCTTGACGTGGGGGCGGTCATGAATCTCGGCGAAACGTCACGTCGATTGAACCTAACTGGCAGTCCCAACGCTGCGGAAGATATTATCGTTGCCCGCGACATCATGCTCGCTGAGTTGACCGGTGGGCACCTTCACGTCCTCCACGTCAGCACAGCAGGAGCCGTTGACCTTGTCCGTTGGGGCAAGCGCAGAGGAGTCAACGTAACCGCTGAAGCGATGCCGCATCACTTTACGCTCACGGACGCAGCGATCGAAGAGCATGGCACGGATGCCAAGATGCACCCACCCTTGCGAACACAGGTTGACGTTGATGCTGTCATCGAAGGAATCAAGGACGGCACACTCGATGCGATTGCAACAGACCACGCGCCACATGCCCCGTTTGAAAAGGCGGAGGGGATGCTCGAAGCGCCGCCGGGCATCATCGGATCAGAGACCTGTGTGCCGCTTGTGTTTGACCGACTTATCCACAGGGGTCAGCTCACGCTATCAGACGCGATCGCGAAAATGACCTGTATTCCCGCAAAGATTCTACACATTGATCGCGGAACGCTCTCAATCGGTGCGGTTGCTGATGTGACGTTGATAGATCCGGAGAGGGTTGCGACGGTGGATGTGACGCAGTCCCCATCCAAAAGCCGCAATACTCCCTTTGACGGTTGGAAATTGAAAGGGTGGTCCGTGATGACTATCCGAGACGGTGTTGTTACCTGAACGTGAAGCGTGAAACGTGATAAATAAAACAGGACTTACGCACCTCATATTGTAGTTGCCCGATTCATCGGGCGTTTCGGGGTATGGTCAGAATCCATACCCATCGTAGACGGGGCATCCCCGGTCACGGGCCTGCTCTCGATTCTTCGGAGATCCTCTCGGACTTGCCCCGCGTTGGCACTGAAGCATCGAACTACAAAACCTCAGCGTTCAACTGTGTAAGTCCTATAAAAAAATAAAATTACGACCTACTAATTTTGCACGTGGGGTAGGGTATGGCTCAAGATACGCGCTTCAGCGATTTGCCTGCGATAGAGACCGAAAGGTTGCTGCTAAGAACGTTAGAGATGGGGGATGCCGAGGATATATTTGAATGGGTTTCAGACCCACAGGTGACAGCGTTCCTCTTCTGGCGGGCGCACCAATCGATAGAAGACAGCAGAGACTTTATTTCATGGGTAACAACCGATGATTTCGCGTGTTGGGGAGTTGTCCTGACAGAGAATAACAAGGTCATCGGAAATTGCTTCTTGCACAACGTGAACTTTGAACACAAAAGGGCGGAAATCGCCTTCAATATTGCTCGAAAGTATTGGGGAAAGGGATATGCTACTGAGACTGCTCAGGCAATCATCCAATTCGGTTTTGGATATTGGCAGCTCAATCGAATTGAAGGAACCTGCATGGTTGAGAACCGTGCCTCCGCTCGGGTGATGGAGAAAGCTGGTATGACCCTTGAGGGTGTCTTGCGAAAGTATGTCTACGTCAAAGGACAGTTTCACGATATGAATTTATACTCGATTTTGAGATCCGAATCGCAAAAGATAAAAAAGAGATAGCCGATGAATACAAATCAACTTTATTATGGTGACAATCTGGATATTTTGCGAACTCATATCCCCGACGAGAGCGTCGATCTCATTTACATTGATCCGCCGTTCAACTCCAATCAAGCATACAACGTGATTTTCAGTGAAACGGATGGCTCATCGTCGCAGGCACAGATTCAAGCCTTTGAGGATACATGGCGTTGGGGTGAAACCACCGAACAGGCATATCATGAGTTGGTCGTGACCGCACCACACCTTTTGGTCGAGACAATCAAGAGTTTTCGTGGATTCCTTACAGAGACGAACCTGATGGCATACCTCGTGATGATGGCGTTGCGATTAGTGGAACTGCATCGGGTCCTTAAGCCAACAGGGAGTTTTTATCTTCACTGTGACCCGACAGCATCGCATTATTTGAAGATTATCTTGGATCAGATTTTTGGCGTTGAGAATTTCAGGAACGAGGTAATTTGGAAACGTTTTAATTTTCACGCAGATGCAAAGCGTTACGGACGTATAACAGATAGATTGCTATTTTATACACGGAGTGGTGATTTTTGCTGGAATCAACCTCGTATGCCCTTTTCAGAGGACTATGTTCGCTCGAAATTTACTCATAAAGATGAGCGAGGTGTTTTCCGATTAAGTGATTTGAACCCGCCCGGTGGTCGTGGTCCAGTCTATGAGTTTCGTGGTGTTACTCGTCCATGGCGTTATACTGAAGAAAAAATGAAGGAGCTCGATAAGCAGGGACGCATATACTGTGCAAAGCATGGCGATATTCCGCAGCTTAAAAGATATTTAGATGAACTTGATGGGCAAGCCGTTCCGGAATTATGGCAGGACATACCACCAATAAACCCGATGGCTAAAGAGCGTCTCGGCTATCCGACCCAAAAACCTGAAGCATTGCTTGAGCGGATTATCAAAGCCAGCAGCAATGAAGGCGATATTATATTGGATGCTTTCTGTGGTTGTGGGACGGCTGTCGCTGTTGCTCAACGGCTTAATCGCCAGTGGATTGGAGTTGACATCACACATCTTGCCATTGCCTTATTGAAATATCGTCTTGATGATGCCTTTGGTGATGATGTGAAATACGAAGTTATCGGTGAGCCGAAAGATGCGGAGAGTGCGAGGGCTTTAGCGGTTCAAGATCGGTATCAATTCCAGTGGTGGGCGTTAAGTCTGATTCGGGCGAGACCTTATCAGGGCAAAAAGAAGGGCGCAGACGAAGGTGTGGACGGGCTGATCTATTATCAGGATGTTGACCCGGACAAGCCAAAAAAGACGCTGACCCGGAAGATTGTCGTTCAGGTCAAAAGTGGGAAGGTCTCTGTCAGGGACATACGGGAACTGAAATCGGTTGTCGAAACCCAAGACGCTGTGATCGGTGTCTTTATCACGTTGAACCCGCCGACCCAACCGATGGTCAAGGAGGCAGCGACAGCGGGTCGTTTTCAATGGCTTCACGTTACTCACACGACATATCCAAAGATTCAGATTCGGACGGTTGAGGAACTGCTTGCGGGACAAGGTATCGAATATCCACAGACACCTATTGATGTCACATTCCGCAGGGCAGAGCGGGCAGCCCTCCCAAGCCAGCAACTTGAAATAGAGGCATGATGACCTAGTTGCTATCTATTACTAAAGTTGAGAAACCGAGTTTTTTCTTGAAAACTCGGTTTCTGTTACACGATTTCTTAACATGAGCCAACTTGTTAAGGACGAGAGATATATCCTAGATAGTAACACTGTTTATTCTCTGAAGGGGTGATGAGACACATGAAAAAACGGCGAACACAACAATGGCTCCAAGAGATCTATAAGCATCCAAAGCGGTATGAGGACAAGGTGGTTATCATTTTGAACGATGCCCAGATTGTAGGCGTAGCCGAAGACTTTACAGCGGCAAAGCGTAAACGAGAACAGTTAGCTGCTTCCTCTTATAACGGAAAGATGACACTTTTTCTTGTTCCTCGGCAGGTCAAGCAGGTGCGTATTCGTACGTTACGCCTAAGAAGCCTCAGAGAGGATCTATGGGAGCCTGTATATCCTGTGAATTTGCAAACGAACCACGGGGAGATTCAGGACTGCGAAATGTTAATTGACTCCGGGGCGGACATCAGCCTGATTCCGTTCGATACGGGTAGATTGCTTGGTTTATCTCGTAGCGATGAAGAAATACTATCATTCGCACAGGGTGTAGGCGGGGAAGTTAGCTATTTGCTGCGGAGAATTTGTCTAACGATTGACGGACATTCTATCAGCACGATGGTTGCTTGGTGTCAAGACGAGGACATTGAGGACATGATTGTGGGCAGACAAGACATATTTGATGCTTTTCATATCGAGTTTAGGCAAAGCGAGAGACGGATAATATTCAAACCTGTTGAGGATAAGGAAAATTAATCCAATGAAAGCAATTCTCGCATTAGCAGATGGAACAACTTTTGAAGGCGAACATTTCGGAGCGACCGGGGAAACTTCCGGTGAGGTGGTCTTTAACACCAGCATGACCGGCTACCAAGAGATCCTCACCGATCCATCCTACAAGGGGCAGATCGTCACGATGACCTACCCGTTGATCGGAAACTACGGCTGCAACGATATTGATGTCGAATCAATTCGACCGCAAGCCGAAGGATTTGTTGTGCGTGAATATAGTGCGTACGAGAGCAACTGGCGTTCACAATCCAACCTCGGTAGCTACCTTGAAGAAAATGGAATTATCGGCATCCACGGTATTGACACGCGGGCATTGACTAAGCGGCTCAGGGTGCATGGCGTCATGGCTGGCATACTTTCGACGGAAGACCTTGACCCCCAAAGCTTGGTCGCCAAAGCGCAGGCGTGGCATGGGTTGGTTGGTGTAGATATGGTTCAGTACGTGACATGCCCTAATCCATACTTATGGGAGACACGCGATCCCGAATCCAGCACGCTTCCTGACTTGACCTCCATTGCCGATGATAAGAATTCCCAACTTACAATTGATTTTGACACCGCAGGGATCGAGGTGTCGTTAACTCCTCAGTTCCGTGTCATTGCGATGGATTTTGGGGTTAAGTATAACATCCTACGCCAACTCACCCAACACGGTTGTCAGGTGCAAGTGGTGCCGGCGCACACTTCTGCAGAAGATATCCTCGCTGCGAATCCGGATGGTATTTTCTTATCCAACGGTCCCGGCGATCCAGAGCCGATTGAATACGGCATCGAAACAGTTCGGCAGTTGATCGGAACGAAGCCGACCTTTGGTATCTGTTTGGGGCATCAATTGTTGGGGCTTGCATTCGGCGGAAAGACTTTCAAACTCAAATTTGGACATCGCGGCGCAAATCAACCCGTTAAACGATTTGACACGGATCAGGTTGAAATCACCTCACAAAATCACGGTTTTTGCGTGGACATTGATTCACTGCCAAGTACTGCAAAGGTGACGCATATCAACCTGAATGATCAAACCCTTGAAGGGATGGAACACACAGAATATCCGATCTTCTCTGTGCAGTACCATCCGGAAGCATCTCCCGGTCCCCATGACGCAAGTTATCTTTTTAAGAAGTTTATAGATCTGATGCGGGAACATAAAATCTAAAAAATTAGGATACGATGAGGTAACTTACCATGCCAAAGCGAACTGACATCAAAAAGATCTTAATCATTGGCTCTGGCCCAATTATTATCGGTCAAGCCTGCGAGTTCGACTATTCGGGCACTCAGGCGTGTAAGGCTTTGAAGGAGGAGGGGTATGAAGTTGTCCTTATCAACAGCAATCCGGCGACAATTATGACGGATGCGGAGCTTGCCGACCGAACCTACGTTGAGCCGATTGGTGCGGATATCGCTGAAAAAATTATCGCTCAAGAACGCCCCCAAGCCTTACTCCCAACTTTGGGCGGACAGACAGGATTGAATGTCTCTGTTGAACTTGCTGAATCGGGTGTACTGGATAAATACGGTGTTGAGTTGATTGGTGCGAAACTCCACTCCATCCGAAAAGCAGAAGATCGGGGTCTGTTCAAGAAGGCGATGCAAAGTATTGGCTTGGCAGTGCCAAAAAGCGGGATCGCTCATTCGTTTGATGATGCCATCGGCATCGTTGAGGAAATCGGTTATCCAGCGATTATCCGTCCAGCATTTACGCTCGGCGGCACCGGCGGTGGCATTGCTTACAATATCGAAGAATTTCGGGAGATAGTCGAGTACGGATTGGGGTTGAGTCCGGTCAACGAGGTATTAATCGAAGAATCGGTGATCGGTTGGAAAGAGTTTGAGCTTGAGGTGATGCGAGATGGGATGGATAACGTCGTGATTATCTGTTCCATTGAGAATTTTGATCCGATGGGGGTTCACACCGGCGACAGCATTACTGTTGCACCAGCACAGACCTTGACGGACAAAGAATATCAGCAGATGCGGGATGCGGCGATTAAAATTATTCGTGAAATCGGTGTGGACACCGGCGGCTCAAATATCCAGTTTGCGGTTGATCCTGATACTGGGAAACAGGTTGTTATTGAGATGAACCCACGGGTCTCTCGGAGTTCTGCGCTCGCCTCGAAAGCGACTGGGTTTCCAATAGCGAAGATCGCAGCGAAACTGGCTGTCGGATACACACTGGATGAGCTTCCCAACGATATTACGCGTAAAACCCCCGCGTCGTTTGAACCGACTATCGATTATGTTGTGACGAAGATTCCGCGTTGGGCGTTTGAGAAATTTACTGGCACTGATGAGACGCTGACTACGATGATGAAGTCTGTGGGCGAGGCGATGGCGATCGGACGAACGTTCAAGGAATCTTTGCAGAAAGGATTGCGATCCTTAGAAAATGGTTGGACGGGACTCGATAGCCGTCCCCTCCCGAAATTGCCGGTCTCGGAGCTTCCACAGAAGTTGACCATCCCCAATATGGAGCGCATCCTTTATATAAAACAGGCTTTCCAAAGCGGGATGAATATCGATCAGATTCACGGATATACACACATCGATCCATTTTTCCTGTATAATATAAAGGAGATTGTCGATTTTGAGGAAGAAATTCGGAAAGCTGGAAGCGAGGGCAAGCTGGACCTCCTAGATATTTCTCAGCTTCCAGATTCGTCCGTCTTCCTGCTCCGCAAAGCAAAGCAGTACGGTTTCTCTGACCGGCAGATAGGAGAACTTTGGAACGCCTCTGAAGCGAGCATCCGAGGGCTACGGAAGGAACATGGGATTGAAGCCACGTTTAAGACGGTGGATACATGTGCTGCTGAGTTTGAAGCGGAGACGCCCTACTACTATTCTACCTACGGCATGGAGGATGAGGTCCGACCTAGCCAGAAGAAGAAGATTCTGATTTTAGGCAGCGGTCCGAATCGGATTGGTCAAGGAATAGAGTTCGATTACTGCTGTGTCCACGCGGCACTTGCACTTAAAGAGGATAACTATGAGACCATTATGGTCAATAGCAATCCCGAAACCGTTAGCACGGATTACGATACCTCGGATCGGCTCTACTTTGAACCGCTTACACACGAAAATGTGTTGAACATTGTGGATCGGGAAAAACCGGACGGGGTTATCGTGCAGCTTGGTGGGCAGACACCCTTGAATCTCGCGCTCGGACTCCAGAAGGCGGGCGTTCCGATTATAGGGACAAGCCCAGAGGACATTGCAAGATCGGAGGACCGTAAACAATTTACAGAGTTGCTCGACGGACTCGGATTGAGGCAGCCCCCAAATGGCACGGCAACTTCGGTCAAAGAAGCCACACCAATCGCCGCGGCACTTGGATACCCGGTTATGGTACGTCCTTCGTACGTTTTGGGGGGACGGGCAATGCGGATTGTCTATGACCAAGATGACTTGGAAGCATATATGGATTCAGCGGTCGCAGCCTCACCCGAACATCCCGTGTTAATTGACAAGTATTTGGAGGATGCCATCGAGGTTGACGTTGATGCGATTTCGGACGGAAATCTTACCGTCGTTGGTGGTATCATGGAACATATCGAAGAGGCAGGGATTCACTCTGGAGACAGCGACTGTGTATTGCCGCCTTACACCCTTGTTGAAGAGCAGATTGAAATGCTCAAGGAGCATACTGATGCGCTTGCGAAGGCACTCAATGTGCGTGGGTTGATGAATATACAGTATGCGATAAAAAATGATGAGATTTATGTGTTGGAGGTCAATCCGCGGGCATCGCGAACTGTGCCGTTTGTGAGTAAGACCATTGGGGTGCCATTAGCAAAACTCGCCGCCCGAATCATGACGGGACGCACCCTTGAAGATCTTGGATTTACGGAGGAGATTGAGCCGGATCATTTTGCGGTGAAGGCACCCGTGTTTCCGTTCAACCGTTTTCCAGGGGCAAATTCTCAGCTTGGTCCTGAGATGAAATCGACAGGTGAAGTGATGGGGATTGATATGGACCTGAGTATCGCGTTTGCCAAAGCACAACAAGCGGTGGGTTATGGCTTACCTCTCGGTGGTCATGCGTTCATCAGCGTAAAAAATAAAGATAAACGTGCGATTATCTTTATCGCCAAAAAATTGGTTGACATGGACTTTAAACTGATTGCCACGCACGGCACAGCGAAAGTGCTTCGTCGTAACGGTATGGAGGTTACGCTGGTTCATAGTATCGGTAAAGGACGTCCGACCATCCACGATTATGTCAAAAACCACGCCGTTGATCTGATTATCAATACGCCTACCGGATATGCACATCGTCCGAATGAGGAATTAATTCGGCAGATGGCGATTGATTATGGGATTACTCTATTTTCAACGATTGCAGGTGCGTCAGCGGCAATCAATGGTATTGAGGCGCTTCGCCATGGAGAGATTACCGTAACCCCGTTACAAGATTATTACGTGAAACACGGGGCATGAAGTGTGAAACGTGAAATGTGAAGAAATAGAAGGAACTAGGGAGATAATTCTTGGGAAATTTTACACCACGTCCTTAACTCTAGCAATATTACATAGCAGAGCATATTATAGATTGATAGAAAGGGGATAAAAATGGCGACCAATCAGGTCGAAAGAAACACACGTCTGGTACATGCGCTCGATGAGATTTTGGATAGTTTAGCGTTTGACCTCGCTCGCCCGATAAAAGTCTTGAAGTTGGCGGAAGGCAAAGAAGTTGTTGTTGTGCAATCAAATGCGTTCACAATTTCGCGTATCTACACCTCGGGACGGCCCGATGGCAAGAGACCCCATGGACGGGAGTCCTACTATGAGTACTTCTCCGAACAACTTGAGGATTATAAGCAGCAGCATGGTAGCGACGAAGGGTTTGGTTTAACGCCGGAGGATTGGCGTGTTTTATTTCGGGAATCGTACGATAGGTATACCCGTTACCTGTTGTTCGCGGGGATTAAGCGGTGGGCGGATGTCAAGCGAGACACCGACGCGAACCTTGCCGTTACGAATATGGGGAAAAAGTATGCCCCTTCTGATATTGCGTGGGAGAGCTACCAATATAAGGGCTATATACTCATGATGAACAGCATGGCAAACGCTGAGCTTCGTCTGATGGAGGATGACCGCGAAGGTGCATTGGATCAGGTCAATTTAGGAATTCAACATATTGGGAAATTCTGTGGTGAGTGTTTGCGCGAGAACTATGGAGATGCGGAAAACGTCACCCGTGAACGTTATTTGAGTAACCTAATTGAGTTTCGGTCAGATCTGGAGTCGGTGGAAGAGGGGCTAGACAGACAGCGGGAAAGCGACGAAGATGAGGACGATGATGTGGATTTTCTAGAAGAATTGGAAGAACTTTTAGATGAAGGAAATACAAATTAAGTTGTTGCTTACAAGGTTTTACCCTGGGAAATATGAGGTAGTAGCCCATTCAATGCTGGCTCTAGAGACAAAGGGTGGTGTAGTTGAGGGTAGCATTGATGCGTCTGTAGGTTAATCAATTTCTATTTTTAAAACAGGTCGTGTAATCTCTCGTATTGCTTGTCAGGAGGAACTCTTATCTCAGTTGACCGCTAGCCAACAGCAGCTTGGCAATATGCGTACCGAACAAAGTCGGAAATACTACTGGTGAAAGTCTTGACGGACACCTTTTAATTGTCAGTCCCCTTTTCCCCAACACGGTTCTTTATATAATCCAATGAATTTTTCGTAGCCTGTTAGCGATTCACTAAGAGTCCTAAGAGCCTGTTTGAAAAGTTATTTTGGGTAAAGTTATTTGCCATGAAACCGAGTTTTTTCTTCAAAACTCGGTTTCTTCCGTAATCCACTATTTAACGGCACATTCTCACTATAATTTAGGAAATCATCAATGGTAGGAGCTTGGTTTAGTAGGGGCGAGGGGCCCTCGCCCAACAGGTTGGCAGACCCAACCCCTACCCTGCGATGCGGCTCGCTGTGGATTGGCAAATCCACAGCACCGTGGGATCATTCCTTGCTTTTTAAAACAGGTTCTAAAGGATTGTGATAATTTTATACACCATGCCAAACTGGTCGCAGTTAGACAGAGACCATATAATCTAACGTAGATTGCTAGTCGCTGAAAGTCCATCGGTTTTCTGTTAAAATTAAAGTCCTTTGTCTCTCGCTTCAGCGGATCTATAGAAGGCTATATGTTTAATCTCTGTACTCCAGTTGCTTTGAATTCCGATTTATCGGGGTGGAGGGCAATGTGTATAAGGGAATAGATCTACCCCAAATCTACAGCCCCAGCGGGGCGGCATGTTTATAGAAATAGCGAACTACCCAACAAACACCTAAGCCCCAGCGGGGCGACATGTGTGTCGTAAGCGGTGGCGGTCAATTTGTAAGTTGTCCACTAACAAAATCTAACACTTTTGGCGGAATTGGTGCCAATTTTAGATGATTGACCTTTGTAGGGTCAGGTTACATCGCAGCGAAAATCCCGACCCATCGGGAGCTTGTGCTCTTGCAAAATACTCTCGGAACGAGTTTGACAACTAGCAACTTGGGTTAATCTATGGAAAAGGCTGCCCAACGAATTGTCCCTCTTTTTCCCCTTCTGTTAATCTGTCTGGTCTTTGCTCGATATAGTCCCGCTCAAACCAACACTCCTGCCTTCAGCGTCAGTTGTCGGGGTGCCAGCTTGCGCGCCGTATTGGGTAACCTCTCCACCCAAAAAGACATCAACCTTGCAGGTCTTGATGTCATACCTGAAACCCTCACACTTACAATCAATCTTAACGCGGTGCAGCTTGAGGCAGGGCTTTTCGCGCTGTTAGAACCAAAAGGTTTCACATTTGAAAAACGCGGTGAAATCTACTTCATTCAACAAAAACCACCTGAAAACAGACGCCTGTCCCTCAACGTCTCCGATGGTAAGCTCACCATTGACGCCAACGGAACCGATGTGAATCTGGTGATTCGCACGCTTGCACAAGCCGGTATTAGCATGACAGCCGCTTCTAACCTAACGGGCGAGGTCACGGCGCATATTCAAGACCAACCAATTGATAAAGCCTTGCCTATTCTGTTTGCCGACTTCACCTTGCAGGTTTCCGATGGCATATACAGGATTTCGTCTCGAGGACCTTTGCAGCAAGCGGACTCGACACTTATGATTGTAGGCGGACGTATCTCAATCACGGCGCGCAACGCAAGTTTAACTCAACTACTGATGGAGTTGGCAGACCGGGCAAGAATCAACTTGTCAATAGTGGGCGATATTGAAGCCAAATCACGCTACGACTCGATAACAGAACGCTGTCGGATACATTAACGGATTTGTCGGAAATGACGGGATATACCTATCGTCAAGTCGATGACCTCCACTTTTTTGGCAAGTCTGAGATTAAGCCGGATAAAATGAACCCCCTTATACAATGCAAGACCATCTGGCACCTCCAAGCGCAGGAGGTTCTCAATCTTATCCCCATTAATATCCCCAAGCAAAATATCACCGTTTCCGCGACCCATAACACAGTCCCGCCATCAGTAATACTTATGACAATCTCAACCGTCCCTTGACTGTCACTTATACAACGGGGGAGTCGGTCTCTTACACCTACGATAAGGGTGACAACCTCCTGACACTGACCACGAACGACGGCTCAACTACCTACACCTATACCTACACCCATGACCAACTTAACCGGGTGATTACGCGGAACGACTCACTGCTGGGTTACAAGACCCTCTACGAATACGACGATGCGTCGATGCGGACTCGGATGCATATCCAAGCGGGTGGGACAGACCGTTACGATGTGACCTACAGCTATGATGAAGCGAACCGGCTGCTTTCGGTGACGGATGTGCTGGCTACCAAGACCGCCAGCTATGACTATTTCGACATCAGCGCGCTCAAGACCTCCACGCTCCCCAACGGGGTCACCGCCCATCGGACGCTTGATACCCGCCACCGATTAGACCTCTTAGAGTACAAGAAGACCCCGACCACCGTGCTGAGTTCGCTCGATTACACCTATGACGTGAAATCGAATGTGACGCAACTCATTCGGGACGACACCGGTGCCGGCGGGACGAGTCAAACCTTCGCCTTCGGTTACGATGGCATCTCCCGGTTGACCAGTGCCAACTACGGTACGGAGACAGTTAGCTACACCTACGATCAGTCGGGCAATCGGCTGACGCAGGTCAGTAGCGTTGATGGCACGACCACCTACACCGTAGCGACCAACAGCAATCAGTTGACCCACCGCTCGTTAGTACCGGAGGATGTCGATTTCGCAACGCTGAATTACAGCTACGACGCGGAAGGGAAACTGACCCAACGGAGCGAAGGGACGGATTCGGATGCGTTCACGTACAGCTTCGGTTCACAGTTGAGCCAGATACAGAAGACCCGTGCCGGGGTGGTGACTCAGACGCTGAGCTATGCTTACGACGACTCAGGGCAGCGGGTGAAGGTGACCGATAGCGGTGGAACACGCTACTTCCTCTACGATAGTGGGATGCCGGTCTTGGAGTTGGACGCAAACAAGAAAATTACTAGTAGTTACCTCTACGGTGCCGATGGGGTGGTCTACCGTCGGAAACACAACGCTGTTGCACACTGGCACTTCGACGAAGGCACCGGCACCGTCGTCCACGACCCCGACGGACAAAACAACGGCACGCTCGGCGATGGGAACGCAGGCACGACCCCGACTTGGAGCGTTGACGGTGGGCTTGGCTTTGATGGGGTCAATGATAAGGTGAAGGTCCCCGACAGCGATGCCTTGGACTTGGCATCCAATGCGCTGACCATCAGCTTATGGTTAAAACGTCAGGCAGCGACCGCCGGGGTACTTGTCAAAAAGGCGGACACCTCTAACGGCTATCAACTCTCCGTGACAGCAAGTGGTACCCTTCAATTTGAAATCCGTCAAGCCGGGACGACCAAAACCGTCACCAGTACCACCACGATTCCCTTAAACCAATGGAAGCATATCGCCGTACGGTATGATGGTAGTGCGCTACGCGTCTTCATCAACGCCACCCTAGACACCGCCACCACCGCAGCGACCGGGGCGTTAGTCACTACCACCGAGCCGTTATGGATTGGGGGAGACACCACTTCCCTCAGCGGCACCATAGACGACCTATCTATCTATGACCGTGCCCTATCGGACACTGAGATTAGTAACGTATCAAACCATCGGGTAGGACGGTATGAGTATCATCACGTCAACGCGTTGGGAAGTAACATCGTCTCAACCGATGATAACCAGAATGTCCTGGTACGGTATGAGTACGATGTCTTCGGTGCCATCCGCTCTGAGACAGGCACAAGCGATAATACCCGTAAGTTCACCGGCAAGGAGTATGACAGCGATGTTAGGCTCTATTACTACGGGGCGCGGTACTATGACCCATACATCGGAAGGTTTACCCAGCGAGATCCGATTGGCGATGGGGTTAGTTGGTATGCCTACACCTACAATAACCCGTTGCGGTTCATTGATCCAGACGGGCTCCGCGCCGTCAACGATGAAGAAAGGCTCGCCCTTGAGCATACCTTTGGAGAAGATGTAGCAGATTTTCTTATATTTATTATTGATATCGAAATTGTGGAAGGTTTGGAAAAAAAAGGAAAGGTCCCCAAGTATAGTAAGCATGGCAACATAAATCTTACGGAGCTAAAACTGCGTAAAGGTTATAGTGCATCAAATCTCAAATGGTTGGGGATTTTCATACATGAAGCCGCGCACATTTGGCAGAAGAACACCAACCGTCACCGGGGCGGCACGGGCGGAGTCGATTACGATTATAATGCCAGTCAACTCGCTTCGTTGAATCTCAAAAGAGAAGAACATGCCCAAGCGGTGGAAGATTGGTTCATTGCAACTTATTATAATGTTAGAACTAATCTGGATAGATCTGGAGTCTATCCTTGGTGGAATGCCCTTGAGAGGCGTATCGGTTTTACTTACTCACAGACATCACAAATGGCTAATAGTCAATAAGGTATGGCTTGTCAATGTTTACTACGAAAAAGTTATATTTGAAATACGGAATGCCAGTCTGTTGCCGACGAGGCGATTCCGAGCATTTCCGACTCCATAATAGAAAACCACGCGAGAAAACTATGCTAATCTTTATCATAATGTACGGCACCGTTTTACTGCTCGCGTTACTTGCCGCCTGTGGGGATGAATATGAGGAGGGTGTGCTTGACTGCGTGGTTGAAGATTTAGATGGTGACGGCAGTCCACCGCCATCCCCCCTTTATGCGGCGTTGCGGAATCAACTGTGCACAGCATCTGATAGGAGCATCACAAAAGCCAAACTGTCAACTGTAACTCATTTTGATACGTCTCGTTATTCTGGGCAGGTTGAGGATCAAGACTTATGGGTGTTGGAGCATTGTGTCAATATCAAGGTGTTAGCTTTGCATCACGGTGGGATTACCGATATTAGTCCATTGGCGGGATTGAGCCGTTTGGAATCGTTAGATATTTCTTTCAACAAGATTACTGATATTAATCCATTGGCGGGATTGAGCCGTTTGGAATCGTTAGATATTTTTTCCAACAGGATTACTGATATCAGTCCATTGGAGAATTTGCCCAATCTAACAAAGTTACGTTTTTCAGGTCCCGATTTCCGGCAGTTAGCCGACATGGTTAATCTACAATATTTGGACTTGTCTTCCACTGAAATAGTTGATATCAGTCCACTCGCTGGATTGAAAAATCTCCTGAACCTAGATCTTTCCAACAACAAGACAGCTGACCTGAACCCACTCGCTGGGATGGAGGATCTTCAATGGCTAAATCTCGACTTTAACCGGCAGATTACTGATATCAGCCCACTCGCTGAATTGAAAAATCTTCAATGGCTGAATCTCAACTTCAATAAGATCGCTGACATTAATGCGCTTTCGGGACTCGTTCGATTGGAAGAATTGTCTATCATTCAAAATCGGATTGTAGATCTGAAGCCGTTGGTGGACAATCCTGGACTCGGCCAAGGGGACCTCGTTATCGTGGGAACCAATCCGTTGAGTGAGGCATCTCTCAACGAACATATCCCCGCCCTTGAAGCCCGGGGCGTGATTGTGCGGCGGTAGTTTCCTTTGCTTCACGCCTTCAAAAGGAGGGTGAGACACAAAAAGCAAGCGGTATCCTGCCGGTTTTATGGGGGTAGGCTGCCGCTTTTTTATCCTGAGTATCCTGTTACGTAATCAAGGCGACCCGGGCTAAGGCACTTCGACCCCTTCAAAAACCTGTCTGATAATCTGTTCGGAAGCAATCTCTTCCGCTTCCGCCTCGTAACTGACAATAACACGGTGTCTGAGGACATCCATGCCCACCGCGTAGACATCTTCTGGCGTCACATACCCACGGTGACGGAGGAAGGCGTGGGCTTTGGCTGCCATTGCGAGAAAAATTGTTGCCCGCGGCGATGCGCCGTATTCGATGAGGTCTGTGAGTTGATCCAGTTGATATCTCGCTGGTTCGCGCGTGGCACAGACGAGATCTACAATATAGTTTTCGATCTTCTCGTCTATGTAGATTTCACGGACTGTTGTACGGAGTTGGAGAATTTCTTGGGGGGATATGACCGGTTGAATCGGCTGAATCTCTTCCCGTGTGATTTGCCGCAAGATGGAAAGTTCCTCGGTCCGCGAGGGATAAGTCACCTGCAATTTGAGCATGAACCGGTCTACTTGCGCTTCCGGTAGCGGATAAGTTCCTTCTTGCTCAATTGGGTTTTGGGTTGCTAGGACCAGGAATGGTGGGTCGAGGGGGTAGGTTTCATCGCCGATCGTAACCTGACGCTCTTGCATCGCTTCGAGGAGCGCGCTTTGGACTTTGGCGGGGGCACGGTTAATCTCATCGGCGAGAACAAGATTAGCGAAAATAGGTCCCTTTTTGACATAAAAATCGCCGGAACGTTGGTTATAAATTTGGGTGCCAATTAGATCTGCGGGCAGGAGGTCAGGGGTAAATTGCAGGCGTTTGAAAGAGACAGCAATCGTATTGGAAAGCGCTTGGACAGCGGTTGTCTTCGCGAGACCGGGAACGCCCTCTAATAGGATATGACCGTTGCAGAGCAATCCGATAATCATCCGCTCGATCATATACTTCTGTCCAATGATAACCTTCCGTATCTCTTCAAAAATTTCTTCAACGAAGGCGCTCGCCTCCTGAATGCTTTCGTTCAACGCCGTTAGCTCAGATTCTCTCATAGTTCTTCCCCGATTTGGGCGAACACCGAGGTTCAGTCTGAATCCCTCCTCCCGTAATGTTTATAGATCTCGCTGTTCTCATCCGGTTCTACCTCCGTGTCAAATTCATCTGTTTCAGCGGGTGCTGCAGTAGTTTGGCTTTCAAGAAACTCCCGCGCTGTCTGATAGACGCGATTCTGTTCTGAACGGGAGGTGCGATGCCGAGAGAAGTGAACCATGTCGCATGATCGGAGAATCTCGCCAACGTGATCTGTAACGCTATCGGTCAAACCGTTGGGGAGCGCGGATAGGATTTGTCCCGTGGTAGCATCTAAGCTCTTGATTTGGTATTTTTCGCCCACATACTGTTTGATAATTATTGTAATCGCTTCGTAGTATTCTTGGATGCGGTTCGATTCGCGCAAGGATAGCACCTGCTCTAAGTCTGTGAGTGCGATGGACTCAAGGGTATACGCATCGCGTTCTAACTCCCTATCCGGTTCTGTCAACGAGTCAGGCCTATCGGGCCGAGCGGTGCCGCGGTGGGACACCGGAGATGGCGAGGGAGATGTATGTGTCGGTGGCGATATCTCCCAGTTTTTAGGCGTCCGTCGCCGTGGGAATGGGGTGGACAATGACGGTTTTTTTCGGCGCAGCCAGACATAGATACCGGCTCCGATGCCAATGATAAGCAACGTTGGGACCACAACCGCAAGAATTGCGCCCAAGATGCCTAGATCTCCATCGTTGCCGTTGAGATCGTTACTGGCTGCAAAGAGATAAGTAGTGCCCAGAGCAAATAGGACACAAATTGAAACAGAAGTTGAATTAATTATTCGACGCACAAACTATATTCCTTGATTTTTCTGAAGATGGTTCGTTTTGAAATTCCTAAAATCTTTGCCGCTTTTGCTCTGTTATTGCCAGCATATTGAAGGGTCAATTGAATAACTTCCTTCTCAATTTCTGCCATTGACATGCCCACTTCAACCTGAAATCCCGATGAAGGTAAGGCTGTCATACCTGTATCGGTAGCGGTGGGAGCGGAGAGGATAACAGGAGAACTGACACCGGCGGATTTGAGAATATGTTCCGGAATATCATCAAGATCGAGATTTGGCTGGTTCGACATAATAACCATACCTTCAATACAGTTTTTCAACTCTCGCACGTTTCCGTGCCAGTCATATTTCATCAATACTCGCATTGCGCGGGAGCTCATGGCCTTGGTCATCATCCGGTTTTCCCGGCAAAATTCTTCGGTAAACGCTTTGACCAAGAGGGGAATATCCTCTCTCCGCTCACGGAGCGGTGGCAGTAAAATTCGGATCACGTTCAGACGATCGTAGAGATCTGGTAGAAATTTTTCTTGCTCCACCGCCCTCTCAAGATCGTGGTTTGTCGCACAAATCACGCGAACATCCACCGGTATTGATTCATTCCCGCCGACGCGTTCAAACTCTCTTTCTGCAAGTACGCGCAAGAGTCTTGCTTGGTTTGCTAAACTTAATTGCCCCACTTCATCAAGAAATAACGTTCCCCCGTGGGCTGCCTCAAATCGCCCTTTCCGCGTCTGATACGCGCCTGTAAACGCACCCCGTTCATGCCCAAAAAGTTCGGATTCCGCGAGGCCTTCGTTTAAGGTTGCACAATTGAATATAACGAGGGGACCTCGCCTTAGACTTCGATGGTGTATAGAGCGGGCGACTAGCTCTTTCCCGGTGCCGCGTTCCCCACGGATCATGACAGTGGCTTTTGTTGGAGCAACTTGCGCGATGAGATCTCGAATCTCTTGGATTTTCGCCGAATGTCCCGTTAATTGGAGGAGCCCGACCCGTTCATCAATCTGGGACTGTAGTTGGCGATTTTCTAGGGTGAGCCGTTGATTTTCAAGTATCTTGTGGAGAAGGGCTTTCAGTTGGGCGAGGTTGAGGGGTTTAGGCAGAAAATAGCTTGCCCCCATGTGGGTCATAGCTTTGACACCCACTTCGGTTTCTAGGACATTTGGTGCTGTGATGAATATTACACCGACATCGGGATTCTGATCGTAGGATGCTTCAAGGAGTTTGAGCCCGTCAATGCGCTCCCCTATGAGCGGTGCAATCAACACATCAATATCTAGGCGTTCAATACGGTCTAACGCTTCGTACATCGTGCGGGTTGCGAGCACACGTAATCCTTCGCGCTCAAGTGTGAGACAAATTGTTTCGCGCTGCCGTTGGTCTGAATCAACAACGAGGATAGTGGTTTGGTCGTTCATTGCGCTAGCCCAGTTTCTGTCTGACGATTTGACTGACAACCGAATTGTCTGCTTTGCCTCTCAACTGTGGAACGAGTTTACCCATGACTTTTCCCATATCTCGCATTGATGTCGCTCCCAACTCCTCAATCGCGTCTGTGACAACGGCTTCGATTTCGTCCTGCGAAAGTTGGGCGGGGAGAAATGCTTGCAACGTATTAATCTGTTCCATTTCAGCGTCGACGAGGTCATCACGATTAGATTTGCTCAGTTGTTCCAGCGCGTCTTTCCGTTTCTTAATCTGGTTGGCGATTACCTCTAAAACGCCGTCATCATCCAACTCAACCTGACTATTGATTTCCTTATCCCGGACGGCACCGCGCACCATGCGGATTGCAGACAGACGGTTCTTGTCTTTTGCCTTCATCGCCTGCTTCATCTCTTCGTTTAACTGTTCTTTGAGTGCCATAAAAAATCCTTAATTTTTGTACATAATCTGTTGTAAGTAGGATGAAATGATACCCGATCTCTCAACCTTCGTCAAGCCGAAAAATGGTGCAATAAACCTTGCGAGGCAAGATGCGTTTGGCATCGAATTCGCCTCATAAGTTACCATTTCTAATCTCTGCAACCGAATACTAATCGTAGTATTTAGAACGATAGTTAGGTCATAAAGTTACCATCAAAACTGCTTTATTCTAGTCGTTCACAACCACTCTATCAATTTGCTATATGTTTGAGGCGCGGGGAGGTTTTCTTCGGCGAGATTCATTCCAAGCAGGTGATCTCGCAATAGCTGCAATGCTGCGGGGGTATCCACATCATACCATGGCGGCAGCAGCCCTAGCCGCACATTAATCCCCTGAATTTTCCCAAGCGTTTGTCGGAACACAACATCAGTGCTCCATGTAATTCCTTCAAAGATACTAGGCATTGACACCGATGCTCCGTGCTTTGAAAAGCCAATCAGGTAGTAACCACCGTCCACACTGGGACCGATGACGATATCACGCGATTCTAGCAAATCAAGTGCTTGTTCGACATACTGAGTCGGTAGCGTTGGGCTGTCTGAACCGACGAATACGAATTTCGCATACCCCTGATCGCACGCCCAGCGCGCAGCAGCAATTAGGCGTTCCCCAAGCGTCGCACCTTGTTGGCGGATATAAACCGGATCTGCACCGATTAGTGTTCGTAAAACACTCAAGCCTTTAGGCGGTGTATAGGCAATCACACAGCGAGCTGCGGAAATTGCGGACAAGGCGTTGCACCAATCGACGAGGAACGCCTGATATAGTGAGGCAGCTTGCTCTGACGAAAGATGAGGTATGAGGCGGGTTTTAACTTGACCGGGAACGGGGCTTTTGACAAAGACTATAATACAAGCATCCATATTTTGCCCTCTGGTTGCGTATTGTGACGGGCATCTGCTTGACGGAGAGGGAAAGCTGCCTGTAGATCTGATGATTCGGGAATGGGGCTCGACTGGCGTTGTTGCCAAGCTATGGCAATCACAACGCAAGCGATAATGATTGCTAGAAAAGCGATTAGATTTCCTCTGAGTGTTCTATTGCTGCGATCAATCTGAAATTTTGCGATGCAGCCGGTGACAGCAGCAAGTAAGGCGAGGATCGTACTGGCGTACCACGGTAGATGAACAATCACGCCGAGGAGGGAAACCAACGATACCCACAGACTGAACTTGGCAAAGTCGCTGGTTTTAGCGTCCGCAGTGCCGGCATTTTCGGAGTCAGATTCGGTTCGTCGCTGGTTTTGCGGCCGGGAGGGCGGTACATCACGATAGGTGGATTCGACTAAATGGATAAATTCTGCGAATAGCTTATCTTGTCTAAGCCATTGAAACAGGTTCGGATACTCGTGCCTCATGAGAATTGAGAACTCTTGGCGTTGGGCACTGAAATCGGTAAACTCTTCCCAGCGGTCTTCTTCAACCATATAATACGGTGGTTCCCCGACCTGCAATTCATAGCCCTGTCCGACGTGATGGGCAATTTTGCCTATCCCCTCACGTTCTGCAATTATGATTACTTTGTCCGCTGTGGGTGTCTCTTGTGGGAGGTCACTTTCCGAATTCCTCGCAGCACGTTCGAGATGGGGATTGCCTTCATCACCCCCATGCTGGTTTTCATATTCCTCATTTGTTAGCGCTAGACCTGTTCGACTCACGATTTCTAAGGCCTCAACTAGGTCTTCAGGGTCAACGAAAAGGATAATCTGACGCTGTCTATCGGCGTTACGTATGTACTCAGGTCGGCAACGGATCTGCTCGTTGCCTAGCATTGTCTGAATCAGATTTGATTCCCACTCGTCTGTCGTGCGATAGATTTCAACCCAATCGTCGGTATTAAAAAGTAGGTCGTTATTTTGAGCCACGATTTTCCTCTATAGTGCTTCGTTGCGCTCGACGCAACCTGTTTCATAGTGGACTATAGTTCCGGGCTGTAAAGAATTGTCTCATCAATTCGGGGGTAGTCAAAGAGTTCACTCGGGTCAAAAAGAATGTTCAACTCACGTGCCGCATTCTCAGGGGAATCGGATGCGTGGACAACGTTGTGAGTGATGTCAATCGAAAAATCTCCGCGAATGCTGCCAGGTTGGGATTCGGTCGGTCTTGTCGCCCCGTTGACTAAACGCACTAACTCAATAGCATTTCGGCCTTCAAGGGCAATTGCCACGATCGGTGTCGATGTCATAAATTGAATGAGGTAGTCATAAAAAAACTTCCCCTGATGGGGCGCGTAGAGTTGATCCGCTCGGTCTTTTGGAAGTTTGAGTAATTTCAGTCCGACTAGCTTGAGGCCCTTGCGTTCAAAGCGGGCGATAATTTCGCCAATCAATCCACGTTGAACGCCATCTGGTTTAATTAGAACTAAGGTTTTCTCTGGATTCATTTAGCCGCCTATTGCCGCAATGCGTGATGGGTGAGTGGCACAGACATACCTTGCACTGCCTTACCACTCACCAGTACTGGGTTATTGTGTTTCCTGAAATGCTTTTAGCAATTCCTTCTGTTTGCTTGTCAAGGAACGTGGAATTTCGATCTTAATCTGGACGCGTAAATCGCCTTTACGCTTCGACGCATCGGCAATCCCGGCCCCGCGGACTCTCAACTGTTGCTCCGGCTGCGTTCCCGCAGGAATCTTTAGATCGATGTATCCCTTCAGGGTTGGAACACGAACCGTTCCCCCCAAAGCTGCAACGGTGAAAGGCGCTACGGCTTGGGTCACGAGATCTAAGTTTTCCCGCTTAAAGTTTGGGTGCGGTTGAACTGCGATTCTCACAATCAATGAGCCGCGCTGTCCGCCGACAGTCAGATCTCCTTGACCGGCAAGGCGCAGTGATTGTCCGTCTTTAATGCCCGGCGGAATCTTAATCGTAAGGGCTCTGTCGTTCACCTGAATCCGCTTTTCGGCGCCCAATATGGATTCCTCAAACGGGATTGTCAGTTTCGTTCGCAGATCGCCGCGGGGTTGTGCGCCGAAGCCGGTGGGGTTTTCCCTACTAAATACATCTCCGAAGACATCACCGAAGTTTCCAAACACCTCACGCCCAAAGATATCTCCAAAATTGGTGAAAATGTCCTCAAAGTTGGTGTACCCTTGAAATCCAGCGTTATGGACTCCGGCGTGCCCGCGTATATCATAGATCTTCCGTTTCTCGGGATCCGATAGCACGTCGTAAGCATTTGAGGCTTCCTTGAATTTCTCTTCCGCTGCCTCATCTCCCGGATTTTTGTCGGGATGATATTTCAGCGCGACCTTGCGGTAAGCGCGCTTAATCTCTTCTGGAGAGGCGTTCCGAGCCACCCCAAGGACTTCATAGTAATCTCTTTCTGCCATTTAGTTTTCCCTGTGTATCAAACGGTATTATGTGTCATCGCCGCGATCCGGGCTCAGTTTTTCATCGAGGCTATACTTGCCGGGTCCAATCAGGATCAAGCTCAGAAAAACGATACCAGCTTTGATCGCGTGCGCAGCACCCCCCAAACCCTCCCCGCGACTCAGATGGCCCGAAGCAGCGACCAACATCGTTATTGTCAAAAGGATGCAGGCGGGTCTAAGGAAGAAACCGAGGATGAGACAGATACCCCCCAAAGACTCCGAAATCGCAGCCATGAATCCCCAAAACGCTGGTATGAATGTAATACCAAAGGTCGCCATTGCTCCGCCGAGCATTTCCCATTTCTCAGGACCGCCAAACAGTTTCGGAAGCCCATGATAGAGGAACATACACCCAAATCCGATCCGAAGGATTAATAGACCGATGTGTTGATGTTTATTCAAAAATGTCAAGACCATTTGCTTATGTCTCCTTTCACGTTTGGTTGTTGAATCTTTAGGTTTGTCCAAACTTGCCCTCGTGAAAACAGGGGTGAAAACAAGGACATGATAGGCGATTTTGAGAAAATAATCAAGGAAAAAATGCGGGACTTGACCGATGGTATGGTACAGGATATCACCGAACGTCTCAGCATCTGAAACTGAGTCCTTACGACGTAACGAGTCAGGTTGAAAAGTGCCCTCAATTCGATTCTATAAACATAAGGGCGATTTCTTATTGACAAGGCACTACAAATGAGGTATGTTAGAAAAAAGAGTAGTAGGGACCCTTTCCTTCCATCCACCCTTTGTTCTCACTTTGGTTCGTAGGAGGAAAGAGGCGATCTATTTTTGAAAAGTTGATGGATATGACAAAACAGGAAAACTTCCTATGGCAAAAATCAAAGAGATACGATGTATTCGTACGCGGGTCAATGGCACTTGGGTTATTGTAAAGATCACTACCGACCAACCGGGGCTTTACGGTATTGGCTCTGCCAGCGACCACTACCATGCACAAACGGTCATCACGGCGGTTGAGGAGTGCATCGCTCCCCGTCTGATTGGTCGGGAGGTTGGGCATATTGAAGACATTTGGCAGTCTACCCTTACCAGTGGCTATTGGCGGAATGGGTCAATTCTGAATACCGCGCTGGGCGGCATTGACATGGCACTTTGGGACATCAAGGGGAAAGAGGCGGGGATGCCGGTCTACCAGCTTCTCGGCGGACCCTGTCGTGCTGCTGTGCCGTGCTACGCCCATGCTGGTGGTGGTGACTTCGTCGAGCTTGAAGACGATATCCGGCGCTACATGGAAGAAGGCTATTCGGTCATTCGATGTCAGTTGGGCGGGTACGGTGGCGGCGGATTCATCGAGGCCGATAAAGCGGGACAGCCGAAAAATGCCTGGTCCAATGCCCCTGCCTTTGATGATGAGGCATACCTTGAAAGTATCCCAAAAATGTTTGAATATTTACGATCGAAGTTGGGATTCGGACCGAAGCTCACACACGATGTCCATGAACACCTCCGTCCGCAGTGCGCGGTGACACTGTCGAAGCTCCTAGAACCTTACCGCCTCTACTTTCTTGAGGATGTTCTCTCGCCTGAGCAGATCGATTGGTTTCGTCTTATTCGGCAGCAATGCACCACCCCGCAGGCAATGGGCGAACTCTTTATCAACCCTCACGAATGGACACCCCTCATCACCGAACGGCTGATCGACTTCGTCCGGGTCCGGGTATCAAAGGCCGGCGGCATCACCCCGTGCCGGAAAATTGCTACCCTCTGCGAATGGTTCGGCATTAATACCGCATGGCAGGAGGGTGGAGACAACGACCCCGTTAACCAAGTGGCGGCAATGCACTTAGATCTGGCGAGTTGGAGTTTCGGTATTCAGGAAGAGAATCACTTCGGTCAAGAGGAACTTGACATCTTTCCCGGCCACGCAATCCTTGAGGGTGGATACCTTTACGCCAATGATCAGCCGGGTCTAGGGATTGACATTGACGAGGTGAAAGCGGCGCAAATTCTGGACGCGGAAGGAGCGAAAAGACCCAATTACGCCGCTGAAGATCGGAAAGCAGATGGAACGGTGGTACGACCGTAATCAACAACTAAATCAGGATTGAGGATAATTTTATCCTCCCAATCATAGGAAGGAGATTAAGCATGTTAAAAGCATCAATCGCAACCAGCTTTAATTGTCCGGGACCTAGCACTAACGGGCTTGCTTGGCAGGGCGCAGCCATCTGGAGCGTCGAGGCTGGCTCGACGTTACACAAAATTAACCCGCAGACCGGTGAGGTTATCCTTACCGTAGACCCGCCTGCAGCCGGGTCTAGCGGGCTCGAATGTGACGGCACCTATTTCTGGTATACTGATATCAGGGAAAAGATCCTGTACAAGTTGACCGTGTCGGATTTGAAGGTTGTCACCTCATTTCCACCACCGGGACCAAGTCCACACGGTCTCGCTTGGGATGGCGAATCTCTGTGGAGCGCTGATGTGCAGTCAGATCGGCACTATAAGGTGTCTCCTGAAACAGGGGAGATACTGGCAGAATTTCCCTCACCCGGCACACGGCCTCACGGGATTGCTTGGGATGGAGCGACGCTGTGGAGCGCAGACACCGACACGCACATCATCTCCCAAATTGACCCGCATTCTGGGGAAGTTGTTGATTCGTTTGAGTGTCCTGGCGAACCGCACGGCTTGACATGGGATGGTGCCCATCTCTGGTATGGCGATGACGCAGAGAAAACGATATGCAAAATCGCGTTGGAACGGACTTAAAGGAAGTCCCTAAATCTTGAGGTTAGTTATGACGCGAACGATAGGCATCGGCGTCATCGGTATGGGGTGGATGGGGACTGTGCATAGCCGCTCCTACCGACAGATTCCGATCCGCTTTCAGGACTGTGACATTCGACCACGGCTAGTCATCTGCGCCGATGAGGTGGAAGCCCGTGCCCGCGAAGCGCAGGCTTTGTTGGGTTTTGAACGATACACTGCCGATTGGAAACAGGTTCTTGCCGATCCGGAGGTGGAGCTCGTCAACATCACCGCGCCAAATAATATGCACCTCGAAATTGCGCGAGCAGCTGCCGAGGCGGGAAAGCATATCTTCTGCGAGAAGCCTGTCGGTCGAAATCCACAAGAAACCGCCGCGATCGAAGATGCCGCTCGACAGGCAGGAGTTTTGACCTGCGTGGGCTATAATTACCGATGGACACCGCTTGTGCAGTACGCCCGGCAACTGATTGAGGAAGGGCGTCTCGGCAGGCTTACACACTATCGCGGACGCTTCTTTGCAGGTTACGCTAGCAATCCACACGCTGTATTGTCGTGGCGTTTTCAGCGCGAGGTGGCGGGTTTGGGAACTTTGGGCGACCTGATGTCGCATGTCGTTGATATGGCGCAGATGATAGCGGGCCCGATCACGCGTTTGGTGGGCAACCGTGAGACCTTCGTCCCGCAGCGTCCGCTTGCTACCCCAGGCGAGGGAACGCACTTCACTGTCCGCACGGATGGTCCAACAGGCGAAGTCACCAACGAAGATTATGTTGGCGCATTGGTACAATTTGCCAATGGGGCGCACGGTACACTGGAAGGGTGTCGTGTCATAAATGGACCTCAGTGTCAGATGGCATTTGAGGTGCACGGCACACGCGGCGCGTTACATTGGGACTTTGAGCGTATGAATGAAATCCATCTGTTTCTCTCCGACAGCGATGGTGGACATAACGGTTACACCCGTATCGTGAGTGGTCCCGAACACCCGTTTCATGCACATTTCAATCCCGGTCCCGGTGTCGGTTTGGGTTACGAAGATCTGAAGGTCATCGAAGCCTATCAATTCTTGAAGGCGATTCGAGATGGCTGCCAAGGTGAGCCTGCTTTTCGTGAGGCGTTAGCTGTGTCTAAGGTGTTGGGGGCAATTGAACGCTCATGGGAAACGGAGCGTTGGGAAGAGATAGAAATATAATAATAACGCAAGTTACTACCTGTTGTCCCGGTGCCTGTATACATCCGAAACCTGAAACGTAATGGGTAAGAAGTTCATTATGAGTTCATTAGTTCAAAGGTTCATTGAACTGATGAACCCTATACATTGTGCTCTCGTGAGATAGGAGATCAAGATGAAAATCCGTGAAGATTTGATACCCGGCAACATATTTCCGGACTTTGAACGTCCCGACCAAGATGGCATGATCAGAACGCTGGCGGATTTGATGCGTGGATGGCCCACGGTTCTTGTCTTTTGGCGTGGGGCATATTGACCGAAAGATGTTCTCCAGTTGGAGAATTATGCAAAGGATTTGCAATCCGAACTAGAAGTCAACTACTGTAGGCTAATCGCTGTCTCGGTTGATGATCAGGAAACAACACGGGCACTTCGTGAGCGTATCGGCGCGACGTGGCCCTTCCTGATTGACCTTGACCGGGCATTGATCAATGAATTGGACATCGTGGACAACACGGACGCCCGCCACTCGCCGATTCCCATCCCCTATACTTTCGTCCTTAACGCGGACCGGGAGATCTACAAGATTTACAACGGTTGGTGGTTTGTTGGAAGGCCCACCGTGGAAGAATTGCGACACGACCTGCGGGCATTGCTGGCGCGTCGGGACGATTATGAATATGATCGTGCGTGGGATGTTTCAGAGGCATCGAGAAAGAAGGCGTTTCTCTAAGAACCTGTTTGAAAAGCCATTTTGGGTAAAGTTATTTGCCCGGAAACCGAGTTTTTTCTTCAAAACTCGGTTTCTTCCGCACAGTGTTGGCTGTAGGTGGGGTTGAACTGTTCAAAGTGCATCGCTATCAATGACGATCGTGGTTTAGTCTTTCGATAACACTGTTTTATAAATAGATACAGTGAAACCTAACATCTAATCTACGTACTGATTATTAAGAGTTGGGTTTCACTAGATTTGCGAGGCTTCAAGTTGGATAGAGTTCCGTCATCCAAGAGAAGTTACTTGGTATGTTTTATGAATGTCGTTCAACCCAACCTACGTGCTGTCAAGTGTTAACGGAACCTAGCAGCTTGTGTTATTCAATCTTGGGTTTCAGTTCTCGTGTCTCTCTACTTTCGCGCCGGCGTAGATTCCATCGACGATTGCCTGATCTGTCCACATCTCTTGCGGCGTTATAAGCGGCGTCGCCTGACCGAGAGCGCAGTCGATGAAGTGAAAGACCTCGCGGCGTAGCCGGTTGCTTGAGTGGTCATGGAAGGAATCGGCAATGCCCGGGGCAACCTGCTCTGTCACATCAACGTAATCGCCATCCTGCCAAGTCAGCAATCGTAATGGGCCCACCGAAGCATAACCTTGCGTCCCCCACACCTCGACGCCGTGATCGCCGATCTGCGGCGGTGCCATCCACATACTCTCGACAGATAACGTGACGCCATCGGCAAAGTGGACATAGCCACTGACCAGATCTGGGTCGTCGTAGTCGCCTCGGAGGGGTTCCAATTCGGAGGGCAGCGCGGGAAGGTCGGCAAAACGTGAGAGTGCCCGCCCATGCACGGAGATGAGGGGTGGGTTGCCGAGGAACCAGATTGCCAGATCCATCGCGTGAACCCCAGTTCTGGCGAGCGAGCCTCCACCCGACGCTGCTTTATAGTGTGGTCCGCGGATTGGTACGCTAGGGGCAAACGACCACGCACGCGCAAAGCGGGGTGTCCCGATGCCGCCATCGCGGATAAAGCGGTGCACGACCTGTGCATCGTCGCGGAATCGGAAATTATAGCCGACCATCAAAATCCTGTCCATCTCCTTTGCTGTCCGGAGCATCTCCTCCGCCTCTGCCAAGGAGGGTGCCATCGGCTTGGCAGCGAGGACGTGCACACCGGCATTCAGCGCATAAATAGCCACACGCGGACGGACATCTGCCATTGTTCCGACCATGACCACATCAAGGAATTCTTGGTCGATCATCGCCTTATAGTCTGGGTAAAGTGCCGGACGCGGTTCTCTGCCTTGCTCATCAAAGACTTCACGTGCGGCGGCTTCCGCCTGTGCCAGATCAAGGTCGCAGAGTGCGACTAGGCTAGCGTCAGGATTTTCAACAATATTGTTCACATAGGCATTGCGTCCAAAACCACCGCAGCCAACCACGCCGACGCGCAGCGGATGAGATCTATCCGTCATCGTCTTTTTCCTTCTTTCGCATGTTTCCGTGGGTTTTCTTGCCGGAGAGTTATGTTTCTCTCACCTTTTCCACGCCCAATTCCTCTAGCCGTACCGCCATCTTCTCGCGCCTAGGACAACCCTTTTCCATCATCTCCTTGCTATAGACGAACGGCTGCTGCTCACTTGATTGAGTTTCAACCGTCGTACGAAGGTCTTTGATCGCGAGCAGGTCATCTTGGGGGTCCGGTATATAGCCGATAAACATCGTCCGCCGGGGGCGACCGTCCTTGCGTTTGAAGGCGGAGTGCCACAGGCGATTGTCCCACAACACAACATCTCCGGGACAGGTCTGGACGGAGAGAACTCCCGGAATTGCATGGGGATCGAGGCGCAGGCGGGGTCTTCCCCTATCCCAGTAACCGCAGGATCGGAAGAGTGCTGCAGAGTATTCAGGATGGTGGCTGCCGGGAATCAGGTTCAACGATCCGAAGTCCTTGGACTGCTCATCAAGATATATGGCGGTCTTGAGCGTGACGTTCTGTCGCCCCGGCTGACCGTCGGTGTGCCAAGGAGTGTCGTCTCGGTTCGCCCACATATCGCTGCCGGCAATATAGAGACACTCCGTCCCCCAGATATCGCGCATGGCTTCCATCACACCGGGATGCTCAATTAAATCTGCGAATTCATCGTCCGCTTGGACGAAAGGGCTCAGCATCCGGGTGCCGTTCTCGGCGAAATAGTTGTAGACCGGTGCGTCTGCAATGACGCGATTGTGTGTTTCCTGTAGACGGTCTACCTCTTTTTCGACCAGGCATCCTCTCAAGACAGTGAACCCGAATGTCCAAAACTGCCCAACTTCCAAATCGGATAACATCGGATATCTTCTCCTTCTTGCAAGGGATTCAAATTTTGGGTGCGCAGGTTTCTACTCACTCAGGTCCGTACTGTCCCATATATCCGGTGCGGCCTCCGAGGATTTCCTTGAGTTCCCCTTCGCTGGCGTCAATGACTTCCTGCGTCGGGCTGCAGCCGGGCCAACACTGCATCCACGGCGGAGTGAAACCGTAGAACATCGTATAACGGGTTCGCTCGGAGAGGATCGGGACACCAGTATGAACCAACGCCTCCGTGAAGTGCATCACCGATCCAGCCTTTGCTTCAATCTGAACTACCATCGCGGGGTCGAAAATTTCCCGCCAATCTTGCGACTCGATTCGATGTGAGCCGTCCAGGATCATTGTGCCGCCATGTTCAGGATCAACGTCCGTCAGGTAGGTGGCGTTATTGAGAAACGTTGTGTTGATGTAGGGATGGTTGTTCGCCGGCACGATGCCGTATTTCGGTCGAATGCCGCGATGCCATCCCATCTTTTCCGCATCCCGAAGTTCATCATGTCGTACTGTCCGGTCGGGGTGCGGGGATTTTATCATCGCGTGGCAGCACTCAAAACGGGGTGGCGTTCCCAAGAGCTGCTTCAGAACGGGGAGGATTTTCGGTGACATGATCCAATCTCGATAGATTGGGTCGTAGTTCACCATGTTGTTGATGTTCTTGATGTCTTCGGAGTCCTTCATCGTCGAGACTTTGCGTTCATAGAGGTGGTCAAGTCCACGCTTGAAGGCATCGATCTCTTCGGGACTGAATACGTCCTCTTGAAGTACCCAGCCGTGAACAGCGAAATGGTAGAGTTGCGCATCGGTCAGCATTACTAACTCCTATCAATGATCACTCATGTTAAGAAATCGTGCAACAGAAACCGAGTTTTTTTGCAAAAACTTGGAAGCATGGAAGATTGGAGGGGTGGAAGAATGGGGAAAGATACCGCCATCCTTCCCTTCTTCCTTCCTCTTTTTTTAGTGCTTTGCACTTTCTTTTTACATGAGTTTCGTTTTTCTGTTTTTGGTGAATTAGAGAAATAAGTAGACATCTACAATAACTCCGACCTTCACAAAGTTTCCAAAGTCCCCCTGAACCCCTCTGATAAGAGGGGAAAGACAAGGGAGAGGATCCCCTAACCCCCCTGCCCCCTTATCAGGGGGAGTCCCCTTGTCAGGGGAGTTGGGGGATTAATTATCAAGTCCCCCTGATAAGGGGGATTTAGGGGGTTGGCTGTGCATTGGGAGAGTCTAAGTAATTCTAAAATCTACCATTTATCTGCGAAAATCAGCGAAATCTGCGTCCGAACTGACTTTTAGAACTGAAACGCACAAGTCCTAACCTCTAAATCTTCCCCTCTTTTTCCCATCGTTCCATTAGTTCTTTCTTGTACGCCGCCTGATATTCTTTATCTGCCTTGGCGCGTTGGGCGTAATAGACAAGCCCCAGCGCTCGGCGCGGATTTGCAGTGGGATTAGAACCTGCGCGATGGATCGTCATGCAGTGATGCACGATCATATCGCCCGGCGCGGCATGGATAGCTGCCTCCGCTTCGTAATCCGCCTCGCCGTAGTCTGTGACCCCTAGGGAGAACCCGAACACGGCTGTCTGTCGGTGGGGTCTCATACCTCGGCGATGGGAACCCCGTGCATAGTGGATGCAGCCGTTCTCGTCATTCACCGTATCCAGTGCTAGCCACAACGTCAGTGCCTCGTTCGGTTCGAGCATGAAGTAGAACCCGTCCTGATGGGGTGGCGTCTCTGCACCGCTGCGGGCGGGCTTCGTGAACCACTCCATATTTTTACTGATAACCCCATCGTCTAGCAACAATTCCGCCAACTTGGCAAACCGGTCGCTCTCGGTAAGTTCCTTAAAATGGCTGTCGTAAGACGCCATGCCCTGCAACCGCATAATGCTTTCGGTCTGCTCCTTCACTTCGTAAAAGGCTGCGTCCGACGGCAATCCGGGCAAGGTTTCCGCAATGAACCGATCAATGTGAGCGTTTAACGCCGCTGTCTCTTCCGGGGTGTAGAAGCCGGGAACGACCACAAATCCATCTCGGTCAAAGGCATCCTTGAGTTGTTGTGAGTCTTTCTGCCAATCCATCTGAACTGTTCCTTTCCGTTATCGCGTGATTAGGTTCTGTTGACATTTGACAGGCCGTAGGTTGGGTTGAACGGTTAAACGTGAATCCCTATCAAATCCAATAGATGTTCGATCGTTCAACAACACTTGCTTATAGATAGATAGAGTGAAACCCAACAAAGTTTTTCATCGGGGAGTCCCTGTTCCAAAGCTTATTTCTAAAAGTGGTCTTTTGTACCACAATCTGTTAGATTGTGATCCCACCCCGCAAACTAACAGTTTGCGCTACATTTGTCAGATTGCCCGATAATTATAGATTTTGCCGAATTAGCAACATCAAAATGTCAACACGCCCTAGCCTTCCAATCGTAGTTTTACCCAGCGCGTATGGGTGACTCCCGCCACAGTACACCAGAAATAGGTCATCACATCGCCGTCCGGCAGCAGCGTCCCGCCGGGCTTGCCGAAAGCGATTTGCATGTGTTCAGCGAGGAAGTTCTCGTTCTCAGGTTCGCCGAGGGTTGCCTCTTTGCCTGCATCAAAGACCACGACCTCGTTCTCTACGTCGAAATGCTCCAAGTCTTCGGTCAGTGCAACGTGGATGCCTTGGGGTTCGTGTCGGAAATTGTAGACTGCCGCCACGCGACCGTCGGGCAGCGGGATGGGTGTGCAGACCTGACCTCGCAGATTTGTTGGTCGAGGTTCGGACCAGGTGCGTCCACCATCTTCGGAGATTACCCAGTGATTTGTCAAATCCTCGGAGGTCCCATACTGGTGCGTCCAGATAAGGGTATAGATACGTCCATCTGGCAGGACAGCACACATCTGATCCCACCAGAGTAACGCGCCCGTGAGGTCATCCGCGATGACGGTGAACTCTCCCCACGTTTGTCCCTGGTCTGCGGAGAATACAGTCGCTGCCTTCTGATCAGGGGGACCTTCATACCCTTCTGGTTTCCACGTTTCGAGCGGGTACATCCACCGATCTGACCCCAGTTGTAGGAGACTACCAGCCCCGTTCCATGTATACTTTTCGGGCGGCAGATCTACCGGCACTACCTGCGGCGCTGACCACGTTTTGCCCTGATCTTCTGACCAGAATAGCAGCATCTCCGGACGCTGCAAGGCTTCCGATTCCGCGTCAAAGAGCGTGTCGCCTTCGTTTTCAAAGCGGGTTGCGTTCATCACCAGACGTCCGTCGGGGGTCTCGCTAATCATTGGTCCCCGGTAGGACCATCCGTCCGTAGGTGTGCCTCCGGGATGGATACTCCCTTCGTTGACCCATGTTACACCCTTGTCCATTGAACGCAGGACCTCAATATGATTGTCGGGTGTACCTAACCCCTGCCCGACATGCTGGCAGGCAATGAAACTGCCGTCTGCGAGGGGGGTAATCACGGGCATATATGCCCCCCGTTCGCTCTGGTGGGAAATGATGCCGTTGTCAATAATTTTTAACATCTTATATTTCCTTATTCTGGATCACAGATTAAGCAGATAGCGCGGATTTTTTGAATTCGTGACAATCTACAATACAAACACTTTTGTGTGATATTAGCGTGCCGCTAGTCAAGGTCTCGAATTGCCGATTCAATTTGGGTTTTGAGATGCTCATCGCCTGCTTGTTCCGCGAGTTTCAATGCCGTTTGGAAATCCTGCTTCGCCTCCCCGGTGAGCCCCAGATTGTACCTCGCCAAGCCTCGCTTATAATAGGCTGTAACCTCATTGGATTCAAGTCGAATAACAGTGTCATAATCGTTGATAGCAAGGGGGTATTTTCCTAAGTCAGCCATAGCAATGCCCCGATAGAGGAATGCGTCGGCATAGTTAGATTTAAGTCGAATAGCAGTATCATAATCGTAGATGGCAGGCCAATATAGACCTAATTCGTACTTTGCCTTGCCCCGGTTGTAGTAGGCATTGGCAACATCGGTTTTGAATCGGTTATTGATGTTATAGTCAGGTTTGAGTCGTATAGCGGTATCAAAGTCATTGATGGCGGCGTTGTGTTGCCCCAGCTTGTTCTTGGCAATGCCCCGGTTGTAGTAAGCCTCGGCGTGGTCGGGTTTGAGTCGTATAGTGGTGTCGTAGTCGTTGATGGCGGCGTTGTGTTGCCCCAGCTTGTTCTTGGCAATGCCCCGGTTGTAGTAAGCCTCGGCGTGGTCGGGTTTGAGTCGTATAGTGGTGTCGTAGTCGTTGATGGCGGCGTTGTGTTGCCCCAGCTTGTTCTTGGCAATGCCCCGGTTGTAGTAAGCCTCGGCGTGGTCGGGTTTAAGTCGAATAGCGGTGTCGTAGTCGTTGATGGCGGCGTTGTGTTGTCCTGAGTTAGTCTTGGCAATGCCCCGGTTGTAGTAGGCATTGGCAACATCGGTTTTGAATCGGTTATCAATATAGTAGTCGGGTTTAAGTCGTATAACGGTATCAAAGTCGTTGATGGCGGCGGAGTACTCTCCTAAGTCAGCCTTTGCAACTCCCCGATTGAGATATGCTTCAGCAAAATCGGGTTTGAGTTGGATAGTGGGGTCGTTGTCGGATTTGAGTTGCATAGCAGTGTCAAAATCGTCGGCGGCCTTGTATTGTCCCAGTTTGTTCTTGACAACGCCCCGGTTGTAGTAAGCCTCGGCGTAATCAGGATTGAGTCGTATAGTAGTATCATAATCGTTGATGGCATTCTTGTATTGTCCCAGTTTGTTCTTGACAACGCCCCGGTTGTAGTAAGCCTCGGCGTAATCAGGATTGAGTCGTATAGCAGTATCATAATCGTTGATGGCAGCGTTGTGTTGTCCTAATCGAAACTTCGCAACGGGTTGAAGTGTGCCATAGCGTAACCAGGGTTAAGTCGAATAGCGGTGTCAAAATCGGTAAGGGCAGTGCTATGTTGTCTCAGTTTGTTCTTGGCAACGCCCCGGTTGTAGTAAGCCTCGGCATAATCAGGATTGAGTCGTATAGCAGTATCATAATCGTTGATGGCAGCACTATGTTGTTCCAGCTTGTCCTTAACAATACCCCGGTTGAGATATGCGTCGGCATAATCAGATTTGAGTCGAATAGTAGTGTTATAGTCGTTGATGGCGGCGGAGTACTCTCCTAAATCAGTCTTTGCAACTCCCCGATTGAGATATGCTTCAGCAAAATCGGGTTTGAGTTGGATAGTGGGGTCGTTGTCGGATTTGAGTTGCATAGCGGTGTCAAAATCGTCGGCGGCCTTGTATTGCCCCAGTTTGTTCTTGACAACGCCCCGGTTGTAGTAAGCCTCGGCATAATCAGGATTGAGTCGTATAGTAGTATCATAATCGTTGATGGCATTCTTGTATTGCCCCAGTTTGTTCTTGACAACGCCCCGGTTGTAGTAAGCCTCGGCATAATCAGGATTGAGTCGAATAGCAGTATCATAATCGTTGATGGCAGCGTTGTGTTGTCCTAATCGAAACTTCGCAACGCCCCGGTTGAAGTGTGCCATAGCGTAATCAGGGTTAAGTCGAATAGCGGTGTCAAAGTCGGTAAGGGCAGCAAAGTGTTGTTCCAGCTTATTCTTGGCAACGCCCCGGTTGAGGAATGCGTCGGCGTAATTGGGTATGAGTCGAACAGCAGTGTCATAATCGTTGATGGCGGCGTTGTGTTGTCCTAATTTATCCTTAGTAATTCCTCGATTAAGGTATACTTCGGCATAATCAGGATTGAGTCGAATAGCAGTGTCATAATCGTTGATAGCAGCGTTATGTTGTCCTAAACTTTCTTTTGCATTTCCCCGGTTGAGGAATGCGTCGGCGTAATTGGGTATGAGTCGAACAGCAGTGTCATAATCGTTGATGGCGGCGTTGTGTTGTCCTAATTTATCCTTAGTAATTCCTCGATTAAGGTATACCTCAGCGTAATCGGATTTGAGTTGTATAGCGATGTCATAATCGTTGATAGCAGCGGCGTGTTGTCCTAAGCCAGTCTTTGCCTTTCCCCGGTTGAGATATGCGTTGGCAAAATCGGGTTTGAGTCGAACAGCAGTGTCATAATCGTCAATGGCAGACTGATATAGACCTAATTCGTACTTTGCATTCCCCCGGTTGAGGTAATCTTGGGCTAAATCGGGTTTGATTCGTATAGCAGTGTCATAATCGGCGATAGCAGAGTTGTGTTGATCCAGATTGTCCTTTGTTACCCCGCGGTTGTAGTATGCGTCAGCATAATCAGGTTTGATTCGTATAGCGGTGTCAAAGTCGGTGATGGCGGCAAAATATTGCCCTAGCTTGTTCTTCGCCACACCCCGATTGAGGTAAGCATCGGCATCATTGGGGTTGAGCCGGATAGCGGTGTTATAGTCGGCAATCGCACCCTTATAATCCCCCAACTCATTCTTCACCCAGCCGCGCAGGAAGTAGGTCTCTGCAGGTGTGGGTTGTTTCCCTGCTGACAACGATTTCGCGGTCCCTAATTGAGCGAGCAGATCCTTAAGATAGTTTGAAGGGAGGGCGAAATTGATATTCTGTCCACCGCGAAAGGTCGCGAATGAAACACCTATCACCTCACCGCTGTCGTTGAGGACCGGACCCCCACTGCTTCCCGGAGAGATCGGTGCCGTCATCTGAAGTCGTTTGTTGGTAGAATCCCCTCGAATCGCACTGATAATGCCACTTGAGAATGTGCCCTCAAAATATCCTTTCGGGTTGCCCGCGACATAGATTGTATCCCCAATCTCAACCGTGTTGCTGTCGCCGAGAGGAAGCGGCTGGACGCCTGAACCCGATACCTGTAAAATTGCCAGATCGTAGCTTTTATCCATCGCGGTGACCCCTTCGATGGTATACTCCGTTTCCTGCCCCACGCGCTTTGCGGTGCCTTGTGCTGCACCGTCAATTACGTGAAAGTTGGTCGCAATCTGGTTGGTTTGCACGAAGAATCCGCTCCCCAATCCAAGTAGCTCGCCGTTAGCATCTTCCATGACCAAGAGCACCGTAGCGGCTAACGCTTTTTTGGCGATTTGCTGGGGCGTTTGGGCGTTTGCCGCAGGTGTCCCGCAGAGTAGAAGAATCAAAAACGCGATGAAGGGGGCACACAAGGCTTGCCCTAACTGTAACGATTTTTTCTTTCCCTTCATAATCTTCTCCTTACTAAAGCACGCCTCTTTAGTGGATCTCCCAAAGCGGTAGACACGCTCCGTCGTGCCGCAGTATCCTCAATGGTTACGGCATACGGCGTATGCCTACTACTTTGTGGCAACTTAAGTTGAGATGGCTACTGCCCCGGATAGGCGCGGTTTTCCAATTCAGCGATGAACTTCTCTGCTGAGATAGCCGCTGCGGCACCAGCACCTGCTGCCGTTATCGCTTGGCGGAAGACGTGGTCATGTACGTCTCCTGCTGCAAAAACGCCGTCGATATTTGTGCGCTGGAGTTTGTCCACGACGATGTAGTCCTGATCATCCATGTCGATCACGCCTTTGAATAGGTCGGTGTTCGGGATGTGTCCAATGAAGATAAATACGCCATCAATCGGAAACACCTGCTTTTCGTCGGTCTTCAGATTTCTGAGCAGCGCGCCGGTGACCTTTTCGTCGTCTCCTCGGATATCTTCGACGACCGTATCCCAGATGAACTTTATTTTGTCGTTCTTGAAGGCGCGTTCCTGCATAATTTGGCTGGCGCGAAGCTGATCTCGGCGGTGAACGACATAGACCTCCGACGCATACTTTGTCAGAAATATCCCCTCCTCAAGGGCGGCGTCGCCTCCACCGACGACGATGAGGCGTTGGTTCTGGAAAAAGAATCCATCGCAGGTGGCGCAATAGGAGACGCCGCGTCCGCCGTACCCTTCCTCACCGGGAATGCCCAGTGTCCGTGGCGAGGCACCGGTACAAATGATAACCGATTTGGCGTGGTACTCTTGGTCATAGGTCTTCAGGTAGAACGGGTGGCGATTGAAGTCCACCTCCGTTACCATATCAAACCGGACCTCTGTCCCAAAACGCTCGGCTTGTTTCTGCATCCCTGTGATGAATTCTGCTGCTTCGGTCCCGAAGAAGCCCGGATAGTTCTCAAGGTCAAGCGTCAGTGAGAGTTGTCCACCGAGTGCGTCTCCGGTGATGAGTAGCGGCTCCAGCATCGCCCTTGAGGTGTAGACCCCTGCGGCGAAACCAGCTGTGCCCCCACCGATGATCACGATATCACGCTCTTCCAAACCATCGCCTCCGTTTTTTATTTCCGCCATCTGTTTCTCCTTCTATGTTAAAAATTTCATTCAGTTTCCCCGATTGCGCGAGTTCGGCTAAATCATCGTCATCGCCGATATGTTGATCATCAATGAAGATTTGTGGCACATCACGGCGACCTGTTAGTTTTTCGATTTCATCGCGCATCCCGGGCTTTCCTTGGATGTTGATTTCTTCAAATTCGATTCCCTTACTGTCAAGGATACCTTTTGCCTTGTAGCAGTATGGGCAAAAACCAGTTGTATACATCTTAACGTTTGGCATCTATTTAATCCTCTCTTATGCCGTTTCAGATTAGGTAACTATCAATATCGTCTTTCCCAACGCCAGCTATCGCTTCCGGAAATAAGTGGCTTAATATCTTCGGGTAGGGTTTCTACAAACTCAGAGCTGACCTCGTTTCCGGGCCATTCGCGCACCATTGGTGGGGTATATCCAGCGACTATGATTGTGCGCTCCTTGTCGCTACGGATGGCGGTTGTGCTGTGGATGAGTGATTCCGGAAAGAGCAGGACAGAGCCGGCGGTCGCCTCGACCTGATAGATTAGCTTGTCATCTGAGAGGGCAGCTTCGATCATCTCTTCCCTGTCCCAAGTGAGCCGGTGGCTGCCGGGGATAAAGCAGGTGCCGCCGTCGTCGGGTCCCACATCGGTGAGATAGGTCAGCGTCTTGACGAAGATGCAGTGAAATTTGCTCTGTTCGATGTAGGTTCCCCAACCGTGTTGTGTTCCACGATGCAATCCGGTGGGGTTATAGCGTCGTTTGTGAAGTTCCTCGATATCCGCCTCCGGATCCTTGCGATTGATAATTGCTTCAGTCTCTTCAAGGCGAACCTTGCCGCCGACCACTTCCTCAACGAGTGGCACCAGTTTGGGATGGGCGGCATATTCCAGCAGGGCGGGGTCATATTCCACTAAATTGCCCAGTAGTATATGATGCTCACCACGCTTATGGGCGTAAACCCGTTTGGACTCGAGGTCCGGATCGGCTTTCATCCGATGGAGCGCGTCCTTCATACGAGCCACTTCGTCGGGGGTTAAGACGTTCTCTAGCAGTACAAAACCGTAGATGTCAAAATGCAGCCGTTGTGCGGGGGTGAGAGTAACGGCTTCAGTGTTTTTCATGCACATGAATCCTTTCATCAAGTTACAGTAAACGTTCTTCACAGTTCACTTCGCCAGAAATTCATAATACCGATCGACCATTCCCCGGTACTCCGGCGGCACATCTTCCTTAAGCACCTGTGCGAGTTGCTTCTTTTCCTGAATTGTGGTGAGACGCTCTTCAATCGCTCGCTCAAGTTTTCTGAGTTCGCGCAGTGAGAAATCGTAGCGGGGAAACGGTGCTCTCCGGGTACCGGGGCGATTATTCATAGCACGGATCGCTCCAAGCCAGAGTTCGCTGAGTTCACGATCGGACTCCGCGCCTCCCGCCTGTGCCTGTTCATCCCCCTGAGCGTTTCCTTGTCCCTGTGCTTCCATTGCGTCTTCGGCGCGTTGCTGTATCTGTTCCTGCTGTTCAGACAACTGTTGCTGTCGTGCCTCCTGCTCGGGCGTTAGCGGCGTTTCCTGATTGTCCATCGCCTCAAGTTCACGCTGGATATCCTCCATCTGTGCTGCCCAACTTTCGATCTGGTCCAGCGCTGCGTCGAGTTGCTCCTCCTCTGTCTCGGCTAGGTTTGTCCTCGCTTGCTGCAGGTCATCTCGTGCCTCCAAGAGGGTGTCGATTACCTCCCTTTGCTCCCGGTCTGAGGATTGGAAGTTCCGCCACTGCAATGCGCGTTGTGCGTCCTCCATATTTTCGGGCACCTGTTCCTCAATAATGCGACGGTTTGCATCCCCAACGTTTCGCGCCGCTTGGGGTTCATTTTCGCTAAGGGTCTCCCGGAGATTCGAGAGGTTCCGTTGCAGCTGCTCAAGGTCGCGACGAAGGTTCCGCTGTTCATTCGCTAACTCAGAGGCGTTCCGCAGATCTTCAGGACCTATGGCGTTTCGTCGGTCTGCTTCCGCAAGGGTTTCTGTCTGCTCTCGGACCTCCGATTGGTCAGTCATGAGTTGGTCGAGTGTTTCGGTCACACTCTCAAGGGCTTGATCGGTATACTGTGCGGCCACCTTTTCAAGCTCCTCGATCCCCTGCTGAAGGTTTTCTTCAGCTTTTCGCCCCTTCGCAGCCCCCATCTGCGGCTGTTCGGCTCCCATATTCTCTGAAGCTGCCTGCATATTCTCGGATGCCCGCTGCAATGCCTCACCCGCCTGAACCATACGCTGTCCCATATTACCTTGTCCGGTGCCTTGCCCGGACGACTGTCCCATCTGTTGGGCTTGTTCTGCCATCTGCTGGGCTTGCTCTGCCAACTGTTGCTCCTGTTGGCTGTTTTGCTGCATCTCGCTCCGTGAAGGCTGCCCCTCTCGTGCCATCTGCTGACTTTGTTCCGTGAGTTGTTCCTGTTGGGAGAGCATGTCTCTTGCTTGATCCAACAGTTCTTGCGTACCCTCGCGCATCTGTTCATCCAACTCGTTTTCATCTTGTTCAATGGTATCTTGGAGATCTTCCATATCCATCTCTATGTTATCGGCGGCTGCTTGACTGCCACCCGATCGCATCCGTGTCAAGACCTTATCTAACTCCATCATGGCTTTAGTGAGCAGTTCGAGTGCGTCCTGTTCGTGCGGAAGCGCCGCTTTCGGCTTGACAGCATGGAGTTCGCCACTCGCTTCACCCATCTTGGCAACGGCTGCCTCCAGATTCATCAGCATCTCGGGATCTACATTTGCATCGCGCATTGACATACTTAACTCATCGGTAACTCGCTGCGTTTTGTCTTTGAGCTGATCTTGCTCGTCGCCTATCTTTTTGACAGCAGATTGATAGTCCTCCGTCATGGGGGACGGACGCGAGTGGATGTGCTTCCATGTATTCTTGATAATTGTCCGTTGATCTGCGATTAGATTGGGGAACGGTTGTTCTTCTGGATTTTCTTCTAGACTTTGCTGCCCTTCTGCATCCATCTCCATAAACCGTTCATTGAACGGACGTACCTCAATGAAATAGAGATCAGAGGTGCCTGTCCCTGGACCTGTCCGTGTATTGTTATCGGTCGCTTGGGCATAGTAGGAGATGAATTCCCCCGGCTCCACATCGAGTTCTTCGAGATAGAAAACGTAAGAGCCAGAGATTATTTTTTTCTCTTTAACCTCGACAGTTTCCGCTTCCAATTCTTGCGGTTCACCGGATCTGATGGTGTACATCAACGTCATTTTTTCAACGCCGTAGTCGTCTACCGCCTCCGCGAGGACTTTGACCTCCTCGAGTTTTGTGGCTTTGATATCTCTGCCCGGCTCCCTGATAGCAACTTCAGGCGGTTCATCGGGGATTGCTTTAATGGTGTATTCGATCGGGGTTTGGTTATTGAAGCCATCGACGCAGAGCAGCTTAACGATATATTTTCCGTCGTTCAGCACATCAAGGGTTGTGGTGAGTGTGCGTCCATCGGAGATAAACATGGGTATCCCATCCTGTGCGTCCACTGTGAGAGTGCCTGACTCGATAGCTTTGTTCGTCGTGATACGGACTTCTGCTTGAGACCCGGCGACAGCACGGATGTTCCCCTCTCCCTGCTGCGTAATCGGGTTCAGTTGTGTGTATTCGGGATAGGTGTAGGTGACCTCAACCGCGGTAACTTTGGGCATGTCAAACACTTCAACGGTGTAACGCTCCGATTCTACTCCGTTCGCTGTTACATAGTACTCCATATTTTCATTGATGTTGAAGATTTCGTAGCCAAATCTGTGCTTCTTACCCTCGATTCGCATCATATCAATTTCCTGCCCCTGCGGTTCTGTATTAACTGCTGGATCTCCCTTTGTATAAATGAGTCGCGCTTTATCGGCAGCTTTGCCGGTTACTTCAGCATTAATCGCAAGGCTTCGACCCCGTAAAATGCGTGCATTCCCCGGTTCGACGGTCAGCTTTGTTGTAAACACCGGCTCGGTTTTCTCCCAAGGGCTCAATAAGCGATTCAGAGAAATGTTAAGTTCGGCGGGAAAAATCAGCGCTATAAGCGCGCATCCGGCGAACACGGCGGCGGCAATACCGATGTGTTTGCGCTTTTTGCTTTTATCAATTGTTGCTTTGAAATCAATTCCGTCCGTCCGTTCCACAGCATCCGTGACCAGTCGCTGCAACAGATGCGATTTGATCGGATCTTCGGTCTCCGCCTCGCCGAATTGGAGGGCACTTACGAGGCGATCCTCGAGATCTCGGTGCTTCCGTTCGACGTTGAGGGCGACATCGTGCGGTGTAAGTTTCACCCGAAGCGGTTGAATAAGGTATCTATAGAGCAGATAGCCTGCAGTACCAATGACACCGACGAGTAGTGCAATACGAACGCTGGTCGGTAACGGCATCAACAGGTCTATAATTGCCGCGCCGGCGAGAATCGCAATCAATCCAACAGTAGCAATCGCACAGCCGGTCCAAAATAGTGTCCGTTTCCAAACACGGCGGGCTTCCAAGACTCTTGCTTGTAACTCTGTGTAACCTTCCCTTGCTGCCATTGTTTACCTCCAATTCGTTTTTTATCGTAGTGCTACAGTAGTTGATAGATATATCCCTCGTCAACATGATGGTCGTTTCCTCCAACATGATAAACATATTGTGGAAACTCCTTGTTTGCAAGACTATTCTGATTTCGCAATGCAGCAATCAAACCATGATTGGTCTCGGATACCTTGATATCGGATAAAGTCAAACGGGGTTGGGTGTCTGGAATCTGGGAGAGGATGCGCCGTATTTTCGTATAACTTTTTAGCGGTCCATCTTTTTCTAGTTCGGGCAAGGCTAAAACAAGACGCCAAGAATTTGATTCCAACCGGTAGATCCACAAAGCCGCCTGAACGTTAAAGTTCGCTTTATTGAGATGACGCAAAACGTTAGCACCTGCCTCAATCATTTCTTTTGTTAGGGATTCTTTTGCTATGATTTTTTCTATTACCACCACTTCTTCAGCCATGATAGAACTCCATTTTTTCGCGCTGTACACGCCCTATAAAGATCCCGTGCCGTTGACATTGATATTGAATCGCTGTAACGAAATTGTTCTGACCAATCCTCTACGATGTTCCAATAAGCTTCAAAAATTGGATTCGTTTCGATTTCATGTTCTAACTTACTCTTTAGTTCTGCATGAGAAACTAGCTCTTTCAAGTCATGTTTGTAAATTGCATTAACGATGCTAGGTTTGGGGGGAAAGTCATATTGTTTCGTTTGCTTGGCGATACAAGCTTTCAAAGCACATTCAACCGCATAGCCCATTAAGTAATATGCGCCCGCAGGATAGCCGTTATCTAGCAGTGCTTTTGCCTCTTTGACTCGGAGCCGGGAAATTTTCTGGAAATCACTTCTGTTCATGTTTGCTCTAAATACCCAATACGTTTATGCACATTGATACTTAATCCATTAGACGGGACTTTCTGCTATAAGGTTATCCACAACCCCGTCTATTGATGAAAACTGAGAGAGATCCAGCCATTCAATCCGTGGATCGTTGCGAAACCATGTCAACTGCCGTTTGGCGAACCGACGAGTGTTCTGTTTTAAGAGCGCGATTGCCTCATCAAAAGTATGCGCTCCGTCGAGATAATCGATGAGCTCCTTGTATCCGAAACTCTGTATTGCTACGCAATTCCGCGGGTAGCCTTGATCTAATAACCACTTGACCTCTTCAATAAGACCTATCTCTACCATCCGGTCCACGCGTTCTTCAATGCGTCGATAAAGCACCTCACGCGGCATATTAAATCCGAATGCCCGGAATGGATAACGTGGTTCATTCATCTGCCACTGCCCTTGGAAGGCAGAAATTGGTTTCCCTGTCAGTTCATAAACCTCTAAAGCACGAATCACTCGGACGAGGTTATTTGGGTGAACCCGATTTGCTGCCTCCGGATCGCACCGGCGCAGCCGTTCATGCAAGGCAGCGTTGCCATGTTCGTCCGCTTCTCGCTGGAGCTTCGCCCGAATCTCGGCATCCGCACCTGGCCCGTCGAAAAGCCCATCAATGAGACCGCGAAAGTATAGTCCCGCCCCGCCGACAGCCATTGTCTGCTTGCCACGCGCATGAATCTTTGCAATCGCGGTATCCGCCAAACGCTGATGTTCTGCGACGGAGAAGGGTTGATCTACGTCCACACAATCAATGAGGTGGTGGGGCACCGCACCCCGTTGGTCTGGCGTTGGCTTTGCCGTGCCAATATCCATTCCCCGGTAAATCTGCCGTGAATCGAGTGACACAATTTCGGCGTCGAGGTGCTGCGCGAGTTGAATCGCTATTTCAGTCTTACCGACGGCGGTTGGTCCGACGATGCAAATCAGTGGAGCTTTCATGGCGTGGAATGTGATGCGTTACGGACTTAGGGATTTATGGTGAATTAGAGAAATAAGTAGACATTTTCCAATAACTCTGACCTCCGGGAAGTTTCCAAAGTCCCCCTGAACCCCTCTGAACCCCCCCTGATAAGGGGGGATGGCAAGGAGGGCGGTTTCTTGCCCCCCTTGACAGGGGGGTTGAGGGGAAAGACAAGGGAGAAGATCCCCTAACCCCCCTGCCCCCTTATCAGGGAGAGTCCCCTTGTCAGGGGAGTTGGGGGATTAATTATCAAGTCCCCCTGATAAGGGGGATTTAGGGGGTTGGCTGTGCATTGGGAGAGTCTAAGTAATTCTAAAATCTACCATAATTGACTTGCTTTTAATCAATTGTCATTGCACATCGAAATCCGAAGTCGCTGAATTGCTTCTCAGGACCGAGGCTGCTCCGCGCCGCACAACGGGCAAAGCGGATGCGGTGACGCCATGAACCGCCGCGTGCCACACGGCGATTGCTGTGTCTTGGACCGGTCGGATTGCGATTCGGTGAGATTTCGTAGTAAGTTGGGTCATAATTATCAGTGCACCATTCGTGGACCCCCTCTGACATATTGTAGAGCCCATAACCGTTGGGGCCCTCCGTCCCAACCGGAAAATGAGGCGCATCCCGTCCGCCCACATGGTCCTCTTGCAACTCATCGCCCCATGGATATTCTATGCCTTCCAATCCGCCCCGCGCGGCTTTTTCACGTTCCGCCTCTGTCGGGAGACGATAGGCTTTGCCAATCAAGTCCTTTATCCACTCGCAATAGGCAGCGGCATCATACCAACTGGGCCCAACGACCGGTTGGTCTGGGTGTTGGAACTTGGACTCACCCCAAAACGGTGGTGGTGGATGACCTGTCATCTCCATAAAGTGTTTATACTCTCGGTTGGTCACGGGGTATCGCGCTATGCCGAAGGCGTCCACCCATACACGGTGGATCGGTCGTTCGTTCGCCGCACCGTTTTCGCTTCCCATCAGGAAATCTCCTTCGGGGATGGTGATGATATCGGGCTCAATGAATTTCGGCGCTTGCATGGGTGCCTTTGTCCTCCGTTGATACTTACCGACCCTTTGCACTTTTGCGTGTCTCTATCCCCTCTGATTTAACCTTGACAAGCTTCTGAGGGTATGCCATTATAGCACCCCAACTTTTTGGATGTCAACTTTAACCTTAAGGGAACAGAAAATGGCATGGATTCAAACCGTCCCCGAATATAGCACCCCAACTTTTTGGATGTCAACACCTTAAGGGAACAGAAAATGGCATGGATTCAAAGAATCAGAGGCAACGGGGATCGTCAAGCAAGAATATGAGGCAGGAATCGAGCGCACCGGGCGAGTTTACAACATCGTTAAGCTGTTCAGCATCAAGCCGGAAAGCCTCAGAGTGTTCATTAATCAGTATGAGACCATCATGTTCGGTCCCTCCAAATTGAGTCGGGCGCAACGAGAGATGATAGCGACAGTAGTTTCGCGGATTAATGCCTGCCGATACTGAGTCCAAGCGCACGGCGAAGACCTGCGGGAACAGGTCCACGAAGATCGACTGGTTCGTCAAATCAAAACGGGTTTCCGATCCGCAAATTTGGACCCAACCATGCGAGCCATCCTAGAGTTTGCAGAGCAGGTTACCCTTGCCGCATATACGGTTCAACCATCAGACCTAGATCTGCTCAGATCGCATGGCTTAGATGACGAAACAATCTTCGATGTTGTTGAGGTTGTCGGGTTCTTCAATTCCATCAACCGGATTGCCGACGCGCTCGGCGTTGAGTTGGAGGACTTTCTTGATAAGGCGGATCTACCATCAAGACCCGCAGTTGAAGACGGGTGAAAGGTGAGATGTCAACCGTGTCAAACCTTGAAGGTTATCTCTCTGCCGCCGTCAAAGAAGGGTTATATCCAAATAGAGGAAATCTTCAATACCACTTGAAGACTTTATTCAAGAACATCTCTCTTGAAAATAGACGGGTACTTGATATCGGTGGCGGGAGCGGTCTGCACAGCTTCTATGCGGCTTGTATGGGGGCTAAGGAGGTTGTATGTCTCGAACCGGAAACGGAAGGGAGTCGCTCTGGGATAGAGACAAAGTTTAGGAAGTTAGATGGGATTCTCGGATACGATTATGTAAGGTTTGAACCCGTTACATTTCAAGCCTTTAAGCCCACAGGAAAGCAATTCGATATTATCTTACTCCACAACTCGATAAACCACTTAGATGAAACTGCCTGCATCAACCTGCTCAACAGTGAAGAATCGAAGACGATTTATCTGAATATATTCTCAAAGCTCAGTTCACTCTCAAGTAACGGGGCAAAGTTAATCGTTTCGGATTGCTCAAGATATAATTTCTTCGCCTTGCTCAGGATTAAGAATCCTTTCGCTCCCACGATAGAGTGGCATAAACATCAAGCACCAGAGGTTTGGGTGAATCTGTTGAGTCAGGTCGGATTCGTTAATCCAAGAGTCAGATGGACCTCTTTTAACACACTCCGTTCTCCGGGAAGAGCCCTATTGGGCAATAAGCTGCTATCCTATTTTCTACGAAGTCACTTCTGCTTCACTATGGAGAAACTTTGATGTGATAGGGGGTAAGGAACTCAAAGACGATTTCGCCCCCATCTTGGACTGGATATTGGGCTTCGCGCCTCCTTAATCACTGCGTCCAGAGTCACCATCGGCTCGTTTCCTTCTTGTCGCAGGAATGCGGGGATGCCGGCTGGCACACTGAAATGTTCGCGGGGACCAACTGCCCTCTCGACACCAGCCATTTGGACAACCCCCCGTCCACGGACAACGGAGACGATACAGAAGCGGTCAGTCCGCAGGTTTAATCCATACGCGTTGACGCGCGCCACAGACAACTCCAACCCACCGATCCCATCTCCGTCAGTGGCTGAAGCCGGGATTATAGGGTAACGCACAGACGGAAACTTCCCTGCAGCCTTCTCGATTTCACGTTCGAGATAAATGGTCTGATTCATTGGCCGGCTGTAGACGGGGGTCTTCTCAAGTTTTTCTAGTTCAATCGGCTGTGCCTCCACATCGAGAAACACACCCCACCCACCACGTGTCAACGACCCGAAGATAAACGGAACATGATGCTGCATCGTGCTATCATTGACGTAGCCGTGTCGCACTTTCGGGGGAATGGGCATGGCGTAGCCTTCGTCCACTTCCGCATAGCGCTCACCAAGAACGGTATTGCCGTGCAATGGTCCGTAGCCCAGATGAATCTCGACACCGTCTTGATGGAGATGAAATGGCACATCGGACCGAGGTCCGTCGAGGTACGCCAAATTCCACGAATGATAATCCCCATAAACTAGCGGCACAATTGTGATACCGAGATTTGGTACGATGAAGCTTGCCTGCTCCGGAGCGTGCGTATCCAGTGTGGTATGAATGCCGTTGCCGTTGGCAATTTCTTCCATCAGCTCAGTGAACCGATCTCGAACCTTCCGCATTGATTCCAGCTTGCACGTCTCGACGCCCTCACTCAATGACTCGATGACCCTTGGGATGTTCGTGGCGTAGTGGTGAAACGTGGAGATCAAGGCACGAAAGTCGGGTTCCACGGCATCCATCGTTCGATTCGCTAGGTCTATCAAGATCTCTACCGCTCGCTTGCGATGCGCCTCCGTGAGTGGATCGCACATCTCAATTTCATCGATTGCCAGCCGGGTGGCATGAAAGGCACCAATAGTATGACCACGAAATGCGTAGCTGTACAGCCGTGCCAGCGCAACATCTTCGGACGTAATCTCCGCTGGCGTGCGTCCTTTCTCGTGGCTCTCACGTGCTAAGTCAACAAGCCGTGCATAGTTGGCATGGACCTGCATGGTCATTTTTCCGTCTCCGTTAGCGAGTTGAGCCCGGAACCCAGCCCCAAACTCACTTAATGTTCGTATTGCTGCATGATCGCAAAATAGGTGTTTCGTTTTCTATCGTGGTGACTGTAATTGCTTTTGCCTAGCCCGCTGTAAACCCACCGTCAATTGGTAGCGCAATCCCTGTCACGAAAGCAGATTCGTCCGATGCCAAAAACAGCGCACCGTAGGCAATCTCCTGCGGCGTAGCGAGGCGTTTCATCGGGTGCTGCTCGGCGAGTGCCTGATATTCTGCCCGAGTTTTCAGAACACCTGCTAGGAGCGGAGTTTCGGTGAAGCCGGGACAGAGGCAGTTGACACGGACATTGCTAGTGGCATAGTCGAGTGCCATGCCGCGCGTCAAATTCGCGACCCCACCTTTGGTGGCGACGTAAGCTGCACGAGTCGGCGCACCAACGATACCGTAGATCGATGCCATATTGATAATCGAGCCACCGCCGTTCTTGATCATTTCGGGGATGGCGTATTTTGAGCCGAGAAAAACCCCTTTCAGGTTGATGTCAACGCAGCGATCCCAGTCTTCCTCCGGCAGTTCCACGACGGGTAAACGCATCGCAATGCCCGCGTTGTTGAACAGCACATCCAACTTGCCGTAAGTATCAACCGTCGATTCGACCATCGCCTTTATATTTGCCACCGCCGTTACATCAGTAAGAACGAACATCGCCTCCCCGCCGTTAGAACGAATCTGATCGACTACTTCGTTTCCTCCGGCTTCATTCAAGTCTGCTACGACAACCTTCGCTCCTTCTGTGGCAAATAGGAGTGCTGTTGCCTGTCCAATTCCGGAGGCAGCGCCGGTGATGATTGCAACTTTGCCTTCGAGTCTCATGGTAGGTCTTTCTCCCTTTACTGTTTCTCCCGCCACGCTGCTGGATTCTCCGCTTTCTCCTCGATCTGATTACGGAGCTGCCCAATCCCTTCAATCTCTAGCTCGATGACATCGCCGGGCTGAATCCACCGATCCAACTCCCAGCCACAACCTTTGCCGACTGTGCCGGATCCAAGAAAATCGCCCACACAAAGGGTTTCGGACTGTGACACAAAGGAGATCATCTCCGCAAAAGTGTAATACATATCCGAGGTATTTCCATCCGCCCAAACTTCGCCGTTGACCCGTGCAATCATCCGTAAATTGTATAGGTCGTCGATTTCGTCAGGCGTTACGAGGCAGGGCCCCATGATATTGCTGTTGTCAAAATCCTTCCCTTTAGCGGGACCAAGTGCCAACGTCATGTGGCGAAACTGGATGTCGCGTGCGCTGATGTCGTTATAGATTGTGTAGCCACCGATATAGTTTGGCGCGTCATCAATCGAGATATTCTTTCCTTCCGCCCCGATATAAACGCCCCATTCCAGTTCGAAATCGAGTTTGTCGGTATAGTTGGGCCAAGTCACCGGTGCGTCATGTCCAGCTATGGAGGCAGGACTCGTGCTGCCACGATAGTAGTTTGGCAGCTTAAACCATTCGGGTGAGATTTCCTTGCCAGTGATCCGCGCGGCGGCGTCCATGTGTGTCTTAAACACGCCGAAATCCCGCAGGCTGGCAGGACGTGGAAATGGTGCGAGCAGCTTCACCTGATCAACCGGATAAACAATCTGTTCACCTCGGATGCCGGTGGGGTTTCCGTCAAGGTGTTCAAGGCTCGCCTGTGCTGCCGCTCTTGATCCATCGCCCCGCTCGAAGTATTGGATCATATCCGACGGCAGGATAGCATCCGCACTCTGACAGGCGGTGGATTGCCCTTGTGTTTCTGAAAGATGAAGGGCATAGGCAGAATTGAGATCGACGATTTGAGAGCCGTCAATCATTGCTCCGAGTCGCTGCTGTTTCCCAAGTTGTGTTGTGAGTTCAAAGGTAACCAGTTTCATTGATGTTCCTCAGCCTTCTCTTTTGTTATTTTAATTTCTGTTTTGCGATTATACCTGCTGTGGCAACGGTTTTTCGTCCGAATACCGCACACATCTCTCAATTGAATAGAATAGCACATCGTCAGGACACTGTCAACGCAGATTCCGTATAATTAAGTCCGGTGAGTAACCGGCATCTCTCTCACCACTGGTTGGCCGCCGCCATCTTCCAACCCGTTACGTCTGCCTTGATGTCCCCACCTATGCTGTAAAGGCATATTCCAACGTCTTGCGGCTTATGCAGCTGCCTGTGTACGACTGCCTGACGTTCATTGATAAAGACTTCCACGATCGGTCTGTCGATGAATATCCGTAAATTCAAATCCTCTCCCGCTTTCAGCTCGAACGGCGCAACACCATAAGGCTTGGAACGAATATACGGTTCTGTCGCTTCTTTGCCATCACCCACCGAAATCGTCTTCTTGTCGACTGAGTAGAAGATCTCCATCCCATTCTGGTTGTCTTTGTCACAGAACACTTTTACGCCATAGTCCCTCGCTCCGGTGGGCTTGATTGTGACATTCAATTCAACCGTATCGCCTGAGATTTCCTTCAGCCTGTAGTCCTCGCCATCTTTGACCGCAATGTTGTTCTCAACCGTTTCGTTGTAGCGCAAACACTCAAGCTCGCGAACCGGTTTAATACGCACAATCCCGTCATCAGGCAGACTCAACTCCCAGGGCAATGAGAATACACAGCTCCATAAGGTGTTGCCAAGGTTGGCCTCTAGATTGGTAATGATCACTCTGCGTCCGTCTGGTGTGAGGAGGGTCTTGGGTGCCCAGTAGATAGGTGTTCCGTCATAACTGTTGCTCCAACTCATCTTGGTATGAAACTCGGGCGTGAACTTGTTATCCTTCCATTCACCCAGATAGTACCGGGTGCCCCAGCTATGGCTGATAAGCAGCATCATGTGCTTGTGGCCGAATTTGAAGAAATCAGTACAGGAATGATCGTGATGCTCAAGTCCCGGTAACTCTTTCGTCATAAATTCACCGAGAAATTCCCACTTCTTAAAGTCTTTGGAGCGCATAAGTGTCGTCTTCTTATACCAGGCCCCCAACCCCGGTCGGGTATCCTCCATAGCGTGATCGCCGGAAAATATGTAGTAGTAATCTCCCTCAACCCAGGCCGTCGGATCCCAGAATACCCAATAATCGGCATCCCGGGCCTCTTGGGGTACCTCAATCTCAATCGGTTTAGACCAGGCCTCCAGATGCTCATCCGAAGCCTCGACATAGGTTGGACGACCGCCAAATATGCCGACAAAGATAACTTTCTTGCCGTCCTTGGTGATAATCGTACCGCCCGTACCACAACCACCGCTGTACAGGGCACAGTCCCCGCGCCGCCGCCAGTGAACAAGGTCGGTACTGGTGAAGTGACCAAAAGCGTACTCGTCGCCTTTGCACATATAGCCGAAATGATACTGACCTTTCCAGTAGATCATGAAATTGGGGTCGGTCGAATAGTTCCTTTCGGTATCACCTTCGGAATTAACTAGGTGATACGTCGGACGACTCGGGTCATGCATCAGCCGTTGACGAAAATCACGCGCGATACGGACAGCTTCGTTGTCCAGGGTAAATATGTGTCTGTCGTCTCGGTCGAAAAGAACATACCTGTCTTCTTCATTCAGTTTTATCGCGCCATAGTTTTTAATCTCGGGGAATTTTCCAGCATGATCTGTCCACCAATCATTTTTCGAGAAATCATACCAGCTGAACGGTTGAACTGCCGAAGGCACGTTCGGTCTCAGTCCCTTAATCTGCTCTTGAGTCAAAGCCTGTGCATAAATCCTTACGTCCTTGACTTTTCCCTTGAATGATGTGGCGTAGTTGGGATTTAGATTGACCGAGCCAATTACCAGTTGTAGATAGGGGCTGTTCAGAAAATCAAACGGTTTTTCGATGGTGTAGCCGGCGTACACTTCCCCATCGCGGTAAATGGTGACCGAGTTGTCCTTGTAAACGGCGGCCATCATCATGAACTGTCCGGGTACAATTTCCTGCGCCGGATTTTGCGCAAGTTGTTCGGTGGTTTGCGTGCGAGTGTTATCATCGCTAGCGGTGGACCACTTACCCGGAGCATCCTGCCCAAAAGCAAGTGCGTCATACTTGTCAGCCGCCTGCACGGTAATCACGCTGCAGTGCTTTGGGGCTTCCTCATCAAAGCAGAACCAGCTTACGAGCGTCTTGTCCGTCGTCGTGGACATAAGATACCTACCTTTCAATTTTGTGTCTTGATGCAACCGTTCCTGTGGCAGCGAATGCGGGGTCGAGATTCAGAAAACAACAACCTTCGCCATTGCATGATTCATGATACATCTAAACATCTCTACTGCCAATCGGTTTGTCGGACAGGTTCCGTCAGATCCCGCCGTGCTCGGGAGAGAATCGGACCGAATCTAAAGAACAGCTCGGCAGGTCTTGGCCTCTCGCGTAGCGGAGAGCCTCACCTTCAATTAAACGCTGGTGTGCAGGTGGTGCTGCCAATAAAAAAGGAGAAGCAAAACATCTGCTTCTCCTTCTTGAATCTTTGGTTTGCAGCTCCTAACGCACATATTCCTCTCCACGATGTGTCATAAGCCACTGTTTCAACGGAACATCTTCGTCCGTTGGCTGCCACCAGCCCTTGACATCTACACCATCCCCAAGTAGTTGCCGGCGGATCGGGTCGCATTTGGCGAGGAGCTCAGGCGGCATCACGTTGTAGTCGAGTCCGCGCAGCCAGCGATAACTGTAACCGATGAACAACACCTTCCGCGTCACGTCCGAAAAATTCCAACCGCGGGAGTGCCATAACCGACGATCAAACAGCACCGCTGTCCCCGGCTCAATCTGCAATTCGATCGCACCGTCCGGATCGCTCTGAGATGGGCGATCGTCGAGTTTGTGGCTACCGGGGATGATTCGCATCGCACCTCGGTCCGGTCCCCTTACATCACTGAACCAATAGCTCACTTTGAGGGAGAGTCGTGGGTGTGGGCGCTCCATTTCCTGCACAGGTCTGCCCCCATCCTGATGCCACCCTGCCCCCTTTTGGGTTCGCGGCACATCGGGCCCTTCTGGTGGATAAACGATTAGGTGAGAGATGTAAAGCTGGATGTTCCAGCCGAGGATGTCCCACAGCAACGGAAATACCTTCGGGTTGTCAAGTAACTCTAGGAGCAGATCATCTTCGGCGATGGTACGAAACTTTTTCATCAGACCATGTGGTCCGAGTTCCTGCTTCGTTCGTTCCTCCGCATCAATTCGATCGATAACGAGGGTCATTTTGTCAACCATCTCCGGTGATAGGGCATCGTCCACAATCAGGTAGCCCTCGTCGTTAAACGTCCGGAGTTGTTCATCAGTCGCACAGTGTTTTAGCCAACCTTTGTCCATACCTTTCTCCTTTCAACTATACTTTCTCAGAAAGTTCGTTGTGTAACCACAAATCCCGAAAGATGTCACACCTTCGCACAGTGCTTTTGACAATAAGCATATCAACAAAGGGGCAAAAATTCAATACTTTTTCATTTGATTGTGCAGCCCCATCTTGATAAAATGGAAGGTAGCACAATGCACGGAGCGTGAGAAGTTACTGATGAACACGAAAGAAATCCTAAAAAAAATCCGCCGAATCGAAATTTCTACCAATCGACTCGTCAACAACATCTTCGCGGGAGAGTACGAGAGCGTATTCAAGGGGCGAGGCATGGAGTTCGACGAAGTGCGTGAATACCAGCCCGGCGACGAGATTCGCACGATTGATTGGAACGTGACCGCTCGGATGGGGCAGCCCTACATCAAAAAATATGTCGAGGAACGCGAATTGGTGATGATGCTGCTCGTCGATACCAGTGCTTCCGCAAACTTTGGGACATATCAACAGACGAAGGCGGAGATTGCGGCGGAGATCTCTGCGCTGCTCGCCTTTTCCGCTATTAAAAACAGTGATAAGGTCGGGCTGATCTGCTTCACAGACGATGTGGAGTTATTTGTGCCACCGCGCAAAGGGGTAAAGCACGTCCTGCGCGTTGTCCGGGAGATCCTATACTTTGCGCCACAGCAGCGGGGAACGAACATCAGTGCTGCATTGGAGTACGTTGACCGTATCATCCGACGAAAGAGCGTCGTGTTCCTGATCTCCGACTTCAGAGACCAAGGTTACGAAAAGCGGTTGCAAGTCACGAGCAAACGTCATGATCTCATTGCGGTTACACTCCAGGACATGCGGGAAGAAACGTTGCCGAATGTGGGGTTGATTGAACTTGAGGACGCAGAAACCGGTGAGGTGATTGTCTTAGACACACGGGATGCCAAAGCACGAGAAATGTATCGACAACTCAATCTCAGTGTCGTTGAAGAGCGCCGGAAGTTCTTCCAATCGAACAAGATCGACAACATCGAAATTCGGACGGAGCAATCTTACGTTGAACCGTTAATCCGTTTCTTTCGGCATCGCGCTGTGAGAGAGTCATTTTGAGAAGCAAGTTTCAAATCTCACCGAAAAGTTAGATTTGAGGACGAATAAATGTGCATCAATAAATGGAGGAGCTACGACTATGCCCAACAAACAACAGTCTTCTGTCGATGCTGGAAATGAAACAAACACCGCAGTCGAACCGCCGGACTACGTCGCTGAAGCACAGGCTCGTGCGACAGGATGGAAGGATCGAGCAAAAATCCGTCACAAAATTGTGGGTATTCGGACTTGGCACATTAACCTGAACCCTGCCGCGATGTCATCAATGGCGTATTCACAAGCGGGTAGGCAGGTCCAGATGCCGCCTGAGCCGAAGAATGTCCATATAGACTGGCGCGGACCCTTTGCCACACAAGCGGGTGCATTGATGGTTGAAATTACAACCGATAAAGGGTTGAAAGGCTATGGACTCGGCGGCGGTGGTCTCGCCGGGGCGATCATCATTGACCGCCATATGAAGTATTTCACACTGGAGCGCGATCCGCTTGACGTGGAGGAAATCTGGGATACCCTCTATCACATCACGTCGATTTACGGACGACGGGGGGTTGTCATTTATGCCCTCAGCGGTATTGAACTCGCACTGTGGGATCTCTGCGGCAAAATCTTGGACGCGCCGGTCTATAGCTTAATTACGGATGAGCCACAACTCCAGATACCGGCGTATGCTACCGGCGTGGATGTCGAATACTACGTAGCGCAAGGGTTTACCGCCTGTAAGCCGGGTCTCCGAAACGGGCTCGCGGAAGGGGAAGAAGGTTTTGTCAAGAACCTTGAGATTATCCGCGAGGCGCGTCAGGCGGTTGGATCCGATATTGAACTGATGGCGGACATCTATCTGCGGTGGGACGTGGATTATACGCTGCGTTTCGCTGAAGCTGCCGCCGATGTCAATCTCAAGTGGATTGAGGAAGCCATCCCGTTGGACGATTATGCAGGCATGGCGCGGTTGGTTCGAGAGGTGGACTCGACTTGGATTGTTTCCGGCGAGCACGAATTCACCCGATACGGATTTCGCGAACTGTTGCGCTGGAAAGCCGCTCACATGATTCAACCTGATATCAGCTGGGCGGGCGGCTTCGGCGAGTGTCTCAAGATTGCCAACGAGGCAGCGGCGCAGGGCATCCCGACTTGGCCCCATCAGGGGGGAACCCCTTGGGGGTTACACCTGATAGCCTGTCTGCCAATGCCGTGTCGAGCGGAAACCTTCGGTCCTTCGCGCAAATCCACGGAGAACGAGCTCTATCGTCACTTGCGTCCAACTTCCCACGATGGCTTCTTCACGTTGGATGACAGCCCTGGATTTGGTGTGGAGATTGACGAAAAACTGCTAGACGCCTACACTATTGACCATCTTTGAGATTGGTTCCCAAGTTGTCGAACTGATGATTTTAGGGGATTGAGGGTTCGATACTCTGATTAAAGCCAAATCCATGCTGCGGGGTGTTTCTTATGATGCTTTCTGATCTTGCCACCGCTATTCAGGTGTCCATCCGTCAGCACTATAACCTCACCATTGAGTCCGCAACACCAATCGGCACCGGCGCAATGAGCACGACAATGCGACTTGCAACCAACCGGGGGGCATTGTTCCTGAAAATCTATAAGTCGGCACGAAATCAGATGACTCCTGTCCAACCCGACCTGCAACGTATCGCCTTCGCGCACGCAGTCCAAACCTTTCTGTGCCAGCAAGGTTTTCCCGTTCCTCGCTTGCTATCCAATAGCAGCGGAGAAACGTTCAGCGTGTGTGATAATCCTTTGGAGACAGGGGAGGCGTATGCCCTCTCTGAATTCATCGAAGGATCTGACTATGACGCTGCAAATTCAGATCAGCTGCGTGCGTCAGGGGAAATGCTCGGACGTTTACACCGGCAACTTCGTCAATTTCAACCCCAAATTCAACCTGCCGGACCGCCCCTAGAGACCGAACTTTTTATACAACTGAAAGCGCGTTTATCCCGCCTCCAACCTGTTGCAGGAAAGGATCCAGTGTCACCGACCCAAATTGATTCATGGATTCATGAGGTTGAGATGCTAAGGGATGTTGTCGGCGCAGTACACGATTCGCAATACGGACAGAACTGGCTCATACACGGCGATTACCGTGCCCAAAATCTTAAGTTCGATGGTGGTGGTATTCGTGCAATCCTTGATCTGGATACCGTTTGTCGTACGTCCCGCCTGTATGACTTGGGATACGCGCTAGTCTTTTTCCCCGCCGTTTATCAGGCTATTCCTCTGACTACGAGCCAACAATCCATATTCCTGTGCGCCTACGAAAGCGTCTCTCCTCTGTCTGAAACTGAAAGGGAGATGCTCCCCACCCACCTGCGGCTCGCCTTTCTGCGTGGAATGACGCTCTGGCTGGATTTGTACTATTTCGCTGGGATGAGCGAGCGGACACGCCCTTGGATTCAAGGTTATCTGCAACACGCCCGATCTCTGTTTTAACCCCAATTTCATTGAGGTACAGAAGCAATTTGAGGTAATTTCTGAGCGTCAACAGAGAATTATATTTACATCCGCCCCGCTTTTGGTCTATAATAATTCCCGTATGAGGTCGAGATAGAGTCTTTGACCGAGACAACATTTTATTCTCTAGGAGGAATACAATAATGGGATACACATTTCATCACGTTCATGTGCGTTGTGAAGATGTTGAAGCATCCGTTGCTTATTACGAAAAAATGCTTGATGGCAAAGTTACAGAACGGGTAGAGGTCCGCGGCTTGCCAATTGTTCGGATGGATATCGGTGGAGAGAAAATCTTCCTCTCCCCGAAATTTGGCGATATGGAAGTGGAAGCGACCAGTGGAAATCCGCGCTGGGGCGTTTATCAACTGGCGTTTGGGGTAGCAGACCTCGATGCCACCCTTGCAGAGATGGAAGCAAAAGGGGCAGAGATTGAAGACGCTAAACCGTCTGGCTTGCCGATCGCTTTTGTCAAAGGACCCGATAACGTGCAGATCGAACTTATTGAGGGAACAGTCTAGCCTTTGCAGGCTGATGAATTGTGGGGGAGGGATTATCTATAAGGCAAACTTTTTCATATGCAGGATTTTAGAAGAAGTAAAAAGGTTGCCTTCCCCTGCTCCCCTTTTGAGATATACCAATGAGTAAACTGCCTTGAGGAACCTGACGGAGAAACAGCAAATTTCTCGAAAGAAGGAGAATGGCAGATGAGATTGGAGTTGTACATCGCCGGCGTTTCTCAGATGGACCTCTCAAATTGGGAGGACCGATTCTCGGAAAACGCACAAGCAGCAGGGATAGCGGTGGCACACTCCTCAGTCGGGGAGACACCGGAGGTTCTTCGAGAAAAGCTGCCTGTCGTTTTGGATGAACTCTGTTCAATCCCTGAGCGACGGATTGAACTCCGTGCGGCGGATGTGGAACGGTTGTGCAACTTCGCTTATACAAATTACCGGTCCCGTATGGATAGGGATTGGAATGTCTCCCTCTATTTCCCTTCGAAGGGGGCAATTTTCCTCCCATTTGATGAAGCATTGCTGTCAAAGCGGGTTGCACATCTCTACTATCAGGAAGGAACATCGGATAAGGTTTATCATCTTTATCTTGCCCAATCGTTGACGGACGATTTTTACTCTGTGATCAGCCGCTACGGTCGTCGCGATGGAGGTCTTCAGCAAACGCAGAAAATGTTTGACTCCCACCTTGGGGCAGCTGAGAAAGAGTGGAGCCGACTTCACCAAGACAAGCTCCAGAAAGGGTATCAGGTAGGATACTCAACCCCGCCCCAACAACTCACATTGGCTTTGTCTTTCTGACTTATGAAGTATAGCGAATTTTTCCATACAATTCAGGGCGAAGGGAAACTGGTTGGCGTGCCATCCGTTTTCTTTCGGACTAGCTACTGCAATCTAAGGTGCACCTGGTGTGATTCAGCTTACACCTCTTGGACTCCAGAGAACAAGGATATCGCGCTCTCAGACGCTATAGAAGCAATCACGAAATACGATTGCAAACATGTCGTCATTACAGGGGGTGAGCCGTTCATCCAAGTCAAGGAGTTGTCCGAACTCTGCCAAGAACTTGAACGACGTGACCATCACATTACTATTGAGACAAACGCGACCATTTTTGCACCTGTCGCCGCACACCTCATCTCCATGAGCCCCAAGCTGAGAAATTCCAATCCGCCTGATGACAATCGCTATTTTCGTAGACATGAGCGAGGACGTATCCGTCCCGATGTCATCCGCCAATTCCTGAATCGGTACGAATGTCAGGTCAAGTTTGTCGTTGATCAGCCGGCGGATATCGAAGAGATTCAAGCGCTACAGACAGAAATCCCAATCCCCGCAGAGACCATTGTGCTGATGCCCCAAGGCATAACCCCCGAAGAATTGGCACCCAAACAGGAGTGGATTGTAGACATCTGTAAGGAATACGGCTACCGTTATTCACCACGGGTTCACGTTGATATTTGGGGAGATAAACGGGGGGTGTAGCATCTACGGATAGCTTTTTCTGAGGTCAAAGAGATCTGAGGATAGTGTGACGGTTACAAATAATCTGAAACCTCGTCCGAAAGCGAACTTCTGGCCAGGTAGCCGAAAATACAATCAGATGATGGACACTAAGCGTGGCGGTCCATGGATGGCGGAAAAAATCAACCGGGCTTTTGATGGTGGCCGGGAATTCAACACCTCAAACTTCAAAAATGGCAATCCTGCAACAAGATATGTAGATCCTCAGACCGGAGATTGGATCGTAGTTGATGATGTTACAGGCGATATCATTCAATTTGGGAATCAGAATATGACTCCTACTGACTTGCCCGGTGGACCTCAGTAGCCTCAGTCGTGGAGGACGAGCAGACAATCATGAGTAAATTTGATCTGAATAATTTCAATATGCTGTATTTGCAACAATTGCCCGATCATTTCATTACAAAGGCGATCAGAGCTAGCTTCATTGATGAACCGATTTGGCGGATGAGGGATGCAGTAGAGGTAATTAAAGTGATCGAACAAACTCAATTTGCCATTACAAACGTATATGTCTATGCGCTCAAAAGCGGTGTGCCAATAGTGTCATCAGAGGCAGTATATGATTTTGAAATAGAAGAATTTCCTCTTGATTATTCTTGGCGTCAGATAGTGAAAAAATCATCAGATATGATGATGGCTTTCGTAAAGGAATTTCAATTTTTGGCATCCGATTCGTTCCACGGTCAAGAGGCTGCGTTTTCTTTTTGGGCTTTCAATGAAAAAGTGTACCGTCAATTTCAGAAGTATAGCGATGAGGCGGCAATACAAGAAAAATAATGAGGAACAATCCAAATGAAATACGATATACTACTCAAAGGTGGAACTGTTATTGACCCCGCGCAGAAATTGCATGACCTACGTGACGTCGCAATTCTTGATGGCAAGATTGCGACAATTGAGGATGATATTTCTGCAAGGGAAGCAAAACAAACCGTTTTCGTCGATGGAAAATATGTGACCCCTGGCTTAGTGGACATCCACGCCCATGTCTACGCCGGTGTCACGACATGGGGAATTAAAGCGGATCCGGTCTGCACAATGACCGGTGTCACAACAATCGTTGATGCCGGCAGCCCAGGTTGGGCGACATTCCCCGGCTTTCGGGAGTATATTGCACAGCCGGCGCAAACGGACATATTAACCTATATCCATATCTCTGGCATCGGTCTCGTTTATGGTCCGGTTGGCGAAATGAGCGAACTTGAATACGCGAATCCAGAGAAGGTCGCTGACACGCTCATGCAGAATCGTGACATCACCGTCGGCGTCAAAGTGCGTCAGGGCAAATTCCAGGTTGGTGACAATGGCGTTGAGCCATTGAAACTCGCAATCAAGGCCGCTGAACTCGCCGATACATCGGTCATGGTGCATATTGGGACTGGTGTTCCGCTTCCTGATGTCCTAAAACTGATGCGTCCCGGCGATGTTGTCACCCATTGCTTTCAAGGAAATGGTGACTGTATCGTCGATGATAAGGGGCGGGTTATCCCGGAGGCGTGGGCAGCCCGCGAAGATGGAATTATCTTCGATGTGGGGCATGGCGGCGGGAGTTTTAATTACGAGGTCGCCCAACGCGCAGTGGAGCAGGGGTTCATCTCCGATGTCATCAGTACAGACCTGCACTCCGGCAATATCAATGGTCCTGTCTACGACCTGCCGACAACGTTATCAAAATTCTTAAGCCTTGGACTCTCACTTGAGGACGTCATTGAAAAATCAACAATTGCTGCGGCAAAGACGATTGGTCGTGAAGCTGAGCTGGGTCATCTCAAGGTCGGGACGGTCGCTGATATCGCTATTTTTGATGTCATAGAGGGAGAATTTGAGCTTTTTGACACACACCGCACGTTGATTATTGCCAACCAGAAGTTGCAAGCAGACTTAACAATCCGTGGGGGGAAGCTGTGATATATGGCGCAGAGGAAGGGTTGTTATCAGCGCATTGCGACGACCGGGCTAATAATTGCGATAATTGTTGCCGCTGTTGGGGTTGTGCTTTATCAAAGATTGGGTGGGACTGAAGGGGCGCGATATTGGATGGCGGAGCGTGCCTTGGACGCGGTCGAAGCACACCTATTGATGAAAGCCCCGGATGGTAACTGGCTGCGGAAGCCGGATGGTATCTCCGCCGAAGGAATCCGTTCTCAGTTTAATCGTGTCCGAGAAGCAATCGCTGATCGTCGGACGGATCTGATACGACTAAATCAGATTCTCAGAGAATACCAATCCAAATTTCAGAATACACAGCCAGCGACCAATGAAGCCATCGAGTTTCTAAACGCTATTGAGGCGACGATTTTATCGGAAGCAAGCGGGAGTGGCTAACCAAATCCATTTTAATGGCGTCGGTTTCGTAGTCGCCATCAGGCGGCAGCACGAATATTCGCGCGCGTACCGTCCACATCAAAGCAAGCGAACTGATTGTCGCGCATCAAGCGTGTAGCAATCTGCATCGCCTGTTTTTCGGTCATATAGCCGTCCGCAATCTCCCCTTCAAGGGCCCGGCGAATCTCGTTACGCGCCTGAATTGCGTACGCCATTGAGCTGGTGGGCCAGCCCGTATCCCCACCAAAGGCGAAGATCTTATTCGAGGGCACCGCGTGTAGGAACCGACGCAAAAAGTCACGGGAGCTGTACGGATCTATACTCCACGCCCAGCACAGATCGACCCAGATGTTGCGATAATGCTTCGCGAGTGCCACGAGCTCATCGTTATAGGGATAGGCGATGTGCATCAGGACAAACTTAGCATCCAAGTAACGGGCAAAGAGTTCGCACATATTCCCAGCAGGAATCCGATGCACCGGCATTCGATCATTTCCCGCGTAGTAGCCTGTGTGAATCTTGAATGGAAGATTGTGTTTGATTGACAACTCGACCCCACGCGCCCAACACCAATCACCCAAGCAGAGGTAGGTTTCCACGCTAAGCTCCTCCGCGGATTGGTTTAACACTTGGGAGAGTGCAGCTGACGCCTCAACATCATTCCGTTCGACCCAATTGAGGGTACGGTTGTAGGCGTGCTGCGCCTTTACTGCAATTGCACACGGCGCGTACTTTTCAAAGATTGCCTCCATCCCCTGTCTCAGCGTCCGGAGATCTTTCACCTCGACACCCGTCTCAGCGTGAATCTGTTCCGGGTTAATCTGTCCATTACAAAATGCAGCCCATGAAAGGTCATAGAGAAAGAAGTCCAGCCCGGAATGATCGGGTAAACAGGGCCAACTGAAGTCGTCAGTCTGCACATGGTCGAGGTTGGCTACATCGTGTAGTAGACGATAACGTTCACCGGGCTTTCGTAATGCTTTAATCTTCTCACCCGCTGATTCTAGGGTTTCTCCAGTGAGTTCGTCAATTCCGTAGACATGTTCCGCAATGAGTCGCACCGCCTCGCCGTATCCGGTGAACTGTGTCGCTTCCCACGCCCCCTGAATCCCTTTGAAACGTCCAGCGATATCCGGGTCTGACGCATCCATCAAGCGTTGCATCGCGCCGGGCGATGCGCCCGCCGTGTTGAGGTCTGCGGGAACGTAATTCCCAAACAGGTCTTGTAAAATATCGGGACCGTCTGCCAGCCAATCCGGTTCCTTGCGCAAGTGTTCATGTGTGTCGACCAGAGGGGTTGTTTGGATGTGGTGTGCAAGATCTGTCGGCATATTTCTTATCCTTTCTAGCGTTGAATCGTGTTATAATCACCTGAGAATTTAGCATTAATCATCAGTTTAACAGAGCTGAGGACTTTACTCAAGAGATTTATAGAGGAGGTGTGAGTTATGGGTCGTGAAACACCGCAGACACAGGCTGCTGAAATGGAGATTGGACTTCTTATCGGAAGCCTAGACCAATTGGAGGACGTAGCGACGTGGGGCTATGACTACGCTGAAATCTCCCCCGGTCTCCTTGGGGTTGACGAAGAGGCTGGGACTATCGAACAAACGGCGTTTGAGCAAATTCAGGCTTCGCCGGTGCCTGTTACAGCAATGTGCGGTTTTTTGGCACGGTTAAAAGTGGTTGGACCTGAGGTTGACGACGCACGAGTGCGCGACTATGTGATACGCCTTTTCGACGCGATGCAGCAGGCTGGAGTGCCAGTTATCGGCTACGGTAGCGGTGGATCTCGCTTTGTTCCGGACGGATTTTCCCGCGAGCGGGCATTGGAACAGGTGAATGACTTTCTCCAGATGTGTGCCGACCTGGGTGAGTCACGCGGGGTACAGGTTGCCCTTGAACCGTATAACTACGACGACGCAAACCTTATCAATACGGTTCCAGAGGGAGTTGAGGTGGTTCGGGAAGTCAACCGTCCTGCCATCCAGCTGATGGCGGATTTCTTCCACATGCGGCTGAATGGTGAGTCATTCGATACACTCGCAGCGGCGGGACCGCATCTAATCCACGCACATATTGCCGAACCGGGGCGGGGTCGTCCCCAGACAACCCCAGCGGAGCACGCAGCCTATCTACAAGCGTTGTGCGATGCTGGATATTATGGGCGGGTGACGCAGACCGGTGAACTGCCCGCTTACGGTTCACCCGCAGAAGCCGCTGCAACCCTTAAACGATTCGCCCGTGAAGGAGGGGAGAAGAAATGACCGCACCGACTTTCCACTATAGCCGCATCGTTGACCTCTCCCGTCCGCTGGTTCCGAGCGAGGGGCAGCACCCGTGGGTTCGGTTCGAGACACAGATTGACAGTATCGTCAGCGAGCCCGAAACCGCCCCAGCATCGGGTCGCTGGTATGTGGTGACACAGATTGGGATGAGCGGTCATGCAGGCACCCATGTCGAGGCTCCCTTGCACGCTGTCGAGGCTGGTGCCGCGGTTGGTGAGCTGCCGGTCGAGCAGTTCTTCGGCGAGACGGTTATCCTAGACCTCAGCGATGTGCCTTGGTCAACGCCTGTCGAGCGTCCGCGTCTTGAGGATGCAGCATCACACGCTGGAGGGATCCGGGCGGGTGACATCGTCTTTATCTATTTCGGTTGGGATCGCCGTGCTGCGACTGAAGGCGGGGGTCCACCCTATCCCACACCTGACGCGCTCCAATGGCTGGTTGATCCGGGGATAAAGCTACTCGGCATCGACAGTCCTGGGCTTGAGGTGCCAGGCAGCCGCGAACTGATTAACCACCACATTCTGTTTGACCGGGGAATCCCGTTAATTGAAAGCCTCGCTCATCTGGAAGATCTCAGCGAGAGTCGTGTGTACGTCTTTGCACAACCGCTCCCTGCTCTTGGAACGGATGCCATTCCGCTGCGTGTGCTGGCATTCGAGGGGGCGTCTAATTGATGATACAAGCGTATCTCAACTGATTTGTATCCCAATCAGAAAATTTGCATAATTGGTTGTCCTTCCCAATCCTCCGACAATGGCAAATCGAGAACATGAGCGAGCGTTGGTGCAGTGTCAAAGATACGCACTGGCCCTTTGATCTCGCCGGACTGCTTGATTTTCGCACCGGCTGCGATCCACGGAATGGTCAAATCTTCCGGCAGATCTGTCCCATGACTCTTTCCGTGCCCGCCGTGATCGCTCTGGACGAGAATAAAGTAGTGATCTAGAAGGTTAGCCTTTTCGAGTTCTTCGAGCAAAATCCCGATTGCTCGGTCTGCAATACCAATCTGTTCAATATATTCCTCAGACATCCATGCATGCCGATGTCCTACAATATCTACCACGCCCAAGTAGACGAAGCAGAAATCCGGTTGTTCGGCAATCAGATGTCCCGCTGCAATCTGTGCTATCGTTAGATCGCCCTCCGAGTCGTCAAGATTCTCCCTGAAATAGGAAAAATCGAGTGAACCCGGTGCTGCCAAATCCCGAAGCTGCTCCCAATTATAGATAAACGCTGTCTTCCGTTTCATTGCATGGGCAGATTCAACGATACTTGGCACCGGGCGCACCATCGGAACCCACGTGTTGGTTGTGATACCGTGCCGTGATGGGGTTACGCCGCGAAACATTGAAGTGTGGCACGGTAGCGTAGAGGATGGGACAACGCTCTGTGCATTGAAAGTGTAAGCTCCACGCGCGATCAGGGTATTGATGTTTGGTGTATCCGCCTGCTGTATGCCGTCAGGGCGGCAACCATCGATGACAATAAGAATTGTGCCGTGGCTTGAAGAGTTCTGCATGAGATTTCCTCTCAATCGTATGGAATGAGTCTATAGCGGAATATGGATGGATTGGGTTACCCGTCTATAATACCCTATCATCACACTGTGCACAAGTGGGAATTCTTACCATTGAGTCAATCAATGCAAAGCACTTGACACCGCGCAGATTTCCAAGTATAGTTAGGGCGTATTGACCCTTGGGGAGTACCCAAACCTTTGCAAGGTTAGACTCATTACAAGGTTACACTCATTAATGGTTTGGAATGGTCATAAATCCCGATTCGATCGGGACGAACCCGTAGCGAAAATTTTGGAGAGCAGAATGGCAAAAATACGAATGGCTCAGTATGGAACCAAACATGGACACGCTTCCGGCAAATTGCAGGCGATGCAGCTGAATGACGATGTCGAAATCGCGGGGGTTTTTGAACCTGACCCGCAACAACGCACCGCACTTGAAGGATCGGGTGGTGCTTTTGCGGGCGTTCACTGGTTCGATGATAAAAGCGAGATGCTGGCTGATGAGAGCATTGTGGCAATTGCCTCTGAAGGGCTCAATGCGGAAAGTCTCGATCAGACCGAGGAGATTGTCGCCGCTGGCAAACACGTCTGGTACGATAAACCCGCCGGCGATAACTGGGCACAGTGGCAACGGGTCGTCGCGGCGGCGGAAGATAAGGGACTCCTCATTCAGATGGGCTATATGCTGCGCTATCATTCGGCTTTCAAGCAGGTTGCCAACTGGGCGAAGTCGGGCTTTTTGGGCGATGTGTTCGCCGTGCGCGCCCATATGTCCACGAATATAACCGAGGATGCCCGCATTCGGATCAGTGACACGCATCACGGCGGCATCTTTTTTGATTTGGGCGGTCACATGCTCGATCAAGTTGTCTGGATTTTGGGTCGTCCGGTGAAGGTAACTTCATTTTTACGGAACGACACAGACTCGGTATCGACGTTTCAGGATAATACCTTGGGGGTCTTTGAGTTTGAAAACGCTCTTGCTTTCATCGACATCGCCGCGATGGAAACCCAACCAGCGGCGCGCCGCTTTGAAGTGTATGGCAGTCAGGGGAGTGCCATCATCGTCGAGCCCTTTGAACCCGGTCTGCAAATCCGCCTCTGCCTGACGGAAGCGAAAGATGGCTACCAAGAAGGCGAGCAGTTTGTGAAGATAGATGGGGAGGGCCGTGGTAGAACCTATGAACTGGAATTGGAGGCCTTTATAGCAACCATTGAGGGGAAGCAGCCGCCGGATCGACCGATGTCACATGAACTGCTTGTGCAGGAAACTCTGCTGCGTGGAACAGGGGCGATTTCAGGCTAAATCGAAGCTGCTTCTCTGTCCAACGAGAGAGAACATTATGGGCGACAGCACAATAAACTTAACCATCCGCGCCCTCGCTGATGCAGATGTTCCGAAGATTTCTGCCTTCTTCGAGGGACTTTCCGAGGCAAGTCGCTACTTTTATCATCCATACCCCTTTGATCAAGACGCGGTTGCCAAGATTGCAGGAGAACTCCACAACCCAAGCTGCGTCCATATTGGAGCGTTTAGCGACAAAAAATTGGTCGGGCATGTCTGGTACCGTGGCGGGGGTGAAGATGGTTATCCGGGCTTGGGTATTGGAATCGTTGATGCCTTCCACAACAAGGGCATCGGTCAAAGGCTGATGGGGCGGATCGAGGAGATCGCCCGCGAGCGTGGGGAGCGAGGACTCGCGTTGACCTGTTATCGGGAGAATCATCGGGCAATCCGCGTTTATGCCAAGCAGGGCTATCGCGTCGTCGGAAAGACCGGCGACGATGTCCAGTTTCGGATGGTCCGGAACTTTGCTGATGATGACACGCCTTATACAATACGGGGTGTGTATGCTTCAAGCCTCCCGTGGAACATCGCACCCTTGACGACGGATACTTGGAGCCTCGATGATTGGAAATGGTATATTGAGCTGCTCAATGCAGCGGGTTGCAATTTATTGAAGCTCTATATTTGGTCCACGCAGTATTACCACCCGGACGAGCCGGAGTTGGCTTCTAATGCGTGGCGGTATCAGGTCTGGCATGACGCACTCGCGTATGCCCGCGTGATGGGGATGGAAACCCATGTCGGATTTTCAAGCGGGACTGTACCGCCTTCGACGTGGCTGCGCTACCCCGAACTGCGAGCCGAAGATGTCAATTACACCGGCATTACCCTCTGCTGGCAGCGCGGGAAAGAACGCATCCTACCCTATCAGGAATACCTGATCGATACCTTTGCGGACGTGGCAGATAGTTTCGTTCTCTGGTTCGCGGATCCGGGCGCTTGTATCTGTTCGGAGTGCCGGGACTACCTGCGGGTCATGCTGGATGCCTTACATACTATGTCTGAGTTAATTAACGGCAGAGCAGCGATCACGGCTTGCCCTTGGTGGATTGAAAATATCGAAGCCGGGCAAAACGGTTTCGCGCCACACCCAAATCTGCGCCGCCGAATTGCAGCAGAACTCCCCGAAGGGAGCGCAGTAATCATCAGGAGCGTCGAGTATGAGACGATTGACATCATGCGAGAAGGTGGGTTGGTCCCTTTGCCGCTTGCGTTCTTCCTTGACCCGGAGGGTGGATTCGAGTCGAATAACATCTTGCCTGAGCCCAAGCTACGACAGATTGATACGTGGCTCGAAAGAGGGCTTGAAGAAAAACACACCGCTTCGCTTGCTTATCGATTGACGCCCTATACGCAGTATCCGGGGGATTACTATTTTTTCCGCAGGCAATTGAATCCCACGCAGTCGAAAGAGTCTATCCTTACAGGGCTTGGCGAGTATGTTTGCAATCCGCACCGGCGAGATGAGCTTCGAGATGATGGTATCCGTTTTGCATCAGCGGTGGAGTCGCTTGACCGGTGGTGGAGTGATCGACGGGAACAAGATCTGGAGGACGCAGTAGCAGGACTCAATGCCCTCGCGGAAACGCAGGACGCTGTCGGAAACCTTGGCGATGCGGCGACCCTATTGAGGCGATTGTCGCGTGGATTGGGCGATCAATCGCTTGAAGCGTTCACCGAGGACCTACGCCTTCAAATGAGTCCCATGCCAATTTTTCGAGGATTGACGCTTGATTATCTCTGGTCAGGTCGGGCGCAGGCGTTTCTGCAACTCCGCGTTCAAAATTGGTTGAAACGGCTACAGTCGTAAGAGATTATTGGACGAAAGTCAACAGCTCACTCATTCGATTTACGAAGAGGAAGATATGGCATTACTACGATGGGGAATACTTGGTTGTGGGGATGTGGCGGAGTATAAAGGGGGTCCCCCGCTCTATACGGTTGATGGCTCTGAACTAATTGCAGTGATGCGCCGTGATAGAGAGAAGGCGGAGGGATTCGCAGCAAGACATGGCGCAAAACGCGCTTATCACACGGTTGAAGGGCTGCTAGCGGATGACGAGATTAACGCAGTCTATATCGCAACACCGCCTTATCTACATTGTGAACAAACGATTCTCGCCGCCGAGGCGGGGAAACATGTCCTCTGTGAAAAGCCGATGGGGATGAACGTCGCTGAGTGCCGGCAGATGGTCGATGCTTGCCGTGAGAAAAACGTCACGCTCACAATCGCTTACTACCGACCCTTTTTTCCGAATATCATAAAAATGAAGGAATTGATGGGTGCGGGTGCGATCGGGGAGGTTATACTAGCGCGAGTCAATCACACCGCTTCTTATGATCCAAGCAGTCATGAGTGGGGTGCGTGGCGCACCGATCCGAAGATTAGCGGCGGAGGTGTCTTGATGGATCTAGGAAGTCACCGGATCGATCTGCTGATGTCCCTGTTGGGCGAAGTGGACTCTGTGTGTGGATACGCAGAAAACGTGCACTTACCCTATCCTATTGACGATTCTACTGTCTTCACCTTACGTTTCGAAAACGGGACACACGCCGTTGCGAATATCAATTGGAACGTTGGTGTTTCCGTTGATGAGGTTGAAGTTTGTGGTACGGAAGGGAGTTTGCGCTGCAATCCGCTCAACAGTGGCAATCTAACGTTTCAGACGAAGGACAAAAGCCAGTCATTTGACCAATCGCCTTTGCCGTATATGCACACGGGACTGATTGAAGCCCTCGTCAATCAGATGCGTACCGGTGTGCCAATCCGATGTACGGGTGAGGTGGGGTTAAAGACAAATGCAATTATCGCCGACATCTACGCGAATAGTGTGAAACGTGAATAGACCTAATAGATATTCTAAGCACGTTTCACGTTTTTTTATTCCGGAGCCTGCCACAAATAAACGAGCTCTCCATCTTCGCTTTCTTCCACCGAAATCCAAGGAAAATCGCACTGCTCCATCTTTTCTATCAAATGGTTCATCACGCGGACCGGATTCGAGATATGGCACACATCTCTCAGCTGCGATTCGGTGGCTATCTGCTGATTGATTATGTATTCAATCGCACACTGCTCGTCTAAATTGAGGAGTATTTCCTTTCGTTGGTTGTCTTCTGTCGCGGGTAGAGCTGGGATAGTTCCCTCTACTTCCTCAACTTCTGTGCGTTCCATCGCAGCTTGCTCTAAACTCGTCCTTGCCGGCTGACCCAAACCTTCGCAAGCCGGAACCACTGCTTCTGCAATCTTTTCTTTGATCCGGTCCAAATCTCCTTGCAGTTCCTGAATCTCCTCGTGTAACTGAGTGATGAGTTCAAGCGGATTTGTGTCGTTGTTAACCAGCGAGTCCAACTGTTCATCGCGAGGGAGGTCACCGGATTCATCCCAATTCGATCCTATCTCATCCATAAAAGAAGGGTAGAGGTTATCCATGCTCGGTGCAGCAGAAGGTAACTCCGCATTCTCCTGTTCGGCTGTGCCTGAACAATTGTGCTGTGATTCACGAGGTGAGGTATCAATAAGCTCGATGTTATATTTATAAGGACTGACACCGCCTCTACTATCGATGTATGAAATCTTGACATAACAACAATCGCCGACCTCCAATTGATCCATTTGCCCCTGAATCTGCCTGAGGATCCGTGCGTGATAATCTCGAAGCATCTCTGGCATACCTTTGACCAGCTGCCGAAAATAGGCTATCGGATCGCAGTCGGACTGAAAATGCGGTGTCTGGGTAAGCGGCTGCGCCAAATTTGGGAACCGCACAATTTTGGGCGGTACTGGATTGTCTAATGCCTCAAGTTCGACTCCCCACTGAAGCGGTGCCTCTTTTATACAGGTTGCGACGTAAGTATGGTGTTTGGGCATTGAGCTCTCCTTAGCAATATATCACTGCAATAAAATAGATACATATTCATATAAGTAAGATCGTCATACGAAACGTCAGCAATTGTGCAAAAGTTACAAAAAATTGAGAGATCTACAATATATAGTGCTTTTTTAGTAATGAACGGCTATATGTGGTATACAAAACCTATGTTAAGTAAATATTTCTAACGCAGATTGCCGCTCATGGGCAATGTTGAAAACCACAGGGATGAAATAAAGTGAATTAATCGTCACTCGCAGTGAATGAACAGGTCCACCGCATAGCTACGGGAGTGGCTTGGATATATCTATCCAAGTTGCTTTGAACACTCGATGAAATCGGGGTTGTAGACTCTCAGGGCGGGTGAAGTCGAGGAGAGGATGATACATAAGAAATTGCACTAAGGGTTTACGAACTCAAGGATACATTTCTGGCACAAAGGTTTGGTCTGTGATGGGGGGCCGTACATATCCGGTATCTTCTTGGAGTGGTGGTAATTTTAATTTAGTATGGGGTAGGGTTTCGTAAGGGATCAGACTCAACAGGTGGTGAATGCAGTTAAGTCGCGCACGCTTTTTGTCATGGGCATCAATCACATACCAAGGTGCTTGTTTGATATCTGTATACTTAAACATGTCATCTTTGGCTCGGGAGTAATCAATCCATCTTCTACGAGATTCCAGATCCATTTCGCTGAGTTTCCAGCGTCTAGTCGGATTTTCGATCCGCCTGTTGAAACGACGCGCCTGCTCGTCCGCATCTACAGATAGCCAATACTTGATCAAAATAATCCCGGAGTGCACCAACATTCGCTCAAATTCCGGGCAGGTACCCAAAAACTCATGGTATTCTTCTTCAGTGCAAAAGCCCATTACCCGTTCAACCCCGGCGCGATTGTACCAACTTCGGTCAAAAATCACTATCTCACCGGCAGCCGGCAGATGAGGAACATATCGTTGAAAATACCATTGTGTTTTCTCCCGTTCAGTCGGGGTGCCCAACGCGATGACCTGGTAGATCCGTGGATTTAGCGGTTCCGTAATTCGCTTGATGGTTCCCCCTTTGCCGGCAGAGTCACGTCCTTCAAAAATCACGACCACTTTTAAGCCTTTGTTTTGGATATGTTCTTGAAGTTTGACTAACTCTCTCTGCAACCGGGCGAGCTCTTTTTCATAAAACTTCCCCTTCAATTTCGTTCGTTCTTCTACAGGGTTGTCTATCGGTTGACTCTTGATGAAATCACTCTCAATCTGTGGATCTTTCTTCTTGTTAGCCGCTTTATTCTTCTGTTTTTTTGACATAGTTACCTTCTTGTGAATACCGGTTTATCAACTTTCACCGCTTCTTCTCTGACAATTCCACTCTACCTAACAATCTACTGAATTATACTTACCACAGGATTCTATGTCAATAGGAATTCTGACTCATGAAATTTGCTATTGACAGATTGCTATAATTCAGTGATAATTATGCTAAGATCTCGCTCAACGGCAGAACCATTTCCACAATGAAGGAGACGAAAATGAAGCATTTCGGTTTGGCAATCAATCTAAAAGATGATCCAGACATTATCGAAAAATACAAAGTATATCATAGCAACGTTTGGCCCGAAGTCCTAGAGAGCCTACACACAATCGGCATCACGAAAATGAATATCTACCTACTCGGCCGCCGGATGTTCATGGCGATGGAAACCATCGATGAGTTCGACGTTGAAACGGATTTTCCACGATATTTGGAACAGCATCCGCGCTGCCGTGAATGGGATGAGCTGATGCGGACCTATCAAGAGCCAGTGCCTGAAAGAAAGCCAGAGGAATGGTGGGCGTTGATGGAGTGTGTCTTTGAACTCTAAACAGAAAATAAAAACGATGATAAAAGACAACGGATCAAGACCCTGAAGTTTTCAAAACAAATCGGGTATCAATTGAGGATGCACTATGGTTCGGAAGCACCTTGATTTCTTACTGGGATAAGAAAAGAGAAACGTGAGATAGCAATGAAAAAAACAGTTGATGTCATTCAGTCAATGAAACAAAAGGGACAAAAAATTGCGATGCTGACGGCATATGACTATCCCACCGCCCGTATCCTCAACGATGCCGATATCGACATTATCCTTGTCGGCGATTCGCTCGGAATGGTAGTTTTGGGCTACGAAGATACGCGGTCGGTGACGATGGCGGATATGCTCCACCATACCCGAATTGTGGCACGAGCCAACACAGAGTGCTTACTGGTTGCCGATCTGCCGCATCGCGCCTATGAAACGCCGGACCAAGCTGTCAAAAACGCACGCGCCCTCTGTGATGTCGGTGCCGATACGGTTAAATTTGAGGGTAACAAGCCGGAGATTGTAAAAGCCATTGTCGGTCATGGCATTCCGGTGATGGGGCACGTTGGGCTATTGCCGCAAACGAGTGAGAAATTTCGAGTGCATGGACGTAAGCAGTCCGAAGCCTTGCTGATTGCTGATGACGCAAAGGCACTTGAAGCTGCAGGCTGCTTTGCAATCGTCCTTGAATCTATTCCTGGGAAACTAGGCAGACAAATCACGCAATCGTTGGGGATTCCGACAATCGGCATCGGAGCGGGGGTTGAGTGTGATGGGCAGGTGTTGGTCCTGCATGATATGCTTGGACTCTTCGATCGATCGCCGACATTCGTCAAGCAGTATGCAAACATGCGGAAAGAAATCCACCGGGCTGTAACGCACTATAAGTTAGAAGTTCAGCAAGGAGTCTTCCCCGATGGAGAGCATTCATATCGTTGAGTGAAGCGTAAATGCAAAAACTCACTGCGCTTTGCACCTAAGGAGAAAGCAATGTTTAAGATAGGCGTTATTGGTGATGAGATTTCACAAGATTTTCAAACGGTCGTCAATGTTGCAAAGGAGTTAAACCTCGACTCAATCGAGATCCGATCTGTGTGGGATAAACCGCCGCAGGAATTAACCGAGAGCGATATCAATGAAATGAAACGAATCCTTGATGGAACGGGAATTCAAATCGTCGGAATCGCCTCGCCGTTTTTCAAGTGCGACATTGACAACGCGGAGGAGCGGCAGGAACATCTTGGAATTCTTGAGCGGTGCATCAAGGTGGCGAATGCGTTTGATATCAACCTGATCCGCACGTTTGTCTTTTGGAGAACGGATAACGTCGAGGAACGGTGGGACGAGATTATCGCTGCCTATGACGAACCGTTGCGGATGGCAACTGGAGAGGGGATAATCTTGGGGATGGAAAACGAAGCCTCCACGTCCCTATCAACTGCGATACTGACAGAGCGATTTATCCGTGAGATTGATTCCCCTAACATCCGCTCTATCTGGGACCCAGCGAACGAAGCCCACGCGGAAGGCGAACCGCCTTATCCTAACGCCTATGAAAGGCTCAAGCCGCTGATGGTGCATGCCCACCTAAAGGATGCCGGCGAAAATCCTGAAACGGGGGAGATGGAATCGGTCCCGGTCGGTGAAGGCGTGATCGATTGGCAGGGGCAGCTTCAAGCGTTTGTTGACGACAGCTACGAGGGACACCTCTGCTTGGAAACGCATTGGCGCCCAACCTCAAAAATCGAGGATGACCTGCTCAACCGTCCGGGTGGAACTGCATTCTCCGAAGCAGGGGAGGAAGCATCCCGGATTTGTCTCCAAAATCTGTTTGGGATGATTGAGAAGCTGCGCAAGTAAAATGTGATGCGTAAAACGTAAAAGGCAAATAATCATGAAGATTGTAGAGTGCGCCGTGTAAGCGGCAGTTAGGAGTGTTGATTAAATCAACTGGGATTGTTGGAATATCCCATACACACCAATGTTAGGTCTATCTGGTAACAGATTGAAATCTTGAAAAAGAAGGCTAAACTTAGCATCATTGGAAAAGGCGATTGATGGAGAAATATCCTATCCTATAAGGTCGTCAGTGTAAGATGTGCATGAGCAAGGCTATACTGCCTGAAATCCAAGTCTCACAAGGCTTTACTTTGGCGATGACGCAGGGATATTGAAGAAGCGTCATAGCGAAGAATATGACAAAGTTATTGATTGCTTTACAACGGATTGTCTACACCGTATCATATCCGACTTCTTCGCCTTCCTCGTTACAAACGAGCATGAGACAAAAGGAACTCTAAACACATCGTATCTTTGAACTGCTGAAAACACGGGATTGGCTAAGTTGGGGGGGATAAATACTATTTTTCGGCAACTGATTTGGCATGGAGTTGAGTTAGATGATTGACTTGAAACTCATAAAGTTTGTCAATTCTTTCATCAACCCTATTAAATCTGCTTGAAACGAACATCATAAGTGTTACAAGTATTAAAAGTGCCTGTAAAATAGTAGTGACTATAAAAGGAATCCATGTTAATGGTGAATCCTTATTCATGTTACTATCCTTTCCAATATGTCAACGGAGTCGTCATATTACCCTAAGTTTACAGTCAAAAAAGGCTGTATTCAATGACAGATTATATGAAAACATTATAGCATATAATCATTAAGTTGTCAATTATATCATGGATATAAGCAGGCAGTAATGCAGGTGAAAATCCATTGAAATAAGGGGAAGGACGACAGGTCAGGTAACAAACTCTAATAAGTCAAAAGGGAGAGATTCGGAATGAATCTTGATTATACAAAACTGAATAGACAATTAGAGCGGTTGGAGAAAGTCGCTAAACAGGGCAAAGTTGTTAAAGACCTCTTTCGGATATTGCGACACCCTGAATTGTGGCAATTAGCATACGCTAATATCTACAGCAATCAGGGCGCAATGACAAAAGGAGTCGATGACAATTCACTGGACGGAATGTCTAATGAACGCATAGCGAATCTTATAGATTCTGTTATGAATCAAACATACCGCCCGAAACTTGTAAGGCGTGCTTATATTCCCAAGAAGGACGGAAGCAAAAGACCTCTTGGAGTTCCTACGGGCGATGACAAACTCGTTCAAGCAGTTATCAAGATATTGCTTGAACACTACTATGAGGGCATATTCTCCGAAAACTCTCATGGATTTAGACCTAATAAGTCCTGCCATACTGCATTAGAAACGATATACAAAGTATGGAAGGGAACAAAGTGGTTCATAGAGTTTGACATCAAAGGGTGCTTCGATAACATAGACCATAAAATACTTATGAATCTATTAAAGAAGCGTATCGACGATAAGCGATTCCTATCATTGATATGGAGATTCTTGAAAGCGGGCTACATGGAAGATTGGAAATACAATCAAACATATAGCGGAACACCGCAAGGCGGAATCATTAGCCCAATACTCGCCAATATCTACCTAAATGATTTAGATGATTATGTGAGGCAACTTATTTCGGATTTTAACGTTGGGAAGAGACGACCACAAAATCCAGAATACAATCGCATATCCATGAAAAATCATTATATTCGACGAAAACTCCGTAAACATGGAAGAAAGTCGGAATGGATAAACGAGTTAAAAGGACTACTTGAGCAACAGTCTAAATTGCCTTCGGTTATTGAAGATACCGATAAATATAAAAGACTGCGATATATTCGGTACGCCGACGATTTCCTCTGTGGAGTAACAGGCTCATTCACAGATGTAAAAGAAATCAAAATCTCAATAATCGAGTTTCTGAAGAACGACCTGAACCTTAATATGTCTGAAAGTAAAACAGGTATCAAACGGGCATCACGAAACATTGAGTTTCTTGGATACCGAATTAAAGTAAGACAAACAGGAAGGGAAGTCAAAAGAAAATTGAATGGCAGAATGCAGAAACAACGAACCCTTCGGGGTCACATTCGTTTGACTATACCCGAACACAAAATCAGGGGGTTTGCAAAAACTCATGATTATGGGGTATATGTCGAAAACAAGGCAAAACATAGACCATATTTGCTAACTGCTTCAGAAGTAGAAATCGTTACTATGTATAATAGCGAATTGAGAGGACTTGCCAATTACTATATCTTGGCAAAGAATGTCAAATATGAACTCAGTCAACTTGTGTATTTGGCACACAGAAGTCTCATTAAAACGCTGGCAGGTCGTAGCAAAACAAAAATGACTGTAATCTATAAACGACTAAAACAAGGTAACGAATGGGTTCTCAAATACAAGGTGAATAACGTCTGGAAAGAACTGAAAATCTTTCAACTCAAGCATCTGGCGGAACGACCAAACGGAATTGATAAATTGCCATCTATCGCATACCTGTATAAAACAGGAACGGAACTCACGCAAAGAATGAATGCTAATCTATGTGAGTATTGTGGTAACACATCAAGACCTATGGAAGTTCATCATGTGCGAAAGTTGAAAGACTTACAATCCAAGAAGCATCTTGAAGATTGGGAACGAGTAATGATAGCACGTAATCGCAAAACCTTAGTTCTTTGTGATAACTGCCATCATCTTCTACATCAAGGGAAACTTCCTGATAACAGGAAGCCCAATTAACTTGACTGGAGAGCCGTGTGATATGAAAATATCAAGCACGGTTCGGAGAGGGGAATACGGAGTCTCATTATTTTGTTCTAATGCAATAAACCTTTTGATTTTCGGATCGTTTAATAAGTATCTTATGTTGCAAAAGGAGAATCAAAATGTTGTTTAGAAGCGGAGTTGTTATTCTGTTAATAATGCTTTGCACTATCGGAGTCTCTCAAGAATTGTCACCTGAAGTAGTGATAAGAGAACTGTCTGGACTCTTGGTGAAATTGAATAAGATTCTGATAGAAATGGCAGACAAACTTCATTTAGATTTGATGGGAATCGACAAAGAACTGAAAAGATTCTCACAAATACAAACACTAACTAACACTAAAATTGACCTACACAAAGAGTTAATGCTTATCGAAAGAAAAGGAAACATCGAGAAGTTTGCAATCTTGGCGATAAGTCTTGATAGAATCGAAAGCAAGTTAGATGTTATTGGTGGGAAGTTGAAAGCAATAGAATCTACAGATAGCAACAAAAAAGCAGAAGAAGAAAATAAATGAGATACACGGTTTCTACTCTACCATAAAAACCCAAACATTCAGATATAAGACGAACAAAGTCAGTGACTCCGAGGGTCACGGACATCCTGGGCCTGAACACGATGCAACTCAAGTGCTGCTCACGATTGTCACCGACGAAGGTCTGGAGGGTTACGCCTTTGGTGGCAGCCCCGTTATCGCGGAGCAGATCTTCAAGCCCGCGCTGGTCGGGGAAGACCCATTCTATCGTGAAAAACTATGGCAACGGCTCAAGCACTGGCAGCGAATCCATCGAAACCTCACAGACAATGTGATCGGTATAGCGGACATGGCGCTGTGGGATCTTGCGGGTCGCTGCTTTGATCAGCCGGTCTATAAGCTGTTGGGGGGCTATCGCGACAAAGTCCTCGCCTACGCTAGCACTATGTGCGGTGACGAGGAGCCAGGCGGGCTCAGCAGCCCAGATGACTACGCTCGGTTCGCCGAGTGGTGCATACAGCGCGGTTACAAGGCGATCAAGCTACACACCTGGATGCCACCCATTCCATGGGCCCCCGATCCCAAGATGGATGTCAAAGCATGCGCCGCCGTGCGAGAGGCGGTCGGTGACGATGTTCCTCTGATGCTGGACTGCTACCATTACTACAGTCGGGAGCAGGCACTCTATATCGGTAGGGAACTTGAGAAGCTCAACTATTACTGGTTTGAGGAGCCGATGGATGAACACAGCACCTCTTCTTATGCGTGGCTGGCAGAACAGTTGGATATCCCGGTTGTGGGACCCGAAACCGCTGAGGGAAAGATGTATACCAGAGCAGAGTGGATCCTGCGCGGTGCTGCGGACATCCTGCGAGGTGGTGTGGGAGATGTGGGAGGGATTACGCCGTTGATGAAAACCGTGCATCTGGCAGAGTCGTTTGGCATGGCGATGGAGGTACACGGCGGCGGAGCTGGGAATCTCCAAGTGTTAGGCGCAATGGGTATCCCCGGCGAATTCTACGAACGGGGGCTCCTCCACCCGTTTATCGACTACGATGAAGTCGAACCTTGGCTGAATTCGAGCATTGACTTTATGGACGACGAGGGATACGTCTATCTGCCACAGGGGCCGGGACTAGGCTACGACATCAATTTCGATTACATCGAAGAAAACGCTGTCGAGACCGGAAAATAAATGAGCCAAGCCGAGGCATATTTTCACCGATTGAAGGGAAAGTCGCATCAATGAAACTCGAGAACCAAGTTGCAATTATTACCGGTGGCGGGCGCGGAATTGGTAGATCAACTGCGCTCGCCTTTGCGCAGGAAGGGGTAGATCTGGTGCTTACGGCGCGAACGCTCTCAGAGGTTGAAGCCGTCGCACGCGAGGTATGTGCACTCGGTCGCCAAGCCCTCGCAATACCAACCGATGTAACGCAAAAATCGCAGGTGGACGCAATGGTGAAGCAGACGCTCGACAAATTCGGCAGGGTCGATATTCTCGTCAGCAACGCGGGCGTTGCCATCCACAACCCGATTCCTAAGATTCGTGAGGAGGATTGGGATCTCAATATCGCCGTTAATCTCAAAGGTGTCTTCCTCTGCACACAGGCAGTGTTCAGTCACATGTGCGAGCGGAAGTCCGGACATATCGTCAACGTCTCGTCAGTCTCCGGCAAAAATGGGCACCCCAACGGCGGGGCGTACTGCGCCGCCAAATTTGGCGTTGTCGGTTTTACCGAGACCACGAATAACGAAGGGCGTCCCCACGGTGTCAAAGCGAGTGTGGTGTGTCCGGGACCCGTTGACACCAAGATGCGCCGAGATAATCATCCGGATGATGTCATCGAGCATCTAACCTTGCCAGAAGAAGTCGCGGATTTAATCCTGTTTCTCGTCTCGCAGTCCCCACGTGCTCACATTCTTGAGACAGTCATCCGGACGCCTCTTATGTAAATATCGTGAAACGTGACAGTACTGGAAAATTCCGGGAGCCAGATAAGCAACGCCCCATTAAACCCCAAACTGCCCGATCGAATTGGAAAGTCTAAGATGCCTAAGGGTATGAAAATCAAGGAGGTCAAATGGTAATTCGTCTACTCAGTATCGGGGTGATTCTGGTTCTGTGTATTTCGTCGTGGGGATGGGCTTCCGTACCGGAGGAGGCTGCCGATCTTACCTTCATTTTGCGTGCGAATCCCATCCAGGTCTCACATCAAAATCAGGAAACAATTCCGTTCAATCCCAGAGAATCAACGCCGACTCGCCTATTTTCGACCGGGCTTATTCGTCTTTACCAAAAATACATTTCAACGCAAGACCAGCCCGTTTGTAACTTCTTGCCGAGTTGCTCCCGATTCGGGATGGGAGCAATCCAAAGATACGGCTTCTTTCGTGGTATACTGTTAACCGCTGACCGCCTGCTACGTGATAACGGAATCATGCTGCACACCCATTACCCCTTTGACGAAGCGAGCGGCAAGTATATTGATCCGGTTGAGGCGTACTCACAGGAGGCGTTGACACAATGATTCGCTGTCACGCCATTGTTCTCACCGCGTTCTGCTTTATGCTCCCTCCGTGGATAGCAATTGCAGACAGCCCGCCAATCGATTATTATCAGCCCGCCAATATCCGTAAATTTGCGGATTACCTCTACGCTCAAGGTGACTATCTCCGCGCAGCGGGTGAATATCAGCGTTACCTCTTTTCCCAATCGACTACTTTCGGGAACGATGTGTTACGCCGAATTGCTGAGAGCTATCGTTTGGGCGGTGAACCTGACCGTGCCGTTCAATTCCTCCAAACGCAACCCGATTCCAGCTTGGTGCGATATGAGCTAGGCGCGACCTACTTTTTGATAGGGCGATACGACGAATCCGTCCGTTTTCTCAAGGAATCACAAGATTTCTTTCAGGGAGCGGACTATCGCCGGAAATCGCAGCTGCTAATTGGCATGAACAAGCTGATGCAGAAACGGTGGGAAAGTGCGATCCAACACTTCGACCAGTTTGACTTGCGTGGGCTGCCAGAGTCCGCTGGTCATCGCGTGTCAGTCTACAAAAGGTACGCCGAAGATGGGAAAGACCTTCCATCTAAAAGCCCATTGCTAGCGGGATTCCTGTCTACTGCTCTGCCCGGCAGCGGTAGGTTCTATGTTGGACGGTCCAACGACGCGCTACTCACCGTGTTCCTTCTGGGAGTATTGGGATGGGGGGCTTACGACGGATTTTCTGAGAATGGTGTTTCGTCTCGCAAGGGTTGGGCGCTTGGGACGATAGGAGGAGTCTTCTATCTCGGCAATATCTACGGTTCTGTCGTCGCAGCGCAGCGACACAATCAGCAAACGGAAGCGGCATTTTTGGCGACAATTCCGCTTGACATTCCGTAGCGGGGGCTCGACCCTTTTACTGCTTGGGTTCAAGCAGCGTGACCCCTGTGGATTTGTCAAACAGATGTACCTTGGTCGACTTAAAACGGATTGGTACACAGTCGCCGCGGTCCATACGTGCGTCCGGATGAGTTCGCGCCTTGAAAGTCACACCCTCTAATTCCAGTGTAAGAAACAGATCGCTGCCCAACGGTTCTCTCACCACAACGGTGGCTTGGGCGGTAGGTGACTCACTTGGCAAGACCTCAATATCTTCTGGGCGTACCCCGAGCTGTACGTCTGCGGAGGCGTTCGCGATCAGGCGTTGTGCCGGTGCCGGCGTAAATTCACAGGCATACCCTTCTCCCTTTACTAGCCAATGTTCTCCCCCGCCGTTTTGCAACTGACCGTCGAAGAAATTCATGGGTGGACTTCCGACAAAGCCAGCGATGAACACATTGGCAGGTTGATTGTAGATCTCTTCAGGCGTACCCAGCTGTTGGAGCTGGCCCTCATTGAGCACCACAATCCGATCCGACATGATAAGCGATTCTGCTTGGTCGTGCGTAACATAGACAAACGTTTTTTCTAATTCAGCGTGCAGCCGCTTGAGTTCGGTGCGCATCGTCACACGCAATTTGGCGTCGAGATTTGAGAGGGGTTCGTCAAGTAGGAACACATGGGCATTTCGGACAATGGCGCGCGCTAATGCTACTCGTTGTCGCTGTCCGCCACTGAGTTCGCGCGGCTTCCTTTCGAGTAGGTGGTCAATCTCCATCGCCTTCGCCGCCTCCCCCACGAGCCGTTCCATTTCGTCAGCCGGTGTACGGCGCATCCGCAAGCCAAAGGCGATATTATCGTAAACCCGCATGTGTGGGTATAGCGCGTAGGTTTGGAAAACCATTGCTATATCGCGTCGTTCCGGTGGAACGTTGGTTACCTCGTCGTCGTCGAAAAACACTCGTCCGCTTGTCGGATCTTCCAATCCTGCGATGATGTTCAACGTTGTGGTCTTGCCACAACCCGACGGTCCCAACAGCGTCAAGAATTCGCGATCGACAATTTCCAAGGTCAGGTCGTCTACCGCAACGACGTCTCCAAAGTGTTTCGTAAGATGTTCAATAACAACTTTTGCCAAGGAATCCCTCCTGTCCCCTGGGTTGAGCTATATATCTAAAGTTTGTCCGAATTACTTCAATTTTTCAGCCCTCAACTTATTGGGCTTTTCTTTTTATTTCACTCCACATTGTTGCCAGTTTCCGCCGCGGTTGTACAGCAGCGGGAGCATCGTATTTTACCTCAAAATCGTCAAAGCGAATAAGGTTACCAAATCCCGAGGACAGATAGATTGCTCCTTCAGAATAGCGAACGTCCTTCAAACCCAGTACCTGTTCTTCATTGACAAAAATTCGGAACAAATCTCCCTGTGCAATGACTTTTAAGCGATACCACTCACCCAGTTTGACATCAAACGGTGAAAACCTCAGCAATTCATTCTCTATGAATGCTCCCCTAACAAAACCTTCTGCATCTATCACCACTCGCTCTATATGCCAAATTGATGCCCCAACACCCCATTGTCCCTCGGTGTTTTGTCCGATAAAAAAATAATAACCTAAGTCACTCAGAGATCGTGGATCTTGCAACTTATCGTTGTCTACGAGCCCAAAGAACTTTTCAGTTGAATGCCCACGGAGTCCAATTCCTGCTCCATTAGCAATAATTGGATGAAACACAAAAAGATCAAGTCTCACAGATACCGCTACATCATAATCGCTAGCGGGCATTCCTTTAAAGGGCAACAAGATGAGAGTAGTGCTGCCTGGTTCGGGAGGCGGGACACCTGCAATCAATTCACCGTTTTCAATTGATGCTATCTGGTGGTCTTCGTTAATAACCCAACCTTCCAAATCCAAATTGTTAAAATCATGACGAAGTACCCCTGCGGATGCCGATGATACTAGTAATGTTAACATTAACAAAACCATTCCTCGTTTCACGGAACATTACCTATCCTTTCGTCCGTAGATTTTACTTCAGATGGGATTTATTACTAGCATCAACTGTCATCCTCTTTTCCTTTTGCAAGGCTATCCCGTCACCGCACCGCCGATGCCGTGAATGATGAATCGTTGGAAGATGAATGCGAGGATAATCGGGAGCAGCACGACCAAAACCCCACCGGCGGCGATGATTGTGAAGTCGATCTGTATCTCCTGTGCGAAGTCCGATGCTACCACAGTTACAGGCTTTGAAGATATGGTGGAAGTGAACAACAGGGCAAAGAAAAATTCCCCCCACGACGAGATAAAGGAGAAAATGCCCACTGCAATCATGCCGGGCGTCGTAACTGGCAGGAATATACGGAACAATGCACCGAGACGGGAACAGCCATCAACCCTCGCCGCACGCTCTAAATCGAGCGGCACTGTCTGGAAATAGCCTTTGAGAATCCAGATAGTAAACGGTAACGTAAAGGTCACATGGGCAAGGATGACCGCAATGTGGGTATCTAATAAGCCGTAACTGCGCATGACGAGGTACATCGGTATCATAATTGCCACGCCCGGTACGCTGCGCGAACCGAGATAGAACAACAACAGCGCAAGGTTGCCACCAAAATTCATCCGTGCCAGCGCATACGCCGCGAGGGATCCGAAGAACAGGTTGATAAACATCACCGAGCCCCCGATGATGAAACTGTTCGCAATCGCACGGGGAAACTGCCGCGCGGTCGCTGCGCCAATTTCGGCACTGTCGCCGTACACACGGAAGTACATGGTGTAGTTTTCCAACGTCGGCTCGCGTGGAATCCAATGCAACTGTGTCGCCTCGCGTTCCTGCATGAAACTGATCATCACCACCCACATATACGGCGTTACAATGTACAGTGCTGCAAGAACTACGAGAGCGTATAAAATAATCCGTTTGGCAACTTCTCTATTCACAATTCTCCTTTTTCGCGCATAAAACGTAATGGCTCAAAAATACGGGACGGGTCTCCCCATTTCCTCTCCAAAAGGGTCTTGCCATTTATCCCTGTACAGTCCCCCGGCGATACAACACTCGAATATAAATAACCGCCAGTCCCATCGTGATGAGCGTAATCAGATAAGAGTAGGCGTTTGACCCGCCGAAGTCGAGGCGTCCGAAGGCTTCCTTGTAAGTCTGCCACGCGATGACGTAGGTAGCGTCGCCAGGGCCGCCTGCGGTCAGTGCGTAGATGATGTCGAAGCCGCCGCGGAAAGCGTTCATCGTCTCAATGATAGCGACAATCATAATCGGGTGCAGTAGCCATGGGAGCGTGATGTGTTGAAACCGGTGCCATGCACTCGCGCCATCCACTTGCGCCGCACGATATTGCTCGCTGGGAATTGCCTGCAACGCGGCTAAAAAGATAATACATGCGAACGGCACACTCCGCCAGACGTGGGCGGCGATAGCGGCGTTGAGCGCGACAATCGGTGACGCCATTCCTAGATACTCAATCTCAGCACCTGTCAGGTTATTGAACAGGCCGACGAAATCGCCTATCATCTGGTTGAATGCGCCGTGCTCACCGAATAGCCCCGCCCACATCAAGCCGTTGACAATACCCGGCACCGCCCACGGAATCAACAACAGCGCGCGCACGATCCCTCGCCCTTTGAATTGCTCGTTGAACAGCACGGCAATGCCTATCGCTACAACGATAACCAACACCACCGACATCCCTCCAAAATAAAGCGTAACACGGAGCGAGTGCCAAAAATCATAACTGGTCAATACATCAACGTAATTGCCTAGGCCAATGAAGGCGAATTCTTCTGGACGCCGCAGGTTGTAGCGGTGCAGACTGGTCCACAATGACACGACAACCGGATACGCAATCAGCGCAAGGATGAGAATGACGCTCGGAACGTTGAGCAGGTAAGCGAAAATGCGATCGCCACGTTCTTTCGGCGTCAAGCGCGAAGCGGTTTCGCGTTGTGCAACGGTCTGGTCTTCTAGAGTATTGTCACTCATAGTTGAATGTCCTCATCAATCTTTCTATGTCCATTCCTGCTTCAGGTCCCTGCACCGTTTGGCAATCCGCGCCAGCCCATCACGGGGGGATAGCTAACGGATAAGAACTTTCTGGATCTCCGGCTAATAGTACTGGTTGAAGTCGGGAAACCATGGGGCCCTGATGTTTTCGCGGGCACGGGCGACCTTTGACAATTCCTTGATGAGGTTGGCGTCTCCCCACTGCTCTGTCTGCTCAATGATTTCGGGGTCGTCCAGTAAGGACCTGAATGCGATGCCCAAGACTCGGAGTCGAAACTAGTGCCGTGCTGTATAATAGTCGCCGCTTGCGTCCCTACCACCGAGGAATTGTACCAGCCGCCATGCATCTAACAGATACTCCTCTCGGCAATGGGCGGTTAAGGAATACATCCGCGACCACCCCAACGTGCCTTGCTGGTCGGGTTCGAGACTTGGAACCGGTGCCATCTTGATAACTTTGGCATAGCTGGCCTGCGTTTCGGTGATGCCCCGTGCTCGTAGATATGCCTCGGCAACAGCGCTGTCTTCGCGGCTATTTACCCGCTCTAAATCGTGTTTGTTAATCATTGCAAAAGCCTGTCGCCCTGCCGAGACATTTTCGAGAATGAGCGGCGATGTCAGTGAATTGATGTCGATGATACCGTGCTTGTGAATACCGTCAGTAATCCACTGGAGAATCCGCTCTGCACGCCGGTCCACGTCGTCCGGGAAAATCGGATTGATATCATCGTCAAACAGGTCAACCTCGGAAGCGTAATTCAATGCCCACCAGTCGGTGAACCCGGTGATCACCTGCCGAAAGCCAAGCATTATTGGATATTCGACAACATCCCCCTCGGGAGATTTCACCCGTGCCTCTTTGATTTTGATTGCCTGTTCGGTCAACTCGTCCAACGTCCGCGCCGGTTGCTCGAAACCTGCCGCTTCAAGCATTTGTTCGTTGTAAACCCAGATAGTAAAGTCGGTGTAATAGGGCAGACCATAGCGTTGTCCTTCGTAAGTCATCGCCTCCAGACTATAGTCAAAGAGGTCATCCCCGTACTCATCTGCACCGGGCAAGCCTTCGTAGGGACGCAGCCAACCCGCCTCAACCCACTCTACAAAATCATCGTCACGGACATAGCAGCAATCCATCGGTGCCAACCACCTTATCGTGATAGTTGCCCGATACCGCCTCGTAGGCAACGTTGATGTTGGTTTGCCGCTTGAAGTATTCGATATTTTCACGCACGATGTCAGGCTCATAGGGCCAGCCTTTGAAAATTACCCCTTCGGGCGTTTTTTGCAAGCAGCCTGTCATCAAGCCGGCCCCTGCCAACGCCGATGTTTTGAGAAAATCGCGCCGTGTTATATCTGCCACTTCTCTCTTTCCTGCCCGTACCTTGTCACGCACAAATTGACGGCTTCGCGAATTAACCCGTTCCGTAGTTGCCAGCGTACTAGGTCCATTCCTGCTTAAATTCCTGACACCGTTTTGCCATGCGTCCCAGTCCATCGCGGGGAGATTGTTGGCGCAGCAGTATCTTCTGAATCTCCGGCTGATAGTAAACGTTGAAGTCGGGGAACCACGGTGCTTTGATGTTTTCCCGGATGCGGGCGACCTTCGATAGTTCCTTAACCAGTTTGATGTCGCCCCATTTCTCAGTTAGCGCAACGATTTCGGGGTCATCCATCAGGGAGATAAACGCGAATCCCAAGCCCCGGAGTTGGAACCAGCGCCGCGCTGTATAATAGTCACCGCTTGCGTCCTTGCCTCCGAGGAATTGCATCAACTTCCATGCCTCCAACAGGTGATCCTCTCGACAATGAGCCGTCAGACTATACATTCGCGTCCATCCCAGCGTACCGTGCTGCCCGGGTTCGAGGGAAGGGAGACGTGCCATCTTAATGACCTTCGCATGAAGGGCTTCCGTTTCGGGGATGCCACGTTGACTCAGATAGGTTTCAGCGATAGCGGCGTTCTCCCGGTTGTTTATCCATTCTACGTCATATTTACTCATGAGACAAAACGCCTGTCTACCCGCGGCAATGTTCTCCCGAATATCCGGCATCGTCAATGAATTGATGTCGATAATACGGTGCTTATGGATGCCATCGACAATCCACTGAAGAACCTTCTCCGCACGCCGCCCTTCGTCGTCGGGGAAAATTGGGTTGATGTCATCGTCAAACAGATCGACCTCACTTGCGTAATTCAGTGCCCACCAATCGTTAAAGCCAATGACGGTCTGACGAAAACCAAGCACAATCGGATATTCGATAACATCTCCGTCAGGGGATTTCACCCGTGTCTCTTTGATTTTGATCGCTTGTTCAGTCAACTCGTCCAACGTCTGTGCCGGCGCATCAAAGCCTGCTGCTTCAAGCATCTGCTCGTTATAGAGCCAAACGGTGAAGTCGGTATAGTAAGGCAGACCGTAGCGTCTACCCCCGTAAGTCATAGCATCGGCATTATAATCAAAAATATTGTCCAGATACTGATCGGCACCGGGCAGGTCATCGTAAGGCCGCAGCCAGCCAGCCTCGACCCATTCCGCTAAATCATCGTCGCGAACATAGCAGCAATCGAACGGCGTTTTTCCAACGAATAACGCGACCATCTTATCGTGGTAGTTGCCTGATATTGCTCCGTAGGCGACTTCAACGTTGGATTGCCGCTCGAAATACTCGATACTCTCACGCACGAGGTCCGGCTCATAGGGCCAACCTTTGAAAATTACACCTTCGGGTTTTTGCCGCAAGCAGCTTGTCATCAAGCCGGCACCTGCCAACGCCGACGTTTTAAGAAAATCGCGCCGTGTTATATCTGCCACTTCTCTCCTCCAATTGTTGATTCGCTTTCCAAGTGCAATTTTAGCTTATCTTTCGTGTCTTGTCAAGGGTCGTCTTCCGATTTGCCAAATTTATAAATTGGGGATCCATAGGTCAATTTGCGGAAATCTTAGACCCACTGATCCCCCATCTCATCGAATCGTCTGCCTCGACGAAATGTTACATCTGCGTAATATTTTTAACAGGTTTGTGTTTTTTTTATTGACAACTTCTTGAATTTTTGGTAAATTAGGTTATAGTTAGAAGGAGTATTGTATCAACAGTGAACTGAGAATGATTAACAAACCTATCCCAAAAGTCAAATGAGAAGCCTAGCTCAAATCTAGGCGACTCTATGAGGCTTTCCGGATAAACACTTCAATATGGAGGACAAGACAATGTTACGGATAAAAGTCTCTTTAATTCTTGTAATGCTTCTTGCTATTGGAGCCATTTGGAGTTTACCCCCAACGGTTGAGGCACGTGATGTCTCATTCTTAGCGTTTAACAACACGCCCGAGAGCTGGGGTGTTTGGGGACCGCCTGCCCGAGATCCCGCTGCGTTTGATGGGGTTGAAACCGCACTTAAAGGTACGTGGTACGGAGCAATCTTCGAGCAGTTTGGCTTTACAGAGGGCGATGACTTTCTGGAGATCATTGGAAACGATGTCCCAAGATTTGAGAAGGAACTCTGGAGCGGTAACTGGGATGTTGTTGTATTCAATTACCATATTTGGCGAGATAGCCCTGAATTACAGGCGTGGATTGCGCAAAATGGCGACAGACTCAAGGAGTTCATGGATGAAGGTCACGGTATCATCAGCACCGGCGGCCGGGATCCCGAGGATAGACCGCTGGTAGCTCTTTGGGATGGTATGGACAAGGCATTGGCTGGATTCCCTGTAGCGGATAAATGCTGCCTTGCATATGTTGAGGGAACACCACTGACCAAAGATATGGTGGGCGGCATTATTGATACATCCAAGTCCCCAGATCCGACCTTCGTGGGCGATGGAGATTTCCCCGGCTACGATAGAAGTCTGCTGCCCGGGCACGCCAATGTGGCAGCTGAGGATATCGGCGATCCCAATATCGCCATCATCGTCTATGGACGAGTTCAAAGAGGGGCTTATGTCCTGAGTGGTAGCGCCGAAATTACCAATCTAAACATGGGATTTGGGATAAAGGAACTGGGCCAAGGAAATTCATGGCTCCTCTGGCGGAACATGATCGATTGGTTTGAAGATGCAAACCTTCGGTCGGTGAACCCAAAGTCAAAGCTACCCATGACTTGGGCGCAGATTAAGACCGGTCGATAAACAACAAATATTAATCCAATACTAGGGGGCAAGTGCAACTTGCCCCCTTCCTATAACTTTCATAAAAATCGAAGGAGGATATAAGAACATTAGGGAGGGGTTATTATGTCTCGTCTAATTTTATTGTTTTTATTTGGCATGTCCTTAATCTATTTGTCCCCAATAGATGCGGAGGCCAAAGTCCTCGGCTACTGGACTTTTGACGACCAAAAGAAGATCGGGGAAGATTTGTCAAACTTCGGCAATGATGGAGAGTTGAAGGCAGGTGCTTGGACACGACAGGGAAAGGTCGGCGGTGCCTTGAACCTAACAGGTGGAGGGGACCAAGCGCCGCACTATTTTGAGGTGCCCCATGACGACAGCCTGAATGTCAAAGACCAAGTGACCCTGATGTGTTGGATCAGTTTTAGTGGTCCCGGGGAAGAACAGAGTTTAATCTATAAGAACGGACCCTTTATCTTAGAAGGCGATAAGAAGGACCGGACATTTTGGTCATCTTACGGATTGATCAAGTGGCGCGATAGGTGTGCATGTGGCACTTTTGGGTTTGATGCAAACACAGAAGGTGGCCGATCTGCCGTGTTGCCCGGGGATCCGCTGATTCCCGAAGCAAATGCTTGGCACCATGTTGCGGCAGTGGCAGATGGTGCTGAAATTAAAATCTACCGAGACGGTAAGGAGAGAGCAAAAGGAGTGCAACGAGGTCCGTTTAGGAATTCCGAGCAGGTTTTGACAATCGGGTACGATCACCGCGTTCCGGTTGAGCGCATTGGCGGTGCAAGGCGTCACCTGCGGGGAACCATAGATGAGGTGATGATTCTCGATGTGGCACTGACCCCGGATCAGGTTCAAGAGGCATTCAATCTCGGTGAAAAAGGTAAGTCCCTCACCGATCTGCCGGAGATTTTTTCGGTTGAAACCGCAGGTAAATTAGCCACGCAATGGGGTGCGCTTAAAGCGAGAAGACAGTAAGCGGCTTGTGCGCTGTACAAATATCAGTCTATACCCACTACCCAATTTTTGTTCAGATGGATAGTGGGTTTTTTCGCAAAAGGAGGGCTATCCATGTTTCGCATTCTGCTAACTCTTGCGTTTCTGTGCATCTATTTTCTCAGCGTGCTTCCTAGCCACGTTGACGCCAAAGCTCTCGGTTACTGGATGTTTGATAACAAAAATAAATTAGGAGAGGACTCTTCGGGCTTTGACAATCACGGCGAGGCGAAAAAGGCTGCCGCCCATGATCCGAAGGGGCTAGTCGGTGGTGCCTTGAGACTGGATGGGACCTCATGGCTTGAAGTCCCACATGATGATAGTCTCAACGCTAAGGATCAGATTACGCTGATGTGTTGGGCAAATTTTGACGCCAACGCCTTAGGGGAATCCAGTGAGGTGTCCTTGATTTACAAGAACGGGCCCTTTATATTAGAAGGCGATCAGAAAGACCGGCGATTTTGGACATCCTATTCGTTGGCAAAGTTTCGTCCAAGAAAAAAGCTGGGAAGTTTTGTATTTGAGGCTCAAATGACCGAGGGACGTGTGCTTACAGTCCCCGGAGATGAAGATCACCCCGAAGCGAATGAGTGGTATCATATTGCCGCTGTCGCCGATGGCACAACGGTTCGACTTTATACCAACGGTGTGGAAAAAGCCTCTGCCGACCAGCGGGGAGAATTTAAGCCTTCGGAGCAAGTATTAACGATTGGCTTTGATCTGCGCATTCCGCCTGACCGTGGCGGATCTAAACCCTATCATTTTGGATTGCTCGATGAAGTGATTATTCTTGATAGGGCAATAACCCAAGCCCAAGTCAAAGAAGCGATGGAGTTGGGTGAGAAAGGAAAGTCGCTCGACAATTTCCAACTGCTCTTTGACGTCGCCCCCCAGGGCAAACTAGCTGTCAAATGGGGGGAGCTTAAAGCAAGAAGTGACTAAAATGGACCAATAACACGATTTGATACCATCTATCTCCCGGAAACAAAGGGCGGATAGCCTGTTTCGATGAAAGGAGTGTTATCAATGTCTGGACGATTGATCATTTTGGGTGGTGTTATTATCTACTGTTTCTGCTTCCCCCTGATGGCTGTTGATGCCAAGGTCCTCGGTTATTGGGCTTTCAATAGCAAAAACGAAGTTGGTGAGGATTCGGGTCCATTCCGCAACGATGGAGAAGTGAAGGGCGGCGGGACTGCTGAATGGATTGCGAAAGGCAAGGTCGGTGGCGGATTGAGGTTAAGTAACGGTTGGCTTGAAGTGCCTCACGATGATAGTCTCAACGTGAAGGATCAGATTACCCTGATGTGTTGGGTTCAATTTAGTGGCGATGGCGATCCGTTTGGCGCTACTGGCCGGGATCAATCCCTTGTTTGGAAGAATGGTCCATTTGCAGAAAACAAACGGTTCTGGACCTCCTATGCTTTACGTGTATGGCGTAGACATACCAAGTTTGGTAGCTTCGGGTTTGATGCCAACATGACAGAAGGCCGAAGCGCGGCAGCAGATCCGGACTTTCCTGATGTAGGAGACGCTGACAAAACATGGTATCACGTTGCGGGGGTCGCGGATGGGACTGAAGTCCGGATTTATATCGATGGGAAACAGAAGAAAGCCGCCGCGCAACGAGGGGAGTTTCAATCAACAGATCTTCCCTTAACGATTGGTTACGATTTACGCCCCGGTTTGCTAGCCGGGCGCGAGTTTTTCTTGGGAATTATTGATGAAGTTGTAGTTGTTGATAAGGCACTGACCGAAGCCCAAATCAAGGGAGCGATGGAGTTGGGTGAAAGTGGAAAGTCGCTTGAGGGATACAATCCCGTTTTCGCCGTTGAGCCTGAGAGCAAATTAGCCACCCAATGGGGTGAGATTAAAGCGAGGAAGTAAGTGTTGTCTGTGTGAAGCGAAAGATGTACTCACTATCCAATCTGGCTCTGAGATGAAAGGAGAATGTCTAATGTTTCGTATCGTTTTAAGTGCTGGGATTTTACTAAACTGCCTTTTGTGTTGGTCGACGATGGATGCTGATGCGAAAGTCCGCGGTTATTGGGCTTTCAAGAGCAAAAACGAACTTGGCAGGGATTCCTCTCCAAACCGCAACGATGGAGAAATAAAGGGCGTCGGTTCAGCGGAATGGATTGCAAAAGGCAAGGTGGGCGGCGGGTTGAATCTCAATAATGCTTGGCTTGAAGTCCCTCATGATGATAGTCTTAACCTGAAGGATCAAGCGACCTTGATGTGTTGGGTCAAATTTGCCAACCCCGGCGATTTTGCCGCAGGCGGTGGTCGAGAGCAGTCTTTGATCTGGAAGTACGCGCCATTTGAAACAAACAAGCGATTTTGGACATCTTACGCTTTACGTGTGTGGCGTCCCAAATCTAACTTCGGTAGTTTCGGCTTTGATGCCAATATGACGAAGGGACGCAGTGCAGCCGTTGATCCAAAGTTTCCTGAGCAAGCCGACATAGAGGGAGAATGGTTTCACATTGCAGCGGTCGCTGATGGAACGGAAATCCGAGTCTATACCAACGGCAAGGAGACGGGAAAGGGTCCTCAAAGAGGGCTATTTCAAGATTCCGATCTGCCCCTAACGATTGGCCACGATTTGCGTCCCATATTAGCACATCACGCTTTTGTTAACGGTATAATGGATGAAGTTGTGGTCGCCGACAAGGCGCTGACCGCTGCTGAAATCAAAACGGCAATGGAATTGGGCGAAAAAGGGAAGTCAATTGAGGAATTCAATCCCATCTTCGCCGTTGAACCCGAGAGCAAATTAGCCACGCAATGGGGTGCGATTAAAGCGAGGAAGTAAAGATTGTCTGTGTCTGAAATCAAACATGCGCCCGCTGCCCAATCTGGCTCTAAGATGAAAGGAGAATTTTTAATGTTTCGTGCCATTTTAGGTACTTGGGTTGTGTTAATCTGCCTTTTATGTTGTTTGACGATGGATGCTAATGCGAAAGTCCTCGGTTACTGGGCTTTCAAGGGCAAAAACGAACTTGGCAAGGATTCGTCTCCAAATCGCAATCATGGGGAACTTAAAGGTGAAGGTTCAGCGGAATGGATTGCAAAGGGCAAAGTAGGAGGCGGGATAAAATTTGACGGTAACTCTTGGCTTGAAGTACCTCACGATAATAGCCTCAACGTGAAGGACCAGATTACGTTGATGTGTTGGGCCAAATTTGGTAATCCCGGCGATTTTACAGGTGATGGTCGGGAACAGTCCTTGATCTGGAAGTATGGACCCTTTGAAACAAACAAACGATTTTGGGCATCTTACGCTTTGCGCATATGGCGTCCCAAATCTAACTTCGGTAGTTTTGGATTTGATGCCAATATGACGAAGGGACGCAGTGCGGTCGTGGATCCAAAATTTCCTGAAGTGGCTGACTTGGAAAAAAACTGGTATCACATTGCAGCGGTCGCTGATGGCGCGGAAATCCGAGTCTATACTAACGGTAAAGAAACAGCAAAGGGCCCCCAAAGGGGCGAGTTTCAGGCGTCCAACCTACCCCTAACGATTGGCCATGACTTGCGTCCCATATTAATACATTTTGCTTTTATGAACGGTATCATGGATGAGGTTATAGTCGCCGATAAGGCACTGACCGCTGCCGAAATCAAAACAGCAATGGAGTTGGGCGAAGAAGGAAAGCCAATCGAGGGGTTCAATCCCATTTTTGCCGTTGAACCCGAGAGCAAATTAGCCACGCAATGGGGTGCGATTAAAGCGAGGAAATAACGCGCTTGACTTTGGTAAATCCCCTTCAATCCTTCAACTCTGGGGAAGGGGTAAGCGGCCGATTACGCGCCTGCACTATCAAAGCTAAATTATCGCGAAATCTCATGGGTGAGCTGAGCTAAGATAGGGATCCACTGTCCAACCCGTATCCACATAGAAGGAGAGTTCCCATGTCTCGCATTTTAGGTTTGGGGATTTTGCTCTGTTACCTGTTCAATCCTTTCCCCATTCACGCTGACGCTAAACTCCTCGGTTATTGGTCTTTTGATGACAAAAATCAACTAGGGGAAGATTTATCTCCGAACCGCAACGATGGTGAGCCCAAAGGCGGTGCCAAATGGACGGAAAAGGGACAAGTCGGCGGGGCGTTGTTACTTGTGGAGCCGGAAGATTCCTATCTTGAGGTGCCTCATGATAACAGTCTTAACCTCAAGGATCAGATGACCTTGATGTGTTGGGTCAAATTTACGAATCCGGGCGATTTTGAAGGTCTTGGTCGGGAGCAGTCCTTAATCTGGAAGAACGGGCCGTTTCAGACAAACAAGCGATTTTGGGCGTCTTACGCCTTGCGGATGTTTCGCAGAGAGTTCAAGGCGGGGTTTGCATTTGACGCAAATATGACAGAAGGACGGACTGTTACTGCCGATGAAGATCAACCGAAAGTGAATGAATGGGTTCATGCTACAGCCATCGCCGATGGCGCAATGGTTAAAGTTTACGAAAATGGGGTGGAAAAAGCGTTCGTCGAACAACGCGGTGAGTTTCAGCCGACGGAGCTCCCATTGACCATTGGCGTTGATTTGCGTAATCCAAAAGCAGGTGCCGTACGCCGAGACCAATTGGGGTTTCTTGCCGGTGTCATGGATGAAGTAGTAATCCTCAATCATGCACTAACCGCTGAACAGATTAAAGAAGCCATGAAGTTGGGTGAAGCGGGGCAATCACTCGAAGAGTTCCAACCGGTTTTCGCTGTCGAACTCCAAGGCAAATTAGCCACGCAATGGGGTGAGATTAAAGCCAGGAAGTAAGTGTTGTCCGGGGGGCCGTTGCTTCATGATTCACCGTGGGGTTCGGCAAATTACCCAAATTCTCACGAATTCGGATGCAACTACGGAAGGAGGATTATCAATGTTTCGTGTTATGTTAATTTTCGGCGTTCTGCTAATCTATCTTTTCTGCTGTCCCTTGCCTAACACTGATGCCAAACTTCTCGGCTATTGGGCTTTCGATGATAAAAATAATCTGGGAGAGGATTCCTCTCCAAACCGCAATCACGGAGAAATGAAAGCGTTCATCGGGGAAGCAAAATGGACAGACGAGGGCAAGGTTGATGGAGGGCTGCAACTAGAAAATGGGCAAGAGACTTGGCTTGAAGTTCCTCATCATGAAAGTCTGAACGTGAAGACGGGGCAAATCACCATGATGTGTTGGGTCAAATTTACGGATCCCGGCGCTTTTGAAGGTTTCGGTGAAGATGGTTCCTTGATTTGGAAAAATGCGCCGTTTGCGGAAAACAAGCGGTTCTGGACTTCGTACGCCTTGCGGCTGTATCGACCTGGGATTAATCGGGGTTCTTTCTCGTTTGACGCAAATATGACGGAGGCACGAGCGGCTGCAATTGATCCGGATTTTCCACTCGTCAAGGATGAATGGTATCACGTTGCAGGAACTGCTGATGGCACAAAAGTTAGAGTCTACACCAACGGAAAAGAGAAAGCATCCGGCGACCAGCGGGGCGAGTTCCAGCCTTCCGATGATCCGTTGACAATTGGGTTTGATCTACGAGATCCGGATGAGCCTGTTGCTCGGCACTTTCTGGGATTCGTTCGGGGTATCATGGATGAGGTGGTGGTTTTAGACCATGCGCTGACTGCAGGTCAAATTAAAGAAGCAATGGAGTTAGGTGAAAAAGGGAGGTCGCTTGAGAGTTTTGAAGCGGTCTTCGGAGTCGAACCTCAAGGCAAATTAGCGACTAAGTGGGGCGAGATTAAAATGGCAAAGTAATTTACCCTTTGTGAAGGTTCCAAAACCTTAGCGAGGGTTACTTCGACTAACAGGAGGTATGACCAATGTCTCGACGATTTATCATTTTTGGGGGAGTGCTCATCTTCCTTCTCGGTTCTTTTCTAATGAATGTTGATGCCAAACTCCTCGGTTATTGGACGTTTGATGTTAAGGCAAATGCACAGAAGGATTCTTCTCCGAATAACAACCACGGTGAATTCGAAGGGGGTGCCGCATGGACGCCAAAGGGACAAGTTGCCGGCGGCGTTGTACTTGATGAAGGGGCAGACTCCTACTTTGAGGTTCCTCATGACAACAGCCTCAATGTAACCGATCAAGTCACGTTGATGTGTTGGGTCAAATTTACGGCAAACCACTTTAACCGCGATCAGTCCTTGGTTTGGAAAAACGCGCCTTTTAAAGAGACGAACAAGCGATTTTGGGCGTCCTATTCACTGCGAACGTTTCGTGAAGGGTTTAAGTTGGGCGGGTTCGCATTTGATGCTAATACGGAAGGCGGGCGAACAGCTGCGGTAGATCCAGATTTTCTCGAAGTGAATCAGTGGTATCATGTTGCCGCGGTTGCCGATGGCAAAGAGGTTAGAATCTATACCGACGCGAAAGAAAAAATCGTTAGTGCACAGAGAGGACCGTTTCAACCAACTGAATTCCCGTTGACCATCGGCTTTGATTTGCGCGACCCGGATGCCGGCAAAGTACGCCGGGATCAGCTGGGGTATGTTCAAGGCATCATGGATGAAGTAGTGGTTCTCAGTCACGTGCTGACCGCTGCTCAGGTCAGAGAAGCCAAAGATCTAGGGGACCGTGGGAAATCACTCGACAAATATGCTCCAGTTGCTGCGGTCGAACCCGCCGGCAAGATAGCCGTTAAATGGGCGGAGATCAAGGCAAGAAGGTAAACGTTGGTTACTAGCTTTTTGCCTGCTGATGTATGTCGTAAAACAAATCGGATCTAGGTTGTTAAGAGGTAGAAATTCCTTGACAAGCCAACTGCATTTAATGTAGACTGTAGCAGTTGTTAAACCGGCGGCAAAGGGATTGCGCCGGGATGTTGGAATTGGTAGACAAGCTAGATTCAGGATCTAGTGGGCTCTTTCGCCCGTAGGGGTTCAAATCCCCTTCCCGGCATTTATCACCAAAAGCGACGCGCATACTATGTGACGTCGCTTTTTTTTGTTTAACGGTTTCTCTTTTACCGAATCACCGCAAACTTCCCGCTTACCGAATGCTTCCCCCTTTGCCCCTCCCTCAAAGATTCAACGTGATAAACGTAGATACCGGCGGAGATCTGTTCCCCTGCCTCGTTCCGTCCATCCCAACGTTGGATCGAGGTATTGTTGCGATGATCAATCTGTTTGATAAGATCGCCGGTACTGTTGTAGATTCGGATCATCGCGCGGTGGGGCAGATTGCGGAACTCCATTGGATTCGTGCCGCCGTTCAGACGGTATGGATTCGGGACAAAGATCACTTTATCTAGATTCAATTCGGGAGACGCGGTGGCATCGTCGGGAATAGTGACGTCTACAATCTCGGAGAATTTGCCTTCTCCACCGGCGGAATTCGTCGAAGTCATCGCGTAGAAATACTGCAAACCCGGATAGACGTTCCGATCAACAAAAGTAGAGGTGCCGGGCGAAACCGATGCAATCTGTGTCCATGGAGCACGGCCCGTGTGGTTGCGATAGATAAGGTATCGGGTGGTCTGGCGTGTAGATGTTGTCCAATTCAGGATAACCTGGTCTCCGTCGCGTGTTGCCGTCAACCCTACCGGTGCATCCGGTACTCGACCTGGGATGATACTGATTTCTGAGGAATCAAACTCAAGCAGCTGCCCGTTGGAATGGATAGGACGAATCTTGTAGGTGTACTCCACATCCGCCTGAACCGCTGTGTCGTCAAAGGTGATTCCTCCGATAATCTGTCCAACTTGCCGAAACTGACCTTCATCCCTTGCACGTCTCAAGACGGCATAGCCAGCCACGTTTGGATTGATTGCCGTTTCCCATTTCAACTTAACGGTTCCCCTCACAATTTCTGCGGTCAACCCTTTTGGTGCAAAGATAAGAGCTCTTGCTGCATTGATATTCTGCTGTAGGTCCGTCAAGCTTTCGCCGGCGGCAAGGGCAAAGGTGACAGTGATAAACTCTTTGGCTGGTATGTCATAAGGTCCCACTGAGATAATGGACACATAGTCCCAAGGCGGGAGGCTAAATGCCTCCAAATCGAGCTTACTCGTAGCAAAAACATTCGGATTGGTCATGAGATCAGACCGGCCTTCATCTAAAAAAGGGTTCGCAGTTGGTCGTCCTTCGGGATCGAAAAACAGGAAAATCTGGTGAGTGCTTAACTTCCCATCGAGCAAGGTGAGACCAGTATGCACCGGATTCAATCCATCGGTATCATCCCCGTCGTAGGTAAATAGCGTTTGATGTGCTTCATCCCAATCCACCCAATCCCGGCTTAATTCCCCTGCTGCCAGATCTGTTCCATCGACATCCCAATTTGCCATCGTCGCAACATAGATTCCATCAAGTCTTGTATTGCCGTTGTTTTTGACAACTAACCTCATCACAATGAAATCGTCTGCATCGGGATGGTTATTGGTGCTCCAAGAAAAACTATGCTGATCGACTGAAATATTGAGCGGGAAACCAGGGATCCCGGAGGAATCGTATCTTGTGATAATCGTTTCGCGTCCATCAGGATCTACTGTTGCGGTGTTTTCTGATGTGGTTTCCCATTCCCCAAATTCGAGGGGACCAGGTGCAGCGGGATCTAAGTCCCATGAACTCGCCACATTGCCATTCGCATCACCGATCCAGATCTCCGACAACTCATGGAGATAGTAGGTATCTCCAGATTTGGGAAATCTGAAGTTAGTGACGAGCGCATCCTCCCGGACCGCACCGAGTGAGCCGGAACCAATTATGTGGAATTCGACATTTCCTGATGTGTGTACTTGAGCAGGACTAATATTTGGGCTGATTAGGCTGATGAAAAGCCAAATCGCACCTAGGAGGGTCTTCTGAGTCTTCATCTTTCCCCTGATGTTGATGACATTTAAATAAATCTTTGAAGGAAGCTGGAATAGCATAGCAGCAGTAGGAAGGTGTGTCAAGGTCAGAAAACACTTGCGGAATGTTTTTAGATAAACTACAATCTACAATATGAAGTGAATACCCAAATCAACTTGGAAAAACAAACTATGACTTCGCAAAAAAAGACAGGTTTTGTATACCACGCCGATTATCTCAGGCACGATACCGGAGTCCAAAATCCCGAACGTCCGGAACGTCTACAGGCGTGCATCAACGCACTGCAAGTCTCTGATTTTTGGGAGGATTTGCATCAGATTGAAGCCATCCCTGCGACGCTTGAGCAGCTCTGTTATGCACACATCCAAGGGCATATTAATCGAGTCGAGCAGCACTGTGAACATGGTCTTCCCCTCGATTACGATACCCCGACCTCACCCGCGTCTTATGACATTGCGTGCCTTTCCGCCGGCGGGATGTTGAGAATAGCAGATGCTGTCATGGCAGGCAATGTGAGTAACGCCTTTGCCCTTGTCCGTCCACCCGGGCATCACGCAACCCCGAATCGCTCAATGGGCTTCTGTCTGTTCAACAATGTTGCGATTGCCGCCCGCTACCTCCAGCGTGAACATGGCGTGGATCGCGTCGCAATTATCGATTGGGATGTCCATCACGGCAACGGGACGCAGGATATCTTTTATGATGACCCCTCCGTTTTCTTCTTTTCAGCCCATCAGGTGCCGCTCTATCCCGGCACCGGTATGGCAAACGAGACCGGTACCGGGGGTGCCGTTGGCACGACTTTGAATGTACCGATGCGTCCGGGCAGTGAACCCAGTGATTACATCGAAGCCTTCCAAAAAACCCTTAAGCCTGCGCTACTCGATTTCTTTCCTGATTTCCTGATAATCTCCGCTGGGTTTGACGCACACCGTTTAGACCCCCTCGCAGCAATCAATATGACCGCAGAGGGTTTTGCGAGTCTGACAGACAGCCTTTGCGAAATTGCAGCGGAAACTTGTGATGGACGGTTAATTTCGGCATTGGAAGGTGGATATGACCTTAAGGGACTATCCGAATCGGTTGTCGCTCACGTTGGGCGGTTGACGGCGCATGCGTGAGTCAGATTTTATCGGAATTCAAAGCGACCCCGACGAATCGGGAGGCAGATCCTTGCACGCTGCGACAAAATCCGATGAGGTCGAAGTATACCCGATGATATGTTCAAAGTTGCGCAGCATTACCTTCCGCAGCCAGCCTCCCTCTGGTAAGCTTGGATCCACTGTATCGGGATACTCACCGGAGTGCGTACAATCCCGCAGCATGATGACCCGATAGTTGTGCTCAACTGCGCCGGCGAGGGTTTGGTATAAACAGGCACGCTGGCTAAACCCAACCGCGACCAGATTCTTGATGTCGTAACACCGCAAATGGTAATCCACATGCGTCTCATGGAATCCCGACCACTCCCGCTTGGAAAAGTCTGGCTCATGCGGCAACGGTTCAATTGATGGGGAATAATTCGGTTTATAGGGTGTCCTTGATGCAGGCGATGGTCGCGTTTCAGCGAGCGCGTCGCCCCAGCGGACGCCATGAATCTCTCGTTTGATACTACCCGGCTCATCGACGAGAGAGAAGTCGTTGTGAATAAAAACCACCCTCATCCGCGCTGCCCGTGCCACAGCCAATGCCGGAGCAATCCCATCTTCCACATACCGATTCCCTGTGCCACAATCGCTATCCACAATCATGAAAGCGGTCCGACCCAATTCGAGCTCCAGTTCGCCGTGCTGAGTTTCATTGCTGTGCCAACGTACAGGAAGTGTTAAAATAGCCATAGCAAACCTCCCATTTAATTAATCAGTAACTCGATGGTTTCGGTGTTGCGGGGGGCCAATACCCATTCGGATCTTCATCCCAAGGGTGTCCACATAGCCGAGAGATTACGCACCACTCCGCCGATGTGAGGTGTGCGTGATTATGAAAAAGGAAACGCTTCAGACCTACTTCCTCCGAGGCTGCGAGGATGCGATGCAGGTCCCCGGCGGTCATTGGATCTCCGCCGTGCGGCATCCGCCCCGTATCCACCCAAGGGACAATCTTCTCCGGCTGGCTCACCGCCGCAAGGGCGCGCTCGGTTTCAGTTTTCACAATTTGGTCGAAGAAGGCTTGGGGGAATCCTAAATCCATGTCTGATAGAGCGTTCACCTCCGGCAAATCTACCCCTAGCCACGCTTTTACCACTGTAAAACAATCCTGTTCCGTTAGTTGGGGATTCCATTCTTGAACCTGTTGTATCCAACGGGCAACGGTGCCGTACATGCCGTCGAAGCCGCGATGCCAGAAATAGTGTTTGACGAGCAGAATATCCACAATCTGATCCCAAGCATGGAAATCGAGCGCAGTCATGCCAGAGAACACTGCTGACCGGGGACCATTCCCCAGTAACAGCTTACGCGGGGATTTGTCCAGTTCACGACGAAATGCCTCTCCTGTTTTAGTCCCATCCTCCCGTCGCCAGCGCAACCAGTAGACCGCATCCTCATTGATATCGAAGAGGTTCATCTCTGACAGCACGCCGCAGGCGCCGTAGTAACGCACTTCGGCGGGCGTAAGATTGCGAAAACGCCCATGGAGATGGGATCTGCCGCGCTCAAGTCTGTCCGGATCGTATCCTCTGACAGCGGCTTGGTCTTTGGTCGATTCAGGAATATCTGCGAACACAGCGTTTCCGTGATGCCATTCTAGCTCATAAGCGGACTCGGTCCAACCATCCATGATACCGCCATCGACTTGTGGAAAGCTGCCAAATGTCTCATCCCAGACCGCCGCCGTAGCGATTGCACCGTAAGGGTCTTCCTCCAGGGGTAGCGATTTCGCACCCGTTGCCCCGCTACCGGGGGCAAAAATAAGAATTTCCCAGCCACGCGCTTTGGCGTTATCGAGCATCGCATGGAGCAGCTTCTCTTTGGCGGAATCGGTTTCTGTGTTGCGGGCATTTGGCTCCAACCCGCGATTGCGATACGCTTGGGGGTTGGAAGAAAAGGCGGGAATGGTAAATTGACCCTGTGCATCCGCAAAAAGTGTACGGCCGAAAACAAAGCCTTTGATTCCGCCAGCTTCCCAGGCATCAAAGATCCGTTCATAATCGTTCATCACCGGTTCAAGGGGCTGACCGATGCGTATCCAAGGTTGCAGTGCCATGTTGTGCGCTCCTTTTTTGTCGAGATGAACGGAGTTTCATCTCATTAAAAAAGTTAAGTTATCCGATTTTGGAACGAGTACAGTGAGGTCTGCCAAAATTGTTGAGTAAAAGAATACTTTGCCCCATTCTGCCTCAATAAATCAGTAATAGTTTTTCAACAAGCAATAAATTCCAAAAAGATTAGGATAGTCCAAAAACACCTGCATTCCTGCAGTACCGATCTCATGCTATCTCAATTCACGAGATCACTTCCGCTCTTTATCTTTGCATTATCCAAGAATTTGAAGTTAAGGTTAGAACAGTAAATCTGTTTCGTAGCAAAGTGTATTGTGTTGGCATTAAAATCAGCAACCATCTTTTCATCAGCCGTTCTAACACAAGAGGGAATATTGAAGGCACCAAATAAAGCCATACGGCGATTTAGCGACATAGTCAGTTTAGTATTGCTTTGGGCAAGTCCGGGTCCCCCAATGTTATAAGGATGATTTGGATTCTGCGGAGGATCGCCAATCGTTACCAAAGCAACCGGTCTGTCCGAGCATACAAAATCGCTTGCGCCTTTTGCAGAAATAAATAAGGACCACTGTCTATGACGGAGGAGAGATAGAATTTTATCTACGGACTGCAATTCATACCTCAAATGATGACCGTGCCCATATTGTATATCGAAATTTCCTTCTTCCACAAACTGCTTTGCTTCCTCATATTCTGGCACCTCTCTACCTACATCACGCTCTCGCTGGATATAAGATAGAGAGCAGCACGTTCAACATCTGTCTGCGGACCGTCGTTTCAAAGCTGCTAAGATTATTGCGAAATGGTGGATTATGTCCATAGAGTAAAGCGACGAAATAGAGTAGGGGCTCCATGTCTGTACCTTTAGGTAATGCTGCATTATCTTCCACATACTTTAGCATTCGTGAAACCTTCCCCTCAATTTCAGCAAGCAACTTTTCAACCGCATCAATCGGCTCCCCAAGAATATCAACTCGATTGAAGTCGCGTTTTGAACCAACATTACGAGGATGGGTAACAAAATGCCGCCTCTCGATTTTGTCGATAACACAGAGCTGCTCTTTTGAACGGCTAGGGTCTAAGAATCCCTTCAAATAGAATTGTGGGATATAATGATGATTTCGTGATATATTATTCATGATCAAATATCTTCTAAATTGAAAAAGTTAAGTTTCCGACTCAATTTTCATTTTACTCTAGTTCGTGACGTTCGCGATATCCTCTTTGATTTGCAGAGCAAGTAACCGTTTTTGTGCACATTCTGATATTTCCTCAAGGATGCCCTCCTCGGCGAGAAAATCATCAAAGTTACTACCGCTATACTTATTCATGTATTGACCTACCACTTTGCCATAAATTTCTTCGGTTTCGTGCCAATTTTGTCGAAATGGTACTTGACCAACTTCCAATACTTTCGCTACGGCCCCTATCTTACCCTACCCATGAGGCATGATGTACCGTCGTCGATAATAGGCAATGCGGAACCCCTGTCGTTGATATATCCGCTCGGCGTTGCTGCCTGTCATCGTCTCCAGCGTCGTCCAGCGGTTACCCATCGCCTGCGAATGCGCAACCGCTCGTGCAATCATGGCGGAGGCGACCCCTTTGCGGCGGTGTTCTGGCAATGTTGCAACATGATCAACGTAACCCATACCGAATTGCGAGTAGACCAGCGTCGTGCCCGCCGGCGCACCGTCCACACGCGCTAGATAGCGGCGCACTTCAGGCACAACCAGCACGGAACGTCCGACCTCGCCCATCGTTTGGTCATGACCGAATCCCCGACACATGACATCCGCCCAAAGGTCATATTCCCCATCGGGCGAGACATCGATTTCCGAAACAGTTTGGGCTGGTGGTGAATCAGTAAGCGGGTCGTAAACCATGGTCGACGCCAGCTCACCTTCCTTGAAACCGCGTCCCTCCAATCGCTCGCCAAGGTCAGCGGGACGGTCTTGCGGCGAAAGCGTAAACATGCAGTCGTATTGTTTCTCTTTAAACAAGCGAATCGCATCATCAATCAACCTGTCTACTTGGGCATCGTCCACGCTCACCTGCACAACGCGATGGAAGAAGTCCATCGCTGCACGGTCATGGCTGAAAGCCAATGCACCATCGAGGTCGTGATTGTCACACCACGAAGCACGAAGGGCAACCCAGAGTTTTTCAAAGGCGGTCATCATTTCGTCCGACATAATCACACTCCTGTTCAAACGATAGTTGCTAGACGTTTTCATATCCCCACATCATTCAACAGGGAACACGAAATGAAACTCGACTTCGCCAGATACAATTTGGGGTGGGTACACGGTAGGGAACGCAAATTTACGTTCCTGACGTCTATCTAGCGAACTCTTTATAGAGGGACAACCCCGGCGTACTTAACTCCAGTCAAATACGCAATCTCCCGCTTCCAAGTTGTCAGATCATCCATGCAGAATTGACTCAGGTGAGTATGTCCACAGGCACGCGCCATCACCTGCATCAGTTCAACGGCCGCTCCAAGGAATCGATCGAGCCGGCGGGCGGCTTGGTGGACAATTAGCCGGGCACGGAGATGTTCCTTTTGCGTGGCAATTCCCACCGGACAGTTGTTCGTGTGGCACGCACGCATACCCACGCAGCCAATCGCCTGTAGTGCTGAATTCGCAATGGCAACGCCATCTGCACCAAGCGCGAGTACTTTGGCAAAGTCTGCTGGCGATCTCAATCCTCCTGTTGCAATTAGAGTTATATCCTTATTCCCCGTTTCATCAAGATATTTCCGCGCTCGGGCGATTGCTGGCATTGTCGGCACCGAGATGTTATCGCGAAAAATAAGCGGTGCTGCACCGGTGCCGCCGCCACGACCATCGAGAATGATGTAATCCACCCCAATCTGAATTGCGGCTTCGATATCCGCCTTGATATGTTGTGCGGATAACTTAAAGCCAATCGGGATGCCGTCGGTCTCCTTGCGGACTTCTTCGGCAAAGTTTTTGAAGTCATCCAAGGTGTCCCAATCCGGGAAGCGCGCAGGAGAAACCGCCGGCTGCCCCGCGATGAGTCCCCGAACCTCGGCAATCCTTCCTTGCACCTTTTCGCCGGGGAGGTGCCCGCCGGTGCCTGTCTTTGCGCCCTGTCCACCTTTGAAGTGGAATGCTTGGACTAGGTGCAGTTTATCCCACGAAAAGCCGAAGCGTGCGGAGGCGAGTTCATAGAAGTAGCGCCGATTCTCCGCCTGTTCTTCGGGCAACATACCTCCTTCGCCGGAGCAGATGCCGGTCCCAGCCATCTCAGTGCCCCTTGCTAGCGCAATCTTCGCCTCAGCGGACAAAGCACCGAAACTCATGTCCGACACAATAATTGGGATGTCTAATTTGAGCGGTTTCTCCGCCCTCGGTCCAATGACCAGTTCAGTGCCTACAGGCACATCGTCGAGTTGGGGAAATTCGTAAAGTTGCGCGACAATAAACTGCAACTCATCCCAGCCCGGAAGCTCCTGTCTCGGCACCCCCATTGCAGCGACATGACCGTGATGGCCAACATTGCTTAACCCATGACTTGCCAATTCTCGGATATATGCGACATACGGTTCTTCCTCAACGCCGTGTGTATCCTGATGCGCTCCCTGATACTCATCCCGTTTGTATGGCTGGGGATGCGCTTGCGCCCACGCAGCGATTTCATCTTCATCAACCCAAACCGTATCATCTTCAATCCAAGCCGTGAATTTCGCAAGCACCTCCTCGTTGTGATATTCACTGACACCTGTATCGTAGCGGTAGTCCCAGTTATGAACATCGCAAATGAGATTCTGTCCTTCAATATGACCGTCTGCGAGTAGCGCGCCCCGGTGTAAGCATCTGCCGTATAACACCGAAACTGTGTCGTCATACGAAATCACCACAAGGTCAACCCCGGCAGCAAGCGCGTGGACAGGTTTCCTATCCTCAAGTTCACTGAACATTGCAATTTTTACTTTTTTCATAGTTGCACCTCAGATTTTTTGGAGAATTCGTGTTCCTATTGATAATGTACAATCGGCATAATCACATCAAGATGATTCTGCCTCCGCTAATTGAATGGCAGAGGTAAATCGAGGTTCGACTAACCGGAATGTCAGCAGGGCACCGCAGAAGACTAAGACCGAGCACACCATAAACACGGATTCAAAAGAGAATCGATCGATCAACAGGCCAACTACTGGCGAGCCGAGTAGCGGCACTGTCTGAAGCACACTCAGCAGCCCCAAATATTGTGGGTGCTTTTCCTGCGGAGAAATTTCAAGGGTGTAGTTCGTAAGAATACGACCGGATACCGGCGTAAATCCCAAACAGGCATACACAAGCCAATACCAGTGCGCTCCCATCGGCAGGCGGCTCAGACCAACCGCTAGCAGAGGCACACAGGCCGCGACAAAGATTAGCACACGCAACACAATCCGGTTGCCGTGCCGATCCGCTATATTTCCCATCACTAAGGCACCGAGCCCACTGACCGTGTTCTGTGCAACCAACAGGGTTACGAAATTTCTTGATACCAATCCCAGTGTCCGCTTTCCAAAAACAGTATAGTGCGGAAAGATGGGCCAACCTGTATAAAACAACATCAGAACTATCGCGAGTATACGAAAATTTCGGTCATACCGCAGCAACATCAGTCCGGAACTGAGATACTTGAGAAAAGGCACGGTCTGCGGGGAATGGTCATCAGGGGGCTCACGAAAAAACAAACTGGCGCACGCAGCAAGCGCAAAGAACATCCCCGTTGTTCCAAATATCCAAGCATAATTGGCGCTGTCGCCACCAACCCAGCGTGGCATCACAAGCCAGACAATGATGATTGCGAGCGTGCAACCGATGAGGCTGGCATAAGCCAGTAGACGCCCCCGTCTTTTAGGCCGAATCAGCTTTCCCTGTAATGTGCCGTTTGCTAGGACATTGCTGCCGTAAGTCAGCCAATGCAAACCATACAGCATCAGGAAAATTGCGACGACTGTGTTGTTTGACCAACGTCCAAATTCAAGGGCCAACGCCAATACGAGCCAAGGGAGAGTAATACCGAAGGCAGAAAGTATAAACACAATCCGCTTTCTAGGCATTTTTGCCACGCGGTGTGCGATAAGAATCTGAGGTATGCTTTGCCCAATTCGGGATATGAGGGGCAGGAATCCCCGGATAACTCCCGATAAGGTGTAGACATCCAGAAACCCCGGCATCACCACCGATTCGGTCTTGAAAATCCAGCCGAGCCGCATGAAAATCTGGTTCGCCGCAAATACGATGAGATTGCGTTTTTCGTGCTGCTCGACCTCTTTCTCGATTGTGTCCATAAAGAAAAACGACCTTTCCAAGACCGAAACAAAAAATCGTCACCCCGACAGTATGATTGCAACCGGAGTGACGACTTTTATGGGAATATACGATTCAAGGTGCGATTACTACTCCGCAAGCCAGCTCATCATACTCCGCAGATCCTTCCCTACCTTTTCGATCTGCAACTCCGACTCCTGGCGACGCAAGGCTTGTAGCACGGGTTGATTCGCCTGATTTTCCAGTACCCATTCCCTGGCAAATTCCCCGTTCTGCACCTCTTTGAGTATTGTCCGCATACGGTCTCGGACCCCTTCATCAATGACACGGGATCCACGGGTGAGATCGCCAAATTCCGCCGTGTTGCTGACATCATTGCGCATTTTGCTGAGCCCCCCTGTATAGATCAGATCTACAATCAGCTTCAACTCATGCAGGCACTCAAAAAACGCCATCTCTGGTTGGTAGCCAGCTTCGACGAGGGTATCGAAGGCGGCTTTGATTAAGGCGGTCGTTCCACCACAAAGCACAGCTTGTTCGCCGAAGAGATCGGTTTCCGTCTCTTCACGGAAGGTAGTCTCAATGACACCAGCCCGCATACCGCCGATCCCTTTCGCATAAGCAAGCGCGACGTCTCTGGCATGTCCCGTTACATCCTGTTGGATAGCAATAAGACACGGCACACCGCCGCCCTCTTCAAAGACTTGTCGTACGAGCAGCCCTGGCCCCTTCGGTGCAATCATCGCCACGTCAATATCGCTAGTTGGAACGATTTGACCGAAATGAATGCTGAAACCGTGCGAAACCATCACCATATTGCCTGCCTGTAGATTCGGCTCAATCTGATTCCTATACACCGCTCCATGTTGTTCATCAGGGATGAGAATCTGAACGACATCTGCTTCAGCAGCCGCTTCTTCGATACTCTTTACTGTCAATCCCTCTGATTCTGCCGCCGGCTGGGAACGGCTGCCGGGCCGCAACCCAAGAACAACGTTTGCGCCACTGTCCTTGAGGTTCAACGCCTGTGCGCGTCCTTGGCTGCCATAGCCGATGACGGCAACCGTTCGTTCTTTGAGTAAATCGAAATCTGCATCACTATCGTAGTAAATTGTTGCCATGAATACTCCTTAATATGTGAAACATGAAAATGCAATGCAATGTCGGTTCATTACTTTGAGGTGCCGCGCATGACTGCAATTTTACCAGTGCGGACAAGCTCCTGAATACCGTAGGGACGTAGTAGATCAACCACTGCCTTCAGCTTCCCTTCGTCGCCGGTCACTTCGATAATTAAGGAATCGGGACCGACATCAACCGTGTGGGCGCGGAAAATCTCCACAATCTGGAGAATTTCCCCGCGACGCTGTGGCTCAGCATAAACCTTAATCAGTACAAGCTCTCGCTCGACGTGGTTTTCAACGGTAAGATCTATCACCTTGATTACATCAATCAGCTTGTTCAGGTGCTTGTAAATCTGCTCAATGATCTGTGCATCACCATGTGTAATGATTGTCATGTGTGAAACGCCCGGATCATCAGTTTCAGCGACGTTGAGGCTGTCAATGTTATATCCACGCCCACTGAACAGCCCTGCAATTCGCGCAAGGACCCCGAATCGATTTTCAACAAGTACGGAAAAGATGTGTCGTTCTTCAACCATTATGCCAAACCTCGTATAACGTCGCCAAGTCCCGCACCTGCTGGAACCATCGGGAACACGTTTTCTTCTTCATCAACGATAAAGTCGATGACAACGGGGCCGTCGTTGATACCTTTGGCTTTCTCCAATGCCGGCCGGACATCCTCGATTCGCTCAACGCGGATTCCTGTCGCCCCAAATGCCTCAGCGAGCTGCGCGAAATCAGGGTTATCGTGATAGTCAACAGCGGCGTAGCGTTTCTGGTGGAAGAGCTCCTGCCACTGCCGAACCATGCCGAGATACATATTGTTGATAACAAAGATCTTGAGCGGGAGATTCATCGAGATCGCAGGAACAAGCTCTTGTATCGTCATGATGTACGAGCCGTCGCCATTGATGTTGACGACCGTTTTGTCGGGACAGCCAAGTTGTGCTCCAATCGCAGCAGGCAAGCTGAACCCCATAGTGCCGAGTCCACCGGAGTTTAACCATTGACGCGGTTCAGTGAACTTGAAATATTGTGCCGCCCACATCTGATGCTGTCCGACATCTCCAACAACTATCGCGTCAGAGTAAAGGTCGTAGATCTGCTCAATGACATACTGCGGCATAATATTATCAGCATTTTGTTGATACTCAAAGGGATACTGTTCTTTCCATTCATTGATTTGGCGCATCCAGGGTTCAATGTCCACGCGATGAACTAGTTTGTTCATTTCCGCTAATACGCGCTTAGCATCACCGACAATCGGCACATCAATTGGAACGTTCTTGCCAATGCAGGAGGCATCAATGTCAATATGGATCTTCTTCGCTTGTGGTGCGAATTTTGTCAAGTCTCCCGTAACACGATCATCGAACCGGGCACCAATCGCAACGACCAGATCCGAATCGGTAAACGCATAGTTCGCGCAGCAGGAACCGTGCATGCCGGGCATTTCCATTGCCAATGGATGGGTTTCGGGAAATGCGCCCAAGCCCATAAGCGTTACGGTGATTGGAATACCAGTTTTAATTGCCAACTCGCGCAATTCTTCAGAAGCGTTAGATAGCGTTACGCCTCCACCCGCATAGAGTATTGGGCGTTCGGCGTTATGAATCATCTCAACCGCTTTCGCGATCTGGAGCGGGTGCCCATCAACCTTTGGTTTGTAGCTGCGGATATTGACCTTCTCTGGATAGCGGAATAGCGATTCGTGGATCTGAGCATCTTTGGCAAAATCAATGACGACGGGACCAGGGCGGCCCGTGCTAGCGATATGGAACGCTTCTGCTATAACATCGGCGACCTCATCGCTACTTTTGATTAAGTAACTATGCTTGCAGACCGGACGCGTCACGCCAATCACATCACACTCTTGGAAGGCATCGTTGCCCATCAAGTGGGTAAAAACCTGTCCTGTGATCGCCACCATCGGAATTGAATCCATATATGCGGTTGCGATACCGGTCACTAGATTTGTGGCGCCGGGACCTGAGGTGGCAAGCGTGACGCCGACCTCACCTGTTGCCCGTGCGTAACCATCGGCGGCATGCGACGCGCCTTGTTCGTGTCGCATCATGATGAGTTTCACGTCAGGGTGATCGTAGAGAGCGTCAAAGATGGGCATCGCTGCGCCGCCGTTGACACCGAAAATATACTCCACACCTTCTTGTTTGAGGCTTTCAATCAGTATTTTTGCTCCTGATAGTTCCATAGCTCTCTCCTCTTAAATTTAATCAGGATTCAAGGATTGGTGACTTCTTAGTTCCAATCCCATCGGTGAGGTATTCCTACGTAGGGAAGTTTGAACCCTTTTCTAAGGAAACCCCTCTGTGAATCCTAACGGTTTCCGTGACAAATACGTCCCATAAAAAAAGCCCTCCCGTTCCAATCCTCAATAGAAGCGCCTCGATTGAAAATTTCAAGGATAGCTTTTGAGGTATACTTGGAGACGAGAAGGGCTTCTCTTAAAGTCCTTACCGTGGTACCACTCCAATTCCCTTTGTTGATTAGATATTGTATGTAAAAGGGCACTCATTGGTATGCGTAACGTGCATCAACCCGGCTAACCCTACTTGGCGTTTTCAGGTTAGCAGCTCCGGGGCGACCTTCAGTCGGGGTTACTTGAGGAAATCTCTCAGCCAGTGGATTTCCCGCTCTGTCAAGATCGCTCGACTTACTCCTCCCCTTCATCGCTTTTGTGTATTCAATTGTGAATAGAATTATTATATAAATTCGAAATGTCTGATGTGTCTGTTGAACATCTGTAGGCAGAACTCCAGAGAGTAGGCAGAGACCAAAGCCCCGTCCCTACTCTCTGAAGGCACCCTAGATCGATTAGAATCGTCAGCTTAGCCCTTTGCAGCGGCGTAACGTCTGGCGACCTCTTCCCAATTGATAACGTTCGTCCAAGCTTCGATATATGCGGGACGCAGGTTTTGATAATTCAGATAGTATGCATGTTCCCAAACATCAAGGCCCAGTATCGGTGTATGACCCTGCATGATCGGGCTATCTTGGTTAGCAGTCGAGTAGATTTGTATACTGCCGGTTTCATCAACAACAACCCATGCCCAGCCAGATCCGAAACGGGTTGTCGCGGCTGTCACGAACTGTTCTTTGGCAGCCTCAAGCGATCCGCAAGCGGACTCGATTGCAGCGGCAACTTCTGGTGTGGGGTTGCCACCACCATTGGGTCCCATTATGGTCCAGAAGAGTGAATGGTTGGCATGTCCGCCGCCATTATTGATGACAGCTTGCCGCTTGTCTTCGGGCACCTGGTCGATGTTACTTAGCAATTCTTCGACCGACAGGGCTGCCAAATCATCAAGCCCTTCAAGGGCAGTGTTAACATTGGTGATGTAAGCCTGATGGTGTTTTCCGTGATGAATCTGCATTGTTTGCTCGTCAATATGCGGTTCTAAAGCGTTGTGAGCATACGGCAGGTCGGGTAATGTGTATGCCATTAGGATTTGCCTCCTTAGGAATTCCTTTAGTTTTAAAGTTAATAAGTCAACACCAACTAGCACATAAGTGCTAAGCATATAGTCCTGAAATCGCCTTATTATAACATATAGAATAATTAAAGCCAAGCGATTTTTGTAAATGCTAGGGTCATTTAGTTTTCCGTTTTGGCCCATGCCCCGCTGTTCGTAGCAGCGCGTTCTATCCCCACCCGGTAGGCGGGGCATCTTGCCCCGCCGTTTGTAGTCGCGCGTTCATTGCACCTGCTTATGCCAGTTATCGAGGGCGTCTTTTATCCGTGTAATCCGTCAATCCATGTTTATCCGTGATTCAGACAATAATATGGGAGAATTAAATGACCCTATGTAAATGCTTAATTGACTGACCTGCTAATCTGTGATAGAATAAAATTACGACTCAATAGATTAGAAGGTTAGGCATAATGAAACGCGAAACCATCGTTGTTTTAGATTTCGGTTCCCAGTATACACAGTTAATCGCCCGCCGGGTCCGCGAACACAAGGTGTACTGTGAAATCCATCCCTATAATATTCCGCTAGATCGGCTGGTATCTATACAACCGAAAGGTATCATCCTTTCTGGTGGTCCTGCGAGCGTCTATGCCACAGACGCGCCTCTGCCCGATCCGAAAATTTTAACGCTCGGCGTGCCGATTCTCGGTATCTGTTACGGTATGCAGATCATCGCGCACCTCTCAGCAGATGGAAAGGTACATCCCGCCGTTGACCGTGAATTTGGTTCGGCGGAATTGACCGTAGATTTGCCGATTCCGTTGTTCGCAGACCTACCAAAGACGATGGATGTCTGGATGAGTCACGGTGACCGAATCGATGTGCTGCCCGACGAATTCCACCCCGTTGCGCACACCCACAATTCCCCAATCGCAGCGATAGCAGATCTAGACCGGGACATCTACGGGTTGCAATTCCATCCGGAGGTTATCCACACACCAGACGGTAGCCAGCTGCTCGCTAACTTTGTCTATGAAGTCTGTGATTGTACCGACAAATGGACGATGCAGTCCTTCATCGCAGAAGCTACGGAGAAGATCCGCGCGGAAACGGGTGGTGCTCGTGTGTTATGCGCTGTGAGCGGGGGCGTTGATTCGACAGTGCTTGCAACGCTACTTAAACATGCTATCGGGGATGCACTAGCCTGCGTTTTTGTCAATAACGGCTTGTTGCGGAAAAATGAAGCAGATCAGGTGTTATCAACTTTTCGAGAGCTTGGGGTTGATGTTTATTATGTCGATGCCACCGATCGATTTCTCGAATACCTTTCAGGTGTTGAAAGCCCGGAGCAGAAGCGTAAGATTATCGGTAATCAGTTTATCGAAGTGTTCAAAGAGGGGTTGGGGCAAATTGGGCAGATCGACTTCCTAGCGCAAGGTACGCTCTATCCTGACGTAATTGAGAGTGTGTCTGTCAAGGGACCATCGGCGACGATTAAGACGCACCATAATGTCGGTGGTCTTCCCGAAAATCTGCCGTTCAAACTGATTGAACCGCTGCGTGAACTGTTCAAAGATGAAGTGCGAGCGGTCGGATCAGAACTGGACATCCCGAAATCGGTGCTAGGACGGCACCCATTCCCCGGCCCCGGTTTGGCTGTCCGTATATTGGGTCCAATCACGCAAGAACGCCTCGACATGCTGCGGGAGGCAGATGAAATCTTCATTGCAGAGCTACGGGAAGCAGGGCTATATGACGAAATCTGGCAGGCATTGACTGTGTTTCTGCCGGTTAAGAGTGTCGGCGTGATGGGCGATGAGCGAACCTACGAAAACGTTGTCGCATTGCGTGCTGTGACGAGCACCGACGGCATGACAGCGGATTGGGCGAAGATTCCTCACAATGTATTGGGTGTCATTTCCAACCGTATTATCAACGAGGTGCGTGGCATCAACCGTGTCGTTTACGATATTAGCTCGAAACCGCCGAGTACGATTGAATGGGAATGAACCGATCTGTAGCGTAACTCATCCGAAACACCAAGAGGAAAACGAATATGCCTAAACCCCCTGAATATCGGATTATCTACAACTGGGATGGTGCTCCCCACGGCTACTCCGAGCCGCCGCAGTCTATAAATGCCTTCTTGGAGAAGGCTTACGCTCCTCTGGAAGATACGCAGGTCGGCGCCCATTTCTGGTGTATCGGTGAACATGCCGCCCGCTGGCAGAGTAATGTCCTTGAACAGCTTGGCGATGTCCATAGTCGACGTTATGAAAGTGCTCAAGCGTACATTCACACCGAAAACATCCGTCAGATGGCAGAGCGTGGCGAAGATCCACAGCAGGCTATTGTTGAACGTGGGCACCAACTTGGGATGCATGTCTATGCCTCAGTGCGCATGAACGACAATCACTTCAGCGGGGCACAGCTCGCTGACTTGGAGAAATTGCACCACACGGAACTGACACAGATGCGGACCGAACATCCGGAATGGCTGCTCGGTGACCAAACATCGGAGTGGTTCGCGCTCTCATGGAACTTCGCTGTCCCCGAAATACGGGAACACCGTTACGCACACATCAAGGAGATCTGCGAGCGATATGACTGGGATGGTGTTGAATTGGATTGGCAACGACACGCTTTTCATCTGCCCGCGGACGAAGGCTATCGACTCCGATACGTCCTGACCGACCTTCAGCGAGCGGTGCGGCAGATGACCGATGCGCTTGCGAAGGAACGCGGCAGACCGTTCTACTTAGCAGCGCGTGTGTCTGGTACGCTAGAGATGTGCCGCAACATCGGATACGATATTCCAACCTGGGTGAACGAGGGGTTAGTGGATATTCTAATTCCTGCCGGCGGTGCAGCGACAGATCCCTCCTTAGATGTCGCAGCTTTTGTTGAACTGTGCCAAGATAAGCCAATTGCGGTCTACCCCGGATTTGATGGCGGATTGCCCGGCACCTTCGTTGGACCCGAAGATGCCGATACTAAAGATCGAATGCGTACCCGCGCTATCTCTAGCCGCTACCATAGCGCAGGCGCAAGCGGCATCTATGTCTTTAACTGGCACGCGAACCACGATTCGAGGCGGGAATTGCTCTCACAGGTCGGCTCACCCGATACACTGCGGGGCACGGACAAAATTTATGCGGCAACCCATCGCTTCCTACAGGAAACAGGAGAGTGGCGGGGTGCTTACCGAAATGACCGTTTATGGGGTGAGGTCCCGGTTGCTCTGAAGCAGACGCTTACCGGTGAAGGCCCAACAATTATACTAAATGTGGCGGACGATTTATTAACTAGCCTCCCCAAACAGGTCGAGTTACGGGTGCGGTTGGATCAGTGGGTGCGCGGCGATGTTGTCCGGGTCTTGTGGGATGGGACAACCCTTGATGCCCCCACAATCCGCTATTGCACCATCAATGATCCACATCTCATCTCAGATGTCAGTGGGGCAGCCTGGTTGTGCTTCGATATGGATGTGCCTCTAGATGTGGGTTCGCACGAAGTCAAGGTTGTGCTTGAGGAACGGCACCCGAAGGTTGTTCCCGACCTTGTGTTGACAGATGTGGAATTGGTCGTTCGCTTTTGACGGAGCCGTTATGTGAGATGTGTGTTGATGCCTTTGAACTAGAGAAAACCCGTTAATGACACCAGCTAATCGATACCAATCTGAAGAGACGGCGGTGGACACGGCAGCTGAAAGCAAGTTGGCAATTGTTTTCCGAGCGGTTGCTTTCGCACTGCTGATGCTATACGTCATATTTGGTCCCTTTTATAAGCAAGTCTTGAAGGGTAAAGGCAATGCCTTTCGGTCGTGGCAGATGTACCATCTTCGGGGCCCCGGTGTCTGTGCTGTGGAGTTTTACATCCGACATCCAGATGGACGCATCGAGCACATTGACTATTTCAAGACGTTAGGCTATGACAAATTGCGAGGGTTACACCACCATTCGCGGCGGATTATGAAGGAAAAAGGAGTATTGGATGTGGGACAGCGCCTACGACAGAGGATAGGGGCTGATGCTGATTTACGGGTAAATGCACGCATCGGCACACGCGATGGGTGGAAAACCCTATATGTGGATAAACGTATCGAGTGAACGGGGTATATTGATCTGGAGAGCGATAATCAATGCAAAACTTGTTACGACTCCTACAGCATTTCTATAACTGGGCATTGTGTTATCGTGATTCCACCCGTTCAGTGGGGCTAATCCGAATCGGATTGGTGCTGCTCATCTGGTCTCGGTGGGGAGGTGAACTGATACTCTGTCGAGATATACGGTTGGGTGCGATTCTACTCAATTCTGCGTTTTTCCTGCTTACCGGGCTCATGTGCGTCGGTCTGTGGACGCGAATCTCATCAATGGGGACAGCCATCCTCCTTTCCATCCTGTTTATCATGCATCCGTCATGGAAACATCATCACACCTTCCTCTTGGTCATGTCTACCCTCTTTATTGCGCTGACACCGTGTGGTCGCTCATACTCGCTAGATCGTTGGTTAGCCCTCCGCTGTGCGCTAAAATCAGGCTTACCGCCACCGCCTGAAATTGGTAATTTGTGGGGGCTACGCCTAATTGCCATTCAATTGTCAATGGTCTATTTCTGGACCGCCTACGAGAAACTTTACTGGGGATTTTTGAGTGGTGAGCGCATGGAACTCCTTGCTTACAACTATTATGCGGGGATTGACTACGCAAACCTCCCCGGATTCTCCGCGCTCTGTTTTGTTCTCGCAATTACTACTGTGATACTGGAATTCTCGCTGTCTTTTGGGCTATACATCCCTAAACTTCGCAAATACTTGATGCCTGTTGGGATTGTCTTGCATGTTCTTTTTTACGTCCTATTGCCTATCCGTACCTTCACGTCGACCATGATTCTTCTATACCTCGCTTTTATTCCAGCGGCTTCGGTTCATCGCTTTATCGACAACATGCACGAAGGTTACCAACCCGCTTAGAAGAGGAGATGCTAACACCATGAAAATCACCGATGTTGAGACACACGTTATTTGTCCCCCGTTTCAGGAGTGGAATAGTGAAGCGTTGACGCGCTATCAAGGTCCCGACTTCCGTTGTCGCACGGTCTTTGTCGTTCATACCGATAATGGGTTGGAAGGTTTAGGTGAGCATGTCGGCAAATTGTGGGCTGGGATAGACGACTGGATCGAGCAGCTGCGCGGTACGAATCCGTGTGATTGGTTAGCGCATCCAGCTCTCCCTATCGCCCTCGCCCCGGCGATCTACGATTTGGTCGGCAAGTACAATGATGTCCCTGCCTATAAACTGTTCGGGCCACAAGCCCGTTCGCGCGTACCGATGGCAGCATGGACGGTCTCGCAGACGCCTGAGAAGATGGCAGAGGAAGTTGAGCACGCAGCCGCTGCGGGTTACACATGGCTCAAGTTCCACACCTTCCACTGCCACAACGTCGTAGCGCAGACCGAGGCGATGCAGATTAAACTTGGAGAGAATGCACCGGGATTTAAGATTCATTACGATATTAACTTCGACAATACGGTGGAGCACGTTTTGGAGTTAGCGCGGGAGCTGATACACTTCCCTGTCGCGGGGGCAATTGAAGACCCGTTACGTACGCACGATTTTGAAGGGTATCGCGCCCTGCGAGATAAGTGCCCGCTGCCGATCTACTTCCATCATCTACCGCTGGGTGGACGGGAGGCACTGATGGGACTTGCGGACGGTTACATGCTGGGTCACGCACCCCCTGGCCAGGTTGGCCAACGAGCAGGGTTGTTTGAAGCGGCGAATGTGCCGTTCATGATGCAGAACACGGGTGGTAACATCACAAGAGCGTTTATCGCACACATGGCGGCGGTCTTCCCGATGGCGACACTGCACCACGTCACCTGCACTCATCTGTGGTCAGAAGACATCGTGACGCCGGTGCTGGACGCTGCTGGCGGAACAGTCCGTGTGCCAGAGGAACCAGGGTTAGGCGTAACGCTCGATCGCGATGCACTTGCCCACTGGTCTAGCGTTGAACCCGATCCATTGCCACGCGCTTTGATACAGATTCAATATGCAGGGCTTCCGCCGATTTACGCGCGGCTGCCAGTCCGTTCTGTGGGCGACGGTCTGGGCACCGGTCCAAGTTTTATAGATGGACATGGTCCCGGTTACAATCAGCCGGTTGATATGGACTTCTGGGATGACGATGGCTCTGCGGCATTCGCTGAAGCGTGGGAACGTACGGCAGGATGACCGACATTGAAGTTGGCTCACCCATTCTAAGTATCGATTCAAAAACCTATCTGTCCCCATTGTGATTATAAGAATACCCACCAAGCACACAAAAATTCCTGTCACTTTTGTTGGAAGTATGGACATAATATGTCCATACTTCAGAAAACTGGTTGCAAATTGAATGCAAGGAAGTTTATACTGTAAATTGTTTTGAGCCAGCGACAATATTCTATAGACATACCCCGCTGAAGGGCGTTTAGATGGGAACTCGAGTCATCTTAATTTCGTGTAGTCAATGAGCCAACTGAATTTCGTTTGGCAACGATTCGCGTCAGATCTTATCTGACTGCGTTGAAATGTTGGCAGAACCGAATTTTCAGCCGTGTGTTACTAAATCAGATAGGTGTTACGTTATCTGTCAAAAAGGAAGGAGGCACAGCAGATGCAACGGAAATGCAATGGAGCTCATTTCATTCTAGCTAGCGTTGTCCTCTTGGGGTTGACGCTAAGCGTTGACACACAGGCACAGATTGCCTTTACGTCTGAGACGAATGACAACGTGGACATCTACGTGATAGACGCCGATGGACAGAAACCTCGACAACTCACCAACAATCTCTGGGCTGACGATCCGCTCTCTTGGTCTCCCGATGGTAAACACATCGCCTTTTCGTCCCTGAGTAATAGAAACTGGGATATCTACGTGATAGATGCCGATGGTGGGAACCCCCAAAAACTCACCAAAAATATCCACAGTGACTGGGAACCTTCATGGTCTCCTGATGGCAAACGCATCGCCTTTGTTTCGGATAGAGGTGACAACTGGGGCGGAGCAGACATCTACGTAATGGACGCCGATGGCGGAAATCCTCAAAACCTCACCAATGACGGGGGCCATGTTGACCGTTATCCCGCTTGGTCTCCCGACGGCAAACACATTGCCTTTGCTTCCTTTAGGGGTGCTAGATGGGACGTCTATGTGATGGCTGCCGATGGGGGGAATCATCAAAACCTTACCGGAAGTCACCGTAATAACTGGGCACCTTCATGGTCTCCTGACGGCAAACGCATCGCCTTTACGGCTGCAGTGCAAGGGGAGGAAATGGATATTTACGTGATAGACGCCGATGGTGGGAATCCTCAAAATCTCACAAACAATCCTGCGATTGACGGTTATCCTTCTTGGTCTGCCGACGGTGAACGCATTGCTTTCATGTCTGATAGGATCGGAAGCTGGGACATCTACGTGATAGACGCCGATGGTGGGAATTCTCAAAACCTTACTAACAGCCCTTTAGCGCATGAATCTCATCCTGCGTGGTTTGGTCCGTCTTTTGCTACAGTTGCACCTACTTTTTCAGTTGCTCCTGCGGGTAAGCAATTCGCGACGTGGGGGTGGATTAAACAGGTTGCACAATAACCGTCTTTGAAAAGGAAGGAGGCACAACAGATGCAACGGAGATGCAATCTTGCATATTTCATTTTCGCGAGTGTTGCTCTGCTAATTGTGACGACGCTGATGATAGGTGTTGACGCGCAGGCGCAGATTGCCTTTGTGTCCACGAGGGATGGGAACTCGGACATCTACGTGATGGACGTCCATGGCGGGAATCGTCGAAGACTCACCAACGATCCGGCGACTGACCGTGATCCCTCCTGGTCCCCCGATGGCAAACGGATTGTCTTTGAGTCCGATAGGGATGGGAACGGGGACATCTATGTGATAGATGCCGATGGAGAGAATCTTCAAAACCTCACCAACAATCCCGCGCCTGATCGTGATCCCGCCTGGTCTGCCGACGGTCAACGCATTGTCTTTGTTTCCGACGGGGATATCTACGTGATGGACGTCGATCGTCGGATTCCTCTAAACATCACAGTTAATAACCACGGTGATTGGTCACCCACTTGGTCTCCCGACGGCAAACGGATTGCGTTCTCGGCTAGGTCTAAGCGGGAGGCCCACGGGGACATCTACGTGATGGATGCCGATGGGAGGAATCCTCGAAACCTCACCAAAAGCCACTCCCGTAGTGACGGATCACCCTCCTGGTCTCCCGATGGTAAACGCATTGCCTTCTCGTCTCGGGTTACGGATTGGCACAATACGGTCCCAGACATCTACGTGATGGACGCCGATGGGAGGAATCCTCGAAACCTAACAGCGAATCGACATGCTGACGGGTCACCCTCATGGTCTGCCGACAGCAAACGGATTGTCTTCGCTTCCAAGAGGGATGGGGACTGGGACATCTACGTGATGGACGCCGATGGGAGGAATCCTCGAAACCTGACCAAAAATCCTATAGCGGAGGACTCTCAACCTGCGTGGTTTGGTCCGTCTTTTGCTGCAGTTGCTCCTGCGGGTAAGCAATTCACGATGTGGGGACGGGTTAAGCAGGTCGCACGCTAACTGCGTTTGAGAAGGAAGGAGGCACAGCAGATGCAATGGAGATACAATCACACACATTTCATTCTAGCTACGGTTGTCCTCTTAGGTTTGACATCACTGATGGTAGGCGTTGACACACAGGCACAAATCGCCTTTACGTCTGAGACAAATGACAAGATGGACATCTACGTAATGGACGCCGATGGTGGGAATCTTCAAAAACTCACAGATAATCTCTGGGCTGACGATTCTCTCTCTTGGTCCCCCGACGGCAAACGCATCGCCTTCTCTTCCCTGAGCAATAAAAACTGGGATGTCTACGTGATGGACGCCGATGGTGGGAATCTTCAACGGCTCACAGACAATCGCCATAGTGACTGGGAACCGTCATGGTCCCCAGGTGGCAAACGCATTGCCTTCTCGTCTGATAGGGGTGACAAGTGGGGTAAAGCAGACATCTATGTGATGGACGCCGATGGGGGTAATCCTCGAAACCTTACTAACAGTTTCCATATTGACCGTTATCCCTCTTGGTCTCCCGACGGCCGCATTGCTTTCGCTTCCAATAAGTTTGCTAACTGGGACATCTACGTGATGGATACCAATGGTGGGAATCTTCAAAAACTCACCGAAAGTCACCGTGATAGCTGGGCACCTTCATGGTCTCCCGACGGTAAACACATCGCTTTCACGGCTGTGCCTAAGGGGGAGGAAATGGAAATCTACGTGATGACCGCCGATGGCGGGATTCCTCAAAAACTCACCAGAAATCGTCACATTGACCGTGATCCCTCCTGGTCCCCCGATAGCAAACGGATTGCCTTTGTTTCCGATAGGGATGGGAACTTGGAGATCTACGTGATGGACACCGATGGCAAGAATCCGCAAAACCTGACCAACAGCCCTATAGCGCGTGAATCTCATCCTACATGGTTTAGTCCTGCTTTTTCGGTTGCTCCTGTGGGTAAGCAATTCACAATGTGGGGCTGGCTGAAACAGGTTGCGCGATAATTGCCTTAAAACCTGTCCCGACATCTACACCGGAAAGGAAATACACCTAAAGCGCTTTATCCAAGCAGTGCTTTGGATAACTCGTAGTGGTAGCCAATGACGATTATTGCCAAAACCCTACGGCAATTGGAACAGCGTCTATAAACGATTTGCAAGGTGGTGCAATAAAGGGGGCTTTCAACGGTTGCACTAACACTTTGTCAATGATCCAGATATGGAGTGGCTCATCATTGATACCACCATCATTCGTGCCCACCCATGTGCCGCGGGTACTTTGAAAATCAGTGGTGGGCAAGCCTTACAGGCACTCGGACGCAGTCGGGGTGAATTCTCAACCAAGATTCATGTTGCTGTTGATTGAAGTTGGCTCGTCCATTCTAAGTACCGGTGTGGCATTTCTGCAACAACAATGTGGCACAGTTTCGACAAACTCCTCCAGAACACAAACCTCCCTTTGAAATCATAGCTGATGTCAAAATCAAGTGCAAAGTCGCCCAGAGCAGGAGTTTTCAGAAAACTTGGTTTTTGCACAATACGCTCCGAATGATACGAGATAATTGTGGCATCTAAATTGCTTGTGGATGATACACCAAGTGAATTGCGTTTGGCAATGATTCCTGTCAGATCTTATCTAGGTTCCGTTGAAATGTCTACAGAACCTAGCTACAGATGCCTCTTACACCTTCTCAACCGATAAGGAGGTAAATCTGTGAAAACACAAATTTTTCGTTTCACCTTGTATGCGATAATAGTCTATCTTACCGGTGCCACACTTAACCCGGCGGTTGCCGCCTCCCAGCCATCCGAGGGAAACGGAGCGCACTTTTGCGGTGTGATTGATTATCCACTGGACAACCGCCAGTATATCAAATCCCTCAACCACGATTATGCCCAAGCTCCTGCTGCTGCGAATTTGAACGTCGGTGACCCCTACACGATTCGGCTAATCTACTTTCTCCCAAACGACCGTCGACCTCGGCCGTATATAGACGCACAGATGGATACCTTGATAAAGAGGGTACAGCAGGGATACGCTAACGATATGGAGCGACACGGGTTTGGCAGAAAAACCTTTACCTTTGAAGCCGATCCGACGGGGAAGGCAGTGGTGCATCATGTGAACGGGCAGTTCACCGCTGACTATTATGAGCATGAGACTTTTGACAAAATTAGGAAAAAAGTCAACGAACAGTTTGACACCTTACAGAATATCTATCTCATTGTGGTAGATAGCGGCTATCTGATTAGTGGCGCCGGGGGGCGAGCCACGCTGGGCGATGGAGGAGGTGGAATAGGACTCATCCATGGCATAGGAGATATTATTAATAAAGTTTATCTTGCCTCCCACGAGCTTGGGCATACCTTTGGTTTGAGACACGATTTTCGTAACGATGCCTATATCATGTCTTATGGAGGAAGCAATCGATCCCAGTTGTCTAAATGTGCAGCCGAAGGGTTGGATGTCCATCCTTACTTCAACCCCACTCGTCCCAGTCAAAACTTCAACAAGAGTACAACGATTGGGGCACTCACAGCAAGGTTAGCATCGCTACCGAATACCATCGGTCTCCGTTTTGAGGTAGCTGATCTTGATGGCCTTCATCAAGCACGGTTGCATATACCCGAAGTAAAATCTGATTATGAGTGGTTCGGGGGCTTTCTTGCTTGTAAACGATTAACCGGCACAAGCAGCACCGTTGAAATTGTCACAACTGCACTAGAACCAAGAAACAAATCTGTATTCCTTCAGGTTATTGATGTGCATGGAAACATCTCATGGAGTCAGCGGTATCCAATTAATATTACCTCCCTGCTGCCGCCCCCCAAGGTTGTGTCAATACCGGATGCAAATTTAGCAGCGGTAGTGCGGAAGCATATTGGTGGGGTTGCGCTTACGCCACATGCGATGTTAAACTTACGGAGCCTTCGTGCTACTGGTCACCACATAACAGACCTCACCGGTTTTGAACATGCAGTTAATCTAATGTTGCTGTATCTTGGGGGCAATTCAATATCAGATATAGCCGCGTTGAAAGGCTTAACCAATCTAAAATTGCTGTCTCTTGGGAGCAATTCCGTATCAGATATAGCCGCGTTGGCAGACTTAACCAATCTGACGAGACTGTATCTTGGGGGCAATTCAATATCAGATATAGCCGCGTTGAAAGGCTTAACCAATCTAAAATTGCTGTCTCTTGAGAGCAATTCCGTATCGGATATATCCGCGTTGGCAGACTTAACCAATCTGACGAGACTGTCTCTTGGGGGCAATTCCGTATCGGATATATCCGCGCTGGCAGACTTAACCAATCTGACGAGACTGTCTCTTGGGGGCAATTCCGTATCGGATATATCCGCGTTGGCAGACTTAACCAATCTGGAGTTGCTGTATCTTGGGAGCAATTCAATATCCGACCTCTCGCCCCTGGTGGCAAATACGGGATTGGGAAGCGGAGACACGGTTGATGTACGGAGAAACCCCCTGCGTTACTTATCCATCCATACGCACATCCCAACCCTCCAAAACAGAGGAGTTAGGGTGCTATTTGACAACCAAGCACATCCCGCCCTTTTGAAAATCTCAGGCGATGACCAAGCAGGAACAGCCTTCACACCACTGTCGAACCCTTATGTCGTTGAAGTGCAGGATGAGAACGGTTCTGCAGCCTCAGGGATTGCGGTCACCTTTGCTGTCACCGCAGGCGGTGGAATAGTCCATCCCAAAATCACTAGAACTGATGAAAATGGCAGGGCGCAGAACACGCTCACGCTGGGGAACTTGGGCGCAAACACTGTCTCTGTATCTGCCGTTGGAATCGAGGGAAAAGTCACCTTTCACGCCATCTCCGATGAACGCCCTACTGAGTACCTCTGGGCGGTGCCAGCGGGTGTCAGTTGGATTCATGTTCCACTGCAGGTGACAATCGTTGACAACATGGCAAGGAGCATCAAATCGGTTGCTGACCTCTACGATGCCCTCGGTGGGTCGGACACCGTCAACCTCCTCACTACGCATAATCCTGTAACTCAGGCGTGGCACAGCTATCTAGGAGACTCGAGCCGAGATACGATTGCCGATCCGGTTTTGACTAATGACAGAGGTATCATCGCCGTTATGAACAACGCGGTGATCCTTCGTCTGCGTGGTAATGCCCTTGGCACCAAGGGAAGTAGTCTCATAACGTTGCACCCGGGCAGGAACTTGGTGGGGGTACCGTTGAGAGATTCACGGATAACCCGCGTCAGCGACCTGTTAGCACTCGAAGGAATTAAGGACAATGTTTCAGCCATTACAGTTTCGAGTAACAAAGCGTTCAAGCCGGTTAGAGGAACAGGCGATGCCAGTGATATCCCCATCATAGGGGGGCAATCCTTTATCCTGAACGCTCAACAGGCGGCGACGGTTGTTATCTCCGGTGATGGGTGGTATAACTACTCAGGAACTGCTATCCCCCCGCTGTTGTCACTGACGGGTATCGGAGTGGAGGATACCACACCCGTTGTAGCATTGACGGGTTCGATTGTCGGCGAAGGTACGGGCACCAACAGCGGAGGGCTCCGCGTGATTGTCAAGAATATTTCTACCGGCAGAACTGTAACAGGAGATGAGAACCTTTCTCTCCCGGATAGGTGGGGATCCACGGAGGCTGGCTATCAAGTGACCGTTGTGGATGTGGAGACGGGGCGGGCGGCACAGATCGGGGATATCCTTGAAATCTCCGTTAGATTTCCCTCTCCCTTAATCGGTATGCAGCCGTTGCGGTACATGGTAACGGCTGAAGATGTTTTGCGGAGCCGTATCGAATTACCGGCGTTAGCGTTGGTTCCCTATGAGATACCTTCGGAGTCGGAACTGTTAGCAAACTATCCGAATCCGTTCAACCCGGAGACGTGGATACCGTATCGTTTGGCGGAGGATGCTTTCGTGACATTGACCATCTATGATACAGCGGGTCAGGTCGTCCGCGCGCTCGCCGTTGGGCATCGGATTACGGCGGTCTACGAGAGTCGGTCAAAGGCAATTCACTGGGATGGGAGAAACAATCTTGGCGAACAAGTGGCAAGTGGAGTTTACTTTTACCACTTTTCAGCCGGTGAGTATTCCGCCACGAGACGGATGGTTATTTTAAAGTGATATAATTAGGACTTATTGCTTAGGTTTGTAGTAGGGTGATTCATCGCCCGTCCGGACGTGGGTTGAATTGCACTCCTACAAGCTTAAAGTGCATGACTCCTAACAATTTCAAATATTCACTAAGTGCAGCACCAATAGAATGGCTGGTGACATAAACAATAATTTTATGATGAGGAGATGAGGAAACGTAAATTACTCTGCTGTATAATCTTTATAGTCATTGCTTTTAGTTTTACCGCTTTTGGCGACTCTAGCGATGCGGACACCCCTCACGGATTAGAAGGCTGGATCGAATCCAAGATAGGAAATCTACACACAATTTGGCTTTTTGTCATCATTGCAATCACCCTTACGGCACTGATGGTATGGGTTGACGCACACGCACAGATTGCCTTCGAGGCCGCGAGAGGTGGGAACTAGGAAATCTACGTGATGGACGCCGATGGGAGGAATCCTCGAAACCTCACCAAAAGTCCTTTAGAGGACACTCGTCCTACGTGGTATAGTCCTGCTTTTTCGGTTGCTCCTGCGGGTAAGCAATTCACGATGTGGGGGTGGCTCAAACAGGTCGTCCGATAACCCCTTTCCGCTGCCGATCACTAAAGTATTTACCGGGGAATCAACGTTCTCAACTCTCGAATACTCGATAGGATGTAATCCGGTGCCGCTGCCATCAGTTGTGCTTCTGTCTGAGACCCTGTCAACACAGCGACTGTCCAAGCACCAGCGTTCTTGCCCTCTTGAACATCCACCACAGTATCCCCAATTTTGACAACCGTTCGTCCATCTGTGATACTGAGCCGTTCCATTGCGTCATGAATCATCTTTGGATTGGGACGCCCTACACCGACCTGCTCTGCGCTCCCTACATAGTCGAGCAGCCCCTTGTCCAGCCAGCCCAGTTGGGAGACGATTGCCTGAACAACCTGAGTCGGAAAGCCGCTACCCACCCCAATATGGATATCCTTAGATTTGAGGTGCCGGAAGAGCTCGGTTGTGCCGTCAATCTCCGAGATGCGCGAAAGGTTACTTTCCAGTTCACGAAGAAACTCACGATACACGCCATCTCCAACGCGCTCGACCTCGGCGGGAGATAACTCTGCAACTTCCCGCAGAAGGGTCTGGATAGCCTCAGACTTCTGCTTGCCCCGGTGCTTGTTAATTACATCTGGGGACAGTTCAATTCCGTGCTTCGCGAAAGCACGCATCATACTGATGACCATCAGAGGGCAGCCGCCAACTTTATCGTTGACAGTGGTCCCAGCCATGTCAAACATTGCTAGCTGAATCGGTTGGGAGAGCATAGTATCAGATAATCTCAAAGTATCGTTTGAGTTCCCAATCCGTTATGGCGCGACCGAATTCCATAATTTCATGCTCGCGTGTGATTACGAAATGATCCACAAACGCATCACCGAGGCAGGCGCGGCTGATTTCGCTGTCTGTCAACAGATCCGTTGCTTCCGCCAACGATCTTGGCAAAAGTTCAAACCGCCCTCGAGGGGCATTGTAGGCATTGCCGCTGAAAGGTTCGCCAGGATCGAGTTGATGCTCAATGCCGTATAATCCAGCAGCAAGGCTAGCCGCCATAGCGATATGCGGATTGGCATCGGCACCGGCTAGCCGATATTCGGTCCGCGTGGATTTAGGGGATGTTCCAGGAATTGCACGAAGAGCTGCTGTTCTATTCTCAATTCCCCACGAGGCGTTGGTCGGTGCCCAAGCACCGGGGACTGTCCGTTTGTAAGAGTTGATTGTCGGGCAGATGAGTGCCATCATCTCAGGCATTGCGGCGATTTGTCCCGCGATATAGTGCTTCATCGTTTGGGACATGCCCGACGCATCTGATTCATCGGCAAACAGATTTGTATCACCTTCCAAATTCCATAAGCTCTGGTGCAGGTGACCGCTGCAACCGGGGTAGTCTCGGCTCCATTTCGCCATAAAGGTTGCAACAAGTCCATGTCTGGCTAAAATCTCTTTCACACCAGTTTTGAACAGCGCGGCTTTGTCTGCGGCGTTGCATGCCGTGTCGTACCGAATCGCAGTCTCATACACGCCGGGACCCGTTTCTGTGTGTATCCCTTCCAGTTCAACGTCATACTCCCCCATCCCATCTATAATCGCATGAACAAACTCTGCTGCCGCAGATGCCCGTAACACACTGTAGCCGAACCAACCGGGCGAGAGTGGGGTCATGTTCTCAAATCCTTTGTCCTCTAGGGAATGAGGTGTCTCTCGGAAGATAAAGTACTCGTATTCCGCTGACATGAATGGCTGGAATCCCATATCGTTCGCTTTACGGATAACCGTTTGGAGCAATTGGCGTGGGGAAACCGTAAGTGGTTGATCTTCGCTCTCGTAAAAATCAAGCAAAAACAGGGCTGTATTCGGCTCCCAAGGCACCACACGGTATGTGCTCAGATCAATCTTGGCAAGGAGATCCGGATACCCCGTATGCCAACCCGTGACAGTTGGTTGCTCGTAGAGCTGATCAATCATGTCCCAACCGAATGTCACATCACAGAACCCCAACCCCTTTTCGATGGTAGAAAAAAATTTATCGAGCGAAATATATTTGCCACGCATAACCCCATCAATATCGAAGCCAGCGAGTTTAATCTTCTGAATTTTGTCGCTTTCAAGGTGTACTTTAATTTGATTTATTTCCATAAATCCCTGCCTTCGCACTGAAACGGGGTGCCCAATTTTTACTGGAGCTCAAATAGGACTTACGCAGTTGAACGCTCAAAGCTCTGTAGCTCGGCGATTCACCGCCGCAGAACACAATTTCCAATGCCCAATGAATTGGACAACTACAGTAAGGGTGCTATCAAGAAATCAGTAGGGAACAACGATCGTTGTTCCCTACTGAAGTGCGTAACTCCTATTAAATAACAGTTACAGGAGGTTGCCGCGTTAGCCGGTGGTGCCCGATACCGGCTAATGGTCCGGCAAAGTCCCTTCAATCTGATCAACAAGGTGAATCGAATGGATCGCGTCACGGAGATCGCTAATCGGGACTTTCTTGTTACGGACACAGTCTGCGAAGTGCTGGTGCATCGTCAGCACACCTTCATACCGAGCCGTATCCCGCTCGTCAACGTCGTCCACCTCCCAGCCGCCCATCGTGTGGCTCTCGTTGTCCTCGTGAATCTCAATCTCTGCCGGAATCTTCATGTAGCAGCCGATTCCTACACCGTGCAGCTCTGAGCGAAGCACCCGACCTCCTGATGCCCGATTCCCAAGCAACACGCCCGTTACATCGTTATCAAAGCGAACGAGCGCGGTGTAACAGTTTCGACTTTCACTGTCGAACTTGTCCTGATACGCGGTCACCTCGACAGGTTCGCCACCCGCCATATACCGCAGTAGATCTACAACGTGACACACATCGTTCCAGAGCGTTGTCGTAAACTCCTTACCGTCGCCACCGAGAATCTGTTTGTTGAAAGTGGTTATCGCTGTAGAAACAGGTCCCTTCTCTTTCACACGGCGCATCGCCTCACGGGTTACGGCAGCGTAACGGCGTTGAAAGCCGACCATCGCATAGACATCGTTTGCGATCGCAGTGTCCAGCAACTGCTGTGTCTCATCGCTGTTAGCGCCTGGTGGCTTTTCGATGAAGATATGCTTCCCTGCGTTGAGGCAATCGAGCGCGGGTTGCAATATCCATTCCTCGCGCATCACGCAATAGATAATATCCAAGTCAACACTATCGAGCATCTTGCGATGATCTGTGAACGTATGCGCGAATTCATATTTCATGGCGACCTGATTCAGTCGTTCCTCGTCAATCTCGCATACCGCAACCATCTCGACATCATCTTCGAGACGGTTCACATTCGGGTAGTGCGCGCCTTGACTTCGCCCGCCAGCACCGATAAATCCTGCCTTTAACATAGCGATTCCTTTCTGGGGTCTTAACCTAAGGAGTTGGACAGGGCTATTATCATACCCCCATCCGCTGTAGTGTTATGAAATCACGACTTGTGTGATTTTTGCTACCGGAAGAGTATAGAAGTTTGCAAAGGGAATCGAGATCTCCCGATACAGCGTCCAGACTTGGAAGCCGGTGAAGTACCGAAAGTGCAAGGGTATTTTTTTATCCTATCACGTTTTCTATTGGCAAGGCAACTAAATTCGTGTATAATTCGACAGAGGGATAAGCGGAACTTTTGCCAATAGAATCACAACCTTGAACGAGGGAAAAAGGCCGATGACTGAAACGCAGAAAGAAACTATGGAGGCACTAGTGGCGGAACTTCAACAGGGGGCACTGACGGAAGCCGCTCTGCGCCAAGGAATCGCGGACATTGTGGGAGCAGACAACCCAAAACGGCAGGATGTCCTCTATCTGCAAGCGGTAACCACCTCCCCCGGAGCGGCGGTGGTCGGTATGCTGCTGGTTGAAGATGGAGAACTTCGCGAGGGACCGTCTAACCCAGACGATTGGTCCTATCAGACAGTCCTAGACGCCGTCCGGGATGGGTGGCGGATTATTTCTTTCCCGAATATGGCACTGCTTGCTGTCGATGAAAAAGAGTTCTACGGCTTGGGTGCTGAGTTCATCCTTGAACGCTGGAGGTAAACCATGCGAATATCGGAACGGAAAACCTACGACTGTGAACCGACCATGACAGATGCTCAGGTGCTGGAGTTCTGCAAGAACGGCTACCTGATGCTTGATAGCGTCGTCCCCGATGATATAAATCGCAGGGCGATGGAATACTGTGACCAACACTCCAATATGGAGCCAAGCGGCATCCTGATGGAGGACTGGTTCGTTGAAAATGTGATAGTTCATCCGGAGGCTGCTGGTGCTGTGCGTTCCCTTCTGGGGGCTAACTTTCACCTGCCAATATTGATGAGCAACCATCGTGTGCAGGGTCCCATTCAGGCTGTGGGTGGGTGGCACGTGGATGGTAACTATCACTACACGCACGAACTCAACTTTCTACAAGTTTTCTACTACCCTCAGGATACACCCATTGAAATGGGACCGACGCAGATTGTGCCCGGCACCCATCTTGTACGCAACAAAGCGAGGTTCATGGGGCATTTGGCTAGCATCAAGGGTGCTATCCCTACCACTGCGCCAGCCGGTTCTATCTTCCTAACCGTATACCACATCTGGCATCGCCGCGGACCGTCAACCGCTTCGGGCATCCGCAATCTGCTCAAGTATTTTTACTGGCGCACAACCCCGCCACAGCGGGATTGGGTAACCGAGCCAGATTTCGATTTTGCGACCGCTGAATACGCTGGTCCTGGCGGGGCGTATGTGGAGCAGTTCCGCGACGCAATCAAGGTGTCGGAGATGTTCTTATGGCTCTGCGGTCGCCACAAATCGTTCCAGAATCTGGGCGGGCAAAGCTGGCCCCTCCCCGCGGATCGCAACGATCTTCCCTACGGCTTCCCCGCAGGGCTACCTCAACCCCAACCTGTTGATCTGTAAGAAAAACCAACATAACGAGGTGAACGATGAGCAATGAAAAATTACGGGCAGGCGTTATCGGATGTGGCTTGGGATCGTATCATGGATATGCTTATGCCAATGCCTCCGAATTTGAACTCGTCGCAGTCTGTGACCTGAAGCCCGATGTCCTCGACAATTTCTTCGAGCGTTCAAAGATTACGCGCGGCTCGATCCATGAGTACAACGACTACCGCGCCATGCTCGAAAAGGAGAATCTGGATGTCGTCAGCGTGGCAACACCGGACGATTATCACACCAATCCGGTCTGTGACGCATCGGATGCCGGGGTCAAAGGGATTCTCTGTGAGAAACCGCTGACGATCAATCTTGACGATTCCGATCGAATTATTGAGACAGTTGAGCGGAACGGGACCAAGATGTCGGTGGATCATACGCGGAGTTGGCTGCCATTGTACCAAGCGGTGCGAACCGCGGTTCGGGAGGGTGAAATTGGTGGACTAACCCGCATTATCGCGCACATGGGAGGGCGTCGTTCAATGCTTTTCCGTAACGGCACCCACCTCATCGACGCGGTCTGCTACTTCGCCGATGCAGATCCAGTCTGGCTCATCGCCGCACACGAGCAGGGCTTTGAGGACTATGGGATTGAATATAAGGGAGAAGGCGGGCACGATCCTAACCTCGATCCAGCATCATCGATTCTTATTGAGTTTTCCAACGGGGTGCGCGGCATCGTGAACAGTGCCAAGATGACACCCGCCGGTTGCGAATTCGATCTCCAGGGTCCGAATGGTCGCTATGTTTTGAATGACAACCATTGCAAAGCGTGGAAAACAGATCAGCCCGAAGGGACAGCGACGGAAGCACCGGCACCCCAAGGCGAAACCTATGGCGATTTTTTCGGTGATGCTTTGATTCATCCCGTCCGAGAACTTGCCCAGATGGTTTGGAATGATGTGCCGAGTAGTTCACCACCGCGCCGTGCTCGACACACATTAGAAATTATGCTAGGGGCATTGCAATCACAATCACGCGACAGCGCGAAAATTCACTTGCCTTTGCCACGAGATTAAGAACACTTTGGAAACGACACTGGTAACCGCTTGCGGGATAGTGTCTAGCATGCCTACTAATTTATAGGGGGTGGCTCTTGTATGTTTAGAAAAAAAGCGGATCATCATCACGACGAACATCATCACCACCATCACCCTCATGGTCATGACCACCACGACCACGAAGATCACGATCATCATGATCATGACCACGACCATGGAGAACACGGCCATACACACGGCGTCATTGACCCGTCTATTATAACCACGGAACGCGGCATCTGGGCAATAAAGTGGTCCTTCTTAGGACTGATGGTAACCGCGGTGTTACAGGTCGGCGTGGTTATACTTTCCGGTAGTGTTGGATTGCTCGCTGACACGATCCACAACTTTGGTGATGCGGCGACTGCGATTCCGTTGTGGATTGCTTTCTCCTTCGCCCGCTTGAAACCGAGCAAACGGTTCACCTACGGTTATGGGCGTGTCGAGGACTTGGCGGGTATCGCAATTGTGCTTACGATACTGTTCAGCGCGGTTGTTGCAGGGTACGAATCGGTTAATCGATTCTTTAACCCTCAAACCGTTGGACACCTTTGGATTGTTGCTGCTGCGTCAGTGATCGGTTTTATCGGCAACGAAGGGGTTGCGATATTTCGGATTAAGGTTGGCAAAGAGATTGGGAGTGCTGCGCTTGTTGCGGATGGCTACCACGCACGCGTTGATGGGTGGACAAGTCTCGCGGTGCTGGCAGGGGCGATCGGGATATGGCTCGGCTATCCGCTTGCGGATCCTATCGTCGGAATGCTTATCACCATCGCAATTTTTGGGATTGTGTTACAGTCAGGAAAAGCGGTGTTTAGTCGCCTATTGGACGGTGTGGAAACTGATGTCATTGATGAGATAAACCACGCCGCTCACCATGTTGAGGGCGTTGAAGAGGTAACAGATGTTCGCAGCCGCTGGATCGGCCACCGGCTACATGCGGAAGTGAATATCGCCGTGATGCCGGACCTTTCTGTCGCTGAGGGACATACAATAGCCAAGGAGGTTCAACATCAGCTCTTCCATCACTTGAACTATCTTTCTAGGGCGGTTATTCATATTGATCCGGTCGAGGAAGCTGGCGAACATCACCACAGTATTATAGAACATAGTCATGACGATTTGCCGATCCACTCGCATGTTGTGTAAATACGGATTGGGAATCAACTGAAAGGGAAAGCATAATAGATGCAGCATCTTGAACCGGTAGATATGCTAAATCATATTCGGCTGGGATTGAATTCGCTTGTCGGTGGGCTTGACCCGACGAATAAGCACATGCCGTACTGGTCTATCGGCTTTGCGGAAGGGCGGTTGAAGCCGTTTAGTCACTCCGGCGCATGGGACTGGTGTCACGCTGTCGCTAGAGCCATTCACGCTATTGGTATGGTGGAGCGTGCCACAGGCGAATGCGTAGACGAAGCTATCTGGAGGGATCTTGCCGATCTTCAGATAGCGCTGTTCGATGAGACGGACAACCTGCCCGGCACAGCGGATAACGATACAGGTGAACGTTTCGTCCATCTCCACAACATACGAGAATCCACACACGCTCTGAACGGTCTTATCCATCGCGGTGACGAGCGGGCGCGGGAATGGAGTCGGCGGATGATTCGGACCGTCCGCGCTGCGCTGGATGACGACGGTGCCATCCAACTTGACCGTCTTCCCTCTTACGTCTCAGATTACAACCACCAGCCATCGCAAGAAGGTCGCGCCGTTGATGCTCTAATTCGGAACTATCGCGTCACAGGCGACGAAGCTGCCCTAGAATTGGCAGGACTCCTGACTTCCTATGCGCTGGAACACTGCTTTACACCCGAAGGAAGGGTTAAGGAAGAAGCGGGAACGCATGGTCATTCCCTCAACGCTATGGTCGCTGGAATGCTTGACTTCGCCCTCCTCACCAACGACGCAGATTTGTTGAACAGAGTCAAAGCCATCTACGACGTCGGATGTCCACGTTTTAACAGCAGCTTCGGTTGGTCGATGGAATCGCTGCATAAATTCCACCCCCGCGGCGAGTCCAACAACACCGGCGACCTGCTGCGCGCTGCCCTGCTTTTGGGTCACGCCGGCTGGAGTAACTACTTCGAGGATGCAGAACGCATACTTCGTGGACATCTCCTGCCTTCACAGGTTATTGATGTCGATGACCTGCCCGACGACCCCGATGAAACAGATGATAGCCGCCATCGCCGCGCCTCACGTTTGCGCGGCGGCTTCAGCTTTCCAACGCCCAACGATTACCTCCTGCATCCAGATGTTACTATCGCAACGTATGATATTACATCTGGTGCTGTGGATGGGATGTGTGAAGCTCTGTTGTCCATCATTACCTCTGACGCTACCGGCGTACGTATCAATATGCTATTCAGTCACGAAGCGGAAGGGGTGCGCCTCACCAGTCACCTTTCCCGAACAGGGCGGCTTGAGATTGAAAACCGAAGTGGACGGACGCTGCTGGTGCGTATTCCATCTTGGGTGGATAAGAAAGATGTTTGCCTGAAAGTAAATGGCGTGGAATCTCCGACGATATTCATCAAATCGTATCTACTTAATACTGGAAATGGGACACCTTCATCAAGTATTATTACCTTCCCAATGCGTGAAGCATGCACGGTGGAGAGTATATGCTTTGAAAACTACATTATTGACTGGCGGGGCGACCAGATCATTGCCATGTCGCCACCCGCGAAACATCGACCGATGTTTCCACCTTGTGATTGATATGCCAAGAATCCATCACCTAAAATAGTAAAGTGTGGCTGCCTCAATGGGATTGGGATTCAAAGCGACTTTTACGACGGATTGGATGAGATTATGATGAAATTGCTCGAACAGATGCCTGATGCAGTCAGACAGAAAATTCGGAATGTGCTGACTCAGGAAGAAGAAGAGTTGATTCGTGTGTCTACCGATCTGAATCCTGATGGAACCTTTGGGGAGCAGTGGATCGTCGTCACGGATCGGCGAGTGATTCTAGCCCCTGCGGAAGGGGTCGATGGAGTTGTTGACGTTCCCATCAAGGAGTTAGTAAGTATCCAGACCGAACCCTTAGTTGGTGGGGGACGCTTGGAAATCGAACGAGAAAAGCAGCCGACCCTCTTCGTGCCTTACTCTGGCTCACTTGCGGAAAAATTCTCTGAGGTCGCACGTGGGCTTGAGCAGCTCCGCCAACAAGACGAATTTTTTATTAACACGGAGCTTGACCAAACGCGGTGCCCCAAATGTGGTAGGCTGTTGCCTGAGAAGAACGGAATCTGCACAGCTTGCATCCGCCCGTTGGCAACATTAGGGCGAATTGCCGGCTATTTGAAACCCTATAAATGGCGTGCTGGTCTCCTAGCGCTCATCTCACTAGCGACTATCGGTTCAGAGCTGATTCCACCACAGATTACGCGGCACATCGTTGATAATGTCTTCTTACCACCGGAGGGAACGGCTAGCAGTATCGATGAAAGGATGGCACTGCTAGGATTGTGCGTACTTGCGTTGATTGGCCTTCGCATACTGCGTTGGAGTTCGGAGTTGCTACACGGATGGGTAGTCAGCTGGTTGAGTGCACGGGTAACAGCAGATATTCGAAGTCATCTTTACCGGCGGTTGGAGATGCTCTCAATGCAGTTTTACGACAAACGTCAGGTAGGGGCACTCATGTCTCGTGTAACCCGGGACAGCGACATGCTGCGAGAGTTCTTGGTTGATGGGTTACCGTACTTGGTGATTAACACCCTGATGATTCTTGGTATACTCTGTTTCCTGTTCTGGATGCACTGGCAGCTTACCCTTTACATGTTAATCCCCATTCCGCTCATCATAATGTGGGGAAGACTTTTCTGGCGGCGCATGCGACGAATCTTCAACAAGCATGGTCAGAGCTGGGCGCATCTCAGTGCCCGATTAAACGAGGCGCTCGCCGGTATCCGTGTCGTAAAGGCTTTTGCCCAAGAGGCGCGGGAAATACAGGAATTTGAGAAGAAAAACACCGATTTGATGCAGATTTCTAGGAGAACTGCACGTCACTGGCTTGTATTCTTCGCGGTGACAAGCTTCCTAACCGGATGCGGGGGACTGATCATCTGGATGATTGGGGGAATAGAGGTACTTAGAGGTAACTTAACCCTAGGCACCCTCGCGGCGTTTTCCCATTATATGTGGCTCGTCTACGGTCCCTTAGAGTGGCTTGGAAGGGTCAATAGCTGGATGACACGGGCTTTTGCTGGTGCGGAACGTATTTTCGAGGTCATTGATGGGACACCCGAAGCCTACAATGATCCGGAGGCAACCTCGCTAGCAGAAATAAAAGGACGGGTCACCTTCAAAGATGTCACCTTCGGCTACGACAAGAGTAAACCGGTCCTCCACGAAGTGGACCTTGACGTTGCGCCAGGGGAGATGATTGGACTCGTGGGTAAATCCGGAGTGGGTAAGACAACCACCATAAACCTAATTGCCCGGTTCTACGATGCAGACCGCGGCACCATTGAAATCGACGGTGTAGATGTGCGCAAAGTGCGCCTAGAAGACCTGCGTAGTCAGATTGGTATCGTGCCGCAAGAACCATTCCTCTTTAGCGGAACAATCGCCGAGAACATCGGATATGGCAAACAGGGTGCCACTTTCGAGGAGATTATGGAGGCAGCGCAAGCGGCGAATGCACACAATTTTATCGCGGCAAAGGCTGATGGCTACGACACAAACGTCGGAGAACGGGGGAACACTCTGTCGGGCGGAGAAAAGCAGCGGGTCTCCATTGCGCGCGCGATCCTCCACGACCCCAAGATCCTCATTCTGGATGAAGCGACTTCGTCGGTGGATGTGGAGACCGAGAGAGAGATTCAGGAGGCGGTCGCCCGGCTGATCGAAAATCGGACAACCGTCGCTATTGCTCATCGGCTTTCGACACTACGGAACGCTAGCCGGCTGGTTGTCCTCGATGCCGGGCGAATCGTAGAGGTTGGCACACACAGTGAATTGATGCACAAGAAGGGTGTGTTTTACAACCTTGTTGAGCTACAGCAGCAAACCGCTGAAATTATTGGAATCAGAGAGTAGGGTGAGCGAATGACCGGAGCAATGATCGTTATTATAGGCGGGTAACCCCGTCCCTGTCCTATGAGCCGCTAACCCGACGAATTAGACTAAGTAACCTTTTTCACTCATCAACTCAAGAAAGGAATAACAACAATGGCAACAATCCATAAACTTCAAGCAAGCTATCTGCATTCTATTACACGGCGGATATTTGTCGCTGCGGGTGCAACCCGCCACGTCGCTGATGATGTGGCAGAAATTCTAGTCAACGCGAACCTCGCCGGACACGATTCACACGGAGTCCTTCGGATCCCCGCATATCTGCGCGGTATTGAAAGTGGGGGGCTTGTCCCCGATGCAGAACCAGAAACCGTCAAGGAAACCGCGAATACTATGTTTTTTGATGGGAAACAGTGCTTCGGTCATTACACCGCTCGACAGGCGATGAACCGCGCAATTGAGAAGGCAAAAGAAGCGGATATTTGTAGCGCAAGTCTCGTCAATACCGGTCACATTGGTCGACTAGGTGAGTATGCAGAAGCAGCAGCAAGTGCCGGTTGTATCGGTATTATTACCACTGGTGGGGGTGGGCGGATGCAGGGGATTACGGTGCCCTTTGGCGGTGCCGGCGGCGCAACAGGTACTAACCCGATTGCCGTTGGTGTCCCAACCGGTGACGATGCTCCGTTTGTCATTGATATTGCCACCAGCATGATTGCCGAGGGCAAAATCCAAGTCGCACGCAGCAAGGGCGAAGATCTACCTGAAGGTTACATAGTCGATAAAGGCGGCAATCCGAGCGTAAAACCTGCCGACTTCTATGATGGCGGATTTCTTCTGCCGTTTGGCTTGCACAAAGGCTACTCAATGGGCTTGCTGGTCTGTCTGCTTGGGGGATTGTCTGGCGAATTCAATATTGAAAAAGGTGCGATGGGAGGCTGTTTTATGCAGGTGATAAACGTCAACGCTCTGACGCCGTTGGAGGAATATCAACAGGGTGTGCGTGCCTTCTTGGATGGCATCAAGTCAATCCCTCCCGCGCCGGGCTTTAGCGAAGTGCTCGTCCCTGGCGACTTTGAACATCGGAATCGTGTCCAGCGTCTGGCTGACGGCATTGAAATCCCCGATACTATCCGTCAGCAGATTTCGGAGTGTGCAGAAAAACTAGGGGTTTCAATGAGTGAAGATGCCGTTGAAGCTGCTGATGCGGAGCGGTACCAATAAGCATAAAATGTGATGTATGAAAAGTAAATCCTGTGCAAGCTATTTCTTCCGCGTTGCACTTCTCACAGGTTCTAAACACTTTTTTACGTAATTTTGTCCGGATAGGCTAACTGATTATGCTATTTTTCACCATCTGGATTGTGTGTATACCGCTCGGTATCTGGGTTATTCTACAAATCGTTTCCAGACGCAAAGCGGACACAGCAGCAGATCTCGACGTCCAGCTTGAGGAATGTGCAATCTGCCATGAAGAGTTTCCGATGGACGCGCTGATAGAGAAAGAGATCGGCGGCTATAGCCGGGTCTACTGTTTTTGCGGCGGCTGCGTCGAACAGCTGCGCCTCGACTATCAAGCAAAGGTAGGACACAGGGATGAACAGGATAAGCACATCAGTGAATCTGTCAACTTGTAAATTGCATGTGCGTGTTCATTGAACGCATGAACTCAATCTATCATGAAGGAGGTTGATATGTACGATCTGGTTACATTTGGCGAAGCAATGGTACGACTTACTTCGCCCGATTTTAGACGGCTGGAACAGTCGCCATCCCTGCTGATTGATGCTGGTGGGGCAGAATTAAATGTTGCAGTCAATGGGGCCCAGTTAGGACTGCACACCTCATGGGTCTCTCGCTTGGTCGATAACTGGTCAGGGAGATTTATTGCTAACAAGGGACGTGAGTTAGGCGTTGATATGTCCCATATTGCGTGGACGCCGTTCGATGGCGTTGGGCTAGAGCGGAACGGTTTCTATCATGTCGAATTGGGCGCAGGTCCCCGCGCAAGCAGCGTCACCTATGACCGCGGTTATTCAGCAATATCAAACATCCAACCCGGCGAAATCGATTGGCTCCAGATTTTTGACGGTGCCCGTTGGTTCCATCTGAGCGGTATTACTCCCGCACTGTCCGACTCCGCAGCGGTAGTAGCGAAAGAAGCACTTCAAGCAGCACGCGCCGCAGATGTAAAAACGAGTTACGACCTAAACTTCCGCTCAAAGCTGTGGAACGCGGAGCAAGCACAGGCTGCAAATCGCGAAATGATGGAGCACGTCTGTGTGCTCATCGGCAATGAAGAGGATTTCGAGATGGCACTTGGATTCAAAGCGGGAGGCACGACTGAAAATTTCAGCCAACTTGACCCCGAAAGTTATAAAGAGGTCGCACAACGGGTTTGCGAGGCGTTCCCTAATATCGAAATGATTGGCACCACCTTGCGCGACGCAAAAACCGGTTGGTTAAACGATTGGCGGACACTCCTGTTTGACGGGTCAAACTTCTACCTGTCACGCATCTACGAAAACCTCGAACTAGTCGACCGGGTCGGCGGCGGTGACAGTTTCTCCGCAGGATTGATCTATAGCCTACTCAACGGCAAATCACTCCAAGAAGCGGTCGATTTCGGTGGCGGCTACTCCGCGCTTGCACATACCTTCCCTGGCGACTTCAATTGGGCAACTGCCGAAGAAGCCGAAAATGCAATGCAGGCGGGCAGTGTTAGAATTAGGCGATAGGTGTTTGAAATACCCTGTTTTCCTAAACTACGAGCTTCATCTCATTGTAGATTGGCGCATCGGTGCTTCAACTTGTCCATCGGATTTGCTCATTCAAGGGTTTTCGTTCAGGCACTGGCACTTCAGCTGGATAGCCCATATAATAAAATCCGATAATGTATTCCTCCTCGGAATCAATACCGAGCAGATCGTAAGTATTCTGCTCCATCGTGATTGCGCCGGTGCTCCACTGCATCCCGACCCCGCGCTCCCAGCCGGCAAGTTGAATATTCAGCATAGCACAACAGGTTGCCGCGTAGTCTTCACGCTTCCGTTGCTCGTCCCCTTCTTGGACGCACGAAACCGCTACAATTGTGGGCTTGGAGGTGAACTTCTTGAAGCCTTGTTCGCCAACCTTGACAAGGGTTTCCTCATCCGCAGCTGCAGCCGCCTTCGGGTTGGACGTAATCTTTTCAATCTGGATTTCACGATACCGTTCAGCGAGGATGAGTTTCGTTTCTTCGCCGATAACAGTGAATCGCCACGGCTCGGTTAGGTGGTGATTGGGGCTCCAAGTACCCGCCTCAAGGATCTCTTCGAGACTATCTTGGGGCACGGGACCCGGCTTAAACTGAAAAATGGTCCGGCGAGATCGGATCGCCTCTGTAACAGGGAAGCTCTGATCGGTTGGAACAGCGTGTATCTCAGCAGTCAAATTATCTTGACTCATCGTTTCCTCCTTAAAATCTTGTTTCAATGCCGAGTGCGGCGTTGAAAGGTTTACCGGGACGCGGACCAATGGGATGCCGCGAGGCAATGTATGCTTGATTGGTGAGATTGTGAATGTTGAGGAATGCACTTAGACTGTTGCTAATCTTGTACTTACCCGATACATCAATAAGGAAGCAAGAATCAGTTTTGCCGTAAGTTGCATTCGGCTTACCTGAGTTTGGATCAACAGGCTTTGCACTGTTACTGGCTGTGGTAAAGGTTTCGTCGACATAGGTCACATCGGCAAAGATGCCCCACTTGGAAAACTCAATGCCCGTACCGACTGAGAATTGAATTTCAGGAACATAAGGTACATTAGCACCGTCTTTGCCGCCGGCGAATATCGACTCCTCATCAAGGGAATTCGCATCGCCATCCAGCGTTGCATTTGTGTAGGTAAATGAAATGCGATACGGGTTGAGAAACCCCCAGTTATTCGCAATCCCCGCATCATACGCTGTCAAAACTTCGACGCCCGCACTGGTCGCGTTACCGACATTTTCGGTGACTCCTTCAACACCACCGCCTGCGATATTGTCGGCGACAAGCAAATCATTGAAGTCTGTGTAGAAGAAAATCGCTTCAGTACGCAAGCCCTTGGCATTGTAGCGGAAACCCAATTCACTGCCGACGCTGGTTTCCGCGGTCAATCCATCTTTGGAGTGGGCACGAGGACCGGGGGTGGAAAAACCACTGTGTATGCCTGCAAAGGTTGATAGCTCATTTGAAATGTTGTAGCTGACCCCAATTCCTGGAGCGAGAATATTGATTGATGAAGGCTCTCCTTCAAGAATGACCTTATCCGGATCGCCCTCTGCGTCGAATTCCGTGAAATTGTAGTTCGCGTGCTCAAGGCGAATTCCTGGCGTGATCTGCAAATCGCCGAAGCCAATCTTATCCTGTAAGGAAAGAGCAATCGCAGTAGTTTCTTGGAGACGATTGCCACCGGATCCTGGTCCCTTGTCTGTTCGGTTGATGATGTTGCCACCGTCATCCTGCTCAAACTCTACATTGCTCTGGAAGCGGCGAATCTGGTCGAGATGGAAACGAACACCGAGGTCAAAAGCGTGAGAAATATCGCCGGTATTTAGGTTAAAGTTGAGATTGGACTGGACACCGCCAAGGTAATAATCACGGTTATTGTTCCGATATTTTAGTGTACCAGACGCATCTCCCTTAAATAAGGCGAGTTTTTCGGGGTCTAGCAAATCTGCGCCACCGCCACGGAGTTTGAACCAGTTTCGGTGGAAATCGTTGTAATAGCCCGTTACTGAAATGTTGACGGCTTGCGTCAAGGCAGCGGTATAGCGAAGATAGCTCCGCAGTTGGTTGGTTTTGATATTGTCGAACCGGGAAGCAGCATACCGCCGATACGGGTTATCCTCGAAATCTTCATCGGTGATACCCAAGTAGGTTTCGTCTGCCTTTTTATCCAGATAACCAATCTTCGCTTCAATCCGTTGCTTCAGCGAACTGTCTGGCTCAAAAGAAAGCTTGAGCATGGTGTCATACTTCCGAAAGCCGGTGCGATCGACATCCTGAAAGTCATCCTCGAAATCAATCGTCTTAAAACCATCAGTTTCCCGATAGTAATTTTCGATTAAGAAACCGAATCGACCCACATCTGTCTGAATCTTGTTGCCATAATGAATATGAGAACGGATTTCGTTATTTGTTCCAACGAGATTTTTCATATAGAACGCGGCTTTGTTCGGAATTTGGGTGGAGAGGTAGTTGATAACACCCCCTGTGGTGTGGGGACCATATTTAATTTGGCTGGAGCCTTTGAGGACTTCAATACCGCGCATGCGACCCGTTGTTGGGGAGTAGTAGGCGGAAGGAGCAGAGTACGGCGCAGGAGCAGTCAAAATACCATCTTCCATCATTGAGACTTTACCGCTACGTCCGGGATCGACACCACGTAAGCTAACATTGGGAAAGAGACCGTAGCCATCCTCTTCACGAAGGTAGATCCCGGGGACTTTACGCAGCACCCTGTTAACATCCCCATAACTATGTGTGCGAATGTCCTTAGTATCAAGGTAAGCCGCAGAGCCCGGAAGATTCCTCGTGTTTTCTTTGGAACCGATGACGGTAATTTCCTTGAGTTGGATGGGTTGATCTGTGTTTGTTTCAGTATTAGTATCTTCAGCCTCAACGGCTGACTCGTTTGCCATCACAAATGGACTGACAGCAACACCAATTAAAATCGCCATTACGACGATTAAAAGCTTAAAATTCATAGTAATCTCCTCATTTTAATCTGAATTTCTGTCAAAATATCTCATTATTGAAAATGAGTCTCATTTTCAATTGCAGATTTGGAGAAATTATAAACCCATGAAAATTATTTGTCAAGAGATTTTTCGCAAAAAAACACTGATAATTAGAAATTGTGCCATGTGTTTTATATTCCCAATAAAAAATTAAGGGGTAGCGATTCCGGTTTAATTGGCTTCCAATAGTGCTACCAGCCCAGCGAGACCACAGCTAATTTCTATGAATAGGGTTGACCTCACCAATACCTTGTGATATACTGTTCACAGGGATAAATCAATCAATCACAAGATCATATAATCATCTTTAATTCAAGGGAGTCATTCAATGCAAGTTGTAGATTTTGGTAGAACTGGGCTGCGGGTTTCGCGGCTTTCTATTGGAACAGGTACGAGCGGTTGGGGTGGAAAATCGGACCAGACGGCATTGGGATTGAAAGGATTGGTGGACCTACTTCATTTTGCCCATAATCAAGGTGTGACGTTTTGGGATGCCGCGAATCAATATGGCAGCCACTCCTATATCAAGGAAGCTCTCAAGGAATTGGATCGCTCTTCAGTTGTCATCACGACAAAAACTGTTTCCCGCACTAGGGAATCAGTTGAAGACGATATCAAACGATTCTTGAAAGAGATCGGATCGGACTACGTGGATATTGTGTTGTTACACTGTCTCACTGAATTCGATTGGCCCACGCGCTATCCGGACGCTATGGAAGCCTTAACCCGGTGTAAAGAACAGGGGCTCATACGCGCGCACGGTGTCTCGTGCCACGACTTTGGCGCATTCCAAACGGCTGCCATGACCAAATGGGTCGAGGTTGTGTTAGCCCGGATTAACTACGCTGGGACCCACATGGATGCCTCACCTGCCGATGTCATCCGGACGATGGACCAGATGGCAGCGTTTGGCAAAGGTATCTACGGCATGAAGGTGCTCGGACAGAGCAAGTTAGCCAAGGAAGATGGTCCTAGGAAAGGCATCGAATTTGTCATGGGGCTGCCTTGCGTTCACGCGATGACAATTGGTATGACGAGCCGGCGCGAAGTCGAAGAAAATGTTGCAATTGTCAACGAACTTGCTGATTAATTCAAGTCGATACTTATTCCCCGTACGGATCTTACCACCACTAATAGTACTCTGCAATCCCAATGCAGGATAGATCTCGATCTTGCATTGGAGTATCGAACAGAACGAATATCAGCCTTCTGAAACTTTGGCAACCTTGTTCCCTAACTAAAGGAGCGGTGTCTTGAAACTATTTGGTTTGAAAATTTCTGGTCTCTTTATCTACGCTATTGCTGCGATTTTCCTTCAATCGCCCTCAAAACTTCCGGCGCAAACTGCGGAGCAGGCAGAACAGTGGCAGCGGGAATATGAAAAGAGAAAGGAGGAAAAGCGCAGTCTGGAAGAACAAAGAAATTCAATAATCCAAAAAGAACAAGGGATCTTACAGAAGCTACAGGAAATTGAATCCGAGTTAGCCGCCAACGAAAAAGAGCTCGCTCGATACCAGCAAGAGGTTGAAAATCATAAACTTGAGGCAGCAGAGCTTCAGAGAGAATTGAGGGAGTTGAATTCTCAAGACAAGGAACAAAAGAAACGGACTATCAGGCGGATTCGTGCAATCTATAAGCTAGGCTATAATGGACAGGATGAGCACCTGCTGAAGATGTTGCTTGGTGCTCAGGATATGCAAGATCTGGTGGAAAAGTATAAGTACATGGATGTTATCGCCGAAGCAGATCAATCTATGTTACAGCAAATACAACTTCGACAAGTAGAAATTGCACAGAAATCCGCTGAACTCATTCACCTGATCCAATTGGCGCAGGAGGCATCGAAATCTGCACAAATCGAACGTTCACGACTACTCGTTCAGGAACAGAAACGTCAACAGCTTCTGCATAAGTACCGAACAGAGAAGGGAACACATAACCAAGCGTTAAAGGAGTTAAGAGCTGCCGGTGCACAGTTGGAGAAGCGCCTCGGAATCGTCAGCAATGCAGGTCTCGAAGAGCAAGCAGAGATGATTAAAAGCATTCGGCCCGCACTGTTTGGTAAACTCCCTTGGCCCGTTGTCGGAGTGATTGTCCCAAATCAGAAACCCAGTGACCGTGGTCTGACCATTCGAGCGAGGAAGGGGAAACCTGTATCCTGTGCTGCAGATGGTGTTGTCGCAACCATCGAATCAATCATGGGCCATGGCAACACGGTTATTGTTCTGCACGGGAATGGATACACCTCTCTTTATGCGCATTTGTCAGGTACATCCGTGAAACGGGGTGATACTGTTCAAGCGAAACAAGTCCTCGGAACCGTCGGCGAAACCGGATCGCTGATTGGTCCAGTGCTTTACTTTGCGCTCTGGAAGGACTATGAACCTTTGAATACGCGAAGATGGTTGACAAGAAACATGAATTGATATCATTCGGTCTTTCAATCGACGGCCCGATTGGGGAGCAAAGCATGGCATACAGATACGAAACTGTTATCGGTTTGGAAGTTCACGCCGAATTATCGACAAACAGCAAACTTTTTTGTAACTGTGAGGTTAAGTTTGGATCTGCGGCAAATACGCAAACCTGCCCTATCTGTTTGGGGATGCCCGGTGTGCTGCCCGTGATGAACCAGCGGGCGGTTGAGTTCTCAATCCGCGCCGCCTTAGGATTAAATTGCAAAATTGCGTCTTACAGCAAGTTCGATCGGAAAAACTACTTCTATCCCGATTTACCCAAAGGTTACCAAATCTCACAGTATGACCTACCCCTTGCCTACGACGGTTATGTCGATTATGAGCTGGATGGCGAGACGAGGCGCGTTCGCATTAATCGCATCCATCTAGAGGAGGATGCAGGAAAGTTAGTTCATGCGGACGTAACAGGGAACCCAAATCAGAGCTATGTAGACTTCAACCGTTCATGTGTGCCGCTGTTAGAGATTGTCAGTGAACCCGATCTACGCTCCCCCGCACAAGCAATCGCCTACTGGCGTGCTGTCAAAGAAATCCTAGAATATGTCGAAGTTAGCGATTGCAACATGGAGGAGGGGAGTTTCCGCTGTGATGCGAATATCTCCCTGCGCCCTGTTGGCAGCAAAGAATTGGGCACACGAACAGAGCTAAAAAATAAAAATTCATTTCAACATGTGCTGACCGCTCTGGAATACGAGGAAAAACGTCAAGCGCGGATTCTCGATCAGGGCGGTGAGGTTATTCAAGAAACTGTGCTGTTTGACATCAACACCGGCAGGACAGCCTCCATGCGGAGCAAAGAGGAGGCACACGACTACCGCTACTTTCCTGAACCTGACCTTGTTCCTTTTGAGGTGGATCCAGCAGAAGTTGAACGTATTCGTGCGACGTTACCGGAACTACCCGCTGAGCGTCGCAAGCGTTTTGTCGCAGAATACGGCATTCCGGCCTACGATGCAGAATTTCTCACTGCTACGCGGCAGATAGCAGACTTTTTCCACGAAACGGCACGCCTCAGCGGCGATCCAAAGGCGAGTAGTAATTGGATCATGGGTGATTTGTCGGGACTACTGAACAATGCAGGGATAGAGATCCAAGATGCTAAAGTAACCCCCGCGCATCTCAGCGAACTAATTCAACTCATTAAAAATCAAACAATCAGTGGCAAAATTGCTAAATCCGTCCTGCCTGATGTCTTTGAAACCGGCAAATCTCCAAAGCAAATCGTCGAAGAAAAAAGGCTTTCACAGATTTCCGATGCGTCTGCAATCGAATCAATCGTTGATCAGGCCATCGCAGAAAATCCGGGGCCCGCACAAGATTATCGAGATGGAAAGCAGAAGGCAATCGGTTTCCTCGTCGGTCAGGTAATGAAAGCCACCAGGGGCAAAGCCAACCCGCAGATGGTCAACCAACTCTTGCGACAGAAGCTCGACGGGTGAGGAACCGACAAGCGATGGCTGAGATTGCCAACATTTTGCAGGCAGATACACCGTCAGGCAGTTCCCAAGTCATCCTTTTTGTTCCGAGTAAAGATCGGGCGGGTCATGAAATTGATCAAGCGTACTGGGTTGATGAAGGCTTGCGTGTTGTTGGTCAGCTCTTTCGAGGAGGAACTGCTTTTCCACCCGGTAAAGGCGTGTGGCGTGACGATGTACGCGGCGGGCAGCTTCTTTTTGAGACTACTGTAATGATTCTTTCGTTTGCTGATCCTAACGGCTTAACCCAATTCACTTTATTAGAACTCAAAAAGTTTTTGATGCGTTTAGGACGGGAAACCAATCAGGGTGAAGTCGGTGTCGTTATAGATGGGATTTATTACGGCTTTACCCAATTTAAGGAGGGATAGCTACAATGTCGAAAGCTAAACAGACCGATCATTTGAAAGAACTCTTAAAGCCCGACATTGTCATTAATTTGGACAAGCGAGTTACCAGTCCATTCGATCTCCTTCACCTTCAGGCGCAACTTAATCAGATTTCCGATGCGTCTGCAATCGAATCAATCGTCGATCAGGCCATCGCAGAAAATCCGGGGCCCGCACAAGATTATCGAGATGGAAAGCAGAAAGCAATCGGTTTCTTCGTCGGTCAGGTAATGAAAGCCACCAGAGGCAAAGCCAACCCGCAGATGGTCAATCAACTCTTGCGACAGAAACTTAATGGGTAAGGAACCAACAAAAGATTTGTCGCGCAAGACCTGGTATCAAAGAATCTATGACAACTCAAAGCGAGCGATATTATCAGAAGACAGCCAAAATCAACTTGAAAGGGTTGACACTGCTTGAGTTGGAAGAATTGGTAACACAGTGGGGTGAACCGAAATATCGCGCGAAGCAACTGATGTCATGGCTGTATCGTAGACGGGTGCGGACGTTCGATGCAATGACAAATCTGCCCCATCAGCTAAGGCAAAAGTTGACGGACCTGGCTTATATTAGCGAGGCACGTGCCCTCACGCGCACAGCCTCTAACACCGACACGGCAATCAAATATCTGTTTGAACTCACTGACGGCAGCCGGGTCGAAAGTGTCCTGATGTATGATCAAGACCGCATCACGGTCTGCCTCTCCTCACAGGTGGGGTGTGCAATGGCATGCGATTTTTGCGCGACTGCAAAGATGGGGTTTTTCCGCAACTTAACGGCGGCGGAGATTTTGGGCCAATTTATAGCAATCGAGCGTGAGTTGGACGATGAAAAACGTGTGACGCATGTCGTGTTTATGGGGATGGGCGAGCCGCTGGCAAACTACGATCAGACCGTGAAAGCCATCCGATTGATGACGGATGCGAATGGGTTGGGGATATCTGAAGGGCGGATAACCGTTTCCACCTCCGGCTTAGCCCGGCGCATACGGCAATTTACTCACGAGCGGCTCAAGTGCAATCTTGCCCTCTCGTTAAATGCAACAACAGATGCAGATCGAACACGCCTGATGCCGATTAACGCCAAATATCCAATCGATGAAGTCCTCGACGCCACACGAGAATGGGCACTTGTAACGCAACGTCCCGCCACGCTCGAATATGTCCTAATCCGAGGTGTGAATGACAGTGTTGCGGATGCCAGACGCCTCCGCAAACTGATGGGGCGGCTGCCGTGCAAGCTAAATCTCATTCCATTTAACGAGATTGAAGGTGCCGATTTTCAGCGTCCGGAAGTTAATCAGATTGAACGATTCCGCCGCATTGTCGCAGATGGGCACCATGTCGCCCCGATCCGGTTCAGTAAGGGCAGAGACATCGCCGCCGCCTGTGGTCAACTCCGAACGATTTACGAAAAGCAGGGTGTGATGCTGCCCAGCACTTTGTAATACCCCCACCCAATACCGTAACTAACGGAAAATTCAGATTTGGTAATTCAGGTCGAGGGAAGAAATTTGCATCGGATAACAAGTAATTTCTTACACACCACAACCCGCAATTTGCGCCCGCCTTTGCACTACATACTCCTCATTTTATCCCTCTGTCTGATTGGAGGGATAGGAAGTTGGTCTCAAGCGATCAAGCGTGGAAACACGCACTATAAGGCGGAAGAGTATGACGCCGCGCTTGAGGCATACCAATCGGCAGTAATAGATCGACCTGAAGATGTAATTTCCCACTACAATCTAGGGACAGCCCTATATCAAAAAAAGCAGTTTGAGCAAGCAGCCGATGGATTCAGACGGTCGCTTGATTCGGTAGACCCAAGCTATCGGGCGCGAGGGTATTACAATTTGGGGAATGCCCAGATCCAACTCAATGATATAGAAGGGGCAATCCGATCCTACAAAAGTGCGTTGCGCTTGAACCCAACAGATCTGGACGCCAAGCATAACCTAGAACTCGCACTTGAGAAGCTGGAGCAAAAATCGCAGCAGAACCAATCAAAGTCCGCGGAGGAGGACAGGGACCAACAGGAACAAACCTCGCAAGATCAACAGAACAAGGACGAACAGACACCGAATCAGCAAAATCAGGAGCAGCCGGCAGAATCAGAGCAACAGCAACAGAATCGGGAATCATCTGAGGGAGAATCTACATCCGAAGCATCTCCTACACAACCTGAACAGGGGTCGATGCCGCAACCGGTTGAAATGTCCAAGGAAGATGCTATCCGACTTCTGGAGACTGTTAAAGACGACGAAAAAGAGATTCAGAAAAAGATATTACAAAAGCGATTTTCAAGACGCCAGCGGCATGAAAAGGATTGGTAGGAGGTAGAAGAAAATATGGAGACAAAGGGGGCACCGGATAAAGCGTTCGCACGTTCAAGTGTCCGGCAGTTCAGGCGTTTATCAATGTTTTACGCTTTACGTCTCGTGCTTTTTGGACTCTTGGTTTCTGTTCTCTTCCGCAACGTTGCTTACAGCCAGAACATCACACTATCAGCGGAGGCCACCCCAAAAATTATTAGCCTCAACGAAACGGTGACTCTGCGTGTAACGATTTCTACCAATCAGCAACTGGGGAATATTGCCCCGCCGCAGCTAAATGTATCACCGGAATTCAATGTTTCTTACGGTGGTTCATCCAGTCAATATAATTTCACCGCTAATCAGCTTTCTGTGTCGGTGATTTGGACTTACGTGTTGAAACCTAAGAAAGTGGGACAATTTACGCTGTCCCAAATTCACATCTCTCGTGGCAACAAAAGCTACACGGCAGATCCGGTCACCATCGAAGTGTTGCCGGAATCTCAGACACCTCTCCAAAGCCAATCGACACAAGATACTTTTACGGACGCATTTTCTAGTAGCACGCATAAAATTGAAGCCTCCGTTAATAATCCACATCCCTATGTGAACGAACAGATCATATATACCTTTCGGTATTTCTATACTGCCCGCATCCCAAGTATCAATTCTCCCAAATATACGGTGCCCTCCTTGAGACAGTTTTGGACAGTAGAGCTGGAAAGAAAACAAGCTCGGAGACAGGTAATTGATGGAACTCTCTATTGGATTCAGGAAATTCAGGTTGGATTGTTTCCAATTACCGCTGGCAGGATCACAATCGAGCCGGCGAAGCTATCACTCCCGAGTATTGCGGAACGGGGGCTTCCTCAATCGTCCGAGGTGCTTGTCACAGATCCAGTCGAGGTCAATGTTCGTCCGCTGCCCCAAGAGGGAAAACCGGCGAATTTTGTAGGCACTGTCGGTCAATATCGTATCCATGCACAAACCGACAGACAGACAATCGAAGCGGGAGATGGATTCAACCTACGAGTGCAGGTCTCCGGGAAGGGAAATATCGAAACGGTGCCCGCTCCAACCATTCCTACGCCCCAGAATATGGCGATATATGACCCTCAAATTACGGATGCCATTGGCATAGTGGATTCAAAAGTTCAAGGCAGTCGTACCTATGAATATGTTATTATCCCATCAAAAGAAGGGCGTTGGACAATTCCCGCGATTGACTACCCTTATTTCGATCCACAAACGGGGAGCTACCAAGTTGCGCGTACTACCCCCATCACTATTGATGTGCTTCCTAACCCGAATGCGGTAGCTGGAACAACACCCCCACATACGACGTCGGCCGACATACACTTCCTCAAGCAAGACATCCGATATATCAAGCCGGATGCGCTTGAATTATCTAATCAGCATCCTCACCCCGATAAGCGTGGATCATTTTGGGTTGCACAAACCTTACCTATTGCTATTGTGCTGTCTGTGTGGTTTTATCGACAACGGCGAGCCAAACGTGATCCTAAGCAACTTCGGGAGCGATATGCCGCGAAGAATGCCCTGCGAATCATCGAAGACGCTAAGAAACATTCCACGAATAAACCGATAGTGCGCTACGGAACACTCGCTAACGGATTGTACCAGTACATTGGAGATATCTTCGATATTTCACCCAGTGGGCTCAATCCGGAATCGGTGCGCCAACGATGTGAGGAGGCAGGTTTCCCTGGAGCTGGGACGACACAGATTGTTGAAACGCTGACACAATGTGACTATGTGCGATTCTCTCCAGTTTCTGCAAATCCAGCAGATATGGAAGATACGCTCAACCGTGTGGTGGAAGCGATTAACGAAATTGAGAAGATACGTCAATTGAAGAGATGATACGCATTGTGTATAATGAGTAAGGAGATTTGAAGGATGAGGGGCTGGAAAAATGGAAGGATAGCAGATAAGGGGGGATTTATCGCACGTTTCGCGCTGCTCGTCTGCTTCCTCTGTTTCTCTTTCTGGAACAAGCATGCCTATTCCCAATTGCAGTCAACTTTGGAGGCGAGTTATCGGAGTGCCGATGCTTTATATCAAAGTGGGCAGTATCAACAGGCCGCTGAAAAGTACGAACAGATTGCAAGCTCGATCCAAAATGGTGCCGTTTATTATAACCTTGGCAATGCCTACTTCCGTCTTGGTAATAGAGGAAAAGCCATTTTGAACTATGAGCGCGCCAAGCGATTGATGCCAAGGGACAAAGATACAGATTTCAACCTCAAAGTCGCAAAGGCACGGAATGCCGATTCATTCGACCTCGTTAAACCTCCATCCGGTTTCTCGCTTTTATACAGTGTTTTACACCCAAATGAGATTGTTTGGGCAGGGCTTGTTCCTTATTGGATTGCAGCTGTTAGCCTCGTTGCAATCCAATTCACTCAAAGCCATTATTTCCAACGGGCGTTACGGTATGTTGTCCTGATTGGAGGGATCACATGGCTGTTTTCTTTGTTGGTGTTGGGCTTGAAAATTCGAGAGATTAACCTGCCGTATGCCATCGTCGTTGCGAACGAAGTTATGGTGCGGAGTGAACCTGATTTGGGGGCCGAAACAATTGCCCTTCCACTACATGAAGGCACCAAGATTCAACTTCAGGAAGAACGGAACGATTGGGTGAAAATCTATCTGCCCAATGAAAATTCAGGATGGCTCGCTGCGGAGGCAATCGATAAAATTTAGGAACGATATGTTCCTAAAAGAAAGGAGATTTCATGGAATTATTAGGTGTATTAACCTTATGGCTACACGTCACTGCTGCTACGATCTGGGTTGGTGGTAATTTTATGATAGCGATGGTGATTGTGCCTTACTTCAAACGTTCGCTACCCCCTTTGGAACGAATCAAAATCATGACGCAGATCGGTGGAAACTTTGAACCGATTGGGTGGGCGTGTGTGGTCATTCTCATCTTCTCTGGTTTGTTTAACATTTTTACTGCCGGCGTATTAGGGAGTCCAGATTTGATTGGGCCCTTTATGCGGATGCTTGGCGTCAAAATTCTTCTTGTCCTTATCTTGATTATTTTGACCGGAATCCACGGCTTTATCATGGCACCGCGGTTAGCGCGGGCTGTTGAAGAACTGGAACCGGGAACTGAGGAGCTTCCCGAACATATCGACAAGATGCGTGGTCAGATGGCGGTAGTGTCGAGCCTTATCGGTGTGTTTTCCCTCCTTGTTCTGCTTGCTGCGGTTGCGTTGCGGCTCGGAATCTAAGTGAAGGATAAACCAATGGTAGGGGCTGCGGTGCCTAATATTGTAGAGAGGCTATCATTATGGCTAGTAGAAGGAGGCGAATCTTAAAAGTTACTCTTTATCTGTTATTAATCCTTTTGTTGGTGCTAGTAAGCACGGTGACTTTCAGCATTATCAAACTGCGGGCGTCTCTGCCAATCCGCGATGGCGAACAACAAATTAAGGGATTAGATTCGCCGGTTACGGTGACCACAGATCGCTTTGGGATTCCAACGATCATTGCCTCGACAGGAAGGGATGCCGCCTTGGCGTTGGGGTACGTGACCGCCCAAGATCGACTCTTCCAAATGGATTTGCTGCGCCGTCGTGCCGCCGGTCGGCTCTCCGAAATTGTCGGCAAAATCGCAATAGAAACCGATAAGCGACAGAGAGTTATCGGTTTCAACCGTGTGACCCAAGCGATTATTGCCAATTTCTCCGATGCACAACGGGAGCTCCTTGTTGCCCACGCCGATGGGGTGAATGCCTTTATCCGCCAGATGGACACGCCTCCTTTTGAATTTCTCCTTTTGGGTTATCAGCCAGAGCCTTGGACGGTGGAAGACAGCATCCTTGTCGTCTTCAATATGTTTCAGGTCCTTTCTTTCAAGGAGGACGACGAAAGGATGATGACTATCATGGAAAAGTCGCTTCCACCGGAAGTCGTTGCTTTTCTCACCCCCGATACAGATAGCTATACTCAAGTCCTCTTGGGGGGACCGGACTCCCACCGACCGATTCAACCCATCCCTATCAGGGCACTCGCTTCAATCCGCCACGCACCACCGCAAAACGGAGAACGATTGGTTCGTGCGACACACAAGGTTGTGGGATCTAACAATTGGGCGGTTGACCGATCGAAGACAGCGGACGGTCGGGCGATTGTGGCGAACGATATGCACCTCGGCTTGTCTATACCGAATACGTGGTATCGGGTATCTCTCCGCTACGGGAACGTTGATATTTCGGGTGTTATCCTGCCGGGGGCTCCTGCCGTGGTTGTCGGATCTAACGGTCATGTGGGATGGGGATTCACCTATACCTGCGGAGATTACCTGGATCTCGTCCAGTTAGAGATTAACCCCGAAAATCCGGAGGAATACAAGACGCCAAATGGCTGGAAACGGTTTGAGGTCGTCAATGAGCGAATCCAAATCAAAGGAGGGCAGCACATTGTCCAACCTATTAAACTCACAATATGGGGACCTGTCAGTCCAACGCCACTGATGGGGCAACCAGTCGCCATTCATTGGACAGCGCTACAACCCGATGCAGTTGGCATGGAGCTGCTTGATATAAATAAGGCGATGACGCTCGAAGATGCACTGCTTGTTATGAATCGCTTTGGCGGACCACCGCTGAATGTGGTTATGGCTGATGATACCGGACGAATTGCTTGGACATATTGTGGGAAAATGCCCATCCGAAAGGGGTTTGATGGATCTTCTACCAAGTCTTGGGCGGATGGCGATATTGGTTGGGAAGGCTATATTCCACCGTCTGAATTGCCGCGTGTGATTTCTCCGCCAGAGGGGTTTCTAGCGACCTCGAATAATCGAACCCTTGGTAAAGACTATCCCTACGTCATCGGTCATAACTTCGCCAATAGTCATCGCGCTTACCGCATTAGCCAACGGTTGCGGGAAATGGATCAGGTTACGGAACAGGATATGTTCCAACTCCAGTTGGATACGACGAGCCACTTCCATGAGTTTTATCAACAACTAGCACTGTCCGTCTTGACTGATGATGTGGTTGCAGCTAAACCACGCTTATTAGAGGCACAGAAACAGATAGAAGCTTGGAATGGTAAAGCGGAGGTGGACAGTGTAGCTATTGGGCTTTTGGTTCGGTTCCGACAAATTCTTGCTGAGGACGTATTTGAACCGTTTTTAGTTCCTTGTCACGAAACCGATAAAAGGTTCTCATACGCCTGGAGGAATATGGAAACCCCACTCCGCGCGCTGCTAAAAGAAAGAGTTGCAGAAATCCTTCCAGACCCAGCGAATTATCCAAACTGGGAGATGTTTATCCTCTCAAAACTGGAAAAATCCATCGAACAGTTACTTAGTGAACACAACCTTAAATCACTGAATCAATTGACTTGGGGCACTATTCATAAAACTCAAATTTCGCATCCGCTTGGGTTTATTCCTATGCTAGGTAAGATATTGAATATGCCTGAGAAACCTCTTCCAGGGGCCGATTTTTGTGTTCGCTCTCCGCGTGCATCTGAACGACTAGTTATTTCCCCGGGACATCATGCGGATGGGATTCTACATATACCTTGCGGTCAATCGGGTCATCCTTTATCAAAAAACTATAAGGACCAGTACAGCTATTGGTTGAAGGGGAAGCCTCTACCTTTCCTGTCAGGTCCGACTACCCATACACTGACGCTCAATCTCGCTCCCTGACCTTGGAAGGCCACTCAATAAAGTATAGACTTGACCGAATCTCTGCTGTTATACTATAATGAATGGTTAATTTCTTTAGGGCGTTTGCCCGAAATCGATGTCTACTGTCTGATCAGAAAATTAAGACGAAAGAAAGATTCGGACGTTTTTCGCGCTTGTCGGCAATATTAACTAGAGGACCTGCTACGACTAGCTGGAAAAAGGAGAAGACCAATATGGCGTTGACAGATGAGCAGAAACAAAGTTTTTGGGAAAACGGTTACCTCGTCGTCCGAGACCTCCTCACCCAAGAAGAAATGGAAATCCTCAAAGAACGAGCGAATCTCATCGCTTCCGGCGGAGCACCACATGTGCCAGAGCAGTGGATTCAAATGGAGCCCGCTATCAGAAGCGGCGAGATTCAGGCGGCGTCACAAATCGAATCCGTTCGTAAGTTGTGGAACCTAGTTCCTCATGATGAGGTGATGCGAGCACACGCTGCTAATCCGAAAATTGTGAGCGTCATCGTTGATTTACTCGGTTCCGACATCAAGCTATACGGCGATCAGTTATTCATGAAGCCACCGAAGCACGGTTCGCGTAAGGAGTATCACCAAGACTCAAACTCGTGGAAACACCTCATTCCTTACAACCTCGTGAGCTGTTGGGCAGCGATGGACGATGCAACGATTGAAAACGGGTGTCTGTGGGTGATTCCAGGCAGCCATCAGTGGGGTCTGATCAGCAGGGAACGGGAGCAAGAGATCGAAAGCCGCGTGCTTGAAGGGGAGTGGGAGAATGAAGTGTCCGTCGAGTTGAAGTCGGGAGATTGTAGTTTCCACCACAGCCTGCTTCTACACAGCAGCCATGCCAACCGATCATCGAAGCAGCGACGGGGATACGCTACGCATTATATGTGTTCAAAGACGAAATATTTGGGGGAGACCCCTAAACCCGATTATCCGCTGATTTGTGGTCAAGAATTTCCCAATTATGTCTAATACCGTCTTATCGGCTTAACGTCCTAACAGTGGGCCAACCCGCGCGGTTGCCCTATTCATTTAATTCACCAATTCCGTAAGGGAGATTGATAATGCAATCAGTTCAGGTTTTGACAGCCGCTTGGTATGGCGACCGAGAGATCGACTTGACGTTTCCTGACGATTGGGACCTCAACCTCATCGCTTTTGAAGAACGCCCGGTGCTGACGCAAGATCAGCTGCGACAGGCGTTCCATCAGCCGATTGAGTCACCAAGAATCGCGGAACTCGCACAGGGAAAGAAAAGTGCCGTTCTCATCGCCGATGATCTCACGCGGCCCACGCCGACCTCAGAGGTAATGCCCTTCATCTTAGATGAACTGCAAGAAGGAGGCATTGCCGAGGAAGATATCCTGATCTTCATGGGCTTCGGCTGCCACAGACAGATGCGGCGCGATGATATCACAAAGAAACTCGGTGCGGATACCGTAAATCGTATCCGTGTCAAACAGAATGAGTTGGATGACCCATTTGTCTATTTAGGGGATACGTCGCGGGGGATTCCGCTGCATATCAACCAGTGGGTGATGGACTGCGAACTCAAAATTGGCATCGGTGGGACATGGCCACACGGCACCGCAGGTTTCAGCGGCGGTGGCAAGCTTGCTATCCCCGGTATCGCAAGTTACGAAACTATCAGTCGTGCGCACGGTACGTTAAAGGGCGGGGGCAGGGCTGGAAATGTAGAGAATGAATTTCGGCTTAACTCCGAAGAAGCCGCTCGGATGGCGGGATTGAATACCACGGTGCTGACCATCTTGGACTACAAGCGCGAGGTCACCGGACTTTTTGTTGGCGACGTGGTTAAAGCGCACCGTGCTGCCGTCGATGCTGCCAAAGAGGCGTACGCTATCCAAGTAATGCCCGACGCCGATATTGTGATTACTACCGGCTATCCGCGTGACCACGACCTTGCTTACGGTAGTCAGGGCGGTTGGCCCATGAGACATTCTCAACAGGAGGCAACGCGTATTCTGATTAATACTGGCACCGAGGGGGTTGGCTATCATCGGGGAGGCATCCTCGGGGGCAAACGACTTCGCGAGGACGAGAATCGTGAACGCGACGAACGGAAGCCGCTGGTGAGATCAGAGGATTCGGATTATATCCTCTTCTCTGATGCCGTGGGTCCGATGGAGGTACTGGAAACCCACCCCAAAGCCAAATTAATGGAATCGTGGGATGAAATCCTCGACCTTCTGAAGCAGAAATATCGTGACCAGAAGCCGAAGGTAGCGATATATCGCTCGTCAGCGATCGCTTATCCCCGTGATTAAAGTTAGCGGAAGGAGACAAATATGCAATCTGTTCAAGTTTTAACAGGTGCCTGGTATGGCGATAGAGAAGTCGACTTGACGTTTCCCGACGATTGGGATATCAACATCATTGCGTATGAAAAGCATCCGGTGCTGACTCAAGATCAGCTGCGGCAGGCGTTCCACCAACCGATTGGGTCGCCCCGAATCTCGGAGATAGCACAGGGTCAGAACAGTGCCGTTATAGTTTGCGATGATTTAACCCGTCCAACTCCCTCCTCAGAAGTGATCCCCTTTATCTTAGAGGAGCTCCAGGACGGCGGCATCTCCGAAGAAAACATTATTTTCTTCATGGGCTTCGGATGTCACAGAAGCATGAAGCATGCCGACCTCGTGAAGAAGCTAGGCGAGGACACAGTACGCCGTTTTCGAGTTAAGCAGAACGAGTTGGACGACGCCTATGTCTACATCGGTGAGACCTCGCGTGGGGTCCCGCTGCACTGCAACCAGTGGGTCGTAGACTGTGATGTAAAAATTGGCGTCGGGGGCGCATGGCCCCATGGCACCGCAGCGTTTAGCGGCGGCGGCAAGATTGTCATCCCTGGTGTGTCGAACTATAAAACCATCAGCACCGCCCACGGTACGATGGAAAGTGGGGGCAATGCGGGGAATGTAGAGAATGAATTTCGGCTCAACTCCGAGGAAGCCGCTCGAATGTTAGGGGTGAATACAACGGTGATAACTACCCTTAACGACAGACGAGAGATTACCGCCCTTTTCGTTGGGGATTTGGTTGATGCCCATCGCGCTGCTGTCGAAACCTCTAGGGTTGCTTATGCAGTTACACCGATGGCGGACGCCGATATTGTGGTTACCACCGGCTATCCGCGTGATCATGACCTCAGTTATGGTCAGATCGGTGGGTGGCCCATGCGGCACGCATCGCCGGAAGCAACGCGTATCTTAGTTTCCTCCGGGGCTGAGGGTGTGTGCTATCACCGAGCGGGTATCCTTGGGTCGAGACTTAGCCGAGAGGCGGAGAACCAAGAACGCGAAGAACGGAAACCGCTAGTTAGATCGGAAGATTGGGATTATATCCTTTTCTCTGACGCTGTGGGGCCCATGGAGGTCTTGGAAGCCCAACCCAGAGCCAAATTAATGGGTTCGTGGGATGAGATCTTGGATCTGTTGAAGCAGATATATCGAGACCAGAAGCCCAAGGTAGCGGTATATCCATCTGCGGCGATTGCTTATCCAGCAGAAGAAGGGACAGAGGGACTCTATCAATCGGTATGGTCTCGCTAAGGCAAAATCTAGCACCCTTGCGAAAACTTGAATCTTTCGTAAGGGTGCTTTTTCGTTCATAATAGTATCGAAACCAGTATCTTGTAGGTCGATATTCATATCTCGACACCCAATTTTCAATGACTAGTACTCTGTCATATAAGTTTTGAATTTTCATGTTGGTATGGTATCCTGGTATTGACACCTATTGGTTCTGATTCAACTCACTGTCAACGAATGGAGTATACGATGCCAACCTACAAATATCAAGTCGCCTTATCCCCCGCTCAACGGAAACAGCTTCAAGCCCTCTGCGGGCGGGGAACAATCTCTGCCCGAAAGTTAGCGCGCGCCCGTATCCTGCTTTTGGCAGACCACAACCGCCCCCAAGGCGCGATGGATGACCATCAGATTCATGAAGTGCTCGATGTCAGTCAAACGACGATTAGCCGGGTACGAAAAAAGTTTGCCACCGGTGGATTAGACGCTGCGCTTGAGGAGTTATCTCGTTGTGGTAGACCGCTGAAGTTCGATGGCTACCAACGCGCTCAAATCACCGCCTTAGCTTGCAGCGAACCGCCAGAAGGACATAGCCAGTGGTCTTTGCGCCTGCTAGCGGATAGATTAGTCGAGTTAGATGTAGTTGACGATATTTCCTATGAAACGGTGGGGGTCATCTTAAAAAAAACCGATTGAAACCTCACCTGAAAAAGCAATGGTGTATTGGACAGATGACTCCCCGCTTCTTGTGGGAGATGGAAACCCTCTTACATCTATATCACCTCCCTTATGACCCGATGTATCCGGTGATCTGTGTTGATGAAAGACCTTGCCAGTTAATTGATGACGTCATGGCACCGATGCCGATGGAATCGGATAAACAAAGGCGACAAGATTATCATTATAAGCGCGACGGGGTGGCAAGTCTGTTCATTGCCTTTGAACCCCTAACCGGTCAACGCATCGTAGAGGTGCGCGACCGTCGAACCAAGGCGGATTATGCACATTTTTTAAACAAAGTGGCTCAACATTACCCCAACGCGACTCAGATTCGAGTCGTTCAGGATAACCTCAACACCCATAATCCGTCAGCATTCTATCAAACCTTTGAACCATCGGTGGCGTTTGACTTGACCCAATTGTTTGAGATGTGTTACACCCCCAAAAGCGCATCGTGGTTGAATATGGTTGAGATTGAGTTGGCTGTGCTTTCAAGGCAGTGTCTGTCTCGCCGCATCGGTGAACTTTCGGAGTTGGCGCGAGAAGTCAAGGCTTGGGCTGAAGCACGGAATCGAAAACAAGCGAGCGTCAACTGGCAGTTTACTCTCAAGCAGGCGCGACAGAAGTTCAACCGATTTTATACTAATACAAAAGCATAATTTATATGACACAGTACTAGACGAGTTTAGCCATCAATCAGCCCTTTCAGATAGGCGACGGCATCCGGTATGCTTTGGGGGCCGAGGTGTTCAGGAATAATGAGCCCATCGTATTCAGCCTTGAGCAGTGCCCGCACACATCGGGAGATGTCTACATCACCGCTATCCAGTGGCACTTCGTCATGATCCATCATAATCTGACCGTGTCTAACCTGGTTACGCGCGTGAGAGAAAAAGATCCGATCTAAGCCCCATGTTTCAACAGGCGAATGCGGGTCTTCACCAAAGAGAGACATCCCTTGACAGTAGGTCACACCGTTGTTAGGACTTTTCACCGTATCCCAAACCGAGTGCAACACGTCGACCGCCCACAGATGATTTGCTAACTTCAGATTCACCTCGTCGGCTACGCCCACCACCCGCCTGAAAAACTGAATAACCGTATCCCACCCATCCTCACCCGGCATCACTATCAGCGGTCTGCCGGGGTGATATTCGTTAAAATAGATTAACCGATCCAGCGGATAGAAAAGCACGACATCAACACCGGATTCCCCGATCCCTCGCAGCGTCCGACAAAGGGCATCTAATTCTGACTCATTTTCGCCGAGCACCGCCTCTTTGGAAGGCGGCGGTGCAATCATCCCGGATACTTGAACATCGCGCTCCTGAAGCATATCCCTGAAAGGCTTGAAGTCGTCCGACGTCATAAACCCTCGATCTGAAGCACCTGGAACCGAACCAGTGCCGAGAAAGATCTCATTCACACCTGCCTCACGACAACTCGCCGCGATTTCGTCCGCACTACTAGAACCTGCGTGTATACCGACTCTCATGGTTTACCCTCCCATATTATGATAACATACGCTCAACGGCATCTAACTCCGCTTCGGTGTACGGTTGTTGGAATGCGCTATCCGTCGGTTCTCCATCTTGCATCAGCACCGGCGACGGATTCGGAACCTCCCAGTTGCCCAATTCCTCCCGGCGGACAAAGTTTCCGCCGCGTTCCAGAATCGAATAGAACGGTAGGAGAAACATCGTCAACTTTTCCATTAAGTCGTCGCCTGTCTCCGGTGATTTGCCTGTTTCAAACATCTCCTGAATAACCAGCTGCAAGGCATTCCATGTGTTGTAGCGGAAATACCCCGGACGCCCCGGTATCTTGCCCTCCGCATCGCCCTGATGATTACCAAAAATACGCATATACCCCTGTGCATCCGCACCGCTCACCAATTGCAACGAACCGTAGTACGGATGCGTCGGATGGTCATGCTCATAAATCACGAGACCGTTAGGCTTTCGCCAGTTAGGGGTGTGATACGCCGCACCCGTCATTCTGCCCCGACCTTTCTTAATCTCGTCTCGCAATACGGCGTGGATGTACCATACGCCGTGCAGCCCATGCGAGTAATAATCGCTCATCGAATTGTGTGCGACATAGCCCTTGATGTCCGTCATATCAGCGGCTTTCGCACGCAGGTCTCCTACGCTTTCGGTATATTCCCACGTTGATCCGGTCAACAGCGGGGTGCCGTGTTTTGCCGCCAGATCTACCATCGCTTGACCCTTCGCTAGGGAGGTCGCAAACGGTCGATTGACAAATGTCGGGATACCTGCTTCGAGGAAAGGCTTCGCGAACAGCGGATACAACGAAATCGCGGTGACATCGTCAATGTACACGCCATCAACCTTGCCAATCATATCAGCAGGATGTTGGACAATTTCAACGCCTTGGAATAATGAATTTAATCGTTCCCCCATATCAGGCCTAATGGTCCAAGCGTGTGTCAGCAGCATACCTGTCGTGCGAATCTCGCCCGCCGGTGGGTTCATCGTGTTGCCCCAGATACCGTGCATATGCCCGCCGGGACCGGCTATCACACCAACGCGGACAAGGTCTTGTGGAGTAGATCGGGTGAAAGATGGCGTGGTCATAAACTGCTCCTTTTGAAGTGATCATACGTCAACTCCCCTGACAAGGGGAGAAGATAAGAGGTCCCCTTGTCTTTCCCCTCTTATCAGAGGGGTTACGAACAGGTTCAATTTTGCTGATTGTAATGGAATCGGATTTCAAAGTCAAGCAATTTCACGCTCATCCTAGGGCTATTTAGTTTTCCGTTTTGGGTCATGCCCCGCTGTTCGTAGGGCACACCGATCGGTGTGCCTTCATTGCACGTTCTATCCCCACCCGGTAGGCGGGGCATCTTGCCCCGCTGTTTGTAGTAGCGCAATTCATTGCGCGTTCTTATGTCAGTTTCATAGGTATCTTTTATCCGTGTAATCCCTTAATCCGTGTTTATCTGTGATTCAGACAATAATATGGGAGAATTAAATGCCCCTACGCTCGTCCCTCATATAAACATCCTTACATTTAATCTCAACCGTTTTTTTTAGGGAGTTATGACATATTATGTCAATACGCCTCAAATTTGGCTGAATTTTGAGACTATTGGTTGATATACTTTGCAATAGAGGGGTGTGCATAATTTTTCACGGTGGAATATATTAGTGATTCTGTTTGTTTGATACCTTGTTTCGGTAGGGTTATTTAATTCTCCTGTAGGAGGGATCTCCGAATCCCGACACTTCACTGTAGGTGCTTGCATAAATTGCTCAAATAGTTCATAATAAGAGATATATTTATACACCCCCTCACTTTAATTGGAAAGGAGTTGCCAGCCCAAGCTGACCTCTATCACCCCCAAAGGATAAAAAACCGACTTGATGACAGAGGAGGAAGAACAGATGCCCCGGAGATACAATCTCGCACATTTGATTTTAGCTAGCGTTATAGTCTTGGTGCTGGCCTCGTTGATGGTATGCGTTGACGCACAGGCACGGATTGCCTTCTCGTCTGATAGGGATGGGAACTATGAAATCTACGTGATGGACGACGATGGGGGGAATCTACAAAGACTCACCAATCATCCCGATAGTGACTTCCACCCCTCATGGTCCCCTGACGGTAAACAGATTACCTTCATGTCTCGTAGGGATGGGCACGTTATAGACGGTTTAGCCACTTTTGAAATCTACGTGATGGACACCGATGGGGGCAATCCTCAAAACCTCACTGACGATCCCCATGATGACTGGTGCCCCTCATGGTCCCCTGACGGTAAACAGATTGCTTTCGCGTCTCGTAGGGATGGGAACGCAGAAATCTACGTGATGGACGCCGATGGGGGTAATCAGAAAAACCTCACTAACAATCCTCTTTATGACTATTCACCCTCATGGTCACCCGACGGTGAACGTATTGTCTTTACTGCTCGTAGGGATGGGCACTTTAGAAAGGACTTCGACCTCACTCATGAAATCTACGTGATGGACGCCGATGGGGGGAATGAACAGAGACTCACTGAAAATCGCAGGTATGACTTTTCACCCTCCTGGTCCCCTGACGGTAAACGGATTGCCTTCGCGTCTGATAGGAAGGGGGACTTTGTAAACTATGAAATCTACGTGATGGATGCCGATGGGGGTAATCAGCGTAAACTCACCAATAATCGCCATCATGACTGGTATCCCTCATGGTCTCCGGACGGTGAACGGATTGCTTTCGCGTCTCGTAGGGATGGGAACTATGAAATCTACGTGATGGACGCCGATGGGGGTAATCAGAAAAATCTCACCAATCATCCCGAGGATGACGAGGCTCCTGCATGGTTTAACTCTCCTTTTTCGGTTTCTCCCGCAGGCAAAAAGTCTACAATGTGGGGACGGCTCAAACAGGTCAACCGATAACTGCCATTATCGAGCAAACGGTGTTTAAGAATCATAAACCGATTTGAGAACAGAGGAGGAAAAATAGATGCACCGAAGAGACAATCTCGCACATTTCATTTTAGCTGGTGTTGTCGTCTTGGGTCTAACGCCGCTGATGGTATGCGTTGACGCGCAGGCACAGGGACGAATTGCCTTCATGTCTGATAGGGATTGGAACTGGGAAATCTATGTGATGGACGCCGATGGGGGTAATCAGCGAAACCTTACTAACAATCCTGGTGAAGATAAGGACCCCTCATGGTCCCCTGACGGTAAACGCATTGCCTTTACCGCCGATAGAAATGATAGGGATTGGAACCAGCAAATCTACGTGATGGACGCCGATGGGGACAATCAGCGAAACCTTTCTAACAACGACTCTGATGAATCGGATCCCTCATGGTCCCCTGACGGTAAACGCGTTGCCTTCGTGGGGAACTTTGACATCTACGTGATGGATGCCGATGGAGGCAACCCTAAAAACCTCACCAATAGCCGTCAGAATGACTTTTCACCCTCATGGTCCCCGGACGGTAAACGCATTGTCTTTGTTTCCCTCAGGGGTGTGAACAGCGAAATCTATGTGATGGACGCCGATGGGGATAATCAGCGAAACCTCACTAACAATCCTGGTAATGATAAGGACCCCTCATGGTCCCCTAACGGTAAGCGTGTTGCTTTTTCGTCCGTGAGGAATGGGGAACTCCATGACATCTATTTGATGGACGCCGATGGGGGTAATCTGCTAAACATCACCAATCATCCCGATAGCGACTGGAATCCCTCATGGTCCCCTGACGGCAAGCGCATTGCTTTTGTGTCGAATAGGACGAAGGATTTGAATCCGGACATCTACGTGATGGACGCCGATGGGGGTAATCTGCGAAACCTCACCAATCATCCCGAGGATGACGAAGATCCTGCATGGTATAACCCTGTTCTTTCAGTTGCTCCCGCAGATAAAAAACTCACGATATGGGGACGGCTTAAACAGGTCAACCGATAACTGCTATTATTGAGAAGGCTCATATAATTAAAGAAAGTGCAAAATGCGAAGCGAAATCGTAGGGGCGGGGTTTCCCCGCCCGTAGTACGGGTTGGGAGACCCAACCCCTACAAAAAATCGGTTTCTGTTGAACGCTTTCTTAACATGAGTAACATATTTTAATCTAAGTGCGTAGGTTGGGTTGAACGGGAACTGTGAAACTCAACACCATACCGTCGGACATCCCCGGTCAATGCGAAGCCCAATCGTAGGGGCGGGGTCCCCGCCCGTAGTACGGGTTGGGAGACCCAACCCCTACAAAAAATCGGTTTCTGTTGAACGCTTTCTTAACATGAGTAACATATTTTAATCTAAGTTGCTAGGGCGTGTTGAGATTTGGCAGCACGTAGGTTGGGTTGAACGGGAACTGTGAAACTCAACACCATACCGTCGGACATCCCCGGTCACGCCTAGTCTCGGCACGGACGGACCCTCTCGGACTCGCCCGCCCCAAAGTCCCTCGTAGCCACAGGTTTCCCAACCTGTGATCATACCGTAGGTTGAAGGTAGTAGGCATATTGCTTTGAATCCCGATTCATCGGGGCTCCGTATGCCGTAACCTGCCCACTCCTCCCGCTCGATTTAATACCGGCAGGTATCCTGTAGGTCGAAATTCATATCTCGACAATTTTCTGTCAATTTTTCAGGAATTGCCCTATAATACAAGATATGAAGCCCTATCGTCTTATCTATCAGATGGATTCAAGCGGTGTGCTGCCCGCTGCGACGGATGTCAATGACTACCTCAAGGGTATCGTTGGATTTCTTGAGGGCAGCCACATTGACTGTCTCTTCTGGCATGACGGGACTGGTGGTAACACCGCCAACTACGACAGCGATGTGTTAGAGTTGACCGGGGAACGTATGGGTGAAGTAGATTCGTCGCTGCGTCGTCTCATCGAAGAGGGCAACGATCCGCCGAGGATTGTTGTGCCGGAAGCAAAGAAGCGGGGTGTCGATATTTTCTACTCCCTCCGTCTCAATGACTGCCACGACTCCTTTGGCCATGAGCGGTTGCTTGCCACCTTCAAAGTAGAGCATCCGGAGTGGGCAATTGGAGCGGGACATCCAGAGGTGCACCCTTCTGTCCACCGCAATCTCAATTTTGCAGTACCTGAAGTGCGCGATCTGAAGTTCGCTGTCATCGAAGAAATTTTCCGGAAGTACGACTTCGATGGATTAGAGATCGATTTCCTCCGCAGTCCCCCCTATTTCGTCCCAAGTGAAGCACCCGGAAACGCCCATCTGCTAACACAATTTCTCAGTCAAGTGCGGGAACATCTGAATCATCGAGGCAAAGCGCGGGGTAGGTCTATCCCGTTAGCGGTACGTGTGAATCCTACGATAGAAGCGTGTCGATTGGATGGGTTTGATGTTTCAACTTGGGTTGAGGAGAGGTTGGTGGACAGTCTCAGCCTCGGCAGTGGCAACATAGACTGTGACGTGGAGGCGTTTAAGAACCTGACCGGCGGTACAGGAATATCCGTGTATCCCTGCGTGTACGGTTGGCCCAGTGGGTACAATATCATCTTCGGTTTTGAGGATTCCGAACCGATGCTCCGTGCATTAGCAGCCAACTACTGGCATCAGGGTGCCGACGGTATCTACACCTTCAACTGGAACGCGCACTCCTACGTGCACCGTCCCGACAAAAACTCACAATTTGCGCCGCAAACTCAGCTACTGCGAGAGATGGATACGCTTCAGGCGATGCGGGGCAAAGATAAACTCTATGCCGCTGACCGCCTCTTGGGACCGAAACCGATGTTGCCACATAACTGGCTGCACGCAACGCTCCCACAAACCCTAGCGCATGGAGAGCAGGTGGCGGTCCCCGTTATGGTGGAGGAGGATTTCACCGCGTCCCCTACACCTCGGACGATATGGCTGTCCCTCACTTACAGTGATCTCGCCGAAACGAGCCAAATCGAGATTACGCTCAACAAGCAGCCGTTGTCAGAACTTGAGCCGACCGAACCTTGGCTTCCGCCCGACAATACGGGCGACACCTCACAACAAGGGCAAGTCCGCGTCCTGCGTCAGGAAATAAGCCCCGATCTGCTCCTACAGGGGAGGAATCATGTTGGGGTCATGGTCGCTGCTGGTGAGGTCACCGTGAAGGGAGTGGAAATCCATGTTCTCTACTGACCCGTCACAGTTAGGAATACAGTCTTCTCTTTATTCTAACCCAAGTCGCCAGTTATATGTGGCGCGATAAAATCGATCCCTACACTCGTAGTTTGGGCATCTTGCCCGGCCCATGGCCCCAGCGGGGCGGCATGTTTATAGAGCATCGGCTAGTAGTTGAAAATCCATCGGCTGGTCGTTATAGTTGATTTGTCCAATCTTTCGCTCCAGAGGAGCGATATGTCTATAGGAGGCCGATGCATTAATCCATGCGCTCCAGAGGAGTGCTATGTGGATAGTCCGAGAACTTCTCACGTTTTTTAGCCCCCAGCGGGGCGACATGTATATAGAAAGGGACATTCCTATAACCCAAAGCCCCAGCGGGGCGACATGTGTGCCGTCATTTTGGTTATTTCTGGTAGGCGTCGAGTATGGAAACTCGACCTACGGGATATATAGCAACTTGCGTTATTCTATGTGAAATTGTTCAATCTGCCAACCGTTAGCAGCGGCGATTGCTCGTAGTTTTGTATCGGGATTGACAGCGACCGGGTGTCCAACCCGTTTGAGTTTGTGTGCGTCAGAATGGTGGTTTCCGTAGGCATAAGATTCGCTCAGGTCAAAATTGTGTGTTTCGGCAAGTCCCTGAACCAATTGGGCTTTATTCTCGCCGTAAGGATTTAAGCCCACACCGCGCCCTGTAATTGCTCCATCAACAACCTCTAAGGTGTATCCGATCATGAGATCCGCCTTCAGGTGTTCGCAGAAAAACCGTACCAAAAGCTCCAGAGATCCGGATAAAATGACAATAGCTCGCCCCTCGGCACGGTGAAATTCGATAAGGTCAAAAACTTTAGGCGAGATTCGCTCCACCAAACGCTCCGTAAAGCAGATCTGTGCTAAGTTGTAGATGTGTTGGTAGTCTAACCCGTTCAGATAAACCTTGTTCGCTTTGGCTTGACGTAGATCTCGGAGCCGAATAAAATCAAAAAGCCATTGGGACAGGTTACGCAATGGCAGCTCACCCCACTCAAGCAGATATTTGAGGAAAACCCGCTCAGAAGAGTTGTCGATGATTGTCCCATCTAAATCAAAAACAGCGCATGAACGCATGTATACTCCCGAAGAAATTTCTGTTGTTTATTTTTGATGAAATTACAAATGGTATAACATCTCGTAGCGTAGACTATACAAGGAGAAAAATATGTCAACCGATTTGGCTCATCACATTCAGAGTACGCCTTTAGTTGATACACATGAACATTTGGATCGAGAACATGTGTGGTTAGAGGACGGTCCAGATATCTTACAAGACCTGTTTGGAAATTATGTCCCCGCAGACCTCAACACAGCGGGTGCATCGCCCGGCGCAATGAAACGCCTGATGGATGGTGCAGACCCAGATATCGCTGGACGCTTTGAGGGTATCCGAGAGGCGTGGGACGCGACACAGTTCACGGGATACGGCGAAGCGGTACGACTCATCGCTGAACATGCCTACGGGATTCACGAACTCACTGGAGCAAACATAGCGTTGGCACAAGAGAAAATTAAGATGCTGCGACGCCCCGGTGAGCGTTTCAGGTTGCTACACGATGTCGCCAACCTCGACCACACCCAAACGGATGATAAACTGTGGGAGTGTGCCCCGGATAGTTCTGGACTCGACTTCTTTCTCTATGATCTGTCGTGGCGCAGCTTCTGCAATGGAGAGATTGAACTGGAACAGATCCATGCCGAAACGGGGATTGAGGTGGTAGATCTCAGAACGCTGAAGCAAGGGATGGAAGCGATTTTTGAGAAACATGCTCCCAACGCCATTGCAGTGAAAGCGCAACACGCCTACAGTCGGACCCTCAATTGGGTTGAACGGAACGATGTTGAAGCGTCCGCCGCCCTTCGAAAAGTGCTGACCCAGCCTGCGGAAGAGATCAGCGTCGAAACGCAACTCTGTCTGGGGGATTGGTGCTGGGCGCGAGGCGTTGAACTGTCGATCGAACACAACCTTCCGTTCAAGATCCATACCGGCTACTACGCAGGAAACGATCGGATGCCCATAAGTCGTATTCCCGCTGGAAACATGTGTGACCTCTTTGCACGTTACCTCGACGCCAAGTTTGTCCTGATGCACATCTCCTATCCCTACACCGATGAACTGGTCGCACTCGCGAAGCACTACCGCAACATCTGGGTGGACCTCTGTTGGGCATGGAGCATCGATCCATACAGTTCCCGCGACTTTTTGCGGCGTTTTCTACACGCTGTCCCATCAAACAAGCTGTTTGCGTTTGGCGGAGACACCCATTGGCCCACAAGCACTATGGCGTATGCGATACAAGCACGCAACGAGATTCGTCGTGCCCTTGAAGCGGAGATAGCGGACGGTTATATGACCGAAACACAGGCGATGCAAATCGCAACGCGCATCATGCGGGATAATCAGTACGCCTGTTTTGATGTTGAGGGGACACGGGCGAATATTCGCGCTGCCGCTTAATATTAACCCACGCTGCTGCTAGTAGTAAGCATACACTGTATGCCGTAACTTCACTAGTTTATAAGTTCATTAATGTACCAGTGAACTATGGTGAATTAGAGAAATAAGTAGACATTACCAATAACTCCGACCTTCGCGAAGTTTCCAGAGTCCCCCTGAACCCCTCTGATAAGAGGGGAAAGACAAGGGAGGAGATCCCCATCTTCTCCCCTTGTCAGGGGAGTTGGGGGATTAATTATCAAGTCCCCCTGATAAGGGGGATTTAGGGGGTTGTCTGTGCATTGGGAGTGTCTAAGTAATTCTAAAGTCTACCATAATTTACGTTTCACGATTCAGACAGGCACCGGAACAATGGGTACAGCTTGCCTAATATTAATATCCCACAGCACACCCATCACGACGTGGCTCAGAACCCGCGATCAGTGTGTTATACTCCGGATGAATAAAGATCGCTTGGCCACCACCAAAGAAGGAATATGGTGGTAGCAAGTGGTGTCCCTTTCGCGCCAATCCGGCTTGCACGTTCATCGGTACACCTTCTTCGATCGTAACGGTTGATCCGTCCACAACGCGGAAGCGTGGGGCATCGAGCGCGGCTTGCACGTCCATATTGAAATCGACGAGGTTGCATACCAATTGCAGGTGTCCTTGCGGCTGCATCTGTCCGCCCATCACACCAAAGGTTACGAGGGGAACCCCATTCTGAGCGATCATACCGGGGATAATTGTGTGCATCGTGCGTTTATGCGGCGCAATCCGATTGACATGGTTCGGGTTGAGCGAGAAACCTGCCCCTCGGTTTTGCAGCATAATCCCTGTATCCCCCGCGACCATCCCCGAACCGAAGCCCGCAAAAAGGCTGTTGATAAACGAAACAACGTTGCGATCCTTGTCAACGGCGCAGAGATAAACGGTATCACTGCCCATCGGCGGTGCCCCAGCGATTGGATCTGTGTTAGCACGATCGAGGTTAATCCGTGCCCTCTGGCTGTCGGTGTATTCGGCGGAGAGTAAACCACTAACGGGAACGTTCTCAACCTCTGGATCAGTGATGTACTGATACAGATCCGCAAACCCCAATTTCATTGCCGCAATCAAGCAGTGCAGGGAGGCTTCGCTATTATGCCCCATCGATTGGAGATCGAAACCTTCAGCGATGTTCAGTGCGAGCAGTGCAGCGATGCCCTGTCCGTTGGGCGGAATTTCGTAGACATCGTAGCCGCGATAGTTCGTCGAAATCGGCTCCACCCAATTCGAGGTGTGGTCAGCGAAATCCTGCATCGTGAATAATCCGTCGTTCTCATCGGAGAATTGCACAATCTTTTTGGCAATCTCACCCCGATAAAACGCCTCGCGTCCCCCTTCAGCAATCAGGCGTAGGGTATTTGCAAAATTAGGCTGGTAGAAAACCTCTCCCGGTTGGGGTGCGCGTCCGTTAGTCAGATAGGTTTTAGCGGCGTCAGGTGTGCTCGAAAGCAGTCCAGCTGCCTCTTGCCACGCTAGGCTAATCTGTGGACTGACTGGAAACCCATTCTCCGCGTGCTCAATGGCAGGCTTGAGGACATCGCCCAACGTCATCGTGCCACGGGCTTCGAGGATTGTTGCCCACCCATCAACCGTGCCGGGAAGGGTCACAGGATATAGACTCCCTGTGCTTGGAATACTGGTCAAGCCCTGCTTCGTAAAGAATTCAAGTTCAGCGGCATACGGTGCCCGTCCGCTTCCGTTCAAACCACGGATAACGCCATCTTGCGGACGATATACCAACGCAAAGACATCTCCGCCAATTCCCGTAGACATCGGTTCAACAACATTGAGCATAGCAGCCGTAGCAACAGCGGCGTCAATCGCATTCCCACCATCGCGCAAGATCTGTAAGCCTGCCTGTGCAGCGAGGGGTTGACTTGTGGCAACTGCGCCGTGTTTACACATGACAGCAGAACGCCCGGGCCCAAATCGATTGGGGCGATAATCATCAAACATTTTTATTCAATCTTCTTTCTAGCTAAGTGCTAAGTTAATCGGACGCAATGCAGTAGAGAGATTTGTTTCCACGTAGGAATATCTCCTTGTCTGCGATTGCGGGTGAGGCATTGAAACCGTCATCAAGAACATTTTCAGCGAGGACTTCAAACGTGGAACCGTGTTTGATTACCAGCGTGACGCCATCTCTGCTTGCAATATAGATACGGTCGCTCGCACCGACCGGCGACGCATAAACCTCCGCGATACCTTCCAGACGCTCTGGTCCGTAGTGCGCCTCGCCTGTGTTGACATTGAAGGACGAGAGGATTCCCTTGTTGTGTTTCAGGAAGTAGAGCGTATCGCCATAGAGCAGCGGGGAGGGAACATAAGGGGTATCTCTATCATACTCCCAGAGGACCGCCGCCGCACCGGTGATGTCTCCTTCCGCATCAGCGAGACGGATCGCTTGCAGGGCATTGCCGCGAAAGCCGCTGGTAACGTAGACAATACCATCTGCTGTCACGGGTGATGGTATTGTATTGGCAGTCATGCCACCGCATTCCCAAAGCGTCTCCCCCGTCGCCAGATCATAGCTACGTGTACGGTGGGTTGCATTGATAATGATTTGAGGATTCCCATTGTGCTCAACGACGATTGGCGTAGCCCACGACGTGCCTTCATCGCGATCTTTTTTCCAGACCACTTCACCCGTCCGTTTATCTAACACAGTAATGAACGAATTACCTTCGTGATCCCAGTTAAGAATGATGGCATCGCCATAGAGCACCGGCGAACTGCCTTCACCGAAACTCATCTTGGTTGCCATGTCTCCTAAGTCTTTCTCCCACTGGAGATTTCCCTGCATGTCATAACAGTAGAGCCCACGAGAGCCAAAGTAAGCGTAAACATGCTCCCCATCGGTGACCGGGGAATTTGCCGCCCAGCTGCCGGTCTGATGCGTCCCCTCATGCGGTGCTTCTTCGCGAGCGATTTGCTTCCAGCGGATACTCCCGTCAGAGCGGTTGATAGCGAAAATTACAAACTGATGGATAGATGATGGGGCTGCGGATCTGCCTCGGCGCCCTCTTCGCCGTTGCGGTGCTTCAGCAGATTCTTGTTCTGCCTGCTTGTCGGTTTTAATGGCACTGGTAACAAAAACGGTATCGTCCCACACGATTGGGGTGGCATGTCCTTGGCCCGGAATCTCGGTTTTCCATCGGATATTTTTGTTTTCGTTCCACTCGGTAGGCGGGTCTCCGTGTGGCGCAACACCGGAAGCCTCAGGTCCCCGCCACTGGTGCCAATATTTCTCCGACTCTGAAAGTGAATCCGTCCCCCACAAAAAAATTGTAGTTACACCAAAAAAGATAATAAAGCTAAGTGCCTTTTTCATTTGAAAATCTCTCTTGTGTTAAGTTTGTATTCTTTAGAACCTGTTTGAAAAGTCATTTTGGGTAAAGTTATTTGCCCTGAAACCGAGTTTTTTCTTCAAAACTCGGTTTCTTCCGTAATCCACTATTCAACGGTACATTCTATAATTTAGGAAACCGTGTCAGGTCAATTTCGTAGGGGCGAGGTCCCCTCGCCCAACGGGTTGGGAGACCCAACCCCTACCCTGCGATACGGCTCGCTGTGGATTGACAAATCCACAGCACGGTGGGATCATTCCTTGCTTTTTAAAACAGGTTCTTATTGCTTATTCAGTAGATTCACCCATCGTTCCCAAGCCTCACGGGTTACGGTCTTCTGAGTTTCACTCGCATCCGCAGCCATTCCTCGCCTCAAAAAGCCGTGACCCACACCGGAATAAATAACCGGCTCATAGGTGATGCCGGCGGATGCTGCAGATGCTTTTGTTGATTCAATGGTCGAATTGATTCGGTTGTCACTCTCACCGTAAAAACCGTAGACCGGACAGGTAATCTTCCCCAATGCCGCTGCATCCGGGGGGCTGCCATAGAAAACGAAAGCAGCTTTCAGTGAATTGTCATTGGTGGCAAAGCTAAACGATTGCCTACCGCCCCAACAAAATCCACTCACAGCGACCGCATCTGTCGTCGAAGGCAAATCGCGGACGTATTTCGTCACCGCTTTGAGATCGGTTGTGATTTGGTCCGGGTCTAGATCACGAATCGCCCGTCGGACATTATTACCCCCGAAGCTGTCGGTACCGCCTCCGTTTGGTCCCATCCCGGAAAGGAAATCGGGACAGATGGCGACAAAGCCCGCTTTCGCAAGTTCATCACCGACCTGTCTTATCCAATCCGTTAGACCAAAAATCTCATGGATCACAATCACCGAAGTCGCGTTCTCCTTAATCTCTGGGAAAACGATAAAGGCACTGACCTCGCGTCCACTCTCTGTGGAGATTTTCCCCCACTCCCCGTGTCTCGGTGATTTCTCTAGTTGTTCTTTCGCGCTGTCTGCATGACTGTCTGCATGTGCATCACCGATGCCGAGGGTATCCCAATTTTGAATGCCACCCATTATCAAACTGCCAATCAGCACGAGACCGATGACTTGCACAGTTAATCGGGTTAAACTTTTAAGAATTTTCATTTTGTTTCCTCCTCCAAAGTTATCGGGGTGCTACGGGAACCCCCGTGATTTGATACCGCTATCCAATTATCTCGCACCGAGAGAGCATCTCCTTGCCCCGTTCAGAAAGTTTATCAAATTCCGTCTGATTCATCTCAATAGGGTTACGCATTGCGAACCAAGGGAGGGAATAGCAGATCACCAACTCCGGTCTGACGTGATCGGCGCGGTTAGGTGTCCCACGATGGAGCGTCCGTGGGTCCTGAATCCATAACGTCCCCTTCTTCAGGTTGAGACGACGCGCTGTGGGGAAATCGCCTTTTGTCAACACTTCGTCGTAGCAGTTCTCCAACTCCGGGTCAGCGAGGTATTGGGTGGTGGGCAAGATTTCAAAACTCCCATTTTCTTCATAGGTATCAACCAATGGAAACTTGATACCAAAATGCGGACAAACCTCTAAGCCGACGTGGGGAACCATTTTGGAAATCCCTGCATCTCGATGCCATCGTTGGTACTCGCTGCCGGGGTACGGGTTGTTTGAATGGTAACAGGTGATATGATAGTCGCTGGTTCCTCAATACCGGTCAAGAAAAGCGAGCAGCACCGGGTTCTCGAAAATCTGGGGATCGGCGAAGGGCTGCTCCCAGGGGACGTACATCGTATAACGATTGACGATCTGTAGACGTCCCTCCACGACAAGCCGATCGTCGGTGTGTGCACGTACCTTGACATCTTCGCCTTGCGTATTGCTGTGGGTCTTCACCTCTTCCAGAAGGGGCAGGAACGCTTCACGTATCCGATCTATCGTCTCTACTGGTATCAAGTCTTCAAAAGTAACGTAACCGTTAATCTTTAACTCGGCAAGTTTCAAATCGAGGTCATAATCAGGTTGCGCGGTCATTGGTTTCTCCTTATCGATTTGCAATTTGTCTTTCAAACGCCTGACGTATCAGGAACATAATATAATCGACTTCATTTACAGAAGATATACCGACCTCTACATCTCCTGTGCCGAGATGTCCAATGTTTTTTACATCTCTGCATAAACCTTGCGGGTCATTCAGGTCAGAAAAGGGGAGTTTTAAGTATAGCACCAAACGACTTGCCCATGGCACAATACACACAAAGAGCGCGTTTAACCCGTAACCAATATAGCCTTTAGTAATCTGTTCGCTGATAGACGGATCTAAGTTTAGAATGTGCTGCCGCAATTGCTGGAATATATCCATCTTCTCACCAGCGAGGTGATGGTGATCGTCTAGACTCCAACTTCCTCCGCGCTCCCCTTGCATAGATGGATCAATACCGTGATCTGTCCAGATTTTCAATGCTTTGTTCAAGAGCATCTCTGCCCGCTCTCTGATCGCAGCCTCATCCCATCGCTTGACTTGAGCGAGCCGTCGGTTCAAACGCAACGGACTATCACGAAAACCACCGGGGATCTGCTGTTTCTGCTTAAAGGGACGATTACTTAACTCTGAATTGTAGCCGGTCAGGGTGAGGTTGCCAATCGTGTCAATATACTTTTCATGCACATATAGCCAATCCTCGCCTAACTCCGCTTGCCATTCTTCAGACAGGGTTTGTGGCATTACGTGCTCAATCGTATAGTCCTGCACAAGGATAGGTTCTTTGCGGTCATAATTTTCCAGCTTGCGGAGCAGATAATTGCGTCGCGTGTGGGTATTATAAAAATCTTTCTCAATAAACGCCTCCTTGAACTCCTGATTGGGAGGGAAGCGGTGGGACCGAGACAACCGCGAAAAGTGATCTTTCAGTTCTTGGGGCGAGTTTACTTTGTCAGTTCCCTTTGCCATTGATGCAAAGATCTTGTTCAAGCCGACTGTTGGAAGATCGCAAACGGTCCGCCGGAAGATATAACTTTCTATCAGCCGAAGGATTTCAATCACATCTGCCTTTTCAATCCGCCCGCGTGTATAGGCTTCGTAGATGCCAAGCAGGACTGGGAAAACGACTTCAACCTTAATCTCATGAATGTCCTCAAGGCAGACGAGCAGGTCTTTATCTGGTTCTTCAAGGAGTGCAATGTGGACATCGTGTTCTGAGTAGTCAACAATCTCTTGGATGATCGCCTCTAAGGTTGACCGCTGTTTTTCTCTCTCCACAAACCTTTTGAAATGGTCATAGACCTTTTGTTTATTTGGAATCTGCTGTGTCTTGAACGTGAGATAATCCCTTATAAACAGGTCAAATCGCTTGGCATAATGTTCGCCAAAACTTTCCTCCATCGGATACCAGTAAGTCTCATATATCCTGTCTTGGAGCTGCGGCTCTAGTCCCATCAGCACATAATTACGGATGAGATCCGCTTGCGAAAGCCGCCGTCCCGTGGAATTGAGGCTTTCAAAGATTAGCTGCGGATTATCGGAATTGGGATCCAGTGCGATGTCCACAATCATCAGTTTCTTAATCCCTTCATAAACCGTATGAAGGTCAGCACTTTTTAGTTTATCTGCAAAAAATTGGTAGTTTGCCACCAACAGGGAGTGGGTATCCGAAGCCTTGCCTGTCTTCAACAGTTGAATCAAAGTTTCCCTGTCATGCGGTGTCAGTAGCTGTTTATAACGCAGTTCGCCTTCTTCTCTGTCGTTAAAAAGATAGTATCCTTCTAACCGGCTTTTATCTATGCCGATTTCAACACCTTGGGCTTCGACCGCTCTGCCGAGTGCTGAGATCAATAGAGAAATTGTTGTCAATCGTTGTTGACCATCAATGATACGAAACTTCGGCACGGTCGGACTCCCATCTCCTATGGATACAACCGAGCCGAGAAAATGAGAAGGGATTGCCTCATGTGTTCCAACACGATATACGTCCTCCCATAGTTGGTCGCAATCACTCTTTTCCCAACTATATCGACGTTGATAAATCGGCAGGGTGAACTGTTTCGTGCTATCTAAAAATCTGAGCAAATATGTTTCAGATGCTTTCATGGATTTATACCTCTTAGGACTTACGCATTTCAGTAGGGAAAAACGATCATTGTTCCCTACGGACATCGGCATTACAGCCATCATATGATCATTTGATACTATTTGAGAATTACCATCCGCTTTGTAGCTTTATAGTCTCCTGCTGACAAGTGATAGAAGTACACACCAGTCGCCACGCTCTCACCTAAGTCATTTTTCCCATCCCAATAAATAGCCTTATCCCTACTTTCATAGACACCTGCCTTGTTGTGTCCAATATCAAGTGCTCGGACCATGCGTCCCCCCACATCATAAATAGTCAATACAACATCTGCATCCTCTGCCAACCGGAAAGGAATCCATGTTTCAGGGTTGAATGGGTTCGGATAGTTAGGTAACAATGCTGTTTCTATTTGGCTCATGGTTATACTTGCTATTGGCGGAGCTGCTTGCGTTCCTAATGTATTACTCCATTTCTCACCAGAGATAGTAATAGTTGCCCCTTCATGAGCGGACAAAAAAAAGGCTTGTCCACCTGTAATAAAGGTATCACTATGCTTTCCAGGCAGACCAATGGTTTCAACCTTCCAATCATATGAACTGCTGCCCATACTGTTTATAGTATTTATAGAGTAAACGTTATTCTGAATTCCATCAAGAGAAAACAGGTCACTTACCCTTTCTATCCTTGAGTCTTTTAATGGTATACCTACTAGGTTATGACCTGGGTGTAATGTTATAGTGCTACGTCCGTTTGTGCCCAATGCCTCGCCTTGCAGAGAAATTGTAACAGCATACATCATGTGTGTCCTGATTCCCATGTCATCAGTTAATATCTTATCTGCAACTGTTTCCCTATCTGATATCCCATAGTAATCATTCCATTGACGAGTGTTGGGGTCCCAAGTGCTAAGACTATAAACGTGCCCCCCTATATCACTTAGTACGTCATAGAGATCGCCTATAGATTTTATGGTCTTTGCAACTCCATTAACTGCTGTTACCTTTAATGGCACATGGATGAGATCATGGTCTGCCTTCACTGATAGCAAAAAATCTATCATAGAAGGATTCAATTTTTCATTTAAAGGTTCCATATCCCCTAACAAGATTGTACCACTATAGGTTGATTTTGCAAAAGTTCGCACATCAGGAGAAACCCCATTAATGCTGGCAATCAATGTTTGTGTCGTTACATCCCATAAACTTTTTGTGCCATGAAAATTCATCAAAACCATTGTGCCATCCAATGAAAATGTCATTTTCGGTGTGGCAAGAGGTTCTATAAAACCTCTTGTATTAAAAGTCTGAATTAATGTTTGCATTGCCACATCCCACAATTTTACAGAACCATATCCAACTGAAGCAATCATTCCCCCATCAACTGAAAATGTAGCAGAATAAATAGATTGTAAACCCCATCGATCTGGATGTGTAAATGTAGCAATGTTCTGACTTGCTGCTACATCCCACAATTTAATTGTTTTATCCTCTGATCCAGATACAATCATCTTTCCATCAGGTGAAAATGCCACAGAGTAAATCCTTTCTGTATGTCCCTCAAGTATAGCGACATTTTGTCTTGTTACCATATCCCAAAGTTTTATACGATTGCTCGCGCCCACTGCAAGCATTTCTCCATTAGGTGAAAACTTTAGGGCATTAACTCGCTTGTGTTCTTCAAGTGTAGCGAATACTGTTTGTGTTTCTACATCCCATAAACGTATTATCGTTTCACTCCCACGAGAAGCAATCGTTCTGCCATCGGGTGAAAATGCTACACATCTAACCCAAGACCTACTAGGTTTGCCAATTAAATTCCCTATATTGCGTCCGGTTTCTATGTCCCACAGTCTTACCATGCCATCATAAGTTCCTGTGGCGAGAATTGTACCATCAGGTGAAAATGATATGGGATTGTTATACTGATAAAACATTGTATGTCCTATGTCAATGGCATTGCCTGTTTCAACATCCAAGACTCTAACAATACCATCCGCTGACGATGCATAAACAAGAGATTTGCCGTCAGGTGAAAATGCTATGGAATTTATAGTAAAAAGTACAGGATCATGAAATTGAATAATATCAGTTTGTGTTACTACATTCCATAGTCTAATCTTTTGACCAGATGCCCAAGCCAGAATATTGCCATCATGAGAAAACCTTAAGAGCCTGTTTTAAAAGTCATTTGATACGGTTTTGCATCAAGTAAATGGAAGCAATGTATATCATAGCCTCAGCAGTCTCAGCGGAGCGTTCATAGTCCACAGTCAATCGACGAAACCAAGCGAACCAAGAAAAGGTGCGCTCCACAATCCACCGCAAGGGGATAACTACAAATCCTGATTGCCTAACAGATGGCGCAATGTCCAATCGACACTGATGCGCCATATATAACCAGTCACCTAATTCTCCGCGATAACCCGCATCCGCACAGACTAACTGAATCGTTATGTGCCAATTAAAAACCTCTTTGAGTAACTCTATTGCGACTTGGTTATCACTGACATTGGCATCAGTGACCTTCACCCGCAATGGAATGCCAATTGTATCGGTGACTATATGACGTTTACGCCCTTTGACCTTCTTATGTGCATCAAACCCTCGACTGTCTGCCAGTTCAGTCGTTTTGACCGATTGGCTGTCAATAATAGCGACTGTCGGTGAAGGCACTTTGCCAATATCACAACGGGTTTGGTGATGAAGTGCTTGATGAATCATCACCCATGTGCCATCGGCTTTCCATTTTCTGAAATGGGAATAGACCGTTTGCCATGGGGGCATCTGATGCGGGAGCATTCGCCATTGACACCCTGATTTGACTATATAAAAAATAGCGTTGATGATTGAGCGCATCTCCCATTTGAGCGGTCTACCTACCGGTGAAGGTTTTGGCAGATAGGGGAACAGATTGTCCCACTGGGCATCGGTCAAATCCGTGGGATAGGTTGTTCGGGTCATGTTTATGCCTTTCATTGGAATGGTATTCACTGCTCCAATGATTGGACGTAAACATGAACTCTTGAGTCAGATTTTTTCTTTTTCAAACAGGTTCTAAAACCTGTACTATGGTTCGTGCATAAATTGTGTTAATTTCTGTGCCAGTTACTATGTCCCACAATTTGATTGTCAAATCTGCAGAACTTGTAGCAAGGGTCTTTCCATCTGGTGAAAATGCTATGGAGTAGGTCGTAGCCCTATGGTTAAATATAGCAATAGTCTGTTGAGTTGCTATATTCCACAATCTGACCGTATTATTCTCACTTGAAGCCAGCAGAGTGCCATCTGGTGAAAATGCTAGACATCTACGGAAGGACGAATTAGGACTTCCCTGAAGATCTGCTAGGCGCTCCCTGGTTGTAACATCCCACAGTATGGGATAGTTAAACGTTGAAGCGATAGTTTTTCCGTCAGGCGAGAATACTATAGGCCCCATACCTCCTCCAAAGGAGGCAATCTTTTTTCTATCTGCCACATCCCATAGGTTGAGTTCTCTACTGCGTACATTCGTAGCACCACCACCTAATCCTGAAATGAGGGTCTTCCCATCGGGTGAAAATGCTAAAGTAGAAATCTTTTCTGAGTTAGGCATCAATGCAAGTTCTTGATATGTTGTAGCATCATAAAGCCATATCCCAATTTTACTTGATACGGCGAGGTATTGTCCATCAGGTGAATATGCAACTGCATTATCCATCTCTCCAACGCCTCCTTTCCCCAAACGCATTCTTACACCATTTGGTAAGCCCCACGTTTGGTAATCACTATTCATTTCTTGCTGATAACCGATCGATATTTCTTTGGTTATAGATAGAGAGTGTTGCATTTCTGAAAGAGTAAAATATTCATAGCTCACATTTCCGTTTCTATCAACAGCTGCAATCGTAATAGGATGCCGATTAGGTATGGTAAGATTCCTGAACATAGTAGATGGAATATCGCCATCATACTTAAACTCAACAATCGCTTCTTTTTCACCTGACATTTTATGATATGCCTTCACTTCGGGGTATCCGGATGGGCCAAGAAGAGACTTCTCTAATATAACGAACAAAATGACTTGATGCAGTCCGTCTGAATCACTGACTTCAAGTTGTATATTAACACTCTCTGAATTCAATGGATAGGTAGTCGGTGATGTGAGTTTAATACTTGGCCTTTTCCCATCTTGAATTGGGATGTTAAAGTTAAAATAAGGATGAACTGCCAAAAAATCAGCATTACATTTTGATAATTGAGTTTTTCCAATCTGACCTGCATTTCGATTTCGTCGTGGCCCGTATGACATAATATATGTTCCATGCCGAAAATCATGATTCAGTCCAAAGGCATGTCCTAACTCATGAGCTCCTGTGCGATATTGCAATTCACCAGGAAGTAATACTCCATATTCAAATTCACTCTGAACTAATACAATACCACCATTTTTGCCATAAGGTCCACCAACACCTGCTGCACGTAATCTTCCTTCGATACGAATAGCATTTATACTATTGTCAACTAAAGTTTGGACAATTTGTTTTGGGTTCATGCGGCGTTATCAAGTGTGTGTTGAATATCATGCGATTTGGTTTCTTCGGACATTGTCGCAGAAAATAGTCGCCTGACAATTAAAGCGCGTAGAGACCGGACCATCAATCCGCGTGTCAACTTCTTGGGTCGATACCAATCAATGCCCAATTCCTGACACACCCGCTCGACCATTATTGCCCGGCTTGTGGTAGCAATGATGGTAAAGACCAATTGGGTCAGACAAACCGCCACGAAACTGAGTTGTACCCATCGACTGATGCTTTTTTTGGATTTGACCCGATAGGTGTCAAACCCGAAGTGTTGTTTAACGTCCCGAAAAGCAGTCTCAATGGTCCATCTTTTCTGATAATATCGCACTATCTGACATAAATCCAGAGTCAAGTCAGTGGTGTAAACACAGAAGTATCGAAACGGCTTTGCCTTTTTGGGTCGGGTTCGCATCACTACCAGACGCACTGGCTGTGGACACATTTTGGTAAGTGCTACTACCGATGCAATGGCATACCGTTTGTTGTCAATGTCAATCGTTGCATACCGTAGATATGGCAGTTGTAGGCGTTTGCCATACTTCTTGGGGCGTCCCCGTTTGGAACACTTAGCCACATCAGCCAACCGGTAGAAGACCGCATTGGACTTGGCACGACACAACAGATGATGCCCGGCTTTAAGCACACATTGAAACACTTTGCGCCGATTGAACCCCCGGTCAAAGATAATCAGTCCACGGGGAATGTGAGTGCATATCCGCTTCAGGATGGCGTTGCTGCTATCTTGCTTTGTCTTGGGACATATCAGTTTGACCCAAACCGGAAACAGTATCGTCTCCGTAACCGTGCTACAAAGCAAGCCCAATGCGCCAAACTGATGTCCTGAGTGAAACTTCGATTGATTGATGTTGCGTTTTGGGTAGCGATGATTTCTAAAAAAGTGAAGTCCAAATTGCTTGTGTCCTGTCTTTATCGCTTGGGTCTCATCGTAAACGTAGACCCAATTGTCAAAGCACCCTTGTAGCAACTTAATCAGATGTTTAGCAACCGCATCGGCGTCCCACTTGCCACGGGAGAGGAACTTCACGAGTGAATGGTAACCGGTTTTCGGTCGAACCGCTTGATAAATGTCAGTCACCGTGGCACTGCGGGGGGCAGTAATGAACCCAACAATAAATGTACAAAATAGGGTGAAGTTTTGACTGTTGAATAAGGGACGAAAATCGGTTAAAATACTTGCGAGGCAGAATATGAGGTGCATTGAAATCTCCTTTCAAAATTGTGATGGATTTCTGAAAGGATAACCTCTTTTCTGCCTCTTTGTACATAAAATTGTCTAAACTTTAGTATTGTCAACGACAATATAGTAAATGTTATTCTGAAGGTCAAATACTTGTTCAATCTCATTAAGTACTCTATTTTTTGTGTCATCAATATAATGAATATCAGCGTATTGTCCATCGACTTGATGCACGATTGGCTCACCTTGAACATTGGTCTCAATCCTGAAAGTCATGTTTTGATATCCATGTGCTTGCATAGATCTGGCATAAAAAGACTGAATGTTGAGTATATCATCTTTCATTTGCTTTACTACCTCAGCACGATATGGGCGGTCATTTGGCAAGAAATAAATTAGCCGCACCGTGCGAGGTTCACCGACATTTAGATTCGCTGCCATACTTCTGGCATAATGCCGGTTATCACGTTTGTGATCGATAAATCCGCAAAAATCTTCTGCTGAGGGCAGAGGAGCTGCAACCGTCTGGTTGTTAGTGATACAGGCAAGGCAACTCACAAGACATAAGACGAAGTGGAAAAATGGCGTTTTCATGCAAAATCTCGCTTGTTTCTACGATTTGAGTTGGCAACAATCAATCAATAGTACGATTAAGACACAACAAAGCAATGCGGTTGGTTGATTGTGCTTCAATAGTTTCATGGGATTGACTTAAAGAAATGGAGGTGATTAGGGCGTGTTGACATTTGTGTCATAATGGTAATATGTCAACCTTCACCCTATCCGATACGCAATGGTTAAAAATAGTATCATTCCTTAACACCTGTCCTGATATCTATACCGGACAACAAACAGACTTAAAACGCTTTATCCATGCGGTGCTTTGGATAACTCGTAGTGGCAGTCAATGGCGACTGTTACCTAAACCATACGGCAATTGGAACAGCGTCTATAAACGATTCTCAAGATGGTGCGATAAAGATATCTTTCAACGCATGCACCAACACTTTGCCAAAGACCCCGATATGGAGTGGCTCATCATTGACACCACTATCATTCGCGCACACCCATGTGCTGGGGGTGCATTGAAAACGAGTGGGGGTCAAACATCACAAGCACTTGGACGCAGCCGAGGTGGATTTTCAACCAAGATTCATATCGCTGTTGACGGCTTAGGTAATCCCTTACGTTTGATGCTGACAGCAGGTCAACGGCACGACATCACTTGTGCTGAAGCGTTGACCTCTGGTTATAACAGTGAGTATGTGATAGCTGACACAGCCTATGACTCGATGGCATTTATTGAGTCGATAACCGAAAGCGGTGCGGTACCGGTGATACCGCCACGTGCCAACCGTCGTGATTCACGCACTTATGATGTGCATCTGTATAAAGAGAGACATTTAGTCGAATGTTTCATCAACAAAATGAAGCAGTATCGCCGTATCTCTTCTCGTTTTGATAAGTTAGCCGTTCGGTATATGGGATTTCTGAGTTTCGTTGCCACCATTATCTGGTTACGATGAAATGTCAACAGAACCTAGTCTCCTTGAGCGCAAGCATCAAACTCTTTTTTATACGAGTCTCTATCTTTCAAACGGCTGACGTATCAGGAATATCAATACTAGTCCAGATTTTGCATGCCTGTTCCGAGAGAATTTCTGCCCGGTTTATGATAGCATCTTCGTCCCATCGTTCCGCTTGGGCAAGACTCTGATCTAAGTGTAGCGAACTATCACGATAGCCACCGGGCATATCCCGTTTCTCTTTGAAGGGACGATTGTTTAACCTTGAATTGTGCTTGGTAAGGGTGAGATTGCCAATTGTGTGAAGGTAGTCTTTATGGACATTTTCCCAGTTTTCGCCTAACTCCTCTTTCCATTTTTCAGTCAACTCTCCCTGTGTCCCTCCCTGCGGCATTACATGCTCAATCGTGTAGTCCGGTTCTATTTGGTCGTGGTTCTCTAGTTTATGCAGCAGATAATTGCACAGATTATGACGACTATCTAAATTATAAATATCTTTAGTGAGAAATCCTCGCTTGAAATCGCGATCCGAAGGAAAATGATAGGGACCGTTCTCGCGTGAAAAAGCCACTTTCAGACTTTGGAGAAAATTGCTTTTGTCAACTACAATCATTAGAGCTGCAAAAAGCAGGCGCAAGGGTCTGGGATCAACACTACAGATTGCACGACGAAAGATGCAGCTCTCTATCAGCCGGAGGGCTTCAATCATCTCTAATTTTTCGATTCGTTCTTGTGTATAGTCTTCGTAGACTTCAAGTAGGAACGGAAAGATGATTTCAACCCTAAGACCCCGGATATTCCCAAGAGTATGAACATCTTCAAGACAAGCACGAATTTCTGAATCTTTCTCCTCGCCTAGTGCGATACGGGCGTAGTGTTGTGAATAATGATCGATTTCCGCAATGGTCTCCTCTAACGCTTCTGGATGGTTTTTATTATCCACATATCTTTTGAAACTCTCATAAATAGGTTTGGCAAAAAGTCCGATGGTTAAAAATATTACAGAGTCTGTGCTCCGCCCTCTCAATTTTAATGTGAGATAGTCTCTTATAAAATGGTGAAATCGTTTGGTATATTCTTCCCCAAAACGCTGTTGCATCGGATACCAGTAGGTCTCATAAAGCCTGCTTTGGAAATCGGGTTCTTGTTCCATGAGCACGTAGTTACGCATAAGGTCGGCTAGCGAAAGTTTAACCCCCTTGGAATTGAGACTCTCAAAAATCAGTTGCGGATTATCGTAGTTGCGTTTCAGAGCGATGTTTACGATTTCTAGCTTTTGAATTCCTTCGTACACCGCTTGAAGGTCGGCGTATTCGAGTCGATCTGCAAAAAAACGGTAGTTTGCCGCCAGCAGTGAGGTATTATCAGAAGCCTTTCCCTCCTCCAACAACTGAATTAAAGTCTGCTTGTCAGGCTTTGTGAGCAGCTGTTTGTAGCGATCTTTATCGGTTTTATCCGCATTAAAAAGATAACTATTTTCGAGTTTTCTTCGCGTTGTGCCGATTTCAACGGATCTCGCTTCGATGGCTCTGCCGAGTGTGGAGAGCAACAGTGCAAGCGTTGTTAACCGCTGTTGACCATCAATGAGGATCAATTGTGTTACCCCCGAAGTGTGATGATTACCATGCTGCATGGAGACAATCGAGCCGAGGAAATGAGAAGGGATATCGTCATTCTCCCCAACGCGCAATATATCAGTCCATAACTGCTCGCAATTCTCTTTCTTCCAGCTGTACTGGCGTTGAAAAATTGGCACCTGAAACTGTTTTTTACCATCTAAGAATGTCAACAGATTCGCTTCACTTGCTTTCATAAATTTATATTTCTGTATTGATAAGTTTGGGAGAAAGAAATTGCAGGGTTGAGATCTAATCCCCCATGAACGGTTGAGCTGTTAAGATGCCACCATCAACCGGGTAGGTGACGCCGGTCACCGCTGAAGCTCTTGAACTGGCGAGGAACAGAATCACTTCCGCAACTTCCGCGGGTTGTTGTAACCGTCGAATCGGTATCCGACTGCACCATTGCTGAATAGTGCCTTCCATATCGCCAGTTGCCTCCGCAAATCCACGTAGCAGGGGTGTATCAATATAGCCGGGTGCGACAGCGTTGATGCGGATATTTTTTGGGGCAAAATCCAGAGCCATACTTCGCGTCAATGAGACGATTCCCCCCTTCGCGGCGGCATACGCTGACGATCCGGGCATGTTGAAAAAACTCTGCATCGACGCGATATTGACGATGGAGCCGCCGCCCTGTTTGAGCATATAGGGAATGCAATACTTTGAACAGAGGTAGACGCTTGTGAGATTTACGTTGAGAACATGATACCATTCATCTTCGGGCAACTCAACGATATCGGCGACCATCCCCTGAACGCCGGCGACATTGACAAGGACATTTATCTTTCCAAACGCTGCCACGGCTTGCTCCACCATGTTGCGCACATCGCTGGGGTTTGACACATCAGCCCTGACAAAACACGCTTTGCCGCCTTGACGCTGAATCTCTTGGACTGTTCCGTTGCCGCTTGCTTCTTGGATGTCCACCACAACCACAGATGCCCCTTCCCTTGAGAAACGAAGGGCGGTTGCTTCGCCGATGCCCTGACCACTGCCGGTGACAATAACAACCTGATCCTTCATAATTAGCGGCTCCCTCCTCCTTGCAATTCGTTGAGGTAAGCGCGAGTCGTGTTGACCCACATCCCCTGAACTTCAGTTGAAATGAGCAGAATCCCATCGGCTATCATTTGCTGCGCAGAAGCCGCATCCGACGGTTCTCCAATCACGACCTTTCCCGCGGCTAGTACCTTCTTTCGTGCTTCAGCCACAACCCCCTGCACGTCCGGATGGTCTGAACTGCCGGGAAGCCCCATTGACAGTGCCAGGTCACCGGACGCGATATTGACGGCGTCAATCCCCGGAACCTGAAGGATTTCATCTAGGTTCCCTATGCCTTCTACCCCTTCGACCCATACCGCCACCAGAATCTCCCGATTCGAGCGAGCGAAGTAGTCAGGCTCCGACTCGATGAGGTTGTAGGCGGACGATCTGGCACCCGAATCGCAGCCGCGTCGTCCCTCGGGGTAGTAGCGAGCGGCCCGGACAACCGCCTCAGCTTCTTCAGCCGTGTTGATGTGTGGGACAGCAACCCCAAGCGGTCCCGTTTGCAGATACGTCATAATGAGCGTATGGTCCAACTTGGGGACACGGACAATGGACGACATGCCTTGTGCATCACAGGCTCTGCACATCGCCTGACATTCCGCCCAGCCGATGGGCCCATGCTCTGCATCAATAAAGATCCACTCAAACCCTAGCAATCCACAGATTTCGACCAACTCTGGCGAGGGAAGTCCAATTGCTGCGCCAATCGCCGGCTCTCCCTGTAACACTTTCGCCTTGACAGCATTCTGTCGCATCTGATCTATCTCCTTATTGGCTCGCCGTGAGTCACCTCTTCCAAGCCGTCCGTTATCTCATCAGTTTAATACCTGAAGTTTTAACGATTACAAACTGGAAGATTTTTTCAATTTCACAACTGTGTCTCGAATTCTTGAAAATTATGGGACATCAACTTTTCGTTTGCCTCAAAAGGAATCCGTGCTATGACTGAATTCCATACGCTAAAGCGTACAGATTCCACACCTAAAGGAATTTTTTGTTGAACCACGAAAAATCTGGCGAAGGGGTGCGGCATGGCAACAGTTTCGGCTCTTTCACACGGTTAAATCCGGATCGGGTTGGAAGGGTGAGGCTCTCCGATGGATCGGCGAAAGTTATGCCGAACCGTTTGAATCGGTAGGTACCTCGCCCTCCCGATAACCCTATACAGACTTGTGAAATGAGCTAGTAGATTGCTCGGCAGTTGGTATCAGGAAATCCTGCGTACCCGGTAGACCTACGCTACACATTTAGCAACTGCTTTGCTTCCATATACACTTCTTGAGCTTTCCCATACGAGATGGCTGCTGCTTTCACTGCTGCAACAAGATGGCGAAAGCGGAAAGGCGGGCGTGTTGTATGGAACTCTTCAAAAGTTGCTTGATGATGCTTGATAGCATGCATCTCCGTAATGTTATCCTGACAGGCAATGTCACCGAGCATGGCGATTAAAGCCTGCGGGTCGTAATCGAGTTCTTCATATTTTTCCGTTCGTGCCATCGCACCCTCGACGTCATTGGCAGCAATTGCGTCTTGGATGGCGTCCAAAAGTCCCTGCTGTGAGAGCCGTGGAAGTGCAGCAATGGCATCGGGATGGACATGAGGTTCGGAAGAGATGAGCATAGGTCGAATCTCTGGTCCCGAATTCCATAACAGGAGCGCCAAAATCTTATTTTTCTGGCTAACACCCTTAACTCGTAGGAGGTGCCGCCTGACATTCGCGCCGGTGTTCATGTGGACATCAAAGGGGTTGCTCGTATCCGCCCTCAAGAACAGATCTGACGCCGCGATAGAAAGCGCTTCTCCAGTCCCCTCTAGGGAGAGACCTTCCGCGAGTGCTTGGGCAGTCGTTTCAGGGAGGTCGGGGAAGGCACAACTGTCTAGTGCATCGCGCACTTGGGCGATAGCTTCGGTTTCATCTTCTCCTGTGGTCTCACGCAAAGGTTTTGAAAGTAGCTGATATTTTTCAATCAACTCAAGATGTTCTTGTATCGCCGGTGATCGTACGGGCTGCGAGACGTACCGCACTGGACCTCGATTAAGGACCTGAAAATGTTCCCAATCAATCCATTCGAGGAACTTCCAGGTATAGAAGGGGTAAATGAACTTATGATCATCAATTACATTGCAAGGGATGGCAACCGTCAGAAGCAAATCCAGAGCGGCCTCACGAGGTAAGTTTTCAGCAAGCCAAAGGAAATGATGGTCGGCAGCGTTGATACCGCCACGCCGTGCCTCCTGAAGAAATGCCTGCTTGGTTTCCTCCAACCCGCCTGCATCGAGCGGCTCAAATTCTGGCAGCACATAAGGTCCCATAGTGGGATGGTGAATATGCGTATTGGCTAGCGCAACATTTTGCATCACAGGCAAAAAAGAAGTCTCCCCAGACATTCTTGAGGCGGTCTGACCCACGGCATATAATCCTGCGATGGGATGCAAGGGACCACCGTGATGGTCTGTTGGCATCTCTGAAGATCGGATGACCGCAAGCGCGGAGGCCGTGCACATTTCTTTAATCGAAACGTCAGCACGGAGTTTTTCTGCCGTCTTTTCCAAAATGTCTTCAGGTTCAGTTTCTTCTATAAACTGCACCAAAGGTTCTATTGTATCAGGGTATCGGACCGAAGTATACATTGGGACCTCCTTCTCAAAAAGAGAACTGTTTTACTTCTCTTCACGACACTAGCGCAGATGTTATCATGACGCTATAAAAAAGGCAACAGAAAATAGGGGCTGATTAAGGATTCACTCAAGGAAGATTCCCCTTCCTCATAGGTGAATCTTTATTAGCATCTTCTGAATCGGTGAGTCCCATTTACTGCGCAGTATACCCGCCATCAACGATAAGCGGGGCTCCCGTCACAAAAGAGGATTCATCCGATGCCAGAAAAAGTGCCGCGTAGGCGATCTCTTCGGGGCGTCCGATTCTGCCCATCGGATAACGCTGCTCCAACCATTCGCGTCGCTCTGGGTTTTGGGTAAATTCCCGGATAAGATTGGTGTCTATGTGGCCCGGGCAGATGCAATTCACGCGGATGTTCTTCTTGCCGTAGTCGATAGCCAAGTTTTTGGTGAACTGAACCACGCCTCCCTTTGAGGGAACATACGCGTCGAAGCCACCGCCAAGACCAATCGGATAGCCGACCAATCCATTGATAGAGGCAATGTTAATTATCGAACCGCCACCCGACTGTTCCATCGTTCGCACCGCATGCCACGTTACCAAGTAGGTCCCCTTTAAGTTGACTTCCATCACACGGTCCCACACCTCTTCAGGGGACGCGCCTTTCGGGAGAGCTTTACCGGCGATAACCCCAGCGCAGTTGACCACAGCGTCCAACGTGCCATAGGTCTCCACCGCTCTTCTCACCATCGTCTCAGCGTCGGAGTTCCTCGATACGTCTCCGGTGAGAGCGGTAGCAGCACCTTCTTGGGCTTTTATCTCCGCAACAGTTTCAAACGCGTTAGCCTCGTTCAAATCGGAGACGACCACCTTCGCCCCCTTCGCAGCGAATAGCACTGCTGTCGCGTGCCCAATGCCGGAACCACCACCTGTGACCAGTGCTACTTTGTCTTTCAAACGCATATCCTACCTCCTGAACGCCTTGAGCGTGTCGATGCCGATAGCCTATGTCAGGTCTGCCAATTTGGGCATCACCTCGTTCATAAGTAACGTCATGGAATTGAGCCACTTCTCCTTCGGGTCCCATTCGTGCCCCATCGCCAAGAGTACGCCAAAACCGCCCACGTCCTCGTATAATTGGCGCAATTGATCGGCAACATCGTCAGGGCTTCCGACAATCCAGAGGTTGTCGAGTAGCCACTCAACTGTCACTTCATCGTTGGACATGTTGGGATCTCTCTTGAATCGTTCCTTGGGTAGAAGTTTAAACCAGTACTCATTAAAGTCGCGTGCGAGCACTCCCTCTAGCGCCTCCTGGCGCGCCTGCTCGGTGGTGTCTGCGATATAAATCTCCCGTGCGATACGCCATATTGAGCGATCCGGAGTACGCCCCGCTTTCTGCGCCCCTTCTTCCACCGCATCCCAGTGTGTCTGGATGACCTCTACAGGTATCAGATTGAGGCTCATCGGAATCCAGCCCCGCTCGCCTGCCAACACTAGCGTGTCCGATCTAGGTGATACACCGCCCATTGCGATGGGAGGGTGCGGCTTCTGATACGGCTTCATGTGAACCTTTAAGCCGATATCCTCCACCGGTTCAGGAATTTTATAACGCCAGTACTCGGTTTCATATAGCCCCGGTTTGGGGTCCTCCCAAATTTGGAGCACCGCCTCGATACCCTCTCGTGTTGCCTTTCGCCGGTCGCCATCCGCGGCGAATCCAAACATCTCGCAGTCCCCCGGTATCGCACTAGAACCAACGCCCCAATAGAAGCGTCCGTGCGCCAAATGGTCAAGTTGGGCGATGCGATGGGCAACAGCAGCCGGGTTGTGGATGGGCATACATGTGACACCTGTACCGAAGACGATGTTTTTGGTCAACCCCAAAGCATTTGCGATGAAGAGTTCAGGGGATGGAATATTCTCCCATTCAAAAGTGTAGTGTTCACCGATCCATGCCTCTGTGTACCCTAACTTGTCCAGTGTCACCACTTGCTCCATATCGTGATCCAAGGTCTTCGTAAAATCCGCGCCCGGCGGATGCAGTGGCATTGTGAAGAAACCGAGTTTCATGAGAAAGCCTCCTTGCGTTTAGGCGCAATCCTTGCTAGGTTGATTCTATCGCCGGTAGGATAGCCCACTAGTTTTCTAAGTTGCGGAAATAATAACGTATCACCCCTATTCTTATATCACGACTGTCCCGTAGCGTCAACAGAAAACTTCGTCGCTCTCGGTTTTCGCTTGACCCGATTCATGAGCAATGATATAGTAATCGTCCTATGGTAGTAGGGACAACGATTGGTGTCCTTGACCCCGCACCCGGGTATCACTAACCCACACACCAAACGGGAGGTGGTAATTATGAACGAACAAGATCAGTTCCCCACAATGAGCGAGCGAGAAAAATACCTGTTCGATTTGCAAGGCTTTATCGTCGTCAGAGGACTTCTCTCGACTGCCGAGGTGAAACGCCTGAATGAAGCTGTTGATGCCAACCTAGACAAACATAGCGAACACACTATCCGCGCAGTTGGTCCACAGTTGGAAGGAACGCACCTCCGAGGTCACATCAGCGGTATGCTAACTTGGGAACACCCTTGGTGCCAGCCCTTTCGCGATCTGTTGGCTCATCCCAAACTCATCCCTTACCTTAATACCTTGCTGGGGCGAGGTTGGAAGTTGGACCATGCGCCCGATATACTGACTGCCACAGCCGGTACCGAAGGTCTGAGCCTTCACGGCGATGGCAACGTTACTTTCAACGGATCCCGCTTCTACGCCTACCAAAACGGCAGAATGCGCTGTGGTTTGATTAATTGCCAATTTTATATGACGGATGTGAACCCCGGCGATGGCGGTCTGTGCGTCATACCGGGCAGCCACAAAGCGAATTTACCATGTCCCGAAGACATCCTGTTGTGGGAAGCCAACCGGGAAATTGTCTATCACATCCCCCTTTCGGCTGGAGATCTGGTCATCTTCAACGAAGCCACCACCCACGGTACCCTTCCGTGGAAGGGTAAGGCCGAGCGACGCACCGCGCTCTACCGCTATACCCCCAAGTACCTCCACTATCACGGTGGCTATTACGAAGCGAATATGCCGGAGTGGGTCTCTGAACTGACCGAAGTCCAGCAGGCAGTGCTGGAACCACCGTACATTTATCACCGTCCGCTAATCGAGGCGGACGGCACCACGCTAGTGAGACCCCGCCGGGAGGGAGAGTAAACCTCTTGGTTGAGGATCGAAACCGGCGAGAACTCTACATCTGAGACATCTGGATTAGTTACAATGTGACAGATCGCTAGCCTCTGGAGGGAGATAACGATGACCGATTTAACGATAAGCCGTGAGGCACGGAGATTGACTGAGCAGGAAAAAGAGCAGTTTCAGCAGTGGGGGTACGTCAAGAACTTGCCCGTATTCGATCCGGCTGCATTACCGAGGCTGCAAGAGGGTTTTCGGGAGATGGTCGAGTTGCTGCCGCCCGACGTACACATGAGCCGTGTCAACAACTGGCATAAGGCAAATCGGTGGATTTACGACCTGTGTCGAACACCAACCATCCTCGATTACATTGAAGATGTGCTGGGCCCCAATTTCTTCCAATGGGGAGCGCACTGCTTCGCCAAATTCCCGGGTGATGAAACGGAAGTCCCTTGGCATCAGGACGCTCACTATTGGCCCCTAGAACCTGCGAAGACGGTGTCTGTATGGCTGGCGTTGTTCGATACGGATGAGGAGAACGGGGCAATGCGTATTGTGCGGGGCAGCCACCGCTGGGGCAACCTACAACATCACACAGTAGACGGTGATCAGTACGTCTTGTCTCTGGAGGTCGAACAGGACGCAATCAAATCGGAAGAGGTAGTGGCCATAGATCTGAAAGCAGGGGAGATATCGTTGCACGATAACCGGCTCATCCACGGTTCAGGTCCAAACAATTCGGACCGGATACGTGCTGGACAGACCATGCGCTTCAGTCCTACAGAGGTGAAATGCGACTTGAGCGTTTGGCCCACGTTTGAAAGCTATCTCGTGCGCGGTGTGGATAAATACCAGCACAATCCAGTCGGCAAAGTGCCTGTTGGCAATAGCAATCCGGTGCGTGCGGCGCAGGGATCGTGGGAGTTCGCATAATCGCAGGATTCTCGTTGACCGGAAGATCAAAGGCGACGCAGAATGGCTCACCGATTTTTTTCAAAATAGGTTATAAAAGTCAGAGAGATAAATGTAACGGTGACTTGTTAGTCGAGTTGCTCATACTATGTCGGTCAGCAGAAGGGAAATCATATGTATAATCTTAACGGAAAAGTTGCCCTAGTGACAGGTGCAGGCGGTGAACACGGCATTGGTCGTGCGATCGCAACACGCCTCGCTAAGGAGGGTGCCGATGTCATTGTCAATGACGTTGTCGATAATCCTTATGCCTACGACTCAAGCGATTGGGAGGGAGCCCCTTCCGTTGTCCGTGAAATTAAGGGGTTGGGGCGACAGGCAGTGACTATCTTGGCGGATGTATCCGATGCCGAGCAGGTGGATGCGTTGGTGAATGAGGGTGTTGAGCGGTTCGGGCGTATCGACATCTTCGTGAGCAACGCCGGTTCACGTCCTGGGCCCGACCGTGTGCCGGTGGTTGAACTAGAAGAAGAGGCGTGGGATGCCGTGCATAAGATTAATCTCAAAGGGACGTTTCTTTGCTGTAGAGCGGTTGCTCGACACATGATAAACCGCGGCGGGGGTGGAAAAATCATTACCATGTCCTCCGTGTCGGGCAAAAGCGGTTCGGCGCGTTTCGCAGCTTATGCCGCCTCTAAATTCGGGGTAATCGGCTTTACCCAAGCCTTGGCGCAAGAACTAGCACCTCATCATATTAACGTGAACGCTATCTGTCCCGGCGTTGTCGATACAGAGCGGTGGAGTTACATAGGGGCTGCCCTATCGTCGGAGGATATATCCGGCGAAGAGTGGCGAGCGAGTGGACGGCACGCTGAGGCGATGAGGCAACGCGATGCAAGGGTCCCCTTGGGGCGGGTTGCCATAGGAGAAGATGTAGCAAAAACGGCGGCTTTTCTCGCTTCGTCCGAATCTGATTATCTCACCGGCCTCGCTATCAACGTCGCCGGTGGTTTATCGATGAGTTGACAACACAAATCAAGGAGAATTGTATGGATATTCCGAGAGACAAACTACTTGAGATCTACGAGCGGATGGTCACCATCCGCAAGTTCGAGGACCGAGTGCACGACGAATACGCCGCCGGGCGAATTCCGGGCTTCGTCCACCTTTACGCGGGGGAGGAAGCGGTGGCAGTCGGTGTCTGCGCCCACCTGTCCGATGCGGACAGCATCACTAGCACCCACCGCGGTCACGGTCACTGCATCGCCAAAGGTGTCGGTGTCAACGAGATGATGGCTGAATTGTATGGACGCGCCACCGGTGCCTGCAAAGGTAAGGGTGGCTCCATGCACATCGCTGATGTGGACCGGGGTATGCTCGGTGCTAACGGCATCGTCGGCGGTGGCGTGCCGCTGGCTTGCGGGGCGGCACTCACGGCGCAGGTACAGGGCAGCGGAGCGGTTGCCGTCAGTTTCTTCGGCGATGGCGGTGCTAACGAGGGAACCTTCCATGAAGGTTTGAACTTAGCAGCCATCTGGAAACTCCCGGCGGTATTTGTTGTGGAAAACAACCGTTACGCCCAATCGACTAGCGTGAAGTATGCCTCTGCCGGCGGCGATATTGCCGCACGTGCCCAATCCTACGGCATCCCCGGCGTTGCTGTCGATGGCTTGGATCTCTTCGACGTTTACGAGACAACAGGTGCAGCGATTGACAGGGCACGGGCGGGGGACGGTCCCACGCTGTTGGAATGCCAGACCTACCGTTTTTATGGTCACTACGAAGGCGATACGCAGGGCTATCGATCAAGGACGGAAATCGAGGAGTATCGGACCAAACATTGTGCCATCCAACGTTTCCGTGACCGTGTCACCGAACAAGGGTTGTTGGGCAATGATGAACTGGATGCGATTGATGCACAGGTCGCCGACGCTATTGAGGCAGCTGTCGAATTTGCAGCTAGCAGTCCTTTTCCCGATGCGAGCGAAGTGACAACCGACGTTTACGTTAATTATGAGGAGGTAATATAATGGGCGAAGAGCGTACAATGACCCTTGGGTTGGCTATCCGTGAGGCAATCTATCAGGAGATGGAGCGCGATTCCTCGGTCATTATCATGGGTGAGGATATTGTTGGTGGTGCTGGATCGGACGAGCCGGGTGCCGAGGACTCCTGGGGAGGACCGATGGGAATCACCCGAGGACTGGCGGGCAAGTTTGGACGCAATCGGGTGCGCGACACACCGATCAGCGAGGCGGGTTTCATCGGCGCAGCCGTCGGTGCGGCGGCAACGGGCTTGCGACCCATCGCCGCGTTGATGTTCATCGATTTCTTTGGTATCCCGATGGATCAGATTTACAATCAGGGGGCGAAACTGCGTTACATGTTCGGTGGCAAGGCGAAGGTCCCGATGGTCGTCCGTGCACTGATTGGAGCGGGGGTGAACGCAGCAGCACAGCACTCGCAGAGCCTCTACTCTATCTTCACCCACATCCCTGGCTTGAAGGTAGTAATCCCCACCACACCCTATGATGCCAAGGGGCTGATGATCGCCGCCATTCGGGACGACGACCCCGTGTTTTTCCTTGAACACAAGACGCTGTTGGGTGAGAAGGGGCACGTGCCTGAAGAACCGTACACCGTCCCCTTGGGGGTGGCGGAAATTAGACGTGAAGGCAGCGATGTGACCGTCGTCGCCATCGCGAAGATGGTTAACGTGGCGTTGTCCGCAGCGGAGACGCTTGAAGCCGAAGGGGTCAGCGTTGAGGTCATCGATCCTCGGACGCTTAGCCCATTGGACGGTGGAACCATTCTGGATTCGGTGGAAAAAACGGGTCGCCTCGTGATTGTCGATGAAGATACCCCGCGATGCAGCCTCGCTACGGATATTGCCGCACTAGCAGCAGACGAGGCGTTCTATAGCCTTGAAGCACCGATTAAGCGCATCACCGCACCCCATACCCCCGTGCCCTTCAGTCCAACGTTGGAGAACGCTTACATCCCCTCACAAGAACGGGTTGTGGCGACAATTCAGGAGGTCATGTCTGTATGACACCGATTGTGCTCCCCAAATCAGGTTTTACCAGCGAGGCGTCAACGGTTATCGGATGGAATGTAGCGGAAGGGGACCGTGTTGAGGAGGGGCAGCTTCTCTGCGAGGTCGAGACAGAAAAAACAACTATTGAGATTACTGCGCCTGCATCGGGACTCTTGCGTAAGATACTCATCCACGAAGGGGAGACACGGCCTGTAGGTGTAACGATGGGCTTCATCGGCGAAGCAGATGAGCCTGTCCCCGAGGTTGAGGACACTCCGGCCCCAACCCCCGCGGTAACGCAGACCACCACGACTCCGACCTCAGCTACGCGTCCGCGTCGTGCGACGACGGGTCGGGTACGGGCATCCCCCGCTGCCCGCAAACTCGCAGCGGAGCACGGAATTGATCTAGCGGAACTGTCGGGCACCGGTCCCGGTGGTGCGATAACAACTGGGGATGTGGAACGCGCGGTCGAAGCCAGCCGAGCGGGATCGGACGCGGAATTAGTGCCAATGAGTTCAATGCGCCGTGCCATCGCTCGGATGACGCAAGAGAGTTTCCAGACTGCCCCGCACTTCTACCTGACATTGGAGGCAGATGCAGAATCGCTTCTGAACGATCGTCCAGAGGGTATCTCGATTACTCACTGTTTGGTCAAGGCAGCCGGAGTGGTACTCTGCGAGTTCCCTCAAATGCGAGCGCAGATTGAGGGCGATGCGTTTGCCATTCCCCACACGGTGAACGTCGGGCTGATCACCGCAGTGGAGGACGGTCTGGTTGTGCCTGTGATACGTGATACCGACCAACGCTCGCTCGCGGAGATTGCTGATACCGTACGTTCGCTGGTTGATGGCGCGCGATCTGGAAAACTTTCAGCGGATGATATGTCCGGTGCAGGGTTCAGTATTACGAACTTGGGAATGTATGACATCGAGACCTTTCATGCCATCATCCACGCACCGGAGGCAGCCATTCTTGCTGTTGGGGCGATTGTGGAGAAGCCTGTAGTCAAAGATGGGCAGGTGGTGCCCGGGGTGCGGATGGCACTGACACTGTCGTGTGACCATCGGGTCGTTGACGGTGTAATCGCTGCAAAGTTTCTGGGACGACTGAAGAAACTGGTGGAGGATATATCGGCGTTGGAGTGATACGCATTCGAGTCCTGAAAGGTGGGAGACACATTGGCAGAGTTGATAAAGCTGGAGACGCTGAGTGAGGGTGGCGGGACGGATCGCCGGAAAGCGAGGGTCGCACTCGCACAGAACGATGATCCGGAGGCGTTGCAGCAACTGCTCAAACAGTACTGGATATGGCACTTTGATGAATCCCTAACGGAAGCTGCTCGGCTGTTGTTAGCGACAAATCTGGGCTGGGAGCAGATGCGGCCACTCATAACGCCGCCGATCGGAGAGGTCATTTCGCCGCTCGGTCATGCCCTCGACCACGCGGATCAAAGCGTCCGTGATGCCGCTTTTCAGGTATTGGATGACATGGTCGACATCCCCGCCGGGGAGGTACTGATCGGCGAGGAGTCGACCCCGCTGTGGGTGGAACGATTCCAGATGGCTCGCTATCCGGTGACAAATGCACAGTACCAGCGGTTCATTCAGGCAATAGGGCGTCAGCATCCACAATCGTGGGAGGACGGAAAATATCCAGAGAGGAAGGGCGACCACCCGGTCGTCGAGGTAAGTTGCGAGGATGCGGAAGCGTATACGGCATGGGCAAGTTGCCGATTGCCCGCCTTCGAGGAATGGGAGCGGGCTGTCCGCGGCGATGATGGGCGTCTATTTCCGTGGGGAGATGAAATCGACAAACCACGTTGCAACACTGTAGAGCTCGGTGCGGGCGGCACAACCCCTGTGGGAGCCTTCCCAGACGGGGTTAGTCCCCTCGGTTGCTACGATATGCTCGGTAACGTGTGGGAGTGGACAAGCACATGGTACGACGAAGACTACCCACACTTTCGCGTAGTCAGGGGTGGGGCGTGGTACTACAACCACGATTACAGCACCTGCACCAGTTATGATTTCTTCAGTAAAGAGTACACAGAATTTGTGATTGGCTTTCGTATCGCTCGATAACAGGTTGCTCAATTCCATCGGAATCAATGCGCGAATCAGCAGCCCAACGAATCGACCTTCTATCCCTTCTCCACCCCAACCGGTGTCTCCGACACTGGAATCTGACGCACATGGTTGACAAGCGGTGCCCCCATCCCATCAAAGCGGATTTCAATCTCATCCCCGGTCTCATAGGTCGGTCGATCTGGGAAAGAGAGTTTCATAGTCCCGAAGTAGTGCAGATGTACATCGCCGGGGATCCGAAAATGCGGATACTTGAAGTGATGGTCTTCGAGATTGGCAAGGGTGTGGCTCATGTGCGCTTCGCCTGTCAGCAGGTCGCCGGAATGGTAGATTTCCTCCGATTCCCGCACAATGCGGCAACTGCCTCGAACATCCGCAAACGACTCATCGGTTACTAACTCAGGTCCAACAGCACAAACGCGCATTTTCGAGAGCGCGAGCCACAGATAATTCACGCGCTCCATCGGGTGGTCTGCCCACTCGTTGCCGATCGTAAAACCGAGCCGACACGGAATCCCATCCTCATCAACGACGTAGCAGCCCACAATTTCCGGTTCCTCGCCGCCATCCTCCGTGAAGTCGGGGATATCCAGAAAGTCGTTGTGTCCCCGCAGAACTGTCCCGTTCCCTTTATAGAACCATTCGGGCTGAATTCCCCGTTTGCCAGACGCGGGTTTGCCACCTTTCAATCCCATCTCAAACATCTTCTGTGAATCTGTCTTCGTCGCCTCGTTGGTGTCAGTAATTGTGTGCATCTGGTCACGTGCCTCCATGCTGCCGAGATGCGTTAACCCTGTCCCAGAAACTGTGCAGTGGGCAGGGTCCGGATGGTCAAGCGGAGGCAAAATCCAGCCGCTTGCATCACCCGGTCGCCCGGTTAGCAGTTGATTATACAACACCTGATCGGCGGTCTCTGTAGGGGTTGCGTCAAGGTATGCACCGATAGTTTTCCCACTTCTGCGAGCCTCAAGGAAGAGGGTATAGATCTGCGTCCATTCCGTGTTGACGCTGGTCAGGTCGACAACATGCTCGCCATCAATATATCCGATACGCCTTCCCTTTTCTGGCAACTGAAACTGAATCAATCTCATATTCCTATTTCCTTTTAAGGCCCCCTATTTGTCCGTTATCTTGTGATTTTAAGTTGTCCCCATGATGTGATCTGTTTCCCTTGTTGATGGACAGATAAATTTTTATCAGTAACCGTGAGAACGAAAATTGCTTGATCTTTCAGTGGAGGAACCCCATCGTCAGTAACCGTGAGTGTGACGGTATAATTGCCGGGCTGCTCATAAACATGTTTGACCATCTCTTGCCCCTCAGCACTAGAACCATCGCCAAAACGCCAAACGTAATCTCTGATTCCGCTGTCGTCTAGCGACCCTGCGCCATTCAATGAAACCGTCTGACCCGTGAAAACCTTCGCCGGTATGGCGTCAATGATGGCGATCGGAAACTCATTCATATCTGCCGGGCTAGTAATTTGACCGTTTGTCGTGATTACGCTTAACTGATTCGCATCCGGGTCTGAAAGGAGAACCGCCGTAAATCCGATTGTGGAGGGATTCACCTCGATCACAGCAAAAGTGATGGTTGCGAGGGTACCGCCTCCATCGGAGGCACCAGCCAGAGAGGCCGCTGCCAGCGTTACGCTATTATCGGTAATAATCGGTGGTACCACAAAGGCGTCTGCCGGCAAGTAATCGGCGTTCTTTGAGCCCATAAGCGCAAGCGTCCTTGGATTGAACTCCACGGTGACTTGATACGCGGCAACATTTGTTCCGCCGCTGATGGCCACATCCACAGAAAATTCCTCGCCAACGGCTGGGGACTCCATATCTGGTGGTTGGATGGATACAGTGGCTCGTGCGAGAACCCACGCTGGAAATGTTAGAAAGATACCGATTACACAAATTACTTTGAATCTCAATGCAATCAGGGTCGTAAGTTGCTTTGAATTCCGATTCCAGCGCGTTTGTAAGGACTTTCTCATGCGGGTTCTTCCCTCTCATAATGATCGGATATGCCTCCCAAACCTTCGCGCGGGGAGAGGCCAAATCCTGATCCGATCTGACCAACTGAGAATCCGATTATAGCATACCCACTAGCGGGGTCGCAACGCTAAAATTGGGTTGAACCATGCACCCCATCATACCCATCCTACGAATGTCACCTCTACTTGAACGGTCAACCCTACAATGGAAATGGATCTCACCACCCCATACAAATTACCATTGATAAAGTATAGCTTCTTTTGATACAATTCCATCAGTCCAAACAGATGAACTGGAATTGAATATAATTATGTCAAACAAAACCCTTGACCAACTCCTTATTGTCTTAACCCTTCTCCTTGATGTCTGTTTCATCAGCACATCAGTTTTCATCGCATACTGGCTCCGCTTCGAATCGGGGTGGCTAGACGGGATCGCCATCCATAAGGGAGCGCCGCCGCCACTCGACTACTATTTCCAACTCATCCCGCTGATGGGATTCATCTGGCTTCTCGTGCTTCGAGGCGTTGGGCTCTACCGAATCGGGGGGCATCTTACGCTCGAAACAGTGGTGTCCATCTCGAAAGCAGGTCTGATTGCGTCAATCGCCACGCTCAGTGCAATTTTCTTTATCTATCACAACCACCAATACTCGCGCTGGGTGATGATTTTGTCCTGTGGCATGAGTGTCCTTCTCCTATCTTTCAATCGACTGGTAATCCAGCGTTTTAAAGAGGCGATCCAACAATTGGGCATTGGTATTAGCCGTATTGCGGTTGTCGGTTTTAACAGGACCACACAACAACTGATTCAAACGCTCCAGGAGAAGACGGGCAACGGCTACCAATTTGTCGGTGTCCTACTCGGTGAACTGCCTCCCTCACAGCCGATTCCTCACCGCATTCTCGGTGAGTTCACGGAGGTTCGGAGTCTCGTCCAGAAGTATCGGATTGATGAACTTTTCATCACCTCACCGGCGATTTCTCATACAGAGATTCTCCAAATTGTGGATGTGTGCGAAGGGCTATCCGTGCGGATGCATCTGCTCCCAGATCTCTATGAGGTGATGATCGGTCGCACGCGAGTGGCAGATTTTGATGGTATTCCGGTGGTCAGGTTGAAGGAACTGCCGCTTCAGGGGTGGCGCGGAATGATTAAACGCGGAATGGACATTCTGTTGAGCAGCATCGCGCTGATCGTTTGCAGTCCGCTGATGCTCGTCATCGCCATCGCTGTGAAGCTCACGTCGCCAGGAAGTGTTATTTTTCGACAGGAGCGAGTGGGGCGAGATGGTAAGCCCTTTTATATCTATAAGTTCAGATCGATGCGGGAAGATGCAGAGATAGGTGTTGGACACGTCTGGGCAGCAAAAGACGATCCACGGCAGACGCGCTTCGGCAGGTTTCTAAGGCGTTGGTGTATAGATGAACTCCCCCAATTCTTCAACGTTCTCAGGGGAGATATGAGCCTCGTGGGTCCACGTCCGGAGATGTCAGGCTTGATCGACGACTTCAGCCAATCGATCCCACACTACTTAGACCGGCATCGTGTTAAATGCGGACTCACCGGCTGGGCGCAGGTCAACGGACTCCGGGGGAACACCTCGTTGGAGGAGCGTATCCGTTATGACCTATACTACATCGAAAATTGGTCGATCGGGTTTGACATCAAGATTCTCCTCAAGACACTCTGGTCAATTAAACGCGTCTCAAAGCGGGATATGGCAGAATAACCTGTCCACGGTATACAGTGAGCAGGATGATTATCGGTGGGAGGAAAATATCCTTTGCAACATGATTCGATACACATCAACTATGTGAAAGAGTTTACCAAACTCAGCCTCTGGTTTGTCCATAAACGCCTTTGCGAAGGGGAAACTGACTTTGAATCATTGGTGAACGGCAGGGTAAATATTTACCGTAATACCTCGCTTTACGACGGCAAACACCACCCAGCCAACGGGGAGGCTGCCCCAGAGTGGAAGGGGATTCTGGAGGAACTGCGGATGGTTTTTGACCGTTATGTGGATGCATCCTCCACTAAGCAGCTTGAGGCAGCAGGACTAGATCTGTTATGGCCCCACCTAGAGAAACATCGGGGCGCGCTACCGCCCCCGGAGACCCGGCCCTACGAGTGTTGGAGTTACGACTACGGGGACGACCAACTCAATATCCACATCCTCAACGTCTATCAACCCCGATCCCCTCTGAGCGATATGTGGGTGCCGTTCGCTGCCTCCCTGATTCGGTTGCTGCAGGACTCTCAGGTCAGGTGCCCCGATGTTGAAGTTGTCCGCTGTGGAAGTTGGCTCAATTCCGCGCCATCGTTTCAGAAGCTGTTTCCAGACCGTTGGAAACAGAGTGCGGAGCCGAGACCCGAAGTTCGATATACCATGGGACACTGGGGGCAGTTTACAGACCGCTTGGGAGATTTCCACGCCCGGAACGGTGCACTTTTTCGGCAAACAGGAGAATTTCCGTTTGCCAATCTGCAGTGCGAATGCCCTATCGAGGAGGTTCTCACCCATCTGAAGGGAAACTTCCCCGACGCGGTACAGTATAATAACCCTAGTTGCTAAGTATTACAAATTCATCAGTTTTCTATTAAAGCTGATGTGCTCCACCTTTCGCTCCAGAGGAGCGATATGTCTATAGAAGACGATACGTCCAATCTCCGCGCTCCAGAGGAGCGCAATGTATATAGCATGGGCGTGCCGCGGGCTGCAAAACAACATTCACAAAAGAAAAATGATGGACGCGCAAAATCAATCCGAGCTCCAACCAAGCGAAACAGGATTTCAAAAAAATCCACACCATTGAGGACCAGACATGAGAATCGCAAAAATTAACTTTCCCGGACCTCTACTAAACGCTTTGCGCGATGGTGAGTTAGTAGTTTTCGCTGGGGCTGGAGTTTCAATGGGTGAACCTGCTTGCCTACCGAATTTCAAGCATTTAGCACAGATGATCGCGCAAGAAGGCGTCCAAGAGTTACAGGACGGAGAGGAGATAGACCGTTTTCTCGGAAGATTACAACATGAGGGGGTAAAAGTTCACGAGCGCGCGGCAGAAGTGCTTTTCCGAGAAGGTCTGGAAGCTACAGAACAGCATCGGAATCTGCTACGGTTGTATCCTGACGGTGGGCCAGTTCGCGTTGTTACCACTAACTTTGATCTCTTGTTTGAACAGGCAGCAGAGGATTTATTCGGTAGCGTGCCCGAGGTTTTTCGCGCGCCAGCGTTACCCTTGGGACGTCAGTTTAACGGCATCATCCATCTCCACGGTGCGGTCAGCACTCCTAGCGAAATGGTAATTACAGACGAAAATTTTGGGCGTGCCTATATGACCGAGGGATGGGCAGCACGTTTTCTTGTCGAACTGTTCAGTAACTTCACAATTCTCTTTGTTGGATATAGCTATGATGACACAATTATGAGGTATCTGACGCGTGCACTGCCTCCGAGGGAGACTGATCGGCGTTTCGCTTTGACGCAAGAAACTGGCTTCAATGCCCAGCAGTGGCGTTTACTCGAAATCGAACCGATCACCTATCCACAGTCCAGCGAAGGCGATCATAGCGCACTGGACGAGGGTGTCCGTCGTTTAGCGGTCCTTACCCGACGTGGTGCCGTTGACTGGCACCGAGAGATTACCGAGATTGCAGAAAACCTACCCTCTCTTGATGGGGAAACAGAAGATCTTATTAAGTATGCACTTGAAGATGATACAAGGACTCGATTCTTCACAGAAGCGGCCACAACCCCTGAATGGATTGATTGGCTTGACGAGCGTGAGTATTTAAACCCACTGTTTCTAGACGGTGCGCTCAGCGATCAGGATGAAATCTTATCCCGGTGGTTGGTCGAACAATTTGCATGTGATTGGGCAAATAAATTATTCTTGTTGATTGGTAAGCATAGGACACGCCTGCACCCACGTTTCTGGTCAGATCTAGCTTATGGAATAGGGAAAGATAGAGAAACCTCATGGGATAAGAGCATTTTGTCCCGCTGGGTTTCGCTGTTGCTTACTACTGCTCAAAGGTATATAGATACCGACAATCTAGCGCATGGAGGCATGGATACTCTTCTACAGTTGATAGGGGAACGTTGCATTCAGCACGAAATGTTAGACAGTCTGCTGCAGATTTTTAATATGATGATGGGAAGCCGCATCCGACTTAGAGAGGGCTATCTCTGGCCCAATGACGATGAAAGTAATGACAGCCCGCCAGTTGATGTGGAATTGCTGCTAATTGGTAGTGATTACGTACTGAATCAACTGTGGGAGGAAGGTCTGAAGCCAGAACTACCTCAAGTAGCTGAACCCTTACTAAGTCAAGTTATCAAACGTCTGGAAAATCGGCATATTACATTATGCGCTTGGCAGAAAGCAAGTCGCAACTGGGACCCTGAAAGCGATAGACGTTCAGCCATTGAGTCTCACGAGCAGGATGTCTTTTCCGATGCGATCGACGTATTGATCGATGCTGCCCGGGGTTGCCTCGAAAGCCTTGCCTTGAATCAGGTAGATGCAGCAGCGCGGTGGTGCGATCAGCTTGTGCAGTCAGACGCACCACTGCTGCGTCGACTGGCGATACATGGAGTATCCAAACGCGGAGACTTGACAGCAGATGACAAAATTGATTGGTTGCTAAAACATGTAGACCTGCATGAACGGTCTATTCATCATGAAGTGTTTCGGGTGGTGGGACTAGCCTACCGTGAAATCAGTTCGGAAAGCAGAGAAGTCCTCATTGAAAGTGTTCGGAACTACCCTTGGGCGGAGGGCGATGACCCCGACACAAGGAGATATATTGCAAGACACCATTTCGACTGGTTTGATTGGCTCCATCAATCAGATCCCAATTGTGCTTTGGCTAGGCAAGCCTTGGACACGGTGTTAGCAGAATACCAGAACTTTGAATCGAGGGAACATCCAGACCTGGTCCATTGGATGAGTTTAGATTGGGAAGGTGTGCAAACTTCTTGGACCCCTGAACAACTGTTGACAAACCCGGTCTCCCATTGGCTTGGCGATCTGTTGTCATTCCAAAGCACCGAATGGGAGGAACCCAACCGCAGAAGGCTAATAGATAATGTCGCGGAAGCCGCAACACAAAATTTTGATTGGAGCCTTAATTTGGCAGACGCATTAGGTAGGGCTGAAGAATGGGATACCGATCTCTGGTCCACCTTGATACACGCGTGGTCAAGAATGGAATTGGATGAAGATAGATATAGTAAAGTTCTCAATTGGCTTGGTAAGGTCGAGTTGCATCCGAAACATAACCGTGAGATTGCCAATGCACTTTACACATTGTTGAGGGAGGACCGTTCCTCCTACGCCTTGAACTTACTCCCACAAGCCAATGAAATCGCTGCGGCTTTGTGGCATCACCTTGACCGAATCAACCTAATCGAGGAAATAGACGACTGGTTCAAATTTGCCATCAACTACCCCGCGTGGGACCTTGCCAATTTTTGGTTGTCTGGGTTTTCGCTCTGGCGACAGAACCAAGATCCCACGCCTACAGTTCTCAGCGATGTGTGTCGCGAGGCACTGTCAGGTATTATGGAAGACCAATCGCAATCAGGCAAGCTTGGACGAGCAGTTCTCACGAGTCAATTTGCTTTTTTGCTAGTCGTTGATGAGACATGGACACTAGACAACCTGCTTCCGCTTTTTGCCCTTGATAATGAAGACTTCCAAGCAGCATGGGATGGTTTTCTAAATCGGGGGCGTCTCAATCCTGCCGTAGTTGATGTTATGGCTGCTCCATTCCTCAAAGCTGTTGAGCGGATTAACAGCGACCTCTTCTATCAACGTGCCCGATTTATCAGATATTATATCTACATGTTTGAATATTTAGATGAGAATCCCCTTGATGGGTGGATCCCTAAGTTTTTTGAATATGCTGCTCAAGAGCACCCTTCCGCTACCGAGGAATCTATACTTTTTCCACGTGACGTGCAAGAGACCAAGAACTTCTTCGCAGCAGAAGTGGGCAGCCGTTTGCGACGCATGGCTGAAGCAGAACAACAAGAATGGTGGCAACGCTGGCTCAAGCGATATTGGGAGAATCGGTTAGACGGTATACCAGCTGCGCTTGAGGCTGGCGAAATTGCACAGATGCTTAATTGGCTACCACATTTGACATCGGTATTTCCCGAAGCTGTTGATTTAGCAGTTCGGATGCCACGGGAGTCGTTACAAAATTGCCAAGTGATAGAAGAACTCAATAGAAGCGACCTATGGCAGAGACATCCCGAATCAGTAGTGAAGTTGTTGGTTTATTTGCGGGCATGCGATTTACCGGGATATTCTTGGTATTCAGCGCGGGATCTCATTGATCAACTCCTTCGGTTGGACATCTCACAGGAAAGTAGGCAGGAACTACAGGAAATTAGAATCCAACTATAATAGAGCAGTTTTGTTAAAACAGTTGAAGTTGTTCAACAGAACATAAAGAAACTAGTTTATGGCTACCAGCAAAAGGAAATGTGGAGGAAGATCTTATGAACACTATTGAAACGCATATTGACAGAACTACTATCCAAGCAATAGCGCGACTGATTGTCGAACGCTTCAATCCAGAACAAGTCATCCTCTTCGGCAGTCATGCTCGCGGAGAGGTTGGAGAGCATAGCGATGTAGACCTATTGGTTGTGCTGCGTGATGATGCAGCGTGGTCGCAACGCGGTAATCCAATTCGTCGGGCGATTGCCGAGCGTTTTGTCCTGTCCGTTGATGTCATTATCCGCTCCCCGGAAGTCCTCGCCGCGCAGCGCAATAACCCGTATTCCTTTATCCACAAGGTGCTGAAAGAAGGGGAAGTATTGTATGAACGACGTGCAGCCTGAAGGGGCATGTGACCAATGTAGATGATTCAAAGGAGAACGGATAATTAACCGCCAAACAGACGTTTCCAGAAAGAAGGCTTTCGATTATCTTCTACCAAGAGTTGAGACTGATCCGTAACCTGCTGGAGTGACCTGTGAGAAACAGCTAACAGTTGAGAAAGACGCTCTATATGCTGATTCATAGATTCAATTTGTGTGTCCCGATTAGCTAATAATTCTCGCAAGTATCTTGTTTCATCCTGCAATTGCTCAAGGGCTAACTGAGTATCCATCTGGACATTAGCATTTAGGTAGTGTTCAAATGTTCTATCAACTTGAACGTGCCATTTCCCGTCTACCTTTTCACCGTTTAGCTTGCCTCGTTTGAGCCAGCGTTTGACGCTTTTAGATGAGAGATTCAGTTGTTGAGCGGCTTGATTGACTGTTAGTCTGGTATCCATATAAATACCAACGCAGATGAGTCCAGAGCCGTTTCAGAGGCGACAACCGGTTAATAGATAAGGAACCGCTAAGATGAATTCAACCCAAAAGATACACCGCCTCGGTATTGACATCGGTGGCACCTTCACCGACATTGTCCTGATAGGGGATGATGGTTCGGTGCTGACGCAAAAAGTGCCCTCCACACCAGGCAATTACGCAGAGGGCATAGCTGCGGGCTTGGCTTCGCTGCTGCCGCGTCAGATCAGCGAAGTGGTACACGGCACAACGGTGGCGACCAACACGATTTTGGAGCGTAAAGGCGCTTTGACCGGGCTTATCACAACAAAGGGTTTCCGGGACGTGCTTGAAATCGGACGCCTGCGCTACCCTCGCTTGTACGACTTGACGTGGGAGAAGCCGCTCCCATTGGCATCGAGGCGTTTACGGCGCGAAGTTGAGGAACGCATCGGTGCCAACGGTGAAATCGTGCAGCCGTTGGCTGTCGAAGAGGCACGGGAGATGATTCGTTGGATGTTAGCACAAAATATTGACTCACTCGCGGTCTGCCTTATCAACGCCTATATCAATCCGATCCACGAGCGTCAGTTGGGCGAACTCATCCGCGAAATAGCGCCGGACCTACCCGTTTCTCTGTCTTGCGATGTCCTGCCCGAAATCAAAGAGTATGAGCGGACGAGCACGACTGTTATCAACGCATACCTACAACCCGTCGTCAGTCGTTATCTGCACTCACTGTCCGACCGACTGAACCAGCAGCTGAGCCACGCAGACTCGACGGAAGCCTCTGCCTCCCACCACGACTCACCAGTCGCTAGTGATTCCCTTCCACTCTATGTGATGCAATCCAACGGTGGAGTTATGTCCGCTGAGTCCGCTGCCGAGATGCCCATTCATATCATCGAGTCGGGCCCGGCGGCAGGGGTCATTGCTTCGCTCACGCTTGCTGAGCGTGTTGGTTTAACGAATGTATTGACACTTGACATGGGCGGCACTACGGCAAAAGCATCGCTGATCGAAGACGGGCAGATCATGCACTCGCCGGAGTACCAAGTCGGTGGAGGTGTCTCGGTCGGCACCCGTCTAAGCAGAGGGGGAGGCTATCCGTTGCGTGTCCCCGCGATTGATATCGCTGAGGTCGGTGCTGGTGGTGGAAGTATCGTATATCTGGACACGGGTGGGGCACTACGGGTCGGCCCACAAAGCGCAGGTGCGGTACCCGGTCCCGCCTGTTATGCGTTGGGCGGAGAAGAACCGACGCTTACCGACGCCAATGTGGTGCTCGGCTATCTCAATCCAGAACACCTCGCAGGCGGTGCACTATCACTGAACGCAGAAAAAGCACATCAATCCCTACACGACAAAATTGCTGTCCCACTTAGTCTGAGCTCGCCCGATGCCGCTTATGGCGTCTATCGTATCGCCGCAGCGAACATGGCGCGGGCAGCACGGGCGGTATCATTGGAGCGCGGGCGCGACCCACGCGAGTTTGTGTTGTGTGCTTTCGGCGGCAACGGTCCCCTACACGCGACAGAACTGGCAGAATCGCTCGGCATGAAACGAATCCTCATTCCCCGCTCCCCCGGACTCTTCAGTGCGTTCGGGTTACTCTACGCAGACATCGCCTACCACCTTGTCCAAACCTACAAGCGTTTACTCACTGAACTCGACGCAGGTGAGTTCAAGGAGACATTGGGACGACTGGAAGCCTCGGCGCAGGAAGGATTGATGGCAGAAGGAGAAACTGCTACACAAATAATCTTACAGCGTGCCGTAGACCTGCGCTATGCGGGACAATCGTCCGAGCTGACACTGCCCATTGTCAACGCAGATATCGGACAGTCACAGTTTTTTCACACATTGGGTGAGCGGTTTGCCGCTGACCACGAACGTACCTACGGACACCGCGCACCCGATGACCCGATAGAGATTGTCAACATCCGCTTGACCGCCCTCATCCCAACAGCTAAATCCCAGTTCTCATCTCTCCAACCCCGGAACTCTCAATCTTTAACCTCAAACCGTCGTTGTTACTTTGGTGGAGAGACCGGCTGGCTTGAGGTGCCGGTATTATCTCGTGAAGGGCTGGGAAGCGAGCCTGAAAGTGGACCGTTCATCGTCGAGGAGTATGACACAACGATTCTGGTTCCGCCACGTTGTACGGCACGGCGTGATGAATGGGGGAATATAGTCATTGATATGGGAGCATGAAAACGAAAAAAATAGGAACTTCCTTTCTCCGCTTCACCCCCAGATAAAGATAAGGATAAGGACACAGAATGGATCATCTAACTGTAGAAGAGCTAAATATAAAGAACCGAAACGCAGCACTATCCCTGATCAATGATGCCTATGACAATGTGCACGGATTTGAGCGGCTCACGGCGGCTGATTTGGATGCACTGGAACAATCGGGTTTCTTCGCGCTTGGTGTTGTTGACGGCAAGCTGGTCAGTTTCGCATACAGTTCTATGGTGGAGGAGGGAGAGGGACAGATCCGTTGGGTGGGTGTACCCGACCAGTTTCGGGGCGAATGTCGCAGCCTTCCCCCGATGCAGGCATGTATCAACTACCTCAAAGATAAAGGCGCGCAGCGAATTGGCGTAGCGAACTGGCTGGATGCCCCTTATCGTCAGATGTTGAACCGCTTTAAACGAGAGGAGATCGAAGTTGAACATGACCAGCTTATCCTGCGGCTCGACATGCGGAACTATACACCGCAGCCGCCCCTGATTCAAGCGGGGTATAACCTGCGAACATTTCGGGAGGACGATGAGCAAACTTGGGCGGATGTCAAGAATACGGTGTTTGGCAGCTCCTCGACATCAGAGGAGTTCTGGGCCCAAACCTTCTTGGGTGTCAACAAGCGATTGGACTTTGCCCCGGAGGGATTCTTCTTTGCGGAAAAGGATGGAGAACCTGTCGGCATCTGCGCTGGGATCGTTCTGCATGATCGAAAAAAGATTGGCGGAACGTTCCCCGGCGGCATCGGTTGGACAGGCGTCCATGAAGGCCATAGAGGCGTCGGACTCGGTAGAGCGCTGATGGTTAGCTCGCTAAATTATCTGTACGACCGGGGGGTCGCCGTGACGGAAGTTGGCACCCAGTTTTATCGAACTGCGGCGGTGAATCTATATGAGAGTCTCGGCTTTCACATTTACACCGCTTGGTTTACGATTTGACCTGTTCAAACACACCCGGGATATTCCTTGCCGCGCAAGAGCGGAAAGTCCCGTTTTTGGTCTGGGCCGCCAACCCATTTGGAATCCGCTCGCATGTAACTGGTCGCAAGCCCCCGACGACGATGCGGCGTCCGATTCTCGCCACTGCCGTGAACGGTCAAACTGTGGTGAAAGCTACACCCGCCTGCCTGCAGCACCACCGGCACCGCTGTGGATTCGTCTATGCCTTGAGCGTGCAAGAAATCTCGTCGTTCATGGGGCCAAAGCCCTTTCTTATAACTGCCGGGTAGCAAACGCAAGCAACCGTTCTCTTCTGTCACATCGTCCAGCGCTGTCCAGCAGCTTACAAGCGTCGGCGGATCCACGGAAGTCCAGTAAGCCGAGTCCTGATGCCAAGAAACAGTCGAGCCGTGGAAAGCAGGTTTCATCAAGGTCTGGGTGTGGAATAGTTTGATATCTTCCGTACCGAGCAGCTCCGCAACGATATCTAGGATTTTCGGGTTGCTGGCATGATCAAGAATCGCTTCGTCGTAACGATGGGGGTCTAAGAGTTGCCAGACCTTATCACGACGGGGCACGTTCTCAAGTTCGCCCCGCTGGGCGGCAGCTTCCAGCCGCACCCCTGCCTTCTCCGCATTGGGATGCGATCCATCTGCTAGGGCATCCATCCGCTCACGCAAGGCTTCTAGTGTTTCCTCTGACAGGAGGGGCCCATAAATCACAAATCCATCGCGTTCATAATCCGCTTTCTGTTTATCCGCTAAACCCATTTGAGCCTCCTTGGTATCATTAGATTTCTGTTCTTAACTAGTTTAACAAGTCGTCCAGACGCTTTATCTGCCGCTACAGGCACCTCATTGTATCACCAATTGTTGATAAGATCTACGCCTTGAATTGTCGTCGCAGGTGTCTCGATTAATCTCACCCAATGCGATGAGCCTCAAGGAGAGGCATGTTTGGCTCAAAACCGATACCCGGTCGCTCCGGCACCGTCACATACCCATCCTTTTCCAATGACATCTGCGGGAGAAAAATTTCACCTCTCAGCGGATCCACGGCAGGCGGATAATACTCAAGCATCAAACCGTTTTGACGTGCCGCTGCGATATGCACCTGAAGTTCCTGAGCACCGTGGGGCGCAATTAACTTCCCATGGGCTGCAGATTCTTCCATCACCGCTAAAGCGGGTTCGTAGCCGGCTAGGATCGCGACATCAATATTGAAAACATCTGCCCCCTGATAATCGATTAACGTTTGGAAGTGATGAATCCCGTAGCCGTTTTCACCCGTTGCGATTAGGACATCGTAATCTCTAGCGATTGCAGCCAACTCCTTATGTCCTCGGTAATCGTGGCTAGGAATCGGCTCTTCAAACCAGAAGATGTCATTTGTTTTCAGCGTAGGGAGAAACTCTACTGCTCCCTCAACGGTCAGCGCGCAATTGGCATCTACCATCAAGGTAATATCGGACCCAACCTGCTGCCGTACAGCCTCTATCCGTTTGATGTCGTTGTCCAGTCCCGCGTCTTTATCCCCGATCTTCATCTTGACAGCGGTCGCATAAAATTCGTTGACATTGCGATCCATCTCTTCCCTCAACTCATCAAGCCCTTTATCTTTGCCGTAGTATCCGCCGGCGATATAAGCGCGAATCCGTCGCTGTTGGCCATCGAGTAACCGGTGAACCGACTTGCCCGCAACCTTCCCCTTGATATCCCAGCACGCTTGGTTGATCGCAGCCAGCACCTGTGTGTGATAGCCACCGGGACCATATATCTTAAAATTGTCCGCCAATCGAGACACATACGCAGTATCTATAGGGGACCTCCCTATCAACTGCGTTCTGAACTCATCGACATACATTGGAAATACCTGAAGCGGTCGCGTCGCTGCTGTGCCCCCATTGAAGCCATAGCCGACAACCTCTTCCCTTCCGCTTGTTGCCCGCACGCGCACTAGATGAAGTCGCCCTTTGTCATAGACGTGCAGCCCGTTCCAGATTGGCGGTTTATCCCATTGATAGAGTTCGCTTTCGACATGTGTAATTTTGATTTCCTGATTTTCCATAGTAATTCCTGAGTGGTTCCTTCACTCTCCTTCCAAGATAATCTCAATTTCGGCATCGACAAAATCATCGTTGAAATTGATGCCGGTGGTGATCAATCCGAGTGCTTCCAATGGGGACAGGTTATCCGTTATGCGCCGAATCAGTTTTGTGTCAATCTGTTGTGAAAACATCAAACCGGCAATCGGAAGCAGACGTTTCAATTCCGGGATCAAAAGGTTTGGCTGAATCCGGATATAGCTATGGCTTGGGCGCTGTAAGTGGTCTGGCGTTGTCGTGCTAGCCAACGCAACTTCCCCCCCGGTGAAAGCATTGATAGCGGACTGCACCCCGCCGAGCGTTGTGCCGATGACCCAGTAGTTATCGAGGAGTGCATATCCTCCTTTTAAGGCGAAGATGAACCCAAGTTGGAGTTGCATCGGTTGTAATTCAACGGCTTGGTGTGTTAGTGGAGACGGGAATCGGAGTGGCTTACCGCTGACGGCAATCTCAGATCGCTTGAGTTTTGATAGAGCAGCTTCTAAACCTGCTCTATCCTGAACCGGGCAGATCAGGAGTATCGAAGGTACCAACGCGGGGATACCCGCCGGGGGAGGGAACATCGCCAGCGCGATTCTGGATTCAAGATGGCTCGATAAATCAATCCCATTTCGCTGATATTGCAGAGACAGATTGGCTTTCATCTGCTGCCACAATCCTGTGAGATCTGCATCGTTACTTACATTCAGAAATGCGGTTGTTGCAGGAAGCATCGAAAACAGTTTTTCGTCTACTGATCGTGGGGATTGTCGGGGTTGTGAATTGGTGTTCCTAGCCATTCGGTGTTGCGAGTAGATTACGCCATCCTCGTAGCGATTGCTGAACGTCCACACATCGATCCCCTGTAATAACGATTTGAGCGGTTCGTCAAGCTTCAAGACTTCAGCAAGTTTGGGATGATTTATATAAACGGTGTTACGAGCGGTATCATACTGCTTGTGTAGATGCTTGCCCGTTGCCGCTAGTGCGGTAAAGCTCGGCTTCCGTTCGGCGTAGATGTCAACCGTATCCTGAATCAAAGACTTATCTGTTGCCAACAGACCGACCTTGCCAATAAAGGCATAGCTGAAATCTTGCGGATACCCTGTGATAGTGTTGATATCCAGTTTTCTATAATTCTCTTTCAACCGTTTGTATCTGGGATTGACCGGGGCTGTCGCGGTGAGTGTTGCAATTTCCAGCTTCTCCTTTGCGCCGAGGGCAGTGATGAGCAGAAATGCAATTTCGCTATCCCGCTGATATACCCCCAAAATCGCTTCTTCACCCAAGTAGCCTCGAATCCGCTTGAGGTCGAATGTTCCACCCATTTCTAACTCCCACCGCTGCTTCTGATACATAAGCCGCCGCCACCAGAGTTCTCTCCGAATCTCTGCAAGGATAGGCATCTGTGCAGTCTGCACTCCAAGCTCGCTCCGTTGAAAGATCTCGATCAAACTGCCGAGATCTTTCACACTGACATAGCAGATTGGTGTGCCGGGAAGGAGAGTGAGCAGGCTCTGATCTGGCTCCCAGAGAGCAGTCCGGCGATAAATCAGCACAATCAAGATCAAGAGGATGACAATTGCACCCAAGATAATGATCTGCTTTTTAGAGGGTCGAAATCTTATCCGTGGCAAAGGGAGTTAGAAACGTGAAGAAAATTGGCTGATGATAATCCGGTTGAATTAATATCCCAAACCTTATACAATAAAATACATAGTCTACTATATCATTAGCTTCAAATGACGTCAAGCGGGAAAGCGTGAGGATAATGACGCAGGCATGAAGCTCGCTAACAGATTTAGGAGGTCGTATGAAAACCTATCGCGTCGCAATTTTAGGATGTCGTGGACGGGGCACCGCCGCAGGACGCGCCTATCACGCCCATCCGCGTACCGAAGTGGTCGCACTGTGTGATCTGGTTCAGGAACGACTGGACACCCTCGGCGACGAATTGGGTGTCGCTGCCCGTTTTACTGACTTGGACGAGATGATTGTCCAGACCCAACCCGACATTGTGGCTATCCCGACCGGAACCGAATTCCACTATCCACTCTGCGTGCGGGTATTAGAGCACGGCGTCCATATTGAGGTTGAAAAACCGATGTGCGTTGACCTTGAAGGCACCACTGCGTTGATGGTAAAGGCAAAGGAGAAGGGGGTTCGGGTGGCGGTTCATCACCAGGGACGCGTTGGCGCACTCATGCGGGCGATGCACAAGGCGTTCACGGAAGGAGCGATTGGCGAACTCCGTTACATCAACAGCCGCGGCAAAGCCTACTACGGTGGTTTGGGATTGATGAATATCGGCACGCATCAACTGAACAATATGCTCAAGTTTGCAGGTCATTGTCGCACTGTTTCCGCCGTTGCATTGACCGACGGTCAACCCATCACACCCGAAGATGTCGTTCCGTCCCCGCTTGGTATGGGAACGATTGCGGGAGAATCGATCACCGCGACGCTGCACTTCGACAACGGTGTCACTGCAAATCTCCTGCAACACCGCTTCCCAGCTGGCACAAATCCGGTGATGGAAATCGTCGGCACTGAAGGCAAACTATTCGGTTCAGCGTGTCTGCTCATCAAAGGTGGCGCGTGGCGTTTGCCGCAACCGGTCTACATTCCAGAGGGAAAGCCTGACCAATGGGAGCCGTTAGAACCTGTTTACCCGGAACACTATGATCGTTCAAGTCCAGCCAAGTTGGATGATTACTGGTTTGTTGACGAATATGTTTCCGCCTTGGACCAAGATCGAGACCACGAGTGCAGCGGCGCAGAAGGTCACCATATCGTGAGTATCATGATGGGAATTTTCGAGTCGGCAGCGTATGGGAAACGGATTGATCTGCCCCAAAAATGCCTTGAACATCCACTGCTCCGCTGGCGGCGTGAACACAGTTTAGCGCCACCTGAACCGATGCCCCGTGACTATAATGAGTGGCTGGCAGCGGAAGATCAGCGACTCGGACGAAGGTAGGTCAGTTCTATCCATTTTCTTAGCGAGTAACGCAAGTTGCTGGTAGTAGGGAATGCTGTAAACCGGAAGAATTGGGCCCCTAAATCAAATCAATCGTTGCTCGCAGTGGATTGACAAATCCACTGCTCAAGATACCTAGGACATTGCGCGACGATCCTAGCTCAAACAACCCGGAACGTTACATTATAATCCGGGTATTTATAGCTTGGATAGACATATCCAAGCCGAGCTAGTTTGACAACTAGCAACTTAGGTTGGTAAACTTCTCCACAACCGAAGGAAATTTAATGAAAATAGAACAAATCGAAATATATCCGCTTCAGGCAAAGTTGTCGAAACCGTTTGGCTGGTCTCAGCGATGGACGGATGCACGGATGACAACCGCGGTGAAGATTACCGCTGATGATGGAACGTACGGCTGGGGTGAAAGCGGCGATGCCCGAGCGATGGAGGCCCTTGCCCCACTGCTTATCGGCAAAGACCCCCGACGCACAGAGGCGATTTGGCAAATGCTATATATGCTTGGGTATCAAGGTCACGGTTTTGCCGGATCGCAGATGCTCGCTATCAGTGCGTTTGACATGGCATTGTGGGACATCGCCGGAAAAGCAGCCGGATTGCCGGTCTGTGAGTTGCTAGGCGGAAGTGTGCGTGACCGTATCCCTGTATATGCCACCGGACTCTACTACACGGAAGACGATTTTCCGGATGCCTTGACCGAAGAAGCCCTTGGGTACGCTCAGGCAGGTTTCACCGGGATGAAAATGAAAATTGGCGGCAAGCCAGTTAATGAAGATATCGAGCGGGTGTATCATCTTCGTGAAGCGCTTGGTCCGCAAACGCATCTTATGGTGGACGCAAACGAGGCTTATAGCCCAACAACGGCTGTCATGGTGGCTCAAAAACTTGCCGACGCAGACCTGATGTGGTTTGAAGAACCGTGTGGATCTTACGATGATGGAGGCAATCTGCTTGTTCAACAATTGGGTTTGATGCCAATCGCCGGTGGCGAAAGCCTGAAGTCCCGGTACGAATTCGCCGAACGCCTCGCCAGCCACATGTTCGATATTATTCAGCCGGACATCGTCAACGCCGGTGGGGTGTCAGAGATGTTCAAGCTCGGTCACATGGCAAACGCCTTTGGTGTCCACTTCAATCCCCACTTTTGGGGAACCGGTATCAGCCTGTCAGCGACGCTGCATGTAGTGGCTTGCCTTCCGTCAAACCCGCCCTCCGACTGTCCTGAACCATATATCAATCAATCCGTTATGGAGTTTGATCGGACACCCCATCTGATTCGAGAGAACCTCACTGATCCGATATTTGATCAGGTAAATAGCCACATCGCAGTCCCAAGGGTCCCAGGATTGGGCATGGAGGTGATTGAATCGGAGGCACGCCGGTTCTTGGCGTGGGGACTGAGTTCTCCTATTCGGATTACCGCGTGATCCACTAGTCCTTTTTGATTCGCTACAATTTATGTGTTGAGGAGGCAAGGGTGACAAGAAAGAAGATTCTGTTCACAGATTGGCGGGATATACAGTGTGGGGCGGTTGCTTGGTTAACGGCGGAGGGAGAGCATTACCGGGTCAGCACTCCCCCTGAACCACAAGTCCCTATGCGAGCCGAGCCTCGTTTGGTGCCACACGGCATCCGGCTGCAGGCTCAACCGGCGCGTAAAGCGGGAAAAATGGAGGGTTACAGCGGTTGGGGACGAGTTATCTTCGACGGAGAGCGGTATCGCACGTGGTATATCAAAGTCAACGGGGTCTCAATGTTGGGATCAGGATCGGTGGCACATACCGACACCATCACCTCCGTCGCCATCTGTGGAATTGAATCGCGGGATGGCTTTCACTGGAGCGAACCGACGTGGAGCGAAATCAATGTGCCGGGACAGCGCGGTTTCGACGGGATGACCTTTTTCATCGATCCGCACGCCCCTGAATCTCAGCGTTATAAGTTTATCTATTGTGCCCAATTCGAGGAGGGCATGTTTCAGCCGCAGCTTACCGAGTATTTCAACCGTCAGCCGCGCCATCGGGATGACCGAATATCAGGAGAGCGGCGGTTTGGAATGTTTGCCGCCGTTTCGCCCGATGGAGTCAACTGGACGGCGTTACCTGAACCGTTTATGTTGCATCCAAGCGATACCGATACCACCGTATTGTGGAACGAAACTCTGGAACGGTACGTGATGTACACCCGTATGATGCGCAACGGACGGCGCTGGATCGGACGCGCAGAAGCGGAGGACTTCATGCACTGGACGCCTGTGGTGCCTATTATCTGGCCCCGCCTTGATGATCCACCGGACTATGATTTCTACCTCAACGGGTATAGTCCCTATCCCGAACTGCCTGAATATCAGTTGATGCTGCCAATGCTCTATCACCGCTACACCGAGCGTAGCGAGGTTCGGCTCTATTCGAGCGAGGATGGCATCGCGTGGAATCAGATTCCGGGTGGTCCCATTCTGACGCCCGGCGAGTTAGGGGAGTGGGATTGCGAATTTATCGGTACAGGGAAAGATCTTCAACCCTTTGGGGCGGACAAGATTGCCATTCCCTACTCTGGCACGATTTACCCGCACAAGTTTCCACGTTGGTCCCCGGTTTTTGCTGCAGCGAGCATGGGGTGGGCATGGTGGCAGAAAGACCGGCTCTGTGCGGTGACCACAGACAATGAAGGCGAATTCTGGACTGTTCCAATTCTTCCTTCAGGGCGGCAGATCCGACTGAATTTCCGCGCACCGATGGCGGGTAAGGTTGGGGTCGGAATTGAGGGGGTAGCGGGACGTTCTGCCTCCGACTGCGATCCGCTCACCGGTGATTGGTCGGACAAGGTTGTGACATGGAACGGCGAATCCGACATCAATGCGCCAGAAGGGCAACCGATTGTCTTGCACCTGAAACTGCGTTCTGCAGAACTCTTCTCCATCGCTTTTGAATGATTTCTTGTGCGGAATTTATGCGATGAAACCGGCAATGGATACGCTGTAGTATCATCGGTTTTCAACCAATGAAGGCTACTAGCTAACAACGGGAGCATTCACAACCGCAAGAAACTCGGGATCATGCCGCACGGACTCGAAGGCGTCTTCATTCTCAAAAAAACGCTTAATTGAACCACTTGCTGCACGTCGCCGATCTTCGTGAGCACGCTTGAGATATTCCAGACTTGCTTCGCGGTTGTTGCGGAATTTTAGCATCATCGCTGCTAGCCACGCCATGATCCTTCCCCCGGATGACCACACCCTGACTTTTTTCTCGACATGATCTTGGCGCTGTTCCCAGTGTTGAGCCGCACGGTTCAATAGGCGGATAGCAGCTTCTCCCTCCCCTACCTCTGCGCAGCCTAAAGCGAGACAAGTCGTGGCAATGTGGATCGCTATGAAATACTTCCGATCAAGCCAGCGACGGATAGCCGCAACACTGCCTCCCGTGGGATAACCTCCGGCTTTTCGGTAGATCCGCTCTAACCGTTCGCGTGTTGCTTCGCTTTCATCGGTGATATTCGCCAGCACGGTGTCTCGCTCAACGAGGTAATTCTCAAGGTTGGCTTCGGCTTCAGCAAGCAGCGCCTTCACCTTTTGATGTTCACCGAGTTGGTAATAGGTCGGCGCAAGGTGGAGATAATCACCCTGTGCCCCAATGAGAAGTGCCTGCTTCTCTGGGTCCACTGTCTCCGTAGTTTTGAGCCAGTCTATGAATCCTTCAAAAGTCTGAGCCGCTTCTCGATGACGTCCCCATTCGCGCAACGTTTTGCCACGTTCACGCGTGTAGAACGCGCGATGCATCAATGTGACTTCATCACCAATCTGCTCGACTAGTCGCTCGGTTTGCTCCAACCAATCGGCGGCGCGTCCGACCTTGCGGTACGCATCGAAGACGTGGAAATATGAATCGAGTTGGTCGGTAAGCGTTGCTTGATCGTCAAACCGTTTCAACAGGGTTTTGTGGGCGTTTACTGCTCGCTTGTGGTCGGCGACGCACGGCTCCTGCATCTCAGCAACGCTCCTGCATCCGGCATCGAAACCAGCATCGAAATCGTCTGTCGTCATGGCAAAGTTCCAAAGCAGGTCTACATATTCCTCGCACCGTTGAAACTGATGGTACAGATGTGCTAGTGCCTTGGCCGTATCGGCATCCCGTGCGCCGAGTCGATAGGCTCGGGCGAGTTCGGTACACGCTTCTTCAATCAACGCAATATCAACCATTCCATATGGGAGAGAAAGTTGCTCCTCAATCATCTCCCGTGCGACCATACCGAGTCCCCGATATGCGGGTGCATAATCCGCTTGAATATCTGCGGCGCGTTGGAACTGTTCACGGGCTCTTTTCCAATGGCCATCGGCAAGATACATCTCGCCCCGTTTTATCGCTTCTGTGACAACCTGTTCGGTAAAATCTTGTGCCAACGGTTGGTTCTCAATCGTGTTTTCGACCATACGAATCATCTCCTTCTTCAATCGTTTGCGTGCGACCGACAATCGCGTAGTAACCGCCGTCCGTGAAATCCCCAGAAACTCCGCAATCTCAGAGATCTTCATTTCGCGGATGTAGGATAGAATCAGGACCTCAGAAGAGATATAAGGTAACGAAATGAGGCAACGCCAGAGCAGTTGACGCAGTTCTGCGTGTTCGACAGTTTCGTCAGGAGTTTTTTTGGCTGCGCTGACCTGTAGTAGCTGGGCTTTGTGCACTGATTCTGAAGTGTTTTCGAGTAACCCTTCAAGGCTCAAATCGTCTCGCTTCTCCCGGTAGAGCCACTTGTTGGCGAGGTTCCGCGCGATTCCACACAGCCACCTACCGACTTTTTCCGGTGCGTCGAGAGATTCGATCGATAGATACGCGGTGACGAACGTCTCCGATGTCAAATCTTGGGCTTGATGAAGGTCCCTTACTTTAGGTAAAATGACACCGTACACTGCCTTTTTGTATTTTTCAACAAGCGCCGTAAAGGCTGCGGAATCCCCACCTCGGATAGCGTGAACGATTTGTAGGTCATCTTGCTTCAATGTGTTACCTCCCTTCGTTATATTATGTGCCCAAACAGTCAAAAATGTCAGCCACTTTTTTCGGCTTTTTTAGATGACGGTTCTTTTGCCGCACCCTTACCGAAATTGTCTCTTGACTTACTTGTGCCGTTGGACTAAGATAACCCAAATTACGAGTAGTAGGCATACTCCGTATGCCGTAACCATTGTGCCCACTACTTTGGGTAATCTATCAGAAACCGAGTGGTCTGAAATCACCTCAAGCTGCTTTGAATCCCGATCCTATGGGGGATGCATCAGACCAAAGACTCTCCGAACGGAGACCGGTTCAATTTGTCAAATGTCAACAGAACTAGATTTAACTTTAGAAGAGGTCGCTGAAACCAATATAACGAAAAATTTCTCCAGACAAGAAAGAGGTAAACTTGGGGAGATCGCGATAATAGATAGAAGGAACCGACGCTGATGCTTATAGCAAGTACTTAAGACAAAGGAGACTTAGAATGTCCGACAAACGTCCAAATATCCTATTCGCTTTTGCCGACGACTGGGGAAGGTATGCCAGCGCGTACCGACAAATCGAAGGGGATAACACTCCCAATGCCCTACTGGACACGCCGAACTTTGACCGCGTAGCACGCGAGGGGGCCCTGTTCACCAATGCTTTCGTGCCCGCGCCTTCCTGCACGCCATGCCGAAGCTCTTTGCTCACGGGTCGCTACTTCTGGCAGACGGGGCGTGGCGCAATCCTCCAAGGCGCGGTCTGGGATGCATCCAGCCCCTCATACCCTTTGCTGCTAGAAGAAGCAGGCTATCATATTGGCTATACCTACAAGGCGTGGTCGCCGGGGACGCCACGCGATGCGCCCTACGGCGGAGACCGGACACGCTACGCACCAGCAGGGACAAAGTTCGGTGAGTTTTCGTTCGTCGCCACCGAAAACGTTCCCGAACACGGTGTCGAGGGTGCGAAACAGATTCTCTACGACGAGTCGCGCCAAAATTTCGACGCCTTTCTGGAGGCACGTCCACCGGATACACCGTTCTGCTACTGGTGGGGGCCCACAAATACGCATCGTAAATGGCAGCGTGGGTCTGGCAAGGCGCTCTGGGGATTGGACCCGGACGACCTGAAGGGGCGCCTGCCCGCTTTTCTACCGGACGTGCACGATGTGCGCGAGGATGTCTGCGACTACTTGGGTGAATGTCTTGCTGTGGATGCCGGGCTCGGCTTGCTTCTGGACCGCCTAGAAGAGTTAGGGGAGCTGGATAATACACTAGTTGTCGTGAGCGGCGACCACGGAATTCCGGGCTTCCCACGCGGCAAATGCAACCTATACAACCTTGGCTGCGAGGTCGCACTGGCGGCGCGTTGGCCTGGAGGTATCCCCGCAGGTCGAACGCTAAACGACTTTGTGAACCTCATGGACTTAGCGCCAACCTTCATGGAAGCCGCTGGACTCGAACCCCACAGCGGCATGACCGGTCGGAGTCTACTCAATGTGCTAACCTCATCACAAGACGAGCAGGTGGATCCAGAACGGACATTCGTTGTTACCGGTCGAGAGCGGCACGTCGGCACAGCACGAGAGGACAATCTACCTTACCCACAACGTGCCATCCGCACGAAAGATTTCCTGTACATCCGCAACTTCGCTCCCGATCGTTGGCCCATGGGCGATCCGAAAGGTTTAGACGACCCCACCACGGAGCCACCGTCGTTCGACGACCTGTGCGATGACACAAGAATAGTCTATCCCGACATGGATGCTAGTCCAACGAAGGCGTGGATGATTCACCACCGTGGGGAGGACCAGGTGCGCCGGTTATTCGAGATGGGATTTGGGAAGTTCCCGGCGGAGGAACTCTACGACCTGCGGGTAGATCCGCACTACCTGAACAACGTGGTGGAGGATGCCCGATATAGGGAAGTCCGCCAGCAACTCTCTGATCAGCTCATGAATGTTCTAACAGAACAGCAAGATCCACGGGTTGTCGAGCCGGACTGCCGTTTCGAGCGTTCCCCATTCACAGATATCTAGAGCGTATTCATAAATTAATTTGAGAAAGGAAAACCTATATGATTCAGATTGCAGAAATGCTCGGCCCGCGACCCTCGCCGCTGTGGAAAATGGTCAAGCAGTGCGGTGTCGATTATGCGGTCGGTGCAATGGACTCGCAGAACGACTCAGAAAACCTGCCGCTGGAGGAACGACCGTGGGGATATAATTCACTCTCACGGGTGAAGAAAGCTTACGAGGACGGAGGATTTGAACTTGCTGTCATTGAGAGCCGCCCGCCGTTGAACAAAGCCAAAATTGGATTGCCCGGGCGGGACGAGGAAATCGAGACTGCCTGCGAACTCATCCGCAATATGGGAAAGTTGGGTATTCCGGTCTGGTGTTATGAGTGGATGGCGGTGTTCAACTGGATGCGTACCGCTACGGAGATACCCTCTCGGGGTGGTGCGTTAGTGACGGGCTACAACAACGAGCAGATGCGTGACAAGCCAAACACCGAATTCGGTGTGGTGACTGAGGAACAGTTGTGGGATAACCTAAAATACTTTCTTGAGCGTGTCGTGCCGGTGGCTGAAGAGGCAAACGTCAAATTGGCGATGCATCCCGATGACCCGCCGCTTTCCCCCATCCGGGGGATTGGTCGGATTATGCGGAGCGTCGAAAACTATCAGCGCCTGATTGATCTGGTGCCGAGTCCGGTAAATGGGATTACCCTCTGTCAGGGCAACTTTACACTGATGACGGACGAGCTCCCGTCGGTCATTCGTCATTTCGGGGAACAGGACAAAATCTTCTTCGTACATCTGCGTGATGTGCAAGGGACGCCAGAGAAATTTGAGGAAACCTTTCACGATGATGGTAAGACCGATATGTTAGCGTGTCTGGAGGCATACCGCGATATTGGATTCAATGGCGTGCTGCGGCCCGACCATGTGCCGACAATGGAGGGGGATAGTAACCAACACGCTGGATATTCATCGCTCGGACGGTTGTTTGCCATCGGCTATATCAAAGGGTTGCGTGAATCGGTATATAAAGACTAAATTGAGGGACTCACCACCGCAAGGTGTGACGTGATAATAGCGTAGCAAAATTTTTTGCTGCAAAACGCTCAATATTCTTTGACAAACCGATCTATACAGGGTATAATTATAGCCATTTTATTGAAACTGAATCTCAATATCAATAACGCAAGGGTAGAACAACTGTATAGTTTCCGGAGGTTACAATGCTAAAATATCTGATTGGAGTTCTAAGTCTACTCCTAGCTGTAGGGACGGTCAATGCAACCGATACCAGAGAATTGATCGTCTACTCAGGCCGCAGCAAGGGTTTGGTTCACCCCATCATCAAGCAGTTTGAGAAAGAGACCGGTATCACGGTCAAGGTGCGTTACGGCAACACCGCTCAACTTGCAGTAGCTTTGTTGGAGGAAGGGGCAAAAAGCCCCGCGGATCTGTTCTGGGCGCAAGATGCCGGGGCTCTTGGCGCGGTCAGCAAACAAGGGTTGCTTGAGGCATTACCCGAATCCGTTTTGTCGAAGGTTCCTGATAAGTTTCGTAATTCTGGGGGAACGTGGGTTGCGACGAGCGGGCGTGCACGTGTCATCGCTTACGCGCCTGAGCATGTCAAGGCGGAGGAATTGCCCAACAGCATCTTTGATTTGACCGATGCGAAATGGAAGGGACGCGTCGGTTGGGCGCCACAGAATGCGTCATTTCAAGCCTTCATAACGGCGATGCGTGTGCTTGAGGGAGAGGAAAAAGCGGAGGAATGGCTGCGTGGCATGAAGGCAAATGGTGCGAAAAGCTATCCGAAGAACACTCCTATTATTCAGGCACTTGCTGCTGGAGAAATCGATCTGGGCTTGCCCAACCACTATTACTTGATGCGTTTCAAAAAAAGCGACGCCAACTTTCCTGTTGAGCAAACTTTCTTTACATCCGGCGATGCAGGAAATCTCGTCAATATCGCTGGAATCGGTGTTCTGAAAAGCAGCAGTCACGCCGAAGAGGTTAGCAGCTTCGTCCAATACCTGCTATCCCCAAAAGTGCAGCAGCTCTTCGTTAGTGAGATCTTTGAGTATCCCGTCACGGATGCAGTTATTTCTAGTGAAAAATTGCTGCCGCTAGATGAGCTCTTGAAACTTACGCCCGAACTCAATCTAGAAAAGTTAGATGATCTAGAAGGCACCTTGAAACTTTTGCGTCAGGCGGATATTCTGTGATCTATTCTGAGACACGCCAGTTTCCACCATGGTATTTCGTTGTCCCCGGAGTTGTTGTCGGGACCGGAGTTCTGCTGCCACTGATTTACCTCCTTGTTCGAGCATTTGAGGCGGAAACAGGGGAGTTAATCCAAATTGTCTTCCGCGCCCGGACCGTACATCTTTTGGGAAATACCCTCCTCCTCGTCGTCGGGGTTGTCGGAGCCGGCGTGCTGCTCGCAGCACCGCTTGCGTGGGTTACAACGCGGACAGATCTCAGAGGCAAACGCTTGTTTACGTTGCTTGGGGTGTTGCCACTAGCAATTCCCGGCTATGTGATGGCTTACGCTTTATTGGGTTTAAGCGGTCCCAGCGGAACCTTTGCAAGCCTGTTTGGACCAAGTTTCCCAAATCTCCGGGGATATTGGGGTGCCCTCATCGCTCTCAGTTTTTACACCTTCCCTTACCTCTTGCTAAACCTCCGAACGGCACTATTGGGATTGGATCCTGCAATTGAAGAATCCGCTTATAGCCTTGGCAGCAAGTCTCGGCAGGTTTTCTTTCGTGCAATTTTACCACAACTTCGTCCCGCCCTCTGCGCCGGCGGACTCCTCGTTGGGTTGCATGTGCTCGGGGATTTCGGTGTGGTATCCCTAATGCGATACGAAACCTTTAGCCACGCGCTCTACACGCAATACACCGCTGCTTACGACCGTATCTATGCTGCGTGGCTTGCGCTGATGCTTCTTGTACTCACCGGCGGCCTACTCTATCTTGAGGCAAGATTGTTGCGCGGAAGCAAGTTTCACCGCACGGGCAGTGGCGCATCGCACCAATCTAGTCCAATCCCTCTGGGGGTTTGGCGGATACCCACCTATGTTTATCTCGGTCTTCTGACACTCGCTAGTGTAGTTGCCCCCATTGTGACGATCGCCTTTTGGACCCTCAAGGAGGCTGATAGCTCACATATGCAGGATTTTTTCCAAGCCCTCTCTGGTTCTTTTTTGGTATCAACACCAGCAGCTTTACTTACCGCTGCTTTTGCGGTTCCCCTAGCCTACTTGGGTGTGCGATATTCATCTTCGGTCTGTCGCGCACTGGAACGTGGCGCGTATATCGGTTATGCGACACCGCCGCTAGCATTTGCACTTGCCCTTATCTTCTTTTTTCGAGGAATACCAGCGGTTTACCAGACACTTTGGATCTTGATCTACGCCTATACCGTGCATTTTCTCGCGGAAGCCATCGGTCCCGTCCGCAGCGCACTCTATCAAGCCTCACCCCATTTGGAGGAAGCTGCCAGATCGCTCGGCTATCGCCCTTTCAGGGCCTTTTTCAAAGCCACTTTTCCACTGTTGCGTAGCGGGGTTATTGTCAGTATCGCTTTCGTTTTTCTCGCAGCAATGAAGGAACTTCCGTTGACTTTCCTGCTTTCGCCCGTGGGATACGAGACTTTAGCGGTGAACGTTTGGAGCTATACAACGGAAGCGATGTTCGCTGAAGGGGCACGGTATGCCCTTGCAATTGTGCTCTGCTCTTCACTGTTCGTGGGCTTGTTGTTGATGAAGGATTCAAGAGCATCGTATGAATACACAGAAGCGCCAGCATGATTAACGAATAGGTAGAACAGATTGAGCGATGAGAAAGCGATGGCGCGATTTTCCTCGTAACGCAGTGTTCTAAGGAGTTATGATGCAGCCTCTGCTTAGTATCCGCAACATGACCAAAAGATTTGTTCGTAACCTACCGGTGGTTGAGGACCTCTGTTTCGAGGTCTACACCGGCGAAATCTTTGCCCTTTTGGGACCGAGCGGTTGCGGAAAAACAACGACACTACGCCTGATTGCCGGATTTGAACGCGCTGATGCGGGAGAGATCTGCGTAGAGGGACGATGCTTTGAGGGATCTAAAACCCACCTGCCGCCCGAAGCACGAGACATTGGAATTGTTTTCCAAGAGTACGCGCTCTTTCCTCACCTCAACGTGTTAGAAAATGTTGCGTTTGGACTCAAGAAACTGCCCGCAAAATTACGCGATGAGCGCGCCATGACGGTGTTGGAGATGGTGGGAATGACCGTCTTCAAAGATCGGAAGCCGCACCAGCTTTCCGGTGGGCAGCAGCAGCGGGTCGCACTTGCTCGCTCAATTGCTCCTAACCCCAAACTCATCCTGCTGGACGAACCCTTTTCTAACCTTGATGCAGGCTTGCGGCACTCTACACGCGAGGAGATTCGAACCCTCTTGAAGAATGCAGGGATGAGTGCGGTGTTTATCACGCATGATCGGGAGGAAGCCCTCTGCTTCGCAGACCGGCTGGCAGTCATGCATGACGGACGTATTGAACAGATTGGTACGCCCGAAACGGTTTACCGCCGTCCGCAAACACCATTCGTAGCGGACTTTCTGGGCGCGACCAACCTAATCGATGGTGAAGCCGAAGGAGACTGTGCTGAGACCCCCTTGGGCAGATTCCAGATTGCACCATCAGCGCGCGGCAAGGTGCTCCTCTCAGTTCGGCCCGAGCATCTAATCATGGTTCAGTCGGACGCAGCAGGTCAAAATAACGGTGTCGGCGAAATTGTCATGCGTGAGTTCAAGGGGCATGACCTGACCTATCGAGTGAAGATTGGAGCAGAGAACTATGTTGTACAGACCGACTACTGTTGTCCGCTCCAAGTGGGGGCTCAGGTGACGCTTCGAGCCGTTGAGCCAGCGGTAGTTGTGAAACAAAATGAACCCCTGCCATAATTGGAAGGGAGCACCACAGAAAGTGCCAAAAAAGACAGGGCCTGGTCGAACAATGGTAGCTGATGCAAGTCTCCCGCCCCTCTATCCACTCCGTTTCAAGCTCTACGCTATCACCGATCGACAACTCTGTGTGCCACGGACGCTATACGACACCATCCATGACCTCTTAGATGTAGGGGTGTCCGCAATCCAGCTCAGGGAAAAAGACCTGGACGATACTGAGTTTATCAAATTAGCTGAACCCCTCTGCCAGCTTTGCCACACCTATTCCGCTCAATTTTTCATTAACTCACGCATCAAGATAGCTATGGACGTCGGCGCAGATGGTCTCCATCTGCCGGGAGATTCAATCTCTGTGCGAAAAGTAATCGAGGAAACGAATCACCGTTTCACCATCGGCAGCTCCGTCCACACACTTGCTGAAGCGAGGCAGCGGGAAATGGAAGGCGCAGATTTTATCACATATAGCCCAATTTATCCGACACTCAGTAAGCCGGGCTACGGTCCCGTTGTTGGCTTGGACGGGCTGCAAAAAGTTGCGGCGGAGGTCAACATACCTGTCTTTGCGTTAGGCGGAATAACGTCTGAACGGGTTGCTGAATGTCTCGATGCCGGTGCCTATGGGGTTGCGGTAATGTCCGGGGTGATGTCACCGGAGGATGGTGCACAGCAGGCCAAGGTATATCTGCAACAGCTGTTGAAATAACAACAGGAGTTCCCAACCATGAAACAGATCTTGACAATCGCTGGCTCAGATTCAGGAGGCGGCGCAGGGATTCAAGCCGACCTCAAATCCATCCACGCCAACGGCGGTTTTGGGATGTCCGTCATCACGTCAGTTACGGCGCAGAATACACGTGAAGTGACCCGCGCCTTCGATCTGCCAACCGATCTCATTGACGCACAAATCGACGCTATCTTTTCAGATTTTGATGTAGCAGCCCTCAAGACGGGAATGCTATCTTCATCGGAAATCGTGGGGACTGTTGCGGAGAAACTGCGCGAATATTCGCCAAGGGATATCGTGATCGATCCGGTAATGATTTCCAAAAGTCAGTACCCCCTGCTCAAACCAGAGGCGGTTGAACGTTTGAAGGCGGATTTGCTGCCCCTTGCAACGGTCATCACGCCCAACCTTTATGAAGCTGAACTCCTCGCCGAATGTGAGATTCAGACAGTTGATGATGCGAAGGGGGCAGCGCAGGTGATTCAGGGATATGGGTGCCAGAGTGTACTGGTCAAGGGAGGACATCTCCCGAGGGGACAATCAATTGATGTTCTGTACGCCGATGGGGCTTTTACCCTCTTTGAAGCGGAGCGGATTGAAACGAAAAACACGCATGGTACGGGCTGTACTTACTCCGCGGCAATTGCCACGCATCTTGGGCTCGGAAAAGGGCTCGTTGCTGCCATTGAATCTGCCAAGGACTACATCACAAACGCTATCCGCTATTCCCTCGACATCGGCGGTGGTCACGGACCTACCAATCACTTTTATTTTTTGAATAGATAATACACTCTCACGAAAGCTTTGGCGTGTGTAACACCCCGCGTCAGAAAACGGCATAAGACAGTTCTGAGGAATCTGTGTCCACACTATCAGATGGGGAGATGGTAAAATTGAGTCAACTTAAGCTTTTCGAGCAATTGAAACCCAACACCATTGTCAGTATTGCAGGTGTCGGTTACCGTGATGGTATCCCCGCTAAGGACGCAGATATCGGTTGGCCCATGGGCGTGGTGCGACGACCCGATGGCGACCTAATCGTTGCTGACATCCGAGCCCACCGTATCTGGCGTATTGACCAAGACGGTATCTTGCATACCTTCGCCGGAGACGGTGTGCCGGGGGTTTCTGGAGACGGTGGTCCCGCTATTGATGCCCGTGTTTACACGCCCCACGACTTTTGTCTCGACAGAGAAGGCAACCTTTTCTTTTCCGAACTGGGTGCAAGAGGTCCCGACGAAGGTCCCAATACAGTCCGTCGTATTGATTATAAGACCGGCATCATCACCCGCGTGGTCGGCTCAGGGACGATGGGACGAGGTGGAGATGGAGGTCCCGCGCTAGGTGCCGAGTTCGACACGACAACCGGCGTGGCGGTTGACGCCGAAGGGAATATTTTCGTGTGTGGGAAATGGGATAGCAATGTGCGACGAGTCGATGCAAAGACGGGCATCATCCAGACCTTCGCAGGCCAGAATACCCGCCACTATCCCTCAGAGCAAGGGACGAGCCGCCCCTACAGTGGTGCTAACTACACCTTCGCTGGGTTTCATGGTGATGGAGGACCAGCATCAGCGGCAGCCTTTGGGTTTCCTGAACACCTAGCATTCGACTCCAAAGGTAATCTCTATATCTGCGACAACGGAAATAACCGGATTCGCAAGATTAATATGCGGACAGGAACGATTACAACCGTTCTCGGTACAGGTCAGGCGGCATCCAACGGCGATGGTGGTCCCGCAGTTGAGGCAAGCACACATACGCCGGACGCCATTTTTATTGATCCTCATGACAACCTATATGTCGGCGAAGTGGGTGGCTTCAGAGTGCGTAAGGTGGATGCCCAAACCGGTATTGTGACGACGCTTGCAGGCACAGGCCTCCCCGGTTGGGGGAAGGAGGGCACCCCCGGCCCTGAAACGAAATGTAATCCCATCGAGTCCGGAATCTGGGCAGATCCCGATGGCACCGTCTTCTACAGCGATTCTTCGGGACGTTTACGTCGAATTGATCCGCACACCGGTGTCGTGACGACCGCTCTGGGTGGCAACAGCATCCGTGATGGAGACGTATCTACCGAAGCGTTCCTCTCCTGTCCAAGGGGGATTTGTGTGGGCCCGGACGGACATATCTACTTTGCCGATATGCAGAGCGATCGGATACGAGCGATCGATCCAACCACCCGAATTATCCGAACCGTTGCCGGTAGTGGCGGCAGAGCTTATGGCGGTGACAATGGTCCTGCGACAGAGGCATATTTCTTGAACCCCTACGATGTATCGGTGGACAGAAACGGTCGTGTTGTAATAGCCGATACACTCAATGGACGGGTGCGGCGGGTGGATAAGAACGGCGTGATCCATACCGTGGCGGGAACAGGCGAAAGCGCAGATCGGGGAGACGGTGGTCCCGCAACAGGCGCTGGATTGACGGTCGTTTGGTCGGTTGCACATGGCCCCGATGGAGATATCTATCTGGGGGATGCTGCCGGTCGGATTCGCAGAATTGACGCTGATACGGGGCGCATCAGCACGGTGGCGGGAATCGGCATCCAAGGCTACACCGGGGACGGCGGTCCCGCAACGGAGGCACGGATCGGCAGCCCATCGGCACTGCGGTTTGATGCAAGGGGAAACCTCTATTTCTCCGACCTCACTCACCATGTCGTGCGCCGGGTGGACACTGAAGGGATTATCACAACCGTTGCGGGTTGTGGGGAGGCAGGGTTTTCCCCCGATGGCACACCTGCTCTAGAGGCACGGCTCCATAAACCGTTGGGATTAGCGGTCACCGGGGCTGGGAGCGTGTACGTCTCCGACTCATGCAACAACCGGGTGCGCCGGGTCGCCGCTGACGGGACGCTTCAAACGGTCGCCGGCAGCGATGAACCCGGCGACGCAGGGGATGGAGGCACCGCCACCAAAGCCAGTTTGAACGAGCCACACGGGCTCTGTTTCTACGGCGAAGATATACTGTTGATCTGTGATCACTACAACAGTCGCATTAAGGCGGTGAAACTCCCCAAGCCGTGAGCCGCGCGCCTACAGTTTGGGACTCTGCGCGTCACTTCTCCTAAAGCCGGATTGGACCCAACGCTGATGATTTTCAAAACCTTTGCGACAGAAGTAAAATGGGGATGAAATTACGTTCTTTCCGTAATGCACGTGCAACTTCAAACCCAAGGACACGGGATGGATCGCCGAGGAAGAGAAACAATCCAACTCCAACCGATGTATTGAAACGATTCAATCTGAGATTTTCATCATTAAACCAGGCATGTCCTGTATCCAAGAAAGCCGTCACCGCGCCTAAAGGTCCCTCGCTTTCGTCCAGATATCTGATTTTCCCAAAATGAACCCGGTATTCCACATTGAAGAGGAGCGTATTATCCCCGACGAACTCTTTGAAATCGTAACCGTGCAAGGTGCCGACACCGCCTAGATAGAGTAGGCGTTGTCTGGGAAGCGGCCCATCAGAGAATGCACCTTCCAGACGAAAATCCAGATTATGGTTATTTAGCAATCGGTTATAGCGCGCAATCATAAAGTGATAGAGGTTAAAATTGAAGTCGCTGTTGAGCCTTTCAGCCGCATATTCAAGAGAGAAATTTCCCCGCCAACCGTGCTTGGAACGGTAATCTGGTATCAAGACAGACCCAAAATTCTGAATTTGACGCGCTGGAGTCTTCAAGCTATTAAAATTGTAACCCACAGTTACGCTACGCAAATGTCCCTCGTCAATTCGCAGATTACCCCGCTTTAGGACGTTTTCATTCAATAAACTCCAGTCGGTTGACTTAAATAAGATTTCGTGATCTTCATCGGTGAATTCCAGCGTGATATCCATTAATTGCGTTAACTGACCCTTTACCCGAGTACGATACCCCTTGCGCTGATAGTAATCCAAGGAGGTGGACCCAAGAAAGAAGGCACCAAGGAACTCCCCACCTTCGGACCAGCCAGCATAGCGATTGGCATCTGTCTGCTGATACACGCTTCCACCAATAGTCAGAGGATAGCGATCAAACCATGTTTTTTCAGCCCCTAGTTGATAGTTCCAAATTTTACTTGATAGCCCGTTGCTGATTTCCCCATAGATTTGTGCGTTCGCTTCTATAGTCGAAAGTGCTCCGCCTCCACCTAAAATTAAGCCGTGTACACGGTTAAAGTCGAAGACTGGTCGCCAACTTGTCTTGATTCGTGATTGCTCTTCAACCTCAATGGCAAGCACGTTTCGCTCCCCTTCCCGCTTCACCTCCCAGCTTTTGATGTTCTTGAAGTAGAGATTATTTTTGTCGAGTTTCGCGCGCATCTGATTGAGACGCGTCGTGCCAATCTGTTTGCTATAGGCGTCACCCTGCTTAAAATCGAGCGCGTCAGTCAATTCCATGCGCTTAATTCGACGGTTCCCAGAAAAACGGATGTCGTCCAAATGCCCTTCGTCAACCTCAATCAATAGATGTGTGTCGGAGAATTGGTGGGTGACCTTCACAAGGTCGTAACCGTGATACTTATAAAGGCTTTCAATCAACTGACATTTCGTATCCAACCTTTCGATTGAGGTGCGTTCTCGCTTCAGCCCGAATGCGTCGCGCAGGAATGGAGATATAAAGTATCTGTTTCGATCTAGATCAAGCTGTTCCGCAACAACCGTTGGTGCTTCGGTCACATGGATACGCAAATTCACCCTAAAAGTAGAGATTGCCGGCGGTTCATTGCCAAAATTCTCGGCAGGTGGCGCGACAGTATCTGGTGAATTGAGCTCTTCCTTGACGGACAATCCGTCGGATTTTTCAACCGCCTCCTCGATCGCATCGCTGGTTTCTATCCGCACATCGCGGAACCAATCGAGTGCCTCAAACTCACGATTGAGCCACGACAGTTCGTCAATGGAAATGACGTCCTCCGGTTGAAAGGGGATTTTTTCAAGGAGTTCCGATGTCGGGACTTCGCTATTTCCCTCAACGTTGATGCTGACGAGCGCGAATCGCTCGATCAATTCAAAGCCCTGTGTGGGCTTGGAATTTTCCGTATCAACCAAGTGTATGACGCCCATCCGGTCGGGCAAATGGGGCCACCAAGGTCGAACTCCATCATAGGTAGGTGACCAGTAGCTGTACCCACTGTTCCGCTTCGACGCGGATTCGGTGATATGCCCCGGCCTTTTGCGATGGAGATTAAATCGCCAATTTTCGGATGCGGGGGACTCAAGTGCATCACGCGGTAATGCAATCTCCACACTCCAAAAAGTTGGGGCAATCTGTGTCTTAACTTGGGCGCGAGAATCCCAATTCGGGTTTGCTATTCTTTCATAAGCAGTTTCAAGGTCAGAATCCAACGGATAACCCGCCTCGATGCGCTGATCGAATACCGTACCAATCGGGTTGATAACGAGATGATGATAGGTCGGGGTTTCCGTATTCGGATCCACTAGAATCTCTAACGTATCATCAAGCCAAACCGCTGAGTCTGGGTTGATTTGTGTGATTTGAACCTGCTTCATCTGCGAATCATATATTCTGACACCAATATAGAGATACTGCTCATCCCACAGAAGAAATCCTTGGGTTGGTTCGTCTAGCTGCGCAATCCCATCTGCCTTGTAGAAGGGGGAAAGCAGCGCCGACTTTGCCCAAGCCTTCTCGAATAAGTCGCCATCGATTACCGGCTGCACGGACGCGCGAGGGATGTCAACCGTCGGTGGCGAGGGCAGCTCGTCTTCGGTGTAAGAATCATCGACTACTGCTTCACTACTGTCTGCTTGGGGTTCGGCGGAAGAGGATTTGGAGGCAAGAATAGTAATTTGTTGACTTGCGGTTATTTGGATCAGAGGCCCGCCGTCGTTGATCCAGCCGTGGACGACATCCCCAACATAGGAGGTCTCAAGCGCCACCGGTAGGTCAATGGTAATAGCACGCTGGTCTTCATTCTCGATCTGTAGCTCGATGTCCGCCGGGTAGCTTTCCGGTAAGCGCAACGAAATTGCTCCGGTGGGTGCCTTGAGAGTCATTTTCGCCGCAATTTCGTCCAAAACCACGAGATCTATCGAACCGGACTGCGTCTCAAACGTGTTGGCACCACCGCTTAAGAGAATACGTCCATAGATTCGTCCTTCTTGAGTGTTGACCTGATATGCTCCCATCACTTTATCGAGATGAACATTGCCGACCGTCGCTGTTAAAACCATGTTGCCGCGGATACCATGTACGCGAATATCTCCTGATTTTGTCTTGATTCTAAGGGTTAGATCGGGAGGCGTTTCGATGAAGCAGTCCAGACGAGTCAGTTTGGCGTCTGAATCGGGGGGTTCAGGAAGACGTGGGGTCAACAGCAAGATATCATCTTTGGTGGAAGTTTCCAGCTGCACCGGGTCGAGGTAGGTTTGAACGCTTCCTTCGTTGCTGCCTGTCCCATATTTTTCAAGTTTGACGCTGATTTCTTCTTTTGTTGTCGCACTCACTTCGACGCTCCCCGCAAAGGGCAACGTCAGTTCAAGTCCATAAACGTCGTCATAGCTAATCTGTTGTTCGGAAATCAAACGATACTGTGAGGGATTCTGCTCAGAGGCAGTTGGTGTTACAGCTTCTTCGGCTCCAGTTTGGAGGTCTTCAGCTAGTGGAACATCAGTGAGCACAGTTCCGTTCCGAGCATCCGCAAAGCTGACCCCGGCAGATTGGGACTGACGCTGCGTATTCCCCGTCCCTGCATGGATAACGCTATAGAGCAGGCAGATATGTAAGATGAGAACGAATTTTGTGACGGTACGCATTCCTAGGAGCTCACCTCGAGTTGAACAGTGGTATTTCCAACGCACTATAGCATTGGACTGGAAGGTTTGTCAAAATGTTGAGCTTGTTGGCGAATTCACGCTGCCTTAGCTCGTATTACCTTTGGGCGGGAGACTTTTGTTTCGGTCAATGGGATTTCAATACGTCGGGATCTAACGGATGTTTCCGGCGATCCAAAAGACCTCCAGAAAAGTGTCTGATAGCGGAAAGTTTAGCAGATCTTCGGTGGCGCGTCAAACAGATTTTTGCCCTAACATTTTTTGTTTGTGTTTTCGAGGAGGTTGTAGTAACCTTTTTCCTACTGATATAAGAAGAACCCAATTGAGATGAAAGGAGCACGATCCAATGCCTCAAATCGAAGAAATCTGCGACATCGGCTCACAACGTGAATTGTTCGTTGACCGCTACCTCATTGACAGGCTCGATGGAACAAGCCTCAACCTGCACCATCCGCAGCCAGCAGGGGTTGCTATTCATTACGGCCAACCGTGGGAGGACCGTCTAGCTTTTTATACAACGGTTCTCAAAGACGATGATATATACCGCATGTACTACCGGGGAAGCCTCATGGGACAGAGGCCACACCCTACCTGCTATGCGGAAAGTAGGGATGGCATCCACTGGACAAAACCGGACCTCGGTCTCGTTGAGATCAATGGATCGACAGAGAACAACGCAATCCTGCGGTACAACGGTCAGTTCTGCCCGTTTGTTGACACACGGCCAGGCATTCCTGAAACCGAGCGATATAAAGCGAACGCACGGGACCAGCAACAACCCAGCAGTCTAGTTGGCCATACGTCTGCCGACGGCGTCCACTGGACGAAGGTGCGCGACGAACCCATTGTCCCGATGGTTTTGGAAAACAACTTTGATTCTCAGAACGTGATGTTCTGGTCCGAGATTGAGGGGTGTTATGTCCTCTACGCCCGTCACATGGTCAGCGATGCACGCATTCGGTCGACGGCGCGCGCAACCTCAACAGATTTCCTCAATTGGACAGAACAGATCCCGATGACCTTCAGTGATACCGACAGTGCTACTCCTTCGCAGCATTTGTACACCAATCAGACGCACCCCTACTTTCGAGCACCTCACATCTATATCTCGCTCCCCGGCCGCATCCACTTCAATAGATCCGCGTTGACGGAAGCACAGTCTGCGGAGGTCTGCCCGGATCCGGTCAGCGGCGGCGGGGTGGACATATCGGATGGGGTCCTGCTGACCACGCGCGCGGGCACAACGCGCTACGACTTCACGTTCAGGGAGAGCTTCATCCGTCCGGGAATCGGTTACAACAACTGGACATCACGGACAAACTATCCCGCGCTTGGGGTTGTGCAGACCGGGGCGAGCGAGATGTCCCTGTATGTTCAGCGGGATTACGATCAACAAACGGCACACCTTGATCGTATGACGCTCCGAATTGACGGTTTTGCTTCGGTGAACGCGTCTTACGCGGGTGGCGAGATGGTGACTAAGCCATTTACGTTTTCTGGGAGGGAATTGGAGATTAATTATTCCACCAGTGCCGGCGGCGGTCTCCGGGTCGAAATTCAGGAGTCGGGTGGGAGACCCGTTCAGGGTTACGCCCTCGACGAATGTCCAGAGATTATCGGCGATGAATTGGAGCGAACCGTCCGTTGGGAGGGAGGTAGTGATGTCAGCAAGCTGGCTGGAACCCCGATTTGTCTGCGGTTTGCGATGAAGGACGCAGACCTGTTCTCGTTGCGCTTCCGTTAGCGGGGCTCCTCGTGAGAACGCATTCCGTCTTTCAAAAAGATAACCAGTGGCAGCGCAAATAGCATCACCGCACCGTTTGCATAGAAGACGGCTTTCAGGCTGTAAGTGTCTCCGACAAAGCCAGCAAGGTATGGTGCAGTGGCGGAAGCGATGAAACTCAGGGTATAGTGTAGCGCGTAACCACGACTGCGAAATTCCGAATTGAGTGTTGGAGCCGTTCCGACATAGATTACAGAGGAGGTTCCATTTAACATAAACCCAAACAGCGGTAGGAACAACACAATAGCCCATCCCGATGGCACTGAAGGCAGGGCAAAACAGCCGACTATCATCAGCAACTCTGTCAGCAGAATAATCTTTTTAATGCCAAACCTTTGAATTGGCATCCCACACAACAGTTTCCCCAACGCACCGCCGAGAAACGTCAGGGACATCAACCCACCCACAGCGCCCGCTTCAACGCGGATTTTGATCAAAAATCCCAGAAACGTCGTAATAGCAGCTCGAATACCGTTATCCAAAAGTCCAAGGATGGAGTAGAGCGTAAATTGGGTCGGCTGTGCTATGCCCCAGTTCTGCAAAGTCAGCCACTTTGTGCGACTACCTTTCTGCGCTTCCATCTCCAGTGTATTCTGTTTCCTTTTCGTACCGATATCTGACCGACAGCAGAAGAGATATAAAATAGACGTTCCCAACCCAATAGTCCCCAACACCGCGCAGCTTGCACCCCAACCAATCCTGATGACCAAGATGCCCGCTAAAGCTGGGAAAAGCACCTTTCCAACATCGCCAAAAAAGTTCAATGTGCTGATTGCCTGCCCCACCTTTTCATTCGGATAAACGTTTGAGACGAGGGCCGTCCCCACCGGGTGGTATACTCCACCACCTACCCCGGACGAAAAGATCAGTATCAGTGCTAAGGGATAACTGAACGCTAGAATCAACCCCATATAGCTCAGGCTGAACCACGTCGCGCCTATGCCTAGGATCAAAATGTCCCCAAGTTGTTCAGCCAGAATTCCGGCGGGTATCTGGGTCGCGCTTATTGCCCCGTGGCTGGCGGTTTTAAGGAGACCGGACTGGGTGTAGGTGAGATTCAGATCTACTGCGATGAAGGGGAGTAGGATGGATAGACTGGAGATGTAACCGTCGTTGACGATGTGAAGCAGACTGCACCACCATAGATATTTCTTCGGTTTCGTTGGGCTCAATTTCGGACCACTTACGGAACTGTTGGGGACTTCAGCAGCTGCGTGCTTTTTGATCCGTTTCTCCGAGTTGCGTGTGCGTCCAAAAATGGTCGGAATTCTCATGGATTTTGTGATAGCGTTTGGTTGCTATTGGGATCGCCCACTACGCAGCGGATTATCCGAGGCAAAATGCGTTTTGTCGATCTCTGTTACCGGCAGCCACGAACGATATGGAGACCCGCCCTCACCTGCACTGCCAAAGTCACAAAGCTGCAACTTGCGCCCGTCCGGAGCAGTATACTCCACATGCACAACAGTTGGCAGGCTATCTTTATTGCTTAGCAACCGCTCTTTCATCGCCGTGGCATCAAGCGTGGGAATCTCATCGGGATCCATCGTGTTGAGCCGTCGATCATAGGTCAATAGAACAGGACCGCGGTAGATGGAGACCTTCCCGTCACACTCTTTCTCCCCGACCCAGTAATGGAGCGACATGTCTAGCTCAACCTCAACCTTATCCGCAACCTTCCATTCCCTATCTAGTACCAGATAGGTCGCCGCCGACACCGATTTCACACGTTCACCGTTCAATTTGACCGTTGTGCTGGAAGACCAGTAAGGGATGCGTAATTTCAAGACAAATCGTGCAGAACATGAGGGCGAGACGTTGAGCGTAATCTTCCCGGTACGAGGATATTCCGTCTTTTGCGTCAACTCAACCGTTACGCCCGATGACAATCGAGCCTTCATGGTGCATGAGCCATACCAGTTAAGTATCAGTCCGCCTCTGCAACGCATCAATGCCCAATCGCTGACCATACCCAATCCGCGCGGACCGTTGACACTACAGCAGTTCAATTCAGGGCTCCCCTCCCGTGCTTGGAACACGATGTCATGAGCACTAGCGCGGCGTACACCGTCCATCGGTGTGTTGTAAGTCACCCAACGTCCGGTGTGGGAATGCAGCCCGGTGACCGAGTTGAGGGTCGATAATTCGATCTCGTCCGAGACCACAGAGTTTCCCGTCAGGCGTAACATCTCCACACTAGCGGCGATCCAAGCGATTGTGCAGCAGGTTTCGATCGCCCCTTGATGATACGGATCTCCTTGCGCCTTCTCGCCGGACGAGAAACCGCCGTTATTGTGCCGATCTAGCTTGACGATACTCCACCAAATCTGCTCAAAGGCGGTTCGATACAGATCTTCCCCAGTTATCCAGTAGAGTTCTGCCATCCCCATAATCGGATGTAGACTCTCCCATCTGGGCTTCGGCGTTTCGTAAAATTCTGTTCCAGCAAGCCCGCTCCGAAGATAATCGCCAGCGAGGGGACCATCAGCTCCCTCTACAGCGAACTGATCGACAATCTCAAGTGCCATATCCAGATATCGTTTGGTTTCCGTCTTCCGGTGGAGAAGACAAAGGGTGTGAATAACCGCCAAGTTCATCTCCGTGCTGCCCGTATCTACCAAACGGTTACGCGTGTTTCCCAAAAACTTCTGGCAGATCAGGTCCGCGATTCTGGTCGCGCTGGCAAGTGCTTTTTTATCACCACTTTCTTCATGCCAAAGGATTAGCCCTAGCATAATATGGTAATGCCCCCAAGCATCCCACGTATTTCCCGCTTTGCCCCCGACGTTAGGCGCCTCGCCTGTCAGGCGGCTACCCCTAGGCCATGGTCCCAGATAACCATCCATGTCTTGCAGTTGGACAAGTTGATTTACAAAGTTCTGGATAAAGGGTTTCAGGTTCGCGTCCTGAGTGAGTTGTAGAATCTGCACGGCACTGGTCAGGTACTTGCCGGCAAACTCCCCCGCCCAAGGCACCAAGTCGCGAAGAGGTTGACGATCTCGATCTCGGAAGATTCCCAGCATTGCCGGATTTGCCAAAGGCGCTGCCTTCAACCACTGTTCCGTAACGCCGGTCAGATAATCAGCGAGATGTCCCCTGAACCTATATGTGGTTTGAGGGATTCGACTGCATTTCGGGTGTTTCATCACGTTTCTCCTTAGATACTACGCGCCTAAAATCTCCCGAAGATTTGACATCTTCCAAAGAGCGGTTCTCCTCTCCATTCTGGCTATTGCCAATGTGCGGGGATAATGATGTCCTCAAAGCCAAATTGATCAGCGATCCACCGTTCCTGAAACATCCCATCTTTATACGAGGAACGCTCACTCTGCCGGACGTCAGTTTCGCCGGCTAACGCTTCGGTCAGTGGCGCGACCGCCTCTGGGCTTCCCAAAAGCAATGTCCGCGTACGCACGTTGGGGGCAAAGAAAAGTGGGTCGAAGTAGGAGAGTGTCCGCTTGACCTGTTCTTCCTTTTCTGGATATAAACGGAGGTAATCTTCAACCTCATTCGGCACTTGGTCACGAGTATTGTAAAAATCCCCCGGCGAAGCGACGACATGGGTCACTTCAGGTCGAAGTGCTGCTGTCAATAACGGCGTGCCTTCCGGTTTAACCGCTGCAAGGCGAGATCGGTCTACTTCGGGGCGTGTGAGCAGATAGTCGACGGCCCGCAACCAATCCGCAACAAACCCACGAAAGATAGAGGTCTCAGGCGCATCAATTCCCTCGGTCATCATACCGGGGAATACTCCTGCATACGGTTTATCAGCATTGCGCTGTCCGCGCCCAGCGGTTGAAAACACGAGGAAGCGTCCACGTTTTTCGTTGGCATCCCCTTGTGGCAGCGGATCCACGACGCTGCGGTATGCGGGGCCAAGCAGCAGGGTAGGGAATGGTCCCTCCCCGTGTGGAATGCTCAAGTAACCGAACAATCGATACGGTCCGATGCCGGTGAAGCGCACCGCGTAACATTCGCAGAACTCCGTTGATCGAATTGGTAGATGTTCCTCTTCGGGAGCAATTGGTGTGGCTTCCAGTTCACGACACACCTGCTGCCAATACCCGTCAAAATCTTCTGGATGAGATGTATTAGACATAGTTGACTCCATTGAGATGGGACTGATGAGGGATGAATCAACAGTTTCGTAAATGATTTTTGAAGAAATCCTTTAAGATCGCCTCATGATGAACACTGCCCGCATCGTGCCCATGTCCGTCGTAGGGATACATCTGCTTGTCTTCCGAGGCGATAGTATCAAACGCAGCGTAGCCAGTTTCTGGCGGACAAACGTTGTCTTGTAAACCGATGTAGATCATGATGGGACAGGTTATCCGAGGTCCGAAATTGATGCCATCGAAGTACGTCAGCGTGTCGCGCACAGCCTCTTTCCGTTCTGGATAAAGCCGTAGATAGTCACGGATTTCTTGGTATGGGTAGGTGTGTGTCAACTCAATCGAATCCATATATCCACAGAGATACGGGCAACCAGCCGCTGCGGCACGGATTTCGGGACGCAGCGCTGCTGTGGAAATCGCTAATCCACCGCCCTGACTGCTGCCGGTGACACCGATTCGCTCGCCATCAACCTCATCGCGCGAAAGCAAGAAATCAACCGTTCGTGCCGCATCAATATAAAAGCCACGATAGGTATAGGTGTTGCGGTCGACCATATTATGCGTCAGCAGGCCTGGGTAACCGGGGTTAAACTGTTGATTGCTGCGAATCTTTCCACGTGGGGCGGCGGAGAAGGCAGCGTAACCCTGCTCCGCCCACGCCCGCGAAATAGGTGGGTCCTGAAGATAGCCCGGCAGCTGTACAATAGCGGGCAGTTTCCCGGACCGCTCACGCGGTAGGGCATACCAGCCGGCAATGCGCACACCATCAAGACTGTCGTAATGCACGTCATAGACTTCGATCTCTGGCGTACAGCGTAGTGGCACCAACTCTACCGTCGTGTTCAGTGGAATCTCTGCTGCCTGCGCCAATAGATCGTCCCAGAACGCATCGAAGTCAGCAGGCCGCGTGACCACCGTGCGATATTGGTTGGCAGGTATTCTCTCGTTTTGACTCATTCTATTCTCCTTGGGTAAGATGGCGTCGGTCGTTTTGCCAAAATAGAGATGCGAATCTTGACCGACAACATTGATACTTTTCACATCCTGTCAACTATTTTGCATCACGGTGCAACTATTCAATCTGAAAATGCCAAAATGGACTCTCGTTTCATCTGTCCCCAAAGCGTTATCCACTTCTCTGCATCTGATACCGCCAGCTTTGTACCAAACCAGGCAGGATGGTCCCCACCTTCAACCAATGGTTTGATGTTTCCACCGTCCCTATCCATAATAAAAATACCTGCTACGCCCTCTTGGGTTGATACAAAGGCAATTTGTTGACCGTCGGGCGACCATTCGGGAGATCTTCCATTAGCAAGCCGTTTGGGATTTGCTCCATCTGCCTCCATCAGATAAATAGCATTACCTCCATCTCGGTTTGACCAGAAAGCAATCCATTGTCCATCAGGAGACCAAGCGGGATACAAATCTTGTCTAGGGTGGTCTGTCAACTGTTGAAGGTTTTCTCCATTGATATCAACGACGTAAATATCATTCAATACCCCAGGGATTCGGATTGTGAAGGCTAACCTGTTGCCGTCAGGAGCCCAGGCTGCCATGCCGGTGGCACCGTGTGGACGCCTCCAGCGAATTTCTTTTCGTTGTAGCCCATCAATATCCACAAGTAACAGAATCCCATCGGGAGTCAGAGCAATCCACTGCCCATCGGGAGATACAGCTGGTCTATCGCTTGAATCCACAATCCGTTTTATGTTTTTCTCGGCGAGGTCCATCGTATAGATGCTAAAAGCACCATCTCGATCTGAATAGAAGGCTATACGGCGTCCATCCGGCAACCAAGCGGGCCATCTATCCACTGCAGGATGGTGTGTGAATCGCCGGAGGTTTTTACCATTATCATTAATAATGTAAATCTCTTCATTTCCTTCCCGGCTCAATGTGAAAACAATTTTTCCACTTTCGGCACTTGCCATTTGGTTTGGGTGAATCAGTAAAAGACCCCCGACAAATACAATAACAAACAATAAACTGCTTTTCACACTATTCATGAGTGTCGTTAATCCTCCTGACCCAATTTCATTGGATTCGTTCTCCGCGTTTTAGCCGTCCCCAAAGCGTTATCCGCTTCTCTGCATCTGATACTGCTAGCTGTGAACCGAACCAGGCCGGATGGTCTCCATCTTCAACCAAGAGGCTGATATTTCCACCGTTCCTATCCATAATAAAAATGCCTGGAACGCCTCCTCGGCGTGAGACAAAGGCAATCTGTTGACTATCGGGCGACCATTCTGGCCTTCTTCCATTAGCAAGCCACTTGGGATTCGCTCCATCTGCCTCCATCAGATAAATGGCCATATCTCCATCTTGGTCTGACTGGAATGCAATCCACTGTCCATCAGGAGACCAAGCGGGATACACATCTTGTGCAGGATGGTCTGTCAACTGTTGAAGGTTTTCGCCCGTGATATCAACGATATAAATATCATTCAACACCCCAGGGACATTCCTCATCCCAGGGACCTGGATTGTGAAGGCTAATCTTTTGCTGTCAGGAGACCAAGCAGCCATTCCGGTGACACCTTGCGGACCCTCCCAGTGAATCTCTCTCTGCTTCAATCCATCAATATCCACAAGTAACAGAATCTCATCGGGGGTCAGAGCAATCCACCGTCCATTGGGAGATACGGCAGGTCTACCAATTGCCTCTACAATTCGTTTTATATTTTTCCCAGCAAGGTCCATCGTATAAATACTAAAAGCGCCATCGCGATTTGAACAGAAGGCTATATGGCGTCCATCCGGGAGCCAAACAGGATAGGAATCATGTGCCAGATGGTCTGTTAATTGCCGGAGGTTTTCACCATTATCATCAATGATGTAAATCCCACCATTTCCGTCATGGAGCAATGTAAAGGCAATCTTTCCACTTTCGGCGCTTGCCATTTGCTTGAGGTGAATCAGCAAAAAACTCCCAACAAATGCAATAAGAAATAATAAGCTACTTTTCATCCGTCTCATGATTGACTCCTTTGGATTCGCCAAGCTAAAAGGGATGAGAGAAATTCATCAACGGTCCTTCGACTAGGGGGATCTAGTTTTCCGTTTTGGCTTATGTCCTGGTGTTCGTAGGCGCGAGTTCTATCTCCAAATACCCGGCACATTGTGCGACAGTCCGGGTGAATTGAGCCTAGACCTATTGCACGACAATGTTGGTATCCGGGGCATCTTGCCCCGCTGGTTGTAATCAAGGACATCTTTTATCCGTGTAATCCATCAATCCGTGTTTATCCGTGATTCAGACGATAAGATGGGAAAATTAAATTGCCCTAGCCCTCCGGCTTGTTACTTCCTATGATGGATTGTTTCCTGCTGAAAGAAAAACTTGACCTTCCTCAATAGGCATTCGGAAAGATAGCTAATATTCACCGTTCGCATTCCAGCCGGGATATTGTTCCTCCAAAACCGCCAAGGTTTGAGGTGTGTAGTATGGATGTCCTGCTGATGGAAACCGGAAAACCTCACGCTCTTTCGCCGTCAGCGTTCCGATGAACTGAGAAAACACCGGGTGCTTCCCCTTGTCCGTATAATGTTTAAACCCTTCCCAATAGTTGTCGGCTCTGCCAATCCCAAATCCCCATGTAAAGCGTTGACCATCCGCACGGAGATAATCGCTCGCAGAGTGCAACGTGTAATTGGTGAACATACACAGCGTTCCACCCTTGCAGATTAACGGTTCGTATTTGGTCGTGTCGCGTCCGTGCTCCTTAGCAAGCAGCCGCAGCGGAGCTTGATCTTCATCAACATCTTCGAGATGCACCCAAAAGCCAAGTTGACCGAACTCAGGCAGTGTATCAGAGGGCGGCAGCAAAGAGTTATTTCCGTTATCGATATGTAAACCAGCAGCGTCGCTGCCTACACCGCCCCCTTTGAAACCGGGATAGCGGGCAATCATGCAACCGGCACGAAAATGGATATGTTCTGTCTTGAGCCACTTTCGAGCGAACCCCCACGCCCGATTGTCAACGATGCCTCGCAGCAATGCTATCTCTGGCGGTGGAAAATCTGTAAGAATTGCCCGGTTCGACGGTGGATCATCTTTCACCTCGTCCCATGTGGGGAGTGCCCTTCGTTGTGCCGCTTGCATTTCGCGCAACGTTTCGCCTGTATAATAGTCCGGAACGATAACGTAGCCTTTCGCTTCCAACGTTTCAAGATGTACATCGGTCAGTTTTGCGGACATATCTTCACCTCTTAATCGTTAGCATTTCAATGTCATACCTCCATCACCCATGGGATGGGTTCTGGGAAAATATCGTGCTGTTTTGCCCAGTTGATTAAACCATCGTTTGTCCCTCCCAACAACTGTTTGGCAACGTCATCAACCTGCTCCAAGACAGTATCATCGGGTTGGACAAGCTTCATCGCTCTGTGCGCCCCACCCATCCAGCGGTAAGCGTAGCCAAAAATCAACACCTTCGAGACACGGTCAATTAGATTCGGGGCAGAAGTATGGAAGAGACGATTTTCAAAAAGGAATGCATCTCCGGCATTGAGGCAAAGCTCGATCGTTCCGACGGGATCCACCTCCCCCTTTGGGATAGGCAACGGGGTATTTATCAGATGCGAACCTGATGCAAAGAGGGTAAAGCCGGAACGCGGTTGCTTAAAGTCGGTCAAGCAGTATCCTACTTTGATACTCACGCGCGGCACGTTTTTGTGCTTCAGATCTTCGGCGAGTCCGCTATCACGGTGCCACCCTCGCTGATCAACAATTTCTTCATCCGCTGGTTCTGGAAACTTATAGATAATCGCTGTTGTATGCAGCTGAATGTTAGGGGACAGTAGTTGGGCAACCAAGGGGACCGTCGGCGATTGGGTCAGCAGGGGATGAAAATCCGGCTCTTGGACGATACCGGGACGCCTTTGAACATAAGCTCCGTTTGCATCGAACGATTCAATTAGCCGGTCACTGACCTTAGTGAGCCTGTCAATCATCCCCGGAGATAGCACATCCCGAACGACCATATAGCCGTTTTCATCAAAGAATTGACGCTGCGCCGCCGTAAGCTTCACAAAATCCATGTCAATGTTCCTTCCTGCGAGAAATTTACCAAGTAACGAGAAAAACGGAGAAGGAGAAATGAACGTCTGTATCTTAGCTCACTTTCTCACTCTTCCACCTGCTCACTTTCATTATTTACCCCGGCGGGGCGACAGGTAGCAACTTAGGTTATTTTAGCTTCCCAAGTGCCGGGCAAAGAAATCCAACGTCCGCGGCCAAGCGGCTGTCGCTGCTGCCTCATGGTGACGCTCACCAGTGAAGTCCATAAAGGCGTGACCAGCATTGGGGTATGCATAGAATTCGTGTGCCTTGTTATGCTGCGTTAATTCCGCGTCGAGCGTCTGCATATCTGCGGGGGATGGGTTGCCGTCTGCTTCGCCAAAATGGAATAGCAGTGGGCAATTAATTTCGCTGGTACGCTCAAACGGTGACGCGCCACCTTCTCCCAAAGCTACCATGGTGTTGCCGCCGTAATAAGCCTCAGCGGCTTTGAACTGCGGCAGGACCGCCGCCATTAGATATGCTACTCTGCCTCCCATGCAGAAGCCGGTGATACCCAGTGCCTCGCTATCGGCTGCGCTGTGGTTCTGCAAAAATGCTACGGTGGCTTGGACATCTGCAATCATCTCCGCATCTATCAGTTCCCGTGGACCTCGTGGGTCATCGGGCCCCAATCGATGGTATAGATCTGGGGCGACGGCGACATAGCCAGCTTCCGCCAGTCGATCTGCCATGGTGCAGATAAACGTATCAACGCCACCGGCATGTTGAGCGACCATCACGGCGGGAAAACGTCCAGTACCGTCGGGTATAGAGACGTAAAGTTCCATATCTTGGTTATCTACTTTGATGGTTTCTGTGAAAGATGACATGTCTTGTTCCTCCTCTTTTTGTTTTCGCCTGAGGCCCATATCAGTATAGTGTTTATCTCACTCTTTGAAACTCCTCATACGCGAGGTTTGCCAACATATCGATAAATTCGGGGTGCTCGCCAACTGTGCCAGCACGGATAAAATTCATACCACACGCCTCGGCGGTTGTCCTAGCTTCCAAATCAAGGTCATAAAGCACTTCGACATGGTCGCAGAGGAATCCGATTGGTGATACAATGACATCCTGAACACCCGCCTCCCTTTTCTCCCGTATCAGGTCACTAATATCAGGGGTCGTCCACGGCACGGTAGGGTTATCGGGTGCACTCTGGTAAGCAATATCGAAATCGGTCCCAAGAACCTCCGCTACGGCTGAAGCGGTTTGACGAAACTGTTCGATGTACGGGGAGGTTCTTGCAGCAACTTGCGGGATGGCATGAGCGGTAAAAATCAATGCCGCCTCAGCAAAGCGCGATTCAGAAATGCCGTTACATGCGATACGGATGCGTTCAGCGATGGCGTTGATAAAGCCAGGATGTAGATGCCACTGATCTTCTAAATAACAAATACTTAGCGTTGAAACACCTACCGTTTCGACGGCAGCAATAACATCGTTCTGGTAACGCTCCCAACTGGCTTTGGACCGATAAGCGGACATGATAATAGCAAGAACGTTACAATGTCCCTTTTCAGCCATCCTCGCAATCGTTTCATGAAGATATGGTGTCCAGTTACGCATCCCCACATAGATAGGAAAATCAAGGTCCCGTTTTCTGAGGGCTGCTCCAAGTGCATCCGCCTGCTTAAATGTCAGGTCGTTAAAAGGCGAAAATCCGCCGAGTTTGGTATAGTGGCTCGCGACCTCTTTTACACGTGCAGCATTCGATGGAGCGTCCCCGACGATACCCTCGACGAAACAGTATGCCTCCCCAGGGCACGGATCGTGCCGCCGGCAGCAACCGGGGATTGGTCCCCCGAACCCGACGAGCAGGATGCTGTCGTATCCACTTCTCCCCGGATCTCCTTGAGAATTTGCACCCTTCTTCAACAGTTTACTCCCTAATTCTGTGTCTCTTTTGCGACCCTTACAAAGTGCTTCACATTTTCAAACGGCGTATCCCGGTAAAGCCCATGACTGAGGTTGAGGATATGCCCAACCTTTCCACCACTTCGCAGGCAGTGATGGACGGCGTCCGTGATATCATCACGAGTGCCATCCCGTAGGATTGTGTTGTCCACGTTCCCCTGAAAGGCGACTTTGCCATTGGCTTCTTTCTGCGCTACCGCCAGATCGACACACTTGCCAACGCTCAAAACGTCGGCTCCACTTTCCAACATCAGCGAGAGGTACGGACACTCTTTGGCAAATAGAATGGAAGGCGTGCTCGGATCTAACGCCGCAAAGATCTGTTCGTGATACGGTTGGACAAAGGTTTGATATGTCGGCAGATCAATCTGATCCGCGATGGACTCAAAAAGCTGCACAACCTGTGCACCCTCCGAGATTTGGTAGTTGAGATCAGTAATCGTCATCTGCGTTAAACGTTGCAGCAGCTCATGAAATAGCCCTGGTTCTTCGTCCATCATCTGAAAAACAGTGCGCGCCGCATTTGAAATCCCTCCACCGGCTGCCATCGGACTGGTCCCTGCGATCATAAAAAAAGCTAAAGTGAGCGGTGATCCTGCAAAACCAATTAGCGGCAATTCTCCCCCCAACGCCCCATGCAGCCCGCTGATAATCTTTCCGGTAAACGTCATTTGCGAAGCGGGATCATCAAGGGGTTTTAATGCTTCAATCTGGCTTCGGGTCCGAATGGGTGAGTCTAAGACGGGACCGGGGGCGAATCGGAAGTGCACCCCCATCGGACAGAGCGGTGTGAGAATGTCTTTGTACACAATGATTGCATCAACCCGATGCGTTTGGGTAAGAGCGAAATTTCAATTGCCCATTCAACCTCTTGATCGCTTAATGGGCACGGTATCGTCCGAAATAACCGTTCTAATGGGAGATCGATTTTTTCTCTGAGTGCGCGATACGCCGGATCTGAACGACCAGCTTGGCGCATCATCCACACCGGAACCCGCTCTACCGGCAGTCGCTGCGCGGCACGGAGGAGGAGATCATTTTTAAGCATAACGTTTTCTACTCTTTCGGAGCTAATTGGACTTATCCGCGCGTCCCTTCAATTCAAGATATTCTCTGAGTTTTATGTAACTTTTGATATTTTTCATAATCCGACCACTCTCTCGCTCTTCGAGATAAAGAAAAAAACCCATCAGATATAAGCTGATCAGAAACAGCAAAAAGCTAATGAAACATTGGAAGACAGCGAAGTAGTTCGCTGTAAAACCTAATTTAGGCATCCCGTCAGCCCACGAAACAGAAACAAAACCTTGCCATCCTGTGACGCCCATTGATAAAAAAGCGATTGAAAGTACGAATACAAGGAAAAACTGGATGCCCATGGCTAACCTTTCTGGCAGGGATTTCGAGATTAATAGTTGATTGCTGTATTATAGCATATTGGTCATCCGTGGTAAAGCCGTTAATCAACCTTCTCTGCCCCGAAATTTCTCATGTTTTTCATTGCACAAATAGCTAACCTATGATAAAGTTTTATCAGATTAGAGATGACCCTTTAGTGGTAGACCCTGAAGCCTGTAAACGCCAAGGAGAATTCAGATCTGTGAAAATCGTAGGAATTATCCCCGCTCGCTATGCGTCGAGTCGATTTCAGGGGAAGGCGTTGGTAGATATCCTCGGTAAACCGATGGTGCAGCGCGTCTACGAGCGAGCGGCCCGTGCCAAAACGCTGGATGCCGTCATCGTTGCAACCGATGACCGACGAATCTACGATGCGGTTACCGGCTTCGGTGGACAGGTGGTCATGACATCGCCGGATTGTCCCACAGGCACCGAAAGGGTTGCGATTGTTGCCGAAACTCTTGATTGCGATGTCGTGGCAAATATTCAGGGCGATGAACCGTTATTGGAGCCGGTGGTCATAGATCAGATGATTCAACCGTTTCTTGATGATCCTAGTGTAGAAGTCAGCACGTTGAAACAGCGGGTCGAAAATGAAGCGGATTATCGAGACCCCAACGTCGTTAAAGTTGTGACCGACCTCCAAGGCTTCGCATTGTATTTTTCCAGAGCTTCAACACCCGGCAATCTCTCGAACCACTGGCAAGAAACTCACCCAAACTATCGGCATGTGGGACTGTACGCTTATCGCCGAGCGCGACTCCTTGAGTTTACCCAATGGGAGAGAACGCCGTACGAGAGTGCCGAAGGACTTGAGCAGTTACGTTTCCTCGAACACGGTATCCGCATCCGTGTCGTTGAGACAGAACACTTGTTGATTGGGGTTGATGTGCCCGCAGATTTAGAGCGGGTCCTTGAAATCTTGAACTCACGAAAATAACATAAGTTAGCTACTCGAACAAGAAATAAGGATGCTAAATCGAAGATCAACAACGACTGGGCAAATCTCCTCGATTGTGGAAAGGGTTCATCGGATGACCGTCGGTTTTCAGGCGATGCTTCAAAATTGAGGCAAACTTATGGTACGATCTACAGATTGGTTCAAACAGTCTGAAGCTGAATTTAAAGCCGCAACAGACCTTCTAAATACCAATAACTTTGCGTGGTGCTGCTTCACTGCACAACAATCAGCCGAAAAGTCGATTAAGGCCATTCTGAACCACCTTCAATGTGGAACATTAGGTCACAACTTAAACACGCTAATCCAAGAAATTGAACAACATTTACAGGTAGATCAAGCTGTCACTAATGCGTGTATCCGATTAAATCGCTTCTATATTCCGACACGCTATCCGGATGCCTTTGCAAGCGGTGTTCCCGCTGAACAATACTTCAATCAAGATGCAAATCAAGCAGTTCAAGATGCTGAGGAGGTACTCAGTTTTGCGAGAACTATTATCTAACCGACCACATGTTGAAAAGTTATGGGAATTCGTGGATCGAGCCCTCAAACAGAAAGGTCATGAGATTGAATTCATCGTGCTGTATGGCTCCATGGCAAAAGGCAATTGGTCAGTCGGTAGCGATTATGATATTCTAATTGGACTGTGTATTGATGATGGGAAACGTTTCATAGATCGGCTCTACGACTATTCCCTGCTCACCTCTGCTCCAATTGATATTTTTACCTATAGCCAATCCGAACTCGATTTGATGTTCAAGAATTTTCATCTGACCCTATTAGAATCTCTGAACCACGGAATTGTCCTCTTTGACCGAGGACGGTGGGCAGAGATGCAGGGACAGTTTAAACAGTGGAAAAAATCGGGCGTGATTGAACAGATACCGGTGGGTTGGCGGGTTAAGAAAGAACAAGGAAATATCAGAGATAATCGACAGATAAAGGGGTTGTAACGTTTGTGTCGGTATGAACCGGATTTGGTATAGTTTCTCATCTTGCGTTTTACATAATACGGAAGATGTTAAACATGGCTCACATATTTAACAGAGAGAAGGAGTTGCTATCGGGATGACAAAGTACATCTTCGTAACTGGCGGTGTAATCTCTGGCATCGGTAAGGGAATAACGACAGCATCGCTCGGTCGCTTGCTCATCAATCGTGGGTTCAAGGTCATGGTGGTCAAAATTGACCCATACCTCAACTCGGATGCTGGTACGATGAATCCATTCCAACACGGTGAGGTCTTTGTGACGCGGGACGGCGCGGAAACCGATCTCGATCTCGGCAATTACGAGCGATTTTTGGGAATTGACCTCAATCAATACTCGAACTTCACAACAGGTTCGGTCTACAATGCAGTTATTGCCAAAGAACGACGCGGGGATTATTTGGGTGGGACCGTGCAACTTATCCCGCACATCACCGATGAGATTAAGGAGCGCATTTATCAACTAGGGCGCGATAGCGATGCGGAAGTGGTCATTACGGAGATTGGCGGGACCATTGGGGATTTTGAGACACCCCCGTTTGTCGAAGCGATTCGACAGATGGCAGTGGAACTTGGTCGCGAAAATACGCTCTTTATTCATGTCTCGTTAATCTATACCCTTCCTAACGGAGAAAGCAAGAGCAAACCGACCCAACATAGCATCCGTACCCTACAAGAGTATGGTATCCAACCCGATCTCCTGATTTGCCGCACAAGTCAACCGATGGGGGAAGGAATACGGCAGAAAATTTCGCTCCTCTGTGGGCTTCGGGAGGAGTACATCGTTGAAGGGCTTGACACCGATCTGGTTGATGTGATTCCACTGAACTTCGAGCGGCAGGGTATGGGGCGTTTGGTGATAAAGCGACTTGGGCTGGAAGAACGTCAGTCTAATGATATTGAATGGGCAAAGATGGTTGATAAACTGAAGCACCCCCAACACCGAACCCAGATAGCGATTGTCGGTAAATATGTCCAAGGATCTGATACCTATCTCAGTGTGAAGGAAGCACTCAAGCACGGTGGAATTGCCAACGATTCAGCCGTAGATGTCAAATGGATTGAATCTGAACGTCTCATCGTCACTCCGACAGAATTGATGGATGTAGACGATGAGACGTTCATGCTGGGTGAAGACCAAAACTTGGATGAACAGTTCGAGGGAATTGACGGGATTCTCGTTCCCGGTGGCTTTGGCTACCGCGGCATTGAAGGGATGATTGTCGCATCACGATATGCACGGAAGCAAAAGATTCCATATTTTGGGCTATGTCTCGGTATGCAGTGCATGGTGATTGACGTTGCGCGACACGTTGCAAAGCTGAAAGGCGCAAACAGTGCCGAATTTGATGAGAAAACACCCCATCCGGTAATTGATTTGATGTTAGACCAACGGAAAAATACCGAACTTGGCGGCACAATGCGACTTGGACTCTATCCGTGCGTTCTCAAGGAAGACACGAGAAGCTATGAAGCGTATCAGCAACCGATCATCTTAGAACGACATCGCCATCGGTATGAGTTGAACAACGACTATCGAGAAGCCCTCGAATCGGAAGGATTGTGTTTTAGCGGGGTATCGCCCGATGAGAATCTGGTCGAAATTACTGAAGTAATTGACCATCCGTGGATGGTCGGTTCGCAATTCCACCCTGAATTTCAATCCAAACCGCTTGAACCGCATCCACTGTTCCGCGACTTTATCCGCGCTGCCATGCACTATCAACAGCAGCAAAAAGATTCTGTTGATTAACCCAATACAATCGAGAAGAATAACGAATAATACGTAACGAGTAAGGGGTCAAAAACCGACCACCGATTCTTTTACGTATTAGGTGGAGGTTTGTATGTCAAAAAACTACGCTAAAATGTATTCTCGCGCTTGGTATGGCGATGAAGAGGTTACGCTGACTTTTCCTAAAAATTGGGACGTCACAATGGTTGGGCCCAAAGACGCGCCCATGCTGTCGGACGCAGCGATCGAAGCCGCGTTCGGTCAACCTATCGGTACACCGCGTATCGCAGAAATGGCGCGCGGCAAAAGCAGTGCCGCCATCATCGTTGATGATCTGAGCCGACCCACCCCAGCAGCGACGGTTATCCCTTTCCTACTCCGCGAATTGAACCAAGCGGGCATCCCCAAAAGCGAAATTCGCTTTGTTGTTGGTGGCGGTTCGCACCGGCCCCTCACAGATGAGGAGGGCGCGAAGAAAGTGGGCGCCGATATCGCAGCGGCGTACGAAGTAACGAGCCACGATTTTATGAGCGGAGATCTCCGGGCATTGGGAAGCCTTGACAGCGGCTTGCCGATTTATACCAACCGAGTCGTTGCAGATGCTGACTTCAAGATCTGCTTGGGCGGTATTTACCCGCATAGCTCAGTCGGATTCGGCGGTGGAGCAAAGTTGATTGTTCCCGGCGTATCAGGTTTTGCGACGATGTTTTACTTTCACACATTCCATCCGGGACGAGGCCATGCAGTCATTGAAAGGCAGGGCGATGAGCCCGACCACCGGGATGCTGCGGAAGCGGTTGCCAGAGTGCTCGGATTGGATGTCATTGTAAACGTCGTCATCAACAGTAGGCGCGAAGTAGCGGGGCTATTTGTCGGAGATTTTGTGAAAGCACACCGAACCGGAGCCTATTTTGCGCTCGAAACCTACGGGACACGGATTCCAGATGTGGTTCGCCAAAAGACAGATTTGGTCGTGCTAAACTGTTATCCACTTGACTCAGATCCAATTCAAACCGGCAAATCATTCTGGGCACGGCAGTATTTTGATGACGCTTACACGATTGCCGTCAACCCCGCAAGCGATGGCATCTGTTATCACGGGCTTTTTGATCAGATAGACTATGCCCGTTTCCTCAAGCAGAGAGCGGAGATAACCCCGATGGCGTTACCCACACCGAAAATCGGAACGCCGGATCAGAACCTTGTTTGGTCGGAACATTTCCCCGTTGATGAGTTTTACAAGAAGCACTCCAACGACATCCTCTTCCGCGAGTGGGATATGCTTGTCAATATGCTTGCGGAAAAGTTACCCCAGACCGCGCAAGTGGCTGTCTTTCCGTGTGCAAGCATCCAAGTTGTGGAGGAGTAGTTGGGACAGAACCCTCAACGCGTCTGATGCATCACTAAACCCTCCCAAGATTTCTTGGGTCAGATATTGGAGAAATTGTTATGAGCCAAGAATCAATCGAAGCGACAGAAAACCGCGCCGGAACAGGGAACCCGCTGCGTATGATTGTCGTGGGTAGTGGCAGAGGAAAGTCGCATGTACGCAGCTTTTTGGCACGCCCCGACAAGTTTGAGTTGGTCGGCTTGGTCGATATTGATGAGCAACGTCTCAAAACTGCCATTCACGATCTCGAACTGCCAGACCATCTTGCCTACACTTCATACTCCCAAGCGTTGGAGGGTTCGGATTGTGACGGTGTTGTTATCGCTACCTGGGCGCGTACGCACGATGAACTGGTTGAAGCTGCAATCGAAGCCGGCAAGCACGTCATGGTGGAGAAACCGTTCACGCTGCAGCTCGCACCCGCCAAACGCTTGACAGAGATGGCAGAGGCTCGCGGGCTAAAAATTGTTGTAACACAACAGTGGCGATATCTGCCCGGACAGCGAACGGTACGACGTTTGATGGCCGAAGGAACCTATGGCGAGCCGCAAACCGGGCACATGTTCACCTACAAAGCCCGTGGTGGGGAGTATCCTGATTCCGAGCACTCGCAACTTTGGCAGATGACTGTCCACGAAATTGATTCGCTGATTGCCATGGTCAACCGGCGTGTGGTAGAGGTATGCGGTCATTCTTACCGACCGCCGGCAACGACGTGGAATCGCGAATCCACTGCCACCGCTGAGATTACCTTCGATAACGGAGCCCGTTTCGTGATTGTATCTACCTCCGATGCCCGTGTGAACACCGGTGAATTCCGTGCGGAGTGCGAGCATGGTGCAGTTGTTTTACACAGCCCACAAGGCTTCGGTGGTCCAGAAACTTTGCTTATCGGGACAGACCGGGGGTCAGGACTGAGTGAGGTGGAGATCGATCCGGATTTCACTGGTTCACGCCAGCTTGACCAACACGTTGCTGCCACCTTTGCCGACTGGGTGAACGGTGGACCTGAGCCGGAAACCAGTGGTCGTAACAATTTGCCAGTCCTCGCCACCTTGAACGCTATCATCGAGTCAGGGGAATCTGGTCAGGCGGTGAAGGTGGAAGTTTAACGTCCTTCCAAAATCAAGCTGCACGAGGAGAAATTTTTTATGAAGGTGACAGGTTCACACCTTATCGTCCAAGCATTGTGGGCGGAAGGGATAGATCAAATCTTTACCTTGGCGGGTGACCACACCCTGCATCTGATGGACGTTATGGCGGAGGAGAGCTTTAAGTTCATTGATACCCGCCACGAGCAGGCTGCGGTGGACATGGCAAATGCGTGGGGACGGATTACCGGCTCCCCCGGAATATCCATGTTTACTTCGCCGGGGCATGTGAACGCTATCCCAGGACTGGCGTTGGCGTATCATATGGAATCGCCGGTCATCAACATTACAGGGTCCGCAGCGCAGAGCCAATTGGGATGGGGAATCGCGCAGCAAGAGATCGATCAGGTTGGGATGGCGAAACCCATCACGAAAGGGTCATGGTTCATCTCCGATCCGTATCGGATCCCAGAGTTTTTCGCACGCGCTTTCCGCACCGCCTTGGAAGGCAGACGGGGGCCCATTCACCTGACCATCCCTGTCGATGTCCAAAATGCTGAAGTGGATATGAACAAGGTACATTTCGACCCACCCGAGGCGTACCGCCGTTCCGGTCAGGTCATGGGCGATCCGGACCTTGTAAGGGAAGCGGTAGAATTGCTCCAGAGCGCGCAGCGACCTATGGTACTAGCGGGAAATGCTACCGACTCCGTCAATCGGGAGGATTTGCAGCGGTTCCTAGAGATAACCCAGCTTCCGCTGTTCACCGAGGAGATAGCCCGTGGACTTGTTCCCGATACCCACCCCTACTGCTTCGGATTCGCGGACGGAAGGGTCAACCTTGTCTCACGCCGCTTGGAAGAAGCCGACGTTGTCCTGCTACTCGGCAAGAAATTGGACTTTACGATCTCGTTCGGGGGACCGCCGACCCTCGCCGCTGACGTACGTATCATCCAAGTGGATCCAGCAGCCGATCAGATTGGTCTCTCTCGCGGCGTCGATGTCGGCATTTTAGGAGATGTCGGTGCGGTGGTGAAGCAGTTGGCGCAGGAAGCCGAAGGGTATCAGTGGAACGAACATCCAATCGTTGAAGAGCTAAGATCTACCCGCGATGCCCAAGAGCACGATTTGGACAGTCGAGCAGCAACCTCCACCCCCTTACACGCGATGTCCGTTCACAAACAGCTACGCTCCCTTTTGGACGAGAATGACTGTTTGATCTTCGAGGGCAGTGACTTTTCTTTCTATGGGACCCCCTACTACCCTAGTATTCGTCCTAGGCGCTGGTTCACCAATAGCACGCTTGGAATGATAGGATGGGGCGTATCTTACGGCGTCGGTGCTCAAGCCGCGCTACCTCAATCCAAAGTGGTGGTGCTCACCGGAGATGGTGCCTTCGGATTCAGTGGCATGGAGTTGGACACCGCCGTGCGGCACAATTTGCCCGTAGTCATCGTGATTGGGAACGATAGCGTCTGGGGAATAGACTACCACCAACAGGTACAACTCTTCGGAAAAAGTGTGGCAACCGAGCTGCTGCCATCGCGTTACGACAAGGTGGCGGAGGCACTCGGTGCACACGGTGAATATGTCGAAGAGCCACATCAACTGCGCGGGGCACTCGAACGTGCTCTTGCCTCGGATAAACCCGCCTTAGTTAATGTGCGGATTCAGGCATCCCCCAGTCCATTGACAGAATACATCATTGAGCGAAAAAGTGCCTTCACCGGAAGTTAGGCTCATACGTATGCCCCCTGATTAATCAAAAAAGAGCTAAAGATTATCAATTGGACGCAATATAATAACCTAAGCTAGGGGTATTTAGTTTTCCGTTTTTTGACCGATTTTGGCGGGTAGACAGCAGATTGACCTCTACACCGTAGGCGGGGCCTTGCCCCACCCGAAGAATTAAATGACCCTACTAAGCTGCTAGGGAATGTTGACGTCCTGCTGTCGCAAATGGAAGAAATGCTACAATCATTTTATGATTCACTAAAAACTGAAACGGTTGTGCGAAATCACCCCAAAGTGCATCAGGTTGAAGATTTTCAGAGTGAAGATTGACTCAATCTGTTAAATATCAACAAAAAATAGTTCCTCATCTAATTTATTTTTGCCAACTTGAAACTATTAGTTTGACTTTAACAAATTTAGATTTGCATGCTACTTGCCTTTTGTTGTATCCTTCGGAACATAGAATTGATTTTTAAAAAATAGAAAGCAGGATTATCCTATGCTCTTTGGCGACAGCAAGACAATGCACGCCATTCATACAACGATTCACCAACTCCGTAATAACGACACTACCTCGGTCTTAATCACGGGAGAAACCGGTGTCGGCAAGGAAGTCGTTGCACGAGCCATTCACCTTGGGGGACCACGGGCATCAGGGTCATTTGTGCCGCTCAATTGTGGGGCGATTCCTTTTGAACTGGCGGAGTCCGTGTTCTTCGGCCATGTCCACGGTGCGTTTACCGGAGCTATAGCGAATCAGACGGGCTACTTTGAACGTGCCAACGGCGGGACGTTGTTCCTAGACGAAGTCGGGGACATGCCAATCGAAACCCAAGTCAAACTCCTCCGTGCGCTAGACGATAGTGTCATCATGCCTATCGGTGCAACGCAGAGTAAAAAGGTAGATGTCCGGGTGATCCACCAATGCAGATCTCAAGGCTAAGGTCGAGATGGGACAGTTTCGGTTAGACCTCTACTTTCGCTTGGCTGGCATGTTGATTGAGATTTCACCGCTACGCGAGCGAAAAGATGATATTCTGCTCCTTACTGAGTACAGCCTGAGTGAGCTTGCCGTTCAAATGGAAGTACCAACCCCAGAATTGACGCCTAAAGCAGTGGAAGCTTTGGAGCGATACACCTTCCCCGGTAACGTCCGTGAACTTAGGAACGTCATTGAACACGCTTTGATTGTAAGCGAAGGCGCAGCGATTCAACCGGAACATCTCCGTTTTCTGTTTTCTCACCGTGATGTGTCTGCCCTTCCAGGAACAGAAAATGGTGTAGCGAATTCATTGCCAAATCCGGTTGAGGGAATGTTTGCCGAGCGGGAGCGGATGCGACGCGTCCTAGCAGCTAATGGGAGTAATATTGCCAAGACCGCCCGGCAACTTGGCTTGAGCCGACACGCATTATACCGCCGATTAAAAAAATATGGCTTTCGATGACAACCAACAGCTAATTTTCATTGTCCCTCTAAATAGAAATAGCAGAAGTGTGCGTTTTTCCGAACACTATCGCACACTTTGTTCGTTATACCGCACACATCAGCTAGTGAGAACGATTGTAAGCTTCCTCTCAAACCCGCGCCATGACTGAATAGTTGGCGTAATTAACAATGTTGGCACGGGCCTTGCTTTAAATAGGGTGAAGCCAAGTTAATAACACCGTTAATCTAAAATTAGCACAGTGCTTGGTTGTTTTGTTTCAATACTCGATTTTGAGCAATCCAATTCGAGATTACTTCGCACAGGCGAATCTACTTCGGCCCTATTTTGTAAGGAGGAACTGAAAATGTTACGTAATAAGCTGTCCAGAAAAAGTTTAGGCATTTTCATCATAACGGGACTCTGCGTTTTGGCGATTGCCGGCACTGTTATGGGTGATACCCAATCGGATACGACTCAGAATGTGGAATGGTATGTGCAAGCCAGTTCATTAGCTTATGATTCAACGTATGACTGCACAGAGAGTTATCACCAGTACTATATCCAGAACAACAGTAACCTAAATCTCAAGTTTGCCTTTGAGTTTACACATGAAGTCTATCGGGTTGCCGTCGATCCAGACGACGATAGCGAAACGGAGAGCCCCTTTGACAGCGATACAATACATTCCTGGTGCAGACACCCTCGACAATGGCGAAGATGACATTAACTGGTGGTGGAACGGGGTGGATATATCGGGTGCGACTGGTAAATTTAGAATCAAGGCATACACACAATTGCGGGTGGGAAGCGTCCATCAAGGAACCGAAACGCACCTATTCAATACCCGCAAAGCCAGTGAGGTATATACTTCTGACATAGACTGAAAAGTTCAAACAAGCTAAGTTTAACTGTTCAACTTATGTGGGCTAAACCCATCAAGTTGAACTTTTTCAAGGCTTGGATTTACCTCAGGTGACTTTTGATCGTAGGGGATAACCATCGTTATCCCCTAACCTTTCAATCCATAGGGAGGTTTATCATGCAACGCACTCTGTTTCTATTACTACTGTTTCTCCTCTCCAGCGTGGGAGAGCAGACAATTGCCCTCAGTGGCAAAATCGTCTTTAAGACTGTCCGCGATGGAAATGGCGAAATTTATGCCATGGACGCCAATGGCAATCATCTTCGTAACCTGACCCGCCATCCCGCTCGTGAAGGGAGTCCAGACTGGTCTCCGGATGGCAAGCAGATTGCCTTTGTAAGCTACCGTTCTAAAAATGAGGAGATTCTTGTTGGCGATGCTGATATTTATGTCATGGATGCTTCAGGCGGCAACGTTCGCAACCTGACCCAACACCCCGCTTTAGATAGCGATCCGGATTGGTCTCCGGATGGGAAGCAAATTCTCTTTCTCAGTAATCGTGATGGCGGTATCAATACTTACATCATGGACACCAATGGTCAGAACGTCCGTCGGTTGACCAATTACCCGCCCGAAGGCGAGTTTGCCGACATGCCGGTGTGGTCTCCCGATGGCAGAGGGATTGCCTTTGAATGGGTACAGGCTGGAGGAAGCGGGATTTATGTGATGAACACTAATGGGAGAGATGTACACCCTGTCAGTCCACTGGAGCAGGGGTTTAGGAAAGGTCATGCTGCATGGTCTCCTGATGGGCAACAGATACTGTATTTTACTTGGAAGGATAATCAGGTCAAATTAGGTGCCCTGATGCTTGCCACGAGAGTGAGAGAAAACCATTGGGAAAATGAGCGGCTGCTACTGCCAGAGTGGTTTGCCTTAGATACAGTCTGTTGGTCTCCCGATGGGGAGCATCTTCTCTTTGGCGGGGGCGATAAAGAACTTCCACGCGTCCATCTTAATATTTATCGCTACACCTTTCGGACTGGAGAGATCGTTCAATTGACCGATTTTCCAAGAGGGCGTAATAACTCACCAGATTGGTCGGTTCATGCATTGTCAGCCTCGCCAGAGGGGAATATCGCTACCTACTGGGGGCAGATTAAGGTAGAGGGGAAGTAATAGATTGTGGGGTATTTTCTATCGGTATTCATTAATCTTAAATTCTTAAATGAAGGGTAGGTGCCCACCAGATAGGAACAAGGCTTTTGGAGGGCAGCACTCCCCTACAGCCAATTTTTTAGCGAGATAACTGCTTGATACGCCTACGCTGTCGCATAATACTCCTGCCAATCCACACCAGCGCGTCCGTTCAGATCCCACTCGACCTGCCCATCAATCAAGGTCAACTCACACTCTAGCTTCTGATTCCCTACAAAGAGTGCCCTGCTGACATCCAGAAAACCAAATTTGCCCTCATTTAGTTTAAGCACGGCAACATCCGCTACCGCTCCGACACTCAAGTGACCATATTCCGGGCGGTTAATCATCAGGGCCGGGGTAATCGTTGACATTTTGATGACATCAAACAGAGAAACACCTATATTCAGAATTTTTGACATCGTCGTTGCCATGTCTTTCATCCCAGCGTTCATGCTACCGGTGTGCAGATCAGTCGAAATTGAATCCGGTATCCACCCCTGTTCAATGGCAGGTATTGCATGTTTCCATACGAAACTCCCTGCACCGTGTCCCACGTCAAACTTGACTCCGCGTTCTCGCGCTTCAGCGAAGTACGGCTGCAACTTACCCTTCTCATCGAACATCGGTATCGCGGCTTGGTACATGTGGGTGCTGATGTCGCCGGGCCCCAGATGCTCAAGTATCATTTCCGGATAGGGACGCTCCGGACGAAATGAGCCAAAATCAATCATCGCTGGCAAGTTTACCAGTCGTCCAGCTTCCACAGCGCGGTCAACTCCGAGCCACTCAGGGCCTCCGTAGTGTGCGGTCTTAATTCCCACAACAGTATCGGGATAGCGTTCGGCAACTTTCGCCGTTGCTTCGGGTTCCATATCGGGTATATTTTGCTCGATGGCACCGCCACCCATGCCGTGTCCCACGATATTGAGCAGTGCGAACACGCGGGTTTTCGCCCGGTCGATGACGCGGTCTTTGAAGTCGGGGAAGTTTCGCCAGCCTGAGCTCCCGACATCAAGAACCGTGGTCACACCTGTGCGAAAATTGTATCCATCGGGATACAGAGAATTGTCCCCACAGTAGGCGTTTCGCTGACCGGTGCCAGCATAGGCGTGGACATGTATATCCAGCAAGCCGGGTGTGACGTAAAGTCCATTGACATGGACAACCTTTTCTCCTTCGGCTTCCGGAATGTTCTCCGCCACGCGCCCAATCTTCCCATCCGAAATTCCAATATCCATCGCCTGATCGATGTTGTTTTTGGGGTCGATAACGTGCCCACCTTTGAGTAACAGATCAAAACTAGTTTGTGTTCCTTCACTCATTAGATTCCTCCATTTCTGAGTGTCGAGTTTTTGGGATTCTGTTCTAAATATTTCAATTGTCACTATCGCTCATCGGGAGCAGGAGCATCTTCTGACGGACTAAAGATCTGCTTTTCTACCAAATGTTGAAGTAAATCTGGCAGATCCGTTTTGGGTACGTCCTTTATGGTTATATCCCCGATTTTCGTTGGCAATACAAATCGTAAAGCGTTACCCTGCCGCTTTTTGTCATGTAACATCGGTTGAAGCAGCGGGTCTATCGAAACGCCTAACGCCTCGGTTGGCAGCCCAATTCTAGATAATAACTTTGATTGTCTTTCAGCATCTGCGGGCGCGAGAATTTCCGTTTTGACCGCCAGATGTGACGCCGCAACCATGCCTACCGAAACCGCTTCGCCGTGTAAATATCTGTGATAAAGCGATTCCAAAGCATGTCCAATCGTGTGACCATAATTTAGAATAGCCCGGCGATCCGTCCGCTCTTCTGGATCCGCCTCCACTACTGCAATTTTATGTTCGCAACATCTTCTAACAATTTTTTCTAAAACATTAGGGTCTTTCGCCATTATGCTCTCTACGTTAGACTCTAGATAGTTAAATAACTCTCCATCCATAATTACAGCATATTTAACCACCTCGGCGAGACCTGCCCTTAACTCTCGTACGTTAAGTGTTTGCAGAAAGCTGACATCTGTGAAGATCATTTCTGGATGGTAAAACCCGCCGACGATGTTCTTTAGTCTAGCTAGGTTGATGGCAACCTTCCCTCCAAGGCTACTATCAGCTTGAGCGATGAGTGTGGTGGGAATATGAACCAATGAAAGCCCACGCAAAAACGTACTCGCAGCAAATCCCGCCAAGTCGCCGATGACACCGCCTCCCATTGCGATAATCACAGATTGCCTATCCAACTGATGCTCCGCGAAAAAATCGTACAACATCCCAAGCCCCCAGTAGGATTTTGTTCTTTCTCCTTCTGGGATCGCTTCAACAATCAATTCTACCCCCAGATTTGCGAGGCTCTCAGAAATTTGGGAGATTTTAGCCGCATGAACCTCTTCAACGGTTCGGTTGGTCACCAATAACGCTTGAGAGCAGCGCGGCATACGCTCCTTAAAGAGATGCCCAAATTCGGGAATAATATCAGTTCCAATATAGATAGGATACCTAGTTTTCTCATCTATCGTTGTCCAGATAGGTTCAATTTCACTTTTCGTTGAGTCCATAATTTCCGATTACACACTATTAAGGGTTTATGCCAGATAGCAGTTTTCAAGAAGATTCTCTTTGAATGTCCCTACAAAAATTCTACCCAGCTGTGAACCTGAACGGTTCTGAAACGGCATCGAGCGTTTCCCGCACTGAGTCGTCGAGTGTCCAACCGACTGCACCGATGTTATCGTTCAGGTGCTCGATTGTGTCCCCACCGGTGATTGCGACTGTGATTTCTGGGTGAGATAGTACCCAAGCGAGTGCCAATTGTGCAGGTGTTACCCCCAATTCTCCCGCAAGTTCAATCACGGTTGATATAACTTGGCTCGCAGCCCCCTGTACTGCTGCTGGAAATTGCTCCTGCAGCCGCGTCGCCCAGAGGGTTCCCTCCGGTGCAGGACGATCGGGTGAATAGACACCGCTTAAAAGGCCCACCGCCAACGGACTGTATACCATGACCCCCAATCCTTGATCCCGCACAAGCGCGAACATTTCGCCCTCAAGCTGCCGAGTTAGCAGATTGTATTGATTCTGAACGCACATATACGGCGTCGCATTGTATTGATCGGCGATCCACAAACCCTTGCAGACCTGCCATGCCGCATAGTTACAACATCCGACATAGCGGACTTTGCCCGAGTGAACCAAGTCATCCAATGCACGAATAGTCTCCTCAAGCGGAGTAGATTCATCGAACATATGGACAAGGTAGACATCAATGTGGTCTGTGTCCAAGCGAGTCAACGATTTTTCGACCTCGCGCATGATGTGGTATCTAGATAACCCTATGTCGTTTGGACCATCGCCTATTTGGCTAGCAACCTTTGAAGTAATCACGACATCGTCACGCTTACCCTTCAGTGCTTTCCCCAGAATAACTTCTGAGCGACCGATATTGGCACGATCGTCCATTGTTCCGTATACGTTGGCGCAGTCAATCAGGTTAATCCCCTGATCAATTGTGTGTTCGATAACCCTCTGTGCCTCGGCTTCATCGCCCTGTCCTCTGAATCCTAAACCAAGTGCTAGTCGACTCACTTGAACGCCAGCGTTTCCGAAGTTCACATATTCCATAACTTTTTTGCCTTTCTAGCCGACTTATTCTGCGCTTCGCAATACCTCTAACTTTTGCTGAACAGCTTCAAATAGCAGCGGTGCTGCGTTACCACAAGACAGCACACGGAACCCGCGTTTGACCGCTTGGACCCCATCTTCTAGGCTGCGGGTCGGATAGCCGACAGCGATGCCTTTGCGCACTGCAGCAGCAAGCACCTTCTCAGAGGCTTCGGCAACTTTCGCGTGTAAAGGCTGCCCCGGTACACCCAACGAAGCCGCCAAGTCGCTTGTCCCTACATTTAGGACATTGATGCCCTCGACCTCCACAATTTTGTCGATGTTGTCAATTGCTTCAGCGTCTTCGATCATCAATGAGACGGAGACCTCATTATTGATATTTGCATAATAGTCTGCCGACGACACCGCCCCAAACTTGATACCTCGACTGGGACCCACACCGCGTTTGCCCTGCGGCGGGTAGAACGCACCGTCCACCACGTGTTGTGCCTCTTCAGCGTTACGGATGTGCGGAACAAGCACCCCCATTGCGCCAAGATCGAGTGCACGCATAATCCTCGCTTCATCGTTCTCATGGACGCGAACAATCGGTGTGGTGTCCGCAGCGTAGGCAGCAAGAACCATCCGCTCTATCTCCGTCCAACCCATAGAACCGTGTTCTGCGTCAATCAGGACATAATCGACACCGGCATATCCCATGACTTCAACAAGTCCCGGTTCAGGAAGGCGCACACCACCGCTTAACACCAATCCGCCAGCTGCTAATTTTTGCTTCAATTTATTCGTTCTGATACTCATAATTAGATCTCCTTTGTGCAAATAAATCCATGAATGCTTGAACTCATGATGAAGATTATGGCAGACGTTCCTCCCGCAGCCGTTGACTTCAGCCTCTGTCTCCTCGCTACGCACCGGCGTCGGTCCCCAATGGTCGACCGTGCTCACACCCGGCTCGTCGCTCGTGGTTACCATGGCATCGGATCTGTCTCGGACTTCAGGCTTCAGCCATGTACCGATTCCCGGTCGTTGCGGAGCATGGAGGAAGCCATCACGGATGTCGAGGTTTGGGTCAACGAAATCGTTATACCAGCCTTTGTGGAAAGCGGGCACATGCTCCTGTATCATGGCGTTTGCAGAACTCATGCAGATGTGGGAACAGGCAAAGATGTTTACGGGTCCCGTGGCATCGTGCGGGGCAAATGGCACCTGATGCGCCGAGGCGAGAATCGCGACCTTGTGCGTCTCCGAAACACCACCGGTCCAGATTAAATCCGGCATAACGATACGGGCGGATCCGTTCTCAATGAACAGTCGAAGCTGCCACCGGCTGAGGAGGCGTTCGGAGATACAGACTGGCGTTTTCGTGGATTCTTGAAGTCGTAGGAGGGCTTCTGGATTGAGCAGCGGCATTAGGTCCTCCTGCCACATCATGTCGTACGGTTCCATCGCCTGTGCAATCCGAATCGCTACGGGCAGTGCCCACTTGCCGTGAGCGTCATTGGCAATCTGCATTTCCATGCCAACCGTATCCCGTATCTCACGGATTGGCTTGAGCGCCCGGTCAAGATCTTTTGGTGAAAGAAACTGACCGTCGCTGGCAATCGCTAGCGCGATGGTAGGTCCGCCCTTAATTGCGGTGATGCCCTCGTCAAGCAGCTGTTTTGCCGCCTCGCCCGCGCCTTCGTAGGGCATTGCGGTGGCGTAGACTCGGATGCGCTTGCGAACCGCACCGCCGAGGAGTTCGTAGACCGGCAAGCCAACCGCTTGACCCTTTATGTCCCAGAGAGCGATGTCGAGTGCCGAGATCGCCCGCATCTCTGCGCCCCCGTATCCGGCATGGTCAGACAAGCGGAACATCGCCTCCCAGTGACGCTCAATCTCGAATGGGTCACGGCCAATCAGGAGCGGACCGAAAAAGTCGTGAATCGCTGCCTGAACTACTGATGGGGCATAAAAGGTCTCCCCCAAACCGACGATACCAGAGTCGGTGTGGACATGGACCCAGATGTTGTGTGGCTGCGCTTTGACGCGGATGGTTTCGATCTGTGTAATCTTCACGGTTTCTCCTTGATGAATCTTTCCTTTAGGGTGGGGAGTACGTCAACATTTGGCTTCGTGATATTTTCTGGTGAAAGGCACGCACTTCAGATCTAAGTCTTTCCAGTAGTATTGGTGCTTCTCTGATTTCCAATCCTTATAGATTTCTTCCCATGACATGCGATTGAAGTGTGGCAGGAGCGAGCCTTCCGTAATCGGTTGAGATTGGCCTTGATAGCGATAATCCACGGACAGACGAAGGCGGTCTTTCGTTTGATTCGGGAGTGCCTTATGGACGGCGAGACTTTGAAATAACAAAAAGTCACCAATTCGATAATCTGTCGAGACCCATGTAAGGTTCAAGTGGTCGGTTTCCACACCCAACCCGCCTGCACCGTCAGCCCGTTTTGTCGGTAGAACGTTAAACTTATGGGAACCCGCGAGCACCGCCAAGCCGCCGAAATATTGTGGACAATCGCCTAAAGGAATCCAAGCGGTATAGGTCTCCTCCGTACCTTGAATATGGATATAGTCCTGGTGGGCAGGTGTCGTATACCTTATGTTTTCAGGAAATATAATTCGCCCGATATTGCGTGGATGGGGGAGGGTCGGTTCGCCAAACAGTTTGTCACAGGCATCAAGGATTGATGGATAGTGGGCGAAGGCGTGGAAAGATTCCAAGCTTTGAAAATCGTTGAGGACAGGCCAATACTCTTCCTGTCCCTCCATGTGCGGACCGCCGTTTCGGATGCCGTCCATCAAATCCGTCCCCTCCTTAATCCAATCGTGCTTAGCGCAGATTTCGAGGAAATCTCGACGGAGTTGGAGAACCGTGTCCGGGTCAATCAGGTTCCGAAAGAAAAGATACCCGTCTCGTTTCGCATGGTCCTGTAGCATATCGGGTTGATCGAGTAAGTCATTCGATTCAAAAAAGGGTTTAATCTGAGTTGACATAGGTCGCCTCGTCAATTGGGAGTGTTACAAGTTGAGCGCAGCGAAATCCCGATCCATCGGGGTTGGGTAAAACGCACATATTATACAGCCTAGCCAAAACCCTGTCAATCGGTAATCCGTGGAATAGAGATATGCAAATGAACAAAGTCATTGATGGGTGCTTTCAAATTTTGGGGCGTTGACATTTCCCGCCGAATATGATACATTTGACACATATCAACACTCGAAACAATCGCCTTGCTCCGCGGGAAAGGATATTAGCATGTACGTTGCGGTGACAGGAGCCACAGGGTTTGTCGGATCGCATACGGTCAGGTCTCTTGTCGAGGCGGGACACCGTATCCATGCGCTTGTGCGACCGACAAGAGATGCCTTTTGGCTTGAAGAATTGGGTGTCGAGATACGCAGGGGAGAAATGACCGATGAAGACGCACTATACGCATTCGTTGAGGGAGCAGACGTTGTCATCCACACCGCCTATGATTCCACGGCAGAGAGTCAACAACTCGAATATCTTCGTTCCAATATCTTCGGGTCACTGACACTGCTTGAGCTTTCTCGCCTTGCCAAAGTCCGTCACTTCATCTGCACGACAAGCACCTACCTCCTCCGCTCCGATGTTTATACACCGGCGGATGTGTGCCAGACACCGATTGCAGAGGATTCGCTGCTGATTTTGCCTCAGGATACCTACGTCATGCACAACACCGTCTTAGAATCAGGGTGTCGGACGTACTATGCACAGTTCGGGCTGAATACAACCGCTTTCCGGTGTGCATGGGTATATGGCATCCATCCCAATTTGGAGAAAACTGTCTGGCGCGACATCCTTGAGACAGTTCAAACGGATACAAAGTACGAAAGTACATTCGGATGCGATGTTGTCGCTGTCGATGACGTTGCAAGGGCACTGACGGCAGCAGTGGATAACCCCGCGGCGTTTGGTCAGGTCTTCAACTTGTGCGACATGTTTGTATATAACCAAGAATTAGCGCAGTTAGCACGCGAGGTAACCGGCAGCAAAGCCGAAATTGTCCAATCCGAACTCCCAAAGCCCATGGCGATAGGTTCTAAGCAAGTGAAAAAATTGGGGGTAGATGTACATCAGGGGTTGGCTGGCATCCGTGCTTATTTTGAAGAACTACGCAGACTGATTTAGCACTTATTCAACGCGGCATCGGATGAAAATGACAATCCCATCAAAAAACGATACAATCACCGCGATCAGCGGTCTTAAAGTTGGTCACGCGACGAATGAAAAGGCACGCACAGGCTGTACTGTGGTTCTTTGTGAATCTGGAGCCATCGCTGGCGTTGATGTCCGAGGGTCTGCGCCCGGCACCAGAGAGACCGATGCGATTCGTCCGGGGGGATTGGTGCAGGAAGCCCATGCCGTTTTACTCACAGGCGGCAGCGCGTTTGGATTGGATGCAGCGGGTGGAGTGGTGCAGTTTCTTGAGGAACGCGGCGTTGGATTTCCAGCGGGACCCGTGCGTGTACCAATTGTGCCGAGTGCGGTCATCTTCGATCTAGGGGTCGGAGACCCGAAGGTGCGTCCGGGCCGGGAGATGGGCTATCGTGCTTGCGTGAACGCTACCAGTAATCAGGTCCCGATGGGACAGGTCGGTGCCGGGACAGGCGCGACCATTGGGAAAGGACCGGGACTTCAGCCATCAAACGGTGGCATCGGGTCGGCGTGTCGCGTATTGAAATCGGGACTGATAGTCGGGGCGATTGTTGTCGTTAATGCAGTTGGAAACATCTTCAATCCAACGACAGGAAAGATTGTGATGGGTGCAAAGCACCCGGAGACAGGGGAGTTTGTGGATATTGTGGCGAGGTTATCCCAGCAGGGGGAGAAGGATCTATTTCAAACGCCTAACACGAATACAACCATCGGTGTTGTCGGGACAAACGCTGCCCTCTCCCCGACAGAAGTTACAAAAATCGCGCAGATGGCCCACGACGGCTTGGCGCGGACGATTCGCCCGGTGCATACCATGTCCGATGGCGACACAATTTTCGCGCTTTCGATCGGAACACAGGATGCACCGGTCAATACCGTTGGCATTATCGCAGCAGAGATTATGGCAGAGGCGGTCTGTCGTGCTGTGGAAGGTGATACCGTAGATCACTGAGCCTCATATCCATATTTCTGCCCTGCGGGAAGTGGTTCGCGCCGAATACGTGATTTCAAGTGCCTGACGGTTTGGCGAATTGCGCCGCTAAAACCCTGTAATTCCTGCAAAATCTCAATCTGTTCCGCTTGCCACTCAACCTGTTGGCTCAAGTGCATGATAATCGCCTGAGCGCGTTTGCTCGATTCTTCAGCGGCGGCTTGCATCTGATCAATCATAGCATCTGATCGCTTGATTTCCGATGCCATGCGGCCCTCTAGCCGTTCAACTTGTTTGTGGAGGTACTGATTTTCGTCCGTTAAGTTTTCAATCAGCGCAGCTTTTTCGTCAACTAGCACCTGCAGATGGGCGAGTTCGGTAGCTCCCAATAGGGGCTGAGCCGAATCGGTTTGGCTTGATATTGGTATAATTTGTGGGGTTTCTGTCGGTTTAATTAATGTTTCAGCGATTGTCATCGTTTACTCCTTTTTCGCAGTTTCTATTTTCGTTCCCAGTTCTATATCACAGAATATTTATTCTAATGCATACGATGATAACGTGCTTGTCGCAGAATCTGTTTCAATTCCTGACAAGTGGAAGGAAATGCCATGACTTCAAATCTCACTCCGAGAGATCTCATTCTTTCCCCCGACGACCTCTCGATGGAAGCAGTTGATCAGATCCTTGGTCTTTATGGATTCCAAGATGTCCGCGACGCAAATCGCCGACTACACAACTTAGCAGACATACCCCCATATCGCCAAGCGTTTGCCGAAATTGTCAACCATCTCTTGAGCGCATTGGCGGATTCACCGGACGCGGATGCAGCGCTAAACAATTTTGAGCGTTTTGTCAGCTCTACATTTAATCGACTTTGGCTCTATCGTCTGCTGCATGATGCTCCTTTCCTGCTGAGAATATTGTCAACCTGCTTCGGCTCTAGCACCTATTTCTCAGATATCTTGATCCGGAATCCAGACTATTTTTACGAACTCATTGATGCCGGGGTGATGAGAGACCCGAAAGACCGTGAGACAATGTATCGTGAACTATCCCAAGCGGTGCGGCCTTTTGATTTGGCTGAACAGAAGTTGGACGCGATTCGTGGTTATAAGCGCAAGGAGAGTCTACGCCTAGGACTGCGCGATCTGCTAGGCGATGCCGATCTGGAGACAACAACGCGGGAATTGACAAACCTCGCGGAGGCGGCGCTGCAAATCTGCTATGAAATCGGTACGGCTGAACTGACCCCAAAAATGGGGATGCCGTTAGGAGAACTCCCGAACGGCGAAAAGGTTCCAAGCACACTTGCTGTGATAGCGATGGGGAAGTTCGGGGGATATGAACTTAACTTCAGCTCAGATATCGATGTGATGTTCGTTTACTCACACGATGGAGTAACGGATCAAGGCGTCGAGAATCGGGAATACTTTGTCAAGCTCTGTGAATTTATCATCAACGGAATGAGCAAAGTTACCAAGGCGGGCTATGTCTTCCGCGTTGATGTTCGCCTGCGCCCTGAAAGTAGGGTGGGGGTTATTGCCCGCTCCATAGACAATTACGAGGCGTATTACGAGGGCTGGGGCGAGATTTGGGAACGCCAAGCGTTGATCAAAGCCCGTCCCGTTGCCGGCGATCTAAAGCTAGGCGAGCAGTTTATCCATACCGTTCAGCCGTTTGTTTATCAACGGTATCTTGATGAGTTTTTCATTACGGAGATAAAACTGGATATTCGCCATACGAAGGCACGGATCGAAAACCGTCTCCGGGAGCAAGGCGATGACTTGACGACACATGTTAAACTCGGTACTGGCGGTATTCGTGATGTCGAGTTTACTATACAATGCCTCCAATTGATTCACGGTGGGCCCATCCGGGCGTTGCGGAATTATAATTCACTGGAAACTATCGAACTGCTCTACCAGCATGAGATGTTAAATCAAGCGGATCGGGATGCCCTCGCCGATGCATACCGTTTCTTGCGGACCGTTGAGCACCGTATCCAGATGAAATCCGACTTGCAACGCTATTCCCTTCCTTCAAAGGAATCGGAACTGATCAAACTTGCCAAACGCATCGGCTATCAAGGTAGTGGAGCCAGCTCCGCTTTAGAAGCCTTCCAAGCAGACTATGCGCGGCATACAAGCACAGCACGCCATATATTTGAACAAGTTTTGACAGCACCAATTTCGGATCGCGAAATAGGTATAGCAACCCTGCTCACAACCAACGATTTGGGGGCGATACGCAATCTCCTCGAACCCGTTGGACTCACTGATATGCGTGAAGCCCATCGGCGATTGAAACTGATGGCGGACGGGCCCGATGGTGTGCGATTTTCGCCGCAAGTCCGTCGACTCTTCGTCGATCTCGCGCCGACGCTGCTCCGTTTACTGAGCGAATCCCCCGACCCTGATATGGCACTTCGTTACATCGAGACCTTCGCAAGCAAGGTAGGAGCCCGTAGTTCGCACTACGCCATGTTCAATGAACAACCCTCCACCCTTGAGCTATTGACCAAGCTATGTGGAACCAGTCGTTTCTTAGCTGATCTGCTAACCGGGCAGCCGGAATCCTTTGACGTGTTGACTGCCCCAGCGGTGATGGACAAGCCCAAGACATCGTCCGAAATCTATATGGAGGCGCTCCAAGAGATTGCGGATGGCACCGCTGATCAGGTGTTTGAGGCATTAAGGCGGTACAAAAACAGCGAAGTCCTGCGAATCGGTATGCGGAACGTTTTGAGAGAGGCAAACCTGTGGGCAACGACGACTGAACTTTCCGACCTTGCCGAGGGGATCTTGCAGGCGATGTATTCTCACATCAACACAGAATTCCAGATTGAATATGGGAAGCCGATAGAGATGAATGGAAACCAAAGACAGACTCCTTCGACAGACGGCAATACAGACGTCGATTTGCCTTTGGCAAGATTCGCCGTAATCGGCATGGGGAAATTCGGTGGGCGAGAACTCAATTTCAGTGCGGATCTCGATCTGATGCTCGTCTATTCTGCTGAAGGCGAAACGACGCAAGGTATGTCTAACGCCGATTATTTCAGCAGGCTCGGATTAGAGTTGGCCAATCGACTGAAGGGGAATACGGGAGGCGGCGGAATCTATGAACTCGATCTGCGGCTCCGTCCATACGGCTCAGGTGGAGCCATTGCGTTGTCTCTGATAGGTTACCAGAATTACTATGAAAAAGACGCAGAAACATGGGAGCGTCAGGCGTTAATCCGCGCCCGCCCTGTTGCCGGGGACATCGAGCTGGGTCAAGAATTTGTTAAACAAGCACACGCCTTCGCCTACAGTCAATCATTAACCGCCGAGCAGATAGCATATATTGTGTATAACCGACAGCGCAAAGAAGCACAAGCGACGCGTCCTCCTTCTACTTCGCGCCGTAGAAGAGGCAGGAGAAGACAGCAGATCGATGTGAAATCTGGATACGGGGGACTCATCGATATCGAATTTCTCGCCCAAACACTCCAGCTAATCCACGGTACGATACACCCGCAAGTGCGGGTGCAGAACACAGTTGAAGCGATTCATCAGCTGCATGAAATTGGTGTTTTGACCCTGGATCAGCGAGATCAGCTCCGCTTCGCGTATGAATTTCTGAGAAATGTGGAAAATAGCTTGCGAATTGTTCATGACCGACCGTTGGATGCGCTGCCGGATACAGACGCAGCATTAGAACACCTCGCTAAACGGCTTGGCTACGAAGACGGGGCACGACGAGCATCAGACTCGTTTTTGAGGGACTATCAGTGGTGCACAGAAACCACACGCACGTTGTTTAATCAGTTGTTGAACGCGAAGTAACTTGACTCAATGCCTGTCTCTCAAAATAACCCTCGCGCCGTTCCCCCATCTACCGTCATCACCTGTCCTGTGATGTTCGCAGCGTGTTCGCTGCATAGGAAGGCGACAAGCCCGGCCAACTCCTCCGCCTCACCCATCCGACCTATAACGGAGGTTTGAGCCGTTTCTGATTCGATTTCTGCATAGGTTCGGTTCTGTGCTGCTGCTGCCTGCTGTATTAACTCTTCGCCGAGCGGTGTCCGAAACGGTCCAGGACAAACGGTGTTGACTAGAATCCCCGAGTGACCCAACTCGTTAGCGAGCGACTTGCTCAACGCTGCCACCCCTGCCCGAAAAACGCTGGAGATGAGATAAGGCGTACCAGGTTCTCTGACAGCGATACTGGTGATGTGCACGATACGTCCCCAATTCGCTTGCTGCATGTGAGGAATGACGGAGCGGCAGAGCCGGATAACCGGGAGCAAAACGCCTTCATAACCGTGCTGCCAGTCCGCATCCGCGAGGTCTGAGAATGCGCCCATCTGCGGGTGTCCAACGTTGGTAACAAGAATGTCGACGGTTCCAAATTCTTCCACGCTCTTTTCTACCAACCGCTCAATATCTTCCTCGCTTGTAAGATCGCAAGCGACAGGCAATACCCGTGCGCCACTTTCAGCACGTATTGCTGCCGCCGCCTCATTGAGCGCTTGCGCGTTGCGTGCACAGATAACCACCTTTACGCCTTCATGGGCCAACGCCGTTGCACACGCCCGTCCTAAACCCTTGCTCGCCGCGCAGACGATAGCAACCTTTTGATTTAGTCCTAAGTCCATTGATGTCCCCTCCTTTTCTGTCCCTTCACTATAGCGCAAAACGCCGAATGAATCAAGATTCAAAAACATTAAGAACCTGTTTTAAAAAGAAAAACACTACTCAAGCGTTAATGTTTACGTTTAATCATTGGAGGAGTCCATACTGACCCAATGAAAGGCATAAACATGACCCGAACAAACTATCCCACGGATTTGACCGATGCCCAGTGGGAAAACCTATTACCCTATCTGCCAAAACCTTCACCATTAGGCAGACCTCTCAAGTGGGAGATGCGCTCAGTTATCAACGCTATGTTTTACATAGTCAAGTCAGGGTGTCAATGGCGAATGCTTCCTTATCAGATGCCACCGTGGCAAACGGTCTATTCCCACTTTAGAAAGTGGAAAGCCTTAGGTACATGGCTTATGATTCATCAAGCACTTCATGAACAAACCCGTTGTGATATTGGCAAAGCACCCTCACCGACAGTAGCTATCATTGACAGTCAATCGGTCAAGACGACTGAACTGGCAAATAGTAGGGGGTTTGATGCGCATAAGAAAGTCAAAGGCCGTAAACGTCATATAGTCACCGATACGATTGGCATTCCATTGGGAGTCAAGGTTACTGATGCCAATGTCAGTGATAACCAAGTCGCAATAGAGTTACTGACAGAAATCTTTAGTTGGCACATAACGATTCAGTTAGTCTGTGCTGATGCTGGCTATCGTGGCGAATTAGGCGACTATTTATACTTGACGCATCAGTGTCGATTGGAAATCGCTCCACCTCTTGGGCAATCGGGGTTTGTGGTTGTCCCATTGCGCTGGATTGTGGAACGCACCTTTTCTTGGTTCGGTTGGTTTCGCCGATTGACTTTGGACTATGAACGCTCGGCTGAGACCGCTGAGGCGATGGTGTACATTGCTTCCATTTACTTGATGCAAAATCCTATCAAATGACTTTTAAAACAGGTTCTAAGAGGCGATTGATCAATTCTCCAAAACATGGTACGATTGATGAATCGAGAGAACAATGATTTCTCCTTTCCGTTTTAAGTCCAATCTGCGGTCAGAATGGGAGAAATCGTATTACAAACCAGTGGCGGATCATCCATATCGATTAAGGAGGTATTGGCATGGCAGGACATTTACAAGATAAAGTTGCTCTGGTAACAGGCGGAAGTTCGGGGATCGGTCGAGCAACTGCTCTGGCTTTGGCAAGCGAAGGGGCAAAGGTTGTCGTTGCCGATCTCAACGTTTCGGGTGGCGAACAGACCGTGCACCTGATTCAGGGTGCCGGTGGAGAGAGCATCTTTGTGGATGCCGATGTGTCGAAGGCTGACTCGGCGGAAGCCATGGTCAATAGGACGATCGAGCACTATGGCCGCCTGGACTGTGCCTTCAATAACGCTGGCGTCGGCAGAGGGGGAAGCACAGTAGACTGTACAGAGGAGGACTGGGAATTTACCATCAAAGTCAATCTCACAGGCGTCTGGCTGTGCATGAAGTACGAAATTGCCCAGATGCTCAAACAATCCAGCGGTGCCATTGTGAATACGTCGTCGGCATACGGACTCGCCGCCGCCGGAGGGTCGCCGGCGTATGTCGCGAGCAAGCACGGTGTCGTCGGGTTGACCAAGGCTAGTGCAATGGAATATGCTGCTGAGGGGATTCGGGTCAATGCAGTATGTCCGGGCCACATTGACACGCCAATGCTAGCCAGGGGGATGAACGATCCTCAACGTAAGGCACAGATGCTTGCAAGGCATCCAATCGGACGAATAGGGGATCCAGAAGATGTCGCCCAAGCTGTAATGTGGCTGTTATCGGATGCCGCTTCATTTGTCACCGGGCACGCTATGTCTGTAGATGGCGGTTGGGTTGCGCGTTGACGTACTCCCCTAAAGCAGGTTCCGATCGTCGCAGAAGCCCGAATCGCCGACAGTTGGGCGGAAAAGTAACCGTTTACTTTGATGGTTGTCCGAATGATGAGGGAAGTGATATAATGGGAAAGTGTATTAATCACAAATTCTAAGGAGCTATGTATGGCAGAGAAAAATCGTATTACCGTTACAGTTAATGCAGGTGAACACAATCGGGACGGCTGCCCCGTCAGCGTTGACGTAGATAATCATGAAGTCGAATCGCTCGTGGGTGGATCAGTCACCCTTACGGATCAGGCGAGCCGCGCAGCCATCCCCGCCGACCTCAACAGCGATGGCAAAACCACGACGCTCTCATGGATTCTGGATGGGCTCAAAGCCCATCAGGAACGATCATATACCCTCTCATCAGGTGAGGCGGGAAGTGGCGGTGTTGTATTCAGTGAAGGTGATAACGCCATTGATGTGATAGTTGACGGTAGAGCGTTTACAACCTTCCGCTACGGAACGGATGGATTTCGTCCTTACTTCTTCCCTGTCTTCGGTCCGGGAGGGAATCTAGTGACCCGTGGCGAAACTAGTGAAGACTCCAGCGACCACGTCCATCACCGGTCGCTATACGTCGCCTACGGTGAGGTCAACGATGTGGATGTGTGGGCAGAAGGCGAAAATTCTGGCAGAATCGTGCATCAATCTTTTACGGATAAAAGTGGCGGTGCGGCGGTTGGCAAAATCTATACTGAAAACGATTGGGTGAACAAGGTGGGCGAAAAGTTGATGTCAGACCGACAGCACTTCCGTATCTACAACACCCCCGACACAGGAACTATTATCGATTTGGATCTGACCTTCATCGCCTCTGCAGGAGATGTCTACTTCGGAGACACCAAAGAGGGTGGAATTATATCAGTTCGTGTCAATCCCTCAATGAACGCATCTGATGGCGGGAAGATTGAAAACGCTTACGGCGGGACTAACGAAGGCGAAACATGGGGAGTACGTGCGCAGTGGTGCGATTACTCAGGAATCGTCGAAGGAACGCCCGTTGGGATTGCTGTATTTGATCACATGTCCAACCCGTGCTACCCAACATATTGGCACGTCCGCAACTACGGCTTGATGACGACAAACATTTTTGGGACCGGCACATTTGAAGGCGATCAGAGCAAAGATGGTTCTTACACACTGAAAAGTGGCGAGGAGATGAACTTCCGTTTCCGCGTACTCATCCACGCCGGCGACGCTGCGACAGGTAAAGTGGCACAGAAATATCACGATTTCATCAATCCACCGACGATATCGATTTCATAATCGCATCGCACAAACGTAAATCAGAGCGGTTCGCACTACGTCTTACGTTTTACTGGTCAGCCCACGAGTTATGCCAGATTAGTTCGTTTTGTTGAGGGTCGTCTAGTAAGTCGCCAATTGTTAGCGAGTTAAAATAGTCGTCCGGCAGGATGTTCTGTTTGCCGTTAAACTTTGAACCGTCGGGCATAAAGGCGCAGGTCATCGCACGTCGGGATCGAATGGTCATATTTGCGCCAGCGGCGTGGGCGATGAGACCATTATGCCAGACAATCGATCCAGCGGGGCATGGGGAGGCCTGTGGCTCAATCTCTCGCCATTCGGGATACACTTTGAATAGTCCGCCCAAGTTCTCTCCAATACCGACGTTCTCGAACCTCGCAACCCGATGCACACCGGGCAAATACCAGAGGCAGCCGTTCGCAAGGGTCGCGTCGTCTAGTGCCATCCACAGGGATAGGGCATCACGGGAGTCAAACGACCAGTAGGGCACATCCAGATGCCAAGCCGTCGGATTCCCGTGAGGGGGCTTGATTAACGCTTGATCATGCCAGATTCGGATGCCTTCTACACCCGCCAATGCTGTAGCCATCCGCCCAATCCGGGGATCACAGATGAGTTGGTGCATACCTTCGTGTGTATCCGCAAGCCGTAAGCACTGTGTAAAGACCCTCGCATAAAAAGCATCTGGATCCATCTGGTTTGTCATAAAATTCACGGCACCACCCAGACGCTCCGCAACGGATTCCTCGGTACATCGACGCCACTCTTCCAGCTCCTCGGTATTGAGGAAATCCTTGATGATCAGAAAACCGTTGGTTCGGTAGAATTCGATCTGTTCGTCTGTGAGTTCATCACGCATTGCTGCTTATTCCTCCTAAACCTAGTGATTGTTAGTCCCACTGATCAATCACTACCCTGTTCCACCCTTCACACTCCAGACAGCACCGGTAACGTAAGTATTGCGCTCCGAGCAGAGAAATTCGATAACTTCCGCCAACTCCTCCGTGTCTGAGTACCGTCCGATCGGCGTTCCCGGATTGGCAAGATGTTCAGCGGAAAAGCGTGGAACCACCATCTCTGTAAGCGCACGCCCCGGCTCCACACCGTTCACGAGCACTCCCTGTTTGGGATACGCATTGCCAAGTGCCCCAATAAACGAGTAAACCGCCCCCTTAGAGACGCCATACGGCACTTGGTTCGTTGCGCCGCGACGTGCGCTGGAAGAAATTGTCACACACCGTCCCCAGTTTCGCGCCAACATGTGAGGGATGGCTGCCTGATGTGCGTGGTAAACGCCGTAGATATTAATCCGCATGACTTTATCGAACTGCTCGACAGATTGTTGGTGGAACGGTGCTTCCAGCCCCAAAATCCCGGCACAACAGACCAGAATGTCCAAGCGTCCGAAAGTTTCGACCGTTTGCTCAACCATTGATTGAACAGCAGCGAAATCAGTCACGTCTGTTTTTATAAACATCGCACGCTGTCCGATCTGTTCAATCTCTTTGATCACATTGGCGGCCTCCTCTTCGAGGATATCTGCGATGACAATATCCCGCCCCTCTTCCGCGATCCGAATGGCAGACGCGCCACCGATACCTCGAGCCCCACCAGTAATTATTGCTACCCGCTGTTCCTTGGGTGCTGCAAAACGCAGATCCGGCATAGATTGATCCTCCTAAATTGGCTCTAACCTTCCAAAGAATGAGATAGCTATAGGATATTCTATGCCACAAAAAATGTCAAGTTCGCTTTCAGTGAGGGGTATTTATGGTGAATTAGAGAAATAAGTAGACATTTACCGGATAACTCCGATCCTAGCGAAGTTTCCAAAGTCCCCCTGAACCCCTCTGATAAGAGGGGAAAGACAAGGGAGAAGATCCCCTAACCCCCCTGCCCCCTTATCAAGGGGAGTTCTCTTGTCAGGGGAGTTGGGGGGGGGTAATTATCAAGTCCCCCTGATAAGGGGGATTTAGGGGGTTGGCTGTGCATTGGAAATGTCCAAGTAATTCTAAAATCTACCATAATTCTCCTGTAGGAGGGATTTCCGAATCCCGATACATCGCTTTCAGCGACACGGTTGCGGTCAAAAAACAACCGTTGACAGAGATTAGGCGCTATGATATAGTTTCCAAACCCCAATAGAGGATGGATAACACATATCAACAATGAAGGCTTTGGAGGAAAAAAATGGCAGATCGATTGGCAATTGATGGTGGTACCCCGGTTATTGCGGAGCCTATTCCCAGCGGCACACACGGTCCAAGTGCTATTGATGACCGGGAGATCAACGCGGTCACCGAAGTATTGCGGAGTGGAAAACTGTTCCGGTTTGTTGAGGATTCTCACGTGGCTGCGTTTGAAGCAGAAGCCGCAGCACTACTCGGCGTAAACCACGCACTGATGGTCAATTCTGGTACGAGTGCGATAATCTGTGCGCTGACGGGGATTGGTGTCGGTCCCGGCGATGAGGTAATCATTCCGGGCTATACCTTTATTGCGACAGCAGCGGCGGTTGTGGGTGTGGGCGCCATCCCCGTAATCGCTGAAATCGACGAATCGCTCGGCATGGACCCCGCCGATGTTGAACGCAAGATTACCCCACACACCAAGGCAATCCTTCCTGTCCACATGCAAGGGGTGCCGTGTCGCCTTGATGACCTCATGGCAATCGCCCAGCGACATGACCTCAAAATGGTCGAAGATTGTTGTCAGTGTGTTGGTGGGCGGTATAAAGGCGCATATACTGGAACGTGGGGCGAGGCCGGTGCGTGGAGTCTAAACTACTTCAAGGTAATCAGCTGTGGCGAGGGAGGCATGGTGTATACGGACGACTACGATATATATGAACGCACCGCTTTCGCCAGCGACGCTGCGATGCCGATGTGGATGAGCGATAAGGAGTGGCAAAATCCACCTTTTTCGCGTCAGGGCTACCGTCCGAGCGAAATTATGGGGTCAATTGCGCGGGTGCAACTTTCCAAACTTGAGGACATCTTGAGCCATACCCGTCGGCTGAAAAAGGCGTTCCTCGCGGAGTTGGATGCACCGAAGGGGTATATCCCGCAGCATGTCGACGATCCGGAAGGCGAATGCGGCATCAGCGGAGCAATCATCATTAAAGATCCGGAACTTGCCCCGAAATACGTCGAGGCACTCAAGGCAGAAGGCTTGGGAGCAGGCACGGCGTACAACGATGGATTTCCAGATCGTCACATCTACTATTACTGGGATTCAATCCTGTTTAAGCACTCCCACCACCCATCGGGTTATCCGTGGAAAGATCCAGCCTACAAGGGGAACGTTGAGTATTCACGGGATATGTGTCCGCAGACCCTTTCGATTCTGGGTCGAGCCTTGCGGTTTGGGTTCAATGTCAACATGCAGGAAGATCACGCCCGATTGATGGCTGCGGCGATCAATAAAGTGGACGCGGCGCTAGGATAGACAGTGAAACAGACACAGATCGCCGAAGCACTACAAACGCTGGGCGTGCAGACCGGTCACATTGTCTTTGTGCACAGTTCGTTGAGCAGTGTTGGCTACGTCAAAGGCGGCGCAGATGCTGTGGTTGATGCGTTCTTGGATGTGCTCGGTTCAACGGGTACCCTCGTGGTGCCGACCTTCACTTTCTCCCACGGCGGAACCCCCAATCCTATGTTTGACCCTATTCGGGATCTGTCAGAGATGGGACGCATTACAGAGGTCACTCGGACGCGTCCCGGCGCACAACGGAGCTGCCACCTGCTGCACTCTGTTGCTGCCTTGGGTCCCCACGCGGAAGATATCACCGCTGTCCATGGACCCTCCGCTTGGGCAGCCGACGGTCCCTTCTGGAAACTCTACGAACTGGACGCACACATCTTGATGCTCGGTGTTCCCTATCTCCGTTGTACCTTCTTTCACGTTATCGAGCAGCTGGTGCAGGTACGTTACCGGTGGTGGCGGGAAGTCGAGGCACGAGTTCGAGAGCCGGATGGGCGCGAAGGACCACTCCCCATGTTCGGTTACAGTCCCAAGCCGGGGTTTGTGGGTAACGACTTCAACAAGCTCGGAGCCATACTGGAGGAGCGCGGACTCGCTCAGATCGGCGCAATCGGTAACGCTGTGGCTCGACGGTTCCGGGCAAGAGATACGCTTGAAGTCGGGCTCGCTGAATACCGGAAAGATCCGCTCCTATTGGTCAAGACCGGTGACGAGATAACAAAACTCCGGGACGGTATCCTGACCGAAGAGCTGCACAATGAGAAGTCCGTGATCGATCCGACACAAATCTATGAGAGGAAGCGGTAGCTCAAATAAGATCATACAAGTTACTAGGTATTGCGAATCCATAGGTTCCCTTGTAGGGGCGGGGTTCCCCCGCCCGTCAAGTGCTTGACCTTTCGCTCCAGCGGAGTGATATGTCTATAGAAGCCGATCCCTCTGACCCCTGCGCTCCAGAGGAGCGCAATGTGTATAGCAAGAGCGAATCACCAGAATCTACAGCCCTAAATCCCCGGTGTGTTGTCCGTCAACTCTTGACTCATTGAGCCTAGAATGGTTTAGTGAGTTTCCGAGTATCTGCGACAGACAGTAGCTTGCGTTAATATAGCCCAAGTTGCTGGTTATATGTGGCGTGATAAAATTGACTTCTATACCCGTAGGTCGGGCATTTTGACCGACCCATAGCCCCAGCGGGGCGGCATGTTTATAGAACATCGGCAAACCAATTATCCCAAGCCCCAGCGGGGCGACATGTGCGGCTTGCGTTATCTTGGTCAATTTGGTGATTTCTATTAGTTGTTGAGTATGGAAACTCGACCTACAGACTATCTAGCAACTTGCGTTAATATATCCAAGAAAGAAAAGACGATGACACAGAAAAACACAGCAGCGGCAGTCTGGGAGCAGCATAAAAAAGTGATACCCGGCGGCGTCGTTTCATTGAATCGGGTGATAGATCCGATGCGCGTTTTTGTGAAAGCGGAGGGTGCCTATCTCTGGGATAGCGATGGGAAGCAGTACATCGATTATCACGCCGCCTTCTCGCCGTATCTACTTGGGCATAGCGATCCGGATGTCGATGGGGCGGTGATTCAAGCTATAAAGGAAGGCAAATCCCTGATAGGCGCGGGGACCACCCCTTGGGAGGGAGAGCTGGCGAATCTGTTGGTAGAGTGTATCCCCACCCTAGACCAGGTGCAGATCACCAATACGGGGTCAGAGGCGACCTTTTTCGCCGTGCGGGCTGCCAGAGCGGTAACCGGACGCGACGAAGTGATTATCATGCAGGGCGGTTACAACGGCTGGCATAATGATGTGGCTTTTAATTTGATGGATCCCCATGAAAGAATCGCAGGCTATCAGCCGGGCGAGGAACTGCCACTCTATCCGATTACAGCCGGTATGCCAGCCTCCGCTTCCCAGCATGTCCACGCAGTACAGTTCAACGATTTGGATGCCGTAGAAAATCTAATCAAAACCGAGAATATCGCGTGCATTATCCTTGAGCCAATTCTACAAAACATCGGTGTGGTCAAACCTAACCCCGGATACCTAGAGGGACTGCGACGCTTGTGCAATCAGTACGGTTCCCTGCTAATTTTTGATGAGGTAAAAACGGGATTCCGCCATGCCTTGGGCGGTTATCAGTCGATATGTGGGGTGCAGCCAGATTTGTCGGTATTCGGAAAGGCGGTCGCCAACGGCTACCCGCTAGGCGTCGTCGGAGGAAAGCGGGAGTATATGGAGTATTTCAATCACCCGCAGCCGGAAAAGAAGGTATTAATCGCAGGCACCTATAGCGCCCATCCCGTCCCGACAGCAGCGGCAATTGCAACCTTAAAGAAATTAAAGGCACAGGAGGGAGAGATTTATGGTCATCTCGAACATCTCGGTCAGATGATGGAGGCTGGCTTAAAGGAGCTGCTGTCTAAGAGGGGTTTCCCCTCAATAGTCGCTCGACAGGGATCCGCCTTTGTCGTCTATTTTATGGACAAGGTTCCCACCAATTGGCTGCAAATTGCACAGTCTCACGATATGGATCTCGATAAAAAGTATAGAACGCTCTTAATTGAGAGTGGCGTTTTTCATTTCCCACTTCCCACTAAACAGGGGAGCATCTCCTTTGCCCACACAGAAGCGGACATCGAACGCACCATAGAAATTACGGAACAAGTTTTGGAAAAATTATAGGTTAGGGCAATACGTTCGTATCAATCACCACACGGAAGCCGGTAAAAGGCTCACGCACGTCAGACGGATTTAATTCATTCCTGACTATGCTGTAGACATGTGCATCCATACAGCGCACCTTATGTTGATAATCCTGCCATGAACTGCCTCGCGCCACTCTACCCCTCAAACCGTTGGCACCGATTCTCCAACCATCAACCCATTCCCGGACATTTCCAGCCATATCGAGGGCACCATAGGGACTCGCCCCGGCTGGTGCGCTGCCAACATCTCTTGTGCCGGTGCCGTGCCTTTGTATTTTTACCAACATACCGCTTCCCAGTTTCCGCTCGGTCGTGTAACCACGAAATACACCATATTTTCCCAATTCCGCTTCCAGTTCTGCTTCAGTTTTCCAGCTATTCCATATAGTCCTCTGCGGCAGATAATTGCCCCAGGGATATGTCCTTCCATCAGTTCCTCGCGCCGCTTTTTCCCACTCCAACTCCGTTGGGAGCCGAAAACCTGCCCATTGACAGAATGCCTCAGCGTCCGCATAGTTGATACCAACGACCGGCCGATCCGGCGCATTGTACGGTTCATTATCCCAAAAAGCAGGTGCGGGATGCTCCGTTGCGTCGATAAACTGCTTATATTGACCGTTTGTCAGCTCGTATTTTCCGATGTAAAATGCTTCAGTGGTCCGTTTTTCGTTTAGTTCTCCGTATAGAAATTCGCCAGCAGGAACGTAGACCAATTCAATCCCCTTGCGCCGCGTCTCCTTGATTTTATGCGGTTTTAGGGCGTGGTCATCGAATGGAATCCGTATGCCACGCTCGTAGTCTGCGATTGAATAACGGCGGTTATTTCGCCCGTCATGAACCCATGTATTCGATGCCAGATTCAGTCCGTGAACGTCAAACAGATCCGTCGGTAAATTGACATTAATCTGAAAATCCTCAAACGTAATCTGGTTTTCCTCAACAATCTCTTCGGATTGTTCGGGGAGTCGGCGTGTCTCGACGGCAGTGTGAGGAAACCAACTTCCGTCGGAAAACTGGCTATAGGTTATATCTAAGGTAACAAGATTTTCCCTACGACGAGTTTCTAGCCGGCGTGGTCGATAGCCCTGTTGCGGGTCGATCCAAAACCTGCGTTCGATGGCATGGTCAGTGGTTTGGACAACGTAACACCAGCTATCTCCAATCTTTTCACGCTTGATGACGTTGGTGCCGTGTCGATTAATATATTCGCCAACACGAACTCGCTCGTTGTCGCTGTACAAGTGCATACCCCACGTAAAATGGATCAAACTTGCAAGCGATAACAAGGTATGGCTAGCCCCATGATGTCCCAAATTAACACTCACGCCTTGAGTGGGTGTAAACAGAATGTTCTTTTCACCATCAAAGATCCGTTGTTCGCTGACCTGCGACTTCCCTCCCTGTTGTAGGATATCGTCTTGACGGAAACGATTCCCATCAAACGCTAAAAAATACCGCTCTGGGGCGAGCAACTGATTCTTGATAACCAAGTAGCCCATTCCATTGCTGATTTTCGCATCGTTTTTCCGGATCTCTGTGACAAGCTCACCAAGTGTTGGAAGTTCGTCAGAATCAACTTGCAGCGGTACCTTACCATTTTGCGCGATTGCACCGCCAATCAATCTGACAATCTGAGAAGAATCAGGAGGCTGCAGAAATTGATTGTCACCTATGCCGATACCTAAACCAACCAGACAGAGAATCGTCAACCCAGCAAGTGAAATTGAGAGGGGTGAGAGCCAACTCGGCTTTATCGAAGGTTGACGGGGTGTCAGTCCCTCCTGCCGGATGGTCTTCAGCAGCTCAAGCGTGAAATTTCCCCTAAGCGGATATTCTAACTTTTGGTGTGCGAAAACAGCATCTTCGCTCTCTGCCGCTTGCATTGTCGTAAGCATCTCCTTTTTGAGTTGTTGCCTCGCACGATAAAGACGCATTTCGATTGCCCGTGCAGATGTGCCGAGATATCGCCCAATCTCCTTGCAGGTCAGTCCGTGCATGTAATGTAGCGTCACGACCTGCTGATCACTTTCTGACAGTGTTGCAATCGCATTCCGAACCGTGTGTTTCAGTTCGTTGTCCTGATATGATTGCAACGCTTTCTCTTCAAGCACTTCCGTTTCTGGCTCCCCAATTGGCACCTCATGTTTCGTGCTTCTCGACGCACGCCGCACCCAATCGCGGCAACAGTTCACCGTAATCTTGTAAAGCCAGCCAGCAAAGTTATAAGGTTGTCGAAACGCGCTCAAGTTCTGATACGCTTTGAGAAAGACCTCTTGTGTCACATCTTCGGCGTCGGCGTGATTGCCGAACTTGTGGCGGACGAGTCCGTATACGACCGCTTTGTGATGGTCAATGAGAAAACCGAAAGCGGTATCGTCCCCTGCGAGGCATTTGCGTACAAGCGCTTCATCTCGATTCATGGACAACCCTCCTCTTTATTCGTGTGCTCTATTATATAAAACGCTAAAAGAGGTAAGATCCTCACAGAAAATTTCCAGCGGCACCAGTTCGTAAAATACAGTGAGTGCTTCGGGTAAGGGTATATTTTACCACAAGTTCCAAAATTTTCTTACACCTATGGCTTGCAAAACTGCCGATGATAGGTTCCCAGAAAAAACTGACAGTAAGTGAATCAATTATAGCCTTGACTTTCCCCGATTTGTCATGCTACGATAATTGAACCTCTTAGGGGTAAACCGTCGTGGAGTCGAGGAAGATCATGAGTTTGCTTCATTCCAAACCGTATTTGTTCTTTATCTTACCAGATTGAGTGGCGGGCTTCAACTCGGAGTTATCATCCCATCTTGCGCAAACTATGGCTAGACAGTTGGTCGATATTCACATCTTGAACAATCACTGCACGTCAATTGGTGCTGCATGACAACGAAATCCAGATCCACCGGCTGGTCAACCAAAGCCATCCACGCCGGCGAGGAATCCCTCCCCAAAACGGGTCCCCTCATTCCACCCATCTACCAGAACAGTACCTTTCAGTTTGAGACAGCGGAGGAGTGTGTCAACGCGTTCACGGACGAAGATTCGGGCTACGTTTATACACGGTGGGGAAATCCGACCCAGTCTGTGCTCGAAAGCAAAATCGCTGTGTTGGAAGGCGGTGAAGCCGCACTCGCAACGGCGTCGGGAATGGCAGCCGTGAGCACGGCGTTGTTGACACTATTGGCTCATGGAGACCACGTTGTAGCGATGGATTCTCTCTATTCCGGCTCATACAATATCCTGAACGAAGATCTCCGTCGCATGGGTGTTGAGACCACATTTGTGGATGCAACCGACGCCGATGCAGTCGAGCGAGCGATCCAACCGAACACGAAAGCTATCTATCTTGAAAGTCCTGTCAATCCAACACTGAAACTGGTTGACATCGCTGCGTGTGCGGAAATTGCAAGGACGCACGGGGTTACGTTAGTTTTCGATAACACCTTCGCCACACCGTGTGGACAGCAGCCAATCTCTCTCGGTATTGATGTTGTTGTCCACAGTATGACCAAGTATCTCAGCGGAAGTGGTGCGGTAGTCGCCGGCGTGATCGTTGGACCGAAGGAATTTATCGATTCTGCGAAGAAAGGTGCGCTACGACACTTCGGGGGCGTAATCAGTCCATTCAATGCGTGGCTGACGCTGCACGGTATCGCTACGCTACCGTTACGTTTCGAGCGGCACTGCTCCAACGCCCGCACACTCGCAGAATTTCTGGAAAGTCATTCAGCGATCGAGAGGGTGCACTACCCCGGTCTGTCAAGCCATCCACAACATGCGCTCGCTAAACGGCAGATGAACGACTTCGGCGGGATGATCTCTTTTGAACTCAAAGGTGGTGTGGCGGCGGGAGAGAAACTGGTGAATCGGGTTGAACTCTGCGCGCTTGCAGTCAGCTTGGGTGACGTCCGGACGTTAATCTGTCACCCCGCTTCGACAACACACTCGCAGGTTTCGCCGGAAGCGCGGAGGCGCGCTGGGATCACCGATGGTTTGGTAAGGGTTTCTGTCGGGTTGGAGGAGGTAGAGGATATTATCGCAGACCTTGATCAGGCATTAGCGTAAGGAAGGTCTGTTTGTAGGGAACGCAGATCGGATTTTAACGCAATGACACAAAGAAAGACTTTTAGGACTTACGCGGTTGGTTCATAAGTCCCCCTGATAAGGGGGATTTAGGGGGTTAACAATAAAACAATATCGCGCTGCGTACTGAATTTGCGTAAGTCCTGATTTTTAATATTTTTTTCTCTGCGTCCTAGCGTCTTTGCGTTGAGATGGTCGTTGTCTGTTTTACGCTTCCGGTATTTCGATCGGCAGATCCAGCCGATCTCCCCACTCTTTCCACGAGCCGATGTAGTTGCTCACTTTCGGATAGCCCAAAAGCCGCAACGCCAAATAGCTGTGGGAAGAGCGGTATCCGCCCTGTCAGTAGGACATGACGCGCTTCTCCGGCGTAATGCCCGCAGATTCATAGAGCGCGCGAAGTTCAGCAGCAGACTTGAACATGCCGTTCTCGTCCAGATTGTTGAGCCATTCGATATGGACGGAGCCGGGGATGGCACCACCCCGTGCGGACCGCGCGACATCTCCGTAGTGTTCGGCAGCAGCGCGCGTATCGAGGACAGCAAAATCACCAGCATCAAGTAACCCGTGGATAGTCTCCGCATCCATGTGGGCATCTAATTTTGAGTCGGTTGAGAATGCTGGCACCTCCTCTGGTACTACGGCTTCGGTGCTCACCCCCCCACCTGCGGCAGACCAAGCACTGAGCCCACCATCTAACACCCGGACATCTTCATGCCCCAGGTACTCGCAGAACCAGAATCCGCGTGCTGCCTTAACGCCAGATTCATTTTCGTACCATACGATTGTCTTTGTCGGATCAATCCCACGATCCTTGAAGAGATAAGCAATCGTCCACATAAACGCGTTGAACGCCTGTTCGCTCGTGTCGCTGAGGCTGATTGCGAATAGATCGAGATGGATAGCACCGGGGATATGTCCCTCGACATATTCATGCGTCGGTCGGACATCCACAACGCAGATTGAACCGTCGTCGAGCCCCCTCATCAACTCTTCAGCGGAAATCAGCAATTGCGGATTGGTATATCCTTTGTCATTCATTATGTTCTCCTTATTCTTGGTACTTTGTTCATTGAAGATGACTTCTATCGACTCTTTTTTTGCTTCTGGAGTCAGTCCATGTAATTGAATCGGGTAAGGTTATCGGACATTTTTTTGCTTATCGAGACTGGCAAAACCCGCGTGTTTACTGGATCAAGATTTTCGATTTTTCCCTGAAAACCGCTTAAAATGTCTGATAAGAAATATTATCGGATATATTTCGCTTGCCTCATTTCGGAATTATCTCTACTTTCAGATCGGCTTTAAGACGAGAGGCAATATCTTCAAGAAGCCTCTTTTTCCTCTCTGTGGAGGTGCCGACGTTTATGTAAAACCCACCAAGTTTGCGTCGCTGTTGGTCGTCCTCAGACGTTGACATTAGATCCTTCCCGTTTACTTTGAGGTTAAGATTTTTTACGTCCCGTCTCCCTAGCTTATCAATTACTTCAACGAAAGTGCTCGCCGCAGTATCATCAGGAATCGTTGTTCCATCGGGCATGGTCACGGCAAGGCGTGTTAGGGGGCGTGGACCAGGATCTGGTGGGTCGTCGGGGGCGGTTTGAAAGTGAGATCGCATCTCTAAACGAAGTTGCTTTATTTCCTCTAGTATGTCTCGTAGTATGCCTGCGATAAGTTTTCCCTGTGACAGCATGGTATATTACCTCCTTTTAGCAATATCCGATAATGCGTATTATCGGACTATATAAAACTGATCAGAGTTAATTTTGTCAATATCATCCCTAAAGCGAGTTATCTCATCAATCTGTTTTATAAATCTCTTGTTAGTGTGCTTAACTAACTGCTGTATAAAGCGGAATCCGACGGGGGAATTGAGGGACAGCCCTTCAGCACAAATAAAAAACTCATAATTATCTTGGGCGACAAACTCTAACTGTAGATCTGTCTCGATTACCTTTTCATAAAGGGAAAAATCCGTGTGTTTTTTCCAACTTTTAACCATATAGAGAAAGGAATGTTTCCAAACCTTTTGAGCCTCAACATCGGCACAACCATCAATAGGTTCGAGAGCGAGATAAATCTTTTTATAATCGATCTGATCGTCCATAATGACCGGAGATTTATTTCGGTCAATTTTTGTGATATTGAATCCTTGAAATGTTGACATCGTTTTCTCCTTTCAAATCCCCATCTTTTGAAGTTTCGCCACAAGGGAGGCGTGGGGAGGTGTGCCTCCGTTGAGGCTTTTATTAGAAATCCACTAGTAATTGTGAATCATCGTTACTCTGCTCTTGAAGAATGATGTCAGGAGTTACTGAAGATTGAACATCATCAGAAAGTATAACTGGGAAGATTTTATCCAATGCTTCATGAAGATCATTTTCAAAGGGTTGACAAGGGATTGATAACGCCGCTAAGACATCCTCAAACCGCTGGTATCCGCCTTCATTTCGTAGCTCTACCCACTGAATGTCCTCTTCGCCGAGTTGTTGTTTATTCTGGGCAGAGAGTGTATCTGCGACAAACACTTTGCTACCACGAGCGATTGGACCATCCACACCTTCTGGATTTCCTTTCCCCATCAACTTCACTTCGCAACGGTGCCTCAAGCCGGTGTTACCCTCCAGATAGAAGTCCGCCTCACGGATCACTTGACCTGTTGAAACAGAAGGAACAGATTGATTAAAATATCTCAATGGAACACGGAATAGCGCACAAAGCGTTGTCATCAACGGTTTCTCAACCTGCTTTCCCGCCGTGCTCCATAATGCACCTCGCAACGCGGCGCGTTTGACAGCAAGTGTGTTGATAACGATTAAACTTTCGTTAATGTTGAGATCCACGCTGACCGTCCTAAATTTTATCGTCAACGAGACATCAATATCGCCTTGGTGTGTCAAATCTTGAATGGCATCAAGCAATACCTCATAATGCTCTGTGGAGGCATCAAGCACAACCTGTTTCGCTGAAGTTTTATACATATTCGTGATTGTTTTCATGTTCAAGCCTGAATGCACAGCAACATCCGATTTGTCAAGTTCTGGATTGAGGAATTCCTCTTTGTACCAATCAACTGTCACGGCTCGATTTTTTAACTTTGCATCAACAACGCGACCAAAAAAGTCGATGACGTATTGCAAAAATGTGGCATCAATCAGCGCGATAACCTCAACACGATAATCTTCACCTGCCAACAATTTACGTATGATATTCTTTACAACAGCACCGTTAATAGTCATCATTCTTTCTCCTTATTGAGTAATGCCTTAAATTCAGCCAAGTTCAAACATTTAGGACAAGGATCGTTAAATAGCGGATCATCAAAAGTCTGCATCGTCTTCTGGATATATTCCTCCTGCTTTTCAGCGAGCAGAAAAAAACGCTCTAACATGAGGGCTGCGCCTCCCACTGTTCCGATGCCGGCAAACGGATCAAACACTATATCCCCTTTGAAAGAATAAAATTGGATAATGCGTCTTGCCAAGTCGGTCGGGAAGATTGCGGGGTGGACCTTGTCGCTCGCCGGATGGATGTGCCAGACATTTGTTTTCTCGTAGTTCCCCTCGACCAAACTCGCCTCAACCGTCTCCTCATCGTATTGACGCATATTCCAATCAATTAGATTGTCCGTTTTCTTACGGTAGACCATTACATACTCCGAGACAGAGTTTGCTTTGTAGCCAAGTGGTTTGCGGTGCTGGAAAAACCCGCCGTTACGGTTTTTAGCAGTCCGCTCCGGCTTGACCCAGATAATATCGTCAATGAATTCCCAGCCGATCTCTGTCAGCATTGGATGAATATCAAAGGGGATAGCATATCGTTTGCTAGAATGGGCTCGGCTCATACGCGGAACGATAACTGGAGAAGTGTTGAGGACAAAAAATCGCCCCTCCTTTGTGATACGATGCACCTCCCTAAAAATATCAACAAGGAATTGCAGATACCCCGCGTAGCTTTCGTAAAGCGTGTAGTCACGGGCATTGTAGTATGGTGGCGAAGTAAAAGTCAGGTGGATAGATTCATCAGCCACGACACTTAATACATCTCTCACATCAGCATGGACAATGACGTTTTTGAGAACATCTAAACTGTGAGATTGTGGAGGCGTTTTCTCTTGTGTAGGTTCTGTTATCGGCGTCAGCTCCCGACTTATGGCGTCTTGAATTAACTCATTCGGGTGGTTTGCTAACGCTGTGAGCGCAGGTTGAACTTCAGGGAGCGTTTTAAAGTTGATAAGTCCACGAATCGCCTGCAAAATAACTTTGGGATCATCGTCCTTTAGAAATCGGATAAGAATCGGGACCGATTTCGGTGTCCGCATTCGTCCAATCGTTGATACTGCTTCACGACGGGTGGCGGTATTCGCTTCACCCTCTGCAAATTTGGAGATAGCATCAAGCAATGCGGGATTCTTTAATTTACCAAGATTCTTAACGGCGAGCAGGCGAATAGTAGGGTTTGGATGTTTTAGCAGATTTAAGAAAACTTCTTGATCAAAATCTGATGGCAGCCTTCCAAGGTTTTCGAGAACAAGCCGGATGGTCTGCTCGTTATTCGTTAGCACGAGGTTCTCAATGAAGAATTGAGTATCACTTGCCAATTTTCGTTCTTCTATATACGTTTTGGTTAGCATTAAATTACCCCGTCTAATTTACTTTTTCAACAGCCAGCAGGTCATAAATACGATTAAATTCGATTTCGCATACCTCGTGCGTTCCAGAACATATTACGATTTTGTAACCACTTATGGTGGTCCCCACAAGCTGCGAATTAGCTTTTTGACCATAGTTAGGGGATTCTTTATGGTCAATTATCTCAAATGTTACAAACTGATCTAAATTACAAAGCATTCCTCTGCTCGACTGGAATACAGGCATTGTTTACTCCTTTCCCTGAAGTTTCGTCACAAGGGGGGCGGGGGGATATACTCTCCCTTCTGGCTTTTATGTCAGTTGTCTTTGTGTCGTGATTTTTCACGGCACACTTGTTATACTTCACTTTTTTCTCACAACGTCAATGACACCCCGCAGATTATAACAAACAAAAAACACAGTGCCGGACAAATAAGTAAAATCCTTACAACCTGTTACTCTTTGCTACGTTACATGGTTTGCATCGTAGGGTCAGATTTTCCCATACAGTTAATCCCCCTCGTGAGTGCGGTTTAATGTGATCGGCATCAAGTTGCTGAAAACCTTTTGGTCCAGAGAACACCCGCTCGCAGTCAGGACAAACATATCCACCACAGCGACTGTCGTAGTGCCGATGGAAATAGGACTGTTTCCATTCCTTTGGAAAATAACGAGCCTGTGGATCGCATGTAGGAAGATTGGGAGGTAGTGAGCTCAAGAGTATTCTTCCATGATTTTGGATAAGAGATTCATTGCCATATCACATTGTGCTTTTTGTCCTCGGTTGCCTTTCCAGCGTCCCCTCGGTTCTGGATACCCGCCTTTCGGAAGCCACTTAAATCCTGCCTGACGTGGGGTTTGTATAAACTCACTTATCGCGTCCCATACATCATCATTAAGGTGATCGGGATCCAGCTTTAACTCGACCGCAGCTCCAATCAATAACGCCATTTGCTTGTATTTATCAACACTCACCCCCGGCATTCCACGGCTCAGAATGACTTCTATCCACAAAACAAAATTTTGGAAACTTTCCCCAAGCCCATACCCGGATGTGGGAAAAATAGGGGCGGTAAGTTCTTTATCAGTGAACTGCAACTGTGCACAATAGGTATCAAGTGCTTGCTCCGTAGAGCCGTTAAACGTCATTCCAAGATGCCTCATTACGTTTGAATTTTCAGTGAGATCATCCAATCCGTTTCTATGAGAAAACACAAGATACCAGAGGAACATTGCCGAGGGAGTCTGCCCCTTTGCTTGTGCTTTTCCTTCCCACCATTCAATCCAATATTGCTGTGCTTTAGGATATTGCTGCCAAGGATCATCTACACCCTTTTTTCGCGCAGCTTCTATCATCCGTTTTGCGGAATCCGTTTTTGCATGAATTCCGGCAAGGCGCACGAAATAGACTGACTGGGATTCACTGTAATATGAAAGCCGAATATCCTGCGCTGTTAAAGGTGTGCCCCCTTCATTGATACGCCGAAATATCTCCATTTTTGTACCCAGTTCAAGTCCCGGCGGGAGGTAAATAATTGCAAGCGGATAGTCATTAAAGACCATTTTTAATGTTTCGGGAAGTTCCGAAAACAGTTTTCCACTATAGTAGACACTTTGCGGGGAAATATAGTTAATATCGTCAGCCGCGTTCAACCTAAACTCGTCTCTCTTATACTTCAGGATTGTATTCAAACGTTGTTGTCCATCAATTACTTCAATCTTATCAGGACCTTGTAGGAAAAAGAGACCTGGCGTTGTTAAATTATTCAACAATGATTCGATAAAAAGAGACTCTTTTCGGCTATCCCATTGTTCAGCATCACGCTGGTAGTCCGGAATGATTATCCTGCCACTATCCAAGCGGCTAATAATGGTCTCAACATTCTCACTTTGCATCCGAGTAAATTCGTTAACGATTGGTTCAACCTCCAAAATACCTGCGGGCATATCGTCCTCCTTATATTGCATCACAGGGGTGAGTAGTATACTCTCTAAAGTAACTTTATCACATGACAACGTGAAAAGTCATATCTCATATTAGAGCCATTTGGAAAATTAAATATCCCTATTATTCCTTTGACTTAAAATGTCCGAATAAACGACAACATCCATCGCGCTTTTTGACCTCTCGTTTCCATTGCTCATCTGATCTTATCTCCGTCATGAGTATTCTCCGTTATTGACTGATTCAATTTTGCCCGTCTTCGTCTGTGTGTGGCACAGGCATCTCACGCCGGAAGTGTTCGACAATAGCTTGTATGAGATCTCGTTTGTCGTCATTGTTGATACCCGTGTGAACATAAATGCCGGTTTTTCCTATCTCGTTGATAGATTTCGCCCACGACGGGAAACTGTCACGACTTTCTGAAAAAATGTTAGGGTTTAGTTCTAAGACCTCTCTAAATTGAAGGGTATCATCCGTGGACAAGATTTCACAGAACTTGACTAAAAACTTATTCCATTTTTTGACCTTATACGTTTCGCCGTTAAAGGTAAATGCGCTAATTTTTTTGCCTGTCCATGTCTCATCCAGTTTCAATCCCACAGCCGGATCAGGGACTAGCGGTGCAGCGAGGGCTCCCTCTATTTTGTCTAGTGGGGGCTCAAGAATAGGCTTCATCGCTTCCTTTGGACTACCAGAGGCGAGGTTTGAGTTCCATATCCGCAACGCTTGTAACATACATTCATGAGACAAATCCTTAGACAACTGGAACTCCATTATCTGCCGATCTTCCAATACACCCCTCCCGTAGGCTTTGAACATCTTCCACGTATCACCATCAGTGACAATCATGTAGTCAATGCCTGCCTGATTCGCGTAGATGTGAGCCTGAGTTGTCTCATCATCTTCTAAAGTGTTCCCCAGCCCCTTCGCTTCAATCACGGCAATCGGTACGTCTCTCCGTTCCCGTATTAGCACATAATCCGCGCGTTTTGTCTTCACCTGATATTCAATTTGAACAGCAGCCGGATTCGAGACCTCCCAGCCCAATGCCTGCAACAACGGATTAATCAGCACCAAACGAGTGCGTGCCTCTTTTTTGAACAGATAATCGTGGTGCGTATTGATTATGCTTTGCAAGTTCTCGATAACCTCTTTCACATCGTCTAACGCCATATTTCACTCCTTTCTGGTCATGATATAGTTATCGGACCTATTTTTTTCTTATTGAGACTGGGGGAATCCGCGCCGTTGCTGGATCTTGATTTTTGGGGTTTTGCCTGAAAACGGGGTAGAAATGTGCGATAAGAAATATTTTATCGGACATTCTCCTACCCGCAAAGTTGACATGGTTTTTCATAATCCAGCCATTTAGCAAGTTTCAATGGAATCCGGCGTATTTGTGATGGCTCTGAACTGTTCAATGCGCCACAATCAACTCTTGAATGATACCTCCATCCTGTCCATAGCGTCACATAAACGTCTGTTGATGGATCTGTTGCCTCTAAATCTGGCGTTAGATCCCTAAAATTTGTAACAGGCATAGTGCTTCTCCTTTCAAATTAAATCCCCATCTCTTGAAGTTTTGCCGCAAGGGCGGCACGGGGCGGATTTTATCAACATTACTGGGTCAATAAAAAGCGGCATCAGCACACTTCGGCACTTCCCCGACGTATAGGGGTCAACTCCACTATCTCTGAAAATGTCTCTGATACATGTTCTGCCTGATGTATCTTTTTCGGAGCAGCGAAATCGAAATTCTATACTCAAGTTTTTCCTCGTCCGCCCTTCTTTCCTTAATTATTTGAGCTCGACGGAGTTTAGCCAATATATCGTAAATCTCATCCTCCGGCATATGATGATTGGTAAGCAGGGTACGCACTTTTTCGACTGACACCCACCCATCCTCCTCTCGTTCACCTAAGCGTGCTATTACCGCGATTACGCCCCTACCTTTTCTTGCAGCCTCAGGACTTCTGACACTCTCTACGCTGTAGTCGGACTCCAATACGGCAAACTGCCCCTCGTAAACCTCCTCCACCGAAACAATCTCTTCTTCAAAGCGGGTAATATCCTGCTTTTCAATGCAAGACCTTCCATCCTGCTGAATCCGGTTGATTATCTCATGGAGAAAGAATTGAATCAGGTATGCGTGTCCGGCTGTGAGGCTGTAGAGGTAGTCAATGCTCCCCGCCTCATACTCAACTTTACCCCTAACGGGTTCGACCATTAACGCCTCAGCTGCTGATCTTCTCAGATAGTGGAGCGTGATTGGGGTAACTAATTTCAGAATTTGGAGCTGCATGTTAGCGTCATACCCTGCGACAAAGGGTCTGACGGCGAAAATGAACACAACTTTTCCCTTTAGTTCGGGGTCTCTCATTAACGAACTAAACCAGCGCATTATACTGACATCAACGAGCATCTCAGCAGGGGAAATCCGTGCGTGTGGATTCGGGTTATTCCGAAACCGATCTGCATTTTTGTCGATGGTTTGGCACAACTCTGAGAATTCATCTAAAAACAGAACGACCTTCCGGCGAGTGTATCTGAGAGTTTCCTTCAGCGACCTTTTGAACTCATCCAGCATTATATGCTTATCTACCGTATCGTAGTTCCTGTAAATATTTATTTCATCACTAACGAATTGAACTCGCTGCGGTGAGATTTCAGCTGCAATCCTTGTGATAATTGCATGTAACAATGTTCTGTAGGTTATATCTTCCCCTCCGTATGATTGGAGGTCCACTTCCGCGAATATGCACCGCTCTTTGGAGCGTCGCAGGGTTTCTTTGACCAACGAAGTCTTTCCCATCCGCTGCAGACCGAAAATAGCGGTATGTATCCCATTCCTAATCGCGGATTGTAGATTTCCAATTTCAGATTCACGTCCTTTGAACATATTCTCTGTTGCTATCACCGCGGGATTGTACGGATTATCCAAAGGTGTCGGAGTCGCCGGTGCCTTGGACTTTTTGACCGGCGGTGTTTCTGAGGCAGGAGAAGTGCCTTCCTGTTCTTTTTGATTTCCCTGTTCAACTTGTGTGCTTTTCTGCAATTCAACCAAGCGTTTTCCCTTCGCCTCCTCTATTCCAGAATTAGTCTTAATAAAGGCTTGTTCCCCCTTTGTTCCCGGTATAAAGTGCACCTGCCGTGGGGATACGCGTTCCACCTTGACTTCAATGATACACTGATCAGGCATTGGGGTTTCAGCCTTGTTTCCAGCAAAAAGGGGATGGAATATAATATCGTATGACGTTGGGATAATCGCCGGGGTAATCGACCTGAGTTCCGCAACAATATCTTTGCGAAAATCATCGCGCTCTCTCGAATCCAAAGAAACTCCAATTGCTTGCCTGTCATCTGTGATTCCCCAATATATGCTGCCCTCTATGCCTCCGTTGAGATAAGCAACCACATACCGACCGACCTGCTCTCGGATTACCGGAACTGGATTAACTCTGACAGACTTGAATTCACAGCGAAGACTCTCCTCCAAGGGGACTATTTGGTTCAGAACAAACTTGACTGCTTCCTTAGTCATGACTTCAGTTTCCTTTCTCTAAATTTGTAATTCATAACCTTCTCCCATTGCCCCCGGCGTGGATACCTTCACACTAGGGGAGATTAAGGGTTCAATCGTGATGCCGGTTCAAGATCTTTCGCGTGCGAACAATATAACCATCGGACTGTTGCAGAACTATGCCGTCCGCAGCAGTTCGTGTTTCCACCGGAAACAACAATCGATCTCCAAACAGTGATTCATCAAAACACCCAACTTCTGTCCAACCATCCTCACCGTCGTAGTAATGACGTTCACCGCAAAACGGACAATAGTCTGTAATAAATAGTTCGCTATCACTGCGCCAAATTACTGCTATTGCAACGCCATCAATGCGTTCATAGCACACTCGTGCTATTTTATTTATGTAATCTAAAACTTCGCGTGTTGCCTTAAACCATTCACTACGATCACGATACCGATGGCTTCGTAAATCATTATGAATGCTATCCTCTCTGCCCTTATCACCGGGAATCTCTTTTATTAAGTCTAATTTTTCGTGATTGCCTGTTTGAAGCTCTCTAAGACGAGCTTTAGGGCTTTGCGCCTTCCCTATTTTGATGGGACCATCATTGCCCGCTTGAATAAAATAGATCATAACTCAAACCAGAAAATCATACAGATGTTAAACACCTCTAAACCGCAACGGCCCGCTGATGTCCCTCTCTATCTTCCGCCGGTGTAATCTGAATCTCAATGTTACGGTTAAAACGATTGAGAAGTGTAAACAATCGCTCCACACTAAAGCGGTTAAAATCGCCACCCTTCAGTCTTGAAATATCAGATGGGTCAACACCGAGAATTTTCCCCGCTTTTGCCTGTGTGAGTTTTTGTGCTTCAATGATGTTGTAGATCTCAAGAGCTAAATCTGCCTTCAACAAGGCTCGCTCGGCTTCGGTATCAGAAAATCCCACATCCTTAAACACATTCCCAGAGCTCTGCTCGACTTTAACATCTTCACTCATTGTTACACATCTCCTATTCGTAGTTTAGCCCATCTCTTGAAGTTTCGCCACAAGACTGGTGTTTGGACGTGCGCTTTAACCGTCATTCGCCTCGACATGCGATCGAAGCACCGCATTGATTCGTGTTTCGTAATCTGGGGTATGGGCTTTGAACCATGCTAATAGATCTGCATCAACGATGACCGTGTTTTCTGGCATGATCACTGTTGCATCTTTCCAAAAGTCTGCATCCGTTGGCGGAGCGTCCGGATCGGATGAGGCTGCCGCGTCGATGTCTTCATCTGTCAGCGCATCCACGTGCTCCCAATCGGTTTCATCGGGGAGGGTGTCTATTTCAGAACGGGTGTATTTGACGGATGTATTCTGCTCTTTCATGTTTCCTCCTCCTGTATTCTCTCCATAAAAGCCTGGGGATAATAATCTCAACCCCAAATTCAAATAGAGCTTGTCGGAGGGTAGGGTCATCTAAAAGGTCATTATCGTACGATACCAAGAATTGCACGCGCCCTAGTACCGCACAATCGACGAACGGATTATCGTTTGGATCTCTACATAGATCAAGCGAGAAAGGCACCTCAGCGATGATTGTCCGTTGCACCAAAAGATTGATCAACTGGGTAACTGCCTGTGGTGTGTATGAATACTTTCGGATAAGCCTAGGACGTAACAGGACTGCCTGAACTTCGTCAACAATGGTCTGCGATAGCACAAGGACAATCCGTCCATCAAGCCAGAGTGAGAGTAGATTATCAGCGAGGCTTCCCCTCCGAATCAATGCGCGGACGAAGATATTGGTGTCGAAGGTTGCTCGGTAAACGCGCCACCGGCTTTCAGATTCGTCTATGCCTTACCTCTGCCAGTGCCTCATCAATATCTTGCGTCACTTCTTCCTCTGGTGTATCGGCAAAGGCATCGTGAAACTGCGCGACGATATTGTCCCATTCTTTTCGCCACGTCGTCGGGTCCGTTTCAAGGGATTTACGCAGTTGTTCACGTTCCACTTTCGACAGTTTTTTGATAAGTGGTAACAGTTTTTCTAGGGTAACCGGTTCAGCAATTTGAATCATCGTAATCTATTCCTTTCTTCAAAATCCGGTGTCTTTTGGATTCCAAGTTAAACCGCAACGACCCGCTGATGTCCCTCTCTATCTTCTGCCGGTGTAATCCGAATCTCAATGTTACGGTTAAAACGGTTGAGCAGTGTAAACAACCGCTCCACGCTAAAGCGGTTAAAATCACCAGCCTTCAGGCTTGAAATGTCAGATGGGTCAATACCGAGGATTTTCCCCGCTTTTGCCTGTGTGAGTTTTCGCGCTTCAATGATGTTGTAGATCTCAAGAGCTAAATCTGCCTTCAACAGAGCTCGCTCGGCTTCGGCATCAGACAATCCTACATCGTTAAACACAGGTTATCTGGTAACTTGCGTCCGGTAGCCTCGTATAGTCCGAGGGTAACTTCAAGGGCTTCTAGGGCGTTGTGGTATATTCCCTCTACTGTATCACTTTCCGTTATTAGCTCTGGTAACTGGCGACAAGTTATTGTATAGCTGCCTTCAGGTTGTTTTTCTGATATAAAATTTAGGCGAAGCAAGCATTTACGTGCCAATTTTTATCCCTCCTCCATGAGGATGTAAAATACAAGTCGAACTATGGTAGATTGCAAAATTAATTAGACACTATGGACGAGCTAGGTCAGGAACCTTGTTCGCAGAGTTACGGCACACGGAGTGTGCCACTATTAATGTCTATTGATTTTTAGAATTCACCATAGTATGGAATCGAAACCTCTTAGAAATTTATTTCACTAAAACTGGTCAAAAAAGGGGGGTCCCAAGACACCTACCCCTCGTTTTTGCGACATAAAGGTGATGTAACGCACGTGGATCTGCCTACTGTAACAGGCGATGAACCGAGCCAAACGAACACTAAGAACAGGCAGCTGACAGCGACACCGATGGATTTTTACCACTTGAAATTGCAAGTTTTCATGGGATTCGGCTCTCTAATTTAGCTTTCATGCCCGGACAATGGGATGTGGGAGACACCACCGAGCGGTGGCGTTGTCCTCTCCCACGAAAGCCAGAAAAACTATATCATACCAGCATTATAAAATCAAGATTATTGCCACCTTCAATAATGTCCGATAAGGTGGGTTAGCGGATATTTATAATTGCTTGCCATATAAGTTCCCCAAGCAAGTCAGTAGCAGTAGGACTAAGCGCGACAACATATCCTATTATCACCGCCCATCGAATTCGTTCCTTATACTCAAATCGTGATTTACCCTGACCAATTGTGAAAACTGCTTGAGGAAAACAGTAATTCCACAGCCTGCTCGCAAAAAATACAACGATACCGATAATAATCAGCAGGAATAGGACTAAAATTGAGAAATTGAGCAAATCCGGGACTTCTACTTTGGATTTTTGTGTAAACAACCACCACCTCACTGATTTCAACCCTAGCAGCACGAACAAAAATATAAGATAAGGCGCACGAACAGGACGGATGCATGCTAATCTGTTATACCACGGACGTGTTCCCTCAATAATATCCTCTATTTTCCGCCGTAATTCAATATCTGTTTGTTCAGGAATATCAATACGGATTTGCCGAAATAAAAAAGGCAAAATAATCGTGGCAGATTTTGAATAGTCGTCTGATCGGGCAGATAAACGCACGCAACAAATCTCTTTTGATTTGGGATTCTCGTAGTCAATTAGGTGGTTTATCGTCTCGAACTCACGATCAATACCATCTGCACATTCCGAACTAATCTTAACCTTTCCAATGTGATCTTGGAGTAGCTTAGTTAGTTTTTTCAATGCAGAAGGTCCGACAACAAAGGCTTGTTTCAGTTCTTTATTTTTCTTCATGTCAATCACCTAATAGTGAGATAGACTTCCACTAATCAAATTGCATTACCTATCAGTGGCATTTAGGCTATCCGTGGCTCCTTGGGAAAGGAGAACGTGATGTTAATGTCCGATAAGACCCGTTACAGGGAATTATTACCCTGCAATTATCTCCCTGCAATTATCTCCTTAAAGCAGCCTGTGCCTCAATGTATCCTTGTTCAGCCGCTTGGCGAAACCAATTAACTGCCTCCACATCGTTTTGACCGACGTGATCGCCATTTGCATACATCACACCGAGGTTATACTGTGCCTCGGCATGTCCGTGTTCAGCCGCTTGATTGAACCAGTGAAACGCCTGTCCATAGTCTTTGTCAACCCCTATGCCATTTGCATACATCACACCAATGCTATTCTGTGCAGTGGTATCACCTTGTTGAGCGGCTTGGCTAAACCAGTTAATTGCTTCTTCATGGTCTTTGTCAACCCCTATGCCATTTGCATACATCACGCCAATGTTATTCTGTGCAGTGGTATCACCTTGTTGAGCGGCTCTTTGATAATGCAAAAACGTCCGCACATTGTTCCGTCCAAAGCCTCTACGAATCGGCTGCGTCCCGCCGAAGCCGATTTGTTCAGCGGTTCTGTAATTCAACCTAACCGCCTTCACACCGTCCACATCAATTTGCTGGCTTCTTGCAACCCTCGCAGACAGCTCACTAAGATTAGCCTGGGCATCGGCGTGTCCTTTTTCAGCCGCTTTACCATACCATTTGATTGCCTCCACATAATTTTGAGCATTTACCCCTTTGACATATTGATACCTCCAGCCGAGCGTATGTTGTGCATCGGCATACCCCTGTTCAGCCGCTCTGCGACACCATTTGACTGCCTCGCTAGCGTTTTGGCTAACGCCCCTGCCATATTGATACATCCAACTCAGGTCATACTGGGCTATGGCATGTCCTTGTTCAGCAGCTTTTTGATACCACTCGACCGCTTTCTCGTCGTTTTGGCTAACGCCCCTGCCATTTGCATAACACCAGCCACGGATATAGTATTCGGATGCAGAATCGCCTTGTTCGGCAAGTCCGCGCATTTCTGTTACTTCGTCCGGCTCGGCGTCCCGGTTGTGTCTGTCGGTTGCAACTCGTTCTTCGTATTCGCTAACCACTGTTTGTGCCTTCTCGCTTGAGCTATGTCTCAGAAACTCGACCACCATCTGCTCGGCAAGTCCTACATCAAATCCATTTTCTTTATCTAGGAAGCGTTGAATAACAGGGATAAATTGATTCAGCGAATCAGGGTAAATTTGGAGATGACCAAAGAACCGAACAACTGCCGTGTTCCTTGTGTCTGGATCATCTGATATTAACCGGGGATATAGATAATCGCAAACTATACCGTGAAGCCTCGTCAACTGCTCGGCGGTTTGTGTGTCAGGTATAATCGTTCTAAGATTGGTGCTTTCTTCTCTCCCTGTCAAGCGAGCGTGGCAGTTTCCACAAAGGGTAATGCCATTGTCAAGTTTGAGGGCAAGTTCAGGATAGGTGCTGCGCGGTTTGATGTGATGGGCATGGAGGGGAATAGTCTCTCCACATGCACGACAAGCACCTCCATCACGCCGTCTGACTTCTCGTCTCCATTGCTGATCTGATCTTATCTCCAGCATAAGCATTCTCCATTATTGACTGATTCAATTTTACTCGCCTTCGTCGGGGTAACAACGGAAAATGAACTTATTCCCATTTTTATAGGTGCAGTGAACACAAAAAAGGTATTTCGCTTCGGACTGGCAACCTGAGAAGGCTTTAATACGACGGATCAGGTTGCAGATTTCTTCTTCCGCTTTGCATTCGATAGTATTGAAATTTGCCTTTTTATCCCAACGCTCAAAGATCATGACGCGGAGCGATGCACACGACCATAGCAGCTTTTCAAAGTCGAATTCGATTTCGCTTCTGCCTTCCCATTCGCACTCAAGGGCAAGCGGTAGGCTTTTCGTCAGTGGCAGGCTTCCTATTGTATCGCCCTCCTCGACCCAGCAGAGATCATAACCCCATTCGCCCTTATCCCCTTCTGCCTTCTTATAAACGCGCTGCCAGTTCTCATAATATTTGTGGCGATGAAACTGTGAATACACTTCAAAGCAGTGCCGTCTACCCGCAGCTCCTATGTAACGGATAATCTTCTCTGTCCACCAAGGAGTCCAACCCTTCTGCCACTCCTCAGCACGCAACTGTTCCCGCACTTTTTTTAGTGCTGCAAATGCGTTCAATATCTTTTTAATTTCACAAATGTAGGTCTGAATGGTCTGATTAGTCATCATTTACCTCCATAATCTGGGCGCATTTATCCTTTACATCATTAGAGTCACACATAAGTAACTCTAATTCTTAAAATGTCCGATAAGCCCCGTTACCGGATATTTTTATCGAAGACAGACCGACCCTTTATCTTGTACCTTCATCGTTTACGGTTACTGTTCATATATTTACGCTGTAAGCTGCCATATTTGCCGGTGTTTACAACTTCGAGAAATCGCCCGTTATATCTCTCAATGTAGAGTAGGGAATCCGCCCCATAGACGATATGATGACCCTAGATCTGGTATAATCCGTAGTCTTTATTCTCATTATCCAATCCGAGCACTTTCGCGAGAGAGAAAGGGCCCTCCCATTCAATTCTTACCCTACGCATAGTTCCTTCTTTCACTCCAAAATCACTTCCTTCAGTTGGATACAGAAACAGATTAACCAATTTATCCAGATAAGATGAATCTGAAAATATGGTAAAAACTATTCAAACAAACTCTAACAAACTTTTCCACCTATCACGTCAATTCAATCACCTCAACCCCGCCCATGTAAGGCACGATAGCCTCTGGAATCCGAATACTCCCATCCTCCTGCTGATACGTTTCGAGGATTGCGATGACCAATCGCGGCAGTGCCGTCCCGGAGGCGTTAAGGGTATGCACCAACTCAGGTTTCGCACCCGGTTCACGACGGAAACGGATATTCGCACGACGCGCCTGAAAATCCTCAAAATTACTGCACGAAGAAATTTCCAAGTTAAACTTTTCGTCGACCGGTGCCCATAATTCAACATCGTAACATTTTGATGCACTAAATCCGAGGTCCGCTGTACAAAGCGAGATGACGCGATAGGGCAAATCGAGGGTCTGCAAGACCTTTTCAGCATTACCCAGCAACGATTCATGTTCATCGTAAGATGCCTCTGGAAAGGTGAATTTCACCATCTCGACCTTATCGAATTGGTGGAGACGTTGTAGTCCGCGTGTCTCTCGACCATAAGAACCCGCTTCCCGTCGGAAACAGGGGGTGTATGCGGTATAGTAGATCGGCAGGTCCTCGCCGTTCAAAATCTCCCCGGCGAAAATATTGGTGACCGGCACCTCCGCGGTCGGGATGAGAAAGAGATCCATCTCCTCATTTTCTTCATCGCGGTCACACCGATACATATCCGACTCAAATTTCGGCAACTGTCCCGTGCCCGTCATCGTTGGACGATTGGCGACAAAAGGCGGGGAGACCTCTGTGTACCCGTGTTGAGAGACATGCAGATCGAGCATAAAGTTAATCAGCGCACGCTCCAATTTTGCCCCTAACCCTTTGTATAACACAAAGTTGCTGCCGGCGATCTTCGCCCCCCGTTGAAAATCAACAATGTCCAATGCCTCGGCAAGCTCCCAGTGCGGCTTCGGCTCAAAATCGAAGTTTCGGATGTCTCCCCAGCGACTAATCTCAGGGTTGTCCGCTTCACTATTCCCGATCGGTGTGCTGGCATCCGGCATATTTGGGATGAGCGCTAGAATCTTATCGACTTCACTTTTATAACTCTGTGACTGTTCGTTCAATGTCCTAATTTTCTGAGACACCGTTCTCATCTCGGCGATCTGCTCGGAAGCGTCCTGCTTGTCTCTCTTGAGTTGTGCAATCTCTTTTGAGACCGTGTTCTGATGACTTCTGAGTGATTCTGCCTCCCCCAATAATTCGCGCCATTTGCGGTCTGACTCAATGAGCTCCTCCAACGGTGCTGTCATCCGGCGAGCAGCTAACATCGCCCGCACCGCATCGGGGTTTTCACGAATGAATTTGAGATCTAACACAGGAACGTCCTCCTTCTTGATCTATAGATATGAAAAAGCCACAGACTGTTGGAGATAATCTGTGGCTTTAACAACTGGCGGACCCGACGAGATTTGAACTCGCGATCTTCTGCGTGACAGGCAGATGTGTTAAGCCAGGCTACACTACGGGTCCGACAAGGGTCGCTTTTAGTTCTGGTAGGCGGAACAGGACTTGAACCTGTGACCTACGGCTTGTAAGGCCGTCGCTCTAGCCAACTGAGCTACCCGCCCAAAATCCAACCTTGATTCACAGGGGTTAATCTTGGTTGCTTTTCATTGCGGGGTGAACATGTTTTTACGCTCATTCCGCAATGATATTGATACGAAACAGATAAATAGCTGGCGGACCCGACGAGATTTGAACTCGCGATCTTCTGCGTGACAGGCAGATGTGTTAAGCCAGGCTACACTACGGGTCCGGCAAGACTTATATTTTAGACGATGATCCTCAGTTTGTCAAGGGGGAATTGTTAAAGATACACCGATCCCCTATGAGATATTGAAATGTTAGTATTTCCAGTCCAATTTCCACACTATTTTAGGCACGCCCGCACAATCTCCCGGTAAGTATCAATTGCTGGCGTTTTTAAGCTTTTCACCTTGGCAAGATCATCCCACTGCCGCAGCCGGAGCGCGTCCTGATAATGTGGGATGCATTCAAACGCTGCCTGTTCTTCGTCCGACATGACCCCACCCTGAAGTCGAAAACTCCTTTTCGATGCCTCGGATAAGCCATCGTAGTATGATGCGTCGGTGGTGCATAAATACCGTTTCGCTGGCACATGCAATCGGATTGGGGTTGTGACCACTTCCGGGAAAAACGGCTCCAGATAATTCGCGCCAATCTCCTCGTGATTCTGGTCTTCCTCCAAAAAGTCGTTCTCGGCGTTGTGTTCGTCTAACAGGAAGTGCCCGAGGTCATGTAACAGGGCACTCGCAACTTGCGTTGTGCTTCCATCGTGCAGCCGTGCCTGATTCGCACATTGACACGCATGTTCCAGTTGCGTTACCGATTCATCGTAAAACGACTGCCCCCTACGTTCCATATAATCGAACAGTGTGGCAACCTTCTCCGCTGCTGTCATGCCTGTCATCTGTTCTGCGAGCGTTTGGTCAATCCGATTGTTCATGATTCAACACCGTCCTCCCCCGAAAATGTCCAATTTTGCTGATTTGACTCGCTTGTGTTGAGCTGTTTTTTGTGTATTCCGAGAAGGCATGTCGCTTGTCCTCATAGTATCGCTCACGCCAATCGCCTTCGGAAAGAGCATTATAAGTCACGTAAATGATGCGTCGCGGCTGATCGGAACGGTTTTCCCCACTTTTGTGTGGGATATAAGATCCGAAAAGCAGGATGTCCCCCGGCTCCGTTGGCACCTCGACCCATTCCATCTCCGAAGCGACCTCCTCTGCAATACAGCCCTTTTCATCGAGCGCAATGAAACTTTTCTCGTATCGCCCCGGTGAGAAAGAGAGACAACCACTCTCCGGTGTCGCCGGGTCAACAGAAATCAAGCAGGTAATATGGAATGTGACAAACTCGTAGGCGGGCGCGTCTTGGTGTGGAGCGTAACCACCACCGCCGGGATACTTGTAATTGATTTTCTCTTTATAGAGGACTGCCGGCTCGCCCATCAATTCCGAGACAACATCCGACACTTTTCCGCCCGTCAACAGCTTTTCCAGACCTGCGTGGTACGGCACGAAATTCTCCGAGCGGGACAGCCGCGTCCCGTCTGGCGTGGCTTCAAAATGGTGCATCCACTTGTCATGGGTCGGTTTCCGACCCTCAATGTCGTTGACCCACCCTTGCAATGCCGTCACCTCTTCATCTGAGAACAAGCCGGAAATCTTTAGATAGTTGTTATCTTTCCAGTCTCTATGATGTTTCGGTTCTAGGTAGCTAGACATAATTGATATCCTCACTGTTTAACCTATTTTAGGACTTACGCAGTTGGTTCATAAGTCCCCCTGCAACTCCCCTGACAAGGGGACTCCCCCTGATAAGGGGGCAGGGGGTTAGGGGGTTAATTATCAAGTCCCCCTGATAAGGGGGATTTAGGGGGTTAAAAATAAAAAAATCTCGCGACGCGTGCTAAATTTGCGTAAGTCCTGCTATTCATCAAAATCTTCGCAGTGGAAACCCCATGCTTTAGCGTGGGGAGGAAACTGCGCCTCTTTTTTTGTTGTTTTTAAGGAATGACGGATTTTAATCCACGATTAAAATCTGTCATTCCTCGTAATCTACCTTACACTTTTTAGGTAGATTTGTGGTACAATAACACTTGTAACTTGATGACTTAGGTTAAACGCTCGTTTAACACTGCCCTCTCACTTCTGAGGTTCACTAGTGAACCGCGTGAAAGGTGTGGTTTGTCTGAGGTTTCACCCGGAATGTGAAGCGATGATAGCACCGCTACATCGTGAATCCTTCTAAACGGATGCTATAGCCGTGCGGTGGCGGGTGTGTAAAGTTACGAGCCAGAGCCGCATAACCGCGTTATCTCTTAGGTGCAACGCACCAAGATAGCGTCGTGGGTAGATTTTCAGATTTTCACTAGTGAAAATCGTGTAAAAATCTGCCCAAGCGTAAGTCCCGTTGGGTAGGTCACAAGCCTCGCCCTTCAGGGCGGGGTAGTTGACAAACGACTTGATTGTACCGTGGTGGTAGAGGCGAGGCCGTCTCGCCCAAATACTGTGGAACGGTTCGATTGGGCCCCTCGCCTCCCTACGCAAAACATTCAGAAATACTCGGAACGATACATTAGTTTGGCATCTGATGGGAAAATTCGAGTGTATCCATCTGATTCTCAACCCACATCCGATAGTGCCAACCACCCGTATAATCTGCAGATTTGACTATCACGGTATTCCAGCCCGCCTTCAACGATAATTCGATGTACGCCCAATTAAAGAACAGCTCTGCTTCCGGCACCGATGCCTCCCGAATCTCAACACCGTTGACTGAGAGGCGTCCCAACTCACTCCCCCATCGAATTTGAGCGAAAACGATCCGGTCATCAGAACCTGTTTTAAAAAGAAAAACACTACTCAAGCGTTAATGTTTACGTTTAATCATTGGAGGAGTCCATACTGACCCAATGAAAGGCATAAACATGACCCGAACAAACTATCCCACGGATTTGACCGATGCCCAGTGGGAAAACCTATTACCCTATCTGCCAAAACCTTCACCATTAGGCAGACCTCTCAAGTGGGAGATGCGCTCAGTTATCAACGCTATGTTTTACATAGTCAAGTCAGGGTGTCAATGGCGAATGCTTCCTTATCAGATGCCACCGTGGCAAACGGTCTATTCCCACTTTAGAAAGTGGAAAGCCTTAGGTACATGGCTTATGATTCATCAAGCACTTCATGAACAAACCCGTTGTGATATTGGCAAAGCACCCTCACCGACAGTAGCTATCATTGACAGTCAATCGGTCAAGACGACTGAACTGGCAAATAGTAGGGGGTTTGATGCGCATAAGAAAGTCAAAGGCCGTAAACGTCATATAGTCACCGATACGATTGGCATTCCATTGGGAGTCGAGGTTACTGATGCCAATGTCAGTGATAACCAAGTCGCAATAGAGTTACTGACAGAAATCTTTAGTTGGCACATAACGATTCAGTTAGTCTGTGCTGATGCTGGCTATCGTGGCGAATTAGGCGACTATTTATACTTGACGCATCAGTGTCGATTGGAAATCGCTCCACCTCTTGGGCAATCGGGGTTTGTGGTTGTCCCATTGCGCTGGATTGTGGAACGCACCTTTTCTTGGTTCGGTTGGTTTCGCCGATTGACTTTGGACTATGAACGCTCGGCTGAGACCGCTGAGGCGATGGTGTACATTGCTTCCATTTACTTGATGCAAAATCCTATCAAATGACTTTTAAAACAGGTTCTCAGGGCTCTTAATATGAGTTACTGCGTAAGCGAATGCCCAATCCGGTCCTCCCAACGCCTCGTTTAGGTTAATAACTTCGCTATCAGTGTGGTGCTCTTGCCAATGGATTTGCCCAGTTTTGCCCGAATAGGTTTTATCACCTGCATCCTCTTGTTCCGCTAGATGTTCGGCGATAAACTGTGGCGGCGCAGTTTGTGAGTCGGTCGGTTGCTCTGTCATACCGAGGTCAAAGGGACCGAGAATTTGCCAATCTTTGAGCGCGTGCAGATCCACCTCGTCAACAAACTTAACCTTCTCGCTCCGACTATACAATTGCTCCCCACCGTACAGGATGGAATAGTGATACGTCGGTAAGGGAAGCAGCGCATCAGACGCGCCTAAAAACGTCACGGCACTCTTTGTCTCTTGCCCCGGTTTCACATCAAAGGTGAGCTGGTTTGGGGTTATCTGCCAGTTATCACTTGGGTCAAACGCAATTTCAACCTTTGCCAGTTTTTCGAGCGTATTATTTAACTCGATTTCGAGCTTTCCGCCGGCAACTGGCTGGGTTCTGTCAACCTCAAAGTCAGGTTGAACGGTGAGCAAATCTCCGAACTTCTCTTTGAACGCGGCAGTCGAGACGTCCGCTGGATGGATACTGCCCGGTTCAACGATCGCAACGGTGACATCATCACCGTCCACTGTCACGATGCTGTAGTGGTCAAACGCGCCATACGCTTTCGCTTCGCGAGGGGTCAGTCCGCCGCCAGTTGCACTGAGAACGAAGTATCGGCGATCATTGCGCGTATGTAGTGTCAGGTTGTGATAGTGTCCCGCAAAGACGGTGTATGCCCTGTCACCGAGTGCCGCTTCAATCTGATCCCAACCGGATCCTTCATGTAACCATGCGGGTTTGTGCAATAGCACAAAAGTATGCCGCACGTCCGGGTGTCGTTCCAACTCTTCTGCTGCATAGAGAATCTGTGCCTCTCCAAACCAGTCTTCCACGTCTTGAGGCAACCCGTGTCTCTCCTCCGTGTTGAGTATGATAAACAGGCAATCCTTATAGATAAAAGCCGAATAGGTCCGTCCGATATGCTCAACCCAATAGTTATACATCACCCGATTGGTGATGTCGTGGTTCCCCGGTAACGGAAGAAACGAAATTGCTAAAGGGGATTCATGTTGCCAAAATTCCTCCCATTCCGCCCTAAGCTGTTCTCGGTCGATCGTGTTCCCTTGTATCAGATCGCCAACCATGATGGCAAAGTCAGGTTGCAGCGAATTAATTTCACTGATTGCACGGTCAAACACGGGCCACTTATCCCGACCCCCGCCCGTTTTATCACCAATAATTGCGAAACTAAATTTGTCCGGATCCTCCGAGAACGGTCGTTCGACAATTGGCATCTGATCCGGAAACTCCGGGGCTTGTGCTGCGGCACTACCGATAATTGCGACGCCTAAGACCAGCGCAGCAAAAACTCTCAAGATCTGTTTGCAATCCATCAATTCTTCTCCTGCTGTATCAATTGTATTGAAAATCAACTGCTCTCAAGAACCATGAAAGTATACCGGAAGAATGTTACAGAATCGTGGCAGCTACGTGAAATTTCTATCGTAAAATTCGATACAGATGCTATTGGTGGTAACAATACCAAAACAATGAGAAATGGATCGCTTTAGCCCGCTCTCGCTTGGCGTCTTTGTGCCTTGCGAGACTGTAATAGAATACCGTCCAGATGCAAATGCGTCGCATACCCGATTAAGCCGGCTGTATAGAAAGGGAGGCCATCTTTAAGCAAAACAAGGTTCTGTGCTGCCAACAATCGGTCTAACTGATCGCGCTGGAAGTAGATTGGCAAAATCAGGAAAATCGCGGGTAGTAGCAGCATTGTCAGCTTGGAATGTGTCCAGCCCCGATGATTACCGATGAGAGGCAGCATAGCAAACAAGCCGAGAAATGCCGATATGGAGTAATGTCCCTCATAAATTAGCACAGCGTTGGAGATGAGAAAGAGTCGATAGAAAATCTGTTGACTTTTGCTTTTAGTGTCCACGTCGGGCCACAACCCTGAGAGAACACCGATAGCAAAACAGGCAGCGATTTTCAGAGGTTCAAGGGAAACCGTTGGATTCCAATCGGTTGGCAGCCGAAATACAAAGATGCCGGTCAGTGTTGCTCCAAGCGAAATCGCGAAAAAAGAGGTGTAGGCGACCAATCCACCGATCCAATGTTCACGAAACATACTCATGATGAAAATCCACTCTTTCTGAACTGTCAATCCGGGAGGTTGACGGGAATTGATTCTAGCCGCACATCCTCCCCGATAGAATCGGGCTTCAAAGTAGCGGGCAACTTTCCACCAATCAACGGAATCGCGTAATTCTCAAACGCCTCGGTAACAAAGTTACCCGCTTCGTTAATGAAAGCCTCCGGCACCACTTTCTCAGACTGTGACCCTAGGCTAAGCCGTACCATGCCGATTAAAGAGCTATAAGGCTTGTTAGGGTCCAAGTGGCGAGAAATAGTAATCATGAAACCGTTCATACCGTCAACAGCGCGGTGGACAGCCGCTTGTCCTGCCATCAACGCTTCCCCTGAATCAACGACTGAAGCGGACTGTATTGAGAATCGAGAGAGGTCATCAAGTTTATCCCAGCTTGCATTGAGTTGGAGTTGCTCAGTGAGAAGTTCACACAGATATTCCCCTACACTCCCCTCCGGTCTAGCACGAGGGTGAAGTGTGTGTCCGTCCGCGCCTTTCACCCCTTCACTGATGACGATTAGACAATAACCCAACTGCTGGCACACCGCTTCCACATCGGCGAGGAATTGAGCCGGATCCAGTCCACTTTCCGGCAGATAGATCAGGTGTGGCGCGCTATGGTCGCCATCTTTTGCTAAGGCAGTTGCTGCAGCGAGCCAACCGGAATTACGTCCCATCGTCTCAATGATTTTCACGCCTGCCGTGGAACCCTGCGCTTCGATATCAAGTCCAACATTCCGAATCACGATAGTGCTTGCTCGCGCGGCGGTGCCGTAGCCAAAACAGTGATCTGTGAAGCCAAGAGTATTCTCGACGGAGTGCGGAACCCCTACGCAACAAAGCGGGTAGCCTTCGTCTTCAGCAAATTCCGATAGTCCGTTGACAGTGGACATCGCCCCCTTATCGCCCATATAAATGACAAAACGGATCCTATATTCTTTGCAAACTTCCAAAACACGATCATAATCCTCGTCCACAAGGGGGGCGTAGTTGGAGGGGAGTACGGTGGATGGGGCGTTTTTTAGCCCTTCAAGGATTGCAGGCTGCTGCCGCCCCAAATCGATTAGGTCGCCTCTTAGCAGGCCCCCTACACCATCGACCATACCATAGATGTTTTGGATTTCGGGGTGTTGTTTCGCCTCTTGGATTGCGCCGTAGAGGCAAGGGTTGAATACTGCTGATGGATTTCCGGCTTGTCCGACAACCAGATTTCCTCTGACTTTTGGGGTTGGCGTTATCTGTTGGAGCATGGCAAACACAAGCAAACGAACAAATGGCTAGGCGAGCAGGGAGCTATGTGCCTAGGTACTTTGGATTGCAACCGAAGTGCGCTCTGTTTAGACCTAAAAGTCATAGACATTCAAGCCAATTTCCTTTCCATCTATGTGCCGCAAGATGCTGTTGACCGAGTGCATTATGAATAGAAAAACACAAGCACTTTATGATATTATACCACCTACAGCTTAAGGCGGGCTGATTCATCGGAGTGGCTGTTGTAATCGGGTCACCACCGTTTGCCGTTTTGTAACAATAAATGTTCCATGCCTAGCTGTTGACAAATCTTTTTTGCTCCCGCCATACCTGGGCAGAGCTCAAACGCCATGCTTAACATCTCTTTCGCTTGGCCAATCTGGTTAATATCAATGTAGCACTCCGATAATCTTTTATAAATCCATGCTGTTTCACGTCTTGATAGGTTCAAAGCGCGAATCTTCTCTAAATCGGTCGGAATATTTTCAAGGTTCTGAGGGTTCGTCAGGACACGGAAATAGACCCGTTTCAACCGTTCCTTGATTTCATCGATAAAGTGGTGAAAACATGGACGACGCTTTTCGGACTCGATTAACGATTCATAAATTTCCATAGCCGTTCGATAATCACCAAGCGTCTGATAGGCTTCTGCGATGAGGAATTCGCAGTCACGGCTGTCCGCATAACCCAAAAAATCGTCAATGCAGCCTCTTCGCTTCTCGCGCTGCAGCTGCTCATAAATTTCGAGGCCGGCTTCAATGTTTTCGTTCAGCAACTCCTGAAACATCAGTTGATATCTATGTCGGGTCTGGTTCGACTTCCGCAGATTCTCAAAAGGGCGGGGGTGCCATGCTTGTTCTACATCTACTGCCTTAAGCGTGAGATCATACTTCAGCTTCTGTCGGGGATCGCTAAGGATTTCATAGGCGATGCAGATCCGGCGAAACATTCGCTCGGCATACTTCTCCTTCCCCGGATTTTTATCAGGGTGATGTCGCTTCACCTGCTTGCGGTATGCCTGTTTAATATCCTCCGCCGTTGCGCGGTGATCTATTTCTAGTGTGTGGTAGTAGTCTGGAATTTGCATCTGATTTGCCGGTGTAAGATTGACAATGAATGTAAAAACACCCTATAATTCCACACACGGCTTTGTTTTGTCAAGCTAAACTTTTGATTGGAATGTGGTGTGTAAAGCATAAGGAGCAATCAATGACGCAAAGTATCACAGAGATTCAGGATTTCTTTAGAACCTGTTTGAAAAAGAAAAAATCTGACTCAAGAGTTCATGTTTACGTCCAATCATTGGAGCAGTGAATACCATTCCAATGAAAGGCATAAACATGACCCGAACAACCTATCCCACGGATTTGACCGATGCCCAGTGGGACAATCTGTTCCCCTATCTGCCAAAACCTTCACCGGTAGGTAGACCGCTCAAATGGGAGATGCGCTCAATCATCAACGCTATTTTTTATATAGTCAAATCAGGGTGTCAATGGCGAATGCTCCCGCATCAGATGCCCCCATGGCAAACGGTCTATTCCCATTTCAGAAAATGGAAAGCCGATGGCACATGGGTGATGATTCATCAAGCACTTCATCACCAAACCCGTTGTGATATTGGCAAAGTGCCTTCACCGACAGTCGCTATTATTGACAGCCAATCGGTCAAAACGACTGAACTGGCAGACAGTCGAGGGTTTGATGCACATAAGAAGGTCAAAGGGCGTAAACGTCATATAGTCACCGATACAATTGGCATTCCATTGCGGGTGAAGGTCACTGATGCCAATGTCAGTGATAACCAAGTCGCAATAGAGTTACTCAAAGAGGTTTTTAATTGGCACATAACGATTCAGTTAGTCTGTGCGGATGCGGGTTATCGCGGAGAATTAGGTGACTGGTTATATATGGCGCATCAGTGTCGATTGGACATTGCGCCATCTGTTAGGCAATCAGGATTTGTAGTTATCCCCTTGCGGTGGATTGTGGAGCGCACCTTTTCTTGGTTCGCTTGGTTTCGTCGATTGACTGTGGACTATGAACGCTCCGCTGAGACTGCTGAGGCTATGATATACATTGCTTCCATTTACTTGATGCAAAACCGTATCAAATGACTTTTAAAACAGGCTCTTAAGATCAATATTTGCGTTCCGCTTACCGCTTTTATCCTCTGGTGCTACTGCCCGGCAATAGCGCTTGCTGCGCCGGAACGAGATATGAATCTTGCGATAACGGATATTGCGGGTGAGGTTATTACGAAACTGCCGAAGGATTCCGGTGGGGAGCGGATCGCACTGCTTCCCCTAAATGCGACAGAACCGGATCTCAAAACAGTTAACCGTGTTTTAACCAGCTTGCTCGCTTCTCAGTTGGCAGAAGCGATTGGCGATACTTTTATTGGTCCAGAGCGTTTGGATTGGCGTCAATATCCCACAGATGGCAGTCTGTTGACTCCTGAGCAGGTGAAGCGATATGGCAAATCCTTGGCATGTCAGTGGTTGGTTACGGGACAAATCCTGAAACTTGACCTGACGATTAATCTCAACCTTTTTCTCTGGGAAGTTAAAACAGGATATCTCCGATATGTTGCTAATCGTCAGTTATCACCCTCTGCTGCGCTGGCGACGCTCTATACAACTTCACCCGCCGCGAACTTCCAGCCCTACTTCCTTAAATGGCAAAGCTTGCCGGAGGTGGACTATTTCGCACTAGCAATCGAGGTGTCTGATCCGGACGGAGATGGCTTTAACGAAGTGCTAGTAGCGGACCAGCAGCGCGTGAAGGTCTTGAAATGGAGTGGAATTGACCTCTGGGAACACATTGACCTCTCCGAGGTCCAATACGGTACCGATGAGATACCGGCTTTGGCACGATCCCGCCGGATAATGCTTTCTGCAGACCGGAACAAGGATGACCGGGATGAGATTTATATCGGCATCCCACCGGGGCTGACACGACAGGTCGAATGGGGAGAGGACGGGGAAGTAACAACTTTCGCAGAGGAATCGGTATGTCTCGCTCAAGGTGGAGAGCGGTTGATCTTTGGGGAAACTGATGCCAATCAATTGACCTATCGCGGACAATCGACACGCTGTTGGGTGTGGCGTATGGGGCAAATCCACCTGAAACACCCGTGCCCGTTACCTGTCGATTACCATTCAATTGCCACACGCGTGCTAGCCATAGATCGACTCACAAGCGAAGTTACCGTTGTTGATCTGGAGGGGCATCTACAAATCTATCACATTAATAACAACACAACACAGCTCTTATGGCAGACGCCACCGATTTTTGGTGAGGGGATTGCGATCGGAGATCTCAACGGGGATGGTACGCCAGAGATTGTTGGGACGGTGAAAAATCTTCCCAGTACCCGTGAGTTTTCAGATCAAATTATCATCCTTGAGCAAAAAGGGGATTTATATGTGGAGGGTTGGAGGAGTCCATTGCTTGATGGGCAGATTGTGGATATGAAAATTGCTGATGCAGATAATGATGATTTGCCCGAACTGATCGTTTGCCTACGCGGTCCAGAGGGCAGTCAAATTCAGTTTTATGCGGCAACCAAGTAATGGGAATATACAATCAAGCAGATGCGCAATCGACAATCCAGAGAGGATACTACGAAACTCCGAATCGTGCTCAGCACATGGGGAATGACCGGTGATGTCCAACCTTTTCTCGCACTCTCCGAACGATTACTAAAAGCAGGACACGAGGTCCGTGTTTGCACGTCAGAAATCTATCAAGAGCGATTCACCAAACGCGGAATTGACTTCTACCCTGTCGGTGTTTCTTTTGATTTGAATCGTTTGAACCAAGTGATGGATGCGATCGTTCAAATCAAGAATCCACTCAAATCAACAATTTCCATTGCGAAGGAAGGCCTTCTTTACAAAGCGGACAAATGGTACGAAGACTGCCTCAGGGGAATGGAAGGGTATGACCTTGCAATCTGTCATGCGGCAGATATACCGGGTCAGGAAGCGGCAATCCGAAATAATCTACCTTGGATCACGGTCAGCTACTGGCCCGGCTCTATTAAGACGCGCTATGAACCTCCATTCCCGATACCGAACCTTGGTGCGCCGTCAAATACACTGTTATGGAAAGTAGTCGAGCAACTGATGCGAAAGCAGGCCGATCCGCTGTTCAATGACTTTATTAGCTCCATCGGCGGCGAGAAACGGGAGTGCATCATTTTAGAAGGCATGTATTCTCCAGAATTAAATCTGATTGCGGCGTCGCCGAGTGTCAGCAAACCCCCACCCGACTTGGCTAGTAACCACAAATTCACAGGAGCGTGGTTTCTTGAGGAGCCGGATTACGAGGTTCCCCCGGCGCTTCAGGAATTTTTAGATCAAGGATCGCCACCAATTATCATCACCTTCGGTTCGGTAGGCGGAAGCAGAAATGTCGAGACCACAAACATCCTCGTCGAAGCGGTGCAACGCACCGGTCAGCGCGCAATCATTCAAACAGGCTGGGGAAAACTTGGAATAGGTAACCCACCTAAAAATATTTGCTTTGTCGGATATGTTCCTTACAATTTTCTCTTTCGCCAAGGGTCTTGTGTCATCCATCATGGTGGGGCAGGTGCGACTATCGCAGCGTGCCGGGCTGGCGTGCCCTCCATCACTGTTCCCCACTGGGGGGATCAGCCATATTGGGGACGTACCTTACACAAAATCGGCGTCGCTCCTAAACCCGTCCATCGTCAGGACATGACCCCCAAACGGTTGGCAAAGCGTATTAATCAGGTTATCTCTTCTCGATCAATGGCGGAAAAGGCAAGGACATTGATGGAAGAGATCAAAATGGAAGACGGTTTGACAACCGCTGTCATGCTAATCGAAGCGTTTGCTACAGAAGTTTGCCTGAACCGCTACTACACATCATGATCAAAAAGATTCTGGTTTTCAGCTTCAGCTTCATCGGTGATGCTGTCCTTTCGACGGCGGTCATCAGTCCGCTGCGCCAGCACTTTCCCGATGCGAAGATCACTTTCCTCGTTGGTCCCCGTGCCTCCGATCTGTTGGCTGCCGACCCGCAGATCGATCAGGTCCTTATGTATGACAATCGCGGTGAACACGCCGGCTGGCGTGGCAAAATCCGCCTGATCAAACTGTTACGTCGTGAAGATTTCGATCTGGTCGTAGATCTCCGGGATAGCGTGTGGTCACGATTCGTTGGTGGGAAACATTGGAGTATGCAGCTAAGGAGAGGGAATATCCACGCCGTTACCCGATACCTTGATGTGCTTCAGCGACGCGGTGTTGATGTCGATGGCGCACGACCACAACTTCAATTCACCGATTCAGGCCTTGCAAAGCGCGATGCGTTGTTGATGGAGAATGGAGTCAATCGTCATCAGGTGCTAGTTGGGATACACCCCGGCGGGAACTGGGTTTACAAGCTATGGGAACCAAAGAGCTTTGCACAAATTGCGGACCGGTTATGTGAAAGATGGAACGCACAGATTCTGTTATTTGCTGGGCCCGATGAAAGACAGCTGCAAGCACAAATTGTCGATCTGATGCGCTGGGAACCAATCTGCGTGAAAGAAGAGGATTTGTGTCAGGTTACGGGACTTATCGCAGCCTGTGATTTCTATATCGGTAATGATACGGGACCAATGCACATCGCAGTTGCTGTCGGAACCCCTATTATCGGCATCTTCGGATCAACGAATCACTATCGCAATGGTCCCTACGGAGAGGAACACGTCGTTGTTCGCAGCGGTGTAGAACTCGGTTGCAATCCGTGCCACCCCGGCAAACGTCCCGGCGGATGTGAAAAGGGGAGCTGTGCGGTCATAGAAGCGATAACCGTTGAGCAGGTGTTCAACGCCGCTGAAAAACTGAAGCGCATGAGATCGGATTGACCAAAGGTGAGAGCAATTTTGTTAGGCGTCCCGCAAAAACAGCGTATCTGGAACCCAAATGGTATTTATAATCCTAGTACGCTGTCAGCTCTGTCGTGACGCGCCTTCATGAGCCCGTCAGTCTTCGTATGACAGGTTCCTACACGAATGAGGTCAAGTCATTTTCGCTTGAGAATTTTCTGATGTTTGGCTATAATCAAACACCTTAAATCAGATCTCATACTTTAACAGGTAAGCAGAGGAGGACTTCAGGTTGGCAAAAAAAGCAGTAGTGCTTTTAAGCGGGGGTGTTGATTCCACAACCATACTAGCAATTGCACAATCCCAAGGATACGATGTATACACCATAAGTTTCCGGTACGGTCAACGACATGTCTTGGAACTTGACTGCGCAGAACGAATCTCAAAGAAAATGGGGGCAAAAAAACATACCATAGTTGATATAGATCTGCGTGCATTCGGTGGTTCTGCATTGACCGATGACATCGATGTCCCCAAAGAACGGTCAGATCAGGAAATTGGAACAGGTATCCCGATTACCTACGTGCCTGCACGAAATACGATATTTCTGTCTTTTGCACTCGCTTGGGCGGAGACGTTAGAAATCGACACAATTTTCATCGGCGTCAACGCGCTTGATTATAGCGGATATCCCGACTGTCGGCCAGAATATATTGAGGCGTATCAGCAGATGGCAAATCTGGCGACGAAGGCTGGCGTTGAAGGTACAACGCAGCTGAAGATTCAAACCCCCCTCATCTCAATGACTAAGGCACAGATCATACAGAAGGGAGCGGAACTCAGCGTCGACTACGGACTCACCCTCAGTTGTTACGACCCCGACTCACAGGGCAAAGCGTGCGGAGCGTGTGATAGCTGCTTATTACGAATAAAGGGATTTGAGGAAGCGGGTGTCGCGGATCCGACAATCTACAGAATTTGAATTACTGTAGCCAAAAATGGTGGGAATACTAACCCAACCTCCTGCGAATCCTACGTCCCACGTGAAACGTCCTTGAGGCGTTTTCCTCATCATGTCCCCTCCAACTTATGAAAGGAATTGCAATGTCTAGCCCAAAAATCCTTATTGCAAGCCGTCAGGAACCCGAAGTTGAAGCGATACTCAACGATGCTCCACCCGAGGTCGAAATACAACTCCTTCCACCAGGAGAACAACTTGGTGACCACCTCTCCAACATCGAGATTATCTATGGGGGAATCGGTGAAGCCGATCTCCCAAAAGCCGAATCATTGCAATGGGTTCATCAGCCACATGCAGGTGTTGAAGGTTTTATGTACGCTGCTTTCAAGGCAAGCGATGTGGTATTGACAAATTGTCGAAGATTGTACGGGAAGCAGATTTCTGAACACGCCTTCGCGCTCTTGCTCTCACTCACGCGCAGCATCCCGGCGCAACTGGAGTTTATGAAACGCAAGCACTGGGAACGTGTGCCATGTATCGAGTTGGCGGGGATGACAATGGGGATTCTGGGGCTTGGCGGCATCGGTCGTGCAGTCGCCGCGCGGGCAAAGGCATTCGAATTTAATGTGATTGCTGTTGATCCAGAATCTATTGAAAAACCCGATACAGTGAGCGAACTTGGGAAGTTAGATTGGCTGCCGGAGTTAATGGCGCAATCCAACGTGGTGATGGTTTGCTGTCCAAGCACCCCCGAAACCCATAAACTCCTATCGCACGAACAGTTTAATCTATTGCCCGATGGCAGCTATCTTGTCAACGTCAGTCGGGGAAGGATCATCGATGAAGATGCCTTAATCGCCGCACTTCGTAGTGGCAAATTGGCGGCAGCAGGCTTGGATGTAACATACGCGGAACCGTGTCCGCCAGATAGCCTGCTATGGACCGAACCTAACGTAATCTTAACTGGCCATAGTGCAGGCGCCTCGCAGCATATTCGTGCGCGTGCTATGCGCCTGTTTGTTGACAACCTACATCGCTACGTCAAAGGCGAGTCGCTAGAAAATGTTGTGGATAAGCAAAAAGGATACTAAAGGACTGGCAAATTCGACACTACAGAGCGCAAGTTGAAATAACAGTATGAAAAAATCCAAGATCACCCTTGGAATGGTTGGCTTAGGATATTGGGGGCCAAATCTGCTTCGGAACTTTGATCAACTATCCAATTGTGGCGTCAAAATTTGTTGCGACCTAGATGCGCGTCGTCTGGCTAGTGTCAAAGGGCAATATCCGTATCTCGCGGTCACTGATAACTATAACGACCTGTTGAACGACCCCGATCTTGATGCAATTGTCATCGCAACGCCGGCGCGCACGCATTACACTTTTGCCCTTAAAGCCCTTCAACACGGTAAGCATCTCTTCATTGAAAAACCGCTGACGCTGGAGGTGCAACAGGCTGTCGAATTGGTCGAACTCTCTGAAGATACGGATCGAATCCTGATGGTCGGACACCTGATGGAATACCATCCGGCGGTTGAAAAGCTGAAGGACCTCATCCAATCAGGGGAACTTGGACAGATCCACTATCTCTATGCACAGCGAGTCAACTTGGGAAGGATTCGACACGACGAAAACGCGATGTGGAGTCTTGCTCCCCACGATTTCTCCGTTGCCATGTATCTGCTTGATGCCGAACCGGAGAACGTATCTGCCCGTGGGGCAGCTTATCTGCAAGAGGGAATTGACGATGTGGTCTTCGTCAACCTTCAATTTCCCGGCGGGATAATGGCTCATATCCAACTGAGTTGGCTAGACCCCCATAAACTGCGCCTGACAACGATTGTTGGCAGCGAAAAAATGGTCGTTTTCGACGATATGGAAACCACTGAAATGGTTAAAATTTATAACAAAGGGGTTAATCACAACAGGGGCTATACCTCCTATGGCGAAGCGTTGAGCCCACGATTTGGTGATGTCACGATGCCATATATCAAAATGACGGAACCGCTCAAGTTGGAATGTCAACACTTTCTCGATTGTGTCATAAATCATCGCACACCTAGGAGCGATGGAAGAGATGGACTTCGTGTCGTGCGAGTCCTGCAAGCAGCACAACAATCGCGCAACCGGAACGGCGAGCCGGTGGACATCAAAATGTGATGTTTAATCGTAGCGTCTGAGTCGTTGGGACAGGGGAACGCTATGGAAAAGCCCTATTTTGTTCATGAATCCTCTTATATCGATCAGCCGGTTTCGATTGGCGATGGCACTAAGATTTGGCATTTCTGCCATGTTATGAAGGATAGCCAAATCGGACGAAATTGCACACTTGGGCAGAACGTTAATATTGATAGCGGTGTGCACGTCGGAAACAACGTCAAGATCCAAAACAACGTCTCTGTCTACAAGAAGGTCACCATCGAAGACGACGTCTTTTGCGGCCCCTCAGTGGTGTTCACAAACGTCATCAATCCGAGAAGTGCTATCCCCAAAGCAATTGATGAATATGACTCCACGTTGGTGAAACGTGGGGCGACAATTGGTGCCAATGCGACGATTGTCTGTGGCGTCACTATCGGTGAACATGCCTTTATCGGTGCCGGGGCTGTGGTAACGCGGGATGTACCCGACTATGCCTTAGTCTATGGCAACCCTGCGCGGCAACACGGTTGGATGTGTCAATGTGGAACCCGTTTGGAACTGATAGACAATTTTGCACGGTGCGATTGCTGTCATCAAGGATATCAGTACCACAATAATCGACTTACATCTCCCAATCAAGAATCGGGATTCGCAGTTTCGTAAGTTTCTTCGGAAAAGTTGCGAACCGGGAGAACGGGAGTCAACCATCGCTCGCAGTGGATTGCCAAATCCACTGCGCATGTGCGAGTGCGACTTGGGTATATCTATCGAAGTAGTAGAATCTCGACGGAGTCGGAGCCAAGAAGGGTTTGACAAGTAGTCATAGGTAGAATCCTCACGGATTTTTCCCTGACTCCAAACCGAGCGTGCGACTTTCACCGCACTCGGCTTTCACTGTCATTTATCTGATTGTCTTATATGGGTAAAACTCACCTTATGGCATTAGGTGCTTTAGGCTGTCTGGCACTATTGTATTACCTAAAAGACAATCTCAGCCCTTCTTACTCTTGCGACTGCGGAACACTGGGGACAAGTCGCCATGTTTGCAAGCAGGGACACGATTTGCGCTCATCTTCCCTTAATCCGTTTTGTCTCAATTTCTGAGTTATGACTTGGGCAGGCTTACTGCCCTCCTCTCCCTTATCTTCTCTTACGAGATGACTTAGGGACTATCCTAATCTCACAATGTATACATCTAAAACAACTTAGACCCTGACTTTACCCCGATGTCAATGACTTACATAAGGTAAATGCTAGAGTTACCTTACTAAACATACGCTTTTTAGCCACAGGCTGTTAGCATAGCGTGCATGGGTGGACACGCTCACGCAGATTCACCTGTTTCCCAATAACGAGGCTTACATCAGTTCAATTTTCATTTGGTCATATCATTGTAACCAGACCCAACCTCTTAGCGTGTCTGCATTCACGCCGAGTTGTTAGCCGTTTCCCTTTGCTTCCCACATTGCTGTTTCCACCAACGCAGTTAAGGTAAGGTTTGCAGTGGTAAGTTCACTGAGTCGGTATCTAACCGACGTTATACATTGTTACTTAGAATCGCACATAGCAACTTAGGTTAGGAATAACGAAACTGGAACCGGTGAATCAGGGCTAAAGAGGCGAAATGGAGTTAAAAGATAAGCGTATCCTAGTGATTGGTGGCGCCGGCTTTATTGGAAGTCATGTCGTTGATCAGTTGGTCGAGACAGACGTTGCTGAGATTATCGTGTATGATAATTTCACGCGAGGACTCCAAGAAAATTTGCGAAAGGCGTTAAAGGACTCCAGAGTTTCGGTATACCCCCACGGCGGAGATATACTGCACTGTGACATATTGGAGTCGGCTATGCAAGGAGTCCACGGGGTTTTCCATCTGGCAGCACTTTGGCTGTTACATTGCCATGAATACCCTCGCTCTGCCTTTGAAGTCAACATTGGAGGCACTTTCAACGTGCTGGAAACAGCGATTAAACAGGGGGTAGAGCGTGTGGTCTATTCCTCCTCCGCTTCAGTGTACGGGGATGCTGTGGTGCTGCCTATGGCAGAGGATCACCCCTATAATAACTATACGTTTTATGGGGCAACCAAGATTGCCGGCGAACAGATGTTTAAGGCTTTAGGACGTCGCTACAATCTCGACTGGGTGGGGCTGCGTTACATGAATGCTTACGGTTCCCGCCAGGATTATAAGGGGGCTTATACCGCCGTCATGATGAAGATTTTGGATCGCCTCGATCAGGGATTGCCCCCGATTGTTTACGGGGATGGTAGTCAGCAGTACGACTTCATCTACGTGAGCGATATTGCTCAAGCAAACGTTTGTGCCATGCAGGCTGACGTAACTGACAAAAACTACAATGTTGGACGAGGTATCGGCACGTCAATCAAAGCGTTGACCGAATTGTTGTTGCGGTTGACGGGTAGCAACCTTGAAATCCAGTATGAACCCGCCGGTCAAACCTTTGTGACAAACCGGATCGGTTCGACCCAAGCCGCTGAACGGGATTTAGGTTTCCGGTGGCAAGTCGATCTGGAAGATGGGATGCGCCGATTGATAGATTGGCGGAATGCCGATAAAAAAGGCGGTGTTACCGTTGAAGGATGAGATAGTTCCTCAAAAGATACCAATTACCAAACCGTTTTTCGGAGCAGAGGAGGAGGCTGCGATTCTCGCCCCTTTGCACAGCGGTTGGGTCGTTCAGGGTCCCTTCGTCAGACAATTTGAGGAGAAGTTTTCAACCTTCACAGAATCGCGCTTTTCGATCGCGACCAGCTCCTGCACAACGGCGTTGCACATCGCTGTTGCTGCGTTGGGGTTAAAGCCCGGTGACGAAGTGATTGTGCCCGCCTTCACATGGATCTCCACCGCTAACGTGGTAGAATACATGGGGGCGAAGCCGGTTTTCTGTGATATTGACCTGTCTACGTTCAATATAGATGTGGGGCAGATTGAAGGATTGATTACGCCGCGAACGGTGGGGATCATCCCGGTACACCTGTTTGGACTATGTGCGGAGATGCAGCTAATTCGGGAGGTCGCCCAAAAGCATAACCTGTGGGTTGTAGAGGATGCTGCGTGTGCATTCGGCGCCCAATATCACGGACAACATGCAGGGACGTTTGGCGAGATGGGCTGCTTCAGCTTCCATCCACGCAAGTCTATCACCACCGGCGAGGGTGGCATGATCACGACGCAGCGCGAAGATTTCGATCAACTGGGGCGTACCTTACGGGACCACGGCGCTTCGCGTTCCGATCTCTCACGCCACACAGGCAAAGCCGGGTTTCTGTTATCAGAGTATAATCACCTCGGCTATAATTACCGCATGACAGACATCCAAGGCGCACTCGGTTGTGCGCAGATGGATCGGGCAGCATGGATCTTGGAAACGCGTTCGCAACGCGCTCAGCACTACAACCAGCTGCTGACTGAAGTAGAATGGCTGGAAACGCCGAGTGTCCCCGATGGTTTTGTCCACGGATATCAGGCTTATGTTTGCCTGTTTCGTCCTGAAGACCCGACCCTGAACAACGCAGATCGACTTTACCAACAGCGTAACGAACTGATGACGCACTTGGAGACCAAAGGGATTGCGACCCGCCAAGGAACACACGCTCCAGTGCTTCAGGGTTACTACATGGAAAAATACGCGCTACGTCTTGAGCAATTTCCCAATGCTTATTTGGCAGATCGACTCGGACTGACGCTGCCGCTCTATGCACAGATGACAGAAATTGAACAGGCGTTGGTATGTCAAAGTCTTCAGCAGGTCATAGGTTAGGTTATGTGTGGCATAGCAGGAGTAATATCTCTCAATCACCGTCCCCTCCAAGTAGAACGCCTGAAACCGATGATAGATGTCATTGCCCACAGAGGTCCAGACGATGCAGGTTATCTGGTTTGGCAAGCGGGGACATATCACTCACTTGGTCAGGATTTTACAGATAGCCAATTTCAAGAAATTTCCCCGCTGCTGCCCGTAATCGATTCGCCTTCAGGACAAAATAGGTTGCATTCAGAAGAATGGAACCTATTTTTCGGACACCGAAGATTGTCCATTATCGATCTCTCCCCGCGTGGACACCAACCGATGTCCGATAAATCACGTAAAATTTGGCTCGTTTACAACGGGGAAATCTACAATTTTAGGGAAATACGTCAGGAATTAAAGGAGCTCGGTTACCACTTCTTCAGTGCTTCTGACACCGAAGTTATCATCCATGCCTACCACGAATGGGGAACGGACTGTATTCACCGATTCAACGGGATGTTCGCCCTTGCGCTGTATGATAGTCGCAACCAAAAAGTCTGGATCGCTCGCGATCGCTACGGTATCAAGCCGCTCTACTATACCCTCACCAATGAAGGTACTTTCCTGTTTGGATCCGAAATCAAATCCATTCTGGAATACCTGCCTGAAACACCGGACGTAGATCTCGCAGCCTTAAACGAATATTTCTCATTCCAAAACATTTTTAGTGATCGCACCCTCTTCTCGGGGATTAAGCTACTCCCGCCCGGACATTACTGGGAACTCGACTTGTCGCATGTCGCCTTGAATCCCGGCCTTATCGGAAGAAAGATTTCCAAGACCAAATACTGGGATTTTGACTTCGGGCAGGAGACGAAGACCTCTGCAAACGAACTCGAAGACCAACTCTATGACCGATTGACACAGGCTGTTGAGCGACAGTGTGTCAGCGACGTTCCTGTCGGCAGCTACTTGAGCGGAGGTATGGACTCAGGGACTGTGACCGCTATTACTACCTCCGTTTTTGGACGAATTGCCACGTTCACAATAGGTTTTGACCTCTCGGAAGCCGCGTCCCATGAACTGAACTTCGACGAACGCGAGTCAGCCGAATATATGGCGAACCTGTTTCAGACAGAGCATCACGAGCGTGTATTACATCCTGACGATATGGAAGCTGTCACGGCAAAGCTCATCTGGCATCTAGAAGATTTACGGGTTGGACAGTGCTATCCTAACTATTATGCTGCTCAGTTAGCAGGCAAGTTTGTCAAAGTGGTCATGTCCGGAACAGGAGGCGATGAACTATTTGGTGGCTATCCTTGGCGATATGCCGCAGGGATTGGAAACAGTGTCGAAAGTTATACGGACAATTATTACCGTTACTGGCAGAGATTAGTATATAATGAAGAGAAACCCCTGCTTTTCAACCGAGAAGTTGGGGATCAGCTGCGCCAAATGGATATTGACGGGGCGATTCCCCTCAAAAACCATACCTTGATGGCATTTCGGAATGTCTATCCGAGGGAAATTCGATGTAACAGCAGGGAGGAACAGGTCAACCACTCACTCTACTTTGAATGCAAGACTTTTCTGCACGGGTTGCTTGTAGTTGAAGACAAAATGTCGATGGCACATTCGCTGGAGACAAGGGTGCCGCTTCTAGATAACGACTTGGTCGATCTCGCTTGCCAGACACCCGTTCGCTACAAAATTGCTAATTTGCATAACTGGAAAGCGTTTAATGAGAATAGTCCATTCAAGGGGAAGGATAGTTCGGAACGGACAGATGTCGGCAAAAACATCTTGCGAAAAACGATGGCACGAATTATCCCCAGATCCATTACGCAAGCCAAGAAACAGGGCTTCAGTGCGCCCGATGAATCGTGGTTTCGCGGCAGCAGTGAACAGTATATACGGGATCTCTTGCTGGATGATAGGGCGCGGATTAACGAATATCTCAATCCCGGATACGTGCGACAGGTCATTGAAACTCACAGTGCTGGTGTAGAGAACAAGCGACTCCTGATCTGGTCGTTGTTGAGTTTTGAATGGTGGCTGAAGCAATTTGTCAAATGAACATCAAACGCATTGAAAAACTCATTGGCAACGCAATAACCACATACAATCTAGACCTATCAGGGCTCACTGTTTTTACAGAGGCAGCAAGTGGAAACTATGTTGTGACCCCCTTGATTGCAGCGTTGGCTGGTTCCGATCAAGTTTTTGCGATCACACGGAACTCTAAGCACGGCACAGCAGCTGATGTGCAGAATTTCACACTCGAACTCGCACAAAAGTGGGGAGTAGGAGATCGGGTTGAGGTGGTCTTTGATAAAATTCCATCGATGCTATCACAAGTTGATATTGTAACAAACCTTGGATTTGTGCGCCCAATCGATAAGAACATGATCGCCCACCTAAAACCAACCGCTGTCCTCCCGCTGATGTGGGAAACGTGGGAATTTCGCGAGGCAGATCTGGATCTCTCAGAATGTCGGCGCAAAGGAATTATGGTTTTAGGTACAAATGAGCGGGAGGTAACGCTAGACCTTTTCACCTATGTCGGCTATCTGGCGGTCAAACTGGCGTTTGAATTGGAGATTGAAATTTACAGATCGAAAATTGTGGTTATCGGAAGTGGTAGCTTTGGTGAAAGCAGCGTCAAGGCGTTTGATAAGCTGGAGGCTGATCTAAAATATATTGACCTATCTGCGGGTAATTCCTTGGAAACCGAATCTGCTAAATCTACACTTCGAGATGCGGATCTCGTTGTTCTGGTAGAACACCACAGCCGAGCTTGCTTAATCGGCAGCGAGGGACAAATAACCGTTGATGAGCTGTTAATACTAAGTCCCCATCTGTCGATTGTCCATATCGCTGGAAATATAAATCGAGAAGAAATCGATAGCCTAGCCATTCCGTGTGTTCCGCAGCAATCGGCAGCGCCAGGTCACATGAGCGTCGCGACAGACTACTTGGGTCCTAAACCAGTTATCGCCCTGCATACCGCCGGGCTAAAGGTTGGTGAGGGGATGGCACGGACGCGTCTCGCAGGTCTTGACCCAATTGAGGCAGAAAAAAAAGTCTTACGCGATCTCCCGCTCGCCATGGGCTTCGATCCCTCACATAAATATACACAGATATCTTAGAGGCTTAACTTTCAATGCCTGAAACCGACAAAATAGAGATTCCAGATCGGTTACTACATCATTTGAGTGTAAATGACACCGGATTTTTGCAGCGGGTCTATTCTAATGGACTAGATAAATATAAGAAACACTTGGCTCGTATCGGTTTCGTTGGGGTGGAAAGAATTCTAGATGCAGGTTGCGGGTTTGGGCAATGGACATTGGCAATGGCACAGACCTCAAAGCAAGCTGTCGGTATAGACGTTGATTCAGAACGCTTATCTGTTAGCACCCAACTCGCCTCAATAAATGCTTTCAAAAATGTAGAGTTTCGTCAGGCAAGTTTGGAAGATATTCCTAATTGTGAAGAGACTTTCGATGCCGTTTTCTGTTATAGCGTTGTGTACCTAACGGACTATCATAAGGTCTTTAGAAATTTCTTTCGCGCCCTCAAAAAAGGGGGAGACCTTTATATCTGTACCAATGGACCTGGCTGGTATCTCTATAATATTATCGAACAACCTAACCCGTCGATAGACTTTCACCCAAGACGGTACGGTATTCACACTTTCTGGAATACACTCACCCGTAAACGAAGGGGGTTTTCACCAAGTGCCGGTGCCCGTATAATGACCCCCAGGGGCACTAAACGTGCCTTGGACAAATCTGGATTCGAGGTGGTTGTGCTAGGGGGAGAAGGAACTTTGGCTGTTGGCGATGGAAGCACCATCCCACCGGCACCAAATTACGATGCAAGGTATATGGGGCTCGTTAATGTGTTTGAAGTGATCGCCCACAAGCCCTAAAAAGACACAAAAGCGCGTTAAAGCTTCTATTTCTATTCCGAACTTTCAGGTAAAATCCCCCGTTAGGAAATGGCTATGGCTGATATCTTCTTCATCATTGGCTGTGCGCGAAGTGGAACAACAGCACTGGTGAAAATGCTAAACATGTCACAGAACGCAACCGTCTTCGTCGAGCAGAAACCGAACCTGTGCATCGAAGCACGGAATTTATATCGGGGCATACTAAGGGATCCGAAGCAGGTCATTCAGAAAGCGAAGTCAGCGCCAATTCAAGAAGTGTTGTCTAGTGGGCTAAAGTATGGAGACAAAAATCCAAACTATCTGCCGTTTGTTCCATATATCGCTGAACTATGGGATTGCAGATTCCTTTTTCCGGTGCGAGACGGACGGGAGGTTGTGCGTTCTTTGATGGATTGGCACGACTTCTATAGTCAGAAGTTCTCGCATAGCGGAGTTTTTGCCATGAAAGAGGACGATCCAAATTCATCGGTTGACTCGCCTGAACAGGATTGGTGGGATTACAGTCGTCTGCGTCCCAACCCCGGCACCCCATATTTCGAGATATGGCAACGGTTTTCGCGCTTTGAAAAGTGCGCCTGGTACTGGGCTAATTTTAATAAGAAAGCGTTAGAACTGTTCTCTCAACTAGATAATCAACATTGGCTTCAGGTGGACATGAGATCACTGGACGGGTCCAAGATGAGACAGATTTTCGATTTTTTAGGATTAGACGGATTTAATGACCAGCAGATAGGAGAGATGATAAACGCACGCATTAATTCATTGCAGGAGCGGGCAGGCTTACCGGATAAGTTCCCACCTTGGACCGATTGGACACAAGAACAACGAGACGTATTTGATCGGATCGCAGGCGAGATGATGGAGTGTGTGGTATAATTTAACGTTATATGTCTCTGCGGATGCCCGTGTTTCATGAGATCAGTCGTTAACAAGAAAGGAAAGCCGCGAAAATGGTCTACATTGAAGTTGTAGGCATCTGTTTCTTGGGTCTTGTGACACGGCTGATGTTTCTGCTCCATGCCGGCAGCGATTTAGATGCACATCTTTGGCTCATGAAACTGCGGCGCGACCTAGGGGGACTGAAGGGAATTGGCAGGCACAGCGTGAAGGATTCGCTCGTCCCCGGAATCAGGGGCTATCCCCCGCTGCCACATGCCATTATCGCACTGATTAATCCGAAACACTGGGTTGCGGTTGGCAGGATGACCAACCTCGTCTTCGATTTAGCGAGTATCCTGTTAGTCTGTTTTTTAAGTTACCTTCTGTTTGAGCGTGCTTGGCAAATCGCTTCTGAACAATTCATCTCCGCTGCGGGAGCGGTTACGCTGCTCTACGCTACCAGTCCAAAGCTGCATCCGGTAACCGCTCGATTACAAGCAATAGGAGGAAGAACGCTAGGAAATCTCTTAATTCTGCTCTATTTCACCTTTTTCGGTGTCGGTTATCTGTTTGGATCTCCCTACTTCTACATACCTTGCCTTCTCTTAGGAACGCTGATAGTGCTTTCTTCTCAGTTTGGAATGCAAGTATTGGTAATAAATTCGATTGTACTATCCTGTTTTTACCGAGACCTCGTTCCGTTACTGCCACTGTTGGCGACCTTGGGATTCTGTATGGTCGTTCCGCAGCTCGGCGTCAGGCAGTTACTTGTACGTAAATGGGCACACTATAAATGGTATTTCGCCGCTATAAAGGAAGGGACAACACCAATAGCAGAAAGGAATAGTTTAAGAGATCTTGTCGCCTTGCCAGTTCACCTGTTTTCTCGACCGAAGGAATTTTGCAGGATAGTTTTTACTAAGGCGACACCGGTCATCCTCGTTTATTCGATACCGATCATCCCACTGCTTTTGTATTGGTGGATCTCTTCACCGGAGACTTTCACAGCACTCTTTTCTGACAACGTAATTTGGTATGTAACCGGACTCTCCCTCGCAAGCTTCATCGCATTTGTTATTACATCTATTAAATTCGCTCTGTTCCTCGGTGAGGCAGAAAGATATCTTGAGTATTCGCTAGCCTTTCTCCATCTGATTTTTGTCAGGTATTGTATTGCAACCAAGCAACCATACGAAATAATCTATATAATCGCTCTAATTCACATCGGGTTCGTTTTGGTGAATTTCCTGTATCTAAGTTCTACTGGCATTAAAAACAATCTCTGGCCCCCCAGAGAAACGGCGCTTGAAGACGTTATCAAATTCTTGAATGGGAGAAGCGGACAGAATATAATTACTATCCCGACAAAGTTCAGTTATACTTTGGCTGGAAGCATGGAAAACACAGATTCTCGTTTTTATTACCCTTCGATGTCCGAACCGGGACGAGGGATGAAGTATATGGGTGAAGATCACGCGTATCTCTATTTGATGAAGCCAGATTTTGACCATTTTCGCGTCCGATATGGGGTCAATACATTGGTGACTCAAAAACGAGAGGTTGAACTCGCGGCGAAACGGGGAATTAAATACTCTTTGGGTTCCCTGAAACTGCTGTACGATAACGAGCAATATGCGGTTTATGGCGTATGATAATAGATCATATAAAACGAACGATACAGCTGGGAAGTATCTATAGCATCGGCAGCATATCTCAAGGTGCGTTATTCGTCTTACTTTTTCCAATCTATACCTCGTTCTTGTCACCCCAAGATTTTGGCATTATTGGACTGATGTCTATTACGGTTAGTTTGCTGTCTCGATTCGTGTCATCGCCTATAAATAGTGCCTTCACTCGGTTTTACTATGCACCGGAATATAAAGAAAAAAGCGGTCTCTTACTGTTCAACCTGTTTTTGTGGGCGTTGCTGATAATTACCTGTTGTGCGGCTATATTTTGGAGAGTCAGTGAATACCTCGCTGGAATACTGCTACAAGATAGGAACCTCGCTCATCTCCTCAAGATATATGCGTTGATACTGTTTTTACAACCGTTTTCGTCTCTATTTCTGTGTTTGCTTCGTATGTTGGAGCGGGCGAAATACTTCGTTTTTACATCTATATCAAGCGTGTTGCTCTCCGCAGGGTTGACTCTGTATATGCTCACTGTTTTGAAGAAAGGAGTCCTCGCTCTTATCGTCGGAAGCTTGTTCGGTCTGATAGTCACTGTACTCATGATACTCCCTATTTTTATCAAAAGATCGACATTTAAGCTGTCTCGTTCAGTGATTATTCCACCCCTAAAATACGCTTATCCGCTATTGTTATCGGAATATTCAAATCTTCTCATCCAATCTGGAGATCGGTATGTTTTAAGAATCTTCACCTCCGTTAGCGTGGTGGGGCTCTACTCCTTTGGATACCAAATTGCTGGAATCCTTCAGATCGCTCTGGTGACTCCGCTGAAACAAGCACTTCAACCTGTTGTTCTTAAACAGGAAGAAGATCCCGAAACTATAAGAGGCCTTCTAAGGGTGGGTGCCACCTATTTCTATCTGATAGGATGCGCTGCTTGCCTGCTAATCTCGCTTTTCAGTCGAGAAATTCTGACCCTTTTTGCGAGGAAAGAGGCGTTCTGGGCAGCTTGGGTCATCGTTCCAATCATCACCTACTCCTACGTTCAGCATGGGGTCGGTAATTTCGTCGGTTGGGGTATGGGATTGATGAAAAAATCGTTCCATGCTTCGGGAATAGTTTTGATAGCGGCATTAGTGAATATCGGGTTGAACTTTCTCTTTATTCCTCAATGGGGCATGTTGGGAGCCGCGTTCGCCACTATGCTATCCTACATCGTGTGGAACTTCCTCAAAGCATACTATTCGGCAAAGTTCTATAATCTCCACTTTGAGGTTGGGAGACTTTTACATATCACAGCCATCGGATTCGGACTCTATGGGGTGTCTTTACTAGTTGCTAATAGCAGCGCGGTGGAAATTAATGTCGCTCTAAAGCTCTTGTTCTTTTTGGGGTATCCCCTAATTCTCTGGGGCACAGGCTTCTTTTTAGAGGGTGAAAAGGCATATCTGCTAAAACCGGTAAAGGGATTCAAAAGAATCTATCGAAGTGTATCTTATTCTAAAAATATATCAGGACGTGAAAGGTAACTATATTGGAATCACCGGCGTTGATACAGGTGGAGGACAAAAATGAAAATTGCCATTATGGGCGGCACTTTCAACCCTATCCACTACGCACATCTCCTGAGTGCAGAGGAAGTGCGTGATGGATTGGGTTATGATAAAATCCTCTTTATCCCGTCCGCCCGTCCACCCCATAAAGATTCGCCCGACATCATCGATCCGGAACACCGCTATCAGATGACTCTCCTCGCGACATCGGATAACTCTGATTTCGAGGTGTCGCGGATCGAGTTGAGTCGTGTAGGTCCCTCTTTTGCTATTCAGACCATCAAAGAGTTACAAGCTTTCTACGGAGAGGGATGCGATCTTGCGTTTATTATCGGTGCCGATTCACTGATTGATTTCAAGATCTGGAAGGATTATGATGAGATTCTCAACATCTGTCGCTTTATTGCGACCACTCGCCCCAACTATTGTTTGGACAAAGTTCCGCCGGATCTTCGAGACCGTGTCCAATACTTTTCAATAACGGGAGTTGACATCTCCGCAACCGAGATTCGTGAACGCATCCGATCCGGACGTTCCATTCGATACCTCGTCCCGGCACCTGTCGAGGAGTATATTGGACGCCATCAACTATACAGGTAAACCGGAGATCCAAATTTTCTGTTCCTACAAAAGACTATCGTGTAAAAAAATCAAGTTTTCCGAAGTGACCAACGGATAGGTCGCTTATTCACGCATAAGGCAGGTGATCTCATAGTGAAACACAAATGTAGTGTCTGCGGAACAGTTCGCGAATTTGATTATAAACCCGGTGGGAAACTGCCGCCAAACTTTCCCTTCTGTAGCGCACGCTGTAAGGCGGTAGATCTCGGTAAATGGTTGAACCAGGAATATCGAATCAGTACGCCGCTGCCAAATGCCGACCTGATGGCGGATGAAGAGAAAGAAGCACTAGCACAGCTGCTACTTGATGCGGGAGAAGTGGACGAAATTACAGATGAAGACGAATAACGACGACATCGAAAAATCCGCGCTGCTTGCAGAATCAAAAACTGCTGAAATCGAGAAATATCTCAAATCCAAGCTAACACCTGAGCGGTATGCACACGTCCTATCTGTTCAAGAGCTTGCACTTGATTTGGCGAAGAAGTATGGGGCAGATTTGCAGAAAGTGAACCTTGCTGCCCTTTTACACGACTGTGCGAAGTGGATGAGCACTTCGGATCTGTATGAAGCGGCAGCAAACCATCGGATTCAACTTGATGAAGTCGAACACCACAACCCGTCGCTCGTGCACGCGCCAATTGGAGCGCTGCTCGCTGTTTCGCATTTCGATGTCGATAACCCTGAAATCCTCAACGCCATCCGACTCCACACAACTGGTGCTACCGGGATGACGCTTATCGATAAAATCCTGTATGTCGCCGATTTTGCTGAACCGAAGCGCAACTACGCAGAGGCACATTCTGTGCGTGAGATTGCCTATCAAAATCTGAACGAAGCCGTTTTTGAAGTCAGTCGTTACAAAATTGAACATCTCCTCGCCAAAGGTGTCCTTATTCACCCGCATACAATTGATGCCTATAACAGTGCCCTCCGGGAAATCAGTGAACCAACACGCAAACAGTGAACTAGAGTTAGCCATGGCATTCAGCCATTCGCGCAATTCACGATTCTAACTCTAGGCACTTCTTCAAGGAGGAACAACATGCAAGGAAACACGCTAGAAATGGTACAAGCCGCCGCTGCTACCGCTTTAAGCCGACGGGCTCGCAATGCGGTCATCCTCGATTTAAGACGGTTCCCCTCGTTTACGAACTTTTTCGTTATCTGTAGTGGCGTCTCCTACACGCAGGTCGAAGGGATCTCTGATGCCGTGCTAGATGAGCTAGAAGATAACTGGAATGAACGTCCTTGGCATCGAGAAGGGGGGCGTGATGCAGACTGGATCTTGTTAGACTACGTTGATTTTGTGGTACATATTTTTCTCGAAGAGAAACGGGAATACTACAATCTCGAACGTCTTTGGGCTGACGCTCCACAGATTGAAGTTCCTGATGTAGAGGCTATCACCGAATATGAGGAAGATGAAGAGGTATATGACGAACTTGAAGACTACGACTTCGACGACGAAAGTCTTTTCCCTTCCCAGCCTAGCGAAGAAAAATAGGAGGGAAGGATGTTGATCGCTAGCATTAAAACTGAAATTCTAACCGCGGTAGAGGCTGCCTGCCAAAGCCGATTTGGACAAAAACCGGAGGGCCTCAAATTAGGGTATCCACCACAGGTCGAGTTGGGTGACTTTACGATCGAGTGCTTCCCGTTGGCAAAACAGTTTCGGCAAAATCCAGTCCAGATCGCCCAAGCAATCGCAGCCGAGATAGATCCGAGCGAATCAATTCAATCAGTGAGGGCGGTTGGACCCTATTTGAACGTCAAAGTTCACAATCACGCCCTGTTCAGCGGTGTATGTGATGAAATCGTGCGACAAGGGGAGAACCTTGGAAATAGCAGTATAGGGCAAGGACAGCGGGTGATGGTCGAATATCTCTCCCCCAACACCAATAAACCCTTGCACCTCGGACATATCCGCAACGGTGTCCTCGGAATGGGGGTGTCAAAGCTACTTGAGGCAACAGGTCATACGGTGATTAAGGCAAATCTCGTAAATGACCGCGGTGTTCACATCTGCAAATCAATGCTCGCTTGGCTGAAGTGGGGAGATAGTGGAACGCCGGAGACTACCGGCACGAAGGGCGACCACTTTGTTGGGGATTGGTATGTCCGTTACGCACAAGAGGAAGAGAAGCACCCAGATCTGGAACGAGAGACGCAGGTAATGCTTCGGAAATGGGAGTCCGGCGATCCGGAAACGCTCAAACTCTGGGAGATGATGAACGAGTGGGTCTACAATGGATTCGCCGAAACCTATCAAAAACTCGGTTTGGAGTTCGATGCTTTCTACTATGAGTCCCATACCTACAATCTCGGCAAAGATCTCATCCAAACTGGTTTGGAGAAGGGTGCCTTCGTCAAGGCTGAAGATGGTGCCATAATTGCCAAATTGCCTGCCGATGAGTTCGGCATACAAAGAGATGGAAGTCAGAAGGTGGAGACGCTGCTTCGTAGCGACGGCACAAGTGTTTACATCACACAGGACCTGGGGACAGCAAAGATGAAGTTTGACGAACATCAACTCAAACGTTCCATTTATGTCGTCGGCTCAGAACAGAACTACCATTTCCAGTGCTTGTTCAAGCTACTCGATATGCTCGGTTTTGAATGGGCTTCTGAGTGTTATCACCTGTCCTACGGCATGGTCAACCTGCCAGAAGGGAGAATGAAATCGCGTGAGGGGACAGTGATTGATGCCGACGACCTGATTGAGGAGATGTTGCAGCTCGCCGCAGATGAAATTCGGCAACGCGACTCAGAGGACAGATTGTCGGACGAGGAGGTTCAGAAACGCGCCTTCGCCATCGGGCTTTCGGCAATTAAATTCTATCTGCTCCGTGTCCGTTCCGAGCTCACCATCAACTTTGACCCGAAAGAGTCTATCTCCTTTGACGGCTTTACCGGACCCTACTGTCAATATGCTTACGCACGCTGTGCTAGCATCCTGCGAAGAGCACAAACGCAAGATCTTGGCTCGGTTGAGCCAGATTTTTCGCTCCTTGGAAACGAAGAAGAATTGCAGCTAATCCGTGCGCTGATTCAGTTCCCTGAAGTTGTGGAAGAAGCCGCTCGGGACCTCTCCCCCGCTCGTGTCTGTAATCATCTGTTCATCGTCGCGCAAAACGTCAATCAATTCTATCACAAACACCCCGTGCTTGCTGCCGAAAGCCCTCCATTGATAAAAGCGCGATTGGGACTGATAAACGCTTCAGCAGCTGTTATCACAAAAGCCTTAACCTTGCTGGGTATTGAAACGCTTGAGGAGATGTAGGACGTGAAACAAGGAGATGGACAAATATGATTCGACGCATTGAAGCCTTGAACTACCGTTGTCTGCGCTACGTCAGTCAGCCATTGGAACATTTCCACGTACTTGTAGGTCCGAATGCATCAGGAAAAAGTACTTTTCTTGATGTCGTAGGTCTGGTGCGAGATATCCTCACTATGGGGCTTGAGGAGGCCATCCTTGTGGGTGAAGGCACCATTGAATCAGTCGGCAGAGCGAGGCGTGTGGATGAACTCATCTTTAATCAGATGGCAGATCGGTTTGAATTGGCAATTGAGTTGGAGATTCCCGACAAACTACGCAAACCTAAAGCGAACAGTCGTTATCAAATTGCGCGATACGAGATTGCAATTGGAAAAAGTTCGAATAATGGTGAATTAACAATTATCGACGAAACTTTATGGTTCTGTCCAGAACCACGGGCACATACCACCTCTCAAGTCTTACCTTTTCCTAATGAACCTACTCTACCAGCAAGCGTGTTGACAAGGCGCGCCCCAAAAGGGTGGGGTTGGCGTAGAATCGTCCGTAAGACAGAGAGCGGCAATGATTATTTCGTTTCGGAAATCGGAGGAAAGTGGGCTCCTTACAGAAGTGGTCCTCGCAGACTTGCATTGGCTAACTTAGTTGAAGATGAAAAGCATTTTCCCGTTGCTTTATGGGTGCGAAATATACTTATGGAAGGTATCCATGTATTGACACTCAACAGTGCTGCTATGCGTCGCCCTTCAAGTCCTTCCGTCCCGCGTGCATTTCGCACTGACGGTTCAAATCTGCCCCTTGTTGTTAGAGATCTCCGTAACCATCATGAGAAGGATTTCAAAGACTGGTTGGAGCATCTCCGCACCGTATTGCCGGACCTGCAAACGATTGATGTTATTGAACGTCCAGAAGATCGTCATTTCTATCTCAATGTCCATTATTCAAACCTAGAACAGCCTGTCCCTTCATGGTTGCTGTCTGACGGTACGCTGCGTTTATTAGCCCTTACCCTGCTAGCGTATTTACCGCACAATCAAGAGGTATACCTAATCGAGGAGGTGGAGAACGGAATACATCCTCGCGCTATCGAAGCGGTTTTTGAATCGCTGTCCTCGGTATACGACGGTCAGGTCTTGATGGCAACGCATTCCCCATTGATTGTTGGACTCACCAAGTGGGAACAAATTCTCTGTTTCGCCAAAAATGCCTCCGGTGCTACTTCAATCGTGCGTGGCAGTGAGCATCCAAAGCTAAAAGATTGGCGGGGACAGGTGGATTTGGAAATACTATATGCAGCGGGAGTGTTGGGATGAGGACAGCAGAACAGGAACCAAGGGAGTTAGTTGTGGTTACCGCCGACAGCCAACAGAAACGTACGGTTGCGACTCTGCTGTTTGAACGATGGCGAGCTTTAGGTATTCGTCAACTTGCTATCAATGCTGATTCTGACATTTACTCCCTCCAAAACGATCCGGGGGTATTCCATAGAGCTGGGGGTTTTCTAGCAGTCTTTGCCCGACAGTACGAGTATGCCTTAGTGTTACTCGATGCAGAATGGGAGGGCGGTCCCGCGAGTGCAGAGGAAATCGAGGCAAAGATTCAAGACGATTTGAACAGAAGCGGCTGGGAGGGACGGAGTGCTGTTGTTGTGATTGATCCAGAACTCGAAATCTGGGTGTGGAGTACGTCGCCTCACGTACCCAGATTATTCGGGACGGATTGGGAGACAATAAAAAATCTGGGGCATCGAAAGAGCTACTGGCAAGAAGGAGAAACTAAACCGTCTCGTCCGAAAGAGTTGTTAGAGGAAGTACTTCGTCATATGAGAAAAGGACGTTCCGCCGCACTGTATCAACAATTAGCCCGCAAAGTGGGCTTGAAAAGGTGTCAAGACAGTTCTTTCTACAGGTTCCGTGAAATCCTGCAAGGGTGGTTTCCTGCATAAATCTCAAAAGGAGAATTTACTTCATGAAAGCAGACAACGCAACAAAACCAACCAAACCCGTTATCATCTACGATGGAGAGTGCAATTTCTGCTTGAGCGGTATCCGCCGAATTCAGAACAAGGATCAAGCGGGTCAATTTACCTATACCCCCAAACAAACCCCCGATCTCTACTCACACTATCCGCAGCTTGAAGACATTGAATCAAAGGAAGGGATGCGATTCATCGACTCAAACGGGAAGGTCTATCGCGGAGCGGACACTATCTACCAAATTTATAGGCGGCTCGGTCGGTATCGCTATTTCACATGGCTCTACCTTGTGCCTGTTATTCGGACGCTGCTGAAAGGGGCATACCTAATCATATCGAAAAATCGGTCACGTTTGAGCAAACTGGACTGTGAATCTGAAACCTGTTCTGTTGAATGAGGATCAAATGAAAATTAAAGCGATCGAAACCCATACTGTAGATATCAACCATCGTGGAGATTGGGTCTTTGTCAAAATCCATGCTGAAGATGGTTCGACAGGCATCGGTGAAGCCTCTCACGGTCACGATGGACGTGTGGTTCAAATTATTGAGGGACTCAACTCCGCTCTTACCGGTCGGGAGGTATTCCAAATAGAGGACTACCACCGCCGATTTTATAATGAGGGTGAAGGACGTCCTTATCACACAGCAATCAGCGGAATCGAGCACGCGCTCTGGGATCTTGTCGGCAAGGCGTTGAACGCTCCCATCCATCAACTCTTGGGGGGCAGGTGTCGGGAGAAGATTCGTCTATATGCCAACATCAATCGTGCAACTGTGAACCGAACCCCCGAAGGCTTCGCGCAAAATGCCCGAAAAGCTGTCGAGGAAGGGTTTACGGCAGTTAAGTGTGCCCCCTTTGATGATGTTTCTACACGCGATATATCGCGCGGCACCTTGACACCTGCAATTCGGACGGGGATTGAACGTATCCGCCGCATCCGTGAAACCATCGGACCTGACATCGATTTGATGGTCGATTGTCATAGCCGCTTCAATCCGGGCTTGGTTGTCCAGACGGCAAAAGCTCTCGATGACCTTCATCTCTTCTGGCTCGAGGATCCGATTCCGATGACAAATCTGGACGCACTTTCGCACGTCAGCCAATCCACTTCAATGCCAATCGCGACCGGAGAACAGTTACGAACCAAATCTGCATTTCAACGGCTTTTGGAGAAACGTGCTGCTGACTATATTTTGCCAGACGTGAAGCATGTCGGCGGCATCTTGGAATTGAAAAAGATTGCGGCGATGGCAGAAGCAGCGGACGTGATGATGACCCCACATAACCCAAGCGGTCCGGTTGCAACCGCAGCAAGTGTGCAGTGCATGGCGACTGTGCCGAACTTTGCGATTCTGGAGTTCGCATGGGGTGAGGTGGAATGGCGGGCAGAATTCCTTAACCCGCCGGAGCAGGTAGTTTCTGGATATATCGAACTGTCCGATCGCCCCGGTTTGGGGATCGATCTCGTGATGCGCGAAACATAAAAGAACAGGACACTATTTGACGAAGGAGAAACTGATGATAGAATTGCCGCAATATGATTGTGTTCGGATCGATGGTGAAATAACGATCGATGGTGCGCTCACGGATGCCGCGTGGGCGTCAGCCAATGTCATTGAACTGTTGACCACGGATACCGGGGAAAAACCGCGTCAACCAACAGAGGTTCGACTGCTCTGGAATAGCGAGTACCTCTACGCCGGCTTTCTGTGTTATGATCAGGACATTTGGGGAACAATCCATGAGCGTGATGGGGACATCTATAACGAAGAAGTGGTCGAAGTCTTTCTCGATCCGGACAGCGACCTCCGGACATACATCGAGCTTGAGGTAAGCCCCATCAATACATTGTTTGATGCCTTCGTCGTCAACGGCAAATCGCACGGGCAGGAAATGCACGTGCTGCGCGATTGGGATAGCGAAACCTTGCAACACGCTGTTTCCGTTGATGGTACAGCGAAAACGAGCCCCCCTGCCGACAGGGGGGCATCCCCCAGTTTGCCGGATACATCTTGGTCATGCGAAATTGCTGTCCCATTCAAGGACTTACTGACTGCCCCAAATATCCCACCGAAAGCGGGAGATGTCTGGCGCATGAACCTCTATCGGATTGATCGCGGGCAAACGCAAGCCGAGGACGAATACACCGCATGGTCGCCGACCCAGAAGATTGATTATCATCGCCCACAACATTTTGGCACTTTGCGGTTCATTGAAACACAATAAGCCTTACACATTTCAGATTGTAGGGAACGCAGATCCGCGTTCCTTACTTATAAATAGGGGACATAGAGTAAAAGTCGCGATTGCTCCGGGCAACTGAGGCACAAAACGTGAACGTAAAAAATAGGAGGAAAATATGTCGAATTACGATGTGGAAATGCGTTTGAACATAAAGACACCGATGCGTGATGGGGTCAATCTCTCATCAGATATCTATCTCCCAAAAGCGCAGGGAAAGTTTCCGACGGTGTTGATGCGCACACCCTATAGTAATAACGTGGATGGGATGATCGAAAAAGGGCGTCAACTGGCGAACAACGGCTATGCCTGTGTGGTTCAGGATGTACGAGGTCGATGGGATTCAGATGGCGAGCATTATCCTTTCGCGAATCATGGTCCGGACGGCTACGATACTCAGGAGTGGATTGGGCAGCAGGAGTGGTGTAACGGAAAAATCGGTATGGCGGGTGGGTCGTATGTGGGATTGGTGCAGTGGCAGAGCGCGCCCCACCGTAGCGAGTTTCTGAGCTGCATGGTGCCTCGCGTCATCTGTAATGACTTTTACACCGGCTTGGTCTATCCCGGTGGGGCGTTCCAACTCAATGTGCTAATGACTTGGGGGATGCGCACCAACGGACGAACCGCCCAGAGCATTGAATATCATCACTGGGCAGAGGCGTTCCGAAAGCTGCCGCTTATTGAGATGGACAAACTCGCTGGACGCAAGCTCCAGTTCTGGAAAGACTGGATTGAACACGCAGCCTACGATGACTATTGGGACGCAACCAACGTTGAGAAAAGATGGAGTGAGATTACCGCTCCTGCGTTCAACATGGGTGGATGGTATGACCTTTACGCCCAACACACCTTTATCAATTTCAACGGCTTACGCCAGCACGGACGGACCCCTGAGTCCCGGCAGAGCAAACTCATCGTTGGACCGTGGCCACACTCATTGAGTGCCTCCACCCGCACGGGCGATATCGACTTCGGCGCGTCTTCGATGGTTGACCTCGACGGGGAAGAACTGCGCTGGTTCGACTACTGGCTCAAAGGAATCGATAACGGGATTATTGATGAACCGCCATTACGACTATTTATCATGGGTGTCAACGAGTGGCGTGATGAGCATGAGTGGCCCCTGGCGCGAACGCAATGGCAGAAATGGTATCTCCACTCAAATGGCAAGGCAAACTCTGTGCTCGGCGATGGAGCGCTTTCCGCCGAACCACCGGCGCACGAGTCAACGGACTACTTCGTTTACGACCCGCACTACCCGGTCCAAACGATGGGCGGCAACAACTGCTGTTCACCCCATATCGTTCCGTGGGGACCATACGATCAGCGACCGGTTGAGATGCGTGGCGATGTTCTCTGTTATACCAGCGAACCGATGGCGGAAGACATGGAGGTCACAGGACCCATTAGGGTAGTTCTTTACGCCGCCACCGACGCGCCGGATACCGACTGGACGGCGAAACTTGTGGACGTTTCACCAGCGGGTTACGCGATGAATCTGTGCGACGGGATTATTCGCGCCCGATACCGCGAAAGTTTCACCGACCCAACGCTTCTCGAACCGAATACGGTTTATGAGTACGAAATCGACCTTGCGGTCACCGGGAATGTTTTCCGAAAAGGACACTGCGTCCGCGTGGAAATCTCGTCCTCTAACTTCCCACGCTTTGATCGCAACCCGAACACCGGAAACATACTAGGGGTTGATGCAGAGATGCGCTCGGCACAGCAGACGGTTTATCATACGAGTCAATATCCATCGCATATTCTGCTTCCGGTTATTCCGACACAGTGACCGGTGACAGATCGCCATTTTTTATAGTGCTTGCGAGAAATGGAGAGAGTTGAATAACTAATTGATTTATGGTGAATTAGAAAAATAAGTAGACATTTACCAATAACTCCGACCTTCGCGAGGTTTCCAAAGTCCCCCTGAACCCCTCTGATAAGAGGGGAAAGACAAGGGGAGAAGCTCCCCTCTTATCTTCTCCCCTTGTCAGGGGAGTTGGGGGATTTAGGGGGTTGGCTGTGCATTGGGAGTGTCTAAGTAATTCTAAAATCTACCATAGTTGCTAATCCTAAACGAGAAAATGTGCCTGCTAAATAGAGGTCTGCCCCCGTCTGGGACTCATAGAGCACCAGAGGGGCAACGCCTATCACGCGGAGGACTTCAAACATGACGACTTTTGAACAACACGTTCGAGCAAGAGCCTGTACCAGGGAAGACATTGACCATTTCCTCGATCCGGAAAAACTGTCATGGGGCCAATTCGATCCGGAAGTTGGATATATCCTCGGCAACTATCTCCCCAAAGACGGCATCAATAACAGCTCGACCATCAACACCGTGCAAAAAAACGGAACCCGCAGCGCAGCCCTGTATGCCGATCATCCCCGTCGCATCAACACCTATGGCAACAGCTTTACCCAAGGTGCCCAAGTGAGCGACCAAGAGACTTGGCAGGAATACTTGGCCGCACACATAGGCGAACCTATCGGCAATTATGGCGTGGGCGGTTTCGGGGTATATCAGGCATGTCGCAGACTGATACGCGCCGAAGAAACCGATGAGGGTGCCGAGTACGTCATCCTCTATATCTGGGGTGATGACCACCACAGAAGCTTTTTTCGTTGCCGCCGCGTCAGCTACCCCACCCAGAGATCTGCGGTCCCTGCAATGTTTGAAGGCAATTTCTGGGCGCACCTAGAAATGGATATGGAGAACGGGCACCTCGTCGAAAAGGAGGCTCTGTTACAAACTCCGGAATCCCTCTACAATATGACAGATCCCGATTTCATGTATGATGCCCTGAAGGATGATCTCATGCTGCAGATGACTCTATTCTGCCGCGACTCCATCCAGGAAATCGACATCAAGCAGCTCAACGTTCTGGCAGAGATTCTTGGTTTTTCTCCCGACGGTCCGGACCAGCCTGAACAACAACGAAGGTGGATCGAGAATCTACGCAACGCCTACGCCTTTGCCGGTACCTGCTACATCATCGAGCAAGCCTTGGCATTTACTCAACATAGGGACAAAAAGCTGATGATCGCGCTCTACTGCCCACAGGCCACCCGGCAACTCATCTCCAGCGGCAAGCGTTACGATCAGCCCATCGCAGATTACCTCCGGGACAACCAGATCCTTCATTTTGACATGAACCTCGTCCACACCGAAGATTACAAATGCTTCAACCTGTCTCTAGAGGATTACATGGCGCGGTACCACATCGGCCACTACAACCCTACCGGCAACCACTTCTTTGCCCACTCGATCAAAAATCCTATAATTGAATGGCTGTCTCCCAAACCGATTACCTACCGCGACGACGAGAACGCAATGACCCATTTCCGGGATTATCTGCCGGAACTTGATAAATTTTGACGCAATTATGGGGAGTTCATATGCGTCGGCATTGAGTCTTGCGGCTGAGGCTAAGGCAGCAGCTGCCCCGGATCCTCAATCCGTGTGCGTAAATCTGCGAGGAAGCGGGCACAGGGAGTGCCGTCAATCGCTCGATGGTCGAAGGTGAGAACCAGCGTCGCTACATCTCGGAACTGGATTGATCGATCCGCCACTACCGCAGCCTGACGGACCCGACCCACACCCAAAATTGCGCACTGCGGAGGATTAAGAACCGGTGTGAACCAATCCACGCCAAGGCCGCCGAGATTCGTCACGGTGAACGTGCCATCCGTAAAGTCGTCAAGCCCTAGCTTTCCGTCCCGGGCGCGCTCTGCGAGTTCCCTGACTTTGCCTGCAAGCGCTATCACGCCGAGTGTGTCAACTTTGCGAACGACCGGCACGACCAAGCCTGACTCAATGTCAATGGCAACCCCTAAATTGATGTTGCTATACTGATGTATCGCGTTGTCAATCAGTGCCGCATTGAGCTGAGGGTGTGCTTTCAACGCTTCGGCGGTCGCTTTCAGCACAAAATCGTTGAGCGTCGGTGCAATACCGTAAGCATCGCGCCACGCGTCCCCATTTTCTGTGCGGGCGGTTTGGAGCGCGGTGAAATCGACCTCGATCCCCTCCGTAACATGCGGTGCCTGCGACCAGATTGCCCCCAGACGCTCGGCAGTGGTACGACGGATACCAGTAAGCGGAGTAACCTCAACACCAGCAGCCGGAGCTTCGGGCTGCGCTGCAGGGCTAGGAGCTGGAGCCTCGCTAGGTGCTTTTTGTGGGGTGGCTGTACCGTCATCAATGGCACGCTGCACATCTTCTTTCGTGACCCGTCCACCCGGCCCCGTTCCCTGTAACACTTCGGCATCTATACTGTGCCGTTGGGCGAGCCGCAAGGCAACAGGGGTCACCCGTGATCCCGCCGGACGTTCCGCAGCCGGCTTCTTGGGCTGTGCTGCAGGGCTAGGAGCTGGAACCTCGCTATCCGGTTTTTGTGGGGTGGCTGTGCCGTCATCAATGGCGCGCTGCACATCTTCTTTTGTGACCCGTCCGCCCGGACCAGTTCCCTGCAACACTTCGGCATCTACACCGTGTCGTTGGGCGAGCCGCAAGGCAACGGGAGTCGCCCGTGATTCGGCAGGACGTTCCGCATCCGGGGCGGCAGACTGCTCTGCCGGTGTATCCGGAATCTCCTCCCCTTCCTCCCCAATCCAAGCGAGGGTTGCACCGACGTCGTACACACCGTCAGCTTGTCCCACGATGCGCAACAGCACACCACTGACCGGTGACTCAATATCAGCGACAGCCTTGTCTGTTTCAATTGATACCAGCAGCTGACCCTCCTCGATTTTGCTACCTTCGGCTATGTGCCACTCGACAACGCGACCTGTTTCCATGGTGTGGCCGAGAGCCGCTAAACGGAACTGTATTGCCATGAATCCTCCCTTTCTCCTACTACTACATCATTGCGCGATTAACCGCCTCAGTGATATTGGCAACTTCAGGCACAACATGCTTGACGAGCTCGGAACTGAACGGCATCGGCACATGCGGACTGCCGACCCGAACGACCGGCCCCTTAAGGTCTCTGAAACAGTTTTCACCGATCATCGCCGCTATCTCGGAAGCTGCCCCGGCAAAACTGGAATCCTCCCCACAGACTACGGCATGACCCGTCCGGCTTACCGACTCACAAATCGTCTCAGTATCCAACGGTGACAGGCTTCTCGCATCGACAACCTCAACGTCGTAACCATCGTCCTCTAACAGCACCGCTGCTTCCAGTGACTTCTGTACCATTGGACCGATGGCAACAACGGTTGCGTCCTCCCCCTCGCGACAGATCTTGGCTTCACCTATGGGTATGATGTGATCCCCATCCGGAACCTCACCCCTAGAGGTATAGATCCGCTTGTACTCGAAAAATAGCACCGGGTCAGGACTGCGTATTGCAGATTTGAGCAATCCCTTGGCATCGCCGGGTGTCGAAGGTACGACGACCTGTAAGCCCGGAACGTGCATGAACCACGATTCCATGATCTGGGAATGCTGCGCCGCCAACAATCGACCGACACCACACGGTAGCCGAATAACCATCGGCACACTAGCTTGGCCCCCCGTCATGTAACGCATCTTTGCCGCTTGGTTGACCACTTCGTCCATAGCGCAAGTCACGAAATCCATGTACATAATCTCGACTACGGGGTTCATCCCCGCCATAGCCGCGCCGACCCCCACGCCCATAATCCCTGCCTCTGCAATCGGTGTCTCGAAAATCCGACCCGGGAAACGCTCCGCAACGCCATCCGTCACCTTGTAAGGACCACCGTGCGTAATGACATCTTCGCCGATAACGAATATCGTCTCGTCACGTTCCATCTCCTCGTGCAGGGCCTCTCGTAATGCCTCACTGAAAGTTAGCGTTCTCACTATGCCACCTCCTGCTCAGGGGCGAGGACATCCGTAGTGACGTTATCAGGTGTCGGGAACGGACTCTCCTCGGCGAATCTCACTGCCTCAGTAATTTCATTTTTGACCTCGTTCTGGATCTCCGTGTCCTCCTCTTCAGTCAACCACCCTTGATCCATTATCTTTAATCGGAAGTTGGCGATCGGGTCCTGGTTAGCTCTCCACTCTTCAACTTCATCGGGGGAACGGTACTGTTCTTCATCACCCAAGCTGTGTCCGTAGAAGCGGTAGGTTCGTGCCTCAATCAACGTGGGTCCACCGCCTTTACGGGCGCGCTCGACTGCCTCACCGGCAACCTCGTAGACCTCGGCGAGATCCTGGCCGTTGACCGACACACCGGGAATCGCGTAGGAGCCCGCCATATCCGCGACCGAGTCAAGCACCGCCACATTCATGCGCGGCACCCACTGCTGATACTGGTTGTTTTCGCAGACGTAGACAACGGGGAGTTTCCACAAAGCCCCAAGCCCGATGCCTTCGTGAAAAGTACCGCGTGCAGCGGCACCATCACCAAAGAAGCACACCGATACCTGATCTGTTCCACGTAGCTTGCTGGCGAGTGCGGCACCGGTGGCTGGCGCGATGCCGGCACCGACAATGCCGTTAGCGCCGAGCATATTGAGCGAGAAATCGGCGATGTGCATCGAACCACCTTTACCGGCACACGTCCCCGTGGCTTTACCGAAAAGTTCCGCCATCATACGGTGTGATTCTGCACCCTTAGCTAGACAGTGGCCATGGCTGCGATGCGTGCCGAGAACATAGTCGTCATCCCGTAGGTTGGAACAGACGCCGACCGCGACCGCCTCCTCCCCACAGTACATGTGAAGAGCGCCGACCACGGAGCCGAGACTCGTCTGGCGATTCGCCTCTTCCTCGAAGAGCCGGATGCGCCACATATTTCTGTACATCGTTTTGCACAATTCAGGTGACAGGGCCATAAATAGGTCTCCTAGGGTTAACAAGTTAAATGTATATTACGACATCCTACTATCTATTTTGACATACTCCCAAACCTAAAAGATTGGGATTCTCATCCTTTAGGAATCGAATTGCTCTATCAACAAAGTTAGCCCGACGAATCGGGACTTACAACTTCTCCTGAGAGGGTGGATGCCCCCACCCTATGGATATTGAGAGCCGCATTGCGGTCTCTATCCAACTCTGTGTGGCAGCTTGGACACTGCCAAGTTCTATCACGAAGGTTTAGCTCTTAGTTGATTGCGCCACAGACATGGCAGGTCTTACTCGAAGGATACCACTTGTCTATGAATCGGATTTCCGTGCTTTTCTTGGAAGCGATATACTTGAGTTGCTGCACAAAGTCAGAAAAACCTAAGTCAGAGACTTTGCGACCCCAAAGGGACTTCATGCCTTTGAGGTTGAGGGTCTCCAGTGAAATCCAATCATATCTGTCTGTCAGGTCATGAGCAAGTTTCCAGTGAAAGTCATCTCGCTGGTTGACTATCTTGCGATGTCTCTTTGCAAGAGTGACTCTTGCACGTTCCCGGTTCTTTGAGCCTCTAACCTTTCGTGAATGGTTGCGATTGGCACGGTTGATAGTGTTGAGACCGCGCTTGAAGAATTGTGGAGAGTCGTAGTCATTGAAGCTAGACCCGGTGAGATACCTCTTTAGTCCAAAGTCAAACCCCGCGTTATTACCCGTCGTGGGAGACTCTAAATCGGTATCTACATGGTCTGTCAGAATGATTAGCCATACGTCTCCTACGCTGTCTCGCTTAATCGTGCAACGTTTCGGCGTGCCTAAGACTTCCCTGCTTTTGAAATATCGGTAGATGCGTTTACCTATACGAATAGAGTTGCTTGGTAGCAGTTTCCAACCGGCTTGCTTGAGGGTGTAGGACTTGTATAGTTTACGTTTCTTGAAACGGGGACGACCTGAACGCTTGCTGTTTGTACGGTCAGTAAACATTTTTGAGTATGCTTTATCAAGACGGTCTATTACATCTTGCAACGATTGACTAGCAAGGAGATTCCAATGGGCAAAGCGAGGGAGCCGCTTCAACTTGGTTAAGTGTCGCATCAGTGCTTTCTTACCCGGATATGTCCCGTAGATAGCATAGTATCTGCGACACAACGCTATAAAGTGATTCCATACTTCAGCGTGTCCATCTATCGTTTTGTGCAAGACACGGTTGCCGTGATTGCTATACATTTTGAGCTTGTAGGTCTTCATGGGATTGTCTTTCTGTCTTTAATGTCCTATGCTGTAGGATGTAGGGGACACCGCCAAGCGACGGTGCAGCATTCCCCTACAAAATCAATAGAAAAACGGCTGAAGCGAAACTTATATCCCAAAGATAAATCATTGGGCTTTACGGGCTAAAGCCCAACTCTGTAAATGTTCTACTCTACAAATTGTACAGTTTGACATCATCTAATCTTCTATTATACCGAACCACACAAAAATAAGCAATACGTTGCAGGAAAAACCGGGAGGGCAATCGCATCTGTTTAGGAATTAGACGGTTGACCAATTAGAAACTTGGGGAATCCCTCTCGTAGCGTAGATTTGCTAATCTGCGGCCGATCACAGGTTAGGAAACCTGTGGCTACGATATGAAATAAGAGACGATTTTTGCAATTCAAGGGTGTAAGCCCTACACAATATTTACATGCGATTGCCCTAGGAAAAACCGGCGCGATGATGTTCAGAGGCTCTCGCTCATGCCGCTAAAAGCGTGAAATTCGCTCCTGTGAGAGTGCTATATTGTTCGCTCTATGCACTTCATGACTAGGGTCGCTCTATCACTCCGTCAGCGGGTACTGCGTTGCTTTGCAATAGTCTCTCAACTTCAGCGGTAATCTCCTGTTGCACCCGTGCAATGAACTCATCGGTTGTGGGCCCTTTCGCACGGGTTTCCACTCCATACTCCCCAAACCCGAATTCTACTTCCTCCTTCACATACTTCTCTGGACCATCGAAGTAGTATGGGTCCGTCCCCCGAAGTGTCTCGTAGATGTCATCGCCTTCGGTCTTGTAGATGTCGGCATTCGATATGACGACCTGGGGTTTATCGTCTGTCGGGTCGGGGTACTCTGCTCGCATAGCGAAATCCCCAAGCATCACGTACTCCTTCAACTCCGGTGCCCAGTAGGTAATCTTGTACGTCGAGCCTGGCTTCACCCACGGCTTTATCAATCGCTTCACGACATCAAATTCGTACCACTTCCTTAGTTCCGATAGGTGGGGCACCGCGCCTTCATGCGCATACTTGGATATATCGCCCTCCGCCCGGATGTCGTTGAACACCATGAACCAGTTCACGTAGTCGCGTGCACCTCGCGACATCTTCATCATGCCGGGTCCTCTAACTGGATTACGAGCGTCAACGATGACGACATGCGGCATCTCCTCGTTCAGCTCTCTGACAAAATCTTGAGGAAAGCCTGCCCGCGTCTTACTCTCTACTTCGTGGGGAACTCTGAGCCTGAACGATGCGTGAGATCTAACGCGGTCGTATCGGAGGGTAAAATCATCTTTCAGATAGTCTTGGAGCGGCTCAACGACCCACTGCCTGCCATAGCGGTCATTCCCGACTACCACGATTGACTGTGGGGTTTTGTCCTTGAAATGCCTGAGGAATTGCAGGAAGCACGCAGCCTGGTATCCGTAGCGCCTCGCTTGGGCAAGATGCTGCTCTCTCAGTTCGACTGTCTCTTGGCAAGGCGGCGGCAGCACCGGCAGCGCCTTGAAAGTGGCGTACTGCTCGTCGCCGCCCCTTCGTCCCCCATTGAGGTTTGCGTTCAAGTGAGTGAACCGGAGGAATTCCAGATCTCTCTGGAGTTCGTTGTCGAGGAGGAACCGCCCTTCCAATGTTTCCGCCCGGAGTCGGTCAAACTCGGCTAGAGCTGCCTCGAAGTCTGAGTGTTCTGCCAAGTGACGGGTCACCACCGGAGTGAATATCACCCCTTCATAGTTCCGACCTTCAAACTGCGTCATCCACTGTCCAAGCCTATCCAGGCGGCGCATAATCTCGCCGATCGAGTTGCGACGGCGGAAGGGTGTCAGAAATGCCTGGATCTGATCTATGTCGACCCTGAGTCCAAGCTGATACACTCGAATAACGAGTTGAGCAACCCCCGCAATATCGCTCGATTTAAAGACAAAGGCAAGCAGGTCGTAAAGGTTGTCCTTGCTAACCTCCGGTCCCCGCTCAATCTCGGCGAATGCGGATAGCATCAGATCTCTGGCAGCTACCAACTGAGCCGGAATCGCCCGCGCCTGTTTCTCAGTGAGTCGTCCTGCCATAAGTTCATCGAACCAGTGGCTAAATATCTCATCGGTGTCATCACCGAGTTTGTCCGCCGATCGAAAACGCTCTATCTCCGATGCGAACGCGGCTGCACACCGTGGAATGTGGTGCTCTCCCACCTTTACCATCTGGTCGAGTTGCTGCTGAACCCGCGCCGGAATTTGCGCCCTCTGGCGCAGATATTCAATTTCTGCTTCAATGGGTTTCATTACTTACCTCTGCACCCGTTTACTGGTAGATGATGTCGCATATATTCTAAATCATATAGAACCGTTATCCGTCTCAGCATCTCTTTGTAGCAAAATATAGAATAGCAAAATCCGAGAGAACCGTCAACACTTTTCCGCCAGTTTTCCACGCAGCCGGGATTAAGACGCATAGGCAACTCCAAAACCTTGCTGCAATGCGAATACCGACATTGCGCCGTCAGGGAGATTCCAGCAACCGCTGCAAATAAGGTTCAATAATACCGCAATTTAATTACTGGTTACCTCATTTCAGACTCGCCATTTCAGCCGTGGATTCCGCCCGGTTTCATGTTGACAAACGGCTCGCAAACTGGTATCCTAAAAATGTTTGAATATCCGCAAAATGATTTAGCAACTTACCGTGAAAAGGGTGAAGACATAAGAATGGAGAACGGAAAACCGAGTTTTGTAACCGCCGGATTGCCCATAATTGACTGTGATCTGCACAATCGAACCCCGCCGCTCGAAATGCTCTACCCGTATCTGCCGGACTACTGGTGTGATCATTGCGAAGAATCCGGCTTTTTCGGACCTGATGCGAACGACTATCCGGAAGGTGCACCGACTTCAACGCGACCTGAGATCACGGAACCGTCGGAAGATCGACCCCAATCGGACTTGGCACTGTTACGCGAACACGCGCTCGAGGCCTGGGGAGTTGAGTACGGCATATTGACCTGTTCCTACCGTGTACAGAGCGTACACAATGAAGACTTGGCGGCAGCACTTGCCTCAGCAGTCAATGATTGGCAGATCGAGCACTGGCTTGACCCCGAACCGCGTCTGCGAGGGTCGCTGATTGTACCGAGCCAAAACCCTGAACTCGCAGCCAGAGAGATTGAGCGTTTGGGAAACCATCCGGGATTTGTTCAGGTGATGCTGCCGGTACGTTCGCAGGCACCTTATGGAAATCGACGGTATCACCCAATCTACACCGCTGCGGCGCGCCACGATTTGGTGGTTGGCATCCATTACGGCGGAGCACCGGGACTTCCACCAACATCGGTCGGTTGGCCCTCAACCTATCTGGAGGAATACGTCGGTATGTCGCAGGTGTTTCAGGCACAGGTGCTCAGTCTGGTGTCAGAAGGGATTTTTGACCAGTTCCCCTCGCTGCGCGTGGCACTTATCGAAGCGGGATTCACATGGATGCCGTCGCTCATGTGGCGGTTTGACAAGGAGTGGCGTGGTCTGCGACGGCTTACACCGTGGGTCAAACGGTTGCCATCAGCGTATATCCGCGAACACATGCGCATGACACTCCAGCCAATTGATGGACCGCCAACCGCGGAACAACTGCTTCAGATTATCGGCCAGCTCGACTCGGACGACTTTCTGATGTTTTCAACGGACTATCCGCACTGGCACTTCGATTCCCCCGAAGAGGTTTTCCCCGCAAAACTACCCACGTCGCTGGCACGCAAGATCTTGTCCGAAAATGCGAGGGAATTTTATCGGCTCTAAGCGCGTGTTTGGGGAGTCAATTAAGATTGAAGTTTGCGAAATGATGATTTTGTTGTTCTCACCCCATCTTCAACAGTCAAGTGTATTCAAGTCTCCGCTGCCTAATAAGTTGCTTCTATTGAGGGGGCAGCTTTCGTTTGATTACATTTTTCGGCGAGTTTATTTGAAAACAGTTTGAGATGTAATATGATAATTGTCGTTTGTTTCAGAGTCTGTTTGAAAAATCATTTAATCGAGAAGTGGTCGTAATCTGAGGCACATTCTCACTATATTCGGGAAAATGTGTCAGGTCAATCGTAGGGGCTTGGTTTCCAAGCCCGACGGGTTGGGAGACCCAACCCCTATCCTGCGATACGGCTCGCTGTGGATTGACAAATCCACAGCACCGTGGGATCATTCCTTGCTTTTTAAAACAGATTCTTAGTGTTTCGGTAAATCTTGCCGAAATAAACTTTTTTCGTTAGATGAATAAGTGGAGGTAAAGAGGAATGATTCAAATCGTGATATGGGTCGTTGTAGGTCTGTCAGCATTCAATCTGGTGCTCCTTATTATAGTGCTGAAGCGGTTGGCATTTATGGAAAAGGACGAGGCAGAGCATACGGGGCAAGACGAGTTACGCTCCCTTCGTGAGGAGGTATCCAGGGCAGAACGGGAAGTTAAAGAGGAAGTTAGAGTAAGTCAGAGAACCACAACCGACACACTTGTGAGAAATATTGGGGAATTTAGCCAAATCCTAACTACTCAAGTTGAAAGAATGAGAACCACAGTTGAGGAGAGATTTCAAAACTTGCAACAAAGCAGTGAAACTAGGCTTGACCAGATACGCCAAACTGTCACTAACCAACTCCAAAGCACAACAGACACACTTGTAGGTACTGTCGGAGAACTTGGCGAAGCGCAAACACGGCAGTTAGAAAGTGTGACGAAGTCAATCAATGGTTTAACGCAAGCCAATGAAACGCGTATTGAGAACGTAAGAAAAACGGTTGATGCACGGCTTCAAGCCATGCAGGCAAGCAATGAGAGCAAGCTTGACCAGATACGCCAAACCGTCAATGAACAACTCCAAGGTACAGCCGACACACTGGTGAGGACTGTCGGAGAACTTGGCGAAGCACAGAAGACTACAACCGACACACTTGTGAGAAATATTGGGGAATTTAGCCAAATCCTGACTACTCAAGTTGAAAGAATGAGAACCACAGTTGAGGAGAGATTTCAAAACTTGCAACAAAGCAGTGAAACTAGGCTTGACCAGATACGCCAAACTGTCACTAACCAACTCCAAAGCACAACAGACACACTTGTAGGTACTGTCGGAGAACTTGGTGAAGCACAGACACGCCAACTTACAAGCGGAACTAAGGCAATCAACGACTTGACACAATCCAATGAGACAAGTATTGAGAACGTGAGAAAAACCGTTGATGAGAGGCTCCAAGCCATGCAGGCAAGCAATGAGAATAAGCTTGACCAGATGCGTAAGACGGTTGATGAACAACTCCAATCAACATTGGAAAAACGACTTGGGGAATCTTTCAACATTGTCAGCAAGCGTCTTGAAGATGTGCAACGTGGTCTCGGAGAGATGCAGAACCTTGCTACAGGTGTCGGCGATCTTAAGCGAGTTCTAACAAACGTCAAAGCGAGGGGCACATGGGGGGAAGTTCAGCTTGGAGCACTTCTCGAAGAAGTTCTCACGCCGGATCAGTATAGCACGAATGTACAGCTTGATGAGAATTCTCGTGAAGAAGTTGAATACGCCATTCGTCTTCCGGGAAGTAATGGCGGGCCGGATTCGTGTGTATGGTTGCCGATTGATTCCAAGTTTCCGCTTGCAGATTACGAAAGATTGGTTAATGCCGCCGATGTTTCTGATGCGTCGGCCGTGCAAGAAGCAACCCAAGCGTTCATGCGAGCAGTGCAAGCCGAAGCGAAAAAGATTCGAGATAAGTACATTGCTCCTCCCAAGACAACGGATTTCGCTATTATGTTTCTTCCAACTGAAGGACTCTACGCAGAGGTGCTTCGGGCACCAGGCCGAGTTACAGAACTTCTGCAACGCTACAGGATTGTCGTCGCCGGTCCGACTACACTCGCCGCTATTTTGAGTAGCCTTCGCATGGGCTTCCGAACGCTCGCAATTGAGAAGAGGTCCAGCGAGGTTTGGGAGGTTCTTGCAGCCGTTAAGACAGAGTTTGGTAAGTTTGGTGATGTCATGGATAAGTTGAGGGGTCAACTGAACAGGGCCTCCAAGACTATTGATCAGACGGGTGTCCGCACACGGGCGATTGAGCGTGAGTTGCGAACAGTTGAAGAACTTCCTCCGGAGGAAACAACTGCACGGCTTGGCCTTCCAGACAGTGAGCAAGTAATTAACTAGGATAGTACGGATGACTAGGAGACTGAACTATGGTTGTTAGGTGTGTAACGACACAAAAAGTTTTAGACCAAAATACGATATAAGGAGCGTGATTAATGCCCAAATGGATCTTCGTTAATGTTGTTGTACTTCTCACTTTTCTTGCCGGAGCTTTGTCTGCGCACGAGTCCGAGTCGGCAAAGTACGTTGTGGAAGCCTACCGGCTTGAACCCGGCGTTCCCGCCCCGAAGATTGACGGAAAACTAGACGACCCCGCGTGGCAAAAAGCAAAGCCTGTAAGCGGTTTCATTCAGCTCGTGCCTGATCGAGCCAAACCCGCCACCGATGATACAGCATTTTATATCGCTTATGACCCGCATCACCTCTACGTCGCCTTTCGGTGCTACGATACCTCACCTGATAAAGTTGTCAATCGTATTGTGCGACGGGGTGGGAACATCTACGACTCAGACGTAATATCCTTTTTCATGGACCCGCATCATGACCACCGTACCGGCTATAAGTTTGCGACCACCCCCGGCGGTGTCCAAAGCGATTCGTACCGTTTCGACGACATCCGGTCCGACTCCAGTTGGAGAGGCATCTGGTGGTTAGAAACGGGTATTGATGAACAGGGATGGGTCGCTGAGTTTAAGATCCCGTTCGCAAATTTCCGCTTCCCTAATAAGTCGGAACAGGTATGGGGATTCGACGTTGAACGGGTGCATCGCCGGAAAAATGAGGTCACCGTTTGGAAGCAGATGACTCAAGCCGGAGCGACTACGCGGATGTCCGATCTCGGGCTTATGGTCGGGCTAAAGGACATTGGCGGTGGCAAACCGTTCGAGATCTCGCCCTATCTTCTGAGCGGGGTATCCGACACAGAATCGCTTGATGGGCAACTGGGGACGGGACTTGATGTTCAATATAATCTGTCAAGTACACTCAAGACAAACGTCACCGTTAACCCGGATTTCGCACAAGTGGAGGCGGATCAGCTGGAGATTAACCTAACTCGCTTCCCGACCCGTTTCCCGGAGCGGCGTCCTTTCTTTGTCGAAGGCAACAGCTTTTTTGAGACACCACTGGAGCTCTTTTATAGTCGGCGAATTGGTAGTCGAGGGGATATCCTCTGGGGCGGCAAAATGACCGGCAAAATTGGCGATTATTCCCTCGGTATCCTCGGAAGCCAAACGGGCAGTTTCGGCGCGCTGGAAATTGGTCAAGAGTCCGCATCCAAGGAGGAAGCGTTATATTCCACCGTCCGGTTGAAGAGAGATATCTTAGAACGCTCCAGTGTTGGACTGATCTTCGCCAACAAAGAGCACCTCGGCGAGGAAGAGGGCTATGGTCGAGCGGGAGGATTCGACACGGACCTGTTCTTTCTTAAAACCTATCGGCTATCGGGACAATATGCGATGAGTTTTAACCCCGGCGAAGATCCAGAGAACGAAAATACAAAAAATAAAGCCTACCTCGTCGAACTTGCCCAAAGCAATTATCTCTGGAACGCTAGCATGCGGCTAGAACGAATCGATCCGCTATTTGAAGCAAATGAGACAGGATTTCTCCGTAAAGAGAGATACCGGGGCTGGCAGCAAATGAATTTCATGACAACCTATATTCCTCAGTTCGGACCGCATCGCGCGTCGTTCGGTCTTGGTGGTAGACTCTCCCAGGACCTTTTCACCGATACATATTTTGACGATTGGCAGGAGAACAATCCGGATTTGATGCGTTCACCAGAGTTTGACAAGGATTCAATCAGTTGGGACTTTAACGCTTCGGCGGACTGGCGACCCACCGAGTCCTTCTGGCAGGGGATTGGTATATCTTATGGACGCAGTCGGGAGGTCGAACTGACGGACGTATTTGCGACAGACGGATATGAATTTTCCCTCCTAACAAACACTTCGCGACCCGTTTCGGTCGGCTTGGATGGGGGAATAGGAAATTACTTCAATTTTTCGCGGCAGGCGGTAGGGAAGCAACGGCAGCTTTTCCTTTCAACCACTATCCGCCCGCAGAGCAATTTCACCATTGATCTTGAAGGTGGGTATGCCCTGAGTTTGACGCAAAGAGATGTCATTGATGGACGCTTTTTCACGAGCTCTCTGCGCGTTACCTATCTGTTTACACGGGATCTATTTCTCAGGGTGTTTACGCAAGCCGGCCGTGAGCGCACCGCTTTTTATCAGATCGAGACCAATGAAAACTATCTAGTCAGCACCCTCTTCGGTTGGGAATATAGCCCCAAAAGCCATATTTTCCTTGCGTATAATGAAGATTGGCGCACCGCTGAAGGGGAATTACAACTAGGCGATAGGGTCGTTGTATTCAAAGTCTCTTATCTCTGGAACCTTTGATAGCTAGGAGAGCTAAAACATGCCTCCATCATCTGAAATACAATTCTCATCCGCAGATCTTCTCGACCGTGATTTCGCAGATCACAAACCCCGTTTATCATTCGACGGGGATACCGTTGATGAGTGGCGGGATTGGCGAACCCAACTGCTGCCTGAACTGCGAGAACAGCTTGGACCTTTTCCGGACGAAACGTTTCCCCTAAATCCACGAATCGTCTCCACCGAAGTGTACGACAGGTGTACGATTCACAAAGTGATCTACCACTCACGGGAAGACGCTCCGATTCCTGCCTATCTGTCAATACCGAAAGGCGTCATGGCGAAAACGCCAGCTGTCCTCTGCATCCACGGACATGTGCCGGGCGGCAAAGAGAGCGTCATCTCCGGCGATGGAGAGTTCGGGTCCCCTTATGGTCGTGATCTGGCAGAGCAGGGTGTTATCACGTTGTGCCCCGATAACGCCGGGATGGGAGAACGCGCTCACCCGTCGGGCGGTTGTGACTTCCTCTGGCGACGCCTGAATTATCTTGGGTACGATCTGACAGGATATCGGGTCTATGACCTAATGCGGGGTGTAGACTATCTCCAAAGCCTACCGGAGGTAGACGAAGGGCAGATCGGGATTGCAGGGTTATCCGGCGGTTGCTGGCTTGGCATCGTCCACGCCGCGCTGGACGAGCGGGTTCGTGCAGCGGTACTAAGTGGTTATTTTACAACCTTTGCACAAACCTCATGGTTTGGACACTGTATCTGCCATCACCCGAAAGGCATCGGTGAACTCTGTGAGATGCCGGACATCGCGGGACTGATTGCGCCGCGCCCAATCTTTGTGGAGTGGGGGACGGAGGACGTGAGCCGCCCGGTACACCCCGCTTTTGAGATGACGCAGCAGATCTATCGCGCTGCGAATGCCGGTGATCAGATTACCCTACAAGAATTTGGTGCAGGACATCTTTTTTCAGGCGAACAGTCCCTGCCGTGGTTGGTTCAAACGCTGTCCCGGCAGTAGAACACACACCCATAGGTTAATATAGTAGTAGGCATATGCCGTATGCCGTAACCCTTGTGCAAATTACCGCACCGCTAAGCGTACATATTCCTGTGTATAGACATATCCAAGTCGAATGAACCAATGAACCAACATAGCCCTAGTTGCTTTGAACCCCAATCTTGTCGGGAGAAATACAGATCTCTTTTGTTTTTCTATTCTTATCTGCGAGAATCTGCGAAATCTGCATCCCTATCTACTTTTACAACTGAAGCGCGTCAGTCATAACTTACATTTTCGCGCATTTGGAGGAGATATCAATGAACCCCTTACGAATTGCTGTCATTGGTGCCGGGGCTTATGAAACCTCCCGCTCACGTACCTATCAGGCGGTCATTAAGAAACTGACAGACCTCTACACATTCTGCGCCATCTGCGACAGAAACGATGAGGCATGCCGTGCCGCATCCGAAACCTACGACATCCCAGCGCAATACACAGATGTTGAAGAGATGCTCCAGTCCGAAAAGCCGGACGTGGTCTTCTGCCTGACGCCAACCGATTCACTCAACGTCATGGCGATGACGGTCGCCAAGCACAAGATCAACGTCATCACCGAAATTCCCATCGCCATCTCGTTGCCGATAGCAGATGCCATCACGGAGACGTGCCGACAAAACGGTGTCAAGTACGAAATCGCCGAAAATGTCTGGCACTGGCCCCATGAGCAGTTAAAACAGAAAATTGTCCGGGCGGGATTGCTTGGAAAGATTCGACATGCGCGACTCTCGTACGGGTCGGGCAGCTATCACGGCATCAACGCGATGCGTATGATTCTCGGCTGCGAGCCGATACGTGCCTTAGGATATGCGGGCGAGGTGCCGACGCAGCCCTACACCGGCTACGGCGACGAAGCGATGAAGACACGGTGGTGGGAGTCGGGTATTATTGAGTTTCCGGGAGGAATCACCTGCCTCTACGAGATGCCGCCGCCGGGGGCGCGTGGCAACCACTGGGAGATTGAAGGCACGGAGGGGTATCTCTCCGGCGACCAATTAACCCTTTACAACGATGGTGGACATTATCAAATTGAGGATGTCTACACAGAGGTTGATGGCGAACAGGTATTAGACCATGTTCGAATAGAGACCTCTCCACCAATCGTGTGGTCAAACCCGTTTACGAAGTACAAGATCTCTGCGTCGGACGACGTTGCCAAAGCGAGCATCCTCCACAGTATGTATCGCGCAGTGACGGAGGATATTGAACCTGCGTACGGACCGGTCAACGCCCGACGAGATCTGGAATTGTGGATCGCAATTCGGGAGAGTGCCCGACGCGGGAGCGCGTGGATAACTTTGCCGATTCAGGAAATGACAGGGCTCGAACGCCAGATCCATGAAGCGTATGAGCGTAAATATGGAGGGCATCCGATTTCGGGAGTCGAAGCACTCAAGGATGCACCCTTCGGTCGAGCGAGTGTGATCTGGGCAGTTGCGGGGTGGTTGTAAGAATCAACACATCTCCGAATAAGAGGTCGGGCTATTTATAGTGAATTAGAGAGATAAGTAGACATTTACCGGATAACTCCGACCTTCGCGAAGTTTCCAAAGTCCCCCTGAACCCCTCTGATAAGAGGGGAAAGACAAGGGCGAAGCTCCCCTAACCCCCTAAATCCCCCTTATCAGGGGGAGTCCCCTTGTTAGGAGATTTAGGAGGTTAATTATCAAGTCCCCCTGATAAGGGGGATTTAGGGGGTTGGCTGTGCATTGGAGGTGTCTAAGTAATTCTAAAATCTACCATAGTTTTCCATTTTTTGATCGGTTTTGGCGGGTAGACGGAAGATTACCCCTACATCGTAGGCGGGGCATCTTGCCCCGCCCGCAGAATTAAATGACCCTAGAATAAGAAGGATTTCCCTTGGTGTGAGGTGCAAGGAGGAGACATGCTGAAAATTGGAATTGTCGGTGCCGGAGTGATGGGAAACCGCCATCAAGGTAGAATTGATGACTACGGCGCGCAAGTTGTCGCAGTTCACGATATACATCTACCAGCAGCACAGGAACTTGGGACGAAAGCAGCCGCGAAAATCGTCACAGATGACCTTGAGCGGTTCTTTGAGGCTGAAATGGATGGGGTGATCATCACCACTCCGCCCCCTGTGCGGGTTGAGCCGATACGGGGAGCTTGTGACCGCGGTATCCACCTGATGATTGAAAAACCGCCCGCCTTAAACATGACTGAGGGACGTGCATGCCTTGCACATATTGAGGATGCGGGGGTGATTGCTGCGGTCAGCTTTCAACTGCGCTATGGCTCAATCTATGAGAGACTCAAAGAGTTGTTGGCGGATGAAACGGTGCATCTCGTTCACACAGTTTGTACAGTTGACTATTACCTCAGCTTTCGGATGTCACCGTGGTTCTTGCAGTGCCAAATTAGCGGAGGTCCCCTCGCTGAGCAAGCGATCCATATCCTCGATTGTGCCCGCTTTATCATGGGGAACGTTAAGCCGGTTCAGGCACACGCAATCGGTGCCAAGAATATGGCACTGGATCGAACCGAGTTTGACGCTGAAAACGCCATCCAGATGATGTACGAACTCGATAACGGTGTCTTCGGGACACACATGAACCACTGCGGCACGAAAGGAAACGGTTTCGAGCTAGAGGTTATTGGTCCGCAGTTACGCCTTCGAGCAGACGCCCGAGGAGGTCGCAACGGTGACCGGATCGTCGGTCATTTGCACGGAAACGACTTTAATGAACCTGTGCCTGCTGAAAATAGCCTCGGTCTTGATAAGATTCATGCGTGGCTTCGCGCCATCGAAACGGGGGACCGCTCGCTGATCCGGTCGGACTTTGGGGACGCGATGCACACCCTCGCATTAATAGAGGCAGCTATTAAAAGTCAAGACACCGGCGGCTCTGTAAAGATTGATTCAAATCCCGATTCTGTTGGATAGGAGAACATTAACGCATGACAATCAAGAAAATCCTCATCACCGGTGCAGCAGGATATCTCGCCGGTTTTATTATTGAACGCCTCCGATCCAAATATGAACTCACGCTCACCGATAGAGTCGAGCCAAAACAGGAATTCAAAGATCTGCCCTTTCTACAGGCTGACATAACGAATTACACAGAAATTGAAAAGGTTTGTGAAGGGCATGACGCCGTTGTCCACCTCGTGGCATTGGTGCGCGAACGTTTCGACAAGCCAGCATGGCTATTCGCCGATGTCATGGTCAAGGGAACGTGGAACATCGCCGAAGCCTGTGCGATAGGTGGGGTGCAAAGGCTCGTCAACATTTCGAGTATCTCCGCCTGTAGCCCGCTTCCGGGGGGTGGGCTGCCCTATCGTGTCGGTGCACCGTCTCGGTTCAATCCGGGCGGACTGCACTACGCTCTTGCGAAATATTTGGGTGAGCAGGTTGGGGAGGCTTACTATCAAGCGCACGGGTTGAGCGTTATCCACCTGCGTCCCGGTGTCATCGCCGGCGATGGGCTTAACCCCGGGCCCAAAGCACCCGCCAGTTTAGACCAAGCCAGGCCAACCGAACCGTGGTTCGTGTATGTTGATCCACGTGATGTCGCACAGGCAGTCGAGCTGGCAATCGAAACCCAGGACGTGATGTACGGTTCGTATAATGTGGTCGCGGGTCGTGAGGATTCTCAATTCGATTGGAAGCAGACTGCTCAAGAACTTGGCTATCGCCCGGAACACAATTGGGGCGAAATTCCAGAGAACAGCGGTTAGAGAGGGGCATCCAAATATGAAGGTATTGATTATCGGTGGCACCGGAAATATCAGCCGTGGGATTGTTGGGGCATTGCTCAGGCGGGACCACGAAGTAGTAATGTTCAATCGTGGACAACACCCGGATGCACCCCCGCCAGATGTACAGATCATTCACGGAGATCGACGTGAATGCGACGATTTCGAGAACAAGATGCGTGCCGAAAAGTTTGACGCTGTCATCGACATGATCTCTTATAACGCCGACGATGCCGCCTCTGCCCTGCGAGCGTTTCGCGGACGGGTGGACGGATTCATCCACTGTTCAACGGTGATGACCTACGGACCGCCGTTCCCGTTTAGCGGCGTTAACATCCCTGAAACCGCGCCGCTGAATGGGACATCTGAATACGGGCGCGGCAAGATCGCTGCAGACCAACTACTCTTAGACGCCCATGCCGAAGACGATTTTCCTGTAACAATCCTCAAACCTTCCTACACACACGGACCGGGTATGCAGGTGCATCGACAGGTCGGGGGCGACGGGAGTTGGATTGACCGCCTGCGCAAGGGCAAACCAATCCTGTCAGCTGGAGACGGACTGAACTACTTCCAATTCCTCGCATCGCGGGATGCAGGGGTAGGATTTGCCGAGGCACTCGGACGGTCGGAATGCCTCGGTCAAGTCTACAACATCGTCCACCCGGAGGCACGGACATGGGACGAATGGCACCGCACCATCGCTCAAGCGTTGGGGGTCGAAGCCGAAATCGTGCATGTCCCCCAAGAGACACTCATCGCCATTGCACCGGAACGGTTCCGAGGGTTAAGCGGAAACTTCGGCCACACGCAGATCTTTAGCGGCGCAAAATTCGCGAGCGACATACCCGAATTTCAGCCGGAGACACCCCCTGTGGAGAGCGTTGCAGAAAACATCGCTTGGATGGATAGACACAACCGCGTGCCGGACAGCGATGCCGATGATCTGGAGGATCGAATCATTGAGACAGCGCGTAACCTGCCAACCCATTTTCATTAAGGATTGAACAATGTCGGACGGCTTTGCGGTTGATTTGCCCTATGTGATTGTGTTAGGATACAAGAGAGAGTCAGGCGACTGTCTAACCCTATACTGAAAGCAGCAGCAATAGGATTATCATCAAAGTATCACGAAAAAAAGATGTCCGCCGATACCCTGCAAAAATATGTCCAAAAGATGAAACGCTTACGAGTAGACAGGGCACACGGAGTCGCACCTCACAAGCCGCTTCTGCTATTAGCAGTCATTGAACTGATTGAACGAGGACAGATTCAAGAAAATGAAATTCCCCTCTCCCCAGACTTGGCGGAAACTTTCATTAAATATTGGTCGAAAGTAACGGATCGGAAACCCAATATAGCTTTGCCATTTTTCCACTTAAAAAACGATGGATTTTGGCATCTCCACCTAAACGCTGGATACGAAAAAATATTGGACGTTGCCACTCGAATTACAGCAATTTCTCGCCTCCGTGAAGTTATCGCGTATGCGAGTTTAGATGATGACCTCTTCGTTTTACTCACTGATGCTGGTAATCGAGAGATAATCCGTCAGGCCCTAATCTGCGTCTATCTTCTAGATTTCAAGGGTGGAATCGAAAGTCTTATTGCAGAGGGGCAACAGATTACAGAGTACGAACAATCACTAATCAGCGAAGTTGAACACCCCTTTTTACCTCAGAGACCGACGACACCAATTCAAGCAGAATCGCCAATTCGTAGTGCAGGTTTCCGGCAGGCAATCATGGGACTGTACGATTACACCTGTGCTGTCTGCCAGCTGCGTATCGTTACAATGGATGGAGAAAGCGCGACCGACGCCGCTCATATCATCCCGTTTCGTATTTCAAAGAATGATGATGTACGGAATGGAATTTCTCTTTGCAAATTGCACCATTGGGCTTTTGATAAAGGGTTAATCTCCTTGAGCGAAACCTATCAAGTGTTTGTTTCACCGCTCGTGGTCGAGCAGGGACCAATGGAGTGGCGGCTAACCAAGCTGCGTGATAAATCCATACTGTTGCCGGAACACGACCAACTCCACCCAGCTCAAGATGCCTTGGCTTGGCACCGTGAGGAAGTGCTTAGACGGTAACTTAACGTGGTGCCCGATGCTATTTCATGCTTGGAATCGTGGTGGGTTTGAGTTTATTGAGCGTTTTAAGAAAAAGAGGCAGGCCCATGCGAGAGCCAAATCACGACAAAAAGCACGTTTCGACAAACAATTTTGAAGCCGGTCCTTCCTCACGACGCCACTTCCTTACCACGATGGGGAAAGGGACTGTGCTCGCTAGTTTGGGAATCTTTGGCGCCGGTTCGGATGCTGCCGTAAGAGGTCTGTTTGGTAGAGGACTCATCCCCAGCGCGTGGGGGGAGGTTGATCAAGATCGGCTCCCGAAGCCAGACATGATCGTCCACTCGGAAAACCCTTTTAACGGTGAACTTTCTCCTCATCTGCTTAACGATGATGTGACTCCCACCGCCCGACATTTCGTTCGCAATAACAGCAGCATACCAGAACAAGCCAAAAGCGGTGATCTACACGGTTGGAAATTGACGGTTGACGGCGAAGTTCACAAAAAACTCGCGCTTTCAATGGACGACCTAATCCGTTTCCCGCAAGTGACTGTCCAAGCGGTGTTGGAGTGTGCAGGAAACGGCAGGAGTTTATTCACACCGAAAGTTGACGGAACGCCGTGGATTCGTGGTGCGGTTGCCTGTAGCGAATGGACCGGGGTGCGCCTGCGTGATGTCTTGAACGCTGCAGGCTTAAAAGAGACTGCTGTCTACACCGGCAACTATGGTGCAGACCTACCGATCGGTTCGGGAGAACCATTCTCACGAGGCATCCCGATTGAGAAAGCAATGGATGAGCACACCCTGATTGCTTTCAAGATGAACGGGAAGGATTTACCCGCAGCGCACGGATTTCCTGCGAGGTTGATTGTGCCAGGTTGGATCGGCAGTGCCATGCAGAAATGGCTCAATCGTATTTGGGTCAGGGATCGAGTTCACGACTCAGAGAAAATGAGCGGATATTCCTATCGCATACCGGCATATCCGCCGGTGCCGGGGAGTAAGCCCCCGAAAAACGAGATGGTAATTGCTACGTCAGGAAGCATTAAATCCCTCATCACTACACCTCAATCGAACCTGGTCGTCAAAACGGGCACCCCTGTTCAGGTTAGAGGGCACGCTTGGGCAGGAGAGAACAAGGTAGATAAGACCCACATCTCTACGGATTTCGGTATCCGATGGCAAGAAACCCGATTAATCCAGCCGGCGAATCGGTACGCTTGGTATCATTGGGAGACCGAAATCACTTTTGAAAATAGAGGCTACTACGAGATATGGGCGCGAGCGTTTGACGATAAAGGGGACGCACAACCTTTCAGCCAGCCGTGGAGTCCTAAAGGATACCTTGGCAATGTCATTCATAGGGTCCCTGTTCTAATTAACATATAATCGCAAGTTTGGGCAGCGACTAATACCGCCGGTTCCGTTGAGCATTTAGATCTGCTATACTTTGAATACTTGAAACGGAGGTGAGCAGCGATGCGACAACCAATCTACATGGATAGCCACGCCACCACACCCCTCGACCCACGGGTGCTAGAGGCAATGATGCCGTATCTAACAACCCATTTCGGTAACGCTGCCAGTAGCACGCACCTATTCGGAGAGCACGCGAAGGATGCGGTCGACACTGCACGTGTTCAGGGAGCAGATCTGATCGGCTGTTCACCGGAGGAGATTATATTCACTAGTGGTGCCACGGAATCCGATAACCTCGCGGTCAAGGGCGTTGCCTACCAGTACAGAGATCAAGGAAATCACATCATCACCAGTACCGTCGAACACCACGCTGTTTTGGATTCATGTCAGGCATTGGAGGAATCGGGGTTTAATGTGACCTACCTCCCTGTGGACAAGTATGGGATGGTTCATCCGCAACAGGTCAAAGATGCCATCACAGACCAGACCGCACTGATTAGCCTCATTTACGTCAACGGCGAAGTCGGAACAATTAACCCCATCACAGAAGTAGGCGAAATCGCGGAGCAATATGGTATACTTTTCCATTCCGACGCGACGCAAGGGGTCGGCAAAGTTGAATCGGATGTTAACGAGCTGAAAGTGGGTCTAATGTCGTTCACCGCCCACAAGATGTACGGCCCCAAAGGAATCGGTGCCCTCTATGTCCGCAAGAAAAATCCACCGATCCAATTGTATCCATTACTCCACGGCGGTGGTCAAGAGAATAACATCAGATCTGGAACCCTCAATGTCCCCGGTATCGTCGGGCTCGGCGCAGCTTGTGAACTGTGCAAACAGGAAATGGAGGGAGAAACGAAACGGATCGCTTCGCTACGCGAGCGACTCTATCACGGATTATTCAGACGGATTGATAGAATCCACCTCAACGGGCATCCGACACAACGCCTCCCCGGTAACCTCAACCTGAGCTTTGAGTTTGTCGAAAGCCAGTCGATACTGTCGGGCTTGAAAGAGATCGCGCTGTCATCAGGTTCAGCCTGTAACTCCGACTCTATTGAGCCCTCTTATGTCTTACGCGCGATGGGCGTTAAAAATGAACTTGCCCTCGGTGCCATCCGGTTTGGATTGGGACGTCACAACACAGCAGCGGAGGTTGATACAGTTGTGGAACGTCTCGCAGCGCAGATCGCCCGGTTGCGTGAACTGTCCCCCCTCTACGAGATGGCGCAGGGTGGGAACTACGAAGCAGCAATACCAGCAAATGGAGAAACATCATGAATTTGTTCAAAAAAGGCAAGAAAACAGAAACAAAGGATCCAGGACCAGACAAACCGCGTACGGCAGGCCATCCAGAACTTAAGATGGCAGATGCAGTGCCAACTGGCAGACCCGCCGCTCCACAGATGGGGATGCCCCACCAAGGGCAGCCGCAGAATATCCTCATCCCAAACGTTAAGTCCAAGATTGCTGTAGCGAGTGGAAAGGGCGGCGTTGGAAAATCAACGGTTGCGACCAATCTAGCAATCGCTTTATCACAAGATGGGGCGCAGGTCGGACTGATGGACGCAGATGCCTACGGTCCCAGCATCCCCACCATGATGGGGGCGAAAGAGCAGCCGCAGACCAGTCCAGAAAAGAAACTTATCCCGATTGTCCGGCACGGCATCAAGCTGATGTCCATCGGCTTCCTCGTCCCCGATGAGCAGGCGTTAATTTGGCGGGGACCCATGCTGCACAGTGCAGTCCGTCAATTTTTGGGCGATGTGATTTGGGGGGAGTTGGATTATCTCATCATCGACTTACCCCCCGGCACAGGGGATGTCGCACTCTCTTTAACACAGTCGGTTCCACTGACGGGTGGTGTGATCGTGACGACGCCGCAGGATGTCGCACTCGCTGATGTCCGGCGCGGTGCCGCCATGTTTGACAAATTGGGCGTACCAATCTTGGGCGTTGTTGAAAACATGAGCTATTTTGCGTGTCCCCACTGCGGGGAGAGGACGGACATCTTCCGAAGAGATGGCGGGGCCAAAACCAGCGAAAAACTGGGAACCCGATTCTTGGGGGAGATTCCCCTTGACGCCGAAGTCTGTACCGCCGGTGATCTCGGTGTGCCTATCGTTGCGTCTCATCCGGATTCACCGCAATCCCAAGCGTTCCGTAATGTCTCGCATCAGCTTGTCGAAGTGCTCAGCGACCAAGATTCAGATGACGAGTTGAAGATCATCTAAGATGTGCTTTCCCTAATCTTTCTTATATTAACCCAAGTTGTTAGGTTCTAGCGGCATTTAATAAATTGAATCACCCCTGATGTACTTGAGACGATTTCGGGTTCTGGTTCAAAACCGGCTGATTAACGCCCGGCTGAGATTTTATAGCATTTTATCAAAAGTGTTAGATTTTGTTAGGTTTTGCTAGGCTATTGTGGATAACTTCATTGCCATCCTACAGTGCGCAGTGGGGAAGCGGGAGGTTGAGTAAGGGTTGGGTCCCCCAACCCGTTGGGCGAGGAGACCAAGCCCGACCAAATCCCTAGGGAATTGTGAAGGCACAAGGCCTGCCTGTTCGTTCCCGTAAACAACTCGAACAACTGATTTTTGTCAAAAGTGTTAGATTCTGTTAGATTTTGCTAGGTGATTGTGGATAATTGGAAATCGAAGTGTTTTGCGTCTTTTTTAGAGTTCCGTTTTTTCTTTATTTACTAGACTCGCTCGGTTTGGATAGACATATATAAGTCATACTTACGCGTATGCAGTGGATTTGGCAATCCGTGGCGAGCAGCATTGACTCGATTTAGCTGCCATTCTTCCGGCTTCGCGGTTTTATTTCATGTTTTAGATAGGAGGTATTCCCGATGAAAGAAAACGATCCCCTCATTTCCGAACTTGCAAATATCGTTGGATCGGAGCATGTAATCACCGATCCAACCTCGCTCTCCGTTTATGAATGTGACGGAGCAACCGTGTTCAAAGCGCTCCCCGATGTTGTAGTTTTCCCGACAACCACACAAGAGATTTCAGCAATAGTCAAACTGGCAAACAAGCACAACGTGCCTTTCATCGCGCGAGGAGCGGGCACCGGTTTGAGTGGCGGCATGTTGCCTGTCAACGGCGGCATCATTCTTGCCCTCAACCGAATGAACCGCATCCTTGAGATCGATTTGGCAAACCAGCAGGCAGTAGTAGAGCCGGGTGTTGTAAACCTATGGCTGACACAAGCCGTTCAAAATGATGGTTACTACTATGCGCCGGACCCCTCTAGCCAACAGGCTTGTAGCATCGGCGGAAATATCGCTGAAAACTCCGGCGGGCCCCACACACTCAAATATGGTGTTACCTCAAACCACGTTCTGGGCTTAGAAGTGGTGATGACCGATGGAGAGATTGTCGAATTCGGCGGTGCTGTTGAAGAAACTCCCGGCTACGATATTCGGGGCGTCATGATTGGCTCGGAAGGGACTTTCGGCATAGTGACAAAGGCAACCGTCCGGCTCTTACGCAAGCCGGAAGGTTATCAAACCCTGCTCGGCATATTTGAAACGATCGATGATGCATCTAACGTTGTTTCTAGTATCATTGCTAAAGGTATCATTCCCGCTGCGCTGGAGATGATGGACCACTTTGTTATCAGAGCGGTTGAAGAGGCATTTCACTGGGGATTCCCGCTTGATGCCGGTGCTGTTCTCATCGTTGAATTGGACGGCATAAAGGCTGGGATGCAGGGTCAAGCGGACCAAATTACTCAGATCTTCAATGAGAACAACTGCCGTGAGACCCGCTACGCCAAAGATGAGGCGGATCGGCAGCAGATTTGGAAATCGCGTAAGAGTGCTTTCGGCTCGTTTGGACGGCTTGCACCCAATTACATCACTCAAGATGGAGTAGTGCCTCGCACACAGCTTCCCAAAGTCCTCAGAAGGGTCGCAGAAATTTCTGAGAAATACGATATTCCAATCGCCAATGTGTTTCACGCCGGCGATGGGAATATCCACCCGATCGTCCTGTTTGATGAACGCGATCCAGACCAATGCGAGCGTGTTGAAGCGGTGAATATGGAGATTCTCAGTGCGTGTGCAGAAGCCGGCGGAACAATCACAGGCGAACACGGTATCGGGGTTGAAAAGATGGATTATATGCCGTTGATTTTTAGTCCTGAAGATTTGGCGGTGATGGCAACCGTTAAAGACATTTTCAACCCGTCAGGATTGTGTAACCCCGGAAAAATATTCCCAACTGCTGAATCGTACGCGAAACTTGGGCTATAACGGTCTAGAATAGAGAGGAGTGTTCTATGAAATACTGGAGCCGAGTCTTACAACTGATCATGGTAACAGTCCTAGCAGTCGGAATTGGGTGTGCCCCGCCCGCCAGCACCCCCGAAGTAGCCCAACCCGCAACGGAGGAGTCAACCGAAGCGGAACCTATGCCCGCTGAGACCCCAAAGATGGACACCTTCGACCAATCAGATGGGTCTTTATTCGCGGTCGAAGCACCCCATAAAATCGAAGGGGGAATGCTACACCTACAAGCCGGACAAGAGGATACGATCCTATTATCAGCCGCCGAAAGTTCAGCGATGAAAGAGTACACCGTAACTGCCGAAGTGAAACCACCAAATGTCGGTGAATCGGTCGGTGTCGCTTTTGCTGTCCGAGGTAAAAGTTCACAGATTCTGTTCTATTTATACCGTCCGGCAGGTGCAGATCCGTTCGGCAAGCGGTGTAGCATTGGAGTGGAGGGGCATGTCGGTGGAAGGCAAATGCGGGCACCGGATATTCGCATACGCGAGGTCACCTTTCAAAAGGATGTCCCGATTAAGCTTGCCGTGCGTCACGTCGGTCAAAATGTAACGCTTTCAATTGATGATGAGAATGTCGGACGCTTTCATGAGCGATCGCTGAGACCGGGGGCGGTGGGCGTGTACGGAAAATCTCAACACGGAGATAGCAGCCCCGCAGTTGTCAAATTTGATAGCTTCGGGGTCGAGTAACTTATCGATATGTCTAACTCAAATCAGTTACATGAGGATCTGATTCAAATTGTTGGCGAAGCAGGGCTGCTTCCTGATGACCAGCTGAGTCGTTATACAATCGACGATATCGCGCCCCAAGCTGTCGTTTTGCCTGCGTCAACCCACGAAATTCAAGAGGTGCTGGGCTATGCCGCAGCGGGTGGGTTGTCGGTTATCCCCGCAGGGACTGGGACAAAACTGGGAGTTGGTAATCCTCCAGAGCAGGTCGATCTCGTCCTGTCAACGTCAAGGTTGGACCAGGTGTTAGAATATGAGCCCGGCGACCTGACCGTGACAGTAGAGGCTGGCATTCGGCTCGCCACGCTCCAAGAGCGGTTGGCTAAACATGGACAATACCTGTCCCTCGATCCGCCTTATGCTGACCGATGCACGATTGGTGGAATGACTGCAACAAATGCCAGCGGTCCCTCGCGGCTTCGATACGGCAGCACCCGGGATCTCGTGCTTGGAATGCGCGTTGTCCAATCGAGCGGAACCGTTGTTAAGAGTGGCGGCAAGGTTGTCAAAAATGTAGCCGGGTATGATCTCAGCAAGCTATTCCTCGGATCGTTCGGTACGCTGGGAGTCATTACGGAAGTCTCGCTCAAACTGCAACCGTTACCAGACCTTGAACGAACTGTCTTATTAACTTTTACGGAAACTGGAGAGGCGATAAATGTTGCCTCTGAAATAGCAGGTTCTCAACTTCTGCCCACCTTTCTCAATCTGTTCGTCAATGGTGCGCCGCTCACCGAGGCTCCTGAACCCTGTCTCTTGATTGGACTGGACGGGCATTCCGAAACAGTTGAATGGCAAATTGATGCTATCAAAACTATGGCGCAACAAAATGCGAATATTGGTGTGGAAGTATATGAGGGGCAGCAACAGGAGCTCCGGGGGTCGATGTGTGCTTTCCCAGAAGGCGAATCGGCTTCCCCTATCGTTATCTGTCGAGCGAATCTCCGTATGACTGATGTCGAGGGCTTCGTCAATACCGTATTAGATGTGAATGAATCAGCCGCTTGGCGGGTGCGAGCGATGGGATTGATGGGAAACGGTATCGTTTACGTTGTCTTCTCGGATTTCCCCGACGGTGATGTTCCGGTTGAACATGTCGCCGACACACTCGCAAGTCTGCGCGATGCTACCGCAAATGTTGGCGGAAATCTGATTGTAGAATCTGCTCCGACTGCACTCAAAGGGCAAATTGATGTTTGGGGATCGGTCGGTCGTAGCTTTGAACCGATGAAAACAATCAAAACCAGACTGGATCCGATCGGTTTGTTGAATGTGGGGCGTTTCGTCGGCGGGATTTAGTACCAAGCGACCATCTCGATAATTGCTTATGCTCCTAAGCCCTGCTCACCCAATGTTCCAATATCCGATTACGCATTACGTTTCACGCAATGTACATCACACAAGAAGTTCTAAATCGACTTGAGCAGAAGTACGGTGTGCCACGCATCCTTCGCACAGCCTACACGATGAACCAACAAAGTTTTGACCTGCTCAAGTGGAGTATGCGGCACGGACGGGCGCACGACGTAACTTTGTTCATTTCCGAGGATGATAAGATTGCGGTTATCCGAAAACCCAGTTATCCTCCCGAGGTCTACCGTCCACCTAGCGGTGGTGTTGAGCCAGGGGAGGATTTTGAAACAGGCGCGCTGCGCGAAGCTTATGAGGAAACAGGCTTAGATATTCAACTCCAGAAATATCTTCTCAAAGTGTATGTTAACTTCTCTTTTGGGGATGAAACAGTGTTCTGGACATCTCATGTGTTTGCCGCTCAGGCGATGGGCGGGCGCTTACAACCTGTTGATACCAAAGAAATCGCTGACGCGCGTTGGGCAACTCTTGATGAACTAAATACTAATCTTTTGAAAGCTCTGCAAAAGTCAGAGTCCGCCGGTTTGAGATACCGTGCGGAGCTGCAAGCCGCAACCTTGCAGCAATATAGTCAGGGATAAGGTGATATGAAATGCAAGCACAAACAAGGAGGATTTTGTGGATTGATGGTGAGATTAATAGCTTAGAAACGCACATCCTATTTTTGGAACAAAAGGGTTATCAGATTACGCCTGCTGTGAAGGGGGCTGATGGATTATCTCTGTTACATGAAAAAATTTACGACGCAGTCCTAATTAACCATATCATGCCCGATATGGATGGGATTCGTCTGCTTTCGGCAATCAAGAGGAGATACCCCTATTTACCGGTGGTTATGGTAACCGAAAGCGAGCAACGGGAGACTATGAATGAGGCAATTATCCATCACGTTGATGATTTTTTAATGAAGCCGTTGAATCCGAAGCAGATTGCCTCACAACTGGCGTTCCTCTTGGAATACGATGCCGTTAAAGAAGACTATACCGCTCAAGAGTATGTCATTGACTTTAATAAGCGGAGCGCATTAAAACAGCAGGAAGTCGATTGGAAAACATGGATTGATATTTACACCCAACTCGCCGAGTGGGATCTGCGTCTCGATGAGCTTGACGTTGCCGATAATTTACGCGAAACACACAGACTGGAGAAACAGGAATGTAATGCCCTGTTTGCCCGCTATATTGAAGATAACTATTCTGATTGGTTGGTTGGCGAGGATTCCCCTGTCTTGTCGGTAGACCTGCTTTACAAACATGTCATTCCAGAGATACAGGTTGGCAAGCAGGTGTTCTTTATGGTGATGGACTGCATGCGGCTGGACCACTGGCTAAAAATTAAGCCCCTCTTAGACCCATATTTTCAGATTACCACAAACTATCACTACTCAATCTTGCCGACAGCAACCAATTACTCGCGGAACTCGATTTTCAGTGGGCTGTTTCCGCTAGAATTTGCACAACGTTACCCTGATTTATGGGTGGAAACTGATTGTGAAAACACCAGCGTCAATCGCTATGAAAAAGATCTAATGCGATTGCAACTGGATCGGCACGGCATCCATCTCAAACCCGCTCCGCACTATTTTAAGATCTTTGATGTGCGCGGGGAAATGGAGTACCTGCAGTGGATTAGCGGTGTCAAACGCATCAGTTTAGCAGCAGCGGTCGTCGGTTGTATTGACCATCTGACCCATAAACGGTCTGAAATCGCCTTGCTCAAACAACTTATTCCTGATGAAACCGCATTTCGCACATTTGTGCGAGGTTGGTTCCAGCATTCGGGGGTGTATAAGATTCTCAAATTGCTAGCAGATCGAGGCGTTACAGTCGTTTTAACGGCGGATCACGGCTCAATCTTGTCTCAGCATGCAGCTAAAGTTTCAGGTGACAGACCTGCAACGAATGGACTGCGATTCAAGGTCGGCGGTGAGCTTATATGTGACCAAGAAACCGGGTTGAGAATCACCCAGCCAGAGAAGTACATGCTGCCTGATACGTCTTACGAAAAAAATTACGTCCTTGCCAAAGAGGACTATTATTTCGTTTATCCAAATCAGTTTAACGACTATAAACACCAGTTTCACGGAGGATTCCAGCACGGCGGCATCTCAATGGAGGAGATGATTTTACCCTGTGCTATCCTTGAACCGAAGTAGGCGTGAAACCTGATGCGATATGCCCGTGGGTTGTGGATCCCTCTAACAAATAGGCTATCCACAACCCGCAATCGAATTTCTCCTTTTTCTCCTGCCCTTTTACAGATTTGGGCTTTAGCCCGTAAAGCCCAAAGATTTATCTTTGGGATATAAGTTTGGCTTTAGCCATTTTTGTTGCTATTCCCTTGCTTTTTCATTCAAACTGCTGCACCCTTGTCTACGATGAAAACCTACAAATACAAGTTGTATTCCAATCACGGCAACCGTGAATTGCATAAGATGATAGAAGGGCACGCGCATGTGTGGAATCACTGTGTCGCGCTCCAGCGTCGCTACTATGCTATGTGCGGCAAATATATCAGTAAGTTTCGGTTGATGAGGCACATCACCACCCTGAAGCGTGTGCCTCGGTTTGCCCATTGGAATCAACTGCCGAGCCAAGCGATTCAAGACGTGGTCGCGCGGATAGATAAAGGGTACAAGGCAATGTTTGAAGCGAGAGCCGAAGGTAAAACGTGGGGCAGACCTCGGTTCAAGGCGCGCCGTAAATACAAATCGTTCACCTTGACACAGGCAGGCTGGTCGCTTCTATCTGGCAATCAAATCACAATCGGCAATCGTGTCTACCGGTATTTCCAATCCCGCGACATAGAAGGCAATCCCAAACGTTGCACGATTAAGCGGGATGCCGTCGGTGATGTCTACATCTGTGTCCTGACTGACCATGAAGATGCCGACCTGAATCGAGTCATGACGGGTAAAATCGCAGGCTTCGATTTCGGTCTGAAACGCTATCTGACAGGGTCAAACGGGCACGACATAGAGTCACCTCAGTTTTTCAAATGGAGTATCAACGTTATCAAACGTGCTAACCGTGCGCATTCACGGAAACGCAAAAGGTCAACCAATCGTGAACGCGCACGGCTGAATCTGGCGCGAAAACACCGCACAATAGAACACCAACGGACCGACTTCCACTGGAAGTTAGCCCACCACCTGACTGACGAATACGACGAAATCCGACTCGAAGATTTGACCCTGCAAGGCATGAAGTCGCTTTGGGGTCGCAAGGTCAGCGACTTAGGGTTCGCCGATTTCGTTCTGAAGCTGGTGTATATTGCCCAAAAGAAGGGTGTTACAATCACGTTCATCGCTAAGTGGTACCCGTCATCAAAGACTTGCTCCGCGTGCGGTACAGTAAATGAAGCGTTGAACCTACGGGATAGGACTTGGCAGTGTCCGAACTGCCATACACAGTTAGATAGAGATCGCAACGCAGCGATCAATATCTATAGGGTTGGGGCATCAACCCTTGCAGGAGAGGACGTAAGTCCCGGTTCGCCGGGCTATCCTTGTTGATAGCACAATTCGAGACCTTAAGGAACGGGCGAGAAGCCCAATCCTTTAGGGTTGGGAGTATGTCACCCGCTCCTTACGAACATCAAACGGAGAAACACGGTTCAGAGACCTTTGATAGGGCTTGAGTCTTTCAACAGTTTTTGACTTCTAGGAAAGTTACATATGAGAAGGAAATCAATTTTCCGTACCCACTTTCTGTTATACCTCATCTGTGCATTATATATCGGAACCCCTGTTGCCTTATGGGGACAGCTATCCGGTTTTGGACTGCTTAAGCAAGGTACTGAGTCAACCGAGATTGTTACAGCGCATGGAGTCTTGTCAGTAAATCAAGTGCAGCCCGGCAGTACATTCCCGATGGCTATCGTGATGAAGTTTGCGCCCAACTGGCACGCAAACGCAAATCCCGCCGGGGAAGGCTTAATTCCGACAGAAGTTACCCTCCCCGATCACCCCGATCTGATATTTGGTGAAGTGGTTTATCCGAAGGCGGATGTCCTCGAAATTGCCTCGCTCGGAGGAAAGGTCCCGGTGTATCACGACGAGGTTGCGCTCGGGTTCCAAGCAACATTACTGGACTCCGCGCCGTTGGATCAGATAACGCTGCCTTTCCAATTGACATACCAAGCGTGTAACGACGAACAATGTTTGTTGCCGAAAACAATCGATTTCGATGTGACAATTGAGGTTGTCGGGATGGACCAACCGATTCAACCTATAAACGACGCGATCTTTGCCAACCTGCAACTTTCCCCTCCAGATAATCCCGCCGAGACCGCTACAAGCGAGAGCGGAAGGTTCTCTCAAGCGTTGTCCAAAGGTTACTTTTGGGCATTCCTCTTCGTCTTTGTGGGTGGTATCTTAACCAGTTTCACGCCGTGCGTTTACCCGTTAATCCCCATAACTGTTTCCGTCTTTGGAGCGGGTGAATCTGTGGGTCGTCTGCGATCTTTTCTCTTATCCGTTACCTATGTTATGGGTATCGCGCTAACATACTCAATTTTAGGCGTTGCTGTCGCATCAACAGGAGCGGTCTTTGGACAGATAATGGCAGACCCACGCGTGATGCTCCCGGTGTGTGGGATTCTAATCGCGCTTGGGTTATCTATGCTCGGTGTCTTCGAGCTCCGTGTGCCTTACGCCCTGCAGAATAAGCTCAACAGTATCGGCGGTGCCGGATTTGCCGGTGCCTTTGCAATGGGAACCGTTGCAGGCATTATCGCCGCACCTTGTACGGGACCAGCCTTGGGCGCAGTGCTTTCTTACGTTGCTACAACAGAGAGCGCCTTCCTCGGATTTTGGCTGCTGCTGACGTATGCCCTCGGTATGGGGCTGCTGTTTATCGTGATCGGCACATTTTCAAGCGCCATCGCCGCTCTGCCGAGATCGGGTGGGTGGATGTATATTTTAGAGAACATATTTGGTGTGGCTATCATCACGGTAGCGCTGTACTTCCTTAAAGAGGTTATCCCACCGCTACGCACTGTGCTCCAAAATTCCGCAGGCTTTTTCGCAATTGCAGGTGTGTTCGTGCTAGTTGGTGTAGCGCTCGGTAAATTTGCCCAGCGGTTCAAAGACCTGCCCCGTCTGGTGCAACTCCGTAAAGCGGTTGGCGTTTTATTCGCAGTTGTTGGGCTTTATATGTTCGCTGGGGGACTTACAACGGCGGAAAGCGATCTCGTCTGGATAGCCGATGAAGCACAAGGCTTGGAGGCTGGTCGAAGAGAGGGCAAACCTGTTATGTTCGATTTCTACGCCACATGGTGCGCCGCTTGCAACGAACTAGAGCATACCTACTCTGATCCGGCAGTAAAGTCAAAATTGTCGAAATTTGTGAACGTCAAGCTGGACTTCACTCGGAATTCAACTGAAGTCGAACGGCTGAAACAAAAATATGGCATTGTTGGTTTGCCGGTGGTGATTTTTTTTGATTCCCAAGGAAATCAATTGACGGACAAGAGACTTGAGAAGTTTGTTGAACCGGAGGAATTTTTGACACTATTGGCGGGAATTAATTGAGGAGAGAGCAAATATGCGTAAATGGTTACCCTACTTTGAAGCAATTATTCTGGTTGTACTCATCGTCCTGATAGTGCTAAACACGAAAAGAGGTGGTGCAGAAATCGATTTACCTCCCGCGTCACAGGCTCAAGCATTCATTGAACAGGGGGATGAATACTTTGTAAAGCAAGATCTGGCAAAAGCTCTATTTGCGTATTGGAATGGCGTTCAGGCGATTAAGGCTGACACCCGCAACGTCGACCGTGCATTACAGCTGCACGCCCATCTTCGTGTTTCGGAAATCTACTTCCACAGCAACTGGATAGCAGATGCTGAAATTCATCTGGAACGCGCTGAGGCAATCGATCCCAACCATCCAGCCGTCCATCTCCTCCGCGGAAAGCTGCTGCGTGACATTGGTGAACAGGCACGAGCTGTCAAAGAGTTCCTCGCCGTAATCGCCACGGACCCAACGTTTGCGGAAGCGCACTATCTGTTAGGTGTATTGTATCAGGGAACGAGACAGTTTGAGGAAGCAACCGCTCACTATGAGAAGGCGATCGAAAACGACCCTGACCTAATTCATGTCCCTTTTGAATTGGTGCCAATCGGTCTACAAGCCCGATTGCAACTTTCACGAACCTACCGTAACATCCTTCAAACATATCAGTTCATTGACCGAGACCTCACCGCCGAGGAACAAGCACAGCTTGCCGGATTGGAAGATAGAGGGATCGAAATCCTTGAGGAGGTTGCAGTACGCGCACCGTACTTCACAGAAGCGAAAGAAGAACTTATCGGATTGCTCTATGCCCGTGCGGGTACGCTCCGGCGCGGGGGAGAGGAACGCGCCTATGATGACGCGTTGGATGTGTATGAGAAAATCGTCACGCTAGACTCGACTGAAGTTGACGCATATCTGTGGATAGGACAAATCTACCAGTCGTTCTTGCAAGATCCAGAATCCGCACTCGAAGCGTATCGAAAAGCGTACGCACTTGAACCTGACTCAATGACCCTGACGGAAATCAAGAATCTCGAACGGGATGTTGAAGAGATGAACAGCGAATAGATCTCCCGGATCGCGCTGATCCAGACTCAACTCTCAGATGCTCCTAGTCTCCGAACGTTTTTACCAATCCGCCACACTACCATCCGACTCATAATAGTACTCACCACCCAATTCTTCGCCATATTCTTCGCGATTCTGGGTTGCTTCTTTCTCATCTATCTCGAAACCCAGTCCAGGCCTCGTCGGTAAATCGATATGCCCGTCCTTGACCTCCCATTCCGTTTCTAGCAGCCCACCACCAAGTGCCGCATCAACCTGTTCTTGGATGAGGAAATTCGGAACAACCGCATCAACCTGCATACAGGCGGAAAACGCTACGGGCCCAATCGCACAGTGTGGCATGGTGTGGATGTAGTAGACCTCCGCCATATTCGCAATCTTCTTCAATTCTGTGATTCCGCCCGCGTGTGAACCGTCCGGTTGGATGTATGCCACCGCCTGCTTCTCAAACACTTGGCGGAATTCCCATCGTGAAAGCAGGCGCTCCCCGGTCGCAATCGGAAACGGAACATGGTCTGAAACCAACTTTAGCGCATCAACATTCTCCTGCGGCACCGGCTCCTCCACAAACATGGGGCGCATCCCCTTCAATTCATGGCAGACTTCGATCGCGAGTGCCGGTGTCATTTTGCCGTGAAAGTCGAAGCACAACTCCGCATCGGGCCCAACCCACTCTCGCATCAGATAGGCGCGTTCAACAAAGGCGTCAATGACAGCGGGTGGCTCGTGTGCCCGCCACGTGCCACCAGGGCCCGACTTGAATGCCTTGTAGCCCCCCTTCTGCTGTAGCATTTCGAGACGGGCCTTTGCAGCAGCTTTCCCATCGTCCGTCATGCTGCCGATACCCCAGTGTGCGTAAACGCGGATACGGTCACGAACCGCGCCACCCAGCAGCTGATGCGTCGGTACGTCGTAATGTTTGCCGGCGATGTCCCACAGTGCCTGATCAATGCCAGATAAAGCACTCATCAACACATTGCCGCCCCGGAAAAAGGCGGACCGGTAAATGTGTTGCCAGTGGTGTTCAATACGTAACGGATCTTTACCAATTAAGTAATCGGCAAGCTCCTCAACAGCAGCGATGGTGCTTTTCGGCTTGCCTTCAAGTGTGGTCTCTCCCCAGCCAACCAAACCGTTGTCAGTTGTGATTCTTACCAGCCGCATCCGGTGACGTGGAAAAAACTGCTCAATTTTCGCAATCTTCATTAGATTTTCTCCTTTTTTTCAAACCTGCTTTGTATAGCCCAAGTTGCTAGAGTATCTTGACATTTATGTGAGGCGTATTCGTAATTCAAGGCACAGCACTGCTCAATACCGATATGTACCCAATCGTAGGGGCGAGGTTTCCTCGCCCAACGGGTTGGGGGCCCCAACCCCTACGCATTCAACAGCAAGTACAATCTCTCCAATCCTCCAACCCAGCCTATACCCTCGGTTCTTGTCCGGGCTGGAGCGCAATGTATTGGGTTCATCAGTTAAATTAATCAATGAATTAATGAACTAAAAAAGTCGCAGTGAGGCGATAGCTGTATTTTCTAACCCTTAACCACACCGATTGGGCGTAACCGCGCCACCCGCCGCGAAAGTCCCGCTGCGTCAACAACCTTAACAACCTCATCCACATCTTTATAGGCTTCAGGGACCTCCTCATTGAGTGTGCGTCGCCCTTCGGCGCGGACGAAAATTCCTTGCTTCTCAAGGTCCTTTTGAATGCTGCGTCCTTTTGTGATTTGCATCGCTTTCCGACGCGAGAGCATTCTACCAGCCCCATGGCACGTTGTTCCCCACGTCTGCTCCATCGCCGACGGGTTGCCGACCAAGACATAAGAGGCAGTGCCCATATCGCCGGGAATCAGAACCGGCTGCCCGACCTTCTGATACTTGTCCGGAATCTCAGGGTGGCCAGCTGGAAACGCACGCGTCGCGCCTTTGCGATGCACGAACAGCTCACGCTCAACCCCGTCAACGAGGTGTTTCTCGAACTTGCCGATATTATGCGCGACATCATAGACCAGCTCTAGACCAAGTTCATCGACCCCAGTCTCGAAGAAATCCATGAACGTCTTACGCACCCAGTGCATGATACACTGACGATTGTTCCAGGCATAGTTCGCACCACACGCCATCGCCGTGATATAGTCTTGCCCCTCCTTTGAATTAATCGGGGCAGAGGCGAGTTGGCGGTCAGGTAGATCGATCCCATACTTCTTCGCAACTTGGACCCACGTTTTGACATGCTCATCGCACACCTGATAGCCGAAGCCGCGCGAACCGCTATGAATCATCACGCAAATCTGCCCCTCCGTCAGCCCCATGACTTCTGCCGCTTCCCGATACAAAATTCGATCCACCACTTGGACCTCCAAGAAGTGATTTCCAGAGCCGAGCGTACCGAGTTGATTTTTTCCACGTTCCAAGGCGCGTTTGCTGACAGCATCCGCGTTCGCGAGGGACAAAAAGCCGTTTGCCTCCGTAAATTGCAGGTCTTCGGGGAAGCCGTATTCGCGTTCAACTGCCCAACGCGCTCCCTGCTCGACCATCTGCTTCTCTTCTTGCGTATTCAGCCGAATCTTTCCACTCGATCCAATACCACAGGGAACGTTCTCAAATAGCTCTGCAACAAGTCCCTTGGTTCTGCCCGCTAACTGTTTGACGTCCAAGTTAGTCCGAATCAAACGCACGCCGCAGTTGAGATCATAGCCGATCCCGCCGGGGGACACAACACCATCTGCTGCCGGATCTGTTGCCGCAACGCCGCCTATCACAAAGCCGTAGCCCCAATGTAGGTCAGGCATCGCAAGCGAGTACTTGATAATCCCCGGCAGATGTGCCACGTTGGCAACCTGCTGCAACGCCTCCTCGCTCTTAGCTTGTTCAAGTAATTTTTCATTCGCATAAATAATGCCATCAACGCGCATTCCACTCATGTAGCTCTTGGGAATGCGCCACCGATATTCATCAATTTTTTCTAAAGGTATCTCCGCTGCCATTATGTTTTTATCTCCTTAAAAGGGGTGTTTAGCGGTGCGCCGGCAAATATAAAATCACAAGCGTTTCATCGACAGCGTTTACAGGGTGATCCATCGACATCTGCAATGGAGGAGTTTGCGTCCAACCGACGAGCTTTGGTGCCGCCTCTTGCGCCAAATAGCGTAGGACGACCTCGCCAATCAATATCCGTACAAACGCCCTTCGTGAACCGAATATTGCTTGAGATAGCGGAGACCTATTATATCTTCTTGGATTCTCCTCTATCTTGACGACCGTTTCAGGGGGAATCGTGCCGATGTCGATATATTTCTCCTGATCGATGAGCCATGCGTTTTCCAGTGTATAAGGAAGTCGATGTTCGATCTGATCTGTTGTTGTTCCCTCTTCCCCCGTCAGGGATACTGGAAAATCGATAAAAGCCTCCGCAAAGTAGCCGCGCGTGACCCACGGATCCAAAGCTGCTTGACGCAGAATCGAGGGATCTTTCGTTCCGTCAGATTCAACCAGTTGCAACGGGGGTGTGGCAGTTGCTGTCAAGGGTCTGATGAGTGTTCCTTCTTCAAACCGAATCGTTGTTTCAACGTTGGCTGAAGCGATGATTCCGATATAGGTTTGCAAGTGGGCACGGTTCATTGAAGGATAAACGGATAAAATCGAAAAACGACTCACGGAGACCGGACTCGGTGCAAAGTATCGAGGCAGAACAACACCGCATGAAAAAAATACCGTGAGCGCGATACCGCCGATCCAGTATAAACGAAATTTGCCTTTTCCGCTCCACCATATCAGGGCACCGAAACTCAGGGCATACACAACCAAGAAAACGAGCAGCAGCCGAACCAGTGGGACTTTTGCCGAAGGAACAGCTGACAAAATTGCTTGAATCTTTTCGTCGTGTCTGCGATCAGCTTCGTATCGTGCTTCTGTATGACGTGGTGTCCGACCCTCTGTCCCGAGCAGCCACGTCCAAAATGCCTCCGCTCCCGGCGACTCAGAAAAAGGAGGCGCGTTGTAGTCGAACCCCAAACTGATAATCTGCCCACCACCCCAAAATTTCTTGGCGATATAGATTCGCTTCCCATCGCCAGCGAGTGTAACCATTCCGGGCTTGGGCTTAAATTCGATCAGGTCAAAGGGCGAATCGGCTGCAAACCCAAAACGCCGCATCGATTCAAGAATCTGGGTGTCCCTTCGTAAATTACCCAACTCCACCGGCAAAAACGCTTCCAGAAAACTCCCACGCAGCCAGCGTAGATCTGGACCACCCGATAGGAGTAGGGTGCCCCCTCGTTGAATCCAATCGAATAACGCTTGTTGTTGTCGCTTAGAAATCCGACGCCCATCTAAGGAAACCCCGCGGATTGCAAAAAAATCAACTGAATCGTACCCTTTCCAATGGATGGGCAGCCCTTTAAAGTCAGTGTAAGCGACAAAGACGTGTCCGTTTTCTTTGTTGCCGATCTGGTTTCCATCCCAGCGACTCAACAGATCGCGGCTTGGTGTCAGCGCAAGAACTAGGAGATCTGTCAACGGTTTGGGGAGTTCCGGTGTAAGTGCTTCAGAGATTCGGACCTGCCTAGCGTGATTGACAAGCTTGATGCTCAGCTGGGGTGAAGTTCCCGGCAGGAAAATATGGATCACACGCCGTTGACGGTCTGTTCGCGTGAGGGAGAGAGGGGTGACATACGTTTGGATCAGTTCGTCCGAAAAGATATTGCGGACTTCAACGTTAATCTCGCCATCGAAATCCTCATTACGGCTCGTGACAACGATCTGTAGGGGTGTCCACCGCTCCCGTTTGTAAAGCCGATCGAACCCAAGCTCAACAGATTCAAACTCAATGGTTGCGGAGGCAGAAGAGACAGATAAGATAAAAAACAGGGCAACAATTCGGCACATTGATAAATTTCCGAACTCACAGATTCAACCCGGCTTATTTCCGAGCAGCTCTCTCACCTTATTCCCGATATTTGGACTCCGCATCAACGACTCCCCCACCAGAATCGCGTTGATTCCCGCCGCTTCGAGTTTCATAACATCGCTATGTGTATTGATGCCGCTTTCACTGACGACAATTTTATCGGTTGGGATGGAGGTTCTCAGGCGGAAGGTAGTCGCGATATCCGTGTGAAAGGTTTTTAGATCTCGGTTATTAATCCCAACAACCTCCGCGCCCGCTGTCAATGCTAATTCCAATTCCGCTTCGGTGTGGACTTCCACAAGGCTTGCGAGCCCAAGGTTTCGCGCTATCTCGGTAAATTCACGCAATTGTGCCAATGTCAAGATCGAGACGATGAGCAGAATAGCGTCCGCACCTGCAAGTCGGGCTTGATAGATGTGATATGGGTCGATGGTGAAGTCTTTCCGCAATAAAGGAAGCGTCACCGCTTCACGGATAGCGCTCAGATAGGCGAGTTCACCGGCGAAAAATTCTTGATCGGTCAATACAGAGATTGCCGATGCACCATTTTCCGCATAGATCCGGGCGATACCAACCGGATCGAAATCCTCACGGATAATCCCTTTGCTTGGGGATTTTTTCTTCACTTCGGCAATGAGGTGGACGCAATTCGGAACTAACAGCGCAGCGCGAAAGTCTCGCGTCGGCGGTAAATCCCGAACCTTGCGTTTCAGCGTATCTAACGGCATTCGCTGTTTGTCGTTCTCCAACTCTATACGCTTGTGGGCGACAATAGTATCTAAGATCAAAGAGTTCTCCTATCCTCCAGACAAAAATGACCGATTCACAAAGGTATCAAGTGCCTCAGCACCTATTTGAGCCACGGACGGTATATCCGACCGCTTTTGATTGTCCGCACATGGTTCAGCTTTTGACGCGCTTCAACAGACACACGCTCGGAATCAGTCAGCGTAAAACTACCCTCGTCCAATCTTAAAATGGTGACATCGCCCTCCGCCCCGACTTTTAGCGTTCCCAAGCTGTCCTCCAGCCTCATAATTCGGGCAGTGGTTTCGGTGCTACGCCGAATCACTTCATACAGGGGCATCCCCAACCAAATAAACTTTGAAAGCGTTGTGATCTGATCAAAAACTGGTCCTTCGACATTGCTGTTATACAGATCGCTGCTGATGTTGTCGGGTAAGAATTCTTGGGCAAGGGCCTTTTCAGCAACACGAAACGAAAAGCTGCCAGAACCGTGTCCAATGTCGAAGATAACGCCGCGCTGTTGGTCCTCCCTAAAACGGTCGATAATCCGGCCGGCGTTGTCTAAGACACCCTCCGATTTACCATGAAAGGCATGTGTGACCACATCGCCGGGACGAAGCATCGCTGTGATTTCTTCCAATGGTGTTTTGGTGTCCTTCACATGAATCATGACAAACCCATCAATGGCTTCAGCCACCTCTATCGTCCGCTTTAACGCTTCGACATCGTTTTCTCCGGCATAACCTCTTGACAGTCGGGCTTTGACACCCAGCACGAAGTCACGGTTTTCTCGACCCACACGCACAGCTTCCTGGACATCAGCCCAGCGTATGTCCGTCAATTCTCCGATTCTGGGCCAAATCATGCCCATCGCTGAGATGTTCAGCAAAGCGAATAGTCGAGTGTCTGATCGTTCTAGCACATACCTGCGGAAAGCGAGGAAGTTGCTTGCGCCTGCTGAGCCGGTATCTAACGCAGTTGTCACCCCTTTGGCGATATTGCCGATGTCTGGCTCCATCCCGTAGGCAGTGGCTCCCCAAAACGCATGCACATGAAGGTCGATCAATCCGGGCGTAACAATTAAATCTGTCGTGTCCAGGACCTCACGCGCCGACGTTTCCGCGATGTTCTCTTCAACCGCCGCGATTTTCCCATCCAACAGCGCAACATCCCGGACCGCATTAAGTTCTTGAGAGGGATCAACAACCGTACCCCCTTTGACTAACAGATCGTAAGTCATTCTGCTTCTCCTAGAGATGGCTGGAATTTGTTAACACTCGATGTGAATTTTTTGTAGGAAGTAATTCGCTGCTGGGATGTTCCAATCCACCTGTTTCTTAGCCACTAACATTTACAAATTGGATTATATCACGTTTTATTTTTGGGGTCAACGCGGGATTTGATGCGTCTATATGGTATAATACTACAATCCAAGTTGCTACTGATTCCAGTCGCGCTTCCTAGCCCGATCTGCCCGATCAATTCGAGATTCATATCTCAACACTCAAATGTTGATTTTGGAAAATTGACCGTCTATGAATAGCTATCTAGGTTTGCCTTAGATGGTGGCAACTTGTATCATTATATGAATGGATTTACCCCTCGAAATAGGAGTCACAGACAATGATAAGGAATATACTGTTGCATACTAGACGCGCTTTAGCGTGTGCGATGCTGCTATCCCTCCTAGCAATCAACGCTTTTGCAACAGAGAAAACTTGGACGCTTGTTCGTGAATCACGATGGCAAGCGGCGTTTTTCGATATCCATTTTGTTTCCCAACAGGACGGGTGGATCGTCGGGTCAGATGCAACAATTCTCCGTACCAACAACGGTGGAAAAACTTGGGAGCAGCCGAGCAAACCCTTTCCATTCAGGATAGATTTCCACAAAGTACGGTTCCTCAATCCCCAAGCTGGCTGGATCGTTGGTGAAGAAGGTGCTGTGCTGAAAACGACCGATAATGGAGAAACGTGGGCAGTACTGAACACCGGTACCCGTCGGGCATTGTCAGCCATTTTTTTTATAGATGCCCAACACGGCTGGGCTGGCGGCGATGGCGGACTCATCATTCATACTGCGGATGGCGGCGACACGTGGGTCAGACAGAATACTCCGACGAATAATGCGATCCAAGATTTTTACTTTACCAGTCAAAAGGTCGGTTGGGCCGCAGGACATGGTGGAACACTTGTCCATACCACGGACGGTGGACAGACCTGGAAGAGCCAAAAGATCAACTCTCCAGCCGGTATTAGTTCGATCTGTATGCTCGATAATCGAGAAGGGTGGGCAGCCGGCGGCAACGGTGCGCTAATTCATACCACTGACGGCGGCGCAACGTGGGAAACTCAGAAAAGCAATGTTCCCAATTCCAACGGTATGCCCGAACCGATTTGGGGGATTCATTTTATTGATGGCAATCACGGGCTTGCAGCCGCAGAGTTCGGTGTGATTCTGAGGACAACCGATGGTGGCGCGAATTGGACAGCGCTTGAACCGAGACCCGTGCCCAGCCGTCTGAACGCCATCAAAATGGTTAGCCCCCAAGATGCGTGGATTGTGGGCGAATTTGCAACCCTTCTACACAGCCAAGATGGTGGCGCATCGTGGGAAGTGGTCTCGATTAACAGCCACTTGACGACAGTCCATTTCCTTGATGATAGAACAGGGTGGGCAGTGGGTTTAGCCGGAATGGCGCTTGCCACCCGCGACGGCGGATCCACATGGCAACAGCAATATACCGGGAATGTTTTTGAACTGTTCGGCATCGGTTTTGTCGATGCGACACAAGGCTACATCGTTGGTAGTAACGCAACTCTAATCGAGACGGGAGATGGCGGCGGAACGTGGCAAGGTATCAAGACGGAGGCAGAGGACGGTCAAGTCCAACGCATCCAATTTGACGAGCCAATTCGATGGAAACGCGCCGTCGGTTTTTATGACCTCCACTTTTCGACGTCTCAACACGGATGGGGGGTTGGCGAACTTGGCAAGATTTTGCATACAAAAGATGGTGGACGTACATGGCAAAGCCAAGATTTGAGGGATTTGGCTGTCAGTTACAACAACCTATATGGTGTCTACTTTATTGATGCGAATGTGGGATGGACGGTCGGTGAGGCAGGGACGATTATCAAAACTGATGACGGCGGTGGAACGTGGACTGTTCAGCAGGCGGAGCCCAATGAGTTACAAGCGATTTTTGCTCTCAACTCCCGGATGGCGTGGATTGCTGGGGATGACGGTTCCATTTATGCGACGAAAAATGGCGGGGAGACGTGGATCCGGCAAATTACGCCGACGGGCGAAAAGTTGAATGGCGTCTACTTCATCACGAATAACACGGGCTGGGCGGTCGGAGAAAACGGAATGCTCCTCAATACCAAAGATGGCGGTGTGACATGGCTTGTGCAGCAAACTCCGACCACAAACGACTTAACCGATATCACTCAATCTCCAGACGGCGTTCTCTGGGTCGTCGGTGAATGGGGAACCGTCCTCAAATATTAGCTAGTGGCTGAAACCTGCCGATTGTGTATTTTACTATACGCTCTTTGAATCATACTTTGACTAACCAGTCACACAACGAAACAACTTGAGTTTCATCTGTTAAACTGGCACCGTTTGATAGCGTACGATCTTCTAGTTGCTGATAGATTTCTTGAGCCATAGCAGCTTCTATGGCTGCACCTATAAAAAAGGTCTTAGGATGACAATTTTCATCTGAGAAAGCTGTTCTGATTCTAACTAGTGCCGAGTTTGCCGTTTTCCAATGCTCATCTGCCCCTGCTGGGTCAATACCACCCTTTAGCTCCCCTAGAGCAAGATATTTTTCTGGTTTATGATGTGCTGAATCCTTGTTTCGTCCAGACACTATTTCATTTGGCGAGCAATCGAATAGACAGAAATCTACATTCTTTCTTACTATTGGTACAGTTAAGTTATAAATCAGGATTCGTTCTTTTCCGTGACATACCCAATGTAATCCTTTAACCCGCCTCTCTATTTCTAGCTCAGTATTTAAAGGTCTCCAATTTTTACGCTCTGGGTCAAGATATTCAAGATCCACGCCGCTCACCGAACATGTGGATATAAGGATTCTTGTAAATCGCCACTCGCCTAATTTGCCCGCTAAATTTCTCATGCGACCACCAAGAGAATCACCTCTTGTAAGTAAGAAACGATAAACTAACTCATCTACAAATGACTGACCTGCCGGTTCCAAGAAATTTTCAATTAACCCTTTAATTGCTTCCTGTTTATCCCCTTCTTGTAGGTGCGTCTTTGCCTTGTCAGAAATCCCTGCGGCTGTAAGTAATGAGTCTTGTATTTCACTTATCTCCAATAGTTCCTTTGGCGTTTTTGCTCTCGATGCAAATACTCTAAGGGCTTTAGCTTGCTCAACAAAAGGCGTTGCCGTTCTATTTTTTTCTAACGCTAAGGCAATAAATCCTGCTCGCGTCTCCTCATAGGGAGTAATTAAATCTTCGTACGATTTCAGGTGGTTATTAAACGGCATCTATTTATCCTTTTTCCAGACATAGACACATTTTCTCAACGCTTCTCGTCCGTGCTTACCCATTTGTTGGGAGCTATTCCCCTTACCTTGAGGCAGGACAAGGATTTTCTCTATTTGAAATCCGATAGCTTCAGCTATTTTTGAGAGAATTGTATCCACAGATATTGCAGCCCCAGCATACCTAACATTGTCATTAACCATAAACATCATACCGTCTGTATCCAATACCCGGTAACATTCTTGGATAACACAAGCCATCTCATAAAAATAACCTCTCACCATACGAGCAATTCCACTGTTATTGAGTTCTTTCTTATCTCTTTTGTAATCCAGATAGTTCAATATCCCTTGCAACAGAGGTAAACCATCACAAATGCCTATAGCCGTTTGCCATTCACGATTTAAGTCAATCAGTGCTTTCGCTCTGTTTTCTACCGTGCAACTTAGCATCGCTTGCCGCAACCCCGCTAACCCAATTTCATTGACCCCAAGCAGTGCATGTTCTAAGGCATAAGTGCGTGTATAATCGTAGCGATTGCAGTAGGGTGGCGACGTAATTATCCCAGAATAAGCCCTGCTTTCCAATGTGGGAAGCACCTCTAAACATGACCCTTTTAATAAATTCACATCACCTGCCCGTATATCCTCCTGTATAGACGAGAATAGGTTGCCTTCGCCATCCCCATGGTTTATATCATCTTTCATTTCGTTTAGCTTCTCCACGATGGCTTCATCGAATGCCAAAATTTTTCCTTTGTCGAAAGGGTTCTTACCACTTCTGTGACCAGATCTATAATCCCATCGGAGGTACTGCCCATCTTTCCTTGTATAGCTTATCGACTCCAGAACGCATAGCAGCGCAAACCGTAATATCTCTTTTGTTTCTGAGGGTTCACTCTCCAATTCATTCAGATATCTTCCAATTTTGTGGTGTGTTTTTTGAGGATACGCGCCATCAGTTATGCGAAGTACTTCAAAATCCTTAATTTCACCATCGGCGTTCCAAGGCTTTTGAAGTACCCAGCTTTCTAATCCAGAAACAATCCTTTGTTTGTTTGTTCCTCTAGCGAGAACATTTGCTTCTATGATTTTTTGCCCAATCGGTAAGAGTTCAATGCCTTCAGAGTCGTAACCCAAAGAGGAACAGACAAATAAAGCAGTCCCCGCACCCGCAAAGGGATCCAATATTTTCCCCTTTACTACCTTGTACTTACGGAAAAGATATTCCACTAAATCCGCCGAAAACGCTTCTTTGTATTTGTACCATCTATAGTACGTACGAGCTTTATTCGCTTGGAAACTGACCAATTTTCTGGTCAAAGCATTATCAACGACAAGCGTATCGGGAAAATATTCAGCTAAGGATTTGTCGAGTTCCTCTATCTGCCCCAAAAGCGTATCGCCTTTGGTATTTTCGGATTCCTTAGTCTCTTGGATAGCTTTAACTGACATTCTTCAAATATTCCCTCTTTTTCAATGATGGTCTCTTTTCACGGAAGATGCCCGTTCATTTATTGGAAGTAGGCATGATAGTCTTGCTAAAACGTTGCAGCGATTCTTCTAAGGTTGCGGCTTCCAATCTTCCACTTCTTCTATTCTTTTGGAGTTTCCCATTGTTTTCCAAAACAGTTGCAGGCTGAACTGGGTGGCCGAGTGTTTCGCTTGCAGGCTCCCACGATGTTGCGTGTATAGCTTCAACGGGCTCATAAGTAGCTGCCCCACATGCAATATGCACCGCATAAACAAGCGCGCGATGATTACCATCCTCAATGTAGAACGCCTTGGCTGAACATTGATTTCTTTCTTCAAGGGTTAGATTCCGAATCCAGATCGCTCCCATCAAATTTTTACGAAAGTGTCGGCTGAGGCGCGCATGTGGCTTAAACCATGGTTCTTTATCGTATCTGGCTATTATACCTATATTCTCAAAAACGTCTTGAGGATTTAAATTCTGTCCATCAAGTCCGGATCGCTCTATAATTTTTTGGACAATGTGCTTGAGAGATTTAAAGCATAAACTATGTAGAAATCTGTGTTCCTCTTGCACAGGTAGTTTAGGGCATTTTTCTTTGTTGTACCAAGGCGGGTATTCATCCTCATTTATCCACCAAGATGGAGACCCCATGAAAACTAGATTGTTAAATTCGTTTTCGGTAAGTTGAAGTTTCGTAAAATGATACATTTTCTTTACCTAACTTTCTCTTTTCTGCTCACTGTTAATTGAACTCTAAGGCTTCTAAAAGCGTGATCCTCAGGGTATCAAGCAGTTCCTCGCGCGTTTTTTCTTGGCAGTTCACGCCGGGGATTTCTTCGATCCATCCAATCCACCAGTCCCCGCGTTGCTGGATAAGAGCGGTATAGGTTTGATTCATTTTCTGATTCTCCTCAGCTTTAGTTTATATCTCTCATCGGCTAGTTTGCGTATGAAGTCATCAACATCTTTCTCTAGATAGATGGGAAGATTGAAAACCGCTTTTGGATTATAGAACTTACCACGTTCTCCTTTTGAAAAGTCATATTCTGCTTTCATGAGTTAGATTCCTACGCTGTGGCATCCTCTGGATTGCATCCACCTTGATTCTTTTTCGACTCACTATCCTGTGCTACGAAACCAAGCAAAATAGTAGAACCAACAAGCGGAATAAGACTGATAAGCAACCACCATCCACTTCGATTGGCGTCGTTGAGCCTGCTGACCGATAGAGCAATGCTAGGAATCAGCACAGCTAAACCGCAGAGTCCTATAAAAACAACAAAACCTGGACCTCCAACAAGGATCTCCACAAAACCAAGCACACAGCCTATAATAAAGACGGAAAGTGTGACCAGCCAAGACCCTCTGCTTGACACTTGCCCGCCGGATAGCACATACTGTTTTAGGTTTCAAAATACCAATTCATGTTCTTTCTCCCTCATTGCCTCTATTGATTTACTAAAGTTAGTACAATTTGATAGTAATTCATGCAGCGTTATCAAGAGTCTGTTGAATATCGGGCGAGTATGTATCTTTGTCGTTTGTCTGCGAAAATAATCTTCCCTCCATAAAGGCGCATAGATACTGAACCATCAACCCGCGTGTCAATTTAGTGGGTCGATACCAGTCAATGCCTAATTCCCAGCATACCTGCTCGACTGTTATGGACCTGCCAGTGGCACAAGTAGCATTGAATATCAATTGTGTGATGCAACTCGCCACGAAACTGAGTTGTACCAATCGATTGATGCTTTTCCGCGATTTGACTCGATACTTGTCAAACCCGAAGTGTTGCTTGGTGTCCCGAAAAGCAGTCTCAATCAACCATCGTTGCCGATAGTATCGAACTATCTGACATAGGTCAAGTGTCAAGTCAGTGGTGTAGACACAGAAATATCGAAACGGCTTTGATTTTTTAGGTCGGGTTCGCATCACCACCAATCGCACTTGAGTAGGACACATTTTGGTCCGCACGACCTTAGATGCGACTGAACACCGTTTGTTGTCAATATCAATCGCTTTATACCGAAGATGCCGAAGATGGATGCGTTTACCGTATGTCTTTGGGCGTCCGGGTTTAGGTCGCTTGCAGACCGTGGGTAACAGATAAAAGACCGCATTGGACTTGGCGCGACACAAGATATGATGTCCTGCGTTAAGGACGGCTTCAAACACTTTCCGTCTATTGAACCCCCGGTCAAAGATAATCAGTCCGGGCGGGATTTGGGAGCAAATCCGCTTGAGAACCGACCCACTGTTGTCCCGATGGGTCTTTGGACATATCAGGTTCACCCACACCGGAAATAGAATCGTCTCTGTAACGGTGGTACAAAGCAACCCCAACGCGCCAAACTGATGACCAAAGTGGAACTTCGATTGATTAGTATTGCGCTTTCGGTAGCGATGATTTCTGAAGAAATGGAGTCCAAATTGCTTCTCCCCGGTCTTTACCGCTCGGGTCTCGTCGTAAACGTAGACCCAGTTGTCAAACCAACCTTGCAGCAACTTAATCAGATGTTGAGCAACCGCATCGGCGTCCCATTTGCCACGGGAGAGGAACTTCACCAATGAACCGTAACCGACCTTCGGGCGAACCGCTTGATAGATGCCCGTCAACGTCGCACGATGGCGGTGCGTGATAAGACCGACGATGAAGGTACAAAACAACGCGAAGTTTTGACGGTTGAATAATGGACGAAATTGCGTTAAAATATCAACGAGGCAGAAAATGACGGGCATGATAACTCTCCTTTCAAAATTGTGATGGATTTCTGAAAGGATACCCGCTTTTCTGCCTTTTTTCACCCTAAAATTGTACTAACTTTAGTAAGATAGTAGTAGACATATTGCTCTGAATCTCAATCTTATCGGGACTCCGTATGCGTAACCAAATAGTAGTAGGCACACTCCGTGTGCCGCAACCCTCCGTAGGTTGGGCATCTTGCCCGACCCAAAGCCCCAGCGGGGCGATAGGTGTATAGCAACGCCGATCTTCTACATGCCCAAAGCCCCAGCGGGGCGACATGTGCAACCTGCATATTTATAACTAATGCTTTTTGATCTATTCGTCGGCCTCGTCCTCATCGGGGAGATAATCACTGGCATCAAGCCCCTTAACTCGCGGCGAGAAAACTTTATGAAAGGTTTCGAGTTGCTCACATAGCCATTGATGTTGTCTATGCCAGTCCTCCCGATCTCCGGGATCGGTGTCCTCTAGCGAAAAGTTTATGTAACTCTGCTTCCGCCCCTGCTTTTCATCCCATTCTAATTCGGCACCAATCGCTTTTTCGATATCTACCTTGTCCTGTTCCAAGAGGTAGAAGTGAGGTTTCCCGTCTTTACCCGCCATCGTGAGGCTAACACAGATCCATTTGCTTCTCACACTAGATGAAGCACTAAGCCAGAAGCCAGAGCGACCAACAGCAAAGGACATCCAATACTGAGGTAAAGGTTTGACGGAACTGATTACACCGTTGCGTTGTTCTAGGAGATCCCGTAGTCCTGTCCAGTATTCGAGGTACAACTGATCTGTGGGAGTTAATTCGTTCCGCGATATTCTCGAAACAGTTTTCGTCCAGTCGTTGGGGTGTGAGACGACATTAAACTTCGGTGCCATTGGTGAATCACCAATCCGCCACAATTCAATCTCCAAACCGAAAAAGCTGAATCCCTCCGCCGTAATCTCATTGAGCCAGTCTAGCGCAGCACGGTGCTCATCCGTAAAACGTTCAGCAATCCAGACCACCGTTACAGCCTCTAACCCAGCAGCGTAAGTTAATAACTGTCCGAGATGCTTGTGATCCGTCGGTTCAAGCTGATTCTCAATGACCACCTGTTTGTCTGTTGCGGTATCCCTACACAGAATATCAGCCTCGAACGGACCGACTTTTATCTCCGTTCCCCCGACCTCAAGTTCCATCCTAACTGTCTCACTTAGCAGCCTTATATTTTTCTCACGAGCCAACCAAGGGGTGAAATCGACCTCCTCATCTTCCCAAAACTTCCTGAGCGGTACTTTGGTTAAAACTCCAAGTTCTTTCATTATCTCTATCTCCTCTTAGCTAATTCCAATCTACTGGTGACTTCATCTGTCCCAACAGCGTGCGGCGAATCCAATCAAACGCTTGGACAACCAACCACCGACGAATATGGTCGGAATCCTGATAATTACGACTCCGTTCAAAGAGGATTGCACCTTCCCCCGGTCCATTCATGGCGATAAACGTGGAAGAATCTTCATAGGGACCAATCATTGCAAGTCCTATGCCGCCGGACGGTGTCACCTGCTCCGCCAGAGCAACAGCGTGGGAACGCGTCTCTTCAACATCCGGAGTGTTGCTGATATCAGCACCGGAACCCTTCAACGCCTCCGTTAAGTTAGCCGGAGACAGGTCGGTCACAACTAAGTCCAAATAGCCCGACTCTACAAGATCCCGCGCGAGTTGACCGCCCGTGAGCGTGTCGACCACACCCAACTTGAGCGATTTCTCCTGCATCAGATCGCCGACAACCTCTGCCACCGTAACCTTCCCCACGCCATAGACAGCGACTCCCAACCGCTCACGGAGTTTTGCCTCCATCCCAGCGACGAGCGTATCGGCTTCTTCTTCCGTATCCGCCTTTGCTGTAATTCGCACATCAGTCTGACCAACGTGCGCTGCCAGTCCAACGGTAGGATTCCCCGCCGTCATCAGATCACCGATGCCCCGATCAACGTTACTCTCCCCCACCGCGGAGGTGCGTAGCACATGGACCCGCGTCACCTTTATCCCACCCATACGCTCAATCAGCAACGGGATGACGGTATGTTCCATCATGTGGTCAAGCTCCCTCGGAACGCCCGGCAACGAAATGATGCATCCCCGTCCATTCACGTCTTCGCTTAAATAACACGGCGCCGTACCCACAGGATTTGTCAGCGGCGTTGCCCCTTCGGGGATGTAGGCTTGGCGCTTGTTGTTATCAGCCATCGGACGACCAAAACGACTGAAACGTGCCGCAATTTCCGCCTCTAATTCCGTGCTGTAAACCAGTTTACGCCCTGTCGCATCCGCAACCGCTTGGCGCGTAACATCGTCCACCGTCGGACCGATGCCGCCGGAGGTGATGATGATGTCCGACCGATCCAGCGCTAAGTCGAGGACTTCGGTCATCCGGGCGAGGTTATCGCCGACGGTCGTTTTGTAGTATAGGTCTAGCCCGATATCTCGGAGTGCGAGCGCCAATCTGTTGGCGTTTGTATCAACAATCTCTCCGAGCAGGAGCTCAGTGCCAATCATGACAATTTCTGCGTGCATAAAGTGCCTTTCCTATTGAATCTATCAACCAATGAAATGAACCGATGAACTAATCGACTAATGAACCTATGGATTCTCTGCCCGTAACACAACATTGGTCGCTTCAAACTCCCACACCTCGTTATAAACGGTTGGGCGTGACCGAGCGGGTGGGTAGTTGGGCGGCGGATTGTTCGGATCGTGCAACTCCAGACGATCCCGACCACGCGGTTTGTTTAACCATTCCCGCTCTGCCTCCGATGCCTCGACCTCCCGTTGCAAGATGAACTCCACCCAATCAAATGCAGAGATAGCGACCTGAGCCAGAAACACCCGGCTAGCGTCTCGACCATCCCAAGTAGCGAGGTCCGGCAGAATGATGGGACCCGTACAGACCTGGAACTCCTTATCTACCACGTTGAGATTCATCACGTCCACAGGATATTGGACCGAAACTGTGAGATTGCGCTCCTTATCGCGGTAAGTCGACTGTGCATTAAGCAGATCACCGTTCAGGGTTGCATGGATGACCTCGCCGACATCCGTCAACTCAGAGAAATTAGCATGTGAACGGATATCAACCTTATAGCTCTGATAAATCTCACTCAGTTTGCTCGTCGAGGCACCCTCCGGTTCGTCGCTCGGTCTTCTCGCAATGCTCAACTGGGATTCATCACTGAAAGCCATGCGCCACTCACCGCTGGGAACCTGGAACATGTTTCGGGACGCAATCGTGTACTCGCTACGACATGGTGCCCCTACAAACATCTTTGTAACATGCCCACTCACTTCGTCCCGTATCTCACAGCTAGCTTCGAGACCGAATCGGACATGATACACCTGCCCCTGCTCTCCCACAAAACCGCCGGCATACCGATAGTACGGATCCGGTGTCCACGGATGGTTGTGCCAAGTAAATGTCGAGCGTGAAAAATCAATCACAGTGTATCTCCTTTCAAGCGTGAGGGGTGCAATGTATAGAATTCAGAAATTCACGTAACCAATAAACTAACAAAAAGTCCCAGCAGAACGATATGTCTATAGAACGCGTGAAACGTGATGGGTGAAAGAGGCACACAATGTACATCATCAACCGGTTCAATTAATCAATGAACTAATGAACCAATAAAAAACCAGCGGGACGATGGGAGCGTTTAGAGTAGAATTATAACTTTCGGGCGGTATAATTTCAAGCACTAGTTTTGACGGGTAAAATGGGGAATTGGATAGAAAAATCGAGGGGCAACGGAATCTTCCCAAAATCTTTTGGATAGATTCCACTTCAAGTCGCTAGGTATTGAAAACCTATTGACTCTCTGTTAAAACTGAACTGCTCTATCTTTCGCTCTAGCAGAGCGCAGTGTGTATAGCAATGAACTAATGTACTAATATACCAATAAAGATAATTGACAGTGACAAGTGATATTGGTTATAATCGGATTGAGGAGGACAATTTATGTTAAGAGCAGGAATCATCGGTTGTGGCGGAATCACTGAGCGGCGGCATGGACCCGTGTTAGCTAGTTTGAGAGGTCGCGTGACGGTTGCAGCACTGGCGGATCTCGCCCAAGAACGCCTTGAATTAATGGGGGAAAAACTCGGAGTTGCATTTGAAAGCCTTTATACCGATTGGGAGCAGATGCTTGCCAACGAAAAACTGGACTTGGTCCATATCTGCACCCCGCACCATCTGCACGAACCCCAAGCGGTCACCGCGATGGAGGCGGGTGCCCACGTGTTCCTCGAAAAACCGATCGCTACCCGTTTGGAAGAGGTCGATCGGATGATCGCTGCGTCAGAGCGGACCGGTCGTAAGATGACGGTCGGGCATAATCAGCTCTTCTCCGCGGCACACCGGGCGGCAATGGAACAGATAGGGGCGGGCGCGATCGGATCCGTGTTTCTGGTACGTACCGAGGGTCTCGGCGGATCCCATGTGGTGGGCAGGGGCGTTTCTCAGGGGTGGCGCACCCAAGCCAGAGCCGGGGGCGGCGGTCCCCTTATCGACAATGGCTATCATCAAATCTATACCGCGCTTAACTACGTCGGTTCGCCGGCAGTCCGTGTCTACGCACGGATCGGTCGCTACGTGCAAGAAATCGAAGTGGAAGACACTGCGTTGGTTTTGATTGAACACGCCAACGGCGCGACAACCTCGCTGCAGGTCGGCTGGTCGGCTCTGGCAGGGGCAGTCAGTGTGAATGAGATTCTGGGCACCGAGGGTCAAATTCGGTTTGGCGGGGGTGAGGGGCCCGTATCGGTGTGGCGCAAAGAGACCGGGGAGTGGACGCATCCGCCGGTGGAGGCAGAAGGGCCCGACGAGCTTGGCTTGCCAGTCGCGGTCAGACGCTTCGTGGAAGCCATAGAAAACGATGGAGCAGTTCCTGTCTCCCCCACCGAAGGGCGTCACGTCTTGGCTATCGTCGTGGCAGCCTATCAGTCCGGTGAAAGCGGAGAATCCGTGGAGGTGGATACGCTATGAACGATAAACCGTTTGAACTAAACTATATCCTCGCTTCGTGCATGTACGGCACAACCCTCTTGGCTGAGATTGTCCCCGAAGTGAAGAAGAGCGGGAGCGAGCATATCGATATCTGGCCCCGGGTGCACGGGGACCAGCGGGAGCAGGTTGAATCCATGGGGAATGACGCTTTTGCCGAACTGCTCGCAACGCACGGGGTGGGTTTAGGGATATCGACCCGTTTCGATTTGGGTACCTTCGGGCTAGCGGAAGAGATGGCGTTTGCACGTGAATTTGAGGCTTCCCTCATCGTGACCGGCAGTACAGGTCCCAAGGGGTTAGTGGGAGACGAGTTACGTGCAGCGGTCGCCGATTTTGCCGAAGGGTTGAAACCGCACATCGCCGCAGCTGAGAAGCACGACATCACCATCAGTATCGAGAACCACGGCAGCGCGTTGATCGAAACGCCGGATTCGATGAAGTGGTTGATTGAGTTCACCGATTCTCCGCACCTCGGCATCGCCTTAGCACCCTACCACCTCCCAGACGACGCCGAGCTGGTGGCGCAGCTGATTAAGGACTTGGGACAGGGGTTAGCCCTATTCTATGCGTGGCAACACGGCATGGGCTGCCACGAAAAACTCCCCAAGGAACAAGAATTGATGCAGATGCCGGGACGGGGAAGCTTGGATTTTTCACCGATCCTATCTGCCTTGAAAAAGATTAACTACTCCGGCTGGACAGAAATCTTCATGCATCCCGTTCCGCGAGGGATTCCAATTCTGGACTCGACAACGGACGTAACCGATGAGATCAACCGCGCCCGGCGCTACCTAGACGAACTGGCACAAGTTGTCTGAATCACAGATTCAGCGGATTACCCAGAGGACGCGGATAGCAGTGTAGGTTGGGTTGAACGGTCAAAAGCGAATCCCTATCAACAACATCTTCTCATAGATTCGGTAGAGTGAAGCCCAACTGAGTAAGGACTTTTGTAGGTCGATTTTCCAAAATCGACATTTCGGTGTCGAGAGATGCATATAAAAAATTTAGCCCTCACAGGAGGCCACGATGAAAACCAAAATTCTGGGACGCACAGGACTTGAGGTCACTATCATTGGACTAGGGACCATATACATCGGCAGCCAACCGTCGGAGCTACCACGGGATTTAGACGAGGAGATGGGTGCGCAGACGGTTCAAGCCGCGATTGAGGCGGGCTGTACACTGATCGATACCGCCCCGCTCTATGGGGGTACAACCGTTGAGAAGATTGTCGGCAACGCACTCAGGAACCGTCCAGACCTTGCCGCCAAATGCACCGTCGTCACCAAAGCTGGCAACTACCGGGAGGGCCAAGACCATTCTTTTGACGGCATCTTACGCAGCGTGGAGGCTAGCCTTGAACGGCTTGGCCTCGAACAGCTTGATCTGGTCTATATCCACGACGCGATGGGTGTGCCGATGGAACAGGTCATGAGCAAGGATGGTGCCCTAGGAGCGTTGCGGAAACTCCAGAACGAAGGGGTAGTTCGCTTTATCGGCTCGGCTTCCAACGATCCGCCGACCAACACCCCCTATATTGAGACGGGGGAATTTGACGCGGCGGTTGTTCCCGATGCGTGGAGCCTACTGACCCAAGAAGCCGCTGAACGTATCCTGCCCGCCGCCGAAAAATATAACATCGGAATCTCGTGTGCCACGCCGCTTGAGATTGGGCTTCTAGCGACAGGACCTATACCGGGGAGAGATTACGGAAGACGAAACTTCAGCCAAGAATGCCTAGATCATGTCGCCAAGATCCAGCGTCTCTGCCAAGATTACGAGATTTCCCTCCTCGCTGCAGCGTTGCAGTGGTGCACCCGCCATCCGCAGGTGACAACAGCAATTCCGGGGGCGCGAACCCCTGAAGAAGCCGTAGCAAATGCGAAAGCCGCTGATATGGAGATTCCAGAAGCCTTCTGGAGCGATCTTGCCCCGTTGGTCCGATTTTGGGAGAAAGGCGTTGACCGGTAGAATATGTAGGGAATTTGAAAAAAGATAGGACTTACGGAATCGGAGACTCTCGCTTCTGCGTAGGGAACAGCGATCGTTGTTCCCTACTCCTTCGTGGTTTATTTTGGCAGCTCCGCCACACGCGTATCCAACTCCGTTAGATCGAATCGCACACTGATGACGGAGTGCTCCTCGCCCGGCTTGTGGATGAGGTAGGTGGTGGCGACGAAAGTGCCGTCCGGCAGCACCTCCAAGCCGGCATAGCCGCAGTCCCCGTATTCGTCCGGCGGGAAGTTGCCCTGATGCCGTAACAGTAGCACACGGTACTCCCCCTCTCGCCCGTTGACGAGGTTATCGTAAGTGCCGACCCACGCGACAAAATTGAATTTCGTCGGGCTAGCGAGCGCGGTGTCTCGGAACACAACCACCAACCGACCATCAGGCGCGTAAGCGAGGTTGTGCCGATCTCCGGTGACACCCGCAGCCGCTTCACGGCATTCCGACCACGTCTGACCCTCGTCGTCGCTGGTGATGACCATTGCGTTATACGCCCGCGACTGTTCGCGCATCACCGCTGCGATCTGCTTTCCGTCCGGCGAGCGGATAACGCCCGGCTCGTCCGGCAGCGCGTCTTCGTGCTGGGCGATTAACTGCTGCTTCTGCCACGTCAACCCACCGTCGCTGGTAATACTTTGCACGATAACATGGTCGCCGTGGCTTCTAGTGCCATGATCAACATATATCGCGATATATCGCCCGTCCGAGAGCGGTATGACCCGGTTCGGAACGACGATGCAATGTAAGCCGTTCGGCTCAAACGGCGTCCACGTCTCACCGTTATCGATCGAAATCGATTGACGCATATCGCCGTCGCCCTCCAAAACAATTAGGCGTTCTACTCCGTCCGGACCGACGAGACGATGAATACATGGACAGTTTTTTGCGGTTTTCCAATTATCGGGTACAGGCAGTCGATCGCTCCAAGTTAGACCACCGTCCGCGCTCTTTTTCAATAGGGCAGAAGGACCGCCATGTCCAAGCGGATAAGTGCAGAACATCGTTCTGTTGTCCGGCATTAGCACCGTGTCCGGATGGCCGAGATATTGCCCAGCCTGCTTGTCCACAACAACCTGCCGATGCTCTTGGTCAGAAACGTCAATTGTGGGAACGGAGATGGAGATCGGTTGGCTCCGATTCCAGTCTAGCGGAATGGTCTCACCCCGAACGGAAAAATCGTGTACCCGCAACGTCCCTTCATAGGAGCAGAATCCAAACCTTGTAAGCTCGCCGCCAAACAGGAAATGTTTCACCGCAGTCCCATCAACTATAATCACAACCCGCGTTCCCTTACGCACGATCTCAAAGTTAAACGGCACGCCCAGCGTAACCCAATCGGAAGAGAAAGCCATCTGCTGATGACCGAGCACCTCACGGGGCCAGAAAACGTAGCTCAAACGCTGAAAACCGCTGATGCCCGTTTTATTGGTGCCGACCACAAAATTCGGTTTATCGTCTTCGCTGGGGATGCAGAGTTTGGCTCTGAGATGAAAGTCGCTGCGACCGATCCCGCAGCCCGCATATAGCAGGGATTTTTTCTCATAAATCTCAATGTACCTCGTTTCAAACTCCCAGCCGTACCCAATCTCCCTGATGTTTTTAGGAACCCCATTCTCAACAAAAACAGTTCGGGAGTCCGCGCCGTCACCGCTCCTCCCAAAGGTTAATCCGGCGAGAGAGGCACCAGTCATATACATACTGCTTTTCTCCTGTCATATTCTAAAAAAAATAGTATATAGGCTACAAGAGGCAGTGTATCAGACCGTAGGCGATATGTCAAGTACGCCCTAAGTGTTTTCTGTCCTTGACAATTGCGAAATAACATAATACAATGATGAGGTGAACAATAGATAACAGTCGCAACAGGGGAGGTTAATCATGGAATATAAAGCGTTTGGGCAGACAGGGATGCAGGTTTCAGCAATTGGGTTCGGTTGTTGGGAGATGGGCGGCGGCTACGGTTCCATCGAAGAATCGGAAGTCATTGAAGCCATCCATCGCGCCATAGACCTCGGCATCAACTGTTTTGATACCGCCGAAGCCTACGGCATGGGTAGGTCTGAAGAACTGTTGGCACGGGCGTTGGGGAACCGACGCAAAGATGTTATCGTTGTCTCGAAGTTCGGCATTAACTACGAAAATGACCGCTTGAAAAGACGGGACAGTCGTCGCTCAATGGCGCACGCTGCCATCGACCGTCGTTTGAAAGCCTTGAACACCGATTATATCGATGTGTATCTGGTGCATTGGCCAGATCGTACCACCCCGTTCGATGAAACAATGGAGGCGTTGGAGGAGATTGTGCAGCAGGGCAAGGCGAGATTTGTCGGTCTCTCCAATTTCACTATAGACGAAATCCAGACGTGCATGGAAACACGGCGTGTCGATGTTATACAATATGCCTGCAACCTGTTTGATCGACGTATGGCGAAATGGATCTTCCCCTATGCCCAAGAGAACGGTATTGGCGTTATGACATACGGCTCGCTCGCCTACGGAATGTTGGCGGGAGCGTTCACCGAGGAAACAACATTTGAGGATGACGATTGGCGACGCAGGGGGGGAAGTAACATGTCGCTAAAGCTGTTTCAACCGGGGATCTTTCAGCGTAACGTTCAAGCGGTAAATGAACTCAAAACGATTGCAGACGGGCTCGGGAAAAATCTGCCACAGCTTGCACTCAATTGGGTGATTTCTAACCCTGCGGTCAGCGTTTCGCTCGTTGGGGCAAGGCGAGTTTCTGAAGTAGAGGACAACATGGGCGCCGTCGGTTGGCAACTGACGGACGATGTGAAGGCGGAAATCGATCGCGTCTTCGCTGAATACGAAATCGACACGGCACCCAACAAATGGACGGAACAGATCGATCGATAATTTGAAACAAAGGAGAAAACAGTCGCACAGATGCAACCTGCAACCAAATATCGAACAGTTTTAATCTTTGGTGCCCCTGGCACAGGAAAAGGAACTCAAGGCAAAATTCTTAACCAGATTCCGGGGCTTGTTCATGTCGCTTGCGGCGAAGTGCTCCGCTCCCTAGACCTCAGTACCAAACTCGGCAAGGTTTTTCTAGAATACTCCAGCAAGGGGGAGTTTGTCCCGGACGATATAGCAATTCAATTATGGCGTGATTATATCGATAATTTGGTGCATGAGAAGCGGTTCCAACCACAGGTGGACTATCTGGTTCTAGATGGTATCCCACGCAACTTGCCACAGGCGCGGGCAATGGATTGTCATATCGATGTGCGTCAAATCATCTATCTACGATGTCATGACCCGGAGGTGCTTGTGAACCGTATGAAAGGGCGAGCACATCAAGAAAAACGGTTCGATGATGTCAACGAAAAGGTGATTAGGCATCGGCTTGAGGAGTATGAAGCCCAAACCGCACCGACGCTATCCTATTACCCACTAGACCGGATCCAAGAGATCGATGCGACCAACACGCCTGTCGGGGTTCTATCCGAAATTACGAACGCCCTCCGAAGGGTACTCGGTTGATATGAGTATCGATCGTGCCTTATCATTTTCTCGCTCCGCCTTGATAAAGAAATCCAAACGATATAGAGTAGGAATTTACGGGTAAAAAAGTCTGGTGCTAAACGGAAGAGTTTCAGGGGGCAATCTATCTAGTTAGAACCGGCTGTCGCTGCTGTATTTTCCCTATTCCGAAATTTGGAACCGTGATGAAAGTACCAAACGCCGAACATGCCGTTGTGGATATTCGCAAGTTGCGTGATTACTGCCTGAATCCGACTCATGAGCATGGAAAACACAAAGCGCGCTTATTTCTAGCCGCACTTGGCGTGACCGCTGATGATGCAGAAGGATTGTGCAGCGTTCTGTTGGAAATGATTAAGACCCGCGACGCACAACCGGGACGACGTGATGCCTATGGTCAACGCTACGTCGTTGATTTTATGCTTGTTTGGCGCAGCAGACAGGCAATGATCCGGAGCGCTTGGATTATTGAACATGGTTCAGATACACCCAGATTGACATCTTGTTACCCATTGTAGAATGCTGGAGGTGAGAGCACATGGATATCAAACTATTTGACGGGGTTGCCCTCATAGGCGATTTGCCTGAATATAATCTCAGACGTGGGCAAGTCGGCACAGTGGTTGACATTCTTGCAGAAGGTAAAGCGTTTGAGGTGGAATTCAGTGACCGTGACGGACGCACTTATGAATCAGTAGGTTTGCGCCCTGATCAGATCATGCTGCTCCACTATGAACCGATTAAAGTCCAACCAATGTCCGCTGTGGACCGGCCTGCTGATGCCTAGTCTGCCGAAGGAAAGAACCTTGTTGCACGACAAACCTGTTCCCGCGCGAAGCATCGCAGCGCGTTCTACTCAATCGGTTAAACTGAAGTAAGCGCCGCCGACAGTGCCTTGATGTAGCCGACGGAATACGCCAAAGCACCGGCTGCATCAGGACCATCTCCCTCGATCGGGAAAATGTGATCTGGATTCAAACAGCCATCAAAACCCACCTCTCTGAGTGCCTGTACAATCTTGAACATATTCATGTCGCCATCGTCCAAGAGCGTCTCCTCGTAACCCCCTGCCGTCGCTAGACTGCCTCGCACATTGCGGAAATGAACCATGAAGATACGACCCTTCCGTCCGTAGTTCTGAATTTCATCTAACACTAACGGTAGCCCACCGGCTTCAGCCCGTGTCCCACAGCAGTACAGATAACCCACATTAGGACTGGGAAACGCATCAATTACCCGATGAAATCCCAATGTCCCCAGCGGCGTGTCTGGTAGGGGGATATCCGACGGATGGATGGCCAGTTTGATATCGTATGCCTCAGCGATGGGCACAAGCCGCTCGTAGACTCGGCAGAAATGCCGCCACCAATCGTCCAGTTCCTCCCGGGTGGGAGGGTCGCTAGCTGCAAACAGTGGCCAATGGTGGAACCTGTTCGCCTTCAACTCCGCCTCGCTGCGAGGCTTGGGTTGGTCGCCGGTCAACCAACGGCTGCCCCCACTGCCACGAAACCCGGCTCGATGCACTGACCGATAGAAGGTTATCAGGTGATTGAAGGTGTCCCCTTCGAAGCGCTGTCGGGCAATGGGCATGCCAGCCTCCCCGAATACCCGCATCGCCTGCTCGGTGTTCTCCAACTCTACCTCGCTACCTTCCTCATCACCCATAAACTTCTCGGTGATATCGGGCAAGGTCACGCGATTGATTCGCAGACCCCATGAGTAGATTTTCTTTTTGATCTTGAGCAGTTCGTCCAGATCCGGGTATCCCTGTTCCTTGACGCCGGGGAAAAAGTCACCGGAACCAAAGTCGACGCAGTCAGCTCCCAACTGCGTGATTCGTTTCAAGTACCCATCTGAAAGATCGCCGCACCCTACAGTTATCCTGAACATTGTGTTCTCCTTTAAGTACATAGGTTGGGTTGAACGCAATCAATGAGAAATATCAAGTATTACACTTGAATTGTAGAGCGATTCTGATTGAACCCGCCCAAATAGGGTGAAACCCAACAAATGATAAACTGCGCGTGAGTAGGAATCGTTACCAACTTATTAGTGCAACAGAGGCATAATTTTCATTTATGGTAGATTTTAGAATTACTTAGACACCTCCAATGCACAGCCAACCCCCTAAATCCCCCAACTCCCCTGACAAGGGGACTCCCCCTGATAAGGGGGCAGGGGGGTTAGGGGATCCTCTCCCTTGTCCTTCCCCTCTTATCAGAGGGGTTCAGGGGGACTTTGGAAACTTCGCGAAGGTTGGAGTTATCCGGTAAATGTCTACTTATTTCTCTAATTCACCATAATTGCCTCCCTCAATCGCTTCGCACGTTCAAAATCCTGCTTTGCGAGATCCAAATCGCCTTTCTCCTCATACAGCTTGCCCCGGCTCTCGTAAATATCGGGCAGGTACGGATATTTTTCGATAGCCCGGTTGTAAAAGTACAGCACCTCATCTAAATCATCGTAGTGCCAAAGCGCAGACTGATAAGAACCAACAGCCTCGCGTATGGAGTGGACGAGTTCTCCATCATCTTTGACTTCCGAGGGAACCTCCGGGGCAGACCCGTATGGAAGATGTGAGACGATTTCGGGCTTCCAGCGTCTCCACCAACCCCGCCATTCGCGTCCCGGAGCAAGTGAATATGGCATCGCCTCAACGGCTGACAGATCCGGGCGTTGTGGGCAGCTGAAAAGAATATCCTGTACCAACAGTCCTTTGAGGAAGCTATGCGTTCGATTGATGTTAAGGGTTGGAAGGATTCGGTATTTTCCGCCGGACTGAGTTTGCGTTATGGTGTAGGGAAAAACGACTGACTCAGTCTCGGAATGGCGACGGGTGCCGCCAAAGGTCGCGAGGGTTTGGACGAGGTCTTCGAGGATTTGAAGGTATTGATTTTCCACGTAGTCTTCGGTTTCGTAGGCAATGACCTGTGTGGTTTCGTCGAAGTCGATGATGATTTTGTATCCACATGGATAGTAGTGATTGAAGTATTGCCAGCGTTGACCGCTATTGAGAGGCAAAATAGTGGTCGGGGTGCCGAAGACGCGCAAAACTTCTGCGGCGCGTTTTCCTTCACGAAGCCACCCTTTGATGAACCTCTCCTGAAGACCGCGACGGTCCATGCTAGGGCGAGACACCTTTCCACTTAACGCAGCACTCCAGAAAGCGAAGGGGTTGGTACGTAGGGTATCGGGTGAAGTCCAGTCAGATTTTAACCAGCTATCGTCCCACTCCGAGGATGGGGATGGAAGAGGCAGTTCAATAAAGGGAACTGCTTCACCAAAGGAATCGGTTGTTTCTGCGCTAGCAATCACAAGAGGGGCCGCAAGGGAAACCATAATTAAGATTAACAGCATTATTGAGTGAGCTGTTCGGAAGCGAAACATGATAAGAACCTCCTATGTTTGTGGATTCTGGAGTAAGTAGTAAAGAGTAACGATTCTTACAGTTTGTTTAATTTTGCTGGGAATTCGACGATAGTGACGCAGATTATTGAATCTGCGTCATCCTTCAATCCGTCTAATCCGCGATTCAGACGATATCTTTATTGGGCGGTTATGTGGGAACGCACCCGATGCCGCCATTGATAGAATGTTGCTCACAATACTATGACCCGCTCGGTATCATCCCACTGTGGCGATATGTGAATGCTCCCCTCACAGTTCAAGCGTTCCAGAAACCGCATCAACCGTTCAACACTGTAGTAGGAAAGCTTGGCGGCTTTAAGGCGGGCAATCTCAGGTTGTTTCACGCCAAGTAGCTTTGCTGCCTCTATCTGGGTTAGCCGGCGTTCGTCCAGAATACGGAAAATTTCTGCTCCTAACTGCGCTTTTAACAATTCTTCCTCGGCTACCTCATCAGTAAAGCCTAAATCCTTAAAAATGTTGCCGCTGCCTTGTTCAACCTTGATTCTATTGCTCATAAGTACTCTCCATCTCCTTCGCTCGTCTTAATCTCCGTTTAATCAAACCAATCTCCTTCTTAGGTGTACTCACCCCACGCTTTGATTTTGTCTGGAAACAGTGTAATAACCCGATTGGTCATTTTTATTGGAATTATATACGATAGTGCCAAAATCCTAATTTGGTTGTCTAACGTATAACTCATAGATTTTACCATTTCTAAGATTGGCTTGCATAACTCTCTTATCAGGCAATATGTATCTGCGATAACTAAAAGAGATGCTGTCTACTGTTTCGACACATTGGGGACTTTCTTTAGGGAAAGTTTCAATGTTTGGATAAGTCGCCTCAAAGGTGATTATATCCATGCCATAGTAGTATCTTGGAAATTGGGTTCTTGGTGATACGCCACAACCAAGAGTAAGTACAATCACTGTTAATAGAATCTTCATCAAAATCTTCGGGATAGAGACCCCTTGCTTTAGCATGGGGTCTCTATCCCGCCCCCCTTTTTGTCGTTGTTCCAAAACCCTGAATGAATCAGGGACGGATTGGTAGGTTTCACCTACCAATCCCAGTTGGCATGCTGTTTTCTTTTTGTAGTCTGTTAGGGTTTGCCTAAAACGATTTATATCATTCATGATTTAATCGGTAGCACCGCAGTTAAGTGTGGTAGGCGTCAAATGTCTGGAATTACGGTCGAAATCGGAAGTCACACCAAAAAATGTCATACATCTGTGATGCGCTCGAAACCCTGTGTGAATTGAGGATTTTTCTGATAAACGCCACGTTGCTGTATGACACGATTTTCCTCGCATGACCGCCGATTTCACTACTTCACACTTTAGTGCAGACCTACCTGGCAAGTGCAGTGTTGATTTAACCTTACCACCAAAAACCGTCATCTTTGGCAAAGCAGATCTATTGTCACACAGTCTCGGCAGCAGACGATTCCCACTATCCCGACCGCAACTTTTCGGTTTCCGCCTCGTCCACAGTCCAAGCCTCCGGGTCAATCACCACGCGGTAGACCTCCCGCGCCCGCTCAAGGCTTACCTTCCCCTCATGCACATCCTGTAACACCAACTGCGGGTCGCGTTCCGCAGCGGGCCCGTAACCGCCACCACCGCAGGACTGCACACGCATGACATCGCCGGGCTTCAGCTGGACGGTGACTTTGGAGCCAAGTTTGGTCGCCTCACTGTTAGGGTTCAGTGTGTAGCGTGCAATCTCCCCATCGTCCCCACCGAAAAGCCCCCAAGGTCCCCATCGATCCCGATCCGCCAAGATAGTGAACGAGACCTCATGGTCAAAGAGATAATCACGCTGTAGTCCAAGCCCGCCGCGATATTTGCCTGCACCGTCCGAATCATCCACCAGTTCGTAGCGGTCAATGTGGACCGGGTAGTTAATCTCCGTCTCCTCAATTGGGGCGTTCTCGGTGTTCTGCCCGTGACACTGCACGGCATCAGGACCGTCGCTAGCAACCCTCGCGCCGTATCCACCAGCCATCGTCTCGTAATAGGCGTAGAGTTCGTCCGTGCGCGGAGAAGTGCCCCCGAATCCCATCTGACACATCATCGCCTTCGTCCCCGCCGGAATGCGGTCAGGGATGGCGGGGGAGAGTGCCTTGAGCAGGACATCCGTCAACCGGACCTGCGTCTCCCAACCACCGACGACCGGTGCCGGCGGTGTGCAGTTGACCACCGTCCCTAGCGGGGCATCTATCTGAACCAAACGGTAGAAACCCGCGTTGACCGGTATATCCGGGTCAATCAGGCTTTTCAGGACATAGGCACAGGCAGAGAAGGTCTGGGCATAGGTGGAGTTGACGGGCGCTCGCCGCTGGGGTTCGGAGCCGTTTAGATCGAACAAGACACCATCTTCATCAATGACCATCTTTCCCACAAGGTTCACCGGTTTATCGGTGTAACCGTCGTTGTCAACGTAGCCGTCAGCGGAGAAAACACCCTGGGGCAGCTTGGCAATTTCCGCCCGTGTCCGGCGCTCGGTGTAGGCGAGCAGTTGATCGATATAGAAGGCGACCGTTTCAGGTCCAATCCGATCCAGCAGTGCGGTCAACCGACGCACCCCGGTGTTGTTGGAAGCGACCTGCGCTCGAAAGTCGCCAGCGGTCTCGTGCTTGGATCGAATCTGTGCGAGCACAAGGCGAAAAACGTCCGAGTCAATCTCCCCACCCTCAACCATTTTGACGGCAGAGATGATGACCCCCTCCTGAAAAACCTCGCGGAACGCACCTATGCTCGCCGGTGCGCCGCCACCAACATCCACATGGTGTGCGAGATTCGCAACGTAGCCGAAAAGCTGGTCATTGTAATATACCGGTGAGATAAGGGTAATGTCGTTGAGGTGAACGCCACCGAGATAGGGGTCATTGGAGAGAATCGCATCGCCCGGACCCAAGTTCTCCGGTCCATATTCCCGGATAACCCGCGGCACGGACTGAGATAACGAACCGAGATGCACCGGCTGCGTGAACGACTGCGCAACAGGCTGCAACTCGCTATCAAAGAAGGCGCACGAAAAATCGGCGCGGGTCTTGATGTTAGTCGAGTAGGCGCTGCGGCGGAGCGCAATTGTCATCTCCTCCGTCGCCTCAATCAGTGCGTTACGGATAACTTCAAACTTGATCGGATCGAATGTTGGTTTCATAGGCTTATCTCAATCACTCCAACCGGCGAAACGCCAACCGCTCGCCGACAAATCCCTCACGCCAGATACTATTACACGCCTCCGCCATCTCCTCAAGGTTCTCCGTAACCTCGGCGAAGCGGTTACCGGGGACGGGTCCCATCGTGGGTGAGAAGATAAGATTGTCTCGTCCATAGAAAATCGCAAGGTCTACCATCCCGGTGCTGTAGGCAACCTCGCGCACCGCGGGACTGGTAATGGTGCCGGGCGGAAAAAAGAAATAGAGCAGATCACCGGGAATCGGCATAATCGTCGGATTTTCGAGACCTATCTCGCTCGGCGCGAAGGGCGGGACAAGACAATAGACTTCGTTGCTCGCGTATTTGGCGTGAAAGGCATCGCTTTCCTGTGGCAGCGCATTCCACACCGCCTCACACGTCTTCGGCGCGAGGTCATCAAGCATCTGCGCAATACAACTCACACCGCGTTTCCTGAGAGTCACTTCAATATATCGAGCCATGCGAATCTCCTTAATTTTAACAATAAAACGAGTTTTTTAAGATGATAACTCCCTTCGTAGCGTAGGTTTCCTAACCTGCGAGGTTTCACGCTTCACGCCCCACTGTCATCAATCGTCCCAAATTGGACTGAGGTGTTAAACGGTTCGCAAGGCGCAAGGCTTCCCACATCGTCACCTGATTTGCCGTCAACACTGTCTTGCCGACCACGGCTTCAAGTTCGGGCAGAAAATCGACGGTATGCAACGCGGTATCGGGGATCAGGACGGCTTCGGCATCGGGATGGTCGTTGGCACACGCAAAGCGCAAAACATCTTCACGTTCAATAAGAGCGACCTCATCACCCGTCCAGACACCGAGACACCCCATGTGAACCACTTCAACACCACCCGTCTCCAGAAAAGCGCGAAAGGCGTTTGACAGTTCTTCGGGATAGGTTGCAGCGACGGCAACGCGCTTCAGTCCGAGCGCTTTGCTAGCACTGAGGAACGCCAACGATGTGCTCGATGCCGGCACGCCGAGGGCATCAACCAAATCCTGTGCTTGATGCCTCGCGCCCTCCACACCAAACGCAAAACTGGCACTTGTGCAAGCCCATAAACAGGCAGCAACGTTGTGAGGACGCAGTTCCTCCGCACCCGCCAACAGGTATTCCCGACTGCCGGTGATAAGGCTCTCGTCGATCCGATGCAGATTTGGGCTATCCGTATGAACTACCTGAACCTCAACCGCAGGCTCCAACGCAGCGGCAAGGCGGGGGTAGTCGTCCTCCGCAGAGTAGAGCGGATAAAGGATACCAATCTTTAGCTTGTTTTCCATCTGTTAGCCTCAATCTATTCTTTCCAACCGACCGCTGTAACCGTAGCATTTGCCATAAACGCCCCGGGATGCTCGCTCCATTTTCGTCAAGCAGCGATTATCCGATCCAGTTCAGCACGATCTGTCCAACCCAAGTCGATCATCTGCTGCGCGATAGCCGATCCGCCAAATAGGCGCCCTCCATGTTCAGCACGCATTCGTACCCCATCTTGCGTGCCAACGGTTGAATACTTTGCGACCGCTTCGACGCGAACAAATCCGGCTTCGTGCAGCAAGGCGCGTTGGTTTTTACCGATGGCGGGGTTTCCGCCGTTATGTTCAACCAATCGCCAGTAAAGTTCGTGGTCTCGATCCAGCAGTGGATCCGAAGGGCTGATCAGCGATCCACCAAAATCAGGGTGGCTGATACCAATCACACCGCCCGGACTCAAAAGCCGGTATATCCCCTTGAGCACCTCAAGCGGTCGGCGAAGGTGGCTCAACACATTGTGTAGAAACGCGGCATCGAATACGTTCGCAGCAAAGGGGAGACGATAGACATCGGCACTTGCAAAGTGGAGGTTGGTCTCCGGGTGTTTAGCCATCTATGACCACGCAGATCTATATTGATTAGGTTCAATGTCAACCCCTACGACTCGTCCGGGCGTGACCGCCTCCGCCAACCCAACGGTAATGCTACCGGGCCCACAACCGCAATCTAGCAGGCGCATACTAGGACTCAAATGAGGCAGAAGAAAACCCGCTTCCTTCGTTGCGGTGCGTTTCTGAAGCCGTTGGATGGTTTGGGATGAATATCCAAGCGTATATCGCTCTTTTGTCTCCGAACCGCTGACGGATTCTTGTGACTTGGTGTTTGCCATGTATGTGTCTTTCGACTATTCGCCTTTCAGATAGTCGTAAACGATTTGCGCGTATCCCTCGGAATAGCTGCTCTCCATGTAGAAGGCATCGCCATATTTGAGCGGCGCCAGCGGGGTGAGATCAGACAGTGGGGAGGCACCGAAGGCAATCCTGCCCGTTCCCCTCGCGGTGAAGTGAACCTCTAAATCTTGGGTTGTTTTGCTACAATCAATCAACTGTTTGAGGGCGGGTCCCGGACCGTCCGCTCGCGGAATAATCTTTAATCGCCAAGCGGGGGTCAAGGAGGGCATCGCGTCGTGGGGCACAACGGTTTCCATGCTAGAACTGATATTCAGAATTGGGACACCACCGAGCGAGGTTTCCGTCACCATGCACCGATCCGCTTGCGTCACCTTTAACCCTGCGTAGACTTTCGGCGTTCCGTAAATTTCCCTGCCCGCAGCGATGCCAGCGGGACCGTTATGAAAAACGTGGGAGCAGTAGAATCCGGTCTGATCCCTGAAACGGCACTTCATCACAATAAAAGACTCTTCAAAGGGACCGTAGTTTGTGCAGAACGGCACCTCCAACCCTGAAGCGACACACAATCCGTCCGCAGCAGCTTCCAAAGGCTCCGGAAGAAAGCTCTGAACAGCGGCGGGCGCAGCGTGAAAGAAGACAAACTGAAATCGCACATTCCGATAGACCGCCGGCAGCGACGGATAAAATGGGTTGTCCGCCGGTATATTCCAGCCCTCATCGTGTTTAAGCCCCATGATCGGAATCCCCCTCTCCGCTGATGGTTTCATCGGAACGTAGCTTCTCGGTCTCCCCCTCATCCACCGTCCACGACTGGGTATCAACGACGACCTTATAAACCTCCCTCGCCCGTTCAAGGCTCACCTTGCCCTCACGCACGTCGCGGCATACCAAGCTCGGATCCCGTTCTTCAGGGGGACCGTAACCGCCACCGCCGCAGGTGCGGTAGCTCATTATTTCTCCCGGCTTAAGCTCGACCGTCACTTTGGAACTGAGTTCGACGGGATCTGTGTCGGGATTCAGTATGTAACTTGCCTTGAGACCCGGCAGCCCACCAAAGAGTCCCCACGGTCCCCAGCGATCCCGATCCGCCAAGATAGTGAAAGAGGGTTCATGGTCGAGAAATTCGTAATCCCGGCGTAAGCCTAGCCCGCCACGATGTCTGCCCGCACCGTCTGAATCATCCACCAATTCGTAGCGCGTGATGCGCACCGGGTAGTTCGTTTCGGTCTCCTCAATGGGTGCATTCTCGGTGTTCTGCCCGTGTGTCTGCACGGCATCGGGTCCGTCGCTGGCAATCCGTCCACCAAACCCACCCGCCATCGTCTCCAAAAAGCAGTAATACTCTCCTGTGCGGGGATCCGCTCCACCGAAACCGGCGTGACACATCATGGCTTTCGTGCCAGCTGGCACTCGGTCCGGCATAACCGGCGAGAGCGCCTTGAACATCACATCAATCAGCCGGGTCTGTGTTTCCCATCCGCCTACAACCGGGGCGGGCGGCGTGCTATTGACCACCGTCCCTTCGGGAGCAAGCATCCGGACGAATCCGTAGAAACCCGCGTTTGTCGGTATATCGGGGTCAATTAAACACTTGAGGACGTAGGCACAGCCGGAGAAGGTCTGGGCATACGTGGAATTGACGGGCGCGCGCCGCTGGGGGTCGGCGCCGGTCAAATCAAAGAAAACACCGTCGTCGTCAATCACCATCTTCGCTACAAGGTGTACCGGCTCGTCGGTAAAGCCGTCGTTGTCAACGTAACCGTCGGCGGTGAAGACACCGTGGGGTAGCTTGGCAACCTCCGCTCTCGTGCGTCTCTCGGCATAAGCGATCAGTTCGTCGAGGTAAAAAGTAAAGGTCTCTGCTCCCATCCGATCCATAATCGCACTCAACCGACGCATACCGGTGGTGTTCGCCGCCACCTGCGCCCGGAAGTCGCCACCGGTTTCACGCTTCGACCGAATCTGCGACAGCACCAACCGAAAGATGTCGGACCGCATCTCTCCCGCATGTACCAGCTTCACCGGCGGAATGATGACACCCTCTTGGTAGACCTCACGGAACGCCCCGACACTCGCCGGCGCACCGCCACCCACATCGACATGATGGGCGACGTTGGCGACGTAACCGAACGGCTCACCGTTGTAGTAGACGGGCGAAATGAGGGTGATGTCATTGAGGTGACCGCCGCCCCCATACGGATCGTTGACCAAGAGTGTATCGCCTGGACCGAGGTTTTCAACCCCATAGTCGATGATGGCCTTCGGGACCAACTCAACTAGCGACCCCAAGTGGGTGGGCTGACCGAACGATTGCACCACTAACCGCAACTCGCGATCGAAAAAGGCGCAAGAAAAGTCCGCACGGGTTTTGATGTTGGTTGAGTACGCGCTACGCCGTAGGGCGATTGTCATCTCCTCTGTTGCTTCCAACAGCGCATTGCGGATAACTTCAAATGTGATTGGATCGACTCGGTCTGGGATTTGCACTAACATTCCCTCCTGCAATCTCAACAAAAACGACAATTAAAATCAAGCACCAGAAACCGACGCAATAGTCGGAAATCGGAATTCCCTCCTACATAAAACATACGGTAGGAGCGATCTCCGAATCGCGAGTCCCTGACTAACAATGGTAGATTTCAGAATTAATTAGACACTGTGAACGAGTGAGGTCAGGAACCTTGTGAGCAGAGTTACGGCACACGGCGTGTGCCTACTACTTTTAATGTCTATTTATTTTTAGAATTCACCAAAGATCCTACAAAACTAAGTAAACCGGACAGCAGAAAGCGGTCCGGGGTCACGCCCATCCAACGCCAACGCCACCATCCGCTCGGCGGCGACAAGCCCAATCGAATTGCCGTAGCCACTGAATCCCACGGCAAAGACGACCCGCTCTTCGTCCGGGAACGCCCCAACAGCGACACGACGGTCAGGCGTAAAACCGTGAATGCCCGCCCACTGCCGTTCAACCTCAAATTCAACGTCCGGAAACCATAGACGCAGATAGTTCACTAAGTTGACATGCAGATCTGGCGTTATGGCATCTTCGGCGGTGTACTCCTGTGCCTCAAAGAACGCCCGCGCGCCGCCGATGAACAGACGCCCATCAGGGAACTGACGAAAGTAATGGTTCTCGGTAATGCCTGCAACGTCCATTAAACGTTCGACCGGCGTTGTTACCGTTACCTGTCCGCGCACGGGCCTCACAATGCCGCGCAGATATGGGTGGAGATCGCAGCCATAGCCGTTGGTGGCGACATAGACCTTGCGACAACGGATATGCGCTCGGCGTCCACGGACGAGGACACACTCACCCACCGGTTCAATCGCATACACCTCGTTGTGGTCATAAAGTGTGGCGCCAGAAGTGGCGGCGATGGCTTCCGTCAGCCGCGCGGGCTGCACCATGAAGTCGTTTTCGACCTGCATCATCGCGATGTAGCCCGATGATCCGTAGGGATCGCCGTACGAGAATTCAACCGTGGCACCATCGGCTTCCAGTTCGCGCGCCCAGCCCTCAAGTTCACGGGCTTCGGCACGGGTCTCGGCGAGATGGGCGGCACCATCCTCAAGCGGGACGGCATATTGGTCCGCCAGTGAGCGCATTCGAAGCACGTTTTCACGCACCATGGTTAGGATTTCACGGGCCGCTTCTCGTCCTACCTGCTCAATGAGAACTGGATACGGTTCGCGTTGTGACGTTAAAACAAACCCAGCGTTTCGACCTGACGCCCCTGCAGCCGGGAAACGCGCATCTACGAGTGCAACGTCGCGCCCCCGTTCACGAAGTAGGGTCGCGGTGTAAGCACCCACAATGCCGGCACCGATAACGACATCATCATGTTCCGCCTGAACGGGTTCAGGCATTTCCTGCCATACGGATACGGTCACGGTTCTACCTCCTGAATGCGAGCACAAAGATGAGGAGATTTGCAGCTGGCTGGACGCGCTCCAACAATCGTTATGATTGTAGCACGGTTACCTGAGAAATTAAACTAAAAAGTACGGGTGAAAGCTGGACGAAAAATAAACACACACCAGAACAGAACTATGATATAATCTCTGGCACGGTTATTTAGCATCCCTAACCCCAAGACATGTCTCCCAACGTTCAAACGGGTGAAAATTGCTCCTCCACCAATCTTCCCAATATGCCAAAAAATAACATAAACAGCGTCGGCATCATCGCCAATCCAGCATCAGGCAGAGATATCCGCAGACTGGTTGCCCACGGCGCGGTGTTCAATAATGACGAAAAGGTCAACATCGTCCGCCGCGTGTTGCTTGGACTCGAGGCGGTGGGCGTTGAGCGCGTGTTTCTGATGCCCGACTCGTTTAGCATCGGTCCCAAGGCACTTGATGGGCTACAGACTGAACTCGATGTTTCGATCCTCCCCATGCTCAAAACGTTCAGCCAAAGAGACTCGACACAGGCCGCTGCAGACATGGCAGCGGAGGGGGTCGGCTGCATCGTCACGCTAGGCGGGGATGGCACCAACCGCGCGGTAGCCAAAGGGTGCGGCGACGTGCCCCTCATGCCAATCTCCACCGGCACGAACAACGTCTTTCCCACAATGTTAGAGGGGACGATTGCTGGAATGGCCGCTGGTTTAGTAGCTTGCGGGCTGGCAGATGAAGCGGTGCGGCGGGCACCCCGTGTGGACATCTTTTGCAAAAGCGCTGACGAGAGCGGTCAGGCGGGAGACTCCGGTAACGCTGATTCCGCTGAAGGGAGAGCACAATTCCCTGATGAGGCGGAAACACCGGACGATATGGCGTTGGTAGATGTCGCTGTCTATGACGAGCGATTCGTTGCGTCTCGCGCCATCTGGGACGCCTCGAAAATAAGGGAGGTCATTTTGACCCGCGTTGAGCCGGGTAGTATTGGGCTATCATCAATCGGTGCTCACGCGCCGGTCCAAGTAGACTCCCCCGAACACGGTCTGTATCTTCGGTTGGGACAGGGCGGGCAACCGGTGCTCGCTCCCATCGCTCCCGGTCTCCTCTGTGAGGTAAGCTTGGTAGAATTTCAGCCGTTAGCCCCCGGCGAAACGGTCACTGTCAAACATCAACAACCCTGTGTGCTTGCCCTCGATGGCGAACGCGAAATTGAAATGCGCCAAGGCATGACCGTCCGATTAAAACTGAACCCCAAGGGTCCACGGGTGATAGATGCACGCAAAGCAATTGACATCGCTGCGCGAGCCGGCGTGTTTGCCCCACAAGCCTGACCTCAGCTTCCATTAAATGAGCCTATCCAAAATAGAGGAAATAAATCGATGCGATATAGGACGTTAGGGCGTACCGGACTTGAGGTATCCGAAATCGGACTGGGCGGAGCAGTCTTTGCAGGCACCAGCCACGGTCCCTTCGATGAAGCGGATGCCATCGCTGCAGTTCGCACCGCGCTCGAAAATGGTGTCAACCATATCGACACGTCACGCCACTACGGACCGAGCGAAGAGATCATCGGGAAGGCACTAACAGGCTACACAGGCGATTGTATCATCTGCACAAAACTTGCTCCCCGTCCGGGGATGACCGCAGCGGGTGCCATCTCAGGTGTTGAGGAGAGCTTGACAACGTTGCAGCGTCCCTATGTGGATGTGTTGCTCGCGCACGATATCCAACAGATTGGGGCTGGCGCGAACGCTGTCGAGACGATTCTCCAGCCCGGCGGAATGGTGGACGGTTTTCGACGTTTACAGCGGGAAGGACGGGTACGGTTCATCGGGGTGAGCGGCCGGCTCGCCGAAGTGACCGCGGCCGTGCAAACGGGAGAATTCGATGCCGCCCTTACTTTTAACCGTTTCAACCTATTGGATTGGAGCGCTGAAGACGCGTTGCTGCCACAAGCAGCGGTTCACAACGTCGGCGTGACGGTGGGCGGTGTGTTCTATCAAGGTTTCCTCTCACTCCCACTGGAACTGGTGCTACAACGGGTCGAAAAGGGGCTATTATGGCCCTGGGACTGGACGGATACACAGCGGCAGTCTGTGCTGAATCGGCTTGAGAAGTTGCGCGAGCTTGTGGGCGATGACCTCGTAGCGTTACGACGACTAGCGGGGCAGTTCGTTTTATCAGAACCGCGTATCAGCGCCGCCGTCATCGGTATGAAGACCGCAGCCGAAGTGACGGAGAATCTATCCGTGGCAGAAGGGAGTACTTTAGACGTAGAAACTATAGCGCAACTGAAGACACTTTTTACCAATTACGTGTAGGCAATTACTCCACCACCCGGAAGATGGTCATCCTAAAATAACGCAAGCTGCTGCATATCGAAAATCCATCGATTCCCCCGTAGGGATGAGGTTTCCCCGCCCGTCGAGGCCCCTAACCTTCCGCTCCAGCATACCATCCGTAGGTCGGGCATCTTGCCTGAGCTTCAAAGAACCAGTTGCTTTGAAGCTCGATCTTATCGGGATTGTAATTTTCGTGTGGCAACTTGAGTGGAAACTTCATGGATATTCAACTAGCAATTTGAGTTATGCAAAGATAGATAAGGACTTTAGAATCCGCCAACAAAATTATTAATAAGGAAAAATTCTCTATGTTTCAGCGTTATTTCGTCTCCTCTTTGATTGGACTTCAATACCTTATCACATTCATTTGCCTATTGACTCTCATTGTCAGTTCTCAAAACGTATCCGCCCAACAACAGATAGCCCAAGATGCCCACGCTACCCTCGAACAGAGCTGCTTCGTCTGTCACGGTCCTACAGGTTCCTTTAGAGATGCACTCTTAATTGAACGCAATACACTCATCCAAAACGGAACCGTTGTCCCGGGAAACCCACATTCCTCCGAACTATATAACCGACTGATAACCACTGACCTAGCCAAACGGATGCCACAGAACCAGCCCCAACTGCCTGCCCAATCAATTAACACCATTCGAAACTGGATATTAGCAGGTGCTCCCGATTGGACAGTAACCCCCACACCCAGTGGCGACTTTATCTCACACAGCGAAGTACTTAATGACATTGAAGACCACCTGATGTCACTCCCATCGTTTGACCGCACCTTTGCCCGGTACTTCACAATGACACATCTCTATAACGCAGGGGAGTCTGTGGGGATACTCCAAGAATACCGCAAAGGGTTGTTCAAATTAGTCAATAGCCTCTCATGGGGGGTAACAGTCACCAACCCACAACCGATTGACACACAAGGCACTATCTTCTACATTGACCTCAGACACTATGAGTGGGATGTTAACGATGGCTGGGGACAGATAGAAGCCGCATATCCCTATCACATCTCATTTGATACGCCAACACAAACTGCACTAAAGGAACAACTGGGACGACTACAAACAGAGACCAACAGTACCACACCATCGATTCACGTTGACTGGTTTATCGCAACCGCCTCTAGTCCACCGCTGTACCACGACCTTCTCTCTCTTCCGCTAACAGACAGACAGCTAGAGACACGATTGGAGGTCGATGTCCTCCGTAACATCAACAACGCACCGGGGGTGCGTGTCTGGCGGGCAGGCACCAACGATTCAGGGGTCTCAGCTAACAACCGGATGTTGGAACGCCATACCTCTCGCTATGGCGCATATTGGAAGAGTTATGACTTTGCTGGCAGTGTTGGGACACAGAATATCTTCACCCACCCACTCTCATTCACGCATGATGGTGGGGAGGTCATTTTCAATCTTCCCAACGGATTGCAAGGGTATCTTATAGTGACTGCGTCCGGTTTACGCCTCGACGCAGCACCGATAGACATTGTTTCTAACCCCGCAGCAAGTGACCCGACGGTACGGACAGGCTTATCCTGTTTCGGTTGCCATATAGAGGGTATGAATACCTTTGAGGACCAGGTGCGTTCGGTGATAGAGAGTAATACCAACCCGAGTTACGATAAAGCACAGGCATTACGTCTCTATGTTGAGAAATCAGAGATGGATGCGCTCTTGCAGGAAGATACAGAGAAATATAGAGGCGCACTAGAAGCGACGGGGGGTACGTTTGATGACATAGAGCCGATTGCCCGCTTTCACGAAGCGTTTCAAGGGTCTGTAGACGCTGCATACGCCGCTGCAGTGGTTGGGTTAGAGACCGAAGTGTTCTTGGAAAAGATACGTGAGAATGTGGGGTTACAGAATGCAGGTTTGTTGGTGTTAGCCAGCCCGAATGGGAGTATGAAAAGAGATACTTGGACATCAAGTTTCAGGGACATAGTTTTCGCGCTGAATTTCCCGACAGCCCTCGTGGTACCTCCTGTCGTGACGCCGCCGGAACGGCCACCGGGTGCCGTTGTTCAAATTCCGGATTCAAACCTACACGCTGCGATTGCAGAGGCACTTGGTAAAAATCCCAATACCCCAATTACTGTGGAGGAGATGACACAGCTAACAACACTCGACGCACGGAATAGGAATATCCATGACTTAACAGGACTTCAGTTTGCAATCAGTTTGAGCGATTTAAATCTCGGCGATAATGACGTTTTGGATCTTTCACCGATAGCGGGCTTGATTGAACTGTATAGGCTACACGTCAATGAGAACCCCGTATCTGATTTTTCTCCCCTTGCAGGATTAGTCAATCTGGAGAACTTAGGTTTTGGTGGTGGCCACATCGCAAACATATCTGATTTATCACCCCTTGCAGGATTAATCAACCTGAAACGGATTCACGCTTTCGGCAACCCCATATCCGATTTATCGCCCTTGTCAGGATTAATAAAACTGGAGCATTTATACCTTCCCGGAGGGAAAATATCCGATTTAACGCCTTTGGCGGGCTTAATCAATTTGGAAGAACTGTATCTTCATCACAACAATATATCAAACATATTCCCACTTGCAGGTTTAACCAACTTGCGATGGCTAGTACTCTACGACAATGACATATCGGATCTATCCCCACTTGCGGGATTGACTAACTTGAAATGGCTGCATGTTGCAGGAAACGACATATTGAATGTATCGCCTTTGGATGGGATACGCGAGAATCTAGCACTCAATTGGTTCGACAATCCCGGATTTCCAAAAGGGGGACCAAAGATAGAGGGACCATGGTTATGGATCATGTTACCGGACACCAACCTGGATAGCAGCACTGATTTATTATCAGAAGCAAGCGGAGGCACAGTGACAGAACTAGCGGTAGCTACCCATGGGGCAACAGAGGGCCAGTCCATCAACGGTGATGTGTGGACCTCTCGCAGACTCCCACCGACAGGGCATAACAACATTGAAGATATGCTGCAACGCCCCATCCCTTACGCAGTTATTTACGGCACAGTGTCCCTGCATTCGCCACGGGAACAGGAAAAAATGATGTATGTCGGCAGCGATCACTGGCTAAAGGTTTGGCTCAACGGGACTTTGGTTTACGCAAGGTTCCGTGACATAGGGGTCGGGGATGATTATCAAGATTTTTTCCCTGTTACGCTAAAGCAAGGGAAAAATGTTGTATTAGTAGCGATTCGCATCGAGCCTAAAAATAAAAGTGCGTTTTTTGGTTTTGAACCCGGCACCGAATATACAGTGGCAAACCCCGGTGTCGGCTACACTTTTTCCCCGACACCCATTCATACCGACGATGCCTTTACCCTAGACCTCCGCGCAGTAAATATCACCGACTTGGCGGGGTGGCAGTTTGATATCGCCTTTGATCCAGCTGTCCTTGAAGCCATAGATGTAAGCGAAGGAGACTTCCTGAAGATGGGCGGTGCCTCTACCTTCTTCCAGAGTGGAACCATTGATAACGCAGCGGGTAAGATTGCAGGAGTCAATGCGGCGCGGTTATCTACCCAAGGTGTGACGGGCACCGGCACCTTGGTTCAGGTCAGGTTCAAGGCGAAAGCTGCCGGTGAAACAGAGTTGACATTGCAGAACTTCCAATTCGGCTCCACCACCGGGGCAGCTATCCCCGCAGGACCGCATCAAATCCGTATCACTGTGGAGGAAGGACTTGCCACAGGGGATGTGAACCGAGATGGTATTGTCAGCATTTTGGATCTAATTCTCATCGCGCAGCAGTTGGGCAGACGGGTGGCAGCAAGCTCGCCGGTAGATCTTAACGGTGATGGTGTCGTCAGCATCCTCGACCTCATCCTCACGGCACGAAATCTCGGCAACACCACAGCGTCTGCTGCACCTGTTGCTTTGAATCCCGATTTTATCGGGGCGGTTGAAACAGAAGGTATAGATCCTGCAACGATAGAAGCGTGGATTGCACAAGCACGGTTGGAAGATGATGGGTCACTTGCCTTCAAACAGGGGATTGAGAACCTTGAACGCTTGTTGGTCGCATTGATTCCTAAAGAAACCGCGTTGCTTCACAACTATCCAAACCCATTTAATCCAGAAACGTGGATACCGTATCAATTGTCAGAGCCCGCAGAGGTCACACTAACCATTTATGACATGAATGGGCAGCTGGTTCGGCGTCTAGCGTTGGGTCATCAGGCAGCGGGTATGTATCGGAGTCGAAGCCGTGCTGCCTATTGGGACGGACGCAACCAACTCGGTGAGCCTGTCGCCAGTGGCCTCTATTTCTACACACTGACAGCGAACAAATTTACAGCGACGCAGAAGATGCTGATATTAAAATAAAGGAGTAGGCATACTTCCTCTACCGTAACCGCCGCAAATTCACACACTAAGAGGCTCTCTTTATGATAAAGCGTCATTCAGCCCCCGGTTTGATTAGGGCTCGTAAACAGCAGTATTTCATCAAAATCATCTGCTTATTGGCGGTCATTCTCGGCACTCAAACAGTAGCCATCCAACTACAAATTACCCAAGATGCCCATGCTAGCTCTCAACAGGGCGCTGCGGTTGTTCCTCTACCGGACCCAAACTTACGTGCCGCAATCGCGGAGGAACTCGGAAAAAGCCCCAATTCCCCAATCACTGCCGTAGAGATGACAGCGCTGAGCGAACTCGAAGTGCCGGGCAGAGGCATCCGTAATTTGGCAGGGCTACAGTTTGCGACCAATTTGAGACGGTTACATCTCAGCAATTGGGAACAGCAAGGCAATGACGTCTCCGACCTGTCGCCAATTGCAGGATTAATCGAATTGCGCGATCTTTTCCTTAGCGACAACCCTATATCCGATCTATCTTCCTTGAGGGGGCTAAACAAACTTTCTCACCTAGTGTGCAAGCATACTAAAATATCCGACCTGTCGCCACTTGCAGGATTAACCAACCTTAGGCACTTAGATGTGGCCGGTAATGCTAGCACGCTCGACTTATCCCCGATCGCCAGATTAATCAATCTGCAGTTTTTAGCTGCCCCTGAAATCGTTGAGCTTTCCCCGGTTGCTGGATTAATCAATCTGACGGATCTATTTTTTTCTGGCAACGATAACATAACCGACCTTTCGCCGGTGGCAGGATTAATCAACTTAGGACTCCTTCATTCGGGAGGCAACGCTGTCTCCGATTTATCACCTCTCGCGAGATTAACAGAACTGTGGCATCTATATCTTCCCGGTGCAGAGATATCCGACCTAACACCTTTAGCAGGCTTAACCAGTTTGAGAGAGCTCTATCTGCACCACAACGACATATCCGATATATCGCCGCTTGCAGGCTTAACCGGGTTAACCCGTATGCGTCTTGAGCATAATAACATATCGGACATATCACCGCTTACGGGCTTGACAAATTTGAAATGGATGGCAATCGATAACAACAATATCTCTGATTTTTCGCCGTTGGATGGTATACGTGAGAATATAAAACTCATCTGGTATGACAATCCGGCGTTCCCAAAAGGGGGTCCCAAAATAGAAGGACCGTGGTTATGGGTTGTACTACCAAACGTCCGACGCGATTTTGATAGCGGTGCGGACTTACTATCAGCGGCGAGTGGGGATGCGGTAACAGAGATGATGATCTCCACCCACGGCGCAGCAGAGGGAAACGCTGTCGGAACTAACGTGTGGACGTCCTACAGACTTCCACCTACAGGACAGGATAACATTGAGGATATGTTGAAACGCGTAATCCCTGAAGCAGTCATTTACGGTACTGTATCCCTCTATTCCCCACGGGAGCAGGAGACAACGATGTATGTTGGTAGCGATTACGGAGCAAAGGTCTGGCTCAACGGAACTTTAATGTACGAGGATCTCAGCGGAGAGGATGGGGACGATTACCACGATTTGTTCCCTGTTACACTGACACAAGGAGTAAATGTCCTGCTAGTCGCGGTTCACATCTACCGTGCGGCTAATAGTGCCTTTTTTGGATTTAGCCCCGGCACGGAATATAGGGAGGCAACCCCGAGTGTCAGTTACATATTCTCCAAGACACCAGTTCACAGGAGCGATACGTTTACCCTCGACATCGGTGCAAAAGATGTCTTCGACATAGCAGGCTGGCAGTTTGATATCGCTTTCGACCCCGCCATCCTTGAAGCCATCAACGTGACTGAAGGCGATTTCCTCAAAAAGGACGGAGTAACCACTTTCTTCCAAGGCGGCACTATTAATAACGCAAGCGGCAAAATCACAGGATTCACTGCCGCACGGCTGTCTACCACCCGCGGGGTCAGTGGGACCGGCACCCTACTTCAGGTGATATTTGAAGCAAAATCTGCCGGCGAAACGGTGTTGGAGCTGCAGAACCTCGAGTTCGGTGATGTCACAGGAACACTCATCCCCGCAGGACCGCATGAAATCCGTATTACTGTGGGAGGACAAATTGCCACCGGGGACGCGAACCGAGATGGGGTTGTCAGCATTTTGGACCTCATTCTCATCGCGCGGCAGTTGGGGCAAAGGGTATCCGCCAACTCGCCGGTGGATCTCAACGGCGATGGTGCCGTCAGTGTCCTTGACCTTATTCTTGCAGCACGAAGTCTCGGCGACACCACAGCGCCCTCCGCACCAGCGGTTGGAGCAGAAAGCGTAGACGCTACGACGATAGAGGCATGGATAATACAGGCACGATTGGAAGACGACGGCTCACTTGCCTTCAAACAGGGAATCGAAAATCTTCAGAACCTGTTAGCTTCGCTGATACCTGAGGAGACCGGATTGTTGGCAAACTATCCGAACCCGTTTAACCCAGAGACGTGGATACCTTATCAGTTGGCAGAGTCAGCAGAAGTCACGCTGACAATCCACGATATAAACGGTAAGATGGTTCGACGCATGGCGTTGGGACATCGTGCAGCGGGTGTGTATACGAGCCGAAACCGTGCTGCCTATTGGGACGGACGAAACCAACTCGGCGAACCCGTCGCTAGTGGTCTCTATTTCTACACACTAACAGCCCGTCCCGAGACCGGGGCGAACGATTTCACAACAACACGAAGAATGCTTATGCTAAAATAACTCAAACTCCGACAAAGTATTAGGTCTACCCCGTATGCCCCAACCTCTGCAAACCATCATAGGAGATACTCTTTATGTCTGAACGTTATGTCACCTCCACTCTGATTAGGATTTGTAAGAAACAGTATCTCATCGTACTCATCTGTCTATTGCTATTCATTGTCGGTTCTCAAACGGTATCCGCCCAACAACAGATTGCCCTAGACACTTACGCTATCTTTGAACAGAGCTGCTTCATCTGCCACGGTCCCACCGGTTCCTATAAAGAAACACTCTTAATTGAGCACAATGCACTCATCGAAAACGGAACTGTTGTGCCAGGAAACCCTAACGCCTCCGAACTGTATAACCGGCTCATAACCACCGACCCAGCCAAACGGATGCCCCAGCAACAACCTCCCCTATCCGCTCAAGCGATTAACACCATCCGGAACTGGATACTAGCAGGCGCTCCCGATTGGACCGCAACCTCCACACCCAGTGGCGACTTTATCTCACACGGCGAAATACTTAATGACATTGAAGACCACCTGATGTCCCTTTCATCGTTCGACCGTGCCTTTGCCCGTTACTTCACCATGACACACCTCTCTAATGCAGGAGAGTCAGTAGGCATACTGCAAGAATACCGTAAAGCACTATTCAAACTGGTCAACAGCCTCTCATGGGGGGTTGAAGTCATCAACCCAAAACCCATCGACCCGCAAGGCACTATCTTCTACATCGACCTCAGACACTATGAGTGGGACGTCAATGATGGGTGGGGACAGATAGAAGCGGTATATCCCTATCACATCTCATTTGATGCACCTACACAGACTGCGCTCCGGTCACAGTTAGGACGGCTACAAACAGAGACCAATAGTACCGTCCCATCGATTCACGTTGACTGGTTTATAGCGACAGCCTCCAATCCTCTACTGTACCACGATTTGCTCTCTCTCCCATTGACGGATAGGGAGTTAGAGACCCGCTTAGAAGTTGATGTCAATCGCAACATCAGCAGTGCCCCAGGTGTGCGTGTCTAGCGGGCAGGTATCAACGACTCAGGTGTATCGGTAAACAATCGGATGTTAGAACGACACACCTCCCGCTATGGCGCATATTGGAAGAGTTACGACTTCGCTGGCAGTGTTGGTACACAGAACATCTTCACTAACCCACTTAACTTTACACATGATGGTGGCGAGGTTATCTTCAATCTGCCCAACGGATTACAAGGATACTACTTGGTCAATGCGACCGGTTTCCGTTTGGACGGTGCACCGATAAACATCGTTTCTAATCCCGCAGCGAGTGACCCGACCGTGCGGAACGGTATTTCCTGTCTCGGTTGCCATACAGAGGGGATAAAGTTTTTTGAAGACCAAGTACGTACTGTGATTGAGAGTACTACCAATCCCGCTTATGACAAAGCACAAGCGTTACGGTTGTATGTAGAGAAGTCAGTGATGGACGGACTGCTAGGGCAAGATATGGAGCGGTACAGGGTTGCTCTTGATGCGACGGGAGGTGCGTTCGATGGTATTGAACCGATATCCCGTTTCCACGAAGCGTTCCAAGGACCGGTGAGCGTGGCACATGCGGCGGCAGTCGTCGGGTTAGAGGCAGACGCTTTTCTTGAGCAGATACAAGAGAATGTAGGATTACAGAACGCAGGTCTGTTGGTGTTAGAGAGTAATGGGAGTATGAAAAGGGACACATGGACATCGAGTTTCGGTAATGTGCTTTTTGCACTCGATTTCCCAACACGGGTCGTGCCGCCGGTTGTGGTGCCGCCGGTTGTGATACCTCCCGTTGTGACCCCGCCGGTACGGCCACCGGGTACGGTGATTCAGATACCGGATCCCAACCTACGTCGTGCAATAGCACAAGTAGTTGGTAAAGGTCCCAATGCCTCAATCACTGTGGAAGATATGGAAGGATTGGGCACACGCTTTCAAGCAGTGGATAGGAGCATTCAGAATTTGACAGGACTTCACTTTGCAATTAATCTGAGGTATCTGCACCTTGATGGTAATGAAATCTCCGACATCTCACCGTTAGCAAGCTTAATCAATCTGCGAGACCTACGGCTCCACGACAACCCCTTATCTGATATATCTCCCGTGCGCGGGCTGATAAATCTCACTCGCCTAGAGTTTGATGAATCTTCAGTTTCCGATATATCTCCCGTGAGGGGATTAACAAACCTCACTTACCTAGAGTTTGATCGCACTCTGGTCTCTGATATATCTCCCGTAAGAGGTTTAACAAATCTCTCCTACTTGGAGTTTCATGGTAGTTTGGTATCCGATTTGTCACCGATTGTGGGATTATCTAATCTGGAACAGTTAACTTTTGAGGTCAGACATGTATCCGACCTATCACCGATTTCGAGATTAGGCAACCTGAAACGCATTCACTTTGGTGACTTAGATGGTTTACCGTTCAATTTATCATTCCTTGCCGGATTAACAAACCTAGAGGAGATAAGTATGCACGATGCAGATATACCAGATCTTACACCTTTGGCAGGTTTAACACGTTTGAGAGAACTACATATTACCAACTCTGGAATCTCAGATATATCTGCCCTTGCAGGGTTAACTGGGCTAGTCCGTGTGAATCTTTCGGAGAACAATATATCAGATATATCTCCCCTTGCAGGCTTAACCAACCTGAAATGGGTAATACTTCGAGAGAACCAGATTTCTGACCTCGCGCTGGCGAATAGGGTACGTGCGAATATACCGACGTTCGTCTGGCACGACAATCCGGGCTTCCCAGAGGTGGGTCCCACAATAGAGGGACCGTGGTTGTGGGTTGTGTTACGGAACACAAGTCCTAGTACCACGGATCTGCTGTCAGAAGCGAGTGGGGGTGCGGTAACGGAGATAGAGATTGCTACCCATGGGGCAGTAGAGGGACAGCCCCTCGGTGATGATGTATGGACGTTCCGCAGCCTCCCGCCCACGGGGTGGAACAACGTTGAAAAGATGCTTGGCGACCGGATCAATGGTGCGACTATCTACGGCACCGTATCCCTTCAGTCACCACGGCAACAGGTAAAAACACTATACGTCGGCAGCCATAACGAGTTCAGGGTCTGGCTCAATGGGGAGTTGATTCACGACGCCCTCCGTTATCATGCCAGCTTTGGTTACACACATACTGTCCCGGTTACACTGAAGCAGGGAAGAAATGTCCTGTTAGTTGCAGCTAGAGCCCAATACAACTCCCATTTTGGGTTCGAGCCCGGTACCGAGTATACAGTGGCAAACCCCGGTGTCAGCTATAGTTTTTCCGCGGCACCAATCCACCGTGAAGACACCTTTACCCTCAACATCGGCGCAAGGGATGTCTTCGACATGGCAGGTTGGCAGTTTGATATTACCTTCGACCCCGCTGCCCTCGAAGCCATCAGTGTGACTGAAGGTGGTTTTCTGAAGATGGGTAGCCAAACTCTCTTTCAGGAAGGCACTATTAACAACGCAGCAGGTAAAATTGAGGGCTTCAGCGTTATACGACTGTCCACCCGCGGGGCAAGTGGCACCGGCACCCTAGTTCAGGTGACCTTCAAGGCGAAAGCTGCCGGCGAAACACGGGTGGCACTAGAAAAGGTCCAGTTCGGTGCTATCACTGGGGAACACCTCCCCGCAGGGCCACATCAAATCCGTTTTACTGTGGAGGGACGACTTGCGACCGGGGACGTAAATCGAGATGGAAGAGTCAGTGTTCTGGACCTGATTCTCATCGCGCAGCAGTTAGGGACCAGAGTGCCTGCAGGCTCGCCGGTGGATCTCAACGGCGATGGTGTAGTCAGCATCCTCGACCTTATCCTCACGGCACGCGCAATCGGTAACACCACAGCGCCCTCCGCACCGGGGGTTGAAGCAGAAGGTATAGATCCTGAGATGATAGAAGCGTGGATTGCACAGGCACAGTTGGAAGACGACGGCTCACTTGCCTTCAAAGAGGGGATCGAAGTGCTTGAAAATCTCCTAGCCTCGTTAATACCTGAAGAGACCGCATTGCTGAATAACTATCCGAATCCGTTTAACCCAGAGACCTGGATACCGTATCAGTTGGCGGAGTCAGCAGAGGTCGCGCTGACGATTTATGATATGAACGGGCAGCTAGTTCGACGTATCGCGGTGGGACATCGTGCAGCAGGTATATATCGGACTCGCAGCCGTGCTGCCTATTGGGATGGACGAAACCAACTCGGTGAACCTGTTGCTAGCGGTCTCTATTTCTACACACTAACAGCGGATGAGTTTACAGCCACACGGAAGATGCTGATACTAAAATGAAGTAGCAGGCGTATTGCGCTGAATCTCCCGATTTTGTCGCGACTGCGTATGCTTCAACCCTTACAAACTCACATTTCAGGAGGCACTTTTTATGATTAAGCGTTATTTAGCCCCCCTTGTGATTAGGACTCCTAAGCAACCGCATTTCATCAAAATCATCTGCCTATTGGCAGTCATTTTCGGCACTCAAACAGTAGTCGTCCAACTACAAATTACCCAAGATGCCCATGCTAGCTCTCAACAGGGCGCTGCGGTTGTTCAAATTCCTGATCCAAACCTGCGTGCGGTAATAGCGGAGGCGCTTGGTAAAAGTCCCAACGCCCCGATTACCGTTGAGGAGATGGAAAGGCTGGGAAGGCTCGACGCACGGAACAGGGACATCCAAGATTTAACGGGGCTTCAGTTTGCAATAAATCTAAGGAGTCGGTTGGATCTCAGGGACAATCAGATTTCTGACATCTCACCGATTGCCGGCTTAACCGAACTACGCGAACTCGAAATAAACAGGAACACAATATCGGATATATCCCCTGTCCGGGGGTTAACAAATCTTACTCTCTTGGTTCTCAAGGGCAATCAGATTTCCGACATCTCACCGATTACCGGCTTAATTAACTTGCGGCGACTCTATCTTGACGATAATATCTTCTCTGATCTTTCTCCTCTGAGAGGCTTAACTAATCTTGAGGAGTTACACTTTAGCCAAAATAAAGGTGTATCCGATCTATCACCCCTTGCAGGATTAGTCAACCTGAAAACGATTGGTTCTTGGGGTCACTCCGTATCTGATTTATCGCCTCTTGCGGGATTAACAGAATTGGAGGTAATAAACTTTTGCGGCGGGAATATATCCAACCTTACACCTCTTGCGGGCTTAACAGGTTTGAAAGAACTGTATATTGCAGGCGAAAAAGTATCGGATATATCGCCGGTTGCAAGATTAACCGGATTAACCCGTTTGGGGTTTGATAGTAACGACATATCGGATATATTACCCCTTGCGGGATTAACGAACCTGAAATGGCTGAGACTTGATAGTAACGACATATCGGATATATTACCCCTTGCGGGATTAACCGGATTAATCCATCTGGATCTTCAGCTCAACGACATCTCGAATCTATTCTCGCTTGCAGGATTAACCAACTTAACTTGGCTAAATCTTCACAACAACAACATCTCGGACACAGCCCCACTTGCGGGTCTGACCAACTTAACTTGGCTAAATGTTGCAGAAAACGAGATCTCCGACCTTTCGCCTTTGGACGGGTTCCGCGAGAATCTAAAACTCATCTATCACGGCAATCCAGCGTTCCCGAAAGGGGGACCGCAAATAGAAGGACCATGGTTATGGACAATCGTCCCGACAGGAGGGAGGACTGGTAGTGATGCTGCTGCTTCTGGAATAGATTTTCTAGCACAAACAAGTGGTGGTGAAGTAACGGAGTTGAAGGTTGCAACAGTCGGTGCAAATGAGGGATCCCCTGTCGGAGACAGCCTGTGGATAGCCGACAAAATTTCCACAGCGGACGATAACATTAACACAATGGCGAACGCGACCGGACTAGGAACAGGCAATATAAACCACCATGTTGCTTATGGTTCAGTTACCTTGAATACACCGCGAGAGCAAGACACATTGATGTTTGTAGGGAGCAATGATGCTGTCAAGGTTTGGCTCAATGGACAGTTGGTTCACAACAATCCTATCGATCGGAAGGTTAGCGGCTATGCGGATATTTTTCCTGTTACGTTAAAGATGGGAATAAATATCTTATTAGTTGCTGTTTATGAGGGAGGCGGTACTTGGAGCGGCTTTTTTGGCTTTGAACCCGGCACGGAATATACAGCCGCAAACCCCGGTGTCAGTTACACCTTCTCCAAGACGCCAATTCACACGGGTGATACCTTTACCCTCGACATCGGTGCAAACGATTTCTTTGAGTTGGCAGGTTGGCAGTTTGCTATCGATTTCGACCCTGCTATCCTTGAAACTGTCAACGTGACTGAAGGTGATTTCCTTAAAGCAGGTGGCGGAACAACCTTCTTTCAGACTGGGACGATTAATAACGCAAGCGGTAGAATCACAGGATTCACCGCCGCACGGACGTCCACCGGTGGGGTCAGTGGAACCGGCACTCTACTTCAGGTGACCTTCAGGGCAAAAGCACGAGGAGCAACAGCGTTGACACTCCAGAATGTCGAGTTCGGTGATCCCACCGGCACACTCATCCCCGCAGGACCGCATGAAATCCGTATCACCGTGGGCGGACAACTTGCCACCGGGGATGTGAATCGAGATGGCGTTGTCACCATTTTGGATCTCATTCTCATCGCACGGCAGTTGGGGCAGAGAGTGCCTGCCAACTCACAGGTGGATCTCAACGGTGATGGTGCCGTCAGTATCCTCGACCTTATCCTTGCGGCACGAAGTCTTGGCAACACCACAACGCCCGCTGCACCATTGGTTGGCACAGAAAGCATAGATGCTGCAACAATAGCAGCATGGATAGCACAAGCACGGTTGAAAGACGACGGTTCGCTTGCCTTCAAACAGGGAATCGAAATGCTTGAAAAACTGTTAACCTCGCTGATTCCTCAAGAAACTGTATTGCTCCGGAACTATCCAAATCCGTTTAACCCAGAGACATGGATACCGTATCAACTCGCCCAAGGCACCGATGTGACCCTAACCATTTATGACACCAGAGGCGTGTTGGTCCGTCAATTGGATCTGGGGTATCAGCAGGCGGGGTATTACGCAGATAGGACGCGCGCGGCGTATTGGAATGGACGCAACAATTTAGGCGAGTCGGTGGGAAGCGGCGTCTATTTCTACCATCTACACGCAGGCGATTACGCCACCACCCGAAAAATGTTAATTCTAAAATAGCGAGGACCGTACCATCCGTTTCGATAAATACAATAAGTTCTATTACCATTTACCTTAACCCTAAAAGAGAAAATCGATGAACAAGCTACTTATTCGTTACACCCTATTCCTGTTGGTGAGTCTTTCACTTCCATCAATAGCAGCAGGGCAAGTAGAAATCTCTGCTGTATCCAGTGCAAGTACTCCAGCGGTAGGCGATACTATTGAGGTATCTATTAATATTGCCAGAGGGTCTAACATCGCTGGCTATGATTTTACACTCACCTTTGACCCGACCGAATTGGAATTCATCAATATCGAAAATGCGGATTACCTTCCTCCAGGGGCGATTCCAGTCCCATCCACAGTCGCGAGCGGTTCGGTCAAATTTGCTGCATTGAATCCGAGCGGGACAGGCGAAGGCGATGGAACTCTCGCCGTAGCGACATTTAGGGTCTTAGCCGCAACGGAAACAACGATAGGATTGGAAGAGGTCGAGATTGCGGATTCAATACCACAAACGATTGCAATCGCATCGATTACAGGGGTGACGATTAACTCAACAACTTCCACGACAGACTCTACAACAGAGACGCAAGTGGAGACCCCCACCGTACCCACCCAAACTACCCCTACAGTAAGTGACACCACGACCAGCACGACGGTAACGGGACAGATAATAATCTCTGCCGTGCCCAGCGACAGTGATCCCGCAGTGGGTGATACGATTGAGGTATCTATTAATATTGCTGGCGGATCTGACGTCGCCGGTTATGGGTTTACACTCACCTCTAACCCAACTCAACTCCAATATATTAGTATTGAAAATGCGGATTACCTTCCCCCAGGTACGTTTGTACCAGATGTCATCCTTGGGAACGGTTCAGTGAGTCTTTATGCTGCCGCTGTGACGGGGGAAGGGGAAGGCGATGGAACTCTCGCCGTAGCAACGTTTAGGGTCTTAGTCGATACAGAAACAACTGTACGATTTGAGAGGGCTGAGATTGGAAATCCAGCGGGACAACCCCTTGCAATCGCATCGGTCACAGGCGCGACGATTAACCGAGCAGCCCTGCCAGTAGACGCTGAGGTAGAATACCTCCTGTCAATACCAGCGGGCATCAATCTAATTCATGTCCCCCTGAAGGTGAACGCCGTTGACGGGGTAGCAAGAACTATCGTCTCTATCGCTGACCTTTACAACGCACTCGGTGGCGCGTCAACCGTCAACTTCCTCATCACCTATGTCCCCCAGACTCAAGAATGGCGCAGCTACTTCGGCGCTTCCGACACAGGCACACCTGCCGACCAGATATTGGCAGATGATACCGGAATTCTCGCCGGTATGAAAACCCGGGTGTCGGTTCGTCTCAGGGGCAGTGCGCTAGGGACAAGTGGAAACAGTATCATCACCTTAAACCCTGGTTTTAACGTTGTGGGGCTGCCATTAAGAGATTCAAGGGTCATGCGCGTGAGCGACCTATTTGCGCTCAATGGGATTGGCGGCAACGTCCCTGTAATTATCCTCACCGATGACGGCGAGTTCAAGGCGGTTGGACAAGCGGGCGATCCCGGAGACATACAAATCACAGGCGGACAATCCTTTATCCTGACCGTTCAACGGCCAGCAACGGTGATTATCTACGGTGATGGGTGGACTAACATCAGATAGCCCACACCGCTACACATCGAAAATCCATCGATTCCTCGTATGGGCGGGGTCTCCCCGTCCGTCGGGGATGCTAACCTTCCACACCAGCATGACACCCGTAGGTCGGGCATCCTGCCCAACTCTACCGAGTGGGGCAACAAATCTATCTTTCGCTCCAGAGGAGCGATATGTCTATAGAATTGCGACACGTTCAATGACCGCGCTCCAGAGGAGCGCAATGTGTATAACAACCTCCAATTGCCACATTCCAAAACGCTAGCGATGCCGCACAACAAGGTGTGTTCTTAGGCAACGCAGATCCCCGTTCCGTTGCTCCTCACGCATCCTCAATCTCAAATATCAACAAAAACTAGCTTGCAGCAAATTATTTTCGCCAGTTTGAAATCAATAGTTTGAAACTAACGAAAATAGGATTGCACGGTCCCTCTCTTTTCTTGTATCTTTTAAGACAGATTATCTTCATAGGTTTGGGCACGGTGTATCGATCCAAAAACAGGTTTGCTCTCATTCACCTCCCAGCCCGTTCCATCCCCGCAGATCGAGCGCATCGCAACCCAAAGACGAAACCGTAAGAAAATAAACAAACAGAAAAACAAGCCTGCGCAACAGAAGATAGTGTTATAATTTTAGACAGGAGGTGATACCCTTGAAACGCACTACACGCACAGAGAAAACCGAGCAGATACAGCGAGCGGCTTTCATGTTCGCAAGGGTGACCCGCGACGCCAACGAGATTGCTGCCGCCTTGAGAGTCAGCTCCCGAACCGTGCAACGAATGATCCATCTGCCACTATTTCAGGAGGAGTTGGACCGACTTGAGTATCAGGGCGAGCGACGTTTTCGCAAAGCACACCGCACACCGCGCAGTGCCGAACGTACACGGCAGCCAGAATATCAGAAAGTGAAGCAACTGTGGCATCAAATGACCGATACACCGGAACGCCGTCGCGCGAGGACCATCGCTGAACAGGAGGACATCAACGCCAGTTACAACACCGTCCGCCGCTGGATCCGCGATTGGAGGCGCAAATGACTATACTCATCACACTATTATAAATACATGGCACGGATAAAAACTCCCCAAGGACGGCGACAACAAATTTCTGTTTATACTTGCGATATGTGAAGTGAAATAGTATAATATGGGTAGGATAGAAACAGAAAACCCGGCGTCTAAGCCGGGTCTCTGTGATAGTAGAACAAACTGGAGTGGCTGCTCCAATTTGCCGAAGGGGTATAGACTTTCATAGACCATCCCCCTCTATTTTTTTATGCAATATTTTAATTTTAGCATATTTAGTAAAAAAAGGCAATATTTTTTTTCAACACTCAGGAGGCAGCCCCTAAATATTGGGAGCTGCCTTTTTTATTTCGAGGTAGAAAAACAGTGAGGTACTATTGTGCCGCAAGAAAACACGCTACAAAACACCTCCGTAAATTCCGACGATTGCGTAGATTTCTTAATAATTACTGCATTGGCTAAAGAGCAAGCTGCGGTGTTGCAACAGCTGGACAAATATCAACCGGTCCGAGACGACAACTTCCCAACATATTACCGAGCAACTTTAGCAACTGATTCAGTATCTGATAAAAGGAATCCCATAGTCGCAGTGACTATGCAAAGACACCCAGGTAATATTTATGCTGCCGTACGCACAGCTCAATGCCTTCAGCATCTAAAACCTAATTATGTGTTGATGGTAGGAATTGCAGGGGGTGTTGAAGGAGAGGTCAATCTCGGAGACGTAGTTGTTTGTGAAGAGGTAATCTATTATGAGAATACTAAGGAAAATCCTGGTTTCTCAGACCAGCGTCCCCAAGTATTGCGGGCGGATTGGATGTTATTAGACAGAGCGAAGAACTATACGGATATTAACTGGCATAATCTTATCCACGCAGAACGTCCTGCCGATCCAAGAAGTACTGACGCACCGACAGTTCATTTTGGTCCAATCGCTTCTGGAGAAAAGGTCATCGCGAATGCTGATCGATTGGAGGAGTTGAAGCAATTACACTCAAAGCTAGCTGCTGTAGAGATGGAATCGTTCGGAGTCGCGTTGGCTACCTCCGAATGGACTGGTAACCCTAAATTTATTGCTTTCCGAGGAGTTTCTGATTATGCCAATGAAAGTAAGGAGGATAGCTGGCAAGCATACGCCGCGGATAGCGCAGCCGCTTTTACTGTTGGATTTCTACGTTCCGGCGGAATACCTCTCCGAGTTGTTGCACAATCTCAGCATCAAACTGGAGAAACTCTCGTTGTCATACGTCACCAGTCAATGGAACCACTACCAAGCCTGAGTACAGGGTCGCTGCCGGACGCTTTGGGAATCACGAAGATAGTGGATATAGCAATCGATCAGACCGATTTATACAACAATGACAGGTTGACGAATCCTGTAGAGGCTGCTATACGACAAAGGGATATTACCTCTCGGTTATCTGAAACTCTAAACACCTATCCTGATGCAGAAGTTGGCTACTGTGGGATTGCCCATATTCCGCTCCTGTTCCATATCGGCTGCCAAGTTTTAACCCGTATGCCTCTGCGTCTATTCGATCACAATCGGCATACAAAGCAATGGGATCTACTTCAAAGCGGAGCGGATTATCCGCAGATTACGTTGGAAGGATTACCTGACATCGTTACTCAGGAAGGGAGCGATGTCATCGTCCGAGTTAGCATCAGCTATCCTGTGACTTCCGAAGATATCGAAGGCATCGTGCCTAATCCTATTGCTTCAATTCATCTAAGGATTGATCCACCAAAGATAGATGTCGTCACTAGTGTGGAACAGATACAACAGTACAGCAGTGTGTTTCGGGATATGCTTGATGAAATACATTATAAACTGCCCAACACGGAACGCGTACATATTTTCTATGCTGGGCCAGTTCCATTGGCTGTATATTTTGGTCGTCAAATTAGTAAGACAATACATCCCAGAATCATTGTTTATAATCACTCCACTAAAGCAAATCCCCACTATGCCTGGGGTATAGAGGTTACTGCTGATGTGGATTCCCCGGATTTTATGATAAGAACAGGAGACTAGCTATGTTTGATTTACACGATAAAATGAATGAGTATTATAAAGAGCATGTGCGCCTTGACACCGATGAGAGAAACAAACTGGCCGGTTACCGAGACACAAATCTAGTACGTTTGAAATCAGGACTCAATAAATTGGCAATAAAGCATGAGACTACATACGCATCCTACCAATATTACCGTAATCAAGGCAGCTATGCTACGTTCACTCTCAATCAACATCCCGATAATGAATACGACATTGATGTTGCTATCGTATTCAAGAAAGACGACTTGCCCAGTTCCGCATTAAAAGCGCGGCAGAGAATTGCTGACGCATTCAAACAGATGGGACGCATTTTCTCAAAAGATCCAGAAGCCCGGACCAACGCAGTAACGGTTTGGTATGCTGAAGGTTATCACATTGATTTTGCCGTCTATAGAACGTATAAAGATATCTTTGGTAATACAATTATTGAACATGCCGGACCGGAGTGGAACGAAAGAGATCCGATGGACCTGACGAATTGGTTTAATGATGCTGTAAATAAGTCCAGCCCATCGAAGGAATCTGGAGCTACCGTTGAGGATTACCAACTACGTAGAGTTGTGCAATTACTGAAAGCGTTTGCAAAATCCCGATCTTCTTGGAATCTTCCAGGGGGCTTAATCATCTCTGTTTTAGTCGCCCACTGTTACCAGCCAGATGACGAGCGTGATGACATTGCCTTGTATAATACAATGGTTGCTATCTACAATCGGCTATCACTGAGTACTGAAGTTTGGAACCCGGCAAATCTACCAGAATTGCTTACATACAAAGAAGAATATAAGAAGCAGGTCGAGCGCTTCCGGGATAAGTTAGATATTGCCATCACCAACTTGGAGCCTCTTTTTGAAGATGACTGTACAACAAATAAAGCTATGAGTGCTTGGAATAAAGTCTTCAATCACCCATTTTGGGCTGAGGCTGTGGAGGAGGAATCAGAGACAGACGAACGTCTAGGAATTGATGAGGGGGCACGTGTTTTAAGTAATACTCCTAAGCCACTGTTAGATAGAACAGATCATCAACAAGGAATTCTATGGTCTTTTGTTAAGAGACACGGGGTTCGATTTGATGCTTACATTTGCCAAGGTAAGAAAATCATGGGCGGATTGAACTCGAACGGCCGAACGATTCGCAGCAACTATGATTTGAAGTTCGTGGTAAAAACGAATGCCCGTCGCCCATATGACGTTTTTTGGCAAGTCGTTAATACCGGACAGCATGCTGAATCCGAGAGAGGCAAAAGAGGTGAGGTATTTAAGTCGAAGTATTCTAATCCCTTAGTACATTGGGAAAAGAGTCTATACACAGGCAAACATTGGATAGAATGCTTCATCGTAAAAGATGGTGTCTGCGTAGCACGGAGTGGTGCGTTTTATGTCAATGTCTATAACCCGCAATTTGCCTAATACAGATAAGCCGTCAGTATCAATTTCCGCTCAATACGTTCCTGATATCTGTAAACGCTAAGGAGTCAGAGGTAAACTGCTCACTGGGATGGTTGCCGAGATGTAGGCAAGATTAGAAAGGAGTTCATAATTTGGGTAACGACAACAATAAAGAGCTGTTAGAAGAATACAAAGAAATAGGGCTCAATTTTCGCCTTTATGTTACGGAACTTACTTCAACCACTCGACTAATGGTGCCAGCCATGGTTATTGGGATGCTGATATTATATGGTGGGATTAAGCAGTTTGCAGGAGTGCCCATTGAGAATCCTGTCGCGTTCTATCAGTCACTCTGGTGCGGTTGTGTTGTAATATCGCTACTGTGGATAGTCAACGTAAGTCGCCTTACACAACTCCTAAACAAAAATACCGCGATGCTGGCTGAGGCTGATAGGAAGTATTCAGCATTGCAATTACAGGCAAGCCTTAAAATAAAAAAAATGGATTGTATATCACGTGCCCCAACTATACTAAGACATCGTTGTCTTCGTTTAATTGGTTTTTGGGTATATTTGTCTTTGCTTGTAAATGTTTTATCAAGTCGTAGCGAATTAAAAGTTTCATCAAACCTTACAGAAGGAATCACTCCGTGGATAGTCGTAGGTCTCTCTGGATTCCTTGCCTTTGGTATTGGATGGTTATATAATTTCGGGCTGCCTCCGTCACTAAAGAAAATAATCGACAGATTAAAATGCGTTAATTGGTCTATACACGTGATAGTGAACATGCTTGTATGCATAATAGTGGTTGTGGCTATCGCCATACTGCTTGTTTTAGCTTGTGAATGGTTACAGGGACAATCTGATGCGACTATCGAAATATAGGAGGTAATTACGCATAGCCATACGGTATCATCCCCGATTCCTTACCCGTAACGGACTACGCCCCGCAAGCGCATCCGCCTCACCATCACCACGTACCCGCACACAATACAACACCTACTGATACCTATCTCCCCACTCACCAAAGAACTCTCTTCTGAACATTCATGAAAGGAAACCGAATTATGCTCGGTGCACAAACAACCATTCTGCTCACCACCATGATAGCATCGTTACTCTGTTGCCTCCTTATCACGGACGCCCAATCTGATGACGGCAAAAACGCAACGGAGGTCCAATCTACTCAAGAAAACAGTAATACAACAGAGTCCCAATCTGCGCCCAAGAAGAAACGCTCAATTGACTTTTCCATCAACGGAGGCAAGACCACCCAGAACCTCAATTTCATTGGCAAGCAGCCCATCAATCCTAATTTCATGGAGGGCGATCTTGAATTGAAATTTTTCTTGACACGCCACGAAGGGAAAACTATCGCCGAATCCTACACCGTTCGTCTTGAAGAGGTCTCCTCCTACAAATTCTTCAATCTCTTTGCTGCAGGCGGATATATTGAGATGGAAGGCGACCTCCCAATAAAAACGGATCCTCTCCTCCATTTGAGCGGTTATACCGAAGCCACATTATACCAGAGAGATCAAAAGAACGACCATGTAGCAAAAACCGGTCTCGGCTTCTGGATGGAAGGTCGGCAGATCGGAAAACAACTGGAGTGTCCAGACAATTTAACTGAACTAGAGTGTGGTGACTTCACGCGATTCCTTACCGGCATCCGCGCTCATCTCGATGTCGAGTGGAGTCTCTCCTCATGGGGAAAATTCTCCATGCTCGCTGAATACCTCCCACAATTGAGATTCGATAGCTATGAATTTCGCGCTTCGGTATCACCTGAACTTGCAATCAAGCTCCACAAGGATGTCTCGTTCGTCCTCATGGGCGAAATTGACTATGATTCTGAAATCTCACAACTCACGGCTGAGCCTTGGCTAAAAATTATCGAGCCGTGGGAAACACGCTTGACTTACCTCTTCCGCCATGAGTTCGAGTAGATCTAACTCGCCGAAATAGGTTGCCCATAGGTTACAAATGGCGTGGGGAAGCAGCCCCGGAACGGAGGAAGATATAATCACTGCGGCTGCTTCTCCTAACTCCCAACGAACCATACCACCCACCTCATGTTTCACGTGTCGCTCCTTCTAAAACGCAACCGTCAGCCCCAGATACGGAATCAGCGGCAACTGGTAGACGCTCCGTTGTTCCGTGTAGTTCCGGTTGTAATCCACATCGAGCACATTCTTACGGTTATACGCGTTGAACAGTTCAAGGAAGAACCCCCACCGCCAACGCTGATAGATGAATGACTTGCTGATACGGAGGTCGAGCCGGTGGAACGGTGACACCCGTGCTGAGTTGGTTGGACCATAGATGGGCACATAGCGAGGGAAACGGGTAACGGGATGGGGCACGATCTCGGCATCAATCACCGGCGTGTATGGATTTCCGGTTCGGTACTGCCACTTCGCACCGATTTCCCATGTCGGTGTAAGCATGTAGCTGGCTGTGAGCGTTGCCACATGGGTTTGGTCATACGAGTAGAACCGCTCCGGCTCACCGGGCCGGTCCTCGCGTTTGGAAACCGAGTAGGTATAGTTCGCCCAGCTGAAAAATCGGTCCCCCGCGCGATGGTTGAGGGAAAGTTCAACGCCACGCGCAAACCCCTGCCCTTGATTCAAGTATCCCACGGTTTGGTCGCGCGTGATTAGATCGCTAAAATCCTTCTGATAGCCCGCAACCTTGAAGCGTGTTTGGGGGCTGATTTTCCGTTCCAATTCTAAAACGTAATGAACGGCTGTATTCTCCTTTAGATCCGGATTCCCATACCCCGGCGCGATCTGCCAGAAATATGGGCTGGTCTCATACCTACCGTAAGCAAACCGGAGCTCTGACCCGCCGGGCATCTTGAACCCTAGGCTGCCCCTCGGTCCAATAGAAACCCGATCGGTGATGTTGAAATAGTCCAGCCGCAGCCCCAACGTAACGGATAGGAACGCAAGTGGATCATACCGATTCTGTAGATACCCCTCGACAAAATTGAACCGTCTATCAAAATCAACGGCGACCTTCTCCTCAAAAGTGAAATATTGGGACTCACTCGCCGCCGGGTCGCCTTCATCGGGGATACGCGGAAAGAAACTCGATACATTCCACCGCGTCGTTGAAATAAGTAACCCCGATTCGAGCCGATGTTTCGGATTCAAACGATAGGCGAGATCTTCACGCAGTTCATATTGGACCGGCTCAGCTTTTAGGAAAAGCCCTTGACCAAAGCTAAAGGATTGGAAATAGCTCGCGCGTGAAATTGAGAGATGTGAGGTGAGCCGATCGGTCAGTGTGGATCTGAGATTCGCGGCCTGCACATCAAAGCGACCTTCAAGATCCAAACTCCCTGCGAGTGTCGGATCGTACTCTACATCCGCCAAGCCCAGCCTAAATCCCATAATATCGTCTGCGGCAAACGCTTTGACGCTGAATTGATGGTTTTCAGAGAGGTCATAGCTGACCTTCGCCTGATAATCCCAGAATCGTGGGAACGCCGTAATTCGTGAAACTTCTAGCGGAAAGAGATCAATGTAGCTCCGCCGTCCTGCGAGATACCACGCCCCACGACTCCCAATCGGTCCCTCAAGCAGTCCTTCCGAATAGAGGAGGTTCAGGTTAAATTTACCGCCCACTCGATCCGCCCTGCCCCGCCGCGAATAGATGTCGATGACCGCTTGTGCATCAGCCCCATACTCGGCACCGAACCCACCGGCGTAGACATCAATCCGGTTGAGCACCTCTGAATTGACAGTTGACACGAATCCACCAAAATGGTAGGGATAAAAAAGCGGGGCGCGATCAAGATAAAATCGGTTGTCTTCAGGGGCACCGCCACGGATGTAGAGTTGACCGTCGAAATCGTTTGCGACACCGATTCCTGGCAAGGCTTGGAGTGCTCGGAGTGCGTCCCCCGCGCTGCCGGGTATGCGCTTAATCTCCATAACGCCTAGGGTCTGCTTACCGACGGTCGCCGGTATCGAGCTGGATTTGATCTCAACCTGATCCAAGGTCACACTAAGGGGAGCAAGATCGATTTTGACTTCAGTGATTTGGGCAGCCTTCACCGTGGCGACGTTGCGCTCCTTAAGGAGACGGTAACCGACCGCGATCACATTCAGGGTATAATCGCCGGCTAGCAGATTGTCGAATCGAAATTCACCATTCTCATCGGTCAGGGTACTTTGCCCAGTTTCGACCAACCGAACCGTGGCGTTTGCCAGTGGATGAACTTCGATCAACTGAAGCGTGGTGGTTGACCGTGAATCAACTGTTTCTGGACCATAAACGGTGCCACGAATATCCCCTTTTTTCACGATGAATTGTTGAGGATATGCAGCAGGAGCATAGATCAATAATACAAACAGAAGGATGACGGATAAACACCGAGACAATCCTTTGATACCGTACACCAATTTAATCTCCCATCTCAGTTGACTTCAGTTCTAAAAGTAGGTACGGACGCAGATTTATTTGAACTTACCGGCTGAGCCCTTGCAAAAGATCCTCAAATGTCTCCGCAACAAATACCTCCGCTTCACGCAACGCTTTTACCTTGCCACGCACCGAACCGCGTCCCCCTTCGACAATCACGCCGGCATGACCGAACCGCACACCTTCGAGGTCGTCAACAAATTTGCCGGACAAAAAGGCGGTTATTTGGAGTCGAGACGGCTTCTGTTTCAGTCGCGCTGCGAGTTGCTCCTCCGCAGCCCCGCCCGGCTCGCCGTAGATAACCACAGCATCGGTGTCGGGGTCCGCTTCGAGGAGTTCTATCAGATCCGTGAAATTGGAGCCGACGATTGCATCCCCGCCCACGCCGATGGCAATGCTCTGCCCGATCCCATTGCTCGTTAAATAGCTGGCAATTTCGGTGGTCATGCCACCGCTGCGGGACAGCACAGCGACACGACCCGGCATAAACGAGCGACGCACATTATCCACACGGCCACCGATGGTGCCAAGCTTGGCAATCCCCGGACGGATCAGCCCCAGCGAATTGGGCCCGATGACAGTGCAGCCGGCGCGGCGGGCAGCGACCTGTAACTTACTGGTGTCTAATTGCGGCACCCGTTCAGTCATAATCAGACACAGTTTAATGCCGGCAGAGAAGGACTCCAGTGTTGCATCGAGCACAGCGGGCGGAGGGACAGAGATAACACTGATAGTCGCACGATGTTTCTCAGCTGCTGCCCCAACCGTGTCGTAGACCGGTATCCCATGCACGCGCTGTCCTCCTTTTCCGGGCGTTACACCGGCGACGATGTTACTCCCGTAAGCGAGCGAGTCCTCGACCATACGGCTCGCCTCTCTGCCGGTGATCCCCTGAACGAGAACACCTGCCTTCGGGTCAAGCAGCATAGATGCGATTCCTTTCCACAGCCAACCGGGCAGCGGCATCTAACGACACCTCGCGTCCGTACACTTCGACGCCTGCCCCCTTCATTATCTCCCGCGCTTCACTCTCCCAGTTGCCGGGGACACGAAAGAGGCTGATTGTCTCCGCGGGCTGCTTTCCTGCAGCCTCGACACCCATGAGGACACCGCGGGCAATAACGTCCGCACGGGTATTGTTCACCACGTTCATGATAACCGCCATCCCCTTAACACCCGGCTTCGATAGCAGGAGCGATGTTATAGCGGCAACCTTCTCCTCAGTCGGATTCCCGCCCACTTCGCAGTAGTTTGCGGGACTCCCGCCGTGCACCTTAATCGCGTCGAAAACGGTCAGGCTTGCGCCGCCACCCCCAATCAGCAGCGCGAGGTCTCCGTCAAATTCTACAACCCGTCCGGCAACACCCCGATGATCTATCGCATCAATACGTTGGGCTTCCAGTTCCAAAGGGGTAGGCGGACGACCCGCCGCGGTCATCGTTAACTCGCCTAACGGCTCCAACCGCTCCCTCTGTCGATAGACCGCCTCGTCCTCAATCTCCGCACGCGCATCAAGCCCGATAAGTTTCTCGTTTTTGGTAGCGATCAGCGGGTTGATTTCCATTGTGACGCCATCGCACGCAAGAAACGCTCGGGATAACTTGGTAAGGATCTCCCCGACCCCGATGAGGGTTTTTCCCGTTAAGCCGACTGCGGCAGCCATCTCCCTCGCCTTATAAGGTGTGAGCCCCGTCCACGGATCAAACGGCTGACGTGCGACCTGATCGACTTGGGCATTTTCAACCTCCACACCACCGGCGAGACTCAATAAGGCAACCGGCAGTTTTGCAACCGTATCCCATGTAATACCGACATAAAACTCGCGATCGTAGTTCAGCTTTGGTTCAATCGAAATCACCTCAACCGTTGTACCGCGCAGGTCCATTCCGAGCAGAGCCTCTGCCGCGATAACGGCTTGGTCAACGGTCTCTGCGAACTTCACCGCCCCAGCGTTCCCCCGCCCACCGAAAGGGGTCTGTGCTTTGAGGACAGCGGGCAGCCCCACGCGCTCAACAACTGCTCGCACCTCACCCATCGAGTTGACAGGCGTCGGTCCCGTAAAAACTAAGCCGAAGCTGGAGAGCAGTTTTTTGCTTTGATGCTCGAGGAGTCTCATTGCTTTTCCTTCTGATAGGTAACACCTTGCGTGATTATACCATATTCCAACAAAAGGGTGGGGCGGTTTCGAGGCATTTTAACCGACCCACCCCATAGACCATCGAAGGACGACGCGTTGTGAGCACAAAAAAAGCAGTATCACATCCCGTGAAAGGAGGTAATACCGCTTCTTATATTACTTTAAGACCCACCTACCGTGTAGAGGCCGCTTCACCTGACTCGGAACGGACAGGAGGTTCGCGTTGTTCTCGCTCAAATTGCCGAGCAGCGTCAGGGTCAGACTTCCTCAACCGACGAAGCCCCTCCCCCGTGCCATACTGGTCAATCAACTGTTGGACCTTATCTCTTCGCTCCGGCGACAATCCTTCGCTCAGTTCTGCTTCAATCCCCTCCGGTGTCAACTGCTTTTCGAGTTCTGCCATGCTTTTGGGGAGATTGGGCTTTTCAAACTCAAATGATTCTATCTCAGAAGACTTTCCCTCAAAGTCATCGGCAAACGAGTTATCGAAATCATCGGCTGGCGGTGAATCCTCTCGTGCTGGGCCAAAAACAGTGTTTGTCTCATTGCGGAGGAACGCTGGCGATTTAGCACCATCACCACTACTTGGCGGTAACCTATCCTGAATCGGTTGACCGTTTTCGTCAAGGTAGATGATGTCAACGTCTTTTGAAAATTCTCTTGACGGCGGGTTGCCCAATTCTCGCTCGCGGATTTCATGTACAACCCATTTAGGCACACCTCTCCCCTTTCTTATTGTGCCGGGTTGCACATAAACGGTATTTAACCGGATTGGGATAAAGACACCTTCTTTTGAAAAGCTCCCGCCATATATCTTTGAATCATTTGCCATCGCTTGATCGAGTAGCTGTTTAAACAGCACATTTTCTCTTATATCAGCTTCTATAACCTCATCAAATAATGCGTCGGCGTCTAGATCGTGTCGGTCCTTCAAATCCTGCAACTTCTCGGGGTCCTTAGCAGCATGGTAGATGGACCACCTATCTTCAAGATAGTCCGAATAATCATCATAATCCTCAATCTCCACCCCCATATCTAAATGCCGTTTAATCCACTCATCGGCAGGAACAGCTTCCTCTAACTCCCTATCCCTGCGCCCCCTCGCCCGGTATTTTGGATCAAACCTTCTCATAATATCAACCACTTCTGGAGGCGCGTCCGATACCATAGGTCTGTACCAATCAAGAAACACTCTTAATTCTGGCGTTAATTCGGTATCTGCTTCTTCCGGACTTCCGCCCGCTAACACTGTGGAAACGACCACCGCTACAGGGTCTTGTCTCAGGTAGAGATACAATCCCCCCACTACCAGCAGCGACAAAGGCTATTAAAGCAATAATCGGAATCCTTAACCTCATGATACTTCCTCCGTATTAGTAAACACGAGAAGATCGCCCCTTTGCTCAATCAGTACCTCCATGTGTGCTTTTTCAACGGGAATCCTGCCCTTTGTCTTCTCTATTACGGTAACGTTCCACCTGCTCAGCGATCTCTGGATCATCCTCTCTCAGCCGGCGAGGCCCCTCCTCCGGTCCATACCGCTTCAACGTAGCCATCGCCTGCTCGAAACGTTCAGGCGAAAACCGTTCCCTTAACGCAGTTTCAAGTTCCTTCTCGGTAGGAAATGCAGGTGGTTCTGGGGGCACTTCGGTGAGGACCTTTTCCGGCTCAACCGTCGGTGCCGCTGCGGAACTGTTTTCGACGTTAGGGATTGCGATTTTCTCCCGCACCGATGTCGGGATAGGGTCAGAGTGTGACGGTTCAGGTTCTACGAAAGGGGCTTGTTCCGCTGGTTTGTCAGAAGGGATATCGGACAAAAATCCGTCGGGAAATTCAAAATCCATTGGTGCGGGAGACGAACTTGCAGAACCAGCCGATTCGGAGCCTTTCATCACCGGCATAAACCACTCACTGAATGCCGCTTGGTCTCCTTTGAAACGGGCAGCTACCCAGAGAGCAATCTCGTGATCCTGCATAACCTCGATTATGCCATATACTGGATCGGCGGTCTTAAGCATTTCACCGATCCGTTTTGCCATCGCCTCATCTTCATCCTTGGGGTCTTTACCGGGGTTAGCGGCTTGATATTCCTGCGTCGCCAAGGCGTAGGCATCAGCCATGACTTTATCAAAATCTATCTCTGAGAACTCCGTTAACCCATGTTCTGTCATGAGGTCAATAAATTCTTGCGGTGTCTGCGGATTTTCCTCCTGCATCTGTTTTCGAAATGAATCGGATGCCACAACCTCCATCACCCTCTGAAATGTTGGATCTTCACGTTGCTCGGGGGTTAAAATCCGATTCATTATATCAGTCATCGATTGCTCTGACGAAGCCGAAACTGAGAATTCATCGCTTGGGACCTCCTTGGGCTCCGGCGCTTTATCTATAGCCCGCTGCTGCACCCCTACCTCGCTGTCAACAGCATGTCCTTTATCCTCACCGGTTTCTTCCAGATAGATGATAGTGCCCACCGCAAGCGCTAAAGCAACAGTGATGCCAATTTGCCACCGCTTCTCTTTTAATATCTCCCCTGATATTACAGCGATACTGACCAATATAGCAAATATGCCTGTATAGATATTACCGCTGCCTATCCAACAATACAGCCCTATCAGAATAAGCAGAACTCCACCTATAATCACAAAATACCTATCGTTGCCTATGATCCTCTTGACTAGAACTAGAAAGCCCCCTAGTAATATCAGTCCAATACCTAGCAACATAAAGGTTATGGCAGGCTCAGTCCATCCCTTTTTCCAGAAATACAAGGAGAAAAAAAGAGGGATCATTGCTGGTACAAACTGTGCTGCGAATCTAAGGACGCGAACCTTATCGTCTCCTAGCATTTTCATAAGTGTTCCTCCCTTAATTTCGTTTAGCCGGTGAAGATACCGAGACTACCTCTTTAGGAGATTGGACATATCGCCCTACTGGAGCGAAAGCACACATGTCGCCCCTCTGGGGCTTTTGTTAGGGGTGATGCCGCGGTTCTATAAACATGCCGCCCCGCTGGGGCTAGGTTGGTTCATAGGTTCATCTGATTGGTAATCCCTGCACATTGCGCTCCGCTGGAGCGAAAGATAAGAGCGTCCAACTCAACTCGTATTATTACGATTGACGGTCACTTATCCGAATCATCTTCAGATACAAGCTGAAGCACCCGCCGGGCGCGCTCCACAACCGGCAAATCAACCATCTGACCATCAACAGCGACCGCACCAGCACCGGCAGCTTCCGCTGCCTCGAACGCTTCCACCACACGCCGGGCGTGCTCCACCTCCGCGTCGGTTGGGCGGAAGACGCTTTCGACAACCTCAATCTGGGCGGGGTGGATCAACGCTTTGCCAGTAAACCCAAGGTCACGAGCGAACCGCGTGTCTTTTTCCAGCCCCGTTGGATTCCGAATATCAAGATAGACCCGGTCTATCGCTTGCAACCCTTCACTAACAGCAGCGACGACAAGCGCAGAGCGGGCGTACAGGAAATCCCCAGCATCGCCTTGGCGGACGTTAAACATCCCCAGATCCATCGCGAAATCCTCCGCACCGAACATCAACCCAACAAGTCTGGGGCTGGATGCTGCAATCGCAGGCGCCTGAATCAATCCACGCGCGCTCTCAATCGTGGCGAGCAGTCGAACACTTCCGCGTTGGAGCCCCGCCTGCCGCTCTCGTTGATCCAGAATCGCGCTGACTCGCAACACATCTTCAGGGCAACTCACTTTCGTCAGTGTGAGTCCATCCAGACCGGGACGAATCACCGCCGGAAGGTCCACTTCCATTTCTCGGCTTCCAGCGGGATGGATACGCACGAAACGGAGCATTCCACTCGATGGACGGTCAAGCGTTTCGCCCATCATGGCGCGGGCAGTATTCTTTTCACCGGGCGGCACCCCATCCTCCAGATCGAACATCGCCACATCGAGCTTCAGCCCGTAGGCTTTATCAATCATCCGCTGCTGATGTCCCGGCACAAACATCCAAGACCGCATAATACGCATAAAACATCTCCTATCATCTACCTCACATTTCATGCCTCATTCCCGCGAAGTTTCCAAAGTCCCCCTGAACCCCTCTGATAAGAGGGGAAAGACAAGGGAGAAAATCCCCTAACCCCCCTGCCCCCTTATCAGGGGGAGTCCCCTTGTCAAGGGAGTTGGGGGATTTAGGGGGTTGGCTGCGCGCATTCGGACCGTCTAAGTAATTCAAAAACCTACCATAGTTCATTAATGAACAAATGTACTAATGAACAAATGAACCAATAGTTGCCAGGCTTCACGCTTCCCCACTTCCCCATTCCTTCGTCACCCAGTCTCCTCCAAATGCATCGCTTCCCCTTCAAGCAGGAGACTGCGAATATCATAGCGTCCGGGGCGTTGCACCGGTAGCTGTCCAGCTTCTACCATCAGATCGAGCGGGTTCGCACGGGTCTGCATCGGCAGACGGACTACTTCGTGACATCGTGCGGATTCGTAGGCACCCATCATCATGTGCATCGTCCATAAGCCGTTCTCCGCTTGGTTGCGGTGGACACAACGCTCCTCAATCCAGTCAATCAGTTCCTGCACCTGAGCCGCCGCCGCATCCACCCCCTCCACCTCTACGTCCCGCCAACCACCTGTCTCAGCGTTGAAGTAGCGGATCCAACCGTCATCGAAATCGATCATCCCGTCCGTTCCCTGCACAAACGCCCACTTGTTTTCGGACACGACGTCCGTCTGGAACGTCCCCTGCACACCGCCCTCAAACAGTAAAAACCCCGCTACACAGTCCTCGCTACGCACACTGCGCTCATACCGGTCAGTCTTCCGCTCCACCTGACCAAAAACCCACTCCACCTTGGGATCGCCCAGAATGTAACGCATACAGTCCAGCCCGTGGCTGGTGGCATTGAGCAATCCGGTCAGACGGGTGTGCGATATCCGTTTCGGCTCACCGATCGCTCCCGCCGCAATCAATTCTTTCGCCTCCGTCCACGCACCAAGGAACCGACGTTGAAAACCGATTGCCAACTTGACCTGATTGCGCTGACAAGCAATCATCATCGCCTCAGCCTCGCCCAAGTTGGTCGCCATCGGCTTCTCGCAAAGGATAGCCTTCGGTTGACGCGCGGCAGCGGCGATTGTCATTTCCGCATGAAGGGGATGCCATGTGCACACACTCACGATGTCAGGCTTCTCAACCTCAAGCATATGTCGGTAATCGGCGTAGTAGTTAGGAATGCCATTTCGTTCCGCGAAACCCGCCGCCTTGGCTTCCACTGTGTCCGCACACGCCACCAGCATGGTCGCCTCGGTCCGATTATAACCGGAGGCATGGCTGTTAGCGATACTCCCACACCCGATAATCGCAGCGCGATAGTCCGCTGATTTTTGGTCAGTCATCATTTGCACTCCATTCATGTCAATTTCTTGTAGCCGCTCAACGCAAAAATGAAAAAGCATCCTGATACAATTGATGCGCTCTGAACAGCTAGGATTTTTTTAATCAACCAGCCCCAGACTTCTAACGCGGTCGCGTATCCCCTCACACAGTCCTGGGTGGAACTGTAACTGACCGTCAGAACCAAGATGCTGCCCATCATACATCGCTGCGGTCTCATAGAGCGTGTATCCGGCAAGTCCACCGAAACGGTAGATATACTCTAGCAAATCGGCGTGCACCGCTCCATCGCGACTATGTCCGACCGCCTTGCTTAAATGGACAGGTACATCGGTATCGGCGGCTTCCCGCAGCATCTCCAACGTGAGCGCGTCGTTGAGCATTCGATCGGGCATCCAGCCGCGTCCAAACAGCGTGGCTTCGTCCGCTAGCCCGGTGTGCAGCCAACTTCGCCAGTTAAACGTGATGTTGCCGGGACGGGTGCGCCAGCGCCCCTGACAGGCGTCGGGCCGAAACGACTCCATCTCTGCGTGAACCTGCATCCGTTTGCCAGCCGCTGACAAACGCCGCTTTGTCGCTCGTAGGAACTGATCGAAAAATTCGCCCCGCAGCGCCCCAAGCAACGCCGGGTCGTAGGGTTCCACGTCCGGATTAACGCCGTATCGCCGCTGATACTCCCCCACCACAGGTTCATTGAAACCGTAGATCTCCGGCGTGTTCGTCCAACTGCTATGGCAGGAGATGCGAACGTCCAATCCGTCAACACCCGCCGCGATGCACGCACCGACCCAACTCAGCCAGTACGCTTGCACCTCCGGATACGCCTCACAGAGAGAGCCGGAGAAATACTCGTTTCGTCCCCGTGCAATGGCGATGACCCCGTCGTTGGAATTTCCCGGAGACACATCTGGCGAAACAGGTGGCTGGTTGGTGACATCAAGGCAGACGATAGCATCGCCGACTCCTGCATCGTACTCAAGGTCGCCGGTGCGGAAGTCCCGCAGGGCCCGCCAAACCGCCTTGTGACTGGCGACAACAACCGGCATCGGCTGGTCACCGGGCCCGAATGCCCGCACCATCTCCATCGCGGTGTTACAAAAGCTGCCATTCCGGTCATCAAAATTGGTGGTGATTGCGATAAACGGATCAAGCAGACTCAGGCCACTCAAGTTGAGGGCTCGCACCGACTCCCCCTTCGATGTGACCCGGTCGCCATCAAGTTCAAAGACATCACGGGGACAGGTTTCAACAGATTCGGTCAAGGCAAAGGTCAGGTCCTGTTTACGGTAGCCGTTGTTATCGTCACTGGTCCAAATTTCGATGTTTTCTGGCGCGATACGGACGGGCGACATATCCTTCTGGCGGAGTTGGATACGCTCAATCGGGATTTTCTCCAACCCCATCGGTGTGTCCGCGCTGCGTCCCCGCACCCGCATCTCCGGATGCGCCATGACCCACGGATCGACCTTGCAGACCCCACCAATACATGGCAAGCCGGGCACAGCCAGCATCTCAGGACTATCTTTCGGATTGGCATGACTCGCACCCGTCTCGTACGGCTTGATGGTGGCGTAGAATTCCATCCCTCGTTCATGCGCTAGGCGACGTCCCAAAGCCAAGGGTTCGCCCAGATTTGAAAGGGTTTGTCGAGTCGCTTCCGAGTTGTCGGCAAACTTTTCCCACATCCCTTTCTGGTAGTAGTTCCAGTAAACCCGGCGCACGCCCATCCAGTGGAGGCGATCTATCAGATTCTCTACCAGATCGGGCGTAAAGGTCAAACGATTGCAGTCATCCGGAAAGTCAACCAGAGCAGAGAGCAGAAACCGGTCGTTTTTCACTGTCCCCTCCTTGCCTTTGTTCGTGATGCCATGCCCACCTTAATTTGTGGGCCGAAATGTGTGTAGCAATTTAGTGCATCACGTTCTTTCGTCTTCACGTTTCATTCTTACTCACACGGTATCGCGTCGTTGAAAATCTGTGTCCGCTTCATAATCCGCTGCTCAGTCGATGGGAACCCCTCCCGGCGGTGCATGGTGCATCGGTTGTCCCATATAACCAGATCGCCGACCTCCCAATCGTGCGTCCAGACAAAACGTTCCTGCGACAGGTGATCGAAGAGCGTACCAAGCAGTTCGCGACTCTCCGATTCGCCAACGCCCACGATGTGCCGAGTCAGGTGGGGACCGACGTATAACGCTTTACGCCCGGTTTCGGGGTGGGTGCAGACAACGGGATGGTCAATCAACTCCGGGGGATTTTGGCTTTCGACGTGATGCCGATGGACGGCACGCAGCCCCTTGAGCCGCCGTTTGAAGTCGGGGCCGAGCCCCTCATAGGCAGCATAGCAGTTGCACCACTGCGTGGCACCGCCGGTGGAAGGAAGTTCGACCGCGTAGATGATAGAGAGCGTTCCGGGCTGCCGCAGGTATGACAGATCGGAGTGGAAGGGGATCTCGTCGTTGCCGAGTGCCCCGATGGGTTGACCGTCCTTCTCGACATTGGAAACAAAGAAAATCTCTTTGACAGGACGTGGCATCTGCTTGCGGACATGTTCGACCGCTTGACCAAAGTAGTTGGTGAAACGGACCTGATCCTCGTCGCTAATCTGCTGCCCACGAAAGAGGAGGACAGAGTGCGCTAGCAACGCCTGATGAAGAACCTGGATTGTGTCTTCGGACAGCGGGTGTGTGAGGTCTATCCCCTGAATCTCTGCCCCAAGGGGACCGCCGGTGGGAATCACTTGCATCTGATCGATTCTGTTAGTGGTGACGGTCATCTAAAACTCCTTCTGAATTTCTTCCTCAGTCTAGTTTCTCTGCTAAGGGAGCGTCTATGGACCGACCGGAAACGGGGAGAAAATGCGTTCGCTTTGGTCTACGCCGCCGAAACCTTTACCTTCTCAATCTGATTCGAGACCAGCCAATCTAAAAAATCTTCCTGCTCCTCTGTGATTTCAATTTCGGCTTGATTCTGATCATCTAATGGGGAGGTCACGTAGAACACCCCTTCGTCGTACAGTTCAGCGGTCAGTTCAAGCGGGAAGAAGAACGCATTTGGATCGTCGCTATGGTCCCAACGTCGAGCACTGGCACCCTCAGTGAAGTATTGGAGCTGCCCGCGCAGCGTCTGCGAGATTTCGTAAGGTTCAAGCGTCGATTTGTCTATAGCAGATGCGAGATATTTAGCCATTCTATTTTATCCTAACCTAAGTTGTTGGAGTCTATTGACATTTGACAGATGGCACAAAGATACCTTCCAATTATAGCACATCTATTTAGAGAACGAGAATCTAAATTTCTACCTTTGTGCTTGACTATCCATCTGCTCGCTCCTATAATTCTCAACAAGATTCGGTTCTATTGACATTTCACAGTCCGTAGGTTGGGTTAAGTAGAAACCTTAAACCCAACATCCAATCCAACTAAAGCGGGAAACAGTGGTAAATTGAGCAGTAACCGTAGGGGTTGGGTTTCCCAACCCGTTGAGCGAGGGAACCTCGGCTCTACAATTGGGTATCTATCAGCGAATTACGGACGTGTCTCACATAAATGTCAATACGCCCTAGCAAGCACGCCCTAAACTATTGCGAGGACAGATATCATGAAAGAACAGTTGGAATTTTTCAAGGGGAACGGTTACCTTGTCGTCCCGGACGCCCTATCCCCCGAAGAGGTTCGCTCCATCAACGAAGCAATAGATCGAGATCTTGTGGAGAACCCGGTGATGTGGCTAGGCCGCAGTCAGACGGGGCGACGGCAGAACGCCCATGCGTTGCTTGCCTGCCCAGAAATGGACGTAACTATGCAACCACCGACGCTGCTGCCCTTGATGAGCGCGATCATGGGCAAAGACCTCTGTGCGGAGGAACATTCGGTGATGCTCCGTGCGCCAAACCCTGACGGCGACACCGAATGCCGCTGGCACCGCGATGCGAGCCGTGATACCAGTGGGGATGCCAACCCTCCATACTATACACGCTATCTATCGGTCGTCTTTTACCTGACAGATGTGGACGACACAACGCACACATTCAGCGTCTTACCCGGCACAGCGCAGTCCAGAGAGTGGCTTCCACTAGAGGCTTACGATCTCAGCACAGCGCAGCATCTCGTCGGTCGCGCCGGCACAGCGATTCTCTTCAACGCGTCAACTTTTCACGCCGGCAATGTACGGCTGACCACCTCCGAGCGGCGTACCATCCACATCTATTGTGGCCGCACAACAGACCGATACCTCAGCAACCACACGATTTTGCCACGCCGTCTATGGGAGGGCAAGGACGAAGCCACACAGCACTACTACAGCCGTCCTAACCCCATTACGCAACTCCTGATAGAACGATTTGAATAGATTAAAAAGAACCTGCTATACACCTTTCACTCGGCTAGGGCTTTAGCGCGAAAACGGGAAAACGAGGAAACAGCGTAAGGAACAGCGATCGTTGTTCCCTACAACTCGTTTGCCGTAGCAGCACCGCTGAAGCGTTGAGTTGTAGTGATTCGCTTTTGCTATACATCGCCTTCCAAATTTCTGTTGTCCGACGATCGGATTTGTGCTATCATGAGCGGGTTCATAACTCACGACGAAAGGACGCCTTCTATGAAAATCACCAAGATTGAACCAATTCTCTTGCGGGTTCCCTACGAAAAACGGATTCGCAAGCAGTTTTATCATTTTGGGATAGACGAACAGGTGACGGTCTATAAATTTCATACAGATACCGGCTTAATCGGGCTTGGAGAGAACCCCGGTCCACCCTTCGAACAGGAGATCCTCGACGCCTACCTCAGCACGAATCCGTTCGATCACATCATGGGGCAGGGGCGGTTCAACCTCGACATGGCGTGCTACGACCTGATGGGCAAACATCTGGGCTTGCCCGCATGGAAACTGATAGGGCAGCAGGTACGTCAATGGGTGTCGATGGGTTGGTGGATGCCCTGCATGTCGCCCGAAGATAGCGCCGCCGAAGTGCAGGTGGCCGCTGAACGTGGGTATCGTGGGCTCAAATGCAAAGCCAGAGCATTTTATGACATCGTGGAACAGTCACAGGCGATGCAGGCGGTCGCACCACCGGACTTTCGTGTGGAATTCGACTTTAACGGTGCATTGACCAATGTAGAAAAAGCACTGCCCATCCTACGAGAATTGGAGAAGATTCCGATAGTCAAAGGTGTGGAGGAACCAATCTTCGCGTATGACGTTGAGGGGTGGCGGCGGCTGCACCAGGAGATTCGCATCCCGTTCTACCTGCACGGCATCGGCGTTGTCCAAGAAGGTGCATCACGTCAGCCTTCGGGACCTTGGATCGGGCTTCGTGCCGGCGATTTCGATGGTGCCCTATGTAGCCATGAATCAATCAAAAGCGCGTTGGCGTCCAGTTGGGCTTTCGCCGCTGCAAACACCCCCATCCTGTTACAGTATGTGGGTACCGGCATAACCGCAGGGTTTGCCTGCCATATGGGCGCGGTGATGCCGACAGCGACGCTGCCGGGCGTTACGGCAAGCCATACCTACGAGGATGACCTAATCGTTCAAAAGCATACGGTTCAGCGAGGGTTCATGAAAGTCCCAGAGGGACCAGGACTAGGCGTAGAATTGGATGAAGATGCGGTCAACCGTTATTCCCAAACGTCTGCGCCGGAGTGGCTTCGACACATCTCCGTCGTCACACTCCCCGGCGGTTTGAAACACTACTACCAAAGTCTCCAGCAAGCGGAACGGCTGATGAAGCAGGGGGTAGACGAATCCTTTGCGCCCGGCGTCAGGTTGGACGAATGGGAAGATGATGGGAGCGAAAGGTTTGATAGCCTGTGGCTGCGGCTTCGTGAAACCGATTGGCCCATTTGGGAGACGTAAACCTTAATATAACCCAAGTCACTAGCCATTGAAAATTGGGATATGTTGTATGTTTTTTTGGGGCGCTGTGTTGCAATCTATTTATCAACCCCGCTCGGTTTGGATAGACATATCCAAGCCATAAACACCCGGGCTATAGTGTAACGTTCCGGGCTGATTGACCCTAGATTGTTGCGCTAGAGTGTTTGGTATTCTATCGCGCAATGTGCTAGGTATCTTGTGCAGTGGATTTGGCAATCCACTGCGAGCAGTGATTGATTCCTAAGCAGGTTTGCAACGTTCCCTATAACTGGCGACTTAGATTAATGTACGAAACCAAGGATAGACAACGATGGATAGAAAGCTGGGACAACTTCTCGCACTTACCCTTCTGATTTCAGGCGTGATTTCGCAGATAACACACGCCAATACGGGGGACGCTAACCCGCAGGGAGCCGCTGGAGGTGGATTGCCGGGCATCGAATCTATCGCGGGTTTAGATCGACTGGCGGATCTCCACTTCGTCATTATGAGCGATAACAAGGGGGACTCACCCCTCAGTAGCGTGGAATTTGCCCGAATGACCGCTTGGATGAAGGAAGGAAATCCCGCCTTTGTGATCGGCTTGGGCGACCACGTCAAATATCGGTGGGAAAACACCTTCATCCCTTGGTTACAGTCCGAACCTTGGTGGCGCGAGCACTTCTACCCCAACGTTGCGGACGGCGAGAACGAATACTACAGCCCGACCCACAGACAGTCGGATTACGGCGAGGGCGCACCGATACTCGATTTGGTAGATCTGGAAACCCATGCAAGCGTTATCCGTCCAAACAGATCGGAATATTACGCCCAAATCCCGGTCAATGATTACACCGTTCACCTGATTCAGATGCACTTCTCGGATCAGCCAGCGGACCCGGCAGTAGGGTTCCCGGAAAGCAGCCGCGCGTGGATGATGGAAACCCTCAAAGATATCGAAAAAGGGGATAAAGATCTAATCATAGTGGCGGCGCACTCGCGATCAGGGGCATGGGACATGGCACTTTCTCCAGAACGGCGGCAATTCCTGCTCGACAAGACCGATCTGGTTCTCTCTGCCACGACCCACAGATTTGAGGCGTGGGTGCCGGAGGGGTTTGAGGATGGGGACGCTGTCTGTATTAACACCGGGGCGGTGAACTATCCGGGACCCATGACTCCCAACGGCTATGTCGAAATCCACCTTATCGAATCGGTCGGAGTTGTGGGGCAGTACATAGACCTCACGCAGACAGGTCGTCACCTCCAGCATGGACGTTTTGCTTGGATTAAACCCAAAGATGGACCGATGCGTTACCTCAACCTCCGATCGCCCACCACCGATGAAGCGGATGAGCCGATTGCGAATCTCAGCGAACCGCTCGAAGCGACTCAAATCGAGGGTGCACTCTCACAACTGATCAAAGAAAAAACGGGGGTGAATTTCGCTTTGGTGGGTACGCGGCAGGGGCTCGAAAAGGGACCCGTAACACGAGAGGCAGCGTGGCGGGTCTTTGGGAAGAACACGAACATTCGGATTGTCCGCATCCCGATGGCAAAAGTGCTCCCTGTCCTTGGGCTTCTGCAAGAAACCGAGATTGAGTCACAGGGCGCCGCCATCCGCGTTGCAGCACCGCACCCCACAATGACGGGGATTATCACCGTGTCGGGCAGCACTCATGAAGCTCTCGAACCGCAAGGGTTGGACGATAAAGGTTTACGACAAGTTGACCTCCTCATCGAATGGCTCACTTCTCAATGAATCCGTAAATAATACCTCCCTATGGGAAAGGAAGATACCCCTGTGGCGACGACACCGGAAGTCAGCAAAGACAGCGTGATTATACTCTACAAGGGTGGTCGGCTGCCCACGTGGCATGATCTGACCCCATCGGCGCGAGATGCCTATCAGCAGGAGCATGTCGATCTGATGCTCTCGGTCGCTCATGAACACGGGCTGATGCGACTAGAAGGCTTTAAGCTGATGACACCGCAAGAGTCATGGGAACGCTTCTGGGTTATCGAATTTCCCACACTGGAGGGCGCAGAGGCGTGGATCGATGCCGAGATGGCACCGCCCTACGGACGCTACGGCTACTACGAATACTACACCGCGCGGCACTGGGGGCGTGACCACTTTTCGCAGTGGGTGACTAGGTCTCCCGAACTGGTCGTGCCGGACGGGACAGATCCGCATAGCGTCCCCGCACTTGACGTGGACAGGGACAGCGTTGTCGCCCTGCTTTTCGGGCGTTGGAGGTCAGAAGCGAGCGCGGTGACACCGGAGGCACGGGGTGACACCGAGCATATTGAGCTAATGCAATCGGTCGCGCGTGAACATAAACTGATGCGTTTAGAGGCGTTCAAGCTGATGGGGGCGCAAGATGCGTGGCATCGAGCATGGCTAATCGAGTTCCCAACGCTGACCGGGGCGGAGGCGTGGATTGACGCCGAGGTTCTTCCGCCGCACGGTCGCTATTCCGCCAAGACCTTTTATCTGGCTCGCAGGTGGGCACCGCACTATTTCGCCGGTTGGGTGCAGTATGCCCAGACCTAATGCGTGAAACGTGAAAACAACATCTTAACCAACGAGCACCAAAGGCTATATAGAAAGCATACATATACAAGAAGGGGTTATATATGGATTTAACCGATAAGGTTGCAATTGTGACAGGCGCGGGACAGGGGATTGGCAGGGCGATTGCGCTGCGGCTCGCAGGTGCCGGCGCAACGATCATCGTAGCCGAACTAAACCGTGAAGCAGGTGAGACGGTTGCAAGTGAAATTGAGGCGTTGGGCTGCAAATCCCTCGTTATTGAGGCGGATGTCTCAAAGATGGATTCGGTGCAACGGCTAGCACGGCAGACGTTGGATACCTTTAACCAAATCGATATTCTAGTGAACAATGCCGGGATAGCAGGAAAAACGGCGACGTTGCCAGATCTGGATGAATCGGATTGGGATGCGGTTATAGATGTGAATCTAAAGGGCGTATTTCTCTGCTGCAAGGCGGTAATCGACCACATGATCGAGAGACAGTACGGCAAGATTGTAAGTGTCGCCTCGATTGCGGGCAAGGAGGGCAATCCAACGCTCATCCCGTATTCAGCGTCTAAAGCGGGAGTCATCTGCCTGACGAAAGCCTTGGCGAAAGAGGTCACCGAGTACGGTATAAATGTCAACTGTGTTTCACCGGCGGTCATTGCAACCCCGATTCTAGAACAGGTGTCGCAGTCAACCATTGATTATATGGTCAGCAAGATCCCGTTGGGCAGGGTCGGAAAGCCGGAAGAGGTCGCAGCGGTAGTGCATTTCTTAGCATCAGACGATGCCAGTTTTGTGACCGGACAGTGTTACGATGTGAGTGGCGGCAGGGCAACCTATTGAAACGGACCCGACACAGAAATACTCAGGTATTCCTAAGACCTATGATAGACTAGTCATCCTCCAAAGTGAACCGAATTGGAATCTTTACCCGCTTGGGTACGGACTCTGTGCCTCGCTTGGCTGGAGTAAACCGCCATCTTTCCACGGCTTCAATCGCCTCCGGACCGAAGCCGAACCCTTTCGGTTTTTCCTCTACCACTTTTATGTCCGTTGCTTTTCCATCCACACCGACGGTAAACTCAAGTGTAACAAGACCTTCCTTCTGAGCGCGGCGAGCGGACTCAGGATACTTAGGTTTAGTCTTTCTGAGGATACGCGGGTCTTGATCAACCTGCACCGATACCTCCGCATCAATGTTGCGGTCACTAAGACCGTCATCCGAAATATCTATTTCACTATCTTCCGGTGCAATCGATGTGGAGCGTTCAATATCGACTCCTGGTGCTTCCGTAGGGACTTCTGCGCGTTTCTGCTGCTCCACCTGAATGTTACCGAGCCCTTCTAGTATCGAAACGCCACCAGGGGTCAGGGCATCTCCTGCATCAATCGGATCGTCGCTCGGTGTGTGAAATACTTCAGCCTCCGTTGGGATTTCTACGGCTGGCGGCGCTGACCGCGGTGTACGCAGTGCCCGAACTTGTACTGAATCGGGAGGTTTCACGCTTTTTATAGTTCGACTCCTTATCCTCCGGGGTTGCCGAACAGGCTCGACGAAATCCAGAAAAACGGGCACCTCCTCGGGCATATACTCTTGCTTCGCGTAGATAATAAGCAAAAACGCCACAAGGAGATGGATACCGAGCGATACGGGCCAACTAAAGTGCCGGGTAACAAAGAGCTTCTTGCGTCTTGCCGTACCAATCGCTTCCGTGGACGTAATCGCCTTCTTCTGTTCCGAATCAAGTGAAACATGCTTTAACGGCACCGCAGCTGGCAAGCCTGCTTTCAATCGCTTTTGGCGCTCAACGGCTTTCCGGCGCCGATTATGTTTGGCACCAATGTATTTAGAGAGTATGTGGCTTTGGCTACGCATAACTGTTCTTGCGGACGGGGTCGGAAGTTCAGGCACACAGTCGTTTACTTCCTTCCATCTCCTCCTTTTTTCTTTTATGCTCTTGGTGGAAAAAGAACAGGGAAAACTGATTCTTTCACACGCATTGACAACTTATCCTGACTTTGTCGGTTCAATCCGTTGCTGCGATTCCGCTTCGGTTGAAATCTGGTTCCAGTCCCAAAGTTGCGGGATATATTCGACATTTGCCCACATTTCCGCCTGATCCGCGTAGTGCGGACTGCCGGGGTGTCCCGATGCACCCAACGGCACAACCCATCGTGAATTAGTCCAGTCTGACGGATCGTGGATATAACGGTTCACGGACATACCTGTGGCAATAAATTCATTGTGGAGGGCATAACTCCCAGCGAGCGGTGTGTCGCCGTCACCGTGTGTCGAGACAGAAGGAGGATCCAGCAGCTCCGCGAACTCAGGGAACACTGACGAGAGCGGATGCTGAGGGTTCGTGTGATGGAGTGCCCCCCACCGCCACTTCGACATATCATCACCAAGTCGCGCTTTGAGGTCCGCAAGGGCAGACTGAAGCGCGGAAGCCAAAACGTCTCCCCAATCACCCCCGGGCGGTAACAAGGAGTCGTCTCCCCTCTCAAGTTCTTGGTTCATCTTCACTACAATCTGACGGACGTGGGCATCGCCGCCGGCAACACCTGAAAAGACCTCTTCCGCCACCTCTCCCATCAGGCGATCGAGCAGGAAGCGGGTAACATGCGTCTTGGTCTTGGCGTAAATCAACGGTTGAGCGCCGTCGCGATCCATGCTATAGTTCCAAGTTCGTAACAGAGTCAGTGCTTCCGCTGAATCTTTGTCTAGCGGTGTAACACGGACCAACGCTTCTGTGAAGATACGCGCCGGATTTGAGATCCGTTCGGCGTGAATACGCGCCATGTCGTCAATGGTACCTGTCCCCGGCTCAAGCGCAAGGATCCGCGTTTGAACGCGTCGGGCACGATACTCAGGTGTGAAAGACAGCCCCACATAGTATGGATAATCGTGACCCGCAACCCGTTGGTTACAGGTGACTGCATACCCGGTGTCAGGGTTGATGGCTTTGGGCAGCTCGTCGTGCGGGATGTAGCCGTTCCACTCATATTCGCCGGTCCAGCCCGGCACCGCTCGCCAGCCGTTCGATTCAGGTCGGATCGGGATTTTACCCTCGTGCAGGTAGCCAAAATTGCCGTGCACATCGCCGACAGCGTAGTTATTCACACGATCCGTCCAGTTGCGGAACGCCTCATGCAACTCATCTACGGACCTCGATCGCATAGCGTCGCGTGCGGCATCGACCCACTGGGAACCGGCAATTAGACCCGGATCACTGATTGCTATACCTGCTCCCGATGCAGGAGTCCCAGCGACAACGGGACCGTGGTGGGTTATCGTCACCTCCAGCGGCACTGCGTCAGCATCACGAACCTCGATTATTTCGTTCAGAACCTCCGCGGGTCGCCATTCGCCCTTGAACAGATATTCACGCTCATTCGGCCCCTCACGGAACCGCTCAATGAAGAGGTCCTGCGTATCCGCCCCACCATGCGTCATCCCCCAAGCCACATATTCGTTGTGGCAGAAATGGAGCGCGCCCGGCATTCCCGGCACCGCGTGACCAATCACCGTGAACTCAGGACACGACAGATGGACTTGGTAGTAAACGCTCGGCGTGTCAAGCGCGCGGTGTGAGTCACCGCCCACCAGTGGCAACCCCGATTCGGTCAACTCACCGGAAATCGACCAGCCATTTGATCCCGCGTCCACCTCATCAAGCCAGTTCGCCGCTCCAGCAGCCTCGCTCAGTTCATCAAGTCCTTCAAGCGGGGGACCCTCGTAAACTTCGCCAGGCGGCACCGTGATTAGGTGACCGCTCGGATATCCCTTCATCAGTTCAGCGAGCTTCTCGGGACCGAGCGCCTGTGCCAAGCGCATCCGGTAGAGCTTCGGTTCAAATGTTCCCAAGAGGGTATTACGGATTTTGTAGACAGCGAGACAGTGCCAGTTCTCCCACCGTTCGGGGGTTCGGTCAAGAATCGTGTATTCAATAGGCAGGGTTTCGACTGTGTCAAGGTAGGCGTTCACACCAGCCGTGTAGGCATCAACCATCGCCTTGGCTTCAGGACTAGCGATGTCGTAGTCGAGTTTTGCGGTGCGCCCCATTCCCGCCGCTCGGAGGAGCCGATCTTGAGCCACACCACTACTTCCAGCGAACTCCGCCCATCTGCCGAGTGCACGATGCCGATCAGAATCCATGTGCCACAGACGGTCCTGCGCGGTGACAAAACCCTGTGCAAAAAATAGGTCGTTTTCGTTCTCTGCCTTGATATGAGGGATACCCCATCGATCCCGATACACATCAATCGGCTTGTGGAGTCCCGAAAAGCGCATCGTGGTGGTGACGTCGGGCAGGGCAGCTTTCAGATCTGCTTCAGTAATTTTCACTGACATTGTTCCCTTGTTCTACAGAGAATCCGAGTTGATAGCGTATATGGCTTAATATTATAGTTTAAAATAATGCGAATTGCCACCTAAAGTCGAGTGTAAAAAATCTATAGTAAACGCAAGGTTTCCACCCTCTCGCTCCAGTAGGGCGGTATGTTGATAGCAATACCAAATCATCTGCAACAACACTAGACATCTTTCCTAAATAAATGTTCCATAAATTGAATATTGAAGGTATAATTCCGTTCCTCTCACAACCGATACATTCAAGCCCAAAACAGGAAGGAATTCCCATGAGCATCTTTCAGCAAACCGTTGAACAATCCGACGAACGCTTTCTCCGAGACGTGGGCATCAGCAAAGCCACCTTTCAACAACTCCTTGACAAAGTCGCGACTTATCTGGCAGTTCAACGCGAGAAAAACCCGATGAAAAAACGAGGACTCAAGTCAACAATTAGCATAGCAGACCAGCTATTGCTCACCTTGACTTACCTCAGACATTATCCTACCTTTGCCAAGTTGGGCAAGGAATTTTCAATCAGCGAATCTTACGCCAACAAGATTTATCACCGAATGCTCGACATTCTGGTTCTCGTTTTGCCAATGAACAGCAAGAAAGAATTACTCCGTAGCGACTTAGATAGTGTTGTCATTGATGTCACTGAACAACCGATTGAGCGTCCCAAGCAGCAACAGTGCCACTATTACTCCGGTAAAAAAATGCCACACTCTCAAAGTCCAACTGATTATCTGCTGGGCGAGTTTGCAGATTCTATCGGTCATTTGTCGAAGGGCAAAGTCCACGATTTTCGGATACTCAAAGAAAGCCGTCTACCTATCAACCGAGAGACCGAGAAACTAGCTGACGGGGGCTATCAAGGCATAGATAAGGTCTATCCCAACAGTGTCAGCCCGGTCAAGCGAAGCCGGAACAAGCCCCTATCTGATGCCGAGCGTCGGTTCAATGAAGCGTTGGCTCGGCGCAGAATAGTTATTGAACATGTCAACCGACGGTGCAAGATATTCCGGATTACCCAGCAAAGGTATCGCGGCAAGCATAGAAATTATGGCAAAACTTGGAATGTCATTGCTGCTTTAGTCAACCTCAGATATGCTGTCTAACTATTACCTTTTTGGAAAGAGGTCTACTATCGGGATAAGGAAATCAAACCACCCGTTGAAAATATGCCCATCATAGTATTGCTCCAAACCACAAACGAGCATTCCAGCGTTTCTTCTTCATCGGTGATACTCGGACTATCTATTGTCCCTCTCCATTTTCATCACTTCGGTAATATCTGTCAACCACCCCGCCACTCTATCCAGATTGTGGGCGGTTTTTTCCAGTGCTCGGACTGCCCGCACACAAAGATAGAACGAGTAATAAGCAAGAGCAAACATAACTAACAATACAAGTATTCCAACAAACCCTTCCATTATTTGACCCCTTGTTCGTCCGATAAAATGGAGGACACCCCTAATCTCTTTGTGGCGTAGACGGCTAACTGGAAACGGGAAACCGATGGATTTTCAATACATAGCCACTCACGTTAATATTATATTTTAACTTTTCCTATATGTCAATAATATCACGATGGTTTTCTCTGATAGGTTGCAAAAGTTTACACCAAAGCGTATCAGCCAATCCCCAACCTCTCACAGACTTCGTCCAATTCACGTTGAGCCATGTCATCAAGTGGAGCGGGTGCAGGAGAACGCCAGCGTGGGGATTTGATAACGCCTTCGCGGTAGAGAATCTCTTTGTGAATAAGACCGCCCACACGGAGAATCGGGGCAATCTCGCGTTCCCAGACCTCGCGGGCTGCGGTTTCGTCACCGGACTGCCAGTGGTCCCAGACCTGAACGAAGGGCTGCGGTCGGCTGGGCCAAGGCATGGTGCCTTGCGAACCACGGCGCAGTTCTTCGATAAGGTAAGACCCGCTCGCACCGCCGAAGACGGTAACCAATTCGCCCCCATGCTGAATAGCCTCGCAGACCTTTTGGGCAGGCGGTGCGTTCTCGACTTTGGCGTAGCGTACCCGCTCACTCTCCTCTGCAATCTGCCGCAGCAGCGCCCCACCGAGCGACGTGCCTGCCTCCTGAACGAAGATCGGGACACTGACGGCATCCGATATCGCCTTGAAGTATGCCTTTTTCTCATCGACCGGCACATCTGCTGCGGGAGGGGTGCACATCACCGCCGTTACCCCAAGATCTTCGGTCTGCTGGCTATACTGCACCGTTGCAGCGGTTGACACCGCGCCGGTGTTGACAACGACAGGCACACGACCACGTGTCTGATCGACTACCACTTGGGCGACCTGCAAGCGTTCCGCCTCGGTGAGCTTCATAATCTCTGTAGCGAACGCTATCACCACACCGTGGACGCCGGCGTTGATGTTATACTCGACGACGCTCCGCAAGCTGTCTTCATCGATACGGTCCTGTTCATCAAAGGGTGTCACCAGGACCGGAAACATACCGCGCATAGGTTGTTGGGACATTCAGATACCTCCTTAATTTCCGGTGTTTGTTTCGATTAGAAACAGGAATTCTCGATTCGGCACGTCGGCATTCCGCACCCAATCGTGGGTCCATTTCATCCCCGCCATCACATTCCGCTTATAATCTATCTCAACGGCTTCAACCAAAGTACCGCTATCCTGAAGGATTTCATTGAGCTCGCCGGCGGTTGCCCGTCCCGCCGAGCTGTAAGAGAGGATAATCCACCGGGCGTACGTGCTCCGAATCAACCGCTCGATAGCCTCAACCACGATGAAGCGTCCCGTCTGCCCGTCTCTTCGGAAGTCCTCAAACACGGACGAAGCCAAAGTGTCCGATGTATCCTTTCGCCGCAATGCCTTACCAAACAACTCCGGCTTGTCATTAAGGCATACCGTTGACCAGAGGTGGTAATATGAGGCGTATCTTACTCTAGAGGGAGGCATCTTCTCATTATTGGACCCGTAAGGCGGATCGTAATATGCCAGATCAACGGCTCTATCGTTTACCAGTTCAAAGATGTCCCGACGTGATACTTCGTGCTGCTCGCCGGTGCAAAAGAGGCTTGGCACCTCAAGGGTCAACGCGTTATACGATCGGGGCGACCACTCCTTGAGATAGGAAGCAAAATGCCCAAGCGTACTGTCAACCCGATCAAGCGCGAGGATGAGGCTTGTGAGTGCGACCGCCCTTTCAACTTTCATCAGGTGGAGCTGATCGATCTCCTCCCGTATCGCATCCAATTTTCGCGTGTTATGGATCTGCCACGGTTTCTTGAGTCCATCTGCCTGTGCCGATTTCGGGTCCCCGCCATAGTGCGCTGTGAACCATCCATCCTTGGGAGGTAATGCGTTGAGGTGTGCGATCAGTTCAGCGTAATCCGTTTCGCGCTTGCAGTTGAGCAGATAGCATATCCCGAACACCTCAGACCATGCAGCGATGTCATTGCAAAGCACATGATAACCTGTTTTGGCAAATGCTTGAGACACCCGCGTCGTTCCAGAGAAACCATCTAGGACGGTTTTGGCATCAGTCCTCTTTGCCAGCTGCAATATGTGAGGTAGGAGTTTCAGTTTTGAGCCTGCATACTTAACCCCTTCCGTTGGGGGTGCATCAACAATAATATCACTGAAGGGAGACAGGGATTCCATTGAATCAGGGTGCTAACAGTTTGGGTTGCGTGTTAAAATCGGGACCCGTTAGATGACACCTAACAGGTCCAGCAAAGGCACTTATTCTCAACCTAAGTTGCTAGTTGTCAAACCCACTCGGCTCCTCACCAAGGGTTTACGATTTAGATAGACATATCCAAGCCATAAAATCTCGGACTATAGTATAACGTTCCGGGCGGATTGAGCCAAGATTGTTGGGCGCTAGTATCTGGCATTATGTCGTGCAATGTGCTAGGTATCTTGTGCAGTGGATTTGGCAATCCACTGCGAGCGGTGGTTGAGATGCTCCTACTCCTTGCTGAGTCGCAAGACCACGTGCCCAAACTCAAACGCGCCCGGCGATGAGCTAATAAACAGTTCCGCATCAAGTCCCCACGCCAATTTATAGGCAGAAAGAATCTGGATCATAGCGTTAGAGACATCACCGTGGCAGAGCACTGCGACCGTGCTACCATTGCTGGTAATCTTTGCCCCGTAGAATCCGCCGCGGATACCCACCTTCCGAATAGATCGAATAATCTGTTCAATTTGTGGTGAGCCAAGCCCAGCACGGAAACGACTACTCCAATCCGATGCGTACATCAGTTGTCCCGCCTCCACAAGATGGCGATGTAGTGCTGCGGATCGGAACTCGCCTTTTTGAGATGTTCGATAAAGCGACCCACACGGGCATGTTCGTAAATCGGATGTTCGACGCGGCTGCGCACACTGTACATCTTTTGAGGCTCCACTTTTGTGAGCGGATCGACCGGCTCGCCGTATCGGTTAAGAAAATCCTCACCTTTCATCCGTGCCGGCAAAACCTTCCAGCACTTTTGACGGAAATCCTTAACAGATAATCGACACAGATAGCTATCGCGCAGCTCTTCCAGATCGAGAGTCCGCTGGAGAATTGTCAATCCCATAAATGCGGCGGTACGCGCATCAATATAGGCTGAACTAGAGGGACTCCGTTGCGCTCTGCTGTGGATGCCAATGAGTTTTGTATTCAGGGGGAGCGGGACAGTCTCAAGTATCTGATCCGGTTGACGGCGGATAGAAAGCAGGTGGTCCTGCTGTCCGATGGCAACCGTGATTGTATCCATGGCACCATACGGCACGCCGACGATGCGGTTCTGGACAATCCGCCCGATCCGAGCGATGTCTAGCGCACTCAGGTTGAGCTCATACAGGTGGTTAATCGCTGTCAGCGTTGCAACGGCGACCGCTGCAGAAGACCCGATCCCTGCCTCCACCGGGATATTGCTCCTAACAACAACTGCTGCGCCGTGCGGTAGGCGATCGATTATCCCCTCTTTCAGGAGTGCGAAAAATCCGCCGAGGATGTATCCTGTCCACGCGGCTTGTGGGTTTTGAGAGAACAGTGATTGAACTGCGTCGTAAGGTTTTAGGTTACCAGCTGTGTAGAACTCGTCAACCGAGATTTGGCGGGCGACTTGATGCACCTGTGCCATTGTGTCAAGACTTAAGGTACTCAATCGACGGTCTTGTCTCGCCTGACAACCGACAACCACAGACCGTTCGAGCGTCAATCCGAAGACGTTGGCACCGCAGTGCGCCGCAACTCCACCCATCACATCAAGCCGTGCCGGGGCTCTAGTAATGATGACCCGTCCGTTCTTTTGAAACCCAGATTCGCCGAATATCTGAAAATCTTCATATCGCAGCATCGATTCAAACTCAAGCACTTCATAAGGCTTGATGTCGGGACCAAAAATCTGCTCAACCTTCATGGGGTTGTTGCCCTTCAGAATTTCGGTGGTTGCATTCATAAAACAATCTCCGATTAAGAAAGCAGGTAGCTGGATATGAAGATACAAATTGCGGTGGGGATCTTTTCCGTCATTATAATGGGGTGGGATCGCCTTGTCAACACCTTTGTTACCGTTTTGATTTACATTGTCTTTTGAGAGGGAATTTGCTATTATTAAATTGGTTCTAAAACAGATCGGACTGAGATCCTTGGAATAGATCAGATTTCACGCAAAAGGGCGAATTTATGGCACACGCATACACCCCCGGACTCAAAGTTGCGGCGGGCACGATAATACGTAATGAACGCCGACTCCCAATCGAGGGAGAGGTGAATGTTCACGTGGGGGATAGAATCGAGGCGGAGGATGTGGTCGCAAAAGCATCCTTACCGGGGAATGTTCAACTTGTGAATATCGCAAATTTACTGAGCATCCCCACCGAAGATATAAGGGACTACATGCTGAAAAAAGAGGGCGAACCGATCGCAAAAAACGAAATTATTGGCGAGACAAAGGGATTGTTTGGACTGTTTAAGTCGCAAGCGCGGGCACCAGTTGATGGAACCATCGAAAGCATCTCCGATGTCACGGGGCAGGTGATCATTCGTGAAGCACCAATCCCTGTCGATGTCATGGGTCACATCTCCGGGTCAATTGTCGAGATTATCTCCAACGAAGGTGCGGTCATAGAAACGTATGGGACATATATCCAAGGCATTTTTGGCGTCGGTGGGGAAACGGTTGGCACACTTGAAGTCGTCGTAGATTCTCCGGACACTCCATTGACAAAGGACCTCATCCGACCCACACATCGAGACAAGATTCTCTGCGGTGGTGCTGTCGTCGGGAACGATGCGATTCAGGAGGCAATTCGGCAGGGCGTCAAGGGGATAATTGTGGGCGGTATTCATGACGGCGATCTCCGTGCCCTGTTGGGCTACGAACTGGGGGTCGCAATAACGGGTTCAGAGACACTGGGTCTGACACTGGTGGTCACGGAAGGATTTGGGGAGATAAGCATGGCGGCGCGAACCTTTGATCTGCTTAAAGCGCAGGAAGGCATGACGGCTTCGATTAATGGTGCGACACAGATCCGCGCTGGCGTCGTGAGACCACAAATCATCATCCCTGTCAAGGTGCAGGAGGCAACAGTTGACACAGAAGGCACCGGCGATGCACTCAATATCGGCACCCAGATCCGCATCATCCGTGAACCCTATTTCGGGGAGTTGGGACGCGTGTCCACTCTGCCAGTCGAACTGCAACAACTTGAGACGGAGGCAAAAGTACGCGTGTTAGAAGTTGAACTGGAAGATGGGAACAAGGTTGTCCTGCCGCGCGCAAATGTGGAAATTATCGAAGTGTAAGATTCCATTGTGTGTTGAGAATCGTTAATGTAATCTATCGAGGTTCAAGTGAGACCCTAGCAGCCAAACAATCGCAATGGTCATAGTTTGTACATCTGTGCCGACTGGAAAGAAAAACGGAGATACGGATGCGGAATGAAGACACAATCACGACCTATATAGCAGATATATTACGAGAGCGAAGAAACACTTGGACAGTCGAATCTCAAGAAACACTGCTGCGCGAAGCCAAACGTCCCGATATAACTGTAACAGAAACCAGCAGAGAGCCGGTGGTCATAGAGGTCAAGGTTGACTACGCCCATTCACCAAACTTGGATGGCGAGGAGCAAGCGAAAGGACGACTCAATAAATGGTTGGCATCCTATAAGCAGGTGAAAACCGCCATAGCGTTACGGGTGCCCCATCGGTTTCGACAACTCAGCAGTGCTGAGACCCCCGACGCACTCCGAGACGCCGATGACCTCCATTACGCCCTTTTTAGCGTTGATGCTCCCCACCGTTTTCCGAATAGCGGTTGGATTATAGGCAATATCAGTGACGTTGCCACCGCCCTCCGAATCGGTGCCCTCCCCATTTCCAAAGTTGACCAAGCCGCCAAAGATTTAGAGAGCGGTGTAAATGAAGCCGCACTCCTCCTCGCTGCTGCCATAGAGACACGCCCCCACATCGCAGAAATCGTTGAGAAAATCCTCTATCAGGAAGCGGGTAAACAGACCTATCGGATGGCGATGTTGATCATCACAAACGCCTTCGTTTTTCAGAGTGCCCTTGCCGGCACCCCGGAAATGGAAACGGTGCCGTCCCTCGTCCAACTCCAAACGGTGAACGTACCACTTAACGTTAATGAAATCCTGAACGCGTGGGATGTCATTCGACAGGTCAACTATCGCCCGATCTTTGATGTTGCGTATCGACTGACGCAAGAGGTGCTGGCAACAGACGATAAACTAGTGGGGCAGGTATTGCAGAGGTTGTGTAACACCGCCCAGGGACTGATTGTGCAAGGACTGGCACAGATACACGAGTTAGCGGGCATCGTCTTTCAACGGTTGATTGTTGATCGGAGGTTCATCAAGGCGAACTATACACGCCCCGAATCTGTTGCACTGCTCTCTGCCCTCGTTTTACCCGACAGGCAGCCTACCCTAGGGGAGGGGCTACCTACCTTTCCCAAGGTTGCCGATTTTGCCTGTGGCACTGGAGCACTGCTAAACGGACTTTACCAGCAGATATTGGCACTGCATGAACAAGCGGGTGGAAGTGGGAAAGACATTCACCGGCAAATGGTAGAAAATAACCTTGTCGGGGCTGATATCATGCCCAATGCCAGCCACCTCACCGCTTCGATTATTGCGAGTACCTACCCCGATGTCAAAATTGGAAAAACTCGTATTCACACCATGGCATACGGCACACAACGACCGGATGGCAAATATGCAATAGGGGCTTTAGATTTACTAGAGAACCCGGAGGCGACGTTATCATTAGGGTTAATCAATACGGAGAGAGTTCAAGGCGATGACAGCCAAGATGATACCCCAAGACAGGAATTTCGGCACGGTGAGTTTGATATAATTGTCGATAATCCGCCCTTTACACGGACGGCTGCGGACACTAGTTCTGATAACCCTGATATTCCAAAAACTGTATTTGGAGATAGGGATAAAGATGCCGCCAAGGCGATGAAAGCATCGCTCAAAAGCATAGAGACCTCCATTGCAAATAGTAACGCTGGCCTCGGTTCCTACTTCGTTGACCTCGCGGATCGGATGCTAAAAAATAGTGATGGGGATGCAGCCCTGTATCCGCCTACGATGGGATTCGTGCTTCCTCTGACTGTACTGACCTCTCCGGACTGGCAGAAGGTTCGAGACCTATGGGCTACTATGTATCACGACGTAACCGTTGTCACCATCGCCGATGTCAAAACGGAAAACTGCGCCTTCTCCGCGGACACGAACATGGCGGAGTGTCTCATCGTCACTGTCAAAGGTAGGACGGAAAACACCGGGCGCGGCACCTTTGTCTGTCTACACCGCAGGCCGGACAGCCATTTAGAGGCGGTTGAAATAGCCAAACGGATTCAGCGTCTCCGGGATGTCAGAAAGTTTGAAGCCCCACCGATCGGTGGGGACCCTATCAAGGTGGGGGATGAGATAGTAGGAGCTGCCTTAAACTGTCCGTTAGAAAAAATATGGAGCACCTCACGCATTAAAGAGCTAGCGTTGATTCAGTCCGCCTACCATTTAGCGAATGGGTGTGTCTGGTTACCGGGACAGCGCGACCCTCTCGAAATTCCGATCTGCTCTGTTGATGAAATAGCGACGACTAGTTTTGATGAAACAATGATTAAAGGAGCACGAGGAGCATTTGATATAGAAGAGGGATGCTCCGATACAGATTTGTATCCGGGCTTGTGGCATGTCAATTCAGATAATCAACGCGCCATGGTGGTTGAACCGGATTCCCACGGCATCGTTCGCTCCAATTCTTGGGATAAAGCCCAACAGATATTAGACAGAAATAGTCGCATCCACCAGAATATAGGATTACGCTTTAATGCAAATTCGTTATCAGTGCTCTTCACAGAGAAGCCTGCTATCGGTATTCGTTTATTGCCCAATGTCTTGTTTGAGAATCCGTCGTACGACTACGCCTTTGCCTTGTGGGGAAACTCAACACTGGGGTTATTGTGCTACTGGATGCGCTGTAACAAAGTACACGCGGGGCGAGGTGCAATTCGTTTGACGCTTTTACGTTCGATGCCGACGTTGGATGTGCGTCAATTGGATCAAGCCGCCTTGCAAAACGCCGAGTGCATCTTTGAAGAGATGAAACATAAGCGTATGCTCCCCTTCAATCAGATGTTTGAGGATATGGTGCGTCAGGAGTTGGATCGACGGCTGTTATCTGAGGTGCTTGGGATATGTGAGTCAACGCATCCGGATGTTCATGCGGGCTTGCATCGTCTCCGTGAGCAGTTGTGTGCAGAGCCAAGCATCCACGGTGGGAAACAGTCGCGGGTCGTGCTGTAACTTCCTCTCTGTTGGCGTCTGTTTGAAAAAGAAAGCAACCCCGATCCCATAGGTGGAACCTCCTGCACCACCACAACATATCATGCCGTGAACTTCGATCTTATGGGGGATGATTGTTCAGACAGATTTTTCTCACACATCACGTTTCACTCACCCGCTTCAGCCAATCCTGAAAATTGGTCGTATGGCTGCCCGCCCAAAAGAGCTTGTTACAACTCGGACATCGATGGAACTGATCCTGCGTGCGATAGACGTACTCCGGCACAACCGATTGCACCTCCGCCTTGGGAACGGACTGAATCGGGGTGTTGCAATCGAGGCAGCGGGTAAAGAAGGAATCGTGATCGAGTTTTAAGCGAAACGTTTGGATGACCTGCTTGAGCTGTTCAATCGGATCTTGGCTGGTGAGCAGGAGGTGCCGCTCGACCATACGACGTTTCACAAATTCCCGATCGCGCGTCAAAATCACCCGATTCTCGCGCAACGCCTTGAGCGCGAGCTGAGCATCGAGCGCGGGAGATTGGTAGGCAACATCGTATCCTAAAATCCGCAGCCATCTGCCAAGCTTTCCCACATTTTCATCGGCGAGGAATTTCGGTATAGCTTTATGTTGTTGAACCATGTTAAAAGCACAACTACGGGAAAAGATCCTGACGTTTTCCGAGACCTTATTCAGAAGCGTTTTCCGTCATTAACCAGTTTTCCAGTTGTAGTCCAAGTAATCCTTGCACCCGATAGAAATCCCTATCCGACGTTACCAGAATTGCATCGAAGGCGAGTGCTGCCGCAGCAATCCAGAGGTCATTATCATGTAGTCGCGTCCCTTGCTGCTCAGCTTGTCGTCTGAGTTGTGCGTAGTAGATGCCAGTTTCCTTTGGAAGAGGGCTGCATTCAATTCCCTCAAAAAGAGAATTGGCTCTCTGTGAAAGATAGCGTTGTCTTCTTCCTATCTCTAATAATTCAATTCCATATAGTATTTCACCTTGAACAATAGGAATCGTGAAGTAAGCGTCCAAAGCGGTGAGCTTGTCTAAACGCTCTTTCACTATGAGATTCTCTTTCATAAGGTGACTACAGATTGTCGTTTCAAGTAAGTATGTGCTCATTTGGCTTCAAGGTCCTTGAACTTCTTGAAACCGTTACTGCTCCTTGATTCTTTAATCACCTTAATAAGTGATTCGACATCTTCATCGGTGACAGGGGTCGGCTGTTCTATTATTTTAATCAGGCGCTGTGCAGCTTCATTTTTGGGTGCTGTTTCCGCTCCCGAACTCTTGACAATATCCCCCGTGGATTTGTGAACCGCTTTCTGTGTTCTTTTTTTAGTATCCATAACTGATACCCCCTTTAGGTTAGATTCCGTAATCACACAGGTTATATATACATAACTGAAAAATATGTGGAAGTATTATACGTCCAGGCCTCAACAAAAATGGTCGAATCTGAAGCGTCTGGCATGATTGGGATTTCCGCAAAGCCGCCATGCTCCCTCAAAGCGGGTTGGTGACTGGGGGCTAAGGCACCTTGTCCCACAGCTAGTAGCCGGTTGAGGGAGTCACCGATTGCAACAACACATCGCTAATACCTCCAAAGCAAGGTAACAACCATATAGCGGCTGGTGACAGGGTCCAGTAATGCATATCTACCGTCGAGGATTACTCAAAGATCTCAAAAACGCCGTTTTTGACGGTAAGGACTATCGGGTCATAAACCGCCTCTCCATCGGGGTCGAAAGAGAATTTACCCAAAACGGTGTCCAAGTCCGTAGTCTTCGCTAACGTGTCCCGAATCGCACTTGCATTGACGGATTGCGCTTTTGCTATCGCCATGGCAAGAATATGGAACGCGGCATGTGACTGCGCCGCCCAAGCAGACGGCTCTTCCGCGTATGTCCTGATATAACGCTCGACGAATACTTGACTCAATGGCGTGTCAGCCGTGCTGAGCCAACCTATAGAAGTAACTGCCCTCTCGGCAGCAGCGCCCGCGGCTTCCACCTCAGTACTAGTCAGTTCGGGAACAATAATGTGTATACCAGGCATGAGAGCGTGCGCTTGAATCAGAATCGGAGGTATGTGGGATCCTAAAGCGGAGATAAAGAGGACATCAGGATTTAACTTCATTATCCGAGTTAATTGCGCCGAAAAGTCGGTTTCGTCACCTTCGTAGATCTCTGTGGCTACGATCTGGACACTGCTCTCGCCGAGTGCAGCCCTAAACGCTTCGTCGCTACGCGTAGAGTAGGTATCGCGGTGGTGATATATTGTAGCTGCTCTCTTGTAACCGTATTTCTTCTGAGTCGCCTTGACAGCAGCGGGATTAAGCACACCTGAGTTAAGCCCTGATCGGAAGATAAAATCGCCACGCGCACTCAGACCTGGGGCAGACGAGACCGAGCTAACAATGATAACGCTGTTTTCTTGGGCAATTGGAATTACCTGTTCAAGCTGCGTTGAAATAGCAAAACCAACGATAGCAGGCACCCCATCTTGATGAATCAACTTGTTGACCGCTTCAACGGCGCTCACACTTTGATCATCCTCAACGATGAAGGTGATTTTGGTGTTGCCGAGTATTCCTGACTCGTTCATCTGTTTCCGGGCTAGCTCAAAGCCATTTAGCATTGACAGACCATACGGGGAAGCGAATGGCCCTGTCTGAGCTAAAACGACGCCAATAGGAATCTCTCTCTCTACATCTGCCATCTCAGGTGGTGCGGCGATGACAAGTTGCTCAATCGGGTTATAGAGGGAAAGCCCCACAATGAGTGTGACAACCGTTAAAACAGACGCGAATTTGGTGAACTGTCTGATGTTCATTTTGAACCTCCTGTGATTGTTAAAGGAAAAATAAGTGAACCGACATCTTCATCGGCAAAGGGGATCGGATGTTCTATTATCTTAACCTAAGTTGCTAGGTGCGATTCTAAGTAACAATGTATAATGTCGGTTAGATTCCGACTCAGTGAACTTACCACTGCAAACCTTACCTTAACTGAGGGGTGCTCATAAATCAAATTATCGAAATACAGCGATGACATGTGTGACATTTCTCAGCGGGAGTCCCCAAATAGAATTGACCAACATTGCCACCTGAAGCAAAACTACACCGAGCATCAAAAACGTGACCACATTCGGTTTGCCACAGACCGGTAGCTGTTTGTGGTTGGTATGTGTCGATAGCAGTTGCTTGAGCAATTCAAATATCGGTTCAATGGCGACGTTGCGCTTCTGCTGATAGGTATGCAACAGTGTTGATTGGTTAATAGTTTCGACATACCGCTGGGCTTGAGGTCGCTTGGCACCTATCACCGGGGTGATAAGCAACAATCCTTCGTTTGCCAGTTTCTCGGTTCGCTTGAGGTCAGTGTAACCGGCATCGGCGACGATATATCCGACATTTTGTGCAAGCATTTTGTTGACTTGTTGGTCAAGTATTGCTTTCTCACTCACACACGCAGTATCAACGGCACTCATCAAAGGCACTCCCTGTTGGGTGACCGTTAGATGCAGTCCATAGCCATAAACCCAGCCATGGTACTTACTGACAGACCAACTCGCGTCTGTATCAACGGCACGCAGTCCCGTTGGAATGCGATTGGCCTTTTTGTCTTTCTGATGCCAGACCGGACCTTTTGCCTTAAACAGACTTTTATCTTGGTAAACCACCTCCAAAGACGCATCGGCAATCAAAGTCATACCAACATCACCTAAAAACTCAATGAACGCCTCAAGCCGACAAGCAAGTTGTTTGTACCGGCGTGCCAGCGTCGCACGAGAGGGTACAGTTTGTAGATTGAACCGTGGCACCCCCGGCACGTGTATCTCCAACCATCTGTGTTGTGCCTTAAAGCAATAGATACCCTTGAGTGTCAGGACGGCGAAAAGCACAATCAGACAGTCGTCTGTATACGACTTAGGGCGTCCGAGAGTCGGTGTCAACGCCGACGCGACGGAGGTGTTGAAAGTTTCAAGCTGTTCAAACAAAAACGTGATATAATAATCACGGTCAGGATAACCCATGTTATAATCCTCTCTTTCTTGAAGGTTAGATTAGATTATAACCGTTATCCTGACTCTATAGCAATTATGAGCACCCCTCACCTTAACTGCGTTGGTGGAAACAGCAATGTGGGAAGCAAAGGGAAACGGCTAACAACTCGGCGTGAATGCAGACACGCTAAGAGGTTGGGTCTGGTTACAATGATATGACTAAATGAAAATTGAACTGATGTAAGCCTCGTTATTAGGGAACAGGTGAATCTGCGTGAGCGTGTCCACCTATGCACGCTATATCAACAGCCTGTGGCTAAAAAGCGTATGTCGTGTAAGGTAACTCTAGCATTTGCCTTATGTAAGTCGTAGACATCGGGGTAAAGTCAGGGTCTAAGTTGTTTTAGATGTATACATTGTGAGATTAGAATAGTCCCTAAGTCCTCTCATAAGAGAAGATAAGGGAGAGGAGGACAGTAAACCTGTCCAAGTCAGAATGCTGAAAATGAGATACAACAGATTCAGGGAAAATGAGCGCGAATCATGTTTACACATGGCGACTCGTCCCCAACGTTCTGATATTCCATCAGTAAGTAGGGTTGAGATTATCTCTTGGGATAAATAACAGAGTCAGACAACCTAAAACTCGTAATTCCATAAGGTGTTACTATTCCGTATGAGACAATCGGTAACTGACGTTGAAAGCCGTGTGCGGTGAAAGTCGCACGCACGGTTTGGAAGGGGGGAAAGACTCGTGAGAGTCCTACCTATCCTTACTGATGTGCAGCAGAATAAAATTGACCCTTATTGTCCTTTTTGCTCATGAACTCTCAACAATATGTCCCGTGGATTTGTGAATCGCTTCCTATGTTCTTCTTTAGTATCCATAACTGATACCCCCTTTAGGTTAGATTCTGTAATCACACAGGTTATATATACATAACTGAAAAATATGTGGAGATATTATACGTCCAGGCCTCAGCGAAATTCAACAGAAATGGTCGGATCTGAAGCATCTGTCATGATAGGGATTTCCACAAAGCCGCCGCGCTTTTTCAAAGGAGGTTGATGGCTGTGGACTAACCGCCCTGGCCCACTGTCAGCAGCCGGTTGAGGACACCGTCGATAACAACACATCACCAGGACCTCCGAAGCGAGGCATAGGTACTAAGAAAACAGCTATTTTAATTCTCATTCGCTTCAACATGCGATCGGAGCACCGTGTTGATTTGCGCTTGGTAATCTAGAGCATGGGCTTTGAACCAGGCTAATAGATCTGGATCAACGATGACCATGTTCTCTGGGATAACTACGGTAGCATCCTCCCAGAAAGATTCGTCTGTTGGCGGATCGTCTGCATCGGATAAGGCTGCTGCGTCAATGTCTTCATCAGTCAGCGCATCAACGCGCTCCCAATCGGTTTCGCTAGGGATAGTGTCCAGTTCAGAACGAGTGTATTTGACGGATGTATGCTGCTCTTTCATGTTTTTTCGCTTTCCTTGCCGAAATAATTCGGATAAGTGATGCGACATCTTCATCGGTGACAGGGGGTCGGCTGTTCTATTATCTTAATCAGACGTTGAGCAACCTTATTTTTCTTTCTTATCTTTTTCGTTTCTGAACTCTCGACAATATCCCCCGTGGATTTGCGGACTAAGCACCCTGTCCCTCGGTCAGCAGCCGGTTAAGGGAATCACCGAGGATTTTTGCTTTGTCGGTATCTGGGATGAAGGTGCAATGCGTACGGAACGCTTCGAGGGAGTGTTGGTAGGTCATGTAGGAACGAACCACCGGGTAGTCCGACCCCCAGCAGAGGCGATCGGGCCCAAAATGTTCGTAGAGCGCACGGACAATCCAACCGGTATCCGAATAAGGATAGCCCCATGGGACTTGGGAGACGTACCCGAACCCAGACATCTTGATGTTGATATTCGGCGTGTTCGCTGACGCGAGGATCTCCTTTAGATTCGGATAGGAGGGCTCTTCCCCGGCTCTCGCCCCGGCCATGTGGTGGCAGAGAAAGGTAATCGAAGGGAACTGTGCTGCCAATTTGCGTAATGGAGCCTGTAGTTGAGCCCCCATTGCGAGGCTAGCAATCAACCCTCGATCCGCGGTGGTCTGAAAGAATCGCTGTCCTTCATCTGAAAAGAACCAACCATCATCATCTCCCTTCAGATAGTGCGTATACCCTTTGAGCGCGTATTTATCCGCCGCCTCCGCGAGCCGGTCCGCGGCACCGGGCGTGTGGTAGGTGTCCGTCCACGAACAATCAACGTCGGCGAACTGGATGATACGGCCCCGATACTGTTTGGCACACTCGAAAATATAGTCGTTATTATCCGGGTTGTGATCGATTCGCGCACAAACCAGAACGGCTTGATCAACACCGTGACGGTCCATTTCGTGGAGGAGTTGTTCAATCCTGCCACGGCTGTCGCCGTCAGGGACGGGGGGTTGGTAGGGCCAGCGTGGCCATGCGTGACTGTGTGAATCAATAATCATAGAACCTTCCTCATCAACAGTAGTATAGTTCAAGTTATCTTCCAAAACCCCAAGGGGTGAGATATATAGAATTCAAGAGTTCAATGAACTATCGCAACCTAAAAGGTCGTGCGTCCAACGGCTGTGTTCCCCGCTGCATCGGTAACGCGAATGGTGATAGTATGTTCACCGGCTGGTAGGGAGTTAGTATGAAGTGATAGGGTCTCGCGCTTGGAGTCGAAGATGCCATCGTCAGGAAAGATGACCTGCCACTCTTCATCGCTGTCGATTTTGTAAACCGCTTTCTGGATGTAACTGGACGCGTCCTCCGCCGTGCAGGTGATCTGATAGGTTTGGTCATCATTCACCGTCGCGGTTATATCAGTGACCATCGGTTGGCTGTTATCAATGTCAAAGGGGTCGCTAATCTTCTCCGTAGTCTTCGCAAAGTTAGGCGGATTGCTGAGTTTATCCGTTGCGCTGACCTTGATGACGTAACGCCCATCGGACATTGAGGTGCCATCCCAAGCATGGCTGCTCGTCTTCAGCTCCTTCTTAAGGAGTTTCCAATTCGTCTCATCAATCCCCTTGTAATAGACGTTAAATTGCAATGTGTCCTTATTGTCGTCCTCCACCTTCCACGCGGCAGTATATTTTGTATTATCTCCTCCCGAATTGGAATTAGAGGAGGTCCGGCTTTCCCGTGGTCTACGAACACCTTCGGGCGGACCGGGACTTTCGGGAGCATCGCCTCGGCGGACGCCAATCGAGGTGAATCGGGGTTCGGTATTGGATTGAACGGAAGCGACGGTTACTTTTCTGAGGATAGGTGTTGTGGAGACCACACTCGTCGTGAGTTTGGCACGCCACTGAACGTACCGAGCGGCGGGGCTGCTAATTTGCGCTCCCTCGGAGCCCGTCAGTTCTTCTGACCAGTCGTTCCATGTCCCATTCGGTTTCTCCGTATTGCCGGTCCGAGTCGCAAAAGAGATAGCCGTTCCTTCTGGCGTAACACCCTCCCACGATAGCTTACCCCATCGCGAAACGACCTTCGTATCGTACGTCTTGGATTCAAGCGTCCCCTCGGCGAGATAATCCGATTTTAACTCAAAGATCTTCCCGGCATTCCCTGTGGCAAGCAGGAACCGATCTGAATCTTTGGTGCGGTGCATCGCCAGGATCTGGCTCGCGCTGCATTTGCCCTTCAAGACCGAATCGCCCTCTGTGTTGACCCAATAAACCTTACCACTATCCCCTGTCCCAATATAAAGTCCTTCCTCCGAATCAAACGCCATCGACAGAATCAGGGGATCGGGCACCTCCCACATAACAGACACGATGCCATCTGGCTGAATTTTATAGACCTTTGACTTCTTTTCTTCGGAGTTACGACCTGCAGGAGGCCGCGGACCGGGAGCAGACGGCGGAGGACCGCCGGGCTGCGGTGCCTCAGTCGTAATGGTTCCAGCATAGATTAACCCCTGCGCACCGACAACAAGCCTACGCACCTCTTTCTGCCCGGTTTGGTAAATTACAGATGCCGAACCATCCTCTGTCTTGACGCTATAGATAGTCCCTTTGCCGTCGCTGCCGGCATATAGCATCCCTTGATGATAGAGCAAGCATAAAATCTGACGTTCATCGGAATCAAAGAGGACGCTGGTCTGCCCGTCGGGCGTAATTTTGTAAATTTTTCCACTGGTTCCGGTCGCTGCGTATAGGTTCCCTGCGTCATCAAAGGTCATCGCCCAGACGTACTTCTCCTCCGAACTAAGTATCGTTGTTGGCGGAGTGCTGCTGTCCGTGAGCTTATAGATTAACCCGTCCGGGGCTGTACCGGCATAGATGTTGTCATTCAGGTCAATAGCCAGTGTCAAGATTGAAACCTCTGGTGAATCGTAAAAGAGCGATGACTGACCATCGGGAGTGATCCGATAAATCTTGCCCCCATTCCCTGTGCCCGCGTAGATGTTTCCTTTAGAATCCTCGGCGAGACACCAGATATATATCTCTTTGGTATCCTCGAAGAACGCATCCAATTTAGGAGCCAACATGAGCTCGCCTTTACTTGAGAGCGACACATTTTCGGGTTTACCAGAGTCAAAATCCTTTTGGTTTTGTTGTTCCCAGATCTGGGTGGTCACCCCTAACGCTGGCAGGGGATGGATCGAAAAGAAAACGACAGCAATACTCAAAATATAAGAAGCACGGTATAACGTTATCAAAAAAGTATCCTCCGTTAGGTAAGAGAATTCAAGTTCATTAGCTTGTAGGTCGAGATTCATATCTTGAAAAATTATGGGGCGTTGCGATCAACCGTAAACCGCAAAAATCGACTGCCGGAGACCACAAAGGGCGTGGTAACCTTTTCAAAATGCAGCGTCGTGCCGCGAGTGGGGCCACCTTCGCCAGATTGAGTAGGAACATTCATCACGGAGAGCATGGACACCGGCAGTTCCGGAAACTCTTCTCCCTGAACGGTCATACCCACCTTGGGCAGGAACAGCTCCAAAATGATATCACTGTTGTTTTCCTCACGCTGCAACAGTTTAATCAATTGATTGATGTTTGTCGGCTGGTAGTTTAAGGGTGCCCGTGTGCGCTGCCAACTTTCATAGACGGATGGACTGATAGCGAGAAGGGTGGTTAAGCCTTCAGGGGTATCCTCCGGAATGGTAATCGAACCGGTCTGGATAATCGGTGCTTCGAGGTATGGGCGTAGGCGGAGGGTCACTTCAATTTTTTCGCCGGGACGATAGCGATCCTTGTCGATTCGCACCGCTTCAATAACCGCCGTCTTTCGTTTGTCCTCCATTTTCACATCGAGGTCTATACGCTCCACATCAATCTTTGTATATTGGTTACCAATCAGGCTAAACAGCGGCGTGAGTGCGCGGGTTGCCTGAAATCCCGGTGAACCGCTGGAAGAGTACACATTTCTCCGCACAATTTCACGTGACGACAGATTCGGTTGATCTTTTAACAGAATCTTCGCATCAACGTTGACGGAGTGGTCACCGCTAACGATTTCGATACCATCAATGATATTCCACAGACCAATGAGGGTGTATAGCGTCGAGAAATCGCGATGGCGGATTACTTCGTAGTGGGTCGGGTGGATCTTTCCGTCCATCGTCTGGATGTTGGCATTAACGGGAATAAAACTGGGTTGGGATCCAATCACACCAGCAACCGCCGCCTGACGGTCCTGCACGAGCGTACCAATTGGCTGCGTTGGAGAGGCAACTTTGGAAGATCTGGACGTGCTGGGTAAAATGAAGTGGACATAGCCACCGGAAATCGGCAGGTTGACATTGCCCTCACCGAACATTGAATGGCCAAAGCCGATGAGCTGGTTACCTTCAATATAGGTCATGGTCCCAAATCCGAAGGCGGTGAAATCGCCGCGGACAAATTCCAAACCCACAATCTGCCCCGGCTCAATTGGCGCGCTTTCAACAGGCGAACCGCCGCCCGCACCTTGTATCGGACTGAGATAATATTTATCAAAAAACTGCTTGAAAAATCCAATCGCACCTGTCGGCAATCCTGAGAATGCAACGGGGATATGCAGACGTGGTGATTGCTGAAATCGATCGGGTATTGGTGACATCTCCATTCGCGCTTCAGGACTATATTTATTGTTCGGTGTCAAGGGCAAAATTTCCATCCCGGTGGAGACGGTGTCGGAGCCGAAGTTAAAGCGGGTCCCACCCCGATAGCTCAAATTGGGCTGCATCCCTCGCTGTGTCACTTCAATCATCAACTCAATCGGTGTCACTCCCATGAGATTCGCATGTTCGCGCTGGTTAAAGTAGCCGAGAGAAATCGCACCAACGAGCCGACCGGCAATATACATCGGACTCCCACTCATACCGCCGGCGACGCCCGTTTTTTCAAAGTTCTCGCCGCTGCCTTTGACCCATATTACGTGCCAATTGGGATAGAAATTGTACTCAATACTGACGACCTCAAAGTTGAATTTTTCAACGGTTGTCCCGGAAAAGACAGTGTATCCCTCCCCTTTCATGCCGGGCGCAATCTCCGATAACCTCATGAATTTCGATGAATCCCATTGAATCTGTGCGTCCGCTTGAAGGGTGATCAGGCAGAGGAGACTTATCATCAATACAAGACAGTTTTTCTTCAAAACCCACCTCATGTAATTTTGTAATTGCGGAATTTTAATTCGCTTGACGTATAACAGAAATCCGGTCTCTCGTTTCCAAGGGCTTATGATAACAGTTTATTTTTAGCGATGTCAAGCGTAATTATCGATTGATTAGTAGGGAACAACGATCGTCAATCCCGACGAAGAGTATTTTGTCGAGATATGAATCTGGGCCGGCGGGCTAATGGCCGAACTCCCAGTTACGGCGTATGGCTACTACTTTTTGGGTTAAAACCACAAAAAGCCGGGTAAGGAGATATACTCTCGCCCGGCTTTTCGTGGTTCAATTGGGGGTATGGTGAAGATGAATACTGGAGAGTGTTATATGCGAAGTTTTCGGTAGAGATACACGATTGCAAATCCGATCACACCAAGCAAGATAAGGGTGAAAACGAGCTTAAATGCCCAAGCGATAATAGGCAGAACCATACTCAATGCAATCAAAATTAGCAGAAATATCAACGCTAGGATAACGAGATTCCTCAGTAATCCCATTAGATGCAGCTCCTTCTCATTTTTATTCTTTTAACCGAGCTTTGAGTTTGGCAAGTTCATCATCAATTTCGTCCTTCTTGTTGAGTTCGTCCAACTCCTCCTCCAAACTGAGTTGACGCATCTCGCTAAGAGCCTCTGCCTCCGCTTCCGTATCAAGGACTCGGTTTTGGATGCGATCGAAAGCGTTCAACGCGTTGGAATCGGATATACCCGACACGGTTTGATGGATTGCCCGTTCTGCCTCCGCCCGCCTCTGGCGTGCAATTAGCAGCACTCGTTTGTTCTTTGCCTCTTCAATTTTCTGTTCTAAGGTTGCCAACCCACCTTTAAGTACAGAAACACTCTCTTGCTGCGCCTCAAACTGCTCACGAAAACTCTCCGCTAAGCCATCGAAAGACTGCTTGCGGCGCAGTGCTTCTTTTGCGCGAGCATCATCGCCGTTCTGGATGAACACGATGGCACGCTTCTCCCACTTCTCCGCACTCTCCAAGTTTTCCTTGCACTGCGCTTCAAATTTGTTTCCATCCCGAATCGCCGCAGCAACCTGAATCTTGACCTCTTTGAGTTCGTGCTGCATATCCTCCAAGAGTTGATTCAAGATCTTTTCCGGATCTTCAACCCGATCGAGCAGGTCGTTTATGTTTGAATTGAATATCCGCCTGATTTTCTCAAGGATCGGCATTGGTGCTCACTCCCTTACCCATCTCAGCGATTATACCGTATACCTTCCCAGTGTTTCTTCATCTAAATCCGCTAGCTCGTCTCTAGATTGTTGCTCCTCTGCCTCTCTCAACTCTGTCTCAGGGAAACCAATTTCTTGAACAATCGATTCTGCCACATAGATGGGCACCCCTAATCTTAAGGCGAGGGCAATCGAATCACTCGGCCGTGCATCAATCTCCAGTGTTTCGCCGCTAGCGACCATATTGATCTGCCCGAAGTAGGTTGAGTCTTTCATCGTATGTACATAGACCGCATCAACCTGCGCATCAAGACTGTCGATGATGTTTTTCATCAAATCGTGCGTCATCGGACGCAGCGGTTCTTCACCCTTGAGCTGGAACTGAATCGAGAGTGCCTCACCCTGTCCAATCCATATCGGTAGCACCAATTTTGGATCGCCTTCCATCTCCCTCAAAAAGAGGATTGGTGCACCACTGCTGGCATCAATAGAAATGAACGCCACTTCAACCGCGATCATGTTTTTTCCGTTCATTTGTAGGTGTTCATCGGCTTTTTCTTTCATCTTAGACTCCTTCTCGCTAATTTGAAATTTCAATTGGAGTCGTCGATGGTGCAAGGAATGTTACAAGAATGTTGCCACTTGCCTTGTCATCGACGGTTCCAGATTGCCTGCTATACCGACTCAGGTTTGTCATCTCAACCAGTCCTAGTGCTTGTGCATTATCATGTTGAATCTTGGTCAGTTGATTCCGGTGCTTCTTCTTTAGCGGTCAGATCCAAGCCAGGAACGTATTGGCTTACAGTCTTGGCGAGATCCTTAGCGTCAACACCTCCAAAATTCAGGACCTCTTTCAGCATTGGCAACGCTGCCCCCGCCTGCAAAATGGATCCGAAAATCTTACCCATGTTCCCGCCCGGTGCACCGTTCCCGGCACCGTTGCCGCCAAGGTCAAGGATGCGGATGCTTTCAATCTGTTCCGCAGGTTTCATCAATTGACCTGTGACTTCGGGCAGGGATTGGATCAGTTTCAACAGTGCCTCGTTATTCAGAATCCGCTGATCCGCTGTGTTCTTCGCTTCAATAAGTGCCTCTTCCCCTTCCGCCTGCGCTTTTGCTTCAACCAAGAGTGCCTCAGCGAGCATCTTCTGTGCTTCTGCCCTGAGAGTAGCGGCTTCTCGCTCCGCTTTAGCGGCCTCGATAACAGTGTAGGCTTCGGCATTTGCCAGTCGCTCCTTTGAAATGCGCTCTTCATCCGCCTCCTGTTCGGCTCTGATTAACGCGATTCGGCTATTACGCTCAGCCTCCTCAATCGCTTCCACCGTCAAGACTTGGGCTTCAGATTTGGTTCGCTCGGCGGTTGCAGCCAACCGATCCGTGTCAGCGATTTCGCGTTCCTTCTCCTTTACCGCAATCTGAATCTCGCTTGCCGCTTGGGTCTCTTTTTCCTCTCGATTTCTCTCAACAAGCACAATTCGCCTTCTAACATTGGCTTCCTCGATTGCCTGTTGTTGACGGACGCGCGCTTCTTCAACGGTGCGTTCCTGCTCAACCTTGGCTTGTTCAATTGCTTGGTCTCGCGCAATTCCAATCGCTTGAACTTCTTGCTCCTGAGACACACGCGCAGTCTCCAGAGCCCTTTTCTGTTCTATCTCCGCTTCTTGGACTTGCCGCTCCTGCTCGATTCGAGCAGTTTCAACCCTCTGTTTCTGATGGATTTGCGAAGATTGCACAGCTTCTTCCTGACGGATACGCGCTTCCTCAAGGGCTTGTTGTTGCTGAAGTTCTGCCTCTTTGACAGCACGATCTTGTTCAGCCTTATTCGTCGCAACCTCTTTGCGCTGCATCTCTTGGGCAAATGCCAGCCGCTTTTCGACCTCTAGGCTCTCTGTCTGGGTCGCTTCCTCCTGTTGCCTGATTGCCAAGTCCGCTCTTAGCTTATCCTCCTCTTGCTTGACTCTGTTCTCATGCTTAATTCGTTCGGTCCGCGTTTGCCGCTCTTGAACCTCTTGATTGATAGTCTGAATGGCAACCACATCAAAACGGTTATTTGCATCGAGTTGGTCGAGAGGGGTCTGATCGAGGTTCGTCACCGCAACGCTTTCGAGTTGAAACCCGTTCTGTTCAAGGTCATCTTTGCAGCTTTCCCGAACCTGATCCGAAAAATCTTGACGCTTTTCATGAAGCTCCTGAAGATCCATTGTCGCTGCCACACTCCGTAGTATCCCGACCAGTTTTCCTTCAAGCAGAGCTTTCACATTGTCTGGCTCCAAGGTTTTATCCCCAAGGCTTGCAACGGCGCTGAGGACATCCTGCTCATTGGGTTCGATCTTCACATAGAATTGGGCTTCAATATCGACACGCAGACTGTCCTTTGTGATTAAGGCATCCGGTCCAGTCCGTTGAACTAAAAGCTGCATGGTATTCAACGAAACCAGTTGTGTTGCTTTTGTGAGTGGATTAACGATTTTACCGCCAAAGACAACACTCTTACTTTTACCACCTGAGATTACCAATGCGGCATCGGCAGGTGCCTTTTTATATAACGCTTTGTAGGTAAAAAACATAATCAGGAAAAACGCTGCAATTACAACGATAATACCGAAAAAAGGGGTCAAGCTAAGACCTTCCATTTTGAACCTCCTCGCGTAAGGATACGCGTCGAATCATCATAACGAAATAAGTGAACTATCCTCTTTCGTCACTTCGAAAATCCGTCCCTGCGAATCGTAATCAATGAGAACCACCGTGTCTCCCTTTAAGGGAACCTCCTCGCCTTCACGGACACGACAACTGACGGTCAACTCAGGACCATCCGGCACCGGGACACGCGCTGTCCCAAAGGTGGTCGTAACCCGACCGCTAATCACTCGCCCTCTTAAACCGACCAAGTGATAGTCGGTAATGGCACGGTCACTTTCAGGGAACAGCTTTGAAAGCCCCAGTGCTAAGTAACGGGTACCGAATATGCTACACAGAAGGGCAGCCCCAACAGAGATCCAGAGCGTAGATCGTGGGGAGTGAACGCTGATATTCAGAAATTCATTAACAATCAAACCTGAAATCCCCCAAGTCGCAAAAAGTGCCATCAGGAGAATCGTAAAAGGTACTTTGCCAACGTTCAAAATTCCTAATATGCCGGAGATAAAACTAGCTCCACCCGAACTACTGTCGACGCCAACGTCTGCGTCTGGATCAATATCGGTGTCAACCTCTACATCGGTATCCACCTCCGTATCGACGTTCACATCGGTGTCTCCACCCCCAAAATCCAGACCGCCCATAACGAGCTGGAAGATAGCAAAGAGAAACATGAACGCAATCGGTGCCGTAAACCAAACATTATACCAGACAAAAATGTAATTAAGAAAATCGCCCATATCTGCTTCCTCCTACAAGTCATTCGCGGCAAGAGGAAATCAACGCCATTGCATGTTTGGCATCGCGGTAGCTGATGTTGTTAATCAGATGTTTATCCCCATTCACTTCAATTTCAAGGGCAGCTTGACCCAAGATGCGGTGTTTGAAACTTTGGTCCAGCTTGACCCCCGTAATCTGAGTAAACGAGAGATTGCACCGAATGTTGACATACGAAGCACTCAGACTCCCCATCTGACGCTCCTCCAACACCAACACTCGGTCAGAAGTAATAACAACAAAATCGGGATTCAGTAGGTTAGACCTCCCAAGCGTACACAACCTGACCTGCTCATCCGCACTCAGCTCAGCTTGAGTCGCTTCCTGAATGCGAGAAGGTAACCGATGAAAATCAGCCATCCGTGTCACTCCCCTGAAGCTCTTAATTCTCAGGATGGATTTTGGTTTTCAACGCCGCAAGATCCGCTTCGACCTTTTCGTTGTTCTCAAGCTCATGAAATTTTCGTTCTAGGTCATCGCCCTGTGTCAACTCAGCCAACGCTTCCGCATGTGCTTCGAGATCGCGGACACGGTCAACTAACCGATCGTAAGCATCGAACGCGGTTGTGTCAATCACGGTATCAGTCGGTGGTGTTGAGCCAGCGGTGGATTGAAACGATCCTAAACTTTCAGCGACATCCAATTTCGCAGTTTGATAGCGCATCGTGTCCAGCTTAGTTTCCAACGTTTTCAAACTGGACTTGAGGGAGTCGATTGCCTCCTGCTGTGTCTCAATCTGCTCATGATATACGCCTGCCTTCTCTACATGCTCACTTTTGCGGGCGAGTGCGCGACGAGCCAGATTTTCCTCCCCTTTTTTCAAGGCAAAAACCGCTTTCTCCTCCCACTTTTTGGCTTCAGTTCCATGCGCATCAATCTCTCGTTCTATCAGCTTGAGATCGGCGATCGCACCTGCGATTAAAGTTTTTACATTACGCACGTTCTGGCGCATTTCTTCCACCACTAAGCCTCGCGTTTTGCGCGTATCTTCCGCTCTCTCTAGGAGATCGTTCATATGCGATCTCACGATGAGCTTGGCTCGATTTAACGTTTGCACGGTTCAGTTCCTCCTGTAAGGTTGTTAGGGGTCAAAATGATTAACGTAGTTGTGACTGACAGGAGGTTACAAGAATATTGCCGTTTATGGCAGTATGAGGTGCAGGGATACAATCTGTGGAAAAGAAACCGCTACCGCTCCAGATGTATCTGAATTAATTCTAGCAGGGCAACAAATCTGTTTTAATGAACCAAAATCTTAAGAAGATGGAGGTGGCGGGAATCGAACCCGCGTCCGAGAACATTTCAATAAAGGCTACTACATGTTTAGCATAAGTTTTTGTGTTTCGTCCACAGGATTCCCTTATGCCCGATTTCCCGCGGACTATCTCAAGTTAAGTCTCGCGCTATACCCCTTGAGAACAGGCAAGGCGCATAGCCCGTTTGTTGACGTCTAGCTAACTCGACGGGACCGCAAATTAACCGGACGAGCTACTTTATTAAGCAGCTAGAGCTAATTCTTCATCAGCAATTAAATTGTTTCCGCCTATTTAACGAGGCCTGCGGAGACCTCGACATGCAACCTTTATATCATCTACTCTCGTCGAAACCTTTTCACCCCCGTATGTAAGTAGGTAACTATCCCGATTTTTCTATTTGCTCAACAACTCAATAACCTTGGCAATGCCTAAACAAATCACGCCAAGAATGCAGAAAAAAAACATGATACCAAGCCCTGTTATCCCTACGCTAACAGCCAATGCTATAGTTTGATCGGGTGCGGGATGTCGAATCATTACTCTTACAGCCCCAGCTATTCCCGCGATAACTCCGAAGCCTATTACTATTCTACCGACTCTGCGTAACGCCTTAGCTATAGGTACACTTTGCACGGGTTCGGCACTAATGGCTGTGTCACTAATATCTTCTGCTGATTCGGAAACAGGAGCCTTGATCATACGTTCTGCGGCTTCGTCATCAATGCTTTCCGCTGATTCGGGAACAGAATTACTTGTCCGGCAGCTTTTGCATTCGGCAGCCTCACCAACTTTCAAGAACCTAACAACAATGTCTTCGCCACAGTTTTTACACTGGAATTTCAAAGCCATAATTGTTCTTGCCCCTAACTTACTAATCGGTATATACAGATGCTACCTAAGATACGATTGGATCGCCCGTTGATCTGCGTCTTTCCGCATATCTTCGCGTTTATCATAGTCGTGCTTACCACGCGCCAGCGCAATTTCGACCTTTAGCTTACTGTTACTGAAATAAGCCTTCGTCGGAACAATCGTCATGCCGGTGGTTCGGGTTTTCCCTTCGAGCCGTTTAATCTCTTTACGGTTCAAGAGGAGCTTCCGTTTGCGCTTCGGCTCATGATTCTCCCGATTGCCTTGCTCGTAAGGACCGATATGGGCATCAATTAAAAAGACTTCACCCTCATCAACGCGAGCGTAGCTATCGGTCAGATTCATCCTGCCAGCACGTATCGCCTTGACCTCCGTTCCCTGAAGTACTATCCCAGCTTCAAAACGATCCATCAGATGATAATCGTATCGCGCTTTCTTATTTCGAGCAACTGAACCCGTGGTCGCAGCAGACTTCGCATCTTTCATAGTGCGTGAATTATAGCACACACACGAAAGTGGTGCAAGGGCAAAAAGGGTTGCTTATTTCTCGCATCCGTTGTAGAGTTATTAGCAAAAGATGCGTGAGATGTGAAGCGTGAAATGAATTAATATATCAATAACAGGAGAGATAGATGCCGAAGTTTAAAAATAAAATTCAAACGGGATGGGAAGGGCGTTTCTACGAAGATTTTGAGGTCGGAGATGTCTATCGGAGTAGGTTTGGACATACGGTCACGGAAGCTGATAACACCCTATTCACCCAACTCACCCATAACACCAACCCACTGCATTTTGACCAGCACTATGCCCAACAGACCAAGTGGGGACAAATCCTCGTCAACAGCACTTTCACGTTGGCACTGATCACCGGCATGAGTGTTTCAGATGTCAGTGAGAACGCAATGGCGAATCTGGGCTGGGAGAAGATTAAACTGCCGAACCCAGTCTTTATCGGGGATACCCTCTATTGCGAAACGGAGGTGCTATCGAAGCGAGAATCGAATTCATATCCCGAAGCCGGTATCGTCAGGGTCTGCTCACGGGGTATTAATCAGGACGGGGCAGTGGTCATTGACCTCGTGCGGGCAATCATGGTCTACAAACGGGACAGCGCCCCTAAGAAGGGACTTTTCCCTGAGACAGAGGAAAAATAGATGACAGAAGTTCGGAGCAACACCGGTGCTCGCCCACCGCTGGAGGGGGTGCGGATTCTTTCGGTCGAACAGTTCGGCGCAGGTCCCTGGGGGACGATGATGCTCGCCGATTTAGGGGCCGAAATCCTTAAAATTGAAAATCCCGAAACGGGGGGAGATGTGGCGCGTTATGTGCCCCCCTACACCGTTGAAAGCGATAGCGTCTATTTTCAGAGCTTCAACCGAAACAAAAAGAGCATTACCCTGAATCTGCAACACCCCGATACAACCGAGATTTTCCACAGGCTGGTGGCTATCTCAGATGGTGTATTTAATAACCTGCGGGGCGATCTGCCCGTCAAACTCGGCTTGGACTACCCAGCCCTCGGAAAGGTGAAGCCATCAATTGTGTGCTGCTCCCTCTCCGCCTTTGGACGCAACGGCTCCCGCGCCGCGGAACCGGGATACGACTACCTGATGCAAGGATATGCCGGTTGGATGAGCATAACGGGCGAACCGGACAGCCCACCACAGAAGACCGGGTTATCGTTAGTCGACCTGAGCGCAGGTGTGATGGCAGCGCTCGGACTGACGAGTGCTATTCTGCGGGCTCGGGAGACCGGTTTAGGCTGCGATGTGGATGTGAGCCTGTTCGACACCGCCCTCTCACAACTGGGTTATGTGGGCGCTTGGCATCTGACGAAAGGATATCAGCCGCAACGGATGGCAGATTCCTCACACCCGTCTCAGGTGCCGTTTCAGGTGATGCCGACAAAGGACAACTGGATTGTCGTGGCGTGTGCAAAGCAGAACTTCTACGAAAGTCTGGTGCGGATTCTGGGCGCACCGGAACTGGCTGACGACCCGCGCTTTCGGGGGTTCGCAGACCGGTTGGAGAATCGTGAAACGCTGGTGCCGATCCTGAAAGATTTGTTTCGGCAGCGGACAACTGCCGAATGGCTGAAGCTGCTCAAAGGTGAAGTGCCGTGCGCCCCTGTGAACACCGTCGAAGAGGCGTTCCGTGACCCACAAGTGGCTGAAGATGAGATGGTTCTTGAGATCCCGCATCCGGAGTTTGGTGTTGCGCGTCAGGTAGCAAGCCCGATCAAGATCAGCGACTCCAAAACTGAACATCGTCGCGGACCAAAGCTGGGCGAACATACAGATGAGATACTCGAAGATTACCTCAACCTGTCACCGCAAGAGATTGGAAAACTCCGCCGGAAAGGTGCCCTTTAGATACGGCAGACCAATGAACTACTGACCCTAGGCAACACAAATTTCCGCGTTCTTATGAAGGTGATAACTTCGGTTATTCTTACTCAAACACTCTCAAGACAGCGTCCATGAAACAACATATCCTGCGTTTCACCTTGTATACGATAATAGTCTGTCTCACCGGCGGCGCATTCAAAGCAGCGGTTGCCGATATCAACGTCGGAGAACCGCGCACGGTGCGGATGATCTACTTCACCCCCAACGACCGACCGTATCGCGCCAGCGTGGTTCAACGGATGAAAGATGAGATTCGCAAGATTCAGACGCTCTTCGCCGAGCAGATGCGAACGCACGGCTATGGGGAGACGACCTTCCGCGTTGAAACCGACCCCCAAGGTGAGCCGATGGTGCATCGCGTGGATGGGGATCACCCCGATCGTTACTATCTTGCCGACACGTTAGATACTGTGTTCGCCGAGATTGACCGTGCATTTAATCGCGAGGCAAATGTTTATCTCATCCTTGTTGACAATAGTATAAACAGAATTCGTGGCAATAGCTGTCGCCGCGGCTTTGGAGGCAAGCGGGGAAAATATGGGGGATATGCGTTAGTTTTTGGCGGATTTAGTCGGAGCTTGGCGGCACATGAACTGGGACACGCCTTCGGATTGTTCCACGATTTCAGCGATGGCGCATACATCATGTCGTATGGCCCAGGACGCAATCAGTTAGCCTCGTGCCATGCGGAATACTTGTCCGTGCATCCCTACTTCAATCCCGATATCCCAATCGAAGAGGGGCAGTTACCCCAAACCGAGCTCATTTCATCGACTCAATATCCGGCGGGGTCAAAAAGTCTCCCGGTTCAACTCAAGGTCAGTGATGCGGAGGGGCTTCACCAGGTGCTCTTATTCGTTACAACAATAGCACCTCACGGCGCTGCCGGATCGCTCGAAGTAAAAATGTGCCGGGGATTGGGAGGCGAAACAGATGTCGTCCTTGAATTCGACTACGATGGTGGTATTCCATCTAACCGCTCTACAAATCTTTTCAATCCTGCGGCGCATCCGATCTCTGTTGCAGCCGTTGATATGAATGGAGATGTGACGCGGAGAAATTTTGTCCTACTTTCCGAAACGCTTCCACCGCTATCGAAAATCTCAGGAGACAACCAGCACGGCTTACCCAATACGCCACTGCCCTTCCCATTTGTGGTTCAAGTGTGGGATGTGAATGACGGTTCTGCGCCTAGGAGGGTTCCCGTTACGTTTACTGTCACTGCTGGCGACGGAACGCTCAGTGTAGCGCAGACCGAGACCAACAGTAACGGCAGGGCAAGAAGCACGCTTATACCGGGACCGAACCTAGGAACAAACACCGTCGAGGTGTCCGTCGCTGGAATTGAGGATACGGTCACCTTTAACGCCGTCGCGGGGGCTGCGGTGAACATCCCGGACCCCAACCTTCGCGCTGTGGTTGAGATTGGTCTTGGTAAAGCAGAAGGTGAGCCAATCGCCCCGACGGAGATGAGAACTTTTACCTGTCTTGAAGCGCCGGGGGCGAGCATTCGCAATTTGACCGGACTTGAAGGTGCAACCAACCTGACAGGACTGGATCTTCTGAGCAACAACATCTCGGATATCTCCCCAGTGGCCCCATTGGCAGATCTGAGGTGGTTAGATCTTTCGGGCAACAACATCTCGGATATCTTGCCCTTAGTAGCAAACACAGGATTAAAGGGTGGAGATACGGTTTATGTGCAAGGGAACGTCCTGAGCTACCTGTCCATCCACACACATATCCCAATTCTCCAAAGCAGAGGGATTAGGGTATACTTTGATAATCAAGCGCATCCCGCCCTTTTGAAAATCTCAGGCGACAACCAACGCAGTGTGTCCTTTGCACCGCTGTCTCAGCCATTTGTCGTTGAAGTACAGGATGAAAATGGTTCAGTGGTTGAGGAGGTTCCGGTGACGTTTGCTGTCACCGTGGGCGGTGGGACCCTCAGTGTCACAAGCACAACGACCGATCCCAACGGCAGGGCACAGAGTACACTCACACTGGGACCAAACTTGGGTACAAACACCGTTGAGGTATCTGCTACTGGAATTGAAGGGCTGATTACTTTTCACGCTATCTCCAATACTGAATCGCTGCCAATTGCGGCGGATGTCAACAACGATGGGAGCGTAAATATCTGGGATTTGGTCTTGGTGGCGTCCGCATTCGGAAATCAAGGACGAAATCTGGCATCGGATGTGAACGGAGATGGCGTTGTCGATATTCTGGATTTGGTCTTGGTTGCGGGCATGTTTGGGGATGGAGCAGCCGCACCTTCAGCGCATCCACAAGTACCTGAGACACTCACGATGGCAGAGATTCAGCAGTGGATAGCTGACGCGAGGTCTCTTGAGGTTAAGGAGGTAATCATGAAACGGGGAGTTGCGATGCTTGAGCAACTCTTAGTATCCCTAACCCCAAGAGAGACGGAACTATTAGCAAACTATCCGAATCCGTTTAACCCGGAGACATGGATTCCGTATCGGTTGGCGGAGGATGCTTTCGTAACGTTGACGGTCTATGACGGTGGCGGTCATGTTATCCGTAAGTTGAACGTGGGGCATCGGAGTGCGGCAACCTACGAGAATCGATCAAATGCAATCTACTGGGATGGGCAGAACGGGTTGGGTGAGCCGGTGACAAGCGGTGTCTACTTTTACACCCTGACGGCGGGGGATTATTCCGCCACACGGAAGATGCTGATCCTCAAGTAGGAGGCATATCCCTTGTCAATAGAAACACTGTATCCAAGTTCCTAAAGCCCCATCGAAGCGACAAGTGTATAGCAATACCGAAGAAGCTGCAGGTGAGTAGGTGTTAAAACCGAAAGTGTAAAAGGAAGAAAAAGACTATCAGGGTTTTCCCACTCTCTCACCTGCCCACCTTCGTTCCTTGCACCAGCGGGGCGATATACGTACGGCAATATGGGTAAATGCGATCATTTCTAGTAGATGTCGAACATGGAAACTCGACCTACAGCCTATCTAGCAATTTGCGTTATTATACTTGATTTCAAAAATGTCGAAAAATAGTCGTATTCGGAGAGAATTACTCGTGAGGGATGATACGGCGTTTCAGTTCTTCCATGTTGAAACGATCGCTCTCGAGGAAATCGAAATACTCCGCCTCCTCCTCACTCACCGCCTCCGCCCGTTTCACCACATCCCCAGCGATATCGATTGGCACGGACACCAAACCGCTTTCATCGCCGTGCAGCAAATCGCCAGGCGAAATGGTCAAACCACAGACCGACACCGTCACGTCGAAATCGATGTATACGCCATAACCGTGTGAAACGACCCACCCGGTCGAAAAAACATGAAAATCCGGCGTACGTTGGCGGATAGCACTTCGGTCACGGCCGTTGGCGTCAGTAACAAATCCCACGCACCCCAACTTGTTTGCAATCGTGCAGAACATATCGCCGAAAAAGCAGCATCGCTTGCGGTCATGTCCGACGTGTTGGACGACGAGTACCGATGGCTTCGGTGCGGCATCGATCGCTCCCACCAGATCATCAACCCGCGAGGTTCTTGTGTCGCCAGGCGTGGTAGTATCGGCTGTAACTGTAATCGCGTAGCCGACCATCGGCGTGACGATCTCAGGCATCTGGCAGATCAGTTCATTGTTTGCATAGCCCATGGTCGGGTCGCGCACTTCAAAGTGTTCAATTGCATTGGCGATTGTTGCGCTATCAAATCCTCGTAGCCCTTCAATTAGTTGCGGAGATTGTATTTGGCTCATTACGGATAAACCTTCCTTGGTTGAGGTTAGGTACTACCGACCCTCGGACATCATGACAGGAATTGCAGAAATTTCCCAAGCGTTTGATAGATGAAGGGACAAGTCTAGAACGGCGCAATGTTGAGCACCGCCTTCTCTTCAGGCGTCAGTGCGGCAATCTGTTCCTCGGTCATATCTCTGAAGTGCGTGTTCGGTGGTACACCAGCCTCAAGCCCCCAGATGCGCCGCTCGGCTTCGGTCATCGCTTCGCGAACCTCCGGCGGCACATAGCGATAGGAATCGTTGAACCCCTTAATCCACCACCGTTGGAAGTAGAAAATTAACGAGTATCGTGGGCTATCGCTGGAGTTGATTCCTGCGGTATGCCATAGACTCGAATCCCACAGGAATACCGATCCCGCCGGTGCTTCAGCGATGATACCTCCCGGCGGCAGAGTGTCGGGTTCTTCGGGCGGGATTTCGAGGGACAGGTGCGACCCGGGCCAAATCATTGGACCACCCGTTTCCTCCGTGAAGTCAACCATCGCCCACACGGACTGAATTGCCATCGGATAGTGCACCCCGCCAATGAATGGTCTCACCGTGAAGTCTGCCCAGTCCGCATGCAGATTGCCTCCCAATCGGGTTGCGTCCTTCTTGCCAGTCGGCATCGGCGTTCGTATCGCTACGTCATGTGCGAACATGTCCTCACCGAGCACACGACGGGCAACCTCGACCGGTTCTGGGTTGCGGAGCGGCAGCCCGTAGAAATGCGGATGCTTGCCTTGAGCGTTGAACGCATGCCGAAGATGTTCGTTCTGCAAGCCGTATTTGCGACCAATGGCTTCCTCGGCGTCCAATGTCTCTTCAATCGCCTGTTTAGTCGCCTCGAGTTCCGATGGCGGCATCACATTGTGGATAACAGTGTAGCCGTTCTGTTCTAATTCGGTTGCACGTCGTTCGATGTCAAAGGTTTTCATGACATTTTCTCCCTCGATTGGCTCGGATTCGTCCTTCGGTTTGTGCTGTCCTCGCGCGGTGGCAATCGAAAAGCCGCATAATTCCCGGCGCATTTGTTTATGCCTACATTGCTACCTATTGAAAATCCATGGATTTTCCGTTATAATTAAGTTGGTTAACCTATAACACCTCTAAAGAAGAAACCCATGAACATACAAATTGTAACCGTTTTTTTTCTTTCTGACAAGCTTCTAGAAGCACCCAACCCAACTTAAACCGATGACTTTCAAAAGAAAAAACTACCTCCTCACATCAATAGAGGTGAATTGTAGTTCACTTTTCCATATTTGGTGGATATCGAATTCTGACTGTTACCATCTCAACTAAAGAGAAGTGGAAAAATTTTCGATTGACCTGTTGCTTGCAACATGTTATCTCGATATGTTAAAATAATAGTAACTTTAGTTAAGGGGCATGCACTGGAGACTGATGAAGATTTCATCGCAGTTTCTATCTTGGGAAATATCCCCCACGGCGACTTAGATCAGGTGGTTCCGGAGGATATCGTGGACTATGAGCATGTACACAAGCGCGATATTGGCAGAGGGCGATTCCTTCTCCGTGCCAGAGGCGACTCCATGGCACCCCTCATCCTCAACGGCGATCTCCTCCTCATCGAGCCCAGGACCCCAGTGGAAGCACAAAACCATCGTCGCGATCTACATCGACAGGCACGTAACATGCAAACAACTCCACCTCCACGATAACACCTCGGCACTCGTCTCAGCCAACCCAAACTACGCCCCAATCATCCTCACAGAGGAGATGCTCATCATCGGACGAGTAATAAAAATCGCACGTGACCTATTGAATAGCTGGCAGCCGTAAGGCTGGCGATGCGTGGAAGGAAAAAGGAGGTCTTATTTTGTCTGATAAATCTGGAAGGGCTGCACACGAGAACGACAATATTGAGCAACATATTGACCGTGCTATAGAGCTCATTAGCAGTGTTGCTGGTTCAACATTGGGATTAGTTACCGGAGAACCAACTAGTGGAGCGTTAATTGGAACCGCTAGTGGTAAGGGGCTTGAAATTGCGTTAAAAAAAATCAAGCAGGAAATTTTGGCGCGGGTATTGAGCTCACAAGAAAAAGCAAGGGCATTAAATGCACTTGATATTGCGATCGAGGAAATTCTCCAGCGGCTGAAAAATGGTGAAAACCCCCGCGAAGATGACTTTTTCGATGAAAAACAAACGGGTAGATCGGATGCGGAAGAGGTTCTAGAGCACATGTTATTGAAAGCCCAGAGAGAACCAGAAGAAAAGAAAATCCAGTATATCGGGTATTTGTATGGAAGTCTCCCTTTTAATCCAGAAATCAGCGTACACATGGCACATCAACTTATAAAGGCAGCCGAACAACTTACCTACCGGCAACTATGTATACTGAAGATTTGCGCAGCGAAAGATGATTTTGAATTGCGTGATAACAACTACCGTGAGCGTGAATGTTTTGACAATGACCTTTATGAAGTGCTTTATGAATGCAGTGATCTTTATAGCAAAGAATATATACACTTTGGTTTAGATACCATTACTTTTGAAAGGAATGTCCTTTCTAAACTGAGGAGTGTAAAACCCAGCGGTATGGATCTCCAAAGAATAGGCGCTTATCTTTACAATCTCATGAAACTTTCCTTAATTCCAGATGAAGACATAGCTCCAATCACCGAGCAGTTAAAATGAAAAACAACTGGAAAACAACACCGCTTGGTCGAGGACGAAGGTGAATTGAGAACTGAAGCCGCAACGAACAAGCAAAGGATGATGGAGATGAATGAACAAAGAAAAAACGAACTAAAACAATTGCTACATGAAGCGAAGAAGAATTTGGTGATACTACACGGATATGGCCCTTTACCTGTTCCTGAAAATGTATATCAGAGGTATTTAGAGGAACACTGGAAGTATTATGGGATAGATTTCTTATCGTATTCGTTTATGACTCATTTCACGCTTGATATTGTAAGTGACACTACAAAATCAAAGCTTCTTAACTTCATAAGAAAGGAGTTAGTCCAATTCACTGATGGAGACAATATTCCAATAGGTACTTATTTCATAGAAAGCAACCTTGCCGATGGATTTCGTCTGTGTGAACGTGGGTATCAAGGTCTGTATTTCCTAGTAAAACGTCTTCTGAAAATTGCCGTTGGACGGGGAGTAGAGGAGGCAGTGTCGGTTTTTGGTAACTACAGTTACCCCGAAGGCGTGCGTGGCTTATATCAAGACATTGACTTGCTTGAAGGAATAAAGATAAAGAGAACGATTCAAGTCTTTGAAGGTGTGCGACTTATCCCTTTACCTTCTTCAGAAATATCAGATACAGTTGTGCAGTATTTGCTTGGTTTTCCTCGAGAGGACTTCAGAGATCAGAAACATTATTTTTTCCGAAAAACACTGCTTGTCATTGACCGTCCTGGATTCTCCATATTTCATAAGCCTTCTGAAATGTCAATAGACAGATTTTCGGCAGACAACCTCCCATTTCAAATTGAGGAACATGATTTAAAACTCAGGACCACCAAGGCAATTAATTCTTTTAAGAAACCTTTTTGTCAAGCACTATCTTTAGCTTGCAACGCCCCAGTTCAAATGGTTAATGGAAGGTGGTTTTTAGGAGAAGATAAATCCTTTAATTCGCAAAAGGGAACTTTTAACCCGCTTAGGCACTCCAATCCGATTGGAAGTCTCATTGAGGCTGGAGAAGCTGAAATAAATAAAGCCAAATGTCTGTATAGCACCTTGGACAAATATTCAGGCATTAGGGAAAAGTTGCAGATCCCGATCGATAGATGGATACAGTCAAAAGTAGGTGGAACCGCTGTTAATCAAATCATTGACTTAGGAATAGCCTTTGAAGCCCTCTATGTGCCAGATGGTGGCAGTGGGGAAATCAGGTTTAAATTTGCGGTTCATGCTGCTTGGCACTTGGGAAAAGATAAAGAAGATCGGAAGAAGTTAATGAAAGCGTTTAAGGATAGGAGTTACGCAGTTGGCCAGTCCATAGGTTATAATATAGAGTATGAACCCACCCAAATGCACTGAATATGACTACATCAACTTTCTGATAGCGACGCCGAGATACTATAGCTGTACAGAAGCTGCCCGAGTCCACCCAGAACCAGACAACCCCCCGGCGCATGACTCATTGAATCGGTTGCTCTATAGACTGACTCCCGATTCAGAGCAATTGTGGCAAGAATCAGAACCTTTTGTAAAAAAAGAACAAGGTGTTTTAGTCATAGACGACTCCACCCTTGATAAACCGTATGCTCAACAGATGGAATTAGTCACCCGCCATTGGTCAGGTAAACACCAACAAGTGGTGTCAGGAATTAACCTCATTACCCTGATGTGGACCGATGGCGACACTCACATTCCGTGCGATTACCGTCTGTATAATAAACAACAGGATAACTTGACCAAAAATGACCACTTTCAAGCACTTATGACTACGGCTCATGAGAGAGGCTTTCGTCCTGAGTGTGTGGTCTTTGACAGTTGGTACAGTAGCTTAAAGAATCTCAAGACCATTCGGCAGCATCAATGGCACTGGCTGACCCAATTGAAGTCGAATCGACAAGTCAACTTGAATCGCCAAGGCAATCAGCCAGTTGGTCAACTGCCGATTAGTCAAAAAGGCAGCGTCGTTCATCTGAAGGGATACGGATTGATTCAGGTCTTCAAGATAGTTTCCAAAAACGGCAACAGTGAATACTGGGCAAGTAGTGACCTCTCAATGAACGAACTATATCGACTCAAGTATGCCGAGTTGTCTTGGTCAATTGAAGAGTATCATCGAGGTATCAAGCAATTGGTTGGCGTTGAAAGGTGCATGGTACGCAAGGCAATTGCACAACGAAATCATATTGGCTTGGCATTGCGAGCGTTTCTACGCATAGAGCGACACTGTTTTTCGACGGGCATCAGTTGGTTTGAAGCCAAAGCCTCGATTATCAGACAAGCGGTGCGTGCTTATCTCGCTAAACCCAGTTACACCTTAAATCCAACTGCGTAAGTCCTATAAGGAAATATATGATTGGCGTTCCTCGGTTGTTCATACAGGAAAACTACCCAGCAAAACAAAGAAAACACCCTTTACTCCAGACGAAATTGATAAATTTATCGAAAAAGCACAGAACTTATGTCGTAAGTCAATAAAGAAGATTCTGAAAGATAAGCAATTTCCTGATTGGAATAGTCTGATAATTGGCGGCGAGGCGGAGGATTAAGGCGCTAAACTTTCGTATTAGGAGTATGCCAGATATGGAAAAACAAGGTGGTATCTATGCACGGTATAGCCCCGGCAGAGAACGAGACCAGACTTCAACGATAGAAGCCCAAGTCGCCATGTGCCGTGAGAAAGCGGGGCGCGATGGGGTGGCGATTGACGCTGCTCACATCTACGTTGATCGAAAGATCTCCGGTCGCACCATTCAGCGCGAAGGCTTCCAAGCCATGCTTGCTGCCATCAAAACCTGGAACATCCCGGAAATGACAAACTGTATGTTTAATCTACCCTAAACTCTCAACGGAACTATGACGGACAAAAATACCATGACCAACGACACAGCAAAACCTGAAAATCAGGCACTACCAATCTTTGAGCCACGCGGCGAGCGAAGGCTGCTCTACACAAGCGATCCGTCCAATCTCGCATTCTATCAGGTGGGACGACAGGTCGATCACATGACCGATGCAGCAACAGCAAAGGCGGACCCCGCCCGACGGGAGGATCTGATCCAATGGGTTGACGACCTAGCCCATCACGGCGTGGATACCTACGCACAAACCATCTATGCCCAGGGATGGACAGTCTTTTTCCGTTCCGATCAGTTCGAGTACGACGCAAGACCCCAACATCAACGTTTCGTCTCCATGATGGACGCCGGTATCACACCTTTGGAGGTACTGATTGAACAAACACACAAGCGAGGCATGGAGTTCGTCGCAAAGTTTCGCATGAACGACCGCCACGGCAACGGAGATCAGGGCGCGCGGTTCATATTGGACAACCCTGCGTGGCAGCTAGAGGAATTTCCCGGCGGTCAGGACTTTAGCTTTGAACCGGTACGGGATTACGTCTTCTCCGTCGCCGATGAAGTGGTAGAACGGTTCGACGTTGACGGCTTGCTGTTCAACTATATCCGGCATGGGCACTGCTTTCCCACCGGCATTGCCCGTGAACGTCATCCAGTTATGACCGGGTTTTTGCAACGAATACGCGAGATGTTAGACCGGCGCGGAGCGCAGCAACGGAAAACCCTAACGCTGGGGGTAATGATTCCGCAAACGTTGGAAGAGTGCTATAACTTAGGGTTCGATATCCCCACATGGATTCGGGAAGGTCTCATCAACTACATCTGTCCCTGTGATTTCCACTATGCCGATTTCAACGCGCCCTATGAGGCATTCAGCGAGTTGACACGCGGATCGGATTGTCTGTTGTACCCTACGCTGGCCCCCATGATGTGTCGTGGGGATGCGACGACACTGCTCAAGCCTGAAAATTATCGGGCACTCGCACAAAATTTCTACGGCGCAGGTGCTGACGGCGCTTCGGTTTTCAACTACCAGTATCACTGGGCGCGAAAGGGAGGGACCGCCCGCTACCCGGGACCCGTCGAAGGCTATCCGCTCTCATTGAGCTACCTGCGCGACCTACGCGATCCCAAAACCATCACGAGCCGGACGCGCCACTACCGTTTCCATCCCCTATGGGGCGGCACATCACCGACCGGAGCCGTGAAGGACGACAAGCTAACCCTCACCCGTGAAGTCGGCTCAACTGGAGAATACCGTTTCCGCCTCTGCGAACAGTTTGCACAGGGAACGCAAGTCGTCCTGTACTTCAGCGCACAGGGATTGCTCCCCAAAGATGAAATCGCCGTGGAACTCAATGGGACTGAAATCCGAGACCCCCAGCGCGTCTTTCATCCAGACGGTCGATTGGAAACATTCGGACGACCATTACCGCCGTTTTCGAGCATCTGGTTCAACCTGAATCAAGAATCGCTTAACCGTGGCGACAATCATCTAAAGGTACAACTGACACATAACGCCGCCGATACAAAAAACGGGGTTATCATTGACGAAGTTGAAGTAGTAGTGATGCCTGCGTAACTTTCTTGTGAAACGTCACTTCATTTTCATTTCTTATTTTTTCAGGAATCGTGCTATAATTGTGTTGGCGATCTTTAAATCTTAACCGAGCACAGATTTCGATAAATTGGAGGTAACGAAAGATGGAAATGAGAAGCTGGTTACAATCCCCCTCAAGTCTCACACACGGCAACATCATCCGACGAGAAATCTTCTCCAAGAAAGATCCCGATGATCCCCACAAACCGGGAGCAGTCCTCAACCATATTGATAGCTTCTCCCGGTGCTATCTTGAGTCGCGAATCGCATCAATACCAACATCTTTCGACGATCGGCAGCTGATTTTCTACATCGTTGATGGAGAGGCAATTTTCGAGGGCGGCGACCTCAAGCAGGAGGTCCGCGAAGGAGACGGCATTATCGTGCCGCCGGGAACGACGCATGTCTTAAACAACGAGGCAAACACAACGCCCTTAGAATTTCTGATATTGGAAGAAACCCTTGCCGATGCTCCAGGAACACCCCGCGAAGATGTACTTATCAGAAACTACCGGGAAAGTACCCTGAGCCAGGGGCATTGGACGCATCTCGTCCACTCCATCTTCGGAGAGGCTGATGGACTTGCCAAGCTACAGTTCGTCCTAATGGTAACAATCGACGCAATGCAGACCCCTGATACCCATGGGCATGCCGACGATATGGATGAGGTGTGGTATATGCTCGAAGGCAACGGCATCCACGTGGTAAGCCAGAATGTCTACCGGCAAGTTCCGGGCGATGCGGTCTCTGTCGCACCGTCAAACCCAGGACATACCCTCATCAACGATACGGAGGAACCGCTCAAGACGTTCTACTTTCGACGCAGTGCAGACCCCTGATACCCATGGGCATGCCGACGATATGGATGAGGTGTGGTATATGCTCGAAGGCAACGGCATCCACGTGGTAAGCCAGAATGTCTACCGGCAAGTTCCGGGCGATGCGGTCTCTGTCGCACCGTCAAACCCAGGACATATCCTCATCAACGATACGGAGGAACCACTCAAGACGTTCTACTTTGCCCGTTACACGCGGTGATACGATGAGAGGAGAAAGCGAATGTCCACGCTGAAAGCGGGTGCTGCACAGACCAATATCACGCCGCCGCTCGGCGCATACCTCGCAGCAGTTCAGTAGGTTGGGTTGAACGGTTAAAAACGAATTCCTATCAACGACAATAGAGATGCCGCCTGTCAACAACCCCATCTTATAGATGAGTGTAGTGAAACCCAACACTTTAATCCAACTCACGATTAAGTGTTAGGCAGGTACAAGACCTGCCCCTACGTTGGATTCATGCTCTGTAGGGGCAACCCTCGTGGTTGCCCTTGTTACATAAAGTGCATAACTCCCCATTAGACAAATTGGAGGTAACGACAAATGGAAATGAGAAGTTGGTTACAATCCCCCTCAAGTCTCACACACGGCAATATCATCAGGCGAGAAATCTTCTCCAAGAAAGACCCCGATGATTCCAACAAACCGGGAGCGATCCTCAACTATATTGATAGCTTTTCCCGGTGCTACCTTGAGTCCCGAATCGCTTCGATACCAACATCTTTCGACGATCGGCAACTGATTTTCTACATCGTTGATGGAGATGGCATTTTTGAAGGCGGTGACCTCAAGCAGGAAGTCCGCGAAGGCGACGGCATCATTGTGCCGCCGGGGACCACGCACGTCCTGACAAACGAGGTGGATGTGCCCTTAGAATTCCTGATATTGGAGGAAACCCTTGCTGACGCCGAAGGGACGCCACGAGAAGATGTACTCATCAGAAACTACCGGGAAAGTACCCTTAGTCAGGGGCATTGGACGCATCTCGTCCACCCCATTTTCGGAGAGGCTGATGGACTTGTAAAGCTGCACTCGGTCCTGATGGTCACGATCGATGCGATGCAGACCCCCGATACCCATGGCCATGCCGACGATATGGATGAGGTGTGGTATATGCTAGAGGGCGACGGCATCCATGTGGTGAGCCAGAACGTCTACCGGCAACTTCCGGGCGATGCGGTTTCTGTTGCACCGTCAAACCCAGGACATACCCTCATCAACGATACAGAGGAACCCCTCAAGACGTTCTACTTTGCACGTTACAGTCGGTGACCTGATAAGAGGAGAAAATGATGGCTACCCTAAAAGCTGGTGCTGCACAGACCAATGTCACACCGCCGCTCGGCGCGTACCTTGCTGGTTCACTCAAGGCGCGCCATGCGACGGAAGTCCACGACGAACTCCATGCGAAAGCGTTGGTACTTGACGACGGGGACACGCAACTCGCCTTTGTCATCTGCGATGTTATCTGCATCCCCCGCGAACCGTGCGAAGCCGCCAAAGCCTTGATCGCAGAGCGCGTCGGGATTCCGAGGGAACAGGTGCTGATAGCAGGGACCCACACGCACACCGCCCCCGCGATGAAGCCGGGTTTTGAAACTATCCCCGATCAGGGTTATCTCGACTTCTTCTCAGGGCGCGTGGCCGATGCGGTTCAGTTGGCAGCGGGACGCGCACAGCCGGCGCGGCTCGGTTACGGTGTCGGAAAAGAGTCGCGCTGTGTGTTCAATCGGCGGTTTCGCATGAAGGATGGCACGGTAAAGATGAATCCGGGGTCTAACAATCCCAACATCGTCGAAACTGTGGGACCCACCGATCCGGATATCGCTGCGCTTTTCGTCGAGACAGTTGATGGCCAACCGATAGCTGTCCTCGCTAACTATGCGCTACACTATGTCGGTGCACCGGGGCATATGATTTCCGCAGACTATTTCGGGCTATTTGCCGAAGAGCTTCAGCGGATGGCAGGCACAGAGTTCGTTACAATGCTCTCCAACGGCTGTTCCGGCGACATCAATAACATCAATGTCCATCACCCACCGACAGATCGACGCCCCTTTGCCCAGACGCGAAAGGTCGCCCGGATGGTGGCGGCGGAGGTGTGGCGGACATGGCAAACTACCCCAATGAGCGATAACTTAGGGCTTTCAGCAGCGCAGACGGAAATTACATGCGGCATACGGAAGCCAACCAGCGCAGAACTTGCCGAATATGAAACGATATGGGAAAACGCAAGTGACGACCCAACTGTCGATGAACTCTACGCCCGCGAACGGATTATAGTCAACGGGTGGGAAGATACGCGCACGACACCGATTCAAGCCTTCCGTATCGGAGATTGCGGGATTGTCGCATTGACAGGAGAGATCTTCTGTCAATTCGGCATTGACCTCAAGGCTGCCTCGCCGCTCGATCCGACGTTTATCATCGAACTTGCCAACGACTACACCGGCTATGTCCCCACCCCGATTGGACATGAGCATGGTGGCTATGAGACATGGTTAGCGCAGAGCAGCTATCTTGCGCCAGACGCCGGTGGGCAGATGGTTGATGCAGCGCTGCAACTCCTGAACGGTTTTACCGTTTCGTAAATATAGTGAGGTGTGTCTATAGCATGGTAGCATACCCGATCTCTGCGCTCCAATGATGTGTGTGACAATAATGAACCAATGAACCCGTAGGTCGAGATTCATATCCGACATCCGAATGTCGATTTTGGAAAATCGACCTACTGTAGGGACAGGTCTTGTGCCTGCCCAAAACGCAGATAGCCTTCAGAGCACTGGGTAACCACAAGGATTACCCCTACGGAAGCCCGAAATAGCCTCAAGGTGCATCAGGTCAAAGACTCTCGGACCCGAGATTGGTTCAACGTGTTGAACGTCGACAGAACCTAGTAACATCAGAAAGGAAAAATATGGCTAAATACAAAATTGCGGTAATTCGAGGGGACGGCATTGGGATCGAGGTGATGGAGGAGGGTCTCAAGGTTCTCAACGTCGCCGCCGACAGATATGACATCACATGGGACTTTGTCGAGTTCCCTTGGGGTTCAGACTACTATTTTGAGCATGGGCACATGATGCCAACCGATGCCCTCGATACACTAGCGGAATTCGACCAGATCTATCTTGGCGCAGTCGGGCACCCCGACATCCAAGACCACCTTACGCTCAACGGGCTTTTGCTGCCTATCCGGCGCAAATTCGATCAGTACGTCTGCGAGCGACCAAGCGTCCTCTATCCCGGCATCAACGCACCGCTCAAGGATAAAGGCGCTTGGGACATCGATCTGGTGGTAGTAAGAGAGAACACAGAAGGCGAATATGCCAACGTCGGAGGATTTCAGTACCAAGGATTCCCCGAAGAGATTGGCGTACAGGTCGGGGTATTCACCCGCCACGGCAGCGAGCGTGTCATCACTCACGCCTTCGAGCAAGCCCGGGCACGAAATAAGAAGCGTAAAGTCACTTCGGTCACCAAATCGAACGCACAGGGTTACGGCATGATTGTATGGGATACCGCCTTCGAACGCGTAGCAGAAAAGTATCCCGACATAGAAACGGAATCGTTGCTTGTGGACGCAGCGTGTATGGATTTCGTCCGAAGACCAGAGGATTTCGATGTGGTAGTCGCTAGCAACCTGTTTGGAGATATCCTCACGGATATCGGTGCAATTATCACGGGGAGCATGGGACTGGCTCCGAGCGGCAATCTCGATCCGGAACGCCGATTCCCGTCGATGTTCGAGCCGGTTCACGGCAGTGCACCGGACATTATGGGGCAAGGCATCGCCAATCCGTTAGCGGCGATTACCTCCGGTTCGATGATGCTACGCTTCGTCGGTGAGACGGAAGCGGCGGACACGATAGACGCAGCGGTACTGAAGGTGGTCGAGAAGGGCGAGACCCTCCCGCCGGACCTCGACGGTCAAGCCACAACCTCACAGGTCGGCGACGCTGTAGTGAGTGCGCTGGGTTAATGTGCTTTCCATGCGAAAAATCTTATTTTTAACTTGACCCGTCAACTCCTTTTCTGATACAATTACGTTTATCAGTAATAGGAATTATTACTAATATGGGATTATGCCAATTTTTTTAGGATGTAAATGTGAAAGAGCTAAGTGAAGGACTGAGGCAAGAAGGCTATCGATTCACCCGTCAACGCCGGATTATCCTCGAAGAGGTGCGGCGGCAGCAATACCACCCAAGCGCGAAAGAGATTTATGATGCGGTGAAGGTCCGTCTGCCAAAGATTAGCTTGGGCACTGTCTATCGGAGCCTCGGCGTTTTGGTCGAGCTCGGTTTGATCCGCAAGGTGGAGCACGGCGAATACGCCCGCTTTGACGCGAATCTCGCAGAGCATCACCACCTGATCTGCACGGATTGCGATCAGTTACTCGATGTTGACGCACCGCTCTCCGATCCACTTAACACACAGCAGTTCAAAGCAAGGGGGTTTGAAGTACAAGGATACAAGCTGGAGTTGTACGGCTTGTGTCCAACATGTGCAACTAACCGAAGTTGACCCAAATCCAGCCTTTGGAAACAGTTCTACCCGGATTAGAATCAACGCTATCCCCTCAATGAGATATTGAGAGGTTGAACGAAAGCTAAAAGCCTGTTTGAAAACCTAGGGAACTATGGCAGAAGCAACAGAAATACTCAATTTTTTCGACATCCGGGTTGAACATTTCCCTGACAGGAGTGCCCGATGGTTGTTCCAAGACAAAGAGAACGTCCGAGGACTGCTAGAAATCGTCGCAGGCGAGTTGGTGGAACTGATCGATTTTAGCCAACTCGCACAGATAAACAGGAGTTTTATTCCCGACAACCTTCGAGAGCAGGAGTCCGACCTCGTGTTTAGCGTTCCACTGCATAGCGAATCGGAAACGGATGAACTGCTAATCTATATCCTCATTGAACATCAATCCACGGTCGATTCGACAATGGGATTTCGAGTGTTGTTCTACATGATTCAGATTTGGGATTCCCAACGCCGTGAGTGGGAATCAAACAATGTTCCCAAAAGTCAGTGGCGTTTCCGTCCGGTGCTTCCGATTGTGTTTTACACTGGCGCACAGAGATGGAACACTCCGCTGACCCTCAATGCAATAATGGACATCCCCGATGTGTTTTCACGGTTTGTCCCGAAGTTGGATATACTGTTTCTAAGTGTAAAGGAGACCGATGAAGCGGACTTAACGAAATCTGACCATCCCCTTGGGTGGTTGCTAACTGTTTTGCAAAAGGAACATGCGAACACGGAAGTGCTAAGGACTGCATTGATCGAAGCGATGTCGCATATCAACGCGCTTGGTGACGAACAAGCGCAGCAGCGGCGGCGTGCGATTTCGTATCTGCTCTTGCTGGTTCTGCATCGTCGTCCAGTTGAGGAACATGAGGAATTGAGCACACTTGTTGACCAACACATCCAACAACCATTAGATAGGGAGGAGGTAGAAGTCATGGCACAGACAATGGCTGAACATCTCATTGAGCGTGGTAAAGCACAAGGGATTGAGCAAGGCATTGAGCAAGGTATCGAACAAGGTGAGACACGAGCGAAACAGGAGGCACTCCTCAAATTGATACGGTTCCAATTTGATTCTGTTCCTGAATCTGTTATCGATCAGATTACCTTGATACAGAGTCACTCCCGTTTGGACTCGCTTTTTGAGAGAGTGCTAATCGCACAGACACTTGATGAAATTGATTGGCAAAACCGTGATGGATAGGTTCTATTGACATTTGATAGATTGGGCGTTGGATTTTACTGTATCTATCTATCGACAACCTTCAGACAGGGAGGGGATAGAAGTCATGGCGCAGACAATGGCTGAACATCTCATTGAACGCGGCAAAGAACAAGGTATTGAACAAGGTGAGACACGAGCGAAACAGGAGGCACTCATCAAACTACTGCGGTTCCGATTTGATTCCGTTCCTGAATCTGTAACCAATCAGATTACCTTGATACAGAGTCTCTCCCGTTTGGATTTGCTTTTTGAGAAAGTGCTGACTGCACAGACAATTGATGAAATTGATTGGCAAAACCGCGAGGATTAATCGTGGGTGCGGATTTCCTAATCTGCACAATCTACGATTACACACACATGGAGATCTGGAGTGGAAGCGTTGAAGCTTCGCCAAGCACAGGCAACCGACAGTGAATTTGTTTTTGCTGTAAAGAAGGCAGCGTTCCGAGAATATGTAGAGCAAATCTGGGGTTGGGATGATACCTATCAAAAGGATCTACACGATAGGCGATTCACTTCACAGGATCTTCGCATCATTCAGTTTCACGGGACCGACGTTGGTTTCTTAGCAACGTCTAACACCTCTGACACGCTCAACGTCAATCAACTCTATATCCTGCTTGAGTACCAAGGAAGGGGAATCGGGGCAGCGTGTATGAAGCGCATTATCGACGATGCCAACCTTGAACAAAAACCTGTAACGCTTCAGGTGCTAAAAATTAACACCCGTGCTACCGCTTTCTACCAGAGGCTAGGATTCACAATCGTCGATGAAAACTCCACACATTTTCAGATGAAAAGACAGCCCTAATAAACCGTAGGGGCATTTAGTTCTCCTGTAGAAGGGACCTCCGAATCCCGACACCTAACGCATTCGGTGATTTAGTGGAAATTCCAAGCATCGTTATAATCGGTGATGAATCACAAGCAGGCACCTATATCCTGCGAATTCGCCTCAAAAAGGACACCACCTTACGGTTCGGACGGTTCAAGAAAGGGAAGTTGATTTCACTGCCCGCCGGTGAATACGCCTATGTCGGCTCCGCACTCGCAGAGAAGGGAGCGACCATGCTGGCGCGGCGGCTCGTTCGGCATGCAACGCGAAGCGGCGATCAACACCCACACCGTATCCGCGAGACGATGCTCCACCGATTTGCTGAATGCGGTTTGGGAAACGGGAATCTATTGCCTCAACGAGGCAAAACCTTGCACTGGAACGTTGATTTCCTCTTGGAGTTGGAGGCGGCGGAGCTTGCGGGCGTCTTCGCAATCCGCTCACGCAAACGATTGGAAGGTAGACTCGCCAAGCAGTTGGAGGAAGATCCACATACGGGGGTTATCGAGCGTGGTTTAGGCGCGAACGATGTGCCGGGCAATACCCACCTGTTGCGCGTCAGTGCAACGGAGGGGTGGTGGGCATCGCTCCCGGATCTGCTTGCTAGCATGGGCGAAGGAAGCTCGTAACAAGAACGGCAGATACCAAGCGGGGCAAGATGCCCCGCCTACAAAGCCGAATTTGCAAGGATCTTTTACAGAAGTCCGGCAGGTAGCTTGCTGCCGGAGTTACCCTTTGCCGCTGCACCTTTGAGTGCAAACGGCAAGGATACATGGAGGCTGCTCCATATTTGTTGAAGGGCTTGTTAGGCACAGCCTAACAGGCGTTTAAGAATCACTACCTACAAGAATAGGTTAAAAAAACGCAGAACACAATTGGAGGGAATATGAGCAACGAAAGTAAGTGTCCCGTGATGGGCCACTCTCACGCGGGTACCATAGCGAACCAGCAGTGGTGGCCAAATCAGTTGAACCTGAAGATACTCCACCAGAACTCACCCTCGTCCAATCCCATGGGCGAGGATTTCAACTACGCCGAGGCGTTCAAGACACTTGACTTGGACGAACTGAAGCAGGACATTGATAAGGTGATGACGACATCACAGGAGTGGTGGCCCGCCGACTACGGCCACTATGGACCTCTCTTCATTCGGATGGCGTGGCACAGTGCAGGCACGTACCGCATCGCCGACGGACGCGGTGGCGCAGCCTCCGGCACGATGCGCTTTGCGCCCCTCAACAGTTGGCCCGACAACGCGAGCCTCGACAAAGCACGCCGGTTGCTGTGGCCAATCAAGCAGAAGTACGGCAGTAAGCTCTCGTGGGCGGACCTGATGATCCTCACCGGGAACTGTGCTATTGAGTCGATGGGTCTCAAGACCCTCGGATTCGCCGGTGGGCGAGAGGATGTCTGGGAACCCGAAGAAGACATCTATTGGGGACAGGAGACCACGTGGCTAGGGGACGAGCGCTACACCGGCGACAGGGAACTGGAGAATCCCCTCGGTGCCGTTCAGATGGGCTTAATCTATGTGAATCCGCAGGGACCGAACGGCAACCCGGATCCGGTCGCTGCCGCGAGAGACATTAGAGAGACGTTCCGCCGTATGGCAATGAACGACGAGGAGACAGTCGCGCTCATCGCCGGCGGACACACGTTCGGCAAAACCCATGGTGCGGCTGATGCGGATCAGTACGTCGGTCCCGAACCCGAGGGTGCCTCCCTCGAGGAGCAAGGGCTCGGCTGGAAGAACAGCTTTGGCAGCGGGGTGGGCGTAGACACGATCACCAGCGGGTTGGAGGGTGCCTGGACCACCGCGCCGGCCAAGTGGGACAACAACTTCTTCGAGAACCTGTTCAACTACGAGTGGGAACTGGAGAAAGGTCCTGGCGGTGCGTGGCAGTGGACGCCCAAAGACGAATCCGCACAAGGCACCGTGCCGGACGCTCACGATCCCTCAAAGAAGCACGCCCCCATGATGCTCACGACGGACCTGTCCTTGAAGGCAGATCCAATCTATGAACCGATTTCAAGGCGCTTCTACGAGAACCCAGACGAGTTCGCAGACGCGTTTGCCAAGGCGTGGTACAAGCTGACCCACCGCGACATGGGACCTCGCACACGGTGTCTCGGTCCGTTGGTTCCTGCGGAACCCCAGCTGTGGCAAGACCCCGTCCCTGACGTCGATCATGAATTGATTGGGGAGCAAGACATCGCTGCCCTCAAGGGCAAGTGCCTCGAATCAGGACTGTCCATTTCCCAACTGGTCTCGACCGCTTGGGCGTCTGCGGCAACATTCCGCGGCACCGACAAGCGCGGGGGCGCTAACGGGGCACGCATTCGCCTCGCGCCGCAGAAGGATTGGGAAGTCAACAGTCCATCCGAACTGGGGAAGGTACTTCAGGCCCTTGAGGGGATTCAAGAGGAATTTAACGGGTCGCAGTCCAACGGGAAGCGGGTCTCGCTCGCTGACCTGATCGTTCTGGCTGGGGGTGCAGCGGTCGAAGCAGCTGCGCAGAACGCCGGTATCGACGTACAGGTTCCCTTCGCTCCGGGGCGCACAGACGCGTTGCAGGAACAAACCGACGTAGAGTCATTTGCTGTGCTTGAACCGACTGCCGACGGATTCCGCAACTACCTCGCAAACGGACACCAGAGAACAGTCGAAGAGCTGCTGGTGGATCGAGCACAAATGCTGACGCTAACCGCTCCTGAGATGACGGTTCTCGTCGGAGGCTTGCGTGTCCTGAACGCAAACGTCGGTCAGTCCGAACTCGGCGTCTTCACCAAGCGGTCCGAGACGTTGACTCCTGATTTCTTCGTGAACCTGCTTGACATGAACACCGAGTGGGCGTCCACTACATCCGAGGATGTGTTCGAGGGGCGCAATCGTTTGACAGGTGAGATTCAGTGGACCGGCACCCGTGCCGACCTCGCATTCGGCTCAAACTCGCAGCTCCGAGCCATTGCGGAAGTCTACGCGTGTGATGACGCTCAGCAGGAATTTGTAAGTGACTTCGTGGCTGCGTGGAACAAGGTCATGAATCTCGATCGCTTCGACCTTGCCTAATCTCGGCAAGGTTCGAAACGATAAAACAAACTCTTAACAGATCCCGCGTAGTCCCGATACTCGGGAACAAGTCGGAACTGGGGGTGTATCTTCGGATGCACCCCCTTTTTTGTCCCCCGTTGGTTTTCCGATGTGAGTTATCAACAATGAACCAATGAGCTAATGCATCAATTGAATAGGTGTCGAGTATGGGGGCGCTTTGATATAATATAATGTACAATAGACTTTGATTCTATCATGGAGACTCACCCCAAATGGGTCTTATCCTAACTGCGTTACTGGAAATTGCTAGGACTTGTGGGTGTAATGAAGGTGCGGCTGCCGCGTTACCAAAGCTTGAGGCAACACACACCAAGTCCAAGAGGTTGATAGCACCATCGCCATTGACATCGCCTGCGATTTTTTCCGGTTCCAGTGGAGCGGGTATAATCTACCACAGGATAATTGTGCCGTCTCCACTCCCACTGACGAGCGTGCTACCATCTGGACTAAACGATACATTATTGACCCCGCCCGTACCCGTGAGGGTGGCTTTGGGTTGACCCGTAACAGCGTCCCACAGCCGCACCGTTCCGTCCCTACCCCTACCGGCGAGCGTGCTACCATCTGGACTAAACGATACACTATTGACCCCGCCCGTACCCGTGAGGGTGGCTTTGGGCTGACCCGTAACAGCGTCCCACAGCCGCACCGCTGCGTTCTCACCTCCACTGGCGAGCGTGCTACCATCTGGACTAAATGCTACACTATAGACATACCCCGTATGCCCTTTGAGGGTGGCTTTGGGTTGACCCGTAACAGCATCCCACAGCCGCACCGTCCTGTCACTACCCCCACTGGCAAGTGTGCCGCCATCTGGACTAAACGATACACTCCAGACATCCCCCCGATGCCCCGTGAGCGTGGCTTTGGGTTGACCCGTAGCAGCGTCCCACAACCGTATCTCCCGGGAACTCCCGCTTGCGAGTGTGCTACCATCTGGACTAAACACTACACTATCGACCCAGCCCCTATGCCCCGTGAGGGTGGCTTTGGGCTGACCCGTAACAACGTCCCATAGCCCCACCGTTGCGTTCTTACTCCCACTGGCAAGCGTCCTACCATCTGGACTAAACACTACACTAATGACATGTCCCGTATGCCCCGTGAGCGTGGCTTTGAGCTGACCCGTAACAACGTCCCACAACCGCACCGTCTTGTCCCAACTCCCACTGACGAGCGTGCTACCATCTGGACTGAACGCCACACTATAGACCTCCGCCGTATGCCCTGAGAGCTCAGCTATGGGTTTGCCCGTAGCAGCGTCCCGCAGCCGCACCGTCTCGTCCCAACTCCCACTGACGAGCGTGCTACCATCTGGACTGAACGCCACACTATAGACCTCCGCCGTATGCCCTGAGAGCTCAGCTATGGGTTTGCCCGTAGCAGCGTCCCGCAGCCGCACCGTGCTATCCTCACCTCCACTGGCGAGCGTACTACCATCTGGACTAAACGATACACTATTGACCCCCGCACCCGTTATCCCCGCATGCCCCGTGAGTGTGGCTTTCTCCTGACCTGTAACAACGTCCCACAGCCGCACCGTTTCGTCCCAACTCCCACTGGCGAGCGCGCTACCATCTGGACTAAACGCCACACTAATGACATCGTCCGTATGCCCCGTGAGCAGCGCGACCTCTTGATAGGTCGCCGTATCGTAGAGCCAAATACCGATACTACTCGCCACTGCAAGCCGAGTGCCGTCGGGAGAATACGCGATATTACCAGATATTGACCCTTTACCGAGGCGCGCTTTGGCACCTTCCGGTAAACTCAATTGCGTATAATCTTGGGCGAAGACGTTGAGTGAAAACAGACTAAAAATAACCAAAACGGTTAGTATGGAAAATTGCGTTGATTTCATTGGTTCACGTTCCTTTTTGAATACGACTCATAGAATCTAACAATATCGGGAATCGACTGCTCGTCGGGCAGGGAAGTGCTCTCCCACAGCACAAGTGGCAGCTATCATTCAATGGAAGCGTTTATAGCTCCATTATTTATGGTAGATTTTAGAATTACTTAGATCCTCCCAATGCACAGCTAACCCCCTAAATCCCCCTTATCAGGGGGACTTAGGAAGCTTCGTGAAGGTAGGAGTTATTGGTAGATGTCTACTTATTTCTCTAATTCACCATAGTATAACGCAAATTACTCCTGTAGATCGAGATTCACATCTCGACAAAGACATTGTAGGGGTTGGGTATTTATCGGTGAATTACAGATTACTGCCGGCGTCCACGCACCGTCCCGTCGCGTCCAATGGGAATCGAGTCCGCAGCGGGAGTAGCTCCCGGTTCCGGCATCTGCCACGGTGAAAGGGACGCACCGGTTGGGCGAGTATTGGTGGGTCGTCGCGGTTGGGATTCGGTAGGAGTATAGCCAATCGCCAAGTGAGAGGTTTCAATCCGCGCGCCCCCACTGCCGTGGGAACGCATCACCGCCTCTAAGATGCCAGTGGTGAGATAGGTCCGCTCAACCGGGCTGGGCGGGACACCGGTTAGAAAAAAATCCTCAATATTCAGGCCCATATAGCTAAAAACAGCGTGTGTCATTCCCGAATCGGTATGGTATTCCATCGCATCAACGACCTCACCACGCTTGGCTGCGTAGGCGAACTTCCGGACATAATCGTTATCGCCAAGCATCAACGCCGTGCCTTTCAGCCCGTCGCAATACTCAACTAGAAAGACATGCGGATCTTCGACCTGCGATGGATCGAGGTGCCTCGGTCCGTTCTCAATCGCGTTGAGAGCGTGGTCAGCGAGTTCAAACGACCACCGTCCCGCATCTGCTGCACGCCAGACCGCATCACCGGATAGACATTGGACGGAACGGACACCCGTTTCGCCACCGCGTCGCCGTTCCACCTGACATTGTAGGCTTTCCAGCGCATGGAAGCCGTACCGCTCAAGCATGTGAAACCCGATGGATAACGCCTCATCGATCGGTGTGTCAAGCGGATGCTCAAAGTTTGGTCGACGCCATGCCACCGGCAGTGCCGATCCTGCCCAGAGTGGTATGTCGAGTTGCTTCGCGGTTGTGTACATCCAATGGGCATCGTCCCAACGGTAGGAGAGATGTTTGTCGTTGTAGACAGGGATGGGGCGATCGGATTCAGCAATAACGCCGCAGATTTGCTCAAAGAAATATCGTCGTGGCAGCATCTCCTGACCTAGGGCAGAGCGTGGGTAATCGCCATGCTCCCCGATGAGCAGCACCGCATCTACAGCCAAGCTATCTCCGCCGAAAGTGAGTGCGGCACGAATGCTCTCGTAGATGGGAATATCATATTCCTGAGCGATCTGCCGACCGACATCATTTTGGTGGATCTGGTCGATGAAGAGCGAAGCGAGCTGGGTGCGCGGCGCAATGAAGCCATCATCAATGGGAAAACCACGCAGGAATTTAGGCACTATCACGCCGGCATGACTGTTTGGAAAAAAGGTGGTTACGATAGCGGCAATGCGAAAGGATTGTGACATTCAATAGGGTAAAAACAAAAGAGAAAGATACCACACAAAAAGGAAAAACACTAAATATTCAGAAAATTGTTAATTTTATTGAAAAAAAGTGTTGACAGATTTTTCAGGATGGTATAGGCTGGATAATTGTGGGAGCTCCGAGTTACCGCTCGAAGCCCCCTGAAGCAAAACGAGGTATGGACTCGAATCGCTTCGTGATTGTTAGGAGGAATGCCTAACAATTGAATTATAGTATACCCTTTGAAACCATTAGTTTCAATCAAAAACAAAGGGGCTGCGCGATTTGAGGACGCAGCCCTTTTTTGTTTTCGGTTGGAACAGTGGTAACAGGGAGATTTACTATGTCGAAAGTTTTGCGTTTCACGCTGGCACCGATGATTCTGTTAGCGTTTTGTCTGACTGATCTCTATCCTCACCCGGAAAGGCCTAAAAGGGCTGAGATACACGGTCATCCAGACAAGAGAGAAGAATACCACAGCCGCTCCGTTTATCAATACTACTACAAAGATTGTCCTGAATGTCACGGTCGGATAACAGGTCGCACGTACAAAGAGAAGTATAAGTGTAAAGTGCGATGGAACAGATTTCAGTGGGAGGATCGCAGAAACAGATGGAAAGATTTACCAAGAACAAGATGGTATAAACTGCCTGATGAGTATAAGTATCCCAGCACAACTCATTGGGACACCATTTGTAGTTACGGCAGGCTTGATTGCGATTACGGTTACTATGACGCCTACTTAAACAAACCCTCAGTCTACTTCGCAGGAGGTTATCATGTTTAGCCGAAAGTTTAGACTATACCTTGTTGCGTTGGCTATAGTTTTGTTGTCCGGTGTCGGATTGTTCGTTTACCACAACCATGTTGAGTTTCAGACGTTTATGGGTGATCATTCTCGTAAGATGGCACAACTGAATGAACAGCTGCAGCCCAATACGACTGATACTTTAGCCTCAGCAACCACTAATACTCCACACTGGTCAACGTTCGATAAAGGTCAGTGGAACAACTATTGGTCAAATCAGGAGCCGGTCAAGCTCAGTGACAAAAAGCCGTTGACCGCGGATGATCCGAATGTCAAATTGTTGCCTCAGCCCCCGTCTGAACCGGTTGAGCTGTCAGAGCGGGCACCGCAACTGGTTCAAACCCCTGACGGACGAGTGCATAAGATTCTTTGGCATAGCAAACTTCGACCTGGGGACCCTATGCCCCCTATCGACAGTTTGCCGATGGATAGGGTTGTGACAGAGGGGGTAGAGTATATTGTCCCACTTGGCGAAACCGCTGACTCGTATATCGATAAAATCAAGTTGAGTACAATGTACGATGTGCCTCTCGAATCGGTTGATAGTCTCATCGAAGAGGGAGTTATTCCAAGTTCGCCCGAAGAAGCGGCAGACGATCCTATCTTCGACGACCCGCTGTTTGTTAGGCGCGAGGACAGGCGACCACTGGAATCAGGTTTTGTGCCTGATGATATTGGCAACACTAGTGTCGACTTCGTTGAACTAGATGCTAAAAATCCTAAGTTCTCTCGGCATATCCAAGACTTCCTCGGAAATCCAAACGCCCATGAACCGACAGTAGTGGAAGTTCTCAATATGCTCTTGGCGGACCCAAGTGGGAGTAATCCGAGGTTGGCAGAACTTGTGGGTTATGTCGAAGGCGGTTCAAATGCCCAGCATAAACTCGACTTTCGTGATACGGTTGACATTTATGCCGATTATCTTGATGCCCCTGAGATTTCAGAGGAACGCTTCGAGACGAATCACCATCCACATCACCCATCAAAACCCACCGAAAAACCGGTGACCCCGGAGGGAGAACAGAGCATAGAGCTGTCAGCAGACCTTCAGGATCAGTTGATGGACCCGAATAGCACAGCAGAAAGGCTCCGCCGTCTGCAAGAGTTATGGGAGTCTGATCCTGATGCTGCCCGTCAGCTTGAGTCCGATAAATCGAGACCAGGGCGGGAGCATCTCCGTTCCGAGAGGCTTCGACCTGCTGAGCCTTCCCATGATGCGCCTAACAGCGAAGAAGCGGAACGATAGAAGCAAACCCTTAACAGATTGGGGGTGTATCTTCGGATGCACCCCTTTTTTTTGTGCCCTGTTAGCGCGTTAAGATAACCTAAATTACTACGGCGCGTTCACATTGGGATGTTGCTAATTTGGCGACCGCTATCATTATGGGACAATCCGCCAAATGTAGCGCAAACTGTTAGTTTGCGGGGTGGGAGCACAATCTAACAGATTGTGGTACAAAAGACGACTTTCCAACACCGGGCGTGAAATCCCGCAAGGCGAGGATCCTCGATATATCGGGCTGTGAAAAATGAACCAACGAACTAATGAACTAATGCGGTGAGTCCGGCAACCAGAGAAACGTGAGTACTTGGTTCATGCGGGGTAATCGGCGGGATTGCTCAACGAGGGCTTGGTCTGATTGCGTGGAACACCAATAGGACAACGGGACCTTTCGTCGGTGCTCTTTGACCTCTTTTGACTTGTCTTTGGCAAGCTGGGCTGCAACCGCATCGGGATGGAGGGGTTTGTTTTTGGCAAGATAGCAATCGCTGTTCTGACGAAAGCGATCTGAATATGCAAAATATTTGATCTGCCCCTGCTCAGACAATACAATCGCACAGACATGTGGACTCAAGCGGGTGTAGCGAATGGCTGTGCTTGTCAAAGAGGTGGAATACTTAGCAGCGAGAGCACCAATCGCGGACAAACCGATTTTAGGCAGATCTGCAGCGTCCGCTCGGAAAATGGGAGAGGGCATTAGCAGCTCAACCGCGAACTGATTGGCACGCTGCTCCTCCGATCGGTGCGAATCAAATCCACGCAAATCTTCGCGCTGACAGCGGTGCTGAGGGACAAATGTTGCCGCCTTGTCCTTTTTATCCGTAGCGGAAATTTGTCGCTCGATTTGCTCCCCGTCCAAGTAGTAATGCCCCAGTTCGTGAGCGATCGTAAAGTTCTTTCGAGCCTGTGACTGAATCAGATTGTTTAGCAGGATGCCCCAAGTGTCTCCGACCCGCATCAAGCAACCATCGTACTGGCTTTCCATTTCACGTTCCCAAACGATGATTTGGAGTTGTTCCGCAATTGCCCGCGGTTGGATTGGGATGCCCTGAACATTTAGTTCACGCAACAACTGTCGCGCACCTTCAACGGGTTCCAGAGAGGGTTTGGAGGACACCTGTTTTGCAATCTGATCCTTTCGGGAGGGTCTCTGATTCATGTTTATGCAGCAGATTCCTCGGAATTATTCTATTTCGTGCTTTTGTCGTTTTTGTTTTTAAGAAATTGGTAGAATTCGAGCATCGTTTCTTTATCTTCTTCCGAAAGGCCCATGATACCTCTAAACATAACGCTAACTTTCGGATCCGCTAAAAGGTCATCGTAGCCTTGCTCTTTTTTGCCGAGCAGGTAGTCCGTGGTGACTTTCAGCGCATCGGCAAGACTCGAAAGGGTGTCGAATGCCGGTTTGCGGGCACCGGACTCAAACTGTGAAATCGCCGCAGGGGTTAGCTTCGCCGCTTTAGCGAGTTGTGTTTGCGTCATTCCGAGTCTATTCCGCCGTTCCTTAATGCGTGCTGAAACAGACATAATCATATATCTCCTTTTATGTAGGTTAGGGCAAAAACCGGTGTATGACTCAAAAACCGGAAAACATGTCGTGTCTATTATACTTTCTAACGATTGTGATTTATATTTTAACACATTACGCCCACCCAATGCAAGGTGTAACATAAAATTAACGAAAATTTATATAATAAAGGTTTCACGAATAAACAGATAACGGATATAAATCTCAAAAGGTATCCGCCCATAATGCTCACTTTTGTGAATTAGATCCGTTTTTGTATCTTGACAAGATCTTGTGACTATGATAGAATCAGGCAAATCTAAAGAAAACAATATACCTATGTACCGGTCAGCTTATTAAAAATTTCGGAGGTATTACCATGATAATTAAGAGATATTATTACATCGGTTTATGGCTTTGCATCCTTGCCCTACTATGTCCGCACATGAGCTTCGCTGTTGATGAACAACTATCAGTCGGGCTTTCGGAGGTTGCAGTCAAAATCCATGACAAAGTCGATATTGGTCGAATGCGAAAAGACATCGCTCGGTTATCGAATCTTTCCACCCGTGTTACTGGCTACGATGAAGCCGCATCAGGCAGTAAATACATCTTCGATCAATTCGTCGAAATCGGCTTACAGAACGTCGAGAGTCGCGAGTTCCCTGTTTCTGTTCCAATAGACCACCATGATGGAAAGGTAGAAATTCTCTCCGAAGATAAAGCAATTCTGAAGACCTACAAACTTTTGCCTCTGTGGCCCAACCTTGTTCGCACCTCCTTCCTCCCCAACGGTGTCTCCCATCTGGTAGATGCGAGCGAAACTTTTGAGGAGATCGCCCAGTCCTACCAAGTTGACCCGCAAGCCATTTTAGCTGACCCGCATAACCAATACCTCCGAGACCAAGCGACCGACGGCAGCGATAACGATGATGACGGCGAAGTCGACGAACCGGGCGAACTAGTACTAGTCGAAGGTAACTCGCTCTTTATTCCCACCGGCGGCTTGACCGCGCCCATCTTTTACGGTGGCACTGGCGACCTCTCCGCGTTCAACGGCAAAGACATTGGGGGCTTCTGGCACAAAGTCCAATCTGGCGACACACTAAAAGATCTCGCCCACCGCTTTCGCATCGGCGTCGGCAGCATCACCGACGATGTGCTTAACGGTCACCTCCAAAAAACGCAAGATGGTATCGACAACAATGAAGATGGACAGATTGACGAATACGGAGAAATTCCGCCACTAGCTGAGATTTTGCAATGGGATACGGACAGCATTGATAACGATGGCGATGGGTTTGTAGATGAACGCCCCGGCGACGAAACTGACGGAATCGATAACAACAACGACGGACAAATCGACGAAGAGGGTGAATTTGTCCCGGCTTTTGAATCTAGCATCTTTATCCCTCAGGGCAGCATTGCTCTGATCGACTTCAATTCTAGCACCAAATGGATTAACGCTGCAATGCTTGGAGCAAAAGCGGTAATCTTCATCGAGCCAGAGACCACTATCCGTGGCGAGGCTGAGAACAAATTTCTGACAGTCCCCGCCAATATCCCCCGCTTCTGGATTTCCAAAGAGGACGCTGACGAGCTCTTGGCAATGCTTGGTGAAGGAGAAACAGGCGCTGAACCACCGCCTCAGAAACTTTATGCACGTGTCACTAGCACCATTACTTGGGAACAAGGGATTGGGCAAAATATCCGCGGCTTCCTCGAAGGTGGGGACCCGGCCCTCAAAGATGAATTGGTCGTCATCACCGGCTATTACGACTCAATGTCTGTCGTTCCCGCCATAGCACCGGGTGCCGACCCCACCGGCGGCATCGCTGCGCTATTAGAACTTGCCCGCATCTTTAGCGAAGAGGAATTCCGCCCGGGGCGCTCCCTCCTTTTTGTCGCTACGGACGCTCACTTCCAAGGATTGGGTGGTATGCGAGCATTTATGGAAGGGATTGGTCAAGATATCGTGGGACGGGACTCCGACTCTCCCGGCACACCAACTATGCGCGGGCTGCGACGCGGCTTAAGTACAGACCTCTTTGAGTTTGAGGAATTGGGACGCAAACTGCTGCTGTCAATTGACCGAAATGTGCTAGTAGACCTGCCGCCTGGCTTTTTCCACGAAGTTCATCAACTCAAAGCAGATATCGACTCCCTAGGAATAACTCTCGCCGATCTTGCATCAACAAAGGGGAAAGTTAATAGCTTGCGTAACGCCCAACGCGATGCAAAGGAGAAAGAGAAGAAAAAACTCGAAACGACCAAAAAACGGGAGAAGCAAGGATTTACCGAAGAGGAGAAATCACGACTGGAAGTAAATCTTTCAAAGTTCAAGAAGGACGCGCTGCAGACTACTCAATTCTTGGGTTCAATGCTTAACCGTACCCTACAATTGCGCTCACAGGCATTGAAGGAATGTCGTGAAACCCAGCGCGAGCTGATTGAACAGATTGCCTTACCTATGGCCCGGTTAGATGTTTGGGCAATCGACAAACTGATAACGAATCTGGCAGCGAAACAGGTTGAGGGGAAATATGTGCAAACACCGGACAGCAGCTATCTAGTGCCGAAGGAAAGGGAGGACGAAAGTTATTACTTGCCCACACCAAGTGACCTACCATCGCATTTAGAAGCTGATATTCAGCTGCTCTCGGAAAATCTCCAAGACTGGGAATTTGAAGACCCACGGAAATTTGCCCTTCAGTATGCCCAAGAGAAGTTGCTAGACCGTCATCTCGACTTTAAGGGTCTGGAACGAATCAAGTCCGCCCGCAAAATTGTCCACCGTGCTGAGAAATCTCTAGAAGCCTACATCGAGGAGGAACGACAACTCCTTGAACGGACTCTTGCAAATATTCCGGCGAGCGACGATGCGGAAAATCTCATCAAAAACACTATTACCCAGTTAGGTGCCAAACCTGATTACCATCCCAGCGGTTTTATGGATGAGCTAAAGCTATTCCTCAACGCAGCTACTCTCAAGCAGTTCGAGATTGTCCAGGACCAGCTCCACCAGAAGTTGGAGATGATGGACCCGACAACGGGAACAGTGACCTCACGAGAGCTAGACCAAGTTCTGATTGATGACCTAACCAGAGATAAACAGAGCATTCTCGAAACCGCGATGCGTAACGCTCGCCTTGAGCGCTATCGCACCGAATCCTTCCTCGCACACCACGCGTCGGTGAACCGCCCCTATCTCGCCGAAGAAGCACTTGTTCTTCGCCACTATCTGTCTGAAGATGCAGCAGATCGCGCGATCGTCGTCCGAGAGCAGATCTTCGGTCAGCTTGAAGAGCAGCGGCTACTAGAGATGGTTAAGAAACGTGCTAAGAACGATATTGTCGAACTCCAGAACCTTCTGAACGTCCTTGACCGACTTGATCATGACTTGGACGAGGAGATCAAAATCCTCCTGCGTGATAACCTGCTCACGATGCGCAACGCTCGATTCCGCAACCTACAAAAACGGGTAGAGAAGATAGCACGTATCAGCGGAGCGGAATACTCCCGGAAGATACGTACCATCGAACAAGCGATCGCACTGCAAGACCTCTTCAATCGCTACTACACCTCTCTCTTTATCTCCGTTGACCTCTCTAGCCAGAATGACCAGTTCGGCGTATTCAACAAAGGATGGTTCTACGACCAACAACCCGAATTTGTCCTCCGCCGCGAGTTCGCTTCTATCGGGAATAAACTCGCGGAATACGCACAGGGCGCCGATTTCGGTGAGCGTATCCAGAAACTATGGACCTTTACTGACGACCAGATCCGCCAAGCAGTGATGAACACCCAATGGACCATTGCAGCTGACATCGATCCGAAAAGGGCCATCGAAGGTAAGAGCCTAGAAAGTTTAGTGACCGAACATTACGCAACGTTAGTCGGACTTTCCGGGGTTTCTCGGTTGATGAAGATGCAGTTTGAACAGATGAGAAACCAAGGCGAGCCTTCCGAGGATATGCTCAAGGATATGGAATATATCCGCAAAGAGGTAGAACGATTCATCCGAAACGACATCCGAGAGGCGCGTAAGAACCGGAAAAATAAAGTCCGTCTACTCAATCGCTTAGATGGGATGCTCGCACTGCGCAATGAGGACCCCTCCGAATTTACCCAAGAAGAGGTCGATGACATTAAGGCGCTCATTGACATCGCCGGTTTTGGCGGCGAGACTAACTTCGTCAACGCAATCTCCGCCAGCGGCGGTAAGATCTGGAAGACCTATATCCCCGGTAAGATTGCCTTTGATAGCGAAGTCGCGACCCTGACCGGTTTTACCGGAATCGCTTTTGCCACAATCGACGATGCGCGCGTGCTGACCGATACCCCACTTGATACGATTGACCGGATGGATTTAAGAGAAGACGGTGCGTTGCATAAACAAGCGAAAACCCTCGCCGCCATTCTCATCCAAGCGATGCGCGATCCGAAGATGCCCACTGCCGCACGGGTAGGGAATTTCTATTGCAATCTATTTGGCGATGTGGTCGAGTACGACGCTCGTGAGAGCGCACTGCCAAACAAGCCGGTAGCGTATCCTATCCTCGCTTTGCGGAGTCGGCATAAAACCATGATGGGGGTGCGCGGCGATCTCATTGCAATAGGAGACAATAAAGGAAACTTTGAGGTCGCAGGACTCGCGATGGAGGGACGCGCTACTATCCGTCCTAAAGGAACACAGGAAGTAGAAGCGTACATCCTCCACCCCGATTCAGGAGATATTGCCTATGCACCGGATCTTGGCAACTTTGGCGCGAAACTCTTGCCGAACTTGATACCGATTAACACTCACCGTCGTGGGTGCCGGATTGTGGTTTTCCCCTGCGTGTCCACTACCATCTTCGACCTCGTTGATCAGCGATACCTACGGACGCTTCGCGAACTAGAAGTATTTGATGCCGCAAGCGATAGCCCACCAGAAAAGTACGGTGTGTCAAAGCCGTGGCAGCAGGAAGGTATCTCGGCGACTGAGCCACTCGCGCTCGTCTATTCGGAACCGCACAGCCGGATCAAAATCGGCATGGCGTATGGGCAGATCGGCAAACGGTTGCTGCTGATTAAAGCCAACAAGAGTGGAACGAAGAACCCGACCCTCTATACCGGAGAAGGGTTTGTCGTCCGTGAGAATGGAAGCATTCGCGTAACTCCATACGTTGTTGTCCGCGATATGTGGTGGCTTGATGAGAACCGGGCAAGTTTATATAAACGGTTCGGCATCAGCAGTGATCGGCTCGATCAGCTCCACCAATTTGCCAATGAACATCTGAATCAAGCGGAGACTGCGCTCGCTCGAAAAGACTATCAGCAGGCACTCAAACTCGCCCGCGCCGCCTGGGGATACGAATCCCGCGCCTACCCCGATGTGAAGAAAACTGGGAATGATGTGGTCAACGGCGTGATGTTTTATCTTGCACTCTTAATCCCATTTGCCTACTTCATGGAACGGCTGTTGTTCGCCTTCCCAACCGTCCAAAAGCAGATTATCGGGACAGCCGTGATATTCTTGGTTGTATTTTTCTTCTTGGCGCAGGTGCACCCCGCGTTTCAGATTACTACTACGCCCGTTATCATCCTGATTGCGTTCATTGTCCTTGCACTGACAGCAATCGTGATCAGCATCATTGTCCGGAAGTTTGAAGAACAGGTAGAAAAAATTAAGCAGGAAGGCTCAAAAGTGTACAAAGCGGACGTGGGGCGTTTGTCTGCCTCCGCTGCCGCTTTCAGCTTGGGTATTTCCAATATGCGTAAGCGGAAGGGGCGCACTTTTCTCACCTGCAGCACACTGGTCATCCTCACCTTTACGGTCATCTCCTTTACCTCGGTGCGTACCTTTATGCAACCTAACAGCACCAACCTACCTTCAGTGACGCCACGATATACCGGGATGCTTATCCGAGATCAGTATTGGAATCCGCTTGAGGAACCCGTTGTCAATTCAATTACCAATGATCTACGGAAAACGCAAATTTCTGAAAAGGACTTGCGGTTACTGCTGAAGAAGCGGTTGGGGCAGGAGGGTAAACCTCAAGATCAGATTGGTGCGGAAATTGAAGCAAGCTTGGCACAATTACGGCGAGAAGGCACATTAATTGATCTAGGTGAAGAATCTCTAATGCGCGTGCAAAACATCGTCGCACCACGTGCGTGGTATCAGTCTGCGGGAACCGGCGATCAGTCATTTGTGCAGCTAGCACGCACCCCAAATCCACAAGATCCCGTACCACCTGTTAACACCACCACCGGTCAGCCAAAGACCTACTCCGCGACCATGCTAGTCGGGATGAGTCAAGATGAGCCCGGTGTCACAGGGATTGATCGCTATCTCCAGTACGGTAGATGGTATCACCCCGACAATGAAGCAGATTGGCCCACACAATGGCCCTACGCTTGTGTATTGCCCAAAGGTATGGCAGATCTGCTTGGCATCACCGAAGCCGATATGGGTAGGGCAACTGTTTCTGTATACGGCGCGGACTTCACCGTTACCGGCGTTCTCGGCATCGGTTTCAAAGACCTACAGGATAACGATGGCGAGGAGCTGACACCCGTTGATTACCAACTGATGCAGCAGCAGGAAGCACGAGGCGGCGGTGCACAGGGCCAGAACCAAGCAATGGAAGGAGAGTTGGAAAAATACATCCATCTGCCTCCTGACGCTGTGGCTATCCTTCCGTATCAGGTAGTGATGAATCAGGGTGGAACACTGCGTTCAGTTGCCGTCAACATGGAAGCTCAGCCCGGCGATCCAAAAATCTTCAGTGCAGCAGATAAGCTGGACCTAATTATGGCGCCCCTGATGAACCGAATTGCCCTCGACTTCTTCGTTGGAAGAGATCGGGATACCTATCTCTACAGCTCAATCGGTATGACTTCCTTCTCTGGAATGGGTAACCTGTTCATACCGATCTTAATTGCGGCACTGATTGTTCTGAACACGATGCTCGGTGCGGTCTACGAACGGGTCCGTGAAATCAGCATCTACAGCTCTGTCGGGCTTGCCCCTGTGCATATCGCCTTCCTGTTCCTCGCAGAAGCGTGTGTATACGCAATTGTTGGTGCTGTGCTCGGCTATCTGCTCGGTCAAGTTGTCGCAACCTTCCTCGTTAATTTTGGATTACTCGCCGGACTGACCCTCAACTATTCGTCAATGTCAACAGTCGTGGCAACTATTATCGTAATGGTTGTCGTGATTGGAAGCACCCTGTATCCCGCGATTAAAGCTAGTCGCATGGCGGTGCCTGACATCGAACGGAAATGGCAGCTGCCGGAACCTGAGGGTGATGAATGGCACTTCGATCTCCCCTTCACAGTGTTGGCAGAAGAATCACTCGGCTTGAATATCTTCATGCGTGATTACTTTGAGGCACACGCCGACGAATCTGCAAGCGACTTCTATACGGATCAGGTCGCTTTCGCTCGGACACCTGCAGAAGTCGCAGGGAAAGATGAAGAAGCCTACAACATCAGTATGATGGTGTGGCTCGCGCCCTACGATCTCGGGGTCAGCCAATCCATTCGGCTTGTAACCTCACCGGTCGGTGGTGAAGAGGAAGAATTGTATAAAATTCACCTCGATGTCCATCGCGAGAGTGGCGAAATCGCCTCATGGAAGCGCGTCAACCGCCGTTTCCTGAACCTTGTCCGAAAACAGTTGTTAATCTGGCGTACGTTCAGTGCTGATATCCGCGGTGAATTCCATGAGCGTGGACGGCAAGAGAGCGAAGCGGAAACGGCTCCGGGCGTTGGTGGTCTGGTCGCACAGCCGGCAGATTGAAGCGTAAAACGTTAGAAGTTCATTTGTGCATTGGTTCATTAAAACAGATCTGTCACCTCACTGGAGCTAACGTTCTACGCAAAGGAGAGAATAAAACCAATGGAAAAATTAGCGTATCTCTTAATCTTTATCGGTGCAATCTTATGGGTATTTTCGATTATCTTTATGGGAGCCCGATGGCAGCCACAGCTGCTAGCTGCTCTAATTCTCATTGTTGGAATTATGATTGCCCACGTTTGGGAAGAGCTTTTTCGAGAAAAGAAATGACCGAACAGGAAATGAAGATTGAAACGTGAGAGATTGACTTCTTCACGTTTCGCGCATCACGTTTCATGTTTAACGTCCTGAAAGGAGTACAAATTTGGCAAGAGAAAGGGTGTCGCAAGCAGAAGAGTGGCAGGCTTGGGCACAACGTTATGATGTTGAAGGCGGTTTAAGAACCTTTGAATCCGGTTTAACCCTGAAGGTCTTTCTTGGCGCAGTCTTCATCGGGCTATTGATGATGCCGGGGTCAATTTATCTGACCCTAGTCGCAGGTCAGTCGGGCGCGGGTGCTGCGCCGTGGGTGGCGGTTATTCTGTTTACAGAATTGGCGCGCCGGTCTTTTACGACCGCAAGAAGACAGGAACTTTACATTTTGCTGGGGTTAACCAGCGCGGCGGTCGGTTCTGGAATCCATTATCGCGCCTATCCATTTGTCTGGTACTCCTACTTTATCAACACGCCGCAAGCCGAGTCGTATGAAATCGCGGACAAAATCCCCTATTGGGTTGCACCAGCAAAGGACGCAGTGGCAATTGCAGAGCGTTCACTTCTACATATGGATTGGTTCTGGCCCATTGCGATTTTTCTAATCATGAAGTTACTGGCGGAGGTCCGCTATATTAGCGCGAGTTATTTTCTGTTCCGTCTGACAGCAGATTTAGAGCGACTCCCCTATCCGTTAGCACCGATTCAAGCGCAAGGCGCGACCGCATTAGCCGAAACCACAGGGCAGGGAGAAACCTGGCGCTGGCGCGTCTTTTCGATCGGATCCATGGCGGGACTGTTCTGGGGATTTTTCTATATCGGTATCCCCTCGCTGACAGGGGTGATGATGTCAACACCGATAGCGATTCTGAAAATCCCATTTATCGATTTCACTCCAAGCATCGAAAGCTTCGCGCCAACGGGTATGTTCGCCCTATGGACAGATTTCGGGCTGATACTGCAGGGGTTTGTGCTGCCGTTTCCAATCATTATAAGCGAATTCGCTTCAGCGATGTTCACTCAGTTTTTCCTGAATCCGCGAATCCTTTATCCATTGGAAATCTTACATCAGTGGCGCCCTGGCTTGGATATGCGTGGTACTAAGCTGTTTAATGATCTGGATTTCTGGTTAAGTTTCAATATGGGCAAATCTTTTAGTTTTGCCGCCGTCGGGTTAGCAGCGTCCATCCCAATCATGTTGAGTATTAAACAATCACGAGAGCCACAAGCGACCGGACGAGGCTCGCTGCAAGCACCACCGGGACGTGGGGATTTCCCAATCTGGTTGATGGGCGGATTGTGGGTTCTCAGCATGGTGGTGTATGTATGGATTGTGCATCGGATGGTTCCAAACTTTCCTGTTTCTTTCCTGCTAGGCTTTGCCTTTCTGTATACCCCCTTGCATTCCTATATCAACGCACGAACATTTGGGGTGTTGGGACGCCCTCTCTTCGTGCTCCCGTACATCCATCAGGCAACGTTTATTTTAAGCCGCTACGAGGAGATCGACATCTGGTTTGTGCACCTACCAGACGAAGATTACGGCGCAGGCACACAACATTGGCGCGTACTTGAGCTGACCGGCACGACCTTTACCAGCGATGTCCTTGGACGTGCCTTGATGGTGCCGCTATTGATTGTTGCAACGATTGTGGTCTGGCATTTTATCTGGAAAATCGCGCCTATTCCCTCCTCACAGTATCCTTTTGCACAAACATGGTGGCCCCTTTACGCAACCGATGAAGCTCTTTGGAAAACCTCCCTCCGAGATGGAAACAGCCAGATGTTACAAGCCATTCGCGGCGATTATGTGTCAGCCGGCTTTACCTCTTCACTGGCAATTTATGGCGTTCTCTGGATGGCAAAGCTGCCAAGCATGTGGTTCTACGGAATTGTCGGAGGCATCGGCCAAGACCCAGGGATGATGATTCCACGAGTTATCGGCGCACTCATCGGTCGGTTCTACATGATTAAGCAGTTCGGTCTGAAAAGATGGTTTATGTATAATCCTGTCTTGGCAGCAGGTTTCACCTGTGGCGTCGGACTCGTTGGTATGGCCACAGTCGCCATTGCGCTGGTCTCCAAAGCGGTGATTGTCAAACCGTTCTAGAAAAACTGAGTTCACTCGTTTATTATGGCAAGAGAGCGAATTACACAAGCGGAAGAGTGGCAAGTCTGGGCCCAACGCTACGACATCGATGGTGGTATCCGAACCTTTGAGTCGGGCTTAACGCTGAAGGTCTTTCTTGGGGCACTTTTTGTCGGCTTGCTGATGATGCCGGGATCAATCTATCTGACTTTAGTTTCCGGTCAGTCTGGTGCAGGGGCAGCACCGTGGGTCGCAGTCATCCTGTTCACGGAGTTAGCCCGCCGCTCTTTCACAACCGCCCGGCGACAAGAACTTTATATGTTGCTTGGCCTCACCGGCGCAGCGGTCGGATCTGGGGGTCAGTATCGCGGCTTTATCTGGTACGCTTACTTCGTCAATACGCCACAAGCTGCGTCTTACGAAATTGCGGATAAGATCCCTTACTGGATTGTGCCGCCGAAAGATGCGATAGCGATTGCAGAGCGTTCGCTTTTGCACATGGACTGGCTTTGGCCCATCGCATTCTTTCTGGTATTCAAGTTGTTGGCGGAGATCCGCTATATCAGCGCAGGCTACTTTCTGTTTCGTCTGACAGCGGACATGGAGCGGCTTCCCTACCCAATGGCACCTATCGAAGCGCAGGGCGCAACCGCCTTAGCAGAGACCACCGGCCGTGTGGAAACGTGGCGTTGGCGTGTCTTTTCGGTCGGATCCATGGCAGGCTTGATCTGGGGATTTATCTATATCGGCGTCCCTTCACTTACAGGAGTGATGATGTCAACACCGATTCAGCTCCTAAAGATTCCATTCATCGATTTTACAAACGTAATAGAAGAAATCGCGCCAACGGGTGTGCTCGCGTTATCGACCGACTTTGGAGCTGTACTCACCGGTTTTGTGCTGCCATTTCCCATTATCATGACTGAGCTGGCTGGGGCGGTCTTTACCCAGTTTATTCTGAATCCGCGGATCCTCTATCCTTTGGACGTTCTACATCAGTGGCGTCCTGGCTTGGATGTCCGTGGTACGGGTCTATACAATGGTCTCGATTTCTGGATCAGCTTTGGGATGGGAAAATCGTTCAGCTTCGCGTTTGTTGGTATGGCAGCCTCTATTCCGATGTTGGTGAAGTTTAAACGAGCCCGACAGGAAGGCACAGGACTAGGCAGAACGCTACAACCACCACCGGGACGTGGCGATTTCCCGCTCTGGCTGATGGCCCTCCTATGGCTCTTTGGGATGGGGACTTTTATCTATATCGTTCACGTCTATATGGTGCCGAATTTTCCGTTGATCTTCCTACTCGGTTTTGCCTTTTTGTATACCCCAGTCAATTCATACATCACCGCGCGAACATACGGGATTCTTGGTCGTGACCTTTTCGAGATTCCTTACCTCCACGAAACTACATTTATCCTGAGTCGCTACGAGGAGATTGACATCTGGTTCGTTCATCTGCCGGACGAAGACTACGGACGCGGCACACAAAGTTGGCGTGTGCTTGAATTGACTGGCACCACCTTCACGAGTAACATCGCCGCACGGTTGCTGATTATGCCGATTCTGATTGTCTCTGGCATTGTGGTTTGGCACTTCATCTGGAAAATTGCACCGATTCCGTCGGCGCAATATCCCTTCGCACAGACATGGTGGCCCCTCTATGCGACCAACGAATCCCTCTGGAAAACCTCGCTTCGGGACGGCAATAGCCAAATGTTGCAAGCCATTCGCGGCAACTACGTAGCAGCAGGCTTCACCTCCTCAATGGCGATCTATGGTCTGCTCTGGGTGGCGAAAATGCCAAGCATGTGGTTCTACGGAATCGCGGGTGGCATCGGTGCCGACCCCGGAATGATGCTTCCAAAAGTGGCGGGCGCAATTATCGGTCGTTTTTACATGATTAAGAAATTCGGGCTGAAACGATGGTTCATGTTTAATCCCGTTTTGGCGGCAGGATTTACCTGTGGCGTCGGGCTGATTGGTATGGCCACAGTCGCGGTTGCGCTAGTCTCTAAAGCGGTGATTGTCAAACCGTTTTAGTTCATTGGTTCACTTGTAATTCCTGAACAAATGAGAATGAACCAAATAAAGCAGGACCTACGCAATCATTTATAGGGAACGACGATTGTTGTTCCCTGCACACAAGCACGGATTTTCAACCAAGCAAGTAGTCGAGATTCATATCTCGACATTCAGCCAAGAGAAAGCTATGAAAAAATTGACATACCAAAAACTACTACCCCTTATGTTGGTGGTTTTTTCGGCTTGTGCAGCACCTATTACACAGAATGTCAAATTCGATTATTTTGCCATAGAGTCTAAACAGGGAGCACTCGCTGCAGGAGGATTGGGCTTACTTCCTGTTGTTGCCAGTGCTGGTCAAGAAGGATTACGAAGACCATTTGGAAATCAGTTGAATAAAGATCTTAGCAATAAACTTCCTGAAGGTAAGTTTATAGGGGACCTTGAAACGATAGCCTTAATCAACAATGCGGGGTTGACCGAAGATTATTCGCGACTGCTGAATGATTATAATCATTCAGCTATCTTGAACACAGACAGTCTGATAAAAATTGGGGCAGTGATAGGTGTCGAACATCTATTGTACGTCGAACTCTTAGAGCAATCACAAACAGAGGGGCTGACACCAAGGATCTTGAGCAAAAACCCATTAATAGTAAAAGAAATCAAAATGAATATATCTGGACAAGTCTGGTCATGTACAATAGGTGATGTTGTCTGGGAAGGAAGCGGTGAGATTTCTGTACAAACAGAGGATCAATGGACGTATAAACAGGCAGTTGATGAATTGGTAAATATGGCTGCCCGTTCTATCCTTAAGAACTTGACCGGACTTGAAATTCCTCCGTCCACTAATCCTAAGATTTCTAAGAAAAAGGAGATCGAGACCAACACCGGTTCTGAGAGCCCAACGCTTTAAGATGCGTCAGACTTCATAATCAATGAACCAAAGTAGTAGGCACGCTCCGCCGTGCCGTTCACCTGAACCAATGGACTAACCATGAAATGGACAACTTTAGGGTGGGGCGGCATTACCCTTGAACTACCCGAAGATTGGGAATTGAGCGGATTATCTGGCGACGATAAAAGCGGATACTTGCGCCTAGAGGACGCTGATATGCCGCGCCTTGAGTTAAAGTGGTCAGAGTCAAAGCAGAAGAAGCCAGACCTCCAGAAAGTTCTCGACGACTATTTCAAGCTCGTTCGTAAAAACTATAAGCGGAAAGACACGAATCTTCACATCCAACGGAATGTCAACCTAATCAAGGACCCACAGTTCTTTGAGGATAGAGAGGTTGCTTTCTTCAACTGGAAGGGAGAATTTCGAGCCACCGGCGTTATCTTCCACTGCCATACCTGCAAGCGGATTACAATTGTGCAGGTTATGGGACATCTAAAGGAGAATATTCGGGACACAGCCAGCCGTATTTTTAGCTCCGTCCAAGATCACCCGGCAGGACAGGCAACGCTGTGGGGTGCCTATCAACTCAATGCAGAAGTTCCGCGACGGTATCGCCTTGACAAGCATAAACTGCTGTCCGGCTACCTGCTTTTTTCATTTGTAGATGGAAGCCGAAAAGTAAGCATCGAACGGTATGGGGTCGCAGATGTAACCCTGAAGGAACAGGATCTTGAGTCGTGGTTTCGAGGGAGATACGCCAAAGCTATCCGCGGATATGGGTTTTCAATTGAATCCAGCAACGGCGACGCAGACGAACAACTCACGCTAATTGGGGAAGAGACCCGCATTATAGACCGCGTTCCGTTTGGCCCCACTCTGGTTATCGACAAGGTCATGCGTCGCAAGACTTTCGCCGTTTACCTCTGGCGTTGTCATCACTCAAATCGGATCTATGTCGTTCAAGCGATTGCCAAACAGGATGCGGCAAAAACAGCGCAAGAGATAGCGGCGAGTATCCGATGTCATTAACACATGATGCGTGAAACATGAAATGAACTAATGTACCAATGCACCAGATAAACCGATGATTAATACAATTCTTTACAAGCTCAGACTCAAAAAACCTCCAGAATCGCAGCTGGATCGAGCAGACATCTTACAATCGTTGCCGCTGCGCAACCAGTTAATCGAATGGGAAGTTGACGACAACGGGGAAGTTTCATTGGTTATCCCTCAGAAAGAGACAGTGTGGCTACGACTGGTTGCAAAGCTGTTTATGTTACCCCCTAAGCGTGTGGTTGTCTTAGACGATGTCGGTGCCTTTGTGTGGCAATTGTGCGATGGGCATAACTCCATCGGTTATATTGTCAAACAGCTTTCTGGGAAGTATCGCATGACGAGAAAAGAGGCTGAGACATCGCTGTTCACGTTTATGCGGCAGTTAGGCAAGCGGGGAATGGTAGGATTTGCGGTTCCCCAACAAACGAAGAAAGGAAGCAAGTAAAATGGCAGAGCTTCAAGAAGCGGTAGCGGCGGAAACAGCAGTGAGCACCGCCGTGCCGACAGAAACGCCTACACGATTTGCAAGGGACTTACCCAAGGAAAACACGGTACGGGTCAGAAACCTGATTAAGAAATATGAGATGGGCACCACCGTCGTCGAGGCATTACGAGGCACTAACTTTGAAATCCGCCGCGGCGAGTATATATCGATTATGGGCCCCTCAGGCTCTGGCAAGTCGACGCTTTTCAACATGATTGGTGGCTTGGACAAGCCAACAGAAGGCAGGGTCTACATCGATGAGGTGGATATCGCACAACTGGATGCCTATGAACTGGCATGGCTGCGCTGCCGCAAAATCGGCTATATTTTCCAGTCGTTCAACCTGATCCCTGTGATGACCGCCCTCGAAAATGTCTCTCTCCCCATGATCTTCGCCGGGATGACCGCCGATGATAGCCGCATAAAGGCGATTGAACTGCTAACCACTGTGGGATTAGGCGAACGGATTCAGCATAAACCGCTTGAACTCTCCGGTGGTCAGCAACAACGTGTCGCCGTTGCGCGTTCTCTGGCAAACGATCCCGCGATTGTGCTTGCAGATGAACCGACGGGAAACCTAGACACAAGGACCGGACTTGAGATTATCGATCTCTTGAAAAGTTTGAATGAGGAAAACGGCGTCACGATTATTACAGCCACTCACGATACAAAGATGCTCGATGTTTCAGATCGAATATTCTACATGGCGGACGGGAAAATCGATAAAATGGAGACCCGCGATGAAATCGATCTGCAGGTGGGCAGGCTTGACGGTGAGGAAGTCGGATAAACGTAGACTGAAATGTGATGCGTGACGATTGAAGCGTGAGACGTGAGAGTAGATTTGAGGGGATCACTCAAATTTCAACTGAAGTATGGCAGGAAATGCAGTCGGATGAACTATGAAGAATGGGAGAATTCGGTTCCTACTGAAATCACTAACGATTCTTTATGTTCCCTTCTTCTAATCACGTTTCACACATCATGTTTCAATATGTTTCCTTGAATAAACGTGCTCGATCCCGCGCTCGCTCGATCTTCGACCACTCCGGGGCGTCCCGAGACAACGCCTCGATGTCCGCTACGGTCAGGCCGTCCGGCAGGTTGACGAGGTTCGATCCTATCCGATAGAGCCACGGATAGATTCCGTATTCCATGCCCTTTAGCCCACATATATAAAACAGGGTATCTGGTTGCTCTAGCAGGGGAGCAAGCCCGTCCTGATGCTCTTCGAGGCGGTCCTGTGCATACATCTTGCCGCCGCGAGGGTTGGTCTGTTCCCGGCTAATCGCAGTGGTATAATGAAAATTGGGATGGCGTTCCGCGAAATACAGAAATTCCTCGTTATACATAATGTCCGTGGAATATGGAACGCCAAAGACGAGCCACACTTCCCGTTCAAAGCCTTGATTGAATAACTCAACGAGCATCCCAACAAAGGGAGCGATCCCGGTTCCTGTCGCGGTGAAGACGTAATTGTAATCGAGTGGGTTATCCGGTAGGAGGAAACTCTTGCCGACGGGGCCCGTGACGAGCATCTCATCGCCGGGCTTTGCGTCACAAATATAGTTTGAATCCACACCGAGAACCAATTCGCCCGTTTCCGCATCCTCTGCGATTTCCCGTTTTACACACAGCGACACGGTTTCTCCCTTCCAATCATCGCCCCAACAGGCAGACGTGATTGAATACAGGCGAATCTTATTGGTCAGTGCATCATGCGCATAATTGAAATCCACGTTATTGAAGCGTCCAGCCGGCACCACGCCCATACTCTGACCAATGCGATATTTTCCCACCATTTTACTTCCCTTCAGGTCGAGGACAACATGCCAGCCATAATTCGGACTGGAGCTATCTGTAATCCGCTCCTTACTCACGACCTCTGCCGGAAAGGGATTCTTTGGCGTATAAATATTTACCGCTGTCTCTGGAATGGGCATAAGCGGTGAATCAGCAGGTTTTTCTAAGAAAGACGTTATCACGGTCCGCCTCCGGTCAATATGATGAAAACTCTGAGCATGGATCAGTGTAAAATTTTTCTACATATAACTCTGAATCGGCGCAAACGTTTGACACTAGTTTGACCATTATAACACTGACCCAATGTGCTGTCAATAGAATTTCCGCGACTTGCATTACTGTGAAGGATTACTGGTGCTTACCCTTAATTTTTTTGTACCTAAGTAGATTGTCTTTGATATAATGTTTTGGAGGTTACAATAGTTTACAACAAAACGAATAAAAATGGAAAATCGCAATCAACTCCACAAACGTTGGTTGTTCGCAAAACCGAGGCTGGCAACGAATCGCCACTTCTCTATTGCGAATCACGCGAATCCACACGAATAACAACTTAGAGTTTTCTTGGAGCAAAGTATGGCATCTGTAGATGAACTTATCGATCCAATTGACAATAGGGATGAATTAACAGCACAAAAACTCCTTGAACAGCGGCCCACACTCGCCACCGGCGAATCGCTCAGAGACGGTGTCCTCCGCAGTGCAACACCACTGCATTGGGCAGCCCACAGAAATATGACCAACCTGTGCGGGCAGCTCATCGAATCGGGAGCAGACACCAACGCATGCCACGCACAATGGTGGCGCACCCCGCTCGCTTGGGCGGCAGACGCGGGGTGCGTCGAAGCAGTTGAACTACTCCTTAGAGATGGCGCAGATGTTAACGGAGATGCGTTCGGTATGACAACAGCGCTTCATGCCGCAGCCCAAGGCGGTTCAACAAGCGGGCTGGGAAATCCTGCTGCCTATCGTAGAACAGCTCTGTTGTTGATAACACATGGAGCAGATATTAACCGCCAAGCAACAGGGGATGGCAATCACACCGCATTAGACGATGCGATTCGTAAAGGAAATGAAGCCGTTATCGAGGTGCTTGTGGAATACGGTGGGAAAACGACCGCAGAACTACGATTAGCGAACCTTTGAACTCGCGTTTCACGCTCCACGTATTAGGCTTCATAGACTAGAAAAAGGAAACTTATATGTCCCCCTCCATTTTTAGCTTTCCTAATAAAATTATCTTCGGCGTCGGAACAATCAACACACTCGCTGAGCAGCTTTCGGTGTTCTCGCCCCACAAAGTTTTACTAGTAACGGACAGGGGGATTCGCCAAGTGGGACTGGCAAATGAAGTAACGCAGCGACTCGAAGCGGCACAGATTGACTACGCAATCTTCGATGGCGTCCACGGCAATCCCATCGAAGAAGATGTGTTCGATGGTGCGAATGTGTTTCAGCAGGAAGGCTGCGATTTTGTAATCGGCATGGGCGGCGGGAGTCCACTCGATGTCGCCAAACTGATCTGCTTGAAGGCAACCCACCCACTGCCGCTGGAGGAATACGAAGTCCTCAACGGTGGATTGGAGAAAATTTCGTCCGATCTTCCATCAATGCTTGCTATTCCAACCGCCGCGGGGACCGGGAGCGAAGTTGGACGCGGTGCCGTTGTCACGATAAGATCGCTAGACCGTAAGGCGCTGGTCTTTAGTCCCCATCTGCTTCCCGAAACCGCAATTGTGGATCCGGAATTGACCGTCGGATTGCCCAAAGCCTTGACTGCTGCGACAGGGATGGACGCGCTGACCCACAACCTCGAATCCTACCTTTCAACCGTTTATCACCCAATTTGTGACGCTATTGCGCTTGCCGGCGTAAAACTGGTCGCTCAAAATCTGCGGCGTGCCGTCGAAGACGGGGGTGACCTCGAAGCGCGTGGCGCGATGATGATGGCGGCGATGATGGGCACTATCGCGTTCCAGAAAGAGCTGGGTGTCACGCATTCGCTAGCGCATCCGCTTTCAACCGTCGCGGACCTACATCACGGGCTTGCAAACGCGATTCTCCTTCCCTATACGATGGCTTTCAACAAGGAGGCAGCAACAGACCAACTAAAGGACATCGCTGCGGCATTCGGTGTGAATATCCACGCGCAATCGCCGGAGGTTGGTGCACAAGCTGCGATAGATCGGGTCAGGCAGCTATGTCAAGATATCGGTATCCCGTCTCACCTGCGGGAGGTAGATGTAACGGTGGAGATGATTCCTCACCTCGCACGACAGGCGATGGCGGATGGATGCCACCTGACCAATCCTCGTCCTTGCACTGAGAAGGACATGATCAATCTATATCAACAGGCATTTTGATTGCGTCACATTTCGTTCATCGGTGCGCGGGATGGACTGTCTGTTGGGTTTCACCCTATCTATTTAGAAGACTACGCTTCTGCAAGGCAAGCCTCCTTATTGTGCTTGATAGGGTTTGGTGCTAACCGCTCAACCCAACCTACGCATCACGTTTCAAAAGAAATATAGAAATATGCGCTTTTACCTCTCCTTTCTCTCAGTCATCCTCCTTCTAAGTGCTAGCAAATTAGCGGCTCGGACCGACCTTACTATCATCAGTCCAACCACTGATTTCACAACAAACAACCAAACAGTGGAGATCGAGGGAATCGTTGAGTCCTCAGTCCAAGGGGAAGTTATCGTTTCGACCAATACGCCCGGCGGCATTCCAAATCCCGCGCAATTAACACATTCCATTTATGGCGTCGTCGTAGACCTCGGAAGCGTGCAAGAGCTCAAGGGGATGCTAATTCGCCCTGTAGTCAATCAGGGGTTCCCACACGGTCCGCGACTGATACGCGTCGCTTTTGCTGGAGACAGATCCAATTTCTCGGAAGGGGAATTTTTTAATGTTCCATCGGGTATAGATCCCAATTTTCACAGCACCGTCGTTGACTTTCCATCGGTCATCTCCGCACAATTCATCCAAATTGAGCTGCTCGAAGGGTGGCAGATTGAACCGATTGCGATTGAGTCGATTCAGTTTTTGGATAGGAGCGATCGGGTTATACAGGGGCAGATCCAATCCATCGCAATTCGACTTCCCTTAGCAGATGCTTGCCCTCCGGATCTAACCGGCCCCTACTGCGCCCCTTTTTCGATAGAAGTGACTCTCAAGGCAGGAGAAAATCGATTTTCGCTGGCTGCGAGGGAGCTAGCACCATCAAATCCAGATTCGCCCAATACCGTGGACAGAGAGACGATTGTCCTTTTTTACCTCCCGGAGTTACAACATGGAGCGGCTGATGGAGGGGTTTACACCTTGAGCGATGGAGACCGAGCGACCATTGTCATCCCTGCGGATGCCATCGATGAACGCATCAAGAAATTACAGTTTTTTCCGGTGCCGCCTGAAGATATTGATCCACTATCCTATCGAGGAAACAGCCGCATTGTTAGAGGGACAGCGCCAGTGGTTGTGTACCGTTTTGAAGCACTCCGGCAAGGTGTGTTTGCCGCCGAAGCGACAAGTGCGTTGCCCAATCAACCGCCAACTTTCGCTGCGGATGGCATCTTGGAGCCACCATCCACATGGGTCGCAGGACTGGTACCACTTCCTGTCAACCTGACGATTGATCTCGAGGTTCGACACACTGTTAGTCGTATGATGGTGCATGCTAACGTGGACGGGGGAATTTCTTTCGGTCCCCAGCGCGCAACCCTCCTTACATCAAACAATAACGAAAATTTCACAACCGTTCTTGAAGTCACGGAGTTCGGGGATCGCGTCACTACTATTGAGCTACCGACGCGACCAACCGCGCGTTACTTTCGACTCGAAATCACGGAGAGCAAGCAAGCCAACAACCTCCAACTCAATGAGGTTGAGTTTTTCGATGTATCGGGCACGAAAATTGTGTCATTTGACAGCTTCGAGCACCTGATCTTTGAGCGTCCCGCACTTCTTGAATTGGGCTATCACTCCTCAGATTTGGCCGTTGCAAACATTACACGAGAGGCAGATCTGCAAATCTTTGCTTGGGATGCGCTCGCGCAAGAATGGCAGTTGGTGGGCGGCGAAATTGACTTGAATCGGCAGGTCGTGCGTTTGGAACTTAACTTTATCTCTCAAGTCGCCCTGTTTCAAGTGGTACCGTCGGAGATTCAGGCAGCGTGGAGTTTTAACCCCTTTTCGCCTGATGGAAATGGGATCGCCGACCGGACTCGACTTACAATCGTGAATACCAATACCTCACACATTGGAGATACAGAGCCGGTCGTTGAAATCTTCGATCTCCACAATAAACTCATCCGGACCTTGGTGAATCGAACCATAATGAGTTCCAATGCAATGAGTGTTGAATGGGATGGCAGGGATGAGGCGGGTGAAATCGTGCGTATCGGTCCCTACATCTACCAGATTCGGCTGCAATCCGGCGATCAGGTCGAAATCCGCAACGGTGTTATCGTGGTGGGCAAATGAAGCCCATTGCGACGTAGGTTTGTCCGCAACATGATTCAAAAAGTAGGGATTAAAAAATTGGGTGGTTAGTCGAGGGGATTGATCCCTATCAGAGGGTCTCTGTCCATAGCCCGTGGGGGTTGCCTCTCAATGAACGGCTCGGTTGACCTATCTTCGATGAGCTGACTGCCTTTGGGTTCAAAGCGGAACGCCAACCGCGAGAGTCCCAAATCAGAAAGGGTCGTTGTTACAGCTTGCTGCTTCGCTTTGGGGACATAAAACAGAAAGTATCCCCCACCTCCTGCTCCCAGAATCTTGCCGCCTAACGCACCCACAGTAATCGCACGCTCATAGATGGTATCTAGCATCGGGTTTGAAATGCTATCGCAGAGGGAGCGTTTCAAATTCCAACCGCGATGTAACAGAGGTCCAACCTTGGAGAGGCAACCGTCGTGGTTGCCCTTCACGAGGACATCGTAAAACGCTGGCACAAGCTCCTTGATTTGCAGAAGTGTCTGGGGACTCGCAGAACGTTTCTGTTTGTTCAAGATGGTCTCGGCGCGGCGTTGAATCCCTGTGTAGAACAGGGTGAAGTTCTCTTCCAAGTGCGCTACTGTTTCGGGAGTTACTGGGATGGCTTGCGTATCGACACTCTCATCCTTGTTGAACCGAATCCGCCGTAATCCACCGTAAGCGGCGATATACTGATCTTGCTTCCCGATAGGCTGGTTCAAGCGTTCAATCTCAATCTCGCACGCCTGCTGCGCGAGAGTTTCCGTGGACATTTCGATTCCCCGATAGGCGTAGAGGGCATTGAGCAGTCCAACAGTTAATGCACTTGACGATCCCAACCCACAGCCGCGTGAAGGGATATCAGAGGTCACTGTGATGGATAGTCCACCGCCCCTAACCCCCCCGCTAGCGGGGGGGAAGGTTTTTCGCACCGCCTCTCGAATCAGAGGGTGCTGAATGTGATCCGGATCCGAAACCGTTTCACGGTGATGTGGGGTGTTGATAGCAATTTGAGAGTTTCGCCGCCTTGTGATACGAACGGAGATGTATTTATCAATAGCGGTGCTGATGACCTCTCCCCCGTATTGTCGATAAAAGTTGGCGATGTCGGTGCTGCCTCCTACCAAACTGATGCGTATCGGTGTACGCGAGATAATCATGAGTTCCTCCTATATTGGTTTGGGACCTGATTGATGCGCTTTCTCGCTCGGCGGCTTTTGGAAATAAACACCGTGACTGTCAACGCTTTTGAAAACAACACCCTGGATCTGACGCTCCTTCAGATATTCTGCCATCGCTTGCCGACAACCTTGCCAGGTCCAATAATCATCTAAAACGATAAATCCTCCGTCAATCACTTTGTCATACAGTTCCTCAAGAACCACTTTGACTGACTCATACCAATCGGCATCAATATGCAGGAGAGCGATGGTTTTGATAGGTTCCGCTCTCAAGGTTGAATCAAACCACCCTGCGATTATTCTGACGGACTCCAACGAGAGACGAAGTCGATTGAAAATCTTTTTCACCTTTTCAACCTTTCCGTAACACCAGCCTTCAAAATAGGCGTCTTGGGCATGTTCACCATCGTTACTACCCGGTGGAGGTAATCCACAAAAGGAATCAAAGAGCCAGAAAGTTCTCAAGTGGTTTCTATCATCTCGGCAAGCCGCCTTCATGATTGCGGCAGATCCGCCATTCCATACCCCACACTCTACTATATCTCCGGGGAGATGGGTTGCATTTACCTGTCGCACTAAGTTATAGAGGTTAATGAGTCGCTTCACTGAGACCATCGTATATTTCGGCTTCACCTGTAACAGCAATCGAGCCAGATAAAACGCCCTTTTTGAAGGTTGATGGATGAGCCAGAGCAGAATGTCAGCCAATGCCTTTACTAAAAAAAGCATTCGACCAATGAGAAAATCGGGAGATCTAAGTTTAATCAGATTTATCATGGCAATTGAGACAAGCCCGACGCTTTAGCGTTGGGTCCAAGGGCATCAGTTTGTTGATTTCCAAGGCGTATTATATGGGAGAAATTAATTCCCGACAAAACCCGATAGACCACCCCGTGACAGCAAGCACAATTACCAGCGGAACGCACAGAGTGGCTGAAAATGATTTCGTTTTCAAAAAGGCGAAAGGGCAGATTAGCAGTAACCCCACTATAATCAACCCGAGAAAAAAGAGAACAAGATTTAGATTGATCCAAAAACAGAGACCGAACCAAACGATAGCGATCGGAACACTCAGACCGACCGCAATGTGCGTCGCGCTAAGAAGTGCGTGCCACTTCTTACCCAATTGCAAGCGCATGATGGCATATCGATACATCTGTCGAAAAAACGCCCGTGGCGTTTCCCGTTTGTAATGCCAAACCTTGACAGCCGGCGTGGAGAGGAGTGAAAAGCCTCGTTGCCTAAGCAGATAATTCAGTTCAATATCCGCCCCACCTAACAGATTCTCCCCCAACGGCATGACGGCGTTTAGCGCTGCTTTCCGATAAATGGCGTTACAGGTCGGAAAATCTTTAACTATTTCTACCGTTTGCTGCGTCTCTTTGTGGCTCGATTTGCCCAACGTCGCGGCGAGCAAGAATAGGAAAGCAACTGCTTTGGCGAATGGGCTCTGTTGGGGAGGAAGATGAATCGGTCCGGTGACGCCAGCGACTTGTGGGTCTGCCTCAAAATACTTGAGACTGTTTTGGAGCCAGTTCTCGTCAACAATACAATCCGCATCCGCATAAGCGACTAATTCCCCTCTTGCACACTCAAACCCACGGTTGACACCCGTTCGGTGCGACTTTTGGGGATTGTCTGCAATTGTGAGGTCGTACAACGCCGCAATTTCCCGGGTATTATCGGTTGAAAGTCCATCAACGAGCAGAATCTCCATTCGCTCTTTGGGATAGTTGAGGTGCTTGAGGCTGTCGAGACAATCCTTCAAGGTCCGCTGGGCGTTTCTCGCGGGAATGACTATAGAAATAAAGGGGAATTGAGTCTGATTGTTCATCTTTGATAAAATCAAAAATTGGTTGATGCGAACGTATTAATGTGCAAATACTCTGGCTTTGTTATAATGTTATCAGGATAATGGATTTTCCACACTTGGGCTGCAAAGTCCTCTAAAATCTCAGAGGTTGGATAAACCCGTTCAAAGATGTTACTTAATTCGTTAAATAAGAGTAAACGAACCATTAACGAGGAACGCATATCAGGGGATAAATGGACAATATGCCATCGCATCGGTTCAGCGTGACCAACACCATCAATGACCAAGGTACAGGGTAAAAATGTGTTTTGTGTATCAGCATTCAGAACTGTATCACCATAGCGAAGGTATTCCGGCGGTAGATACTCCACGTTCCCATTCAAGTTCAATTCAACCAACGCTTTGATAGGTGTTACGAAGCCTTCGACCGTGTCAACTTGAACATAAATGCTGGAAATATACCACTTATCGGCTAGGTATGTTTTAGCATCAACTGTTAGATTATATCCACCCACAGCAGACTGCCACTTAGGCAACCAATACCGATAGTAGGTTTGAACGGCACCAGTCTCTTTATCCTCGACCTGGACATCCTGAATAATATTACCGAATACCGGAATGCCTATGTTATTTGTAACACCTGCTTCCTTACAGATGTATTCGATGTACTTAATATTTCTGTGAGTTAGTAACAGGTAGTCTGCCTCATGTGTTTTCAGAAATTCAAGTGCACCTTGAATATTGTTATCTGCCACGAAAACCTCTTTTGCCATCACGTTTGTCCAATTGCCCGGTTGCTGTTCATCTACGATTGTAGCACGATTTGAGAACAGATTCAGCCAAGACCCGTATTCCCAATGCGCTGCGATGACCGCATCAGTCTCTGTATTTTCTCGAATCCATGCGAATGCTTTCTTGACTCTAGAATCCTCAGCAAGTAGTAGAGCTGGCAGTCCGTGGCGGATATGGAACGCGTAGCCTCCACCGAGAAACACATGAGATGATAATGTTGTTAATACGATTAGGTATACAGCGATGCCTGTGATAGCAAATTGACGCTTCAATGTAATTTGTTCCAAAGCACGCGTGATGAGCCATACAATCAAAATGGTTACGCATCCTAACAGGGCATAGATGGCAATGAAAATCCAACCGTTCTCTATACTATCTGCGAATAATATATAAACCTGCCATAAGATACAGATTGCGTATAAACCGTATAACCGATTCCACCTGTCCGATGATAGCCACCGCTTAAATGGCAATAGCAGGGCATAGCTTCCTAATATCGTGCTTGGAATGGTAAACAGGTAGACAAACCGTACAGCAGCGCGCATAGCGACCAACATCCCCAAGCACCACACAATCAGAAATACATTGATCCAAACGGTCTTATCAATGGATATAGGGGTTTGGGAATCACGTTTGAGGTAAGTATGAACGAAGACGATGACTAACCCGATTGCGCCAATCCCCATTGAAATCGAGTAGATGCCGAGTGTGAACGGTGTTTCAATCGAATTCGCCTGCGACTGACCAGATACCAACCGACTCAAAGCAACCCCGAAGATGACGATTTGAAGAAGCCCTAGAGTCCAGTGTTTGTGTAGGTGTAAGCTATCGCAGACAGCATTTGCAATGTAGAGCAATCCAATCGCCATAGGTATGTAGAAGACCCCTGGCCACTCTGTCCAACCCGCCGCACCTAACTTCTGCAGCTCTCCAATAAGCTCAAATAAGGGGTCATCTCCATACGGTTGGGTCAAACTGGGGAGCAAGGCATTATACACCCAATTATAGAGTAGCGAAAAACTTAAAATTCCAACTAAGGCAATCGTACTGGACCCAACTGGAAATCGGTGATTAAAGGACAAAGCTGTTTTAAGGGAAGGCATCCGTTGAATAACCGAAACAAGTAGGGCGCTGAGTAGTCCCAGTACCGAATATACAATTGCCATGAAGGCGTAAGGCTGGCGTAGATGTGAATAAATCTGCGGTTTGAAAACCAACAAGCCACCTAATATCGGCAGGGTCCACAATGCGAACAATCTCGCCGATTTCCAATCGTATGAATCATCCGTGATTATCTTGAGGAGTTCCACTGTAACGACAATAGCACTGAAAATCCCTATCCCTTGCCAAGTGAGCCCAAGGCACAGCATGATACCGGAAGAAACTCCTCTATGAAGCCACTGCTTATAATCCTCTTGAAGGTAGGATTGAATGTAGAAAAAGAACGACCACATTGAAAGCAGCAACACAAAACCATCTCGATCGGTGAAGCCTCCGTAGGTTCTTGCGAGAAGGTGAGGAGTTAAGATCAGAATGTTAACGGAAAGCAGAGCAACTGCATGGCCAAAGATCCGCCAAGTTAGCAAATAGATGGGGAGGAGGGTCAGGATGAATAACAGCACAGGTAAAATGATGACAAATTGCTCAATATCAACATGGACAATCTGAGCTACACGATAGAGAGCGGCAATCACATAAGGGTACAGTGTCAATTGTGTGCTGGTTGTCTGACCGAGCGGTGCAACGCGTAACGTATCAACGGCAGGCATACGCCCGTGTTCAAGGATCTGTTGTGCCTGATGGACATATCGAACGGAATCCGTTCCAATCAGAGAAGTAAAATCATCTGAAACACCGATTAGACGTATATAGACCGCGATTAACAGGCTACAGAGTATCAAACCGGCAATAGCATATTTGTGGAGAGTACGCTCAATTTGGATTGTAGTCATAAACAGTTTTCACCGTTCGATTGATGGCACTTTCTTCCTTCTTCATTTTCATATCCATTTTGACGCAGATGTGCAGTGGGTATTTGGAACCGTTATCTGCCACCAAAAATCGAGCAATATCCTGTTGCTCAGATCTGCTCTGACGCAGGTAGATTGTGCGCTCAAAAGTGTTGTTGATGGTCCGTATCAAAGATGGAGACACCATCAGTGGATCCTGTGAAGGTTTGCATAAATAGCGTTGGTTTGGCAAATTCTGAGATTTGGTTGCATTGCGTTCCTGAATATCGCTTCCAAGAAAGAGAATTGCTAGACATATCATCCCCAAGAAAATTGGTAAAAAATCTTTGTTGACGACTCGCTTCATTAAAAACCTCTTATAACTAAGAAGGGGATACGCTCATTTTTTCAACTTCAACTCCGCCCATGTGACGACGCGCTGACCAACGGTAGAAACTGCATAGGGCGGTGCTTCTGGGTCAAACCAATCTGGCAACTGATCACTCGTAGGGTGATGGGTGAGTTGTCTCTGATTTCTGCCATCGGCGTCCATGACATAGATTTCATCATTGCCGTCTCCGCTTGTGTAAAAGACAATTTGTCTCCCATCAGGGGACCACGCAGGGCCTGCCTGATTTTTATTAGACTTAGTGAGTTGGACAACGTTGCTACCGTCGGCCTGCATAACATAGATGTTAGCGGATTCCTTTCCTCTGGCGTAGCTGAAGGCAATCTGTCTCGCATCAGGCGACCATGCAGGAGCCCTGCCAAAACTCAGTCGGTGCGGATTCCCACCATCGGCGTCCATGACATAGACTCCAGGGTGCCTACGTCCCGAATCGAAGGCAATTTTGCTCCCATCAGGCGACCATGTAGGGCAGACATCTGGTGCTGGATGGTTTGTAAGGTTGTCAAGATTGTGTCCATCTATATCTATCACATAGATATCCTGTTGTCCCCCTCGTACGGAAACAAAGACAATCCGTCTTCCATCAGGCGACCATCCGGGGTCTACATCAATATCTGGATGGTTTGTGAGCCGATGGATATTCTTCCCATCAGCGTCCATGATATGGATTTCCGTATTGCCAGTTCGATAAGAAACAAAGGCAATCTTGCTTCCATCAGGCGACCACGCCGGACTTGAATCAAAGGAAAGATGGAGTGTTAGATTTTTGGGGTTCTTCCCATTGGTATCCACCACATAGATTTCAGCGTTTCCATCGCGCTTTGATACGAAGGCAATCTGTGCTTTTTGGGGTGCCTGTGACCAAACATTGCTTGATAAACCAATGCTGCCTAACACCAACGTGCCGCTGAGAACAATTTCTAAAACTCCTTTTAGATTCATTTTTTTGTCCTTTTTGGTGAAGAGCCCAAGCCACGGTTGCACTCGCTTTAATAGGACCTAGTGGAACCGGACTTGGGAGTGGATCACTTCCTCAATGATGTCAACCCGTTGAGTTCAGGACACGGTTGACGACCTTTCACTAGTGATGAGTGATTTGATGTTCTGGAGTAAACGCTTTAGCAACTTCCCTGCCTTTCCTTACCTCTGTGTATGGTTCCAAGCCGGTCACGGGGTTTCCCTCGCTAGGATTGTCGTACATGGAGGTATATTGTGTGTCTCTTTCCCATGCACCGCGGGCACGGTCCATGTCCACCGAGGCCTGGTCGCTTGTATCCCTCCATTCTTCATGATCAACCCCAGAGTTTGCTGCGTCTAACCAGACGCTATCAACGTCGGGCCGGTGTCTAAACTCAACTGTGAACTCAACGCTAGAATGTGGAATATCATATACACGAGCAAAGTGATATGTATTCCAGTACCATTAGTGAGAATTTGGTTCCCACGTCGAGTTCCACATAACATAAGCATTAGCGTAAAAAACAGTGTTCCCATCATCATCAATGTAAGGTTGCTCGACCTCTGAATCCTGATCACCGATGGTCCAATTATTAGGTGGATCCCATGTGCCCGCAAAGAGGTAACCCACGTAACCTACCATGAGTAAAACTGACAGTGTTAAAAATAGATTTGCCCTTGAAAGAAAACTTTTCTTACGCATCGGATAAACTCCTTTTCTGAGTTAAGATTTAGTCGGTGGTGGAATTAACTTAACCATTTTGCTCTAATGATACCAATTTAGGGTTGCCACTTCCGTCTGCTGCACACTTGGAAGAAACAAACCTAAAACTGTTACGACGGAACCTATACGAGCAATCTTTGTACCACCTTTCCTTTTGAACCCTATTTCTGCCACTGCTATGTCATGACGGGACGCTTGAGACCCCTACGGTGTCTGCATTAAGGCGGTCATCACATATCTTTTACTTTTTCTGTTGATGGGGATACAAGCACCGGATTCAGGATAGGAATTGTGCCAGAAGTGGCGCAATTTCTGCCATTTCTGGCACATAAAGTGCCATCGGTGGCATCCCTGTCGTTCATAAATTGCACTTGGCTAATTTTCGGTAAAAGGTTCGGCGGGGTATATTCAGGAGGCGCGCTGCTTCTGCCTTGTCCCCACCTGCTCATTCTAACGCGTGACAGAGATACTGGCCTCCATAAGCACCAACGCATCTTCCAATGGCAAGAGGGTGGCTTCACTTATTCATCCTGCGATTGTTGCCGGGTCTGAATCCCCAACATGCTGAGAAAGAAAGCGGAGAAGAGGGTTTGCACTCCTAAAACCATAAAGACTGAAGCCAAAATTGCGGGGCGAATCTGGTCGAGGGGACCAAACCCGCTCTGCACCCACTGATAAGCAATCCGTGCATCCATCGCAAACCCGAACAGAAAGAGAAGCCCTCCAACAACCAACCCTCTTTCCAGATTAAAAATCTGATAGAGACCTGAGATGAATCTATCGCTCTCCTCAAACCCACACCTCAGTGCGTAGGTCTTTGCGTAGATGCCGACGTGAAGAATCTGATAGCCTAACAACGTGAGGAGACTGGTCACCGTCATGACATACACATCGTAGGCGTGCCCACCGATTTTGACGGGCCCCGGCAGCAGGAGGAAGGTGCATAACAATCCCAACAGAAACAGTAGCGCACCGGGAATCAGAAACAGGTAGGTCGGACTATAGAGCAACATAAATCGCAGATGTCGCCACGCATCCCGAAACGAATTGAGCTTCGATTCCCCTTTTCTGGGGTAGTAGTCAATCGGGATTTCTAACACTTTTAGCCCCCCTTTGATGGCACGCATCACCATTTCAGAGGCGAATTCCATGCCGAGGGTCTGAAGCTTCATCCGTTCAAAGGCGTCCCGTGTGAAACTCCGCATCCCGCAGTGGGAGTCGGAGATGCCCGCGCCAAAAAACAGATTCAGTATCCCCGACAGGATCGGGTTGCCTATATACCGATGCGACCAACTCATCGCGCCGGGGCGGATATTCCCTTGAAATCGGGAGCCGATGACGAAATCGAAGCCGTTGCGTAGCGGCCTGATGAACGGTTCAAGGTTTGAAAAATCGTAGGTGTCATCGGCATCTCCCATGATGATATATTTTCCCTGCGCTGCCCCAATCCCTGCGAGATACGCGCTCCCGTATCCACGAACCGGTTGGTGAACGACGCGTGCACCTTCACGCTCGGCGATAGCTGCTGACCCATCCGTTGACCCATTGTCAGAGACGATCACCTCTCCACAAATCCCAATCCGCTTGAGAGCGTTTCGTGCCTTTTTCACGCAGATCCCAACGCTCTGGACTTCATTGAGACAGGGGATAACAACTGAGACTTCAATTTCCTGATTGTCCTTGTGAAGTGGTGTGAGTGCTTCTGAATTAACCATCTTTTAACCTCCAGTCTGAAACGTGATGCGTGAAACGTGAAATGAATCCTTGTTTTCCCCACCTTTTTTGTCTTTCGTATACCTTCACAAGCGTGGGTGACAATGCAAGTCCAACGAAACCGGGGAGCAGCGCGTTAATCACGAAAAGCGAAAACGCTGCGGTAACCGCAGCCTCCATCGGCACACCGTAACGACTCAGGAGTAGTGCCGCTGTCCCCTCTCGCAACCCCAACCCCATGATAGAAATGGGTAGGCTGCTAACAACTAGAATGATGGGAAGTGTCAACCCTACCTGCCAACCAACAGGCTGAAGGCTAGAAAGCAAGAGATAGAATTGGAAGGACATCAATCCGAAGCAAGCACAGGCGAACCCGGCGTTGAGAACGATGAGGCGTCGGGGCAGTTGGCGCAATAAACGCAGTCGCTCGGCAAGCCACGATCTTTGTGACATCCATTTCGCGCCCTTCGTGAGGCTAACCCCAGTGTATATCAATACCCATAAACACCCCAACCCGAAGAGACCGACCACCCCCAGCCACGGTGATAGAAGCGCGAGGCTGAGTACGAATACTCCCAGCAGCGTGCTCATATCAATGAATTTATCCGCAATCACCAGTGTGAACACTTCCGAGCGTTGTCTTGGGAAACAGGCAATCCGAGCCAACTCCCCTACGCGAGCAGGGGTGAAAAGACTTGCCCCCATACCGATAAGAAAGGAACGAAGCGCGAGCGTATAGGTGGTTTGCGATTGATTGGTCTTTAGCAGATGATGCCATTTGAGTGTTTTGAGCAGCACAAACGGTAGTGTCAAAGAAGCTGCTATCAGCAAGACACCCCAATCCGCAGACTGCCAGAGATTGGCGATTTGATGCAGATCCAGACGGTGGTACAAAAGGTAGACTAACGCGACAGCACCTATAATCGGTAGTAGCCATTTTGCCTTGATATACCACAACTGCATGAATTCGTTTCTATTCTGTTTATAGATCATAGCTTCCCGCCCATTTCTATCTCTTCCAAAGCCGGCGAAGTTCAGCATCTGGAAAATCGGTTTGCAGATACTTCGGATCTGTGGAAATATTATCAGGATAGCGGATTTCCCAAATACGAGTGGAAAAATCGGAGACCTCTAGATCGTCCTGTTCTGTCGCTATTGCTGTGGGATAGACCGGACGAAAATAATCCGATGCTTGATTCAACAGGTAGAGTCGAACCATCAATGTATTCCGCACTCGTGGAGGCAAGCAGAGAATTTCCCAATCCAATGGATTGTCTGTGTGAGCAGAAATAAGTAGGGTACAGGGGAGGATATCTTCTCCTACCTGCTGATATGTCATTCCTTTATAATAGAATTCTTCTGGCTTCAACCGAATTGTCCTATCCTCAATTTGCACCTCAATTAAGGCACCAAGCAGTTCATCAGTATTTCCATTTGGACCTTCAAGTTTGAGATAAACTCTGTTTATCTTCCACGCACCGGTAGGATAAGTTCCACCCATTATTGCAAGCGGTTCATTCATAAACTTGTTGATAGTTTCAGGGGCATACGCGAAAATAGTACCGCCCTGCCGAGATTGGATAATTTCCCGCGCGGTAGGACACTGTATTAAAAAACTATGGCGATCTAACTCCTGTGCCGAAGCCAACTTTGAAATCCCTTCAAAATTTCTCAAATCCCGCTCCGTAATCAGCAAATGAGTTACTCCGTGTGCCTTCAGGAATCGGAGGGCTTGCAGATCTGTTTCTGCGAACAGCACTTCCCGCGCCATCAAGTGCACCCAATACGAAAGCTGCTCCTCATCGGTAATGGTTGCTCGATCACTGAGAAGGTTGATGAAGCTGCCATAATCCCACCAAGCGGCGACAACCGATGATTGGGGGGTATTGCGCTTGAGCCATTCCAGCGCACGGGAGGTAGACGGGGTAATCGTTGGGCGAACTTCGGACGCCTTTGCATAGCTTAAAGCTGCATATCCACCCAACCAAGGAAAAGGTGCGATACCTCCCATGAGAAGTAATAGAAAAACAATCATTGTCACAATACTGAAATGGGGTATCCTCGTTTTATCCAAACGACCAAATGTACGTCGAATTGCGATGATCGCAATTCCAACCGACGCGATTAAAGGCAATAAAAGCATCACCGAAGAATCGTAATACGATTCAGGAGAGGAAAGCCCTATAATGTGTTTTCCAATAGCGTAAAATTCAAAAATAAGCAGTGCAGCGACAATCCCAACATATCCGCGATCCGGCACCTTCAATGAACTCAAAGCTTGAACGACTGCATAACACCCTAAAGCCATCGCCACCGGTGCGAAAAAGAATTCAAAACGCATCGCCCCTCTTGCAATAAACAACAATATGCAAAACGATATCAATAGGAATAGATCTCCAATATCTGGCGAGCTCTCGGAAGATGTCCTACGCTGTTTATGGTAACCCCATAGGTATACCCCCGTCATGCCTATTGCAAAAACAATTAAGGAACTTGCATACAGGGCAATCATTAAAGGAGATTCGTAAGAAGAATCTTTTATTGATACAAAGCACGTCAAAATTGTTCCTGCTAACAGTAGTTGAAAAAAAGTCAAGCTCAACCAGACATTCATTTGAGCTGCCTGAATAATTTTTTTCATAAGGAGCAGAGCCCCCGCAACAATAAAAAAGAAAAAGTATCCCGGCCAGACGAACCAACTCATTGCCCCTCGCTTTTGGAGTTCTTCAATTGATGCAGCCAATCGCCCCGAACCGAAGGGTGCAAGGAAATGTGCCCAAGCTCGGTGAGTCAACTCAAATGCACCGGGAAAGAGCAGCAGCACTAAACCTCCAGCTGTTACCACCATAACGGTCACTGCGAAACTTAACGGAATCGTTCCCTGAAATGTACAAAATTCAGAAAGTTTTGCGTGTTTTGAAACGCTCATGAATAACAGAACAAGGAACAAGAAACCGCACGGCAAAGCAACCGCAAGGATAGTATGGGCTTGCGAGAGATCTTGATACACTGCCTTAAAACTTAAAAGCCCAAGAAAAACCGGACCGAACCAGGCGAGGTAGAGATAACAATCGCTGTGACGGTAGGTGGGTAACAAAAATAAGATGAAATTCAATAGGACAATGATGCTAATAAACAGCCCAACGCCTTGCCAAGTCAAACCGAGGAGTGCCATAACAACTCCCGATAGTAGCCCCAAAATCAGGCGATTTCTTAACGGATTCGATTGATACGCACGGAGGTATAGATAATAGGAGACAAGTGCCAAGAACAAGCAGAAGGCATCCCGATCGACATTCCCGACGACAGAACGCCCCAGCATTGAGGGAACAACCACACAGAGATTTATTGATAGCAGCGCGGTCTGCCAGCCAAGAAGCCTATGTAACAAAAGATAGAAAATAATTAGGCTCAAGTTGAAAAAGAACAATGAGGAAAACATGCCAATTTGCTCAAGTGTGACACTTCGGAAAAGTAACGAAACTCCCCTGTACAGGGCAACTAAGGTGTAGGGGTAAACCGATAGTTGTGTTTCACTACCTTTCCCAATTGGATATTGACGGAGCATATCCGTTGAGGGAAGCTGTCCTTGCTCAAGTATTATCTCTGCCTGACGCAGGTAGCGTGCAGAGTCAGGATCGAGAACGGGTGTCCCTCCAAGGGCAGACAGGTGAGGTGTACGAATAAGTATACTAAGTAAAAGTGTCAGGCTAAGGCAGATTACTGTACATAGGGAGACATAACTTCGATTCATTTTTCGCCTTTAATATTGAATATGTTCCTGTCTGGATCAATGGTGTGCATCGTGATCATTGTGAGGGTGATGATGATTAGGAACATGGTTGGGATCTTGAGAAGGCAGCAAGACTACCGCATTGATTGCTTTGGTAAATTCAGCATGCTTCAGCAGGGGATTCAGTTCTTTGCGAATTTCTTCCTTGTGCATCGTAGAAGGATTCGCATATAATTCGCGCCGGAGGGCTCTCACCTGCTCTTCAAGAGCGGATTGTGAAAACAGTAACGGAAGGTAATAAAAGATTGTATACTGCTTTCCAGTTTCCAGCACATAATCTTCTCTATCGGTAGTCAGCACTCGCCTTACAAGCTTTGGCTCAAGCATTCTTTTAGCAAGGATAGCGGATAGGGCTTTCTCAATCAACGGAGCACTGTGTTGCTTAAATTCACCCAAACCGATGGCACGCATTTCTTCATCAACATCAAAGATGGAGCTATCAAAATCTTCTTGAGGTGGAACAACCTCACGGGATTTGTCCGTATACCGAATCAGCATCAACCCGAGAAGAAGAATACAAATCCCAAACACAACTTGCCATTTTTTTCGCAGTCTGATTTGCATACTTATCTACCGTTCAAATCGTTCAGATCGTTTGAGCCACCCCCAAGTGAGGAGACGCTTATCAGCGATGGCAACAGAAAACGTAGGGTCAAACCAAGCGGGTTCTTGGTCATCACTTTGATGGTTTGTCAGGTTGCGGAGATTGTTTCCATCGGCATCAATGACGTAGATACCGTGGTTCTTTTCTTGCCGATTCCTCCGTAAGACGAAGACAATCTGCCGGCTATCAGGCGACCACGCGGGACAGATATCAGATGTCGGAGGTCCCGTCAGTCTCCGGACGTTTTTTCCATCGGCGTCCATCACATAGATGTCATTGTCAGCTCCTGCGTTTAAGGTGAAAGCAATCCTGCGACCATTGGGCGACCACGCCGGTTGACCTGCACGATGTAACTCATCGTTTAATCGATGCGGATTTTGTCCGTCAGCGTCCATCATATAAATGCCAGGAGTGCCGCCGCCTACGCGGCTAAAAGCAATCTTTCGACTATCAGATGACCAGGTAGGAAAGTAGTCATTCCGCGGATGGTTTGTAATCTGGCGGACGTTTTTGCCGTCGGCATCCATCACGTAAATATCGTCACTCCCGTCGCGATTAGAATTGAAGGCAATTTTTCGACCATCGGGCGACCATGCGGGTTTTTCGTCTGATCCAGGATGGTCCGTGAGTCTCTGAACATTTCTTCCCTTTGCATCCATCACGTAAATATCGTCACTCCCCCTCCGCCTCGTCGATACAAACGCGATTTTTCGACCATCAGGAGACCATGCGGGCGTAAAATCATCTGCCGGATGGTTTGTGAGATTGCGCTGATTTTTGCCATCGGTATCCATCAAATAAATTTCTCCATTTCCGTCGCGATCGGAGACGAAAGCGATTTGTGCTTTACGGGGGGCTTGCGCCTCAACGTTTACCAATAGGACCAAGGTACTCAATAGCCCAAGAAGGCTGAGAATTACGCTTGAAATGCTCTTGCGATTCATCGGGGGTTCCTCTCTGAATTTCACCCAAGTTGCTAGGTTGTGTTGACATTTCATCCTAACCAGATAATCGCAGTGGTGTAGGGTGGGTTGAGCGAATCCCTATCAATGACAATAGAGGTTCTGCCTTTCAATAACACGGTCTTATAGATAGATAGAATGAAACCCAATCCCTCAAGCCAACCGACGCGCTGATTATCAAGGGGGAGGGTTTCACTCTATTGGTGAGATTTCAGGCAGAATCGAACTCCGCAATCTAAGTGGAATACTTGGTATTTTTCATTTGTCCCGCTCGACCCAACCTACGTGCTAATATGGAAAATCCTCTGCTTTCACTGCGCGCTAAGGGTGATTACTTCGCTCTGTGTCCTCCACCGGAACAGCAGGAACTGAATCGACGACGAAGCTAGCAGTGGTGAATCCATCGGTGAATACCTCTGCTTGAGTAAGCTCTCCCGTTGCATTGTCCCAGTCATCATAGAAAAGGTTGGTGTAAGCCCCAGCCTTGTATATATTGCCGGCAGTTGCTTCCCAACTCTCGCTTCTATAGGTAACATGGGTCCCATAGGCTTCCCCATCAACCATCGTTTCGGGCGTATTCTCCTCCTCATTTTCGACCGCCCCATCGATGGTCTCATTAACCCACTGAGGTGAATGTCTAAATGAAAAATCTACCCCGTGGTTTTCGTGGTGGTTATCATACCTGACTGTATGCACGGTATTTACTGTAAAGGTATTACCGCTTCTAGTGATATTATTCACTCTCGCTTTATAGTATACCCAGTGTGTCTCCTTGCCCCAATCAGCGGATGTGTCGTGAATATAAACCATAACTCCCACATAGCAGATGGCCAATAAGAGTGTTATGGTACCAAAGACCTTTTTAGGCACTGAAAATTGCTTCAACATGTGTAAACCTCCTTAAATGTGTCTGCTGTTCATGGATTGATTTGTAACAACTCAGGATTGCAACTTTCATCTGCTGCGTATTGGAAGAAACAACCCTAAAACGATTTGCAACTGAACTCATAATAGGCAATCTTTATGCCACCTTTCCTTTTGACCTCTATTTCTTCCACCGCTATGCCCCGACGTAACGCTTGAAACCCTTACAGTGTCTGAATTAAGGCGACCATCACATATCTTTTATTTTTTTTGTTAAGGGGGATACAAGCACTGCATTCAGGGGAGGGGTTGTGCCAAAGATGGCAGTTTGTCTGCCACTTTTGGCATATCAACTGCCATTTCTGGCAGATTCCTCGTTCATAAATTGTACTTGGCTAATTTTCGGTAAAAAGTTCGCTGGGGTATATTCAGGAGACGCACCGCTTCTGCCTTATCCCCACCTGTCCGTTCTAACGCATGACGGAGATATTGTCGTTCATAACGCGCCAACGCATCTTCCAACGGCAAGAGGGTGTCTTCACCCACTTCCGTCTCATCGTCTAGATGGTATTCAGAATCAGTGGCATTCGACGGACTCGCTTCATCAATTCCTGTTGTTGGAGGGGTAAGCACATCGGCGTGAGCAGGCGGAAAACGTAGATGCTTGGGTTCGATCGCTGCGCCATCGCTTACCATCACGGCAAATTGGATGATGTGTATAAGTTCACGTACATTGCCCGGGAAGGCGTATTCCTCCAAAGCCGCTGCGGCTTCAGGAGTTAAGGGTGGGATTGACACTCCCATTTGAGCGGTACATTCACTCAAGTAGTATTCAGTAATGAGGGGGATATCCTCTTTTCGCTCGCGTAGCGGTGGGATCCCATCGTCATGCCAGCCAAGCGATAGTAGAGGTCTGACCGAAACAGTCCTGTCCCAGCCTTCGCTAGAAGGTCCACATTGGTAGCTGCTACTACTCGGATATCCACCTTTTTGTCCTCTGTTGCACCGACCGGCGTGATCGCATCACCGTCCAAGACACGGAGAAGTTTTATCTGGTCTTCAAATGGCATATCACCAACTTCATCAAGAAACAGCGTTCCACCATGCGCACTTTCAAAATGACCTTTATGATATTCCGTCGCGCCGGTGAACGCACCACGGACATGGCCAAAAAAAGCGGTCTCCAACAGTGTAGAGGGAATCGCACCGCAATTGACCGGCACAAATGGTTTCGACTGCCGTGGACCTCCAAAATGAATGGCTTGGGCGACCAATTCTTTCCCGACACCGGTTTCACCTGTAATCAAAACCGGCATCTTGATGTCTTTGTGGAGTTACTCAATCATTATTTGAATATTGTGAATCGCATCGCTTTCACCAAGGAGCATATTTACTTTCGCCTTTCTAATTCAAGCACGCTAGCATCAAAGCGGGCGATAACCGCCTGATACATTTTTGTAGATTACATTTCTTGCCTGTGACAATCGCAAGCTGAAGATCCTCATATAACTCATCTGTAAGAAAGTGGACTGCAACCGAGGGTATCGGTATTGATGTAATAGTAGTTCATGTTTCCCTCCGCAGGTTGGATATTCTCATATAATCCTCACGCACCAAGGGATTACTGATTCTGCGAAATAAACGCCGTAATTTTCTCTTTCACGATTTGTGGGTCGGGCTGCGACTCCATAAATTCCGAGTTATTGATCCCCATTGGTTCTAGCCATGTTCGCCAGTATTTTTCAAGGATAGGTAGGTCGAGCATGTGCCGGAGTTTGATTTCAACCATTAAGAACTTCACATCGTAGGACCTGAAATCTTTCTCAATTTCCAACAAGCCGTGCCCCTCGCTGTCAAATTTCGGCTCCCAATTTAGATCAGTGCGAAATTCGACGACCTGAGTATAGGGAATATAGCTCGTTTTATTGCCTATTTTGGGACGTTTATCTTGAATACCCTTGTTAAAATCGAGGTAGCCATCTGAAAGGCAAATAATGTAGTTCTGCATATCTTTCTTCAGATATGCTTCTCCGCTTGCCCGTATCCACTTCCAAATATCCGACCCTGTAAATTTTCTCTGCTTTTCAACCAATTGGTATAATTCACTTATTGTTTCAAGCAACTCATCTCTCATCTCCCTAACTCTGCGAGCACTAGCAATCTCTCTGTCTTTGTCTGTTGGCCAGATTTTCAATTTTCCAATGATACTCTGTGGAATTGGCGTTGTATACGGCTGCTCAGGAACAACAAAAGCGAGAAAGTGGCGAAGCCAAGTATCACGTTCTTGGTGCTTTAGCTCATCAAGGAGGCAATCCGCGAAAAGCTTAACGATGCCTTTCGCAATTACAATGTCCTTTTCAAGCTGATCGGGATTTCTCTCTTTAGAAACCCGATCGGATGTATCGAGGATAACAACGATATTTATAGGTTTGGGAGGGGGCAGTTTTGATTCCTGCCCGTCCAATCCCTTTCCAACTATTAAGATTAAAAAAACACCAATGATAGTTCCGAAAACCTTTATCTTTTCCATACAATATCCCTGTGATTCGATTGTCTCCATTGTTGAGGATCTACAGTGAGGTGGCGTCAAGATTGGGAGGAATGACCCTCTAAGCCTTCGTAATATTGGTTAAGCGTCTCGTATGCGAGCCGCTTAATCCTGTTAATTTGGACGGATACATCAGTTGTTTCGTCTCCGCTGTTTGCGACAAACCGGCACCAACCGTTCAGAAATCGGTTGACCCGCAATTCCAGTTGATGACCGTTGATGACTCGTTGATTTTGGCGATCCAACAACTCCTCGATTTTTGCTTGACATTGGTCAATGCGCTGTTGAGCAGTTTTAACCTTGTCATTGAGTTGATCAATCTCCTCTTGCAGGTGGTCCATCTCAACTTTTAAGACAGCGATTCGAGCCTCAATTGGACTCTTTTCCGCTCTTATTTGAGCGTCTAGTTGTCTCCTTGACCATTCGTCAATTTTCTGTTGAACCGTTTTAACCTTTTCGTTGAGCCTACCGATGTCGCTTTGGAACGGATTAATCTCGATTTGCAGGGTTTCCATCTCGGCTTTTAAGACAGCAATTTGCGCGTCCCGCTGAATCTTTTCGTCTTTTATTTGCACCTCACGTATCTCCTGTTCTTTAGATTGACGCCGGAGCGATCCCACTCCTTTCCATAGTTGGAGAGTCCAATAAAAACCGTAGCTTAACAACAATGAAACCGCAAAGCCTAAAAGGAGAACTGCCAAAATATTAAGGTCAACCATCGTCCAACCCTCTGACTCTTCTATTAGTCCTCTGATAACCTTATCATCATGTATCCTTTGCGAAATCTTGATTGCAATTATACTATCAACCGCGAAAGTAGCTGCTAGGAGAAATCCCAGATACAACCACTCTTTGTGTTCTATAGAAAGATGGGTCAGAATTGCAAGTACTAAGAAGATAAAAGGAAATAGAAGGACAAACCAATTCCCTTCTTGCCAAGCTTGAGAGAGAGCATCATGGTTAACAATCTCATTTAATTGCTGCTGTACTGAACCTGTACCCGAAGAGAACGCCTTATCACCGGCTGAGGCGTAAAAGACGAAGAGGTAACAAAGTAGCCCAAGGAGCGCGATCGTACTAAAAGCTGGAAAGATAGACTGAAGAATCAATGAACCCTTGCTTTGTTTTGCAGGTTGAGTATCATCAGTGGCTCCTTCAGCAGAGATTAGGTTTAATTCGGTTTCCGTCGGTGCTTGCAACTGGACTTCAAGCCCTGCTAACTCCTCTCGCTTTTGGGAGAGTGCTTGGGACCTCTGCTCAATTTCCTGTTCCACTTTGTCCTTTTCCTCAAGTAACCCCCTCATTTCTGCGTCAAGCTGCTGTTTAGCCGCATCTGGATCGGGAACTTCAACAGGTGCCGGGGCTAATTCGGTTTCTGTTGGTGCTTGTAACTGGATTTCAAGCCCTGCTAACTCCTCTTTTTTTCGCGCGAGATCCTGGGATCTCTGTCCGATTTCCCGTTCGTACTCGCGTTTCTGCCCTTCCAATCCGTTTTTCTCGTCAACTAACTCGTCAATTTCTGCTTGGAGCTGTTCTCGATTGAACTGTGCCCGCAGCTCCTCGTCAGAGATGATGCGTTTAACATGCTGCGGCACACACTCAGGCATTCCATGGTGGTTTGCCGCCCAATGAAAACCGCTTGCTTCGCTATAATACGGCTTGCCATCCAAACTTGGATCGAGATCTGTGTTATTATCGTTTTGCAAAGATTGGTCTCCTGCTATATGTATGATGTGAGGTGGATCGGGACGAATTATTGGTGGATCAGAGTCGGGGCGAGGGGGTGTGATAGGGGGTGGTGATACGTCGGGCGGTCGCTGAAAAAACGGCTTTACAAAATCACCCAACGTCTTGATTATGCCTCTTTTAAGAATCCGCGCCTCAAATCGGGAACGGTCGATCTCATTAAACTGATTCCGCCCTTGGTTTTTATAAAATGTCCAATCGGCAGGGTCCGTCTCATTCGCAAATACACCCAACGGTGTATCCGTTGCAGCGAGATAGCCTTTCAGTTGGTCGGGTCCACTACCTTCGTATCCACTTCTTTTGCACTCTATGATAGCAGCGACCTTTTCATCCCCATCAATCAGCGCGACGTCCGCTCGCTCCTTGTAAACGCCCATCTGAACTGGATACTCTTTTCTTGTAGACAACCACTTAAATTTTGGGGCGGAGAAGTAACGAACAACTTCCTGTACTACGACATCTTCAGGTCCCATATAAGGTTTCTGCGACTCCTTTTCTAAGAGCGGGAGCCCCGTCATGCCCGGCTCCGTATTTCCTTGAGGAGTCGCTCAGCTTTGTTAGTCGCTGTAATGGGCTGCAGTGCTCTCGGAGGTGTCCACCCAACAATCTCTCTTAAATCCTCTGGACGTATTGGATTGCTGACAACCGAAAGATACCAATCGACAGGGATTCGATATTCTGTATATTCCGTATACCGATATACCAACCGATCCGTGCCTTTGTAAGAAGAGCCCGCCCAAGGCTCAGAAACCCGACCCGCAGCCACAACACCGCGCTTATTGGCATACATGAAAAGTATGTCACCCGGTTCAAGTTTGCCAAGGACCTGCACCCCAAATTCCTCATAGTCTCCTGAAGTGAATGCAAGATCATATTTAATCCACTTCGCATGTGGACTGTACGTGAGGGTATCGGTGTTGATGTAGTAGTAGTTCATATTTTCCTCTACAAACTGAATTCTCATACAACCCATCGGTAAGAAAGCAGACCGAGGCATCTGCAAATCCCGAATTATTGAATACCCGCAACACCGCGATTGCAAGTAATGTTAGGACTTACGCCCTTCAACTTGCAATCGCGCAATTCATTAGTTCTCCTTCTTACGAAGAAGGAGTTAGAGGAGGTGTGATGCGTAGGGAACAACTGGGCACCGAGCCTTTTGTTATCCAGCGATGAATCGCTGAACCATGAGGCTTTAAGCATTTAACTGTGTAAGTCCTATTATGCATTTAATTTGTTCCGGTGATCAATCTGTATCGTCGTGGTGACCATGCTGGTCGCTTTGAATTCTCGGTTGAAGATGGGAAGTAGATCCTCATCAGTTTCTTCGTTGGAGCTGAAGCATGGAACGTAAGGCTGCTTCAACACCTTTCATATATTTGGCTATCTCGAAAAGCGGCGCCCCATCATGCGATGAGCCTTCACCCTCGCCAAAATCAAGACAAAAACAGCGCTTGTATTCCTTATTCATCGAATCTTTATAAGTAACAGAAATCTCAAGTGATGTTTCAAATAGGTCAGGCCTGTTTATTACACTGCTTAGAAAGCAATCCCTATTTCCCCCCGGCTGCAAGTAGTTAATGCCATCCTTGAGGAAGCGAACATCCTCAAGTCGGGTTTCACCATCAGCGGAAAAAGAAAGATCTGTTGTGAATTGTAAATCATGGGCAACACCTGTACCTATGTTTTCCACACGGAGATACAACAAAACGATGTGTGCTTGATGAGAACGTAAGTAGATCGCAATTTCGGGCTTCTGGCCGTCTAAACGCATCAGCCGGTTTTCTTCTAGTATCTCCCTTGTCAGGCGAACGTAACGCCATGTGATGACTGCCAGCACAACAGTCGCTCCTCCTGTTATCAAGCCAATGATTGATGCTATTACGCCAATTATAGTTTCCATTAATTTCTCCTTTTTGATTTAGTTTTGTTCCGAGTTCTGCAACCGTTCCCAGCCCCTACGAATAGCAATTCATACTTTGCCCTCCTGTCCTAGCTTACTTGTAATCCGCTCAACTCGAATAAAATCGGAGGTCCCGGTCTCCATCTGATCCACTAGTGCCTTAAAAATCCTCGCACAGCTAACCTGATTACTGCTGATAATCATTGTTCCTGCTCCCGCCTTTGGATAAAAAGCTTTAATCTGGAAGTAGTCTCCATCATCAGCTTTAACAATGCCTATCAAACGCACATGATCTGTGTTGATCATGCCGCCGTATTCTGTAACAATCCACATAGCTGGTTCTTCTTTCAGTGCGTTACTAGGTTCTGTTGACATTTGGGTGTCGAGATATGAATATAGACCTACAGGCTACCTGTCGGTATTAAATCGAGCGAGAGGAGTGGGCAGATTACGATATACGAACGTTACGGCATACGGAGTATGCCTACTACCTTCAACCTACAGTAAGGTCACAGGTTGGCAAACTTGTGGCTACGAGGGACTTTGGGGCGGGGAAGTCCGAGAGAATCCCGTGACCGGGGATGTCCGACCTACGGTATGGTGTTGGGTTTCACTCAATCTATCCTATAAAAGGGTATCGTTGAAAAGCATAGGTTCTATAGTCGTTGATAGGGATTCGCTTTTACCGTTCAACCCAACCTACGTACTATCAAATGTCAACACGCCCTAGCTAAATTATTGAGCAACAAGGGGAGATCGAGGATACTGGTCGTCCCCTCCCCATTGATGTCCCCATGCGTATACCAAAGTTCTGCACAACAAGTATTAAGTCCAAGACATTCATAACCCTCGTCCCGATTCACAGTTGTGAAACCTTAGTCTGTGCATCGGAGACGCTCTGCCTTGAGAAACTCTATTGTGGCACGGGCATAATCGCCTTGGAAATAGTAAGCACACCCACGACCACGATAGGCATCAGCAGACTGCGGATTCAGGTTTATCACTTTAGTAAAGCTTTCAATAGCAGACTCATAATGAGCTCGGCTATAACGACCTTCAGTCAAGCAAGCACGTCCGAGCCCTAGATAGGCTTCGGTATACTCTGAATCAAGTGCTATCACTTCACGAAAGTCTGCGATAGCGCTATTATGCTTGCCCTGTGCATAGTTAAACATTCCACGCATGTAATAAGCATCGACATCCTCCGGCTCCCTTCCTATTGTTTCGTTTATGACTTTGATGGCAGCGGAGTACAATTCAGCGTACTCCTTATTACCACAGACAAAATCCAGATCCAATTCTATTGCTCGGAGTATATTTGCTAGAGCGTGGGAAGTATTCGTGTCTTCTGTGTAACATAGGCCACGCTGAAAATACGCATCAGCAAATTTAGGCCTCAGTTCTATCGCTATAGTATACTGCTCAATAGCGGATTTATAATCCTTGTTTTCAAAGTATTCTTGACCCTTACTGTAACATGCCTGTGCTAGCATATAGTCATTCATAAAAATTTCCTTTCCTACTAATCCTGATTCAGACAATTGTTAACGCTGCCCATCAGGAGAAAAGATATTCAAGGTAATGTTTGACAAGCAATCCCAACTCCTGACTTCACTACTTTATTGCTAAGAAGCCTCCTACCGTCGATAGTGCCATTTTTTCCGATCCGGCTTGGGCTTGACCTCCTTCCCCTCAAAGAATTCCTCCAGTATATGGTTGATCAGTTCCGAGATACCGACTCGCTCCCAGTGGGCGTACCATCGAATTTTCTCAAGCAGGTCCAAACGGACATAGAAGGTGTGCCGCGTCGCCTCACCTTTTATGCGCGAGTGTCTAACACGCCGTTTTGTTCTAGGACACTCTCTTTTTTGGGAGCGAGTTTTTTTCTTCACAGGGGTGGAGGAACTCATTTCAGGCTTCCCGTAGGGTTCAAGGGTTGATAAGTGTGAAATCGGCACATTGAACCGATTTCTACGCTACGATACTAAAGAATACAAGACGGTACAAACAGGGCGAAAATAGATTTGCACACCAAAAAGCAATTGGGTATTCTTTAATATGTAAACATTGTTTACAAATAGATCGGTTGAACCGATAAGCTTAGATTTAACAAAGAACCGGCGTCGATCGCCGAAGGAGGCTAACATGGCAGTTCAAATCATCAACCCGGTAGATACCGGGCTCCTAATGAGCCCCTTGACAGTTGAGGCGGATACAGCAACCGAAGAAGAATTTGCATGGGTATCCCTGCTCTGCTGTTCGTATGGGAGCTACTTTACAGGTCTCGACATTGATTGGGACGAAGATGTGGATGTGTGAGGGGAACACACCCAGTGGATTGGGAGCATTAAGGGAGGTGAGAGACGACTTTTTATCTCACCCTCTCCTGCTCCCGTCCCACACCTTCAGGGAGAAAGGCAATGATTCCTAGATTGGTATCCGTCATTATCCCAACCTACAACCGCCCAGACTATTTGCGGGAGGCGGTCGATAGCATCTTCGTCCAGACCTACCCTTCCATCGAAATCCTCGTTATTGATGATGGTTCTTCGGATGAAGGTGTTCGCACAAAATCTGCCCTCAAGCCGTATCTCTCGGCAGATCCCCAGACCCCCAAAGTCACCTGCCTATACCAGAAAAACAGTGGACTTGTTCCCGCCGTAAACCGAGGATTAGGGTTGGCACGGGGGGAATATATTCAACGCCTTGATGACGACGATCGCCTCCTACCGGAGAAGATTGCTCGGTCCGTCGAACTGTTTCGAGCCTGTCCGGCGGTCGGACTGGTCGCGACGGGTTACTATCACATTGACGCAGCGGGGAAGCGAATCCGTACCTTTTCACCCCGTCGATGCTCGGAGCCTACCCAGTTGTTGAATATGTTGATGCGGTGCATCTCCGCCTGTGCGGGGGTGATGGTGCGTTCCCTCGTCCACCAAAAGGTTGGTGTATACCGAGATATTAAAGCGCAAGATTACGAGATGTGGATTCGGGTTGCGAAGGAATTTAAGGTTGAAACCATCAACCTCCCACTCGCGGAGTATCGACGGCATCCGGGGAATTCTACAAACCCCCAAAACAACCAGGCGCAGATAGAACGGGATATCCTTAATTTTGTCCGCGAAGGGATAGAAGCAACCCCTTTGGACGAACTGATTCCCAATCTTCAGTCCAAAGCGCACGCCTATGCGTTGCGTGCTGCGATTTATCTACAGAAGGATAGCGAATACGCAAGGGGAACCCCACTCGCCAAAGCAGAGTTGGAAAAAGGACTGCAACTCGCACCGAATGATCCGCTGCTGCGACTCTGGGCAGGGGTGCTAGCGGTCCATGAAGTAGGGAATTTTTCCCAGTACGAATACCTCTCGTCACCCTACCGAGAGCAAGGGGAAACGCTCATCCGTTTCGACGAAGAACGCAAACGGCTTTCGGCACAAGGGGTCTCCCCGTCGTCCCCGGAGGCGGTTGATCTCCGCCGGCGATTTGGGAGGTTCTGCTCGAAATTAATTCGACAGACGTTCAAAACCGCAGTAGAAAAAAAATAGTGTAGGCGCAGCAAGTGTCATTCGTAGGGAACGGAGATCTCCGTTCCGTTTATTTACCGTATCGCAAAAAACCTAGAAACCGAGTTTTTGGCAAAAACTCGGTTTTTCTTCGCGTGCTAATGCCCTAACAGGCACATTAATTGGAGGTTCTATGAAGTTATCTCAGTTTACCGTGGTTGTGAACGATTACCCGAAACCAGATCAGCATCTACTGTACAACACGCTGTCCCGTGCGTTGATTCAAGTTGACAAAGCGGAATGGGATGTGCTACAAAACCTATCGAAAGACATTCCAATCGAAGGGCAAACACGCGCGCTTCTCGCCCCCCTGCGGGATCAAGGTTTCCTTGTCCCAGAAGAGATTAGAGAGGGAGAGCGCTTTCTCGAATATCTCAGTCAAACCCCTGACAAAAAAGGCGGTGAGGTGAGCGTCACGTTATTGACGAATCTGCAGCGGTGCCCACTGGCTTGCGGATACTGTTTTCAGCAGGGAACGCATGTCGGCGGACGGTTGGAGGGAGATCTGTCGGACGAATGCATTGCGTTTATCAAGGCACAGTGCGAAGAAGTGGGGGCGGAACGTCTCTTTATCAGCTACTACGGCAGTGAGCCGCTGTCCAACCTGAAGGCGATTGTCTCAACTGCGACAGAGCTGAGGCGGTTTTGCGGGGAGAAGGGGATCCGTTTCCGTTTCGGGATGGTGACGAGTGGGGTACTATTGACACGGAAGGTTGTCGAAACGCTACGCCCCCTTGGATTCGTCCAAGCGCAAATCACGGTCGACGGGAATCAGCAGACGCACGATACCTCTCGCCCGTTTCAGAGCGGCAAAGGCACCTACGCGACAATCATGAAAAACCTCGCCGAATACGCGGGGCTGATCAATACCGACGTCCTCTGCGTCCTAGATGAATCGCGCATTGATGCCGCATACGAGTTGATTGATACCTTGGCGGATGAAGGTTACGCAGGAAGAAGGGTTTGCGTGAAGTTTTCACCGGTGGTGGAAGCTAACGACAACGAAACCATCTCTGCCTCCCAACTGTATATCGACGAAGGTCAAAAGATGGCCGCAGAAAGAGAAGTTCTCGTCGAAATTGCGAAACTCTCAATTTATGCGGCGGAGCAGGGGCTTTTTGAGGATCTCCTCCCGAAACGCACATGGTGTGCGATGCAGCGACACGACGGACGGAATTTCACCTTAGAGCCTTCCGGCAAGCTATACACCTGTCCAACCTTTATCGGTCAAGACGGAAAATACGAGGCGGGGCATATCGCCACGGGGTTTGGCGGGATTGATACCGTCCTCAAGGAGAGTTATCAACGCTCAGAGCGGTGTCTCTCCTGTTGTTATCTGCCGATATGCGCCGACTGCCGCGCCGATGCCCTCCATCAGACGGCCGAGATTACCGAAGCCAATCCGAAGGAGGAGGAATACGATCTGATTGTGCCGGAACTGATTAAGGCACACTACAAAGCAACCGTAGGGGGGAAGGGGTAAGCCAACCTTAATCTGCCCCTTCCCTATCCAATACTTAAATTATCTCTCGGCTCATAAGTTCGTTGGTTCATTGAACGCATGAACCGTAGGGAAGGGGATTTCCGTACAAAAATGTCCAAAGTTGATGTCCTTATCAGCCTCATTAACTATCAGAAACAACACCCGGAAGCCAACAAGTCGCAGACCGCTCGAGGTGTCGGTATCACGCCGCAATATCTGCATAGATGCTTAGGGGAACTCAACCTCCTCAAGGAAAATCTCGCCCCATCTTTGGACGCAAATCAGGTCCGCTTTCTGCTGTCGAAACTTGGCCAAGGTGATCCCTTTCAGGGAGAGATCCACCGGCAACTTCAAAAATACTTGAGTCTGCCCCCTTACACCGGCGTCCTCCGCATGGCGCGTCCTAACGAAAAGCCACTGCTTGGCGGTTTCTCTATCGGGGAGTTCAGCCCCTCTAATAATCGGCCTTCAGACTATCTCCCTCCGGTACTTGAGTTTGCATTAGACCGCCTCTGTTACGACTCCCTGTTTTGGGGCCAGCGGGATGGGAAGATTGAATGGCGGCTTGCAACTGGGGTTGAACCGGCGAAGGACTTTTCAGCGTGGACCATCACCTTGAGACCCGACCTCCACTGGAGCGATGGAAAACCGATTATCCGAGGAGACGTTATCCAGACGATTTCGGAAAGCCGTCTCACAAAACTGATCGATGAGATAAAACCTGCTGGCAAAAACCAAATCCACATCCGGTTGGTGAAAGCGGAATCGACATTTCTACGACACCTTGCGAGTCTTCCCATTCGCCCCTCCCATTCGCGCCATCCATATCGCGTGACCTCAGGGGCGTATCGCTTGAAGAGCTTCCGACCGAAAGCCATCACCTTTCGACTTGCCCGCAATAGAGATTACTATCAAGAGCAGAAAGGCGGGATTGATTGGATTACTATCAAACGCTTCGGGCACGCCGCGTATGCAATCAAAGCTCTCCTTAGCGACAAGATTGATTTCATACCCCTCGATGCGTTGCAGCCTCTGTACCAAATTTCAAATAATCTGCCGCTGCAGCAGGCGCCCTTTTTGGGGGAAGCCTACTATCCGATGTTCCTCAACCGGCGTCACGGACTGTTACAAGACGAGCGCAACTGCCGCCGGTTGAAGGAAGTGATCGATTACCGGGCGATTAACCGCTACCTCCACGGTGGACAGCAACTTGATGAAAATACGATGACAGCTCCGCCTCACTCTTCACTTGACCTAAAAATCATTTATCCCAGAGAGGTGCCAATGGTTCCTAATCTGGCGAATATAGTTGGAAAATCGGTTGGGGCATCCACAATTGACCCCGTCTTCCTTGAAGAAAACACGCCGCCAAACATAAGGGAAAAGGGGGATGTCCTTTTAAGCAGAATCTACTTTGGCGCTCATTAGAACCGATTGTCCCAATACTTTCACTCCCAAGGGAGAAACAGCGCTTTCAGCTATGCCAATCCCGAGGTCGATGCGCTGCTCTCTCAATTAGACAAGACGACGGATGTAGCACAAAGGACAGTAATTGGACAGCAGGTTATGTCCCTGCTACAGGAAGATTACGCAATGATTCTTCTTAGTACCTATTTTCAATATTTTCTCTCGCCCTTAGAAATTCAGTTTGACGCCACCCTTACGAGTCATGCAGATATCATTGAAAATATGAAACACCTCGTCGTTGAACGGTAATGATACCCAACATAGTGTAAACGCAAGGAGAAGGGTTGAAGAATCAACTGCCTCCCAACATTATTAAAGGAAGCACAAGACGCTAAACTTTATAGCAGAAAAAATTAGGAAGCGTAGTGACATGAAGATGAAAGCCGCAATTCTGGCTGCACAGGGAAAACCGTTAGTCATAGACTCAGTTCAACTGCCGACAGACCTCTCTCCGGGCCAAGTCCTTGTCAAAGTCCACTACACCAGCGTCTGCGGCTCACAGGTCGCCATGATCGATGGAAAACGGGGGGAAGATCCATATCTGCCACATCTGCTCGGACATGAGGGGTCAGGAACGGTTCAAGAAGTAGGTCCCGGTGTGAGGACGGTGGCGCAGGGCGATTGTGTTGTGTTACATTGTGGAATTGGGGAGGGGTTCGAATCCGAAACGCCCAACTATCGATGGAAGGGGGAACATCTCAACGCCGGCTGGGTGACCACCTTTAATCAATACGCTGTCGTCTCGGAAAATCGGTTGACCCCTATCCCCGCAAATTTCGATCTGAGACTCGCACCGCTGTTTGGATGTGCTGTGCTTACCGGACTCGGTGCTATCGGCAAAGCGGGAATTGAGCCGGGGAGTTCCGTGGTAATTCTCGGTGCCGGGGGAGTTGGGCTGAATCTGATTCAGGGTGCTGCTCTGGTTTCCGCCCATCCCATCGTCGCGGTCGATCTGTCCGATGAGAAACTTCACCTCGCCCGTCAATTGGGTGCTACTCACTGCATCAATGCTAAACAGGATGACCTAAGCCGTGAAATCCCTCGCATCGTTGGAGATGCCTTAGCGGATGTTGTCATCGACAGCACAGGGCATGTCGAGACGCTTGAAATAGCATACCAGCTGACACGGACCGACGGCGTGACGATGCTGATTTCGGGACCGAAAGCGGGCTACAACATATCGTTGAATCCAGAGCCGTTGCACTTCGGCCGAACCGTGATGGGGTTTCAGGTGATTACCGAGAGCCGTCCCCACCGGCAAATCCCGCGTTATATTAAACTAGCAGACGCAGGAAAACTCAAACTCAAAGAGCTGATAACCGATTCCGTTTCACTCGACGACATCAATACGGTGATAGAAAAGATGCGGAGTGGGGAACTGATGGGACGGTGTATCATTGAGCTAGATGCGAACTAAGGAGGGGTGCATGAAAATTTTAGTGACCGGGGGTGCTGGATTCATCGGTTCACATCTGGTCGATGGGTTACTCCAACTTGGATGCGAGGTGGTCGTCGTTGACAACTTGGTAACCGGATACCAACACAACCTCAACCCGCGTGCGAAATTTTACGAAACGTCTCTCTTGGATTCTGCGCTCGGCGAGGTTTTTCAGCGAGAGAAGCCGGATATTGTCAATCACCATGCGGCGCAAAACAATGTCCGTAGATCCAACACCGATCCGGTTTTTGACGCGCAACACAACATCATTGGATCAATCCACCTCATTCAGTGTTGTATCGAATATGGCGTGAAAAAGGTTATCTACGCTTCCAGCGGCGGCACCGTCTACGGCGAACCAATCTATCTCCCCGTTGATGAAGCGCACCCCATCACCCCGATCGCCCCCTACGGGATTAGCAAACATACCGTAGAGCATTACCTGTTTCTTGCATCTACCAACGCCGGACTCAACTACACCGTCCTGCGTTATGCCAATATCTATGGGCCCCGTCAACATCCACGCGGAGGTGCGGGGGTCATTGCCATTTTCGCAGCATCAATGCTCAAAGGTATCCGCCCAACGATTTTTGGGGATGGCAGCTCGACGCGCGACTACCTCTTTATTTCGGATGCCGTTGCGGCAAATCTGCTCGCACTAACAGGCGGTGACCGAGAGATCTATCACGTGAGTAGCGGGATAGAAATCAGTCTCAACGAGCTGTTTTGCAAACTGAAGGGGATTATCGGTTCCATCACGGAGCAGAAGGAGATTTCTGAAATGTCTCCGGTGCATGCCGAGCCAAGGCTTGGCGAAATTCATCGAATCGCACTCAGTCCTAAGAAAATTCAAAAAGATTTGGGGTGGACACCTCAGATTCCTCTCCAAGACGGCTTGAGACAAACCGTTCCGTATTGTCGTTCATTGACAGAGGTCTTTTCCGAATCTGCCAGGGAGAACTCATGATTATTTCGCAGACACCGGTACGAATCAGTTTTGTTGGGGGTGGAACCGACATCGCCAGCTTTTATCGGCAATGCGGGGGTGCGGTGATTAGTACCACTATCAACAAATATGTCTCTGTTCGGATCACGGACCGACGGAACTCTCAAATTGCTATCAACACCCCACACCACCGTGAAACGGTTGTTGTCCTTGACCACATTCAGCACCCTTTGATTCGAGAAGCATTGCGAAAAACTGATGTGACCGGTGGATTATCCATCACTGTAACCTCCGATGTTCCCTCATGCGGCTGTGGGTTGGGGTCGTCAAGCGCATTAACCGTCGGATTGCTTAATGCCCTTTATGCCTATCGGGGCATCGAGGTGTCTGCAGAAACCCTCGCGCATCAAGCGTGTGAGATTGAGATCGAACGATTGAGCCAGCCTATCGGGAAGCAAGATCAGTATATCGCCGCTTACGGTGGGTTGAGGTGGATTCAGTTCAACAGCGATGAGAGTGTCCATACGCAAGACATCCCAGTAACGCCAGAAACGGTAGCACGTTTGGAACAGAACCTCATGCTATTCGACACGGGGATTCAACGACGCGCCGAGACCATTCTGCACAAACAGAAACGCTCGGCGAGTCTCCAGAACCTTCTGCAAATCAAGGAACTCGTGCCCGCCTTTTACGATGTCCTCTTACAACCTTTCTCCCTCTCAGAAGTTGGCTACTTGTTAAATCGCGCTTGGGACTTGAAACGCTCCCTCTGCGATAGTATTTCAAACCCGATGCTAGACGCTATTTATGAGCGCGCTGTCGAGGCGGGTGCGCTGGGAGGCAAGATTCTGGGAGCAGGCAGCGGCGGCTACTTTCTGTTTTATGTTCCTACAGAAAAACAGCACGCTGTAACAGGGGCACTTTCTGATCTGAGGCTCTTGCCTTTGGAGTTCCACTTTGAACAGAAAGGCAGTCAGGTCATCGAAGGGAGAAATCTCAATGAAAGTCATTATCCCTACCGCAGGGAACGGCACCCGACTCAGACCCCACACTTTCGCTTCTCCTAAGACGCTTATACATGTCGCGGGGCGTCCCATCCTCTATTATCTCCTCGAACCACTTGTTGCACTTCCCGGTCTCTCCGAACTAATTTTTATTGTTGGAGATAAAGGAGAACAAATTCGCGAATATGTCGAAACGTACTGGGATCTGCCAACAACGTATCTCTGGCAAAATGAACGGAGGGGGCTTGGCCACGCTATTTCACTAGCGAAGGTACGCGACAATGGAGAACCAATTCTTATTCTGCTAGGTGATAAGATCTTCGAATGCGGCTATCAAAAGATTTTCCAGAGTCCTTACACGGTTATTGGCGTTAAGAGGAGTGAGAACCCGCAAGCATCTGGGGTGGTTGAGATAGAGGGCGAGTTTATTAGGCACCTGATCGAGAAGCCTGAAAACCCACCAACAAACCTTGTTATTGGAGGTGTATACTACATCCAGAATAGCGAACTGCTATTCCACTGTTTAGATGAAATTATTGAAAGAGACATCCGCACCCACAACGAATATCAGTTGACAGATGGATTGCAGTTGATGTTAGAATATGGCGAGCAGATGAAGACTGAGTTTATTAATCCGCTGCACTGTGGGACACCAGACCAACTCTTGGATGCCAATCGGTCTATTTTAGAAAAACGGACGTCGCAAATTTGTATCTTCCCCAACAGTGTAATTATCCCACCTGTTTTTATCGGAGAGGGCGCAGTTATTGAGGAGGCTATTATCGGCCCCTATTCCTCAATTGGGAGCGGGACTCGGGTTATCAATGCAATCATCAAAGATGCAATTATCCACCCGAATGCGGAGGTGCAAGATGTGCTCATCAACCGATCGCTCATTGGCCCCGATGCACGGGTATATGGAGGTTTCCATCAGTTCAACGTTGGTAGTTCGGCACAGATTAACCTCCAAAATCTCTTGTGATTGGGGAACATGATAATTGCAATCCAAACTATTATCGCCTCGCAGGTTGGGAAACCTGTGGCTACGAAGAGGTTTAAGGATAGGTTAGATTATCCACCTTGACTTTGAAGGAGAAAGCCTTTGAATCCCGTTACGCTTCAAGGCGTTTTGGCTGCACGCCGCACCATCTATCAGTATCTGAAACCGACACCGTTAATCCACTACCCAGAACTGTCAGAGATATTTGGCTTCAGGGCGTACATCAAGCATGAAAACCATCAACCGACGGGGAGCTTTAAGGTTCGTGGTGGCTTGAATTTTATGAGCCAACTTCCGGTAGATCAGCGGGAGCGCGGCGTGATAACTGCAACGCGGGGGAATCATGGCGGATCAATCGCGTATGCAGCAAAACAGTTCGGCGTTCATGCCACGATTGTTGTCCCGCACGGCAACAATCCAGAGAAGAACAGTGCGATGCGCGCCTTCGGCGCAGAATTGATCGAGCACGGCGTTGATTTTGATGAATCACGTGAGTTATGCGAAAAGCTGCAAACCGACCGCGGACTCTATTATGTCCACCCCGCCAACGAACCGCCGCTTCTCCACGGCGTCGGGACCTATTCCCTTGAAATTTTTGAGGACTTGCCGGAGGTGGATACAATCATCGTGCCTATTGGAGCAGGGAGCGGCGCGTGTGGAGCGATCACGGTGGTGCAGGCGGTTAACCCCAAAGTAAATGTGATCGGTGTGCAAGCTGAAAACGCACCGTCGGTTTACCGCTCATGGAAGGCAGGGGAGAAGATCGAGACCGATTCAGCAAATACAGTTGCCGACGGGTTAGCGACCCGTGTAACATTCGATCTTCCGTTTGCGATTCTCAAAAATGGGATTAGTCAGATGCTGTTGGTGAGTGAGGAGGAAATTCGAGAGGCGATTCGGATGGCGTTGCGGTATACACACAACCTTATAGAAGGGGCTGCCGCGGCACCGATTGCCGCCGCCCGTAAGCTTCAGGCGGAACTCGCAGACCAAAACGTTGTAATGATTATGAGCGGTGCGAACTTAGATGCCGAAACCCTCCGGTGGGCATTGGGTCAGGACTAGTGATCAGACAGGGGACCAATAAGCCAACTTATCTATCAGGCATCAGAATTCTGCTTGATGGAGATGGCTAACTTCTCCACCTCCTCAAATTTTGGACGATACAAAAAGAGACCAACGAGTGCAATCGCAAGGAATATCAAAAATGTGCTCATGTTGCCATTCATGAAGAAGATTGTTAATCCGAAAGCCGCAATGGTCTCTGCAATCGCAAGAGAAACAACCACAGCGGGCTTGTATCTAGCAATGTATGGCGAAATCTGACCCGGCGTGTTTCCTGTCTCTTCGGAAAGCGGTTTGGAAGATGCCCTGTGTAACATATACTTCCGTATGAAATAAGCTAGGATCAGCCCAACCGCTGCCACCCCATACAGAATTAGCGTTATCTGCCTAATAGTTCGTGGATGGTGCATTTGTTCAACATTTTTACCAAGCAGAAATACAAATATCAGCGACAAAACCAAGGTCAAGAACATAGCAATCCAAACAGTCCAGACCTTGAACATTCCCGCCTTTAGCTGCCTTATCTCCCTTGTAGGGTCTAACATGTTTCTCCCCCTCAGTCAATGTGCCCATTCCGCAGAGCCGGCCCATCCCATGAATCGATGAACCTATTAAGTTCACTAGCTCATTCCTCGCCGAAGTGATTGGCGACAGCAACCAGATCGAGGATGTTGACCATACTATCTCCATTGACATCCCCTGACAGACCCTCGCCAGCTGTATTAAACTGGTTGGCAACGGTAACCAGATCGAGGATATTGACTATCCCATCTTGGTTGACATCATAAGGCGAAAACTGGACCGCCTCGATATATGTGAAGCCATCCGCAAGTGTAGCCAATTTGCCGTCAGGATTGCTGACAACGACATCGGCACTTCCCGCAACCCCCGCGGGCACCTCGACTGCTAATTCGGTTGGTGAAACGAAAATCACGCTAGATGCAGCATTCCCGCCAATTGTAACGGTTGCTCCGTCCTGAAAGTTTTCTCCCATGATTGTAACGGTTACTCCGCCGGTCACCATATCGTTGTCCGGCTCAACACCGGTAAGGGTTGGTGCGACCGATTGTGGGGCCATTGGACTCGCATAGCTATCCATCGGTGTCGCAAACCACAACCCGATAAACCCCAAGCATAAAAAACAGATTGTGTATTTTGTCAACTTCACTCCCCTCCTCCTGATGATTGAGAATCAACCTCGATAGATCAATAATATCCTGTGATAATTCTGGTATCTGGTTTTGCCGGGTCGTCTAACGGTAGGACACATGGTTCTGGCTCATGTTATGAGGGTTCGAGTCCTTCCCCGGCAGCCATCTAAAGCGCTATCGTCTAGGGGTTAGGACAGATGGTTCCCAGCCATCAAACCGGGGTTCGATTCCCCGTAACGCTATCTTACCCAAAAAGAATCGAAAGCTACGCTGAATCTCCAAAGCCGCCGTCGGATGGACAACGATTTCCTGAATCAGCCTGCCGATTGCGGCTTTTTGCATTGTGATCGTCTTTATCAACTATCTCGTGCAGCCTTCACTAACTCGGCAAGCCGTTCGGCAAACCTGAGAGCACTATTGTCTTCAGGTTGATAGTCAATCACTTTCCGAGCGTTCACGATGCTCCAGAAACTGTGCGAATTGTCGCTGATGCCATAGAAGATCTGAAACGGAATCCCATTCTCATCTTCGATGTTTGGCGTCTCAATGCTCTTAATAAACAGTTGGGTCTGATCGCGCGCGCTCAAATATGCACCAAGTTCGCGATGGATATGCTTCAAGTCATTTGGATCTGCGGCATCGAGAATTGTCTCGCGCGGCGCACCGATCCGGACTTGCACGTTTTCCACCTTCTGCTCATCAACGTGCCCCGTTGCAAACACAAAGCCGAGATGTTCATAGGTCTCTTTCGCCCAACCGTAAAAGTTATCGGATAACGGACGCATGTCGGGCGTTACCACATCCCACTTATCCCCCCAGATTAGGTTCTCATAGTAATCCGCCGCATGATTAGAGCTACAGACGACTGCCCGACGCACCCCTTCTTCCAGACAGGTCTGGTAGAGGTTATACGCCATCTGGACATTCGTTAACTCGTTCTCAAAGCTGCCGCCCTTAAAGGCGCAATGAACGACAGCATCAACACCTTTGAAATAAGCGCGGTATTTGTCTCGGTCCGGATCGGTCACGTCCACAATCTGGATATCGTCTACGGTCTCGCCCGCTCGATTGGTCGTTTTGACATCAAGCAGCACCAGCTCATACCTTTCACGAAAGGCAGGTAACATTCTCCCTGCGATATATCCCGATGCCCCTGTGACAAGGACTTTCCTTTTGTCAGCCATGTAGCGTGTCCCTCCTTAGATATGCCGCGAATGATAGCATACCTAGCATTATCCGTCAAACAAAAAAGCCCGGATAAAATCCTTGACAGACCAATAATATCCTGTTATAATCTTGGCATCTGGTTTTGCCGGGTCGTCTAATGGTAGGACGCATGGTTCTGGCCCATGTTACGAGGGTTCGAGTCCTTCCCCGGCAGCCACCTAAGGCGCTATCGTCTAGGGGTTAGGACGGGTGGTTCTCAGCCATCAAACCGGGGTTCGATTCCCCGTAGCGCTATTCGATCCAAAAAGATTCGAAAGCTACGCTGAAGCTCTAAAGCCGCTGTCGGTTGGACTATGATTTCTTCTATTAGTCCGCTGACAGCGGCTTTTTGCATTTCTGGGCATTGAGGGTGTGGCACGTGAAAGCGGTTGCAGGTCTATTACTGCGTCCGCTCATCTCAGCGCACACTATTTGCCGGCTACAAATATCCCACTTCGCCAGACTAGGTCTGCTTCAGCGCATGATTTCGAGCAGAATGATAGCCACCGCCACTATATTGGTGTGAGACGGTTAACGCCTCTTTCTTGCGACAGGGTTAGGCTTACTTGTCAATAATTTGAAGTGCTCGCTCGATCCGGGCTTTGAGACTTTCATCGCCGTTCTGTTCGGCAAGTTTCAAGCCAGTCCTGAGATCTTGTTTCGCCTCCTGAAGGCGTTGCAGCAGTGCCTTCGTTATTCCCCGATTGAGGTAAGCGTCGGCAGCATCGGGTTTGAAATGGATAACCATGTCATAATCGGCGAGGGCGGCAACGTATTGCTCTAATTCTGACTTCGCAATCCCCCGATTGTAGTAGGCATTAGCATCGTTGGGGTCGAGGCGGATAGCACCGTCATAATCGGCAATAGCAGCGGAATATTGTCCTAATTTTGACTTCGTAATTCCCCGATTGATGTAGGCACTGGCGAAGGCGGGTTTGAGATGAATAGCAGTGTCAAAGTCAACGATGGCGGCGACGTATTGCCCTAAGCTTGCCTTTGCAATTCCCCAATTATAGTAAGCGTCTGCAGCATCAGGTTTGAAATGGATAAGGATATCGTAATCGGTGATGGCAGCGGAATATTGCCCTAGGCGAGCCTTTATATTTCCCCGATTGTAGTAAGCACTGGCAAGATCGGGCTGGAGGCGGATAGCGGTGTCATAGTCGGCAATAGCGGCGAAATGTTGCTCTAATTTACCCTTCGCAATTCCCCGATTGTAGTAGGCATTAGCAAAGTCGGGTTTAAGGTGGATAGCGGTGCTATAATCGGGGATAGCGGAGAGGTACTGTCCTAAGTCTGCCTTCGTAGCTCCCCGATTGTAGTAAGCTCTGGCATTATCGGGTTTGAGACGAATAACGATGTCAAAGTCTGCGATGGCAGCGAGGTATTGACCTAAGTCTGCCTTTGCATTGCCCCGATTGTAGTAGGCGTTGGCGGCATCGGGTTGGAGGCGGATGGCTTGCGTGAAGTCGGCAATTGCTCCCTGATAATCTCCCAACTTTGCTTTCTCATAGCCTCGAATGAAGTATGTCTCGGCAGATATGGATTGACCCACTTGTGACAGGGGTTTGACTGGTCCCGACTGTGCAAGCAGTGCTTTGAGGTAATTTGAGGGAATGGCGAAATTGAGATTCTGTGCCTCTATACCGCGGTAGGTTGAGACTGAGACGCCGATGACTTTGCCCTTGTGGTTTAGCACGGGTCCCCCACTGCTGCCGGGGGAAATGGGCGCAGTCATCTGGAGGCGTTCTGCTATGTGCCTATCACGGCGACCGCTGATAATCCCGTCGGAGACTGTGCCTTCAAACCCCAGCGGGTTGCCAGCGACGTAAACGGTTTCACCGATCTGAACGGTGTCGCTGTCGCTGAGGGGGAGGGGGTTGATACCTTGAACAGAGACTTTTAGGAGTGCAAGATCGTTTGTTTTATCGGTTGCCGTGATACCTTCGATGGTGTATGTTATGTCTTTGCCGACTAACTTCGCGGTGCCTTGGGTGGCGCCTTCGATGACGTGGTAGTTGGTGGCAATCAGGTTGGGGCGGACGAAGAAGCCGCTGCCCTGTCCGAGTGGCATACCGTTTTTATCTTGCATCTCTAAGGATACTGTCGCGGCTAACGCCTTTTGTGCAATCTGTGGCACGTTCTGGGCAGGTGCGTTGCTGGTGCTACAAAGCAGCAGCGCCCCCATAAGTATAAATAGCGGCAGCTGCCACAATAATGCGTTCTGATGTTTCATAGAATCTCCTGCTTCTGTGACTGTCCCACTTTTTAGTCCCTTGCTTTTTGTGTGTAATACATACCATAACCTGCCTCGCGTTTATTGTCAATATTCCGAAGTAGATATATGATTCGGGCGGAGGTCGGGCGGTTTAATCAGCGACTTTCCAGAGGAGCACCGTCCCGTCCCAACTCCCGCTGGCAAGCACCCTCCCATCCGGGCTGAACGATACGCTTGCCGCCCAACTCGTATGCCCGGTGAGTTCTCGTATCTGTTCGCCGGTAATGGTATCCCATAGCTTCACCGTCTTGTTAGCACCCCCACCAGCAAGCACCCTACCGTCTGCGCTGAACGATACGCTAAAGACCCAATCCGTATCCCCCCACTCCGTATGCCAGGTGAGCGTTTGCTTGAGTGCGCCTGTCTCGACCTCCCACAGCCGCACTTTCCGGTCGCTACTCGCACTGGCAAGTGTCCTCCCATCCGGGCTGAATGCTATGCTATTGACCACCACCTTATCCTCGCCATCCGGGTTGAGTGGAGGGTGCCCGACCATCAACTTATGCCATGTGAGTTTTCGCTTCTGTTCTCCCGTGGCGGGATCCCACAGCACTACCTTTGTGTCGGCCCCCCCACTGGCAAGTATCCTCCCATCCGGGCTGAATGCCACACTGGAGATCGTGTCCGTATGCCCGGCGAGTGTCCGCTTGAGTTCCCATGTCGCGGCATCCCATAGCCGCACGATCTCGTTGCTACCCCCACTGGCGATCAGGTTTCCAGCTGGACTGAACGCTACGCCTGCCACACCCTCCGAATGCCCAATGAGCGTCGCTTTATGTTCACCCGTCAGGGCATCCCACACGCGCACTGTTCCGTCCTCACTCCCACTGGCGAGCAGTTTTCCAGCCGGGCTGAACGATATGCTTCCCACACGCTGTGTATGCCCGATGAGTGTTCGCTTAGATTCACCCGTCAGGGCATCCCATATGTGCACTGGTCCCGCTTCGCTCCCAGTGGCGATTAGTTTTCCCTCCGGGCTGAACGCTACGCTTTTCAAACCCTCCGGATGTTCGGTGAGCATTCCCTTGAGTTGAGCCGTCAGGGCATCCCACACGTGCATTATCCCGTCGCGACTCCCAGTGGCAAGCGCCCTGCCATCCGGGCTGAACGATATTCTGTCGCCGACTTCGTGGTCACCGACGGCGAGAGTCCACTTATTTTCACCAGTGACGGCATCCCGCACGCGCCCTGTCCCGTCGCGACTCCTAGCGGTGAGGGTTTTTCCATCCGGGCTGAACACCACACTCGAGACTATCTCCGTATATCCATCGAGTGTGTGGGTATTTTCACCAGTAGCGGTATCCCACAGCCGCACCGTCCAGTCCTCACTCCCACTGGCAAGCGTCTTTCCATCCGGGCTGAATGCCACGCTTGTGACCCGTTCCTCATGCCCAGTGAGGGTTCGCATCTGTTCGCCTGTCACGACATCCCACAGCCGCACCGTCCCGTCCATACTTCCGCTGGCAAGCGTCTTTCCATCCGGGCTGAACGCCACACATTCGACGGAAGCCTCGTGCCTAGTGAGTGTTCGTATCTGTTCGCCCATCACGGGATCCCACAGCTGCACCGTCCCATCCAACTCCCCACTGGCAAGCGTCTTCCCAGCCGGGCTGAACGCTACGCTTTCGACCCAACCTGTATGTCGGGGGAGGGTTCGCATCTGTTCGCTCGTCACGGGATCCCATAGCCACACCGTCCCGTCCCGTCCCCCACTAGCGAGCGTCCCGCCATCCGGGCTGAATGCTACGCTTAAGACCCAGTCCGTATGACCCTTGAGCAGGGCAACCTCCTGATGGGTCGTTCCATCATAGAGCCAGAGACCCGCGGTGCCGGCAACGGCAAGTAGAGTGCCATCCGGAGAATAGCTTATCCCCCTTATCGAACCTTTACCGAGGCGGGCAACCGCACCTTCGGGTAAATTCCATCGCGTGTACTCTTGGGCGGGGGTGATCGGTGAGAAAAGAGCCAGAAGCGTAAGTAGTGTCATCATTGTTTTCATCGGAAATGCTGCCTTTCTGTAAATGTGAATCCACAATCTCGTAGGGGCGAGGTTCCTTCGCCCGCATCGATCCACGCAATGAAATAGGCAAATTCAAAACTGGAGCGAAAGGTAGAAGTCCGGCGGTTTAATCAGCGACTTTCCACAGGAGCACCGTCCCGTCATCACTCCCAGTAGCAAGCAGCTTCCCATCTAGACTGAACGCGACACTATCGACCTGATCCGTATGCCCGGTGAGCGTCCGCTTATGGTCCCATGTCCCGGTATCCCACAACCGCACTGTCTTGTCTCTTATCCCTCCACCAGTGGCAAGCGTCTTGCCATCCGGGCTGAATGCTACGCTATTGAACCAATCTGTATGCCCAGTCAGTGTCCGCTTGTGCGTAGCCGTCTTGGTATCCCACAACCGCACCGTTTTGTCATCACTTCCGCTGGCTAGCGTTGTACCGTCCGGGCTGAACGCTATGCTTGCAACCAAATCAGTATGCCCGGTGAGCGTTTTCTTGAGTTCACCCGTCACCGCGTCCCACAGCCGCACCGTCAAGTCCTCACTCACACTAGCAAGCGTCTTGCCATCCGGGCTGAACGCCACACCATAGACCCACGAATGCCCGGTGAGCGTCACCTCATGTTCACTCATCACCACATCCCACAGTCGCACAGTACTGTCCGTATACACGGTGCTGTCTTCAAGCACGGTATTGTCCTCGCTCCCACTGGCAAGCGTCTTCCCATCCGGGCTGAATACTGTCCTTGTGTGTCCGGTGAACGTTTTCTTGAGTTCACCCGTTGTAGTATCTCACAGCCGTACCGTATTGTCCAGCCAAGGCCCACTCGTACTAGCAAGTGTGGTACCATCTGGGCTGGATGCGACGCTTATGACCTCCCCCGTTTGCCCAGTGAGCAGGGCAACCTCCTTATGGGTCGTTGTATCGTAGAGCCAAACACCGATGGAACCAGCGATCGCAAGCCGCGCTCCGTCCGGAGAATATTGAATCGCATTTATACTGCCTTTACCAAAACGCGCAACCGCACCTTCGGGCAGATACAGCTGCGTGTCATCTTGGGGATAAGTGTTCGGTAAAAATAGAACCAAAAGCATCAGTAATGTTGCGGTGATTTTCATCTGAAATCCTACCTTTCTGTAAGTGTGAATCCACCGTTTCGTTGGGGCGAGGTCGCCTCGACCGCGGATGATTACAGGTTGGGAAACCTGCACCTACGAGGCAAGCTGAGATTTCGTAGAGGCGAGGTCCCCTCACCCAATAGGCATTTTATATGCACGCCGCACGCCAAGCACCAATGAACTAATGAACTTTCCACAAGAGCACCGTTCCGTCCCTACTCCCGCTAGCTAGTAGGCTACCATCAGGACTGAACAATACGCTTTGGACACTACGCCTATGCCCGGTGAACACCTGCTTCTGTTCACCTGTTTTGACATCCCAGAACTGCACCGTCCCGCCCCCACCACCGGCAAGCGTCCTGCCATCAGGGCTAAACGATACACTATTGATCCATTGCGTATGCCCGGTGAACCTCGTTTTGAGTTCACCTGTCACAACGTCCCATAGCCGCACCGTCCAGTCCCCACTCCCACTGGCAAGCACACTCCCATCAGGGCTGAACGATACGCTATAGACTCTCTCCCCATGCCCGGTGAGCGCCCTTTTGAGTTCACCCGTCTCGGTGTCCCACAACCGCACCGTCTTGTCCAAACTCGCACTGGCAAGCGTCCTGCCATCAGGGCTGAACGATACGCTATAGACTCTCTCCGTATGCCCGGTGAGCGTCCTTTTGAGTTCACCTGTCGCAGCGTCCCACAACCGCACCGTCTTGTCCAAACTCGCACTGGCAAGCGTCTTGCCATCCGGACTGAACGCGACGCTAAAGACATCATCCGTATGCCCGGCGAGTGTCCTTTTGAGTTCACCTGTCGCAACATCCGATAGCAACACCGTATCGTCCCACCACTCACTAGCAAGCGTCGTGCCATCAGGGCTGAACACGACGCTTTTGGTCGAACGCGTATGCCCGGCGAGCGTTTTTTTGAGTTCACCCGTCACAACGTCCCACAACTGCAGGTTTGCGCGCCAAGCCCCACTGGCAAGGGTCGTGCCATCAGGACTAAACGATACGCTAAAGACAGCATCCGTATGCCCGGCGAGTGTTCCTTTGAGTTCACCCGTCACAAGGTCCCACAACCCTCTAGCATTGGCGAGTACGATGCCATCCGGGCTGAATGCTAGTTTATTGCCCTCATCCAAATGTCCCGCGGTGCGCGTCCTTTTGCGTTCACCTGTCTCGGTGTCCCACAGCCCCACCCTATTGTCCTCACACCTACTGGCAAGGATCTTTCCATCCGGGCTGAACACGACTCTACTGACCCAATGCAGATGCCCAGCGCGGGTCCGCTTGAGTTCCCACGTCACAGCATCCCACAACCGCACCGTTTTGTCCCAACTCGCACTGGCAAGCGTCCTGCCATCCGGGCTGAACACGACGCTACTGACCCGCTCCTCATGTCCGGTGAGCGTCCGCTTGAGTTCACCCGTTTCGGGGTCCCACAACCGCACCGTTTTGTCCCTACTCCCACTGGCGAGCAACCTCCCATTGGGACTAAACGCTACGCTATAGACCCCCTCCGTATGCCCAGCAAGTGTTGCCTTAGATGCCCCCGTTTCGGGGTCCCACACCCGCACCGTTCCGTCCCTACTCCCACTGGCGAGCGTCCTGCCCTCAGGACCGAATGCTACGCTTTCGACGCCCTTCGTATGCCCGGTGAGCGTCCGCTTGAGTTCACCCGTCACGGCATCCCACAATCGTACCGTCCCGTCCCAGCTCCCACTGGCGACCGTCATGCCATCCGGGCTAAACGCTACGCTACTGACCGAACCTACATGTCCGGTGAGTGTACCCTTCTGTTCCCACGTTTTGACATCCCACAATCGCACCGTCTTGTCCCAACTCCCAGCGGCAAACGTCTTGCCATCCGGGCTGAACGCTACGCTTTGGACTTGCTCCGTATGCAAGGTGAACACCTGCTTCTGTTCACCCGTTTTCACATCCCACAACCGCACTGTTCCGTCCCCTCCCCCACTGGCAAGCGTCTTGCCATCCGGACTGAATGCCGCACTATCGACCGATTTCGCATGCCCGGTGAGTGTACCCTTAGGTTCACCCATTTTGACATCCCACAACTGCACGGTGTTATCATGAATCCACCCGCCACTGGCAACCGTCGTGCCATCCGGGCTAAACGCTACGATTTTGACCACGCTCTTATGCCCGGTGAGTGTACCCTTAGGTTCACCCGTAACAGCATCCCACAACCGCACCGTCGTGTCCCCACTCCCACTGGCAACCGTCGTGCCATCCGGACTAAACGCTATGGTTTCGACAGTGCTCTTATGCCCGGTGAACATCTGCTGCTGTTCCCTCGTGTTGACATCCCACAGGCGTATGGTATCATCAGAACCCCCATTGGCAAGCGTCCTGCCATCTGGGCTGAACGCTACGCTTTCGACCTCACTTGTATACCCACCGGTGAGCGTCCGCTTGGGTTCCCACGTCTCCGTGTCCCACAACCGCACCGTCCCGTCCTCAATCACACCGACAAGCATCTTGCCATCCGGACTGAATGCCACACTATCGACCGAATTCATATGTCCGGTGAGTGTACCCTTCAGTTCTCCCGTCTCGGTGTCCCACAGCAGCACCGTCCCGTTGTCATTCCCAGCAAGCGTCTTGCCATCCGGGCTGAATACGACACGATAGATCGCCCTCGTATTTGTGGTGAGCGTTTGCTTCAGTTCCCACGTCTCGGTATCCCATAACCACACCTTCTTGTCATAACTGGCACTGGCAAGCGTCCTACCATCTGGGCTGAACGCTCCACGATAGATCCAATAATCTGTATCCGCAATGAGGTCTTCCTTCGGTTCCCACGTATCGGTATCCCACAACTCAAATCTATCACCCTCCTGCTTAACGAAAAACACCTTGCCATCCGGGCTAAATCCCACATAATCCAGCTTGGGCTTCCACCCGGTGAGCGCCCCCTTCGGTTCCCACGTCACGGTATTCCACAACCGCACGCCGTCCCAACCGGCACCGGCAAGTGTCCCCCCATCCGGGCTGAACGCCACACTCCCAATGTCCTCCGTCCACCCGGTGAGTATCCCCTTATGTTCACCCGTCTCGCTGTCCCACACCCGCACCGTCGTGTCGGCACTCCCACTAACAAGCGTCCTACCATCCGGGCTAAACGATACGCTATTGACCACGCTCTTATGTCCGGTGAGTGTAGCCTTATGTTCACCCATCCCGGTCTCCCACAACAACACCGTCGTGTCCGTGCCCCAACTGGCAAGCGTCGTGCCATCTGGGCTGAACGCTACCTCTGCGTACCTGTTCGTATGCCCGGCGAGTAGGGCAACCTCTCGATAGGTCTCCGTATCATAGAGCCAGATACCGATGGAGCTCTGAACAGCAAGGCGCGACCCGTCCGGAGAATACAGAATCTCCTGTACACTGCCTTTGCCAAAACGCGCAACCGCACCTTCGGGCAGATTCCATTGCGTGTACTCTTGGGGGTAGGTATTCGGCAAAAATAGAACCAAAAGCATCAGTAATGTTGCCGTGATTTTCATCGGAAATAATCCCTTTCTCTCAATGTAGTAAATGGTCATTTTGTACGAGTACCGTTAAGTCACCCACCAATGAACTAATGAACCAATGAATTAATGAACTTTCCACAAGAGCACCGTCCCGTCCCTACTCCTACTGGCAAGGGTTTTTCCATCCGGACTGAACACGACGCTATTGACACCGTGCGTATGCCCAGTGAACACCTGCTTCTGTTTGCCCGTCGCAGCCTCCCACAAGCCCACCGGACCGTCCACACTCCCACTGGCAATCGTCTTGCCATCCGGGCTAAACGCCACGCTTTCGGCCGTGCCCGGTTCACCGGTGAACACCTGCTTCTGGTCACCCGTCTTGACATCCCACAATCGCAACTTCCCGTCCCCACAGCCACCGACAAGGGTTCCTCCCTCCGGGCTGAACGCGACGCTATTGACGTCACCCCCAAGACCGATGAACATCTGCTTCCCTTCGCCCGTTTCGATCGTAAGAGAAGTGAACCCCTGCTGCAGTTCCCCCGTTTTAACATCCCACAGGTCCACACTGCGCCAACTCACACCGGCAAGCGTCTTGCCATCTGGACTGAACGCTACGCTCTTGTCCCGATACGTCTGTCCGGTGAACACCTGCTTCTGTTCTCCCGTAACAGCATCCCACAGCCGTATGGTATTATCATAACTCGCACTGGCAAGCGCCACCCCATCCGGGCTATACGCTACACTATTGACCCCTTTCGTATGCCCGGTGAACACCTGCATCTCTTCACCTGTTTTGACATCCCACAAGCGTATGGCATTATCAGAACTCCCACCGGCAAGCATCTTGCCATCCGGGCTAAACGCCACGCTACTAGTTATATTCATATGCCCGGTGAGGATCTGCTTCTGTTCCCACGTTACAGCATCCCACAACCGCACCGTGTCGTCAGCACTCGCAGTGGCAAGCGTCATGCCATCCGGGCTAAAGGCTAAACTCTGGACGCTCTCCGTATGCCCGGTCAGCACCTGCTTCTGTTTACCTGTCTTGACATCCCACAATCGCACTGTTTTATTAGAGTACACTCTGTCGCCACTAGCAAACGTCATGCCATCTGGGCTGAACGCTACGCCTACACCCCAATCTCGATGCTCGGCGGTGAGCGTCCACCTGGGCTCCCACGTCTCGGTATCCCACAGCCGCCATATCTCGTCCCGATTCCCACTGGCAAGCGTCGCACCATCCGGGCTGAAAATTAGGTTTGTCACCCGCATATCCGCGGCGAGGATTTTCTTCTGTTCACCCGTCTCGGTATCCCACAACCGCACCGTCTTGCCACTCCCACTGGCAACCGTCTTGCTATCCGGGCTGAACACGACGCTTCTTATCCTATCCGTATGCCCAGCGAGCGTGTGCTGATGTTCACCCGTCTCGGTGTCCCACAACCACACCGTCCCGTCGTCACCCAAACTCGCACTGGCGAGGACTTTTCCATCCGGACTGAAATCTACGCCTCCGATTCCCGCCGGCTGCCCCGCCGTATGCCCGGTGAACACCTGCTTCTGGTCACCCGTCTCGATGTCCAACAGCCGCACCGTCCTTCCGCCCACACCGGCAACCGTCTTGCCATCCGGACTGAACACTATGGGATAGAACTCCCACGTATGCCCGCTGAACACTCGCTTCAGTTCACCCGCCTCGGTGTCCCACAGCCGCGCCGTGTCGTCCGCACTCCCACTAGCAACCGTCTTGCCATCCGGGCTGAACACTGCACCCCAGATCCGCTCTGTATGCCCGGTGAGCAGGGCAACCTCTCGATAAGTCGTCGCATCATAGAGATAAATACCGATGGTCGTGAGAACAGCAAAGCGAGCACCGTCCGGAGAATACAGAACTTCGCTTAATAAGCCTCTGCCGAAACGTGCAATCGCACCTGCGGGCAGATTCATCTGCGTGTAATCTTGGGGGTAAGTGTTCGGTAAAAGCAGAGCCATCAGCATAAGTACCGTCGCCGTCACTTTCATCTGAAATGCTACCTTTCTGTAAGTGAATCCACGATTTCGTAGGGGCGAGGTTGCCTCGCCCGCACAGTTATCTAGCCCGTAGGTTGGGTTGAACAAGTCAAACTGAATTGGTATCAATGTAGTAGGCATACGCTGTATGCCGTAACCACCCTTTTAGAAATAGATAAAGTGAAACCCAGTGTGCCGTGTAAGTGGTAATTAGGAGTGTCCCGATAATCGGGACTGGGATTGTCGGAAAATCCCATACGCCCCTATCTTAGGTAGACACGGTAAAAGTGTTGAAATGAGGAAACTCACTGCCGAACATCGCATGATAGGAAAAGGTGATTGATACTGAAATATCCTAAGTTAGATGGTCATCAGCGTAAGATGTGCATGAGCAAGGCTAAATTGCCTGAAGCCCAAGTCCTCATGGCTTTACACTCGGCGATAACGTATGGATTCGCGGATACAGCGACAGTAGCGAGGTAGTGGCTCACAACTGATTGGAGGCACGTTATATCGGACAATATAGACTGATGTTGGGTTGCGGTTTATATCCGACTTTTTCCGACATGCCCTCATACGAGGGATTAAAGGGACAAAAGGGACTCTAAACACATCTATTCTTTGAATCACCAAAAACACGGGATTGACTAAGTCCCGATGCCATCGGGATAAGTCAACGGAGTTGCCATATTACCCAACGTATAGAGTCAAAAAAGGCTCGGTACAATGCCAAAGCATCTATCCTTGATGGATAAGTTATCACTTATGATAACTCAACCAAAAAGGAAAGGGGGAAGGGCAACAGGTCAACTATACAAGTTATTGTCAAAAGTCACCGAGTGGGACATTAGTTTTTTCAATAATCACTATATTTGACTGGAGAGCCGTGTGAATTGAAAGGTTCACGCACGGTTCGGGGAGAGGGATACGGAGTCCATAACAAGTATGGACAACTCGGTCTCTACTCCACACACCCAATCCAATGAACCAAACGTCCGCATCGGTAAAAGTCGGGTGGTTTAATCAGCAATTTTCCACACGAGCACCGTCCCGTCCTGACTCGCACTGGCGAGCAGCTTGCCCTCCGGGCTGAACGCCACGCTTATGACCTCATCTGTATGCCCGATGAGTGTTTTCTTGGGAGCCCCTGTGACAGCATCCCACAGCCGCACCGTCCTATCCTGACTCCCACTGGCAAGGATATCCGAACTGAACGCGATACTTCTGACCTGATCTGTATGTCCGGTGAGCGTCTCCTTGAGTTCCCACGTCTCAGTATCCCACACCCGCACCATCGGATCATAACTTCCACTGGCAAACACCTTGCCATCCGGACTGAACGCTGCCCTTCGGATTTTAACCGTCCTCTCGTCGAGTGTCCACTTCTGTTTCCATGTCACAGTATCCCACACCCGCACGCTACCGTCCCCTAACCCTCCTCCACTGACAAGGATAGTACCATCCGGACTGAACGTTACGCCTACGACCATATCTGTATGCCCGGTGAGTGTCCGCCTATGTTCCCACGTCTCAGTATCCCATAGTCGCACCATCGGATCATAACTTCCACTGGCAAGCGTCTTTCCATCCGGGCTGAACGCGACGCTACCGACTGAATCCGTATGTCCGGTGAGTGCCCTTTTATATTCCCATGTCTCAGCATCCCACAGCTGCACAGTATGGTCCTCCAACCTTCCACAACCGGCAAGCGTCTTTCCATCTGGACTGAACGCGACACTATGCGTCCAACCTGTATGCCCGGTGAGTGCCCCCTTCTGTTCCCACGTCACGGTATCCCACAGCCACACCGTCCCGCCCCTACGTTGATCGACAAGCGTCCTTCCATCCGGACTGAATACGACATCATTGACCCCAGGCGTATAGCCGGTGAGTATCCGCTTCTGTTCCCACGTCACGGTATCCCACAACCGCACCGTCCTGTCATCACTCGCACTGGCAAGCGTAGTGCCATCCGGACTGAACACTACACTTCTGACCCGTTTCTCATGAATGGTGAGCGTCCCCTTCCGTTCACCCATCGCGGCATCCCACAGCAACACTTTCCCGCCGGTCCGTCCGTGAGCACTGACAATCGTCTTCCCATCCGGACTGAATGCTATGCTGTCGGGCCAACCCATATCCCCTGCGGATTTCCACTTCAGTTCCCACGTCTCGGTATCCCACAGCCACACCGTTTGGTCTGGACTCGCAGTGACAAGCGTTTTCCCATCCGGACTGAACGCTAGACTATAGACGCCACGCGGATAGCCGCGGAGTGTCCGCTTATGTTTGCCCGTCACAGCATCCCACAACCGCACCGTCTTATCCGAACTCGCACTGGCAAGTGTCCTCCCATCCGGACTGAACGCTACACTTGCGATCCGATTCTTATGCCCGGTGAGTGTACCCTTATGTTCACCTGTCACGGCATCCCATACTCGCATCGTATCGTCCCTACTCCCGCTGACAAGTGTTCTCCCATCCGGACTGAACGATACGCAGTCAACCCAACCCGGATGCCCTGTGAGTGTCTTCTTAAGTTCACCCGTCACAGCATCCCACAGCCACACCACCCTGTCATTACCTGCACTGGCAAGTGTCCTCCCATCCGGGCTGAACGCTACGCTTGTGGCAGAAGCCGTATGCCCGGCGAGCAGGGCAATCTCTCCGTTCCGAGAGTTTTCAACCTGATAGGTCGCTGTATCATAGAGCCAAATACCGACGGAACCGGCGACAGCAAGCCGAGTGCCATCGGGAGAATATTGTACCGCCTTTATACTACCTTTACCGAGGCGCGCAACCGCACCTTCAGGGAGGCTCCATCGCGTGGACTCTTGGGGGTGGGCGTTGGGTAATAACAGAAATAAAAGAATAAGTAATGTCGCTGTGATTTTCATCTGAAATGCTACCTTTCTGTAGCCGTGAAGCTACGATTGCGTAGGGGCGAGGTCTCCTCGCCCGCACAGTTATCTAGCCCGTAGGTTGGGTTGAACAGATCTAACCGAATCCCTATCAACGACGATAGCGGTCCCATTTTTCAACAACACCACTCCACCAATAAATACAGTGAAACCCAACACACAATCTAGTGAACAAATGGTTTTCACGCTTCACGTTTCACGCTCGACCGCATCCATTCCAAACCTCCACGTCGCCAAAAGTGCGCGGTTCAATCAGCGACCTTCCACACAAGCACCGTCCCATCGGTACTCCCACTGGCAAGGACTTTTTCATCCGGGCTGAACGCTACGCTCTGAATCCCGCTCATATGTCCAGTCAACCGCCGCTTCTGTTCTGCCTTTTTGATATCCCACAATTGCACTGTTTTATCAAAGGCCTCCCCGCAGCCACCGGCAAGCGTCGCGCCATCCGGGCTGAACGCGACGGTATCTGCCCAACCCACATACTCGGTGAATACCTGCTTCTGTTCGCCCATTTTGACATCCCACAGCCGCACCGGCCCGTACCAACCCCCACTGGCAACCGTCGCGCCATCCGGACTGAACACTACGCTTGTGACCCCTGCCGTATGCCCGGTGAACACCTGCGTCTGTTCTCCCGTTTGGACAGCCCACAGCCGCACCGTCCCGTCCCGACCCCCACTGGCAAGCATCCTGTTATCCGGGCTGAGCGATACAGTTGTGACCCCTTTCGTATGTCCGGTGAGCGTCTGTTTATGTTCTCCTGTCACCGCATCCCATAGCCAAACACTATTGTCCCTACTCCCGCTGGCAAGCGTCGCACCATCAGAACTGAACGATACGGTTGTGACCCCTGCCGTATGTCCGGTGAACACCTGCGTCTGTTCTCCCGTTTGGACAGCCCACAGCCGCACCGTCCCGTCCCAACTCCCACTGGCAACCGTCGCACCATCCGGACTGAACGCTATGCTCATGACCCCTCCCGTATGTCCGGTCAGCGTCTGTTTATGTTCTCCTGTCACCGCATCCCATAGATACACACCGTCCTCAACCCCACTGACAAGTGTCGTACCATCAGGACTGAACGCTACGATTTTGCCCCCTTCCCTATACCTACTAAAGTTAGTACAATTTTAGGGTGAAAAAAGGCAGAAAAGCGGGTATCCTTTCAGAAATCCATCACAATTTTGAAAGGAGAGTTATCATGCCCGTCATTTTCTGCCTCGTTGATATTTTAACGCAATTTCGTCCATTATTCAACCGTCAAAACTTCGCGTTGTTTTGTACCTTCATCGTCGGTCTTATCACGCACCGCCATCGTGCGACGTTGACGGGCATCTATCAAGCGGTTCGCCCGAAGGTCGGTTACGGTTCATTGGTGAAGTTCCTCTCCCGTGGCAAATGGGACGCCGATGCGGTTGCTCAACATCTGATTAAGTTGCTGCAAGGTTGGTTTGACAACTGGGTCTACGTTTACGACGAGACCCGAGCGGTAAAGACCGGGGAGAAGCAATTTGGACTCCATTTCTTCAGAAATCATCGCTACCGAAAGCGCAATACTAATCAATCGAAGTTCCACTTTGGTCATCAGTTTGGCGCGTTGGGGTTGCTTTGTACCACCGTTACAGAGACGATTCTATTTCCGGTGTGGGTGAACCTGATATGTCCAAAGACCCATCGGGACAACAGTGGGTCGGTTCTCAAGCGGATTTGCTCCCAAATCCCGCCCGGACTGATTATCTTTGACCGGGGGTTCAATAGACGGAAAGTGTTTGAAGCCGTCCTTAACGCAGGACATCATATCTTGTGTCGCGCCAAGTCCAATGCGGTCTTTTATCTGTTACCCACGGTCTGCAAGCGACCTAAACCCGGACGCCCAAAGACATACGGTAAACGCATCCATCTTCGGCATCTTCGGTATAAAGCGATTGATATTGACAACAAACGGTGTTCAGTCGCATCTAAGGTCGTGCGGACCAAAATGTGTCCTACTCAAGTGCGATTGGTGGTGATGCGAACCCGACCTAAAAAATCAAAGCCGTTTCGATATTTCTGTGTCTACACCACTGACTTGACACTTGACCTATGTCAGATAGTTCGATACTATCGGCAACGATGGTTGATTGAGACTGCTTTTCGGGACACCAAGCAACACTTCGGGTTTGACAAGTATCGAGTCAAATCGCGGAAAAGCATCAATCGATTGGTACAACTCAGTTTCGTGGCGAGTTGCATCACACAATTGATATTCAATGCTACTTGTGCCACTGGCAGGTCCATAACAGTCGAGCAGGTATGCTGGGAATTAGGCATTGACTGGTATCGACCCACTAAATTGACACGCGGGTTGATGGTTCAGTATCTATGCGCCTTTATGGAGGGAAGATTATTTTCGCAGACAAACGACAAAGATACATACTCGCCCGATATTCAACAGACTCTTGATAACGCTGCATGAATTACTATCAAATTGTACTAACTTTAGTATACCTAGTGAGCGTCTGTTTATGCTGACCTGTCACCGCATCCCATAGATACACACCGTCCTCACTCCCACTAGCAAGCGTCGTGCCATCAGGACTGAACACTACGCTTGAGATCCACTCCGTATGCCCGGTCAGCGTCTGTTTATGTTCTCCTGTCACCGCATCCCATAGCCACACACTATTGTCCCTACTCCCGCTAGCAAGCGTCGTGCCATCAGGACTGAACACTACGCGCGAGACCTCTTCCGTATGTCCCGTGAGCGTCCGTTTATGTTCTCCTGTCACGGCATCCCATAACCGCACACTATTGTCCCTACTCCCACTGGCAAGTGTCGTACCATCAGGACTGAACACTAGCCTTGTGACCCCTGCCGTATGCCCGGTGAGCCTCCGTTTATGTTCACCCGTTTTGACAGCCCACAGCTGCACCGTCATATCCCAACTCCCACTAGCAACCGTTCTGCCATCAGGACTGAACACTACGCTTGTGACCCCTGCCGTATGCCCGGTGAGTGTACCCTTCTGCTCCCACGTCGCGGTATCCCACAACCGCACCGTCCCGTCCAAACCCCAACTGGCAAGCGTCTTTCCATCAGGGCTAAACACTACGCCTGCGATTTCCATCGTATGTCCGGTGAGCGTACCCTTCTGTTCACCCGTCTCGGAGTTCCACAACCGCACCGTGATATCGCTACTCCCAGTAGTGGCAACGGTGGCACCATCCGGGCTAAACGCTATACTATGCATCCAACCTGGTTCAGCGGGGAGCAGGGCAACCGCTCGATAGGTCGTTGTATCATAGAGCCACATACCGATGGAACTGTAAACAGCGAGGAGAGTCCCGTCCGGAGAATACAGAACCTCCCTTACACTGCCTTTGCCCAGACGCACAAGGGCACCTTCGGGTAGGTTCATCTGCGTGGACTCTTGGGCGAGGGTATTCGGTAAAAATAGAACCAAAAACATCAGTAATGTTGTCGTGATTTTCATCTGAAATGCTTTTCTGTAAATGTCATGGATTGCCATATTGTTCTCCCCCTCTCACCAGCCCTACCGCTGCCAACCCTCTACTAAGTTCCGTTCGATCTTTATTACCCGCCCAAGGATAATCATCTCCTCCGAAACGATAATCGGTGAATAGTTCGAGTTCGCTGAGACTAACGCCGCGGTGTGGGCATTGAGGTTACGGCATGCGGAGTATGTCTACTACCAGCGACTTGAGGTATTATAGTAGCTTGAGGTATGATACGCAATGGGAATTGGGAGAAGATCTGACGCAATCAGGGGGTGCTCTGGTGTCAAGATTGGGATATATCTATCAAGATTTCGATGCGGATCGACGATTCTGAAAACTGTGGATAACTATAGAATGGAACGTGATGCGTGAACGCCTGCTGGCACTTTAAAAAACACTAAATCACACGCGTCTGTCTTAAGCTGACTTGATGGTTTCGGTTCTTGAATTGTGTTGGCGCATCATGTTGAGCTATGGGACAGTGCCGTGTGTTTGAGAGGTGGATCCTGCATTAGGAGCGGCTGGGGTAACGGCTTGACAATTTTCGGGGGTATCCACTATAATAGCCGATGCTTCGGCGATTCTACAGGGCTGTGATTGCCGCCACGCGGAGACGGAGCGGCATTTGGAGGCGAAGGTCATGGCATACGGAGTCCCGATGAATCAGGATTCAGAGCAACTGGGGCTATGTTAGTTCGTTGAATTGATGAACACTTGTCTGATTCGCGGACTGACGCCGATTAAAGGTTTACACCGATTACGGAACAACGATCGTTGTTCCCTACAGCTTGTTTGCCGTAAAGCGAATGGTGGAGTCCTTGATGGACAGGGGAACCCTGCCAACATCAGAAGTCGTAGAGGTTGGGTCTCCCAACCCATTAGGTGTCGTACCGTAATTGGCGCAAGGGTTACGGCATACGGCGTATGCCTATTACTGGCAATAACCAAGGAAGGCTGATCCCGAATGAGCCAAACAGTATCCCTGCAACTAATCGAAGCCTTACGACAGTTTGATAGCGCGACAGTTACCAATGCAATTGAACACTTTGAGGTGCGCGACCCGACCATGGGCTATGCCAACAATGAATTGGTCTGCCAGATGCCTGAGATCGTCACACCGATGGTCGGCTACGCGATCACAGTGACTGCCGATACCACCACGCCCGGCGACAGCAGAAGCTCGCGGGTTGATGATTTGGTAGAGGCAATTAATGCCGCACCGAAGCCGTCGGTACTGGTTGTCTAACATGTGGGGTATGACCGCAAACGGTGCTGCCTGTTCGGCACTATGTTCTGAACGATTGCACATAAGCTGGGATGCGTGGGGTTTGTTACCGATGTCAACGGTCGTGATCGAAGTGCTATCCGTCAACGTACCCCGGATTTTCATGTCTTTTCGACTGGGTGGGTTGTCTCACACAGTTATGGGGTATACATCGATTTCAATGTGACGGTGTCGATCTGTGGCTTGACCATTTCGCCGGGAGATCTGTTGCACGGGGATGAGAGTGGTTTGGTCTCTGTTCCGATCGATATCGCTGCGGATGTGGTGAAACGGGCGGAAGCAGTCAGTGCGGAGGAGGCGGAGTATTCTGTTTTCTGGAAAGCGATCGTTTCAACATGGAAGAACTGAAACGCCGCATTATCCCGCATGAGTAGTTCTCCTCGAATGCGACTATTTTTCACACAATGCCTTTGAAATTGGGTATAATAATCTGAGTTGCTAGTTGATAACCAAGCGTCAGAAACCGATGTAAGAGTCGGGAATTGGAATTCCCTCCTACATAAAACGAGATGCCCGACCTACGGAGATGCAGATTACGACGTACGGAGCCCCGATAAGATCGAGATTCAAAGCAATATACCTACTGCTATTTGCGTTATAATAGTATACATTCGACTTGGGTAAAGTAAGAGTGGACCAAATTATCGCCTAATTTTTTGGAATCAAGATAATCTGCTAAAATCAAGACAACAAGGAGATATAATATTGAAAATTACCGATGTCAAGACATTAGTTATGGGCACCAGTTGGCGTAACCTGACTTTTGTCAAGGTGGAAACAGACGAAGGGTTGACCGGTGTCAGTGAGGTGCGGATGAACAACCGCACGGACGCGCTGGTCGCATATATCGACGGCGCGAAGAAACGGCACGTTATCGGTAGCGATCCGTTCAATACCGAGGATCTCTACCAGCGGATGTTCCGTAACGACTATGGACGTGCCGGGGAGATTTCTGCAACGGGGATTAGCGTGGTCGAGATTGCGTGCTGGGACATCATCGGAAAGGCACTCGACCAGCCGGTGTATCGACTGCTTGGGGGAGCGTGCCGTGATAAGATGAAGGCATACGCCAACGGTTGGTATAAGGTTGAACGCACCCCAGAGGAATTTCATACTGCCGCCAAGCAGGTGTTGGAGAAAGGGTATCAAGCACTCAAATTTGACCCTTTCGGCGCGGGCTTTTATGAGCTCTCTTATGAGGAAAGACTGAGGTCTGTTTCGTTGGTTGAAGCGGTTCGGGATTCGGTGGGACCGGAGGTAGAGATTTTGGTTGAGATGCACGGACGCTTTAGCCCGGCAACCGCCATTCAGATAGCGCGCGAATTGGAACCGTTCCAGCCGAGCTGGGTCGAGGAGCCGGTCCCGCCTGATAATCTCGCAGCTTTGGCAAAGGCGGCGGATGGCATCAATATCCCCGTTGCTACTGGTGAACGCCTCCACAATAAGTTTGAATACCGTGAGCTGATTAATCTCCAAGCGGCGGACATCCTTCAACCTGACATCACACAAACGGGTGGGTTGCTGGAGACGAAGAAAATCGCAGCGATTGGGGATATGTGTTATATGTTAGTTGCGCCGCACAATGTGGGCGGACCTGTGTCTACTGCGACTTCGCTGCACTTCTCGGCTTGCACCTCTAACTTTAAGATTCAGGAGCATTTCAATGACTTTTCGGAGGCGTGGGTCAAGGAGGCGGCAACGGGTTGCCCCGAAGTGATCGATGGCTATTTCGGTTTGCCGAATGGCCCTGGGCTCGGCATGACACTGAACGAAGACCTAATCGCTGAGCACCCTTATCGTGAGGGAGCGTTCAACCTGTGGGAGGATGATTGGCATAGACGCCAATATTAAGTCTATCGGGGTAGGTGGTGCTGACGTGCCCCCTGCCCCTGTACAGTTCAAAACTGCCCCTCCCAACAAAATCGTACGCGCCAGATTTTGATTCTATCTACTTCCCAATTTCCCCTCCCCGGACTTCATGCCTGCTAAAACACTTTACCAAACTAGCGAAGGTTTTATCCCACCACGGGTTATCTGCTTTGTCCTTTTTCTGGCGATGCTTTGGGGCGGCAACGCGGTTTCCCTCAAGATTGGGCTCGAAGAATTTTCGCCATTTGCTTCGGCGGGCCTCCGTTTTACGATCGGGCTTGTCCTTATAGCGAGTTGGGCATCGGCTAACGGCATATCGATTAAGCCGCAGCGGCACGAATACCTACCGCTCTTTTTGAGTGCCATCCTGTTCGTAACGCAGATTGTTGCTCTCAATATGGGGGCGAACTTTACGCGTGCGGGCAGAACCGCCGTCATGACCAATACCTATCCGCTCTTTGTTGCGCTCATTGCACATTTCGTCGTTCCGGGCGATTACATGACACGCCGGAAGGCACTCGGATTGGCTTTCGCTTTCGGCGGAATCTGTTTCGTGTTTCGAGACAACTTCGTTGGCGGTGAAAGCGAATTTTTGATCGGCGACCTGCTGACGTTGCTAGGCGGGTTTCTGCTCGGTCTCCTTATCGTCGTGACCAGTCGGCTTATCCAGCGTATCAATACTTACTGTGTATTGGTGTCGCAAATGGTCGTCGGCGTCCCTACCTTTTTTACCCTCAGCGCGATTTTTGAAGGTAGGGCAGGATACGGTTTCTCCTACCCCGCGTTATTTGCGATTCTGTATCAAGGTGCTGGAATCGCGGGATTCTGTTTCGTGGCATGGACGCTCCTGTTAAAGGATTATCCACCTAGCCGACTCTCTGTACTCTTTTTCACCACGCCACTCTGGGGAATTTTGCTGAGCAGCCTGCTTATCGGTGAACCGATTACCCTTGGTCTGGCTATTGGGGCGGCGTTGGTTGCGCTCGGTATTTATACGATTAACCGATCTCCAAGGAATTATCGGGCGATCCGCCAAAAACCGAAGTAGGTCGAGATTCATATCTCGACGGAAGACTGTCGATTTTGGAAAATCGACCTGCAGAGGGGCAGGCATAAGGGATGTCGCTTGGGTTGGTAAACACTTGTCTGAATCGCGGATTGACACGGATTAACGGATTACACCGATTACGGAACAACGATCGTTGTTCCCTACAACTTGTTTGCCGTGAAACGAAAGTAGCGTCCGTGACGGGCGGGGTAACCCCGCCAACATCGGAATCCGTAGGGGTTGTATCCCTCAACCCGTTGGGCACCGTGCGGTAATTGGCACAACAGTTACGGCATACGGCGTATGCCTACTACTCTGTATAGGCATATCAGCCATCTCTGCGGGTGTGCAGTGGATTTGTCAATTCACTGCGAGCGGGATTGATGGATTGTTGGCGTCGGGCAAGATACCCGACCTACAGGTACTGATCTCAGACACAAGACTGTCGATTTTGGAAAATCGACCTGCAGCAGGGCAGGCATAAGGGGTGTGCCTACAGAAACCGAGATTGGTGCAATCTGGCAGGTGTCAATAGAACCTAGTAATCTGCCATTTTTTTCTTGACCTAGATGCGGATTTGCTTATAATCAGGGCTAGACAGTATGGTATTGGCTAGAAGATATTCATGAAGTGTGGAGGTAATACCGGTGCGTATCACGCATATAGAATCTATCGTTCTGAAACACCCGTTCGGACCATCTGAAACAGGGGTGAATAGAGATTGGACCAATGTTCTCATACACACCGATGAAGGTTTAACCGGCTTCGGTCGAGGTGGGAGTCCCAAATTGATTGCTCGAGATCTCGCTCCTGTCCTGATCGGTCAGGATCCGCGACAGATTGCCCGGCTCTGGGAGGGGATGTATGAGTCGGCGTGGCGGTATCGAGGACCGGGACGCGCTGCCATGTCCACGATAGGTGCGCTGGATATTGCGTTGTGGGATCTGTATGGAAAGGCGTGTGGGGAACCGGTGTGGCGACTGTTGGGCGGTTACGCGGAGACTGTTCCCGCCTATGCTGATGGCATCGGCTATATAGATCAGTCCGCAGAGGAGGTTGCTGCAGAGGTCAAGGAGCACGCGGATCTGGGGTATGATGCGATTAAGCTGCACTTTAACAGCTGCACGCCCCAAGAGGTGTTAGATAAGGTGCGCCTTTCGCGGGAGGTGCTCGGTCCGGATAAGAAACTGATGATCGATGTATCCCGTGCTTGGTCTGGTAAGGTGGCGGTGGAGACTGTCCGTCAGCTCGAACCCTATAAGTTGTATTGGATAGAGGAGCCGGTCCGGCATGACGATGAGCCGTTCTATATGCGGATGGTGCAGGAAGCCACGAGTGCTATGGTGGCTGGTGCGGAGGGTGAGGGGACTCTCTACGGTATAAGGCGACTGATCAATGAAGGTGCGCTCCAACTGGTGCAGACGGATATTTTGATTGGTGGTGGCTATACTGGGCTTATGCGGATTGCTGGGCTTTGCGAGGCGTATCACATACCGATTGCACCGCATGGCGCGCAGTTTCCGGATGTGAACTGTCACTTCGTCGCCGCGGTGCCCAACGGTCTAATGGTGCCTGCGTGTCCGAGTTGTGAACCGTTCCAGATCTGGTCGAAGCTGTATGATCCGCCATTTCGGGTGGAGGATGGAGAGATTGCTATGACCGATAAACCGGGGTTGGGGCTAGAATTGGATTGGGATTTCGTCAATCGGCACCGCGTGAACCCTGAGACGTAGGTCGAGGTTCATATCTCGCCATCCCAAAACGTCGATTTTGGAAAATCGACCTACAGAAGTCGGAAGTTTGGTTCATTAATGAAATAGTCAACTAATGAACTCTTGAGGACATGTCATATTGCTTTGAATCCCAATCGATTGGAACCGCGGTTACGGCATACGGCGTATGCCTACTACTTTATTGTATAGGGAGAACATTATGAACCAGGCAGATATTAACTATTTTCAGCGGTTGGGTTTTATCCAGTACAAGGGTCTGCTGTCGCCTGAGGAGATTGCGGTAATTTCCGACGCCTTCGATGAGGGGATGCGGGTGGCACGCAAGGGCGCACCGCCACCGCAATCGGGTGAGAAGAGACAACAAATTATCCCTTTCTTCGATTACGACCCGGAAGTGTTCTACCCCCTGCTAGATCATGAGAGGATTGTAGATATTTTTGAGGGTTTGATGGGCGAAGATTTCATCTTAACCCTCAGCGAAGGGATTATTCATACCGGTGGTTCCGGCTGGCATCACGATGCCTATGCCCCAGAGGGCTATTTTAGTATGCGGGCGGCGATCTATCTGGATCCACTCGGTCCGGAGGACGGATGTCTGACGGTTATTCCCGGCAGTCATTTCAAGGACTTTGGGGAAGCAATTAACGAGATGAAAGATGAACTCGGTGGGCTTCCCGATGAAATGCCGGGCCGTTATCCGCTCTGCAATGAGCCGGGAGATGTGCTTTTCATGAATCACAAGACGTATCACGCTGCCTTGAGTGACAATTACGGCAGGCGTGCTATCCATATCAACTGTGTCCCGAATACGACGCCTGAGAGGAATCAGGAACATTTTGATTGGCTTATGATGTTTCTTGCTGGGGAAACGAACCACTGGGGCAGATTCTACAGTGACCGCTTAATTTCGACGGCGGGGCCCCGTCGGCACCGGATGCTGGAACGAGCGATTGAGTTGGGCTTCGGCGATACGGGACCTATCACGCAGCTGCAGGATTTGCATTAAGTAGTAGGCATACCCTGTCGCGTCTGAATCACGGATTGTCGCGGATTACACGGATTCAGGAACAACGATCGTTGTTCCCTACAACCCCTTTGTCGTAAAGCAAATGGTAGAGCAGTTGACGGGGGGGGGTAACCCCGGCCCTACGATTGGGCACGTATCGCAAGCCGTAGGGGTTAGGTTTCCTAGGCACCGTACGGTAATTTGCACAAGGGTCACGGCATACGGAGCCCCGATAAGATCGGGATTCAAAGCAATATGCCTACTACTCTGTATAGGCATATCAGCCATCTCTGCGGGTGTGCAGTGGATTTGTCAATCCACTGCGAGCGGTGATTGATGGATTGTTGGCGTTGGGCGAGATGCCCGACCTACGGGGATGGGGGCAGGTTGCGGCATACGGAGTATACCTACTACTCTGTATAGACATATCTAAGCCGTTTGTGCAGGGCGGTGATTGATTCCCATTCTTCCGGTGTGCAACGTTCCCTATAAATGGCAACTTAAATTAATCTGTCGAAAGGACGCTTATCATGACGGACGAAGAAAAATTCCTCGTCGATCTCGAAGGATATTTGGTTATCAAAGATGTTTTGACACCTGACGAAGTTGACGAAATGAACCAAATCATTGATCAGGGGGATCGCTCTGGGCATCCGACGCGCTGGGGTGCGCCGTTCATCGGGTTAATTGATCATCCGAAGGTCCTTCCTTACCTCATTGAGTTGCTTGGTCCCACATTCCGGATCGATCACGATTACTCTATCTTCATGAGTGATGGTGAAAATCGCGGTGGACTCCACGGTGGAGAGGACGGCGGTCGTCCCGGCGGTCCTGAGGGCGATCACTGGTACAAATACCGAGATGGCGTGATCCGAAATGGACTAATCGTGATGACCTACTGCCTATCCGACGTAGGGGAAGGCGATGGGGGATTTTCGTGTATTCCGGGGAGTCACAAGAGTAACTTCTCTACCTGTGTACCTCAAGATGTGCGGCGTTTCGAGCGACCCGCACATTACGTCGTTCAGCCGGCTGCCAAAGCTGGGGATGTGATTTTCTTCACCGAAGCAGTCATCCACGGAACGATGCCGTGGCGTGCGGCGCATGAAAGACGCTCGCTGCTCTACAAATATAGCCCCGGACACTCGGCATGGTCTGGCAAATTCTATGATCTCAGCCAGTATGGCGAGCTGACAGCGCAGCAGCAGCGCATCCTATCTCCGCCCTCTATCGGCAGCCGTCCCAATGTCATTGAGGAAGAGTAGGACGAGTGAAACGTGAAGCGTGAAACGTAATTTTCCCCTGCTCGTGGGGAAACAAAAGGCGGTCGTAAAACGTAAAAAATGAGCCAATGAACTCTTGAACCAATTTAGGGGGATCACTATGCGTTTTGGAATGAGCGGAACATTTTTGCCAAGCAATATGGATGACTTCACGCCGGAGATTGCAAAGAAGGTCAGATCATTCGGATTTTCAGGTGTGTTTACCCGTTTTCGGGAGAATGATCCATTTGAAACGACGACCGCCCAATGCCACCGTGTGCGGGATGTCCTCGCGAATGAAGGCATTCGGATGTATCAAGCGACGGGCTATTGGCAGTGCTTGATTCACCCTGACGAAACAGAGCGGAAGAAAGCAGTGCGGACAGTGCAGGAGGCGCTCAGGATTGCCGGTGATATTGGGGCGCGTGGGATCGATACGGGACCCGGATCGATGGATCCAACGGGACCGTGGAATCCTCATCCTGACAACTGGAGCCTAAAGACTAAGGAGCAGCTAATCAAGAGCCTGAGGGAGTGCGCGAAGGCAGCGGCTGATAATCAGGTCTACCTTAGCTTGGAGGGGCATCAGCTTGTCGTGCTTGAAAATGAGGATGTGACGAAGGAGATTCTTGATGCGGTGAATTCACCTTGGGTCAGATCCGATTTGGATCCGGCAAACTGGGTTACGCTCAAGACGGTCTACAGGACCGGCGAATACCTCGATCGGATATTCGACACCCTTGGGGCACATATTGTGAGTGGCCATGCGAAGGACATCATCCTCACCAATGCACATACCCTTCATCTACCGACCTGTGCACCCGGTACGGGGATGTTAGATTTCAAAACGTATATCCGTCGAATGGAGGAATTGGATCCAGAATATCCGTTGATTACCGAAGGCACCCAAGAATCGGAATTGCCGGCGGTCAGCGAGTTCCTACATCGGACGGCAGCGGAGCTGGGGATTGAGGTTATTGGGCCCGAGTAGAGCCAAAAGGGCAACCACAGGGGTTGTCCCTGCAGGGATCCACCAAATCAGATACAGATCAATTGACCTACAGTAGGGCAGGCACAAGACCTGCCCCTACAGGAATGGAGATAGGTTCAATTTCTCAAATGTCAACAGCACCTAGTTAGATTCTGAGAAATAGAATGCTGGATATGGAAACGGTGTGATTTGTAGGTTGAAATGCTTTTTTACATCCTCTGCATTAGAGAAGATGCGGACAAATGTCCAGCCTGACTGGCGGGTTACAACGAGGATGCGTTTGCCGTTGTGTGTGCTGAGCTGGTATACGGGTCTCCCATCGATCCAGTGAGATTCGGGCAATTCCCTATAGCCTAACGCATAGATAGCTTCGTGTTGGGTGAGCGATCTCTGGGCATAGAATGAGAGCATTACGACTCTATTATTCAGAAGACCTGCGGTTAAGCCTCTGAATCGATATTTATCTCCGAAGTCGTAGGTGGGCGTATCGTTTTCTATCGTTTTATGTGCTTCTCCCAATATGGACTCGATATCAGCGTGAAAGGTTACGAACTTTGTCCCAATCAAGCGATCGATACCGTTCATCTGCTCGGGTGTCAGGTCAAGTTGGGGTATGGTAGCGGCACACCCCGATAGCAGCAATGACAGGCATACGATACAGGCAGAGCGCAGCAGCATAGTTGACCCTCCTTCATCCTAGGAGACCTTTGGATAGTCGGTCCTAGCCTCTCGGTTATGTTAGGCTTAGTTCGTTATAACGCAGGTTGCTAGGTTCGGTTGACATTTGGGTGTCGAGATATGAATCTCGACCTACAGGAGACCTGCCGGTATTGGACCGGGGGAGAGGGTCGGGCAAGATGCCCGACCTACGGGGTTGGTGTGTGTTGATGCACATATCGGCCCGATGGGTTTTAAGTGTCGTGTCGAGATGTGAATCTCGACCTACGGGTGTGATAAGTGTTGATAGGGGATTATGAAACCCAATCGCGCGCGAATTGCACCAAGAGGCGCACGCCGTAACCGGTGCCACCCTTGCTGGGAACATACGACGAACCTTTGACATCCCATGCGGTGCCGGCGATATCGAGATGCACCCAAGGATAGCCTTCCGCAAATTTCTTCAAGAACGCCCCGCCGACAATAGCGCCCGCCGTTCCGTCGCCGATATTTTTGAGGTCAGCCACATCGCTTTTGATTAGCTCGTCGTAATCGTCCCACAAGGGCAGCTCCCACACCCGTTCGTGCGTTTTATCGGCAGCGGATCTGACTTTGTCCATCAGCGCATCGTCCGTCCCCATCATCCCGCATGCGATATTTCCTAAAGCAGTGAGAACAGCACCTGTGAGGGTTGCCAGATCTATCGCCGCTTTTGGGTTATACTGGGCGGCATAGCCCAACGCGTCCGCTAACACCAGCCTGCCTTCCGCGTCCGTATTGAGGATCTCGATTGTTTTGCCGCCGTAGGCTTCGACGACATCTCCCGGACGCTGGGCGGTGGCACTCGGCATGTTTTCGCTCGCCGCGATCAGTCCAACGACATGGAGATCGGGTTTCAGATGACCGACCACCTGCATCGCACCAAGCACCGCTGCTGCGCCGGACATATCGTGCTTCATATCCATCATACCGGAGCCGGACTTGAGCGACAACCCGCCGCTATCGAAGGTGATGGCTTTTCCAACAAACGCAACGGTGTCCTTCCCCTCACCATCGGGGATATGTTCCAAGATGATAAATCGCGGCTCTTCGACGCTCCCTTGAGAAACACCAAGCAAGGTGCGAAACCCTTTCTCTTGGAGTTGTGCTAGGTCAAAAACCTCACATTTCAGCCCTACCTCATTTGCAACTTCGACCGCTTTGTCAGCGAGCATCGTTGGGGTTAGGTGATTTGGCGGTTGGTTGCTCAGGTCGCGTGCGAGGTTTGTTCCGTTCGCAATCGCGTCTCCGACGGCAACGCCTCCCTCGACCAACGACTTGGTCGCTTCGTCGGCTACGAGGAGGGTGATAGCGTCAAGGGTCTTGAGCTTGTCGAGTCCCTGTGTCTTGTGCTGGTTGAATTGGTAGAGCGCGAGCCGGCTGGCTTCAGCGACTGTCTGCGCTATCTCTTGCGGGGTTTCCGGCGGCAACGAAATCGCGATGGTTTTTAGCCCCAGATCCCGAAGTTCTTGGACAACTTTGCCCGTCGCCTGACGCACTTTCTCTGGGTCAAGATCTTCGTTTTTTCCCAGACCGATCAGTGCAATCCGTGGGGCGGTGATTGCGCCTCTGGTGTAGAGCACAGCGGTCTGTTTGTGCTCGCCTTTGAAGTCGCCGGCGTCGATCAGTTCGCTAATTGCGCAGCCGGTCGCGGTATCGGCGGCTTGTGTCACGCTGACGAGGGGTTCGCCTTCAAATATGCCGAATACGAGGGCATCGGCGGTTTCTGTCCTGAAATCTCCAACTTTGACGTTGATTTGCATCGTATGATTTCCTTTCCGTTGGTGTGGTTCATTCGTTCATTGGTTGTGAATGTTGGGTTTGTCTCTCGCTATTTGTAAGAACACGGTGTTGATAGCAAAAACTTTACCGCCCTTCATAGCGAGGTGCTTTCAGCCTAATGAGACACATGTCGCCCCGCTGGGGCTTTAAGACTTTTGGGGATCTCGTGTGCTATAAACATGTCGCCCCGCTGGGGCTATGTTGGTTCAGAGGTTCATTGAGATGATGAACATTTGTCTGAATCACGGATTGACACCGATTTAGGGATTACACGGATTACGGAACAACGATCGTTGTTCCCTACAACCTGTTTGCCGCGAAGCGAAAGGTAGAGTCCTTGATAGGCGGGGGAACCCCGCCCCTACGATTGACGCGCATTGGAAGCCGTAGGGGTTGGGTCTCCCAACCTATTAGGTGCCGTGCGGTAAGTTCCATAACAGTTACGGCATACGGCGTATGCCTACTACTATTTATATCTTTCGCGGATTGTTTCGATGAGGTCGGTGGTGGATTTGCCGGGGACGTTCAACCCGACGATCACTTTGCCTCCGTTCGATTCGACGGCGTTCCGCTCGATGACCTGTTCGATTGTGTAATCGCCGCCTTTGACGTGGATGTTCGGCTTGACTACAGATAGCAGGTCGATTGGGTCGAGCTCTGGGAAAATGGTGACGTAATCGACGCAGGCAAGCCCGGCGAGCATTTCGGCGCGTTCATCTTCGGGGACGAGGGGACGATTTTCGCCTTTGAGGACGCGGACCGAGTCGTCGCTGTTGACACCGACAACGAGGAGGTCACCGAGGGCTTGCGCGGCCTGCAGGTAGCGGAGATGACCGACATGTAGAACATCGAAGCAGCCGTTGGTGGTTACGACAATTTTACCGTCTGCTTGGACTTGACCGATAATTTCGACGAGTTGATTCCGAGGATAGATTTTTTTGTTTGACATGGTTGGTAACTCGTAAGTTGGTAATGCGTAAAAAGGTAGACTCATGAAAAAAGAAAGTGCAAAACACGAGGAGGGAAAACACATTTTATCTCAACGCAAAGACGCAAGGAAGCAAAGGCGCTCGGTTTCTGTTGCACGATTTCTTAACATGAGCCAAAAGGTAAAGGTTTCTAGCTTATATTTCAGGAAAAACCTGGCACGGGTGTGTAGGTGTTGAAACCGTCCGTTCGATCTTGACCGCGCAGGAGATAGATGTCATGGTCGGGTCGCAATGACGGGTCTTGGCAGCGGACATTTGCTGGCATATAGCGCATCGTATAGCCGCATCGACGCTTTTGCGAGGTGTTTGGGGCGGAACCGTGGATGGTAAACGCATCGTGGAAATGGCATTCGCCGACCGCTAAATCCAAATCAACAACTTTCGATGGATCCATATCCTCGGCGATGACTTCTCTGCCGAACAGGTGCTTTTCCCGATCCACCTTCTCGTACCGCCGATCTCTGAGTTTATGGCTGCCGGCAATCACGCGCATACAACCGTTTTCAACCCTTGATTCGTCCACTGCCAGCCACATTGTGATGACGCGCATCGGTTGCAATCGGTCGCCCCAGTAGACGCCGTCCTGATGCCACGGCACTGCCAGACCGTCGCCCGTCCGTTTGCTGATGAAGTGGCTTGACCAGAGGAGGATATCGGGCCCGATGAACCGTTCAATCACATCAAGGACACGCGGGTCCGCAAGGTATTTGAATAGATAGGGATGCTCGACGTGTGGCACGTCCATCTGTTCCGGGCGTTTGCCTTCGGGGAGGGCTGCGATCATGTCATCGACGTAATCGCGGAGTTCGTCTAGTTCCGCTTGGGTGAAAATCCTGCCAAATTTGAGATAACCGTTCTCATAGTAGGAAGTCACCTGTTCGTCGGTGACGGTCGTTTCGGTTTGCCAATTTTCGTTTGTGTTTGTGGGACTCATTTTTTCCTCCCTTAGTCAAAGAAAGCATTCCATAGTAACAGCGCGATCACAAGAACTGTCGTTCCCCCGGCTATCAGAATATACCATCTCACCGTAGCGGTGAATCGGTCTACGGTCCAAGTCGATCTATCGATTCGTTACGGTAGGGGACCCCGCCCTAAAGAATGAGGTTTCTACTGTGAAGATTTCGATACCGACGCCGTGGCTATCGAACAATTTTAACCGCCACTATTGGACTCTCTTGGTCAAATTGCTGTCCGTTGATCATTCCACTGCCGATGAACTTGATGTTATAGGTATCCGTCTTTAGGGTGTCGGAGGCTGTAAGAGTCATCTTTGCTTCCGTCTCATGTTCAGGGATGCTGACTTCAGAAACGGTGAGTCCTGCCGGAAGATCGATGGGAACGATATCAATCTTATCCGTGAAACCACCCTGACGACTGACGTTGACTGTGAGAATAGCCTCCTCCGTTACTTCCTTCGTTGAATTCTCCGTGATGGTATCACCGGCTTCAGACACGCTCGCTGTGGGCTGCTCGCTAGACGTAGTATGACTTCCTTCAGGTGATTCTATAACCGGTGAAACAGCGGGTAGAATGATACTTTGTCGGAGCGGTGTGACAGTGACCACGAAGGGGGCTTCGATAATGGTCAGTGGGATGGCAGGTGTCGTTTGGACTACCGGCTCGTTGTTAATGGTTGCGCTCCCGGTCACGGCGATATGTTGCGTTCCCACCGGGGGTAGCACAGAGAAGAGTTCCCTCCGAAAAAAACTTCCGGCTTCAATTGTAATTGTCGCTTCGGTTTCACCCTCGGCAAGAATTGATTCGGAGGCCGTAGAACGCTCGGGTAAGCCGACCACCGATAACTCAATCGGTCCAATAAATCCCGGCTTACGGTTGGCGGTGATATGAAGGGGTGCCTCTCTCGATTGAACGATACCTAGACCGACTTCGGCGACCTCTAGGACGAATTGAGGGGCTTCCATCACCGTGAGAAAAATCGGATCCGGTTCCGCTTTTCGTTCAACTCGGCGGTTGTGAATCGCTCCAATTCCCATAAGCGTGATCGGGAGAGATCCAAGCGGGGCGTCCGGTGGCGCTGTCAAAGTAATCAGGGCTCGGATTTGACCTGGTTCCAGGATGGTTGGACTGACAGCGAAATCCTTGGGCAGATTGGGGATGGCGAAACGGAGGGGACCATTAAATTCATCAATGCGGCTAACCTCAAGCGTGAGAGACGTACTATCACCACGACAGATTCTTGGATTATCGGGCGTAACCGTGAACCGAAAATCAGATTGAAGCGGTGTGATACTCAGACGATAGGCGAAATCGGGTCCGCCTTGATTGTTCAAATCTCGAATAGCAATCGCATAATCTCCGGCTTCCTCAAAGGTATAATCGATTCGAGCTTCTGAACCTATCGTATCATCGTTGACAGCTAACGTCTTGTTGTCAGGTTGAGTCGCCGCAGACCAATCCATGGCAGCGTCAGAATCTTCGGCTTTATCATCCATTTCTGCCTTATCAAAAAGAGTCAGCAAGGCGTCTAGCTCTGACCCAAGGCGTTGCGCGGTCACTTCAAAGATGAGCCGTTGTCCCTTTTCTGCTTTGAAGGCAAAGTAATCGACATCCTCCTCCAGTCCTATCTGTCCGTTGATTATGATTGGTGACGTCACCGTATTTGCTTCGGTTTCGTCGGAAGTAACCTGTTCCCATGTGTTGTTCGGTTCTGCTTCCACACACTCAGGAAGATCTCCGACCATAAAAGGATACGAACTTGTCGATAATCCAGAAGGTGTCGTCACCCGCACGTTCTGCACGCCCAATGGTGCATTTGGGGCAATAGATACTTGCATTGATTCCACATCTGCGAGATTGCGTCCACTGACAGCGATGGTGTTTTCGGTGCCTCGCCTCCCGCCCAGCGGAAATATTGAATCCAGATAAGGCAGTTCGCCGATGCTCAATCGATAGACAAATTCCTCGCCACCTTTGTATCGGAGATCTCGAATCCGAAGGGTATATTCTCCGTCCATTGGAATCGTATAGTCGATTAACGAATCGAGTCCATTGGCAATGTCGTTGCTTGCGATCTCTACCCCATCGGGACCAAAGAGGGCGAGAAATGAATCGAGCAGCGATCCCATCCGAGAAGCAGTAACATCACATATCAGGCGTTGTTCTGCCTTGGCGTTGAAACGGAAGAAGTCCTGATCATCGACCGAGTCAATGACACCGCTGATGGTGGTAGGTAAGCTGACCCAGTTTGCCGCGCTGGGTGCTGCATTCGGCTCTATTTCCCCGACTTCGGGTAGATCGCCAACGATAAAGGGTTGAGCGTTAGACGTCCCTTTGGGAGTCACAAGCCGTATCTCCCGTATTCCTAAAGCAGCATTCGGAGCGATGGTTACTTGGGCAACCAAACGGCTATCGTTGGGGATGTGACCGGATACACCCTTGCCACTAAAGAATACAGCTGCCTCACCAGCCTTCTCTCCAATCTCCGCAGAAATCCCCTCTCCGACGAATAGTAGCGCGGTTGCCTTGCTGATATTTTTTCCTTTCAAGGTAATCTCCACATTTGTCCCGCGTTGCCCGCCTTGTGGGGAGATTGAGGTCAGTTCAGGAATTGAGGTCAGTTCAGGAACGGCTTGGGCGTTGATTAAACGGGGGGAGATGAAGAGCAGTAACAGGACAAAAATAGTGCAGGGCTTATATCGCTGGGCAAGCCAGAAGTATACCTTTTGAGAGCGATAACAAGACATAACAATCGTCTTTGCAACCTCCTTTTCTCAGGGATTCGAGGATACATAGATCCGTAGCACATGCTGCACGCCCCGATGGTTGGGATGCCAACACCTGTCCTCGAATGCGGTGAAACGTTCGAGGACAGGCTTCGTAATTGTTGTGTTAGAACAACCCCAGAATCGGATCGCCTTTAACCAATTCCCTCGGCTGATCCAAGTGGTTCATCACTTCCGTGTGCGGGTTGATCCCCAAGGTGTGGTAGACGGTGGCGAGGATGTCTGTTGGGTGGACCGGGTTTTCGAGGGGCGTCGAACCCGTTGCGTCAGATTTCCCGTAGACCTGTCCACCGCGAACTCCTGCGCCGGCAATCAAGCCTGTGTAACAGTAGGGCCAATGATCCCGGCCATCTGGCGCGTTGCTATTTCCGGAGGTGCTGACACCCAGTTTTGGCGATCTGCCGAACTCGCCGATAGTGAGCACGAGGGTTTCGTCTAACAATCCACGTTGATGCAGATCTTCTAACAGCGCGGAGAGTGTCTGATCCAGTTTGGGACAGTGCAGGTCTTTCAGGGGACCAAAATTCGCGGCATGTGTGTCCCAAGCCGTTGTGAACGGATCGCCGTTGGCGACGGAGGGCCAATTCACCTGAACGAAGCGGGTTCCGGCTTCGATGAGGCGGCGGGCAAGTAGGACGCTCTGACCAAACGTATGCTGACCATAACGGTCACGCATCTCGTCAGGTTCTTGCGCGAGATCAAAGGCATTCCGTGCGCGTTGTGAAAGGATGAGATCATACGCCTTGTCATAATATTCGTTCAGGGCATAGGTCTCTGCAACTTGCTCCATTTCTGGCATCCCTGCGTTGATCGTCTCAAGGAGGGTTTTGCGTTGCTCCAAGCGAACGGGGGGCACCTCCGGACGCAGTTTCAGATCATCGAGTTTAATCTCTTCGTTGGGATCTTGGAACAGGAAATAAGGATCATATGCCCTGCCCAAGAATCCCGCGCTACCACCTTTGCCGATGATGTTGCTTTCCTGCATGGGCCGTGGCAGTTGGACTGCAGCCAGCATGGGCACATCGGGCGGGAGAAATTTCGATACATGCGAGGCGACATTGGGGTGGTCATATGGCGCGGGCGGATCAAGTTGCCCTGACGGCTTGACCTTGTCGGGCGTTTCGCCGGTGACCATTTGATACATTGCCGCCGTGTGATTGAAGAGTCCGGCGGGTGTATAGCTCACTGAGCGGATGAGAGTGGCTTTGTCCATCTGCTTGGCTAGCAGTGGCATTGTTTCGGAAAGCCAGATACCAGAGACATTGGTCCGAATCGGTTTGAATTCCCCTCGAACGTTGGAAGGGGCATCGGGCTTTGGATCCCAGATGTCAATATGGCTCGGACCGCCCTGAAGGAATAGTAAAATAACTGACTTTGCCTTGCCAAATCCGTTGAGCGGCTCGGATGGATCGAGCGTGGTATCGGCATTGGCTTGGAGCGCCAAAATTTTTGGCAAACTCAAACCGAGCATCGCTGCGCCGCCAACGCGAAGAAACTCTCGCCGGGTGACGCCATCACATAATCGACCCGGTTCACCAGAAAATGAGAACATTGTTGTGATCTCCTTCCATGGAACGTGATACGTATTGCAATTCACACATATACAGGCTCATTTAGGAATAAGCTACTACATTGTGATAGGACACCATCGAGCTACCGATTAAACAGAAACGCCGGACTGTTAATCAACGCCCATAAAAGATCCTGCGCCCCTTCAGCCTTTGACTCAGACTTGGAAAGATGAGCGAGGGCTGTCTCGTATTCATTCGCACGCGGCACCCGAGAAAGCGTGGCTAGGTAGATCTCCTCAACCATTGCCCGATCATCAGGAGCATCTTTCATCAATTGTACGATTCGTCCATCGGGGTCGATGACCGCGTTTGCGACGGTGGGCCCGTTAATGAGATTCATCGCATGGGCGAGGCTGACTTCGGTGGTACGTTCGCATTCACAGGAGGACTCGCGTTCGGGGCGACCGAACAACTTCAGAAAGCCATCGTCTTTGACTTTGCTATCGAGCAACTGAACAGCGCGGAATCCTCTGGGAACCTCATCAAACTTTGGCGAACTACCTGTTGCCACACTGATGGCATCTAATAACTGCTCGGCAGTCAGTCGCCTCGGTACGGCGTGGGAGAAGTTGATTGTATCGTCCACATTCCAGCGATTCGTCTTGATGCTCTGCTGGTATGTCCGTGACCGGGTGATTTTTCGCATCAGGTGTTTCACGTCGAAGCCACTCTTAATGAAATCATTGGTGAGGGCATCAAGCAATTCCGGATTGCTGGGTGGGTTACTGGTTCGGACATCGTCCACCGGCTCGATGATACCTCGTCCCATGAAATAACTCCAGATGCGATTCGCACCGGATCGGGCGAACAATGGATTTTCCGGTGCCGTCAACCATTTCGCAAGGGCTAGACGCGGATCCGCGGGTTGGGTGGGGTTGATCCCCGACTCAACTTCATCGGCTTTGCCATACGGCACCGACGCCATGACGACGTCTGCCGTCTTAGGATGGGTAACTTCGCCGCCGCTGTACTTGGTGTAGACAATTTCCTCACCTGGAAGTTGCCCGGGCTTGACGCCAACTTTGCCGAAATAAGCGGCAAGTTCATAGAATTGGTTTTGCGTCCACTTTTCAAAGGGATGGTCATGACATACATTACACTGGAAGCGAACACCTAAGAAGAGTTGGGTCGTGTTTTCCACAGCGGGCTGATACTCGCGGGAGACGCGGTAGTAGTTCGCAGCAGGGTTTTTATATGTGCTCCCTGATGCCGTCAGGAGTTCACTAACAAATTGGTCATACGGTTTGTTCTGAGCAATGGAATTCTGGATCCACGATCGGAATAACCACGCGCCTTTCTCGCCAAGGAACTTCCGATTGCACTGCAAGAGGTCTGCCCACTTATGTGTCCAGTGCTGAACAAATTCGGGGGTATCCAACAAGGCATCGATCAGTTTTTCCCGTTTTGCTTTCGATGCTGTCGTATCCGATAGAAACGCGCGAATTTGGGAGGGTGTCGGGGGAAGACCGATGAGATCCAGATGAACCCTCCGAATAAACGCCTCATCAGTGCAGAGTTCGGAAGGTAAAATCTTGAGACGTTTCAGTTTGTTATGAACCAGTGTATCAATTTCGTTATATTCCGGGGTTTCGACCCACTGGAACTCGGATCGATCACCCATAACAATAACAGCATTGGCGCCATAAGCCCCTTCGTAGCGGGTGAGAATAGAGGTTTCACCGCGCCGCACGGCGGTCACAAACCCATCGTCCGTCACGGTTGCAACTTCAGAGGCGCTGCTTGTATAAATCGCATCACGGGTCACATCGCGGGTCTCCCCGTCGGGATAGTGGGCAATCACGAGCATCTGTTGTGTCATACCCGGCGTGGCAATCTCTGCGGATTGGGGTAAAACCTCTAACCGTTCGACCCGCTTCGTTGATTTGACATCCGAAACCACCCCCTCAGCGATCCACTGACGGAACAGCCGATAGTTGCGCGAATCGGGCTTGATGACCTGACCGCCTTTATGAGGGACATCTGCCGTTGGTTTGCGTAACATCAAGCTCTGCTCAGGAAAGGCGCGATTGAAACGGCGTCCTGAAATATCGTGAATCAGCGACTGATAATCAAAATCAGGGTCATAGCCGCGCAACGAAAACTTGAACCCATTTTTGCCTTTGGCGGCACCGTGGCAGGTGCCCGCGTTACACCCGATCTTACTGATGGTTGGCATAACATCGCGCACGAAGCTAATCGGTGGTTCATCAACGCTGCGGACGGTAACGGGCAAATCTACGCTTTTTCCGCTGACTGAGACAGTAACTTTTGTTGTTCCAACCTCGATTGGATGTAGGTATCCCTCACTGTCAACTTGTACGGTTGAGGCAGTCAGCGTGAAATTTGCTGCTCTGGAAAGGTCAATCCAATATCCTGCTTCCGTTCGACCTGATACGAGCACACGGCGGACATCACGCTTGTGTGCCAGTACAAGCGAATCAGGCTGAAGTTTTAGCGCAGTTATCTTCGGAATTGTTGTGCTTTGCGGGCTCTCCGCCTGTGCCATCCCCACACTCCAACTGGAAGCAGCCCAAGTGAAACAGGCAAATGCCCCGGCGAGGAAAACTGTCACGAAGTAGTGATATCTAAATTTTCTCATCAATTGTCTCCTTGAAACCCACACACTGTGTGGGTTTCTCGATTCATCATTGAGAATTCAAAAATTAATAATTAGCGGTTGCACTGAAGCCGGTTTTTTTAACAACGGCGATCAGGTCGGCTCTGGTGATCTCACCTTTTTCAACGTTAATAACAGCATTCTTTCCTTCAAGAGAAACCTCAGCACCGATAACTCCAGAAACACGGCTGAGCGCGTTCTGTACTTTGGTGACACAGGCTCCACAGGTCATACCGGTCACGTCCAACACAAATTCCTCTTTTGCCTTGGGGCTGATCGGAACAGGTACAAACGCCTTGACCAACTCGCCAGAAGTAGTATTGAAGATCCGGACAGTTCCATCAAATCCGCCTGTTGCGATCTGCTGACCGTTGGGGTGAAACGCGAGGGCGAAAACGGCGACGCTGTTTCCCTTTAATGTTACCAACTGCTCCCCATCTTCCATGTTGTAAATCCGCACCTCATCGCTCACGCCGCCGACAGCGATTTTTGTGCCGGCTTGGTTAAAGCCAACCGCATGAATCGGTCCGGGGTGTGCCTCAAATTCTCGAACGAGGTTAAAGTCTGTATTGCCTCTATCTCTTTGGGTTTCCCGAAAGATACGGTAAAGTCGTGGGACCCTATCCTCTCCAGCACTTAAAACCAAATCTTCTTGGGGGTGACGACTAATGCAGCTAATTCCCCCGTAGCCTTTGTTGCTGGCGTTGATGTCGTCAACGAAAGCGCCGGTATTCAGATTGACCAGCTTTAAGGCACCATCTCGACTCCCACTAACAAAGTGCGTTCCATCCACAGAGAACAGGGTGCCGAAAACCCAATCGCTATGATTATCAAATTTAAGAATCTCTTTCCCATCAGCGACAGAAAGCAGGCGCACGGTTTTATCTGAACACCCAAAAGCCAAGAGTTCCCCATCTGGGGAAAATGACATCCCGTACAACGTATCGTAAGCTGGTCGCATTGATTGGATCAGTGTATTGGCGTTTGTGTCCCACAACTGGACCTCACCAAATTGGGCGGGTGTTCCACCAACAGCGCCGAGGATTTTTCCATCTAAAGTGTATCCGATGGATTCGATTCGGTGTGCTTCTCCAACGAGCCGACCGATTAGCTCTGAGCCATCGGATTTGTGCAACAAGACCTCCCGGTATCCGGAAACCGCTAGCGTTTTTCCGTCCGGCGAATACGCCAATGCAGAGATAACGGGAGGAACCGTATAAACTGGCGGTTGACTAGGACTGATTGTATCGTCGACGGATGCGGGTGTATCGTCAATTGCAGCTTCAGCGATCCAACGGCTGAACAGTTCAACTTCTTCTGCTGTTAGCGGGTCACCCTCTTGAGGCATAATCGGGTCTTCGCCCGATATGTACTCCATGATCATGCTTTCTTCGGGGTTGCCGGGGATAAAAGAGGAACCTCCCATCCCGCCTTCTTGGAAAGCTTCGTAAGATGTGACGACGAGACCGCCATTCGGTTCAGCCGGTTGATGGCATCCCTGACAACTTTGTTGCAGGATAGGACGAATCTGCTTGTAGTAACTGACTCGCTCAGGGGTTTGTCCACGAATGGGAACCAACTCGCCCGGTGTAATTATCAAAAGGCTGACCAAGAGCAAAAATCCGAGGGAGAAGCCGTGAGACATGACTCCCGGATGGATCTGTGTGGCACTTGGTTTCATATGGTGGACCCCGATTCTTGGATTTCCGAAACGGAGTTGTGAAACGTGAAATGCGAAAGCTAATAAGCCCACGCGCTTATCCTTTGTCATAATTCTCTCCCTGCGTCACTCCTTCACCTGCGTTTTTCGGAATCTAATTTGCCCGTCCTTCTGTCTGTTAGCAGAATTATACCACAAATCTATCTACAAGTTTACACACTCGGTTATTTTTTTCTTGTCTGAATCGCAGATTACCATGGATTAACGGATTATACGGATAAAAAACATCGGCGGTGATGTTTATTGCTAGGGTGTCAGCATGGTGGCGAGGCCTGCCGGTAGTTTCACCCCATTTCTCCGCTCAAAGTTCGAGACGCTCGCGTATTCGTTACGAAACCCGCGGATGCTATCTACCCCCATCGTTTCAGCAACGGTTAGATTTGATCTGACGCTTTCCCATTCTCCAAGGTGTAACCACGCTTCGGCGCGATTGTAATACGCTTCCGCAAAATCGGCCTTGAGTTCTATCGCTTTGGTGTAGTCTACGATGGCACGGTCATAATCACCGTTTTTATATTGAGCCACGCCGCGATTGTTATAGGATTGGGCAACAGTGGAATTCAGGGTTATCGCATTGGTATAGTCTATGATGGCACGATCATAATTCCCTATGTTCGCGTAAGCGACCCCACGATTACCATAAGCCTCTGCGAGATCGGGTTTGAACGCTATCGCTTTGCTCAAGTCTTCGATGGCGCGGTCATAATCCCCTTTGCGCTCGTACGCACCGCCGCGATTGCTATACGCCATGGCAAGATTAGGGCTCAGTGCTATCGCTTCGTCGCAATCTTCGATGGCGCGGTCATAATCCCCTTTGTCGCGGTAAGCACCGCCACGGTTGCTGTAAGCCATAGCAAGGTCAGGATTCAGGGTTATCGCATTGGTAAAGGCTTCGATTGCAAGGTCATAATCGCCTTTGTTCGCGTAAGCCACGCCGCGATTGTTATGGAGGACAGCTTCGCGTCGCTTTTGACGCGCCTCGGGTGCCTGATGAATTTCGCCGAGATCTAGCGCGTTTTCCTGCATATATTTTTGATAATCAAAGTCCACGTCTTTCGTCCTATCCACTAAGAGCCTGTTTGAAAAGTCATTTTGGGTAAAGTTATCTGCCCTGAAACCGAGTTTTTTCTTGAAAACTCGGTTTCTTCCACAATCCAGAAGGGCGTCCACTATTCAACAGCATATTATCACCATATTCAGCAAACCGTGTCAGGTCAATCGTAGGGGCTTGGTTTCCAAGCCCGATGGGTTGGGAGACCCAACACCTACCTTCCGATACGGCTCGCTGTGGATTGACAAATCCACAGCACCGTGGGATCAACCCTTGCTTTTTAAAACAGGTTCTAAGCCATCTCCTTTCTGTATCAAATACAGAGACTGCCTCATAAAATTGGACCTGCTTTGCACTTCTTGGTAATTGTAAACTCTTCATTGTCTGAATCGCAGATTGTCACGGATTCAGGGATTGCACGGATTAAAACAGCGTTATCTGTGTCAACGGCGATCCGGTTGCGAAAGAACCAATCTTTGGAATGTCAAACTTTTTGAACCGAAATTGAGCAGTAATCCCACTTCTAGCCGATATGCCTTTAAGTAGTTGAATACCTGAGCTATGTGTACCTTATCCAATCGAGAAATAGCCTTCAATTCTACCAATACCTTTTCTTCGACCACGAAATCCGCTCGACGCGTGCCTATAGGCTCCGGCAATTCCTTATAGAAAATATCGCGCTTAACTTCACGGGCAAATGTCAAACCGGCTTGTTCTAATTCAAACGCCAATCCTTGCTGGTAAATCACCTCTTGAAAGCCGTTGCCTAAGGACCTATGCACCTCAAGAGCAGCCCCAACAACCTTTTGCGTGATATCCCTGTATTCTAGGATAGCACTGTCATAATCGCCTTTAGCGTAGTAAGCATCATAGCGATGATTGTGGGCTTCAACAAAATCGGGTTTGAGTTCTATCGCTTTGGTATAGTCCGCAATGGCACGGTCAAATTCGCCTACTTTGTTGTAAGCCAAACCACGATTGTTATAGGCTACGGCATAGTTGGGATTCAGTTCTATCGCTTTGGCAAAGGCTTCAATGGCACTGTCATAATCGCCTTTTTCTCCATAAGTAAGACCGCGATTGTTATGGATTGCTGCCTCTCGTCGTTTTTGACGTGCCTCTGGTCCCCAATGAATTTTGTCTGGATCCGGCACGTAGTCCTTCATATACGCTTGATAATCAAATTCCATTTCTTCTTCTGTAGTATTCATCGCTCAATTTCCTTTCTGCATCAAAGGCAGTAATTAAACGGTAGATTGGCAACTCTTCATCGGAAAAGACAATTGCCAATACCCTACCACCGGCGGTTATCCCTATCCACATCCGTCGATCTTCATGCCCGGCAGGATCGGGGATTTCGTATCCGTTTGGATCATCAAATGCAGAAACCACTTCGTAAAACTGGACATTGTGCCTCTTTTGCACCTCTTTATATTTATCTTCATCCCATATAAATCCGATATCCATACAATGGCGTCCATATATTATACACAATTATAAATGAAAAAGTTGAGATCGAAAAGTACGAGTTTACTGTCTAATTGTATGGTCGGTCGCTTCTTCCACAATAGTAATTTCTTGGTTGTCTGAATCGCGGATTGGTGCGGATTAAAGGAGGACGCCGATAAAAAACATTGGAGATAATGCTTATTGCTGGGGTGTTAGCATGGCGGCGATGTCTGCTGGCAACTGAATATCTGTCATTTGTTCAAATCCTGCAACGCTCCCGTAGCTGCTACAGAAATTTGCGATAATATCTACACCCATGTTTCTCGCGGCATTCAAATCCGCTCTGGCATTACCCCAATTTCTTAAGAATAACCAAACAATACCGCGGCTATTATATGCATTTACTAGCCTTTTATCCAATTGTATTGCCTTGGTAAAGTCTTTGATAGCTTGGTCAGGGGATAATTTCTTACAGTAAGCAAGTCCGCGGTTATGATATGCAGGACCTAACTCTGAATCCAGTTGTATTGCCCTGGTAAAGTCTTTGATGGCATCGTCAATCCTCTTCACGCCGAAGTAAGCTATACCCCGGTTGAGGTATACTTTAGCATCATCTGTTTTTACTAAGGCACGGGAATAGTGATTAATGGCTTGTTCAAAATTTCTCTGTATTTCTTCGGGGGAGAGTGCTGGCCCCCGGAGACTTCTTTCATTAATCATGCACTTAACACCTCTAGAAAACTCATCGTGAGCGGTTTGACGAATGACTCCAAGGATACGTTGGATACTACCATCCCAGTCTTCATAGAGATTAACATACTGAAGGTCTTGTAAGGTTTCTCCTCCACCAATGTTACGATCAGGAATATCGCAGCTGTTCAACTTGACTGGAATAAACCATATTCGGTCAGTGGGTCGCTGACGTAGTTCCTCAATTGCGAGTGTCAGCTCTTCGTTCATGTACGTCTGACCAAGATTATTATATTCCCTAGAGAAACACGCAATGAAAAAAGCTCCTTGGCGAATAGCTTGCCGAATTGCTTGCTTCCAGCGGGCCCCTGGGTCAATATCATTCCGATCCCGCCAGACTCGGATGCCGTGTGATGTGAGTTCTTGGTAGAATCGGTCAACTGCTTCTATATTTTCCCTAACATAGGAGATAAAAACTCCATTCATTTCTCTAGCCTCCTTAATTCGGTGCCTGTCAAATATCATTTAACCCAACCTCCCTTTCGGTTGGGCAGCTGGTTCCTCCACAATCCCAATTGTCTCACTGTCTGAATCACAGATTGCCACGGATTAAAGGATTACACAGATTGAAAAAACTCACTCTTGCCGAACTGAAGGAGACTGATGGGCTGTGATGAATTCCTCAAGAATATCGACTATCCTATCGAACTTTTCAAAGTCATCAGCATTTTTCCGCCCTTCACAAATCCAGTTGCAAAATTTGTTCTTATCCAAGTGTGTGGTGCTTCCACCGTCAGGTCTTGGTGATTCATCGTAGAAGCAATCTTCAAAAAGGTCTGTGGGAAAAAGGTTTTCAATGCCGTTTTCTACTTTGGTATTTTCGGCATTACGTGGAATTGCCCACACTGTAAGTTGTTCTACTTGTTCCTCTGGCTTGTTGGTATCACAATCATAGAGAAGTAATATCGGACGATGGAACAAAGATGAATGTACTTCGTAAACACTCCTGAATTTATCTAACCCGCTAGCTCCGCCAAGACGAAATTGATTTCCTCCTTCCGCACCCACAGGTTCAATATCGAAAAAGTTTAGAAGATCCTCTTTTCCCAATAGAGTCAAAGCGGTTTGAATATAGCGCACATCTAACGGACCTTCCGTCAGAACCAGAGGTTTACTTCCCTGAGCGAAGTGTTGTTCCATCTGTTCTGTAAAGCTTTCTGTATTCTGATAGTATTCAAAAGCTGTCCCGAATTCAGTGAACCGTTCACTACTAATCCTGCTTCCGGTTGGTAATTCGAGAATATTGAATCCGTCCGTCCCAAATGTCTTTTCCATACCAAGCAGGAATAGTGGAGAGTGAGACGATACTATAAACTGGACCTTTGGAAAAAATTGTATGAGTTGTGGGAGAATCTCATATTGGAGAGATCCGTGCAAGTGACTATCAATTTCGTCTATCAATACAACGCCAGTAATATTGGATAGGTGAAGACTCCTGTTGATGTCGGTCAATTCAGCATACCGAATAATCGTGGAGAATAGATGGAATAACTGAGATTGACCTTCCGATAACGCTTGTAAGCTAGGAATCATCTGCCCATTGCTCAATTGTATGGAAAGCCGAGATAGTGCAAGGTTCCGAATGTTCAGACGTAACGCTGCGGTATTATCTTGAAGTATCGCGCGCAATATACGTTCCACATTCTGCCGGGCCCGTTGAAGAACTTGGCGGTTTTGTAGATCTCTTGCTTTTTCTGGACTCAAATTGGGTCTTAGGAGCCTGAAGTCAACCAACGAGTCAAGAAATACATCCAAGATCCAACTAATATTTTCCTCTGCGCAAGTTTCTACCCGAATGGGTTTGGCAAGTTCGTTATTAAAGCGATCGATTGCGGAAGCCGGTCCGGTTGTCAAACTCTTGGGGTTTAACCAGTCAGGATCTTCGCGGCGACTGGCAGGAAAAAAGACATGGGCACCTTTTTCCATTTCGCTTTCGATAATATCTTTGTTGCGTGATACTCTTTTGTAGTTTTCGTCTCGTTGCCAGCACCACACAGGAGCAAACGCAGATTTGAGATCGGGGGAATGTGTGTTCCGATCAAGTTGTCCAGCTTTCTCACAGTAGTGTAAATCACTATCAGCAGTTTTGAAACGAAGAAGGCTTAGGCTAAACGATTTACCGCTCCTTATCCCCGTTGGTCCAACGATTCGGAAATATGGTTTGCTTAAACCATCTGAAGGCACAATGTCATGGAAGACCGTTTTTGCGAACTCCATAAGTGCGTCAACGATATACGACAGGAAGATGCTTTTACCTGATCCGTTGGGTCCAACAATCACTACAGGACGAGGATCGCCATTGTCAGCAAATGGTAGATGCATGTGGCACTTTGAAATGGGACCGGTATTTTCGAGGTAAATTTCATCAAGATACATATAATTGCTCCTTCAAATCAGATGTCACAGAGTTTTCAGCTAGGGTGGAACCGTAATTTTAACAAGATTTAATCGAATTGTAACATATGATTAAAGGATTATCAAGATACACTTTCAATCTTTCCAGTCCCTCCACAATGGTAATTCCTTCGCTGTCAGAATCGCGGATTGCCACAAATCAAAGAAGGACACGGATTCAAAAATCCGCGCTATCCGCTTCATCTGTTTAATCCGTGATTCAGACATTTTACGCTTCCTCCACAATTTCAATTTCATCATCGGTAAGACCATATAACAAGTATACTATCTGGTCAATCTCATTTTCAAGTTTGGATACATCCGCGTCCGGGTTGGTGCGTTTGGCGTCGAAGATCTGATCGACGAGTTTGCTGATAGATGCCTTCTGCGCTGTTGTGGCATTGGGAATAGGGATTTGAGATACATATTGAGCAATAAACCTCACAAACCCGCCCCGAATCTGTGTACTCGTCTTTGTGTAAAACCAGAAAACGGTTTTGCTGTTGAGCAGACCGAGAAGCCACATCTCCTGCGTTGGTAATAGATATGAAGTATTACCGAAAAAATAACCGCTATCATCAAAGGCAAACTCCGTACCTTGGGCTATATCAGGATAAACAATTTTTGGTTGTTGAAATTCCCCCCAATATGCACACGATCGCAACTCCCAAAAGTATTTCCCCTGATCATATCGGTTAATCAGTTGTTCCCGAAAGGGTTCAAAATGCGCGTGGATGGCAGGATAAGTATTGGCAAAAATCTCCTCTGCTTCTCCCAGAGATTGACTTGACCACGGATGCACCCGATTTTCTGATGATTCAATTTTGATGAGGTACTGCTCGGCAAAATTCACCTGCCAGCGTTTCACATCGCGTCCGCGTAAAAAGGGCTTTAATACTTTAGCAGAGGATGAGTGTGCCGCAACGAGTTTATCCTGTGTTTCTCTATCCACGACAAAAGCTTTATTCAAACCTGTTAGGACGCCCCGATAGAACCGTCCCTTGACATATTCTCCTAACGGCTTGCCTGCCCTGCGGAGTTTTGCCAACAGATTCAACGCATCAGGAGATTGAAGCTGCCATCCGCCAGAGGTCAGGGCATTTTGTGGCATGGTGAAACCCTTCGTCCGAAAAATATTTCCGAATTCGTCAATGGAGGGACCCGGTTCCCAATTTAGGGCGCGAAGGTGGTTTCCTTGAGCGTGTGCCTTGCTTGCTATGATAATACTAGGATATGCAATTGATGTAAAAACAGGTGCGTCCCCAAAGTCAATGAGTTGAGACACCGTAGCATGACGGGCGAGGAAATCCCGAAGTTTCTTGCCGTAAGCGGACCGGAAATACTTATTTGAGGAGATGTAGGTCAAGACACCGTTGTTCCGAAGGATCTGAAAGCCGCGTTCATAGAAATAGACGTAGAGATCAGCGGTGCCGGTATAACAGTCGTATCGATCTTTCAGCGTTGGCTTGAGTTCTTTAATTTTTTCTTGGCGGACATAAGGCGGATTGCCAATTACTATATCAAACCCATCGTTGATACCAAACATCCATTCCGAGTCAAACCAATCCGCCTTTGCATTTTGGTCGTAAGGTTTCCAGCTAGCAATTTTGTGAGCATCTTTAAAACCGGAATCAAATTCTTTCTTACGCCCCTCGTACTTCTTCTGTTCTACCTCCCGCAACTGTTCGCGGTGTTCTGGATTGGGAAGTTGATTGACCTTGTGTTTTATTTCTTGTTTCCGATTCTTCATCCATTTCGTTCTCTGGATCTCCAATTCCTCTTTCAACCGCTCGCGATACTCGTCCTCCTGATCTTCAAGGTCAAGTTTCTGCTGTCGATTGTTTGTAAGAAAATGCTTCCCACGAATTCCCTCTATTTCTTCTAGCAATTGCTGCACAGTATCATCTTGGAGTAATGGCAGCGCTTCGGATAACTGCAAGCCAATCAGCGTATTCGCGGCGACAAAGCGGGTTTCTAGATTTGGCAGAGGCTTAATCCCAAAGTTGTCTGCGGCTCCATCCGGTTCCTGCTCAATTGCCAGCGAAATGAAAAAGCGGAGTTTGGCAATTTGGCACGCAATCGGCTGAATGTCTACACCGAAGATGCTGCTCCGAATTAGATACAACTTTCGCCCGAAGTCCGAATCGCGGTAACGCTCGAAAGTATCGCTGATTTCTGCCAGTTCGACATCCCGTTCCTGTTGGTTGGAGATCTCAAAAGCCGCCTGGGCCCGCTTACCGGCACGGTCCTGCTGCAATTGTTCCCATCGGCTGTTATCTGGGTCTAACCTCCGCAGTGCGAGGGTCAGTTTGTGCAACACTCCCATCGGAAACGCACCGGAACCGACCGCCGGATCCAGTATCTTCAGTTCTGAAATTGCCTGCACAATTCCGTCTGTCTCATCGTCATCAAACCATTCGCTTGCATCATCGCACGCCTGTGCATAATCAAATAGATAGCGCAACTCCTCCTTCCACAACTCCGTATCGCCATCCGTTGGCGGCACCTGTCCTGCAAGTGTTGCTACTAACGCCTCCTCCACCATATAATCCACAATGGCACGCGGGGTATAGTAGGACCCGGTCTGTTTCCGTACGGTCGCACCGGTTTCCGGATTATACGCGGCGAGTAGGTTTTCAAACACCTTGCCGAGCAGCTCTGGGTCCAACGCGACCTCCTGCTCTATCGGTGTGTTTTCTTCGACAGTAAACTTGTAATGTGTCAGTAGGGGAATCAGACCTCGACTGTTATCAAAGAAAAGGCGATTGGGAATACTGAGCTTCTCGTAGTCTTTATCCGAAAAACAGTCAATGCGGTAGCCGCCGTCCCGTGGGGCTTTGAAACTGTCGAGGCAATCGAACAAGCCCCCGTTGATAAACGGCGTTTGGGCAAACAGTGCTAGCAGTGTGTCGGGGTTGCGCATCTGATCTTCGTAGCGATACCGTGAGAAATTACGATGACCGGAACTTCCCTTTTTGCTAAATCGACGCTTCTCTATCTCGGTGTTCAGTGTTCCGAAAAACAGGTTTTGGAGTACGGCACGGTAGTAGGAATTGCCGGTGTCTCGGTCATAGTCTTTCAACAGATCTCGGATTTTCTCCTCGTTGAACAGTTCTTCTGCAACTAGTCCTTTCTCTTTGATAAACCAAACGAACAGCATGCGCGTGATTAAGCGGATGACGTGCTCCTCCGGCTTCAAGATGCGCTTTTCGTCTGTCGGAAAATCTGCCTCCTTAACTGCCCATTCAAACCAAGCAAACAGCTCCCGGTAGAATTTCTTGTTGAGTTCTTCGGTGTCCAGTGTCTTTTCCCAAACGCGATGTAGTTCGACAAAATTGTGGACGCCGTGTGTTTGGTTCAACTGTTCAAGGGCAAGATCGAATAGGATATCGATGTGTGCGCGGTGGATATCGCTGAAATTGATGTCTTTGATGAGGGTTACTTTTTCGAGGACATCGCGGGATTGGTCGCGTACACCCAAACGGCGATTGATAATTGACAGGGTAAGCGTCTCGCCGTGCTGAAAGAGGAGCATCGCGGGCATCGGGAACAGTTTGTTGATTTCGCGGGTGATTTGCGAGAGTTGGGTGCGGTTGTAATGGTTTTTGCTCAACCGGAGTGCTAGGAAAACGTAGGACTCGATGATGGTATTATCCACCTGTGTCTGACTGGGATCGAAAAGCCATCCATCTGTATCTGTGATCGTCAGATCCTCGCCACTGAGTTGGAAAAGGGGGTCAACCGAAACCCACTCTGCCGTCAGTGCCCTATCGCGATTCAGTTTCCCTTGTAAATCGTACGTGTCAATAAACGCGTCGGCGGTGTTCGGTTCAAGGGCTAGTGCCCTTTCGCTCCGATAGCCGAGTGTGTTGAGCAGGTTTCGTGCGTTTTCAGCGAGCTCCCCCTCGGTGAAGCGATTTAGGGCATTTGTGATGGCAGCTCTGTTTTGTGTGTCGTTCATTCTTTATACGCTCCCAAAGGATATTAAAGCATGATTCATTGAATGAAACTTAGCAATTTAAACTAGAAGTTTCAATTGTTTTTCAAGTTTTTCATCTCGCAATGGTTCATAGCGCTGCGCTAATTTTCTGTTTTGGACAATATCGTCCCACCATTCCGGGTACTCCGGTGGTTCAGGCATACGATACCGTAAGAAATACTGTTTTTCATTTTCTTCCTCAATTATAGCGGCCCTCGTCTCTGCTTCAAAACATGCTTCATTATATGCATCCACGATGGCTATCTGGAGATCAATAGCCTTCTGATATGCTTCAATAGCGTCGTGATAGCGACCAAGCCTGTGGCGCGCCTTCCCGATACGATAATATAGTTCGAGATAGCGATAAGAACACCTTATATCCGTGTACCACCGTGTTGTAGGTTCATAACTCGGCTTCACAATTTCAATACGTGATGGAGCCGAATGCTCGTACCATAGGATTGCTAGCTCATAGCGTCCAGCTTCGTCATTGGCAACAGCGAGATCGTAATACACTGCATCGTAACTCGAGTCTACCATCATAGCACTATGATAACATTCAATCGCTTGTATGTAATTCCCATCGGCGAAGTTCTGTTGACCTAACCCATGGTACGCTTCTGCAAGACTCCGGTGTGGAGCCGAGAAGTAATCCTTCCCACCAAGTACAATGGCTTGTTTGTAGGCTTGAATTGCTTCCTCAAATAGACTAATCCGTTGACTCGTCTCTGCTAATTTGTAGTAGGCCTGCCTATAATCGAACTTAATTCTTACTGCTGTGCGATACGCTTCTATTGCCTTTTTGAGAACACCTTGAATTTGGGGATGTTTGTCCTGCTTCATCGCCTGAATTTCGTCGCTCGTTCCATTACCATAGTTTTCCTCCATTGTAATGAAAGGATTAATCCAACGCGTGTATGCTTCTCCCAATTCGTAGTATGCCCTAGCGTCATCGGGTTGAGTCTCAATAAGTTGTTGATAGGTTTCTATACGTGCCCCTGCAATGCCAAGTGTACCGTCGAAGTTTATCTGATCTTTGATGTCATAATCCTCGCAATTTTCCATCAACAGAGTGTATATCTGACCAATTTGGTGATAAGCAGCAGCCCAATCATGGTCAATTTCGGCGGCTTGCCTATACCATTCAATAGCCCGCATGTAATCAGATGGGCACTCTAATTCTCCCCACTGGCTCTCTCCAAAATAGTCGAACAGTTCCGCTAAAGAGTTACGTGCGTCTGGGTAATCCGGTTGAAGTTCGATCGCTTTTTGGTAAGCTTCTATCGCTCCTTCATAACGCTCAGACACCTCATCAGTGTATAGATATTCTTCAGTGTTGTCGATTTGCCGTTGGGCTAATTTGGAACGACAATTACCTATCTGAAACCACGCTTGGGCAAAATTGGGGGTTAGATCGACAACCTGTTCAAAACAGGCTAGGGCATTGGCATAGTATTCGTGCTCCATTAAGGCTAGCCCGTCCTGATAAATTTGTTCGGCCCTCTGTGCTGTGTCGTTCATTCTCTGTTCTCCAAAGTTTAGGGCTACTTAGTTTTCGATTTTCTCACTGTTTCAGTAGGAAGTCGGGATTAGGAAATCCCTCCTACAGGAGAACTCAATGACCCTACCCAAAGTCAAGGTTGGCTTGACATTTATATTATTTTATAGTCTCCCTTGATTATGCTAGTGACGATATCGTGGTGCTCTGCCTCTATGTCACATTCCGAGTCAGTAAAAATATCGTATTGGCCTACCTTCATCTCATATTCAAGGTCATCGAATATGGCTTCGCAAGGTAGGTCGAACATTTCGTGTATGATTTTATAGGGTTCGGTGAATATTTCGGCTATCTCTCCGCGAGGGTATTTGTTATGATCATAGCGACGTTTAGCAGATTGACGCGGTTTAAGTGTTGAGGGATCGAAACTGTCAAGGGTTGACTGCCATGCCTGATGGAACTTGAGGAAATTTCGGAATTGATAATGACGATATAATTCGTCGAGCGAAAGCTTAGACAGGATCTCAACATGCGCGATATCGGGGAGCGTGAAATCAATATTCTCAATGAGCGTAATTTTCTCAAGGACATCGCGGGGCGGACCGCGCCTGCTAGGGCGACGATCAATAATAGCCAAAGCCAGAAACGAGCCGTACTGAAAAATCACCATCGCAGGTATCGGGGTCAGTTTATTGATTTCGCGGGTAATCTGTGAGAGGTCGGCACGATTATATTTTGAACCACGCAACCGAATTGCGAAGAACAGATACGATTCAATAATTCTGTTATTCACAGGATAGTTTTCAAAAACTATTTGCAGCTGCGTATTCTCAACAATCTCCCCTTCTGTCAGTTGAAACAATAAATCAATTGATTCCCATTCCTGTAACAGCGCTTTATCTGCGCTCATTTCACCAAACGGATCGAAAGTCTCAATAAACCCGTCGGCAGTATTCGGTTCAAAAGCTATTGTTCTGTCACTTCGATAGCCAAGGGTCTCGAGCAGGCTTCGGGCATTGTTGGCAAGGTCGTCACCTACGAAGCGTCGTAGAGCTCGAGTGATGGTGGTTTTGTATGGTGTGTTGTTCACGATTGCGATCCCAAAGGATTTTCCTGATGGCTTTGACGAATCTGCAGGAGGCGTTAAATTCGCCACGATCGTATACGCACCGGAAACAGAAATTATAATTCAGGACTTTTAATCACCAACCACGTAATGAGTTCAAAATCTGTCGTCTGCCGTATCTGTTCGGCTTGAGTCGGCAGCACACCGCCACGACCGGATAAGAGATTACTAATGGCGCGTTTATCGTAGGTGCGACTGAGTGAATCGACTGTTTTCTGAAGCAGATCGTTATATTGCGTCATGTTTGTACCGTTATCCGTCCCCTGATCGAATAGGGTGCACAGTTCATCATACGGATCTTCCACCCCTGTGCATAACACGCGGCACATCTCAAGTATCTGCTTGGGTTGAGCAAAACTAAACCTCACCTCCCTATTCTCCCGAATATAAATCAGAAAATAGGGTTGGGTCGGGTTTATCCCCTCATTTTCCGTTGAATCCTTTTTCTGCTTTAGGCAGAAAACGACACCGGGGGCTATCACTGGATAGTCTGGAGGCGTGGGCACAACGGTATAAAGTCCGGGGGGTGCATCTTCAAGTTGTTGCCGGTTGCCCTCCAAATACTTTATCAATTCCAAGCGAAAATCGTCGAGAGTAAACTCACTGAGCGCGACGCTTTCATCGAAATCGTCGAGGTCTAATATTTCGTCTTTCAGGCGCAGCAGTTGCTGGTCACGATATTGGAGGTCATCGGTAATCACATCCTGAATCTCCTCCGGTTCTAGCAGGTTATCTCCTTGCGTGGCGGTGATGTCCACCAATGCCATGCGCGCCTCGACGCGGTTTTTCAGATTGATGTAACGATTGAGATCTGGTGTGGGCCAAAAGTTGACAAGCTGTACACTGTGATTGATGCTGCCGATGCGGTCAATCCGTCCAAACCGTTGAATAATGCGCACCGGATTCCAGTGAATGTCATAGTTAATCATATAATCACAGTCTTGCAGATTCTGTCCTTCAGAGATACAGTCTGTGCCAATCAGCAGGGCAATTTGTTCCTCCTGCGGCATTGATGGTATCTGAGAACGGTGTTTAGAGGAGGGAGAAAAGTTCGTCAGAATGTGACTAAATTCATTCCTGCCGAAGGTGGTTTTACACCCCGACGTTCCTCCTGAGACCATGGCGATCTGGATTCCCAGCTCTTCGTTTGCCCACTGATGCAGCGCATCGTAGAGATAGGCGGCTGTATCGGCAAAGGCGGTAAAGACGAGGACTTTACGGTTTGGATCGCCCTTCTTGTCGGTGGTCGGATTCTTGGCTTTTTCAGCAATCAATTCCTTAAGTGTGGCAAGTTTGGCATCTCGGTCAACGGTGATGTCTTGGGCAAAAAGGTAAGGCAGCTCAAGCTGTTCTCGATCGTGTTCCAAAGCCTCCAACCACGACTCGACGTCGAGATGCACCATCTTGAAAACGAGGCTTTTACCTACCTGCATCGCTGCCTGCAATTCTTCGTCCTCCAGTGCATCAATTTCGAGATCTTCCATATCTACGTCTGGATTGTCCGCGCTAAATTGCTGAAACTTTTTGATGCGCCCTTTCAACTCCTCAATTTTCGCAAGGGTCCGTTCAAGGGTAATTGTAAAGGAATGGACGGAACTTTCCAACCGCTTGAGAAAGTTTACCTTCATCATGCCGATTAGGTAGTGTTCCCGTTCAATCTGCGTAAAATTTTGAATCCGCTGCACCTCGTATTGTGAGCGATATTCGGGAAGGACATATTTTGAGGGATTGAACAGGGAAAGCTGATAATCAGAGATCTGCTCGTTCAGTTCATCGTAAGACATAAACCGCTTAGATGGGTCATCTTCTAGGTCAATGTTCGAGTAGACCGATTTCGGCGGACAGCGTTCCGGGAATCCTCCTAGTTCTTGGAGCGAGTCCTTATAGTATTTCTCAATATGTTTTCGGGAGCGTGCGATGGTCAATCCGTCAAGCAACTTGAAAAAGGCGGAATTCAGCTGTTCCAAGAGGTCGCTAGTTTTTCGCTCGTTGCGTCGTTTCGCCCAAGCGGCAAAGGTGCTCTGTGCAGTTGACAGTGTTTCTCTTAGGCTAGGGATATCCAGTGAGTTACGGAAGGCATCATCACGCTCTTCGGTCAGAAAATGGATTTGGTTGCGTAGGTCTTTCAGGTCATTGTTGACTGGCGTTGCGGAAAGCAGCAGGACTTTGGTTTTGACACCACTTCGGATAATGCTCTCCATCAGACGTTGGTAGCGACTCATACGAATTAGGTTCCCGTCTTCGTCCCGTTTACCGGGGGTGTTGTTCCGGAAATTGTGTGATTCGTCAATGACGACGAGATCGAAATTTCCCCAGTTAAGGGTTGCCAAGTTAATATCGCCTGATTTTCCTCCATCACGACTGAGGTCGGTATGTGACAACACCGTGTATGCGAAACGGTCTTTCAGAAACTGGTTCAATTTGCTGTTATTATGCGCCTGGTAAATTGTCCAGTTGTCCCGCAATTTCTTAGGGCACAGCACAAGGACATTGGAATTTCGCAGCTCAAAGTATTTGATGATTGCCAATGCCTCGAAGGTCTTACCCAGACCGACGCTATCAGCGATGATACAACCGTTATGTGTCAAGATTTTGTTGATTGCACCCTTCACACCGTCTTTTTGGAACTCAAACAGCCTGTTCCAAATCTCTGTATCAATAAGTTGCGTCGGTTCTGTTAGGAGCCCCCATTCTTCTTGGTCATCTAAGAATCGCTCAAAGAGATGGAACAGCGTTTTGTAATAGATAAATTCGGGGGCGTGATTCCGATAGAGCTGCTCAAGATATAGTAACACATCATCTTTAACATCGGCGACATGCTTTTTGTCATTCCAGATTTCATCAAACCACGCTTTCAGGTCGCGGCGGTCTTGGGAGTCCTCCACCTCTAGATTGAGTTCAATGTTATCGTGGGGTGGGCTCAATCCGAGTCCGCGGACGGTAAAATTAGAGCTGCCCATGATAGCTTTTTCTACACCGTTTTGGGCGATGTGATACATTTTTCCGTGGAGCAGATTTGATTGGCGAGTTGATCGAATTTCCACCTTCGCTTTTATCCATTCGGCGCACGCCTTGGCGATTGGCCTCTGTTGAAGCTGGTTGTGCAGCTTCAAGCCGTCGTCCACGATTTTGAAAATTTTCTCGTCGGTTTTTTCCGGGTCAAGAGTGTTGATAAAGTTGGGTTCACCGAAAAGGAATCGCAGTTGGTCAATTTTGTCTAGAGATCCCTTTAGTGCGTGATAAGCGTTAATTGTGAAGTAGGCGGATACAACCGAGAGTGATGAACCGTTTTCGATGTTGGACTCAAGGAAAGCGCCGACGTTTCCTCGGTGACGGTTGTCCCGGATTTTGGATTGAGGTGTGTTGTGATTGGACATAATTTGCTCCTAGTTTATGTCGTTGCTGATGTACCTGTGCGATCTATTAGAGGTTATGCACATGTCGCCCCTCTGGGGCTTTAAGGATTTGTGTGTCCCGTGTTGCTATAAACATGCCGCCCCGCTGGGGCTAGGTTGGGTCACTAGTTCATTGGTTCATTTATGGTAGATTTTAGAATTACTTAGACACTCCCAATCCACAACCAACCCCCTAAATCCCCCTTATCAGGGGGACTTTGGAAACTTCGCTAGGGTCAGAGTTATTGGTAAATGTCTACTTATTTCTCTAATTCACCATAATTGATGATCCCTACACATTGCGCTCCGCTGGAGCGCGGGAATTATCTTATCGTCCGTCTATAGACATATCGCTCCGCTGGAGCGAAAGACCGTTGGGTGTTTTGTGTATTTGGGTTGATGGAGGTACGAGAGTAGGGTGGCTGTTTCGTTTGTTTATCCGCGTTATCCGATTCATCCGTTTAATCCGTGATTCAGACAGCTTGCGCAGCCTCCGCAATCCCAATCCCATCAATTTTTGGACGAAGCCTTTCTGATCCTGTTTATCCTTTTATCTTGGAAATCCTGATTCAGACAATTTAATGAGACAGATATTTTCGACATACACATGTCGCCCCTCTGGGGCTTTAAGGATCTGTGTATCCCGTGTGGCTATAAACATGTCGCCCCGCTGGGGCTAGGTTGGGTCATTGGTGAACATTTGTCTGAATCATGGACTAACGTGGATTAAGGGACTACACGGATTCAGGAACAACGATCGTTGTTCCCTACAACCCTTTTGCTGTAACAGTTTTGCTTTGCACATTGCGCTCCGCTGGGGCGCGGGGATTGGACATATCGCACTTCTACACACATGTCGGCCCGCTGGGGCTTTAAGGATTTGCGTATCGCGTGTGGCTATAAACATGCCGCCCCGCTGGGGCTAAATGCAGCAAAATTGGCGGCGTGTCATCCATCGTAGGGGCTTGGTGTCCAAGCCCGACGGGTTGGGAGACCCAACCCCTACGGATTCAACCTGCTGTTATCCCGTATCCGCCCATCTTCGATAACACATTGCGCTCCGCTGGAGCGCGTGGATTGGGCATATCGTCCTTCTATAGACATGTCGCCCCGCTGGGGCTTTAAGGATTTGCGTATCCCGTTTTGCTATAAACATGCCGGCCCGCTGGGCCTAGGTTGGGTCACTAGTTCATTGGTTCATTTATGTAGATTTTAGAATTACTTAGACACTTCCAATGCACAGACAACCCCCTAAATCCCCCTTATCAGGGGGACTTTGGAAACTTCGTGAAGGTCGGAGTTATTGGTAAATGTCTACTTATTTCTCTAGTTCACCATAGTTGATGATCCCTACACATTGCACTCCTCTGGAGCGCGGGGATTGGCCATATCGCCCTTCTATAGACATATCGCTCCGCTGGAGCGAAAAACCGTTGGGAGTTTTGTGTATTTGGGCTGATGAAGGTACGAGAGTAGGGTGGTTGTTTCGTTTGGTTATCCGATTCATCTGTTTAATCCGTGATTCAGACAACAGCATCAATCAGCGGGGCGGATGCGTTCGGTCAACTCGTCGTCGATGGTGATTGCCAGAGGCCCGTCGGGACTGAGCATCCTACTCACCATAAGCGCCTCAAGCTCCCGTTTCTCAAGCTCGGTCAATTCCCCGACAAAGGGGCCATTGATGAAATTCTTGTACACGCGACTGGTGTCCCTGAACGGCAACATGAACATCGGAACCACCGCCTGCAACATGGCGGCACGTTTATGCGGGGTGCGGTTCACGCCGGCACGATGCCACGTCCGAGAATCGTAGACGATATAACTGCCCGGCGGTGCCTCAACGACATCGGCATCGGGACCGGTGTAGGGTAGGCCCCTCGCTTCACGATGTCCCGGCGCTTTGTTTGCGTTCCCGGTTCCCCACTCGGCTGGCGGTCCTTCACCGAGCGCGTGTGAGCCGAGCTTGAAACAGGTCGCGCCATTTTCCTTACGAAATTCCGATACACACAGGTTGCGCTGGACACCCATGACGAATCCATCGACCTTATGCACAGGTATCCGGTCCTTTGTCCTGCCGGCAATGCCCCAGAGGTACGGGAAATCGGAATGCCAGCCTTGGACGTTCCGTTTGCCATCGTCTTTGGGGAGTATGGCAAAGCCGGGCGAATGTCCGAGCCGAATGTCTTGGACCCCCATATATTCGCGCATCAGCCACAAGGAGACCGGCTCCGTCGCGATTTTTGCGACTGCTGCACTCTGGAGCATCGGCGCAACGCTCCGATCAAACTCTCCGTTTTCCTCCCAACGACCGGTGAAGCTAACCCGCTCCAACTCCTCAATGACATCGGGCGCGATGATCGACGGCACACAGACCCATCCGTTCTCCCTGAACGATTTCAGATATTCTGACGGCAGGTGCGCGGGACCGTGTCCGGGGACGAACAGCGCGGCAACACCGCCAAGCGAGCCATCACTGGCGAGCCATTTCCCACCATGACGGAGGTAGTCTCCCTCCTTGGAACGAGGCGATTCCGTTTCAACGACGAGATCGGTTGCCACATGGCGAAAGGTCTCTCCGTCGGAGTCCCAAATCGCCTTATCGTCCACATAGTCAAAGGTCGCAAATCCATCATCGGACGCGCCGAGATAATCCCCGTTGGGCGCACGAAGTAGCGTAAAGTGTGATGACGGCGTTTCAACACGAGTAACGGTTTCCCGAAAAATTTCATCTTTTGGCATCGGTATTCCCTCCCAAAATAGCAGCAAGCAATCAAACGTGATTTTGATGATGCTCGCTTTAACTGTCTGTCTGCTTCCCGTAGGAGAGGCATCTTGCCTCGACGTTTCGCCGAAGTCGGGATTAGGAAATCCCTTCCACGGGGGAATTATCGGGATTAGGAAATCCCTCCTACAGGCAAACTATGGTAGATTTCAGAATTATAGTAGATTTCAGAATTAGTTAGACGTTATGGACGAGCGAGGTCAGCAACCTTGTGCACAGAGTTACGGCACACGGAGTGTGCCTACTACTTTTAATGTCTCTTTATTTTTAGAATCCACTATAAATCATGACCAAAGGCTTGACGATAGTCGTCATGGACCATACCCTCATAATTGGTGATTTCGGTTATCGGGAGTTCGATGGGTGTCATCCCCAAAAGCGAGGATTCATATAGCGCGATACACATCTCCACATCTTTCCGTCCGCCGACCCCGTATTCTGGCTCACGGTCATATAGCGCGGCGTTGGCGATGCTCATGATTTCCTCGGCGGTCCCGACGTTCCAATCGTCTATTGCATATTCTCTGAACGGGTTCTCGTAGACAATCCGCGGATCGGTATGGACGACTATCCTTGACAGGACATCGACCCCATCAACGGTATGGCGTTCCCTCTCGATTGGGATATCCTGCATCTCGCCGTCCACCATTGCGCGCAGTGGGAAATCGGAGGTCCAGTAGTTGGCGTTTGTCATTACCCCTTTTGTTCCCATAACTTGGTTGTACCGGATCGTTTCCTCGCCGACCTGCGATGCCTCATAAACACCGACCGCGCCGCTCTCAAAATCGATCAGCGCGTGCCCCCAATCTTCGTACACCCTTTCGGTGTTCGGAACGAACTGCTTGGTGATCCCCGCTATCCGTTTCGGCTCGCTTTGGGCATAAAACCGGAGTTGAGACATCCGATGCACCCCCATGTCGATACAGACACCGGAGTGGGAGCCAAACGTCGAGACAGGGTGAGAGATCCCTTGTGGCTTCGCCCCGTGCACAAACTGTCTGCTTCGCCCGGACGGCTCGATAAAGTGGACGCGCATGATGTCACCGAGGACCCCTTCGGTAATCAACTTGATGAGGATCCGATCGCCCGGCATCCGGAAGTAGTTCTCGGCGACTTCAAAGTGGACGCCGTTTTTCTTGCAGGCGTTTATGATTACATCGCAGCAGGGCAGGGTCGGTGCCATCGGTTTTTCGACGATCGGGTGCATCTTATGTTCCGCCGCAATTTTCGCCACGGTATGGTGCTCATAGTCGCCGGCGCAGACATCTACGACATCGATATCCTTGTGTTTCTCCAGCATCTCCTCGACCTTGGTATAGTACGGCAGACCGTACTGTTTCCCAATCTCGCTCGCTTTGGCTTCGTCGATATCGCACAGAGCGATGAAATTCAGATCTCCTTTTTTTGTCAACTCAGCGATTGTCGGCAGATGCCAGCGTTGTGCCACCGTGCCCAAACCGACCGATGCAATGTTGGCTTTTCGCATGGGTTTGTCTCCTTAATGAGAAAAGACGCAGAATCGAGTTTTACGTAGGACGTACGCGCTTCAGTTGTAAAAGTAGATAGGGACGCAGATTTCACAGATAAAAATAGAAAAACGAAGGATCCCCCGATAAAATTGGGATTCAGAGCAGTTGGGGCTTTTTGTTGGGTGATTCGCTCTCGCTATACACATTACGCTCCGCTGGAAGGGAAGCACACATGTCGCCCCGCTGGGGCTTTGGGTTTATGGGGATTCAACGTTCTATAAACATGTCGCCCCGCTGGGGCTAAATACATCAATGTCTCTTCATGTTTACGCATGATGTTTCATTTAAGTCCGCAATCGTAGAGACTTGGAAACCAAGACCAACGGGTTGGGGAACCCAACCCCTACGCAGCCAACCGCCCTTCTCCCGTATCCGCCCATCTTCGATAACATATTGCGCTCCGCTGGAGCGCGGGGATTGGACGTATCGCCCTTCTATAGACATATCGCTCCGCTGGAGCGAAAGCACACATGCCGCCCCGCTGGGGCTAAATACATCAATATCCCCTTCCCACTTGCTATGATGCTTCATTTGAGACCACGATGTAGGGGCTTGGAAACCAAGCCCGACGGGTTAGGAGACCCAACCCCTACGCAGCCAACCTCCCGTTATCCCGTATCCGCCCATCTTCGATAACATATTGCGCTCCGCTGGAGCGCGGGGATTGGACGTATCGCCCTTCTATAGACATATCGCTCCGCTGGAGCGAAAGCACACATGCCGCCCCGCTGGGGCTAAATACATCAATGTCTCTTCCTGTTTGCGCATGACGATTCATTTGAATCCGCAATCGTAGGGGCTTGGATAGCAAGTCCAACGGGTTGGGGAACCCAACCCCTACGCAGCCAACCGCTCGTTCTCCAGTATCCGCCCATCTTCGATAACATATTGCGCTCCGCTGAAGCGAAAAGCTGAACACTTGACATCTCGTCAATTGAAAGGCATTAGACTCTTAACCCGTCGTTAAGGGATCACCCCGACCTGTTCGCGCCACGTGTCCAACAGCTGCATATTTGAGAGGGTATCGTCCCAAGACATCGCGGGTGCTTGTCGTGCGTCGATGTGATTGGCTACCGTGTCCGCTTCGTAAGTGAAGACGTCACGGTCGGCAGGCACCTCAATCTCAGTGGGTTCGTCGCTCCCGTGGGGTTGGACGATGATCTGCGATGGCGGGAAGACGGTATCCAGTGGCAGGGGTTCTTTCGCACCGCGACACGGCGATGAGGGCAGCCACGGATTTGGGATAGTGATTACACCCTCCGAGCCGTGGATTGAGACGCCCCTCCCAACGTTACCCTCGACCGCAGCGACTATATCTGCGACGATATCATTTTCAAATTTGAGCGCAGCTGCAGCGATGTGATCTACCCCTGTGGGACCGACTTTTCCAGTGGCTTTTATCACAGTCGGATGCAGAAACAGTTTCCCGTCCGCAGCACCGGCGATGAGGCGAACGGCAGAGGCGGTATAGCACCCGAGGTCCAAAATGCCGCCTCCGCCCATTTCGTGGTTGTAGATCCGGCTTTGTGGGTTGAAACCGACCTGTCCACCGAACCTCGCCCGAACCACGTGTATATCGCCGATCACGCCGTCTTGTATGAGTTGAACCACGCGCTGGATTTGTGGGTGGCAGCGATACATGAAGGCTTCCATCAGGAACACATCGTTTTCACGCGCTGCGTCAACCATCGCTGCGGCTTCGGCGTAGTTCATGCTGATCGGTTTCTCAACGAGGATGTGCTTGCCCGCTTCGGCGCACTTTATCGCCCACTCGGCGTGGAGTGGATGGATTGTTGCGATATAGATGGCATCGATCTCGTCGTCCTCTAGTAGTGCCTCGTAGCTGGTGTATTGTCGGGGGATACCAAAATCGTTGACCAGTCGGTCCATACGGGATTGTGTGCGGCTCGCTATCGCGCAGATCTGGCCGGAGTCTGTGAAACGCATCGCATTGCAGAAGACGTAGGCGATGCCGCCGGCGCTCATGACGCCCCAGTTTAGCATGGGTTGCCTCCTAGGTTAGGTTCATTGGTTCATTCGTTCATTGCTCGTGAGTGTTACGGCACGCGGAGCGTGCCTGCTACTTTATTCGTCAACGGCTACGGCATACGGCGTATGCCTACTACTTTGCTGCTTCTTCTCGCTTACCGGCAAGGGGGTGCATAACACCGGCACCGGGGGGCCAGACGCCGGGCTCTGCCTTGATCCATTCGCACAATTTCTGGGCATGTGGTGTCAAGGTTTCCCAGATTTCTTGGGGCATGACGACCTTGAATCCGTCCCGCGTGCGCCAGGGGGCGGCATACTCGACGTTTGGTAGCGCCCTGACCTCTTTGGAGAGATTGGGGGTCGCACCGTGCCACGCTCGGTTATCGCGGAAAACACCTGCGCCGGCGGGGGCACCCACGAGTGTCGAATGACGCATCCAGTCGGGTTCATCATCGGTTGACGGTGGTGGCTGTTGCGCGGTATGCGTACCCGGAATCTGACGGATGGGACCGTTCTCCCAAGTAAGGTCTGCCATCAGGAAGTTGATGGTTACCGTTGGCGGTGTCATCTCCATAATCAGTTTGATTGTCGGCACGTCGAAGTTATCTGAACTGTCGGTATCGAACTCAACACCGACCCGTCTCGCACCCTCAATACGCGCTTCCGAGAGGTGCTGCCCGTCCCTGCCATCGGAGTGTAGGTGTTGATACTCGATTGCGCCCGGCAGACAGAGATCCCCGCCGGATCCCCATACACGGTAATCGGAAGAACCGAAGATCTCCGTGACGATGGGGGTGGTTGTCGGCAGGTCAATCATGCTCGCCCAAGCGGTATGGTGGAGCATCTGCCTCGAAGCGGAACAGGTGCCGTAGCTATATCGGTGTGGCAGCCGCCCGGTTTCGGTCATGTATTTCCGCTCGCCCGGACCGGGGGTCTCTAGGATTTGTCTGAGCGCCTCGGCGCAGCCCGCTCTCCAACACTCCAGCTGCTCCGCATTGAGTAGGTCACGCACCACAACGAAGCCGTCTCGACGGAAGATCCGAGCGGCGCGTTTGGCCTCGCTCGGATCGCAGATTTCGATACCGCGAATCCCGTTGTGATCTCGTAGGTGAGCTCGTAGGGTTTCGACACCCGGATCGTCATAGACCCGACGGATAGGGGATCGGTTGTCCGGTATTGGCACCACCCCACGATTGCTTGCCAAGAGATTTCCATATTGGTCTAAGGTTTCATTGGGCGGGGTATTTTCATCCCACCCGACCAGTGTTTCGCGATGGACAGTTAGTCCGTCTAGTTCTGCTTGTAGGTCTCGTTTCCTTGTTTCGGTCATTGCTAAACCTCCTTATCCACTACTCGGTCCGAGTTCAGTCGGTCATCGGTGGATTAAACACATTGCGCTCCTCTGGAGCGCGGAGATTCGACGCATCGCCCTTCTATAGACATATCGCTCCTCTGGAGCGAAAGCCACATGTCGCACCTCTGGCGATTGAAGACACACCACTATATTGATACATTGGTAATTGGTTCATTCACGTTTCACGCTTCGCAGACATCAAGGATAAGTGATGCACCCGGAGCGGAGATTCGACGCATCGCCCTTCTATAGACATATCGCTCCTCTGGAGCGAAAACCACATGTCGCTCCTCTGGTGCTTTAGGACATGGTAAGTTGGTACATTAGTAATTGGTTCATTCACGTTTCACGCTTCGCAGACATCAAGGATAAGCCCTTCTATAGACATATCGCTCCTCTGGAGCGAAAACCACATGTCGCTCCTCTGGTGCTTTAGGACACGGTAAGTTGGTACATTAGTAATTGGTTCATTCACGTTTCACGCTTCGCAGGCATCAAGGATAAGTTTGAGGAGCTCCTGCTGGTGTAACCACGTGACGGTATGCGTCTCATACGGCTGTGATGCGCCCGGGTAGGGGGTCGGGTTCATGGCTACGACAAGATCGTAACTTGGGAATACAATTACATAATGTCCGCCTGCGCCCCACGCGGTATATCCTTCTCTCGGAAGATCAGACCAGAGTTTGCCCTTCTGATTTGTCCAGAAACCGTGCCCGTACCGCCACATATTCTCAGGACTATTCGCCAGAATATCAGGTGCGACCACCGTTGCTTCGCGTAGCCAGCTTTCGGGGATCACGGGTTTGCCTTCCCAATAGCCCCAGTTGCACCAGAGCCAACCCAAGCGTGCCAACGCTCGCAGGCTAGTGAGAATCGCCGAGCCCCACGCAAAGATGTGAAGCCGCGCTTTATCGTGCATCTGTTGGGATCCCGACGTATATTCCCAATCGGCACCAATCACATCGGCGATCTTCTCCTTGTAGAGCGGTGGGATCTTCGGCGATTTCTCCGGATAGTTGACATCATACAGTCCATACGCTTTCTCGATGCAGTGTGAAAGCACACACATCCCGTTGGTTTGATAATTAAACACCTGCCCTGGCACTTCATCCGGTTTCATATATCCCGACACATTGCAGATCAGATGTCGCAGCGTCACGCCACGATTTGCCTCAAACGCCCACCGCCCCTCTTTGGGGCCCTCGCCCTCCGGCACGTCCATCAGCTCAGGATAGTAATCCACAGCGAGATCATCGGCACTCCCGATCTTACCTTCGTCGATCGCTATGCCCAGCATACTCGACAGGATCGACTTATTGGCAGAGGCGATGGGCTGCTTTTCTGCACTTGGGATATTATGCGTCCATTCTGCGACGAGATAGCCGTGCCGCACAATCGCGACGCGATATCTGTCATCTGCAAATTTTGCATCAAGCCACGCCTTGGCAAGATTCAACTTCTCAGAATCCATCCCCACGTCGGAAGGGGGAGCGATCTGCCAATCCGCTTTCGGAAATGTTTTGTCTGTCATAGGGTAACACCTTTTTGATCCTTCCTAAGCGAACTATCCGAGTGTGATAACCCCTTTGATGTAGCTGGGATCGCCCGCTACCAGCTGCTGCATTAAATCCGGGTACTCTTCCAGCGTCGCCGTGTGGGTGACCAGTGGTTCGAGATCGAACACGCCGTTGTGAATCATTCGGATAGCGGCTTCAAAGGTATCACGAATCTTCGCCGATGGGGAGGAATTGACAACCGTGAACCCGCCCATATGCCACTTGGTTGGATCGAAGGTGGCGGTCGCCCCCTTGAGCCATCCGAACAGATTGATCCGTCCGCCCCGCTTGACAATATCGGTGGCGAGATCGAGTCCGCCCTGATGACCTGACGTATCGACAACCACATCAATTTCCCGCGCCTTCAGGTCTGCCGCGAGTTCATCCGTATCGATCTCGGCTGTGTTATAAACTTCGTCCACACCAAATTGCTTTGCCAGGTCCAAACGGTTCTGTACTACATCAATTGCGATCAGCTGGTCGAGCGGGTGGTGTAGCAAACCCTGCATAATCAGTAAGCCCATGAACCCACATCCGACGAGCGCAATCCGATCCCCGCCTTTAATCTGACAGTGATCTACTCCCGTGACCGCACAAGAAACAGGCTCCACAATCCAGTATTCATCGGGCTTTTCGGATTCTGGGATCTTGTATAATCGTTCCGTGGATAGGTTTCGCACCGTCGCAAACCCGCCCCCTGCGACGCGGTCACCTTCTTTCACGCCGGTGACTTCGGCGCCCACCTTGCTCACATAACCGACGCCTTCGTGTCCGGGCGGTGCCATGGGGTTCATCTTATCACCCAGTTTGGCTGTAACCAAATCCCACGAACAGATCCCGCACGCTCCGCCTGTGACCTGCACTTCATTTACGCCCGGATCGGACACCTCCTGTCCAATGACTTCAATACGACCGTCAGGCAAATACCGCATTGTTTGGCTCATAATTATCCTCCTTTGAGCTATACACATATCGCCCGGATAGGGCCTTTTGTTGGTTCATTGAGTGCTATAAACATGTCGCCCCGCTGGGGCTATGTCGGTTTATTGGTACATCAGTTGATTGAACCGATGAGTCCTATGTACATTGTGCTTCGCTGGAGCGTGGAGATTGGCTATATCGCCCTTCTATACACATGTGGTCCTGCTAGGGCTTCAGCGAAAAACGGGGAAAACGAGAAACATAGGCAGTCCTAATCAGAATTAGCATCGTAAGGAACAACGATCGTTGTTCCCTACAACCCGTTAGTCGTAGCAACCCCGCTGGGGTTTTTGTTGGTTTGTTGGTTCATCAGTTTATTGGTTCATTGGGAAGGTGCATCTTATACATTGCGCTCTGCTGAAATGAAAGCATACATGTCGCCCCGCTGGGGCTATGTAGCTCATTGGTTATGGATATTGGGCAGGCACAAGACCTGCCCCTACATTGAGTGATTGCTCAAAATCAGTGTCAAGATATGAATCTGGACCTACAGGTTCTATGTTCAATATCTGTCGTCTCGCTGGGGCTAATCAGGAATAATATGTCCCTGTTCCGAAAGTGCTCCACATGCGTAAGAAAAACTGTCTGGACACCTATTGAATGCGTAGGGGTTGGGTCTCCCAACCCGTTGGGCGAGGAAACCTCGCCCCTACGAACAAAAGATCCTACGATCGGGTAAACGTCAGTATTCAGCGCTACCGTGTCTTGAATTACGGATACGTCCCATATAAATGTCAACCTGCTCTAGCAACTTAGGCTATCATATCACGGCGTTAGCTCTTTTTCAAGAATGTATTTTGGGGTGGGCAGGGTTATTTGGTGAGGTGTCGGGATTCGGAAATCCCTCCTACAGAAGAACTAAATTTGGGGTTTATAACCACTCCTGTTTAGGGGCGTTTTCCTCCTTCACAGACACAAGCGCAGCCGCACAATTCTGGTATCAGTTATGCGTGTCCATGTAGACTAGCCGGGCGTGACGTAAGACAGGTCCCAATCGCCGAGTTTGTGTAGATCTATACGCGAGCTGGACAAGTCTGACTCACCTGACGCTCGCCACGCATCGATCTCGTCCCGATGTCCAAGCCGCCGCAATGCGTTCCACATATCACGACAGTTGGCACGTCCTGAGCCCCCTGCACAATCCCAAAAGAACATGTGTTCGACGCCGGCACTATAGACTGTTGCGGCACGGTGCCGAAACTCTTCCGGCGTCATGTGGCGCGGCATGAGATTCGGGGCAAGCATGCATGACCTTCCGCGAACTAGATTAACGAAGAACTCAAGTTGTTTTGGATCAGTCCACGCCGTCACGCTGCTGTCGTAGTTCGCCCCCGACGTATAGGGGATGAGCGTGTCCACCAAACCTTCGTCCACCCATGCCGCCAAGTCCATCCCGTTGATGAGGTTTTCTTGCTGCGTGCCACCGACGATCGCTGATATTTCGATACGTTTGCTCCGCCCTTGCCCCTCCTGATCCATCGCGGCGCGAACCTCTCGCATGAACTCCGTCAGAACGCCCGTCCGATACGATAGCCAACGCGGATCGTGTGGGTCCAATTGGTGCGGATCTTCGCCGAATTGTCGCATGAATCCGTCCACGATTGGCGGCTCGTACTCCACCAACGGCATTCGGCGGTTGTAGAGTAAGCAGATACCGTCGATTGGCCGCTGTGCCATCTCGCGAAGCAGCGAGATGACGAACTGGCGAACCTCTGGAAAGCTGTATGCCATTCGCGGCGTGTACCTGCCAGTCCGGTCTACACCCCGCCACTCTGGATGTCTCTTGTAGAAGGTATCTCCTGCATTTGCATGGTCAAGCGGCGGCGGGTAATGGAAACCAGCCACCCGGTAGCTAGCGTGAAACTGGAGTCCGATTTCGTGTGCATATTCGAGCGCAACATCGAATGGATCTATCGCTTGCTGTTGGAACTCGCGCCAGCTTTCTACGTGCAGACGGTCTCCGCGACGGCCGAAATCGGCAAGATCCAGCGTGTGCCTCCGCCCAATCTGACTGAAATATGAGGTTTGGTCGCCGCCCCCTGCTTCCCAGTATATACGTGAGAAATCTGTATCACGATATGGCTCAATCTCGCGCCTAACGTGTTCGGGAGTAGTCAAACGATATTGGTAGTGGGGACCGTGGGCATCATTGTGAGCAAATAATCGTCGGGTATCAGAACTCTGCTCGTCCGATTGAAAAGCTCGCGCCTCTGCATCTGTCAGCGGCACGAGTTTGAAGTAAGCCACCCGCGCCGGAGCGCACTCAAACGAACCAGCATTATCAGCCGGTGCCACCCGTGCGCCAATCTGTCCAACCTGCAAACCGTGACCTGTGAGGTCAGTGATCCGCCAGAACATCTCGACGATCTCATGATGATGAGGTCCCCCATCGCTTTGCGGTGGCAGCGAGATCACTGTGAACGTTTCGTCTCCGCTGCGCTTGAGGAGAACCGCAAGCTGGTGGCCTTCCTCGGAACTGGTAATCGGCAAGACTCCAATAGACACTGCATATAGACCGCGAAGGTTCAACGGATAGGTGATAGTGGGAGCCGCCGTTTCGGGTCCCGCCATCAACATGGTGCCGGATAGTGATTCGGTCTCGTAGGTCAACGTCCGCCAGCGACGCAGACGTGGTTCCATGGCAAGCGCGTCTGTGGGAGTGCAGCGATCTAAATCTGCTCGATAGATGGGCTGTTGGCTCAACCAACTATCACCAATACGGTCAATCGTTTTTGTCTCCATTTACAACCTCCTGTTTCTAGTTCACTAGAGCGTGTTGGCATTTTGCTGTTGTCAACTCGGCAAATGCCTAAATCTCTGACTGTTTACCCATCACGTCTCAGGCATTGTATACACATGTCGCCCCTCCGGGGCTTTAAGTATTTGCGTATCCCGTGTGCTATAAACATGTCGCCCTGCTGGGGCTAAATGCACCAATGTCTCCTTCTCTTTTGCGCATGATCCTTCGTTTGAGCGCGCAATCTAGAGGCTTGGAAACCATGCCCGACGGGTTGGGAGCCCCAACCCCTACGCATCTAACCGCCCGTTCTCCAATATCCGCCCATCTTCGATAACATATTGCGCGCCGCTGGAGCGGAAGCATACATGTCCCCCGCTGGGGCTAAATGAACCAATCACCCCATAATGAACTCTTGACCGTTTATGCTTCACGTTTCAATATCCATCTATAAAACGGGGGCGTTGAAAGGCATGGGGGGCCTTGATAGGGATTGGGTTTTAACCCTTCAACCCCACCTACGGATATTCAATACACACTTGTCCACAGTTTTATATTCATATCTCGACCTACAATCCACTCAACCTATATGGTTGGAGATTCCTAACCTCTGCTGGTCAATGAGCGAGGGAACCTCGACCCTACGATTACGGACACACCTCGCATAAATATCAACAAAACCTAGTCCATTGGTTCATTTTTCACGCTTCACACATCACCTTTCACGTCTTATCACAGGCGGAAGAAACTCCCGGCGATGTGGCGTGTCCCTCCGAACTTGCGCCCATCATCCTCCATGAAGTAATAGGCGGTGAAGATACGTCCATCCTCCAGTTGTGTGGCGACCGGATAGCTTAAATCCCCACCACTCCCATCATCGCGGATAATAGCCTCGGCGGACCAAGTTACCCCTTCGTCTTCGCTGACAAGGAGGCCTATTCCCGTAGGCGGTTTGCGCCGCCCGAATATTACCACAATCCTGCCATCACGCAATCGCATGGGCCAGGGCGATCGGTAATGCACACCGCTGCGTGCCACGCTTGGCTGACGACGTACCGCCCAAGGCGATTGTCCCCACGCCACAATCGGCTTCGGTTCGCTCCAACTGTAGCCGCCATCGTCGGAGTACGCCATCTGAATCGCGTTGCGGAGACCACCGATATTGAGCATATAGCACTGCAACCGGCCACTTGGTAGCAGCAGCAAGCCCGCATAAGTGGGTCTCCCCAAACCCGTTGGGTCACGATTCACTTCCGCAACGTGTTCCCAAGTGAGCCCATTGTCGTCAGAGCCGTAGACCGCCACGCCGCCGGGGCTATCAGCCATCGCAACTGTCATCGCGCCCATGAGTGTGCCATCGGGGAATTGCACCAAGGGATGGGCGTCCCGATGAAGCCCCTGTCCACTCGGATTCGTGACACGCGTAGGCACCACCTCCCACGTCCGACCCCGATCTCCCGATCGGAAGGCGAAGCATTCCAGAGTCGGTTGCCCATCCGCATCCGCTGGGCCCGTTGCCGGGCGAGCGAAGAATACCGCTGCGTCCGGACTGGTCAGGTCAATCTGTTCGCGGGTCACCCCCGGCTCGTCAGCCCGGTATAAGATGGCGCGTTTCTCCGCCAAGGGACGCGACTCATCCCATACCACCACATCGTTTTCATGGAGCCAAGTTTCGCCGTGGTCAAGCGATCGCTGGAGTAGGATTTTCGCCCGGCTGGCGTAACCCGTTGTGAAGGAATGACTGATGTCTTCCACAGTCTCGTACCTGGACGGTGCGTGGGCGTGCAGCACCGCAATCTCGCCATTTCCATAGTTGAAGATACCACTTTGACGCGGATGTCCGCAGTAGGTGTCCTTGCTATAGCAAAGTTTGATATGGTGCACATCTGTGAGTTCCGGTATGATACGGTTCATCATGATGCCTCCTTTTCATGGCTAAGCCAACATTTTTCGTTTTAGCGATTCGCATCCCACGCTTAAATTACCGCAGGCGGAAGAAACTTCCGGCGATGTGGCGTGCTCCACCGAAGTTGACCCCGTCGTTCTCCATGTAGTAGTAAGCGGTGAAAATACGTCCATCGTCCAGCTCAGTGGCAACGGGATAACCGAGATCCCAATCGCTGGCATCCGCCCGGATGATTCCCTCTGCCGACCAAGAATCCCCGCCGTCCTCACTGACGATCACGCCAATTCCATACGGTGCCTTCCGCCGACCGAACAACACCACAATCCGCCCGTCACGCAGCCGTAGTGACCAAGGCGAGCGATAGTGGACACCGCCCCGCCTTGCGCCTGCCCAGACGTACTGCTCACGGCGCGCCGCCGTCCACGGCGACTGTCCCCATGCCACAATCGGCTTCGGTTCGCTCCAACTGTAGCCGCCATCGTCGGAGTACGCCATTTGGATCGCGTTACGGATGCCACCGATATTGAGCATATAGCACTGCAACCGTCCACTTGGCAGCAGTAGCAAGTTCGCGTAGGTCGGTCGTCCTAGACCTGTGGGATCGCGTGTAACCTCTGATACATATTCCCAAGTCAGACCGTTGTCGTCGGTGCCGTAAACCCCCACGAAGTTATTATCGGCACTTGGTCCTACGGTCGCCGCTGTCATCTGCGTACCGTCGGGAAACTTTACAAGGGGAGCTCCATCCACATGCACATATCCAAGCGGTGGCGGTGGAACTACTCGCGTCGGAACGGTCTCCCATGTCCGAGCTCGATCGGCAGAGCGGAAGGCAAAGCATTCTATAGTCAGTCCCCCATCGGCATCTGCCGGACCGGTCTGGGGACGAGCGAAGTAGATCGCTGCGTCCGGGCTAGCGAGATCGATCTGTTCGCGGGGCACCTCCGGCTCATCAGCCAGCCACAAGATCGCACGCTTCTCCTCCAAGGGGCGCGAGTCGTCCCAGATTACCACCTCGTTTTCGTGGAGCCAAGTCTGACCGTGGTCATAAGATCGCTGGAGCAGGATCTTCGCTCTGCCTTTGTAGCCGGTTTGACCGTGGCGGATGTCTTCTCGGGTCTGATAGGTGGCAGGTGCGTGGTGGTGGACTACGACAATTTCGCCGTTGCCGTAGTTGTGGATTGGGCACTGGCGGGGATGCCCACAGTAGGTGTCTTTGCTGTAGCAGAGTTTGATATGGTGCATGTCTGTGAGTTCTGGTGCGACGCTGTTCATGGTGCCTCCTCTCATTCACCAGGCTCTACTTGGCAGCGGAGTCTGGTGAAATTGATATAATTTTATCTCAATGATTTCGTCTTGGCATTCCCGGCTTGCGCCAGAATCGCACATCAAGCTCGGCAAAGTCGACGATGATACCTTTTGAATGCGTAGGGGTTGGGTTCCCCAACCCGTTGGGCGAGGAGACCTCGCCCCTACGATTGGGCATACCTCACATAAATATCAACTAGCATATAAGCCGCGCAGCCTTGAGCAGCTAATCAGACAAGAATAAACGACCGCTCCTTGGTGCACCGGACCCTTGTGAAAATCAGGGGTATCGCTATGGAGCAATGGTTATGGTGATAATTTCGCTCTGTATATCGGCGTAAGGGAAGCGGGCTTGGAGCGCGTGGGAACCTGCGCGCAGATGCCATCGCGCTGTGTAGGGATAAGGCACTTTTTGAAAGGGTTCGCCATCCACGTACCAGATAATCTCTGGAACAGTGGGGGTTACGCTGACTCTGAGCGCGATGCTCTGCAATTGCCGTGGGGTATCTGGATGAAACCGATAGACGCTCCCATCAACTGGCACCTTAATGGCGATGCTGGCGTATGACGATTCGGTTGCGGGTGAAGGCGGGGGACCGTAGCCGTGCCTCCCTCCCCACGCTGCGAACTGTGGCGGTAGGACGGCATAGCTCCTGATTTCCATCTCTTCTGGCGGCGTTACGGGGTTAGCGAGTGCCCCTGTTCGCCGGTCAACTGCAAACGATTGGTGAACGCCGCAGGGGGTGGTTGGTGTGCTCCTAGGGAGGAGATATTCCAAGACAGTTTCGGAACAAACTTCGGTTGCGAGTTCTCCCGACAGTGGACAGAGCTCGCTTAATTGGTAACCCGCAGAGCCCTCTGAATCCCCCTGCAACTCGGGCGGTGGAAAAGGCGTTTCGTTCACACCTCGACGTTCTTTGGGGTGTAAAAAGAGCAGGATCTTTTTCACCAGCTGCGCTGCATCAAGTCCGCCCACCTGCTTCATCCGTTCATGATCCGGGTGCCCGACCCATGCGCCGACGATGTATTTGGCGCTATAAGCCACAGCCCACGCATCTCGGAAGCCCTGAGATGTGCCGGTTTTCACTGCTACCGGGAAGGGATATTCTAACGGTCCCATACGAGCGAAAGTGGGCAGTCGCGCTAGCGGGTCGGAGAGAAAGAGGGTGATCTGCCGGGCGATGTCTTCATGGATAAGCTGCATTGGTGTTTCGTTATCGGCGGTTTCAAGCCAGTGCAACGTGAACGCCTTTCCATCGTTCCCCAACACGCCGTAAGCTGCGACGAGGTCTTCCAAGGTCACGTAAAGCCCTCCGATCGCCAATCCAAGCCCATAAGTGCTGGCGGATTTGTCGTCTTTTGTGAGTCCCAACTGGCGAAACAGATCGTATGTTTGCGGTATCCCAACGGTTTTCAGGACATGAACCGCTGGAACGTTTCGGCTGTTTGCGAGTGCCTTCCGATAAAGGAGTGGTCCGAGATACCGCTCATCATAGTTGGCGACGCTGTATTGACCGCCCGGATGGGAAAGATGGAACGGTAGATCCCCCAAGACGGTAGCGGGGGAGAACGCTCCGGTTGCCATACCCAAGACATAGATGAAAGGCTTCAGGGTGCTGCCGGCAGAACGCCGGGTGGTGGCATAATTGATGGCACCGGCGAAGTCTGTATCGGCGTAAAAATCGGAGCCCAGATAGCTCCGAATCGCGCCCGTTTCCTTTTCTGCTACGATTACTGCTAGATTGCCCGCGCCGCGCTGGCGGAGTCCCTCCATCGCTTGGCTTGCAAGGTTATCCACGACTTCCTGAAGGGGAAGGTCCAAGCTGGTGGCTACCGGTTTCGTATAGGAGGCGGTTCCGTTGATCGCCTCTTGAAGTCGCAGAATGGCGTGGTAGCTATGATACGGTCGCGATTCTTTGACGGGGATTTCTAAAGATTTTAACTGGCGTTGGCTGATTGCGACGACCTCCGCATCGAGTATCCCATTATCGTGGAGTAGATTGAGAATCAGTTTTGCACGTTCAAACGCCTGTCGGCGACCCTCAAAACGGTAAAGGTTCATTCTGCCCGGCGCTCTGGGGAGGCTCGCTAACACCGCCGCTTCCGCCCAGCTTAAATCCGTCAAGGGTTTCTGGAAATATCGCCTCGCTGCGTAGGCGACACCGTGGATACGATTGCCTTGGGGAACAATCTTCAGGTAGTGCCGGAGCACACTTTCATTGCCGTATTTTCGGTTGAGCCATACCGCCGTCCCCATTTCACACGCTTTTCGCCAGAGGGTTCGTTTTCCGGGGCGTTGTAGTCGCGCCACCTGCATGGCGATCGTGGAAGCGCCCTGCCGTGGTCTACCACTAATGTTATTGACGAGTGCCCGAAGGAGGGAACGGAAATCGACTCCAAAATGTTTGTAGTAGCGCTTGTCTTCAATCATCAACAGGCATGAGACGATTCGTTCTGGCAAAACCGCCGGCGGATCCCAAAAACCGAGCGGTGCGTTCTCGTCGTCCGTTCCCTCTGCTAAAAATACCCCGTATCGATCGGTGAAAATCGGCGTCGCTGGTGCTGAAACCAATTCGCTCCTATCCCAGATTGCGGCCAGTAGCAGCAAAGCGAATGTTATCATCAGAAGGCATGTGACAATAACGAGGCTTTTTAAGATGGGTTGGAGATGTTTTAGGAGACTTGATTTCATGGTTCCGACCTTTTTTACGTTTTGTCAATCTATAGCAAGCGCGGTTATAAACAATAGGACTTACAGGCTTCAGTGCTAAAAGTAGATATGGACGCAGATTTCGCTGATTTTCGCTGATAAAAATAAAAGAGTGAAAGAGATCCGTGTTAATCTGTGTTTATCAGCGTCCCATTGATTAATAACACCCTATCGAGAATTAGTGATGACAAGCTATTATTTATATTTTACCATACCTGATCTAAATTGTGTAGATGCCCCAATTCTCTGTGTTAAAATTGGGAGTTAAATGTCCCTGTATTCTATGAATTTCTACCTTGCCAATATGGGATGGATCGTTTATACTTTCATTTGGAAGAACCATGCCACACTCTATTCGGAAGGAACCCTTGATGACCGATCTCCTCGACTCCTTGAACGACGTTCAACGCGAAGCGGTAGAGCACACCGAAGGACCGCTGCTCATCCTGTCAGGCGCGGGCAGCGGCAAAACCCGGGTGATTACGCATCGAATTGCTTACCTCATCCGGCATCACGGCGTCTCCCCGTATAATATCCTCGCGGTAACGTTCACAAACAAAGCCGCGGAAGAGATGAGGACCCGTCTTGAAAATCTTATCGGTCAGAGCCAGCTGTGGGTAGCGACCTTCCATTCGACGTGCGCTCAGATTCTGCGCAGAGATATTCACCATCTCGGCTATGATCGTTCGTTCACAATCTACGATACCGCGGATCAGCAAACTCTGATTAAGGAATTGATCAAGGCACTCCAACTTTCGCTGAATAACCCGGGCCCCGTCCTCGGCGAAATTAGTAGAGCCAAGAGTGATTTTGTCTCCCCTGAAGCGTATGCGAGCAAAGCAATAGGGTTCTTCGAGGAATCCGTCGCAAAGATTTATCCGATGTATCAAGATTATCTCCGCCAAAACAACTCGCTCGATTTTGATGACCTGATCAAGTTGACAGTCGAGTTGTTTGAGGAGAACTCGAATGTATTGGCGTATTATCAGGACAAGTTTCAATATATCCTCGTCGATGAGTATCAGGATACGAATCGCGGTCAGTATCTGCTTGTTAACGCATTGGCGCAGAAACATCATAATATCTGCGTGGTAGGGGACGATGATCAGTGTTTGCCCGCGGGAACGTTGGTTCAGACCCCCAGCGGACCAACTCCAATCGAAGATCTACGTTGGGAGGACAGCGTCGTTGCAGGAGCCGGTCGAAGTAAAACCCTGACGGCAGAGGTCATCGGCATTCACCGAAAACGGTATGAGGGGAAACTGGTCAAAATCACAACCCGCAGCGGTGCGATATTGCGTGCGACCCCGAATCATGTGCTCTTCTCGCGCCTTAGCAACTCACCGGATCTGCATCACGTTTACCTCATGTTCAGACGGGACCGCGGCTATCGGATAGGTATCTCCAAGGGGACCCGTAGCGATGGATTCAAAGACCATCCGCTACAGACGGGAATTCGTCAGCGGTGCGTACAAGAAAAAGCGGATAAAATATGGATTTTGAAAACCTGCCAAACCCGTTCTGAAGCGCAGATGTGGGAACAGTATTACGCCTTTGAGTATGGCATTCCCACAACGGTTTTCGATGCGGCTGGACATGACTCCGTGCTGCAGCAGAATCACATCAGTTTCATTTATAAAAATATTAATACGACATCGAACGCTAAACGTTTGATGCGTGACCTCTATCTATTCCACGACTATCCAAGCTATCGTCCGAAAGGTATTTCGGGGAACAAGTCCGCGGATCGGCAGATTGTTCATTTCACAATGTTTAGCGACAAACGCGCGAGCCAACAAAGTCCTTGGCATGCACACCGTGTCTCACTGAATATCACCGATCGCAAATTAGAAAAACAGTTGCAGTCACAAGGACATTATACTAGGGCCGGCAGACGAAATACATGGCGGATTGAGAAGGTTCGCTTGGACTATGAAGAAGCGGTCAAATTGGCGAACAAAATCGCTCACTCGGCAGGTGATTTAGAAATTCAGTCTAGCGCATTTTTGGTTGATAATCGAAAATACGATTTTCAGCCAGCGAGTCAAGTCCAGCCCATGATGTACTTGGCTGTGGAACGAGATGGCAAACTTGTTGAGGATCTGGTTGAATCCGTCGAATGGGAAGATTATCAAGGATATGTCTACGACCTAGATGTTAATTGTCTGCATAACTATATCGCCAATGGGATCTGTGTTCACAATTCAATCTATTCATGGCGGGGCGCGGACATCAACAATATCCTCGATTTCGAGGAGGACTATTCGGACACGAAGGTGTTACGCTTAGAGCAGAACTACCGCTCAACGAAGAACATCCTCGAAGCGGCATATCATGTCATCCGCAACAACCAGAAGCGCAAGGAGAAGCAGATCTGGACAGACAACAGGACGGGGAGCGCGATCACCCTCCATGAAGCGACCGACGACATCAGAGAGGCGGATTATGTGCTGCGGCAGATTAGGGAGTGGCGTTCACGCAGGCGGAAATACGGTGACTGTGTCATCTTTTATCGGATTAACGCCCAATCCCGGACATTTGAGGATGCGCTGCGCGGCGCGAATATCCCGTATCAGATTGTGGGCGGCATCCGGTTCTACGAACGGATGGAGGTCAAAGACATCATGGCGTATATGCGGGTGATTGTCAATCCCGCCGACACGGTTAGCATCAAACGTATCATCAATGTGCCGCGCCGCGGGATTGGCGTTGCGACGGTGCAGAAGATCGAGGATTTCGCCTATGAAAAAGGCATTCCGCTATTTGAAGCGATTCAGCGTGCCGGTGAGGTGTCAACGCTGAACAATGGCGCGAAAAACAAGGTGCGCGGATTCGCTGAACTGATTGCGTCGTTCAACCCACACGATCTGCCGGCACGGACCGCGGAAGATTTACTCGACAGCACTGGCTATCTCCAAGTTTTGAGGAGCGAAGGCACAATTGAGGCACAGACCCGCGAAGAGAACCTCGGTGAGCTAATTGCGGCGGTCACTGAGTACGAGGAAAGGGAGACAGAGCCGACATTGTTGGGTTTCTTGGAAAAGATTACACTGGCTTCTGATATTGACAGCATGGAAGATAAGAGCGATGTAGTGACGATGATGACGCTGCACAGCGCGAAAGGGTTGGAATTTCCGATTGTCTTTATGGTCGGGGTCGAGGAAGCCTTGCTGCCGCATCAACGTTCTTATAACAGCGAAGCCGAACTTGAGGAGGAGCGGAGGTTGTGTTACGTTGGACTGACACGCGCACAGGAGCATGTCTACCTGACACACGCCCGTTCACGGCGATTGTATCGTGACATCGATTATCGCATCCCTTCCCGCTTCATCGAGGAGATTCCTTCCGAACTGGTTAATCAGGGGACTGTCCCTGAATCATCGCCCCGTCAACCGGTGGTTTCGTCCTATGATCCCGATGAACCCGATGAACCCGATTTCGAAGACGAGGTGCAGTCCCATTACGAAGTTGGGGACGTGGTATATCACGCAAAGTTTGGCAGGGGAAGGATTACGGCGATCAGTGGGTATGGATTTGATATGCGTATCACTGTGCGGTTTGAACGCGGATCTGAGAAAGTCCTTGCTGCGGCGTTTGCACGGTTGCAGCGGATGGGTTGAAATAACAGGGCCTCCGTTCAACAGAAAGCAGCACGTAAAACGTAACGCGTAAAACGTGAAAAGAATCGGTTCATTGGTACAGCAAATACGGGCGGGGGCACCCCGCCCCTACGATTTCTGCTGCGCGACTTTTAACAGGAGACAACATAATTTAATACGACAATAGGGAGAGGCAGATGGCTACAATTACAACGGATGATGTGCAACATGTTGCGACCCTTGCACGTCTTGAATTTAAAGAGGAAGATATAGAAGAGTTCACGCATCAACTCGCTCGGATTTTGGACTATATTGGAAAACTGAACGAACTGAATACGACGGACGTGGCGCCAACGTCGCACCCCCTAACTCTCCGCAATGTCGTCAAAGCGGATGTCGCCAAGTCCTCATACGATCGAGACGTTGTTTTGGAGGGGGCACCGAGCGTGGAGGAGGGATACTTTGAGGTGCCAAAGGTAATTGAATAAAAAAAGAGACATACGTGCATTACGAAAAATCTGAAACCTTTATTGAAGAAAGCGGTGAATGCGCTGCCAGAATAATCTTTGAAGGAGTAAACGTTTCATGCCGTTATATGATCTAACAGCCCACGAGCTTCATGAGAAATTGAAAGCGCGGGAGATTACTGCTGTCGAGTTGACGCAGTCGATGTATGACCGAATTGGCGCGGTCGAAGGAGAGATAAAAGGCTACCTGACACTGACCGAAGATCTTGCACTTGAGGGCGCCGCAGCCGTGGACGCAGGCTTTCAACGCGGCGATGAGATGCCCCCGTTGGCAGGAATCCCGATTGCGATTAAGGATGTGATCTGCACCAAAGGCGTGTTGACGACGTGCGGCTCTGAGATTCTGGGCAACTTCGTCTCCCCCTACGACGCAACGGTGATGACCAAACTCCATCAGCAGGGAACGGTGATACTCGGCAAAACGAACATGGACGAGTTCGCGATGGGTTCATCAACAGAGAACTCGGCGTATCAGACTACGCGCAACCCGTGGAATCTGGAAACTATCCCCGGCGGCTCAAGCGGCGGTTCCGCAGCCGTTGTGGCTGCAGGCGAAGCGATTTGTTCACTTGGCTCGGATACCGGCGGCTCAATTCGGCAACCTGCCGCGCTGTGTGGTGTGGTAGGGATGAAGCCGACCTACGGACGCGTCTCACGGTTTGGGTTGGTGGCGTTTGCATCGTCCTTGGATCAGATAGGACCTTTCACAAAGGATGTAACCGATTGCGCGTTAACCCTCAACGCAATTTGTGGGCACGATCCGATGGACTCGACCTCGGCAAATCTGCCCGTTCCAGATTTTACCAAGTCCTTGATCAACGATCTCCAAGGGGTCAAAGTCGGGATTCCGAAAGAGTATTTTACAGCGGGGATCGATCCAGAAGTAGAGGAGAGCGTGCGGAGCGCAATTGAGGTGCTTCGGGAAAGCGGAGCAATTATTGAGGAGGTCTCGCTGCCGCATACCGACTACGCGATGGCAACATACTATATCATCGCACCTGCTGAAGCGAGCGCGAATTTAGCGCGGTATGATGGCGTTCGGTACGGTTTCCGTGCCGAAGATGCCGAAGATCTGGGCGATATGTACCGACAGACGCGGACCGAAGGTTTCGGCGAAGAGGTTAAGCGCCGTATCATGCTCGGCACTTACGCGCTCAGTTCGGGATATTACGACGCCTATTATCTGAAAGCACAAAAAGTAAGGACATTGATTAAGTCCGATTTCGATCAAGCCTTTGAGAAGGTGGATGTGGTTGTGACACCGACCTCACCGACGGCGGCGTTCAAAATTGGGGAACGGACATCGGATCCCTTGCAGATGTATCTCTCAGATGTCCTAACAACGCCGGCGAGCCTCGCGGGCTTGCCCGGTATTTCTATACCGTGTGGTTTGACACGGGACGATTTGCCGATCGGCTTGCAACTCCTCGCCGCCCCGTTTGAGGAGGAGAAAATTTTACGGGCGGCGTATACGTTTGAGCAGAATACGGAACACCATCAGAAGCGACCGAACCTGTCCTCAACTTAACTCCAGTTGCTAGGTTCTGTTGACATTTCCCATCAGATGCACCTTGAGACGATTTGGGAGAATTGTTATCAGAATCCACAAAATGTAGGGGATGGCAGCCCATATCGGGGCTAGGAAGCCCCTCCTACAAGGACCGCTAGCGGGGGAGCAAGCAATCAATGGCACAACGACGAACCAGGATCCGATGAATCGGGCAACTACATTGTAGGGACGAGGGAACCTCGCCCCTACGATAGAGAGTTATCGGCGAATTATGGACACACCTCACATAAATGTCAACACGTCCTAGATAGCTGTGGGTGCCGAGTTTTCATACTCGACACTTACTAGAGAATGACCAAATTTATATAAGAGCCGGGTTGTTGAACGACGAGCCGTGACTGTATTGAACTATCGCGCAGTGACCCAATGTGGTAGACATGTCGCTCCGTTGGGGGTTTAGGTAGCAACTTGAATTAAACTTAATTGAGACGCTGTGAAACATGGAACGAAGTTGAGCTAATACCTTTTGATATAATAGCGGGTCTGCATATCCGCCTCTCTTCAGAAAGGTCAAACACAATGAACGGTACATATACATCCCCACGCCATCTTCCTTTCGCGCCATTTGGTGGGCTAATCGGTGCGCTGCTTGGAGGCGCGCTCTGGGCTAAATATATCCAATGGACGGGTCTCACTGCGGGGTGGGTCGCGCTTGCCATTGGTATCCTTACGGGTGTCGGTGTGTTGCTAGTAGGTAGGTCAAGGCGGATATCTCTCAGCCTAGTCGCTGTGCTGTTCGCTGTCATCGGAATTCTTCTCGGGAAATATCTGGATGTCCAATGGAACGCCCCACAAACAATCACGGTCGCAATTATCGAGAAACATGATGCTCCCCCAGATCAACCAAAGCTGGTGGAGACACGCGGGGCCGGCACGTCGGTCTGGCAGCTCATGCGCCAACGTATGGCGTGGATTGATTTGCTCTACTATGTGGTTTCGGGATACATTGCGTTCCGCATATCTTATAGTAGGCGTATATATCACTTTTTTTTCAGGACGGGATAACGATCACTATGAAAAAACAGAAATCGTATCAATGCTATGGATTCAATTTCTTGGGTTGTCTCACTGTTTTGCTTTTTATCCTATTGCTACAACCCACCCTAGGGCTGGCACAGGCAGAAAAGGTCACCGCCAAAGGTATATTGGATGATGAGATGTTAGAAAATATCTCGCTGCTGTCAGAAGTGTTGGCGCACATCCAACAGAACCATTTGGATCCGCCCGATTCCGAACCACTCATGTACGGTGCTATCCGGGGGATGTTGCGGACACTGGATCCGTATAGCCAATTTCTTCCTGCGGAAAACTATGCGGACTTTCGGACCGAGAGTCGTGGAGCTTACGGCGGACTTGGCATGGAGATTGGCATTCGGGATGAGCGGCTAACAATCGTCTCCCCGTTCAAGGGGACACCCGCTGATGAAGCGGGGCTTCAGAGCAACGACGTAATTAGCCAGATTGAGGGCGAATCGACAGCAACTATGACAACGACCGACGCTGTCGAACTTCTTCGGGGTGAACCTGGAACACAGGTTACTATTAGGATAGTCCGCGAGGGTGAGCCCAGACCGCTGGAAATTACGTTGACGCGAGATGTTATCCAATTCCCCAGTGTCGAATCCAAGATTCTGAGAGGCGATATTGGATATATACGGATTAATCAGTTCCGTGATAACACCGCCAGCGAGGTCGATAAGGCGTTTGAAACTTTTAATCAGCAGGAGATTGAAGGAGTCGTTTTAGATCTCCGATCCAACCCAGGCGGTTTACTTCGATCTGCGGTTGAGGTTGCCAGTGATTTTGTGGATCCGGGCGAATTGATTGTGTATACCCAAGGCAAGACCCCGCGTGAGGAATATCGCGCAGAGAGAGGCAAGCAGCAGAAAGGTTATCCTCTTGTCGTTCTGGTCAATAACGGCAGCGCAAGCGCGTCCGAGATTGTTGCCGGCGCGATTAAGGACAATGGGCATGGCTTGGTTATGGGAGAAAAGACCTTCGGAAAAGCTTCTGTGCAGCAGGTCTTTACACTTAGCGGTGGTGCGGCGGTTAAGCTGACAGTGGCACGCTACTATAGCCCCAATGGGGTTGATATTGACAAAATTGGTATTGTCCCGGATATTGAAGATTCATGGTTCAGTCGTTCTGAAATTCAGATGTTGCAGAAACTCCAAAACCATGAAAAGGTCAAGACGTTCATTGAAGAGAATGGGGATGATGTCCTTGATCAGCTGGCAAAGGCAGAGCACGCTTCAAGAGAGGATTCGGAAGCTGCATCAATGGTGAGAAAATATCAACGATTGGTCGATTCGTTTACAGACGAGGGGATTATCTTGAGCAACGTTGGGTTGAAGCTCGCCGTTGCGCGTGAGACCGAAAACGACATAGATGAGTATGAATACGATCCGCGGATTATCCGGGCTATGGATCAGCTACGTGTGTTCAAGATTTATCAGTCAACCCTGAAAGCTGACGACTCAGAATAACCGATTACCAGTTGAGAATCACTTCATGATTACCAAACGAATTATCCCGTGCCTCGATGTTCGAGCGGGCAAGGTCACAAAGGGAGTTGCCTTCAAAGGCAATGTTGATGTCGGCGATCCGGTAGCGATGGCGCGTGCTTACTATGAAGGCGGGGTGGACGAGCTTGTGTTTTATGACATCACTGCTAGCAACGAGAGGCGCGACATTATGATCGATGTTGTCTCCGCGGTCGCGGCAGAGATCTTTATCCCGTTCTCGGTGGGTGGTGGGTTACGAACGTTAGAGGATATGCGGCGCGTCCTGCTCGCAGGAGCGGAGAAGGTGAGCATCGACTCTGGCGCGGTAAGAAATCCGCAACTCCTTGCAGAGGGGGCAAAGGCGTTTGGCAGTCAGTGTGTGGTGTTAAGTATGCAGGTCAAGCGGGTCCCGAAAAGCGATGAGATCCCAAGCGGGTTCGAAATCTATATCGATGGGGGCCGCCGTCCGATGGGGTTAGACGCGCTCCAATGGTCGCAACACGGTGTGGAATTGGGCGCAGGCGAGATTGTGGTCAACAGCATCGATCAGGATGGAACGAAAGCGGGATATGATATAGAACTGACAAAAGCAATTGCGGCGTCGGTTCCGGTTCCTGTGATTGCGTCTGGTGGAGCGGGTAGTCCGCAACACATCCGCGATGTCTTCGTCGAGAGCAACGCCGATGCCGCCATCGTCGCTTCGATCACCCATTACGGTGAATTCTCGATTGAGCATATCAAGGACTATCTTGAGGGAGAAGGGGTGCCGGTCCGCAATACGTGGTAGCAAGCACGGGCAGGGAGACCCAGCCCCTACGATTTTCTTAACATGAACCAGGTTATCAGCCGCTCGACCGAAATGTCGGTGCAGCCGCACTGTCGATAGCCACATTGATGCAGGCAGGTAATCCCGACGCCAGCGCCCGCTCAACCGCAGGGGTGAGGTCGTCCGGATGTTGAACATACTCGCCATGCCCTCCCAACGCTTCGATCACTTTGTCATACCGTGACGGCAACAGCTCACAACCGACCGTCCGCTCTTCCCCATAATTCTGAATCTGCAACTGATGCTCTGCATTCCAACGCGCATCGTTCCCCACAACCGCGACGATAGGCAGATTGTAGCGTAGCGCGGTGTCGAACTCCATCGCGTGGTAGCCGAATGTGCCATCGCCTAAGAGAACGAAGACGGGTCGTTGCGGGTGTGCCAGCTTCGCTGCGAGCCCCATCGGGATTGAACTACCGATTGAGCCACCAGGTCCATTGATGAGACGCTGCTCTGCTTCCAACCCTGTTTGCGCCCACTGCCCAAACTCCCCACCGTCGCTAACGAATACCGCACCATCATCGAGGAACAGTTGAAGTGCCTCACAGACACGCAACGGGTGGATCGGTTGTTCCGCAGCGCTACGGAGTCGCTCCCATTCGGGAGGGGTAGCCTGCCGTGCTGCCATGACCTCTGCCCGCCAAGAATCGTGCTGTCCTTCCCTTTGCGAAGTTCCAAGGGCTTGTGCCGCGACTGTCAACTGACGCAGGATGCGCGTCGGTTCCGCGTGTATCGTTAGGATGACCGGCTTTTCTGGGCGCAGCTGCGACGCATCGGCATCAATCTGGATGAAACGACACCCTTCGGAGAAGAAGGGGGGCTGCCCGAAGCGGAGTGAGAAGTCGAGTTTTTTGCCCACCAACAACACAAGATCCGCTTTGCTCAAGCAATTTGTCGCCTGATGCAGCCACGGATCGTTGATTCCGCGCGGGCTTTCCATCGGAAGGGCGGGGATACCGCTCGCTTCAGATAACCGCTCTATCTCCGTCCATCGCAAGGTGCGTCCCATAGCGGGTCCCCCCAAGATGAGGGGGTGTGTTGCTTCGCTGAGATGGTAGAGTATATCGTCCACCTCGCTTATTGGGGGGACATCCGCGGACACCGCATCGTTATCCGTTCCTTGAAGGGGCTGGGGAGAGATGGTAGCTTCTAAGACATCTGTGGGTAGGCTCAAGTGAACGGGACCTGGACGCCCTTCGCAAGCGAGAGAGAGGGCGCTAGCGATGGCTTCGTCCAAATGGTCGGCGTCTTCGACTAGCCACGCGGCTTTTGTGACAGGCTTGGCGGCGGCGACCTGATCTACCTCCTGAAACGCGCCGCTGCCGATTTGTGCGTAAGGACAGTGGCCGCTTAGTAGCACCACCGGCGACTCCGACATCAATGCGCCATAGAGCGCGGAGATCGCGTTACAGTGACCGGGTCCCGCGGTCAGCAGTGCGACCCCTGGCTGCTCGGTCAAGCGTCCCCAGCCGTCTGCCATGTGCACGGCTGCGGCTTCGTGGCGAGTGTGGATGAGATTAATATCGCGTCCGATGCTCGCATCGTATAGGGAAAGGATCTGGTTGCCGGAGAGCGAGAAGAGATGCTTGATGCCCGCGGAAATTAGGGATTCTATCAGCAGTTCTGCGCCGGTTTTTGACATAGGATTTCCTTTATATTTTCTAATTCACCTTCCACTAAACCGAACACCCTCCATTGAATAGGGGAATTGTATCTGTGATAGAAATGAGGCAAGTGAACAATCAGAACTTGGGTATCCCGCCCCCGTCGTAGCAGAGATTTCCTAAGCTGCGGGGATCACAGGTTAGGAAACCTGTGGCTACGAGTAGATTTCCATCGTCGTATGCCAAAGTTCTATACAATACAGGACTTATGCAAATTTGGCACACAGGGGTTGATTTTTGTTTTTAACCCCCTAAATCCCCCAACCCCCTAAATCCCCCTTGTCAGGGGGACTTTGGAAAATCAGGGGGACTTATGAACGGACTGCCTAAGTCCTACAATATTGACATGCAATTGCCCTGCTCCATTGAATGAGTTGGGGATTGCAATTTCAGCGGGTCTTTATCTTTTCAAGCCCCAAGTACCGTGTCTCAGGAAATCCTACCTCAAGGTCGTCCCAAAAACGATCTTTCAAAACTGTGGGACGCACGTCGAGTTCTTCCATATCCGCCTTTGAAAAGAAACGCGCATCGACAAGGAAAGTCTCTCCCGGTTCTCTATTGGCAAGGGTGAGATTCCCGTCAAACCGTTTGCATCGAATGAAAAATTTGCAGAAGTGATAGTCCGGTTCGGCATATTCGACGATATAGACGATGCGATCTAATTCCACGGATAAGCCGGTTTCCTCCATCGCCTCCCGTTGTGCACAGTCGAAGATGGATTCACCTCCCTGTAATTTTCCCCCCGGCGGCACCCAAAAATCGTAGTGCCCGTTCTCTCTGTGATTGACTAATAGCAATCGATTGTGCTGTGTGATCAATACAGCAGCACTGATTCCATATCTCATCAGCTTGGTCTCTGCCGCTGAACCTCCCACTATACAGCTAGCGGTCGTCGCGGTGCCATGGGTTCAATAATGGTACGTCTTTCCGGGGTCAAACGTCCTAACAGTGCGTCTGAAGTCTGATAGTTGAATCGCTCGCGCACATATCTTGGGGAATAGCGATAGACAATCGTTCGACGATAGCCGGGATTGGTGCGTTCCGCAGAGCCGTGTGTTATGGCGTCGGTGAACATCAAAACATCACCCGCTTTCAGATACATCTCCTTCACAGCAACGGCTGTCCCGGCGGGTTTACCGCTCACACCGTCGTAGACCAAGCCCTTGCCATCCACATTCAGTCGAGGGTGAATTTCGGTACACTTGTGGCTGCCCGGTATGAGGACAGGTGGTCCGTCGCCTTCACCGATATCGTTGAGCGCCATCAATACGTTTATTTGGCCCACCATCCATTCCCCGGTATTGTTCTGGCGAAAAGTCAAATAACTGAGCGGGACATGTCCACCGCAGTGGATGTGGATGAAACCGCCGGGACCACGGACATTGAGAAAGTTCTCGTGGATGGAAAGCCCATTGACAACGGAGTGGATGTACTTCTTTACCAGGTCGGTCCAAGCGGGGTAGTCTATCAATCGCTCAAAGACGGGACCGCCCTCAATGATATTCTGGAAGTTGACACCGTTCTCTTCATTGTAGGTATGCGTTTCTACGTTCCCAATCCAGCGACTTCTTTCGCGTGGATTATCATTTTCGGACCACGGCTCTTCGACATAAGATTCGTGGTTGTCGATCCACTGGTTCATCTCGCGCAGGTCCGCTGCAGAGATTGCGTTTTCTAAGACCAGATAACCTTGGAGGTCAAACAGATAGTCCTGTACATTTTGATCCATTTTTTGCTCCTGATTTGCCAACCGCAGTAGCGTATATGCTTACAAGGCGAGGCTACGCGCTACGAACGGCCTCAATTCTAATTTAACTCAGGTTTTGTGCAGATGTAGATGAGCGGAAATCGGTAATTGAAAGAGTTCCTGACGTAATAACCGTGTAGAAAAAAACAGAACCTCAAGATTTTCGATCTCGTCGGTCTCAGGATTAAATCGTCAATGACTTCATCCTCAAGTTCTTCGCTCTCCTGCTCCGGATACGGGGGGCAGGTATTTATGTGCAGAATATCCGCTTCACGGTCATATTGAAATGTTAGGTGCGTTCTCATAGAACTAACCAAATTTATTAGGATGGTGCAAGCTGCACATGCCCTCCCCCGCTGGGGCTATGTTGGTTCATTGGTGCAATTAATGAGCCCTTGAGGTTTCGGCATACGGAGCCCCAATAAGATCGGGATTCAAAGCAATATACCTACCACTAGCAATCTGGGTAATTATAGTGTCATAGCAGAAATATAGTCAAGGAGATAAACGGAGGTGAAGTTATCGGAACATGCTCCGACCCATCTTTCATGTCTGATACTCGTGACCGTAACGGATGGTGTATCGGTAGCCTTGTTCGGTGAGGAACAGCTGGCGGTTGATTGCAAACTCCTGATCGCGTGAATCGCGGGTGACAAGCGAGTAGAAGTACGCGAGCGAACCATCGGTTTTGGGACGGAGGATGCGTCCGAGACGTTGGGCTTCCTCTTGACGTGAGCCGAAAGTGCCGGACACCTGAATCGCGACGTTTGCGTCGGGGAGGTCGATTGCGAAGTTGGCAACCTTGGAGACGACTAGCAGCTTAATCTCCCCTCGCCGAAACTGGTCATAGAGTTTGCCGCGCTCACGGTTCGGGGTTTGCCCCATAATTAGCGGCGCATTCAGGCTTGCGGCTATCCCTTTGAGTTGATCGATATACTGCCCAATAACAAGCACCAGATCGCCTTTGTGTCGTTCAAGCAGTTCGCATACGACAGGAAATTTGTTCGGATTCTCGGAGGCGATCCGGAACTTCTGCCTTTGGCTAGCGACAGCGTAACTCATTCGCAGGTGTTCGGGCAGGTCTACGCGGATCTCAACGCATTCGGCGGTCGCAATCCAGCCCTGCTGTTCCAATTCCCGCCAAGGGACATCATACTTTTTGGGTCCAATCAAGCTGAACACATCGTCTTCTCTACCATCCTCTCGCACCAACGTGGCAGTCAATCCGAGGCGCCGTTTCCCCTGAATCTCCGCAGTCATCCGAAAGACGGGTGCGGGTAATAGGTGGACCTCGTCATAGATAATCAAACCCCAATCCATTTCGGAGAAGAGTCCCAAATGAACGAAGTCCTCCGATTTACGCCTGCGATAGGTCAGGATCTGGTAGGTGGTCACCGTGATTGGTCGGATCTCCTTCCGGTCGCCGGTGTATTCGCCGATCTCTTCCGGTGCAATGCTCGTTTTATCAAGGAATTCATCGATCCACTGGCGCACGGCGATTGTGTTTGTCGAAAGGATTAGGGTGTGGCATTTGGTCTCGAACAGGATGCCGAGCCCAACGATGGTCTTTCCCGCGCCACAAGGGAGGACAATTACACCGCTGCCGCCGCGCACATCACCTCCCAGATGAAATACCTCTGCTGCATCGCGTTGGTAATCGCGCAGATCGAAAGCATTCCCGGATTGTGTTGTCGGTCGGGGCGCAATCTCCAGATAGCTTCCACTGACATAGCCTGCGAGGTCTTCCACCGGAAAGCCGATCTTAATCAACGCCTGCTTGATGTGTCCGCGAAGTTGGTAGGGCACGGAGATGGTCTGGGAATCGATCCGCTTGCCCAACAGGCTTTTTACCGATTCACTGTGCGCGATTTCAGCTATGAGAACCGGGTCTTCGGCGTACAAAACCAAGCCGTCTTCCTCAGCACTATCGGGATTCAGGTCAGCGTGCTTCATCAATTTGACCCGTCCGTAACGAGAGACATAGTCGGTTATCTCGGCGATTATGTTTTGCGGCACATCATATTTGGTATACTTATGGAGTGCGTCTAGGATATCGCCGGCCGCCACCCCCGCAGCAGCGGCGTTCCACAACGAAAGGGGGGTAATGCGATAGGTGTGGATATGTTCGGGGCTTTTTTCCAACTCCGCAAAGCTGGCAAGCGCGTCTCGCGCTGCTTCATAAAGCGGAGTGTCAACTTCAAGAAGCACCGTCCGATCGCTCTGGACAATCAACGGGTTTTGTGGGTTGTATGGCATTTGGTCAGATCCTTTGGAACGATTTCCGGCGGCGGTGCTGTAAGCTTGACGGTTTTCTCGTCAGTCAAATTGGCGAGTAGGGATTGGATATTTTCTTGCAGAATTGGGTGGCGAACGTCCGGGGCAATCTCGGCAAAAGGGACAAGGACAAAGCTGCGTCGGTGCATTTCGGGGTGTGGCACGGTCAGATTCGGCGTATCAAGGCAACACTGAGCGTAGATAAGGAGATCGAGGTCTACCTCCCGTGGGCCCCAACGCGTCCGATGCTGTCGTCCAACAACCCCTTCAATACCCTTCAGCAATGTCAACAACCCATGAAGCGATAGACCGGTTTCGACAGCGACGACACCGTTCAGAAACCAATCCTGTTCTTCATAACCGACAGGCTCGGTTTCATAGAGGGAGGAGATCCGTATCAGCGAGACGTTATCTGCACCTAATAGTAGCTGCAACGCTTGAGTGATGTATGCGGTTCGGTCGTCGATGTTCGATCCAAAACCGATGTATGCGTGTGCCATGTTCAACTCATATGTTGGTTCATTTGTCAAATGTCAATGGAACTCATCTTCGTTTTCATATTGTCCCTTGAAGTATGTTCTGGTATCATCTAGGCGTATGCAGAAGTCACAAAAACGGAGGAATTGAGATGCTTAGTAAATATATAAAACGTGGACTGATCATTTGTATGCTAGCCCTTGTGTTTCTCGTTCTGGCGTATCTCCTCGGTATAAAGACATACGGCGGATCTAAAAAAGGGACAACTCAGGTTTATCAGCCTTACAGTTCTAGTTTCCACACGACACCAACTTCTCGGCTTGCTTCCTTTAAATATACATTGACAACCCTACAACAGTTTGGCGGGGGTGAGGTAATCTTTGAAGGCGGAAAAGGATTCGTCCGTTTTCGATCCGGCAAAGATAGTAGCCTTGTGGCAATGGTTCCAGTGTTTGCCGTGATTCCAGATATCTCCTCCAACACTTTGTTTCGCCGCCTTCTCTCACACAAGAAATACTACACCATCAGGTTGACCTCTTGGGACAGGGAACAACTGGCGCAGATAGCTACCCTTCAAGACGCTGTAGAACGGGAGGTCCCCTATCCGAAAACAGACCCGCATATATTCCTTGAAGCAGACTTGGGGACGGGTACATCAGCCGCCGCTGAGTTGACAGAAGCAGTCTTGACGAAAGTGTTTCAGGTCAAGAAAGGCATGATAACAACCTTCGCTGGAGATTACCGTGAATTCCGATCGTCCGCTCCAATTGAGCGGTAGGGGACGGTGAGATGGTGATGGACTTACCCATCACCCACCGGTTTCGCTTGCTTTGCTATTTTCACAATCCCATCAAGCACCTCAGACACCTCTGGGTCAATCTGCTCTGGGGGAACATACTGAACGAGGGTGTGATAATTTGTTTTTCGCATCAGATTCTCCAATTCCAGCTTTTTGAAAAAAGAATCGAAAAGTGGATCCAGAAAATCATCACTCACTTTAGTATCTAGAGACCAAGGTGAGCCTCTACCAAGTGTTTCTAGAGCATTTTCAATCTCATCAATAGTTTCTTCCATTGTAGACACCAACTGAGAGGCTTCTCCCCATCGTTCTGCTTCCGCTTGCGCCCAGTCGATTAGAATCTCTTTTTGACATACAATGTAATTCTCAATCTCACGTCGCTTCCACTGATACTCCCTGAATTCAGGGTTCGTTTGAAGCTCTGACTCAATCCGATCGAAGAGACAGAATCCAACCAAATCAGTTTTCGCCTCCCGCAGTCCATAAAAGTGTTTGCGGGCTTCCTGAGGTTGATTTTCAACGTAGTGTACAAATGGACGTTTTAATATATCCCTCGCGGGGTGATCTAGCTTCTCAGCGAACGCCTGCAAAATTGCGAGGTCTGTCGAACCTTCAAGATAGAGGGCCCAACCCTTTTGTTCCGCCTGAAAATACTGTTCAAAGCCAATACTCGTAAGCGATTTCAAAAGTTGGCTACCACGGTCATCAATGCGATGCGGTGCTCCAAGAAAGGCAATAACCATATCACGACCAGCTGCTTCGTTTAGAATGACCTCAGAATGGCTGGCGACAATGATTTGACTGTCGTGTTCCGCAGCAAACCCGGTAAGCATCTGATAGATCTGCCTTTGTCGAATGGTCTCAAGGTGTGCGTCTGGCTCATCCAACAGAAGAACTGACCCCGGATGCGTTACCATATACACAATCAGAAGTAGTGTTTGCTGAAGCCCACGCCCCGATGAGGAGAGGTCAAGAGAAATACCTGATCTATCTCGATAACCCATCTCAATCTCTCCACGCTGAAGAATGTAATTCGGTTCATCAAGTTCAACGCCGAACAGTTCTCGGATTTGCTGGCAGATTGTTTCCCATTTTTTGCTGCCTCCGCGCTCCTGTAAAATCTGATAGCAGAGATTGCGCAGGACCTCTGCGGTCCGTCCCTCTCCAACACGGACATTGATCGCCCCTGGGTCAAGGCGCATTTCATTCGACGCAAGTCCGGACATCGGTGGAAGAAAGGCAACATCAAGGTTCGCTGCCTCTTCAGGAACAGGCATCCGTTTCAATCTTCTACCCTCCCTTTCTGATAATCGCAGGGGCCGGCAGTAGAAGGACTCCTGATTGGCATAATCAAACTCCAAGCCACATTCCCACTTTTTGCCCGTAGTAACGCCTTCAACGATAATATCCATACGGACGTTTTGCGTCTGTTGCTTACCACCAATTCTCTGAACATCCCGGACTTGCAAATTTCGCCAGAGCAACCTTGTACTCGGCACAGGGACGAAGATGGGGTCGTGCCGGTTGATGGCAACACCCGGTCGTTTTTCTGAATTTGGTTTCCCCTTACGGTGCTCGTTCCAACGTTTGAGCCCAATATCCCACAGGGTGAGTGCCTGTAAAGCGGTGGTTTTGCCAGAGTTATTCGGTCCAATGAAGACTACGGAATTCCCCAATTCGACTTCAATTTCTCCAAAGCGTTTGAAATTGCGGCAAATCAATTTCGTTAGCATTTCTATTCCTCCGAGAACGAATAGAGCAGTTCAGGGTAAGGCTATGTCTCATTATCCTTCAGCTATGCGAATATTCTTCGCCCAACCGTTCGGTTATCTCCGGGAATTCGTGCTCGCTGAATACCAATCGAAAGGTGCTGTTGGGTTCCTAAAGTTTTAGGACTTACGCCCTTCAGTATTAAAAGTAGATACGGACGCAGATCTCGCAGATTTTTGCAGATAAAATAGCATGAGCGAGATTAAAAAAGTAACGTTTTACACGCGAAAATTAAACAGGAAAAGTTACCTTTTTTGGAAGGCTCATGTTAGAAATGGTGCAACAGAAACCGAGTTTTCAAGAAAAAACTCGGTTTCTCTTCGCGCTCTACGCTTTCTTTTTACATGAACCTTTCGGAAAAATGCTTTTGGAACAAGTGAGATTTACTCTTTTGGGCTAAAGGAGGAAATTGTAGATTCTAGATTGTCATACGCAGCGTTCAATGCGCTCACTGCCTTAGATACCAGTTGTCGGTGATGCTTATCCAACTCCCGGAGGTAATTAGCCTGCATTAGCCTAGAATTGCTTATCTCACTTTGCGCCGCTGTAGCGGTTGCGTTATCTTTTAGGGTTAGATTCTGGCAGCCTCAGTAAAACTGTGTATCTGGGAGTCGCAATCAGAAAGTTGATATAGTCAGTGCATTTGGGTAGATTCATAGCCCCTATTATAACCTATTTTCTGACCAAGTGCGTAAATCCTACAGTTTTTTAGATAGGATGCAGTAATCCTGTGTGTTGTGCGAGTTCAGTAGATATTGACTCCCAGATAATTCGCGCTTGTTCGACAGCCGTATCTGCTTCTGCGCCCCTAGCTTCCGTCCAGTTCCCTGGATAGCGGGCTTCAACTGCCCATTGGGTTAAGCTAGCCAAGTCCGGAAACACTTCTTTGAGTTGTCAGCCAGCGGGCACCAGATTGCGTAGGACGTCTAGGTCATGGGTTCGTGGAAAATCAATCTGTAGAAAGACTAATACTGCCTTTAATGTTTTTTCGGCAGCTTGTTGAGCAAACCAACAGACATGACGTGGGACAACATGTGGCTGTCTTAACAAAGTTTCAATTGTTGTCAAATCTTCTTCCGCATAACGCAACCAGCGATCCGTTTCTGCAAGTTGATCAGTTGCGTTCATAAAGTATTTCCCCTTCTCGTTGGGCAGCACGTAGGATTGTGCCCACCTGATCGCGCTGACGTGCTAATTCTTCAGGTGTTGTTACGAGGATATCTTTAGCCATAGGTAGGTCAGCAAGGGCACGTCGGATGTCAACGGCAGCCTTCCGTTTATCAGCGAGTTCGGAGAAGACTACAAGCAGATCTACATCGCTTTGCGGGTGGGCATCCCCGCGAGCATGTGAACCGAAGAGGATAATCTGGACGGGGTGAAAGTTGTGCACGATGCGCTCTGTCATGGTTGAGATGAGTTCGTTATTCATCTGGCTTGATCCTTTTGCTCAACGCTTATGTCAAAAAAAAGTGCAAAGCACGAAGATAACCCGAGTTTTTGGTACGGTTCAACGATCGTTGAACCGTGCTGGAACACCGATCCTCCGGTTTACGACCAAGAGTCCGAGAGCTGTTCCCTACTGAAGTGCGTAACCCGTACTATAGAAGTTTTTTCGGATTAATCGGTAGCTTTGCCCGGTTCATTTCTCTGGCTAACTTCTGTTTCCATCCACCGAAATTGTCCATGGGCACATAGAGTATCCCACTAAGATCGGAGGGGTTCTCTAACTCTCCTTTGAGCAGTAGACACACTCTTTTGCGACCTAACTTGCCTATAAAATAGCCTAGTTCAAAGATAACATTTTGGCGGGCCCTAGGTTTGAGTTGTTCAGCCGCTTCATCTTTTAAGGCACCAACATCATCCGGGGTTAGCAATGCGATAGCAAAGTCTGCCTTCTTCGCCTCTCGTTCAAATTTGTCAAGAATCGCTATTAGACCCTCGTTGGGTTGCCTGTCAAGTATGATTTCCCTTAAACCCAAATCCCTAACGAACAAGGCGACATCACCTTTAACTTCATCGTCACGCCCATGGATGATAAACACTTTGCTGCCGAAAGCGGATTGGGGTGTGTCTGAAGCCTCTTCATCACCGGAGGTACGCTGAAGCATTTCTGAGTGCTCAGCATATAGTTCAAGTTGCTCGCGGATTCCTTCTAGATGATTGATGTGGTCGTCCATGTTTTTTTTATTACTGTCTAAATCCTTTGAAAACTGACTCTTTTCATGGTCCGTTGAAGGAAATGTTGACATAGTAGTTGGATCAAGGTAGGAACTAACTGGCTCCTCCAAGTCTGATGAAGTAACACTTGATGACGTCCCATATGGACGCTTGCAGAAACGATCGTACTCATCTACAAGTGATGATGTAGATAGGCTTGACAGGAGAGTTTTATTGTAGTCTGACCAGTTTCGGTGCTTATTCCAAGCTTGACTCAGTTCATCTTCTGAACGTATTTCTTGGTCGCGGAGTTGCTGCCCTTTTTCAATTTGCTCTTCTATTTTCTGACGTGCCTCTTCTCTACTCACACGTAACCTTGGCAGAGTTGTTTCAGCCATAATCTTTACTCCATTCTCGCGCTGACACGGCGCAGGATTGCAGAAACGGGATACTTAATTCACTGTTTTTGACGTTCAGCCGGCTCAAGGGGTGAATCGAACTTTATAGGCATCTTTCCTTCTTCGATTGACTGACACAGTGCGTTAACGTCTTCATGGGTGAGATGTGGTGGTTTCTCCATTGCTGTGATCAGGCGTTGCGCTATCGGATTCTTTCCTGTTGTCGGCTCCCGTTTCTGCTTTCGATCTCTCGGCGTGGATTGCATTGGTGTTGCCCCCCCTAAACTGACGCGACGGGCAATAAATTGCCCTACTACAAACCAAGAGGAACCCGGTGAGGATTTGTTTAGATTTAGGGTTCCAAACCAAGCCGTGTACTAGTAGCCCGCAGGTCAAGTTTCTATACCCGACAACTGCAAGAAATGACCAAATTTGTTAAGATTACCTACCAGGATTGCTGTGCGAAGAATAGTTTTCCTCGATTTATGGCGCATCCGCCCAACATGACACACATGTCGCCCCTCTGGGGCTTTAGAGGGATTAGGTAGCTGATATTCTATAAACATGTCGCCCCTCTGGGGCTTTAGATGGCAACTTGCATTATTTTACCATATCATCGGCGGGTGCTGCGTTGGCGGAATAAAGGCGGTTTTATATTCCCGCTCAAGATGACGGGCAATAAATTGCCCTACTACAAACCAAACTTGGATTAGCTAAGCTGAGCGGCGATGAGGGGACTCAGGTGGCTGATATTTTATAAACATATCGCTCCTCTGAAGCGAAAGGTAGAGTTCTTAACGGGCGGGGCAACCCCGCCCCTACAGGAAAACCGATGGATTTTCAATTCCTAGCAACTTAGGTTAAGCCATTTCCCTCAATTTCAAGCGGATCGAATGATTATGCCAATCACGTTCTGATATTTTACCATATTATCGGTGGATGTTTCGATAAGACGATCCTATTTGACAATCACCATCCGCCGTACTGCACTATAATCTCCCATCCGGAGTTGATAGAAATAGACACCGCTTGCCGCCGATTCGCCACTTTCGTTGCGGCCGTTCCAATACACCGCTTTCGCCCGATCCGTGTAATAACCTGCAGACTGATGTCCCAAATCTAACTGACGCACTAATTCTCCTTTTGTGTCATAAATGGCAAGCGTCACCTCCGCATCGTCGGCGAGGTGATACGGTAGCCATGTCTCTGGGTTGAACGGGTTTGGGTAGTTGGCCAACAGGGCAGTCTCTGTCGGGGTCAACATATTGGCTAAAGGCGAGAGTGTCCCCAAGTACCTCCTGTCCTCCGCGAAAGTTCCTCGCTTGATATCTCCCCAAGTGGTGGGCAGTCTGAGTTTCCACAGGAGCACCGTCCTGTCATGACCCACACTTGCGAGTGTCCGTCCATCCGGGCTGAACGCGATGCTATTAACCGGCCTCGTATGCCCGGTGAGAGTCAGCTTGTGTTCACCCGTCACAGCATCCCACAGACGCACCGTCCTGTCATGACTCGCACTTGCGAGTGACCGTCCATCCGGGCTGAACGCGATGCTATTGACCACCTCCGTATGCCCGGTGAGAGTCAGCTTGTGTTCACCCGTCACGGCATCCCACAGACGGATGGTCACATCTTGCCAGCCCCCACCACTGGCAAGCGTCCGTCCATCCGGACTGAATGCGACGCTCAAGACCCCTCCCATACGCCCGGTGAGAGTCAGCTTGTGTTCACCCGTCACGGCATCCCACAGACGCACCATCCCTTCTGTACTCGCACTTGCGAGTGTCCGCCCATCAGGGCTGAACGCAACGCTATAGATCCCTTCCGTATACCCGGTGAATGTCCCTTTATGCGCATCTGTCACGGCATCCCACAGAACCATCCCGTCTACACTCCCACTTGCGAGTGTCCGCCCATCAGGGCTGAACGCGACGCTAAGGACATAATTCGTATCCCCGGTGGGAGTGAGAGTCAGCTTGTGTTTACCAGTCATGGAATCCCACAGACGCACCGTCCCGTCATCACTCCCACTTGCGAGTGTCCGTCCATCAGGGCTGAACGCGATGCTATTAACCCACCACGTATGCCCCGTGAGCGTCCGCTTCTGTTTACCCGTCACGGCATCCCACAGACGCACCGTCCCGTCTACACTCCCAGTAGCCAGCGTACCTCCATCCGGGCTGAACGCGACGCTATGGGCCAAACCCGTATCCCCGAGCGTCCGCTTCTGTTTACCCGTCACGGCATCCCACAGACGCACCGTCCCGTCATCACTCCCACTTGCGAGCGTACTCCCATCAGGGCTGAACGCGACGCTATTGACCACCTCCGTATGCCCGGTGAGGGTCCGCTTGTGTGCCCCCGTCACGGCATCCCGCAGACACACCGTCCTGTCATCACTCCCACTTGCGAGCGTTCGTCCATCTGGGCTGAACGCGACGCTACGGACATAAGACGTATGCCCGGTGAGGGTCCGCTTGTGTCTACCCGTCACGGCATCCCACAGACTCACCCTCCCGTTTGAACTCCCACTTGCGACTGTGCGTCCATCAGGACTGAACGCGACGCTATAGACCCCTTCCGCATGCCCAGTGAGCGTCTGCTTGTGTGCCCCCGTCACAGCATCCCACAGACGGATGGTCGGATCTTGCCAGCCCCCACCACTGGCAAGCGTCCGTCCATCCGGGTTGAACGCGACGCTCGAAACCGAACCTGTATGCCTTGTGAGGGTCCGCTTCTGTTCACCTGTCACGGCAGGCCCCGGCCTCACCGTACGCCCGGTGCGGTTCCGCGTCTGTGCACTGCTCACGACATCCCACAGACGCATCGTATGGTCCACACTCCCAGTTGCGATTGTGCGTCCATCCGGGCTGAACGCGACACTCAAGACCGTCCCCGTATGCCCGGTGAGCGTTCGCTTCTGGTTACCCGTCACGGCGTCCCACAGACGGATGGTATGCTCCCAACCCCCACTTGCAAGCGTGCGTCCATCCGGGCTGAACGCGACGCTATTGACCGGACCCTTATGCCCGGTGAGGAGGGCAACTTCGCTATGGGTCGCCGTATCATACAGCCAAATACCGATGGAGCCAGTGACCGCGAGACGAGTGCCATCTGGAGAATAGCACACCTCGCTTACCCAGCCTTTACCAAGTCGCGCTGTAGCACCTTCGGGTAAACTCAATTGTGTGTAATCTTGGGCAAAGGTGTTTGATGAAAGCAGGATGAAAAGAAGAAGTAAGGTCGCGGACGTTTTCATGTAAAGGTCCCCTTTTTTGGAAGTTAATTTCCATCAGGACTTACGCACTTCAGATTGTAGTTGCCCGATTCGTCGGGCATCAAGCGGTGTATTGTACGGCGATGAATCGCCGAACTACAAGGTTTCGAGCGTTCAACTGCGTAAGTCCTAAATCCATCGGTTTTCCGTCAAAGTTGAAGGGCTCATGCTATAAACATTGCACTCCTCTGGAGCGAAAGCAGTTTCTATCGCTCCGCTGGGGCTTTAAATGACACCTTGCACTATTTTACCATATTGTCGGTGGATGCTGCGTTTAAGGAATAAAGGCGATTTTATATGCTTGCTGAAGATAACGGGCAATGAATTGCCCTACTACAAACTAAGAGGGGATCGGTGAGAATTATCTTGGATTTGGAGTTTCAAGCTGAGCGACGGTGATTGAACGGTGTACTAGTCCTCAATTGACAATTGGATTGGCAGTTTGCCTTGAGCCTCCCGTGCCCCGACAATCACCTCAACGGCTGCGGACACAGAAGCATCGTGGATGTCATAGGCAGCGAGGGAGGTGGAGACAGCGGGGCAGTCCCGAAGTGTGTAGGGCGAACCAAACGCGATGACGATGACAGGGGTTGTCCCCAAGCTGAACTGTTGGACAAGCGCAGCTTGCTCGGGATTTGTGATTCCAGCGATAATGAGATCGGCATCTCCCGCTTGGAGGGGCAGCTGGAGCTGGATTTGCGCTCCACGCGGTTTTTCCGGAATTCTCGCCTCAACCGTGTTCGGGTGATGCCCTTTGAAGTGGTCGAACAGAGTTGGCGATTCACTCAGGATTAGGACGGAGGTGTCTGGCTCTAATTTTAAGGGCAGGATGTTATCTCGATTCCTCACCAGTGTTATTGCTCGCGATGCAATTGTCTGGGCGAGTTGCTGATGTGCCTCCCCGCCGACAGCCCTCCCCACCGCATCGGGATCAACGAAACGTCGGTCAAACGCCGGCTCCTTGCTTTTCAGGATACGTTCCACGGATTGATCCAACCGAGCTTGAGAGATACGTCCACTTTTGACCGCCGATAGCAGTGCGTTAAAGACCTCAATCTGTTTCGCCGGTGTCCAGAGCACCATCACGATGTCCGCCCCGGCTTCAATCGCCATGACCGCAGCTTCGCCCGATTGGTAGCGATCATCAATCGCTTTCATCTCCATATCATCGGTAATGATCAAGCCGTCAAATCCGAGTTCCTTTCGCAAGAGATCCGTCAAGATAGTTGGCGAGATTGTGGCGGGTCGGTCGGCATCAAGGGCGGGATAGATGATATGTGCTGTCATGATTGCAGCGACGTCGGCATCAATGGCGGCGCGAAAGGGTTGCAGCTCAAGGGCATGGATGCGCTCTAGGTCATGGCTCACGGTTGGCAGGTCGAAGTGTGAGTCAACGGTGGTGTCCCCGTGTCCGGGGAAATGCTTCGCGGTTGCTAGAACGCCATTGCGTTGTAACCCACCGATATAAGCGACTCCTAAACGGGAAACGAGTTCTGACGATTCACCGAAGGACCGGCGCCCGATAACGGGATTGTGCAGATTGCTGTTGACATCCATGACCGGCGCGAAGTTGAGGTTGACCCCTACTGCGGCGAGTTCGACGGCGGTGATTTCTCCTGCGCGTTCCGCCAACTCGGTCGAATCGGTCGCACCCAACGCCATATTGCCGGGCAGCATGGTCGCACCGTCCCGCAAGCGGATGACCCAACCGCCCTCCTGATCTATCCCAATGAACAACGGGATTTGATGTGCCGTCGCACCCACCAATCGCTGGAGCTCATTCGTTAATCCCGCCGTCTGCTGCGGGGATTGGATATTCCGGCTGAAGAGGACGACCCCACCGACAAACCGTTCGCGGATATGGGTTTCGATGGCTTCGTTGGCTTGTGTTCCCTCGAAGCCGACCATGATGAGCTGTCCGACTTTTTCCTCGATTGTCATTTCGGCTATCATTGTGTCAATTTCCGGATCGGTGAGGGCAAAGGTTTGGGAATAGATTGTGCCGATAAGGAGTGTGATGAGAAGGCATAAGAACCGTGTGTCGTGCATTGCGTATCGTGCGTGACAGGGATTGCGATTCCTTCCTGTATGCTTGCTTCGGAAACGCCCGAAGTCGTCTTGAAGCGCTCATGTTAGGGAATGCACAACAGAAACCGAGTTTTTCCGAAAAAACTCGGTTTCTCTAAGCTGCTCTGCACTTTCTTTTGACATGAACCTTTTGAAAATAGTGCTGTTACGAACCATCTTCCTCATCCTTAGCGGCGTATGATTGGCCGGCGAAAGCGGCTCGGACGTCCGCTGCGGTTTTCGCAGTTTTCAGCGCATTAATTCGCGTCTCTTCCTCTTGCAATAACGCCTTAACGTTAGTCAGGACGGCTTCCGCCTTGTCCGCTGGAAACTTGCATGCCCCATTTTCGTCCATGTGGACAAGCTCGCCCGGCGAAACATCCATCCCGCCCACCGAGACGGGCACATTGACGGCCTGGACGGCCATATCGCCGTGTCCTGCCGTCACGCCACTGAGCATATACTGAAATTCCATGGGACGAATTTCATCAATGTCTCGTGAAGGACCGTTGGAGATAGCACCGACACAACCGACAGCCTTCATCGCAGCGGTCATATTTCCGCCTGCTAGTCCCGCCTTAGCGTGAAGTTCGGGCGGCCACTTTTGCTGGAAGACCAGAATCGTCGGTTTCTTCGATGCGTCGAGTGCGTCAATGACATCCATAAAAGTCAAACGTGAGTAGTTTGGGTCTGGCAATCCATACACGCAGGTAACCACATATCCAACGAGTCTGCCTAATTCGGGATACATACAACGGATGGATTGGTCGGTATACCAGTTCTCCGTCCAGGGATTATAAAGCCCAAGACAGAGCGGGTTCTTCGGGTAGGTAGCAACCACGTTGGTGATTGATGGTGTATCGTAGTTTCGTAATTCTTCTAAAATTTCTGCTTCCGTTAATTTTGCCATGAGTTCCCTCTTCGTAGACACACTGTCAGGCGGATGGGGATGGCGCTGACAGTTAGTCGTCGCGCAATTGATTAGGTATCGGACGGACGGTAAATTAAGTATAAACGCTGAAATCTGCTCGTTAAGGATTTGGCGGTGAGGTACAGATGAGTACCTCCATCGTCTCATTTCCTGTGTTCTCGATGCCGTGTTCGCACCATGGCGGCAGATGGATAAAGGTGCCTTCTTGCACGTCGATTTTCTCGCCGGCGAGCGTCATGACGCCGCTGCCGCGTATAATGACATAGCACTCTTCGGTGTGGTGGCTGCCCGGCGCTAGGACAACGTGGGGTGGGATATAGAACATCACCAGTCCCAGATTTTCAGCGGGTGCCTTTGGGTTGGCGGGATGGACGACCCGCACACCGATCCCTTCGCAATCGGGATATTTTACCGGCACACCATCCTGCGCGCTGACAACATTTGGCAGCACCTTTTCTCTTGGTTTGGGGAATGGTGGCTCGCCTTGGTAACCTTTGAACATTGTAATTTTTGCCATTGTTGTTACCTCGCTTTTGATGATAGTTGGTATGGCTGAAGATGCTATAAACATGTCGCCCCGCTGGGGCTATGTTGGTTCATTGGCGCATTAGTTCATTAGTTCATTAGCACAGTGAAACGTAAGCCACTTGACGGGCGGAGGAACCCCGCCCCTACGATTGGGTGCTTATCAGCGAATTACGGGCACGCCTCACATACATGTCAACGCGGCTTAGCAACTTGGGTTATGGTAACATAAGTCTCCTGTTTTGATCAATGTAAGTGACGTTTGGTCAACTTTTTATTATCGCCCATAGGAGACAGCCCCAACCAAGGATGAAGGCGGCTCCACCGATTGGCGTTATGGCGCCGAGCCAGCGGACACCGGTTAGTGATAGGATATAGAGGCTTCCCGAAAAAATGACGATGCCAGCCACAAATAACCAACCGGACGCGGTGACTAGTTGACTGCTCCACTGTGATGCCGCCCAAGCCACGGCGATCAGTCCCAGCGCATGATACATCTGATAGCGCGCGGCGACCTCAAAGGTTGTGAACATATCCGGCGATAGCCTTGTTTTCAGGGCATGGGCAGCAAAGGCACCTGTTATCACAGCGATTAGAGCGAAACCGGAACCGAACGCAAAGAAAAGGCGTTGCATATCTTCTCCTTCTGCAACTATTGTCGTAGGAGAGGGGTTGAAACCCACTGCTACACAGATACTGAACAAAGAACACCGTCAGACCCAAGCAGAAGCGATTTTGATTGTTTCAACGGCGTTCAAAACGGCGTATTTTCTGCTTCCTCTGAATTTTCCGGAGCCGACGGTTCTAGTGGGGCGGCGGATTCTGAATCGGGACCAGCCTCATTTAGCGTGAGAGGCGGCTCAGATTGTTCGGGGACTTCGCTCGTTTTTGCCGCAGCATCCAGTTGACGGATGCGCCCTACCAACTCCTTGAAAAGCTCTAGCGCGGAGGCACCGGCTTGTAATTCAGCAGAGAGTTGAGTCCATTGCAACTCAGTCATATCGTTACGGGATTCAACGCTGTAGCGACGCTTGACATAGTTCCAGAGATCGGACTTTGTAATGCCCTGCTCTTCAAGTTTGCCTTCCAGCTTGCTAGCCATTGCAAACGCAGCTTTCTGAGCATTGGTAATCTTACCGGTCGCAGCTGCGCTCGGTAAACCCATCTGAGTTCCGCTGCCCCCTGCTTGTCGATGGAGGTAGAAGTTCAGCACCTCTTTGATGACGGTGACGGGGAGCAGCTGTTTGACGGCGTTGCGCTGCGCCTTATGGATCGCCTTCGTGAACGCATGGGGATCCTCGCGATTACCCATCCGTTTCGCCTGCTCATACGCCCCGTAGCGTGACGAGCCGGTTACCGTATCCGTCGCCTTGGCTATGACGAGCCAAGATTGTTCCCGCTCTTCGTACGTCACATCATCGACCTGAATCCCACCTCTACGATTTGCGGCTTCGTTTATCCCCGCAAGCGTTAACCCTTCGACCGTCTTACCACCTTGCTTAAATGAGTAGACATAATCTTGGATGGCTTGTCCCGTCATCATTTCAACAATTGCTTGGTCGTCTACCTGATCTAAGACCTCGAAGTCTGCGACAGGAACAAGTTCATTTTTCGTATCTTCAGCCATTTTTATCCTCCAGTTTTTCGGGATATGCAAAAAAAATCAAGTACCTGCTCTCGATAGGATATAGTAATCTGATTCTATACACCTATCGCCCCGCTGGGGCTTTAGTATCTTGGATTAGACATACTTTGTTATACACATAGCGCTCCTCTGGAGCGCGAAAACTAGACGCATCACCCTTCTTAAATATATCGCTCCTCTGGAGCGAAAGGTAGAGCAGTTGACGGGCGGGGAAACCTCGCCCCTACAGAAAAGCCGATGGACTTTCAACATCTTGGGATATTGTAACAAAATTTTCAACAAGTGTCAATGTATATTTTAACACTTGTTACATTTGTTCCATATATGCCAATGAGTTGTTGTTCTCTACAATCAGAAATTTGCTAACTTTCGGGGTGGCTTGGCGGTCGGCAGTTTACCACCGCATCGCTGCCTCACGATAGAGCGTGATTTGCTCCATACTTCGACGAACTTCAAGTTGAATTGCCTTCCGTTGTCGGTTAGCGTCCTTGATGATGATTGGCGCACGGAGTATGTTGGTCATTGTTACTGCCCCCGATTCAAAGAAAATCCACATCTGCTGCTCGGTGTAGGGGTTGACGATGTACTCTTGCCCCGGCTCAAAGAAATCATACTTCGGGTATTCTAACCCAATCGTTTTATCGTAGCCGTCAAGTACCAATTCTTCTGGACCGACCTTCGGCGAATAGCCGCTGAGTTTGCATCGCCGGATTCGGATTGGGCTCCCGGATTTGTTGATGAGCCGAAGGGAAACGATGATTGCCAGGCAGTGGTTGTCATCACGGTTGATAAACCACGTATCGTCTTGGATGGCTTCGATCGTAAACCCGGGGATCTGACGCTTCTGATGATAGATAGCTGCAAACGCAATGACTCCCCCGATGGCAGCAAGCGTCCAGAGACCGGTCGGCGTTGATAGGAACTGGAGCAGCTGTTTTAATATTTGTTGTAGCACCTCGCCTCCTCTAGGCTTGTGTTTGAACTGATAGAAATTCGCGTCGGCACGTTGTAGTGAAGTCGCCTTTCAATCTGGCGCACCGGTCATCGGGACAAAGCGAACACCGCTAATAGTTTTACATTCGATACCGTGTTCGGTTCTGTGGATCCGAACCAAATCTTGATAATAGTCCCCGATCGGCAGTATCATGAGTCCGCCTTCCGCCAGTTGCTCGATGAGACGATTCGGCATCTCCTTTGGCGCGGCAGTTACAATTATTCGGTCGTAGGGAGCGTATTTCTCCCAGCCGTAGTAGCCGTTGCCATATTTTGTATGGACAGTTCGATACCCTAATTCCTCAAACCGTTTTGACGCGTTCTCGGCAAGTTCAGGGATAATCTCAACGGTGTAGACCTGTTCAACCATCTCCGCTAAGACAGCGGTTTGATACCCACACCCTGTGCCGATCTCCAATACCTTTGACGACGTTTTCAACTCCAGTAGCTCGGTCATCAGTGCGACGATGTAAGGCTGAGAGATTGTTTGTTCACACTGAATTGGCATTGCATTGTCTTCGTAAGCATCGTCCATATTATCTGGATCAGCGAATAGATGTCGGGGCACTTTCCGCATGACTTCTAGCACCCTTTTGTCTTTAACCCCGCGTCTTCGGATCTGTTCATCCACCATTTTCTCGCGCAGATCGGCATAACGATCTTTGTTCTGCGAATTTTTGCGGCGGAAACGCATTGTAGATTACCTAATTTTGTTAAAATGTTAGCGACAACGTAAAACCTACTGATGGATGCCCGACTGATTTCCGGTTGGGCATTGAGCCCGCAGCACGCATTTCTCGCATTGGGGTGTCTTTTGACATATCCGCGCACCGTGGCGTACAATCAAAGCGTGGAATTGATTGAACAACTGGCAATCGTGAGGGAGATTGTCCATGAAAATCTCTTGGAGCCTGCCGTAATGGTATTTGCCGCTGAACCAGCCCAACCGCCCCAACAGACGGTAGGTGTATGTATCAACGACGAAGCTCGGCTTTTTGGCAGCGTAAAGCAGGATTGCATCCGCTGTTTCTTCACCGATTCCGTAAATCGAAAGCAATTCTTTCCTAAGTGTCGGCAGCTCCTGTGCGAACAGTGAGTCCAACCGATTGCTGTGATATTCTTGTAGATGTGTCAGAAATGCTCGGACCTTCTTCGCTTTGGCGCGATAGTATCCTGATGGAAGGATGAGCGTCTCTAATTCGTCTTGGGATAGTTTGCTCAGTCCAGTCGGATTCAGTAAGTTCGCAGCTTTGAGGTTATCAATCGCTTTGGCGGCATTTCCCCAAGCGGTGGCTTGACCGAGAATTGCGCCGATAATTATTTCAAATGGGGTTTCGGCGGGCCACCAGTTTAGCTCGCCGTACTGGGCATAGAGGTCATCGTATAGTTTAAGGAGTTTCTTACGCATTATATCTTCCAATGTAGTTAAGCTTCTTAGTGTGCAAGAAGATACGATGCTTCCAAGTATTGTGGATCTATCTTGCGTTCGCGTGGAAGGTAGATTGCGACTTGAATCCCTATCCCGTGCAAGTACCTACACATGAGCGGGCCCACATCAGCCCAATTCAAATTACCCAATCCACAGCCTAGTGCCGGCATCGCTAGAGATTGAATACCCTCCTCTTTAAAGTTTCTTCTTACCCAATCTAAACCACCTTCGATATCTGCCAAGCGCGAGTTCTCCCGCCACTGCCGCTTCGTTGCAAAAAGCAAAAACCACTTTACCGCATTAGGCGTCGAAAGCGGCAAGCTAGGGTCCGCCAACTCTTGATCCAACGAAGTCTCACGCTTATACAGATACGGTTTCCTCGCTGTAATTTTTCGAGCACGACAGGCGTCCTGATAAATGACATAAACATCAGGGAATTGATACTTCGCTCGTGATGCCAATCCCTTTCCCATTACTCCTTGAAGGTTTACACTGATTGTCAATGTTTGCATGGTGGAAAAGAACATATCGCCATCAATCAGGGAAATGTTGTTTCCAATCTGAGTTTTGGATTCCGGTTGAAAGAACCTATGAGGTTCTGGAATGACGGGAATTTGGCGGTTCCCAACGATCTGCCTCACCCGATCTCTGGTGGTATCGTTAGCAACAAAAAGTGAATGAATGTATTCCGGCTTGACTTGACCGGGTACTAAACATTCCGCCATAATTTTGCGTTTGGAGCCGTCCCCTTCCTTCCACCAATCGCTCTGAATAACCGTCCGCTGCTCGTAGAGCACTGCTAGCCCCTCGGATTGGGAGTAAAATCGGGTTGGATCGTTGGCTGCGTTACCATCCGTGATAACAACTTCTTGTTCTTGCAGCACCTTTTTCAAGATACCAACGATGACCAGATCTTCTTTCTCTTTTTGATGAATAAGGCAATACATCATTGGGTTACGCGGTTGAAAGTATAGGTTGGCGTAATCCCAGAGGCTTTTTCCGTCCGGTGTAGATTTGTCTTTGCGCTTGCTAACGATATCTATGTTATAAATCGGTGTGGAGGATACATTTAGTTCTTCGATTCTTGCGTGAGCAAGGATACCTTTGTCAAGGATGGATGGTAGGTTATTTATGTGAGTAATGTAGTAAAGTGACACAGGGTCGAACGTTCTCATAGCTTCCCTCCTACCAATAACAACGTTTAGCTTGCAAATACGCTACAAAATGAAGGGGCTGTGAAGTAATTCATAGTTGCTTGCACTTCCCAGCCTGAAAATCTGCAATTGCTTGGTTAGCCAGTTGGTCTAATTTTCCAGATTTTGCATCTTCTTCAAACAGCAATTCCCGCTGTATCCAAGAGATGATATCTTCGAGCCCTTCCGATTTTCGCAAGTCGGTGAACACGGCGGGCTTTTCGCCGCGCATCCGCTTGGTATCGCGTGCCATGACGGTGAGATCGGCACCAACATATTCCGCAAGATCTATCTTATTGATAATAAGCAGATCGGAGCGGGTAATTCCCGGACCGCCTTTCCGCGGAATCTTGTCCCCGCCAGCGACATCAATCACATAGATAGCGGCATCAACCAGCTCAGGGCTGAAGAAGGCGGCGAGGTTATCTCCACCGCTCTCAAGGAACAGAATATCGAGATCGGGAAATTCCGCTGTCATCTGTTCAACGGCTTCAAGATTGGCAGAAATATCCTCACGGATAGCAGTATGGGGGCAGCCACCGGTCTCGACACCGAGAATTCGTTCTTGTGGTAACGCTTCAAGGCGCGCGAGTATTTCGGCATCTTCCCGTGTGAAAATGTCATTGGTAATCGCAGCCAATTCGTAGGCGTCGCGCATCCTTTTACACAGCTTTTCAATCAGCGCGGTCTTGCCCGATCCAACGGGACCACCTATGCCGATTTTTAACGGTTTCATGGAGATCTGTCCTCTCAAACTCAGGTAATCTTCCTGCTCCGACCTTTTCTAGTCTAGTTAGGAGATAAATAGCCTTGAATATAGTCTTTCGTGCTGCATACCGCGAATATCAAGCCCCGGTGTAAAACCGCTTAGATCGTCCATGCTCGCCTCCTCAGCAAATCGGGCGATGTCGATGAGCTCGGGACGGATAGCCTGGATTATCCTTTGTCCGTCTGTCGGCTTCAGCGGAATCAGTCTCACCGCAGCGGAGACCTGCCCAACGATGTGGGCGTGCAGATAACCGAGCACGGCGGAGAACAGATCGATCTTTGCGGCGGACGCGACCAAACCGTAAGCGATGGCGTGGTGACCTGCACATCTGGCAGATCGAACCCTTTCGGCGTATTCGTCAACCATCTCGTTCCGTTCAAGTATGGCAGCGTTTCGGAGAAATTGCTTACCGATTTTGATGCTTCCTTCTCGTGATTCACGCGCAATCTTCATGGCAGTCAGCCGCGCGTCAAGCTCAATAACCTGTTCGATCCCGGTTGCCTTATAGGTCAACCCGATAGCAACTACATCACTATTACGGGAGCCGTGATCGAGCGTTGAGCGGAGGAACATCTCAAACGTCTCAGGGTCGTTGACGAGCTCAAGCTGCACGTAGGTTTCCAGACCGAAGGAGTGAGCAAACGCGCCTGTGGGGAAGAAACTGTCGGTGAGCTGCAGCAGCGTTAATAAGGGTTTGCCCTCTGGGGCGGTATCAGTGAGCATGGGCATGGGACAGTGATTGCTGGACGACGCCTGTGAATATCCGTTCCTCAACGGTGTAGGCGAATCCGAGCCGGGTTAACTGTTTTTCGAGAACCGGTTCGTAAGGGACAAGAATCGCGCCATCATCAAATCCGATGGGACGATGCAGGTTTCCGATCTGGTAGCAGGCGAGACCAAAAGACTCGCGCTTCTCAGGACGAAGAACAAACACCTTCTCAGGCTCTCCTTCGACGACGATTTCAACGTCCGCGTCTCGATACAGGACATCGCCGGGTGACAAGCGGGTGCCGGTCGGCAGCGCGAGCCCGATCTCTCGTCCTGCTTCCGTTCTGAGCCGCTGCCGGCATTTTTGACGAGCCTCCCAATCGAGATGTACTGCGTCTTGCTCTCGTGGATAGTGTTTGGCATCTTCTGTGATAATATCCTGAATGATAAGCATTATGTCTCTTCTCTATAGCAGAAGTAAAGCCTATGGTCACTCTATAAGGAGGCTATCGATCCCGAAGCCAAGTTCTTCGTCGATAGTGTACTCCTCATAATCGATTGACGCCTTTACAGGATAACCCAATTCAGGATGATATTCGGCTGAAATGGTGTGGGCATCCTTATCGATTCCTTCTTGTAGGAGATCAAAAAGCCCCTCAATTGTCCGGTAACGCTCGAGACCTTCGACAGCAACTGGAACATCATCTTCCACAAAAGCGGCACCGTCAATCCGGTTTTCACGCACGGAGATGTTAACCGGGCCCACATATTCCGGACTGCAATAACACTCCCATCGGAAATTAAATTGATAATTAGACACCATTGCCGATGTCCACTTCCTCTGATTCTGATCCAGTTTCGACTGGATATCAGCCAGTCTGTCGTCCTTTAGAATACAACCAAGCAGCAGGGCAAGTATAGCGCATAGTAAGACCATGCAATATGGTAGCGGAATCCTTTGGGTTGACATGTTCAATCCTCCATTTACACGGGTGAGTTAGACGTTATTTTTTACTTAACTCCTGACCCGAGTATTGGGGACCCTTATAATCTATCCTATGGCATAATACCTTTCCACGGAAACGGTTTGTTCAAATCAGTGTGGCTTTGAATGGTCATTTACCCATTGAACAAATTCTTCACGGGATAACCTTCCATCTGCTAGAGCTAATATCGTCCGCTCGGCCACATCAACGGTAGCGTCAAGTTCCCAATTATTGAGAACTAAAAAAGTCTCCATTGCAGCGTGGCCAACACGTTTGTTGCCATCTACAAATGGGTGGTTCGTGACCAATGAAAAACAGAGCGTAGCTGCCTTTTCCTGAATTGTTTGATATAAATCTACACCCCCAAAAGTCATGTGGGGTTGGGCAACCGCGGATTCTAAAGCCCCCAAATCCCTTATTCCTGTGATTCCACCAGATTGCTCAAGTACGTATTCATGGAGTTGAATCACTTCGGACAGCGATAGGGCGCGCATTAGCTTAACCGTTTATATAGTGCTTCGTTTTTTTCCAATACATAGCGAGCAGCTTGACTAAAATCTTCTGCTTGACGCGAGAGAAAATCATCAATCGCAGCGCGCACTAACTCTTGAGGAGGAATTGATAAAGATTTTGCAAGTTGCTGGAATTGTTCAGCCTGTTTATTGTTCAGGTCAATTGTCATTTGCATGCGTCTGTACCTCCTAGCGAAAAAGTTTAGTTTAAGCGACGGGAATCAAATCAGCATCTCCACCACATTTCATGAGGCAGATACCATCATGCCGGGGCGCGGAGGGCGCTAGGCAACCCTCTCTTTGGCATCGGATTACTTGTGTTGTTAGGCACCACCTTGAAGAGGGAAGGACTGCGCCCACCTCCAGTATCCGCTTGAGTTTTCATACAATTCGACAACATTGCAGGCCGCATCGATTGGTCCTAAGTCCTTCATTATTGGCAAGAGTTCTGCCTCGGCAATAGCTGATAATTCTGCGATCCTGTTCGCAACTGTCAGGTGCGGAATGATCTCGGTGAATTTTCCGCCGTAAGGTGGATACTCAGGGAATTCGCGCACAGCTGCCTCGGTGAACGAGATGAATGGCTCATCGGGTTCGGGTACGAGATAAAGGGATTCGGGAAACCGACCAACTCGCTCAAGTCTGAACTCAAACGGTCGAAAACGCCGAAATATTCCGGCGGCTCTGGCGAGATCGTTGTCTGTGAGCAAATCGGGTGACATGAACGGGAAAAGCACTGTGATGTGAGCGGGCATCCCAACCGCAGCAATTGGACCGTAGCGTTCACGTAGGTCTTTTACCCAAGGTTCCGCTTCTGGAACGGGGACAACGAATGCTGATTGTGGTATGTTATTTGACATATAACTGGTAATTAGATGAAGCGTTGGGGTTCAGTCGTATTTCGGAAATTTCAAGTGGCATGGCACCTCAAAAGTCTTTCTGCTGCGTGTAATTTTTCATGGATTTCCGTTCAACCCAACCTACGCGCTGCTGCACTACGGACTTGACACACAACCACCCCCGATTTTACATCGGGAGCGATCACAGATTGGGAAATCTACTCCACGTTTAATCACAGATCTGCGCCACAACTCGCTTGCTCTATTGCATTGCGTAATCGACTGTCACCACAGAACTGACTTTCTTGGATATAGACGAGACATCATTACCGCTTCTCTCGGAAATACTGCTAGAATCTGCAGAACGCACACTGAATACCCCCTGACGCGCTGCGCGGAGCAGACCTAGTTTCACACCACTACCTTCAGCGAGTGTCTGTGCCCGCATCCGTGCATCTTTTGTTGCTGCTACCAGTAACTCGCTCTTTAACTCGTCCACTTGCGTGTAATAATAGCGAGGCATTCCCGCCTGTAGGTCTATGCCTTCTCCTATCAGGTCGGCAACTATCGTCGATATTTTTGCTATCTTCTGCACATCTCTCGATTTGACCTCGATTTTTTGCGACAGTTCAAATGCCTCCGTCTCACTTGTTTTGTGTCCCTGTTTTGTCAGCTTCTTGTGCTCATCCACATCGACTGAGAGAGTTTTTGTCTCTTGGGTTTCCACGCCATTTTCCTTCAGAAAATCTAACACCTGCTCACGATGTCCAGCAAGAACCGAATACGCTTTTGTCATATTCCTATTCCTTGTTCTGACCGTAATACCCCACATCGCCAGATCTGATTCGACTTGGGTCTCGGCATATCCCCTAACCTTGATAATCTGGTGAGACATCCGTATATCCCTCATCGCATCCGTAACGAGATGCGTCGAAATCACAAGACCGAGTGCGAGCAAGAAGCCAAATGGTATAATTGCTTTTGCGTTGTTCATACTCAAGATTCTCCTTATCTTGGTTGTTTGACGAAAAAAGTTCTCTTGCCTGATGAGCCGGACAAGCACAGCAGGACTTCGCCGAAAACGACCGATAAGCTAAACTCTGCTGTAAGTCTAAAAATATTATAAAAACGCGCCTCTCAACGTCAACTTTAGCAACAGGCTAGGTGAAATACTGTTCCCTTTTGGGGTTGGGAAATCGTCCTTCGTCCCAGTCGATAAGGTCATAGAACGTATGAACCTCGGGATCATCGCACCCAGAGTAGATGGTGTCCAAAACCTCTTCAAACTTTAAGCGAGAACGTGGCCCATTAGATCCGAACGACACGGCGAAATCGTTCCACTGACTGATTGTCTCTGGTGTCACACCGTGCAATCCTAAAAACCACCTCTCAATGTCCTCATCGGTTGAATGTTTGCATACATTGTCGACAAGTTCATCGGCATCTAGGTCGAAAAAATACAAGAACAACCCATCCGTCGCTGCGGGATTACACAGATACTCTTGATACTCTGTGCCTAAAGTGCCTTCTTGATCTCGCCGAATTTTGTCAACAATTCTCGCCAACCATGTGCATCCGGCAAGTTGATCATAGGGACTGCGGATATTCACTGGTCTCCTCCATCTGCTAACGAAGCAAGTTCAGTTGTTCAATAAATCGGACGGGCACGGCAGGGGTTCGCCGAAAACGTCCGATAATCAAGCTCTACCGCAAACCTAAAAACATTGATAAAACTACAATCTAAGCCCTCAAGGGCAATACCTCGTTAGGCGTGTGCTTTTGTGTGATATTTTTCTTCGATATCACGAATGAAAAGATCCATTTGTTCCGGTTCTTTTCTGAGTTGTTCAAGAGAAGAAATGGCATCTAATGCAATCTTCACAGATTTTTTTTCTTTATCAATTCCGATATATTTCCTGCCTTCACTAATTGCCGCCATCGCTGTTGTCCCGCTACCAATAAAGCAATCAAGGACAATATCATCGGTTTCCGTCAATAGCTTTATGGCTCTTCTCGGCAGTTCAATAGGAAATTTTGAGTCGTGGTCGGCATTGCTACGAACTGAAGGGATTTCCCAAACCGCTCTCGAGCCCCAGTTGACCCATTCTTGCTTTGTTAGTCGAAAACGATCGACCGTAGTAATACCCGGCTTCCAGAATATATAAATATACTCAAACTCGTCAACAGACCGATAAGAGATCGTGTGCCACCTGGAATTCTCCCACGCCGCATCCTTTACCCAGATGCGCCGATCGTATAAATAGAAACCAGCTTCGTTAGCCGCCTCCTCAATTAGACCGCTAACCAAAAAAACCCGCGTTTGCGTTTGGGACTTTCCGCCTCTAATGTTATTTCCATTAAGTCTTCTATCAATGGTTTGTTCACTACACCCAAAATGGGCTGCGAGTTTGCATCTATTCCACGTGGGGTGTTTTTGCTTGACTGCTAAGATCTGTTCTTTAGTGAGTTCGACTTTTCTTCGAGATACATTTTCCGCCATGATTTTTGGCATTGACTCATCTTTGAAGCATAAAATATCGGCGATATTGATAGCCAGGAATCCTCCCGGCTTTATGATTGGGAAATGTCGCTTGATAACCACTCGCAGTAAATCTTTCCAGTCCGCAAAAGACAAATCTTTTTCGTATGATTTCCCAACAAAATATGGAGGAGACCAAATGCTTAGTGCAATTGAGTCGGGTCTAATACTCTTCAAAAGTACCCGGGAATCGCCATGATAAATATGATTTTCTTCTAGGAATTCCTTAGTACCTACGGCTGCCATTTTCCTCTGCACTCCCTGTTAATTTCATCATAGTATATGACTTGAACTCGCCATGATGCTTTTTGTTTTAGTTTAGCAAAGCTGACTCGCACTCTAAAATCTTCTCCACGGGTCGGAGCATTTCGTCCTGCCAGCCATATCCCGTCATCAACAGCTGGATTATACCTGTCCTGTAACTTTCCATTGGGAATTGCTGTAATTTTAACCTCTTTTAAGTGATGTATATTCGCCTCATCCTTGTACATGAAGTGTACTAAACAGGTTGTTGTCCGGTAATTTCTATCTCCATACTCAGATACCTCCGGTAGGAGGCCTTTCTCATTTACAGGCCTACCGCTTCTCCGCTGTCTTACCCACATAGAAGTTTGAGACATTTGTATAGTCGCTGACCGATTCTCTTTCTCCGCTTTTGAATCTATAAAGAGGGCTTGCCTTACCGTTTTTTCTGGTAAGATAATATATCTAGCCCTCTTGTAATCAACCGTTCCGTATATTCTTTGTTGCACATTAAATCCAGGAAGACGGTCTAGAAATTCTCTTGTAATATCTTCCGCAATATCTGTCACGCTATCCGGAGAATTTAAGAATATCTCATGTGCTTCCATTCCGAAATCGAGAATCGCTTGAAAAATCCAGCGCAGCGTGAGTCCTTCAATTTCTTCAATTTCATCTGAAGACAAATGTGACGGCTCTTTCTCATTCATAGTCGATCCAATAAAGTTCTTCACGAGTTGAGCAAGCTCGCACCCAAGGATTCAATTTCTACGTCAGTCCGGCACGGCAAACCGGTCGGGAGACAGGTATAGGCGGGTAGCTTTGTGAAATCGAATGCCTTCAAACGCGTCCCGTCTGTGAAGGAAATGCGCGTTATCGTAAATGAGCATGTCTCCCATGCGCCAGTTGTGCTGATAGATATGTTCAGGTCGAAATTGATACGAAAGTAATTCCTCTTTCAAGGCACGGTTTTCTGTATCGTCCAGTCCCTCGAAGCCGCGTGCGCCGGGACCGACGTAGAGGGTTTTGACCCCGCTCTGAGGATTTATGAGGACAGTGGGATGGGTGACTTCAATGTCCGGGACACCGTGCGATTTGCCCGGACTGTATAGCACCTTCATGTTTTCGAGGCGGTCTTTGAGGTTTGACGGTAATGATTCGTATCCCATCCGAGTGCTAGCGAAGCTAGTGCTCCCACCGGATTCTGGGGCAATAACGCAGAACAGGGTAGACAGGGTAGCGGGGTTTTTCCGATACGCCTGATCCGAGTGCCAGCCGCCATCCGTATGGTCGATAAAATTTCCGCTGATAAGTGTTCCATCGAGACTATTAATGTTCGCAAGGTAAACGATGGACTTGAAACCGGGGCTGTGATTGTCTTTGGCAGCGGGCGGTTCCTCAACAGGACCGAGTGCCGCGCTCAGCCGGTAAATATCATCGTCGCGCAAAGACTGTCGGCGAAAAAGCAGGAGCGCGTGCTTGTGGACGGCAGAGAGAATCGCTTCCGCAATGTCCCCATCGATCTGCGTCAAGTCTACGTCCAGGATTTCGGCACCTATGTTTTCGGATAGCGGTCTGGTTTGAAAGTTCATAGGGATTTGTTCTTCAGGGATTACTTTTTGGTAGCGTGAATCAGCCGCAATCACAGGATTTTCACGCCGAATCCCCTCAACAAGTTTCGATGGGGTAACCATCTCGTTTCCACCAGTCCAACCCGCCCATGAGCTCCTTCACACGAAATCCGAACCGTGCCATATTAAGTGCGCCCTTCGTTGACGCACTACAGCCGATGCCGTCGCAGTATGTCACGTAAAGTGCATCTCGATCCAGATGCGCTGTTGAATCCTCGTCCATGTTCCGATGTGGGAGACTAACTGCGCTCGGAATATGCCCTTCCGCGAATGCTTCTGGGGATCGCGCATCAATTACGACGACTCCCCCACCATTTTGGATTGCTTCGTTGAGGTCCCACGAGTCCGTTTCGTATTTCAATTTATCTTCGTAGTGCTGAATTTGGTCCTTCATTTCTTTTTCTTAGTCGCGTAACGTATGGTTATAAAGAGAAGTTCTGGCATAACCCGCACTCAGACGGTATTTTTCTTTTGATAGTTACAACACAGTTGCTAGGTCGCTTGTAGAGTTCTTGTTCCACACATTGCGTTCCTCTGAAGCGAAAGGCAAATCCCCTCACCTTTTCCCGCCTTCGCCGTGTTTCTATCACATTTCACGCTATACACATGTCGCCCCTCTGGGGCTTTGGGTATTTGGTATTCCCCATATTCTATAGACATGCCGCCCCTCTGGGGCTAAATGTGCCCTGCCGTGACCAAAAGTTTGCATCACCTCGGCATCCCCCATGTTGATTTGAATAGATCGAGATCATCGACTGTGCATAGGCGGAGGAGAAGTCGTTCGGTCTGCAATGTTGCGTTCATGACTTGCCTCCCCTATATTCCCGTTGCACGTATGTCTGAAATCAGGTTAAATACCCCAATTCAGAAACCTGCTGATAATTATAGTATCAGAGCCAGGCTCAGTCAAGTATATACTTCCGCATTTTTCGGGAGTCTGTTTCACAGAAAAGACGCCTTGAATAGGTTAACCCTTACTTGACAAGCCATGCTGCGATGTCTTCCTCGGATACCGCTTCCGCCTCTACCCGCAATAGATCTGTGGCACCGACGGCTCGGTAGACATCCGCGATCCAATCGGTCTGAAAGGTGTCGCCGGTATTGTGGATAAGTAGACAGCGCGGCGCGACGAGTGCCCCTGCCGTGCGAAAATCACCGACACGCCGAATGCTCGGAATGGGGAGGGTTTGGAGGTACGCTGCATCGTTGCCGCTGTCAAAGCGGTTAGCATCGACAACGGTGTGAGCAACATCGGCAAATCCAGCGGCGAGGAGACACCACAAACCCGCTTCCCCAAGTCCGATTAGGTTATGGGTTGACACCCCCGCTTGGGACTTGAGATGTGTCAGTACGGTCAAAATGTCCTGAACCCGTAGGGCAGCATCGGTGCGGTTGTAGGTGGTGAAGTATCTGATACTGTCATCCCGCAACACTTTTCCGTCAGCGGAGCGGTGTGCGCCGGTCAGAAACAGATCTACCCCCAAGACCGACTCCCCGGCGGCGAGGAGGTCCCTCACCAAGCGTATCGGTTGACCCGTCTCAGGATCGATTAAATTCATCGCCCCGTGGGGGTGGACAATTAGCGTCGCCGAACCGTTTTCCGCGTCCGTTTTGGGCGTCAAAAACAGGGCGGGGAGTTGATTGTTTCCACCAAGCAGAAAGGGTTGAGCGTTAAAATCGTCTCCCTGAACGGGGTTCGGACGGGTCGAATCGGGGATAGAGATTGATAGCGACTGTTGGAGTGCGCTCCCCATCTCCACCCGGAATTGTTCAAGTGATGCTGCGTTGGTCGGCTTACGTGCTGCAAGTTGTTCTTGGACGGTTCCGATCCAGGAACGGGTGAGCCCTTCTGCATCAAGCGCGTGTTCGGGCAGTTCTCGGTTATGAAACACTAACAGGTCTTCATCCCTCTCCACGTCAAAGGGAACCTCTTTGAATGTTGTGGCGTCCTCTTCGCCCAGAAACCATTTGCCGAACCAAGCGTAGACCGCCTCACGGCTGTCTTTGTTGTAGTTATGGTCCGCGTCAATCTGCACCTCATGCACCTTGTCCTCCGCATCGAAGTGTGCATAGACGCTGCGAATCGCCGGATATTCGACGGTGGGTGTATTCTTCGTCCAATCTCCCGTCGCAGAAACGAGTAGCAAGGGTTTCGGTGCCATCAGCGCACCGATTTCGATGTTGCTGATGTCCACGCGCAGGTTCGGCGCATTCTCACAGAGGCAACCGCCCTGCATGTGTGCGGAGATCATGTTGACCGGGGCGGAGACTTTGATCCGATCATCGATCGCTGTGAGCATGAAGGTCTGTGTCCCACCACCTGATGCGCCGGTGCAGCCAATTCGATCGGTATCGACATCGGGCAGCGTTTCTAGGAAATCAACGGCTCGGACAGCGTTCCACAACTGAAGTGCCATCAGGCTCAAGCCCCAGAGCGCTTCGCGCTCCCCACCGTAGGCGTGATCAATCTGCTCCCCGCTGTCACAGCGTCCGACCATGTCATACGAAAAAATTACGTGACCTTGTTTAGCGAAGTTGATACAACGACCAGGCACGGAACCGGCTTCGCTGTTCTCCAGTCGTCCTCTGCCCCAGTGCCCGTGCGGACTGACAATTCCCGGAAACGGTCCTTTCCTCCCTTTCGGACGGTAAAGGTTTCCGGTTGTGAAAAAACCGGGATAGGCTTCAAAGTAGACCTTCTCGACCGTGTAATCCTCGCGTTCAATCCGCCCGAAGACATGCGTGTTCAGCGGTGCTTTTTCGGGCATCGGGGTCAATCCGTTGCTGACCAAAATATGTTCTCGGAGTTCCGCGGCTTTCGCCATCCATTCGGCTTTGGTATAGCCGGGGAATGTGTAGAGCGTATTGACGTCTCGTGTTTGATAGATGCGCGTATCCTTCACCGTTTGAGAGATTCCGGCGAATAGGTCGGTAAGTTCATGGTGATGCTGATCGGTGTTTGACATGTCTTCCTCCGTAAGAGCTGATTTCATGAATCACTCAGTCATTGTTGATTTGAGCAATGGCGTAAGGGAGCAGGTTTAGTGCAAGTATTCCTTCAGCGGTCCGCACAGGCTCGCCTGTACGCGAACGGAAGGCTTCGGGCGATGACATTGCGGCTTGCGCATTGGTTTCGTCCAACAGGCGAACCCGGACAGTCGCCGCCAAGTTCTGTGCCCTGATCTGCTGCGAGTCGGGGGTCAGATTAGCAAGGAGCGTCCGCGTTTTCCCGTTCTTGCGCAGCGAGATGCCCTCTACCTTCAACGGATCACTCGATTTCGACACCAAGACCTCTCCCCCGGCAAACTCGCCCACGTCAGCGAGGACATGATAAAGTGGGAAAACCGCGCCGGGAAGGGAACGGAATTTCTCCGGCAGCGGCGAACCATTTACGGTCTCCATCGCGCCGCGCCACCCGGTCGTTTCGTAATAGGTTACGCTTGATGCACCGCTTTCGGACAGATACTTGATGCTGCCGAGGGTCCAGCCCGCGCCGAATAGGGACATCTGTCGCACGTCGACCTGTGCGGGCAACTCGCCCGGTGCAGGTTCAGGTTCGGGTCCGGTGGCGTTGGGATTGAAGCGTGCCAAGAGAGTGACAGGTGTGATTGCGATGGGTGGTCCGCCCACGAACTGCCGGGCACTTTCAACGGTTACTGCTTGCGCACCTAGTGTCTCTGCCAGCGAAGAATTATCAAAGGCATGAACTTGGGGATTGATTGAATAGCAGACGAGGTTTAGCACGTCCACAGGGGGACGCCCACGATTCAGGTCGGTGAAATAGGCATTGGTACCTGCTCCAATCTTCGCATCGGAGAGGTGACGCCGCGCGAGGTCAACCCATTGAGCGGATGTGGAAGCCTCCGTTTTGTGGAAAATAAGGTATGTCCCGATTGGCGGCTTCACGCGCTCAATCACTTCGGCGAACCCCCGTAACTCCTCCGCTGCTGCATCGGTCAGGAACAGGGCGAGTTCCAGCGATACCCCCAACGCTCGCGCTTCATCGGTGGCTCGGCGCAGTGCAGGTTCATAGTCGGGTTGCGTCAGGTCAATATCTACACGCAGATGCGCGAGATTTAGGCACTTTAGGCGTTCCAGTTCCCGCGCGTTGAGCGGCTCCCCGTGGGAAGCAGTGCCCAATCCTATGCGGGGGAGCGGTCGGGCCTCGGCGGCTGAGACATCCAAGGCGACAGGTTGAGTCGGTGTGTCTTGCGTTTCGGTTCTTGGCTCGTGCTGCGTCTTAAGGGTTAAGGTAATCCGTTGGGAGATTTTCGTGCCGATAGCGACTTCCACCGGGAAGGGTTCGCTCAACGGTGTGCCGTAGGTCTTGTAAGAGACATCGGTCCAATTGCGCTGGTCCTCCATCTCAAAGGTCTCGCCCTCAAATCGCACCTCTGCTTCAACCCCAGAGGCAACCTCATACCTGACCGCTCGCATGTTGTTGAACGGTGCGACCGGCTTAATCTCGCCATCGATTAGATACTGAGGAGCAATGGAGATTGGGAAGGCACTCTCTTCAACGGTCCCATCTATCTTCTCGATACGGCTAGAGATACCTGCACAGTCCATCGGGTGCAGCACACAGAATCCGATGCGGTTACGCCGGAAGGTCGAACGTGCCTCTCCGTTCATCGAGAAGATGATAGTCCCATCGGCGTCCCCCGTGATCGTTCCCTGCCAGAAGAAATCGACATCAGGCCCCTTGTTTGTCACATCGTAGGTGAGGTGAAACGTGTCGTCGTCCTGTTCGATCTGAAGGTTTGAGAGTTGGGGGAGTATCGTGTCCCAATTGTGATCACGGATAGCGACATAGGTCCTGCGGAGGATCTCGTGGTCGCCGACCCGGATATAGCGCAGGTCCCCCGCTTCAAGGATCATGGATAAGGGTCCAGCGCGGAGTTGTGCCCCCTCCGGCAACGGCTCATCTTTTCCGTAGTGTAACACGCTGCGTGGTAGTTGGTTCATATCTCAATCCCCTTCCGATTGAAACACTGTTTTGTCGAGATATGAATCTCGACCCACGGGGTCTTTTGACTACTGAACAGTTGGATAATTGCGGGTTCTTTGATTCTCCATTTCTCTCATTCTGCCCCTGTCTACGCGCCATATCGGCGCAGTTTTTCTTGAAAGCGGGGGTTGTCCAACGCATCACGGTTCACCACGTTATTTGGAACCCGTCCGGCTGCAACATCTAAGATGCTTTCGCACGCACTCCGCCCATTGCCGAGGAAACACTCGTCCGTCCAGCAGATGCCGTGCGGTGTGACGATGATGTTATCCAGTGTTAAGATTGGATCGTTGGGATCTACGGGCTCCTGTTCGAACACATCAAGCGCTGCCCCTTGGATACGCCGTTCACGCAATGCGATGGTGAGCGCAGCCTGATCGACGATGGGACCGCGGGCGGCGTTAATCAGATAGGCGGTCTCCTTCATCAGCGCGAGTCGTTCCGCATTAATCAGATGGTGGGTCTCTGGGGTCAAGGCGCAACAGATGGAGACGAAGTCCGATGTGCGGAGCAAGGCCTCTAAATCGACCAATTTCACCCCTGCAGCCTCCGCCTGCTCCGGCGTCAGGTAGGGGTCATACGCCAGATGACGCATCCCAAACGGTTGGGCAAGTTTGAACACTTCACGCCCGATATTGCCCAGCCCAATTAAGCCGAGCGTCCGTCCGGTGACACCCATGCCCATATAGTCCAGTTTCTCGCTCCAACGTCCATCGCGGGTGAGGCGGTCTTTGATCAGCAACTTCTGACTAAGCGCCAAGATGAAGGTGATGACGGCCGCTGCCACAGGTCGGCGCACACCGTCGGGCGTGATGGTCAGCAGAACACCGTTTTGGGTGCAGGCATCCACGTCCACTGCATCGTATCCGACGCCGAACCGGGCTAAAATTGTCAGACGGTCAACGCCTTCTAGGGTCTCGGTAGTTATTGAGGGTCCCAATACCAGCAAGGCATCATAATCTTGCACCTGATCGCGGCGCAACGTCGGTATATTCTCCGCTAAGATCTCCCACTCCACGCCTGCTGCTTCGTCTAACAGATTCAAACCGATGTCGCCGAACCCAATTGTCCCGTCTGGTCCCAGGATATCGCGGGTGAGTCCCACGCGAAATGTTTGGCTCATAAAATTGTCCCTTTCGTACGATGTTGTCGTCTAAAATTGTATTCCGTTAATATGGAGTGAAACGTTATTTGAGCGCTGATGCGATATACCACTTTTGGTTGACAACCCCTGAGAGTGTAGCATAAAATTAAGATGTGATTTGATAAAGGCTCGCTCGATCTTTCAGAGAGGGTATGAATAAATGTCAGAAACGTCCAATTTTGAACAGTTCAAAGAAATCTTTGATGACTATCTTTCCAAATGGTGGAAAGTTGCTACGATTTTATTTCTATTCGTTTTTGGTTTGTACACAATCGGAATTCTCAACAAACACTTAGATATAACCCTTCCGTCGTTTCTGCGTACAATAGTTACTTTTGAATATTGGTCTTGGATGAATGACATGGTAGCTGAAGCAATCGGTATCGGCTTTATCGCAGTCGGTGCATGCTCCGTCGGTGTGGTTGCTATCGGTGCATGCTCCGTCGGTGTAATTTCTGTTGGTGCGTTTTCTCTCGGTATTTTTGCGTTTGGCGGCAATTCTTTTGGGATCATCGCTATCGGAGCCGGCACCCGTCATGGGTACGAGGTCGGTCCTAGGGGACGGTTCGACATCGGTAGAGCGGTTGGGGTCATCGCCATCGGTCCCAAAGCCTGTGGTGTCTACACGCTATCCTATACGGGCAGAGGCATCTATACGCTCTCGCCAGATCGCCAAGATGCAGACGCGGTTGCGTTGTTTACACGGTGGATGCCGAAGTTCAAGGGAATCCTTTCTCCTGCCTCTTAGCACGGCATTCAGAGCATGAAAGGTTCAAGGTTGCATTCTTGGGATCCTGCCTCCTCCTATCTTACTATAAAATCTTGGATATAACAAACGAAAATTGTAATGGTTGAAAAGGAATCAGGGCAACCACAAGGGTTGCCCCTACAGAATCAATCAAACGTAGGGGCAGGTCTCGTGCCTGCCCTACACACCGATAGACAGAATTGGGCAACCACAAGGGTTGCCCCTACAGAAAGCAATCAATGACATGTCGAAAAAGAAACAGGACACAAAATCGAATAAAAACGGCGCGACGCTCGGCTTTGAAGCAACCTTATACCAAGCAGCGGACAAACTCCGTAACAATCTTGATGCCGCCGAATACAAACATGTGGTGTTGGGGTTAATCTTCCTCAAGTATATCTCGGATGCCTTTGAGGAAAAGTACAATTTGCTGCTTATAGAATCTGCCGATCCCCACAGTGAGCTCTACATTGCAGATGAAACTCTCCGTTTACAGATTACCGGGGACCGAGATGAATATCTGGCAGAAAACATCTTCTACGTCCCGGAGAAAGCTCGCTGGACTTATCTGCAAGCGAACGCCAAGCAACCGGAAATTGGAACGTTGGTTGATAACGCGATGATTGAGATTGAACGGGAAAACTCGCGTCTGAAAGGGGTGCTTCCTAAAAACTATGCGCGTCCGGGGCTTGACAAACAACGACTCGGCGAACTGATTGACCTAATCGGCACGATCGGTTTGGGAGAGCAGGAGAATCGCTCGAAGGATATATTGGGCAGGGTCTACGAATACTTTCTCTCAGAATTCGCAAGTGCGGAAGGCAAAAGGGGCGGTCAATTCTACACCCCTCGGTGTATGGTGCGGACCCTCGTTGAGATGCTCGCGCCATATGGTGGGCGGGTCTATGATCCGTGCTGTGGTTCTGGTGGTATGTTTGTCCAGAGTGAGACCTTTGTTGAAGCGCACGGTGGACAGCGCGATGATATCGTCATTTACGGGCAGGAGTCGAACCCGACCACACGACAATTGGCACTGATGAACCTCGCGATTCGTGGAATTGAAGCCAATCTTGGACAGGAGCACGCCGACAGTTTCCACGACGACCTGCATCCAGACCTAAAAGCGGACTATATCCTTGCCAATCCACCCTTTAATGACAGTGACTGGGGTGGTGACCGGTTGCGCCAAGACAGACGTTGGGATTACGGTGCACCACCTGCCGGAAACGCCAATTTTGCTTGGGTACAGCACTTTATCCATCACCTCGCGCCAAACGGCACCGCTGGATTTGTGTTGGCAAATGGCTCGATGAGTTCCAATACAAGCAACGAAGGTGAAATTCGTAAGAGCATCATTGAAGATGACTTAGTAGACTGTATGGTGGCGTTGCCCGGACAGCTTTTCTATTCCACACCAATCCCCGTTTGCCTCTGGTTTATCGCTAGAAACAAGGAGAATCCTCATTTTCGCAAACGCGCCGGCGAGACACTTTTTATAGACGCCCGCAGATTTGGTGTGATGATTGATCGCGCCCATCGGGAATTAACGGATGAAGATATAACGCGCATTGCCAATACCTATCAGGCTTGGCGTGGCGATGATGGTGCAGGTGAATATGTCGACGTGCCCGGCTTTTGCAAAAGCACAACCCTAGAGGAAGTACGCAAGCATAGCCACGTCTTGACCCCCGGCCGCTACGTTGGGGCAGTCGCTCAAGAGGATGACAACGAGGCGTTTGAGGACACGATGGCACGCTTGACGGAGAAACTGACCGAGCAAATGGCGGAAGCTCGGTGGCTGGATACCGCGATTAGTGAGAATTTGGAAATAGTTGGGATTGGAGATAATTCATGAATTTCAGCGACGAAGATATCAGACGTCAAATGCGCCTCGGTGAAGATAGCCACTGGGAATTCAAGGAGATTGAGTTCGCGGGGAATGTTCCTAAGAGTCCTCGTCGTGGCGATCTGGCAGATGAACTCGCTGCCTTCGCCAATGCGGACGGCGGTGTGGTGCTGTGTGGTGTAACCGACAGCGGCGATGTTCAAAGTATGTCACGCGAGCAGATGGATGCACTGGAACGGCTCCTAGTGGAAATTTGCACCGACATGATTACCCCTCCAATCCGTCCTATTGTCCTTCGCAGAGAAACAGAGGAAGGAGTGCCATTCCTGTTGATCGAAGTGCCGCAAGGTCACACTCAGCACGATAGCCCCGGCGGCAGCTACCACCGGGTTGGCAGCTCAAAACGTCGGATGACAAGCGATGAGCGGTTGCGTCTGGCACAGCAGCGCGGGCAGGCACGATTCCTCTGGTTTGATAAACAGCCGGTTCAGGGAACTGGATTTGGATCCCTAGATGAATCGCTTTGGAAGCCTTTGTTGAGCACTGTGGGGACTGTCGATCCTGAATCTGCACTGGAAAGGATGGGGCTCTTGACAAGTGACGAAAATGGGATAACGCGGGCTACAGTGGCGGGCGTCCTGTTGTGCAGTCTATCGCCCGAAGAATGGCTTCCCAACGCTTGCATCACCGCAACCTGTTATCGAGGCAACGATCGTGCCTCCGATCAGATAGATGCCCAGACAATTACTGGACCGCTGAACCGACAAATTACTGAAGCGGTTGCCTTTGCGGTCCGCAGCATGCGCGTTGGTGCTTACAAGGACCCCGCTCGAACCGATTTGCCCCAGTACAGCGAGGCAGCACTGTTTGAAGCGATTGTCAACGCTGTTGTCCACCGCGACTACTCAATTCGTGGCAGCAGGATTCGACTTTCAATGTTCGCGGATCGCGTTGAAATAAACTCCCCCGGTGGGTTGCCAAACAACCTAACGATCGACAGCATGGCAATCCGCCAATCAACTCGAAACGAAGCACTTGCCTCAATCTTCGGACGAATACCTGTTGGGGAGATCCGGGGTTCGGGCGATCGGCAATTCTTCATGGAGCGACGAGGTGACGGCGTACCAATCATCCTTCGTGAAACGGAAGCCTTGAGTGGAAAAATCCCAGAATACCAACTCATTGATGATTCAGACCTTGTTCTCACGATCCCTGCCGCTCGCACGGAGGTGACGCCGGCAACCACCCTCATCATGTGCCTCCACCGTGGCATCCCTGTGCCGGGAGTCAAACTGTTGGCCCTGTTTCCCAATAAGACATGGAAACACACGACCACCGACGAGAACGGCGAGGCGCAAGTTGACCTGCATTCCACACACCTTCCCATGACAGTGTTCGCAGCCGCTACCGGCTTCGCCGCCCATATCGAGCACGACTGGGCACCAGCGCAGGGAGCACTTACAATTGAAATGCAAAGCCAGCCTGAAAGTGGCGCGGTGATTTTTCCGGAGGCGACCGGCTATCTTCCGGGCTTGTCGGGCCGTTTGAATCCCATACGCGATACCCTTGACCGGACCTACCTATATGCTTCCAACATCGCTATCAATGAGGGCAAACAGCAGCCGGTTCATTTGATACCCGGTGAGGATTTGCGCCTCACCGACATCAATGGAATGGAACTGATAGTGCGCATTGTCGCAATCATCGGCAGGTCTGCGCTGGTGGAATATCGCCCCTATTCCAAAGGAGGTAAAAAGGGTGTTTGAGAAGGCAACTGAGTTTGTACATGATGCCAAACAGCTCTTAATAACACTGAAGACACGCAATGATTGACCTTAATTCCAAGCATCTTGAAACGATTCAACGCATATTGGCTGAGCATGTACCCAAGTGCGAAGTTCGTGCCTTCGGGTCAAGGGTGAAATGGACGGCTAAGGATTATTCCGATCTCGATCTTGCAGTTGTCGGCAGTGAGCTGTTAAGCCGGAGACAGCTGCGTCGATTAACAGAGGCTTTCGAGGAATCCGACGTGCCGATTCGGGTTGATGTGGTGGATTGGCAGTCGTTATCAGACTGGTTCAAGCAGGTGATTGCGGCAGAATACAAGGTAATACAGAAAGCGGAACCTGCTAAAGAAAACAGACAACCTGAAGGAATTTGCGGGAAGTCAGGTTCGACAGATAGACAGCTTGTCATCTTTGAAGAACTTTTCGATATTTCCTTACGAAATGGTTTAACTCGTCCAAGGGCTGTTAGGGGATCCGGTGTAAAAATGGTGAACATGGGAGAGTTGTTCGCTCATTCAAGGATCGGGAACATTCCCATGGAAAGGGTCCCTTTGTCAGAGGCAGAAGCTGAAAAGTATCTGTTAAAAAAAGGAGATCTGTTATTTGCTCGCCAGTCGCTTGTACACTCCGGTGCTGGAAAATGTTCCATATTCTTAGGTGCTTCGGAGCCAATTACTTATGAAGGACACCTAATTCGAGCACGCTTAAATCCTTCTATTGCGGACCCTGTTTTTTATTTTTATTTTTTTAACTCCCGTTTGGGGCGTCAAATCATTGAAAGTATTATCGAACAAGTAGCAGCGGCGGGAATTAGGGGGAGCGATTTAGCAAAACTTTCGGTGTTATATCTCCCCGTCGAAAAGCAACGCCAGATTGCCTACCTCCTCGGCACACTTGACGATAAGATTGAACTCAACCGACAGATGAATGAGACGCTAGAAGCAATAGCACGGGCGATTTTTAAGTCTTGGTTTGTGGACTTTGACCCGGTACGGGCAAAGATGGAGGGACGCATGCCCGCTGGTATGGATGCCGCAACTGCTATCCTGTTCCCATCGGCGTTCCAAGATTCGCCGTTGGGGAAAATTCCGGAGGGGTGGGAGGTTGTTTCGCTGCCTGAAGCGATCGAAGTAAATCCACGCCGTGTTTTGAAAAAGGGAACAACCTCGCCTTATTTGCACATGCAGAATTTACCAACGCAGGGACATAGACCTGATAACTGGACACACCGAGAGTTCAATTCCGGTACGAAGTTTATTAATGGGGATACCCTTTTGGCACGAATTACGCCCTGTATTGAAAATGGTAAAACGGGTTTTGTCGATTTTCTGGACGAGGAAGAGGTAGGTTGGGGATCTACTGAATATATCGTATTGCGCCCCAAGCCCCCGTTGCCTGTTGAATTTGGCTATTATCTCGCCCGGAGCAATGATTTGCGTACATTCGCGATTCATAATATGACGGGGACAACCGGTCGGCAACGTGTACCGGCATCATGTTTTGATCATTATCATTTCCCTGTACCGACTACACCGATTGCTCAACAGTTCAGTGAGATTGTCCAACCATTTATGGAGAAGATCCGGGTGAATAGTGAACAATCTCGGACCCTCTCCCAAATCCGGGACGCGCTGCTGCCGAAACTATTGTCGGGGGAAATTCGTGTGGATGATGTAGATAAGAGATTGGAGGTAAAAGATGGCGGAACATCCTAAAGTTTTCATTTCGTATTCTCATGATTCGCCGGAGCACGAGCAGTGGGTATCAGAGCTAGCTGCAAAACTTCGCCACAATGACGTTAATGCAATACTCGATCAGCAGGGTCTTGGTCTGGGCACTGGTTCGGCACAGTTTATGGAGGTTGGTGTTAGGGATTGTGATAGAGTACTAGTCATTTGCACGGACAATTATGTGAGAAAAGCTAACAATCGTGAAGGCGGCGTTGGATACGAGATAGAAATTGTAACCGCACAGCTTGTTCAAAATTCAGGAACTAACAAAGTTATCCCCATAATTCGTCAGGCATCAGGGCAGGAGAAAATGCCAACATGTTTAGGAACACGACTTTATATTGACTTTACAGATGATAGTCAATTTGATGAGAAATTTGAGGAGTTGCTTTCTGAGCTCCGCCAGGCACCAGTTGTAGAGAACTTACCTTTGGGAGAAAATTCATTTGCTCAATTACCTTCTGGACAGGAGGCATCACCTTCTGAAGAGACAGACACTCAACTGCTTGAGATTCCGGAGCAAGTTGAATCTGCATCTAAGGCTTATTCGGCAGCGGTTGAGATTGTTCGTATAGGGGCTGAGTATGACTGGCGACAACTCATCAAAGAAATTGAGCCACGTGTATTCGACTCTTTGGTACAACGACGACAAGAGGGAATGGCTGGGGAGCCACCGAAAGATAAAGAGCGGTTTCAGACTGCGGATGAAGCCATTGATATTATTTCCCCCTTAATTTCTGTTGCTTTAGCGGGGGTTGAATCTGGGAGGGAACAGTTTAGAAATCAGAAGTCCATCCTTGAAGACCTGTTAAACATCGCCGGAGAGAGTGAGGCTGGATCCACGTTCTGGATAAAAATTCCCCGTGCCCTAGGATATGTCTATCACAGTCTGCACGGGGGTCTCAGTCTTAGCACAAATCAGTTAGATCTCGCTCTTAATCTGGCACGAGTTAAAGTTCCGGATTTATATAAAACAGAGCACCGACACCTCTGGGAAACGGACGACCTTATAGGGTGGTTCGGATCGTTTGGTCCAAATTGTACAGACAGTTGGGAGTATTTATCCACAGCTTATAAAAGAAACTGGGAGTGGTTGGTTCCTATCTTTGGCACTGAATCAGAATATCGGACTTTACTGGTTGCATATTATATGGCTCTGAATATCCATGAATTAGCGGCAATAATTGCTTCAGGTGAACATGATACCTTAGAATCCAGATATCGCTTTACGATTCCGTTGACTTTTTTTTATGAGGATTACAATATAATCCAGCGTGCAACTTCCCGGCTTCGCAATCAGGAGAAACTCACACAGTTATGGACCTGCTTAAATGTTACACGTGAGCAAATGGAGGATTCATGGGGAGATTGGATTCGCTCACTTGGAAACTGGTTCGAAGGCAGGTATGAAGGACAACACAATTCGATAGGTCGTCGCAATCTCACCGATATTTTTCGCTATTTCTTTGAAGGGTTGTAGCGTCAGTTACCGGTGAGTCAAAACTGCTTGAATAATCTTGCACATTTTCCCAAATGTGAGACATATTGCTACTGAAGTTGTTGTCGGAAAGGGAATTCGGGTGGACGATGTAGATAAAAGATTGGAGGTAAAAGATGGCGGAACATCCTAAAGTTTTCATTTCATATTCTCACGATTCGCCAGAGCACAGGCGATGGGTATCAGAACTCGGTGCGAAGCTTCGTCATAATGGAGTTGATGCGATACTCGATCAGTGGGACCTCGGGCCGGGTGATGATGTAACACAATTCATGGAGCGCGGTATTATAGACTCTGATCGGGTACTGGTTGTTTGTACGGACCAGTACGTTAGGAAAGCGAACGCCGCCGAAGGCGGCGTTGGCTACGAGCGGATGATTGTAACTGCACAGCTTGTTCAAGATTTGGGAACGAATAAATTCATTCCTGTAATCCGTCAGGCATCAAGACAGGAGAAGACACCAACATTTTTAGGAACGCGAGTTTATATTGACTTCAGGAATGACAGTCAATTTGAATCGGAAGTTGAGAAGTTGATTCATGAACTCCACCGAGTGCCAGTTGTAGAGAAGCCTCCTCTGGGAAAAAATCCGTTTGCTAAACTCCCCTCCGGACAAGAAGCACCAGCTGTTGAAGGGTCAGACACTCAACTGCCTGAGATCCCGACGCAGGTTGAATCTGCAGCTGATGCTTACGCAGCAGCGATTAAGCTCGCTCGCACAGGGGATATGCTTGGATGGCGACAACTCGTCAAAGGAATTAAGCCAAACGTATTTAGATCGCTGGTACAATGGCGACAAAATGAATTGGAAGGACAGCGACCAAAAAGCAAAGAACAGTTGGTTAAGGTTGTGGATAAAGCTGTTGAGATTATTTCCCCCTTAATTTCTGTTGCTTTAGTGGGAGTTGAATCCGGGAGGGAACAATTCAGAGATCAGAAGTCCATCCTTGATGACCTGCTCAACATCGCTAGATGGAATCGTGCGGGGTACATCGTTTGGGCAAACATACCCAGTGCCCTAGGGTATGTATACCATAGTCTGCACGGAAGCCTCAGTCTAATCACAAACCAACTAGACCTGGCCTTGGGTCTTGCGCAAGCTAAAATCCCTATTGTGGACGGAGTAAAATCCTTCCCTGTATGGGAAACGGGTGAACTGATGGGCTACTCCGAATCAATTAGTGGTGCCCGTGGAGGAAATTCTCCAGAAGGTTGGAAGTATTTAGTTGAGGCTTATGAAAGAAAATGGGGATGGTTGGTTCCTATCTTCGGGGATGAATTGGAATACCGGACCTCACTAGTCGCATATTATATGGCATTGCATATCCATGAATTAGCGGACATAATCGCTTCAGATCAACAAGATATGTTAGAAGCAAATTTAAACTCAACATCTTCATTTCGCTTTAAGGTTCCGTTGACTTTTCTTTCCGAGCAGTACGATATAACCCAACGGGCAATTTCTCTGCTTCGTAATCAGGAAGAACTCACGAAGCTATGGGCATGCTTAAATGTCACACGTGAGCAAATGGAGAGCTCATGGGAAATTTGGATTCGCCTAACTGAAAATCAGTTATGGAGAATGGGAATCTCAATGATAGCTATTCATAGTCTCTCTGATACTTATCAAAATTTATTTGAAAGGCTATAATCTCAATCAATAGCTAAAAAATCCCATGAATAATTCCGCATGTTCTTTCAAATCCAAAACGGGTTGCTGCTACAGTTGTTATCCGAGGCAATTTGTATGGGTAATGCAGATAACGGACAGGAGTAAAAGATGGCAGAACATCCTAAAGTTTTCATTTCATATTCTCATGATACACCAGAACATAGGCGATGGGTGTCAGAACTCAGTGCAAAACTTCATCGCAAGGGAGTTAATATAATACTTGATCAGTGGGAACTCCGTCCGGGCGATGATGTGACACAATTTATGGAGCGTGGTATCAGGAACTCCGACCAGGTGCTGGTCATTTGCACAGACAGTTATGTGAGGAAAGCAAACGCCGGGGAAGGTGGTGTTGGATACGAAGCGATGATTATAACTAGGAAACTTGCTGAAGACCTGGGGACTAACAAATTCATTCCCATAATTCGTCAGGCGGTGGGGGAAGATAAGACGCCAACATTTTTAGGAACACAGGTTTATACCGACTTTACGGATGAAGATCAGTTTGATGAGAAATTCGATGAGTTGCTTCATGAACGCCTTCAAGTGCCGGTTCTACAGCAGCCACTTGTCCCACACATCGAGTCATTACATGTAAAAAACTATCGCGCATTGCGGGATGTGAAGTTACGAGATATTACACCGCTATCTGTTTTTTTGGGACCGAACGGCAGCGGGAAGTCAACGCTATTCGATGTCTTTGCATTTCTCACAGAATGTTTCATAGACGGGCTGCGTTCTGCATGGGCAAAAAGGGAACGTTTTAAGGAGTTAAGGACGCGAGGCAGTGATGGACCAATTGAATTTGAGTTGAAGTATCGTGAGACACCCAAGACACCACTCATCACCTATCACTTGACTATCAATGAAGATACACAGGGACCGTGCGTTAAAACCGAATGGATGCAATGGCGGCGCGGTAGTCGAGGAAGATCGTTTCGCTTTCTCGATTTTTGGGAGGGGGCAGGACACGTCACCGCCGGTGAAACGCCGACTGAAGGGAACGAGCGAATTGAGGAGCGACTTGATGATCGCTCAATACTCGCCGTTAGCAGATTTGGGCAATCAGCACTCCACCCCCGTGTGAGTGCCTTTTATCGCTTCGTTACAGGTTGGCACTTTTCTGATCTTTCCGCCGATGCTACACGAGGCATTGCAGAAGCAGGCCCGCAAGAAAGGTTATCCAAAACGGGAGACAACCTGCCCAATGTTATCCAGCATCTAAAGGAACGATACCCAGAGCGTTTGGAAAAAATTCTTTCGATACTATCGGAATGGGTTCCATGCTTGGAAGAGGTGGACACAGAACTGGTGATGGACGGACGGCTCCTGTTAAAGATTAAGGATGCGCCGTTTGAAAAACCTATCTCGGCGAAGTTTGCCTCTGATGGTATGTTAAAGATGCTGTCGTGCTTGACCTTGCTATATGCTCCAGATCCGCCGCAATTAATCGGCATTGAGGAACCTGAAAATTATCTCCATCCGCGCTTGCTGAACGGTTTAGTGGAGGAGTACAGTGAGGCGTTGGGGTTGTCTCAACTGATGATTACCACCCATTCCCCCTATTTTGTCAACGGACTTCGCGCTGAGGAGGTGTGGGTGCTTTATAGAAATGAGCAAGGGTTTACGGTCTGCAAACGCGTATCGGAGATGCAGGGAATCAAGGATTTTCTGGAAGCGGGGGCGAAGTTAGGATATCTCTGGATGGAAGGTTTTTTTGAAGTTGGAGATCCGTTGACTAATGCGGGTGGTCCAAAGCGAGGTGGGAATGTACATTGAGTTTTTCCTAGAGGAAGAATCCGCTGAAGTGGCATTAAAAATCATTTTGCCCAAGATTCTTTCAGCTGATGTGGGTTTCAACTTTCATGTCTTTCAGGGCAAACCGGACTTACTTGGAAAATTACCTGAACGATTGAAAGTTTACCGGCGATGGATACCCGATGACTGGCGAATTGTGGTCCTTATTGATAGAGATCAAGAAGATTGTTTCCAACTGAAGGCACAGTTAGAAGGAATAGCGCACGATGCGGGTTTTGCGACGAAATCCAACCCATCCCAAGAAGGCGATTTTCACGTGGTCAACCGATTGGCAATTGAAGAGCTAGAGGCGTGGTTCTTTGGAGACATTGAAGCTGTGCGAACAGCATATCCCAGAGTTGCAAGAAATCTCCAAGGCCAAGCCAAATATCGGAATCCCGATGCAATCACAGGCGGTACGCACGAGGCACTGAGGCGTGTGCTGCACTACTGCTATCCCCAGCGGTTACTCAAGACTATTGTGGCACAAAACATCGCCCAACACATGGAACCGTACAGGAACGGGTCAAAAAGCTTTCAGGTGTTTGTGGAGGGGCTCAAAGCGTGCGTGGGAGAAGGTGGCTTAAGAAATCAATAGGGACCTGATTGATATGATGCCTCTTGAGGGGATAACATGAATCTCAATACGATTTACGAATCTGACATCGAAGAAGCCTCACTCGACTGGCTTGCTGAACTGGGTTATACCGTTTTACACGGTCCCGACATCGCCCCGGATACCCCCGATGCAGAACGCTCCACCTACAGCGAAGTAATTTTAGAACGCCGTTTGCGCGATGCGGTTGCCCGCCTGAATCCAAACATACCCGCCGAAGCACAAGAGGAAGCGATCCGAAAGGTGCTTCATCCAGATTCCCCCGCATTGGTACAGAACAATCGCGCATTCCATCTGATGCTGGTCGATGGGATAGAGGTTGAGGCTCGACAGCCGGACGGTACGATGCGCGGTGAGCGCGTGCGGTTGGTCGATTTTGATACGCCTGAAAACAACGACTGGTTGGCGGTCAATCAGTTCACAGTGGTGGAAAACAGCGAACGCCGCCCGGACGTTGTGTTGTTCATCAATGGGATGCCCTTAGCCGTGATTGAACTCAAAAACCCGACTGACGAAAGAGCTACCATCCTAACCGCATTTCGCCAGATCTGTACCTACAAACAGGAAATCCCTTCGCTGTTCACCTATAACGAGACAATCGTCATTTCTGACGGGTTAGAGGCTCGCATCGGTTCTTTAACCGCTGATCAGGAATGGTTTCTACCGTGGCGGACGATTGAGGGAGAGGACGAGGCACCGTCAACCGAATTAGAATTAGAGGTATTGATTAAGGGTATCTTTGAGAAAAGCAGATTTTTGAGCTACCTCAAACACTTCGTCGTCTTTGAAGAAACTGAGGGGGAGACGATTGCCAAAAAGATCGCCGGTTATCACCAGTTCCACGCTGTGAAAAAGGCTGTCGATACGACGGTAAAAGCCTCGCGCCCGGAAGGGGACAAGCAGTGTGGTGTTGTGTGGCATACACAAGGTTCGGGCAAGAGCTTGACTATGGCTTTTTATGCCGGAAGCATCGCCCAGCATCCGCAGATGGAAAACCCAACGTTGGTCGTTATCACTGACCGAAACGACCTAGATGAGCAACTGTTCGGCACATTTGCGCGGTGTAGTCAACTTCTGCGACAAGCACCGGTGCAAGCGAGCGATAGAGGGCATTTACGCGAACTCCTGACAGTCGCATCGGGCGGGGTGGTTTTTACCACAGTCCAAAAGTTTTTTCCAGAAGGCGATGAAACCCGTTTTCCTCTACTATCCGATCGGCGGAACATTGTGGTTATCGCGGATGAAGCGCACCGCAGCCAATACGACTTTATCAGCGGATTTGCCCGTCACATGCGCGACGCGCTCCCCAATGCCTCCTTTATCGGTTTTACCGGCACACCGATCGAGGCGGCAGATCGCAACACCCGCGCGGTCTTTGGAGATTACATCAGCATCTACGATATACAACGTGCAGTTCAAGACGGTGCTACTGTTCCGATTTACTACGAGAGTCGTCTCGCCAGCATTGAATTGGATGAGAGCGAAAAACCTCACGTTGACCCGGAATTTGAGGAAGCGACTGAAGGGGAGGAGGTCGCACGCAAAGAGAGACTCAAGACCAAATGGGCTCAGCTTGAGGCATTGGTGGGAACGGAAAAGCGGTTGGGTCTCATTGCCGATGATATTGTCACACACTTTGCAGAACGGCTAGAAGCTATGGATGGCAAGACGATGATTGTCTGCATGAGTCGGCGTATCTGCGTTGAACTTTACAACGCACTTGTCGAACGTCGTCCAGATTGGCACGACGATGATGACACGCAGGGAGAGATCAAGGTTGTGATGACAGGTTCGTCCGATGATGACCCGTCGTGGCAAGGGCATATCCGAAACAAGGCGCGACGAGAAGAGATGGCAGCACGATTCAAAAACCCCAAGGACCCGTTGAAAATAGTGATTGTTCGCGATATGTGGCTCACCGGATTTGACGCGCCCAGTCTTCACACCATGTATGTGGACAAGCCGATGCGTGGACATGGACTGATGCAGGCTATCGCCCGTGTCAATCGGGTGTTCGGCGACAAACCGGGCGGTTTGATTGTGGACTACATCGGACTTGCTTACCACCTGAAACAGGCACTGGCGAACTACACCGAAAATGGTGGAAAAGGGAAAACTGCCGTTGATAAAGCGGAAGCGGTCGCTGTGATGCTAGAAAAGCACGAGATCTGCTGTGGTCTGTTTTACAGTTTCGATTGGTCGACATGGATTACCGGGGACGTCACAGACCGCCTCAGATTGTTACCTTCGGCTCAAGAACATATTTTGAAACAACAAGATGGCAAAACCCGCCTACTGGAAACAGTTACCGCACTCTCCAAAGCGTTTGCACTGGCAGTGCCGCACGAGAAAACGACAGAGATCCGCGACGATGTCGCCTTTTTTCAGGGGGTGAGGAGTGTCTTGGCAAAACTGACCATTACGGAAGAAGCCCAGTCTGAGGTGACAGAGCAGGCGATACGGCAGTTAGTATCCAGAGCAGTCGTTTCTGAAGGTGTGATTGATATTTTTGCCGCCGCAGGGTTGGAGCGACCCGATGTCTCGATTCTCTGCGATGAATTTCTCCTTGAAGTGCGGGATTTGCCGCATAAGAATGTGGCGGTTGAACTTTTGGAAAGGCTGCTCAACGATGCGATTAGAACCCACTCACGGAAAAATGTTGTGCAGGGGCGTTCGTTTGCAGAGATGTTGGAACGCTCAATCCGCACCTATCAGAACCGTACGGTTGAAGCAGCACAAGTAATTGAGGAACTGATCGAAATTGCGAAAGAGATACGTCAGGCACAAGACCGCGGCGAGGAGCTAGGGCTTTCAGACGATGAATTGGCATTCTACGATGCACTTGAAGTCAACGATAGTGCGGTGGAGGTGTTAGGTGACGAAACGCTGCAAACCATCGCGGTTGAGCTAGTCGAAACCGTTCGGCGGAATGTGACCATCGACTGGACACTAAGGGAGAGCGTTCGCGCGAGGCTACGGGTGATGGTGAAGCGCGTTCTCCGTAGACACGGCTACCCACCCGACAAACAAGACAAAGCTACTGCAACGGTCTTAGAGCAAGCCGAGGCGTTGTGTGTGGATTGGGCGGCATAGAAAGTGCCTCACGCCCTGGCGAGCCAATGACTTACTCCCCCTCATAACCCATCTCGTCCCAAACATCCCGCGAATAAGCGATAGCGTCATCGGTTGGCAGATTATATCCATTGATGCTAGGCGGTGGCTGATCGGGACCACCGTGTTCGGGCCATGGAGACCAGTTATCGTTTTCGTAGTCCACCCGGACAGACTCCTGACGGAAATCCGGAATCTCATACGGTGCACCGTTATCCAGACACGATCTCCACGCTTGGATCCCAACCATTGCCATCTCAAGACCGCGGTAGACATCAAAATAGGGGGTTTCGTCTTTGCGGATAGCTTCGGCGAAATGGTAGCTTGTGAAGAAGTCTCCGCCGCTATGTCCCGCCCGTCGTGCCTCCTCAGCGTGGTGGGGAAAGTCCGGCGCGTAAATCTTTTCGCCCTCGTCGCCCTCCCGCAGATCCCACGGCTCGTGCATCACCCGTAGGGACCCGGGAGCACCAGAGCGTAGGTTCTCCATCAGTCCGCGCGCGCCGTGAATCCGATACCAGACACCGTGCCCGCGCATCTTGAGCCCCATAATCCGGACGACCGAGTTGTTGTCCATGCGGCAGAGGATGATGCCGCCGGGGTCGCCTCGCTGAACATTCAATTTTTCGGTGTCGTTTTCGGAGTGGGGGATTGACAGCGCATTCACGCTGACCGGATGGGTGTTGGTGATGTACATAATTGGTGCAAGCGCGTGAGAGCAGTAGTAGGTGGACGGAATCCAATTGCGCCAGTGGTTCATCCCCGGCGATAATCGATTGTAAGTCCGTGAATCCATGGGGTGGTTATACTCCCCTTCGGCGTATTGTATTTCACCGACCTCACCGTTCTGATAAAGGCGACGCATCTCTTGGTTGTAGGCAAAATAGGGATAATTCTCGGCGAACAGATAGATTTTACCGGACTTGTCCACCGCCCTCGCTAATGCTACTCCCTCCGCCGGCGTCCCACATGCGGTGGTTTCACTCATCACATGCATCCCGGCTTTAAGTGCTTTGACAGCAAAGGGAGCGTGTTGATGAAAGTAGTTCGCCAAAACAACGGCGTCCATATCGTGGGAGAGAAATGCCTCATAATCTGTGTACGTCGCAACGTTTAACTTTTCTCCCGCCTCACGCAGCTTCTCCTCCCACGTATCGCACAGCGCGACCAACTCCATGCCAACAAAGGCAGCCCCCTGCGCAAACCCCATTCCGCGTCCGACGCCAACGACGCCAACGCGGATATTATTATTATCAGTTTTCTGTGTCACGGACGTGCTCCTTTCAGAGTATCAGAAATCCACTCCTAAAGTATGTTGGGCAACCACAAGAGTTGCCCCTACATTGGGGCTATTCCTGTAGGGGTTGGGTTTCCCAACCCGTTGGGCGAGGAAACCTCGCCCCTACGATTAAGTACTTATCGACGAATAGCGGACGGAATTCACATAAATGTCAACACGCCCTAGTTACTTTGAATCTTGATCTTATCGGGGCGGGGCAATAGGTGTATAGTCGTTTATAGTAGTTGTCGAGTATGGAAACTCGACCTACAGGCTACCTAGTAACTTGAGTTATGTTAGTGATTTTGCTTGTTTGATATCTTGTTGTTGAATATGGTGTTGCATAAATTGCTCAAATAGTTGCATAATAAGAGCGACCTAATCGCTCAACATTGGCTTTGGTGTCATGGCGGGTCTCCTTTTTGTTGGGATAAAAATAGGAAACCCTCTTTGACTGATTGTGTCAACTATATTTTTGCACACACTCTCTTAACTTGTATTAATAGGAGTAGCCATGCAACCTCTCCAACTTACACCGGATCAGATTCAACAACGCTGTACAGAGCAAAGTTTCACGCGCGGCTTAGACTACTTTCATGCCGGCGCAATTGACAATCCGGTCCTCCACGGTTACACCCTATCAGCAACATGCGAGGGTACGGATATAGACCCGTATCGTGTCACTGTAGAATTGATGCCGACAGAGATTGCCTCCACCTACTGTTCGTGTCCATACGACTGGGGAGGAGATTGTAAACATATTGTCGCACTGCTATTGACCTATGTTCATGAGCCGGACGCCATTCTCTCTCTTGAGTCCTTATTCGCCACACTTGAGGCAAAATCTAAGTCAAGCCTACTACAGGTCATTTCAGAACTGCTCAAACGCGCACCCGAACTGGTTCCTGTTGCTCAAGCATACTCAGACATTCCCGCCCTCCCACTGGAGCCCGGACCGCTTCCACTTGTCACAGCTTACCGGGAACAGATTGATAGCATCTTTGGGGATAGCTTTCTCGAACAGTCCCGCCTCCATCAGGTGATGGCTCAACTCGAAAGTCTGAGGCAACAGGCGGAGTCATTGGCACAACTGGGTGAAACGGAACGTGCACTGTCAATTCTTCACGCGTTGATACATCAAGCTATCGTGCACTATCCCGACACGCTCCAGACAGGCGAATTACCCCACCTCGTCAATGAATGTACAATGGCATTCGCGCAAATCGTCGTAAACGCACAAGAATCAGTTGAAATCCTTGAACACTGCCAAATGCTGTTGCGACTGAGTTTTGATGCGGAACAGGTCTTCACACCACTTCTGACATATTTCCTAGAACAACTCTGTTTGACGGAAGAACTAGTGGACCTAGAAGCAGAGATTGAGCAAAATCTTGATGAGAGTCCAGATCGACAGGCGCATATTCGGCTCTTGCTTGCATTGGATTTTCAATCGGGCCGGACTGAAGATTATCTCCGGCTCGCCCGATCCGAAGGGGAGGGATAGCAGCTAATACACGCTCCCTTCACAGAGGAGAAATCGCCATTACGAAGCATCGAGGCATTCAACTGCGTAAGTTCTTACATTATTTCAGTAGTTTGATTTATGAGTACTCCTCAGTTAATTTTGTGGGGCGATTTGAGTGGATAAAACTTCGATGAGTTCATCTAAGTGGACGTGTCGGAAAAACTCCGAGAGCCGCTTCTGCTTCGGTTTGATCGGGAGCAAGATAAAATCTAAACAATGTTCTTGGAGACGTTCAAACACCTTGCGATAGGCTTGGCTTGTGGCGTATCCGACAACCAAAGTATAGTGGTCGCTGTACTTATCAAGATAGGCTTTGAATCGATCTGCTCCCAACTGTATCTGCACGGTATTTCTGGGAGATAACTGGAAATCATAGCGCACGACGGGCTCCTCAGATTCAAATTCTTCTGGCACTGGCCCGTAGAGTCCGGAGAGAGTAATTTTGTGAATCGCCTGCTGATTGTTCCCAAAGGCATTTTGAACCTTGGTGTTGATGATAGTATGTGTACGTGAAAGTGAATATGGCTTTTTTCCTGCACAGGGAATTGCCAAAAGAATCCTTTTGTCTTTTGGGGGTTCGTAATCTGCTGGAATGAAAAAGGAATCGGGCGTATAATTCAGTGAAATAGTCGGTTGTTCTTTCCGAAGGTCGGAACTCGTTTCTTTTTTTGATAGAGCCGGAAAAAGCTCCAATTGATAAGGGTTACTCTCAACCATACGCCGGTTTTCGGACGTGGAGATGTCGATAACGGTCTTTGCCATACGACTGGCAAATGCTTCATTATTTTCTATCAACCAGTCTACTGCCCGACGGATGCCTCGCCCTGTCGAAGCATGATTGACTAATTCTTCGAGTGCCTCATCGGCTTCAATGGCGGTCTTCATGCGAGAAAGTAGTCCTGCCTCCAACTCGAAATTATGCAAGGCGATCGCCGCATAACATTCGCTCTTGTATTTTCCGGTCGAAGTCCGTTTATAGCTTACCTCTTCCATTAAGGTGCGTTGCATCTCATCAAGGGAAACCTCCCGACAGATGCGGCAAGTGCAGGTCAGTTCGTCCAATTCCATCAGTTTCCGCTTCGATCGCGTCAATGGGTCTGCGTAGTTGAGTCCACGTGCTGCTTGAATGTAGCTGGTGCTGTCAAAGCTATCAACACCCATGTACGCCAGTATAGGCATCAAGTCCCCGGAGACACCGAAGGCATGGATGGGGGTATGGTAACGTTCTGACTCTGGAATCGCTTTTTGAACTCCGCGGATCCGCTCAAGCACCGCCGAATCCTGCTTCCCTCGCAATGGCACTAGAGAGCCAACCGCAAGTCCAAATGAGGGCAGCACACCTAAAAGGCGGTCGAAAACCTGTTTAACATAACTCTCGATATCCGATTGGGATTGTCCATGACAGCAAACGTATAAAAAGGGGGTTTGTGTTTTGGGCGCAAGCAATGTAGCGACGCGATAGGCATTCTCCAGACTTAGGCTCATCCGCTTTTCAGCCTCGGAGCGTTCCAAACCCGGTGGTAACGGATAATCTAAAGAAGCGATAATTTCGCCCCCAAAATCTTCTTGAAGCGCGAAAATATCATCGGCTTCGGTTTCCTTTTCGATTCCAAATTCCTTTAGATCTAATCCTGCCTTGTAAAGCAGCTTAAATCCACCGGAGTCGAGAAACAGTGGGGCATTATAAACACCGTTTACCTCTTGATACCACTCACGCATTGTTTTTTGACGCCACTTTCGTAGATGTTTCCCCTTAAACGGGAAGTCCAGAAAGTGTAGGACTTGGGATAACATCGGAACATCGTGCTTCATCAAATCACGGAGAAGGTACTTCCAGAGACCTCCTCCGCGTGGAGTGGAACCGGTCATAAACGAAATCACCGGATATAGGAGCGGCGTTGATAAAGGTGGTATGATTTCGCCATTTCGTTGCAAATGAAACTCACCGATTCTGCCGCCTTTCCTCTGAACGATCGTATGGTAAGTTGGAGTTGTGTTCATAGCGCGATGTTTTTCCGAAATTGTTACGTTGTATTTATCAGCGAAAAGCCGACGGACTTGCCCAATAAGCTCGGATAATTTCGAGAGTACTTAATAAATGCCGAGGGCGTGTTGACATTTTGCTGTCGCCAATTCAACAAATGTTGAAATCAGTGAGAAATCCGCTAAATGGCAATCGGTACATTGGTTCAAACGAACTGAAAACAAATAGAAGTTACGCAGTTGAACGCTCAAAGTCCTGTAGTTTGGCCATTCATCGCTGCATGACACCATTCCTAACACCCGATAAATCGGGCAACTACAGTCAGGGCTTAGGTTCGTAGTCAGGCAATTGATCGCCCATTTGGACGCGCAATGAATTGCGCTACTACAAACTCAAGTGCACAACTCTTATTTATTTAAGATTTCTGGCAAAGGGACTAATACTAATTCAGCTGTTTTCCCATCTCCACCACGTTTAGTCCCATTCAATTTTTTATATTTATTCACTATTTTTTTTAATCTCTTTGTCTGTATGAAGATAATAATCTCATCTTTGTATTCGTCACCCGACAATACAAAAGCCCACCAGTCAGCGGTGGTTGTCATTAAGCCACTTGGTGCATGTTTATAAGATATTTCTATTGCTATGTTTCCTGTCTCCGAAACTAGTCGATCTCGTTTGACCTCAATGGTAAAAGTAGAAGATGAAAGCAGATTTCTAACCAGCTCTTCTCCAACCTCGCCAAATTCCAAATCATGTGTAAAATTAACCACTATAATCTCCTTTCACTATCTAAACATGGACGGTGGATTTGCTCACTTGGGTGAATGGACCTAAACTGAACAAATCATCGTTAAACACCCTCGGGGCACAGGTTTACTAACCTGTGATCGGATCAGGATAGCAAATCCCAATGTCATCAAGGACAGACACCGCTCCACGATTGGTTTGTAATTGTCAGGTGGCAACTTGATAGAAATTCCGTGGATATTCAACTAGGTTCTGTTGACATTTCATCGTAACCAGATAATTGTGGCAACGAAACTCAGAAATCCCATATATCGAACTGCTAACTTATCAAAACGAGACGAGATACGACGATACTGCTTCATTTTGTTGATGAAACATTCGACTAAATGCCTCTCTTTATACAGATGCACATCATAAGTGCGTGAATCACGACGGTTGGCACGTGGGGGTATCACCGGCACCGCGCCGCTTTCGGTTATCGACTCAATGAATGCCATCGAGTCATATGATGTGTCAGCTATCACATACTCACTGTTATAGCCAGAGGTTAACGCTTCAGCACAAGTGATGTCGTGCCGTTGACCCGCTGTCAGCATAAAATGTAAGGGATTACCTAAGCCGTCAACAGCGATATGAATCTTGGTTGAGAATCCACCTCGACTGCGTCCAAGTGCTTGTGATGTTTGACCCCCGCTTGTTTTCAATGCACCCCCAGCACATGGGTGTGCGCGAATGATAGTGGTGTCAATGATGAGCCACTCCATATCGGGGTCTTTGACAAAGTGTTGGTGCATGCGTTGAAAGATATCTTTATCGCACCATCTTGCGAATCGTTTATAGACGCTGTTCCAATTGCCGTATGGTTTAGGTAACAGTCGCCATTGACTGCCACTGCGGGTTATCCAAAGCACTGCATCAATAAAGCGTTTTAAGTCTGTTTGTTGTCCGGTATAGATATCAGGACAGGTGTTAAGGAATGATACTATTTTTAACCATTGCGTATCGGATAGGGTGAAGGTTGACATATTACCATTATGACACAAATGTCAACACGCCCTAGCAACTTAGGTTAAAATTCATCAGTTTGCGCTTCCTCGGTTCTTTGACCTAAGGTTTTCCTATCCTCGTCGCAGGACCTGCCCACTACGTTCCCCGGTCAATTCCCCATCTTTCAGAACCACCTTTCCATTGACGACGACATGGTGCATACCGACAGCGGTCTGGTTCGGTTCAAAGGTGGTGCCTTGATCCGCGAAGGTTACTGGATCGAAAATTACCACATCCGCCCACACCCCTTTGCGAAGGACACCTCGATCGGTCAAACCGAGTCGGCTGGCTGGCAGCGATGTGAGTCGGCGGATTGCTTCTTGCGGACTGAGGCTTTGTTTGTCGCGCACAAAGTGCCGGTAAAACCAAGACGCCCATGTGTATGCGCCGTGGAACGATGTCCCCGCTAACGGTCCGTCGGGCGCCAATGCAGTGGCGTCCGAGCCGACCATACAACTGGGGTGCTCAAAGGCGATACGAATATCTTCTTCGCGATAGGTGAAGGCGAGAATCATCAGGCTGTGGAGGTCGTCAATTTCAGCGAGCAGGAGGTTGTAGATAGCGTCGAACGGATCAACACCTGTCAATTCGCTGATTTCAGCGATGCTCTTTCGGGCAAAGTCAGGGTGCGCTTTACTATCAAACACGACAATGTTATTCCAATCGTCCCGTGCTAAGGCGGTGATGATACTGGGATAGGTTTTCAGCTCTCGGCGGGTGGCAGCTGATTGTAACCGCGCGGTAACCGAGGCTTTGTCCCCCTCCAGGGCCCATGGCGGCAGGGCAGCACTCAGATTGGTGGTCCCGAACAGCCGTGTGTGCATATCAAAACCGACATCTAACCCGCTACCCTGTGCCTCGTCGACCTGCCTGAGCGCATCTTCGATCGCCCACCGTCCATCCTCAGCGAGCCGTGACACCACGGAGATGTGAGAAATCTGTAAAGGTAGGTTTGATGCGGCACCGGTCCGGATAGCCTCGGCGATGGTTTCCTGCGCTTCCCCGTCCCGATTGCGGGTATGGGTCGCATAGAATCCACCGGCGTCAGCTGTTACCTGACAGAGTTCGACAATCTCTGCTTCCGTGCAGTCCCTTTCGGGTCCATATTCGAGCCCTGTGGAAAAACCGAACGCCCCTTCTTCTAGGCACTGTGTCAGCAGGGATTTCATCCGTTTAAGCTCATCCGGTGTTGAGGGGCGATCCACTAGTCCGGCGACAGCGAGGCGCAGGTTGCCGTTCGGCACGAGCGATGCAACGTTGACCGTTGGCTTACCCGCTTCAAGAACGCCGAGGTATTCAGCCATCGTGCGCCAGCCGATCTCGTAAGGCTCTTGGTGTCCGTAGATATTCATCTTCGCCAATTCCGGGTCGCCGATGGGGGCGCATCCGTGACCGCAGTTGCCAACGACTTCGAGGGTCACGCCTTGGGTTATTGAACTCATCGCCCGCGGATCGAGGACCATCGTGAAATCGGAATGGCTGTGGATATCAATGAAGCCGGGCGCGATGTAGAGGTCTTGGGCATCCAAGCACGGCACACCCTCCCGTTTTTCGATCGCGCCAATGTCGAGGATTTTGCCGTCTTTAACTGCCACGTCCCCACGAAAGGGTGGGGATCCTGTGCCATCAATAACCGTCCCATTATGAATCAGGAGATCAGCCTGCATCCCTTTGTCCCTTATCTCGCTGTCCAGCCCAGATCTATCGCCCAGTCCACGCCGGTGATAGCACCCGCTATATCAGAACAGAGGTAAACAACAAGGGCGGCGACCTCCTCCGGCGTGATGAGTCGCTTGACCGCCGCGGGTTCTAACATGACCTGTTCGACGACATCTTCTATCGAAATCCCGCGTGTCCGTGCTTGGTCAGCAATTTGACTTTCAACCAGCGGTGTACGGACATAAGCCGGGCAGATAGCGTTGACGGTGATACCGTTTTCGCCGCCCTCCAGTGCCGCCGTCCGCGTGAAACCGATGAGGCCGTGTTTGGCTGTGATATAAGCACTCTTGAAGGGCGAAGCGACCCGTCCGTGGATGGAGGAGATATTGACGATGCGTCCCCAACCGCGGGCTTTCATCGTTCCCCAGACGTATTTGGTAAGCAAGAAAGGCGCGGTGAGCATTACCCTCAACATTTCGTCCCAAGTATCTTCGGGAAATACCTCAATGGGGTCGATATGCTGGAAACCTGCATTATTGATTAGAATGTGCACTTCGCCGTAGCGAGCCAATGTCTCGTCCACAAGACGTTTGCAGTCGATCCGTTGCGAGAAATCCGCCTTCACAAAATAGCCACCAATTGTGTCGGCAAGCCCTTTTCCCTCAGTTTCATTCAGGTCGGCAATGACCACTTGATCGCCACTACGTGCAAGTGCTTCGGCGATGGCTTTGCCGATGCCACTCGCCCCCCCAGTGACAATAGCAACCCGTTCACTCATTTTCCCTCTCCTCGCTATCGTTGGCTGACTTTGTCGTGAAACAGAAAAGAAAATCTTTCAAAGCCGGTGTGTTGGAAGCCTCAAGAGAAAACGAAGCATATTCAATCAGATATAACAGCTGATTCGATGGATTTAGCGGTTTTCTGAGGTAAGCCCCTAATTTTGTGCGCGAAGTGCTGTGGTGGCGGCTTCATCCACTGTTAGTGTCGTCTCGTCGAGGACCACGCCATACGCTTCCCGCGCTGCTTCGATCGAAACTTTGCCGTTCCTGACATCATGTGCCACGTCAGCCGGCAGACGCAGGAGCGGTTCGCCCCATCCGCCACCTCCTGCCTGACGATGATAAATCCGTTCCTCCGCCTCCATCGATGTGGATATCATGGTCTGCAACACCTCTTCCTCTCCGTCGGTGTGGTGGAGGACGTTAATCGACCCTCTGCCCGGCTTCCCGCCGTAGAGGCCGTAGGGGAGATGGTCTCTACGATCAGAACGGATGGCGAGGTGTGCTTCGCCGGAGAGGAGTCGCCATTCACGCTCAAGCCCCAGGCCACCGCGGAATTTGCCCGCGCCGCCACTATCCATGACATATCCGTAGCGTTCGATGTGCACCGGATATTCGCATTCCGCCTGCTCGACCGGGATATTACTGGCAACATTGGCGGGGTTGCACAGTCCGTCGTTTCCGTCGCGGTCAGGACGCGCGCCCCATGTTCCCGACATAAGCTCGTAGTAGACATACGGCGTCCGATCCTCCCGTTGTCCGCCAATTATCACTAGGGAATTGCCTCCTTCGCCGGCGGCAAGGACTCGGTCTGGCAGCAAGCCCGCTAACGCGCCAAAGACGGTGTCCGCCAACCGGAACCCGGTGATCCCGCGCATCGAGGAGGCAGCCGGCATGACACCGTGAACCACTGTGCCTGCCGGGGCGATGATTTTCAACGGTTTGAACATGCCCGCCGTGTTCGGAATATCCTCCCGCATCACGGAGCGAACGCACAGGGCGACCACGGATGCGGTGAAGGAGAGGGTGTTGTTGATAGCGCCTCGGACCTGTGGGTTCGTGCCGGTAAAATCAGCGGTCAGGGTATCATCCTCGACCGTCATCGTTACTGTTAGGCGCACAGGCGGTCCCCCGACGCCATCGCTGTCCATGTAGTCTGTGAAGGTGTGGCTGCCATTGGGCCAGGAGTCGATTTCTGCACGGACAAGACGCTCGGTATAATCGATGAGTGAATTCGCACAGGTGGTAAAGGTTTCCAACCCATAACGCTGGATCAGTGTGTGGATTGCACGTTCGCCGATATGGCAGGCTGCCAGTTGCGCTCGCAAATCTCCGATAGCCATCTGGGGCACCCGGACATTGGCACGCAGCAGCGTGAAGATTGCCTCATCGGGTTCGCCGGCATGATATAGTTTTAACCAAGGGATGCGGAAACCGTCTTGGAAGATTTCGGTATTATCACAGGCGGAGCTGCCGGGCAGGCGTCCACCCAAGTCTAAGTGATGGGCGGTGCTGACAGCGAATCCGACACGCTCATCCTCCCAGAAGATGGGTTTAACGATGAAGATATCCGGGATGTGCATACCCCCATCAAAGGGGTCGTTGAGGATGAAAACGTCGCCGGGCTGCATATCGCCGCCGAATTTCTTAAACAATGTTTCCATCGCAAAGGGAACGGAACCGAGGTGGAGGGGGATGGTAATGCCTTGCGCGATCATTTCGCCATCAGCGTTACAAAGGGAGGTGGAGTAGTCGAGACAGTCCCGGACGATGGTCGAATAGGCGGTGCGGTATAGTGCCATTGCCATTTCGTCGGCAGCCGACGCCAAGGCGTTCTGCATAATCTCGCGCGTAATCGGATCGATTTCAGACATTCTCAGGCTCCATCAAGGAAAGGCATGGCCATTTTGTATAACCGTACGGTTCACACTCTTCTACAGTCCCCTCAAGAGATGTTTGTTAGAAAGGATAAAAAGGTAGAATTGAAAAGCTACAGCTTGCCGTTGGCAATTGAGGCACGGCTAGGAGAGACAGCGATGGGCGAGGAGGACGACTTGTAGACGGCTGCCGTGAGCTATCATCTTCCTCTTGTCCATCGTTTTCCCGGATCATTATTTTTTTATTACGGCTGCTAGCGTGTTTGCTTTAGTGCCAATTTGATTCTCTTGAGACGGCGTTTTTGGCGCTGCCGAATCTGTGTTCGTCGGCGCACTTGTCCAACTTTCGATCGTGCCACGAGATCACCTCCTTTTTGCAAATTGTTTTAATCTAACCCAATATGTTGGTTCATTAGTTCATTGAATTGATGAACCCTATACATTAGCAGAACGTTTAACCCAACCTACGACACCGCACCACTAGAGCTATGGGTCGATCAAGATGCCCGAACTACGGATATGTAGGCAGGTTAGGACATACGGAGCATGCCTACTACTAGCAACTTAGATTAACCTAGAAAAACTGACTTTGTCACTTTTACGCATCATCAAACGTTCTTGCTAAATAGAACAACGCATCATCACACAGTACCTCAACCTCTTTCATTGCAGCGTCCAACAGCTCTTTCGAAGCGCATTGCAGCAGCAGTCGATCCGTGGTAAGTGTGATATAACGCTGCCCGTCTGTGTGAGCGAGCTCTACCTGCGAGTCTACCTCTTGAACAATCCGATACCCATCTCCGATTTCAATCGCTTTTCGAATTTCCAGACCATCGGCGTTTTTGTATAGTGCTTTCGCTCGTAGCGTTTCTGGTACAACTTCCGGAGCGGGAGGAACGATTTCGGTCTCGGTCGTTTGATCATCTTCCGGTTCAGGAACCGCAACGGGCTCACTTACCGAATCAACAGCTTCTTCCGCATCGTCTGGATCTTTCGGTGGTTCCGGTTGATCTTCGCTTTCAGCCAACGGGTCTACCTTGAGTACGTCAGACAGCACACTCGTAACCGTATCGGGTACCGGCTCGGGATCTGCCAATATCCCCTCAAGGGTACGCGCACAAATACCAAAGATAAGTGGATGGAACGCCAGCGTCTCTGGGTCGGCGTATTCAAAAAGCGATTTTGCAACGAGTGCGACTTCAGCTTTCTCTCGATATCCCATCCGTTTGAAGCGGGTTTCACACGCTTTGAGTGCGTACGACATGGCGTTACTAAACTCCACAGTAATTAGGTGGGGCAACACCTCAAAACGAAATACTTCGCTAATGTGTTCGGGCCCTTCCTTATCCTCCTCCGGCGTTGATTCCTCGTTCTCCTCACCTCCTGAGACAAACAGGTCTGATTCAAGGGCTTCCTGCGTTTTTTGTTGCAACAGATCGGGATCAAAGGTGATATTTTCAAATTCAGGCTCAGCCAGTAACAGTTTGCTGTCCGCGATTTTGTCCTGTAGCAGTTCTTCATCGGACTTCACTGTTTGTAATGCTCGCTGCTTCTGAAAAGCCAGCTGTTTGCGCTTGAACTTCTGATTTTGTCTACGTTTTTCGCGCTTACGCGCAATATTGAGGTGTCGATTCTTTCTTTTTTTTGCCATCTTTGACCCGATTTGCGATTGTGGTTGGATGAAATTGTTCTGGGAGGCATTCAGATGTAGGAAAGTATACAGAAAGAAGCTGCAATTGTCAATACCGATCAAGGGGTATAGGTGATTGGATAGCAGAAAGGACCGGAATCTCTTCCTGCTACCGACCTATAAAGGCTCATGTCAAACGAAGGTGCAATAAGCGCGTGAATCGTGAAGACCATCTGTTCATCGGTGCATCAAGCACGGGCGGGGTGACCCCGACCCCACGGTTTCTGTTGCACGATTTCTTAACATGCGCATCTTTGAACCACAGTTAATGTGGAACACCCAACTGATGCATCCGTCGGTGGATGGCTTCTCTTGCCTCCATGAAGGGACGTTCGAGGAAAGCCTGATGGTCTTCCTCCCCATGATGGTGCGTTACCGTCCCCGGACGATGGTGACGGGCAGTCTTACGAATATATGATAGCCCGCCCTCAATGAGTGTCAGCATATAGTTTGCGGTTTCCGAATCAAACATCCACCACTCATCGCCGACGGCCATATAGACCGGGGAGGTATGGGCGATGATACCACGCCCCCAACCGTCGTGATGTGGGACCGCTTGAGCATAGCCGGGACCGCCACAGCGAGCTGCAATCCAGGAGTGCTGATTGACCGGCAGCGTTGTTTTCAGATGTAGCGTACGTGCACCGTTATTTTCTGCGGTCGAGGCGACAACCCGCCCCGCTTGAACGATTTCCAAGGTATGAATAGGGAATATAGACTCTGCTGAAGCTTCGACCTCTACTGTGCCGCCGTTTCCCGGCAGGTTGATTGTGCTCCCGATAGGCTGTCCATCAACCGTCAGGCGAATGATGGGACCACCGCTGAGGAACGTGTTTCCAGCGCGGAGATATTTGCACCAATTATCGTAGTTGAACTCTTGATCATCGGGAATATGGACATAGGTGCGATATACACCGACGGGCACGTCGCTCGTCATTTTGTCCGTTCCACCGACCAGCGGCAGTTTGTAGCCGCAGTTGAGATAGCGGTAATACTCGATGTGGCCATACATCGCCTCAGTTAGGTACTCGACAGCATCCACCCGATTGGTAGCAATCAGCGTCGCCGGTTCACAGTTGGGGTTCGGGATGTGGGGCAGAACGACGGTGCCGCCCTGTGCGTGGCAGGCATCCGCCCAATGTGAGAGCGTCGTTTCCATGTTTCCACCGAGCTCCGCTTCGCCGGGACCGTCGGAACACCACGGACTGACCTGCTCCTTCAATCCGAGCAGTGTGAGATGCCCAAGCAGATGCTGACGATTTTCCTGAGTGGCGTAAACGATACTGCGCCCATCGTCAGAAACGGTCGGGCGACCGATGAACTCCTCTGTGTTGGTGAAGAGATGTCCCCATTGAGAGAGGAGTAGATTAACCACGTTGAGGTCTTCGCCGCGCGCCTCTGTATGGGCACCTTGCGTTGAGAGGAAATGGACGTGGGTATCACCGCTGAAGTATCTTTCGGCGTTCATGTTGCACCAACGCTTGAGCCGTAGTGTCAGCTCGCGTTGGCCCGGTTTAATCTCGACCTTTGTCCGCAACGGTTCATATTCGTAGCCTCGCGCAACATCAACGATAACCTCGCCACGAGGCAGCCAACCTTGGCACGTTCCATCGGTGTAGGCGTAAGAGATTTGTCCCAGCCGCACATCGCCGCCGACATCGACATGCCAAGTGCCATTGTTTGAGTTGACGTGTGCGTGGTGCCCGTGCGGCGCGTAGGGTATGCCTTTTGGAGAGCGGAAGTGGAGGCGACACGGAATCGGCTGATTGGTTTCATCATCGACAACTGTGGTGTGGACCCAGTTTCTGCCGGTGTCAACGATTTCGACCTGCACCCGCTCGTTCGGCGCTACCTTCCCTTTTTCCTCTAACTCCCCCCATTTCACCGCACCTAACGTTTCATCGTGATTCTTGACCGTGACTGTCGCCGATGGGGTTGCTACCACTTCAACGTGGGCGGGGCTGCTGTTGTTACTCTGTGGCTCGCCCCATCCTTTCCGCTCATCATTGAGAAATTCGTCTGCTGATTTCTCTGGCAGCGGATAGGGATAGGTTGCCACGCCACGGTCGATCTCCACCTCCATGCGGAACGGTTTTGCGGCATCTTCCTCCTGCGGCAAGGTAATCATGACATCACGGGTCGCCCTCCGAGGGATAGGATCTTCATCGAGGTGTCCCAATGTAAGTGCAGCGAGGATAAACGCCGGTCCCTCTGGGACAATTTGCAGGGATTCGAGCGTTTCCGACGGGTTCGGATTTTCCCAGACCCACAGATAGTAGTCCGTGGGTCCCGCTTGCGTAGCTTCGGTCTGTCGGTTACCGGCGGCGCTCCAATTCCCTTCGTAGCGTGGGTGGAGACCGTCTTGCTGATCTGGCCATGCGAGAAACGGTAGCTGTCCCCATCCCGGCGGGACGACAGCAATCTCAAAACGTTCGCGTATCGGCACACTGACCGTTTCGCCGTTTGCATAGCGGAAAACGTAGTTCGCAATTACACGCCCGACGGGATCGCCCTCAAAAATCTTCGATTCGAGCAGCCGATGCACGATAATGACCCGTTTCGGTGATGCGTTGAGTGGTATGACGATTGGCTCTGTATTCACCTGGTTTCCGAAACCGAGAAAACAGTTGTCGTCCGCACAGATCTGGAAGGGCAGTCCGTGGAAGGTTTGTGTACCCATTGCGGGGGTGGCGTTTTCGCCGATAATTTCCGCGCCGACATTGCAGAGCGATGAAAGATTTAGTGATTGATAGTCTGGCATTGAACCCTCCTTGAGTTGGGGTTGTAATTAGTTGTTAGGATTTATGATTAATCGTTTCATATACACATGAGGTTGTGGTATTTTGTATAGGATTAAAGCATACGGAGGTTACGGCATACAGAGTATCCCTACTACTGTATTATAGCACAATTCCCTACGGATAACGGCGGATTTTCAACGCTCCTCATAAGAAAAAAGCCCCATGCGCAATGCACGGGGCTGGATTATCTGTACTTTCTTACTTAGCTGACGAGGGTCGGAGACTGTCTACGCTTGCTTCTTTCCCTGAATCTGCGGCATGTAGTTTTCCCTGCCCATCTGCGGCTTTTTGTTATCCATCCGCGAACTTCTCGGGAAAAGCCTAAGACTACGATCTTCAAGGGGGAGCCTCACTGGTACGTGCCCACGTCGGTGCGATTCCCGTAGCGCAATCGCGATTTCTAGCACCTTCCGTCCATTGTCACCGCTGCCTCTCGGCTCAATGTCCTCCTCAAGGGCATCAACGATGGACTGCACGCTTGCAATGTTTCGATCTCCTGGCCATCTCCAACCTTCCTCATCGTAGCTACCGCTCATTCTGCCATACACACTGGTTTCAGGGAACACATCTTCCACTTTTTTGAGTGACCCCCATGTCGGTCGATCAACGTCGTCGTCCGCTTTCCACAGGCTGAGGAAGCCGCTATTACTGCGGAACACGCCCCGGCTGCACGAGACTTCAAACCCGTTCCCTCTGGCATCGGTTTCGCGGTGCATGAAGGCTTCAATACCGTTAGTGAAACGCAGATACCCCGCAACCCCTTGGTCATGGTCGCTCTCCGGGTCGTCGGCAACCCAACCCATTACCCACGCGATATCGGCATCATCGGCAAACATACGCATAAGACTAAAAAGCTGACAACCTCCGCCTGACATCTCCGTGCCGCTCCCGCCCGTGAAGTTGATGCTTTTGACTTCACCGAGTTCACCTGACTCAATGATTTCACGGGCTTTCCAGTATTGAGGTAGATTTCGGTCGAGGTCACCTGCCCCGAATTTGATTCCTCGCGACTGACAGGCATCCACCATCCGGTCCGCATCAGCTAGCCTTGCCGCGATAGGTTTCTCGCAGAGGATTGCCTTTACACCCGCTTCGGCGCACCCAATGATAACTTGCGGGTTCGGTCTAACGGGTAGGATAGGCGCAGCGATATCAATCCCTTCTTTCTCAAGCATCTCCCGATAATCGCTGTATCCTGGAACGCCGTAATATTTACAGTAGAGTTCCAAGTTCTCAGAATCGGTGTCAGCAAATGCAACGACCTCTGTCCAGGGGTTGAGCGCGTATGCCCGCGCGTGCTGTCCACCTTTTCTTCCGCAACCGATGACTCCGACTCGATATTTAGCCATTTAAGTTTTTCCTTGTCTGACGTAGTCGGGTAACTCTATATCGAAACTAGGGCGTGTTGACATTTATGTAAAACTGTCCATAATCGTAGGGGCAAGGTCCCCTCGCCCATTGACCAACGCGGGTTGGAAACCCCAAACCATACGGGTTGAGTTGATTGTAGGTCCATATTCATATCTCGACACCGAAACGTCGATTTTGGAAAATCGACCTACAGAAGCAGGACTTACGCAAATTTGGCACACGGGGGTAGATTCTTGATTTTTAACCCCCTAAATCCCCCTTATCAGGGGGACTTATGAACGGGCTGCGTAAGTCCTAAGAAGTTCAAAATCGTCTATGATGTATGACCAAAGGGTTGGGAAACCCAACCCCTACAAAGGACCATCTGTTTGTGCACACCTCTCGACTATCTGATTACGATGAAATGTCAACAGAAACTAGCAGTTTAATGTAGCAAACGTAAGTCCCTAAACGTTTACATATCTGCGTATGGGTGCGATGCTGCCGAGCAGTCCGAGCAGAACGCCTCCGAGCAGAATCAGCCCAAGTTGATCCCACGGAATGAACGGGATCTCGGTAATTCGCGGCACGAATAGACGAAACAGCACGTAAAAGCTCAATATTCCAAATAAGCTCCCGATAAACCCCAGAAACACCCCTTGGGCGATGAGTGGGATACGGATGTACCAGTAGGTCGCCCCAACGAGTCGCATGACTCGGATCTCCTCGCGGCGGAAGTAAGCGGTCAACATGATTGAAAAGCAGACGATAATCACCGAAGCCGCTCCCATCAACCCACCTAACCCCGTAAGTACCATTTCCACCTTGCGAATAAACTCAGAGCTTGCTTGCTCAACCCTGACATCCTCCACTTGGGAAAAGGTCCAAAGCTGATTGGCGAGCTGCGATAGCCTTTCCGGCTCCAATAACGTCTCTTGGATATAAATCTCCAATGAGGCGGGGAATGGATTACTGTCTGAAAATCCCTCGGTGAGGGTCTTACCAAATTCACCAAACATCTCCTCACTTCGGGCAAGGGCTTCTTTTTTAGAAACATAAATCACAGAAGACGCCCAATCGATCTTCTCAATTTGGCTGCGAAATTCCTGCCCTTCAGACTCACCGATCGTGTCCTTAAGAAAGACAATAATCGCTGCTCTGTCTTTAAGGTTTTCGATTTCCCCCTGTAGATAGTTACCAATTAGGATTAGTGCACTCGCGATTGTGACCGTCAGGGTGACAATTACAACACTCAGGAGACTAACAAAACCGCCATGTCGAATATTGGAAAATGATTCTTCAAATAAATACCACATAATTAGATGTTAAGTGTCAAATGTAATAAATAGGTCAAATGTAAAACAGCACCAAATTTCAATAGTTTATAGGGAATTCAGGGCATTCTGAATAATCTCATCGGTCTGAATGCCCTCTCCTTCACCTTCAAAGTTTAAAATAATACGGTGGCGTAAGGCAGGCAACGCAACAGATTGCACGTCCTCAAAAGCAACATTGTAACGTCCATCAAGCAGTGCCTTAACCTTTGCCGTCAATGTAATGGCTTGCAGCCCACGAATACTTGCGCCTAGTTCGACGTACTGCCTCGTCATCTCTGGACTGTTAGAGTTATCTGGATGCGTAGCACGGATGAGCCGAATGATATAGCGTTCCACATGTTCAGCGATTAGCACACGCCGAACGAGCTCGCGCATAGACTGGATCGTCTCCGCATCACTAACCTCCTCAATAGCGGGCTCGGTTTCCGATGTTGTTCGTCGCAAGATCTCGCCGAGCGCATCTTCATCCGGGAAGGCAATCTGGATTTTGAACAGGAATCGATCCAGTTGCGCCTCTGGCAAGCGGTATGTCCCATCCATCTCGATAGGATTCTGGGTCGCAAGCACACAGAAAGGCTCTTTGAGTTTATGACTCGTTCGTGCCACGCTCACGGTACGTTCTTGCATCGCCTCCAACAGGGCAGATTGTGTACGAGGTGTCGCTCGATTAATCTCGTCCGCAAGGATAAGCTGTGCAAAGATGGGGCCCGGCTGAAACTCGAACTGCTTTCGCCCTTGCTCATCTTCAACGAGAAGCATTGTTCCCGTGATGTCCGACGGCATAATGTCTGGCGTAAACTGAATTCGGTTAAACGACAGGCTGAGTGCTTCACCCAAGGTATGCACCAATTGTGTTTTACCTAAGCCGGGGACACCTTCAAGCAGCACATGCCCATTGGCAAAGAGGCATAGCAAGACACCTTCGATTACCTCATCCTGCCCAACGATGCGTTTATGGATCTCTGTCTCCACCCGGTTGAAATTTTCCTTAAACTGCTGTACTTGAGTTTCTAGAGACATGGTTGAGACCTAGCTTATAGATGGAGACAACCCATTTTCTGTACTATCAACGATTCGAGAAACGCTACAAAATGGCGGTGGCGTTAATTCACCGGTTTGTTACCAACGTGGCGGCGTTTCAACGAACTGATTGTAGTAGTTCTCAACATCGGCTTCAGTCGCATCGCCTTCGTGGACAAGAATACGAAACCGTTGTGTTAGGCGTTCACCGCGGGAGAGTTCGTGCTTGTCCAGCAGAGTGAAATTGGTCAGAAAGGTCCCGTAATTCCGCGTAAAAAATGCCGAAGGCGGATTCGATGGATGGTTCATGAGTGTAACACCGACCGTTTTGCCGGCGACAACGCCGCTGTAGTCTGTCCAATTGGCGGACTGTCGCATTGCTTCTTCTTCGTTACGTTGCCCATTGGCGTTGAGGATTGTCCCGCCATCTTCCACATCCATCGTATCAGCGACGCGTACCCCGAGAAACGCGTGGTTATCTTGAGCAAACGTTAGATCCGTTTGGCTAGCAATCAGCGTACTTGTCAAGTCAATGATATGGGCATTTTCACCAAGAATGACAGTGAAGTTGCGTTCCTCCTCCAACAAACGGACGTCTGCCTTTGTTATCCAACCGTTATGTGTCATGACGTGCATACCGTTTTCATCAATCTCATGCTGGCTCTTTTCCAACACAATGTCACCAAGGTTTGATCGGGTTGGATTGTTGTCGTGGAAGAAGTTAATTCCGTTCACATCTGCATGCCCGATGAAAATCGATTTGTGGTGATTGTAGCGGTAGGCACAGGTGCACGTCACTTCGCGTCCGCTCGGAGAATAGACGGGATAGAAATCCGGACGCGATTTGTACATATCGCCGTATTGGACCCAGCCTTTATTGTAGGCAAGTAAAAACGTATCCCTGTTATAGAATTTGAAACGCTGTTCTTCTTCGATAATCCGTGGATCGACAGGCATTGGATAACCCTTGGTAGCATGTGTGTAAAAAGTTCGATGTAACCCCCGCACGGTTACAATCTATCAAACATAACCCATTACAGAACCTGTGGGTTTCTCTCCAACACGGGTGGTGCGATTGCTCGGCTTAACGGAATCGCTGCCGAATAGTGTTTCAATCTCCGACACAGTTTGGGACGGATATGAAATGTTGTAGCGTGAACCGCATTGTGCGATGACCTCACCGTACTTGGGAGTAAGCAGGCGCAGGATAAGATCATGGTCACCATCCGTACGCACGCAGATATTTCGCAGTGCATCCAGTTTTTCTTGATTCATGGCATCGCTTTCAGAGATAGTGACTTCTACTGCCGAGGTCAATCGCTCGACAACCGCATCAATGGGCAAAATCTCTTCCGCCTGAATCTGATGGGTATCCTCCTCGATTTCGTCATCACCTCCACCATTTCTCCGTCGATTTTCGCTGAGGTTACCTCGAATCCACACCACCGCGTCCTCTTCGATCGCATCGCGCGATGCTTTGTAGGCTTCTGGGAAAACAACAACATCTGTGGTCCCCTCCAAATCCTCGACGACGAGAATTGCCATTGGATCACCCTTCTTGGTCTTTGTGAGACGGAGTGAGATGAGCTGACCGGCGGCGTATACCTCCGTCCCATTGGAATTCTCACCAAGGGTTTGCGAGGTGGCGGTGGTATAATATTTCATAACGTCCCCATACTGCTCTAGCGGGTGTCCAGAAAGATAGAAGCCGAGTTGTTCCTTTTCATTTTTCAGTATATCCGCGTGTGACCATTCTGGAACATCGACCAGCTCCGCGTAGGTAATGGGCATCTCTTCAATGGCACCGAAAAGACCCATTTGCCCTTTTGCCCGGTCTTGCTGTGTACTTTGAGCCATCTTCATGACTTGCTCAAGGCTAGCCATTTGTTGCGCCCGATGTCCATCAAGCGCATCAAATGCTCCCGCCATAATCAGACTTTCGATCGCGCGTTTATTGACCACTTTTGTATCAACCCGCTCACAGAAATCTTGGAGCGACTTAAACGAACCGCCCTGTTCTCGTGCTTCGACAATCGCCTCAAGCGCGATTTCGCTAACATTTTTGACCGCAGCGAGTCCGAAGCGGATGTCGTCCCCAACGACGGTGAAATCCTTGCTACTGCTGCTGATGTCGGGCGGCAGGACTTGGATTTGCGTTTCGAGGTATTCAGCTATTTCGCTACATTCAGCCATGTACTTCCGGATCTTGTCGCTGTCTGAAGATTCGCCGGTCATCATCGACGCCATAAACTCACGGGGATAGTGCGTCTTGAGGAAAGCGGTCTGATAGGAAAGAATTGCATAAGCGACGGTGTGCGATCGGTTAAAAGCGTATCGGCCGAAGGGTTCAAGGTAATCGAAAACTTTTTCAGCCTCTTCCGCTTTAATGTTGTTGCTGGCAGCACCTTCGATGAATTTTTCACGCTGCATCTTGAGGACATCCATTTTCTTCTTGCCCATCGCATCACGGAGGACATCCGCCTCGCCAAGCGTAAAGTTAGCCATGTCTCTTGCGATCTGCATCACCTGTTCCTGATAGATACAGACACCGTAGGTGTTCTTCAGTGCGTCCTCGAGGGTCGGATGGAGATATTCCACTTTCTCGACCTTAAGTTTTCTACGAATAAAGCTGTCCATCATACCGCTGTCAAGGGGGCCGGGACGGTAGAGCGCGGGGATAGGTATGAAGTCCTCAAAGTTGTTAGGCTTAATTTGCATGATAACACGGCGCATTCCAGGCGAGGTTTCCAACTGAAATAGGCCCCCGACGAGACCGTGACTGATAAGCCCATAGGTCTTTTCGTCGTCGAACGGGATATCTTCAAGCGAGAGTTCGACACCGTGGTTTGCCTTAATGCGTGCGAGGCAGTCGTAAACCTCACTCAAAGTTCGGAGACCGAGGAAGTCGAATTTGACCATACCGACATCTTCAAGTATCTTGAGATCGAATTGTGTTGCAACACGGTCATGCTTGTCCTTGAAGAGGGGGACATAATCGGTCAGCGGACCATTCGAGAGTACCACCCCGCACGCATGGATGGAAACGTGCCGCTTCATGCCTTCGATTGACTTGGCGATATCCATCATCTCGCTGTTTTCCGGGGCTTCGGCGACCTCACGAAATTGTGGGACATCCTCCAACGACTCATTGAGCGTCACACCGGGAATGGTAGGGATCAGTTGCGTAACTCGCCGAACATCCTGTACTGGCACATCGAGCGCTCTGCCAACATCGGCGACAGCGGCTTTCGCACCGAAGGTACTGAATGTTGCCACCTGTCCAACACAGTCCGCCCCATACTTGTCCGTCAGATAATCAATGACAATCTTACGATGTTCATCTCCGAAGTCGATGTCAATATCGGGCATACTGATACGATCAAGGTTGAGGAATCGCTCGAACATACAGTCATATTTCATCGGTTCAAACGTGGTAACGCCGAGCGCGAAGAGCGCTAAACTTCCACCCGCCGAGCCGCGTGCGTTGAGTGGAAACCCACGCTCGCGGGCAAAATTGACATAATCCCAAACAATCAGCAGATAGCCGGCGTAACCTGTTTTCTGGATAATGTCAAGTTCATAGTCGATTCGCTCTTTTATCTCCGTGGAAAGTTCGCCATATTTTTCACGGAGCGCGTCATAGCATAGTTTGCTGAGGTATGAGTCCGCCGTATAGCCGTCAGGGACTTCGTATTTCGGCATGATATGCTCACCGTAATCGAGTTTGAGTTGGCAGCGATTGGCAATTTCAAGTGTATTGGTAATCGCCTCGGGCGGGAATCCCGCTAGGACTTGGTGCATCTCATCGACACTTTTGAAGTAGAATTGATTCAGGAACCGCATACGGTCTGCTTCGCTCACAGCCCGCTTCATCTGAATGCACAGCAGCACATCGTGCATTGTGTGATCGGTACTGCTAAGGTAATGACAATCATTTGTTCCAACAAGCGGTAGGTTATGTTCTTTGGCAAGCTCAACCATCACGGGGTAGGCACTATCTTCTTCGGGGATGCCGTGATTTTGGACTTCAACATACAGGTTATCTTTGCCCATGATATCTTGAAGCAGCCGGAAGTTTTTGACCGCTCCCTCACGTTGATCGGTGGCAAGTAGCGCGGGAACGAAGCCTTGGATGCACCCTGTCAAGGCAATAATCCCTTCACGATGTTCGCGCAAAATTTCCATATCAATGCGGGGCCTTGAGTAGAAGCCTTCGAGGTAGGCAATCGACCCAAGTTTCATGAGGTTTTTATACCCGGTCACATCTTCGGCGAGCAGTGTCAGGTGGTAAGGACTGCCTTGATTTTTTTCACGGTCGTGGCGGCTGCCGGGGGCAATGTACGCCTCACAACCGACAATTGGGTTGACGCCTTTGTCCTTTGCTTTTTTATAAAAGTCCCACGCGCCGAACATGTTGCCGTGGTCCGTGAGCGCGACAGCGGGGACGCTGCTTTTAGCAGCCCATTCAATCATGTCAGAGATCCGACAAGCACCATCAAGCAGACTATATTCGCTATGGTTATGAAGATGAACAAATGAAGATGTTGCCATATTATGTATCCTTCCAATAAGCTGATCTATAAAAAGACAAAGCGTCTATTATTCTGTTTAGGCTAATGGTCTTCGTCATGGTGATAGTCATCGGGATGATGATCTTCGTGCTGGTGTCCGTTGTGTAGATGTAAGCTATGGTGCTGGTGAGTCGCATCACGGGTCAAGAGGAAAACAGCCAATAAACCAATCATGAAAGCCATTGCTCCGGTAACCTTATCAAAAGACAATATTCTTTCTCTGATCGGAAGTGCTTCGTGAGAATGTTCTTCTTCGGCATGAGAATGTTCCTCCTCGGAATGCGGAGCGTGTGCATGTGACGCATGACCGCCATGAAAGCTCTCAATTACCACATTCAACAGCGTGCCAGCAGCAAAGGCTGTCAGGTATTCGATAAATTCACCGAATCTCCCGGTCAAAATCCGCTCCCCGACGAGGGCACCAATCACCGGCGCAATTGAGAGTGGGAGAAGCCGTCCAACGGTTGAGATAAATCCCAATCGCAAGCTGAACTGCAAACGAGATCCGAAAGGGAGACCGCGTCCGATGGTTGCGATGAGTGAGTTATCGCCGAGAAATGCCAGTGTCAGTACAAAAGCAATCGGCAGATGGTGTACTAAAATTACGATGGCAAGCCCGACACCGAGTGTCTCGTTTTTGCTTGCGATAGCAAGGTTAAATCCATCTGCCAACGCATGGATTGATAGCCCGATCACTGTTAGATCCGCGACCCATCGGTGATTTTGTATCGGGAACCGTGGGTTGTGATGACTGATCCGCTCGATCAGAAAGATGGGTATAAAACCTGCTGCCATGAGAAGGAGGCTTACCCATCCGAGATCTTCATACAGGTGGGGGATAAGGTAAAAACCAACGAACCCAACCACGGTACTGGCTGTGAACCCTGTGAGCATCGCGAAAATGACCGGGTCCGAACGTAGCGTATAAAAGGCGATTACAGCACCGATAAAGACTGAGAGAACTGCTATCGCGAGATAGATGATTAGCATCGAATCTGAGGACTAGCGCCCTACTCCTTAAAGGCGAAGGAAATCTCGTTCCTTTGTATGTAGAAATGATATTCTTTATTGTAACTCAACTACTATGTTTTTGTCACTGAAAATCCGAAGGTAAGTAAGTCAAACAATTTATCCTAAAAATGAAAGGCTCAAGACCTAGGGGCTGCAGCCTACGCATCCGCTATCACGGGATTCCGTCGTCTGCGTTGAGAAACCCCCTTTTCGAGCGTGTCTTTACTCACTAGTTCGTATAAAATCGCATATTTCCCCTCACGTTTGCGGAGAATGCGACCTAGCCGTTGGGTGTATTCCCGTGTACTCCCGCTGCCGCCGAGGATAATTCCGATGTTCGCCTCTGGCACATTGATCCCTTCGTTAAGCACCTTTGACGTAACGATGGTAGGATATTCGCCGGCGTTAAAGCGTTCCAGAATCCGTTTGCGCTCTTTGGTTTTGGTCTGATGCGTAATCGCCGGCAGCAAATGGCGCGTGGAGATGTGATAGGCGAGACGGTTACTACCGGTGAAGATCAAGACCCGATCCTTGCGATGCTGTTTCAGTAGGGATTCAAGGAGTTCTAACTTGGCTTCGGCTTCCAGTGCGATAGTTTTAGATCTGTTCAGGGCAAGCATCGCTCGTCGTGCCGCCTTTTCTTGGGTGCTCAGTCGGACAAATTTGCCCCAATCGCCCCCGAACAGACGGAGATTTCGATCGCGTAGGAAACCGAGGTAGATTGCCCGTTCTTGTGTATATTCCTCGCGTTCCGCCTCGGTCAGCTCGACATACAACCGAACGATTTCATATTCTGAGAGATACTCACCCTTGAGTTCGTCAATCGACTTTCGATAGACTACTCCGCCAATCAGTTGACGGAGTCTCCCCTCCATTCTGTCAGCGCGTTCATAGGTCGCCGTCAGGCCGAGCCGTCTCGAAGCGATACTGAGTTCTGGGATATGGCTGTAACTCGGCGAAGGGAGATGGTGCACTTCATCAAAAATTAGGAATCCGAAGCGATCCCCGTATTCGTTGCTGTGGCGATACGCGCTGTCGTAGGTGGTAACGGTAATCTCTTGGAGCTCGTGGTATCCGCCGCCCAAGATGCCGATTTCGAGGTCGAAAGCGTTGGTCAGCACATCGTACCATTGGTTGAGCAGATCGATCGTCGGCACAATGATTAGCGTGCTGCGCCGCACATGTTCGATAGCTTTGAGCGCGAGGAGCGTTTTGCCCGCACCTGTCGGCAAAACAACCGTGCCGAGGCAATCTGCATCGATCCACGCCTGTAATCCTTCCTGTTGATAGTCGTGCAGGTCAAAATCAAGTTTGAGCGTTGGCTTGATAGTTCGGTATTTCGGGACGGTCGTTGTATATTGGACGCCATTTTCGCGCAATTGATCTACAGCAATTGGGTAGTGCAGCGCGAGGGCACGCCATTTCTCGACCCGCGCATCCCATTGAAAGTGTACAGGCGGCATCTCCGCGTTTTCAGCGATAACCGTGCCGCCATCGTAGCGGAAATAGATTTTCTTTTTTTCGCTCATAGTTCGTCGGATCTATCTCCAGATATATCTTTAGGAACCGTATCGCCCGATTTCCGGAACTGATAGATTAGGAGCCACAAACCTAACGCTACCAATACGATGCCTAGACAGTCCAACCAGAAAGGCTGGAATTTAACTGTTTCAAAATCGCTTGTGAACCCCGGTATCTCCAATTGAAAAAATGCTATCAGGGTTAATGGGAATGCATTAGCAAGCGCATGACCAAAAAGACACGGAAGCATCGACCGCGTCTCTATAAACCACCATGCGAACAGAACTCCCAATGTAGTAGCACCGATGAACTGCCAAGGATTGAGATGCAGTAATCCAAAAAACAGAGCGGAGGCAAGGATAGCTTTTCGCGCACTATAATGGCTCAGAAAGCCACGCAGTATCAGTCCTCGCACCAACAGTTCCTCCGTTAAAGGAGCGACCACTACGAGAGATATAACTGAACCCCAAAGGCTTATGTCAGCACTTACAAGATTCTTAAGATAGTCGGTGAACCATGCTGGCGGAGGGAGGAAGGTTCGTTGTAAGTTATTTATTTCAGAGATCAGGATAGAGGTGCCGAAGACCGTGAATGCCATAGGGAAAAGCAGGGACAGCCGTACCGGCGCAAGCGGCCATATTTCTTTGAGCGTGGTATTTGCCCGTTTTAGCCCTCTCGTCAAAATGAGCCCGAAGGCAATAAGGTTAATCAATGCAAGGACAGCGGGATGATCTGACGGTGGAAAACCGATAATAGCCTCAAGAATCCCGGAGAGGATACCTAATACAAGCATTAGGAGGCAAAGCGATACCAAGATCCAGACAGATTGGGAAATATTGGGGTAACGGTAAGTTTCTGTCATATCAGCCGCTGATTTGTGAAACGCCTGATTCCCTCGGTATCACGCATCGGATTTTGCACTTTGTGTCTCACTAAAGACTTCCATCCCAGAAGATCCATCAGCAACCTTCCGAATTTGGGTCTCGAAACCGGGGGGCGAAAGTGCCCATGTAATCCAGAGCGGCGTGTCGCCCGTGTTGACAAAGCGGTGTTCGACCTTGGGCGGCAGGTAAATCACCGTTCCCGGTTTCAGGTCTGCCACCTCGTCGGCGACATATCCTACCCCTTGACCGCCAAATATAAAGATGATCTCCTCTGCGTCGGCGTGGGAATGCCACGGAATTTCGCTGTGGGGATCGATCTCTTCCAACCCCATCGAAAAATGTTCTGTATCCACTGTCTTTGGCTCAATACAGGTATACAGTGTGCGCGGCGCGTCCCCCTCAATCCGGACGACTTCTGCATCTTCTTTGTGGAAAAAGTATCCCATTGTATCTTCCTTTCCATGTAGGGGAATTGCATCTGTTATAGAAATTAGGCACTGAGCAATCAGAATCTGGGTCTAGCCGCTGTTGTAGCGCAGTGCCTGCCCTTGATAAGATTGGGATTTTCTAAGCTGCAGGGATCACAGGTTAGGAAACCTGTGTCTACGATTCGATTGCCACTGCTACGTGCCGTGTAGGGAAAGCTTTGGGTTTCACTCCGTTCAATCCAACCTACGGACTACATGTATCTATTTAATGCATCAGGTCTTCTGCGGTCTCTTCTTCGCAGCGGGAAATAAGATGTTATTCAGGATAAGTCGATAGCCCGGCGAATGTTTATGGAGATCTAAGTTAGTCGGGACTCTTCCCTCCCCGACAAGATGGCGATAGTCCTCCGGATCATGTCCGCCGAGAAAGGTAAACGTTCCCTTTCCCAGTGCGCCGTGAAGATACTTGGCGTAGCGACTCCCTTCGATGTCGCCCATGATTGTGATGGTTTCACGGATGGTGTTCTTGTTGAACGATGTGGTTTGACCTAGGAACCCACGCACCTGATTCACATGATTTTGGGTGAGCATCGTGGGGATAGGGTCATGCTTCGCGGCAAACTCGAACAGGATGAAATCTTCCAGACCTGAGAGCGGATTGAGCTCTGGCTTCGGGTTGTCGATATTTGAAAATTCGTAACGATTCGGGTTGGGGTAGAGGACGAACTTCTCAAAGGCAAAGGTTCTATCATAATCGAGTTTAGACTGATAGCCCGGATCCAGTGGGGTTCCATCGAGTTCTGGGGCAACGATGTCCACACTTCCCCCGGTGGTTGAGAGTGCAATATCCAACGTTTCTGGTGCGGAACACATAGCGAAAAGGAATCCGCCCTTAACGATGTAATCCTGGATCATCTGGGTAATGTATGCCTTGTGTTTCGGCACGCTATCAAATCCCGCATCGGCTGCAGCACCCTCAAACAGATGCTTGCGTTGTTGATACCAGACCTGTCCCTTATATGCACTGTGAAATTTTCCGTGCTGCCCTGTAAAATCTTCATGATGCAGATGCAACCAGTCATATTGGTCTGTAAACAGGATGCCGGCTTCAACCTCTTTATCCCAGATTGTCTCGTAAGGGATCTCCGCGTACTTCAGGGCGATCTTCACGGCATCATCCCACGGGTCTCGGTAGGGCGAATCCTCCGATGGTGCGTATACGGCGATCTTGGGCGCTTTTTCCAGCAAGATTTCGTCCATGTTGCTGTTATCCATCGCGACTTGGATTGCACCGTATTCGGCGGTTGAGATTGGCTGAAAGCTGACGCCCATTGTTTGCGCCTTAAGCTGTACATCCGGGGAATCGTTCAAGAGAAAAGAACCGCCGCGATAGTTTAACAACCATCTTGCTTCATATTCACGGGGCACTTCTAGGGTCCAGTAGGTCAACCCGTATGCCTTCAGATGGTTAGCCTGTGTATTATCCATGGGCACAATCAACCACTGTGCATGGACACTACTCGCCATCAGGAGAAACAGAAGCAGGAAGAATGAAAATAGTTTGTTAGTTGTGTTCATCGGTTTTCGTTTTATATGAGAGCGCTACGTGTGTAGCCGGATTCGAGGGAGTTATGTTAATCAGAAGATATGAGAGTGTAGCATAGGTTGCTTTAGATCTCAAGGGAAAATTTGTCGGATAGCGGATTCACCAATTCTGCTCGTCAAATCCTAATTTGTAATTTCCCAATGGGTTAGCATAAAGTTACGCCCTCAGAGTCCCCTGCGACGGGCAACCACGAGGGTTGCCCCTACAGGTAACGAATAGAGACAGGGTTTGTGCCACGAGCGTGTGTACAGTTTTCGGCATACGGAGCATGCCTACTACCTTTGGGAGGGGAACGGAAGGAGAAGCAGGTGAGAGAATTGATTGATGGGGAAACGCGCTTATGAAGCTAATTTCCCCTAGGCGTGGATGGAGGTTACGGCATATGCAGCCCCGATAAGATTGGGATTAAAAGCGATATGCCTACTACTAGCAACGCAGATTCGTGTTAGGGAACTTGGTTGGCGGCGTAGTGGAGGATATTCTCGATTAATTTCTTGTTTCTCCCGACGGTGTACCGATTATCATTGCGTAGGCTTGTGATGATATAGAGCCCTTTGCCGTGTTTTCGGACGCCAACGATGAGGTCCTCTCCATCGTTAGAGGTCGCTAATACTTGAAAGTTACCATCCCAATCCGTCCAAGTGTCATCAATATAGAGTTGCCCGGATTGAACCTCATGCGGTTCGGCAAACAGGTTTTGCCCTTGTTCTGTGATAGTAAAATCCTGAGTTGGTTTCCGCTCAACACCGTTCAAACTTCCTACCAGCCAACCGATTTCAAATGGATCTTCCCGGTCTGCGTCCTGCCCACTCACAATGACAATCCCACCATTTTCGACGAACCCTTTGATTTTCTTTTCGGATGCTTTGTTGAGCAGGTAGCCGCTATAGGCAATCTCCCTATGTCCGATCCACAAAATATCCACCTGATCTAAGTCGGACAGGGTGCGATCTTGGGTAGCCTCATAAGCCATCGTTTTGTCCCCAGCCCTGCGGACAGCTCGGATAGCGTTGTATTCATAGCTGACGGTGTTGGTTGGCACAGGAATGGGACCATCAGACGGCATGGCTTCAGTATTCCCGGTCAAAGTTAAGACTTTCAAGGCATCTTCCGGGGCACCGACCCATCGCTCACCCGCGAGAATTGCTCGGATAACCTCTCGGAATTCCATAGTTGATCCATCGAATGTGCGCTCCATATAGGGGCACAGATGGGTGAAGATCCACCAACCTTCGGGGTTACCTGTGCGGTTTCTATACCACGTCCCATCAAAATAGCCAAGCCCTTCGACGGTATGCGTCTGTTGGTAAAAAACGATGAGGGGCATACCAACTTCGAGGAGGCGGATCATTTTCTGCGGGGAGCTTCCCCGGACATACCAGCCGGTGGCAATGTTGAGTTTAATCTGGTCAAGTTTTTTCCCCTTGAGATCCTCCTCGACCTCAATGATGGCGTTCATTCTCTTGGTATCGATGCTTTTAATTTTCCCGAACACGATGTTGGTGCTGCCATCAATAATTTCATGGATGGTAAATTCTCGATAAATAAACCCTTGTGCGTCTGAGGAGAATAGCGAGACAATGAGAAGCACGCTTAAAATGGGTAGAAACCAGCGCATTTCGTGAACTCCTTTTGTTTTTGTTTTGGTTCATGCCAAAAGAAAGTGCCGTGCAGCTCAGAGAAACCGAGTTTTTCCGAAAAGACTCGGCTTCTTTGCGCTATTTCTTACTAAAGTTAGTACAATTTTAGGGTGAAAAAAGGCAGAAAAGCGGGTATCCTTTCAGAAATCCATCACAATTTTGAAAGGAGAGTTATCATGCCCGTCATTTTCTGCCTCGTTGATATTTTAACGCAATTTCGTCCATTATTCAACCGTCAAAACTTCGCGTTGTTTTGTACCTTCATCGTCGGTCTTATCACGCACCGCCATCGTGCGACGTTGACGGGCATCTATCAAGCGGTTCGCCCGAAGGTCGGTTACGGTTCATTGGTGAAGTTCCTCTCCCGTGGCAAATGGGACGCCGATGCGGTTGCTCAACATCTGATTAAGTTGCTGCAAGGTTGGTTTGACAACTGGGTCTACGTTTACGACGAGACCCGAGCGGTAAAGACCGGGGAGAAGCAATTTGGACTCCATTTCTTCAGAAATCATCGCTACCGAAAGCGCAATACTAATCAATCGAAGTTCCACTTTGGTCATCAGTTTGGCGCGTTGGGGTTGCTTTGTACCACCGTTACAGAGACGATTCTATTTCCGGTGTGGGTGAACCTGATATGTCCAAAGACCCATCGGGACAACAGTGGGTCGGTTCTCAAGCGGATTTGCTCCCAAATCCCGCCCGGACTGATTATCTTTGACCGGGGGTTCAATAGACGGAAAGTGTTTGAAGCCGTCCTTAACGCAGGACATCATATCTTGTGTCGCGCCAAGTCCAATGCGGTCTTTTATCTGTTACCCACGGTCTGCAAGCGACCTAAACCCGGACGCCCAAAGACATACGGTAAACGCATCCATCTTCGGCATCTTCGGTATAAAGCGATTGATATTGACAACAAACGGTGTTCAGTCGCATCTAAGGTCGTGCGGACCAAAATGTGTCCTACTCAAGTGCGATTGGTGGTGATGCGAACCCGACCTAAAAAATCAAAGCCGTTTCGATATTTCTGTGTCTACACCACTGACTTGACACTTGACCTATGTCAGATAGTTCGATACTATCGGCAACGATGGTTGATTGAGACTGCTTTTCGGGACACCAAGCAACACTTCGGGTTTGACAAGTATCGAGTCAAATCGCGGAAAAGCATCAATCGATTGGTACAACTCAGTTTCGTGGCGAGTTGCATCACACAATTGATATTCAATGCTACTTGTGCCACTGGCAGGTCCATAACAGTCGAGCAGGTATGCTGGGAATTAGGCATTGACTGGTATCGACCCACTAAATTGACACGCGGGTTGATGGTTCAGTATCTATGCGCCTTTATGGAGGGAAGATTATTTTCGCAGACAAACGACAAAGATACATACTCGCCCGATATTCAACAGACTCTTGATAACGCTGCATGAATTACTATCAAATTGTACTAACTTTAGTATTTCTTAACATGAGCGTTATTTATTATTATGGTGAGTTTTACAATTAACTTGGCATTTTTGAGTTGTAGGAGGGAACTCCGATTCCCGGCTATCAAAGCATTCAGTCGCGATTCGGAGGGTACGCCCCCTACAGAGGAGATGTCTATATATTTTTATAATTCACTATAGTTTGCGTTTCAGCGTTTCCCTGTCGACGTTTTTGAAGGCGGTGGCAGCCTCTTTTTGATTTGGTGGAAACGTTGAGAATCTTTCTTCAGATTGGATTTTCGGGGCAGCTGGGCTATCCGGGTACGGACAGCAGCAATCCGTTCAGCTGTCGGCGGATGTGTCGAGAAAATCTGTTCGAGCTTCGACGGTTTCCCTTTTTGCAGTTTGAGAAGTTTTTCAAAAAAGGTCGCCATACCTTCGGGATCAATACCAGCGTCGTACATCTCTTGAACAGCGTACCGATCTGCCTCTCTTTCTGCGTCACGGCCGTATTTCATAAGGACGCCATTCGCAGCTAAGCCGGCGACCATCTGTTTGAGTTTACTTTGGTTCTCCCCCAAAGCTAACTGTGCTACAGCGGCAAGCCCAAGTTGGCGAGTCATCTGCTTCACCCCGTGTTTGCCGACCACATGCCCGATTTCATGACCAATTACACCTGCTAACTCAGATTCATTTTCCGCCGCACGGATCAGTCCAATATTCACATAGAGATACCCGCCCGGTATCGCGAAAGCGTTGACAACTTCGGTGTTGACGACTTTGAAATGGTATGTGATGTTCCGCCGTTGGGAATGGTTTGCGAGATGTTGTCCGAGTTGATCGATATAGGCGGTCACAGTCGGATCCGAGTAAATCTTCAGGTCCTGTTCGATTTGGCGGGAGAATTGTTTTCCGAGCTGGACTTCCTGTGCATCAGAGAAGACGTTAATGTTACTTATCGTTCCGGCGCAGCCGAGAACTCCACTGCCGGTCATCAAAATAAGTGTGATCCATAAGGTCAGTTGCGTTATTCGATAAACTCTTTGCATGTTCACACGCTGTTTTAGGAAATAGATCGATAGCTAGATTCTATTGACATTTTGAGGTTGCTAATTCGGCAAACGCTGTAATCATCGGGTAATCTGACAAATGTAGCGCAAACTGTTAGTTTGCGGTGCCGTGAAAGCCCCGGTAATAATTCCACCGCCACTTTTTCCAATCCTTGATTAAACCCGCTTTTACCGGATTATTGAGAACGTAGGTGACAATCCGTTGTCACTCGCTTGTGTTCCGCACGCTATGATCGTAACTTTCATGGTGCCAGAATGCGCCCCTGCGCCCTAATTGCCGATTTGCCTTCCACGCTGTATAGCCTTTAAGCGATTGCATAATGGACGCAAGCGTGTTGTACCGCAAACTGTTAGTTTGCACATCTCCGGAAGGTTGTATTGCAAGTGGAGCAAACACAACATGTACATGATTTGCCATGATGCAATAAGCGTCCAAGCGATATACTTTCCCATCTCGGTAGTGCAGGCTCTCTGCCACCTCCTTAGCAATCCGCTCATCTTTGAGCCATAGCGGTCCACCCTGTGCATTATCTAGCGTTTTTTCAAATTTTCGGAACCACTGTCGTTGCCATTCACGACGCTCCTGTTTTTGCTCAAGTGTTATATCTTCGGCTGCTTCAAAATGAGAAACAGCTTGCGACTTGAGAAGGCGCGATTTTTCTGCCTCAAGTTGGCATTTCTCCGCTTTCCACTGCTGCAATACAGCCCGTGGTAAGATCTCGCAAGGTGAAATGTGACGAAGAAAGTTGCCCCCGGCGGCTGTATATGCGGCAAATTACGGCGGTAGAACAGTTTGTAGCCAAAATGGCTCATCTGTTTCCCTCTTCTTATGGTACGAGGACGCTATTGATACTATTAGATTGTGATCGCAAACCGACAGTTTACACTACGATTGCACGATTGTTATTTCATTACACTAACAGAAGCAACGGTACGGATATTAAGCCAAGTTGTCGTCAAATGGAGGGGAAAAAATCACGGCGTGGGGATCCTTTTTGAGATCATAGAAAGGCAAAAACTGGGAGTGGGGGAGGTTGTGTTGAACCCCGATCGTAACATCGGGGCTCAAGTGCGCAACTCCTGAAGATCGACATTCTGCCTTACAGGTCATCGTCCTCCACAGGTTCAAACATGACGCTGCAGCTACTACAACGATACCCGCTTTCCGCGTTGGATTCGTCAATGAGAAACAGCATACCGCAACAGATTGGGCACGGTTCCTCAATTGCCATTTCCACCCGTTCAAGGAGTCCAGTTCTATCTTCAAATTCAACAAACATTTTTGTTCCTCTCTAAAAATCAGTAGCGACTGAGTGTGGGGTCAATTTCAATTGCCCACTGATCAATTCCACCGGATAGACTTTTGACGTTTTGAAACCCGTTCTGGTATAGGTAGTAAGCGGCTTGCATACTCCGCATCCCGTGATGACAATGGAGGATGATTTCGCGACTCGCATCAAGTTGCTCAATATGATGGGGGATATTTTGCATCGGGATGAGTTGGGCACCCTCAAGACAAACGATCTGATGTTCCATCGGTTCTCGCACATCAATGAGTTGAATGGGTTCGCCTTGATCGAGTTTTAGCTTGAGTTCGTGGACTGAAATTTCGTGTTTCTCCGGCTGAAAAGGCGGAAGTGCATCGGAGGGGGTGTTATCTGTGGTTTTCAAGTTTCGCACCTCGGTTTGGATCAAGTACACTGGGGACAGGGACAAATTCCCCTGAGTGTTTCAAAAGAGTAGATACCGGTCGAATGTCCATCATTCCAAGTAAACTGGATGGCATAACGCCCAACGAGCTCAAGGTTAACCGCTTGGGTATCGGCTGGGACTGAAATCTGGTCTGGATCGCCGAGTCCGTCTGGACCAAACAGGGAGTGAACATCCTGCCCTCTGTGCCTTATTGTTGAACACTCTGCACATGGGCATAGCCGCCTGAGATATGGATAGGTGTATTCGCTCTCATGCCCATCTTTCCAGACGACTTGGAGCCCGTCGTTACCCAACCTTTTAATCGTTTTTGGCTGTTGTTTCATAAGCGTCGGGATTGGGAAATCCCTCCTACAGCGAAATTAAATGCGCCTAGATTAAAAGATACCCAATTCGTCTTTAGCCTCTTCGGTCATCATTTCCATCGTCCAGCGTGGCGTCCAAACGACATTGATATTGACTTCTTCAACACCGTCAAGCTGCTGGGCGACATGCTGCGTTCCATTGATAAGTTGTCCACCCGCGGGACATCCCGGACTGGTCAGGGTCATTGTGATATTGACAGTATCATCCTCAATATCAACGCCATAAATCAGCCCCATATCAACAATGTTGATGCCAACCTCTGGATCAATAATTTCTTTGACTGCCTCAAATACGGCACCTTCTGTTACCATCAGCGTCCTCCATCAATAATCTACACAGACGAAAATTCCATTGCCTTCAACTTTGACTTCGTAACATTCAACCGGCTCGGTCGCCGGCATACACAGCACTGCGCCGGTGCGAACGTTGAAGCGTGCTCCGTGTCGTGGACATTCGATTTGGTCGCCGTCGAGTTCACCTTCAGCGAGGGGGCCCCCATCGTGGGTGCAAACATCTTCGATAGCGAAAAATTCGCCATCTACGTTGAACAGTGCAACGGGTATATCGTCCACTTCAACCAATTTTTTCGCGCCTGGCGGCAATTCACTAACTTTTGCGACCTCGAAAAAATCGCTCATTCGGTCTCCTCGTCTTCCTCGCCGGGCCAACCTTTGAGCCCATAAACCCCCGCTTTTAGCACTTTCAGTGCCAGCAGCCCGCATTTCAGACGCACAGGACCTAAGGGAATACCAAGCATGCCCAAAATATCATCTTTGCTTAACTTTTTGACATCATCCAAACGTTGACCTTTAATCTCTTCTGTCAACATTGAAGCGGCTGCTTGACTGATGGTGCAGCCGTGACCACTGAACCGAAGGTCGGTGATAATGCCGTCCTCAACCTTGAGATCCATACGAATCTGATCTCCGCATAGAGGATTGTCTTCCTCATAAGAGATGTCAGGACTTTCAAGGGTCCCATAGTTACTTGGGTTTTCATAATGATCGAGAATATCTTCTTCGTAAATGTTCATCTTCGTCTCCGCGTTAGCATACGCTGGGCTTTCAGCAATCCTTCATACAAGCTATCAATTTCGTCAAGCTTGTTATATAGATAGAAACTTGCACGGGCGGTAGCGATGACTCCAAATTTCTGCATGAGCGGTTGTGCACAGTGATGCCCGGCTCGGACTGCAACCCCAACTGTATCTAAGACTCCTGCTAAGTCGTGTGGGTGGACACCCTCCAAGTTAAATGTGATAGCCCCTGTTTTTTGGCGGGGCTTGGGGCCATAGATAGTGATGCCCTCAATCTCACTGAGTTTCTGGTGTGCATATTCGAGTAGCTCGTGTTCATGTGCAAAGATTGCTTCCAAGCCAACTTTGTTGAGATAGTCTACGGCAGCCGCGAGCCCGATTGCTTCCGCAATGGCTGGCGTTCCCGCTTCAAATTTGGCTGGCACATCGGCGTAGGTCGAGCTTTCGCGCTGGACAGCGCGGATCATCGAACCGCCACCCAAAAACGGGGGCATCTCCTCCAGGAGGTCTGACTTGCCGTATAAAACACCGATGCCGGTGGGACCGCACATTTTGTGTCCTGAAAAAGCGAGAAAATCGCAATCTAGCACCTGGACATCCACGTCGAAATGCGGCACACTTTGCGCGCCATCAATCAATACTTTCGCACCGACAGCGTGGGCGGCGGCTGTAAGTTCCTGAACGGGATTGATGGTGCCGAGGACGTTAGAGACGTGGGTCATTGCAACCAGCTTGGTGCGCTCTGTCAGCAAGCTATCCAAGCCGTTAAGCTGCAACACCCCTTCGTCGGTAATTTCAATAAACCGCATCTTCGCCCCGGTTCGCTGAGATAGCAACTGCCACGGCAGGAGATTGCTGTGGTGTTCCATTACCGTGACAAGGATTTCGTCGCCTTCTTGGAGATTGGCACTTCCCCAACTATACGCGACTAAGTTTATCGATTCGGTGGTGTTTCGTGTAAAGATAATCTGGCTTGAACGACGGGCATTGATGAAACGTCCGATCCGTTGGCGCGCCTCCTCATACTTCGCAGTCGCTTCCTCAGAGATACGGTAAATACCCCGATGTATATTTGAGTTATAGGTCCGATAATACGCATCCATCGCCTCAATCACGGGATCTGGTGTTTGAGAGGTCGCAGCACTATCCAGATAGATCAGTGACGGATCAGTTTCCTGTTTTAGAATGGAAAAATCGTTTCGGATAGCTTCGACATCAAACTCATTGAGTGCGTTATTTATAGGTTGAGCGTACATCAGGACTCCAATTCAAATCAGGATTCAAGGATTAGCAAGATTATATCCTTGAATCCTGATGTTCGCTTACGTTAAGAAGTGTGCAACAGAAACCGAGTTTTTGTACGGGTTGGGTTACCCGACCCGTACTATACGGGCGGGGGAACCCCGCCCCTACGGTTCAGTTCCTGCTTTGCACCTTCTTTTTACATGAGCCTTACGTTTTACGTATGATTAGCTTACTTTGAAAATAGGTTGCTTGCCCAGTTGGTCAATTTTCCACCTGAGAACGAAACATCAGCTGTCTCGCCGTGATCAGCGCATGCCTCATCTGTCGGCACGTCAGTCGCTGCATCACTCGGTTGGACATAACCTTTTTCGAGAAGGTATGCTTCAACTTCGTCGCCACTGACATCAGCGATAATCTCGCCATTGATTTCAATCGTTGGTTGCAGTGGTTGACCACTCTTCTCGACCATTTCACGATAGTTGTCTGCGTTGTTAATGATGTCTATATCTGCGTATTCCAAACCATATTTCTGGAAGATCGCGCGGACGCCATTGCTCCAACCGCAAACAGGTTTCATATAGGCGTTAATTTTTGGCTGACTCATTTTGGGTTCCTTTCAATTTTGAAAAGTGTAAAGTGTCTCCGAAAGGTTCGGAGCATCAAATATAGCGGACTAGATTAAGTCTACTCACCGCTGTTAATGGTTACATCGCCAATTTACGATCGACCGACTGTTGAAGTTGCGATCGAACTGATTCTAACGAAATCCTTTGCATCACAGGTTCAAAGAAGCCGTCAACAATTAACCGTTCCGCTGCATCGTGAGACAAGCCACGGCTCATGAGGTAAAACACCTGATCTTTATCGATGGGACCTGCTGTCGCCCCGTGTGTACAACGGATGCCTTCACTGGCTAAGATTTCGAGTCCGGGCAGGGGATCTGCGCGGGCATGATCACTTAGCATCAGGTTATCGTTCTTTTGATAGGCGTCGGTATGTTGACCGCCGGGGTGAACGTGGATCATACCCGCCCACACACTCCGCGATCGATCCTTGAGGACTGTCCGATAGAGCAGATCGCTTGTTGTGTGAGGCGCCTGATGGTCTTGATACGTATGAATATCGAGGTGCTGGCGTGCGTGCGTAAAGGTTAATCCGAGCATCTCGGCATGACTTCCCTGCTTCTCCAACACCGACACCTGGTTAAGTTTGCTCACGCGACTCCCTAGTGCACTCGACACCCAACGTAACTGCGCGTCTCTCCCAATAATTGCGCGCTGTGTCGAAAAATTCCAGACACGGAGATTCCATCTTTGCACCCCGATGTAGTCTACATGGGCATTGTCCGCGACAAAAATTTCGACCGCACCGCAGTGCAACCCGGGCGCATTCGCCTCTGTCGAGAGGTGTTCCTCCACAACGGTGACTTGGCTAGCGGTATCAGCAATAATCAGTGTGTGGGACAGGTCTGTCCGTCCCGCTTCAGCTAATGCGATAAACACGCGCAATGGGACTTCAAGAACGACATTTTTAGGGACATGTAACAGATAACCGCCCTGCCAAAATGCGCCGTGGAGGGCATCGAACTTATTCCAATCGACAGAAACGGCTCTGGTCATAAAATGGGACTCGACCAGCTCTGGACGCTCCTTCAACGCGGTATTCATATCCGCAAAGTAGACCCCTTTACGCTCAAGGTCTTCCGTCAGCGCGACACTGCGGACGATACCATCGTGCTGAACTATCTGCCCTAGCTCTCCATTCAACGACGCCAATCGCCCCCTTAGCGTATCGGGCAGCGGTGCATGTTCAGCGGATTTGGAAGGCGAAAGCGAAATTGGCTGATACTGATGCAGCTTGAACGGACGCATGTCTGTGCGACGCCAATAGTCCTGTACGTGCATATCCGTCGTCCGCTTCCACGTATCCTCATTGGGCGTTTTGGGGATTGGCAGGCGATCGTAAACGTCATAGGCTGCCAGCCGCCGCTCGCGCATCCAACGGGGTTCGTCCTGCGTTTTGGATATGTGCTCTACAAATTCTCGTGAAAAATCTCCCGCATGAACTTCGTAAGCGGGATTTTGGTTTAAATCTGAAAGCAATTCGTTCTCCATCTTTCTCTAACAATATTGTAACTCAGGACCTATTGCCCTTCTATAGACATATTGCTCCTCTGGAGCAAAAGGCACACATATCGCCTCGCTGGGGTTTTAGGTAACAACTTGAGTTACTGTATTACTCTCTATCCTACTGAACCTTCCATCTGAAGCTGAATCAACCGGTTCATTTCGACGGCATACTCCATCGGGAGTTCTTTCACCAATGGTTCGATGAATCCGTTGACGATCATGGTCGAGGCTTCCTCTTCGGAAAGCCCGCGGCTCATCAGATAAAAGAGCTGTTCTTCGCCAATCTTGCTGACACGCGCTTCGTGTCCGACGTTCACATCGTCCGCATCAATTTGGATAACCGGATAGGTATCGGACCGCGAATCTTCGTCAAGGATTAGGGCATCACATTCAACGTTTGACTTACACCCTTTCGCACCGTTGAGCACTTTGAGCTCGCCACGGTAGCTGGAACGTCCGCCATCCTTGCTAATCGACTTGGAGGTGATACGCGAACTGGTGTTCGGCGCACAGTGGATGACCTTACCGCCGGCGTCCTGATGCTGTCCTTTGGTTGCGAAAGCGATTGAGAGGATTTCCCCGTGTGCACCCGGCTCCATCATGTAAATACTTGGGTACTTCATGGTGAGCTTCGATCCCAAATTACCGTCGATCCATTCCATGTGGGCATCTTCGTAAGCCATCGATCGCTTGGTTACGAGATTATATACGTTATTCGCCCAGTTTTGGATGGTAGTGTAACGCACACGCGACCCCTTCTTGCAGACGATCTCGACGACGGCACTGTGCAACGATTCACTGGAAAAGGTTGGAGCCGTGCATCCTTCGACGTAATGCACTTCCGCGCCTTCGTCGGCAATAATCAGGGTCCGCTCAAACTGCCCCATGTTTTCGGTGTTGATGCGGAAGTACGCTTGCAACGGATAATCGACTTTCACGCCGGGCGGGACATAGATGAAAGAGCCTCCCGACCAGACCGCCGAGTTGAGCGCGGCAAGTTTGTTATCCGCGGACGGAATTACTGTGCCGAAATATTCCTTGACCAGATCCGGATATTTACGAAGGGCTGTATCGGTATCGACGAAGATAACGCCAATCTTCTCCAACTCTTCTTCCATGTTATGATAGACAACCTCCGAATCGTATTGGGCACCAACGCCGGCGAGGAATTTTCGCTCCGCTTCCGGGATGCCGAGCCGATCAAAGGTATTTTTGATGTCGTCGGGGACATCGTCCCAGCTCTGTTCGACCCGGTCAGAGGCTTTGACATAGTAGTAGATGTCATCGTAGTCGAGTCCAGAGAGGTCGCCGCCCCAATTCAGATCCGGCTTCTGCTTGAAGATTTCATAGGCTTTCAGCCGATATTCGCGCATCCAATCGGGTTCGCCTTTGATATCACACATCTCATTGATGACCCCAGTATCCAAGCCTTTTCGCGATTTGAAAACGGGTTTAATATCATCGTGAAATCCGTATTTGTATTCGCTGCTGACGCCGATGTCTGCCGTCTCACTCGGCTTTTGTTGTTCTGCCATTTTCTGTATTTCCTTTCCATTTGTTCGGTGGATCTGTTCTGTTTTTAGGCTCTTAAAGAGGGCAATGTCTCTTCAGCCTCAGTTTCAACAACAGTTTCCGTGAGACCGTGTGCCTCACGAATTGGATCGTATCCCTTCTCTTCCAGCAGTTTAGCGAGCTCCCATCCTCCGGATTCAACCACTTTCCCGTCAAGCAGAATATGTATGAACTGTGGACGGATGTAGTTGAGCAGGCGCGGGTAATGGGTGATAATGAGCACACCGAGGCCTGGACCAATCAATTGATTGACGCTTTCCCCAACGATACGCACTGCGTCAATATCTAACCCCGAATCGGTTTCGTCAAGGATGGCAATCTTAGGTTCAAGCATCGCCAGTTGCAGAACCTCAGCTCGTTTCTTCTCGCCCCCGGAGAATCCGTCGTTGAGGTAACGTCGTGCAAAGGATTCATCAACGCCCAGCTGTTTCATCTTTGCCCGCAACTCTCGCCGGAACTCTCGCATTGGGATGAGTTCGTTTGTTTCTGACCCGTTTGAATTTTCAGAACGCACGGCACTCACCGCCATGCGAAGGAAGTTCGCCATGCTGACACCGGGAATTGCTGTTGGGTATTGAAACGCGAGGAAGAGTCCTAACTTTGCGCGTTCGTTCGGTTCCAGTTCAAGGACATCCTCTCCGCTTATGGTAACTTCTCCAGAATCAATAGTATAGAACGGATTCCCCATCAGTGCGTTGGCAAGGGTGCTTTTGCCGGATCCATTCGGGCCCATAAGTGCGTGGATTTCACCCTGTTTGACATTCAGGTTTAAGCCTTTGATGATAGGCTGTCCCTCCACGCTGACGTGTAAATCTTTGATAACTAATTCAATGCTCATTATTTCTTGTTCAGCTCCTTCTGCATATTATGTGATGCACAACGCCCCTAGCCGCCAATCATAGACATGTTTCTTTTCGGTTTGACGAAGTTCGCTGCATTAATCTGGTGTCCTGCTTCCTTCTGCTTCACCGCTTCGATAATAAGATTCCCGATAGTTTCGTCGGGGTCACCGGCACGCAGTGAGGTCAGCAGATTGGTTTCTGTGATAGAAAACAGACATGTCCGCAATTGACCATCGGCGGTGAGACGGATCCGATTACACTGTTCACAAAACGGTTCGGTCACGGAAGAGATAAACCCCACATCCCCCTTACCGTCTGAAAACCGATAACGCTTTGCTGGATCATGTTTCGCGTCGCCGTTCATCTCAACTGGCTTCAGAGGATAGATTGCATCGATTTTATCGATGATCTCCTTACCTGGAATGAACATATTCCGTCCCCAGATATCATCCGCATCTAAGGGCATGAATTCGATGAACCGGAGTTGATAAGAATTATCGCGTGCAAATTTCGCAAGGTCAACGATTTCATCGTCGGTGAACCCTTTCATCGCCACCGCATTCACTTTGATTGGATCAAACCCACAGCGTTGCGCCTCTTGTAGCCCCGCTAATACCCTTGAAAGCACCTTACGACGCGTCATTTGCTCAAATTTTGCCTCATCCAACGTATCAAGGCTGACATTGATTCGGCGAAGTCCGGCATCGTAGAGGTCTTTTGCCTGCTTGATTAAACCGATTCCGTTTGTGGTCAAGCTGATATCTTGCAACCCCTTGATTTCATAGAGCCGTTTGATGAGCTCTGGCACCCCACGACGGACTAACGGTTCTCCACCTGTAAGTCGGATCTTACTGATTCCCAGATTGACGAAGATACGAGCGAGGTGGACAATTTCGTCAAAGGTCATGATCGCATCATCTTCCATGAACTGCATGTCTTCCGGCATACAGTAGATGCAGCGGAAGTTGCATTGGTCAGTCACGGAGATGCGCAAATTGGTATGGTTTCGATTGAAGCTGTCAATGAGTCGTGTGTTCGTCATTTTATGGGTGGCTGCACAGGGCTAATTGGTTGGGTTTAGTGTTAATTCCGGGAGATAATGATACCATAAGCGCCTCGGTTTTGCAAATGTTTTTATAGGTTTTTTATGTAAAATACCATAAAAAATAGGATCCATATCAAAAGAACGTGCAAAACACTCAGAAAAACTCGGTTTCTGCTGCACAATTTCTTGACGGATCTGCATCATTATTGTCTGAATTACGGATTCAGTGGAAAACACGGATAAGCCCAATAGGGCACCCACAAGTTACTTTGAATCTCCCAACTCGTCGAGGACAAGTTTAGAAGGGGGTCATTTCATGAACACTCTTGTTCATTTATTGAACACTCGCACGGTCGATATCGCTGTGAAGCCGAATAGACACGGCATCGGAGATTGGCACGGTATTTGCTCTGCTTATTGTCTAGACGTTCTGCTTCGCAATGGGTAGATAGCGGCTTTTTTCCTAATTAGCCAAGGGGTGCTCATAATTATTATCTGAATCGCGGATTAAGCAGATGACTCAAATTGACATAGATGAGAAGTTGATCATCGAACTATGAGACTTTAAGCGTTCAATTCCGTAAATCTCATTATAGTGCCTGGGACTACTCAGATAAGATAGAGGTGTTACTATGCGAATCGCTATTCTCGTGGCTTGCCTTTGGCTTGCTACGAGTCCTCTCTACGGTAAGATAGTGTTTCAGTCTGATCGTGATGGAAATATCGCAATCTACACGATGAACTCGGACGGGAGCAACCAGACACGGCTGACATTCAATGATGTACGTGGTGCCCATCCTGCTTGGTCTCCCAACGGACGACAGATTGTGTTCCATAGCTATCATGACGACACCGGTGGTATTTATGTGATGGACGCCGATGGTAATAATCAACGGCGGCTGACACATTCCTTCGCCGATGAGTCGCCCAGTTGGTCTCCTGACGGACAACAGATTGCGTTTCAGAGGGATCAGGATGACGATCAAAACCATATTTATAACATCTTCGTGATGGACGCTGATGGCGGCAATGTCAAACAGGTGACAGACTTTTGGGGAGCTGGAGACCCGAAGTGGTCGCCCGATGGGCAATGGATACTCTTTGAGGGGTCAGAATTGCATCCTATTCGTCCCGATGGCACGGAGACGGGAGACATCTTTGCCATTCGTCCCGATGGCACGGACTTGTGGCAGGTCACTGAAACCATACCGGACACATGGCGACTTTTGGGAGGCTGGTCGCCCGGTGGGAAACAGATTTTGTATAAAGAAGTAGTAAATGATTTAGCGATTGAGCCCACCCCAGTCATTGCCACCCTACACCCTGCAAAACCGCAACGGGTTTTCAAGCGGGTGCCGGTTAAGATGCCACAGATGCCTTTTTATACGCCTAGATTTTCTGCTGATGGCAGGTCTATCCTTTTTAGTGGCAAACGGGCTGGTAACAGGAATATCTACCGCTTTGGATTGGTTGAAAAGCAGCTGACACAACTGACCGACAGTTCGGGCGACGATAGTGCCCCCCACGAATGGAATCCGCGCCTGTCTGTCTCGTCGCGGGAACTGACCCCAACACTTTGGGGGGAGATAAAAACAACCAAGTAGGATCTGCGCAGTTGATTTAGGCTAGGAGGTGTCTCATGCGGATTATTATCCTCGTGGCTTGCCTTTGGCTTGCCACGAGCCCCCTTCAGGGCAAAATTGTCTTTTATTCCACGCGAGATGGAAACGAGGAAATCTATAAAATGAACTCAGATGGCAGCAATCAGACACGGCTAACATTCAACGAAGCAAGCGATTCTTATCCCGTCTGGTCTCCTGATGGACGACAGATTGCATTCGAGAGCAATCGGGATGGGAATTATGAGATTTACGTGATGGACGCTGAGGGGACCAACCAACGGCGACTGACGGATCACCCCGCTTGGGATATGTATCCAGATTGGTCGCCTAACGGAAATCAGATTGCGTTTATTAGCGATCGGGATGGCGGTCCAAACCATGAGTGGAACATTTTCGTGATAGATACTGAGGGAAACAATGTCAGGCAGGTGACAAACGGTGTTTTTGCTGAACAACCAAAATGGTCACCCGATGGGAAGTGGATACTCTTTAGGACGGACGAAAAAATCTTTGCCATTCGTGCCGGTGGCACGGACCTATGGGAGGTCAATGAGCCGAAGCCGGATACAGGATGCTTCTTGGGCGGGTGGTCCCCCGACGGGAAACAGATTTTGTATGTAGAGGAACCGATAATTCGAGACCCCACTTTCACCCCAGTCATTGCTACCCTACACCCTGCAAAACAGCAACAGGTGTTCAAGCGAGTGCGGGTTAAGATGCCACTAAAGGCTTTTCGGCAGACATCTTTCTCCGCTGATGGAAAGTCGATATTCGGTAATAGCAAACAGAATGGGAACACGAATATCTACCGCTTTGGATTGGTTGATAAGCATCTGATACAGTTGACTGACACTCCGGGTAGGGATGCTGCACCACAGGAATGGGATCCGCGCCTGTCTGTCCCGCTACAGGGACTGACCTCAACGTGCTGGGGAGAGATTAAGACAATCAAGTAGACATCAGAGGTGTAACTATGCGTATTGTTATGTTCGTGACGAGTCTTTGGCTTGTCACCAGCCCCCTTTGGGGCAAAATTGTCTTTTATACCAATCGTGATGGAAATGACGAAATCTACAGGATGAACTCAGACGGGAGCAACCTAACGCAACTCACGTTCAATAATGTCCATGACTGGGTTCCGACTTGGTCCCCTAATGGACAGCAGATTGTGTACACCAGCAATCGGGACGGCAATGCTGAAGTGTATGTGATGGACGCTGATGGAACCAATCAACAGCGACTGACACGTTACTTCGGCTCGGATGCGGATCCCGATTGGTCACCTGACGGGACTCAGATTGCGTTTGTGAGCGATCGGAACAGTCCAGAAGGTGTCCATGTTTTCGTCATGGATACCGATGGTAGCAATGTCAGGCAGGTAACAGATCTGTTTTCCATGTCCCCCAAGTGGTCGCCCGATGGACAGTGGATACTGTTTAGAGGCGGCTTAGAGGGCGCGCAGATTTATACGATTCGTCCCGATGGCACAGACCAGTGGCAGGTCTCTAAAACGAAGCGTGATAAAGTATTGTTCATGGGCGGGTGGTCTCCTGACGGGAAAAAGATTGTGTATGCAGAGGCAGAAAAAAAACAGAGGGCTGCGACTCCAATCATTACCACTCGACATCCGACACGACGACGGGTGTTCACGCGGGTGCCGGTTGAGATACCACTAAAGGGGCATTATACTTTTTCTTTCTCCGCTGATGGCAAGTCGCTCCTCTTTGCTGGCAAGCGGAACGATGACGAGGAATCGGATATTTATCGCTTTCGGCTGGATGATAGACAGCTGATACAGTTGACCGACACTCCGGGCAACGATTGTACCCCACGGGAATGGAATCCACTGCTGTCTGCCTCGCCACAAAGGTTGACCCCAACACTGTGGGGAGAGATAAAGGAAACGAAATAGAAATCAGAGATATAACAATACGTATCTATATGCTTGTGGCTTGCCTTTGGCTTGCCACGAGCCCCCTTGAAGCCAAAATTGTGTTCTGCCATTTTCAGGAGGGAAATGACAGAAATTGGGAAATCTATACGATGGACTCAGACGGGAGCAATCAGACGCGACTGACGTTTAACGAATCTAATGATTTCTCTCCTGCTTGGTCTCCCAACGGACAGCAAATTGCGTTTGATGGTGGACCGTACGGGAACCGGGAGGTGTGTGTAATGGATGCCGATGGAAAAAACCAACGACGCCTAACGCATCATCCCGCATCAGATAGCTCTCCCTCCTGGTCACCGGATGGGTCTCAAATTGCGTTTGATAGCAATCGAGATGTGAAGAAAGGAAAGCGTGAAGTTTACGTGATGGACGCCGATGGAAGCAATGTCAAGCAGGTGACAGATTTTGGGATTGCTTCAAATCCCAAGTGGTCGCCGGATGGGAAATGGGTTGTCTTTAAGGGCACAAGGAACAATCGGGAGCAAATTTATGCAATCCGCCCTGATGGCACAGAGTTATGGCAGGTTTCTAAACTCCGTCCCCGTGGGATGATGTTTTTGGGGGGCTGGTCGCCCGATGGGAAGCAAGTTCTGTATACGGAGACGATTAATTTTGACTTTATGAACGCGTCGCCGGTGATTGCCACGCTCGATCCAAAGGGGCGGGCGCGGGTAATCCGGCGGAAGCCGATTCAGATACCGCGTATGACTTTTGATTTTGCTAGCTTATCTGCTGATGGGCAATCTATCCTTTTTATTGGACAGAAGGCGGGTATTTGGAATATTTACCGATTTGGACTCATCAATAAGAAATTGGTGAGACTAACTAAAAATCTGACCGAGGACGTTGCAGCAGAGGACGCTTTTCCACACGAATGGAATCCGCGCCTGCCTGTCACACCCCACGAACTGACCCCAACGCGCTGGGGCGAGATAAAGACGATCCAGTAGAGGTGTTATTATGCGTATTGTTATACTCGTGGCTAGCCTTTGGCTCGTCACAAGCCCCCTTTGGGGAAAAATTGTGTTTCATTCTTGGCGGGATGGAAATGATGCCGAGATTTATGTGATGGACGCCGACGGAAGCAATCAGACACGGCTAACATTCAATGAAGGAAATAATATCTATCCTGTTTGGTCTCCCGATGGACAACAGATTGCGTTTCATTCTTGGCGGGATGGGAATGTCGAGATTTATGTGATGGACGCTGATGGAAAAAACCAAAAACGACTGACAGATCATCCGAAGCGGGACTCCTATCCTGACTGGTCGCCAGATGGTTCACGGATTCTCTTTTCGAGCGAGCGCAAGGTTGACGGGATTCGTCCAATCGACCTTTTCGTGAGGGATAGCGATGGCACCGATGTGGAACCGCTCGCACACAGGGGGGTTGCCCTCCGCCCCAAGTGGTCGCCTGACGGGACGCAAATCGCTTTTGGCAACAGTAGCATTTATCTGATCAACGCCAACGGCAGAAACCCGCGGCGGATGCCAAACCGCCCCAACGTGGATAGAGCGATGGTTTTTGAAGGGTGGTCACCGGACGGAACGCAGATTCTGTATTCGGAGGTGGACCGTCCGTCGGATAAAGACACGCTCGTTATCGCCACGCTACCGACTAATGGACTGACATCGGGTTACAAATGGAGGCGGGTGGCAGTGCCGAGTAAATTACAGATGCGCTTTCATTCGGCTGCGTTTTCTGCTGATGGCAAGTCGATACTCTTTGCTGGCAGACGGAATAGTGAGCATGACTGGGATATTTATCGCTTCCGGTTGGCTGCTAGGAAGTTGCTACAGTTGACCGACGGTCCGGACAATGATCATGCCCCACAAGAATGGGATCTACGCCTCCCCGTCTCGCCACAAGAACTGACCCCAACACGTTGGGGCGAGATAAAGGTAACAAAGTAGAACCGCAGCTGAACGCTCAAGGTAAATAAACATGAAATGTGATAAACCAAGCCTCTCACGCATTACGTTTCACGCTTCATTCGTAGAATCCCGATAAAATCGGGGTTGAAGTGTATAACTCTCATCTGTATTAGGTTTAACCTACGATGTCCTTAATCATCTCAACGAGATCTGAGTAAACTAGGTTGCCATCGTCATCTCTCATGCTGTACCATTCGGGTACACGTCCCACCTCTCGATATCCGATTTTCTGATACAGGCTAATGGCAGCCTCGTTCAGATGCCAGACATGCAGGTAGATCCGTCGCAAGCCGAACTTTCGACCTTCCGCCTCCAGAAGCAGCATCATTTCTCTACCCAACCCACGTCTGCGACACCTGCCGATAATTTTTATCCCTAGCGTTCCCATCCGATGTGCAGTGTCGAGTTGTAGGCTTCCCTCCCCAACGATCTGCCCATCCACTTCGATTAAAAGGTGAGAGCGTTTCCCGGTTTCCAGATCGACAAGGAACCCACTCAACCTTTCGCAGCCCTTGGCGAAGCTCGTCTCCGCGTGATATGCCATCACCCGCTCCTGATGCAGGATATTGCACATCTCGACATAGGCGGGGACATCCTGCCATCGCGGATAGCGGAAGGTCACCGTTTCGCCGTTGTTTTGGATTGTCCTAATGATTTGGCCTTCTTTCATGTGAGGGGCTCCATCAAATTCTGGTCATACGGTACGAAATGAAACGTGATGCGTGAAACGTGATGAAGATTACGCATTACGCTTAGGTTTGGGAGCGGAAGAAAGAAACCGAGTTTTCAAGAAAAAACTCGGTTTCTCTATGATCGGCAGCAATTTGCGTTAATTTAGGCTTTCACATCACCGAAATTTTCGACGCTGGTGGGCAGCTTGCCGTCGGGCAGATAGAATTCGTCTTGGATGTTCACGGGCACCGGCTGATGCGTGCGCATCGATTCAATCGCCTTTTCAAAGATGAGCGTCGGCACGCAGGCTTCCCAAGCGTCCATCGGGCTTGGACCGCCCTCAAGGCACAGTCGGGCGAACATACCCATCTCCTCGTCGAAGCCGTTGTGATACTCGTTATGCTCGATGCCCGGCTCGTCAGTACCTTGGAATATAAGGTTTCCGAAGCGAACGGTTGCCGCGCTTACGGGTCCAGCCAAGACTTCGGCGTAGTGCTTGGGGAGCACACCACCGCTGCCGACAGTGCTGAAAACAGAGGTCCCAATCCCGCCGTTGGCGAAGCGGATAACGATTGTGCTGGTATTTGTGGGTTGACCATCGTAGCCCATGGCAAGGATCTCCACCGGCTGTGAACGCATGACGTGCCAAATCCAGTGCAGATTGTAGCCTGAATTGTCGAGGATACCGTCGCGGCCGTATGGACCTTCGGGGTCGTTCGGTTTTTCGTAGGAGACGCGGCAGGTGAAGAGGGTATAGTATGGCTGAGGGATGACCTCGCGCAGCCGTTTGGTTACCGGCGAATGTTTGAACCACCAACCGCTCATCAGTTGCACCCCCGACTCATGCACAGCTTTCTGCACCTGTCGTGCCTCGTCAAGTGTCATCGCCGGCGGCTTCTCGACAAAGATATGTTTGCCAGCAGCACAGGCTTTGACGGCGATATCCGCATGGGTATCGTGGGTTGAACAGATGAGTACCGCATCAATATCGGGGTCAGAGAGTATACGGTCAAGATCGGTTGTGTAGTAGTCTGCGTTCCCTTCTTCGGCACGGACGCGCGCCCCGACTCGGCGTCCGTTTCTACTCACTCCCTCCTCAATGACATCCATCGTGGCGACGAGACGTATCTCCGGCGTTTTCAGGATGTTCGGTATATGGGCACCGCTGATTCCACCACAACCGATGATTGCAACGTTCAATTGTTTTGCCATCGTATCCTCCCTATCCTCCTGCTTCTACCTGTTCAATAAGCGGTCTAATTTTGGCGAAGTTAATTCGCACCGCGTCCGCGCCAGAGCCGCTCGGTGGTTGGAAATGGGTAGCGACTGCAAAAACCGCATCGCAGCGGTGGTCCCGCAGATTTCGCAGCACCGTGGGATAGTCAACATCACCTTCGCCAAGCGGACAGTATTCAAAATTGAGTTTCAGCCCATCAAGGACCTGAAGGTCTTTCACGTGGAGTGAATGGAGGTAAGGACGCACATTGATAAAGCCTGCGGTCGCTGAATCCGATTCGCCGGCGGTCAAGTTGTCGGACGGGTGCCACATAATCTTGATCCGCTTGGAACCAACTCGTTCAACCAATTCCCGACAGTGGCGGGTTGTGTTAGTATAGTGCCAAGGGAGATTGCCAAGTGCAACGTCAATATCGTGTTTCTCCGCCTGCTCTGCTACAAGTGAGAAGGCTTTGATCAGCTTCTCCATGTCAACGTCGGCGATGACGCCACCGCGCGTTAGCCAGCGCATGGGCCAGGTCGGTTTGCTAGCGGAGTATTCGCCGGGCCAAGCGAAAGTATACGCCAGCACCGAATTCACGCCGAGCCGATTGGCAACACCCATTGTCTGAATCAGATGGCTAAAATCAGCCTGAAACTCTGGATGATCTTGTAGCGTGTCCAATTCCAGATCTTCCAGATGCAATTTACTAAAGGCACCCCCGGCACCAATCATGAATAGTTCGACCCCATGCCGGGCTGCTTGTTCACCCATCTCATCAACCGCAGCATCGGTGATCTCGCCGTCAATTGCCCACTGTAGATCACCGAACCATCCATACCTTGCGTCGAGTTCTTCAGCGAGGGCAAGTGCCTCGACGTAAGGTAAGCCTGTCATCTGAAGGTCCATTCCAACTTTGAAGCGATAGTCAGTCATTAGTTATTGTCTCCTATCTTGACCTATCCAATTATTCCAATTTGCCGAACGTGAACAGGATAACCGATTTTGCGTTATCGGGCAAGGATTTTCCTCTGGATTGGTAATGGCTGGATTGGTAATGGGTTGGTTTTACCATGTTTTCTATACACATATCGCCCCGCTAGGGCTATGGGTCGGGCAAGATGCCCGACCTACGGGGATGGATGCGGGTTACGGCATACGGAGTATGCCTACTACTATAATCTAAGTTACAGGGAAGAAGAAATCCTCTGCGGTTTTTCGGAGAATCTGTTCTTTATCTGTGTCAGAGAGGAAATCCAATCTATCCCGTATCAAGGCGATGCTATCCTCATAGGTGTGATCGACGACTTGGAAGGGGCAGTCGCTTGCCCACATCAGTCTGTCAGATCCAAACGCCTCATAGACACGGCGAACCAGTGGTTCAAGATCATCATAGGGGGGTGCTTTTTCGCCGAGTGCATAGAAGGCGGAGACCTTTACCATCACGTTTGGGTGTTTCGCCATCGCGCAGAGTTGATCGATATGTGCGTCACGGATTTGCTGATCCTCGCCGATCCGAGCGAAGTGGTCGATGATGACAGGGGTTTCTGGAAATCGGTCACATTGCTTGCTGAGGGCGGGAAGGGCATCTGGATCGATTAGCGGACAGATGGCGAGGTTGTGCGCCGCGCCGGCGGCAAACATCCGCTCAAATCCAGATCCGTCCAGCCAACTATCAATGGGCCCACCCGTTGGATAGATACGAAACCCACGGACACCCTTCTCGGCAAGCTGCAGCATTGTTTCATCTGGTCTTTCCGCCTTCCAATCAACGATGGCGATGCCTGAAAAAACGCCCGGATACGCTTCCATCACATCGAGCATGTAGGTGTTATCGAATTGATAGTAACTCATCTGGATAAGGACAATCCGATTGACGCCCGATGGTTCGGTGTGGGCAAGGAGTTCTTCGGGGTAGAAGGTTTTGGGGTTCATATCGCTTTTTTGATGCGGTGGGTAGATGGGGTAGCGATCAAATTCGTCTGTCCAAACATGCACATGCGCGTCAATGTATTTCATATCTCTCTTCCTTCGTGGACCAGAATTGGTAAAATTGATATTAGACAAAGGATAACCGATTTCGGTGTTCTGGACAAGGGATTTCCGATAGGGAGCTTAATTTATGCTTGACATTTTGTATTGGGTACCCTAATGTTAGATTCAAGTAAATTGTGGGTTGAAAGCAAGAATCGAACGTTGATTAAGGAGCGGGAATTTGGCTGCAACACGTATAAATGCAGAGGTTGTTATTTGTGGTGCGGGGATGGCTGGGATCGCGGCGGCATATCACCTAGCAGTCCGGGGCGGCGTTAAGGATATCGTCCTCGTTGATGAAAGGGAGCCGCTGACGCTCACGAGTAACAAAGGGACGGAAGCGTATCGAAACTGGTGGCCTGGGCCCGGGGATACGATGGTGCGTTTTGTGAATCGTTCCATCGATCTGTTAGAAGAGCTGGCGCGAGAGACGGATAACTGCTTCCAAATGAACCGACGCGGTTATGTCTTCTTAACGGCAAATGAGCATCAAATCCCCGTCATGAAGGCTGCCGCTACTGAAACGTCTGCCCTCGGTGTCGGACCGATTCGGGAGCATCCGGGTCCCACCTCATACGTTTCCTCACCGTCCGAAGGCTTTGAGGATTTGCCCATTGGTGTGGATCTGTTGCTCTCTCCAGATCTCGTACGAGAACGGTTTCCGTTTGTGGCGGAAAATGCAATAGCAGCGTTGCATGTCCGTCGCGCGGGCTGGCTAGACGCCCAGACACTGGGTAAGTGGTTGTTAGCCGAATCGCAACGCGCAGGCGTTCGTCTCGTCCGCGATCGTGTGACAGATGTTACCGTTACTGACAATCGGGTCACGGGGGCTCACCTCCAATCCGGGGATCGTATCAACACCGGCACCTTCGTCATCGCTGCGGGACCGTATCTCAAGGAGGTCGGTGCAATGATAGAGGTGGATATCCCTGTTTTTAATGAGCTACACGGCAAGATTGCCCTCCGAGATGAACTGGGTATTGTGCCGACGGACACACCGCTGCTGTTTTGGAGCGATCCGATTAACCTGCCTTGGACCGATGAAGAACGTGAAAAGTTGGCTGCGGATGACGAGACTCGTTGGCTGCTGGATGAATTTCCCGCCGGTGTTCATTTCCGATCACGCATGGACGGTGACACCCACGAGCTACTTGCCATTTGGACTTATGATATTGAGCCCTGTGCGCCCGTTTGGCCTCCGACGTTCGATCCGGATTATCCTGAAATTCTGATACGCGGGCTCGCCCGGATGATCCCCGGTCTGTCCGCATATTTTGGTCAAGGAAGCCAAGCGTACGCCGACGGTGGGTATTATTGCAAGACGCGGGAGAATCGACCATTGATTGGTCCGCTGACGATTGAGGGCGCGTATGTGATTGGCGGACTGTCAGGTTACGGCATTATGTCGTCTCAGGCAGCGGGCGAGTTATTGGCAACTCATGTCACCGGGGGTGAACTTCCTGAATATGCGCCGGCGTTTCTGCTTTCGCGTTATGAAGATCCGACTTACCAAACCCTGTTGGAAAACTGGGATGTGACATCGGGGCAGCTATAGGCGTGATTGGCTGCGAGGAGCAGTGCCTTAATCCAATGCCATACACATTGCGCTCCGCTGGAGCGCAGGAATTGGACACACCGGCATTCTATAGACATATCGCTCCTCTGGAGCGAAAGATAGAAAACTTACCTGACAAGGCAGGGAAACCTCAATAAGAATCAGTACCCCTTAGGGTACAACGATTGTTGTTCCCTACCAAATTCCGATCTTATCAGGGCAGCTCCTAATTAGGTGTTTGGTTTCTCTCCGTGTTTTGCCCCTTCTTCTTTATGAGCCGTGTGATGTTTCAGCGCTTCAGCAGCGTCCGAACGAAGTAAAAATCTGTCCAGAATGAGGTTTCTATGGATTTTAACGAAAAAGTCAAAGAGATTAACTCCCTATTGGAGCAGCACAACACGTTTCGAGGAGACTGTCTAAATCTGATTGCCTCTGAAAATGTGCCGAGCCCGTTGGTGGAGGGGCTGCTGGTCGAAAATTTGGATCAGCGTTACGGGAACTACAGCGGTATTGATCTGCGGGCGCGGCTTTACCAAGGGAACCGGTTCATCGTCCAGATCGAGGAGTTGGCGCATGAACTGGCAAAGCAACTCTTCGGCGCGGCGTACCCTGATCTCCGCCCACTCTCCGGCAACATTGCGGGCATCGCAACCACTTTCGCGTTGGCGTGCCCCGGCGATATTGCGCTAGAGGTTCATAACGGTCACCAATATGCGAACAAGTTGGCCTCGTCCCCGTTGCAGGTGTCGCTCGAATCCATCGTTATCCCGTGGGATGGCGTTAGGTCTAACATTGATCTCGATCAGACGGTCGCGCTCATCCAAAAGCATCGTCCCAAACTGGTAACTATTGGGTCAGGCGTGTTCCTCTTTCCGCAGCCGGTACGCGAACTGAAGGAAGCGATGAACCGATACACTCCCGATTCATACCTAATCTATGACGCCGCCCATGTCATGGGTCTTATCGCAGGTGGACGGTTTCAGTCACCGTTAGCGGAAGGCGCGGATGTGGTTATCTCTAGCACACATAAAACCCTCGCCGGTCCCCAAGGTGGGATAATCTTGACAAACAATCGGTCGCTGGCGGAACGGCTTGGTCCTGCGGTTGCCCCCCTGCTTGAGAGTAACCATCACCTCGGTCGTTTGCCAGCGTTGGCGGGAACATTTCTTGAATGGCTGGCTTGCGGTGAGGCACATGCGGACGCAATCATCAGCAACGCCAAGGCGTTGGGAAAGGCGTTGCATGAGCGGGGGATTCGTCTCCTCGGGCAGGAACTTGGCTTCACTGAGTCACACACATTGATACCGATTGTTGACGAATTTGGTGAGGGCAAGGCAATGGCAGATCAGCTTGAGGCGTGCAATATCATCGCTGGTGCAGCGGGTGTCCCCCCGGAATTGGGGACGCACGGCTTACGGATTGGGGTCCAAGAGGTGACCCGACGCGGCATGACGGCGGCGGATGTGCAAGAGGTTGCGGATTGCATCGTTGATGCGTTGAAAGGAGATAATCTTGACGCCGTTAAGCATCGAGCGACTGCGTTGGCGGGCCGATTTAATCAGATGCGGTTTACGCTGGAGGAGGTTTGATACAGTTCTCTACAGTGGTAGATGAACAATCTGATCCATATAATCGTCTTCATGGGACGCGCCCGCGATGAGAATCAGTTCCTCAAGGATTGTACCCATTCGTATATCAAGGTTAATGACGAAAATACCTGGCACACGACCTCCGGACGATAGATGGTCGGTCAGATGTTGTGGCATACTCCTACGGTTGTTTGTCACAAAAACGAAGCCATTTCGCTCACACCAGATCAAAATATCGGGATCGAGTGTGCCTTTTGGTGGCGCACCGGCGTCGCCTATCATCCAGACAGTCAGGGTAGGCTCATGCTGAAGCAGTTGGGTTCGGTATGTCGGTGACACATGTTCATCCAGTAGATACCGGATCATTGGGAGCAATCCCTTTTTACGCGGGAGACGACGTTATGTCGCCCGGTTCGGCGGGTGAAGGAATCATTCTCGCTCCTCCTGATTCACGTTCTGCTTTGAGTTGTCGCAGTCGCACCACTACGGGTGGTAGATTTCTCTCGTATTCCTCTTTCGACTTTCGACAGTATTCGAGGTAATCTGCCACATACGCACCGACTCCTTCTTTGTTGTGAAAATAATAGAGAATCGTTGCGTAAACTTGTTCCAGAGAAAGCGTGCGGTAGCACTGCACGATGGCCTTTGGCTCCTGGTCGCGATGGATGTACTCGTATAGAACGCTCTCAATGCCGATGCGCGTGCCTTTAATCCGAATATCGTCCTCCGACAAAAAGTCGAAATAATCTTCGAGTTGCATTTTGAAATCTCCGTAAGTTGTTAAATGAAGTATCCCTGTATCAAGGCGATCTGAAGTAAGTTGGTATCGCGAATAACTACTCCATTTCTTTCGTAAGACTCCATCATTAAACCCTCTACTCACCTAGTATTTCAATTGCAGAGAAAAAAAGTTCAAACGAATGGTATTACAGCTCATATATTTAATCACGTCTATTATAAATTGCCTACAATCATATCATCCAACCTAAACGCCGTCAAGCGTAGAAAGCAGGAAAAGGTAAGAGGCAATACCTGTATGCACAAATCCGCTTGAGCGCAGCGCAAAGATGGGGTATACTTTGGTCGTCAACCCAATTGAACTGACATAACGGAGGAACCCTTTCATGGCTTCAACAGACGGCAAGGTTCGCATCGGTATTTATGGGTGCGGGTCTTGGGCGAATAGCACCCACATCCCGAACCTGCTGAAACTCGATGGCGTTGAAATTGTCGCCATCTGCGATAGCAATCCACAATCGCTCAAATCAACGGCTGAGGCGTTTAATATCTCCAAAACCTACGCTGACGGGCACGAGATGATGGATAACGAAAAGATGGACGCACTCTACTCCGTTGTTCCGGCGTATGCGCGCACAGATGTTGAAGCAATCGCAGCAGCAAAAGGGATTCATATCTTTAGCGAAAAGCCACAAGCACTGACGATGGAGGTTGCACATAGAATTGACGATGCGATTCGGGGGGCTGGCGTAATCAGCACCGTCTGTTTTCGGGAACGGTATCGCCCAATTTTTCAGGAAGCTCGTAAACGTCTGGAAGGGCAGAAAATTGTCCACGTCCGATTCCAGAGCGTCAGCGGACTTCCTGCCACCCCAACAGGATCTCAAAAGGATTCTTGGTGGTCTGATATGGACAAATCGGGCGGGCAGGCGTTAGATTGGGGCGTCCACGCGACCGATTACTCACGCTTCATGACAGGCTTGAACGTTGAACGAGCGCAAGCGTTCTACTGTCAGCGACCATCGTATCACAACCCTCTGACCTCTTCCTTCAACTATTGTTTATCCAACGGTGCGACGATGACGCTGACCTTCGTTTCGGCGGCACCCAGCTTTCAGGCTGACCCGTGGTTTACAATCTTCTACGAGGGCGGGTATCTGGCGATCTACGGCTACGAGTCCATAGAAGTCAACGGCGAGACGGTCTATCAAGCGGAAGAGTTTGACCCGTGGTTTGAGCAGGACCGGATTTTCATTGAAGCGGTGCGCACCAACAATCCCGGTCTCTTGCTGAACGACTATCACGACGGGCTTTTCTCTCTAGCCCCGGTGCTCGCAGGCTGGGAGTCCGCCCGTCGAAACGGGGAATGTATTGATGTTCCGGCATTTATGGAGAGAGAGTAAGGCGTATTAGGCACGTCTTGGATCGCATTCCCACCAACACACAATCGAATCTGAGCGAGGCAACCACCTATGAGAAAATTGAGCGATAGTATCTTTTACCTTGAAGACACATGCAGCGTTTATGGGATTACTGTAAACGATAAAACACTGCTGATTGACTGTGGGACATCCCCCGCACAACTTGAGACCAACGGCGTTCAGCAGGTCGATCAGGTGCTATTGACCCATTTCCATCGGGACACCAGTTCTGCCGCAGCGCACTGGAAAAGAGGTGGTGCACAGATTGTCCTTCCATTTGCGGAAAAGCGTTTCTTTGAGGAGACCGACCTCCTTAAGGCATCCTACGACATTTATGACAACTACACCTCCTACTATCCCTGCTTCGGTCCGTTGGAGGATATTTCACCGGATCAGTACGCTTACGACTACGAGAGCGTGTCATGGGAGGGGATCCGTTTCGATGTGATTCCGCTGCCCGGTCACACCTTCGGCTCGGTGGGCTACCTTTTCGAATTAGATGGACAGCGGATACTCGCCTGCGGGGACCTGATGTCGGGCAGCGGGAAAATTCGGGACTATTTCTGGAGTCAGTGGAACTATATGGACTTCCAAGGGCATATCAATCATCTGGAGAGTCTGAAGACCGCTGCGGCGCTCAATGTAGATTTAGTCCTGCCGGGTCACGGCGAGCCGTTTGAACCGACAGCAGCAGCGTTTGCCGAACTACAAGCGGCGTTGGGGGAGCTGTATGAACTCTTTCATGCCCAACCCTACGAATACTTTCGCCCCCAATTTCGTCAAATCACGCAACATGTCTACGAGGTCACGAACTCCAGTGCGACCACCTATATTATTCGGGACGATGACGGACACGCGCTTTTTATCGACTGTGGCTACACATCCAACGCACCTATCAGTGCCAATCCGCACCGTTTTATAGATAACCTGTCGCCTTATCTCGAAACGGAGTTGGGAATTCACACCGTCGAATGGTTTCTGCCATCTCACTATCACGACGACCACCTTGCCGGCTACCCAATGTTGCAAGCGCGTTACGGGACGCAGGTTGTATCGTCTCCTGAACTCAAGGATATCCTAGAACATCCAGAAAATTACGACATGCCTTGTGCGGTGCCGCACGGAATGAGGGTAGATCACGTCGTTGAACGGGGAGAGGCGTTCCGGTGGCGCGGGATCGAATTTTTCGTTGAACAACATCCGGGACAGACCTTTTACCATCACCTCATCTGGTTCACGGTGGATGGGCAGAAATTCTTGTGCGTCGGGGATAATATCTCTGGGCTTTCATTCCGTGAACAGCGGGATTTTATTCACTCATTCATCCCCAAGAATCGGACCCCGGTTTCGAGCTACCGCGATATGCCCCAACAGATTCTCAACGCCGATCCAGATTATCTTTTTACCGGTCATGGGGGCTGTGTCTCATTCGATCTCGGCAAAGCAGAGCGGTGGGTGGGTTGGATGGACCGATGGACGGATCTCTTTACGCAGATCCTCGACCAGCCGCACCCGAATATGGGGATGGACCCGCATTGGGTGGAGTTTTACCCCTACAAGGTTCGCATCCAGCCCGGAGAGACGGTAACGTTCAACCTCACCATCACGAATCACGAAGCGGAAGCGCGCGAATGCACCCTTCGCTTCCGTTCGGTTGACGGTGTGCAGCTTTCTCCGACAACGATAAATCTCCATGCCCCTGGCGGCACCACTACCACCTGTCAGGTGGAGGCAACGTTCCCGGAACGGTTTACCACCCATGCGCTTCCTATCATGGCAGATGTCACTTGGAATGGGACACATCTCGGTGAGATTGCTGAAGCTGTCGCCTACTGGTAAGGAAAGGTTGATATCATGACAGCCCCACACATTAACCCGGCGCAACACAAGCAATTATTCCTCGACAACCACGCCATAGCGAGCATGTCCAACGTGAATCGGAGGTTGCATCAACCTGACAGGTATGGTCCCATTCTGAAAGCTGACCGTTCTCGTGAGCAGGTGTATGTCCAGAGCGGAAACGCGCCGCAATGGAGCTCTGAAAAAGAGATTTGGGAATGGTGGTATGATGCACACTATGCCATTCCGCCCGGCGGGGAAGGTGGGAGCACAGAAAGCAGTCGTAAGCATTACGCGACATCAACGGATGGGGTTCACTGGGAAACGCCTTCACTGGGGCTTTACCAACGGCAGGGATCGAAGGACAACAACATCGCCTACGACTCCAAGCTAGAGTTTCTGACCCGTCGCGGTGTCTACAACCCACCAGAAATCACTGAGAAACACCTTTATCATGTCATTCGTGACGAGCGCGATGATGACCCCCAGCGTCGGTATAAAGGACTTTTCAGCGATACGCGCAATATGGGACGCTTGCCCGGTGTTTCGCCGGACGGTTTCCGTTGGACCTTACTCGATGTGCCCCCCATCCCCAGCGAAGACACCTCAAACTTCATCTATGATGAAAGCAGCGAGCAGTATGTCGCCACTGTGAAACAGCGCACAGTATGGGGGCGGTCGGCTTGGCTCTCGACGAGTGTGGATTTCGTAGGCTGGACCGAACCGAAACTCATCCTGCACACCGACGAAATTGATAGAGCGAATCGTAAGCGTCGGATTCAGGAGGTCGTCGAAAACCCTGCGTATCTCACACCGCCCGTCCTCGAAGACACAGATTATATCGCTCAACTCTACATGATGCCGCTGATGCCTTATGAGGGGATATACATCGGTTTCCCGTTGTTGTTTAATCCCGCGGGTCCCGACCTCCCGCAGATGAACCATTGCGGTATCAACCAAGTGGAGCTCGCGGTATCTCGCGATCTGTATCACTGGGAACGTGTGGCAGATCGGGAAGTGTTTATCGGGGTCGAGCCGTGGGACGGGGTAAATTATGGCACCGCTCAGGTCGCTGTGTGTGGTCGTCCCATCGTGCACGAAAACCGAGAGATATGGATTTACCACAACGCCCACCGCTTTCGCGGTCACCAGAGCATCTACAGCGAAGACTACGCCGAATTCTTTGACGATGCGGGTGCGCTGCACTTGGCAAGATTGAGACTCGATGGGTTTGTTTCTCTCGACGCAGAAGCGGAGGGAGAGGTTGTCACAGAGCGATTCACGCTAAACGGAGCGGATCTGTATGTCAATGCAGATGTTCCACATGGCGAACTTCGTGCCGAAATTCTAGATGCAGAGACGATGCAACCACTTTCGGGGCTATCCGCAGGCGAATGCGTCCCGCTCAGCGGAGATCACTTGCGCGGAAAATTGATATGGAAAGATTCGCCTCGCTTGGTCAGCGAAAAGGCGGTGCGCCTCCGCTTCATATTGCGGCAAGCGAAACTGTATGCGTTCTGGCTGGAATAAGTCCCATAGAGAAGAGAAAGATTATGGTAGTAGAGATTATCGGTGTCTTGCTCATAGCGTTTGTAGCCATTGTGTTGATCGGTGTCATAGACGGCTTCAGGAATCCGCGACGACCCCGTCAAACCCAGGATTGCCCTTACTGCCTGAGTTCTGTCCATGTGAACGCAAACTACTGTCAACACTGTGGGAAGTGTCTCAATTAGACCACTATCTCACGTATATCGCCTTTGATAAAGGGAAATCTCAATTTCCCGCGTTTGACCAATCCGATAGGATAACAGCGGCGGCGTTATGCCCCGGTGCCCCGGTTACTTCGCCGCCGGGGTGTGTGCCTGCACCGCAGAGGTAGAGATTGCTGATAGGTGTACGGTAATGCGCCCAACCGGCGAGTGGACGTTGGGCGAGGTATTGGCTGGCGATGATATCGAGGTGGCGGATGTTTCCGTCGGTGAGACCGACCCGCCGTTCCAAGTCGATGGGTGTGAACAGCGACCAGTCCACGATAATATCGCGGAGATTCGGCGCGTAGGCAGAGAGGGTGTCAATAAGGCTCTCACCGACCTCCTCCCGACGCTCATCCCACGTTCCCTCCTGTAGGTGAACAGGCGCATAAAGCACCCAGATCGACATGACATGGTGTCCCGCCGGTGCCATTGTTGGGTCGTAGACGGATGGGACCTGCACCTCCATCACAGGCGCACTTGATGGCAGCCCACGTTTCGCATCCTCCCAGCTACGCTCATAGTATTCGATGGACGGGCAGATCTTGATTTCTGACAGGTAGCGTGGGTCGAAGTCGCCGTTGAAGTAGGCGGAGAAATCGGGTAGGTCACTGAGGGCAGCGTGGAATTTGAGATAGGCGGCATTCGTTTTTAACCGCGTTGTGCTTGCCACAAAGTTAGGACTGAGATGTTCACGCGGAACAAGCTTGAGGAAAGTGCGTTTGGGGTCAGCGTTTGAGACAACGATGCGGCTGCGAATTTCCGTGCCGTCTGCAAGGGCGACACCACAGGCTGTTCCGTCCTCAACGATGATGTGGTCGATTGTCGCCCCGGTTTGCAGTGTTGCCCCCCGCGCCCGTGCGGATGATGCCAATGCCTGTGTAACGCCTCCCATTCCGCCCTTGACGATACCGTTATTTTCGGGTTTGGTAAAGTTGCCGCATTTGATATAGGTGTAAGCCCACGCGCTTCCCGGAGCGGCGATGTCGCCGGCGTCCTGCGCTTGGGCATACGCGCCCTGCATCGCTTCCGACTCAAAAAACTCGGTCAGCAGGTCTTTCATGCTGACGGTGAGGAGCCGGTCAAGCAACACCTCATCATCGGTGCCACGCACTCGTTCGGCGATTTGGCTGAGCGTGGGCGGTGTCGTCAGAAAGTATGGGTAGACAATCCCTGCTGCGCGTTTCCAAAAGTCTAACCATTTCGGAAAGTTTTCTGCATCGCGACGGGAGAAACGGGCAATCTCCGCTTGGGTGCGTTCCACATCGTCCCAGACGAGTAAGCGTGAGCCGTCGGGATACGGTTGGAAGCGTGAGGGATCGAGGTGATAGACTTCAAAGTCGTATTTGCGCAGCTCCAGTTCTTCGATGACCTTGTTCTGTAACAGATGGCAGATATAGGAACAGGCGGAAAATCGGTAGCCGGGAAACAGTTCCTCGGTCACGCACGCCCCGCCGAGGAAATCACGCCGCTCCAACAACAGGACATCTAATCCCGCCTCGGCTAGATAGCCAGCGGTAACTAAGCCGTTATGCCCGCCGCCGATAATTATGACATCGTGGTCTGGTGTCATACTTTGCTCTCTTTCTGAATAAGATCAATACCCTCACGGATAGCTTTAGAGCCTGTTTTAAAAGTCATTTGATACGGTTTTGCATCAAGTAAATGGAAGCAATGTATATCATAGCCTCAGCAGTCTCAGCGGAGCGTTCATAGTCCACAGTCAATCGACGAAACCAAGCGAACCAAGAAAAGGTGCGCTCCACAATCCACCGCAAGGGGATAACTACAAATCCTGATTGCCTAACAGATGGCGCAATGTCCAATCGACACTGATGCGCCATATATAACCAGTCACCTAATTCTCCGCGATAACCCGCATCCGCACAGACTAACTGAATCGTTATGTGCCAATTAAAAACCTCTTTGAGTAACTCTATTGCGACTTGGTTATCACTGACATTGGCATCAGTGACCTTCACCCGCAATGGAATGCCAATTGTATCGGTGACTATATGACGTTTACGCCCTTTGACCTTCTTATGTGCATCAAACCCTCGACTGTCTGCCAGTTCAGTCGTTTTGACCGATTGGCTGTCAATAATAGCGACTGTCGGTGAAGGCACTTTGCCAATATCACAACGGGTTTGGTGATGAAGTGCTTGATGAATCATCACCCATGTGCCATCGGCTTTCCATTTTCTGAAATGGGAATAGACCGTTTGCCATGGGGGCATCTGATGCGGGAGCATTCGCCATTGACACCCTGATTTGACTATATAAAAAATAGCGTTGATGATTGAGCGCATCTCCCATTTGAGCGGTCTACCTACCGGTGAAGGTTTTGGCAGATAGGGGAACAGATTGTCCCACTGGGCATCGGTCAAATCCGTGGGATAGGTTGTTCGGGTCATGTTTATGCCTTTCATTGGAATGGTATTCACTGCTCCAATGATTGGACGTAAACATGAACTCTTGAGTCAGATTTTTTCTTTTTCAAACAGGTTCTTAGCATCAATAACAGGTTTAAATTCTTTCAGTTCTTCTGATGTTACGGGTTGCGCGTCTGGATCTGACAACCCCGCAGCGCGGATCTCTTCCTCTGTCATTGCGTCCACTTGTTCCCAGTTAGTTTTTCCCTTTGATGGATTATTCGGGTCAAGCACAACTCTCGTGATATTTTCTTCGCTCATGACGTTCTGCTCTCCTTGCTGAAGTAACATCAATAATATTACCAGCATCGTAGGTTGGGTTGAACGGTTAAAACCGAATACTTATCAAGGATAGTAGATGTTCTACATTTCAATAACACCAGTGTGTAGATAGAGAGAGTAAAACCCAACATATCACTGTAATGCGTGGCATTTTTCATCGGCTTCGTTCAACCCAACCTACGGACTATCTAGGGCGTGTTGACATTTTGATATTGCTAATTTGGTAAATCCTATAATTATGGGGCAATCTGACAAATGTAGCGCAAACTGTTAGTATGCGGGCTGGGATCACAATCTAACAGATTGTGGTACAAAAGAACACTTTTATGAAATACGCTTTTGAACAGCGACTCCCTGATGAAAAACTGAGTTGGGTTTCACTCTATCTGTCCATAAGCAGGTGTTGTTGAACAACCGAGCCTCTATTGGAGTTGATAAGGATTGACGTTTAACCGTTCAACCCAACCTACGGACTGGTTTATGCTATACACATGTCGCCCCGCTGGGGCTAACGAAGCATAATGCGTAAGAACAAATGGAACGCAGATCTGCGTTCCCTACGAAGAGTCGGGTAATATGCCCAACCTAACGGCCCAAAATCAATTGGGGCTACTTAGTTTGTACCGATTTATCATCAGTCCGGACGCGCAATGAATCGCCTACTACAAACTAAAGTGCGCTAATCCGGTCAATATTCGGGTGTCGAGATGTGAATCTCGACCTACAGGATACTGAAGTAAAATTGATGGCATGGGCAGCTGGATTAATGGGTTCGTCGTGCTAGGAAGTAATCCGCATTTGCACCGAGCTTTTGTAGCAGCGGCGTTGTCAGTTCATCCAATTGTGCGATAGTCTCAGGGGAAAGGGAGAACGATGCAACATGTAGATTCTCCTCAAGCTCCGATAGGTTGCGGGTGCCGACTAACTCACAGGTAATGCTAGGCTTTGCAATGGTCCAAGCGATTGCGAGCCGAGCCATAGGGACCCCCTCCGCCTCGGCAACTTTTCTGATGCCTTCAACGGCGGCGAACATCTCCTCCTCTGCCCCTTCTTCGCCATGCCCTGCTCTTTCCCGATCTCCGCGAAACTGCCGGAACCGCGCATGGACAGGTAGAAGTTCCTCCGCCGTCTTATACATGCCGGTCAGGAGTCCTTGTAGCAGCGGCATATACCCCAGAATACCCATCCCATGCTTCTGGCACAACGGTAAAATCTCCAGCTCAATCGCCCGTGACAGGAGATTATAGCAGACCTGGTTCACATCGATCTGAACGCCGGTGGCAAGGGCTTCAGACAATTGCTCTACACCAAAATTGCTGACACCAATCGACCGGATCTTGCCCTCCCCCTTCAACGCGTTCAAGGTTGCAAACGCATCCTCAACAGAGTGGTCCGTAATGGGCCAATGGACGATATAGATGTCAATATAATCCGTTTGTAATCGGCGGAGGCTGGCTTCGCAATGTTCGCGTAGCACTGTGGGTTCGGTATTGTTTGGACTGATCTTGGTGGCAACAACCGCTTCGTCGCGCCGCCCTTTCAACGCACTACCGACCGCCTCTTCACTCCGCCCTTCGTTGTATCCCTCTGCTGTGTCAAAGAAGTTGATGCCGTGGTCGAGTGCCGCGTGTGCGACCGCATCAACGTCCTCTTGCGCTTGAGGACCCCAGTAGTCCCCGCCGCCATAAGACCAACCACCGATCCCCATCACGGAGATCTCAATACCGGATTTGCCGACTAGTCGCATTTCCATTTATCGTTTCCTTTTTAGTAGAATTGTAGTAGGCACACGGGGTGTGCCTACTACCTTTCTTCCCATTGATCCAGTCCCAACAATTTTCGTCCTAGCGGAGACAATTCTGCTGTCTGACCCGTTTGATGCTCCTTCTCGTTTCGGAGCTTCCATGTCGTCACACCGGTGACCTCTATGACCAAGCCTGCCAGACGATCTCGCCATGCTTTGAGTCGATGGGTTCGTACGTCCTCATCATATCCCTGCGATGGGAACATGGTGATGTACTGCGCCACCCGTGGCTGCGTTGCTGTGTTGGAGCTGCTCCCGTGGGGCAAAGCAGTGTGCCAGATGATGAGATCGCCCGCTGCGCCGGGGATCGGTTGCGCCCCAAGGCTTTCCAGATCTTGCTCACGTGGATTTGCATCCGGCGGTAGATCTTTCAACCAAGTTTCAAGCTGTCGATGGAATCCCGGTACGCAGGTGAACGCGCCCTGATCTGCCGCGGTGTCCGTCAGGTATAGCACACCTTGAACCCAGAACTCAATTGGTATTTCTAATTGGGTGTCCCAGTGAAGTTTGCCGGGGTGTTTCCAATCCGGCAGTTCTGGCGGGTTCATACTGGCGCGGTCAATGCTCACCCAGAGCTGCTCCGTTCCCCAAATCTCCGCAAACGCTTGATGTACGCGAGGATACTGACGGTTGTCCCATAACGCCTGATGTTGATACATCTCGGTCATGATGGTGGAGCGAGGCGAATTAGGATACCAGCTTTCCGGATTGTCGGGCTGCATCTCCAGAAAATCCCACACCGCCCGCTCGGCAGCTTTGAGGTTCTCCGGTGGAACGGCGTTGTGAACGACAACATAACCGTTTTCCTCCCAGAACCTTCGATCTTCGGCCGTTAAGACAGGCATCTTTTTATCCTCCCTAATATGTGCAGTGGATTTGTCAATCCACTGCGAGCGGTGATTTGTTCGATCTATCGCGCATCAATCCAATGCGACATATATCGGCCCGCTAGGGCTATGGGCCGGGCAAAGTGCCCGACCTACGGGGGTGGATGCAGGTTACGGCATACGGAGTATGCCTACTACTATTGTGGTGGCGTCCAGTTTTTGATGTGCTTTTGCCAAACGCGCTCTACCTCACCTCGGATGGCTTGCACATCTTTCCATCGGTCTGGAAACACTGATAAGGTATAGCCCATCGCGCCCTGTTCGGGACAGACAAACATCTCTCGCCCCGGCGTCGCCGCTTGCAGCCAGACTTCGATGAGCCGATCTGCGAACTCAAGCCAATCCAAGAACTCCGGCGTGAATTCTCCATCATGACCGAGCGCGGGGATCTGGCAGTGGTGTCCGTTAAAAGGACGGAAGTGAAATTGCTGGGCGAGTTGGATAAGGTCAACCCGTTCTGCCAGTCGATCCCAGTATGGTGGCGACAGGTGCTTGATGATAGCGGGGTGTGAGAAATCCCACGTCATCTTTAAGGGTCGTCCCTCCGCTTTCTCAAAGCCCTCCGCGAGCGCGTAAGCCTTCTCCGGCGTCTCAGTGCAGGTGTCGCGGTGCACCTCAATGGCGACATCCATCTCCAACCTGCCTGCGGTGTCCATGACTTGGCGTGCCCGCGTTATCGATTCCTCCGTCGAGGTATCGTGATCGAGCATCTGCACATTGACACAGACTGCGCCTACCTCTTTGATAGCCTGAAGCTTTGGTTCAACCTCTGCTGCCTCCCCTATATCTACAGTCGCTGCGAACAATAACCCGTGCTGTTGGACATGCTCGGCAGTGACAACCGGCACCCGACCAAGAAAGCCATCGAACCCGGCATTTTTTATTTCTACTAACTTCCGCTCGGTGGACCATTCTCCATCCGCGTCACCATAGTCTGTTAAGGTCCAAAGCGTTGCCATGTGTCGGATCTGCGGTGGGTTGATTGTGTTCGGCATATTATTTGCGCTTGCCTCCTGTGTCGCGTATTTACAGATCTACGAAACGGTAGAACTGGTGACAGGTATTCAGATGCAGCACCCTTCGTTGGCTCGCAATTCACAAGGAATTTTTCAATCCAATTACAAGCCTCGAAAGAATATACTAGAGCAAAGTTTCTGTCAAGCAATAAAGTCAGCATTCTCCGGCTCGTTCAGCATGGCTAGATTCCTAGCGGCGTTGGATTGACAATCCAACGCCGCTAGGAATCTCTAACGAAACAACTGTACTCGTTCATCTTGGTCAGACGGCACAAGGCATGAAAATAGTTCGTCCGCCCTTGAATCGTACAATTTGACTGACTTCTCGTTTTATTGGTATATTGTTTTGGTGCAGATTTTATGGTAATGTGATAAGATTAAACAGGAGGTAATTTATCACGATGAAGGTGAGATACATTGCAATAGGTGCGATTGTAATTGTTGCGATTGTGATAGGTGTGCGTTTGATATTGGTATCTACAGACACTTCCGAAAACACTTCTGATATTCCTTCCGATGTTACCCTGATCGACTTCCAATATGAAAAACCGGAGTGGCTTGAAGGACATCTAAAGCAAGGGAGTGTTGAGGAATACATCAAGAAAAGGAAAAAAGAAATAACAGATGATGCCATCAATCTGAGTCAAGAGTTTCCTAATTCTTCACTACTGCCATTTACCCTTGATATTACCTTAGATCGCACTGTGCTTGATGAATATGAAAGCATTTTGATTACCGAAAGAACATACACAGGAGGCGCGCATGGTAATATGCAGTATATACATTACAACCTACACAACGGCAATAGTATAACGCTCGCCGACTATCTGAAAAACAGAGGAACATCGGAGACGCAACTACTCATGCTTATAAACGAGCGTCTTCGGCAAGACGAATACGAGTTGATAGAAAACTTTGAAGATGTGCCATGGCAGGTGCATATCTGGACAAACGAACAGTCAATTGGTATTCGTATTCTGTTTCCGCCCTACGCTGTTGGCCCGTTCAGCGCAGGAACGATCACTTATACTTTTTGATGGCATGTATTCCCGGCTAACAGAGCAAGCCCATACCTACGACATGCCAAAGTATGGGAATTTCTAAGCCGTGGAAAGGGAGGGGTAACACAATGCTCACACAAGAACAAATCAATCACTTTCAAACCTTCGGATTCCTGACTTTTCGACAGTTGTTCAGTCAGGACGATCTGAAGACCATTAACACGGAGTTTGAATCGGCAATGGCGGAGGCGTTTCGAGATGAGCCATTCGATGGCACACGCCGGCATTGGCTAATAACGATGGGTCCCGAGACACCTTTCCTTGCCTCATTATTGGAAGATCAACGATTCTGCAATGTGGCAGAGCAGCTTTACGGCGAAGATGTCTTCGGTATCGCGTCCGACATCAACCGTTATGTGGGAGATACAAACTGGCATCCCGATACAGGAAGCCTCCATCAGTACGGCGTCAAGTTTGCCTACTATCTGCAACCGGTCACGGCGGAGAGCGGCGCGTTGCGACTGATACCGGGGTCACACCAACCATCTTTTCACGGGGAGCTACGGCAAAAGATGAGCGAGTTAGAACTCGACATCCCTGATGTCCCCGCCTACATTTTTGAATCGGAGCCGGGGGACGTGGTTGCCTTTGACGTGCGATGTTGGCATGCGAGTTGGGGTGGCGCGGTTGATCGCCGGATGTGCGTCTTGGTATATTACAACAATCCAAAAACGCCAGAGGAAGCAGAAGCCACCCAAAAACAGATTATCGGCAATGGGGTTGACTACGGACCGTGGGTTGCCAATGCCGCGGGAAACCCCAAGCGTGAACAGTGGATAGCCCAAATGCGAGAGTTGGCTCCCGAAGCACTTTGACGATAGTAAAACTTCAAATTTTTTAGCAATCATGGTATCATCCCTCACGACAATAGGAGATAGACAGATGTATGCTATTTGTATTCATGAACACGGTGGACCAGAGGCACTTCGCTATGAAGAGGTTGCTGCCGGTGAGCCCGGTGCGGGTGAGGCACGGGTGCGTATCGAAGCAGCGGGGTTGAACTATATCGACGTTTACCACCGAACGGGACTCTATCCGAGTGTCAACATGCCCTTCACCCCAGGGATGGAAGGCGCAGGCGTGGTTGAGGCAGTTGGACCTGGCGTCACCGAGGTCAATGTAGGGGATCGCGTCGCCTATGCGATGCACCAAGGTTCCTACACCGAGGTAGCGATCGTGCCGTCTCGAGTGCTCGTCCCTTTGCCCGATTCGATTGATACACAGTCGGGGGCAGCGGCAATGCTGCAAGGTATGACAGCCCATTACCTGACCCACAGCACCTATCCACTCGGCACAGGCGATACAGCATTGGTTCATGCAGCCGCAGGTGGGGTCGGTTTGTTACTCATTCAGATGGCGAAAACGTTGGGAGCGCGGGTATTGGGGACAGTCTCTACGCCGGAGAAAGCAGAACTTGCTAAGGGCGCTGGAGCTGATGAAGTAATCCTCTATACACAGACCGACTTTGAAGCCGAAGTTAAACGCTTAACCGATGGGGGTGGGGTTGATGTGGTCTACGATTCGGTCGCCAAAACCACATTCGATAAGAGTCTCAACTGTCTTCGACCCCGTGGTTATCTGGCGCTGTTTGGTCAATCGAGTGGGCCCGTGCCGCCGTTCGATTTGAGCCGTCTGTCGAGTGGCTCACTGTTTATAACGCGCCCGGGGTTAGGGCACCACGCTGCCGATCGGGACGAATTAATGGGACGCGCAGGCGACCTCTTTGAATGGATTGTTGCTGGCACATTGAAGCTGCGGATTGACCGGACGTTTCCGCTCCAAGATGCCGGCGCTGCACACCGCGCGTTAGAGGGCAGACAGACGACGGGCAAGGTGCTGTTGATTCCTTAGAATCAGCTCCGATACCAACTCTGCTATACACATTGCGCTCCTCTGGAGCGCGGGGATTTGGGCATATTGGTTCTATAGACATATCGCTCCTCTGGAGCGACAGATTGGGGATTCAAGAGGGCTTGGATATGTCTATCCAAGCCGAGCGGAGAAAATTGACCTACAACAGAGCGACCACGAGGGTTGCCCCTATAGGAATCGACCAAATCAAATACAGATTGATTGACTTACAATAGGGCAGGCACAAGATCTGTCCCTACAGAAACTGATATTGGTTCAATCTGTCAAATGTAAACGGCATCGAGTAACTTGGATTATCTAATTGCTCCGCCTCATACGAGGGCAAAAACTAGCCGAATCTTAAAAGATAGGAGTCGTAATATGGCATCCACTTCGATTGACAGACTAAGTTCACTTGAAGGCTTGCAAGGTGGGACACTGTCCCCGCACCGAATCGCAAAATTGCGCAACGATTTTGACGGCAACCCGGTTTATCGGATGGCACAGAATGCCGTCTGCAAGATCGCCGTAGATGACATCGCTCTCGACCGTCAGGTGGTCACCAACAGCGACTTTACCTTTAGTCATGTGTTGGATGACTGGAGCGTTACTAACCAGAAAAGTAGTGGCAGATGCTGGATGTTTGCCGGGCTGAATCTGTTCCGGGTCGGCGCGATGAAGAAGATGAACCTGAAAGAATTTGAATTCAGCCAAAATTACACGTTCTTCTGGGATAAGCTGGAACGGTCCAACTATTTCCTGCAACGGATGATCGAGATGGTAGACCGTCCTGTAGACGATCGGTGCGTTGCGTGGCTACTGGATAGCCCTTTAGAGGATGGCGGACAGTGGAATATGTTCGTCGATCTGATTAAGAAACATGGGCTTGTGCCACAAGCCTTTATGCCTGAGACGGAGAGTTCTTCAAGTTCGAGTCGGATGAATCGCATTTTGCTGAATAAGCTGCGTGAGGGCGCACAGACGCTTCGCGATATGGCATCAAAAGATGCGAGTTTTGATGAGCTGTTAGGTGCCAAAGACGAGATTATCACGGTCATCCACCGCATCCTCTCTATCCACCTCGGCACGCCGCCAACCCATTTTGATTGGCAGTGGAACGACGCGGACAAAGAATTCCACCGCGATGGGGATATGACGCCGCAGCAGTTCGCAGAGAAATATATCACCGTCCCGGTTGATGATTACGTCTGCCTTGTCCACGACCCACGCCCGACTAGTCCTATCGGCAAAACCTTCACGGTTGAATGCCTCGGCAACGTTGAGGGTGGTGCAATTGTCAAATATCTGAATATTGATATCGACCTCATGAAGCAGATAGCGATGAAGACTATCATGGATGGGGAGCCGGTCTGGATGGGGTGTGATGTTGGGAAGATGATGCAGAGCAATCTCGGTCTCTGGGACGCGAAGCTGTATGATTATGAAGGTGTCTATGACACACCATTCGCTCTAGATAAGGCAGGACGGCTCCAGTACCATCAAACCCTGATGACCCACGCGATGCTATTTACGGGTGTGGATGTGATACAGGAGAACGGCAGAGAGGTTCCCCGTCGCTGGCGGGTCGAGAATAGTTGGGGCGCAGATAGCGGGCGCAAGGGGTTCTACCTGATGAATGACAACTGGTTTGACCAATATATGTTTGAGATAGCTGCGCGTAAGGAGTATCTACCCGATGAACTGCAAGATGCCCTTGAGACTGAACCGATTGTTTTGCCTGCATGGGATCCAATGGGAGCGCTAGCAAGACAGACTTCCGTGTAGGTCGAGATTCATATCTCGACATCTTCCTGCCATAATCACAGGTTGGGAAACCTGTGACTACGAAAGATTGTCGATTCTGGGAAATTGACCAAATGTAGGGGCAGGTCTTGTGCCTGCCCAACACGCGAACAGCCTCCAAACATAGGGTAACCACAAGGGTTACCCCTACGGAAACCCGAAATCATCTCAAGTGCATCAGGTCGAGGATGCTTGGAACGGAGATTGGCTCAGCTAGTCAGATATTAACAGAACCTAGGAGGAAAAATAAAATGGCGTTTAGTGAAAGTTGGTCGGTGCTGGAACCCGATATAGAAACCGTCTTTGCCCATGAAACAAACCCACTTCAAGCACTTGCGGACGCTGATATTGCGGGTATTGCCCTGCGCGGTGCGTATAATCCAGATCAGTGTAATGGATTGATGCAGCGATTCGTTGAACGGGGTATGATGCGTGACCCAGAGCTACCCACCCCGGCAGAGAACTTGCCGAGCCGGATCGATATCGGTTCGAGTCTAGTTAACCGTGCACGCGGGGGTCTAGCGGCATCCGATGACCCCGCCGAGAACAAGGATGCTTTCCTTCAACACTCAGCGAGCACGCATGAACTTTTCAGCCACCTATTCGACGGGTTTGACAATCCAGTGGATACCCTCTACGATTGCCTCTCCGCACTGGCGGTGAACAAGGAGGTGAAGGTCGCCCGTGAACCCGATGGGCGTCTCTACGGTCCCGCTATCTTTCGGATCCACTATGAGGGCCACGAATACACCCCTCACATCAATCACGTCGCTATAGACGACCAGCTCTTCAACTTCGAGGTTTCCCGTTTTACACACCAATTCGCGGGTCTCATCTGTATACAGAATTCCCTCCATGGTGGGGATAGTCCGCACGCTGTTATACATCGGTGCACTTGGAGTCCAGAGGTGCAATCCCACCTCTCCGATCGCACTTATCACGAATACGCGGCACAAACCAAGATTGAACAGCAGCAAATCGAGGTTCAACCGGGTGATTTCTACCTTTTCAATAGCGGTTGCATCCACCAAGTGGCTGCCGTAGAGGGAAATATTCCGAGAACAGTTTTGGCGACTTTTATCGGCTACTCGGAGGATGATGACGAGATCTTTGTTTGGGCGTGATACTTCACCCAGCCATACAAGGAGGAAAGCAAGATGAGTAAAATTGTAAGCCGGGAAATCCGTCTTAAAAACCGTCCTGTCGGCATGCCGAAGGAGAACGATTTTGAAATCGCTGAGGTAGCCATCGCTGCCCCAAAGCGGGCGAAGTCGTAGTAAGAAACATCTACATGTCGGTCGATCCCTACATGCGCGGTGTTGTCAGAAATGTCGCACTCGGTGTGCCGTTGGAAGGTGGGTGTGTCGGGCAGGTTGTTCAGTCGGCGAGCGAATCGTTTCAGGTTGGAGACTATGTATTGGGCGGACTTGGCTGGCGGGAGTATTACGTTGCACGGACAGAGAGCCTAAGCCGGATTGATCCAACGCTCGCGCCGATCCAATCCTTTGTGGGTGCCGTCGGTATGCCCGGACGCACCGCCTATTTTGGGCTGCTCGATATCGGCGACCCCAAAGCGGGAGAAACAGTTTTCGTCTCCGCTGCCTCCGGTGCGGTTGGCGCGATTGTCTGTCAGATTGCCAAGATCAAGGGGTGTCACGTGGTTGCCAGCGCTGGCTCGGATCAGAAGGTGAATTGGCTTTTGGAAAAGGCGGGTGTCGATGCAGCCTTTAACTATAAGCAGGTCGATAACTTAGTAGACGAGCTAAAGCAGCATTGTCCGGACGGCATTGATATTTACTTTGAGAATGTCGGCGGTGCGCACCTCGAAGCTGCCCTCTCGTTGATGAACGCGCATGGACGCATCCCTTTGTGTGGCATGATCGCGCATTACAACGACGTTGAACCGACCCCCGGTCCCAGAAATCTCAGCACGGCGATCGGTAAACGCCTGAAATTACAAGGGTTCATTGTTACTGACTATGCGGATCGAACCGATGATTTTTATGCCGATATGCGCCGGTGGATTAGCGAAGGCAGGATTCATTGGGAAGAAACGATCGTAGAAGGCTTGGAAAACGCACCGCAGGCATTTATCGGGCTCTTCAAAGGCGAGAATATGGGCAAGATGATTGTCAAAATTGGACCGGAAGAGGTAGGGTGATATAAGCCGTGATCGTCACCATATCTTAGAGAGGAGCAAACCAATGGACCTAGGGTTGAGGGGAAAGCGGACAATTGTAACGGGTGGGAATCGCGGTATCGGTCGGTGCTGTGCGTTGGCACTCGCCCGTGAAGGGGCGCGTGTTTGTATCACCGCCCGCAGTCAAAAACATCTGGATGGGGTTATCCACGAAATTAACAGTGCCGGTGGTGAAGGACACGCCGTTGCAGTTGACTTGACGAGTCTGGAAAGCTGCCAGAAAGTTGTGAGCGAGACTGTGGCACGTTTCGGCGGGGTTGATATCTTGGTCAACTGTGCAGGTGCAGCAAGGGGAGGCGATATTTTAGACCTGCCCACCGAGTTGATTGATGACGCACTCAGTTTGAAGAGTTATAGCTATCTGCGACTGTCGCAACTGGTGATTCCGCACATGAGACAGAACGGATGGGGTCGTATTATCAATATCGCCGGCGGCGCGGGAACAAGCCCTTCTAGCGGAAACATCCCAGTAAGCCTTGCCAACATCGCCATTCTGAATATGACACGCGCGCTTTCGGATGCGGTCTCCAAAGATGGGATCTTGGTGAATACGATTTGTCCAGGCCTCACTAACACTCAGCGGGCACGTGATGTGCAGCAAGCTAGTGCAGATGAAGCGGGCAAGGATGTGGAGGAGCTCCTCCAAGAGCTCGGTAACGAACTCCCCGCAGGTCGTATCGCTGAACCGGAGGAAATTGCCAATGTGGTGGCATTTTTGGCATCAGAGCCGTGCTCGTATATATTTGGTAGTTCTATATACATGGACGGCGGCGGGAGGCGGGGGACACCGTAGGCGTATCGGTCATAATATCAATCTTGCCTAACCGGTGCCCACCTTATCGAACGTAGTTGCATCGGAGAGCTGCCAATTACCACAGAATTGGTTGCCCACCTGATCTCATCAATTTGCGCTCGGGTCTCATCAGAATTTCTGGCACGGGACGTTTATTGATTTTATCCGGTATTAGCTGATGGCCAATTTGGCTGAGCATATGTTTTCTAATATCAGCTTTTAACTGGTCAGGCTCAATACGGCTGTTGTGTCTCGCTGGGTCCTGGGTGTTGAACTCACGGATATATCTTGTATAGCCTGTAAACCCACCATTGTCCCAGATAACGCTTCCGGATTTTGTATCAACGGCTTTCACATGCATGTTAAGCGTTGCCCATTGATAGACCAACACGAATTTCGTGGTTCCTGATATCCCTGCCTGAGCACTCATGTCGTAGAGCGGGTTGCTATCATATTTCTCCTTCAGCTTCGGCTCTTCGATATGACCGACGATAATTATATCGGCATTCGCCGCTTTTCCTACTTTTGCCGCGAGAGCGGAATCGAGAAAGATGTCTTTCGGTGTCAAGTTCTGGGCTGTTAGCTGACCACCAATTGGGGAGAGTGTATCGGATTGATCATAGATCCACTCTTTTTCCTTTTCTAAGAGGGTAAGTCGGGTAGACAGATCCAAAGGAAACCTACGCTCCATTTCAGCAGACTCTTCTTCCGTCGAAAACGGGGCGATGGCAATACGTTGGTAATCACTCAGATCTAGGGGTAGAACTTCTCCACCACAACCGCTCATCAGCGTAATAGAGAGTAACAGTGTGGCACAAACAGACAGTTTCATCCATTTTTTCATTTTATATTTAACGCTCCTTCCTGAAAACAGGTAATGTTCATACGATTCATGTGGGGCTTAGAAAAAAAGGGGTTCTTGTTTGATTGACGAAACCTCAAGATTTTCGGATAGGATTCTCGGCTATTGTCGCTTCCTGAACCGATGGAATTTTCAGTTTCGATTGTAGATTATAGCACGGTCTTTTTTTTCTGTCAACGCTTGTCTTAAATGAAAATTTAACAAATTACGGAAACATAGAGAATTTTAGTGACTGATTCTGAGGTGCGCTTCCCTTTTCGCACCTTGATCCCGTCTATGACACTCCATATCCATAAGGACCGAGGTCTGGATCCACATAACCACGATGGAAGCTCCTACCCATCAAGTATTTAAGTTCCAACTCAACATCGCGTAGAGAAACGTCACCGAGAACATCGGGATCGCGCTCAAGTAAGGTGACCTCTAGCTGGTTTTCTCCCTGCTGGAGCCAATGCGTCCGGTCTAGCCGGAAGATAAACCAGTACGTCGGTCCAGAGCGGTTACGTGGCCCGCTCATGCGATACATCTGATTGATTTTGCGCAGTATCCTTTCCGGCAGCTCTTTCCCATTAAGACTGAAGTTTATCCGATCCAACTCCGTCGTGCCAGCGATTCCTACCCTCAACAACACTTCATGCACTCGCCCTACCTTGTCCCAGCGCGGTAGATTGTCACTTATAGTGAACTTCGCAGTGACCGGTCTATTCACCTCTATCTTGAGCGGTAGCTGCGTGGGTGCCCAGGGGTCGTGGGGTCGAGCGTTCTCGGTTGGGATGTAGTAGTACTTGTCCTTTGCCTCCATGATGTCGGGGTGAGGTATTTCACGCAGCCTTTCGTAGAAATCCGCCTGATAGGGCCAGTGCGGAAACCATTGCGCCAGATAAAGCCCGTCAATGCCCTGTTCCCAGTAATTACAAGCTGCGGCACGGACCATGGAGATGGGCGCTTCGGCAAGCCGGTCGGAGTCCACATGGCTGTGGATCGCTGCGACGCAGCGGCAGCCAGTGCCCTTTACTATCGCTGCCAATGAACGGAAATCGGTATTCGGATCTATCCGATGTGGAGCTGAAAAGGGTTCACCAACCAAGGCGTCCACAATTCCCCCCTTCACCCACATCTCTATGTCCAGCCCGATGGACAGCGCGTCCTCTAGACTGGACGGAACACGGATGACCAGCTCTCGCTCTGCCCCGCTCCTCTTGACCGCCTCATGCACCCGCCCGATCCAATCGGTCATGATATTGATGCCCCCCCTCACCTCGTCCGGGTGAAAGTAGCGCGGATAGTTGTTTAGCTGTAGTTCAAACCCGTCAACCGGATACTCGTTCAATGTCTCTTCGATCAGGGCGGACCGCTCGTCTTGGACCTCCCGGTGCTTGAAGTCGAGTCCGTCAATCCAGGGCATTTCGGGGTCCAAGTCGCTACGCGCCCCGATTTCCAGATGTCGATTCTCCAAGCGGAAATTTGAACAACGCACCGACGCCGTCTCCGGACCGAAATTCTGCACGAGCAAAGTAGGGTAGAGCAGCAGTCCTTTTTCGTGTGCCCGTTCGCAGACGATACGCAGCGGATCATTCCCCTTATCAATAAGACCCTTGGCGTTTTGGTGGGCGCGGCGGAAGACGAGGTGGTCCCACTTGTCTACGTTGTGCCCCAGCAGTTCACCCACTTTGGTATCGTGTAGGACGGTGCGCCCCTCTCCCAAACAGAACATTACCGCTTCAATAGGCGTGCCCACTAATTCGTCAATGCAGGCTTGGTATTCCTCCTTCTGCATGGGTGGCTCGTAGCGGTAGATATGCGGGTGGCGACCGTCATGGTAGAACATGATGCGTGGTTTCGGCATGGACTGGTTTATACCTCCTGTTTAGAAATTTGCAAAGAGAGTCGAGGATTGGTAAATGTCTCCGAAATTTTGTCCGATTGTATCGGTTACAGCAGTTTGTGAAGTTTGAAGTTGCCAACTGTTGCGAGATCGCGATAAAATTATATCACCTTTTACAGGACTTACGCAAATTTGGCACACGAAGATAGATTTTTGATTTTTAACCCCCTAAATCCCCCTTATCAGGGGGACTTATGAACGCGCTGCGTAAGCCCTACTTTTATTGTTTTTTTGCGAGATATGTGATAATGGTGGATACTCTCGCCCTACCATCTGTCTTGATTTCCAATCGAGGTTGGTGTTTACCTCCCGCGAAATGGGACTGGGTGTCACGCACGTTAATTTTAGACCGCTAGGCTTTCAGTCCTATCCCTGTAAATCGGTCAAACGTTTTCTGAGGTGAATTAGCATGTCCACGAGATGGCTGCTTGTGTTATTGGGATTCTACGGGACAATTCTACTGGTCGGGTGTGAGGCTGATGAAGGTCAAACCCCGTCTCCAGTGACAGAGTCAATCGAACCGCTCTCGACTGACTTAAAGGCGGGCAAACCTTCTGCCAGGGTGCTTGAACGGTACGGGATATTCTTCCCCAACGGCGTGAAGCATTCGATTCCGCTGAACGAAATCTATGATGGTGGGCCCGGTATAGATGGCATTGCCGCTCTGACCGAGCCCCGATTCATTACGGCGGGGACAGCGGATTACATGGAGAACAACGATCAGGTTCTTGGTATCGCACGCGATGGGAAGAGCCGTGCCTATCCGTTGCGCATTCTGGTTAATCATGAAATAGTTAACGATACCTTGGGGGATAGCCCGGTGCTTGTGACTTTCTGCCCGGAATGCGGCACTGGTATTGCTTTTGACCCAACTGTTGATGGTAAAGCGACTGAATTTGGGGTGTCCGGCACTCTTTACAAACGGAATCTGTTGATGTATGACAGGGGTAGCGACACACCGAGTTTATGGCTACAAGCTAGCGGTGAGACGGTCGTTGGTCCAAAGACCGGTATCTCGCTCGATAGGATGCCGACGACGCAGGCACCATGGAGTGAGTGGAAAGTGGCACACCCGAATACGACTGTATTGAGTAAGGAGACCGGACATAATTACAGTTACATTCCCTATCCTGACATCTTAGACCTTTTACCGAGACAGATCCTCGGTGTAATTGTGGGCGATGGACAGAAGGCGTATTTTTTTGATGACTTGCGTCAGGTGCAGGTTATCAACGATACCATCGCCGGGGTTCCAGTTGTCCTGATTGCGAGTCCGGATTCAGACGCTGTTCGTGTTTACAAGCGGAAGAATTATCAATTTGAAGGGACGTTCGAACAGGTTAGGGATAGCCGTAACCAGGAGGTCTGGGCGATTTCGGAGGAGATGCTATCAAATCCGAAAACCGGTGATTCGCTTGAACGCATCCCTGACGTATTCGTTTCCAATGCAGGTGCTTGGGCGAGACTTTTTCCGGACACACTCATCTACCAAAAACCTTAGTGTGTCGATTCGTAGGTCCGGCTTGCCATAACCAGGGGAAACGCGCCGTCTCCCAATACTTGCCCAATGTCCGTTCTGGCAAATTGAAAAAAAATCACTGTTGCTCTGAAGGTAAGAACATGATACAATAAATAATTAGATTAACAGGAGTAACTCTGCAAACTGTCAAAAGCCAATGGTAGAAAACTCTAAGTTTACATCGGAGATCTTCCGGGTTCGGCAGCGGATCTACTCTTTCGAGACATTTTTAGTATGCCCTGAAAATAGACAGAATCATGAAAAACATCCTCCTCATCCGTCTCAGTTCACTCGGTGATATTGTTCTGACCTCGCCAGCTATCCGTGCGGTGCGGCAGCATTTTCCGCAAGCGCGTATCTCAATGTTGGTAGCCGAGCAGTCCGCTGATCTGCTCACGGAAAACCCCCATCTGGACGAAGTGATTCCGTTTGACCGGAAAGCGAAGGGTAAGGATACCGGTGAGATGCGACGGGTTATCCGCCTCCTGCGGGAACGGGATTTTGATCTGGCAATCGATTTTCAACGCAAATTTCGCACGAGCACCCTCGCGTATTTGAGCGGCGCGAAGTGCCGTGTTGGGTATCATCAACCCAATGGGTTGTTGTGTACCGTCCGCGTGCCAGACCGTAACAACAAAGCTATCCGTGCCGGTCGGATTGACTCCGTGCACGCCATCGATCGTTACTTTGAGATGCTGCACGCAATCGGGGTGGAAGCAACGGATCGGGCGTTGGAGCTATTTATTACGGACGCGGACCGGGCTTTTTCTGACGAAATTACTGCCACCAAGGGCATTGAAGCGAATCGGACGAAGGTTGGACTGTTTCCGGGGGCGGGGTGGAAGTTACGGGAATGGATGCCTGACCGCTTTGCGGCTATCGGCGATCGTGTGGCGAAGCAGTTTGACGCGCAGGTGCTGCTTTTTGGGGGACCGCACGAGGGTGAACTCGTTCAGCAGGTGAAAGATCTCATGACGACAGAGGCGATTTCGCTTGTCGGCAACCTTCGCATTCGCCAATTGGCGGCGTTGATTGAGCAGTGCGATCTATTCGTTACAAACGATACGGGACCGATGCACGTTGCTGCAGCGATGCAGACCCCGACGGTAGCACTGTTCGGACCGGGCGACCATATCCGTTTTCAACCGCTCGATCCGATCCACACAACCATCCGCCATCATGTGCCTTGTAATCCGTGCAAACAGTTTACGAACAAGTGCAAGAACAATATCTGTATGAAGCTAATCACCGTTGATGAGGTATGGGAAACGGTGCATCAAAATTTGTCTAACATACGTAACACTGCAACATAGCTGCCAGCAGGGCAGGGAGGAAAAAAAATGGCTGCTCAGTACAAAGAGTTTAGAGTGTCCAACGATGCAATGGACGATCCCGAAGAACTTCAACGCCGGATTGAGGATGAGGGCTACCTCTTTTTTAGGAGGCTGCAAGATCCGGATAAACTGCTTGACCTGCGGCGACAGATGCTGACTGTTATTCAGGATGGCGGTTGGCTTGTCCCCGGGACCGACCCGATGGAGGGTATCGCCGACATTTCGCGCCAATGCACCGAGGGGAATGCGGAGTACACCGATGTCTATCATGAGGTTTATAAGTTGGAAGCCTTTCACCGAGCGGGCCATTGGTCCGAGGTTCTGGACACGCTGGAAAAGGTGATTGGTAACCCGGTGCTGCCACACCCTCAGAAAATTGCCCGCCTATGGTTCCCGAAGTATACGGAACACACCACGCCGATACACCAAGATTTCGTCCACTTCCAAGGAAATTTTCAGACCTATACCTGCTGGGCACCCGTCGGTGATTGTCCAATTGAACTGGGCGGACTGGCGTTGATACCGGGATCACACAAGGTCGACAAGGTTCTCGACCATCACTTTTCGCTCGGCGCTGGCGCTCAGCGTATCTATGCTGACGAGATAGAAGGCGAATGGCACACCACGGACTATGAAATCGGGGACTCCTTAATCTTTTTGGCGTTGACGATACATCAGGCGTTGCCCAATTTCACAGAGGATAAACTCCGCGTCTCACTGGATAACCGGTATCACGCGCTCGGCGACCCAATCGCGGAGCACATGCTGGAACCGCATCTCAGCAGGTTTGATGAACTCCGTTGGGAGGACGTGTACAAGGATTGGGAATCGGATGACCTGAAGTATTACTGGAAGGATCTGGAACACCCTATCGTTCCAAGAGATCTTAGCTTTGGCGAAAAGGTGTTTGCAGAGGCGTTAGACCTTGCGCGGGAGGGCGATACACACGCGATTTTACACCTCAACCGTATTATTACAAACGATCCAACATCAGACGCTGCAAAGATGGCTATGGAAGCGTTGGAGGGTGCTGAGTCGGCGGTAGAGAGCGAAGCTGCTGCAGACTAATCGATTCCAGACAATAGGTTCATTAGTTCATCGATTCATTGAGCATCATAAGGAACAACGATCGTTGTTCCCTACAACCTGTTTGCCGTAATAGCGCTATCGAGATTTTGAGGTTGTTTGATTCGGTTTCGCTATACATATGTCGCCCGGCCCCGATAAGATTGGGATTCAAACCAACGTCCGTAGGTCGAGATTCATATCTCGACTTCCGTATGTCGATTTTGGAAAATCTACATATAGCAGGGCAACCACAAGGATTGCCCCTACAGGAATCGACCCTCCGTGTAGGTGAGAATCTAATTGAGTGGGGGTCGTTTGTCCGCCCAAGGTGCGAGCACTTCAAAGGCGGCAGACGCACGGAGCACGGTTACATCGTCCCGCCATCGTCCGACGATTTGTAGCCCCACCGGCAGTCCATCGCTGGCAAAGCCACACGGGACGGACGCCGCCGGCTGACCCGTGATATTAAACGGGTAGGTAAACGCTGTCCAACTCAGATAGGTCGTTGGCTGTCCGTCGATCTCTCCCGGATAATCATCGCCAGCCGGAAACGCTGTCACAGGCAGCGCGGGTGTCAGTACGAGGTCGTATCGCTCCATGAATTGACGCCAAGCATGGTAGTAATCATTCCGTCGTGCGTAGGCTATGGCAACTTCAGCCCCCGAAAGTTGAAGCCCCTGCTCGATCACCCGCACCAAGCCCGGATCCAGCTGATAGCGAACCGCATCCAAGTCGTGGAGATGCAAGCCGGCAAATGCAGATGCCCAGATAATATGGACGATGCTCTCCCACGGATCTTCGAGATCGGGATGGGCTTCCTCAACGTGGCAACCGAGTTCCTGAAAGCGCAGTGCGGCTTTCGTAACGATTTCACGGACTTCTGGGTCGACTAGTGCGTAACCCAGATCGGGCGACCACGCGACCCGCAGACCGGCAACATCCCCCTCCAAAGCGGTTAAGTAATCGGTCTCGGTGGGCAGCGAGAGACGGTCACGCGGATCGGCACCCGCCATGACGTTCAACATGAGCGCTGCATCGGCAACCGTCCGTGTCATTGGACCGAGGTGGGAGAACAGTTCGACAGCACTAGCGGGATATTGTGGGATGAGTCCCCACGAGGGCTTGAGTCCGTAAATACCGCAAAAACTCGCCGGGATACGAATTGAACCTGCGCCGTCGCTGCCTTGGGCAAGGGGGCCCAACCCCGCGGCAAGGGCTGCTGTCCCACCACCGCTAGAACCTCCAGCGGTGCGACCGTGCTTCCACGGATTATGGGTAGAACCGATGATACGGTTCGTTGAGTCCCCCTTCCACCCAAACTCAGGAAGATTGGTCTTACCCAGCATCACGGCACCGGCTTCGTGAAACCGCTCGATGATCGGCGCATCAAAGTCTGATACGGAATCTTTGTAACGCAAGGAACCGCGGGTATTCCGAATCCCTGTCATTGCCACGAGGTCTTTTATCGAGGTAGGAATGCCAGCCAACGGGGGCGGAGATTCATCAGTTTGGTAGGCTTGCTCTGCGATACGCGCTCCCTTGAGTGCGAGCTCTGGCGTCATCGTGATGAAGGCGTTGAGGCTTGGGTTAAGTTGATCCATGCGGCGGAGCACCGCTTCAGTCACCTCAACTGGTGAGACCTCACGTTTCTCGTACAGTTCCCGCAGTTGCAGGGCTGACAAATAGCAGAGATCGGTTTCTGTCATGTCTAGACTCTTTTCGTCGAAGTGGGTTCAAAAGGGTGGAAAGTCAGTTACCGCGCCCTAAAGGACGGGGCTTGTTTGTCCGCCCAATGGGTCTTACCGAGTTCCGCGCTTCTGTCCCCTGACGGGGGGGTTCGGGGTCGTTCACTACCGACACACCTCCACGCAAGGCTACAGCAGCCTTTTTAATGTTTATCGCAGCGTTATGATCCCTGTCCAATACTAACCTACAGTGTGGACAGTCATGGACACGATCTGATAACGATTTCGGTACAACCGAATCACAACCTGAGCATTTCTGACTAGTGTGCTTGGGGTCAACTTTCGTCAACGTCAAGCCAGCGTTTGCAGCTTTGCTTTGAAGTTTTAATCGAAAATTACCCCAGCCAGCGTCAGATATGCTCTTAGATAGGTGCTTATTCTTTACCATGTTCTTGATTTTCAGGTCTTCAACAGCGACTTCTTCGCATTGGGAGAACAACCAGTGCGCGGTCTTACCATGAAAATCGCGGCGTTGATTGCTGATATGTTCGTGTATCTTGGCAACATGCGCCCGTTGTTTCTCATAGCGGACACTGCCTTTGTCACGACGGGATAATATCCGTTGCGCTTTACCAAGGTCTTTTTCTGACCGGTGAAAGTATCGAGGGTTGGCGACTTTATCACTATCTGAGGTGGTTAAAAACGACAAAAGCCCAACGTCAATACCTATTGTCGTTTCAACGGGAAGCTCAACAGGGTCTGCAATCTCAACGACTATGCACACATACCACCCACTCGCTTTACGCCGTACTGTCAACGTTTTAATTGTCCCGTCGGGCAACGGACGGTGGTAATGGATTTTAACATGACCGATTTTCGGCACGACGACTCGCGCTGTCCGCTTGCCGATAGCGCATATTAACTGCTTCGCCAAGTGCTTAAATGTCATTGACCGATACCGACAGGCACCTTTGAAGCGTGGAAAGCCGGGCTTATCGCCCTTCTTCTCACGGCGAAAAAACGCTTGGTAGGCTTTGTCTAATCGGTCAATCGTATCCTGCAAAACGTCAATATGAAGCGAGGCGACTGTGTCTGATTCTCGGCGAAACGGCGTTAAGGCTTTTTCTTGGATTGATTTCTTAACGGACTGACCGGTCTGCTCGTAGGTCTCCTTACGCCATGCAAGCGCTTGATTATACAAGTTGCGAAGGATTTCAAGCCATGCGACCAGCTTATTGGCTTGCTTGACTGTTGGATAGGCTCTGTATTCATAAGTCTTTTTCATAATCAATGCTTTGAATCAATCAAAAAAAGAGGTGCAGTTTCCTCCCCACCCTAAAGGACGGGGCTTCCACTGCTAAGAATTTGGTGATTGAATGCTTATATTGGACAGATGATACAAGCAATCGGTTAGCAAGTCAACGGAAAAATAGAAGGAGATTACGATGACTCAGTTGAAGTACTCAGTAATCGTTGATACATTGGCGACCTTCGGGTTAAACATTTGGGAACAACCGCGTGAGGTGCTTGAACTGGTCAAAGACAGTGGCTATGACGGCATAGACCTCACCGCAGAACCTGACCGAATCGAGATACATCGGTATCGGGAAATCTCTGAGATCGCGAGGTCAATGGAATTGGAGATTGCGGCACTACTTGGGGCGTGGGCAACTTGGCACGCCGGCGAGGCACGGGATTTGGCATCTACTGACGAGGAAGCTCGGCGTTATGCTATCGGTTATGCCCAAAAGTGCACCGACTTAGCGGTAGATCTGAATGTATCCGTCTATGAGATCTGCTGCTGTCCAGCTGAACCGAAGTACCCGGTGCATGATGTCCCTCTCCCGACGGTGCGGCAAAACTTCGTTGAGTCCGCACGCGAGATAAGCCGTTACGCCGCGGATCGTGGCGTGCGGGTGGCGATGGAGCCGGTGAATCGGTTTGAAGGCTACGCGGGGTTCATGAACAGTGTCGTTGATGCCGTCGGTGTCGCTGACGAAGTCGGTGAGGAGAACTTGGGTGTGATGGTGGACTTTTTCCATGCGAACATCGAGGATGTCTCCGTTCCCGACGCTATCCGAAGGGCAAAACACAGACTGATGCTCATCCATCTCGCTGACAGCAATCGTCAAATGCCGGGGATGGGGCATATTGATTTCACCGGCGTGATTAGAGAACTCGACGAGATCGGATTTGAGGGCTATCTCTCTTTGGATTGCCTGCCCGCAAGACCTGACCCTCAGACCTATTTAACGCATTCTATCGATTACATGAAACAGTTAGAGGAGGCGGTCGCGCTGGAGAAGCGGCTCTCTGATATAGTTTAAGCCCGTCTGTGCAATGTGGTGCCTGCCCTAGTTCGGTACGGTTTGTGGCTTGCCCGTGCGAGCTGCTTCGTCTAAGGCGTTGCATATAGACACAGTGCGTACCCCATCGCGGGCGTTGCACAGGGTATCCCCGTCCGTCCGGATCGCTTCCAACAGGTTCACCATCATTGATGCTTTGGCTACCTCCGCCTCCGGCAATTCCCGCGTGTCCAGATAGTCAATTTCGCAGCCGCCAAAGTCGACCCGAGCCGTGTGCGCGGAGAACACCGCGCTACGCTCTCCGTCCCACATCTGATGGAACCACTTGGACACGAAGGGGTTCATTCCTTGGTCGGTGCTAATTACTGTGGAGAGCCCGCCACTCTTCCAGAGAATTGTCCCCACCAACCCGTCGGGGTAGCCTGCGGTGCCTTTGTTTTGCCCAAAGATTCGTCCTTCGGCATAGATCCGATCCGGCTCGCTATCCATCAGATATGCGAGCAGATCGATGGTATGGACCGCGGTGCTAATCAGTAGACCGCCGCCATCGTCCGCGTGCCACACCCACGTACTACCACTCGCACCGGAGTCATTCATCGCTAACTGACCGTGGCTCATACGCGGCTGGGATAGCAGTTCACGTGCCTTCTGCGCCGTCGGTGCGATTCGGAATTTGCAATTAATCACGAGCTTGACTCCTACCTGTTCGACCACCTCAGCCACTTCGACGGCTTGGGCACGGGTCACACACATCGGTTTTTCCAAAAGGATATGCTTGCCAGCTTTAGCCCCAGCAAGTGCGAGCGGATGATGTGCATCGTGATGGGTAGCGATTACCACTAAGTCAATGGAGTCATCACGCATAATGCGATCAGCGTCGGTGGTGGCATAGGAACCGCCAAATTCCGCCAACGCTTCCTCGGCTTTCTCTTCAAACTCGTCGCAATAACCGACCAATTCGATTCCCAGACTTTTCGCTTTTGCCGCATGGCCTCGTCCCATACCGCCACAACCAATAACAGCTGCTTTAAATCCAGATCCAATTAAGGTCATTTTCTCCTCCTTGAATCGTTAGACGTAAGAGTAGACACAGCACTCATCGAATCGTGATACCGACTTCCTCTGCGACTGACCGAATATGTTCGGCACCAAGTGCGTATTCTTCGGCAGACGGCAGGTGTTCAAGCATCAACGGTATATCCGGATCGAGCCGGTCCAGTTCACGTAGATACGTCGCGTAGTCAAGTCCACCAAGACCGGGACGGGTTTCGTCAAGGTGAACGGTGAGGTTATCACCGAGCGAAATGTCCTTCGCGTGACAGCTTTTGAGATATGGGCCGAGTTTAGCGAAACAGTCACGGATGAGATCTCCACTGTGGTAGTAGCGTTCAAGACCGTTGATGATGTTCACCGGGTCAAGATGGACAGCAAACTGTACCCGATCAATGGCTTTGATCAGACGCAGGTAGCTATCGGGTCCTTCGGGATACGCCCACGGCATCGTTTCAAGTGTATAGAACGTCCGCGTGGGCTTCACATCGTCAATAATTGAGCGAACGCTCTCGACAATCAGATCGAAGGTATCGCCTGTCAGATTATCGGGGTGCGGACCATCCCACTTGGGTCCGCGTGAGCCGGAGATGTTGACGCAGCAGTTTGCACCGACCCGATCGGCAAGCGCGAGTTGCGTTCGACACTTTTCTATCGCAGCCTCGCGTTCCGTATCATCAATACTGACTGGATTGCTCCATGCTCCAACTTCCGCAATGACGATATCCGCTTTCCTCGCGGCTTCGATGTAGGCGTCAATGGTTGATTCATCGCTATCTGCGTTGACAGGACAGAAGGCGGCGCTATATCCGTGATTTTTAACCGCTTCTGCCCAGCTGTCCGGATTGGAAGTTTCACCAAATATCGGTCCGCCGAGTCGCATGTTTTCCTCCTCGCATCTTTAATTAAATACCTCGAATCCATCTATTTTGCACTTGACATACCTAGTGTTTTTCAACCACAATAGATTTTCTGAGAAGTACCGTAGTTTATTGGTTCATTGGGTAATTGAATTGATAAACTCTATACATTGCGCTCCAAGTACCCGATCCTGCCAATCATCCGTTCTAGGCTCAATGAGCCAGGATCGGGTTGGTAAGTTTCCGGGTATCTGCGCGGGACTTGGACACTTCGTCCTTCTATAGACATATCGCTGCGCTGGAGGAGAGCACACATGCCGCCCCTCTGGGGCTAGCGTCCTAATCCACGTAAGCGTCGGAACCAATGGTCATTTTTTGTTACCCGACTCGCAGCGAATCTCATTCTCTATGCAGCGTCGTAGGCACGCGGCGCTATGCCGTAATTTGCACGACGGTTACGGCATACGGAATATGCCTACTACTTTAATACGCCTGTCGCACCGATAATGGGTCAGGCAAGATGCCCGACCTACGGGTAGATGTGCAGGTTATTCTACTGTTTTTCCTCCCTCATGTCTACTCTTTTAGGGATAGCGAACGAAAAAATGCGCCTCGAAAAATTCCTCTCTGAATCCGGCCTCGCCTCTCGACGAGACGCGAGGAAATACATCTCCACAGGACGGGTTACCGTCAACGGCGAAAGGGTGTTGATCCCCGGCACCCACATCGTCCCCCAGCAGGATGAGATTATACTTGATGGCAATCCAGTACGTGGGAAGCCGAAACAGATCTACTTAATGCTAAATAAGCCGGCGGGTTACGTCACAACGGTGCGCGATGAGCAAGGACGTCCGACGGTTATGGCGTTGGTGGGCGATATACCGGAGCGCATCTATCCGGTCGGACGATTGGATCTTGATACTGAGGGGCTTCTGTTGATGACGAACGATGGGGATTTCGCGCATAGAATCCTCCATCCGAGTCATGAGATTCAGAAGACATACATTGCATGGGTGGAGGGGCAACCGAATCGGCAGGAAATTCAAAAACTGCGGAAGGGGATTGAAATTGAAGAGGGGGTAATCACTTCAGCACAGGTGGACCAAATTGGTAGGCGAGAGGGACAAACACAATTCAGGATAGTAATCCATGAGGGAAAGAAGCGACAGATTCGGCGTATGTTCCACGCCGTAGGTCACACGGTGGCACACCTCAAGCGGATAAGGATTGGGTCGCTTTCGCTAGGACGGCTCTCGATTGGGAAATATCGCCTTTTAATGCAGACTGAGATTGCAGCGCTCGACCGTAACGTTCCTGTGCAGCATGGAGGTTAAACCTGTTCAAGCACTTAGTGGTAATGGACTATGCGACGCTATTGATTGTCGAGTTCCAGTATCTCTTCCATCGCCTTTTCCCCGCCAAGGCATAGCAGATAATCCTTCAATCCAATATACAGCTTACCGTTGGCGATAGCCGGCGAGGAGTAGATCGGTTCGCCTCCGGTGATTCTGTCTGTATCATACTGCCACACCACATGACCGTTGTTGATGTCGATCTTGTAGATTACGCCGTTATTTGCACCGGCATACACGGAATCCGCTGTAACGGCTGGTGAGGACACAACCGGATATCCGATCCGCGATTTCCAGTGCAGTCCGCCATTCGCGGCGTTGAGCGCGTAGACATGCCCATCCCGCGATCCAAAATACACAAACCCGTTACGATAGGCGACCGCTGTAAGGACGGAATCGCTGGTTTCATACTCCCAGATTTGGGCACCGGTTTCGGCGTTATGGGCGGAGATCCGTCCCTTCGGCACTTTCGCACTCTCGACAAAGTTACCGTTTCCGAGTCCGAAAAAGACCGTATCGCCGTGCACACTTGGACTCCCCCAAGCGGGGTACTTCACCCGTTTTGACCAAACCTTTTCGCCGGTATTCGCATCGACAGCGTAGACGCGATACACACCATACCCGGTGCCGAAGTAGACCTTTCCCTTCCATACCACGGGCGATACGTCCACATGGCCAAATGGATAGTGCCAGATCAGCTTCCCTTCGAGCGCGTCAACGCAATAAACGCCATCCTCTCCCGCACCGAAGTAGACCTTGCCTTGGCTAACAATAGGGGTTGATTCCACATGGCTCGCCGTTTGGAACTGCCAAATTACGCGCCCACTATCCGCATCAAGGCAATAGAGATGGCAGTCGGCATCCTGATGGAACCCCTCGCCAACATAAACACGTCCCCCAGCAACCGCTGGCGAGGAAAAAATCTGAACCGATGTGTCGTAACGCCAGAGGTCAGTCCCACTATCTGCATCAAGGCAGTAGACCGCACCTCCACTGGAAAAGAACGAACCTTGTGCGGCAGTAACATAGACCTGAGATCCAACAACCGCGGGCGAGGAGGAGAAGTCTACGACAACACCGCCTGTCCCTTTGAACAACCATGAGGGTGTGGGCTGTGCCGGTCCGGGGAGGTTGTCAAGCTGTCCGGTACGCGCAACCCCGCCCCGAAAGGCGGACCAACTCTGATTTGTCACCTGCGTATTTACCCCTGTTGTAACCTGCGGACCACCGGACTGAAATCCACGAGAGATGACCCAAACACTCCCACCAACGAGGGCAAGGATGAGTATTAGCGCGATTACCTTGAGCAGGGCTGATTCACGGATACGGTAGAACCATCCCGTTAGCCAATCGCGAGCGAACACGAACGCAGTTAAAAAGGCGATACCGACAACCGCGAGAATCTGAGGGATAATACTGAGTAAGGCAGAAAGCGGTCCCAAGAGTTGAGGGATAACCGCATGGGCCGTCCCCGCTGCGTTGAAGGCGATACATAAAAGGAGCAACGCCAAAATTGAGGGTTTTGCTTTTAGTCTGATCATGATATGTTGGTTCATTGGTTCATTAGTTCATCAAATGAACTAGTGAACTCATACACTAGTGAACTAAAAATGAAGTCCGCGCTACGATTTATCATCCAGCCATTTAACGGCAAAATAAATCAGGTTCTCTATTATCTGGTAATTGATAAAAACGTTGGCGCTCGTCTCGTTTTGGAGGCTTGTGATGAGATACATCCCATCGCCGTATTCTAAGGTCGCAAAGGCAATTTCTTTTCCGTCGTTTGTAGTGGCAAGGATTTTGTATTTATCGCTCCAATCCTTCCATGCGTCGTCAAGGAAGACATCACCGAATTGAATTTCATTCGGTTCGCTAAATAGCGTACCCGCTGTGCGTGTCGGTTGAAAATCGCTACGCCCCATCCGTTCCACTCCCTTCATCGGTTCAGGAATCCAGCCTGTTGGACATGGTCGATCGTCATCGCTGTCTTGACCCGAAACGATAACTACACCGCCGTCTTTCACAAACGCTTTGATCTTGTTCTCCCGTTCTTTCGTCAAGCGATATCTCTCTTCACAGATTTCCCCTTGCCCCAACCAGAGAATGTCGGCGTAGTCGAGGGTTGGCAGGTTACGGTCTTTCGTTCTTTGGTAAACCACTTGGCGTTTTCCAACCGGACTGAAGGCAGAAATGGTGGGAAATTCGACATTGTATCGATTGCCGGAGAGTACAAGCACACGCGCCGCGCCGGAAGATACTTGGGCAAGGGATTGCACTGAGGCTCTTGCATTTTTGGGCTTGATTCTCCCGGCAAGTGTATCCCGCACAAGCTTCTGAAAGTCCGGCGTTGAACCTTTGTAGGTCCGGTGCATGTAGATCTCAATATGGGTAAAATTCCACCAAACGCGGCTTTTATCCGATCGGTCTTGGGCAAAGGTTTGGAACCAAGTGCCGTCGACATGCCCAAGGCTGGGGATTCGCCGCCCTTCCTTCTTATAGAAGATAATAATGGGCTTCCCGGCTTTGAATTTTTTGATCATCTTTTGCGGAAAGTTACCCTGTCCGGTGGATAGGTTAATTTTAATTTCTTGAAAATCGCTCTCTCCCTTGAGGTTTTCCTCGACTTTCACCTTGGCGGTCATACGTTTCTGATTGACCGAGGTAACAGTCCCAAAGACGATGTTGCTACATTCAACCAGCACCTCTTGGAGGGTATAATGTCTCGCGATAAAGGCTTGGGTTTGGGAAACAATGAACGGACAGTAAAAACATAAGAACAGAATAAAAGGGAACAGCAACCTTATCTTCACAGGCGATTAACTCCTTTTAATGGTGTCACCCCAAATGGCTTAGGCTATCAGTCAGTATTTAAGATCTCCAAAACACGGGGGTGTAGATTTTGGGTTGCAGCTACACACGAATCCCCTTGAACGACATCGCTGCCATCCCACGCAGTAATAACGCCACCCGCACCTCGAACGACTGGAATGACTGGAAGGACATCCCACGGATTCACGATGGGATCAAGCATAATGTCAGCCCCTCCAGATGCGAGCAACAGATACCCGTAGCAGTCGCCCCATGTGCGGAAAAGTTTCGCTTCCTGAAGCAAATTATCAAATCCCGCTCGGTTTTGATATTTACCAATGCTCACAATATCTGTGGTCAACAGGATTGCTTCAGAGAGATTGTCGGTCTCCCGGACATGCACCGGATGTCCGTTGACGGTTGTTTGTTCATTATCGCCGATGCACAAGCACTCTAAGATGGGTTGATTGATTGCCCCCAAAACGGGTTGCCCTTCGTGCAGGAGACAGATGAGCGTTCCAAAAAGCGGACAGCTACTTGTAAATGATTTTGTGCCGTCTATCGGATCGAGCACCCAAACAAATTCAGCGGCTTCGTTTTCGTTCCCGAATTCCTCTCCGATGATGCCGTGACCCGGAAACTCCTTGCGGATCAGGTGGCGCATGACCTCCTCTGCTCCCCGATCCGCGGCGGTGACAGGGGTCTCGTCCGATTTCAGTTCAACCTCAAGGTCGAAAGCGGCGAAATAAGGCTTTATGACTTGGGCACTTTTTGACGCAAGTTTATGAACAAAGTTGATGAATTCTTCCCGCACTACTGTTCCTTTCCGTTACCGAATTATCTCTCAATACTTAACACCAAAGGAGGTATACTCCCCACTATGCGGACGCGCTTCTACTTTGACATCTTCGACTCTGGAGGCGGAGGGCCCTTTCCATAAGATTTTCACAAATTCATCTAGCGTCGCTTTATCTCCCTCGGCGACAACTTCGACTTTACCGTTGGGCAAGTTCTTCGCATAACCGCGAACCCCAAGTCTCATTGCGTTTTGTCTGGTGAAATGGCGGAATCCCACCCCTTGGACCTTACCGCTGATTAGAATATAGCGTTGCATTTTCTGGTTTACCTCAATCGTAACTTTTACCGCTGTGCCAAGTGGTGGGAGCACCTCCGCATTCTTTTTGTAAGGACTTTCTTCGGAAGGAATCGGACTTTGAAATAGCGCGCTGCCGTCAACGTAGTTCAGTGCAATGATGTCGTTCCCGATAAATGCTTGGGGAATCATCGCCTCCTCGTCTTCGCTGTCCAGATCGGGAATCTCACGGGATCCGGAAAAGATCCATGCGACATGCTGCATCGGTTTTTGGGTTTGCGTGTTGTGGAGGAGGTCTTCACCACGCACCCTTTTGGTTACGCCGTTTGACTCCCACTCGACGAACACGAGGACCCGAGTTCCTGTCGCGCCGATCATCTCATCCTTCTCTTCGTCATACATAGGCGGGGTGCCCCTTTCGACGCCGAGCTTGAGCATTGCATCGTGGATTTCCTTTGCGGAGCTATTAAGGACGATAATACTCTCGTATTCTTTGCCCCCTGGCCCACAAAGCAGGTATTCCACAGCCCCCTGTAGATGCTCGTCATAGGTGCCGAGGGCTTTAGAGATTTCTCCAGTGAGCACAATCTTCTGTTCGTTCCCCATAATTTGGAGGGCTTTTTCTGCCTGACTCATGGCAATCCAAACGAAACTTAACGCGATGAGACAGGAAATGTGTCGAAACTTGCGCAGCATTTGTTATTCCCCCTTGTTGATATGTAGAAATTATAACACACAAATATTATGTATACGTTAAGATTCTGTGAAATTTTGACGATGAAACTTGATTACGCAGATGACACCGACTCGGAAACGACGCGCAATGAATTGCGCTACTACGAACCGGGGTATCTATTTACGCACTCCTTTCAACTATATTTATGCATCCTACTTGACGATGACCATTCGACGGGTTTGGGTGTAATGGTCAGTTATCAGTGTATAGAAGTAGACACCACTGCTGATTGACTCTCCACCTTCGTTACGCCCATCCCAATAGACCGCTCGCTCACGGGTGAGGTAGTATCCCACCGGTTTGTGTCCCACCTCGATTGTTCTTACCAAATGCCCACTCACATCGTAGATTTTTACAGTTACCGTTGCCCCTTCCGATAGCTGATAGGGTATCCATGTTTCTGGGTTGAAGGGGTTGGGGTAGTTGGGCAGGAGTTTGGTCTCTTCGACGCGCCGGTTCGCGATTGACAGGTAGTGTCGGAGAAGTTGGATGGCAACCTCCAAATGTGGCGATTTGTCAGGGGCTGCTTCTAACTCACTCAAGGCACGCTGTATCGCAATGATTTCCTTGGGGGTGGACGGGATGGATTTGATGAGGTCCATCTGAGCAGGTGCGGCGGCTACGTTTTCACCGAGACGTTCTGCAACAAATATCAGATCTAGGATATTCACCTGTCCATCTTTGTTGACATCCGCCCTTGGGTTGGACGGCGGCTTTTGTCCAAAACTCTGTGCCACAAAAATCATATCAAGGATATTAACAATTCCGTCCTGATTGACATCTCCGTTGGGTTCGGGTTCTTCAACGGTAATCAGGAGATCTGCCCAGTGTGCCCAGTCGCAACCTGAACTTCCATTGGTGTCAGTAACAAGTTCCAGCAGGACGGGTTGATCGGCAAACTCAGAGAGGGGGATGGTCATGTCTACCCAGTCCGGGGTCTCAACGAGGTGTTCAAACCGCTTTTGCCCGTTGAGAAAGACTTGAAAGAGAACGCCGTTGCTACAGGGATTGTCCTGCAATATCATTGAGAAGGAGAAGGTGATTTCTTGGGATTGAGGGAGGTAGAGTGGAAACTGGAGAATAGTCTGCCCATTTGTAGGAGGATGTGCAAAGATGCTCGGCTTGCGTTCTCCGTTGGGATTTTCAACGGCTGTACGGTTGCCAGAGTCCCATGCATTTCCAAGCCGGAAGATACCGTCAAATTGAAGTCCCGCGATGAATTGTGTTTCTCTGAGATCATAAGGTGGCACGACTTGTTGACTAGGCGCAAGAAAAAAGAGGATCTGTGCGGGGAGCACGGTCTCAAGACTGTAGTGTCCGCCACCGATATGGCTAAATGTATTGGGGAGGCTCGTTGTAGGTTCAACCGGGGAGAAAAAGCCGACTGTTGTGAGTGAATTATCAGGTTTGGAGATGATTTTAGGTTCGCCCCAAACCGCTCGATCCCAACTGGCATTGCCATTTGGCCCCGGTGTGGTGGTAAAGCGGAGTTGAACGAGTCTGCCCCGATAGGGGGACAGATTAAGGGTAACGGGCTGCCATTTCTGTTGGTTGTAGTGTTGACGAAAAATCTCATCGCCTTGGACAGAAACAATGAAGGTGACGCCATCGGAATTTTGGGAACCTTCCCACAAACCCATATAAAATTCAAGATGAATATCGGGGCTATCCGGCAGCGTGAGTGCAAATTCTCCGAATGTATCGCCGCTACCATCTTGATAAAAGGGATGTGCATGAATCGCAGATTTAGTGACACCAGAGAGCGTGCTTTGCGAATGTCTGAAGGTTCCTCCTCGTTGTAAAGGCAATTCTGTTCCATTGATAACGATTCCGGTTCTTGCCTGATGAAGTTTTGACAATAAATCAACTTCGAGTGAGATATTGGGTTTTTCGAGTCGAAAGAGGGCAGCGTTTTCGGTGACGCGGGTTTCAGTTACGGCAACCCCCGGTGGTAGGGCGTTGATATGCGGTTGGGAGAGATCGCGAGGGACGTTGCTGAGGAGATAGGATTTGGTTGGATCTAAACCGAGAAGAGTCGTCTCGTTATAGGCACGCCAATGAGGTAAGCTGCGATGGGTTTGGACTTGTGTAGCACCAAACACCCTTTCGTATCCGGCATTATTGGGCAGTGTGAGGGTAGAGCCCGCAGGGGTGCGTTGATAGGTTACAGTTTCGCCGGTTTGGGTGGTGTACTGGAAGAGAGTGTCAGGTCCCCAATCGGATTCAAAGTCGGGCTTTAGACCGAGTTCTTGCCACGTGCGGGCGACAGAGAGTATCTGCTGGGTTAAGTGTCCATTCAGTTCTCTCAACCCCCAGATGCGGACAGTGGGTAGAATACCCCAACTCTCATAGGAGTTTAGGAAGTTTTGATAGGACAAGGGATTGTCCTCTAGCGAGGGGAGTCCGAGGTGACCGTAGGGAAGGGTGTAGGGAGAGAAGAGGAAAGCACTGATGGGATGGGGTGTTGCTCTGGAGAGCCGCCGGCGTTGAGCGAAACTCTCACGGAAGAAGGTGACTTCGTGGAGCCATTCACCGCTGAAGACGACGCCGGGCATTGCTTCTGACAACTCCCGGTGCATCAGGACATTACCTTGGGCGGAGTTAAATCCTTCTATTAAGCCGTTTGCATCATTCACCACAACGTGACTAATGTCAAGGTGAAAAGCATCTACCTTGTATTTCTCCCATACTTCTCTAAGTCGTTGGACAAGGAGGTTCCTGAATTTAGAACTGGCATTGTTTATCCAAGCATGACGCTTTGGATTGTCTATTTCAGCCCACTTCCACCCGATGTATTCTTCACTCCAAGGATTTCGGAATTGAAAAGCCTGAAATTCGGGGTAGAGAGGATGATGGGGAGAGATCCCGACAAGGTTGGCATGCGGCATAACACGAAATCCGTGCTCATGAGCGGCTTTAACAAAATCTCCGAAACCGTCCCTTGGTGTATAATCGGGATAATTGACATCGTATCCATCTTTGCGCCAACCGACCAGATAGAGCAAGGTTTTGGTGGGATCGACCTGTTCTGCGAGCCGATCGAGCGTCTTTGGGTCAAAACTAGCTTGGATTACCACTAGCCCGATGTCGCTCACCCATGCGGGACTGTCTGATAGCCGCCAAGGGTTAAAGGTAGATTCCATCCAGTCGCGGTAGATTCGAGTAGGAACGCGATAGTCACCGGTGTAGGTATTCAATCGCCATACCACAGACTTTGCGGTAGTGAGTGTATTCCAAGGGGCTTGGTTGTGGGTTTGAAAACCGAGTGCGAGGTTCTCACTATCCTTTTGGAACTTAAATCTTTTGAACTGGAAGGTTTCATCTGCCCCACGAACGAAAAAACCTCCCTGCTGTCCTTGAAGGATTGCGAGTTGTGCTTCCCAGAGCCCAGGGTAATCGAATTTTCTGGAGGTGATTGAGGAGAAAGCATCAATGACTTGTCCACCGTCGACGGGGAGGATGAGTTTGAGATTTGTGATGTCAAGATTCTCACAACCCCACTGGAAGCCGTAGACACCAGCGATGTCGGATATTCCGCTTCCTCCAATGAGCAGATCGCGGGTGTGTGCCTCTACTTCGATAGTGAGGGTGATTTCGTTTCCGCCCTGATGGAATAGGAGTTCGGCTTTGAGTGGGGTAATTTTTCTCGCCTCTATCAGTGTGGACTCGTGTGTATAAACATTTCCGTTTGTCGTTCTGAGTATGCCGGTTTGTCCCCGCTTCCCTGTTGGCGTGCCATTAATGCTGAGTGGTAGGGTGTAAGTTTCGGCGGTCAGTTTGTTGTGGAGTTGGGTAATAACGCCCCGGTCGAATTGGACTTGGTAGCTGTTGGTTTCGACGTGGACGGTCTCGCCGTCAATGATAATATCAGCAAAAGTCATTTCAAAATAACACAGGCCGAAAACCCCGATCAATATTACTATGACCAAAGTACGCATTGTGTTCCCTTATTAATATGAGGGGTGCTCATAATTGCTATAGAGTCAGGATAACGGTTATAATCTAATCTAACCTTCAAGAAAGAGAGGATTATAACATGGGTTATCCTGACCGTGATTATTATATCACGTTTTTGTTTGAACAGCTTGAAACTTTCAACACCTCCGTCGCGTCGGCGTTGACACCGACTCTCGGACGCCCTAAGTCGTATACAGACGACTGTCTGATTGTGCTTTTCGCCGTCCTGACACTCAAGGGTATCTATTGCTTTAAGGCACAACACAGATGGTTGGAGATACACGTGCCGGGGGTGCCACGGTTCAATCTACAAACTGTACCCTCTCGTGCGACGCTGGCACGCCGGTACAAACAACTTGCTTGTCGGCTTGAGGCGTTCATTGAGTTTTTAGGTGATGTTGGTATGACTTTGATTGCCGATGCGTCTTTGGAGGTGGTTTACCAAGATAAAAGTCTGTTTAAGGCAAAAGGTCCGGTCTGGCATCAGAAAGACAAAAAGGCCAATCGCATTCCAACGGGACTGCGTGCCGTTGATACAGACGCGAGTTGGTCTGTCAGTAAGTACCATGGCTGGGTTTATGGCTATGGACTGCATCTAACGGTCACCCAACAGGGAGTGCCTTTGATGAGTGCCGTTGATACTGCGTGTGTGAGTGAGAAAGCAATACTTGACCAACAAGTCAACAAAATGCTTGCACAAAATGTCGGATATATCGTCGCCGATGCCGGTTACACTGACCTCAAGCGAACCGAGAAACTGGCAAACGAAGGATTGTTGCTTATCACCCCGGTGATAGGTGCCAAGCGACCTCAAGCCCAGCGGTATGTCGAAACTATTAACCAATCAACACTGTTGCATACCTATCAGCAGAAGCGCAACGTCGCCATTGAACCGATATTTGAATTGCTCAAGCAACTGCTATCGACACATACCAACCACAAACAGCTACCGGTCTGTGGCAAACCGAATGTGGTCACGTTTTTGATGCTCGGTGTAGTTTTGCTTCAGGTGGCAATGTTGGTCAATTCTATTTGGGGACTCCCGCTGAGAAATGTCACACATGTCATCGCTGTATTTCGATAATTTGATTTATGAGCACCCCTCATTAATATAACGCAAGTTGCTGGTTAATAAACCGCAAGTTGGGCATCAGCGAAATCCTAATTTATCGGGGCGCTAAGAACCGACGCAATAGGAGGGAATTGGAATTCCCTCCTACAAAAAACGGCAGTAGGGGACGTACCCTCCGAATCACAACTCTTTGACCATTTACGCACATCGTAGGGAACAACGATCGTTGTTCCCTACAATTCGTCAGGCTTAACAAGACTGTTGAGTTTTGGTGATTCGCTCTGCTATAAACATTACGCTCCGCTGGGGCGGCAGAGTAGAGATCCGAGACAGCAAATAATACGAGTGTAGTTAGTTGGGCATCAGGTAACAACTGATGTTAGTTTCCACTGCCCATACGAAGTTCATATACTTGAAACACATCAGTACGAGATCTGGGGCTATTTTCCCGGATAGCTGGTAAAATAGGCTCATTAAGTGAGATAGGATTCCCTCCACGCATTTCAATCCAAAAGATTCTATCAAAATCATGCCGGTAACTGAATTGCATTGCCTCATCTGAGATTGCGTAGAATCCAGCCTCCATGGAGTTATGAATCGCTAACCACACACTTTTACAATTCTCACGGTAATCAGCTAACTTCTTATTCTTCTTGTCAATTACGTGTCGAACTTCTTCAACTGATACTGAAGCTACCCAGCCTGCGGAACTGGAACGGCACCACAACTCCTTCTCCCCATCCATGCTTGGGTCAAAGTGTATGTTTGATACATAATCCAAGAATCCCTCCTCACTGAATAGGGCAAAGAATAGGTCCTCATTATAATCCCTACTATCCATTATATTATGTCCAAGCATGATTTTCACAACGTGAGCCAAGCGTTTTCCGATTTTGATGGCTTGCTTCCTTGTTTCAGGTTCACGAGAAAAACAGACCCTTACATCAAGCGCTGGTCCGCCATTATCACGAAATATCTGTCTTCCACGTTCAAGTGCTGTATCAACGTCGCCATTTGACTTAAACCAGTCGCCGTGAGTAGAAAAATCCGTGGCATCAACACCTATCGTCTCTCCTTTAATATTGATTAAAAAGTCAGGACGTTCTGATTTCTGTATGTGTTCAAGATTTAATCCTTCTTTTTCTCTTAAGCCTTCGATGAGTATATTCATAGTCTGCCATTCAGCATTTGTATCTGGCATAATGTCTTAACTTCCATCTGAATTAAATACGAAGCAAGATTTGTAGTGGTTAGTATGAGAGTTGCCACCCAACTGCTTTCTGGACCTCATCAACCTAATCTCTTGTTCAACAGTGCGGATTGCTCTCATCACGCCGATCCAGTTAGACCATACGCTACTTTGTTGATTGCCTCGGCGGTGTCCCGAATGTCGTCCTCAGTCATGTGCTCGTGGATGCCACGGACAACGACGGTTCCCAAGCCTCCGACCGCGCCGGGGACGAGTTCGGGACCGTAATGGTATTCACGGCTGACATACGGACTGTTAAACGGAAATTGGCTACTCCCGTAGGTGCGTCCCTTCGTCAGGAAGTCGCCACGCATATAGATTGGATCTTTGATGTAGTGGGCACCCATTGAGACACCTTCGGCGGAGACAGCCTTACAAAATTCGTCGGGGTCATGCCCGGTAACGTGGAAGATATAGTTCCACCAAGAGACCTCGCGGTCGTCTGGCAGTGGGACGGCCTCAACGCCGGGGGCATCGGCAATCAGTTCGGTGAGTAACCTCCCAAGCGCAATCCGTCGCTCGACGACATCCCGGAGTTTCTCAAGTTGCGCCAGACCAACAGCCCCCTGCATCTCTGTCATGCGGTAGTTTGGGGCGAGGAAGGCGTGGTCGCGGTCTCCCATGTACTGATAGTCCCACCCTTTATCGGAAAAGAGTTTTAAGCGGATATAGGTTTCCTGATCGTTGGTCAGAATCATCCCGCCATCCCCTGTGGTCATGTGCTTCGATTGCTGGAAGCTGAAGCATCCCATGTGACCAAATGTGCCGGCATAGCGTCCCTTATATTTCGTTGCGTGGGTCTGGCAGCAGTCCTCGATCAGGATGAGATTATGCTTTTCGGCGATTTTCACGACTTCATCGATATCGCACGGGTGACCGAAAAGATGCACCAGAATAATGGCGCGGGTGCGGTCGGTAATGTTCGCCTCAATCGATTCCGGGGTCATGTTCAGGGTCTTGGGATCTACATCGGCAAAGATGGGCACGGCGTTCTGCATGAGGATCGGCATAACGCTGCCGGGGTCAGTGATCGGCGCGGTGATGATTTCATCGCCGGGGTCGGGATTGACTACGCCGACTGCTGTGTGGATGGCAGCGGTTCCGCTCGTTGACGCCTGCGCGTGCTGTGTGCCGTAAAACGCGGCAAATTCCGTTTCCAACTCCTTGACGAACGTCCCGCTTTTGACAAAGAGGGTCTGACTGCGCACTGCCTGAAGCAGCAGTTCCTCTTCACGTTCTCCGAAGGGGGCGCGTTCAGGGAAGGGGTCGGTTCTGACTTTTGATCCACCATGGATGGCGAGTTTTTCCATTTATATCTCCTTGATTTCATATCGGGGTTTGACCCGGCTTCTGTGATTGCTAGGGCTATTTAGTTTTCGGTTTTCTCCCGGTCTGAACGATGTGTCGGGATTCGGAAACCCCTCCTACAGGAGCACTAAATACCCCGATGTTATCGCTAGTTAGCATTTTTCTATCACCAATTCGATAAACGCTGTAAGCATCTGTCAATAGATCCCGTAACCCAAATGTCGATTTTGGGAAATGGACCTACAGAAATCCGCAATCGTCTCAAGCGCACCATGGGTTCAATCCATCAAATGTCAACAGAACCTAACGATCTATTTCTTTTTGGCGTTCCTCAAATTGCTCCAATATCTCCATAGCCTCATGCCCATGCTCCGAATGGGGATATTTCTCTGCAATATCCTGCAACAATTTCAATGCACTGCTCGAATCGCGACCTTGTGCCAACTGATAGTTCGCAATATGCAGCTTCACTGACACGGCTTTCAGACCATCAGGGACAAGGACTAAAATCTGGTTCATCTGGTCGAGCGCCTTATCAAATTCTCCCTTGGCACCGTAGCATTCCGCGAGGCGTTCACGCGCTTGGAGTGTGATTAGCAGATCATTATAATCTTCGATGAGCCGTATATTAACTTTGATTGCTTCATCCCAATCCTCCTGCCATTCGGCGATGATAGCCAAACCGCGCAACGGTCCCAACACAGTGGCAGGGCTGGTCGCTCTGTCCACGAGTTGACGCAACAGTTTCGCAAGTTCGGGAAGTTTACCTCGCTCTTCCAATTCGGAGAAGATGCCTTCCTCATGCGATTCTTCGATGAAACGGCGGATGACTTGCAGACGTAGGTGCGGATTTGGGTGAACGAGGAGGGAACGAAAAAAATTAACCGCTTTTTGGCGCTGATTGGTCTCCCAGTACATCTCCAAGAGTCGCAGCATGGCTTCTTGAGCGTGTTGGGTTTGTGGATAGGATTCTATAAGCTCTTTGAGGGTTGATTCTGCGCGCTCGTAGTTGGAACGGTGGGCATAGGTTTCAGCGAGATTGATTAATACCTCTGCATCGAATCTATCAGGCCATCCCTCGACAGCGAGTTTAGTCAACAGTTCAACCGCTTGCTCGGATTCGCCCGACTGTTGGTAAAGTTGTGCGACACGACGGAGTGCCCACCGCGCTTGATCCGTGCCACGAAACTCGCTAGCGGTAAGGAACGCTTTGAGGGCAGCCTGCAAATCGCCCTTCTCTTGGTACATATCGCCTAGCATTGACCAGACATGGACGATACTCCAATGTGCGGGATAGGTTTCAATCGCTGCATTGCACGCCTCGATCGCACGGTCGATTTCCCCCACTTCTCGATAGGCTCCAGCGAGTTGAACGGCGGCTTCAACGCGGCCTGGATGGTGCTTCCGTATCCTCTGGAATAACTCGATTGCCCCTTGATGCTCCTCATGTTCGCGGTAGTGTTCGCCCAGACGGAGCGACAACCATAGCGTTTGCTCTTGAAAGGGATACTTCCGAAGCATCAGATCTATTCGTCGGCGAGCATCTTCAAGCCGATCGTGTTCTAGGTGCGATGTTATGATTTCCGCCATCGCCTCAAGCACGAAGGGCTCTCCGATGAATTTCGTTTCGATTGCGTCTACCAGTTTGTCAGCGTTATCGAGTTGTTCTTTTTCAATCGCAGCGTGAAGCTGCCACATCAGAACCTCTGCTTGCCCTTCGGCATGAGACATATCGGCTTCACCCAAAATCGCTTGCGCTTTCTCAGGTTGTCCGAGCGCAGTATAGCATTCGCTCAGCTTTAGGCGTGCCCAGTTTGACTCCCACCGCCATGGGTCATAGGCGATCAGGCGTTCGCATTCTTCGATGACGATCTGGTACTGTTTCTGGCGGAAGAGTTCTTCTATCTCTTCGATAGGTTTGGCAACGAAATCCTCCTTTACTTCAGCGGATGCGGGGCCGCTTTCTGCATCGGGGGGTGGCGGGATTGTTTTAGCGTATCCCCATTGACATATTGCCAGCACAATTAGGAGGACAACTGTGAAAATCTGCATTATCTAGACACCCTCACAATGTGTGAGCGGACAACCCTCCTGCAACGGTCAATCGCTGCTGACGGGTGAAAGTGCGTGGACGCGTAAATCCTTCGCCGGTGGGCCCGGCAATCGTCATCGCTAGGAATCCCTCACCATCGATTCCAGCGCAAGCGTAGGAGGGCGCATTCACAACAACGACGTTGCAGTTCATCGCCTGTATAAACTGCGTAATTCGCGCACTGTTGTTGGTGTGGAGCATAGCAGTATGGCCGCGTCCCCCGTCTGCTGCCACAGCACCCTTCACCGCCTCATCAAAATCACGCACCCGAACCACTGGAAGCACCGGCATCAGGTATTCATCGATAACGAAGGTGTGGTCGCCGGGGACTTCGACAACGACGGAAACTGTCCCTGTCCCTGCCCGGATCCCTGCTGTGTCGAGAATCACGCTTGCATCTTTACCGATGTAGTCAATGTTGGGATCGCCGTTTTGGATAACAACATTTTCGACAGCCTGCCGCTCACGCGGACTGGTCAGGTAGCCGCCGTTGTTTTGCAGCTCACGGATAACTTCATCAGCAACAGACTCAACGACAAAGAGGGCTTTTTCGCCGATGCAGAGTAAGTTGTTGTCAAAGCTGTTTCCGAGTATGACATTCTTCGCCGCTTGCCCCAAGTCGACAGTTTCGTCGATGATTGCTGGCGGGTTGCCGGGCCCCGCTGCGATCGCCTTCTTGCCACTGGTAAGTGCGGCTCTCACAACGCTGCCGCCGCCTGTCGCAACAACCATCGCAATATCCGGGTGGTCCATAATCTCCTTCGCCCGCCGCAATGTCGCCTCTGAAACAACGGTGAGCATATTGGGAGGTCCCCCCGCTTTGACAACCGCTGCGTTGATGACCTTCATCGTTTCCTGTGTGCATCTCTGTGCATTCGGGTGGGGACTGAACACAACCGAATTTCCCGCTGAGAGCATAATGATTGCGTGATTGATGACAGTCGATGTCGGGTTTGTTGTTGGCGTGATCGAGTTAATCACACCAAAAGGGCGATACTCCACAAGCAGCATCCCCATATCTCCGGTCGTTGCTTCCGAGCTCAAATCCTCCACACCGGGCGAAAGGTTTGCCCCGCCGTCATTTTTCATCACCTTATGCTCGACAACTCCCATCTTCGTGTCTTCGACCGCGAGTTCTGCGAGGGACCTTGAATGCTCAAGCGAGGTTTGCCTGATAGCCTCAATGATTTCCCTACGTTTAGCAAAGCCGAGCTTGACAAATTCCGCCTGTGCGGCTTTAGCGGCGGCGATTGCTTGATCCACGGTGGGAAAAATCCCTATATCGGACGCACTGGTAGCTGCGGGTTGAGGTGTCGTTGTCGACACGCTTTGCCCATCACTCTGAAGATTCCTGATGACCTGTGCGACAATTGCCTCAATCTGCGTTTCGTTGATTTCTGCCATACGCACCTCTCCTTGATCTATAATGTGGCTAGGGAACCCAGATTTTTGACAAGCGTTCTCAATCGGTGTGTGGCAGAGAAAGAGCCACTGAGAGCTTGCCCTGAACTAGCCGAAGGGTTCAAGATGACAGGAGTCGTATTATCCGCGACTCAACATATTTTCAACTTCTGAGTGTGGACGCGGAATGACGTGCACGGAAACCAATTCACCGACAGACTTTGCGGCTTCAGCCCCCGCTTCCACTGCGGCTTGGACCGCTCCGACATCACCACGAACCATGACGGTCACCAAACCACCGCCAATCTCTTCTTTGCTGACGAGCGTTACGTTGGCAGCTTTGACCATTGTGTCTGCTGCTTCAATCGCACCGACTAAGCCTCTTGTTTCAATCAATCCTAATGCTTCACCCATGTTGTCTACCTCCTGATTTTATTGGGACTTTGAAACGCATTCATTGTAACAAGATCGGCCACGCTTATCAAGGAAAAAATCCGCCATGTGCGAATAGACTTCAAATTGGGTCTACCCCTGTCGGTTAAAAACTCTTGACAAGGATGCCTTGAGATGCTATCCTTTGTCTCATATTTTCTCCCAAAGCCACCGTGGCGTGGCGTTGTCTGGCCTACACCGTGGCTTCGGATAACTAAAAAGCATCAATCAACCGCTGGAGGGTGCTGACGCACAATGCCTAAAGAACCGATTAGTCCGGCAGATGTCGAGGTGTTAGAGAAGCAGATTCGTGAAAATCGAGAAGATATTAATCGACTCAAACAAGAGATTGAACGGCTATACACTGAATTGGGGCTTTCATCAGAGACCGATGAATTTGAAGCCCAATTAAGCAAGGAAGATATTCTCGAATTTGGAACACTTGGCGACGGTGTCGTCAAAGGAAAAATTAACTGGATGAACCCTTACCTTATCAGCGTTACCACTGCCGGAGAAGCGCCTTCGGCAGAAGTCCTAATTTTCAAGCATGCCCTCTGCTATATCCGCAAACCGGAAGAAAAATCGATTCCTCGTCGGGGCATGTACGTTTGAAGCGCTAGTACTCGGGGATACAGAAACAGTGTAAGAGATAAGACATAACTTCACGCCCAAACTACACAATACGCATTAGATTTTCGCTTATGTTAGACTTCCGCTCAGTCGATCCGCTCATAGAATTAGCCTTCGCAGAGGATATTGGTATTGGCGATATTACGACTGAATCCACAGTTCCCCAGTCACAGCAAGGTTTAGGCACGATCCTCGCCAAGACCGAAGGCGTAATTGCCGGATTGCCGATTGCTCAACGGGCTTTTGAAAAGCTTGATCCAGACCTTGACTTCCGGATGCTTGTCGCTGACGGCGATCGCGTCGAAAGCATGACACCAATTGCAACGGTGGGAGGGAGCGCGAAATCTATCCTCACGGGTGAGCGTATTGCTCTCAATTTTCTGCAACGCCTTTCGGGCACTGCCACGTTGACCGCACAGTTTGTTGCCGCCATAGCCCAATACGATGCCAAAATCATTGATACCCGAAAGACCACCGCCGGCTGGCGCGCGCTGCAAAAGTACGCGGTTCGTGTCGGCGGTGGACATAACCACCGTTTTGGGCTTTACGATGGCGTTCTGATTAAGGACAATCACATCGTCGCTGCTGGGGGGGTTGCAAAGGCAATCGAATGGGCGCGTTCAGTCGTACCTCACACAATGAAGATCGAAATCGAAGTGGATACGCTTGATCAGGCAGCAGAAGCCCGTGCAGCTGGCGCTGACATTATCCTACTAGACAATATGCCGGTCAATTTCATGAAGGCTGCTGTCGCAGAGATTGGTAGGGACGTTCTCAGTGAAGCATCAGGGGGGATTACATTAGATCAGGTCGAAGCTGTTGCGGCGACGGGGGTAAACTTTATCTCCGTCGGTGCGTTGACGCATTCAGCAATGCCGTTGGATATTAGTTTGGACTTGGAGATTAAGTAAGTGTGTGTAAGGAAAAGCATGATGAATCGCGAGGGAGCAACACTGATCCAACCCTCTATTGCATTTGAATCTGAGTACCTATCAATGGCAGAAGAATTTTGGGCGAAAGAATCTTGGGTAGCAGGTGAAAAGCGATTCCAAAACGATCGTGATCTTATCGAAAACAGTTTCTCTGCCTACATTTGCCGCCTTGATGAAGCGAATCAAAGCATTGGACTCAAACCCGGTCACGTTCCAAGTACTACATTCTGGCTCGTAGCAAATGACACTCAGATTATCGGTGAAAGCCGGCTCCGTCATTGGTTGACGACCGCCTTAGAACATGAGGGTGGCCATATCGGATATGCGATTCGTCCTTCGGAGCGACGGAAAGGATACGGGACGTGCATACTTGCGTTGACACTGGAAAAAGCCAGGGACTTAGGGTTGAATCGCGTGCTACTGACCTGCGATACCGATAATATTGGTTCTGCACGCATCATTGAGCGAAATGGTGGACAGTTGGCAAGTCGGGGGATTTCAAACAGTTCTGGGAAACCGATTTCTCGATATTGGATTGATTTGTGAAAGCACCCAAGTTAAAGTGGACAGCTAGTCCATTTCGTAATGAGTGGGTAAGCCACTTTGAATCCCGCTATCAAGCCCACCCCCACGCTGCCCCGATTGATTAAAATTGACGCGCCAATCTGTTTAGAAATACGTACGGATCAAGGAAATATTGCATGAAAGAGTTTTTTATCAGATCGCTGAATCCGAAATATTTTGCTCGTGGAATACTGTTTTTCATTCTATGCACAATTATTGGATTATATCTTAGCTTTTTACGAAGTGATACGGAACATATTGGACTCGTTTTACGTTCAATGAACAGTAAGTTCTTACTTCTCGCGGTACTTTGCATGTTCTGCGATTGGCTATGCGGTAGCGCACGTCTCTACATTTTTGTGCGGAAGATGGCACCCGATGTGACATATCTTCATGGCCTCCGCGCCAATCTAGCAAGTTTGTGTGTCGGCGGAATCACGCCATTTCAAACCGGGGGCCTCGGGCATGTTTATATTTTTAATCGAGCAGGCGTACCGTTCTCCGGGACCGTGACCACCAGTATTATCTGTTTCATCAGCACGCTGATGTTTCTCATACTTTCGACAGGGTATGTTGTGCATCAGGCACCCGACTTTCTCCCCAAAGCGATCACGATGGTGAGTCAATATAGCCTGTTGATGTTTGCGCTTGCCCTTTTTGTCTTTTTTTTGCTGCTCATCAAACCTGAGACGGTATTGTTTCCGCTAACCCGTATCCAACTGCCAAGCCGACCTGGTTTTCGACTTGCCTCAAACCTTCTAGACCGTCTAATCCTCACGCTTGAGAACTTGATTATGGGGCATAAAGCATTCACCCGTATGTTTATCAATGAACATCGGATCGTCTGCGGTCTAAGCCTCGTTTTTACGGCAGGGGTTTATATGAGTCGGTTTGTCGGTGGCTATGTTGTTTTTCGCGCCTTGGGGGGAGATGCTCCTTTTTGGCATGTCATCGCTGTTCAAGTCATACTTAACTTTGTGACGATATTTGCACCAAGCCCGGGAGCAAGTGGTATCTCCGAAATTTTAATTGCGATTCTGATGAAGCCGCTACTTGCCTCTAACGCAGTTGGTCTGTATGCCTTGATAACACGATTCTTCACAACCTACTGCGGCGTCGCGGTCGGTGGAATTGTCTTGATGTCACAACTGACGAAAGACCTCGGACACAGAAAAAACAAAGTAGACGAGGAAATTGAGGCATAAGCTCACGAGGAGCTTATGCATCCTTTCACGTTTGATTTATGAAGGCTTATGTGACCGGCGGAACAGGTTTCATCGGCAGCCATCTGGTCGAACGACTTGTCGATCAAGGCTACCATGTCACCTGCTTAATCCGCAAAACGAGTAATCTGCGTTGGCTTAGCCATCTGCTTGCTGCCAAATCGCCGCAGGTCGAATTGGTCATGGGCGACTTGCACGATGTGGAGGCTTTAGCACAGCATGTCCGAGATACCGATTTGGTTTTTCATCTTGCCGGTTTGACCAAAGCACCGGACGCTGCAACCTATGACCGCGTCAACGCTGGGGGAACGAAGGGGCTAATTGAGGCGTGTTTGGCGGCACAGACACGCTTAGATCGGTTTGTCTATTGCAGCAGCCTCGCTGCAGTTGGTCCGAGCCGCGATGCAACCCCGAAGGCAGAAGATGTTACCCCGCAGCCGTTGACGGACTACGGTAGCAGCAAACTCAAAGGCGAGTTAATCGTCCGCGAGCACGCAGATCGGCTACCAATAACGATTATTCGTCCACCGGCGGTCTATGGACCGAGGGATGTGGACATTTTTCTCTTTTTTCAGATGATTAACCGTGGCATAATGCCAATCCTCGGTGATGCAGATAAATTGTTGAGTTTGGTGCATGTCAAGGATTTAGTAGCGGGTATTTATACTGCTGCTGTGTCTGAGCGCGCAACCGGTGAAACCTATTTTCTGACGGATGGGGAGATTCATACATGGCTGGGGATTGAACGCATAATCGCTGATGCGTTGGAGAAGTATACGTTCAAGGTGAATGTGCCGTTTTTCCTTCTGGACATCCTCTCGGTCATTACGGAAGCTGCGGCGAAGCTTACGCGCCAAACCCCAACCTTGAATCGCCAAAAGGTGCGAGATCTAAAGCAACGGTTTTGGATCTGTGACAGCACAAAGGCGCAAGAGGAGCTCGGCTATTGCCCGACCTATTCCCTTCAAAAAGGGATTCAAGAAACAGCAGACTGGTATCGGGCGAATGGCTGGCTGTAATACGCATTGCGTTTTACACAATTGTATACTTGCATTTACAACCTACAATTAATTTAAGGAGAAAATTTATGGCGACTACAATTGATCCACAGGAAACGAAAATTGGCTGGGTTGGAACAGGTGTGATGGGACGCTGGATGTGTCAACACATTATGGATCTCGGGTATTCGGCAACCGTCTATAATCGCACCAAAGCAAAAGCGGAACCGTTGATTGATGCCGGTGCCTCTTGGACAGATTCGCCAAGCGAAGTAGCCGCAGCGTCAGATGTTATCTTCAGCATCGTCGGGTTCCCGCCCGATGTGCGCGAAGTCTACCTCGGCGACAATGGCGTTTTGAAAAGCGCAAAGTCCGGCAGTATCATCGTTGATATGACAACCACCGAACCTTCGTTAGCACAAGAGATTTATGAGGCAGCGAAGCCGCAAGGCGTCTCTTCGATCGATGCGCCCGTTTCCGGCGGTGACGTTGGTGCGCGGGAAGCACGGCTTTCGATTATGGTGGGCGGCGATGCCGATGCCGTTGAAGCGGTGATGCCACTCTTCGACGCGATGGGACAAAATATCGTGCATCAAGGCGGCGCTGGCGCTGGGCAGCACACAAAGATGTGCAACCAGATCACGATTGCTGGAACGATGGTTGGTGTATGTGAAGCATTGCTCTACGGCTACAAAGCGGGGTTGGATCTGGAGGTAATGCTCTCATCGATTAGTGGAGGCGCAGCCGCTTGTTGGTCACTCGATAACCTTGCGCCACGTGTTCTCCAACGTAATTTCGATCCAGGCTTCTTCGTCGAGCACTTCATCAAAGATATGGGCATCGCACTGGATGAAGCCAAGAAGATGAACCTTAGCTTGCCCGGACTCGCACTTGCGCATCAAATGTATCTCGCTGTCCAAGCGCAGGGACATGGACGTTTAGGGACTCAGGCACTGATGCTGGCTCTGGAGCAGATGTCGAGTACAGAACTGAGTTAGCCTATCTATGGCTTCAAAATGCCATACATACACAGGAGAATGAGATGGCAAGGCAACTGAGAATGGTTCGACCGGACTTGGCTGGATTACCCCAACTTGAGATTCCAGAGGGGTATGAAATCCGTACCTATCAGGAGGGGGACGATGTACACTGGGCAGACGTGATCAGCGACTCGTTTGGCGGTGAGCGCACGCCTGAAGATGCCCGCCGCGATATTATGGATCGCGATGTGTTTGATCCGGAGGGACTCTATTTTGCGACCTATCAAGGCACACCGGTCGGCACGACGTGCGCGTGGAAAGATACGCCTGACGAAACAGAGGTTGGCATTGTTCACATGGTTGGCGTCCATTCTGCCCACACAGGACATAGAGTTGGTAAATGTGTCACGCTCTGCGTGCTATTGTACCTTCGGGAACAGGGTTTCAAGTGCGCGAAGCTCGGCACCGACGATTTTCGGCTGCCAGCGATTAAGACCTATCTGAATCTTGGTTTTTTGCCGGTCTATGTCGATGTCACTCAACCAGAGCGTTGGCGTCAGATTTTCAAGAAACTCAGACTGCCCTCCATGCCGAATCAATCGGAGAAGATTAAAGCCATAATCTCTGACGAAATGTGGGCGAATGTCTATAGATGAGCTGCTGACAGTTGGAAGTTGAGATGCCCGTGTACTTTCTGAAGAATGAAACGCTTCTGTCGGATTGATCTGGTTCTCATTCCTATCCTCACGATTGGGTTCGCTCTCCGAACCGTTGGACTTGGCGTCGGCTTGCCCGATCACCCGGATCCGCGTGAACCGCTGATCGCACAGGACATCCTTAACCTCATCCATTTTGAAGCCCTACCCGAGATCTACAATTGGCCCGGAACAGCTTGGTTTTACCTAATTGCAGCGATTGGGTTGGTTTTAGAGGCGTTCGGATTAGATCTCACAGTTGCTCAGGTCATCTGGCTGGGTCGCTTTACGAATATTTTGCTGTCAACGGCGACAATTTGGCTGACGTATCAGATTGGGCGCGAGCTTTACAGCCGCTCAGTTGGACTGATCAGCGGTGGATTGCTCGCCGTAGGGATGCTGCATGCAACGAATGAGTCTCGTTTTGCGCTAGTCGATATTCCTGCGACCTTCTGTGTAACGTTGCTGCTCTGGCTCTGTGCAAAGACACAATCCGTTTCATTTCGTCGAGCCGTTTGGCTGGGAGTTATCGCGGGAATCGGTTTCGCTGTCAAGTTCACGACGAGTGTCGCAGGGTTATCCGTCCTTGCCCTGCTATTCACTCGAGAAGAACGTTTTCGGTCTTCGGAGTTCTTTCTGAAATTGGCGACGGTTGTCGGGGTTGCGGGGGCAGCATTCACGATAATCTGTCCGTATTGGCTGATCGATCTCTTTTCTCCGACGTGGAACTTATTCTTCGATGCCTTTTTTTATGAGTCGTCACATTACCAAAAAGGGCACTTTGGGTTATTTGCGACCGGCGACATCAACTGGTTCAATCGGTTCACCTATCTGTGGACGCTTCTACGGTGGGGTCTGGGCACACCGTTAGCACTATTTGCAATTGTCGGAACTTTGTTAGCAATAATTCAGCGCAAAGATGGGGATAAAATTATTCTCGCCTTTGTGATACCCTACCTGCTGATTATCGGTTTGCACAAGCTGAAATTTGTCCGTCACCTACTGCTGATTTATCCGGCGTTGATACTATTTGCAGCCGCGTGCATAAGTAGGGTAAGCACCACGCTCTCCCAACGGAATTGGGTTCGCCAAAGTTCGATTCTAAAACAGTGGGTAACTCCTATCCTATCGGCCCTCATTTTGGGCGGGGTGGGTGTGTATTCACTGGTTTATACCGCGGCATTTGCCAACGTTATGAGATCCGCCCCGACGACAGTTGAGGCAAGTGAATGGATAGAATCGAATATTCCGCCGGATAAAGCGCTCGAACGCGAACCCGAAATCTTGTTTGATTGGCTGCTGCCACGATTGGACCGAGCAGAGGCTAGAGAGGGAACAGAGTGGGTCCTTGTCTTGATGCCAAATGCGGAGGTTTTTCTGAACTACGCCGCGAACCCAACGCACTATTCCCCAATCGATTGGTATCCTCTGGATTCGGTTGATACGGAGGCGGCGGTGGAATTCTACGAGCGAGTGTTCGGGCAGTCGAGCCGATATACGCTTGCACAGCGCTTTCAACGTCAACCGCGTTTTCTCGGTATTCCGATTTCAGATCGAGGCGCGCCATTTCCGATGCGGGCATTGACACATCCAGAGATACGGGTTTACCAGTTGCAGGAGTAAACCCCTTTGCCCCTGCACTCCTCCATGTGATAGAATACTCCCACACATTATACAATACACCGCAAACAAGAGCTCACAAAATGACAAACGACGAAATCAGTGAAGTGTTCAGGAACATTGGCAATCTGCTCCAGATCAAAGGCGACGACTCTTTCCGTGCCAGAATTTACGATCGAGCGGCAGAAACAATTGAAGAACTCTCAACAGATCTGTATGAGCTGGCTGAGGAAGGAAAGCTTCAATCGATTCCGGGTATTGGCAAAGCCATTGAGCAAAAAATCACCGAAATGCTAGAGACAGGTCGGTGCCGCTTCTATGATAACCTGATTCAGGAGATGGGCCCCGACGTGATAGATCTAATTGCAATTCGGGGGGTTGGGGTGAAAACAGCGGGACGGTTTTATCAGGAATTGGGTGTAAAAAGTCTTAGCGACCTCCGCACAGCAATTGATACCGATCGGCTCAAGCAGATGAAACGGATGGGCACCAAGACAATTGGATCAATCGATGAGGGTTTACAGTTTCTTGAAGCACAAAGAAAGATGCGCCCGGTTCGGCAGATTTTACCGATTGCTAATGCTATCTTTGATACACTCAAAAACTGCTCAGATGTCAAACGGCTGAATTTCACCGGAGACTTTCGCAGGCACGAAGAGATGTTACAAAGCCTTGAGCTAGTTGTTGAATGTGGCAATGTGCAGGGGATTGTTGAAGCGTTGTCCGGGATAGAAGGTGTGGCATCCCCGACGATACAAGATGACCCCCATGTCGTCGCTTCTGTGGATAGGGGATTTCCGTTGCGGGTTTATTGCGCCGGTGCAGCGGAATATGAAGCGACTTTAGTCGTAACAACGAGCACTGACGCACATCTAACGGAACTTAATCAAGTCGCGGCATCTCAAAATATTGAAGGAATGGGTGAAGGGTTGCCGGACTGGTCAAAAAACAGGACGGAGTCCGACATTTACGGTCAACTCGGATTGCCGTTTATCGTCCCTGAGTTGCGAGGCGACGCTGATTCAATCGAGGCAGGATTAGCGGACAATCTGCCAACCCTGATCGAGGCGGGAGATCTACGGTGTGATCTGCACATGCACACCGATTGGAGCGATGGACGCGGTTCTATTCGGCAGATGGTAGAGACTGCAGCATCACTTGGTCATGAATATATCGCCATCACCGATCACTCCGAATCCTCACGGGTTGCCAACGGTTTAACGCCTGAACGGTTGTTAGCGCAGATTCAACAGGTTCGAGAAATCAACGTAGAAATAGATGGGATGGAGGTGCTTGCGGGTTCGGAGGTCGATATCCTTAAGGACGGCAGCCTTGACTTTCCCGATGAACTGTTGGCACAGCTTGACATCGTTGTTGCAAGCGTTCACGCGGGTTTTTCCATGAGTGAAGTAGAGATGACCGACCGTGTTATCCGCGCAGTCGAAAATCCGTATGTCACCATCATCGGACACCCGACAGGACGCCTGTTGGGGCGGCGTCCGGGGTACGCCATCAATCTTGAAGCGGTGATTGATGCAGCGGCAGCACACCACGTGGCGTTAGAGATTAACGCTGCCCCCAGCCGATTGGATCTCGAACCGAGCGCCGTGCGACTGGCACGTGCCCGCGGCGTCCTATTGTCGGTCAACACCGATGCACACGCAATCCCTAACCTAGATCGTGTTCTATTCGGGATTAACGTTGCTCGGCGCGGCTGGCTGGAAAAGAGTGATGTTCTCAACAGCTATTCACTGGCGGCAGTGAAAGAGATGATGCCCGGACGAGTGAGGGGTAACGAATGATCCTCGTCTATTACGATAGGATTTTCAGAAGATGAAGATTCAAATTGCAGATCAAATCTCTGACATCGATGAGAAAACCCTATACGATTGGATAAAGCTAGGGCGCGTACCGCGGGATGCCTCTGTCTGGTCTGAAACGCTCACCGATGGCCAATGGCAGCCTGTTAGCGAGTTTCCGCCGGTTCGGAAATTGTGGGAACTTGACGGCGACTCAGAGAGCAGAGATGTTAGCAAATCAGAGGGCACCCAAAATGAGTTAAAGGTAGAACAAGGGTTTCTCAAGTACAAAAAAAGATTTCCCGTAGTAACGCTCGCCTTGATTGCAGTGAATGTTGCCATTTTCCATCCACTTGAAATTCGATTGATTGCTTCCTCGCAAGATTTGGGGCCCCTGGTTCAATTTGGGGCGTATTCTTATCATTTAATTGTAGGGGAAGGGGAATATTGGCGTCTGTTAACAAGCACCTTTCTGCACGCCCACACCTTGCACCTTCACCTGAATATGTTCATACTATTCTTCCTTGGCCGTTTGTTGGAAGGTCTATACGGCAGAAGTCGATTTCTGCTTGTCTATTTGGCTTCAGCAATTATCAGCAGCGTTGCGAGCCTGGCTTTTGTCCGAGATGCCTTTGGGGTCGGGGCATCGGGTGCCGTATTCGGGTTAATCGGCGTGGCTATCGCTCTGGGTATTCGCTACAAAGACCGCCTACCTCGAAGGTTAGGACGGATTCTTGGTTTACGGCTGCTCCCATTTGTCGGAATGGACCTTTTTCTTGGTTTATTCGTCCTTCCGCATTTCAATTATAACGTCAATAACGCTGCCCACCTCGGTGGATTGTTCACCGGGTTTGCTATCGGGATGGTCCTTGCACCAGAAATTTATAGCTACGGTACGCGTGAAAAAAAGATCGTGGTAGGTTTGACAGCAGCGCTTGTGGGATTGACAATCGCAAGCGGTGTTATGCCGGTCTTACACGGGCTTACTGACTCAGGGAAAACGGTCGAAGGTCAAGTTGGTCCGGTGTCCCCCACTGATCTCCCCGATTATATCGCAAATTATGAGAAGGAAGTCCTAAAACGCCCTTATGCCCCCAACGCCTACGCGGTTCTTGAAAACCTTTATATCGAGGCATTAAAAGCTTTTCCGAATGATGCTTTGTGGAAACGCAAGCTTAAACAGTTCTACGAGAAGGCGCTGCAAGCGGATCCGGACAACCTCGCCTGGAATAATAACCTGTTTTGGGTTTATCAGACAACAGCTTTTGAGCGTGCAGATGAGAAATCGGAGCTTATAGACTATATCAAACTGTGCGAAGCGGTGGCAAACAAACGGGGCTATCATCGGTCCCTCTATCTAAACTTAGAATATTTTTATACGCGTGCTAAGGGACTTATCCCCCAAGAGGGCAATTTTTGGGATCGCAAGCTGGAGGTCTTTTATCAGGGCGCTGTCAATCAGGATCCTGAAAATGGAACATGGAGTAATAACTTAGCGTGGTTCTACGTCGAGCAGCAGACCAACTCCCAAAAGACAGTTGAACTTGCTTTGAACGCGGTGAAACAAGCACCGAAAGAAAAAAACTTTCTAGATACCCTTGGTTGGGCATATTTGCGGGACGGGCAATATCGTAAAGCACTTCGCGCATTTGAGCAAGTGATCGCTAGCCCGATAGACAATGAGGAAGAATGGAAGGCTCAAGAAAGCGGTTGGAAAGGCATTACGGAGCTAGTTCAAGCTGAGAAGTCTATTCAAGCATCGCAAAACTTCAACCCGACGTTCTTGAAATTTTATGAACGGATGTCTCACCTATTCTCAGCGGATCCCACGAATCGAGCAAAACTTGATGCGGTCTTCAATCTCTTTCAACGAGGTTCTCAGGGCAGATAGTGCTTGGTAGGGGAAGGATTGGGACAGGTTTGATAATTTTGCTTTAAAGCAGGGCTCATGTTAAGAGTTAGTGCAAGTGACGAGTTGCGAGATAAACTCCCCCGTGATGCGTTTGTGGTTAATGCGAAACTCACACATTGCAAGATAACCGGCAAGAAACTTCTTGTGAACGCCACGAAAGGGACGTAGGAAATTGCGGACTGTTGTCCAAATGCCTTCAATGGTATTGGTGTGGACTTCTCGAATCCCATCGGCATCGGCATCTATTGCCCATTGACCACGCCCATGACAAACCGTGGCATGACAACGGTTAAGACCCAAATACCCTTGCCACTCATCGGTATAAACGGTGGCACAAACGTCAGTGAACTGATGGACATGCGCAGAAAGGGTTTGCTTGTCGGTGTGATGTGCCACCCGCAGCCTCACTTGACCGCTCTGCCGACCCACGGTGCCAATTATCAGAGGACGGTCATTGGCATAAGTGCCACGTCCTTTACGCTTATTGGCACGCCGTCGAGGCGGGTCTGATGGGTTGATATGTGGGTCACTTTTTTCCCCCCGCATTTTGGAACATCTCGTCTGTCTCGGTCTGTTTGTCTGTCAGTGGGGAGGTCGGTTGCATCGATCGAGCATTGTTTTGAAGCGCATGTCGAAGATAAAGTACCGTTGGACGACTCAGACCTATCTCACGCGCAATCTGTGCACTGGGGTCCCCCTGGTACACCCCGCGTAACAGAAGCACCGCTTGGGCGGGAGTCAGTTGTTTCTGTTGAAAGACGGTTGAACTATACAGGTTATAAATGCCATCGCACACCAGACATCGATAGACTGTCAGTTGACTCGTAGTTGTCTGTCGGAAGGGACGTGCCTCCTCCACGCTCGCTTCACAATGCGGGCATTTCAAACCGTGGGGGTGAAAGTGATTAAGTAACCAATCAGTAGCAAATTCATTATCTATTAAATCAACTATTGGGAAATCCATACCTTAGAACCTGTTTTAAAAAGAAAAAGGCTACTCAAAAGTTAATGTTTATGTTAAATCATTGGAGCAGTAAAATACTGACTTAATGAAAGGCATAAACATGACTACACCAAAGTATCCTACTGATTTGACCGATGCCCAGTGGGACAAACTGTTACCCTATTTGCCAGAACCTTCACCAATAGGTAGACCTCTCAAATGGGAGATGCGCGCAATTATCAACGCTATTTTCTATATAGTCAAATCAGGGTGTCAGTGGCGAATGCTGCCTCATCAGATGCCACCATGGCAAACGGTCTATTCCCACTTCAGAAAGTGGAAAACTTTAGGGACATGGGTTATGATTCATCAAGCACTTCACAACCAAACCCGTAGTGATATTGCAAAGCCCCCTCACCGACCGTAGCTATCATTGACAGCCAATCGGTCAAGACGACCGAACTAGCAACTAGTAGAGGGTTTGATGCGCATAAGAAAGTCAAAGGGCGTAAACGCCATATAGTCACCGATACAATTGGCATTCCATTAGGAGTCAAGGTCACTGATGCCAATGTCAGTGATAATCAAGTCGCAATAGAGTTACTAAAAGAGGTCTTTAGTTGGCACATAACGATTCAGTTAGTCTGTGCTGATGCTGGCTATCGCGGTGAATTAGGCGATTGGTTATATTTGACGCATCAGTGTCAATTGGACATTACCTCCCCTCTTGGGCAATCGGGATTTGTGGTTGTTCCATTGCGTTGGATTGTGGAACGCACCTTTTCTTGGTTCGGTTGGTTTCGCCGATTGACTGTGGACTATGAACGCTCGGCTGAGACCGCTGAGGCTATGGTGTATATTGCTTCCATTTACTTGATGCAAAACCGTATCAAATGACTTTTAAAACAGGTTCTTACAGTTTAACACATTGGCAAAATATCGCACTCTGTTTTTACATGAGCCTAAAGCAGAAGGTCGTGGAGAAGAGGACGTTTCACGGATTGGGTTCAGCTGTTTTTGTGTAACGTTTCAATTTGTACTGTAAGGAACGCAGGCTAATCCCCAAAATCTCCGCCGTTCGGGTACGATTGCCATCCATTCTTTCAAGGGTTTTGAGAATCAATTCTTTTTCCATCTCCTTCATTGTCACACCCACAGGTGCGCTTTCGATCTGCTGTCGACCAGCGGACTGGACTTCTTCGGGTAGGTGTTTTGGAAGAACTACATCGCCCTCTGCAAAAAGGACAGCTCGCAGAATGGCGTATTCCAGTTCTCGCACGTTGCCGGGCCAGTCATATTGCGTGAACAGTTCTCTTGCCTTTTGACTAATCCATCGCACGGGTTGATTATGAGCTTTACTGTGTTTTTGTAGAAAATACTCCGCCAATACCAAGCTATCCTTTTGGCGTGCTCGCAACGGTGGCAGGTAGATCGGAATCATATTCAAACGGTAGTAAAGTTCCTGACGAAATGTCCCGGCTTTAATCCCCTGGCGCAAGTCTTGATTGGTCGCTGCGATGATTCGTGCATCAACGTGAATCACCTTTGTCCCGCCCAGACGTTCGATTTCTCCTTCTTGTAAGGTGCGCAACAGTTTGGCTTGCAGTTCAATTGACATATCGCCAATTTCATCCAAAAATAGTGTACTACCGTGCCCGCGTTCAAATTTCCCAATCTTTTGGTAGGTTGCTCCAGTAAATGCACCGCGCTCATGTCCAAATAGCTCGCTCTCTAGCAGATGATCCGGTATGGCGGCGCAATTTACGACTACCATCTCTTTTTTTTTGCGCGAACTATTTTGGTGAAGTGCCCGAGCGACCAGCTCCTTTCCCGTCCCGCTCTCCCCTTGGACCAAGACTGTAGAGTCCGTATCCGCGACCTTTTCGATGATCTTTAAAACTTCGACCATGGGAGGACTTTCGCCTACAATTTCTTCGTAGTTGTGGAGGAGTTCATCCCTTGTACTGCGCTCGACGTTGCGCTGATGCTCTAGTGCTTGATCCACCTTTTGCGTGATATGCTCGGGTTGGAAGGGTTTTTCCAAGAAATCGTATGACCCACGCTTCGTTGCTTCGACCGCACGCTGGATTGTGCCGTGTGCTGTTAACATGAGCACAAGTAAACCGGGATATTTTTCGTGGATGTGTGTAAGGGTTTCGATTCCATCCAAGTGAGGCATCTGGATATCCAAGAGTACTAGGTCCGGCAGATCCTGATCGATCAACTCAAGGGCTTCAGCGCCATCGGTGGCAGTTACAACCTCGTAGCCCTCCATCTCAAGCCGATCTTGCAAGATCAGGATAGTATCAGGTTCATCATCGACGATAAGGATTTTCTCTTGCTCGTTCATTTGAATGCCGGACTGTGCTGGGATAGTAGGATTTTAGTCGGAGTTGCCCTACGATTTGATTGTAAAAAAAAAGGCAGCACGTTGGCTGCCTTTAAGCAAATATCGAAACTTGTAAAATCAGTTGTGAAAAAGGCGCTACAACAGCTGCCTTTAGGTATAGTGCAGTTATTTCCCGAAACTTTCCTCTGCGACCATCAAAGCGATTTCCTGCCCCTCCGTCTTACTAAATCGACGTTTCGCACGCTCCATGACATCAATAACTCTGCCATGTTTGGCAAGTCTATCTGCTTTGATAATGAGAGTAGTAATTTGAGACTCTTTTGACGACAGGTACATCTCCATATGGTCTAGGGTGATCATTTCCAGATCATCAAATGAGATTCTGCCATCTGCACTCACAAAGAGATTGAATTTCTTACGCGGAAAGTCATGCTTTGTCGCTGACTCTGGCAGCGTTACAGTAAAGGGCGGAGGAACACGCATAATCGCTGAAACCATAAAGAAGATTAACAATAGAAAAACGCAATCAATCATCGGTTCCATCATCAAGGCTTGCCCACGTTCCTTGGCTTTTCCCGTCTTCATTTGCACAGCCATAGTATCCTCCTTAGTTACTCTCTTGCTACCACTGCAAAGCCGATTTTGTCTATACCTGCTTGCTTGGCAATATCCATTATATTAATAATCTGCTCATGTATGACATCCCGTTCTGACTGAATGATCAGCATATTCTTGATTTCTTCGGGAGCATGAATAAACTCGGTAAACATCTGATTGATGTTAACAATCTCGTCATTCAAAATCATTGTGCCATACTTCTGAGCAGCTTCAGGGTTTGCAATCCTCACGATGAGTCCCTTGGGTTTATTCGGATTCGGTTTACCGGGAGGCGGTAATTGAACACGAATACCGGGCATCGGTGCGAAACTAGTCGAAACCATAAAGAAAATCAGAAGCAGGAACACACAGTCAATCATCGGAGCCATATCGAGCTTAGGTGTTCTTCGTTCTCTAGCCGCCATACGGGTCATACCGCTAGGTGCTTGCGTTGCCATCTTCGACTCCCTCCTGTTCTCAAAGGTAAGTCTTCCTGCCACCCTAAAGGGGTATCCCATAGGGTGACAGGAGAACGTTGAAATTTACGCGTTACCTGCTTGACCAAGGATCAGCTGGTTGACGATTTCAGTTGAAACCTGCTCAATCTCAAGCACAAATTTGTTGACCCAGCTCTCAAAGACCTGGGAGAAAATGAGGCAAGGAATAGCGATGGTTAGCCCACCAGCGGTGGTTAACAACGCTTGGGAAATACCACCAGCAAGTGCCTGCGGGTCGCCAGTACCTTCCAGTGCAATTGTGGTAAACGCGTTAATCATACCCATAACGGTACCGAGGAGACCAAACAGCGGTGAGATAACCGCAACCGTACTAATAACAGGAATGTTTCGCTCAAGTTCTGGAATTTCAAGGAGCCCTGCTTCTTGAATGGATTCCTGTATCTCTTCTTTTGTAATCGCCTGCTCTTCAATCTGGGCTTGACTGTATCTTAACAGACCTGCTTTCAGAACGTTTGCAAGCGGACCACCTGCTTCTTCGCAGGCTGAGACCGCTTCCATAATGTTATCGTTACGCAAAGAATCGGTGATGTTTGCCATAAATTGCTCTGTACCGATCTTGGAACGACTTCTTAGGAAAGTAAAGAGGCGTTCAATAATAAACGTTAATGCAGCCACCGAACAGAGGAGAAGTGGCCAGAAGACGACTCCGAACTTAGCGAAGAAAGTGACGATTGTGTCTTTTTTGGTCATTTTCAGCGGCACATAGTGATCGCCTCCAGCAACGATGGTGACCGGTTTACCGGTTCGGTCGCCATATCCATCTTTGTAAATACTGAGGAGATAACGGCCTGGCGGTAGGTCTGATTTGGTATATTCACCGACATCATCGGTTGCGGTTTCATGCTCTGTACCATCTGTACCGACCACAACAACTCTCACGGCACTAATCGGCGTTTGTGCTGTTGTGGTATCCACAACGGTACCACGCACTGTGCCGGTTGTCACATCTTGGGCGAACGCAACCGCACCGCACATAATTAACATGCTAGCTAGCATTAAGGTTAAACTCAGGTGTTTCATATATTCCCCCTATTGGAGTTTGAAGGTAGAGTTAAAATTAGAGGGTGTGCAGCGATACAAACATATTACCCTCAATTCAAGCCGCCTCAAGTATTCTATTTCGGACGACTAAATCGTTATATACAAAGTCTTGGCTTTATAAACACTTTTGCTTTTTGAAAGTTTCGGTAAAGTTAAAAAAGTGCCAAGCATGAAAATGCTTGGCACTTTAGGTGATTGTTAGAAGCCCATCATCGCTCGGACGAAGGTCGTATTACTCGTCGTGTTCTCAAGCAAGATGGTGGTTCTTCTGAAACCTGCGAGAATGACGATATTAAAACCTTGCCACTCACCGCGACTGATTGATTGAACTTCAAAGATACGCGTACGCAGGTCTGGACGGAAGAGGATTGGGATATCAGCCTCCGCAAACGCTGGCGTCGATAGATAGTGTTTGATATTTTGATCGCGGTTGGTGTATTTGCGATACTGGAAACCACCGAGGACATTCATTCTTTGGGTGAACTGATAATCCAAACGAACACCGAGAACATCTTCACGGCTACGTTTGTTAAATCGAAGGTACTCGATGACCTCCGGATCGTCCGGAACAAATTTCGTCGGATCGAGCGGATCGATATACGTCCCACTTTGAACATCATCGCTCGTATGATCAAAGGCTCGCGTCCAAATATATTTTACCATCGGTGTCAGCGTTAAATCTTCACCAATTCTGTCGACGCCGGGCAAATCGCCCAATGGGATTTCATATTTGGCTCTGATAATGGTGATCTGATTTCGAACGGTTTTCTCTTGAAAACGGCGTGGTATCCAGTTTTCTGAGTCGTAGATTAAGCCAACGTCCTCTGGATCCAGCGGGTAAATTCCATGATCCGGATAGAACGGATATGACTTCCGATCTCCATCGGCACGGACCTGTTCATCTGGCACCATGAAATCAACACGATCGTCTTTTTCTAGTGCCGGATCATCTTGCGCGAAATCCAGCGCGACAGCATCTTCTTCATCAAGTCCCAGCTGTCTACGCCAATCAACAAGGAACTTGGTCTCAAGCGTTAGATTAGGAATAGCGCTGTAAAGGAACTGAAGACTTGTCACGTTGACCCGTGTTTTGAAGAAGTCAAGAAAATCAGATTCCTGCGTGGCATCCAGTTCGCCAGGACGCAAGGTAATCGAGTAATCTGGAATATCATCGTCAACACGGACAAAACGGTTCTGGAATAGCACTGTTCCGAAATCAGGAACGTCACGCTGGAAGGTGAGATGCGCGTATTTGGAATCATTCTTCCGCTGGCTAGAAACCTCGCCTTCGTTTAACCAACCCAATTTGAGGGTCATATTATCGAGCAAGTCGTAGCTAGCTTCGACATGGTATCCTTCGCGGTTAATACCGTATTCATACTGCGGCTCAAAATCATCTTCCAACGAATCAACAACGCCATTGTTATTGAGGTCAACGAGATCTTCAAAGACCGGAGGATCTGCCTCAAAGATGAGGAAGTCTTCTTGGTAATCGAGGATACCGTTCTGATCACGGTCATCGGCTTGCGGCAGAACGCCGTCAAAGTCGATGCTATCTGGCCAGTCGTCCTCGTCATCATCATCTTCAATGAGCGCATAGTTAAGCTCATCAAAGGGCGCGATTTCTGCGCCGGATTCAGGGGTTCGTTCAAGAGAGTAGGTTGCATCTCTTGCATCGTTCGCACCGAAGTTATAGTAAGTTGTCGTATAACCCGGATCGATATGATAAAGCGTACCCTCTAGGAGGAGTCTGCCGTAACGCTGCCTTAGGTTAACAAACCAAGCAGTTTCACGACCCATTTCGCCGTCATCATTCGCATTGCCATTCAATTTCGCTTCAAATCTTTCCCCTTCCGCTTCAGCGTATGTTGGGATGCCGTTGACATCAAGGGGGACTCCGAAGTTCGGGTTAGGCAACCCATCAGGCAACGTCTCTTGCTCATCTACGGTGATATTAGCACCTTCGATTTCAGGATTTAGTCGGCTAAAACCGATCTGTTCTTTCGGAATCGTCGGATACTGCTTAAATTTGCCGTTAATTGAATAGTGTGCTCGGATAAAAGTATTAAATAGGGTACCTTCTAAATCAATACCGTATAAAACACCAGCGCGTGCAGCACCATATCGATACCGGATCTGACGTTCTGCGCCTTCGCCTTCCCACCCACTCGGGTTATGTAGCAAACTTGACCTGTTTTGGGTATAGTGATCTGATCGACCATAGTTACCGGGTGCTTGAATCACATCCCGATACGGCGATTCAATATGACCATCTTCGGTCTTAATCCATTCTGACGCAAGTGGGTCGTCCGATCTGTTTGCCTCACTAAATCCGATAACGACGATATTATAGTCTCCAGCGACCGTCATATCAAATTCAACGGACTTAATTGTGCGCGGATCAATGGGACCCGTGGCAAGCTCTTCAGAGGTAAAGTCGAGGACATACTGCATCTTATCGAATCCTTCGGCAATTTTCCATCGTCCGTCAGCGGATTCAATCGGGTCAGCACTACCCTCTACTGCCACGATGTCATCAATAAAGGCTTGGATTGTGTAAGGATTGCTGCGTCCTTCTACGGTAACGTATGTTTTTATTCCTCTAACGGCAACGCCGACACCACCCTGAAGTCTTGCTGCTTGGGTAGGCCTTTCGAGGTCATGCGATAGTCCGCCATAATTGTTATCCTCGGGCGAGTCATCACGGAAGACAACAACGATACGTTCTGGTGGCGTATTGGCAACGCTACCACCAAACAGAGGATTCTCAACTCTTTCGGGATGTTCCTTGTGGAGATTGACATAGGTGAGTCCTATGCGGAATACATCACCTAGCAACCCTTGTGCGCGAAACCCAATTAAGCGAGCATTCTCAATATGGCGCAGACCTACATCATCGCTGAGACCGTTACGACGCCCCAGTGTGGGAGCGAGGTTAGCGGCTGCATCAGACAGCTGCACCGGGTTAGAGATACGAGAATTCAACAGGGAAAAAAGGTGACGTTCTTGTGAGAACGAGAGATCCCATCGGAAACCATCAAACTCCGTTTTGTAGATGACATATCGGTTAGGGAATAGTGTTTGGGGCTTAATACGCATATTATCCCCAATAACGAATTGTGTAAATCTGCCACGGAAGTTATCTTCGGTTAAAATCTGACGGTCCAACTGCGCGGAAAATCTTTCGCTATCCAGCTGACCGGTCCAACCTATATACAGTTCTCCGTTTTGATCAAATTCTTTCACCTCGCGGTAATTGTACACTTCGTTACCTTCGAGGAGTTCTCGACCAAACAGGTCATAGAAAAACTGAGGCTCTTCTTCCAATTGGAAACGGTCGGAGAAATTTGCCTGTCCTTCAACTGTTGGTAAAAGAGGTTCTTGTGGACCAAGATTCGCTGCACCGCACCCATAAAGCACGAAGCAGCAGATTAGCCCCGCTATTAGAAAAAAAACATCAGGTGAGCGTTTTAACAACTTCATTATTTTCATTTGCCTCCTTGAGGAAATCGGAAATTATATTTGACGTAAAAGTGAGGTATAAAGCCTCCGTAATTACGTTCATCTAGGCACCAAGTTCAAGTAAGGAGATCGAATTAATCACGGTTTCGGCATTTTTGACCGTTTATCAATTCTTATCCCGTTTTCAACTTGCATCAGTGGTGGAACATATCGTAACCTCCTTTAACAGGTATTTATTAGCAATACACATATTATGAGCTACCTCAATCTCGCGTGGAACCAGTTTCTCTGCTGGAGTTATCCCCCAGCGGCATCAGGTTAAGACTTGCAGCCTGATTCATCGGGATACGAGTCTCTGAAAACAGTTAGCATGTAGATAATCAAAATTAGATACCTATTGAGGTTAGCTACCACTCAAGGTTGGGTTCTACATGCTTTGTGGAGATGAGGTCAATGATAAAGCAGGTTACTCACTTGCCACTCTACGAGGTTACCAAAGCCTGCGATGAATTATAGTTACCCCGACCATCACAAAAACACGCAAACTCAAGTTTATCCTTTATTCGGTTTATCCTTTTTGTCCAATGAAACTCTGCTCTAAAAAAAACGTAACTTCTAAGATAACACTTCTGCAATTTTCTGTCAAGTGTTTTTTATTAAATTATTTACGATGCACCGGGAGGGGTCAAGAATGAGTTGACCCTTTCACGTTGCAACAGATCCTCGTGACTCTTAGGACGTCCTTACGAGGCTTAACGTACTTTCAAAGCGAAAGCATTGGGCTCCTTGTTGGGGCCCCCATCTTTGACATTGCTCTACCGATAAGGTTAGACCTGTGTTTGACAGAGCCTCACAACCCCTCCAGAAAGGGTCGATGTCCCTCTTATGGATTTTACCGGAGCGTTGCGATCTCTATCCCTCCCGATCTAATCGTGAACACTGCTAATTTCTATCACGAAGATGGTTCCCAAACAAACCGGACTAGAACATAAATGCTTGGGTTTTAGACCTAAAAAATTTTTGGACCAATCGTAACGCAGTTAGCAGGCCAATTATTCCCAGATTTTGAGCAAGAATATTGACCGTCTGTTCTTTTTGTTGGCAATGATCAACGCTGCCGGACAGAAGATATCGAAAAGGGCTGGCAAAAAATACAGGCAGGCTAAATAGCGGTTGGATAGGCATTGAGGTCGAAACTACATAATTTTTGGTAACCGCAAATTGCAGCACCTAGGGTTAGTAAAAACTCAGGCAGATAAAAAAGTCATGCGCATTGACCTTTGGTACGAGTTGATGAGATTGTCAACCTTACAAGAGACGTAGCGTTTACATCGTTAGCATAGCAAAGTACAATCGTTGCTATGACTCTCTCTTTGGTCTCTAACTCGCACCATGGATCGTTATGGGGTGTAAGTGAATCCCCTTTTGTAGAACTAGGTAAAGATTATAAGTCACCAAAGACGCGCTGGCAAGGAAATCTTTGCTGGAAATTTTAGACAGATTGAAAAGCTACTGGAGGTTATTAGCAGCTCTAATCTGCTCCTCGCTATACGCCTCATCACGCCATTCAGTGATACGCCATTGTTGTAGATCGGAATCTCCATTGGTTCTCAACTCAAAGGTAAAGACATTATTCCCTTCGGCGAACCATCCCGTATATCCTCCTTCAAGGGAATCGCCATCAGCGACAAAACCTTGAATTCGATAATGATTTCTGACCTCTGCTCGCGTTCGATCCGTATTCAGTTGCACTTCGGGTGGCTCAGACAATTCAATTTCAATATCTTGGAATCTTGCAAAAACACGCTGTGCAGCATCTCTTTCGTCTCGGATATCGTCAAATATCACATCATCGGTCTTATCATCGTCGGTCCCCATATCCGAAACGTAAAGGAACCCGTCTTCCCAAAACGCACTCATATATCTATCAAGGTCTTCGCCCTGATACCCTTCGCGCCAGTCTTTTAACACTTGGGTAATTAACACAAGCTCTTTTGACTGGACTTTTGTGACACTACTTACATCTCCACAACTTGCGAGAACACCAAAAGTAAGTAGTAACCCAGCGATTTTGGCAAATACTTTTAACATGGTTGAACTTCCTCCATAAGGCTAAGCTGTGCACTAGCCCTTCAAAAGAATTTGACAATACCCAATTGAAGTTGTGTTGGAGTTACCTTGAGTTGCACGCCCAATTCTTCAATCTGTTTCATATCATCAATGAGCCGATCGGCTTTTGTTGTTGCGTTATATAAATTTGCACCAACATAGGAATCAATCAAGCTATATGCCCATACGCCCGCCGCTGCGTAGAGGAAAAACTGTCGTAGCTTAAAACGTTGGTTCGCTCGATTGTATTGAAAAACAGCTTCTGGCGCCTCAGGATCGTTTAAGGCAACTGGGACGTACTCATTGTTGTAAACATGTTGGAAGGATTGGTGAGTAATCAATGCACCAATGAGGAACCCACTTGTACCCACCAAGGAGGTGGTCCCTAGCAAACGGTGACGTGCGTAGAATTGCCCCCATCCGGGCAGAACCGCAGAACGCACGATAGCCCCTATTGGTGAAATAAGGCGGAGCTCTTCATCCGATTGCGCGGAGCTGATTTGCACCCGAAAAGAAAAACACAACACGAGAATCAAAAGTGTAATAACAAATAACTTCACCAGAGGTCCGGTCAAATTCTTATACCTCTCCTTGAAGGCATATGATAGCAAAACCTGAAAGCCTTGTCAATAAAAAAACAGCTAAGGCAAAAATTCCGCCCTAACTGTTTAATTTTAGTTGCAAGTTAGCACTATTTTCTTCGACTACGTGTTTGCGTTCTTGTAGTAGTGCGGCTGCGTTCTCGTTTTTCATCATCGTCATCTTTACTGCTTGCGCTTGAACTTGACTGCTGAGTTGTGGGCTTTTGGACGCGTGGTGCAGCAGTGGTAGATGAACGAGACCTTGATTTCGTAGATCGAGCGCGCGTTTCCGTGCTTTTTTTGACACCTGAAGATCGGCTGCGTGAAGAAGGTGTACTCAGCCGGGTTCTCGAAGAGGAAGACTGTGTTCGGTTGTAAAGGCGTGCCCGTCGTTCTGCATTTGATCGGGTAGATATTTCATTATCATTCGATGTACGGTTGTCTTTTGTAGGTGTAGAAAACCGGAACCGATCGTACACGCGGGTACGGGGCTCTGCGTTAAATCGGCTATCCTTAGTAGATCGACTATCCCTCTCAACTGAGCTTAAGCGTTTACGTTTTAAGATCTGCTGAGTGGCGCGGTAAGATCGGGTAGAGATGTCGCTAGGAGAACTTCGGACACTGCGCTGCTGCTCGATTGTCGTGTTCGATTTAGTCCTCGTATCGGGCAGCCTCCGCTTCTGAGAAAGTGTCGAACGTTGGTTGATTCGATCCGTAAGAACCGGTGTTTGACGGTGTTCCGTAATCAGTGAACGAACACGGGTCTGTACAGTGGTTGTGTTCGTTTTAGATTTAGTAATTGACAACCGACTCCGCGAATACTCGCGACGGGTATTTTCATGCGTTGAGGTCCAACGATTCAGTCGTCGCGTCTTGGGCGATTCGACTTGGGCACTCACGTGGTAGTAGGAGTTGCGATGGTAGTAACGCGGGTAACGGCGATAGTAACCGTGGAGATAGCCACCGTATGCGCGACGAATAGCAAGGTAGTGATGGTCATAGACTGGGTAACTCCATCGAATGTAGTAGCCTAGATCTGTGCAGTAAAAAAACGGACCATCATAGAAATAAAGATAGGTATATCTGTGCCAAGGTTGCCAATGGTAATCTCGCGCGTAACGGTGTATGACGCGAACATCAGGTTGTCGTTGGTAGGTAGCAACATCAACATACTCAATATCAAGTTGCTCACCATTTTCAGCGACAATATGCATCTCAAGCATGCCGTTATCAACATGTCCTGCTGTCGCAATTTTTATTGTTTCCGAGCGACGTTTTGCACGCAAAAAGAAGGTATCACCGTAGAGCGTCTCCTCTTCTTCACCGTTATCGCTGTAGCGCCTGCGGGCATATTCACGTTTGGTATTGCGAACCCAAACACGGCCTGCAATCTCCTCGTAATCGAAGTCCGCCCGATGCGGCTCCCCTCGGTATCGCACCAGAATCTCAACGTACTGCGCCTGTCGAGGTATCTCGAACAGATAGATTGCGCTGGCTATCGCAAATTCGTAGTTCTCTGCTTCATCCGATTCACTCGCCCATGCTGCCAAACGGATCCCATTTTCAAAGCTAGGACTTGCTGTAACAGTTGCATTACCGCGCTCGATCCAGTCCTCAACATCACCTGCGTCCCGGTGTTCACGACTGGTTTGGTCCGAAAAGTAGTCGTAGTCTGCTAGAGCCGTATGGGGCATGAGCATCAATAAGAGGATTGTTAGCATCGGGCATATGGAAGTCGGGATGTGAAATTTCATGGGAACTCTCCTTTTGGGTGCAACTAACACAGCGGATTTTCATGACTTCCTTGTACAATGCAAGGAGTTCGCTCATGTCAATGAGAGCACATGAGCGAACTTGACGTTATCCACCAATAGAATTCGTCAGCTGTACCGATAGCAATTTAGATGCCATAGTTGATTTACCCACTGTCTGGCATACAGCAGGAAAACGACTTAGTGTTTCTTGGGTCCAAATCGTAGCAATAGAGATACACAGCTGTGGCAAAAGCGATACCGGTTTTAATCCGTTGCCACGAGCCGAATACCCTTTCGGGCTGCTAAATCTCGCGCAAGGGGTGTAATGATCACAGGATTCGTGTAACTAAACTCGCGTACCTCCGGTGCGAGCCCTGCAATCACCGAAGCGGTGATAATGTTCTGCCCACCCACTGAGTCCACCGGGCTAAAACGGTGTGTCCCTTCGGTTAGAATTGTCTCAGCAAGTTGATCGGTGGCGACAAATTGAACTCCGAAGTCAGACAGGGTTTTAATATAACTTTGTCCTAACTTTGAAATTTCCGGTGGAATTTCAGATGAGTCTGAAATTTCAAAGCCATCAGAAGTTGCGATAACTCTGCTCCCCTGAAGCAACGCATGAAAGACCAGGTAAGCACACGGCGTGTCCCCCATTCCCAAGCTCAGCTTCGCTGCCATCGCGCAGGATAGCGTCGGAATAACGATTGAGGAGAAACCTTCGGTGAAAGGCTGAAGACCTGTAATCTCGCTGGCCACGAAAACCCCTTCGTTCCCGCATGTGGATCGGATACGGGAGATGTCTAGGAGCTTCGCTGCCAGATCTGACACAACCGCTGTGACAATATAGCCTTGCTGCATGCACCTATCAAGCTGTGCTAGCGGACGTGCGAGATCTCCTGAAGCGGCATCGAATATCGCCAGAACCCGTTTCTCGGATTGGGCAGATGTCAAAACGATTCCCTGTTGTTCGAGAACTTTTATTACTTCTGCTTCAATCCGCCGGATTATTTCTGGACTGAACTCCACTTAGATACCTCTAATCTCTCAGTAACTCGACGCCTTCTCCTCCTCGCAACCCGGCGGCATTAGCGTCATCTGTATCTAGATGCATCTGCGGCACATAGCTCGGTGATATTTTCGGATGAATGTTTTCAAAGGTTAGCGCACGTTCGCCAGGGATGCGAACTGTTAACAAATCCTCTTCGCGTATGCCCCAATTTTCCGCATCTTGGGGAGTCATGTGGATATGCCGCGTCGCACAGATTGCGCCCTCTTCTAAGTGAATAGATCCCTTGGGACCAATCAATACGATCGACTCGGAACCGGCGAGATCGCCCGAATCACGAATTGGCGGATTCAGTCCCAGTCGAATCGCATCGGTCTGCGCGAGTTCAACTTGAGAATAATCCCTCACGGGACCGAGAATCCGAAGCCCCTCAATTGCTTGCATCCGTCGTCCAACGACGGTTAATGTCTCCTTCGCCGCGAATGCGCCGGGTTGATACAAAGGGGCATAAACCGTCAATTGATGCCCCTCGCCGTACAAGATCTCCAAGTGTCCTTGCGTTACATGCGCATGTCGCGCTGAGACACCCACCGGAATCTGCTGTTGTTGAACGACAGCATCACAGGCACGCTGCCCGGCCTCGCAGGTTCGCAAGGCGCAGCCACCGCAGGGGTCGCCCTGGTTCAATTGTTCAAGCACTTTATGAGTGACCAGTTCAATGAGTGCCTTATCATTCATTCCGTTATCTTCCCTAACCCGATGTTCAATCAATTTGCTGCGTTATCGTTGGCAATATCAATTGTCAGCGTGTCGTCACCGGACTGTTCTTGGGCAGGCAAGATTGATTCAACCTCTGCATGTGGTCGGGGAATAACGTGAACGGATACGACTTCTCCGACCCGCGCGGCTGCTTCTGCCCCGGCGTCTGTGGCTGCTTTAACAGCGCCGACATCGCCACGGACCATGACCGTGACATACCCACCACCAATTTTTTCATAGCCGATAAGTTGAACATTCGCCGCTTTGACCATCGCGTCAGCCGCCTCGACGCTTCCAACCAACCCTCTCGTTTCAACCAACCCTAAAGCCTCTCCAGCCATAATTGATATTACGACCTCCTGATTGACAGTTATCGATTGCGTCTCACATTAAAACTTTGACAGATAATCCTATAGTCGCTATAGCAGTATATCATAATCTGTCAATTGATTCAAGCGTTTTCAAGATTTCATCCACCGATTAATAACGTCGCATTTTTTTGTTGACAGAACCGATGAAGCACGGCTATTCTTTGACTGCTCCCAAACCTGAAGGCTTGGGATTCTTATGATAGACTGACCAGTAGCGGTTGCTCTGTGCTATCTTCTTGATTCGGCGATTCGTGCCCCAACTGCTGAGGTCTTACAGAATCTCCACAAGCGTTTATACTCTCCGCGTGTCCCACGGCGAGGTTTTTGAGATTTATAGCAGCGTTTAGGTCTCTGTCTTGGGTGTGACCACAAGCACTGCAATGATACGTCCTATCGGACAAGGATAAGTCGCTGTCCACTGCACCACACACTGAACAGGTTTTACTCGACGGGAAAAACCTATCGGCTTCAACTATCTTTACACCGATTCTATCAGCTTTGTCCTTCAAAAACGTGAGGAACGTTGATAGGCTTGCATCGGACAGTGTTTTTGCAAGTCTATGATTGTTTAGCATTCCTGATACGTTCAGCGATTCGATGCCTATCCGTTTTGCACCATTAGCGATTGTCGTCGTTGCTTTGTGGTGGGTATCTCTACGGAGGCAGGTGATGCGATAATGTAACTTGGCTATCTTGTCTTTGAGTTTATGCCAGTTACCGCTACCTTTGACCTTACGGCTAAATTGCCGCTGTAGCCGTTTGAGTTTCCGCTCGTACCGCTTCAACGCTTTCGGATTCTCAAAGTATTGTCCCTCAGACGTGACAGCCAAGTGGTTGATTCCGACATCAACACCAATTACGGGAAAGCCCCTAATCTCAGGTGTAGCATCGTCCGAAAAGGTATCTACAAGAATAGAAGCGAACCAACGATGTGCAGTCTTGGATATAACCACCTTGCAGATTGTGCCGTGGAAGCGTAGGGGTTGACACATGCGGACCCAACCAATTTTGGGAATTTAATCCGCCGACCTACAACAGCGGTTGTCCCTCGACCACTATCTGCTTGATAACTTTGACCGTGTGACCACTTCTTAAACTTAGGAAAACGATTCTGTCCTGATTTCCATCTGCCTATGGCGTTGTTCAGATTGTTGTAAATCGCATGCTTTGAAGCGTTTTGTGACATTTCACCACACCAGTCGCACTGCTCGTGTTTAATAGCATTGAACCGACGGCAGAGGTCTATATGAGAACGCCAATCGCCTGCGGCCAATCCTTGCTTAAAATCGGCTAAGGCGTAATTGTATGCAACACGAGCATATCCACAATGTTGAGCGGACTGTGTCGCTTGGACATTGTTTGGATCTAAAGCGATTTTATGAGTTTTTAACATGGGATTGTCTTTCTGTCTTTTGATTCCTATGTCGTAGGGTGTGGGAGACACCGCCAAGCGACGGTGCGACATTCTCCCACTGAAAGACAAGACAGTTATACCATTTTTTCACACAAAAACACAACAAAAATTAACCCTTGGGACCCAAGCATAAAGGCTTGGGCTTGCCTAAATGACTGTCAATTGACCGAATACCACTGTCTCTGCACTCATTTCATTTGCTCAATATGGAGCAGTTTCATGACACGACATGCGCTGAAATGTAACGTGAACCGACTTTGGCTCATTATCCTCGTCGTTTGGGGAGCGGGGTGTATCCCCAACCACCCGTATCCGGCTTCAGAGCATACACAGGAAATTTATTATAGCACTTTTTCGGCGGAACCGAAACATCTGGATCCGGCAATTTCATACAGTTCAGGTGAGTATCGGTTTATCCAACAGATTTACGAACCCCCGCTCCAGTACCACTACCTCAAACGTCCATATCAGCTTATCCCACTGACGGCTGAATCGGTGCCGAGACCGCGTTATTTTGATGCGGCAGGAAATCCTTTGCCGGATGATGTCCCTCCTGATCAGGTTGCAAAAGCGGTGTACAACATTCGTATACGTCCTGGAATTCAGTATCAACCACACCCGTGCTTTGCGAAAGATGAGACCGGAAATCTCCGCTACCACACATTGACAGCTAACGCCACAAAAGAGATCTATGAGGTCAGTGATTTCCCTGAAACGGGCACACGGGAACTGATCGCCGCAGATTACATCCACCAGATAAAACGGATGGCAGATCCGAGGGTCGGTTGCCCTATCCTGAGCCTGTTAGATAACTATATTCTAGGCATGGGAGAATATGCAAAAGCGTTACGGGACGCACTAGAGACAGAACGTGAGAAGCGCCGGTCTGCGGTGGGAGCCACCTATAACCAAGCTGTCAATGAACGAAAGAATCCTATCGCCTTGGATATAGATGCCTTCCCATTTCCGGGAGTCAAGATCGTTGACCGTTACACTTATCAAATCGTCCTCAAAACCAAATATCCACAATTCGTTTACTGGCTAGCGATGCCTTTCTTCGCACCGATGCCGAAGGAGGTCATCGACCTCTATGAACAGGGAGCTTTGAAAGATCGGAACATTACAATCGATCGATTTCCAATCGGGACGGGTCCCTACCGGATTGATACTTTCAAACCGCACAAGGAGATTGTCCTCGTCCGCAACGAGAACTTTCACACCGAATTGTATCCTTCGGAAGGAGAGATCGGCGATAGAGAAGCGGGATTGCTTGTCGATGCGGGAGTAAAATTGCCGCTGATCCCTAAAGCGATCTACAAATTGGAAAAGGAATACATCCCCCGCTGGGCAAAATTTCTGCAAGGATATTACGATGCTTCTGGAATCTCATCAGATACCTTTGATCAGGCGATTACGTTTTCCGAGGCGGGCGACCCACGGACGAGTGAACTTCTGCAATCCCTAAATGTTGCGCTACAAACAAATGTGGATGTAACCACCTTCTATCTAGCGTTCAATATGTTGGACGATGTGGTCGGGGGTTACACTGAAGATCGGCGGAAACTTCGTCAGGCAATTTCGATTGCGCTGGACTATGAGGAATACATCGACATATTCCTCAATGGACGCGGCATTCCTTCGCACAACCCGATCCCGCCCGGTATCTTCGGATATGAGGAAGGCAAAATCAGTATCAATCCTTACGTCTATAACTGGGATGCGAAACAGGAGGCGACCCGAAAATCGTTGGAGGAAGCACGTCAACTCCTCGCTGAGGCGGGGTACCCTGGTGGTCAGGATAAAAATGGCAACCCGCTCATCGTCCATTTTGACAACTACCGAACTGGACCGCAAGCGACCTCTTTTCTGGATTGGTTGCGTAAGCGTTTTGAACTCATCGGTATTACGTTGGATATCCGAACAACGGACTACAACCGTTTTCGAGATAAGGTGAGAAATGGAAGCTCCCAGATCCTTATGTGGGGTTGGCATGCGGACTATCCGGATCCGGAAAACTTCCTCTTTCTACTCTATGGACCGAATAGCAAGTTCAAATTTGATGGCGAGAATGTCGCCAATTACGACAATCCAGAATACAACCGGCTGTTTAATCAGATGCAAAACATGGACAACTCGCCTGAACGTCTCCAGCTTATCCGCCAGATGAAGTCAATCCTCCAACGCGACGCGCCTTGGATATTCGCTTATCACCCTGTCAATTTTGAGATTTATCACGAATGGTTAAAAAATGGGAAGCCCAACACCACGGGGTATAATACCCTCAAATACAAGCGTATCGACAGCACCTTGCGCGCTCAACGGCAGGAAGGGTGGAATCAGCCGGTTCTTTGGCCCATCTGGGGTGTCATCGGGTTTCTGATTGTTGGAACAATTCCAGCAGCGGTGACGATCTGGCGGAGGGAACGCGGTAGGTAGGAATAGAAGCATCATCATTATACTCCCCTATTTTTCTGGAGTTCCACCACCCTCTCTCAACACCACCCGCTGATTTACACCGACACCGGTAAAGCGTTCGGTATCCTCGCCCAACCAGATCACCTCAATCCAGTCTACTGTAGTTTCCTGCTCTAGCCCGAACTCAGCGGTCAAGCTGTTGAAGGATAGATAGCTGGCACCGGCGTTGATTTCGCGTAGCTGTATCCGGTCTCCTGCCTTGAGTCGAATCCGTGCCCCGACGGCATCACGGTTGCCTTTCGTGCCAACCAGCTTGACGTGCAGCCAGTTGTTGCGATTGCCCCCTTCATTTCGGAGTAAAACCGCGCGGTCATGGTTGTTGACGATAAAGATATCGACATCGCCATCACTATCGTAGTCTCCAAAAGCGACGCCGCGTCCCACTCGGTATGGCAGCGCGGCAATGCCGGTCGCTGCGGACACATCGGTGAAGATACCATCGCCATCGTAACGAAAAAACTGATCTTTCTGCGGGATAAGCAAGTCGTAATTATCGAGATATTGGAACGTGTGCCCGTTTGCGACAAAAATATCAAGGTCGCCATCGTTATCGTAGTCGAACAAATCCGTGCCCCACCCCACATATTTAAGACTTTCTTCGCCAAGCGACGCACCGTACGATTCATCCACGAGGTGGATGGGCTGCATCCCTTCCACTTTCGAGGATTCCCCTCCAATAGTTCCTTCCTCTTTCCACATATTGCTGTATAGCGCGTTTTCCTGTTCAATCCAGTGGCTCATGAAAAGGTCGAGGTCGCCGTCCCCGTCGTAGTCGCCCGTTGCAAGCCCCATTGAGCCTCGAAAATCCGCCGCCCACGACGCATCACTCACATCTGTAAATGTACCATCGCCATTGTTGCGGTAAAGAAAGTTGGGCGATAGATCATTCGCAACATAGAGCTCGAGGTCGCCATCCAGATCGAAGTCCGTGAAGATAGCCTGCAAGCTGCGTCCGCCGGGGGATTCGACGCTGAGTTCCGCTGTGACATCGGTGAAGGTGCCACCTCCGTCGTTGCGATATAGCACGTTGTCCTGCGGCTCAAAGGAGTGAGGGTTCAATTTCCGCGGCACGGACTGTCCGTACTGCATTGAAGTATTTTGAGCTTCTGCCAACTTATCGAGATCGTGTTCGATATAGTTGGGAACATAGAGATCCAAATCACCGTCGTTGTCATAATCGCCGAACACCGCACCCGTTCCCCACCGCGTATCGCCGACACCCGCTTTCTCAGTAAGATCCGTGAAGCTGCCATCGCCATTGTTGCGATACAACACATTTGGTCCGTAGTTCGTGACATAAAGATCCAGGGCCCCGTCGTTGTCGTAATCGCCGAAGACGCAGCCCATACCGTAGCCACGATCGCCAACACCCGCTTTCTCGGTAACATCGGTAAACGTGCCATCACCATTGTTGCGATACAACACATTTCCCGGCGATGCCTCTGTTATTTCCGCATCGAGTGGACCGGGGTTGTTGACTACGTAAAGGTCGATATGACCATCATTGTCGTAGTCAGCGAAGGCTGCGCCGGACCCGACATCTTCGGGCAGCACGGATGAGCGCACTCCCGCTGAATGAACAAAGTTAATCCCTGCCGTTTCCGTAACATCTTTGAAGATAGCGGGAGGATTTGAAGATTGAGCGAAAATAGGGACAGGAATACACAGCAGTTGAATCAACAGAAACCCAAGAATCCAGATCACAAGTCTCAGTTGCAAACTGCTCTGTTGACCGATATTCGTTTTCAATTTTTCTGACCTTTCGAGCTCACTTGGTTACCTCAATCGGATCCGGGGATCAACGAGTGTATAACTGATGTCTGTCAGCAACAAGCCCACGATATACAGCACCGAACCCAGATAGACCATGCTGCGGACAATCGCGAAATCCTGTGCGTTGATAGCGTCAATCGTAAAACTGCCCAGTCCGGGAATTGAGAAAAAGTTCTCCATGACGAGGCTGCCCATGAAGAGAAATGGAATTGCCAACACCACGTTTGTCAAGATAGGGATCATCGCGTTCTTCAAGGCGTGTTTGAATAACACTATACTCTCGCTGAGTCCTTTCGCGCGCGCAGTTCGCACATAATCCTGATTCACCTCTTCAAGAAAAATGGTGCGGTAGAAACGGACGCCGGTGCCGATACCGCTAATGACGCCGATAACTGCGGGCAGAAAGACAAATTTCAGCATATTCACGCCGGTGTCGTAGCCGGAGATCGGGAAGAGACGGAGCATTTTGCCAAATAACCATTGACCAGCAATGATATAAAAGAGCGTGGAGACCGACATGAAAATCACGGTCACAATAGTTCCCCAGAAATCTACATAGGTCGCACGGTAGTAAGCGATGATCATCGAAAAGGTAATGTTGACGAGCAAGCCTATGATAAATGTCGGTATAGCGATAGCAAGGCTTGCCCACATCCGATGGGAGATCTGATAACCGATGTCAATATTGTTCCGATCCGACTTCCCGAAATCGAAAAGGAAGAGCCGCATGGCTTTTTGAGCGAAGATTGTCTGCGTGAGAACTGAGAGTCCAGGTTCCTTGGTGTTAAGAAACAGCGGTAGGTGATAGCCGCGGTCTCGCTTCCAGCTATCTACATCTTCTTGGGTAATATTCTTTTCCCCAAGAATCTTTCGTGCCATGTCGTCAGGTGAATTGACGATGAAAAAGAGCACAAAAGTGATAAGGTTGACACCGACTAGGATTGGGATGGCGTAAAGTGTGCGGCGTATGATGTAATTGAGCATCCGTGATTCTTTCGTGAAACGTGAAAATTCGCTATGATTGACGCGCAAGTGGGGGACTTACTGCCAAATCATCTGCACGGCAAGTGCTTCGTCCGGATGCTCCCACAAGAAATCGAAAGCCTCCTTTGCACTCTTATAAGGGAAACTGCGGCTGATCATTTGAGCTGCTTGAATCTCTTCTGAACGAATCTTCTCTATCGCACGTTGGGCAATTTGACCGCGCGGCTCATCGGTGAGGACACCCGCCACAAGTCGCTTGCTCATAATCTTTGATGAATATAACGGCAGCGGAGCACCTTGGTATAACGCGATCAACTGGATGGTTCCTTTCCTGCGCACCATGTCTTGCGCCTGCTCAAACGATTTAACTCCAGCGTGTCCGCCGACGCAGTCAATCACAAGATCTGCACCATTCCCATCGGTTAAGCGTTTGACCGCTTCGACGGGGTCTTCTTCCGAGGCGTTGATAGTAACATCCACCCCCAATTCATTGGAGAGTTGGCAACGCAGCGATACCGCATCGACCGTGATAATGCGGTCGGGACCATATCCACGAAGGACTTGCATCATCAAACTCCCTACAATGCCTTGCCCAAGAATGACAACCGTATCTCCCTTTTGGACCCCTGATGAATCCGCCCAAGCGATTGAGCTTATTGAGAGCGGCAGGAATGTCCCCTCTTCAAAGGAAATATCATCCGGGAGTGCTACGACTCGTCCATCTACACTGGCATCAACCTCTCCGACGGCATATTCGGCGTGCGGTGCGACGACCATCACCCGTTGTCCGACCTGATACTCCGTGACCGCTGATCCAATTTGCTCAACGACACCCGTGAGGGAGTATCCCATCATCGATGGAGGGATTGCCTCCTCCATGATATAACGACGAAACAGTTCGGAACCACGGCTAATCAGCGTGGTATGTGTCCGCACCAAAACTTGACGACTGTTAATCTCAGGAATCGGTATATCTTCCAACTGAATGTTGCCGAAACCCTCCGGCTTAATCACGCGAATCATGGCACTCTCCTTTATGAAACATCAAACATGAATAATAACATAATCCATTGCGTTTTCATGATAACTGAGGAGTCACCCAACTCCAACACCTAAGAACCCTATGAACATTACTCCATATTTTCATCATATTTTACAACATTATTCCGATTATGTCTTTACTATTTTAACGCAAGTTATCCCTTATACTGAGAAAACATCATTTGGGCAGCGGTGTGGCTGCTCATGACTCCTCCACATATCGTTTCTCTAGAGCGGAAGAAAAGACCAACTTTTTCTATAGACATATCGCTCCGCTGGGGCTAATGAAGCATAATACATTAAGAAGAAACGGAACGCGGATCTGCGTTCCCTACGAATTATCCTCGCTGGATTGTTGGTGTCGGGCAAGTCCGAGAGGATCCCGTGACCGGGGAGGCCCGACCTACGGGTATATGTGTAGGTTACGGTATAGGCAGTCGGTTTTTCGTGAACACGACGCGAGTAAGTTTTTGATTGACTTTGCAGGCTACCTTAACATACAATGTTTTTCATACTGTCAAAGGTCAATTTAATTTTAGGTATCATATAATCTTCTACTAAAGTTAGTACAATTTTAGGGTGAAAAAAGGCAGAAAAGCGGGTATCCTTTCAGAAATCCATCACAATTTTGAAAGGAGAGTTATCATGCCCGTCATTTTCTGCCTCGTTGATATTTTAACGCAATTTCGTCCATTATTCAACCGTCAAAACTTCGCGTTGTTTTGTACCTTCATCGTCGGTCTTATCACGCACCGCCATCGTGCGACGTTGACGGGCATCTATCAAGCGGTTCGCCCGAAGGTCGGTTACGGTTCATTGGTGAAGTTCCTCTCCCGTGGCAAATGGGACGCCGATGCGGTTGCTCAACATCTGATTAAGTTGCTGCAAGGTTGGTTTGACAACTGGGTCTACGTTTACGACGAGACCCGAGCGGTAAAGACCGGGGAGAAGCAATTTGGACTCCATTTCTTCAGAAATCATCGCTACCGAAAGCGCAATACTAATCAATCGAAGTTCCACTTTGGTCATCAGTTTGGCGCGTTGGGGTTGCTTTGTACCACCGTTACAGAGACGATTCTATTTCCGGTGTGGGTGAACCTGATATGTCCAAAGACCCATCGGGACAACAGTGGGTCGGTTCTCAAGCGGATTTGCTCCCAAATCCCGCCCGGACTGATTATCTTTGACCGGGGGTTCAATAGACGGAAAGTGTTTGAAGCCGTCCTTAACGCAGGACATCATATCTTGTGTCGCGCCAAGTCCAATGCGGTCTTTTATCTGTTACCCACGGTCTGCAAGCGACCTAAACCCGGACGCCCAAAGACATACGGTAAACGCATCCATCTTCGGCATCTTCGGTATAAAGCGATTGATATTGACAACAAACGGTGTTCAGTCGCATCTAAGGTCGTGCGGACCAAAATGTGTCCTACTCAAGTGCGATTGGTGGTGATGCGAACCCGACCTAAAAAATCAAAGCCGTTTCGATATTTCTGTGTCTACACCACTGACTTGACACTTGACCTATGTCAGATAGTTCGATACTATCGGCAACGATGGTTGATTGAGACTGCTTTTCGGGACACCAAGCAACACTTCGGGTTTGACAAGTATCGAGTCAAATCGCGGAAAAGCATCAATCGATTGGTACAACTCAGTTTCGTGGCGAGTTGCATCACACAATTGATATTCAATGCTACTTGTGCCACTGGCAGGTCCATAACAGTCGAGCAGGTATGCTGGGAATTAGGCATTGACTGGTATCGACCCACTAAATTGACACGCGGGTTGATGGTTCAGTATCTATGCGCCTTTATGGAGGGAAGATTATTTTCGCAGACAAACGACAAAGATACATACTCGCCCGATATTCAACAGACTCTTGATAACGCTGCATGAATTACTATCAAATTGTACTAACTTTAGTAATCTTCTAAGAACCTGTTTGAAAAAGAAAAAATCTGACTCAAGAGTTCATGTTTACGTCCAATCATTGGAGCAGTGAATACCATTCCAATGAAAGGCATAAACATGACCCGAACAACCTATCCCACGGATTTGACCGATGCCCAGTGGGACAATCTGTTCCCCTATCTGCCAAAACCTTCACCGGTAGGTAGACCGCTCAAATGGGAGATGCGCTCAATCATCAACGCTATTTTTTATATAGTCAAATCAGGGTGTCAATGGCGAATGCTCCCGCATCAGATGCCCCCATGGCAAACGGTCTATTCCCATTTCAGAAAATGGAAAGCCGATGGCACATGGGTGATGATTCATCAAGCACTTCATCACCAAACCCGTTGTGATATTGGCAAAGTGCCTTCACCGACAGTCGCTATTATTGACAGCCAATCGGTCAAAACGACTGAACTGGCAGACAGTCGAGGGTTTGATGCACATAAGAAGGTCAAAGGGCGTAAACGTCATATAGTCACCGATACAATTGGCATTCCATTGCGGGTGAAGGTCACTGATGCCAATGTCAGTGATAACCAAGTCGCAATAGAGTTACTCAAAGAGGTTTTTAATTGGCACATAACGATTCAGTTAGTCTGTGCGGATGCGGGTTATCGCGGAGAATTAGGTGACTGGTTATATATGGCGCATCAGTGTCGATTGGACATTGCGCCATCTGTTAGGCAATCAGGATTTGTAGTTATCCCCTTGCGGTGGATTGTGGAGCGCACCTTTTCTTGGTTCGCTTGGTTTCGTCGATTGACTGTGGACTATGAACGCTCCGCTGAGACTGCTGAGGCTATGATATACATTGCTTCCATTTACTTGATGCAAAACCGTATCAAATGACTTTTAAAACAGGCTCTAAACAGTAGATAGGTCTAATGTGATAATTGGCACGTTTTCGATAATTGGCAAATTACAGAACAATAGAGGAGATGTCGGATGCGAGTTCGCGTTACGCTTAAAGCAGTGCTTTATCTGTCGTGTGTTTTAATTTTAATAGGGATAGGTTTGTGTCCCTCCCTGATTGGTCTCAATGACGCTTTGGCTGCGGATTGGCCCAGTTGGCGGGGACCCAATCAAAATGGTTCTTCTTCGCAAACTGGTTTAATCTCAAGCTGGTCTTTGGATGGCAACAACTTGCTTTGGAAGGCAGACTTTATCGGTCGTTCCACACCCATCGTTTTGAACAACCGTGTCTATGTCATTGGGCGGATTGGGATGGACATCACTGAGCAGGAACGAGTCGCCTGCTTTGATGCGGAAACAGGGAATCTGCTCTGGGAACACCGATTCAACGTCTTTCATAGCACCATCCCTTTTAATCGACTGGGTTGGACCAGTCTGGCGGGAGACAGGGAAACGGGTTATATCTACGCCCACACTATCAGCGGCGTGTTTGCCTGTTTCGATAAGGACGGTAAGGTTGTCTGGTCGCACTCTTTGACGGAGGAATTTGGTCGTTTCACTGGCTATGGTGGGCGAACTGTTACGCCTGTTGTCGATGGAGACTTTGTCATCCTCAGTTTCCTTAACACCAGCTGGGGAAGCCACGCCCCAATGCGTCACCGCTATTTCGCTTTTGACAAACGGACCGGCGAGGTGGTGTGGACGACGAGGCCCGGCGGCTCACCAAAGGATACGACCTACCCTGTCGGTGTCGTAGCGGAGATTAATGGCCGTCGGCTGTTAATCGATGGCAATTCGGATGGCAATGTGTATGCAATGGAGGTCCAAACGGGTGAGAAAGTTTGGGGATTCCAAGTCAGTCAGGGACCACTTAATGCGTCAGTGGTTGTAGATGGTACATGGGTTTACGCAACTCACAATCGGGAAAACACAGATACGACAGTGATGGGACGCGTTGTTTGCATCGACGGAACGGGCACAGGGGATATTACTAAGACACACGAACTCTGGCGCGTTGACGGTATAGAGGCGGGTTACAGTTCTCCGGCTATAGCCGATGGTCGGCTCTATGTTGTGGACAGCTCGGCGAATTTACACTGTCTCAGTGGTGAGACCGGGGAGGTGCATTGGACACATAGCCTCGGTACAGTGGGCAAAGGCTCTCCTGTCGTCGCCGACGGAAAAATCTATGTCGGGGAAGTCAATGGGCAGTTCCATATCCTGCAACCGGGCGAGAACGAGTGTAAAACACTTAGTACGATACAGATTGAAAGGGAATCCGGTCGCTATGCGGAGATCTACGGTTCACCTGCTGTTGCTAATGATCGAGTTTACTTTACCACTGAGGAAGGACTCTACTGCTTGGGAGTTCAAGAATCGTCCGCCTCAAGCCAACCTGCCCCTGTATCAGGCCGTGCCAGTATGAGGATGTCTAGTGGTGCTCCTGCATCAATACAGATTGTCCCCACCGAAGTTCTAGCTCAACCGGGAGGTAGTCTCCAATTTAGCGTTCGTGCTTTTAACGATGAAGGCGTACAGGTTACTGGTGCAAAGGCTGCTGAGTGGTCGCTCAATGGATTGTCAGGAACCATTGATGAGAACGGAAAGTTGACCCTTGAATCGAGTCAGGTCGGTCAAGCCGGTACGGTATCAGCGAAAATCGGGGATCTGAGCAACTCTGCGCGAGTCCGTGTCGTTCCACAGCTGCCGTGGTCCGAAGATTTTGAATCGATAGAGGAAGGAAAGAGTCCGCCGCATTGGGTCCGTGCAACAAACCGATTCATGGTCCGCGAGATGGATGGCAACAAAATTCTTGTCAAACCGCCTGCCCGTCGTGGATTGCACCGCTCTAACGTTTACATCGGTCCCCCGGACATGAAAGGTTACACCCTCCAAGTCAATCTGTTAGGCACCAAGCCGAAGCGAAATCTCCCGGATATGGGACTCATCGCTAATCGCTACACTCTTGAGATGCAGGGCAACCACCAACGGCTGCAGGTGCTCTCGTGGCGATCAGATCTCCGCATGGCAAAGTGGATCGATTTCAAGTGGGAGCCGAACGTCTGGTATACCATGAAAATGACGGTGGATATCGTCGATGATACGGCGCACGTCAAGGGGAAGGTTTGGGGCAAAGGCGAGCCGGAACCTGAAGAATGGACGATTATCGTCGAGGATCCGCTGCCGAATCGGGAAGGGAGTCCGGGGATCTACGGCTATTCGCCTGCGGAGATCTATTACGATAACCTGAAGGTTTGGAGGGATTGAGGAGAAGTCATGGGAAATCAATTAACCCGTTTACAGGTAAAAAACTTCCGATCATTAGCAGATGTCTCCATTGACATGCGTCCGATTAACGTCCTGTTTGGTCCGAATGGGTCAGGAAAATCGACGTTGTTGGAAGCAATTCATTTGGTCAAAGATTGTATTTCCCGTGATGTTGAAGAGGCTGTTAGGACCCGGCATAACGGTCATGGTATGTTGTGGCAGCGCGTCGGACAGAGCATTGATGAATGGAAGGGAATATCAATCACATTGGAAACAGTTCTTGCTGAGTACACACTCCGATTAGAATTTTTGCGTGGACAAATTCAGCCGTATGCTGGGGAGGTTTTGTATTCCAAAGAAAAAAAAGTCCGCCTGATAAATCGAAGAACAAACAGCGATGAGGCTAACTTTTATAATCATGAAGAAAACTCTATCGTGCAAACCTCCTTGACCTTTCCAGAAAAACTTGCTTTGATGCAATATATGCAAGGGCAAGGACATACTCCGTCAGCCGTTTTCAATTTACTAAATCTGCTCACCTTTATTCATTTTTACCATTCCCATTATATTGGCCTACATGGGCTTAAACACCGTGGCTCGGAGTCAGGTATGGATATCTCGTTGCGCGAGGATGGTGGTAATCTATGGTCGGTTCTGCGGAACATTCGTGATAAAAGCGCGATTGATTCACGTTATGCAACTATCATTAGTTTCATGCGAAAAAGTTTCCCTAATTTCAAAGATCTGGTATTCGATCCCGCCGGTCCAAACGCAATCTACGCCAGCTTCGCGCAAAAAAACCTGCAATACCCTATTTCAGCACTAAATGAGTCGGAAGGTCAATTGCAAATGCTCATTCTGCTAACCGCGCTGTTTGCTCAAGAAAATGAGAATGACATGTTAATTTTGTTCGATGAGCCGGAGACCTCGCTTCACCCCTATGCTATCTCTATATTTGCGGAAGCAGTCAAGCAAGCTACAAAGAAGTGGAACAAGCAGGTCTTCATCGCGACACATTCCCCGGTTTTGATTAGCCAATTTGATCCAGAAGATCTTTTGGCAACAGGACTGGATGAATCTGGGCAGACGGTTCTAACACGAGTCAGTGAGATGAAAGACATTCAAGATCTACTCGAAGACTATGCTACAGGATCGCTCTACATGGCTGAAGCAATCGCTCCACAAAGTGCTCCCTATACCCAAGAGAAGGCTGAATGAGTGCACAGGATACAGCATCTAACCAATTCCCACAATGGGCTTTTTTGCATTTCGGCTTAATTGTCACCGGGGACACCGAATGGGAGCATTTGCCAGAGTTGTTTAAATCGTTGATGGCAACCGGGATTTGTCACTTTGAAGTTATTCGGAAAATTGAACAGCGCAGTCCGAGGACATCAAGAAGGCGAAGACCTCCAGTGGTGGGCGTTAATCAGGCAATCGAAACGAAGGATGAGTTAGAGATTGGATTGCCAGCACTAGGTTATGTGCGCCGCAGCGGATGCCACTTTGTCCTTCTAATTGACGATTTGGAGTATGGCCGCAGAAGTCAAGCACAACAGATCTTCGATCGCTATCGAATGGCACTTGACACGGTATTAGCCACCTTGAAGCATCGCGCCTCCGTGCATTTTCTGGTGTATATGCTTGAAGCGTACTACTTCGCCAACGCACAAGCAACTAACGCTGCTTTGGGAACATCCTTGTTAGATTACGAGGGAGATGTGGAAACGATTCGTAACCCTAAAAGCGACCTTAGACAAATGCATCCTAGTTTTAGGGAGATTGACGATGGCAGAGAGATTCTCGACCGGATTGACATTGAGCATGTTCTGTCTCGTCCCGACGCATGCGCTTCGCTCAGAACCTTGTTTGCATGGTGTGTAGAGGTATTAGCACAGCATCCTAATTTTCACCGTACAGATTTCGAGGACAAATTCAGACTTCACGACGGAAAATTGAGCGAAATTACAGGAACACAACTAGACAATATCTAATTTACGGTTATCAACTACTCACAATTTTAGAGGAGCGAAATGAGACATCAACAGATTCTAGGAATAGGCGCTATCTTTTATATAATTCTCTTAACGGTTTTAATGGGTACGGTAATACCCGCAGCCGCAGAGACGGCGATGTGGGGATTCACGCCATCACGAAACCTCGTCTCCGATGAGAAAAATTTGCCAGAAGAATGGGATGCGAAGACGGGATTAAATGTCAAGTGGACAGCGACCTTAGGTTCACAGACCTATGCGGGACCAGTCATCATCGGCGGCAAGGTGTTTGTCGGAACGAACAATCAAGGGAGACGCAATCCGAAACTCACTGGTGACCGAGGCGTAATCATGGCGTTTCGCGAGTCGGATGGGGAATTTCTCTGGCAATCCACACACACCAAACTCCCCGCCGGACGCGTCAATGATTGGCCCCAACAGGGCATCTGTTCAACGCCTTTTATTGAGAACGACCGGCTTTACTATGTTTCAAACCGCGCTGAAATTGTTTGTGTGGATACCGAAGGCTTCATGGACGGTGAAAATGACGGACCCTTCATAGAGGAAACCGATACCAGCGAAATTGATGGGGATATTATCTGGAAGTATGATATGATCGAGGAGTTGGAGGTTTTTCCTCACAATCTCGCCACCTGTTCCCCAGTCGGTGCCGGCGATCTGATCTTTGTGGAAACAAGTAATGGGGTTGACGAAGGACACGTTCACATTCCCTCCCCCTTTGCGCCGAGCTTTATCGCACTCAATAAAACGACCGGCGAACTGGTTTGGGAAGATGCCTCTCCTGCCGAAAATATCTTACACGGTCAATGGTCTAACCCTGCCTACGGAGTAATCAACGGTAAACCCCAAGTCATCTTTCCTGGCGGCGACGGTTGGATCTATTCCCTTGAACCTGAGACTGGAGAGCTGATCTGGAAATTTGATTGCAACCCCAAAGATTCCGTGTGGGAATTGGGCGGACGAGGGACACGCAATAACATTATTTCAACACCTGTCATCTGGGAGGATAAGGTTTACATCAGCGTAGGACAGGATCCAGAACATGGGGAGGGTGTTGGCCATCTCTGGACGATTGACGGAACAGGTGAGGGAGATATCACCGAGACAGGTGTCGTCTGGCATCGGGGCGACGAAGATTTCCATCGCACGATGTCCACCGTAGCAATTGACGACGATCTGCTCTACGTAGCAGACTTGAGTGGTTTCGTCTACTGCCTTGATGCGAACACCGGTGAGCATCATTGGACGTATGATACTTTTGCTGCGATTTGGGGTTCAACATTTGTGGCGGACGGCAAGATATACATCGGAGACGAGGACGGCGATGTCGCTATCTTAAAGGCGGGCAAAGAAACAGAGCTTATTTTTGAGACTAATATGGGGAGTGCCGTTTATACCACCCCAATAGCAAAAGACGGTGTGCTGTATATCGCAAGTCGGAATATGCTCTTTGCGATTAGCATGAAGTAATAGAGGAACAATCAATGTCTAAGGATAACTTTCAATCTGTCAATCTACCGTATCGATATGAATTTGCAATGGACGAGCTCTCGGCAATTAAGGCGTGTCATGATGCACACGGTTTTGCCGTTGTAAAAAACATGTTGTCGCCAGATTATGTGGAGGAATTGAAGGATTCTGTCAGTCAAGTTCTCGATCCGAAGGGTAGTTTGGAACGTGGGGAGACGCGTGTCAAGCACGCGTTCATCGAATACTCAAAGCCCCTTTGGAAACTACTCGAGCACGAAGATTACCTGAATATCAACCGATCTGTTTTGGACGCTGATGCGCTTACCGTCCATCGATCCGCTGCAATTCTGAAGAATGTTGAATCGGGTCCGGTGACGTGGCATACCGACTGGTGTGGTTTTGCCGAACCGCCGCCAAGACATTCCGGCGACGTGTTGAATCGTGGTGATTGGCCCAACGGTATGTGGTTCTATCTCAACGGCACCCATCCGAGCCGAGCGGGGCTTGCAGTTATCGCTGATTCCCATAGGGCTGACTGGCAACCGCCTAATGGGTTTGAATTCACGGAGGATCAGCGTTCATTTCACCGGACAGGCGAAGAACCGAAACCCTATGACCGGATGGATGTGCCCGGCGTAGTTCCCCTTTTCACAGAGCCGGGAGACCTCATCATCTTTGCAGCGCGGACGTATCACGGCACCTTTCCGCACGGCGGCGATGAACCCCGTCTCTCATGCGGCTTTATTTTTCGTCCATGCCGCGAGAAACTCTCAATTCCGTGGCAGCTGCCTGAATCAGCGCAGCGTTTCATCGAAGGGCTTTCTCCTCAGTTGCAACATTTCGTTTCGGATTACCCAAGTATCGATATCGGCTGGAAACCGGCGGATTGAGTCCCTCATCATACAGGATACATTCACAATTATGGAAACTTTGAATCAATCATTATCTGAAAAAGCGGGAGAAGCACGCGATCGGCTTGATGCCCACGTTCGTGAAATCATCGAATGGCATTTCAGTCCAGAAACCGGCTCTCCATTTTGGTTAGAATACACGGAGACGCTCGATTTCGATCCCCGCGAAAAAATAGGGAGCTACGACGACTTAAAACTTCTTGGACACTTTCAGGACGAATGGTTGCGGGGCGGCCCCGTGCGGCGGTGGGTGCCTAAAGGTTACGCAGACCGACCTGTGTATGTCTTTGAAACGGGCGGCTCTACCGGCGTTCCAAAAACTCGGATCAGTATCCGCGACTTTCAGATCGATTATGAGATGTTCAGCGAAACCTTGCCCGACGAAAGTTTCCCGCCCGGCGGCGATTGGCTGATGCTCGGTCCGACGGGACCACGACGGCTCCGCCTCGCCGTTGAATATCTCGCACAACATCGCGGCGGTATCTGCTTCCTCGTTGACCTCGATCCGCGGTGGGTAAACAAACTGGTTCAGTACGGCAAGCATCAGGAGTTGGATCTCTATAAAAACCATGTCATAGATCAAGCGTTGAATATCCTACGCGCCCACGATAACATTCAGTGTCTGTTCACAACACCGAAGCTGCTTGAGGCACTGTGCGAAAAGATCTCCCTACCAAAGGTTGGCATCAAAGGCATCTTTTGCGGTGGAACAGAGATGGATGCCCAATTCCACCGCTTTGCCCGCGAGGAATTGGTGCCGGGCGTTGAATTTATGCCGACGTACGGGAACACGCTTATGGGCTTGGCGTGTTGCAAACCGTTTGACCCTACCGACAATTATGCGATTATCTACTATCCGCCGCAACCCCGCGCTGTCATTGAACTAGTCAACCCAGACAACCCGGAAGAACTTGTCGACTACGGTGAAACCGGACGGGTGATGCTGACCACACTGACGCACGAGTTTTTTATGCCACGTTTCCTCGAAAGAGATGAAGCGGAGCGGGCTCAACCTATTGAGCAGTATCCGTGGGACGGCGTTCAGAACCTACGGCTGCTCTCAGAGCTTCAGGAATCCGTTGTGGTGGGCGTGTATTAACTTGGAAATGGTGAAATTTCGGGCTGTGAATCGGTAGGGAACGAAATCTGCGTTCCCTGCATGTGGGGTGGTATCTATTTGGAATTAATTGATGCCCGTCATCCTAACAGATAGACAAAGAAAGCGAGGTAACACTTTATGGAAATGAGACCGATTACGGCGAATCCATCTCAGGTTATAGTTGAACAACTTGCGGCATCGGGTGTGAAGTATGTGTTCAATAACTCAGGTTCGCGCGAGGCACGCTTTTTCGATGCGCTGCATGTGCACCCAGATATACACGGCATTTTGGCACTCCATGAGGGCAGTGTTGCGGCGCAAGCGGGCGGTTATACGCAGGCAAATCTCGATCCGGGGGTCATGCTGGTCCATCTCGGCGCGGGGCTTGCCCAATGCTTGGGACAGCTAATCAACGTTTGGGCTGGCAGTCTGCCCGTTGTGGTCATCACCTTTGCGGGGGACACCGGTAGCTACGCAGATCGGATCGGACTCGATCTGAGCCATGATTTCGGTCCGACATCGATCGCCGCGCCTTTTACGAAACAAAATTGGACTGTGATTGAACCCGAAGGACTACCACAAGCTATTCATCGCGCTTTACTGGTCGCTAAAACGCCGCCGGTGGGACCCGTTCACCTCGCTGTCTATGATCGGGTGCTTGGACCTGAGCAGATAAGCACAAACATTATTGACGGGGAGCTGCCCGACCTCCACGCGGGCTATCCATCAGATAGCGATGTGGAGAAGATCGAATCTGCCTTACGTGATGCGGAGTCTCCCCTATTTTATATTGGGGACGGTGTCTGGAAAAGCGGCGCAGAAACCCAAGTCGCCGCGCTCGCTGAACATTTTGGCGTCCCCGTCGTCGGGAGTTGGGGTAGAGGCATCCTAACAAAGCACAAACTCAACTGTGGAAGGTTAGATCAGGCGTCGAGTGCCCTTCAGCCCGACCTGATTGTTTGTATCGGTATGCGGCATGGGGGTGGCGGGAAACCGGGCGATTTCGGCGCGTTTTCCAAAGTGAAACAGGTCATCGCCATAGGACCCGACATCGAGCATGTTAAGAATATCCCGAATATCGATTTGGCGATTCTGGCGGATGAGGGTCGGACCTTTGAGCGGTTAGCAGAATTGGCATCGAGCCATCCGACACCCAAACACTTCGCGGAACGACGTGCTCGTGCGCAGGAACAAGCCGCTCTGCTTCGTGCGCAGCGGCTAAAAGACGCACAACGGGCTGAACCTCAACCGAACCAAATCCGACCTTGGCTGGTCGCGGATGCTCTCGACAAAGCCTTAGAACGTCGTGGCGGTGGATTGGTGATGATTGAGCAATACGTGGTCCCCTGGGACACCATAGGCGGGTCGGAGGGTGGTGGCAAGAATGCGTATATTCGGGCTGCCGGTGGTTCTGAGGGCTACGGTATCGGTGGGGCAGTCGGCTTGAAGCTCGCCGTACCTGACAAGCCGGTCGTCGGGTTAGTCGGTGACGGTTCAATGTTTTACGCGGACTCGGGGCTCTGGACCGCAGCGCACCATAGCGTACCGGTTCTCTACATTATTTCTAACAACCAATCCTACGGCGTTGTCGCCTCCTCCTTTGGACGCGCCAACGGGGTGATGAAGGAGACCGGGGAATATGCCGGCGTCGTTCTAGACGGAATCGATCCCGTGAAACTCGCCGATAGTTTCGGTGTGGACGGTATGCACGTCCAAAATGAATCTCGGCTTGCTGCGGCGATTGACCATGGATTGAACGTAGTCGAAGGGGAGAATCGCCCATTTCTTTTGAATGTGCGTCTACCGTTAGGAGTGCCAGAGGGCGGACGTGCCGCAGAACAATTCCGACTTGCGGATGCCGTAGCGGCAGCTCAAGCTCGCGCAGCTTAGGCTCCCTATAGCAGAGAAAAAACGAACCTGAACCTATATACACGGGACCCATACACCATGATGCACATTCCAATTTTGCGGGCTGGACTTTCTTATAAAAGTTTGAATGTAGTCCGCGTATCGCACATCCAAACAGGCGAACCGCTTGCAATCATGAGTCAGGCAAACCGTGGGCTGATTGCGAAGGATTTGAGTCAAGCTAGGGAGAACAAGCACGCCCTCGAAGATTTATCTGTGTCAGAACTTTTGGCGATCTGTAAAAAAGCTGCCACCCTTTTTGCAGAATCCGAGCTGCCTTTGGACGATACGTCCCAATCGCCCGATGACTATATTCGGCAGGTTTCTGGAACAACAGGCTTGCCTCAAAACCTTTGCCGCAAGAATATGCAGAAGATCCGGTTGGTTTTGGACGAAATGGAGGCGGTCTTGGATGGACTAACGCGCGGACTGGATCTGTCCATCCTCGATTCTGGATGGGGCACCCAAGACAAACGTCCGTTGAGCTACATCCCCCAAACCGACACATTAGGAGCGGTGCTTCCGAGCAACTCCCCTGGGGTGCACTCCCTTTGGCTGCCGGCGATCCCGCTGAAAACACCACTCATTCTCAAGCCCGGCAGTGAGGAGCCGTGGACACCCTTCCGTATCACACAGGCTTTAATCGAGGCAGGCTGCCCGCACGAAGCGTTTGGATTCTATCCCACAGATTATTCGGGTGCCGCAGAAATCCTGCTGCATTGCGGTAGATCGTTGCTGTTTGGCGGTGGTTCGACGGTGGCACCGTGGCAGTCGAATCCCAACGTGCAAATCCACGGACCAGGACAGAGTAAAATTATCATCGCCGATGATAGTATCCCACGGTGGGAGGAATATCTCGATCTCATAGTTACTTCGGCCGCTGAAAACGGTGGGAGGTCTTGTATTAACGCTTCTGGCGTCTGGTCTCCATCACACGGACGCGAAATCGCGGAGGCGGTAGCGAAACGTTTGGCGCGTATCACCCCAAAACCGTTAGATGACCCGGAAGCCCAAATCGCGGCTTTCACGAATCCGAAAGTTGCCGAGGGGATTTCAGGTCTCATCGATAATCAGCTGAAAGTTCCCGGCGCAACGGATCTGACAGCCAAGTATCACGGTGGAGAACGGGTGGTTGAGGAAGCCGGCTGCACCTTCCTCCGTCCGACCGTCGTCTGGTGCGAAGACCCGGAACATCCGCTGGCAAATACGGAATTTTTATTTCCCTTCGTCAGTGTGGTGGAGGTTCCGCAAGGGGAAATATTAGACCGTGTCGGTCCGAGCCTAGTAGTGACTGCTATCACGGAAGATGAGACATTTATCCACGATTTGCTCGGCTCCCCGGAGGTGGAACGTCTGAATATAGGAACCATCTCCACGAATCAGATTTCGTGGGATCAGCCCCACGAAGGCAATCTGTTTGATTTTCTTTATCAGCAACGGGCGTTGCAAATGAACCGTGGACAATGAAAACGATTCGTATAGCCAGAGGATAAAATGCACTTGGAAATCGTGCCAAAAGATACAACGTTGGAAGCTGCTCGTGTGCAATTTCCAATCTTGCGTAAAATAGGTATGGAAGGTCGGGCCCGTATGACTATTGAAAATATGGTGCGATTGGCTGCCCTTCGCATAGCGATAGGAGAAGAGTTATTCCATCAGGCCTATCCTGACGTTAAGATCGGAAGTTAATGAGCCAAGAAGATTTTTTAGGACGACTCGTGGCAAGATTGGAAGATGCTGGCATTCCCTTGCACAAACCGTGTCCTGTTTCATGCTGCGTATGAATAGGACTTTGGCATACGACAATGGAAATCCAATCGTGGACACAGAGCCTGTCCTCACGGAGGCAATTCCTTTACCATAGACGCAAGTTTCAGTATTCATCGGAACCCAAAATCAATCCATAACAGGAGCGCATCTATGATCTTAGCAGAAATGACCTCACCCGAAGTTGATGCCCTGCCACGCGATATTGTCGTACTGATGCCGGTGGCATCTTGCGAACAACATAGCCTGCACCTGCCGTTATTTACGGACAGTCTGATTGGACAAGAGGTGGCACGTCGTGTCCATGAACGCTGTCCGGACGATGTTCTCGTCTTGCCGATGCAGTGGCTTGGTTACTCTCAGCATCACATACGGTATCCCGGCACCATCAGTGCCATATCTGAAACCCACCTGCTATTGATGATGGACATCGTTGCCTCTATGGTAGGAAACGGCTTCAAGAAGATTTTCATCCAGAATAGTCATGGCGGTAACGGCTCAAATATCTCGGTACTTCTCCAGCGTTTGATGGAGCGTTACGGCGATAGCGGCGCGGAGTTTTATTCTCGTTGGGCGTGGGCAAGCGGTGGGATCCTTGACGAGATTCGTGAGTTGGGCGGCGCAGGTTCAGGACATGCCGGTGAAACCGAGACCTGTATGATCATGGCAATCAACCCTAGCCTCGTTCGTACAGATCGGTTAGACCCTGACGGGGAACGCGAGGGGATGCGGGTGGCGGGAATGTCCTCCTACCACCGAGTAGATCAACGGACCCGGCACGGTGGTGTTGGTGACCCACGACCTGCAACCGCTGAAAAAGGGGAGCGGATGCTAGACGCTTCCGCCGATGAGATCACTGAACAGATTAAGCAGATCCGTGCGTTACGACCGTTCGATTAATCTGCGCGTCTCGTGTTCTAAGCAAAATGCAATCATTCGATTTCCAATCCAGCACCCGCGTTGTTTTCGGTGAAAACGCCTTAGACCAGTTAGGGAATCTGACGAAAGAACTAGGGGGCACGCGGGTGCTGCTCGTCACTGATCCCGGTATAGCCAGAGCAGGTATACTGGAAAAGGCACTTGATTCTCTGAAGGCGGCGTGCCTTGATGCCTTCGTTTTCGATGGGGTCGCAGAAAACCCGACAAGCCGCCATGTCGCAGATGGGACTAGATTTTCGAAAGGTCAGAGAGGAATTGATCTGCTCATCGGGCTTGGCGGTGGAAGCGCGATGGACTGCGCCAAAGGGATTAACTTCATCTTGACAAACGGCGGCCGGATGGAGGACTATTGGGGTGTGGACAAAGCGACCAAACCGATGCTCCCGTCCATTGGTATCCCGACAACCGCAGGCACCGGCAGTGAAGCGCAGTCTTTCGCTTTAATCGCGCAAGAGGACACGCATCAGAAGATGGCGTGTGGCGACAAAAAAGCGCAATTCCGAACGGTCATTCTCGATCCGGTTTTGACGACTACCACCCCGAAGGGGGTAACAGCCGCCACAGGTATTGATGCTATCTCCCACGCATTGGAAAGCTATGTCTCCACACGGCGAAATCCTATCTCTCAGATGCTCGCCAAAGAGGCATGGTGGTTGTTGGAAAGGAGTTTTGAAATTGTGGTCAGTGACCCAGAAAATGTAGGAGCACGAAGCCGAATGCTTTTAGGGGCGCATTGGGCGGGTGCTGCCATAGAAAACTCCATGCTCGGCGCTGCACACGCCTGCGCAAATCCTTTGACCGCTAGATATAACATCACGCATGGCGTTGCGGTCGGGCTAATGCTACCCAGTGTAATCCGTTTTAATAATCAAGCGGTGGGGGCACTTTATCAGGATCTATATCCTTCGTCGCTGCATGAACGCGTTTCCGAATTAAAAGCCGTAGCAGGATTGCCGGAACGGTTAAGGGATTTTGAGATTCAGGCAGAAGATCTGCCCCAATTGGCAGAAGAAGCAGCAGAGCAGTGGACAGGAAAATTCAATCCACGGCAGGTCAGCAAAGTTGAATTATTGAAACTATATGAAGCAACCTATTAAGATACAGCACGCCAAACGGATTACGTTTCACGTTTCACGTTTTACGTTCTACATTTTTGTGAGCTATCTCCTGATCCCTCCTATTGGACAGAGCCAAGCGTCCTCTGACGACTGGCTTAGCTTTCGCGGCAACCCTCAACTCACCGGTGTTGCTACCGGCGAATTGCCTGAAAACCTCGAACTGCTCTGGACATTCGAGACGGGAGATGGAATCGAGTCAACCGCTGCCATTGCAGCAGGAACGGTTTATGTCGGGACTTTAGATGGTTACCTTTACGCCCTCAATCTTGAAAACGGGGGATTAAAGTGGAAGTATCAGGCGTCCGGCGAGATCAAATCTTCTCCCACCGTATTCAGCAATGTGGTATACTTTGGTGATGGCATGGGGGTTTTTCACGCAGTGGATGCTCAAACGGGTGAACCCAGATGGACTTTTGAAGCCGAGGCTGAGATTATCTCTTCCGCCAACGTTGCTCAAGATCGCCTGCTGTTCGGTTCTTATGACCAATATCTTTACTGTCTCTCTGCAGAAGATGGTTCGTTGGCTTGGAAGTTCGAGACAGAGGGATACGTCCATGGCACACCGGCGATTGCTAACGGTGCGGTTGTTATTTCAGGGTGCGACGGTTACCTACGCAGTATCAATATAGCCGACGGTGTGGAGCAGCAAAAGATCGCATTGGGTGACTATGTTGCTGCTAGTCCTGTTATTCTGAACGGCCGTGCGTATGCCGGAACCTTTGGGAATCAGGTGTTGTGTGCAGAACTGGAAAACTCCGAAATTCTTTGGTGGTATGAACACCCGGAACGGCATTTCCCATTCTACGCTTCGGCTGCTGTGACAGCGGATCTGGTTGTTATTGGCGGACGCGACAAAATAGTTCACACGCTGAAATCGCAGACGGGGGAACCACTGTGGACATATCCCGCCAAATCGCGGGTGGACTCCTCGCCGGTGATTGTTGGCGAGCGCGTCTTCTTTGGAACGGTGGGCGGGGAACTTGTTGCGTTGAATCTCGATTCGGGTGAAAAAGTCTGGGACTTTGTAATCGGGGCAGCCATTATTGCTTCTCCGAGTGTCGTGACGGGAAAACTGGTGATTGGTGCAGACGATGGTCGCATATACTGCTTTGGAGAAAGAGGAATAGATTATGAGTGAAGAATTAAATACAGCAACTCCTGAACCGGCGACAACACGGACCGATGCAAAGGACACAGAGGTCGGAAGTGTTTTTGTTTCAAACTATCCGCCGTATTCATTTTGGGGAAAAGAATATGTGCAGGAAGCGATAAGTGCATTGAATTCCTCACCAACGCCGGAAGCCACTTTAGGACTTTATCTGCATATTCCGTTCTGCCGCAAACGGTGTAAGTTCTGTTACTTCCGAGTGTACACAGATAAAAACAGTTCCGATATTCAAACCTATCTTGATGCATTGGGAACAGAGGTTGAGCTTTACAGCGAACTTCCATCCGTGGCGGATCGACCACTGCACTTCGTTTACTTCGGCGGCGGCACACCCTCCTATATCAGCAGCAACCACCTAAAAGCACTTGTCAAACGGATCAAAGCGACAATGCCTTGGGATAGTGCCGAAGAGGTAGCGTTTGAATGCGAGCCGGGGACGTTGACACAAGGCAAGTTGGAAGCGATTAAAGAGATTGGCGTCACGCGGTTGAGCCTCGGCGTTGAAAATCTCAATGACGAGATCTTGGCTGAGAATGGGCGAGCGCACCTTTCCAAAGAGGTATATCGGGTGATGCCGTGGATCACCGCCCTTGAATTTGATCAGGTCAACATAGATCTAATCGCGGGAATGGTCGGCGAAACGTGGGACAGTTGGCGGGATACTGTTGAGAAAACTATCAATCTGAATCCTGATAGCATCACCGTTTATCAGATGGAATTGCCGTTCAACACCGTTTATTCAAAAGATCTTTTTGGCGGCAAAGGTCTATTTGTAGCGGATTGGAAAACGAAACGGGAATGGCACCACTATGCGTTTGAGCAAATGGCAGCCGCCGGATATAAAATGTCGAGCGCATATACAATGGTGAAACAGGATAAGCCGGGGAAGTTCGTTTATCGGGACGCGGTCTGGCGTGGCAGCGATATGCTCGGCACAGGCGTCGCCTCTTTCTCCCACATGAGCGGTATCCATTTCCAAAATGCAGCAAGTTGGGATGACTATGTCAATTCGCTCCATGCGAATCAGCTGCCGTTGAATCGTGCGTTTCCCACGACACAGGAGGAACGCCTGACCCGAGAGATGATACTGCAATTAAAGCTGGGAAAGATAGAGACCGCCCATTTCCGCGAGAATTCAGTGCCGATATTTTGGCGGTGTTTGGTTCAACCTACCAAAAACTGCAAGATGAGGGGACGCTGACCTTCGACGAAGATGTTGTAACATTGACACGGAAGGGCTTGCTTCGGGTAGATGGGTTGTTGCCGGAGTTCTACGCCCCCAAATATCAGAATGCGCGATATACATAAAATGAAAAAACTCTAATTGCCTCTTTGTATAATTATCAATCTATTTTGTATCGATCTATGGAAACTTTGATTCAACTCTTAGAAAATACCACAGTTCTTACAGCCAATCGCGTTCATGAACAATGTGAGTCCGACGGTTTCAAGAAAGGTCTAAAACAATATCTCTCCTTTGTTGAACCCGCTATAGAGACATATGAACATCATCTAGGTAACGACATAACCAGCGAAGAACTGCAAGAGCGATATGAATATGAAACCGCCCTACTACATGTGTTAACAAGCATCCTTTCACGCAATGTAAAGCAAGATTTTGTCGTTTGGCCCGTTAATGAATCAGACAGTCCTTACAGATGGTTTCAACCCCCATCAGAATTATCAGCGACTATTGAGGGAATTGTTACGGAATTATCCAAGTTAGACTCACCGGCACTAGCGATGTCTCATGTCAGCGGTCAAGTGCTTGATGGAAATAGCAAAAGGTATTTAGGCGAGTTTTATACGCCCTTGCCAATTGTGAAACACTTAATGGATCTGTCCGGTTTGAAAGAGGAAGAATTACTCAACGGTTACCGTATCATCGATCCTGCGTGCGGTGGAGGTATTATTCTAACAACCGTTACGGATAGGGCAATCTCGTATGCCGAAGAGTGGGAAGTCTCGCCAGAACCTATTTTACAAAGCTTATCCCAAAATATATATGGATTTGATATTCAACCTGCTGCTATTTATATTACCAGATCGTTACTAATTTATAGATGTTTACCGTTACTAGAAAGATGCGATCAGATACATTTATCACCTCTGTTTCCAAATATTAAACAACAGGACGCACTCCTGACCTATGACCAATATTTTTCTCGGCAAGATGATCTGTTTAAAGACTTACTAGATGAGAAAGGATTCCATTACGTTATTGGAAACCCGCCTTTTATGTCTGTCAAGGGAAAAAAACTTGATTTCCTCACACACTATGAGGACGTTATATCTGGGCATCCGAATTTATACCAACTATTTTTGTGGTGGGCAGTTCGCGCCGCGATAAAAGGTGGTGTTGTTTCCTTCCTTCTACCGCAAACGATGTTAGCGGGTGCCTACTCCAAAAAGCTACGTGACCAACTAGAGAGCCACGTCACTCTTACAAGTATCACTAGAATGACTGATCGCATGGGTGTTGTCGGTAATGTAGATCAACAAATGATGGTCGTATGCCTAAAGGTAGATGAGAGTAAACCAGCAAGTAAAAGTGATTCGGCCGAACCCGACGAAGCCAATGTCAATGTAAGAATAACACGTAACGGAAGCGAGCTATCAAAAGCAAAACCACGAGGAATAAAACACTCCCGAATCGCCCAAAGAGTAGGGGAGTCATCTGTATCCTGGGTTGTTTCTGACAATATTCTTGATTATACAATCTGCGAGCGATTAGAAAAACAATGTTTACCATTAGTTAAATTAAATAAATTTAGCTGCGGCAACGGAGGATATGTTTGGAACCAAAATAAAGAATTGCTGTCGGAAACTTATGAAGATAATAGTCTGCCGCTGATCTCTGCTGCATCTATTGAACTCTACGGGTTCAATTTCCCCTACGCCGGTTCACATGCGTCGCATAAGCGATTGTTTTCGTGTCAAAATAAGAGAGTGGAAAAAGTGATGCACTCTCGACCGGCACTTCTCGTTCAGCGAACTACACCTCGTAAAGTTGGTCGGCGTCTGATTGTTGGCATGCCTTCTGACGAGTTTTATGCTGGCTATCCGAGATATTTTTTAGAAAATCACATCAACTACATAAAAGTCCTAGATAATGAAAATATTAATCTGTTGTATGGTCTAATGGGCTGGTTGAATAGTGATTTGATAAATTTCGTTTTTCAACTTCGCAATGGCAACACTCACGTCTCAGCTTTTGAACTAGGACTGTTCCCCGTCAACTTGGAAATGGTAGAACAACTTGCAGACTTGACCAAAGACATTACCAGTGCTGAAGCTCAAGAACGGAATGGTCACATTGAGATTCTTAACGAAATAATTTATGATTGGCTGGATCTTGGTCCAAGGCATCGAAGTCGGATTGCAGATGTTCTGAACCGTACAGAAAAGGGAGGGGCTTATGTCTGAGAACGGTAAAACCTCTGAAATACGAAATCGAGTACCTATCGATGAAGTCTCATTCTCTGTAACTGCCCGTGTTGCCATGCAACTTGGTAGAGAAAGCATCTCTAATTCAATTGTAGCCATACTAGAGTTGGTCAAAAACACCTATGATGCTGATGCGGAAACTGTAAAAATTCGTTTCGGAAATTTGGATCAGGATCGCCCAGTTCTAGTTATTGAAGATGATGGCAACGGTATGACCGAGCAACAACTTCGGGAGGGTTGGTTGGTAATTGGCACCTCTAACAAGCTGCTATCAGGACAATCTTCTCGAAAAAGACGAGTCCTTACTGGCGAAAAGGGCCTAGGACGGCTAGGATTAGATCGGTTATGTGAGAAAACTGTGGTCCAATCCTTTTCTGAAGAGGAATCTAGTGGGCTTGAACTTGAAATTAATTGGCGTAAGTATGAAGAGATAGATATCCCCTTGGAGAACATAAGACATGATTTATATCGAATTCCTAAGTCTATAGCAGACCCGATTACGAATGTATCAGAGGAGCTCTCCGAGGGAACGCGATTAATTCTCTATGATCTTAAAGACGTATGGTCACAAAAGTTCCTGAAAGACTTAAAGAAAGAACTTACACTTCTGATATCTCCCTTCGCTGGCATAAACGATTTTGCAATTGAACTTGACTCTGGAATGAAATGGGATGAAATTGACGGCAAGGTTGGTTCTGCAGAAATGCTAAATGCAGCAGAATGGAAACTTATCGCTGAAATCAATGATGAAAGAAATGTCAGTTACACTATGTCTTCAGACCGACATCCGGAAGAATTTAAGTCTGAGCTAGTTACTTGGTCAAAGAAATTCCCACGCACAGGTGATGGACCGCTTTGTGGTCCATTGAAATTTGAGATGTATTTTTTTCCGAGAAGAGCTATTGAACTAGGAGAGGTAGGCTTTAGCTACAAACAGATTAGCGACTTTCTCGAGTCTAATCAGGGAATCCGCATCTATCGCGATGGCTTTCGAGTCAAACCCTATGGCGAACCAACAGGTGAAGGAGATTGGTTAAGACTCAGTTATAGAAGACAACAACACCCCAGTGGCGTTACCCAAGGATACTGGAGAGTTGGCTATAATCAAGTTGTAGGGGCCGTTTTCCTTGAGCGCAATAAGAACCCAGACCTCATTGATCAAACGAACCGCGAGGGAATTGTCGAAGGACCGGCTTTTAATCATCTGAAGATGCTGGCTGGAAATGCGATTAGATTTTTTGAGTTATGCCGTGAAGAGTTTGAGAAAACCCGACCTAAATCAACTGAGTATGAAGAAGCTCAAGCGGGTGCCACCAAATCAACTACAGCATCACTAGAAGCGGTTAAGCACTTAAAAAACACAACCAATAAAGTCACAAAAATTTTACAAATTGCCACACACGAAACTCTGGCTGCACATGATGTAAATACATTGCTGAACTCACTTGACGCAGCGGTTAATGAAGTTGGCGAGACGGCAACCAATACACGAAAAGCTTACAATCAATTTGCCAAAGCTGCTAAAGAACAACAGGAGGAGCTGCAAAGTCAAAAGGACACGCTTGGTAATTTGGCGTCTCTAGGTATCTTGACCACTAGTTTTGGTCATGAAACTTTAGGAGATTCCAACATGGTCATGACAAACGCAAGGCAGCTTCGACGTAACTTGGACAAAGGGCTCTTTATGGCTGCACCAGAGGTTCGCAAAATGGTTGGAGATAATCTGAAACTTCTGGTATCTGGCGCAGGTAAAATCCATAATTTTGCTGAATTTACATTAAAGAACGTAAACCGTGACAAACGAAAAAGGAAGGCAGTTAATCTCAGTAGAGTTGTCAAACAGGTTTTAAGATATTTTGCTGGGCCATTGGAAAAAAGAAATATCACTGTAGAGTTGAACCTGCCAGCGAAAGTTTCTCCAATCCGTGCTTTTGAGATTGATTGGGAGAGTATTTTTGTCAACCTAATAACAAACGCTGTATGGGCCCTTGAAGATACCAGTGCGGAGCAGCAAAAAATCCGAATTTCCATGCGGGAAACGAAAAATAACCTAAAAATAACCTTCGCCGATAGCGGCTGCGGGCTAGAAGCAGGGACGGAAGACAAAATCTTCTTACCAACTTTTTCAACAAAACGAAATGAAAAGGGCGAAGTTACCGGTACTGGATTAGGATTGGCAATTGTAAAGGGTTTCGTTGAAGATTATACAGGGGGAAGCATTCATGCAGAATCTCCGTGTGATCTTGGTGGAGCACAATTCCATATCCAAATCCCAATTCCTAATCTCAACAGTCGACTACAACGAACTCAGTCACCTCGCAAAAACAAGAAAACGGAGAAACAGCGATGAATAATCAAACAATCTGGTTGATTGATGACGACGAGGAACAGTTGACAACATATAGCAATGAACTCAAACTAGATACGTCTCAAGAGATTCAAATCAAGGCAACCCTGCCCTATCCTAGAAAAGTAGATTACGTATCAACCCTCCTAGAAAGTCCGGATATCGCCTGTATTATTATTGATCAGAAGTTAAAAGAAAAGGGGCATGCCACTTACACTGGAATTGAATTGGCTCAGTACTTACGTCGTATTAAGAAAAAAATACCGATTTATATACTGACAAATTTTCCTCATGAGCAAGATGAATTTGCCGGTGGCGAGTGGAGCGTTGAAGATATTATTTCAAAAGGAAGTTTCAGCGATGAAGAAGGGGCACAAACAGCAAAAGCACGAATTATGCGCCATATGAAGGTGTATGGAGATATACTAGATGAACGAGCCAAACAGTTCAACGAACTATTAAAGAAGAGTCTAGATGACAGTTTAAATGAAGCTGAACTTGATGAGCTAGCAGAACTTCAAGCTGAACGCATCGCTCCTACCTTAGCCAAAGATGTAGAAGAACTACAAAAATTAGAACGAATCGCGAAAACCAATGAGAAATTAATCGAGCTACTGACCCGAAACGAGGAGGAAGAAAGCACAGATGCCAACTGATTGTCTTTTCTTCCCCAAGCTAAGGCGGAGAGAACAGTACCGCATCAAAAGAGATGGTGAGTATTACGCAAGCCATGGGGAATACAGACAAGAAATCCGTCACGACTGCTTAGGACGTTGTGTATACTGCGATCTCCATGAAAATGAAATGCGCGGACAAACAGTTATGGAGATAGATCATTTTCGACCTAGAGGAAAATTCCCTGAATTGGCTAATAAACCGCATAATTTGGTTTGGTCATGTGCCGAATGTAATCGTCAAAAATCAGATCATTGGCCTGCCCTTGGAACTAATGACACTGTTGTAGGTAATAAAGGCTTCGTAGATCCTTTTGAAGAAAATAGGTCGGACTATTTCAAAGTTCAGAGCGATGGATCTATTATACCACTCAAGCTTCCAGCAGGATATATAGTCGATCGATTAGTCCTCAACGACAGTACACCCAAAACCAAAAGAAAGTTAAGGTATCAGGCTCACAAGTTAATCCCAATACTCGAAAGAAAAATCGCGAAACTTGAACAACGACGTAGCCTTAGCGATGAGGAAGCAGAAACACTATCTACGTTTCGAAAGGCGCAGGCTAACCATCAAATCCAATTAGATTTTAGTTTGCGAGACGATTGAGACCTTTGCCTCAGAGGCATACATACACGCCAGATTGGGGCACCGGCTCAGAATACGCGATATACGTAAGAACGGATTGGAACCTCGTCCACGTTCCGGGATTAAGACACGAATATAACCTCAGTGGCAATACCTAAGAGCCAGATAACTATTGCCCCAAAACACGCCTTGGTTTTATCTGTATCGGCGAAAACGCGGACGCCTATCGCTAGTACAGCGAGATACCATAAACTCAAGGGATTAAAGTAACTCAGGAACGTCAGCAGCTTGACATTTTCGCTTGAGCCCAATAGCAGATGCAACCCCGGAATTATTTTCATATCGGCTAGGCGGTTGATATCTTCAACATCTCTAAAAACGACTAGCAATGCTGTATTGACTAGGACTATTAGGATGCTGATCAACGAGGTATGCACAATGGCTGCGTAGATGTGTTTAAATTTTATCGCATCATTTATTCCGATCAACCGTGCTGCTAAAGTCAGTATTGCGCTTATAGCGAGTAACCAAATAATCGGTGCAACAAGCGAACCAATAAGAGCGAATATTCGGCCAACTTTTATTGCGATTTCAATTTGGTCAGCGGACATTTCTGCTTCCGGCATTGTTTGGTGCATAATCTGTTCGGTAAAAGAAAACATAGCGAATGCAATCCCAATAGAGAACAGACAAAAGATAACCATTGCCAGCAACCACTTTGGCTCCGATTTGAGGCGTACAAACGCAGCACTCGGTTCAGCGAGAATGTCAGCGATATTCTGTAAACTGTTTTTCATAATTTCCCCCTTTATTTAAAACCCATTTTGTCTAACTGAGGTCTCAACAATCAGGGCTGCTGAGAATTGGTTTATGTCTATGAATGTGCCGTTGAAGAATCATTACTTAGAATGTTCTTACAATGATATCCGCACGATTGCGGCATTATGGATATCGCACAACTCCAACGATTGATAGAGATTTCTTGTTTACAATTTTTGTATTTTGAAAGACCGTGCCACTCAGAACATTAAAACTCGATTTACAATCATAGCAGTTCCAGCGACCGACCTTTTTATTCTCTCGTTTGCGGGCTACGGACTTACTTTCACAGTGTGGACAGGTAGGGGTGCCTCTCCACCGGACTGCTTCAAGGTATCTAATGCAAGTCTCATGGTTCGGGAAGGAACGCGAAACTTGCATGATATTCATCGCCTTTCTCCTTCTGATAATATTCTATCAGAAATAGTCCACAAAGTCAATAGACATGGGTTTGAAGCGATTTTTATTTCCTAAAAATGTAACCCTCTTTGTAACAGAAATTGCAAGTTAGCGTTCACTAAAAATAAGATGGAGGAAGGACATGAATGTAAAAAACAGGACGCTTTTCATTGCAGACAACCTTGACATCATGAGAGGCATTGACTCGGAAACGATAGATCTCATCTATCTCGATCCACCGTTTAACACGAAACAGGAATACCAAGCACCCATCGGCTCACCTGCAGAGGGTGCATCGTTCAAAGATATTTGGACCGATGACGACATAAAACATGAATGGCATGGAGAAATAGCAGAACAGCATCAAGAACTCTATCAAATCATTCAGGCATCCGAAATCCTATACGATAAATCTATGAAGATTTATATGATGGCAATGGCTGTTCGTTTATTTGAAATGAAACGTATTCTCAAACCGACCGGGAGTATCTACCTCCATTGTGACCCGACTGCGAGTCATTATTTAAAGTTAATAATGGATAGCCTATTTGAAAAGAAAAACTTTCGCGCAGAAATCGTATGGCAAAGACACAATGCCCATAATGATAAATTGTATGGGTCTATTCATGATACAATTTTTTACTATAGCTACGCAGAGAAAGAAATACCTAGTGAAGTACTAATCCCATTAAGTGATGAACGTATTGAAGACTTTGATGGTTGTGATGAACATGGAAAATATGAAAAAGGCGATTTAAAGGGGCCCGGAACGAGTGAAGGCGAATCAGGTCAACCTTGGCATGGTATTGACCCAGCAGAGACAGCAGACAGGTGTTGGTCTGTTCCACGTACTGGGAGATATGCCAAATATATTGAGGAACACTTTATTCCAAACTATAGAAGTATAGTAAGTGTTCATGCTCGCTTAGAAGCATTAGATAAAGTAGGTCTAATTGTTTGGAGTAGTCGGGGAAATCCACGTCTTAAGCGTTACCTAACATCAGATGCTGGGATGCCACCCCAAAGTATGTGGTATGATATTCCACCTGTTACAAAAGATGAAGATACCGGCTACCCCACCCAAAAGCCTCTTGCCCTTCTTGAACGTATCATTAGAGCCTCTTCCAACGAAGGCGACATTGTATTAGATCCTTTCTGTGGGTGTGCAACTGCATGTGTCGCTGCAGAAAAACTTGGCAGACAATGGATTGGCATTGACATCTCTCCCGATGCAGAAAACATCACAAAACTACGGTTACAAAAAGAAGTAGATAATGCCCGACTTGAACCCGATAACCCCAACTGGTTCAACCCATTGACACATGTTATTATTTCACGTGATCCGCCTACCCGAACACAGATAACTGCAACACCCAAACAAATTCTTATCACAGATTTGTTCCGCCTTCCACCGCCTACAGAATATTCACAAGAGGAACTTCAAGAATTTCGATCGAATAAGCATAGAATGTATGGAAATCAAGAAGGTAGATGCAATGGCTGTAAAGAGTTATTGCCATTTCGGAATATGACAATAGACCACATTCACGCACAATCAATAATAGCTGATCCAGATCACCCATATCATGTCCAAATACCTCAATCAATAATAGCTGATCCAGATCACCCAGACAACCTTCAACTCTTATGTGCAGCCTGCAATTCAACAAAAGGAGATCGTCCACAAGAATACCTAATCAATAAATTATGCGAAGATGAAATTATCTCCTAAAAGCTTGTATCTACACAATCCCTTTCAAAAAAGAGCAAAATCCGATGAAAAAAAGCTTAGTTTTGACGGCATCGTTGATTTTGGGCTTACTATCTTTTTCAGGTTGTGGACAGGACGATGAGGATATCGCACCAACAACAACTCATATGTACTGGACAGACAGTGGCATAGGTAAGATTCAGTGTGCCAACCTTGATGGTTCCAATGTACAAGATCCCATTACTCAATTGGATAATCCAGAGGGCATCGCCTTAGATGTCCCTCGACGTTGAATCGAACCGGAGGGGTGACCATAGATCTAATAGGCAGAAGACTTATTGAATCTCTGTTAATATAACGCAAGTTGCTAGATAACTCGTAAGTCGAGATTCATATCTCGACAGAATACCCACCGTGTCGTGCCACAATCTTGGCTCATTGAGCCAAAAATATCGCGCTATGTTCTAGGTATTTTCGATTTTGGAAAATCGACCTATTGACGTTGGGTTTCACTTTATCTATAAGCGGATGTTGTTGAAAGGCGGAAACTCTATCGTCGATGATAAGGATTCATTTTTAACCGTTTAATCCAATCTACATGGTTTTATTGACAACTTAACATTTGTGTGGTATACTTAGGCGTTTTTTTATATTTTATATTGTAAAAAAGGAGAAAGTGCCTATGCTGCTTTTCAGCATTGGAAATAAATCCTATGCTTATTCGTCAAAAAATTATATTGTCCTTAATTGACCAAATGGGGGGACAAACTTCTCGTCGACTGTTAGTTAAATTGGCTTTCTTGCTTGGCAAGGAAGCAAGAATCAAAAACTTTTATGAATTTGTTCCCTATCACTATGGACCTTTTTCGTTTGCGCTTTATCATGAATTGGAAATGCTAAGGCGGAACGGCTATATCTTATTCCAACCTTCTGAAGATAGAATCCAGCGGTTCAGCGATGTTGTTAACCCCCCGCTTGACTTTGCGCTCGAAAACGAAATTATAAGCTTTTCAGAAAAATACAGCACACTATCAGTGGAAGCAGTAATAGAGAGTGTTTACTCCGATTATCCATGGTTTACCATTAATGCGGAAGTGGTAGAGAATCGAAGGGAAAATCGCCCTAAAGGAGAATGTGCGGTTTATACGGTCGGTTACGAAGGTTTACAGGTTGATGGTTTTTTGAACCTGCTTATAGAAGCAGGTATTGAGCAAGTCATTGATGTTCGTCATAACCCAATATCGCGTCGTTATGGTTTCCATAAGTCTACATTGTCAAGATTATGCCAAAATTTGAACATCAAATACAGGCATGTACCAGAAGTTGGTATCCCCTCAGAATTACGAGCAAACCTTCGGCACCCCTCTGATTACATACTGCTTTTCCAAAACTATGAACGAAAAGTATTACCGGCACAGCTGAGTGCCGTAAAAAAAATAGCAAGTTGGATTGAATCTCAGCCTTCGGTCTTAGTATGTATGGAAGCCAATCCAGATTCTTGCCACCGCTCTCACCTTGCAGCACAAATTGCAAACCATACGAAGCTTATGGTTCAGGACCTCAGGGAAAACACATGCAAAGCGTATACACCCCAACAAGAGTTTTGATTACTGTTATGACCTATCCACTTCCATCACGGGGATACCAAGAATTAGTTTGCACGGCAGGTATTACCGAGGAGGACGAATGGGTAAGGCTTTATCCAGTAGATTATCGTTACCGCCCACCTTATCAACAATTTCGGAAATACCAGTGGATCGAGGTAGAACTTGCTGAACGGAGTGAGGGAAACGACCAAAGGAAGGAGAGCCGAAAACCTGTTCTCGATTCCATAAGACTTTTGGGAGAACCATTGAGCACTCGAAACAACTGGGAAGCCCGACGCCAGATTATAGATAAACTACCTATACACACTGTCAATGAATTACAAGTTCTCTATGATCAAGATAAAACCTCTCTTGGCATTGTGCGTCCGGTCCACATACATGATTTGAGAATTGAGGAATCAGATCCAGACTGGAAACCAGCATGGCAGAGTGTGCTTAACCAGTTTCTACTCTTTGGGCAGCAGCCTAAACCTTTAGCCAAAATTCCCTTCAAGTTCACCTATGTTTTCGAGTGTGAGGGCAGCAGTACCCGCCATAATGCAATGGTTGAGGACTGGGAACTTGGGGTATTGTATCTGAATGAAGTTGATCGACTGGGAGATGAGCATAAAGCCGCTGAAAGTGTGAGACATAAATTCTTTGACGAACTGTGTCGTTCTGATAAGGATACTCGGTTCTTTATGGGAACGGTATTTCCTTACAATACATGGATTGTCTTGGGAGTTTTTTGGCCTCCAAAGGACCCGCAGATGAAACTTTTCTGATATACGAATTTAAAAAAAATGAGTTAGAGAACAGATCGGATAGTAAAAAACACAAAGGAAGAGATTTATCGCGGAAGGTAGATGTATTTACTGCAAGAAGAATAAGACTCTCAATGAAGAACATAGGTTAATGGACGAAAATCGATAAACACAAATTTTTAGAATGCGAGGTTACAATGAAAAGAATCACAGTTTTCTTAGTCCTATCCGCGTTGCTTTGCAGCGGTATTTTAACGGCTAGAGCGACGGAATGGCCCCAATGGCGGGGTCCGAATCGCGATGGGGTCTCCGATGAAGTGGGGATCCTCAAGGAGTGGTCCCCTAATGGTCCCAAAGTGCTCTGGAAAATTCCGCTTGGAGAGGGATTTTCTGGCATCTCCGTTTCTCAAGGACGGGTCTACACCATGTTCTCCGAAGGGAACGATGAGTTTGTCGTGTGTCTTGATGCCACAAATGGGGGTGAAATCTGGCGTTTCCGATCCGATGAGAACTACCACGAGGGTCAGGGTGGTAATGGTCCCCGTGCGACGCCGACGATCGACGGAGATCTCCTCTTTACAGTCAGTGCCTATGGCAAGCTGTATGCCCTGAACGCAGCGGATGGTCAAGAGGTCTGGTCACATGATCTGCAGCGAAAGTTCGGAAGCAAAATGCCGAGATGGGGGTTCAGCACATCGCCGTTAGTTGATGGGGAGTTGCTTCTGGTCGAAGTTGGCGGGAAAGGTGAAAAATCCATCGTTGCTTTTAATAAAAACAGTGGTGATGTGATATGGAGTTCTCATAAAGACAAACTTGGATATTCATCGCCTATCGCCATTACGGTCCAAGGAGTTAGACAAATCATCTGCTTTACAGGGACTAAGCTGGTTTCCGTCTCTCCAGCCGATGGAACAATTTACTGGCAGTACCCGTGGAAAACCGGGTATGATGTCAACGCTGCCACGCCGGTCTTTATTCCGCCGGATAAAGTCTTTATATCTTCCGGGTACGACAAGGGTGCCGCCGTGGTACAGATGAGAGTTTTCGTTTCGCCCGACGATGATCGCGCTGCAACGGATCAAATCCGGGAAAACCAAGGCACGGTAAGGATTGAAGAGATTTGGAAAAATCGTAAAATGAAGAATCAGTTTTCCTCATCAGTGCTTCACGACAATTATCTGTATGGCTTCGACAATTCCATCTTGAAGTGTATTGAGGCAAACACCGGTGAGGAACAGTGGAAGAACCGTGGATTTGGAAAAGGTACAGTGATACTTGCTGATGGCCACTTGATTCTTCTTAGTGACCGTGGCAAGCTAGGGCTAGCCGAAGCAACGCCTGAAGGATACATAGAGAAAGCGAGTGCGCAGGTGCTGAGCGGACTGTGCTGGACTGCACCGACGCTTGCGAGCGGTAAACTTTATGTGCGAAACGAAGAGGAGATCGCCTGCCTAGACATTACAGAAAAGCATTAAGAGATGACTCATGTCGAAAGAAAGTGTAACATGCTAAGCGCGTGAAACGTGAAAACTATTAGTAAGCATGGGCGGGGGAACCCAGCCCCTACGGATTCTGCTGGACTATTTCTTAATATGAGACTAGGAAATGTGCTCATTACCTCAAGGAGATTTATATGAAAATGAAAGATAGGACTGGCATCTTGATTGGGCTATTCGTCATGGTGCTATTTGGGTTTTGGTATTTGATTGGCAGCGTGTTGAGCGCCGAAGCGGACGATAAGGATACAGCGGAGTGGGCCCAATGGCGCGGTCCGAATCGGGATGGCATTTCGTCCGAAACTGGATTTCTTAAAAGTTGGCCCCAAGAGGGTCCCAAAGTCTTATGGCAAATTCCGCTTGGGGATGGGTATTCAGGTCTGTCCATCGCCCAAGGCAAGATCTACACGATGTTCGCCGAAGGTGATGATGAGTTTGTAATTTGCCTAGATGCGTCCGACGGCGAGGAGATCTGGCGTTTTCGATCGGGTGCGAAATTCACCGAGCAGCGCGGCGACGGTCCTCGCTCAATGCCAACTGTCCACGGCGATTCGGTGTTCGCGCTGGGGACGGAAGGCAAACTCTACGCCTTAGATGCCCACGACGGGACGAAACTATGGTCACATAATTTCGTAGAGGAATTCGGCAGCAATATACCTACGTGGGGGTTTTCGTCATCGCCTCTAATTGAAGGCGATCTGCTCATAGCTGAAGCTGGCGGCAAAGATGAAAAAGCGATTATCGCGTTCGACAAAACAAGCGGCAACGTGGTGTGGACAAACCACACGGATGAGGTGGGGTATTCATCGCCCATTCCTATCGATTTCGGTGGGGTTCGGCAGATTATTTTTTTAACATCGAAGACACTCCTCTCCTTAGCACCGGAGAACGGACAGATTTACTGGAAGTATTCCTGGCCAGAGGGCATTAATATCGCCACGCCAATTTTCATACCTGACGATAAAATCTTTATCTCCGCTTCCTACGATAAGGGTGCCGTGCTCGTCAGAATGACCGCTGATGGAGATGGGATAGGAATCGAGGAGGTATGGAAGAGCCGGGTGATGAAGAATCATTTTAACTCATCAGTGCTTCAGGGCGATTATCTCTACGGTTTCGACAACGCCATCTTAACCTGTATTGAGGCAAATACGGGCGAAGAACAGTGGCGGCATCGCGGCTTCGGAAAAGGTTCTTTGCTGCTCGCAGATGGCCATTTAATTATCCTCGGTGAGGGCGGGAAACTGGCATTAGCTGAAGTCTCTCCCAACAAATACAGAGAAACAGCCCGCCTTCAGTTGTTCGATGATAAATGTTGGACCGTGCCAACGCTGGCTGGTGGAAAACTTTACCTCCGAACCCAGAAAGAGATGGTCTGTTTGGATCTGAGATAACAGCTGTGATAGACTAATGAAACACTGATATTAATATTCTCCATCATATTTTGAATTCTATTTGGGAGGAGCTTTCATGTCCAAAAGTACAGACATTCGGATTCTGGATGTCAGTTTTGATTTCGAGGAGTATCAATACCGTACCCCGCTCAAATTCGGTGGTGTCCCGATAGATAATTGCGGACTGCTGAATGTGCGTATTCAGGTGCAGACACGCGATGGCAAAGAGGCAGTAGGTTTGGGGTCTATGACGCTTAGCAATGTGTGGGCGTTTCCACCGCGTTACGTTCCCTTTGACCAAAGTCTTGAGGCGATGCAGCGTCTCTCAGGACAGCTGGTTGACGCCACCCGCGAGTGCGATCTGTGCGCTCATCCCGTAGATCTCTCCGAGGCGCTTGAAACCGAATTTCTGCGAATCGCAGCCGACCTCTCTGCGGAGATGCAGATCGCGACACCGATTCCGAAGCTCTGCACAGTAGTTACAGCGAGTCCCATTGACGCAGCCATCCACGATGGATTCGGCAAGGCAAACGGTATCAACAGCTACGACGGACTCAGTGAAGATTTCATGAGCCATGACCTTTCGCACTACCTTAATGAAAAATTCGTCGGTAAGTACCTTGACCAATACACCCTACGAAAGCCGAAGCCAAAGATGCCGCTCTACCATCTGGTCGGTGCGCTTGACCCACTGACCGATGCCGATATTCCGAATCGTCTCGACGACGGACTCCCAGAAACCTTGCCGGAGTGGATTGTCGCAGATGGCTTGACGCATCTAAAAATCAAGCTGAATGGGGAGGACCTAGACTGGGACGTGCAGCGGGTGCTTGCGATTGAGAAGATCGTCGCCGAAACGCAGGTAAAGCGGGGTGTAAGTGAGTGGTACTACTCTGCGGACTTCAATGAGACATGCCAAGATGTCGAGTACCTGTTGGGGTTTCTGCACAAAATTCAGGAGGGGGAGGGGCGCGCCTTCGAACGGTTGGCTTACATTGAGCAGCCGACAAATCGAGATCTTAAGGCGCACCCTGAGAACAAAATGCACCGCGCAGCAGAGATTAAACCGGTCGTCATCGACGAGTCACTGACCGACTTTGAAACTTTTCAACTTGCACGTGAACAGGGCTATTCTGGAGTCGCACTCAAGGCGTGTAAGGGTCAATCTCAAGCGTTACTCATGGGGGCTGCGGCGATTGAATACGATATGTTCTTGGCGGTACAGGATCTGACCTGTCCGGGGGCATCATTCCTGCATTCCGCAGGGCTGGCTGCACGGGTACCACGAGTTACGGCAATTGAGGGAAACTCTCGCCAATACTGTCCTGTAGCAAACGAAGCCTGGAAGGACAAATTTCCCTCTATTTTTAATATTACCGATGGAACGGTCGGCACCCATGTTTTGACAGGCAATGGGCTAGGGCATTAGTGAAAGTATCCTCATTGGCATAATTTAATTGAAAGTAGACATGATGAAAACACCAATGGTTATAGATCTGTTTTGCGGGTGCGGAGGTATGTCGTGGGGATTGTATCAGGCAGGTTCAAAATTCTTGCTCGAATTGACAATTGGAATCCGGGCATCGAGAAACATCGTTTTTTAAGAAATAAAGTGAAGAGTATTCTGATTAATCGCTTGGCAGCGTCGGGATTTCGCCCGCTTGTCTACTTACCGCGTCGATCAGCTTGCTGCTGAGTCGAAAGCCTTTTTGATGGAGTTGCAAGAGTAGTGGCTGAACCGCTTCGATTTTTGCTGATCGTTTTGCAAATAGTAGGAAACCCGCGATACCTATGACCTGCAATCCCGCAGATTGAGCAACTTTTCGCCCACGCCGGTCATCAAGGAACACCGTTGTCACTCCTAACTCTGTTGCTAACACAACGGTTTCGGCTTCCCCTTCGTCGAGTGTTGGAGTCAGCATTGCCACCGCCTGCGCGTTAGAAACGGTTCTTCTTTCAACAAAAGCCGCTTGTGACAATTCTTTAGCCCCTGGCTTACCTACTCCTCGCACAACAACTTCCGCCCACACCTCATTGGCAACGTAAAGTGTTTCGGTTAAGGCTTCCAAAGTTTTCCACTGACCGATGACAGAAACACCGATTAGAAATGAGGCATCAGCAACTGCGGTCACTGGCGAAGCCATTCGGCACTCTCCACTTCTTGCTGGATTTCCTCATCACTATATTCAGCAACAGGAATGCCCTGCTGACCTAAAATCTGAATAAAATCCCACAGGTGCATCTCTGTCAACTTTGCAGCTTGTCCTAAAGAGAGAACATTACGCTGAAAGAGCGCAACTGCAAGTAACTGCTTCACTTCTTCAGTAAGTTTCTCTCCGTCGTAGCCTGCAACAGAAAGTGGGATTGCGAGTTCGCTCGGTAGGTCTAGTGTGATATCCATCTCAACAACTCTCCCCTCTTTTTAGCTCTTCGGGACTGCAGTCATCAATAACAGTATCAGAAACCACTAATCTGTTTTGCTCTCCTTGTTTATAAATGAACTCAACAGATCCACCGGTATCGGGAAAACCAACGTTGAGTTTTTCTCGGCTGCCACTTCAATGAGGGCTTGCAGGTAACGGAGTTGGATACCTATTGGATTTCTGCTTAAGGTTGTTGCGGCTTCCGTCAAGGCTTCGGACGACTCCAACTCTCCCGCAGCGTGGGTAAACTTGGCACGGCGTTCCCGCTCTGCTTCTGCTTGTTTCGCCATCGCACGCTGCATTTCCGCGGGCAGGTCCACATGTTTAATCTCCATAGCGATGACACTGATTCCCCACGTTTCGCTGTGCCTTCGGATAATCTCCTCCAGGTCATGATTCAGTTTTTCGCGCTCCGATAAGAGGTCATCAAGTTCCGCACTTCCGAGCACGCTTCGGAGTGTAGTTTGCGCCAGTTGACTGATAGCAAAACCAAAATCTTCGACTTCGACGACCGCTCGTGCCGAGTCTACGATTCGGAAGGTTAAAACAGCGTTCACGCTCACGGAGACGTTGTCTTTGGTAATGACATCTTGCGGTGTGACATCCTGTACGACCGTCCGAAGACTCACGCGCTGCATCCGTTCAATCCAGAACGGTATGAGGAGTACCAGCCCAGGTCCCCTCGCACCGGTCAAGCGTCCCAACCGAAATACGACCGCCCTCTCATATTCTCTGAGGATACGTATAGAAGTCAACATCGCTACGATAAGAACAACCATGGCGATCCCTATTTCATTCATAAAATTGATTTGTGGCATTTACCGCTCCTTCTCTCTAATTTATTAAAAATAGTAGGTCTAATTCAGTATCAGCCTTTTTCTTTGAGTGTTCTTCCATATATTGCCCACAGCACAAAGCAAGTAGTTTGTAGATTCGCCGTTGGCTGTTTTAATTCAACAGGGGTTGCGCTGACGAAACTTCCATCTTCCTGTTGCACCTCCCTCAAATACCTAAGCGCGACCTTATCCGCGTTCAAGGGATCCTCCCCAATAACCAACGCGAGAACAGCATAGGCCGTAATTTCTGGATCGCTTGGCACTCCTTTCCACTTACCAAATCCACCATCATCATTTTGCATCTGCTTTAACCACGCAAGTTGTTCATCGATATCATAAACAATTGATAATCCTTGCAATACCCACGCTGTGACAAGCACATCAGATCGTATTCCGGGTCCCATTGACCAGCCGCCATCGTAATTGATACGACCGGCAAGCCAATCGGCAGCTTTGGGAATAGGGGAAAACCTCCGGTCAAAGTCAAGTTGTCCAAGTCCCGATAGAACAGCTGATGTATAAAGTGGGTTACCGGGTTCGCGTATCCCACGTCCCCAACTTCCGCTTTCTTTTTGCGCCTCTCGTAACCATTGGAGTCCGTTAAACTGCTCATCCGCATTTGTTTCGGCGCGCTTGAGTGCAATGATAGCAAAAATGGTATGCGCAGTATTTCCGTTCCAGCTTCCATCGGGTTTCTGATATTTTATTAGATAGGTAACTCCTCGACGGATGACACTTGAGCCGGAGCCCCACCCTTTTAGCATCAGCGCCTGCACCGCAATTGCCGTAACTTCAACATCACTTTCTTCCCCCGGTATGAGGGGCCACCCACCATCGGCGTTCTGATGTTCGACAATATATGACGCAGCCTGTTCGATGGTTTCATAAGGTGATTTCGCCGCCATCCCAGCTGTTGTGTGAAAACTTAACCCAATCAGAAGTAAGCAGATCCACAATTTGCGGGATGAAATAGGAAAAGAGAGATTCGAGAGGGGAGAACGGGAGCGTGGTCTCCATTTACCCATATTTCTTGGTCTCAATTTCTGCCTCCTTTGCTTAACTTGCGTGCGGTTCGATAACGACCTTATAGACGCCCTCCTCACCAAGCATCTGAATACCTTCCTCTAGACGACCTAGAGGAAGATGATGGGTAATAAGATCTTTCAGGGGAACACGAGTTCGCTCTAAAAAATCGAGGGCGGTTTGGAATTGGATCTGTGGATATGCCCACACGCCGCAGATATCGAGATCTTTGTTGCAGATCTGGTGTGGACGCACATTGACAGAACCTGAATCGGTATAGTGCCCAACCTCGATCACTTTTCCACCACGACGGACAAGGTCAATGGCTTCGGCGAAGACGCCCGGCAACCCGGCGCACTCGATCACGATGTCCGCACCCGCTCCGCTTGTGAGGTCCTGCACCTGCTCAAGGCGTTGCTCAGGGGAGGTGTTGCCAACATTGATGGCGACATCTGCCCCCATATTTTTTGCCATATCCAAACGACTGTCCACAATATCGGTGGCGATAATTGTGCCCGCGCCCGTGCTACGGAGCACGGCAATCACGAGGAGTCCAATGGGACCACAGCCAAGGACAGCTACACTGTCCCCGATGCCGTATCCTGCCCCAACCTGCGGTATACCCGGCGCATGTGCACGTTCAACGGCACGGGTGGCAACAGCGACCGGTTCGGTCAAGACGCGCAGTTCTTCGGGGATTCCCTCTGACACCTTAAACACCCAAGAGTTGCCGTGGATGTAGGTATACTCAGAAAACTCCCCTGTTAGGTGAGGTGGCGTTTCACAGTTACTGAACCCGTAGATTGTTCGATCTGTACATAAAGTCGGACGATGGGGGAAACGTAAACAGTAGTAGCATTTCCCGCAGTTTTTCGAGCCGGGCACAACGGTTACTGGATCACCGACTTTAATCGGTCCACCCATCACATGCATGGTCTGATTCGCATTTTTGCCAATCTCAGCGACAGTGCCAACGACCTCATGCCCCGGAATTACGGGGAAGTTCAGATTTGTATGACCGAGATACATGTGCTTGTCGCTACCACAAATGCCGACCTGGTCCACCTGAAGAAGTAGCGCATCGTCGGCAGGGGTTGGTTTGTCAAATTCACGAATCTCGATTTCTCCCGGTGTTGGCATTACCGCAGCCTGTACTTGCATTTTGAAAACTCCTTATATTTATGTCTGTTCTATGTTACGCTCAGCGTTTTGTTCTACTTCAGTATCACCATTCTCCGTGTCGCTGTAAAGTTGTCCGCTGTCAGCGTATAAAAATAGAGGCCACTGGCAACAGCCTCGCCGAGCTGATTCCGTCCGTCCCAATATACCGCACGGCTTCGACTCTGATACATACCGGCTGCCTGATGTCCTACCGCCAAACGTCGAACCAGCTGTCCGTTCATCTCGTAGATTGTCAACGCGACCTCTGCGGGGGCTGCCAGCTGATACGGTATCCACGTTTCTGGGTTGAACGGATTCGGATAATTACGGTGCAACGCGGTCTTTTCAGGAATCAGTGAGGCTAACAGGTTTTGAAGATTTTCGATGCCCTGCTTGAAAATAAGCGAACCGTCATCTTTCAACCGTGCCTGTGCTATCCACGTTTCCACCATCGCAGAATCTACATTTTCTGTGCTTGTCACCGGTGCTGCGGACACTGCTGTGTTACCGAAATTTTGTGCTACCCGGACGAGATCAAGAATATTGACGACACCATCGCCGGTGACATCTGCCGGCGAGTCGGCGGGTACGCTCTGCCCGAGCTGCTGTGCGACGAGCACCAGATCCAGAATGTTTACTTTCTCGTCTCGATTAACATCCCCGGCGATAAGTTGTTCCTCAATAGTGAGGGTGATTTCATACAATTCGACAGCGGCATTTCCCCCGGTGATATCATCGAATTGGAAGTTTTGCAGCGTTAATTTGGTTTCACCACTCGATTTCGCCTTGAACCCCACCTGAACCAGCGTACCAACCCCGCTCACCCCTTGGTCGCCGGGCCGCTCCGCACTGAGTCCTGTGATGTTACCTGCTGCGTTATCAATGCTCCCAGCTTGAAAGGTGGTTGTTCCACCCCCCATGGTCAGGAAATCGCCTTCGCTCACGTTAACGGCTTCAAGGGCAGCGGGGTCAAACGCAATATCAAGCTGCCACTTTGCCAAATCGAAGGCAGTTTCTGCGCTGATGTCAACGGTAAAGGTATCGCCGGAGCGAATCGGCGGCTCGGAAAGGGTGTGGTTGACACTGGGGATGGGCAGCGCAGCCCAATCGAGTGCGCCGTCTAAAATCCAGTTTTTAATCGTTTCGATCTCCGCATCAAGCAGAGGAGGACCTCCCAACGGCATCAGTTGTCCCCCTTCTCCAAGGAGCCGCTTATACAATCTGGACGCATCGGGATCTCCCGGAACAACCGGACCGTTTTCTTTGATGAGTTCACTGTGTTCTTCAATTAAGAGGAACGCTGCAGCAAAACCACCGGCTGCGTGACAGCTGAAGCAGCTTTTTTCAAAGATAGCATAGGCATCTTGCGCTAACCCCTGCGGGGCAGATAAGGCTTGAGAGCCAATAGCGAGTAAAAAGACAACGAGCATCAGTATCTGGATTATGTGAAAGTTTTTCATGCGTTAGTTCCCTTTTTTTAGTGGATGATTTCGTTTTTTGAAAACAGCTCAATATATTCATTATTATCTAATTTGCTGGTCAACTCGGTTAAAAACTTCCCGTACCTCGTCCGCAGTCAACTGCGGCAGTGGATGCGCCAATCGAATATAGCCCCCGCGATCGATCAGCACAACCGTCGGCATCTGGAGCGGCATCCCATATTGCCGGGAGACTTCACCCCCCCAGTCCAATAGGACACTCGGCAAATCCACCTCCGCCCCAGCTGCTCGGAGATCCGCTTTAAGCTTACCTTTCAGAAACAGACGCGCAAAGAGCGACACACCAGATCCGCTGGCAATAGGAAGAACTCGTAGCTCGTCAGCATACTGATCAAGGAATAGATCTAGCCATGTTTGCCCACGACTGATACTATCCTTATCAAAGCCGAACAATAACACATTTTCCCCACGGAATTGGCTCAATCGAAACTCTGTATCAAACTGATCTGTGAGGGTGAAGTCGGGTGCCATCGTCCCCAGATCAGGAATGCTAAGCGGTGGGACAGCGCAGGCGAGAAGAACAAAGGGGATAAACAGAATCCACCGGTGTGAAACGTGAGGCGTGAAGCGTGAAAAGTAATGCACCAAACCCAAAGTTTTTTGTCTGCCACCTTCCATTCTACCTGATGGGCAAGCGTTTTTCATCTCAACGAATCTTGGATCTCGCTCGCCTTTCCTGCCTTCCTTAATTCGACCAGATTGGGGTCAATACTTTCGTCAATTGGATTAGGCTGTCCAGATTGTGAGCCGGTAAGAAATAGTCAACATAGGGCAGCGCAGTGCGTATACCGCGGCAGATTGGCTGATACCCTTCACTGCCGAGCAGCGGATTCAGCCAGATTAGCTTATATGCTTGGCGATGCAGCACCTCCATCCCCTTCTCAAGGATATCCGCCTCGCCCCGGTCCCAACCATCACTAATCAAAATGACCACAGTTCTATACGCCGAGAAAGACCGTCCAAACTCTCGATTGAAGGCAACGATGCTTTCACCAATTCTCGTTCCCCCTGACCAATCAGGCACAACCTGTGCGACTTCACGCAGCCCTTCTTCAAGCCCTTTGCGGCGGAGGAGTCCGGTGATGTTGGTGAGTTCTGTGCTAAAGACCGCTACTTCGACCTCTTCAAGTGCTTGCTGCATTCCGTAGATAAACTGAATCAGAAAGGTGGAATAGTAATCCATTGATCCGCTGACATCACAGAGCAGCAAGATCTTGTTTTTCTTGACCTTCTGACGCTTCCGTATCAATTTCAGCGGTTCCCCACCGTAGGCGATGTTCTTACGCCAACTCCGTCGAAAATCGATTGTCTTCCCTTTGGTGCTGGTCTTTTTTCGACGGCTCAGTTTTGTAGCCAACAGTGGAACAAGTTTAGCGATAACCTCTTGCGCCTTTTGCATCTCCTCTGCCGTGAACTGTCCGAAATCCTTTTGGGTCAAAACCCTCTCGGCACTGTAGGCAACTGTATCTTCGTCGCCCTCTTCTTTATCGTCCTCCATTTCCTTCCACTGGTCTAGGTTTACCACTGTTTCTTCGGCATTGATCAGATCTTCGAGGGACATCTCCGCCTCGTCGTCCGTATCAAGCCCCATTTCCTGTGGGTCGGGCCGTGGATATCTCCAGAACCAATCAAAGGCGACATCGAATAACGCTCGATCCGATTCATTGGCGATTAGGTTCATCTTGGCAGCGTCGTAGAAATCTTGCTGTTGCCCGATATCGATTAACTCAACGCTTCGGCAGAAACTGATTTGATTCGTTGTGGTAACATTCACGCCCATCTGCTTGAGCACCCGGCAGAAGGCGGTAATTTCATGAAAGAGGAGTTGTTGATTAGTCATAGGTTAAGTCCGAGTAGGATTTACTATATTTTTCGGATAATCAGGAAAATCCTGTAAGCCTGATTTTATCCACGCATATATCGCCAATCTGCTTTTTCGGAGTAATTTGCCTCAGAATCGCTTTTGGCACCATCTACCATTTTGTGCAGGTCCGCCTCTCGTGCGCGTTCAATATCGTCCTGATATTTGAAAATGCAACCGAGCGTGTCATCAACGAGGGCGGGATCCAAGCCGTCTTTACCCAAAGCGATGAGAGCTAATCCCCAATCTAGCGTCTCTGCGACTCCCGGCTTTTTGTAGTAATCCCCTTCCCTAAATACCCGCATCAGATTACAAAGTTGCTGTGCAAGCATTTCGTTGATATGCGGCAGCTTGGTTTTGACGATCGCAAACTCCTTCTCAACAGACGGATAATCTATCCACTGATAGAGGCAGCGACGTTTCAAGGCTTCATGGATCTCGCGCGTGCGATTTGAAGTCAGCACCACATAGGGAATATGCTTGGCACTAATGGTCCCAATCTCCGGGATGGTAATCTGAAAATCTGACAGGATTTCGAGGAGGAACGCCTCAAATTCGCTATCGCTTCGGTCGACTTCATCAATGAGTAGCACGGGCGGTGCCCCACCATCACTTTGGATGGCTTCGAGAAGCGGACGCTTTAGCAAAAATTCCTCGCTGAAGAGATCTGCGCCAATCTGCTCCTTATCCATGCCTCGTATTTCGTCAATGCGCAGTTGGAGAATCTGTTTCGTGTAATTCCACTCATACAACGCGCTGTTTACATCCAACCCTTCATAACATTGTAAACGGATTAAATTTCCACCGGTTGCCCCCGCCAACACCTTTGCGACCTCTGTTTTCCCGACGCCGGGCTCACCTTCAAGAAAAATCGGTTTTTTCAGGTGATGTGCTAGATAGATTGTTGTCGCCAACGCCCGATCAGCGATGTAATCCTGTTCTACAAATGCTTCTTGCACTTTTTCAATTGATTCAATCATTTATGATCCTTTTACGGTTAGGTTTTGATTGGTTTTCCCGTATTCACGCAGACGAGGACTTCCGTAACGCTTCTTCGTAATCTTCCCGATAGTCGATATCGCTCAGTACTCGGTCGGTATCGACATTCACATAGCGGATGTCATCCGCATATTTTTGGAAAATCGACCGCACCCCACCGCTATCCCCATCCAGTGCAAGGATGCCAGCGGCGTAGCGTCGGTCAAAAATTACGGGATGCCCGCGACGATAGTTATAACTTGGCACCGCAATGCCGTCCTCCGTTTGGACGTATGTATCAATGACCAGATTAACCAGATCCGGCGTGATGAGCGGCAAGTCTACTAGTGTTATTGCAAACGCATCGGCGGACCCCGAAATTGATTCCACACCGCACTGTGCAGAGGTCAGCATGCCCTCCTGATAATCGGGGTTGAATACGACTTTGACTGGTTTGTGCTGGATATGCGCTTGAATCTTTTCCGCTTTATGTCCAACGACAACGATGACCTCGTTCAATTTGGATCCTAGCAGATTATCGATTACAGTCTCAATAATCGTGCTGTTGCCGAAGGGGAGGAGCTGCTTGGGCTCACCCATGCGAGTGGACAGGCCCGCGGCGAGGATGATGCCTGATATTTCGGGTGTCATTTGGGGAGGGCTCATTTTACGTCTGAATGTAGTTACCACTTATAATGCGTGATAAAGTATAAATCACGATTCATTTATTTGCAAGGACAGAGGTATCGACCCACTTGCGGGCCCCGTGTCGCGCTTCCAATCAACAAATCGTCTATTTTTTCATAGTTCAAAGGGAAATGATACACGCAAAAATCAATTCCATCAAGTTTTATTTTACGTATTGGTACATCCAAACCCTCGTTGGGCCTTCTTTCGTAACAGGGGCACTATCTCAATTTGATCTCGCTGAAGTGATACTACGAATCAAACACGACCAATGACCGAGCCACGTCCCCTCTCTCCAAAGCATCAAAGCCGTCGTTAATTTCCCCCAGCGGCAGCCGCGTGGAAATCATCTCATCGAGCAGGAGGCGTCCCTCCATATACAGGTTCGCTAGGCGCGGGAAGTCGACGCGTGGACGACTCATCCCGTAGGAGGTACGCACGATTTCGCGCTCGCCCATCATGATGTGGAATGGAAATGAGACCTCTTCCCCGTATGGGGTCTTTCCGAGAATGACAACTCGTGCGCCGGGGCGTGACGCCTCCAACGTCTGTCGAACCGAGATATTCTGTCCTGCTGCTTCGATAGCGGTATCGGCACCCCGCCCCTGTGTGAGGTCCTGCACAAATTCGACGGGATCGTCTTTCGTGCTATCGACAACGTGCGTGGCACCAAACTTCTCCGCCCACTGTAACTTCAATGGATTGATATCAACGCCCACGATAATCGACGCTCCGGATATACGCGCCCCCTGAATTGCACTGAGCCCCACTGCGCCACAACCAATCACCACAACGCTGCTCTCCGGTTGAATGCGACCCGCATGGACAGCACCGCCGTAGCCGGTCATGACAGCGCAGCCGAGTAGTGCAGCCCGATCAAGCGGAAAGTCCTCCCGCAACGGCACCGCCGCCTGTTCAGGGATCACATTGTACTCAGCGTGTGACGAGACAAGGCTGTAGTAATGGACTGGCTGCCCGTCTAAGGTCATCCGGGTTGTGCCATCGAATAGTAGCCCTTTTCCATTGGCATCTTTTGCGACCTCGCAGAGGATGGGCTGACCGTGGTCACAGTAGAAACAGTGGCCGCAGTTCGGACTCCACGAACACGCCACGTGATCACCGACTTTGACGCGCGTGACCCCTGGGCCAATTGACTCCACAACACCGGCACCTTCGTGGCCAATTACCGCTGGCAAGTTCACAGGCTGGTAGCCGTGCATGGTTTCCCAATCTGTGTGACAGAGGCCGCTAGCGGCAATCTTGACGCGCACTTCGTTCGGACCGGGATCTGCGATGTTGATTTCCTCGACGGACAGTTTTCCGGGCGTCGAGTGCAGGACAGCTGCTTTCATCTTCATGGCATTTACCTCTCTAACAAAATTTTCGATTGATAGATGTGCGGGACCGGCTCAAGCCAGAACACCAATCGTTGGTCCGAAACTGTCTTGATACACCTGTGAATCAACTCGTGCGTCAATAAGGGTCGTTCGATCTGCCGCCATCGCCAGTTTCAACTCACTCTCAAACTGTTCAGGTGTGCTTACCGTAACCCCTCTCAGCCCACACGCTGTAGCGATTCCAGCGAAATCGACAGAATGGAAGTCCAAAGCGTACTCAGGCATCCCACGCGATTTCTGACGAGACTTCATCGTTCCCAACGCTTGATCGTTGATGATAATCAGCGGCACCGCCACACGGGACCGTGCAAAAGTTTCCAGCTCACCCAAGCGCATCAACAGGCTCCCGTCTCCGCCAATCCCCACAGCGAGCATGTCAGGTTTCGCTAACTTTGCACCGAGAATAGCTGGAACGGTCAATCCCATGGTTCGTCCACCTGTCGTTCCCCAGTAGGTGTGTGGGGCCTCCACCTGCCAGAGATGCTCAAGCATGGCAACGTAAGCACCTGTCTCCGAAAAAAGGACACCTTCCGCCGGTAGCACGGCGCGGGTGATTTCAACGATGTCTTGGGCGGCGAATTGAGCGTCCTCGGGCCTCTTAAAATTTTGAAGGACCTTCCGGCGTATCCCCTGAATCTGATCCTCGGAAAAGCCGGGCCGATTGTGTGAAGATAGGTGCTTGAGTGTTTCTTTCAGGTCTCCGTCCACGCGCAGCATCGGATTGGGCGACAGTGTTTCGTATTCTGGACGGAGGGAGAGTTCACAGGTCGGGAGGTCAACGTTCCACGGAACATGCGTCATCATCCCATCCGCTCCGATCAGGAGAACAGCGTCCGCTTGGCTCATGACTTCGGTTTCGATGATGTTGGGAGCGTAATTGCCGGTAAGGACTCCCGCCCAGCGAGGGTGGGATTCGGGGAAGACACCACGCGCATCCATGTTGACTAGCACTGCCGCACTGATATTCTCGACTAAGGTTTGCAGCTCTTTGGTAGCTCCCGCCCGCACAACATCCGCACCGGCTATGATGACAGGTCGGGAAGCGTTTTGAATGAATTCACGGGCGGCAGCAAGCTGGGTACTGTCAGGTGAGGAAGCGTCCGGTGAAGACTTGATGGTCAAGGGATCACCACATTCAGCCAGTCCCATGTCTGAGGGAAGGTTTAAGAGCGCAGGTCCGGGGCGTCCGTCCGTCGCCTGAAAAACCGCTTCCTGCACAGAAGCTCCTGCCTCGGCGGCAGTTAAGGTATCCTGATACTTCACAGCAGCACCGAACAGTTGTGCGTGGTCACAATGCTGTACCATCTCTTTCTGCACGACGTGCATTGGCGATGACTCACAGAGACAGACAACCGGCATCCGTTCAAAATAGGCGTTGACGGCACCTCCGGCGAGATTCCCTGCGCCGATTCCTTTCACTGACAATGCCAACCCCGCCGTATTTTTCACCAGGCCGTAGTATGCCGCCATTATTGCCGCGGACGATTCGTGAGCAACGCTCACAAAACTTACGTCCAACTGTCTCCCAGCTTCCATCATGTCCAGCGGAGATCCGCCCCCCGGAAGACCAAAGAAGTGTCGTAGCCCTCGTTCTCTCGCTTCAGTGATAATCAGTTCTGCCAGTTTCATAGTATTCCCCCGATAACTCTCCACATTTCACCCATGAAAACAGTTTGATATAGGTTTTATAAATTTCTTGATAGCACGTGAGTTTTTATCGGTTATATTAACCTAAGTTGTTAGTTGTGAAACCCGCTCGGCTTGGATAGACATATCCAAGCCATCTTCGTACATGTACAGTGGATTTGGCAATCCACTGCGAGCCGCGTCGACTTGATCTAGCTTCCATTCCCCCGGTTTGTAACGTTCCTCATAAATAGCAACTTGCGTTATATTATGTCATAAGATGCAGGGTTAATCCAGAAAAATCAACTTACTCTTCTCATTTTGCATATTTCCAACGACTCAGAAAATAGTTGATAAAATTGGACAACCGTGATATATTTTCCACAATTGCCAAAGCCCCAAATTTTTAGCCATTAGCCAGAAAAATCTCGCCATAAGCGTGGAAGAACGAGGAACGAGTTATCATGCCCGGATCGATGTTAGCAAATCCTTACTTGACTAACGAATTATCGCCGCCGCCCGCTAGGAGCTACCGCCACCGGCAGTGGGTTGAACGAGGATATCAAACCCATCTGCGACCAATTGACTCCGACAGCGAATTGGGCGTTTCAATCGGGCAAATGGGCTGGGTAGGAAGCCACGCGCACGCGCACGGCTATCTGTGGGCTTCGGCGGGTAATATGGGCGCGCTCTTGTCCGATGCAGTGGATGAAGCCTGTCTGCTCCCACGCGATGAATCCCCACGCTACGCTTTGCCCCCAGCAATTACCGTCAAAGGGTTGGCAGGGCGACATGTCCTCTTAACGAAGTCCGGCTCACGGTTGGACATGATTGCCCTAGAGCATCCGGCACTCAACTTGACGATTGTTGAAGTGGAAGATGACGGTGTGCACTACCGTATGCGCTTCGGTACACCTTTGCTCTCTGCCCTCAACGAAGTTCAGGTGAAACCCCCGAAACCGACGAGTGAGATGTTTCACTATATGCTAATTTTTGAGCAACTCGAAGCAGACGGTTTCAAAGCGTTGGCGCATCTACAGCCAAAGTTCTTAAACCTGATTTCTCGAAGTGAACACGGGGAGGCATCACGATTTTACGACTTCTTGAGGGGGTATGAGCCAGAAACCCCGATTATGTACGATAAATCTGGCGGAATCGGCTTTGTGCAAGAGCGGGCACCGGGCATCCCTGAACTTTCCTACGAAAGCCTGCATCTCTTTAAGGGCGAAGACCTCCCAACAGACCAACGTCACGAAATGCGCTACATCATCTATTGGACTGGGCACGGCACATTTTCCCGCGGGGTTGATATGCTAGACGCCTACAGGCATTCCGAGTATTTTGAGGCAGCGGCTCGAATGACGTGGGAAGCCAACCAGAACAGTATTAACGCACAGGCGTATAGCGAAGAGATTGTGAACTGTATTCTTCGTGAGTTCCAAGCGAACCAAGAACCCGCTCAAGAATCCCCTCCCGAGCGGGATAACTTGTATAATTATCCTTAACAAAGAGAGTTGACTATGAATACTTTGGTTGTGACAGAACGGTCGGACGTTCCCATGTCGGCAATCCCCGAGGAAATCGGTTGGGAAAGCCTATTACCGAATATACGGTGGACGTATCAGTAACTCACCGAAAACTGGAGACATGGCTCATGGGAAGGTAGCCATCTGGCGCGGTGCTCGCAGGACACGGCGCGGTTGCTCGTATCTTTGAAGAGGATTGAAATGGATTTCTCCGAATGGCATGAGGCGTTTGATCGCTTTGAAAAACGGGAGGAATTGAAGTTGATGTTGCGTCATGAATAATGAACTACCCTCACTTGCCTGAGGTTTCTCCTACACCTACATGACACAAAGCTGGAAACAAAATGGAAAACATAAACATCTTGATTGTCACAGACAAGAAGTCCGTTGCTGAAAACGTTGAAAGCCGTCTCAAAGAGCTAGAATATACTGTTTGTGCTGTGGTCCCAACCGGAGCACAAGCGGTTGAAAAAGCGGCAGAAATGCATCCCGATATAGTCCTCATCGATATAGAACTTGAAGGGGAAACAGATGGCATAGAAGCTGCCGAACGTATACGTAACTCCCTAGACATTCCGACCATATATCTGGCTGATTATCGAATCGGGGTTTTCTCGAAAAAAGAAGATTTATTAAAACGAGCAGAGATAACTAATCCGTTTGAGTATATCCCTCAACCCTATGGAAAAAGACGATTATACTTGAGTATTGAAAGTGCTGTATATAAGCATAAGATGGAAGCAAACAAACAGCACCTCACTAAGGTTCTCAACGGTATCAGCGACGCCGCGATTGCCACAGACAACAAGGGATTGATAACATTTATGAATCCGGTTGCCAAAACCTTAACAGGTTGGGAACTGGAAGACGTTTCTAGAAAGCGCGTAACAGATATTCTCAATATTGATGTTAAAAACGCAGAGGATACTATAAAAAAGACGTTTTTGATGGAGGCACTGCAAAAAGCATCTGTTGCCTCCGGGGAATTGTCTTCTGCTTCCGAGGTAGACTATAATACCTACCTCATTGCAAAATCTGGTCGAGAGATCCCTATTGACTATAACATCACATCCATCCAAGATGATAGAGAAAACCCCACCGGCATCGTTATAACTTTCCGCGATATCACCAAGTATAAAACGATGGAGGAGCAACGAAACCAAACCATCGGTGAGTTACGCCATCAAACCCAACTAATGAAAGCCGTTTTTGATAGTATGCATGAGGGTATCGTCGTCCTCGATTTAACGGGTGACGTATTGTTCATCAACCCATATATACAACAAATGTTCGGTACGGAGCCCCCGGGTCCATTCTCCGAATGGTCTAAAACGCACGGTGTTTTTTATCCTGACGAAGAAACACGTGTTCCAATCGATCAGTTTCTGTCCAAAAATATCGCCCGGGGTGAGGCAATAAGGGATGGAGAGCTTTTTTTGCGCAATGAGGAACAGCCGGAGGGAATTCACGTAAAGATTAGTGTCATCCCCTTATTTGGTGAGAATCAGAAGGTTGTAGCCTGCGTTGCCATTCTTCGCGACATCACAGCGGACAAAATAGCAGCGAGACAGTTAGAACAAACGATGCAGAAGCTGCAAAATCAGGTTCAACTGACGGATACCATTTTTAATAGTATCAGTGATGGGGTGATTGCTGCCGATGCAAGTGGCACTTTCACAATTTTTAATCCAAGTGCCGAAAGAATTCTCGGAATCGGTCCAATAGATACAACCCTTGAGAAATGGAGTGAGGACTACGGTTGCTTTTTCCCTGATAGAGTTACACCCTTTCCAGCGGATGAACTTCCACTTGCACGCGCGCTTAAAGGCGAGTCATCGGACGAGGTAGAGATGTTTATACGTAACCCTGAAGTGCCAGAAGGTGTTTTTATCAGTGTCAGTGCGAGACCACTACAGGACGAAGCAGGGACTGAGAAAGGGGGCGTGAGCGTTTTCCGCGATGTGACGCATCGAGTCGTAGCCGAAGAAGCGTTGGCGCAAGCATTCGCACAAGGACGGTTGGAAATTGTGGAGACCATTCTCCACAATATCGGCAACGCAATCAACAGCGTAACGGTAGGAGTTGACGTCCTCCAGAAGGATTTGGTGGACGACCAGCTTATACACCGCTTCTCCGCACTTGCCGATATGGTTAAAGCACATCAAGAGGATTGGGTTGATTACATCAAAAATGACTCGAAAGGGCAGCAGGTGCTCCCATTTATGATCGCGCTCGCTTCAGATTTTGCTGATCAGAATAAAAAGGTGGTTGATACGCTTGAGCGCGTCACTGAAAGAGTAGCGCATATCGTTGATATCATCCGTACGCAAAAATCCGCTAATCAGCCCAGTATGACGCGGAAAAACATCAACCTTCAGAAAGCGATCTTGAGTGCGGCAAAATTACAGCAAGATTCGGTCGACAAAAGAGGCATCCAAGTACATGTCAACTGCGAAAACGCGCCCCAAGAGATTCGGGTTCAAGAGAGTCAATTTCATCAAATGTTGGTGAATCTGTTCAAGAATTCGATCGAAGCCATTGATGAACTTATTCAATTGGGTGGGCTCAATGAAACACCACGGATCGGTGTCAAAGCCTATATCAGCGAGGATTTTCTCTGTCTTGATGTTACCGATAACGGTATCGGTATTGCACAGAAAAACTTGAAGTTGATTTTTACTGCTGGTTATACAACGAAGGAGTCGGGGACGGGGCTCGGCCTCCATTCGAGTGCCAATTTTGTGATCGGGTCTGGCGGGAAAATTCACCCTTTGAGCGAGGGTATTGGCAAAGGTACAACCATGCGAATCATGCTGCGGTGCTCCTCAGTTATACCGTAGAGGGACATTTTTATTATTAGGTTGAGATTCATGCCTCGACAACTCAATGTCGATTACTAGCAGCAGTTCGTGGATAGGGTGGCTACTTCCAACCTATGTGGATTGTCAACAGGGCGTAGCAACTTGGTCAGGTCATTTATAGTGAATTCTAATAATAAATAGACATTGAAAGTAGATAGTTTTTTGTACCACAATCTGTTAGATTGTGATCCCAACCCGCAAACTAACAGTTTGCGCTACACTTGGCAGATTGCCCCTTACATCGTAGGCGGGGCAAGTCCGAGAGGATCCCGTGACCGGGGATGCTCCGCCTACGATGGGTGTGGATTCTGACCATGCCCCGAAAAGCCCGATGAATTGGGCAACTACAATATCTAGGTGCGTAAGTCCTGTAATTCTTAACCGAGTAACTGGGGTTATTTAATGGAATTAAAAGAACATTGGAATTATCGTGTGTTGATCGTTGATGACGAAGCCGGGATCCACAGCGACTTTAAAGATATGTTGAATCCCAACAGCACGCAGGCATTAACGGATCAGTTAGCAGAAACCCTCCTTGACGAAGGTTCAGAGAATAAGGCCTCCTTTCTGCCCAATTTTGAACTTTTGCATGCCACAAGTGGAGAGGAGGCGCACAATATTATACGCGCGGGAAAGGTATCAAACCGTCCGATTGCGGTCGCATACATTGATGTCAGAATGCCCCCGGGCATTGATGGGGTTGAAGCAATCCATCGGATCAGACAGATCGAGAAGGACATCGAGCTGGTCATTATGACCGCTTACACTGATAAACCGCTGCCCGAAATTGTCCGCGATATGGAGCTGCTTCACAAACTGCTTTATATCCGAAAGCCTTTTGCGCCGGAGGAGGTTCAGCAAATTACGCTTGCCCTTGTCGAAAAGTGGAACATCGAACAAGAATTAGCCAAAAAACGACAGCAAATCATAACGAATCATCAAAACCTCGAAATCAGTCATCAAAGGCTCAAAACAGTGCTTGATTCTGCGGCAGATGCGATCGGAATGTTCGATGACGAGGGCAACCTATTGTTTGCAAATCAATACTATCAGCAGCTGTTTGACTTAACGGAAGACCACCTGAGGCAGATGTCGGCGGACGAGCTCAAAGCACATACGAAAGCACATTTTCAAAGACCAGAACTATCGCAAACAGGGGAAGGACCACTCTCTGAAAATCTTGAAAACGTGGTGGAAGAGATTGGAGAACCGAGCCAGTCTGAACCGCGGTTGCTTTATCGTTCGATTACCCCGGTGCGGAATAATCAAGGCGATTTGGCTGGTAACGTTGTCAGTTACCGTGATATGTCCAAAGAGGTCGAGATTCAGCAGATGAAAACTGAGGTACACCGCTTACGCGCCGAACTTAAAACGAGCGACCTCTTTGGTGAAATTGTAGGCAAAAGCCAAAACATGCAGCAGATGTTCGCGTTGATGCAACGGACGGCTGAAAGTGATATCACCGTGCTTATTTCAGGAGAAAGTGGGACTGGTAAAGAATTGGTCGCACGCGCGATCCACGCGAATAGCCCTCGCAAAGCGGGACCATTTGTTACAGTCAATTGCGCTGCCATTCCTGAAACACTAATTGAGAGCGAGCTGTTTGGGCATGAACGAGGGGCTTTTACCGGTGCCACTACGAAACGAATCGGCAAATTTGAACATGCGAATCGAGGGACTATCTTTTTTGATGAAATTGGTGATATGCAATGGGTTCTGCAAGCGAAATTGTTGCGTGTTCTCCAGGAGCGGCAGATCCAACGCGTCGGCGGTACAGCCAATCTCCCAATTGACATCCGAGTGCTAACAGCGACAAATCAGAATTTAGAAGCTGCGGTGGAAGCGGGTACTTTCCGGAAAGATCTGTTCTATCGAATCGCCACTTTCCCAATCCTGGTTCCCCCACTTAAAGACCGTCGCGAAGATATTCCACTCTTGGCGAACCATTTTCTAAAAAAATTCACCGAAAGTGCTATGAAATCCATTGAAGCGATTTCCACCGATGCCTTACGATTACTGATGCAGTATGACTTTCCCGGCAACGTACGCGAACTGGAAAATATCATTGAACGCGCTGTTCTGCTTGAGACCACAGAACTATTACAACCGAGTAACCTGCTCCCACAGATTTCGTCAATGAGCTCTTCCCAACCTATCTTATTCCATCCTGATTCAACGGGAATCCTGCCGTTTGAAGAGGTGGAACGTCAAACACTTGCCCACGCGCTCAAGGTGATGGATAATAATGTCACGAAGGCCGCCCAAGCGTTGAAGATCGATAGATCAACCCTGTATCGGAAATTGAAGTTGTGTTAACTCGTCGTGTCGGATTAAGTCCCCAGAAAATTGGCTCGAAACCAACTTGTCATCACGTGAAACGTGAAGACCGGAACGTAAAATCGTCTCGTTTTCTCGGCACAGCGTAATGAACTAGTGTACCAATAAACTCTTCTCGACTGTCGCAAAATGCGATAGCGTAGCATTCTGCGACAGATTCGCCCGCATCCTTCGTCATTACAGGCTTTTCGCTGATATCCTCCCATTTAATCCATCTGAATTGTCGTATTTTGCGACAATTTCAACCCATCCACTCTCACGCTATCTGCCCGCCCGTATCCTTCAAAGACAAGTCTATCAAAGGATTTCTCAGTCCCTATAGAGTTCGACCTCGTTCGATCAAGCATTGGCACAGTTTATGCGTATCAGACGCGTTGTTTTTCTTTGCGGCTGGTCCAAGAGATTGACTCATTCTATAATCTTTCCCGGGCCCGCGGCAGGAGGCGACCTCACTGCTAAGTGGTGCCTACCGCTCCCCATCGCCGGGGAATGGAAGGAGGGAAGGAAATTCCCTGTATTTATCACAATAGACCTTATGACAGTTAGTTCTGTTTCAAGCCGACGATAGATATTACCGCCCGTTCTCCTATCGTTTGGACCAACGGTCACCAACTTATGGAAGTGGGTCGCGTATTATGGCTATTCCATTGGAGTCCCTCCTTGTGTGTGGCTGACTTGCACCAAATTATGGCAGTTAAGCCCGGTGGGGCAATAGGTTGTCGTCTGCGATGTGAGTATATATCCTTCCTTATGTCAGGTCTAACTGCCACCATTTATGGTGGATTATCGGTGTTCACCTCAATAAGGGATTAGGATGCCCGTGCTGTTACATGTGCATGGCGTCCCAGTAGCGGGTTATCCTAATATCGGGGACACTTGATGGAGGGTGTGCCCCCCTTCAATAGCTTATGGCAGTTAGCCAAAAAATCAACTGGTAAGGTGAATCAACTGATTATCAGGCAATTAGGAGGTAGATATGGATCGAGAGATGAAAGAGTTGTATGCCCGCCGTGCAGCGATTCATTACGACAGAGGCGATTATGCGAATGCTATTGATGACTTTAGCAAAGCCATAGAGGAGCAGCCAACTAACTCCAAGCTCTATTACGGTCGCGGCGGGGCGTTGTACAAAATAGGCGATTATGATCGTGCCATCTTAGACTGCAACCAAGCAATAAAACTGAAGCCCAATTTTGCTGAAGCGTACTACGCGCGGGCAAACGCTTATTATGCAATAGATGATGGCTCATGTAAAAAGAAAGTGCAAAATATGAAGTGAAATCGTAGGGGCGGGGTTTCCCCGCCCGCAGTAAGGGTTGAGTGACCCAACCCCTACGAAAACCCGGTTGCTGTTGCACGCTTTCTTAACATGAGCCTAGATGATTATGATCGTGCCATTTTGGGTTATACCAAAGCGATAGAACTGAAGCCCAATTTTGCTGAAGCGTATCTATGGCGCGGATACAGTTACGCCATCACCGGCGATTATGTCAAAGCCAGCGCAGATCGGGAAAAAGCGATAGAACTGAAACCCAAATTGGCATTCACCATGGGACGCTGATTAAGGTCTAGAGGAAATCTTGATGAAATTGAGCTTTAGATAATGCAACCCGTTATGACAGTTAATCCGACAAGATCTGAATCTTCTGTCTTTGAATGTAAAGTATTGGTGTTCAAACATTTCAACAGTGAGATCCAAGCAATTGCCAATCTACAATGATAAGGCACGAAAATAGATGTGAAGTTGTACCAATGGATGCGCAACTTTTACAGCTTGGGGCAAGTAAAACTGCTCTAAGGACGGGGGTATCTCCGGTGGGATACCTCCGTATCAGGAAGGTTCAATGGGGTACGGGGCACCTCCACTTTCTCAAATGGATTGGCTACTTCCAACTTATGCCAATTAGTTCACCATTACAAATCAGATAATTTTGAGTTAGGCACACAGGATTGATACCCCTGAACGAATTGTCCCTACCTTCATGAAGAGATGTTTCTCACCAGTTACGCTCCCCCAATCATTTGCATCAAACGGAGGAAAACGGGAATAGATTCAGAACCCACCGACATTCAAAACTATACTATACCATTGGCGGGCAAAAAGGAGAACGATGGACACCTCAGAAATCGAGAAGATTCGACAGGTCATTGACAAACTTTCACAACAGATAAATCACTTGGACGCCTCAATGTCTGTTGATATTCTGAGCAAGGGCGTATTGAAGAAAGAAGAGATTTGTAATCTACTGATAAGAATTGCTGATCACAAGTTTTTGATAGAACAACTCGAAACAGATATCGACGACGCACTGAGGGTAGACGTAAAACGGATCACCAACTCCTTAAATGCCTATAGGAAGATATCTTCATGAACACCAAGAATGCGCAACGTATCGCAGACGCGATACACCAGCTCAAGTTAAGTTCCGTAACGATTGAGAAAGAACTATCAGAATGGGAATCTAAATGATATTGGTGATACGGATTTCCATTTTCTAGTCAAGGAATGTACTTGGGCAGTACTGAAAGAACAGTAACATCGGCTCGGAAAGAATCTGAACAAAAACACTGTCAAAAAACGAGAACAAATCGTAGTAGGGATCGGACGGCGCAAGTTAAATCCTCATGGCGTGCTTTAATCAAGAAAGAAGAGGTTGCCTATGGCGTTGCAGCGGATAGGCATGGAGATAGAGGGCAACAAACCCAAGAGCATTTATCGTCGGCTTTACGGTGTCATTCTATTGGACAAAAGCGAAAAAAGCAAAGGCAGATGGCATAAGGCGTGGATACGCTACAACAAGAAGGATATTATGGTTTTTACTTGGTAGATGGCGAATGGATATCACATGGAGAAGTCCGTAGGTTGGGCTGAACGGTTAAACGGGAATCCCTATTAAGGAGAATAGAGACTCGACCTTCCAACAACACCTGCTTATAGACAGATAGAGTGAACCCCAACAAAGTTTTTCATCGGAAAATCTCTTTTTTCAAAAAGTTGCTTCGTAAAAGTGCTCTTTTGTACCGCAATCTGTTAGATTGCGATCCCCTCCCGCAAACTAACAGTTTGCGCTACATTTGTCAGATTGCCCGATGATTCCAACGTTTACCTAGTGGGCAACGCAGAAATGTCAACAGAACCTAGTAACTATGGCTCTAGGGGGATTGGCGTTTATGCAGAGTCAATTATCCTTAATCCAGAAATCTGCGATCAGGTAGACGAGCGTAGCCCCGTCAAGCCATCAGATCTTCCGTGCGAAAGTATGCCCCTCCATAATCGCATGTTGGAGCGTGCGCGGTGCGAAGGCATCGCCGACCACAAAGCACGTCACCTCGTCTTGGAGTGACCGAGATAGCTCGTCGACCGCTTGCCCACCAAACGCATAGACTACAGCGTCGTAACCGTTTAGCTCACCCCTCGTCTCAGTCCAAGCATTCTCGGTGATGAGGGTATCACCTTCGATCGCGCGGACATGCAGGTGCGGGTGGATAACGATTCCTTTTCCGAACAGACGTTGATATACCGGGGGGCGCGTTGTTGCGCCGAGCAGTGTGCAGATTGCCTCCATGCTTGTAATAATCTCTACAGATTTCCCGGCATCAAGCAGTAGCTCTGCAGCACTTGGTCCTTGGAAGCCGTACTCCTCGTCAATCACCGCTATACGCTCACCCGTTGGAATCTCGCCGTTTAAGATAGACCACGCATCTATCGCGTTTTCAATGCCAGGGACATCCGGCGTGAGTGGACGCGCGCCAGTCGCTACGACGACGACATCGGGAGTTTCGCTCAAGATTGATTCGGGGGTCGCTGCACAGTTCAGTCGAACCTCGACCCCCGATTTTTGGCATTGCTCCCCCATCCATTCTGCTGCACCCGAGAACTCTCCGCGCAGTGGGGCTTTGGCGGCAACCAGCGTTTGACCACCCAATTCGCTACCTCTCTCCATCAAGGTGACCTCGTGCCCACGCAGCCGTGCGATGCGGGCAGCTTCAAGCCCGGCGGGACCGCCGCCAACAACCACTACTTTGCGAGGTTGCTCTGCCGGTGTGAGTGCCTCCAACTCGGTCTCCCTACCTATCGTCGCGTTCTGCACACATGTCACACCACGTCCGGTATAGATGCGATCGATGCACCCTTCGTTGTAACCTCGACATAACCGGATGTCATCCGACTGACCTGCCATCGCCTTCTGAGGTGCCTGTGGATCGGCAATCAGCGCACGGGTCATGATGACCAGATCCGCCTGCTCGTTTGAAACGATCTGTTCGGCTTCCATCGGATGTGTTACCCGCCCTGCTGTGATGACAGGTACGGATACTACGCTCTTAATCGAAGCTGCCAACGGCGCGTATGTTGAGTGTGAGAAGGTCATGTCCGGCACCGCCTTCGCTTCGCCGACGAAGGTTTCGGCAGTCCCCCCAACGACGCTAAAGTAATCAAGGATTCCCAGCGCATCCAGTTTTCCTGCAATCTCTTGCATCATTGGGTTGTCGAGACCGCCCTTAGTGAAATCATTGCCCGTGATACGGATCCCGATGATGAACTCATCGCCGCACCGCTCACGGATAGCCTCAATGACCCGTGTCCCAAATCGCAAACGATTGGGGAGCGAGCCACCGTACTCATCGGTGCGCTGGTTCGCGTTCTGCGTCCAGAACTGATCGATAAGGTGGCAGTGGCTCGCGTTTACTTCGCAGCCGTCAAAGTTGCCCTGCTTCAATCGCCACGATGCATCGGAAAAGGCTTGGACGAACTCGGTTATCGTTTCCTCGTCGAGTGTATGCGGTGTTTCGCGGTGGTTTGGCTCGCGGATAGGGGATGGTCCGTACATCCGATGCAGCCGATCGACGCTCCGTCCCCGTCGTCCGCGGTGCGTAATCTGCGAAATGACCGGAACATTGTAGGGGTGCATTGTGTCAGCGAATTCAGCGAGGTATGGGATCACACGGTCATCGAACAGCTCGACGCCGTTCCAATCCCGCGCTGGCGAGGTCGGGTGCACACCTGCCGAGCCGAAACACATCAGTACCCCCACCCCACCCTTTGCCTTTTCCTCGTAGTAACGCCGTGCTTTTTCCGTCGGAACCCCATCTTCTGCCAACGCGTCAGCGTGTCCCGATGTAACAATGCGGTTCTTGACCGTGACATGGCGGAGTTGTAGGGGTGTGAATAGATGCTTAAATACCGGTGCAGCCATGGTGATTTTCTCCCTATCGCAAAGAAGTTGAAAAGTTGGTTCATGTAAAAAAAGGTATAAAGAATTAAAGTATCCGCGAATTAACGCTAATCTGCAGGAATAAAAGAAAGACTGTAGGGGCAACCACAAGGGTTGCCCTACAGTCTGCCCAAAACTTGAAATATTCGGGCGGGGAGACCCCGCCCCTACGATTACTGTTGCACGATTTCTTTACACAAGCGAAAGAGTTAATCCCAGTTGCGCCAAAGACCCAACGAGTGAAACTGTTTCCGTTAATTCATATTTTCAGCGGTTTCACGCCTGCCGCCGTTTCCAATTAAACTCGGTTTCGCTCATAGGGTCGTCGGGATCCGGTTGCCAGACCTCTGGCTCGTCATACTTGCCCAACGCCCGCGCCATCTCACGGACATGGCTAGCACCGCTGCCACAACAACTCCCGATATAGTTCACACCCATGTCCTTCGCTTTGGACGCAAACGCCTCCATCTCGTAGCGGGTGAGTTGGGTCGGATCAAGGCGGTCGGGAAAAGCAGGTGTCCCCGTGAACCAAGGAACCTCATTCGAGCAGCGGAACGCTACGGGCTGTGCAGCGAGGTGGGCACCGGTTGCGCTACGCATCTCCTCAATGAGGGGATACATCCGTTCAGGGTCGTTCATACAGTTGACCCCGACAATGTCGGCTCCCGCGTCGTGCAGACGCTTCGCACATTCGCCCGCCGTTACATCATCGTCGGTTTGGTTACTGCCACGAAACGATAAGGTAATCATCGCAGGCAGATCCGTTTTTGCCTTAATCCGTTCGAGGCACAACAAAGCTTCACCGAAGTACCAGAACGTCTCTCCGATGAAGAAATCTACCCCCGCTTGGGCTTCGATCTGTTCATCAAACATGCTCGTGACCAAAGCCTGCGATGATGGACTATCCGCTTCCCATTTCCACGTCGCACTCAGATCTCCTGCAACGAGTGCCTGATCACCGGCAACCTCTTTGACAATGCGGGTCGCCGCTTGGTTAATCTCAAACGTTCTGTCCGCATAGCCGACCGTCTCCAACTTCTCGCGGCTGCCGTAGAACGCCATCACTTGCAAGACCCCTGCGCCTGCCATGAGAAACTCACGGTGCATCTCCCGAATCGCGTCAGGATGGGTAACGGCTAATTCCGGGGTGAATGCGCCTGCAACGACATAGCCGCGTCTCTCCAATTCAACGATATAACCACCGTCACCGAGCACGATGCCGTCAGCCAATTGCTCCAAAATTCCTTTCGCCATGTGATTCTCCTCCGTTTTTTCGAGATATTGTTTATACGTTATTTCGCTGCGCTGCAATCAGCGGATTTTCGCCAGACGACAGCGGCAGCACCACAGTCTGCTCCTCAAGAATCGACCGGTAAGCCGCCATCAACGTCTCGACAGCGATGAGTGCAGCTTCGATGTTACTTGTGGGGGGTGTACCGTTTTCGATTGCATCAATTAATTGCTCTACCGAACCGACAACCGTTGCATCCCCGACAAACTGATTGTAATCTTGGGGGACATGGTTGATTGTAACAACCTGTGCACTTGCGTCGATAAACATCGTCTGACCCTCAAAGTTGACCGTCATCGAGTTGCTATGACGACGGTCCTTAGTCAACTGTTGTTTACCCACCTCAAGAAAAGCGAAAAAATCGCCATAGTCAAGGACAATCTGTCCAAAGTTCTCAACGTCAGCTTCTGCGTAAACGCCCCACAGTTTTCGCCACTTCGCGGTGACAGCTTTTGGACGACCAAACAGTGAAACCGCATAGTCAATCGCATAGCAACCCATGTTGGTCATCTCTCCACCGCCCGACTTCTGGGGAGGGTCAAGCCGTTCGGGCCATGCAGCCTCCAATTCAAAATCGGTCGGAAAATTCATCCCAAAGAGATGATGATAGCCTATTACCGTGCCATGCACCGCCGCCCGTACCTCTTCCAACAGTCTCGCATAGACCGGTATAAAACGAACCATCGGGATATCGTGCACGAAATGGACGTTGTGCTTTCTGACAGCCTCAGCGATACGGCGGGCACTGTCCAAACTTCCACAGAGCGGCTTGTTGAGGAAAATGTGTTTACCCGCAGCAGCGGCAAGCTCGACCATCTCTGCTTTGTCACCCGGATCGCAGGTCACCGCAACAAAATCCACCTCCGGATGATTGATGACCGCTTCGTATGAAGTAGACAGAGGCGCACCGAAAGCCCCCTGTAACTCCTCTGCACGACGCGGATTTTCTTCATATGCAGCGATAACATCCGTATCGGATCTACCCTTGAACATGCTGCAGATACCTGCACCGTGTGTGCAACAGTTACCGAGGACCCCTACGTTATACAACTTCATTTTTACCTTCGCTCCTCCGAACAGTGATCTTGCTAAACTCCCCTCGTGCTATGATGTAGTGCTCAGCTTTCCACACCCATATCGGCTTCTGTGTAGATACTACCACCGATGTAGCGAATCCCGTCAGCATCGTGGAAATAGTAGACTGATAAGATACGGTCATCCTGAAGTTGGATCGAAGCCGGATACCCTAAGTCCGTGTGCAAACCGTCGCTGCGGAGGACAGTCTCACGCCTCATGTCCCAAGTTCTGCCCCCATCGAAACTAAGCACCGCACGCACACCAAAGGGTTCACGCCGGTAACCGTAGGTGCAGAGAACGTGTCCGCTACGCAGCGATAGCAAATGACAGGGGAACCCCCATATCGGTGTCCGTTTCAGTCCCTGCCAAGTCCACCCGTCGTCGGTGGAAAAGGCTTGGTAGAGATAACCATCGGCACCATCGGTGCGCATGACGGTGAGTAGCACTCCATCAGGCAGCCGCAACATCGCCGGCTCGTGAAAGCCGATGCGCTGCCCTGGATCGTAAGCTATTGTTAAAGGCTGTCCCCAAGTTCGGCCTCCGTCCTGGGAGCGGACAACGTAAACCCGGTTCCGTTGATCAGCAGCACAACGTCCATGCAAGGGTAGCAGCCACGAACCATCGGGCATCTCAATCATCCCGTTCTTGCCAGTGTGGGAAAAATAACCCAGAGCAGAGATACTGACCGGCTGAGGTTCACTCCAAGTGTCGCCTTGGTCACACGATCTACTGAAATAGAGACTGTCAAACACCGCCTCACCATAGAGTTCTTGCGAGAGAGACAAAACCCACCGCTGCGCCCCCAGTGTTGTTGCCCGTTCTCGCTGCCCCGTTGGAATCATGAACCAGCGGTGATTATTGATAACTAGTTCGCCACAAGGCAACTGAGAAATCATCGCAAGGTTGAGATCTTGCGAACCGTCGGAGGTATCGACGACCGTATGGCTGTCCGGGTTCCAAGTCCCCCCATCATCGGTTGAGCGCACCAAGGCAATCCGGGAGCCGGTATCAAGATGTTCGTGGGTGAGTTTCTCATTGCGGTCGCCCACTACGCCATCTCCCGGACGGACCGGCGCTTGGCGAAATACCGCCACTAGCGATCCATTTTGCAGACGGATGATGTCCGGGAAGGCACTATGATAGTCGCTCTCCTTATGCACCACAATCTGTTCAATAGCCATATGGATTCCCTTTAACGGACGGGTGCCGTTGTAGTCCGAGTCGTCCCCTCATTGATTTCCAAAAAGTCGCTTGAATTCTGGCAGGCATTCCCAAAATCCATCTTCAAATGTCCCGTTATCGGGTCGATAGACGCTTTCAAGAGAGATGCTCCCTTGGTAGTTGTCCCGCAAGAGCGCGTTGGCGATACCTTCAAGGTATGGACCGACACCTCCCTCACCTAGCCGGCAGAAGCGAACCGTTGCCCTTGAGATGTCAACCTGGCAATCTTTGAGATGGATATGAGCGATCTCATCTTTAATCTGTTCGTAGGCGTCCGGATAGGGTATTTCCGTACAGTACATGGTGTTGGGAATATCCCAGAGGATTTTGAGATGCTTGCTCCCGAGATCGTCGATCAGTTTTTTCGCCAGCACACCCGATGTTATCATCGCATTGTTCCCTGTTTCAACGACGAGGGTCACCCCTTCCGCTTCAGCTAACTTTACCGGAGCTTCCATGAGTTTTAGCAGCTTATCCCAAGCACCTGTACTGACAACCCATTCCTCCGCACCGCTAGCACCGAAGATAATCATCTCTTTCCTGCAACTCATGATTCTAACCAGATTGGTTCCTAACTCTTGCGCGATATGGATACACCGACCAAGCCCCGCCATATGTTCCTGATAGATAGCATCCTCCGGTTCAATCTCCATCACAGGAAGCCCGGCGAAATTGTGTCGTGAAACACAAGAGACCTCCACCTGATATTGTGCAACCAAATCTTTTATTTTTTGGATCTCTTCCGGCGTTTGGTCCCCAACCTCCTTGTCCCAAAGGAACTGGAGCTCTGCATATTTGAGTCCTGCTTTAGTCATCGCCTGCAATGCGTATTCGAAGTCCCTGCTGATACCGTTGGTAATAACGCCGAGTTTCATCCTTTTCTGCTCCCTTCGTTTGAACCGCCTTTGACCCCCTATTTTTCCAATTTGCTCGCGTTGTCGCCTAATTACCTATACTTTTTGCGTATCAAGTCGGAGTTGAATCTTATCCAGAAATCGAGTAAAATACTTGCTGATTGTAGTATAATAAAGTGTGCAAAGTCAAGGATCGAATTTAGTATTTCGTATATGCCTCATTTTTCCAAGTCCATTACCTTCCTGTGTAAGTCTCGGCTGTCGACATAATTTTCAGTCTATCGCTCTCGTACCGTAGAGGCTACAATTGAAAGACACCCCTAACACCCCAAAAAGCGGCTTAACGCTCAAGTCCCTCCTTGTCACGCTGCTGCTTACTCCAATCAATGTCGCTTGGGTTATCCAGCTGGAAGTGGTTCGCCATACCTGTCCAACGATTATCCATCCGTTCGCAAATGTGATTTTTATTTTCTTTTGGCTGATTCTGATTCAGTATCTACTCGGTAAAATTTCCCCCATACTCGACCTTTCTCAGCAGGAGTTGCTGACCATCTATGTCATGCTGTGCGTTGTCTCCTGCCTCTGCTCGTACGACTGCATAGAAGTCTTGATTCCACTTATGGGACATCCGTTTCAGTTCGCAACAATCGAAAACGAATGGCAACAACTGTTTTTCAAGCAACTCCCCCAATGGCTCACCGTCTCCGACGAAAAAGCACTGACGGCTTACTATGAAGGCGATTCAAGCCTCTACAACAGGCACAATTTTAACGCATGGCTTATCCCTGCTGTTGCGTGGATCCTGTTCATCTTGGTGATGATGATTGTGATGGTGTGCATCAACACACTGTTACGAGTTCAGTGGGCGGAACGGGAGCGGTTGACCTATCCAATCATTCAACTCCCACTCGAAATGGCCCATCCACAATCGAGATTCTTCAAAAACAAACTGATGTGGCTGGGCTTCGGCATCATCTCAGTGATTGTGACGGTGAACATTCTAAACTCACTCTACCCTTCTGTCCCCTATATCCCCATCAAACGTCAGGACCTCCATCAGTATTTTACCCATCGCCCGTGGAACGCGATGGGCGGGATACGCATCTCTTTCTATCCTTTCGTCATCGGAATTAGCTTCCTTATACCGCTCGAACTTCTGTTTTCATGTTGGGCGTTTTTCTGGATTTACAAAATCGAACTGATGGTTGGTGGCATGATGGGTTGGCGCAATCTCCCACGCTTCCCTTATGCGAGTGAACAGGCATTCGGTGCGTATGTGGCGATATTGGGATTTATACTCTGGAGAGGGAGATTGCATTTCAAAGGGTTGGTGCGTCATCTGTTAGGATCGCGTGGATCTGCGTCACAAATAGATGACTCTCGTGAACCGATGCCGTATCGCCTTGCCGTTGGAGGCATCGCCATCGGCATGGTCTTCTTAACGGTTTTCTCCTACAAAGCAGGGATGTCCTTGTGGGTGATACCCATTTTTTTCGGGACCTACTTCTTACTAGGGATAATGGTTGCAAGAGTCCGTGCCGAACTCGGTTTCATGGTGCACGATATGATTGGTATCACGCCGCACAACATGATTATTAACGGTTTTGGAACACGTCGACTCGGTAAGGGTACGCTGACCATCTTTGCGCTATACCACTTTTTCACCCGCACCAACTGGGCAAATCCGATGCCGGAACCCCTCGAAGCCTTCAAGATATCGTCCCTGCGGAATATCAACCCCCGCAATATGACCGTTGCCATTCTGCTCGCAACGGTTATTGGCTCGGCAGTTACCTTCTGGCTCCTGTTGGACATCTACTACCGGCACGGTGCAGCATCCGGCTACTTCTGGCCAAGCACATTGGGATTCGGGCGTCACGCTTATGGTGTACTTGAGAATTGGCTGAGTTTTCCCCAAGGGTACGATGGACCCGCACTTGCCTTCGCGGGAGGCGGGCTTGGGGTGGCAGGGTTGTTGATGTTTTTGCGGGCGCGCTTTTTGTGGTGGTCACTCCACCCACTTGGCTATGCGATGGCAAATAGTTGGGGGATGTACAATCTGTGGTGCTGTCTCTTTGTCGTTTGGGTCGCCAAGCTGATTATCCTGCGTTATGGAGGCCTACGTGCGTATCAACGCGCGATCCCTTTCTTTTTGGGACTGGCGTTGGGAGACTGTATAGCTGGCAGCATCGGGAGCATTTTAAGTATTCTTCTCAACACGGATGTGTATGAATTTTTTCCGTAAGCGATTCAGTCATCCGAAAAAAGAAAAGTAACCCCGTTTTAATTACGTTCTGTTGATATCTGATAGACCGTAGGTTGAGTTGAACGGTTAAACAGGAATCCCTATCAAGTACAATAGAGGCTCGGTCCTTCAACAACACCTGCTTATGGACAGATAGAGTAGAACCCAACTGAGTTTTTCATCGGTGAGTCAAAACTTATTCCCTAAAAGTGGTCTTTTGTACCACAATCTGTTAGATTGTGATCCCACCCCGCAAACTAACAGTTTGCGCTACTTATGTCAGATTACCGGATGATTACAGCGTTTGCCGAATCAGCAACACCAAAATGTCAACACGCCCTAGTTCGTTCAGCGACATAGAGGCGTGTCCACGCTGTAGCGTTGACATTGAAGTACAACCGTTTGCCGTCATGACTGAAAGCCGGATGGGGATGTGGAGGCCGCCATGAGGTCGCTCCCCTCGTGTTTTCAAACCGATGGACGACCTCGAAATCTCTCCCTTGGAGATCGCCGACCACAATTCCCCACTCGCCTTTTGCGCCCCCAAACGGCTCCAGCTGGGCCTCAGTGGCGAAAACCTGTGCATCTGGACTGATACAAGGGTGGGAACCGGGAAAGTGAGGCAGCCCCGGTATGTCACGACTTTTGCCCGTAGACGCATTGATTAGACGGTTGGGGATGTTGATGATGGTGTGAGAATCCGGGTGCCAACTGGGATGCCCCCACTTTTCGTGCATAAAAAGGAACCGGGATTCCTGGAGGTCGTAGCAGATTAGCCCTTCTCTTATGCTAGCTTTTTTGCTCCGGAAGTCTCCGCCCGCGGGGGTGGCAACCTTAAAAAATACCCGTTTCAGGTCGGGACTGAGGCATGGGAAAAAGATAGAGATTTCCCGGTCGCCGAATTGCTGAGAGATCCAAGAGGGATAAGCCATCTTTACCTCAGCGGCCGTAACGACGGTTCGGATTTCGCCGGTTTCGACGTTCAGGAGTTCCATGTCCCGATGGATACCGGGATTCCAGTGAGTCCCATAGATGGGTACGATATTGGTGGTGGGTTGGCCCCAAGCAAGCTGTCGTCCGGTAGCAAGGATCCGCTCTTTCAACGTATCCACGTTCACCGCGATCACCATCCATTCCCCATCTCGGCAGTCGTGAAACACCACCCGCCGTCCACCCGAACTCCACTGCTGGCAGGCGGCTCGATGAGCATCTTCGACCATGACGTTTCGGGCAAGAACCCTGACCTGACCGGTCGTCCGTTCGACGATGTGGAGATCTCCAACATGACCCTCCGATGTCACCGAAGTAAAATAGAGGGTCCACCGCCCATCTGGACTTTCAGGCGATGTGTTGAAGTAAGCATGGATGGTGTGTTGGTTGGCTTTAGACGGGACAGCAGAGACCCTTACCCCACCTTGCCAAGCTGCCATTAGGGCAGCGGAGCCATTTTTAGGAGAGCCGTAAATAGAAATTGCCATGATTACACTCACCGATTATGGGGAGAATTAAGGCGAGATTTGAACAGCAAAGAACATCCTAATCTTCATCCCACCGCAACGTGACACACATCGCTTCGTTGAGTCGTTCATAGAGCAATCTGAAGGCTTCGACCGCTTCTGTTTTCCCGTCGAGCCGATGCGTTATCATCTCTTGAGGGCGTACTTGCCCCCCCAGCAGCAGTCCAAGTGCCACCTTTGAGGCTTCAACCCGCCGGTAGGGGAGGTGCGCGGCCCCGAGGATCTTTTTGTTCATCACTTTATGGACATCAAGAAGGAGGGGTTCTTTGTGATAGAGGCCTATCAGGAAAATTGTTCCGCCTACCCGTGCCATGTCTTGGGCTTGAGAAAATGCCAACACGCCAGCGGGTCCCCCGACCGCTTCGATGACGACATCCGCGCCAGCGCCGTCTGTCAAACCTTTGATAGCCTCAACAGGGTCTTCATCGTTGAAGTTAATAACTTCGTCGGCTCCCAGATTCCTTGCAATTTCACAGCGCACGGGAATCCCCTCAACAACGATAATCCTTTGGGGACCTGTCATCCGCATTACCTGCATACAGAGGTTGCCGATGAGTCCACCACCGAGGATGACGAGGGTATCGCCCGGTTTGATTCCTGAAGCCCAAGACCACATGACGGAACTAGTTGTAAGGGGCCAGAAGGTTGCATCCTCAAACGTCAGTTCGTCGGGCAGATGTCGAACACCCGCACCCGGTTCGGCATCGACAACGACATACTCGGCATGTGGGGCACTTGCCATGACCCTGTCTCCCGGTGAGAACCCCGTGACTTCGGGGCCCACCGCTTCGATGACACCTGCGGCAGAGTAGCCCATGGAGCTGTGCGCTACAACACCCTCATTGGTATATCGACCACCGATTTCAGATCCGCGGCTGATGAGTGTGATTTTGTTGCGAACAAGCACCTGTTGCGGACCCACCGAAGGGATTGGTGCGTCCTCAAGCACAAAATTGAATTGACCTTCGCGTTTCATCAAACGTTTCATCGTTTTTTGCAGCGGAAATCCCATCCCCAAAGGGTGAGGTTTGCCGCTCTCCTTAGTGTTTAGAATTCTTTAGGAGGAACCAGGCCAGCGTGGAATCGGGGGCCATGGAGCCGAATGGATCAACTGTTTGTCCCACAGACTCACCCACTCCGGATAACGCAATTCACGCTCCGGGTGCTTGCGGCTGCGAACGATGAAGCCCGAAAAGTATGGGTGACCTGTTGGCTGGGATGGGTCTTGGTAGCGCAGGTCAATGCTCCATCGGACACGATCCGAGGCGTGGGGTAAGCTGGAATGGCACACCAAGTTGCTGAAGAGAATCAGCCCACCCGGCTTGATTGGCAGCATTTTCGGTTCGCCCGGTGGCAACTCCTCTGCCGGTATCTTGTAGGTATTGGTCGGTTGATGATGTCGTACGCCATACTTATGACTGCCGGGAATCACCAATAGACAACCGTTCTCCTCATTCGCCTCGGACAACGGTATCCAGACAGTTACCAATAAGCTATTATCAGCCTCTGGTCGTAGAACGCCGGCATCTTGGTGCCAAGGGACTTGGTCGGTCGGTCGCCAGCTTTCGGTCGTATTAAAGTTATCACGCATACGCGGGCGAACTACGTGCGTAGGATGACATAGAATCTCCGGACCGATCAACGATTCAAGAATATCCAATATCGTCGGATGACGCATCAGGTAGAATATTGCCGCTCCGCGTGTTTGGGTTGGGCTGAGCTCGCCGGCGATCGAATCCGACTCCGCAGCCAAGCAGGCGATACGACGGTCAAAGGGCTCACGCTCGTGTAGGTTCGTGATTCTGCCCTTGGCGTACAACTCACGCGCCCGTCGGTCAATAATCCCTTCAAACTCCCAAATGACAGGGTTGATATCCGCCAAGGCGAGCGCGTCATCGAGCTGGAGGTAGCCGTCCTCGCGGAACTTGTCAACTTGAGATTGAGACAGCTTCATGGATCTTTCACTCCTTCACGTAGATTGAGCGCGTTTATCGCCGTTTCACGCGACAACGGAACAACGATCGTTGTTCCCTACGGTCTCTGTTGCCCGATTTCTTAACATGAGCCTCATTCTTTTACTCGAACACCAACACCGTCCGCGCAACCTTCCCTTGGTTCATATCATCGAAGGCTTCGTTGAGTTCGTCCAATGGACGGTAGCGCGAGATGAGTTCGTCGAGTTTGATCTTGCCTTGGTTGTATAAATCGAGGATCCAGAGAAAGTCAACACGCGCACGGGCAGCACCGTGGAAAGCCCCCATCAGCGTCCGGTCATATAGCAGATGCGACCCATCAATCGAAATTTCCTCGTCCGTTGGCTGCACCCCAACCATTACGGCAGTTCCGGTGGTACGGACTGAGTCCATCGCCTGCCGCACCAGTGCTGGGTATCCGACGACCTCGAAGGCGTAGTCGGCACCGCCGCCGGTGATCTCCTTGATCCGCTGAACGGGATCCTCCTTAGAAGCATTGACAAAATGCGTGGCACCCATCTGCTCCGCCAACTCTAATTTATATGAGAACCTGTCAACCGCGATGATTTTGCCAGCCGAAGCGAGGACACCACCTTGGATGGCATTCAGCCCCACACCGCCACAACCCCACACCGCCATCGAGGCACCGGCTTCGACCTTCGCACGATTCACGACGGCACCGATGCCGGTGATGACCGCACAACTGATGAGACACGTTTGTTCCAGCGGTGTGTCGTCCGGAACTTTGACACAGGCATCGACATGAGCAATGGTCTGTTCAGTAAAGGTTGGTCTGATGTGGTGAATCGGTTCGCCGTTTTTCGTCATGCGGCTTACGAAACCGGGGAGATGCGTCTCACACAACGCAGCACTGCCGTTGCTGCAGTTGCGGCAGTAACCGCACATGGCGTCAAGAGATAGGATAATCTTGTCGCCTGGCGCGATGCTAGTCACACCGGGACCGACCTCACGGACGATACCCGCGCCTTCGTGTCCCATGACCCACGGGGTTGGCTCACGCTTGACGTGACCATCGACATAGTGGTAGTCGCTGTGACAAACACCCGCGCCAACAATATCAAGCAACACTTCACCTACTTGCGGTGGTTGGATTTCGAGTTCTTCAATAGATACCGGAACGTCGGGTTGGTAAAAGACCGCTGCTTTCATCAAATCTTCGGGATGCCCCCCATCTCTTTAGAGTGGTGAGGAAATCCCGCCTCCTTTTCGTTTTCGTAAACTGTTATGAAATATGATATACTTTTCCTGTCTTTCGTAGGGGATTTCTACCATCCCGAACCTTTCGGGATGTCCCCTACACCTCGTAGAAAAGGCATGAAAGACAGAAAAACAATTCCAATGAAAAAGACATTCAAATATAGAGCTTATCCTACGACGAAACAACGAAATATCTTTACCGTGTGGCTTGCCTTGCTGCGAATGCTCTACAACCAAGCTCTTGCATGGCGTAAAAGTGTATATGAAGTTACTAGTGAATCGGTCAAGTGGACGACTCAAGGGAACGCTTTGCCTAACCTCAAACACGAGTTGAAAGCGTTTGCAGGTCTCCATAGTGATATTCTCCAAGATGCGTTGCGCCGTTTGGATAAAGCCTACCAAGCATTCTTTCGTCGTGTCAGAGCAGGCGAAGAGCCGGGCTTCCCACGCTTCAAAGGTGAGGGACGCTATCGGTCTATGACTTTCAGTCACTTATCAAAGTGCCTGATTCGCGATGTCCACAGAAAATACGCCCGTGTCGTTGTTCCTAAAGTCGGACACCTCAAGATACGCTACCACCGTCCGCTGCCTGACGGTAACATCAAGAATCTCACTATCACGCGACGGGCTTCGGGTTGGTACGTACTGATCGTTGTTGAAGTCCCCGACCCCGTAAAAGTCCCTGTTGAGGACACCATCGGCGTAGATGTTGGGCTTAACGCATTTGTTGTAGACTCTGAAGGACAACACATTGATAACCCACGTCACTATCGTCAATCTAAAAAGAAACTCAGCAAACATCAGCGCATACTGTCCCGACGAAAGGTAGGCAGCAATCGTAGAAAGAAACAACGGAACATTGTCGCACGCTGCCATGAACAGATAGCAAACCACCGAAAAGACTTTCAGTTCAAAGCGGCCCATCGTATCCTTGAACGATGCGATGAGATTGCCGTTGAAAATCTGACAATCCCGAATATGCTGAAGAACCATTACCTCGCTAAGAGCATCTCTGACGCGGGATGGGGTGACTTTCGACTGAAACTGCAAAGCAAGGCTGCAAGTGCCGGTAAGCAGTTCACGAAAGTTAAACCTCACTACACCAGTCAGAAATGCTCCGGTTGTAATGAAGTCGTGCCTAAGCGATTGTCGGACCGTGTCCATGATTGTTCCCATTGTGGCTTAGTGTTGGATAGGGACTATAACGCTGCGATAAACATCAAAAAGGCTGCTGTAGCCTTGCGTGGAGGTGTGTCGGTTGTGAACGACCCCGAAACCCCCGTTATTGGGACAGAAGCGCGAAACCTTGTAAGACCCATTGGGCGGACGCTTCAAACAAGCACCGTCCCTTCAGGGCGGGGTAACTGACGGCTTCCTCCAGTTTTCTCATAGGGTATGGTCAGACGATTATCTGTTTTGGGGCGGCTTTCGCTATTGGCGTTATTCGGTTATTGCAGTAAATCCAAACATCCGCCCGGAGATTCATTCCACCACCCAAACTCAATATGCCAATAGTATAGCAAGGGATAGAAAAAAGTGCTACCCTGTTGTTGGATACAATTCCAATCTACCTCGACCCTAAGTTTAATTCTTTGAGCGGGGCAAGATGCCCACCTACGGTGCAGGGCGGAAGCTTCTGTCTACCTGCCAAAATCGGTCAAAAAGCGGAAAACCGAATGGCCCTATGGGGTTGCCTCTTTTAGTAGACACCAACGAGGGAAAGCAGTAGAATAGGGCAAACGATTGCAGAGACAGAACACCCACGCAACAAATGGAGGAAGGCTCAATGACAAAAGAAATAAAGGATTTCGCGCAAGGCGAGAGTGCTGCTATCGTCAGAGACATCTCAGCACAGGGTGATTGGGTGCCGCTGATCGATTGGTCATCCACCTTTCCCGGCAATCGTGGTGTTAATCGGATGGGGCGCTATGAGCTATACGATGCACCCGTTGGTGTGCGTATCACCATCGAGGAAGCGCGGAAAGCGGGACCAATATTTGTAGCGGATCAGGAGTGGGACGGGCTCGGTGAGATGGTGCCACTCTGTGTGTGGCGGAACGAGGAAAAATACCATCTGCTCTATAGCTCGCACCCGCGTGTGACGGCTAACCCGGGCCTCGGAGGTGGGCATCACCTCTGCTATGCGGTAAGCAAGGACGGCTATAACTGGACGCGCCCGCATCTAGGTCAAGTTGAGTGGGAGGGGTCGCCCGCCAACAATATCATTGCGAACGGACCGACCGGCACACCCTTTGAAGATCCGCAAGCACCGCCCGAAGAGCGGTTCAAAGCCATCGGTCAGGTCGGAGCCAATTTTGACCCTGATACCGAGGAAAGGCTCGATCCGCAGGAGGCTTATAACCGGTGGCGTAGACAGGAGTATGAGGGTTCGGCTTATAAGGGGCCAGGTATGACCTCTCGTCACTGGGTAGAGGGTTGGACCTCGCCGGACGGTATCCATTGGAAGAATGTCGGCAAGTTAGGTGATATGAGTTCGGACGGCGGCAGCGCAGCCCAATACGATCCGGATACCCAAAGCTATTTCGCATATATCCGGGTTGGGGGGATGGGACGACGCGCGACCGGGTTGACCCGCACTGAGGATTTCTGGCAGTGGCCCCACGCTGAACTGTGTCTCTTTCCGGATCCGCAGGACCCGCCAGATGTGTCGTTTTACGGTTGCAGCTACTTCCGCTATCCAACTAACAAGAACCTACATGGCGCATTCGTGGAGATCTACCATCAGGTGACCGACCACAACGATGCCCAGATTGCGTTTACCCGTGACATGACACACTGGTATCGTCCGGAACGCCGCGCGATTATCCCATGCGGTCCACTCGGCAGTCCCGACTCAGGTGGGGCGAGACCTTGGGGTGGACTTTTTGAACTGCCCGATGGCTATTGGGCGACGATGTATCGTGGACACACGTCGCTCCACAATTACCGGGAGAGTGAACCATCCATCGAACCGGAACCGGGTGTGCTAATGCTCGCTCGCTGGTTGCCGCATCGCTTCTGCGGCATTGAGGCGGAGGTAGAAGGACGGTTTACCATTCCGACCCTCAAACGTCGCAACAACGAGCTGCGTCTCAACTACCGGTGCCAAAACGGCGGCTATATCGCCTGTGAGTTGATTCGGGGAGTACCTTCGCGCATCCACCCCGACGCAGATCCAATCCCCGGTTACTCCTTCGCGGAAAGCGATCTGCTAACCGGCGATGAACTTAGCCGAGCGGTTACATGGGGAGGCAAGAGCGATATATCGGGTATCGGTGGAAGCCTCGCAATACGGCTGCGCATGTTTCAGGCAAAGCTATTTGCCTATTCTGTTTGAACAGATATGCTAAAGTGCCCAAGATATAAAACCGTTAGGAGTTAGCGCACTTCAGTTTGTAGTAGCGCAATTCATTGCGCGTCCAGACGGGCGATAAATCACCCTACTACAAACCTAAGACCCAACTGTAGTTGCCCGACTGACTCATCGGGTGTCGATGCGCGGTGATAAATCACTGAACTACGAGGGTTTGAACGTTCGACTGCGTAAGTCTTAACCATAATAAAACACACGTATTTGGGATAGACACGTTCTTGCTATACACATTGCGCTCCTCTGGAGCGCGGAGCTTAGATCTACTGCCTTCTATAGACATCTCGCTCCTCTGGAGCGAAAGATAGAGGATTTCAGTTTCAACACAAAACTGATGGATTTTCAATGCCTAGCACGTGTTGACATTTTGCTGTCGACAATTCGTGATTGATTCAATCTGTCAAATGTTAACTGAATCCGTAGGTCGAGATTCATATCTCGACACCGAAGTGTTGATTTTGGAAAATCGAGCTACAGCAGGACGACCACAAGGATAGCCTCTACTGTTTGAACAGATACGCTGCGGTCTCAATCCAAACGTTCGACTACTTGGGACCGTCTAACAGCCCTCGCAGCACCGGCAGTTCCGCTTTGAACGCAGCAACCGTTGGATTTTCGGCGGTGTTATCTTCCCGATGTGGTGTCGGGTTGCTCCAACCCTGATAATGTCCACCCCACAGATGCCGTAGTTCGGAAGAACTTCCCCGCTGGGAACAGTGCCACACAGCGGTATCAAAGATGACCGCTGATCCCGGCGGAACCACGACCTCCACCTGTCCCTCCCATTCCGCCTCAACATCGCCTTTTGGATCGACCGAATCGTTGAGCCCACGCGGTAGTACGATTAGCGGACCAATGTGAGAGCTAGATCCGTCCACGTAGATATTGCAGAGCACCCGCTCCGGATTCTCCCGCTGCAGTCCCGTCGGCGGAATCTCCCATGCGTAGTGGACATGCCAGTGGGTGAGGGTTTCTCCAACGAGTGCGTTATTAAAAACAGCGGCACCGCTGTGTGCAAGGCGCACGTCATCCTGAAAAACCTCCGCCATCGCGTCTACAACAACCGCCTTTGCAAAGAAAGGCGCCATCTTCGGTCCCCACTCCAAGAGCGGATGAAAACTGATGGACGGCTGCTCGGATGAAAAACCGTCTTTCTCGTCACACAACTGCTTGAAAATAGCACACATCTGTTCACGTTCTCGGTTATCGTAGACCGATTCAAGCACACAATAGCCGCGTTCAATAACCTCACGCGCTTTCGATTTCAGGTCAAACATTGTGAGTTCCTCTCGATAGTAGATTTGATGCAGAAGAATAGCACGACATCGTGGCTGCGTCAATTGCGAAAAGGAGGGATTGGGATTTGAGTTGAGTGAGTATTGAAGGTATGATAAGCGCGTAGGTTGAGTTGAAGTAACGGCACACGGCGTGTGCCTACTACTTTAGAATCAGCATCTTCCGTGTGGCGGAAAAATCGCCTGCGGATAGGTGATAGAAGTACACGCCGCTCGCCACCCCCTCACCCAATCCGTTTCTGCCATCCCAGTAGACCGCTTTTGATCGATTCTCGTAGGCAGATGCAATCTGATGCCCCACGTCAAGCGTGCGGACGACCTGATCTGCCCCGTCATAGATGGTCAGGGTGACGAAAGCGTCCTCCGCCAACCGATACGGTATCCATGTCTCTGGATTGAACGGATTTGGGTAGTTTGCTAACAGCTCTGTCTCCGTTGGGGTCAGGGATGCCAAGAGTTGTTTAAGTATCAGACATCCGCGTTTCATGATGGGATCCTTAGCCTCAAGTGAGCTCGCGTCGGTTAGCCAACCCTGAACTTCCACCGCTGTGAGTGTTGCAGGTAGTTGTAGCTGCGCTGAAGGTGCTGCTGCCGCACCATCAAACATGCCTGCTACCAATATCAAATCGAAAACATTCACAACACCATCTCCGTTAACATCCACCGCCAGATTTTGCCCTGTATTCCCGAGTTCAGACGCAATTAAGACCAAATCCAAGATATTGACGCTTCCGTCGCTGTTGACATCTACTGTAATCGGTAGTGATTCCGTATTGGCGTCTGATAGTGCGGATAGAGGCAATTGGTTGTATATTACTTCTGGTTCAAATAATATGGTTGAATCTTGACCCATTATAGCTAGCGTCTTTCCATCAGGTGAGAATATGGGTTGTTTCCAATCTGCAAAAATTCCATAATCCAATGTAGTAATAAATGTAGACGTTTTTGCATCCCAAACACTAACCGAGGCACCACTTTCAAGAGTAACACTTCTTAAAAGCATCATTGAACTATCGGGTAAAAATGCCATAAAATCATTTCCATCAATAATAGCCAGATCTCGCGTTATTAGATTCCATACCTTCACACCTACATTTAATTTATGAAAAACAAGCATTGTTCCATCAGGCGAAAACGCTGCATACCCACTAAAAGTTTCGATGTTTTGCTTTGTCGCTATATCCCATAGTCTAATAGTATCACCTATTAGCGATGTAGAAGCAAGGGTATTCCCATCTGGCGAATATATTACACTGTTAATTGTGTATAGATGCCCTTCCAATGTGGCGATAGGCTGTCCTGTTGCAACATCCCATAATGTGATTATACGCCCCGCAGCCGATGCAAGAATCTTTCCGTCAGGTGAAAATGCCCAATATTCAACTGATGGATTTCCAATGATACCAGTCTGTGTTTGGGTTGTAACATCCCATAATCTGGTAAACTTTTCCTGACTGACACGATATGCAAGTGTTCTGCCATCAGGTGAAAAAGAGGCATGTGTAACAGAGGATCCAGGGTTAATAGGAATATTGGCAACATCTCTTCCTGTATTGACATCCCACAGTTTTACCCCTCTAGTACCACCCGTTGCAAGCATGGTGCTATCATCCGAGAACGATATAGGGGTTAATCCTATATGCCCTAAGTCAATAGTATTGCCTGTGTTAATATCCCATACTTTTACAATATCATACTCGGCATCAACAGTAACAAAGGTTTTTCCATCAGGTGAAAAAGCGATAGAGTCCATGTTAAAAACAGTAGGAGCTTCATAAAGTGCAATAATGGACTGCGTTGTTACGTCCCACAAATGAATTGTATCAGGTGGAGAAGCCTCTATCCAAGCGAGTGTCTTTCCATCGGGTGAAAAAGCCACAGTCGAGATGCTCTCTGTCCTTCTAATCGTAAGGATTTCTGTTCCTGTTATAGCGTTCCACAATTTTACTGCCCTATCCCCTCCACCCGATGCAAGTATATTTTCAGTCGGCGAAAATGCGATAGACGTGACACGACCATGATGCCTAAATGTGTTTATCAATTGACCTGTATTGACCTGCCACACATTTATGAATCCATCCCGCCCAGCACCAGCAATCAGAGCACCGTCATGTGACACTGATAGGGTATCAATAATATATTCAGACTCCATCCGTACAAGCTCTTGCTGGGTTACAATATCCCATAGTATTATTGTCCTTCCAGCGGTGGATGCAATAGTTTTTCCATTGGGCAAAAATGCTACATGTCCACCAGGACTAAAAGTAGCAATTTTCTCTTTTGTTACAATGCTCCACACCTGATTCTGAATATACCCGTACCTTGAGACTCCAACAACAGCATTCCCATCGGGTGAAAATGCTATATTAGTAATTGGATATTGACTAGAAAGCAGCGCAATTTCCTGATAATTTACGGTATCATAAAGCCATATACCAGTACTGCTTGATACGGCGAGATATTGACCGTTAGGCGAAAATGCTGCCGCCCTATCACCCCGGCCAGGACCTCCTTTGCCTATTCGGAATCTTGCCCCAGTTGGTAAGTGCCACGTTTGATATCTATTACTTTCTCTTACTTCTTGTGTGCCTTCTACGATTGTCACAGCCACCTTAGAACTATCTACTTGCTCTGTCGGTTCTTCCGAAAGGGTAAATTTACTACGAGAAGACACATCTCCATTTATATCAACGGCTGCAATAGAAATATCCTGTTGGGTATTCGCAGAGAGGTTAGTAAAACTGCTGCCTGGCACATCACCATCATATTCAAATTTCACAACAACTTCCTTTTCGCCCATCAGGGGACGGCATGCTTTCACTTCAGGGGAACTAGACGGACCCAGTGGACCTGCTGATTTAACAAACAGGATAACCTGATGTATCCCTTCCGAATCAGCAACCTTAACTTGAATATCAATGCTTTCTGATCCTGCTGGATAAGTGCGTGGTGAAGTAAATTCAATAGTTGGAGGACGCCCACTTTCAGTAGGAATATCAGGGTTGAAATAGAGATTTACCGACAAAAAATCAGCATTGCATTTGGACAATCTATCTTGATCAGGTCCATCAATAGGTGCTCGGTTGAGTCCTGCCCCATACGACATGACATATCCGCCGCTCCGAAGATCGTGTCGTAGTCCAAACGCGTGACCTATCTCATGAGCAGAGAGTTTATGATACCCCGGTTCGTTAGACTTTATTCTGTTCTGAAACTCATGCGCAGGGATTAATACCATTCCACCATTCTTTCCACGACTCCCTGCATTAGCACTCACGCGGTTATTTCCAACTCCCGTACCAATACCATCAATGCTACTATCGACGACGATAAAGTAGATGTTTTGTGTAACATCAAATAGTTGTCGGATTTCAGTGCGTACAGTGTTACTTGTATCGTCAATATAGTAAATATCGGACTGTTGCCCATCCACACGATGTACCACCGGCTTGCCTTGTGCATCACTTTCAATCTGGAAAGTCATATCTCGATAGCCATGCGCTTGCATTGCCTCACTATAAAAGGTTTGAATATCAAGAATCTCCTCTTTCAGCTGTTCCACTACCTCCGCGCGGTAGGGGCGATCATTGGGCAAGAAATAGACCAACCGCACCGTGCGCGGTTCACCGACGTCCAAATTCGCTGCAAAGGTGCGGGCATAGCGACGGTTGGGATATGGGGCCGAATGCTGTTTGTCCCATTGATCGTCAATAACACCGCAAATATGTGTCCCGCTTCCCCCGGATGGTTGGGTAGCGGCGAGGGCGGGATTGAGTGCACCGCTGGTGAGATAGATTATTATCGCATATAAGGTGAAACGGAGAAGCTCTTTTTTCATTGATTCGAGTCCTTTATCAAGTTGGGACCTGTGTAAGATACCTCCATGCCTCGCTGTGGAACCAGTGACGATTAGAATATCGCGAGGTCAGATTAGAGAGCAATACCTTTTTGGATTTGATTCTGGCACATCTGCCGTGTGGTAGAGAAGGATGCTCAGTCCACAGGGAGCGGTGGGGCGGGGCAAGATGCCCCGCCTACGAATAAGCCCTTGCAGGGATATCAACTGCTACTTTACTTGAGAATCACCATCTTCCGTGTGGCAGAATAATCCCCAGCGGACAGGTGATAGAAGTAGACCCCGCTTGCCACTTGCTCACCCAACCCGTTTCGACCATCCCAGTAAATTGCTTTTGACCGATTCTCGTAGACCGCGGCAACCTGAAGTCCAACGTCAAGCGTGCGGACGACCTGACCGCTTAGGTCATAGATGGTCAACGTAACGAAAGCATCCTCCGCCAACCGATACGGTATCCATGTCTCCGGGTTGAATGGATTCGGATAGTTTGCTAACAATTCCGTCTCTGCGGGTATCTCGTAGGCATCCAGCTCTGGCAACTGAATGAGACTCCGCTTCACGTCCTCAGCGGTTACCGTATACAGCAACGGTTCCACACCGATAAACGGATTGGGAGATTGGGCGGAGATTTCAAGGATATCCCCAACCGTCGCTGCGCGTCCTGTTTCTATGTCAACAACGGTGGACCGATAACCTGCCTCATCGGGTGTGGTAACAGCCGCAACCGCTCTGCCAGTTGATAGGTTCTTGACGGTTACCCGGAAGCCTTCCGCCTTTAAACCCGTTCCTTCGTCAACAATTGAGCCCCTCAACCCCAAAACGGGAGTGGTATTCCCCACCTCGATACCCGTCAACGCAACCTGCGGTACAGCAGACGTGCCAGCGGCGTTAGTCCACGCATCGCCGGAGATATCAACTATCGCCGCCCGTTGAGCGGTCAGGATAAAGGATTGTCCGCCGGTGATTTCTATATCTCCGGGATCGCCCGCCCGTCCAACCGCCTTGAACTCTCCGCCATCGGTAAGGATAATTACGGGCACGTTGCCCCCAATCCCATCAAGTGCAAACAGGTGGCTTACACGGGTTACCCTCGAATCTCTCAACGGCAGCCCCACAACGTTGAGACCTTGGTTCAAGGCGATGGTGCTGCTCCCATCTGTCCCTAGCGCGTCGCCCCTGAGTCGAACCGATACTGGAGCTCTCAGACCGGCGATAATCCCCATGTCAGCGGTCAACCCGCTGTCGGCGGGACCCCCTTCGTCCGAAGGGACGAAATAGCTGAACCACTCTTGAATTGAGGAGTCATAGGTGATAAGAAAGTTGACGGTTGACGCGCCACCGAGTACGTCGTAGAGGTCGGCAATCGATTCGATGGTCTGTTCTGCCCCGTCAACCGATGTCACCTTCAATGGCACATGAATCAAGCTAATACCCGTTGGTAAAGATAAGAGGTATTCGATGTGGATTTCGGATATAGCGTGAAAGGTGGCCGGCGCCTCAATTCCAGTAGCAGAAACAGAGACGATTTGCGTTCCTGGATTTGGCCCCAGCGTGAGGAGACTCTGTGCCCTACCATTGGCATCGGTCATGGTGTTTGTAGTGCTGAGCGTACCACCACCTGTGACAACAGTAAAGGTGACCCGGATCCCTACGAGCGCAGAACCGTCTGTGTCCTACGCTTCAACGACAAGCAGTTTTGCTAGCGTCTCTTTAGGCATACCTTCCTGATTATCACCTGAGACTTTCAAAAGGGCACGACGGGATTGGCCGTCAAACACCACCGTAACTCCTCTGCTTTGGAGGGTTGGGATGTGGGTATGGATGGATAGGTAGCTCAGGGGATTTCCCCGAATATGAACCTCGTCCGAACCCGCCAATCCGGTATTTTCTACCAAGGGTGATATATCTGATACCGAGTTGTTCCAAAGACCCAGCCATTTCAGGTTAATCAAGCCCGAAACCGCCGATATGTCCGATACCCAGTTGTCCTGAAGATGCAGCGATGTCAGATTAGTCAAGCCCGAAACCGCCGATATGTCCGATACCCAGTTATACGGAAGACTCAGGTGTGTCAGATTAGTCAAGCCCGAAACCGCCGATATGTCCGATACCCAGTTGTCCCAAAGACTCAGCGATGTCAGGCTAATCAAGCCCGAAACCGCCGATATGTCCGATACCGAGTTGTCCCAAAGAGTCAGGTGTGTCAGATTAGTCAAGCCCGAAACCGCCGATATATCTGATACCGAGTTATACGGAAGATGCAGCGATGTCAGATTAGTCAAGCCCGAAACCGCCGATATGTCCGAAATTTTGTTGCTCCCAATATCCAGCCATTTCAGGTTAGTCAAGCCCGAAACCGCCGACATGTCCGATATCGAGTTATCCAGAAGATACAGGTGTGCCAGATCAGTCAAGCCCGAAACCGCCGATATGTCCGAAATTTTGTTGTTCCCAATACCCAGTCTTCTCAGGTTAGTCAAGCCCGAAACCGCCGATATATCTGATATCAAGTTACCCTGAAAATACAGGTCTGTCAGGTTGATTAACCCCGACAATGATGTGATGTCCGAAATTGAGTTACCCCCAAGATGCAACTTTCTCAGGTTAGTCAAGCCCGAAACCGTCGATATATCTGATATCAAGTTATCCCCAAGATACAGCAAGGTCAGGTTGATTAACCCCGACAATGATGTGATGTCCGAAATCGAGTTGCCCAAAAGATACAGCCATGTCAGGTTGGTTAACCCTGACAATGATGTGATGTCCGAGATGGAGTTGCGCCCAAAATCCAGCGATGTCAGGTTGATTGCATGTTTCAGCCCGGTCAAATCACTGATGTTGGACTCTCTCGCTGTAAGACTTCTCAATGCTGCCATATCTGACGTGGTGATGGGGTCACCCGACGCTTTGCCCAATTCCGCCGCAATTGCAGCGCGGAGGTTGGGGTCGGGGATGTTTACCGTTTGTGCGGTTGATGTTGACGAAATCGAGAGGAAAATCAACAGGATAAAGGTAAAACGATGAACCGGTATTGTCATAGATTTTGTCCTTTGAAATTGAAAACGTGTATGGGACACTGGTGTCTTAATGGTCATCCCACTTACCCTATTCGGCATGTACTTCTCTGCCTTGCTACGAACTTTGTTATGGTCAGAATACTAGAAGATTAGATGGAAGTCAACACCTTAACCAACGTATTCAGCGGTTGGTGTCCACTTGGGCGGAATTGGGGTTGAAGTAGATATAGCGTAAGTGCTGTTATACACATTGCGCTCCGCCTCGATAAGATCGGGATTCAAAACTGGAGCGTGGGAATTGGACGTATCGCGGTTCGATAGACATGTCGCTCCACTGGAGCTTTGAGGGATGTGGACCTGGTGGTTTTATTGACAGGGGATATGAACCGTATTTGATACTATTTCAGGATGAGCATCTTCCGCGTGGCAGAATAGTCCCCCGCTGTCAGGGTATAAAAGTAAACGCCGCTTGCCATCCGCTCCCCCAACTTGTTCCTGCCATCCCAGTAGATTGCCTTCGACCGACTTTCATAGGCAGCTGCAATCGATGTCCAACCTCCAGCGTTCGGACAATCTGACCGCTTAGGTTATAAATGGTCAGGGTCACGAAAGCATCCTCTGCCTGCCGATACGGAATCCACGTCTCTGGGTTGAACGGATTTGGATAGTTGGGCAACAGCTCCGTCTTCGAGGGTATCTCGTAAGCGACCAGTGCCGACAACTGAATCTGGCTCTTCCTCACATCTTCAGCCGTTATCGTATACCGCAACGGATTCACACCGAGAAACGGATCGGGAGAGTGAGCCGAGACTTCAAGGATATCCCCAATCCGTGCTGCCCGCCCGGTCTCTATGTCAACGACGGTGATTCGGTAACTCGCCTCATCGGGCCCTGTAACAGCGGTAGTTTCTCTGCCGGTCGAAAGGTTCTTGACGGTTACGCGGAAACCTGCTTTGTTCACGCCTACCCCTTCGTCAACTATTGAACCTCTCAACCCCAACACGGGAGTCACATCCTCCACTTCGATACCCGTCAGTGCCATCGGTGGGGCAGCAGCTATCTCTGAGCTATTATACCACCCACCACCGGAGATAGAAACTGTCGCCGCCTCCTGAGCATTCAGGATAAAGGCTTGTCCCCCAACGATGATAATATCACCGGGATCCTCCGCCTGTTCAACCGCCTGGACCGCACCGTTACTCGTGAGGAGAACCTTAGACACATTGCTGCTAATCCCTTCAAGGGTAAATAGGTCACTCACACGAGCGACTCTTGAATCTCGCAATGGCAATCCCACAAGGTTGAGACCTGGGTTTAAGGTGATAGTGCTAGTTCCATTTGTCCCCAGCGGAGTGCCACTGAGACGAATCGACACAGGGGCTATCATAGCGACGACAATCCCTATGTCATCCGTCAACGCCCGGTCGACAGATGTGCCTGTGTCCGAACCACCGAGATAGCTCTGCCACTCTTGGGCTTGGGAATCATAGGTGATAAGAAAGTTGACGGTAGCAGCACCACCGAGTGCGTCGTAGAGGTCAGCGATAGATCCGATAGTCTTTGCCACGCCGTCAACGGCTGTTACCTTCAGGGGAATGTGAATCAAACTGATGCCTGACGGTATGGAGAGATCAAACTCAATTTCGGCAACAGCGGTAAAGGTCACCGGTTGGGAAATTCCTTCAACACTCACGTGAACAGTGTTGGCACCCCCGTCGGGACCGAGAGTAAGCGTGGTTTCTGCCCTGCCGTTCCCATCGGTCAGAACGGTTTCGGGCTGGACCACCCCACCGCCGGCGGCGACGGTGAATGTAGCCGGAACCCCCTCAAACGGGATGCCAGCTTCATCCCGGACCTCAAGAATAAACGGTTGTTCGAGTAGTGCACGGGTCCCTCCCTGCTGATTATCTCCTGAGATTTTCTGAGGGGTTGCAGGGATTCGGTTGTCAAACCTAACTGTAACCCCTCTGCTTTGGAGGGCGGGGATATACGTGTGAATAGATGGAACTCAGGGGGTTCGCTTGAAGATCAACCGTGTCCCCACCCGCCAATCCGGTATTTTCTACTAAGGGTGATATATCTGATATTGAGTTGTTATTAAGAATCAGAGTTGTCAGGTTGGTTAATCCCATCACTGCTGAGATGTCTGATATCGAATTTTCACCAAGATTCAGCGATATCAGTCTAGTTAAGCCCACTACGGGGGAGATATCCGAGATGTTGTTGCCTGCAAGATCCAGCCCTGTCAGGTTGGTTGCATCCCCAAGTCCGGTCAAATTGCGAATGCCTACGGACGGCACTTCAAAATGGGTCAAAGTTGCGATCTCTGCCGAGACTATCAAGTTGTCTGGTGCTCCCCTGAGGGCGGTCTCAAGCGCAGCACGGAGATTGGCATCGGGGATATCCATTGCCGTTCCCGCTACGGCATTGAAGATTACCGTATTCCCTGCAGCAGACACCTCAACTGTGTTTGCTCCCAGATTGGGACCCAGCGTGAGCGTACTCTCTGCTCGCCCGTTATAATCTGTCTCGCTACGTTCTACACTGAGCGTACCATCGCCAGCGGTAACCGTAAACGTGACGGCAACCCCCGCACGCGTAGAACCGTTGTTTAAATCCCGTAACTCAACACCAAATGGGACTGGCAACGGAACATTGGGTAAACCGTGCTGGTTATCCCCTAAAACTTTCGATAGCGGCTGAAGGGCGTCAGAAAATAGTACAAAAGATGTCCAACTTACATTTCCATCAGTATCAACGGCCTCGAAAGAGATCGGATGTATCATAGCGGAGGAAAAACTTGTCCGTTCATCGGATGGAATAACGCCATTATAATCGAATTCAATCACGGCATCCTTTTCGTCCCCCAATCCACGACACGCCTTTACTTCTAGCGCTCCCGCAGAGAGGTGCGGTTTTATTGTCCGAACAAACAGTTGCGCCTGGTGAAGCCCTTCTGTATCACTGACTTTGAACTGGACCGAAACACGCGCTGCCCCTTCCGGATAGCGAGGTGATGAAATGAGCTCGATCGTTGCCGCCTCCTCCCCTTGAATCGGGGTATCGGAACCGAAGTAAGGATGCACAGACAAGAATTCGGCATGGCATGGGGATAACCGAGTCCGCCCTGGCCCATAAGACATGATGTAGGTAGAATCATTGAAATCGTGCTGTAGTCCGAAGGCATGTCCCAGTTCATGCGCCACCAATCCCCATCCAAATTGACTAGCAACCAATGCATGTCCACCATATTTTCCCCACCGGCGTCCAAAACCGCCAAAGACCCTATCGCTATAATTAATTCCGTTCCCACTATTATCAATAGCGATCAAATAGATGTTCACATCTCGATTAAACGCTAAGCCAATCTCGGTGAGCACCGCATCTTCCGTGTAGCCAAGATAGTGAGTATCGGGATGTTGTCCGTCCACACGATGCACTATCGGCTCGCCTTGGGAGTCAGTTTCAACGCGAAAAGTTACCTTCCCGTAGCCGAGCATCTCCATCTGATCGGCATAAAAGCGCTGGGCGGTGCGGATCTGATCTTTCATCCGCTGAACCACGTCGGTGCGATACGGGCGGTCATTGGGCAGGAAGTAGATCATCCGCACCGTGCGGGGTTCACCGGCGCTCAAATTCACTGCAAAGTCTTGGGCATGGCGACGATCGGGAAACTGGGCTGAATGCTCTTTGCTCGGTTGACAATCAAGAATTCCACAGACATGTATTCCGTTTCCGCCCAACGGCGGGGAGGAGGCAATCGCTGGATTGAATGTACTGCTAGTGAGATAGACTATTACCGAAGATAAGATAAAATATAGAAGTTCTTTTTTCAATTTGACTTTTTTTATGAGGCTAATTAAAACTCAACGCCTTTCGCATTTGAATCTGACAGATTCTAAAGTGACCTAAAATAGGAATTGTATCTCTAATCCACTTAATACGAAAAAATTTGCGTCCCGTTTCAATGAGAGATTCGTATAATGGTATAAATTGCCGCCTAAAGTCCCAAACACCCGGTGGGTTTGATTGAACTTATCCGCTTGAGGCGACTTCAGAAAACCGCCTCGATCTACGGCAAATCATGCGATGATTACAGTGTTTCTCGAATTCATGACAGAAAAATGTTAACACGTTCTAACCACTTGCGTTAACTATACTGAAAGGATTGAGAATTTATATAAGTATCCCATACACCAAAAACTATGCAATATACAACACTCGGTAAGACAGGACTTCAGGTAAGCGTGGCTGGACTTGGCTGTGGTGGGTATAGCCGGTTGGGTCTATCGACCGGCAGAAGTAAAGCCCAATCTATTGCCCTCGTCCAACAGGCCATTGACCACGGGGTCAACTTCATCGACACAGCGCGGAACTACCGCACAGAAGCCATCGTTGGGCAGGCGCTGAAGGGACGGAATCGGGATGAATTGGTGATTTCGACCAAGGCTACACTCGCCGATGACGCGGGTCGAAAGCCGCCGGCGCAGGTAGTCAGCGAATTGGAAGCATCTTTGCGGAAGATGGATTTGACCACTGTGGATGTGTTTCATCTACACGGCGTACAATCTTCGGTCTACGACTATGCCGTGCAGAAAGTGGTCCCGGCATTGCTACGGGAACAGGAGAAAGGGAAATTCCGTTTTCTCGGTATCACGGAGGTTCCCCCCAAAGATCACCATCACCAGACACTGGAACGGGCGGTTCAGCAGGATTGTTTTGATGTGGTAATGGTGGCTTTTCATCTCATGCACCAGTCGGCACGCGAGAAAATCTTCAAACACACGTTGACCACAGGGATCGGTGTGTTGAATATGTTCGCCGTGCGGTTATTGTTCAGTCACCCGGGCCGCCTGAACCAGGTGGTTACGCGACTAGTGAACGAAGGGAAATTGCCCACTTGGCTAGCGGAGGCGGCCGATCCACTCGGTTTTTTGATTTATCCGGACGGTGCACGCACGATTATCGACGCGGCATATCGGTATTGCCGTCATGAGCCCGGAACAGATGTGATACTTTTCGGCACCGGCAACCCGACGCATCTGCGATCTAACATCGACTCTATCTTGAGTGACCCCCTGCCAGCAGCCGATCTTCAACAGATTAAGGAGCTGTTCGGTGCGTTAGAGGATGTCGGCTTGGACGCACCGGGACAGCAGCGTCCCGCTTGAAATGGATTTCCGCCTCCCTCGTATTCGCCGCTCAATTTGTCTCACGGAAGTTGCTAGTTCCTGTTGACATTTATGTGAGGCATGTCCGTAATTCACCGATAAGTACCCAATCGTAGGAGCGAGGGAACCTCGCCCAACGGGTTGGGAAGCCCAACCCCTACGTCATTAACCGGGTCCAAAGGTTAAAAGAAAGAGTATACCGACACATACAGGTATGCGGTGGATGTCGCAATCCACTGCGAGCGGTAGTTGATTTCCACCCCGGTTTGCAACGTTTCCCATAACTGACAACTTGGCTTATTATAATTTACTTGCAGCTTCTCAAAAGCTGATATAGAATTGGGGTATTGTTAAATCTTTTTAGGGAAATCAATCTACGTCTTCAAGGAGTAATTTTATGGCGACAAACGCAACATTATCTATACCACGCCGCCGTCTGGGACGGACAGAGTTGAGTATCCCCGTCGTTCCCTTCGGAACACAGGGGTTCGGTAACCACTTCGGTTTTGTTTCCGACGAGGATGCCATCGCTCTCATTAAACACGCCATCAGTATCGGCGTCAACCACTTCGACTGCGCTCGCTGTTATGGGGATTCTCTGCGTAAGCTCGGCTTGGCGTTGCGGGAGATACCGCGCGAGGATGTGATAATCACCGGACGCCTTTGCTGTCATTCCGCAGCGGAATGGGGCGGTTACGGTGAAGGAAGGCCCAATTATTCCGCTGAACGCGTGATTGCGGATGTCGAAGATCAGCTACAATTACTCGGTACAGACTATTTCGACAGCATGCTGATTCATGACCCGTCCGAGATTGAGCCAACGCTTGAGAAAGGCGGAACATTGGATGGCGTGCTACAGTGTAAAGGACGGGGTCTGGTTCATTTTGTCGGATATGGGATGCGCCCGCACGATTTCCATCTGAAGACAATTGCCACCGGCGATATCGATTTGATCTTGTGCTTCAACGATTATAACTTAGTCCGTCAAACCGCCGCGGATACCGTTCTACCCGCTGCCGACAAAGCGGATGTCGGGGTTATGAACGGCTGGTCAATTCTGCGTGGGTTGCTGACAGGGGTTGACATTGACGCGGAAGTGGCGCAAGGGCGGTGGGCAAATCACCCCGACCTCGAACCAGCGAGGGCGAGGTGGCAGTGGTGTCAGGAAGAGGGAGTCAATCTGCTCCAATTAGCCCTTCAGTTTTGCCTGCGGGACGATCGGATTCATGGGAACAACATCGGTTCACTGAACGTCGACCAGTTGGAAGCAAACGTGCAAGCGGCGAGCACACCTCTCTCCGATGAGGTATGGGAGAAATATGAGGCGCGGTTCGGTAGTGGGATGAACTGATTTTTGTTTCTTATTCGGTTTCAATCGAGTCATCCTGAAGCCGAACACCGCGAAGCACCGTTGAGGTAAAGCTGATGACCCCTCCCTCACTTTCGTGGGATCCCCCACCAAAGCCACTTCTATTACCAAGTGACACCGTCCATGTTTGGCGGACATCCTTGTGTGTGTCCGCCACCTGTCTGGGTATCTTTGAGGATACGCTCGCGGCTGACGAGCGGGCAAGGGCAGAACGGTTTTACTTCCAGAAACACCGAGAACGTTTTATCGTTGGACGTGGGTTGCTGCGGAATATCCTGAGTCGTTATTTGGGAAAAGAACCAGACCGGCTGCGCTTCTGTTACAATTCTTACGGAAAACCAGCTTTGATCGAAGAGGCTGGCGCGGAAGGACTCTGCTTCAACTTGTCGCACTCCCACGGAATTGCCCTCTACGCCGTTACCCACGGACGGGAAATCGGCATCGATATCGAGTATTTTCGTCCTGATGTTGAAGCGGAAAAACTCGCCGAGCGGTTCTTTTCACCACAAGAGGCAGCTGTGCTCCGCGCCCTACCTGCACACTTGCAGAAAGAAGGGTTCTTTAACTGTTGGACACGCAAGGAAGCCTATATCAAGGCGGAGGGGAAGGGACTTGCCATCCCCTTAAATGCGTTCGATGTTTCGCTGACGCCGGGGGAACCGGCAGAATTGCTGCATAGCCAAAGGCATCCGCAAGAGACTTCCCGTTGGATTCTCCAAGCGTTAGACCCCGCGCCCGGTTACGCAGCGGCACTTGCGGTGAAGGGACATGATTGGAAGTTGAAGTGTTGGCAATGGGCTCCGACGTAGGCGGTATACGTTGTTGGGATGTATCATAGACGGACCTATTTGACAATCACCATCCGTTTCATCTCGGTGAAATCGTCCGTTTTCAACCGATAGAAATAGACCCCTGTCACAACGCGCTCTCCCAACGCATTTCGCCCGTCCCAATATGCCGCGCGATTTCGGGAAAGATAAGCTCCTGCCGGCTGTTGTCCCAGATCCAAAGTGCGGACCCACTGCCCCATGAGGTCGTAGATGCGAATTTGTACCGACGATGCAGCTCCAAGTTGATAAGGAATCCATGTCTCTGGGTTGAATGGGTTGGGGTAATTCGGAAGCAGTGCGTCCCTTTTGATGACTCCATGTGAATCTAACGGCAACTCACTCGGTTTGACGGCAATGGGAATATCCTGGCGCAAATGCGGCAAAACGGTTTCGATTGGTACGAGGTGGATGCGTCCATCATAGTGATTCACAGCAACAGTCACTCCATCCGGACTAAAGATTATCCGATGATAAGGCGGAGAGAACTCCGATGCCAGTTGTCCCGTCTGTACATCCCAGATCTGCACCCCCGGCGCGTAAGTACCTCTCTCAGGACCCCAGATAGCTGTTGTAAACCATCTGCTATCTGGACTAAACCGAGCCATTAGCACTAAGCCCGTTGGGAGTTCGAGATCGACTTCCTCCGTCTCAATATTCCAAAATTGAATCCTGTGTTCTTGCCGGCCCGTATATCCCACAATCCATCGGCTGTTGGGACTAAATTCAAGAGAATCCTCACCACCAGTTGCACCTAGTCCCCTGACAACATGTTGCAAGGTGAATCCTTGTGTTTCCCAGATTGCAATTGTGCTAGAATTCGCTGCTGCAAACCACTTACCATCGGGACTGAAACGGACCGAACCGTAACTGACTGAAACATCTCTTTCCTCCAACTCCGCAATCTTCTCGCCAGTTTCAACATCCCATACCCGTATCACCGGTGAAAAAGTCACGGCGGCAACCAAACGGCTGTCGGCACTGAACGTGATGGCTCGATTCCATCCTGCTCCGGGCAAGACATGTTTAACGGTGGCGGTATCCACATCCCAAACCGTGATGCGCCGATCTGCATGAGCGATGCCGACATATTTACCATTGGGGCTCAGTGCTACTGCATAACCTCCGTTATCATACTGCATCTCAGAAATAATTTCCGTTGTGACACTGTCCCAAACACGAATAATGCCCCAATGCTCGGTAGTGAAGTACTCACCGCTTGCACTGAATCCAAGCATAGACGAATTAGCGTAACCTTCAAATCTACCGGTCAACCTTCCAGTGTCTACCTCCCAGCGCCCCACATTCGCGTAACGATCTGCCAAGGCAACAACGGTTTTGCCATCGCGACTGAGAGCGAGGCGGGAGGGCCAACGCCGTACTTCGTAGTCTGGGGAAACTCCATCCGTTCCCTCCCAACCTTTGAATTCCTCATCGAGTCTCGTCTTGATAATCCAAGATCGCGTCCACCCTTGATTCACCGTATCCCAAACTCCGATGACGGAGTCGTGGAATCCAACAATTAGGGTCCTCCCATTGGGACCAAACGCAAGCGAATCAACCTCTATACGCTCGCGGACCCCCTCTACCTCTATATCATTTCCATCAATCAGCGCAGTTCGACCACATGTCCCTAGAACCCGGAGTTCGATCTGTCCTTCCTCCGTCCCAATCGCGAACTGCGTTCCATCGGGATGGAGCACCAGAGATGTCACGCGAGAATCTGTGAGAGCGCCGCCTACGAGTTGTGCTGTAGCAATATCCCAGATCTCAATATCGTATGCACCAACGATTAACTGCCTCCCATCGGGAGAAAAGAGGAGCGCGTAGTCTTCCGAACGGGGGTGTATGCGACGGAAGGTGAACGCTTTCTGGTCCTTCTCCCATAAGCGAACCACCCCCCGCACATCAATCGCAACAATCTGTTTGCCGTCGAGGCTGTACGCCAAATCGCTGACGTCATATTCACTCCCAGCCAACGTCTCGACCACCCGACCCGTAGCACTGTTGACTCGATGTAATAAATCTCCAACCGCAACCAGCATTTCCGTTCCATCTGGACTAAATTCGAGCGCGTCCACGTTCATTTCAACGCTATGGCTAAGCTGGTACGTTTCCGCCTCATATAGTTCAAGCAGTGCCGTTGTGCCAATCGCCAGCCATCTACCATCGAGAGAGAATTGGATGGCTTGGACACTCCCCTTACCGATGAATTTATCAGCCTGTCCATAGGTGACGATCGTCACTGAGTAGAACGTTATCAGTATAAACAAATAGCGCTGAACCACGTTTTTCATCCGTATGTCCCCCAAATTTGCGATGAATACCCCACGCTTAGTAACCAATGGACCTTGGTTCTCCCTATATTTCAACGGTACTAGATAGGATCTGATACGAACCGCTGCCGAACGAAATTCACTGCACTTATCAATCATACGCAATTTAGATACCACAACCCAAGTTGCCACTCATAGGGAATGTTGTAAACCGGGAAAATGTGAACTAAATTGAGTCAACCACCGCTCACAGTGGCTCGACAAATCTACTACACATCTGCGGGTATATATAGTAGTAGACGCCGTAATTGGCGCAAGGGAGAGCATAGGAATACTACCAGCAACTTAGGGCGACCTTGCCTTCGCTTTTGACATGAGTTATGAGCTCAAAGGGAGGGTCGCGCTCACAAAGCGGTTGTCGAAACCATGCCACACCATCGTCGCAAAAATGCTACACCGGTAAGCAGAACAACTTTACCTTAATCATTGGAAGCCTAACGAAAAAACAGATCAAGTTCGGGCGGGGTGACCCCATCCCTACGGTTTCTGTCGCACAATTTCTTGACATAAATTAAAATAGAAAAAGCCGTCTCAGAGGGGTTGCCTCTAGACGGCTTTTCTATTTTTAGTTGGGAATCGTGCGCTATTTGATCGCGGACTTAGCCGCAAGTATATCCTTCCCTCGTCCTTGTTCCTGTAGCGCAATCAAGGTCTGCAACGCTTGCTTCAGTTCTTGACGATAGCTATAGCTGAAAAGCACAAATTGGGCTTGTTGCTCAACAGTCAAGAACTGATTAAGCTCGTCCATGATCTTTTGTCGTTCGGCAATGAACCCATTCTCGACCTCGTGGTGGTGTGTTAAAGCGGATTGTAACTCAGCCAGTCCTGCTTTTGAATGAATTGGGGCCGCTTGCAATTGTCTCAGCCGGTTCATACTCTGCCGGTGTTCCAGTCGATACTGTGTCTTTAACTTTTCCAACTTGTTGAATTGGCTCAATAGAGGCAGCTTTTGCTCCGACGTTGGCGAGACCGCATCAACCAGCTTCCAAATTTTGATAGTTTCAACCAACTCAGCCATTTCGCTTGCCGTTGTTGGTCGAGGCGAAGTGTCCGCTTTTTTGATGAACGGAATCAAGAACACCAGCGCGATCACAACAGGAATTACTGCAAGCAATGGTAGATAACGGCGTTTCATAGATAGTATCCTCCTTGGGGAGCATTCTTAATACAAGGTAGTAAAAGCAATTTGATCTGTTGTCAAAGGACCAAAGTCAACGAGAGCATCATCTCCAAAAGATTCGATGGCAATTTCGGAATTAATGACATTAAACCATTGATTGACGAGGTCAGTAGACGCCACCGAATTTGACAATCGTATTTCATCGACAAGCGAACTCTGACTGTCCCAAACCGAAGGCACATCTAGGCGTTGCAGTTCATGATTTAACTGTTCTCGCAACTGGTCCACAGGAATTTCAGCCATGAAACTTTGGGAAATTAGCACATCAAGAGTGGGACCATCGGTTGAGGCTTTGAACAGGCCACTATTGGAAAGCCCCCAAAGACCTAAAAGGAGAAGGCAGGCCGCCCCCACCATTTTCCATCCATGCATCCTTAGCCAAAGGGGAAGGCGATTTTCTTCAAGTGTTTGCTCGTGCGAAATCCGCATACGGAGACTGGGCCAAAACGCTCTCCATGCTTCTGGCGTGGGATACTCTACCGGTAGACTGCTAGCATGATGAAGGGTTACTTCAAAGGCTTGCAATTCCTTTTGGCAGTGAGGGCAATCATCAATATGATTTTCTAATTGATTGGACCGTTTTAGAGATAACGTGCCCTCGATGTATTCAGGTAACAATTTTTCAACTAGTTTACATTTCATGACAAGTCAATTTTCTAAGTAAGGTGTAAGGAGTTCACGTAGTTTTCGCGTCGCACTAAATAGATGGGCTTTGACGCTTCCAACACGCAGATGGAGAACATCGGCAATTTCACGAAGGGCTAACCCTTCATAGTGCCTCAAAATAAACACCTGCTTCTGACGCGGCGACAACTGTTGGATCGCATTCCTGATTTCCCTTCCAAGCTCTGCCTGTTCTAGACCGTGCATTGTAACGTCCTCGGTAGCACCTGAGGGGAAGAGGAAATCATCAGCGGGGAATTCTTCGACAAAAGAGATATTTTTACGACTTGCCCGCCGGCGCGTATAATCGATACACGCATTTTTGGCAATCCGATAAATCCATGTATAAAATGTAGATTTGCTTTCAAAACGATCCAGTGCCTTGAAACCTCTGAGGAAAATCTCCTGAGACAGATCATACGCATCTTCTGGATGGTGAGTAAAGTTATAAGCGATCTCATAGATCCGTTTCTGATACTTCTGAACCAACTCACCAAAAGCGCGGGTGTCCCCGCATTGTGCTCTATTAACGAGGTAGCGATCTGAATCTTCTTTCATGGCGTTTTGCCGGTAGTAGACGCAGCAAGGAAAGAAAAGTTTAGGTAGCCCCAACGGAGCGATAATACACCCTTATGACGGAACCCAGTTTTTGATAATATGAGATTGAAACGGAGGGGAGGGATAAGTACAGCGGTGGAGCCGGTGAGAGGATTTGAACCTCCGACCTGTTGATTACGAATCAACCGCTCTGACCAACTGAGCTACACCGGCGTATAAGGAAAAACGGTCCCAACACAAATGATGAGACCGTAAAGATAGGGATGCCGAGGGGCAGAATTGAACTGCCGACACATGGATTTTCAGTCCATTGCTCTACCGACTGAGCTACCTCGGCACAATCAAGAGCGGGTAGAATGATACCAAATGAATAAAGTAGATGTCAAGCGTTTTTTAGACAAACACATGATACAACGGTTGGTAACGGCAGGTTAATCAGGACAACTCATGTCAAAAGAAAGTGCAAAACGATTAAGTGTGTGATACGCGATGCGTGATACGTGAAAATCATGCGTTCATTTTCTGTTGCACGATTTCTTAATATGAGCCAACAGGGTGAATCAAAAAGCCCCATGTACTGCACATAGGGCTTGCGCTCAATACCAAAGGTTGTCCATTATCGCGACTGAACACCTGGCCACTGATCATCGCTCGCCGTTACATCCACTACAATTCCGTCAGGGTCTTCGACCTTGAACGATTCGTCTGGGGGCGAATCTGGATCATACGCGTCTCCACCGACCCCGTCTGAAATAATTGTGAAACCATTCGCCTCACACTGCTTTGCGGCTTCCTGTAGGTCCGGGACACGGACACCGATGTGGAGATAGTCCAACATCCCACCGACGTGCGGCGGCCGTTCGGGTCCATTGTGCTGAAAGACACGGAAATTGTGGTAGCCATCGGTGAGATCGTAGCAATCGTCCATCGTCGAAAAAACTTTCAATCCGAGGGCATCGCGCCAAAATCGGATAGTCTCTTCTAAATTGGTGGCACGGACACCGATATGTACGAGGGTTGACATTACTGATTCCTCCTTGTGGAAAAAGTTACAAAATCTAAAAAATTATAGCATACTTGCATCAGAAGTCAAATAAAAATGGCTCGAAATAATCACCCTTCCCCTGTCACCGACCGTCAAAAAAATAGCAGAATTTCCTCTCAAGTTGGGACTTTATATTGAAAGCGATTCACGGCATGAAATGAGGAGACTGATATGGAGGTGTTGAAAACTCTCATCGCTCGCGCACAAACCGGTGATTTATCTGGCTTCAGTGAAATTGTCCGGCGATTCCAGAGCATGGCGGTAGGTTACGCCTACTCGATCCTTGACGATTTTCATCTGGCGGAAGATGTTGCACAGGAGGCGTTTATTGAAGCCTACCAGTGTCTGCCAAACTTGCGGGATCCCGATGCTTTTCCCGGTTGGTTTCGCAAGATTGTTTTTAAGCAGTGCGATCGGATGTTGCGGGGCAAGTCAGCTGAAATAGTTCCGCTGGAATCCGCTGCCGGGTTGCACTCAGAAGCCGGAGATCCGTTGGAATTTGTCGAAGTCCAAGAAATGAAGGACAGTGTGTTAACGGCGATTGCGGCATTGCCGGTGCATGAGCGTACCGTTACAACACTTTTCTATATTGACGGCTTCTCCCAAAATGAAATTGCCGATTTCCTTGAGGTTCCCGTGACGACGGTCAATAGCCGTCTTCGATATTCCCGAAAACGACTGAAAGAGAGGCTGATAACGATGGTACAGGAAACAATGAAAGAAAAACGTCCCTCGAAAGACGAACGGTTTGTCAACAAGGTTGCGGTTGGTCTGAAAGATATCATTGCAGGCAAGACCTGTATTTCACAGATCGATCCGGAAAAGATTGAACTGACTTATCGTGGCTACAACATCAACGACCTCGCGGTTCATGCGACCTTTGAGGAAGTCGCCTATTTGTTGCTGATTGGTAATTTACCGACGAAGGCGCGACTCGATGCCTTTTGCAAGGAAATCGCTGCAAATCGTGCCCTTCCCGATTGGGTGATAGCAACGCTACGTCTACATCCCAAAACGGCGCATCCAATGGATATGCTACGCTCTGGTATTTCTGCACTCGGCGCAGGTCATCCTGACGCGAACGATAATTCACATGTAGCAAACCTACGCAAAGCCAAGGCGTTGATTGGGCAAATTCCCACTGTCATCGCTGCCAGCCAACGAATTCAAAATGGGCAGACACCTATCGCACCCCGTGCGGATTTGGGATACGCAGCGAACCTTCTCTACATGCTCAACGGCGAAGAACCAGCAACCGATGCGATGAAAACTTTGGAAATTTCGCTTATTCTTCACGCTGAACACGGTTACAATGCCTCAACCTTCGCCGGACGTGTGATTGCTTCTACTCAATCCGACATATACTCTGGGGTCTGTGGGGCAATGGGTGCGCTAAAGGGAAGGTCACATGGCGGTGCGAATGAAAAGGTGATGCAGATGCTGCTGGAAATTGATGCCGTAGAAAAAGCGGAGGCTTACCTCGACCAAAAGTTGAAAAAAGGGGAGCTCATCATGGGATTTGGCCATCGTGTGTATCACGATGGCGACTCGCGGGTACCGATCATGAGTGGCTTCGCGAAAACCTTGGGAGAACGTCTCGGCATCACCAAATGGTCGGAGATGGCAGCAGTTATCACCAGCGCGATGCGGCGTGAGAAGGGGCTTCATCCTAACATCGATTTTCCCTCTGCTTATACCTATTACCTTCTCGGCATCCCGATTGAGCTCTACACTTCTCTGTTTGTTGCAGCGCGTATTGCGGGCTGGACCGCACACCTCATTGAGCAGCACGACGATAACCGCCTCATCCGCCCGATCTCCGTCTATGAAGGGGCAACGGAAGCCCAATGGGTGCCAATCGATAACCGTTGTTAAAGAAATCGTCACCATCTGCACATCGGTATGCCCATGCGTGTCGTTGATTTCCATGAAGTGATTGACATCAAAGGAAACCAACGACATGCTTCCGCGCTTCTGCGACACGCGAGCCCATTATAAAAAGGGTATATAGGTGGCATAAGGTTACTAATAAACCACGACGAGATGCCGAATCTTCTCCAGCGTTTTCTCACCAATGCCTTTGACATTCGTGAGATCATCAACGGTAGCGAACCGACCTGAAGTTTGACGGTATTCAATAATGCGTTGCGCCATTGTGGGTCCGATGCCACGCACTGTTTGCAACTCCTGGAATGTCGCAGTATTGATGTTGATACGCGACCCATCTGACGGTGCAGACCGCCTGACAGACGGCTGCGGAGACGCAGCGGAGGACGGAGTGGTGGGAATTGCCTGTCCTACATCGGAGCTTTGGCGAATCTCCGGGACATAAATCTGTTCCCCATCACGAATCTTCGCGGCGAGATTGAGACTGTGAATATCGGCTTGGTCTGTCTGCCCACCCGCTTTCTGAATAGCCTCGTGGACTCGCGCATCTGTAGACAGGTGGTAGACGCCCGGCGACTTCACCGCGCCCATCACGTGGACGGCAATCTCAGGCTGTAGCGCGGTTGAGGGTGGCGTGGATGATGGAGGTGGGGGTGTTTCCGTTTCGACAACGAGATCAGGCTCACCGAGAAAAAGCGCGGGGTGGAAATGCTTCAGCATCCAATATCCCCCGCCCGCAAGTATCACGACAACGAGGACAATGATAATCTTTTGATGTTGTGATTCGAGGATGTCCATCTTCTATCTGCCCCGACAAACACACCCACCCTGGATAGATCGGCGCACCTACTTAATCCAGCCGCCGCCAATGACAATATCACCATCATAGAACACCGCTGCCTGTCCCGGCGTCACGGCTCGACGCGGTTGATCAAACCTGACTTCCACCTCCGTGTCGCTCAAGGGGCTAATTGTCGCCGGTGCCCCTGTATCCTTATAGCGAATCTTGACCTCTGCTCGAATCGGTTCGGTTAGCTCATCCAGCGTGATGAGGTTCACCTCCTCGACCTGCATCTTATCCGCCAAGAGGTCTTCGTTCTTCCCAACAACGATGGTGTTGTCATGAACCTTTAATTCGGTAACATAGAGCGGCGTCTTAGCAGAGATGCCCAACCCTTTGCGCTGTCCAACCGTGTAAAACGGGATTCCTTGATGCTCTCCGAGCACATGACCTTCTTGGTCAACAATATCGCCCGCTTGAAGCTTTTCTGGGATCCGATCCGTGAGAAATCGCTTGTAGTTATCGTCTGCGATAAAGCAGAGTTCCTGACTTTCCGGCTTCTCCGCTGTCCGCAACTGATACTTTCGCGCTACCTCTCTGACCTCATCCTTTGCATACCCACCGAGCGGCATCAACGCGCGACTCAACTGCGCCTGTGTCAGCGAGAATAGGAAGTAAGACTGATCTTTACGAGAATCAATCCCTTTGCGTAAGAGATAGCGACCTGTCTCCGGCTCGTGTTCGATTCTGGCGTAATGTCCCGTCGCCACGTAGTCAACTCCTAATTGTGTTGCGAGCTCAAGCAGTTTCCCAAACTTTAAGTCCTGGTTACAGATGACACACGGACTCGGTGTCCGCCCAGAAACGTATTCGTCAGCAAAGTAATCAACGATGCTCTGGCGGAAACGCTCTTCGTAATTGACGGCGTAAAACGGTATGCCGAGCTGTGTAGCAACCCGCCTCGCATCTTCGACACCCTCAAGCGAGCAGCAATTCGGCTTATCCGACTCGATCTCGATTGTGTCGTGCGTGCCGAGTCGCATGGTAATTGCAACTACATCATAGCCGGCTTCGACCATCAATGCCGCGGTCACTGAACTATCAACACCGCCGCTCATCGCAGCGATAACCTTTGTATCCAATATAATCACCCATTTCTACAATTTTCAAAGTTAAGCTACATAAGAATAGCACACGCGCCCATGCGTTGTCAAGATCTTCATAATATCTAGAAAGTTTTGACAATTTTACTTGACTACTTTATATTTGTGTGGTATAATTCACACTAAAGAAAATAAGAATTAGCATATTGTGAAATACAACCATTTTCGTAACCCAATGGAAGTATGATGTATATACACAAGGAAAGGAACCCCAGATGAAAACGGTATCTTCATCAAAAGTAACCGAGGCGATCCACGGAATCAAAGATCAGCGCTGCGAAAAGTGTGGTACGCAAGCGAAGGGATTTGTTTATCGCAAAGCGCAGCCGATCTACTACTGCCGCAAATGTTTGCGCGATGAAGTTGACAATCATGGACAACTGGTCGCATAAGTAGGAGCGATTTCCAAATCGCGATTCGCATAGAAATAAAAAAGGGCGTACCCACAGGCACGCCCTTTTTTGTTGTCGTTTTACCTGCTAATTATCGTCCTCACGTTCACTGAGCAACTCGCCACGTGCCAGCCGTTCCGCATTCTCGGTTGACCAGAGGATATTCTTCATCAACTTCTGTGCGGTGATGTAACGGGTCGCCGCGAGGAGATGCATCCGTTTCTCCTCAGAGTCGTCAGTCAACGCATAGTGCCGAAAAGCGACTTCGAGCACCTGGAACATGTGAAGTTCTGCATCTTCACGGAGCAGGATGTGAGCCAATGCACGTTTGAGCGCGTCAATGTCGTGTCCTTCTTCCAGATATTGGTTCACAAGGATTTCTGCTTCGTAAACTTTTTGGAAGTCAGCGAACTCCTGAAAGCGATCCAACATCTTATCAACGGAATCGAAAGTTTCGTCAAGCCGTTGACCGGGTCGAGGGATACGTGCCGCCGGCATGTTCAACCAGCGTAGGTAGTTCAGAAACACGGCACCGTGGAAGATTCCGCGCAAAAGGTCTGCACTCGGTGCGTACTGGAACGTGCAGTAGAGCGCGTGCGCGTAGGAGTAGATGTTTGCCACATCGTGCCAATCACCTTCATTCTTGAGATGGAAGCGCGCAGTCCGGATCGCCGAAGCGTAGGTCATGGCTCGGCAGATGTCGGTCGGTTTCACGCCGGCGCGAAGTTTCTCCTCAATCTCCGCAACAATCGGCACAAAATCGTCGCCAAGCATGGTTTGGGTGAACTCTGAAATATCGAGTTCCGCCTCGTTCGCTTGGTTCTCCTTCCAGATGTCATCCAACCGAGTGAAGATCGGCTCTAGCACCGGCACACTGTCTGCCCAGCGTGAAGTTTCCTCATGCCGTGTCCGGCTCACCAAATCGACCACGATCGGACGCAAGATCTCATGTGCCCCATCCCACTCGACGTAATCCAACGCCTCAAACATCTTGTTTGCAAAATCGAGGGCGTGACCATCGCCGGTGAAATAGAAGTCAGTGGCAGCGGTGAACACGAAATCCGCTAAGACCGATTTATCGTATCCACGGTCATTCAGTGTGAGCAGAATGCGCTCTGCGGCACCCCGGTCCCGTTTGTCGATAAAATAACGGAACCACCGCTTCAGGGTTATGAGGTCGTGTTCTTCTGTCGTACGTGGGAACGGTGCACGGTATGGACGCGAACTTCCCGACGTCCGAAGACTGATTTGCACAAGTCCATGCACGAGAAACAGGTTGTGATCTTTCGGGGCAACCTCGTCCCACAAATTCGCTGCGAGCGTAAGAATCGCTATGCCGGAGGACCAGCCTTCGCTACTTTTATGGGAACCATAGTGAAGTCCTTGCTGAATAATCTCCTGTGATTTTGCTCCTGCATCGGTGAGTGCTGTGACCGCCTTCGCAATGAAGAAGGAACTGCGGTCCTTGAGCCCTCGCTCAAGCGCGCGCTTGCCACGGTCAATGACACGGCGTTTTGCTGCGTCTCGCTCCCCACGGGCAAGCCCGACATACAGATAGCCGTCATCGCGCACTGTAACAGGGAATGCCTTCAAATCATCCCCAGATGAGAGAAAGCAACCGCCCGATTTGAGGTCAAATTCCCAGTGGTGCCAGTGGCAAATCAACACACCATCTCGGACGCTGCCTTCGGACATCGGATAACCCATGTGCGGACAGCGATTGTCGACCGCGTAAAACTTATCCTCATACTTAAAGGCAGCGAGGTGGGTGCCATCCACGTGAAAAGGCTTCCCCTCGCCGTCTCCAAAGGTATCGGCGGGGCAAAGTTGGTGGTAGACCAGATCGGCCTCATCCGCAACATCTACAGTTGGGAGATCTTCGATGTGGATTGAACCTGCCGGTGTTTCTTGAGAGGTACGGGGTGTAATACTCATAGTGGAAACCTCCTTGTCACGTGAAAGGTGATAAATTGCCGCCGTTTTTTTATTGAATCTGACTTGTTCAAAGTGTAGCGCATTTCGTAAATCTTGTCAACATAATTAGAGAGTATTGCATTTTATAGGAGTTATGCACTTGCCAAGAAAATAGGTTATTTATAGAAGGTATGAACCCACATTACGAGTGTATCTACGCTTAGAGGTACACCGCTTTTCGACGGGACCGCGCTGATTTGAAGCGAAAGTTTCGATTATCAGAGAGGTGATGCGTGCCTATTTGGTTCAACCCTGTTACACTTTAACTGCGTAACTCCTATTTACTTTTGAAGGTGGACGGAAAATGATTTTGTCCCAAAGTGTCCTTGTAAATCGACAACTTGAAGCCACAGATCGTGAACGTCAACCTTGGATAATTCGCAAACAAACTCAACGGTCATCTCTTGTCCATTTAACCGCTTGGAGGCTTTGAATGCGGGGGATCCCCTGCTGAACTTCGCCAAGTTTTTGTCAGTAATATTGGGGTTGGTGTGAAATCGTGCCTGATGTAATCCATCTGGGTCGCTCAACTCGAAAATGATACGGATGCTTTCTGCCCTCGGTGGATACTCGAGTGAGGAGATAATCTTAATTTTCGGCTCAAATTGGCTGGCGAACGTTCTGCTGGAGTTAAAGAAACGGCTAGCATCAAGAAATTCTGCAGCTTCCTTGGATAGTTGACGTTTTTCCAGTCGGGTTGAGGAGAGGTGAAAAGAACCGTAGGACATGAGAAATCGCTCATTACGGAAATCGTGTAGTAAGCCAAAGGCGTGTCCTAATTCATGAGCAATGGTTTTGCTCTGAAAACCGCTTTTTGCTATCCAAAGAATGCCTGATTGGCCACCACGCCGGGAGCTTCCAAGTCCCATAGCTCTGTTAATGTACTTACCACTTATATCAACAACAATCATATAGACATTCTTTGAAAGATCAAATCGTTCCCCGATTTCTGTCCCAACCTTATTTGTTGTATTAAAGAGATAGTGTTTATCGGGGAACTGCCCCTTGACTCGGTGTACAATCGCTCTCCCTTTCACATCAGTTTCAAAAGCGAATGTTTTCCGCCCGAAGCCGTGGGCTTCCATCTGGTCTGCAAAGAAAGTTTGTACGACTCTCATTTGTAACTCTATCTGATCGACAATTCTTTGCTTGAAGGGTCGGTCTTGGGGTGTAAAGTAGATTAACCGAACGCGAGAAGTAGTCTCCGAAATGGTGTCATTCACATCCTGTTGAGTCGTTTGTGGTTGTTGTTCCAACAATTGCAAAGCCCTGCATTGGAGTAGGAGAGGCACGAAGAGAAGTGTAATCACAAAACAGGAAAATTTCCAAGGCATCTTATGCAGTCTCCTTAAATTTAACCTGTAATCTCTTACCTCTTAAGAAGTTAGTAAGTATAGATAGATTCCTCATCACGGAATTTTCCCTGCTTCCAAACCGGGCGTACGACTTTCACCGCATTGGAATCTAACCGACATTATGTCCTGTTACGCAGAATCGCACCACACTTGAGTTTGTGACCCTCCCGATATTGGGTGTCGAGGGATGTGTTCAAGGGCGATGAATCGCTGAATTATCCCCTCTGATTGCATCAAGGGTTCAAAGCAACCTGATAGGGTCGAAAACTCTTGGTCTTCTGACCGGAGAGAGCAGGAGGGTTGACTTCAAACGTTCAACTGCGTAGGTCCTACTTGATTTAGACGTGCCGAGAATAGAAAGTTTACATCCTACCAGTATTAAATCGAAAAGACACTTGACCTTGAAAAAACAACAGTCTAGTGTTACAATTTTTTTAATTTCAGTATATCGTTACGCTTTGCAAATCATATCTCATCCTTCATCTTTTTCGGATTATCACGAGTGGATACATTCCCATGTCAGTACCCCAAGAGATTACGATCCATCCGCTAAACTACCCATTGGTCTACATCCCCGGAGGATCCTTCCTCATGGGGACGCTTCCGACAGAACTAAGGAAAACTGACCATGAGGAACCGCAGCGCACGGTGACGCTCAACGCTTACTATATCGGTAAGCTCGCTGTGACCCATGCACAATATATGCAATTCGTAGAAGACACCGGGCATTATCCGCCGCGTTTCCACACCGATTCGCGCTTCAATGCGCCAGATTGTCCTGTAGTTGGCGTCAGTTGGCACGACGCACAAGCGTTTCTAGGTTATCTCAATGAATTGACAGGCGAAGCGTATCGTCTACCAACAGAAGCAGAGTGGGAGAAAGCAGCGCGCGGCACCGATGGACGAGAGTACCCGTGGGGAAACGAATGGGACCCATCAAAAACGAATTCGTCGGAGACCCATCTCAAACGAACAACACCTGTTGACAGCTATCCGGACGGTATCAGCCCCTATGGGTGCTACAATATGGGCGGGAACGTTTACGAGTGGTGCATCGACTGGTTCCACCCGGAGACCTATCGATACGCGCCGGCGCAAAACCCCTTCGGTCCAGCCGAAGGCAGGCGCAAGGTCATTCGGGGAGGTTCATGGGTGCCGCGGGGTCAATTCGCGGCGCGATGTGCAAACCGTGCAGCGTATGAACCGATACAGATAGTGCATAACGTTGGGATTCGGATTGCGAAATCAGCTCAGAGATCCGCCCAAAGATGAGAGATCTCTATGGGGCTTCTAAGTCCCTCGATTCACAGAAGTAGGTGACTCCATGTTACGTCGCAGAAATTCGCGTTTAGCCTTAATCTGCTCGCTCATCATTCATCTCTTTATTGCTGCGATCATGATCCATCTACAGATTGAACAGCGCCAATCACCTTTCTTTGATAACGCCGTTCTGGTTGAGATCACCCATTTTCAACGCCCGGTAGTTCTCCCACCCAAGCCAGTAGAACCGCCGCCCCCTGAACCGGTGAAGGTTGTTTCGGAAATTTCTCCCCCTAAACCTAAGCCGAAGCCTGCATCCACAGCTAAGTGGCTGACGATTGATTCACTCAAGACCAATCAGCGCGAGGCAATTGAGTCGAAAGCTGATTCGCCTCCCGCTTCGGATAGCGTTGGATCTGTTTCTCAACCCCAATTATCCTCAAAAGTCCGCCCAGAGTCCAAAGCAGTTACCATGACAGCGGTAGATCTGCCAAGAGAGGAATCAGAAAGAGAGGAACCTCTAGCAGCATACCAAGACATTAATATGAATGAAGGCGGCGGCAATCTATCCGAAAGCTCTCCAGAGGTCGGTGTGGCAAAGTTGCGTGTTGGGCGAAGACGAGGCGAGGCACTTGCGGGGATGCCTATCGGAAATTCGGGCGGTAGCATTCCTTCAGGCACCTCTACGGGGGACAACTACATTCAGATGATGACTGAACTTGCCCGGAACCTGACAGATGCGGCAACCCTTCAGGAGGTCGATCTCGTTTTTATCATCGACAAGACTGGAAGCATGGAAGACAATGTCCGTGGCATTCGCGCTTATATCGACCTCTTTTTCGAGCATTTCACGCGCTCAGGACACGATGCAGCCTTTGGCTTGGTAACATTCGCCGACGCCAAAGAAAATAAGCCGAAGGTTCGGGGTGTCACGACGGATCACGGCAAATTCAAAAATTGGCTTTACAAGATTAAGTTTGAAGGTGGCGGCGATCTCGCCGAATCGGGATTAGATGCGTTAATGGCGGCGCTGCACAAGATTAAATTTCGAGGCAACGCCCAACGATTTTTCGTCCTTGCGAGCGATGGAACCTTCCACGATGCGGATTACGACGGCAGATCGGAATATAGCCAAGATGGGGTTATCGAAACGCTACAGCACAACGGGATTCGCGTTGATGTCATCGGACTGAATTTCCTTCCTATCAAGCAGCTTGCCTGGGCAACCGGCGGCACGTGGCGGGCAATCCCCGGCAGAGGCTATCTGGAGCACATCCCCGCAACGCTCACAGCCAAGATGCTCTCCGAGCTGGGTGTCCTTGGTTTCGACGACAATGGACTGGAAGCGGATGAGCTTGTCGTTTACCTGCGTCGTGACCCGCGTCCAAAGTGGATCGAAGTCACATGGAAAGTGCTCAACCCGTTAGGCGAACGATGCTACGGTCCCTTTACACGGCACCTCGATATCCCAAACGACGGCTCAGAGGTTATGCGATTTGCCCCGACTATTGATGTCAACCAATTTCGAGCCGCGACGGGAACATACACTATCATCTACCACATCGAAAACAATCTCGGACATCGCAGTATTTTACGCCGCACCCTTGAATATGGAGGTTAAGAAAATCAGACATCAGGTTGCAGACCCCATGGTATCAGAGAAACAGATTGCAATCAGCGCGGTATCAAGAGCAACACAACTGTGTCGGCAAGTGCAGGCTGACATGGTGAAAGCAGATGCAATGGAGAAGGCAGATCGAAGCCCCGTGACAGTGGCAGATTTCGGTTCACAGGCTTTAATCTGTCAAGCCATCGGTAAGGCATTCCCAAGAGATGTCATTGTCGCCGAAGAGGATTCTCAGGCATTGCAGGAAAACCTTCAACTTATGCAGCGTGTGACCGGATACCTCACCAATTTTGTTGAAGAGATACCCTCACCCCAAACGGTCTGCGATTGGATTGATCGGGGCGGCGGAGAGGTGGGAGAACGCTTCTGGACGTTGGATCCGATCGATGGCACGAAAGGGTTTTTGCGGGGAGATCAATACGCTATTGCGCTGGCGTTAATCCTCCATGGGGAGGTAAAATTCGGTGTGCTGGGATGTCCAAATCTGCCGCAGAGATTGGACGATCCGCGAGCTCAACGCGGTTGTCTTTTCGTCGCAGAGAGGGGTAAAGGCGCTCGGATGCTCTCGTTGGATGGGAAGTTCTCAGAACGGATTCGTATCTCTCAGAGGACACGCCGTTTTGCGGAGAGCGTTGAATCTACCCACAGCGACCTTAACGCGCACGCACAGATTGCACAGCAGGTCGGTATCGTTGAGCCACCGATCCGGATGGACGGTCAGGGGAAGTATGGGGTGCTCGCACGGGGCGAAGCATCCATCTACATTCGTCTGCCGAACCCGGCGACGCCGGATTACCGTGAGTGTATCTGGGATCATGCCGCTGGGCTGATAGTGGTAGAAGAGGCGGGCGGGGTAGTAACGGATATCGATGGACGGACACTTGATTTCTTGCAAGGGAGACGGATGACGACCAATCGCGGGATTTTAGCGACGAATGGGGACCTGCATACGCAACTGTTGGAGTGCATCCGTGGGTGGAACCAGAATTAACGGCGGGACCGTTTAATCCACGGCTTGTGCCGCTGCCGGAATTTCAACTTCCCGCTCTGTCCAAAATCGATGTGCCCCACGATGCAGCGGAATCACAAACGCTTTCGGCGCATTTTCAGGTGTCATATCCTTTGCGGCAGGGGTGGTAGTTATCAAAGTTTGATGTCCTGCTTGATCGTAGATACGCTGCAGGATGGTGTAGACCGTTTCTTCGCTGATGTTTTTGTGCGCGATGAGGACTGTCGGCATCATGAATGTATTCACCGGTTGGACGTTTTTGTATGCCTTCTCAGGCACCGTACCGGGCAGATAGAAGGGATATTTCTCGTAAAATCCGTACTTTTTGGCGGGCGCATCGAAGTCGATTAGGCGGACAGATTTGATTTCGGAGACATAAATGATGGCAGAATTGGGTGCATTGACAAGCCATTGAAAGCCGTCCACCTGCCCATCGCGGAGGGCATCACCACCTGCGGTCCCCCCTTTATAAACCGGCGTGAATTTGCCGTGAATGCCAGCGAGCTTCGCGAGCCGTTCCAGTGTTTGCGCAGAGCCTGAGCCCGCTGCGCCCATCGCAACTTTCTTCCCGACAATATCCTCAAATTGGTGCACATCGCTGCCCGCCAAAGTGACAAATTGGTTGTAAGCGATGTAAAGCAGCGTTAGCACTCGGATATTTTCTTTCGCTCCTTCTTTGGCAAATACCTCTTGCCCATGATAGCCAAGATAAACATCGGATGCAAACGCAACGCCCATATAGTCGCCACCACTGTCCACGCGACGCACATTTTCGATTGACCCAGCGGACGCCTCGACGGAGATTCTGATGTTCGGCTCCGCTTTCGAAACGACAGTCCCAATTCCACCTGCAAACGGGGAAAAAGTCCCACCGACCGCCCCACCGAGGATGGAGAGCCATATCTGTTCCTTTTTCTGACCGCTCTCGGTTTGGACAGACGACTGTTTGTCTCCACTTTTCTGGTTATCGCAGCCATAGATTAGCAGACTCAACACACAAAAAACAGACAACCATAAATAGAACTTTTGTCGTTGCATTTTGCTCCTTTACTGTCAACTATGCTCTGCCATAGACGGGGATCGCTGCGCCGTTGATGATAGCCGCGGCGTCGGAAATAAGGAATAGGATGACCTTGGTGATGTCGTCGGGCGAGACCCATCGGGAGTGATCTTCGTCGGGCATCCCCTCACGGTTCGCAGGTGTATCCATGATACTGACCAACAGGGAATTGACGTTAATCCCAAGATCTTTGACCTCCTCTGCAATCGATTCTGTGAGAATCCGCACGCCGTTTTTGGAGACCGAATAGGCGCCCAACCCAGCAGACCCGCTTAATCCTGCACGGGCAGAGGTGTTCACAATCTTCCCATGCTTCCGCTCAATCATGTGCGGCAGTACCGTTTTGCAGCAGAGAAAGATTGATTTCAGATTCAGATCCATCATGAAATTCCATCGTTCCTCAGCCATCTCGGCAACTGGGATACCGCCGACAAAGCCGCCAACTGTATTCACCAAAACGTCGATCTGACCGAATTTGTCTAATGTGGCTTGGATGAAATCTTGAACTTCACTCTCAACCGTCAGGTCTGCGCGAACCAGTGTTACCTGCGCCTTGAGATCGCCCATCCTACGCCCAAACGCTTCGATACTGCGCTCAGAGGTGCAAGGGACCGCAACGTGGTAACCTTCTTTGAGAAGTGCTTCCGTGACAATCGTTCCCAACGCACCAGTACCGCCAGTGACAATAGCAAATCGCTTTTCAGCCATTCTGAAATCCTTTCTCATGCGACGCGTGAAACGGATATAGATTCTAGCCCTTTATCGGCGTCGGAGTCTGTTTTGGATTCTTCGTATTTGCGATTAGATTTGGGGACCCGCCGCTCGGACAGCTTCTGTCGCGCTGTCGGTGAACTGTTCAAAGTTTTCCGCAAACATCCTAGCGAGCTCTCGCGCTTGGAGGTCGTAAGCCGCACCATCTTTCCATGTGTTCCGCGGTTTGAGAACTTCAGACGGCACACCTTCGCAGGCAGTAGGGACGTGGATGCTGAAAATCGGATCCGGCTCGGTTGGAACTTCCGCCAGCTTGCCCTTCAGAACGGCGTCAACGATGGCGCGGGTGTAAGCGATCTTCATTCGTGTGCCTTCGCCATAGGCGCCACCACTCCATCCGGTGTTGATCAGCCAGCAATCCACCTGATGTTGATTAATCTTTTCTCCAAGCATATCGGCATATACAGCAGGATCTAACGGCATAAATGGGTCACCAAAACAGTGGCTGAAGGTCGCTTCAGGCCCCTTCCCCAATCCCTGTTCAGTGCCGGCAACCTTCGCGGTATATCCCGAAAGGAAATGATACATCGCTTGCTCAGCTGTTAATTTGGCGACGGGAGGCATCACACCAAACGCATCGCAGGTAAGCATGATCAGGTTCTTCGGGTGTCCGCCGACACCTTCCGGAACGATATTATCAAGATGGGTAATAGGGTAACCCGCACGCGTATTCTCGGTCAGTGTGTCATCGTCGAGATCGATTTGCCGTGTCACCGGATCGAGAATCACGTTCTCCAGCACCGTCCCAAACTTATGGGTACAGGCGTAGATCTCCGGCTCCACTTCTTTGGACAAGTTAATTGTTTTCGCGTAGCAGCCGCCTTCAAAGTTAAAGACACCGCGATCACTCCAACCGTGTTCATCATCGCCGATCAGCTGGCGTCCGGATGCGGAGGAGAGCGTTGTTTTTCCTGTCCCCGACAGCCCGAAGAACAGGGCAACATCTCCATCAGATCCAAGATTTGCCGAGCAGTGCATCGGCAGCACTCCCTGACCCGGTAACAGGTAATTAAGGTATGTAAAAACCGATTTCTTTATCTCTCCAGCGTACCGTGTCCCGCCAATAAGCACCAAATTCCGGTTAAGGTTCACAAGGATAAAGGCTTCTGAGTCAGTGCCGTGTAATTCAGGATTAGCGTGAAGCCCCGGAAAATCAATAATTGTAAAGTCAGGTGAACGGTCTGGAGACAACTTGGCGGCGGGGATGAGAAGACTTTGGGTAAACAGGCTGTGCCACGCATATTCGGTGATAGCACGGACCGTGATGCGATGCTGTGGGTCAGCGCCGGCGTAGCAATCTTGAACAAAGACATCACGCCCCTGGATGTAAGTTAGCATGTGATTATACACGCGATCGAAGTACTCTTCTGCAATGGGACGGTTGACTTTACCCCACGAGATTTTATCTCGGTTTGACGATTGTTCAACGATAAATTTGTCGTTAGGTGAACGACCTGTGTGAGGACCAGTTTCGACGATGAAAGGACCCAATTGAGCAATTCGCCCTTCGCCCCGCATGAGAGCTTCTTCATATAGGGTGGGTGCTGATAAGTTCCAATATAAATTATTAATATTTCCGATTTTATGGTCTCTCAATAACTGGGCTTTGCTCATACACTTCTCCTGAAAACAGATTTCTTCTAATTCTCAACTGAAACAACTCCAATTCCGGGCAGATCGGGCAAGATGAGTTTACCCACCTCAAGTGTTACACCGCGATATGGATCATTCGCAACCAGTAGATGTCCGTCCAGATCTGCGTAATCCACGAGTGGTGTGAGATGCGCCGCTGCCGTAATACCTAGGGAGCTTTCAATCATGCAACCAATCATCACTTGCAGTCCATGCGCCCGCGCAATGTGGATGATTCGCATCGCTTCGAGCAGGCCGCCGCATTTGACCAACTTGATATTGATACCATCAACACACCCGACCAGTGCAGGTATATCGGCGGCACGTTTCACACTTTCATCGGCGAAAATCGGGAGCTCCGAGTGCTCGCGGACAAACTTTAACCCCTCTAGATCGTCCGGCTTGGTGGGTTGTTCGATCAATTCAACACCGTATGGGACAAGCTCACGGATTTTACGAACCGCTTCTTTGGGTGTCCACGCCGTGTTGGCATCCACATAGATCGGCTTGTCGGTAACTTCGCGGAGTGCGCGGATGAGCTCCAAGTCACGGTCGGTGCCAAGTTTCACCTTGAGGAGCGGATACACCTCGGCTTCGCGCACCTTTTGCTGCATAACCTCCGGCTCATCAATCCCGATTGTGAAGGTGGTCAGCGGTGTCGCCTTTGGATCGAGCCCCCAGAGCCGATAAAGCGGCACTCCTAACTCTTTCCCTAGCCGGTCGTGCAGCGCCATGTCAATCGCGGATTTTGCAGCGTAATTGCGTCCGAGAACCGATTCAAGTTCGGACATGACACTCTCAATAGCGTCAAGATTTCCATCAAGACCTGCATCGAGGGTGTCAAAAGCCGCTTGAACCGTTTCCACAGTTTCGCCGTAGAAGCGTGCGGGAGCCGTCTCGCCAAGTCCGCCATCAATTTCAACAGAAATCACTTGACGGAATTCATCAACGGCTCGCCGGGCAATCTTGAAGGGGTAGACAAGTTTGAGGTCAGTGACTTGATGTCGGATATTCATAAAGTGGGTGCAAAGCTTTTATCAGTTTGTTCACCTAATTGCGTCCCGATTGGGACCGAGGAAGTTGCAAATTTCCGATCAGTTGATATTTTCGGCTAAGTATATTATGATGATAGCTAATTGTCAAGAAGGTTTTCTATCTTTGGAATGTTGATTCATCTTTTTGCTTAGACCGTCACATCTTACCATTTACTAATTTTTCAAATTTGATGCAACTTTTCGCTGCGTCATCCGTAGTAAAGGCAACCCGAAGCAGAAAATGTAGGGGGCCACAATATATCCGAAGATGTCTTTCTTGATATGGCAAAGCAACACCAAGCACAGTTCTGCCAACACGGCTTGTATTTGCTCAATAGTCAAGATGACACCAAAGGCGTGATTCTGATGCAACTTTTTGTCGCGTTATTCGTAGTAAGGGCAGCTTCAACGAAAACTCATGGAGTCACGATATGCCAGAGGAGGTGTTTCTTGATCTCGTCAAGCAGTACCAGACACAGATTTATCAACACGCATTGTATCTGCTCAATAATCCAGATGACGCGAAGGACGTGGCTCAGGAGACTTTCATCAAAGCATGGAATCACAACGCTGAATTACGTCTTGAGACAGTCCAATCGTGGTTGCTCAAATGCGCCAATAATTTATGTATTGACCTGTTACGCCGACGCAGATTTCAAGTGCCGTTAACAATGGGGGATACTGAAGAAATTGAAACGCTGGTCCACCATCAGAGCAATAGCACGGCATCTCAGCCATCAAATCTATCGCCGGAAGAGCTGTACATCAGGCAGGAACGTCAACAGCTGGTCCGACAGGCGATTGCTCAACTTCCGCTCCATTTTCGTACAGTTGTTGTTATGCGCGAAATAGAAGGACTAAGTTTTGAAGTTATTGCGGAAACGCTAAATCAGCCTGTCGGCACTGTGAAATCGAACATGTTTCGGGCGAAAAAGAGGTTACGGGAAATACTGGGAAGTCTTATGGGGAGATAACTCGATGCAACAACATTCGACAACACAAGCGATACATTGCGAATACGTGCATTCAGTTTTGGAAGAATACCTTGCCGGTGAACTGAACGCCGATGCTCAAGGGGCAATTGAGACACATCTGGCAGCATGTCAGAATTGCCAGAATGAGCTGGACTTCGCACTTGAGGTCAGCGATGCGTTGCAAGAATTGCCGAAACCCCAACCGCCTCCTGAGATTTTTGATCAAATCGTTGCCTACGTTCAATCTCATCCAACCCCCACTGCTCAGGGGTGGTTTGATTCATTGAAGCGGATATCACATGGGTTGTCCCTTCGCCCGGTTGCAATTGGAGCCGTAGCCGCTAGCCTCATTATCCTCGTGACGTTCAGCGCATACCAGCAGCACCAGCAATCTTTACAAATCGAGCAGGCTACCCACGAACTCAATTATGCCTTGAGTACCGTTCGCTACGCGATACATAAAACAGGACTGGCTATTGACAAACGCCTTTCCACAGATCAGGTGAGGGAGGCACCACGCAGAGCGTTAATGCTTACGATAGATGAAATTAACTCTTCAGAAACAATTCAACGTAGCTTCGTTATACTCAACAAATTGACAAATAGTTCCACTAGTAATGATGAGGATCCTAGCAATAATCAGTAGTCTGAGTAATGCGGTTCCTCATTCCCATAATTTCCAACGCATTTAGGAGAAAAAAACCGTGAAACTATGTATAAACTTCACACAACTTGTCGTGCTGCTATCCCTCCTCTTTACCATCGGAAATGGGATTGCTGAAACACAAGACGAAAATATTAAAGGGCGCATCAATTTCGACTTTCCCGATGTATCCGAAGCGAAAATTGAAATCAACGTGAGCAGCAAACTATTCACACTTCTTACCAAATCTGTGGAGCACGAGCCCGAAATTGGCAAATTAGTAGCAATGATTGAAGGGGTATACGTTCGGAGCTACGAGAATGGCGAGAATCTTGATCAGATGCTTCGTCACTATGAGAACAAATTGAAAGTCGGCGAATGGGAAATCATCGTCAAAGCTAAAAACGAAGATGAGATAGTCCGGGTGGATCTACTCTTCGATGAAGAGATAGTTAGCGGTGTTTTCATCATGGTTGCCGGGGCTAAGGAAACGATCCTCGTAAATATTTTCGGGCATATCGATTTTGAAAAGGTTGGTGACGCCATCTGTAATTTGGAAAATATGAATCTGAACCTGGATCTGCCCCAGCTTAAGGATCTCAAGATTGACTCTGAACCAAGCCAGTCAAACGAAGACATCTAAGACGAGAATCCTTGTCTCTTGATAATTTTAACTTGATGCCAAAGCTATCAGAGCGAATATGAATTTTTCTCTGTGTTCTGTTTGAAGGGAATCAAACCATGAGACACATTTCACAAATTGCGATGCTCGCAGCCGTTATTTTTATTTTTATCGGCGTAATGACGGACGGTGAGGCATTTGCTGAAGCCCAAAAAGAGAAGGAAAAAATAAAAGGACTCATTCCTTTTGACTTTCGGAACACCTTGGAAGCAAAAGTTGAGGTCAATTTAAGTGGTAAATTGATCTCACTCGTCGCCAAGGCAGCAAAACCGAACCCAGAGGTTACGGAATTACTTGAAATGCTGAAAGGCGTATATGTCCGCGTCTATGAAAATGACACCACGACTTTTAATGAATTGACCCGTCATTACGAGAATAGGCTGGAAAAAGAGAAGTGGGAGGTTATCGCCAAAGTCAAAGAAGAGGGTGAGACTGTTCAGGTACGTATATTGCTCGGTGAAGATACCATATTGGGGCTTTTCGTCATGGTTGCAGGAGAGACAGAAGTAACCCTCGTAAATATCGTCGGTGAAATCAACCCAGAGCGGATCGGCGAATTACTTGCAAACCTAGACAACCTTGGTCTACCTCATATTGAGGACATGGATATCAAGACTGATGACATGTCAAAGTCCTCAAAAAAGGATGAGCCCGAAAAAGAATAGCGGAAAGTCCCGTACGCTGCCAGATGAGTTTTGACGACACCCAAAAAAAAATTATGAAAAATAGATCAGCCAATCACATTTTACGTTCCTCGTTTTTTATCTATCCTCTCCTTCTCGTAGTAAATATCGGTTGTGGATGTCTGTTGGGAGGCGGTGGGGATACTGGTCGCGCCGATCGATTGAGCCACGTTCATAAAGAGGTAGGGTTTGGTATCGGCGGACCCGGCTGGTGGGTACTCAAACACCTAGGAGCATCTTTAAGCGAAAACGAAAATCGGGCAGCAACGCTCGCGATTCGCGGAGTCAAGAGTGTCCAAGTAAGCCACTTCATTTTAGAGCAATCGTCCGGAGCTCATAATGCTGAAATTTTTGACCTCTATGCGGAACTGATGCGTCATAAAAAGTGGAAATTAATCACCCGTGTTTATGATGATCAGCACAGTTCGTGCATTTATGCAAAATACAATGAAAATAGGTTCCGTGGAATCTTCATAGTCGCAATCGAAGGCAATGAAATGCATGTGGTTCGGATCGTGTGCGATATCCGTCCCGAATTCTTTGCCGAACTGAACGCAAACCTCGGACACTATGGCGTCCGTTTGCCAGCCTCAGAATAGGTGTTACAAAACGTGATAATGACGAGGTAAGCGATAAGATCCAACAAAAGAAGGAAAACAAGCCGTGAAACACTATGTAAACTGTCGTCCCATTGCCATCCTACCGCTCATTCTCTTTCTTTCTGTTTTTGGCTGGGTAGAGTCTGCAAAAGCACAAGCAACAGCAAGAGGTGTTATTACCTTCGATTTCCCGATTCCTCTAAAGCCACAGATTGAATCTATTCTTGGCTGGGTAGGGACTGGAAAAACGCAAGAAGCGGCAGGGGGGGTTGTTACCTTCAATGACCCAACTCTCCTAAAGCCAATGGTCGAAGTGAACCTAGACAGCGAGCTAATCGCATTCGTCGCCAAAACGACAGAAAAAGAACCCGAAATTGCCGAATTGATTGGAATGCTGGAGGGAATATACGTCCGTAGCTACTCTGGTGATGTTGCGAGCTTCGATCCAATGATTCGTTATTATGAGCGTGTATTAAAAAAACGGGATTGGGAAGTCTTTGCCAAAATCAAGGAGGACAGTGAGAAGATTCAGGTATGGGTACTGCTCAATATAGAAACAATCGACGGTCTTTTTGTTATGGTCACGGGGGAAACCGAAGCGCACCTAATGAATATCGTCGGGCATCTGCATCCACAGCGGATTGGTGAATTATTAGGAAATCTTGAGGGGCTTGGTGTGGACATCCCACAACTCAACTCCTTGGAAAACGACTCGCTCCAAGACCGTCAAGATGGGTTTGGCATCAAGAAAGGGTTGAAACCGCTGGAAAAACAACCCGATAGTGCAATTCCCTCGACAATTGATCAACCTTCCGGCAACACAGAGTTCTCATTTCCTTCAACTCACTTTGTCGATAGCGAAAAGCAACCAATCAACGAGGTTCGGATTCGAGGTAACCAAAGAGTGAAGGCTTTTGAAATCAGACAGGCTCTTGAAAAGGGACCAGATGACATCAGCAATGCCATCAAAACAATGAAGGCTATCCTTCCACATTTCAAGCACGTAGACTGGTCTATCCATCAGGAAGAAGATAAACGGATTGTGACAATTACAGTAGAGGAGAAGATAACCAAGGACGAGATCCTGCCGGATGGCATAATGAACCTCTCAATGAGTGGTGGTTTTAATCGTGTTCATGGGCTTCGGCTTGGACCTCGCCTCGAACTGTCGAAACCGCCAGAGGTTGAGATACCGCTTCAACCGAGGCTATTTGGTGCTTTGAGTTACGGTTTTTCAAATAAAAAATTGAACTATGAAGCGGGTGGAGAGGCAAGATTGTTAGGAGGGGTTAACCGGAATCTGACTGCTAGGTTTCAATTCCATCGCCTGACATCGGTAAGAGATCCAGATATCTTACTAGATGATAACGAGCAACTTCTGACGGCTTTTTTATATGGAGGAGACTTTCGAGACTATTATCTGCGGGCTGGCTCTGAGATCTCGCTACGATGGCAACCAGAGATGTTCCTCCACTCCCTGAAACTGACTGTGATCAATGAAGACCACGAGAGCCTGAGCAAAACTACAGATTGGTCACTCTTTCGATGGACATCGGACAAGGAGGAAAATACACCAATAACGCCCGGACAAATGCGGAGTATCGCTTTGAGATATGATTTCGATAGTCGTTTTGAGAACGAGGGTTGGTACAATACCTTTGCAGTAGAGCACGGCAATTCGGCGGTGGGTTCTGACTTTGATTTCACACGATTCGAGCTCCACTCCAGACGTTACCAACCTATCGGCGACTGGAATATGCTTGACCTCCGTTTGAAAGTTGGGCTTTCAGCGAAGGAGGTGCCGGTTCAACGTCAATTTATTCTTGGGGGACCTGGATCGCTCCGTGGGTACGATCTTTATGAATTTGCTGGTAACCAAGGTATTCTGCTCAATTTGGAGTATCGTCATCACATAATTGGAGGGTCATTCGTTACATTTTTCATTGACGGGGGGCAGGTATGGGACAAGCTAGACGAAGTTAGCATCTCCGATCCCAAGATTAATCTGGGTGTTGGTTTACTGATAGGGGGGCGCTGGAAACTAAACTTGGCGCAAGCCCTCGAGTCGGGAGGGGAGCACTGGGAACTAAACTTGGCGCAAGCCCTCGAGTCGGGGCGGACCCCTCAATTCAATATGCGGTGGTCTAAGATGTTTTAGGAAGGTTATGCGATTGCTAAAAAAAGGAGGGCAAAGCCTATGTCGGTGAGGCTTTCGACAAATCAAATGTGACGGGATGCCCTCCTTAAAAAGCTACTGATAGCGTGTTCCCAATCTTCTAAATCATCCCACCGTGGCTTATGACCCAGAACCGTTGCCGGACGCCTTCTTCTCCTTCCACGCCTTGACAACCTTCTCCGGAGTTAGCGGCTGATCCCAAATACGCACACCAATCGCGTCATAAATCGCGTTGCCGATTGCGGGCGATGTGGGCACCACGACGATTTCGCCAGCACCTTTGGCACCGTAGGGACCATGCTGGTGCGGAACTTCGACGATAATCGACTCCATGTATTCGTTCAACGGCATCTCAACGATAGACGGAATCTTATAGTCCATCAGGCTGGCGTTGGTCATGTGTCCACTTGCATCGAAGCACATGTCCTCGTGCAGTGCGATACCGATACCCATGCACCCGCCGCCGTAGTTCTGCATCTCGACCCCCTGCGGGTTCATCGCCTTGCCGACATCAATCGCTGAGACAAACTTCCGCACCCGTACCTGCCCAGTTTCGACGTTGATTTCGACTTCGGCTGCTTGGGCCCCATGTCCCATGTAAGCCATTGGCTGCTCGCCCTGCCCAGTGTTGGGATCGTGTGGACTGGCAGTGACTTCCCATGTCGCTTTACCGATAACCTCGTCAACCGCTGGACGTTTGCCCGCTAGCATCTCAACCACGAACAGGTCTTCAATTTTGATGGACTTCTCGGGAGAGCCCTTGACGAAGATGTTCCCACCGGAAACGTCTAAGTCGTCAGGGTGAACCTCCAACTTGGGTGCGGCGACTTCCCGTATCTGGCGTTTCGCATCGTCACACGCCATGCGGGTGGCATTGCCGGTGTGGAAGGTCTGCCGACTGGAACCCGCGACATGATCGAATGGCGTAATCGCGGTATCCGGGGTGATCAGTTTGACCTGATCGATCTCGATGCCGAACTCATCGGCGACGATTTGTGTGAGAACAGTATAGGCGCCCTGCCCCAAATCGACCGCACTGGTTCGCAGCTCGCAAGAAGCATCTTCATGGACCTTTAACTCCGTGCTAGAAGCGGTCGGCGCAAAAGAATACTTGTTACCGAGAGCGATGCCCTTACCGCGATACCACGGGCGTCCCAACGGTTCAGACGGGGTTTTCCATTCAATTGCATCAGCACATTTGGTCAGGCATTCGTGCGCACTGAACGCATGGGCAGGCATAGTGATAGCAGTGCGCTCGCCTTCGGTCAGCAGGTTATTTATACGCAGCTGAACAGCGTCAATGTTGCACATTCTCGCAATGATATCCATTTGCGTTTCGACCGCCCAAGCGGACTCCGCGCAGCCGTAGCCTCGTAACGCGCCACCGGAGACACGGTTGGTATAAACGCCGTAAGAGTCCACCCAAAGCGCAGCTAAGTGGTAGGAGCCGGGATAGAGATGCGTAGAGAAAATTGGTTTGAGGATCCCCTCGCCACTATAACCGCCGCCCCAGAAAATCGACGTGACTTTGCGTCCGACCAGGATGCCATCCTTGGTCACAGCATCCTTCACGTAGAAGATGAAGGGTGTGCGTGCTGCGGTAGCAGAGAGATCTTCGGCACGGGTCAAGATAATTTTGACAGGACGCCCCGCTTTGCGGGCAAGTGCAGCAGCGATAGCACCCTCTTTGACAGTCAACTTGCCGCCGAAGGCTCCGCCGACAAACGGAATGACGACGCGAACCTTGGATGGCGGCAGACCGAGTGCCTTCGATAAACCGTCGCGTGCGATGTAGGGCGATTGTCCCCCTGCCCAGAGAGTCAGTGAGCCGTCGGAGCTCCATTGTGCCACTGCTCCGTGCGGCTCCATACATGCGGTGTGGACATAACCGGTTGAATAACGATTTTCAATGATATGTCCGCCTTCGTCCTCCACTTTTTTGAACTCGGCGTCAATGTCGCCGTGACGGATGCGGTAGGCTTGCCACAGGTTGGGTGGACGCTCGTCCATTTCAGCGAGTTCAAGGAGTTTCTCGTATTCTTCGTATTCTTCGTGCAACACCACCGGCGGGTCTAATTTAATCGCTTCCTCCGGGTCAAAGATGGAAGGAAGCTCCTCGTATTCGACCTCGATCTGTTCACAGGCTGCGCGTGCAATCTCCGGGGTATCCGCAGCGACCGCAGCAACAGGCTCACCGACAAGGCGCGTCTTGTCGTGGGCGAGCAGATGCTCATCCAGCGTTAGGATGCCTAACCGTATGTCAGGCAGATCCGCAGCGGTAATGACAGCGCGGACACCGGGCATCTTCTCGGCTTTACTGGTATCAATTCCCAGAATCTTTGCATGCGCATACGGGCTGCGCTTCAGCTTGGCATGGATCATACGCGGCAGCACGATGTCGGTTGTAAATTCTGCACTTCCAGTTACTTTCTCTATGCCATCAATACGTTTAGCAGAAGTTCCAACAACGTTCATATTATTACTCCTCCTTCTCCCCTGCGACGCTCAAGACCGCTTCCGTCGCGTGCGTGTACACTCCGCAGCGGCAAAGATTTCCCACAAACGCAGAGCGAATGTCCTCTTCAGTCGGATTCGGATTTTCGTCTAGCAACTGCTTCGCCGTCAGCAGCATCCCCGGTGTGCAATAACCACACTGCACGGCACCATGCTCAAGAAACGCAGCCTGCAACGGATGGAGTGCAGTGGGTAAGCCCATGCCCTCTATGGTCAAGACCGATTTCCCTTTCGCCTGTAGCCCAAGCATCAGACAAGATTTCACCAGCTGTCCGTCAAGCAGCACCGTACAAGTCCCACACCGCCCATCTTCACAAGCACACTTCGTCCCCGTTAGCCCAATCCCATCACGAATAGCTTCCATCAAGGTGTGGTAGGGTTCAACGAGGAGGTCATAATTTTCGTCATTGACAGTCAATGATAATGGGTATTTCATTAAAACGCCTCCAAATAATTAGTTATCAATCCAACCCCGATCGGAGATTAGGGTTTTATGCTGTCGCTTTGTCTTAACCGGTAGCGCGTGCAACAGCTTCCGCCAATGCTTCCTTGGTCAGCACACCGACAAGGTCAATTTTATATTCGCTCGAGGCCATCGGATCGCCCGATGGAGCGACATGGGCTGCAGCGAGTTCGCCCGCTGCGGCGAGTAATCCATTGTCTCCGACGATGCTGTTACCCTTCAGGCGTACTTCCGCCTCTTGTGCGTGAACTGGGGCGCCCGAACAGTTGCCGATTACGATGCGGACCCCCTGACAACCCCCCGCTCTATCGAGGCTGACAAACGCACCGACCCCGATAACGGGATAATCTCCCGCGCGTAGCACAAACCGGCGATGAACCGCTGCGGCGGATGTGAGATCGAACGATGGAACAATTACCTCTGTCAGTAACTCACCCGGTTGGGCAGCGGTAGCAAAGGCATCAGTGACAAAATCGCGTATGGACACAACCCGTTCACCGTCTGCGCTCGCCAATTTTACCGTGGCGTTCAGCACACTCAGAACCACGGTGATATCGCTCGCTGGATGCGCTTCGCAGATTGCCCCACCGAGTGTTGCGAAGTTACGAATCTGTTGGTCCGCTATATCCTCGATGGCATTACTTAGGACGCGCAGTGTCGGATGTGCGTCGTCTATACCGATCAAACTATTCAGTGTAACCTTGGCACCAATGCTTACACCGTCCTCTGACGCGGTTATATCGTCCAATCCGGGGACATGCTGAATACTGATTAGATGGGATGGTTGAATCAATCCATTCCGTAACAGCAGCGACATGTGCTGTCCGCCGGCAACGACCTTCGCACCATCCCCGTGCTCGGCTAGTAGTGCACAGACCTCCGAAACGGTGGTCGGCTCAAGATACTGACAATCAATCATGTAGTTTCTCCCTTGTTTAGATGAGCTATGGGGCTTTTAGAGGAAACCCTCAACGTATTAGAGGATTTCCTATTACAAATAGATTGTATGTTTTAGAATTTCTCAAGATTATAACACAGTACCGCCAAAAATAGAAACCCAAAAATCATCCATGCGTTTCAGTCGTGCAAGTGCAGATCCGATTCTGTTGACTCAACCGCTCGGATCTGCTATAATGGCGGAGATTTGGCTATCATGGATAAGGGCATTTTCGCATCGGCTATCGACATAAAGGAGGTCAAACCGTGATCCGAACATACTATTTGCTATGTCTTTATATTGTCTCGATCTGTTGTGCAATCGGTCTGATTGTTCCTCCAGCAGATGCCAGTGAGACTGGAGAATGGCGGGCTTACGGCTCGGACAAAGCCAGTACCAAATACGTTCCTCTCGATCAGATTAACAAAGACAATGTCAAAGATCTTCGGATCGCATGGCGTTGGAACTCCCCCGATAATGCGCTCGTCGAATCCAATCCTGACCTGTGGACGATGGTAAACGAATCCACGCCGCTCATGATTGGTGGCGTGATATACACCAGCACGTCGCTCAATCTGGTTGCTGCCCTCAACGCCGTCACAGGAGAGACAATCTGGGTTTATGACCCGAAAACCTATGAGGATGGCACCCCCGCCAACACAGGTTACGTGCACCGCGGTGTCTCCTATTGGGAGGCAGGCGGTGATAAGCGCGTCCTCCTCGGTACAGGCGATGGGTATCTCATCGCGCTTAACGCCGAAACGGGGAAACCGATACAAGGGTTTGGCGAGGGCGGTCGTGTCGATTTGACAAAAGGGTTACGACGCCCAGTGAATCGGCGACTGTATGCGGTCTTCTCACCACCGGTTATCTGTCGAGGCGTGGTTGTGGTTGGCTCCACAGTCCTCGATTCCTTCGCGATTGGAAAGCCGCCGCAAAAGCTGATGCCGCCGGGAGATGTCAGAGGGTTTGATGTTCGCACCGGCGAGCAACGCTGGATCTTCCATACCATCCCGCAAGCAGGAGAGTTCGGGAACGAGACATGGAAGAACGACTCTTGGAAGACGACGGGCAATGCGAATGTGTGGACGATGATGAGTGCAGATGAAGAATTGGGTTACCTCTACCTGCCTGTCAGCACCCCCACCAACGATTATTACGGTGGACATCGCCTCGGAGAAAATCTCTTTGCCGATAGTCTCGTATGCCTCAACGCTGAAACCGGGGAACGGGTTTGGCATTTTCAAATTTTGCATCACGGACTCTGGGATTATGATCCGCCTGCTGCACCCAATCTGATTGACATTACCGTTGATGGCAAAGAAATCAAAGCGGTTGCTCAAGTGACCAAACAGGCGTTCTGTTTTGTATTCGACCGCGTTACTGGAGAACCGGTTTGGCCCATTGAAGAACGTCCTGTGCCCCAGTCAGCCGTGCCGGGAGAATCCTCATCGCCTACGCAACCCTTTCCAACCAAGCCCGCGCCTTTCGACCTCCAAGGTTTGACCCACGACGATTTAATCGATTTCACGCCAGCGTTGCGTCAGCAAGCACTCAGTATTATCGAAGATTACGACTACGGGGAGCTCTATACACCCCCGTCTGAAAAGGGGACAATCGCCATGCCCGGCATCATCGGTGGTGCCAGTTGGGCAGGAGCAGCCGTTGACCCGACCAAAGGAGTTATCTATATCCCCTCCTACACCTACCCTGCCGTTATTACGATAAACAAAGCAAAAGATCCAAAGGCAGATTACACCTATACCGGTGCCCTTGTATTTGGACCCAACGGACCGCGACGCCTCCCCTTAATTAAACCACCTTATGGACGTATCACCGCCATTGATCTGAATACGGGCGAACACAAGTGGATGCAACCGGTCGGAGATGGACCGAGGGACCACCCGACCTTGCGGCATCTCGATCTACCGCCATTGGGCTGGGCGCAACGCAATTTCCCGATACTGACGCAATCGCTGCTTTTCGCGGCGACGCAGGCACAGTGGGACGGGACCGGCAACTCACCCCGCGGGAATGCGATCGAAGTAAAATTCGAGGAACAGAATCCGTTTCTGTGGGCGTTTGACCCTGATGACGGGCAGCTGATTTCGAGCACAGAACTTCCAAGCAACGCCCAAGGTGCCCCGATAAGCTACATGGCTGATGGCAAGCAGTTTATTGTGATCCCGATAGGCGGGGCGAACCGTCCTGCCGAACTGATTGGGCTGAGTTTGCCGTGATGCTAACGATTTACAGGTCAATCCACTGCAGGTCCACATGGATGGCGTTGCTCCTTCATTTGACATGTCGACACAGTTGAATGCGTAGGGCTTGGGTCTCCCAACTCGTTAGGCGAGGAAACCTCGCCCCTACGATTGGGTACCGATCGGCATCCAACGATGCGGTGCCTTGAGTTACGGACACACCTCACAGAAATATCAGCAGAACCTAGCAACTTGCGTTATTACAATTTTGATATAAGGAGATAGAATGTGCGTTTCCAAGTAACAAGATGCAATGATGGTGCAAACCCATCTATGATAACTTACAATCATAAGTCTTACCTTAACTGCGTTGCCTGAAAAGGCAGGGTGGGAAGCAAAGGGAAATGGCAAATGCCTCATAGAGAATGTAGACTCTTTAGGTCGGCATGTCAGACTAAGAATGATATGGTTAAACGAAAGTTGAACTATTGCAAGCCTCGTAAACCTTGAACAGGTAAATCTACAAGTGTGTACTGCCATCGGCAATTTGGGCCACCCTCTAAACCAAGATTGTGATACAATGGCAATCCAATTGAAAGGAGCTATCCGATGGCAAAACGGAGAAGATTTACCGCCCAATTTAAGGCAGAAGTTGTTATAGAGGCACTTATGAGTCAAAGTTCGCAAGCAGAACTGTGTCGGCGATACAACCTCAGCGACGAACAGCTATCGAAGTGGAAACACCAACTGCTTGACAATGCGGCGATTCTCTTTGAATCCACTGATAAGCAATCCAACGACTCTATCGAACGGATTGCTCAACTGGAGCAACTGGTTGGGCGATTGACCTTGGCGTTAGACATCCAAAAAAAAGCCTCGACTTGGCTGAGTTGAACCGGTCTCAAAAACGACAGATGGTTGAGGCTTTGCAGACCGATTACTCGGTTCGACAGATTTGTGAGGTGCTTGGCTTCCATCGGAGCGGTCTCTATTATCAACCGACGCATGCCCCCTTTGAACAAGTGCTACGAGATGAAATAGAGAAACTATCTGCTCGTTATCCAACATATGGCTATAGGCGTATCACGCAGATGCTGGTGCGTATGGGATACACCGTCGGTTACCGCAGAGTCGCCCGACTGATGAAAGCCGATAATCTGTCGGTTGCCGTAAAGCGTGCCTGTCAAACCACTCAACCGGTTGACGATGTGGGTCAATGGGTGAATCGAGTTGAGAACCTTGACATCTGTCGGTGCAATCAAGTCTGGGTCGGTGATATTACCTATGTCCGACTCAAGGGACAATTCGTCTATGTTTCGGTGTTAATGGATGTGTTCACCCGCGTGATAAGAGGCTGGCAGATGAGTCGGCACTTGACACAACCTCTCACATTGAGACCATTACAACAGGCATTAAGCCAAAACGTTCCAGAAATTCACCATAGTGACCAAGGGGTTCAATATCTTTCGACAACTTATATTTCCACGCTCATCGGTCATAGGATTGAGATTTCCTTAGCCCATCGGGGGCGTCCATGGGAGAACGGCTACGCTGAAAGGCTTATCCGAACTCTCAAGGAGGAAGGGGTCCATCTCAATGAATACGACGATATTATGGATGCCACAGAGCGCATCGGACATTTTATCATACAGGTTTATAACCAGAAACGACCTCACTCGGCGTTAGGGTACTTGACACCGGTTGAATTTGAGCAACAATACTTGTCTTAACTTTACTGATTTATGGCCCAAATTAACGGTGGCACTTCAGTGAGTGTGATGAAAAGGAGGCACTCAGTAAGTAGCCTGTAACCAAAATGGTATGAGCCATGAATTATGTGCTATAAAATCACATAATTAAGACAATATCCTATTCTATGATATTGTTAAGTAAGTCAACGGCTTCGGGGTAGAGATAGAGCCTAACTCATTTGTAAATTGTGTGTCTTGTGAGATTGGAAAAGTCCCTAAGTCATCTCTTCGGAGAAGATATGGGAGAGGAGGGCAGTTAAGCCTGCCCAAGTCATAATACCGAAATTATCACTAAATGGATTTAGGGGAAATGAGCGTAAATCGTGTCCCTGTTTCATACATGACGACTCGCCCCCAATGTTCCATAATGATAAAATTAAGTAGGGTTGAGATTGTGCTTTATGCAATACAAAAGAGGTAGACAACCTAAACCTCCCAGCATAAGTGAGCATTGCAAGTATAGCACAATCAGTTAAATGACAGTGAAAGCCGAGTGCGGTGAAAGTCGCATGCTCGGTTTGGAAGTAGGGAAAATGCCGTGAGGCATCTACCTATACTTACTATGGGAAGTCTAACAGATCAGGTCGCAATTGTCACAGGCGGTGCTCAAGGCATCGGCGGTGCAACGTCGAGACGGCTCGCTGAATCGGGTGCGAAAATCCTCATCGCTGATCTGGATGTTGAGACAGCACAAGCCAACGCCGAGCGGATTCGCAATGCAGGCGGTGGCGCGGAGGTCATTGAGACCGATGTCTCTCGCCGTGATGACATCGAGGCGATGGTCAGCAGAGCGGTTGAACTGTGGGGCCGTCTCGATATCCTGGTCAACAACGCTTTCAATACCAAAGAGCCGGACGGTAGCGCGGTCGATTTGTCGGAGGAGGCGTGGGACTATGCGATGAACGTACTGGTCAAGTCCATGTTTCTAGGTGCGAAATACGCCGTGCCGGAGATCCAAAAATCTGGCAAAGGCAGTATCATCAATATCTCGTCCGTCCACGGTCTGCTGATGGCGCCGAAGAAGCTGGTATATGAGGCGGGTAAGTCCTCTGTCATCGGTGTAACTCGTCAGATGGCGATTGATTTTGGACCGATGGGTATCCGGGTCAACGCAATCTGCCCCGGTCATATCGTGACCGAACGAATTGAAGCACATTGGGAGCAGAACCCGTCGCTGCTGCGTTTCTTTGAGGCGCAATATCCGGTTCGCCGTGTTGGACGCCCGATTGACATCGCTAACGCCATCAACTTCCTCTGCTCGAACGAGGCATCTTTCATCACAGGACACGCGCTGCCGGTGGACGGTGGGCTGACAATTCAGCTTCAGGAGGACTTTGGCGTGGGTCAAGCTCGATTTTATCAGGATCATCCGGATACCGATCTATCCTCTTATTGACCCCATCTTCCCTTGCGTCATTTCTGCCCTTGTATCGATTGGAAATTCGTTGTATAATACGCCTGTTAATCGGCATTCTATCATTTTGGCGTGAGGAGGCTGCCCTATCCGAATCGAACCTGTCACCGATTTTGATCTGAAGCATACGTTGGAGTGCGGACAATCATTCCGTTGGCAGCCAATCAACGGTTGGTATTACGGCGTTGTCAAGGGCAGGCAGCTGAAGATACGTCAGGAAAAGCAGGCGCTGATTGTCGAAAGTTCCGATGATGAACAGCCCGATCAACTAGAAGCCTTCCTTCGTCACTACCTCGACCTGAACCGGGATCTGCCGGCAATCCTAAACGCTGTAGACATTGATCCGTTCATCCACCGCTCGATTGAAACGTTCTGGGGGATGCGAATTTTGAACCAAGCGGTATGGGAATGCCTCGCGTCGTTCATCCTATCCCAGAATAACAACGTCCCCCGGATTAAGGGGATAATCCGCACAATCTCGGCACAGTTTGGCGAAACAATTACCTTTCAGGACTCGGTCAATTACGCTTTCCCAACACCACAAGCCCTCGCCGAAGCCGGTGTTGAGGCGTTGTACGATTGTCGGTTGGGGTATCGCGCCCCTTATCTGTGGACGGTTTCATCGGCAGTCGCAACGGGGGAATTCGATCCTGAGGCTCTGAAAAGCATGCCTTACGCCGAGGCGAAACGAGAATTGATGCGGTTCAAAGGGATTGGCGAGAAGGTCGCCGACTGTATCTGCCTGTTTTCGTTAGGGCATGTTCAAGCGCTTCCCATCGATGTGTGGGTAAAGCGAATTATAGAGCAGCTTTACCTCAAACGCCAAGCATCGATCCGTGAGATCCGTCAGTTTGCCGAAGACTATTTTGGTGAACATCTCGGTTACGCCCAGCAATACCTTTTTCACTACGCCCGGACAGTTGGACTTGAGAGCCTACTAAAAAGCGAAAGATAGAAACGCGCCGTGGAAACAGAAAATTTTTAACCCCTTTGGCAGTAAGCCGTAGGCAACTCACCCCGAAATTTTAATCACGCAAAAACAAATAGGAGGTTCACATGCTTGAAGATTTACGAGAAGATGTACTGACATTGTTGGAAGAGCGCGTTGAACGCGCAATTGAGACCATCCACCGCCTCAGAGATGAAAAACTCGCACTGGAATCTGCAAACAATCAACTCCGTGACGAGTTGGACAATCGGGAGGTGCAGATTCAAAACCTTCAACAACGGAACGATGAACTCAACCATTTTGAAGCAGAGCTGCAGGTGCTTCAGAACGAGCGTGAGCAGGAACGCCTAGACGTAGACAAAGAGAAGGTAGAAGTCCGCGAACGCCTCGAAGGGCTCATGGCAATGCTCAACAATGTTGAGAACAGACCAGACAGTCAAGAAGCAGAACAGCTAAGCGCCTTTGATAACACAGATGAGCCAACTGATATCTCTGAGGCACCTGATGTCTCTGAACCAGCTGATGACGAAGAAGAACAACAGGAAACAGAGGAACCAGATACTCCTAGCGATATGCTGTTTATACCTACTACACTGGTACAGCAACAGGAAGCAGAACAATCAAGCGATTCCGATGATACATCTGATGACACAGATGAGGAAACGGTATTCGCCTAGCACCCGCCTGCCAACAAGCTGTCCGAAAAAGATGCGATTAACAACGTGCCGGGATCAATCCGTCAGGAATACTAGGCATGACCTCTTCGATGCTTTTGCGCGGTAGTCGGGTCCGACTCACAGCGTTAACACAAAGCGACCTCCCAACCGTTGTCCAATGGTATCAGAATCCCGAATTCTTACGGCTATTTGATGCGTTCCCCGCTTACCCGAAAACTGAAGCAGCGTTGACTCAGTGGCTGGACGATACCCATAAAGCCACTGACACTTTTCTTTTTGCCATTCGCCTTCTTGACAGTGATGCGGTAATTGGCTACGCTGAACTAGACGGGATCTTGTGGACACATCGGGCGGGCGGCGTGAGCATCGCTATTGGGGAGGCAAAACAGTGGGGGAAAGGCTACGGATATGAAGCCATGCAGCTTGTGCTCCGATTTGCCTTTGATGAACTCAATTTGTATCGCGTACAGCTCACGGTGTTTTGCTACAACAAACGCGCCATCGCACTGTATGAAAAGTTAGGCTTTCAGCGTGAGGGTATACATCGGGAACACCTACAACGGGATGGGAAACGCTATGATATGTATCTGTATGGTCTCCTCCGCTCGGAATGGAAAAATAGATTGAAATCACAGTAGATGCTTGACAAATCTTAAAAGAACAAACCAAAATGAGGAATGTACAATGGCTCAACAAATCGCACTTTTTAATCACAAGGGTGGCGTGAGTAAGACAACAACGACATTTAATTTGGGTTGGATGTTAGCCTCAAAAGGGAAGAGAGTTATCTTAGTGGATGCCGATCCCCAATGTAACTTAACAGGAATCGTGCTTGGATTCACAGGAATAACTGAGTTTGAACAATTCTACGAAAAAAAAGCCAATCTGAGAGATGGGATTGCTCCAGCTTTTGAATCTCGGCCAAAACTCATTGAGGCAGTTGAATGTGTTCCGGTTAAAGGACAGAAAGATCTATTTTTGCTTCCGGGCCATATCCGATTGTCTGAATATGAAGTGACATTAGGAATTGCACAAGAACTTTCCGGCTCGATCCAAACGCTTCAAAACTTACCCGGATCTATTTCCTATCTGTTAGAAAAAACAGCGGTGAAATTCAATGCGGATTATGTGTTAATTGACATGAATCCGGGCCTCAGTTCAATCAATCAAAACTTATTGATGACGAGTAACTTTTTCATCGTTCCAACGAATCCGGATTTTTTCTCAGTGATGGCGATAGAATCTTTAGCAACAGTGTTACCAAACTGGTACGCATGGGCTGAGAAAGCCTGCACCCTACCAATCCTTCAGGCTGCGGCTTATCCATTCCCAAAAGTCACTCCAAAATTCCTAGGCGTAATTGTTCAAAATTATCGCCCACGAGGTGGTGCCCCTGCTGCCGGCTTTCAAAAATGGATAGACGAGATCAATGAAACTGTCTCCTCAAAACTGGTTTCCGAATTACGCAAAATTGGAATGATGTTACCTGACCAAGTCTATGGAGAAGAAAGTATGGGGGCAGCATTCTGCTTGGCAACCATCCCGGATTTCAATACGCTGATTACCAGATCACAAGAACATCAAACCCCCGTTTTTGCGTTGACCCCTAAACAGATCGGTCAAGCCGGTAAAGTTGAGGAAAATACACTCGAGTCAAGAGATAAGTTTCAGCAAATTTTTTCAGAACTTGCGGATAAAATTATCGGGCTAACAACTCATGCAAGCAGCGATTGATCAATTGCGAGCAAATATTGCTCGTGTCCGTAATCTTGGAGGCATCTATAACACCTTAAATGCTCAAACTACTGCGGCAATAGACCCCTCTGATATATTGAGATCTGAACTTGTGATGGCTGTTAGCGCACTTGACCACTACATCCATGAAATTGTCAGGCTTGGCATGTTAGAAGTTTACCGTGGGACTCGTCCTGAAACATCTGCCTTTCTGCGATTTCAGATTTCACTAGAGAGTGTTCGTCAAGCCATCAGTGCCCCAACGAGTGACGATTGGCTAGGAAATGAGATTCGAGAGTGCCACAGTTGGCGCAGCTTTCAACAGGCAGACCATATAGCGGAGGCAATTCGATTAATCTCGGATATCAGGCTGTGGGAACAAGTATCAAGCTATCTGAGAATGCCAGCGCAAGATGTAAGGCAACAACTCAATCTTATTGCTGATCGAAGAAACAAAATCGTTCATGAAGCGGATATGAATCCGACTCCTTATGATACCCGATGGCCCATTGATGAAGCTTTAGTAGATGACGCAATCAACTTTATCGAACAGATTGTCGAGACAATATACGACCTATTAGCAACCTAAAGAGGAGAGAAAATATGCCATTAAAAACTGTTGGACTTCTAAGCCCCGGTGATATGGGACATACTGTGGGCAATGTCCTTGTTACACACGGCTTGCGCGTGATTACCTGTCTTCAAGGGAGAAGTGAACGCACCCGAACCCTCGCAAGAACCGCGAAGATTGGAGATGTGCCAACGTATCAAACCCTTGTGAACGAAGCAGAGATTATCCTGTCGATTATGGTGCCGGCAGAAGCCAAGGGCGCCTCTCAAGCCGTTGCGGACGCGCTTGTCGAAACGAAAACAGATCTCACCTACGTCGATTGTAACGCAATCGCCCCACAAACCACACGTCAACTGGACGAAATTATTACCCAAGCCGGTGGTCGTTTTGTCGATGCGTCGATTATCGGTCCCCCACCCAGAAAGCCGGGCGCGACCCGCTTCTACGCCTCAGGGGCCCACGTCGGTGATTTTGAAGCGTTGACACAATTTGGGCTCGATGTCCGCCCGCTCGGCGATCAGATCGGGTTGGCTTCGGCGATTAAGATGTGCTACGCCTCGTTGACCAAGGGACTGACCGCACTGTGCACGGAACTGTTGACCGCCGCAGAGCTGCTAGGGGTGTCCGAACCTCTCAAATCGGAATTTCAGATGAGTCAATCGGCGTTGTATCAACGGATGGAAGGGGGACTGCCGGGGATGCCGTCGAAGGCTAGACGTTGGATCGGTGAGATGGAGGAGATTTCAGCGACGTTCGGTTACGTCGGTTTGACGCCAAAGATTCTCGCGGGTGTGGCGGATATGTACCGATTGGTCGGGAAGACGCACCTCGCAGACCTCGCGCCCGAAGATTCGGAGGCGTTCCCCAATTTGGCGGAAATGATCTCGATCTTGGCGGATTGTGCGGAAAAGGATCGTTCTGGAAAGGCGTGAAAATATAAGGAACTTATGGCACAAGATTGGAAATCAATTATTCCCCGCGTAGAGCAGCTGCTCGACAAAGTAGAGGGACTTCTGACAGCTAGCACCGCTGCAATCGAAAATCCTGTCGAACCACTCGATGGCCATATCGCCTTTCGGTGGCGGAGTCAACGTTTAATTCCCGTCAAACACCCCGACCTCATGGACCTCGCCGACCTGATCGGGGTTGACCGGCAGATCGAGGAGTTGGATCGGAATACACGCCAGTTTCTGCAGGGCTTGCCAGCGAACCATGCGCTGTTGTGGGGAGATCGGGGGACGGGCAAATCGTCGCTCATCAAGGGGATACTCCACCGGTATGCGTCGGAGAGGTTGCGGCTGGTCGAGGTGAACAAAGAGGGGCTGCTCCACCTGCAAGAGATTGCCGACCTCCTTTGGGAACGCCCGGAACGGTATCTCCTCTTTTGCGATGATCTCTCCTTCAGCGAGGGGGAAGCGGAATATAGAGAGTTGAAAGCGATGTTGGAGGGCGGGATCGCAGCCCGTCCGGAGAACGTCCTCATCTACGCGACATCTAACCGCCGTCACCTGATGCCGCGTCAAATCGGGGAAAATCAATATCCCCAGACTGATGAAGATGAGTTATATCCGCGAGAGACCACCGAAGAGAAGGTGTCACTCAGCGATCGGTTTGGACTACGACTCGCCTTCTATCGGTTCTCTCAAAACACCTACCTACAGATTGTCTTCCATTACGCCCAAAAGCGAGGGTTATCCCTCTCAACGGAAGAGCTCCATCGGAGAGCGTTGGAGTGGGAAGCGTCGTCGAGTGGCAGATCGGGACGGGTCGCGCGCCAATTTGTCGATGACCTTGCAGGGCAGTTAGGGCTGGAGGGACCATCCTGATATCCTATCCGTCCCAATAGTCGGAAGTTCGATTTACTGCATCGGAGGGTATATCTGGCGGTTGGCTTTGCTCTCTTTTCTACCACGCCCCCAACTGGCGTCGCTCTTCGCCCGTCGGGGGCGAGATGGGTGGAGGCGGCTGGGAGAGGATAGTTCCGTTTTCATCAATATAGATGATTTCATAGCCTTCCGGGTGCTTTCCCTGCAATATAATCTCCCACTGCTGCTTCTGGGACAGCGTTTCTCTAAAAAAGATGTCCCGTGGTCTTTTCTTTGGACTTAGACGTATCCGTCTGAGTACGGCAGAAAGACACTATCATCAGGACCGGTAAACAGTTCGCCTACTACGCTCGGGTCAATTTGGGTCGCCGCGTGGAGTGGATAGAAGAATCCTCGTCCTTTAGGGCAGGGGGTCCGTTAAAGTATGTCGTGCATATGACTCGGCAAGGGGAAGATTCATATTTGCGTCCTTTTATTTTATTATGACCATCTTCCGCGTGGCAGAATAATCACCCGCGTGAAGGTGGTAGAAATAGATTCCGCTCCCCACTGGCTTGCCTAAGTGGTTGCGCCCGTCCCAATACGCCGCCTTTGATCGGTCCGTATAATACCCCATAGGCTGATGCCCCAAAGTTAGCCGACGCACCATCGCGCCTTTTGTGTCATAAATAGTGACTTGGACATCGGCAGCGTAAGCGAGGTGATAAGGAATCCACGTCTCTGGCTTGAACGGGTTTGGGTAGTTAGGCAACAAGGCATTCTCTTTCGGGTTCAACGCTGTCAACAAGCGTTCAAGAAAGAGTATCCCCCTTTGCAAAGTTGCGTCCGTTGGGTCTAACCCTTGCGCTTGAGTGAGCCAACCCTCCACCTCGGCGGCGGTGAGCGTCGCAAGCGCCTGTGGAGACGCAGAAGCTGCAGCGTCTCCTAGTGCCCCGGCGACTATGACAAGATCCAGGATATCGACAATACCATCCCCGTTGACATCGGCATCATTGTGTCCCGGCTGCCCGAAACGGGAGCCAATGAACGCCAAATCTAAAGCATTCGCCACGCTGTCGCGGTTGACATCTCCAAACAATAGGAGTTCCGTTGTGGAGGTGAGCGCCCATAGGAGGGCAGTGCCGTCCAAGCTTCTACTCGCAAGCGTCCTTCCATCGGGACTAAACCATACGTTACGGACCTGACCCGTATGCCCTTTGAGTGTGCGCGTGTGTGCCCCCGTGACGGCATCCCACAGTCGCACCGTAGTGTCCCGACTCGCACTTGCCAGTGTGCGGCCATCTGGGCTGAATCTCAATCTGTAGACTGTGGACGTATGCCCTTTAAGTGTGTGCTTGTGTTCACCTGTCATAGCATCCCATAGGCGGATGGTCTGGTCCCAACCTGCACTTGCGAGCGTCCCTCCATCCGGACTGAACACCACGCCTTCGACAGACCTCGTATGCCCGGTGAGGGTCCTCTTGTGTTCACCTGTCACAACATCCCATAGACGAACTGTGTTGTCGTACAGTCCACCACCACTGGCGATTGTGCGTCCATCCGGACTGAACGCTGCGGTATCAACAGTAGCCGTATGTCCTTTAAGGGTATGTTTGTGAGCACCCGTCACCCCATCCCATAGATAGAGGTTCTCGTCCCAACCTCTACTCCCAAGCGTCGTCCCATCCGGACTGAACCCGAAACTCCTGACCGAATCCATGGTGATTATCGCCTTGCTTGCACCCGTGACGGCATCCCACAGCCGGATGGTATTGTCCCGACTTCTACTTGCCAGCGTCTCCCCAGCCGGGTTGAATGCAACCTGCAAGACAACATCCAAATGCCCTTTAAGGGTGTGCTGGTGGGCACCCGTGCCGGTATCCCACAGCCGGATGGTATCGTCATAACTCCCACTTGCCAGCGTCCGTGCATCCGGGCTAAACGCTACGCTAGTGATAAGCTCCGTATGGCCTTTAAGGGTATGCTTGTGAACACCTGTGACAGCATCCCATAGGTGCACCGTGCTATCCAAACTTCCACTTGCTAAGGTAGCACCATCCCGACTGTACGCCATCCCAGTGACAGTATCCGTATGCCCTTTAAGGGTATGCTTGTGAGCACCCGTGACGGCATCCCACAGCCGGATGGTAGTGTCCCGACTCCCACTCGCAAGAGTGCTCCCGTCCGGGCTGTACGCCACGCCATAAATATCATGCGTATGCCCGACGAGGGTTTGTTTGAGTTGCCCTGTGACAGCATCCCACAGGTGGATAGTCTGGCCCCAACCCGCACTTGCGAGCGTCCGTCCGTCCGGACTGAACGCCACGATATAGACATAAAGAAACGTACGCGCGTCGAGTATCCGCTTATGTTCACCTGTGACCGTATCCCACAGATGCACTGTACCGTCCGCATACCCACTTGCCAGCGTCCGTCCATCCGGACTGAAGGCAACGTCCCCGACATTACCCGCCCCGGCGGTGAGAATGTGCTTGGTTTCACCCGTGACGATATCCCACAAGCGGATAGGCTGGTCCCAATCCGCACTTGCTGCAGTTGCCAGCGTCCGGCCATCCGGACTGAAGGCAATGCTCCAGACAACATCTCTATGCCCGGTGAGGGTCTTCTTGTGTTCACCTGTCACGGCATCCCATAGACGAACTGTGTTGTCCTGCCCACCGCCACCACCGGCGATTGTGCGTCCATCCGGACTGAAGGCAATGCTACTGACCCCATCCCTATGCCCGGTGAGGGTGCGCCGGTGCTGTCCGGTGACAGAATCCCGCAGGCGGATTCCACCTCCACCGCTACTTGCCAGCGTCCGTCCATCCGGACTAAAGGTGACACCCCCGCCCCGCCCCGCGAAAAGAGCAACCGCTTGATGGGTCTGTGTATCATAGAGCCAACTACCGATGGAACTGGCGACCGCCAAACGAGCCCCGTCGGGCGAGTAGGCAATCTCGCCCGTTAATTTGCCTTTGCCGATCCGGGCTTTAGCACCATCGGGTAAACCCCAGCGCATGGATTCTTGGGCACCTGAGATACCCTCAACCATTAGCAACAAACAGGTCATCAACAATACGCGCAAGATCATAATCAACCTTCTTTCCTCTGCGCTTCCAGTCCGCTTTTCGTTGCGGCATGGGTGAAACTTAATAATCCGAGTCGAGCACTTGGAAGGGATACAACCGGACGGTTTCAATCTCGCGATTGAGATTCATTGATTCTCATCTGAAATCCATTGGTTTCGGCTTCCTGCTCTATATTTGCAAGAAGATCTTTCTATTAGACTAAGCGATTTAAGGCTGAAACCTAAACCCGTCGTCAATTTCAAAATCGGTACAGGATTGTAATCTCTCTCATCAACCTTCAGGTGTTATAAGTTCATAAATAGTATCATTTTTTGAGAGCTTTCACGTAAAGATAGATAAATAGGACTTACGTAGTTGTTTCATAAGTCCCCCTGATAAGGGGGATTTAGGGGGTTAAAAATAAAAAAATCTCGCGCCGCGTGTTGAATTTGCGTAAGTCCTGATAAAGTCATCTGCTGATAGCGGAAACATTTTCAGATGGCTGGCAAAGCAGACCACAGCTGGACCTAATTTGCTCTTCTTCTTTCTATTGGTAAAATTATATGGTAAATTTATCTACAAGTTTACACTCCTACACAATTTTTTCGTGCGAAAGATCCAGTAAATGAGTGGTAATGTCGAATAATCCGATTAGATATGAGAAGCCTGCGGCATCGTCTCAATCAGATGCGCGTCCGGCAAGCCTGCCCGAACCTCCGGGTCATTGCTCGTCACGATGACCTGATGTTCTTCGGCAAGCTGTTGGATAAAGTCAATCATCGCGCCTCGCCGATCTGGATCGAGGTGGAGGGTGGGATCGTCGAAGACGAAGAAACCGAGTGCCCCTAACACTTCCGATAGCGCGGCTTTGAAGCAGAGGTAGAGCATCATCTTCTCGCTACCGCTGAGGAGCAATAGGTTACGCTCGAAGCCTTCGACATTGAGGGAGGGGAGTAGGTGCTGGCTTTTGAGATCAACCTTAGAGAACCGAGTCAGGTTCATACGTTCTAGCCAACGCTGGATTTCCTTTTCGGCGGGTTGGAGGATTGTCTGTTGGAGGGACGCAATTGTCTTATCAACGCCATCGCAGGCGAGTTCAAAGCTGAGGCGTGTACGCAGAATCTGATTCGCTTGGTGTTGGGTCCGTTGTAGCTCTTGGAGTTTATGGGCGAGAACCGCTTCTTCCTTATTGAGTCCGACAAGTCGGCGGCGCAAGCTGTCAATGCGGTATTTGAGCTGGCGGCGTTGCTCGGCGATCTGTACGGGGTCGGTAACAGCATCAACTCCCGTGCCCGTTTGTAGAGGCGGTGTCGGCTGCAGCGCACCCAACCGGCTGGCAACCCCATCGAACTCACGCTGAAGATTCGTAAGTCGCGCCTCGATCCGCTCAAGCTGCTCGACTTTGCTTTGCATCAGCTGATGCCGCTGTCTCAGTCCACGCAGGGCATTGATGTTGGCAGTCCGTTCGTCGAGGGTTTTCTGCTGTGCTTCAAGTTCCCCTTGACTTACAGCCCTCGCTGACTCTTTCTCTTCAAGGATCCCCGCAATAATCTTTTGTTGGACCGGCTGATGGCAGGTTGGACAGTGCCCGTGATCGCTGTCGATTAATTGGCGTAAGGTCTCGCATTCTGCGGAAAGCGTTTGGATCTGACTGTTTAGGCTGCCAATCCGTTGAATGACTTCCTCTCGCTGCTTTTCTAACCCACCTGTGCTAGCGGTCGCTGACTCAATTTCTTTAATGGACGCCCGCAGGTGATCCATATCGGTGAATCCGCTGAGAACCGATGCCCGTTCTTGGATTAGCCCGTCAATCTCCTTTTGGAACCGCTCGTGCGCCTGCGTCAATTCAGCAACGAGTGCTGTATCGCTGCTTTCAGCCCCTTTGCCCGACAGTAATTCGTATTGACCTTCCAAGTTCTTCAGCTCTGCCTCAACCCGCTCAATATCTTCACGATGGTTCTTGACCGTCGTCACCCGCATACTGCGTTGATGGTCTTGTATCCGCTTCTCCTCTCGCTTGGCAATCCGCCGCCCGTCAATGAAACGTTGTCGTACCTCCATCAACCGATCGATACCGAGCAAGGCGTAAAGGATATCGCGCCGATCCGCGGGCTGTCGTGCAAGGAACTCAAAAATCTCTCCTTCTCTTAGAAATGTTGCTGCTGCAAGGTGATGATAGCTGAAATGGAATTTCTGTCTCAGATCTTCGTCCGCCGAACGCTTGTCCATGCCGAGGATACGCCATTTCTCACCATTTTCCTCTTTAAGACGGAGTTGCACCTCACCCTGCGTCGATCGGAACAGCTGGTAGCTCTGCTCGCCATTGTGGAAAATGAGTCCGGCGGTGCCGCTGGGCGCGCCAGATTGAGCCATTGCAGGCAAACCTACCTTTGGAATAATCGGCTTTCCTGTCAGCGTAAAAAAAATGGCATTAACAAGCGTGCTTTTGCCGCTGAAATTGGGACCGAAGATAAGATTCACCCCATCGCTCAGATCAAAATCTCTACGGTCAAAACAGCCGAAAGATTTGAGGATGATACGTTCGAGTCGCATACGTTAATCTCCGGAACTGTCGTCGATCATATCGTAGAGCATCTGAACGGTCACCTTATCTGCACCGTTTTCGAGCGCGAAGCGAAATGCCTGGACAACAGCGGAAACCTCGGCGGCTCCGAGGGCTGATTGATATTTGCCCTCAGATTCGATTAGTTTTTCGACTTCTCGCTCATAGATTTCAACTAGTTCGTTCTCAAGTGTGGAAGGCATCTGTTCGGTTTGGCTCCTTGAAGCTTACCGTTAGCACTGACGTGTCGGCTTGGTCCGGCGGGAGCACAGATATGTGTATTTATCACACATTAATCCGATCCAAGACCTCTGCGATCTGAATAGCGTTTAACGCGGCGCCTTTGCGGAGGTTGTCTGCGACAACCCATAAGTTCAATCCGTTTTCGATTGAATTGTCCTCACGGATACGTCCCACGTATACATCGTCTTGCCCGGCGGCATTGACAGCAAGCGGATATTTCCGACTTTTCGGGTCATCGACAACAGTAACGCCGCGAGCTTGGGAAAGAATCTGGCGGGCTTCATCAGCGGTGAGCTTGCTGTCTGTTTGAAGGTTAATTGATTCGGAATGGGCGAAAAACACCGGCACCCGAACGGTTGTCGCCGACACACCTATGGTGTCATCTTCAAGGATCTTTTGTGTTTCATAAACCATCTTCATCTCTTCTTCGCTGTAACCGTTATCAGCAAAGGGCCAATCGAAAGCGACGTTAAACGCCATCTGATGCGGAAACAGATCACATGTAATTGGACGCCCTTCCAATGCAGCTGTCGTCTGATCAACCAGTTCAAGAACAGCAGAGCCGCTTTTTCCTGAAACACTCTGGTAGGTCGAAACGACAATACGCTTAATCCCTGCGACATCGTAGAGTGGCTTGAGCGCCACAAGCATCTGAATGGTCGAACAATTTGGGTTGGAAATCAAGCCCCGATGCCGCATTGCTGCGTGCATGTTTACTTCGGGAATTACCAGCGGTGTGTCTGCGTCCATCCGGAACGCACTGGTGTTATCAATGACAAGACATCCCTTTTCCACCGCAGTCGGCATAAATTCACGACTGACAGATGCGCCCGCTGACGAAAACACGACATCAACGTCATCGAATGAATCGTGCGTTAGCTCTTCGACCACGATGGGTTGATCTTTGAATGTCAAAATCTCACCGGCAGAACGATGGGAAGCGAGCAACTTCATCGAAGCGACGGGGTATGCGCGTTCTTCCAAAATCTGCCGCATTGTCGTGCCGACCGCTCCTGTTGCCCCAACGATGGCGACACGGTAACTACTGTCCATCTTATAATCCTCTTGAAGAATTAGATTGTGCAAATCTGATTGTAGCTAAGCTCTTGAGGGGATATTCTACCACACTTGGAGATGGATTCGCAAGCGATTTGCAAAGGGAATCAATGCCGCTGCAATAGGACAACCTACATCTGGCAACCACAAGGGTTGCTAGATGTAGGGGCAGGTCTTGTGCCTGCCCAAAATACTTGCGTTATTTCTAATTTTCAAACTGTGGATCGACGATTCCGGCAAGATATAGTAAACTAAGGACAAGAACTGTATTGGTTGGCTCGAAAATTGACCCGACTGAGAAGGAGACCTTTGCAGGCTATGGAAAACATCGAAAACATATTGGATAGATTAGAGCAGGACGGTTTCATACTGATAGAGGGAGCACTGTCCCCGGAGGAAACGGAACATATTCGGCAGCGCATCAACTATGCCCGTGAGATAGGCTGGGAGGAAGGGCTGAACGCAGTGGGCAACATGTGGTTTGACTCCCTGCTAGACCGGGAACCGGAAACATTTGCTCCGTTGGTGGGTCATCCAGGTATCCGCCCTTACCTCGAAGGCATGATGGGGAAGCAGTGCCAACTACGGAGTCTGCGTGCGCACATCAACCCGGGACCATACCTGCAAGAGTGGCACCTAGACTTCTACGGCCATTGGCAGGAGAAACGGGAAGCGGAGAAATATCGCTTTACGGTGTCCCCCATTGGGCTCAACGCAACCTACTATTTTCAGGACAATGCCCCCGGTTCAGGACATCTGAAGTATGTCAAAGGCGGTCATCTTGTCGAGCCGCCCCATCTATATCCGTTGGACCGTCCCAAGTTTGAAGCGTGGTGTGAGGCGCAGGAGCACGTTATCCTCTACCCAAAGGCTGGCGATTGCGTGGTGTTCATCAACCATATCCCCCACCAAGGCGCGAAAGAGCGGGACGACATGGAGCGGAGCAACGTGGTCTGCCATTATCAGGTGACACCAATGTATGAAGGGATTTGGCATGTCTCACGTCCACGCGGATACGATGGAACGTTCCCATTCGCAAACTAAGTCCACGATTCTCTTTTCGATTACCACAATCTGTGCGTAAGAACTTAAAACGCGGAAGGCGAGAAGATTGGAAGTTCAAACAGCTTCTGCCAGCCTCCCTTTCCCTCCACCCCACCATTCACCTCTAATATCAATAATGCTTACCAAGGAAATGGTTGTTAATCTCCCGTCGCTGCCGGGTGTATACTTTTTTCTCAGCAGGTCTGGAGAAATTCTCTACATCGGCAAGGCAAAATCGCTAAAAAAACGGGTACAATCATACCTATATAACTCTAAGCAGAATCGCTGGGGCAAGATCAAGCGGTTAGTGCAACACGCAACACAAATTGACTACCAAGTCTGCGCTTCCGAGTTAGAAGCATTACTGCTGGAATCCCGCCTTATCAAACACCATCAACCTCCGTATAACACCAGCTTGAAATCTGTCCGCAGGTCCCCGTTCATTAAGGTGACGCTCAACGAGGATTTCCCCAAGGTAACAATCGTTTTCAAGGAAGAAGCGGATGAGGCACGCTATTTTGGACCCTATTCAAGTCTGAGATGGACAAGGGAGGTTATTGAGGTATTACACCGGATTTTTCCGATTCGGACCTGTGAGGGAACCATCACCCCGCTACCTGATTTTAAGCCCTGCTTCAGCTACCACCTAAAGCGTTGTCAGGCTCCCTGCGCAGCGAAAGTCAGCCGTGAGACCTACTGTGCAATGATTGACGATGTGGTTCACATATTAGAGGGGAGATATCGCGCCGTCATCAAGAAACTGACCGTAGAGCGAGATCGGGAGGCGATCGCCCTACGTTTTGAACGTGCGGCAGCCTTGCAGAAGCGTATTGAGCAAATCAAGCGGGTATTTGTTTACCTCGACGTGCATCGTCGATAGTGTATAAGCTCTGGTAATTTTCGGGGAGAGAGGGACTGTAAGGTAAGCGTGTTCTCGAAGATTTGGGAGGGGTAGAATTTTTCGATAAAGTGGACGCAGCCTTGTGGAGGTTTAGCACCTCCACAAGGTCTGTTTGCCCATGAAGCCAAATTTTGCCAATTCAGAAATCGTTTTATAACTCTCCGGTCCGCAGTTTCTGAATATAGTTTTCGTTGATATTGTTCGATGGGTGCCGGAGTGTGCGGTGAGGTTCTGGGAAGTCTCTGAGCAGTTGCTGGTATTCCCCTATTGCCTCCTCCGTTCTATCCGCTTTTTCATAGATGTAGCCAACCCAATATTGCGCCTGCCTTCGTGTATCGTAATTATAGGTCGGATTATCGGCGACTTTGCGATACGCGTTGATTGCCCCATCGGTATCTTCCTTTGCATAGTAAATCTGTCCAACATAAAACTGCATATTGGCTGTATTCTCATGGTGCGGATATTTCTCTATCGCTCCCTCCACCTGGATAATCGCTTCGTCATACTTTTTCAACTTCTCATACGCCCAACCGACGTTAAAGTGTGCCTCCTGCGCCATGTTGGTGTCAGGGTATGTGTCAATTACCTTTTGGTAACTCTCAATCGCTTCATCATATTTCGCTTCTGCAAAGTAGGTTTGACTGATGCCAAACTGTGCAAGTGGGGCAAGTTCTTCATGGCCCGAACTCACGACGTTCTGAAACTCGACTCGCGCTTCGTCATACGCTTGCCTCTCGGTAAAAATCATCCCGGTATAATACACAATACTATACAGGAGATCGCTACCGATGAACGCTTCCCGCAACCCATCTAACGCCTCAAGCGCGTCGGTCCACATCTCTTTTCCATAGAGACACATCGCCCTGTTGAAACGGGATTCGTCCGCGAGTGCACTGCCGGGATAGTCTTGGATGAGCCGATCAAACATCGCCGATGCCCGATCGTAGTAGGAGTCCGCGCTCTCAACGCTATCTGTTTTTTTAATATCTTCCGCCAGTCGATAGTAAGCGATGGCAATGGTATAGAGCGAATCATCTACCCATTCGCTGTCAGGGTAGTTGTTAATGAGCCGTCGAAACAGCGCGAAGGCTTCCTCGTCCGTCCGTCCAAGCCGCGATGCCAAATGATAGACAGCGTCATCCGCCCAACGATTATCGGGGTATCTCTCGAACACATGCCGGTATAAAGCTCTGACCTCGCTGACACGCTTCTGATCTTCATCCTCAAGAGTTACGGGAGGGGTATCCGCCTGCTGAGCCTTTTCCCATGCAGCATCCGCGCTTGTGTAGTAAGCAACTAGGCTGTCTCCTGCCTTTGACGCTCTGCCAACAAAAAAGCCGATCGCTAAGGCTGCGATAACAATAATCTCTACAATAATGAATCTTTTCATCTTTCAAACTCCTGTTGGTGTATTTTGTTACAAAAGCGTGAAACGAATTTTGTCTTCCTTGTGCATTCTATCATCTTTGCCCAAAGGTGTCAAGCACCGATTAATATCGGGGGCTCAAATTACGGAACTGAACGGAACACAATGTCCTAAGCGGTTTATCGTCCTATTCAGATCGCCGAAGACCAGAAAATTAAATTGATGGATTATTTAGAATTGTGATAGGATACTTGCGAGTTTACACACAGGAGAAAGCGATTTGTTCCAATTTTACTGCATTCATTGTTAGCGTGGTTGAATGCGTTGTGCAAGCAATGTGAACAAGTTTGTACTTGATTTTTTGGAGCCAATGATGCTAAAGTTGTGACTGATGGTAGCAGCGCAATCCCTCAAGGGTTCAAAGATTACAACTTCGGAGGACAAAACATGCAATCACCACATGGGATTAAATTTTCGGGATTTCGACCCTCTGCGATGGGCAGGAACGGCATGGTTACATCGGGACATATGCTCGCATCACAGGCAGGGATTCAGGCAATCTCGGCAGGTGGGAATGCCGTTGATGCCGCAGTCGCAACGGCAGCAGCGTTGGGTGTGGTTGAACCGGCAGGATCCGGCGTTGGCGGGGATGGATTTATCCTGATTTACTGGGCGGAAACCGGCACCGTGACAGGTGTGAACGCAACAGGTCCCGCGCCCTACGCAGCAACCCGCGAACTCTACTTGCGGGATGGCGGGATTCCGATGAAGGGCATCCGCAGCGTCTCGGTGCCAGGCATCGTCGATGGCTGGCTTAAAGCGCACGAGCGTTATGGTGCGCTTAAATTGGAGCAGGCATTTGAGCCAGCGCTTTCGCTATGCGAAAACGGCTTTCCTATCAGCTACAATCTTGCCGGGGGGCTCAAAGGCGAAAATTCGCGCTTCGCCCAAGACCCATACACACGTCCGATATTTACCAATGACGGCGACCCACCCAGACCGGGAGAGATTATCTATAACAAAGCTCTTGGGGGAACCCTACGGAAAATCGCTGCAGAGGGACGCGGCACCCTCTATGAAGGCGAAATTGCTAGAGCGATTGTGGAGTTTAGCGAAAAGTATGACGGCTTGTTGACTGAGAAGGACCTCGCAGATTACCACGCCCGTTGGAGTGAGCCTATCCACACTAACTATCGGGGATATGAGGTTTATGAGATGCCACCCAATTCGAGCGGGCATATCTTATTGCAGGAGTTAAACATCGTCGAGCAGTTCGATCTACAGTCAATGGGCTGCAACACGGCTGAAAGTGTGCACCTGATGGTCGAAGCGAAAAAACTCTCGTTTGCAGATCGGGAGAAATATATGGCAGATCCGGATTGGGTCAATGTCCCCATCAAAGGCATGCTGTCCAAAGATTACGCCAAAAAGCAGGCTGAACGCATAGATCTCAGCCGGGCGGCGACAGATGTTCCCTCCGGTGGGCCCGAACAGTTTGAGGACACCACCTGCTTCTGCACGGCTGATAGCGCGGGAAATGCCGTCTGCGTGTTGCAGAGCATACAGTCGGGATTTGGTTCAAGCCTTGTCGCTGGAGACACCGGTATCTTGCTCAACAACCGGATGACGTATTGGCATCTTGAGGAAGACCATCCGAATTGCCTCATGCCCGGCAAGCGTGTGCGCCACACCATGAACCCTGTGATTGTAACAAAGGATGGCAAATCCTTCTTGATTTGCGGAACACCAGGAGCGGACACGCAGGTACAAACCAACCTTCAGTTGGTTACTCACGTCGTCGATTTCGGAATGACATCGCAGGAAGCTGTCGAGGCGCCACGTTGGCGCAACTTACAGAACCCGATGGAATCCACCATACCGCACACTTGTGAGGACGCGCTTCAGCTCGAAGGACGATTCCCGGAAGATGTTCGCAGTGAGCTCGCTCAACGGGGACATGAACTCCAAATCTTGGGAGATTGGGCGGGTCCCGGCAGCGCACAAGCGATTCAGATTGACTCAGATTCAGGGGCACTTGTCGGCGGATCAGACCCACGACGGGATGGTTATGCGGTAGGATGGTAGGAGAAACAAATGTAGGGGCAGGCCTTGTACCTGCCCAGTTGGGTTCAATTTGTCAAATGCCAACAGAAGCTAGATGGCCCGTAGGTCGAGTTTCCATACTCGACATCCAAATGTCGACAGCACCTAACCATATCATACCTTAATTGCACCTTGGGAGATTATAAAAACCGGAGTCCGAAGATGAAGATTTTTGTGCCAGGCCGTATCTGCCTCTTTGGTGAACACACCGATTGGGCGGGCGGCTATCGTCGCATCAACGCCGATTTAGAAAAGGGTTATGCGATTATCGCTAGTACCAATCAGGGACTTTATGCCGAGGTGCACCCTCACCCAACCAAGCTGATTCTACAAACGACCCTAAGCGACGGCACACGCATGGAACCGTTTGAAGTGCCCATGGAAAGCGAGACACTTCTCACCGAGGCACAAAAGGGTGGCTTCTTCAGTTATGCAGCTGGCGTCGCCTATCAGATCCTGACGCACTATCAGGTGCATGGCCTTGAGATCGACAATTATCTGACCGATCTGCCTGCCGAGAAGGGACTTTCCTCCAGCGCGGCAACCTGTGTCCTTGTGGCTCGCGCATTCAATCGCATTTATGACATAAAGATGACCGTCCGCGGCGAAATGGAATACGCTTACATCGGCGAGATTACTACACCCTCCCGCTGCGGTCGGATGGATCAGGGCTGCGCTTACGGCAATCGTCCCATCATGATGACGTTTGATGGCGATCGAATTGATGTCAAAGAGATTAACGTGTCGAAAGATCTATACTTCGTCATCGTCGATCTGGGGGCGGGCAAGGATACGAGGCAGATACTCAACCGTCTCAACCACTGTTACCCCTTTGCCGAAAATGAAATGCAGAGGAATGTCCAAAAATACCTCGGCCCAATCAGCACAGGGATAACCCACGAGGCATACGAGGCATTACACCGAGGCGATGCAGCCAGCATCGGGGAGCTGATGAGAAAAGCACAGGCGGAATTCGACACGCACGTTCAACCCGCCTGTCCGTCACAACTGACGGCACCTGTGCTGCACAAAGTTCTCAACTACGACCCTATCCAACCATACATACTGGGTGGGAAAGGCGTCGGCTCACAAGGAGACGGCACCGCACAATTTATCGTCAAAGATCAGGAGAGCCAGCAGAAGGTCATCGACATCATCGAGCGAGACCTGAAGATGTCCTGTTTAAAATTGGTGATTCAGGCGGGACAGCGTGTGCGAAAAGCGGTAATTCCTGCCGCCGGTTTTGGGACCCGTCTATTCCCCGCATCAAAGGCGATAAAGAAGGAGCTTTTCCCTATCATTGACAAATCCGGCAAACCGAAGCCGGTCATCATGGCAATCGTCGAAGAGGCAATTAACGCCGGCATCGAGGAGGTCTGCCTTGTTGTGCAAAGCAGGGATCGGGAACTCTTCGAGCGGTTTTTCAAGACCCTTCCGTTTATTGAGAATTTCAACAAGCTATCCAAGGAAGATCAGGAGTATTCCCAATATCTGATGGACTTGGGGCAGCGGATCTCGTTTGTGACCCAAGATGTTCAGGAGGGATTTGGACACGCTGTCTTTTGCACACGGGAATGGGTTAATGGCGAACCATTTTTGCTGATGCTGGGAGACCATCTCTACGCCTCCGATAATGATGTATCTTGTGCGCGGCAGATTCTGGATGTCTATAATCGGGTAGAGCATAGCGTGGTTGGGTTAAATGCCACCCCCGCAGACCGGATTCACAACTTTGGCTGTGCGACTGGCACCTGGCAAGAATCGGACACTATTCTTTCAATAACAGAATTCCACGAAAAACCCACTGTCGAATATGCCCGACAGCATCTTCATGTGGACGGACTGGAGGAAGATGAATTTCTGACCGTGTTCGGTATGTATGTGTTGGTGCCAGAGATTTTCGACTACCTTGAAGAAAACATCACCCATAGCCTTCGCGAACGGGGTGAGTTTCAGTTGACCTCTTGTCTAGACAAATTGCGAAAAGAGGATAACTTTTCGGGCTACGTTGTCAAAGGCAAATGTTTCGATATCGGCGTGCCGGAGGCGTATCGGCAGGCAGTAATTGATTATCGAAATGCCTGATTCAGATACTGTATCTCGCATTTTTCCCAGAAAGGAACAACTGATGTTGACACTCGAATCAATCGATGATGGATTAGGCTTAGCTTGGAACGGAGAGACGCTGCTCGACTATCACTTCCAAACGGGTGGGCAGCGAACCTACTGGCAACCGCTTCGGCTGCCCAATTCGCCACCACTGACGATGAACCAGCCCGAAGATCATGTCCACCATCAGGGGATGTGGGTTGCGTGGAAAAAGGTCAACGGCGTAAATTTCTGGGAGCAACCGAAGCCGGGCGAAGATCCTACAGGGTTCGGGAGGATTGTCCATCAACGCTGCGTAGCGCAGTCCGCCGATGCAGAGAAAGCCCAATTCACAGTCGAGAATGCGTGGATCGACTGGCAGGATGTGACGCATCTGACGGAGATTCGTAGGACAACCGTGTTTCCGCCGGAAGCGGATCATCTGGTCATCGATGTGCGGCTCCAGTTTCAGCCGCATGGACGCACGATGAAGTTAGACCTCAACCGCGGAGAGCCAGGAGGGGGTGGGTTGTTCTACAGCGGCTTGACTATTCGATTCGACAACGCACTCACACCGGGACAGTTGTTAGATGGAGATGGACGCGCGGAACCGATGGACATCTTCGGGAAACAGAGCCGATGGTGCGGTTTCGCTGGGACACATGCGGAAGATGGCGCCGTCTACGGGGCAACGATTATTGATCACCCGTCCAACCCGCGTCATCCAACGACATGGTGGGTGCGGAATCGGGAGAATTACGGCATCCTCCACCCGTCGCCAGCCTATTATGAGGGGTTTCAGCTAGCACCAGACGATCGACTTGAATTTCAGTACCGCATCGTTCTCCACAAAGGCGATGTCAACCCAGATTTGATTGAGCAGAAGGCTCAGGAACTCAGCGATTAAGTTACCTATTGCACCGATGAACTTATGTATAATGTCCTAGGAGGTTCGCATGAAAATTGGTGTTTTTTCAGACACTCACGACAACGTTCCAATGGTCAAGAAAGCCGTCGAACTGTTCAACAGTGAAGGGGTCGAATTGGTAATACATGCTGGCGATTTCATTGCGCCATTCGTGGTCGCAGCGATGGGCGATCTCAAGTGTCGCGTCGTTGGCGTCTTCGGTAACAACGACGGAGAGCGTATCGGGCTCGCTGCACGGTTTGCGGAAGTTGGAGAGGTTCACCCCAACCTCGCAAGCGTAGAGGTCGGCGGACGCAAAATTGCCGCGATGCACTACCCGGAGCTTGCCGAACCTATCGCAAAAAGCGGTGAATACGACATTGTCATCTATGGACATACGCATGAGATCGATGTTCGTAACGAAGGAACGCTCATCCTGAACCCCGGCGAGACCAGCGGTTGGACGACCGGCAGATCCATGGTCGCCATCCTAGATTTGGATTCGTTAGAGGTTGAGATTCGGGATTTGTAAGGGTGGAACGAATCCAATTCTCCCGTAGGAGGGATTTCCAAATCCCGATATGCCCCGTAGGAGGGATTTCCAAATCCCGACATATCGCTCAGATCCCGACAAATCGGGGCCCCCTCGCTTCGCGGGATAGGAAGAAATAGGTTTGTAGTAGGGTGATTTATCGCCCGTACCCCGGTCTAACCCCCCTGTCCCGCTTTATCGTCGGGGTTAGGAAGCCCTTCCCACAGGAGGCAGGTACGGAACGTGTAACCCTAACCGAATAGCCCTAGCTACATAACAGGGAGTCAATTATGTCGCAGCAAGATCCGTGGATTCCTATCGAACCGGATTGGGAGACGATTTTGGAAAGATATCCCAACCCAATCCAAGCACTTGCGGAGACGCGCACACCGGCACCGGTCATCCGTCAGGCGTACAACCCCACACACTGTGAGGGACTCACCCAACGGTTTATCGAAAAAGAGCTGATGTATGATCAGGATACGCTTTATAATAACCCCTTGATTGTTCCGACAGAGCGGATTGACATCGGGACAAGCCTAGGCAATCTCGGAAACTCGCCGGAGGACTTCTTTTCAGACGCCGAAGAAACGCACACCCTCTTTGAAACGCTGTTCGACGGATACGACAATCCGGTCTCGACCCTCTATGAAAACCTCGCCCGTTTAGCACCCGGCAAGCGTATCGTAACCGCTTATGAGCCGGATGGCCGGCGTTATGGACCCGCAATTTTTCGGATCCACTATGGCGGCGCCTCCTACAGCCCACACTTCGATTCGGTCAGATGGCGGGAGAATCGTGTCAATTATGAAGTTTATCGCTTCGAACATCAGTTGGCTGGGATACTCTGCTTCCAGAACTCGGAGATTAAGGACGAAACAGCACAATCCATCCTCCATCGCTGCCTATGGCAGCCAGAAATCGCTCACCACATCACAGAGAACACCTTCCATGGGTATGCAGCAGAAAACAATATCGAAAACGTCCAAGTCGATTTAGAGGTCGGTGATCTCTACTTTTTCAACACCCGATGCATCCATGAAGTCCCCGGTATCAAAGGCAAATCTCCGCGCACCGTCCTCGCTATCTTCATTGGATATTCTCCAGATGATGACGAGGTGTTCGTTTGGGCGTAAGCATAACGCTCGATTTGTAAGGAGATTTGCATCATGCAAAATATTACACAACTTATCAGTGACATTCGCGATCTAGTCAACAAACCCCGAAAGCAATATCTTTTACTCAAAGATTCTGCCGCTTGGTACATGTTGTGTAGTTCTTTAGATGTTATTGAGGATGCAGATCTCTGTTTGGAGGCTTTTCTTGAGACAGATATTGACGGTTTTGACGCTGGCAACAAATATATGTATGTCTACGGAACTTTACAAGCACTTTTTGTCCAGCAAGATGCTGTTGAACATCTCATCGAATCTCTCAAAATTCCATACCCTCTCAATGAAGATTCAAATGGAAAGCAACAATTAAAGGAAATTCGGGACATTCGTAATGATAGTGTAGGACATCCTACAAAGCGAGGCAAAGGTACAGAGAGAGCATTTAACTTCATTTCGCGCGAACCTATTAATAATCAGGGATTTCGGTTGGGAACATTTTATTCGGTTGATAAACCAAATCGCTTCAAGGATGTCAATATTCCCAACTTAATTGTGGCGCAGAGAAATGTTCTTAAAAGTGTTTTGGATAATGTAATCAAAACTCTGGAGCAAGAAGAAATGGAACATCGGAGAGAATTTGCGGATCAAAAATTGGCTGATGCCTTCCCATCCACATTAAACTATCATCTGAGCAAGATACATGAAGCGATTGGGGAATCAGGGGATGCAAGACTTGGAGGTATTAATGTTGATTACATCTTAAAGTGTATTGAAGAGTTCAAGATCAAATTGGCGGAGCGGGAAATTCTTGAAGCATATGAAGTTCTTACGTACAACCTTGAATTAGTAGACTACCCACTGCAAGAACTCCGTAAATATTTTTTCAACCCCGACCAGACTCACATCAACGACAGAGACGCCAAGATTTTTGCATATTTTGTAGAGCGGCAAACACAGAAATTGCTAAATAGGGCTAAAGATTTAGATGAAGAGTACAGCCAATAGGAAATTCTGTCAGATATTCAACTCCTCAGAAAAATAGCGTATTAGGAATTAAAATGCCAAGACGTAAGCCATATACAAAGGTCGTTAAAACCAATCAGATCCGTGCTGAGCACGTCCAGGGAATGGGGGATATAGTTTTCAAAGGCTTACAGTGTTTGAACAGTGAGTGTCAGGAATTTATCTTTATCCGTAAAGATGAAATTGGTGATGATTTTGAACTTACCTGTCCGAGTTGTGAGATGGTGATGCTATCAGGGGACGAAACTCAATTCTATGAGTACAAGCTGGTAGATCGAAGAGATAATTCCATAATTGAAGAAGGCACATTTACAACTCTGCACGACTACTATATCGAAGAAGCGCAAGAGTATAAGTATTGTATCATTTGCAATACGATTAAACCGCTTCATCTATTTGACAGGCACAGTTCTCGGAAATCAGGCCGTCAGGGAGAGTGCAGGCTGTGCAAAGCGATTTACAACTCGATTAAGAATAAGACTCGGTTGACGGATCAGCATCGCGAAGCCGCGCAAAAGCGGCGGATGTATCTCGACCTATCTGCAAGTACAAAAATTAACAGCGAAGAAATCTATAAACGTTTTGACTACCGTTGTTTTAAGTGTGAGAAAGGCCTACGAAACGTTGACTCCAAAGAACGCCCGCTTGATCACACACTTCCTGCTGTTTTTCTATGGCCCCTGACAACCGAAAATGCAACGCTGCTGTGTCAAGAACATAATGGCGAGAAATCCGGCAAGTGGCCTTCAGCATACTACTCAGACAACGAGTTAAGAGCTCTTGCCATTTTGACAGGTGTTCAATACGAAACACTCGCTGGACCACCGCACTACAATCCTGAAGCGATTGAACGCCTCAAGATCTCTGAACAGGTAGATCAACTCCTGACAAAATACGCGGCCTATATGCAAGAAATTATCAACTTACGCAATCGAATTATGGCACATGAAGAGTTTGATTTTTTTCAGTGTGCCACAACCATATCGCCCGCTTGGATTCGTCAAGCAGATCAGCAGTATCAGCGAGTGCTTCATCAGACTGCGACGGTCAATACAGAACAAGATACTGATGAGACGTAACCGTTCCCTTGTCACGGATACCGTGAGATTCACAGTGAGCGACACTTTCATCAAAAAGGTCTGCTGAGCGAAACCACCGTTTACCAAGTTGCTGTAAATGAGCGGCCATATCACACTTGACACTTTTGCCCAAATGCAGAACGAGCACCCCATCTGATTTAAGCCGTTCCCTCGCTTGGCGAAGGATCGGGATATACACATCAAAACTACTTTTCTGTTGTTCATCAACAAAAACTGATGGGCGGGCTTCAAAATCACGGGCAGACCACCCCGAAAACCAGAGTCGTAACCAGTTCGCAAGGTAAAATCGGGTACTATCAAAAAAAGGGGGAGATGTAATAACAGCATCCAACTGATCGACCTCTCGAGGCCACCAGCTTGTTGCATCTTGGAAGAATATCTTGCCGGGACGAAAATCCACAGGCAAACCCTCGTCCAGTCCTCGCTCAACTTTGGCACGTAGCCGACCAATCAGTGAGCGATATTCATAAGGACCAGTAGGTTTGTAGGGTGTCAGTGGATGAGAGCGGCGACTGAGGGCGTAGGGCCGGTTGCCGTGTAAAATATGTAGCAGCGAGGCAAATACAAACTGCTCTTCAGGTGTCTCCGGTGGATGAGTTTGAAAGTAGCGGCGCGCCAAGATGATTTCACTCAAGGTTTGGGGTTCGTAATATTCGGCTATCTTGCCATTGAAACCTAGGTGGTTCACTTCAGCGAGCTCTGTATCTGTAGTTGAGTGGGATCCAATGAAATCTTCTGCCGTTTGAATAACTGTCGTACAACCTAGGAATGTGGGGCGGCGAACCTTTGCACTAGCGATAGTAAAAGCAGCAGGGCTTATCTCAAAACCGTAGGCATGTTTGCCAGCCAATGCCGCCTCAAATGGAATTGTGCCAACACCCGCAAAAGTATCTAGAACTCGTCCACCTTCTGGAACAAATGTCTGGATCAAATGGTGTGCAATAGCAGGTTTGAGTTTGCCGGGATAAGAACATAGGGAGTGCGAAGTATGCCCCCAGTTCCGCTTTGTAAATGGCATTTTCTGGTGAGGTAGGTTCTGCTTGAAGCTGTCCCATTCGGTGTGCCAGTCCGGAATCCGTTTTGGTGGATTACATATTTTCTGTTCGGAAACATACTTAAAAACAAGCAGTGATTGTTTGAGCAACATCCCACCTCTGGACTTGCGTTTTCGTAGTGTCACAGAATCTTTTTGAACAAAACCGAGCTCTTGCAAACAGGTTGACAACAATTTATCCACCGGAACATGAGTACCTGCATAGCAAGAGTCGCCGATATCTACTGCGACTGTCGCATCAGGAGTTAAGTGAGGTCGAATTGCCCGGAATATATCTGTTATCTCGCTAAAATAACTGGCAATCATGCGAGGTATACGCGAATCGTAGGCATTTTGTTCAAGTTTAGAGACGATTTTTTGAACATCTAGCTGAGATAGCAAACGCGTTTTGGAAACAGTAACATCGTTGATGCCAGCGGTTAAGGCTGCCTCACGAAATGTTCTCAAATCCTTCTTTTCTTTTAAGCAACGTAAGAACCATAATTCTATCTTCGTGTTGCGAAAATAGTTTGTCCCGTTGACATAGGGAGGGCTTGTTATTACAGCATCAATGCTGAGAGGAGATATGTTGTCTAATGAGCGGGCGTTTTCACATACTAGCAGCGGTTCAGTTCTCAGCCCCTCGACATCATCTCGGATGTCATGAACCATCTGATCGATATTCTGGCAGATGCCTTCAACGAGTGGCACGGTTTGCCGTTCAAGTTCTTTAGCCGTTTTGTATCTCAAATCACCGGCTCGCTTCATCCGGGAGGCAGGAACAAGTGCCGATAAGGTTGCAACCGTAATTAGGTCTGCCAACATTGGATCTTCAAGAGCTACTTCATCAATCCACGATTTAGCTCGTAAAACTTGGTCATAAACAGGCTCATCAAAAAATAAGCTATCGCCAAAGGTTTGTATGTAGGCTTGGTGTAATATATAATTTCGTGGGAATTTTTCCAGTTCCTTCAACGAGATTTTTGCTTGAGTGAGTGCCCGAGCCAATGCAGACCGCTGAGACCACTTTAATCGCCTAATTCGTATTTTTGTTAAACTCATAAACTGCAAGGCAGGGTTTATTTCGCAGAAATAGGCAGTTTTGTTGAGTTGTGATGCGGTGAAGGCAGTGGTTCCCGTTCCAGCAAATGGGTCTAGAATGGTCTGTGCATTCGGAGCGTACTTTTCCAAGATAGATTCCACAAATTGAGTGGAATACCCCTCTAAGTAGGGATACCATCGAGCAAAGGGTTCTTTTCGTCCCCCTTTGAAGGTCACGGTTACCGGATCAAATAATTCTGTTTTCGCATCAAGGCCTGGCAGTTGAAGTTGAACAGCGTGCTCTCGAATGAGGTTTACGGTGTGCTTTAATTGACGAAGACAATAGGTGTTTAGTGGCAAATCATCGGCTTCAGCTTTTGACACAAGGGCTTGATAGTCATCCCGTAGCAGCTGACGGAGCTCAGCACTAGAAAGATCTTTAACATACTTGTATAATTCATCTGTTTTCTTGCCAAATGCCAAGGTCAGCGATTTTTTCTGAGATGTGCCCGCCGGATGTTCGGGAAAGTAAACAGCTTTATATTTTTGAGTCATGATTTTATCCCCTAATATAGTTTGTATAGACTATCATATTATGATAGTTTTGTCAACATGTTAATCAACCGCAATTGCTAGTAAGAAAAAACAGTTCGATTTGTTTCTCATCACAAAATACGGAGGAAAAGCAATGGTCAGAATTGGAATTATCGGCATCGGTTTCATGGGAATGATTCACTACTATGGAGCGAAGAAGGTCTCCGGCGGGGAAGTGGTCGCCATCTGCACGCGCGATCAGAAAAAGTTGGACGGCGACTGGACGAGTATTCAGGGCAATTTCGGTCCGCGTGGCGGTATGGAAAACCTCTCGCACCTTCGGAAATACAATCAGATCGAGGCACTCCTCGCAGACCCGGACATCGACATGGTGAACATCTGTCTCCCGACATATATGCACAAATCGGTCAGCATCGCTGCGCTCCAAGCGGGGAAACATGTTCTTGTCGAAAAACCGATTGAGATTCAGCTCGACGGTGCAAACGAGGTGGTGCAGGTCGGCATAGAAAGCGGTAAGCAGTTCATGGTGGCGCATGTATTGCCGTTTTTCGCAGAATTTGCTTACGCGAGGCAGGCAGTTGAAAGCGGGGAATACGGGGAATTACTCGGTGGGCATTTTAAGCGGGTAATCTCTCAGCCGACATGGACGCACGATTTTGCGGACTTGGAAAAGAGTGGGGGACCGGGAATTGATCTGCATATCCACGACACGCATTTTATCCAGCTGCTCTGTGGCGTCCCCGATGCGGTGTTCTCGCAAGGCAAACTCGCCGCCAGTAATTTTGTCGAATACCTCACTACACAGTATATCTACAATGACAAGGATCTCTCGATTAGTTGTTCATCGGGGGCGGTGTCTCAGCAGGGGCGCGCATTTTCGCACGGCTTCGAGCTCTATCTGGAAAAAGCGACGTTGCTGTATGAGTTTGCGACGCTTGGCGGTGAGCCTGTTACCTCAACCCCGTTGACACTGTTGACCGATGGTAGGGTTGCCCACGAAGTCGATCTGGGTGAGGTCGATCCCGTTGATGCTTTTACAGGCGAGATTCAGCACGCCGTTGATGCCATCAATAGTGGGACCGAACCCACCGCGCTATCGGGCGTTGGCGCGAGGGACGCACTGCTGCTCTGCTATAAAGAAGCAGAGTCAGTCAGGACGGGCGAAATTGTGCCAATCGCTTAATCCAAGACTAGCAGATCGCCTCACCTGTATCCGCGTCAAAGATGTGGATCCGCTCAGGTACACAGTTCATCCACAACGTTTCCCCAATCTGTAAGGAACAACGATCGTTGTTCCCTACAAAGGTCATCCCCACTCTGGATTTCAGGATAATATCGTTACCCACCTCGTCTTTGCCAAGGGTCAGGTCCACAATCGTTTCCGCACCAAGCGGCTCAAAGCTGTAAACTTCCACGGGGATATTTTCTGGGGAACTTTCGGTACTGATGAGCAGATCCTCCGGATGCACGCCGAGGACCAGATTTCGATCCCTACCAGCCGCGGTTAAGGCGTGGGCAATCCCTTCGTCCGTGATCGGGATCCGATGCCCCCCAACCAGCTCTAGATAAACCGTCCCTCCAGAAGTTGCGAGTTGACAGGGGATCAGGTTCATGCTTGGGCTGCCGATGAAACCGGCGACGAACAGATTCGCCGGGTGGTCGTAAATGTCCATTGGTGTGCCGACCTGCTGAACCTGCCCTGCTTCCAGCACAGCAACACGGTCCGCCATCGACATCGCCTCGATCTGATCATGGGTGACGTATAACGTCGTGGTCTCCAGTTGACGCTGCCGCCACTTAATCTCTGCCCGCATCTCTGTGCGGAGTTTGGCGTCCAGATTGGAGATCGGTTCGTCCATCAGGAAGAGTTGGGGCCGCCGCACCATCGCCCTACCGAGTCCAACTCGCTGTGTTTCGCCACCGCTGAGTTGGTTCGGTTTGCGTTGCAGGAGATGTTCGATATGCAGCATTGACGCGATCTCTGTGACGCGGCTATGGATCTCGTCCTCCGATAAGCCACGGGGATGCAGCGGAAATGCCATATTTTCGTAGACGGTGAGGTGCGGGTACAGGATATGCGCCTGAAACACGAAGGCGACATCCCGCTCAGCAGGTGTGAGGTGGTTAATCTGTTGATTATCTAGGTAGATTGCGCCGTTTTCAGGTAGGTCGAGTCCGGCGATACAGCGTAGGGTGGTCGTTTTACCTGCTCCGGTCTGACCGAGCAGAACGAAGAATTCTTGATCGTGGATATCAAGGTTGACCCCGTCGAGCGCAACGATGTCATCGAAACGCTTTGTGAGGTTTTCAAGTTTAACGGTTGGCATAGGTGTTGAAACATTCCCACACGCTAAAGCGTGGGCGGTTTTGCAGCTCACCCCCCACGTTCTCGCGTATGAGATTCTTCAATCAACGAAATCAGCCAAAATATATTGCCTATCAAATCTCAGCTTATCGAGTATCAAGCCAAGCATATTGTTAGGCATTGAGTACTATTATTGACCCGCGGCAGCCAAGCTAAGCAGCAGCGCGTCAGTGGTAAAGACAGCGTCCATGCCGGGAACATCGTCCGTGCCGGCTTTAGCGTGGCAGCCATGACAACCAGCTTGACTTCCCATGCCGTTGTATAGCCACCCGCTAGTGTCGGCATGCATCGGATCGTCCGATTTCTCCATTCTCTCGACTTTCTCGACAGAGGTCTCGCCAGAGGCGTCAGGGACACTCATGATTTCCTTGACAACCATAGTCCCGGCGGGGAAAGTGGTCATCCCACCTTGCAATGCCATAGCCCCGATACCATTGATGTAAATGATACGAGCACCCGCACCGTGCACTGCACCGCTGCCAACAGGGCCGGGAAGGGTAGCGCTCAACCACGAGGCGTGCGCTGCTATCGCGCCATCGTCAGTCGTCGTGTCGTCGTCAGTCGTCGTGTCGTCGTCAGTCGTCGTGTCGTCGTCAGTCGTCGTGTCGTCCTCCGGCGATGTTAACATCTTCAGTAGATCACCGCAAGAGATGAGGGCAACGCAGCCGATTAAAATGGCGATTAAAGCCAGCCGAAATTTTAACATTGTTAATACTCCTTATTTTTAGATGTGTTTCGCAGCAAACTCTGGAAACTTGTAAGCTACGCCAACAGGTAATGACAAGATGCTAATCTATTGGTGCATAGGCACAACGAATCGCGTGACTACCAACAAAAGATAAGCACTCGTTAGATTTATATTCTACACAAGTTAGCTGTCAATATACCATATTCCGGTTTAATCTTCAACAATTTTTTAGCAAGTAGGTTGATATTTTGCTGTAGTAAATTCGGGAAACGCTGTAATCATCGCTCTACCCCCCAAAAAAACAGAACCAGATTTCCTACTTTGTGCTGTTTATTTGTTAGGACTTACGCGCTTCAGATTGTAGTTGCCCGATTCATCGGGCGGTGGGAATGGTGTCCAGCGGCGATAAATCGCCGAAAGATACCAGAACTATTGCGCTATAGTCCTGGCTTAATCAGCCTGGTGTGTTGCGCGACCGTTTCTGGTGTTGACGTTGAGCATTCAACTGCGTAAGTCCTATTTGTATCGGAAATCTGCTTCTGAAACGCAAACGAAACAACAGACCTGCGAACCCATTTCTACTTTTTCACTGCACCGAATGTGACGCCACGTAGCAGGTGCCCTCGCATCAGGAAGGTGAAAATCGCTACAGGTAGGAGGAAGACAAAGGTCGCAGCCGCGATCTTCCCCCAATCAACGCCGCTAGATCCGATTGCACTCGTAATTGAAGGCGGTGCAGTCACCGCCCTGCCACCGACTTCGGTCAACACCAGCGCAAAGGCAAACTCGTTCCACGCGGTGATTAGGCAGAAAACGGCTGTCGCGGCGATGCCCGTCACAGATTGGGGAAGGACAACTTTGACAAAGGTTTGGAAACGGGTATACCCATCGACAAGGGCAGCGTCTTCATACTCCTTCGGGATTTCGTCGATAAAGCCTTTCATCAGCCACACCGCGAAGGAGACGTTGAAGGTGGTGTAGAGCAGGATGAGTCCAAAGTGGGTATCGCGCAGTCCGAGTGCACTATACATCAAGTAGATTGGGATGACCACAACGACAGGAGGCAGCATCCGTGTGCTGAGGATGAAGAAGAGCAGATCCTCCTTGCCTGCGACCTTGAAGCGAGAGAACGCATAGGCAGACAGCGTGCCAAACCCAACGGCGAGGAGGGTGCTGCCGAACCCGATGATGATGCTATTCAGCAGTTGGTGGAAGTATTTCGACCCACCGTGTGCAAACAACGTGCAGATGGCAACAATAGCCAATACACCGACACCGACGAGGGAGAGGCGAATGCGCCTCGTATCGGTTGCCTTTTGGGGGGAAATCAGCAGGAAAACGACGACTGTATAAATCGCCAACATCAAGAAATTGTAGTTGATAGTAGTCGCAAGCGCGTAGAGACAGGTTAAAATCAACACACCGTTCCACACCAGCACGAAACGACGCACAAAGGCTATATCTCGGAGAGGGAAAAGGCAGGCGAGCATACCGATCAACGCTTCCGCAACGAAGACGTATGTCAGTCCGGGGACTTCTGGAGGCATCAATTTCTGATAGTGCTCAAGGGTGATCTGAAACAGAAATTTGGGGACCTGTGCAATAATATCACTCGGCGATTTCAAGGAGGTCGCAACAATCCAGTAGATCGGAGTGAGGTAGACCAGAACTGCCGCCACAATCACAACGAGTGCCAAGTAATGTCCAAACCTACTGCGTTCTATCTGTGCCATCTTACGCCTCGCCGCGGACCTTATTCAAATATTTCACGTAAATGTTGCTCAACGCGACAATAATAATTAGGAGTAGGTAAGCCATCGCACACGCCTTGCCGGTATTATAATTCCGAAACGCCAGTTTATACAGGTTCATCGAAACGGTTTCCGTCGCTATACCCGGTCCCCCTTCGCGGGTCAGCACGTAAACGATGTCAAACATCTTGAACGCATCCATCGTGCGGAACAGCAGCGCAATCAGTAGCAGGGGAGAAACTAACGGTAGGGTGATCCAACGGAACTTGAACCATCGGGAGGCGCGATCTACATCTGCGGCTTCGTAGAGATACTTAGGGATAGCGGACAAGCCAGCCAAAGAGATCAGCATCATGAACGGCGACCACATCCACGTATCAACAATCACGACGGCGATCATGGCGATTTTTGGGTCTGTCGTCCAGCCGACTGGTCCCCCAAACAGCGGGCTCAGTAAGTAGTTGACCAACCCCGAACCGTCGGACGCAAAAATGAATCGCCAGAAGAGCCCAACGACAACCGGTGAGAGCATCATCGGTAACAGGATTAGCGTTGTCACAAGTCCCTTATATCGAAACTCTCGATTGAGGAGCAACGCCAACCCGAAACCGATGATGAATTGGGTGATGACAGCGAGTACGACAAAGTAAGCGGTCGTTTGAAAATAGCCCCAGATTTCCGGATCGGTCAGTAACCGTGCGTAGTTCTGGACACCGATAAACTTTGCCGGGCGGTTCGGCATGGAAGCCTTATAACGATGAAAACTCAAGTACAATGACCATAGCAGCGGGAAAATATTCATCAAGATGAGCAAGATCATGGTCGGCATGATAAACGCCATCTTGATCTGGTAGTCACTGAACCCGCGAGAAAAACGTGCGGATCGCATTGCTTCCCCTGTAAAGATGATGCGTGAACGATAAGTCTAATTTTCCAGCGGTGCTATTCGTCGTAGTAGCCTGCATCCTCGAAAATGGCTTCATGCTTCCGTGCAATCTCGTCCAACGCTTCTTTGGCTGACTTGGATCCGATGACCACTTGGTTCCAACCCGTCTGGCACGCTTCCAAAAGTTCGGCGTATTCGGGAACCGCCCAAAAATCTTGCAGATACGGAAAACTGGCGGCGAAAGCCTTGTTGAACGGCGTTGCATTGAGGAAAACTTCGGATTGCAAGACCTCTTTATGCGGCGTGAATCCACCGAGCTGCGCCCATTTTTCCTGCACCGGTTTCTGCATAAACCATTTCATATACCGCTTGGCGGTCTCTTGGTTCTTGGAATAGGCAGAGATTGACATACCTTGCCCGCCGATACTGATTGCGTGTCCCTTCGGGCCCGCAGGCGAGATAAAGAAGCCAGTCTTATCGTAGTGATTGGGGTTCTGATCCGAGTTGACCGCGCCCGGGAAGAAAGCGAAATAGTCCATCGCCATTGCGACTTTTCCCGCCTTATACGCATCGAGCGTTTCTGCCCAGTAGTAGTTCGGTGCATCGGGTGGTGAAAACTCCATGAGTGACTTGTAATATTCCAAGGCTTTAACAACATCGTCGCTGTTGATATGGCCATTGACCTTATAGGTTTCCGGGTCGCCGTAAGAACCACCAAACGACCACATCACCTGTTGAAAGCCCATGGTGATTCCATCGTACTCTTTGCTGTACCAGGGCGCGATGCCATAGAGGTTTGGGGGGCGCGTGAAAAACTCGGCAATGTCGCGGAGTTCTTCATAGGTTTTGGGAGGGGCGAGTTCATACCCATACTTCTCTTTGAAAGCCGCTTTTTCGTTCGCATCCTCAAAGAGATCCGTGCGATAGAGGAAACCGTTGGCGTCCACTTCTGCGGGGAGTGCCCAATAATTTCCACTCCCTTTCGGGTATTCTGCGAACGCTTCCATAGCGGTCGCGTAAATCGAATCAACATCAATATTTTCGTTGATCCAGCCGGTCAAGTCAACGTAGTGCCCGCCGACGGAGTTTCTGCCGAGCCACTGGCTATCACCGATAACGATATCGTACCGATCACTTTTGCCGACAAATGCGGTGAAAACTGAGTCTTGGAAATGGGACCAAGAGATCTGAACCAGATCGACCTCAATCCCGGTTTCCGCCGTAAAATCCTTCGATAGTTCCGTGAGATAGTTCGCGGGATCCCATTGCGCCCAAGCAATGGTTAATTTTTCTTGAGCGTCTGTTGACGGTGTTGCGATGATTAGCGCAAAAAACGTGAATATCGCAAAATAGCAAGCAAGTTTTTTCATAATTGTTTCCTTTCTCAGGTGTTCTTCAAAGTCTAATTTACCTGATGATTTGAGAGATTTAGCGGGTGATTATAGCAGAATGGGAAAAAATTCACAAGGGATAAATGAGCGGTGACAGTGGTAAAACGTATTGAGGCACATCTGTTCAGCTTCATTTACAACAAGTCCAAATAGAGATCTTCAGTCAACCGTGCGTTCTGCGTCGCACAAAACAGGTGCTCCGCCCTCAAACGACACGCCACTCCCATCCGCTTTCGTCGTTCGGCATCCTCAGCAAGTTGGGTAATCGCTGCAGCAAAGGCGTCGGCATCCTCAGCGGGAACGAGGATCCCTGTTTCCGGTGTTACCAATTCTTTGCTCCCGCCAAGGGGTGTGGCAATTACTGGTACGCCGGCTGCCATCGCCTCAATGATGGTGCGGGGACAGGCTTCCGGGATGGTCGACGCGAGCAGAACGATGTCGAGGAGAGATAAAATCGCACCGATATCTTCCAAAAACCCGGTGAAGATAACGCGATCTGTGACCCCCAATTTCTTCGCCTGAACCTTCAGAGAATCGATATATTCCGCATCTTTGGGAAAGTAGGGACCACCTACAACAAGCAACTGAACAGAAGGCGATGCTTTGAGCTTGGTGGTCGCTTCAATTAAGGTATGAATTCCCTTCTCTGGCGTGATGCGCGTTACAATGCCGATCAGCACGGCATCGGAGTCGAGGTTAAGATCCGCCCGGAGCGTTTCGGCTTGCGCTGACGGCTGAAATGACGGAAGCTCGACGCCGTTATAAATCAACGCCTGCTTCGAGCGCGGTGCAAACTTCCACCGGGTTGCTTCTGAAACCAGAATCACGCGATCCAGCAGCGCCTCACAGATCCGATCCAAAACGCCATAAGCGGTGGCGTAGCGTTTGTGCATTATAACCGGAATACTGTAGAGTTTGCCGGCAGCCCCACCGATTAAACCCGCAGCCAGAGAATTCGCATGGATGAGATCGATCTGCTTTTCTTCCAGCACCCACAAGAGCTGAAAGATAACATTCAGCTGCCGCAGATCACGCCCGATATCGTCGAGGGTAAAACGGCGGACCTTATCCCCCTTATCGTGCTGTCTCGGCAGATCGAGTGGAACAACCGGGTGCCCCGCCTTCCGCGCTGCAGCTGCTAACATACTGTCCCCCAAACAACCGAGAAACGAGCGAAATCGTGTCGCGTCCAGATGTTTGAGCAGCAATAGCAAGCTGCGTTGACCGCCACCGATGCCGGACCCGCTATCGAGGTACAAGATATTGCATCGCTTGGATTGCACGATTCTAACCTTCACCCGTTCTTTGGAGGGATATGCTCTTAACCCAAAGGTGCTAAGAGCCTGTTTGAAAAGTCATTTTGGGTAAAGTTATTTGCTACGAAACCGAGTTTTTTCTTCAAAACTCGGGTTCTGCCGTAATCCACTATTCAACGGCACATTCTCGCTATAATTTAGGAAACCGTGTAAGGCAATGGTAGGGGCTTGGTTTCGTAGGGGCGAGGTCCCCTCGCCCGACGGGTTGGGAAACCCAACCCCTACCCTGCGATACGGCTCGCTGTGGATTGACAAATCCACAGCACCGTGGGATTATTCCTTGCTTTTTAAAACAGGTGCTAAGAATATTTAACGCAAAGTCGCAATGACGCAAAGAAGTAATAATAACGCAAGTTACTACTTATGAGAAACATTACAAACCGGAGGAATGGACGCTAAATCGAGTCAGCATGGCTCACAGTGGATTGCCAAATCCACTGTGCATGTACAAAGATGGCTTGGATATGTCTATCCAAGCCGAGCAGGTTTGACAACTAGCAACTTGGGCTAAAAATAAAAGAACCCTTGCGTCTCTACTTGAGACTGACAGGGGTCACTTCGATTGTGCGTGTGAACTCATCTTCCCCGGCGATTTTGACCTGAATGCAATGTTCGGGAAGCAATTCATCCATCCGATCCGCCCATTCGATGACACAGATACCATCTCCCTCCAAATAATCCTCCAATCCAAGCGCGACAATATCTTCCAGCCTCTCAAGTCGATAGAGATCGATATGATAAAACGGGATTTTTCCCGCATACTCGTTGATGAGGATGTAGGAGGGGCTATTCACGGTCTGGTCCCGATAGACGCCAGCACCGCGAGCGATGCCCTGTGTCAGACAGGTTTTCCCCACGCCTAGGTCACCGATGAGCGCGACAACATCGCCGGGGCGAAGCTGGTGCCCAATCCGCACGCCAACCTCTTGTGTTTCTTCGGGGCTATGCGTCCTAAAGGCAGATTTCTTGTCCCTTATCGAGAGATCTGTGGAGCAATTTGCCTTTAACGTTTGCGTCATGATCAATAGTTTTTGTAACCAACCTCTGCTAGCCGTTCGGCTTTCTCTGCTACACCGTCGCTGAGTTTGACCTTGTAGGCATCAAGCTTCTCACTGAGTTCGGGAAATTTGAGCGCGAGTATCTGAACGGCGAAAAGACCCGCGTTGCGTGCGCCACCGGACCCGATCGCCATTGTTCCGACAGGGATACCGGGCGGCATCTGCACGGTCGCATAGAGCGCGTCCACACCGTTGAGCGGTCCGCCATCAATCGGGACGCCGATAACGGGTAAAGTGGTATGTGCGGCGATGACGCCAGCGAGATGTGCCGCTCGTCCGGCACCGGCGATGATGACCTGCACCCCCCGATCACCAGCGCCGTGTGCATATTCCATGGTTCGCTCCGGTGAGCGGTGTGCAGAGGAAATGGTGATTTCAAAAGGGATCTCAAACTCTTCTAAGACTTCGGCAGCTTCGCTCATCTTTTCCAGATCGGAATCACTGCCCATAACGATACTGACTAAAGGTTTATCTAGAGAGATACTGTTCATATTGATACGTTCCTTGTTTTAAATAAAAGAAAGCGCGGGCGGGGAAACCCCGCCCCTACAAGGCTTTGGGCATGCACAAGACCTGCCCCTACGTTTGATTGATTCCTGTAGGGGCAACCCTCGTGGTTGCCCATCCTGTAGGCTTGTCTGGTTTGTTAATTCTTGAACCCATCAATCACTGCTTTCAGTTTCTGATAGGTCTCCTCATCGAAGTTAGATTTTATCTGAAAGGCAAGTTTTCCTTGGGGATCAATGATATAGAGATTTGGCTTCTCTTTCTCCGTAAGGTAAGCCTGATGCACTTTCCCCTTCCAGTCGAGCAGCAGCGTCACCGGCGGTTCATTTTTCTTGAGTTGCCTTTTAATAAACCCTTTAGGCACGAACCCCGGCACACTCCGCATATCAGCGACAATGTACGCGATGACCCGATCGTTTTCGCGATAATCTTTCTGAAAGGCGTGCCCCCATTTATCATCTTCCTTCCGGATTTTCCGATTCCCCATTATCAGAAAGACAACCTTGCCCCGCATTTTCTGTAGTGCGTGCTCCTGATCATCGGCATCTTGCAAGGTGAAATCGGGAGCCTCTTCACCAACTTGGAGCGGTTCCTCCACCTGCTCCTGATCGGAAGCCACCGAAACGAAGGCGAATAACCCGATTATTAAGCACAACGAAATATATCGCATCCCTACCTCCTACTTTTTATCTACAAACAGATTGGGCCACATCCGCCTGAGCACTGAATAGTTGGCGGGTGTAATGAGACGACTTGCGCCGAATTTCGTCTTCGTTACAATTCTACCGTTGGGTAGTTCAACATCGAAAGCGAAGGGACGATTGTTCAGGGCATCTAACGCGGCTTTTAACACATCCTGCCCCCGCTGATAAGGCATCGTATCCACTTCGGCATCGTGCTGTTTGGAAATAATCTGGCGACACGCCTCCTCTCCGGCACCGACGCCAACCGTGACGATCTGATCGACGAGTTCGTGCAACTGCACACCACGCACCGCGCCGACCGCTAGCGTACTATCTACGGCAATAATCGCTTGAATATTTCCCGCGTAATTTTTCAGCACGCGATCCGTCAGATCCAAAGCAACACCCGCATCAAGCGGACCGGCGCGAGAGTGCACCCGAATTTCATCGGAATACCGGTCTAAAACCCGATACATCCCCAACGAGATATTCCTAAGGGCTTCCACCCCTGTTACCTCCTCCAAAACGAGCACGTTCCCTTTGTAACCGATCTCTTCGATTGCATATTGGGCAGCCGCCTCCCCCAACCCCGTTTCATCGACGGCGATGTGTCCGCGCACACTTATGCTTGCCAACAACCGATCCAGGGTGATAACGGGAATATTCCGGCGTTCTGCCTCCCTTAGAATGGGATAGGCGTTTTTCCCACCAACAGCCTTGAAAATCAGGACCCCAATCCCACCATCGAGCATTCTACGGATCTGTTGTGTTTCTAAGGTTGCTAGATTACCCGTAACACCCGCATCTCGGACCCCATTCCATAGGACTTTGACGCCATAATCGTTTTCACCCTCAATCATCGCCCGCTTCATGAGGGTATAGACAGGCGCTGTTGTCTGTGGAACGCTGACCCCAATTTTGATCGGCGCGGTACCATCCTCGCACCCAGCGAGCAACACCATGACCGGGATCATCAGGAAAATCCAGGGTAGCCGAGTCATTTCTTTCTTCCAATATGGATGGCGACAATGCCAAGCGTTTTCCGGTAAAATCGGACATCTGTGAGACCGCACTCCTCCATAATCGCCTTGAGCTGCTCACAATTTGGAAACTGCAGGACGGAATCCGGCAAATAACCGTAGGCATCATCCCTATTCCTTGAGACTAGATTTCCGATACATGGCAGAAGCCTCTTGAAATAGAAGTAGTATATATGGCGAAATAGAGGCGTTGTCGGCTGCGTGAACTCAAGGATGGCGATACGTCCGTTCGTTACGGCAACTCGGCACATTTCACAAATACCGCGACGGAGATCCGCAACGTTCCGGATACCAAAACCGACCGATACAATATCAAAGGTGTTGGCCGCAAATGGAAGTTCAAGCGTATCCGCTTCGATCGGGATAAAAGCGTTAGTCCGTCCCTGCTGCGCAACTTTATCTTTGCCAACGGCGAGCATGTCATAAACGAAGTCTGTGCCAATTACAGCGGTGTTGTCCGTTTTGTCGGCATAGGCAAGCGCGAGCTCGCCTGTCCCTGTGCAGACATCAAGGACCTTACTCCCCTGCGCCACACCGCTCATCTGTACCGTGAATTTTCGCCACGCCCGGTCACGACGCAGACTCAACAAGGAATTGAGGAAATCGTACCGTTTCGCAATTGATGAGAAGATTTTACGGACATAAATTTCCTTGTTCATAAGCGCGGACAACGTCTTTCGGGAGGGACTATAGGAGAGTTTAACGCTTCTTCAAACCTCAACGACATGAGTCTGTTTTTCGGGCATGACATTGTGATGTTCCGCCCATTCGACTAGGGGCCAATGAATGCCGTTGGGTGCGGATCTGCCATCGGTTCCCTCCTCCGCGTCTAGAAGCTGCCTGCCGATGTCATCCAATTTTTCCAACAGTGCCGCATCCGGCTGCAATCTGCTGTTATAGTGTCGAAGATAGTAGTCCGGCTTGACCCAACAATAGTGGTAGCCGTAGATAACGACCTTGGCGACCCGATCAGTAAAATTCAGGGCGGCGGCATGGTAAATGCGACTCTCGAATAGGAATGCATCTCCGGCACGTAGGATGGGTTCGTCAAACTCCAGCGGATCAACTTTGCCCTTGGGGATAGGCAGCGGTTCACTGAAGTTGTTGCTTTTGCGGACGAACATGGTCGCACCAGAATTGGGTCCGGTGAAGTCTGTCAGGCAGTAGCCAATCTTCAATCCGACACGAGGCAGCCCCCGATGTCCAAGGTCGAGGTGAACCCCGACATCGCGGTGCCAGTTGCGGGAAGCGGGCGTTTCAGGGGCTTGTGGGTGCTTATAAATCAGCGCGGTGTTGGTGATATGGATGTTGGGACCGAGCAGCTGAACGATGAGCGGCACCGTGCTTGGGTTCGCAACGAGCGATGCGAAGGCGTCCTCCTCTTGGATAAGACCGTGACGCCGATGCGCGTAGTAATCTTGGTACTCGAACGATTCCATCAATCGGTCGCCGCCTTCGATTAGATGATTAACTGTAGCCTGATCCAGGGCTTGCGGCACAATCAAATAGCCGTTTTCGTTAAAGTCTCGACGTTGTGTTTCGGTAAGTTGAACGAAATCCATAAATTACGTCCTTGACCTAAATCAGGGGTTTGCTGGGGACTGAGACCGCCGCACAAGTTCGTAAATAGACCGACCCCGAATTATCCCAACTTTAGAAAAGTATGGTGGACACTAAAAATTTGAAATGAGTGAAAATCTGTGGGCGCCACCGAGCTTGCCGAAGGAGACAAAGGCGTAATCAAGTTGAAAGCCTTGAACACTAAATCCGATCCCGCTGGTGATGCCGGACGCCGTTCCCAAATCGTTGCCGCCGAGTTTATATTTGTAACCCGCACGCAGGTGGATGAGTTCATAGGCTGTAAATGCCGCACCCACACCAACGGTGGAGTCATTATCGCTAGGGCGGTTTAGGTCGGTAGTAAGGGTAAACGCCTCGTCTAACAATCTATACGCCGCACCGACTTTGATGTTGAGAGGCAGACTAAAGGATTCCTCAACGAACTTGGCTTGGGTGCCGAGATGTTGGACGTTAAATCCGAGAGAGAGTGAGTTGTTGAGGATCGTGTATAGTCCCCCTATGTCAAATGCAATGGCTTGGGCACTTTCGATGTCAATCTTTTCGCGGACCCATTTAGCGTTGGCACCCAACGACAGCGCAGACCCGAATCGACGAGCATAAGAGGCAATCAGAGCAAGGTCATAGGGGTGAAAATTCTCCGTCTTAACGGGTTCGCCACTTTCATTGATGTCGTATCCCTCAAGTTCACCATAAGAGAGGTAGATGAGACTCCCGCCGAGTGTGCCTGCGTTTCCGAGGGGCTGTGCGAAGCCGATGAATTGATGGTTAATCCCTTCAAACCATTCGTTGTGCATGAGACCGAGTTGCGGTCGTTGCAGTTGCGCCAACCCCGCCGGATTCCAGTATGTGGCATACAGATCATCTGCATCGGCGACCTGAGACTCTCCCATCCCGATGGCTTCAGCACCAACGCCGATCTTTAGGAATGTCATCGCCCGTGTCCCGACGTTCTCATGAATATCCGCACCATCGGCTATCATCCACGGACAGAGTGCGATTCCACAGAGTATAAAAAGGCTGAAATATCGATTAAATCTTGGCAAGCAATCCTCCAGATTGAGGCATACGAGATGAACGATTTTATCGAGAAAAGACTGAGGCATTATAGCGAATCAAATCGCCTTTGTCAATACAAATCTTGGATGCTTAGAAGTATTCAGTTCTCCCGTGGGAGGGATTTCCAAATCCCGATTTCCTAGGCTTAGACCTCCTCCGAATCGGTGTCGCCGTTTTCGAGAGAATCTCCGAGTAGGCTTGCGAGGTAGTCCTGAACAATTGTTTGCGCCTGTTGCACCTGATCGGCGTGGACAAGCACCTCACCCCACTCGGATTCAAGTCGGATCCCAGCAAGTGCGGTAATCTCGTAAGGACTTACTACTGCGTCAATCCCTTCGCCCTCTAACACCCCTTTGATTAGGTTTCCGACAAATTCGTTGGGAATCTCTTGAACAACTTCCCAATCGACATATTCAACGGTGTCCGCCGGTAGGCGTTCCGGCACTAACTCGACTTGGCAATCGACACAGATTGAAACATCTGAGGTATATTCAGACCCACATTCTGGACAGAATGGCATAGTAGACACCTCCTTTACTGTCAGATATCACAAGTGTCTATCGTGCGAAGCAGTAGCCCCAACGCGTTCTTGAAAACTGATCCTATTCACCAAAATTCCAGAGTTGGAGTGCGGTTTTGCCCAAGACCCATTCGCGATCTTCGGGCGCGAAAAAGTCCATCTCGTCCCGCACGACGGATAGGGTTTGTGCATAAGCCGCTTTAGGCAAACAGACGGGCCAATCCGTCCCCCACATGATTCGCTTCCCGCCAAACGCCTGATAGACTTTCTCCACCAAGTCGTGTGTATCCGCCCAAGGATATGCCGCATTGGAAGACGACCAGGTGTGGCTAATTTTTACATAGACACGTGGGAATCGCGCCATGTCTAGCAACAGTTGCTGCTTGTCGGGATCATCCGGCGGTGCACTCGCCATGTGATCGATGCAGACATCAAGATCACTGTGCCGTTCTAAAATTGCAGCGAGGTCGGGCATTCGATCGACGCCGGTCAAAATCAGCATTGGAACGCCAAGCGCTTTCGCACGGCTGAAGATTGGGGACATCAAGGGACCGGTGAACCAATCATCTGTGGCACTGCCAGACGGACTGAGACGAACGCCGTGGAAGCCGTGCTCCTCTGTCCAACGACTCAGATGGTCTGGTGAGTCGGGATCCTCCGGGTTAATCCGGCAGACCGCCATGAATTTGTCGGGATAGTCTTTTATCGCCTTGGCGGCGTAACTGTTGTCCCAGCGATAATGGATGACTTGCACCAACACCGTTTTCTCAACGCCGTTGGCATTCATCAAGTCCAACAACATCTCCGGTGTGGCGTCGTCGGTCGGTGGACTGGTTGTCTCAGGCGCCCACGGGAATTGTGGGTCGTTTTTCCAGACATGAACGTGTGGGTCAATAATTCTCAATGTGTTTTCCTTTCTGTGTCAGGATTCTTTGGACTTTCTTAATTAAACAGGGGTTACGCACTTAAAAAAATAAGTTTTATAATCCAAGTTGCGAGGGCATGTTGACATTTATGCGAGGCGTGTCCGTAACCGTTATGGTTGCCCAAAGTACTGCCTCAAATGCATCAATATTGGCTCAATTTTCAAATGTCAACGGAACCTAATCATGAAAAATTGATATATGCTTGTAGATTTTTCTGGTGACTGCGATGGTGGAGTGGATTTGCCAATCCACTGTGAGCGGTGATTGACTCCCATTTTCCCGGTTTCCAACGTTTCCTACAAGCGCTATACTTCCTCCCCGATAGACTCACCCCAGCCCAGCTCTTCCGCATGATACTCTTGGGGCATCTTCGACACTAAATCCTTCAAGTCATATTTGCCACGCACTTTGGTCACAGGTTCAATGATAATCCGCCCCTCCTGGACCGACACATTGACTTTATCGCCCACGTTTATCTGGGCTTCTTGGAGAAGTGCCTTGGTGAACCGAAGCCCCTGACTGCTTCCCCATTTCTGAACTTTACTCAACATAGCTAACCCCCTCAAAGGTGTTAAATGTATATCCTAAGTATACCCCGAAGAAAGTTGAAAAAGCAAGATTATTGGGATATCCCATCCACATCAACCCAAGACATTGGAGCTAAGATAAAAGAGATCAGAGGAAGCGCCTGACCTCCGTAATCACTGCACCCCAAACTCTCCCTTAACCTCGGCAAACATCCCGCTAGTAAAGCGGCCTTCGCACCTTTTGTCCCTAGCACCGCGACCGGATGCATTGTTACCGAGGCGAAAAATGAGCGCGACGCTGCCCTAAGAGATTCAGTTGTTTGCAAATAATGGGCGGGAGAGCGGTTTTGGGCACCTATTCGGCAGAACGTGAGCTGTGATGAAGAAAAAGCGAATGGGTAAAGTGGGGCATTATTGACAAATCTGACGCACTTAACTTGTCCAGTCCTCAAGCCGCAATCCGAATCCGGTAAGCCGCTGAAAGTCTAAATCAGAAGTCACAAGAATTGCGTCCATTGTCATCGCGGTAGCAGCTATCCAGAGATCATTATCCGACAATGGTGTCCCCTGTTGCTCCGCCTGCGTCTTCATTTGTGCATAATAATCAGCAGTCTTGTCCGGGACCCCAAGACACGGTAATTCCGAAAACAGGTTGACGACTTGATTTTCCAAAGATTGCCGCCTACGCCCTGTTGGCAGCCTCTCAATGCCAAAGAGGATTTCACCTTTAACAATGGTACAGGTAAAAACGTAATCATCGTCGTCGGATAAAGAATCGAAGTGGGCGACCACACGGGGGACATGCGCCATCAAAAGGCTGCACGTTGATGTTTCTAAAAGATAGTCCATGAATTATGCCTCTTCCGACTTGTCAAAGGGGGAATCAAATCGCATGGGAATTTCTCCCTCTTTAATTGACTGAAGCAGAGCAAGTGCATCCTCCATCGTCACGTCATGGGATCTGTTGATAGCTTCCAGGACCTGTTTGGGTTGCCCCTTTCGTTTCAGCTCTTGTGATTTCCAGATAAGATATTCCAAGTATCGCTTCAACTCCCCCATCTCAGGGTCCGGTAGCTTAGCAACAGTCTCAAGTACCCACTTTCTTGTTGTCACTGACACGATTCTTCCTCCTTTCAGCAGGTGTTAACTTGCATCGGTTTGAGTAATCACAGAGAAAAATTTACACCCCAAACTCTCCTTTAACCTCAGCAAACATCCTGACGGCGAAATCGAGGTCTTCGATTGAATGTGCGGCGGAGATCTGCGTTCGGATTCGCGCCGTGCCTTCAGGGACAACAGGATAGAAAAATCCAATCACATATACCCCCTTTTCAAGGAGTCGCGCTGCCATCTGCTGTGCCAGCCTTGCATCCCCAAGCATAATCGGCACGATGGGATGAGAGCCGGACGGTATGTCAAACCCCACCTCCGCTATTTTGTCTCGGAAGTAGCGGGTATTCTCCTCTAACTTGTCTCGCAGAGCGGTGGACGCTGTTATCATCTCAAGTGCCTTCAGCGATGCGCTGACGATACTCGGAGCGACGGTGTTGGAGAACAGGTAGGGACGCGAACGTTGGCGCAGCATATCAATAATTTCACACCTGCCGCTTGTGAATCCGCCGCTCGCACCGCCGAGTGCTTTTCCGAGCGTGCTGGTGATTATGTCGATTCTGCCCATAACGTCGCGGTATTCGTGTGTGCCTTTCCCCGTTTTCCCCATAAATCCCGTTGAGTGGGAATCATCAATCATGACCAACGCGTCGTATCTATCCGCAAGGTCGCAAACACCCTGTAGATTGGCGATGGTGCCGTCCATAGAGAACACACCATCCGTTGCGATTAGACGAAAGCGCGAATCCTGAGCGTCCTCGAGTTTGGCTTCCAGATCTACCATATCACTATTCTTGAAACGCAGCCGCTTCGCTTTGCACAGCCGGACCCCGTCAATGATGCTAGCGTGGTTCAGCTCGTCACTGAGGATCGCATCCTCCTCGGTCAGTAACGTCTCAAATAGCCCCCCGTTTGCGTCAAAACAGGAGGTGTAAAGGAGGGTGTCCTCCGTTTCGAGGAATTCGGTGATTTTCTCCTCCAATGTCCTGTGGATCGCCTGCGTCCCGCAAATAAAGCGCACAGACGAGAGTCCATGTCCCCATTGGTCTATGCCGTCCTTCGCTGCTTCAATGATCGCCGGGTGATTCGACAAACCAAGGTAGTTATTGGCGCACATATTGAGGACCGTTTCGCCGGTCTCAACGTTGATGCGTGCCTGCTGTGGGCTGGTGATTATTCGCTCCCTTTTATATAACCCACTTTCCTCGATATCTTTGAGTTGCGTCCTCAAATGAGATCTTACCGTATCAATCATTCCGTATCCCCTCCATTTCGATAGACAATTCAGTTGCCTACATCATCAAATCACCGCCGTTGATATCAATTGATGCCCCTGTGATATACGCCGCATCCGTTGCTAGAAAGATTATAAGTTGTGCTACCTCTTCAGGTGTCCCCAATCTGGGAATCGGAAAACTCTCTTCATAAGCGCGTAACTGTTCAGGCGAACAGTTCTCCCGTGCCATCTCCGTGTCGATTAATCCGGGGCAGATCGCGTTGACAGTAATGCCAAAGGGAGCAACCTCCTTTGCCATCCCCCGCGTCAAGCCGAGGACACCCGCTTTAGCGGCGGTGTAATGAACGCCTCCGAGCGTGCTGACGCTTCTCCCCGCAGACGATGACATATTGACGATGCGACCAAATTTATTCGCCTTCATGATTGGCAGCACTGCCTTTGAACAGAGGAAGCTACCGTTCAGGTTTACATCAAGGACCTCATCCCACTCGGCTTTGGTAACGTTGTCGATTCGGGTGGGATAGAGAATGCCCGCATTGTTGACCAGAATCCCAACGGGCCCGTAGTGTGCGATAGTCGCTTCTACCATCTCAGTGACTTCGTCCTCTTTCGTGACATCTGTCCTCATAGCTAACGCGCTGTTCTCGGCGGCGGCGTTTATCCGCTCAGCGACCTGCTCGACCTTTTCCGCATTGATGTCGCTCAAGATAACCTTCGCGCCTTCCGCTGCCAAACGACCAGCGATTGCGGCACCCATCCCTTGAGCGGCACCGGTAACAATCGCCACCTGATTATGAAGTTTCCCTTCGGATTGTTGCATCGTGTCTCTCCTTGTATCCTCTCACGCAATTTTCATCAGCTTATCGGTCGCCTTCAAACCTGAACCTGTTAGGATGGAGACAGTAATATCCCCTGCGCGAATAATCCCCGATTCCACAAACTTATCAAAGGCTTTGACGATAACGGCAGAAGTGGGTTCAACATAGATGCCCTTTGAAGCGAGCACTTTAACCCCGAACTCGATTTCCGCCTCATCAACGGTCGTAATCGCGCCGTTGGTCTCGCGGAGTGCCCGCATAATCGTATCTCCACGGATCAGCGCTTCCGATGTGATACCTTCTGCGAGGGTCTCGTAGGTCTGGGGCGATCTCTCGATCTGCGACCTATTCTCGGAATACGCACGATAAACTGGGCAGCAGGCAGCGGATTGAACGCCAAGTAAGCGGGGGAGCTTGGTGATAATTCCCTGTGCTCGAAGCTCTCCGAATCCCATGTACAAGCCCATATAGACGCTTCCAAACCCGATTGGACAGATGATATGGTCTGGAGCCTGCCAACCGAGTTGCTCCGCGATCTCGAAAGCGATGGTTTTTGTGCCCTCCAAAAAGAAGGGATTCCAGTTGTGCGAGGCGTAATAGATGGTTGCCGCCGCTTCGAGGACTGCCTGCGTCGTCGCAGCACGATTTCCTTCGATTAGCTTTAGCTTCGCACCATACATCGAGATCTGCGTGAGCTTGCCTTTTGAGGTGGATGTCGGGCAGTAGATTGTGCAGTCGATCCCCGCTTTCGCACTATACGCCGCGATCGCTGCCCCCGCGTTCCCCGACGAATCCTCGACAACCTCCTGGACGCCGAGCTCCTTAACTTTGGACAACAGGACGGCAGCACCCCGGTCTTTGTATGAACCTGTCGGACAAATAAAATCCAATTTCAATCGATGGTCATGTGCCGCATTATCAAAAGACACGAGCGGCGTCATCCCCTCGCCGAGCGAGATTATGGATGCATCATCGGCAATTGGCAGGGCACCCCGATAACGCCAGAGGGTGTTGTCCTCCTTACAAACCCGGTCAATAGAAAATTCGACTTCCGTTTTTTTTAATTGAAGCGGTTGACCGCAATCGCATTTGTACCGAAGTGCCTCGATACGATATGTTGTGTCACATTGGTCGCAGATATATTCGATCATTTCTTTTTCACTTCTGTTAGTTGTAATCTCAGTTAGTCCCCCTGAAAGCTATCATCAATAAGCCAATATTTGAGAATGACGTAGATCGCAGCAATCCCATCTTTCCATTTGATCTTCTTCCCTTCGGCGTAGGTGCGGGCGTGGTAGCTGATGGGGACTTCGTGGAGGCGTAATTTGCGTCTAGCAATTTTCGCCGTGATCTCTGGTTCAATGCCAAAACGGTTCGATCGCAACGGGATTGTTTTCAAGATTTGCAAACGAAATGCCTTATAACAGGTCTCCATGTCCGTCAGATTGAAATTTGTAAACCTGTTACTCAAAAATGTCAGAAATCTGTTTCCTAAAACATGTTTGGAGTATAAGTCCCGTCCCACCTTTTTTTTGATAAAGCGAGACCCATAAACCACGTCCGCATCGCCCTGTAGAATGGGAGTCAACACTACCCGGTAATCGCTTGGATCGTATTCAAGATCCGCATCTTGGATAACCGCTATGTCTCCAGAAGCGAATTCAATCGCCGCCCGGATTGCCGCCCCTTTGCCTCGATTCTTTTTTTGAAAAATGGGTTTAATTTGTGAGTGTGTATCGGCTAACTGTTCGATAATTTCAGCAGAGCCGTCGGTTGACGCATCATCCACAATCACGAGTTCAAGGGAATCGATGCCGCTAATTCGCTGTTCAAGCACGCGCGAAATAATCTCCGCAAGCGTATTTCTCTCATTGTAAACCGGCATCAGAACAGTTAGCTTCATAGCCCACTTCGCTTCTCGTTGCGACACATTCTATAATGTGATACACCTGTAAGTACCCAATCGTAGGGGCGAGGTTCCCTCGCCCAACGGGTTGGGAGACCCAACCCCTACAGGTTGCTGTTCAGCCGCCCAATACTGTTTCTCGCTTCAGCTGGATTGGGCGTTGAGTTTCACGGCTCCCATTCAACTCAACCTACACGATGTCAAACGTCAATAGAACCTACGTTACCACCAGCTATATACGGAGGAGGTGAGGATAAGGCTCAGGAGGGGCCAGAAGCAGCCCATCACCGCTTCGCCGAGAACCAAGCCCACGAAAAAGGGAATCGCGGCACGATACATTTTGATACCGCCATGCTTGATTAGCAGCCACTTGGTAACCATTGCGATCGCTACAGGGAACCAGATCATATCCGTTGTACCGGGCGCAAGGCCGATAACATAGCCTGCCGGGTGAAGCGGGCACCACACGAAGCGGGCGCGAAAAAACATTATACCAAGGTTAACGAGAAAAGCGAATCCGAGGACGTTCATTGACAACCAATTCGTCGGCTTGGGATTGACCAACCAACCGGAGAGATAATTGTAAGTTCCCGAACCACCGGCATGAATCTGTTCAGAACCCGCCGCAACCCCTGTCTTGTAAATTGTATATGGGTAAAGGATGAGGCTAGACTCGATACCAACAATGCTGGCAATGATCAGCGCGATGAACATCGTTCGGTTTCTGATGCCCGTTCGCTCAGCGAGTTTGAAAGATTCGAGTTGATCGGGTATCGGGTGGGTCCGAAATCCGGCACCGCTGAGCCAGTTCATCAACGAAAGTACCGTTAAATTCCCCGGTTTTAGGCGTCGTGTGCCGAACATAGCAACCATCAAGTATTGCGGGTTTATGTAGCCGATAGAGTGAATTGGGGGTCCCAACTCCGCTCGCATACGCGCCAGTCCGACAACAATCGCGAAGTAGAGCCCGATGAAAACGGCGTAGCCCCAGAGTGACATCCCACCTTTTATGCAGAAGCCCATCAACACCAAGAGACAGATAAACAGCGTGACGACAGCAGTTCGATAGGAGATTGGCTCGTTCGCCTCATCAGTCCGATCCGGACGCATGACGCGAGAGAGGACCTGTGCAAAATGCCTTCTGCCGGTCCAGCAGGTCACAGCAAGTAAAGCGAACAGTGCACCCGTGCCCTGTTCCCCCAAAAATGGGTAGCCAGGAATACTCCTGATACCCGCCATGCTACCAAAGACAAGTTGTGCCTTCCGCATAAGATAAAAGAACGTACATGAGAAGGAAAGATCCAAGGGCAAAACAAAGGAGAGACCAATCAGGTATGGGTGAAAATAAAAAGAGGTGCTGCCCATTGCATTCCACGGTTTCTGTGAAAAGCTGAAGACGTTTCTGGTACGGTCATTAATGGGCAGAGAGGGGAGGATAGGAAAAAAAAACGCAATTCCGTTCCACAGATCAATTCCGAAGGCGATGCCAAAACCGATCCACAGGACACGATTCCTGAAGATGCTCCCGGACTCAGCTGTGATTTCGAGGGGGATTTGGATAATCGGATACGCCAATTTCTCGCGGTCTACCCACTGCCTTCTGATAATCGATGTCAGGCAGAGGAAAATGAGCATCAATGAGAAGATAACAATTGACCACGATAGGATAGGCGTTATCCAATACCGCACGTAGCCGCCCCCAAAGAAATCGACATTCCCTTCGTAAAAATCTGTGACAGTCTTCGGATCGGAGATAATCAGCCAATCCGGCAAGTGGTGAAACAGCAACGCCGCCCAGTCGTTCTCAGGGGTCGCAAAACGGAAGGCGTAGGGCATCAGTCCCATCAAGCGCGGCATCGCGTCGTGCCCTGAGAAGCAGCTTCCCACCGCAAGCATCGCATAGATAACGAGCAGTTCCTGTTGATTGAGGACAGCTTTTGGCGAAACCTGACGGACAATTATGTTTAGCCACGTTATCATCAGGACAGCAAACATGACGTTGACCGACAGCGAAACCGTCGTCAGATGCGCCGTATGCCATATCATTTCGACATAGGCGATCCAGTAACTGTTAGCGATGATTAGCAACACGCCGATAAGCACCGCACGCTTTTTGATTGGAGTTGTCGCGTTTGTGTCCTTCATGGCAGGAAACGGATAGGAATTTCGAGGAACATTAAAAAGAAGAAAGCCCCACACCAAAAGGCGGGGGCTTTACGAAATACACATTCAGACTATAAACGATTGAACAGAGGAGAATAGATTTATCGACGCGCTTTCAGCGAACCCCAGGTGGTCGTTAGCTTATCACCCGGTTCAACGGATCGCCCCTTGAGGCCGGTCACAAAAACATCGTCAAATACAGCAGTGGTTCCCTCTGTGCCCACGCCGACACGCCCTCCTTTACTACCGTTTATATCCTTACCCTCAAAAATTAATTTATCATCAAGGAACAGTTGGATGAGGAGCCCTTCATTCACAATTTTTATATGCAGATCCTCTCTTCCCAGCTTGTGGTTTGACTCGGTGTCTTTTTTAATGTCCGTAATCCCTCTGACATCTCGAAGGACAAACGAGGATTTGTTTTCCCAACCGATCTCCCACCAAAACTTAATCCGGGATTTTTCATCAGCAAGCCGTCCCTTAACGGGTCCACCAAGTGTAAATGACCGGGCATCATCTCTGCCGGGACCGGGCTGCAGATCATCTTTGATTCGCCAAAAGATGCGAACCCCATTGGCACCTCTCAATTTTCTTGCGGTCACCTCAAAAACATACTCATTCCAAGTATCATCCCAGAAATCATCTGAAATCACGGCGATGGTGCGCCCATCAGCCTGACCCTGTTGGAGCCCTCCTCCCTGAACTTGCCAGCCCCCTTGTAAAAACGCCCATTTTTCCGCGGAACGGTTCGGCTTTGAAAAATTATCCTCAAACAGGACCTGCGCCAAAACAGGAGAAGAAGACAGGATGAGCACGATGAAGCAGACACCTACGAGATTGTATGGAATTGATAATACTTTCTTCATATTCCCCCTTTCTGGAAGATAGACGATTGAATGCAACGAAATAGATTTATCAACGCGTTTTCAGCGAACCCCAGGTGGTCGTTATTTTACCACCGGGTTCGACCCCTTGTCCCTTAATGTCGGTGATAACAAAGTCAGAAAATTCAACAGCTGCGGCGTGGGTGCCCAGAGCAATCCTGCCACCCTTATTGGCACCATTGATCTCCTTGCCTTCCCAGACCAGTTCATCGTCGAGAAACATCTTAACAAATATAGCATCATTTTCAATTCTGACCCGAACCTCTTTGTTTTTCGCGAGTTTGTGTTTTGATTCTGTGCCCTTTCTGTCTTTGGCAATTCCATTAACGTCTCTCACCAAAGCCGACGCTTTGCCGTCGCGACCGATATCCCACCAGAGTTTAATACGACCTTTGCCTATCTCTTCGAGGCGTCCCTTTGCACCGGCTGCACCCAAACAGAACGAACTGTTAAAAGCACCTCCACACTCTCTACCGACCTGTTCTTTCATATCATCTCTGATACGCCAGAAGATTAAGGCACCATTGTCGCCCCGGAGTTTCTTTACGGTCACCTCGAAAATATACTGCGTCAGCGCAGTCTCCTTGGTATCAAATTCTTCTGGCCAAGCCGCATCTGACATGTATGCCATTGTGCGTTCTGCCGCCGCACCTTGTGTCATTTTGCCGCCCTGAACTTTCCAATCGCCTGCAGCGAACACCCAGTTGTTTTTCGATCTATCTGCGTTCTTGAAGTTATCCTCAAAAATGATTTTCGCCGTAGCGGTAGGGGACAAAAGGAGACACATCATAACGCCAGCGACTGTGAGGGTGAATAATAATGATAGAATTCTTTTCATTTTAACTCCCTCCCTATCTTTTTTAAATACAACTTGCTTGAAATTTTAGGAATATCGTAAGTACAACGTTAAATCACCTAAGTTTGGATCTATCATAAGAAACATCGAAATCTTCGTTTCTTAACTTTCCCCGATGCTTAAACCGTTGTTATTGGGACTTTGTTACATTTCAGTGTAAAAAGTGCGGTCAAGGTCAGTGGAGTGAGTACCAACCAACCCACAGCCAATCTGTATCCAATAAAAAAGTAAAAATAAAGCGCGATGCCCTGATTTAACAGCACATCACGCTTCATATTTGAACTACACGATTATAGTCCCCGTCTCGCATTCAGCTTAATATTGCCCCACGTCATCGGGAGCTTATCCTGGGGACTGACAGCGCGCACACCAACGAACTGGAGGTCGCTGTAGATACAGACATTGTTGTCATTCTCAAAGGATGACGCCCAAGAGATAGAACCTTCTCGACTCTCACCCGCGGCTTCGTGGTCATTCATCGTCGAGTCAAATCCCACTACGACTCCATCAACGAATTCCAAGGGAGCGATGGTCGATATAGTCATCCCCTCTTTATAGTTAAGGGCAACTTCGATGATCATGCCATCACCGGTCTGGGTCGCCGCTGTATTTGCCGAACAATCTTCATCGAAGACATGGACATCACCGAGAACTGCGTTCTGCCCATGGTTCCACCAGCACGCAGGTTCGGAGGTGCCGGCACCGGTCCACGGTTTAATCCGCCACCAGTGATCGCCGGGCTGCGGTTTGCAGCAGTCAACTCCCGATAGCTCCCGGTCATCATTCCCTTTGGGCTGCTTGCAAGCGTTATGCTCAAAGTCGAACTCAAGCCACAACTCAGACGTATTCGGTGCGGTGGGTCCGCCTTTGTTCTGTGCCTCGCCGCTATTGATATCGGTCGGCAAATTCGCATCCTTGACCACGCCAACATAGTAAAGACGTTCTTCGTCAAAGAGAAACCCGAACTCGTTGCTCAGGTCATCGGCATCATCAATGGTGCCTCGGCTCACTCGGTTTGGTGAGGTTTCCTCAAATAGGAACCAATCCGGAACCCGCTCGACGTCCATGTGCATATCAGCAGCCAGATATTCAGCCCAATGTTCTTCATACTGTGCATCAACCTTGCCATCAATTTCAGGCGGCTTGTCTGCGAAGAAAGCTTTCGCTGTACCTCCCGAATGTGCAAAAACAGCTGATGCAGAAAATAGCATTGTTAACGCCATCGTGCATAGAATAGCGTACCTAAACATGATGTTATCTCCTTCAATTTTTTAGAGTAAAGTGATAAAACGATGGTTAAGACCCATCTGAAATTGCGCAATTTATCGCGCGGTTAAAAAAAATTTGGTTTTAATTTTTCAGACGTGATACAACTGAATTGATACCGTATCTCGTCTACTGACGCGCCGCCGAAAAGATATTCATAGCGCGCTCACATTTTTCAAATCTGTGGCAGTCAGACTGGAGGTCTCCTCTACGAGATATCCACGCTCTACTGCCTAGCTTTCAGTTCACCCCAAACCGTTGCCAACTTGCCTTTTGCTTCAACGGAAAAGGGATTACCTTCAGGCGTTGTGACAAACACATCGTCGACCGTAATCTTACCATCAACGGTTCCAAAACCGATACGCCCTTCAGCTTTAATGCCGAGATCCTTTTTACCTAAGGCTTCAAGGTCAACAATCGGATCGCCAAAATTCCCTGCAACCACTGCACCTGCTTTATCTGACACGTACAGTTTATAGGTTTTGAGAGCATTTTCGATTTTGATATAATACTCTTTCCCGCCGTTGAGCTCCGTTTTGGTTTCGGTTATTTCAAATGGCTTGACAATCGTCCGGACATCACGCTGGACGACTGCACCTCCGCCCGGCTTGTTAAACCACCAATAGACCACATGACGGCGACCACTCTCTTGCATCTGTTTGGGCAGGTCTCCGGCGGGAGAAAAGTTGCCACCTTGTGACCCGTCGCTATGAAACCGCCAGAAGATGGCTGGCTGCGAATTGCCCGCAGGGGTAATTTTTGCGTAGAACCAATAATCAGCCCATTCTGGCTGCCAATGGTCATCAGCCACTATGATTAGGCTTTTATCAGCGGACGTATTTCTTAGTTCTCCGCCTTGAATAGCCCATTTGCCGAGGGCGACATGCCATTTTCCTGAACCGTCTAACTTACCACCTCTAAAATTATCCTCAAACAAGATCTCCACAGCTTGAACGAAACTCGGTGCGATAAGCGAGAAAATCGCCAAAACTGCGATTGCCGCAAACAGGTATAGTTTGGGCAAACTGTTAGTTTTATACACGGCTAACTCTCCTTTCAAGTTTCGGTTGTGATAAAAAAATCTCAATTACGATACAAAGATGTTACTATTTTATTAGAAATTCAGTTGTCTGTCAACAAAAAAAACACTACTTCTCTAAAAAAAATAAGAAAGGGAAAAGGAAGGCAGACTGTGAGCTACTGTTCACTGTTTTTTTCTAAACTCCGCAACCGCTTTTACCGCCTCCGGCGTGTCTATTTCCACTAATGCTTCGAGCGCATGGTAGCGAACACCCTTATGCTCATCGTCCAATGCGCTCACTAACACAGGCACGACACCCTGAGCGGAATTCGCCACACCACCCAGCGCTGTTACGGCTTCTTCACGAATATGCCACTCTTTCGTTTGTAACGCGTCTATCAATATAGAGATTGCCTCTTCAACAGGCTCACCAATTCGACCCAGGGCAACGGCAGCGGAGAGGACAATCCCCTCATCTTCATCCTTCAATAGTTGCTTCAATGCCGGCACAGCTGCTTGTGCCAGCTCACCAATCTGTCCCAATGCGCCGGCGGCGTAGCGGCGGATCGCCTTATCCTCGTCTTGTAGTGCCGCTATCAATGCTGGCACAGCCGCTTGTGCCAGCTCACCAATCTCTCCGAGTGCTTCGGCAGTTCGACGACGCACACCTTTGTTCTCATCTTGCAATGCCGCTATTAATACAGGGACAGCCTCGTGCGCCGATTCGCCAAGCCGCCCCAATGCTGTCGCAACCTTGGAACGGAACCTTGGGTTTTCATCTTTCAAGGCTGTCATTAGTGCGGGAACGACGTCTTGTGCCTGATTTTTACCAAGCCGCCCCAATATTTCAGCGACCTTGGAACGGACAGTCGCATCTTCATCCTTCAGTGCTTCTATTAACGCAGGGATGGCATCTACGGCGGGTTTACCCATTGTGCCTAACGCCATCGCTGTGTAACGACGAACATGCTTATCCTCATCCTTTAATGCCTCCACTAATAGCGGAAGCACAGTCTCTGCATGGGTTTTACTCACCCGAACCAATTCCTCGGCAGCAGCGCGGCGGACGATGGGGTTCGGGTCACCCAGTTGTATAACATACATTTCGATGCTGTGTCCGTTGGATTCAAACGGTGCCACCATCAGGACAAGCAGGAACAAAAAGACAGAGAAAAATAGTAGCCTTGATTTCATTTTTTCGATTTCCTTCCAATTATATGTTTATTGTAATGTAAGTTGTCATGTATAGGGAATGTTGTAAACCGGGAAAATAGGAGTTAAGCACTGTTCGCAGTGGATTGGCAAATCCACTGCACAAGATATCTAGCACACTGCGTTACAGAATATCAGATGCCGTAGCACAACAATCTAGGCTCAATCAGCCCGGGACATTGCGCCATAGTCCGGGGGTTTGGCTTGGACATGTCTATCCAAGTCGAGCGGGAGTAATACGTAAGAACACAATGCGGTCACGAAAAAATATGCAAAATGTCCCAAATTTTCAATGACTAGGGTGTGTTGACATTTTGTCGCAAGCAGATAATCGAGGGGGTGCACAGATACATAGTCCTTCGTAGGGGTTGGGTCTCTCAACCCCTTGGTCAAACATCAGAGACGATTCCGAACTTCTGTAGGTCGATTTTCCAAAATCGACGTTTCGGTGTCGAGATATGAATCTCGACCTACCATCTATTTAACCCGTATGGTTTGGTTCTCTCAATCCGTGTGGGCTAATGGGCGAGGGAACCTCGCCCCTACGCCGGCAAATTACGGACACGCCTCACATAAATGTCAACAAAACCTAGCGACTCAGGGTATGATATTCTCTACGCTTTCCAAAACACAGGAACACCGAGTTCGCCTGCCAAATCCGCCAATCCCTGCAAATGGTCCTGATGTAGCGGGAGGCCGTTCTTGCTCCACTGTGCGTGCTTCATCGCCTCCAACTCGCCGGGGAAATAGACCTGATCAAACCCGTCGGCAGGGGGACTTGACCGAAGTTTCTGAATCTCCCGATCAATCTCCTCGGTGAACTCATCAAGCGGAACAAAGCTATCGATGTTAATCGCGTAGTAGAACAGTCCAGAACCCTGTTTGTCAAGCGGAACGTCGTCCGCCTGATTGACAGTTGCAACCATGCCCGACAGGGGACCTGCCAATGCGTCCACCGACAACGCAAGTGCGTACCCCTTTGCGCCGCCCATCGGCAACAGGACATGCGCTCTGTTGGGGTCGTCCGTTTCCTTGCCCTCCTCATCTAACACCCAACCGGAGGTCAATCTTTCCCCGTATAACCGTCTCGTGCCAACTCTGCCCCATGCCGAAACACCACACGCCATATCAAGGAGAATGGGTGGTTCCGTCTTCGCGGGAATGGCATAAGAGAACGGGTTGTTCCCGACAACTCGCGTCTTGCCACCAAACGGTGCGACTCCGGGACCACTGGTTGACGTGCTGAACCCAATCATACCATGTTCAAGGGCAAGCATCGCGGTGGCACTCGCGGCACCGAAGTGATTGGTTGCATACGCCCCCACGGCACCGATGCCGGCGACCTTCGCCTTTTCGATCGCTAGCTCCATAGAGAACTTGCCAGCCACATGCCCCAACGAATGATCGCCGTTGACACGTGCGAATGCGGGTCCTTCACGCGCAATCGTGACATTTGGGGTGGGATTGATTCTTCCCCCAAGAATGCCCCGGACGTAACCAGCCAGCGCACGGGTTCCGTGGGAATGAATGCCGTGTAGATCCGTCTCAACTTGGAGATGCGCGACTGCATCGGCATCTGTTTTCGGCACATCCGCCTTTTGATACAATTGACTCGCAAAATCTTTCAACTCATCGGCATTAACAACAATATCTTGATCTGTCGGTTCAAAGTTCATTTTAGCGCCTCCCAAGATTGTGTGAAATGTGGTGCGTAATCTCCCAACAGTAGCACACAGTGAAAAGAGCAGTGCATCGTCCTACACTACGGGCCATTTATCAATCCCCAAACTTCCACACCTTCAACGCTGCTTTGCTGAATAACCACTCCTTATCTGAATCCGTGAGAAAATCCAGATGCGTCCTGAACATTTCCAGTGCAGGTAGATAGCCAACCCCCTTGAGCACACCCGGAAAGTTCGTCCCCCACATCAACCGCTCGGGCCCGAAGGCATCGTATAGACGGCGGAACGTAGGAAATGTATCCTCGTGCGGGTATGGCAATTTCGATTTGTGGGCTTGGGGGGTGAGTTTCACATAGACCCGTGGGTAGCGCGCTAGATTCAGCACGTTGCTGAGCAGTGGATACGGTGGATCTTCGTCTGTCGGTGCACCGCCGATGTGATCTAGCACGACAGGGACATTTGGAAAACGGGCGATGATGGGCTCGATAGCCGGCAAATGGGTTGCTGGACCGTATACAATGAAGCAAACGCCTAAATCTTCAGCCCGTCGCCATACCGCGTCTTGGTCAGGTGCCGCCCATTCTGCGGGGTCGTCAACCCGTCCTAGATGTATCCGCAGCCCGCCGAATCCATCTTCCCGGACCAAACGTTCAAGCTGGTCCGGCGCATCAGGTGCCTGACGATCCACCAACCCGATTGCAGCGAATTTCCCCGGAAAGCGTCGAAGGCATTCCGCTGTATATCGGTTGTCATAGCGATAATAGATTGGCTGAACGATAACGGCTCTATCTACCCCTGCTTCAGCCATCGTCTCGTTCAGCAACTCGACCGGCGCACCTTCAGCCGCCTGTGTCCCGTCAGCAAATGGATAACGCGAGAAATCATCGCTCCAAACGTGCAAATGTGTGTCAATAATCATGTGTTCCCCCTAAAATAACCTAAGTTGCTAGTTGCTAAACCCGCTCGGCTTGGATAGACATATCCAAGCCATCTTTGGACGTATGCAGTGGATTTGGCAATCCACTGCGAGCCGTGTTGACTCGATTTAGCTTTCATTCCCCGATTTGTAACGTTTCTCATAGGTAGCAACCTGCCTTAAAATAGAACGCTTCTGGACGGTTGCGGGCTAGTAGTCAGCGAGCAACTCACGTAGATGCTTGACCGCCAATCTGAGGCATCCATCCGTATCGTATCTATTGCGATCGCCGCCTTCAAAGACGATGGACATATTGCCGTTAAAGCCCACCGCCTTCAGAATTTTTAGAATCCGTCTGTAATCGAGCCACTCTTCTCGTCCGTTGTCGATCTTGTAAATCTTGGCACGGACATAGGTGGCGTGTGGAGCGGTCCGCTCCAAGTAGTCTTTGTAGAGGTCTACATTCGGATCGAACTCACCGCGAGGGTGCGATCCAATGGCGTTCAACCACTGACCGGTGTCCATAATAAAGGTAAAGTTCTCACGGTCAGTCTCCCGCAGGATGCGCAAAACCTGATCCGCTGTCATCGCAAAACTGCCGTTGTTATGGTTCTGCAGCCCCAAGACAACGCCTTTCTCCGCGGCATAGTCAGAGAGTTCTTGGTAGCGAGCAATCATCGGAGCCCACAAGGCTTCTTGCTCCTCAACGGTATCTGGCCATTTGTATCTTGCAAACACCCGAATCATTTGTGCCGATAGAAAGGCTGCCAAGTCAACGCCTGCCTTGCCCCGCGCGACTGCATCGCGCATCTCATCTTCCGGTCCCACAAAACTACCGGCTCCCAGATAGCCAATGGGCAAGCCGTGCTTCATACACAAAATCTTAATCCGGCGCAGAAAATCGGGGTCTCTAGGCAGCCCCGATAGATGGAAATCGATGACATCCAACTCCAATTCGTGCGCGAATTGGACGTGCTTGAGAAACACTGCTTCATCCGTGGCGCGCGCCATCACTCCGAGTTTAATCATTGTGGCAATTCCCTTTCTTTTGACATCTGCTAATCTCCCACCAGTAAACCGAGAGTTCGAGACCTCGTTATCCACCGGCTGATCGTATTTCTAATGTAGGACTTACACAATGTAGGACTTACACAGCTGAACACTCAAAGGTCTGTAGTTCGGCGATTTATCGCCACAAGCACCCGATGAATCGGGAGTCTATAATCAATCCCATCAGAACTTAAGGATTCAAATGGACGCTGATAACACAGATTGCTTTGAACCCCGATCTTATCGGGAGAACACAAATCTTTTTTGTTTTTTTATCTTTATCTGCGAAAATCTGCGAAATCTGCGTCCGTATCTGCTTTTAGAATTGAAGCGCGTAAGTCCTATAATGTATCACTTACCAACCCTTCCAACTGCCATCCGCATGTCGGTATTGTCGATAAGGTAGTGGTTCATACGGCAAGTCATCAAGATCCGATTCCTTCACCGAAATCCCTAACCCCGGCGCGTCTGAGAGGTTGACGTGTCCATCCTTTATGGTCCAATCGTGTTCAACACAGCGATCGAATAGCGAGAGTTGGCTGCTGCTCTCCTGAATGAGAAAGTTGTTCATGACCGCATCAGCGTGGAGTGTCGCAGCGTAACAGAGGGGACCCCCGGCGTTGTGTGGTGCCATGAGCATTTGTTCCGCCGCCGCCAACTTAGCAATATCGACCAGTGTGGTAACTCCAAAGCAGTGCGTTACATCCGGCTGCAGCACAGCACACGCTCGGTTGTCAATTAACGGCTTAAAGTCGGCAATGGTGAACAGCTTTTCGCCGGTCGCAATCGGTACCGGGCTTTTCCGGGTAACCTCCATCAACGCTTCAAGCGAACCCACCTTGATCGGTTCCTCCAAAAACAGCGGTTTGAACGGGGCAACGCGCCGAGCGAACTCGACACTCAACTCCGGCGTTGGGCTACCGTGTGTATCTAGCAGAATGTCAAGATCCGCTCCCACCGCCTCACGAGCCGCCGCCACACATGCCGTTGCGTGCTCAACAGCTGTTTCATCCATGGGCCAAGTGCGACTTTCTAAAGGGTTACTCTTGACCCCGGCATATCCCTGTGCCTTGACTTCTTGTGCTGCGTCTGCTGCCTCCTCTGGCGTAGAAAACAGATTTCCGCCGCAGTAGACACGGATCCGATCCCGCCGCCTGCCACCGAGAATGGTGTGCGCCGGGACGCCCCACGCTTTACCCGCGATGTCATAGAGAGCAGCGTTAATTGCCGCGATGGCTGTGCCGAATACAGGACCACCCTTCCACGGCAGGCGATTCGTAATATCCTCGGTCAGTGCCACAACTAACAGCGGGTCCTGATCGATCAGAAGACTTGACCATTCGTGCAGCGTCGCTTCGACCGACGGCGTAAGCCATTCGCCGCTGCCCTCACCCCAACCATCAATGCCAGCATCAGTTTCAATCTTCAGGAATAGCCACGGTTTGGAGAGGCTGCTCAACAGTTCGCCGGTATGTGGGTCGTGAACCGGCTCGCCCATTGGAACGTTGAACTTGTAGGTTTTGATACCCTTGATCTTCATACGTTTTTAACTTATCCCTACTCGACACGGAAAGATTGTGATTTAACCGCCTCAGTCTCGCGTGAAGGGTCAAAAAAATCTGCTTAACCATCTATCTACACTTTTGGCACATTGTAGCAGAAAGCCAGAACGTGGTCAAGATCAAAGTCTGAAAATCTACACGAAAGACTGAATATCTCACCAGTTTAGATTTCAAAATAGAACGAAAATAGGTTATAATATTTTAAGTTGCTAGGGCGTGTTGGCATTTGGCGTGTCCGTAATTCACCGATAAGCACCCAATCGTAGAGGCGAAGTTCTCTCGCCCGATGGGTTGGGAGACCCAACCCCTACGGAGTTATTGTGCTGCTCCTTCTTACCTAGCTGCTCCCTGTGGATTGGCAAATCCACAGGTCTTTTACGGGTATAGCTTGGATTTGGCAATCCACTGTGAGCGGGAACTGACTTCCATCTTCCCGGTTTGCAACTTTTTCTATTAAGTGGTAACTTGCCTTATAATATCCTTATTCAACAGACATAGGAGACAGAGATGAGAATTTGTTCTTACGCGCGATTGGATGGGCGGGACGATTACCTGCACTTCCTAAAGCAGTATGGCGTCGACGACGTGGTGCTCAGTTCCACTTCTCACCCTGACGCCGCACAACAATTCTCAATTGAGAATGCCGATAAACCTGGCGCGCATTGGGATTTTCTCGATCTGGTATTAGTCAGAAAGCGTTGTGAGGACGCTGGATTACGGGTCATCGGGATCGAGAATCCGCTTCCGTCGTGCTGTTACGACCGAGTGATGCTGGGGTTGCCGGGGCGCGATCAGCAAATCGAGAATGTGATTACCACCATCCGCAATATGGGCAAGGCGGGGGTTCCGGTCTACGGCTACCACTGGATGGTCAACCAACCGGGTGTAACACGAAATTCGTGGCGCACCTCGCTAACCACCCCTGGGCGCGGCGGCTCACACGTCAGTAGTTTTGATATGGAAACCGCGAAGCACTCACCCCTATTCCGTGACCGAGAATATACCGATGATGAGATGTGGGGAAACTACGAATATTTCATCAGGGCGATCCTCCCGGAGGCGGAGGCAGCGGGTGTGCGACTAGCACTTCATCCCGACGATCCACCGCTGGAGAAACTGGGTGGCATCCCACGACTGTTCCACGATTTCGAGGGGTTCCATCGCGGAATGGACATCGCCAATAACAGTCCGGCGAGTGGTCTCAACTTCTGTCTCGGAAACTGGACAGCGATGGGAACTGACATCCTCGCAGCGATCCGTCATTTTGGAGAACGAGGGCAAATCGTCTACGGACACGCCCAAGGTGTTCAGGGAACAGTACCGAAATTCCAAGAATGCTTCTTAGATGAAGCCGATTGCGATTTTCTCGCGGTGCTTCAAGCCTTCAAGGAGGTTGGGTTTGACAGTGTTCTGCTTCCCGGTCACTGTCCACACACGCTTTACGAGAACGAGATTGGTGGGCAGGGGTTTGTCTACTCAGTTGGCTATCTGAAGGGACTGCTAAAAGCAGTTGGATTTTAGGATTAGGACTTACGTGGGAGGGGCATCCCTGCCCCGATATGTAACTCCTAAGGAGGAAAGATGCAGTACCGACGATTTGGTAAAACAGATTGGCAGGTCAGTGAAGTTGGCTTGGGAGGTTCATGGTTTTATGGACGTCCGGAGTTCGGGCTAAAGCCGTTTTCCTACGGTGCCCGCATTGTCGAGCGAGCCTTAGAACTCGGGATCAATTATTTTGACACAGCCCCCCTCTATGGTCAAGGTCGTAGCGAGGAGGTGTTGGGTGCCGCCCTCAAAGGTGTGACAGAGCCGTACTATTTAGCGACCAAAGTGGGCTACTACCCAGAACCGTTTGACTATACACGCGACACCGTTTGGCGTGGGTTTGAGGCAAGCCTAAAGCGTCTACAACGAGACAAAGTTGACCTGCTGCAGATTCACGAAGCGGAGCAGGCGGGTAGAGAAGGTATCTTTGGGAAAGGTAGAACGCTAGAAACCCTCTTGGAAATCCGGGAGCAAGGGTTGACTCAGCACATCGGTCTGACCGGCTCGGACCTGGAGCTGATGCGAGACGTTCTGAAAGAGTCCGATGCCTTTGTCTCGGTAATCACTTTCTGCAAATACGACCTGCTCACACAGGAAGCGAAGGAAATTCTGGTCCCCACCGCGGCGGAGCGCGATGTCGCTGTAATTACTGCCTCGCCGCTCCATGCCGGACTTCTGGGATCAAAGCGAGAACTGTGGACGCAAAACGGCCGCTTCGCTAACCTCTACGATAAGCTGGAACGGGTGGAAACCTTGTTGGCAGATCAACCTGACGGCATCACTCCAATCGCGCTGCGCTATCTGCTATCGGATCCACGAGTGTCTATCCTATTATCAGGGGTGGCATCTATAGAGGAGCTTGAAACGTCGGTTTCGGTGGCTGATGGACGCTATCTGCCGCCGGAACTCATTGAACAGATTGAAGATATCTAACAATAAATTGAAATGTTTAAAATTTCATTCATGCTTCACATTATTTTAACACTTTCTTAACAATTGTATGTTATGATATTATGAATTGCTAGTTGTCGGTACAGCTAGTGTTATGGGTCGGACAAGATGCCCGACCTACGATGCGGACGTTATTTTGAGATTAGAACCGTAGGCACAGATTTCAAGGCTGGCACGCATTGCGTTGAAAAGCTTACGCGCCAAAATTGAAAGGGGGATATGGATGAAGATAAAATTTATCGGCATTTTCCTATTAGCCCTACTGTTGATACTGGGATTGCTTCAGATTGATGCAATCGGCAACTTAAATCCAATCTTCCATTCCATCGCGGTATCGGTACGTCAAATGGTAGATTGGGTGTTGGCTGCATATTCGCCGAATACCATCATTTTGAGAGGTGAGCCGGAGTTCCTCAACCCTAATGAGGTGCAAGATTATTTTCCGAATTATGTAAAAAAATCAACGTCCTCACAGCACAGCCTAAAAGACACGCAATCGGAGAGACAGGCGAATACGACGGATTCGATGTGGGATTTTTCAAGAGAAGATTTCAGCACTGTCCCGCAAACTTCTCCCACAGAGGAATCCGCATCAAGAAGGCTGCAGCTTTTGCAGGAAATCGCCGAACCAAAAGACCCTGTGACAGATCTGTTTCCTGAAACCGAGTGGTACGACGGCATCAACTTGGACGCGTATGATTTCACAGAACTCCTGACGACGGAAGAACCGGACGAGGAAATTCAGCCGGCTGAAGTAAATTCAGATGTTGTGCAACCCCTGCTAGATGAGATAAAATCGCAGATTGATCAGAAATTAGAGTCGGAAGATCTGAGATGACATAGGAAGCGTGGAGATAGTTTGGGGCATCCTTCAGATATATCGAGCCACGCGAATTTTGTTATCAGATGAGTCTTGACTTTTCTGTGCGGATCAGTTATCTTGTTTAGTCAGGGAGGAAACATATTGACCAGTTTGTTCACCAATTCAGAAAAACAGCGGAAACTTCGCAAAAGAGACCATCTTTATAATCTAAAGAGGGCTTCTCATTACTTAGGTTTTGGCTTGCTATTGTTATGGATTGTCGGCTGTACCTTCCCCGGCGACCAGAACCGTGACATCCCACAGATCCAACTTACCATACAGAACACCCTTCCACTCAAGCGTGTCAATGTGCCAATCGTGCTGTCGCTCGCTGAATTGCGACAGGTTGCCTCTAACTTCTCATTTGACGCCTATCTCGTCGTTTCAGGTCTGCCACCGGCTGAAACCGAAATCCCAAGCCAAGCGGATGACACAAACTACAACGGTCAAAAAGACGAATTAACTTTTCTTATAGACCTTGAGCCGCAGGAGACAAAGAGTGTCGCCATCCGCTATGCCCCTGATAACCAGGTGTCGGTCACGCTGGGGTTTACCCGCCGGACGCGGGCGGGGATATTCCCGGAGTTGGGGGGATTTGCTGCGTTGGAATCCGAGTGGGTTGCCTACCTTCTTCAGCCCAACGGTTCAATTGACACCTACGGAAAGAAAACGAAGGGGTTATTCCTTGACCAATTCGTTCGCCAGATAACCTCCCCATCAGATTCCGATGAAGAGATTCTGACCCCACTTTTCACAACAAAAGAGACGAATAACAGCAGTGGATTCGGGCTTTGGGATAGGGGCACGCAGGGATTGATCTCTGCTGAAAATCAAAGGGATTATGTGCGCGTTCTAGCTGATGGTCCCTTAAGATCTGTCGTGCAACGAATTACTCCCAATTGGGTCTTGCCATCAAATCGAGAAATTTCTTTCACGTCAACGTTTTCAATCTATGCGGGAAATCAGTGGGGAGAGCATCGTATACAGGCTCAAGGATTAGGATACGGACACCGTATTGCCATTCGCCTCCCAAATCGCGGCGGCACCCCGTTCAGAAATCAGAAAGATGGCTGGGCATGGAGTTGGGAAAGGGAAGCCAACCGCGAAATGGGGTTTGGGGTTGTTTTTCCGGCAGACGGATTCGATACATTTCAAGATTCAGGGGCGGGAAATACTATATTAATGGAGCTTGACGAACACAACGAAGTTTTCTACCGATTCGCTTCGACTTTGGGGGCAGAAGAAGTTGAAATAGCGACACAGGACGCGTTTGAGCAATACATCCAAGCGATGGCAACAGAGATTCGAACACCACCAGTCATCCGGTTCACGCCACAAGAATCACAGGAACCAGAAGAATCGCAAGAGTAAAGCTGAAAGGAGTAGAAACATGTTTAATAAGGAGGAATGCCTGCAAATCATTGCGAGACACCGCACAGATGAGGTCGTTGTCGCAACGATGGGGGTCACTGTCCCTTGGGGAGAGATTTCAGACCACCCACTCGACTATGCGTCTGTCGGCAGTGCGATGGGACACGCAGCAGACTTCGGGCTAGGGATAGCACTAGCGAGACCAGACAAAAAAGTGCTTGTCCTCAACGGGGATGGCAGCATGCTGATGTGTTTGGGAACGCTAGCGACCGTAACCGCCTTGAACAAGCCGGCACACAACTTCTATCTCTTTGTATGCGAAAACGGCTCGTATGAGGTAACGGGCAATCAACCCATACCGGGGGGACAAAATTTCAGTTTTACCACCATTGCACGCGGTGCTGGATTTGAGAAGCTCTATGAATTCGACGACCCGGATTCACTCGATGCTTCGCTACCCTCAATTTTGGCGGAGGCGGGGCCCACCCTCATCAACCTCAAGATTGCCCTTGCCAATGAACCGCCACCAACTCGAAGTGCGGAACACGCTGTGCGTTTCTTGCGTCCGACACTCGGAGGATCAACCCACGAATTGCGACAAGCGTTGAGGCAGATAAAGAATTAATGCCGCTAGTAGGCCATAGCGATTGGCGCAGGGATATCTAGTGGTTCAACTCATCGGCGTTCTCCCGGAGCTTGTGAAACGCCTCCAAGATGTGCTCCATATCGTCGACACCGCCTAAAAATAGCGCATGGGAGAAACTGCAAACCTCTTCTGCATAAACCCTTTCCGCATTGGGACAATATACCTTGCTGTAATCGATTTCCCCTTCATAAAGCGAGCCCTTTCGTGCGCATCCAAGCTGGTCAAAGAAGGCCATGTCCGCGAAGGGACCTTCCCCGTAGATGGGCTGACCATGAGCGCCCACACCACACGGTACACCTTCCGCACCCAGCCCTTCCAAAAATCGGCTCCTTGGAACGTCATTGAACTCGTCCGAGATGTATCGAAAATCCCAATAGTAGAAGCACCACCGCGTGACACGATCATCTCGCGGAATCGGGTCAATCCCCTTGATTGCTTTCATCCCCGCAACGAGGTGGGCGGTGTTTCGCTCCCGCGTCTCGACCTGTACATCGAACCGCTCTAGCTGGCATAGCAGCAGCGCGGCTTGAAGATTCGTCATGCGCATGTTGAGATTCGCGAAGCGAGCGGCGTTTTCCGCAAGGACTTCGTCGTTTGTCAGAACCATACCCCCCTCTCCACAGGTGAGCGTCTTCCCAATTTGAAAGCTAAATGTGCCCAAATGACCGATGGAGCCAACCCCCTTGCCTCGCCACTGTGAGCCGTGCGCGTGTGCACAATCCTCAATGACCCGAAGACCACGTTTGTCGGCAATCTCCATGATCGCATCCATATCAGCCGGATACCCGCCGTTGTGGACGGGAATAATAGCTCGCGTCCTGGGCGTTATGGCGGCTTCAATCGCTTCGGGGCTGATATTATAAGTGAGCGGGTCAATATCAACCATAATCGGCACCGCGTTGACCAGCACCACCGACGTAGCTGTTGCGACAAAAGTCAACGCCGGAACGATAACCTCATCCCCTGCGTTCACGCCCGCCGCTTTTAAGGCGCATTGTAGTGCGACCGTGCCATTTGCCAAGGGAATGCCGTACTTGGCGTCCTGGTAAGCTGCGAACGCTTCGCCCACTTCGTCAACCTTATCACGGCGATTCCATTCCCCGCTGTGCAAGACCTCGAGAAGTGCCTTGTCTTCCTTCTCATCAAAGATTGGCCACCGCTTTCCCAGCGTGCCCTTAGCGACCAGTTCTCCTCCGTTCAACGCCAATTTTCCCATAGAACTCACCTCCGAGTCCACATTTGTTGTTATGTTCTTTGAATCTCTCCATCCAAGTTTCTTTCCATCCGATTCCCTTCCAGTTTCACCCGCTTTGCTTTCTCCCCAATCACGACGCCGAAGCGTTGGGTTGAATCGCCAACCTCCGATTGATTACCGATTTCATTGTCGACAATCACTGTGTCGTTGGTCTCACCATCAATGTAGATGCCGCTGCCCTTTCCGTTCGTGCCGTTGTTGTAGATTTTGTTCGCCTCCAGCCGATTTCGATGTCCGCCCGTGTACTCCGGCTCGTTTCGAAAGTAGACGCCGTGATTCGCATTGCCAATCACTGTATTCCCCCGCAGGAGATTATCTGAATCCTTATGACCGATAGAAATGCCATATCGACCATTGCCTCGAAGCTCATTTCCTTCAAAGGTCCCATGACGCACCCGCCAGCAGAGGAATAGGCCATCGTCCCTATTTTCGTAAGCTGCGTTGTTCCGTATCGTCGGGCGCTGTGAGCCGCTGCCGGGGTGAAATCCCAAGCCCGTGTTACGGTGCGAGACACAGTTTTCGATCGAGATGTTGTTGCTTTGTTGAAAACTGAACCCGTCGCCGTTATAGTCATGAACGGTGCAATTGTCGATTTGTGAATTGTTGACGCGATAAAAGAAAATGCCTGCGCCTCGACAACCGTTCAGGTGCGCGTTGTTCGCCCGGTTTCCATCAATCGTTACCCCTTCGATACGTATGTTTTCCGCGTGATAGCTGCTGACGAGCGGGAACGTGTTTTTGGCAATCGCGTTACTTTGCACCATGCAATCGGCTTGAAGCGGGCCGTTGATGATAAAGGTGTTCTCATCCACGCGAGCGATAATCGTTCCGACTGTAGTATGAAAACCGCCGGAACGATCATCACCCACGGTTACGCCCATCCCGACTCTAAACCCTGACCCATCTACAACCGTGATCTGTTCTTCGCCGTAATCGCCGTCCGTAACCAACGGGGAGATATGTCCGCTCCCTTTGCGCAAAACTGTGTCTTTCCCGGCACCAATCACTGTGACGTTACTGCGCAGGTGCAATGAATCTTCCATCTCGTAAACCCCGGGACCGATACATACAGTCCCGCCACCCAAACCTGAAACATAGTCTGCTGTCGCCTGCAATGCGTGATTATCCGAGCCGATAATCGCCGCGTTTTCCACGCCAACGGTAATTGTTACGCCTTTTTTCATAATTCCTCCTCAGAACGTTGTACCAGCACTAAATCCAAAGAAGGACCTCCAAGGTTGTATCAATTGGCTGGCACAAGGTGTGAGAGATGATGAATGGGAAGTCAAAGTTGATGGTGCCAAATCACTTGTCCACACATCACTTCCCCACGAAAAAGAAAAGATGGTGTCACAGCCGCTTCCTAAACGTCTAGTGATGGCACCGGGTTATGCAGTCAAAAATTCACTGACACAGATGCACCTTAATTGCGCCGGAGCGTTTGTCGGCGGAAACCCTGAACGCTTCGGCAACGTCCTCCAGCGGATACCGGTGAGTCACCAGCTTGGTCGCATCAACCTTACCCGACGAGATGAGTTCGATTGCCGCATCGAAATCGGTATCCATGCCGGTGAAGCCGTAACAGTTGGAGCCGGTGACAATCGCCTCCGACCAAACAACACGGCTCAGATCTACTTCCAGCGGCTCGAAATACCCCGCAACAAGCACAACTGTCCCGTGTCGTCGGACAATGTTCATTGCAGCATCAAAGTTGTGCCCGCCTCCAACGGTTTCAATCACGGCGTCCATCCCTAACCCACTCGTCAAGTCATCGACATATTCTTTGAGATCCGTCTCGCCAATGTGCACCACATGGTCAGCACCCAAATCCTTCGCCAGCTGAGCTTGCTGATCATACTTGACGGTGATTAGCGTTTCCTTGACACCCGCCGCTACCGCCGCTGCTAGGGCAAACTGTCCGATGGTTCCGCCGCCGATGATAGCCACTCGATCTTGATAGGTCGCGTTGGCTTGACCCACAGCGCGATAGGAGACCGCAAGCGGCTCAACTAACGCTCCTTCCTCAAAACTCATGTTTTCTGGCAGCTTAAAGAGCCCTGAAATATGGGCGTTTGTGTATTCCGCGAAGCCGCCGTGGGCATTGTGTGAAACCCATTGGCGTTCCAGACAGTGATTGTAATATCCCGTTCGGCAGTAGAGACAGCGTCCACAGTGTGAGAAAAATTCGATGGCAACCTTATCGCCCGGTTGAAGTCCCGTGACACCTTCACCCAGTTCGATGACGGTGCCACAGGTTTCGTGACCGGCGGCAAGAGTATGCGATTGATTCCAGTGACCAAAATAGCTGTGGAGATCGCTGCCGCAAATTCCGGTCTGCCTGGCATCAATCCCGACGTATCCCGGAGCGGGCGGGGTGTATTCCACCTCTTGGATGTTAATCTGCTCGATCCCTGTGTAAATCGCGGCTTTCATAATATTCATGGAATTTCTCCTTCAACCCATAGGGATTGCTGTGAAGTCCCTCGTTTGCGCAATAACTCACCCCTAACGTTCAAACTTCCGAGCCTTTGCCCTCTTTCTTTTTCCTTCTTTCTGTTTTCGATTCCTTTTTTCAGAAGGCTTTTCATAGAAACGTCTGTTTCTAAGCTCTGCGATAGAGCCGTCCGTCTGAAGTTTCCGTTTCAAATCTCTCAGTGCTTTTTCGACATTATTATTGTGAACTTTTATTTCCATGCTTACTTCTCCTTCTGTTATCCAATTGACAAGCTGTCACTGCTCGCAGAATTCCATTACATTAACGCTTTATATTATACTGCCGCATTTTGCGATGCAAATTTGTGCGTTCAATGCCAAGCTGTCTAGCAGTTTCGGTGATATTCCAACCATTTGTTTCAAGACAGTTTCGTATAAAATGATGCTCAAATTCGTTTTTTGCCTCTCTGAGTGGTGTATCCGTGCTAATCTGAGAGGGATTGTCGCGATGATTGAGTTCCACAGGCAAATCGTCAACCTCCACGGTTTCACGCGGGCACAAGATGACAAGCCGTTCCATCATGTTGCGAAATTCTCGGACATTGCCAGGCCAACTGTATCCGCTCAGAACCTCCAGCACCTTTTCGCCCATCGTCATTTTCGGTTTCTGATTTTCTCGACAAAATCGAGACAAGAAATGATCGATGAGTAACGGGAGGTCTGTAACCCGCTCACGCAGAGGCAGGATGTGGAGGGGCACAACATTCAATCGGTAGTAGAGATCCTCACGAAAATTGTCGCCCTGAATCTCCTCCTGCAAGTTTTTGTTCGTCGCAGAGATGACACGGACATCAACACGAACGGTCTGCCCACCGCCGACCCGCTCAAATTCTTGCTCCTCAAGGACACGGAGCACCTTCGCTTGCGTTGACGGACTCATATCGGCAATTTCGTCGAGAAAAATTGTACCGCCATCAGCCTGTTCAAATTTCCCGATGCGCCGACTTGATGCGCCGGTGAACGCGCCACGCTCATGCCCAAAAAGCTCGGATTCAATCAGATCTGCGGGGATAGCTGCACAATTTACTTTGACAAAAGCAGCCTTATGTCGTAAACTGAGATTGTGAACGGCGTAAGCGACCAATTCCTTTCCAGTGCCGCTTTCGCCGGTGATGAGGACGCGCCCATTGGTCGGCGCGATCTGTCGAATTTTTGTCAGGATTTCCTGCATCGGCCGGCTAGTACCGATGATTGGACGTTCAAAATCACTGTTTTCCTGTGTGAGTTGTGTGCATCTGCGTTCAATTTTCTGGGCAGCTTCCTCTACTTTAGCTAGCACAATATCTAGCGAAAGGGGTTTACCCAAGAAATCGAATGCCCCCATACCCCCGGCTTCCAAGGCAAGTTCAAATGTGCCGTGACCGGAGATCATGATAACTTCTGTATCGGCGGATATCTGCTTAATCCGCTGTAGTGTCTCAATGCCGTCAAAGCCGCCGGGCATCAAGATATCGAGAAACACTAAGTCGATCTGCTCACTTGCAACACAGCGAACCCCTGCTTCACCACTACAAGCTGTTACAACGTTGTATCCCTCGTCTTCTAAAATACCTTGTAGTGATTCGCAGATGCTAGCTTCATCGTCTATGATTAGTATCTTTGGTTCGAATTGTTGTTTCATAACATCGATCCAAGGTCCCCATTTTTGAGGAGGAACGACTCCTATCCCGGTTGTAGCCGTAAAAAATGTTAGAAATAGTACAAACTCATGAGAATCTCAACGTGCTCCACCAATTTATTGAGAAACCTAACCGTGATTTGACCCGTTGATTTGGTAACAGATATGCTCGATTTCTGTCTGGATTTTGTATTCGTAAAAAAATTATTGTTTTTACGTCAAATAGTGCCTATAATTGGCTAAACTTTGGGGATTTTGGCACGTCTTTACGCTATCATAGCATAATTACCTATACAGATCCAACAGAATCGTAGAAACATCGCCTTCATCTCAGTCAAGGTGGAATGAGAGGGGCATCGCCTCGCCCTTATCACCAACCAATCCTCCTTTGCGCGAGATCGCTCGTACAATGGAGGCACCCCGGTGACGTTTCAACCCACTATTTTTAGATAAAGAAAAATGGTGAGCCCGTCAACGAAATGGTGAAACGTTGATGTACTCTCCACGTTATCCTTTTAGCTATGACGAGAATATATACACATCTATTCATTTGCAGTTTAATCAGCTTCCTATTACCCATGTCAGTGTCATTCGCAGCTAGAGCTTACGATGTCAGTTATTCCTGGGGGACTAAGAAACAGAGTGCCGAAGCATATGCTAGCAAAGTTAAGAAGGTATTAGGTCCGGATATCGCGAAGCAGATTAAGGTGGTGCAGGATGGGCGGAAATACGGCGTCATCTATGATCGGAATGGTGATTATGAGACAACCCGTCGGGTGGCAGCAAATCATGCGAAGCTGCTTCATCAAGCGGGTGTAACGAAAGCAAAAGGACCTCGCGCTGCCTACGCAATGCCGAGTCTAGATCGTTCGTCAATACCGAGCAAGCGCAGATCCCAGCCTCGACAATCTCGACCCCGTCAATCCCAACCTCAACCATTGACTATTACCTCAGATTCCAACCTAGAGGAGAGCATCGATCGATACATCAAGGTATTGCGGAACAGGGGTGTGCTTGCAAACACAGATCGGACTAGCTTTGTTGTCTACGATGCAACTAAGCAGAAAAAGGTGGTTTCGATCAACCAAGACCGGACAATGATGGCGGCTTCGTTAATCAAGAACTTTGTTATGCTCGCTTACTTCCATGAAGTGAAACACAAACGGCTAGAGCATACCGATAAGAATCGTCGGCAGCTCCGTCGGATGATTCAGAGAAGTGCTAACACATCAACTAACTATTTCATAAGATTGCTCGGCGGTCCGAGTGGCGTGGCTCGAATCTTAAAATGGAACTATCCATATTTCAAGCAGACCCGCATCGTTGAATATATTCCCGCCGGCGGCAGGACTTATCGAAACATGACCTCAGCACACGAGCTGAATGTGTTCTACAACCAGCTGTGGCTTGGGAACCTACCGTATTCAAACAAGATGAAATACTATCTAGGGCTTCCAAACGGCGATCGTATGCACGATCGCACCTGTATTCCGTCAAATGTCCGTGTATACCACAAGACCGGAACCGTCTACGGCTTGGTCGGCGACAGTGGTATCTTGGCGATTACCGATTCGGAAGGAAAACAGCGAGCTTACATCTTTACCGGCATGATCGAGGATCAGACCAAGACCAGCAATCACAATCGCTCCGAAGCTTTTGGGGTATGGGTGCAACGTCGATCCAATACGTTACGACGCGTATCGGAAGCGGTTTATGAGTACATCTACGAAGTCCACTATGGCGGACAGTTTGATTGTCGCAGCCACACAGCCCAGCACGTGCAGCACTAATCGCGGATACGTTACACCGGCTTCCGCGATGATATGACCCTCACGCAGAAACAGTCCCTCCATCTCTATGACCGCTTGAACACCTCCAAACCTGCGCGGGCTGCCTGTAAAAGCAGGTAGTAATCGGGTCCGTAGCCCAAGACAGTGAAACCTTGTGCTTGCCGCCGCTGCAACCCCTCCGGTGTGCTCTCTCCAAACCCGATGGCAACGTCAGCCTCGCGACCAACTGCTAGAGCGCGTTCGATAACAGCGTCAGTCTCTGGAAACGGCATGTGCAGCGGGTTTAATCCCATTGACAGGCACAGATCCCACATACCGATATATAACACGTCAACCCCAGGCACAGCCGCGATTGCCTCCAAGTTTTCCACAGCCTCCCTAGTCTCAATGAGCAAGAAGACCAGTATATTGTCATTCGCTTGGTAGAAATAGTCCTCATTGTCAACCGTGTATTGCGAGGCACGTAACGGTCCCCAACCGCGTCTACCTTGCGGCGGGTAGCGCGTAGCATCGACGATAGCCTGTGCTTCATCCGCCGTCTTGACCATCGGCACAAGAACACCCATGCCGCCTATGTCCAACGCCCGTTGGATGAAGACCGGATTGGCTGAAGGGATGCGGACAATGGGGATGGTTTCGGTCCCGTTCATCGCCATGAGCATGTGCTCAATCTGCGCGGAATCGAGCGCGTTGTGTTCCGTTTCGATAACCAGCCAATCATACCCAGCGTGTGCCAAGAGCTCGGCAAGGTTCGGACTGCCCAACCCCATGAAGCAACCGATGGTCGGTTGGCCGGAGCGGATTTTTTCTCGGACCCAGTTCGTTCTCATCTTGATAATTCTCCATTTTTTTATTTATTGAAGGCGTAGCCGGGGGTGGCGCGGAACCGGAGCGTTTTTCTTAGATATCTGGATAGTTTAGCGGCATCCCTGTCTTTCCCAAGTCGTAGTGCGTGATGTGCCAACGTCCCAAGTTCGCACTGAGAAAGAGGTCCCGGTTCTGACCGCAGAAGGCAATATTTGTTGGGGCAGCAAGTGCTGTGCCTTCGTAATCTTCTGCTAGCACGTCGAGCTGTCCATCCGGTGTCAACCGGTAGATCCGATCGGGCCGGTAGCAGGAGATGTACAAGTTCCCTTCCGTGTCAAATGCCAACCCGTCTGGCACAGTCTCCGGTAGGCGGACTAACGTTTCAACCTCTCCAGCACTCCCATCCGCTTTGATTTCAACCCGGTCAACACGCGGTGGATTGAGACTCATGGCGACATAGAGATATGCACCCGCAGCATCCAACGCCACGCCGTTCGGAAACTGAGCTAAACTGCGACACCAGACCTCTCCCTTCCCACCTGGGGCAATCCGAAAGATGCAACCGTTATCCTCTTTCCACCCACCGGAGTACGATACATACAGATTGCCGTGGCGATCGAAGACAGGATAATTTGCTCCTTCGAGTGACTGCTCGTCAGTACCATCGCAGTAGACGCTGACCGTCCCATCCGGTTCAACCCGTTTAACACCGCCGCTACAAACATAAAGGCGATGCTTCCCGTCTTGGGCGATACCGCCTACGAATCCACCGGTATTAGCGAACTCTTCAAATTCCTTCTGTTCCACATTGATCCGGTACACCTGACCCAATTCACCGCCGGCATACGCAAAGCCATCGCAGCCCCAGCTGATACATTCGGGGTGGTCCAATCCTCCGGTAAAACCACCTATCAAAACAGAGACCTGTGTTTCTGTATCAAGAAGTGCCATAATTGATTACCTCCATTGATGAGTCCATAAAGATATTTTAACCTAAGTTCCGTTGACATTTGACAGATTGAACTCATTTCCGCTCCGAGAGCATTTTGGGCAGGCACAAGACCTGCCCCTACATTTATGACAACCCTTGGGGTTGCCCTGCTATCTTTCGCTCCAGCGGAGCGATATGTCTATAGAAGGGTGACATGTTCAATCCCTGCGCTCCAGAGGAGCGCAATGTGTATGGTAGAAGGAAATCTCAATTTTTTAGCCCCAGCGGGGCGGCATGTGTATAGCAATAGCCAATCCCAACGCCCCAAAGCCCCAGCGGGGCAACATGTATGTAGTTAAATTGTCGAGTATGGAAACTCGACAATTATAGGATATAATAGTAAGCGGAATCCATCTGACATTATATCGGCTTGTACGAAAATGTCAACGAAAAACAGTTGACAGTAGAAATTCAGAAAGGCAGGAAAGACTCCATCTCATCTGTATATTTCTATCGGATATCCGCTTGACTTTACGCAGAACAGCTGGCAAAATAGGTGGTATGTATTATATTAAATCCATTCGTAATTCAATGAAAGATTAGAAAGGGAAACAGATATGGCGCGGAAAAAGATACTTATCACCGGCGCGGCGGGCAAAATCGGACGGGTGCTACGAGATGGGCTGAAAGACGATTACGATTTGCGGCTCCTCTATCACAGGACAATTCTACCCGCAGCACCGGGAGAAGAGGTCCATGTAGCGAGCGTCAAAGATCTTGACAAAATGGTAGAGGTGGTGGGTGGTGTGGATTCGGTCGTTCACATGGCAGGGGATCCCGAAGTCGGTGCAACGTTTCAATCGGTCTACGAGAACAACATCCTCGGCACCTACTGTATCTACGAAGCAGCCCGGCGAACCGGCGTGCCTCAAGTCATCTTTGCCAGCACCAACCATGTGACCGGAATGTATGAACAGGAAAGTGTCTACACAACGCCCGAAATGCCAGTGCGGCCCGATAGCCACTACGGTGCTAGCAAAGCCTACGGTGAAGCACTGGGCAGATACTATGTCGATGAATTTGGGCTGTCGGTGCACTGCTTGCGAATCGGCACCTTTCAACCGGTGGAATCGGTGCAGAACCGGACAAGCGATCGCATCCTGTCTACTTGGTTAAGCCACCGAGATATGGTACAGATGACCAAACGAAGCATCGAGGCAGCATCGGTGAAGTTCGGCATCTACTACGGCATCTCAAATAATACGCGCGCCTACTGGGACACCGAGAATGCCCGAAAAGAGATCGGCTACGCCCCCGAAGACAACGCTGAAGATTACGCCTGAACGCTATTCGCAGATAAAATTGTCCCCATGACACCTTGGGTATCGCTCAGATCGTCAAAAAGAGCATCCGGTTGATATGGCATTAACTGTTCACGAGAGTATTGACCGGTAGCCACAGCGATGGCATACGCGCCCGCGTGACGAGCACATTCAATATCACGGGGTGTATCTCCGATAATCACGATGTCTCTGCCAGTGAACCGCTCACCCGTCTGTTCAAAAGCGCGAGATGCAGCGATAGCCGGTAGTGCATTGCGGGAACGCGCATCGTCTCCAAATGCGCCCAATTGGAAAAAGGGGATCAAATTAAAAACGTCTAGTTTCGCAGCTGCACCGCCCTTGTTGTTGCCGGTTAAAAGCCCGATTAAACACGCCTCATGATCTGCCACAGCTGAAATCAATTCTCGTACGCCGTCGAACAGCCTGACATTCGCGTCTTCCGCTTCGCATCCTTCTCTCAAAAGTTTAGCGATACGGTCAAAAATATCGGGCAGTAGCTGTTGGACGGTGGCTTCGGGAAGCACACCTTCCAAGATGTCATGCACAATCTGCGTGTCCATCATCCCTGACATCCGCACCCGCCCAAGTTCGGGGGTTGCATTGTCCCCGAACGCTCCCTTTTCGTGGCAGACCTCCTTAATTGCTTGGTAAAGCGCCCGACCTCCGATTCCGTCCGTACTCAGTATCGTGCCATCAATATCAAATAAAACCAGTTTTCTCATCTACTGTTTTTGTCCTCAGATTGTTTTGTCATCCGCTTTGCATATTCCAAGTTAAAATTTGGTATCATTCCCCTTATAAATCCGCTCGCCACGCACCAGAATCCGCTTCGGGTTATCAGGAGAAAGTTCATCAAGGGTATGATAACCCAGTGTCATGCTCATGCGCGTACCATCTGTCTGATTTTTGCCGGCGGAGTGAATTATCATGCTGTCAATGGCAAGCAGTCCCCCGGCTTTCATAGGGACGGGGACAACCTGATCCAAAGCAATTTGATGCAGGGGATCGTCATCATTCAGATCCACGAAATCCGGCAATATGTGCGATCCCGGCACCACATGGGTGCAGCCGTTTTCCAAATGGGTATCCTCAAGGTAGACCAACACCGTTACGATGGTGCGCGACCAATGCCTCACATCGCGATGGAGTTCTAGCGAGGCAGTTGAATCGCGGTCACGAAGATAAACGTGGTTATGTCGGTTGCGAACAAAATCAATATTGGGACCCAATAACGATTCCAACGGATCGAGGATTTCGTCACATACGATCGTCTCCTGAAAAATGCCGCCGCGCCCCCACAGATCGGAGATGCGAGTCACCCGCCCGTCTTTGTTACGCGCAACCGGTTCGACCTCCTCCCGAATATTCTTTAACGCCATCCCTTTCAGTGATTCCACAAGGTCATCGTTCAACAGTGTCGGTAATTTGATGAAGCCGTTATGTCGAAAAAGTTGTACCTCTTGAGGTGTGAGTGCCATGGTGATTCTCCTTGTTTCTGTACTTGTTTCCGTATCCAAATCCGATTAAACACAGCCAAGCTATGCAGGCTTAAAATCGTTGCCGGGACCAGATGAACCCCTCTCTCGCGTCGTCATAAACTCAAGCAACACCGGTAGCCCTTCTTCCTCAGTGACACGCCGGGCACGTTGGAGAGCCGGTACGATCTCCGCTGGGTGTTCAATGCGTTCACCATGACCGCCCATCGCCCGCGCGAGGTCTGCGTAGTCGCTGCCGAGATTGCTGATTTGATACTCCGCTTCGGCGACACCCGTCGCTTCGCCAGCCATACCACCGTTATTAAACAGGGCAGTAATAATAGGAATCCTTTCCCGCACGGCGGTTTCAAAGTCCAACCCGACCATGCCAAACGCTGTATCGCCCGTGACATAGGTGCAGACTTTTTCCGGCTTCGCCAGCTTGGCACCGATAATGAGACCCAAGCCAGTGCCTAGCCCGTGTGAACGACCCCAACCGATAAAGCTGCGCGGTCCGGCAGACCGATAAAAGCTAATCATCCGCTCACGGGGACTCCCTGCATCGTGGGTTACAATTGCATCTTCAGGTGGGATCGCTCGCATCAAGTCCCAAATCACACGAAACGGGGTGATGGGTATCTCATCGCTTGTGAGTTTGGGCATCCAATCGTTGAGCCACTCCGCGTTGACAGAGGCAATTCTTGAAGCGACCTCGTCTGTCGACCGCGCCTGATTCCCTCTAATATCTTTACACGCCTCCAACAGTTGTTGAAGCACAAGCTTAGCATCTCCGACGATGGGGTAGTCTGCGTCAAGGTCTTTCTGAACGTCAGCCGGATCATTGGTAGCGTGGATTATTGTCCTGCCTTCCGGCAGTCGCATCGCCATGACGTGATCGGTAAAGCTGCAGCCGATTCCACATATCAGATCGGCTGCGTGCAAGAAATGATGGAGCACTTTGGGCATTGAACCCGTTCCACACCCCAGTGCAAGCGGATGGGATTCGGGAAAAGCACTTTTTCCCATCAACGTTGTCAGCACCGGCGCAGCTAAGAATTCGGAAAGTTCCCGCAGTTCTTCCGTCGCTTCTGCGTACAGCACCCCTTGTCCAGCAAGAATAACGGGACGTTGGGCACTACATAGGGCTTTGGCAGCAGCTTCAATATCTCTTGGATCACCTTGAGATTTGACAGGCTTCACATGAGAGGTGTCCCCATTGAAGTCACTCACGTCCTGCATCGCCACGTCCGCCGGAATTTCGACCATCACGGGTCCCGGTCTGCCCTGCCGCAACGCCGCCAGAGAACGACGCATGACCCCATGAACTCGCTCCGTAGAGGTCACCACTTCCACCCGCTTGGTGATGGCAGCGTAGCTAATCTCCGATCGAAACAGCGGCGAGACCCCCTGCCGATCTACTGGATGTCCGAGCGGCAATAAAAGTATCGGCACCGAGTCGGAAAAAGCGGTGGCTACCCCCGCGAAACTATTTTCGGTTCCCGGACCGTATTGCATGGCGAAGACTCCGGGCTTGGCTCCGTTTGTGACCCTTGAATACCCATCTGCAATATGCACCCCGACCCGCTCCTGCCGGCAGATAATCGGACGGATGCCGGCTTGGGCTGCGGCTTCGATCATCGATGTCGTGGGAAAACAACTCAAGTATTCGATTCCTTGCGCTTTCAACGTTTTCGCAATTGCGTCAATCGTTTTCATGCCAACCCTTTCCGTTGAACCACGATATTAGTTGTTTATGGATGTAAAAATCCCGAGCACACACTCCCATTTATCCTGACATAGTTCTACCACATCGTCAAGTAGAAAAGCGGCCTACCTCACGGCAACCGGAGGCAAATCAAATCGTAGCCACAGGTTTCCTAACCTGTGATCTCCGCAGCATAGGCAATTACGATGGCATCAAGGGTGGACTCTGCGATACGGCAGCGGTTAGCCCCAGGTGCTCATTGCTCAACTGCCTAATTTCTATAACAGATGTAATTCCCCTACGGTCTATCCCCGTTGGAGACTCCACGGCATCGCCATGATTCGTTCCATACCCGCTTCATCCAACGTAATCCCCAACCCCGGACCGTCCGGTACCGGTACGCACCCCTCGTCATCAAGCACAAAGGGCTCTTCGAAGTATCCTCTACCAATTAACGTGCGGGAGCCATCACGCGTGTCATTCACTTCGTTATGTTCTTGCACCAAAAAGTTGGGCGTGCAGGCGTCTAGTTGAATTGAGGCTGCCAGAGCGAGCGGACTGAGTGGGCAGTGCAACGCTAGCTGAGCGTAGGCAGCTTCACCCATCACCGCAATTTTGCGGCACTCCGTAATACCACCTGCATGGCAGATGTCCGGCTGTAACACAGACAACGCGCCGCGTGACAGTGCGTCGAAGAAGATCCATTTTCCCATCCAGCGTTCTCCGGCGGCAATTGGAACGCTAGCACCTTGAGCAATTTGGGCGAGAATATCCACCCGCTCAACAGGCATTGGTTCCTCGACGAAGAGCGGTCGGGAAGGCGCGAGCACCTCGATGAGTTGTTTGGCGATTGCTGGGTGTGGGTTATGGATGTCTACCGCTACATCAGCGTCTGGGCCCGCCCCTTCGCACACGGCGGCGAATTTTTCCCCAAACGCTTCCACCTGTGAAGTGATCGGCAAGTCAGCCCCCGGACCGAAGTGGACTTTCAGGCATCGGAAACCCCATTCTTCGGTCAGCACCCGCGCTGCCTCCGCATAGGTCTCCGGTGCGTCGGGTGTCAGCGAATTCTCCGGCGGTCTTCCGGCGCGGTAGGGTTGTCCCGGCTCTACGCACCAAGGGAGCCCTCCGCCGGTCGCGTGATACATACGAATTCGGTCGTGACATGCACCACCGAGCATCTTGTGGATAGGCTGTCCTGCCGCTTTGCCCGCCAAGTCCCACAATGCAATGTCAATCCCACTGATCGCACTCATCTTGATCGGTCCGCCCACATAGCCTTCACCGTACATCAGATGCCACAGTTCTTCGACACGGCAGGGATCTTTGCCAATCAACAGCGGTTCAAGTCGCTTAACTTCGGTGATGACGGTCTCCGAATGCCCCTCAAGGTGGGGTTCACCCAAGCCGGTCAGTTCGGTGTCGGTGTGTATCCGCAACCAAACCCAGCTCGGTGGCACCCGCAGAATTTCAAATTCAGTGATTTTCATGGCTCTCCTTCATACTGTAAATGCTCTTGACAAGCATAGGTTCACATGCTACCGTATTACTCAAATCAGCCAATGTGGAAAATTACAAATAAACAGAAACGAATGCAACAAAAGCTCAAAATAATTAAGGTGCACTATGAGTGCTAAGAACCTGTTTTAAAAGTCATTTGATACGGTTTTGCATCAAGTAGATGGAAGCAATATACACCATAGCCTCAGCGGTCTCAGCCGAGCGTTCATAGTCCACAGTCAATCGGCGAAACCAACCGAACCAAGAAAAGGTGCGCTCCACAATCCAACGCAATGGAACAACCACAAATCCCGATTGCCCAAGGGGGGAGGCAATGTCCAATTGACACTGATGCGTCAAATATAACCAATCGCCTAATTCACCGCGATAGCCAGCATCAGCACAGACTAACTGAATCGTTATGTGCCAACTAAAGACCTCTTTTAGTAACTCTATTGCGACTTGATTATCACTGACATTGGCATCAGTGACCTTGACTCCTAATGGAATGCCAATTGTATCGGTGACTATATGGCGTTTACGCCCTTTGACTTTCTTATGCGCATCAAACCCTCTACTAGTTGCTAGTTCGGTCGTCTTGACCGATTGGCTGTCAATGATAGCTACGGTCGGTGAGGGGGCTTTGCCAATATCACTACGGGTTTGGTTGTGAAGTGCTTGATGAATCATAACCCATGTCCCTAAAGTTTTCCACTTTCTGAAGTGGGAATAGACCGTTTGCCATGGTGGCATCTGATGAGGCAGCATTCGCCACTGACACCCTGATTTGACTATATAGAAAATAGCGTTGATAATTGCGCGCATCTCCCATTTGAGAGGTCTACCTATTGGTGAAGGTTCTGGCAAATAGGGTAACAGTTTGTCCCACTGGGCATCGGTCAAATCAGTAGGATACTTTGGTGTAGTCATGTTTATGCCTTTCATTAAGTCAGTATTTTACTGCTCCAATGATTTAACATAAACATTAACTTTTGAGTAGCCTTTTTCTTTTTCAAACAGGTTCTAAAGATCTCTCCCGGTATACCTTTGAATATGGACACCATTTTTTTAAGCAGTCCCTGATTATTCATGCAGACTGCTTTGAGTGGATGGAACATCTCCCTGAAGATAATTTGCACGCCATCGTAACAGATCCGCCGTATGGGGTAAAAGAATATGATTTCGACCAACTTGAAAAACGGACAAATGGAAATGGCGGTATTTGGCGTATTCCGCCTTCTTTTGATGGACATCAACGCTCGCCTTTGCCCCGATTCACTGCCTTGAATTACGCGGAACGCAGTCGTATGCAGGACTACTTTTGTCAATGGGCTAAACTCGCTTTAAGGATGTTACGCCCCGGTGGCCATGTCTTCTTGGCTTCAAATGCTTTCCTCTCTCAAATTGTCTTCACATCTATCATCGACGCTGGCTTGGAGTTTCGCGGTCAGATTGTCCGGTTAGTCAAAACATTACGGGGCGGTGATAGACCAAAGAATGCGGAGAAGGAATTCCCTGACGTTTGTACGCTGCCGCGAGGCTGCTATGAACCGTGGGGTATCTTTCGCAAACCTATTCCAAACGGAATGAGAGTCAGTGACTGTTTGGAATTCTCCTGAAGATGTCATCGAAAGTGAACGCACACCACAAAACGAGCGGAAAATTGCCAACCATCCAAGCCTGAAACCACAGGCCTTCCTCCGTCAAATCGTTTACGCCTCCCTGCCGCTTGGTGAAGGTATTATCGTAGATCCATTTATGGGATCGGGTTCTACGGTCGCGGCTGCGACGGCAACCGGTTATTAGACATCTTTCCTAAATAAATGTTCCATAAATTGAATATTGAAGGTATAATTCCGTTCCTCTCACAACCGATACATTCAACACCAAAACAGGAAGGAATTCCCATGAGCATCTTTCAGCAAACCCTTGAACAATCCGACGAACGCTTTCTCCGAGACGTGGGCATCAGCAAAGCCACCTTTCAACAACTCCTTGACAAAGTCGCGACTTATCTGGCAGTTCAACGCGAGAAAAACCCGATGAAAAAACGAGGACTCAAGTCAACAATTAGCATAGCAGACCAGCTATTGCTCACCTTGACTTACCTCAGACATTATCCTACCTTTGCCAAGTTGGGCAAGGAATTTTCAATCAGTGAATCTTACGCCAACAAGATTTATCACCGAATGCTCGACATTCTGGTTCGCGTTTTGCCAATGAACAGCAAGAAAGAATTACTCTGTAGCGACTTAGATAGTGTTGTCATTGATGTCACTGAACAACCGATTGAGCGTCCCAAGCAGCAACAGTGCCACTATTACTCCGGTAAAAAAATGCCACACTCTCAAAGTCCAACTGATTATCTGCTGGGCGAGTTTGCAGATTCTATCGGTCATTTGTCGAAAGGGCAAAGTCCACGATTTTCGGATACTCAAAGAAAGCCGTCTACCTATCAACCGAGAGACCGAGAAGCTAGCTGACGGGGGCTATCAAGGCATAGATAAGGTCTATCCCAACAGTGTCAGCCCGGTCAAGCGAAGCCGGAACAAGCCCCTATCTGATGCCGAGCGTCGGTTCAATGAAGCGTTGGCTCGGCGCAGAATAGTTATTGAACATGTCAACCGACGGTGCAAGATATTCCGGATTACCCAGCAAAGGTATCGCGGCAAGCATAGAAATTATGGCAAGACTTGGAATGTCATTGCTGCTTTAGTCAACATCAGATATGCTGTCTAACTATTACCTTTTTGGAAAGAGGTCTAGTATAACAAATAAGCAATCCAGGGGCAATCCAAAAACAGCGACGCCGTTATGCACTACGAGCGTCAGCAGACCTCCCCAGATCGGGCAACCCCCCCACAATCCCAACCGATTCCAAACTGACCGCAATCACCTTCCCGATGAGCTTGACGATATACTCCGGATCATCCGCACGGTTCGGGTCGTTGACGATGCCGCTTCGTTTGTCCGTCTTGACACAATACTGATTTATCACCCATTCCAACGCCGATCGATTGCCAAGCCGATAATCAAACGCCTTCGCGGGTATCTCGTCGAGGGTCAGGAAATCGTTATACACCAGCTGCGTTTTGTCTTTGGATAGCTTCATCTTCTCCACCCGCCAATCGAGCGGCACTTCACGGTTTTCGATGAATGCAAGTTGATACTCGGGCACCGTCTCATAGCCGATGTGAATTTCCCCCAAGCGTTGTCCCGCTTTGGCAAACCCCCAAAAGTCCGACCCAAACGGCAGGCGCGGCAAGTCCCGCTTGAGGTTGGCTTTATACCGCTCCCGATATTCCGGATGGTGAAGCAGACCGTAAACGTAATGGAAGATGTCCCACTTGGTGATGGTTTCGTCTCGGTAATGTGTGCGGAACTGCGCTAACGCCCAATCGGTGATGTTTTCGCGGCGGTTTGTCCCATCCTCGTCGTAGGTGTAGAAGGGAAAGCATTGGGTCTTTTCAAATGCCAGATCTATGTTGGGAATTATATTTGTTGTAAGACAACCAAAGCCCTTTCTATCGCCAATCCCAGCAACACAAATCACTCGATTTTCCATTTCGGTCTCAGGTGTGGGGAAGATGGATGGAAACACGTATACAACATCGTTCATCACTCGATCAAAGTAGAGATTCGATTTCGTAAATGAGCGATAGAGGGATGTTCTCCCCTTGTGATTGCCATATTTGGTTGTTCGTTCTCGTTTCAGTTTCACCTTCAAGTCCCGACTCCACTTGATTTTCGCGTCATCATAATTCACAAAATCATCAACGTTTGCGTCTCGATTTTCTCGATGTTGCCACTTGAGCACCCATTCGTTGTAGGTATCAATCATTCCGCTCATGTTTTCAGTTAGGGTGCTTCGATTGAAGTTGTACGCCCACGCATCGCGATTGGTTTTAACACCGTTGCTGTAAATCTGAAAAATCACATCCACCGCCTCACTCTTCAACGCCTTCCCTTCCTTAGTTCCCATCGGGATAAAGGTCTCAAATTCGGCGTGGAGCCCTTCTGTCAGCCATGTGTAGCGTGTGTCAGGTTGAATGGTCTGCCAGTCTATATTACCGATGCGTCCGCGTTTATTCAGAAAATCGAATTTCTGTTTTTTGTTCCATAGGTCGTCGGTGCGATAGTAAAAGATACGAGCAGGGACAGAGCTTTCCCCATCTGTAATTAGGCGACTTATCTCGGAATTGCGTATCGGGGCAGGGATGCCCCTCCCACAGCTAGTAGGGTAATTTATCGCCCGTCCGGTCTTCACAAATAGGTTGATGCTCACGCCGACCCGAATCCCGAACACATTGGCATCCGAGACCTTCAATCCCTTCCGGGCATTTCCGCCCAAGTCCAGAATGTAAATCGCATCGAAATCGTCTGCGAGATGTTTCCGCATCCCATCAAACGCCACACCATCGAGAAAACTGTTGTTTGTTACGAACGCGACCACCCCTTCTTCTCCAATCCGGTCCGATGCCCACCGAATCGCCTTCACATACGGGTCGGAGAGTTTATTTTTATTCGTCGCTGTGGAGTCTTTCGCATAGGTCTCCTTAACCCGTGTATCCATCGCTGGATACTTCCGATTTTTGTTGTTGTCGTTCTCGTTGACTTGACCGACGTTATAGGGCGGATTGCCGATAATCACAAACATCGGTGTCCGCTTTTGACTCTCAACGCGCTGGGTGTTCTCCAGCGCGAACAGTGGCAGCTGTCGGTCCTCTGCCAGTTCAAATGTATCCACGAGGCAGATACCCTCAAAGGGACGATATGTGCCCGTCGTCTCGTAAAATTCATGCTCAATGTTCATCGACGCAATGTAGTACGGCAGCAACATCACCTCGTTGCAGTGGAGTTCCCTTGTGTATTTATCCTCAAGCGCGGTTGGGCGAATCTCCCGCATCGTCCTGACAATAAAATTGCCCGTCCCCACAAACGGGTCAATGATGTGCACATCTTTGGCAGAAAGAGATCGGTGCCCATCCCCAAATTCAGTCTTTAATATCTGATCCACGCTTCTCACCATGAAATCGACGATCGGTTGCGGCGTGTAGACAATCCCGTGCGTATCGGCAACCTCCAGCGAAAAGCCTTGAAAGAACTGCTCGTAAACCGTGTTGAGGAAGCTCTGTTTTTGGGAGAAATCGTCGATGGTCGCAGCGGTGCGTTCAACTGCTACATAGAAGGGATCAAGGCTTTTGAGAAATTCATCACGATTGAAAGCGTGAGACATCAGCGCAGTGATGACAGTCTCAATTTCGCGGGCAATGACATTGCGGTGGACAAAGTCAGGGTTGCTAAAGACGGTTCGGAAAATCCGCTCGGTCAGTAGATGCTGAATCAGCATCTCCTCGACAGCGGCCTCGGAGAGATTGGGGTTGATCGATTGACGACATTTCTCATGGAAGGCAGCAAAGGCAGCGGTAAATTCCCGGTTCGCCCCCCGTTCCTTTTCGATCAGTTCTGCCAAGCCCTTCCCAAGCGCGGGCACTCTGTCTTTGAAATGAGCCACCGCCTCCTCCCACTCGGTGTATTCTTGCGGACGGTGGGAACAGAAGGTTTCGAGGGTATGTATCAGTTGCGTTGGGTCAGTCAGGTCGGCATCAAGCGTCCGCTGATTGTTCTGCCAGAGGATAGCCCGGTGTGGGGTTTGGAAGAGGATGTTGTCGCGGGGATAGCCTATTGCAAACTTGTGGAGCACTTCGGCTGGCAGATCGTCGTGGATATCCTTCGCCTCCCAGTAGCCATGGGGCAGTTGGAAGTTGTCGATCAATGCGCCGTCAACGACAATCCGCTTGTTTTTAACCCCCCTAGCCCCCCTTATCAGGGGGGTCATTGAGTGTTCAGGCACGAGGATCCAGTTAAATTGCTTCCCGCAGTGTTCGAGTAGGGATTGGAATGCCGATCGGACAGCGGTTTCGTGGGAGACACCGATTGACTCGAAACGTTGTAGGGATTCGTAGTAGGCTCTGACCGGTTTGTGGGTTGATTTGAGATTGAGGGTTGTCATGCGAAACACATCCGTATGAATGTCCACCTTAATAAAAATGTCAAACCTGAATTCGCTAATTGCGATTTGTTGTTAGCCATGCGCCATACCGTCCTAGTGAATCACAGAGCCATCGGCACGAAAACTACCGGTAATCTGCCTCGATTGATAAGGAAATTTCCCTAGCTTGGCTTCGTTGATATCCAATCCAATGCCCGGTCGGTCCGGCACAATTACATATCCGCCGTCCCGCTCAAGGGGATGATCGACAATCTCGTTGAAGGCGTCAGCACCGGTGTGGCACTCATGCGTGAAAAAGTTGGGGATGGCCGCATCGAGTTGCACAAATGCCGCAAGGTTGACCGGACTCCCCATCAGGTGCGGGAAAATCCCCACAAAGGAGGCTTCGGCGAGGGCGGCGATTTTTTTACAGTGCGTGATGCCGCCTGCTAGTGAAATATCGGGACGGATGAGACTGACCGTTTTTTTATCAATAAGCTCTTTGAACTGTTGAATGTTGTAGAAACGTTCACCGGTCGCTATCGGGATGTGGACGTGCTGCGCGACATATTCCAACGCCTCAATGCTCTGCGGTGCGATCGGGTCCTCATAGTAGAGGATCCGGAAGGGCGCGAGCTCACCGGCGAGGATGATTGCTTCATCGGGGGTCAGGTTTCGATGGATCTCAAGTCCCAGATCGATGTCGGTGCCGACCGCTTCACGGATGGTTCGGACAATCTCCACCGCTGTTGTAATCGCTTGGGTCGAGGTGCCCTGCTCCCAATTCGAGAAGAACGGGGTTGTTCGGAGCGAGATATAACCCGCCTCAACGTTTTCAATCGCGCTCTCTGCCCGTTCAGCCAATGTGTCCCCTGAGACATTGTTAAAGACCTTAACCTTGTCCCGACACTTTCCGCCGAGCAGCTGATACACCGGCAGACCCACCGATTTCCCCAAGATATCCCACAGCGCAACATCAATAGCACTCATCGCCGCACTGAGGGCAGCACCCATGAAGTGGGAATCTCTCGAAACTGCCTGATAGTGATGTTCGATACGACCGGGATCTTTGCCGATGTAGTATTCGCTCAGTTCAAGTATGGCTTCATACACCGTTTTCTGATGCGCCCACAATCCGGCTTCGCCGTTGCCGACAATCCCTTCGTCGGTGTAGACCCGAACTAGTAGGAATCGGTCTACCAGAAACGGCGTTATTTTTTCAATTTTCATCGAACCTTCCTCTCGTTTTACTTTTTTGATGCCCCTACGATTTCGTTGGTAGCATTTCGGGCATGGGTATAACCGTTGATAAGGGCGGTGATATCGTGGCAACAGTTAAGCCAGCGAGTACCTTTCTGGACGACGACGCGCATCGGCTCGCCCGGATCGACCGCCGTGCCCATTGCGATCCCGTGAGCGCGACAAGCTGCACCTACCCTGTCGAAAGCCTCAAGAACAACCGGCTGCGTGATCGGGTGACCCGTGTCGCGCTCCACGCCGTAGCTGTGTGCGAGATCGCCGGGTCCGACAAATAACAGATCAATCCCCTCAACTGCGGCGATGGCTTCAACGTCGTCCACCCCTTCCTTATCTTCGATCATCACACCGAGCAACGTGTTTTTGTTGGCTTGATCTAAGTGTTCGTTGCGCTCAATTTGACCAAATAAAGAGTCCCTTCCCCCACCCATGCCGCGCAGACCAAGGGGACGAAACTTTGCCATGCGGACAAACTGACGTGCTTCGTCGGCACTTTTGCAGTGGGGCCAAACCAAACCACCGGCTCCCAGTTCCAACGTTTTCATGACCTGATTGTAGGGACCGTGGGGAATCCGAACGATGACATCAAGATCTACCGTTCGCGCAGCCAAAATCATATTGGAGAGACCATCTAAATTCAGATGGCTATGCTCCATGTCTATCCACACACAGGAGTATCCCGCCAGAGCAAGCACCTCCACAACGATTGGATTGGATACCCGATTAATCTCTGGAACGGTGATGGTTTCACCCCTGAGAAGCGCAGCTTTTGTATGATTCACTTTGTACTGATTTATCATTTGAATTACCTATTCTTAATGGTTGTGGTATCAACAGTAGTAGGAAGAACGCTCCGCCCCCGATAAATCGAGATTAAGAAACGTGCCGTAGTGCGCGCAATAGTTACGGCATACGGAGCATGCCTACTGCTTTTAAGTATGACCGGGGAGCGGTTCTACACTGAATGCGAATCCAATTCAAGCACCAGCGGTAATCGCACCCGGAAACTTTGGCAGGACCTCTCTGCCGAACCGCTCAATATCCTGCCGGATGGCGCTGGGCGGAATTGCCAAAGCACCGGCACCTATCGTCACGCGCTCCAGTCCGGGCAATCTTTCCTGAATTGCTGAAATCTTTTCAAAAACGTGCGCCGGTGGTCCACATATCCATCCACCACCACTAACCAAATCGTGGACGGTTGGAAGCCCAGCCAGCGGCACCTTTTCTGGGTCAAAAGTCGCTTGAATCTGTTCCTCTGTGAGTGTAGGCATCCTGCCCAACGGCGCCAATACCTTGAGTTGTTCCTCAAACCAGACGGATGCCTCCTGAATCGCTTTCTCTTCGGTGTCGGCTATATGCACTTGTAGCACGAGAGCCAAACCTTCGCCGAGCGCTGTATCACGTCCAGAGCGTGAGTGCGCTTCTCTCCAGTTTGCAGCAATCTCATCAACTCGCGGTCCGCCGGGGACAACACCATTGATACCGTGTTTGACCATAAAGTCAATACCTCGAGGGTTGCCACTGAAGATGGGTTGCCAGCACTCCACAGGCAGATTGGCGGGACGAGGCACAAGTGTTATCTCCTCCAACTCCTGTCCCCGGTTGATAACCCGCGCCGGTAAGTCGTAGTGCACCCCACGATAGGAGAAAGACTGCTCATTCCACGCCTTAAAAATAATCTCGACCTGCTCCTCAAATAATTCCCGGTTTGCCGCATCATCCTCAAGCGGCGATCCCAGCGTTTCGACCTCGCGCGGGATGTAACCCCTGCCGATACCGAACCTGACACGACCTTGTGTAAGGATATCCGCCATGGCAAAATCTTCGGCCAACCGGAGCGGGTGCCATGCGGGGATAGTATTAAAAAAGCCTCCGAACTTGAGTTGCTTGGTATTCTGTGCCAGATAGAGGCTAAGCATCGGTATGTTAGGGATGCCGCCGTACCCCTCGCGTTGAAAGTGGTGCTCGGCTAGCCATAGTGTGTCAAAATTCAATCTGTCCATTAACTGAGCAATCGTCCGTGCTTCATCAAACACAGAGGTGAGGTGCGCGTCCGACTCTATCCTATCATCAACACGGAGACCCTGGAAACCCATGTTATCCATTTCCACATGTCCACCGTAGAAGTAGTCAAATTTGGTTATCATCTGCTGCTCCAGCTCTATCGTTTCACTCTTTTCCCCGTGGACCTGCAGAGTTCCTGCACCGCCGGGGCGATCGGTGTCTTTGACAATCATTAAATCTGATTGCCAGTTTTGGCCTATCAATGAGCCATTTTAACCCGTCCCCACTCTCCCGTCAATAACAATTTCTACTGACCAGTTCAGGCGCTGTGAATCGTAAAACTAGGGATTGAAAATCCAACCGGTAGTGATGTATAATAACACTTTTGTGTGGCGAACTTCTGCACAACAGCAGCAAGGAGCGAAAAACGACGATTTAGCGAGAGTTAAATGACTCTGGCACAACATAAATTATTTCAATTTTTTGATGAAGTTTTTAGCAGTATTGGAGTTATATGGTAGTTGTTAATGATGCAGTCCTGAGAAACAGGAACTGATAACACTATAATTCTTTTCCCAATTTTTGTTCTCAACCTATTAACCGCTTAACGAGAAAGGAGCACATAAGAGATGTTTAACCATACAGGACCGAGACACACACCAGCGTTGAATTCGCTGACAGAGAGAGCGACCGGGGGGACGCCGGGAAACTCTCTTACATCCTCCGCGCAAGACACTGCGCACGCTCACATAGGCGCCGGATCTGAGGAACAGGGAGAGACACCCCATAATCCCGCCGGTGGCAAAGTCAGCCCTAATTTTTCGAAGGGATATAGTTTGGCAATACTCTCAGCCGCTCAGAGAGATGCAGATTTTAAGTTCAGGAAGGCATATAAGACACTCCCATTGATCGCCGAAACGAGCTTTTTATCGCCAAAGGAGAAGCCAAGTGACAGGTATTTCAACATCCGATTTTGGACCAGAGGACGATTACGAGAAAGGCATAGGCTACGACAAGATTCCGGCTGAATTGGCAGGCGACTCCGGGGAGAGCCGATCTGATTGTGCTAGCTCAGTCAGATTGGAGACTTCGCCGGGTTCGACCTGCCTTGCAACGAGGACAGCCCCAAAGGAGACGAGCGTGAGACGATCCGATGAAGATCTAATGTTGTCCGTCAAAGAAGGAAATAGCGCAGCATTTGAAACATTAACCAAACGTCACTACACAAACACATTGAACTTTATTTATCGTTTCGTGAACAATCGTATGCTTGCAGAGGACTTGTGCCAAGAAACATTTTTGCGTCTTTGGCGTAGCGCACGGTCTTATCAACCGCTTGCGAAATTAACCACCTTTCTTTATCACATTGCAAAGAATGTCTGTTTGAAACAGATTGCTAAAGATCAACGAGCACCTTACACCTCATCGCTGGAGGGTCCCATTGCTAATGGTAAAAGCGATGATTACAACCTATCAGAAGAGATAGCGGACAACCGATATTTACCGGAGAAGACGACCATCGCTAAGGAGGCGGAGGAAGCGATCCGATCGGCGATAGGCGATCTGTCCGCAGAGCATCGGTTAGTTTTTGTTTTAACAGAGTTGCAAGGGTTATCATATCAGGAGGTTGCTGAGATTGCTCGGTGCCCTGTTGGTACTGTTGCTTCTCGGAAGAATGCAGCTGTCCGATGTCTCCAAAGGAGGCTACATAGACACCTAGAATCTTAACTAGAAATAGCCTCCGCTGCTATTTATCAAATCTCCACGGCTCCGCCTTCGCCGAGAGCCCAAGCCCTACTCGCACGTTTGCGGTGGATTTGTCAATCCACCGCGAGCGTTGATTAATTCCCGCCCCAACTTGCAACGGTCCCTATAATTTACAACTCGCATTAGAAATAACCAAAATCACCTACCATGGATAGGTTATCTTCATCACAAGGATAGGTATGGGTGCATTTAATGACTAGGTTGGTGTGATTCAGGAAGTGAATAGTTGCTCAAAGGCACAGTTGTCAAATTTTCAGTTCAGTTTTCCCGAAAACCCATTTTTTTCCGAACAAACGCTCCCCTTGTCTGCCTAATATCACCAATAGCGAATATCACAGAAAATTACAACTGAAAACGCTTTGCGAGGAGAAACTGATGAAACTCAAATGCACCATCATCACCCTTTTCGGAACACTACTTGCCCTTTTAACCATAGTCGCCGTAAACGCTTCGGCACAAAATACGCTCTCAAAAGAGGAACAACGATTCGACCTCAACGGCGACGGCCAATTGAATGAAGATGAAAAAGCACTGATGATTGATACAATCGCTCTCGAAGCCTTCACAGGAGTGCAACTCGCTGAACGCACAAACCGGGATGGACGTGGTGGCGGACGGCGAGGCGGTTTTGGCGGTGGACGTGGACCACGCCGGGCGGAGAAGATTGTCAGCCGTTTTGACACAGACAAAGATGGCAGATTAAACGATGTAGAGCGAGAAGCTGCTCGCAAATATATCCACGAGAGCCGAGAGGTAACAGGTGCGTCGCGTCCATCTGGAAACACATCGCCGCATACAGCGCATGAAGATGATTTGAAAGCAAGCCTTGCCGCACAGCCTAACAGCGAGCCTGATCTCTACGAAGCGAACACACTCCGCACGCTCTACCTTCGATTCCACGATGCGGACTGGTATGAGCAGCTTGGCGACTTCTATCGAACTGATGTCGATGTGCCGGCAGATTTAATCGTCGATGGAGAGACCTATCAATCCGTCGGTGCCCGGTTCCGCGGCAGCTCCTCCTATTTCACGGTTCAGAACGAGAAAAAGTCGTTCAATATCGCTGTTGACTACGGGGATGACAAACAACGGCTCTACAGCTACAAAACGCTGAATCTGCTGAACGGCCACTCCGACCCTTCTTTCCTCCGCGAAATCCTCTACTCAAGAATTGCCCGCAATTATATTCCCGCTCCGAAGGCGAACTTGGTCAAACTGGTCATCAACGGAGAAAACTGGGGGATTTACGTCAACAGCCAACAATTCAACAAAGATTTCCTCGACGAATGGTTCGGGACCAAAGGTGGTGTGCGCTGGAAAGTGCCGCCCGGTCGCAATAGTGGACTAGTCTACAATGGAGATCAACCGTCTGCCTATGAGCAGTCCTACCAACTCAAAACGAGAGTGGAGGAGGCACCAAACGCTTGGCAGGATCTGATTAACCTGTGCAAAGTTCTTGAAACAACGCCCGATGACCAACTTGAATCTGAACTTTCTGCGGTCCTCAACATCGACCGGGCACTTTGGTTCATTGCACTGGAAAATATATTTATAGATAACGATGGCTATATCAGTCGCGCCAGCGATTACGCGCTCTATCAAGATCCAAAAGGTCGCTTCCACCTCCTACCGCACGACAGTAACGAGACGTTCCGATTCGCCGGTGGTGGTGGCCCGAACTCTTGGGAGACCGAGGGACAGATGCTATCGCCTGTTTCTCAGGAGCACGACACGATGCGCCCCGTCATCGGTCGCTTGCTCGCCATCCCACACCTACGTGCACGCTATCTCGCCCACATCCGCACTATTGCCAATGAATGGCTCGATTGGGATGTGCTCCAGCCAATTATTGCGGAATACCAATCGCTCGTTGACGCCGAAGTGAAGGCAGATGATAAGAAACTCTATGCTTATGAGGCATTTGCCACAAGTCACATCAAAGATCAGGGCGGCGGAGGAGGTTCCGGTGGCAGAGGACGGAGAGCGACACCGAACTTCAAGCGTTTTGTCGAGGAACGCGGCGAATATCTGCTCAATCACCCCGAAATCAACAAGCCGACGCCAACTATCGTGTCTGTATCTAAGCCCGAAAAACCGATGGCGAATCAACCGGTCGAGATCGCAGCTGAGATCGGTCGAGATGGCAGCACTGATGCGGTCATCCTGTATTACGCGGACGGACGATTATCGCCTTTCCAGAGCCTGCCGATGTCAAAAAATGGCGCGGTCTACGTGGGCGAGATTCCCGCTTTTCCTACCGGAAAGAAGATCCGCTACTACGTCGAAGCCAGATCTGTTGAATCGCGTGGCACGACGACGTTTTTCCCAGCCCGAACCGAATTTGCGCCGTTGACCTACCGCGTTACTTCACCTATCGCCGCCAGCTCGCCGGTGGTCATCAATGAGCTGATGGCAGACAATACAAAGAGTCTTGCCGACCCACAGGGTGAAAACGACGACTGGATCGAACTGCATAACGTGAGCGATCATGTAGTCAATCTTTCAGGGATGCATCTGAGCGATAACCAAAACAATCCGCGCAAGTGGAAGTTTCCCGATGGCACTCAGATTGCCCCCGGCGGTTATCTGATTGTTTGGGCGGACGAAGATGGCAACGCCGAGTCGGGGCTCCATGCCAACTTCAAGCTCTCCAAGAATGGAGAGAGGGTCATGCTCATCGATACGGATCAGCGAGGGAATCAGGTGCTTGACGTTATCAAATTTAAGACGCAGGCGGAAGATGTCGCGTTCGGTCGAGCGCCCAATGGGGTCGGCGACTTTAAGCCGTTAGGGGGGACGCCGGGGATGCGGAATCAGTGAGATGAGTAAACAAGCGAATGCGAATTTCTAGCTTCCATTTCTCATTGCAGCCTTGCAAGATCGGGTTGATACCCTACAAGGAACATGAGTGTGATTGACATACGCTCCGCCCTGAAGGACGGAGGTTCTTTTGAGTGCCCTTCAGGAGGGAATAAGTGTGAATAAAATCAACAGGCGCGAAGCACTGAAGGTCACCGCTGGTGTACTCCTTGGGGGATCCGCGAACCGTCCATCCGCGGCGGGACGTGCCGATGGCTCAACTTCAATCAACGCGATGCACAAACCAATTAAACCACCCAAACTGGTCCCTCAAGACACTGTAGGCATTGTATCACCGGCATCGGCATTTTTCACGATTAACGAGCCTGCCTTTCAACGAGGGGTTGCATATTTAGAGGGTGCAGGGCTACGCGTTCAGGTTGCACCACACACGCTTGACCAACGGCAACACCTGAATCCGCCAACTCAACACCGAGCCGAAGATTTGAATCAGATGTTCGCCGACCCAAAGATAAAAGCCATCTTCTGTCTATCCGGTGGTTCGGGTGTCAATGCAGTTCTGCCGCTGCTGGATTGGGAACAGATTGAAAGGTCACCCAAAATTGTGATGGGTTATAGTGCGATAACTGCCCTGTTGATTGGTCTATACGCAAAGGTAGGTCTGGTTACATTTCACGGTCCCATGATTCTCAACGGGTTCAGCGAATATCCGCAGCCCTTCGCTTATACATGGCAGGCCGTCGAACAGATATTGTTCAAGACAGAGCCGGTCGGTACACTTAACTCTCCTACACAATGGACGGATGCCTATACGAGCGAGGATCAGCCACGCGCAATGAAAACGAATCCGGGCTGGCGTTGGTTGAGAGAGGGAAAAGCGAGCGGACCATTAATTGGCGGGAATTTAAGTGTTATGTTGACGCTGGTCGGTACACCATATTTGCCCTCGTTGCGAGGCGCAATCTTGTGCCTTGAGGAGGTCAACTTCGGTAGCGGGCTACTGCGCAAAGTTGATGAGTCGCTTGCCCAGTGTCAACAGATAGGACTGTTCGATCAGATTGCGGGCTTAGTTATCGGTAAGGTTAATGAACTTTCTGAGGAAGAGGCAAAGCTCTTTGAGTCGTTGATCGTTGAATACACAGCAGGTTCCCAATTCCCTATCTTGACAGGGGTGGATTTTGGTCATACAGCGCCTCAACTGACGCTTCCCATCGGTATTCAAGCATCCCTTGATTCACAACAAGACCGATTCAGTATAAATGAAGCCGCTGTATGCTAACACCGAGTCAGGATTCCATGCCAACTTCAAACTCTCTAGCGAAGCCTCATGAAGTCCCCCTGATAAGGGGGATTTAGGGGGTTGAAAGTGTAAAAGTAATTCTAAAATCCATCATAAATGGAATTAGCTACACAATGATGAAAGCAGCGGTCTTGTGGACAGGCGGAAAAGATTCTGCCCTCGCGCTTCAAGTCTCCTCAAACCTTTACGATATAAGGAGGCTGATCTGTTTTGTTCCAGCCGACAACCGGCAATTCTACGCGCATCCGACGCAGCTCATGGTGCTACAGGCGCGGAAGATCGGTCTCCCTATCGAATTTGTGCCGATTTCCGAACCCTATAAATTGAGCTACCGGCAGCAAATTGAGACGATTCGAGATAACGGGATTGAGGTGCTAATTACGGGCGATATTTCTACTGTCGGTGGGATGCCCAATTGGATTGACGACGTTGCCGCAGGTTTAGTGGGGGTCCATAAACCGTTGTGGGAGTTAGATCGGCACGCAATACTAGATACCCTTGTCTCCAACAAATTTGAAGTGATCTGTTCTCTCGCTTATAAAAAATACTTTCAGCCTACTATCACAGGAAGGTATTTAGACTCGGCACTCATTTCAGAGCTGAAGCAGCTGCCAATTGACCCCTGCGGTGAGCAAGGCGAATATCACACATGGGTATTGGATGCGCCGTTTTTCAAGACACCTGTGCAGTTGGAAGGCACACAAATCGTTGATACCCCCGAATACTGCTACCTCACCTACGAAAAGGCAACTTATGGTGAACTAGAGAAATAAGTAGACATTTACCAATAACTCCGACCTTCACGAAGTTTCCAAAGTCCCCCTGATAAGGGGGATTTAGGGGGTTGGCTGTGCATTGGAAGTGTCTAAGTAATTATAAAATCTACCATAGTAGGCTGACTTTAGACACTTCTGCTATCCAGAGTTTTCCACCCGATTAGACAAAAAAAAGGATCCTTGCAAAGGTTTTGATACCCTTACAAGGATCCTTCTCTCAAACCCCTCATCGAATTTACGACGGAGATCCCTACCCAGCGAGTACCTCTTTCAAACGATTAGCGACAATAAGCTCCTCGCCTGCACGGAGAGTATACGCACTAACAACAACACTATCGTCACCGGCGGACGCCCTAATGCGAGGCGTACCAGCTTCTAGCGCATCATTCACCTGCTCCGCGTTCATACCCACAGTTGCTTCGTCAATGGTGACGTGGAGGCTGGACAGTGTATGACTTCTCTCAGCGTGGATGATCTCCGTTGATACGCCGGGGATGCCCTCAAGCACCTGCGAAATCGCGTCGTATCGAGCGTCTTGGTCCTTTGAACGCTGATCATGGTCTGTCGAGAACCAATTATCGATTGCCGTCAAAAGCCCAACAATCTCCTGCCGGTCTACCTTCATCCCACGACCAAGTGGACGCGGCGCGATAAAGCCGTGCGCTGTTACCTCTTCGATTAAATCCTTCCTGCCACACACGAACCCAGTGGAGTGCGGTGCATTGAAATATTTACCACCGAAGCAGACAAGATCCGCGCATTGGGCATTTCGTCGGAAGTAATCAAGCGGATAGATTTGTGCCGCGCTATCAGCGATAGCAAGGACATTGTTCCGGTGCGCAATCTCGACCGCTTCCTCAAGCGAGACACCGTTTTCCCTTTCAGCCTGAACGAGGTAGATGATTGCGGCGGTGTTAGGACCGATAGCGTTCTCAAACTCCTCCGCTGTACACCCCTCCTCATCCCCCACAAGGACTAGCTTGCTGCCCGGCACACTGTATGCTCTGTCGTAGCCGTATCGCTGGTACTGCTGGAATACAAGTTCGTCTTTCAGCCCTGTGGTATCTGGGAGCTGATCCCTCTTTTCTGGCTGCTGATAGGTCATAGCGGCGGCAGAACTCAGTACCATCGCGGCATAGCAGCCCGCTGTGACGTAAGCCGCTTCCACACCTAGGAATGAGGCAATAAAATCCCCGGACTTCTCAAGAAACGTCTCCATGTCCACGAAATTCACATCTGCGCCATCCATTGCCTGCCTTACCGCTGCGGAAGGTGTAGAACCACCGCGCACGGTTTGGTTACCTACAGCATTGATCAACGGACGTATACCAAACCTTGTATAAACATTACTTGTCTCTGTAGCCATTATAACCTCCGTTTGATTGTGCATCGTAGATTCTTCGCTACGGCTGAGCCCTCGCACTTCGATTTGAATAGGTACAGCCGGAGGCTTACCGAACGATTGAAAACCTGAATAAACACATTTTATCACGGACGCAAATTTCTGTCAATTTTAAATCATTTGCCGATCCGTATCTTGCGAACTGCTTGTGCGCAGCAAATTTCTATGATTTCATTAGAAACAAAATTGACAAGCAGCTTCAAGCTTTGCTATAATGCAGTAAAGAGGGTTCGACTGAGGTTATCCGCGGTATGAATCTGCCTGTTTTGGGGAGGGCACAATGGATAGTGTGCGCTACGGGGTTATTGGTATTAAAGGCGTCGGAAGCAAGCATGTCAGCATGGCTCAGGAGCATGAAAATGTAGAGCTGACCGCGTTGGTGGACCTCGACGAAGCAGCCGTCAAGACGCAATCGCAAGAGCTCGGTGTGCGTGCGTTTACTGACTATCGTGAGCTGCTAAATGCGGGGATTGTTGATGCGGTATCGATTGCAACGCCGCATCATCTGCACACCATCATCGGATTAGAGTGCCTGAACGCAGGAGTGCACGTTTTCACCGAGAAGCCGCTTGCTAACCGTGTATCGGACGCGGACGCGATGATCGAGACGGCGAAAGCGCGCGATTTGAAGATCTGCGTTGGCCACCAATACCGAACCTATCACACCCCTCAGACGATGAAGCATCTGATTGATACCGGGGCAATTGGGAACATCATGCGCGTGCTCTGGACATGGATTGAGTTTCGGCCAGAAAGCTATTATGACCGCGACATCTGGCGTCAGACATGGCGACACGCCGGCGGTGGTGTGTTGATGAATTAGACAAGCCATGATCTGGACCTAATCTGCTGGTTGGTTGGCGAACCGGTCCAAGTCTCTGCGATGATTGGCAACCAATCCCATCAGATGGAGGTGGAAGATGTGGTTTGTGCAAATGTGCTGTTCGCAAACGGCGCCTTGGGTTCAATTCAACTCACAATCAATCAACCAAGGGGTTACAGTATCCGTCAGATAGCCGGCGACAAAGGAACGATAGCGATTCCCGATGTGCAGAGCCTGACGAACAATCGGGAAGACCACATCCTACTCGGCACTTATGAGAATTCGTTGACTGACCTCGTGGGGCGGACGAGTCGCATCGCTGGACAACCGGAGATTTCATGGCAACCCGTCGAGTTGCGGGCAGATCCGGGCGGACACGATATACTGATGAAGAGCTTTACCGATGCCATTCTCAACGGTGGTGAGCCGTTGGTCAACGGTGTGAGCGCGCTTCCCACCGTCGAGCTAATCAACGCCATCGTGCTTTCGGCGATGCGGAAAAAGACGGTCGATTTACCCGTGGATCGAGAAGAGTATGACGAGCTGTTTGAAGCGTTAAGCAGTGGCAGCTTGCAGATCCCTAGATTTTAAATGGCAGCCCCATACGAATCAGGCTGCCTGCGAGTTGAGTCGCAAGAACGGTTGTTGTTGTGGACTATATGGGCTATGAGCATTTCACCTTGTTGGAAGGAGGCTGTGTATGGCATTGCCACCAAATCGTGTTGACCTGATTCACAATTTTGTGAAGGAAGGAATCGAGTTACAACGTGGGCGCATTAAGACGGAATCGGATCCGTTTTGGAAAGTGCTATGTCTGGCTGGTTCTGAACTGTGGTTGGATACCGGCGATATTGACGCTGCTACTGCGCTATGGACCGATGAGTTTACCGCCTTGACAACCAATAACACGCTGCTCAACGCCGAAGTGCAGAAAGGAATCTACGACGACTTAATCCAGAAAGCAGCCGGCGTGCTCTCCGGGGTGGATATTCAAACACAGATTATTGAGATTGCCTTTATCTTAAATGCTCGTCATGGGCTGCGTTTGGCACAACGTTTTGGCGGACGGGTGAGTGTAGAGCTTCATACAATCTTGGCACACGATGTTGAGCGAAGCGTATCCTACGGTCAACGCTATTATGAGATCTGCCCCGAACACTTTATTATTAAAGTGCCTTTGACACCCTCCGGCTTGATTGCCATGCGCCGCTTGCGGGAAGATGGGATACCGGTCAATTTCACGTTAGGATTCAGTGCGCGGCATAACTTCGTCGCAACCGCTTTTGGTGCGCCCTCCTATGTCAATGTGTTTCTTGGGCGGCTCAACTCCTACATCGCTGACCATCAGTTGGGTGACGGCAAGCTGGTCGGTGAAAAAGCGATCCTTGCGAGTCAACGTGCGGTGAAAAGCCTCTCCCAAGATAATCCGGAACCGACCCTTCAGATTGCCGCAAGTTTGAGGGCGGCGAGTCAGCTGTCGTATCTGGTTGGGATTGATGTCTTCACTATGCCCGTAAACGTTGCTGCCACTGCCCAGGGGGAACTCTCCGGGGAATGGGAGACAAGCCTTGAAAATGAATATACGGTTAATCTCAATGACGGTATCAGCGGATCGGATCTTCGGATAGATACGCTCTGGGGGGTTTCGGAGTCTGACCGCCGACTGACCGACAGCTTAACGACGGATGTCCCCCAGACAGCGGACGAAATTGTGGATCGCGCGCACGATCTGGGTGCCGGCGACCTGTTCCCGAAGCTTTCCGATGAAGAGCTCGCGCAAATCGCAGACGACGGTAAAATACCCAAGCATGAAATCTGGGGCGACCGGATAAGATCGGGTGAGCTCGCCATTGATACGCTTTTGAACCTCGCGGGACTCGCATCGTTTGAAAGCGATCAGCAGGCGCTGGACGACCGGATCGAAAAGCTAATTGCGCGGTGAACTCTCTGAGGTTCTCACTGCCATCTTTAAGGAACAACCACTGTTGTCATTGGAGATAACGTGAAAATTACGAAGATTGAAATGATTTACCCGCAGAAAGGTGCGCTTATCGAGGGCGAACAGATCCCGTGCATCTGGGTACGCGTTCATACCGATGAAGGCATCACGGGGCTCGGTGAGACCTATCCGCTCCGTGAAGCGGAGCAAGGTGTTATCCGTGGCAGACTTGCGTCGATGCTGATTGGACAAAATCCGCTGGAGATTGAACGACTGTGGCAGGAGATGTTCCATGCGATGAGGGTGCACGGTTGGGCAGGCGCGGAGTTGCGGGCAATCAGCGCCATTGATATCGCGCTATGGGACATCTACGGGAAAGTCAGCGGGCAGCCTATCTATCAACTACTCGGCGGAAAATCCCGCGAGAAGGTCCGCACATACAACACCTGCTACGACCATCGCTACGACTTCAACAACGTCGAAAACAACGAAGCCGAGAAACTGGCAGAGAAGCTCCTGGAAAGTGGCATCGGAGCGATGAAGGTGTGGCCCTTTGATGGAGTGGGTTACAAAAACCGAGGGCAGTTTATTACAAAAGCAGATATGGAAATCGGGTTGCGACCTGTCCAACAGATCCGCGACGCGGTCGGCGATGACATTGAGATTGCAATGGAGTTTCACGGCTTGTGGAATGTCCCATCGGCAATTAAGATTGCCCACGCACTTGAACCTTACAACGTAATGTGGCTAGAGGAGATGATGCCGCAGGACAACATGAAGTCCTATGCCACGCTTGCCGACCACGTTTCGCAACCGCTCTGCATCAGCGAACGCTTGATGACGCGCTACCAATTCCGAGAGCTAATTGAACTCGGAATCGCACAGTTTATTATGCCCGACATCTGTTGGTGTGGCGGCATAACAGAAGCTCGAAAAATTGCGGTGCTGGCTGATACCTATTACCTTCCCATCGCGCCACACAACTGCGGGGGTCCCGTCCTGCATATCGCTTCAATTCACCTGTCGACACATCTCACAAACCTGTTTATACTCGAAAGCGTCCGTCGCCACTACCTCGCTCAATACGATAACCTCGTGACAGAGTCGGTCCCAGTCGAGGAGGGGCATCTGACCGCGCCGGAGGGTCCTGGGCTTGGCATCGATCTCAAGCCGCAATTGCTCGACGCCCCCGGAATTGAGATTGAGACAATCGGCGACTAAAGTGAGAGCGAAAACGACAAAATCATCACTCGCAGTGGATTGACAAATCCACTGCAAAACCGCACAGATGGATTGGATATGTCTATCCAAAAGAAATGTTCAGAAACCGATTAATTAAAGTGGTAAAGAAAGGAGCGATGCTATATCCGCAGCTTATTACATCTTAAACCGTATGTTGTTCGCTACCGATCCGCTGTTATCGCGAGCTTTTTCTTTGTGCTCATGACAAATGTGGTAATTGTAGTGCAGCCAAAGTTCCTGAAGTGGGTTATTGATGATCTTGGTCGATCGATTACCCCGCGCAAAGTCTTTTTCTATGCACTACTCATTCTCGGGGCCGCTCTGATCGCAGGTGTACTTCGATTTGGTCAGCGTCAGGTCATCCAGAGTGCGGCGAGGCGGATGGAATACCATCTTCGGAACGATTTCTTCACGCATCTTCAAAAGCTGCCCGCGTCCTACTATCACGATGTCCGCACGGGCGATCTGATGGCGCGGGCAACCAGTGACATGAATGCCGTCCGGATGGTGCTCAGTATGGCGGTGTCATATACATCAGACGCGCTTATCTTCTTCGTGTTGGCGCTGGTAATTATGCTGCAGATCGACGTACAGCTGACGCTGTTGGTGCTTCTGCCGTACCCAATCCTCGCTGTCCTGATAAGGGAATTGGGGAAACGAGTCTACAAACATTATGAGCGGATCCAAGAAGGCTTTGCCACCATGAACACCAAAGTACAGGAGAACCTGTCCGGTGTGCGTGTTGTCAAAGCGTATACACTTGAAGAGAATGAAGTGGACGAGTTTGAAGTATATAACCAAGACTTCGTGCAACGCAATCGCGATCGGATTCGGCTGACAACCTTCTTCTTCCCGATATTCCGATTCTTGCCTGGACTCGGCGTTGCTGCGCTCCTCTGGCTCGGCGGTATCCGCGTAGTCGAAGGCAAAATCACGTTAGGCGATTTTGTGTCTTTCAACGCCTATCTGATGATGTTCATTCGTCCAATGATTACGTTTGGCTTTATTGTCAATACTTTTCAACAGGGTGCAGCGTCAATGGGGCGAATCCGCGGGATTCTTGATGTCACACCCGAAATCGCTGATAGAACAACGGTACGCCAAGACATCAAAGAGATTCACGGTGAAATCGAATTTAGAAATCTCAACTTCGCTTATCCTCGCGCGGAGTCGGTGCTCAAAAATATTAACCTCAAGGTTCCGCGCGGGTCCACGGTCGCAATTGTCGGTGCGACCAGCAGCGGTAAAACCACTCTGATCAACCTTATCCCCCGCATCCGTCAAACAGAGCGGGGCATGGTCTTCATCGACGGTGCCGATATTCAAGATATCCCGCTGCAAGTCTTGAGATCGAATATCGGTGTCGTTGAGCAGGAGCCTTTTTTGTTTTCCGACCTCCTGCAAAACAATATCGCTTACGGCGTTAGCAATGCAAATGAAGTCGAGGTCAAGGAGGTGGCTCACACCGCCGACCTGCTCGATCAGATTGAGGAATTTCCCGATGGGCTAGAGACGTTCTTGGGTGAACGCGGTCAGACCATCTCAGGCGGACAGAAACAGCGGACTGCGCTCGCACGCGCAATCATGATCAAGCCGAAGATTTTAATCTTGGACGACGCTTTCGCAAGCGTGGATACGAATACAGAGGATATCATCCTCACACGGCTGAATGAGATTATGGAAGATCGCACGACGATCCTCATATCGCACCGCATTTCGACCGTTAAAGCGGCAGATTTAATTATCGTCTTGGACGATGGGGAGATTGTCGAACGCGGTACGCATGAGGAGTTACTGGCGCGTGACGGCATTTATGCCGGTATCCATGAGAAACAGCTGTTGCAAGAAGAGCTAGAAGCACTTTAGACCTCCCCCTAGCGCTCGCTGCATATTGAACTGATTCTCTTTACACCCAGTTAGGCTATGGTCTGGAAGCGTTCCCACGCTTCGCCGGCTGCAGCGGCTCGGCGTTCCAATTCACCACGCCAACCGATGACCTCACCAACCTTGATGCGGTTGATGTCAAACCCGGTGTACCGGTCCTCAAGCGAATCTCCCAGTTTTTGGGTTTCCGCCCAGCGGTCCCAAGCGGTCTTCATCCACTCATGCGGCAAGGCTTCGCGCACAGCGGGATCAAGTTGCCACGCGTGTCGCACGTCTGAAACTGAAGGCTCGCCAGTGAACTCGCCTGACCATTTCGACCAACCGATTGACAGCGTGTTCCGCTCACGCTGGGGGACGGTGTGCCCGGTGTGGATTGTTACGCCATTGCGGATGAGCGCTTCCCCCGCTTTGAGTCGGATTGCAACCTGACCCGGTAACGGGTCCACGCCGTTCCAGCTTGGTGTGTGTGGGACACCTTGGTCCTTCATCCCTCTCGGTAGAAGCACGTCATGTTCCAACGCCGAACGCCATCGATTGTGGCTGCCCGGTACTAGCTCGTGGCATTCGTCGTCCGTCAATGCCAAGAACATGCTCACGCCGTTTCGCTCCGTGACAGACTCTGCGTTATTTGCAACGATTTCTTTCCAGCGGATTCTCTCAGTCTCCTCGGAATACGCTTCGGGTCCCTCCTTCCGGTCGTGCTGCGCGAAGTATCTCTCCCCGGTGCCCCACCATGTTGTATCCCGGTGCCAACCGAGTTTGTTCTCGTGCGTCCGGGCATTGCACCACAGTAGCAATCCACCGAGCACCGTATCTTCAGGTTGGAGCCCGTTACACCAAGAGGAGACGAAATCCAGGAAATCTGAAGAACCGTGGAACTCGGCGAAGCTAGGCTCGTTGAAAGCCGGATGGATAAGCCCCCGAATCGCCCACGGCTGATCTTGCCCCGTGCGGTGCACGTAGCCCTTCGAGCCGTCGATCTTGCTGTAGACGTGCTCGGGTGCACACGCTTCGGTGACACAGCGACCTGCTTCACGCAGAATCGGGATCCAGGGGTTGTTGACAAAGTCATTGATGATGACAAAGCCGTGCTCTCTGAGGTGTTCTAACCGTTCTGGCGTGGCTCCAGGAGCCGAAAGTTCGGGTTTTGCATCAGCAAAGGCAGGGGCGCGGTAAGGTTCCGCCGCCGGTGATTGATCAGTATTCATTTTTATTCCTTTCGACCCATCCCAAACCTTTAAGGGTCAATTTTGAAATGGCATTTGATCGATCGAGGATTGACCAAACCCTTTGAGGACACGAGCAGGAGGGTGTCCCGCCCATCATTCCACTTGTCGCGTATCGTGCGAGAGATTATGGCATGAACCTACAAATTTGTCAAGGGGTTTTGCGTGCGGGCTAGGGGCACTTAGAACCTGTTTGAAAAGTCATGTTGGGTAAAGTGATTTGCCCTGAAACCGAGTTTTTTCTTCAAAACTCGGTTTCTTCCACAATCCAGAAAGGCGTACACGATTCAACGGCATCTTATCACTCTATCCAGCAAACCGTGTTAGGTCAATGGTAGGGGCTTGCATCCCGATTTATCGAGGGGCTTGGTTTCCAAGCTCGACGGGTTGGGAGACTCAATTCCCTAGCTTCCAATGCAGCTCGCTGTGGATTGGCAAATCCACAGCCCTTGGGGACAATTTTTTGCTTCTTAAAACAGGTTCTTAGTTTTCCTGTAGGTTGAAAACTCCTCCGATCGGATCGGAGTCCACGAGAATCGGACCTGTCCCGATCCAATCGGGGATCGGAACAGAGAGAGATCTCCGAATCCCGACGCACATTGCTGTAGGAGGGATCTCCGAACCCCGATGCGTCGCTCAGATGGGGAAAAAACTGAAAACTAAATAGCCCTATTGGTATAATCAACTTCCTTGACAATTTTCATCTAATTGCCTATAATGCTTTATTATGTGGTCGGTAAGTATCGTTCGGCAGCCAAACCGTATTAACCACACCAATGCCAACCCTCAAAAAGATCTGTTTGATCCTTATACGGTTCCTCAAATGGAACATTGACAACCTTATAGATAAACCCAAACGCATCAATACCTACGGTGGGGAAATAGAAATTCAGAAGAGCTTAGCATGGACGGGAGAAACGATGAAACTAGTACTGCTCCAACGGAAGATACAAGCCTGCTATCTTTGCGGCGGGCTTTTGGCTCTCGCTGTGTGTCTCCTCTTGGCATCAACAAGCCCTGCACAAAACGCTGACACAAGCATTGTATTTATGTCTCAGCGCAGTGGGGTTGCCGAAATTTACAGGATGAACCCCGACGGGAAACAGATCCGCCAACTCACCAAAGAACCTCAATACGCTAATCAGCCTGCCTGGTCCCCTGATGGACAACAGATTACCTTTATGGCCCTCCGGGGTCCGCTCTGGAGAGGTGAAATTTATGTGATGAATGCCGATGGCACCAATCCCATTAACCTGACCCAATCGTTAGACAGAGAGGATAGTAACCCTTCTTGGTCTCCAGACGGTAAGCAGATTGTCTTTACATCAGCTCCCGTTTTCGAGTGGGGTATTTGGGTAATCGCTGCAGATGGGGGCAGACCTCGTAGACTGACCAGGGATCGTCATGGCCAAAACCAGGGGCCACATTGGTCGCCGGACGGGAAACAGATTGTATTCTCTTCTGACCGTAACGGAAACTTCGACATCTATGTGATGAATGCTGATGGCACCAATCCCGTCAATCTCACCAATCACCCGGCGATAGACCTGGATCCGGATTGGTCACCGGACGGGAAACAGATCGCATTCACTTCTGACCGCGACGAAAACGTAGATATCTATGTGATGGATGCTGATGGTGCAAATCCCATTAGGCTCACCAATGCCGCAGCCAAAGACAGGCGGGCTTCCTGGTCACCAGACGGAACACAGATAGCCTTCGCCTCTCTTCGTGATGGCAATTCGGAAATCTACGTGATGAATGCCGACGGCACCAATCCCATTAATCTCACCCAGCATCGTGAATGGGACACGAATCCATCGTGGGGATTGGTTCCCAATTTAAGTGTTTCCCGAAATAAGAAATTAGCGACCTTATGGGGAAAAGTCAAGCGCGCCCGGTAAAATAGTTAGGAGACAAGTGAAATATTCAGCAGACATGGATTGCAAGTGACTCAAGATTTAGCAAAAGGAAGATAAACTATGGCACAAGGAGGATTTATCTATGTTTGGTAGTGGTGGTGGTAGTAGTAGTAGTCAACTCTACGACTATAGTGAAGAAGAAGAAGATCTCGGTAAAGTGTATGATCGGGTGTTGATGCAACGACTACTCGCTTACCTGAAACCGTATTGGCTTGAAGTTGCACTCATCGTGCTTCTGATGATTGGCTACTCGGCATCTGAAGTGTTGCTGCCCTATCTGACACAGATTGGAATTGATAACTATATTCAGCCGGGGAATCTACAGGGACTGGAAACGATTGCGATCTATTATGTCCTCGTTCTCGTGGCAAGATTCATATTTACCTATTTTGAAGAATACCAAATGCAGATGGTCGGGCAGAAAGCGATGTATGATATACGCATGTCGCTCTTTTCACATCTGCAGCGGTTGGATGTCCGTTTCTTTGACAACAATCCGGTGGGTAGGCTGATGACCCGCGTCATGGGCGATGTTGAGGTGTTGAGGGAGCTATTCACCTCTGGAGTCATTACACTTTTTGGAAACCTACTCCACATCTTCGCCATCATGGGAGTAATGCTATACTTCGATTGGAAGTTGGCGTTGATAACCTTTGCGGTATTGCCAATTATCTTTGCAGGAACGACCGTTTATCAGGTCTACTCCCGCCGCGCTTTCCGCGATCAGCGCAAATATCTCGCCCAGATCAATGCCTTCATGAACGAAAATATCGTCGGCATGACAACGATGCAGCTGTTCGCGCGGGAGTCGCGCAGCTGGCTACAGTTCGACGAGAGGAATAAGCAATACCTCGGCGCAAACCTGCGTAGCATCTTCTACTTCTCGCTCTTCTCACCGATGATCGAGGTCTCCGGTTCGCTCGCGCTGGCGGTTATCATCTGGTATGGCGGCGGTCAGATCCTACAAGATGCGATGACTATCGGTGTATTGTTCGCTTTTATCCAATACAGCCAGCGATTGTTCTGGCCCATTCGTGAGCTCAGCGAGAAATACACAATCTTCCAAAACGCGATGGCATCGTCTGAACGGATCTTTGACCTGATGGACACACAGCCAACAATTGTCAGCCCAACGCCAGCCAAAGCATTGGACGGGTTAAACGGCGAAATCGAGTTCCGCAATGTCTGGCTCGCTTATAACGCAGAGAATTATGTCCTACGCGATGTCTCCTTCAAGATTAAAGCGGGCGAAAAGGTCGCAATTGTGGGCCACACAGGGTCAGGCAAAACATCGATTATCAACCTGCTGTGCCGATTTTATGAAGTGAGTAAGGGACAGATTCTGATTGATGGCATAGATCTTCGGGAAATGGAATTGCAAGATCTCCGCCGTGCCATCAACATTGTGCAGCAGAATATCTTCCTGTTTTCTGGGACAGTTGAGAAGAACATTAATCTGGACGACCCGGAGATTTCAAAGGAGGATGCGATTGCCGCTGCCAAAGAGGTCCATCTGGATAGGTACGTGCAGAGAATGCCGGATGGTTACGCAACTGAAATCAGAGAGGGCGGGGCGGGACTATCGGTTGGACAGAAGCAGCTCGTCGCCTTTGCACGCGCGCTGGCTTCGGATCCCGATATCCTGATCCTTGATGAGGCAACCTCCAGTGTAGACACCGAAACCGAACTCCTCATTCAGGACGCCCTAGCTCGCTTGATGGCAAATCGGACATCAATCGCGATTGCACACCGGCTGTCGACAATTCAGAACGCGGATAAGATCATTGTCATGCAGCGCGGCGAGATTCGGGAGATGGGGACGCACAACGAACTGCTTCAGCAGCGAGGGATCTACTACCGGCTGTATCAGCTTCAGTACAAAGGGCAAGAAGTGGGATAGCCCAAGATACAGAACTGTCGATTTTGGAAAATCGACCTACAAGAGGGTAACCACAAGTTGCCTTGAATCCCAAAAATACCAACGGCATCGCGCCATAGTTCTAGGCTCAATTCACCAAACACGGTTCGCAACATACCGGGTATTGGCGTTGCCATAAATGTAGGGGCAGGTCTTGTGCCTGCCTAGTTGGGTTCAACTTACCAAATATCAACAGAACCTAGCGATTGTGAATAGTTGATTTATCCAACCGTGACATTTTGCTTGACAAATCAATCTGAAAATGGTATTTAAGTTTTTAGCATTCTCAAGAGTAGAGTGCTAAAAACGTGTGAATTGAGGCGATCTCGTTGACAACTCCTGTGCTAGATGCTCGAAAACATGCCGTTTTAGAAGCGATTGTCGATTGCTATAACCGGACGGCTGAGCCTGTCAGCTCACAGAAAATTGTGCGGGACTATGATATGGGGTTAAGTGCGGCAACGCTCCGGAATACTATGGCAGATCTTGAGGAGCTTGGCTATCTGACGCAGCCGCACACTTCCGCTGGGCGTATCCCAACGGAGCCAGGCTATCGTGTCTATGTCGATAGCCTGATGATCGACCAGAAGTTGAGTCGAAAGGAAAGGCAATTTATCCGAAATAGATACGCCTCATCTCGCCGCGATTTTGAAGAGATTATGGAGCAGACATCCAAGATTTTGTCTGCGATCTCGCATCATATCGGCGTCGTCTTGACTCCAGAGTTGCATGAGAGCATTCTACGCCGTCTTGAGCTTATCTCGATTGATAGCGAGCACATACTTGCGGTCTTACTGATGGCTTCTGGCGCTGTCAAAAATCAGGTCGTTTCCATCCCTAAAAATCTTTCCGATGTGGAACTCTACCAGATAAACCGGATACTGAATGAAAAGTTAGCAGGGCTGCCATTGAAACAGATACGGCAGATTTCACAGGACCCTGTGAAATTAAAAGCTGTTTTCGATCAACACCTATCCGATCCAATAGCAATGGTAACACAGAATACTTTTGCGCTAGAGCAGGAGACCCATGTTTACATTGATGGCACTGCCAACTTCTTCAGCCACCCTGAGTTTGGAGAGGTGCAGAAAATCGAATCGCTATTTCGGGTCTTAGAACAAAAAGAACAGATCGCTGATCTGTTGTCCGTCCGGCAAGAACCGCTCGGAATTCAGGTGCTGATTGGCAGCGAAAACGGTTGTGAAGGCATGGAAATGTGTAGTATCGTCAGATCAAGCTACCGGGTGCGCGGGAATCAGTTTGGGATAATAGGTGTTATCGGACCGACCCGGATGGCGTATCCGCGCATCGTATCAATTGTCAGATTTACTTCCCAAATGATTAGCGAACTGTTTGAAGAATCACTTTAGTATCAGCGAAATGCGGGAATCATTTTGTAGCTATTCCTTAGAGAGGTCATGTGTATGTCAGAAGATAAAAAAACAGATACAGAGGCACAAGAAATACAGATAGAGATACAAACAACCGATTCGGAGGGGACAGAGACCCAACCAATCGACGCTGAGTCGGAAGCTTCACCCGATGCGGAAGCGCTTGCCAATCTCAACGCTGAATATGAGGCATATAAAGCGGAGGCTGAGGAACGACACGACCAGATGCTCCGCACAATCGCGGAGTTCGATAATTCAAGAAAACGAGCTGAACGCGAGAAAGAGGAATCCTTAAAATACGCGCTTGAAAGCTTCGTGAAAGAGTTGATTCCAACGATCGATAGTATCGAAAGAGCGATTCAGTCGACAAAAGAATCTCAAGATCTTGACACCCTTGTTGAGGGAGTTGAGATGATTCACCAGGGCTTTCTCAGTGCCTTTGAAAAGCGCGGCGTTACTCCGATCGAAGCTGTTAACGAACTGTTCGATCCCATGCAACATGAAGCAGTGATGCACGTCGAATCGGATGATGTACCCGAAAATAGAGTCATTGAAGAGTGGCAGAAAGGGTATATGTTACATAATCGCGTGATTCGCCCATCGATGGTTTCGGTCTCTAAGGGGAAGGGCGAACAGGTTGCGGAAAGCAAAGCTCCGGGTATTGAGGAGGAAGAATCGAATGAGTAAAGTAATCGGCATAGACCTCGGCACAACGAACTCATGCGTCGCCGTCTTGGACGGTGGGGAACCGAAGGTCCTGGAAAATGCTGAAGGTAATCGCACCACCCCGTCTGTTGTCGCCTTTACGAAAGATGACGAACGGATTGTTGGACAGGTCGCAAAACGGCAGGCGGTGACAAACCCGCAGAACACCGTCTTTTCCGTCAAACGTTTCATGGGGAGACGCTACAACGAAGTTAGCGAGGAAATTCAGCGGGTGCCTTATGCGGTCATTGAGGGTAGCGGTAACGAAGCGAGAATCAAGATTGATGATCGTGAGCACGCGCCTCCTGAGATTTCAGGACTCGTTTTGCGGAAAATGAAAGAGACAGCGGAATCGTATCTCGGCGAAACGGTGACACAAGCTGTCATCACGGTCCCCGCATATTTTAATGATGCGCAACGCCAAGCTACCAAAGATGCTGGACAGATCGCAGGACTAGAAGTGCTGCGAATTATTAACGAACCGACAGCCGCCTCTCTCGCCTATGGATTAGACAAAAAGACAGATCAGAAAATCGCCGTTTACGATTTAGGTGGCGGCACCTTTGACATCTCGATCCTTGAGATTGGCGAAGGCATTTTTGAGGTCAAAAGCACAAACGGAGACACGCATTTGGGCGGCGATGACTTCGATGAGGAAATTGTCGATTGGTTAGCCGAAGAATTCCTCAACGAAAACGGCATAGATTTGCGGCAAGACCCAATGTCGCTCCAACGTCTGAGAGAGGCAGGGGAAAAAGCGAAGTGTGAATTATCAACGGCGCTACAGTCAGAGATTAATCTGCCCTTCATCACCGCGGACGCAAGCGGTCCCAAGCATCTGAATCTCACACTCACCCGCGCAAAACTGGAGCAGCTCACCGCAGATCTCATTAATCGAGCAATTGAGCCGTGTCGCCAAGCCCTCGCTGATGCCGAGTTACACGCATCGGACATTGACGAAATTGTAATGGTCGGCGGTCAGACGCGGATGCCGAAGGTGCAGGAAGCGGTCGAGCAGTTTTTCGGTAAAGAGTCACACAGAGGGGTCAACCCTGACGAAGTGGTTGCTATTGGCGCAGCAATCCAGGGCGGTGTTCTATCCGGCGATGAAGGGGTCAAGGATGTGTTGCTGCTTGATGTTACGCCCCTTTCACTTGGCATCGAAACACTTGGCGGTGTCTTCACTCGCCTGATCGAGCGGAATACCACCATCCCGACCAAGAAAAGCCAAACCTTTTCAACAGCTTCGGATAACCAAGCAGCTGTGAGTATACATGTCCTACAGGGCGAGCGCGATATGGCAGTTTATAATCGCACACTCAGCCGATTTGATTTGATAGGTCTCCCCCCAGCACCGCGTGGGGTGCCACAGATTGACGTAACGTTTGATATCGATGCGAATGGTATTGTGCATGTTTCTGCAAAAGATATCGGGACCGGGAAAGAGCAGAAAATCCGGATCGAATCCTCAAGCGGCTTGTCTGACGAGGAAATCGAGCAGATGGTTACGGATGCCGAAGAACACGCCGAAGAAGATTCGGAAAGGAAAGAGGCAGCCGAGGTTCACAACAGCGCCGATTCGCTAATCTATAGCACCGAAAAATCCCTCAACGAATATGGGGATAAAATCTCTGAAGCAGATCGTGACGAAATTCAGAGCGCGATCGAGAAGCTAAGAGAGACGTTGAATGGAGATAACATCGAAGCCATTAAGGCGGATACCGAGACACTGACGCAGGCGAGTCATAAATTAGCAGAAATTATGTATGCCCAAGCAGCAGCCGAAGCCGAGGCTGCGACAGAAACAGACGATGCAACGCCAGAAGCAGAGACATCGGACGAGACTGTTATTGACGCTGAAGCGGAAGTTGTTGATCAAGACACGGACGACAAGGCAGATAAAAAATAGTGGGGAGGACCCATGGCGCAAAAACGCGACTATTATGAAGTACTTAATGTTAGCCGAAATGCGGGCGACGATGAGATTAAGAAAGCTTATCGTAAGCTGGCAATTAAATACCACCCTGATAAGAATCCCGACAATAAAGAAGCCGAAGAACAATTCAAAGAGGCAACCGAAGCCTACGAGATCTTGCGGGACGCTGAGAAGCGTAGCCGCTATGACCGGTTTGGTCATGCCGGGCTAGAAGGGATGATGGGCGGCGGTGGATCTGATTTTGGCAACTTTGAAGATATTGTCGGAGATATTTTTGGTGATTTTGGCGACCTCTTCGGATTTGGGGGGTCTAGCCGCAGGGAAAGAGGACCCAAACGTGGGCGCAGCCTGCAATATGATCTGCAAGTCTCTTTAGAGGATGTCATACTTGGAACGACCTTGACCATTGATGTCCCTCGTTTGGAGACCTGTCAAACCTGCCACGGTACTGGTGCTAAAGCCGAATCCAAACCTGAGACCTGTCCAGAGTGCTTTGGACGGGGGCAGGTCACGCGGACACAGGGTTTTTTTAGTATGTCACGCACCTGCCCACGCTGTCAGGGCGACGGCAGGGTAATCCCGAACCCTTGTAATGAGTGTCACGGTCAGGGACTTGTGCGGAAGGTTCGCCAGATTAAGGTTCGTATCCCCAAGGGCGTTGACACCGGCGCTAAGATTCAGATGCGAGGTGAAGGCGAAGCGGGAGTCAATGGTGGACCGCCCGGCGATCTCTTTGTTATGGTCCATGTGGCGCCCCACGAGCTTTTTGTACGGGAAAACTATGATCTGGTGACGAGCGCGAGGATTTCATTCCCACAAGCTGCACTCGGTACCATAATTGAAGTCCCTACGATTGACGGCACAACCAAACTCGCGGTTCCCGGCGGCACGCAGTTTGGTGAGAGATTACACATCCCCAATAAAGGTGTTCCTCGCTACAACCACTACGGCTCCGGCGATCTCATCGTTGAAATCCAAGTCGAAACCCCGAAGAACCTAACAGAGCAAGAAAAAGAGATTTTGAAAGCGTTTGCACAGGCTCGCAGTGAAGGTGGAGCCGAAGGACATCCACGCTTTTTCGATAAGCTCGGAGACCTTTTCAATCGTCATGATGAAGACGAAAGCTAATGATTTCGTATGGATTGTGAAACCGCAGCAGCGAACCCCCTGATCAAAGAGCTATGAAATGGGCTCAGGTAACAATCAAGACCTCTCAAGAAGCGTCCGACGCTGTCGCAAACTATCTCTTTGAACACGAGGCGACAGGTGTCGAGATAAAAGACAGCCCTGCCTCAAACGCTCCTACCGTCACACTAATCTCCTACTTTCCGACGGACGACCTCATTGGCGCGCGAGTTCAAGATCTGCGCGAATTTCTGACCAACTTAACTCAAGCAGGAATAGACGTTGAACCTGCAAAGGTCTCGCTAAAGTCCATTGAGGCAGATAATTGGACAGAGCAGTGGAAGTCGGCCTTCCCGCCTCAACGGATTGGAAAACGCTTGGTGATTGCGCCGACATGGGATGATATCGTACCTCAACCCTCTGAGGTCTTCATCCGATTGGATCCGGGCATGGCATTCGGCACAGGTCAACACGCCACGACACAACTCGCGTTGGAATTACTGGAAATAGCCATCGCGGAGACCGATGTCGTCGCCGATATTGGCACAGGCTCTGGAATCTTGTCAATCGCAGCCGTCAAGCTGGGAGCGAAGTGGGTCGATGCCGTTGATTTGGATGAAACGACGATTCCGATTGCCCAAAGCAATATCCAACTCAACAAGGTGGATTCGGTCATCCGTTTGTATCATGGCGATGGACTGAACGCACTTGAAAGGCAAAAATATCCGCTCATCGTCGCCAATATCCTCACGAAAGCCCTCCTGCCAATAATTCCCAAATGTCCGAAATTCCTTGAGCCGGGGGGGCGGTTGATACTGTCGGGAATACTCGCAACGGAAACACAGCAGATCGAAGCCCAGCTGGGTGCAAACCGCTTCCAAGTGCTTGAAGCCCGTCAAATGAAAGAGAGAAGTGAAGCGACGCAAAGCGGGGAGAATTGGGTTGGGATTTTAGCACAAATGGGAAGGTGAGAAGAAGGTTTTCAGAACGGAGAGGCAAAAGGATAAAAGTAAGCAGGTTGAGTGTAGCGAAATTCCGATTTATCGAGGATCGTCGTCGTTGTAGAACTCGGGACGATCTCGCAACGTCGGGAGACGCAAAACCGCTATGGCATGATGTATTAAAAATGCTCTGCGTCTTTGCGCCATTGGGACTTTGCGCTAAATTCCACTCGTTTTCTCGTCGTCTCGTTCTCTCGTTTTCCTCCCTCTACTGAATGTGCTTAGACGGAATACCGATCTTCCCAACCGATTCACCGCTGGCAACCATCGGGTATACCGGACGCGACCAGAAGATGCCACTTTCGGGAGCTCGGATGGTTTCCCGCCGATGACCAAACACGTCGCAGATTTCCGCGACCGGTTGATACACTTCAACCCGGTCATACAGGTCAGCTTGGTAGTACACAAAACCGCCCTGGTCACTACAAAGTGACACAAATCGATTGATAATGACCTGCTGCTGAGGCAGTTTCGGTTCTCCGTCGATAAAGCCATAGTATCCGAGGATGTTCAATACGCCCTGCACACCTTTTGCGATGCTGGTAGCGTCCCAACCGTGACACCCACCTAACTCTGGATCAATCGTTGGAATGCCAACCTCCGGCGCCGCTTGAGCGAGTTGTCCCTTCGGTCCCTTCTGATCAAAGATATAACCCATCCCAAAGATACGCGCCAACTCAAGACAAGCAGCATGTTGCGGGTGTTTTGGGTCAACGCGCACCCGAACCTCATCGATCATGGGGTGGACTCCGCCTTGATGGAGGTCTATGCAGTAATCGGCTTGGCGGATGGCTGTATGAAAGAGTTTGTGAGCAATCCGCTCACTGGAGGTGCCATCGGGGCGTCCCGGGAAGCATCGATTCATTTTCATGTTATCGACAGGACTGTGGGCTTGTCTGGCGTGAAATGCGTAAAAATTCACAATCGGAACCGTGATAATTCTGCCTCGCAGACTATCGGGGCGAATCTGGCGTAAAATTTCGTGGATGACGCCAATTCCATTAAGCTCATCCCCATCGCTTGCTGCTTGTAGGTAGAGCGTTTTCCCACTTTGTGCACCGTTAACTAAAACAATCGGCAATCGGAAGGGCGTACCATCCTGCATATTCCCTACTTTCAGATGCCCTTCGACGCTTTGTCCCGGTTCCGCTATCAATGAGCCGACGATAAGTTTGGCTCGGTTCCTGTCCACCTGCATGTTTCCCTTCAAATCTAAGATTACGCGTTTTTTTTACGCTCAGAGGTATTTTAACACCTACCATCGGTGATTGACAATAAGAAAAATGCCTCTACACTTCATACCTCCCCGTTGCAAAATGTATCGTGTTGCAAAATGCAACACATCAAGCCCAAAGCCAGTACTGACGCGCTGCAGCCACCTTTTTCCTCCAAATAATATCCCCTAACCTTCCTCGATTGTCACATTTTGAAACAATCCAACAACTCCATTCCAACCAACACCTTGCCCCCGGAAGATCAGTCATAGCAAGGCTAAACCCTACTCATAGACCTCGCGATCGAAGTTGGCACGGTTTATGCGCCATAGCCGTCTCGTATCGCTATCGTGGAGGCTATTTTACTCCACATTCCATCATTCTATGTTGGAGAAAATGCAACACAAAGGCTGAAAAAAGCCGGGAGAAGTAACAATGAATCAAGGAAATCAACCGTTGACAACAGAACGACCCATAGACTATATCCACACTGTCCAAGAAGCCCTGAAGCACTGTGAGGAAGATGTTTCGTACACTTATCTGATGGGTGTGTCCGGTGAAGCCTTCCGTTTCTTTTACAACCGTACTGACCCTGAAATGGGGATGAATACCTTTTTTCACAACCCGCTGCGCGCAACCTGCCGGACGCTCGGCTATAGCTTTGAAGTCTCATACGACGACACCTACGAGGCTGCATCGGAGCGACTCCAAGAAAATACGCGCGCTGGGAAGCCGACATTACTACCATTCGATGACTCCTGTCCGTTCCTTACCCAAGACGACGGCCCCGAAACCCTTATCTGCCAAAACGGTTCTCGGTATCAGATCAAAACCGATGACCTCTACAAACAGTGGCATCCGAGCGGTGGATTTCTTGAATTGGGTCCCCACGGCTACTACCAATTTGTGATCGGCGAGCGTGAACGCGAACCCAAGGACCGCGACGCAGCCCTAGGCACCTTGCGCGTTGCGAGAAAAATGGCAGAGACTCGCCGAAAGATTCACGGTTGTGCAATCGGTCTCGCAGCCTACGACGAACTGATCGCCCACCTGAGCGGTTTGCTAAGTCGAAGGAGAAAGCTGACCGAGCATAACGTTTCCAAAGTTATGAAGTGGAGTGGACAGCCACTGACGCAATTTATTGAAGCGCGAACAGCAGCTGTAAACTATCTACAGATGATCAGGGAACACTTTGAAGATGAGGAAGAATTAGAGCATCTGGATAAAGCGATTGCTGAGTACCAGAAGGTTGTAGGCTTACTTAAGGCTGTTCAGAGAGCACTGCCTTCACTTGAAGCGCACGAAACTTCCTCAACGGATGCAAAGTCCAAAGTCCGACTCGGCTTGGGATTATCTCGGATTGGCTTGTGGAGGCATCCGAATCGAGAGGCACAGACCCCGAAAGAAGCGATGAGCCACTTCAAGCCGAAATGCCGTGTAGCGATTAAAGTGCTTCAAAGGACAGTTGCAGCAGAGACAAAGGCAACCAGAGAAATTCGGAACGTGCTTCAAACTAGTGAAAAGATGAAGATGTAAGTGGTAACTGAATTGTAGGGCCCTGGAGGTCCGCGATGAAACAGTTTTTCAGATTATTTGCATACGCGAAACCTTATCTACCCAAGCTGATCCTCGGCTTTTTCTTGGTCGTGCTTGTCGGGCAGTCGCCGCTATTCATGCCGCTTGTTCAGAAGTTCGTCATTGATGACCTTTTGATACCCGCTAACAAACCGATCGCAAGCGTCAATTTGATGTTTCGGGATGATTTAGACAATCAGGTGGTGCTTTCTAACAGGCTGAGGCAGGAGTTTGAGGCACAAGGGATTTCACTCTCTCCAAGTACCCTCGTTTCAATTGAAAAGCAGGGAGAAAAATGGAAACTCAACGACACCGAAACGGACCAGAAATACCGCATCAATCAGAAGGTGTTTCAGCTGGACTCAGATTTCCAGAAGAAGCAGTACTTAGAAAAACTTGAGGGTGTGACTGATTTAGCGGAACTTCAAGGGATGCCAGATCCTTTGCGTAAGGAGTTCGATACAGCCTCCAAAAAGTTGCATAAAGCGTTCAAGGATCGGGACGTTCTGCTATCTTTAAAGGCAATTGTCTCAGTTGAAGAGGCAGGCAGCCGGTGGCTCGTCATTGACAGGGCAAATGAAAAGCAGCATACGATCTGGAAAGAAAACGGTAAGCTATACGTCGCCGATGGCGAAATCAAGGTTTATACCGCAACGCTTGCATACACCGTGCTAGGGCGTGAACTCCATTACACGCTGGTCGACTGGCTGATTGTTATCCTTTTTGTCATTATTACCTACTATGCGATTTTCGGTGTCCTTTCCTACTTCTGCACCTACGTGATGACATGGGTCAGTCAGCGTATCCTATTTGACTTGAGAAATAAGGTGTTCTCTCACCTCCAATCGCTGTCGATGCACTTCTACGAAGCCCAAGGGACCGGACAAATCCTCTCACGGGTCAGGGAGGATGTCGCTTCGCTGCGGAATCTCGCCACCGAAACAACGATTCGGATCATAACCGATGCGGTAACTTTCATCCTCATGCTGGGCATCATGCTCTACTGGAATTGGAAGTTGACCCTCTTCTCCCTGCTGATCTTCCCGCTAATTATCGGAAACTATCACCTCTTCCTCCAACGGCTGCGTCCAATGTGGCGTCAATGGCGACACAAGTGGGCGGACATTTCGACGGGGATGTACGAAGCGGTCGCGGGGGCAAAGGTTGTCAAGGCTTTTCATCGGGAACGTTACCATGAGCGACAGTTATTCCATAATATGCGTGAAACCCTTGAATCGAGAATCAAAATCATGGCAACCCAAACAGCGATGGGGCGTGTTGCACTCTTCTTCCGGTCAATCGGCAGGTCTGCAGTCCTCTGTTACGGGGGGTATCTAGTGATTGAAGGCGATTTTACCATCGGGGCAATGCTCGCTTTCTACCAGTTTATGGAACGCCTCCAAGACCCAATCATGAACCTAATCAGGGTCAATACACAAATTCAAGAGGCGATGATTTCGGCTGAACGCGTTTTCGGCCTGCTCGATTCGGAGCCGACCGTTGAGGAGTCGCCCGACGCGATAGCCCTTTCCAACATCCGCGGCCATGTCAAGCTTGATAACGTTTCCTTCCATTATGAACCAGAGAACCCGGTACTTCACAATATTAACCTCGAAGCCAAGCCGGGGATGATGGTAGCGTTGGTGGGGCCATCAGGGTGTGGAAAAACCACTATTGCGAACCTAATCTCCAGATTTTACGATCCGGTGGAGGGAGATATCTTTGTGGATGAGCATAACATCCGCGATGTTTCGATTAAGTCGCTCCGCAATCAGATGGGAATTGTGTTGCAGGATACTTTCCTGTTCGCGGGTTCGGTTGCCGAGAACATACGATTTGGCAAACTCGGTGCCACGGACGAGGAAGTGGTGCAAGCGGCCCTCGCCGCCAACGCGCATCAGTTTGTCGTTGATCAGTTGCCGGAAGGGTATGAAACAGAGGTTGGGGAACGCGGAATGCGTCTCTCTGGCGGGCAGAAACAGCGCATCGCCATTGCACGCACCATTTTACGCGACCCGCGCATCCTGATTCTGGACGAAGCGACCTCCAACCTAGACACGGAATCTGAAGCGCAGATTCAAGAGGCACTGGATCGGTTGATGAAGTATAGAACCTCATTCGTCATCGCGCATCGACTTTCAACCATTTTGAATGCGAACATGATTGTTGCGATGAAAGAGGGCAAAGTTATTGAGACTGGCACCCATGAGCAGCTGTTAGACGCTGATGGGATGTACGCAGATATGTATAACAAGCAGTTCAGAAAAGCAGATTCGGTTAGCGATTCTGATTGGTCAGAATAGATAGGAGACAGCAGTCATAATGTGGATAAATGTTCAACGAAAACAGTGGATCGGCTTGGGGATCCTAATTATAACGGTGTGTTTAGCGACATCAGCTTTCGCTAGGGGACAAAACTCCGGTCGTGTTATCAAAGCCAAATGGCTCGACGCACCGCCTGTAATTGATGGGGATCTCTCCGATAGCGTCTGGGAGCAAGCCGAGACAGCGGACAATTTTTATCGTGTGGAAAGCGCTCACGGCGTCCCCGCAGAGCTGGGCACCAAGGCGATGGTCCTATATGATGCCAATACGCTTTATGTCGGCGTGCATTGCGATGAACCAAATATGGAGGCGTTGCGTGAGACCCAAACGCGCCGCGATGCTCCCGTCTGGCGGGACGATACGATTCAGGTGCTGCTTGACACCTATCATGATCAACGCAACTGCTATGTCCTAGCGGTCAATACGCTGGGCACACAGATGGACGCAAAAATCAGCAACGAAAGCAATTTTGACCAAGCGTGGGATGCGGACTGGGACGCGAAGATTCAGAAGAACGGAAACCATTGGACAGCGGAAATGGCAATCCCCTTCAGCGAGCTCCGTTTTGATCCCGAAGCAACGACATGGGGCATTAACTTCGCGCGACCGCATCCGATGGAAGGGGTTCGTTATACGTGGGCGGATACAGGAAACGATTTTAGTCGGGTTTCGGAGTTCGGCACGTTGGAGAACCTCGAATTCAGCAGAGTGGATACGGATCGAAAGATTGATATTCTGCCTTATGTCACCCAACGCTCGGTGGAAGGCGAGTCGCTCGATATGAGTACCGGCTTAGACCTTGCTATCCCGTTCTCGACAAACATCACCACAAATCTGACTTTTAACCCGGACTTCTCACAACTGGAAAGCGATTCGACACGCATCAACGTCTCAAGCGATCGGGAGATGTATCTACCGGAGCGGCGTCCATTTTTTCGCGAAGGGTCGGAGTTGTTTGAAATGCCGCTCGACCTATTTTATAGCCGCCGGGTTCAGGATATCGATTACGGTGTCAAGTCAACGGGAAAAGTTGGGGACTACAATTTCGCTTTCATCGATACCTACGGGACGATGGTTGACCGCTACGACGAGGATGAAAAGAAGCAGGCGAACCTCCTTGCGACGCGAGTCAGCCGGAACGTTGGCGAGCGCACGGTGATTGGTGCAATGGGATTGCAGAAGCATCAGGCAGACCGGGATGTGACTCTACTTTCGTTAGATGGTCGGTTCGCGCTCCACCGCGACGTGACCGCCCAGGGGCAATATGTCACCGATTGGATCCACGGTGAAATGCACTCAGCGTTCCACGCCTCAATGGACTGGGAGCATGAGAGTGGCTGGGCCGCCGAAGCTCGCGTCGAAGACATGCCAGAGGGTTTCCGTCCAAATGAGATGGGCTTGGAAGATGAGGCGTTCCGTAAGACATTTGGCCGCTTGGGATACAGGCATCAATTCGACAAAGACAACCTTGTCCGAGGATTTCATGCAAGCGGTTACCACCTCTATAAACTCAACGGACAACATCTGTTATGGGATCGGCGTATCGGACTTTCTGGCGGGGTTGATATTGGAAAGTTTAATCTATTTACCTTTGCTGGAAGCGGAACCCGACGTGAGGACGGAACGCTTTACGATAGACAATATATCGGTTCAAATATTAGCTACCGTCCCAAATGGGGACGTTTATCGCTGTATAATCGATTCGGACCTCGGCAAAATAGATATAGCCGATACACGCGGGTCTCCGCCAACGTCAACCTCTTTGGCAAGCTGACCCTCGGTGTAAATGGGAGCAACTTCTTCTGGCGTGAAGAGCGCAATACACTCATCGTCGGTGTGAACACCAACTACCAATTCACCCGGCGGATGGGATGGCGAATCTTCGCGGAACGGGTGGACGAGCGCATGTCTCACGAAGTAAAATACAACTTCAACTCCGTCTTCGATTACCGCTTCACCCCGGAAAGCCGCCTCTTCCTCGTCTTCGCTGACAGCACCGATGGGGAACGAGCGGTACTTACCAAGATGTCCTACCTCTTTGAATCAGACTTTCTGTTTTGAGAGACTTCAAAGCGTTTCTCGGTTTCAACCTTTTCTGCATCGCTATCTCAAATCGAGGATTCAACTGTGCTTACCTCTGTTCAACAACTGAACTACGCAATCGTTCTTTGTGACGACTTGGAGGCAATGAAAGCGTTCTACCGCGATCTGTTTGCCTTTCCGGTGGCCTCCGAGTCCGAGACAGGCTTGACATTTCGTGCAGGCGACGTGCTGCTTTCACTGCGCAAGCGCACCCGATATTACGATGGAAGTGGTGTCCGAGCAGAGTTACCCGGCGTGCAACTCGCTTTTCTGGTGTCGCCGGACGAAGTGGATCTATGCTACGACCAGCTCGTTGCCAAAAGGGTGAAAATCCTGGAGCCGCCTACGGACCAGCCTAGGGGGCACCGAACGGTCTACTTTGCTGATCCTGAAGGAAATATGCTTGAAATCTATGCCGAGATTTGAGGCTTTAACCGATGTGACCTAGCCCCCTTGTCAGTCGATTTTCCAAAATCGACATTTGTCTAATAAAGACTCATCAATCCCTCAGCCCCGTCGATAGGCTTACTCTCAAATTCCTCACTAATCCAGCGTGCACGAGAGGGTCTACCAGGGTTACGGTAGGCGTAGACCACCGTCCATCGCGTCTTACTATTGGGTCGCCTCGGACTGACAGCATGTGCCGCATGCGTCCACATCAATGCCACTGTGCCATCGGGAACGGACAGGTCTTCTATCTCCAACGGTTCGCCGGTGAGCATGTGCTTTTTATCCGCGATCCAGCCTGATTGAAATTCCTCTTCTGTCTGGAAACGGAATTTATCCCGATACAAGTGACTCCCCGGAACCGCCTTCAATCCACCATTATCAACCTCAAACCCATTCACGTAAAAGAAGATGCGTATGAATCCTAAGCTTGGATCGTCGTCCGAGTATGTGTGGCTATGCCAACTGCTCCCCTGATTGCCACCCGGCCGGTTGAGCGACACGCAGTGATCGTAACGGATGTCACCCCCAAGGACTTGGCGGGCGAGCGCGAGCATCTGTGGATGCCCAATCAGGCTCTCCAAAAATTCGTCGTATTCTGCGGCAAACCGGTTGGGCTCATGTCCCTTGGTCGCATTTGGAACGAGCGATTGAATGTACGATAGCGATTCGGTCAACCGCTCACACGCCCTTGGTGTCAAAATGCTGGGGAGAACGAAATGCCCGACCCTGTCCATTTCTGCCTTCTGCTCCTCATTAAATTCGTACGGTTCAAAAACAGGAAAACGTTCCATCAGAAATCCTCTCTCCCTTCTTGATATGTCCGTTCATATTAAGAAATCGCGCAAAGAAACCGTAGGGGCGGGGTCACCCCGCCCGAACTTGACAAAGACTCTGTTTCTCCGGGTCGCCTCGCATCTTCTTTTCCATGGGCCCCGTTTTTCGATCTTTATCTGCGAAAATCTGCGAAATCTGCGTCCCCATTTGCTTTTAGAACTGAAGCGCGTAAGTCCTAGCTAGGATTAATAAAGACTCATCAATCCTTCAGCTCCGTCGATGGACTTACGCTCAAATTCCTCACTGATCCAACGGGCTGCAGATGGCCTCCCAGGGTTACGGTAGGCGTAGACCACCGTCCACCGCGTCTTACTGTTGGGTCGCCTCGGACTGACAGCATGTGCCGCATGCGTCCACATCAATGCCACCGTGCCAGCGGGAGCGGATAGGTCTTGTATCTTCAGCGGTTCGCCGGTGAGCATGTGTTTTTTGTCTGCCATCCATCCTGATTGAAGCTCCTCATCCGTCTGGAAATGCAGCTTGGGGTCCCGATACAGATGGCTCCCCGGAACAGCCTTCAACCCACCATCATCGACATCAAAGCCGTTGACATAAAAGAAGATACGCACAAAACCTAAACTGGGATCGTCATCCGAGTATTCGTGGCTATGCCAACGGGTGCCTTGATTGCCACCCGGACGGTTGAGCGACACGCAGTGATCGTAACGGATGTCACCCCCAAGGACTTGGCGGGCGAGCGTGAGCATCTGCGGATGCCCAATCACGCTCTCCAAGAATTCGTCGTATTCTGCGGAAAACCGATTCGGCTCATGCCCTTCGGTCGCGTTTGGAGTGAGCGATTGAATGTATGACAGCGATTCGGTCAACCGTTCACACGCCTTCGGCGTCAGGATACCGGGTAGAACGAAATGCCCCTCCCGATCCATTTCTGCCTTCTGCTCCTCACCAAATTCGTATGACTCAAAAATAGGAAAACGGTCCATCAGAAATCCTTGCCCCTTTTTTAATATGTAGGACTTACGCAGCGCGTCCATAAGTCCCCCTGAACCCCTCTGATAAGAGGGGAAAGACAAGGGGAGAAGATCCCCTCTTATCTTCTCCCCTTGTCAGGGGAGTTGGGGGATTTAGGGGGTTAAAAATCAAAAATCTACCCCCGTGTGCCAAATTTGCGTAAGTCCTAATATGTTTAATTCCAACCTAGCAGCCTCGCCAGATTATCCCCTTTTACCTTTTGCCGGTCTGCCTCTGTATATTCCGATAGGTGTGCATCCACAATCTCAGGTGTGCCACTCCCCCAGACCATCTGATCCGGTCCAAAGGCTTGGATCACGCGACGGGTGAACGGACGTGCACTCAGGTAGAGCGGTGCATCTGTAGCGAAATGATTGAGACCGGAAAGTTTCATATACACGGTATCGAAATCCGCCAGATCCAGGACACCCGCATATTCGACCGCATCCCCCATGTGCGGCTCCGCCAAGTGATCGATTAACACCGTGGACTCCGGGTAGTCGCGCAACATCTCGGCTGCCCCCTGTGCATGGTCCGGCCCGATGTGTAGTTCGATGATTAGATTCAAGTCCAACGCCTTCTCCCAGATTCTCCGCACTTCGGGACTGGTCAGGCTATCCAGATACGTCTCTTTGCCGCGGTGGGCGTGGAATCGTGTGGCGATAATCCGGGGTTGCTGCGCCACCAACGCCTCCATTTTGCGAGGCGCGTCCGGATCTCTTGGGTAGAACAGGCATGTGCCTTTAACCCGTTCCTGCTCCTGTTCCAAGCAGTCCAGAACGAGCCGGTGATCGTCCCCATAAGGTTCTGGATGCACCAACACCGCACGATCAATGCCGTGTTGATCCATGTGCGCCAGATATGCCTTCAGCGGATCCGCCGGCTGGACCGAGGCATCGGGTGTGTAGGATGCCTTTTCATGAAACGGATACCGTTCCAGATCTGGACTAAAAATGTGTGTATTCCATTCGATAATCATCGCGCTCCTCCTATTGACAGGCTATGTTCCCACCGCTCAGAAATTGTCCTCCATTCTAACCCAGTCAGGCTGAAACTGTCAATCTCAAAACACCCCGCTAGGGTCATTCAGTTCTCCTGTGGGAGGGATTTCCAAATCCCGATTTCCTACTCGGACAGGGAGAAAACTGAAAACTACATAGCCCTAACGTCCTCCTGTTTGCACTTGACACAAGCTGAAGTTCGTGATACTTTTTACTTGTGCATGACAATCACAGGAAGAGAGAACAATTCAAGTTCAAACTTCTAGCACTGCTTGATTTATAGCACAAAGACTGACAGACGAACCATGAGGTAATTATGAGACCAAAACCCGGAATTGAAACCATCCAACCCTATCAAGGGGGGAAACCGATTGAAGAGGTCCAGCGCGAGTTGGGAATCTCGGATATTATCAAGCTGGCATCGAACGAAAACCCGCTAGGTCCCTCGCCCTTGGCGATGGGTGCTATCCAAGAAGCAGCAACGCAGGTGAACCTCTACCCCGATGGCAATGCCTACTACCTGAAACAGGATCTGGCGGCGCACGTCGGCATCTCGCCCGAACAACTGATCTTAGGGAACGGCTCCAACGAAGTGCTGCAACTGGTCGGGGAGACCTACATATCGCCGGGCGACGAGGTGATCTATTCGGAAAGCGCCTTTGTCGTCTACATGCTGGTCGCGAAGGTGTTCGGCGCGAAATCGATCCTCACGCCGATGTGCGGTTATACGCAGGACCTAGCGGCGATGGCAGATGCAATCACCGATCAGACCCGCGTCATCTTCATCGCTAACCCGAACAACCCGACCGGGACAATGGTCACGAAAACGGAGACCGAGAAATTGATGGCGCGTGTGCCGGACGATGTCCTCGTTGTCTTCGACGAAGCCTACTACGAATATGTCGATCGACCCGACTATCCGCAGACGCTGCCCTGGATCCATGAAGGGCGCAACGTCATCATCACACGCACGTTCTCCAAGATTTACGGGCTAGCAGGGATGCGAATCGGATACGGGCTCGCCAAGCCCGATATTATTGAAACGATGAATCGGGTGCGTCAGCCGTTCAACTGTAACCTCGTCGCACAGGCGGCGGCGCGGGCTGCGTTGAAAGATACTGAGCATGTGCGTCGCAGCCAAGAGGTCAACGCCGCCGGCAAAGCGTTCCTTTATGAAACGTTGGATGAGATGGAGCTGGCATATGTCGAATCGGAGGGGAACTTCATTCTGGTACATTTTGACCAACCTGGAGATGAAATCTCCGACGCGCTCATGCGGAAAGGCGTGATTGTTCGTCCTGTGGCTGGATACGGTTTCCCCAACTCCATCCGGGTGACAATTGGCACACCCGAAGATAACGAACGGTTTGTGAACGGATTGAAAGCGGTTCTCGAAATCACATAGAAAGACCCCGACAAAGAACAGGGTTTGTAGGGACAGGTCTTGTGCCTACCCTTCTTATCTGAAATACAAGGGAATAAACCACCGTGAATCAACACGCGCTCGATGTTCTGGAATATGACAAAATCAGGGAACTGTTGGTCAGCTATGCAGCGTCAGGGCTAGGGATAAGACTGGCACAGCGAATTCAGCCGCTGACCGACCTGCATCGGATTGAGCAGCTTATCGCGGAAACAACAGAGTTGAAAAGGTTGTTGTCGCCGGATCGTTACCTGCCGTTGGGTGGGCTGCATGATCTCTCTCCAATTTTAGAGAAATTGGACAAAGGTGCGGATATCCTTATCATCGAGGAGATTATGCACGTCAAGGAAACCCTTCGCGCCTTCAGGATTGTCAAAGAATTCTTGGCAAATGCGAAGGGGGACTATCCATATCTCCGTCAACTAGCGGGGAGCATTCGGTTGTATCCCGAAATTGATGCGAAGATTGAGAATACACTGAACGAAAACGGCGCGGTCAAGAACAGCGCCAGTCCCGAATTGAGATCTATTCGCAAAACGATTCAGGCGGTGAAGGGACGCATTCAGGGCAAGCTGCAGTCGACCCTCCGCTCAAAAAGTGTCAGTCCATATTTGCAAGATCCGATCATACGCGAGCGCAAGGGTCGTCCTGTGATTGCGGTGAAAGAGCGTGATGCGTCCCGTGTCCCCGGCGCGATGCGCGATAGATCTGACCGCGGCAATACCGTATTCATCGAACCGGAAGCGGTGCGTGAACTGGGAAACGAGCTACAAGCCGCAATAGACGCCGAAGGGGCGGAGATTGTGCGGCTGCTAACCGAAATCACCGCCAAGATCGCAGCGGTGACTGAACCGATGGGTGAAACATTGAAGATACTCGCCCATCTGGATCTGACGTATGCCAAAGTGCGCTTCAGTCGCGATTATGAGATGAATCCACCAACGTTGAACGGAAACGGACAGCTCAATCTCAGGACGGCACGCCACCCGTTGTTATTAACCCTGCAGCGGGAGGAGGACTCAGAAATCGAAGTGGTGGTTCCCATCGATTTCCGTCTCGGCGACGATTTCAACACCTTAATCATCACAGGTCCCAACACCGGCGGCAAAACAATAACACTGAAAACAGTCGGCCTGCTGACCCTGATGGCGCAATCGGGTATGCACATCCCTGCGAGAGAGGGTTCTGAACTCGCTGTATTTTCACACATATCGGCGGACATCGGCGACGAGCAGAGCATTGAGCAGAGTTTAAGCACATTTTCCAGCCATCTCCTCAACATCGCAGAGATCCTTTCGTCCGCGGATGAGAACAGCTTGGTGCTGTTAGATGAGTTGGGCGGCGGCACCGATCCGGCGGAAGGTGCGGCGTTGGGCAAATCCATCCTCGAATACCTGCACACCCGCAACGCACGCACGGTTGTCTCGACACATATCAGTCCGCTCAAAAATCTCGGCTACACCGTGCCGGGGATTGAAAATGCGTCCGTAGAATTTGATATAGCAACCTTGCGACCGACGCATAAACTACTGATCGGCACCCCCGGCAGCAGCAACGCGCTAGCGATTGCGCAACGTTTGGGATTGCCAGACGAAGTAATCGTCAACGCAGAAAACAGTTCAGCGGGACAAGATGACGGGGCAGCTGAATTGATAAATCAGTTGCAGGCTGCTAAGATAGTAATGGAGAAAAATAAGCGAGCCGCAACGGAAACACAAGCGGAGGCGGTGCGTATAGAGAGCGAATATCGCCAGAAATTGGACGAAATCTCCGCGCAGGAAACGGAGATGCAGGCACAACCCAGCGTCGATACCTACGCCCTACTCCACCAAATCAAAGGACAGATCGACCGGCTGTGTCATTCGGAAGGGTCTCGGCGATCCCTGCTTGAATCACTATCTGAAATCAGCACCCAGATGGCTGGTGAGCTCAGTGAATTTCCAGAAGAACAGGAACGGCAGGCAGTCATCCACGAACTGAAAAAGGGCGATGAAGTCCGTGTGCACAGTCTAGATAGCGTTGGGGTGCTCAGCGACGTGGACCCACAGACTCAGAAAGCGGTGGTTCGTTTCGGTGCGATGGAAATGACTGTGCCGTTGGAAGATGTCAGCGCCGCTTAGAACCTGTTTGAAAAGTCATTTTGGGTAAAGTTATTTGCCCGGAACCCGAGTTTTTTCTTCAAAACTCGGGTTCTTCCGCAATCCAGAAGGGCGTCCACTATTCAACGGCATATTATCACCATATTCAGCAAACCGTGTCAGGTCAATCGTAGGGGCTTGGTTTCCAAGCCCGATGGGTTGGGAGCCCCAACCCCTACCTTGCGATACGGCTCGCTGTGGATTGACAAATCCACAGCACCGTGGGATCATCCCTTGCTTTTTAAAACAGGTTCTTAGGAATTTGGAGCCGAAAACGCTATTTTCGCACCGGCAGACACAAAACGTCGATTTTGGAAAATCGACCTACAGCAAGACAATCACAAGCGTTGATATAAATGTAGGGGCAGGTCTTGTGCCTGCCCAGTTGGGTTCAATTTGTCGCATGTCAACAGAATCTAGATAATCCGTAGGTCGAGATTCACATCTCGACACCTACTAGATAGAAATAACTAAATTTCTCTTAAACCAGGATTACTCCGAGCAGTAATTTTATCGATTTATCGTGCATCAACCCAATGCGACACATGTCGCCTCGCTGGGAATTTAAGCGGGAACTTGAGTTAATACCAGCAACAAAAAGGGTTTCAAGAATGGCTGGAAAGCAAAGCCTATACGAAAAACAACCTGAGCGTATTGCGAAAACTTTCGGACCGGATCTGATTTCTTTTTTAGGTGAGGGCGAGTTACTTGAGCAGATGCCTCCCGAAGTACGGGTGCGCGGACTGACTCTTGAGGAACGATTACGCGGACTCAACCTAGATGCAGAAACCCTCGAAAAACTCAAGGAACTCATCAACGGTCAAGATGGAGTATCGAGTTAAAAACAAGAGGAAACGCTGTCATGTCAAAACGTCGTTTGCTGCTCATTAACCCGTGGATCTACGATTTCGCCGCCTTCAACCTGTGGGTGGAGCCGATCGGCTTGCTCTCTATCGGTAGCATCTTCCGCCAACACGGGTATCAACTCGATTTTATCGACTGCCTCGACCGCTACAATCCAGACCTCCTTAAGCTGCAAGGGTTGACCGCACCGAAGGGCAACGCTTACGGCACAGGAAAATATCACCGCGAACCGGTTGAACGCCCGGAGGTTGTCAAAGATGTGCCCCGCCATTTCTGTCGATACGGTATCACGCCGGAGATTTTTGAATCGGAACTGGATAAACGTCCGAAACCCGATGTGGTGTTAGTGACATCGAAGATGACCTACTGGTACCCGGGACCGCACGAAGTTATCCGTCGTGTCAAGCGACGCTATCCCGATGTGCCCGTGGTGCTCGGCGGAACGTATGCAACGCTCTGTTACAAACACGCGGTGGAAAAATCGGGAGCCGATTTCGTGGTCAAAGGCGAGGGGGAACTTTCCGCTATCAGACTGATCGATCAGTTGACAGGGAACCGATCGGATTACTCGCAACTCCCCATCCATATCAACGACTACCCCTTCCCCGCCCATGACCTGATCCGCAAGCTCGATTTCGCGGCGGTTCTGACGGCGCGGGGCTGTCCGATGACCTGCTCCTACTGCGCCGTGCGTTCGGTCAGTCCCGGCTTTCGGCAACGCGATCCCACACAGGTTGTCGATGAACTTCAGTGGTGCTACGACGAATTTGGGACGCAAAACTTTGCGTTCTACGATGATGCGCTCCTACTCAACGCGCGGAAACACATCCACAAGATTTTAGACCAGGTCCTTGAACGCGGGCTGAAGTTCTATTTCCACACGCCCAATTCGATGCACGCCCAAGTGGTCGACGCGGAGCTCGCACATAAAATGTACGCCGCTGGGTTCAAAACGGTCCGGATTAGTCTGGAGACCAGCGATGTAGTCCGGCAGAAGTTGACCGGTCCCAAAGTTACCAACAACGGTTTTACCCGTGCGGTTGAACGATTGAAAGCCGCCGGGTTCACAGCGGAGGATATCGGCGCTTATCTGCTAATGGGATTGCCCGGACAGCCCTTGGAAGAGGTGGTCGAAAGTATCAAGTTTGTGCACGCGCAGGGGGTTCAGGCGAAACCTACGGAGTTCACACCTATCCCCGGCACCGTCGAATGGGAACGAGCGGGTGAGATTTATGGGTTTGATCCGGACTCAGATCCGCTATTGCACAACAACTGCGTCTTCCCGCTTACAATAGGCGAGCACAGATTGGAGGAATGGGACGCGGTCAAGCGGTTGGCTTCGGACGGAAACCGGCAGATTCTTCAATCAGAACTTAAGGAGACAACCCCTACTCCAAGCTAAAAAACAAGTTAATAGTTATATGTGGCGTAAGTCAATCCCTTATACCCGTAGGTCGGGTATCTTGCCCAACTGACAAAGCCCCAGCGGGGCGATATGTGCATAGAATCCCGAAACGCCACACCTCAAAGCCCCAGAGGGGCGACATGTGTGGCGTACATTTGGTTATTTCTGATAGGTGTCGAGTATGGAAACTCGACCTACAGACTGTCTAGCAACTTGCGTAAAAAAACAGAAGCAAGTAGTATCAGGCGGAGGACGACATGAAAGTTACTGAAATCGAAGTTCACCCAATCACCCTTGAATATGTGGACTGGATCGCGTATCAACTCACCCATTTCTACGGTCCCATCACGCGCACAGTGTATGTCGTGCACACGGATAACGGATTGGTGGGGTTAGGGGAGAGCGGGAGCCCGGAGCCGCAGGAGGTCATCGACGGATACATCGGAACCAATCCCTTTGATTGGGTCGGGGATGAAATCTCCCTTGGATTGGGGACAGCGATGTATGACCTGATGGGTCAATACGCGGGGGTGCCTGTCTACAAGCTGTTCGGGCAGAAATACCGCTCTTGGGTGCCGGTAGGAAGCTGGACAGTCTCGACGCATCCCCATCTCATGGCGGAGACGGTGGAGCAGTATGCCGCGCAGGGATACACATGGCTGAAGTATCACCTCTCACCCTTCGAGAACGTCATGGACCAAACTGAGGCGATGCAAGCGGTCGCGCCGGAGGGGTTCAAGATCCATTACGATTTCACCATGCACGGCACGGACGACCACATGCCCGAACTGCTCGCCAAACTGGAGGAGTATCCTATCGCTGGATGCTTTGAAGACCCGCTGCCGGGGGAAGATATTGAAGGGTATATTGAGTTGCGGAAACGCTCACGGCTGCCCGTCGTCCTCCACCATTTTCCGATGGGTGCGACCTACGAGGTGTTGATGAAACCCGCCGATGCCTACATGCTAGGGCATTCGAGGATTGGAGATGCTATCCGCCGCGCTGGACTCTTTGCCGCGGACAACAGCCCGTTCATGCTCCAGAACGTCGGTGGCACCATCACCCGCACAATGACGACGCACATGATGGCTGCGTTCCCGACAGCGATCTTCCACTTTTTCGCCGACACCGAAACTTGGAAGGACGATGTCGTGAAGGAGCAATCAGAGCCGATTAACGGCTTTCTGCGTGTGCCAGAAAAGCCGGGGTTGGGACTCACGCTTGACCACGACGCGCTAGAGCGACTGAAAAACTTGAAATTACCGGAACAGGAGAAGTGGATTATCAAGTCGCAGTTCAAGAACGGGACGAAGATGTATAATATCGCGGACCCGAAAAATTCTATCTTCATGGTGCGCCCGGATCGGAGCCGTCTCATCCCGATGAGCTACGACTCGCCGATCTCGACAGAGTATTGGGATAACGACGGCACGCCGGCATATCAGGAAATGTTCGCACGGATTGAGCGGGAAGGAATCGTGCTCGAAAGAGGGTGAGATGATACAGAGCAGTATCGGATTCACCAGAAAAGAGGTCGTTGCGGAGAACGGCGTGGTTGCCGGGGGTCATGATCTCGTTGCCCAGACCGGCGTAAAGATTATGCAGCAGGGCGGTAACGCAATAGACGCTGGCGTCGCCGCTGCATTCGTCGCACAACTGGCGGAGCCGGGCATGTGTGGCGTTGGCGGTAACGGTATCATTTGCGTGCACTCTGCGGATCAAGGCGAAACGACGGTTTTCGACGATACCACAGTGCCACCGGCGGCAGCAACGTCGGATATGTTTGAGCTCTTACCGGGGCAGGGCGGTTTCTACGGCTGGGAAAATGTCCGGGACGACGCCAACATCATCGGACACAAATCTGTGGCGATACCGGGGACTGTGGCGGGGCTATGCGCTGTCTTGGGGCGTTACGGGACGATGCAGATCAAAGACCTCCTCGCCCCAGCCATCGAACTGGCGGAGAACGGCGTGGAGGTGGATACACGCGTCACGGTGACGATTGCGAGAGCGATGAAGCACTTCCGTCGATTTCCACTTCTGGAGGCACTCTATCTTGTGGACGGACTGCCGCCGGCGCCGGGAACCTTCTGGGCACCGGGCGACAAACTGACGTATCCTGAACTCGCCAACACCTATCGCGCGATTGCAGTAGACGGAGCGGACGCTTTTTACAAAGGCAGAATCGCTGAAGCGATTGCCGCTGAAATAGCAAGGGGCGGTGGCATCCTGACCTACGACGACTTAGCAAATTACGGTTCTGATACCCGCGAGCTGCAGGAGGAACATTTTGGCGAATATCGTGGGCTTCGGTATACCCCAGGGGATTCTAATTTCCTCACACAGACGCTGAACATCTTGGAGAATTTCGATCTTGGGTGTTTCGGTCCCGATAGCCCGACCTATCGCCATCTAGTTCTCGAAACTATGCGGCGGGCATGGGTAAATTACTTCGCATTTCCGCGTGAGCCGGGCATCCTCAGTAAGGATTACGCCGCCGAGGTCGCTAGTCGCATCCGTCTCGACAAAGCTGGACACGACGTGCAACCGGTATCACCCACACCTTACCAAGGCGGTGAATCCCCGACGCCGGTGCAAGGGGGCACAAAATCGGTTGGTGGGCATGACACGACAACACTCGCCGTCGCCGACCGTGAAGGGAATGTGTTCAACATGCTCACCAGCTTGGGCAACGCATTTGGATCGTATGTCGCGATACCCGGAACGGGCATTGTCATGAATGACCACATGTGCAACTTCGATCCGGTTCCGGGGCGTCCGCTCTCCCTCGGACCGAGTCGGCGTCCGCCGCGAGGCGCGCATGTCCCCATTTTCTTCCGCGATGGCAAGCCGTTCTTGGCGGTAGACGCACCGGGCGCTAGACGCAGCATGAGCGGCGTGGTTCACACGCTCCTCCACTATCTCGACTTCGATATGGATATTCAGAGTGCGATGGAGGCACCCCGTGTGTGGGCGGAAGCCTTATACGAGGAAGCATTTCTCGAGTCGCGCATCCCCGACGATGTGCAGCGCGCCTTGGTCGATATGGGACACCGCGCTGTGAGCATGGATGCCGCAGCCAGTGGCGGTTTCGGGCGACCCACAGGGGTGAGCGTTGATAAGAACGGAAAACTTCATGCGGGGGCAGATTCTCTGTATGGGACAGGGGTGGCAGGCTTCTGATGATATCACTTAAGTTGCTATCTATTGAAAATTGGGGGATTTTGCATCTTTTTAACGTTCTGCGTTGCATACTGTTTATCAGCCCGCTCGGCTTGGATAGACATATCCAAGCCCTCTGCGTGCAGCGGATTTGGCAATCCACTGCGAGTGGTTTGAGTCAATATTTGAGAACACAGATAACAGAACTGACGGACGTGATACGGTTCGATGAAGCAGATTAAACCTATAAATCAACCGGCGGTCGTCAATTTTGGACGATACCCGGCACCGTAGAGGAGATTCCTATGAAAATAACAGATGTCAAGACGACGTTGTTGTCCCTGCCAGATCTCGGCGGGATTCAGGACGCCACTATCCGTCATGTGGCAAAAGGACGTTCCGCCTGCTTCGTGCACATCATAACCGACTCCGGTCTTGAAGGGTTGAGTCCGTCGGGCGGTGGCCGCGCGGGGCAGACGCTCATAGAGGGCACCTTCAAGGAACTGTTGATAGGTCAAGATCCACTAAACATCGAAAAGATCTGGGACGATCTCTTCTGGTGCGTCCGGGGGGTAGGTCGCAAAGGATTGGCATTCTGCGCCCTGTCCGCTGTTGATATTGCCCTATGGGATTTGAAAGCGAAACACTTCAACGTCCCACTCTATCAGTTGTTGGGCCCCTACACCGATACTGTCCCGGTCTACGGCAGCGGCGGTTGGACAAACTTTAACCTAGAGGAGTTGGTGGCGGAACAGACCGGTTATGTTGAGCGCGGTTTCAAAGCTATCAAAATGAAGGTCGGCAAGGATTTCGGCAAGAGTGAGCGGGAAGACATTCAACGACTCGCCGCCGTGCGTGAAGCCGTTGGAGATGATATCGAGATCTACATCGATGCCAACAACGGCTATTACGCCAAACAGGCGATTTACATGGGCAAAGCCTTTGAAGAATACCGTGTCGGCTGGTTTGAAGAGCCGGTATTGGCTGACGACATCGAGGGATTGGCAGCCATCGCCAAAGCGATCAACATCCCCGTCGCCACAGGCGAACATGAATATACCAAGTTCGGCTTCAAAGAACTGATCTCTCGCGGCGGAGCGGATATCGTTCAGCCGGATGTCGGGCGAGTGGGCGGAATCACGGAGTGGATGAAGGTGGCTCACCTCGCGCACGCCTTTAATCTTCCGGTCGCACCGCACGCCTACCAGCTCATCCATCTGCACCTGACCTGTGCCACACCAAACCTGAAGGTGGTGGAATACCTGGGGATTGCCGAAGCGTCCGACAAAATTGTCTACAAAGAGTGGTCTGAGCCCAAAGATGGCATGTGGTCGCCTGACCCGAACAAACCGGGCTTGGGGTTGGAATTGGACCCTGACGCAGTAGAAAAATATGCAGTGGGTGGGGATATCCCACGCACGCAGTTGTAACTATTCTTAAAACCACAAGGAGATACAAAACATGAAGATTCTACGTTATCGTAGTAATGGAGAAGCGAGTTACGGTATTCTAGATGATGATGGGAGCATCCGCCAATTGGCAGGTTGCCCTTTTGAGAGTCTGGATACAAGTAGTGCTGTCACCCATATAGATGAGGTAACTGTCCTCGCACCGGTCGAAACCCCTAGAATCATCGGTGTCGGCCTGAACTACGCCGCACATGCCCGCGAGACGGGCAAAGAGCCTCCCACCAATCCGATGCTTTTCATGAAACCGACCCTGACGGCTATCGGTCCCGAAGAGCCTATCATCTATCCCCACCAAGGCAAAGAGGTGCATTACGAGTGCGAATTGGCGGTCATTATAGGCAAACGGACGCGACGGGTTTCGGAGGCGGATGCCCTCGACCATGTGCTCGGCTACACCTGTGGCAACGATATCAGCGAGCGGGTTATTCAGTTCGCTGAGATGGAGATGGGCGCTATGCTGCTTGGGAAGGGATTCGACACCTTCTGTCCGCTCGGACCGGTGATTGCCACCGACTTAGATCCGACCAACCTCGATATTAAAACGCGGTTGAACGGCGAAGTGAAGCAGGACTCCAACACCTCCGATCTGCTGTTCTCCGTCGCTCAATTGGTTTCCTATATCAGCGCAGTGATGACCCTTCTGCCCGGCGATGTAATTATGACCGGCACACCCGCCGGCATCGGACCTATCGCGCCCGGCGACACCGTTGAGATTGAGATTTCAGGCGTCGGTGTCCTGAGTAACCCGGTGGTCGCGGAGGCGTAAGGCTTTCGAAGTTAGTTCCTTGTAGGGGCAACCCTTGTGGTTGCCCTAACAGAATTACAACTAGGTAGGGTAAAAAAGAGGAGGCACAGATGGAATATCGCAGTCTCGGCAGGACAGGAACAAAGGTGAGCGCACTCTGTCTGGGGTGCTTGATGTTCGGTGGTCGAACGAACGAGATCGACTCCATGGACATCATCGATCGCGCGATTGATGGCGGAATTAATTTCTTTGACACAGCGAATATGTATGTCCGTGGCAAGAGTGAGGAGATGGTCGGGAAGGCGTTCAAGCGAAATGGGAAACGTGCACAAATCGTGTTAGCGACCAAAGTCCACTTCCGCATGGACGACGAAAACCCAAATGCACAGGGCAACGGACGTCGCCACATCATGGAGCAGTGTGAGGCATCGCTGCGACGCTTGCAAACCGATTATATCGACCTCTACCAGATCCATCGCCCCTGCTCAGATATACCGATCGACGAAACGCTCCGGGCGTTGGACGATTTGATTCGGGCGGGCAAGGTGCGTTACATCGGCAGCAGCACTTTCGCTGCGTGGCAGGTAGTGGAATCCCTGTGGGCTTCAAAAGAGCTCGGACTCAACCGTTTCATCTGCGAGCAACCGCCCTATCACCTCTTGGATCGGAGCATCGAACAGGAGTTGGTTCCGATGGCACAGACGTATGGAACAGCGCTGATTCCGTGGTCACCGATGGCGGGTGGATTCCTCACCGGAAAGTATCGACGCGGCGAGGCACGCCCTACGGACGCACGCTACCAAGATGAGAACGCAAATCCGGATCTGTTTTCAGATGCGGCGTTCAACGTCTTAGACGTTGTCTTGGCGATTGCGGCGGAGAAGGGGTGCACACCGAGTCAGTTTGCGTTGGCGTGGTGCGCCCAACAGCCGGGGATTACCAGCCCAATTGTCGGGGTCCGCACGATGGAACAGCTGGAGGACAATCTGGGGGCAATCGACGTGCAGGTAACGGATGAAGACCGGGAGCGAATCGACGAAGTTGCCCCGCCCGGTGGGGCAATCAGACAATATTACAGGGCGGACTTTGGACCTCACCTATTTCGGTGGTAGGATTCTCCGATACACTTAGAAAGGAGCTTTTCAAGATGGCTGATAACGCATACCTGCTCAGTGACGAGCAGATGCAGCATTTTATTGTGAACGGGTATATCAACATCAAAACCGACCTGCCCGCTAATTTTCACGAAGCGATTTTTCAGCAGACTGAAGCGGTGTTTGAGAAGGAAGGCAACCCAGGGAATAACCTAATTCCCAGAATCCCCGATATTCAGGAAATCTTCGACCATCCCGTTGTCGATGGTGCTTTGACGGGGCTTGTAGGTCCGAATTACTACACGCATCCGCACCGCCACTGTCATTACAATCCACCGGGCAGTACCGGGCAGAGATTGCACAAAGACAGTTGGACGCGAAGACGGCATCCCACCCGTTGGGTAATGGCGCTCTATTATCCGCAAGATACCCCGGAAGTGCGGGGACCGACGGGGGTTCTCCCGCAGAGCCAGTGTTACAACGACCAACCGGATAATGGGCAGGACGAGTTACCGCTTGCCGGAGAAGCGGGATCAATGACCATCGTCCATTACGACCTCTGGCATCGCGCCATGCCGAACCGCACCGAGGCGAATCGGTATATGATGAAGTTCCTCTTTACACGCATGGAAGAGCCCCAGGGTTCCTCTTGGAATAACGAGGACGCAGAGTGGGGGGCTAGCGATGATGGGCAAAGATTGATGTGGCAACACCTTTGGGCGTGGCATCTGGGAACGGCAAACGGGACGTATACCTCGGAAAACGACTCTATCCCCGAACTCATCAACGCACTGCGGAGCGAGTCGGAATCGACATGTCTCAACGCCGCTTATGCGTTGGGTACGGTGGGTGCGTCCGCTGTGCCGGCGCTGATTGATACCTTACACGATGAATCTGAGATGGTGCGCCGGAATGCCAGCTACGCCTTGAGTGTTATTGGTGCCTCTGCTGTGCCAGCTCTGATAGAAGCCGCGAACGACGCAAACGAAGGCGTGCGCGCGATTGCGCTTGATGCGTTGGGTGATATGGGGTCAACCGCTCAAGAAGCCATACCTTCGCTTATCCGAGCAACGCAAGATGAATCAGCGGAGGTCCGGAAGGTTGCCGCTGAGGGGTTGGGCATCGTCGCACAGTCGTGCTCAACAGCGGTGCCTGCGTTGGCACAGGGCTTGGACGATGCGGACGAATGGGTCCGCCGCAATTCCTCGCTTGCGTTGGCACGAATCGGTTCAAAAGCGGAAGAGGCGCTTCCGGCCTTGAAAACCGCGTTGAAGGATGAGAACCGGTATGTCCGTGCCAATGCTGCGCATACGCTGCATCAGATTGGAACTACAGAAGCAACAGATACCTTGATGCACTTCCTAATGAAATCGCGGTGGTGTGCCTCCACCTCGCGGGAAAGCGGTTATTAAGAGATTGCCAAATCCTCAACCACACAATGGGGGCGGGCGGATTGCTACCCGCCCCACAGCTCTCAATCAACCGAAATCCGATAGGAGTTTGCATCTATCCGCTCATGGTCAGAAGAACGGGCATTTTTGAGAGCATGTTCGGTGACAGGTAGGTAGTAATGGGTTTCCGCACCTGCTGAGATAAACCCTTCCGCATAGGCGCAGCCGCCTGCGCTACCGAATGCCCCATCGCTGGTCTCGATTCGTTTGCGTGCATACGCCCCACCATATCCTTGACTCACTAGGCAATCCAACGCCGCTAACTTTTTATCCGCCACATCCGTGATGTTAATAAACACATCGTTGTAGTAGCCGCCCTCGGACTGCCATACGCTTCGCGGTATAGCCGCTGCACCGGCCCCGAAAAAAAAGACCCCCGCTACCTTATGGGGCGTATTTCGATCGCCCGGATCGACGCTGCCGGCATGTGAGATGGCGTGCAGCGTAATCTGTCCCGCGATGGCGTGTGCGTTGGTTAGCCCATCACCCTCTTTGGGGAAGTGGGTCAGGATAATGTCGGGCCGTACCTCACGCAACAACCGTGCGAGCCGTTTCACCGTTTCCTCCGTGACCAGTAGGACGGCATCGTCTGCACCGAAGAAGTAGATATCTTCGACGCCCAAAATCTTACACCCCTTCCGCACCTCCTCCGCCTTCACATCTGAACGTTCTTCCATCAACGTTAGTAGCTCAGATTCGTCTGGAACCTCGTCGCGATGAAACATCGAGTCACTGATTACCGCGTCATGCACACGGGCGCCGTGGGTCAACACCACACAACCGACGTAGTCTCCCCGACTGGTGTGGTGCGCCATCGTACCGCCGGATTGATCGAAAATATCCGCCGGGTGTGCTCCAATTGAGAGTATCCGTAAGGATTCAGCCATTTTGTACATCTCCTTCACGAGCCATAAAGTTAGACAAAAATCATTTGAATAACATTTGAATAATTAGAGTTCCCCTGAGTTGCCAACCTCTTTTGACATTTGTATATACAGAATGTATACTATAGTATGTCACGGAATTTGAATGGGATTTGAATAAAAATCAGCGTAATATTGAAAAGCACAGCATCGATTTTACGGATGCGGTGGGTATCTTTGAGCGTCCAACACTCACAGTGGTCGATAATCGCCACGATTATGGCGAAAAGCGAATTGTCGCGATGGGTATGGTCGAAGACGTCATCTTATATGTCGTCCACACCGTTCGAGACGACCTTCGGCGTATCATCTCAGCAAGGAGGGCAAATCGCCGTGAAAGAAAAAAATACTTTGAGATATTCCCTAAATAACCGCCCGAAGGATTCACAGACAGATTGGAAGCGCGTCAAAAATATGACTGAATCTGAGATTGAAGCAGCTGCTGCATCAGATGCGGATGCTCAACCAACGGATGAGGCATTTTGGGCAACTGCTGAAGTCATGATGCCGCAACCAAAACGTGCCATATCTTTGCGCGTGGATAGCGACGTTTTAGAGTGGTTCAAATCCCATGGAAGCGGCTATCAGACACGCATGAACGCGGTTTTACGGGCGTATATGGAAGCCCAGCAGCGTTAGGCTTAGTTTCCCTTATGTTAAGAATCGGGGTAAGCGACTGGTAAAGGAACACAGATCCGCGTTCCCTACGTTTGCCAAACGCCCCTTTTTTATCAAGGTGACAATTCAGGGTATCTTACCAGTCTTTTGGAGGATAATCAATAAAAAAGGCGAATGGATTGAACCATTCGCCTCATGTATCAGGGCAAGGAAGACCCTATCAAGACTCATCTGACAGTTAACAGGTATTATGGCATTATTTAGGGGCGAAGTTGAAGGGCATTTTCTGTGTATCAAGGGTCCCCTGGCGTTTGAGTAATTTGCTCATAGATTTGAGATCTTTTATTACGGTTTCTAAATTTTCGATCTCCTTGGCATGTTTTTCAGGGGAATGGTCCTCTAGCATCTGCTTTTTTAATTCAAAAAGCCGAGTTACCTCTGGAACGGTAGCTTCCTTCTCACGAGAAAGGCGAAAAAAAAGCTCCTCCCATTCTTTCGTGAGAGGATGTCCATGAAACGCGAGGGCACTAAATGCGGCAAGTTCTGCACGTGTGGCTTCCGGGTTCGTGGGGAGCAGCTCATGAAATGCTTTGTAATACTCGTGACCCGTCTTGGTATCCGAGACCTTCTCTGTTTTTGACGGCTCTTGCTGTTCCTCTTGTTCGCGCGTTTCAGGAGTCGGGCGGCCTGCATCTTCAAACATTTTTGCCAGTTCATCGTAGTGTTCCAGTGTTTCTCGGTGGTGTTGTATCTGTTTGGCATAGGTTTGGGCATTGATGTCTGTTAGCATTCGGATTTCCAATTCAGATACCCGTTTGAGGTCCGAAAGATGTTCAGTACCCTCCCGACTCAGGCGAAAATAGAGGGGCACCCATTCCTCAGTGAGCGTATGTCCTCCAAACAGTTTTTTTGCAATGTTTTGGAGTTCGGTACGTGCCGCTGACGGGTCAGTAGGGAGGCGTTTCTTAAATGTGTCAAGGTGCTCTGCCCAAAGCGTGTCGTCTATACGATACGGTTGAGAATGTGCGGAATTCAGGTGTGAGATTTCTGTGGATTTACCTGAATCGCCAGAAGAAGGGACTTCAATACTGCAAAAAGTTAAACAGAGTAAGCAAATAACTATAGACCTCATGATTCTCTCCTTTTGAGGAAGGCGGGTTGCCCTCAGTATAAAGATTGCGAGCTAGTCTAATGTCTCACTCTCATAAACCCGCCACACGCCATTCTCTTTTCGCATCTTATAAAGCTCATTCGATGCGACGACTTCTGAGACTTCTATCCCTGGTATCTCCGGTATCTCCGGCGTTGATCCTCCCAATTCAAAGTGGAATTCATCGCCGATATATTCGCTACGCACAACCTTTGTCTGACTGAATTTCTGAAAAACCATGCTCCGCATCTGCTGCTCAAACATCTCACTCCGCATCTGGTGCTCAATCATTTGCATCTGCTGCTCAGCCATCTCACGCATTTCAACCGGCAAATCTTTTAGTTGATCTTTTAGTTGATCTAGTAGTTCATCCGGGTCGAAAATTGGGGAGCCATCTGCCGCAGCATTTTCCAACCCTTCTTTGGTACGTCCTATTGATAGAGAGCGCATTCCTTCAATGTCAAAACTTCTTAACGCCTCCACATAAGCGTTCATCACATCTTCGGCGGATTGCTCTGTATCTTCAGCAAACGCATCAGTGTCAGTTGTGACATACTCATCGGCGTTTTGCTGAAATTCGGCTTCAGCGGATTGCACGTCCGCTTCATCAAGTTGGGCTAAGAGATCCTCAATCGGGTCCATCTCCTCCGCGGCAATTTGTGGCTGATTTTCCCGGACTTCAGTATCTGGTGTGGCGTCCGTTTGGGCAACCAATCGTTCGGTTTTGTTTGGTGTGGGTGTTGTTTCCCTTTTTTCTGGGACCAAATACACGCGCTGCTCGACGTTGGGAGCGGTCATCTGACGGACCCCGATGAAACCGATGAAAATGAGTGCAACGATGCCTATCGCCCCGGCAGTGATTTTGGGAGCCGTTCCGATTTTCATAGCTGTGAATCCTCCTGAGTGGATATGTTTGAGTGTTGTTACGGGAGGAACAGACAAACCAGTGAGCAGGTATTGCAACCGTTTGGCGAGTCTCTGCTTCGCACGTGACAGCCGAAATGCAATCGCCTTGTATGATAGTCCGTGCGTCCTTGTCAACTCATCGTAGCTTGCACCATCAAGATAGTACGAATGAGCAATCTCCCTATCTTTTTGGGAAAGCGTTTCCATTGCACGGCGAATCAACTCCCTCTGTTCGTCGCGTATCAACTGGTCATCGAGCGTATTCGGGGTCTGAAGCGTGTGCTCCTCCACTTCGTCAATGGATACGGTATCCATTCTCTGCGCTCGTAACCAATTCAGCGCACGATTCCGCGCAATTGTTGCCAGCCAACTTCTGAATTTGGTCCGCTCCTCATACTGCGCCAAACCGCGATAGGCGTTTAGAAAGGTGTCCTGGACAACTTCCTCCGCGTCGTCGGGATTATTCACGATTCCGATGACAATCGCATACACGAAGCCGTAATACGCCCGCATCAGGTCAGCAAATGCCTGTTCATCTCCAGATTGAGCGCGGGAAACGAGTACCTTGTCGTTAGCCACTGTTTTGATTCCTCCCTTACACTTTATCAAAACACGGTTCTGTGATTTTTTCTAGCACTTTTTTAGATTAAGTTGCTAGGTTCTGTTGACATTTCATCGCAACCAGACAATCAAGGGGGTGTACAGACGCATGATCCCTCGTAGGGGTTGGGTCTCCCAACCCGTTGCGCGAGGGAACCTCGCCCCTACGATAGAGAGTTATCGGCGAGTTATGGACACGCCTCGCACAAATGTCAACACGCCCTAATCCCTTCGGGGATAATCAATAAAAAAGGCGAATGGATTGAACCATTCGCCTCGTGAAGTCTTGCGGAATAGAAAGGAAACGATACAAAGTCATTCAGTTCTCCCGTAGGGGCAATCACTTGATTTCCAGAGACTGCCTGTAGGGGGCGTACCCTCCCGATCGCGACTTATCTCGTAGGATCGACAGGAAATCGAAAACTGAATGGTTCCACAAGCTGAGCACCTGCCTTAAAATTCATATATGACTCCACCAGTGATATTAAAAGGAAACCGCACTGGACTCCTATATTCCGCCGATTCCAAATCCAAGGGAGGCTCTTCCCAGTCATCCTCAAGTTCTAACTCCTTGAATTCCTCTACAAGTTTATCAGGAAAACTGAACTTTACCTTATTTTTGCTGTTATAGACATTCCAAATTTCGGTGAAGAATGTCACAGGGAGCCCCCACAAAGTTCTCTTGCGACTGAAACGGAGGTCCAGACGGTGATAAGCCTGCAACTCGGTCGAAGCAATCGCGCCTGCGACATCAGAGAAGAGTGGATGCATACCTAGGGTCACAGGGTCTTGAACCATCAGAAGTGTGCTCAGGGGAACTGCAGAGGTGCCGCTTGCATATTGCCACTTAGCACCGATCTCGGTTTTTGTTGCTGGACTGTAGTTGGCAACGATACTGACAATGTGTGTATTGTCAAAGAGAAATGGTTTGTAGACATCAGCCGGTGTCTCACGCCGTTCGGCATGGGTATAGGCATAGGAGACCCATCCGAAAAACCTTTCACTAATACGGTGCCGTAGGAACATCTCTGCCCCGCCCACAAACCCTATTCCTTGATTGAGATATGCCGTTGTAACCGCTGTGTTCAAGCCATCAAAAAGGGCGTCAGCATTGACAGATCGAGTGACTAATTTTTTCATGTCTTTGTAATAGAGAGCGAATTTGAGTTCCGTTTGTGGTGAGAGTTCATGCTCTAATTCCATGACATAATGCTCGGTCATGCTCGATTTTAGGTCCCTGTTTCCACCTGTTTTTAGTACTTGATACGCGAATGGGCTCTGTTCGTACCTGCCGTAGGCGAATCGGAGGATGGAAGTTGTTGGCAGTGTGAAACTAAGACTGCCGCGCGGCTGAATTGAGAGTTCTTTCGTCAAATTGAGGTAATCAAATCGTACACCGAGCGCGACTGACAGCAATGATAATGGATCGTATCGTACTTGTAAGTACCCTTCAGCACGCCGAAAGCCGTAATTAAATTTGTCAAATTTCTCTTTCCAAACAAGTTCCTCATCATCAAAACTTATGCTCTGTGGGGAAGAGGTGTGTGTAAGGCTCTCGGCTGGACTGAAGGCGAGGAGAAATCCTGGCTCGAATTGAAGTGTCGGTGTTAGTTTGTAGGACAGGTCTTCGCGAAGGGTATACATTGGCGCGTTAACCTGGACATTGTAGATAAATTTTTCACCAGCAGGGCTGTCGTCTTGGCTTGAGTCACCACCGAAATTAATATTAAGAAAATTGTGGGAACGCGTAAGAGAAAGATGAGATGTGAGTTTGTTGGTAAAATTAGAGCGGAGGTGGACGCCTTCCGCTTCAAACCCGTTTTTGAAATAGGCGGAAAAGTTAGCTGTTTCTTCTGTATCTTCTGATCCAATGTTGGAGAAGTCGAAATGATCTGTCGCACCTACGCCGTTGAGTGTTAGGCGATGCTTTTCGGTGAGTTCATAAGCAAATTTGAGTTGATAGTCTGACCATGTGGGAAATGTGAAATCAAAGAAATACCCTAAAATGAGATTGACGGTCGCGAATCGTCCGGCAATAGATGCGTAGGCTTTGTCTCCGATTTTGGCTTCAAGGAACCCAGACGGCGATAAAAGGTTCAGATCAAATACACCTGCCCACTTTTTTTTTAAGCGTTCGCGCGAATGTATGTCAATAATTGATTGCGAATCTAAGCCGAATTCGGCACCGTAGCCACCGGCGTAAATACGTATATCTTCAATGCTATCTGAATTGATTGTTGAGAAGAGTCCACCAAAGTGAAACGGATAACCGAGCGGGGTTCGGTCAAGATAGATGAGCGTGTCTCCCGGCGCGCTTCCGCGGATATAGAGGACGCGGAAGTAATCGTTGGGGATACCGATGCCCGGCAGTGTCGTGAGTGCTCTGAACACATCACGTCCGCTACCAGGTATCCGTATCAGTTCGCTGCCTCGAATCTCCTTGCGGCTAATCGTTGGGGGGAGACGTTTCCCTTCTACGACGACTGTTTCGAGTTGTACCACTGTACCGAGGTATATTTTTACCTGTGTGGTATCACCTGCTGCTACCTCTATTTTCGTAGTCGTTGGTGCCTCATACGTTGGATGCGTAATTAACAAAGTATAGGTGCCGGGGGCGATGTTTGTAAACTGAAAATTTCCAGATGCATCTGTTCGTCCTGACACATCGATTTCGACGAAGTTGACCTCAGCGTTGGCGAGGGGCTTCCCGGTCGTTTGGCTATAGAGGGACCCGTCGATATCCCCACTATAGATGGCTTTCACAAATGGGACCGGCGCGCCAGGGTAAAATCTCCCGCGGAGCGTCTCGCCTGCGCGAATCTCAATCGGAATTTCTGTGGAAGTACTATGAGTCGAGTGGGATATGGAGAGTGTATATATTCCAATGGGAATTTCGGTAAACCGAAACGTTCCGTCCCCACCGGTTTTTTGATATTGACCGGTTTCAAGGATGTGCACCTCTGCTTCAACCAGTGGTGCGTCGGTTTCGTGCTGGTAGACGGTGCCTTCTATATCACCTGTGCGGGGAAAGACCCTCTGCCAAATGCTTCTTTGGGTTTTTGGGGTCTCGTCTTTTTTTGTATTGTCTGTTTCGGAGAAAACAGAGCACGGCATCGTGAGCACTACAAACAGAACTAAACATAAGCAAAACTTCATGAAAGGGTTTCGTCCTCTCTTTGGGATTTGAATTGTAGGTTTTAACGCGAGGTTTTGTTGACATTTCAACGGAGCCAGATAAAATCTGACGCGAATCATTGCCAAACGAAATTCACTTGGCGCATCAACCACAAGCAATTTAGATGCCACAGCTATCCCGAATCATGCAAAGCGCATTATCCAAAAAATGAGTTTTTCGGAAAACGCTTTCTCAAGCCAACTTTGCACCTGCTGTTGATATGCGCTGTGATTCCAAAGAGAGTGTTGCACTCACAAAGAGACTGTCGAAACTGTGCTACACCGTCGTTGCAAAAATGCCACACCGGTACTTAGAACGGGTGAGCCGCCTATTTCAATTGGATTACCTAAGCGATATGAGTTTTCGTTGAAAATCCATCCCAGCTGCGCTCTTGTGAGGCTTGGGCTTTACTTTTTTCCAAAGCGCCCATAGCACATAGGTCAACGCAGATGATGGCGCTGTCAATGATGAGCTAGTCTATACAGGGGTCGTTAGCAAAGTGTTGACATACGGTCATTATGCCATAAATGTCAACACGCCCTAATCCCTTCAGGCCAATGTTATCAAGACTTATTTGACAGCTAAATTGAAATGGGTGAGAATCCCAATCCTTTAGGTTTGGGAGTACGTCAACAGATGTCTAGCGTCACAGCCCAACCTTCACAATAATTCCCGACCAACAATCAGGCGATAAGCCTCCAGATACTTTTCGCTGGTTTGGCCGATAACCTCCGCTGGCAATTCAGGTGCCGGGGGCTCTTTGTTCCAGCCAATATCACTCAGATAATCACGGACATACTGTTTGTCAAAACTGGGTGGCGAACTACCGGGCTTATATTCGTCCTTGGGCCAAAAGCGAGAGGAATCGGGGGTGAAGATCTCGTCAATGAGAATCAGTTGACCGTCAATCTGCCCAAACTCAAACTTGGTGTCGCAGAGGATAATTCCGGACTTTTCGGCATGTTCGCTTGCCGCTTCAAACAGTGCAAAACTGGTCTGGATAATCTTTTCTGACAAATCCTTCCCAATCGCTTCCTCCATCTCTGCGATTGAGATGTTCTCATCATGTTCCCCTTGCTCCGCCTTCGTGGAAGGGGTGAAGATGGGTTCTGGCAAACGTTCTGACTCTACTAGTCCTGCCGGCAGCTTTTCCCCGCATACCGTTCCATCCTGTTTATACTCCGACCACGCAGAACCCGCGATGTATCCCCGTACAACGCATTCGATATCAATTCGATTCGCCTTCCGCACAAGCATTGAACGCCCTTTAAGCACTTCTGCATCGGTCTGCAGCGCGTCAGGATACTGTGAAACATCAGTGGTGACAATATGATTATCGACGATCGATTTTGTATAATCAAACCAGAATTCAGAGAGTCCGGTCAGGATTTGTCCTTTATACGGTATCCCATTCGGTAGCACAACATCAAACGCCGAGATTCGATCCGTTGAGATTATTAATAATTGCTCACCGAGGTCATAGAGATCTCGGACTTTGCCTCTGTTGGCAAGCGCAACGATGCCTATTGCCCCGGCAGTGATTTTGGGAGCCGTTCTAATTTTCATAGCTGTGAATCCTCCTGAGTGGATATGTTTGAGTGTTGTTACGGGAGGAACAGACAAACCAGTGAGCAGGTATTGCAACCGTTTGGCGAGTCTCTGTTTCGCACGTGACAGCCGAAATGTAATCGCCTTGTATGACAGACCATGTGTCCTTGTCAATTCGTCGTAGCTTGCGCCATCAAGATAATACGAGCGAGCAATCTCCCTATCCTTTTCCGGAAGTGTCCCCATTGCACGACGAATCAGTTCTCTCTGTTCGTCGCGTATCAGCTGGTCGTCGAGCGTATTCGGGGTCTGAAGCGTGTGCTCCTCCACTTCGTTGATGGACACAGTATCCATTCTCTGCGTTCGTAACCAATTCAGCGCACGATTTCGCGCAATTGTTGCCAACCAACTTCTGAATTTGGTCTGCTCCTCATATTGCGCCAAACCGCGATAAGCGTTCAGAAAGGTGTCTTGGACAACTTCCTCCGCGTCGTCGGGATTGTTTACAATCCCGATGACAATCGCATAAACAAAGGCGTAATGCGCCCGCATGAGGTGAGCAAATGCCTGTTCATCCCCAGATTGGGCGCGGGCAATGAGTACCTTGTCGTTAGCCACTGTTCTGATTCCTCCCTTACACTTTATAAAACACAGTTCTGTGATTTTTTCTAGCACTTTTTTATGATTTTGGGAAAATTAATTAGATTTTTCCTTAAATAGTGTTTCCCTGATGCTGCGATCGAGATTCAGAGCAACTTGTCTGTAAGAAAAACTCGGTTTCTGGCGCTTCGCGGTAAGCGGCGCGTTTGCCAAACACCCCCTTTTTTATTAGGGTGGCAACCCGGCTGATCTTACCAGTCTTTTCGGGACAATCAATAAAAAAGACGAATGGATTGAACCATTCGCCTCATGTATCAGGGCAAGGGAGTCCCTCAGGTGTTCTTATAATCACCGATAGTAATGAAGGGTTGCACGTAGAATTGAAGGCTCAGCTTCAATGGAGCGTGACCGGCACACCCTCTAGCAATCCGCTCTCGTGCATATCAACCCACTCGTCCATGAAGGTTTTGTTCCATTCGTCGGTGAGCGGGTGGTCCATCATTTCGCGGTAGACCGTCCACATGGTGACAAGCTCATCGGCGCCATCGCGGAAGGCAGCGTGGGCTGTCTCCACCGAGCGGACGAGCGCCGCCATGATGAAGGGCCGCTGCTCCCAACCACTGAACATCTGGGAACATTCACGTATCAGTTGGGTCGAATCGCCGCCCACCGCTTTGACCGGATCACAGAACGGCAGGAGGTGATCGACTCCGGCCTGGGCAACAGCGGCGGCTTGGGTCAAGGAGAAAACCGTTGTGCAGAAGGTTTCGACCCCCTCTTCCTTGAGGACGCTGAAGGCTTTGAGCCCGTTTACCGTGCAGGGGATTTTTAGGATAATTTGATCCGATAGGTCAGTAAATACCTTCCCAACCGCGAGCAATTCTTCGACTGTGTGACCGTCGATTTCCATGACCACGGGTTTGTCGGTTATGTCGAGATATGCTTTGATCAGGTCGATGGCCGAACCGTACTGTTTAGCGTATTGATTAAGCACCACGGTATTGGTAACAATTCCAGCAATGCCGAGCGGCATTAAGGGCTCCAACTCGTCGGGAGTGCCAGCGAGCCAAATCGTTGGTCCCCGACCTTCGGAACGGGCTTTCGGTACAGCTCCATTTACTGCCATAATCGTTGTCCTCCTGTGATATTGAGAAATGCTTAGGTAACGTTAGCTTGACGTAAAGAATTACCTCAAAGATTGTAGTCAAAAATATCCCGATGTGTCAATCAAAAAAGTGGACTGTGTCGCCGATCGCATTCTAGTCGCTTTAGTTCTCCACCTCTTGGATAAAGCGTTGATACAGCCCCTCAATCCCCGCCACTTCTGCGTCTCCGTCGTGGACGACGACCCGCACCGCCACATCGAGCACCTCACCACTTTTTATCAGCCGCCCCTCCTGTGCAAACGGATTCACCGCCAGCGTTCCCCAGTCAGCGATATACCACGTAGCATCGGCAGCAGAAGGATATCGAAACACCGCTACACCCGCATACCTGTCCGCAGCAATTTCTCCCGAACAGTCCACCCAATCAGAATCCCCACCGCTTATCGCCGCACCGCCGGAGCGACCGTCAGCATCGATGAGGGTCCCACCGGCTGTAGCGCGTAGGGACTCGACCATGCGAACACCGAAATAGGCGTGGCGCGTGGGCCCGATGTTGATATCCCAATCGGTTGGGCACAGCTCTGAGCGGATGTCGATCAGGTTCGCCGATTCGCCCGGGCAGATATCGATGGTGCGGGTTTCGACCGCGAGGATACGCCCTTGAGGTGCACCCCACTCGGACGGACCCTGCCAGTTGAGTGTTTGTATGAGTCGGAGATGGTTTTCCGATACTTCCAGCTCCTCCACCGAAACGCTGACGATGTGTCCCGGTGCCCGTCCCTGAAAGGTATCGTTGACGTAGAAGTTATAGGTGGCTTCCTCATAGGCGTCGGTCGAAAAGGGCAGACGGCAATGGAAATGATCGGCACCGATCCAAAGCGAGTTGTGGTGCGGGTGATCTATCGGGCACTCGGAGGTGACGGCGAACCCCGCCGGGGTGTATACGGGGAACAGGTAGGCGCGATATTCGCCTTGACTCAGCGCGGCAATGTGCCTCCCACGCCAAAGCACGTTCAACCGATGGGCTTTCGCCCACGCCCCTCGTGGCAGCGATATCGCGTCGCTTTCAATGGAGAAGGATTGCATGTCGGATATCCCCTTCATATTTTAGATGGCTTATCCCCCGAAGTTTTAAGATTATCGGAGAGTTGGTAAGCATAGCTCATTTGACATACTCCCAAACCTAAAGGATTAGGATTCTCATCCTTTAGGATTCGAATTGCTCTATCAACAAAGTTAGCCCGGCGAACCGGGACTTACAACTTCTCCTGAGAGGGTGGATGCCCCCACCCTATGGATATTGACCGCCGCATTGCGATCTCTATCCAACTCTGTGGGGCAGTTTGGACACTGCCAAGTTCTATCACGAAGGTTTAGCTCTAGGTTGATTGCGCCACAGACATGGCAGGTCTTACTCGAAGGATACCACTTGTCTATGAATCGGATTTCCGTGCTTTTCTTCGAAGCGATATACTTGAGTTGCTGCACAAAGTCAGAAAAACCTAAGTCAGAGACTTTGCGACCCCAAAGGGACTTCATGCCTTGGAGGTTGAGCGTCTCCAGTGAAATCCAATCATATCTGTCTGTGAGGTCATGAGCAAGTTTCCAGTGGAAATCTTGCCTTTGGTTGGCAATCTTGCGGTGTTTCCTTGCAAGGTTTAGCCTTGCCCGTTCCCGGTTCTTTGACCTTTTGATCTTTCGTGAATGGTTGCGGTTGGCACGTTTGATAGTGTTGAGACCGCGCTTGAAGAATTGTGGAGAGTCGTAGTCATTGAAGTCAGACCCGGTGAGATACCTCTTTAGTCCAAAGTCAAACCCCGCGTTATTACCCGTCGTGGGCGACTCTAAATCGGTATCTACATGGTCTGTCAGAATGATTAGCCATACGTCTCCTACGCTGTCACGTTTTATCGTGCAGCGGCTCGGGGTGCCTAAGGCTTCCCTACTTTTGAAATATCGGTAGATGCGTTTGCCTATACGGATAGAGTTGTTTTGTAGCAGTTTCCAACCGGCTTGCTTGAGTGTGTAGGACTTGTATAGTTTACGTTTCTTGAAACGGGGATGACCGGAACGCTTGCCGCTTTTGCGGTCAGTAAACAGTTTAGAGTATGCTTTATCAAGTCGGTCTATGACGTCTTGCAACGATTGACTCGCCAACTGATTCCAATGTGCAAAGCGGGGGAGCCGCTTCAACTTGGTTAAGTGTCGCATCAGTGCTTTCTTACCCGGATATGTCCCGTAGATAGCATAGTATCTGCGACACAACGCTACAAAGTGATTCCATACTTCAGCATGGCTGTCAATCGTTTGCTGCAACTCACGATTAGTGTGGTTGCTATACATTTTGAACGTGTAGGTCTTCACGAGATTGTCTTTCTGTCTTTCATGTCCTATGCTGTAGGAGGTAGGGGACACCGCCAAGCGACGGTGCAGCATTCCCCTACGAAAGACAAGACAATTATAATAGACTTAGCCTGCAAAATCAATACAAAAACGGCTGAAGCGAAACTTATATCCCAAAGATAAATCATTGGGCTTTACGGGCTAAAGCCCAACTCTGTAAAAAAAAGTGCAAAACGCTAGAGCGTGAAACATGAAGACAGTTGGTTCATTAGTTTATTAGGGCGTGTTGACATTTGATAGCACGTAGGTTAGGTTGAACGGGGAACCGTGAAACCCAACAATATCCCCTCTCCGTAGGTCGGGCATCTTGCCCGACCCATAGCCAGTGGGACGATATATGTATAAAAGAATACAATGGTTGGTTTTGTTAAACGTCAACAGAACCTAGTAACCAATCCACTCATTTCTTGAAAAGCGCCGCCATAATCTCCGGGTGCGATAGCCCCTCGGCACGCATATGATCATACGCCTCACGGTGGGTCCATGTTCTCCGCTGCGGGTCTCGGATATCGTATTTTTCAGGATAACGGAGCGGCAGGTTCCCCTCCTCCACCATAGCTGACAACGGATATGTCCCCTCTGTCAGCGGTAGGCGCGTCACTTCACCCTCACGAACCGATTGGTAGAGTGCCATCATGATTTCGACAGTGTGACGGGTCTGTGTCCCCTCACTACGATAGTCGGTTTCCCCGTCTAGCCACGCCTTCAGCCCTTGCGCTTGAGCGGTGTAAGCGATATGGAAATACCCCTCGAACCCGACCGACCCGGCTGCGGATTCCGTTTGTGCTTCCCACGGCATCGGGCGCGTCTCTCCATCACTACTATCAGCACTGATAAGGCGGAGAGAATCGGGTGCCACCATCAGCAGACCCTCTGTGCCCTGCCCTGTGAAGTGATCCGCCGAACTGTATGCGGTGAGATCCACCTGAAGCAACGCCTGAGCCCCACCCGCAAAGGTTGTGAGCCCCAAACAACAGTCCTCGATAGGCACATCCCGTTCCCAGCGATTCGTTTTACGTTCCAAGGCTCCCATGACCCATTCCGCCTCTGGATCGTCCAATACATAGCGCATACCATCAATGACATGGCTGCCAGTGTTGAGCAAGCCATCGACAACATATCCGGTGACCATGACAGGCTTTCCAACCGCACCTTCGCTGATGAGCCGTCGTGCCTCTGTCCAGCCGGGATAGAAACGCCGCTGATGGCCAATCGCCAGCTTTGTTCCGCTCGCTTGACAAGCGGTGATCATTTGGTCCGCTTCCTCAAGACTTACCGCCATCGGCTTTTCACACAGCACCGCCTTAGCACCGGCTCCAGCTGCCATGAGCGTCTGGGGTGCATGTAGCCGATGCCAGGTGCAGATGCTGACAACATCCAAGGATTCTTTCTCCAACATTTCCTCCGGATCTGCGTACATCGCGGGGATGGCAAAAGTCTCCTGAAATGTGAGCGCTGTCTCAGCGTTCGGCTCAGCGGCGGCGGCGAGATGAAAGCCCGGCACACTCTGATATGCCTTCGCATGGCGCTGCGCGATGCTGCCACAACCGATGACACCGACGCGATAACTGGTTCCCATAAGCAGGCACCTCCTGTTGATTGCTACATGTTATTGGGATGGTGGACTATCGCTATATCCGTTATTGTAGCAGAACCCAAAAATTCCCTCAAGGCTAAAGTGCTGGCTCTCGGCGGAGAGGCGACCGACCCGTTGAACTTTTGCGTTGTATTCCTAGTGAACTATTGCTATAATCCTGACGTTGATATATCCATATCCACGAACGCTGCGATACGCAAAGGGGGCACACATGAACCACTCGGACGCACACATCGAACCACTCATCTCTCCCGATCAATTTGTGGGGATCGAAGGCGTAACGCATCTCTGCACAGGGGGAGAAGCCCCTTGGCTGAAGGCACAAGAAGCGGTGTATGCGGAATTTGCCCGTCTGAAGAGTGCAGGACACGACGGTCGGGAGGAGATCTACGGGCGCGGAGAACGGTGCAGAAGCCGGATGGGTGAGCTGTGGCGTGTGCAGGCGGAACGGATTGCGTTTATGCCATCGGCGGCGGAAGGGATGAATTGGCTGGCACGCGGTTTAGACTGGCGGGAGGGGGACAACGTGGTAACGACCAATCTGGAGTTTCCCTCGGTCGCCTATGCGTGGCGGGACCTTCGCGCTCGTGGGGTGGATGTGCGATTGGTGCCACATCAGGATTGGCTCGTGCATGAGAGGGATCTGTTAGACGCCGTGGATGAACGGACGCGGGTCTTGGCGGTGAGCCATGTCAGTTTCTATACGGGACAGTGTTTGGACCTAGAACAACTCTCCGACGGTCTCCGACAACGGAGCGCGCTTTTCGCAGTGGATGCGACCCATGCGGCGGGGGTTGTGGATGTCCCCGCAGGGCTGACCGATCTGACCGTGAGCAGCAGTTATAAGTGGCTGCTCGCCACACACGGTGTAGCCCCCATGTATCTAAGCGAACAGGCAGAAGAAGAGATCACATCAACCAGTTTCGGCTGGCATAACCTAGTCGTGTGGCCCCCCCAAGAAGCAGTGCGCGCCCCGGAGGTTGAGGAGCAGCCGATGCCCGAACGTCTGGAGCCGGGCAATCCGGCGATGCTAGTGGTGATGCACCTAGACCGCGCATTGGAGACCTTGCTATCGATCGGCATCGAACGGATCGCCGACCACGCACGCACACTGTCTGAGCAGGTGAGTGCGGGGCTAAAAGAATTGGGATTTACGGTTATCAGTCCACAGACACGATCCGCCCGATCAGGGAACACCTGCTTTCTGGTTGAAGATGCAGATGCGATGCGGGTGCGATTGGCTGAGATGGGAGTGCTGTGTTGGGGTGAATTCGGTCGGGTGCGGATTTCAACGCATCTCTACAACGGGAGCGCGGATGTGACCCGTTTGTTAGCAGCGTTATCAGAACAACAGGAATGAGTAAGCTCAAAAATTACGCATCACGCATAACGTCTCACCTCTCACATTTCACAGGCGACGTATCGCCTCGCCTGCTACCCACTGCACTCGCCCTCTGCGCCGCATTCCTGCTCGGTGCGGTCTTAATTCTGTTTTTCGGTGAGAAACCATTTGAAGTCTACGGACTCCTATGGCGGAGCGTTTTCGGCAGTCTCGACGACTTTGGCTACGTCCTATTTAACGCGACCCCCTTAATTTTTACGGGGCTGGCGGTTATGCTTGGGTTTAAGGGCGGACTTTTCAATATCGGCTGCGAAGGGCAGCTCTATCTCGCAGGCTTCGCCGCGGCGTGGGTGGGGTTTCACCTGAACTGGGGCGGAGGCTGGATTATCATCCCCGCCTGCTTGGCTGCCGCAACCCTCGCGGGCGGGCTGTGGGGTGCTATACCGGGGGCACTCAAAGCGCGTTACGGTGTGCATGAAGTCATCAACACCATCATGCTGAACTTCATCGCAATCGCGTTGACGAACTACCTCGTCACTGAGGTCTATCAGGCACCGGCTCAGATGACACCACACACACCCGCAATTCACGAAGCGGCACGTCTACCACGTATGGCGGTTTTCACTTCAGCGTTTCTGCCGAGTAACCCCTTAAACGTCACGCTGTTCATCGCGCTTGGACTGATTGGACTGACGCAGTTTCTGTTGACACGCACCAGATGGGGATACGAGATTCGCTTCGTCGGCAATGCCCCAGAGGTCGCCACCTACGCGGGGATTGATGTGCGTCGTGTAACGGTCTGGACGATGGCGTTGAGTGGAGCGGTCGCGGGTTTTGCCGGGGTGTGGGAGGTGATGGGATATCGCTATCGTTTCCTCGACAACTTCTCGCCCGGTTTCGGGTTCACCGGCATTGCCGTTGCGTTGCTTGGGGGGAACCACCCCTACGGGGTCCTTTTCGCCGCGCTCCTGTTCGGCGCGTTGAACAAAGGGGCATTGGATATTGAGATTCTAACGAATGTGCCGAGGGAGCTATTTCTGATTATCCAAGCCACCCTCATTTTACTGCTTGTCTGCGCAGAAGGTTTCAGTAAGCACAGAGTCGCAGAATAGGTGCTCTACTTATAATTCGCCAAGCGGATGGGCGCGGTCTGTCAGCGGAATAGCGATTCGGTGTCCCCCAAGCAGGTGCGAGCTGTAGACACCCTGAACCATCTCATTGACGAAACGCACCATTCGGATACTCGATAGCGGTTCGCGGTCAGCTTCAGCAGCGTCGATAAGATCCTTAGCAAGAGTCTTGTTGCCTATACTTAACCAGTTTTTCCGCAACAGCTGCGGTGCATGTTCGGGCAGTTCATGCCATTCCGGCATCCAGACCCTTTCCCAAGCGAGATCTTGGAGGTCAGGCAACACCCGCGGTGCCGGATAGATGTAGACATCGCCCGGTTCGCGGAGTTCCAACGCCGCTCGCTCACATTCGAGGGACAGCCCATATAGGTTATCAAAATTGGATTGGTTGGGAATAGCCAAACCAGCGGTAGAGTCGAAGAACCCTCGCACACCGTTGTCGAAGCCAAATACCGCGGAGATGGAATCGCCGATGATGGGACCGACAGGGGCATTGCCCTGACCTGTATCAGCCGTGGTGGCGTCTCGACCGTTGACGGTGACATGTCCGCTTGCCCAGCGCGGTTCACCGGTGAAAGCCATCATCAGGTCGAACAGATGTGTCCCGTGTAGAAGTAGTTCTTCGCCACCGCCTCGGCTGTCGTCTTTCGGACGGGTGCGGACACGGAGCAGTTTTCCGAACTTACCGGCTTGCACATCTTCGATTAACTTTTGGATCGGGCGCATCGCACGCCACTGATGGGCGACCGCCATCTTCACCTTTGCACTCTGGCAAGCGGCAACGATGGCATCGACTTCGGCGAGGCTACCCGCTACCGGTTTCTCGCAATAGATGTGGCACCCCGCCGCCGCAGCGGCTTGGATCATCGGAACCCGTTCTGTCACCCAGCTCGGCGCGATGCTGACGAAGTCGGGCTTTTCTGTCTCAAGCATCCGCCGGTAGTCGCGGTAGAGACGGGAGACGCCGAGCCGCTCACCGGCATCGGCAAGTCCTTCGGGATCGTGGTCAGCGATAGCAACTAGGTCAACGCCATCGATATTGAACGCAGTGTCTAGTCGATGTCCGTAGCCGCCCTTGCCGGTCGACCCGATGACAGCTGCGGTGTAGGTTTTGGGCATATCATGCCTCCATATTTAGGTGAGGGGTGCTCATAATTATTGTCTGAATCAGGATTTCCACGATTGAAGGATTTTCAGGATAGAATACTTGGTGCGTGAAAGCAGCAAAAGGGACATGGGTTCATTTAGCCCCAGCGGGGCGGTATGTTTATAGCACACAGGATAACAAAATTCCCCAAGCCCCAGCGGGGCGACATGTGCCATTTGTCTAAATCGCCGATTAAACTAATGGCATAAGCAGCGAGGCTAGGAAGCCTCTCCCACAGTGAGCAGGCGGTCCCTCTTCTGAGACGCGGACTCATTGAAAGCTATTTATGAGCACCCCTCAGTTAGGTAACGCAAGTTGCCAATTAAGCAGGGAAAACGGAAGTCAAGCACCGCTCATCGCAACCAGACAGTCAAGGGGGCGCACAAACACATGATCCTTCGTAGGGGTTGGGTCTCCCAACCCGTGCTGGTCAATGGGCGAGGGGACCTCGCCCCTACGATTACGGACACGCCTCACATAAATGTCAACACACCCTAGTCAAAGTTATTTCTAGTAGGTGTCAAGTATGGAAATCCGATCTACGGCAGGGCAACCACAAGGGTTGCCCCTACAAAAATTGACCAGACGACAACTGTGAAGGGATCAAAACTCCATGAAGCGGAACCTTGTGAAGATCATTATCGCTATCGTCGTTATTGTTGCGGTGTATAGCCTGTTGAGTCATTACGGCGTGACAGACTATCTCAAGCGCGACAATATCCCAAAAATCAAAGAGAAAATCGACAGCTTCGGCCCCATCGCCCCTTTGGTGTATATCGGCTTCTACATCCTTGCGACCGTCTTCTTTCTGCCCGGTTTGCCCGTTACAATGCTCTCCGGCCTCGCATTCGGACCGATCTGGGGGGTTGTCTACGCTTCTATCGGGGCAGTCATCGGCGTTTCATGCGCCTTTCTGGTTGCCCGTTACGTCGCTCGCGGTATGGTGGAGGGGTGGGTCGAAGGTAACGCGCAGTTCCGACGAATCGATGAGGGTGTACAAAGGCAGGGCTGGCGGATGCTGATGGTTACCCGGCTCGTCCCGCTCTTCCCGTTTAACTTGCAGAACTACGCTTACGGGCTCACAAAGATACGGTTTGCCACCTACTTTTTTGTCTCATGGATCTGCATGTTGCCCGGCACCGCTGCCTACGTTCAGTTGGGTGCCGCGGTGAACGTCGGTGAGGGGGATATCAAGAAAACGTTGATCTACCTCGCGGGGGCAGGCATTTTCATCGTTCTCGTGTCGCTAATTCCGATCTTGATTCGCAAGCGGCAGCCGGAGGACATGTGAGGGGTGTGGGTTTGGCGACCACTGGCTCAATGGTCGCTCAGTTTGTAAAAAGAGAAGACAAGTCGTTGGATAGCGGTGATATGCGCGGTCACGGCAAGGAGTGCGAATACACCGAAGAGGACCATCCCTTTCGATTGCAAGAGTGTATACTGATCAGGGATAACCCCTTGTATCAGCACACCTAGCGCTAACAGCACAATCCTTTCGGGCCTTTGCATCAATCCAACCTTGCACTCGATTTGGAGTCCCTCCGCTCTGGCGCGGACATAGCTGACCAGTATCGACCCGATCACGGCTGCGAAAACCAATACCACCCCGAAGAAGTTCTGTAAATGATGAAAATAGATGAGGGCACCCAGGAATATCACCGCCTCAGAATACCGGTCAATCACGGAATCCAGCAGTGCTCCCGAAGAGTTGGTCGATGTTCTCGCACGTGCAACAGCACCATCTATCATATCGAAACTCGCCCCGAATAAAATCAACAATCCTGCCACCACCAACCGTTCAGTCGCTAAAAAGTAGGCAGCCACCAAATTAACAAGCAGACCGAACAGCGTGATCATATTCGCAGTGATGCCGAGCGATACGATTGCCTGTGCAAGGGGTGAGAGTATCGCGCTGATGGTTGATCTTAGCTTTGCTTCAAACATAGACAAAATCCGTCCTCTATCCTGTAATGTGCTATTTCTCGATTGTGAACTTAGTGTAGCATAAATCAAGCCATAAATCAATCCTTTTGAACGATTGAACCCCTTAAAATTGGGCAATCTACGCCAGTTTCTTGAGAGATATATTTTAACTTGACAAAGGTAATAATGTTTGATAGAATGATTTTCGTCTGCTGCAATCAACAACAGGTTCATTCCCGTCGGTAGCAAAAGCCCCAGCGATCTCAGTCGCTAAGGGAACACGTCCTACTCTCAAATTGAAAACAGGAGGTGCGAATCGTGAAACGTCTGATAATTCACAGCACACTTGCCGGCTTAGTATTATGTGGCTTTTTTGGCGTTCCCCCTGTAAGTATCGCAGGAAAATGGGAACCCAAAGCGCCTCTATTAAGGAAACGGTGGGGATTAGGGACGGAAACAGTCAACGGGAAGATCTATGCCATTGGCGGGCAAGATGATTTACCGGACGCAGGCAAAAAAGTGGCAGAGTATGACCCAGCGAAGGACCAGTGGACAGAGAAAAAGGGGCTTCCAACGGGTCGGTTCCGGCTCGCTACCGGTATGGTCAGAGGGAAGATCTATGTTCTCGGAGGGACCCCCAATAACTTTGAAGCGGTTCCGACGGTCGAGGAGTATGACCCGAAGACCGATACCTGGACGAAGAAAGCCGACATGCCAACCGCGCGGTTAGCGCTCGCTGCTGCTGTGGTGGGCGGGAAAATCTATACCATCGGCGGGGCAGAATCCTTCTTCTTTCCATCGGGCGCTGTCGAAGTTTACGATCCCTTAACCGATACGTGGGAAAAGAAAGCGGACATGCCCAATCCGAGATGGGGGATATCCGCCGTCGCGGTCGCCTCCAAGATCTATGTCTCCGGCGGAGCGATTGATAACAGCCATCAGAAATATACCGATACAATGGAGATGTACGACCCGAAGACGGACACATGGACCCCTAGAGCAGACATGCCAATCGACTACTTTAATGTAGGTTTCAGCTTCGTCAACAGCGGTAAGATTTATGCCATTGGCGGGCAGAAGTGGGAGGGACGGAACAAGGATGGAAGATTGAACGAGGGGTGGACACTCCATTGGACTATCTTTGAATACGATGTAGAGAAAGACAAATGGACGAGGCTCAACGACGAACTGCCGACCGAACGGTCAATTCTATCCACAAGCGTTGTTGATGGAATAATCTACGCTATCGGCGGTTGGGAGGGCGGTTGTTGCGGTCCCACAGCGATAGTGGAAGCATACACCCCTGACGGTTGGCCCTTCCCTGACAACTTTTCGGTTAATCCGCGGGAAAAGCTAGCGACGAAATGGGGAGCAATTAAGCAAACTCAATAAAAAACCGTCAAAAGGAAGTGATGGGAGAAACCGACCTTTTGACGGTTTCTGTTGTGCGATCTCTTAACATGAGTCAAAGAGAATTGGGAGAAGTTAAATATGCAACATCGAATAATTTTAATAGGTTTTATAGCGTGCGGGCTGCTCGGCTTTTCGACAATAGGCTTTGCAGGAGAGTGGGAAGAGAAAGCAGATATGCCGCAAATCGGTGCCCTCTCTGGCGGAATATGGGGATTCGGTGCCAACGTAGTGAATGAGAAAATTTATACCATTGGCGGTCAAGATGATTTGGTAGTTCCCGGCAAAGTTGTGAAAGAATATGATCCCGAAAAGGATGAATGGACGGACAAGAAGAAGCTGATACAGGGCAGATTCCGGCTCGGCACTGCCACAGTGCGGAACAAGATTTACGCGTTTGGCGGAACAGCAAATAACTTTGAAACCCTTCCCAACGTTGATGAGTATAACCCCAAGACCGACACATGGACAGCTAAGACGAATATGCCGACCCCAAGAATGGGATTTGCCACTGCTGCGGTGGGCGGCAAGATTTATACCATCGGCGGCGCGGAATCTTTCTTTTTTCCGTCCGCTGTAGTTGAGGTGTATGACCCCGCATCGGACACATGGGAGCAGAAGACGGACATGCCCAATCCGAGATGGGGGATGCCGGCGGTGGTGGTCAAAGGAAAGATTTATGTCTTTGGCGGCGCCTTGGATAACACCCATCAGAAGTATACCGACCTGACTGAGGAATACGACCCAAAGACGGACACCTGGACGAAGAAAGCCGATATGCCGATCGAGTTTTACGATATGGCGGCGAGTTTCGTCAACAGTGGAAAAGCGTATATCATTGGGGGAAAGACCTTCGATGGGAAAGAAAAAGACGGTCCAAAGTTTCAAGGGTGGGTTCTTCACTGGACGGTATTGGAATATGATGTCGAGAAGAACAAATGGCAACGGCTTAACGACGAGATGCCGACCGGTAGGGGCACTTTAGCGACAGCCGCCGTGGATGGAAAGATTTACGCCATTGGTGGGCATCACAACGGTCCCCGCAGAGAGGTAGAAGTATATATCCCCGATGGTTGGCCCTTCCCTGACAACTTTTCGGTTGATCCACGGGAAAAGCTGGCGACGAAATGGGGTGTGATTAAGCAAATACAATAAAATATGGAGGTGTACATCATGAAACATTGGATACCACGTTACCTGCTAACAGGATTGATAGCGTGCGGGATATTCGGTTTTTCGACAATGGTTTTTGCGGGAGAATGGGAGGAGAAAGCCACGTTCCCAAAATTGGGTGCCATTTCAGGCGGTGCTTGGTTGTTGGGTGCTGGGACGGTCGATGGGGAGATTTACATCTTTGGCGGACAAGATGATTTGCAGCCTGCGGGCAAATTTGTGCATGTATACGACCCAAATCGAGACGTATGGACCAAACTCAAGAAATGGCAGAGGGGCAGATTTCGGTTAGCCAGTACTGTGATAAGAGGGAAGATTTACGCCGTTGGAGGAACAGAGGATAATTTTCAGGCGGTCCCTTTCCTAGATGAGTATGATCCCAAAACCGATACCTGGACCGCTAAAGCCGATATGCCGACTGCCAGAATGATGACAGCTACTGCTGTGGTGGGCGGCAAGATTTATGTCATTGGTGGAGCGGAATCCTTCTTTTTTCCGTCAGCTGCTGTCGAGGTCTATGACCCCGTAACCGACACATGGGAGCAGAAAGCGGATATGCCTAACCCAAGGTGGGCGGCAGGCGCTTTTGCTGCTAGAGGGAAGATTTACGTTTGTGGTGGTGCCGTGGATCAGAGTCATCAAAAGTATACCGACCTCACGGAAGAATACGACCCGAAAACGGAGACTTGGACAAAGAAAGCAGACATGCCAGTCGCCTATCACGATATGTCAGTGAGTTTCGTCAACAGTGGGAAAGCTTATGCCATCGGGGGAAAGGCATTTGGCGGTAACGACAGAGATGGACGCCTATCTGACAAGTGGCGCTATCATTGGACGGTTTTTGAATACGATGTAGAGAAGAACAAGTGGACACGGCTGAAAGACGAGATACCGACCCCACGGGCAAGTTTAGCCACAACCGTTCTGGACGGGAAGATTTACGCCATTGGGGGGCATGTTGGCATCCCTGGGATAACAGAGGCATACACCCCCAACGGTTGGCCCTTCCCCAAGGCTTTTTCCGTCTCTCCTCAAGCTAAACTAGCAACGAAATGGGGAAAAATTAAGCACAACCAATAAAAGAAAGTAGGGAACAACGATCGTTGTTCCCTACAGTTGCTATTACACCATCTCTTAACATGAGCGAAAGAGAATTGGGAGAAAATAATTATGAAACATAGAATAATTTTAACAGGCTTGATAGCCTGCGGGCTGCTGGTTTTTTCGACGGTCAGTTTTGCCGGAAATTGGGAGCCGAAGGTCAAGCTGCCACAATTAGGTGACCGTGCTGTGGGTATGTGGGGATTAGGTGTCGAGGCTTTTAATGGGAAACTTTACGGTTTTGGTGGGCAGGATGACTTGAAGCCCCCGGGCAAATTTGTGGGTGAATATGATCCAGTGCGGGATGCGTGGGACGTTAAAGGCAAGTGGCAGCGCGGCAGATTTCGGGTAAGCAGTGCCATCGTCAGGGGAAAGATTTATGCTTTTGGGGGAACAGAGGATAATTTCCAAGCGGTTCCATTGACCGATGAATATGACCCGAAAACCGACACGTGGACACCCAAAGCCGATATGCTTTCCGCGAGGATGGCGACGCTCACGGCGGTAGTCGGCGGCAAGATTTATGTCATCGGCGGCGCGGACTCTTTCTTCTTTCCGTCCGCTGCAGTTGAGGTCTATGACCCCGTAACCGACACATGGGAAAAGAAGGCGGATATGCCTAACCCAAGGTGGGGTGCGGGCGTTTTTACAGCACGGAGCAAGATTTACATCTGTGGCGGTGCTGTAGATAATACGCATCAAAAGTATACCGACCTGACAGAGGAATATGACCCGAAGACAGATACGTGGGCGAAGAAAGCCGATATGCCGCTCGACTATTACGATATGTCAGTGAGTTTCGTCAACAGTGGGAAGGCTTATGCTATTGGGGGGAAGACCTTTAGCGGCAACGAGAAAGACGGGCAAAATATCGAGGGATGGATCGTGCATTGGACGGTCTTTGAATACGACTTAGACAAGAATAGGTGGGCGAGGCTAAAGGATCAGATGCCAACCCCACGGTCGACTTTGGCAACCGCAGTGCTTGACGGGAAGATTTATGCGGTCGGTGGTCACGGGGCCGGCGGGCCACGGCTAGAGATGGAAGTCTATACGCCCGATGGTTGGCCCTTCCCTAAGGCGTTTTCGGTCGCCCCCCAAGACAAGCTAGCGACGATATGGGGGGATATTAAACGGCGTCAGTAGTGTTTGGTTCATTTGTTCATTAGGTTCGAATTTGACGAATTGAACCAATCCTGATGTGCCTGAGACAATTTTGAACCTGTGTAGGTCGATTTTCCAAAATCGGCGTGCTGTGTCGAGATATGAATCTCGACCTACTCAAACTAACACCTGTCCGTTGGGCTTCCTCGTCTGATTACAAAGCCCCAGCGGGGTATAGAGCAAGTGACAAAGTCCATCAATCCTAAGCCCCAGCGGGGCGGCATGTTTATAGCACATGCAACGGTACAAGTCCTCAAGCCCCAGCGGAGCGACATGTGTATTAATACAGTATGTGCCTGAGACAATTTTGAGCCTTTGTAGGTCGATTTTCCAAAATCGACGCGCTGTGTCGAGATATGAATCTCGACCTACTCAAACTAACACCTGTCCGTTGGGCTCCCTGTCTGATTACAAAGCCCCAGCAGGGTATAGAGCAAGTGACAAGGTCCATCAATCCTAAGCCCCAGCGGGGCGGCATGTTTATAGTACATGCAACGGTACAAGTCCTCAAGCCCCAGCGGGTTAATGCAGTTCTTGACGGATTGCCCAATCGTTTCTCGAATTAGCAATGACAAAATATCAACACGTCCTAGTTCATTAGCTCATCGATGCAGTCGGGCTAGAGAGCCCAATCTACTGCCCACGCAGATATGGCGGCACAGATCGATAGATTATAAAATACTCCAAAGTTTCAAATGGATAGCAACCCAAGCTGTTTTAGCGGACAACTAGCACTCAACTCGGAAAGCGGTGGTTCTCGGAAGGGGAGCCAAACTAAATCTTATACAGGAGATCCGTAACATGAAACGGTCGATAATGTTAGCGGGATTGTTGTTATGTGGCCTGTTTGGCTTTTCGGCGGCGAGCTTTGCAGGCTGGCGTGAAGTCGAGGCTGTCCCAACAGGTCGATGGGGATTAGCCGCTGCCGCCGTGGACGATCAGGTCTACGCTATCGCTGGCCAAGATGATAGTCCCAAGCTCTCAAAAGTGGAAGTGTTTGATGTCGCAAGGGGCAAATGGAACGAGGGTAAGGAGATACCGAGCGGCAGGGTGATGCACGCCGCGGTTACCTTCAAGGAAAAGATTTACGCCTTTGGCGGGACATTTGATGGGATTGATCCCGTGGCAAGAGTCGAGGAGTATGATCCGAAAAAGGATGTCTGGACAATGAAAGCAGCGATGCCGACTCCGAGAATCGCTCCGATGGTGGTCGCAATGAGCTCGAATATCTACGTCATCGGCGGCGCGACCGCCCTCTTCTTTCCGTCTCCGGTGATCGAGGTATACAACCCCGCGACGGACACATGGGAACAGAAGGCGGACATGCCCAATCCGAGATGGGGCGCAGCCGGCGCTGGCATTGCGACAAAGGGAAAGATTTATATCTTTGGTGGCGCGACCGATTTCACCCGCGAGAACTCAACCACAGCCGTGGATGAATACGACACCAAAACGGAGACATGGACACCCAAAGCCGAGATGCAGCGACCACTTCATAATTTTTCCGCCAGCTTCGTCAATAGCGGCATGATTTATGTCATCGGCGGTCAGAAATGGAAGGGCAAAGGCGGCGTTGATGGGGGTATTAATGACCCGGATTGGACATTCTACGACGATGTTTGGGAATACTCGCCAGAAGCGGATAAATGGAAACGTGAGGCAGCAATGCCGAAGGCAAAGTCCAGTTTTGGAACTGCCGTTTCAGACGGAAAGGTCTATGTCATCGCGGGTTGGGCGGGCGGTGCCGGCGACGAAATTGGAGCAGCAGTCTATCAACCGCCCGGCTGGCCCTTCCCTAAGAACTTTTCGGTTGAACCCCAGGACAAACTGGCGACCGTATGGGGAGCGCTTAAGAGGCATCAATAGCAAATCTGTTTTTACGAGGTGCAACTGGTCCTGAAGTTGGAGCAGCCTCTCGGTTGAGGTGCTCCGAAGGTCACTCAAATTCAACCTGATAGAGGAGGTAGATACCATGAAGCGGACAAGCTATCAAACCTTAGTAGGGCTGATGTTATGTGGACTGCTTAGCCTTAGTTTTGCCACGCTCGGCTTTGCGGGATGGAAGAAACTAAAGCCAATGCCAACGCATAGGTGGGGAGTTGAGGCTGCTGCCGTTGACATGAAGATTTACGCAATCGGTGGACAAGACGATACCCCTGAGATCTCTAAAAATGAAGAGTATGACATAGCAAAGGACAAGTGGGTCGAAAAGAAACCTATACCGACAGGTCGAGTGCGGCACACCGCGGTTTCCTTGGACGGAAAGGTCTATGTTATCGGCGGAACCCGTGACGGCATCGCACCTTTGGCGGAAGTAGAGGTGTATGACCCGAAGACTGATACTTGGGAGAGAAAGGCGGACATGATAACGCCGCGAATCGCTCCCGTCACCGTCGTGTTGAGCGGCAAGATTTATACCGTTGGTGGTGCATCCGATGTCTTCTTTCCCTCCGCGGCGATCGAGGTATACAACCCTGTGACCGACGCTTGGGAACAGAAAGCGGATATGCCGAATCCGAGATGGGGGGCAGCCGGTGCCGCTGTGCAGGGCAAAGGGAAGATTTATATCTTTGGCGGTGCAACCGATTTCACGCATAAGGAGTCAACCACAGACGTGGACGAATACGACACTAAAACGGAGATTTGGACACCCAAAGCCAAGATACAAAGACCTGTTCATAATTTCGCCGCCGCCTTCGTCAATAGCGGCATGATTTATGTCATGGGAGGCGAGAAATGGAAGGGCAAAGGAGGAATCAAAGGGGGCGGAAATGATCCCGACCTTGTATTTTACGACGATGTTTGGGAATACTCGCCAGAGGAAAACAAATTGAGGCGTATGGACTCGATGCCCACTGCGAGAGGCAGTTTTGGGACTGCCGTTGCGGATGGAAAGATTTATACCATAGGTGGTTGGAACGGCGGCGCGGGTGCAGGGGAAACCGAAAATGAGGTCTATCAGCCGCCCGGTTGGCCCTTCCCTAAGAACTTTTCGGTTGACCCACGGGGCAAGCTGGCGACAGTATGGGGCGCGTTAAAGCCTCGCTAGCGAAAAGAAGCGAACCCTTTTGAGCTTCCAATATCTTAGGTGGTAGGGAACGCAGATCTGCGTTCCCTACGAAACAGGTTTTGACCGCAAAATGAGATAGATAGATATCATGCAACTCAACGACGCCCAGATTGCGCGCTTTAATCAACAGGGCTACCTGTTTTTCCCAAGCTTATTGACTGATGATGAGGTGAGGGTCCTGCAGCGGGCAACGCCGGACGTTCTCAGCCGCCGGGGTCCAGAGGTGATACCTGAGAAAGATGACCCGAACTCCGTCAGGCTCGCATTTGGAGCACATGTCTATTCCGAACCGTTCCGCTATCTCCCGCTGCTTCCGCGCCTGCTGAATCCGATCCGTCAACTGTTGGATGACGATGTGTATCTCCATCAGAGCCGCCTGAACCCCAAACAGGGGTTCGGGGGCGGCGCGGCGTGGGACTGGCACCAAGATTACCCACCGTGGCATCGCATCGACGGGATGGCAGCGGCGAAGTGCATTATGGCAGCTGTGTTTATCGACGATTGCACAGCGGTTACCTCGCCGTTACTGGTCGTGCCGGGCTCGCATACGCACGGTCTTCTCGACTCAAAGCCGCACAAGGACGCGAAGGGATACGCTCTGCATCACATTGATCGCACCACCTTGGAACAGCTGGTTGAAGAGAGCGGTATCGAAGCGTTGATAGGGCCCGCGGGGTCTGTCTGTTTTTGCCACTGCAACGTGGTGCACGGTTCAGCCAACAATGTCTCGCCTTGGCGACGGGCGATCATGTATTTGAACTACAACGCCGTCAGCAACGCCTGCACCGGCACGGAACGCGACTGGTATCACAACAACCGCGATTTTACGCCGCTAGAGCCGCTCGATGACGACAGCTTGAAGGCATTGGCATAATCACCGCTGCGCTGACGCTGTCCGACCTTCTCTCCCACGTATCACTTCCCGTGAACGTAACCCTCCCCTCTGCTCTCCAAACCTCAACTCGGAAACCGCTGACAGATAATGCCCTCCATTATCATCTCATTGAGGCAGCAAGTTTGGTGCATTGGCGCATTTAGCTCTAGAGGGGCGACATATGGCAGCATGATACGTGCAGGAAACTTAACGCAACGCCGCAGAGAAAAGCAGAATCGAATCCGTAGGGGTTGGGTTCCCCAACCCTCTTACCTAGCTGCTCCCTGTGGATTGGCAAATCCACAGAGCTTTCACCGGTCTGGCTTGGAGTTGTCAATCCAAGCCAAGCAGGCTGTCGGTCTTGTTGTCTGAATCGCGGATTACACCTAAAGCAGAAAATAGGAAGGTTCGTAGGGGGTGGGTTCCCCAACCCTCTTACCTAGCTGCTCCCTGTGGATTGGCAAATCCACAGGGCTTTCACGGATCTGGCTTGGATTTGTCAATCCAAGCCGAGCGGGCTGTCGGTCTTGTTGTCTGAATCACGGATTACACCGATAAAGCGGAAAATGGGAAGGTTCGTAGGGGTTGGGTTCCCCAACCCACGCGTTACTTCACCACTCCCTTTCATTTAACTGCTCACTGTGGATTGGCAAATCCACAGGGCTTTCACGGATCTGGCTTGGATTTGTCAATCCAAGCCGAGCGGTTATTGTGCAGGTTAAGAAACCCGCACCCACGAGGATGATTCACCTTCGCCTTTAGCCCCAGCGGGGCGGCATGTTTATAGCACGCGGCATACACCAAATAACCAAAGCCCCAGAGGGGCGACATGTGATGGCGTGATACGGGAAGAATATTTAACGCAAGGACGCAACGGCGCAAGGAAAAACAGAAAACGAGAGAACGGGAAAGGGAGAAAGGAAAAACGTGGGAAGGGAAGATAAACCGTAGGGGTTGGGTTCCCCAACCCGTTGGGCGAGGAAACCTCGCCCCTACGATTGGCTACTTATTAGGTTCGAATACTACGCGCAAGATGAGGCAGAGCAGATGACTGAAGAACAAAAAGGAATTATGAACTCGCTGATGGCTGAATTACAACGGGGCGAGTTGACGCCGACCCAACTCTGTCGGGGTATCACGGATCTAATAGGGCAAACCAGGGACAGACCGCAGGATATCCTCTATCTGCAAGCTAGAAATACGTCGCCAGAATCGCAGGTGGTGGGTATGATGCAGATCGAAGGTGGAAAGCGGGTCGCCAGTCCCCCTGACCCAGAGGACTGGCCCTACCAGACGGTATTAGACGCCGTAACAGACGGTTGGCGGATTATTTCATTCCCCAATCTGTCCCTACTCGCTGTGGATGAAAAAGAGGTGTATGGTCTCGGTTTTGAATTTATTTTGGAACGATAGAGGTAAACCGTGCAGATATCGGAACAGAAAACCTACGATTGTGAACCGACATTAACGGACAGCCAAGTGCTGGACTTTTGCAAGACCGGCTATCTGATGTTTGAGGGCGTGGTGCCCGATGAGATCAACCGCAAGACGATGGAATACTGCGATCAGTATCCGTCCCGGAACCCCAGGGCATCTTATACGAAGACTGGTTTGTCGAGCATGTGATTGCCAACCCAACGGTCGCCGGTGTCCTACGTTCGCTTCTCGGCACCGACTTTCATCTACCGATTAAGATGGCGAATCATCGGGTGAGCTGTCCGATGACGGCGGAGAAGGAGGCGCAGGAATTTCCAGTGATGGGTGGTGTTTGGCACGTGGACGGCAACTACCGCTATACACCCGAATTGAACTTTTTGCAGGTATTCTACTATCCCCAAGATACGCCCATCGAAATGGGTCCCACGCAGATTGTGCCCGGCTCGCATCTGATACGCAACAAAGGCAAGTTTATGTTCCATCTGGATGGCATCCGCGGCGCGATACCGACAACCGCGCCCGCCGGCTCGATTTTCATTACCGTTTACCACATCTGGCACCGCCGCGGACCATCAACCGCTTCGGGTATCCGCAACCTGCTCAAGTATTTCTACTGGCGCACGACCCCGCCAAAACGGGACTGGATCATTGAGTCGGAATTTGATTTTGCCGCAGCCAATTATGCCGGGGGTCCCACCGGAGACTACGGCTATGTCGAGTTGTTCCGTGACGTTATCAAGGTGGCGGAAATGTTCCTATGGCTCTGTGGTCGCCACGAATCGTTTCAGAATCTGGGTGGACAGAGCTGGCCCCTGACTGCTGACCGGAATGACACCCCCTACGGCTTTCCCGCTGGGTTGTCTCGCCCCGGATCCACCGATGTGTGAAAGGTAGATACGGCTTTTATCACCAAAACAAGGGTCGAGCACGCCTCCAATTTTGGTTTGTAGATTGGACCTCCTTGCTCGACCCTGGCATGTCGATTTTGGAAAATCGACCTATCTGCTTTCACACCTGAGACCACTATGGCTATTGCCCAAGAGATACAGTATAACCAAAAACCGAATGCGAGCGTGACGTTTCGAGCAGTCATTCTCGGATTAGCGTTGATTCCGGTCAATAGCTACTGTATAATGGCGAACCATCTTAAGTATTGGAGCACACTGCCGACCACCATCTCGCTGATTTATAATGTGATTATCACCTTGATGGTGCTGATCCCCGTCAACTTCCTGATTAAGCGTTTCCTGCCGCGCTTCGCGCTCACCCAAGGCGAGTTTCTGACCATCTACGTGATGCTCTCCATCTCCTCGGCAATCGCGGGACACGATATGATGCAGACGGTGGTGCCGACGATCCCCGACGCCTTCTGGTTTGCCACCCCCGAAAATGAGTGGAAGGAACTGTTCTGGAGACATCTGCCCCCATGGCTCGTAATGGACCATCTATCGAGTCTGACGGGCTTTTATGAGGGGGATAGCACATTTCACGCAGGGGTGCATTTCCGGGATTGGCTGCGTCCAATCCTTTGGTGGACAGTGTTTCTGACCGTGCTCATCTGGGTGATGATCTGCCTGAATATACTGCTTCGCAGGCAGTGGATTGAACGGGAACGGTTGGCGTATCCTATCGTTCAGTTGCCGCTGGAAATCACGCGGACTGATGGACGACTGTTCAAATCCAAGATGATGTGGCTCGGATTTGCCATCTCCGGAGGAATCGACCTAATCAATGGGATACACGCATTGGTGCCCTCGTTTCTTGAGATTCCCATTCGTCACGCTGAGATTGGTCAATTCTTTACCGAAAAACCGTGGACCGCTGTCGGTTGGGTGCCGGTCTATATCCTCTCCTTCGCAGTGGGCTTAGCGTTTTTGATGCCGTTAGAGATGTCCTTTTCCGTCTGGTTCTTCTACCTGTTCTGGAAGCTGGAATATGTGTTGGGCGAAGCGCTTGGACTCAAGAGTCTGCGGAACTTCCCGTATCGTGGGGCGCAGGTGATGGGCGGCTATCTGGCGGTTGGCTGCTTTGCCCTGATCGGCGGGCGCCGCTACTTTATCAATCTCTTCAAGAACCTGTTTCGGAATACGCCCGGCGAGGCGCAGGAGCCGATGCGGTATCGGTGGGCGGTTCTCGGCTTGATCGGTGGAATAGTTTTTCTGCTCGCTTTCTCATATAAAGGCGGGATGGCACTCTGGACAGCGGGGGTTTACTTTCTGATCTACTACCTGCTGGCGATAAGTATCGCTAGGGTGCGTGCCGAGGTGGGTCCGCCGACGAACGAGGTCAGTGCCACGCCGCACCAGTTTCTTACCGATGTATTTGGCAGCCGACGGTTGTCTCCTGGCACCCTGACCATGACTCGGCTCTATATGACGTTTAATCGGGGTTCCCGGGCACACCTAATGCCGCACACGTTGGAGGGGTTCAAGGTAGCGGACGCTGCGGATATGAATTCGCGCCGCTTGGTCTGGGCGATGCTCTTGGCAACGGTGGTGGGGGTTCTCGCTGCGTTCTGGGGATATCTGGTTGTCGGGTATGACATCGGCACGGTAAGCGATCTCGGGATCGGTGGTTATAACGCGCTGCAAGGCTGGCTTTACCACCCGCTGGGCACGGACTTTTCCGCTGTCGCTTTCATGGGGGTAGGTTTCTGCTTTACGGGGATGCTCTGGTGGTTACGGACACGGTTTCCGTTTTGGCCCTTCCATCCGGCAGGTTATCTCATCGGCAGTAGTGGCTGGACGGTCGGGTGGCTCTGGTTTTCGATCTTTGTGAGTTGGGCGATAAAAGCCATCTTGTTGAAGGTTGGGGGCATCCGCCTTTATCGCAAGGTGTTTCCGCTGTTTTTGGGCATTCTGCTGGGCGAATTTATCATTGGGGGTGCGTGGGTCTTAATTCGGCTGTTTTGGGATATTGGGGTGTATTCCTTTTATCGGTGATTTTCGTGAAACACAATAAAAACACCGCAGAGACGCAGAGGGCACAGAGAGGCAGAAAACGGGAAGAGGGAAAGGGAGAGAGTGGGAAGGGGAGAGTTCATTGGTGTATTTAGCCCCAGTTGCTTTGAACCCCGATCTTATCGGGGAGGGGCGACATGTACCATTTGTCTGAATCACGGATTCGGCGGCGAGGAAACGGAGGAGCGGGGAGACGGGATTGCCTTTCGCTCCAGAGGAGCGATATGTCTATAGCCGGGCGATATATCCAAATCCCTGCACTCCAGCGGAGTGCTATGTGGCAATCTGTCTGAACCACGGATTAAGCGGATTAACCGATTGAAAACCGAGGCACCACCGCACCGTTGAACCCGTAGGGGGTGGGTTACCCAACCCGTCGGGCTGCGGGCTTGGGAACCAAGCCCCTACGATGGATGCCCTACCTCAAATTGTGCCGCATTTAGACCTAGCGGGGTGGCATGTGAAAATTGTCTGAATCGCGGATTAAACGGATTACACGGATTCAACGGAAAACACGGATTAAAAAACCATGACGCTACCTCACAATTGAACCCGTAGAGATTGGGTCTCCCAACCCGTCGGGCTTGGGAACCAAGCCCCTACGATTGGAGGCGCATTTGTTGTCTGAATCGCGGATTAGACGGATTGCGCGGATAAGCATGAGGAAACGGAAGGAAAATTGGGCAACCACAAGGGTTGCCCGCACAACAAATGTTGTAGGGAACAACCATCGTTGTTCCTTACGGTGGGGTTCGTAAAGCGTCAACCGCACGGAATCCCCTGCAAACGGATACTCTCATTATGACTGAACAACCGATTGGCAAGCAAACCTCAAATAAGGGATTAACGTTTCGCGCTGTCGTGCTCGCGTTGGCACTGATGCCGGTCAACACCTATTTCATAATCACAAACGAGGTCAAGTATATCGGCACGCTGGCGACAACGATGTCGTTGATCTATAACGTGATTATCAGCCTCACGGTGTTGATTATCATCAACACGCTGATCAAGCGTTTCTTTCCGCGTTTCGCCCTGCAGCAAGGGGAACTGATGACCATCTACATGATGCTCTCGCTCTCCTCAGCGATTGCGGGTCACGATGTGATGCAAACCGTCGTGCCAACTCTCTCGCACGGTTTCTGGTTCGCCACCCCTGAAAATGAGTGGAAAGCACTCTTCTGGAGATACCTGCCCCCTTGGCTGACGTTGAACGATCCATTAAGCCTACTCGATTTTTACGAGGGTCAGAGCACGCCCTACACAAGAGCACACCTCCTACCGTGGCTCCGCCCGATCTTGTGGTGGACAATCCTTCTAACCGCCCTGATCTGGGTGATGATCTGCATGGACGCCATCCTACGTCGGCAGTGGATACTCCGAGAACGGTTAGCGTATCCGATCGTTCAGCTGCCGTTGGAGATGACCCGTTCCGATGGAAGCCTGTTCAAATCCAAGATGCTGTGGCTCGGATTCGCCGTCGCAGGCGGGATCGACCTCATCAACGGTCTGCACGTCCTGTTCCCCGCGTTCCCGGAGATCCCTGTGCGCAGAGCGGAGATCGGTCAGTTCTTTACCGAGAAGCCGTGGAATGCGATGGGGTGGACACCGCTGTATACGCTCCCCTTTGGACTGGGCTTGGGGTTCCTGATGCCGTTAGAGATGTCTTTCTCGCTGTGGTTCTTCTTCCTCTTTTGGAAGGCAGAGCGTATCTTAGGACGCGCGTTAGGGCTTTCCAGTTTTCCGGGCTTCCCGTATGAGGGACCACAAAGTATCGGCGCTTTTTTTGCGATCGCCTGTTTTGCCCTCTATGGCGGACGACGCTACTTTATCTCAGTTTTCAAGAACCTTTGGCGGGACCAGCCCGGCGAAGAGAATGAACCGATGAAGTATCGGTGGGCGGTATTGGGATTGACGGGCGGGATCATCTTTCTGTTGGTATTTTCGTATTACGGCGGGATGACGCTCTGGATGGCGGGTCTCTATTTTTTCACCTACTACCTATTGGCGATCGCTGTCGGTCGTATCCGCGCGGAGGTAGGTCCGCCGACGAATGAGATGTTCCTTGTCAATCCGCGCCACTTCATCACGGACGCCATCGGCACCCGCCGTATTCCGGCAGGGAGCTTGGTGATGATGGGGTTTTATTATACGTTCAATCGCGGTTATCGCGCCCACCCGATGCCGCACACGCTGGAAGGGTTCAAGGTGGCAGATGCGACGCAGATGGACCATCGCCGCTTAATTGGCGTGATGGTTCTAGCGACAGTCGCGGGTATTTTAACCACGTTTTGGGCGTATCTCACGCTCGCTTACAGCAGCGGCGGCGATAATATCAATGTGGGGTTGGGAAATGGCGCGTATTCCAACATGCGGAGCTGGCTCTACAATCCGACGGAGACCAATGCCCCATCGGTGCTTTTTATGACGGTAGGATTTCTCTTTACCGGATTTCTCTGGGCGATCCGCACGCGGTTTCCGCTTTGGCCCTTCCACCCCGCCGGTTACGCGATAGCGAGCAGCCCATGGACTTTCGGATGGTTATGGTTTTCCGTGTTTGTGAGTTGGGCGGTTAAGGCGACCGTCCTGAAGGTTGGCGGTATTCGGCTCTATCGGAAGGCGCTGCCGTTTTTCTTGGGACTGCTGTTCGGGGAGTACCTGGTCGGCGGGGGTTGGGTGCTTATCCGTGTCTTTTGGGGGATTGAGGTGTATTCCTTCTATAGGTGATTTTCGTGAAACGTAATGCGTGAAACGAGAGGAATATTTAACGCAGGGACGCGAAGACGCAAGGAAAAACAGAAAACGAGAAAACCAGAGAACGAGAAGACGAGAGAACGGGAAGACCAGAAAACGAGAAAACGAGAGAAAAGCATTCAGCCCCAGAGGGGCGACATGTTTATAGCCGGGCGATATATCCCAAGCCCTGCACTCCAGCGGAGTGCTATGTGGCAATCTGTCTGAACCACGGATTAAAGGATTACGCGGATTGAAAACGGGAAGATTATTTAACGCAAGGGCGCAACGGCGCAAGGAAAAACAGAAAACGAGAGAACCAGAGAACGGGAAGACGAGAGGCGTAGGGGGTGGGTTACCCAACCCGCGCGACGAGGAAACGGAGGAGCGGGGAGACGGGATTGACTTGCGCTCCAGAGGAGCGATATGTCTATAGCCGGGCGATATATCCAAATCCCTGCACTCCAGCGGAGTGCTATGTGGCAATCTGTCTGAACCACGGATTAAAGGATTACACCGATTGAAAACAGGAAGAATATTTAACGCAAGGACGCAACGGCGCAAGGAAAAACAGAAAACGAGAGAACGGGAAAGGGAGAAAGGAAGAACGTGGGAAGCGGAGATAAACCGTAGGGGTGGGTTACCCAACCCATGCGTTACTTCACTACTCCCTCTTACCTAGCGACTCCCTGTGGATTGGCAAATCCACAGGGCTTTCACCGGTCTGGCTTGGATTTGTCAATCCAAGCCGAGCGGTTATGGTGCAGGTTAGGAAACCCGCACCCACGAGGGTGATTCACCTTCGCCTTTAGTCCCAGCGGGGCGACATGTCACACAGGGATACGGGAAGAATATTTAACGCAAGTTTGGAACATTGACCGTCTTTATACAGGGGAGCTTTGTATCGCTTCAACTTTTTGGCGCAACTGCTCAATCTCGGCGCGGAGTTCCTTCTGCCCTCTTTCCCTGTAAGCAATAATGATTTGAGGGATTGCAATGGCGGCTGTTATCAGCCCAACAAGTGCAATCATCATAAGCCAAACATCCCCCATTCTCTTATCCAACCCATCAATTCTAGCGTTCAGGCTTTTATCCAACCCATCAATTTTAAGATCGATATACTCCCGCGTGCGCTTTTCGGAAGCAGCAATCTCTTCCTTGATAATGGTCCGCAAATCTTCTTTGGTCAATTCTGCAAATACGGGTGATGCCAAAAGTAGTAGTAACACGACTGTTATAACCTTCATTATTGATGCGCCTCCTTGGGGTAGATCTATAACGGCAAATGATATTATATATTATCACGGGTTCATTGATTTATCAATCCTTTTTTCGTTCCCCACAGGTCGAGCTGGTCCTAGGAAAAACAGAAAACGAGAGAACGGGAGGACGGGAAAGGGAGAACGTGGGAAGGGGAGATAAACCGTAGGGGTTGGGTTACCCAACCCATGCCTTACTTCACTACTCCCTCTTACCTGGCGGCTCCCTGTGGATTGGCAAATCCACAGGGCTTTCACAGGTCTGGCTTGGATTTGTCAATCCAAGCCGAGCAGTTATGGTGCAGGTTAGGAAACCCGCACCCACGAGGATGATTCACCTTCGCAGTTAGCCCCAGAGGGGCGGCATGTTTATAGCACACGGCATACACAAAACACCCAAAGCCCCAGCGGGGCGACATGTCACACCGGGATACGGGAAGAATATTTAACGCAAGGACGCAAAGACGCAACGCACGCAGAGAAAAACGGAATTGAATCCGTAGAGGCTGGTCTCCCCAACCCTTACGCTACTTTACGATACCCTTTCATTTAACTGCTCCCTGTGGATTGGCAAATCCACAGGGCTTTCACAGGTCTGGCTTGGATTTGTCAATCCAAGCCGAGCAGTTATGGTGCAGGTTAGGAAACCCGCACCCACGAGGATGATTCACCTTCGCATTTAGCCCCAGCGGGGCGGCATGTTTATAAAACGCAGCATACACCAAATACACCAAAGCCCCAGAGGGGCGACATGTGTATGGTTCCGCAGTGGAATAAGCCATACGCTAACCAACTACCTCCCGTTCTTCTCCGTGCAATCCGCTAAATCCGTATAATCCGTGATTCAGACAAATGGTGTTATCCACAATTACCTAGCAAAATCTAACAGAATCTAACACTTTTTGCCAAAATCTTGGCGGGGCGAGCCGCCCGACCTACAGAACCGGTTTGGGGTGAGGGCACAAAAAAAAGGCGAGGTATCCGTAGATACCTCGCCCTTTTTTATGCTTAGAATAGTCTTGATTCTTAGTAACGGCGTTTCAGGTTACCCCACGTTGTGGCAAGCTTGCCAGCACTTTCGACTGCCAGCTGTTTGTCCGTGGAGGGGATATTCTGCAGTCCCTGCTCCGGCAAAGAATCGACACGGACCCAATAGTAGTTCACTTGACCACCACGTCCGCCGAGTCCCGGAGGACCTGTTTTCCACTTATTGTTTTGCACGACGATCGATAATCTGCCATCAACCGCGTACTTGAGGATGTTCCCTTCAACCGAGAATGTAAGAATGTAATGCTCGCCGCCCTTTGTATCCTTTGAATCAGGTCGTTTGGGGCGTCCAGCGTTACCGCCGGGGGTAATCTCAGTGGCTGCGCCATCATTAAATTCATACATTGAGATGGTGTTGGAGTTATAGCTGACCTCGACAAAATAGAAATCTTTGGTCTGTACAACAGTCCGGACAAAGAGATGGAAGTATTTGCTATCGTCGCCGATTTTTCGTGCAGACACTTCTAACTCATAGTCCGTCAACTCAGCAGGGTTGACATCGGGGTGATTGAAATAGAGCCCGGTATTACCTTCGGAAGTGAGTTCAAGCTCAGACCCAACGACTTCTGCCTGTGCGCCAGGACCTACTTCCCAGTGCTTAATACCTTCTGCCCAAGGGATGGTTGCTTCGTCGTCGCCTCGTTTGCCGTAGATGACGGCATCTGCAGGATAAACGCTCAAAAACGCGAATGCACACACCACCAACAGGGCAAACAGTGATTGGATTTTCATGGTATATCTCTCCTTTTTTTAAGGTTGGAGCTATCTGATACTAAGAACCTGTTTGAAAAAGAAAAAATCTGACTCAAGAGTTCATGTTTACGTCCAATCATTGGGTCAGTATGGACTCCTCCAATGATTAAACGTAAACATTAACGCTTGAGTAGTGTTTTTCTTTTTAAAACAGGTTCTAAAACTTTTCATACGCTACTATTAATTTTAAGCTATCGTGCAATAGATGTCAAGCTTTTTTTCTGATGCCATCTACACGCCGCACCGCCGGGGTGAAGAATCAAAACGGGAAAGGGAGACAGGGAAGGTTAAATCCGTAGGGGTTGGGTTACCCAACCCGTTGCGCTGCGGGCTTGGGAACCAAGCCCCTACGATGGAGGATGCGCCGCGAATTTTGACGCATTTAGCCCCAGAGGGGCGGCATGTTTATAGAACGCGGTATGCACCAAATACCCTAAAGCCCCAGAGGGGCGACATATCACACCGGAATACGTGAAGAATTATTTAACGCAAGGACGCAACGGCACAGAGAGGCAGAAACCGGAACGTTAAATCCGTAGGGGTTGGGTTACCCAACCCGTCGGGCTGCGGGCTTGGGAACCAAGCCCCTACGATGGAGGACGCGCCGCGAATTGTGCCGCATTTAGCCCCAGAGGGGCGACATGTGCGCTTTGTCTGAATCACGGATTAAACGGAAAACACGGATTAAAAAACCATGACCCTACCCCACCGTTGAACCCTAGGGGGGTTCGGTCGCCCAAACCATCGGGCGACGTTACCTCGCCCCTACGATCCCGATTCCCCACCCCTGTGGACATCACACGTTAATGACGGATTGGCGGAGCACTTCTAATCGTTGATGCACTAGCGTTTCGCCGGGAAGCGCTGATAGGCGGCTGGCAAGTTCCAGAATATCTGATTTGAGGTGGGATGTGTCCTCGGCTACCTTGACCTTGACCAAAATCGGGGAAGTTTCATCTGCTGAGGGTTGTGGTTCTGATTGTAGGACGACAGCCGCATCAATCGGGGCACAATCGGGCTCGAGGCGGAGCTTGTCAAAGACGCCGATGATGGGGACAGTCAATTTCAGCAAGTGTCGCTGCGTATTTTGTGCGGCGATTCTGTGGTGTAGAGAGGATGTTGGCGCGCTCATGTCCGCCTGGAACGGGGCATCCCACAGCAGCACGGGTCGCCGGAGTTCTTGGGCAAAGTCAAAGAGCCGTGAGACGCGCCGCCACGTGGCTGGTTTGAAGGCGCCATCCTCGTCCCCGCCGATCAGCAGAAATTTGGTTTGGTCGATCCATGCCAACCCGGCGTAGATTTCATCGCCCATGGCTTCGGTTCGGTCACCGTAGAGTTCGATGAAGCGGTGGATTGTGTCTTGGAACTGTTTGGACTCGATCATGGTATTGGTTCATTGAATCGGTGATTATTGTCTGAATCGCGGATTCAGAAGATTACACAGAGAACGGGGATAAGGAAAATACGAGACGGTGCGTCCCTGAATCGTAGGGGCTTGGTGGTTTCACCTAATGGGTTGGGAGACCCCAACCCATGCGTTACTTCACCACTCCCTCTTACCTAGCGGCTCCCTGTGGATTGACAAATCCACAGGTCCTTTAGCGGTGTGGCTTGGATTTGTCAATCCAAGCCGAGCAGTTATTGTGCAGGTTAGAAGACCCGCAGCTACCGGGGGTGATCCATTGGTGTTGAGTTTCGCTTTCGCTCTACCCAACCTACGATTCGGGACTTAGCCCCAGAGGGGCGACATGTGTATGGAAACGGTTACGGCACAGCGGAGGGTGCCGACTACCTTAAACAAAAAAAGCAGGGATAGCGTGTGTCACTATCCCTGCTCAAGTGTTAATGGGTATTGTATTAGAAGGGCACTAGTCTGACCCTAGTGCGCTGATGGCAAACCAAGCGGCAGTGCCTGCCAACGTGGTCAGGAACGCGAGTGTGCGTTTCGAACTGTTTGGCTCTTCCATCGCACCCATCTGCATTTCATGGAGTTTGGCGAGGCTATCTGCATCTGCCTTAATGGATGCTGCGAGCATCTCTTCGGAGGCTTTGAGCGCTTCCATAGTGGCTTTATTTTTATCTTTCACCGTTTTGCGGAGTTCTTTAATATCTCCACGCGTCGCTTCGACCTCTTTGTGGACCTTCGAGATTTTCTTTTTGCTGGCTTCGGCGTGGTCCATCAGGGAGGCATTAATCTTCTTGATAGCTTTTGCTTGGCTCTCCGCAACCTCACTTTTTAGTTCCATGAGTGCGGTTTCAACCATCTTCTGTGCGGCGCTCAGGTCATTGACCATCTCTTTGATTGCGGTAACGTCAGCTGCGGTAACACCGGCAGCCTCTTTTGCGGCCATCGCTTCGGCTGTCATGGCAGCGAGTTCTGCTTTAAGGGCTTCCAGCTCTGCCATGGCTACCATATCTTCCTCAGGCGGCATCTGCTCTATTATCTCCACCACCATTTCGGCAGGAATTCGCATCATCTCGTCGGGGTAGATCCAGTCAGGATTAGTAAAGGTGTTGTACTTTTCGAATTCGCGCCATTTCAGCGGATCTTCGAGATAGTGTTGAGCGAGGCTCCAGAGGGTATCGCCCTTAACAATGGTGATGAGGGTGGTACCCCCCGTATCCGGATTGGGGGTAATTTTGGCAGAGGCAGTGAGGATATAGGCTGCTCCTATCAAAAACAGACAGAGAGAAAGGATAAGCGAGAAGCGCAGGATTGATTTCATTGTCTTCATATGACATGCTCCTTTGGTAGTATCGGGTCGTTAGAATTAGTAGCTATAAGAGAGTGATACGAAATGCGTGCTGTCATCGTCGAGGGTATTGACAGCGCTATCGGCTGCTTTCAAGGCGTAATCGAGTTGAAGGCCACCGACATTGACACCAAATCCAACGAAGAACTGACGACGATCCGTGTTCACTTTGCTGCCGCCTCGAATTGCGAAAGTATTTGCAATGAGGTATTCCGTTCCGATATGGAGGCTGGTAGCGGACTCTGGCAGGTCAACGATCTGGTGTTCGACATCAACGGAGAAGGTCGCGACATTCTTGTGGAGGACTCGATAGGCGAGACCGCCAGTGATTAGGACGGGCACCTCGCTCCCAGCGATCATACCGCCAAGATTTCTGGCTGCGAGACCGTAGCTGAAGGTATTCGCCGAGTTGCTGCCTAAAAGCCCGACATCAGCACCGCCGAAACCGCTTTCGCTCGAATGATCTCCAAAGCTATCCGTAAGCAAACGCCCGCTTACACCGAGGCTCACTGCGCCGAGATCATGACCGTAGGAGAGGGAGTAGGCGTTGGAATTATAATCAAATGAACCCCTTGCTTGATCATCTGCGCTACGGGAAGGAATACCATCGACGCCAGCATTAATTGCCGCCAACCCCAACCCGCCATTGGCACCGACCTTTTTGATTATGCCGATAAAGCTGTGTCTTCTATCAAGAGACAACCGTGCGGTAGATAGCGTAATTGTTAAATCATCCACAGCCGGTAGTCCGGCGGGATTCCATATTGTTGAAGTCGCATCGTCAGCGATGGCGGTAAACGCGCCGCCCAATCCGAGGGACCGCGCACCGCTACCCATCCCAAGATGAGGTGCAGCATTCACGCCGGCGAAGCAGGCAGGTGCAAGCAAAACTACGAGGGCAAATAGCCCGATTGAAATGAATAGTGCTTTGTGCTTCAGTTGAAACATTGTCTCCCTCCTTAATGAAGGCAAATCCCCTGACTCGGAATCGGTTAGATTCGCGAGTCAGGGGAATTAGTGAATGTTATTTGCTCACGATTGCAAGCTTCAGAATAGTAGATTGCGGTTCTAGCTCACTTTCCATCAGGATATGGCAGAAGTAGACGCCGCGTGCGAGGTGTTCACCTGCACTGGTGTCGCCACTCCATGCTATCTCAACGGGGCCCGCCTCTCTGAGTGAATTTGTGATAGGCTGTGCGACAATTCTGCCGGTGAAATCGTAAATCCGGATTGTCACCTTTGCTTGCCTAGAGAGCCTAAAGCCAATCGTGGTTTCATCTTTAAATGGATTCGGATAGTTCCGCGCATCTGCAATACCGATCCGTTCGACATAGAAGCTCCACTCTTGAGTCGCCGTGTTCGGCGTTGGTGCCGTATCGGAGACTTCGAGTGTCACCGTATGCATATCAAACGTCAGGTCAAACTTAGGTGTGAATATCACCTGAGTCTCTGAAACCTCGTCTGGCTCAATAGTAGTCCCATCAAGCGAGAGCTTCACCGAGTCAACATCGATACCGGACAGGTTATCCGTGTAGGTCGCCGAAATAATCGGTCGCCGATTTTCGGTATGCTCCTGCGATGGACGCGTGATGAGAATGGTCGGCGGTATCGTGTCAAGCTCAACGGTAAATTGCCATTTGCTTGCTGCCTGGTTTCCAGCCACATCCATTACTTTAACATCGACCGTATAGGTCCCCTCATTCAGAGGCTGGGTCGGTGTAAAGGTGGCTGCCGTCTTATCAGACCGCACGCTGGTGGTACCGTTGACTGGCAGATTATTCCCGTCGTCTTTGACCACGATTTCGATGCTATCCACCCCTGAGCGGTCATCGCTGGCGGAAACTGAAACAATCGGTTTATCCGAACGAATTATCCCGTGAGGTGAACTGGTCGTTATCGACGGTGGCGTCTCATCGAGTTCAACCGTAAACTGCCATTCCGCTTCGGTTCGGTTGTTGTATCTATCGATCACCGTAATCCGTGCAGTGTAGGGACCCGGTGTTACCGAGATGCTTGGCGTAAATGTAACAGTTGTGGAGGTCGGACTTGAACGTCGACCAGAGCCTTGATTTCCTGGGACACCTGCGAGGATTAGCGTGATGCCATCCCGCTTGAAGCCAGATTCATCGCTCACTGTTGCAGCAAGCACCGGTCTATCCGTCCGAATGATTCCGAGCGGCGAGTAGGTGACAATCTGCGGCGGTGTCGTATCCGGCGCGATTATGGTGAACTCCCACGTTAAGGTTGTAGAGCCGCCGGTACTTTCGGCAACAATCGTCACACTGTGTGTTCCGAGCGGAGCGTCGAAGAAGTTAAAGGAGGTCTGACCCTTTACCTCTTTCCCGCCTCCCACTTCGACGACCCTACCAGGCGAGAACGAGATATCCCGAAGTGGCTCATCGTCAATCGCGTACTGAATGCGTGTGAGGTTCGATTCATTATCGGTGACCCGTGCGGTGACTCGACCAATTTTCCGAGTAACGTCACCCCGCGGAGCTGGTCCCGAAATAACGGGTGCGGTGTCATCTAAGGAAACGACGAAAGCGGTAGAACCTTCAGCGGTTCGCCCTTCGGTATCGACAATCTTGACAGAAATGGTGTTCTCGCTTCCACGCTGGAGAACCGAATTTTCTCCGCCAACAAGAGGTGGCTGCATGGTGTAGGTCAGCCAGTTATCCTCAAGGGTCCCCTCCATATCATTACCGTTGATTTGGAACTCAGATACCGTTATATCACCGTTACCGGTAAGAGCGACACTGACAATCAGAGGCTGCCTCGGATCGATAATACGTCCGGCGAGCGGCGATACGATTGACACCGTCGGCTGCACCCCTTCGACCGTAAACTCAACCGGTTCTGCGGTGCTCTCATTGCCAAACACATCCATCACGGTAACGCCAATGCGGTATGCACCACCGACCACCGGGTCGTCGTGCGTGTAGACAATGTCACCACTCCGGGTCAAGACTTCACCGCCGGCGGCTGCCGTCATGCGGATCAGGCTTTCGGTGACATCAATCGCTACGTCATCCGCCAACCGGGTCAAGCTGATCACAACGGGCATCGGATTTGTTTCGGTCACATCGAAACCGGTTATATCGGTAAAAGCGACCTGAATGGTTGGCAACGTAGTCACTTGATGCCGTGACAACGGCGATACAATCTCAATAGCAGGACCTGTCCTGTCAACTTGGATTGAAGGCAAGCCGAATGGGACGCTACCGTTTGGCTTGGTCACTGTTCCCACAAGACCATACATACCCTCGTCGAGACCGGAGGTATCGATCATGATCACAATGTTGTTATTTGCATCGGGCTCCATGACCATGAGTGCACCCATCATCGCTGCGGACATCCCATCTGGTCCGATAAGGACATCAATATCGCCTCCAGCAACATTCGGCACGACCAGCGTCGCGGTAACCTTATCGTCGATAGCCGGGAATCCGATTGGATACATGGCATCGGTGTCAGCTGGGCTATTTGCCTCGCCGCGGGTGTTGGTAACACTGAGGATATCAACCGACGGGTCTGCAAAGTTTTCAGGTGGTGTGAAGTTACCCACCTCAACGGTGATTGCCATAGCAACGATTCTCGCCTCTGGCGAACCGTCGGCGGCGTGTGCTGCCGCCATGAAGGTATAGGTCCCGTTCGGGATTGATGATAGATTAAAGACACCTGTGAAGGTATAGTTACCGGAGTCGCTGAAGCCTGTCGCTGGGATTTCCATCGCGGTACCGGAAGCATCGTTGACAGCGAGGGCTATGCCGCCAGTGAAAGCACTCGGATGCGCCCCTGTCCGTGAGGTCAGGGTCAGCATCGGATCGGGTACACCTTCAGCGAGCAAGCCGCTAACGTAGTAGCTTCCGTCTTCACGGGGACCGACCATCTCAACCTCGTTGGCGACTGTGGTAATCGCTGTGGGTGAGTAGTTGTCCAGAGAGAAGCTGTCTTCCACTCCATCTGCCGATGGATACCCTGTGCCAGCCGTATCGACAGCGATGGCTCTAACGACATAAGGATTGTCATCTAGGCTAGCATCGCTTGCAGCGGGGGTATCATCTAAGATGGTATCTTCAAGCATCGCGCTGTCGACAGCGAGGGACCACTTTCGGTAGAGCGGTGAAATCGGCGCGGTCGGTGAACCGCTGAGAATCGAATTGACCAGATCCTCAATGATAGCAATCTCAACGTGAGAGGTAACCGTTGAATCGGCTATCTGCACGCTACCGAGCGGCATCCAATCCGCATCTGCGGAACGACGAATCTCCAACTGAACTGCGGCTGTATCCGGTGCGGTCATCGCCGCCGTGAATGCACTGACTGTAACCATGCCCTGCGGCGCGCCGCTGTCGGGGTGACGTTCGGTCACGGTTGTGTAAATCCCTGAGACTTCAGGAGCCAGACGACGCTGGTATGCAGCAGAGAACACTTGTTCATTGACAATGTTCAGTGCGTTGGTTGTAACGGTTCGCACCATCACATGACCACCCCTATCCGGTAAGACGGGGATATCAGGCACGGGCAGAGGAACCGACAATTGGTCACCCATCATTGTCGTTGCAAGCTGATCGCCGGTGAACATACCAATCGGTTGCCAATTACCGCCCGGTATCTGAAATTCAAGGGCGATTGAAGTCAACGGATGCCTAGTACGCTCTATCATGTCAACGGTGAGTGTTACCATCGAGTCAGAGAAGATTACAACATCTCCGGCTGTGGACTGCATTTCGAGTCCCTCGATTGCGCCGTTACCATTGAAGTCAGCTTGGACGGAGGAGACCACTGCGATATCGGGGTCTGGCGGAACGAGTTCCACTATGACACTGCGACTTCTGCTTGAATCCATATTTAAGAGGCTATCAATACCGACGGCGCGGAGTCCGTATGTACCGAGCAGCGCCCCGCCCTCTGCATTGCGGATGAGCATATCGATTGGACCACCCGATGTCAACGGCAACACGCTGGCGGGGTCGGAGAGGAGTTTCTCAAGGTTTAATGGAAGCAGATCTGCGGTTATCACGGGATTCCATGTCCCCGGATTGCCTGCGACATCCAACCGAGCCAACTGATACATATAACCCGCAGCCTCTGAGGTAGCACCCGGGATTGCGGAGACGGTTAAACTCGCCTCTCCTGGCATGGGACCTGTTGCGATATAGTATCCATCTGCTGGACTATACATACTGGCATTCATACCGGGTGCGTCGAGACTGAGTGCAACATCAGCAGTCGGTGCTGTCCGGTCAACGGTGAACATCTTGCCGGCGATCGACGGATCTTGGTAGCCGCCGCGATAACTGACATTGACATCCAACTGATACATGCCATCAGCATCAAGATCGAGCTTACCAACCCAGAGTGATTGTTGGATATCGACCACTGGGACGCTAAACACAGACCTCAGGCCTGGATCCAATGCACCTAACTCTGATGTGAGGAGCCCCTCAATGGCTTGACTGAGTCCACTCGTTTTAAGCTGTCGGTTCCGTGGATCGATGAGCGGGAAGCTAGTAACGGTTAAGCCTGCCATTGGATCGTGATACGGTCTGGCAAGCGTAATCATGTAGTAGTAAGCGACAGTGGAACCGGGGGTCAACGGTGCTTCGACTGACCATACGCCCATATCGTTCCGGGTCATGCCTCTTGGCATCTGCCCATCAATCATCAGCTGCACCGCCCCAAACGCGGGCATGTTACCCTCAAAGAGTGCTATCAGTTCCTCTTCTAATTGGAAATTATACATAAAGGAACCGCCTGCGGGGACCGAAGTCGCTGACATCGGTGAACCGTTAAGGGAGAAGGTCACGCTTTCGATGGTCGACGCGCCTGAGATATACAGATTTAGTTGATCGCTGTTGACCCATCGACCGGGATCCCGTGCATCTGCTGACAGGGTAGCCCATGCTGTCGGTCTAGTCGTTATCGCGTTACCGAAATTCTCCTGAGCGATATTCTCGTCGGTTGGCTCAAATCCCGGCGGTAGCTCAAGCTGAAACGCACCTATGGCAGCCAAGATTGGTGAGATAAGAAGAGGCAGACTCGGTGGGAGCATAACCAATAGCTCTTCCGATGGGTCAACCGCATTCGCACCTGCAGCGGCGAGTCCAGCCAGATCCATATTGAGCAGTTGCTGGATAACCGGATCCTGGATACCTGTATAGTGAGTGTTGATTGAAAGCCCACCCAGCTCCAACCTCGGTGGAATCAGCATTATCGGGTCAACGGTCAACTGCGAGGCAACCAGTTCGTAGGAGTGTAACGTTATCCTTCTGTGACCGTGGAACTGATCGGATGCGCGTAAGACGTCAACTATCAAGACATCGCCGGTGGCAGCCACCGGGTTAATCAGATCAACGAAGGTATATTCGTAACCGCCAGCCGCATCTGTGCGGGTCTTGACCGGCGGCATGGTTTGCCCGTTCATTTCGAGGGCGATGGTGACCTCCAAGCCTGCGCCTGCGGCACTACCATCTAGTTCGACCACGCTACCGATAATATCAAGTACCCTGACCTCTGCGGGAACAGTTGTACGAATATCAACTTCTGCCTTCGACGCCGCGACCTCTGCCGTGTTAAGGGTGTGGGACGCCCGCCCAACTGCGTCACCCGCCTCGTTCAGCACCTCAACCTCAAGGGTGAGGCTATCGCCCGTTTCTGCGACGATTCCGAGCAGATTAAGGAAGGTGACATCATATCCGCCATCGTCGTCAACGGGTCCGCTCGCCGTCAAATTGCGGGTGGTATTGGTCACAACGACAGTCAAATCGCCTTCCCTCAGATGGCTCGCTGCGGGGACCAGAGTCTGACCATTTTTGAGGTAGACTATGCCCGTTACGGTGAGGACACCGGAAGTGGCACCTATATTTGTGGTAACATTCCGTGTGACGGTCGCAGAATCAGTGTCACTGAGGTCTACATTGGCGAGGGTAAATTCCGCTCTGCCACGTTCACCGCTGCCATCTGACACGACGATTGAGACCATATCACCGGTGCTCGCAACGGGAGCCAACAGATCAAGGGTTGTGGTCGAAAAGGAACCGGCCGACTCAGTTTGGGTGGTCTGAACTGGATTTGAACCGACTGTAACCGCCACGTCAACTCCCGGACCGACGGGGGTTGTCCCGTCGTCTCTGTATACGACCCCCTCCACAACTAGGATATTGACTGACTTCGGTGGAAGCGTAATATTTGTCATCACGTCCAGTGTAACGCTCGCAGATCCACTTTCGCCGAGTTGTTTATTGCTCAAAGCAAGGCTGTTTCGACCACGTTCCATGCCATCAGCATCGGTCACAACGACTGTTGAAACCATATCGCCGGTACTTGCAACTGTACCACCAAGATCAACGGCTGTCACCGAGTAGTTCCCATCCGAATCAATGGTGGTCGTCTGGGGTGGGGTTGACCCGACAGCAACGGTAACAGTGACATCAACATCCTCAAGGGGACTGACACCATCGTCCGAGTAGATAACCCCTTCTACGACCAAGACACCGACGGATCTGGGCGGGATCACGATATCTGTTGTAACGTTTCCGTCGTCGACGGTGCCATTACCATCTTCGCCGAGCTGATCATTGTTCAGGATTAGGCTCGTTTCACCACGTTTCGTGTCGGTATCATCTGTTACAACAATCGAAACCGGATCGCCGGTACGTGCCACAGTCGGCGGATTAAAGAGCGTGACCGAGTAGTTTCCATCTTCATCGGTGGTGTCCGTCTGGGGAGGGTTCGCCCCAACCGTAACCGTCACTTTAACGTCATCGGCGGGGATTTCGCCATCCTCTTTGAACACGGTCCCCTCTACGATCAGAATACTGACCTCTCTAGGCGGAACAGGTGTCAAATTCACCGTCAACGCCGCCGAAATGTCAGCCGTCGTGACCGTTATCATCTCGGTCCCTTCAGCGTCAACCATCGGTGCGGTATAGGTCGCGGTGTACGCCCCAAAAATCCTAGAATCCTCAACAAAGTTGGTTATAGACCCGTCGCCCGATGTGGCTCCTTTTAGGTTGCTTACACCGCCGACACCGTTACCTTTGCTATCGCTGATCGTCGCGGTTATGATGGAACTTGCTAGGCTGGAAACTGTGTCCGGCATTGCTTTGAGGGAGATTGCGGTGGGTGCACCGGCATTGATTGTTATGGTCGCGCTGCCGGAAGCTTTCGCACCGGTCGCCGTTGCAGTGAGTGTGACCCTACCCGCGGCACCGCCGGAGGTGTAGGTCGCGCTGTAGGTGCCGTCGTCGTTGTTTGTTACAGCACCCACTAATCCGACTTGCGGGGATAGCCTAAACGTAACGGTCTCATCTGTTACGGGCCCATCTTGTTCGACGGTGACGGTGACAGTACCTGTGCCCGGTGTGTCCGCGTTGAAGACTTTGGGGGCAACGGTCACTGTAACAGTTGTTGAAACAAAGGTGATATTAAACGTCGCCTGCCCAGCGGTGATATCCGCCGCCGTAACGGTATGTGTTTTTTCAACGACATTGCCTTCAGCATCGGTAGCGACTATCGTAATTTCCTCTCCCGCCTTTATCACCACGTTCGCAAAAGTGATATAGGGGATGCTATAAGCACCATTGGAATCGGTAACAGCGGTTACCGGTATACTTCCAAAATCAGGGGCTGTCACCTTCACGCCGGCGAGGGGCATACCTTCAGCATCGCTGACAACACCTTTGATACCGACAATGCTGGCGTGGGCAACTCCACTCACAATTAGCCCACAGACAAACAATATTACTAAAAAACAAACTAACTTCTTGCTACTCATATTTTTCCTCCTGAGAGTTTCCATCGGTATAATTTTTTGGGAATAAGTAGATATAGACTTATTTAGCGCAGGGAACTTGGTATCTTCGGGATTCAAAGCAATCTGCGGTGGGTTTAAGCCAATAACGACTTATTGTGTGTGTAAGACTCATGTTAAGAAATCATGCAGCAGAAGCCGTATATGAAACCATTTTTTCTAATAGATCCACTAAACTACTTGCTTGATAGTCTTGGGCAGGCACAAGCCATGCCCCTACATTTTCGCTGATCCTAAAATAAAGACGCCCTATGATACAACAGATTGAAAGATCTGTCAAGACTTTTTCTGGAAAATTTCACATAAACATCGCCGGAGTTGAAAATCCACTTGTGGATAGCAATTAAGATAGATCGCTAGTAATAATACGAAGGTGGGGCGGTGTCGGTTTCAGATTTCTTGACCGTTCTCCCATTTGGTAGGCGCTGTTTCCAACTGTGCTATCCAGTCTCCCATTTGGTAGGCACTGTTTCCAACTGTGCCTATGCGGTGCGGTTGGAAACCGCCCCCACCGGTCTCCCGTTTGGTAGGCGCTGTTTATAACTGCGCCTATGCGGTGCGGTTGGAAACCGCACCCACCGGTCTCCCATTTGGTAGGCACTGTTTCCAACTGTGCCTATGCGGTGCGGTTGGAAACCGCCCCCACCGGTCTCCCGTTTGGTAGGCACTGTTTCCAACTGTGCCTATGCGGTGCGGTTGGAAACCGCCCCCACCGGTCTCCCGTTTGGTAGGCACTGTTTATAACTGCGCCTATGCGGTGCGGTTGGAAACCGCACCCACCGGTCCCCCGTTTGGTAGGCACTGTTTCCAACTGTGCCTATGCGGTGCGGTTGGAAACCGCCCCCACCGGTCCCCCGTTTGGTAGGCGCTGTTTATAACTGCGCCTATGCGGTGCGGTTGGAAACCGCCCCCACCGGTCCCCCGTTTGGTAGGCGCTGTTTATAACTGCGCCGTTTCAACCGACACGACGACTATTCCATCTTGAATTTGCACCGCCAATATGGATAATCTCGAGCTGATGCTACTATACCCGCTCTCACAGGGTTCGCATAACAATAGCGGATTGTTTTGTTTAAGACCGTCTCGTCCCGAATGCCCCAATCGGTATAACCTTTCTGCCAAAGGGATCCGGTCCGAGATAGATGTTTGTTAATCTCACGTGCTGTAAAGCGTTTCATCGAATGCAAAACTTGTGAGAGAGTCTGCCCTTGTCCAAGTTTAATAATCGTGTGTACATGATCCGGCATCACCATGATACATACCCACTCTTGGCGGTTCTCTGTTTCGAGCCAATCGAATGTTTTGAAGATAATTGATGCAATTGTGCGGTCCATTAGAATTTTCTGTCGCCGGTGTGTACAGATGATGATGTGGTAATATGTGCCTTGTATTGAAGCCCTGCCTTTGCGGAGATTATGGCTTCGATGTTTGGGAGCGGTGTTCATGTTTGGGTTTCTTCCATATCTACCGTTCCCCCATTTGGTAGGCACTGTTTTCAACTGTGCCTATGCAGTGCGGTTGGAAACCGCACCTACCGGGCCTGTGGAAAATACGGTTGGAAACCGCACCTACCGGGGGGATAGCCCTATCGACCTACAGCGAAAAAAAAAGCCGCTGAATGCCCAGTGAGGACATCCAACAGCTATATCAAATGAGTGTTTACCGCCCCTTGCCCCCCTTATCAGGGGGGTAGGGAGATATCAGGGAGTGGAAAGGTTACTTCAGAATGACCATTCTGCGGGTCGCTGAGAAGTCACCTGCGCTCAAGCTATAGAAGTAGAGACCGCTTGCAACCTGTTCACCGAAACGGTTCCGACCATCCCAGTAGATTGATTTGGATCTGGTGTCGTACTTCGCTGCGGTTTGATGTCCCACATCAATAGTGCGTACCAGTCTTCCAGATGTATCATAGATAGTCAAGGATACATCAGCATCCTCAGCCAGATGATACGGGATCCAGGTTTCGGGGTTGAACGGGTTCGGATAGTTGCGAAGCAGTTCCGTCTCAGCCGGAATCTCATACGCGATGAGGTTTTCCAACTGGATAGTGCTGTTCTTCACATCATCCACAGTAACCATATGACGCACCGGCTTGACACCGATGAGCGGACTTGGCGAATCAGCGGAAATCTCTAGGACATCCCCGATCCGTGCCGCATTGGCAGCTTTCAGGTCAACAAAGGTCATGTTGTACCCATCTGCCGCTTCGACAGAGGTGACCTTGCTGAGTGAAGCTTTCGTTGACAGGTTCTTCACCTTGACACGGAAACCCTCCCTTGCCAATCCGGTGATTTCGTCAACGACAGCACCGCTGACATCTAGGACAGCCGTTTGACCGTCAACATTGTATCCTGCGAGTGCGATTGGCGCAGCAGCCGTATCGCCGTTGCTCCAACCTTTACCTACAAGGCGAACGGTTGCAGCGGAGGTCGCCGTTACGAGATATGCTGCATCACCCATAACAGGACCATCGCCCGTAGCGCCGGCGGCACTGACGAATACAAATGGATTTGCAGGATCGCCGGTCGAAACAGTGATGCCTGTAACGACACCTGGGGCAAACAGTCCCATGATGTCGCTGACATTCGTCACTCTGGGATCGTTCACAGGCAGACCGATGAGATTATTAGAACCAGCACTCAAGCTGAGCTCCGACCCTATGCCACCACCCCACTCTTCACCCTCAAAGGTGACCGATGCTTCAGCGTCCATCACAAGGAGAATACCGAGGGCAGCGGTGATTGGCATATCATCTGCCCTGGCGTTCCATTGGCCGGACTCTACGTCAGGGACAATCGCGTTAGTCACAGCACTCCCAATCTTCGCCTTGAGATCGCCAATAGTATCAAGCCCTTCTACATCCAACGGCACGTGGAACAGGCTCTGACCCATTGGTATCATCGAGGTGTAGGATAGCTTGTTGTCCAACGTAACCATTGCCGTAGACATTGCGCTGTTGCCAACGGCATCCATCGCGGTCACAGTGATAGTTTTCGAGCCGTTCAGGGCTTCGTTGTCATCACTGATAGTGACGGAGATACTGTAGGAACCATTAGCCATCGTCAGCTCGACATTGGTGGTCTGAGTGGAATCTAACATAGAGACGTCCGCCATAACGGAGGAGATCGTCCCTGCATCCGAAACCGTAGCAGAGATCATCACTGTATCACCGTTCGCAACGGTCATATCTGCTGCTGGTGCGGTGATCGTTACCGATGGCATCGTGGTGTCAACCGTTAAGGCATTTTGCTTAGTTGCACTTGCCGTACCGATCATAACCATCACGTTGTGTGTCCCATCCTGTAGGTCTGGCACCACCGGAACAGTGCCGGTGTAAGTTCCAGAACCGGAGGGACTTTCTGACATTGATCGATTGGAAACATGGGAACCGACGGAGAAGGTTGCGGTCTTGCCCGCTGTACCGCTTGCGGTCACCGTGACCCTATCGCCCGCTTTAGCCATTGCAGGGCTGACAGAAATACTGTTTTCGTCAACTTCATCGCTGATATCGGTGGTCACCTCAATGGTGTCCCTGCCGCTATTAAGCCCAACAGCCGACGCTCTGACCGTCGCTGTGGTGCCTGCTCCGGTATCGCTGTAGTAGACGGTCGCTTCCGTGCTGCCGGCGGGGATTGTGACTGTGTTAATCTCTTCACCATCGGCATCGGTAAACGAACCTGTCGAACTGGTTGAACTCAACGTGACCTCAAGATCGCTACCGGCCACTGCTGTAGCATTGGTATCGTCTTGGATCTCGACGGTGATAGCTACCGGCATTGTACCTGGGTCAGCAGACACGTCGCTCGGCGCGGTCACCACTAACTTCGATGCCGTACCGCCATGGACGATGACCGAGGGTGGGCTAGCGACAGCCACTCCATCAAACTCCACACGAAATACGGAAGTGCCCGGAACTTGAGGCGCGTGTGCACCGCCGTTTTCAGTGGCGTACCAACCGTAGTGAATTTTAATCACATCACCCCGATCCATCTCTACGGTCGCGGTAACGGATTGACCGTTGTACTCCTCTTCACTGACGAGCGCATTGCCCTCTTCAATGTAGGTGTAGCCCGGTCGGTTGGTATCATCCTGTTGCGGCGCTGTCCATCCTCTCGGGACGATAAGTTCTAACTCGCCCTCCGCGATGGTCTGTTCTGCCGTGTAGGTAAGCACGAGATAGGTCTTGTCGTCGCCAGCGAAAATTCGCCGTTCCGCTACGCCGTCGTAAACGACTGAGCCCGACTTGTTCTTCGTTGTGGTGACTGCGACCGTACCGGAACCGCTTCTCGCACTCTTGACTTCGACTATAGGACTAACTGCTTTGTCCATGTTATCGACAATCGCCTCAAACGTCCCACCACTACTACCGCGCGATTCGACAAGGAAAACCGCATCGCCGAGATCGGCTTGCGCGACAGCGCCTCTATTTGCGCCCCTGCCGCCGTAGGTGAACGACACGTTATCACCTGCGCCGAGGGTGGTTAGGTTCGCTTGGACGAATCTGCCGTCATCATGAAGGACCTCAGAGGTCAACTTTGCACCACTTGAGACTGTGACGTTGACGTAATTAGGTTTTGCAGCGTCGTCATTCTGAGGAAGCCCCCAATTTTGGGGTATCGTTATCCGCACAGCACCGCCGTCCATTGTGCCTATGGCCGTGTAGACAACTCGAATCCGGTTGTCTGTGCTACTCGCACGGACACTGAGCGGCGTGATGGTCGCAGTACCGGTGCCATCCTTGACGTTTGTGATGTCCACCCATATCCTGCCCGCATCGCGTTCAGGGAAACCGGTGGCACTTGATACCTTGAAACGTCCCCTGATAGACAAACCGTCCACGTCGCTAGCCGCCGTGCCTCTCACACTTGCGGAGATTTGGACGGGATACTTTGTATCCGGTGTGCCGTATCGGATGATAACGGAACTACCTGGATCTAATTTGCCTTTGGGGTCGATAGTCAAGGTCACATCACGTCTACGTGCACTGAGTGCCCACTTATCTGCCACCTTATCGACGAATGTTTCGTTACCATCATCATCTAAGTGAACGATGCTAACGGTCGCCCGATTCGCTCTGTCAGTGACGCTCGGTTGGCTCCATTCGACAGGAACGGTGAATCGGAGCGTCCCGCCCGGCTGAATCACAGTGTTTTCGGCGGTGAACCTAAACCGGATCGACTGCATACTCGCCGCGTTGTACTCGGGTGCCGATATCGGTGCGCCGGTGTCGTCCACGATTTCAAAGGCGACATCGCCCTGCGTCGTCCCTACAACCACCATCGCCGGATTGTCGGCATCACGGAGCGCCGTACCATCAAGTGTTACCGCCCAACGGAACTCGCCGGTACGGTCAAACAGATCGACGTTATTCACCTTTATGGCGAACCGTTCGCCTTTCCGAAGGATCAGACCTGCCACGGTGATGGTGTCGTCCGAAACGACTAACCGATCCTTAGCGGCCACGTCTGAATGGTATTTGCCGCCGGACACAGTGACCTGTCCGTCGCCCGCAGTCTCTTTTAGCGGAGTCTCAATGACGGACGGTGCCACTATCTCTAAGGTCTTATTTGAAAAAGCGGTCAATGCAGTAAACGTGAAATCAAAGTCCACATTTTGGGAACCTTGCTGGACGGTCGCAGGTTTAAGCGCGATCGCACCTGAGCCTGTGATTGTCCGGATCTCTCCACCAACGATGCTACGCTTGCCGTCATCTTTCTCGATCGGCTCCCAAGCGACATCCGTGAGCTTATGCTTGTCCCCATCATCGCCGTCCGCAGCATCGCTGTCGGTTCCTCTAGTTCTCGTGGAGACGCGGAACCCGGTAGCGTTGTCTGTGGATACGTCGCCGTCGATGTCTACGTTGTTGAGGCGGACGATGATCGTTCCACCTTTATTGAGTTTACCGGTTGTGATGAATATGTTTTCATCGTTGGCATCGTCCACACGAACGACAACGCCGCTGCCCGAAGGGGCGACTTTCCTTACATAGTTCGGATCACCAGACTCGCCTGTCTGCAGACTTTCTATTCCGTCCGGCACGGTAATCTGGATGTCACTATTGTGCATCGGACCGTTGGCGGTCAACGTAATCTCGAAGTCTACATCTTCTTCTCCCTCATACGCCGCAAGCGGATCGATCTCAACCGACATCGTATCGTTGTCCGCTAACGTGTTGCCGACAAACACCATCGGCACGGGGCTCAACTGTTTGAGGCTGCCCTTCGCGTTTCTGGACTTCGCGACGAACCGATCGTTTCCGTGATCGTCCGGAACGGTGATGTCCTCTAGGACAATCTCCAGCGATTCTGCGATCTCCCCAAAGTGGTCCTTGAACTTAGCGGTTATCGTGTTGCCCGACCGACTCACATCGGAGCCCGACGAACGCACATCCTCCGCCTGCCAGTTGCCCGGCAACGTAATCTGGAACTCTGCAGTCCCGCTGTCGCCGACCATGTCGCCTTCTGGCATGTAGGTCACGATCAGGTCGAACGTATCGTCCTTCGTGAGACTCGCGGGGACGCTGGCGTCGGTGTTGGATTTGATCTTGTCGTTGTCGAAGGCTTTCACTTCGACACCATCAAACTCGAACATCACCTTACCACTGCCGTCCGCGGCGTGGGTCACCTCGATCTTGTCTTCCTCAGGCTTTTCGACCGGGTATTGTGGCACACTCAAATCGACTGAATCGCTAGAAAAGACCTCTATCAGCACCTTCTCCGCTATCTGCCGCTGGACGGTCACGCCCTCAAATTTGAGATCGACTGAGTTGTTCCTCGCCAATCCCTTCTCGCCCAACGCTATCCGGACGATGGAGGTGTCGCCATCCTCTTGCACGGCGACTGTGCTGCCTTCGAGCCTAGATTTAGACCCGCTCAGATAGACGTGCGGTCCCTTATCATCTGCTGCGGGGATCGGATCGTCGTCGAGCTGGTAAGGGGTCGGCACCCCTGAGTGGTCGTCGCCACCCCAGTTCGGAAGCCTAACCTCTATCACGCTGTTTTCCACCAACATCTCGCTCGCCGTGTAGGTGATAGTGAACTTCTGAGCACTTCCCGCGCTCACTTTCGCCGGTGCGATAGCGACCTTGCCCAGCTGCTTGCGGGTCACTGTGAGCGTCGGCTGCGTTTCGGAGCCTTTGTCCGTCAATTTGACGTACGGCTTGAACTTGCCCTTGACCGGCGAGTGTGCCGATGGGGATTCAAGCTGCTCAAAGGCACCGTCACGATCGCTTACAACGCTGAACGTCTCTGAGAACACCTCGACCTGTACCTTTTCCGAGGAAGCAGTTATGTCCGGATCGAAACTGCCTGTTCGCTCCGCACTTAGAGGGGCTATCATTAGGTTGTGAACGGTCAACTCAACCCACTGCCTTGATCGCATCGCGTTCACGTCAATGTTAATACGGTAGCGGTCGCTGTCGAGTTCAAACGAATTTTCACTCAAATCAACAGCGGTCACGCCGGACGATTTCCTCAAGTTGAGATACGTCGCGTCGCGGTCACTCGCCTGCCGTTTCGTATGGATACCGCTATCGGTCGCGGGGCCCCAGCCTACCGGCAATGTAATTTGAACCCTGCCGAAAGAGGTGGCCTGCACTCCAGCTGTGGCTGTATCACTGTCACTCGGATCAGCTAAAGTATTAGTAGCGGTATACCTGACCTTCAGGTCGGTTGTCGCCTCCGCCACTACTGATCCCGGCGTGACCGCCACCTCGCCCAGATACTTGCGGTTCACCATGATTGTCGGGTGCACGTCAGAACCATAGGCGTCAGTTGTGGCTGTGGCTGCAGTAAAAGCCACCTTAGGGGAGAACTTGCTCGACAGGTGTGCAGCAGGGGCAGCGAGATCGGTGTTACGATCCCCCGCGCTGTCGAAGCTATCGGAGAGGACTTCGACCTGAGCATATAGCTTATCCCCCGCTTCGTCAGCAGGAAAATCCGCCACCCTCAGGTCCTCGAAGGTGATGTCGACGTATTTCCCCTTCTTCAGGGAGTCGACGTCGATGGTAATGACCTGCCCAGCAACGTCGGCAGGATCCGACGGGGTTGCAAACACGACGCTCTGCGAGCCTGCCACAGTCAGATTGGCATCGCTCCGACTCCAACCCGCCGGCATCGCAATCTGAATCCTGCCGTAGGTGGCGTCATTTGTGCCTTCGTCGCCGTCTGGGTTGGGGTCAGCCAGATCATCGGTCGCGGTGTACCTGATCCTCAGAGGCAGCTTAGCATCGAACGCATCTTCCGCCGTCACCATAGTCGGCAGACGGGTGATAGTGCCGCGTTTTAGCTCCGACACTGCGATTTTGGTTTTTTCAACAAAAGTTGTGGCGCCGGCGATGGTGTCCGTCACGGCGAGCATGGCTTCCACAGGCATAAGGTCTTTGCCTGCTACATTGTCTGCGTGCGACGACAACGCTTGAACCTTGACGTTGTAAAAGGTCACGACGATATTGTCGCCCTTGACTGCGGTGTCCTCGACCTCGATAGTGAGACCTGCATTGGCATCTGAGGAGTCAAGGTCTGACACCTCGAACTCATCGGCGTCCAGGGTCGATGTCACCACCACATACGAGGTGATGTTTTTGTTGGCCGAGGGGAGTGCCGATAAGGCAGAACTGCCGAAACTCCTAGAAGCACTCAACCCGTCGTTCGGAAGATAGGCCGGAGACCACCCTGCCGGCAGCCCGACGGTAATGGTATTCTCGTCGATTACCGTACTCTTGACGGAATAGGTGACCTTCACATCGGTTACGGTCTCCGCCGTCGCCTTAGTTGGCGTGACCGCGACGGTGTTCATATCCGGCGAGTTCACTTTGATTGTATGCGCGAACGATGCTCCGCCAGAGAAGGTGTCCTCCACTGTAAGGGTGGCGGTCGCAGGAGGAGCCGCTCGAACCCTGACATTGTAAAAGGTGACGACGATACTGTCGCCCCTAACGGCGGTGCCTTCCACCTCGATAACGATGCTCGCGTCCGCTTCTGGGTTCGTGATGGGCAACACGGCGTACTCGCTGTTGTCCCCGCTGCCTTTCAACGTCGACGAGGTCACCACCACATACGAGGTGCTGTCCCTGTTGGTCGAGGGGCGCGACGGTTCAATCAAACGCCCAAAGCTCTTATTAGAAGGGCTCGACGCGTCGTTGGGAAGATAGGCCGGAGACCACCCTGTTGGCAGCCCGACGGTAATGGTGTTTCGTTCAAGCACCCCGCTCCTGATGGAGTAGGTGACCTTCACATCGGTTACGGTCTCCGCCGTTGCCGCGGTTGGCGTGGCCGTCACAGCGTTCATCGGCGGCGGGTCCACCCTTATCATAGCCTGCTCGTTATATTCATTGCCAGCCACGCTCAGCACGTCCGTGACCGCGATGTAGACGTTCAGCGCTTCTCTGTCCAACAGCGCAGGGATCTCCACGTTGTGATACGTGACAACGATCCGATCCCTTGCTTTCATGTCGCCCATAACAGGAATCTTAACCTCGTTGCCGTTAATTGACACCGCAGCGGTGTTGGTCCGCGTGCCCCCCTGCGGGGTGTACTGCACCGTCACATACGACGCTTTGCTCGCCGATCCGCCCGTAGCGATCGGGTCAGCCAGTGTGCTTACCATCCCTTTTGTCGCTGTAGTTGCAGTGGCGGTAGCGGCGAGATTTATGGACTTGTCAAAATCACTGCCAAAACCAACGGAAGCGGTCGCAGCGGGATCGCCGTCATTGGCGTACGCTGGATCCCAATCGCTCGGCAGCCCAATGATAATCTCGTTTTCCTCAGCGATTTCGTCCGTGACGACATAGGTGACCTTCACGGTATCCACGATGGACGACGCCTGAACCTTCGTCGGCGCGACCGTTACGCTGTTAAGATCCTGTGGAATCACCGTTAGCTGAGGCGGCGGGGTCATCTCAGCGTAGTGCTCCCCGTCGGTGCTCAGTTTGTCCGTGACCACAATCTTGGCTTTCTTAGAGGCTCTGGTCGCTAACGGTTCCACCTTCACGTTATGAAACGAGACAACGATTCGGTCTCCGTTTTTCATGTCGCCGTCGACCGTCATAAAAACGCCGTCCGAGGTTATGTCGTCAACTCTGAATTTTGCGCCCTTACCGGACAGCCTCTCCGTAATCTTGACATACGAGGTTGTCGCCTTCTCACCCGCAGACACATCGGTTTCGTCCACGAACGTTGGGCTGTGTTCTGGATAAGCGGGATCCCATTCCTCCGGTATCCTAATGTTAATCGGATTGCCGGCGTAAAGTGTGTCCTTGGCGGTGTAGGTCACCGTCATGTCAATTATGGATTCCGCCGTGACCGGCCGCGTCGGTGTGACTCGGATGTCACTCAGTATTGGATGCTCCACTGTTACCTGAGTCTTAGCTGCGTAGTCGCTGCCTGTGATCTCATCCGTAACGGTAAATTGAGCCATTACGGCGTTTTCTGGCGGGGGGGGCCTATCATCCAGCTCAGAAGCCGTCAACGCCTGAACCTTCACGTTGTGATACGTGACAACGATCCGATCCCTCGCTGCCATGTTGCCCATAACAGGGATCGTAACCTCGTTGCCGCTAATTGACACCTCAGCGGTGTTGGTCCGCGTGCCCCTCTGCGGGGTGTACTGCACCGTCACATAGGACGCGGTCGCTGCGGTTGCACCCTCAGCCAGTGTGCTTACCACCCCTTTTGTCGCTGTAGTTGAAGCAGCGGCGGCGGCGAGATCTATGGACTTGTCAAAATCGCTGCCAAAACCAGCGGTAGCCGCCTCCCAACCGATCGGCAGTGCGACGGTAATTGTATTGTCGTCATACACCGTATCCTGAGCTGTATAGGTGACCGTCATGGTCTTCTCTACGGACTCTGGCTTGACCGACATCGGAGCCACGCTGACCGCACTCAAATTGGTGGCGGTTGTCGTTATCCTAATTTTATTTTTGTAACTGTCAGCCTTATATGCTGAACCGTTGGGAGATACGGCACTGTCCGTAACATCGATATGTCGGACTATGCTGTCCCTTATGATTTTTCTGGGTGTACCGTCTTCTCTTACATCGCCGGCACTGACACTCGGAAGCTCTGAAATCTTCATGTTGTGATAAATTACGGTGATTTTTTCGTTGAGTTCCATATCGCCCGTAACGGTAAAGGTTCCATCAGACCTCACAGCTGCTGTGCTAAACTCTGCAGCAACGGTGTCCGTCACCGTCACATACGTGTAATCTGCTTCCGTCTCATTTGTTGCTAGCGTTGGCAGAGTTGTTACACCGCGCCTTGGATTACTGGGGTCTATAGGCCGAAATGTAGACGCAAAGTCTGGGGATGTCAAACCTTGAGGCGGAGAAATCCCTATCTCGTTACCCATCAACTTCGAGTGTTTTACTTGGTAAGTGACCGTTACCGTCCGAGGGGTGGCCTTCTCCTTTACGTCATGGGGCGTCACCCGGATATCGCTCAGCGTCGGATGGTTCACCGTTAGATTAGGCATGTGGGTAGTCCTAACGTCTCTAACAGTAAATTCATCTTTTACGGGCTCGTCCCTATCCCCCAACTCAGCAACTGTCAATGCCCGAACCATCACGTTGTGATAGGTAACAGTGATTCGGTTCCCGCCTTTCATGTCGCCCACAACTACAACATCGCCGTTGGCGTCTATCGTTAAGGTTGTAGGATCGCCGGCAAAGGTTTCCCTCACAACCACATACGACTTTGTAGCACTGCCTGTCGTTGGCACCCCTGGAGTCGTCTCAAATGCCGAATAAGCGGCCTCCCAGCCCTCCGGCAGCCCAAAGGCGATCTCATGGCCGGACACCACATCCCGTGCGGTATAGGTGACGGTTACGGTCTTGAGTGTATCGCCCGCTTCCACCGATTTTAGCAAGACCGAAGCATCGCCCGCTCTAACAGGGGTCACCGTGATCCGTGTCTTCGGCGTATCGTAATCTGTGCCACTTGGACCGGTCATCTTGTCCGTAACGCGCACTTGCTCTGGCTCAGCAGTCCCGTCCGTCAATGTTTGAACCGTGACGCCTTCAAAGGTAACCTTGATACTTTCCCTCAATGTCATATCGCCGGTAACGGTAATCGTAACGGGGTTGTCACCGCTTAGGACGTACGAATTCTCAGTTAGGTCTGTTTCTGTCACCGTCGGCTGTCCAGCAGGGACGTCCCATTTAGCCGGCAACTCAATGGTGATTACATTGTCAGACACTGTAGCCAGTGCGGTGTAAGTGACTGTGATGTTGCGCGTCGCACCTGATTTTATCGCGTTCGGCGAGACCGAGACCTCGCTTAAAGTCTGTCGCCGCACATAAATCATAGTGTCGCCATCGTACTCACCTGCGGATCCTACAATACTATCCGTTACAGAAAGTTGATGAGGTTCGGGCGTCGGACTCGTCGTGCCTGGAACCGCTACACCGTGGAATGTAATCGTAACCGTGTCCCCCATCATCATGGTTCCGGTCACATCAACGGTAACGGAATCTGTTGTTATGCCTACTGCCGCCGTATTGGTGCGTCCCGTTTCTAGGGCATCATATGTCACGGTCACATACGAAGTCATTGGCTCTTGGCTGCCCTCATTTGAAGCCGCTGTTTTCCGTTCCGGCGTTGCCGCCAGATCAATATTATCCGGGTCATCCCCGAACGTCCCGGAAGCTGCCTCCCAATCCCGCGGCAGTTCTACCCTGATATCATTGCTACCGGATACTTGATACATCACCTTATACGACACGGTTATATCGTCAACCGAATCCGCCAGAAACCTTGTCTTAGACAACAAATTGACTTCGCTAAACGCTGGAGGCGTTATAGCAAAAACAGTCCCCTCGTCTTCGGCGTACGTGGCGGTTGGGATGGTATCGGTCACTGCTATGCGGGCTTGCAAGTCTTCGGGTTCCCTGCCTTCCACATTTGGAATCTTGACATTGTAGTAGGTGACAACAATCTCGTCTCCCGACTCTATATCCTCAAAGACCACAACTTCTATTGCTGTGCCAGTAAGGGTCACCTCTGCCGTGTTCATTCGATTGCTGCCGACTGAGTCATACTCCACTCTCACATACGAAAGCGGATTTCCGTCAGCGTCCTCATCTGGCGACATAACCGCTTCGTCTCTTTCTCTTAAAGCTATAATCCCTGATATAGTCCCGAAATCAGCGCCATGCGCAGAAACCCAACCGTTCGGCAGATCTATGGTAATCGTAGCTGAACCGTCTAGTTCAACATTATATAATGTATCCCCTGCCTCATAGGTTACAGTTATATCGTCAACCGAATCTGCCATAACGGTATTGCTGCGGGAGCTCCTAGCGCGCACCGTGATATCACTTGAGTTAGGCGGCAATACCGATAGCGTAGTGCCCTCATCGTATACGCTGACATCATCGCCGTCCTCTGTATAGCTTGACCCCAAAATGCTATCCGTCACCGCAAGAATAACGTCCTTTTTTCCATCTGTGAAGTCTGACGCCATTTCTGCCGTTTCCACTTTTACATTGTGGAATGTAATCGTAACCGTGTCCCTTCTCATCATGGTTCCGGTCACAGTAACATCAACCGAATTATCCAAATTATCAACCGCCACTGCCGCCGTATTGGTGCGCGTTCCGCTGGCACTATACCCCACAGTCACATACGAAAGCGGATTTCCGTCAGCGTCCTCATCTGGCGACATAACCATCCGCTTCTGCCTATCCGACAAATCTATACCATCGTCGATAGCACCAAAACCGGCTCCGTATGCTGCCTTCCAATCGGTTGGAAGCGTTGCCATTATGGTGTTTGTTTCTCCGCCGCCTTCTAGTAGCACATCCTCCTCTACCTCATAGGAAACCGTTACGTCGGTTGTAGACCCCATCTTAACCTCAATGGGCTTTCTACTGTCCTCTTTGGTCGCCACCATAACTTTGCTGAACGCTCTAAATCTCACATCAACTGAATACGCAGGGGTAGTACTCGCTGCCTTGCTCACCGTTCCAGCCTCGCGCTTCCCAGCTGTCAAGTCGCCTGCCTGCAATTTGGCGACCTGCACTTTACGATAGGTAACTTCAATCCTATCGGTTGATCTCAGGGGCTCAGCAACTACAACAGTAACTGCACCCGCGGAGCCTACAGTCACCCCATCAACGTCAAGCGTGCCGGAGCCTAGCCATCTAACCTCCACATACGACGTGTCCCTGCTATCAAAGGAACCGTCCGTCTTATTTCGGAAAGAAGTCCTGTTTCTTGTGAGGTCAGCTGTACCATCGAAAGTACCTGTATATTCAAAACTGCCTGTAACAGCATCCCCGTCTGCGTCTTCTTCCGCTGCTGCCGTTAATTCCGTTGGCAGTAATATCTCTATGGAAACAGCAGTGGTGGCAGCGCCCGCAGTAGCAGTAACTCCACCAGCTCCAGCTTTATAGGTAACAGTAAACGTATCTATTACCGCTCCTGACGTTACCTCCTTCGGGTCAGGGGTAAAAGCTTGCGCCGAAGCCTCACCGGCAAACACCCCGACCATCATCGCACCCACAACAAAAAACAGCACTGCTAACTTCCATGTTTTCATACTTTTACTAAACATAACTCTCGTTTCCCCTTCCTTTTTTTTGGTTAAAGGATTAAGTTTATTTTTAACTTGACGCTCGTCACATTTCGATGCGTCTGTTGGTTCAATCATAAGAGTAAAATCCTTTCATAATTAGATGTAAAATGCCAATCTACAATTGACTCGCTATCGCTATTGAATGGAAACTGGGGGCGTATGTGTGGGAGGGTTCATTTTTACCCTGAATTTGCCCACAATACTCCCTTTCCAAACTTAATGACGCCCTATAATACAACAGAACCCAAAATCTGTCAAGCCCTTTTTGTGAAAAAATTCACACCTATCGCCGGAATTGGGAATTTTTGTCTGTATCTGTGGGAGAGGCATCCCTGCCTCGATTATCGGGAAAAGGATTTCCCTCCCACCGTAGGAGAGGCACAAAGATAAATCTCCGGCGATTCTGCGTAGGGATAATTACGATGGGGGTTTCGGGTTGGTTTCAGTTTTTTTAATAAAGTAGTAGGCACACTCCGTGTGCCGTAACCTCGCGTAAAGTAGTAGGCACACGCCGTGTGCCGTAACACGGGATAATTGTCTGAATCGCGGATTAACACGGATTAAAGGATTACACCGATTAAAAAAACCATGACGCCACCACACTGTGACCAAAACTAACGGGGGAGCGGGATTCGGTTCTGTTCTGCCTTTCGCTCCAGAGGAGCGTTATGTCTATAGCCGGGCGATAGGTTTGAGCCTTGTGCTCCAGAGGAGCACTATGTGCCATTTTGTCTGAATCAGGATTCGCAGGATTAAAGGATTCGCAGGATTAAAAAACCATAACACTACCACACTGTGACCAAAACTGACGGGCGAGCGGGATTCGGTTCTGCCTTTCGCTCCAGAGGAGCGTTATGTCTATAGCCGGGCGATAGGTTTGAGCCTTGTGCTCCAGAGGAGCACTATGTGCCATTTTGTCTGAATCACGGATTCGCAGGATTAAAGGATTTTCAGGATTAAAAAACCATGACACTACCCCACTGTGACCAAAACTGACGGGCGAGCGGGATTCGGTTCTGCCTTTCGCTCCAGAGGAGCGTTATGTCTATAGCCGGGCGATAGGTTTGAGCCTTGTGCTCCAGAGGAGCACCATGTGTAATTTGTCTGAACCACGGATTAAAACGGATTGGAGGACGCAGATTCAGCGGGGAGACCCGAAGGCGGTTCATTGCTGCATCGCTTCGAGCTCTTTGCGGAGCTGGTCAATTTGGGTTTGCATCTCTTTCTGACCTCTTTCTTTGAAAGCAATGATGATTTGAGGGATTGCAATGGCGGCTGCAACCAGTGTAATTAGCGCAATCATCACGATCCGCACATCGTCAATTCGGTCATTCAAGCTGTTATCCAAAGCACCAATTTTGTCATTCAGGTTTTTCTCCACGGCATCAATTCTGGCATTCAAGCTTTTCTCCACGTCGTCAATCTTCTGATCCAACGCATCAATTCTGGCGTTTACCGTCTCAATTTTGAGATCGATATGTTCCCTTGTGCGCTTTTCGGACGCGGCGATTTCTTCTTTGATGATGGTGCGCAGATCTTCCTTCAGGGTTTGCAAATCTTCCTTTGTCAGTTCGCTGAACGCAGGGGTGGTTAGGAAGAGGAGTAAGGATAGGATTGCTACGGTTCTCATGGTTGACTGGCTCCTTTTGATGGCTGGCCTGATATGGTATCACGGTTTGGTTCGTTTCGCAATGCTTTTTCGTCTGAATCACGGATTAACACGGATTAAAGGATTACACCGATTAAAAAAACCATGACGCCACCCCACCGTTGAACCCGTAGGGGGTGGGTCACCCAACCCATCGGGCGAGGAAACCTCGTCCCTACGATTGGGATTGTTTTTCGCTCCAGAGGAGCGTTATGTCTATAGCTGGGCGATAGGTTTGAGCCTTGTGCTCCAGCGGAGCACCATGTGCCATTTTGTCTGAATCAGGATTCGCAGGATTAAAGGATTTTCAGGATAGGGAACGAGGACGGATTCATGAGGGCATTTATGGGAGATTGTAGAATTAATTAGACACTTCCAATCCACAGACAACCCCCTAAATCCCCCAACCCCCCTGCGAAGGGGGGAAAGACAAGGGGGATCCCCTTCGCCTCCCCCCTTGTCAGGGGGGTCAGGGGGACTTCGGAAACTTCGTGAAGGCGGAGTTAATTGTCTGAATCGCGGATTAAACTGTGACCAAAACTGACGGGGGAGCGGGATTCGGTTCTGCCTTTCGCTCCAGAGGAGCGTAATGTCTATAGATGGGCGATAGGTCCAAGCCTTGTGCTCCAGAGGAGCACCATGTGCCCTTTGGCTGAATCACGCATTAGAGCATCGGGGCAAGGATGCCCCTCCCACAAATAACGGTCATGACATCGGGGCAGGATGCCCCCCGTTTGTAGTAGCGCGATTCATTGCGCGTTCTTATGCCAGCTGAATCACCCATTAAAACCGATTCTGCGAATCACACGGATCGCTGTTGCTTCAGCGTTTCGATTTCCTGTGTAAGCGTTTCAACCTGTCTTTCAAGTGAGTGATCCTTGCCAATCCGCCACGCAATGATGGCTGTGGGGATACCTATCGCAGCAACAATAAGAGGCATTAGGATGTAAATCACCCAGTTGTATGTTGCGAAACGTTTGTCGACACCTTCTATTTTGGCGTCGATATAGTCTTTTACCCTTTTCTCGGAGCCGGTAATCTCTGCTTTCAGTTCCTGCTTGGCTCCGGCGATCTCTGCTTTCAGTTCTTGCTTGACTCCAGCGATCTCTGCTTTCAGTTCCTGCTTGACTCCGGCAATCTCCTGCCTGACTGGGGTGATTTCCTGCTTGACTTCCTCCTTAACAATCAAGCGAATCTTGTCAAGATCCGCATCTGTTAAGTCACCCAGAGCTGGCAATACAATCGCCCAAAAGAGTATTGAAAGGGCAATAACAGTTTTCATTGGAGGTCTCCTTTTGGAGGTAGTAAGGAAGGTATTTCTATACCGTTCAAGTTGAAAATCCCGATTTATCGGGGAGTTCATTGGCTCAACGCTTCGAGCTCTTTGCGGAGCTGGTCAATTTGAGTCTGCATCTCTTTCTGACCTTTTTCTCTGTACGCAATGACAAGTTGCGGAATTGCAATGGCAGCCGTTATCAGTCCAATGAGTGCAATTATCAAGAGCCATACACGATCAAAGTTTTTATTCACATTATCGATTTTGTCATTGAGGTTTTTCTCCACATCGTTAATTCTCTGATTCAACGCCTCAACTTTCAGCTCGATATATTCCCTTGTGCGTTTTTCGGACGCGGTGATTTCTTCTTTGATAATAGGACGTACCTCTTCTTTAATGATGGTGCGTATATCTTCTTTGGTCAATTCACCAAACGCGGTGGCAGTTAGCAGGAGTAGGGATAGGATTATTATGACTTTCATGGTGGATCGGCTCCTTTGTGGGGGTTGGTCTGAATATGTTATCACGGTTTAGTAGGTTTCGCAAGGCATTTGTTGTCTGAATCACGGATTAAGACGGATTGAGCAGATTACACGGATAAATGTTGTCTGAATCAGGATTCGCAGGATTAAAGGATTCACAGGATTGAAAACGGGATTGCCTTTCGCTCCAGAGGAGCGATATGTCTATAGACGGGCGATATATCCAAATCCCTGCACTCCAGCGGAGTGCTATGTGGAAATCTGTCTGAACCACCGATTACACGGATTAAAAACCAAGACCCCACCGCACCGGTGAACCCGTAGGGGTTGGGTTACCCAACCCGATGGGCTGCGGGCTTGGGAACCAAGCCCCTACGATGCATGGCGCACCGAATTTTGACGTATTTAGCCCCAGAGCGGCGACATGTGATAGCAGGATACGGGAGGTATTATTTAACGCAAGGACGCAAAGGAGGGAAAAGAGCGGAGGGCGCAAATCCTATCAACTGTCGTGATGATGCGTCAAGTGATCGATATGATTCTGGTTGAGTTTGCTCATCTCCAATCGGACATCGCGGATTTCCCCTCGCACATCGGAGATCTCACTTCGCACGACGGAAAGCTCACCTCGCACGACGGAGAGCTCACCTCGCACATCGGAGATTTGCTGATTTATTGTAGAAATGACCTCGACGAACCGTTTATCCATTCGTTCCTCGAGGCGTTCTATCTTCTTATCGTTTTGTGCCGTTCTGTAGAAATACACCGCTACTTGACCGATAAACGCCACGAGCACGACAAGCACAAGAATTGTATGTGATGGGCTCCATGTCCCAAAATCCATTCTAATCACCCGCCTCTCTTTATTATACATGGTATCACGATTCCGACCATTTATCAAGACATTTTTGACCGATTCAGCGGACGGCGCGGATAAAAAACCGAGACGCCACCGCACGGTTGAACCCGTAGAGGTTGGGTTACCTATCGGACGAGAGAAGCACCGGCGCATTTAGCCCCAGAGGGGCGACATGTGCTCTTTGTCTGAATCACGGATTATGCGGATTAAAGGATTACACGGAAGGGACAATTGTCTGAATCAGGATTCGCAGGATTGAAAACGGGAAGATTATTTAACGCAACGACGCAAAGAACGCAGAGCAGAGGAAAAGAAGGGAAGGGACGGTTGAACCCGTAGGGGTTGGGTTCCCCAACCCATCGGGCGAGGCAACCAAGCCCCTACGATTGCGTCCTATCGCGTCGTGATACGCCAAGCGGTTCATTGGTCGGCGACGGTGTTCGTCCAACCATCGCCGATGATGGGGACCATTGCTCCCTCCGCAGCGATGAGGATGAACGCCTGACCGCCGGTGATTTCTATATCTCCAGGATCGCCTGCGCGTCCGACCAGCTTGAACCCTCCATTATCCGTAACGACAATTGCAGCGACGTTGTTTGTAATTCCTTCGAGCGCGAACAGGTCGCTGACGCGGGTTAATCTCGCATCCCTCAATGGCAGACCGACGAGGTTCAGCCCTGGGGTTAAGGTGATGACGCTCATGCTGCCCATCCCAAGCGCGTCGCCGGCGAGACGAACGGAGACCGGGGTTTTTATACTGGCGAGGATGCCGGTTGGGGCGGTCAACGCTCTATCGGCGGGTGTGCCACTGTCCGCGGCACCGAAATAGCCGATCCACTCCTGAGTTGCGGGGTCATAGGTGCTGAGGAAGTTGACGATAGCCGCACCACCGAGCGCGGCGTAGAGGTCGGCAACCGATTCGATGGTTTGTGCCATTCCGTCGATGGCTCTTACTTTCAGGGGAATGTGGATCAGGTTGAGACCTGTCGGTAAGGAGAGGTCAAATTCGAGACTTGTCGCCGGTTCCGATGGTGGAACTGTTCCTTCTGCATTAAAGATCACCGTCTGGTCAAGGTCTTCGGCACTGACTTGGACTCTATTCAGACCGGGCTCGCTTGAGAGGGTCATGACACTCGCCGCTCGTCCGTCTGAATCTGTCGTTGAGGTAACAACACTCATCGCGCCCCTACCTGCGGTGACGGTAAACGTGACAGTAATCCTTCTCAACGGCTTACCGTCCTCATCACGGATTTCCACAACAAACGGGTCTGCCAACACAGCACCGGCTACCCCCTCCTGACCATCGCCTGAGACAATTGATAGGGTCGGCGGCTCTGGCGTTGAGATGGGGGTTTCTATGTCCTGACCTACCATTGACTCCGACATTGGCGTGGCCATTTCTTCTTCACTCGGCATCGGTTCCGATGGTGGGACTGTTCCTTCTGCATTAAAGATCACCGTCTGCGAAATGCCTTCGGCACTGACTTGGACTCTATTCAGACCGGGCTCGCTCGAGAGGGTCATGACACTCGCCACTCGTCCGTCTGAATCCGTCGTTGAGGTAACAACACCCATAGCGCCCCTGCCTGCGGTGATGGTAAAGGTAACAGTAATCCTTCTCAACGGCTTACCGTCCTCATCACGGATTTCCACAACAAACGGGTCTGCCAACACAGCACCGGCTACCCCCTCCTGACCATCGCCTGAGACAATTGATAGGGTCGGCGGCTCTGGCGTTGAGATGGGGGTTTCTATGTCCTGACCTACCATTGACTCCGACATTGGCGTGGCCATTTCTTCTTCACTCGGCATCGGTTCCGATGGTGGGACTGTTCCTTCCGCATTAAAGATCACCGTCTGGTCAAGCCCTTCGACACTGACTCGGACTCTGTTCAGACCGGGCTCGGGCGAGAGGGTCATGAGACTCGCCACTTGTCCGTCTGAGCCTGTCCTTGAGGTAACAACACTCATCGCGCCCCTGCCTGCGGTGATAGTAAACGTGACAGTAATCCTTCTCAACGGCCTGCCGTTCTCATCGCGGAGTTCTACAACAAACGGGTCTGCCAACACAGTACCGGCTACCCCCTCCTGACCATCGCCTGAGACAATTGATAGGGTCGGCGGCTCTGGCAGTGGTATCGTCGTTGTTGTTGGAGTTATTGACCTTGGTGACGGTGCGGCGTCAACCGTCACAGTAAAGATCACAGTGAGGCTGCCATCGTCGGGATGCCACGCTGAGACTCGGTATATGCCGACGGCGTTGTTCCCAAGTATCAGCGTTGTCTTCGCGCGTCCGTCTATGTTGGTTGTTTTAATGTAAGTGCCCAATTCCGAAGTATCGTCGCCTGGCGATCTGCCAAAGAGTACCTCTACCCCGGACTGGGGGTTTCCGTCCGAATCCCGTGCTTCAACCACAAACGTCAACGTATCACCGGATTTGCCGTGCGTGGGACCTGAGATTGCCTCCAGCGATTGTGCGATTGCTCCCAAAGGCATTGAGAGGGAGATTAGTAGGGAGAAAATGGAATAGATGAATTGATTCTTGATGATTGTTCGCTCCTTAGACAGCATTTCTTCCCGATGGTTACAGCATTTGCCGCATTGGTGACAAACAAAATGTCAACACGCCCTTGCGGATACCGGTTATGTTAGCACGGTGTGGTTGATTTATCAACGGTTTTCTGACATAATGATCTGAGAGCGAAACGCAATGCGTAACGAGTCATACGTAAGGAAAATCAACCACAGAGGCACAGAGGACGCGGAGAGGCAGAAAACGAGAAAGTGAGAAGGGGAGACGCGGATCGCTTTAGCCCCAGAGGGGCGGCATGTCATAGCGTAATACGTGATACGGAAGGAATATTTAACGCAACGACGCAAAGACGCAAAGACGCAAAGAGGAGAAGAAGGGAAAACGGGAGGTATTTAGCCCCAGCGGGGCGGCATGTTTATAGAACAGCGGCATACACCAAACACCAAAGCCCCAGCGGGGCGACATGTGCTCTTTGTCTGAATCACGGATTAAAACGGATTCAGCAGATTACACGGATAAATATTGTCTGAATCAGGATTCGCAGGATTGAAGGATTCGCAGGATTGAAAACGGGAAGGGGAGAAAGGGAAAGAACAGGAAAAAGGGAGGACTCGTAGGTTGGGTTAAGCGGCAGCGAAACCCAACACAACCCCAACGGGACGAAAAATGAAAGTGAGTAGGGGGAGATTGCTTTTCGCTCCAGAGGAGCGACATGTCTATAGCGGGCCCCATGGCCAAGTCTCCGCACTCCAGCGGAGTGCAATGTGCCATTTGGCTGAATCACGGATTAGGCGGATTAAAGGATTACACGGATTGAAAACGGGAAGAGAATTTAACGCAAGGGCGCAACGACGCAAGGGAAGACGGAAAACGAGAAAACCAGAGAACGGGAAGACGGGATCCGTAGGGGGTGGGTTACCCAACCCGCGCGGCGAGGAAACGGAGGAGCGGGGAGACGGGATTGACTTTCGCTCCAGAGGAGCGATATGTGGGCGATATATCCAAATCCCTGCACTCCAGCGGAGTGCTATGTGGCAATCTGTCTGAACCACGGATTAAGCGGATTAACCAACCGAGACACCACCCCACCGTTGGATTCGTAGGGGGTGGGTTACCCAATCCGCTACGGGTTACTCCGGCTTGCTTACTGCTCCCTGCCGAGCGGTCTGTCGGTCAGTTCATTTGTTGGGTTTCGCTTCCGCTCTATCCAACCTACTATACCATAAGGTTTGTAGTAGGGTGATTTATCGCCCGTCTCAACGCAACGCGCAATGAATTGCGCTACTACGAACCAGTTGACATTCGTAGCGGCGAGGTGACCAAGCCAATACGATGGCGACCGCGCTCTGAATTTTGGTGCCTTAATCACCTAACAAAATCTAACAGAATCTAACACTTCTTGACAAATTCGCCGTTTTCAACGCCGGGCAACCCCAAGCTATTGTGAATCCCGATCCATTGAAGGGATTGTCGCTCTATCAAGACGATCGCCCGTTTTTCTATCCTGTGCACCATTGCGTTAAATAATCTGCACGCCTCACGCGCCACATGTCGACCCCCTGGGGCTTAAGACAAAAACAATTTTAACATATTAATAAAATCATACTGACAATCGTTATAACAGATGTTATACTAACCTATGGTAGATTTTAGAATTACTTGAGGGGTGTGCATAATAATTGTCTGAATCAGGATACTCAGGATTTAAGGATTTTCAGGATAGAAAACGGAACCTGAAACGTGATAGAAGATTGGGTGCATTTAGCCCCAGCGGGGCGACATGTCTATAGCCGGGCAATAAGACCCGCTTCCAAGCCCCAGAGGGGCGACATGTGTCATTTGTCTGAATTGTGATTAAACGGATGCCGCAGATTGCACGAATTATTGACTGGATTACAGTGGAGCAGCATTTGAGCGCGTACATCGAGGCTAGGAAGCCTCTCCCACTGTGGGTTTGGGCTGCGGAAATCCTTCTCTTGATGCACGGACGCATTGAAAACTACTTATGAGCACCCCTCAATTACTTAGACACTGTGAACGAGCGAGGTCGGAACTTGTTTGAAGGGTTACGGCACACGGCGCCCCGATTTATCGGGATGCAAAGCCATGTGCTTACTACTTTTAATGTCTATTTATTGTTAGAACTCACTATAATGCTCTGAGCGGGGCAAGATGCCCCGCCTACGATGTAACGGGCGATCTGCCAAGTGTAGCGCAAACTGTTAGTTTGCAGGTTTGTCGCACAACCTAACAGATTGTGGCACAAAAGACTATCTACTTTTAAGGCCTATCTATTTCTCGGATTCACCATAGTTCTCTACTTCACCATAGTTAGACATTGTGGACGAGCGAAGTCAGCAACCTTGGGCACAGAGTTACGGCACACGGAGTGTGCCTACTACTTTTAATGTCTATTTATTGTTAGAACTCACTATAATGCTCTGAGCGGGGCAAGATGCCCCGCCTACGATGTAACGGGCGATCTGCCAAGTGTAGCGCAAACTGTTAGTTTGCAGGTTTGTCGCACAACCTAACAGATTGTGGCACAAAAGACTATCTACTTTTAAGGCCTATTTATTTCTCGGATTCACCATAGTTCTCTACTTCACCATAGTTAGACATTGTGGACGAGCGAGGTCAGCAACCTTGGGCACAGAGTTACGGCACACGGAGTGTGCCTACTACTTTTAAGGTCTATTTATTTTAGAACTCACTATAATGCTCTGAGCGGGGCAAGATGCCCCGCCTACGATGTAACGGGCGATCTGCCAAGTGTAGCGCAAACTGTTAGTTTGCGGGTTTGTCGCACAACCTAACAGATTGTGGCACAAAAGACTATCTACTTTTAAAGTCTATTTATTTCTCGGATTCACCATAGTTAGACATTGTGGACGAGCGAGGTCAGCAACCTTGGGCACAGAGTTACGGCACACGGAGTGTGCCTACTACTTTTAAGGTCTATTTATTGTTAGAATCCACTATAACTCCCCCGATACAAGTCCCCCTGTCAAGGGGAGGGGCAGAAACGTTAGGCGGGTCAAGTCCCCCTTATTAGGGGGTTATCTACTCCCATCCGTTCCTAACATCTCCCGATTTAATCGAGGATCCTCGGCAAAGCCGGGACTCGCTGCGCGGGACCAGCGGTCAAACGCCAACAGAACCTAGCAACTTGCCTTATACTAGCCAATAAAAAAGGCAACGGTGACGAGATATACCGATACCCATTAATCCACACCACCACAACCAAAACGGAGGCACGTTATATCATGGAAGTAAGATACACGACGAAAGCACACCCTCTTCCCAGCCAACTGACACCGCAACAGGAGACCGCGATCGATCTGATCCTCGCTGGACAGAACGATAGGGAGGTCGCCGAAGCGGTCGGCAAATCCCGATCCACGATCAACGTCTGGCGCAACCGCGAGCCGCTCTTCATGGCAACGCTGAACGACCGACGGCAACAGCTCCGGGTGACCCAGCTCAGCCGTCTGAACACCCTCGTGGCTGATGCCGTTGATGTGCTCCAAGACGGGTTACACGATGAAGATATCAAAGTCCGCATGGCCGCGGCAGTCCATATCCTCAAAGCCACCGGCGTCTACGGTGCGTCTACGCCGGGCACGGAAGAGACCGATCCCGCAGAAATCGCAGCCGACCATGAGGTGAAAGAGGAGCAGCGAAAGGACCGGTGTAGTAGCGTCTATATAACAATTGACGATGAAGAGAAATACAAATCGTGCGCAGCGCAACAGAGCTATTTCTTTGCAGCGGAACAGGACGCCCAACTCGAGCGTGAGATAGACGACGCTAACCGATATTTCAAGACCGAAACCGATAAGGAAAAGATAGCGTATTGGGAACAGCTGCTACCGATGTATGCGGATATCCCGCAAGAGACGCTCGACACGCTTGACGATGCCGCGCTGCGGCAGCTCACCCTCGATTACGCTCAAACGCGTGACACCTACCTCAAGACACTGAAGGACGATCTGATCCATGCGGCGAACCCGGATCGACCCGTCTGGGACGATTACACGGAGGAGATGGCTCACCAAGTCGATATGGAGGTCGAGCGGATGAAAGGAAAGACGGACGATGTGCTTCAGCTGTTCACCGATGCGTGGGAACGGCGGGGCGGTGACCCGGCTAAACTGTTGGATCGGTCAAAACGGAAGCGACGGAAGGGGAACCCGATGCTGCAGCACCATTTCCAGCTCCCAGCGCGCGGCGAGACCTGAAGGAAGACGGGAAAACGAGAAAACCAGAAGACGAGAAAGTGCGAAAGTGAGAAGGGGAGATAACCCGTAGGGGTTGGGTTACCCAACCCACCGGGCTGCGGGCTTGGCAACCAAGCCAATACGATGGAGGACGCACTCCGAATTCGCTTCTGCATTTAGCCCCAGAGGGGCGGCATGTTTATAGCACACGGCACGCACCAAATACACCAAAGCCCCAGAGGGGCGGCATGTCCAATTTGTCTGAATCACGGATTACACGGATTAAAGGATTACACAGATTAAAAAACCGACACACCACCGCACGCTTGAACCCGTAGGGGTTGGGTTACCCAACCCATCGGGCGAGGTTACCTCACCCCTACGATGGATACCGCACCGTAAATTGTGCCGCCTTTCGCTCCAGAGGAGCGATATGTCTATAAGAGGGCGATAGGTCCCAAATCCTGTGCTCCAGAGGAGCACCATGTGTATCAAACGTATCACACGCGTAGGCCGGGCATCACCCCCGACCCAAATCCCCAGAGAGGCGACATAAATCGTTTTCGCTCCAGAGGAGCGATATGTCTATAGAGGGACGATACCGCCAATATCCGCGCTCCAGCGGAGCGCAATGTCTAATCCTTATACCGAAGCACACGTAATGCCTATAAAATAATTTTAATTGGAAAAATACAAATGGCAGACACCTACACCCAACTCTACATACACATCGTCTTTTCCGTCAAAGGCCGACAACCTCTTATCCTCAAAGAATACAAAGATGAACTCCACAAATATATTACCGGCATCATCACCAACAAAAAGCAAAAGATGATTCAAATTAATTCGATGCCCGATCACATCCATATCCTTGTGGGCATCACCCCCGATATTGCTATCTCGGATCTGGTAAGAGATATAAAAAGGAACGCAACACAATTCATTAACCGAAAACGATGGATTGCAGGAAAATTCATGTGGCAAGAAGGATTCGCCGCATTCACTTATTCACACTCGCAGCTAAAGGATGTCATTACCTACATCGAAAACCAAGAAATACATCATTCGCATAAGACATTTAAAGAGGAATATCTTGAATTATTAAAACGTTTTGATGTCTCGTATAACCCGAAATATGTTTTTGATTCGGAGGATACCTCTGGGACATGATACACATTGCGCTCCGCTGGAGCGCGGGAGGGTGGATCGCTATTCTATAGACATGCCGCCCCGCTGGGGCGAAAGGCAGGCGTTGATAGTTCTATAGAAATTCGGCAATATGTCTCTGATTCGGAGGATACCTCCGGGACATGATACACATTGCGCTCCTCTGGAGCGCGGGAGGCGGGTGGATCGCTATTCTATAGACATGCCGCCCCGCTGGGGCGAAAGGCAGGCGTTGATAGTTCTATAGAAATTCGGCAATATGTCTCTGATTCGGAGGATACCTCCGGGACATGATACACATTGCGCTCCTCTGGAGCGCGGGAGGCGGGTGGATCGCTATTCTATAGACATGCCGCCCCGCTGGGGCGAAAGGCAGGCGTTGATAGTTCTATAGAGATTCGGCAATATGTCTCTGATTCGGAGGATACCTCCGGGACATGATACACATTGCGCTCCGCTGGAGCGCGGGAGGTGGATCGCTATTCTATAGACATGCCGCCCCGCTGGGGCGAAAGGCAGGCGTTGATAGTTCTATAGAAATTCGGCAATATGTCTCTGATTCGGAGGATACCTCCGGGACATGATACACATTGCGCTCCTCTGGAGCGCGGGAGGCGGGTGGATCGCTATTCTATAGACATGCCGCCCCGCTGGGGCGAAAGGCAGGCGTTGATAGTTCTATAGAGATTCGGCAATATGTCTCTGATTCGGAGGATACCTCCGGGACATGATACACATTGCGCTCCGCTGGAGCGCGGGAGGTGGATCGCTATTCTATAGACATGCCGCCCCGCTGGGGCGAAAGGCAGGCGTTGATAGTTCTATAGAAATTCGGCAATATGTCTCTGATTCGGAGGATACCTCCGGGACATGATACACATTGCGCTCCTCTGGAGCGCGAACAACCAACGTATCGCTACTATAGACATACCGCTCCTCTGGAGCGGAAGCACTGCTATAGACATGCCGCCCCGCTGGCGCTAAATACTGGAAACAGCCGTCCATTATATATATGGCGTTCCGTTCGGGCGAAAGACAGGCGTTGACATTCCTCTATGCAGCCAAAATATGTGTTTGATTCGGATGACACACCCGAAGTATGATACACATTGCGCTCCTCTGGAGCGCGAACAATCAACGTATCGCTGCTATAGACATACCGCTCCTCTGGAGCGGAGGCACTGCTATAAACATGTCGCCCCGCTGAGGCTTTAGGATATTCAGTATACCCAAAAGGATTGAAAGCCTCAGCAAAAAATGGTATAATTTAGAGGTTCTGTCTTGTCCGTAATAAGCCTTCTTATAATCTATAAAAACGTGTAAAAGAGGAAAAACCTAATGAAACCCGAACTGAGCCCATTCAAACCGGGGCAGACTGTGCCGCTCGAGTTTTTTGTGGGTCGTATCGCAGAAATTGAGCGCTTACAGAGCATGGTAAAGGCAAGTACCCAGGGCCAATTCAAAATAGGATTCATTAGCGGGGAACGAGGCATCGGCAAAAGTTCTTTGGCATCTTTCGTGCGCCACCTTTCAGACCGTAACTGCAACACGGCTGGATGTCATGTCTACCTCGGCGGTGTCGGAGAGTTGAACGAGATGGTACGAAAGACATTTGACCGTATTCTCAATGAGAGCATAGACAAATCGTGGCACCAACAAGCGATGGGGTTCTTTGGAGATCGTGTTCGCAAAGTCGGCTTGTTTGGCTTTTCCCTTGAGTTAAATATCGAGGATAGGGACCTGCCCACACTCTCCCGAAATTTTGTTCCATCCATGCGGAATCTGTTAGAGAAGCTCAAAGGGCAAAAGGACGCACTCCTTCTGATTTTGGATGATATCAACGGTCTTGCAACCTCCACAGATTTCGCCAATTGGTTAAAAAGCATGGTGGACGAAATCTCTACGTCCGAACAAAAAATGCCGCTTTGCATTCTTGTTGTTGGGCTTGAAGAGCGACGTCAAGAACTAATAGAGGGCCAACCATCTCTCGCTCGCGTTTTTGAGCTGATTGACATTTCCCCATGGTCAGACGACGAAACCTCAGAGTTCTACCAAAACGCTTTCCGATCCATGAACGCAAAGATAGAGGAGCCAGAACTCAGCAGACTTGTTCAGTTTACTGGTGGGCTGCCAGTCTTGGCACATGAAATCGGCGATGCGGTTTGGCGCGCAGCCCAGAGCTTAGAAATCAATGCAAAGGAAGTGTCTCAGGGCATCTTCATAGCCGCTGAGATTATAGGTCGGAAGCTGCTGGAACCTCAGATTTTCAGTGCGATTCGGAGCGAAAGGTATCATTCAATTCTCCGAAAGATGGCGGGTGAATCTCAAATGTATTTCCGGAGAGCAGAACTGGTGGCAAACCTGACAGAGAAGGAAGTCAAAGTGGTAGGCAGTTTCCTCAGACGCATGAAAAAGTTGGGAGCGATAGAGACAAATGTCGGTGTCAGAGGCGGCTACAAGTTTCCTAATCTTCTCCATGCCCTCTATTTCCGGCTAGAATCAGAATACGCAAAAGATTAGCGGGCTTTCTGCGTGAAGCATGAAACGTGAGGAGGCAGCTATACACATGTCGCCCCGATGGGGTTTGGGTGTGTGTGGATTCGGCATTTCTATACACATTCCGCTCCGCTGGGGCTTTTTTTGTCTGAATCGCGGATTATACGGATTGGGTGGATTGCACGGAAGGGGCAATTGTCTGAATCAGGATACTCAGGATTAAAGGATTTTCAGGATTAAAGACAGGAAGAAAAGAAGGGAAGAAGGGAAGGGGACGCTCCCGTATTCAGCCCCAGAGGGGCGGCATGTTTATAGAACGCGACATGCACCAAATATCCTAAAGCCCCAGCGGGGCGACAGGTGCTCTTTGTCTAAATCACGGATTAAACCGATTAAAGGATTACACAGATTGAAAACGGGATTGCCTTTCGCTCCAGAGGAGCGATATGTCTATAGCCGGGCGATATATCCAAATCACTGCACTCCAGCGGAGTGCTATGTGGCAATCTGTCTGAATCACGGATTAAACCGATTAAACGGATAAAGCGGAAAACCGGAACGTTAAACCCGTAGGGGTTGGGTTGCCCAACCCGATGGGCTGCGGGCTTGGGAACCAAGCCCCTACGATGGACGACGTGCCGAAAATTGTGCTGCACTTAGCCCCAGCGGGGCGGCATGTTTATAGACAGGCGACATGTCGCAGCGTCATACGGGAGGCGGGAAGGGGGAATCTGTAGCGGTTGGGTCCCCTGACCGCCTGCAAAGGTAACCTCGCCCCTACGACGGAGGGCATTGATTTGGCTTGCTTTCGCTCCAGAGGAGCGATATGTCTATAAGAGGGCGATAGGTCCCAAATCCTGTGCTCCAGAGGAGCACCATGTGTATCAAACGTATCACACGCGTAGGCCGGGCATCACCCCCGACCCAAATCCCCAGAGAGGCGACATAAATCGTTTTCGCTCCAGAGGAGCGATATGTCTATAGAGGGACGATACCGCCAATATCCGCGCTCCAGCGGAGCGCAATGTCTAATCCTTATACCGAAGCACACGTAATGCCTATAAAATAATTTTAATTGGAAAAATACAAATGGCAGACACCTACACCCAACTCTACATACACATCGTCTTTTCCGTCAAAGGCCGACAACCTCTTATCCTCAAAGAATACAAAGATGAACTCCACAAATATATTACCGGCATCATCACTAACAAAAAGCAAAAGATGATTCAAATCAACTCGATGCCTGATCACATTCATATCCTTGTGGGCATCACCCCCGATATTGCTATCTCGGATCTGGTAAGAGATATAAAAAGGAACGCAACACAATTCATTAACCGAAAACGATGGATTGCAGGAAAATTCATGTGGCAAGAAGGATTCGCCGCATTCACTTATTCACACTCGCAGCTAAAGGATGTCATTACCTACATCGAAAACCAAGAAATACATCATTCGCATAAGACATTCAAAGAGGAATATCTTGAATTTAGGAGTTACGCACTTGGCAGAAAATAGTTTATAATACAGCCTATGAATCTCCCTAAATGCACTGAATATGACTATATTAACTTTCTGGTTGGTACACCAAGAAGCTACAGTTGTTGCGAGGCTGCCAGAGTGCAACCAGATGAAAACAACCCACCCGCGCATGACTCTTTGAATCGCTTGCTATATCGGTTGACTCCCGATTCAGAATCATTGTGGATAGAGGCAAAGCCTTATGTCAAAAAAGACAAAGGCATTTTGGTCATAGATGACTCAACCCTTGATAAACCGTATGCCCAAAAGATGGACCTTGTTACCCGCCATTGGTCAGGTAAACACAAAAAAGTGGTCTCAGGGATTAACCTCATCACCCTGATGTGGACTGATGGCGACACTCACATTCCGTGTGATTACCGTCTGTATAATAAACAACATGATAACTTGACCAAAAATGACCATTTTCAAGCACTGATTTCAACGGCTCATCAAAGGGGGTTTCATCCAGAGTGCGTTGTGTTTGACAGTTGGTATAGCAGTTTGAAGAATCTCAAAACCATTCGGAGTTATCAATGGCACTGGCTGACTCAATTGAAGTCGAATCGACACGTCAATTTGGATAAGCGTGGCAACCAGCCGGTCTGTGAACTCCCCATAAGTGACAAAGGCACCATCGTTCATCTGAAAGGGTATGGACTGATTAAAGCTTTCAAGATAGTTTCTCCACACGGTGACATTGAATACTGGGCAACTAGCAACCTATCAATGAACGAACTGTTTCGACTCAAGTATGCCGAATGGTCTTGGTCAATTGAAGAATATCATCGAGGTATCAAGCAATTTGTGGGTGTTGAAAGGTGCATGGCGCGCAAGGCAGTTGCCCAACGGAATCATATTGGTCTAGCATTAAGGGCATTTCTCCGCTTGGAGCGACACCGCTTTTTGACAGGCATCACTTGGTTTGAAGCAAAGACCTCGATTATTAGACAAGCGGTGCGGGCTTATCTCGCTCAACCCCTTTACACGTTAAATCCAACTGCGTAACTCCTATTGAATTATTAAAACGTTTTGATGTCTCGTATAACCCGAAATATGTGTTTGATTCGGATGACACACCTGAAGTATGATACACATTGCGCTCCGCTGGAGCGCGGGAGGGTGGATCGCTATTCTATAGACATGTCGCCCCGCTGGGGCGAAAGACGGGCGATGACATTGCTCTATGCAGCCAAAATATGTTTTTGATTCGGAGGATACACCTGAAGTATGATACACATTGCGCTCCGCTGGAGCGCGAACAACCTACGTATCGCTGCTATAGACATACCGCTCCTCTGGAGCGGAAGCACTGCTATAAACATGCCGCCCCGCTGGGGCGGAAGGCAGACGTTGATAGTTCTATAGAGATTCGGCAATATGTCTCTGATTCGGAGGATACCTCCGGGACATGATACACATTGCGCTCCTCTGGAGCGCGGGAGGCGGGTGGATCGCTATTCTATAGACATGCCGCCCCGCTGGGGCGAAAGGCAGGCGTTGATAGTTCTATAGAGATTCGGCAATATGTCTCTGATTCGGAGGACACACCCGAAGTATGATACACATTGCGCTCCTCTGGAGCGCGAACAATCAACGTATCGCTGCTATAGACATACCGCTCCTCTGGAGCGGAAGCACTGCTATAGACATGCCGCCCCGCTGGCGCTAAATACTGGAAACAGCCGTCCATTATATATATAGCACTCCGTTGGGGCGAAAGACGGGCGATGACATTGCTCTATGCAGCCAAAATATGTGTTTGATTCGGAGGACACACCCGAATTATGATACACATTGCGCTCCTCTGGAGCGTGAACAACCAACGTATCGCTGCTATAGACATACCGCTCCTCTGGAGCGGAAGACAATCACAAGGTAACCTTTTATAATCGAATTATTAAAGCGGTTTGATGTCCCGTACAATCCGAAATATGTTTTTGATTCGGAGGATGCCTCCGGGACATGATACACATTGCGCTCCGCTGGAGCGCGAACAATCAACGTATCGCTGCTATAGATATACCGCTCCTCTGGAGCGGAAGCACTGCTATAAACATGCCGCCCCGCTGGGGCTTTTTTTGTTTGAATCGCGGATTATACGGATTAAACGGATAAGGCGAAAAGCCAGAACGTTAAATCCGTAGGGGGTGGGTTGCCCAACCCGCTGGGCTGCGGGCTTGGGAACCAAGCCCCTACGACGGAGGGCGTGCTCCGAATTTTGACGTATTTAGACCCAGAATGGCGGCATGTCTCATTTGTCTGAATCGCGGATTAAAAGGATTAAACGGATTGCACAGATTGAAAACGGGATTGACTTTCGCTCCAGAGGAGCGATATGTCTATAGAGGGACGATACCGCCAATATCCGCGCTCCAGCGGAGTGCTATGTGGAAATCTGTCTGAATCGCGGATTATACAGATTCATTTATATTGCTAGGGCATAAGAATAAAACGGAACGGAGATCTCCGTTCCCTACGAATGATATTTGCTGCTTTGCTCCGCTAGGGTGCCCCTCCCCCGCTATTATCTGTAGGAGGGGCATCTTGCCCCGATACAAGGCTCACGATGATTGGGAGGCGAGGCAACTGGGGTTATCTATACAGAGAGGAAATAAGGATGGAAGAAAGATATAATATCTCAAACATATCACGTTTCACGTTTCATGTCTCATGGATCGCGCTGCTAATTGTGACCCTCGGACTGACGATTGGGTGTAGCGGTAAGGACGATGCCCTCCGGCAGAGCGAGGCGTTGATCCATTCGGGGATGCATCCGGAGGCGATTAACCTGTTGGAGAAGATTGTCGCAGCGGACGATCGGAACCCGAAGGCGCGGTTCCTGCTGGGTCAAGCGTATGAGGGGTTGCGCAGCTATGACCAAGCCATCCACAACTACCGGACAGCGATTAATCTGTATGCGGCACACCCCGAAGACCGAGCGACCGTGCGGTTCGCGTTGGCGCAGGTGTATCTGAAGCAGGGGTTGCGGGAACGGGGATACAACGAGCTCCGGACGATTGTCCGATCCACGTCCGACAGTGCGGTGTTACAGCAGGTGGCGGGACTCGTTACCGATGCGTATGGGGTGACCCAACTGACGAGCGGCAAATCGGATAACTATTCGCCCCGCTTTTCGCCGGACGGTTCGCAGCTTGCGTTCGCGTCGTATCGGTTGGATAACGGTGAGATTTTCATCATGGATATAGACGGACGTGTCCGCCAACGGGTGACGTTCACCACCGACTTCGACGAGGGGGAGCCCGCGTTCCTGCATGATCCGCGCCACCTCATCTATAGCCGTGAACCGCAGACCTCGCGGCAGGTAAAGATTCTGTTGCAGAGCAGTGGATCGACGCCGATCTATGCCGGTTTTTATACGACACACATCCATAGCAAGGTGACCCAAGAGATTATGCCCGTCGGGTTCGGTGTCCGCTCGTTGGGGATATCGCCGGATCGGCAGCGTGTGGCTTACGAATCGAACAGTGCCGGCAATCTGGAGTTGTATACGCTCGATCTGCGCGGCGTGGATCTGGGTGCGATAGATCCAGAGACGATCCCGTCCCAGCAGATCACCCACAACGAAGTGGACGATGGCAGCCCGGTCTTCTTCTCCGACGGGAAACGGCTTGCGTTTGTGTCGGCACGGTCTGAGAGCCCAGGGAACGAGGAAGCGGAACGACACCAGATCTATAGCATCAACCTCGACGGCAGCGATGAAACGCACCTGAACCCCAACCCCTACGACTGCTATAGCCCGGTGGTCTCGCCGGACGGGGGGACGATTGCGTTTGTCTCATCGCGGGAGGGGGACATCGAAATCTATCTGATGGACGCGGACGGATTGAATGAGCGGCGGTTGACGAATGGGATTGGCGCGTCGATGCAGCCCGTGTTTTCGCCGGATTCGACGTTGTTGGCGTTCGTCTCGGACCGGAGCGACACGTTCCAGATCTATCTGATGCACTTCGATCAGCCGTTGACGCAGGCGGAACTGCTCCGCCATCTGGAATAGGCGATACGTGATACGTGAAACGTGAGGATTATTTAGCCGCTCCCTCTTGCTTCGCTCCCTGTGGATTGGATTTGGGTGCATTGCTGCATTTAGCCTCAGAGGGACAACAGAAACTGCACTCGCTCTAGAGGAGCGATATGTCTATAGAACAGCAATAGATATAGTTTCTGCGCTTCAGAGGAGCGCAATATCCATACAGCAACCTTAATTGGAAAAACACAAATGGCAGACACATACACACAACTTTACATACACATCGTCTTTTCCGTCAAAGGACGACAACCCCTTATTCCCAAAAGACACAAAACCGAACTCCACAAATACATAACCGGCATCATCACCAACAAAAAGCAGAAGTTGATTCAAATTAATTCGATGCCCGATCATATTCATATCCTCGCGGGCATCACCCCCGATATTGCTATCTCCGATCTGGTTAGAGATATCAAAAGGAACGCCACACAATTTATTAACAGGAAACGATGGATCGCAGGAAAATTCATGTGGCAAGAAGGATTCGCCGCATTCACTTATTCACACTCGCAGCTAAGAACCTGTTTTAAAAGTCATTTGATACGGTTTTGCATCAAGTAGATGGAAGCAATATACACCATAGCCTCAGCGGTCTCAGCCGAGCGTTCATAGTCCACAGTCAATCGGCGAAACCAACCGAACCAAGAAAAGGTGCGTTCCACAATCCAACGCAATGGAACAACCACAAATCCCGATTGCCCAAGGGGGGAGGCAATGTCCAATTGACACTGATGCGTCAAATATAACCAATCGCCTAATTCACCGCGATAGCCAGCATCAGCACAGACTAACTGAATCGTTATGTGCCAACTAAAGACCTCGTTTAGTAACTCTATTGCGACTTGATTATCACTGACATTGGCATCAGTGACCTTGACTCCTAATGGAATGCCAATTGTATCGGTGACTATATGGCGTTTACGACCTTTGACTTTCTTATGCGCATCAAACCCTCTACTAGTTGCTAGTTCGGTCGTCTTGACCGATTGGCTGTCAATGATAGCTACGGTCGGTGAGGGGGCTTTGCCAATATCACTACGGGTTTGGTTGTGAAGTGCTTGATGAATCATAACCCATGTCCCTAAAGTTTTCCACTTTCTGAAGTGGGAATAGACCGTTTGCCATGGTGGCATCTGATGAGGCAGCATTCGCCACTGACACCCTGATTTGACTATATAGAAAATAGCGTTGATAATTGCGCGCATCTCCCATTTGAGAGGTCTACCTATTGGTGAAGGTTCTGGCAAATAGGGTAACAGTTTGTCCCACTGGGCATCGGTCAAATCAGTAGGATACTTTGTTGAGGTCATGTTTATGCCTTTCATTAAGTCAGTATTTTACTGCTCCAATGATTTAACATAAACATTAACTTTTGAGTAGCCTTTTTCTTTTTCAAACAGGTTCTAAAGGATGTCATTACCTACATCGAAAACCAAGAAATACATCATTCGCATAAGACATTCAAAGAGGAATATCTCGAATTATTAAAGCGTTTTGATGTCCCGTATAATCCGAAATATGTTTTTGATTCGGAGAATACCTCCGGGACATGATACACATTGCGCTCCTCTGGAGCGCGGGAGGCGGGTGGATCGCTATTCTATAGACATGCCGCCCCGCTGGGGCGAAAGGCAGGCGTTGATAGTTCTATAGAGATTCGGATGACACACCTGAAGTATGATACACATTGCGCTCCTCTGGAGCGCGAACAATCAACGTATTGCTGCTATAGACATACCGCTCCTCTGGAGCGGAAGCACTGCTATAAACATGCCGCCCCGCTGGCGCTAAATACTGGAAACAGCTGCCCATTATAATATATATAGCACTCCGTTGGGGCGAAAGACGGGCGATGACATTGCTCTATGCAGCCAAAATATGTTTTTGATACGGATGACACACCTGAAGTATGATACACATTGCGCTCCTCTGGAGCGCAGGGATTGGACGTACCACGATTCTATAGACATGCCGCTCCTCTGGAGCGGAAGACAATCACAAGGTAACCTTTTATAATCGTTTTTAGAGGGATAATTAATAGATGGAAAATACACGCTTTTTCGCGACAACGGCGAAAGGAACGGAACCGCTCGTTGCAAAGGAATTGACCACGATCGGTGCCCAGAATATCCGCGCCACCGTCGGCGGTGTGCATTTTGAGGGCGGATTGGAAACGCTCTACCGGGCGAACCTTTGGCTCCGGACGGCGAATCGGGTGCTGATGCCGGTAGCGGAGTTTTCATGTCCGACACCGGAAGCGCTCTACGACAATGTCCGTAAGATCCGTTGGCACGATTGGATGACGATCGACAAAACCTTCGCAGTCGATTGTAACTGCCGCGATTCGCAGATTACTCACTCCCATTACGCTGCGCTGAAGGTTAAAGATGCGATTGTGGACCAATTTCGGGACAGAACGGGTCGCCGTCCCAACGTGGATCGCCGGCGCCCGATGCTTCAGATTAACGCCCATATCGCGAAAGACCGCTGCGTCCTCAGTCTCGATACGTCCGGCGACCGATTGCACCGGCGCGGGTATCGGCGTCAAGCGACGGACGCGCCGTTACGGGAGACGTTGGCTGCTGCGATTGTAGCGTTGGTCGACTGGGATAACGAGGGGATGTTCATCGATCCGATGTGCGGTTCCGGCACCATCGTCATCGAAGCTGCGCTCAAGGCGATGAATTATGCGCCGGGCCTCCTGCGTTATGGGGACGCGGCTTCGGGGCAGGCGGGGTTCAGTTTTCAGCAGTGGCGGAATTTCGATCGGAGATTGTGGACGCGATTGATCAACGAGGCGCGAGCGGGGGTTCGTGAGAAGATCCCGGGCAGGCTGCTCGGACACGATATTTCGAGACCCGCGATTCAGCTTGCGTCAGAGAATGCAAAGCTAGCGGGCCTGGAAAGGCATGTCCGTTTTATGCGAGGGGACGCGCTGAAGCTGAGTCCGCCTGGTCAGCGGGGGGTCATCGTTTGCAATCTGCCTTATGGCGAACGGACAGGCGAGATGGAGGACCTACAGGGGTTGTATCAGGGGTTCGGGAATGTGTTGAAACAGCGATGCGCGGGATATACGGCGTATCTGTTCACGGGCAATCTGGGGTTGGCGAAGCGGGTCGGACTGCGGACAGCGAAACGGATTACCTTATATAACGGTCCGATCGAGTGCCGGTTGTTGAAGTATGAGTTGTTTTGAAACGTGATACGTGAGAAAAAGGGAGAACCAGTCGGTTAGCCGCAGCGGGGCGAAAAGTAGTAGGCATACGCCGTATGCCGTAACTCCTGTGTGACGATGGAATGGCAGGTGACTAGGTGGAAAGGGGAGAGACGGATCGTCTTAGTCCCAGAGGGGCGGCATGTGATAGCGGGATACGGGAAGAAACTTTAACGCAACGGCGCAATGACGCAAAGAACGCAGGGCAGAGAAAAAGAACGGAAGGGACGGTTGAACCCGTCGGGCTTGGGAACCAAGCCCCTACGATGATGACGCCCCGCAAATTGCGCTGCATTTAGCCCCAGAGGGGCGGCATGTTTATAGAACATACGACAAACCAAATATCCTTAAGCCCCAGCAGGGCGACATGTGCCCTTTGTCTGAATCGCAGATTAAAACGGATCCAGCGGATTGCATGGATAAGCAATTGTCTACCACACCATGAGCCGCGCTGCCGACGGAGAAAATTCGGCTTGTCTTCCGCTCCAGAGGAGCGGTATGTCTATAGAAAGCAATATGTATAGCACCTGCACTCCAGAGGAGTGCAATGTCCACAGCACAACTTAACGGGAACAACACAAACGCCAGACACCTATACCCAACTCTACATACACATCATCTTTTCCGTCAAAGGACGACAACCTCTTATCCCAAAAAAACACAAAGACGAACTTCACAAATACATCACCGGCTTGTCTGTCGCTCCAGAGGAGCGATATGTCTATAGAGGGACGATACCGCCAATATCTGCGCTCCAGCGGAGCGCAATGTCCACAGCACAACCTTAATTGGAAAAACACAAATGGCAGACACATACACATCGTCTTTTCCGTCAAAGAACGACAACCTCTTATCCTCAAAGAATACAAAGATGAACTCCACAAATACATAACCGGCATCATCACCAACAAAAAGCAGAAATTGATTCAGATCAACTCGATGCCTGATCATATCCATATCCTTGTGGGCATCACCCCCGAAATTGCCATCTCGGATCTGGTGAGAGACATCAAAAGGAACGCCACACAGTTCATTAACCGAAAACGATGGACCGTCGGGAAATTCATGTGGCAAGAAGGGTTTGCCGCATTTACCTATTCACATTCACAGCTAAAGGATGTCATTGCTTACATCGAAAATCAAGAAATACACCATTCAAACAGAACATTCAAAGAGGAATATCTTGAGTTGCTAAAGCGTTTTGATGTCTCGTACAATCCGAAGTATGTTTTTGATTCGGAGGATACACCTGAAGTATGATACACATTGCGCTCCGCTGGAGCGCGAACAACCTACGTATCGCTGCTATAGACATACCGCTCCTCTGGAGCGGAAGCACTGCTATAGACATGCCGCACCGTTGGGGCGGAAGGCAGACGTTGATAGTTCTATAGAGATTCGGCAATATGTCTCTGATTCGGAGGATACCTCCGGGACATGATACACATTGCGCTCCGCTGGAGCGCGGGAGTGGATCGCTATTCTATAGACATGTCGCCCCGCTGGGGCGAAAGACGGGCGATGACATTGCTCTATGCAGCCAAAATATGTTTTTGATTCGGAGGATACACCTGAAGTATGATACACATTGCGCTCCGCTGGAGCGCGAACAACCTACGTATCGCTGCTATAGACATACCGCTCCTCTGGAGCGGAAGCACTGCTATAAACATGCCGCCCCGCTGGGGCGGAAGGCAGACGTTGATAGTTCTATAGAGATTCGGCAATATGTCTCTGATGCGGAGGATGCCTCCGGGACATGATACATAATGCACAGGTCGACCCGATGGGGCTTTTGGTCAGTTCAGGGATTCATTCAGTCAAATTTACCGATTAATCTATGACTGCTTACGCATCACGCATTACGCATTATTTTTCATCATTGTTTCATCTTGTGTTTTAGGTCGATCTGCGCTAAACTTAGCCAATCCTTCGGATTTGCCAATCCGAAGGGAGCAGGGAAATTGTCAATATAGTAAAGAGCTAATAGAAAAGGAGTTGCCATAAACGATGACCGACCACAAGCCACCGCTCCACCGTTTTACTGTTCTCGATTTGACCCGCGTCCGTGCGGGACCGACCGCTGTCCGTCAGCTCGCCGATTGGGGGGCGAACGTTATAAAGATTGAACTGCCGCCAGCCCCCGGTAAGGAGGGGGATGCCCTCGGTTCGCGCCATAACTCGGATTTCCAGAACCTCCAGCGGAACAAGCGGAGCATGACACTGAACCTCAAGTCGGAGATCGGTCACGCCACATTCATGCGCATGGTGAAACAGGCGGATGTGGTGGTAGAGAACTATCGCCCTAACGTCAAAGACCGCCTGAAAATCAATTACGAGGCGTGTCGAACCGAGAACCCGCGCATCGTCTATGCGAGTATCTCCGGGTTCGGGCAGGACGGTCCCTACAGCGGACGTCCCGGTTTCGATCAGATCGCGCAAGGGATGGGCGGGTTGATGTGGATTACTGGATTTCCGGGGCAAGGTCCCCTGCGTGTTGGGGTGCCGATCGCAGACCTCGCGTCCGGTATGTATACCGCCATCGGGGTGCTGATCGCATTGCTGCAGCGCGAGGAGACGGGTGAAGGGCAGTGGGTGCACTCATCGCTGCTCGAAGCGCAGATTGCGATGCTCGATTTCCAGGCGGCGCGTTGGAGTATCGACGACGAGGTGCCGGGCCAAGCGGGCAACGATCACCCCACCAGTATCCCGACCGGCGTGTTTCAGACGACCGACGGCTACATCAATATCGCAGCAAGCGGTGGGACGATGTGGCAGCGGCTCTGCGACCTCCTAGGCGCAGACGAACTTCGGGACAACCCCGACTATGCGAACGACAGCGCACGGTCACGGAATCGGGCTGCGTTGAACGCGGAGTTGCAGGAATATTTCTCAACCCGAAGCAGCGACGAATGGATCGAGGCACTCAACGACGCGGGTGTGCCGTGCGGGCCTATCTACAGGATGGACGAGATGTGGTCGGATCCGCATGTGCAGCACCTCGAAATGTCGCGTCCCGTAGACCATCCCGTGCTCGGTCAGATGGACGTGCTGCGCCATGCGACAAACATGACCGGCACACCGAAAACGCCGTATCGTCCGGCACCCGAAATCGGTGAACATACCGATGAAATTTTGCGGGAATTTGGGTTCTCTGACGACGAAATTGAGACCATGCGAAAGGAGAATGCTGTATGAACGTCGCGGCAAGCAGCACCACAGACCTGATTATCTCCGATAAACGGAACGGGATCGGCTATCTCGGCTTCAATCGTCCCGAAAAGCATAACGCCATCTCTTATGAGATGTGGCAGGGCATTGCGAAGGTCATGGCGGATTTCGAGGCAGATGACACGGTTCGCGCTGTGGTCGTTTCGGGCGAGGGTGGCAGGGCATTTTCCGCCGGCGCGGATATATCGCAATTCGAGAAGCAGCGCGCATCGGCGGACACGATTAAGGAATACAGCGTGGCGTCGGGGCTCGCTCACGATAAGCTGACGAACATCTCCAAGCCAACTATCGCGAAAATTGCGGGGTATTGCATCGGCGGCGGGTTGGGCATCGCGCTCTGTTGTGACCTGCGTATCGCCACAGAGGACTCAAAATTCGGGATCCCCGCAGCCAAGCTGGGGCTCGGCTACGGCTACGGCGGGTTGAAGCCGTTGGTCGCCCTTGTCGGTCCCATCCGCACCAAAGAGATCCTGTTCACCGCCAGACAGTTCGACGCGTCCGAAGCCTACGACATGGGTCTTATCAATCGGGTAGTGCCGAAAGACGAAATAGACAGCTTTGTGGACGACTACACGGAGATGATCGCGGGCAATGCCCCCCTGACCATCAAAGCGTGCAAGCAGATAGTCACGGAGGTCTGCAAAGACCCGGACGACCGGGATCTGGCGCTGTGCAAGCAGCTGGTGGATGCCTGTTTCGCCAGCGAGGATTATAAGGAGGGCAGACAGGCGTTCATGGAGAAGCGGAAGCCACAGTTTCAGGGGAAATGAAACGTGATACGTGATAGGACTCACCGCAGAGAACGCAGAGGATATTGTCCGAATCAGCCCTGCGATAGGGAACAACGATCGTTGTTCCTTACCAAACGCGCCCGTTTACTTGAGGGGTGTGCATACGTAGATATCTTGGTCATAATCGCATAATTTGAGCAGAGTAATCCTATTAGCTGTATATATACATTGCGCTCCGCTGGAGCGCGAGCATCCGCTGTATCGGCATTCTATAGACATATCGCTCCTCTGGAGCGAAGATAGCCGTCGGGTCGTTGGGGTTTTTGGGGATTTGGTTTGCTGAAGATACGCCGGCTCGGTGGCTGCTTTGTTTGCTTATCCGTGTTTTCTGTGTAATCTGCTGAATCCGTGATTCAGACAATAATCATGCACACCCCTCACTTACTTACTGCTCACTGTGGATGGGCAAATACACAGGCTTTTCGAGGGATGGCTTGGATTTGTCAATCCAAGCCGAGCCGTTGACCCAAGAAATCCGTTGGGCAATAGGGAACAACGACCATTTTTCCTTACCAAACGCGCCGGTTTACTTATTGCTCACTGTGGATCGGCAAATTCACAGACTTTTGCAGGGATGGCTTGGATTTGGCAATCCAAGCAGAGCGTATTGTAATTGTTTCGCAGATGGGGAAGCCTTCGTCATGAATGTCTCTCCTACCATTACGGACGTATCAGTAGCCGGTGATTCGATCTGCCTCTCGCTCCAGAGGAGCGTGATGTCTATAGATGGGCGACATGTCCAATCCCTGCACTCCAGCGGAGTGCGATGTGGTATCGTGGCGCACGATTGGACCTGTAGGGGTTGGGTTACCCAACCCGTCGGGCGAGGTTACCTCGCCCCTACGATGGAGGCAGTGTCATGAATTTTGGTGCATTTAGCCCCAGAGGGGCGACATGTGTATCGATCGTAAGGTGTGAAACGCGAGAGAAATACCGCTGAAGCGCAGAAGACACAGAGAACGAGAAAGCGGGAAAACGAGAAAACGGGAGATGGTTTTTCTTACGCATTACGTATTGCGTATGATTTTTTTAACCCCCTAAATCCCCCTTATCAGGGGGACCTATGAACCAACTGTGTAAGTCCTAATTATTCTATCTGAAGAGAGGAACGTACATGAGTTCAGAGAAAGATTACGCGGTTCAGTTCGTCGCACGGGAACAGGCGGAACTCCAAGCTGTTGAACGGGATCCGAGCCCCCTCGCTCCCGACGAAATCGCCGGCAGAAGTATCGTCACGTTGATAAGTGCCGGCACAGAGACGACGGGATCCTACACGTCGGATGGCGGTTTCCCGCGCGGTTCCGGCTATGCGGCGGTTTTCGAGGTCGAATCTGTTGGGGCGGATGTCAGCGATGTCAAAGTCGGCGATCGCGTCTTCTGTATGGGGAATCACCGATCCTATCAGCGCGTTAAGCGGGATGCAGCGGTGCCGTTGCCCGAAGGGCTTGCACCGGAGACGGGCGTTTTTGCCCGGCTGATGAATGTGAGCCTGACGACATTGACCACGACGGCCGCTCGGCCGCCGGAGCGGGTTGTCGTCACCGGCTTGGGTATCATTGGGAATCTCGCCGCCCAAAATTTCACGCACGCCGGCTACGAGGTGTTCGCCTGTGAACCGATTGAATCTCGCCGCGCCGTCGCTATCGAATGTGGGCTCAAGAATGTGCTGCCCGCTGTTCCGGTGGACGCGCCCGATATTGCGGGCACGGTGGCGTTGGTCGTCGATTGTTCGGGGCATGAGCAGGCGGTCTTGGACGGTTGTAATGTCGTCCGAAAGAAGGGCGAGGTCGTGCTGATTGCGACGCCGTGGCGGCGCTATACAGAGATGTATGCGCACACCATCCTGCACGCGATTTTCCATAAATATGTGGTCGTGCGAAGCGGGTGGGAATGGGAGCTGCCGCATCAGCCGACGGAGTTTCGGACCAACAGCATCCACGGGAATCTCAACGCTGGGGTGAGATGGTTGGCTGAAGGTCGGCGGTCGGTTGCGCCGTTGGCGACGAAGATCTCGCCCCGTGACGCGCAGACAGCATATCAAAACCTGCTGCATAAGCGGAATGAGCGGTTGACGTATCTCTTCGATTGGACGGATTATTGAGCGGCGTGAGGCGCGAAAGCGAGGGAGCTTGATATCGTAGGGGCTTGGTTCCCAAGCCCGCCGCTTCACCTAACCACGCGGAGGCGAAATGTCCCAACGGAGGTTTTTCTAATGAAGTCGAAACCTAGTCAACCCCGACGCCATGCGGCGCGCCTGCGCGACTATGATTACGGTCAAACCGGCGGGTATTTCGTAACTATTTGCGTCCAAGACCAGGAATGCTTATTTGGGAAGATAGCGGATAGGCAGATGGGATTGAACGAAATAGGAAAAATTGCCCTCGAATGTTGGAACCGTATTTCACAACATTTCTTTGCTATCGAATTAGATTTATGCGTTGTTATGCCCAATCACATACACGGAATTATCGCATTGGGCATCGGAGGGGTGCAACGTCCTCGACCGTCTACCCGTCCACAACCGAACCGTAGGGGCGAGGTTGCCTCGCCCGCCCTACAAAATCAAACTGGTTCAACCACCTCAGTCCCGTTACTGAATCGTAGGAGCAAGATTTCCTCTCCCACGCTGGGGCAAGTTGTAGCATATTTCAAATATCAATCTACTAAGCAGATCAATCAACATCGTGATATGCCGGGGACACGTATTTGGCAAAGAAATTATTATGACCATGTCATTCGGGACGGCATAGATTTACAGCGCATTCGCGAATACATTACGCATAATCCGGCGCAATGGGAATTAGATCAATTGTATCCCGACAATCTGTTCAATTGACAAACGTAGGTGAGTACAATACGGGCGAGGGAACCTCGCCCCTACGATTGGGTACGTATCGGGATGCGTAGGGGTTGGCGCCTAACCCGTTGGGCTTGGGAACCAAGCCCCTACGATTGGCCCACACACATCGGTATTGGGCAACGGGCGGGGTAACCCCGCCCCTACGATACGAACACACCCCACATAAATGTCAACATGTCCTAGCAACTTGGGTTATAAAGTTACTCCGAAAGGAAACCTGTGACAGCTCCTTCTAACGAACCCTCATCAGAGGAACATACCCCTTTACAGGTCAGACCTCCACGGATCCTCTGCAACACCGGGGCATGGAGCCCGTTGATTGATACCACCGATATCTACGGCGGCAATCGGGGCTTCAACCGTGACGACCTATTCACCCCGTTTGATGCCCCCATGGGAATCCGATTCGAGGTCGAACCCGCCCTGAAATCCGAACCGCTGCTCGAAGCCGTGAAGGCGTGGGAGCGTCCCGGTATCGCTCCACTCTACATCTGGCAGGATGACGGCGCCTATCACATGCTCTACGAGTCGGGGGGCAACGGTGCCGCCTACGCGCGCAGCGACGATGCCTATCAATGGACCCGTCCTGAACTGGGACAGGTAGAGTTTCAGGGATCGAGCCAGAACAACCTCATCGCCAATCCGCCGCGCGGGGCGTCGGGCTTTTTCGAGGATCCACACGCACCGCCGGAGGAACGCTACAAAGCGATGGGCGGCAATATGGGGTGGTATGATCCGGACACCAACGAAAAGCTGATCGGAGACGAGGCAGGCAATCGACTTGCCGCCCAGAACGCTGAAGGTATTGCCTATAAGGGACCGAAAGCGGTCATCTGGGGATGGATGTTGGGCTGGACATCGCCCGACCGATTCCGGTGGACACCGCTGGAACAGCCGCTCGGTAACCGTCCGGTCAACGGTGCGATTGCCGCCCGTTTCGATCCGGACAATAAGGACTACTACGCTTACCTTCAGATCATGGGCTACCCGACAGAGGTGCTCGGCGGTATCGGCACAGGACGCTTGGAAGAAAGCACACACCGCCGCACCATCGGCTTCGCCCGGACCGACGACTTTCGCACGTGGCCCGCCCCGAAACTTATCTTGGAACCTGACGCACAGGACGACTTGGACATCTCGTTCTACGGTGCCAACTATTTCCCCTATCCGGGCAGAACGGATCTGCACGGGATGCTGATCCCGGTCTACCACCAGATCGCGGATCATATGGACGGGCAGATCGCTTTCAGTCGTGACGGATTGTTCTGGTCACGTCCTGAAAGGAACCCGATTCTCGATGTGGGCGCGCCGGGGGATGGCGATGAATGTTCCGCCCATTTCTGGCGTGGCGGACTGATCGAGCTACCCGATGGCAATTGGGCGTCGCCCTATACGGGTAACTCGAAACTCCACAACGTCCCGTTCGATATGGCGGGTGCGATGTTTCCCGCTCATCGTCCTCTGCAAATTCGGTGGGCGCGTTGGCAGCCCCACCGCTTCTGCGGCCTAGTCGCAGCATTGGAAGGGCGTTTTACGATTCCGACAGTCTACCGTTGCCACGACGAACTGCGGCTCAACTACCGGTGCCAGCCCGGCGGTTGGATAAAGGTGGAGCTGCTTGAGAAGACACCTCACCTGATGACCCCGGATGGGGATGCCGTCCCCGGCTACAGCTTTGGGGAGTGCGATCTTTTGACCGGCGATGCGCTCGACCATGTTGTGACCTGGAAGGGGCAGCGGGACATCAGCGGTATCGGCGAGACGGTCGCTATCCGTATCGAGATGTTCCAAGCGAAGCTCTTCGCCTACCGGGTTTGAGGAGGTTGATTTATTAGTTCATTGGTGCATTTAGCCCCAGAGGGGCGACATGTAACATTTATCCAAATCACCGATGAGACCGATTGCGCGGACGACGGAACGCAGAATAAAATCACCGCATACAACACAGATCATGGAAAAGAAGCAAGAGAACATTGTTGCATTTAGCCCCAGAGGGGCGGCATGTTTATAGTAATAGGGCATCCAAATTCCCTAAAGCCCCAGAGGGGCGACATGTGTGCTTTCGCTCCAGAGGAGCGATATGTCTGTAGCTGAGAAGATGTACCATTCTCGCACTCCAGAGGAGTGCAATGGCTATGGAGAAACCTTTAGACCCTTTTGATGTCCCATATAATCCCAAATATGTTTTTGACGCCGAGGCATTATACACATGTCGCCCCGCTGGGGCTTTAAGACTTTTGGGCATTGCGCGTGCTATAAACATGCCGCCCCGCTGGGGCTAAAAAAATCAGCTCCCATCCACTATACACATTGCGCTCCTCTGGAGCGCGAACAATCAACGTATCGCTACTATAGACATACCGCTCCTCTGGAGCGGAGCACTGCTATAAACATGACGCCCCGCTGGGGCTAAAGAAATCAGGCTCCCATCCACTATACACATTGCGCTCCTCTGGAGCGCGAACAATCAACGTATCGCTACTATAGACATACCGCTCCTCTGGAGCGGAGGCACTGCTATAAACATGACGCCCCGCTGGGGCTAAAGAAATTGACACAGACGTTCATTATGCACATTGCGCCCCGCTGCGGCTAAACAGGAGAAGCGATGAAAATTACAAAAGTCGAGACCATCCGTTCCGAAGATAGAAGCTACTGCTGGATCCTTATCACTACCGATGCGGGCTATGTCGGCGTCGGGGAGACCTACCATCGCGCTGACCCCGCGGAGATCGTGATCCACGAATTTGCCCGTGCCCACCTGCTCGGTCAAAACCCGGAGGATATCGAGAAGGTCTGGAATCGGATGTATCGCAGCGCATCTTTTCACGGACTGATGGGTGCCGAGCTGCGTGCGATGAGCGGCATCGACATGGCACTGTGGGATCTCGTGGGAAAAACGTTAGACCGTCCGCTCTATCGGATTTTGGGCGGGCAAACCCGATCCAAAGTTCCCGTCTATTTCAGCGGTATCTACGACGAGACGGCTACGAGCCAACGGGCGTTTCAGAGTTGGTCGAAGAAGTGTGTGGACGCGGGTTGGAAAGCGTGTAAAACTGCCCGTTTCTTCGGCGATTTTTATCCCGGTCGCGGTGAGACGGACTTCGGCGATACGACCGGTTATATCAGCGCGGACGATGTTTCGCGGGGCACAGAACGGTTCGAGTGGGTGCGCAAAGCGGTCGGGGATGCGTTAGAGGTGGGGATAGATCTGCACGCTGCCTTTGATGTGCCGAGCGCGATTCGGATTGCGGAGGCGGTGCGACACCTGAAACCTTACTTCATTGAGGAGCCGATCCAACCCCACAATTTCGTAGCGTTAAAAGAGGTACGAGAGAGTGGCGGTGTCCCCATCGCCGCCGGGGAACGCATCTTCTCCCGATGGGGTTTTCAACAGATATTGGAGTTGGGGGCGGCGGACGTTCTGAACCCGGATCTCGCTTGGACTGGCGGCATCTCGGAGGTAAAGAAAATTGCGACTTACGCGGAGGTTCACTATATCCCGGTCGCACCCCACAACTATGGACCGCTCAGCTGCATGGCTCTGACGCATCTGATGGCGGTTATCCCGAACGCCCGTCACCTCGAATTCACCGCGTATCACTATCCGACATGGAATACCTACATCGATGAACCGATAATAGTTAAAGAGGGGATGTTAGATCTCTCCGAACGACCGGGCTTGGGACGTGAGCTCAGCCCACAGGTGCTGGTGCTTCCTCGGACGGTGATAGAGTAATGCGCAGCCCATATCGGGGCTAGGAAGCCCCTCCCACAGCTCTAGGAAGCCCCTCCCACAGCTAGGGAGCTCCTTTCATAACTAGGGAGCCCCTTCCACAAGGGGAATTTCGGGGCTAGGAAGCCCCTCCTACAAAGACCTCTGGTAGGAGAGCAAGTAATCAATGGCACAACCGATGAATCGGATTACTACATTGTAAGGGTGGGAAAACCCCGCCCCTACGGGAAAATCGATGGGTTTTCAATACCCAGCAATTTAGGCTATAGAAAGGAAAACACTGTGAACAATACCCCCGATTATACCTCGCGTTATATCTCGCGCGTTCCTCACTACATCTTCGCTGACACCCTCGAAGAACAGGAGGAACAGCTCAAAACCAATCCGCTGATGCTCCGGCTGATCGAGTCGCGCAAAGGGTATGCAGGCGATCCGCACCGTCCCATCTACCATTACATAAATCCCGAAGCGATGCTCAACGATCCCAACGGGCTCTGTTTCTGGCAGGGCAAATGGCATCTTTTCTATCAGGCATATCCGCCGGAAGATACACGTCAGCACTGGGGCCATGCGATTAGCGACGATCTCATCCATTGGCGCGATCTGCCCTACGCAATTTACCCGAACCCCGAAAGGTGCTGCTTCTCCGGTTCCGCGTTTGCCGAAGAGGACCGGGTGATCGCGATGTATCACGGCACAGAGGTCGGTAATATGGTCGCTGTGTCGAGTGACCCGCTGCTGTTGAACTGGGAGAAGGTAACGGGCGAGGCGGTGATTCCGATGAGAAACCCGGACGGGTCAACCCCACCCTACCGCGTTTTTGATCCGTGCATCTGGAAGAAGGATGGCGTCTACTATTCGCTGTCAGGCGGGACGCTGCCGCACGGTCCCGGTGGCAAACGGATCCGCGCCAATTTCCTGCTCCGCTCGCCGGATTTAGCGAATTGGGAGTATCTCCACCCGTTCATAGAGGATGATCAGTTCACATTGGTGGGCGATGACGGTGCTTGCCCGTATTTTTGGCCCATCGGTGACCGCCACATCCTCCTATTCTTCAGCCACATGAGCGGTGGTCAGTATCTGTTAGGCGATTACGATAAGGGGCGCGATAAGTTCGTCGTGACAGCAGGTGCGAAGAACAATTTCGGTGCGGCAGCCCCCGCGGGCGTGCACGCACCCTCCGCAACCCCCGATGGGGAGGGCGGACTCATCTGTATCTGGAACATGAACCCCGCAAAGCCGACCGAAGGCTGGAATCAGATTATGACCCTGCCGCGACGCTTAACGCTCGCCTCGAAAGATGAGTTGGCGATCGAGCCTGCCGGGGATATTGAATCGTTGCGCGGCGCACATCAGCGGGTCGATGGGATGACACTCTCTGCGAACCAAGAGGTCGTCCTCCAAAATATCGAAGGGAACGCGATGGAACTGAACGTCGAACTCGATCCGAAAAGCGCGCCGATGGTCGAACTGAACGTCCTCCGCTCACCGCAAAAGGAGGAGTTCACCCGTATCGCGTTCTTCAGGGAGCGCGGTTTCAGGGATCCGGATCTCGAGCGGGAGGGACGCGACAGTTTGATAACGATCGATTCATCGTATTCGTCGATCTCGCCGGATGTGCTTTCACGCGCCCCCGAAACTGGCGCCGTTTTCATCGCACCCGACGAGACGCTCAAGCTGCGCGTGTTCATCGACAAGAGCGTGGTCGAGGTGTTCGTCAACGGGAAGCAGTGCGTTGCGATGCGGGTCTATCCGGACCGCAAAGATAGCGTCGGTGTGTCGCTGCGTTCCCAAGGTCAGGATAGCGAGCTCAGATCGCTTGACGCATGGCAGATGGAGAATATTTATGAAGCGTAATGCGTGATGAAAACACCGGGAAAGCGAGAAGACGGGAAGGAGAGAGCCTATTGGTGCATTTAGCCCCAGCGGGGCGACATGTGATAATTGTCTGAATCAGGATTTACAGGATTAAAGATGCGCAGCCGAGAAGACGAGTGGGAAAGTCTGATTGCCTTTCGCTCCAGAGGAGCGACATGTCTATAGCCGGGCGACATGTCAAGACACCCGTGCTCCAGCGGAGCACTATGTGGCAGCGTGACACGTGAGAAGAGGAAGGAGCAAGGAGGCGAGAAAACGGGGAACCAAGAAAAAACGCCGCTCGCAGTGGATTGACAAATCCACTGCACATGTATGAAGATGGCTTGGATATGTCTATCCAACCCGAGCGACAATTGCCTCAAATTCCAAAAATTGCCCATATCGGGGCTAGGAAGCCCCTCCCACAATATGAACCACGACCCGATGAATTGGGCAACTACATTGTAGGGGCGGAGCGGACCTTGCCCCCGGATAAATCGGGATGCAAGCACTTATGGTTGCCCCGTTGTAGGTCGATTCTGGAAAATCGACGTTTTGCTGTCGAGATATGGATCTCAACCTACTAGAATAGGAGGCCACAAATGAAAAATGTCTTTGCTTGTGTCGGCGGTTACGGTCGTTACGAGCACATCATGTATGAGCATCTATCTAGCATCGGGGTGAACCATCTACAGATCCCGGCCCCGCCGCTCTCAGCGGCTGATGAGGTGAAGGCAGAACTAGACGGGTACGGCTTTGCTGCGGTGGCGCTGACGGCGAAGTATCAGGACGAAAACACCACCGCGACAGATGCGGCGACAACAGATTGGATGGACGCTTTTGACTCAGCCACCCGCATGGGTGTTCCACTGGTACATAGTAGCGTCAAAGCCCACCCCGGTGCCGAGTCAGATGTCTACAACTGGCTCGCAAAGATGGGGGACAGAGCCGTTGCACACGGCATCACGCTGGTCCTCGAAACCCATCCGACCCTGCTCCACACCGGCGAGGTCTGCTTAGAGCTAATACGTGCGGTCAATCACCCAGCCGTCCGGATTAATTTCGATACAGGCAACATCTCCTTCTACACCGATGGCGGGGATGCGGTTGTAGAGCTTGAGAAGATTGCCCCCTATGTTGCTTGCACCCATCTGAAAGACCACGACGGGATATCCGATGCGTGGCACTTCAGGACGCTTGGCGAGGGTACCGTGGATTTTGCGGAGGTGTTGAGAATCCTCAAATCGGTTGACTACGTGGGACCTTACATCCTCCAACCGGAAGGGGTCCGCGGCGAAGATCTGACCGAAGCGCAAACCAAGGAACGGATAGAGAAGTCGTTTGAACACCTGCGCCAGCTCGGCTACGGAGATTAAGCTATGCGGGATCAGTGGGAACGGTTAAAAGGCAAAACCTATCCGGACAGATTGGCTGCACAACTCACCGCGCTTGAAACAGATGAAACGTTGGTTTCATACAGAAAGCAGAGAGAGCGGATGGGGAAAGACCCGTATCGTCCGATCTATCATATGTCCTCTCTATCAAGCATGGGAGACCCGAACGGGCTCTGCCAATGGCAGGGGCGGTATCATCTATTCTACCAATTCGGACCCGAAGGGAGCGACCGGTGTCACTGGGGGCATTGCTACACCGATGACTTGGTGCATTGGCGGGACCTGCCACCTGCGCTCTATCCGGACACGGAGCTTCACTGTTTCAGCGGCCAGACGCTTGTGGAAGATGAAAGGGTTGTCGCCATCTACCACGGTAAGGAATCGGGGAATAGCACCGCCACTGCGACGGATCCGCTTCTGTTAAACTGGGAAAAGCATCCGGATAATCCGGTTATCCCCAACCCTAAGACAGACGAATACGAGCGCCCCTACAACGTATTCGACCCATGTATATGGAAAGAGGAAGATGGGTATTATTCGATCTCCGGAACATCAATTGATGGCTACATCCGGGAACGGCGCCGCTCTGCCTCCCATCTCTTCTATTCAAAAGACCTGTCTCAATGGGAATATGTACATCCGCTGCTGATCGATGACGTTTTCTGTGACCTAGGCGAAGACGGTGCAGTGCCAAATTTCTTACCTATCGGTCACGGCAAGCATATCCTACTCCTCTTTAGCCACAAACGGGCGGCACGGTATTATATCGGTGAATATGACCGGGGGACACACCGATTCGCGCCAGAATATCACGGCAGAATTAACCACGGTCCCTTTGGCGGCGGACATGTCGCCTGTCCATCCGCAACGATAGATAGCAATGGCCGTTGCATAACTATCCTCAACTGCGCGGACGGCAGGCAAGGTCCGCAATCTGAGTGGGGACGGTGTATGACGCTGCCTTGGCAACTCTCCTTGAAGGAAGACACCATGTTGGCAATAGAACCTGTTGATGAGGTGAAATCCCTTCGTTATAATCACGACCGTTTCGCGGAGATTGCGTTATCAGCAAACGAGGAACGCGTCCTCGATTCAGTGGGAGGCAAAGCTATCGAACTCGACCTAACCGTAGAGCTGGGAACAGCGCGAGAGGTTGGGGTGTATGTGCTTCGCTCACCGGACGGGCGCGAACGAACGAAAATTTCGATCTACAACCACGGGCACCCAAAGACCAATGATAGTTTGCAGATCGACACGTCCCACGCTTCCTTGAGGACTGACCTCGTTGGCAAACCGCCGGAGACCGCTCCGTTCTACGTGGGGACGCATCGACGGATCCGGCTGCGCGTCTTCATCGATCGGAGCCTCATCGAAGTTTTTGCGGATAACGGGGAGTGCAAGGCAGAATGGGCGTTCCCCAGGAAAGGGATCGACAAAATTTTCCCATTGTTCTCCAGACAGTGTGCCGTTGCGCGTGCTTACCCGGAGCGGGAAGACAGTAACGGCATCTCTCTGTTCTCGATCGGGGGCGAAGCGCAGATTGTGTCGCTGAACGTGTGGCAGATGCGGTCAATCTGGCCCGAATTGAAGTACCGGGAAGGTGCGTAGGAAAAGTATATCACTTGTGCTGCATCAGTTAGTAGGCCCTAAAAATCTGAATTCACTGAGCCTGATCTGCGAATCTATTCGTCCCCTCACAACTCAAGTCATTGCTACCCAATCGGGTGGAAGGAGAAACTGTAATGCCAAGAAGTCATCGTCCCTCAATCCGCGGGAAACGTTACGTTGTTTCATCGGTGCACTATCTCGCAACAATGGGCGGGGTGCGTATCCTCGAAAGCGGCGGTAACGCCGCCGATGCCGGCGTCGCCGTCGGTATCTGTATCAATGTGCTTCAACCGGGGTTCACCCATTTCGGCGGTGTCGCACCGATTATCTACTGTCCGGGATCGGGTGCACCCGTAGAAACCATCAGTGGTCTGGGACGTTTTCCCCGTGCGGCGAGTATAGACTACTTCCGAAAATATCATGACGGGGATCTGCCCCCCGGAATTTTGCGAACCGTAACACCGGCATCGCCCGATTCGTGGCTGACAGCGTTGGCGCGATACGGCACTATGACTTTTGAACAGGTAATTCAGCCCGCGTTAGATCTCGTCGAAAACGGTCACCCGGTCGATGATCAGTTCCACGCCTTTGTCAGCGGAGAGCTGGGCGGCGAGCCATCGACTAACGCCGTATTCAATCCCGGCGGACACATCCCACAGGTCGGGGAGATCTTTTTCCAGAAAGATTTGGGGAACACCTTCCGGCGGATGATTGATGCCGAGCGAGGAGCGAATGGCAATCGGGAGGCGGGGATTAGAGCAGCACGCGATCTGATCTATAAGGGTGAGATCGCCCACGAAATCGCCGATTTCCACGCGCAGGAAGGTGGACTGCTGACCTATGAAGATCTTGCAACATTTTCGGTTCGGGTCGAGCCGCCGACGCACATCACCTACAAGGGCTACGATGTCTATACCTGCGGACCGTGGTGCCAGGGACCAACCCTCAATATGGCACTGAAGATTCTCGAAGGGACTGACTTGCACGGGATGGGACATCAGTCTGCGGACTATCTCCACACAGTTATCGAAGGGCTCAAATTGGCGTTTGCCGATCGGGAGGCGTATTTCGGCGACCCCGATTTTGTGCAGGTGCCGATGGCGGGCTTGCTCAATGCGGGATATGCCGCCGAGAGACGGGGTGCTATTGACCCGCAGCGTGCCGCTGCCGACATGCCGGACCCCGGTGATCCGTGGCGATTCCACCCGGAACCGCGCGGTGAGAACGGTCCCTATCCGACCCTGAACCCGAATCGCCCGCAACCGGAACGGATATCGCACTGGGAGAGCGATACCAGTTATCTCTGCGTGGTGGATGAGGGTGGCAACACCTTTTCGGCGACCCCCTCAGATGTGGTTGGTTGGGCGCCGATTGTTCCGGGCTTAGGTTTTCCCGCCTCAGCACGGGGCACGCAGATATGGCTCGATCCGGCGCACCCCTCCTGCCTGCAGCCGTGGAAGCGTCCACGGCTCACACCGAACCCCGCGATGGTTCTCAAGGATGGAAAGCCGTTCATGCCGTTTGGTTGTCCCGGCGGGGATGCACAGGTGCAGGGGATGCTGCAGGTGTTCCTCAATATCATCGAGTTCGGAATGGAGCCGCAAGAGGCGATCGAAGCCCCTCGCGTCATCAGCCACAGTTTCCCGAACTCGTTTTGGCCCCACGGCTCGCTGCCCGGCGAGGTAACGGTCGAAGCCCGTATCGCTCCACAGGTGCGAGCGGCGTTGAGGGATCGCGGACATCACCTCGACGATGAGGACGATTGGAGCGCAGGGGTCAGTCGTGTGTGTGCGATTACTGTTGACCATGAGACGGGTACACGCGTCGGCGGCGCAGATCCACGCTCTACGTCGTATGCTATCGGTTGGTAACTAGGTTCTGTTGATATTTCCCAGCCGATGCGGCCCATGTCGGGGCTAGGAAGCCTATATCGGGGCTAGGAAGCCTATATCGGGGCTAGGAAGCCCCTCCTACAGGGGGAATGTCGGGGCTAGGAAGCCCCTCCTACAATATGAATAACGACCCGATGAATCGGGCAACTACATTGTAGGGGCGGAGTGCTCTAGATTCCCCAAATGTGAAACTTACAATGAGAAAGGAGAAATTATATGCCTTTGACCTTTGATATGTCGCTAGCAGAGTTGGAAACCTATCAGGGCAGGAATCCGCGTCCCGATGACTTTGATACCTTCTGGGAGGACGCACTTGCGGAGATGCGGGAGGTCGATCCGCAGATTGAGATATCGCCTGCGAGTTTTCAGACCCCCGTTGCCGAATGTTCGGATCTCTATTTCACCGGTGTCGGCGGTGCGCGGGTTCACGCTATGCTGCTCCGTCCGAATAACGCACCCGATCCCCACCCAGCGGTGCTGATGTTCCACGGCTACTCCGGCGATGCCGGCGATTGGGTGAGTAAATTGGGTTACGCCGCCCTCGGTCACACCGTCGCAGCACTCGATTGCCGAGGTCAGGGCGGTTCGTCGGAAGATAGAGGTGGTGTAACAGGGTGGACGTTACGTGGACATATTATCCGGGGGCTTGACGATGCGCCGGAGAAATTGCTCTATCGCCAGATTTTTCTGGATACCGCGCAGCTCGCAAAAATCGTGATGGAGATGCCGGATGTGGACGAAAATCGGGTCGGCGCGACCGGTAGAAGTCAGGGCGGTGGATTGACACTTGCTTGCGCATCACTTGAACCGCGCATCAAACGCGCAGCCCCTGTGTTCCCGTTCCTCTGCGATTATCAGCGGGTGTGGGAGATGGATCAGGCGAAAGACGCCTACGCCGAATTGGGCGAATACTTCCGTAAATTCGATCCGCTCCACGAACGCGAGGCGGCGATATTTGAGAAACTGGGCTATATCGACGTGCAATACCTCTGTCGGCGCATCCGTAGCGAGGTCTTTATGGGGGTAGGGTTGATGGACACCATCTGTCCGCCTTCAACCCAATTTGCGGCTTATAACAAGATAACGGCGGACAAATCGTTAGCGGTCTATCCCGACTTTGCGCACGAAGATCTACCGGGGCTCGGAGACCAGATCTTTCAGTTTATGAGTAGGCTTTAGTCCTTGTCCTCACCCGATTTGGATTGTCAAATGATGAAAACACAACCCCTCCGATCTGTGCCGTGGGCGCTGTTTTTCTGCCTTATCTCCGTCACCGGATACACCGATGAGGGCAATTTTTTGGCGCGATTGGATCAGGATATATTCGATGCGATCTACGATGAACCGCCCCAAAGCGAGCTGCTCGGGGCCATCATGGAGGTGGGCACCTACTTTGGCGATGGTAGGACAATGCTGGGGGTTTCTCTGCTCCTGATGGCTTATGGTGGCGATAAAAACCGTGAGACGGGTAGGCTGATGACTTCCACTTTCATCAGCACAGGCGTAATCGTTTGGGGGATGAAGGAGATTATCGGGCGGAAGCGACCCTTAGACGATGTGGTCGGCAATCCAGCGTTCCCGTCGGGTCACACCGCCTACGCTTTCGCCGGTGCGACGCTCCTTGCGGCGCGGTATCCCAAACTCCGGATTCCGCTCTACATCGGCGCGGGATTGGTCGGGGTCACCCGAATCTATCTTGGCAGGCACTACGCCTCCGATGTGATCGCCGGCGCGGCGGTCGGCACCATCACCGGGGCGCTTGCCTCGCGTCATCGTGGGATGTTGTTGAGTTGGCGGTTTTGATATGGCTGCGGCTGAACAGTGGATTTGCCAATCCACTGCAAGCGGTGATTAACTTCCATTCCCCAATATGAATATAGACCGACAGGTTCAACCACCTGATTCTTGTAAAAGGTTAGGAGTTACGCACTTCAGTTTGTAGTAGCGCAATTCAACCCGCGTCCGGACGGGCGATAAATCGCCCTACTACAAACCTACGGATTTACTATTGGTGAATCCGAGAAATAAATAGACATTAAAAGTAGATAGTCTTTTGTGCCACAAACTGTTAGATTGTGCGACAAACCCGCAAACTAACAGTTTGCGCTACACTTGGCAGATCGCCCCTTACATCGTAGGCGGGGCATCTTGCCCCGCTCAGAGCATTATAGTAAGTTCTAACAATAAATAGACATTAAAAGTAGTAAGCACATGGCTTTGCATCCCGATAAATCGGGGCACCGTGTGCCGTAACCCTTCAAACAAGTTCCGACCTCGCTCGTTCACAGTGTCTAATTAATTCTGAAATCTACCAATAGTTGCCCGATTCATCGGGCGTTACGAATCGCGTTGTGCAGTGATGAATCACCAAACTACGAGGCTTTGAGCATTCAACTGCGTAAGTTCTAAAAGTGTTAGATTTTGTTAGATTTTGTTAGGTCATTGTGGATAATTTTATTGGCGGCCTGCCGCGGAAAGCGATTGAATGCGTAGGGGTTGGGTCCCCCAACCCATTGGGTGCCGTGCCATAATCTGCACAACGGTTACGGCATACGGAGTATGCCTACTACTTTATCTTAATTCTCTGGTGGCGGTGCGGGGACCGATTGATTCAGACGTGAATGGTGCATGACCCAGTAAATACCCACCACAAACACGCCACCAATGAGTGTCGCCAAAAACCAAATGATACGCCCCACGAAAATCGGTTTTCGAGGGGCGCGCAGGTTTCGAGGGTCGCGCAGGTAGGTAGCATCCTGAAATACTGCCACCGCAAAGCCAATATTCACAACAATAACGATGATAGACGAACAGATCGCAATCGCACCGACAGGCAGACCCCAGTGCCCTCCCGTCACGTCCACTGTAAAAGTTTCCATAATATCCATTTCCATCCTCCTTTTTCTACTCTGTCCGCAGGCGCGGATCCAACGCATCACGCACCGCATCCCCGAACAGATTTGCCGGTAGGACTAGTCCAAACATAAATAGAAACGCGGCGATGAGATTCCACCAGACCACCGGATCACGGGCTAGCTCTAAGCGGGCGGTGTTGATCATATTGCCCCAACTGCCCGTCGTCGGATCCACACCGATCTGGAGATAGGTCAGCAACGCTTCAAAGAAAACCAGTCCGCTGAAACGCAGGATAGCGGAGATAAGAACGATGTGCATGACGTTTGGGACGATATGTTTAAGAATAATCTTCCACCGACTCACGCCGAAGGCTTCTGCGGCTTGGATATATTCTAACTCTCGCAGCTTGAGGGTCTCGCCGCGCAGCAGCCGACACAGCCCGGTCCAACTGCTAACCCCTAGGATAAGACAGAGGTTAAACAGACCGTGTCCAAACAGGAGCATAAATGCGACGATCAAGAGAATGCTCGGAATTGAGGCGAGGGTGGAGTAGATATACTGAACGATGTCATCGACCCGACCGCCGAAATAACCAGCGACCACGCCGAAACAGAGCGCGAACGGAATCGCGGTCAACGTTGTGAACCCACCGATAATTAACGCCGTCCGAATCCCTTTCAGTGCGCGATAGAAGACATCGGTGCCGACCTTGTCCGTCCCAAAGAGATGTGAACGTGGGTGTTGCAGCGCCGGATATTCGCGGGAGACGCGTCCATCCGGTTGTTGGATTGTACTTTTGGCGTAGAGGTGGGTTGCGAGGGGTGCGGAGTAGGTTTTTTCGGTCTTCTCCCGCAACGGCGTGCAGATCCGATCCAGGAGGCTCAACCTGCGTGGGGAATAGATGAGTCCGCCCACTTCGTTGCGGACCAGTTTCCCATCGGGGTTCAACACCGGATCCCCCCAACGGATACTATCGAGCAATCCGATAGATGTATAGACCGACAGGATAGCAAACGAAATCATCGCCAAAGGACGTCTACGGACCTGACGCGCAGCGTTCCGCCAATACTCCTGACGCGAGGCGTACCGAATCAGGAGGATTGCTGCCGCAATCATCGCAATAAGGAGTAGGTTATGATGGGCACTAGAACGCCAGATCCATGCGATTCGGTCACCGAAATGGATTGCTCCTACCGCCTGATCCATTCCGATGAGAAAGATGGGCATTGCTATATGTCCTCTAGGCTACAGGACCTCGATTTGTATAGTCGGACAAACTGACGCAGTTCGGGAATACCGACTTCCTCATGGTGAAAATCGAGAGGACTATGTGCTTGCCAAAATTCGTCTTCCTCCTCCGGGGTATCAAAGACCGGAGGGGGCGGTAATTTTTTAGTCATCCGTTTTCCGTCGCCTTGCTAATAACATAGGTTGCTAGGTTCTGTTGACATTTGACGGCATGTAGGTTCTCACAGGCGTGGCAGCGGCCGTGGAAGCGTGTCGTGCGGGTGAACGAGTGCATGACGTTCATGCAGCTGAGACAGATGACGGAGCCGCTCCGGGGTAGCGGTCTCTAGCATCAGGTCGGTATACATCCCGCCGATTTTGAACCCGTGCGCCACAGGGCAGTGATGGCGGAGGTATTGATCCACGCGCGCAATCCCTTCCTCCGTTACCCCCTGCTTAATCAGATTCATGGTAAACATGCGTCGGCGTTCGCTGCCGCCGAAGGAGGCGTGAAGGGTATCGTGATAGAAAATTGCCAGATCGCCGGGGTTCGTTTCTAGGGCGACATTCCCCGGCACCTCGGAAGGCGGAACTCCCCATAATTCTTCAGAATCTCTCGGCACCACATTCCCTGTCCGCCAAAAGGAGTCGGGCCGATGGCTGCCCGGCATAACGCGCAAACAGCCGGTATCGCGGCGCAGCGGATCGAGATAGTATGCTATTTTGATCGCGAAAAGTTCGGGGTATCCGCCATCGGCGTGCCAGCCGGTATCCCCGCTGTAGTAGTTGCCATCGCCCGAAGCGTAGTTGAAGTCGTCCCCCAAAATGTCGGAGGCGATACCGACAACGCGTGGGTCGTCGAGCAGGGTGCAAAGCTTTTCGCTGTGATCGATCGTTGGCACAATCATGGTCCGTTGTGAACCGTCGTGTCCATCGCCCTTCCCGTAAGTATCAAGGACGTGCTGAAACTCTTCGGTAATCCAAGCGACCTCATCGGGCTGGAAAAGTTGTGGGATATGGATAAAACCGAAGGTGTGGAAAAAGTTGAGTTGCTGTTCAGTAAGGTGCATGGAAATACCCCTCTCTATAGGTGCAAATTAGTGAAGACTCAAGGCTAAGAGAAACCGAGTTTTTGACATGAGTGTTATCTGTTTAATGCTGCTTGCCGTCTCGCTGCTTCTCCCCGCTCGCCGATATGTAGGGTGTCATACGCCTGCCGGGAAGTCTTGAAATGCCCCACCCCTTCATGCCCGTGCCAATCGTCCTGCGCCATGATCGGGTTTTTGAAGCCCGTTTCCGCTTCACGTTTCGCAATCCATCTCTGCATTCGCATTTCGAGGGACGCGACGATGTCGGGATATACTTCAGCGAGGTTGTTGTTTTCGTCAGGGTCCTCAATGAGGTTATACAGTTCGATCGGCGGTTTGAAATGGAAATCCGGCTCTAGGGCGATAATCAACTTCCATTCCGGGGTGCGCCAGCCGTGTTTCCGCATCCAAGTGCACTCCGTGAGGTAAAATTCACTTTCGTAGGAAGCGACTTCCCCTCTGACTAGCGGCATCAAGCTCCTGCCATCGAACCTGATCATCGTCTTGATTTCCGCCAATTCAAGGATGGTTGGCACAAGTGATTTATGCTGATTGTAGCCGCCGACCCGTTTCCCAGCGGGAACTTTGCCGGGATAACGGATAATCAACGGCACATGCAGCGTAACATCGTAAATCCCGTGGTGGTCAAACCAACATTCATGGTCGTAGAGCGTCTCCCCGTGATCCCCATTGACGATGACGATGGTTTCATCGAAGATACCGTGCGCTTCTAAGGCGTTAAAGATGGTTTGGATACAGGCGTCCATATAGGCAATCGCGCCGTCATATTGGGCGATAATGTAGTCCTTGTCTGTAACGCCGGGGGGCATCCATCTCGCAAAATAGTCACAGAACGGCTTAAACTCCATCACCGGCTCCATCGACCTGTTCGCCGGATCATACTCGTCGCCGTGATAGAACATCCGCTCATAAGGGGGAGGTGGAAGGTATGGGGAATGCGGGTCCATGTGCCGCAAGAACAGGAGAAAAGGTTTTCCTCCCTCGACAAGACGATTCAGTTCAGGGATTGTGACCTCGTTGAGGTTCTGCGCTTTCGGGCTGGGTCGTTCCTCCCAACTGCCCCAACCCGAATAGGTCAGGTAGTTATCAAACCCACGCGAACTGGGGTTGCCGCTGAAACCGACACAGGTGGTCTCGTAACCGACCTCTCGAAGGATTTCGGGGAGGGTTCTGATTTCGGGTCTGAGGGGACCTTTGTGTCGTAACGCGACAACCTGCGTGCCAAAAACATCCATCCCTGTGAGCATCGACGCATAGGCACTGGTGGTCGGGACGTGCGGACTGTAGGTGCGTTCAAAGAGCGTCCCGCCCTGAGCGAACCGATCGATGTGCGGCGTTGTGAGACGACCGTAGCCGTAACAACTCATGTGGGTCGCGAGCAGGGAATCGACTCCCATCAGCACGATATTTGGATGTTTTGCCATAAGCGTCCGTGGTGCCCTAAATCACCATCGCTCCTTAGTCGTGAAGGTTGAGAAAAAGCCGCACAGAATTTCGGAGGTAACATCCCGTTACATCTTACGTCTCGACCGCCTCATCCAAGGCACGAATATAGCCAATCGTCCACGCGAGTCCGGCGGCGGAATCGCCGGCGATAGCTGGGTAGTGTTCGGGATAGATCTGTCCCTGATAGTTAATCTGCTTGAGGGCACGGATCGAACCGACCATATCAACTTCACCTGTGCCGAACGCAACTTCAAGGTAACCGATGTCTGCCAGACGTTTTTCGACCTCCGGCGATATGTCGCCCTCAACTTGCGTCACAACATCACGGATATGGAACATGAAGATCTGATCGCCGTAGTTCAAGATGTCTCTCACCAAATCGTCGCCAGCCATCTGAGATTTCCCTTGGCAGAACGTGACGCCGTTGGCGGGGCTATTCACTTCGCTCAGGAGCCGTGACATCGTTTCGTAGTTCCAGAGTATACGATCCGGCACATGGAAGTGGTGGGTGGAGATTCGGACACCGGCGGTTTCAGCGATGCGGGTGATTTGGTCGTAGACCTCAATCAAGCCGCCCCAGAGACCCTCTCTTTCGTCTTCGGAACTTAACTGATCAACGTTGAGATAGAGATGAACGTATGGGATACCCGCTTCGCCCATATTTTGGATAAGACGCCCGAAGATCGCTACCTCTTCCTGCTGAGTCCCAGGGTCAGAGAAGGCAGCCTGACGGATGCGGTCTGGCGTGAGTGCGGCGAGCGTGATCCCGGCATCGGCGTATTTGCCCACAAGTTCTTTCAGGGCATCGGTTGAGGGGACACCGTCGGCGTCTTTACCGGCGATTCCAGCGGCACCCAAAACGATGTGGTGGACATCGGTATCGTGACAAAAAGCGATGTTCCGGTCATGATCTGCTCCGTGAGGTGCGAAAATACCGATAGCTAACATTAGATAACCTCCGTGCGGTTAAAGTTGCAGTGGCGATGATATGCGATCGTTAAGTGAACTGAGCTATCCCAATCAGTCCCCAAGTTATGATAAGACCGAGACCATTCTATCATTAAAACGGTTTCGTGCCAAGAAAAATTTAGATGATTGCGTTCTCTCACGGAAGGTGGTATAATTTGGCGACCAATTCAATACGGTAAGGAGGGATTTTAATTATGAGTCAGGAAAAGGTTTTCCAAGTCGGTGGGGTTGAACTTCACGTTGATAACCGGAGCATAACCGATGACGGCGGTCCCGCCGTCCGCGTCTACGGCGATGTCGATGGTGAAGCGGTACAACTGCTGCGGTTCGATTGCTTCCGAAAAGACCCGCACTACCATTACGATCCATCCGGTAGAAACGACCAACGCCACCTCGATAAAGCGACCGTCCCCGATTCAATTGGCTGGACGATGGAAAAACTCGGAAACAACCTCGCGGAGATGATCCGCACGGCTAGCTATGATGGGGTCGCTGCAGGCGTCGATCAGGCAGCGGTCAAAACTGTGCTGCCAGAGGTTGAATCGATTATGCGAGGTTAAGGGGTTTGCTCGGTAAAGGCAGCTTACATCCACTCGGCCCAAATGGTCGTATGACGTTCAACCTTGTAGTGACGACTTACATCATTTCTGACCGAAAGTCGTCACTACGAATTTATCAACCTAATCGAGCAACTACGCTCCTTGAATGATACACCACCCTCATTGAATGATACACTACCCTCATTTCTTTCAGGTCGTCCCGTATTCTTTCACCAGCCACTCAATTTCCCGAGCAATCTCCTCACGAACACCGGGTGGTCAAACCGCCTCCGCATAACTACCCCACTGCAAAAATTGTTAACCTTTTGACATACTCCCAAACCTAAAGGATTGGGATTCTCATCCTTTAGGTTTCAAATTGCTCTATCAACAAAGTTAGCCCGACGAACCGGGACTTACATCCTCTCCTGAGAGGGTGGATGCCCCCACCCTATGGATATTGACCGCCGCATTGCGGTCTCTATCCAACTCTGTGTGGCAGCTTGGACACTGCCATGTTCTATCACGAAGGTTTAGCTCTGGGTTGATTGCGCCACAGACATGGCAGGTCTTACTCGAAGGATACCACTTGTCTATGAATCGGATTTCCGTGCTTTTCTTAGAAGCGATATACTTGAGTTTTTGCACAAAGTCAGAAAAACCTAAGTCAGAGACTTTGCGACCCCAAAGGGACTTCATGCCTTTGAGGTTCAGATCTTCAAGGGCAATCCAATCATATCTGTCTGTGAGGTCATGAGCAAGTTTCCAGTGGAAATCTTGCCTTTGGTTGGCAATCTTGCGGTGTTTCCTTGCAAGGTTTAGCCTTGCCCGTTCCCGGTTCTTTGACCTTTTGATCTTTCGTGAATGGTTGCGGTTGGCACGGTTGATAGTGTTGAGACCGCGCTTGAAGAATTGTGGAGAGTCGTAGTCATTATAGTCAGACCCGGTGAGATACCTCTTTAGTCCAAAGTCAAACCCCGCGTTATTACCCGTCGTGGGCGACTCTAAATCGGTATCTACATAGTCTGTCAGAATGATTAGCCATACGTCTCCTACGCTGTCTCGCTTAATCGTGCAGCGTCTCGCGGTGCCTAAGACTTCCCGACTTTTGAAATATCGGTAGATGCGTTTGCCTATACGGATAGAGTTGTTTTGCAGCAGTTTCCAACCCGCTTGCTTGAGGGTGTAGGACTTGTATAGTTTACGGCTCTTGAAACGGGGACGACCGGAACGTTTGCCGCTTTTGCGGTCAGTAAACAGTTTTGAGTACGCTTTATCAAATCGGTCTATGACGTCTTGCAACGATTGACTGGGAAGGAGATTCCAATGTGCAAAGCGGGGGAGTCGCTTCAACTTGGTTAAGTGTCGCATCAGTGCTTTCTTACCCGGATATGTCCCGTAGATAGCATAGTATCTGCGACACAACGCTACAAAGTGATTCCATACTTCAGCATGGCTGTCAATCGTTTGCTGCAACTCACGATTAGTGTGGTTGCTATACATTTTGAACGTGTAGGTCTTCACGAGATTGTCTTTCTGTCTTTCATGTCCTATGCTGTAGGAGGTAGGGGACACCGCCAAGCGACGGTGCAGCATTCCCCTACGAAAGACAAGACAATTATAATAGACTTAGGCTGCACAATCAATACGAAAACGGCTGAAGCGAAACTTATATCCCAAAGATAAATCATTGGGCTTTACGGGCTAAAGCCCAACTCTGTAAGATCTCATTTTCTGCACCAAAGCGTACAATCCAGACTGACGGTTTTGCCTTTTTTGGGACATTCAGAAGGTTAACCAGATGCGGAAGCCCCCCTTCTTGGCAAGTATTGTCCGTGATAGAACCGATGGCATACGAATTGCTTGAGATGCAGGTATCGCCGGTTTAGGTCAAACTCGCACGCTTCGTATGAGTCCCCTGCCAACCATTATACAAGTTTGAATAAAGAACGTTAGAGGATTCAAAAAATTGTAATGGCTAGGGACATGCGAGAGCGTAGGGGCGAGGGCTCCTCAGCCTTCTTAAGTCGTGGGGAGGGACTACCGTGTCCCTGCTTTCAGCTTGATCGACCCTGCAATCGGCACGGGTTATTAAAATTCAAAATTGCTTGAGGAGGATTATCATGAAAAAGTTCACCCTGATTTCACTCGCTCTCCTAGTCATTGCCCATGTAAGCGTCGCGCAAGATCTCACCGACCAGCCCTTATACAATCGTGTCCAATTCGCTTTACAGTCGAAGCAGTTCACAGAAGCCATCGCACAGATCGACGTTGCCCTCGCTACGGGAGATATGCAACGCGATTATCTGCTCTATCTCAAGGGACTCGCGCTATTCTACAATGAAGATTACACCAATGCCATTCAGGCGTGCGACCAACTTCTAACGGCACACCCAAATTCGGCGTGGTTGCGAAAAGCAACATTCCTCCGAGCCAAGTGTCATTTCAATCTCAAAGCGTTTGAGCAGGCTGAAGCCATTTACAGCGCTGAGGTCGACCGACTGCTTTCGTCAGAACGCAAATCGGAGATCGCCCAAGTCTATATCGAGCTCGCCGAAGCCCTCTCACGGAAACCGGAAAAGGGAGATCTAGATGCCCCTCCGCCGAACTATCAGAAGGCTTATAAGCTCTATCAGAAGGTATTGACGCTGGAGATTGATCGTGACCTGCGCGAGGTGGTGACCTTTCGTCTTGGTCGTATGATGCAGTTACAGGACAAATATCAACAGGCAGCGAACGACTATCAAACTTACCTTGTTGAATTTGACTCCGGTTTTCGACGCTCATCCGGTTCGGTACTGCGTACGGAAACGAACAAACCGCCGGGAAGTCACCGCTATCAGGCGCGATACCACCTCGCTGAGTGCCAGCTTGCCATGGACCAGCACCTACCGGCACAATTCACGCTTGAAGATCTGGTGAAATTGATTGATGATGAAAAAGCAGCAGTCCAACCCCTACTCAAGGACGCACGATTCCTGTTGACCCGCACCTATCAGTTCCCCGCTCCCGGTTCAGACGAGGCGTTGGAGCTTGGCGTACAATGCGCCAGACGTTTTCAGGGCGATTTCCCCGATGACCGGCGGTCAATGACGCTGGCGCACGAAATCGCGGGGGTGTATCAGCAGCGTGGGCGGAGCGAAGAAGCCCTCGCCGTCTATCAAGATTTTCTAGACAATAAAGGGTTCAAAGTCACCCCCGAAACACGGGGCACTGAAGATTCGAGCGAATCGTTCGCCGAACATCACCATCGACTGCGAATGTCCTCCACTTTTCAGATTGGAGCGATACGGTTCGGTCAGCGAAAGTACACCGATGCGATTGAAGCGTGGAATCGATACATTCGAGAGTTCCCCAACGGGCCACAGTGGACAGATGCACAGCAACAGATCATCAACGCCGAATTTCAACTTGGAGTGACGCTCCTTGCCGAAGAGAAGTATGACGAAGTGGTGCGTGCGCTCGATCAATTTCAGGCGAAACACCCACTGGATGAGCGTGTCCGGCAGATTATGTTAATCTATGGTCAGATTCACCTGCACAACGCCGAGCCCTTGCCTGCGATTGCGGCGTGGGAAAAACTGGTCAGCAAATATCCGAACAGTGATGAGTCCTCGCTCGCGCTTTTTCGGATCGGGCAGACCTACGAGGAGAAGATGGGTGACCTTGAGAACGCGCTTGAATCCTACCGCAAATTGACATGGGGGCGGTGGCACGCGCAGGCGCAAGAGCGTATTCGTCAGTTGACGGAGAAGCACTTAAAACTAGTGACAGAACGGACGATTCGCACGAATGAGCCAGCGGAGGTTCACGTTTCGCTGCGGAATATTGCAACCCTTACCGTAAATCTCTACAAACTCAATCTCGAAGCCTACTGGCGCGAATTGTACGATGTGAAAGGGGTTGAAGACCTTGACCTTGCGCTGATTGCGCCGGACAAGACGTGGGAATACCGCGTACCGGACTATCAGAAGTATAAACCGTTTGAACTCAATATTGACATCCCGATTGAGGGAGCGGGCGTCTACGCCGTACAACTCGGAGAGGCAGATCTGGAATCAACGACGCTCCTCATCCGCAGCGACATCGAAGCCATCACCAAAACGTCACGCCGGGAAGTGCTTGTCTTCGTGCAAGATATGTTGAAGGGCGAGGTAGTCGCCGATGCCAAAGTCCTTGTGAGCAACGGCTCACAGGTCATCTTTGAGGGGTTGACCGGAACAGATGGCGTACTTCATATGACCGAAAACGCTATCTCGGATGACACGCTTGGGGAGAATCGCCTCAAGGATGCGAGTCGGGTGGCGGCGTTTGTCGTTAAGGGTGGACATGTCGCCGCAGATGGATTAGACCTCGAAGGGCTTGGATTCAGTACAGGACTGACGCCGCGCGGCTATATCTACACCGCCCGCCCGGCATACCGTCCGGGGGGACACGTTTCGATCCGCGGCATCATCCGCGATGTCAGGGAAGGGACCTACATCGTGCCCGATGGCGTGCGATATAAACTCTCGGTGATTGATGCACAAGGCCGCCCTATCCGTGAGGAGGCGGTCAAACTCTCACAATTCGGTGGATTCGATACCCAGATGCAACTTGATGCGGACGCCCCCGTTGGCGAATATCGCATTCAGGTCTCGCCATACGACGCGAAGGGTACGGAACACACATTTATCGGAAGGTTTCAGGTTGCACGATTTCAACTCGAAAAGGTACGGTTGACGCTCGATTTTCCACGCGATGTTTATTTCCGCGGCGAACAGGTTGAAGCCACCTTTACGGCACAATACTACTACGGTCAACCCGTGAAGAACGCGAGGATTCAATACGATCTGCCAGATGGTCGAAGTTATACGGAAGAGGCAGATGACCAAGGGAAACTGAAGGTCATTTTCGATACGACGTTGATGCAACCCGGTCATCTACTGCATTTTCGTGGAACGATTCAGGGTGAGAACGCCAGCGTTAGGGCTCATGTCATGTTGGCACACCTCGAATTTTCGATCGATGTCAAACCTGACGCCGGTCTGGTCCTTACCGGCGAGCCTTTCGACGTGACCGTTCGGACGACCGGCGCTGATGGGAAACCGATCGGGGTGAAATTGGCGGTCAAGGTGGTCCAACAGCAGGGCACCCCGCCCGAACACCCTGTATTATCGCAGATTCCTTGGCTTGAGGGTGAAGCCACGGCCGAACCTGCGGAAGTGACCATTCAGGAACATCACCTCCAGACAGATAACGCATCGGGGGTCGGCACAATTCAACTGACGCTTATCAAAGGGGGCACCTACATCGTCCGGGCGAGTGGGGTGGACCGGTTTGGTCAGGCTGTTATCGGTTCCAATCGTGTCACAATCTCCGACGAGAGCGACGAGACCAAACTGCGTATCTTCGCCGAACGCACGAAAACGGAAGTGGGTGCTGCCGAAACGCTTCGCATCCACTCGCGCCTGACGCAAGCCCACGCCCTAGTCACGTTTGAAGGCGAAGGGGTCATCGGTTATGAAGTGCTCGCACTGAAATCGGGCATGAACCCGCTTCAATTCACGGTTCGACACGCACACTTCCCAAATTTCTATCTTGGGGTGGCGGCGATAGACGGTCAGCAACTCCGTACGACACAGAAGTACTTCGTTGTCGAAAGGAGACTGAACCTGAAGGTGAGTTGGAAGGGAGACCAACCCCGCCCCGACTACAACTTTGAGCCGTTCCCGATTTATGAACCGGGAGCGACAGCCGAAGTCGAGGTTCGCGCCACCGACCAACTTGGGAAGCCTGTTAAAGCGGAATTTTCGCTGGCACTCGTGGACGAAGCCCTGTTCGCCATCTACTCGGACACACTCAGGTCGATTAACGATTTTTTCCAACGAGGCAGCCGACGCGAATCGGCGATGCGGATTGCTTCAAGCTGCACCTTCCGCTACGAACCGCCGACGCGACGGGTGATTCAAGAGATATTGGCGGAGGAGGAACGGCTTGAAGAAGAAGGGCGGATAACCCTTTCAGTACCAGCTTCAGCACCAACCCGCACCCTCCGACTTACTTATTCACATTCGCAGACGGTAGAAAGACAACCTAGAATCACCACCGACGCAAGTGCCATGGGCAGAATGGACAGGGGAGTCATAAAAATTAACCTGCTTGAAGGATTTGTTACAGACGATAGTTCAGTCAGTCAGCCGCGTGTGCGCGAAGAATTTGCAGCCGCTGGACACTGGATTGGCGCGGTCATCACGGACGATGCGGGTGTAGCAACCGTGACCATCCCGATGCCGGAGAAGACCACGAGGTGGCGGCTGACAGGACGTGGCACTACCGTCGATACGCTCGTAGGGGAGGTTCGCGTGCAGGCGGTGACCCGGAAGGATTTTTTCCTCGATATCCGAACCCCCTCGATTGTCACCGAAGGGGATAAGATTCAAGCACATGTCCGCCTTCACAATCTGACCGATTTTGAGGGGGATGCCAAAGTTCAGCTCACTCTCACTGTTGACGGGGCGCGTCATTCCCTGCGTGATCACGAACAGCTCGCGATAAAGGGACAGGACACAACCGATCTTATCTTTGACGTAACCACCGTCCCCGCCGGAGACCGGCTCACTATCGAAGCGACGGCGACCGCGGGGACAATGCGCGATGGGATACAGCGTGAAGTCCCCATCCGTCCGTGGGGGATAGAATACGCCGATACGCAGAGTGGAACAGCGAATGGGGACAGAACCGTTCACGTCAAACTCCCGTCAGACCAACGCTACACGCGGAAGGGACTCACAGTTAGCATCGGACCAAACGTCTCACGGTTGATTTTTGACCTTGCCATGAGCCACCATCCTCGATGGTTCCAAAACGTCGCTATCAGACCGACGGTGCAGATGCCCGGCGACGCCGGAAGCGACCTGCTCGCCCTTGCTTACGCACTCGGTTATGTGCAGAAGGTGGGCGGGTATGCAACTGATAATCGTGATTTACTTGCGCGGGCACGGACGCACGTCGGCCGGCTTGTTACAACCCAAAATGAAGATGGCGGGTGGAGTTGGATCGGTGGAGAATTAGAGAGTAAGCCCCGTGTGACTTCGCGTAATCTCTGGGCGATGGCAGCCGCCCGTCAGGGGGGTGTCGCTGTGGACGACCAAGCGATAGCAAAAGCTACAGATTACCTCAAAACGGCGTTCGCTCAGACCGATCAGAAGGACAATGACACAAAGGCGGTCATCCTCCACGCCCTCTCGACACTCAGTGAAGCGGATTTTGCCTACGCGAACCGGCTGTATCGGCAACGGAATCAGATGTCCGACGCTGCGTTGGCGTACACCGCACTGGTCTTTGTGAATCTAGAGCGGTTGGAAATTGCAGGGGAGATGCTCAGTGTGTTGGAGCGTCGAAACCTGTTGTCCGCACCTTCACCGCTTCAGAGAGGGGAGAAAATTTTCCCGTCGTTCACAGGGTCAGCTCGGGTGGAGACCATCGCGTTGGCATTGCTGGGGATGGAAGCGGTCCGCCCAAATTCGTTGTGGGTCAAGCAGGCGGTCGAATACCTGATTGGACAGCGCCGTTACTACGGTTATTCGCCATACACCGCCAAAGGTCCTGTTGTCGCCGCGTTGGCAACCTACTATCAGGAGACGCAATACACCGCAGATGACTACAAACTGAGCGTACTCGTGAACGGTGTGGCGCTCGAAACGATTGTGGTGCGACGGGACTCAGCGAATCACTTAACCGATGTGCCGATCGCTCACTTAATCGACGGGCAGAACAGCGTCGAGATACGAATTGATGGGCGTGGGACGTATACCTACCTTGTTACACTCAACGGGTTTTCGCCACAGATTCCAAGTTGGGTCGGGGCTGAACCGAAGACAGAGGAAGACTGGAAAAAAACACGGATTGTGCGCTATTACCGTCACGCACCGCTGGAATATCGGGGACGACCGATTGCGGCGCGGAGTACGACGAGAATTACGCAGTTGGAAGCCGGGGCGAGAACCCATGTGTCTGTCAACGTCACTCCTGGAAAGAACGACATTTTGCTCTCTCGCCTAGATAAAGACCGACACCTCGTCGTTGATGAGTATTTCCCCGCCGGGACAACAGTTGTCGAAGGGAGTATTGAGGGAGATTTTTACCATCACGAGCTGGGAGACGGGGTGATCCACTTCTACTATAAGCCCGGAGGGCGCGTGCGCCGTTACACCTATCAGTTAATCAGCTACGCCCCCGGCGAGTACCGTGTCCTCCCGACGGTCATCCGCGACGCACGACACCCCGGCGACATGCGGCTCGGAACGGTGGCTTCACTGACCGTGTTAGGGCCCGGTGAAAAATCCCCTGACCAATACCACATGAACGGTAACGAGGCGTACACGCTTGGAAAAGCCTACTTTGACGATGGCAGGTATAGCGACGCGCTCCCGCTGCTTGAAAGACTTCACGCGGACAGCTCCTATTACAATAAGAAAGAGACTGTGCAGATGTTGCTGTGGATGTACACCACGAAAGCACACTACAACGCCAGAAAAGTGGTTGAGGCGTTCGAGTTGTCACGCGAGCGTTATCCCGAACTGTATATCCCGTTTGACAAGATTCGGGCGGTTGGCGCGGCATATCGGGATATTGGGGAGTTTGAGCGGGCGACGTTTGTCCACCGCTCGACGATTGAATCCAGCTTTGTAAATGACGCCAATGTCAGTGCCACACTTCAGGACGAGGGGAAATTCCTGCGTTCGCTTGGATTCATGGAGGAGTTGTTGAGCGAGTACCCCGACAGCGCCGCAACCATCCCCGCTTACTTTGTGCTTTCTCAAGCCCTTTACGCAAGGAAAGATGAGAAGATACAGGAAAACAGGGATGGGAAATCACGAACAGTAACGAAACAGGAAATACTGGCGCGAACGGCGGAGACGCTCTCCCAATTCTTGACCTTGTATCCGACGAACTCGCTCGCTGATGATGCAGGATTTTCGCTAGCGAACGTCTTGATGGATGTGGAAGACTTCGAGACTGCGGTACAACTGTGTCAATTGAATCAGGCGCGTTACCCGGAGAGCCAGCTACTGAGCAGTTTTCAGTACATGGAAGCACTCGGATTCTTCTCGCTACACGCCCACGAGAAAGCCATCGGAGCAGCGACCGCTGTCGCATCAAGCGAGAGCGAAGACCGCGATTTTGCGCGATACATCCTCGGACAGATTTATCACGTCCAAGAGAAACCGGAACAGGCGATGACATGGTACAACAAAGTCAGGAAAATCTACCCCGACGCCGACGAGTCCATCGCCCACTTTGAAGCGCAGCGGATCGCCCTTCCCGAAGTCACTATCAAGCGACCGGATACGGCTGTGGCGTTGACGCTCAAATATCGTAATATCAAAACAGCTGTGATTCAGGTGTACCGGGTTGACCTGATGAAACTCTATCTGAGGGAGAAAAACCTAAGTCAGGTGACCCAAGCACGGCTCGCAGGAATCGAGCCGGCGGTCAGCCAAATCGTTCCACTCGGTGACGGGAAAGATTACATCGACAAAAGTCGCGAAATCGCTCTGCCACTCACGGAGGAGGGGGCATATCTCGTCATCTGTCGAGGGGACAACCTGTTCACAAGCGGTTTAATCCTGATTACGCCGTTGGAGATTGAGGTGCAAGAGGGCACGGTGAGCGGGCGAGTGCGTGTCAATGTACGAGACGTAGTCGCGGGGAAGTACCAATCGAAAGTCCACGTCAAAGCGGTCGGCTCTGCGGCTGGGCGTTTCATCTCCGGTGAAACCGATCTCCGCGGCATTTTCATCGCCGATGGCTTACGTGGCACGGCGACGGTCATCGCCCGCGATGCTGAGAACCGTTATGCGTTTTATCGCGGGACAGCGTCGCTTGGCTCGCCACACGGAAAAGCACAACCGGCAGGACAGGACGCCAGTCGACGCGAGGCCACGGATTATCGTCGGCACCTCGAACGTAAGAACCAAGCGATTCAATCCAAAAATGTTAAGATGTTTGACCAGCTGCGTCGGAGCGCTCGGGGTGGGGTCCAGGTGCAGAGTACCTATTGACCTTTAGTGCTAGCCGGTGAGGATGTAGTTTCTATGAGGGTTGTAGAATTTACACATTCGACCTAACACTGACCTCCACTCATCCCCAATGGACATGTGGCTTTCAGTTTTTTGGGCGATACACCACCTTCATTGTTTCAGCGCTGTTGGGGCGCGCCCCTATTTACTAAGGATGACGCCCTTTCGGCATCCATATCGCGGCTAGGAAGCCCCTCCCACAAGGGGAATATCGCCCTAGCAACTTGGATTAGTGCTAGTTGCCCGTCTTGCCGTTCTGTAGATGCAATTTCCCCCGCTGCTCCGCTGTCACCCGATCTGCGTCCGCATCGGTATAGACCACATGCGGCGTGATGAACACCATCAACTCCGTTTTTTCAATCCGCGTATCTGCCCGCCGAAACAGCCTACCCAACAGCGGAATATCGCCCAGAATCGGTGTCTTGTGGACGGTCTCCGTCTTGTCGTCCTTGATCATCCCGCCGATGACCATCGTCTGTTTGTCCTTGATCGTCACAAACGCCGATGCCTCACGCGTAGAGATGATCGGGGCATCGAACAGCGTAAATTCCACAAGGCTGTTAATCTGTTGATTGACATCGAGAGAAACCGTTCCGGACCGATTGATGCGCGGCGTAACGGTCAGGATGACACCGACATCCCGAAAATCTGTGCTGGTCAGGATGCCCCCTGTCGCTGTCTCCTGCGTGCTAACAAGGAAGGGCACCGCTTGACCGACGTTGATAATCGCTTCCTGATTGTTTTTGGTCATGATGCGCGGCGTCGAGAGGATATTGACCTTCGTGTCCTTCGTCAGGGCGTGGAGCATTGCGTTTAGTTTGCTGGAGAGGATTCCGTATTTCAAGCCGAAAATTTCATCGGTCAGCCCGAAATCGGTTGTTCCCTCCTGCTGATAGGTTTTATCGTTGAGAGTTGTGCCCTGCTCCCACATCCACTCCACCCCAAATACACTATCATCATCGAGCGTTACCTCAATGATCTGCGCCTCAATGAGGACTTGAGGGAGCAGAACGTCGAGTTGTTCGACCAGCTCTTCAACGGCGGGGAAATTTCGGACAAACGTGGTAATCAGTAGGGCATTTGTCTCCTCATCGGCAACGATTTTCACATTGCCTGTGAGTCCACGTGCGGCATCCGCGGTTTGTGCACCCGAGCCTAACGCGCCGGTGGATCGTGCTCCGCCGCCAAACCCGCCACCGAATCCACCAAATCCACTGCCAGTAAAGTTTGTGCGGGTTGCAGCTTGGCGTTCAAAGAGTTCTGTGGAGAGGAGTTCGTTGAGCACAGCGGAGACGTTTGCTGCATCTGCGTGCTCAAGGGTAAAAATCCGGGTAGCCTCAGCAAAATCCGCTATGTCTCTGTCAAGTTGTTCAATGAGCTTGCCGACGGCATCCATCTGCTGCGCGGTTGTTGTTACTATTACGGAATTGGTTCGCGCATCTGGCACGGCAGTCAACTCCGGCAGACCGAGGACACCTGCCCCACTCTGCCTATTGAGCTCCTGCTGTTGTTCCTCAAAAAAGCGCCTGCCTCTGCCACCACCGCCCCCAAATCCACCAGTCCCGGTAAAGACGTTTCGCGCAGCACTGGAAAAGGCTTGGTTTAGCTCATTGCCAATCTCCGTCGCATCGCCGTATTTCAGGGAAAACACGCGCGTCTCCGGCTCAGAAGAGCGTTGCACGTCTAGCTCTGCAACAAGCCTGCGAATTGCTATGAGGTTCGGTTGACTAGCGGATACGATTAGTGAATTGGTGTTTTCATCGGCGACCGCTTTGACTTCGCCGAGCATCTGCAACGCACCGCCCTCTGTGGGGCTACTTTCATCCGTTGCGGTTTCACCGCCCCCGCCATCTCCACCAAATTGACCTCGACCGCCGAACCCGCCACGGCGTCCCCGCTGTTGCCGTTCCTGTTCCGCTGCGACTTCGGCATCCCTCGGCTTCTCATACAGTTTGGTGATGACTTCAGCTAAACTGGTGGCGTCCGCATATTGCAACGAAAAGACCTCAATCTTGATTCGGTCCGCCATTGAAATGTCGAGTTCCCTGACAATTTCAGCTAACCTTTTGATGTTCGCCGAAGATGCAGTAATGATTAATGTGTTGCTTCGACCATAAGCGGTCATCACACCGTATTGTGGCACAAAATCCTTGAGATCCTTGACCAGCTGTGTCGCATCCGCTGAAGAGAGCGGCATCACCTGGGTGGTAATGGTATCCTCGGATTTAATCGCCTCCGGATCGCTTCCAACCTGTATCGGCGTGGCTTCAAGTTTCACCTCCGACAGCGGAACAATTTTCAGACTCCGCCCATTAACGATGCTAGTATATCCTTTGATCGCAAGAGTAGTGTTCAACACCGAAAACGCCTCGTCCACCGGCATGTCGTCAGGACTGATGATAGTCACGCGCATATCCAGATCTGCCGATTTGACGATAGTGTAGCCCGTGACCTCGGCAACAAATTCCAAGATATGGTCGAGCGAAGCATCTTTGAATCGCATAGAGATGCGTTTCGATTCGGTATCTCCTTCGGGGACACCGTCTTGACCAAACACCAAAATAGGCATCGTTAGGAGAAAAAGCAGTGAGCAGCCGAGGCTAAATACCCATCGCAGAGATTTTGTCATTGATCCAATTCCTTTCTTCTCCGTTCCCGCATCCGTTCGAGAAGACTTTTTTCGCCGTCACCATCGTCACCGCTATCCGCCTCTGTGTCCGACGAAGATGTATCGGTTTTATCAGCCGGTTCCGGCATTTTCGCTGTGCCGGCGGTGTCGAATCGCACCCGTCCATCTATCCCGTACTCGATACTTTCTCCCAGCGCAAGTTGAACGGTCGTCTCGCCGCGAACCAGCGTGATATATTCAGACATAATGTCCCCCACCTGTGCGTCCTTCAGGGTTTCACCGCGCCGGAAGAACGCGCCTTCATCCTGTTCTCGGTCCTCAATAACGGCAATCCAGTCCGCGCCGTTTTTCACAATCCCGGTTAAAACTAATGCGTAGGTCGGCGGGGGAGCGGACGGGGTTTCGGCAATCGGTTCAGGGATGACTGTTGGGGTGGGCGGTAGTGGATCCTCCCGCTTCCAGCCGAGTGGGCGAAATAGGTTGTTTTCGGCGATGACCTCGTAATCTGTTAGCTCTCGGCGAAACGGAAAAGTCCACTCCCCTTGGGAGAAAGTGGACTTAGACGAAGATACGCTTCGCGGAGGCTGCAAGGATTCTAGAGCGGCATCGCTCGGCACCATCTTAACGATAACAAAATATGCGATGAACCCCAGAATGGTGACACATAGGATTAATAAGGAGGCAACCCGCTTCCAGTTTGCGCTGCGCCATTGATTTCTCATGAGAGTTAGCCTGTTCACTTAGGATTACTAAAGTTAGTACAATTTGATAGTAATTCATGCAGCGTTATCAAGAGTCTGTTGAATATCGGGCGAGTATGTATCTTTGTCGTTTGTCTGCGAAAATAATCTTCCCTCCATAAAGGCGCATAGATACTGAACCATCAACCCGCGTGTCAATTTAGTGGGTCGATACCAGTCAATGCCTAATTCCCAGCATACCTGCTCGACTGTTATGGACCTGCCAGTGGCACAAGTAGCATTGAATATCAATTGTGTGATGCAACTCGCCACGAAACTGAGTTGTACCAATCGATTGATGCTTTTCCGCGATTTGACTCGATACTTGTCAAACCCGAAGTGTTGCTTGGTGTCCCGAAAAGCAGTCTCAATCAACCATCGTTGCCGATAGTATCGAACTATCTGACATAGGTCAAGTGTCAAGTCAGTGGTGTAGACACAGAAATATCGAAACGGCTTTGATTTTTTAGGTCGGGTTCGCATCACCACCAATCGCACTTGAGTAGGACACATTTTGGTCCGCACGACCTTAGATGCGACTGAACACCGTTTGTTGTCAATATCAATCGCTTTATACCGAAGATGCCGAAGATGGATGCGTTTACCGTATGTCTTTGGGCGTCCGGGTTTAGGTCGCTTGCAGACCGTGGGTAACAGATAAAAGACCGCATTGGACTTGGCGCGACACAAGATATGATGTCCTGCGTTAAGGACGGCTTCAAACACTTTCCGTCTATTGAACCCCCGGTCAAAGATAATCAGTCCGGGCGGGATTTGGGAGCAAATCCGCTTGAGAACCGACCCACTGTTGTCCCGATGGGTCTTTGGACATATCAGGTTCACCCACACCGGAAATAGAATCGTCTCTGTAACGGTGGTACAAAGCAACCCCAACGCGCCAAACTGATGACCAAAGTGGAACTTCGATTGATTAGTATTGCGCTTTCGGTAGCGATGATTTCTGAAGAAATGGAGTCCAAATTGCTTCTCCCCGGTCTTTACCGCTCGGGTCTCGTCGTAAACGTAGACCCAGTTGTCAAACCAACCTTGCAGCAACTTAATCAGATGTTGAGCAACCGCATCGGCGTCCCATTTGCCACGGGAGAGGAACTTCACCAATGAACCGTAACCGACCTTCGGGCGAACCGCTTGATAGATGCCCGTCAACGTCGCACGATGGCGGTGCGTGATAAGACCGACGATGAAGGTACAAAACAACGCGAAGTTTTGACGGTTGAATAATGGACGAAATTGCGTTAAAATATCAACGAGGCAGAAAATGACGGGCATGATAACTCTCCTTTCAAAATTGTGATGGATTTCTGAAAGGATACCCGCTTTTCTGCCTTTTTTCACCCTAAAATTGTACTAACTTTAGTAGGATTAAAATAAAATATCGCTAGCAGATGATGCGCTCAATATATCCACGGTCTCGCTTGTTTAATCGAGAGTTCGCCGCTATCAGTGATCTTGAACTCAATTTCCATGGCAAACTCCCTGTTGCCCGCACCGGATTGGTATAAGCCACGGAATCTGCTGTGTATTACGCCAAGATAGGTACGCAGTTCCCTCAAGTAGTCGTCCGTCAGAATCCGTTTTTCATCTGTCACACGGTTTGATGTGGTTACAACTCTGTAGTCACGAACGTCTGACCGATCTAAGAGAATCTCTTCTGGTATCGACTGAGTATCGGGGTTGGTCACGAGATCTTCACCGACCTGTGTGTTGAGATAGTAAGTTCCCTCAGTTTGGTAGAGGATGTCGTCGGTAACAGCCACGCCATTAGCCAGCTCGCCTGCAAAGTTGGTATGGAGCAGCACACCCATCGCGGTCACAAAGTGATCGATACGATAGAATTCACGCGCCTCGAAGGCTCGGAAGTTCCAGAGGCTTGCGAACACCTGCTTAATCGACTTCGACAGGTGCCCTTCGTCCGGATGGTGCGTGAACGAATCATACAAACCCGCGCCGCTGAAGTTGGGCAGATCCTCGTTGTTCGTGCTGGAGCGGCATCGGATAGATGTGTCTTCGGGAAAGGATTTCTGTAGGTCGGCAAGGGCATCCATCATCCACACAGGCATCTCACCCTCCTCGATGTGCGCCCTGAACTTTTCCAACTCATCAGTCTTTGTGTCGTAGTCGTTCCGAAACGCGGAATCTTTGAGCAACGCCTCAACGGACGCGTAGAAGTTGTTGTGCCTCATGAATTCGTCATAAAAGTAGAACGGTATCCCGAAGCCGTTTGGGACGGTCCCTTCCGGGAACCCGAACCCGCGCATAGTCGCCACGTTAGCCGTTTTCACCCCAAAACCCGACGCGTCGAAAAACTTGATGTCGTCGAGCGGTCGCACCTCTCGGACGGAAAGATCGCGCTCCGGCATCTGAGTCTTCTTTGGTCGCAGATTGTCAAAATGGGCTTCAATCTCTCTGGGTTTCGCTTCCCTGATGTCAAAACCGTCAGCGTCCACCCTGTAGTAAACATACTTTCCGATAAGCGGGGCAATCTCACGGTTTTTCCACGCCTCGGAGATGAAGGCGTTAGGAACGTTGTCCTGAATAGCGCGGAGATTGACATGTGAAAGCGGGGTTTGGCGCACGCCGGTGATGATTCCTGCTACCCGTGTCATTTCGTTTGGTAGCGTTTTGTATAGGACGATATCGCGGGGTGTGGGACGGTCCCCCACATCCATCAATCGCAGACGACCGAATGACGCCGCTGGGTTCAGCGGGAGGTAGCCGATGTCAGCGTAAAGATCGTCTTCAAAATAGGCCGGAAACGCCGCTGCATCATATAGTTTTTTCTCTCGTCCGTAAATATCGATCGCCCCCCATAATGGGCAATATCCGATCCGATTCTTTAAAATGGGCATCTTCGCGACGAGTTGATCATGAGCGATTTTAATCATCTCAAACGGGTATGAATCCGACGGTTCAAACTCAAAGGTGTAAACGCCCAATTCGCCGTTGGGTGCCTTCGAGAGTGGGCGGTAGATAAGCACACCCCGCATCTGACCACCGCCTCGCGACAATCCAACAGCGGCCATGAACCGCATGTGGGCGCGATGAGTTTTGGTATTGATGAAGTAGATCTGCGGGTGTGCGGTGTTGACGTTCTCAACATTGAATTTCACGTATTCAAGCCCGGCGAGATGGGTGTCCCTAAGCACCTCTAACCCTTGGTAAGACAATTTCTTGAAGGTCTCACGGTCGGGAATCGTGGCGGTGCCATCGCGAAATTCAACTTCCTCAGGATTTAGGCATCCCCCCGATCCGCTGTCGAATCCTCGAAAGCCGCCCCTTCCGCGCGATGCCCTACCTCTTCTATCAAACCCATCGGGCTGCGTGCTATACATCTGGCGAATCTGGCTTTCGCTGAGCTGGGTATCGGAGAAAGTTTCAAGTGCTATGACTTCGATGCTAATCGCACTTTCATCGGCACTTAACTGACCGTCGTTATTAAGGTCAAACCGTTTCATCTCCTGAGATAAGGTCTGCGGCCTGTTCGGTCTGTCTTGCGATTGCACATTTGTGGCGATAAACGCCCCAAACACTATCAGCAATCCAACGACGAGAGTAAAGGTATTTTTCATCGACTATTCTCCTTGACCGCTTAGATCTAGGCAGACTATCTCTTGGTGGCTTCGCAGGTAAAGTTTACCGTTAGATAGCGTGGGAGCAGTCCAGCACCGTCCAGAAAGGACTTGTGTCTGTGCGACTTCGCGATACGCTTCCGGGGTCGCTTCAACGAGTGCGAGGTTCCCGTTTTCACCGAGGACGATGAGGTGGTTATCAGCATAGATGACCGAGCCTTGACCGAATCCGCGAGTTTTCCATTTTTCCTCGCCTGTATCAGCATTGACACACTTGAAGATGGTGTTCGAGAAACCGTAGATATAACCGTCATGAAGCACGGTTGTGGAAAAACCATTAATCATCGTATGGCTTCGCCACACCTCTTCGACACGCATATCGTCGGCTGGCCCGACAATCCGTAGGACAATCCCGGCATCACGGGTACTAGTGGAGATGAAAACCTTATCCGGTGAGATGAACACCGGCGTTACACGATTGTCGCTATTTCGCCCACCAGCCCACGGGTAACGCCAGTACACACTGCCATCTTCGGGTGAAACAGCGAGAAGCTCATCCCGCGCGAAAAAGAGTGCCTGCCGGACGCCGTTGACGGTCACAAGAATTGGGGAAGAGTAGCCGGAGGGAGAAGTCGCCACCCCCCAAATACGCTCGCCGGTTTCTTTATTAAAGGCGACAATGGCATTGTCGTTTGCACCACCGACCTCAATGAGCAAACGGTCATTCTCAACGACGGGCGATGTCGAAAAACCCCAGCGCGGCATTGAACTCGAAAACGCTTTTGTAAAATCGAGGTCCCAGAGTTCTTTCCCCGTATCTGCGTTGAGTGCGACTAACCGACCAAAAGCGCTCAGGACATAAACTGTATCGCCATCAACCGTCGGTGTTGAGCGCGGTCCGTTTCCGCCCTGACGCTCTGTGTAAAACCAGTCATCAAGATACCGCCAAATCTCCTCTCCTGTTTCAGCGTCGAGACACACGACAACCTCGTCCTCCCCCTCGGCAAACATGGTATAAGCACGTCCGTTTGCAATTGAGATCCCTGAAAAACCGTTACCGAGCGGACGTCGCCACAACTCTTTTGGACCCGTCTCTGGCCACGTCTTGAGGATACCGGTTTCGAGAGAGATCCCATCCCGATTCGCGCCTCGCCATTGGTGCCATTCCGATTGGGCTGCGGGTTCGTGCTCTGCCGCCCCAACGATACTGCTACTTACAAGTACAATAGTAATATACAAAAGTATGTTTATTGAACGGCTGAATCTTCGCATCATGTTATCTCCTCAATGTGAGTTTAGGGTATTCAGGCTGTCTGTAGTGGGTCAATTCTGAATGCCAATTGTAGATTTCAAACGTTTGGTGCATAGGTGTGCCGGTTATTCGCCCAGACCACCAAACCCAGTTCTGCCCATACGCCGTCCGCGGCCACCGCCAAATCCGCCCCGTCGTCCTATTTCGGGTAATTTTAGTTCGGGCAGTTTGATGTTGGTGAATTTCTCTTTCTGTTCTTCGTTGAGGATTTCGTGGATCTCTGCGATTAAGGTGTCAATCTGTTTCAGGAAAATTTCACGCTGTTTATAGAACGCCTGCATCTGATTCTGAGTACCGCCACGCCTCCCGCCGCTCCCGCGACCACCAAAGCCACCACCGCGGCGCATCTGATTCCGCCTTTCCGCGAACCCGGCTTCCAATGTTTCCTTCTCTAACTCATAATCCTCAACAATCTCCTCAATCTGTTGGATTTTGGATTGCACCACCTTGCGCTGAGTTTCTGAGAGGTTTAAGGCGTTTGAAGTTTGCTCGATATCCAGCAGCTTAGTGCCACCACACGCAGATACGGTGAACAGCACGACAGCCAAAATAAATCCGATAAGCAATGTTTGGCGGTTCATTTACGTATCCCTTGATGTTAGGCATGTTGCCTTCAGGAAAGAACGGCTAAAGGGAAGAAACATCTCCACTATCCCTTTAGCCGCTCTCTCACACTATACTATTGATTGCCCTGTGGCCTATCTGGCCGATTACCGCGCCGTCCCTCTCCGCCACCGGCTCGGCCCCGACGACCGCCAAATCCGCCGAATCCGCCGCCATCACTGTTGACGATGCCAGCGATGGTCAACTGCGCTTCTTGGCGCACAGTTAGCAGTTCAACGAGATCCTTTTCCAACGCTTTGGCTGTCGTATTCCGTGCAGCCCGCTGCGCTTTGAAAGTTTTGAGCGCGGCTTTGATTTGTGCCTTATCCTCGCCATCAACCGAGGTGCGCAGCGCTTGTGCAAATGGACGCAGCTCTTGGCGTTGTTGCAGGCGGTGCTGTGCGATGGCTTTGATTTTCGGCACGAGAATAGCGGTTTCTTCATCAGAGAGGTTCAAATCCTCGATAGCGCGTTCGGTTTGTCGCTCCGCCATCTGTTCGGGATTAAACTGCCTTCTGCCACCCTCGCCCCGTTGCCCGCGCTCCCCTTGTTGCAGATTAGAACGATCGGGACGCGTATCCTCCTGAGCTGAGATGAAGTATGCACTTGATAGCACGAAACCGATGACAAATGTAGCTATGAGTAGACGATTCAATTTTGGGCTTGATAGATTGGGTTTCCGTAAAGTCAAAAACATGATGCTTCCCTCCGTAAGAAAAGTAGAATGGATTTACTGTTCGTTTCCGTTAAACGATTTTCGTGATGATTAGGCAAACGATAGGATAAAAAGTTCGATTTTTTTTGAAAACTGTTTGAATCTCATACAAAAAGATTGTCCTACTGTAGGTCGGGTATCTTGCCCGCTCCGTACCAATCAGCATCAGTTGGACTAGCAAGCCAACCCCACTGCTGACATTAACAGCAGAACTTTTTTCAGATGGAGAAAAGTAGGGTAGCCTCAATGAGGAAGGTATAAATGAATAAGCAGAGAGGAAGAAGTCGGAAAGTGCTATATGGTGGGACTAGATGGAGTAAACGTGTTGATTAATTGTATCGTTGTGATATAATAACTTTTGTATGCGGTGCCTTGTGGAAATTACGGCACGGCGGGACGTGCCTGCTACTGACATATCCAAGCCGTCTGCGGATTTGTCAATCCACGGCGAGCGGTGATTGATTTCCCTCCTGTTCTACAACGTTCCCTATAAGTGGTAACTTGGGTGAAAAGACCAATCCATGTCCCAAGCAACCCGGCGCGAAAGCCTTTATAAAAAGTATCAGTAGAAGCTCACAGGAATTGGTTTAGCGATCGGGCTCGGACACCTGATCCTCACGGGCACTCGCTATAGCCAGTTAATGGGGTATTTCGCTATATGAGCGTCGCTTGTATGCTGATACCGTTGCCGACTCCGCTGTATGTGATTGCGCTAGGCAAGGTTTTTCATCCGGGGATTGTGGCGTTCGTAGGAGCGGTCGCGAATCGCTTGGCGGCACTTGCCGAATATCATATCATCGCTTGGCTCTTTGCAAGGACAACCGCCCAAGGTTCGCTTGCCCTGTTTTTACAGGGGTTACGCCAATCCCATTTGAACTGTTTCGGCGCGCAGCCATTCTCATCCGGCACAACGTGCCAAAGTATTTGCTAGCTGTCTTCGTCGAACGATTTATACGTTACTATTTCACCGCCCTAATCAGGCACCTCTATCCTATTCCGAATAGGCATTTAATTATCATGGTCATCGCCCTGCTTATGATTCCTGCAATTGGTGTATTTGCCAAAAGGCGCACCGCATCTCGCCCCTTCAACCTTACAAAGATTTTATAATGGCTCCCAACCATCCCTGGACACGGTTCATCTTTATATTAGTCGATGGTTCACCCTATCAGGTCTTTAACGATTTAGTCGAGGATGGCACCCTCTCAAACATCAAGAAATATGTGATAGATCGCGGCGCGTTCAAAAAAGCCGTTACCGCATTTCCATCGACAACGGGTCCCGCCTTCATTCCATTTTTTATGGGACGGTTTCCGGGTCCTGCGAATGTCCCCGGTATCCGTTGGCTATCTAAAACACAATTCCAGAACCCGCACCGATTTCGCAGTCCGGGGATATGCAGTTACATGGGGATAGAGGGGCTTTCTTTCATAGCAGACCTACCGGACAGTCCAACCCTGTTCGATTTCTTCTCACCTGTGAATAATATCTATAATCTACTGACGCGCGGCTGCCCCCCATCGGGCGACCTAACCCGTTGGGTTAAACCGCTAGCATATACCTATGCCCACTTCTCTGAGCGGTGGCGGTTTGTGAACGCCATCGCTTCCCGAAAGTTGTTGCAAGCTGTTAAAGGAAGTGCTGAATTTGTGACGTGTCTCTTTCCCGCAGTGGACACATTTTCACATCTGTCGCATACGCGATCTCCCCATGTCATGGACACCTACCGAGAGCTAGACAGAACCGTTGGTGAGGTCTGCCAGATCTTGCAAGCGTCAAAAGAATTTGACAATACCCTCATTATGATAACAAGCGATCACGGGATGAGCAACACACATACACATATTGACCTGCCACGCCACTTAGATCATCTGGGTTGGCGTTGTCTTCACTATCCACTGCTCTGGAGACGTCGGACTGAATCCGCCAGCATGGTTTCGGGGAACGGGATGTCGCATCTCTATTTTAAGGATAGGCAAAACGGTAATGGAAGGGAGTCTATCTCGAAGCCGCAGAACGGTTGGGGTGAACGGCTCTCTTTTGAACGACTCAACCAGCTGGGGGTCATCCAACCACTGTTAGAGATTGAAGGGTTAGCTTTCGTTGCCGGTCAAAGTGATGATGGAGGTATCATCGTCCAGAATAGGACTGGGGCTGGAAAAATCATTCGTGAAAACCAAACTTTTTCGTATCAGTTTCAGGGGACAGATCCGTTGGGATACGGGATACCCTATCAGAACTTGTCTTCCCGCGATGCACTCATTCAAACCTACGATTCGGAGTATCCGGATGGACTAGTTCAACTTTGGCAGATTTTTCGAGGAGATCGAACGGGCGATCTGGTGCTGAGTGCTCACCCCGGATACGACTTACGCGCCCGTTATGAATATCCTGAACATCACGCGACTCACGGCGCACTCAATGCGGAACAGATGTTCGTGCCGCTAGCGACTAATCTGCCCATCGAAACAGAGTTTATCCGCACTGTTGACCTGTTCCCGACGGTTTTAAGCCAGTTCGGGCGCATCGTCGAACCGAGTCAAACTGATGGACAAATTGTAACCTAAGCGAACCCCGTCAGCGGATTAGATCAACTCCTCGTTGTAAGCGAACAACGCCGGTGTGCCACCGGTATGCAGAAAAATTACCGTCTCATCGGCGGAGATCCGACCCTTTTGGATATGGTCAATCAAGCCGGAGAACGCCTTACTCGTGTAGGAGGGGTCGAGGAAGATTCCCTCCGTTCGCGCCATCAGTTTCAGGGCATCGACGCATTCGGGCGTGAGGACTCCGTAATCTTCTCCCACGTAATCGTCGCTGTTACGCACGTCGTCATCATTGATAACGAGGTCAAGCCCCAAAATCGCTGCTGCATCGTTTGCAGCATTTCGGATACGTTCCACCCGATCTGGCCAACCAATTGGCGCGATTCCAAAGGGTTTCAGCTTCATATCCAACGCCTTTGTTCCGAGGATCAACCCGCCCTGCGTTCCACCCGCGGAAGCTGCATAAATCCAGTCGGCATCAATGCCCATCGCCTCCTGTTGTTCGTGGATTTCGGCGATGCACCACGAAAATGCAACCGCAGCGAGTGCTGTCGATCTGGGAGCAGCGAGGACATAAGGTTTAAGCCCCTTCTCTTTCAATTCCTCAGCGAGGGCATATTTAATCGCGTCGAGTTCGGATCCCATAGCTGCATCGACAAATTCGACATCCGCACCAGACAAATCGTCTAGCAGCACATTCCCCTGCCTTACACTTTTGTTGTCACGAGCGAGCCGAAGGTAGCACTTCAGGCCCAACTTTGCGGAAGCGGCGGCGGCTTGCCGGCAATGGTTTGATTGCGAGGCAGCACCTTGAATGATTGTATCCGCCCCCTGATTTACCCCATCACCGATGGTAAAGGTCAATTGGCGGACCTTATTTCCACCGAACGCAAGCCCTGAACAGTCCTCACGTTTAATGAAGATGCGAGGACCGCCCAATGCCTCTGATAGGCGTGGGCACTCCTCTAAGGGTGTTGGAAAGTGTCCAAGATCAACCTGCGGGAGCTGTGCTATTTTTTCACAAAGTTGCCCTCTGGTAACTACAGCATTTGATGCGCTCATGAATTCTCCTTCTCAACCAGTAATTCTTTCAATAAATCGGTCAACTCCTCGTTCCCTGACGTTAGTTCAAATACACGTTTTATTTGATCTTCACGACTAGTCTCAGACACCTCACCGCCCGGCCCCCAGATGACTTCCAGCTGCCTAGGATTCAGACGGTCATAGTTGACTTTGACAATGGTAAGGGGGTAGCTATCCGGCACCAGTATAATCCAGTCGACAGTCTCACCCCGATCCGAATATTGACGATCCGTTGTCAGCCGTCGGTCCTGATGGGGGACCTCCCGCTTAATCCACTGTTTGCGCCCAAACGAATCTGTCTCATAATGCCCCACTTCCAGCCAACTGCGCCCTGCACCGTTGGGTTTGGTTGTAACATTAATCTGTGGCACGGTGTTTCCCCTTCCCATTTACAGAGTTGGGCTTTAGCCCGTAAAGCCCAATGATTTATCTTTGGGATATAAGTTTCGCTTCAGCCGTTTTTGTATTGATTTTGCAGGCTAAGTCTATTATAATTGTCTTGTCTTTCGTAGGGGAATGCTGCACCGTCGCTTGGCGGTGTCCCCTACCTCCTACAGCATAGGACATGAAAGACAGAAAGACAATCTCGTGAAGACCTACAAGTTCAAAATGTATAGCAACCACACTAATCGTGAGTTGCAGCAAACGATTGACAGCCATGCTGAAGTATGGAATCACTTTGTAGCGTTGTGTCGCAGATACTATGCTATCTACGGGACATATCCGGGTAAGAAAGCACTGATGCGACACTTAACCAAGTTGAAGCGGCTCCCTCGCTATGCTCATTGGAATCTCCTTGCTAGTCAATCGTTGCAAGATGTAATAGACCGTCTTGATAAAGCATACTCAAAAATGTTTACTGACCGTACAAACAGCAAGCGTTCAGGTCGTCCCCGTTTCAAGAAACGTAAACTATACAAGTCCTACACCCTCAAGCAAGCCGGTTGGAAACTGCTACCAAGCAACTCTATTCGTATAGGTAAACGCATCTACCGATATTTCAAAAGCAGGGAAGTCTTAGGCACGCCGAAAAAACGTTGCACGATTAAGCGAGACAGCGTAGGAGACGTATGGCTAATCATTCTGACAGACCATGTAGATACCGATTTAGAGTCATCCACGACGGGTAATAACGCGGGGTTTGACTTTGGACTAAAGAGGTATCTCACCGGGTCTGACTTCAATGACTACGACTCTCCACAATTCTTCAAGCGTGGTCTCAACACTATCAACCGTGCCAATCGCAACCATTCACGAAAGGTCGAAAGGTCAAAGAATCGGCAACGTGCAAGAGTCAACCTTGCAAAGAAACATCGCAAGATTGCGAACCAAAGGCAAGATTTCCACTGGAAACTTGCTCATGACCTCACAGACAGATATGATTGGCTTTCACTGGAGACGCTCAACCTCCAAGGCATGAAGTCCCTTTGGGGTCGCAAAGTCTCTGACTTAGGTTTTTCTGACTTTGTGCAGAAACTCAAGTATATCGCTTCCAAGAAAAGCACGGGAATCCGATTCATAGACAAGTGGTATCCTTCGAGTAAGACCTGCCATGTCTGTGGTGCAATCAACCAAGACCTAAACCTTCGTGATAGAACATGGCAGTGTCCAAACTGTCACACAGAGTTGGATAGAGATCGCAATGCGGCTCTCAATATCCATAGGGTGGGGGCATCCACCCTCTCAGGAGAGGATGTAAGTCCCGGTTCGCCGGGCTAACTTTGTTGATAGAGCAATTCGAATCCTAAAGGATGAGAATCCCAATCCTTTAGGTTTGGGAGTATGTCAACCTCTTCTGATTTGGACTGAGGCACTCTGTCCGTGGCTATCCGCAATCGCTCGGCAGATCCGCATCACCTCACAAGCATCAGCAAGGCTCGCTTGAGGCTGTCTGCCCGCGAGGATTGACCGGGCAAAATGTTCTAGCTCTTCAAGGTAGCCGTGGCGTCCGTGGCCCCGATAGTGGGTGCCTTGATTCCACTCTAACGTCGGGAAATCCCGGTAGCCGCCGACCCCTTGCCACGCATCTGGTTTGAGGTACTGAACCTGCTGCATGTTGTGCACATTGACTGCATGACCGCCGTCACCAGCGACCATCACCGATGTCTCAAGTGCTGGCGCTCCCGCAACCATGTTCAGCGTACCGACCGCGCCGTTGTCAAACTGTAGCGAGACCGCAAACGCCATGCGCCCTTCTCCGCCGAAATGTTCAAAAGCGCGGAGTTTTGCTACATCACCCACCAGATACCGCATACAATCCACAATATGGACACCCTGATCCAGTAGGTACGCCCACTCCAACGTTTCATGGGCACCCCTCGGACTCGGTGCCAGATAGCGTCCTTCAAATAGAAGGGGCTCTCCAAATTCTGCTCGCCTAATAATCCGTTTTGCCATTCGGTGTGCGGGTGCATGGCGCCACATCGTCGCAACCATCCCAAATTTCTCCGTTCTCGCCGAGGTTTCAGCGAGCCGTGCGGCGTCTTCCACATTGATCGCGGGCGGCTTTTCAATGAAAACGTGCATTCCGAGTTCCATGCAAGTAATCGCCAAATCCGTGTGCATGGTTTTGGGGTGTCCAACAATCGCAACAGCATCTATCTCTTCAGTCGCAATCATCTCCCGGTAATCTGTATACCATCGTTTAGCACCAAAACGTTTGGCGTTGCTCTCCGCTTTTACGACTGAGATATCGCACGTCGCGACGAAATCAATTTCAGGGATCAACGGAATACACGGTTGCAAGTTCCGGGTCGCATGCGCGCCACAACCGATAAAACCCAATTTAATTTGTGCCATGACAATCCTACCTATATCTTCAAGCGGCTGCCCTCTCATTCTGCTCGGAGAGGTCTTATCCCACAGTATATCCCAACGCTGTTTTCGCCCCATGGTTCACGGCGGATTTGGCAGCCGCTTCGATGAAGGCAACAATTTCCACACTTTCAGAGATGTCGATCGGCGGCTTTCCGGTCTCAAACATCTGGACAATCTGTTTTAAGAGTTCACGGTAGATATAGCTCGCATTTATCGAGGTTCGCACGATAGATTTTTCGCCATACGCGGTGAAACCGTAGCCTGGTGTTCCTTTTCGGATGCCCCGCATTGTCCCAATTCGTCCATCTTTCCAATAGCCGGTGACAACGTCCGCGTCATCGTTAGAGACAGACCAAACCGCTTCACAGCCGGGGCCCATCAGCGCGTATAGCGTTTCCACGCCGTGGAGTCCGTAATGAAACAGCCCCGGATTGCGCGGTTGCAGCGGCGCGGGTGAACTGACCTCCGCACCGAGAATCATTCCGGTCTCGTCCTCCTTACCCTTAATCTCGACAACCTCTAAACCGTAGCGCAACGATGAAGAGGTGAAGATTGGAACATTTTTTGATTCGGCGAGCGCTGCTAACGCCTTTGCCTGCGCTAAGTCACAGGTAAAGGGCTTATCCACAAATGCGGGCAACCCTGCTTCCAGAAACGGCACCACCCGTTCATAGTGGAAGCTGCCTTCGACCGATTCGATGAGCACAGCGTCAATCTGTCCAATCATCTCCTCCGGTTTGTCCACCAACGGCACACCGTACTCCTCCATCTGCTTTGTATAGCCGGGTATGCGTTCAGGCGACAGCAGCGATTCCCCCGGACAACCAACGACAATTTTGGCTCCTTCAACCCACTGCTCCTCGTCTATATCAATGTGGTTAAGCCGTCGTGTAAATTCGACCACATGGGACGTATCAAAATCAACAATTCCGAGCCGAATCATCTATCCCTCCAAGCCGTGCTATTAATCGTTCGGCAACTGATATTAATTCCCTTAAGAAATTTTTTGTGGACAATTACAATACAGAATTTTCGCTGATTTTTCAGTGTTTTGTCAAGGTATTTTTTTGTATACACACCGGACTATTACTATGATACAATGTCCAAAATCGGTTAGGGGTCTCAAATTATAGGCGTTTAGGTATGTTACTTTATTTTTTTATTTTATCAGATGAATCGTCCTCCTAACCGCGAGACTGGACCAATTCACCATGAAATCAATATTGACGAAACAGGTCATACGTTGGCGTAATTCCTATCCCTCCCCTACTGAGGACTCCCTCGTAATCGAGGAGCCGCTCGAAATTCGGGTCGGTGGACAGAGCCTGATAGTTGTGATGCGAACACCGGGGCATGACTTTGATCTCGCTGCAGGGTTTCTTTACACAGAGGGGCTGATAAAATCGTCCGATGATATCGGGGCAATCGCCTACTGTGAGGATGAGGATATCGAGGAACCGGATCTGCAAAATATCATAAACGTTCATCTTACGAATGGAAAGGTACTCGAAGAACAGGAGGGGTGGCAACGGAACTTCCATGCGAATGCCAGTTGTGGGTTGTGCGGCAAAATGACCATCGAATCGGTTAAACAGGAGATTCCACCGATAACATCGAAAGTTCAGATAGACTCGGATATTCTTTATACCCTCAATGATCTACTCCGATCGGCGCAATCGGTCTTTGAGGCAACGGGCGGACTGCACGCCGCCGGGCTATTTGATGAACAAGGCGAGCTGCAAATTATACGTGAAGATGTCGGGCGACACAACGCAGTAGATAAGGTGATTGGACAGGCACTGTTAGTTGAGCAACTTCCTTTGGATCAACACATTTTGATGGTGAGTGGGCGCGCTAGTTTTGAGATTATTCAGAAAGCGTTATTCGCCCGTATACCAGTGATTGCAGCGGTTTCTGCGGCATCAAGTCTCGCCGTTGAAATGGCGCAGGAGGGTGAAGTTACACTGATTGGGTTTATGCGTGGAAAAGGCATGACTGTCTATAGTCATCCGGACCGGATTCGGTGAACCGCCGCAGAATGGCAATAACGTTATAATCAGGTCTGGAACAGGTAAAAACAGACTCAATGTGAGTTTTTCAGAAAGTTTGTCCGTAGTCGAACTCAACCACGAATTCGGCTACGTGCAACGCATCTGGTAAAGGAGGATTACTCGAAAAATGGGAATGATTTTAGGCGCAGCCCAATCATTGGTAAATTTTCTATTTTTGGTTGTTGTACTCGGTACGGCGTTGGTCTCGTGGTGGTTGTCCACCAAATATCGTGAACGGTACGCGGAATTTCCGTGGAATAAAGCGGCGATTATTCTCGCAATTGAAGTTTTAGCTTGGATTGCGTTCAACATCTTTTGGAGTTGGGTGATCCATAACTGGTGGATCGCCATTATCCTTGTTGTTATCATCGTTCTCGTGCTAAAAAAGCGGAGACGCGAATAAAAAAGAAATGGAGAAAATCTTATGGGTAGAGTTAATCGTGCTATTGAACTCCTTGAGGGGCGACACACCCTCATTTACGGCGGCAGCGGAGACCTGTCATTTGAGGGCGGCGTTAACGCCTGTCATACGGATAACGATTTCCTCCTGCTTGAACAGGAGCATGTCCCGATAAATATACTGGGGGTGCAGGAATTCATGAGAGGGTTGGCAGCGGCAGGTCCAACGAGAAGTGGGCATCCGACGCCGACTGTATTGATGACGCTGCCCATGCAGGGCACCGACGAGCATGTGGTGCGGGCAAACGCTTGGATGGTGACACACTACCTTGATTGCGGTGTTCACGGTTTCGTGCTATGTCACGCCGAGACGCCGGGGGCGGTGAAGGCTCTGATCGAATCCATGCGATTTCCCTTCCATAACATCGGTGTAGGGGAGGAGCTGGGTCAGGGGCGGCGAGGCAGTGGTGGCAGTGCGGGACATATCTGGGGAATGGACCACCCCGAATATCTGCGGAAAGCGGATGTCTGGCCCCTGAACCCGGAAGGCGAGTTAATCTTGGGGTTGAAAATCGAGAATCGCCGTGCCCTTGAGAATTGCGAGGCAACCTGTAAAGTGCCGGGTCTCACTTATGTCGAGTGGGGTCCTGGGGACATGGGGTACTCGTTCGGTGACCCGGACGCGCATGATCCGCCGTACAGCCCCGAAATGGCTGGGGCTCGTGCACGAGTGAATGCCGCCCGTAAAGCGGCAGGCATCGACTTCTGTGATTCGATTAATGTTGATAACTACAAGGAGCAGATCGACAACGACATCTTGATCTGCGGAGGCGGTCCCGAAATCGCAGCGCTATGCCGGGAGTACACCCAGCGGACTATGCCGGCGTAACACCGTTTCGCGATTGATCGCTGCTGAACCTAACGAGGAAGGAAATTGTCTGAGGTTATGGCAACCAAAATACTGACAATGAACATGGACGATGGGTCCGCCGAACGGATCCGTGCCGTGTCCGATCAGGTTGAGCTCGTAGTAGCCGGCTCTGAGGAGAAGTTTGAGGAAGAACTGCCTCAAGCAGACATCCTGATTGGCGAGATTCGACCGAAATATTTCCCAGAAGCAAAACGGGTGCGTTGGATAGCGTACTATTCCGCAGGGATTGACTTCCTGATGAGCCCGGAGATTGAAAAGAGCGATGTTATTATCACAACTGCGAAGGGCTTTGTAGGGATACACTTAGCAGAGCATGCATTCGCGCTCATCTTGGGTCTCACGCGGGATGTCGCATTGGTAACCCGCAACGGCAGCTGGAGCAATAACCGTCTGATGGCGCGGGAACTAATCGATAGTACCATGGGGATCATCGGGCTAGGTGGTGCTGGGCGCGAGACGGCGAAACGCGCACACGCTTTTGGTATGAAGGTGATTGCTGTAGATCCAACACCGGTAACAGTTCCCGACTATGTGGAAGCGTGCTGGGGATTGGAACGCTTCTACGATTTGCTGGAGGTTTCCGATGTTGTTGTACTCTGCGCGCCGCTCACGCCGAAAACGGAAGAGATGTTCGATCGGGAGGCATTTCGCCACATGAAGTCCGATGCCTTACTGATCAATGTTAGCCGTGGTAGAATCGTCAACGAAGCAGCACTGATGGAAGCGTTGGAACAAGGTCTTATCGGCGGTGCCGGTTTGGATGTGCTGCCGGTGGAACCGGTAGCGGATGATCACCCCCTGTGGCAAATGGAGAATGTGATTATTACCCCTCATATGGCAGGTAACTCGCCGATGCGGAGCCCTCGATGGATGGACACATTCTGCGAGAATCTGAAACGATTCGTGATGGGGGACGATGATTTGCTCAGTCGTTTCGACCAAACCAGAGGATATTGATACAACGAAGCGGTGGCTCACGCTACAACGCCCATTCATCTATTGGGTTATGCGAGCGTCAGCAGGCAGTTATCATCTAGTGGTTCGATCGGCGTGAAGTCGCGATGGGCAATCCACTCCGGGCGTTTGAACTGGCGGATGTGGTTGTCCACGTGACAGAGACTCAGATATACAATCACCCGGTCCCACGGACTGATGTTGGGTGCGGAGGCGTGCACCATGTTTGAGTGGAACATCAGCACGGTGCCCGGCTTACCCTTGGGTGCGACGATACCACCCTCGTCTGCCAGATCCCTGATCCTTTCCTTGTCGAGCGTCCACAGCGGATAGGATGTCGTCAATGTGTCATGACCTGCCTCGATCACGCCCTGCTTGTGGCTGCGCGGAATGAGGTAGAGGGGACCATTGAATTCAGTTACCTCATCAAGGAACACCGCGATGTTCATCGCCTGTGGTTGTGGCATCAGGTCGTCGCGAGACCATGTGCCGTAATCTTGGTGCCATTGCCAGACATCGCCGCTGAAAGCGGCTTTCCCGTTAATTTTGTACTGGTGTATATACACGGGCCCGTCAAGGAGCTGCATGACCGGCTCAATTAAGCGGGGATGCCGTCCCAAGCGGTCAAACGCCTCGTTGTAGGTATGTGCGGCAAAAGCGGTGCGAACCGATTCTCCATCCTTCTCGCGCCAAACCTCCTCGCGCCGCATAGCGAAAACCTTCGGCAATTCACCGTTGAGGACATCAATTTCTGATTGGCTGAACCGGCTTTTCAGGCGCACCCAACCCTCCGTATCGAACTGGCTCAACTGGTCCTTCGTTAATTTCATGGCGCTTTATCCTCTAAATTACTTGAATTGAAACGAGTAGAGCTTGGCGTTCTTGAAGTAGAAACGTAGCTTTATCGGCTTGCCCGCCAGCGCGCTCACGTCGGAATTCCCGTTCCACGAGACAGGTTGGGCAGTGCTAGACTCCGTGATCGGGTCCGCGTCGTCGAAGCTGAATCCGGGCAACTTTTTATGGTTCGCCCTTAAAATTTCTACCTTTACCTCGCCGGGACTTGGGCCTGCGGCAATCGGTGCCATGCTCGTGTTCAGATATAGGCGCGACCCGGTGAATCCAAATGGACGGGTCGTCATCTGACCAAAGGATTCGGGCTCCGTGAAGATTTGCCGCTCGCCATAGATGTGTCGCAGCTCCTCCTCAGATCTATCCTTGACCACCCAACCCTTCCCACTGTCGAGAGAAACAAACCCGTCCAGACGTGAGACCGCGAGCCCAATGCCCTCTGAAGACTTGTCACCCAACTCCAAGGCAATTTCAGGCGATCGGCTGTTCGTGCCGATGTAGTAGGTGAAGATATGGTCTCCGTGAACAATCATGTCTTGAGCGTAGACGCTGCTTGAGTCGAAGTCCGCTCGCGCACCGCCACGCGGGATAAAGGGTTCGCGATAGTTCCGGTGAAAGCGAAATCCATCCCGACTGAAGACCACCTCCGGGTGATGAGTCACGTTGGTAGTGCGAAAGATCCACAGCAGTCCAACGTAAATACCTTCGTAGGCGACGACCAGCAGGCTGTAGAACTCGGTGTCGGGAAAGTCGTCTTCGTCTGGCACAAGGATAATCTCTGGCTCGCTCCAGTGGATCATGTCTGGGCTCTCTGCCCTGCCGATAAGCCGTTTGCCGTAGGGGCCCCGCCAGTGGTGGCTCGCTTCCATCGTGACGTAGTAGGTTTCGCGTATCGGGTCCCATCCTTGAAAACGCCCTGCCCATCGTCCCAACTGCTGTCCGGTATCAATGACGGGGTTGCCTTCGTAGGGGGTCCAGTTGAGCGCGTCCGGGGAATAGAAGAGATCGTATTGCATCCCGCGTGTCTGCGTGTCGCCGATCATCTGCAACGCCTTGTACCGTTTGGCGGGATCTTTCTCGTGCAGATCTTGGAACGCTGGCGCTGCGGGTAGCCCCTCTTTTTCGGGGAGGATGTTATTGTCCGTTGAGCCGTCAAACTCCACGAGCCCCAACGATGGCCGCTCCCAGTGAATCCCATCCTCAGAGGTCGCCAAGCACATCACGCTCCCTTGAGTATCTAAGAGAAGCCCCGCGGCTCCACCCGGAACCGGCTTCCCGTTTTCCAAATGTACAGTGATAGTTGAGCTAGCATACCACATCTTGAAGATCTGGTCGGTTGGGTCAAAAATCACCTTGATGGGCCGCATGAAGTTGCCTTCCCACGGACGCTCCGGCCGGATGACAGGGTTGTCGTCCACCTTTACTGCGGGATTCAGTCCCTGTTTTGCGTTGACCAAGCTCTCAATCAGGTAATCATCGAAGAAGAGCTGCTTGGTTGATCCAATGTTGAGCATCGGCATCTTTATTCTCCTTTACCAATTTCGGCAAGTGGATGTTCATACGGGACTCACGCCGTTGAGTCAGCTATGATGACTTCATTTTCATAAAGAGCCGCTGTTGTTCAACCAACCCACTACTCAATCGCAACTCTCGGTTTTCAAAAGCCCATTGCAGCATCCCATCCACAATGGCTTGATTTTTGGCGAGATCATAGGTACGGAGTTCGTGACGTTTCACAGCTTTTAAGGCAACTGATGCACGTTTCCAGCTTTCAATCCATTGTTGGGCGTTCTCTTGAGGCGAAGTCTTCATAGCAATCTTCCTTTTTCTATTAGTATAAATGGCAATCAGTCCGTTGTAGAACCACCACCACGGGTTTCCCGAAACAATAATAGGGATCTACTGGATAGAATGAATCATGACCGTTACGCCTTGTCCCGGACGTTCCAAGTTGCCGCTGTCGTCGACAGCTCGGCTCATGATGGTAACGACTCCAGGCTGTGTTGGCAGCCATTCATAGCTCCAAGTCTCGCGTCCACTTGCAGGATGCCAATTGGCACCGTTATCCACGGAAACTTCGACCGCGGCGACTTGACTGTCGGTGTCTTGAGCGGTGCCGCTGATTGTCAACGTGTCTAGAGGCAGCACCGCGCCGTCGGCTGGAAGGTGTATTGTCGAAGTTGGAGGTTGCTCATCGGTGGACGCGCTCGCCGGCGTCAGGTCGCCTTGCAGCGTTTGAGGTTGAACGTCCATATCCGCAAATAGATTGACGGTCGCCTGTTGGATGTTCCTATCGGGCCCGTTTGGATCCACACCTACACGAGTAGAGCTGGGATTCGCACGTTCCGGCGGTATACCCGTTTCGGTATCATGGTGCGCATCCAAACCCCAAGCCCACTGCACCGTGCCCGCACCAAAAACTAACGCACCGCGGAGACTTCCAGAGGCCCCTTCCTTATTTGCAGATTGCTGTGCGTCCTCGGGCGCCTCGTGACGATAGACCGTGAGCCGGTGGGTTGCGGTGCCCGAATCATAAACTGTGCCTTGGTCCTGAATATAGGGAACGTTGTCGACGGTTGTCTCCGATAGGTGAAACAGACCAGGTGGGCGGAACCCGTTGTCCAAATCTTCATCCCATTCATGACCGAGCAGCCCCTTTAGCAAAACGGCACGTTCACCCGGCTTGAGTTTAGCGACCTCCGTGTTACGCCAGAACCGCAGGGCAGCGTATTTGGCAGGCACGATGAGTGGGTCATTGCGCCATGCGTTCACCGTGAAGATGGTGCCGGTTAGAGCGTTTTCCGGCTGCGGCCCCTCCGGATTGAAAGGTCGTGAGTCACGCCACGTCCCGGTCCAAACGTCAGCGACAGGGTCGATCTTGGCGTTATCGTGTGTTTCCTTGTAGGTGACCAACGTCCGATGCGGAACCCCTTCTCCGTCAACGGACGGCTCCCAGCGGGTTTTCCAAAACACTTCGTTGCCACTGAAAAAAGCGAGGTGAACGCCCGCACCACGTGCCGCCTCGACATGCTGTCTCTGCTCAAGAGACCAATATTCGTCGTGACCGACCGACAAAAATAAGCGGTGCTTGCGAATCTCCTCGCCGCGTCGATCGCTATCGGCACCGGTGAAGTAGGTGACGTCGTAGCCGTTAGCCTCAAGCCAGCGAACACAAGGATACTCGGCATTGAAAACCATGTTGACCGCCCGGTAATCGCGCGTCTTGAGCGGGCGGTTGTAGCTCACCTTGTAGGCACGGGGAGGAATACCGATTCCACGCGGGTTGCCCGGATTAACCCGACCGTAGGTGCAGTAGCCACCGTATTGGTTGTAGGCTTGCCAAGTGGTGTCTGAAGTTTGGAAGATAATGTCGGAGTCGCCCTCGTCGTGTCGCACGACGAAATAGATGTGGCTTGCTCGCGGTTCACGGAGCGCATTGGCAAGACGTCCGTGTCCCAACGCTCCGTAGGCGTGTGGCAAAGCAAGCGGTCTCTCCGCCGGGCTTTCTTGACTGTTATCCGCCCGCCAACTTGCAGGATCCGAATCCTGTCGTACCAGACGCGCGAAATAGATTCCTGACGTCGCATCCGACGGCGCTTGCCAAGACGCAGACACTGCCCAGTTGCCACAATCGTAGAGGTGAGTGGCTTCGTCCCTCAGACCGTCCGGCTGATGTTGGGGGAGTTTGACCGACGGCTCAATCGTGTCAACGCGACGTGCGCCCATGCCACCGTAGTAACCCATCCGATAGATGTCTATCCGATAGTCGGTCGAATCGGTTTTGATCTTGAAGAAGATTGTTTCGCCCCTGTTGATGCTGATGTCATGACCGAAGCCTTGGATGGTCGGATCGCCCCAACCGTTAATGTCCCACTCGGTCGGCGGATCCCCCGGCAGGCGATTTTCTTCGACGATGGCGTTGGCGGTTTGGGCGTGGTGATTTGTCGGTTCGAAACCCATATCTCCTCCCTCTCTACTTTTACCCATTCGTGCTGCGTATTGACCCGTCATTGCAGATAAGCATTTTCATCGCTCGCGTGCTTCCGCCCAAGCTTTCAGCGGAACATCGTCCGAATTCTTTGTAATCCAGTATTGAGAATGAGGCTGAAAATCAGGAGAAGTCCCCAACGGATTCTCTCCCGCCGCCAATGCACCGAGCAATTGTTTTCGTATTGGCGAGCTTTTGGCTAACAGCTCCGGTGCTTGCTGAATGAAATCCGCCGGACGGAGCCACCGGTAGTGGTAGCCGACGTGCATAATCTTGCGTGTTTTGTCCGATAGATTCGGTCCAACACAGTGCCAAGTCGCTGTGCGCCACAGGACCGCAGCCCCCGGTTTCAACCTGAGTTCGACCGCTTGGGAGAGATCGTGTTTGCCTTGCATCTCGCGCCATTCTTGTAGGGGGCGCTTGTGGCTACCCGGCATCAACCAGAGGTTGCCGGAATTGGATTCACTCAAATCAGAGAAGACATAGAACACCTTAATCTCCATAAAGGGTAACCGCCCGTCCAGCGACGGTCCCTCAAAGAGCTCTTTGCCCGATAGATCCGGATGCCAACCGAGATTGTTGTAACCGGCTTTCTGATCGTCTCCGTCACCGACACCAATCTCGCCGGGTTTCAGGTCTTCTGGGTACGGTGGACGGTAGTCGAGGTGCGTGGTTCGGATCTGAATGTTCCAGCCGATGGCGTCAACAACTAACGGCAGCATTTTGGGGTGGTCAATCAGATCGAGGAACGCCTCGTGCTGGGCTAACGCATTGCGGATAGTGAAGGGGTCATTGGGTTCCCCACCTTCGGCACGGCGGACCTTAGCCTTCACCTCATCAATAGCCGACAGTAATCGGTTTAGCTCCTCTTGGGTCAAAAAATCTTCGAGGATAATGTATCCTTTCTCATCAAAATCCTTCTCCTGCTGCTGCGTCATTGCTATCGACATCGGTTTCTCTCCTTTTCGACAGATTTGTGAAATACTACATAATGACCCTACCATTATAGTGCCAAATAGGTCAAACGATAAATCCAGAGGCCTAGAACGAGGGCGATTCCCATCCCGGTGATACTGTTTCGGACGGGAGGACGGAGTTTAAGCCATGTATCTCGGAGTCGGGTCGGAGCACATGAGACACCGAGGGCTAACGGAACAAGAAAAAACACAAACGGATGATAACCCCACGCTGCGGTGAATTTACCTTGCGCAAGAGAGACACAGGCGCGGGTAATGCCGCAGCCCGGACACGATATATCCGTGATGAGATGAAATAGGCACGGAACAAGCCTCATCTTGTCGGGCAATATGCCTGACCACGCTGTGTATATACCGACAAGGAGAAGTCCAATCAGGAAAAATCGTGCAAGATCCATGTGATTAAAGGTCTTCACGTGCATTGTAGAATCTGTTGATTTCCCACTGCTGGATTGCAAGCGATGCGATGCCAATACCAAAAATTGCGAGCAAGACACAAATCACCGCTAAGCCATTGTTTACTGGCAAACCATTGTTCGCCTGCACCTCGTTGATACCTACCGCCATTTTGTATTCATACTAAAGTTTGTACAATTTTAGGTGAAAAAGGCAGAAAAGAGGTTCTCCTTTCAGAAATCCATCACAATTTTGAAAGGAGAAGTTAATGCACCTCATTTTCTGCCTAACAGATATTTTAACGCAATTTCGTCCATTATTCAACCGTCAAAACTTCGCTCTGTTTTGTAACTTCATTGTTGGACTCATCACTCACCGACACCGCGCCACGATGACCGGCATCTATCAAGCGATTCGTCCCAAAAGCGGTTACAACTCACTAATGTAACTTTCAGTCCGCTTTTCATCGCGGTAGAGAATGCAACTCTATTTCCAAGCGGTGCGGACGACCGAGGAACAGGACTTTCAGTCCGCTTTTCATCGCGGTAGAGAATGCAACAGCTGCGGTCGATTCGATGATTATGCTGGAGAAGAAAGCTTTCAGTCCGCTTTTCATCGCGGTAGAGAATGCAACTAAACGGCTGAACGGCGAAAAGACCTACGACGCGGCACTTTCAGTCCGCTTTTCATCGCGGTAGAGAATGCAACCCATCGCCGCAATGCGTTCTCGATTGGCATGACACGCCTTTCAGTCCGCTTTTCATCGCGGTAGAGAATGCAACCATAATTTTATTGTCATCTACAAAAGGAACAAGGACTTTCAGTCCGCTTTTCATCGCGGTAGAGAATGCAACCACTGGCAGTATCACCGGCTTCAGTCGGGACGGGAAACTTTCAGTCCGCTTTTCATCGCGGTAGAGAATGCAACCTAGCACCGCGCGGTGCTAGCGTGTCTAGGTTTTAACTTTCAGTCCGCTTTTCATCGCGGTAGAGAATGCAACTTCCATTGATTGCAGCTGGCGTAGTGCTTGATGTCTTTCAGTCCGCTTTTCATCGCGGTAGAGAATGCAACATACAACCCATCGGACGCACGCTATAAGTGGCGGAACTTTCAGTCCGCTTTTCATCGCGGTAGAGAATGCAACGACGATGCAAATAAATGAGTCATGGGGGTACTGAGACTTTCAGTCCGCTTTTCATCGCGGTAGAGAATGCAACGATCGATGATTCATCACGGTAGAGATTACGCCGTATCTTTCAGTCCGCTTTTCATCGCGGTAGAGAATGCAACTGGGGATCTCTTTATACCAGATATGATTCCATCATTGCTTTCAGTCCGCTTTTCATCGCGGTAGAGAATGCAACCCCGCGAGTATTTCGATAACGCTGCCACCTTCGTCTCTTTCAGTCCGCTTTTCATCGCGGTAGAGAATGCAACTGCGGACCTTGTCGATCAGCTCTGTCCGAGTAAGCGTCTTTCAGTCCGCTTTTCATCGCGGTAGAGAATGCAACTAGTTGCTGGTATTTTTCATTTGCTTCTCCAGTAGTGCTTTCAGTCCGCTTTTCATCGCGGTAGAGAATGCAACTTCTTTATCGCACCCCAACTCAGCGTCAGTGTCTTACTTTCAGTCCGCTTTTCATCGCGGTAGAGAATGCAACCAAAATGCCTCCCATGTATGGTGGTGGTGTTTTCACTTTCAGTCCGCTTTTCATCGCGGTAGAGAATGCAACCGACTTCAATCCTCAATATAAAGGAATTTCCCCGATTTTCCACTTGTCGGAATATCCCAATACTTCAACATTTTTATCATTTGCCACGCCTTTCTTTCGCAAATGCCACCGCTTTTTCCGCAGGAAAACGATTTGCGAGCAGGGTTTCCGAGAATATATTTATCGGATATTCTTTTAGATATTGGCTACAGTTGGTTACTATTTGGACGCCATGCCCATATCGCACCGAAAGGTGAAAAACCAACTGTCATAAGTCTAAGGATCCGTCTTTTCCAGTTATCGGACATATTTTTTGGTTATTGAGACTCTCAAAACCCGCGCTATAGTTGGATCGAGCGTTTCAGATTTTCCTTTAGAACCGCTAAAGCTATCCGATAATGTGTAATTATCGGATATTTCTTGATAGGGGCGACAATACGGTTATATTGGAGCTACAACTTTCTGCTTAGAGTCGCTCTCGTGAACTTCATTTGTAAGAAGGCTTCGCACTAGCCTATCAGAAAGGCACACTAATACGGCTTTGATTGACTTATTATCAGTTGGAAACACTATCTTATCGTTCTGGACCTGAATTTCAATATTGCCTTCAGCGGCTACTGCTTGAATATGTTTAGCAGAAAAATGAGACAACACACCCGACTCCTCTATTATAGCAAACTGTCTGCGCATAGTTCGATTTCGATGAGCAATATCCGCAACCATTTTCCTATCTTCACATTCAATCCGTCCATGACTGAGCGTATCTCGAATCATATCCTTGCTTGCCTCGGCATAATATTTAGACAATGATGGAAGGAACGATTGAGCGTACAAAATACTATCGACTAACAATGTTTTGTTTTCAATGTAATAGACTGCTGTTAGTTTATTACGAAATGTCAGCAGATCGCCTTTTTCGCCTACAAAGTTTTCTCGTGTCCAATATTTTCCTGGCTTGATAACTTGACTCCTCGCAAAGTTTTGAAATAGCATTATCTGGTCATCATTTTCATCCATCACACATACTACAATACCTGTAATTGAATCAATCAAGCTCACATTGAGTTTTACTGTCTTAAAATTTATGAAGTATTTAATGTTTATTTCTCTGAACTTTTCAGATAATTCATGGTCAGGGATTATAAAATATTCATCCTCCCCCAGCTTCCAAGAGGCAGAAAATTGCCGTTCATCTTTTCCGAGAAAAATGTCATATTGTTGATGCCAGTCGGCCTTAAGGATACTATCCCAATCTTTATCAAATGGTATTTCTTGCAATTCCACTCCATTTTCTCCTTCTTCGTTGATGATCGCCATGAGATGAAACTCTTTAAACACGATTACCCTCCACTTCCACATGAACATCATGAGAGAGTTTCTGCACATAAACTTTGGTATTAGGTATAATGGTCCCCAATATTCGGGCCAGGAGTTAAGTAAGAAATAGCGTCTAACTGACCCGTATAAATGGAGGATTGAACATGTCAACCAAAAGGATTCGGCATACAGCGAACTTCAAGTTTCAAATTGCGCTTGAAGCCCTCAAGTCAGATAAAACTATCAACCAATTGGCAAGCGACCACCAGCTGCACCCGAGCCAAATCAGCCAATGGAAGAAACAGTTGCTTGAACAGGGGAGCGATATTTTCGCTACCAGTCTGAGCAAGCACCAACGCGAGCAAAATGCCAGAGAGTCGAATCTGTATGAGCAAATTGGTCGGTTGAATATGGAACTGGACTGGTTGAAAAAAAAAGCTGCCTCAAGCGGCTAAACAGAGACAAACACTCGTTGAACCGAATCACCCCAAACTGAGTATGCGTCGTCAATGTGAGTTGCTTGGTGTTTCTCGGTCAACGCTCTACTATCAACCGGCTACAGAGTCAGAAGACAATCTGCATCTGATGCGGCAAATAGATGAGCAGTATATGCAAACCCCTTTCTATGGGAGTCGTCGAATGACAGAACATCTCAAGCGTCTCGACTACCGTGTGAATCGCAAGCGCATCCAGCGACTGATGCGTTTGATGGGTATAGAAGCGATTTACCCCAAGCCCAAACTCTCAGCCATCAACAGTGAGCATCGGATTTACCCGTACCTATTACGGGACTATCAGGTGACCGCTTCCAACGAGGTCTGGTCGGCTGACATTACATATATCCCGATGAACAAAGGGTTTATGTATCTAATGGCGATACTCGACGGGTATAGTCGTTACGTCATCACTTGGGAGTTATCCAATAGTCTATCGGGGCAGTTCTGTCTTGATGCCTTGCATCACGCATTATGCAAAGCAACCCCTACCATCTTCAATACCGACCAAGGTGTCCAGTTTACGGCAAATGCCTTCACCGATACGGTTGAAGCCGCTGGCAGTGCTATGAGTATGGACGGCGTGGGTCGAGCCATTGACAACATATACATTGAACGGTTTTGGCGAAGCGTCAAGTATGAAGATGTTTATCAGAAACTGTACCAAACGGGACAAGCTCTTTTCGATGGATTAACTCATTATATCTGTTTCTATAATCACCAACGACCTCACCAGAGTCTCAATTATGCAACACCGGCTGAAGTCTATTTCGGCTAAAACTGTGTCGGTGACTCTCAATTATCTTACTTATTTTTACAGTATTTTGGCCTCGACAAGGGGTCCACTTTAAGGTGTTTCCAAAACTGTTCGGGTAATTAGCAAATGATGCACGTTCTGCTCGTCTTTTATTTCATAGAAATAATATCCAAAAGCAGACATAACTGGGTTAAAGTTATAGGCTCCTATATGGACCATAGTACGAACAAGAAATAGAATAGTCAAACCAATGTAGAAAACTGCATAGCAGTCAAATGAAATTGGAGATCGAATTATTGGCAAAATATAGATAACCAAGAACGTATGTACCCCTTGATCTGTGCGATTAAATTCCTTAATGCGTAACAAATAGGGTTGCCCGCTTTTTGCTGAATCTTTCATCAGTAGCCCCCACAGACCAATCAGCACAGCCGCTATGCCAAATAAAACAAGCGACCACACATTTTTGTAGATTAAACCCATAATAACCAGCAAGGGCGCAAAAGAAGTTGATACTAAGATTAATCTAGGCACTTTCTTCCAGAACATTTGCTTATCTCCTTATCCTATTTTAATGCACAAAATGGTAGAAAAAGCAACTCGGCTTTTTGTCTCAATAGAGAGGTTGATACCCCTCTATTTACCTAGATATATTATACCATTTCGGCGGAATAAAATCTAGTGGATAAAGGCAATAACCATGCTGGTTTAGAGCATTTTTTCCCCTTGATTTTCAGCCGTTTTTTTGTGTTTCTTCGGCTCACCTACGACCTCTAATTCTCCTTGCCAATCTGCCGGCGCAACGCTTTCAATTCACACCTTATATCACACAGAGATTTCCGAGTCTCAGCATCTAACACAACTGAGACTGAAGCTCGCAAGGAAAGTATGCGGCGAATCTCATCTAATTCGTCATTACACCGTTTTTCTGCGTCCTGATGTTGTGCGGAATATATTGGAACTTCTCGGTCGGTTTCGGTTCGAGCCACAAGTTCGCATTTACGTCCATCATCTCTAGCACTCTGATAACCGCTCACTTTTACTTCATACGATACAAACTTCTCAAGATTGTAAAGGATTCCGTCAGGTGATTTGTACACAGGCATTGTTTTCTCCTTTCAATTTATTGATTCAACCTTGCTCGCAACTTCGCCCCCGTTATTTCGCTCCAACCTTTGTATTTTTTTCGGTAAGGCGGTTTACTCAGAATCTTCAGTAATTCCAAGTTTTGGGTGAACTCGTTTTTTTATTTCCTTTACCTCTTGAATTATTGGCTCTAGATAATAAGGAGCTGGATCCGCATCAAACCCCTTTTTTCGCGCTTTATCAAAATAACATTCGGAACGCTCAGATTGACCTAGGCTTTGACAACATAAATCACAAAAATGCCAAGCTATGGAGCGCAGGTCACGATTTGTTCTTATGCGATCTTGTGCTACCTTTAGAAAATCACTTAGTGCTACATGAAAACTCCCTTTGTCACTCTCGATCTCGCCCTTGTAATAAAGAGCTCTACCCCTACAATAATGCAGTTTCATTTGCTCAGTTCGTAAATCTAACAGCGAGAGCAGATGACCTATCATGTCAGTACAATCCTTTATAATTCTGTCAGGGTCATCTCTTGTCATCATAACTTATTATCTCCTTTCAGATAAATATCCGATAACCGAGTTTATCGGACATCTTTAACTTCAACCGAATCAATATCACGAAACGCTTCAAATGTTAATCGTTCTTCAGTCAGGATTCCCTTCCATGTAATCCGCCAGTCGCCCGTCGGTTAAGACCTGACCGTTGAGCCACGCTTCTATCTCCTCAGATAGTCGCTGGTATCGTTTCAACGTGCTATCTGCTATCGAGGACTGTATCAGCTCCTTTGTCTCGGTGCTGATACTAAGCCCCTGTTCCTATTGTCGTGTAACCAATTCGTTCATCATCGATCCTCTTTTCTCACTGTGCCGTTTACGACCAAAATCTCATTGCCCAGCAAAAGACGGCTGTGTAAGCCAATAGCGAGATCCTGCCAAGCATCCCTGACAAGCACCCGATTTTCTGTAGAACTGGAGGCTAACTCAATTCCGCCATCAAGCGTATTATTAGAAAGAGTCAAATTGCCACCTGTTATGTTAGTAGAAACCTCAAAACGACTATTAAAACCACCCCCTGGCTTTTTATTGTAAAGTTTCAACTCGCTACCGACACCATCGGTAGACACACTAAACGAACAATTAGACAGATCATCAGTAGTTGTATTGCATTCTATCGTGCTACTTCCGTTTTTAATTCCTAAGAAAATCGTCTTGTTGCCATTTTCATCAACTACCCGCAGTTCACGGCATTGGATTTTGTCAAACACGCCATTGTTCTGCGCCTCGATGTCCGGTGTTACCCATTGCCCGATGATGATACCGAGTGCTAAAATCCCTGCACCCAATGCCATATATCCCAACTTCTGCTTGTGATTCATAATCAATCCTCCTCTCACTGGCGATACCCATTCTTGTCCCAAGTGGATACTGCACCGTTGCCATACTCAGTAACACCCATTGCTGCACGGGGCTTGCCCTGATTGTTAGAAACACTAACGAATCCACCGTCTTCATTGACGCTCACTAACGCACAGGTGGTTCCCTGATTGTTATAAACCGCAACGCTTCCACCGTCTTCATTGATGTTCATTGCTGCCGCCCCCCCGTCCTTGCCGAACACCCAAACCAAACCATTGGCATCATCGTTGACTAATTTCACTGCCTCTTTCCCCTGCTTATCGTTGACGATTACATTATTGCCGAGCGCATGGCTCCATAATGCCACTCCCCATGGACCCTGCTTATTGTAGACGGCTACCATATTGCCGATTAAACTGCTGGATAATGCCACTGCACGTTTCCCCTGCTTATCATTGACTAATACCTGATTGGCATCATCGGTGTCTAACGCAACCGCCACATTCCCCTGCTTATCAACCACTGTGAGCCCGGTGCATTGAATATCACCGAACACGTCATCTCTCTGTGCGATCAAAGGAGGTGAAACAATCGCCCCGACCGCAAGTCCAATTAGCATAATGACTGCACCTAAAAACATAGATCTGAGACAGATGCGTCGTTTCATGGATTTCTCCTATTTCCCCTTTTTGTGGACAGCAACCGATCGACTGGGGGATTCAGTAAAATCGGCGTTAAATGTGGGTAAGGCGATTTACACGTCCTAATCCGTTAAATTGTTATTGTAAAATACGAAAAACCGAAATGCCCGATAAGCGGAATTATTGGACTTTATTGCACGGTGCACTTGATTTAATTGATGGGATGCACCGTCACAAGCGTATCACATCGCTAAAGCGTCCAGAGTTAAATTGGTCTATGTGCTGCCTATGTCCCTTTATGCTCTCAATCTCATATATACATCTCTGATTGGAGAAATTAACTAAAGCCTGTATAAAGGAAACAGTATCGAGAAGGGGATTGAGAGGCAGTCCATAAGCACAAATAAAAAACTCATCATTATCTTGGGCGACAAACTCTAACTGTGGATATGTCTCGATTGTTGTTTTATAAAGGTTAAAGTCCGAGCGTTGTTCCCGATTTTCAACCATATAGCGAAAGGAATGTTTCCAAACCTTTTGAGCCTCAACATCGGCGCAACCATCAATAGGTTTGAGAATAAGATAAATTCTGTCGTAAAGGATCTGATCGTCCATAATGACCGGATATTTATTTCGGTCAACTCCTATGATATTGAATCCCTGAAAAGTCGCCATCGTTTTCCCCTTTCAAATCTCCATCTTTTGAAGTTTCGCCCCAAGGGAGGCGTGGGGAGGTGTTCCTCCCTTGGGGCTTTTATCAAACAGAATCTCCGATAAGTCCCGTCACTCCGCTTTTCATTTCTTTCTGAGTATATTTAATATGGCTATTGGCACTCGCAAAAGAGATTCCACCTGTTTTATCAGTGTATACTCCGATCCGAATACCTCTTTATCAAGCGCATCGTTTTGACGCTTGTATTCAGCCCTTTGCCGGTCGTCCAGTTGACTTACAACGTCGTCTTCGAGTACAACTAAGGGATAATACGTCAGAATATACTCTAACGCACGGGCTGCAGCAACGTCCTCGTCGATTATGCCCTCGTTGGCTATGCCATCGAAAAGCGCATCAATACCTCCCGCCGGTGGGGTAGGCGGCTGAAAGTAAGATGCGGGAATCTGAGAAGGAATATCATCTTGATCACTACCACTTATCTCGGATTCGATTTGACGCACCAACTCTAACCCTTTTTCATATTCTTCATTCAGCTTCGTTCTGTCAGACTCATTCACGATCGGATTGTCGTTACATCCTAAATACGAGCAAAACAACACGATAATACAAATTGCTACAATATACCACACGAAACGATAGGATCGCATGATAATAACCTCCTTTTTTACCAATACTTTCAGTCCGCTTTTCATCGCGGCACAGGGTGAAACTCCGTAGAAAAACGATTTGCGAAGACGACGATCTGAAATCTCCGATAAGACCTCTTATCGGAGATTTCCATCAAAAAAACTTGGAAAGAACGAAAAACACTATTATTAAAATTATTACCAGTTTAATTGCGTTCCACAAACACCCCCTGCAGCTAGGCTGCTCGAAATCGGAAGGGTTGGGAGGGTAAAAGCCGTGTCCACCATCAAAGCCACCACCATCGAACTCAAAAAGTTTGTTCATATAGGCATCTTTTTTGTCCTCTAGTCGCTGCTCTCTTAAACACCCGTGCTTGGTTTGCTATGGTTTGGGGCTTTCTATGCCCATCAGTATTGTGCTCCACTTACCTGGTATCATTATATTGTTCCCTTTATCACCACTATATAAACTAATTGCCCTTTTTTCCTTCTTATCACGGATAGAAATAATAGCGTTCCCTTCCGTAGTGGTTAAGAAAATCCTCAATTTGTGATCTTTATCCCATATGCCTAACTCTCCATTCCCTTCGTCATTAGCTCTCAATATAATTGCAGGCTTCCCCTCCTTATCATTCACATGAATCGCACTGCAATTAACAGCATCAAAATAGGCATCTTTCAAAAGTCCCCGCTCTGCAATAGACAACGGGGACACAGATACACCAACAGCCATCCCAATGAACATAATAACCGCTCCCAATATTATATCTCTACCATTCAACTTTCTTCTCATTGTTCACTCCTTTTTGTTGATTAACAATGCAAATTTTGATACAATGTACTCAAATAAAAATGGGGACGCGCCTGCACCAACAGGACACGCCCCCCGACACAGCACTGAGCAACCAATGCCGCGTCAAGGGTTATTATACCGGATATATCTATATCACGCAATCATACTAGGCGTCGTTTCAGTGGCTGTACACCATTGAGCGACGCCTTTTTTATTGCCAGCCCCTGAATGCCTTCGAGTTTAGCAAACTAACTTTGGTGCAAGGCGTTCACAACTATCGAGGTTCGCGAGCCTCGGTGAACACGGTTGACGAAAGCCGTGAACAGAGGGAGGCACCCTCTGGTTTTGTCAACCGTGCTCATTTTATCAAAGGAGAAACCCATGAGCGAACACACAGGAAGTGTCTACCGCATTTACCACAGAATCTCAATGAAGTCGTATATTGGAAAAAGTATTTACCCTGAGAAGCGTATTAGAGATCATCTTAATGGAATTACCACCTCTACTTTTTTGAAGCGTGCGATAAAGAAGTATGGAAGAGAGGCTTTCTGCGTTGAGATATTGGAGTCCAATGCGCCGGAATCGTTGCTCTCCAAATTAGAAATTCTACATATCCGATTCTTCAACTCCAAAGCCCCCAACGGCTACAACCTCACCGTCAGATTAAGATCCCCTATCTGTCTGTAAAAAATGTGCTTTTAGCGTTCCATTTCCTCGGTATCAGGCGCAGATGGCTCGGAACGGACCGGCACAGCGCGTTGCTCCGGCTCGAACTGTTCAAAGGAATTACCACTACTGCTATAGCAGTAGCAGCCGCGTATGTAGCTGCTGTAGAATTGGATAGGACAGACCCTGTGACTGGAAGACAGCGTCCAATGACCAAGTATTCATAGTAGAGACTATAGATACCACACGTTACAAAGGAGAGGAGTAACCAAAGTCCAAAGCGATAATCGGTTCGCCCTAACCAGCCGTTGAGCGCTGCCATCTGTTTGTACTGCCAATACAGAGAATAAATCCCACAAGTCAGAAAGCTGAAAATGATTCCGAGTGCAATACTTCTCACACCGCCAGCCATTGGATACGGGTAATCCCGCACAATAGATCTCCTCAACGTCCATAGACCGACACGCAGTTGTCGCTAGTGGAGGTGAATCGTTCTCGCGTCCAGCCAGCCCAACGCTGCTTCAGGCGCAGCCCGGCGATGCGCGCCATGAGGTCTAGTTCGCTGGGCCATGCGTACCGCTGGACGACTGGGTTCAAGCGTATCCCTGCGGGGGAAAGGGACACGTGGCTCTCCTCTATCATCTGTTTCTCCATGTCATGGCGCAGCACATCGAGCCGGACTTCATCGACCCCGATAGCTTCCGCATCCACGTATTGATTGTCACGCAAACGATAAAGAAAGGCAGGCACAAAAGCCTCCACCACAAAGCAACCTTCGTCGGTGAGATGGTCAGCGACATTCTCAAAGCAGCGGACCTGATCGTCTTGGGACAGCAGGTTGAACAGCGTGTTGAAGACTAGGTATATCAAGCGATACGTGCCTTTGACCGCAACGTCGGCGAAGTTGCCCATCGTGACGGCGATCTGGGTGCCGCCCGGCTTAGCGCGCAACTGCGCGACCATGGCAGCAGAGAAATCGATGCCGTCGACGCGGATTCCCCGATCGGCTAACGGTACTGCGATCCGCCCCGTGCCGATGGCAAGTTCTAACGCGGGACCGCCTCGTGCCAGCTGCTCGAGGAACGCGACGGTCGCCATCTCATCCCCACGTTGTGAGACGTCGTCGTAGGCCTCAGCGGCAGCCTCGTTAAAACTCATGACTGGCTCATATTTCTCCATATGACACGCTCAATTATTACGGCGTCCACGCTCGTGGGGCAATGCCTTCGACGTGTGTTTTGACATCGACGACCACGGGTCTCTCTGCGGAGAAAGCCTGATCCAATGCGCTCGAAAGTTCGCTCGGTTTGTTGACCGTAATCCCGAGACAGCCCATCGATTCGGCGATCTTGGCAAAGTCGGCGTCGGGGAACATCCAGAGTTCATCGGAGCCTTTCGTCCGTCCGCCGTAGACAGACTCGACGCCCCCCTGTTCTTGGTTCAGGGAATGATTGTTGTTGACCAGAATGACAGCGTTAATTTCGGATTTCGCGGCGGTCTCCAAATCCGCCAGATGATACCAGATGCCGCCGTCGCCGGTGAAGCAGAGCACAGGTCTATCCGGTTGGGCACATTTGGCGCCCATCGCCGCGGGCAGACCCCAACCGAGTGAACCGGAGCAACGAATGAATATCTGGTCAGGATGTTTGAGATCGAGCATCGTGCCGGTCCAGACCCCCGAATGTCCTGTGTCGGAGACCAGAATTGCGTCGGACGGCAGATAGTCGGTCAGTTCTTTGCAGAGGCGTTCCGGACGCATCGGCACGATATCCGAGTTTGCCACTTCGCTGACGCTCTCTTTCCAGTTCCAAACCAGTTCCTGCACCCGGCTGATCCATTCTGCCTGCGGTTCTACGGTTTCTGTATTTTCAATCATGCGGCGCAGCGAGTTTCTGATGTCACCCTGCATCCCTAGCTGGATTGGGTAATTGCGCCCCAACTCCTCTGCATTGATATCGAGTTGGATGACCGGCGTTCCCTGCGGTGGAATACTGTATCCGTTAGTCACCTGTCCTCCGGTGTGGCTCCCGATGAAGAACACCAAATCCGCCTCACAGACCGCTTGGTTGGCACAGTCCCGCGAATATGAGCCGGGGACGCCCACCGCCAACGGATGGTCGTAGGGGAACATCGTTTTGGCGTTGAGAGCAGTGGCGACGGGAATGGAAAGCTTTTCTGCAAGGGCAATAAGTTCGGCACGTGCCCCTGAAGCGGTTACTCCACCGCCGGCAACGATGATGGGACGTTTGGCAGCCGTGAGCAGTTGGATTGCTTCCCTCACTTTTTCGATTTCCGCTTCCGGTCGGAAGGGCGGCAGTTGGGTAAAAGGCTCCTCGATGATAACTTCCAGATCCGTCTCGCGTTCCACGACTGATTGCCCGGCGAGACCCTCCAGATCCAGATGTGCCGGTCCCGGTGTGCCGGATGTCGCGGAACGGAAGGCTTGACGCAGATAGATTGGGAGCTGTTCCGGCGTAGCCACAAACGCGCTATATTTGGTCACCGCCGAAAACGGATTGACGTGATCAACTTCCTGATATGCGTGGCGTTGCTGGTTGATCTGGCTCTCCCGACCGGTAATGGCGATGACTGGAGAGCAAGCGAGGTAGGCATCCTGTAGTCCAGCGGCGAGGTTGACCGCACCCACCGACTGCGCCATGCAGAGGCCCGGTGCGCGTTTGACGCGGGCGTAGGCATCTGCCATGTATGCCGCCCCTTTTTCTCCGTGGGTTTGAACCCGTTTAATACCCAGTTTCTCCATCTCCATCAACGCCCTAGGCGCGATATAGGGCATAAAAAAGACGTGGGTAATTCCGTAACCGTGGACGGTATCTGCAATAAATTTACTTCCTGTCATCTTAGGCATACTATTTTCTCCTATAGGAACGATTTTTTCTACAGCTTTCTTGGAGTTCCGCCATCAATGTTTATGATTTCTCCCGTTATGAACCGGGAATCATCGGAAACTAGGAAAAGCACTAAATTTGCCACGTCTTCTGGATAACCCGGACCGTCAAGTATCTGAGCCAGATCGAAGATTGGTTTGAAGTAGTGATGTTCTCTGCCACCGGTTGCCCCCGGGGTGAGGATTTGGCCAGGGCGTACGCAGTTGACTCGAATATTATGCTGCCCGCCCATACTCGATGTGTACCGCGTGAAAGCCTCGACGCCCGCTTTTGCCACATAATACGAGGACGACGGTGTCCCGCCGGTTATATCATACATGTTCTTACTAAATCCGATGACAGCGGCAATGGATGAGTTGTTTACTATGGCACCGCCGCCTGCCTCCACCATGTGGGACCAGACCGCTCGCGACATGTAGAAGGTGCCTGACAAGTTGACGTTAATTACCCGATCCCAGCCCTCATCCCCTTCGTTCGGGAAGTTCTCTCCTGCCCCTCCACCCGCGTTGTTGAAGAGGATATCGATTGTGCCGTATTTTGCGACAGCCTCTTCGACCGCCGAATCAACAGCGCTACTGTCCGAAACATCGCAAGAAATGAATGTTGCGTCGCCTCCCTCGCTATTTATAGCGTCCTGAACTTGAACGCCCTCCTCTATCCTTCTTGCCATAATGGCGACTTTTGCGCCTTCTTGGGCAAGGAGGTGAGCGGTTGTTTCACCAATACCGCTGTTTCCACCTGTGACAATTGCAACTTTACCTTCTAGTCTTACTGACATGATTTTCTCCTTTGCATATGAGCCACAGCTTATCTGCTTAGAATCGCCCTAGTCTTCGTATTCAACAACGAGGTCATCACCCTTGACTTTAACTGAATAGGTCTTAGCTCGTATCTCAGGATCTACCAGACAACGCCCGGTCGCAATGTCGAACCCCCACTGATGCCATGGACAACGCAAGACCTCGCCCAGACCGTCAACAGCGATTGCGGAACCGCGGGTAGAGGGCGGCGCGTCGGTGGTAACCCGACCACTGAGTTCACCGGTGCAGAGGGGACCGTTCTTGTGCGGACAGATGTTGCGCACGGCGTAGAACGATCCATTCACGTTAAAGACACCAATGCCAGCCCTGCCCCGGAACGGCACGACAATTTTGCGTTCCCCCGGTGGGATGTCCCCGACTTTACCGATAACGACGCTTGTCATAGCTAATTCCCTGTATCTATCCGGAGCATATCGAGCGCATTACCGGCGAAGATTCGGTGGTGCAGGTCGTCCTCGAGCTTGGGGAAGATGGTCACCGGGTCGTTCCAGTCAAAGTGGGGGAAATCAGAACAGAATATCAGCGTTTCGTCTGCGTGCAGCATCTCTAACATCTGGTACATCTGCTCCGGCTTTTCCGGCTCGTGCATCGGCTGCGAACCAATACGGATGTGCTCGCGGAAATACTCGCTCGGCAGTCGCTTGAGCCACGGTGTCTGGTCGCGCAGCGCCTTCCAGTCAGTATCCAGATGCCACATCACGGAGACCGCCCAGAGCTGCTGCACTTCGATGAGCCCAAACTTGAAATCAGGGAACTTCTCGAACACACCTTCGCAGATCAGGGATGTTGCATGTGCGCTGGCAACCGTAGGTCTGCTCATCCGCGATTCCATATAGTAGGTGGGATAGCCGACTGGGGTTGGGATAGTCCTAGCCGCGCCGCCACCTCCACCGATGTGGGAAACCACCGGCAGCCCGTGCTGCTCACACGCCTCCCAGATGGGATGGTAAAACCGATTGCCGAAAGGCATACTTGTCCCCATCGGCACCATCACCGCAGCGGTGTCTTTGCGATCCGCCAACCGATTGATTTCCTCTACCGCTTGGGCAGGGTCTGAAGGCGAAACGAGGATGGCATTGACGATACGCTCATCACGATCAAGCCAATGCTCGATGGTCCAATCGTTGAACGCCCGGCACAGTGCGGCAGCCCAATCCGGATCGGGCAATCCAGAATATCCGTAAAAAGGCGGTGGACCGGTCAGCAGCCCGTAGTCGATATTCCAAGGGTCTAGGTGCTCCGCTTGCAGAAATTCCAAAGTGAAATTGAAATCGCGGGGATCGCCACCGGTATCTTTCTTCTGTGTGCGATCTGTGGGCTGCACGCGACCTTTCAGATCTGTGCGGTTGGTCCGAATCGGAATATTGGGATACCCACCCAGATGCAACCCTTGATCTAGCAGATGCTCCTGATAGAACGTTGACAGGTACGGTAGTAGCTGCTCAGGGTGGCGAAAATTATGGTGAACATCGCAATCGACAATTGCAACGCCGTTCTTGGGCTTGGCAGTCCAACCCGGCGCAGTAATCGGCGCGGCTCCTACTTGACTCATACAAATGCCTCCTTACTCTTGAAGTCCGCCTGAAAAATCCTAATGGTTATCGTTATAAGATACCATAGACGAGTAAGCAGATCAACAATTTATTTTTTGGGGGTGGCGGATTTGTGTTGAGCAATTAGGTTCTGTTGACATTTCATCGCAATTAGACAATCAAGGGGGCACACAGACGCATAGCCTTTCGTAGGGGTTGGGTCTCCCAACCCTTTGTTTACACATCAGAGACAGTTTTGGACTTCTGTAGGTCAATTTTCCAAAATCGACAACACCTAGAACATAGCGCGATAGTTCTGGCTCAATAAGCCAAGATTGTAGCGCGACACGCTGGGTATTTTGTCGAGATATGAATATAGACCTACAATCTACTCAACCTGTATGGTTGGAGGTTCCCCGCCTGCGTTGGGTGATGGGCGAGGAGACCTCGCCCCTACGATTACGGACAGCTTCACATGTTAACACGCCCTAGCATCTTGACAAAGCTACCATATCATTGACTGCCAATGAGTAGCCCCGATATTTGACATCAGGGGTAGATTTCAGGTAAAATAACGGTGGCATTTATACGACAATCCCACCCCACCGCAGGTAAAGAAGATATGAAACCCGAAGACAGAGCGCGACAGAACATTGACCAACTACTCACTAGAGCAGACTGGACGATTCAAGATCGAGAAGATATGAATCTTGGCGCATCGCAGGGTGTCGCGGTACGTGAATATCCTATGTCCTCCGGACCCACAGACTACCTGCTATTTGTGGACAGGAGAGCGGTCGGGGTGATCGAAGCCAAACCGGAGGGAGTAACTCTCAGCGGTGTCTCTGAACAAACCGAGAAATACCTTACTGGGGTTCCAGCACTCCTTCCATCCTATCAAAAACCCTTACCTTTCGGCTATGAGAGCACGGGGGTTGAAACCTATTTCCGGGATCTGCGCGATCCGAACTCCCGCTCCCGCCGCGTTTTTGCTTTCCACAAACCGGAGACTCTATTACAGTGGATCAGGCAGCAGCAAACATTGCGATACTATCTCCAAACGCTACCCATACTGGAGAGTCAAGGGCTGCGAGACTGTCAAATCGAAGCGATTACCAATGTAGAGAAGTCATTTGCTGCAGATCATCCCCGCATGCTAATTCAGATGGCAACCGGCAGCGGGAAAACATACACCGCCGTGAATTTCGTCTATAGACTAATCAAGCACGCAAAAGCCGAAAAAATACTGTTTCTCGTTGATCGCAGCAATCTCGGAAGACAAACGCTCAAAGAATTTCAGCAGTATACCACACCAGATGACAACAGAAAATTCACCGAACTTTACAACGTGCAACATCTCACCACCAACCGGATCGACGAGGTGAGCAAGGTCTGTATCACGACAATTCAGCGGTTGTATTCAATGCTGAGAGGAGATTCGGATTTTGATGAGGAGGACGAGAGTGAATCGCTGCTTAATCTCGATTCAGGGAATCAACCCGCTGCGGAGGTAGAGTACAATCCCAATATTCCGATTTCAACCTTTGATTTCATTATCACTGACGAATGCCACCGCTCGATCTATAACCGATGGAGGCCCGTGCTGGAATACTTTGACGCCTTTATCGTTGGTCTCACCGCCACGCCTTCAAAGCAGACACTCGGATTTTTCTATCAGAACTTGGTCACAGAGTACCCCCATGAGCGAGCGGTCGCCGACAGCGTGAATGTGGGGTATGAGGTATATCGCATCAAAACAGAGATTACAGGGGGAGGTAGCGAGATCGAGGCAGGCTTTTACGTTGACAAACGGGACAAGCTTACCCGCAAAACGCGATGGGAGCAGCTGGATGAAGAGATGGAATACACCGCAAATCAGCTTGATCGTGATGTGGTGGCACCGGACCAAATCCGGACAGTGATTCAAACATTTCGGGATAATCTGTTCACAGAGATTTTTCGGGGTAGGAAGCACGTCCCAAAAACGCTAATTTTTGCCAAAGACGACTCTCATGCTGAAGATATACTGCGCATCGTTCACGAAGAGTTCGGGAAGGGAAATGACTTTTGTAAAAAGATTACATATCGCACGACGGGTGATACAGCGGAAAACCTGCTCGCCAGCTTCCGGAACTCATACGATCCACGTATCGCTATAACGGTGGATATGGTTGCCACGGGCACGGATATCAAGCCGTTAGAATGTATTATCTTCATGCGAAATGTCAGATCGCCGGTCTACTTTGAGCAGATGAAAGGTAGAGGTACGCGCACGATTTCATCAACGGACTTGCAGGCGGTCACCCCCGATGCCCATCACAAAACCCATTTCGTGATTGTCGATGCCGTTGGCGTTTGTGAGAGCGACAAGACCGATTCCCGACCACTTGAGCGAAAACAGAGTGTGCCGTTTGATAAATTGCTTGAGTCTGTGGCGCTCGGCGACCAAGAGATCGATACCTTGACCTCGCTAGCGAGTAGACTCACACGGCTTAGCCGTCAAATTGGAGACGATGCACGGGAGCAGATCGCCGAAGTGTCAGGGGGTATCTCCTTGCAACGCATAATCCACGCGCTGTTTGATGCGCTAGATCCGGATATATATCAACAGCCGATTGGGTTGATCGCATCACTCACCGAAACCCCAATGCCGGAGCGTATTCGGCTATTGCTCGAATCACCCATGGAATCCCTAACGCAGGAGCAAATTCAGGAAAGAGCAGATTGGTTTATCGCAGAGGCGTGTAAACCCTTTGATAACCCGGACGTACGCAATACGCTTATTGAACTCAAAAGGCAGCAGGAGCAGACAATAGACACCGTGAGTCAGGATAGGGTTATCTCTTCGGGATTCGATCAAGAGGCAAAAACGCGGGCAGAGCAGCGCGTGGAGAGTTTCAAGCAGTTTATCAAGGAAAACAGGGATGAATTGACAGCGATCCAAATTATCTACAGCAGACCACACGGACAGCGGCATCTCACAGACCAACAGGTTCGGCAGCTCGCCCAAGCAATTAAAAAACCGCCGTATCAATTTACGACAGAGGAGCTATGGCGGGCGTACGAGCGGTTAGATCAATCGAAAGTCAAGGGATCGGGACCAGACAAGCTGTTGACCGACATTATCTCGTTGGTCCGCTTTGCGATTGGGGAGGTCGCAACGCTTGAGCCGTACAAAGAGACCGTGGATCGACGGTTTCAGGAATGGCTTGCCGATCAGAGCGAATCATTTTCACAAGAACAGTCGGCGTGGTTGGAAATGATAAAAGACCACATTGCCACATCGCTACGCATTGAGATGGATGATTTTGAGAACATACCGTTTCAGGCAAAGGGCGGAATGATCAAGGTGTATCAGTTGTTTGGCGATGCGTTGGATACAATTCTTGAGACGTTGAATGAGCAGTTGGCAGCGTAAGGCAGATTCCTTAATATGTTTCTTAATGATGTCATGGTGTTATTATTGTAAACTTGATAAAACGCTAATAATACTTTACCTTATTAGCGAAAATGATAATAAAGACAGCGAAAATGATAATAAAGATTGACACCATGTTAATAACGCTGTGTCTTATTAACGAAAAGTGACAAAAAATGAACCCGGAAGCCTTCAAAAATTCAACCGCTGGCAGATGTATTCGTACGCTAACTCGTCCCCCATATTGGGCTTATGTGCCGAATCCACTCCCCCCAAAAATCGAAGTGGATTGGGAATTGGTTAATCTGCTTTCAAAGGCAGGCAAAAAGCTTGAAGAGTTATCTAGTGCGGGACAACTGCTTCCTAACGTACATCTGTTGATAAGACCGCTGCTTATTCGACGCGAAGCGGTAACCAGTTCAAGAATTGAAAACACTCAATCCGGCTTGGAGGATCTTTTTTTCTTTGAAGCAGATCAAACAGAACCACCTCCTATGTCGGATGTAAAAGAGATTATCAACTATGTTCTAGCGATGGAATATGGAATCAAACTATTGGAAGATTTGCCGATTAGTTCTCGGCTAATCTGTGAGATACACGGAATCTTGATGAAGGAGGTTCGGGGTGAACACGCAACCCCGGGCCTGATGCGGACGAGTCAAAACTGGATTGGTAGCCCCGGATGTACTTTGATGGACGCAATTTATGTTCCTCCGCAGGTAGCAGACATGAAACAGTGTTTTTCAGATTTGGAAAAATACATCCATTCTGATCCACAGGAACCAGCGTTGATTCAATGCGCTCTGGTTCATTATCAGTTTGAGGCAATTCACCCTTTTGTTGATGGTAATGGACGGATTGGCAGACTTCTGATCATGTTTATGTTATTAGAAAAGAAGTTGTTATCGCAGCCTCTTTTGTATCTTTCCGATTTTTTTGAGCAGCATAGAGATGAGTATTATAGATTGTTGTTGAACGTAAGCCAAGAAGGGGACTGGAAGGCTTGGCTCACATTTTTTTTAAACGGAATTCATCAACAATCAGAAGATGCACTTTTGACTGTTCAAAAATTGCTTGATTTACAAAGTAAATACAGAAAGCTGGCAACCGGTCAGAGAGTGCCAAAAGTCGTAAACCATTTGATTGACTATCTGTTTGCAAATCCTATTATTTCAATTTCAGCATTATCAAAGGCTTGGAAAATAACGTATTCTACCGTTCAGCGGGGAGTAGGTTACCTTATCGAAAAAGGCATACTCAGGGAAATAACTGGACAGCGGCGAAACCGTCTGTTTGTTGCAGATGAAATACTCAATATAATAATGACAGAGAGAACAAGATCGATGAACTAAAGGAAAGATGTGATATGGGTGAAACGGATGCAGGTTTGTCTGCGCTGCCCGATAGGTGGATGTGGACGACGCTAGAAGAGGTTATCCAAATTATAGATTACAGAGGGAGGACGCCGCCTTACAGTTCAGAAGGTATTCCTCATTTACGATCAGCCAATATAAAAAATGGCAACATCATTTGGAACAACCTGAAATATGTGACTGAAGAAACATACGATAAATACATGACAAGAGGATTGCCTAAGCAAGGAGATTTATTATTTACAACCGAAGCTCCGCTTGGAGAGGTAGCCTTTGCACCGAATAAGAAATTTTCATTAGCTCAGAGGATTATGATCTTAAGACCTTTTGAGGATATCATCAAACCGGAATTCTTATTATATCAGATCCAAACAGGGAACTTTCAAGATAGGTTGAGGATAAGCGAAACGGGATCCGTAGTTAAAGGCATATCATCAAGAAATTTCAAACCCTTCCCTATTATCATTCCCCCACTTCCCGAACAACACCGCATTGTTGCTAAAATCGAAGAGCTCTTCACCAAACTTGATGCGGGTATAAACGAACTCCACAAGGCACAATCTCAACTCAAGCGGTATCGCCAATCTGTCCTGAAAGCCGCCTTTGAAGGGAAACTGACCGAAACATGGCGGGCGGAACATCAGGGGAAGATTGAGCCTACCACATCGATTGTGGGTGATCTACCCGATGGGTGGGTGTGGACGACGTTGGAAGAGGTAAGCCAACTCAATCCGAGAATTGATAAGCACGGTATTGACGATAATTTAGAAGTCACGTTTCTACCAATGAAAAACGTCGAAGAGCTCAGTGGAAAAATAGATTTATCGGGAGCAAAACGATTTTCAGAACTTAAAAGGAAAAGCTACACACCATTTCGAGATGGGGATATTCTCTTTGCGAAAGTGACTCCGTGTATGGAGAATGGCAAAATCGCCATTGCCCATGACTTGAAAAATGGAATTGGTTTCGGTTCGACAGAATTTCATGTGATTCGGTTATCAGAAGAACAATCAAAGCAATTCTTTTTCTTCTATTTTCTGCAACAGAAGTTTAGACAAGAAGCAAAAAGGGCAATGACCAGTGGAGTTGGTCTATTGAGAGTGCCAACTGATTACATGAGAAAAGTTCCGATTCCTCTTCCTCCGCTTCCCGAACAACAAGCCATCGTCGCCGAAGTCGAATCTCGGCTCTCCGTCGCTGACAAAGTGGAGAAAACCGTTACAGCAGAACTGAAACGCGCCGAACAATTGCGTCAGTCAATTCTTAAAAAAGCCTTTTCTGGGGAGTTGGTGCCGCAAGACCCAAACGATGAACCTGCCAGCGTTCTGCTTGAGCGGATCAAGGCGGGAAAATCAAAGGGCGCTCAAGGGCAGCTTAGGTTAAAATTAGTGTAACTCGGTAATAATACCGGCAGCAGAATCTTATACAAACACAGGAGAACCATCCCGAAAATGCCAAACGATTCATCAGCCATTGTGCAAAAACTGTGGAACTATTGTAATGTCCTTCGTGATGATGGGATCAGTTACGGCGACTATGTGGAACAGTTGACCTATCTTCTATTTCTGAAAATGGCGGACGAGCAGACTAAACCGCCATTTAGAAAAGAGTCCGTTGTCCCCGCGGGGCTAGACTGGGAAAGCTTAGTTGACAAGGAGGGTGCTGCCCTTGAAACACACTACCGCAATATCCTCGACACGTTGGCGCTGGAGAGTGGTACGCTAGGTGTGATTTTCAGGAAATCCCAAAACAGGATCCAAGATCCCGCCAAACTCAAGCGAATCATTCAGCTGATCAACGATGAAACGTGGAGCGGGTTAGGTATTGATGTGAAAGGGGATATCTACGAAGGATTGTTGCAGAAAAACGCTGAAGATATCAAAAGTGGCGCGGGTCAATACTTCACGCCCCGTCCCCTGATCCAAGCGATAGTGGAAGTCATGAGACCGGAACCGATGCAAACCATTTGCGATCCCGCATGCGGCACCGGTGGATTTTTTCTGGCAGCCCATGATTATCTAGCAAGCAAGAGTGACCAGCTTGACAGAGAACAGAAACAATTTCTCAAAGATGGGACCTTTCACGGCGTGGACCTCGTGGACAGTGTGGTGAGACTCTGTGTGATGAACCTGCACCTTCACGGTATCGGTGGGGACAAGAGTCCTGTGGAAACGGGAGATAGCCTGATTTCGGATACGGGTCAGCGGTTTGACATAGTGTTGACCAATCCGCCCTTTGGCAAGAAGAGTAGTATCACAATTGTAGATGAAAAAGGGAGTGCGGGGAAAAACGCGCTCACCTATGAACGGGAAGATTTTTGGGCGACTACCTCTAACAAGCAGCTTAACTTCCTTCAGCACGTCAAAACGATTCTGGAAATCAACGGTAGGGCGGCGGTTGTCGTACCGGATAACGTCCTGTTTGAAGGGGGCGGGGGAAACCGTTCGTAAAAAACTGCTACATGAGTGCGATGTACACACGTTGCTCCGACTCCCGACGGGCATCTTTTACGCACAAGGTGTCAAGGCAAATGTGCTGTTCTTCGATCGCAGGCCCGCCAGCGAGGCACCGTGGACAGAGAAACTGTGGATTTACGACCTACGCACTAATCAACGATTCACGTTGAAAACGAAACAGATGCGCTACAGCGACCTTCACGATTTCATCGCCTGCTATAACCTCGACGACCGCCATGATCGGAAAGAGACCGAGCAGTTTAAGTCGTTTTCCTACGATGACCTGATGCAGCGGGACAAGGTCAGTCTTGACATCTTCTGGTTGCGAGACGAAAGCCTTGAGGATACTGAGAATCTGCCGGAACCTGATGAATTGGCGGAGGATATCGCTGCGAATCTGGCAGCGGCGTTAGAGCAGTTCCAAGATATTTGTGAGGGACTCGCTCAGCAATAAGGAACAACGATCGTTGTTCCCTACGGTTTCTATAGTCGGTGCTCTCTACCCGTTCAGGAAATTCTTCAACAGCTTTTTCCCCTCGCTAGTCAAGATCGACTCCGGGTGGAACTGCCCCCCAGATCGGGTAGTCTTTATGTCGAAGCCCCATAATTTCGTCTTGGTCTGTCCATGCAGTGAGTTCAAAGCAATTCGGCAGCGCCTCCTTTTTCACGATGAGGGAATGATAACATGTCGCCTCAAACGGGTTGTCGAGGTTGTCGAAAATCTGTTCACCTGTCGCAATGCGGATATACTAATTCATCTTTCCAGCGGGTTGTCTCCAGATGTCCTATACACGACGTGTGCGTTGGAAACCTCTCAAAAACTTCTAACATATTCATACCAAACTCCTTCCGCTTGGTTTATTGCGTATGATATGTTAAAATTATAAAATGAACACAGGATTTATAGCACTCTTTTGTTTCTTAGTTGTGGTGTCGTTTGTAGGCTGCTCAATCTATCCGATAATCTTCCCCGGACCGCCTGCTGAGTATAAGCGAGGGTATAATGATGGCGTAGCATATGCGCGTAAGGAGAGGGAAGGTTTACCCGATAATGCGACCATTGACCCAGCCCTGCCGTTTGACTTACGCAGTAAATCTGCTGAGTACCAGCGCGGATTTATAACTGGTTATGAGATGAAAATGGGGAAGCACCTCTCGTATAATCGCAAGCCGGAGTATGAGCGTGGGGAGGTGTATGAGGCAGGATATAGGGCAGGTTTGGAACACGCACTTGATTGTAGAGAAGGTTTGGCTTATGGCGAACCTCACCTAAGCTTTCCCTTTCCATCTCACTTACCCGATAGGTCCGCTGAATATCGGAAGGGATTTATGGAAGGTTGGGCGGCGGAAATGGACATGCACTATGTCGCACCCCATATTGGACCAGTCAGATAATGTTTAGAGCGATTAACTGTGGACAGAAAAAGGAGTCAACATCTACTGTTTGCGTTCCCTCAACAAACAACTTATAGTGTGTTTATGTAATACTCTGCCTTTTTACTCTTCCAATGATAGGGATCATGTGGATTATCCAGCATGTGTCCTACAAGAGTATTCCACGTATGTGAACCTACTACATCTGCGTCGGCTTCAACGAGACCACAGTATGATTGGGCGAAACTCATACTGGTAAAGCCAATGGTTATTGCAATCATCACAAACGCTAAGAGCCTGTTTTAAAAGTCATTTGATACGGTTTTGCATCAAGTAAATGGAAGCAATGTATATCATAGCCTCAGCAGTCTCAGCGGAGCGTTCATAGTCCACAGTCAATCGACGAAACCAAGCGAACCAAGAAAAGGTGCGCTCCACAATCCACCGCAAGGGGATAACTACAAATCCTGATTGCCTAACAGATGGCGCAATGTCCAATCGACACTGATGCGCCATATATAACCAGTCACCTAATTCTCCGCGATAACCCGCATCCGCACAGACTAACTGAATCGTTATGTGCCAATTAAAAACCTCTTTGAGTAACTCTATTGCGACTTGGTTATCACTGACATTGGCATCAGTGACCTTCACCCGCAATGGAATGCCAATTGTATCGGTGACTATATGACGTTTACGCCCTTTGACCTTCTTATGTGCATCAAACCCTCGACTGTCTGCCAGTTCAGTCGTTTTGACCGATTGGCTGTCAATAATAGCGACTGTCGGTGAAGGCACTTTGCCAATATCACAACGGGTTTGGTGATGAAGTGCTTGATGAATCATCACCCATGTGCCATCGGCTTTCCATTTTCTGAAATGGGAATAGACCGTTTGCCATGGGGGCATCTGATGCGGGAGCATTCGCCATTGACACCCTGATTTGACTATATAAAAAATAGCGTTGATGATTGAGCGCATCTCCCATTTGAGCGGTCTACCTACCGGTGAAGGTTTTGGCAGATAGGGGAACAGATTGTCCCACTGGGCATCGGTCAAATCCGTGGGATAGGTTGTTCGGGTCATGTTTATGCCTTTCATTGGAATGGTATTCACTGCTCCAATGATTGGACGTAAACATGAACTCTTGAGTCAGATTTTTTCTTTTTCAAACAGGTTCTAAGGTTTTCATGATACTCCTCCTTGATATTACTGATTGTCAGAATCAAAAGGTGGAAGGCTCAATGCTTCCTCAATATCCATGACTTCATCCATTACAGTTTGGCTGCGAGCGTCTTGTGCCAGATGTTTAAGCTCGCTCATCCGACGCTCTAAGTCTCGCATCCGTTCTGGTTTTCTCAGTGTTGCCCTTACAATGCGAGCCATTTGAATCACGGTCATATCAATACGTTGCCATGCACTAGGGATGATATGATTATAAATATCATCACCATCTTCTACGACAGTATACGTAGTAGCAAATGATGAAGTGCCACTCTTGATTAAATGCTCATCATGTTCAAAAGGATCTTTCGCAGGCATTAACTTGAGAAAAACACAATCGCCCTCTTTAAGAACACGAAAACCAGATACTTTCACCCAACCTGTTGCATCACGCCGTGGTCCACCAACCTGAACAAAAGTTACTGTTCGTTGAGGAGGCGTTTGTCCTTCTCCTTCTGCCTGCCGTTCTGGAGGGTTTGTTCCTTGCTCAATCTGCTCTTTGATATCCTTATCAACACGGACTGTTACAAGACTACTAGGGAGATATGACTCACGCTGAAAAACAAAAGAGACATGAGTTACTTCACCAATGATGATATGACTTGCCTCAAGCGTCCTTTTCGTATTAAGTGTAGTGAAGTCAAATGCATCCGAAGGATACAACAAGGCATAACAGTCAAGTAGACATACTAGTGATAAGGTGAGTATCATGGTTAAGGTTACAAAACGTTTGGCGTTCATTTTGAGCCTCCTTATAGGGTTAAGGTTAAGTGTAAGCATCAATGAACTTCTGGATAAACGTCATTCATCACTAAGAATCCTTATAACTCGTTGGCATCTGCTTTGATCGCTGGCAGATTTCAGATCTTCTTCGGGCTGTTACTGCAAGCACATTAGACATATCCTTAAAAAAAGTATAATACAGGCGTTTTATAAGGGCACACTTTTTTACAATAAATACCTACTATAGTGAATTCTAAAAATAAGTAGACGCTTCTCCAGTAGGCATTGCAGGAGAGCCGCCTTGTGGAAGAGAAACCTTCTAAGTCCGCCTGTAAAATCAGAGGTGTCCGTATAATCGGGGTTGAAAACCCCTCCCACAGTGTCCAAATAGTTATGAAATTCACTATAACTTCCGTCTACACGTCAAAACGATTTCAGGACATATATGAGGGGGTCACTCGGTAAACAAATTGGCTCATCGAAAAAGAAAGCAGTAAGGAACAACGATCGTTGTTCCCTACGGTTTCTATAGTCGGTGCTCTCTACCCGTTCAGGAAATTCGCCAATAGTTTTTTTCCCTCAACGGTCAAGATTGACTCCGGGTGGAACTGCACCCCCCAGATCGGGTAATCTTTGTGTCGAAGCCCCATAATTTCGTCTTGATCTGTCCATGCAGTGAGTTCAAAGCAGTCCGGCATCGTCTCCTTTTTCACAATGAGGGAGTGGTAGCGTGTCGCCTCAAACGGGTTTTCGAGGTCGTCGAAAATCTGTTCACCGTTGTGGTGAATCATTGAGGTTTTGCCGTGCATCAGCCGTCCGGCACGGACAACATCGCCGCCAAAGACATCGCCGATACACTGATGACCTAAGCAGACACCGAGAAGGGGCACACGCCCGGCAAAGTGACGGATTAGGTCGCAGGAGATGCCCGCCTCCCGCGGTGTGCAGGGTCCCGGCGATATGACGATCTTCTCAGGTGCGAGGGCTTCGATCTGGTCGAGCGTGATTTTGTCGTTGCGATGGACGACCAAGTCCGCGCCTAACTCGCCGAGATATTGCACGAGGTTATAGGTGAATGAGTCGTAATTGTCAATCATGAGTATCATGGGTTCTTCTCCTAACCATTTCTGTGGATTCTCATCATCTCGTCGCCGCCTTTCTGGAACTCATAAGGCACACGGCAAATATCAACCGTAAATCCCGCTTCCGAAAAATGTGACTGAATCGGTGCAACGTAGGGCGACTTCTCGCAATTCAAAGTTAGCAGCGGGAAAATTCGTACCTCTTGAGAAACGCGACAGAGTTCTTGTATAGAATCCCGATGAAAATCGAAAGATAGCTGAACAGAATACAGAAAGAGCAGATGTGAGCAGAGCGCTAAATCGAACTGGCAATCGGTGAAATTGAGTGTAGGTAGAGACTCAGGCAGGTAACGTCCCTGCACCTTTCCCACCTCAAAATCCTCTAAAAACTTCCTCATAGTCTCAAGGCGGAAACGACCACAATGCGCTGGATCTGAAAATAAATCCCAGACGAAGTTGTCAGAGTTTTGTTGCACTTGAGAGATGAGGCTATGGTAGTTCGCTTTAACTCTCCCCTCGATCTGCGCTCTTGAAAAGGAATAGATCGGGTCAACTGATAGCACCGTATGTCCCAAGGCATTCATCTCGCTGTTAAAACTGGCAGGTCCGTCGCCGACACCGAGGATACCTAAATTCAGTTCCTCATCGGAGAGATTGAACATCCGCGTGTATTCTTGCAGCGATCTGCCCCAAGGGATGACCCGGTCGAGTGTTACACTCACGGTTTGCCTCCTGTCGCTGATCTACTCCAATCCCGCTTCAGCGATTTCAATTGCTCTTAACCCCGCCCGCGCCTTGTTGACCGTTTCCTCATATTCCGTCTCAGGCACAGAGTCTGCGACGATACCACCGCCCGCTTGGACGTAGGCGATTCCATCTTTGACAACGAGGGTGCGGATCGTGATCGCTGTATCTGCGCTGCCGGAGAAGCTGAAGTAGCCGACAGCACCGCCGTAAGGGCCCCGGCGCGTGGGCTCAAGTTCATCGATAATCTCCATCGCCCGAATCTTGGGGGCACCGGATAGCGTCCCTGCAGGCAAGCAGGCACGAATCACATCGTAGGGGGTCTGCCCCTCGCGCAACTCTCCGATAACATGCGAAACGATGTGCATTACATGTGAGTAGCGTTCGATTACCATCATCTCACTCACACGCACAGTATGGTATTCGCAGACGCGCCCCAAGTCGTTGCGTCCGAGGTCAACGAGCATGACATGTTCCGCCCGCTCCTTCGGATCGGCGAGGAGTTCCGTTGCCAACGCCTCATCTTCGGTCGGGGTCGCTCCACGCGGACGGGTTCCTGCGATAGGACGCATCTCCGCAACACCGTCCTCAACGCGCACCATCATCTCAGGTGATGCCCCAGCAATCTGGAGTTCATCGAACTTGAGGTAGTACATATAAGGCGATGGGTTCACGGTGCGTAACGCGCGATAGGCATTGAATGTATCGACCGATATCGGCACGCTAAAACGTTGCGATGGCACAACCTGAATGATGTCTCCCGCGGCAATATACTCTTTCGCCCGAAGGACAACCTGATGGTAATCTTCCCTCGTAAAGTTTGACGTGACAGGCACACCGCTTGGACGTGCAGTTGGCTTATTCGTATAATTCGTCAGCAACGGCTGTTTGAGTTTAGCGATGAGTTCGTCGATCCGATCAAGTGCGTCTTCGTAGGCTTGGTCAACGTCGCCGTTGATCTGAGCGTTGGCGACCACCTTGATCTGATGGTTCACATGGTCGAACACTAAGAGTGTATCGGTCACCATGAAAAAGCAATCCGGTAGTTCTCGATCATCCTCGGTGGTGTCCGGGAGGTCCTCAACGAAGCGCACCATATCGTAGTTCAGGTAACCAACCGCTCCGCCGTGAAACCGCGGCAATCCCTCGACCTCAACGGGACGATAGCGGGTCATCAACTCTTCAAGTGCCTCCAACGGGTCTTCGGTTTCCAGTTCAACCGTTTCCCCGGTGCGGAGGTCATCAATCCGGACCAGATTGCCCCTGCTCCTAAGCAGGATTGATGGGTCACTGCCGAGGAATGAATACCGAGCAACGTGTTCACCGCCTTCGACACTCTCCAACAGAAATGCGTAATCACTCGCTTCAATCTTGTAAAACGCGGACACAGGTGTTTCCATGTCCGCCAGAATCTGTTTGTAAACGGGAATCAAGTTTCCGTGTTGCGCTTTTTCTCGAAAATCTTCTAAGCTAGGGTAATACATGGGAGTCTCCTTAAAAACTATCAATACACTGCATCTGGATCAAAAACCTTATCACCAACGATGCGCGTAGCGTTGCCGTCGGGGGAGACTTCCCGAAAGAAGCAGGAGCGGTAACCGGTGTGGCACGCCCCGCCTTTCTGTTCGACTTTGATTAGCAGCGCATCAGCATCACAATCAAAGGCGACCGTTCGCACGGTTTGCGTGTGTCCTGAAGTCTCCCCCTTGATCCAGTATTCCTGGCGGGAGCGGCTCCAGAAGCAGACACGCCCTGATTCTAACGTTCTCCGCACTGCTTCACGGTTCATATAGCCAACCATGAGGACCTCTTTGTTTTCATCATCCTGTATGATGGCAGGGATTAAACCGTCCTGATCGGTTTTGAGTTGATCAAGAATTTCCATCTTTCCTCCTCGTTTAGCAGAAAATAGGCATAAAAAAAGCCGTAGACAACGGGATTCGTATGCCTACGGCTTCGGCTGCTAGATATGAGTCCAAAGGTTTATCTCAGCAAAGGCACACTGCTCCCCTCAACACAACGCCACCAATGCCAATGATGAGATGCTATTTGAAACTGTGGTTGTCGGTTCAGGGTTTGCATAGTACCTTTCAACTTCCTATTTGTCAGAATACTTAAAGCATATCACAATTCCGGTTTCGGTGTCAAGCAAATTGTGGTTTCCTTTTATCCAACCAACGGCTTCAGAAATTCGATGCTTCGACGCGCAATTGTCTCTGGATCGGGCTCAAAGTTGAAGACCTCGGTCGAAAGATAACCGGTGTAATTGATCTCCTTCAATGCCTCGATAATTGGTGGATAATCCACATTACCGGAACCGGGGAGGTAGCCGTTATCGTCGTTAGTGTGAAAATGCGCCACATGTTCGGCGTATGTGCGGATCTGCGTGGGCATATCCAAATTTTCGGCGGCTGTGCTTGTGACATCAAGGATTATCTGAAAATTAGGATTATCGACCGCTTTGACCATCTCCACCGCTGCCGCCGGCGTATTGATAAAGTTTGTGCTCTCACTTGTCAACGGCTCCATGCACAAGATGACATCCTGCTCCTGAGCGAGCTCGGCGCACGCGGTGAAGGTCTCTTGCGCATAACCCCACGCCTGCTCTGATGTCACTGAATCTAGTACATTGCGTTCATTGGGCGAACCGATGACCATAATCCTCCCACCCAGATCAGCACAACACGTTATCAGCGCGAAAAAATAATCCCGTGTTTTCTCGCGGATTTCTCCGTCGGGGTGATTGACGTGCAACCCCTTTGGCGAGACCAACAGCCAGTGGAGTCCGGCGATTTCGATCTTCGCTGCATCCGCGGCTTTACGGATGCGATCTCTCTCGGTTCGGCTGATGTCCACGACCGATTCCGCGAGCGTGAAGGGTGCGAGCTCCACCGCATCGTAGCCGAGCTTGGCAGCGCACGAGAAGACATCTGCGATCTGCCAATCCTCAAACATTTCGTTGCAGATAGCCAGTTTCATGGTCTACTCCTGATTCCGTTTATGGTAGATTTTAGAATTACTGAGACATCCCCAATGCACAGTCAACCCCCTAAATCCCCCTTATCAGGGGGACTTTGGAAACTTCGCTAAGGGAAACTACTGGGCAACGTCTACTTAATTTATATCATTCACCATAGTTAAAGATCTTCCTTCCACCGCTGGATGAGATCCGTATCAATGTCAAACTGGTCCAGGGTCTTCGTGACGACGAAATTAATCATATCATCAACCGTTTTGGGGAAGTGGTAAAAGCCCGGCATGGCAGGCAGCACCACTACGCCCGTTCGAGACAGTTTGAGCATGTTTTCGAGGTGGATGGGACTGAGCGGCGTTTCACGGGGCACAAGAACCAGTTTACGCCGCTCCTTGATGCAAACATCGGCAGCACGCTGGATGAGGTTTCGGGAGATGCCAGTCGCTATCGAAGCGATAGTTCCCATACTGCACGGTGCAACGATCATCCCCACGGTGCGGAAGGAGCCACTGGCGATCGATGCGCCAATGTCGGACTGATGGTGGTAAATCACCTGATCTGACGAATAGCCGATAAGGGATTCAAGGCGGAAATTGTCCAGATCGACATGGAGCTGCAGTTCTTCCCACAGTGCCCTTGCGCCGGAGTCTGAAATCGTCAAGTGGATTTCATAGTCATCGCATCGGGTGAGAATCTCCAATAGACGCACACCGTAGATGACGGCACTTGCTCCCGTTATCCCGACAATTATACGTTTCAACAAATCCTCCTCTTTGTTCCTATTCTATATGGTTCTAAACACTCTTTATCCAGTCTCCCAAGTTATTTTTCACTTGCATCAACCGGTCCGGAGAAATTTCGCCTACTGCTCTAATCAAAACCTCCCCTGAAACCACGGCGAGACGAGTTGTGCGGATAACGCTCGCGGTTTTTAACCCGGAACGGACAAAGCCTGGAGAATTTTCATTGATAATTTCATCAAGACCTTCAACATATTGATTGAGATTTGATGAAATCATACAAATTAGCCAGTCATCCTAATTGCCGGGAAGTGATGCCAGTAGAAGCGCTGGACGTTGTTTTCCGACACCCAAATCGGTCTGCGGAAAGTTGAACACAACAATCTGTCCAGGCCTTTTCACACCCACCATTCCTTCAAATCGGATTCATCATAGATTGGCACATCCTCATCTTCAATATCACGCATCGCCGCAGCCAATGAAAGATGTGACCAATCCAAATCCTCTTTTCGCACACTTTGGCGCTGCATTAGGAATTCAATAAAACCCAGCGTTTCTGCTTGTAATGGTTCAGGTAATTTCTGAACCTGCTCCTGAATTCTTTCCGCAGTAGTCATGGCAGTCTCCTGATAAACAGCATATTATTCTTCATCAAACGGCGGCAGGTTGCGGTCAGCGTCAAACGCAAGTGGTTCTAGTTCGCCAATGACTTCCAGATCGGTGCGGAGTTTTGCGTCTTCAAGTAGGGCTTCGGAGATATCCACCTCTGCTAGACCGAGGGTGCTTTCAATTCGCACCACTTTTGCCTGTTCAGGCGGGGTCAATCCAACCGTGTTCAGTGCGATCTCAATAGCCTCCTGATCGGTGTCGTAATAGAAGGGCGTTTTCGACTTCTGCGGTCCCATCCCGGTGATGCCATTCATGTAGGTTGCGTGCCGATCCATCTTTTCCACAAGGCGCGTCGTAGTGAAATCCGCCAGCCCAACCCCTGTCGCGTTGCCGTCGCTATCGTCTGTCAAATCTCGGACGAAGATTCGCACAATCGCGGGCTTCTCCGGCTCTGGCTCAAGGATCTGCATCATACGGCCGATGATGTTGGTATCCATCCCTGTCCCACTGATGTTCTTGCCCATCCAATCCACGATTAAGAGGTCAAAAGCATCAAACGGAAGGCGTCCCATCAACGACTTGGATTCGACGAGGAGTTCGCGTTCTCGACGCATCAGTTCACCGGCGCGCATCGCGGCGACCTTCGCTGTCTGTTCGTGCGCGTTTTCGACCAGTCCAACGCCAAAACCAACCTTTCCGGCATCTATGAGCAAGCCGGTAACTGTCCGGATGATATGTTCAAATCCGTAGTGGAAGAAGGCGCGGTGGTACATATTCGCACCGTGCTGCTTACCAAACCCGATTGTCAACATCTTCAGCGTGCCGCTCTCAACCGTGCCTCTGAAATCGGTGTGTGCTTTGATCCGATTGATTGGGACAATGTGATCTGCGTTGGCGGCGTAAGTATCAAGGAATACAGGCAGCCCGTCGGCAGTTTGACCAATTTCAACAACCTCCATCGTTGCCTTGATCGGTACACCGACCGTTTCTTCGGTAACACCGTAGTGCTCCAGTACGGCTCGCTGCCCTTCTGCGGTCGCACCGCCGTGGCTTCCCATCGCTGGCACAACAAACGGTTTTGCACCGATGTCCTTGAGGTAATCCGCCGTTGCTTTAATGACAACGGCAATGTTCGCAACCCCGCGGCTGCCACCACCGATAGCGACGCTATCTCCTATCCCGATAATTGATGCCGTGCCGATCTGATCCAGTTCTGCTCTAACTGCTGCGGGCAAATCTGCGACAACAGGGGTATCAAAATGCTGCTTTATACGAACCATTTTTGGTAATGCCATGTTCAGTCCTCCATATCTGTGAAATGTTGTTACCATGTTACCAGAAGTTAAGATGAATAACAAGAGCGAAATGTGTGACACGTAGAATATAAGACAAAGGTTCATGTGAAAAGACAGTAGAAAACGCTAGGAGCGTGAAACGTGAAAGCCATTTGTTCATTAATGGACCCATGTACTATGGTAGATCTCAGAATTACTTAGAGACTTCCAGTGCACAGCCAACCCCCTAAATCCCCCTTATCAGGGGGACTTGATAATTAGCCCGCTAAATCCCCAACCCCTCTGATAAGAGGGGAAAGACAAAGGAGAAGATCCCCAACCTCCCAGCCCCCTTATCAGGGGGAAACCGTGAGGAGATCGAAATCACTAGCGTTGAACAAGCAACCAACCCCTTAGCCCCCTTATCAGGGGGAGACCCCTTGTCAGGGGAGTTGCAGGGGGACTTTAGAAACTTCGCGAAGGTCCGAGTTAGTGGTAGTGTCTACTTATTTCTCTAACTCACCATAAATCGGTTTCTGTTGCACGATTTCCTAACAGGAACGGAGACAAGAATCAATTCGCCCGGCTAGTCGTAGGGAGGCCTAAAATGTCCGTCCGCTCGCCTCGATGAACGGTTTGAGTTCCGTGACCAGCTGCCGGAATTTGTCTGGTCGAAGCGATTGTGCGCCATCAGACAACGCGGTTTCAGGATCCGGATGGACCTCAATCATTAGACCGTCCGCCCCTGCGGCGACAGCGGCTTTCGCCATCGGATTGACATATTCCCAATGTCCCGTCCCGTGACTCGGATCGGCGATGATGGGCAGATGACTCATTTTCCTGATTACCGGAATTGCGTTCAGATCAAAAGTGTTCCGTGTCGCTGTTTCAAATGTTCGGATACCTCGTTCGCACAGGATGACGTTGTAATTCCCTTCGGAAAGAATGTATTCCGCTGAAAGTAGGAGTTCGTTGACTTCCGACATCATGCCCCGCTTGAGCATTACAGGCTTTTTCGTTTCGCTGAGGCGTGAAAGAAGTCCGTAGTTCTGCATATTCCGTGCGCCGATTTGGATGATGTCCGTGTATTGCTCAACAAGCCGGAGGTCGTGGCTATCCATCAATTCCGTGATAACCAAGAGTCCCGTTTTGTCCCGTGCTTCGGCGAGGTATTGCAAGCCTTCCTCCCCAAGTCCTTGAAAGCTATACGGCGAAGTGCGCGGTTTGAACGCGCCACCCCGCAGGATTTGTGCGCCGGCTTCCTTAACGATCTCTGCCGATGCCAAAATCTGCTCCCGACTTTCAACGGAGCAAGGTCCAGCCATCAGGATTAACGCATCACCGCCGATTTCGACATCTCCGATCTGTATCTTCGTTCTTTCACCGGACCGAATTTCGCTGCCTGAGAGCTTGTAGGGTTCCAAGATTGGGACAACCCTATCCACGCCGCGCATTGACTCCAGTTGTAGCAACTCATGCTTGCCGCGTTCATCCCCAATCGCGGCAATAACGGTGCGCTCTGTGCCCTGAATCGGATGCGGTTGATAGTTGAATGCTCTGATTCGAACGATGACGGCGTCAATATCTTGTTGTTCCGCTCCCGCCTTCATAACGATGACCATGACTATATATCCTCGACCCGATCTATTTTACTGTCTAAAACCAGCTTTGAAAGGGTGACTATGTTTTACTCAAGCCTACCCGCTCAACTTCTCCCGGTTTAATGTGCAAATCCTGCCAACCTAACGCTGCTGCCATGTCTGTTTTTGGTCGCCAAGAAAAGAGTAACGTTGAAGCGCCGCCGTTATAGAATACCACCTCCCCTTGACCGTCGACAGGCGGTCGGGTAAGCGACAGAAGGTTCTGCGGCAGGCAATTTTTACCGTCCTGCGTCCGCACCTCCAACGTTGGCACAACCGCGCTCTGAAGTTCACGCGTGCCCAGCAGCAGCGGACCGTAGCACGATGTGACGGCTCCGTGTCCCCAATTCCGTCCGTGTCCCGCTGCGACTGAGCAGACAGCACCGCCCATATCCGCGTGTTCCCTGCCACCACGAAGCACTCTCCGTGCCATCGTCAGGCGTGTTGATGCGCTTCGGAACGCCCGCATCGCGAACTCCGGGTTACCGGTAATCTGGTAAGCGAGGGTCAAGGTTGCCGTCGATGGTTCCCGGATTGGCTGCACGGAACCGTCGTCCGACCATTCACCCCAATACGCCATATCAGATCGGCGACCGACACCCCGTTCCCGTCGCCGGATCTCCTGCGGGAAGGTGAGCGCAAGATGTCTCGGTGGGGGCGGAAGGTCACTTAGCTGATCGCGAATGCGCTGATCAAAAACGGTATCCTCGAATGTCCGTCGGTAGTAGCCGATTGCGGCAGCGCTAGGGTCGTGGTATGGATCAAGTACGGATTCAACGAGTGGTTCGACAATCCGCTTCGCTGCATCCTTAAAGATTGTATCCCCCGACAGGTGGTAGAGATCGCCGCACACATAAATCGCACCGGAGGCGAGCAGATTTTCGATTCCCGCCAACGGGTCGCCTGAAGTATGATGCGTGCCTTGTGCGGCAAGCCGTTGTAGTCCTCGCTCCTCAACTTCCGCTTCGCCCAAGCCGTTTCCTTCCAAGTCCCACAGCAGCGGCATTGGAGAACCCGCAGCGATGATCCGCTCTGCCCGTTTCCGACCATATCGCAACGACCAATCGAGGTAATGTTCTTCCCCCGTGACCCGGTATGTCGCGAGAGCAATATGGATGAATCGGAAGTGTTCGGCAACCTCGTATGCTGTCTCTGCGTCATTGTGAACCGTTCGGCTACCGATGTGGTAGCCGCAAAACGTATCGCGGTCATAGTCGTACCAAGCGGGGATCTCTTCGACCCAATTCCCGATGTGCTCGGCAGCATCGGTCAACATCGAGCGCGCTTCCTGATCGTCCGGCACAAGATCTATGTATCTCGGCAGGAATAGTAGAAACGGTTCCGTGCCGTGATGCGCCTCCGCCTCTGGTTCGTAGCCGTGCAGACACTCCCGCTCAATCCAACCCGCTAGTGCGGATTTCAGGTCCCCGAAATGTTTCAAAACGGTTTGATCGCCGGTCACAAGGTAGTGTGGAAACCATGCCAATGCGTAATTGGCTTCATCTTCTCCGCCACCGTTTGGTCCGGGCGGATCTAGCGCCATGCTCTGCTTCAGCCATTGGTTCATCTCTCCGCGGAGATCTGCATAGTATTCGTAGCATTCTTGAAGGATGTCGTTCATTGAGTCCTCTCACAAGTTTAGGTCAAGCATCTAACGGCATCGGCAGTTCAGGCACGTACTGATATTCCGGATCCGTCTTCTGTTTCTTTAGGATTGTAATAATTTGCTTCCAAGTCTCGAAAAGACCGACGGGGCAATGTGGGAGTTCATGTTTAATTAGCCTATGCAATTTTCCTAAGTTGTAACATGGAATTGCGGCGTACATGTGGTGTTCTATGTGAAAGTTCATATGCCAGTATACGAACTGAACCAACGGATTCAGGGTAATCGTCCGGCAGCAGAGCCGGAAATCCGGCACATTGTCCGTAAGTCCCACATGCTGAGTCGTGTTGCAGAGGAAAAGGAGCCAGCCGCCGTATGCCGGAGCCAGTGTGATAACGACCGGCACCAACCAGAGACCGAAGTAGAGCGAGACACCGACGATCAGGGCGTGCCCTACGAGTTGGATACGAGCCCAGTTGAACAGCTCCCGTCGTTTCTCCATATCCGATTCAGGGAACATGACTGTTGCTTCGTGATCCTCCAGCTTGCCGAAACTGAGTCGAATAATCGACTTCCACCGGGCGTAGAACCCCCATGGGTTCACAACCGCACTTTTGAGGAAGCCGGTGAATGTCAATTTTACCGGGAACACGACTTCATAATCGTCCGGAGGGTGCAGGGTATATTTATGATGGTCGGAGTGGCTCGCCCAAAACCGAACGTGGTTATACGCACCAAGAAAGCTGAAAATTCGCAGGAAGAAGGTATTCAAGAATCTCGTCTTAAAAACCGAGTTGTGACATAATTCATGGAATCCATTCAGTAGGAATGCCCAGATAGTTCCATGGAGGAATAGGATCAACAGTAATACCGGCAAGGGAAGTCGCGCTGCGGCGTAGAAAGCACAGGTTCCTGTTAACGCGAGCAATCCGAGATGACCGAGGGTTTGGAGCATTCCTTTCCAGTCGCTGCGTTGGTTAAGGGATCTGAGCACTTCACGGTCTATCCGGGGTCTATACCAAGTAATTTTTCGTTGATCTACGTCATTTTGCATACGGCGTGTTTCCTTTCAGTTTGGTGGTAAGCTAAGAGGTACAAATTCGCCCTTATAATAGCCTACAGTGCCTTCTTTATCCACCTGCCTCGACTTGCTCAATAAGCGGCTTGAGATTGGCAAAGTTAATTCGCATTGCATCTGCACCGGAGCCATTCGGTGGGAGGTAGTGTGTGGCGACTGCAAAAACGACATCGCAACGATGGTCGCGGAGATTGCGCAGCACTGTTAGGTAATCGACATCACCTTCGCCCAACGGACAGTACTCAAAATCAAGTTTAAAGCCATCATTGACGCGCAAATCCTTCACATGGAGTGAATGGAGATAAGGGCACACATTCATAAAGCCTGCTGTCGCCGAATCTAATTCACCAGCGGTCAGGTTATCGGACGGATGCCACATAATTTTAATCCGCTCAGAGCCGATCCTGTCAACCAGAGCGTGACAGTGGCTGGTGGTGTTAGTGTAGTGCCAAGGTAGATTGGCGAGGACAACATCAATGTTATATTTTTCTGCTTCATCTGCCACGATCGTGAATATTTTGACCAATTTTTCCATGTCAACGTCTGCGATGATACCTCCCCGCGTCAGCCAACGCATGGGCCATGTCGGCTTGCCGGCTGAATATTCGCCGGGCCAGGCAAAAGTGTAAGCCAACACCGAATCCGCGCCGATACGGTTGGCAGCTCGCATACTCTGAGTGAGGAGGTCGAAATCTTTGCGAAATTCAGGATGATCGTGCAGCGTTTCCAATTCCAGATCTGCCAAGTGGATATGACCAAAAGCACCACCGGTGCCAAGCATAAACAGCTTGACTCCGTGTCGGGCAGCTCGCTCACCAAGCCTATCGACGCTGGCATCGGTTACCTCGCCGCCGATTGCCCAGTCTAGATCAGTGAACCAACCATACTCTGCGCCGAGCTCCTCCGCAAGGGCAAGTTCTTGGTCAAAAGGTAAGCCTGTCATTTGAAGAAACATCCCAATTTTGAATCGGTAGTCGGTCATCGGTTATCATCTCCTGTTTACGTTGTCGTAAGCGCTATATTGATGAACAAATTATACCATAAAACTCTCAAAATTTCCTAGATTCTGTTGACATTTGACAGATTAAATCAATTTTGATGTGCCCCCAATGAGGTCGGGATTCAAAGTAACTTGAGACGATTTCGGACAACTGCCTCGGTATTTAGTGGGTGGCGCGATGCTTACAGTGTTCCTCAAATTCGCGACAGCAAAATTTAACACGTCCTAGTAACTTAGAACCTATTTTAAAAAGCAAGGAGTGATCCCACGGTGCTGTGGATTTGCCAATCCACAGCGAGCCGTATCGCAGGGTAGAGGTTGGGTCTGCCAACCCGTTGGGCGAGAGGACCTCACTCCCACGAAACCAAGCCCCTACCATTGACCTGACACGGTTTCCTAAATTATAGTGAGAATGTGCGGTTGAATAGTGGATTATGGAAGAACCCGAGTTTTGAAGAAAAAACTCGGGTTCATGGAAAATAACTTTACCCAAAATGACTTTTCAAACAGGCTCTTAGGTAGGGCTATTTAGTTTTCGGTTTTCTCGCTGTCTGAGCGATATGTCGGGATTCGGAGATCCCTCCTACAGGAGAATTAAATGCCCCTAGCAACTTAGGTTAGTATATAAACCCATACATTCGCCTACCAAGTATAACACCCAGTATACTCCAGAAGCTAGCAAGTGTGAATTCTCCTAAAATTAAACCAAGAAAGAAATATATTGCCCGGCGATGTCCTTTCAATCCCCCGTATTTGAGAATGATCCATTTGGCTAACCAACTAAGGAAGATGGAAAACCAGAAGGGGTTTATTGCATAGCCAGCCGATATGACGTATCCTGCGGGGTGGAGCGTCCACCACAGAAATCTCATCCGCATTGCCATGAGGAAGATGACGCTTACAAACCCGGTGAGCATACTAGCCAAGTCGCTTGTCCTGCCTTCTGTGGGAAAGGTGAGCCACTGTTCAAGCCGGCGAAAACCATCGGCAGCAAAGCGCATCAGCGAGCTTCCACCGGCCTCATATCCGATATGCAGATAGATCCAGAAAAATATAGATGCACTGAATACCATCGCTATGAGCATGGCGGAGAGTAATATTCTGTTATTTAGTCTGGCCTCTTGTGCGAGTTTGAAGGACTCAAGCTGGTGCGGCATTGGATGCGGTCTGTAGGTACGGTTAAAGTAAAAGAAAAAGGAGAGTATCGTCAGGTTAGCGGATCCAATACGTCGCGTGCCAAGCGCATTAACCATCATGAGCGGTGGGTCTCCATAGGCAAAGTCGTGTATGGGAGTCCCAAATTCCACTCGTATTCGGGTGATGGCTAATGAGAAGGCAAGGTATAGCAGAAAGAAAAGTAGAATGACCCCTATCGACATCCCGGCTCTGTAGCAAAACAGGGTTATGAAAGTCATCCCGCCGAGGATTCCGCAGATCGCCCATCTGTACCGGATCGGTTCATTAGAATCATCGATTTCTGTTTTACCGACGATTGTTTTGAAGACTTGCACCAGATGCCTTCGACTCAGCCAGAGTGCAATTACTGCTATCCCCATAGCACCTCCAAAGGTCTGCTGGTTCAACTGTGCGAGATAGAAAGAGCCACTCAGCCCAGCGACCCCACGAAAACCTATCATGCTTCCGACAACCTTCTGGGTTTTCCAGAACAGATAGAAAAACCAGCAGGAAAAGGACATGTCCAAAGGCATGAAGAAGGTAAGCCCCGCAATACAGGGGACAAGCCCTACCGGCATCCAACCGACAGCGTTCCACGGCTTTTCTGTTAGATAGGCACCAATGTTATGACGATAAGGGTTGAAGCCAAGGTCGGGTATTACAGGATAGAGGTAATTGAGTCCATTGATAAGGCTGATACTACCACCAACTGCGAACCCAAGCCACATCAACTTGTTAGAGAAAAAGCCTTCACCAACCTTTGTCATTTCGAGCGGCAACTGGATGATGGGATAGCTGAGTTTTTCCTCCTCAACCCACTGTCTCCTTATGACTACATTGATGCAGAGCATCACGAAAACCAAGACAATTGTAAAACTGACCCACGCCAATGCAGGTACAAACCACTCCTCAATGTACCGGAGGTTGTACAGGCTGGAATCACCTTTGTAGTAGGCTTCCAATACTCTCTTGTCACTTACCGCTATCCAGGTGGGGATGTATTTGTGAAAAAGGGTTGCCCAATCGTTCTCAATCGTTGCAAAGCCAAAGGCATGTTCTATGACGGGGGCGAGGGTCTGCATCATGTCAGTTGCACTTAAAGCCGATGCAATACTTAACATCGCGTAGACGACAATCAAGTCGCCTTGGGAGAGGGAAATTTTAGGCAGGTACTTTCTTAGCAGCAGGTTCAGAGCGGCAAGGATGAAAATGAACAAAATGACGTTAAAAAACAGCGCCATATTTGTAGAAACGGCCTGGTACTGGTAAGGTTGTTTGGAGAGGACAAGCCAATAGCTATTTAAGGGTATTAGGATCAGCCCGATGGCGATTCCACGTAGCGTATTTCCTGATGATTTCTTCGTCACCATGTCTTCTTCCATAGAAGCTAGGCAGACAAAAATTTAGGTCCCCGATTCTTGGATGAGCACGACAGAAATTTGCTTAACACCGCAGATTTCCGTCCTCAAATTCAACGGAGTGTTAGGCGACCTGAGTCTTAAAGAACCAAAATAGGTAGGCAAATACAAATACGATCCAAAAGCATGTGCTGCTGTTCTTGCTCATCTTTAATCTTCGCTTGTAGTTGCTGTTTTTCGGGCTCGGTGAAGGTCCTCATAAGAAACTACCCCCGGTGTTAATTTAATGCTATATACCTGTCGCCCCACTGGGGTCTTAGAATAAATGGGACAGAGATCTCCCCTACGATCAGAAGCTCGTCACTGGTTCATTGAATTGATGAACACTTGAACCCATGACCTAGACGACATTGTTATTCCTTGTTTTCTGCGCTTTTACCCTATCCGTAGGCTCCGGTCTTCTAGTGGCAGGTCTACCCGCACATTACCGCGTCGATGGGATTCGCGCATACCAATAGCAATCTCTAAAGCTTCTCTGCCAAACTCTCCCGGACAGATCCGCTCTTCCCCGAGCTCAATAGATTTGCAAACCCCTTCCATCGCGTCCACCAGTGAACTTCGTGGATGCCAAGGATTGGGGAATTGACACTGAATGGGTCCTCCGGTTTCCGGATGTGTGCTCCAGAGTTCAAACTGCGCATGGGCATTGCGCGAGACGATGCGTCCTTTGTCACCGATAAATTCCAGTGTCCATCCATAGCTTGAAGCGTCAGCTCGACTGTTCATGTATGCGCGCACATCGTTCTCGTAGACGATGTATCCGGATCCGGAAAGGTCACCCTCGGCTGCTGCTGCTTCGTCGCTATCCATCACACCGAAAACCCACTTGGCGGGCGCACCGGCAAAGAGGCGCAGGAGGCCAAAGGTATGGCTGTGCAGGTTTGATAGGCTGGATGTGCTATGGCAGATCATCGATCGCAATTCACCGATTGCTCCGTCAGCGATCGCCTGTCGTGCGTTGGTGTACCAGTTGTACCAGTTGAGGTGACAGGCAATTGCCAGAATCGTGCCGTGCTTCCGACACGCTTCAATCATGGCGTCTGCTTCGGCAAGGCTAGGGCACATCGGCTTGGTGGCAAAGATTGCTTTGACGCCCATCTCCGCCAAGCCTATGGTTACCTCTGCTCGCTCTGCGGGTCGGGTTGTCACGGAAACAATATCAGGCTGCTCTTTTTCGACCATCTCCCGATAGTCGGTGTAAAGGGCTTCGACCCCCCAGCGCCGCTTGAAATCATCGAGTTGTGGTTGATAAACATCCGCAGCGGCAATCAGATTGACGTTCCTCGCTTCGAGCATCCCCGGTGCATGGGCAAAAGGCCAAGGATAGTGTGGGTTACCGATTACTTCATCGTCGATGGTGCTGCCCATCCTGCCACACCCAACAACGGCGCCGCGGTAGGTACGTTTGGGCTCGCTTTCGTTGATAACCCGAAATGCTTCACCTATAGGTTGAGCCATGAGATTCTCCTTTCCCTAATCTGAACTAGTTATGGTAGATTTTAGAATTACTTAGACACTCCCAATGCACAGACAACCCCCTAAATCCCCCTTATCAGGGGGACTTTGGAAACGTCCCGAAGGTCCGAGTTATTGGTAATGAATTCATCATAGTAATTACGTTTGGTATGCACTACCCACTCCTTAGGCTTCGATCGGCTAGGGGAAGTTCAAGTTTCTCACCACCCCGCAGGTGCGATTCCCGCATCGCGATACCGACTTCTAGGGCTTCACGCCCGTATTCCCCAGGACACAGCGTCTCCGTGCCTTCATCAAGATCTTTGACGAGTGCTTCAATAGCGGCTTGCTGAGAACTAATGAAGCGCTTTGGGTTGGGGAATTGTCGGCGAACGGGTTCTCCGGTCTGAGTACTGATGGAGCGATCCGGGTAACGGGTCCACATCTCAAAGTCGGCGTGCTCGTTGCGGGAGGAGAGCCAACCGTCGCTTCCGATGAAATCGAATTGATGCCACCCGCCGGTGGTGATGAACCCGCGGATATCATTCTCGTAGAGAATCATGCCGCTCCGCCTGTTATCACTGTCGATATGTCCAACGACCCATTTGGCGGGCGCACTGGCAAACAGACGAAAGAGAGAAAGTGTGTGACCACCGTGGGTGTAGCTACAGAGCATTGATGTAAGCTTGCCAATCTCTCCCGCTCGAATGGCTTCTAGGCAGGCTAAAAACCAGGGGCTCCAGTTTTGGTGACAGGCAATCACTAGAAGGACGCCATGCTTCCGACATGCCTCGATCATCGCATCAGCCTCGGCAAGACTCGGGGCGATCGGCTTGGTTGCATAAATCGCCTTCACCCCACCCGCTTCTGCCGTTCCGATAACAACCTCCGCTCGTTCTGCAGGTCTAGTGGTCACACTCACAATGTCGGGTTTCTCGTTGGCAAGCATTTGCCGGTAGTCGGTATAGAGGGCATCAACGCCCCAACGGCGTTTAAAATCCGCTAGCTGGTCCGGCAGCAGGTCTACGCCCGCGACCAATTCCACTCCTTTTGCTTCGACGTAGCCGGGTGCGTGCGCCATCGGATAAAAAAAATGAGGTCGCACGTCGTCTTCGTCGTCAATCGTGCTCCCAATCCGTCCACAACCGATAACGGCTGCTCGATAGGCTGCCATATCAATAACCTCCTCAAAACGTTCCGGGGACAGTCTTGCTAAATCGTTCGTATAGGTCGAAGGCAGATAAACAAAGAGGGTAATCCCCTTTCTATGGTGACTGAGTACCACCAAAATAACAAGGAAACCACCCTCTTAGATTTCTATTTTGTTGATTTCACCAACGGAATAAACTATCCCGTGCTTAGCGTGAGGCTTTAATTTTTCCCCACGTTGTGGTAAGACTGTTGGCGGGATCGACGGCTAAGAAGTCATCTTGTCCCGTCAGCATATTTGCGTTAATCTCCTCCGCACTCAGCTGCCGAGTCCAGAAGCGAAACTCGTCAAGGAGCCCCGTGTATGGGTTGTTCCCATCAACTCGCTGTCCGAGGTGAATGCCGAAGGCCTGATTTCTGGTGACAGAAGCCTCGTCTCCCTTACCTGAACCGACCTTCCTGCCGTCAACATATATGTCGAGTACATCGTCTCTGCGGACAAAGGCGTAATGGTGCCACTCGTCATCGTTATACGCCTTCGGTGTCTCCACGATGGGACCGTTAGGTTCCACGCCATCCCAGAAGAGTGACGTAATATTATTTGGGGGGTGCGTCCTAATCCAGAACTGCGGTTCGCCGCCACCCACATTGAATCCCCATATTAAAGTTCCAGCGTTTGCCTGTTCGTTATACTTGAACCAAATTTCTGTGGAGAAGTCGTCAGCCCCGACATCCATGGAGTCATTCCAGGGCAGGTCCACGTAGCTTGCACCATCCAGTTCAACTGCGCCGCCGTATTTTCCATCGGGAACAAACTTGGCTTTCTCAATTAATTGCCCGTCGTTTAATCCCATAGGACTCACATCTTCTGCTACATTTCCCTGTCCCTCATCCATTGGGAGGTAGATGAGCAAACCGTCAACGTCTGCCGCGGTGTATCCCATAATAGGTATCAACGCGACGACAATGACTAACAATGCTGCAATGACATGATTAAACATCAGTTATTCCTCCTTCGACGTATTCTCAAACCTAAAGGATTCAGATTCTTCCAAATCCGTTCGTTAGTGAGATTCTGTTATCAATAACACTTGCTATTCAGAGGTAATTTGACGGCACCTCCCCGATGCGAGGTTGGAACTGAGAAGCGTGCCATGGACGATAACCCATCCACGTTTACAAGAAAACATTGTAATCCCAGTTTTTATCTCTGATGATTACAAACCATATTGCACCACAAAACCCTTGTAAATACAAGGGTTCGGCTTCGTTGGGGCTCCGATCTCCGGTCTTCAACCGAGAGTCCGAGACCTTACGAAGCTTCCGGTTTGGTCGCATGGTGCCTATGCTTACCAAACCGTGAATCCACGATTCTGTAAGCGTTGTTTCAACGCAACGGAATCGGGACTACAGTCAGCCTGCCTCCCAAAACTAAAGCACTGGATCTTAGACCCAAAGGAGTTCTCGTTAAGTCCTAGACGTATGAGACAGCAAACTTCAATGGAAATGATATCACTGACATTTAACATTATCACTCTAAAATATCGGGATTTCTAAAAAAAAGTGTATTGGTCAACACGATGCTGAGTGCCAATCTATCGCAAGATAGCACACTCAATCGAGAACGCCTTGCCAGCCAGCATGCTATCAACTCAATCACTTTCGTCTTGCTTTGAGCTGCCCCCAAGTTGTGGCTAGCTGCCCATCGGGCGAAACACTCAGAATCTGACCAAACCCCAGTTTCATGTTGTCTGAGATCTCATTCACGGACAGCGCGCGATTCCAAACGCGGACCTCATCAATGATGCCTTGGAAGTTTCTGAATCCTGCAAAAGTCCCGCCGATTCGAAGGTCGTTGTCTACATCTTTCAATGGAAGTGCCTCGTTTCCTTTATCTTCAAACACCAACTTCCCATTGAGGTAAACACGGTGCTCGCCCTCCTCCCAGGTACCGGCGGCGTGATACCAGACATCGTTATTTACCTCAGCGTCCGGATTCGGGTCATTGTTTTTCCTTGACCCTTGCTCCACGCTGAGTTGGAGGGTAAGTTTTGCGCCGTGCTTTCTAAACTTGAGTGCAAAACCACCCCGCAACGGGTCACAGTCGCAACTATCGTTAGTAATTGATTCCTTGGCGATAAGTCGAGGGGCGGTAGAGATTCCCTCCCCTTTCATCAGGAACCAACACTCCGCTGTGCCTGCGGATTCATGCAATTGGAGTTCTTCGGAATCTTTCGTTTCAATGATCACAACATCGTCGTCTCCATCAAACTCTAGCGCCTTGCCATGCTTTCCTGGAACCCATTGTGGGGGGCCTTCCAGTTTGCCATGGTTGCCAAGTCTAGTCCGATCAAACGCCGTATCCCCCTCTCCCTCATCAAACGGAAGGTACAGAATCAAAGACTCATCATTGGCATATTTCTGCGCGTTGGTCAAAGATGGAAGCATCAAAAGGCTGACTATCGTCAAAGTGAGAAGCAATATCCTCATGACCTTATCCTCCTATTCCTAATTTCGGTTAATTTTTAACTTTCACGCTTACGACAAAATGGGGGAGATATACCCCAAAACGGTTAAGGAATGAGAATTTAACCACTGATACGTTTTGACCAACTCTTCCTTTTACGAAGGAGGAGTCAGAGCGGATTAGTGACTGACTTATCTGGTTGTCAGTCCCAAATAACTTCTAACCTCACTCTGAATGGTACCCTTGATAAAACTGCACGAATTGGAAACAAATCGTTCAAACTTAGATAATATTATAACACAAATCCCCAAAAAAGAGAACATAAACTGACATTTGTGCTGTAAGATGCGAGTGTTTGCAAAATCCCAGCACAGTTTGTCATATCTCTCTGAGATTTTACCATTTTTTTGTCACTCTTTTGAATCTGTGCTATAATATTGACCATTCCAGTCCAAGTTAGTGAGATTGGAAATTGTTCAACCGTTTTGGGTTGATATTTTTCTCGTTTTATAACGGGTTGTGCGTACGTTTTAGAAAGATTAAAGTAGAGTAACGCTACCAGCCCATTCAAACCATAACCTCGAAGCACATGAATCAGCTAGCAGCAGACCCTGTCCTTGATGTAATCAGGCGGCTGCGGTGCATGTCCAAACTAATTTCGCGGAGCAGTCGTAGAAAGTGCAGTTTAGAAATTACTGTCAAATGATAAATAGGAGGATAAGGTCATGAGAACATTGTTTCTCGCATTGGCAATAGCTAGTCTTTTGATACTTCCATCTTTAACTCCTGCACAGAAATATGCTAATGATGAGTCTTTAATCTTGTACCTTCCGTTTAATGAAGGGGAAGGAGATACAGCCTTTGATAGGTCCAAACTGGGCAACCATGGTAAGTTAGAGGGTCCACAATGGGTCTTTGGCAAGTTTGGCAGGGCGCTAGAGTTTGATGGTGAAGATGATGTTGTGATTATTGAAACGAAAGATTCTAAGGAACTCCAGTTGGAAGGATCGGATGGGACGCTGGAGTGTTGGTTTATGATGAAAGGAGAAGGGAACGCAAATCTCCCTCGACTCATTGCCAAAGAATCAGTGACTAACGACTGGGTCGTTGCACCTAGGCGAGGCGGTTATGCGCTCCGGCTTCAAAAGTATGCCAAATTTAACATCCAACTCAGTGTGGAAGAAGGGTCAAGGGAAATCAATAAAGAGAAAAAGGAAGCTGGTGTAGATTTCAATGTCTGGTATCATGGTGCCGGCACCTGGAAGAAGGGTGAGCATCGTGTTTACATCAATGGGAAATTGGTAAACGAAGATAAAGCAGCAGACCTGACGTTTCCAGTGGAAGATAAGGAGAACGACCTTCGAATCGGCGGGACTTTCGCAGGATTCAGAAACTTCCAAGGCATCATTGATGAGGTTCGTATCTGGAATCGTGCGCTCCCCGTGAAGGAGATCTCAGACAACATGAAACTGGGGTTTGGTCAGATTCTGAGCGTTTCTCCGACCGGACAGCTAACCACAACTTGGGGACAGCTCAAAGCGACACGAAAGTGATTAGGTTGATAGCATACTGCAAGCCCAAGCACCCTCGCCTGAATTTGCTAGCCCACAAAAAGAGGTATGATATACCGGATCAGAAGCGAATAAGTCCACGTGCAACCTCCCCGTTGAGCATATCACTAAACGCTTCATTCACTTCTTCTAATTGATAGGTTCGGGTAATCAGTTCATCTAACTTGAGTTTGCCAGCACGATAAAGTGCCAGTAGACGTGGCATATCATAGCGGGGACGTGCCGAACCGTAATTACTGCCCATTATCGTTTTTTCGCCCCAGAACACAATACCTGCATCGAGAGACAGAGGTTCAAGAGGTGGGGCACCTACCCAGATTGCTTTCCCTCGATTTCGTATTGCTTGTACTGTTTGCTCATAGGTGGTGCGTGTCCCAATTGCCTCAAAAGCATAATCTGCGCCCAATCCATTCGTCAAGGCTTGGATCTCGGGAATTGGATCAACTTCACTGGCATTGATTGTGTGCGTAGCACCAAACTGACGTGCCATTTCCAGCTTTGAATCAGCCAGATCGACTGCGATAATTCTTTCAGCACCGGCGATGGCGGCACCTTGGATGACGTTTAAGCCGATGCCGCCGGCACCAAAAAGCACAACACTACTCCCCGGACGGACTTGAGCGGTATTGGTTGCTGCACAAACTCCCGTTGTGACGCTACAACCGATGAGGGCAGCCTTATCCAATGGGATGTCGTCATCTAGTGGAATGGCGCATTCTTGTGGGATCACGCTGTACTCCGCAAAGGAAGCCACCATTCCAAAGTGGTGGATGGGCACCCCCTTCTTTTTGTAACGCGTCGTACCATCAAGAAGGTTTCCACGTCCTCCTCGTCTCGATGTCATGCAGAGATTGCCATAGCCTTGGGTGCAGTAGCTACAGTGACCGCACGACGGGACCCACGAGAGGATGACGCGATCACCCGGTTTCACTAAGGTGACCCCTGCGCCGACCTCCTCAACGACACCTGCACCTTCATCCCCTAACACCACGGGGAACGGAACGCTCAACATACCGGTGATTGCGTGATGGCAGCTATGACAAACCCCAGTCGCCGCAATCTTGACGACGATTTCGCCTGCTTTGGGCCCTTCCATCTCAATATCTTCGACGACAACCGGTTGGTTCAGTCCATATAAAACAGCAGCCTTCATAATTTTTCCTCCATCTTTTCTCGCTTGCAACGGCGAGCTAGGCATCAATGTAAATAACTTGATGAGGTCGAATAGACAGTAGCGCTTTGCGTAGCTTCAATATTATCGGCAGAAGTGTTTCCAACCGATTATTGGGCGCAACAAGCACGACCACTGCAATATTAAATCGGCTAAGATTCTGTTGGTATTCAATGTTCTGATCTGCAGTTACCCAAACATCAAACTCGTTTTCCGCTATACGAAGCAATTCACCGTTTTTCATGCCTGGCCAGCCTTTTTCTTGAACCATAAAAACAGTGTGGTCGGCTAATTCTCTTTTTAGTTTTTTAGGTAGACATTCGTCAATGAGAATTCGCATATGCTTGTGTTAGCAGCATCTCCTTTGCTAGTTCCAACGTTTGGATAGCTTGGGCACGACTTACAGAAGGAAAATCATCCAAGAATTCGTCAAGATTATCTCCAGCTTCCAAATAGTCGATCAGATTTTTGATAGGAACGCGAGTGCTCTTGAACACAGGTGTGCCAGAAAGAATTTCGTCATCGCACGTGATAACACTGTCCATCGTTATTGTTTTTCGTTCTTTAGGTCCCATAATTTACCACCTCCTCAATAATCGCGTGTTGTCAATTTCACGGCATAACGACCAAAGTTCAGTTATCCGCCGCGCGGATGGGCAGAGCAAGATTTATCGAGGAACGCTGGAGAAAGCACAATCCTAATCAACCCTAAAAACATTGATAGACGATAGCCCGGCTATCAACTACAACAGCTTTTACCCTGTTGGACTTCAGGCCCCAACTCAACTCATTTTATCGTTTGTGGCCATTAACAGCTGCCAATGCTTCAGGTGTACCAATCCTCTGCAATGTCTCAGATACTTGGTTGTAAACCCGGTCGCTCTCATCATCGAGTGCTTCTATCAGAGCCGGGACCGCATCATGCGCAGGTTCACCAATCCGTCCCAACGCGAGAGCGGCTCCATAACGAACAGGCGGATTCTCATCACGTAATGCCTCAATCAACACTGACACAACATCATCAATCTGTTCGCCTATTTCTTCAAATTCGCTTATTTCCCCAAGGTTCCAAATGATTGCCACACGAACTCTCAGACTCTCATCGTTCAATGTCTCAATCAATGTGGGAATAATCGTATCGGTTGGTTGACCAATCGTACCCAGCGCGTAAACAGCCGCCCGACGAACCTCCTCATCTCCGTCGTTCAATACCTCAATTAATGAGGGAACAGCCGCTTGCGCTTGCGCTGATTCGCCAATCCAACGCAGAGCACGTGCGCCTTCGCGACGAACAACCGGATTTTCATCGTGCAGTGCATCAATCGCGGTTGGAACAGCCGGCTCCCCCATTGCACCAAAGGCAGCAACAGCGTCGTAACGAATCGCCTCATTCTCATGCCGTAATGCTTCGTTTAATACGGCAAGCGTCGCAGACATTGTGGACGGCTGCCCGATACTTCCTAAAGCGTGAGCGGCACGAAGACGAACTTCAATTTGATCATGGGTCAAAAGCTCGACCAATGGAGGAATAGCAGGTTGACCGATTTGAGCGAGTACGTTTACCGCCATATAAGGTATATAATCAACATATAACTGAAAAGATGACTGTGGATTGACGTGGGGGGCAGGTGTGAATTCACCAGTGAGGGCCTCAATCAAAGTAGGCACCGCTGGCTCACCAATGTCAATCAATCTTTCTGCTGCTTCGGTAGCTGGATGAATTCGCGGTCGTCCGAATGAATCATATCCAAGCTCCGTAACGAGTCGCGGAATTTCCTCATCTAACGATTCGCCTTCATCTAACTCACAGCCAACCGCCAAAATCAAAAGGCACAAAACCGCCACGGAGATTTTGTGAATGCTTTTGTCAAAAACGAAATCTATTGACGTTGCCATTTATCCAATCTCCACGATCTACCATTTTCCAGCTATCATCCTATCGGCTAAAATTCAGTTATCCGCTGCGCGGACAAGCGCAGCAGGATTTACCGAAAGACGCTGGCCAAACCAAAGCTCTAAGCAACCGCAAAAACATTAATCAGGCATAGCCCCACCGGTACCCTCAACAACTTGCTAGAATCAATATGACTTCTCAATAGAGCAAAGGATAAAGCTACTGCATATCTCAAATTGTTGTTGCCAAGCGGATGCGTTGCTGCAACAGTTCAAGCTTCACTTCTGCTACATCACTGTCCGCTGCGACCTCTTGTGCGACCATTGCCATAATCCACTGGAGTTGCTGCTCGTGTATGGCTTTGCACTTGCGAAACTCCCTGATCGCAATATTAGGTTGATTTTGCGCTACTGCAAGTTGAAGACAGGCTTCAGATAGTTGAGGGGTGTGCATACGTAGATATCTTGGTCATAATCGCATAATTTGAGCAGAGTAATCCTATTAGCTGTATATATACATTGCGCTCCGCTGGAGCGCGGGCATCCGCTGTATCGGCGTAGAGTAGAGACCGAGTTTTCCGATAGGGAAACCGTATCTCCCTCTCCGAACCGTGCGTGATGCTTTCACATCACACGGCTCTCCAGTAAAGGAAGTTTAATTTTGCAAAACATTATAGCGAAATACTTCGTATTTCTAATTTCACAGTTTCGACTCACTTTACCTATCGCCCTTCCCCCTTCTCCCCTGCCTATTTCCTTTTCATTACTGAAAAGTTATAAGGTGGGGATAGGTGTAGAATACCTGCATTGAGCCTTTTTTGACTCCATACTTTGGGTAATATGGCGACTCCGTTGACATATTGGAAGGCTATTCGGCAATGCCTAACACGCCTCCAACTTAGCCAATCCCGTGTTTCCAATGAATCAAAGGTTCGATGTGTTTAGAGTTCCTTTTATCCCTTTAATCCCCTCTTTGGGGGCATGTCGGACAAATCAGATACATCACACTAGAACGGATTATGATGTATTGTCCAAGATAACGTGCTTTCAATATCCATACGTTACCGTTAGTCTTAGAACCATGAGGACTTGGACTTCAGGCAATTCAGCCTTATTCTTGCACATCTTACGCTGACGACCATCTAGGATAGGATATTTCTCCATCAATCGCCTTTTCCTATCATGCTATGTTTGGCATTGGGTTTCCCCGTTTCACCTCTTTTACCGAGTCTACCTAAGTCGGAACACTTCTAATCATCGTTTACACGGCGCACATTCTATAGACATATCGCTCCTCTGGAGCGAAGATATCCCTAGGGTCGGTGGGGTTTTTGGGTATTTGGTTTGCTGAAGATACGCCGGCTCGGTCACTGCTTTGTTTGCTTATCCGGGTTTTCTGTGTAATCTGCTGAATCAGGATTTCCACGATTGAAGGATTTTCAGGATAGAATACTTGGTGCGTGAAAGCAGCAAAAAGGGACATGGGTTCATTTAGCCCCAGCGGGGCGGTATGTTTATAGCACACAGGATAACAAAATCCCCCAAGCCCCAGCAGGGCGACATGTGCCATTTGTCTAAATCGCCGATTAAACTAATGGCATAAGCAGCGAGGCTAGGAAGCCTCTCCCACAGTGAGCAGGCGGTCCCTCTTCTGAGACGCGGACTCATTGAAAGCTATTTATGAGCACCCCTCAGATAGTTTAAGTTGCACTTCTCCTACTTCTATAGAGGTGATAAGTCCAATATCTTCTTTCGCTTGTGCCTCCAAGAGTGCTTGTTCATGTAGCGCAATGCTTTCCCGAAGTGCTTGGGTAATCTCTTGTTGCATCTGAGCCTTAAGTCCAGCACCTTGAGCAGGAGTTGAGGACGGAGAGATGCTCAAGATAACGATGGCACAACCGACGACAACGCAAATACTAAAGGCGGTAATAGCGTAGCGTGGAAACATAGCGATACCCCCTAACTCTTGATTAGACAGCATTTTTGCTGCATAACGTCAGATAAATCTAACATTAACCCACAAAGCGATGTGCAGTCACACAACCCGATCAATATTTCAACATTTCCAGTTAAGCCAATATTAAGAACCTGTTTTAAAAAGCAAGGAATTCCCTCCACGGTGCAGTGGATTTGTCAATCCACTGCGAGCAGTATCGCAGGGTAGGGGTTGGGGCTCCCAACCCGTCGGGCTTGGAAACCAACCCCCTACGATTAACCTGACACGTATTACCGAATATAGCGAGCATGTGCCCTCAAATTACGACCACTTCTCTATTAAATGGCTTTTCGAACAGGCTCTAACAAATCAACTAACACAACCAGATCGTATCAGTTTTTGTTATTTCCGCTTGAAACGGAATCCTGCATACTGTGAAGGTAGGTCCCCAGCATCTACCTTGAGCCACCAAAGAAGATTCGCATATGGATAATGTCGCCGACAATTGTCCAGAAGCCTCCGACCATATATCCCCCCAAAATCAACCCAAGAAAGAATGGGCGCGCCTGCCGATGGAGCCTGAGTCCACCGTATTTGAGGACAATCCACTTGGCGAAAAAACCGATAAGAACAGAGAACCAGAAGACATTGATGTCATGGCTATTTGAAATGGCATACCCCACTGGGTGAAAAGGAAACCATAAAAATAACCTTCGCATCACAGTGAAGAAGAGGACAAACACAAAGCCAACACCTATAGCCCCTGCCCCGGCATAGTCAAATTCAGACGGATTAAGCATCCAGTTCTGTAAGCGAACATACCCGGCGCTTGCAAATCGTTCGAGGGAGCTGCCGCCAGACTCGAAAGCGATATGCAAATAGACCCAGAAGAAGCTGAGAGTTCCTACAATCAAAGCGAGGGTCATAGCTAAAACCAACCCGCTAGTACCTCTCCTCGTTCGATTAGCTAAAGCGAATCCTTCGATTTGATGGGGCATCGGGTGAGCGCGGTAAGTAAAGTTAAAGAAATTAAGCATCGTCAGCACTGTTAAGTTCCGAGCACCGAAACGACGAGAGCCCAAAACATCGGGCAGGATTTGATCGGGACCCGTAAAAACAAAATCGTGAAACGGGGCACCGAATTCGGCTCGAATCCGCGTCACACCGAGTGATACAAGGTAGTAGAGAACAAAAAAGGTGATACCGATCCAAACGGCGAGTCCTGCCCGCCAGAGAAAAAGCGTTAGGAAGGCGATGCCTCCGATGGTGCCGAGGAGCGCAGTGCTATAGCGCATCGGTTCATGAGAATCGTCCAACCTACTGTTGCCTAGTATACGCTTAACAATTGCGACGAGGTGCCTCCGGTTTGACCACAATGCCACCAATACAATGCCGACGAGCGCGCCAAATGATTGCTGAATCTGAACAACGGCATAGGAACCCGCGACAAACTGAAGTCCCATTGCGACGACAATCACTTTCTGAATCTTCCAGAACCAATAGAAGACCCAGCAAGAAAAAGACATCTCTAACGGCATAAAGAAGGATAAACCAACCATTGGAAGGATAATGCCAGTAGGTATCCACCCCATTGCGCTCCACGGTTTGGCTGTGAAGTATGTGCCCAAGTTATGGTAGTAAGGGCTCCATTTAACGGACGGAATAGTCGGAAAAATCCAACCCAAACCATTAATCAGCGCAACCCCGCCCGAAATCGCAACGCCAAGCCACAATCCCTTATTCTTGAAGATTGCGAGCGTCGAATTTGTCATCTCTAAGGGGAGTTGAATAATCGGATAGGATAGCTTCTCATTCTCAACCCATGCCCTTCTGACAATTACATTGATACAGATCATCACAAAAACTAGTACCACGACGAAAGCGGACCACCACAGACAGGGCATGAGCCAGCTGTTAATATGTTTGTCAATGTAAAGGGTTGAATCCCCCTTATAATATTCATCTAGTATATTTCTATCGCTTACCGAAAGCCATGACGGGATATGTCGCCAAAACAACTCTCTCCACTCATTTTCGGGCGTGGCGTGCCGGAAGGGGACCTCCATGATGGTGGTAAGCGTTTGCATCATTTGGAACGATTGAATCGCAGAGGTCAAGCTTAGCAGAATATAGATTGTTATCAATTCTCCCTGAGTCAGGGCAAGCCGGGGTGCGAATCGTCTTAAAGGGAGGTTAAGAAAAAGCAGCACGCCGACAATGAAGATAACGTTAAAGAAAGGCGATATAATTGTGGGAACGGATTGATATTGGTAGGGCTGTCGAGAAATCACCAGCCAATAGGCATTGATGGGGATTAAAATCAGAGCCAGCCATACAGCACGGGTAGAAACGATTGATGGCAAAGAAGCGGCTGATGAACGTTTTGGGTTCATAGATTCACCGAAAAAGGTGCCCTATGTTTGTGGGGCAAGATTGGGAATCTGCCCCACAAAAGAATTGTATCTATATCATCAAATAGTATAAGGCGCACAGACTATTTGATGATTATCATCTTCTTCGTCGTGGTAAAGTCGTCCGCTTGTAGGTGGTAAAAATAGATGCCGCTGGAAACAGGTTCACCTGTGTCGTTACGACCATCCCAATAGATTGCATTCGCTTTGGACGTATACATAGCGGCAGGCTGATGTCCGACGTTGAATGTGCGGACAACGTAACCTGTCAGATCAGAGATGGTCAAAGTAACGAAGGCATCTTCTGCCAACTGATACGGAATCCACGTCTCGGGATTGAACGGATTCGGGAAGTTTTGGTACAGGGCATTTCTGCGTATCTGTCCCCACAAGACAACCTGCTTCTGGGCGAGTTCAACTGGAAGCGCTAAATCATTGATGGTATCATAGATATAGGCTGAACCGGTACCGCCATTGTTCAAGCTAGAGCCGGTGATGGCATGATTTCTGCTGATGGAGACGGAACCGCCGAATCTGTCCCCTACTGCGCCATCGCCAGCAGTCATCTTTGCCTTTTCGCCCCAAACCCCGCCGCTACGGAAGAAGGAATAGACTGCGCCGGCATTGTTTCCTTTACTATCGTGCCGATGCGATCCCACGAGGGCTGTGATGTTTCCGGTGGCTCCATTGATGGAAACCGAGATTCCGAAGTCATCCTTTGCCTGCCCGTCGCTGGCTGTAAGTTTCGCCTCTTCGATCCAAGTTGTTCCGTTGCGCGCGAAGACATACGCCGCTCCAATGCCACTATTGTGCGAATACGCCCCGACGATAGCGTAGTTTCCACTGATGTGAACGGCAAAGCCAAACTCATCGCCTTTTGCCCCGTCGCTGGCAGTGAGCTTCGCCTCCTCTCCCCAGCGGTTCCTGCTGCGCATGAAGATATACGCCGAACCGGACCGGCTTCCTTTATCATCGTCCCAAAGGGACCCGACGATCGCGTAGTCGCCATCAATGGAGACAGCAGAACCAAAGATGTCCCCTGCATCCGCGTCGCCGGCTGTAAGCTTTTGTCGCTCTGCCCATTTTTCCCCAACGCGGCTGAAGACATACGCTGCGCCGGAGTCAGGCCCATCATCATCGTCCTGGGGTGTTCCGGCGATGACAGCATCTCCACTGATATCGACAGAAAAGCCGAAACTGTCATTTGCTGCCCCATCCTGGGCATTGACTTTGTCTTGCTCTTTCCAAAGATTTCCGTCGCGCTGGTAGATATAGGCTGAACCTGACCAAGTTCCCTTATCATCGTCATGATGAGAACTGACGATAGCCCAGTCACCGTCGATGGAGACGGAACGACCGTAGAAGTCTCCTCCGTCTCCATCCTTGGCAATGAGCTTCGCCTGCTGGGCCCAAATCTCTCCATCGAGCGCGAAAATATAGGCTGAACCTGACCGCTCTCCGTCGTCATCGTTACCCGGAGCCCCAACAATAGCGTAGTTCCCGCTGATGGCAACAGAAGTGCTGAAATTGTCATCCGCCGCCGCATCGCCGGCGGTCAGTTTGACTTCATCGGTGTGGCTTGTGGTTGCTCGACACATTATCAACATTACAACAAACAGGATCGATAGTTTTTTCATGGGTGTTTTCCTTTGACTTGTCTCCCTTCCCTTGGGAGATTGGAGCATGGCGGTCTGTTTGTGAAAATATACAAATGGGCGGCTGAACAAATAGACAGGTTTGAGCCTTCAGAGCTTTGCGAATCTCCTTAGGCTGAACGATGTGAAATCCGGATTGATTGAGGCAATCCAAATAGCAGGCTACTAAAGTGAAATTGGCGCAACAGCAATCTTTTTGTAGATTTTGCCTTTCTCACTTACCACTTTTCTCGCGGTCGGCGAGTACTGCATGTGCGGCGTTGTGCCCGGGTGCACCACTTACTTCGCCTCCCGGATGTGTTCCAGCACCACACATATACATTCCCTCAATCGGTGTGCGATAGCCACCACGTGTGAATAACCGGTCGCCCAGTAATTGTCCGGGAACATGACTCGTGTGATGAATATTGCCGTCAGTCAGGTATACCCGACGCTCCAGATCTATCGGTGTGTACACTAGCCAATCAATGATAGATTTACGAAAATTTGGTGCGTATTCGGTCAACGCATCAATTAACCGGTTGCCTTCTTGTTCACGCAATTGGTCCCATGTCCCCTCCTTCGGCTTAACCGGCTCATATCGTACCCACATTGAAACAATGTGAGTACCTTCTGGTGCGATGGTTCGATCATAGACGGTTGGAATCTGAACATCAATAATTGGGTGGCGTGTGGGGTGCCCTTCCATCGCGTCCTGTGCCGATTTTCGATAGTAGTCGGTGGACGGACAGATACGTATTGAAGCAACATAGCGAGAGTCGTAATCGGTGCCGAGGTGGCGACTGAAGTCAGGTAGTTCGCTGACTGCTGCGTGAAATTTCAACGTACCAAAGTCAGTGTCTAGTTCGGTGATTGTTTGGACAACACTGGCTTCTAGACGCTCAGTGCCGACTAACTTCAAGAATGTACGCTTGGGATCTGCGTTGGAAAGGACTAACTTGCTACGTAACACCTGTCCATCGGTCAGCTCTACACCCCGCGCTTGATTATTCTCGATCAGAATCCGCTTGACTTCTACACCCAAACGGATCTTTGCGCCGAAGCCTTGCGCCGATCGTGCCATTGCTGTGGTGAGCGTTCCCATCCCACCCGTGACCAAGCCGAGGTTGTGCGGGGCAGTTAGTAGATTCGGTTTAATCGAAGCGTAGCCGAACAGCACCCCCGGCTCATCCATGTCCTTCATATCCAGTGTGTGCATGACCGAAGCTTTCACTTCGTCTGTTTCAAACATTTCGTCGAGCAATTCGGTGAGCGTGCTGTTGAGCAGACGATCGAGTATCTCTTTGTCCGCGGTATTGCTTACGCGGTCCCACAACTCGGTGACCGTCGGCGGCTCAGTCAGGAAGTATTCGTTAAATATCCCGCCCGCCCGTTTCCAAAAATCGATCCATTTCCGATAGCCAACGGCATCTCGGTCGGAGAATTTCTCTAACTCCCGGCAGGTGCGCTCGGTATCCTCCCAATGCAGTAGATAACGATTATCAGGCAGTGGGAAAAAGCGGGCTGGATCGAGCGGCTGCACGTGGTAGCCGTGCTTATACAGGTCTAAATCGCGCACGATTTTGTCCTGTAGAATGTGAACGATGAATGAACAGGTAGAGATATGATAGCCGGGAAAAATTTCCTCAGTCGTGCAGGCACCACCTACCACGTGCCGCCGTTCCAAAACCAGCACCTCTAACCCAGCTCGTGCGAGATAGGCTGCAGCAACCAACCCATTGTGTCCTCCACCAACAATAATGACATCGTATGGAACTGTGTTCACTGCGGTGGTTCCCTCCTCGGTTGATCCTCCGACCACGGATTTCACTCCGAAGTCAAGGATTACTCCTCCGCATATACTACGCCCTCAATGTCACGTGTCTCTGACCCTTGGTCGCCTCCCCAAGACATGAAGTAGAGAATCATAAAACGGTCGTCATTCAGTGGGATAATGCTGGAATAGCCGCCGATTGTGCGACCAAGGGTCACCGGCTCGTGGACAGAACGAGTTGACCACACCAGTGTTGGTGAGTTGCGCCATGTGCCATTCCAATCGCCTTCGTGAGAGTATTCGCTGAATCCAACGCCGCACCAGCCCTGATCCAAATCGCCAACCCAGCGGTATGAGCAAAGCAGTGTGCCTTTACGGGTGAGAAATAGTGTCGGTGAGTGTCCATAGATGGGGTACATGGTCAGTTCCAAGTCAGACCATGTGCGTCCTTTGTCTTCTGAGAAGGTCCAGTAGAGGGGCATCATGCCGTGACCCGCGGGGGAGTCGTCACTCGCGACCATTGCCATCAGTCTACCATCGGGCAGTTCGATTACCTCGTTTTGAGCGATGACACCGCGGCAGAGGACGACTCCTTCATCCCAAGTGCGACCACCGTCAATTGACCGCAGTTGGGCACTCGCTGCGACCCGTTCGCCTCGAAGACGTCCCCACACCGGCATGAGCAATGTACCGTCGGACAACTCGCGAATTTTGCCGTAGGTATGCACGTCGGACCAATCAAAGTCGGCAATGTCTGCGCCAACAAGCTCAGGTTCTGACCAAGATTCGCCGGCGTCTGTAGATCGGCACAGGTATACGCCCTGATGGGGACCTCCTATGCCGGAAATGGGTAACAATATCGTTCCGTTGCTAAGCTCCACCATGCCATGATAAGCGAGAAATGACGTTGGATGGTCGGGCCGCGACGGAATAAATTGATGGATGGGGCCCTCCCACGTTTCTCCATCGTCACGGGAACGCTTCATCCCTGAGATGGTTCGTGGCTGTTTTGCATGGGGATCTGGATAACGTGCAGTAATGAGGATATCGCCATTCTGCAATCGCTCTCCGCCGGGCGTAGCGACATGCCCTTCCCAGACGACGACGCGACTTTCACGGTGAAATTGTGGCATGTCCGCCTCCTCAAAAGATTATCAATGATTAAAAACAGGTCAATAGAACCATGTTATAGCAGAAAATCAAACTCTTGTCACTATCAAAATGCTAATGCTTCAACCGTGATAGAAATTCTCTTAGCAATATTCCAATTTTATTTACCTGCTACATTTTAGTAAATCGCTGTAGTTTAGACCTGCAGCCATAGATTGGGTTTATAGTGTATCCTCTCTCACCCAATGCCGAAACAACGGTTTTACGTCGTTGGGGAAAGCGTTGTAAACGTCCGGCGGGATGGGCGGCACGTTATTTTCCCTTCCACCAGCCTCGTCTACGATGCGGGCACGCTCGTCCGAACCGTCCATCAGCACGTCTAGATTGAGCCACCACGGTGCGTAGCGCACCACCACCGAAGTCCGCGGCTGATCGGTGCGATTCGGTGCGGTGGCATGCCACATACGGCTGTCCATTACGAGCACACTGCCGGCGGGACCGGTCGCCTGCATCTCGGTCGGGTAAGGGACATTTGGATCTACGCCGTTGTTTCCGGTTGGGTTGTTGTTCGACCGATGGCTGCCGGGGACGATAAGGGTTCCCCCGTTTTCGCAAGTGAACGATGATAGCATCCACAACGTCGTGATGTGCATCGTTGCGTCGGGATAGGGCGTGGGGATATGACCGGCGTTGTTCTGATTAAAGGGCCAATCGCCGTGCCAGCCCCCGCGCTGGTTTCCCGGATAGTTAATCGTGCCGGTCGTAAACGATACCCGCGCATGGGGTCCTAACAACCCTTCGATGAGAGCAAGTAGGCGCTGGTCAGCCAAGTAAGGGGCGATTGATTGGTCATAGCGGATAAATCCCGGCACATGACCGATAGCGTCAGGGGCGTTGGGATTGCAATGCACAACGGTCGATTGTTCGACGCTCTCGCGTACCGCATCAACCTCCTTTTCGGGGATGACCCCTTCCATAACATACCACCCATCGATTTTCAGGTGTTGTGAGGCTTGATCTGAGTTCATAATGATTGTCTCCTACCAATCCGGTCGACCGACATAGAGTCCCCGGTTGACCATCGGTAGCGTTACGCGCATACCACCCAGCCGGTCAGATTCGATCATCCCCATCAGCATCTCTTGGCTGCGACGTGCGAGTTGAATCGGTCCCTGCGTCTCCTCTCCGGTATCCAACGCTTCTGCGAGATTTTTAATGCCCATCTCCGTGCCGCTCTCGCGGGGTACTTCTGGAAAGGGCATCTCCTCTAGGAGGCGAGAGGAATCCGACGCTTTACGAAACTGACAGACCATCCCGTTGTTAATGGTGCGCATTTTTCCCTTTGTGCCGCACACCTCAAACTCAGGACCGGTGCCCGCTGTGTTGTAGCCGTGGACTCCGTTGGCAAAGCGGACATAGCCGCCAGCGATGGCAGGGTCGGTATTGAGACGATTTCCGTCCCAATCTTCGGGATCGCAAATAATCGAGCCTTGAACGAAACCAATCTCTACATCGCCCGCGAGATATAGCAGCATATCGGCGGCATGGGTCAGACCCCACAGCGCAGAGGTGGCACCATACTGGGCAATGACACACTGAACATCGCCAATCTCACCCGCGTCAATTAACTCGCGCATTTTGCGATAAAATGGCATGAACCGGCGTTGCGTCCCGTAGTTGAACTTGGCCCCATTTCGTTCAACGGCATCTACCATGGCATCGGCTTCTTCCATCGAGCAGCAGAGCGGTTTTTCGGCGTAGATACCTTTCACGCCGTTTTCAGCGGCGAAGATTGCTACTTCAGCACGTTGCGGTGGACGGGTAGCAACACATACGATGTCCGGCTGTTCCTTTTCAATCATTTCGCGGTAGTCGGCGTAGGCGTTTTGCGCGCCGTAGCGTTGGCGCGCGGTTTCTGCCTTCTCGGTGATTACGTCCGACACCGCCACCAGATCCGTTCGCTCGCACGCCACGGCTGCCGCTGCATGCGAGTAGGGGATCCAGAGGAAACGCTCTGGACGTCCCGCCATTTCGTCGTCAATTGTGGCACCCATGCGACCACATCCAACTAAACACGCACGGTATTGATTTGTCATTGCGTACTCCTTTCGTGGAACCATCTTGTGATTGTTAAACTATCCTGCTGCTCGCAACTGCTGTGTAGCAGCCTCATCGATTTCGTATGTCTGTGGGTTAATGACCACCCCGTAGGCATTACGGGCATGTGTGACTGTAATTTTTTCTTCGAAAACATCTCTCAGTACCGCTTGCAAGTCGCGCTCAAAGGGATTTCCCCACCCACCTGCTCCAGCCGCGATATGGCGGAAGACATCGCCGCGTTGGATGGTCAGCGTGGGTTTTGGCGGGAGCTTACGTGCTTCGCGATCAGGATTTAGGATATTCTGTGATGGGGCACCTGCACCCCCTCCACGCAGACCGTAGGGTTGATATTTTGTCCGGTCTGCGCGAATTTGTAGTGTCGCTTCTTCAGCGAGCAAACGAAAGTCTCGGACCAAACTCAGCCCTCCACGATGGATCCCTGCGCCCCCGGTATCGGGAAGATAGCTGTAACTCTCAATGCGGAGTGGCAGCTCGGCTTCCAACACTTCAGCGGGATTGTTGGAAAAGTTGACCACACTGCTTGCTACACCGTCAATCCCATCCTTATCCAAACGTCCGCCCCACGAACCGTAGAGAAATTCAAGGAATACGAACCCACGCAATTCCGTTTTTCCATCCTGCACAACACGCTCGTAACCGCCGATGCTGACACCCGTATCGCCTCCGATTTCGCAAGCGGGAACACGATCGGGTGCAGCTTGAGCGAGTGCTCCAAAAACGACATTGGCGATCCGAAAACCGGTCAAGCCGCGTGCAGCGACTGGACCCGGTGCGAGCGGATTGACAATCGTGCCTTCCGGTGCAATGACTGTAATCGGGCGAAAGTACCCACTATTGTTCGGAACATCGGGCCCCATCAAGCAGCGCACACAGGCATAGGCTGTCGATTGCGTAAATGAGAGCGGACAGTTGATGCCGCCTCTGACCTGTAGCGATGAGCCGGTAAAGTCAACGGTCATTTGGTCGCCGGTAATCGTAATGGCGACCGCAATCGGGATCGGGTCGGGGTCTATCCCATCGTCGTCGAGGTAGTCGGTAAACAAATAGACCCCATCAGGCAGGCCATCAATTTCCGCTTTCGCGGTTCGCTCGGCATGGTTAAGTAGCTCTTCAAAATAGGCTGAGAGTTGCACTGCGCCATATTTCTCGAATAATGCCCGGACACCCTCCTGACCGACATGCAGACACGCCAACTCTGCCCGTAAATCGCCAAGGACCTGACGCGGGATGCGCACGTTACGAGCGATAAAATCGAAGACTGTTTGATTCGTTTCGCCCTCGTCGTAGAGTTTGAGCAGTGGGATGCACAAGCCTTCCTGATAAAGTTCGGTTGCGTCACAGCCATTTCCGCCCGGCGTTTTGCCCCCGATGTCGGTGTGGTGCGCGATGCAAACAACGAAGGCGATAGGTGCCGAATCGTCGAGAAAAATGGGTTTGCACAGATACATGTCAGGCAGGTGCGAACCACCTTCATACGGGTCGTTGGTGATGTAGATGTCACCGTCACGCATCCTCCCGCCGAACTTAGCGATGACTGCCCGCATAAATTCGGGTACAGAGCCGAGATGCAGCGGCAGCGTCAAGCCTTGTGCGATGAGCTGTCCCTCCGTATCACACACCGCTGCGGACAAGTCCATCGCGTTTTTCAGATTGGATGAATACGCTGTACGCACCAGCGTCAGTGCCATCTCATCTACCAGCGCATCCAACGCATTCTTAATGAGTTCTGATGTGATGGGGTCGAGGGGATTTGCTGTGGTGTTCATTATCTACTCTTTCTACTGCTAATCAAGGATAAGTCTGAAATTTGGCAGAGATTTTTTGCTCCCGTCGGGTTTGGGAATCAAACAGGAGTGGGGGACTTTTCTCTGTTGACATCGCGCCATAGTGGTGCTACACTGTACCGCAAAATCTGAGAAAAATCAAGCCGAAAATCGGATCGACTGAAGATAAGTTTTAGTTAGTGCGTCATGGGGTTAGTTTTACCAACGGTTGACAGTGATAAATCCGTTCAGGACTATACGATATGAGGAAGTTAGGAATGAGATACGCCCTTGCGATTTGCCTGATTGGAGTAAGTGCTTTTTTCATTTCCTGTGATAATGAGGAGGTGGTAGCACACTATAATCGGGGAAATGCCTATCAGGAAGAAGGCAAATTTAATCAAGCAATTCTAGCATACAAGCAAGCAATTGAGATGGACTCCGACTTTGCAGAAGCGCACTATAGTTTGGGAAACACCTATTATCGTCAGGGTCAAATTGATGAGGCGGCAATAGCGTATAGAAATGCAGTCCGTATCCAGCCAGATTTTGTGGAAGCGCGTAACGGCTTAGGACTTGTCTATCGTATCCAAGACAACGATGAGGCTGCAATCGTGGAGTTCAAAGAGGTGGTCAGCATTGCCCCGGATAACCCACAAGCGCATTACAATCTGGGCCGCACTTACATGGATCAAGATAAATTTGAGAGTGCTGTTGTTGCGTTAGAGGAAGCGGTTCGCCTTAATCCGAATAGCGCATACGCTTACTACTCCCTCGGCAATTCATACAGAGCGCAGGACAAACTTGACCAGGCGATGGCTGCATACGAAAAGGCTATTGCGATAAACCCATACGACGCCTTATCACATCACAATATGGGAATCTCCCTTTATAATCAGAAGCGGTTTGATGAAGCCGTAACCCACTTTGAAGAAGCAGTTCGCATTAGCCCGAGACTGGCAAATCTGTACAACAACCTAGGAAAAGCCTACAAAGCACAAGGCAGGCTTGATGAAGCCATTGCTGCGTTCGAGAAGGCAACAGGCGTCAATCCAAGCGATGCAAGAGCATACTACAATTTGGGAATCATCTATGCTGAACGGGGCGGTGATGGAGATGCTATGATTCAGTACAAGCAGGCACTCCACTTGGCTCGTACCAGTTCCAACCTGCAGGAACTTATACCTGAGATAGAAGATCGTATAAAAACCCTGAAATGAAGCTAAACCCTTTCAGCGGTATCGGAGGAAGACATGCGCGTTATTGCAATCGGTTGTGAATACACTGGCGTTACAACTTTACTGGATGGGCTTATGGACTGGGGTCATGAGCACGACATCAACCATCATCTTGATGATCACTTTACCATCCCAGACCGTCAACATCTAGCCCCTGAAGATAAGGAAACGATGGTCAACCTCTCTCCTGCGCTCAAAGAACGATTTCAGCGGATGCAGCTCGTTTATCATATCCGCCTGATGCATCGCTTTGACCATATTCTGTTGGGTGGTTTCCACATTGAGGAGGCGATTTATGGCCCGCTCTACTACTATCCCGGCGGCGTGGCGAGTGAGATACGGCAGTATGAGGAGGAGATGCCAAAGAACGCGATCTTGGTGCATTTGAAAGCCAGTCCCGAAGCGATTCACAGGCGCATGGAGACGAATCCTCACGAGTATTCCCTCATTAAGAAAGAGGATATTCCGATGATTCTACATCGTTTCCAACAAGAGTTCGATGCATCTTTGATTCCGAACAAACTTCAGATTGATACCTCCGATTTGGCACCGGATGCACTGCTTCGGACCTTTTTAAGCCAATCCGCTCGATTTGCGGAATGAGATAAAGCTGCTATTTGTCGTCCCACTAGGGCGTTGGGAGCCTGCGAGGTCTGCCAATCTACAAGAACCCGTGACAAGAAGAATTTTGAAGAAATACCCGGTATCTGGATTTAAGGGATTAAGTTTGACCGCCGAAGTTCATACTAACCAATTCACTTATCGCCAAAAGGAAGCAATATGCACGAAACATACGATACCATGAAAGCGTCCCCAACGCGGGCGTTCCTTGTTGGAGTAAAATTGAAGGATGAATTGCAGACCGATGCGGAAAGTTCGTTGGAAGAACTGAGACGGCTTACAGAAACGGCGGGGATGGAGGTGCTTGCCGAAATTATACAGCCGAAACCAACACCGGATCCCGCTTATTTTATCGGGCGAGGAAAGTTAGAAGAACTGGAGGCGATATTCAGTGAGCTCAAGGTGGAGGCGGTAATTTTTGATAATGATCTCACACCGGCACAGACCCGCAACCTAGAAAAAGCCCTTGATATCGTCGTTATAGATCGAACAAGCCTGATTCTACAGATTTTCGCGCAGCGCGCACAGACCAAAGCTGCCAAACTACAGGTTGATCTTGCCCAACTGCAATATGCACTGCCGCGTTTGACGCGGCTATGGACCCACCTCTCTCGACTTGGCACAGGTGGCGGCACAGCAGGGGGCAGTGCTGGGCGTGCCGGCGGCGTGGTGCGTGGTCCGGGCGAAACCCAGCTTCAGATTGACCGGCGGTTGATTCACACACAAATTTCGCGTGTTAAAAAAGCACTCCAGAAAATTGAGAAACATCGTCGCGTACAGCGAAAGCAGCGTCAGGAGATGGTTAATGTCTCGCTTGTCGGTTACACCAATGCGGGAAAATCAACTCTCTTTAACGCTTTGACAAGCGAGAAACGGTTGGCTGAAGATAAGTTGTTTGCGACGTTGGATCCAACAACCCGCACCCTCGATTTGCCGGATAACCAACATGTGCTATTGAGTGATACGGTCGGTTTTCTCAAAAAGCTGCCGCACCATCTGGTGGCTGCATTTAAGGCAACGCTAGAGGAGGTTGTGGAAGCGGATCTGCTGCTCCATGTCGTTGATGTATCCCATCCGGAAGCGGAGAGTCAGATTGATGCTGTTGATGAGGTGCTCAAAGAGTTGGGTGCTTTTGAGCGACCAACGCTCATGCTGTTCAACAAGGTCGATCTGCTAGAAGATGAAGAATATACCCAACTATTTCGGAGTAGATATCCCGATAGCCTTGCGATATCGGCGCAGGACGGCACCGGACTAGAAGCACTAAAAGACCTACTCGCTGAACGCTTCTCAACCCAAGACGTTGAAGTGTCGATCGCACTCTCTTATCAGGATGGGAAGGCGTTAGATTATCTGTATAAGCACGGCGAGGTGTCCGACACGGACTATCAAGGCGAGTCAATCCGGGTCAAAGCAAAGCTCCCACAACGTTACGTGAAGGCTTTGGGTCGCCTCACGACGAATTCGACCGCTGTCATCCTAGATCCAAAGATTGATTCGTAGCGTAACATAAAGAATGCGTCGACATCTGTATGGTGATGTCCACTACTGGACCGAACGCCACGGAAAACCCCAAACAACTTACGATTGGAATAGCTGCGCCATTTGTATAGATTCAGCAAATGTCTTGGCATTGGTTGATCCGCTGCCGTTGACCGATGAAGAGATTCGACAAATCGAGGAAATCGGAACGCCAACCCACATCCTCTTGACCTGCAACTGGCATCTCAGAGAGTCGGAGATTTACCGACAGCGATGGGGGGCTGTAATTTATCTCAACGCACTCGGATTGTCAGAAGCGGAAACGACGATAGACGCTGCTTTTAAGGGGGGCGATCGGTTATGGGATACTGTTGAAGTGATTCATATTCCCCATGTTGGTTGGGGGGAAGAGACCACGTTTCTAGTCGAGCAAGAGCAGGGTCTTCTCATCGTGGGAGATGCGGTATGTGGTGGACGAGGGGATATCGGTGTCCCTGAAGGCGAGGTCGGTATCTTTCCCAATCAGCTTGAAGCTATTTCGGACCGTCAGAAGGCGCGAGATTCGCTGATGGATTTGATGGAATACCCTTTCGATACCATCTGTTTTGCACACGGCTCCCCGATTCGACATCAGGCGAAAGCGGCGTTGCAGCGATTTCTCGACACGGACTGGTAAGACCACCACATTGTCATGAAGCAAGCAAAGACGGGAGAATTAACGATGCAGCCAACATGGAGCCGCTATCAAGAACTTCGTCCCGACGAACTGGCGGACTGTATTAAAGCAACCCCAATCGCCTTCTGGCCCCTTGGGCTTCTCGAACATCACGGGTGGCATTTGCCTGTTGGATATGATGGACTCAAAGCGGAACGCATCTGCATTCGGATTGCGGAAAACACGGGCGGAGTTATCCTACCAACGATGTGGTGGGGCGCAAATGGGGGTCACGGGGACTTTCTCTGGACACACTATCAGCCGGAGGAAGCGACCGCTTCGATTTTGGTCAATACCACCAAACAGCTGATCAGATTCGGGTTTCGGATTATCGTGCTGCTCGCAGGACACTATCCCTGGCAAGGGATACTGGACAAACATATCCCGCCGGTCCAACAGGCGCATCCCAAGGTCTTTTTTTTATGGGGCACGGAAAGGTCAATCTGCGGAGAAGCCGTAGAACTCCCCGGCGATCACGCGGCGCGGGAGGAGACTTCTTACGGGCTATGTTTATTCCCGGAGTTCATCGATATAAACGCCCTGCATTCAGGGCGGGATACATCCGCTTGGCCCAGTGGCGAAGTTCCTCCGGTCGAGAATCGCCATCGTGGCGTGTGCTTTGATCCAAACGACCCGCTGTTTGGACAGATGGGGGAGGATGCACGGACCGCCTCTGCAGAACGAGGGGCGGAAGGTATCTCGCGCCTGGTCGCTCATCTGTTGGACGTGATAGGCAGCTTAGATGAGCGGGCATAGGAATGCAGTTGTGTGTCACTGATGAGAAACCGTTAGATTCACACCAGAGTAAAATGGTAGTGAACCCAAAGCACGCCCTACTTCTTCACACGATGCCCGCCTTCAATGGCGAGGAGAAACGCCTTCCCATCTTCCGACATCTCCGCCTGTTCGGGCGGCTCGCCTTCACGTTCTTTCTTTAACACGGGATAAGCAGTAACGGCAGGTATCTCGTCGAGCTCTTTGAGCGGTGGGATGCGAGACTCTGCAGCTTCAATGATGGGGGCAAGTCTTTCAAGTTTCTGTTTCTTGTGTAACTCGTCACGTTCCTTGAATTCCGGCATGACACGCGATGCGAGTAGTTCAAGGGCTTCGCAGATATCCTCGTGGCGGTTGCGACCTGCCTGCTGGATGAAAATCACCTGATCGACGCCCATCTCCTCGTATTTCAGCAGATGCTCGCGGAGTTGGTCTGGCGTGCCGATACCGCCTCTCGCCTCACGGGGTGGCTCCGGTGCTGCCTTATACGACTCCCAAACGTCCGTGTGACCGGGGACATGGGATCCGACGGCATAATAGTGTGAGAGCCCATGTGTGAAGAATCGTAAGCCATCCAAGCCTCGCTCAATGGCTATTTCTTCATCCTCATGGCATGAAAAACCACTCACCATTGCGACACTCAGATTCACCGCCTGACCGATGGGCTGACACTCTTTCTCGGCAATCTCATAATACTCCTCGACCCAAAACTTAGCATCATCCGGATGGACGAACGCAAACGTTAAGGCACCCATACCGTTCCGTGCTGCATACCGCATAGTATCCCGGCTCGGACAGGCGACCCAGAGAGGCGGGTGCGGTTTCTGCACCGGCTTTGGTAAAACGTTGCGGGGCGGCATCGAAAAATACTTCCCCTCAAAACCGGCGTAAGGCGTTTGCACCATCATTTTGGCGGTTTCACGGGTGCACTCCGCCCACATCTCACGTTTCTGCTCAGGCTCAACTCTGAAACCGCCGAGCTCTATGTGTGAAGCGGATTCGCCGGTGCCCCATTCCACACGACCGTTTGAAACGAGATCAAGCGTCGCAATCCGTTCGGCGACACGCGCGGGGTGATTGTATGCGGGCGGCATCAACACAATGCCGTGACCGAGCCGAATCCGCTTCGTCCGCTGACTGCACGCGGCGAGGAACACTTCAGGTGCAGAGGAGTGGGAGTATTCCTCAAGGAAATGGTGTTCAACCTCCCACACGTAGTCATAGCCTAGCTGATCGGCAAGTTCGACCTGATCGAGGGCGTCTTGAAATAGCTTCAGTTCGTCGCCATCGTTCCACGGGCGCGGGATCTGGTGTTCGTAAAATATACCAAACTGCACAGGTCACAACCTCCACTATAGTAATTTAGTTATCTGAAGATTTAGAAGGTGCTGGACTCCCATCGGGCCAAATATCGATTTCCTTATAATAACGAATCACACCGGGGTGAAACGGTGTGCCCGTATCCTTTACAACATTTTTGGGATTGATCGCCCTACCCGCAGGGTGTATTTTCACGACTTCGGTACGCTGTTCGTAGAGGGTTTTGGTGAATTGATAAACGGTCTCCGCGTCTACGTTTGCACCAGTAATCAGGTGCATCGCACCGACATTCATGCCGTGGAAAGGTTCATCCTGCCCCCGATAGGTCCCCGAAGGGATGACAACGGCGTTAAAAAACGGGTAGTTTTCAAACAGTCTCTGTTTCGCTGCGTCATCGAACGGAATAAAAAAGATGTTCTGGGACGCAGCGGCTCGCGTAATCGATGCAGTCGGGACCGCCCCACCCAAGAAAGAGGCAGCGGCAGCGCCGTCAGCGAGCATATCAACGGCACCGGCTTGGGTGTTGTGAAGCGGCGTAAAATCTTGGTAACTCACGCCATGTGCACCCAGAATAGGCTCCAAGAAATACTCAAATCCTGCGCCTGCGGGACCAACCACTACGCGCTTTCCCTTCAAATCCAAGATTGTCTTTACTCCAGAGGATTGTGAGGTAATAAAAAGGGCGACATTGGGGGCAAGGGTCATCACTACCCGAATGGGTTGCTCCTCTTTCCATGCACCTGCCCCGCGAACTGCGAAGTAAGAGATGGCAGCGTTGGCAAGGGCAAATTCCAACTCACCCTTGGCAAGACGCCGGATATTTTCCTGTGTGCCTTTGGTCGCTTCGGCGGAAACTTCCCAGTTCAGGTCATCTGTATGCTGGCTGACGACCTGCGCGATCGCACCACCGACGACAAAAAACGCCCCGCCCGGCGGTGCCGTACCCACGCTGAGAAATCTACGTTTTTGGGCGCTGGCGTTAGAAGTGGCAAAACTTAGTGAGACGATAAGCGCAATAATCGCAAGGCAGATCACGTTGATTCGTTTGCTTTTTTTAGCTAATTTCATTTTTTTTATTCCTTTGGTAGAAATAAACGCAATTGATAGTTAGGGGTGATTTTCATTGTGCTTCCTCGCCTGGATTTGTTTAGGCATATTCGTTTCTCCGCATTTGAGATTTTTAACAACTACCATATTTTTACATCTTTTCATACTGACGCTCATAAGGTAATCGGAGTTCAACTTTATCACCTTCTACTTTTGAGGCTAACGGCAATACAATTTCGAGTTTGCCTGAGGGCTTGGTTAACGGTATTGTTCTTACTAATTCTAATACTTCATTAAGTTTATCTTTCAGTGGAAGATAAAAATTTCCACCAAGTACTTGTTCTTGTTTTTCTTCCGCAAATACGTATCTTTGGTTCCAAATATCTTTGTAGGCTTTATGAAACTCAAGAAATTTCATATCTGTAACGTGTTGAAAAGCATTGTCTATATGGTTTTGAGTATCTTTACTTAGTCTTTGACATTCATTACCTCTAACTGTACCACCCTTGAATAGAACATCTAGTTTGTGGATAGGCATAAACATTCCATGTTCTTGGACATGCAAATATTTAAACTTAAGTTCAATGCCGAACTCTATGTGAGGCATCGCAAGAGTGCAAGCTATAACCCGCGGTTCTCCCTTAGGCATATGGTTAGGCAGTTTTCTATAGATGAGATCTGTGCATAAAAATGGAAATTTCCATATCTATAAAGCCACGTTGTCTGATCGTCGCTTAATTTTACGGGGTTCATGTATTATCACCTTCTTGTTGTAGTTTGCTGTCAAGTCCCTTGGTGCATTAGCATTGCAGCGATGTCCTCCGGTACTTTAACACCGTTTTTCTGCTCAAAGTCAGTAATGCCTCCATAATCGTTATGAAATGTGGTGTTGATATTGAAGCCTAGATCCTTGGCAGCAATCAAATCAGTTTTAGCTGCCTCCCAATTTTGTAATTGTAACCAAACCATGCCACGATAGTAGTATGCTTCAGCATCATTGGGATTTGATTCTATCATTTTAGTACAATTTTCAATAAAATCTCGATAGAAATTATAAAGAATATGAAAAAACGATTGGCTAATATCCAATCCCAGATCCTTCGCTGTAGCTAGGTCGGTTTTGGCTTCTTGCCAATTTTGCAGACGTAGCCAAACTACACCGCGATGGTAATAGGCCTCGGGATAATTGGGTTTCAGTTCTATGGCTTTAGTTAAGTCTTTGATAGCACAGTCAAGCTCCCCTTTTTCTCCATAAGCAACGCCGCGGTAATAATAAACCTCGGTATCATCAGGGCTCAATTCTATCACCTTGCTATAATCACTGATAGCCTCTTCAACTTTACCTGCATCAAGGTAAGCAATACCGCGCTTAATATAGCCTTCGGCATCATTAGGTTGAAGTTTTATCGCCTTGGTATAGTTTTGAATTGCCTTATCAAACTCGCCTTTGTTGTGATGAGCTACGCCTAGGTTGTTATAAGCCTGAGCATAATTTGGATTGAGTTTTATCGTCTGACTAAAGTCTTGGATTGCCTTATCAAATTCACCTTTGCTGCCATAAGCGGTACCACGGCTATAATAGGCTCCGGTATAATCGGGCTTCAGTTCTATCACCTTACTAAAGTCTTGGATTGCCTTATCAAACTCACCTTCGTTAGCATAAGCAACACCGCGACTATAATAGACTTCGGCAGTATCATGCTTTAGTTCTATTACTTCGGTATAGTCTTCGATGGCTTTGTCAAAATCGCCTTGGCTTTCATAAACATCCGCGCGATTAACATGGGCTTTGGCATTGTCAGGTTGAAGTTTTATCGTCTGACTAAAGTCTTGGATTGCCTCATCAAACTCACCTTTATTGGCATAAGCAACACCACGACTATAATAGACTTCGGCGGTATCATGCTTTAGTTCTATTACTTTGGTATAGTCTTCAATAACTTTATCAAAATCGCCTTGGCTTTCATAAACTTCTCCACGCCTATTATATATCTCAGCAGCATCAGGGTTGAGTTCTATCGCCTTGGTATAGTTTTGGATTGCTTCGTCAAACCTGCCTTTCTCGTGGTAAGTCAAGCCAAGGTTTCTATAAGCCGCAGCATAGTCAGGGTTAAGTTCTATTGCCGTGCTAAAGTCTTTGATTGCCTCATCAAACTCACCTTTATTGGCATAAGCAGCTCCGCGATCGTTATATGCCTCGGCATCATCAGGGTTGAATTCTATCACCTTGCTCAAATCTTGGATTACCTTATCAAACTCCCCTTTTTTCCGGTAAGCCACAGCACGATTAGTATAGGCACTGACATAATCCGGGGCGCGTTCTATTGCGGCGTTATAGTCTAAGATTGCTTTGTCAGTCTCATCTTTTCTCCCGTGAGCCACACCTCGGTTAGTATATGCCATAGCATAATCTGGGTCGCATTCTATCGCTGTGCCAAAGTCTTTGATTGCTCTGTCAAAATCGCCCTTGCTTTCATACACTGTGCCTCTACTGTTATAAGCGATGGCATAATCTGGGGCAAGTTTTATGGCGGCGTTATAGTCTGCAATGGCTTTGTCAAAATCGTCTTTTTTGCGATAAATATTTCCGCGATTGTTATAGATAATAGCACTATCTGGGTCAAGTTCTATTGATTTGTTATAATCTTTTATGGCTCTATTAATTTTGCCTTTGCTCTCGTAAGTCAAGCCTCGATTGTTATAGGCTATAGCATAATCCGGATCAAGTTTTATCGCTTTGTCATAGTTTTTCAGAGCAAGATCGATTTCATCCATAATGCGGTAAGCATTTCCGCGATTATAATAGGCACTAGCATAGTTAGGGCGCAGTTCTATCGCTTTTCTAAAGTCTTTGAAGGCTTTTTCAAACTCACCTATTTCGCTATAAGCACCCCCGCGATTATTATAGACGCCGGCATCATCTGGATCTAATTTTATCGCCGTGTTAAAATCTTTAATAGCCCGCTCAACCTTGCCTTTGATGAAGTGAGGAGCTCCGCGATTTTTATAATAGATAGCATGATCAGGGACAAGTTCTATCGCCTTATTAAGGTCTTTGAGGGCACAGTCAACCTTACCTATTTTGTTGTAAGAAACCCCACGATTGCTATAGGGTCTGGCATAATTTGGTTTGACTCCTATTGCTTCCGTATAGTCTTTTATTGCCTTATCATGTTCACCTTTGATATTAAAGATAACACCTCGATTGTTATATGCATCGACATGGCACGGATTGAGTTCAATTGCATCCGAGTACGCTTTTATCGCATTGGCGTGACGTGGAGTGAATTTAACCGCATCCGAGTAGGCTTTTGTCGCTATATCTAGTTGTCCGAGCAGCATCTGAACGTTCCCACGTTGGAACGCCAATTCAGCATGTAGTTCTTTTTCAGATGTCTCGGCTGACGAATCTGCCTGAGACTTTATCTTCTCAACTGCGCTTCGGACGCCATCTACCACATTTTGCCACCCTTCACTTTCATCGTCCCACTTGGTAAGAGGCTTACCTTTGTACGGAAGAACTTCAAAGCCGCTGAGTTGATGATGCTTCCAATCGCAATGTTCAAGGAGGATAGAGATAACCCTTAGAGCCTGTTTGGAAAGTCATTCTGGGTAAAGTGATTTGCTCTGAACCCGAGTTTTTTCTTCAAAACTCGGGTTCTTCCGCAATCCAGAAGGGCATCCACCATTCAACGGCATATTATCACCATATTCAGCAAACCGTGTCAGGCCAATCGTAGGGGCTTGGAAACCAAGCCCGATGGGTTGGGAGACCCAACCCCTACCTTGCGATGTGGCTCGCTGTGGATTGACAAATCCACAGCACTGTGCGATCATCTCTTGCTTTTTAAAACAGGTTCTAATGTTTCTTTTCGATGCTTCTTCTAATTCTTTTTTACAGTTTTCAGAGGCAAGACTCGCGGCAGAAACGAGGTAGAGCAGCAGATCTGAATCAGCAACCTCTCTGAGGATGTCCTCCTGAAGTGCTTTGTCCCCTGGGGTGAGTTGACTATCGTCCCAAGTTACTAATTCGTCTTGCTGCTCCATTACAGCAAGGCGTTTTCTTAATTCGTTTTTTTGCTCTGTATCTTCGTGTGAATAGGTAATGAATCCCTTTAACGGTTTACTCACGATTTTCCCTCTTGATAATTTAGGTTATGTGAACGTAATAATAACATATTTTCTGAATAAATATTGATCAAACGTCAGAAGTATTCAGTTTTTGGCTTTCTTTTGCTTTTGTGGGAAAAGTCGGGATTCGGAGATCCCTCCTACAAGGGTTCTGCTGATCGTAAACCCATTTATTTATAACCCAAGTTACTAGGTAGCCTGTAGGTCGATTTTCCAAGATCGACAGTTGGGTGTCAAGATATGAATTCCAATCTTGTTTCAGCGGCTCTCGTCTGTCCACAAGCATCGGTCAGGTCCATTGCACTGGTAAGGCACCATTTTTGATAAGCTGCCTACCCTGTACTCCGGAAATTCACACCCTGCCTCTATAACATATCCTTCGTTTGTAAAGATAGGTAATTCTAATTTGGCGAGCGCGTCAAAAGGTTCGATCTCCAACCACACATCAAGCTCACCTTCTACAGTTTTGTAAAAGAAATCTGCGGAATGGCTTTCATGTTTCAGAATTATAATCGCACCGGATTGTTTAACCTCTCCGTTAGACAAGCGGACTTTCAAGGCCACGACAAGGTCGTCTATTGGTAGGGGATCCGATTTTACTTTAAGCCATAAACCGTGGACTGAACCCTCCGCTGCCCCTTCATGTGGGCCAAGAATTTGGAATGTGACAGTTGGGATCACACTCATAATTCATTTCACCATTTCATAGTGGATTTTACAGTTAGCGATACAGTGTGAACAGGCGAAGTTGGAAAACCTTGTTAGCGTAGTAAGAGCACTAGTGCTTCTACTATCATTTTACAGCAGAATTGTTTCCACTGCAGCTAAATCCAGCGTATTGACGACGCCATCTCCATTCACATAGACTGCCAGATTTTGTGCTTCATTTCCAATCTGATTGACAACCGCGACCAAATCTAAGATATTCACTCAAAAAAGACCGAAACCCCTCTGCTCTGGAGAGCGGGGATGTGGGTACTGATGGATGCAGCGTTGAGCGGGTTCTTAATTACAGATACTGCAGCTCCCATCCCCAGTCCTGTATTTGAAATTAACGGCGAGAGATCTGATATATTGTTGCCATCAAGAGACAGGTCTTTCAGGTTGGACAACCCTGACAACGGTGAGATGTCCGATATAGAGTTGTCGTCAAGCGACAGTTCTGTCAGGTTGGTTGCATATTCAAGTCCCGTTAGCGCGCTTATCTCGGCGAAAGAGGCATGAAGCGTAGTCAACATCGCCATATCCGTTCGCGTGATAGTTTCTCCTGCCGCTTTGCCGAGCGTAGTCTTAATCTTAGCGCGGAGGTTGCGGTTGGGGATATTCACCGGCTTATTAATCCGAACATTAACCCCTCTGCTTTGAAGGGTTAGGATGTGCGTGTTGAGAGATACCGCGTTCAGGGGGTTTTCATCCACATCAACCATATCTCCACGTCCCAGTCCTGTAGAAATTAACGGCGAGAGATCCGATATGGTGTTGTCCCAAAGCCCTAGTAGTGTCAGTTTGGTCAACCCCGATACCGCTGATAGGTCCGAGATGCGGTTGCCCTGAAGCTCCAGCCATGTCAGATTGGTCAACCCCGATACTGCTGAAATATCCGCTAGGCTGTTGTAGTTAAGAGTCAACCGTGTCAGGTTAATCAACCCCGACAACGCTGATATGTTCGATATGGTGTTCTTCCCAAGCTCTAGTTTTGTCAGGTTAGTCAAGCCTGACACTGGTGAAATATCCGATATGGTGTTCTGCCTAAGCACTAGCTCTGTCAGGTTAGTCAATCCCGACACTAGCGAAATATCCGATATGGTGTTATCGCCAAGCCACAGCACGGTCAGGTTAGTCAAACCTGATACCGCTGATATGTCCGAGATGCTGTTGTCGTGAAGCCACAGGTGTGTCAGATTGGTCAATCCCGATAACGCTGATATGTCCGATATGGCGTTGCGCCGAAGTCCCAGGTGTGTCAGGTTGGTCAACCCCGACAACACTGATAGGTCCGATAGGCTGTTGTGGGAAAGCATCAGTCGTGTCAGGTTGGTCAGCCTCGACAACACTGATAGGTCCGATATGGGGTTGTGGGAAAGCCGCAGCCGTGTCAGGTTAGCCAATCCCGATAACGCTGATATGTCAGAGATGTTGTTGGCATCAAGCCGCAGTTCTGTCAGGTTGATTGCCGCTTCAAGCCCTGTCAAATCACTGATGTCAGCTCTATCGGCATCAAGCGTGGTCAAACTTTCCATATCCGCTGCCGTGATGGGAGCAATGGACGTTCTGCCCAGTTCCCTCTCAATTTCAGCGCGGAGGTTGGAATCGGGAATATCTACTAAGTTGTCAAATTCAACTGTAATAGGAGGCTCCAGACTTTTGCCCTCAATAGTTTCGAGCTGCCGTGTGCCAACCCATTCATCGCCGTCCGCTCCTTTTCCAAGGATCTGATCGGCTGTTTCGTCAAGCCGTTTCAACAGCTCCACAGAGAGGCTAGAGCGACCCCCTTCCTCTGTAAGGGAGACCGCCGTTGCCACATCCGCCTCCACTTCCTTTACTGCGTCATAATCCTTGATCGACGCCTTAGCGACTTTGACGACTAAATCTAACGGGAGTTCGACAGACCGCCTAACTTTTCTCTCCCTCATTTCGTTATGATAATCACTATAACGTTTTGCCTTATATGTGTAAGGGATATAGACCTTATTATCCCTTACCATTATTTTTCCGCCAGGTCGAAGGATACGATAGTCGTCATGAGATCCCCCCATAAAGAGCAAGAGCTGCTCGCCTAGTTTAAATTTGAGGCTACCCGGTATGAGCCAGTTTATGCGCTTGCCTTTGTGTTTTTTCATGCCAGCATTCCCCGAAACCGTAAACCTCAGAAGGCGGTCCCCGACCGCTTTCTCACCTTTTATCACGGACTCCACGCTTACAGTGATGTACGTTGAGTGTTCTTGAGGTATCAACCTCATGCCCGTGACTTTACCGAGGACAACCAGATCGGTGTGCTTCACCAGATTTGCTATATTGAAGTCCCATGGTGGAGCTACAAGGGTAAGTGCATCTGATGAGCAGGGGGAGAACAGGAACAAAGTCAATAGTGCAAGTGTTGCAAAAACTTTCATCTTTGATCTCCTGTCAATGTAATCCAAGAAATGAATACGGCTCGATGCCTCCATCTTCACCCAACACAACCTTTAACCAACTCGGTTGAGCCCATCCTCAATTACCTGTCGGTGGTCCTTCAGAGAAGACTGACGATCCCTGTTGGGTTTTTCTAACGTAATATTGTTGGGTTTCACAGTTCCCTGTTCAACCCAACCTACGATACTTATCTCTACATAGGAATATTTACTGCATTCTTATAGCGTTCTAGGTCATTGTCTATGATTTTTAAGATTGGTAGAGCAATACCTTTTTCTAAGAACCTGTTTTAAAAAGCAAGAAATTATCCCAAAGTGCTGTGGATTTGTCAATCCACAGCGAGCGGCATTCGGGGGTAGGAGGTGAATCTCCCAGCCCATCGACCTTGAAAACCAATCCCCTACCATTGTTGACCTGACACGGTTTGTTGAGCGTAGCGAAATCCCGATTCGGGGCTAAATATAGTAATGCGGAAGAAACCGAGTTTTGAAGAAAAAACTCGGTTTCAGGGCAAATACTTTACCCAAAATGACTTTTAAAACAGGCTCTAAAGGGAATGATAACGTATCTAAATAAATAGGTATCAACTGAGTTAGAAGTATTTACCCTTGATGGAATACACATGTCGCCCCTCTGGGGCTTTTGTGTGTTTGGGTGTATCCCGCGTGCTATAAACATGCCGCCCCGCTGGGGCTAAACGCGCCAAAGATTCAGGGGGCAGCAGCCATCGTAGGGGCTTGGTTTCCAAGCCCATCAGGTTGGGTTACCCAACCCCTACGCCTCCCGTTTTCTCCGTGTAATCTTCTCAATCCGCGATTCAGACAGATGGACTTTCAGCAACTAGCAACCTGCGTTATATTAACCGACCCGATATCGTTCAACCGCATCCATATCGAGCGCAATACCGAGTCCCGGTTTGTCTGGGACCGTCGCCTGCCCGTCTCTAATAATCAATGGTTCAGCGAGAAGTGAATGCTCTAGCAATATGTAAAGCGAAACATGACTCAACGACGCATTTGGGAGCGCGGCGGCGAGATGCACCATAAAGACCGCAGAGACGCCTGTAAAGCCCATCTGAAGCCAGAACGGCTTGTTCGCAGCAGAGGCGATGTTGGCACAGCGCAGAATACCAGCGAGCCAGCCCCCCACCACGTAATAGTCATAGGCGGGCGAAGGGAGCGAAATCGTTGGTGCCGGTGAGCCAAAGTGAATTGCTAACGGGAGACCGAGTTCTTTCTTGATCCGCAGATACCCTTCAACGTCCGCCTGAACGATTGGCGATTCCAAGCACTTGACGTGGGGGTAGTCTTTCAACCGGCGTCCGAAGTCGATGGTGCGTTCTACCGTTCCAAAGGTAGTGTTAGCATCGATCGTGAGTTCATAATCGTCTGGTGCGACCTCCGCGATGGCTTGGACCTGTTCCACCACATCGGTGTGGGCGCGGCGTTTGAATTTATGCACCCGAAAACCGCCTTCTAGTGCAATCTTTACCTCCTCCTGCAATGCCTCCGGCGGGAAACACTGCGACCAATATGCGATTGGGGCGCTCTTCTGACTGGGACCGAACATCCGCGCCATCGGCAGCCCAACCGCTTGCCCCATCAGGTCATAAAAAGCGATTTGAAGGGGGCCCACGGTATCATCCATGATAAACTCAAAGGGACTTCTACCTAGATACGTCTGGAGTTTCTCTTCGGCGATACCCGCGCCTTCACCGATTCCGACATGCCCCTCATCGGTATGCACACGATAAATTGACGTTTCCACAGTGGGCGGAGATGACTCACGCCACTCCCTCTCAAACACACTTCTATCTGCTTGAAACTCATCATCTGTTGCGCGGTTGGCAAGATTCCAACCCTTCCGAAGGTGTTCCCGCACACGCTCCATATAAGGGACTTCCACAGCAATCTGCTCAATTTGGGTAATTTTCACAGTTTTCCCTTTCGCACGGTAGTTTTTATAGGATTTACGCGTTTCAGGGCGGGGCAAGATGCCCCGCCTACAGTTAGCTGCGTAGGTCGTTTTTATATGCCCTGATGAACCTTACGGTCGCTTATCGCTCCAATGCGCTAACTGCTCTTCATCCAACTCGACACCCAACCCAGGACCGTCGGGGACGCGAGCGACTTCGGGACCGAGAGTGAGCGAGGTCTTTAGCAGATCGGCTTCATGATAGAGCGGTCCGATGAGGTCTGCTGGGTAGGTTTCGCTGTCGATGGTGGGCATCGCGGCTGCAACGTGCAGCATCGCAGCGCTCCCAATCCCCAATTCCAGATTACTTCCGATACTCCCAACCGCGCCGGCAGCTTTTGCAACGTGCACAATTTCGAGCGTAGCACCCAACCCGCCGTGCTTGCCAGGATACACACTGAAAATATCAGCGGCACGCGCATTGGCTAGCAGCCACGCGTCTGCAAGGGTGAAGAGGCTTTCATCCGCCATGATTGGGATATGCGTCGCTTCCCTGAGCTGCGCGAGCGATGCCGGGTCGTCGGGAGGGATGGGTTGCTCCGCGAAAAGTATGTCGTACGGTTCAAGTTTGGGTAGCATACGACGCGCGGTGTCCAAGCTCCAACCACAATTGACATCAATACCGATTGGAATTGTCGGACCAGCGACCTCCCGCACGGCTTTAACACGCTGCAGATCTGTCTCCGGATCGAGCCCAACCTTGACCTTCAGACAACGGACACCCCAATCGAGGAATCGCTCTGCCAGACTGACCGCTTGGGGAACCTCGAACGCACCGACAACCATCTTAATCGGGATTTCGTCCCGGACCCGCCCGCCAAGCAGTTGATAGACGGGCACCCCTGCTGCTTTTCCAGATAAATCCCACAGCGCCATTTCTACCCCCGCCTTTGTGAACGGGTTGCGCTTAATCTCTCTGTCCATGACGGCTCGCAGCGAATTGATCTGGGTGGGATCTGCGCCGATCAGTGCCGGGGCGATTAGTTCCTCAATGGCAGCGACACAGCCGCGACTTGTTTCACCGCTCCAGCGAGGTGCGACCGTTGCTTCGCCCAGACCGATCAGGTCTGTATCGGTGTGGATGCGAACGATGACGTAAGGCGAGTCGATATGTTCACCGTGGGCGGTCTTTGTTGTCAACCCCGCCTTCAGGGGAACGCGGACGGGGGTCGGTTCAATCTGTGTAATTCTCATGGGAAGTCTCTGTTGGTGTAGAGGTGTAATTGTAACCTAAGTTGCCATAGGGAAATTGCATCTGTTGGTAGATTTTAGAATTACTTAGACACTCCCAATGCACAGCCAACCCCCTAAATCCCCCTTATCAGGGGGACTTGATAATTAATCCCCCAACTCCCCTGACAAGGGGAGAAGATAAGAGGGGAGTTTCTCCCTTGTCTGTCCCCTCAACCCCCCTGTCAAGGGGGGCAAGAAACCGCCCTCCTTGCCATCCCCCCTTATCATGGGGGGGGTTCAGAGGGGTTCAGGGGGACTTTGGAAACTTCCCGAAGGTAGGAGTTATTGGTAATGTCTGCTTGTTTTTCTAATTCACCATGTGATAAAAATTAGGCAATTGAGCACTCCGAATCTTGGGCTGGTTCCTGTCGGGGTGCAGGTTTGCTAACTTTAGGATTAGATAGGTCGGGCAAGATGCCCGACCTACGGGCATAATGGCAACTTATGTCCTGTCAAGAATCAGTCAAGCTGAATGAACTGTTTCCAATTTTCGTAGATAACGTCGTGAATGGCTTCCTCGGGAAACGTCGGAAATTTGGTTCCCTCAACGATATCGTTCACCTTATGCTGCCCGGCGATAACCTGTTCCGGGGTGGCGGAGGGAAAATCGGAACCGAAAATCAGCTTATGCTCCACTCCGTACTCAAGTGCTGCCATGAACGCGTAATAGTGCCGCAACGGACGATAGTGAAGTGCGGAAATGTCGGCGTACAGATTCGGGTGCTTGCGAATCAGGACCACGCAATCGGTTTCCCACGGATGCCCCATGTGTGCGATGATCATGCGAAGATTCGGACAGACGACCGCGATGTCCTCTAAAAAAATTGGGTTGGAGTATTTTAACGGTCCGGGGCGAACAAAGGAGGTGCCCTGATGCCAGATTACCGGGATATCCAACGCTTCGGCTTTTTTGAAAAGCGGCAGATGTTTCGTATCCTGCGGGTCGAAGTTCTGGTAGATAGGTGCGACTTTCAACCCGCGAAGCCCAAGTTCCTCAACGTTGTAGACAAGTTGATCCACACAATCCTCATCGTTTGGATCGACCGAACACCAGCCGATAAAGCGGTCTGAATGCTGGTTAACAAAGTCCGCGACCATTTCCTGCGGGATATTGATGCCACAGAAGGGAGCTTTCAGCCCGAACACAACAACCTTATCGCAGTTCTTGGTTGCTTCAAGTAGGGTTTCGGGCGTAGAATCGAAGGCATTCTTTTCCGCCTCCTCCTCACCGGCGAAGTAGACGTCCGGCGTAATCCGCATCTTCGCTTTCTTAGCAGCAAGCGCGAATTCGACAAATTCGTCGGAATAGTGATCGGGATACCAACCGAGGTTCGTGTGGATGTCAACAAGCATTAAGCAACTCCTTCTGTTTTGGATTCTTTTCAGCCGATTCTACATAAAACGGCAATCAACTGACGGAGAGGTATGCTATCACACATCCATGTGCAAGTCAATTCTTAAAATCCGGACTCGTCTTCCTCCTCAAAGCGACTCGATTAGATGCCCCTTCAGCACGTCCTCATCGAACTCGACACCTAGCCCCGGCCCGGTTGGTGGAATGATGTAGCCGTTCTCGAACACAAGGGGTTCTTTGAAGATTGTCTTGTGAAGTGGACCTTGGTTCGCCTCTTGGATGAGGAAGTTCGGAGAGCAGGTGTCGATTTGAATCGCGGAGGCAGCCGCTATGGGACCACAAGCCATATGGGGTGCGATTACCGCATAGTGTGCCTCAGCGATAATCGCAATCTTCTTCGCCTCCAGGATCCCACCGCACTGTCCGACATCCAACTGAATGATCTGGGCGGCTCGTTTTTCAAGCAGTTGCGAGAACTCATACTTCGTAACTAGTCGTTCCCCGGTAGCTATTGGAATGCTGGTGTGGGCGGCAACTCTTGCCATCTCATCAACGTTCTCGGGAGGAACTGGCTCCTCGAACCAGAAGGGATGGTAGGGTTCGAGATAATCGGCAACGCGGAGCGCACTATAGGTCGTTAGCTGACCGTGAGTTCCGATTCCGACTTCGATCTTATTGCCGACGGTGTTCCGGATGCTTTCGAATATCTTCGCCGCGTGTTCAATCTCCCACAGTGGAATATCCCTCGGTATAGGATACTCTGGCATGAATGGATCGAGTTTGCACGCGGTGTTGCCCGCTTCGAGCAGCTGTGCTGCAACCTCGCCCGCTTGTTCGGGATTATCTCGGAACCCGCCGCCGGGCATGTATGCGTAAGCCCGAAGCTTGTCGTGGTATTTGCCACCCAGAAGATTGTAGATCGGCTGGTTCGTCGCTTTACCCACGATGTCCCATAGCGCCATCTCTATTGCACTTATCACCGGAGTCGCGTGGAGGCTTGGGTGTCGGAAGTCGTGGCGGGAAGCATACATCCGATCCCAGAGTCGCTCGATGTTGAATGGATTCTCACCGATGATGAATTCTCGCCCCATCTCCTCTATCAGATGGATCTGCGACTTTAGGTCACCCAGATGACGTGAGTAGGTATTCCCGGTGATGCGCTCACCCAACCCGGATATACCTTCGTCGGTTATGAGTTCCAAGAACAGCAGGTATCTGCCACCGCTGTAAGGTGGCTCGTTTTCAACGACCATCGTTTTTAGATCAATAACTTTCAATGTATGCTCCTAACTCATCAAAGGGATGAACAAAACCGGTTTGCCTACCGATATGGAGGGTAATACCTCCCTTGACCGATTCAAGGGAGGCGTACTTCCGGGACTAGTGGGCACATTTGAAGGGGAACCTGCGATTCTGAATCATATGTGGTTGAATCACAGACGCGCCATCCAACGGCGTAATTGCAACTCCAAATCGTCCGCAACATCCCCATAATCTGCTACCACATCCCGCTGATCATACGGATCTGACGTTCGATCATACAGTTCAACGGTTGCATCCCCCTCCAGCGGGACTTGCAACCGCCACGCCGTATCCTGAATCGACCACGAGCGATTATGGTGACCTGTATAGGCATAGTCGCGAACACGATCTGTCTCACCACGAATCAATGGTGCTAGGCTATGGCCATGCAAGGTAACCATCTCCGTCCCTAGCTGCATGTCCTGCGGGAAGAGTTCCTCGGTCGGACGGGGTCCTGTGCGAGACAGGGTCAGATTCGTGCCGATGCCAAGAACGTCTAAGATAGTGGGAAACAGATCGGTCGGCTGAACAAGTGCGTCAATCACACCGTTATTGGGGGATTCGATGGCGTCTGGCAGACGAAGCACCATCGGAATTCTCACCAATTCCTCATAGTTCCACGGTCTCGCCTTACGGATGATTCCATGTTCCCCAAACGGTTCGCCGTGATCGCTTAGCCAGACGATTAGCGTATTTTCGAGCAATCCCAAATCCCGCACATAATCCACCAATACTCCTACCCACTTGTCAGTAAACGTGACCTCCCCTGCGTAGAGTGAGCGGACGCGGACGATTTCATCAGGTGTAAGATAGTCGTGTCCACTCTTGGCTTGCGGCTCTCCAGTTGAGGGGCTGCCGATATTCGTACAGGGACCCGCCACCGGATCGATGATATCTTGTCCAGAGTAGTCGGCGGCTTTGTACATAGACCAGAACGGTTCGGGCGGATCCCACGGTTCGTGTGGGTCGAAGTAATCCACCCAGAGGAAGAGTTTATCTTTTTTGCCCTGTTGGTTCACCATAGCGTCGAGCCAACGAATCGCTTCATGAGTCACACGCGGAGCAAAAAAGTCCTCCTCGGTCTGGCATGTGGAACGGTTTTTCATGTATTGCTCGAATCGAGGCGCCCACAGTGTATCGGTATCATCTCCGCGTAGGCGGTGCCAGATGTTCGTGTCAACGGTTCGGTCATCGACAATCCACGGGTCATACTCCTGTCCACGCACAAAAACCGTCGTATCGAAACCGCGCCCCACGTTGTACACCGGCTTATGCCCATGATACACATCGGTGACCAAGGCACTGGTATATCCGTGATTCCAAAGGACTTCAGCAAGCAGATAATCCGAATCCTGAAAAGGTTGCCAGGGTTTGAACGGAAAGCCGACGCGTCCCGTCCACCATGTGGTGCGGGTTGGTATCGTGGGCAAGCTCTCGGCGTAGCAGTGCGAAAAGAGAACGCCTTCCGCTGCGAGTCGGTCGAGGTTTGGGGTGGAAGTCTTCTTTATCCCCTCAGCCGTACGGTATTGGACGGCGTTGATGCCCCCCACGCCGTCATAGCAACCACAGTGGTCTGCACGTAGCGAATCGTTAACAATACAAATGACGTTCATTTTTGCCTCCTATATATAACGTAAGTTGCCACTTATAGTAAAGGTTGCAAACCGGGAGAATGAGTGCTAAATTGAATCAACCACCGCTCGCAGTGGATTGACAAATCCACTGCACAAGATACCTAGCACATTGCACCACAGTTTTGGCTCAATCCGCCTAGAAGATTACGCTATAGTCCGGGTGTTTATGGCTTGGATATGTCTATCCAAGCCGAGCAGGTTTGATAAATAGCAACTTGGGTTATGTATGTCTAGTGATATTCCCTATAGATAGGGCGGCCACTGCCAGCCCCTTTTTGTGGCAAACCAGAGTTCTTCTGGGTCCGGTTTCGGTGCTGCCCGCAGTCTGCTGAGGACATCTTCGTCGTATTCGATCCCAAAGCCAGGCTTCTTCGGAGGCGAGATCTCGCCGTTTTTTGGAAGAATTGGGTCTATGACAGCCGATGAACCCTTGGGAGGCGGCGCACTCCTGAAGCATTCAACGAATAGCCCATTTGGCACAGCCGCTACCAGCGATGCTGCGATCTCGGTGGTCGCATGGGGGCACATAGGCAGGCCGTATGAATCGGCGATGGCAGCGATCTTCACCCACTCGGTTACGCCACCGGTCCGGACGATGTCAGCTTGGACGAACTGCACTGCCCCCCGTTCCATCAACTCCCTGAACTCCCACTTCGTTGCGTGAGTTTCACCGAGGGCTATCGGGATGCTTATCTCTGCCGCGAGTTTGACATGATTGTCTAGCTCGTCGGGTGGCAGCGGCTCCTCGAGCCAGTAAATGTTATACTTCTCCAGCTTCTCTGCCATCCGTATGGTCGTATTGAGACTCCAGCCGGAGTTGACGTCCAGTGCCAAGTCTACATTTGGACCTATGGTGTCCCTCACCAGCTTGACCCGCTCCACGTCTTCGTTCGAATCTCTCCTTCCGACCTTCATCTTCACCATCTTGAATCCATTCTCGACGAACCCGGAATAGATGTCAACAAGTTCCTCTTTGCTAGCTTTGAGGCTGACGCTGCTTCCGTACGCCGCCACCGTGTCCCTATGGGCGCCAAGCAGTTTGTGAACCGGTTGATTGAGAATCTTCCCTTTCAGGTCCCACAGGGCGATGTCTATCCCGCCAATTACCGATAGAACAACACCCCTTCTGCCCCACCGTACGCTGCCCCAGTACAACTTGTCCCAGATCCGTTCGGTATCAAGTGGGTCTTCACCGACAACTAACGGTTTGAACATATGCTCAATAAGCAGCTTGTTCAGCGACACACCTTCGGGACCCACCTGCGGTTCACCAAGCGAGGCGAATCCTGTCACGCCTTCGTCAGTGGATATCTGCACGAGTGAACTCGCACGAATCGCGGGGTTCACCACCGTAGAGTCAGTACTCTGTTTGACGTTAGTGTACACGGGGTCGGATAATTTTACATCTGTGATTTTCATCTTATTCTCTCCTGTCTGGTTTCGTTGGTTGGCATCCCGTGATCCCGGACACCAACTCTGCCATTGCTACACGCTTATCTTTGTCTCGTTCACCGCGTACACCCTCTGAAATATGTCTTCATCGACCTCTAACCCAAGACCCGGTGCGTCGGCAACGGCATACGAACCGTTTTCAAGCGTGAAGTCATCAGGCTTGTATACACTCGGCGCACAGCGCTCATCCTCGATAGTGATGAACGACTCAGAAGCCGCTCCCCAAATCAGCGATGCGCGGGTGCCGAATACGCCGTTGTGGAAGCAGTGCGGCTGCGACCTGACACCATACCTGTCTAACTGTTCCTCGATCTCGTTCCAGCGAGAGAAACCGTGCCTGACGATGTCCGGCTGGTAACCATCCATCAAGCCATCTTCCATCATGTCCACGTACACATCACTGATGGGATCGGGATCTACTTCACCGCAAACCAACAGTGCCTCCGAACCAACCTTCTCTTGGATGTCCCTGATCGCTTGATAGTCTTCCACACTCGGCGGGACCATCTCCTCAAGCCAGAACACATCCGCAGGCTGCGTCTCCCGAATGAAGGTTTCCAGCAGATCTAGGCGGTCCCTGTAACCGAAGTTGCCGTCCGTCAATATCTTCGCGTCCGGTCCAATCGCTTCTCGCACGGCATGGATAACCTCAACATCGCGCCGAGCGCCCGCCTCCGGGTTCATCCAACGACCGCACCGACCGGTCTTGATCTTGAACTGTCTCCACCCGGCGTCAAACCCCTCTTTGGCTTGCTCGGCGACCATCGCCGTACCTTTTTCGGGGACGGTCAGGTCACTGAAGTAAAGGGTCGTGTCATAAGCATCTACGCGATCACGCTTTTTGCCGCCAAGCAGGTCTACGCAAGAGACGCCAAGCGCCCTACCAACTAGGTCGTAGGCGAGGATACTCATCCATCCTTGGCCCCGGAATGCCCGTTTCGCCTCCTTTGTAGGACCAGTGACGCGGCCATCGGATAGGTGCAGGAGCTCATCTAATCGTCTGCCAAGAAATACCGCTTTGAGTAGGTGCATAGCCTCTGCCACCGACCCATCTCTACCTATTGCTCCGAGGTGACCCTTGTCGATTGCTAGACCCTCAACTCCACCATCCGTGCGGGCACGGACAAGCCACTCGAGTCCTATCGATCCGTGTCCCCAGTTGTAAGCGTTCCTAGCAATTTCATGAGGGTAACGAGATGGAATCGGAGTGACGCTAATTTCGGTAATACGTTGCGATGTCATTTCCAAATACACTCCTTTCTCGACCTGTTTCAAAACGTCCCGTCTCTGAGTTTTCTACGGGTAAGGTTTTAGGGGTATAAAGTAGAATGCTCACCGATGAAATCACCGGACTATCCGTTGGCTCCCGATTGCGTCCTTAATCCAGTAACTTCATAGAGAGAGTATTCACCACGCTTACCCCTCAGTGCAAGACGGACACATTGGTTGACGTGAATCTGCTCTTTTACCTGAGCGTAGGTCTCCTCCGAGATGAGAAAACTGGTTCCTATCTCCTTATTCGCAGTCTCAATCCGGCTAGCGAGGTTCACGGCGTCTCCAATCGCTACAACTTTTGTCATATCTGTGACACCAATGGTCCCCACCACGACTTCTCCGAAATGCACCCCGATCCGAATCTGGAAGTGCCTGCCATACATCCCCTCCAGATACGGGTTGAGTTCCTCCACCGCTGCGAACATCTCAAGCCCTGCTTTTACCGCGTTCAACACCGCCTCGTCGGAATCCTCAACCCCAAAGAGTGCCATCAGACCATCCCCAATGTAGTCGCTAATTACGCCACCATTGCGACGAATCACTTGACCAACAAGATAGAAATAGCGGTTCAAAACATGGATGACATCATACGAGGGAAGGGCTTCGGCGAAAGGGGTGTACTGAGAGATGTCCGCGAAGAGGATTGCAATCTGCCTCTCCTCTCCCACACGGTGAGGTGTAGTTCCTCGGCTGCTCCGGCTGGTTAGTGCCACGTCTACCGCATCGAGCACCGGACGCCGCAGTTTTACATTGCCGGAGATTGTTGTCTGACAAGCCAGCCGAATTGTTGGACCAAAATGCAATCGCTTAGCGAGTGCCTGTTCTTCGGCGCTGCGGGGTGAACAGTGTTCAAGTCCTTCTATCACCACGACACGGCAGGTAGAACACCGGGCATGCCCGCCGCAAGCATGAGCGTGAAGGATATGCTCTCGCAGTGAGGTTTGGAGAATGGTTTCCTCTGGCTGGGTTTCGACATTTCTGTCATCAGGTTGATAATAGATGTGTGGCATGGCCTGTACCTCTCATGACAAACCGTCTGCTCAGGAGGTGAACAAAAATTCTAATATCTTAGGAGTTACGCGCTTGAGTTTGTAGTAGCGCAATTCAACCCGCGTCGCGACGGGCGATAAATCGCCCGACTACAAACCTAAGACCCTACTATAGCTGCGCGATTCATCGGGCGTTGGAAATTGTATGCTGCAGCGATGAATCGCCGAACTACAGGACTTTGAGCGTTCAACTGCGTAAGTCCTGTATCTTATGGTAGATTTTATAATTACTTAGACACTTCCAATGCACAGCCAACCCCCTAAATCCCCCTTATCAGGGGGACTTGATAATTAACCCCCTAAATCCCCCAACTCCCCTGACAAGGGGAGAAGATAAGAGGGGATCTTCTCCCTTGTCTTTCCCCTCTTATCAGAGGGGTTCAGGGGGACTTTGGAAACTTCGTGAAGGTCGGAGTTATTGGTAAATGTCTACTTATTTCTCTAGTTCACCATATATTGTAAAGGGAAGTATGATTTCAGTCAATCCAAAAGCTAGTGTAGACAAAAATCCACGCAATCGACGTCATCCACATCTATATTTGACACGGTTCTTTGTGTTCAGTATAATAGTTGCCACCTATAGTAAGGGCAAATCCGCCCTTGCAAACTAGCATATCAGGAGACATTCTTAATGTTAAAGCGTTATTTAGTGGCTTGTAAGCATTGGTATCGCATCACACTCATTTGTCTATTGATTCTCATTACCAGTTCTCAAAATGTATCCGCCCAACAGCAGATAGCCCAAGATGCTTATGCTATCTTTCAACAGAGCTGCCTTATCTGCCATGGACCTGACGGTGCCTACAAAGAAACACTCTTAATGGAACATAATGCACTCATCGAAAAAGGAACCGTTGTCCCGGGAAACCCTGATGCGTCCGAACTGTATAAGCGGCTTGTAACCACTGACATGGACAAACGGATGCCACGCCAACAGCCTCCTCTATCCGCTCAGGCTATTGACACAATCCGTAGCTGGATATTAGCCGGTGCTCCCGATTGGGCGGCTACCTCCACAACCGATGGCGACTTCATCTCTCCCGGTGAAATGCTCAATACCATTGAGACACATCTGATGTCCCTTGCACCATTTGACCGTGCATTTGCCCGATACTTCACAATGACACATCTCTATAACGTGGGTGAAACAGCACAAGTCCTTGAAGCCTATCGTAACGGGCTATCCAAACTGATCAACAGCCTTTCATGGAAGGCTACTGTCACTAACCCACAACCCATTGACCCACAAGAGACAATCTTCTACATCGACCTACGACACTACGAGTGGGATCGCAATGACGGGTGGACGCAGATTGAAGCAGCATATCCGTATCATATTACGTTTGAGGGGTCGACACAGACCGTACTGCGTAACCAACTTGGGCGGTTACAGGGGGAGATGAAGAGTAATATCCCATCGGTTCACCTCGACTGGTTCGTGGCAACAGCCTCCACCCCACCGTTGTACCACGAACTGCTTTCTCTGCCATTAACAGATAGCGAGTTAGAGACCCGATTGGGTATTGATGTGGAGCGCAATCTCCGCGATGCACCGGGGATTGATGTTTGGCGGGCGGGATTCAATAACTCCGGTGTCTCCAATAACAACCGGATGGTTGAACGGCATGCCTCTCAACATGGCGCTTATTGGAAAAGCTACGACTTTGCAGGGAGTGTGGGTACACAGAACATCTTCAACCACCCACTCTCATTCACCCATGATGGTGGAGAGGTTATCTTCAATCTACCCAATGGGTTACAGGCGTATTATCTAGCGAATGCGGTCGGTTCTCGGCTGGACGCTGCGCCGATAGCGATTGTTTCTAATCCCGCAGCGAGCGACCCGACGGTGCGGAACGGCATCTCCTGTTTCGGTTGCCATACGGAAGGGATGAAGACGTTTGAGGATCAGGTCCGTTCTGTGATTGAAAATGATAGCAACCCGACTTACGACAAAGCACACGCGCTGCGGCTCTATGTAGAGCAGTCGGAAATGGATGCGCTCGTCCAAGCGGACGCGAACCGGTACCAAGCTGCGCTCAGCACGACGGGCGGCGCACCCGATGACATTGAACCGATTTCCCGTTTCCATGAGGTGTTTCAGGGCGAGGTGAACGTTGCGTACGCCGCTGCTATAGTTGGATTAGAGACCGAAGTATTTCTTGAGAAGATACGTGAGAATGTGGGATTACAGAATGCGGGTTTGTTAGTGTTAGCTAGCGCGAATGGGAGTGTGAAGCGAGACGTATGGACGGATAGTTTCAGGGACATAGTTTTCGCGCTAAATTTCCCGACAGCCCTCGTGGTGCCTCCCATTGTGACGCCGCCCGAACAGAAGCCGGATACTGTTGTTCAAATTCCTGACCCCAACCTACGTGCTGCGATAGCAGAAGCACTTGGTAAAAGTCCCACTGCCCCGATTACTGCTGAGGAGATGGAAGGATTGACAAGACTTGAGGCACCGAACAGGGGTATCCAAGATTTGACAGGGTTGCAATTTGCGACAAATGTGACGTTTTTACACCTTGATAATAATGAGATTTCTAATCTCTCACCTATAGCAGGATTAACCAACTTGGGCTTTATCATTCTGCACAACAATCCCGTATCCAATCTATTACCTCTAAGGGGCTTAAAAAATCTCAATAAACTGTGGATGAGTAATACTTCGGTATCCGATCTGTCACCCCTTGCAGGACTCATCAATCTGGAAGGTCTAACTTTTTCCGATGGCAACATCTCAGACTTGTCGCCCCTTGCAGGACTCATCAATCTACGCAGTCTTAGCTTTAGCACCAACCCTATATCTGATATATCGCCCCTAAGCGGCTTAATCAGTTTGGAAGAGTTACGGTTTAACCAGACCTCTGTGTCCGACCTATCACCAGTGGCAGGACTAGTCAACCTAAAAGACATTGACATTTGGGGACACAACATATCCGACTTATCACCACTCGTAGGATTAGCCAAATTAGAGAAAATCGACTTCTGTGGCGGTAATATCTCCGATCTTACCCCCTTGGCGGGATTAACAGGTGTGAAAGAACTGTATATTGCCAGCGAAAAAGTTTCGGATATATCGCCCCTTGCGGGATTAACCGAATTAACCCACCTGAGTTTGGAGAACAACGACATATCAGATATATCCCCGCTTGCAGGTTTAACTAACTTGAAATGGCTAAAGGTTCCTAGAAACAACATCTCTGATTTTTCACCTCTGGATGGGTTACGCGAGAATATAAAACTGATTTGGTTCGACAATCCGGCCTTCCCGAAAGGGGGACCGAAAATAGAGGGACCGTGGCTGTGGGTGTGGTTACCGGACAAAAGGCTGGAGGACGGAACCGATTTACTATCAGAGGCGAGTGGGGGTGCAGTAACAGAGGTACAGGTTGCTACCCATGGGACAGCAGCGGGCAATTCTGTTGGGGACAAGGTATGGAGCTCACACAGACTCCCGCCTACAGGGGAAAACAACATTGGAGATATGCTTCAACGCTCCCTCCATGACGGGGTTATTTATGGTTCGGTGTCTCTGCATTCACCACAACAACAGGACACAACAATGTATGTCGGTAGCCATCGTAAGGCTAAGGTCTGGCTCAATGGGGTTTTTATTTCTGAGAATTCTCGTAATAGTTGGTATCGGGATTACCAGGATCTTTTCCCTGTTACACTTCAGCAAGGGAAAAATGTCCTGTTAGTCGCGACTAACACTAGCGATTCTGGCGGCAATTTCGCTTTTTTTGGATTTGAACCGGGCACAGAATATACAGTGGCAAATCCCGGTGTTGGTTACACTTTTTCCCAGACACCAATTCATGCAGGCGATACCTTTACCCTCGACATCGGCGCAAGGGATATCTTCGACATGGCAGGTTGGCAGTTCGATATCGTCTTCAATCCCACTATCCTTGAAGCCATCAGCGTGAGTGAAGGTGATTTCCTCAAGATGGGTAGCACAACCTTCTTTCAGAGTGGAAGCATTGATAACGTAACGGGGAAAATTACCGGACTCAGTGTGGCCCGGTTGTCCGCCCAAGGTGTTACCGGCACCGGGGTCCTGCTTCAGGTGAGGTTCAAGGCGAAATCCGGCGGCGAAACAGAGTTGGCGCTGCAGAACGTCCAGTTTGGTGATGTCACCGGGACAATCATCGCCGCAGGACCGCATCAAATCCGTTTCACTGTGGAGGCAGAGCTTGCCACAGGAGATGTGAATCGGGACGGTGTGGTCAGTATTCTGGATCTAATTCTCATCGCACAGCAGTTGGGTAGACGGGTGGCAGCAGGCGCGCCGGTAGATCTTAACGGTGATGGTGTCGTCAGCATCCTCGACCTCATCCTCACGGCACGAGGTCTCGGCAACACCACAGCGTCCGCTGCACCATCGGTGGGGACAGAAAGCCTAGACGCTGCAACGATAGCAGCATGGATAGCACAAGCACGATTGGAAGATGACGGTTCGCTTGCCTTCAAACAGGGCATCGAAATTCTTGAGAACCTGTTAGCTTCATTAATCCCTGAAGAGACTGCTTTGTTAGCAAACTATCCCAATCCGTTTAACCCGGAGACATGGATACCGTATCAGTTAGCAGAGTCAGCAGAGATCACCTTGACGATTTATGATATGAATGGGCAGCTGGTTCGGCGTCTAGCGTTGGGTCATCAGGCAGCGGGTATGTATCGGAGTCGAAGTCGTGCAGCCTATTGGGACGGACGGAATCAGCTTGGAGAATCTGTTGCTAGTGGACTCTATTTCTACACACTGACTGGGGATGATTTCACAGCGACGCGGCGGATGCTGATTCTAAAGTAGTAGGCATACTCCGTATGCCGTAACCTCCGCAAACTAGCATTCAGGAGACACTCTTTATGTTTAAGCGTTATTTGATTCCCCATTTAGTTGAGATCTGTTGGAAACAGCAATATCTCACTATACTCATCGGTCTGTTAGCCTGCATTGTCAGTTCTCAAAACGTATCCGCCCAACAACAGATAGCCCAAGATGCCCACGCTATCCTCGAACAGAGCTGCTTCGTCTGTCACGGTCCTACAGGTTCCTTTAGAGATGCACTCTTAATTGAACGCAATACACTCATCCAAAACGGAACCGTTGTCCCGGGAAACCCACATTCCTCCGAACTATATAACCGACTGATAACCACTGACCTAGCCAAACGGATGCCACAGAACCAGCCCCAACTGCCTGCCCAATCAATTAACACCATTCGAAACTGGATATTAGCAGGTGCTCCCGATTGGACAGTAACCCCCACACCCAGTGGCGACTTTATCTCACACAGCGAAGTACTTAATGACATTGAAGACCACCTGATGTCACTCCCATCGTTTGACCGCACCTTTGCCCGGTACTTCACAATGACACATCTCTATAACGCAGGGGAGTCTGTGGGGATACTCCAAGAATACCGCAAAGGGTTGTTCAAATTAGTCAATAGCCTCTCATGGGGGGTAACAGTCACCAACCCACAACCGATTGACACACAAGGCACTATCTTCTACATTGACCTCAGACACTATGAGTGGGATGTTAACGATGGCTGGGGACAGATAGAAGCCGCATATCCCTATCACATCTCATTTGATACGCCAACACAAACTGCACTAAAGGAACAACTGGGACGACTACAAACAGAGACCAACAGTACCACACCATCGATTCACGTTGACTGGTTTATCGCAACCGCCTCTAGTCCACCGCTGTACCACGACCTTCTCTCTCTTCCGCTAACAGACAGACAGCTAGAGACACGATTGGAGGTCGATGTCCTCCGTAACATCAACAACGCACCGGGGGTGCGCGTCTGGCGGGCAGGCACCAACGATTCAGGGGTCTCAGCTAACAACCGGATGTTGGAACGCCATACCTCTCGCTATGGCGCATATTGGAAGAGTTATGACTTTGCTGGCAGTGTTGGGACACAGAATATCTTCACCCACCCACTCTCATTCACGCATGATGGTGGGGAGGTCATTTTCAATCTTCCTAACGGATTGCAAGGGTATCTTATAGTGACTGCGTCCGGTTTACGCCTCGACGCAGCACCGATAGACATTGTTTCTAACCCCGCAGCAAGTGACCCGACGGTACGGACAGGCTTATCCTGTTTCGGTTGCCATATAGAGGGTATGAATACCTTTGAGGACCAGGTGCGTTCGGTGATAGAGAGTAATACCAACCCGAGTTACGATAAAGCACAGGCATTACGTCTCTATGTTGAGAAATCAGAGATGGATGCGCTCTTGCAGGAAGATATAGAGAAATATAGAGGCGCACTAGAAGCGACGGGGGGTACGTTTGATGACATAGAACCGATTGCCCGCTTTCACGAAGCGTTTCAAGGGTCTGTAGACGCTGCATACGCCGCTGCGGTGGTTGGATTAGAGACCGAAACTCTCTTGGAAGAGATTCGAGAGAATGTGGGATTACAGAATGCGGGTTTGTTGGTGTTAGCCAACCCAAATGGGAGTATGAAGCGGGACGCATGGACATCAAGTTTTAGGGATATAGTCTTTGCGCTGAATTTCCCGACAGCCCTCGTGGTGCCTCCTATTGTGACACCACCAGAACAGAAGCCGGATACCGTTGTTCAGATTCCTGACCCAAACCTCCGTGCCGCAATAGCGGAGGTGCTTGGTAAAAGCCCCACTGCTCCGATTACTGTGGGAGAAATGGAAGGATTGGAAAGACTTGATATCGGAAATAGGAACATTAAGGATTTGACAGGACTTCAGTTTGCAATCAATCTGAGTCAGTTATATCTTTACGACAATCAGATCTCCGATATTTCACCACTTGCAGGATTAATCAATCTGAAGAGATTAGGTTTTCCCGATAATAACATATCCGACTTATCGCCGATTGCAGGATTAATCAATCTGGAGTGGCTATATTGTGCCCGTAACAACGCCTCCGACCTATCGGCATTTAGGGGGCTCACCAATCTGGAGTATGTAAGTTTTTCCAGTAATAACGTATCTGACCTTTCACCATTTTCAGGACTAATGAACCTGAAACGCATTCGCAGTTGGGGCAACCCTCTCTCTGATTTATCACCTTTGGCGGGACTAACAAATATGGAGGGGGTAAATATTTGCGGCGCAGATCTATCAGACCTCACGCCCTTGGCAAGTTTAACAGGCTTGAAAGAACTGTATCTTGTCAGCAATGGAATATCGGATATATCGCCCCTTAGGGGGTTAACAGGGTTAACTCGTGTGAATCTTGAGGGAAACAATATCGTGGATATATCCCCACTTGCAGCTTTAACCAATTTGACATGGCTAAATGTCGCAAGAAACCAGATTTCTGAGCTTTCGCCTCTGGACAGGTTAAGCGAGGATATAAAGCTCGTTTGGCACGGCAATCCAGCGTTCCCTACAGAAGCACCGAAAATAGAGGGACCGTGGCTATGGGTTGTGTTGCCAGACACAGTGAGCGATCACCTGAATGACACCGATTTACTATCAGAGGTGAGCGGGGGTGCGGTGACGGAGATGGAAATCGCTACTCACGGGGCAACAGCGGGGAAATCGGTTGGGGACAATGTGTGGACATCCCACAGACTGCCTCCTACAGGACAGGACAATATACTAGATATGTTGGAACGCGAAATCCGTTACGGAACTATTTACGGCTCCGTATCCCTGCATTCACCACGGGAACAGGAGACAACGATGTACGTGGGTGGTGACCGCGGGGTAAGGGTATGGCTCAACGGGGATTTGATTTACGAAGATCTCCATGGACGTTCGGGTAGCAATTACAGTGATTTTTTCCCGGTCACGCTAAAGCAGGGGAGAAATATCTTGTTGGTCGCGGTTCACACCCGGGGCAACGGCTTTTTTGGATTTGAACCGGGCACAGAATACACAGCCGCAAACTCCGGTGTTGGCTACACTTTTTCCAAGACATCAATTCACCGTGAAGACACTTTTACCCTCGACATCCGTGCAGAAAATGTCTTTGACTTAGCAGGCTGGCAGTTTGATATCGCCTTCAATCCCACGATCCTTGAAGCTATCGACGTAAGTGAAGGTAATTTTCTAAAGATGGGGAGTACAACCCTCTTTCAGAGTGGCAGTATTGATAACGCATCGGGGAAAATTGGGGGACTCAGTGCAGCGCGTCTGTCCACTCAAGGGGTGACCAGCACTGGCACCCTCGTTCAGGTGACCTTCAAGGCGAAAGCTGCCGGCAAAACAGAGCTAACGCTGCAGAACTTCCAATTCGGTTCCACCACCGGGGAAGCTATCCCCGCAGGACCGCATGAAATCCGTATCACTGTGGAGGCAGAGCTTGCCACAGGGGATGTGAACCGAGATGGGGTCGTCAGTATTCTGGATCTGATTCTTATCGCACAGCAGTTGGGCAGACGGGTGACAGCAGGCTCGCCGGTAGATCTTAACGGTGATGGTGTCGTCAGCATCCTCGACCTCATCCTCACGGCACGAAGTCTCGGCAACACCACAGCGTCCGCTGCGCCTGTTGCTTTGAATCCCAAGTCTATCGGGGCGGTTGGAGTAGCAGCTATAAATCCTGCGATGATAGAAGCGTGGATTGCACAAGCACGGTTGGAAGATGACGGGTCACTCGCCTTCAAACAGGGTATCGAAATTCTTGAAAAACTACTAGCCTCATTGATTCCTAAAGAAACCGCGTTGCTTCACAACTATCCAAACCCATTTAACCCGGAGACATGGATACCGTATCAGTTGGCGGAGTCGGCAGAGGTGACACTGACGATTTATGATATGAACGGGCAGCTAGTTCGACGTCTGGTGGTTGGTCATCAGGCAGCGGGGATGTATCGGAGTCGAAACCGTGCGATATATTGGGACGGTCGGAATCAGCTTGGAGAATCTGTTGCTAGTGGACTCTATTTCTACACACTGACTGGGGATGATTTCACAGCGACACGGCGGATGCTGATACTGAAATAAGGCAACTCTAAGTCCCTGACCTTAGATAGTATGACCTAAGTTGCTAGTTGTCCAACTCGCTCTGAGAATATGTTGGACAGGTACAAGCTCTCGATAGATTGGGATTGCGACTACGCCGAAACCTGAACTGACAAAGGTCAATCAGCCAAAATTGACACCAATTTCGTAAAAAGTGTTAGATTCTGTTAGTCATTGTGGATAACTTACAAATTGACCGACGCCCACGCAACACACATGTCGCCCCGCTGGGGCTTGGGTTACTAGGAGATGTCGCCTGTCTATAAACATGCCGCCCCGCTGGGGCTTTAGATTTGCGTTAAACATACTTCCTTATACACATTGCGCTCCGCTCCGGTGAATCGGGAGGCAAAGCAACTGGAACGCTGAGACTGGACATATCGCCTTCCATAGATTAGCTGAAGCGAGAGACAGAGGACTTTAATTTTAGCAGAACACCGATGCACTTTCAGCGAATAGCAACTTGCGTTAGTATACTAAGGCGAGTTGCCACCTGTCGAACCTTTGGTGCTATGGGTTACGGCTTAGGTGATTTGAATCAATTAATTTCCATAATCGATATTTGGGTGTCGAGATATGAATCTCAACCTACAGGGTAGGATTCATGTCCTTGTAGGTATACGGAAGGAGGACAAGTCAGTATGTACACAAAACAGTATCCAGGACCCAATGCGGATGTCGAGGAAGCCTTGGCAAGAGTTTGCACTGGACCGCACCAGACACGTCCCTTGGGGGCAAGGGCGGGGGATCCAATCAGACCATCGGAGATCCTTGAGATCATTCTGCGGTCAGTCAAAGGGGAATTGTCTCATGATCAAGCGGCGTCAGAGGCTCAGATGGGGGCATTTTTCGCCGGGATGACGATTCGGAAGGGTTTCCCAAGAAAGACGCAGTGGAGCGAAGCCGAGATCGCGGCTTTCGACAAGTACCGCCCGGATTTGGAGCGGCTTATGCCTCCAGAGATTAGGTTTATCATGCAACCGGAGTTGGGGTATACCGATACAAATTCCGATGAAACTATCGTCGTAAAAGCCCTCGAAACCATCTTGCGGGGCGGTCATCTGAGCTACGACGAAACGCGCCGGATGGGGAAAGCTATTCTGAATGGAGATGTAAAAGGTGCACTGAAAGGGGCAGCTCTCATCGGTCAGCGGATGAACCTTGAGAGCTACGAGGAAGTGCGCGGATATCTAGATGCAACTTTCAGTCCAGAAGGGGTGCGCAAGGTTTCCGTCGAGTCACTCACGCATTTCGGTCAACCTTTCGATGGTGCGACACGTTACTTCAGACCAACACTGTTTATCGCAGCTGTGCGCGCTGCGTTAGGTGAGCCTTCGGTGCTGCACGGTGTCGATGAGATGCCGCCAAAAAGTGGGATCACGGAGGAGAAAGTTCTGCGAGTGCTCGGTGCCCGCACGGATCTCTCCCTTGATGAAGCCGCGAGTCTAATCGAAGATCCAGCGGTTGGGTTTGCTTATGTGAGTCAGCGAGAATATGCACCCGGTGCCTACGACGTTCGAGAGCTACGGGTTCATATTAAAAAGCGTCCCCCTTGGGCAGCGACGGAGAAAGCGCAGCAACTGTTCACCGCTTCCGGTGCGAACTACATGGTTATTGGGTACTACCATCACGGCTATGAAACGCCGTTGCTGCAGTTGATATGGGAACGGGGTTTTGATGGGGGACTTGCGACCAAGGGTGAGGAAGGAACAAGCCATTATGCCTTGCGTTTGGGGAATCCATCAACGGCAGAGCGACAAGCGATAAACTATTCCCAAGGGTTTCGGCGTGTCGGTGGACGGCGTGAGGATTTTTCGTTAGACATTGACCCATCAGAGTTCGGATTCAATTACGAAAAAAACCCGCGTATCGAAACGATAAGTCCCGAAGCCTTTGCATCGGCAGGAATGGAAGCGTTATCCGGTCAGAAAGGGCAGATATACGACCGGCTGGTGCTAAACACAGCGATGACCGATTACCTGCTAGGGAGCTGCTCGGATCCGCACGAAGCCATCGAGCGAACGAAGGAAGCGATTGATAGTGGACGCGCCCTAGCGCATCTGAAAACGTATATCGCGAAAAGCCACCTCTGAGACCGACGCCGGTAGTTCACACCTCAACGACCCAAGACGTGCATTCCGGATTGACACCGTGGTGTTCCGCCCAATCTACCAAGGCTTGGGGTGGTGTATCAACATTCCGGTGCATACCTAGAAGCTGTTTGTCAATATCGTCGTCTGTTCGGGCTATGACCTGTTCATCCGGCGGATCAAGGTTAACATCGACCTTCATCCATCGATAGGCGTAGCCGTAGATTATGACCTTTGAGGTGGAATTGCTCAAGTTGGGTGCCGCGGTATGGAAGGTCCGATTCTCAAAAAAGAGGGCATCACCGGCGCGTAAACACGGATCGAGCACTGTCGGCGGATCAGGTTCGCCCTTACGAATTGCCAACGGCTCAGCACTCTGATGGCTTCCGCGTGCCAACAACGTCATACCGGAGTTAGGCTCAAGAAAATCTGTCAGGCAGTAGCAGACCTTTATCCCAACTCGCGGCAAGCCTTTATGTCCGAGATCTTCTGCAATTCCAATGTCGCGGTGCCATCCGCGGTCGGGCGGTGTTGTTTCAGGAGGTTGGGGCTTCTTATAAATAAGGGAAGTCGTATGGAGATGGATATTGGGGCTGAGCAGCTGCACGACCCGAGAAACGGTAGTCGAGTTAGAGACGAGCGGATCGAAGGCTGCGTCCTGCACGACCCCGTCGCGGCGTTGCAGATAGACACTTTCCGGATCAGCTATAAATGATGCCATCAATCGGTCCCCTGCTTCGGTCAGACGGGAAACGGTCTCGGCATCAATCGCTTGCGGGATAATAAGAAAACCATCTGCATCAAAGTCCCGGCGTTGCGCCTCAGTCAGTTGAAAGAAATCCATTGAGTTACAATCCTCCTATAGTCATAATGTGCACACCGAATTCAGCGCCTCACCGTAAGCACGGAATATTTCCAATGTTAGCACTATGTCCCCACCCCGTCAAGCGTATTTGAAGGGTTCCGTTGAGTAGATGACTGGAAACTTTTGCGAATCTCTATGGACCTCATGAAAATCTTGACTTTTCTGTTAATTCTTGCTATGCTAGTGTTTAATGTGATTTGATTCTTGTGAAGTTCCTTCTGAGACCGTGCAGATCAACGTCTGCCTTACGTCTATATGCAATTAGCCTTCGCTCCGGCGAACGCCGAGACAGAGTCCCCCTAACAACGAGGAAAGAGGTAGTGATGCGAAACCGTATTCTGCTTACCACTTCCGTGCTTGCTATACTGCTTCCGCTATCCACTTGGATTGGTTGTGCCGCCTCAAGTGGTGGCACTAACATGATGGCGGAAGAGGAGCAGGTTGTTGTAATAACAACGGATAAAGGGAAGATTGTAATTGAATTGTATCCGGACGCAGCACCTGCCACCGTTGATAACTTTAAGAAACTCACTAAGAAGAAATTCTACGACTGGCTAACATTTCATCGTAGAGTGGATAAACCAGGCCTGAATATTATTCAGGGAGGCGATCCGGAAGGGGATGGAACGGGTGGTCCCGGGTATACCATCATAGATGAGCACACCAACCCGAATCAGGTTCCTCATCAACGAGGAACTATTGCTATGGCAAACACAGGCAACCCCGACTCGGCAGGAAGCCAGTTTTATATATGTCTAAAAGCACAACCGTATTTAGACGGTCGGTACACAACGTTTGGTCAAGTTATTCAGGGTATGGAGGTCGTAGATCTGTTGAGGGTCGGCGACGAAATGAAAAAAGTTCGATTGGAGGCGAAGTCAAAATATGTTATCCCAGCACAGGAACCGACGAAGCTACATTGAACGTTTTATTGTAATATTTCTCGCAGCATTGTTTACCGTATACCTTGTCAGCTGTTCGCAGGAACAGAAGGGCCCACCAAAACCGAAAGCGCGTCCGACAGCATCGGCTGAAACGATGCAAACAGCCAAATCAACATTAGACATCCACAACGCTGTGGCTGTTATTGAGACAGACAAAGGGGCAATTGAGGTCGAGTTTTTTGCAGACGTTGCGCCCAAAACCGTAGAAAACTTTCTAAAGAATGCGCGGTTGGAATATTATAATCATGCGACATTTCATCGCGTTGAGTCCGGAAAACTGATTCAAGCCGGATCGCGTTTCCCCACCGAAGACACGATAGCGATCGAGACGAGCGACCACAAACCAGTGAGGGGCATCCTCGCTATGGCGAAAGCAGAGGGAGCGACTGTAGCAGATGCCACCCAATTTTTCATCTGCCTCGACACGCTTATCTTAGACAGCGACTACACCCTATTTGGGCAGGTCATGAAGGGGCTGGATGTGATCGACAACATTGCAGTAGGCGACCAGATCATGACCATCAAGGTTCGTGAAAAAGGCTAAAAACGATGGTGCAAATGAGCAGTGAAAACGGAGCATCGACTGTCTTTCTTGCTCATTTGCACCCTTGTAGATATTCCTGAAACCTATATTAGTTAAAAAGAAAGGGGTTTTTATGGCATTAACTATTATCCACACTGCCCGTCCGAGTCCGGTCTGGCAGGAGACGTATGTTCGCGTTAACAAAGGGCAACGCATGGTCATTGACGCCCAAGGCGCGTGGTCACCGGATACACAGAACCGCATCTGCTGGTGCGGTGCCGATGGTATCCCCAACCTGATCGCTGAAGAAGGCTTCCTGATGCCCGGCGCTAACGTCGGCGCATTAATCGCAAAAATTGATGATATGGTGTTTGCCGTTGGGTCGCGGTACGACAATGCCGCACCGGCTGAAGGCGTAATCTTTCTCGCAATGAATGAAAATACGGAACACAACAATCAAGCCGGATCGCTGCCCACACAAATCATCATCTTCGACGAATAAGCAATATTTACTGCTACTAACCCAAGTTGCTATTATCAAACCTGCTCGGCTTGGATAGACATATCCAAGCCGTACTCGCAGATGTGCAGTGGATTTGGCAATCCACTGCGAGCGGTGATTGATTCAATTTAGTTCTCATTCTCCCGGTTTGCAACATTTTCTATAAGGGGCAACTTGCGTTATAATAGAGTAGTGATAAGGAGGTGCACAGATGGCAGAGACATCAAAGGAATCGACTTCAGATAGCCCCCAATCCACTGAACAAGACAGACCTAAATTGCCGCCTGTTGATTTTTCAGCCTTCATTGCAGAGCTTGGGACGACTGCGTTTGCTTACCTCGGTGGGCTTCAAAATCCAGAGACAAACGAGGTTTTTGTCGATCTCGAAATGGCAAAGCGGACGATTGACACGATCGATCTGCTCAAAGAGAAGACAAAAGGTAACTTAACAGCGCCCGAAAGCAATCTGTTGGATAATACCTTATACAACCTCCGGATGACCTATATACGGATAGCAAACAATCCTCCGCCTCCCCCGACGCCGGAAGCCGCAGAATCGACAAGCGAAACGTCATCGGAAGAAACGGAGACGGAAAGCGAATAGAATAGCGGGAGAGGAAGAATGGCTATCAGTTTGAAAAGGAAGACTACACAGACTGAAACTGTCCGCTCCCCTGCCGTCGCCGGCAGCTTCTACCCGGATTCGCCGAGAGTCCTATCCGCACAGGTGCGAAAATTCATCGATGATGCGACGCTGACAGAAACCGATGGCAAGCTCATCGGACTCATTGCGCCCCATGCCGGCTACGTCTACTCTGGTCATGTCGCTGGATATGCCTATAAACAGTTGATAGGGCACGCCTTCGACACGGTGGTGCTCGTCGGGTTAAGCCATCGCAACCCAATCGGTACCGCAGCGATTTATGCGCGTGGTGCGTTCCGTACGCCGCTGGGGGATATCCAAATCGATGAAGACCTGGCAGCTGAGATCATGCGCCTGAACAGCGACATCCTCAACCTGCCATCGGCTCACGCAAACGAGCATAGCCTCGAAGTGCAGCTACCCTTCCTGCAGCACGTCCTCCCCGACTTCCGTATCGTAACCATCTTGTTGCAAGACGACTCGCCGGAAAATGTCATACCCTTAAGCCATGCGATTGCAGAGGCGGTGGGTGACCAATCCTGCCTATTGATCGGGAGCACCGATCTCTGTCACTATCCTACCTACGAAGCAGCGCGAAGATCCGATCAAATTATCATTGAGGCGATTGGGCACTTTGATTCCGATTACTTGCGCCAGCAGATGGATGGATATATGCAGCATCAGCCAGCCCAGAATCTTCACTGCATGATGTGCAGCACCGGCGCAATCTATACAACAATGAGAGCGGCGAAAGCGTTAGGCGGAAACCGGATCGAGGTGCTGAAAGCAGCGAACTCCGGCGATGTCCCCATCGGGGGGCGGGATCAGGTGGTTGGGTATATGGCGGCGGGGATTTATCGGTAGGAGGATAAATGACGACCTTAGCACGTTGCTGCGCGTGCAGCTTTATCATATTTACTTACTGGTCCGGTATTGTCTCCGCCCAACTGGTAGACATCCCCGACCCCAACCTGAAACAAGCCATCAGGGAAGCCCTCAAACTTCCCGACGAAATATCGCTCACCCAACTAGAGATGTTACGGCTCACGGGTCTGGAAACCGGGGAAAGGGGGATAACCAACCTAACAGGTTTAGAGTATGCAACGGATTTAGGGTATTTGAACTTAGGGGGCAATCAAATCCGTGATATCCGCTCGTTGGCAGGACTGATTCGCTTAACAGGGTTGAGTCTGTATAACAATCCAGTTGAAGATATCACCCCGCTTGTCAACCTAACGAACCTGACTTACTTAAATCTGGCTCATAACGGTATAGAAACCCTTGAACCGTTGGCGGGTTTGATTCACTTGCAAACATTAGACCTTTTTGATAACCGAATTAAAGACATCACTTCTATTGCTAATATGACAGCGTTGACAACCCTGATATTGACCCACAATCAGGTAGGAGATCTGACTCCGCTTGCCAACCACCCCAACCTAGAGAAACTCTATATACGAGATAACCTTGTCGCTGATTTCAGTCCGCTAAATGGATTGAACCTGATTGAGCTTGAGTACGATGAACCGTGTGATATTGAGCCACTTCTACCCCCGGTCAGAGAGCGGATAGAGAGTCGGAGTTTCCCTTCTGTCTTCCAAGCGTGGGATGACATCGTTGGATTAGACCACCTGACATCGGACCAACGCCATGCCCTGCACGATCTGCATTGGAGTCCATTTTTTGGCTTGGGTTGGCGTAAGACCGCAGCAGAACCAACTTATGGCGTTGCGACTTCGTTAGCGGGTGATCTCGCACATGCGCGTGAAGTTCGCCAGCGGCGGCTTGATCAAAATTCTAACATGGTATTTTTGGTTGAAGTAAGGCTTCACAATCATTTCACGCCTGAAGCCTTTCCACCAGATTCTGACTTTTGGCTCAGAGATGCTCAAGGTCAGATAGTCAGAAATAGTGTCAATGAATATCTCATCGATTTTTTGAAGCCTGAAGTTCAAGATCTGCTTGCAAAGCGTATCATTGCAATTGCGCGGTGTGGGCTTTATGATGGCGTATTTCTGGATGGCTTTTTCCTTAATGGAACAGGTTTTGTAGGGAGGCAGTTTCACTCCGCCACCGATGAAGAAATTATCCAAGCAATGCTTAACATTTTCCAAGCCATCCGTTCGCAAGTTCGCGATGACTTTCTAATACTAATCAATACCAACAGAACCAAAGCAACGCGCTATGCGGAGTATGTCAATGGTACCTTTATGGAGACGGGCAAAGACTATTCTGGTGGATACACACACGCGGGGCTTGCTAAAATTGAAAGTACACTCCTCTGGTCAGAGGAAAACTTTAGGTTGCCACAGATTAACAGCTTAGAGGGCTGGGGCATGAGTATCGAACCACCTGACGGCCCCAACAATCACCGCTGGATGCGCGTCTTTACTACCATGAGCCTCACCCATTCCGATGGATATGTGCTGTATAATATCAATAGAAATATTTCCTCTGACCCGCATCACTGGCACCTATGGTATTCCTTCTGGGATGCGGACCTTGGTCGTCCTGCTGGGGAGAAAGCCCACCTTCATCAAAACGTTGAGGGCTTGTTTATTCGAGAGTTCACCAACGGCTGGGCGGTCTATAACCGGAGTGGGGCAGCACAGGAAATCTCCCTGCCCCAATCCGTAACGGGTGTCTCCAGTGGAAAAAGTGGCATTACCCATCTGCTCCCCGACCTTGATGGTGAAATCTATCTCACGGCTCGAAGCTTCGCCGATGTTAATGGCGATGGGAAAGTCAACGTCTTGGATTTGGTGCAGGTCGCTAACGGCTTCGGCAAGTCCGCCCCAGACCCCAATGGCGATGGTGCTGTCAACATTCTTGATTTGGTGCTTGTTGCGCAACACTTCAGCCAGTAGTTTATTAGATTGAGTGTTGGGTTTCACTTTATTGTTCAACCCAACCTACGTACTTTTCCTCTTTTTATCCCTAAAATCTGATATAATGCACCAATAAAATGTGAAACATGAAAAATGAACGAATATACTAATTTACTAAAAAAAGGAACTACTATGAGAGTGTTACGCCCTCTAATTTATCTATTTCTCATTCTGGTCGTTGCCCAATCTTATGCCCAACTGTTAGAGATACCTGACCCGAACCTAAAACAAGCTATCCTAGAAACCCTGAATCTCCCCGATGAAATACCTCTTACGCAACAGGAGATGTCACGACTCACGAATCTGGACGCTGAGGAGCGAGATATAACCGACCTAACAGGTCTGGAATACGCAACCAATATAAGATTTCTCCGATTACACCGCAATCCAATCGTAGATATCAGTCTCTTAGTCCATCTTACCAAACTAGAAGAAGTTCATCTCTTGGGGTGCCAGATTGTTGATTTGAGTCCCCTTCGCAACTTAAAAAATCTGCGAGGAGTCTTTCTAGGACACAACAAAATATCGGATATTAGTCCATTGACTGACTTAACCAATCTTACTCATTTGCATCTTCAATCAAATCAAATCGTTGACTTGAGTCCTCTTGCCAATCTTATCAATCTTCGGGCACTCTGGATAAACGACAATTCGGTTGAAGACATCGCAATACTCGCCAATCTGACTCTGTTGGAAGAACTACGGCTTAACAAAAATGAGATTACGGATGTCACTCCACTGATTAGATTAAAAAATCTAACGAAATTATACATTGCTGACAACCCTTTCCACGATTTTAGTTCCCTTTCTGAGCTTGAGGGGGTAGAACTAGACATTGAAATAAATGAAGGGTTCAATATCGTGGTAGAAGTCCCTGACCCGAACTTAAAACAATTGATTCAAGAGGCACTTTCTCTCCCGGAAGCGGTGCCGCTCACGCAGGGACAGATGCTGCGATTAACAGAACTGGACGCCGGTGGGGACCGTGGAATCACCAATCTAATGGGTCTGGAATACGCAACCAATATAAGATCTCTCCGATTGCACAACAACCCAATCATAGATATCAGCCCTTTAGTCCATCTTACCAAACTAGAAGGAGTTCACCTCTTGGGGTGCCAGATTGTTGATTTGAGTCCCCTTCGCAACTTAAAAAATCTGCGAGGAGTCTTTCTAGGACACAACAAAATATCGGATATTAGTCCATTGGCAGACTTAACCAATCTTACTTCTTTACATCTTCAATCAAACCAAATCGTGGATTTCAGTCCTCTTGCCAGTCTGATCAATCTTCGGGAACTTTGGATAGACGACAATTTTGGCATTGATATCGGTCCACTACGGGGACTCAACCTCACTGATTTTCGTTATGATGAAGTTTGTGATATTGAGCCACTTCTGCCCCTAGCCAAAGAACGGATAGAGAATCGGAGTTTTCCTTCGGTATTCCAAGCGTGGGAGGACGTTGTTGGGCTTGATTACCTCACATGGGAACAGCGCAATGTTCTACATGACCTGTTTTTTAATGAAGGCTTTGGATTGAAGTGGCATACTACCTTAGCCGAACCAACTTATGGTGTTGCCATCCAACGTGCAGGTTACTTGGAAAGCGCATATGAAACAAGACAGCGACGCCTTGCCCAAAACCCCAGCATGATATTCTTACACGATGTTCGAATCTACCACCATGATACGCCTGAAGCCTTTCCACCAAATTCTGACTTTTGGCTCAGAGATGCTCAAGGTCAGATAATCAGAAATGCTAATAATGAATATCTCATCAATTTTTTGAAGCCTGAGGTTCAAGATCTGCTTATAAAGCGTATTATTGCCCTTGAGCGGTGCGGTCTCTACGATGGAGTTTTTTTGGATGGTTTTAATAACAACTTCACCGGATTCATGGGCAGGAAGCATTACCCTGTTGCCGATGAAGGGATTATCCAAGTAATGCTCGACATCCTCCGAGTTGTCCGTTCACAAGTTCGCGAGGACTTTCTGATACTGGTCAATACCAACAGAACGAAGGCGACACGCTTTGCAGAATACGTCAACGGCACCTTCATGGAGACCATTTCAGATAAACTCGGTGGTAATCCCGGTGGATATACCCATGGCGGACTTTATGAGATTGAAGACACTCTTACTTGGTCAGAGGAAAAATTTCGATCGCCACAGATTAACTGTTTAGAGGGTTGGGGCATTCCGACAGAACCGTCAGACAGCCCTGATAACCGCCGTTGGATGCGTGTCTTCACCACCATGAGCCTGACCCATTCTGATGGCTATGTGATGTATAATACCGGGACAGGGGCTATCCCCGGACCCGATCCTGACGCTATTTATCCGTGGGGACCCGGCCATGAGCACTTTTGGTATCCCTTCTGGGATGCGGATTTAGGGCATCCCATCAGTCTCAAAGCCCAACGCTACCAAAAGGTTCCGGGGTTGTTTATCCGCGAGTTTACCAACGGCTGGGCGGTCTATAACCGAAGTGGCAGTACGCAGGAGATTTCGCTGCTTGCATCTGCTACCCCCGTCTCCGATAGGGGAGACAACTCCGCATCTATGACCCACATTCTCCCTGACCTCGACGGCGAAATCTATCTGAAAGCTGCTGTCGAACCACCAACTTCACCCTATGACCTAAATAAGGATGGGACTGTGAACGTCTTGGATCTGATACTAACTGCTCAAAACTTCGGTAGTACAGAGGGCGACATTAACGGAGATGGGACCACTAACATCCTCGATTTAATCCTAGTTGCGCAACATCTCGGTGAGACAAGTGCCCCTGCTGCACCTGCTGCGCTTCCCGCTTCCCTCGATCCAGAAACCGTTCAGGCGTGGATAGATATGGCGCACGCTCACAACGATGGGTCGGTCGCCTTTGCGCAAGGCATAGCGATGCTTGAAAGGCTGCTTGCGTTAATGATTCCAGACAAGACCGTGCTCCGTGCAAACTATCCGAATCCATTTAATCCAGAGACCTGGATTCCGTATCATCTCGCCAATGATGCAGAGGTGCGGATTAGCATCTATGACATTCAAGGTGCGTTGGTGCGTCAGATCAATATAGGCCATCAAAAGGCGGGATACTACACCAATCGGGGGAAGGCAGCGTATTGGGATGGTCGCAACGAGATTGGGGAGTCGGTTAGCAGTGGTATATACTTCTACACATTGACCACTGACGATTACACCGGAACCCGTAGAATGGTTATCCTGAAATAGTATCAAATGACCCTATGATGGTTGGAATGCTGATGAATAGTGAGTTCCAGCCATTACCAATGAGCTATGTGAGTTGGCTTGGTGAGCATATTCCTCAAGAAATTGATGCAACTGGATATGGGCATGACAAAGTATAGCAAAAAAGCTATCGCCTGCCAAGCCAATCTTAAAAACAAATTACGATGTTTTGCTGGGTCAAGCTGTAGGTAACAGTGGTTCTATTTTATCATTGCTTACCTCCTGTCGGTTTGGAACTGGATAGAGGGGTGGCCTTTTTGCTTTGTGATTCGGTTGGAAAGTTTGGGTCCATGCCGTCAAGCAGATGTTGAGGCATCAGGTCAAGATATTGAGAGATGACGCGTTTGGAGAGTCTGGTAATCTGCGAGATTTTGTCAATATCGTCCGTTGCGGCACGAACGGTCTTGACAATCTCATAATCCCGAATGTATCGGTCAACCGCTTCTTTTGAGTGTTTGGTTTTGGTTGCAATAGTGGGAGTGAGATGTCCTTGCAGATAGAGGGTAACAATCTCTTTCTTGTGGGTAATAGCTCCCGATAAATCATGGATATTGCCCCGGGTAGGCAAGAGTTTGCCACTGGTCTTTTGCCATTCGTTGACATAATTGCTGACGACTGCATCACAGACATTGAGTAACACAGCTAAGTCGAGTTGGGTCAACAGTGCGCCTTGGTCATAGGCTTGATAACACCATCGGACCAATCGATTGATTCTGAGTTGCCGAGAAGTAAAGCCGTTGCGAAAGGACTCAATACCCTCAGAAGCGAGGTAGGTCAGAATGACCGGCTTCATGCGGGTCTTGACGATAGACTTACCCTTTTGTGGATATTCATCAATGGGGACAGCCATCCAGACGAGTTGCCCATAGCTGAGCATGCGTTCATCAGGGATTTGTTCTCCGGTGGCGAGTTTCTCAAGTGGCAAAGTAATCACAAAATAGTCCTCAATGGTTTTCATAATGTCATCAACGATGGCACTTGCAGTCACTTCGCCTTTGTCATACCCATAAGAGTTGATAAAGCGATGAATCAGCAGCTGTCGCAACGACTTGTCATTGATACGTCTGAATTTCTTCTCGTTGACTTCAGTTCGGGTCAATGGTTTACCCATCAGTTGTCCCCCTTTTTCGCATCAACCGGTTCCGGGTGAAGTAACTGAGTCATTCGCTCGGTTGGTTGGTATTCATCGTATAGGGACAGATACTCCCGAATCAGCCGGTCGGATAGATGACTAATGAGGCGTATCTGTCCTGTTGGGAAGCCTTGCTGGTGAAGGGTGGCTACCTGTGTGAAGTCTCGTAAGTATCGTAAGACCGCTCGTTCGGTGTGGTTGGTCTTTTGCTCAATTTCGGTGAACTGATACCCTTTGAAGTACAATTCCAAAATCTGAGTCTTATGGGAGATACCAGGCCCCATGTCATGTTTGGCACCGCGAGTCATGACAAAGTAACCGTCCTGTTTCAACTGGCGAATGTCGCGTTTGACGGTCGCTGGACTGGTGGTTAATAAGACTGCTAAATCTTCATAACTGAGCAGGGCATCTTGGTCATAGGCTTGCTTGGTTAATCGTAGAATCCGATGGCGTCTGAGACCTGCCAATCCATAACCGGCTAACACCTCAAGGTCCGTTTGCACATCATTGAGAGTCAGTTGACATGACACTTTTTTCGCTAAGGCGATGTGTTTGCCTGCCGGTTCTTCGGCTGCGACTGCCTCATAGCAGATTTGACCGGACGTGAGTTCAATTTCGGCATGTTGAGCGAAGTAGGAAGCAATCTGTTTATAGTAGGCTTCGGCAATGATGGGCATCAGATTAAAGTCTGATGAAATCTTCTGAATGATGGCGGCTCGTGCGGTCTTTGATTCGAGACGGTTGATACCGTAGGCTGTATGGCTTTGTGGTTTCATAGAGACCTCCATGAGTCGATTGTCGGTGATGACAATATCATCTCTTTTTAGTTTAACTCATGGGGTCATTTGATACAAACTATAAATAAGCTCAGTTGTCACCTCAAGTTCTAGGGAGACGGAATGTGCCTCGCAGAATTTCGTGCGAATACGTTTCGCCCATGATTCAAACCAAAGGATAGAGGCTACTCAGATTGAGATCTAATTTGAGCAAGATTCTTGCTTTACCTATGAAAAGGCAAACTATCGTTGAAGTTTTTTTATTGCTTTTTACATAAAAATAGGGTTAAACTAGTAGAGAGTTTCCTGCTTACCTTTGGAGGCTATGTAGATAATCGTAACAGCCAATCACAGTAAAAGAAATATTAGGAGGCGCAAGGTGAATGCAAGTGTTAGTAGTACTGTTGAAGAACCACGGCTAGATGAAGAAATCACTACAGGGGCTTCAAAAAAGGTTTATACCGCCTATATTGCAGAAGAGGCTGGTTGGTGGATTGGATGGGTTCAGGGGGTTCGTGGCGTAAATTGTCAGGAACAAACAAGAGAAGAACTTCTACACGCTCTGAAGGTTGCAATTCCTGAAATGTTGGCGCTGAATCAGGAGGAGTTTTTTGATGTACCTGAACCTCATTTTGAACCTATCACGATTCGATTATGAGACGACGCGACCTTCTAAGGCATCTTCGAAGTAATGATTGCTATCTCTATAGAGAGGGTGGTAGACACTCGATTTGGAAAAGAAATGGACTTGAGTTGTATAGTCAAGTGCCGAGGCATAATGAAATAGCCCGTGGAACTGTTAGGAAAATCTGTCGTGACTTGCAAATACCTGTCCCCTTTTAACTAAACTTGCATCTAAATTTAGTGTTTGTTGCAATAACTTCAACCAGTAAATATCATATCTCTGCTCTGCCCGCTTTGTAACTCCTACCCCTATAAGCAATTCCCCGCCCACCTAAAATCTGATGTAATTAGTCTGAATCAGGGAGTAACGCAGTGTCTAATCTCTATACCAAAGCGTGTGCAATGCCTATTGGGTAACATTAATACACCCACCGAGGACCACCATTATGGTAAACCGAATAGATGTTCGGCCTGACATTTGCAATGGACGACCTGTGATTGCTGGAACTCGTATCCCCGTCCAAACTATCATGGAGTTTTTGGGCGCAGGCGATTCCATAGAGGACATCCTTGAAGCGTATCCTTCTCTCGAAAGAGAGGACATTTATGCCTGTATCCAATTCGCTGCTAAATTAATAGCAAATCGTTACCAGATCCAAAAAATTGCATGAACGGCTTTTTATTCCATGTGACGACTGCACCGGAACCCGTAGGATGGTTATCCTCAAATAGAACCGTTGTGGAATAAATCACAGATATGATATAATAGATCTATACTAAGAGAAGGAGAACCGATATGGCTCAAAAAATACCCTTCATGAAACTGAGCGGTGCGGGCAACGACTTCGTTATTATTGATAATCGTGAGGGCGCCATCCAATACGAAAATACCGATTTTGTCGAAAAGGTTTGCCAACGCCGAATGTCCGCCGGCGCGGACGGCGTGCTGCTCGTCGAAAATACCGATAAAGCGGATTTCCGAATGCGCTACTTCAACGCGGACGGCGGTGAAGCGGAGACCTGCGGCAATGGCGCACGTTGTATCTCAAGGTTCGCCTATATTAAGGGCATCGTTTCGGATCGGATGTCCTTTGAAACACAAGCTGGAATCTACGAATCTGAGATTGTCGGGACTGACGTCAAGGTCCGGATGAGCGATCCAACGGACCTCCGATTGAACTTTCCACTTCAGTTGGAAGATGGTGTCCACAACATCTCTTTCACCAACAGCGGTGTCCCCCATGTCCTCTTTTTCGCCGAAGATTTGGAGGGAACGGATGTGTTCGGACTCGGCAGGCAGACGCGCTATCACGACGACTTCAAACCTGCGGGGACAAACGCGAATTTCGTAAGGGTCAATAGTTCTCAAGCAATTGACATCCGCACCTATGAACGCGGCGTTGAGGATGAAACCCTCGCTTGTGGCACAGGCTCGATTGCCGCTGCGGTTGTCTCCGCCGCGCTAGGGAAAGTCACCTCCCCGGTTGCTGTGAAGACCGCCAGCGGGTCGGTGCTGACCATCCATTTTGCCCTGGTGAACGGCAAACCGGAAAATGTCTATCTGGAGGGGGATGCCCGGATCATCTATTCTGGCGAGCTCACAGAGGACGCTTGGGTGTATTGACAGGGTTTTCGGGGCAACTCGATTATCTGAGCAACTATAGTCTTTTTTTGGAGGACAAATGAAGAAAGTCTTATTGATGATTAACGGTCCACAGCCCCCTTTTAGCGAGTTTGCGGACATGTTCAAACCGTTGGTCGAAGCTTCCGGTCAGCTTGAAGTGGAAGTTAGCGACGACCGCAATCGATTGACGGATCCCTCAGCATTCGATGCAGTCGCGTTGTATATCGGGGGTGGAGAAATCACACCCGAAGTTGAGCGTGGGTTGACAGGGTATGTCAGAGGGGGCGGTGGGTTGCTCGCGGTGCACGGCGCTAACGCCGGACTCGGACAGTATGATGACTACATTGAACTCATCGGCACGGAGTTCATCCAGCACGATCCATTAGCCCCGTTTGAAGTGACAACAGAGGATGGGTTTGACGATATCCTGCCGCGCCTTAACAAGCAGTTCCGTATCGTAGATGAGTGTTATCAGATGAAGGTTCGCACGGACGCGCCCTTGCGTTATTTTCAATACGGTGCGTGGCGGCTCCAAAGATATCCACTCGGCTATATGCGCGACTACGGTGAAGGGAAGGTATTTTACACCGCGCTTGGACATGACAATCGTGCCTTCGGCAATTCGGACTTTCAAGATCAACTGCTCAAAGGGCTCCGCTATGTGACCGACCTGAAAGATAACCCACCGATCCGTATCGGTCTAGTGGGCTACGGTCCGTTGTTCAATATGGGCAGCCATCACGCCGGCATGATTGCGGAGACCCACGGATTTGAGTTGGCGGCTGTATGCGATAGAGATCCCGAACGCCTCCGTGCTGCGAAAGAGGAGCAAGGAGAGGGGATTGCCACTTTCACCGATGCACAGGAGATGGCAGAGAGTGGCGAAATCGATCTGGGTATTGTGATTGTGCCGCATGTCTATCACGCTCCGGTTGCGAAGATTATGTTGGAAGCGGGGTTGCACACCATCACCGAAAAACCGTTTGTCGTCCACGTCTCCGAAGCGGATGAATTGATTGCGCTCGCACGCGAAAAGGGCGTTATGCTCTCCGTTTATCACAACCGACACTGGGATCCAGATATCCTCACCCTCTGCGATGTCCTTGAATCGGGCATGATTGGCGAAGTCTATTCAATTGAGTGTAACATGGTCGGATATGGACCACCCGGACAGATGTGGCGAGACCATAAGGAGATTTCGGGTGGGTTGTTATATGATATGGGGGCGCATCAGTTTGAGAAGATTTTGCAGTTAGTCCCTCAACACGACCGAAACGGGAACCGGATCAATAAACGTGCGACGCTGTACGGTAATTTTCTTAAACGGCATTGGCAAGCCAGTTCGGTTGAAGATTTCTGCCGGGCGTATGTGCGATTTGACAGCGGCTTGGAAGCACAACTTATCCAATCAAATCTGCACGCGGCTGAGAAACCGCTCTGGACCGTGGTCGGCACACACGGCTCTATTGTGGTGGAGAATTTCCAAGGCGAAACAACCGTGACCTCCATTATGGGGGACGGGCGGAAAATGGTGTCCAGTTATCCAACGGTGACGAACCGAGGCTGGGGGACGTACTACAAAAACGTCTCAGACCATCTGCTCTCCGGGCAGTCCCTGCTGATTACGCCGGAGTGGGCGAAGGGAACCATCCAGTGTATCGAGGGGTGTGAGACCGCCGCACGCGAAAACCGGTTAGTGGAAATTGAGTTTGACTTTTAGTCTATCTACCTCATCCTATAAATTCCAGAGGGAAATCGTTCGCAATAGGGACACCTCTGAATTCTGACAAGGACTTCACCATGCAGTATCGAACATTAGGTCGCACCCAGCTGCGCGTTTCGGAGATCGGATATGGCGGCGGACGTGTGCGTCCCGACCAAGACGAACAAGCCCTTATCCGTATGCTTCATCACGTCTTCGAGGTTGGTCTCAACTACATCGACACAGCGCCGACCTACGGAAACGGGCTCAGCGAAACTGTTATAGGGAGAGCGATTCAAGGACGGCGGGATGGGCTTATTCTCGCAACCAAGACAGAAGCCTTTGATCCGCAGGGGATACTCGCCGATGTGGAGGGAAGTTTGACGCGGCTGCAGACAGACGTGATTGATGTCTTGCAGTTTCACGGCGGCTGGCATCAGGGAGACGATGCAGATCAGATTCTAGATCAGGGTGGGTTAGAAACTTATCAGAAGTTGCGGGACCAAGGGAAAATCCGTTTTATTGGGTTCTCGGCGGATGGTCCGTCGGGGGGTGTTGAGCGGATGGTTGCGTCCGGTGAATTCGACATGATTCAGGTTCACTACAACCTCATGTACCAGAGCACCTGCGACATCTTCGGCAATCGTGGGACGATACCGGAGGCGGACGCCCAAGAGATGGGGGTTGTGTTGATGCGCTCAACGACGAGCAACGCCTTCCAGAACCTAATGCAGCGGTGTTTCCCGACACAGATGGAGGGGGTCGATCTGGACAGTTTTCTGCTGAATTACGTCCTCTCCAATCCGCTCGTCGATGTCGCGCTGATGAGCCTGCAAAGTCTCGACGATGTGGAATGGACGAACGCGGTTTCGGACGATGTTGAGCAACGGTTGGATTTACGCGCAGTCCATGGACGGTAGGGAGAGCCGATCTACCATCCCTACGCGTTCAATCCAGATCTGATATCCATTCGTTGATGACTCGTGCCATCTCCACAAACACATCCTCGTCGGTATTGCGGGAACGTTTGAGGATCTTAAACCCATGGTCGGCGGTGTCCAAGAGATGCAGCGTCGCCTTGTCGCTGATCTGCTCGGAGGTGGATTGTAGTAGGTCGAGTTCACCCAATTTGTCGCGCGTGCCAGACAGGAAGAGCATGGGTATTGTGACATCGCTCAGGTGCGCTGCACGTTCCGTCGAAGGCTTCCCGGACGGATGCAGAGGAAAAGCGAAAAACACTAAGCCACGGGCATTCTCTAACGGTGCCTCTGCCGCAGCCATTGATGACATTCGTCCGCTGAAGGAGTGGCCACCGACGAGAATTGACAAATCAGCCGCCGCTGTGTGCGCTGCTGCGACCGCTGAACGGACGGTCTCCTGACAAACGGCGTTTGCGTTTCGACCCCTCCCTTGTTCTGCATAAGGAAAGTTGTAACGGAATGTAGCGACACCAACGTCCGCCAATCGTTCGGCGATGGTCTGAAGGGTTGTGTGCCGCATATCTGTGCTAGCACCATGTCCTAGCACCAACAGCCATTGCGCATCATCAGGGCAAATTAGCAACGACGACACTTCGCCCTGTTCTTCGGTTGCAACAAACTTAGACTCAACGACTTCATAGCTCATCTTTATGACCCCCTCCCAAGCATCTGATTTGCATGTTCTAATTCCCCTCCCAGCGACCTCGTACCGGTCCCTGTTGTGCTTGCTCAAACAGATCCTGCCACTCCTTGGATCCATCGTCCGGCTGGGCTTCTAAACGCGCACCTTCCACATACGCGGGCCCATGCCCGGCACTGAAGTAGCCGTATCCTTGGCTGCTGAAACCCATGTGAATGCAACTGCCATCCGGGTATACGATGGTGTTGATGATACGTGGTTTCGGGCGGTCGTAGATTGCGCCGGTCTCTCTTAATTCCTGGAGTATATCTTCAGAGACTCTATACTTCTCAACCGCTTCTTCGTCAACCTCAACACCCAACCCAGGACCGTCCGGCACCTTGTGATATCCACCGATAACCTCAATCTCCTTCTTCAACAACTGATGGCTATAGAGGTTGATACAGGTAATCGCGGGCCAAGTGGCGTGGGTCAAAACGGAACCGAGGTGAGCAGCCCAAGTCGTGGTCAACCCATTACCCACCAACTGCAACCAGAAGGGCATCTGCGCCTCAGTGCTTAAAGTCCCTTGCTGGATAACGCCGGATTTTCCGACACCGATGACGTAGCCATCACAAACCCCTTCGCGGATATTGGTTATATAGGGCGGCGACCCGAAGTGCATCGCGATTGGCCGATTAATCGCACCCCGAATCTGCATATTCCCAAGCACATCACCCTGCGGGATGGGTGTCTCAAACATCGCCACGTTGGTATATTTTTCCAGTTTTTTAATAATGGGAATCGCCGCCGCTGCATTCTGCCAAGTGCTGTTGGCATCGAGATCAAGCTTAAAGTGCGGTGGTACAACTTGAGCGATGGCCTCGACCTGTGCAACGATGTCCCACCAAGGTCGAGGCTTGAGCTTGATGCTGGTGTAACCTTTCGCCACAGCATCTGCAGCCTCAGCAGCCCAGTCTTCTGGGGAAGCATCAATACACCACCAAGAGATGGGAACCCAGTCACGTACCTGTGTGCCCATCAACTCGTAAACCGGCACCTCCAATACCTTACCAACCACATCGAACAACGCCATCTGCAAGCCCGCTCCGAGCGAGTCGTCGTTCATCAATTTTGCGGGGCTCTGCCCTTTGACTCTTTCGACAGCACCGTCCGTTACCCGCGCCCAAGTGTAGTGGATTACAGTTTCGCCCCAGCCGACATGGCCGGTATCCGTAGTTACCTTGCATAGCTCTAGCACCGCCCAGTTGTATACCTCGCGTGCGGTGATCTTTTGCTGCCGTGGGGTAAATGGCACATCAACCATTATGCGTTCTACATCTACAACTTTCATCCAACTATCCTTTCGAGCTAGTAACTAAAAATATCAAGACGGTTTCATGTCAAAACTATCTATGTATATGGTAAAATTAGGGTGAATTCTTTTAATATGCGCCCACTCCCAATTCCGGGGAGTTTTGCGGTTCTCCTCCCAAGGTGGAACCTAACCAGTTGATTTTGATGCTTGCTGTTATTATAGACATTTTCAAATTGGTGTCAACGACAAAATGTAACGTACCCGATAGAGAGGAATTACCATGCAAATAGATCGTATTGACGTTTATTATGTCAGCCTGCCCCTGATTTATCCTTGGCGCACGGCTTATGGCGAAGATTATGCTGTTGACTCGGTCCTTGTCCGGATGGAATCGGAAGGGTATGAAGGTTGGGGTGAGACCACACCGTTGAAGGCGCCTGCCTACTCACCCGAATCCACGATGTCGGCATACCACACGATAACTGAGTTTATAGCGCCGCTGGTGGTTGGGAAAACGTTTGATACGGCTGACCAGCTACTCGCTGCGTACAAGTGGATCAAGGGGAACCCATTTGCCAAGGCAGGTCCGGAGGTTGCGTGGTGGATCCTCAAAGCGAATATGCAAGGTGTGCCGCTGCACCAATTGCTAGGCGGCAGCTTCAGGAAGGTGGATGCCGGTGCAGACTTTGGTGTGCAGGATTCGATTGATATGCTGTTGGAGAAGATTCAGGGTGCCGTTGACGATGGCTTCAAGCGGGTTAAACTCAAGGTGAGGCCGGGTTGGGATCTGGAAATGTTGCAAGCGGTCCGCGCAGCTTTTCCGCATCACACATTTCACATCGATTGTAACTCAGGATATACGCTGGACGATCTCAATTTCTTCAAGCAAATTGATAAACTGGGGTTGGCAATGATTGAGCAGCCGCTGTATCACAACGATCTATTGGAACACGCCGAGTTGCAGCGACAGATTGAGACACCTGTCTGTCTGGACGAGTCGATTACATCGGTACGCGCTTTTGAATGGGCATTGAAGCTGAAATCGTGCCAAATCCTCAATCTCAAAACGGGCCGTGTTGGGGGACTTTCCGTTGCGGTGAAGCTGCACAACATGGCGCGTGATGCCGGCATCTCGTGCTGGGTAGGTAGCATGTTAGAGAGCGGCATCGGTGCCGGCGTCTTGGTTGAACTGGCAACGTTGGACAACTTCACCTATCCGGGCGATCTGTTTCCCAGTAATTTCTTCTACCGACAAGATTTGACGGAAACGGAGTTGGTTCTGAACGCTGACTGCACATTTACGCCATCGCAGTCAGCGGGGACCGGGTATCAGCCGGTCTTGGAACGGGTTGAAAAGGCTGCGCGACTGAGTCAAGCGTTTTTACCGGAGTAACACTGTTCGTGAGCCAACGATATTCAATATGAACTTTATGGCATTCCGCTTAAACCGATATTAGCCGCACACACTCATGTTCTTCTACCTAAAACATCGATGGAAAATCGCCCTGCTAGCAACGGGGGTGGGCGGACTACTCAGTTGGCAGTTCGGTGCTTTCAAGCATCTGATGGGAAGCCCGTGGTCACTTAGTGCCCAGATTGGAATTGGTTTAGGAGCGGGAATCCTGTCGTTAGTATGCGATGGTGTGCTGCATGAAATCTTTAAGCGAACGCTGGGACCGGCATATCTGGAAGTATTCAATCAGTATGGGCGTGTAGTATTGGGCACGATGCGTTTGCCAGAATACATCACCGGTGGCTTGATGGCAGCCCTTGCCGAGGAGCCGCTCTTTCGGGGTACACTGTTAATAGCTATAGACCACAGCGTTCTTGGGATTGTGGTGACAGCACTGTTATTTGCTGCCTGCCACTGGCTGCGACGTGAGTTTTTGCTGTTTTGGTTTTGGGCGATGCTGGAGGGCATCTGGTTCGGGCTTTTGATGGTTGGAACTGGATCGCTGTTGGTCTCTATGATTGCACATGGGCTCCACGATATCGTAGGTTATCGTGTTTTCCAAGCGATGGTTCGAGACAGAAATTTCGCTTGACAATCTTATTTCCTGATGGGTATAATTAGGCGACTCATCTGCCCCTGTGGTGGAATTTGGTATACACGGCAGGTTGAGGGCCTGTGCCTTAATTGGCATGCTGGTTCGAGTCCAGTCGGGGGCATCGCGAATTTGGTTAATACCGACGGCTGTTGCAAGAAGATGACGGGGTGGGGATGGTACTATAGCCATTTCCACCCCTTTTTCTTTTTAGGTTCATGCAAACAGTATCAGTTCGATTAATCTCGAAACCGCTTGGCAAAAACGTATCAGGACTGGAAAATTGACAGCATTGGAACCTAATCTCCTATTAAAAGCAATCTTTTCAATCTTGAAGGTTCTAAAAAAATCCAGTTGCAAAACTGATGTGAATCAAGTATCATACTAACCGTTTTACATTGAGCTGACTACATACAAACAGGAGAGATTTCGATGATTGTTTTTCTAAGGGAGAAATTTATTGCGCAGATTTTCTTGATTGTTGTTGGCATTGCCTTCCTTATAGGTTCGTTCCTGCTCTTCGACATTGTCGGCGGGGGTGGCGCATTAGGCGGAGGAAGAAGCGACCCGGTCGCTTTTGAAATTAATGGTGTTAAGATACAACAACGCGAATTTGAAGACCTTGTCTCTAGCGAAGTTACCCGGCAACAACAGCAAAGCCAGGACCGCTCCCAAATTGAACGTGAAGCGGTTGAGCAGGAGGTGCTTGATCTGCTTATTGCGCGTCAGGTAGTGCTTGGCAGCGTCCAGATTAGCAATGCAGAGGTCGAGCAGTATATCCGTAGCGATGAAAATCTGCTAGCTAACTATAATATAGTGCAGCAGAATGGAAACGGGAGCAGCTTCCGTGAATATGTTCGTTCTCTCCTAGTTAATCAGATCTTGCTGAATCAGATTCAGGGACTTGAACTGGTTACGGATGCGGAGGTGGAGAATGAGTACCGCCGCCAAAACACAAAAGCTAAACTCAAGTACATTCAATTTCAGCACTTTGCGTATAATAGTGCCGTTGAGGTAGACGATGCTGAAGCACAAGTCTATTTTGAGGAGCACAAGGAGAAATATGAAAAGGGAGCGGAGATCAGTCTAAGGTTCATCAAACTTGATCCGCAAAGCTTTATTACGGGTGAAGATCTACAAGCCTATTACAATGAGCATCGAGGGGAGTTTAAGACGCCGGAAGCGGTCAAAGCGCGCCATATCTTGAAGAAGTTTCCAGATAACGCAACCGACGAGCAGAAGGTGGAGGTCAAGGCAGACGCGGAAAAATTGCTTGAAACAGTCAAGGCTGCAATTGCCGAGGGAGAGGACTTTGCTGAACTCGCAAAGGAACATTCCGAGGATCTCGGCTCGGCTCCGCAGGGCGGAGCGTTGCGCGGGCGAAATCCGGATCTACCGCAGGGTGACTATTTTGCGCGCGGCGACATGGTGCAGCCCTTTGAGAAGGCAGCGTTTGACGAGTTAGCTCCCGGCGAGGTGAGCGATTTGGTTGAATCGAGCTTCGGATACCACATCATCAAGCTGGAAGAGAAGCGACCGGAAGAAATTCAGCCCTTTAGTCAAGCAAGAAGCGAAATCCATGATAAGCTGGTTCAAATTGTAGGCGCGGATCAAGCGAAAACCGTTGCGGACAATCTCCTATTTGATGTTGAGATTCATGATTATGAAGAGGCAATCCAACTGGACAGATACGAGGACCTTTCGCTGACGGCACTAGACACAGGATTCTTTACAGCGGATGATAATGACATCCCCAACATTGGAAGGGCGTGGACGTATCAAAGTGTGATTGATCAAGCTTTTAACATGGAAGTAAATGTTAGTACGGTTAGTCCAAATAAGAAACAGAATGGGGACATTGATGCCTATTTTGTGATGAAAGTCCTTGAAAAGAAACACGCTACAGTCCCTGAATTTGAAACCGTCAAAGCGCAAGCGATCGATGATATCAAAGGGGAAAAGGCAAAGCAGCTCGCCTTGGACGACGCCCAAAAGCTGATAGGGCTCCGTGCATCTGATGATTCTCTTGAAGATTTAGTGAAGAAGTATGAGGCACCAGAAGAGATTACTAATAAAGAACGGGAAGTTAAGGAGAGCAACCTGTTTGCGCTCTCGCTGAACAGCGGGTTCATCTCAGGGATGGGAACATGCCGGGACGCGATGTTTGCCGCTTTTAGGATGGAGTTAAATGAGGTGCAAGGCGGGATCCAGGGGGATAACGCCGCCTATATTATCCAGCTAGTTGACCGCGAAGAAGCAGATATGGAAAAGCTCGCCAACGACGCAGCAGAACGTGCTAAGATTCATAAATCGCTGCTACAAACGAAACAGGCCCAGATCTACAGAAATTGGTTAGCTACCTTGAAGAAGGGTGCCCAGATTGTGGATAAACGTTCTGGAAGCGGCTAAGAGACACACATCAAGGCAGCTTGGCTGGGTAATAAGGAGATAGCGTGGCGCTAGAAGATTTGGGAGTTGACTGCCTCGCATATCTCCTTAGGTCCTGAACGGTCTTAGTCCAAAAGCCCATCTGCCTTCATCCAGCCAATGGTTTGATCAAATGCTGCGACCGTCTGTTGCACATCTTCGTCGGTATGCGCTGCCATTGTCATCCCACCATTGCCGGCGATATCGATTCCATTCAGTAGCATTCCACAACGCAGGTTCATTGTGAGCATCGCGTTGCTACCGCCTTTCAATTGACGATAATCCCAACTGTAAGGATCGAAATCAGCGGCACGCAGTCCATCAACGCCGTGTCCGATGAGAAACTTCGTCGCAGAAAACTCGCCGTATACCGCCCAATCAAGTTCGTGCTCGTCTATTACAGCAACAAGCCCGTCCCGCAACATTTTTGCGCTACGGTTGACCTTTTCATGTGGGATCCCTGTCTTGACGCGCTTCAACATCGAAATTCCAGCGGCAGCAGACAATGGATTAGCATTAAAAGTGCCAGGATGCGGCATCTTTTCCCCACGTGGATTTGATTTTGCGGCTTTAACCGAGATGAGACTCAGTAACTCCTCTTTCCCAGCAACCGCTCCACCGGGCAGTCCGCCCGCCAAAATCTTGGCTAGCGTTGTAAGGTCGGGCGTGATGTTATAGTATCCTTGGGCACCGCCCGGGGAAACACGAAAACCGGAGATGACTTCGTCGAAGATTAATACAACGCCGTAGTCCTGGGTAACCTGCCGTAACTGTCGGAGGAACTCACCGTTTGTCGGGATGGTGCCAAAGGCACCGCCTGTCGGTTCCAAGATAACACAAGCGATGTCCGGGTCGGATTTCAGAGACTTCTCGACCGCATCAATGTCGTTGGGTGGACAGATAACCGTTGTGTCAATAACACTTTCTGGAATGCCGGGCACAGGCGTTTCAAACGGCGGATACACGCCTAAAATAACGGAATCGTGCCATCCGTGAAAATGTCCTGCAAATTTTAGAAATTTGTTTTTTCCCGTATGCATCCGCGCCAACCGAATCGCCATTAAGGTCGCTTCCGTGCCAGAATTGACGAATCGTATCCGCTCCGCTGAAGGGAGGAGGTCCTTGACAAGGCTTCCCCACTCCACCTCAAGCGCGTGACAGGCACCGTAGTGAGTTCCGAGTGGCATCTGCTGCGTGACGGCTTCGACAATTTCAGGTGGACTGTGGCCGAGCAACAACGCCCCGTGTCCTGACCAGTAATCGATTAACTCTATCTCGTCAAGGGTCCACTTTTTTGATCCCTGTGCGCGATTAATGTAAATTGGAAACGGCTCTGTATGCCGGTTATCGTGCGTCACACCATCGGGAAAAATAGAGTTTGCCTGCTGGGCAAGTTCTCGGTTTTTTGAAAAAGTCGTTTGATACTTTTCTATAATTGTGTGGGTTGACATCGTTTCTCTCCTTGTGCATAATGGAAGGTGTAACCAATTTCTATACCTATTTATTGATTGGGAATTCTGTGTTTTGTGAATCTGTATTTTGATGAAGTAGGTCTTCTAGAATACGATAATCGTGGTCGAAAGCTAATTCGGGCAGCGCATCGGGGGTAAAGAGACGTGCATCCAACGCTTCTGCACTACCCGCCGGCGTTCCGGCAACGACCCTGCCAACATAAATAATAAGGACAACCGTCCGGTTTTCATTGGAGTAAACCCCTAGCAACCTATCCAATTCGACATCAACATCCGCCTCTTCTTTCGCCTCTCGCACAGCGGTCTCCATCGGCGTATCGCCAATATCGACATAACCCGTTGGAAAGCTCCATAACCCTAGTTTCGGCTCATTTCCCCGTTGTATCAGCAACAGTTTTCCGTCCTTGAATGCGAGGACGCCGGCAACCGGCTTTGGATCGCGATAGAACACAAAATCACACGTCGTGCATGCCTGACGCACTTTTTCCTCAAGGATCCGCTCTTCAAGGACACTTGCACATTTTGGGCAGAATTTCATCCCAGAGTCTGTTTGAGTGGACGTGTGGGAGGTGTTTGTGGTGGAAATGTTCATGGCTGGGGTGACTCCGAGCATCCTGTCGGGCAAAAAAAATGAGATATGAAACATAGTGACAATGGGCTAATGATACAACAAATTGACAGAGATGTCAATCCTTGCTTACGAAGGGGATGATGTGTATCTATAACAGGTAAATCTTGATTGTGTGATAATAGCCTCACCCCGCAGAGAAAGAGGAGTAGGTTGATAAATTGATGGATGACGCATCGGGTAAAATACAACACACAGAACTGTCGAGCAACACAGATTTTCCGATTACGCGACTGCGTGCCGCGTTTCAAACCGCCTTTGCAGCTCAGCCGCTCATCATTACTGCCCCCACCGGTAGTGGAAAGTCCACGATGGTTCCACATTGGTGTGCAGAATTGTCGGACCGTCCAACTCTGGTCTTGGAACCGCGACGAGTTGCGTGCCGTTCACTTGCGCGTTGGCTGTCGAAACTCCGGGGTGAACCGTTAGGAACTTCAGTGGGTTACACGGTGAGGTTTGAGGATGTGGGGTCTGAAGCAACAGAAATCCGATTTGTTACACCGGGTGTTGCCCTGCGCTATGCAGCCGATGGAGAACTTGACAGGTATGGGACAATCATACTTGACGAATTCCATGAACGTGGACTGGAATCGGATCTCTTTCTAGCGATTTGCCGGAAGAAGCATCCCGGCGCCCAACTTATCCTGATGTCCGCAACGATAGATGCTGAAAAGTTCGCTCGGTTCGTCGGTGGAAAATCGTTGTCCGCGGAGGGAAAAGCCTACCCGGTTGATGTGCGTTACCTCGGCGATGTTACCGTTCCGACAGCGTGGCGGTTGGAGGAGCGTGTTGTAAAGGGAGTACGGACAGCGTTGAAAGAGACAGATGGAAACATACTAGTCTTTCTACCGGGCAAAGGGGAGATTTCCGCCTGTCTTGATGAATTACGCTACCTAAACAATGTTGGGGTTTTGCCGTTACACGGTGATCTACCGGCAGCAGAACAGGACAAGGTTTTTGAGGAAACTACACGCCGCCGTGTGATTCTGTCAACGAATGTTGCGGAAACCTCCGTCACACTGCCGGGTATAACAGCGGTGGTAGACGCAGGATTGGTACGTCAGCGCACCCATCAGGCACAACGGGTTGTTCTGGCGTTGCGTCCCATATCGCAGGCTTCTGCTGAACAGCGACGCGGACGGGCTGGGAGACTCATGCCAGGGGTGTGCTATCGGCTGTGGGAAGCACGTGGACAGCTTGAGAGGGAGACACCACCCGAAATCGTGCGAGAAGATCTAGCACGGTTTGTGCTTGCAGTTGCGGCAGCAGGGTTTCGTCCGCAGGATTTAGAATTTATTGATGCGCCGCCGGCTTTTGCCGTTGAGCGTGCTCAAGAACAATTAGAGCAATGGGGCATCCTCTCCGAGGAAGCAACACTGACCGATTTTGGGCGAAAGTTATCTGTGCTTCCTGTTGATGTCTCTTATGCGCGGTTACTGGTCAAGGCACCGGCTTCCGTCCGTCGAGATCTCATCGACCTGACTGCAACGCTGGAACGTCCTGCACCGTTGTGGCGGAGATTGGATCGGCTTTCTCCCGAAGAGATCCACGCTATCTCCGAAGCACGACGCAAAGATTTAATCCGTAATAATTGCGACGCAACCGCGCTAATTTTGACATTGCGGCACGGCAACCCCAAACATCACCACCTCCATGGCGCGGCTATCGCGGAATGCCGCCGAATTGCTTCCCAACTTCGCTCGTTTTTTGGCGTACCTGCTTTAGACGAAGATCGGGGCCCTGTTCAACCGGATCGATTGGGGCTCATGCGCTACCTGTTACGGGAATCGTCGGATTATGCTTATGTTCGACGGCGCAAGGGGGATGCGTGGGGGAATGGTCAGGATGAGGTGTTATTAGATTCCAGTTCACTGATTCGTCCAGAGGTACACGCCGCACTTATTCTGGAAAAGGAAGGGCTCGCGAAAGGCACACGTGTTCAACTCTTAGGCCGGACTGCTCTTCCTTGCACCTTTGCAAATTTACAGGAGGCTGGGTTAGGAACCCCTCACTTGGATGCACCAAGCTTAGTTAAAGATGAAATCATCGGGCAGGTCCGTTTCGTATACTCAGGTCGAGAGATTGGCAGGGAACGTCAACCGCTGACCGGTGCCTTACTCAGAGAGGCTATTGCAACCCTGATCCTTTCAGGACGTTTATTTCCAGGGGCAGGGAAATATTTGATTGAGCGCATCAACGCTTATAATCTCCATATGGTGATGAACGGGGGCACCACTATAGTGGAACCTCATGCGTGGCTGTTATCGCGCCTCACCGATTTGGGCGTTGAAGCTGCACAGGATTGGCTGCTGCTATCATCAGATGATTTCTCATTCACACTCATTGACGAAGCGGCGTTCGCAGAAATCAACAACAGTTATCCACAAACGTTCTCAATGAATGGGGCTAAATTCCAAGTTAAATATGAACCGCAAGAACGGAGAGTCACGTTGAAGTGGATGGGGGGAGTCCGGCAGCCACACCTCAGTCTGTGGACGTTACCCCGGTGGAAGGATTGGACGGTACAGGCGGATGTCCGTGGACAACTCAGAACACTACGTTCCTAAAAATTGATTAAAAACGAAAGACGTGGTTGTTCCAGCTCTTAGTGCACCGTGACAGGCTTAAAATCCATGAAACCTCTTCTGTATAAGTCTCGTTGGTATATTGCTTGGAGAACGACTGTCAATCCTATTATAAGCCTAGGTGCTGTATCTCAATACAAGGTTATAATTAATCCGAATTGCCACTTTAAAAAAAAAAGGAAAGAAAAGACGCAAAAACATAGGACAATACGCTTGTCTTGCTTTGATATATGTGCTATACTATCGAAGTTTATATCATAGCAATCTATTCATACGCCAAATCCTATGTATTATAAAGGGGGAGTTCATTGAAAAACACGTATACTTTTTTATTTATGTCATCCAATCAAGAGTCAGTACGGCAATTCTCAATTAAACGTCGGTTTGTACTATTCCTAGGCATTTTTGCATTTCTGGCATTTTCTCTGATAATCCATTTTGCTGTTTCAGGGGTGAAGCACGGCATTCGTTACCAGGCTGAGTTACGCGGTGAAGTTGCAGGCAGAGCGGAACTTGAGAGAACAATTAGACAGTATAAAACAGAGAGGGAGGCAATTAAGAGAGACCTCCAAGAGGTCCGTAGAACGGAGCGAATGGTACGTAAGGTTTTAGGTATTGGCTCAAAGGACGGTATCCTCGGACAGGGTGGCGGTGGATCCAATATCGAAGAAGAGAATGAGGATGAATCAACAAATTCGAGTATCGAAACGCCATCGGTTCTGGCGCCAGTTCGCACCGATTTCACAAACACCTCCTTAGTCGCTGAAGTTATAGAAGTAAAAAGGGACATTGCGCAGGTTTATGAACACGTACAAGATGGGGTCCAAGTGTACCGTGAAACACCTTTTATCCTACCAATTGCGGTGCCAATAGAGGACGACATTCCATCTTATTGGTTCTCCTCTGAATTCGGTCGTCGTCCACACCCGTTTACGAGAAAACCTCAATTTCATCATGGATTAGATATTGCAGCACCTTCGGGAACTCCGGTGCTTGCTGCCGCTGATGGCGTTATCGAAATAGTTAAGAGAGATCGATATTTTGGCAATATGGTGCAGATTGAACATAAGTCCACAGGGATGATGACGTTATACGGGCACCTGAAAGACTACGCCGATGACCTCCAAGTTGGAAAACAGGTCAATCGTGAAGAAATTATCGGTTATGTAGGGAATAGCGGTAGAAGCACCGGCACCCATTTGCACTATGGTGTCCACGCCGAAGGCAAATGGCAGAATCCGAAACACTATATTATCCTTGATGATCCCTCAAACTAAGCGTGCACTACCACCAAATACCCAACCCTGACAGTAAAATCGAATTAGGAAAAGTTCGCTCTCACACTCCTTGCACCCTCCTTACTACACTACACCTGTCCCCATATTTATTGATACCCTCCGAATTATGTGTGAATATTGACGTAAAGCCGAAGGATTTACACTTTTTCGTCGCATAGGAGGAAGAAATGGAAAAATGGAAGAGTACTCGGCAGTATCATCTACTCGTTTTTTCTGTTTTCGTTATGAATGTGTGGCTCCAGTGTCTTCCTGCCGAATGGATAGAGGATGCCAATCAAAATTTGCCAATCTGCACGGCGAAAGAAGATCAGCATTTCCCAGATCTGATTTCCGACAACCATGGCGGCGTCATTGTCGCATGGCGCGATGTAAGAAACGGAAATCGGGATGTATTCGCACAACGGATTAGTGCAACAGGTGAAATGCTATGGGAACAGGATGGCATTCCGATTTGCGTACAGCCTAGCGCGCAAAGCTGGCCCCTCCTTATTCCCGATGCGGAGGAGGGCGCAATCCTTGTTTTTGGCGATTCTCGCCACCGCAACCGGGATATCTACGCCCAGCGGGTTGATATAAACGGCAATCTGCTTTGGGGTGAAGAAGGGGTGCCCGTTAGCATCACTTCCTTCCTGAAAGAGGATGTCAAATCCATTTCCGATGGAAAAGGCGGGGCTATTATTTTGTGGGAGGATTCGCGGCACGGGAATTTGGACATTTATGCCCAACGAATTGATGGGAATGGAAAGCCTGTTTGGGAGCTCAACGGTGTGCCCGTCTATAAAGGAGAGGGCGATCAGTATGATCCGTTTTTGGCAACAGATGGTACTGGCGGCGCAATCGTCGCATGGTGGGATATCAGCACGCCGGATTGGAATGTCTTCGCGCAACGGATCGATGCCACAGGAGAGCGGGTTTGGGATGATGGCGGTGTCCCGGTATGTATAGCCTCCGGCAATCAGGGAGGCCCGTTTGTCATCGCAGACGGTTCGGGTGGAGTTTTTATTGTTTGGTCAGACTACCGCAACGATCCGAATATTTTCAGTAGCGCGGATCTCTACGCTCAGCGGCTCGATGCGGATGGAAAGGCACTCTGGGAAAAGGATGGCATCAACTTCTGTAATAACCTGTCAAATCAACAGCAGCCAGAGGGAATCAGCGACGGTATGGGTGGGTTGATTGTTACTTGGTGGGATGACCGTGATATTTTCGCCGATATTTACGCACAGCGCATCACCGCGGACGGTGTACCAATGTGGCAGGACAACGGAATTCCTATCTGCGTAGCAGCAGGTGTGCAGCGTGAACCTCACCTCGTCTCTGATAGTTCACAAGGCGCGATTATCTACTGGAAAGATTTCCGCGAGGATTACGGGAACGTTACCGCAGATGCAATTTATGCCCAACGGATTGACGCCGACGGTAAATCTCTCTGGACGTTCAACGGGGTGCCGGTATGCATAGCTGACGGAGATCAGATTGCGCCGCGTGCAATGGCTAACGGTAGTAGCGGCGCATTTATAGTTTGGAGCGATTACCGGGGCAAAGATGCTGATATATACATCCATCAGATTCCTTAAGTTCCCGCTTCAGATTTCGCTAACCGCTCAACCTCGCTGAAGAATTTGCCGATCATCATCTTAGATGCCCCACCCATGACCCGCTGTCCGACACGGGCAAGTCTGCCACCAACGGTTAGCTCCCCAGTCAAACTGACCGCTGTTTGATTCTCCCCGGCTTCTTCCAGCGTGAAATCACACGCCCCATTGACAAATCCAATCTTACTTTCACCCTGAACACCCAAGCGATAAGCGGAAGGCGGCTGTTTATTTTCTATCTTGACCGAGCCTTTATATACTCCCTTGATCATCGCAACGCCTACCTTGATTGTCGCCTCAAAGCTATCATCGCCAAGCGGTTTCAGCTCTTCGCATCCGGGGATACATTGCTGTAATAGTTCAGGAGTGGTGAAATATTCCCAGACCCTTTCACGCGGGGCGGAAATTGTGTAATCGCCTTTGATTTGCACTGTCGGGTTTCCTTATATTGGTATGTTAAGTTGTAGCCGAATAACGAGCAGCGGAGGCCATCTAAGAGATGCCTTCAATCTGCTATGCGATGGCGGGTGTAATTCACTCAATGAATCTGTATTTGCTACTCGTGCTGGGAGTTAGCATTGTCTGATTCGGGTGTATTCTTGGTTATTGTTCCAAACAGATGTCCTCCGAATCTGTTGTTGCTCCAAGTGCCAGCATATTGTCCGCGATAGATTAACACCCTTGCAGTGTAGGTTCCCAAGTTTGGCAGTTCCAGATCAGTCAGTGTAATGATGGGAGTGTCATCTGCCCACTTGACCTCAAGCTGCAATGGCACAGTTACATCCCTCCTACCGTACTGGACTCGTGTAAAGAAGAGCCAGTAATCGTTGCTCATTTTGGTAACCTTTTTGATGGTATACTTTTCTTCTCTTAGTGTCCCCGGATCTTCTGCCCCTGTAACTGTGAAGTGACCAACGAGCGTCACATCTGAAAGCATCTGTTGAAATCGCTGTTCATTAGGGGTGAGCGCGTTTTTCTGCGGTGATACAGAGGGATCCTGTGCCCCCTCACGATTGATTTTCGCTTGCGGCTGCATTGATTGCTCGGTATGAAGTTCACTGACAATACGGGTAACGATTGCTGCGGAATTGCGCGCGGCGATTTTGTAGTATTTCTGAAAATCTTCCGAAGCATTTGCACCGGCATTATCGCTCAGGCTGCGTATGACCAAGCAGGGGAGATTGTATTGCCAACAGATTTGGGCAACGGCTGCGCCTTCCATCTCTACGGCATCTGCGCCAAGGTTTTTGTGTAAGATTGTTTTTTTCGCATCAGAAGCGACAAACACATCCCCAGTTACGACCGTTCCCTTAATGATTCGTGGGTGCCGTTGACCTTGGGAGGTTTGAAATGGGTTAAGTTCAATGCCCTCCAGAGCGGTTTCCGCTACCTGCAAAAGTCCAGGGTCCGCAGGAAAGAAGACGGGATTTCGTTGTCCATTGATGGGATTCCTGACGGCTGTGTTTTCAATCTCGGCTGATTCCAATCTGCCCAAATCGTGTTGTGCTGTCTTTTGTGCGATGACAATATCACCAATTTGTAGGTCGGGGTTGAGTCCACCGGCAACCCCTGTGAAGATGACCTGATTGGGGTGAAAGTGTTCAATGAGCAGCGTGGCTGTCATCGCTGCATTGACTTTACCAACCCCCGTCCTTGCGATAACTACGTTTTGCCCATTGAGTGTCCCTGTAAGGAACTGCATCCTCTCGATTGCATGCGCCTTCGGATTAACAAGTTGTGACTCAAGGATTGTGACTTCTTCATCAAATGCACCGAGTATTGCAACGGGTGAGGCGTGTGCTGCGCCGATTCCTGAAACAACCAAAAGGAAAATCGTACTCCAGATGAGTACGATGTGTGAAACTGTTCTCATGTTGATGTCTCCAGAGTTTGAAGCAAGTCTATTATAAGGGCGGAACGTCCACCGATTACGTTTGCCGAAATTTAACGTCTGTATCTAGCGGGTAAATGGGGCGTCGGACCTTCTGATAATCGTAGGAGAAGAGATCCGGGCTATGCACGCCGGGGGTGTCTACCTCCAAGATCTCATGAGCGATTGGCGTGTAGTCCGCACGGAAGTGAACTGCCGATTTGAGCGCAATGAGTTTCCGATCTCTCGGTTCAATTCCGACACTACGAAGCACTTCAGCATCAATGGGTTGAACACGACGTTCCGTTAGGATGATTTCGACGCCGCCGACCTTGACAACAGCCGTGCGCCCCAAGCTGCTTCTGACGCCGCGTCCCATCGGTCCCTTATACACAAATTGTCCGTCGGAGATTGTTTTTACATAGCCCGTCAGTGCAACCGGTTCGCCGTGGAGCGGGATCGTCTTTCCACCGACATTGAGCCCCACCGTATTACCGACACCCGCTTGGATTGCAAGTGCTACGGATTCCGGGTCAGCGATTATGGCAACAACGGCATCTCGGACATCGGCTTCAATGAATTTCCGAAGAATAATTGTTCCATCGCAGGGACCGCCGCCACCGGGATTATCCGACCCCTCCGCGAGGACAATGGGCTGCCCGTCGGCTTGATTCGCGATCTCGATTGCCTCCTCAACGGAAACGAGGTTCAGGTTAAATGCGTCTCGCATATCCCAGATATATTTCGCAAACTTGTCTGCATGCTGTTCAGCGAGTTGCTGATCGCCGGTGGTCGTTACAAGTACCGAGACCCCGGCATCGCGTATATCTGCAAAGGGAAAACCCATTGATAGGGTTGCTGTTACCACTCCCGATTCCATTTCAAGGGCGTGGAGCTGTTCCACTACCCCGCTCATCAGAGGTTTCATCGTACATTGCGCCGGCGGCGAGGTCAGTAACGGCAGTTGACGATACGCCATCGTCGGGTGGATATTTCCCCGAACTATCTCAGATATCACCTGTGCTGCCTCAACACCTCGATCATAGCAATCGACATGCGGGTAGGTGTCAAACCCGATAATTGTATCACTGTATTCCGCCATCTCGGCGGTGATGTTCGCGTGAAGATCTAGCGTCACAACAATTGGGAGGGAACCGACAATTTCACGTACCGATCGGATCAGATCGCCCTCGGCATCTTCGATCTCTTCCGTTGCCATTGCTCCATGCAAATCTAGGAGGACCCCGTCAATCTGCCCGGCGTTTCGCAAGAGGTCAAGGAACTCTCCTTTAAGTGTGTCGTAAGCTCGTTGCTCGACTGCGCCAGAGGGCATTGCGAACGTCCATAGGAGCGGAACAATCTGGATGCCGAGATTCTCTGAACTCTCAATAAACCCGCCGGTGATGGTGCTCGTCTGTCTGAACGCTGAGATTATCTCATCGCCGATGTGGTAACTTCTCTTAAAGTCGTCGATTGAAGCTGGCACAGGTGAAAATGTGTTTGTTTCATGACCGATACAACCTGTTGCGATACGCATAAGTATGTCTCCGTTCGTATAGCGTACTGCGTAAGATGTTATTTCTTCTTATATTTTACGCATAATATCACAAAAATTCAGAAATGGAAAGGAAATTTATGATGACGCAGATCCAATGGCAGTCAGATCAGATTGAAGCGGCTGATGACGCAGATCTCATCGAACTTTGTTACCAAAACGGTTGGACTGACGGCTTGCCTGTTGTCCCACCGACACCGGATCGGGTCGAAAAAATGTTAGCCGGTACGGACAGACAGCCGGATGAATTGCTCGCATCGATTCCCCCCAAGTGGGGTCATGCAACTATCGAACGTATCGCGATTAACGCGGTGATGGCTGGTTGCAAGCCGGAATATATGCCGGTCGTCATCGCAGCAGTCGAAGCAGTCACCGAGGAAGCGTTCAATCTGCACGGCGTTCAGGTGACGACCGCGGACTCCACACCACTGCTGATTATTAATGGTCCCATCCGAAAGCAGTTGGATATCAATGATGGTTTTAACGTTTTTGGGCAAGGTTGGCGCGCCAACGCAACAATCGGGCGAGCAATTCGCCTAATCGGCACGAATATCGGCGGCGCGTTACCCGGCGAGTTAGACCGCTCAACTTTGGGTCATGCTGGTAAATACACCTTCTGCATTGCGGAGCAGGAGGAGGTGAGCCTGTGGCAGCCTTTGCACGTTGAACGCGGATTCCAGCCTTCCGACAGCACGGTAACAGTTCACGCGGGTTCGTCACCATATCACATCGGATCCAGCGGAAACTCAGCAGAAAGCATCTTAAACACTATCTGCCACAGCATTTCAGCGCTGGGACCCCCATCCGCTGAAATTGTCCTTGTGTTTAGCCTTGAACACATGAAAACAATTGCTGGAGATGGTTTTAGCCGGAGCGACATACAGGCGTATATTCACCAACAGACAACGCGGCTTCCTGAAGATATCATTATCATCGTTGCTGGGGGACCTGCTGGTCAATGGACGGTCGCAATTCCTAGATGGGGTGGTCCGACCCATTCGGTGACAAAGCGCATTGAAGTGTGAAGCGGAAGAACAAAGTTTGCCCCAAAAGGAGCATAAATTATCGGTTTTCTGAACAAGAGTGTTCAAAAAATGAACAATATAAAAGCCCCATCTTGCCATTAATGGTAAGAAATTCGCTTGTAGACCCTAAATCCGACCTTTATCGAGTTTGGTTGGCATACTATGTGCGTCTCCCTCTCAGATCCACTGCGTAGCATTAGCGATCACGAGGCTTCGCGTTTCAAGATTAGACAAGAAAGAAGAGATGCACTCAATGAAAAAGCGATTTGTCCTTTCCCTATGCCTCACATTGCTTATTTCCACCATGGCGGTTGCAGTCGAACCAATCGGTTCACTGGGAGAAGGAGTTCTTCACCAAGCTCACTTTCTACCGGATGGTACGGTTCTCCGGGTGATGAGAGACCGTATCGAAATTGTCAATACGGACACGAATACAGTCATTGATAAGTTTGCTGAAGGTTTAAACTGGGTAAGGGTAACCCTAAGTCCAGATGGTGCGTGGTTGGCAATTGCTATCGATTTGGGCGGCACAACGAAGCCTTCCATTGAAATATGGGAAATAGCGACACGCAAACTGATTCGCCGGTTAGAATCAACATTGGAGAGAGTACATATAGTCGCATTCAGTACGGCTGCGCCTCTGCTTGCTGTAACTTATCGCGACCAAATCGATCTGTGGAATTGGAAGGATAACGACTACCTCGGCGAGATGACGGGGGAACGCCGACCCGCGAAGAATTGTTATAGCTATAGTGATTCCGGGGGCTATGGACAGAGCTGCTCTTCACCTCCGAGCGTTCGCTCACTTGTTTTCAGTCCGGATGGTAATTCTCTTGTCGTCGGATCTCAACGTTCGGATGCAGAAATCTGGGACGTAGCCACACGCAAATTAGTTGGACATCTTGAGGGACATGTCGATTGGGTTACCCATGTTTCCTACAGTCCTGACGGTCGCTATATCGCAACAGCGAGACCCTATTCCACACGAGTATATCTTTGGGACGCCCAAACACGGCAATTGATTCAGACTTTGCCGAATGGCGATGAAGGCGTAATCGAGAAACTGCTTTTTAGCGCAGACAGCCAACGGCTATATGTCGCAACACGGACACGAAATTGGCTGGTAGACCCTAACGGACGAAATGACTACGTTCGTGTTTTTGATGTGCACACCGGCGCACAACTCAATGAATTTGGAGATGAACTCTTCATTTTACAGGATTTCTCTCTGTCGCCCGATGAAAAGATCGCTCTCTTCCGGTACTATATGAGCGAAGTCGTGCTCTGGGATATTGAACATAATCGCCGTCTGGCATTTTGGTCGGACTATCTTTCGGGATATGACTGGGAGTTGAGTCCAGATGGGCGCTCCTTGGTAATGGTAAATGGCGCAATAATGAAGATTTGGGATGTCCCCTCCCGGTCCCTCCGAAAAGTTATCGTCCCACACAACCGAACATTTCGTAGGTTCGCGATTTCCCCGGATAGCCGAACCATCGCGGTGGGACAAGATCCGTGGATTGAACTACGAGACATTTATACGGGTGAGGCCATCGCGCAGTTTGATTACTATTCTGGGCATACCGCTATTACTTTCAGCCAAACTGGACAGCGCATTGCCACTGAACGTCTCATTTTTGACATCAATAACCCTGAACATCGAGAAGTGTTAGACATACAAGGGAATTATTCTTCCATCGCTTTTAGTGCTGGAGATACCTATTTAGCCGCTAGGAAAAGGAGAGATAACCTTATCCATCTGTGGGAACAACAAGATGGCAAGTACATCTACCGCTATGCGTTACATTCACCAGTGGCCGGTTCACCGATATTTATACCCTCACCTGATGGCGTTCCTATTCTTGCTGTCATCAATTCTAGCCGAATGGCGGTATGGGAACTCCGAGAACAGCCACGACGTCTGCTAATACTTGAACTATATGTAACGTGGCCCATCCACTTTAGTGGCGATGGGCGATACCTCTTCGCTAACGGTGAGGATGGGCTGCGGATATGGGATTGGCGCAAGCAAAAGCGGATACAACACCCTCCCCTCCCTGAATATCTTGCTGTCAGTCGAGATGCTTCGGTCCTCCTCACCCTGAATTATGAAACCGGCCGGATGCTGATATGGGATGGCAGATCTCTACTCCCTCCAGAGCCGGTTGTGTCTTATGACATTAATCGGGATGGAGCGGTGAACATCTTAGATCTGGTCGAAGCTGCCTCTCAATTCGGGCAGATGGGCACTCATCTCACCGGAGATGTTAACGGTGATGGAACGGTGGATGTGTCTGATTTGGGACACATTGGCTCACATTTGAGCGAAAATGCTGCAGCGCCCGCGCTATCTGTTGACGATTCAAACTCAACTATCAGTTATCACGCATCAAGCGTCAAGCGTCAATTCCAAGCCCTCACAGCGTTAGAAACGCTGGAAACCCCCTCGCGTGGGGCGCACATCGCCCGTGACACCCTCAAAACGTGGCTATCCCGCACCGAGCCATCGGTCACGGAGACAAAGTTGTTACCCAACTATCCCAACCCCTTTAACCCCGAAACATGGATTCCCTACCAACTTGCAGAGGCTGCCGATGTGCGGATTCGGATTTATGATGCCTTGGGACATTTAGTCCGGGAGTTAGATCTGGGCACCAAACTTGCGCGTAGTTACCTCTCAAAGTCCCAAGCGGCGTATTGGGATGGACGGAATGATCGCGGAGAAACGGTTTCCAGCGGCATTTATTGGTACGAACTTGACACCGGCAGCTTCAGAGCAACACGGAAGATGATTATCCAAAAATAGACCTTATTGGGCTCGGTTACTGCACAGAATGGGTCAAAGGGAGTGAGACAATGAAACGAAAAAGGGTACAAACACATTGGTGTGCCTATATTCAGTGGTTTGGTTTTGTAATCACACTCGTACTATTGTTCGGACATGCAGCTGCAGAGACAGACAAGCTATATTGGACAGACACCAGAGGGATTCACCGCGTGGGCCTTGATGGTGGAAACATGGAAACTCCTGTTCCGGTTCCGCTAGTATCTCCCATAGGTATCGCTGTCGATGAACAGGGTGGAAAAATTTACTGGGCGGATTCTGACACGAGGAAAATTCAACGAGCAAACCTTGACGGGACAAACATAGAAGATATTATCAAAGTAAAATCGGGTATTCCTTACTACGTTGCCGTTGATGCGAGCGGGGGGAAGATATACTGGACAGACACCTCCATAATCCAACGCTCAAACCTTGACGGCACGGAGGTTGAAGCCCTCGTTACGCAGGCAAATAGAGTGGAATGGCCGCAAGGCATTGCTATAGATTCAAACGGCAAAAAGATGTATTGGGCGGATTCTGATACACGAAAGATTCAGCGTTCAAACCTTGATGGCACAGAGATTGAAGATCTCGTCACAGAAGGATTGCGGAATCCACTAAGCATTGCAGTGGATCCAACTAGAGGAAAAGTCTATTGGACCGATAGAGGCGGAGTTATCCGTCGGGCAGACCTCGATGGGAAAAATGTAGAAGAATCGGTAGCAGGTCTGGTTTGGCCATCAGCTATAGCTGTTGATTCGGTGGCTGGAAAGCTATACTGGACAGAGTGGGATACAGGAAAAATTCACCGGTCAGATCTTGATGGTACAAATATTGAGGATGTTTTCACAACAGGGGTGAAACGAATACTGGGGATTGCCGTAGGTGCCGATCGACAAAAGATATATTGGACAGACCGGGAATTCCCACCCAAAATCCAGCAAGCAAACCTTGATGGGACAGACATTGAAGCGCTCATCACAACAGAATTGAGCCCAAACGGCATCGCTCTGGACACGAGTGAGCAAAAAATATACTGGACGAATTCCGAAGCAGGCAAAATCCAGCGATCGAACTTCGATGGCACCAATATTGAGGATCTCGTCATAGACGGATTGTGTTGGGCCTCTGGCATTGACTTGGACAGGGATGGGGGAAAGATGTACTGGGCGGATGGGTGTGCAGGCATTCAGCGGTCCAACCTAGATGGTACAGATGTTGAAACGCTTGTCGCAAAAGAAGCCGCCCGTGCGAACGATGTTGCTGTGGATATAAATAACGGTAAGATATACTGGACGAATTATAAAGCATACAAAATCCAACGAGCAAACCTTGACGGGACAAACGTTGAAGACCTCATTGAGTTGCCCAAAGTACCACAAGGTATCGCTTTGGATGTCAATGAGGGCAAAATCTACTCGACAGAAGCACACCCCAATACGGGGGCGGGCATAATTCGCCGTTTGAACTCTGATGGTACCAAACCTCAAGTTCTACTACAGCCAGCAGTTATACAGCTCGAAAAGACAAGATTAAGTTCTCCATCGGGTATTGCAGTCGATCCATACGGAGGCAAGATATACTGGACGGACTTAAATCCGGGCAGGATCCACCGTGCCAATCTTAACGGTACAGATCCTGAAGATTTCGTCACTGGCATCAATTGGGGACGTTCTATCGCCCTTGACCTCACACAGGCTATCGAGTCTTGGAGTATAGTCAATCGTCAGGGAAAGCAACCGACTTTATGGGGACGAATACGAGGTACCGCACTCTTACCGAATTTTCCCAATCCTTTCAACCCAGAGACATGGATTCCCTACCAACTGGCAGAAGCTGCCCATGTGCGGATTCGGATTTATGATGCCTTGGGACATTTGGTTCGGGAGTTAGATCTCGGCAAACAACCGGCAGGAGACTATCTCTCTCGGCAGCGTGCGGCGTATTGGGATGGATGCAACAATATGGGAGAGGTGGTCAGCAGCGGAGTGTACTTCTACATGCTGAAGGCGGGGAATTATCGGACGACGCGACGGATGACTGTTGCGCGATGAAATTCTCCCCAAATCGTCATTACCAAATATATCAAAAGCGAGAAGGAGATAAGTAGCATGTTTCGACAACTTTGGAAATTTACCTTTTTGACTTGCGTATTTGCAGGCTGCGCGGTGTTTCGCAATTCACAACCGAGTGGTGACTATGTCCTGATTGCTGGACTTGTCTGCAGTTCCCCGGAGATGGTGGATGGCAACATGGACACTAGCGACCTAGTTTACATTGAGGGGACTATAGGCGTCGGAACAGGAAACAAGGGGATCGGCACAATGCCATTGGATTCTCCGGTAGCACATCTGGTTTCGCCAACGACTGTCCAATTGCCCAAGCGGTCTGAAGTGGGGATGATTGTCTTTTACGCGGAAGATTTGGTGGAGTTCGATGTCTTGGCAAAGGTTGGTGAGGAGTGGAAAGAGTTACAACGATTCCGCAACAACCGCCGGAAGCGTATCGTGGTGACCACACCGGTTGTAACAGACACAATGCGTATCATTGCAATTAAAGGTCATCTCGGTTCCAAAAATCCGCGCCCAAGCATCCAAGAAATTCAGGTCTACGCCAAACCCTGAACTCCTCCGAGAATTGTTCCTTAACGCTCAATTCCCACTGAATTGCTGCCTTTCAAACAACAATCCGAAAATTATCGGGTATCATCAAGAGTGGATTGGTATATTTTTATTCAGTAGCTGTTACCTTCGTTTCAGTTTGAACGTTTAGATATTAAGGGTTGTGGCTATAAAGCGTATGCAATTTAAACAGCACAAATGTGAATTTGTCTGAGCCGGTCGGGGCAGCCTTAGAGCCTGTTTGAAAAGTCATTTTGGGTAAAGTTATTTGCCATGAACCCGAGTTTTTTCTTGAAAACTCGGGTTCTTCCGTAATCCGCTATTCAACGGCACCTTCTCACTATAATTTAGGAAACCGTGTCAGGTCAATGGTAGGGACTTGGTTTCGTAGGGGCGAGGTCCCCTCGCCCAACGGGTTGGCAGACCCAACCCGTACCCTGTGATACGGCTCGCTGTGGATTGGCAAATCCACAGCACCGTGGGATCATTCCTTGCTTTTTAAAACAGGTTCTTAAACGGAACGGCATATCAGACGTCTTAATATAACATTATTTGGACTCAAGAGGGTTGGCAGATTAATTGCGACCGTAGGAGGACTCAAATGAAAATATTGACCCGAATCCTTGCCTTGATATTCGTTTTTACCCTAACTCTTGGTGCGATTGCCGACGCCGATACCGCCGAGATGGATAAGGAAGTCCCCGACTTCACGCTCAAAGACGCAATGGACAAAGAGCATTCACTCAAGGATTTGAGCCAGAATAAAAAGGCAACCGTTGTGATGTTCATTTCGACCGAATGCCCCGTTTCTAACGCCTACAACGAAAGGATTATTGCACTACATGACGATTACAAAGATCAGGGGGTACTATTCATCGGGATCAACTCCAACAGGACTGAATCCGTCAAAGAGATAGCTGAACATAACGAGGCAAACAAGTTCCAATTCTTGGTCCTGAAGGATCTGAAGAATGAGATTGCAGATAACTTTGGAGCAAAGCGTACACCTGAAATCTACCTATTGGACGGAAAGCGGATACTTCGGTATCATGGTGCCATTGATAATAGCCAAGACGATCCCGAAACACACTACCTGCGCGAAGCACTCGACCTCGTGGTTGCGGGAAAAACAGTTTCCGAAGATCTCAAAAAGACGAAGGCATTTGGTTGCACTATTAAGCGTGTTAGAAAAGAGCGGAGTCAGAACCGCACACCGTAAATGCTAACTCGGATTTTCTGTTTTTTTTTGGGAAGATTGATAAAATTAAGATTAGGATGAGGAAAATTGGATGATTAAAAAAATTCTTCGAGGCACGCTCACACTATTTCTCCTTACTATTATCTGTGTGATAATGGTGGTTTTCGTCGGCATCGGATTTGTAGGGGGTGTTGCTCTTGATTCATGGGACACCATCAAAGATATTGACTTGGGCCAACTCGAATATCGAGAGGTTAATACGTGGAAACAGCACCTTGAGGTCTATTCCTCCCTTTGTACAGTTCAACCGGGAGACTCAATTGATTTCCTGCTGGATAAATTGAAGCGGCTGGAATATGAAGAAAGCGGAGAGTTTATCAAACCGAGTGTCGTGGGGCAATATTCAGTTGGGCGTGATGCAGAGGGACAACCTGAACGGTTATGGATTTACCTCCAAGGCTTCCATTTTCCACCCGAGGATCGGGAGGCATATCAGGTCGAACTTTCTGTGGTTGATGGAAAAATCGAGATAATCCAAAATGAGGATGGTGAAACAATTGATAGCTTCGATCTCAGACCGGAATTGTTGAACGCACTTTATGACAGAGAGAGTGATGCCGAAGCCCGAGAGATTGTGCAACTTGTGCAGATGCCAGACCATCTGCTGCAGGCGTTCCTCGCGGTTGAGGACAAGCGATTTTACGAGCATTGGGGTGTGGACTTTCTGGGGATTCTTCGAGCATCTATCCACAATACTCAGTTATACTTGGGACAAGTGGAGGGAACGTTACAAGGCGCGAGCACGATCACTCAGCAGCTCACACGGAACATTTATCTGACCCGCGAGCGACAGCTTCTGCGAAAGATGAAGGAGGCGCTGCTTGCCGTCCGTATTGAGCATCAATTTTCTAAGGACGAAATTCTCGAAAGGTATCTGAATCTAATTAACTTGGGCAGATATGGCTCGCAGGATGTACTCGGCGTTCAAGAGGCAGCCCAAAACTATTTTGGGAAAAACGTATGGGAGCTGGAACTCCACGAGTGCGCCACACTGGCGGGTATCCCAAAATCACCGACACGTTATTCGCCGATACGTCATCCGAAACGTTCACAAGAACGCCGTGATCTGGTGCTTGACTTGATGCTGCGGGTAGGTTACATTGATAGGGCGGAATACGACGCGAGTGTGGCGCAACCCATTACCGTTGAGGTGCCTAGAACCGCTGAAGGACATGGTGGTTCGCATTTCTTGGAATACATTCATGAACAACTGATAAGGATACCCAAATTAGAGGGACATCTGTACAACCACGGGTTAAGGGTGTACACGACAATTGATCTCTCCATGCAGGCGGTGGCGGAAAAGGCGGTTGCTGACCATCTGCGAGAATTGGATAAACAGTTGAGGAGCCGTGGCAGAAATCTGCCCGATTACGACGAGAATAAAAATAATCCGAATGGCATCAATCCAATTAGCAATTACTTGCAAGCGGCACTAATCGCAGTTGAACCGCAAACGGGGCATATCAAAGCGATGGTCGGAGGGCGCGATTTCTATATCACACGGCAGAAGATTAACTTTTTTAACAGATCTGTTAATGCATACCGCCAACCCGGTTCAGCTTTCAAGCCAATTGTTTTCGCAGGATTGCTGGATTTTCCCCCTTTAATTACACCTGCAACGATTGTCCGTGACGAAGCGTGGTCTATCGATGTGGGAACACGGCGGAGATGGAGACCTCGGAACTATGGACTGCGTTACTACGGAGATATCACCGCGCGAAGGATATTGGAGAAATCGATTAACATTGCAACAGCAAGAATGATGTGGGAAACCCCGATAGAGGAAAATGAGAAACCCGCCGGGCTGAATCGAACGCTTGCAATGGCAAAACGGCTAGGCATCGATACTGAGCTACCCGCATATCCGTCAGTCGCCTTAGGGGCAGGGGGATTGCCGCCAATCGAACTCACTAGCGCCTACGCGGTTTTTGCCAATGGTGGGAAACGCAGGAAACCGATAGGGATCCATTATGTGGAAGATCAGTATGGAGTAGCCTTGATTGAAAATCAATCACCGGTGGAACAGGTCATTGATCCAGGGGTGGCTTACCTCATGACACACCTCATGAAAGGCGTGGTTGACCATGGCACCGGTGTACGGGCGCGTCTGATGGGGTTAACACGTCCGGCCGCAGGCAAAACCGGCACGACAGACAATTTTACAGATGCGTGGTTTGTCGGTTATATTGAAAATCTCGCCGCTGGTGTGTGGGTTGGGTTTAATGACCCGAAGCGAAAGACAACGTTCCCAGGTGCCCGAGGTGCCTTGCCCATTTGGGCGCGATTTATGATTGAGGGCGCGCGCGGACAGGTCAAGGATTTCGAGCAACCGGCTAACATCGTTTTTCGATCCATCGATAAAAACACAGGAATGCTGAGATATCAAGGAAAATGTCCGGAGGAGGACATTATTAAGGAAGCCTTCATCGTCGGATATGAACCGAAGATGCTGTGTAATGCACATCAGTAGTGCATGAAACGGTAAAATGTGAAGCAAACCGAATCCCTTACCGCGAAGAAACGCGATTGGGGCGAAAATCCAACCGACGCCTGTAGGGCATAACATTTGTAACTCTTTGTCTTAAGGTATACATGATGCTGCTAGGAAGTGAAAACATGGAACAGTTTGAGTTGGTTTCGGACTACACGCCACAAGGAGACCAACCGCAGGCAATTGAGATGCTTACAAAGGGTCCTCTGCGAACGGGAGAGGGCATTCAAACATTGTTGGGCGTTACCGGTTCGGGAAAAACCTTCACGATGGCGCACGTCATCGCAAACTTGCAGTGTCCTACGTTAGTCGTTTCACACAACAAAACCCTCGCCGCACAGTTATATGGCGAGTTCCGGGAATTTTTCCCGAACAACGCTGTCCACTACTTTGTCAGCTACTACGATTACTACCAGCCAGAAGCATATCTGCCAACCACAGACACCTACATCGAAAAAGATATACAGATTAATGAGGAGATCGATCGGTTGAGGCTCGCCTCAACAGCCTCTCTGCTCACGCGACGTGACGTTATCATCGTTGCGAGTGTCTCCTGCATCTATGGCATTGGATCTCCCAAGGAGTACGATGCCCAACGGGTTGAGGTAAGCTGTGGGGACATTATCAAAAGAAATAAGCTCCTGCGCGCGTTTGTCGATATTCGATACGAGCGGAACGACATCGATTTTTCGCGTGGGAGTTTCCGTGCCCGCGGCGATGTAATCGAGGTTTTTCCTGCGTATGCGAATACCGCCTACCGGATTGAACTTTTCGGCGACGAGGTCGAACGAATTACTGAAATTGATACACTAACGGGCGAAATTTTGGAGGAACATGAGGCAATCATGCTCTTTCCTGCTAGGCACTTCATGACGGACGCTGAGCGGTTTGAACAGGCGTTGCTGGACATTGAAGCCGAACTGCAAGATCGGATTGACTACTTTATTGCTAACAACAAACTGTTGGAAGCCCAACGGATTGAACAGCGAACCCGGTTTGATCTTGAAATGATGCGGGAGGTCGGCTACTGTCAGGGGATCGAAAACTATTCGCGCCATTTCTCAGGGCTAGCCCCCGGCGAACCACCGTACTGCCTACTCAACTACTTTCCTGATGATTATCTCATCATCGTTGACGAATCCCATGTAACCCTACCGCAAATGCGCGGGATGTATCGGGGAGACCGTGCCCGCAAGCAAACATTGGTGGACTACGGCTTTCGTCTGCCATCGGCACTAGATAACCGTCCACTTCAGTTTGAAGAGTTTGAATCGTATCTCCGGCGAGCGGCGTTTGTTTCCGCGACGCCGGGACCTTATGAACTGGAGCACAGCACGCAAGTGGTCGAACAGATTATTCGTCCTACGGGTTTAATTGATCCAAAGATTTCCGTCTACCCAGTGGACGGACAGATCGACCATCTCATCGGGATTATCAATGGGCGGGTTGACCAAAGGCAGCGCGTGCTTGTCACGACCCTCACTAAGCGCATGGCTGAGGATCTGACCGATTACCTCACCGAAGCTGGCATCAAAGCCGAATATCTCCATTCAGATATTGAGACTTTAGATCGCGCGCGAATCTTAAAAGAGCTCCGGCAGGGCAGCTTTGATGTCCTTGTCGGGATTAACCTACTCCGCGAGGGCTTGGATTTGCCAGAGGTGTCATTGGTCGCTATTCTTGATGCGGACCGGGCGGGCTTTCTCCGATCGGAAACGTCGTTAATCCAGACTGCAGGGCGTGCCGCTCGGAACCTTGATGGCGAGGTCATCCTGTATGCGGATAAAATCACCGATGCTATCCGTAATGCTATCAACGAAACCGAACGGCGTCGCGAAATTCAGATGGCTTACAACGAAGCACACGGCATAACGCCAGCAACAATAGACAAGGAGATTCGCGACCTAATCAGTGAACTCGCCGATGATGATGAAAAGCCTACGGATTTTCTGGGCGTCGAAATTTCGGAAACGACATCTGAAGAAGAAATCCATGCGTTAATTGCCGATCTCACGAATCAGATGCAGGAGGCGGCGGCGAATCTGGAGTTTGAAAAAGCGGCGACTTTGCGAGATGGGATTGCCGAACTGCAACGGGAGCTTTGACAGGTATTTAGGAAATGCCAAGTAGGGGAAAGGATTATCATCTCTTACTTCATCCGACTGTATGGTCATCACCCCCGCTTGCAAGCCAGCGACCATCCGGCGAAAATGTGACGGATAGGACCTCTCGCGTATATCCGGTCAAGAGGGCAACACGCTGATAGGATGTTGCATCAATTAGATCGATCGTTAATCCATTAGCAACTGCTAACAAAGTTCCATTTGAACTCTATGCGATAGAGGCTACATTAGCATACCCCAGTTTACCTGTCGGAAAAATCTGGTTTTGAGCCGCAATTGGTTGGGCGGAGATGGAAAGGAAAATTATAGCCGTGATTAGACCATGGATGGTAATTTGCCGAGTCATCGGCAAACCTCGCTTTCTTCCTAAGTTTATCTCCCTGCTATCACTAAACTCTTAATTCTGCGGGTAAATTCTTGATAGTACGTCGAGCCCGTGGGGATTATACTACTGCCACTCGTCATCGAGGGGCCAGATATTGTAACTTCCTCCTCCCGCACCTTTGGGTCCTTCGGCAAACCAGTCCTTTACCGTGTCCCGCCACTTTATGAAATGGGGGGCTTGCAGATGGGCTTGGAAAGCCGCCTCGTCCACGTAAATTTCGTAGAGCCAAATCCGGTTGGGATCGGCACCATCCTGAATAACATCAAATCTTAGACAGCCAGGCTCATCGTTCACCGAGCCTTTGGCGTCGTCGAGCATGGCTTCGACGAACGCTTCCCTGTGTCCTTCCTTAATCTGAATCGGTGCAACTATGACATACATGTTTTCTCCTCCTTGTAAGGTGAACTACTCTAATTTGCGTAACCGTCAGGATTACTTTGACGCCAATCCGGCAGATATCCTCCGCCTACCCCAAATCCATAAGATGGACCAATTTGATTTTCGGTTGACCAGGGCCATCCCTGTCCTCCGATAACCCGAAATTCATCGCCTTTCCCGCATAACCAATAGAGCATGTGAGCAACGTATCTGGCGACACGATGACCTCCGTAATAGGCGCGATGGAAATCAAAGTCCGGTTCAATAATCCAATCCCTTTCTGGCGGTACTGTCCGCCAGTAATTGTATTTCAGCATGTGGCGCAGCCCTTTTCCAGTTGATTCACCTCTGCGATGTAGAATGCTTTGAGAGTGGAGGGCAAACGTTCCAGCGGGTCCACTGGTTGGCACCCCTGGATCCGATGGGTCGCGTTGGGCGGGACCGAAATGTGTTCCGGGTACAATCTCAGTGGGTCCCATCTCCAATGGTGTATCTTGCGGAAAATAAAAGACCTCAATGAAATTAACTTCCGGTCCGTAGATATGGTCGGCATCCTGATGCCACCCTTGGGCGGGTGCGGGACATTCAATACTGTGGTTGCTCACTAGCACTGGTAACCCCACATTCTTACCGAGCAGCGATCGCAAGGCACCGGCGAGCTGTTCATTGAGAAGCACATGTTCAATGAACCAATCCTCAAGAAGGATTGTGCTCGGCTCATGAGAGTTACGGATTCGTTCTAGATCCGCTGCGGTAAGCCCTTCAGGAATGTAACAGGGGTTGGTCGGTATTTTTCCTCTCAAGTAATCGCATGAGCGTTGGTTGATTTCATCGGGGACAACGCCCTCCAATGTCAGGAAACCATCTCGACAAAATTGCAGAACCTGTGTGTCGGTGAGGGTAGGTTCGGAATCAAACGTCCAATTCTTCGCATCGTATTTCATAGTAAATTACCTCGATCTTTCTGATACAGATTTTCGAGCGTTACGTTACCGATTACAAACAAGGAGTGACTGAAGCTGCCACTACGAGACCATCTTTCTTTGTAACATTTACTATTAGGAGTTACGCAGTTGGGTTTAAGGTATAAATGGGTTTAGCAAGATAGGCACGCACGGCCTCTCTGATAATGTTGGTTTTCGCCTCAAACCAACTGATACCCTTAGAAAAACAATGTCTCTCCAAACGGAGAAAGGCGCGTAGTGCCAATCCAATATGATTCCGTTGTGCCACTGCCTTGCGTGCGAAACACCGTTCGACACCCACAAATTGCTTGATACCTCGATGATACACTTCAATTGACCAGGATAACTCAGCATACTTCAGACGATACAAGTCGTTCATCGACAGGTCACTACTTGCCCAGTATTCAATGTTGCCGTGTGGAGAAACTATCTTGAACACTTTAATCAGACCGTACCCCTTCAGATGAACGATGGTGCCGGTTTCGCTTATGGGTAACTCTTTTATCGGTCGGTTGCCCTGTTTATCCAAATTGACTTGGCGATTCGACTTCAACTGAGTCAACCAATGCCATTGATACTGTCGAATCGTCTTGAGATTCTTTAAGCTACTGTACCAACTGTCAAACACGACGCACTGGGGTGTAAACCCCTTTTGATGCGCGGTTGAAATTAGTGATTGAAAATGGTCATTTTTGCTCAAGTTATCCTGTTGTTTATTATAGAGACGGTAATCACACGGAATCTGGCGGTCACCATCGGTCCACATCAGCGTTATCAGGTTAATCCCCGAGACCACTTGTTTATGTTTACCAGACCAATGGCGGGTGACCAGTTCCATCTGTTGGGCATACGGTTTATCCAGGGTGGAGTCGTCTATGACCAAAATCCCTTGGTCTTTTTTGACATAAGGAGTTGCCTCTGTCCACAACGCTTCTGAATTGGGAGGTAGCCGATACAGCAACCGATTCAATGAGTCATGCGCCGGCGGATTATCGTCTGGCGGTTGCACGCGGGCTGCCTCAGTACAACTGTAGGTGCTTGGTGTCGCTATCACAAAGTTGATGTAGTCATATTCGGTGCATTTGGCTGGATTCATAGACACTATTATAAACTATTTTTTACTCAACTGCGTAACTCCTAACTATTTTATTTTAAACTTTATTTTCGCAGAAATTCATCTGAACGTCAAGGGAAGAATAATCAATTGTCAACTTCCTAGTGACACAGCAGCTGTAAAGTGTTACGCTGTAGCGAAGGTGAAAACTACCCTCCCATTGCCGCAACTTTATGCAACGATTCAAAACCTGTCACCGGGGATCAATTCGTGCCGTCCTGAAAGGAAGATAATATGAAAGTCACCGAAATCGAAGTCCATCAGATTGCCCCTGAATATCAAGACTGGATTGCTTACCAACTTAACCATTACTCCGGTCCCGCTAGCCGCACAGTGTATGTGGTGCATACAGACGACGGACGGGTAGGCCTTGGGGAAGGCGGCAGACCCGAACCACAGGAGGTCATCGATCAGTACATCGGCACCAACCCCTTCAAATGGGTCGGGGACGAGAGCTCATTGGCTTTAGGGACAGCCATGTATGATTTAATGGGGCAAGCTGCCGGTGTGCCAGTCTACCAACTCTTCGGTCAGATGACTCGCTCATGGGTCCCGGTAAGCAGCTGGACGGTATCGACGCATCCCCGACGTATGGCAGAGGCTGTGGAGCAGCATGCAGCGCAAGGCTACACTTGGATGAAATATCACCTTTCACCCTTTGAGAACGTTTTTGACCAGACCGAGGCTATGGAGGCAGTAGCACCCAAAGGTTTCAGGATTCACTACGACTTCACCGGCGGAGGGACGGATGACTACATGCCAGGGTTGCTAGGTAAATTGGCACAGTCTCCGATTGCCGGTTGTTTTGAGGATTGCATTGACGCTGGGGACACGCTAGCTTCAATCGATCTACGCCAACGTATCCCGCTGCCTATCGTGCGCCACCAAGCACCACTGGAAGCCACCTACGAGGTGTTGATGGGAGCTGGGGATGTGTATATGCGAGGGCACCAAAAGATTGGTGCAGCCATACGGTGCAGCGGTCTCTTCGCCGCAGGTAATATCCCCTTCATGCTGCAAAACGTGGGCGGCACTATCACCCGCGCTATGACGGCACATATGATGTCGGTCTTCCCTACAGCCACCTTCCATTTTGTTACTACCACGGAGATTTATAAGAGCGATGTCGTGAAGGAGAGATTGGATCCCGTCAACGGGTTTGTGCGAGTGCCAGAGGCACCCGGATTGGGGATCACATTGGATCGTGACGCACTAGAGCGGCTCAAACATCTGGAGTTACCCGCACAGGCACCGTGGATTATCAAGTCACGTTTTGCCAACGGCTCAATGATGTATAATCGCTATGATCCCGCCAATACCCGCCACTTCATGGTGAGGCCAGATTGGCGTGGTGGGTTGGTCCCCATGAGTTACGACGCACCCATTGAGACCGAGTATTGGGACGACGATGGCACCCCAGCATACAGGGAGATGCTTAAACGAATCGAGCGGGAAGGCATGGTTCTAGAGGGGTAGAGTAGAAGACCCTAGCGTTTGAATGCGGGCATGACCTCCTTAGCGAACCGGTCGAGCTGTTCTAAAATCACACGCTCTGGTGTACCTACGGCGTTGTTGACGGTAACTTGATTAAGACCCGGATAACGTTTCTGCACGTCCATCAGTTTTTCAATAATCAGCTCCGGCGGACCACACAACCACGAACCTGCTTGGACAGCGTCCTGCAGCGTTGGTAAGCCCGCGGTGTGTGCTTGCTGCGGATCTGCGGTCGCTGCTATCTGTTCGTCTGTCAATCCACGCACAAACCCTAGAGGCGCGAACATCTTCATGTGTTCTTCAAAGTATACTCTCGCCTCTTTGATTGCCTTTTCCTCGGTATCGGCAATATGGTAGGAGAAGCCGATAATAAGGTCGCCGCCGAGTTCCATTTCCCTGCCATGATTCGCCTGCACCTGCTGCCAAGCGTGTATAACCTTCTCTGCAGCACCACCCGCAGCAGCACCACCGCCAATCATTCCCTTGATGCCGTGTTTCGCCATAAGGTTGAGTCCGCGCTCGCTGGCACTGACGATAGGTTGCCAGCACTCAACAGGTCGCTTGAGCGGACGAGGCACTAGTGTAACCTCCTCCAATTCGTACCCACGATACGGAACCTTGGGCGGGATGTCATAGTAAACGCCGTGGTGAGAAAAGGAAGGCTCATTGAACGCCTTGAAAATAATGTCGATCTGCTCCTCGAACATCTCGCGATTGGCATCCCCATCAAGTAGAGGCGCACCAAAGACCTCAACCTCACGCGTATGATACCCTCGACCCACGCCAAAGACGATGCGTCCACCGGTAAGAAGGTCAGCAGTTGCAAAATCTTCTGCCAACCGTAGCGGGTGCCACATCGGTGTAACGTTAAAAGCACATCCGATCTTGAGCCTCTGTGTCAAGTGTGCGAGATGCACGCCGAGCATCAGGATGTTGGGGATGCACTCGTACCCCTCGCGCTGAAAGTGGTGTTCAGCCAACCAAAGGGTCTCGTAGCCGTTGCGATCCATGAGTTGAGCGATAGCTTGGGCCTTGTCGAATACGGTTGCTATATGTTCATCGGAGAGCCAACGCTCATTGACAGGGGGACCATCGAATCCTACATCTTCCAGATCAACATGTCCTGCGAATAGTGAACCAAACTTCGTAATCATTTTCCTGTCTCCAGAATAGTTATCAGGTCGAGTCAGATCTCCCTAGTCTAATTGATACTGCTTGAGCACTGGCTAATCACCTTACTATTGGTGAGCCTTACGAAAATTTCAAGATTCCGCACGGCTCGCCCAATGTGAGGTTCGTTTTTACCTTTACACTGCTGGGGCTGAGACGCCATAGGACGCAGCCGCTTCAACCAATCGATCCCATGTTTTCTCTTCGATTGGGATGCCCTCTTTCATACGTTGTTCACGGTTCCGTTCCTCAAACTCGCCGGGCGCGAGCACTTCATCCACACCGGGCAGTTTTTCAGAGGACTTTATCCATTCTGTAAGGTATTCAATTTCCTCCTGATAGACATCAAGATCGATGAAATCCTGAATCTTGATAGCGAGCATTACAATCCCGCTTGCTCCACGCGTGGGTTCTTGACGACTACAACCCGCCCACGAAAGCCCACCGGCGATGGCGTCAATCATAAACCCTAAGCCGAAGCCTTTGTGTCCGAACTGAAAACCACCCACCGGCATCACTGCTGTATCATCATGGCGGTCCATAAAAGCGTTCGGATCGGTGACCGTATTTCCTTCTGAATCGATCATCCAACCTTCTGGCATCTCCTCATCGCGCGCACGCTTGACCAGTATCTTACCGCCTGCAACAACACTCAGCGTCATGTCGAGCATCAACGGTTCACCATTTTTGCGCGGGACTGCGATTGCGATTGGGTTGGGTGGGAGTCTTCGGGAGGTGCCGCCAAAGGGGTGCATAAATCGTCCGCCGCCATTTAGGAAGACAAGCCCGATCATCCCCTCGTTCGCGGCGAGTGGGGGATACGTCCCCATCCGTCCTGCATGTCCACAACGGTGGAGCCCAACCCCGCCGAATGTATGTGTTTTCGCTTTTTCAATTGCCATCTCCATCGCCTTCTGAGCAATGACCATGCCGAGCCCACCGTTGGCGTTTATCACCGCCGTTGCAGGGGTCTCACGGACAATTTCCATTTTATCCGTCGAGGCACCACCGCTCATACCACCTGCGTAGTTGGGCGCATTGATCACGCCGTGTGAATCGTGCCCCATTAGATTGGAATCTACGACATGATCGCTGACGATGCGCGCGTCTTCCTCAACGGCTCCAGCACCGATGTACATATCGTAAACAAATTTCCTTAAAACATCATGATGAATTGTAGGCATAAAAGCCCTCCCTATTCATATTTTTTTGCGATTCTCTAGAAATCGCTGTTGTGCTTCTTGATGTGTTTCCTGTTGATCAACCGTTGGTATGAGCGGTATTTTGCTTTTTAGCAATATCTTGGTGTGATCAATTGCTTGGGGGGACTTAGGGCTATAAAATTCTGGCTGTAACGTCCCCCAATCTTGGTCACGGAGTGTGATAATTTCGTCTAAGTAAACACTGGCCCATACATCTCCAACCTGGGAATTCAATACTTGTTGTTCCACTTTGTCATGTGCGATCATCGCGTATGTCTGATCGAGTTCAAAACCAACGTAGTGTCGTCCAAGTCGCTTTGCAGCTATCGCCGTTGTTCCTGTTCCCAAAAACGGGTCAAGCACAGTATCGCCTTCATCAGTAGACATTAAGATAATGCGTTCTAACAAATGAATCGGCAATTGACACGGATGTGGATCGCGATATTTGTTGTGCTTTATCCGATGAATATCTGTCCATGTATCTGGAACAAGTGGGCCAAAAGGATGCAACAGCCCCTTTTTCCCGCCGTAGTCCTTATGCAAATAGTTGCATTTACGACAACGTTTGTGCGGATAACGAATTTCGTAAAACTTATTTTGCTTTGCATCTTTGGCATAAAATAGGATGCCGTAATGCGCAGGCTGAAGCGTTTTCCCCATCGGTGCTGTGGGGGCATCCCACGAAATCCAATGCTTAAAATCAGCGAGCTTGTTCAAAAAGCCCGCATAGTACGTCAACCATTTGGGGATGTTATGTACAAAAATTGACCCCGTTTCCTTCGTGACACGCACCATCTCCGAAATCCATTTTTCGCACCAGTGTAGATATTCCTCCAATTCAAGGTTATCTCTCGTGCTGTGGTATTTCTTCTTCAGATTAAAAGGCGGGTCAGCGAAGGTCATATCAATACTGTTATTGGGAATTTGGCGAAACAGTTCGAGACAATCGCCTTGAAGAATCCGATCGGTATATGTTTCCACTATTATTGAAATTCCTTTCTCAAAAATTCCTCAAATCGTGAGATTTCTTCCTTATGAAAGGTGAAAACGTCTTCGTAAGCAGCTACCATTCGCATCAAGTCAGTTTTGCGAACATACCAGCCAATTCCATCGACAAAACCGATGAATTTTGCCCATGGATAATGTGTCTTGATTAGTTGGGAAACATTTATCTCTGTCTTTGATTTATCGCCCTGTCCGGAAGAAGTGGTTGCTAAGAAAGAGCATTCAACGATAACCAGTGGTATTTCCTTGTTAGGGATGATAAAATCCATCGTTCGCTTCAAGTCTGGTTCACTCTCGGCAAGTTTGTGCAAATCACCTGTCTTAGAAGGGAGCCCCAACCTGTCAAGCAATTCCGCTATAACAATCTCAGCATTGTTACCCTTCTGTCCAGAATACGACCCTTTTTCTTTGTACCTCACCATCGTATCGATCATCGCTGGCACTTCAAATTTCAACTTGGAAATACTTAGCTTTTTAAGTTCAAACAGAGGAATTGTGTCTGCCAAAAAAGGAATTGTTGCGCCCTCAAAAAAGATATTTGCTATCCCTTTTCTGAAGTGCTCACTTTGGTGGATTATCTTTGCTATCTGAGTATCTGACCACTCTTTGAGATCTTCTGATGATTCATTGGGGCACCACTCGTCCTTTAATACCAACTTTGACAACTCTGAGTCATCAGCAACACGAATGAGTGTAATCAATCGCTTGAAGGATTCATTGGAAAAGCCGGTTAGAGTTAAGAGTGTAGTTAAGCCGTTTTCTTTTTCAAGTAACTCTTCAATGAGTTCCTTCCTTAAACCACTGGTTTCTACACTGTTTTTGAGAACAAGTAGCGTTTCCTTTATTGAATTCAAATAGCCTTCATATGTTTCCTCAAAGGCCGGATTAGAGAAATAGAAGGTATTTTTCTCAATAACCGTTCTGAACTTACTTTCTACTGATCTCATCCCTTGCTTAACTTACCTTTTAGATATAGTTATCCCGCACCACAACACAGGAATTGACAAGACCTTACGAGTGATTTCGTTAGTCTGACGTTGCCAAGGCACATTGACATTATAGCATTGCGTAATAGTAGACTCAAGCACATTATCCAATTGCGCAAGGTTATTTCGTTGAAGCGTTCATAATTCCGTGAGACTACCCTTGTCTCTCTACTGAAACCTAGGTTGCCTTGGGGTACGCTCTCTCTGCAAGCGCAGCTTTGACCCCTTCAACGGAAGTTGGACTCGCGCCCCGTTTTGCACGTGCGATTCCATGAACGCAAAGATTAATTCCGTGCTCGCGTGTGCCACGCGGACGCCGCAACGGGATGGCTCGCCGGTGTCAAGTGAATGAACCAAATCTTTGATGAGGTTCGCTGTGCTGCTGCTGCGTTCAAACTCAGGAAATGTCTCCGGTACAAAGCAATTTCGCCAGCCCGGCACGTCGGCTTGACGTCGGATGTGCCACTGCCAACCGTTATTCCAGCATGTTACGGTTCCTCGCTCACAGATTGCTTCCCACTCGCTGCCGCGCGGAGAGAGGAGGGCATGTGCCGTGACGCCGTTTTCAAACTGAATCATCCCCTGACCATTTGGATCTTCCCGAACAATATCACCGTCGAAGATGCTGTCGTCATCAGTGATATGGGCAGATGCCCACAAGGCGCGGTGGTCGCTGTTCAGACGGAGGATTAGGTCGAATTGATGGCTGGAACCGTTAAAAAGCGAATGGTTGCCGTAGATGATTAGCGTCTTGAGTGCCCCCAATTCACCGCTATCAATGACCTCCTTCATCTTGTCGAAGCCGGTGTGCCAGCGGCGATTTGTTCCCAAATTGAAGAAAGCCCCGTTGCGTTCCACCGCTTCTACCATTGCGTCTGCTTCGTCCATAGAAGCCGCCATCGCCTTTTCCGCGTAGATTGCCTTGACCCCATGCTCTACAGCGTAGATGACAACTTCGGCGCGGTGTTCCGGCTGCGTTGCCACACTTACGATGTCCAAGTTTCCTTTGTCGATGAGTTCCCGATAGTCGGTGTATTGCCGTTCTTTGGGCACATCGTACCGTTCTCCGAAAACCTCCATGACATCTGGACGCAGATCTGCACAAGCGACGAGATCTGTCCGTTCCTCGGCATAGAAGCCCGCCGCGTGTGAATACGGCAGCCGAATTGCCTGGTAATCCGGCACTTCATTGTCAATAAATGCACCCATCCGGCTACAACCGATGACAGCTGCGCGGTAAGTTTTCATTGTTTTGCCTCCATTGTAAAATGTAAAAGGTATTCTCTCACAACGAGTTTTCTCAAGATTTTGTCTTGCGAGCGATTACAAAAACCATTGCGTTTGGCGGTTCACTCAATCCCGTATTCCTTCCACCGCTCGTCCACCAAATCGATGATCTCCTGAGACATTGTGATTTCATCGGGCCATTCCCGCTGGTAGCCCTCCTCACGCCATTTGGCCGTTGCATCAATCCCCATCTTTGATCCCGCACCCATAAGTGGCGCAGCGTGATCAAGCACATCAACGGGACCCTCGACGATGGTTACATCCCGCTTTGGGTCAACGTTACTGCCGACGCGGAAAAGTACTTCCTCAACGTTCTGCACATCAACATCTTTGTCAACAACAATGATAATCTTGCTAAACATCAGTTGACCAAGCCCCCACAGGCTGTGCATTATTTTTTTTGCGTGGAAAGGGTAACGTTTGTCGATAGAAATTAGAGCAAAATTGTGGAATACACCGAACAGCGGCAGGTTCATATCGACCAACTCCGGCAGTTGTGTCTTGATCAGCGGCATGAAGATTCGCTCTGTCGCCTTGCCCATATAGCAATCCTCCATCGGCGGTTTGCCGACGATAATTGTCTGATAGACAGGACGCCTGCGGTGCGTGATAGCGGTGATGTGAAAAACGGGATATTCGTCTGCAAGGGAGTAGTAGCCTGTGTGATCACCGAAGGGTCCTTCAGTGCAGGTTTCGTCCGGTTCGATATACCCTTCAATCACGATGTCGGCATCTGCGGGAACCAACATATCGATTGTTTTGCACGCGACCATTGGCACATTGGCTTTGCGGAGAAACCCTGCAAACAGGAGCTCGTCAATGCCGCTTGGCAGCGGCGCAGTACCGATATAGGACATGACCGGGTCGCCGCCGATAGCGACAGCGACTGGCATCCGTTCACCTGCTTCGCGGTATTCGCGGTGATGTCCGGCGCCATCATGGTGAATCTGCCAGTGCATCGCCAACGTGCGTTCATCAAGCTTCTGCAGCCGATACGTGCCGACATTACGCTGTCCCGTTTTCAGGCTATGCGTGAAGACCTGCGGCAAGGTAATATATTTGTCTGCATCAAGGGGCCAGCATTTGATGAGCGGGATACGGTCTAATGAAATTTGTTCGCCGGTCAAAACCACCTCCTGACATGCACCACGCCTGACCGTTTTCGGTGGGAACTTCGTCAGTTTGCTCAGAATACCGAGGAGTTTCACCTTGTCGAGCAGCGATTCTGGAGGACCGAGCTGGATCATGTCTTCAATTTCATCGGCGATCTCGTCCATATCTTCAACGCCGAGTGCCATCGCCATCCGCCGATAGGAGCCAAACGCGTTGATCAGCAGCGGCATGTCGCTGCCCTCAACTTTTTCAAACAGCAGCGCGGGGCCCTCAGCCTTACTCACCCGATCTGTAATTTGTGTAATCTCAAGGTCCGGGGAGACCTCAGCTTTGATCCGCCTTAGCTCGCCGGCTTGTTCTAAGTCTTTTACAAAATCGCTCAGACTGGAATATGCCATATTATTTTTGCTTTCGTTATGTCCACTATCAAAGGTTTTTGAACAGTTTTATGAATGCCACTTTGAGGAAAGGGTGGGACGACATTCGGAGAAATAAAAACAGTCCAGATCCAAAAGCCAACGCACCCCTTATCCTATAGAGATCTCCGCGAAACTGGAATAATCAAATCGCCGAGGGCTTGGAAGGCTGGAACACTCGGCAACATGTCCGTTAAGTTGCCGAGTGTGTCATCACCTGGACCTCCCGCTAACGAGAAGATCGGCGTTCTTTTCTCTGTAGCGGTGGTTTTGAAGCGAACAAAAGGGATCTCAATAGGGCTGCTCCCCGGTTGCGATCGATTTTCCGGAACAATGAGGCCTCCCCATTCCGCTGCAACCGGCTTACCATCTTTTGTTTCAAGAAGGAAGGGTGTCAGGGTTAGATCGCCCAGTTTGGAGCGCGTCGCGTCCATTATTCATTTCCTTCATCATCGGATAAATTCTTGGAAGCTAGGAAGAGCGGTTAAAGTGGTCACCACAGGCGTGCTCTATCTTTAACTCGCTCTTTGCCGATACACTTGCCCACCTTTGACAACGGTAACCGGCACAAAGTTCTGCCTACCGATACGGGTCTCGCCACGCGAATCCACCAGTTGGAATTCGCCTTGGCGCAGTTCAGAGATAATAGCGTCTCCCCACGCACCGGGCGCGAGTGTGCCGATTTTGTCCGACATCAGAATCACCTCTGCTGGAACTGAAGTAACTTTCGCAATGGCGTCGTCGAGCGACATGCCGAGATGGAGGAATTTGGTCACAACATTCGCCAAGTCGTAGACGGGACCGTTGACATTGTAGATGTGCAGGTCCGATGAGATGGTTTGTGGTGCAACGCCTTGGTTCAATGCGCTTTCAACGGTGTCCCACGAGAAAGACCCGGCACCGTGACCTACGTCAAAGATAACGCCACGCTCCATAGCCTCATGTACCGACTTACGCACCTTCCCATCGTCGTCCAAGATGCCACACTCGCTCCCGTGGAAGCAGTGCGTCACGATATCGCGCTCGCCCATAACCGCCAAGATATCATCTATAGAGTCACACCAAGCACCTTGTGGGTGCACCATGATAGGTAGACCTGCTGCATCTGCTGCTTCACGTGCATGATGCAGTGGAATCATTCCCGACCGTTCACTAACGATGCTGTGCTTTGTCAGCCGCACCTTTACTCCCAAAATTACATCCCGGTGCTTTTCAATCATCGCACAAGCCTTGCTCACATCGGCGTATTCAGGGATTTCAAACTCACCAATTTCTTGGGTCAGCATCCCCTGCGACGAGATGTTGATTTGTGCAAAGATGCGCGTTTCGCTCACATCAATTACGTACTTGCGAAAGCCGGGAAAAATGTCGGCACCCGCGGAACCGGCGTCAACCACTGTCGTCGCCCCTTTTGCCAAGCAGGTCGGATCCGGCTCGATACCATAATGACTGACGCCGTAGAACACATGGACGTGGAGATCAATCATGCCCGGTGTCACAAGGCCTCCACTAGCGTCCAATACCTCGAGTGCGTCCGTCTTTGATAAATCGTCACCGACTTCGGCGACAACGCCATTTGAAAATGCTACATCTTTCTTTGCGTGAATATTTTGTGCGGGATCAATCAGTGTCCCATCTTTGATTAGTAGATCGTAAGCCATGCTGTAACCTCCAGTAGGTGACCAACCTCCCAAAGGTGTAGAATCTTCGGAAGATTGAAAATCGGATGATAAAGTGTACCTGCGTACACATTGCCCCATGTAAACGTGAAGCTAATCCTCAGAAAAATGTACACCTCGCGCTTTCAGTCCATGAATATAGCTCTCAATCGAGGCTTCGTTCAAAGGGTTGGATTCCACGGAGATGATATCACCTTGTCCGAGTCCAAGATTGTTGACCAAGGGGTGAATATCGTGGATTTGATTCGCTTTCAAGTCGAGTTCATATAGGTTTACCAATTCTGCGAGGGGGCTCACATCCCGGATCTGATTTTTCGCCAAATAAAGCCATTTCAGATTTTTTAGCCCAGCGAGGGGGCTCATATCGCAGATTTGGTTGTCCGTTAGTTCCAGTCGCTCAAGATTCTCTGACCTAGCGAGCGGACGAATATCATCAATCTGATTTTCATTCAAACTAAGGCGAAACAGCTTTTTCAGTCCGGCGAGCGGTCTTACATCGCGAATTTGGTTTGTCTCTAGGTAAAGCCTCTCTAAATTTTCTAATTTTGCGATGGAGCGAATATCACGAACCTGATTCTCGCCCAGATAAAGCCATTTCAGATTTTCCAAGCCTCCCAGTGGCTGAATATCACGAATCTGATTCTTAGGTAGGTCAAGACTTTCCAAGTTTACCAATCCTGCCAGTGGGTGGGTATCGTGGATCTGGTTGTTATTCAGGTAAAGCCGCTCTAGGTTTATCAATCCAGCGAGCGGATGAATATCGCAAATCTGATTATTATTCAAGTCCAGTCGTTCCAGATTTATTAGTCCTGCGATCGGCTGAATATCACGAATTTGGTTACTGTTCAAGTCGAGCCACCGAAGATTCTCTAGCGCTGCGATGGGACGAATATCGCTGACCCGATTATTGCCCAAATCGAGCCACTGCAGGTTTTCTAGCGCTGCGATTGGACGGATATCTTCGACCTTTACGGCAATCAGGCTAAGATGCACCAAGTTTCTACAATACTCCAATCCCGCTAGATTGGCGATATCGGCGTGTATCACCGACAGATGTGTAAGCGTCGCCAAATCACTATCAGTGAGGGGATCGGAGGGAATACCTAACTGTGATCGAAGCGCACTTTCCAGATTTGCATCGGGGATATTCACCACTGCTTCTGAACTAAGGGTAAAAATCAATAGGGATAGACAGAGTGCAGACATTTCACCTATATTATCTCGGAAATAGAAACCGTATAAAACCAATAGTGCCCGTTTGCAACGATTGATACTGGAGGTAAAAGGTGATGTCTGAAACGTGATAATAATTGAACGATGTGGAGACGACACCCTCACCAACTCACACCAAAGATTATAAAGGCACGGGTAACTTGTCAGGCTGATAGGATATTATACACTAACACAAGTTTGAAAACAAACCTTTGGATTTGCATCTCTGGCTGTTGGCTTGCTGAGAAATTGTAACTGACCAGTTTTTCCGTTGCAAGGTTCAGTGAGGTGTGCTATAATGTGTAAACTGTTAGTCAGCCAAAACGTAGCCGCTTGAATCTTTTTGAGCGAATTTTTCTTGGATTCTTAGGATTGAATTGATGAATTGCTTAGGATTTATCTTGTTCGATAAGAGTTGAGGACTAGGACGGTTCATTCCTTTCCTCAGGGTTATGGAGGGGCTGCATCACCTCCTTTGAATTTTAGATCTGTTAAGGTTATCGGATACCGCTAACCTTTCCCCATTTCTATGGGGACACGCTCAAAGGCAGGGAAGAAGAATGAACTTGCGAGATATTTCACTTGGACGCCATGCACCCTCAATCATCAATGTTGTCATCGAAGCACCAAAGGGCAGTCGGAAAAAATATCGTTATCATGCGAAAAGCCGAAAGTTTCGGTTGGCGTATGAGTTTAGTATGCCGGTGCCAACGGAATACGGTTGGATTCCGGAAACAGTTGCTGAGGATGGGCATTTCCTCAATGCAATGGTGATCGCCGCCAACGCGAGCCATCCCGGCTACGTCTGTGAGGCGCGACCAATTGGCGTATTAAAACGTAAAGATCGAGACCATCACGTTATTTGTGTGATGTTGGGCGATGAGCGTTACACTTCGGTCAAGGATATTTCTGACTTGGACGTTAAGTTGCTCAAAAAAATCGTGCAGTTTTTTGAACCCTACTTTGAATTATCTGGTTGGCTGAATCACGCCGAGACGGTCGAGGTAATTAAAGATGCACACGAAGCCTACCTTGCGAGTCCTAAGTCCCGCGGCACGGAAACTCGAATAGAGGACGATCCCGCAGACGATGAACCCGCTGAAGGGTTCAACGAGAACGTTGAAGCAACGAGTACGGTAGGGGAGGACGCTGAAGGGACTGACGGTGAAGACCAAGGGGAGACGGAAGATGCCGATTCAGACAATTGAATGGGTTGATGGTAGAATCCACTTAATCGATCAGACCCTGCTGCCGAACGAATTCAAGCAGATCTATTGTGACGATGTAGAAAGCGTTTGGGAGGCGATTAAATCACTTCGGGTTCGTGGCGCGCCTGCGATCGGAATTGCGGGTGCATTGGGAGCGGTGCTTGGAATCTGGAACTCAAAAGCGAGAAACTATCCTGACTTTGCAGCTGAACTCAACAAAATAACAGATTATCTAGCGACCTCACGTCCGACGGCAGTAAATCTCTTCTGGGCTCTAGCGCGAATCGAGCAAACAGCGAAAAAGCATAAAGATCTTGAAATTTCGCAACTCAAAAATATTCTTCTTGATGAAGCACAAAGCATTATTGAGGAGGACCAGGCGAGGTGTCGTGCCATCGGTCAACACGGATTAGATCTCATCAGCAGCGGTGATACTATTTTGACACATTGTAATGCAGGGGGACTTGCGACCTCTGATTACGGCACGGCACTAGCGGTCATGTTTTCTGCACACGAATCAGGCAAGAACATCAGTGTTTATGCGGACGAGACCCGTCCGTTGTTGCAAGGCTCGCGGTTGACAGCGTGGGAACTTATGCAGGCAGGAATTGATGTGACGTTGATTTGTGACAACATGGCGGCACAGGTCATGAAGGAAGGTAAGATTCAATGTGTCATTGTTGGAGCGGATCGGATTGCCGCAAACGGCGACACCGCCAACAAAATTGGAACCTATAACGTTGCGATATTGGCAAACGCACACGACATCCCTTTCTATGTTGCTGCACCAACTTCGACGCTCGACTTCTCTCTGAAAACAGGCGATCTGATTCCGATCGAGCAGCGCGCGGCCGAAGAAGTGACGGAAGGCTTCGGCAGCAGGACTGCACCCGAAGGGGTCAAAGTTTATAGTCCCGCCTTTGATGTCACCCCCGCCCACCTCATTACCGCGATCATCACGGAGAAGGGTATCGTCCATCCCCCCTATGAGGAGAGTCTTGCCAGCCCAGGCGATTAGCGAAACCCAAATTGGGAGACTCCGCCTCGATCACTCCAGATTAATATACTTAAGATTTCGGAAAAAGGTGAAAGTATCCCACTCTATGGGAATTTTTTTGACGAGTCCCTCTCCCCGCATTTATTCATGTGCATCGTGAAGTAGTCGAATCGCCGTTGCTGCAATTCGATCTCCGGCATCTGGACACAATTTACTAGACCGTGCGGTTCGCGGTTCATAGCCCCCACCGACAAATGCCTGTGGTGTTGGGACGTATCCCATACAACCGTTAGCAAGGGAAACGATGAACGTTGGATCGAAAGGGGAACACTCCTGAATATCCAACCCATACTGACAGAAGTATTCCGCAGGCACAGCAATCAGTCCCGCGGACCCAGTCCGCATCATTTGCACCTCTGCCGTAACCTTCGGTTCAGTTTCTTTGATTTCTTTGAGCAATTCGAGCTCCCGCGCCCAAACTGCTTGATCTCCCCATGCCTGTGCTTGGTTGAGCGACGCATCACCGAGGTCGCGCAAGGGAAGTTCAAGTGTTTCACTTGCGCATGCCAACCTAACCTCATCTGTATAATCCATTCGTGCCAACACCTTGATGACCTCCGCACCAACCGTTGTGCCGACATGCCAGCCCCAGCATTCGCCGGACTGCTGTCCTCGATCTCTGAGATTATCAACTTGTGTGACATCACCTGACGCTCCGTTCCCAAAGACGATGATAGCATGGTCAGCTCTCATAGCCTGCTGAACGGTTTTTCTCAGATAGTAGATGTAGTCGGCAGAAAAGCCACCCCCGCCGACACCCAGTGTAGCATGGCAACAGTAGTTGACCCAACATCCCAGGAATTTACACGATTGATTAATCGCGCCGATAACCCCAACCATTGGATCAATCGGTCCAGCGACATGAACGATATCGGGGTTACCCACCCCTGGATGCGTGCGCTCTGAGCCGTCTTTCATGCGAAAACGTCGGTTGAAAGCAACACTTCCCTCATGCCCCGCACCAATGACTAATGTAGCCGGCTCGCGTTTCTCGTACCCTTCGATTGCTGCCTGTGCAATCTGTGCAGCAACGAAATCACAGTAAGTCGTATCCGATTCGCTCATAAAAACATCTGCGATAGGCCCACCGTTATGAGTGTGGCTTGCCGCAATCAACACGTTGTGGGCAGGGATACCGGTGGCATCTGCAATTTGTTGTCGTGCGTTCAGTGTTATCGAGCGTTTGATTGATAAGGCATCGATCCCTGCTAGGACGAGCTGTGTATCGCCATCGTTCATTACCATCGCATTTACAAGGAGATCATCATGCACGTTTTGAGAAAAGCGCTTGTTGATACCTCCGGGCATTTCCGCACCAATTTCTGGTGTAATTACACGTTGACCAAATCCTACTTGGATCATTGTGAACTTTCCTTTGATCTGAACGTTTTTAAGTTAGGTGTTTAGGGCTTTGCGGATAGAGGATTATCCGTAGCTTACCAATAATATACTGAAGAAACTGGATTCGTTCGGAGTTTCATCCGGAAAACCGTTAATAGTAATCTACAAAGGTTACTGCACTCCGCTTGAAGACATTATCTGCCTGTGTTATAATTCCAAAATCAGTATACATCAAATTATTCTACCATGAATTCAAATAAATTATTGTTGAAAAAGTCCGCTTGGGGGAGAGAAAAAAGTGTGAAGATTTGGATGTTTTGGGCACTTGAGGCGCGAAAAATGACATCAGACTGGCGATGGTTTATTGCTATTTTGCTATCTTTTATCGGATGCACTTTTACCTCGCCCGACGAAATACCAGAACTGGTGGATCCATCTATATCTTGGGAAACGACGGCACTTTTAAGCGATCAGGTCAACGATATCGCAGCAGATGCCCAATACATCTGGGTCGCAACTGACAAAGGGATTAATCGTTTCAACAAACGCGAAAATTTGTGGCTGAGCTACACTGTGGAAGATGGGGTGGCGAATAACAAAGTGTCTAGCGTAAAGGTAGATGGGGATACCGTCTGGTTTGGAACAGAATCCGGCGTTTCAAAATATCAGCCCAAAATTGATAGATGGACGACTTATACCCGCGACGATGGTCTGCCGAGCAACCGCATTATGGCTATCGGTGTGGACGGGAATTACATCTGGTTCGGCACGGATAAAGGCTTGAGCCGATATAATAAAGCGATTGACGTTTGGGCACTTCGCACCACCGACGACGGTGGTTTGACCAGTAATCAGATCTCCGCTATCGCTGTTGAGGACGAATATGTCTGGTTTGCAACTGATGAAGGTGTATCTAGATACGATAAGAAGATCGACTCGTGGACACAGTTGACCAAGAGCGAAGGTTTGGCGGACGACAACGTCACGACTATCGCTATTGATGAGGATTTCATCTGGTTCGGCACGCAAAATGCTGGCGTGAGTTTATATAGCAACACAGAGCAGACATTTGTAAAAACCTACACACGCACCGATCTACTCGAAACGGATAAGATTAATCGCATCTTGGTTGACGGTTTATATGTCTGGATTGGTACAGCGAATGAGGGCGTTCAAAGATATATTAAACCGGTTGACACATGGGTTCACTACAAAATAGAAGATGGACTGCCATCATCAAACATCACAGCGATAGCGGTTGATGGCAAGCATGTTTGGTTCGGCACTTACGAAGAGGGGCTGGCACGATTCGATAAGATTCGCGGGTTGTGGACTACCGTCAAGAAGGTGGAAGGCTTGGTGAGCGATAATATCAAATCAATTGCCGAACAGGATGGTGTCCTTTGGATCGGCACTACGATGGGGCTCAGTCGATTTGACTTGCAATCCGGGGGGTGGAAAACCTACACCAAAGCACAAGGATTGACGACCAATTATGTCACTCGCGTTGTCCCTGCTGCTGATGCGATTTGGGTTGGAACGTCAAAGGGAGTAGGACGGTATCAGAACAATCGATGGAAGTTCTGGCGGCACCAGCATGGACTTCCTAGCGATTTTGTTCTCGACGTGGCGGTGGTTGATCAAACGGTCTGGGTCGGGACGCGCAACGGGCTTTGCCAATACAATCAAGAGAAGGATAAATGGCATACTTTTGAAGACCTGAAAGGGCTGTGGATAAATACCATCGCCGTTGACGGGGATTCCCTTTGGCTTGGAACCAATCGAGGGCTAGCCCAACTCACAGACTCGAAAAACAGCGGTTTAGCCGATCGAGATGTCACATTTCACGCATCACACCTCGCATTTCATATCAATGCCATAGTAGGGGAAAAAGATATACTCTGGGTTGGGACAGAGCAAGGGCTTTCCATGTTCGATAAAAGGGAGAAAAGATGGTATAGCTTCACAACGGAAGATGGACTGCCGAATAACAACGTGAGAACGCTTGCTATCACTGAAGACGCACTTTGGGTCGGCACACCAAGCGGGTTAGGCGCACTTCCCCGCAACAGGTGGATCCCCTCAATGATTCAATCGGACGGATGGCAGCAATTCAACTTAACCCAGCCAGGGGTAGCAATGGGACACGAAAATGTGCGGGATATTTGCGTGGTAGATGATCAAGTCTGGTTAGGGACAATCGGCGGATTGGGATTATATTCCTCTGCGGATAACTCTTGGCGAGCGATTCGTGCAAAGGAACGGACGGTTGTCCTACGCCACAGCGATATACAACGCACAGAGCTAGATGGCAATTGGGTATGGTTTTTGGCATGGCAGGGCACCTCAAACGGGGAGATCGTTCGGTATGACAGACGAACAGGGAGCTGGACGCACTACGTAAAGGAAGACGTGACGGAAATCCACCAAAAGGATTCAGTTAGTAAAGCAAACAATTTACATCCGCTCACCCCGAATGATGAGATACCATATATTACCCAAATCCATTGGATGGAGGTGGCTGATGACAGTGTATGGTTTGCTACGGACGGGGGCGTGCTGGCTTACTATAAAGACTCGGATACGTGGCGGCAGTACACAACCAGAGATGGGTTGGCAGCGAACAAGACAACGACATTGACAGTCGATGGAAATGATGTATGGGTCGTCTTGCGGGATAATCGCATCTGTCGCTATCGGCGGGATACGGATAGATGGGAGACCCATCAGGTGGTTTTCACGGAGATCTCTCCTGATGTTGAATCATACCGTACGCGGCTTGCGGCAGATAGGCGTTATGTTTGGGTGCCAGCACAGAAGGAGGGGGTGGCGCGCTACGACAAACAGAGCGCAACATGGAAGCGTTACACTTCAGCAGATGGTTTATTGAATGGGGGCATCGGCTTTGTTATTGTAGACAACGGTGACGTTTGGGCTTACGGTGGAAACGAAGGCTTGAGCAAGTATGACGGGAACATGGATAGCTGGGTTATCGTTGATTCTAGCAAAGGGTTGGTCGCGGATCGGATCCGAGAAGTTATCTCCGGAGTGGACTATATGTGGGTGTTATATAATCAAAGTTGGTGGGAAGGGGAGGACAGCGTCCCCGCAAGTGGATTCCACAGAACCAATCAGACCTGGCAAGTCTTCCGGGGCCATCCCGAGAGTGTAGGCAACAATTTCAGAGATGTTCAGGAAACGGCTGAATTCGTGTGGTTCGGAAGCCAAGAGCACGGTATCAGTCGATACGATAAGGCAGCCTCATCTTGGACGGTCTTTACGGAGGAGGATGGGCTGCTCGATAATCACGTGAATTATCCAACTTTGAAAGCCGATAAAAGCTTCTTTTGGCTGGGCGGTCCCAACGGTATCAGTCGTTACGACATGCGTCAAGATAGCTGGACGGTTTATACGGGGAGACGCGCTGTGCCCGCTGAAGTGGTGCATGCAATCGCTGTCGATGCTCGCTATGTTTATTGTGGAACAGACCGGGGTGCAAGACGGTATGATAAACAGAATGATTTGTGGCTGGAGAAGCGCATCGTAGAGGAACCGGTGAACGATCTGGCCATCGACGATAAATATTTGTGGATAGCAACCGCCGAAGGCGTGACGCGATTCGATAAATCGGCGCATTGGGCGGACCTACACGAAGCAGAAAACGGTCTGGCTGACACATTTGTCAAGGTCGCCGATGTAGAGGGACGCACCTTATGGGTCGGCACGAATAAAGGGGTGAGCAGATACAATACACTTTCGGACGATCCGAATGCTTGGGAAACGTTTACACGCGCAGACGATGTGGATACAATGCTATTATCCCAAGAATACGCCAACAGCCTCGTAAATAATCGAGTGACCAGTATAGCGGTGGGATATCGCTACGTTTGGGTGGGAACGGAGAGAGGTATCAGTCGTTATGACATGAAAAAGGAAGTGTGGGTAACTTATGCGAAACAGGAGGGATTGCACCACGACAAGGTGAGTAGCATCTGCATTGATGGCGATTGGGTGTGGTTTGGCACAGTGAGCGGTGTCAGTAGATTCGACACTAGGACCGAAGAGTGGAATGTTTTCACATCGTCCGACGGTTTAGCCAGCGATCAGATTACTAGCATTGTCGCAAAAAATGATTTCGTCTGGTTCGGCAGTTTTGATGCCGGCGTGTCCCGGTACAATAAAGCGACAACAGAATGGAAACACTTCACGCAAAAGGATGGACTCAGTCATAATCGTGTGTTTACGCTTGCCGTAGATGGTGATTTTCTTTGGGTGGGAACGGAACGTGGACTGAGTCGGTATGACTCAGTGACAGATACGTGGACAATCTTTACCTCACATTTCGATGAAGAAGAAGATCGAAGGTAATTTGAACATAGAACATGTCCGATTCTGGGACGAACGCTACATTACAGGCAGAAAACCTTTCATGTCAAACATTTACGACTTTCCCGATGTCTATGATGCTGTGCTTCGTTCACCAACTGAACAGATTGAAACAGAGGTCAATTCTATCCGGCGGTTGCTTGTGGAACAAGGCATTACCAAAGGCAGCATTCTTGAACTCGCCTGCGGGACTTGTGGCCATGGAATTCTGCTGGCTCAAGGTGGTTTTTCCGTTACAGGCATCGACATTAATCCAAATATGCTTGAAGGTGCACAACATCGCATGGACACGGTGGGAGTTAAAATCAAACTCATTCAGGGTGATATAGTTGATTTTGACCTAGGGGCTATGCGTTTTGACTGCGTGATTTTCATGGCGGAGACCTTTCCAACTATTACGACGTACGAGGACATCAAGAGCCATTTCCGATCAGTCAAGCGGCACCTCAAACCGGGCGGACTCTACATTATTGATATGGATGCACAAACTAAAATTCGCACCTCCAGCGAAACGGGAATATGGGGTAAGAAGACAGTTCGACTGGACGATGGGTATGTGGAGGTCTGGCATGAAGATTTTCCCGGAGATTGGGTTGAGGGCATAAATCGTTTGGTAATGCACTGCCGTATTTACGTTGATAATACTATCTACGAAACAACCGATGCCTGGAGTATTCGATATTATAGCCCTTGGATGCTATCCGTGCTGATGCAAACATTAGAAGGTTGGAACTTAAAGGGATTCTTCTCGCGGCGAGATTTGAGCCAAGATATTGCAGAAGAAACACACTATTTCACGGTTCTGGAAAAAGCGTCTTGAGTAAAGAACAACGATCGCTGTTCCCTACAGAAAGGCACAAGAATGCGTCAAATTCGTATAATCTTGGGGTTCATGATACTCCTGTCTTTGGCGAGCTGTTTCACACATGACCCGCAGCAAATGCCCCCCGATTTTTTCCTCAATGAGGAGGGGGGTGTAACCAATCAACTCCTCAGCGATCGCGTTCTATCCCTAGCTGTCGATTCACGTTATTTATGGATCGGGACCGACCGGGGGTTAAGTCGATATGATAAAGCGCGAAGGCAGTGGGACAATTTCACTGTGAGAGACGGTTTGGCTCACAACCACGTTTTATCCATCGCTTTGGACGAGCTTCAGGTCTGGATCGGTACAGGCGATGGTGTGAGTCGTTATGAAATGGACACAGATACGTGGACACGCTACATGCCGCGTGATGGCTTGGCGGGGCGAGAGGTCTCCTGCATCGCTGTTGATTCGAGATTTATCTGGTTCGGTACGCCAAATGGGCTCTCCCGCTACGACAAAGAGACGAATAGTTGGGCACGGAAGCGTGAAGCGGAGGGGCTTGCTGGCGACCTTGTTACACAAATCACGATTGATGATGACTACATCTGGGTCGGGACGCAGCAAGGGGTTTCCAGATATGACAAACTCACCGACTCATGGAACAACTATGACAAGGAGAGCGGGCTTATTGATAATAGCGTGACTGCGATTGCCGCCGATGAAGATTCCGTCTGGTTTGGTACGGAGAATAAGGGACTCAGTCGCTACGACCAACGGAATTCGGAGTTCGTCAGAGCGTATACCAAACGAGATCGGCTGACGAGCGATCAGATAAACGCGCTGGCAGTAGATGGGACGTCCCTATGGTTAGGGACTGCTGACAGCGGCGCACAGCGTTATATCTTATCCGTCAATACATGGCGGCAGTACACAACAGAGGTGGGATTGCCTTCCAATCATATCACAGCAATTGCCGCAGATGGAAATGTAATATGGTTCGGTACGTACGAGCATGGACTGGTACGGTATGACTCGCGCCATGAAACGTGGAGGACCTACAGCGAAATTAAAACGTTGAGTGACAACGATGTGAAGGACATTTTTGCGACGGATGAGTCGGTTTGGATAGCAACACGATCCGGATTGAACCAAGCGAGCTATCTTGAAGATCCGGAGTTTACGACAGGACTTAATTGGCGGACGTTGAGTAAGGCAGATGGTTTGGCGGATAACTACATTACCACCGTTGCGGAAGCCGGGGAGGATCTCTGGGTCGGCACACCGCGTGGTCTAGGGGTACGACATGAAGGCGAAGATCGCTGGGTGTTTTTTACGACTAAAGATGGATTGGCAGATGACTTCGTAACCTGCGTCGCGTGGGAGTCGGAGCCTAGAGGTGCCGAGGGAACGTTTTCACGTCTCTGGATTGGAACAAGGGCAGGCCTTTCAACCTACGAACCTAAAAATCGAAAATGGAATACACATCCGTCCGAGTTACAAATCTCCGGTTCGATTAATGACATCAAACTAGACGGCAATGTCGTCTGGATTGCTGCCATAGATGGTCTTATCTACTATAATCAGTCGACCCGTATTGAAGGCAAACTAACTGAAACAGATGGGTTGCCTTCGGAGGTGATTAACACCGTCGCAATAGAGGGTAATACTATCTGGATAGGCACAATGTCCGGCTTAGTGCATTTAGACAAGTCGATCATCACAGAAAACGAAAGAACAAAAAAACGAGACAGTGAACTGTCTTTACCGTTTTCCTTCAATATGCCTCATACCAACGTTAGAGCAATTGTCGTTGATGGCGACGATACCATCTGGATAGGCACACCGTCGGGATTGGCAAAATACAACATTACAGAAGGCGTATGGACGCATTATACCCGCGAGAACACCAACGAGGGACTCGCGTCCAATAACGTGAAAGTCATTTCAAAGGACAGTAGCAGGGTTTGGATTGGCACAACCGCCGGTGCCAGTTGTTTGGACAAAAAGACAGGCAGGTGGTCGAAACACGTTGCGGCGGCGACGACAGAAGTACTGCGCTCGAATTGGGTCAGCAAACTGGCAGAAGACGGGGCTGGGCTCTGGTTCGGCAATTGGAAGGATTCTACAGAAGGTGCCATTGGAAGGTATGATAGACAAACAGATACCTTCCGCTTCTTCAGCAAAGAAGATCTTCCATTAAGATCAATCAAGGTGCCAATCACGCGCATACACGGTCTGACTGTGGGTGAAGATGAGGTGTGGGTTGGCACTAACGCGGGATTGTTACGCTACAATAAAGGGACAGATACATGGCGTCACTATACGGCGGAGGACGGTCTGCCAAACAATGAAGTCTGGACCATCGCTCTTGATGCCCCATACCTCTGGACGACGCATATTGGCGGCGTGGCGAGCCGCTACTCGCTTGAGACGGATAAATGGCAGACGTATGAAATCGCACCAAGTGTGGTGTGGAGCGGTATTGGCACCATTGTCGTTGACTCGCAGTATGTCTGGGCGACGACCACCTGGGAAGGGATTAAGCGCTACGATAAATCCACGGATACTTGGATAGCGATCACGGAAGTGGACGGTTTAGGAAACAATGAAGCAAATGACCTGCTGATTGATGGCGATTATGTCTGGGTTACTGGATGGGGAGATGCCAGCCGTTATGATCGACGTACCGAAGACTGGGAGGTATTCTCAGGTTGGCGGGTACTCTCAGGTCCGAGTTCCGGGATCGACAGAGGGATAGACGGGGTTTGGCTTGTGTATCCATGGCAAATGTGGGGTGATGCAATTGCGTCAAAGTATCACAATAAAACCGACTCATGGACGACCTTGAAAGCACCAGAAATAGAAAAAGGGTTTTTCGGGCGTACAATGCAGGTTGTAGAGACCGCCGATACTGTTTGGTTGACGATAGAGAGACGGGGATTGGCTCGGTATAACAAAGCTGCAAAGGATTGGGCATTCTTCAATGAGGAGGATGGGCTCGCAAGCAACGAACTCATTGAGCATTCCTTGGTGATAGATGATAACTATGCTTGGGTGGGGACAGCCGGAGGATTGAGCCGGTATGACTTAAAGAAAGAGGTATGGACCAATTTCACCCAGTCACCGTTGACACGGACGCTTGGTGAGTCGAAAGTGTATGCAATTGCCGCCGAAGCGCGTTATGTGTGGTTAGGAACAACCAACGGTTTACATCGCTATGATAAACAAACAGATCGTTGGTTTGCCTCTCGTGTAAAATGGATGGATGGCAAGGGGGATGACACACCGAGTATCACCTGCTTGACAATTGACGAAAAATATGCTTGGCTCGGCACTAACAACGGTGTCCTACGCTACGATAAAGCTGGAGATCGTTGGGAAATATACACGGATAAAAACGGTCTACCTTCCAATACCATTCGAGATCTGGATGTCAGGGGTTACGACTTATGGGTTTCGACAGACCGCGGTGTTGCAACCTTCAACCGTCTATCTGATGATCCGAATGCGTGGGAGTCGCACACGCAGGCACTGGAAGTCAAAGGGATGAGGGATGATAAGAAATACGCACAGACCCTTTTGAGCGATGATGTCCGTTGCGTTGCGGTCAGTGAGGGGTCGGTCTGGTTTGGTACGGACAAAGGGATCTGCCGATATGATAGAGAAAAAAAGACATGGGAACCCCTTACCACAGATACTTCTGTCCTTGATAACATTGGGATTCAAAGCAACTTGGCAGACATTAGTGTTATCGTTACTGATGAGAACGAAATCTGGTTTGGCACGAGTGAGGGGGCAACAAAGTACAATGTCGGATCCGGGGATTTCGTTACCTACACCCAATCGGACGGTTTGGCAAGTAATGCTGTTACCTGTATCGCTTTGAACGGGGAGGAAATCTGGTTTGGTTCGGCAGACGCGGGGGTCACACGACTAGATAAAGCCACGGGAGGTTGGCATGTTTTTAACACAGATAGTGGCTTGCCCCATAATCGAGTCGAGGCAATCGCGCTTGACGGCGATCAGCTCTGGTTCGGCACGGAGCGGGGATTGTGTCGATACAATCAGCAAGCAGGGACATGGACAAGTTATGCGGAAGATTGATAAGAACATGAAAACAGGAAGACGAGAGAACGTGAAAAGGAGAGGGCGATTGTTATCTCATTGTTCCATTGTCTTGTTATTTTGTTTTCAAGTTTTCATCCTGTTACTTTACGTTGGGTGTGGTCTGACCCAAATTGATTCGGGTGAAGAACAATCGGCTGTTCTAGAGGAAGCAGCGATTACCCAAGCAGCAGCGGAACAAGCGTTAGTGAGCGATAATGTCCGTTGTGTCTCAACTTCGGCTAACCACGTCTGGGTCGGGACAGATCGAGGCGTCAGCGTCTATCATAAAGCGGATAATCGTTGGACGAAGCTGGACCGGGAGGATGGGCTACTCTCTGATGATGTCACTGCGATCGCCGCTGATGGTGAATCCGTCTGGATAGGTACAACTCTCGGCGTCAGTCTTTATGATTTGGAGAATAAACGTTGGATAAAATTTCAGCGACGCGACGGCTTGGCAAGCAACAAAGTCACTGCCATCGCTGTGGACGGAAATCATATCTGGGTTGGGACCGAAGCAGGCATTTCGCGTTATAATAAGACGACGGGAGCGTGGGCGTTAGAGCGCGAGAAGGATAAAGATCGGTTTAACGCAATCACCGCAGTTGCCGTGGAATCCGAGTATGTCTGGTTTGGTACGGAAGACGGTCTACGACGCTACGATAAACCCAAGGACGCATGGAACGCTTACACGAAAGAGGAAGGGTTGGTGGAAAACCATATCCGTTGTATCGCTTTGAGTCCTGACGCTGTTTGGGTGGGTACAGAGAAATCAGGCGTAAGCAAGTACAGTACAATCAACCAGACCTTCACCGAAAGCCATACCCGCACAGATCGCATAGAGAGTGATTTCATCAGGGCGATTGCGGTCGATGGAGACAATGTCTGGTTTGGTACGGAAGACCGTGGAATTCGGCGGTACATCGTCACGGTGGATACCTGGTTCAAATATACGACAATGCAGGGATTGGTCAGCGATCACATCACCTCGTTGGCTGTTGATGGGGGGGATATTTGGATTGGCACTTACGAATACGGTTTGGGGCGATACGATAAGGGGACGGATGGGTGGACATGGTACTCCAAGCGGGATACATTGGCATCAAATCAGGTTAAATCACTGGTTTCAACTGGGGGAGCACTCTGGGCAGGCACAAATAAAGGTTTGAGCCGCTATGCGCTTGGCGAAAAAACATGGAGGACCTACACCAAAGCAGATGGTCTAACGACAAGCTATATTACCTCTTTGGCAGATGACACCAACGACGAAACGCTGTGGGTTGGGACGTCCTTGGGGTTGGGAAGACTGGAAGGGAAACGATGGCGTTTCTATACTGAGCGAAATGGACTGGCAAACAATTTCGTTACTTGTGTCAGTCCCGCCGATAAGATCTGGGTCGCAACAAAAGGTGGATTAAATGTCTTAGAACCTCCAATCTCCTCTCTGCACTCAGGAATTGAAACAGTCAGCGAATCAACAAATCAGCAAAACTCCTCAATAGGGACCGCCCCGGCTCCAGACTCATCACGCAGAACTTTTCACGCCTCACGTTCCTATCTCACTGGCAAGTGGGTAACAGCGGTGCTGGCAATTGATCAGGAAGTTTGGGCGGGAACGACTGAAGGATTATATCGGAGAGATGTTGCGACGGATAAATTTGAGCCTTTTCCGGTGGTAACAGATTATGTCAACACACTTGCGTTCAGTCCGGATGGGCGATTGCTAGTAGGCACACGGAACGGGTTGTGGATGATTAGTAGTGAAGCGTCAACCCATATCACCAATGGTTTGCCAAGTCTGAATGTCAGGGCTGTCGCGATAGACGAAGAAACTATCTGGGTAGGGACACCGGGTGGGGTTGCACGTTCAGATGGAATCGGAGTTCAACGGGTTTTTACGATGCAGCCAGACGGCTTGCTGCACGATAATGTTCAGAGCATTGCCGTTGTGGATAAGCAGGTTTTTTTCGGTACGGTTGCCGGGCTTGCCGTCTATGAGATGGAGAACGATCGATGGGCGAAGCATACGTCATATCACGATACGGAGGTGCTGAGAGAAGATGAGGTCCGTTGGATCGAGTTGGATGGGCATCATCTGTGGGCACTCAACTGGTCGGCTTCGCCAAATGGTGCGATTTTGAAATTCGATCGGCGCACCGATACATGGATAGAGTACACAAAGGACGCACTACCACTCTCCACCGAAGTCCCGTTTATCACCGCAACTCGCCGACTAGCGGTGGGGGCAGAAGATGTTTGGTGCGCTACGGGGGATGGCGGCGTGCTGCGATACAACAAAGCATCGGATACATGGACGCACTTTACAAGGTCATCTGGTCTACCGGGGCACTACGCGACGCTGGTCGAGCTTGACGGACCAAATGGCGTTTGGGTTGCCTTTCAGGGTGGTGTGGCGGCGCACTATGATACGCGAACCGAGAAATGGGAAACAGTAAAAGTGACGGAAGCGGGTGCCGGAACGAATATCGAAGATATTACTTGTACGAAAGATCATGTTTGGTTTTCCACAAACAGCGTTGGGGTCAAAAGGTATGAGCGTGCGACGAAAACTTGGCGGTCATATACAGAGGCACAAGGTATGGCTTCACGCTCTGCTCAGTGGATTGCTGGGGACGAAGAAGGGGTGTGGACCAGCGGTGGGGACCATTACTCGTGGGTCAGAGACCGGCGGTTAATTGGTGTGAGTTACTATCGCTCTGCCGATGATGCTTGGACAATTTATGACAGGCGTAGAGGCTTGCGGGCCGGTGGAGTGGAATACGGACAGGTCAGCGAGGATTACGTCTGGTGCTTCGGTTGGGGCGGCATCAACCGATACGATAAAACTAGCAGGTCGTGGACTTCCTTCACGCGAAGCGATGGGCTCCCGGGTTCGGAGGTTGAGGCAGTAGCGGAGGATAGTGATGGTTTTTGGGTCGGCACAGGCGATGAGGGTGTGCTAAAATACGCTCAAGCGTCCGGGGCATGGACAACTTTCACGGTTGAGGATGGGCTCATTCATGATAGCGTCCGGCGATACCAACTCAAAGTTGATTCAAAATATGTGTGGGTAGGCACATCGAGGGGCTTGAGCCGCTACGATAAGGAGCAAGGAACCTGGACATCCTTCACCAAACCAACGATCTTGGCAGATCGACGAGCGGTGGCTGTTGCGACCGATTCCCGATACGTTTGGGTCGGTACGCACCGCGGCTTGAGTCGATATGACAAGCGGTACGACAGATGGAGACATTTCCAGAAATCGGCAGAAGAGAGAGATTGGGAAGATAATGGGGACGAGGAGGAGGATGACGAGGGAGAGGAGCAAGAGGAAAAAAATGAACTTGTCGATAACAATGTCATTGACCTATCTGTTGGAGGGCGGTATGTTTGGATTGCGACTGAAGGCGGTGTGGGTCGGTACGATAAAATAGCGGATCGGTTTGAATCGTACACCAAAGAGAATCAACTGCCGAGCGTTGATATCCGAGCGGTTGTTGAGAACCGAAGCGATGTGTGGATCGGCACGAAAAATGGTATCAGCAAGCACAGTATTCTCTCCGATGATCGGAATTCTTGGGAAACATACAACGCTGCCATTGAAATTCTGCCAACGGTGGAAGGGAAATACGCCAAGAGTCTAGAAAATGACGATGTTCGGTGCTTGGCAGTTGATGACGATCGCGTTTGGGCTGGAACGAAAACAGGTGTTTCGCTCTATGCACTCAAACAGGGGACGTGGACCACCTTTACGCAAAAGGATGGGTTAGCTAGCGATGAAGTCAGTTGCATTACCATTGATAATGAGCAGGTATGGTTCGGAAGTGGACGCGGTGTTACGATTTACGACACGGTGAATGAAACGTGGAAGATACTTACAGAAGCGGATGGTTTGGGTTCAAATCTGATTACATCAATGGCGATTCGCGGGGATCAGGTCTGGTTCGGCACATTCGACAAGGGTGTTACGATGTTAGACAAAACCACTGGACAGTTTACAACCTTTACCAAAGCTGATGGGCTTCCCCATAATGGTATCCTATCGATTGCGATTGATGGTGACTACCTCTGGTTTGGCACACATGGCGGATTGACCCGCCATGATTCCCTAATGGGGACGTGGACGGTTTATACCGAGCGGTTTGACCATGATGGAATCTAAGGGGTAAAATACAACATGCAAAATGTAAGAGAGGGATCATGTCAAAAGAAAGTGCAAAACGCTAAGAGCGTGACGCGTGAAAACAATTGTGGTACAGGAACTATGAGGCGCATACAAGAAGAAGATGTAAAACGCTAGGAGAAATCGAGTTTTTGATAAAAACTCGGTTTCTGTTGCACGATTTCTTAACATGAGTCTAAAAGGAAATTTAACAAATGAGTAAATGGAAGGTAAAGGCGAAGCTTTCGATCTTCGGCTTTGTGGTTTTTTACCTCTTTGGTCTTTTGGCCCTTTCGGCGGAGGCGGAGGATGTTTACAGTCTATTCGGCAAGCTTTTTCTATCAGGGCGTGTAGAATATGATTTCACCAATAAAAGAGACTTTCTGGCAGATACGGAGGAAGATGCAGTCCGGCAGGACGAGTTTGATTTTGACCGCGTGTTTCGGCGCGGTTTTCACAGCGTCATGATTATCGAAGAGACCGCCGGCAATGTCAAGAACATCTTGAGTTTGGGAGAGGTTCCTACCACCTTTACAAAGTTCACTTTCGATCAGATTGACCTCTCAGGTGTGCGCTGGGATGTGCGTTCCGAACGCACCGACTGGATGATCCTAATGGTACCCGGTCTGCTCAATCCGGTGATTGGTCAAGAAGGTGTCGAAGGGTCTGGAGTCGGCATACGCGAAGTGACGAAATTTGGAAAGTCCAAGCTGGGAGCTTCTTGGTACTTCCGCGATACACCGGTATGGGCTTTGGACATGGAAACCAACTTTGCGAATTACGGTCTGAAAGCAGAGTTTGCGACAACACCAAGAGGCGCGTTGAGAAAGGACTTCCGTTCACGTTTTGACGCTACGACAACAGTGTTTAAGGCGTTCCGAACTGTTGGGGACACAATCTTTCAGGGTGAAGCCTTCCGCGTCGGTCCCCGCTTCGATGCCTCTCGTTCCGTCGGGGATAACGATGATCAGGACCGGTATACCGATAACACATGGCTAGATCCGCCTTCCCTGATTATCCCCGGTGACCTCGATAAGAACAACAACGGCACCTTCGATTATGAGGATGACATTCTGCTCTTTGATGTCGATGAAGATTTCCTTGACGAAAGAGATCAGAATAACAACGGTCTACGGGACGAGGAAGAGAACGATAAAGACCCGAATTACGAATTTGATGTTGGGCTGCGCGGTCTGCGGATGCTGATGAAACGGAAGACAAATCGTAGTGGCAGTTCCTCAGATCTTGATGTTGGCTTGCAATTTGAGAAGGATCTCAGAGATACAGCTTTCCGCAGTTCTTCGACAGCAACAAAGGCGTTCACCAACCTAGTTTACAAGAAAGATCTCTCTCGGGATGCTGCCTTGGTTGTTGAGAATGAACTGAAGTGGGTAAAAGACCGTATTCCCGATGAGACTTGGTATTTTGCGGGTTTCTTGAGCAGAGAGGAAGGACAACTTTACCGGGCTCAGCCTGAGGTGCAGAGAATGGAAGCGAGGGGAGATGTGACGTTTTTCGATATAGACGGTGGGGTTGAGGTCGAGAAGCGACGCAAAGACCCGTTGTTGATGCAGGATGACTTAATCAACACCGCGAAGGCCACTTGGGAATATTCGGGGATTAAGCAGATGGTTACAACAGGACGCTTCAAACTACGATACAATCTCGATTTCGACCGGGCCAACAAACATTACGAAGTCGGCATCCTAAAAACAAACTACCGTATCCGTCCATCCAAATCGCTCGAAATTACGCCTATGTTCAAATACACGATTCGCAACGGCTTTCAGATGGCAGAAGGCCGTCTGGAACATCTTTCATTAGTCGGAGAAATCAACGGTGCAGAGACTGTACGCAATATTCGACTGCGTGTAATTGAAGCGGCGACTGTGCGTGACGCGGCGGCTGCATTTATCCTCAAAGTTGTTTATCAGTTCACCAAGACAATCAAAATCACCGGAGGTGGACAGGTTCTACTCTTTAACGATATGCTTGAGGATGGTAACGATTTTACTCGCCAAGCCCTTCTAGTGGAGATGGAAAAGAGTTTTGTCGCCTACGAAAAAGAGTTGTTTCTGCACATCGGCGCGCAATACATTGATCAACGCGCCAACGCGGACGTGAACGATGATAACTTCATGGAAACCTTCGTGCGCGTTTTTGGAAAGTTCTAATACGCTTTAGGGTCCGAACCCCCTGTTATCCGCGCCGTTAGTGCGTTAACGCATAGACCACAGCGTTGATTCCCATACGATAAGCCATATCCGAGTACTCGCGCGGATAGAAACGTTCCGCTGCATGTTCCCACGCATCCCCAATATCGGTATTGAAATTGATCATCATCATTAGGCGACCTTTATCATCGTAAACACCACGGCAATAGGCAGGATAACCGTCACGGCGCTCGTAGGTCCGTCCGTTGAACAAGGACCTCAAGCCGGGAATCTGAACGAGAGTGTCGATATCAAAAAAGCAGTGGAATAAGCGGTGGGTAATAGGGATTTCTTCAGGCTCGCGCTGCGGAAAAATTTTCTTTAATTGGCGGTAAAAACTATTCCATTCCTGCCCACCGTGAAAATCATCGACCATAATAAAGCCGCCACGTAGCAAATATTCACGGAGATTTGCAGCTTCTGCATTGCTCAAGTTGAGCGTACCAACTTCCAAGATATAAGCAAAAGGGTAGTTGAAAAGTGCTGGGGAGCCAACAGAGATAATCTTCTCGTGGCGGGCAACGGGAATGTTGGTCGCTTGCGCGAGTTTCCGGATAAAATTCCGATCTGAGGCAGGTAAATCGACATCCCAGCTGTTACGGAACCAGCCGTTCCCTGTGTACCTTAATCTCACAAAAGTGAAAAGGTCACTATCATCCTCCCCATCGGAATGATTTGGGAAGGATATAGCCATACCTAGGATAAGAGTGAACATCAAGAGAAAACTGAGAGAACGTTGTTGGTTCATTGGTTTATTAGTCAAGAGGTCGATTGGTTGATCGAAGCGCGGGAGCGGTTGTATGGGGAAACGTGTGTTTTCTCGCCTCCTCTATTTCCAAATGGTATATTCCCAAAGCAGAAGCATGGCACTTTCGAATTGTCGTATAGCAAGCTGACAATACTCCCGATAGATCGGGATACAAGTACCTGCCAAAAACACCATAAACGGATGCGTAATAATTCCGGCTTGATTGAGCCGAGACTATGGCGCTATAGCTCCGGGTATTCTCCTCTTAATGCTGCTCCTCGCTGAATCAGTAAGTGCGCCGGTACAATTATATCACGTTTGCCAAAGAACTCAAAAAAGAAAATACGTCCTCGGACCCACAGTTCATTGGCTAATTAATGAACCAATCAGAATCGCGTCATCAAAGAAATTCGATTACTATTACCTAGTTCATTGTTGTTCAAGAAAGCGTAATCAACAGAGAATGCGGCACCGGTTAGGAAAGAGAGTCGTAGCCCTGCACCAGCTGTCATCAAACGGATGGTATTGATGCCTCTTCGCTCTTGAATGCCAACCCTTAACGACAGGAGTTCTGCAAAGACGTACTCTGCACCGTAGTGCATTTCAAAGGAATACAGGCTATTCGTATCAACGGTCAATAGTAACTGGCTGTTCAACGGTTTAATTGATTGCCCGTAAGAGATGCCAATTTTCAGGTTAGGCTCAATCGTGTCTGTATTGGAGACTTCACCTGGATTTTCAGGTGGCGTATTCCAGTACAACTTTGTCTTAAAAAAATCCTGTGCGACCAAACCAATCGACAATCGGCGAGATCTTTCGGGAGGTGTCGTCCAGAGGACACCAAGGTCTCCACCAACGCCAAGCGCATTGGTATTGCCTAACGCGGTAATGTAGATTAGCTTAGCGTTTCCACCAAGGAACATATTCAACCGCTTTGATCCCAAATTGAATCCGACCCGCTTACCGTAGGAGAGGAAGAAGGCGTTGTCGGTGCTGCTAAAAGCTCCGACCTGTTCGGGACGATTAGCTGGACTGACAGGACTCGCAGGACGCGGGAGTGCTGTAATCGGGATGTCATCGACCCCTACTCGTAGCCAACTCAACCCAACCGATGCAGCCCCAGCGATTGGGTGAACATAGTTGACGAAATCGTAACTGTCCAAGTCGCCTAGACTTGAGTGCATAAAAGCAGCTTCGGAATGGCGCAAACGCCCGAGTCCTGCGGGGTTCCAGTAAGCGGCAGTGGAATCGTCAGCGATGGCTGCGAAACTTCCACCCAACGCCAACGGTCGCGCCCCCACGCCAAGTGTCAAGAAATCGCCTGCATACTTTTCCGCCGCGTCGGCAACAGTGTAGCAACAGAGGGCAATGAGCATAAAAATCGAACTGAATCTGATCATCATTTAGTCTTGCTCTATTTTAACTTCATCATCTTGATATATTCCGTCAGGTCTTTCTCGCCTGCCATCTTAACACGAATCTTGCAGTAGTACACGCCGTTTGCCACCTCATCGCCATCTCTGTCACGGCCATCCCAAGATATCATTGTGAAACCTGCACGCGCCGGCTCGGCGAACTCATGGACTAATCGCCCGGACAGACTATAAATTTTGACTATCATTTCATCGGCGGCACCGGTCAGCTCACAGGTAATTTCGGTCTCTCGGTTGAATGGGTTCGGATAATTCATCGCCTTGAGCAACTGGAGGATTTTATGGACATGGAATTCAATTTCTTCCTCGGAGGCGTTCCCATCCAGATCGCTGGCGCTTAGACGGACTCGATATGTTCCCGGTTCCAGCGTTGACGACTGATAGTTCAGACTGACTTGATTAGACCCTGAAACATTACTCAGTCGATATTCCGTTTGTGGGATTAAGGTGAATTGCTGATTATCTCGACTGATTTCGAGATCGACTGGGCGGGTAATGTAATCGATACCGTTGTTGTCCGTAAGTGTCGCTTGGATAAATGGTTCTGAAGAAACCGGATCGCCATCAATAAAATTTTGTTTGCCAACTGTCAGTTGGAGATCCGGGGGAATGGTATCGTTACTTTGCATCAACGTCAACGCGCCAAACATTGGAACTTCAGCGCGGATCCGTCCTGTTTCCTTCGTATTAAACCGGAAGCTATCTCCCGCTTCAAATTCGCGTTCGCTGGCTGAGATTTTGAGACGTAGTCCGAATTCAGGATAAATGAACTCGCTACCAACTTTACCGCGTAGGGGCTGACCGTTTCGTGACAAGGGACCGTTCTTTTCTCCTTCAATCTGGAAGTGGTCCGAATCGATGAACAGAACGATCCACTGATCCGGTGGCATTGACGAATTTTCCTCAAGACGAATATATTGGATGCTGCCTCTCCCGATATTCTGCTCACGGAAGGAGGAAGCATAAAATGTTGTGCCGGAACCATCAGACGCACTCTCAAATATGCGAAAAGTGACAACATCTCCAAACTGGAAATCATTTTCGCCTAACCGTATCCCGATAGCCAACCCATCGCTGAACACGCTTGGAGCCTCAGCCGATGGATCCAGGAATCGATCCAGATTAATTATTTTAAGCGGTTTTTCTTCTTCGCCGATTAGCAGGCGGTAAGCCACGGACGATGTAAATAGCAACACCCACTTGCCTACCCGTCCGCTAGCTGGATCGATTCTAACTGCCTGAATTTCGCCATCGCCGTGATTCGATGCGCTGATGTTTGCAATCGTGGATTGAGTTTGCATCGATCCGTCAGACGATGTGAGCAACTCTGAATCAAGGCGAACCCAGTTTTTCAGCACATTGACCCACAGGTACATACCAATCCCCTTTGCGGTAGCCTCTACTCCTTCGTCAATTATTACGATCTGATCGGGAGCCGGATAGGAGATTTCTTCTAAACCGAGTTCAGCCTTTATCGCTTCTTGTAATGCCAAGCGGTCAAATCGCAGTTCCGCTGTTATGGGCTGTTGTAGCGGCACTTGATTCAAAGAAGCTATGTCCAGTGCTGTACTATAGGCGACTGTGTCCTCCCCATTTGGCAGCGCAACCGGGATGAGACTTGATGGATTCACCGGTTTCGGCTGCTGTTGACGATTCAGTGGTGTGATTGTCAAAACAGCGAGTTGCGGAACAGCATGAGCGGGTATGCGGAGATCGATAGTCGCGTCTTGGCTGAAAACACGCTGATTATTTTGACCAATGAGGGTACTCTGAACTTGGATAAGGCGCGATCTGATATTGTCTCTCTCCTCGTCTTCGCGCAGTTTGGCATAGGGCAATTCAACCGCATTGAAGGCGGGATCAACGTATACAAAAACCTCGTGGTTACCGGTTAGCAATTCATGTTTAAGGGTTGCTGTTGCAATCCAGTTGGTGTTGAGTGGTCTATCCGTGAAAGCACGGGGCCGACGCAGACTATCGGTTTCACCATTGTCTTTGATTACATTTTTGTGAGGCTGTGTCGGATTTCTGCGCTGCCACGCGCTAGGTGGGATCTGCGTTTTCCCAAGCAGCTTTGCGCCGATATCAACTACACCATCCCTATCGCGGTCGGGGTTTCCGTCAAAAAAAGCGACCTCTAGATTCTCTTTTAGTTCGATATCTACAATCTGCTCAATATCTGCGTTAATCGTCCAGGCACCATCTTCGCGGGAGTAACCGTAGTAGATTAACGGATCTGAAAATCCTAGCCCAGAGGTAACTCGCACGTCAGGAAATACAAATGGGCGGTATGTCCGCCGTCCGGAATTAACATATCGATTATCAGTGTCGATGACTGTAATCTCATATTGAATGGTTGATCGGTCGGCTGGTAGAGGTAAGGGTTTGAGAATTGTATACCAACCGTTGCCGCGTGATGTATCACGAATCATTGTTTCACTCAACCATCCCCTCTGCACCGTGTCTCGCCACTCTAGGATGACCGACTTGATGCCACCTTCATCCAATTCATCCGAGACCTGCACAGATATACTAAATTGGGAGGGTTCACTTCCTGGGTTGACGGCAACGAGTTCCGGCTGTATGTCGAGAATCTTCGGTACGAGTACGGTAAATGAACTCCCGCTAGCGGCAACATGCGTCGTACTCTCAGCATAAAATTCGACATGACCTTGACCCGCACTGATTCCTTTCGGGACAGGTAGGGAAAGTCCAGGAAATTGACCATTCACGACGGTCCCTTCTTGGGCGACAGGAACATTCCCTGAGTATACCCTCAAGGGGCCTTCTTCTCCTTCAACAGTTGAATAGGTGCCGGGGAAAACGGCTTTTGCATGGATTTTTCCGTTGAAATTTGAAATCGGCGTAAACCGTTTCCCCTTAATTGCGGGATCGTAGCTAACTTCGACTATTTGTCCCGGCGCGATTTTCAGAAGCTGTCCCGCTGCAACAGTGTCCGTTTCAATCTCCGCCTGCACCTCATAATCCGCCATAGCGAGGTTCATCGCCGGATCACCGAAGAGGGTATATTCGAGCATGACATTAAGTTGTCCGCGACCATCCTCCATTAACTGTTCGATCTTCGAGTCGAAACTGATTGGTCCGAGTTGCCGTATATTTCGCCGGAAAATCATATCAAAAACGATATTATTGAGTGTGTCGTTACCGCTGCCGTAGGTAAGGCGCGTGGCGCTCAACATGGCGATAATTCCGCTTTTATCTTGTCGGAGCAACTTCTCCGCCATGCTCGGTTCGCCAGGCGCATCAAAATAGCCGTTATAACAACTCAACACCAGCATGAACGGCAGGTGGTCGGTCTGACTTACCTGATCAGCTGCCCGGTTGTCGAAAATCGCTTCATGTGCCCAGACGATGCGTCCACCGTGCCCCGAATATTGCGCGATTACTGCGCCATCACCCATAGCATCAATGATCATGTCTTTTGCTACCCGTTGCGGCAGCTGAGGATAAGCCGCTGGGTTGGATTCAACCATGTTGATGACATCTTCAAGATAGATAGGTACGTTTTCGTAACCAAGCAGCGTCTGGTTTTTTGAAAGCGCGGTCAAACTCCTTTTGAAAATCTCGTCGCCGGAGTTCCTAATTTCGTCATCTGCTACGGAGAGGATCCGGCGGCGCCAACTCCCATTGGGCCGTTTATCCTCATAGTTGATGAGTTTGTCGACAACGTTTTCGGCTTGCTCAAGTGTTTCCACACTCAATCTTCCTATGTAGAAATCGGGCAGCTCGTCAATGCCATTTACCGTCGTATACCAGTGATCAACAGAGGTTTTTCCAAAAGAGGTGGTCCAGATATAGTGAGTTGGGATATACCCCACCAATTCTGGAGGTTCTGGATAAAGCTCATCATCAATTCCGCGGTGGTCATAGGTTCCATCCCCCATAATCGTGACGTAGGAGAGCGCAGGCGGTGCCCAATTTTTATAGGCGTACGTGAGGAAGTCCTTAATGGCTTGTGGATTAACCATGCCGTTACTAAAGATTTCATAAATCTGCGTTACATCAACGACTTTCGTTCGGTATCCGCCGCCCTTTTGCGTTGCTCGCCATTGGGCTAATCTTGTCGATGGCTCGAAAAATATTGGATGACTAATGATTACATAGTCCGCACCGTTGATGGAGGAGAGCAGATCGCTGGGCGTTGTCGCCTCAACCTGAACTGGCTGGCGCACACTGGCGGCGGAAACCGCAATATACTTGGCATTGTGTGCATCGCGCACCTGGAAGGTTGCGTTGTAGGCAACACGCGGGATATCCTGTAGTGATGGTTGGCTCGTGTCCCCGGCTTCGGCCTTGATACGGTAGATTTCGCGGAGGCGATTGCGTTCAGCTCGATCCAGATCGACGCGCTCAATCCTGAGATTTTGAAACTTTGAGACCAACACCTCACCGTCGTGTTCAAAGATCGCCACATCTGGGGAAAGGAAGGTTTGGACAGTATATTCCAACCGACGCCGTTTTCGGACATTGTGTGGATCGGTGCTGGCAGGCGTTGTGAATTCAAGAGAGTCGTTAACTGCTTTTAGTAGGCGGGTATACTCGACCTCGAAAGAATTGATATAAACGTGATATGGATAGGCCGTGGTATTTTCTTCTTCCGTGGTATCAATCCGATCGAGGGTAATCACGTTCTTTTCGCCCTTGGTAGCATCCCGCAGGTTGTTCCAGACCCGTAGTGTTCTGCCAACTGTGGTGACGTCGTGGTTTTGCCATTTCGCCTCATCAATCCGAATGTTGTTGATAGAAACTAGAGCCTCGTGATTGGTTGGCGTTCCACCTTGCAGATCTACGCGGATACTTGATTGATCGAAACTTTGTGTGAGGTCATAAAGCGGGAACTCCAGATCTATTTCATTGGCGTCGGCTAGGTTTTTGATGCCGGTCCAGTACCAAAAATCAAGTGCTTCAAACCAACCGTGCTTATTATCTGGCGAAACATCTTGGGGGTTAACCTGCCGCAAGTTACTGTGGAGATGGTCTTCTTCAAAGTAAAGTTTCGAGCGGAAGCTGGGAATCAGTTTTGCCGCTGGATCATCAGGACTGGCATGGATTTCGGACACGCGAGCCCCGCGTGTAGCTTCAGCTCCGAGCCAATAGACATTCCATCTTGTATACCGATTATTTGCATCTATGCCGAGAAATTCGATGAAGTCGCCACGGTCGAAACGTCCATCTTCTTCACCGTGAATGTATATTGGAACCTCCCTGTCATTCGTTCTAAGATGTAGACGCCGCGGGTTGATTCCACTCAAATCAATCCCCCATTTTCTCCGTAGGTCTTCGCTCGTCAGGCGATAGATGCCGGTTTTATCAACGAGGATCTTATACCGTTCTCCAATGGTTTGTTCTCGTACTGCAGGTCCTGCTGACACAGCATCCTGCATACCCGGATGGTTGAGCGTTCGTTTCTGGTTACTTGAACCAAGAGTTTGGCGCGATGCTTCTGGTATGTTCGCTGGGACGCGCCAATGTTTGGCATCATCGTAGTTTAGCAGGAAGTTTTGGTACATCCGCTCAAATGAGGAAGGTTCTGTGGTCGTGAATTGGGAAGGTGAAGTGCTAAGGCTATGAAACCTGTTGGCTGAACCCTGTGACACAAAATGGACACGGACAGTGATGCGAGAGTGAACCCGCAACACTTTCGATTTCGGTTGATACTGGACTGGATAGAGTTCTAGATAAAGCACCCGTTGGGAGCGGATATAACCGTCGTAAACAACTCGTGCCAAAGCTTCCGGATAGTCGCTGGTGGATTTGTAAGCGGGACCATCTTCGCGCCATTCCTCTTCAAGTGTTTGGAAGTTTTCGGGATGGGAAGGGGAAGAAAAGTTGTCACCACGCAGTTTGGGAACATTATGTGGTACAGGCGGGATACGATAGCCGGACCGTGTTTCTGTAGTTGCATGGAGGATTTCGACATGAAACCTGACGCCTGACGGAACACCAAGCATAACACGCGACACAGGGAGGCGCGGATTACCCGCTTCATTGGTAAATCCACTCCCTTCGAAGCTGACTGTTTGATACCGAATCCCATCCCGTCTAACTGTCGAAACCTCAAGTTTGGGAAGATTAAGCTCTACAGTAATTCCGTTCTGATCGGTTCTGGCGTTTGCGCTTGCGTGAACGTCCCAAGTCCAGATGTCAAGCAGATGGAAGCAACATAGTGTGGAAAACATAAAACGTAAAACGTAAGAGACCCATAAGTTCAGCACCGTGGAATCACTGATTTGCCGGTTCGGACGTTTCATGCGAAGGTTGCCTCCTCGTTACGATTACGGATATTGGTGGTGAATCGTGTATTATCCATCACATCTTAGTAGATTGTTAAGATTTGATTCTTCACGTTGTTTGGACGGTACGAATCTGTGTTCCACGATTCCGTAATTTAGCTCACAAACAGTTTACACACTATCGATGGTCAAAGCTGGAAGCAGGTAAGTCTTTCCTGTGCATAGACGGATAAATCACACGCGGGAGACTCATGCAGGTAACCAATCGGGGAACAGATTGCGGTGACATCTCCAACCTGTTGCTGAATTGGAGCGTGTGTATGCCCAAAGAGAGCGTGCGTGACAAGCTGTTCTTCGAGGCAGAGATTGCCGAGCCCCTGACTTCCCATGTACGCATTAAAAAAATCCCACGGCAATTTGCCACGAGAGTGGACGCACTCTTGGAAGGGAACATGGTGCGTTGTCACAATAATCTGGGAAACAGAGTCTTTGATTGAACGGATCTGTCTCCGTAGTTTATTCTCAAATCGGCGAGCGATTTCCGGATCTGTTCCATCCCATTTTGCGTAATTCGAGTCATTCCAAACGGATCCCTGCAGCTGTTTCGAGGCGTAAGTCTCCTCGGAAAACTTATACTTGTTGTGTCGAAACGAGTAGTCATACCACCCGATTGTGCCACAGAATCCCACACCGTCCTTAACGAAGGGGGTGGCATCCAACGGATGGAAATCGCACTCCCGACAGATTATCGTGATGGTATCGTATTTCTGTTCACTCGTGATACCGGGATGTTCGCTAACCCAGATGTCGTGGTTACCGGGAACGAATAATTTCGGGCAGTTCAGGTTGGATTCGGCGAATGCAATGAGGATCTTGGCAAGTTCAAACAGGTTGGGCGAGAGATCACCAGCAAGGATGAAGACATCCAAGGCTGCATTCTCAGCCGCTTCGACAATATGTGGAAGAATCTGTTTATTCAGGGGGGTGACATCGGTATGCAGATCGGAGATAACGCCAATTTTCATCTGGTTGGGTGTCAGTTTGCAGGCTAGTATTTAGCATCCCTTGAACCTCAAAATGCACCCGAATCCACCGCTTAGGCGAGGCATTTGTTTCCTTGAGGTTGGTGCTGTCCAAACTTCAGCTTATCAGTTTGTAGCTGAATACGAGATCGATTGCGTTTCAAGTGGTTCATAGATGTTGAGTTTACCCTCTTCTTTACGCGCCTCTTTACGGACAATGTACACTCGTTGGTTATCCTTATCATCTATCCACCACTCGCTATCTTTCTTCTGAACCGAAAGGATGGCATTTTGAGAAAGCGGGATTTGATTATTTTTAAATTCCTGCCGTAGTTCCGCTGAGATATTTTCACTGTTCAGATGGGTTTGGTATTTTAATTCAATATTAAACAGTAACACCTGCAGCTCGTTGAGGAATGTCCTTAAACCACTGCCTTGTGGGAGATTCTCTTTTTGACGACGAAGCGCCTCAACAGAAGGAGCACGACCAACTTTGGCGACCGCATCGGCGAGGGTCAGCTTAATCGTTGGGTTGTCTATCGTATTCAGGGCGTTAATCAATGTATTCCGCGCTTTATTCCCACCGATATTTCCGAGCGCAGAGGCAGCGATATCCTTAACACTTGCATCACCACGGTCGAAGGCAGCAATGAGCGCATCAACGGAGTCCTCGCCAATCTGACTTAGCGCAAGTCCAGCTTTGAAGCGGATCCCCGGAACTTCCATGCTATCTTCCATCACAGCAATCAAATCTTCAATGGCGGATGTAGGCCTGAGATGTCCCAAAATGGAGATGCAAGCTCGTCGAATTTCCTGATTTAGTTCAACCTCACCTTTGATATATTTGCGTGCTAATTCGACCATCTGTCCATCGGTTATCTTCCTGTATAAAGCTTGCGATCGGTGCCGGAATTGCGTGCCGAATGGGTCGTTGAGGGTAACACGATTGTTCTCAAGGTCGCTCGTGAGCAGCCCCAAAATTTCAGCGGACTCACGCTGCCGCGGGTTCAGCTGATCGGCGGGTAGCTCATCAAGGTTGGCTTGCTGGAATTGCTGAAAGAGCGTATTCAATTGGCTTAAGGCGACGAGGCGTTCTAAGGCTTCCGCAGCCGGTTGGCGCAAGGTGCTGCCTTCACTCTCTAAAATTGTGGCCAACGGCTGGACAGCGCGTACATCGCCCAAGTTACCGAGTGCATTGACAGCACCAATCTTAATACCAATTAACTCGATTGTGCGGAATGTCACCTTAGAGTCGTGCTTTGTAAATTCGCTGAGTGCTTCTTTATAATCTTTAAGAGTTCGGATGTTCCGCTCGTCGATTACGCTTTGGATTGCGTCGCCCACCTTGATGTTACCGGTATCAGCGGGACTTCCCGAAGTTACTTTGCTAGCACGCGATCCATCAACCTCTAAGCCGACTTTATCGCCGCTTTTTCGGACTGCCAAACGGATTTCTCGACCATCTGCTAGTTTGAGGATAAAATTATTGCTCTCTCTCATTGCACTTTTGATCGCTTGTTTATAGTCACTTGTCCTGCGGATTGTTCGTTCACCAATCACATGAGAAACTAGTTCGCCTTTCGCAAGGTCTGCTCGGCTTGCGGGACCGTTTGCATTAACATTTATTATGACCACGCCGGTTGTTGACCAACGGTTGTCGAGATCAGTATCCAACTGCTGCAGCTCCATTTGAAGTTTATCGTCGTAATAGCGATTATCACTGCATCCAACAGCACATAGCACTGCAACGATTAAGAGAAAACTGAGTTTTATTTTCCAGATCATGAGATTCCTTTCATACAGATTTTCGATTAGAGATTCTCAACACGTAGATAGGTTAAAAATAACCTTGGGAAAGTTTATTATGCTGTACAAGCGGCTCATGTAAAAAGAAAGCGCCCAGCGCGAAGAGAAACCGAGTTTTTGGAGCAAACTCGGTTTCTGCCGCATAATTTCTTAACATGATCTCACAAATTTACGGTCAAATCGGTAGCCGGAGGTACTGTTTCTTCCAAAGGTTTCTCACAGCGAATTTCTAATTATCGGATTTTCAGATTAGAAGTTGACAGCGACCTCTCGGTTGGCTTGCTCGTTTAACACTTCTAACAATGGTTTAACCGCTCTTTCGTCACCGAGTTGTTCCAAAGCCTGCATTGCATCAACGCGCATAGAGGAACCTTTGTTCTCGACAATCTCGACCAATTGCTCTACGGCCGTGCCCCCGATTTTGCCCAACGCTTCGACAGCAAGCCCACGTATTTCTGGATCTTCCCTATCTTTTTCCCATTTGGCTGAACCAGAGTTGACTACCTCTACTAACACCGAAATTGCGCTTTCATTGCCGATTGCACCTAGTGCCTTGACGGCGTTCAAACGAGTTTCCCTGCGTTTGTCTTTCAGCAGGTCCACAAGAATTGGCACGATTGTTCCGGGGTGGTCTCTACCGAGGGCAGCCAATACCCACTGCGCATCGTGTCGATCGCGGTTATCCTTGGACTTGATTGCTTTTTTCAAGGCATTGAGCAGTTTTTTTCGATCAGCTTGTTGGTAAATACGCTTGAGTGCGTTTAATGCCGCGTTCTGAACATCAACCTCGCGGTCTCTTAGCGTCTCGAAGACGAGGATTTCAAGATATTTTCGCTTGTCGTTTTGGTAAGCTTGGAACATGTGCTTGCCCCGTTCTTCGATCGATGCCTGCGCTCTTTCCGGGGTGCCAACCGCATAAAACCTATCAGAATCGTAGTAGCCGAGAAGATAGTGTGCTTCGGCATTATCTTGCTCATGTTGGATTGCCAACTTAAATTGTTGCGCAGCGCGTTCCTCTTTCCGTCGTTTGTCGGATTTGATTAATTCCTTACCTTTAGAAAGGTATGCATTTTGGCTCCCGCAACCGATAAGAAAAGCGACGACGCCAACTATAACGATAGGTAACTTAAAATATTTCTTCATTATTCACTCCAATCAGTGTAACACGATATATAGGGTAAAACACAAAATTTTACACATATTTACAACAGTTTCTGCTGCTGTCCTTCGTCAGCAGAATCCTCCGAATCTTCCGAATCTGCAGAGGATTCCTCTAGTTGCGGAGATTCTTCTGGTGGAGGGTTTTCATCAGTGGAAGCTTCTTCGTCGGGAGCGCTGACCGTGTCAGCAGCACCGACAGTTTTTTGCAGTGTAACAACAGGGCGTTCATCGAATCCCCACCCTTTGTAAGCGTTTATGATTGCTTCTTCGGACCGGGATAGCTCGATCTGAAGCGTCGCGATGTCGTTTTCTTGTGCAACCTGCTCAGTGGAATCGATTAATTTATCTGCGACCGCGAACTGGCGGAAGGGCGCGGATACCGCCAACTGGCTGACTTCACCAATTTCAGGGTTGAGGGGGTGGCGTTCAAGTCGGATGTTCCCGATCGCATGTCCGCTTGCTTCAGCGACCATTCGATAGACCTCTCCCTTCTCGGTCCGTGCAAGATCGTCCTGTAATTCCTCGCCAATTTCTGCTGCGGTCCTGCCGGTAAAGCAGTATTGCTCTAGAGCTTTCGCATCGTTTGCAGTAGCAGCTCGAATTCGTAATTTTGTGGTGAGTTCAAATTCTTGATCTGCCATGTTATTTCTCCATTCGTTAAGTGTGTGCAAGTTGTTACTTTTCACATAATTATAAACAAATATTAACTATTGTAACACAACACGCATATGAGGACAAGGAAAAATTCCGCTGACGATGCCTACAGTGCCTCCTGTCCGGCGCGTAGCTGACGTTCAGCGTCTACCACATCACGATTGATTTTGTCCAAGCACCGATCTAACTTATCCAATAACGGATCATGCTGCCCAACCACTGCCCGGCGGACCTGCCGCAGGAGATCTATCACGAGTCGAAGGGCTCGTACAAAGTCACCATCCGCTAAGCTTGCATATTGGGACAATGCTTCAAACTCACAACCTTGACTCCACGCAAGCATCGCTGTACTCAATTTTGTTACTAGCTTCGGGGTCATTGGATCAACCTGATATTGTTCCTCTAATATTCGGATTGCTTCAATCTCTTTGTCCATTGTTCGCAGCAATCTCACGATCTTTTTATTTTCTAGTTTTTTATAGTATCCCCAGTCCTTCCTATCTTCGCAAACAACCGCCATCGCCAAGACATTGATTTCATCTTCACTTAATTTTCCTAAGACACCTTTGAAGAGGAGTTGAGTCATCTGTATTTCATAGCCGTAGATTTGCGATGCGGTCTTCCCTCGTGCGAGTAATCCAGAAGTATCAAGATATCCCAGTTCTTCGAGGATTTTCAAGCGTGAAGCTATCTGTTGGCGCTGATAACTATCAAGGAAAAGTTTGTTATTTTGGAGTTTCTGAATCCGATTCTCAGCTTGTTTGATTTTGCGGTAGCTTTGATCACAGATTTTGAACTGCTCGCAATTGTGGCAGAGATTTTCACTTTTCGTGGATTCCATCTGCCCCAGATGGCGTTCAATTCCAATCAGTTTCTGATATAGAATCTTTTTCTGTTTTCGCCTACCTTTTTTTCGCTTGATTGCACGACGTTCTACTCTTAGGAATTTGCGTCGTTCGGTGACCTGATCACTGAGATGGTTATAGCTACCAATCTGATCAAAGCCATCAACACCATCATGAATACAAGTGGGTTGGGGGAGTTTTCCCAGCGTTGTGGTCGTATGTTGAATCTGTGCTTCCGTTTTCCGCACCCGTTCGTTATTTTGGAAGTTACTCAGGCTTTGGGTGCATACACCATAGATATCATCTCCATATTTTTCATAAAGATTCAGAATACTTGAATAAGAGAGATTGAACTGGCTTTCGATTGGCTCGATTTTGCCGGAGAGGATCCGTTTGACACTCTCAACATGTGCAAATTTCGGGAACACTCGTGCATAAACATAACCAATTGGATCAATGCCACGCCGTCCCGCTCGACCCGCCATCTGATGGTATTCGCGTGTTTTCAGGTAACGGAAGCTGATGCCGTCATATTTTTCTAAACTCTCGAAAATAACCGTGCATGCCGGCATATTAATGCCGACTGCAAAGGTCTCCGTCGTGAAAAGCAGTTGAATCAGTCCAGAGGTAAACAGTCGCTCGACCACCTCTTTCAAGGTTGGTAGCATACCCGCGTGGTGGTATGCGATTCCTTTAGAAACAAGGTGGCGAAAAGCCTTGATATTACGCTCGTCTCGGATGCTGTATTGTGTACATAACAGGTCGAACAGATGAAGGATTTCTTTCCGTTGTTCGGAGCTCAGGAAATTCCGTTTGGCGTAAAACGCTGCATTTTTCTCACAAACCTTCCGGCTAAAACAGAAATAGAGACAAGGGAGTGTGCTCTGATGCTGAATATAAGAAATAAGGTCTGTGTTAATGAGGAGATCATCTAGTGCATCTTCACGGGTTTGATCCTCATCAGAATTGTCGAAATCTTCGTCATAGTTGTAGGAGTTGTTATAGATAATAGATTTTTGGACCTGTTGTAAGCTCTCAAGATCGCCAATGCCGTATCCCTCCAAGTAGAGGTGATGCTCCAAAGGAACCGGTCGTTCCAGTTCTTCAATCACATCAATCTCAACCTCTCGGACTGTCCGCATCCATTCGGCAAATTGGTTGATGTTCGGGATTGTTGCACTTAGGCAGACAAATTTGATATTCTGAGGGGCAAAAATGATACTCTCTTCCCAAACCGTTCCACGTTCAATATCGTTGATATAGTGGATTTCGTCGAGAATAACGTATTCTACGTCGTCTAAGCGGGTAATATCATCAAAGATTGTATTGCGGAAGATCTCCGTTGTCATCAACAACACTTGAGCAAACTGGTTTAGTACCACATCGCCCGTGACAATCCCGACGCAATCGCCATAAGCCTGATAGAAATCTCGATACTTTTGGTTGCTCAAGGCTTTAATCGGTGCCGTATAGATCACGCGACGTCCCAACGCAATACATTTTTCAATAGCATACTCGGCGAGTACGGTTTTACCTGCCCCCGTCGGCGCAGTGACGAGCACGGAGTGATTCCGATCTATTGCATGAATTGCTTCCTCCTGAAACGGATCTAATTTTAGCCCCTTGTAAAGCATTCAAATCTCCTAAGAAATAACTAGTAAGATGATTATAACCGTTTAGCCTTTTTTTGTCAATTGCGAAATGGATCGGTAAGCTGTGATTAACCCATTCGCTCCTTTCAAAAATTCCGCTTGCAAACGGTTTTAATGCGTGCTATGCTTTTGCACTCAAGAGCAATAGGGGATGACCGAAGTTATCCCATACTCAGAAAGGGGTAAGGATAGATATGGCAAAAAAAAGGCGGGTGCTCATTACTGGCGCAGCTGGCAAAGTTGGTAGCACATTGTGGGGTGCATGGGAAAAGGAAGATAAATACACATTGACATTGGTAGACATCAGGGAGGCTGAAGGAGCAAAATCTCGCGTTGAGTTGGGAGATGTTCGGGACTATCAGCGAATGCGGGAGCTCTGCAAAAATCAGGATGTCGTCGTTCATCTCGCGCTTGTGACTCAAGACCAATTTGGCAAAGTGCCGGGCGAAGTGACCGACATCGGGGCATCAATGCTGCTATTTGAAGCTGCCCGCGAAGAGGGTGTCCAAAAGGTCGTGTTTGCGTCCACAAATCACGTCACCGGTTGGAACGAACGCTTGAGTTCACCGCCACGATTCTCCTCAGCCGAGCAGGTGAATCCCGATGGTTGGTATGGGGCGATGAAAGGGATGACAGAGGTCGCCGGACGTTATCTTGTCAACGACTTTGACATGCGCTTTATCAGCATCCGTATTGGCACTTTCACAGGTGGGTATGAAGCAGAACATTTACGCACTTGTAGCACGCTCCTGACGCCGCGCGACTGCGCTCAACTTTTTGGATGTGCAGTTGATTATGAGGGTCCCGTAAAATATCTTATCACGTATGGCAGATCTGCCAATTCGACCGCCTATCAACAGAGCTATCTTGATATTAGCGGCGCCGTTGAGATTCTCGGCTATCAACCGCAAGATAACCTGATGAAAACGCATCTTCCTCAGTTGCTGAACGGTGATGCGTGAAATGTGAAAGGAGTATATCATCATGGCAGACAAGATCAAAATCGGTGTCATCGGGTGTAGAGTTGGTCGGACGTGGGTAGCGGGTGCAAAAGCGGGCGAAGATACCACTGCTTGGGCGGTTGCCGATTTGAACCAGGAGCTTGCTCAACAGGTTGCTGCCGATAACGATGTCCCCAGAGTGTATGGCGATTATCGGGAATTGCTCGCGGACGACGAGGTGGAAGCGGTTGGGGTCGCTACAGCCCCTGATGTGCGAAAACCGATGGTAATCGATGCGTTGAATGCAGGTAAGCATGTGTTGGTGCAGAAGCCACATGGTCGCACCGCCGCCGATGTGGAGGAGATCAACAATGTGGCGGCATCCACAGGGAAAACCCTTGTATATTCCTACTTCATGCGGCACGAAGCGGAAAATAAGAAGACCCGTCAAATCATCGCAGCGGGAAAAATCGGACAGATATACCATGCACGGGTGCACTATCATTTCCGGGAGCGCGGAGTCAATCATGACCCGGGACAGGGCAGGGATTGGTTATATCGGTGGGGGTCAAAGGGCGGAGCGTTGGGGCAGCACGGTTCACACTACCTCGATCAGGCGTGGTTTTTGATGGGCTGCCCACAACCCGAATGGGCATTTGCTATCAGCCATAGCGCATTTCCAACGACACTAAAGGTGGATCGTCATTCTGAAGACTACCTTAGTTTTTTGGTGGGCTGCGCCAACGGTATCACAATTCAGATGGATACCTCCGCTGTCATCCCGACATGGACAGACCGTGCGTGGGATCTCCGTTTGCGGATTCTAGGCACGGCTGGCACAATCGAACAGGAATCAACCTCCCAACCTTCGGGTACGAAACGTTCGGGGACACGCCGATTGCTTGGCGCGATCTACACAGAAGGCGACGATTTCATCGACGAATATCTGGCACACAGCGACGGCGATTTTAATGGGGAGATAAGGGATTTCGCAGATGCAATTCGTGGGACAAACCCGCCCGATGTGTCCCCCGCAGATGCGTTAACGTTCATGAAATTGTTGGACGCAATCTATTTGAGTGCGGAGACCGGGGAGAAGGTAATGATTTCGTAGTTGTTATCACAACTGATTCGGGAAAGGGGTCAAGATGGCTACATTTCCGGTGCCTTGGGTAAACGGCGAAATGTTTCTGAATCTCCCTGACCAGAACATTGGGACAGTTGTGCTCCCCCGCGAGTTGGCACGATTGGGCAATCCTATTGATGGTGTCAAGCGAGCCCTCGAAAAGCCAATCGGCTGTCCGCCACTCAAAGATGCTGTCACCGCCTCAGATCGTGTTGCTTTGCTAATCACGGACACGATGGACAGCCTCATGGGCCCACCGCACAACATTGGTCCCTACTTGCTTAATCAGTTCAATGCTGCCGGCGTGCCCGATGAACATATTACCGTCCTCCACGCAGCAGGTATGCACGGGCACGCCGGAGCGAAAGAGAAGCTTGGACAGGGGTGGCTGCATCGTGTGCGCTATATTGAGCACCACCCTTATAAAGCGGAAGATTTAGATTATGTTGGAACAACAAGGATGGGAACCCCGATATGGGTTAACCGGGTGGTCGCGGAGGCGGACTATGTGTTGGGTGTCGGGGGATGTTCTCCCTCACTTTTCGGGTGGCACGGTGGGGCGGGCATCATTCTGCCTGGCGCGTCCGGGCGTGACACCATTCGGCATAACCACACCTATATCCTGATGGACCGTCCGATCAGTGGGTGGGGACCGGGCAACCCCCAACGGGAAGATGTGCAGGCTGCTGGCGATCTTGCAGGCTTCAACATGAAGATTGATTTTACAGCTAACACCGTTTTTGCGGGTTATCACCGTGAAGAGTGGCCCATCGCCGTGGAATATTGTCAAGAACACACCATGACACCGGTCGAGCGAGCGGACATTTATATTATGGGGATTGGCGCGAGTGCAAATCTCGGATGTCTCTATATGAAAATTGAGACTGGCGAGCAGGTGATCCGTGAAAAGGGAATAGTCATCCTCGTCTGCTCCGCCCATGAGCAGCCCGACGTTTCAGATTGGTCGGAGGAACGCGCCCTACAACAGACAATTGATTCGACAGATGCTTGGCTGGACAATGATAGAGCATTGAATGCGAGTGGGGATCCGTTCGAGCTTGATCTCCACGCTCGCTTCCGACTGATGCAGCTGCCGTTGAGTCGTCTCGCACAAATTCTGACCCGACGAGAAGGAGAACCACGCAGCACCTGCATGTCGTGGAGCCATCGCCGTGCGATTGAGCGGGGACAGACATTCATCGTGACTGAAATGGCTGAGGTGCAAGCGTATTCCTACGGTTTTGCTTACGCGACCCGTTCCTTTGACGATGCCCTCCACAAAGCGTTTGGTGAACTTGGAAGAGATGCCCGAATTATTGTGAATGCACCACTACTAGGAACCCCTCTCCCACCCCAAAATCGGGTCAATCTAAGAGATGGGGGCTAGCCTCTTAATCTAGAATGGGGATAAAAAATTGGGGAAAAAGGGTAGTCCACAGCGTACCCGGTGCTAGGGGAATTGCATCTGTTATAGTTATTAGGCAATTGACCAATCAGCACCTGGGATTAGCCGCTGTTGTGGCGCAGAGACTGCCCTTGATGAGATTGCGGTTTCCTAACCCGCGGACGATCACAGGTTAGGAAACCTATGACTACGAGTAAATTTCCATTATCGTATGCCCAAGTCATATACACTATTTACATGCGATTGTCCTTAACTGGGTGCTAAAATCCCTTGACAATGCAACAAGTCAATCAGTATAATTTAGCGATTTTCCGAGCGGGTGTAGCTCAGTGGTAGAGCATCAGCTTCCCAAGCTGAGGGCCACGGGTTCAAGTCCCGTCACCCGCTTTGACTATTCTGGACGTTTGAACTTCACACGTTGGGGCTTTGTTTTTTCAGGGGAACGAAATGCTAATTTACGAATTTCGTTGCAAACGGTGTGATAACGCGTTTGAGAAACTTTTCACTTCAAGCCGACAAGAGCCACCTCCCGCCTGTCCTGAATGTGACAGTGGCGACATTACACAGTTGTTTTCCGTCTTTGGTGTTGGGACATTGGATACCGTTGCTGCATCAACAACTGATATGCCGATATGTGGGACTTGTGGGCATTACACACCCAAACCGTGCGCCTGAGTTGTCCTAGGGGATGTGGTGTACGATTACTAAAATATTTGAAAAATTCAGAGGCTTATAGTACACTCCACTCCCGCTTGCTCAGTTCTTAAGTAGAGGTTTAAAAAAAGGCAGATGAATCAAGATAGGCGCTTGACAAAAGAAGAGATAAAAGGCGATCAATTTGTTGATAGCACGTTACAGGTGTATGAGTTCCTCAAAGAGAACTTAAAATCAATTATTATTAGTGTAACAATAGTCATCTTGGTTGTCGGAGGATTCGCCTTCTACCAGCATCAACAACAGCGTGCACAGGCAGAAGCCTTTTTAAAATATATTGAAGCAGTTGAAAAATATCAGGAAGCCGAGAGTAATTGGTTAGATGCGGACGACACAGAAAAACCATTTGAAACCGCTGCGACCCAGCTTCAAACCATTTTCCAAAGATACCCTGGGACTTCTGTCGCGGACAAAGCAAGATACAATTATGCAAAAGCGCGCTATTATGAAGGGGATTATGACGGAGCAATTACCCACTTTCAAGCGGTGGTGAACGAGCATCAGCCGGAAAATCAAATTCTCGCTTTGTATGCTCAAAAAGCGATTGGCAGCAGCTATGAGCAGAAAGGTGAATACCAGAAAGCACTTGAGGCATACACCCCGGCAGAGGATAAGTTGCCTCAGATTGCCATGCGCGATTACGCATCTTCAGATTTTCTATTGAGTCAAGCACGTTGCTATGAGAAACTCGGTGATTTTAATAATGCACTAGCAATGTATAAAGATATCATAGATCTCTTTGAAGCCAACTTGGAAAAAGCAGTTCAGCAAAAAAGCCGTGACTTAATTCCCGGCGCAACGGCACTGATTGCGACTCTCCCGCAGCCGCCGAAAGTAACAATCGCTGAAGGGTTGGAAAATGAAGGTAACTATCGCGCTGCCTTTGCTGCTTACGCCAAAGCAATTCATGATTATAGGGTTGATAAAGATATTCATGGCGGACTCACCGACGAACAGCGCAAGAACATCAATCGCTTTGAAAAGACCGCAGACGATTTTCTCAAAAACCTGCGTGATGCTCGGCGCGCTGAGTCGGAAGGACGGGATCCCTTGTACTATTATGTGCAAGCCGTTGGTCTCGGCGGGCGTAGTTTCTATGAAAAGGTCTTTGGATTCGCACCGCATCGCGCACTCTATGAAACGGCGCTTTTCCGTCGTGATAAACTTCAACATGCACAGAAGTGAAGTTGTTGAGGAAGACTGATTTGCCCATTGCCCGGGAACCGGGTCAATTCAGCGAATGAGGTCAATCTTATGGTATCACCTCACACTGAAAAAGTCTTAGAATATGATAAGCTGAAGGCATTGCTTAAGCAGTATGCGCATTCCCAACTGGGAGCGTCAAGGGCAGCAAAGTTGAAACCCTTCCAGCAACTCGATACGGTTCGTTATCAACAGCGGTTATGCAGCGAATCGAAAGCCTTCTACCAGACCTCCAGCGGTTTTCCGCTGCAAGGTTTGAAGGATATTTCCCCGACGCTCCGTAAGGTGTCCAAGCCCGGCGCTATTCTGGAGGTGGAGCAATTGCTTAGCGTCGCTCGTGTAGCGGAGGCTGCCCAAAACGTCCAGCGATCTATTAAAAGACGAAACCCAAAGGATTTCCCAAAGCTTTCCTCGATCGTTCGCAATCTTCCGACCTTTCCTGAACTCACCCAATCAATTGACAGATGTCTCAGTCCAGATGGTGATGTCCTTGATCACGCTAGTCCTGCGCTCCGAGCTATTCGCCGGAAGTTGGTACACACACGAACGAATGTTCAATCAAAGTTAGAGGTTATCCTTCATTCTCCAAACCATCAGCGGTCTATCCAAGAACACGTTATCACCTCCCGAAATGATCGCTATGTCATCCCCATCAAACAGGATTCAAAGCATAATTTCCCCGGCGTTGTTCAGGGACAATCCTCCAGCGGGGCGACGGCTTTCATTGAACCTTTTGGCATTGTCGAACTCAACAACGAACTACATCAATTGGCAGACGAGGAACGCCAAGAGATAAGGCGCATTCTTCTCGAACTCAGTGATTTGGTGCGTGAGCATTTGGCAGCACTAGAACTTGCCTTGGATATATTGGGAGGGTTGGATTTTCTAGGGGCAAAAGCACGATTAAGCATAGAACTCAACGGCGTTGAACCGGCACTTAATACACAAGGCGTCATCAAGCTGATAGAAGCGAGACACCCGCTCCTTGAAATGAACCTTCGAGATAGTGTAAAACTGAAGAAAGAAGAACGCGATCCAAGTTTGCCAGAACGAATTGTACCAACCGATGCAACACTGGGTGATACATTTCATACCATGGTTATCACTGGTCCGAACACAGGTGGCAAAACAGTTGTCCTCAAAACAATTGGGTTACTGACACTCATGGCACAGTCGGGGTTGCATATCCCCGCAAAAATAGGCAGTGAAGTCGGTGTCTTCGACCAAATGTTCGCCGACATTGGCGACGAGCAGAGCATTGAGCAGAATCTCAGCACCTTTTCGTCCCATATCACCAAGATTATCACCATCCTGAATCAATCAGATGAAAACTCATTAGTTTTGTTAGATGAAATTGGGGCGGGCACAGACCCAACGGAAGGGGCAGCGCTCGGCATGGCAATCTTGGATTGGTTATCGACGTGTAAGGTTCGCACAGTTGCGACAACCCACTACGGCGCGCTGAAAGCATACGCCCATGCACAGGAAGGCATGGAGAACGCCTCAATGGAATTTGATTGGCAAACGCTGTGCCCTACCTATCGTCTTCAGATTGGCGTCCCCGGGAGCAGTAACGCCTTCAAAATTGCGGAAAGACTAGGTATGCCTGCGACAATCACCGATGCTGCTAAAGCGTACATGGGCAACCAGACCGTTGCTGTGGAAGATCTTATAGTTAGTATGCAGGCGTCCCAAAACGAGCTTGATACTGAACGTCAAATGGTGCAGGAGAGACTCCGGGCAGCGGATACCGTCGCTAGAAAACACGAAACGTTAATCAACCAAATCGAAGCGGAACAGGAAGAGCTTCGGGACCAAGCTGAGCAAGAAGCCGCTACAATCCTCAAAGAAGCTCGTAAAGTTGTTGAACAGGCGATAGCAGAAGTACGGCGAGAGAATGCCTCAAAAGACAGCGTCAGCACCGCTTTTAGTCGTATTGCAGGGGCACAGCAGAAATTGAATCAGAGCCGCCAGCAGCAGAAACACTCGGCAGAACCACATCCTGATGTAATCAAGGTGCAAGTCGGAGATAAAGTCCGCGTGAAGAGCCTGAACCAATTTGGCGAAATCATCTCGACTTCAAACGGGAAAACCCCTTTGCTCGTCAAGACCGGCAACATGCAGATGCGGGTATCACACAAGGAAATCGAGCCGGTGCGTCCGGAAGACAATAAACGCGAACTTTCCGCGTCAATCTTGGATGTCCAGTATAGCAAGACGGGAAATGTTAAAACAGAATTGAATCTGCGAGGCAAAACGGTCCATGAGGCGTGGACGGAGACTGATAAGTATATAGATGACGCATTTCTTGCAGGCTTACCGAGAGTGTGGATTATTCATGGCAAAGGCACCGGAGCGTTGCGTGCTGCAATTCATGACCTTTTGCAGGACCACGCGCAAGTGAACAATTTTCAATTGGCAGCACTCAATGAAGGCGGGGCAGGCGCAACGGTTGTCACACTGAAGGAATAGCTAGAAGGAAACTTGAACGAATATTTTAGAATTATCCGCTTGTATTGAGAAGATCTCCTTTCTCTGCAAGTAGCGTTGGAAAATTGCGAAGGACAACTATTCAATTCACAAAGCGATCGAAGAAGACGGCTTCCAGCAGGATATGGCTGGCGTTGTAGTAAAAATGTTAAAAGCTAACCGACTCATTGATACGATTGTCCAGTTCACTCAGTTCGCTGGTTGGGATTGTCCAATCCAAACAGTGTTGAGCCATCATATTTCACAGTACGTTTCACGTTTCATGCCGATTTTGGTTTGAAAGTTCCCATTTCGGTTCTTCAAAACCGGTCGGTTGAAAGACCGGTTATGACCCGGCATGGGAAGAGCAAACCTAAACCTGTATCAGACGAAGGTGAGTTGTGATGAGACAAGCTTCTAACCACATTCCACGCGAGATACTTGATAATATTTGTGCACAAAACGATATTGTCGAAGTGATATCGGAGTGTGGAGTTCTGTTAAAGCCTGTCGGCAAAGCCTATAAAGGACTTTGTCCCTTCCACGACGAGAAAACTCCCTCTTTTAACGTCTCCCCCGAAAAACAGGCGTTTTACTGCTTTGGGTGTAATGCTGGCGGCAATGTCGTTAGCTTCCTAAGAAGATATGACGGTAAATCTTTTATGGAAGCGATGGAATGGCTGTCAGACCGTGCAAGCATCCCACTGCCGACCCAAGATGGAAGAGCACGCCAAATTAGCCAAAAACGTCTGGAGCTGCAAGACCTGAATCGTTTTGCGGCGGAGCATTTTCACGGTCAACTCCTGAACTCCAACATTGGTGGCTATGCGCTAGCATATTTGAAGAACCGAGACATCAAAGATCAAACGATTAGAGAGTTCCAACTCGGCTACGCGACTCCGGGACGCCAAGATATTGTTAAGGCTGCGACGCAAGCTGGCTTCTCAATCCAGCAACTCATTGATGTTGGACTCATAAGAAACGATGACCAAGGAACCACGGATCGATTCCGTAGGCGCGTTATCTTTCCAATCCGCGATGAACGGGGCAATCCCGTTGGATTTGGTGGACGCGCGCTGTCGGAAGAGCAGCTTCCCAAATATCTCAATTCTCCTACCACTGCTCTTTACGATAAGAGCAAAACCCTTTACAACTTATATGAAGCACGTCCGGCAATCCAAAAAGAGGGGAAAGCCATTCTTGTTGAGGGTTACTTTGACGCACTCATACCGTATCAAGCAGGTGCCCAAAATGTTGTCGCGTCGCTAGGTACTTCGTTCAGCACATCACACGCCGATTTATTAAAGCGGTTTGCTGAAGAAACCATTCTCCTCTATGACGGCGATCCGGCGGGCTTTCAGGCAACATTGCGCGGATTACACATCCTTTTAGCAGCAGGGTTGCGTGTGCGGGTTGCGAGTCTACCTCCCGACACCGATCCAGATCAATTTATTCGTGCACAAGGTCTCGATGGGTTCAATCAGTTAATCGATTCTGCGATGAACTTGATTGAGTTTCAGATCCAGCGGGCAACGCAGCAACATGCGATTCATCGCATTGATGTAAAAACGCAAGCGATTAAAGAGATTGCTTTAACGCTATCGAACCTTAAAAATCAGGTTGAACTCAGCGAATATACGAAGTACGCAGCACAAGAACTTGACATTGACAGGCCAGTGCTCGTGAGGGAGCTGCAGCGTTTGGGCGTCAAGACATCGCGTCCAGTTTCGCCGCCGCAAGGCACTCACGCCGTGCCAACAGCAAGGCTGAGCCCGCGTGAATCAATTGAGTGGCAACTGATTGAAGCATTGTTACAGGGTCCCGATCTTATTCCGCTTGCCAAAGCAAATTTTCACTATCAAGATTTTACCCATCCTGACTTTGCGACCATTGGTAGAATGCTCTGGGAAGCGACTGATAGTGAAGCGACTATTGACATGCAGAATCTCATAAATGCTTGTGCTAACGAAAAAATTACAGGCATAATCTCCAAGGCTCTTCTAAAAAAGACAATTCCTCCAAATTTAAGCACACGCGTGGAGGGGTGTCTGAAGAAACTCAAAGATTTTCTGTTGTGGGATGTTGAACGTATGAGGCGTTCTGAGGCTCTTGCCCAAGGAAATAACAGCAAAAGCATTCTTGCAGAACTCGTTGAACTCTCAAACCGCAGAAGACAGTTAGCCCGTTAATCCCTATTATTGCTTCGGAAAGGGCACTAGGAGAATAAATTACAATGGGTTCCGTAACTAAAGTAGATGACCGCTCAATCGATATAGGCAAAGAGAAACACTTCCTTGACTACGATGAGCAGCCTAATCCTTCACCACCGGACGATCTCAACGACCTACTTCAAATTGACTTAGAAGAAATTAATCTTTCAGAAAATCCAGCAGATCTTGATGAGGGAGATTTAACAATGAATTTCAAAGTTATGAGTCAAGCAGCCGATTTTGATACACCTGATTACTCCGCAGATGAAGGTTACGATGATAATGATTGTGACGATTTATCACTGGATCCAGGCAAACTCGATAAGGTTGACGATCCAGTGAAGGTGTATCTACGGGAGATGGGGAGTGTTTCTTTGCTGACCAAGCAGCAAGAGGTCTCCTTATCAAAACAGATTGAAGAAGGGCATCTTAAGGTCGAAGAGACAATATTTGAAACACCGGTCGCGATTGCAGAGATTCGGAAATTGCTCAATCAGATTTTGATTGGTAAGAGGAAGGCTTCTGATGTGATTGCGCTGGAGGTTTCAAGCACATCTGCTAATGATAAAGAAGAGCAATACCTGAAGATAGCGCGAAAACTAATGGCAAATTTGAAGGGGCTGGATTTAGAAATGCGCCTTCAGGAGCGCGAGCTAAACTATGACAATCTGTCTCCGAAGGCGGAGAAATCCCTTCGTAAAAAGCTCGACTGCAATCGTTTAAGATTGGTGGAGACCCTCAAGGATCTGAAAATCGATCGTGAGGAAATTAGTAAAATCGCAGGTAAGATTAAAGATATAGCAGCTCGGATGGCAGATTGGGAAAAGAAGGTGACACAGGTTGAGAAGGCATGTGGCCTATCAGCGGCTGAAATCTGTCAGCAGGTACAGGCTTACACGCTGGGTCAGGTACAACCAGCTGTCCCTGACTGCACCAAGAAATTGAAAGAATATAACCGGGAGATTGTCAAAGCGAGACGGACCATTAAAAGATTGGAGCGTGAGATTGGGGCGTCACGCGAACAACTGAACTGTGCGACCCTGCGAATCCGCACGGGAGAAACGATGGCACAGGAAGCGAAGATGACAATTGTTGAGGCTAACCTTCGCCTCGTTGTCAGCATTGCGAAAAAATATAGGAATCGAACGCCGGGGTTGACGTTTCTAGACCTCATCCAAGAGGGAAATATCGGTTTGATGAAGGCTGTGGACAAATTCGAGTACAGGCGAGGTTATAAATTTAGCACTTATGCAACATGGTGGATTCGCCAAGGGATTACCCGGGCTATCGCGGACCAGGCACGTACGATTCGCATCCCTGTCCATATGATCGAGACCATCAATAAACTGATCCGCACTTCTCGTTACCTTGTTCAGGAGAAAGGCAGAGAACCACTGCCAGAGGAAATCGCCGGTGAGATGGATATACCCATTGACAAGGTGCGCCAGGTTTTTCGGATTGCACAGGAACCAATTTCTTTGGAGACCTCGGTCGGCGAGGATGAGGACAGCCAGCTCCGAGATTTTATTGAGGACAAGACTTCAAAATCTCCTGTTGCCGAAGCAACATTTACGATGCTCAAAGAGCGTATAGAAGAGGTTCTTCGAACACTGACCGAGCGTGAAGCGAAGGTCATCCGCTTGAGATTTGGGATAGGGGATGGATACCCCCGGACGCTAGAGGAGGTGGGTACGGAGTTTCAAGTTACCCGCGAGCGAATACGTCAGATAGAGGCGAAGGCACTGCGAAAATTGCGTCACCCAACCCGGAGTCAGCAGTTACGCGGCTTTCTTGATGGTTAAATGGTTTCAAGGTCAAAAGGCACTGACCATCTTGAGATTTCCGTTGACAAATCTACGGCAAACTTTTATAATATTTCTGCAATTCAAGGGGGGCCTGTAGCTCAGGGGTTAGAGCAGCCGGCTCATAACCGGCCGGTCCTAGGTTCGAATCCTAGTGGGCCCACCACTATTTCCCATCTTGATTCTTCCTCTCCATCCAATCCGGGGCGTTAGCTCAGGGGTACGAGCGCTACCTTCACACGGTAGAAGTCACTGGTTCAAATCCAGTACGCCCCACCATCTTCCTTAAGGTTTCTTCCTGTTTATCGGCTCAATTTCACCAATACCTCCACCGTCCAGAAACAATAAATTACATCCCACACTTCGGAGTGCCGCGCATCTTCTCTGGACAAAGTTTCTGCGATATCTTCGATCAGAGCAGGCACGGTGTGCTTATCTCCCAACTTGCCCAATGTTTCTGCGGCACTCCTCCGTACCGTGTTGTTGTCATTGTTGAAGGTGTTTACCAATGCGGGAATCGCACGTTTATCCTTTAACTCGCCCAACGCGATAGCTGCCTCCTGTCGTACCTGACTCTCCTCATCGTTGAGCGCATTTATCAGAGCGGGTACAGCACGCTTATCCTCCAACTTGCCCAATGCCTCTGCGGTGCTTTGTCGTATTCGGTTATTGTCATCGTTGAAAACGTTTGTCAAAACGGAAACCGCGCTGCTATCCCCTAGCTCGCCCAACGCTCTTACGGCATCCCATCGTACCCCCTTATCCTCATCGTTGAGGGCATTTATCAAGGAAGAAACAGCACGCTGATCTCCCAGTTTGCCCAAATAGATAACAGCATCCCGTCGTACCTTGCTATCGTCATGGTTGAGGGCATTTATCAGAGCAGGAACCGCACGCTGATCTCCTAACTTCCCCAATCTATAGGCGGCTTCCAATGGTCTCCAATTACCGTTGAGGGCGTTTGCCAAGATGGAAACCCCACGCTTATCCTCCAACCTGCCCAACGCTTCTGCAATTTCTAATTGTCCCACTCTATCCTTGAGGGCGTTTACCAAGGCAGGAGTGGCTCGCTTATCATCCAGTTTGCCTAACGCTGCTACCGCTTCCCATCGCACCAATGTATCGTCATCGTTAAGGGCGTTTATCAAAAAGGGTACAGCACGCCTGTCTCCCAACTCTCCCAACGCTTCTGCGGCACTCCGTCGTACCCAGCTATTGTCACGGTTGAGGGTGTTTATCAAGGCGGGTACAGCACGTTTATCTCCCAACCCGCCCAACGCTTGTGTGGCACCCCGTCGTACATTAATATCGTTATGGCTGAGGGCGTTTATCAAGGGAGGTACAGCACGGTTATCCCCCAACTTGCCCAATGCTTTTACCGCTGTCACTCGTACCCTGTCATCGTCATCGTTGAAAGCGTTTATCAAGACAGAGATAGCGCGTGTATTTCCCAACTCTCCCAACGCTTTTGCAGCATTCCGTCGTACCTTATCATCGTCATGGTTAAGGGCACCCCGTAGGAGTTCAAGCAGTAGCTCTTCAGAGAGCGTTCCACTCAGTTTGTAAAGCTGATAATACGTTTTGAGTGCCTTGTCGGTTTGCCCATCTGCGGCAAGGACTCTCACCAACATGGCATAACCAATCGGTTTCTCCGGGTGCTCCCGAATAAAGCCACGAATCAATTTTAAGGCACTTTCATGATCACCTACTTTGAGGAAGGCCTCTGTTTTCTGTTCCAGTTCTGATTCCTCAGAATCACCGCTTGAAGGTGTGGCCGTGAGACAGAAAAGGAAGGCTAACATTCCGAAAATTGTTAATCGCGTGTACAATCGTTTCATCGTGGCCCTCTCCTGTCAGTCCCAATTACACTGGAATCCAAATAACTCGCTGCCTACAGAAGTCCCCGAGAGCAGAAAGAAAATCAGCCTGAAACTGGGTTAACAATTTCAGGCTGATTTATAGTTGTGACTGATATAGACTGTGTTACGCTGAGTGCCTCGCGGACTGGTTTACATCAGCATCTTGATAATTGATTCGCCCTGCTCTTTTGTGACGGTGAGATCCGTCTTTCGGCCAAGCGGCATGCCATCGTGCAGCACGGGCTCGAGGTCTTCGAGCGCGGGACGACTTGTGTCCTCATAAAACAGGCCGATGGGAATCTCATCGCCCCAAATCATGGCTTGCTCGAGAGCAGCTTGCGTATTCGTCGGATCATGCCCTTCATCTTCGAGTTTCCGCACATGCTGTTTGAAGAAAGCGAAGGTATTATCCTTGTTGAAGGTGATGCAGGGACTGAAGACATCCACGAACGCAAACCCTTTGTGTTCCATACCCCTGTACAGCAGTTCGGTGAGATGCTTGGTGTCGCCGCTAAACCCTCTGGCGACGAAGGTGGCACCTGAAACTATCGCCAACGCGAGCGGGTTGATGGGTTGTTCGACACTGCCAAACGGTGTACTTTTGGTCTTCATACCCATTCGGCTAGTAGGTGAGGCTTGACCGATTGTTAATCCGTAGATTTGGTTGTCCATCACGATATACAGGAGATCGATGTTGCGGCGCATGGTATGCATGAAGTGGTTTCCGCCAATACCGAAGCCATCGCCATCGCCTCCGGTGACGATCACTTGCATATCGTGGTTGGCGAGTTTCATGCCCGTTGCCACAGCAAGAGATCGACCGTGTAGGGTGTGCATCCCATAGGTGTTAAAAAATCCGGGCAAGTTAGACGAACAGCCAATTCCGCTGATTGTGATGAACTCATGCGGCTCGCGTCCGGTCTTGGCGCAAGCCATTTCAAGAGATCTTAATACGCCAAAATCTCCGCAGCCGGGACACCAATCTGGGGAAACACTCCCCTTAAAATCCTTCGCTGTTGGAGCCGCCTTTATGGGTTTTCCATCGTTTGCCATCTTATTCCTCCTTAAACTACAATTTCTTGATATGGAATATACAACTCGGTCTTACCCGCCTCAATCTCTTTAGCACCATCAACAATGTGGTGTGGCATAAATGGCTCACCATCATATTTGCGAATATGGCCATCAGCCTTGAAGCCGGTTTCGCTACGCAGGAAGCGCGCAAATTGACCTGTGTAGTTACACTCGACGATAATTGACTGCTTACACTTTGAGAGAATCTCATTGATATCTTCTTCGCTCATTGGGTAAAGCCATTTGAAGTGGATATGATTGACGTTGTGCCCTTCCGCTCTCAACAGGCTGGCAGCTTCCCCAATGACACTCTTCGTAGACCCCCAACCGATTAAGGTGAGCGTTGCATCTTCAGGCCCCTCAACGGAGGGAAGCGGTAACTCAGCAACGATACCGTCCATCTTACGCTGGCGTTTTTCCATAATGTCTCGGCGTATGTGGGGGTTCGTGAATTCATCGCTAATCAGTCCACCATCCTCGTCATGTTCATCAGTGGCCGCAACATAAACATGCCCCGGCGTTCCGGGCAGCGCTCGCGGGGAGATTCCGCTGTCGGTAATCTTGTAACGCAGGTACTTTTCGTCTGTATCGTTGCCTTCAGTGATGACCTCGCCGCGGTTAATCTCCTGGTCCCATTTAAAGTCAGCCGGATCGACATTTGTGTATCCCATGGAGAGGGTGAGATCTGAAATCACCATACCCGGGCATTGGTACTTATCGGTCAAATTAAAGAGCTCTGGCATCACATCGAAACCATCCATGATACTAGTCGGTGCGACAATAATCTTCGGGAAGTCGCCTTGGCTGGCACCAAGCACCTGCCACAGATCGCCTTGCTCGGTCTTGGTCGGTAGTCCGGTTGAGGGTCCACCGCGTTGGACATTAATCATAACCACCGGAATTTCCATCATCCCAGCACTGCCGATAGCTTCGGTCATCAGCGCGAAGCCGCCGCCGGAGGTGGCACACATCGCACGACATCCCGCGTGAGCAGCACCGATTGCCATATTTGCAACACCGATTTCGTCTTCAACCTGCCGTACCATGATACCCAAATCGCGGGCGTTATTAGCCATCCAGTGCAGCACACCGGTCGAAGGGCTCATCGGATAGGCGCAATAGAATTTGACGCCGGCTGCCGCTCCGCCCATCGCCATCACATCATTGCCAGTTGCCACTGCGAGCGGCTTGTCTTGGATAGGTAACGATGTTGGAAACGGGGTGAAATGTTCAGCAGCATGGTCGTATCCTGCTCTGGCGATGCCGACGTTTTCGTCAACAACAGCTTGTCCTTTTCGCTGGAACTGGATCGTTAAAATATTTTCCAGTTGTTCCAAGCCCGCGCCAATCATTTGAAGCGTGGCACCGAGTAACAAGGTGTTCAGCATGATCCGGTTTCGGCTGTTGTTGGACAGTTCCTTAAAGGAGAGCGGGCATAACTGAACGTTCTCTGGAACATCCGCTCCGGGCTTCGTGTTGTCGCTGTTGTAAAGAATCGCCCCACCGGGGACGATGTTCTGAAGGTGCTTGTCCATTGCGTCTTGGTTCAATGCAATGACCAAGTCGATCTTATCACCATGGTTTGCAACGGGTTCGGAGCAGAGCCGCATGGTTAAAAAGGTGTGGCCGCCACGGATGAGGGATTGGTAAGCACTGTAAGTGAACGCATAAATGCCACGACGCGCACAAATCCTCAACAGCAGGGGTCCACTACTTTCAATCCCCTGGCCGGGTGCCCCACCCATACCAATGGCAAAGTCGTAATTTTCCATTTCATATCCTTTCTATCGTAGGGTTTCCACCTGTTTGAAAATCGCAGATTAACAAAGCCAAATTTCCTCTACATGATGAGAGATGAGAATTTTGCTTTTGACTATACCAAGTTCAGGAGTGCATGGGTTCAAAAGTTCATTAATCAATTAAGCCAATATACCAATTCTTGATGGTTAGATAAAATATAGGCGGCAGAAAATCATATTAAGAATACCACATCATGCCTTATTTTTCAAATGAATTCTCTCAATTAACTACATCTCATGTTTTTGTCGAGGGAATTTCTTTTTGAGCACCAATTTTACCTCACAGTTCACTTAACGCTTTTTCTGCTTCTGGTGTCCCGATTTCTGACAACGCAAAAGCAACATGTTGACGAACCCGCTCGGATTCATCCGTCAAGCCGGATTCATCCATCAAGGCGTTTATCAAAGCCGGCACGGCATCGCTTGCAGCCACACCTACGTTTGCCAGTCCAACGGCAGCGTAGGTGCGAATATCTACTTCATCGTCGCTGAGTGCCTGAATCAATGCAGGTACAACAGCTTGGGTAGATTTTCCAATCGTGCTCAACGCACGGACAGCATATTCGCGGACGGGGTCATAGGTGTCGTTTAATGCCTCCACTAAAGCCGGAACAGCAGGTTCTCCAATTCGAGCGACAGCGTCGGAAGCATTGAGCGCAACATGCCTGAATTCATGGGCAAAAGTATCTATCAAAGCGGGAAGGGCGGGTTCTCCAATCTGCGCTAAGGCATCAGCGGCACCATCACACACATCCCAAATCACGTTCTCTAACGCCGCTATTAAGTCAGGCACCGCGGATTCTCCAATCTCGACCAACGCCGAGACCGTTGCTTCTCGATCTTCATCGTATTCCAACTGTTCAATTAATTCATCAATATCGTAATCTTCCATAACATATCCTTAGCAGCGTCTTCTGAGGAAATGGCATCCTTTTCTTCACTTTAGACACTGTATTTATCCCTCTAGAGCGAGCAAGAAAGGGTTCTCCAGTACATCAATCAACCGACGCAAAAAGCGGGATGCATCGGCACCATCGATCAAACGATGGTCGTAGGACAGTGCAAGCGGTAACATCAGACGCGGTTGAAATTGGTCATCGATAAATACCGGTTCAATCTGGCTACGAGCAACACCGAGAATGGCAACTTCGGGGGCGTTGATAATCGGGGCGAAATTTGTCCCACCGATGCCGCCGAGATTGCTTATCGTGAAGGTTCCACCTTGCATCTCTTCCAAGCTGAGTTTCCTATTTCTCGCCTTCTCCACTGCTTGGCTGATTTCAACCGCCAATTCGATAATGCTTTTCTGATCAACATCACGGATGACGGGAGCTAGAAGCCCTTGCGGTGTATCGACTGCCACACCGATATGACAATATTTCTTGTAGATAATCTCCGCTTTTTCCATATCCACGCTTGCGCAGAACTGCGGAAACTGTTTTAACGCACCTGCAGCAATTTTGAGGAGTATTGCCGTGATAGTAAGTTTGCCGCCGGCAGCTTCAACCTTTGAGGTATGCTGTTTTCGGAGTCTCTCTAACTCTGTGATGTCCGCTTTATCGAAATTGGTAACATGTGGAATTGTCGTCCAAGCAGTAGCCATGTGCTTTGCAGTGGCACGGCGTATCCCTCCCATCGTCGCCCGCTCAATTCCACCCCATTTTGAGAAATCTGGTAACGGTTCAGTGGTTTCAGTGGTCAGTTGTGTTTCGGCTGCCGCAATAGCCGGCGTCTCCTCCCGCCTTTCCACAGTGACAGATACAGGGCGCGCTATTTCAGGGGCGGGAACGGTTTTCTCAGGTGTCTCTACAGGTTTGGTCGTCCTTTCGTTTGCTCCCTCCGCATCAACCGTGAGAATCGGCTTCCCGACTTCTGCTATTCCACCTTCCTCCACGTGGATCGCCGTGATGACGCCGCTGACGGAAGAAGGTATTTCGATGGCAGCTTTATCCGTTTCGATCTCCAGCACCGGCTGATCCACCTCTATTGTGTCGCCGACAGATACTAGCAGGGCAACGACATCGCCGGCGTCAATGTCTTCTCCGAGTTGGGGGAGGTTAAAGTCGGTTGTCATATCTGTTATCCATCAGGCATGAAACGTGAAAGGTGAAACGTAAAGTGTAAGACCCGCATTCTCCATGCACAGTAGCAATGCTCCACCGCGCTGTAATTGGCACAGGGATTACGGCATACTCCCTCCCGATGGATCGGGATTCAAAGCAGTATGCCTACTACTAGTAACTTGAATTAAGACACGTTAATTATACATTTTACCCGCCTCAGAGTCAACCGAGAGAGGAAATAGCTCACTGAATATAGGGAGAAACCACTCCAATTCCCGAAGAAAATCGCTGAGATCTGCCAGAGGCATTAGATGTTTACCATGCCAAATTTCCACGCTTCACATTTCACACCTTCAGGTAACCACACAACATTGGAAGTCTATTACACGATTACCTCCTCTAGTCCTGTTTTGAGCAATTGTGAAAATCGTGAATTCGGATTTTGCACAAGGTGTTCCCGATCTCCGTATTCTCGAATTTCACCATCTTCCAAGATCATAATTTCGTTGACCCGTTCAACAGTACCGAGACGATGGGCAATAATAATACCAGTTCGGTTATGAAGCAATTTCTGGACAGCGCGATCAATCTGTTGTTCGGTCGCTGGATCCAGCCGAGATGAAGGTTCATCAAGGATGATGATTCCCGGATCTTTGAGAAATACTCGTGCAAATGCGAGTAACTGCGCCTCTCCAGCGGAAAGTCCTCCGGAAGTAATCACAGTATCAAGTCCTTTTGGGAGAGATTCGTACCATGCTGACATACCGAGGTCTTCAATGACCACCAAAATCCGTGAATCGGTAATCGTGGGGTCGAATAGCGTGATGTTATCTCGGACCGTCGCATAAAAGAGCTGAACATCTTGCGTGACCAATCCCACATGCTGCCGTAAGTTATCTAGCTGCACCTTTGCTATTGGCATGCCACCCAGCCGGATTTCACCCATATTCGGTTCATAGAGCCGAAATAGCAAGCGGGTTATGGTTGTTTTTCCGCTGCCTGTACGTCCCAACAGTCCGAGAACTTTGCCCGGTGCTAGGTCAAAAGAGATCTTTTTTAGGACAGGATCGCCTTCAATGTAATTAAATGTTACGTCATCGAATTCAATTGAGATCGCGCCCGAAGCAGGCAGCGTTTCTGTTCCGTCTTGGATGCAAGAGGTAGTGCGTTGCAAGGCTTCAATTCGCTGTAAGCCTGCTGTGGCTCTCTGCAGGTCGTTAAGTTGGCGACTAATCTGGTCAAGGGGATGCCGGAGCATCGCGGTATACTGGACGACCAAAAAGACCGTGCCGATGGTGAACCCCCCTTCCCGATAGAGGTAGATGCCCATACCCATTGAAATCGCAAGCCCTAGGGCAAACATAATCCGCGTGATTGCTTGCACGATCTCGCCCATAATCTGCGATGTTAATACCCGTCGATAGGCATCGCTATTAACATCGTAGAACCGATCCATTGTATAGGCATCTCCGCCGTTTGTGCGGATGTCTTCAATCCCAATTAACCGTTCTTCGATAAATCCGTACAGTTTGGAATAGCCCTCCCGCTCGGCGGTATACGCTGGAACAGCGATGCTTCGTATAAGGTTGTAGATACCAAAAGCGATAACTATAAACACTGTTAGTGCAGCACAAATTCGCCAATCTTCTCGAGAGACCATGATGACGACGCCGGCTAGAAGGAATGTGCTACCGACGACCTGCAGCACAAATTCCGAAAAGAAATTTGAGAGTGCGGTTGTGTCACCGTCCACGCGCTCGACCATCTCTCCAGGGGTATACTGCTGATGGAAGAACATATCAAGATTGAGACAGTGAAATGCCAAATCCCCGCGCATCCGATTGGTTGCCCGCCAACCCACATCCTGACCTAGATAGGAACTAATCAGGGTGACAACTTGTCCAAAGATACCAACTGTGAGGAAAAGTCCACCAGCAATAAGTAGATTTCGGAGTGCCCCACCGGCCTTCGCCGTATCAATAAAATAACGGAGAATTTGTGGGTTGAGCAGGCTCAAGCCAATCCCACCAAACATGAAAACGGCAAGCAAGCTCACCCGAAACCACTGGGGTTTGAGATAGTGCGCGAGAAGTGAAGCATATTGTCTAAGTGGTACTCTTTCCAAACGGATTTTGTCCTTTCGTTAGAGCGAGCTATCTCAGAGAATGTCCGCCTTAATCATGTTCGTGCTCCCTGGTACGTCCGCCGGTATCCCCGCGATGATGACCACTCGATCCCCTATCCGAGCAAGCCCTGATTTCAATACGGCTTGCTTTGCGCTTTCAATCATCGTATCCGTGTCAGGTGCGAATTCAATTGAAATAGGGAACGCACCCCAAAAGAACCCTACCCGCTGGAGGGTGGCTTCATAAGGGCTAACAACCGCAATCGGCGCAGGTGGACGATATTTTGCTACGAGCCTCGCAGTTTGAACCGTCCGTGTACAGCAGATAATTACTTTCGCACCGATTTCTATAGAGGTGTGACAGGCGGCGTGTGCAATTGCATCCGGTACGGTGTCCTCAAGGGTCATTGGCTGGCGTTTGAAACGTTCTACATGGTCGATTGTAGCTTCAGTTGTCATAGCAATTTCAGCCATTGTTCGAACCGCATCAGAGGGGTATTTGCCGATAGCAGTCTCCCCGGAAAGCATTAAGGCGTCCGTGCCGTCGAAAATTGCGTTGGCGATGTCTGTGACCTCTGCACGTGTGGGACGTGGATTGACAATCATCGATTCAAGCATCTGGGTTGCGGTGATGACTGGCTTGCCCACAAGGTTTGCGCGTTTGATAATCTCTTTTTGGATGAGCGGCACCTCCGGCAGCGGCACCTCTAACCCCAAATCCCCTCTAGCAACCATCACACCGTCTGCTTCAGCAAGGATGTTATCTAGGTCGTCCAACGCCTCACGTTTCTCTAGTTTGGCAACGATTGGTATATCGGAGTCGTGGTGTTGAAGGATTGATTTAAGCTTCTGAAGGTCTGCGGCACTTCTGATAAAGGATTGGGCGATCCAATCAACGCCATGATCAATCCCAAAGCGCAGGTCTTCGACATCTTTTGGGGTTGGAATGGGGGTTTGTAATGAGATGCCGGGAATGCTGATACCCTTGTTTGAACGGAGCAGCCCACCGGCGATGACTTTGCAAATGATGTCCGTACTTGTGGTCGAAATCACGGACAATTCGATCTCCCCGTCCGCCAGCAAAATACGGTTCCCCGGTTTAACATCCGCTACCAGTTCGGGATAGTTGATTGACACGGCATGGAGGTCGCCGATTACCTCCCGTGTTGTAAGGGTGAACCTCGCATTAGGGGATAGCTCGATCGGCTCGTCCAAGAATTTGCCGATCCGCATCTTCGGGCCCGAGAGATCCTGCAAAATTGGTATTCTCACACCGAGCTGCTTGGATACGGTTTTCAGATGGGCGATAGTTTGCGCATGATCAGCGTGCGATCCGTGTGAGAACGAAACCCTTGCGACATCCATCCCGGCCTCAATCAGTGAACGTAACATTTCTGGCGAGCTGCTAGCGGGACCGATTGTACAGACAATATTTGTGCGTTTTTGTTGCATACTATATTTCTTATGTTGGCTATGTATTCTGAAAAATGTCCGGTTGTGAGTATTTTATCAGGATTGATAGCCCTGATCAAGCGAAAAAGCGGCAAAAAAAATTGGTTCTTGATTTCAACGATAAACTTTGCTAAACTGTTCGAACGTTTCTATACCTGATAATTGGCATGAATTTCTTGAAAAATCGGTCTGGGGGTCGGGACTTGAATCGACACACTCACTGAAAAAACCGCCTAAAGGTTCGACCTCCGGACACAATTTACACTAGACCCTGTAGTATCCTAGCACTGAAACATCTCGTAAATGATCTTTACCATTAACAAACTCCATCACAAAATCTTCCTCACTTATAGTTCTGTATTCCTCATCATAATCATCGGCATCTTTGTGGTCGCGCGTTTTCTTATCGTGAAGCCTTTTGATCGGCAGATTCAAATCGATGCCCAAGAATTCAGAACACAACTCACCCACACGATAAATTTGCTTCGCCAAGATATTGAGGAGAAAGTCCGACGCGAAATCAAAGACTGGCGTGTCGTTCAGGCGATTCGAGAGCGTGAGCCGTATCCACCTAGTCTCGCCGATAGTGTGTTGGATATCTTGGAATATGGGACCTCCGAAGGCATTATCACTGCAAGTAAAGCAGTCAATAGTGACCGTTATTCCTTGAACTTGCGCCATGGAGTAAAAGATTTGGAAGCGCTGGATCGGACACGAAAATTGAAGTCAATGGCATTGAGGCTCCGAACACTGGAAGCCCAAACCACAATCGAGATTACATTGCCAATTCAAGCAGAAGGCAAATTTTTGGGATTTGTTACCGGCGGCTATTTTTTACATAAACACCTCAACCAAGCCTTGAAATATTCGACGCTTCATCCAACCTTTCTCAAAGAAGGCAATCGCCTCGTACCGCTAAATACGCCTGGCGATACAATCCCAGAGTACCAACGGAAATCGCTCCTAGAATTTGCAGACGACGCGAATCAGCCTTTCCAAGAGATTGAGCTAATAGGTGTGCTGCACACCGTCAGTCGTATCCCAATTTTAACCTCTAACACTGAAATGCCGGTTGAAGTGCAGGGGCAATCGCAAGCCGTTGGGACTGAATTGATTCTTGCGTACTCCCATCGGGATGAAGATGCATTACTGCAACAGCTGACGTTTATCCTACTTATCATCGGTGGGGTTGGACTGGCTTCGGTGTACATTGTCAGTTATATTGTCGGGCTCCAAATGACAAAGCCTATTAATCAGTTGGCAGCGGGAGCGGCTGAAATTGCGTCGGGCAACCTTGAACAGCAGGTGGCCATTCAGAGTCGAGATGAGATTGGTCGATTGGCTAGCACTTTCAACCAAATGGCGGCAGCGCTGAAGACAAGTCTAGAGAGACGGGTCGCTGCCGAACGACTTGCAGCGTGGGGAGATGCTGCCCGTTGGGTTGTCCACGAAATTAAGAACCCGCTATTTCCAATTCGGCTTTCGATCGAAAACCTTCAGCGAGCCTATCAAGGTAAGGACAATCAGTCTACAGTGTTTGAGAAGATTTTTGTGCAATGCACCGACATAGTTATCGAAGAGGTAGAACGACTACAGCGACTGGTGGATGAGTTCGATCAATTTGCGCGAATGCGCCCTCCTAAACGGGAATCGTCTGATCTGAATCAAATCGTGCAGCACGTGGTGAACCTGTACGCGGAATCGGTCGAGAACATTCAGATTGAGGAGAGTCTCGCCCTCAATCTCCCTCCCCTCTCCCTTGATTCGGAGCAGATTACACAGGCGTTAGAGAATCTGATTAAGAATGCGATCGAAGCGATGCCCGACGGAGGAACACTGAACGTCTGGACCCAACCGGTAAATAAGGAGAAAATTCGGATTAAGATTCAGGACACAGGCATCGGTATGTCACCGGAGACGCTAGTGCAAATTTTCGAGCCCTATTATACAACAAAGGAGACAGGGACAGGGCTCGGTATGGCGATTGTTCAGCGTATTATCACTGATCACGATGGAGAAATCTTCGTCGAAAGCGAGGAAGGGATTGGCACAACAGTTTGGATTGAACTGGAAACGCAGGAAACATGACGCAAAGTGTAAGTGGCAAATTTATCCCTTTGTTTTTTCGGCAGGGGAACATCGCCGTCGGTTTTATTCTTTACGCTTTAAGATTTGAACACCTGAAGCGGCACCGATAATGACTTGGTCGGTGCGGTCAATGAAAAGTCCGTTTTCAACAACGCCGGGGAGATTATTGATGATACTCTCAGTGGCAACCGGATCAGGAATGCCGTCAAAAGCGCAATCTAGAATATAGTTGCCGTTGTCGCTGACAAAATCGGGACGCAGGACTGAGCTTTGGCAAATTTGGTTGAGCGCGAGTTGGGTTGAACCCCACCCAAATGGGACAACCTCTACCGGGACTGGGAAATTAGAACCTAATTGTTCAACTAGCTTCCCTTCGTCAACAACAATGACTAACCGCTTGGAGGCGTGGGCAATGATTTTTTCCCGGACTAATGCCCCACCTGCCCCCTTGATGAGGTCGAGGGTGGTATTAACTTCATCCGCACCATCGATGGTCAAATCAATCACAGGGTGCTCGCCAAGTGTTGAGAGCGGTATTCCCTGCTCAACTGCAATTTCTTGGGTCTGTTTGGAGGTCGGAATGCCGACAATATTGAGCCCTTCCCGAACTTTTTCGCCGAGTTTTAGGAGTGCATAGTAAATCGTTGAACCTGTACCAAGTCCGACAATCATGCCGGACTTCACATCTTCAACAGCCTGCTCTGCTGCGAGTTGTTTAAGTTTTTCTGTTTCCATATCTTCTCCTGAAGGTTGCAAATAGGTGGGGATCGACAGTCGCTTATTTTGGACTGCTCGTCCGAGCTGAGTTTCTAATTTTAACATCTCATGGAATGGTTTTCTATCAAATTGTTACGTTGTATTACGCAACACACACATCATGATTCACGTTTCACGCAAGGATAACTACAAATGAATCTATATCTCCGCTTACTGAGTTACGTTAAGCCTTACTGGAAAAGTACAGTCGTCTCATTGCTAGCAATGCTAATTGTGTCCGTCGGCAATCTCGTTCCGACATGGATTGCGGGGAGAATTATTATTGATAGGGTAATTGTAGAGGGGGATGTCAGTCGTTTGCATTGGATTGCACTGATACTGCTCGGTATTTATCTAGCAAAGAGCATCGGGGTAATGTTGGCGGAATGGCTGTCCCATGAAATCGCTGAAAAGATTATCTACGATATGCGGACAGAGATCTACAGTCATTTGCAGAAACTTTCGTTCCGTTTTCATAAAGACAGCACCACCGGAGACCTGATGTCGCGTGTGGTGAATGACATCGACGCAATGCGGGATATGCTTGCCCATACCGTACACATTATTATTGTGCAGGCGTTGACTTTTATCGGTATTGCCATCTTGCTGTGCGCTACGAACTTGAAAATGGCGAGCCTGACCCTCGTTCCAATTCTGATTTTGGGACCGCTGATTGTCCATTTCGGCATAAAGTTGCGGCTCATTTCTCGCGATGTGCGTGCAAAGCTTGCGGATGTCAACGCCCGTTTGCAAGATAATCTATCGGGAATTTTCGAGATCCAAGCCTTTGCTCGCGAACCCTATGAGGAGAAGCGGTTCATCGCTCAATGTGCCGATTATCGCAACGCAATCATTCGGGGAGTGCGTCTATGGGCGCGACTCAATCCCGCCGTTCAGTTTTTGCTTGGCGTGAGTTGGACAGCGATTCTGTGGTATGGCGGCTGGCAAATGATTACTGGATCCAGCGACATGACCGTTGGGCAATTATTTATGTTTCTTGGATTTTTGTGGCGACTGTTCATACCGATCGAGATGGCAAGTCACGAAAACGAACGGTTGCAGAAAGCCCTGGCTGCCGGCGAGCGGATGATGGAATTGTTAGACACGGCACCTGAGATTAAAGATATTCCAAACGCTTGGAGGGGTAAAGTTAAAGGGGAGGTTTTGTTTGAAGATGTCTCGTTCAAGTACACGGACGAAGATATCTTGACAGACGTGAGCCTCAAAATCCGACCGGGGGAAACAATCGCTTTTGTCGGTCCCAGCGGTGTTGGCAAAACCACATTGGTCGGTCTTGTGCCGAGATTCTACGATGTAACTGGGGGACAGGTGAAGGTTGATGGTGTCAGTGTGCGGGATTGGCAAATTGAGGCGTTGCGGCGTCAGATTGGGCTTGTGCCACAAGAGACGTTCTTATTTAACGGAACAATTGGTGAAAATATTGCCTACGGCAAACTGAACGCAACACAGATAGAAATTGAAATGGCAGCTAAATCTGCCAATATCTATGACTTCATCATGGATCTACCAGAGCGCTTTGACACTGTTGTTGGGGAGCGCGGTATGCGTCTCTCCGGTGGACAGAAACAACGGGTCTCGATTGCGCGTGCCATTCTGAAGGATCCCCCCATCCTCATCCTCGACGAAGCGACGTCTTCTGTTGATACGGAATCAGAACAACTGATTCAGCAGAGTTTGATGAATCTACTGCATGGACGTACCACGTTGATTATCGCTCATCGGCTGGCGACCATCAGATTTGCAGATCGAATCGCCGTATTGGCAAACAATCAAGTTGTCGAGCTTGGCACACACATTGAGCTGCTTTCACAGGCTGGACTATACGCGCGACTTTACAAAGCACAGTTTGGGGATAACGACTCCTAGCATTGAAATCTTGGCATCGGATCTCGGATGAATTTCTAGGTGAGACTCAGCTCAATCGGTGTAGCGTTGGTTACCGTTGAAAGAAACTCGGGGCCAGCTTGTGTGGGGCCAATCCGTGAATTGATACGGTATATAGTGATTTGCCATGACATGGCGCAAGGCACCGGGCTGTTTGATTGGACCCCCTCGATGAATCAACCCACCATGGAATAACACCGCATCGCCCTGATTGGCTATTACAGGAATCTCAGGACGGTTGTTCTCTTCAAAGATCGCTTCGGTCTTCTTATGGCGATATTCGTAATCCATCTTCCCGTTCTCATCCAATGTCTCCCAGTACGTCACAAGTTGCCCTCTATGCGAACCGGGTTGGATATAGATGGTGCCATTTGCTTCGTTGACATCTACCAAAGGCAGCCAAGCCGACATGCAGCCAGGGAGAGGGCATTGATCCTGATGACGCACTCCTTCAGAACCCTTGTAGAAATACATGGTTTGTATGCCTTCCACTTTGTCTTCAAAGCAGTCTTCGAGCGGCTGATGTAGACGTAAATCAATCAGCAGCGCAAGTGCTTTCGGATCGTACCAGTGCTGATTGTTTGTACGACCCCAATCATCGGATTCGCGAGGAGCGAAACCTTCAAGTGTCTTTTGTCCGGAATGTAGTGCCATCATGTGTTCAACAAACGACTCACACTCGGCTTTGGAAAAGACCGATTTAAGGATGGTATAGCCATCCTGCTCGTACTGTGCTTTTTGTTCTATAGTTAGACCTTTCATCAAAAAACTCCTTTCATACTGACAGTAACTCTATTCCCCCTCGTACAGCCACGCGATCGGACGGATAACAATTTTGCGGTAGCGAGGCCAAGCAGGTGGATCTGTAGAGGCATCTAGCTGCGGACCGAAGTCGTAGAGCAGTACAACTTCATCCCCGAAAAAATGTGCGTTCGGATACGACACATATATCATGTCAGCCGGCAGCTCACCGAGTTCTTTTTCACCGCGAACCATGCCGATTTCGTCGTCGGGTTCAATGCGATCCGATCGGCCCGCCGGACCACCGACTTCGAGCGTCTTAAAGCGCTCCCAACTGCCCCCGTCATCTGTCGAGATAGCAAGCGATAAACGGGATCGGCGAAAGCCACGCCGAATTTCGTCGCTGCTCACCTGATTCCACACACAGAGCAGGTCTCCGGTGGTTGGGATGACGCGAAGCCGACACGGCGAATATGAACTGGCGAGTGCTGTCGGCTGAGGCAACGACCAAGTGAGTCCTTCATCATCACTGAAACTTTGGTAGAGGCGGCCCAGCGTCGTTCGGAACATCATCAGGAGTCGCCCATCGCGAAGTTGGACTGCGCCGGGCTCATCGCATGGCCACATCCCGCCGTAACCGTCTTGGTGCCAGATCACGATGTCTTGAGAACCCCGTTTCCAAGTGGCACCCTCGTCGTCCGAAAAGTACACTTGACTGGTGTCAATCTCCGGACTGTGAGCGTGCCCCTCTGTTTTGAAACGCTTCCGTTGGAAGATGCCGTAAGCACCGGCGTCCTTCAGTTCCGGAAACGTGCAGGGTGGACAGAACCGCGTGGGCAAGACTAAGCGACCCGACCGGAGTTGGAAAAGTACGTCGTGATAGTTGCTCGCGGTCTCACCGGGTAGGTTGATGGGTGTCTCTTCTGACCATGACCCCCCTTCGTTTTCAGAGGTGCGAAAGCAGAGCGCATAGCCATACAATGTTCCGCCGCTTGTACCGCTAAAGCGGCCGTAGAGGAGACCGAGCTTGCCCGACTGCAAACGTATTAGGCAAGTTGGGGCGCCTGTCCCAATAATGGGCTCGCCACAGGTCTGAAGCGGTTCACCCGCTGACCACGTTCGCCCCTGGTCGTTGGAGTGGCTAACATTTAGCCCCGACCAAACCATTATCCATCGGCCATCCCTCAGTTCGACCATACCTTCGTGCGTCCCCGGGGCGCGGCCTTCAAAAACCTTAGAATCTGCCATTGTCCGTGTCCTTTTCAAATGTTAAGAATATGGCATGTCTTTTTTGCAATTTTGTGAGATAATGTAATATGGCACATTGTATAATGTTTTAGCTTTTCATTCAATAAGATTATCTGGAAAATAAGGGGCAGATAGAGACGATATGATTACCGAGCAAGAGATCCAACAGTTTTCAGAGATGGGCGCGGTGACGATTGATACGCCGTTGACGCAACAGCAGCTCACAGCGGCATCAGTCGCGTTTGATCGTCTCCTCCCGTTCAGTGAGCCAGAGCTGGGGGAACAACCGCGCTATCGAGTCAGCACAACGTGCACCTTCTACGATCAGGAGTTGCTAGACGTCATCCAGCATCCATTTTTTGAAGAGGTGGCCAAGCGCGTTTTACGAGCTGATGAAGTAAGATTCTTTCAAACTGCTATTGTAACAACTTACCCCGCGCCAAACACTCCTTTCAGTTTCGATCAACACGTGGATATCCAGTACTGCCTCTCGGATCTCGACGCCACTCCCAGACGCATGGTTTGCACCTATTTTCTCTGGATAGACGATGTGACGGAACGGCGCGCGCCCCTAATGTATCGCCCCGGCAGCCATCGACTGATAGCTAAAGAAAGGGGAAACCAACCGGAACAGAAAGGCATCGCTCCACTCGTCGCAGGTGTCTCGCTGGATGGACTTCCCGCGCTTGATTACGCCGACCCAATTCCTGCGGTGGCACGAGCTGGGCAAGCGAGCGTTCTGACCACTGGGATGGTGCACGGTGCATCAATCAATGTGGATACCCTTCCCCGTAAGGCGATGGTTATTACCTTCACGGCAGCGGACATAGAGATTGGGCTGCCCCAGAATCAGGCGGAAACTAAGCGAGTTTATGACCGCGAGTTGAAAAGGCGTCTTCGCCCTGAACGGGCGCACATTGTCCCCGCTTGACAGTTCGTTGGAAGACAGGCACCACCAATACAAACGCGTAGCAGATTTATTATTGACACAACATGTGGTTTGTGATTGAATACCAACGAGTGTAAAGCAGCTTATGAAAAACAAGGAGATAGGGATTAGATATACATAGGAAGCGGACGCGGTGCTTCATCAATTGCTATGAGTGGAAAGATTGAAACTAGTCTAGGACAGGTTGCGGATCCGTGCGTGATGGTCATATTCGGTGCTTCAGGGGATTTGACGAAGCGCAAATTAGTGCCGGCACTGTACAACCTTGCTCAGAACGGGTTATTAAACGAAAATGCGGTAGTTGTCGGTTTCGCACGCAGAGAAAACAACGACGAGAATTTTCGTGCCCAGATGACGGAAGCAATTAAAGTGTTTGGCACAACTGCGTTTGATCGATTGCTCTGGGAACGGATGGAGAAGCGACTTTATTATCATCAGGGCAATTACGACAGTATAGACGATTACAACCGCCTTGCAGCATTACTGAAGCAGTTGGATGAGGAATGGGGAACAAATGGCAATTATCTCTACTATTTCTCGACGCCCCCAAGCTCCTTCGAGGTGATTTCCGACAATCTGGGTGGGGCTGGACTTGCAAGATCCGACAATAATGGAACGTGGCGACGTACTATCGTTGAAAAGCCGTTTGGGCATGACCTGGATTCTGCCAAGGTACTGAATCACCGTTTACTTGAAAGCTTTGATGAAGAGCAGATCTACAGGATTGACCACTACTTGGGGAAAGAGACCGTACAGAATATCATAGTTTTTCGGTTCGCCAACGGCATTTTTGAACCGACGTGGGACCGCCGCTATATTGACCACGTGCAAATCACGGTCGCTGAGAGTATCGGCATCGAAGGGCGTGGCACATATTACGAAGAGTCAGGGGTTCTGCGTGACATGATTCAAAATCACATGTTTCAGCTGTTGGCGTTGGTGGCAATGGAACCTCCAATCTCCTTTGAAGCGGATGCAGTAAGAGATGAAAAGGTAAAGGTGCTGAATGCGATTCGTCCGATGCATCCTGAAGAAATCATCTACAATACGGTGCGTGGACAGTATAACGAGGGGATAGTGGGTGGCGAACAAGTCATTGGATATCGTGGGGAACCAGGGGTCTCGCCCACTTCGGCACGAGAGACTTATGCAGCATTGAAGCTTTTTATAGAGAATTGGCGGTGGGCAGGTGTGCCGTTCTTCTTGCGGTCTGGAAAACGATTAGCCAAGCGTGACACACAAATCGTAATCCAATTTCGGAGTGTCCCGCACCTCTTATTTCGCGGCAGTGCAGAAGAGCAGTTAGAGGCAAATCGGCTTGTTCTCCACATCCAACCCGATGAACGCATTACCATCCGATTTCAAGCAAAGATTCCAGGACCGACAGTACGTCTAACCCCGGTTGATATGGACTTTCGCTACGAAGACTTGGCGGGTAGTAGTCCCGCAACTGGGTATGAGACGCTACTTTACGACTGCATGAACGGTGATTCTACGCAGTTCCATCGTGCGGATATGGTGGAGGCAGCGTGGGAGGTTGCAACCCCTGTCTTGGATGTCTGGGAAGCCTTGCCGCCTCGTGATTTTCCCAACTACGAATCTGGAACATGGGGACCCAGTCCCGCTAATGATCTTATTGAAAGGGATGACCCCGGACGTCGGTGGCTGAATCCCAATCTCTGATAGCGTCTGACGTAGCCTATCCTTTCACGGATTTTTTGATAAACTCAAAGGGGGATTTGATAACAATGGCAGATCAGAAAACTTTGACGATTGATATAGGCGGCAGTGGCATCAAGGCAATGGTTCTCGACACAGAAGGAAATCCGATCGGAGGCAGGAAACGCGTCTCAACACCGCGACCGGCTAAACCGGATCCCGTCCTCGATGCAATCGTCAAGTTAGCCAAGAAACAATCAGACTTTGACCGTGTATCAGTGGGCTTCCCTGGTGTGATGCGTAAAGGCATGACTGAAACAGCGGTAAACCTCCACAAGGATTGGATTGGGTTCGATTTGGAGGGAACGTTATCCAAACAGCTTGGCAAACCTGTGCGTGCCTTGAACGATGCTGACATTCAAGGGTTCGGGGCAATTTTCGGCAAGGGTGTGGAACTGGTTGTCACACTAGGGACAGGCTTCGGATCTGCCCTATTCCTTGACGGGCAGCTGGTTCCCAACCTCGAAATTGCACACCATCTATTCCATGGCGGTAAGACCTACGAGGAACATTTAGGAAGTACAGCGTTAAAAAAAGGCGGCAGGAAAAAATGGCAACGGCGCGTGATGCAAGCGATTGCCTCCCTTGAACACTTATTTAACTATGATACCCTTTACATCGGTGGCGGCAATGCTCGGAGAATTACGCTTGACCTCCCTCCAAATGTCAAAATAATTTCCAATATCGCCGGTTTATTGGGCGGCATCGCCTTGTGGAGAGATTAGATGTTGTCCTGATCCACCGGAGAAGGAAAGCCTATTGCATGAAATACCCAAACATCCTATACATCCATTCCCACGACACAGGACGCTACGTCCAACCCTATGGTCACGCCGTGCCGACACCGAATATCCAACGTCTCGCTGAAGGAGGCGTTCTTTTTCGGCAGGCATTTTGTGCTAATCCTACATGCTCACCTTCTCGTGCCAGCCTCCTGACCGGCAAGTGGGCGCACAGCTGCGGGATGCTTGGCTTAGTCAATCGCGGCTTTTCGATGTCTGACTATAGTCAGCACATTGTTCACACCCTTCGGGATGGTGCCGGGTATCATTCGGTATTAAGTGGTCTCCAGCACGTCGCCAAAGACCCCGCCCAGATCGGCTACGATCAGATTCTAGATGGTGAGCGTAGTCCCGAACAGATTATATCACGCACAGCTGAGTTTCTGGAGCACGCCCCGCCGCAACCTTTCTTCCTTGATGTTGGTTTTTTTGTAACGCATCGTGGGTTTCCAGAACCCGGTCCGGACGAGGATCCGCGTTACTGTCTGCCACCTGCCCCCATTCCCGATATACCTGAAAATCGCTACGACATGGCGGCTTACAAAGCGAGTGCCCGTATTTTGGATAACAGTATTGGAGAGATTTTGAATGCACTCAATGCAAGCGGGTTAGCCGAGAATACGCTGGTTATTTGCACCACGGATCACGGACTCGCTTTTCCGGGCATGAAGTGCAATCTAACCGATCACGGCATCGGTGTGATGCTGATAATGCGTGGGCCCGGGGGCTTTACCGGTGGACAGGTCTGCGATGCGATGGTTTCTCACATTGATGTTTTTCCGACAATTTGTGACCTGTTGGGAATTGCTGCGCCGGAAGGGGTACAGGGCAGTTCTATGATGCCGTTAATCCGCGGCGAAGTGGAGGCTATTCACGACGAAATCTTTGCCGAAGTGAATTATCATGCTGCCTATGAGCCTCAACGCACTGTCCGGACGCAGCGGTGGAAGTATATTCGACGGTACAGCGATCGGCAGAAGCCGGTGCTTCCCAATTGCGATGCAAGTCCGACTAAAGATGTGTGGATGCGACATAGTTGGCCAGATCGAAATGTTGCCCCAGAACAGCTGTACGACCTAATCTTCGATCCAAACGAAACTCACAATTTGATCAACGATTCGGTTACGACGCCCGTGCTTGAGGACATGCGTCATCGGCTCGACCGTTGGATGCTTGAGACAGATGACCCGCTTTTACATGGACCCGTTCCCCCAGATCCCGGTGCTCAGTTAAACGATCCGGCTGGTATATCACCACCCTATTCGCTATACACTGTCCCTTCTGATTAACCGTTCCTAGGGAGAGGTAGATCCACTGTCAGCGCGGAAGGCAAGATTTTGATAACGCCTTCTTGTTTATATATTGATAATCCCCTTAGATCTATTTGACAAACTTTGACAGATATGATATGATTAACTTACCTTATTTTGAACTGAAAACACCGGCGTTTTGATTATTCCGAGATTCATAGAAAAACCTGAATTATCTGCATCAGGTTGGGAGGGTCCAATCGTCAATTTTCAATATTTGACAATTCTCCGCCATAAATGGCGGAGTTTTAAATCGGGAGATTTTGATAATTTCAATAACTTTATTTCCTAGTGAAACAGGAGGATAAAACCGATGACCTACGTCATCACCGAACCTTGCATCGATGTTAAAGATACTGCATGTGTTGATGTTTGCCCCGTTGACTGCATTCATCCAACCTCAGACTCAGATGACTTCGAAAATCACAACCAGCTTTTTATTGATCCGATAGAGTGCATTGACTGCGGTGTATGCGAACCGGAATGTCCGGTCGAGGCGATTTTCATAGATGAAGATGTTCCCGAAGAATGGGAGCCCTTCACTCAGTTAAACGCTGACTACTTCCTGTAATAACGCAGTAATAATGCATCTTAAAACTTCAAACGGGCAACGATTGGAGCCGAATATAAATGCATAGCCCCAATTGCTGCCCGTTTTTGAGATCCCGAAAATAGCATAATAGTCCGGGTGATGGTTTACATTATAGATTCATCAGTGAAATAGACACGGGTTACCGGTTGTCGAGGCGAAGGCTTGAACATCCCACCATGCTGATCACTACAGACCTTGAGAAATAGTCCGCAAATGACAACTCAACCAACCCGGATTAAACGCCTTCCAGACGCAATTGATGTTCAATGGAACGATGGCCACCAAAGTAGGTATTCCTATCAACTGCTGCGTCAAGAGTGCCCGTGTGCGCGGTGCCAATCAGCGGAATTAGATAAAAATCCGCTACGCCTGCTACCCGTCGATTCGCTGGTAACAGATCTCGCAATCGTTGATATACAGCTTGTCGGTCGCTACGCCATTCGATTGATTTGGAGTGATGGGCACAAGACAGGCATCTATACATTTGAGTTTCTACGCGCGCTCCAACCAAGTCCAACAGAAACTACCCCCTGCTGATAACCGCTTTGACTAACCAGCTCACGCTCCCACCGTTTTTCTATCAATAGCTTGCTAGGGCGTGTTGACATTTTGTTGTTGCCAATTCGAGATTGATTCGACGAGTCAAATCTTAACTCAACCCGTAGGTCTATATTCATATCTCGACACAAAACTGTCGATTTTGGAAAATCGCTCAAATGTAGGGGCAGGTCTTGCGCCTGCCCAAAACATGGACAACGCCCAGATCACAGGGCAGCCACAAGGGTTACCCCTACAGCACCGGAAATCGCCCCAAGTGCATCAGATTGAGGATACTCGGAACGGAGATTGGCTCAATTTGTCAAATGTCAACAGAACCTAGGCAACGGGTTTATTTTTTTCTATAAATAAGTTGTTGAGGTGATGTACTACCACCGTTGGTTTAGTAGTAGCACTGAAGCTTCCTGCCTTGGATAGGATCAACGTATTTTGCCAAGTCACGCAGGGAGATGACAGTACAATCGTTTTCATAAAGATAAGCCATGTAGGTTTCAAATGTCTCTGGCTCCGTATTGACCCAAGGGTGTTCAAGGGCAGGCACACCGTGAAACGTCAAGACGGCAATCTGTCCATCTCTTGCCTGCTCAACTGCCCACACCAAGTCATCAAACGTCCAGTGTGGTCCTGAGGCACCCGTCGTCGGGATAAGCAGGGGATGATGTTTCGCCGGATTGTATGCAGGACCCCGCCCCCCTTCTGAATCGTAAGAAAACTCGGGTGCAATGCCGCGTCGTGCAAACAAGAAGCCTTTTTCGGTCAGGACTTTCACAGCTTCGGGCCCGTTAGAATAACCTGGATAACAGAAGGTTTCAGGTAAAGGGATACCGTGTTCCTTGCAATGGAGATCGATGTGTTGCAGATCTGCGAGCAACTCTTCACTTGATTGGGTGTTCACGTTTTTGTGATGGCGTGTGTGGTTACCGATTTCAAAACCGGTTTCGTGCAGTACCCTAGCCTCTTCCCATGTCACATAGCGTGCTTTGTTTTTAAGAAAATTGAGTCCTTCAGTGATGAAAAAGGTTGCACCGAAGCCGTAACGTTTCAGTAAGGGTGCAACATAGGTGGCATCTGACTTGTTACCGTCATCGAAGGTCAAGACAACCAAGCGATTGGGGATGGGTTGGAGATCTTGGGACGTGGATGTATTTCTATTATGGTTAACACGCGATTCGTTCATCGGTTTCCTCTCGGGGTGATTCGTTAGCTAGTTTCCAAGAACTCCCAGAGTCGATCAAATTGCGATCCTGTAATGGACTGATGGCGCAGGATGGTGTTAGTATCCTTTCTCTCCATGTACCTCGGGGCAAACTCCAATCCTACACGAAGTTCTTCGCGGCTTATTCCTATTTCCCTTGGTCGGCGGCGCACCTTGCATCGATCTAGCCGATCCGTCAGAATTTCGGGCTGTTCGTCACATTGCCAAGCGATGATGATTGCGCTGAACGCGACCATCTCTCCGTGGATGTAGCTTGTGTTATGTTTCTCTTCCAATGCGAGCCAAAAAGGGTGGTCTCCGCTCTCAGCCTCCGGTCGTTGAATCCAGCGAGAATCACGTTCCTGTACACTTTTCATGATGTGTCGCACGCTTTTTCCAGTCAAGTTCCCCTCCGCATCAAGGGTCGCTTCAAAGCTTTGAGTAATATCTTCATGGTGGGTGAGGACTTCAGCGATCGCTGCTTCGTCGCAAGGCGGTCCCAGACCGTTCTTGGCACGCCAACGCCATTCCGCGGGTGCTGCATATCCGCATAGTATATCGCCGAGCCCAGCGGTGTTCAAATAGTAGGGGGCTTTGAGAATCAGGTCATCGTCCACCAAAACATGATCGCAGTCCACCCAGGGCCAGTCGTCGAGTGCCCCGACGATTTTCCGTCCGTCCCACTTTGCTACAACTCCATGGATAATCGCTCCCGTTGATACAATCGTTGGCACCATGATAAGCGGCAGATCTTTGTCTAACGCCACGAACTTTGAGGCATCTAGTGCCCGTCCACCACCTAGCCCAACCACCAACTCTGCATCATCAGGTAGACTCCGGCCTATCTCCTGTTGATGTTTGGAATCCAGCCACGCCGCATGGGCTACCCCTGTGGGCTGTTTAGACAGATAGGGCTGTGCTGTTTTGTATGCGGTCGGTGTAGACACTACTAAGTATGATGGCCACCCGGAACTCTCTTTTTTTAGCAGCCCTGAACCGTAACGAATATCATATTCTGCTGCCGGTTTCATTTGACTCGCTTGGGACCAGCCTCGGCCTGCTTTATTCATGTATCTCACCTTTCATTTCAGCGTTCTAGTGATATGGGTTATATCCGGCACACGCTCTGTTTTGGATCCGAATGGTTACCCTTTCATCTTCGATCGTGTATTGAAAACATTTTCCAAATTCTATCCAATTTCGTTTCAGTTTTCAACCTTTTTCTAATTTTAGGGGGGTGTAAATCGTGCAACCTTTGCAAGGTTCAAGCGTCAAACTCGCTGTCGTCTAGGCATGAAATTACCATTTTCTTAACAAGTAGGGCACCATAATGAAAGATGTGATTATTTCAGATCTAAGTCAATGTCAACCAACCTACCGTCTTGACCGGGATTACCGACATGGCACTTGGCGGTTGATAGACTACGAAACCGAAGAATTCACCGGCACAATGATCTATTCCGGTCCAGGCATGAATCCTGGCCCGCTGACACTGCTCCTAAACCGCGAAGGCTACCATGCGATATACGTGGGCGTCCATTACCCGGGTCAATTTGGAGATGCTCATGTACGCCTCCGTTTGACCGATGATTCGGCGTACACCCTCGTGAGGGCAGAAACACAATCTGGAAAGGACCTCAACGGCATTCCACCGGAACTGGGGTGGAGCCACACAACGAAGGCATTCTCAGATTACCAAGTTTCTGAGGCTTTCTGGAAGGTCGCGGATCTCACTGGGGCTGACCTCATCATCAGTCGCTTTAACGAGGGTGGTCGGGGTGGTAGCTATGCCGAGATGTACAGCAGCTTGGTCTATATTCGTCTCGTCCCTCTTTCCGATGTGGAAATGGAAGAATACCAGCAGGAACTGCCTCGGAGGGATACCAAACGTCTCGTGGCTATGAATGATGCCGGTATTTTCTCTGACCTTCGCACGAAAGAGGATATCTGGGCTCAGTTTGAGCCGTACCGGGACAGCGATGTGGGGATTATGCTATGGGCGGCTTTCAAAGGGGAGAACTGTACCTATCGCAGCCGCATTGGCCGCACACCGACTGACAATAACAATCCCTTTGACCGCTTTGCCGCTCACGAACGTTGGGACGTGACGCTCAAGAGGTTAGAAGAACAGGGGATTGACTTCATGACCGAGGTCGTGCAAGCTGCCCACGCGCTTGGCATACGTATCTTCCCAAGCCTCCGTCTACAGGGTCCGAAATCGGTGCCGCTGGAGATGGAAGAGGGGAGTTTCTATGAACGGCATCCCGAATTTCGTTGCAAGGACAAGCACGGTAGGGGAATAGCGCATCTCAGTTTGGCTTTTCCTGAAGTCCGGCATCTGTGGATTTCTCTCCTATGTGAAGCGTTGGAATACGGATTTGATGGAGTGCATGTGATTTTTTGTCGCTCCCAGCCCTTCGTGTTATATGAGGCACCGGTAATTCAACGGTTCCGTGAGGAATATGGAGAGGACCCGCGCGAATGTCCAGATGACGACCCACGTTTTTGGAGAGTTCTGTCTACCTTTGTCACCCAATTTGCCCGTGAGCTCAAGGCAGCTGTCGACGTCATGAGCCAGAAAATGGGGGTAAAACTTGAAATCGCCTACAATATTACATCGACGATGGAAAGCCGACTTCGGGCACCGGGGATTGATCCGTCTTCCAGACCGGAGGTCGCCGGAGGAGCTGGCAAATATAATCTCAGTGAGGTCATGCAAAGTAATATGGTCTGGGGCGTTGATGTCGAGACCTTGGTGAGAGAGGGCTTGGTAGACCACTTGATGCCCCATCCAACTTTTGCAATGAACGCGGCAGAATGGATTCAACCGCTGGTGGAATTGGTGAAGGACACACCGGTCAAGTTGTATCCAGACCTTTACCCTCGTCGCCAGCCCCCAGCGGCTTCCCTATACTCTGCGCAAACCTTATATGAATTGGGCTGCGATGGCCTCACCCTGTGGGATACTTATTCTCGGGTGTTCCGGATCTCTGAATGGGCGATGATGAAGCGGTTGGGACATCGGGAAGCGTTGAAGGATTGGCGAGAAGGTGGTAAGGGTGACGACTACTTCCGCGTCCTGAATTTCAAATGGATTGGCGATCGGAGTGGCGACCCACGCTACTACCAAACGAACGGATAAATACTCCTTTCTTTCTGTCTCATCCTCGTTGTACAAGTAAATCGTTATTGAAAAACTACAGCAGAACAGGTGCTTGACTTTCTCGGATTAATCATGCTATGATGATTTCATGACTCGCTTTTTTTGGGTTCTATTACGGTTGACCGGAAAGATATTCATGCGACGAGAGATATAGAAGCAATCTATTGAGCGAATTGGTAGTTTTTGACCCATGACAGACCACCACCAGCGAAATGCAAACATACTCCAGCGTTGGGGGGCAGTATTAACAACTTGGACCGAAAGATGGATTCCAGATGCCTTGGTAATTGTTTGGATACTGACCGGGGTCTGCTTTATTTTCGCCCTCATTTGGGGAGACGCTTCCCCGGTGTCAGCGGTGAAGGCGTGGGGCAACGGATTTTGGGTATTGCTTGAGTTTGGGATGCAGGTGTGTTTGACGATGATGACGGGATACATCGTCGCTAGTGCACCACTCATCAGACGCGCCCTTCAGAAACTGGCATCGTTACCAAATCCAGATAAGCCTGCGCAATCGATTATCCTGATGAGCCTGTTTTCAATGATTACCGCTTGGCTCAGTTGGGCATTCAGCTTGATTGCAAGTGCGTTGTTTGCTGTGTTCTTGGTGCATCGCAACCCAAAGGTTGATTATCGGCTGCTTGTAGCAGCAGCTTATCTCGGACTCGGATGTACGTGGCACGCCGGGTTGTCCGCTTCCGCGCCGCTTTTAGTGAATACACCTGACAATTTTCTGATCCAGGGCGAGATTCTTCAGACTACGATTCCAGCGACCGAAACCATTTTTAGCCTTTTTAACATCATCTTGCTTGTATTGGTCATCCTTGTGGTGACTGCACTGATGGCAGTGATGCACCCTTCAGCGGAAAACAGTTACCGAATTAAGCCCGAACTTTTAGAACAGTTGCAATTATTCGAGGCACCTGAAAAACCACATTCGATGTCACCATCAATATGGCTGAATTGGTGGCCCGGCTTTAACTTAATTGAGGGGTGCTCATAATTGCAATTGAGTCAGGATAACGGTTATAATCTAATCTAACCTTGCAAGAAAGAGAGGATTATAACATGGGTTATCCTGACAGTGATTATTATATCACGTTTTTGTATGAACAGCTCGAAACTTTCAACACCTCCGTCGCGTCGGAGTCCACACCGGCTCTCGGCCGCCCTAAGTCGTATACAGACGCGTGCCTAATTGTGCTTTTTGCGTTGCTGACCCTCAAGGGTATCTATTCATTTAAGGCACAACACAGATGGCTGGAGATGCACCTGCCGGGGGTGCCACAGTTCAAGCTGCAAAGCGTGCCGTCTCGTGCAACGTTGTCACGACGGTACAAACAACTTGCTTGTCACCTTCAAGCGTTCATTGCGTTTTTAGGTGATGTTGGTATGACTTTGATTGCCGATGCGTCTTTGGAGGTGGTTTACCAAGATAAAAGTCTGTTTAAGGCAAAAGGTCCGGTCTGGCATCAGAAAGACAAAAAGGCCAATCGCATTCCAACGGGACTGCGTGCCGTTGATACAGACGCGAGTTGGTCTGTCAGTAAGTACCATGGCTGGGTTTATGGCTATGGACTGCATCTAACCGTTTGTCCAGAGGGGATGCCCCGAATGGGTGTTGTTGACACCGCTTGTGTCAGCGAGAAAGCGATACTCGACAAACAACTCGACAAATTGCTTGCACAAAATATCGGCTATATCGTCGCTGATGCCGGCTATACTGACCTCAAACGAACTGAACAATTAGCAAACAAGGGGTTATTGCTAATCACCCCGGTGATAGGTGCCAAGCGACCTCAAGCCCAGCGGTATGTCGAAGCTATTAACCAATCAACTCTGTTGCAGGCCTATCAACAGAAGCGCAACGTCGTCATTGAACCGATATTTGAATTGCTCAAGCAACTGCTATCAACACATACCAACCACAAACAGCTACCAGTCAGTAGCAAACCGAATGTGGTAACTTTCTTGATGCTCGGTGTGGTCTTGCTTCAGATGGCTATGTTGGTCAATTCTATTTGGGGACGCCCTTTGAAAAATGTCACACATCTCATCACTGTATTTCGGTAGGGCGATTTATGAGCACCCCTCACTTAATTGTCGGAATGGCTGGCCTTGCTTGGCTTTTTGGCAACATTGTCCGTTTAGGCTTCGCTAATGCTATTACCCTTAATACCATCAATTTCTTTTTTTTAATGGTTGGTATTCTCCTGCATTGGTATCCGTGGCGGTTTCTTAAAGCAGCAGAAAACGCAGGCAGGGTTGTGTGGGGAGTTATTATTCAGTTCCCATTCTACGCCGGCATCTTTGGGCTGTTCAAATTTACCAATCTTGCGACTGCGTTTACCAAAGCCTTCATTGTCATCGGGAGCAAAAACACATTCTTGCTGATTGCTTATTGGTATGCCGGTATTTTGAATTACTTCATTCCCTCCGGTGGCTCAGAATGGGCGGTTACAGCACCATACCTTATACCTGCGGGAGACGCGCTCGGTGTTGAAGCGTCAAAGATAGTTGTTGCATACGCTTGGGGCGACATGATGACTGACATGATTCAGCCCTTCTGGGCGATCGCAATGCTCGCCATCGTTAAACTGGAATTTAGAGAGATTATGGGCCGCCTATTGCTCGTTTTCTTTGTATATCTTGGGGTAACATCGATGGCATTTTTCGTGTGGCCGCTGTTATAAACAGTTAAAGTATGTAGAACAGTTAAAGTATGTAGAGTAGGTTACTGAACTCCCACACTTGAAGAAAAGAATGATTGGAGACAACAGAATCGGATATATTGATGGAACTGTAATCTTTTTAGAACGCTATTTTCAAACCCGATGGAGGGTTTAACGATGACAAGACACTTCGATTTTCTTTGGCTGTTGGTGTTGCTTCTACTCCTTCCTACTGACGGTTACGCCCCTTGTGTGATGTTTGCGCCACCGGACCAAGAATTAAACGGCACCGGTCAACGTGCGTTCATCGCCTATAATCCGCAAACGCAACAGGTCAACCTCGTTCCCAGCATCAACATCAGAGGTGAAGCAACAGAATTCGCTATAGTCATTCCGACGCCATCCATCCCGAAACTCGACACCGTGGATCGGCGAATCTTTAGAGAATTGAATGACCTCACAACACCGGTGACCCGATGGCGTGGAGGCGGTGGAACTTCGGGCTGTAACGTTTTCACAACGGGGGAAGACGGTATTTTCTTTGATAGTGCTAGCGAAGAGGAGGGCGTTACCGTCATCTCTGAGCAACAGGTGGGGGCTTTTGATACTGTCATCCTCACGGCTGATAATCCAATGGCACTAACCGATTGGCTTGACGCACATGGCTATCACCACTCCATTGAGGACAATGCAATCTTGCAAAGTTACATCAATCAGAAATGGATATTCACTGCCATGCGATTGAGCACAGAGTTTGAGGGCGGTGAGCGTCGACGAGCTCGCTTTTTCGACCAGCCTATTGATCCAATCTTGTTGACATATAGGGCAGAGCGGTTAATCTACCCATTGCGTCTAACCTCGATTAGCGCGCGGGAAGGCACAGATGTTACCGTATACATTCTTACCCCGGATAAGATGCACTTTCCGAGCGCGAAGGTTGAATACGCCAACCGAATTACCGATGACGAGCGCGATGCGATTCGTCTGCGTTATCCGACTTTCGGCAGCTTTATCGGAGAGTCACGTTACCTAACTCGCTTGCGTCGTAGCTTTGCCCGAACCGAAATGGATACGGATTTTGAGTTAGTTCGTCACCAAGATAATCAAGAATTTCGTCGCGTCCGGTATATGGGAATAACTTTTCTTCCCGACTTGTTGCTGCTTGGTTTAGTGACAATCGGTTACCGTGTATGGAAACGGATACGGCCGTTAAGACGTTGGTCGCAGACTGAAATGACTAAATCAAAGGAGATTAATTGAATGGGTTCCCAACGTCATAGATTCGTGATACTTTTCGGGCTTGTGTGTACGGTTTTCATTTTCCCACGTATTTCGTCTGCCAGATTCCAAGAAGGTTTCGGACTGTACGGAGGGTTCCATCGTTCATCGGAGGCTAGCACCGATAGCATTTACGGAAGCATGCCTATGTTTGGGGCGCAGTATAAACTCGCGGTTTCGACTCACACGGGGTTAGCAGCATCAATCGGTGTCCTACAGAAAAAGGGAGATCCGTACAACGATAGCACCTTCATCAGCACAGATTCTTCATCTAGCTTGACGTTTGTTCCGGCTGAAATCAGTTATATCATCAACCTTATATCAAACCTACCCGAAACGGAACGGCGGATTCATAGTTTGTACATCGGCGTGGGTGTCAATCATATTTGGACCCGTGAACGGGCACCCGGATCGTCCCTTGCCACAGGTGCTGCTTTTGGCAGTCAGCTTTTGGCTGGTACTACTTTCTCGATATCGAAAGCCTTTGTTTTGGGGTTAGAGTTCAAATATCTGAGAAATCGGCCACTTATGGAATTGGATTCAGGCCGCAACTATCGTATACGGCTCGACGGTACGCAAGCTCAAATAAAATTTGTGTGGCATTTCGGGGATTAATATGACTTGTGTAGATGTTTGCGGATCCGAATCAAAGCACCTCCAATCGTAACTGCGCCCGGATCATTCGATGTTCGCGGTCGATCGTGACTTGTCGAGATAAGATCACTGTTTAAGTAAAAAGGGATATTATGCCTAAAATCATTGTTGCTAATTACTTCCAAGAAACCAATTCGTTCCATCCCAATCCCACTACGTATGAGGATTTTAGCGTCCATTTCGGTCAGGATTTATTCGATGCCGGCCGTGAGGATATCAACGGTGCGCTGAATATCTTTTCTCAACGGTCCGACTTGGAAGTGGTGCCCACGTATGGAGCTAGCATGGGTGCGGGCGGCACAATCACCCACGAATGTTTTGAGCGGATCACCGGAGAATGCTTGGAAGCGATTGAGAAAAACAGTGCTGGGGCAGATGCCCTGTTTTTCGCCATGCATGGGGCAATGGCTGCCGAGATAGAGAAGGATCCGGAAGGTTACATCCTTGGTGAAACCCGTAAGATCTTGGGATCGGATGTCCCCATCGTCATTTCTCTCGACATGCACGGCACCGTTACCCGGCGCATGTTGGAGCTTATCGACGGTGCCGCTATTTTGCACACCTATCCGCACATCGACTGGTATCAGTTGGGTGAGCGGACGGCTACAATGCTACTCAGTATTCTTGATGGCGCGAAGCCCGTTATCGGGAGTGTGTATACACCGACCATGGTGCGCGGTGACGAACTCAAGACCGCTACCGGGGTGCACGGCACATTTATCCGCCACCTCGAGCGGCTCGAAGAACGGGACGATGTTTTGGCAGCGGGCATTATGCTGGGGCATCCGCCTACTGACTGCCCGGAGCAGGGATCTCGAATCATCATTGTCACTGATGATAATAGGGAATTGGCTGAACGGGAAGCAATGAGAATTGGTCAAAACTTCTGGGATATGCGTGAGCGGATGCAGTGTGTCCTGCACAGTGTGGAGGACGCAATCGAAAACGCGAAGAAAGCAGACGGAGCGGTTGTCTTTTCAGATGCTGCCGACGCCACAAGTTCTGGCGCACCGGGAACTAGCAATACAATCTTAAAAGGGTTTTTAGAGAGCGACTACACAGGGCGGGTTCTTTTTCCCATCCGCGACGAACCGGCGATCGAGAAAGCTATGGAAGCAGGTTTAGGCAGCACCATCACCGTAGCGCTCGGTGGCACGAAAGACCCTCGTTTTACCCCGATAGATATAGAGGTCACGGTGGAAGCGCTCGCTATAAGGGACAATGTGCCGATAGCCGTTCTCAGAGCTGGCAACATCACTATCGTCGCCGCGACTCAAGGCGGTATACTATGTGATCGGTGGATGTATCCGGCTGTTGGTCAGGACCCGACAACGTTCGATGTTATTATCCAGAAGTTGCCGCATACACCTTATGAGTTTTATGACGAGTGGACTGTCCGAAACATGACTATCGACGTTCCGGGTGCAGCAAGTCCCAACATCAAGACGTTGGGCCACAAATTCGTCCGACGACCGATTTATCCACTCGATGAAGACATGTCCTATACTCCGCATATTGAGATATTCGGCTAGTGTATCACGGTAAAATAGGTTTGAATATTTAATTTTCTTGTTATTTTATTATTAGTTCATGGTATAATTTTTCTTAATTCCAATTCCAATTATGCCTCGGATTGCTTTAATAGGGGAGGGACCATAAATGGTAGACGATAGCAGAGAAGAACACCGAATGATCATTTTTGGCAATGACAGCGATCCCGTTCAAGAACACCTGATTAGAGAGAACGGTTTAGGTAGAGGCATTTCTACGCAAAGCGGTATTTTAGAGCGAAAAATACATGCCGAATCCTATACAGTCACTCTGTATGCGTTATCAAAAGATTACGGTCTAATCCCTGTTTTTCGGATTAAGCCAAGAATACGATTCCGCCGATTTAACTACGATAATCAAGCTTCGAGCGCACCGCTCCTTTACAACCTAAATGACATCGTTGATTTTGCCGAAGTCAAACGCGGTATTGAATCGGGTGAAAGTGTAGATAATACGATTCAAGAACAGGTTTTCGGAGATGCTCCCACCCTTGAAGGCATGTCTGACGATCCTGCACTACAATTAGTCTCTCAGCGCGATCTGTTTTTGCGGAATCCTCCTTTTAAGACCAAAACCAAGGTCTTCGGCGGCGAGGAGGATGATACACATGGGATTCCAATCGGAAAATTCCTCGACGCTCTCAACTATCCCGCACAAACCCAATCCATTTTTAAATCCTTTCCGCAAGGTTCAGCGTTCGCCACGGATCTCTTGGAAGCATTAGAACCTTTCCATCACTTGGAGTTTCAGTTTGGTGTCTATTCACGATATGAAAGGCGAGATTGTGTGCTAGCAGGTGATATCTCTAAAGCGGCGGGGGGATACCGCACCACTTTTGATCCGTGGACAGTATTGGGGTATATCCACTCCAATGGTCAGATGCAACAACTCCAAATCCTTGCCCATGAGAGAGGCACACGGTGGGAACATAAAATTATGATTGAGGATATGGACGCTCCCACACTCGAGCTGATTTCTCAAAAGATACGCACGTTACGACGAGATAATCTCATCGGTCGGGTTTTGTCCAAAAGTCAGACCGGCTTATCGCTCCTAGCCAGTACACAAGAAGCGCGGGTCAATGTAACAAATGATCTGTTTGTAGATTACGAGCTAAAAGTAGAAAGGTCCATTCCAAAAGACCGGTATGCAGACATCGAATGCCGCAGAAAATTACGCCGTGTTTTTAACTCTAATAGTCAATACCAGCTTCATCCTCTCAATAAGGATGTTGTTGAAAGACATCTTAATCTTGCGAAAGGCATCAACAGTGGTGTGGTATATACTCTGGATAATGTCTATCTGATGCAGGAACCAGCTCCCCAAAGGGTCGAAGAGGAGGATTTGCTCATCACAAGAACCCCGATTCGTGAAAGGGTTGTCATGCGGTCAGCACAGGACTTGAGGGATCGCATGCCAACAAGTGGATTTGAGGAATGCTGGAATGAGTCCATTGATGAGGCGGGGTATACGGTTGTCAATAAGGCAAGTGGCAGATGCTATACCATCAGCTACGGCAGGAGAAAAACAGGAAGTATCCTTGATGGCACGGTGACGGGACAACCCTCAGAACATTACCTCTCAATCAAATATCTGGGAATCGCTCCTGAACGTTATGGAGATTTTATCTCTAAAACCTCCGCAGGGACCGCGAGGAAGAGAAGCATTCCAGCGCGCACCCTGTTTAATATGATGGCTACAAGGGAGAAGAAAGTCATTCAGGAAATGAAAAGTCTAGTAATATATCTAAAAAATAAGCGATTAATCTAAGACGGTTCTAATCTTCCTTCAGAGGCTCAAGTCATTGTACAGATAGGAGTGAGCAAACCGATGATTGAGATTTGTGGGACTGGTCATGTCTACCGTAATTCGAAGCCACATCTACGTGCTCGACATGCATGGCACCCGACTTTGGTGGTTATTGACCATAACGAACTAATTACGGCGTTTGACATCGGTGAGGCAGTTGAGAGTTTGGACTACCGTACCTATATCAGCCGTAGCCATGACGGTGGGCAGACTTGGGACGCGCCGGTACCGATGTTCCCCGATAATCTGATCCAGCACCCAACGCGGCATACCACGCATATTGGGCGACCAAGACGGATGTCGGACGGCGAACTAGTTGCATTCATTGCTCGCTTTTACCGCGATGACCCCGAACAAGGCATCTGGAATCCGGACACGACGGGCTTGGCGGAGATGGATTTGATGGTAGCGTGGAGTACGGATGACGGTTTGACTTGGGAACAACCTCAGCACATCTCACCACCTCTGGTGGGGCAACCCTTTGAAGTCTGTCATACGATTGTCGAGTTAGCGGACGGCAGATGGTTGGCTCCGGTGTCATGCCTGCGGTGTTGGGACGGAGCAGCTCCCAATGGTTTGAAGGTTATCGCAATGGTTTCCGCGGATCAGGGGGTGACTTGGTCCACATACATTGACATCCTTGATGACTCTGCCAACGGAATCGTCCATTTTGAGCAATCGGTTGTACAGTTGGCAGATGAACGCCTGCTTGCTGTTGGCTGGGCATTTGATGAACGTAGCGGCAAGACAAAGGCGGTCAACTACGCGGTCAGTCACGATGGTAAGACGTTTTCAACCCCACCGCATCCAACGGGCTTGAATGGGGAGACCAGTAAACTTTTGGCGCTGCCGGATGGGCGCGTCGTTTGTGTTTACCGCGGTATTGATCCGCCGGGGCTGTGTGGCACTATGGTCCATCTTGACGGGGAGGAATGGTGCCACGACGAACCGCAGATTCTGTGGCAAGGGGACAGACTCACGAGAATGTTCGGGGAGGCAACTGCGACGGAAGAGCTGCGTTTGCTAAAACTCGGCTGTCCTAACCTTGCCCTGCTGCCCGATGGCGATGTGCTAGTTGCGTTTTGGTGCCACGAGGATGAGGTCTACAACATCCGCTGGGTACGTCTTGCGGTCAGTTGAGGTTGGCGGGGTGTGCTATCATTATTCCTACTCTCATAGGACTTACTCATTTCAGGGCACAACGATCGTTATTCCCTACGCATTCCTTATGGAGCCTCTACTGTAGTTGCCCGATCCATCGGGCGTTGGGAACGGTGTCCATCGGCGATAAATCGCCGAACTACATGGATTTGAGTGTTCAGCTGCGTAAGTTCTAATGCGTTTATTCACGTTCAAAACGGATGCTCTTGGCACCATCTTCGACCCTCTCGGTACAATCAATCCAGTCGAACTTTACCTTATTTCCGTTATCGCTAAAGGTGAGGGTAATCTTCTCCTTATAGTCAAATTTGGTAGCCATTGTTAGAGCATTCCCACAGATGCTATACATTGCTCTCTTCCTAGGTTGGGGAGGGTATATTAGCTCGTACACTCCTTCATTATTAAAACGATATCCTTCATTTGAAGGACCAGTCCAAGGGCCAACAATTTGATTCATTAGTACTCCTTTTGAGTCACATAACATTTGATAGCTTATCGTATCTGCCAAACCTTCTGACTAATACTCAAATGGAATCTCTGCAACGATTGACTCAGAGATAATTCTTAATTGTCGCTTTTTTGTCAATTCCTGACCATAACGGAGACTCAAAATCAGGATTATTGCACAATAGACAACTGACCTAAATGATAATGAAACACGCGCAGAACCGGACTGAAACATAGCCATCTCCACAGTATCTAATGCCACATCGTAATGGGTGTCATACACATCTCCAATGGGTAGCCTTAAATCTTCATACATAAGGCGAACGACATCTACATACCTTGCATATCTATCAGGTTCATTATGAGACTGATACTTAACAAGAAAGTATTCGGCAAGGTCAATAGCGTCTAGGCGCATTTTCAAACCCTTAAAAACAACACCTCCCCCACAGTTTTCTTATCGGACATTTTTTTTGATTATTGGGACTGGAAGAAACCGTATGAACAGTGGATCTAATTTTCTGATTTTCCCCGAAACCAGCCCAAAGTGTCCGATAAGGTCACTTATAGGAAATATTTGAGTGAGAAATTGAAGGCAGTTAGTTATCATCGATTTCCTACGATTTTGGATGCTTCCTGATGGTTATTGTAAATATCCAACAAGTTTTACGAGCTAACGCTCACCACAAAGGGAGGGAAATCGGCTATTTCCTAAGGAGATATAGGTCAAGTTACGCCGTATCTTAAGCCGGAAACTGTTGCTTTTGCCATTATAACAATAAATATGTTAGCGAGAGAAAAAAAATGAAGACGCTCCAACTTGTATTGAGCATCACGCTCGTCTTTGCCATGTATTTGAGTGCAGCAGATAAGAGAAAGGAGAAAGGCAAAGAGCCGGAAAGCAACGGTGCACATTCAGCTAAGCCACTCTTCAAGAATTCGATTGTATCCACCGAGTTCGACTTCATTACCTCTGACGACCCCAATGCTTTCGAATCCCTCCGCTTTCTTGGCCAGGGAACACGAGAAATGCCGGATAAGCGAAACGATAAACTGAAGGCAAAGGACACCTTCATCTTTGAAGCCCGCTTTCGTGATGACAGCAAGGTAGAGATCTGGGCACATAGCTCATTCGGAAGCATGGAAGTGGCCGAGCGCTATGCCCTCATGCTGTCTGGGCCTCTCGGTACGCTTCCAGAATTGATGCGCAAAAAACTCTCACATGTTGTGATCCACAAAAGCGATCTAACCGCCTTTGCAGAGAGCGATGGGCACTTCTTTGTTCTCTATTCGGAGAATATGGAAACACGCGTTCGCAATCACGATCTGGAGGAAACGGTATTCCATGAATCGGTGCACGCCACACTTGACTTGAAGCATAGCAAGAGCAAGGCGTGGTTGTCAGCACAAAAAGCTGATGACGACTTCATCACGGAGTATGCGGCTAGTAACCCCACAAAGGAAGACCTGCCTGAGTCTGCCCTGTTCGCCTATACCATGCTGAAACACCCAGGTCGCCTACCCTCAGAGGTGGAGAAATGGGTTCACAAGCACATGCCAAATCGCCTCGCTTTTTTTCGGAGGGTCTTTTCTGAGGCAGAGAAGGAGAAGAAGAGGGCAAAATCTGCAAACAGTCGCTAACAATGTGTTGCACCGGAGCGGCCGATCCGGCGTGTTCTGAATCCGTGAGTCCCTGGCGGCCACCCGGTGAACACGATCGTTATACAATTAATTTGATTAACTATGACAAGCATTGCCATCGCAAGTGACCATACGAGGTTTGAGTACAAAGGGAATCAAGGTTGAAGATTTCGGGACATTTTCCACCAACTCGGTAGACTATCCAGAATTTGTCCGCGAAGCGGCACGAGCCGTTGCCGAGGGTCATCACCCCCTTGGTATAATTGTAGGCGGTAGTGGGAATGAAGCAATCGTTGCCAACAGGTTTGTAGGAATTCGGTGTGCCGTTGTCTGGAATACCCGTACTGCATGTCTTGCTAAAGAGCACGGAGACTGCAACATGATTGCCATCGGTCAACGCATGATGTCCAAGGAGGAAGCAGTCGCTATTGTTAAGGACACCCAAATACGCGAACTCCACCAGTTGATGGCTATGGACCAGAAGGAACGCAACAGGCTCGCCGAGCAACTGGAAAGAGTACAGTTACCGTTTAACCGTCGCTATCCCAAGCCCCGACAACTTCGCAATATTCTTCTGCGTTGGTTTGATGCCTTTCCTCAAAGCCTTATCAAGTGTAGCAAACTCCGTATGATTGACGTTGTTAATATGGCTGAATATAGCTTCGTACAGGGCTTTCTGATTCTTTCAGTCATCCTGCAGTTCCGGCTATAATCTCCCACCACCATGAATTAGACGGATATTTGAGCAAGTCAGCTTGGATGGCGGAGCTGCCTCGCCCAGGGGGCATCAGATGTTCTAGGATTCGCTGAAACGGATGATGAGACTGTCCAATATATGATTTGCCGTTTTGCGTATTCCAGATTCGGCATATTGCGGTCACTACTCTTCCTCGTTACACGCTCTGCCCCAAATACCAACCGTCAGGGCAAGAAGCTGGAATTCCACGCGATATTGCTCACGAATATGATCGTCCTCCGGCATATATGCCATCAACAATAGCCTGATCCGTCCACATCTCCTTCGGCGTGATGAGCGGTGACGTTTTGCCGAGTGCACAATCGATAAAATGAAGCACTTCGGCACGGGTTCGTACCCTAGGGTTATCTTGGAATGTGTCAGCGATGCCGGGCGCGACATCCTCAGTCACATCTACATAATCGCCATCCCGCCACGTCAACAACTGAAACGGCGACAATGAAGCGTAGCCCTCCGTTCCCCACACATCAACGCCATTATCCCCGATTTTCGGGGGTGCCAACCACATACTCTCAACCGACAATGTAACATCATCGGCAAAGGTAGCATAGCCGGACACCAAATCCTCGACATCGTAGGCATCTCGAACCGCTTCCAAATCAGGGGGCAGCGTGGAGAGGTCAGCAAAACGTGCGCTCGCCCGTCCCTCTACGGAGAGGAGGCGGGGACAGTCGAGGAACCAAACCCCCAAATCGAGTGTATGCACACCGGTACTTGCGAGTGAACCACCCCCGGACCGGGACTTGATGTAGTGTGGTCCCCAGACCGGGACGCTGCCCGCATGTATCCACGTGCGTGCGAAGCGAGGCGTTCCCAATCCTCCACTATGGACGAAGTTGTGCACCGCCTGTGCATCTTTACGAAAGCGAAAATTATAACCGACCATCAGCATCCGGCCCGCCTGCTCTGCTGCTTGAAGCATTGATTCTGCTTCCGCAAGTGAGGGTGCCATTGGCTTGGCTGCTAGCACGTGAGCACCGCTGTTAAGTGCGGCAATCGTCACGGGCGAGCGGACATCTGCCATCGTGCCAACCATGACGATATCGAGGGATTCTTGGTCGAGCATTTCTTGATAATCTGTGTAAGTTGCCGCGCGCGGTCGCTGTGGATGCACATCAAACAGCTCACGAGCGACAGTTTCAGCGCGTTCTGCATCGACATCGCACACTGCGGTTAAATTGGCATCTGAGTGATCGACTACATTGTCTGAATAGGCATGGCGCCCAAAGGAGCCGCAGCCGACGACACCAACACGCAATGGACGAGAGATGTTGTTCATGTTGCCTCCTAATTACCTAAAATTTAGAATTTTCCATTAAAATCAGTATATAATGTTGTCATGCTTTACGAGGCAAGCAGCTATCACACTTCCACCAAACCCAGCGCATCAAAATAGCCGACTTCTGTCAGACGGTCAATCCAAGCTTGACGGGCTAAACTGCCATGCGGATTGGACATCCATTGTTTCGAGTATAAATACTTCCGTTTGGGATTGAATGACTTGACCCCGGCTTTGGCGTTACCTTCGCCTTGCCTACGGAGCGCTTCAAGTTCATCCGGGTTCTTCGGGTTTGAGTAATAGACGACGGTGCACATCTGGCGGTCATCGCTACCACCATACGAGGCGTGCCACATGCGAAGGTCAAACGCGACCACGTCTCCCGGCTCGGAAGCTAGTGCAGCACACGGTACTTGCTCCAGCGGTAGCGACCGGACACCATCGGCGAACTCGTCATCGTTAGGGAGTCGATGGGTGCCGGGAATGACACGCAATGCCCCTGTATTCCCGCTTACTGGTCCTAAATAAAACGCAAACTTCACGCCGTACTGATGAATGGTGCCGGTATCGCGGTGCCAACGTGTGTCACCGGTATAGCGGTTGGCATCTGTGCCGATACCGAGTACATCGTCACCGTACAACTGTTTAGCGACGGTTAAAAAACGAGGGTCTTCCATCAGGCTCGCAAAGAAAGGTGTCTCTTCGTCCATCATCGGTGCCCAGTGGCGTTCCGCACCATCATACGGTTTGTGCGCGTATTGCTCTGCCATGGTAGTATTGAACTCTTTGTGGATTGTTGCAAGTTCATCGGCTGAGAATAACTGTTTCAGTACCGTGTAACCAAACGTCTTGTGGAAGTCAATTTGATCTTCAGTAAGCCCTACTGTGTTAGTGGTTTGATTCACGTTCTTATCTCCTTCCCTATATTCCTTTCTATGGGTCAGGTGAGTAGGGAACGCAGATCTGCGTTCCCTACAATCTGAAACTTGCCTAGGGAACCTCTACGCCGAGCGATGTCGCTGTTTCAGTGACGGACTGCCAAATGTCATCAGCAATGGGGATGCCATCACGTTGACGGAGGGCACGTGTCCGAACCTCTGGATCACCGGGCATCAGCACTTCATCGAAGCCGGGTGCTGGTGGAATCGCTCTGACTCGATGCCCCATCTCATCGGCACGGTTTGCATAGTCCGAGAAAGGTTGGAACAGGTCCGCTTTGAAGGCAATCATTGTCACCCCTTGGTGGCGCATAATCGGGCCACCGTGCTTGGGATCAACAAAGGCGTCTGCTCCTGTAAAGATTCGCCCAAGGAACTCGGTTGCCATCATCAAGGCATAACCCTTGTGTCCGCCAAACGGGACATGCCCACCTCCGTTAACGAAATCGTTCGCATCCGTGCTGGGATTCCCATCTTTGTCAACAATACAGTTAGGCGGTAACGGTTCCCCTCTGCGCTGGGCGTTGAGGACTTTGACACCGGAAACCGCCGCTGTTGCAAAGTCGAACATCATTCGCGGCGCATCGCCGGACGGAAAGCCCATGGCTAATGGATTGGTATGGAGAACCGTTTCTCTGCCACCATAGGGAACGGTCGCTGGTTCTTCTTCAGAGTATCCGCCCGCCCAGACCATGGCGATTAGCTTTTCAGACGCCGCCATCTCCACGTAGTGACCTAGCCGTCCGATATGGTCTGCTTGAACGAGCCCTACTATAGCGATGTCATTCTCTTTCGCTTTTGTTATGGCGACTTCTATCGCATATTTAGCAGCGGCTTGACCGAACGTCCAATTCCCCGTTACTTGGGCACTTGTGGCAGTTTCGTTTAGGACTTCCGGGTGAGCTGTCGCTACAATCTCACCAGATTTGGCGGAATCCACATAACGCGGCAAATGCCAGATGCCGTGCGTGTCAACACCGCTCAGATTTGCTAAGACCAAGTGCTCTGCCACGTCTTCCGCGTTTTGTTCGTTGGCGCCTGCGGCCAATAGAACATTTTTGACTAGTTGATGAAGTTCGTCTGCTGTCTTGATTATCATTGAATTCTCCTGCATCGTACTATTTGGACTTTTCGGTGCACCGATTGTGTGAAACAGGTGAGGAAACTTAACCCATAAATGGCTATAAGCGATACAATGTTTCGTACTTTGACCGTAGATAGCTGATATACGGTTCAATGCGTAACGGTCCTCCGATAACGCGCTCAATGAGTTCAGGTGCGGTATATTTGCTACCGTGCTGGTAGATATTCTCCTTGAGCCAATCGTGTAGCGTACCAAACTCCCCTTTCTCAATTTCACTCGTAATTTCAGGGTGTGCATCTAGAGCAGTCACGAAGAACTGCGCCCCCAGAATATTGCCCAACGTATAACCTTGAAAGCTACCGCCAATCGTGCCAGCATACCAATGGACATCTTGCAGCACCCCATCTCGGTCGTCTGGCGGGACAATTCCAAAATCCGCTTGAAACCGCTCATGCCACGCCTCGGGAAGATCTTTCACAGCAAGCTTCCCCTCGAGCAGATCAAGTTCAAAATCGAATCGAAGCATAACGTGGAGATTATAAGTCACTTCATCCGCGTCTGTGCGGATAAGTGAGCGTTCCACTTTGTTAATCGCACGGTAAAAGGTATCTATAGGCACACTCCCAAGCTGGTCTGGAAAGGTAGATTGGAGTTTAGGGTAGAAAAAGTTCCAGAAACCCCGACTTCGCCCAACGACATTTTCCCAGAGACGCGATTGGCTCTCATGAACCCCAGATGACGCTCCACCATCAAGCGAGAGACCTTCAAAATCCGTGCAGGTTCCCTGTTCGTATAGTGCATGTCCCGCCTCGTGTGTCATGCTGAATAGGCCTTCGCTCAAATCATCTTCTTTTGTGCGGATGGTAATGCGGACATCGCCAATCGAGAATTTTGTCATAAACGGATGGTGGGTTTTATCCCGCCGACCGCGTTCAAAGTCATAGCCGAAACGTTTGATGACATCGTCGGCGAATTCAAGTTGTTGTATCTCCGGGAAGGTTTGGCGCAGGCAACTGTCGTCAGCGGTCGGTTGGGCGGCGATGGCACTCATAATCGGTACAAGTTGTTCGCGGAGTTCGGCAAACAGTGGACGAACAGTAGAGGCTTTCATGCCTTCGTCGGAAAAGTCGATTAAGGGGTCAGCGATGTGTTCGTAGCCGGGAAAGAAATCGGCGAGTTGTCGGCTCAAGTCCAGCGTTTTTTCGAGGTAAGGTTGTACAGCAGCGAAGTCGTTTTCCGGTCGCGCTTTCGTCCAAACTTGATACGATTCCGCTGAGTGGTTCTGGAACTCTGCCATGAACGAAGCGGGCACTTTTGTGGCTTTTTCGTATTCACGCCGTGTAACACGAATCAGGCTGGCATCGTCGGAATCGTAGGGCAAACTTTCTTCGTAAGATCGTAAGTCATCAAGGAGTTTTCCAATTTTTGAATCGGTAAACCTCTCGTGTGCGAGGCGACTCAGCGTGGCAAGCTGACGTCCCCGCGCAGCCGCGCCGCCTGGCGGCATGTAGGTGGTCTGGTCCCAGTGGAGGATCGACGCTGCTGACCCCAAGTCGCTAATCTCCATTAAGTGTGTTTTGAGTTCTTGAAGTTTGACTTCCAAATGTGCTGCCTCCTAAAATTTCGAATATCGGCATCAAAAACTATCACAAATTATCAGGATAGCGTCGCGAGTGCCTTCCGCAAAAACCGTCCCGTATGCGATTCCTCTACAGTTACTATCTCTTCTGGCGTTCCCATAGCGACAACCTTCCCACCTTCAACCCCGCCTTCAGGACCTAGGTCAATAATCCAATCGGCGGATTTAATCACATCCATGTTGTGTTCAATGATAACAATTGTGTTGCCTTTGTCCACTAGGCGGTTGAGCACCATCAATAATTTTTGCACATCATCAAAGTGCAGACCCGTCGTTGGTTCGTCCATGATGTAGATAGTTTTGCCGGTGCTCCGCTTTGAGAGTTCACGCGCCAGCTTGACACGTTGGGATTCACCGCCGGAGAGGGTTGTCGCCGCCTGACCGAGCTCAATGTAATCCAAGCCAACATCGTACAGCATCTGTAGGGGCTTATGGATAGTCGGTACGCTTTGGAAATGCTCTAACGCTTCCTGCACTGTCATCTCTAGGATATCGGCGATGTTTTTGCCCTTGTAGCGGATTTGCAACGTTTCGTGGTTGTAGCCGGTGCCACCGCATGTTTCACACTTTACCCATACATCCGCGAGAAAGTGCATCTCAACCTTATTGAAGCCATGCCCACGACATGTCTCACACTGTCCTGTCTTCTGATTAAAGCTGAATCGACGGGAATCAAAACCGTGAACCTTAGCTTCCGGCAGATCGGCAAAGAGATAGCGAACCTTGGTGAACAGATCAGTGTAGGTCGCTGGATTCGATCGTGGGGTGTCCCCGATTGGCTGCTGGTCGATGTTAATTACCTTGTCAAGGCATTCTAACCCGCGAATCATTCGATATTTTCCCGCCCGCATCCGCGTTCGATTCAGGTTAGAAACGAGCACAGGATACAATGTCTCCTCAATGAGCGAACTCTTTCCTGAACCGGAAACCCCTGTCACGCATGTCAGTGTTCCCAACGGGATTTTAACATCAATATTCTGTAGGTTGTTGGTTCGGACACCCACCATCTCAAGCCACTCCCCTTTGCCTTGGCGTCTTTGCGGAGGGACTTCGATCTTGAGTTTTCCTGTGAGATAGTCGCCTGTCAGCGAATTTTCGCTCTGCTGGATTTCAGTTGGCGACCCAGCAGCGACGATTTCACCGCCGAACTTTCCAGCGCGGGGACCAAAATCGAGAATGTGATCCGATGCCAACATGGTTTCTAAGTCATGTTCAACAACTAGGACACTATTTCCAAGATCTCGAAGCCCTTTGAGTGCGTTCAAGAGCCGTTCTTGATCTCGCTGATGCAATCCGATACTCGGTTCATCAAGGATGTACGTTACTCCTGTGAGACCGCTGCCAAGTTGACTTGCTAGACGGATGCGCTGCATCTCCCCGCCTGAGAGACTTGGTGCGGGTCGGTCTAGCGTCAGGTAGTGCAGCCCAATATCGACGAGGAATCGAAGTCGTTGTTGAATCTCTTTGAGCAGTGCCCCACCGATCTCCATCTGATGGGCTGACAAATTGAGGAGATCAAAGAAGTTGGCGGTCTTTCCAATTGGCATCGCTGTCACCTCAGCAATGGTTTCCCCGCCCAACGTCACACCTCTTGCCAAGGGTTGAATTCGCGTACCTTCGCACTCCTGACAAGTATACAACCGATTTCCGATTGTTCCAATACCTTCGCACGCCGGACACTGACCGATAGAGCTATTGAATGAAAAGTGACGCGGTGTGAGTTCGGGAAAACTTAAACCGCATGGGACGCAAGCGAAGTGCTCGCTGAAGACATGATGCGTGATTCCTGTTCCCGCACCTCTCCTCCGTCCATCAGTCATTACTCCTACCGCTACAATCCCATTGCTCTGCTGCGTTGCCGTTTCGACAGCTTCTGCCAGACGGCTACGTTCATCGGGCTCGAGGGTGAGGCGATCGACGACAATTTTGACATCGTGTCGGATGCTTTTCCCAATCCGCGGCGCTCGATCGATTGAGTGAACCTCTCCGTCAATTTCGACGCGAGCATAGCCGTCACGCTGTAGACGCTGGAAGGCATCGGGATAATCTTCATTAGGTCGCAGCACCAAGGGAGACAGGACATAAAGCCGCGCTCCACCTGCCAATGCCACAATTTTGTCAACGATCTGCTGTACGGATTGTACGCTGATTTCCAAACCGCACTGCGGGCAGTGGGCGATTCCGACTCGTGCATAAAACACACGCAGGTAGTCGTAAATTTCTGTAACTGTTCCGACGGTAGAGCGTGGATTCTTGCTCGGTGCTTTCTGTTCGATCGCTATTGCCGGCGAGAGTCCCTCAATCTTCTCAACCTTCGGCTTTTCTAATTGCCCCAAAAACTGCCTCGCATACGCTGAAAGGGATTCGATGTAGCGCCGCTGTCCTTCTGCATATATTGTGTCTAATGCCAGCGACGATTTCCCTGAACCACTCACGCCGGTAAATGTGGTGAACTTCCGATGAGGAATATCTACATTGATGTTCTTCAGATTGTGTTCATGCGCCCCGTGCACGGAGATATATTTATGCTCATTAGCGTTAGTCAATTCATAAGAGGCTGCTGATTCCTGTAGGAGGTGCGGCGTAGTGTGCATTGCGTATTGGGTAGAATCAATCAGAGATTCTTCCATTTTCCTCAGCTCTAGTGCCGGCTTCAACGCTAGCCCGGTATACGACTCCTCGACCGCTGCCACTTGCTCTGGCGTCCCTATTGCGACGACATAACCGCCCTCTTCACCCCCTTCGGGACCGAGGTCAATAAGATAATCCGCGGTCTTTACTACCTCCAAGTTGTGTTCAATGACGACAACAGTATTGCCCACATCAACGAGTTGATGCAATACTTCTAGGAGTTTCTTCACGTCGTCGAAGTGCAGCCCAGTTGTCGGCTCGTCGAGAATATAGAGGGTTTTGCCGGTGCTGCGCTTAGCAAGTTCTCGCGCCAGTTTAATCCGTTGCGCTTCGCCGCCGGAAAGCGTCGGTGCTGGCTGCCCAAGCTTGATGTAGTCCAAACCAACATCGTGTAGGGTTTGTAGGATCTTCGCAATTTTCGGAACGTTCGTAAAGTGCTCTAAAGCCTCTTGCACGTCCATGTTGAGCACATCAGAGATATTCGCGCCTCGGTATTCAACCTGTAACGTTTCGTCATTATACCGTTTTCCCTGACAGATATTACACTTTACCCAGACATCGGCAATAAAGTGCATTTCGACCCGCTTTGAGCCGTTGCCCTCGCAGGCTTCGCATCGACCACCTTTGACATTGAAACTGAAACGTCCCTGTTTGTAACCACGCATTTTGGACTCAGCCATCTCGGCGTAAAGGGCACGGATCTGATCGAACACTTTGGTGTATGTAGCAGGATTCGATCTCGGCGTCCGCCCAATCGGCGACTGATCAATATCAATGACTTTATCGATAACCTCTTCAATTTGGGATGAAGATGTACATTGTGTATGGTCGATTGGAGGCTCTGCTTCTGTAGTGATCGCCTGTATTAGATCATATTCTCCCGGCTGTGCATGTGCCTTCATGAGATCTCGGGCAAGCGCCTCGTGTAGAATATCGTTGACAAGCGAACTTTTACCAGAGCCGCTGACACCTGTGACACAGGTGAAAATGCTGGTCGGGATTCGCACATTAACGTTTTTGAGGTTGTTGTGACGTGCCCCGCAGATCTCGATCCACTGATTTCCAATTGGACGGCGTTCAGCAGGAACTTCGATCTGTTGTTCACCACGGAGATATTGCGCTGTCAGGGAGGTTGAACTTTTGGCGACCTCTTGTGGCGTGCCAATTGCTGCAATTTCACCGCCTTTGATTCCGGGGCCGGGCCCAAAATCAACAATCATATCTCCTGCCCACATTGTGTCTTCATCATGTTCGACAACGATTACGGTATTGCCCTGGTCTCGGAGGTGCTTGAGCGTAGTGAGGAGGTGCTGGTTATCACGCGGGTGCAAGCCAATACTCGGTTCGTCGAGGACGTAAACTACCCCCCGCAATCCTGCTCCGATCTGACTGGCTAACCGAATTCGTTGTGACTCGCCGCCGGAAAGGGTTGGTGCGGTTCTATCCAAGGTGAGGTAGTGCAGCCCAACGTTCATCAAGAACCAGAGGCGCCCTCGTATCTCTTTGAGGAGATCGGTCGCAATAAACGCTTCACGCTCAGGCAGTTGGAGTTTTTCAAAAAAATTAAAACAATCACCGACCGCCATTCCGACAACATCAAGGATGGATTTTTCGTCAATTGTCACAGCTCTGACCTCTGGTCGGAGTCGCGTCCCGTTGCACTCTGGACATGTACCAGAAATCATGAATTTTCCATAGTATCGCTTCACAATCTCTGAGGTTGCTTGGAAATACCTCCGTTCTTCGGGTGGAATCGCGCCCTCAAACGTGGCGTGGTACTTATAGCGGCGATTACGACGGGAACGATAGACGAAAAGGATTTTTTCCTTTCCAGTGCCATGAAGGACAGCGTGCTGGTGCACATCGCTCAACTGTTCCCACGGTGTATCAAGACTGAAACCGAAATGTGCTGCCAAGCTCTCGGCTTGGTGTCGTGTCTGTAGCGTGTTTAGCCGCCCCCAAAAGACAATCGCTCCCGCCCGAATTGATTGCGTTGGGTCAGGGACAACTAAACTGGGGTCCATAGTCGTTAGCGTTCCGAGCCCTTTGCAGGTCGGACACATCCCCGCAGGACTGTTAAAGGAGAAATTTCGCGGGGCGGGGGGTTCATAGCTGATATTGCAGTGAACACAAGTATAATCCACTCCGAACAAGAGGTCGGCCGCATCTGGTTCTCCCTCGACAACATTCACAATGAGACGTCCCTCTCCCATACGTAGCGCGGTTTCAACGGCTTCTGCAACGCGGCTGCGGATATCGGGTTTGATAATGATTCGGTCAACGACGATTTCAATGTTATGTCGTTGGTTGCGATCAAGTTGAATTTCAGCCGGGAGTTCATAGATCTGCCCGTCAATTCGAGCACGAACAAATCCTGCCTTGAGCGCGTCTTCAAGGTCGTCACGATATTCACCACGGCGACCACTAACAATTGGTGTAAGGATTAAGATGCGAGTTTGCTGCGGTAGGTTGACGATTTGATCAATAATCGCCTCTGAGGTTTGGGCGCCTACCGGTGCGCCGCATTTCAAGCAGTGTGGCGTACCTACACGCGCGAACAGGACACGCAGGTAGTCATAGATTTCTGTGATCGTTGCGACCGTTGAACGGGGGTTGTTTCCCCCCGATTTCTGATCGATCGAGATGGCTGGGGATAGTCCACCGATGAAGTCGACATCGGGTTTTTCCAATTGTCCAAGGAATTGGCGGGCATAAGCGGAAAGGGATTCGATGTAGCGGCGTTGACCTTCAGCGTAGACTGTATCGAATGCTAGCGATGATTTCCCGGAACCACTGACACCGGTGAAGATGATGAGTTTGTCTTTGGGGAGCTTGAGATCAATGTTTCTGAGATTATGTTCGCGTGCGCCACGGATGTCGATAAATTCTTCCGGCATAAATTTTCCTTTGGCTGAAGGTCTTTCCGTAATTGCGGCTGATTCCATTCACATGGGGAGATTCTATGTCCTAATATATTTTCAACTTGAGTAATCAGTGAGTCCCATTTTACCATAAATTTCAGGCGTCAACAACACCGTTTTTCATAGCAGTGGGCAGAGCTAGTCGCGGCAGGCAGGGCAGCCAATGAAATGGATTCGAGGATATATCTTCATAGTTTCACAAAGATTTAATATAGCATATAGACGTTAAGTAGTCAACAGAAAGTTTAAAAATAAAAAAGCCTTGTCCCAATTATGCGAGACAAGGCGTGGTCCATATCAAAAGAAAGTGCAATACGCTAAGGGAAACCGAGTTTCTGGCAAGTACGGGTGGGGTGAACTCGCTCCCCGATAAATCGGGATACAGGCACCTACGGTTTCTGTTGCATGACTTCTTAACATAAGTCAGTCGTTTTTCGCACTGTAGGTTTGGCGCTAGAAGTAAGATCGTCCAAGTGAGTTTCCGACTCCGAAGGAGTCGTAAGGGACCCCAGAGGGCAAGGTACGGAATCCCCATGTATCCGTTGTGGCGTCATAGCCAACCCCAACTGAGGCAGCAGGCTCTGCAATCAGGTTAATCTGAAAAGTGAAGTCTTGTCGCACATTATCAAAGGGAGGTTCCCGCTTAATCCCGATGCGGTTCCATCTGATTGTCATATTCCAATTGTGTAGGTTTCGCCGTAGCGTTATACTTTGCGAGTAGAACTGTTTTTCGATCCAGTCATAATTAGCCCTGAAGTTCAACTCAAGCAAATGGCTTGGCCGAAATCGAAAACTGCCCGTGAGACTTCGAAAGGCGCGTTGGGTCCTTTTCGTGAAGGCATTTCCGAACGTTATATTCCATTTGTCACGGCGGTAACTGACGTTGGATCGGAAACCAACCTGCTTGAGTCGTTTTCCATCGAGGAGTGATTCATTCGGGTCATGTGTCGATGTAAACCTGATATTTAAGTTTCGGCTCGCCAGTGGAACTATTGTCATTCTGCTTTCAATTGGTACGAACCGACGTTCACCCAACGCCTCAAATTTGGTAAAATCTGCCGCTATTCGCGTATTAAAGTGGAGCACACGGAGCGCAGATCTACTGCCACGTGTCTTAACCTCAATACTGGTATCGAAGTTATAGGAGAGGTTTTTCCTTTCAAAGAAATAGACACTTGGACCAAAAGGATAGAGTTGAGGAGCATCTTCTCTGTCGACAGGCGGTGAGTAATCAAATGATACCCTTGAGTTGATTTGGTGACGCATACGACGCGCCCCGGGAATGAAACTGATGTCGTAGATCCGAAACAACAGATTGCTGGCAGCTAACCGCGTGCTATATATACTCCGGAAAATATTCTGGTTTCCTTCTCGGTCTTTGTCATGCCAGATGAGGTTCGTGTCGAAATCTAAGTCAAGGCGCAACTCTCGATTCGGGATTATTTGCAGCACCGACTGCTTACGAAGATCAAAGCCAAGATCCATGGTTTGTAAGTAGATGTCCTCTTCGTCTCGAAACCGTTCTCGGAAAAAATTACCAAGGTTCGTCTCCAAATCAAAGCTAATGTCTTCAAGCGTTGGAAAAGCGAACATTGAAAGGATTGGAAGATCGGTGTGTAACAGATCCGCGACTGTGGTTAGCCCCGAATTGATAGTTTTGAAAACAGGCAACCGATTTAATTGCATGCGTCTAAGTGAAAGATCGAGCGTGGGCAGCTTTTGCAAGTTTGTTGTCCCTTCACCGGTGAAGTCTAAGGTATGATTAACCTGTAGCCTTCCTAGGAACTCCCCGATTGTCTTGTATGAAAATCTTAAGTTTCCGTCTTCGTCTCTATCGTCATAATTCAATGAGGTAAAAGAGTTTCCCCATGTGAACATACCAAAAGAATTAACCGCAGATTCATTGATTCCAAATCCCTCCTCTTCAAAGTCCTTTGCTCGCCACGCCACACGTCCCACAAAGCTCACAGGTCTTCGTCCTTTCGCTCGGCTGTCCCATGGGGTATAGAAAGCGTGCCGGTGCCCCCACCGCATATTCCATCGTCTCCCAGTTTTGAACGGCTTTCGGCGATCGAAAGAAAATTCATCGTTGGTATAGAAGTAAAGGTCTCCCCTATAAGTACGCCTTTTATCGACCTTAATTAGACGATACCCTTTACCGGTCTTGATTATCCCTGTGTACTCACCACTATAGAGTCGCTGTGCTTGTGTGTAGATTGCGGTCGGCATCTCCCACCGTCCCCGATAATCGTATTGTTGGTAGACCTGCAACTTCTCCGGTTCCGCTTCTTCTTTCGGGAGATCTGCCGTCTCATCGTCCCCGATTTTATCGGGATTCAAAGCAGCTTGCGTATTATCTTCCTGTGTCCCTATATCGCCCTCCCCTTCGCTTCTTTTCTCATGCCCGTTTATTTTCTTATCACCCTGCCCCTCTGTTTCTTCTTCCGGTTGTTGCATTTCACCGTCTTCTGTCGTTGCAGCTTCCCCTAATTCCTCTTCAATCGTCTTCCACTCCACTTCAAACCGACGCGCAATTTCTTCAAAGGTCGGGGTTGCCTCCTTTTCGATTAACTCAAAGATGTAAACGCCTCGCTCGGTATTTATGGGCCAAGTTACTTCTCCGGGTGTCTCTAGTCGGCTTACGGGGTGTTTCCACCGCCGATCCATTTCATTTAACAGAAACCCTGCCCCTTCATTGGCTTCAGAAATTTCAACATCTTCATATTCCCCCGCTAATTGTTCGGGTGCTTCTCCTGCATCTGCACGCTCCTGGATTTGCTTTGCTGTCTCCTGAATCGCGTTACGGGTTTCTTCGCTTGGTTCTATCGCTACGTCTATTCGGCGGGTCTGGAGTTCTCGTTCGGCATATACATCAAGCACACGATCAACCGTTAAAATATGGAAGCCAGATTCCGTCCTCAGAATCGGCGTAATTTCGCCCGGTTTCAGTTGAAAAACCGCCTCTTTGAGGATTGGATCCAGCCGAAGTTTATCTTCCTCATCGCGTTCTCCACGCACCAAAAATCCCATGTCGCCACCTTGATAGCGCGTCGCCTGATGGGTCGAGTCAGCTTGTGCAATCTTTGCAAAATCTGCATCTGCTTCCTGCAGTTTCGCATGGACTTCCTCCGCCTTTTCGCGGGCAGCTGCGATGTCTTCTTCGGAGATTTTATACTCCAGAAAGAGTTGCCGCAGCTTATACCGGTCATACTCTCCCTCCAGACGATCCGCTAACTCCTGCGCTTTCTCTTCTAGTTTTGTCCGCTCACTCGGCGTTGCATTGGGAGGTAAGGGAACAATAATTTCTTGAAATTTGACATCGTTTACACGGTATTTTCCGTCAAAGCCGCCCCCACTTCCCCGACGGCTAGAGTGATCAAACAGGAGTGCACCGTCATATCGAAAGCGACGCGCAAGTGGCAAAATAACGCTGAGGAATACTCCCTGATAGCTATCTGTTCCGACTTTGACGATTATTTTCGCGATCTTCTCTTCCTGGCGGAGATCACGACGATAGGCAGGAAAATAGAAGAGCGGAATGCCCCCAACCCTCAGAACAATATTTTTGGCAATTAACTCTTTGTTTATCCTGACGATAATCTGCGATGCACTGAAGTAGAAATGGGGGTGCTTGAGTGGGCATGTTGTCAAAGCCCCACCGCGAATGTAGGATTCATCATCTTCGATCTTGAAGATTTCAGTGCCGCGGTAGTACCACGGGTCACTGAAAGTAAATCCTTCGCGGATAATCCCTTTTTTAGTTTCAAGATTGTAAAGGAGTTCGTTTGCAAAAGTTTCTTCGTTTCCAACGATCAGGTGCACATTTCCCGCCGCCCGCATCACATTTTCCTCGAAATCCGCCCAGATATAGTCAGCGTAGAGCACAACTTCGTCGTATTTGATTAGTCCGTTCCCATGGATTTGGATAAGGTTATTATGAAAGGTCAGATCGTCGCCCTTAGCAAGAAGGTCTCCTTCTTCGGGTGACATGTTCTCCGGATCTAGTTTTCGACTGGTTTGGGTGGAGGCTTCTGGTGAAGGTGAATCTGTTGCAGGCGGGGTTTCTGATGTTCCTTCAGGGGATGTTACAGAGGTATCGTCATCTGTAGATGGTTCCTCATCGGCGGCTGCTTCGGGAGAAGATGGATCTGTCGGTGAAGCAGTTTCTGATGACACCTCCATCTGTAGGTTAGAAATATCTTCGTCGGTAGTAGGCGGAGGGTCGGTTTGAGCTGCTAATTCGCCTGTGGGCGTAATTAAGCTAAGTGTGAGAATCGCAAGTGATAAGACGTGCAGTGTGAAACGCGATGCGCCGAACGTAGAACGTGATACGTGATACGCAAATCTCAAAAAGTGATTAAGCAGATGGGGATCAACAGGGTTAGGAAACCGGAAAGTTAAGTTCCCCCCTTTCCCTACTATGTTCTGCCATTTCCGTTTTACCCTCCTTTCCATCCTACCTTTCCTCTACAACACTGTAAAATCAACTATTTGAGAGCAGTAAAGTCTGTCCGAGAATCGGATCTCTCTGCTTTAATCCTCACTGTCAGCCAAGTAACTCCGATAGGAAAGCGCAACTTACTCTAATTTTTTAATTTTTATGAAGGCATTTTCCTTGAGCAAATCTGTGTAAATTTGCCATTCCTCTTGGAATTTTTGTTGACGCAGCATCATTCGGATCTGGTCTTTTTCAGCATCGCTTAACTCAGGGGCCGTACGGCTATCGATCTTGAAGATGTGCACACCAAATGTCGTTTTGATTGGCGTGCTGTGCGTTCCGATGGCAAGTCCTTCAATAATTTTCCCGGTGTCGGGATTTAGCTCACTAAGCGAACGGATTCCGAGATCGCCACCATTGGCTTTTGTTTGTGAATCGTCGGAGTATTGTCGTGCAAGCGTATTGAAATCTTCACCTTGGTCTAACCTCTGCAGGAGGCTATCCGCGCGTTCATAAGCGGCTTGCATTGCTGGTTCGCTTGGTTTCAGACTGACAACGAGATAGCGGAACGCTATGGTCTGATCATCTTTGCGCTCAACTTTAAAAAGATAAAATCCATCGTTGCCTTCAACCGGCTCACTAGTTTCGCCTACGCTGAGCTCTGCAAGTGCGTCACGGAAGGTGGTGGAGAGGTTGTCCATTTCTGCAATAGGCAGTTCGTTCAATGACCCAACCCCTGTATTTCTATGCTCATCATCCGCATGGCGTTGGGCGAGTTGCTCAAAATCTTTCCCAGCTGCTAGTTCCTGAAGAACTGCGCCGATTTCGTCGAGGGCAAGCTTGTGATCTGCTTCGCTCGGCTTGAAAGCAACAAAGATATGTCGAAGATGCACTCTGTCTGTCTTAGTTGGCAATTGCGGACGGTTTTCTTTAAAAAACTCCTGTACGTCTGAGTCTCGGATTTGGAGTCTAGGGAGGATACGTTGCATTACGAGTTGTTCCGCCATCAGATTGCGTTTGGCTTGTTCACGGAAAGACATCGAGGTATATCCTTCCTTCTTTAGCGCTTGAGCAAGCCCCTCTTCAGTCTCAATTTTGTACTGGTCTTTGAAGTTTTGTATGTATTGCTCCACTTCAGCCTCTGAGATTTCGACCTTTAGCGTTAATGCCGTTTCGACGAGAAGCATCTGGCGGATCAACTGATCGAGGAGTACAGCCCGTTCCTGCTCCGCCTTTTGCCTCGCTTCACGCTCACTGAACCGATAAACCTGCTGAAGTTCCAGTGCTTTTTGATTAACAACACTGTCGAGTTCCCATTTAGTGATCACATCTTCGTTGACATAAGCGATAATCTGATCGAACCTACGCGCCAGGGCAGGATTGATGCCAAAATGAACAGTGAATAGAATCACGGCAAAGAAACGAAATATTTTCATTTGGATCGTACCTCCTTAAGGTGTATCGTCCTAAGGTTCTTCTTCAGGCTCGGCAGGGGTATCACCATCATTAGACGATTCGCTTTCCGCTTCCTCCTCTGGCTGTGGTGTATCAGGAATTCGATCTGCAAAGGTTGTGACCTTCGCCTGTTCATGGAGCCGGATCAGCCAATCGGTCATAAGTTCTTCTCGTTTCTGATTCTCCACGTGTCTTTCTACATTGCCTTGTACACTTCTCTCATCAAGCGTTCGTTGGCGTTCTGGCTGGTATTCCTCCTTACGGAAGATCAGGTAGTAGTTCTCCTCATCAAGCTCGATATGGAGAATCTCATCGTTCATTTGACCGATTTCTAGTGCAAATGCTGCATCGCTGAACGCCTTTGCCCGTCGGGCATATGTGCTGCGATCGAAAAATTCCGTGTCGCCCGGATTTTCGGCAGTTGACCCCGGTCCGACTAACTCCCCGTTTGCAGATAGTTCTGCAGCAACGGCAATGATATCCTCTCCATCCTTGATTCGTTGGAAAGCCTCGTTCGCTCGTTCCTCATTTGTGAGAGTTATACAGGTCAATCGCACCCTTTCCGGGTCAACATAGTCACCCTTATTTTCTTCGTAATAAATCCGGTAATCTTCCTCAGTTGGTTTAAGTTTCTGATCTACTTCAACCTCTGTGATTCTGTTAACGAGCAGTTCATGGTAATAATCCTGTACTTTTTTAAGGATCTCAGGATCTTCATTAAGCTTCCGATCTTTGGCAAGGCAAAGGATGAGACGGCTTTCCGCCATCAGGTTCATATATTCCTCAAACCCGCCTTCTGCTTCTTGGTACTGTTGTTGTTTATACGTAGGGAGTTCGTTTATCTCCTGTATCATCTCTTCAAGTGTAATTTGGTGTGTTCCATTCCATTCAAATTCAGCGATTACCGTGCCTTCAGCCCCGGCTTTTCCTCCACAACCGTTCAAAGCAATGCTAACAGTAACAACACTGATTAAGATAAAACTGATAATACCCAATAACTTCACAGCTATACCTCCTTAAATTTTGCGTGATATACAGTTTTTCGACTTTGACAACCATCTGTCATCCAATTTTTGAACACGATGAATCTGCATCATTTTGTGTTCCACTATTGCTCCGATTTTTCGTTTTCCGGATCTTCTTCCTCTTCGGGTACCACGGGCGGCGGGAGCAGTTCTGGATACGTTTTGAGTTTGCCCTCTGCGATGAGTGCTTCCAACCATTTTAGGATGCGATTCCGCTTCATCTGACGTTTTAGGGGATACTCAAGCCGGGGCTTAACTTCCTCAAAGGTCTGCTGACGTTCTGGCTGATGCTCTTCCTTTCGGAAAATCATGTGATAGGTGTCTTCCTCGACCTCTTGTTCAAAAACTTCCTCAGTCATTTCGCCAACTTCCATTGCAAAGACCGCGTCAACAAACGCCTGCGCCCGTGCGGAAACATCCCGACTAAAGAGGCCAGTGTCACCAGGATCTCCTGGATTTGAGCCGGGTCCGGTCAGTAGACCTTTTTCGGAAAGTTCCTTAGCCACATCAAGGATGTCTTTGCCAGCTTGAATTTCGGTTAGTTTTGTCTGCGCGAGTTCTTTATCAAATACTGTGACGGAAGTTGCCCGCACTTTTTCCTTATCTACATACGTATCTTTATTTTCCTCGTAATACTGCCGAAGCACTTCCTCAGTGATGACAATTTTTTCATCGACTTCAATTTCAGTCAAGCGTTCGACCATCAGCTGATGTTTATAGTCATCTGCCCTCTTCTGGAATCCCTCTGCTTGATCTAATTCTTTCTCGGCAGCAGCGAGGAGCATTAGCTTTTGGTTGATAAGATCTTCCAAAAATATGAGCTTCCCGGCTTTAGATTGGTAGCCTTTTTGTTTATGCTCTGGTAGTGCTGCAATTTCTGCATTAAGTGTTGCAAGCGAAATCTCGTGTGTGCCGTTCCATTCGTACCGAGCTACAATAATCTGGCTCTCATCCATTGGCCCAGCAATATCTTGCGACTGGACAATCTGCCAACTGCCCAAGCCGATTGCCGTAGTCACGACTAAAATTATTAATAACTTTTTCATTGTGTGTAAGCTCCTTTCTGATTGATATGAAATGCGAAGACACCGGCTTCGCGGTTATACGCATCACGTTTGACACCTTAGATTAATCTTCTAAGGCTGCGCTTGATTTCAAATAAGAGTGCCTTCCCCTCTAAGCCTTTCATACGGATTGTCATACGCAGAGGAGGGGCAATCGAGATTCGTCGATCTTGTTCGATAAGTTGAATCAGCTTACGGGGATCGAGGCTTGTTTTTGCCTCATCAAATGTGACCTTGATGCCCTCCTCGCCTGCGACGACTCCATCAACGCCTAGCTGTTGACTAAGTTGTTTTAAGTCGGCAATTTCGAGGAGCATCTGAACCGGCTCAGGAATTTTTCCGTATCGATCAACCATCTCTTCCTCAAGTTCTTTTCGATCCACTTCTGTTTCTAGGGCAGCAATCTTTTTGTAAAGGGCAACCTTCTGCCGGCTGTCAGGCACGTATTCATCAGGGAGATAGGCTTCAATAGGGAGATTAATTCGTGTTTCAACTGTTTCTTCGACCGCCTCACCCTTCAGTTTTTGGACTGCTTCCTCAAGGAGTTTACAGTACATGTCGTAACCGACAGCGGTGATATGACCGTGCTGCTCTGAACCAAGAATGTTGCCGGTTCCCCGAATCTCCAGGTCGCGGAGAGCGATTTTAAAGCCGGAGCCGAGGTCGGTAAATTCTTCGATCACCCGCAGGCGTTTTTGAGCACCCTCTGTAATTGCGCGCCCTTGTGGATAGAAAAGATAGCCGTAAGCTTGATGTTGATCGCGACCGACCCGCCCACGCAACTGGTAAAGCTGGGCTAATCCAAACGCGTCTGCACGATTAATAAGAATCGTGTTAACGGTTGGGATATCCACCCCGGACTCGATGATCATGGTGCAAACCAAAATATCGTATTTGTGGCTGATGAACTCCATCATCACCTTTTCGAGTTGACGTTCAGGCATCTGGCCGTGTGCCATGCAGACCCGGGCGTGTGGCACGAGATTTTGGATTGCAGTGGCGATGCTCGCGATGCTTTGGACACGGTTATGAACAAAGAAGATCTGTCCACCCCGCTCCATTTCACGCAAAATTGCATCTCGGACCACATCGGGATTGTACTCCATGACATAAGTTTCAATCGGCAGACGATTTTCGGGGGGTGTATTGATTATGCTAAAGTCACGGATGCCAACGAGGGACATATGGAGTGTACGCGGAATAGGTGTTGCTGTCAAGGTTAATACATCAACCGTCTGCTTTATCTGTTTAATCTTCTCTTTATGCTTGACCCCGAAACGATGTTCCTCATCAACCACCAGCAAACCGAGTTCTTGGAACTTAATATTTTTTGAGAGCAGGGCATGAGTACCGATAACAATATCGACGGTGCCATTTGCCAATCCTTGCACCACCATCTTTGCTTCTTTATCTGTTCGGAAGCGATTCAGCATTTCAACCTGAACAGGAAAAGGGGCGAACCGTTGCTGAAATGTATTAAAATGCTGTAGCGTAAGAATTGTAGTTGGGGCAAGCAAGGCGACCTGTTTTCCTGCCATCACTGACTTGAATGCCGCACGGAGTGCCACCTCGGTCTTTCCATATCCGACATCTCCACAGATCAATCGATCCATGGGGCGAAGACGTTCCATATCCTGCTTGACATCTTCAATCGCCTTCTGCTGATCTGGGGTCTCCTCATAAGGAAACAACACCTCAAACTCTTCCTGCCAAGGGGTATCCACGGAAAAGGCATATCCCTCACGGGATTCACGGATAGCGTATAGTTCGAGTAATTCCTCCGCCATTTGCTCTATGGATGCTTTTACTCTAGCTTTGACCCGCTCCCATGACGTCCCACCGAGTTTATCCAGCCGTAACTTTCCCTCCTCTTGTCCACCAATATACTTCTGTACGAGATCCACTTGATAGGTAGGTACATACAGCCTGCCCCCGTCCGCATAATCTAGCACGAGAAAGTCTTGTGGCTTTCCATCTATATCGAGGCGGCGAATCCCTGTGTAGCGACCAATTCCGTGTGAGACATGTACCACATAATCTCCGTCCTTGAGGTCAATTAAACTCAGGATAGGAGCGCCTTCCTTGAAGGAGGTCTTGGGGTGGCGTCGGTGTTCACGTCCAAACAGCTCATCTTCGGAAATCGTGATGAACTTGAGGGTTTCGCTGATAAACCCCTCGCTGATACTGCCGATGTTCACCGCTGTCTGGGTTTCAGGTAAGTCTCGATCTGCCAAGATGTTGTGCAGTCGATTTGCACTCTTGGGATTATCACAGAGGAAGTTGACGAAATAGCCTTCGTCAGTCCACCCTTTGATCTGATCCATGACCATCCGATAATTACTACGCGGAAGACCGAGCGGACGCATACCGAAAACAATTTCTTCAACCTGTTCATCCGTGTTGAGTGCAGGCGGAGTCAACGACGTGCGAACCAAGGGATGGGCCTGCAAAGTAGAGATTACTGATTCAAACGGCACAAACGTCTCATCGGGTGACACCATAAATTGATCAAACGCTAGTTTTCGCTCATAAAGATCTTTCGTATCGTTGATGAGTTGCTCTCCCTCGCGCGCCATCCAGGCCGGCTCAATCAGGAAAACGACAGTCTGTGGAGGCAGATAATCCGTGAGGGTATTGGTTTCTTCATACACCATCGGAAGCAAGGCTTCCAGTCCTTCCGGATTTGTATCCGTTTCGAGGCGGTGCGTAATCTCGTTAATCGCGTTTCGATACTTGGGCGATTCGTTGTTTTGAATCAGTATCTCTGCTCGGGTTTTCCATCGACCAAGGGTTTCGGGGGATAGGATAATTTCTCGAACCGGACACAGTGTAATCGCTTTCGGTTCGTCATCAACCCCGTCGGACAGAGAGCGTTGTGAGGCCGGATCAAAAGATCGGATAGCGTCGATTTCGTCGCCAAAGAACTCAATCCGGATGGGGGCATTAGCGGTCAACGGATAAACATCCAAAATGTCGCCACGACGGGCTAACTCTCCCTTGACTTCTACGAGATCTACGCGCTGATAACCGTTGCACAGAAGCTGTTCAACCACTGCGTCGGGGGCAATCTCATCCCCGATACGGAGAGTCAAGAAGGCAGATTCTACAACCGATTGAGGCAGAATTTTATGCATCAACGCATGGATTGATGTGACAATGAACGCACGATCTCCCTTTAACAGTTGATACAAACAGACTAATCGTTCTGCAACAACATTTTTTGTGGGGGAAATACCGTCGTAAAGGAAATTCTGCCATTGCGGAAAGAGATGGGCTTCCTCAAAATGATAGGCGGGTAGATCTTGGCTGATTTTCTCAGCTTCGTGCTGCGTGGGCAGAACAACGAGAAACGATTTATCGGCAAAATCGGCTGCCAGCGCACTGAGTAAATAAGCGGCAGATGCACCATGTAAACCGCGTAACCAAGGTTTGAAGAGATCTATCTGCTGATTTAATGAAATTGGAGCACACCCCAACCCTGAAAACTGAGCGGTCAGGGTTTCAACAAGCGATTGATAGGTGTTTGACTGCCGCAGAGGATCTATCACGTTCTTTCTCTAATCCAAAAAATCAACTTTTTCCAGTACGCCAACTAGTTTGCCGATACGAGGTGTCTCGGCTTCGATTCTGACGGGAATACGGCGCTCATCGTTTGTGAGCCACATCAGGTACCCGTGCGAGGTGCGTAGCACCAATGTTTCCACGCGTCCTAATGCTTTGGTTTTTATCACTTCACGACGGCGAATTTCAAGAGTCACATATTCGCACTTATCCTTGATAAGCACCGGAAATCTGTAGGTCTGACCGGCCTGCAATTGCTTCGACCGCAGAAAGTAAATCATCGACAGATCATCTTGTATACCGATTGGGATGTGCAAAGCCTTGTTATCCAAGTTTTTGGTATATTGCGCCTTCCCTTCGCTATGGTCGAAATCAATCTCAACCCGCGCTCGATATTTCTGATCTTCTAAATCTCTAACATATCTCAGCGGGAATAATCGATCGGTTGTAGCGTAGCTCTCTGTTCGGTCGTGGAAATGGTATAATTTTCCAAGAAGATTCCCTGTCTGCCTTTCCGATGTGAAACGATAGACTGACCGATCCGCCAGCATGGTTTTTTCAACGACCTTTGTAACCTGTGTCCCAGCAGGCAATCCCTTAATTTTGACTTTGTAAGTTAGTACCTCGCCAACCTGAATGGGATCCTGATCGAGATCTTTGGTGTCAAGCAACGAATAGGTTGCTGAAATAGCTAGAGAGAAGGTCAGAAAGATGAAACAACTCACCAATAGGATTTGGACGGATCGCACGGTGCGGATTTCCTTACCTAATGAAACCTTCGGGAGGTTCATTTGGGGTCTAAGATGCGAAACAAATGGATGGTTTCGCAGCAAAAAATCACGGGTTATCGGGTAGATCCCTCTCTGAAGGTTATCACCCGATAACTTTTATACACCCGCTAAAAGCGGCGGTTGATGGTTAGATAGGTTTCTCCATACACATTTTGTTGCGTCTGCACCGGAAATCTTCGTTCATTATATTGGTCAACTGTCTTGGCTGCATCAAAAATATTCCAAAGATAAACACCAACCCCACTCGCCAGAAAGAGCACCCCAAATTGGACGTGACCTCGTGACTTGACGCGCCCTTGATCCGCTGTCAGAAAGTCGCCGCTATGTGGGTCATAAAACCCCGTGTTGAAGCGATCTGCGAGGTCATTGTAATTGACTGCACGGTCCAAATTGAATCCTCCTGCTGCTATCAATCCAACCCCGGCAGCGAGAAAGGCTAACCCTCTCACAGGGCGTTCGGAATAGGTTTGCCCCAAACCGGGCAGCGTCGCCGACAAAAGTATCGCTGTTCGAGCGGTTTTCGGGGGATAGTACTTTGACGCATGCGATCGGAAGAGAGGATAGCCTGGCGAATCCGTTTGGCGATTCGAATCGCGAGGGAGGACGCTTCCTGTCAGGGTCGGGGAGGTTGGTGAGTCTTCGGTATTCACCTGCGCTTGGGTTCCTGATTGAATCATAGTTGTATCATCGGCGGTCGATTTTGCCGATCTAATATTCCAACCTATTGTGAAACTCACAAAAACAGTAAGCACAAAAAAGCACTTTTTCATTTTGTTAGGGCTCCCTATCTACTTAGCTGGTTACTTTCACGGACGGCGAGGTGCAAGTTGTGGGTTACCCGGATCAATCTGGTAAGCCCAATCAAAAGTGATCGTCGTATCAGAAACAGCAATGACGTGAATTTTGGCGAAATTTCCGTCGGGAGTCAATAGGGCATACACATGCCCCTCAATGAGTTCGACGAATTGCGTGGTGAAGCCTCGCACGGGCGAAACATCCACGTCGTCGAAGTATTCATGGTAACCCATGTCCTGCATCTCTGTCAAGTTATCCGAATAGAGGTACGGAACGTTGACCTCTGTATCAAACCCAAAATAGACATCGGTAGCAGGTAAATCCCAAGTAATAGCACCCCTTGCTGGCTGGGAGAAGTCAAATCCGCTTCGGGTAGGCATTAGATTAAAATCATTCAGGGTAATGTTGGTGCCCGATGGACGTGGTGTATCAAAGACCTGCTCTGGACTTAGTTCGCTCTCATTATCATCGTAGTCAAAGGCAGAAACAGCATAAGAGTAGGTGCTCCCATTGATAACTTGCTCATCTACAAAGCTAAACCTATCAACATCGGCAGAAGGATCTGATGAAACCTCTGCGAGCAGCTCAAATTCTTCATCACCATCGTCGTCACGCCAGATGTTATAGCCGGCGAGATCGGCTTCGCCATTCGGGAACCATTCAACGATCACCTGACCGTCCTCTGTGATACTCCTCACGCCTCGTGGTATCGCCGGCGGTTCGGTATCCGCCTGAACTGGATTATCGTCACTAGAATCACAACCTAAAATCAAGCAAAATGGTGTTATTACAAGCAGAAATGCGGTGCAAAATCGGTGTATTTGGGTCAACATGACATTTTCTCCTTCCAATTATCAGTCGTTCTCAAAGCCGTTAAATCCAACGGGAACGTTTTCGGAGGACTGATTATGAGGTTTTCTAAAATTAACAACCATTACCCTAGGATTCTATGGCAAACTCTGTGCCAATTTTGGAAGGATGAAAGTCGGTGGATAATAATGAGCCAAAGCATACCCGCGAAACAGCCATGCTAGCGCAGTATTTCACTACTATGAGGGTTTTGCGTTCGCTGCTGAACATATAGGGAATCGGAAAGGTTTTAGCCATCTTTATTCTGATCGATTGAGTGTTTTTTGATACCCTATCGTTGTAATTCTGCAACAGCGGAATCCTCTTCCACTCGCATTTCAAAACAAAACCGCAAAATAATATCACAAACAGCGGTGTTCTTCAAGGATGAATTTCGCTCTATTTCCAGTAGGACATGGTAGAATAATAGGTGAAATTCCCATGATACCTTTGGGCTTGACAAATATTACCGCCAAAGGTATCATGTGCATGGATACGAATCAATAGCCCATAAAACCATTCTCTATACAAAGATGGAGCGTACAGACATGGCAACTTCAGTGGCAATAACATGCCAAGGTTGCAGCGCAGAGATTTCTGAAAAAACACTTTTGGAAGCACATAGGGTCTGTCCAGAATGCGGCTATCACCATCCCATAACTGCCTATGAGCGGCTCGAACTCTTGGTTGATGAGGGCAGCTTTGATGAACATGACGCCGGTCTGTATTCGACTAACCCTTTAGATTTTCCAAACTACGAGGAGCAACTCGCGCGGGACTATGCAAAAACGGGGCTCAAATCGGAGATTCTTACCGGTGAGGCGAAAATCGACGGACAGCCTGTCGCAATTACGATCAGTGATTTTGGAGTTCGAGGCGGTACGATGGGGGCGGTTGTCGGAGAAAAAGTCACTCGTAATATTGAATATGCCACGCAGAACGGATTGCCGCTGATCATCGTCTCCCGGAGCGGTGGGATGCGAATGCAAGAAGGCACACTCTCGCTAATGCAGATGGCGAAGACCTCATCGGTTTGTGTTAAGCATGCAGAAGCAGGGCTTCCCTATATTTCTGTGATGGCGGATCCAACCTTCGGCGGATCAACCGCGAGCTACGCCTCGTTGGCACATATTATTCTCGCGGAACCGGGCGCCCGGATCGGCTTCGCCGGTCCGCTCGCTACTGCAAGCATTAAACAGCAACTCCCTGAAAATTTCCAGAAGGCAGAGTTTTTGTTGGAACACGGGATGATCGATCGGATTGTGCAACGGAGTGAGATGCGTTCTCTGTTGATTGATTTGCTGGATTTTTGCGTGGATCCGTCTCAATAACCACTATGAACGCAAGGTATCCGCTAAAAGATCCGACACCCGAAGATGTGCAGCTAAGAATGTCGAGATATGAATCTCGACCTACAGGTATCATGGGCAAGTGAGTCGAGCAGGGGCACCCGACTTACCGACTATCGGGACAAGATATGAACCTTGAGTTGCCAACTGGAACAGGTAACGGACTTTAATTAGATAACAAGGGGCGCAATATGACAACCCATAACCCAAAGCAGATCAAAACAGCTGTCCGTGAACATTACGCAGGTTTGGTAAAAAGCGGTGAATCTTGTTGTTCATCTGCTAACTGCTGCGGCACAGAAAGCATCAATATTGAAGCAGCCCTCAAAGAGCAATTCGCGAATCAGAACGAATATACTGACGCGCAGCTTTGCAGTATCCCCGCTGATGCCACTGACAATTCCTTCGGTTGTGGAAATCCTCTGATGTACGCTGAGATTTGTGAGGCCGATGTCGTGCTCGATCTTGGGTCAGGAGCAGGCATTGATGTGCTGCTTGCAGCACAACTCGTCGGCGATAGTGGGAGAGCAATTGGTATCGACATGACACCGGAGATGATCGAGAAAGCACGAAAGAATGCAGAAGAAGCGGATGCAAAAAATGTTGAGTTCCGATTAGGCGAAATTGAGTCAATGCCGGTTGAAGATGAAAGTGTTGATTGGATTATCTCTAACTGTGTGATTAACCTTGCGCCGGACAAAGATTCGGTTTTTCGGGAAGCGCATCGTGTTCTCAAACCGGGTGGCAAGCTATTGGTGTCGGACATCGTTGCGAACCATCTACCCGAATGGTTGAGATCAACACTTAGCAATTGGGTAGATTGTATCTCTGGGGCGCTGCCTGAAGACCAATATCTAGACGCAATCCGTCGGGCGGGTTTGGCAGAAATTCAGGTGTTCAGCAAAGCCCCTTACGCAAAAATTGGAAAGGCAGAGGTTGCGAGCATTAAGGTAGGGGCACTCAAACCAAAATCGTGAGTTGCATATCTGTAGTTTGATAGTAGGATATTTGTGCTTTTACAGCCAGAACACCCAAGTGCGCGGGTAGATAACACCAATAGGAAGGCAGAAAAATGTCAGAGTCCCAAAGCATGGAGATTAGTGTCGATGAACGCTTTCTCTTTGACCTTAACGGCTTTCTGATTTTGCGGAACGTCCTCTCTTCTGAGGAATGTGCGGAGTACTTGGAAGTTTTGAGCATCCTTGAAAATCGGACCTATGAGGACAAGTGGATGGAAACCGCTGGGCCCGGGCGTCCCACCCGCGAAACCGGACGGATCCACCAGATTCGGCTTAACGGTCTACCTCGGCTGCACAGTATCTTCGATCGACTTATTGACCATCCGCGTATCCTACCGTATCTGTATGAATTCGTGGGGGAACCGCAGCTCATCAACACTTGGTCTATCTCCAAATTCTGTGGTGCGGAACAGGGTGGCTGGCATCGAGGCGTTCCCACGACAGACTATTCGTATAGCAACGGTCTTATCCGAAGCCGCATGTTCAACGTTGTTTTCTTTCTCACCGATAATGGCGCGGAGGACGGCTGCGTCGTCGCGCTGCCCGGCTCCCACAAAAGCAACTTCGACCTGACTTGGCGGGACTACAAAGGCTTGGAACTGCCCGGTGCTATCGCAGTCACCGGGAAGGCGGGCGATGTCCTGATGTTTTCCGAAACCGTCATCCATGATGGCTTGCCTAAAACCACACAGCCCGTTCGATCGAACCTTTATTATAACTATGTCCACGCACATTACAACGTGATGACCCGCGAACGCGGAAATTGCCATCACTTCTATTTTCCGCCGGAGATACGAGAACGGCTCACACCAACGCAACGGGAACTTACCGCTTGGATGGAACTCGCGCGGTGGGATTATTGATACGTGCGTGAAATGTGAAGAATCTCATGTCTCGCGTCTCACACTTTCGATCAGTGCAAGCGGCTGCGGAAAATCAGGCATTTCCATAATTTGCATTGCGTCTTCAACGTATTCTTCGCGTTTCATCCCATTCAGGACAACAGATACCCCCGGTGAGGAAGTCACGAAGTTCAAGGCTCGTTGAGAGAGCGTTAAAGTCCCTTGAGCGTCGGAGAGATGCAGGTTCAAGGCCTGAGAGATTGGTTCAACCTTCTCCGCATCCACACGGTTAAAGATTTCCGTTGTGGTTACGAATAGCGAGTTGAGCGCCTGTACATATTGAGCGAGTAACCCCTCCCACTCCGCTTGGTGTTGATCCAGACAGGCCATTCCGGTCTGTCGTAGATAGGCATTGATTTGTGGAATCAGGTGCTGCTGTAAAATCTGTTCCCAGTGACTGCGGTCTTGGATACGCGACATAAATCCGCCGAGTTGTTGGGCGACATCGTAAAAGAGGTGCACATTCACCTGATTTTGTACCGAATCGAAAATCCCCCAACTTTTCAGTGTATCCTCCAACCTTGTTTCGATTTGGACTAATGCACCTTCTGCCATTGACATAATCCCAGGATAATCGGCGTTTGGACGGTGTTCATATTGTGCCAAGCGGGTCATCTGATTGTCCTTGAAAGCGTTCAGGGGCCGATTCACGAGAACGCCGAGTCCAAGCGACTTTGCCGCCTCAAGGACAGCGACGCGTGTCCCATCGATTTCGTTGTTTGCTTCGGTCAATGCTTCGGATTCAAGTAGGTTGTATGGAAGTTGAATGACCTTGAAGTGGCTCACCGCATGGTCTCCATACACCGTCTCTGCTGCCTTGGTAGCGGCTTCATAAACGCGATTAAGGGAAACATGCTCGAAGTCGGTTTGGTGGTTAGGGAAGGTATTCGACGAAATACCGTAGTAGCGAATCTTTCCATCAGCCACGAACCGTTCCATCTGCACAAAGGCGCGGTAGACACGGTCGTAGAAGGCATCTCGAATTGTGTCCCAGTTAGATTGGGAGGCTTGGTTTTTGGCATGGGATAGGAAGTATTCCGGGTTGTGGAGCAGGTAAACATCGATAGTTTCCAATCCCAATCGATCTGTACTGCGCGTCCACTGATCGGTCAGAAAATCGGGGTGGATGCAGTGCCAGCAGCCCTCCATGTATTTGACCACCTCTTCCCATGGATTATCTGCTGTCTCTCGTTGTTGCGCCTGATCGAGGTTTTGCCCCTGCATGTAGCCAACTTTGGAAACAACGATGATTTCTTCCCGTTTAATTCTATTCGCGGAAACCAACTTCTGCAGGACAACCCCGATCAGGGTTTCGCTGCCACCATCGGTATAATTGCTGGATGTATCAATCAGGTTACACCCTGCTTCGATTGCGGATTCGAGCGTTTCAACGTGTTCCTCGTTCTGGTCATGCACACGGTAAGTGCCGTAGCCGATTTTGGACGTTATCAGATCCGTGCCGATGAGCCGGCGATACGCATTCGTCTCAAGGGAGGGGTTATGTGCGTTTATCCGATCTGCGAAGGCTTGTGTCGCTTGTGATGTTGCATATCCGGCGATCTTGGGAGTCATAGAATTTCCTTATTTGTTGACAGCAGTTATAGTACGTCGTAAAGCGGCTTAAATTATCCGCTCCAAGCAACTTGGGGATTAGTTTTACGTTCCACGCATAGGATTCTGCATGATTTTACGCGCAAAATATGTAATGTCGAACAGTCGCACGATTATTGAGAACGGCGCGGTTACCATTCAAGGTTCAAAGATAGTTGATGTCGGACTTTACTCGACAATTCGGAACAGCGGCATCTCTCCGACACATGACCTTGGAGAAGCGATCCTCATGCCCGGCTTGGTGAATACCCATACCCACCTTGATCTAACAAGCAGTGCCGATTCCATTCAACGGACCCCCAAATTTACCGATTGGATATTCCAAATTGTTGGAAAACGGACTCCTTCAACAATAGAGCCATCCGTTCGCGAAGGGGTGCGGCAAAGTTTAGCCGGTGGTGCGACAACAGTGGGAGATATCGACGGAACCGGGGAATCCGCCCAGGTTCTGCGGGATACTCCGATTCGGAAGGTGGTCTTCTTTGAGGTGCTCGGTTTTTCCGGTGAACGCACAGCCATGGGACTAGATCGACTTGCGGCATATTTGGCTTCTCTCTCTGTTCCAGATTCGTTGCTGACACCTGCGTTGTCACCACACGCCCCCTACTCCACATCGGCTGATATTTATCGTGAATGCGTTATGTCCAACTTGCCGGTTTGTACGCATATAGCGGAGACCAAGGAAGAACTTGAATTTCTTTCCAAGGGCACGGGTGCATTTTTAGATTATCTAGAAGCGTTTGGCATTTCAACAGCCGAGTGGAGCCCCCCGCAACTAACACCTGTGCAGTACATGAAAATGTTAGGTCTCTTGCGGAAGGATTCGCTCTTGGTTCACTGCAACTACCTGACCCACGCCGATGTAACACTGCTTGCAGAGAGTGGTGCATCTGTGGTGTTCTGCCCACGCAGCCACCACTACTTCTATCATACCGACCATCCCGTCCTGCGACTAGTTGAGAGGGGAATCAATGTCACTATCGGAACAGATAGTCTAGCGAGCAATTGGTCTCTGAGCCTACTTGATGAGTTCAAATTTCTCGTACGTACCCAACCGCGTATCCACCCTGAAACGTTGCTCGACATGGTAACCTATAACGGCGCAAAGGCGCTTGGTTTGGCACAGGTCGGACAGTTGGAAAAAGGCTGGCAAGCGGATATCATCGCGGTGCAAATTCCAAACGATGGTCGCCTCGTTATTGAACAGATTCTTGACGAATCTTCTGAGAACCTATTGACAGTTGTTGGCGGAGAAATTTGCTACACATCAAACCGCTACGAGTAGTAGTTGACGCACAAATTCTAAAAGATGGAGGAGATTGATGACAGTAAATTGGATATTTTTCAGGAACAGCTGAACTTCTTGTCGGAAAGCGCAAGAGTTTCTTGACGCAAACAACATTCAGGTAGACAGTCGAACGGATGCCCGTAAAGAGAAGTTGAATCCAACCGAGGTGGGGGACCGTATCAAAACTGCTCAATCTATTCACGTTGCCAAAGGCAAAAAAGTCGATGTTTTCGACCCAACCGTCGATTCACAAGATGACATCCTTAAAGCGATTATGGGACGAAGTGGCAATCTACGAGCACCCACGCTACAGCTCGGAGATACATTTTTCGTCGGGTTCAACCCGTCGTTATACGACACGATTCCAACGACATGAATGCTGCGTTTCAATGGGCTTAATCTTAAATATTTGATTTTGACTGACAACCATCGACATTGAGACACGCCCCAGTGACGAGGCTCGCGCGTTCAGAGGCGAGAAATACCACCACGTCCGCTACCTCTTCAGGTTTTCCAAACCGACCCAACGGCATATCACTTTCAACGAATGCAGCGATTCCTTCCGGATCCTCCTGCTGTCGTCGCTCCCAGCCGCCGCCGGGGAACAGAATCGAACCGGGGGCAACACTGTTGACGCGGATGTTGTCCTTGGCAAGTTCACCTGCGAGGGACTTCGACATACTAATCTCCGCCGCCTTCGCCGCATTATAGGTGATATGTCCACCGCCCTCCCGCCCGTAAATTGACGAGATGGTGATGATAACACCGCCCTCTTGCGCCTGCATCGTCGGGATGACCCCTCGACTCATGCGGGCGGCGGAAACGAGATTCAGGTCGATGATTTCGTGCCACTCCTCATCGGAGATCTCAGGGGTCGGCGTCCACTTGCTCCCACCAACGTTATTGATTAGCACATCAACCCGCCCATATCGGTCTAATGTTGCTTCTACAAACGCCTCGGCATCCTCGCCTTTTGTGACATCGGCAAGTTTGGCGAATACCTCCGCTCCAAGTGCCTTGACTTCGTTGGCAGCCGCTTCGAGCATTTCCGGGGTTCTACCGCAGATGCTCAACTTCGCGCCTTCCGCTGCAAAACCGAGTGTGATAGCTTTCCCGATGCCTCGACTGGCACCGGTGACGATGACAACTTTATCTTTGACTTTTAGATCCAATTCGTTTTCTGTACCTTTCAACCTGAACAACTCTGCGTAAATCCGTGCAAAGTGTTCGGTTTGCATTGAGCTATGTTTAGCTCGATGGAAGTACCCTCAAAGCACCGGCGATACTCTTGACGAATATCCCCCGTGCGCCATTCAAATCCCTGTCCATCCTTGTGCCGTCCGATGCCGTGATGACCTTCGCACCGCCAAGTTTCTCGATAACCTCACCCGTCCACGATACTGTTTTGGAGGTATACGCTTCACACACATCAATCACCTGCACCCCATACTCTAGTGCCTTCTGTTTCAGACGCTGTTTGAAGCGATAGTGTGATAGGGTCAACATCTGTCTAACAAATTTCTTTCGCAGGTTTCGCTTACCACGTTTGCACATCTCTTGGCTTTCAAAGCGGGGAAGCAGAATAATGTCGTAGTGAGTCACAAGGAAATGGGCAACCTTCTTGTGAAGTTCATCAACAAGGTTGCGGATTTTAACTCGAATCTTGTTCGCGGCTTGCCGCAAGGTACGCCGTAGCGGGCGTTTCTCTTGCGAGGCACGATGTAATAAATTGTCTAAGTGTTGGCACAGTCGTTGGATTCGGTTGATTGCTTGGTAGCCAAGCCAGCCAAACCCATCTTCCGTGAAATAGGTCATAAACGTGCGTACACCCGGGTCAAGAGCTACTATTTTTCCACTTGGTTCTCGTGGCTTCTTTTCCTCGACATAGATGACACATAGGAAATACCGTCCATTTTCCATTATCAGTTGAGAGTCTTTGACCTCATTGATAGGGTCATCTCCCTGCCCTTGTGGTAAAGCAGGAAGCGGTTCTGTCATCTTCATCTCGCCAAGCAATCGAACATAAAACCCCTTCTTTTTAAGCGTATCTGCTCGAAGATAAAGGGTTTGGCGGGGTTGCTTACGAGAGCGAAATTTCACCTTTTGAAACTCACCGGTTTGTTTGCACTTTACTTTTGCGTTCCGAACCGTTTGACAAGCATCCATAACCGCGCCAACCTTGATTTGGCGGGGGATAGCCACATGCCAATCAGGCGCATCGACAATCAGTTGAGGAGCAAGTATTTTGAAGTTTGTGGATGCTCCGTCATTCATCGCTTCGACTGCACGGTTATAAAAGAACCGGCTACCACCGAACCATCTGTCAAGAATCGCTTTCTGTGCACTTGTTGGTGAGATTTGAATCTTCTTGGATTTGGTCACGGTATCGCCGGAGTTCGTACATTCGGCAGAAAAAGAGATGGAGAATTGCGAGCAAATCGGCAGTAAGTTCTTCTTCGGGACTGTGTACAGTTTGGTTGAGAACCACGACTGCTCCACCGTTTTGTTTGACAAAGAATTGTATAATCTCTCCGCTGATTCCGCTTGTCCGAGAGGATCCGGTGACCGGGGCGGAATACTCGGAACGGCATTGGGCGAGTCTGTTCCAATGGGCAACAATAATTTGGAGTTTATCTCCTCGCACAACACGCTCCAATAGGGTTTGAAGCCCCTTTCGTTTGAAATTGATGCCACTTCCGTAGTCTTTGATGATTTCTGCCGTGGGGAATTTGCTACACATGAACTCAATCCCAATCTATTGGGAGGCATCGGTTTGTCCTTGTCCACTAACTCGACAGTAGCAAACGGTAGTAATATCTGACTCGGTTTGGCTATCAATGTGTCCTTGCAGGTCATAACGCCGTTAACCTCCCGGTGTTTTGATATGGTAGATCTTAGAATTACTTGGACACTCCCAATGCACAGCCAACCCCCTAAATCCCCCTTATCAGGGGAACTTTGGAAACTTCGCGAAGGTCGGAGTTATTGGTAATGTCTACTTATTTCTCTAATTCACCATATATTCAATTCCCGATTTATCGGGATCTACGAAGGGTATCGGCATGACAGCCGAGAACCTTCGCAGCTGCTTTAGGATTCACATGGGTTTTCATACCAAAACAGTAATATATAACACACTATTGTGTCGGATTTCATCTCATATTATAAGGGGTTTTGTTACTTAGGAATCAACTCCTATCCCGATATAAGCGAAACCAACTTAGGAATGACATTGTGAATAACCGTCAACGTTCCGAAGGTTGAGTAGAATCCTGCACACGCGACGAGTCCAATTTGCCGCCAAATCGAGGGTTGAATCTCTTTCGGTAGGAACTTTCGATTGACGTATAGGGTATGCAGTGAAGTGATCACGAGCAAGTACCCGCCAACTGTCGCGGAAACTAAGATCATAAAAAACGGTTTTGCTAGATAGAGCGCAATAACGCCCCAGAGGATATAGATGACAAGGATCGGGTAATAGATCCATTTCGCATTGTGTTCTTCCATTTTTCGGGCACTGGCAAATCCGGTCCAAATGATGTCTGTGTATCGACGTGGGACTCCGTCCACGCCGCCCAGCTGGGTCGAAAAAAGCACCCAAAATCCACACAGCAGCGTGAGATACCAGAAGATTTGTCCACCTTTATCGGCAAGTCCTTCCGCTTGAAATGCTGCGGCCGACCATTGATCAATCTCTTGTCCCGCGGGAACGAAGGCAATTGTCAGCATGGCGGGCAGTGCTAGACCAAAGAAACAGCCAATAACCCAGATGTAATACTGCTCGAAACGGTTGTATTTCCACCATTCACGGAAGCGTTCCAAATTTTCAGGGGTTATCCGAAAAACTTTGCCTATATGCGTCAGTGTTACCTGCTGTCCACCAATCAGAGAGGGAATTGCACCGACGAGGCTGCTCATACCCCAGCCCTTATCGCGGACGTAATTGCTGATACCGACATTGCCCAGTCCACCACTTCCCGCATAGGCAGCAAACGCCCCAAGTAACAACCAATCAACATTACCACCCTCCGGCGCTGGTAACGCGCCAAAGCTAAAGAACCCTTTGATCACAGTCCACCAGACCTTGGGAGGCACCATAAACAGATCGATCAAGAGCAGGTAACCGATAATCCAAACGACCATAACCAATTGGACTTTTTCAAGGGCGTTGTATATCTTCTTGCCAAACAAAACAATTCCCAAACATAGGAAGAAAGCTAGGTATGCAAAGAGTCGCACTGTACCTTGGTCGGCTTCTCCCGGCATATATCCCAACCACGCCGCCGCAATAGCTGTAGCGGCGGTTGCTGCCCAGCCGGGCCAGATTCCGAAGAAATCTATACCCGAATAAAAAAAAGCCCAGAACCGCGAGCCCGGTTTGCAGCGCATATAACCGCTGAACATCGGTTCACCGGTATAAATCGTGTAGCGAATTGCCTCCGTATTAATGAAGGACTGGAGTAGGATGGCAAGTGTCGCGATCCAAAGGAGTCGTCCACCATATTGTGCGGTAATTGCCGGACCGAGCAGCCATTCGCCGCTGCCGATTGATCCGCCCAGTGCGATAATTCCCGGCCCCAAAACACTCCGAAACGCACGACTGAAACGGTAGGGTGGTGGAGCGGGCAGATCTGCGACCTCCCAATCGGGCAGACAACCGCCATCAACTTTCTCCTCTGAAGAATCATCGATATCTGTGCTGGATTGTTCCATTTTCACTCCTCTTTGTCTGTTGATTTTACTGCTTAAGATTCTATCCTAGTTTTCAGATGTTTGACTGGATTAGAATTTGACCCATTTTAGCAGAAATCGGTACCGATGTCACGTGGAAAATTGGCGGTTTAGAGATAGGCAAGTATGGGGTTGTGAGCAGGTAAGCTAGTAGCATTACTCTGCTGTGACCCCTTACCCTTTACTCTGCGGAGGCATTATTCATTCCAAAGGTAGTGTTTCGGGAGGCTAGATCCCCAAGATTTCGACGATGCGGTGAATCGGAATACCATGTCTGACGTTGCCGTCGCGGCCGACAACCGTGTGCGCTTTGAGCAGCGAGTTAATTATTGATTCTTCGGTCGCTTCAATTACAGCGCGAAAGAGGAGTGTTAGCGCGCCCTCGTCATGAAATATCGAAGGCGAAGTCCCTTCTTCAGATAGAGATCCCCCGATACGATTGGCTGCAGAAAAGGCGATGACGAAATCACCGCTGCCGTGCGATGCAATCGCTCCGGTTCGTGCGAGCCCAAACGTCGCTCGTTTAGCAACGCGCGTGAGTTGTCGGTGGGAAAGTGGTGCGTCCGTCGCAACGATAATCATGATTGACCCTGGTCGCTCTTCCGAGATATCTTCTGGTGTCAAGCGCTGTCCAACTGGAAAGCCGTCTATCCTCAAGTCGGACGCCGCGCCGGTATTGGTTAAGACCAAAGCACCAACTGTATACGCAGCCTTTCCCACCTGAGCTACACGTGAAGCGGTTCCAATTCCAGCTTTCCAGCCAAACCCGCTCATACCTACACCGGCACCAACAACCCCTTCCTCGACATTCGTGTGAGAAGCAGTTTCCAACGCCTCAAAGACATGTTCCCGTCGGACATGACGCCCTAGAATATCGTTGAGAAAGCTGTCGTTGCATTCACCGACGATTGGATTAAATGAATAGACACCCGGATTTTGCGCTGAGACGTAATCCACAAGTGCGTCAGCAGCAGTCCAAACGTTGAGTGTGCCTGTTAGGAGAATCGGGGTCTCAATATTCCCTAGTTCAACCAGTTGCGGCAAACCGATTGATTTGCCGAAGGCATTGATGATATGCGCTGTCGCCGTCACCTTTTCACGAAAAATATTGCCGTCGTGCGGCAAGATGGCTGTCACACCTGTGCGGATTGGACCGTTGCCGGGGGAGAGGGGGCCTTCGCCCACTATGCGTGTGACATGTCCCACTTTGACGCCGGGAACATCAGTCATTCCGTTGAGTTCTCCGGTCGGTAGAACCCCAATTTGGATACCAATTTCACGAGCGCGAGGTCGATTCGGTTTAGTAAGTGTTTGCATTGGAAAGTCCGCCTTCTGAGGGAGGATATAATCTATTATACATTATACCAGAACACGTTAAAACATCAAGCCCATTTGCAGATTTCTGCTTGACACCAACGCGATATGCGTAATAGAATAGGTCGCCAATCAAATGGCAATGCGTTCGACTGTTCCATAGAGATGTTCACAATCGATCAAGGAGCCTAAACATGGCGAAACGATACAGTGCCTGCCTCATCGGCTGCGGCCGGATGGGGGCGACAATCGATGATGAAGTTCGAGACCACCCTCAAAGTTTTCGATGGATTCCATATTCGCACGCCGCCGGACACACCGCCTCAGCACACACAGATCTGGTTGCTGTTTCGGATGTCTTCCCGGACAAGGTGAAGGTGATTCAAGAGCGGTACAACGTCCCTGAAGGCTACACTGACTATCGTGAAATGATTCAGAAAGAAAAGCCGGATATTGTGAGTATCGCCACCCGTCCGGCAACGCATGCCGAAATCACAATTTTTGCGGCAGAAAATGGGGTCAAAGGTATCTACTGCGAAAAGCCGCTCTGCTGCTCCATGGACGAGGCAGACGCAATGTTAGCAGCGTGTGAAAAACATGGTGTCAAATTTAATTACGGCACACAACGTCGCTATATGCCGCTCTTTCAGAAAATGCGGGAACTGATAGATCAAGGGGAATTGGGTGAGATCCAAGCTGTGATTGGGCATGTCGGTGTCGGCGCAGCGCAGTGGGGACACACTCATACCTCGGACATGCTGCTCTATTTGGCGAGCGATTCTGAAATCGAGTATGTGCAGGGCGACGTGAACGTAGATTTAGCGGACTTTGTCGGGAATCGCGTGGACGACGATCCGGGGATTCCGATGGGATATGTAACGTTCAAGAACGGTGTCCGCGGTTATTTGCTAGCAAGTGGAGGCTTTGAGTTTGAGGTAAGCGGCTCAAAGGGCAAGCTCCGCACGCTCAACGATAGTGTGGCGTGTCAATGGCGCAAAATACAGGACAAGTGGAACATCCTCGAAGAGGTGCCGTTTCCTGAACCGCCGCGCATGAGCGGAACTGTTGGAGCGATTGACGACATCGTTGCCGCAATTGAAGAAGGACGCGAAACGGCAGGCACTATTCAAATCGCCTGCCGCAGTCAGGAGATGATTCTTGGCTTCATCGAATCGCAACGGCACGGTGGTGCGAAGGTATCGCTGCCGTTGGTGGATCGAGGGCTTTATGTTGGCAGACAGAATTGGTAGAAAGGGGATTCCGATGAAAATTACACAGATCGATGTTTGGACAGTTGTCGTTCCGGTTTTCCCCGAAGCGGTGCATAGCGAGGAATACGGCGGTTACCCTGATTGGGCAAGAGTGCCCAAACAGATAATTCGGATCCATACCGATGAGGGCATCACCGGAATTGGTGAAACAGGGAGGGGGCAATCCACACAAGCGATAGCTCAGGCGGCGGAACAGTTGAAGGGCAGGGACGTGATGCAGATGTGTTTGCAGAACGTCTTTCGTGCGGAGCCGCTCAAACCAAATCCCGAATCATCAGAAGATTGGGAAATCGACATGGGGCCCTATCCCACCGGATACGAGGCATTTGAAATGGCAGTCTTTGACCTCATCGGCAAACGGTTGGATGTACCTGTGCACGCGCTGCTGGGTGGTGCCTGTCGGGACAAGGTGCGAGCGGATTTTTGGATCGGACACCAGACACCGGAGCATACGGGACGCAGTACAAAAATTGCCATTGAGCGAGGATTCACTGGGCTTAAAACGAAATGCCGGATCCAAGAGCCAATGGTTGAACGGATACGAGCGGTTTGGGAAGTTGGCGGGTCGGACTTCAAAATGACGGTCGATCCGAATGAGCGTTTTTATACCGTTGAACAGACCCTTGAGCTTGCCGAGCAGATAAAGGAACTTGAGAACGTCGAGGTGTTTGAAGATCCTATCCCGAAGAAAGGCTTGCGGGACGATGTGCTAGCCCAGTATCGATATATGCGCGGAGAGCTGCCATTTCCGTTAGCACTCCATCTCAGCAGTGCACCGGAAGTGATTAAAGCGATTCGTGCGGACGCTGTGGATTATCTCAACCTCGGCGGATCGATGGTCAACTTTGTCAAGACAGCTGCGATTGCGCAAGCAGCGGGCATCCCTGTGTGGCACGGATCCGGAAACGATCTTGGGATTATGGAGCGATCTTATCTTCATGCCGCCGCTGTCGCGCCAAACTGCGTCCTCGCCAGCGATTTCGTCGGCAGTTGGACCCGCATTGACGATCTAATTACAGAAGGGTTCACCTTCGAAAAAGGGTACACGCCTGTGCCGCAATCCCCCGGATTGGGTTGTGAATTGGATCTAGATGCGTTGGAGAAGTACCGGGTGGATAAGTAGACACGACAATGGAATGGAGGTTAACAAAATGCCAGTCATAAAACTTCCCGAAGCAGATTGGGGAAAAGCGTGGCGATTATTGATCCAGGAAGGCGGGACAACGCGGATTTCTAAAGATCACGTTTATATCGTTTCGGGGCGTCAAATCGAATTATTGCAGGACAAACAGCTACCTTTTGAGGTGCTTGATGAGTCAGACCGTAATTCAGTACGAGATCTATCTGCCCCTACAGTATAACGACGGAACATGGATTGAAGAAGAAAAATACAATCATGTTCATCAAAGACTATTTGATAGATTTGGTGGCGTGACACACATCATGCGAGACTTCCCATTGCGGGGTTCTTGGAGAGAGCATGGTGAAGTTTATCACGATTATGTGATTATTTACACGGTTATTGACTTTAGTCTGGATGCAGGCAACTCACGATTCTTCAGGGAATTGAAAGAGGAGTTGAAAGGATTGTTCCGTCAGAAAGAGATTTTGATTACAGGTGCTGAAGTAACCGTTTTCTAATGAAGTGCGGGTGTATCATACTGTACATGGAGGCATAATATGTTCAAAAATTTGAGCCCGGGTGCCATTGGTATTCAGGCAAATATCGAAGAAGGGCTAGCGTTGGCAAAATCGGCGGGCTTCGAAGGGCTAGACCTTAATATCAGCGAAGCAAATGCACTTGCGAATGAACACTCCGTCGATTATGTTAAAAACCTCTGGGCGGAGGCAGGTTTGAAGATGGGCGGTTGGGGGTTGGCGGTCAACTATCGCGGGAGCGACGCGGAGTTCGACGAAAGCCTAGCAGGACTTCCTGACCTAGCAAAACTTGCCGCGAATCTCGGCGTCCATCGCACGACAACCGTTGTGTCACCGAGCTCGAATGATCGTTCATTCCAAGAGAACTGGGATTTTCACATCAAACGGCTGCGTCCTGTTGCGGAGATCTTAAAGGATTATGGCCATTCGCTTGGTCTTGAATTTATCGGTCCTGCAACGAGTCGTCAGTCAGCTAAACATCTGTTCACCTACACGATGGACGCTGTGCTCGGACTCGCCGCTGGAGTCGGGACAGGCAACGTCGGACTGCTGTTCGATATGTGGCATTGGTATACCTGTCGTTCCACACTCGACGATGTTAGAAAACTCTCCAAAGAAGACGTGGTGTACGTCCATATCAACGATGCCCCTGCGGGAATCGATCCGGATGATCAGATTGACAGTGTGCGCTGCATCCCCGCTGAGACGGGTGTGATCCCGCTTGCCGAATTGATGCAAATTCTCGATGGCATTGGCTACGATGGTCCCGTGACGGTTGAGCCCTTCAGTGCAAAGATCAATGCGATGGCGCCGCAAGATGCCGCAAAGACCGCCGCGGAATCGTTAGATAAAGTGTGGGAACAAGCAGGACTAGCGTAGGTAGGAAACGGATTTATTAGTTTCCTAGGATTGTTGATTTAGCTCAACATGGAAGGATAATTGATAACTGTGCAACTCATTAATAAAGAAAGTATACTCGAAATTACGAGAGAGTGGGAAGGCGAGCGATTCCCTGACGGGAGACCTCGCGTATCGGACGACATCGTTGAACGGATGAAAAAGGTGACGATCGAGGAGGCGTGGGGGGTGCTCCAAGGAGACGGCTACCGTTTTCAGTTTGACGGGGATTGGATGAACCTGCATCCGGATCGTGTCTTGGTGGGCAGAGCGGTAACGTGCATGTTTGTGCCGCTACGTCCAGATTTTCAAAACGTAGTCGTGGAACAGGGGGAGAAAGATAAACGCATCGGCGGACAAAACTCGTGGGTGATTGATACACTTGTCGAAAATGACACTATCGTTGTTGATTTATTTGGGAAGGTGAAGAACGGCACTTTCGCGGGCGACAATCTTGGCAATGCGATTTATGCACTTAGCAAAACTGGCATGGTAATTGATGGAGGCATCCGTGACCTTGACGGTATTTATAGCCTCCCGGACTTCTCAACCTTTGTGCGCGGAGTTGACCCCACCGCTATCGCCGATGTAACTTTGACGGGAATCAATATTCCGGTTCGTATTGGTGAAACAACAGTCTTACCGGGAGATATTGTGCTTGGGAGACGCGAGGGTGTTATTTTTGTTCCACCGCATCTAGCGCAGCAGGTCGTTGAACGCTCCGAGAATATCCGGATGCGTGACCGCTTTGGGCATCAACGCTTGCAGGAGGGGAAGTATACCCCCGGCGAAATTGATAGGGCGTGGTCGGACGAGATCAATGCGGACTTTGCGGAGTGGGTAAAAACTCAGGAGCTTTAGAGGAGGTACACGGAAGGTGGTCCACCGAGATTATACCTGCTTCACGAAGCGGTTGGAATCCCTGAAATCTTCCCACACGCGGATAGAAACCGTAGGCGTTGTGGACGACTATCCTCTCCATCGCGCTTCGCTGGAGGCTGGTCAGGGGGTGCACAAAAATATTCTGATCACCGGGGGAATTCACGGCGACGAGCCCGCTGGACCTGCGTCGGTGTTGCGTTTCTTGGAACGGGATAACACCCATCTGTTGCAGCGTTTCAAATTCCTGATTCTGCCGTGTATCAATCCTTACGGTTACGTGCACAACACGAGGGAGAACAAGCGGGGCTTAGATTTGAATCGCTCATTTGAAGAAACCGACATCGCTGAAATAGATATTGTAAAGGAAATGATTAAAGGACAGCGTTTCGATTTCTGCATCGACTTCCACGAAGATTGGGAGGCGAAGGGTGTATACTTGTACGAAGCCCAACGCAATGAGCGATGGATTGGCCCCGAAATAACTAGGCACATCGAGAAGATTGGTCGGATTGATGGAGAGGTAGGGGAAAGCGACGTGCCGATTGCTGACGGTGTTTTTCAGGTAGATCCCGCTTGGGGGGATGTAGGACTGGTCCCCTATCTCTTCCATTTTAGTGCAGATCATGCCATGATTTGTGAAACACCAACTAGTTGGTCCCTGGATCAGCGGACAGCGGCTCATTTGACAGCACTGGATGCTGCGCTCAAGGCTCTGGGTTAGAGAACAGCCGTCGTAAAAGCAATATTCTTGCTTAACTGGACGGTGATTAGATAACGGTTGTTGTAGATACAATTGATGACTAGGTTAGCATTGCCGTGCGTTCCTTTATCAACAACCTCCCCTGTATTCACACACCAAGTACGAAATGAACACACCCGATTTTCAGGCGATTGCGGCTCGATTTGACGCCCAGGAGGTTGCGGCAGTCGCTTTAATGGGCAGCTTCGCCCGCAACGACGCTGGCCCCTTTAGTGACGTCGACATCGTTCGCTTTCATCGGAGGGATGACACACGACAGGCTGAATCGGCAACCTATTTCATTCATGATGCCTTAGTGGTCGTCAGTGACGTCGTCCCGTCGCAGGTTGAGGATTGGTTCACGAAACCGGAGCAGGCGACAGCTTGCATTGCCGGCATCCGAAGCGCCCGGACATTACGCGATGCAAGGGGTTATTTTCGCGCCATTCAAGCTCGTGCACATCAGTTTGTTTGGGATGAAGCGATGCAGCAGAGGGCGAACGCCTACGCTAGCTCGCAGATGGTTGGCTGGATCGAAGAGGTTCACAAGGGCCTTGAGGGATTGAGACGATCCGACAACGGTAGATTGATTAACGCACGGCACGGATTGTCTTGGGGCTTAACGGATGTTATGCGTGTGCAAAAAGGGATTCTCATCTCAGGAGATAACGCGTCGTATTTGGCGGTGATTGCCGCTCTAGGTGAGGAGTCGGAATGGGTGCAGCTCAGTCGAAAGTCATTCGCTATTGATGGTAATGTTTCGTTACCAGACCAAGTCCGGGCCGGATTAAGGCTCTATGTTCTTACGGCTGAGCAACTGGCTGAGGTATTCGGACCTGCGGAGCGGGCATTCATTGCAGAAACAGTTAAACGGATTAATGTAGAATTGTAGCGTGTTTCATCGAGCACGGCCATATTATTACAACTTAAGTTGCTAGTTGACAAACCAAGCGTCAGAAACCAACGCAAGAGTAGGGAATTGGAATCCCCTCTCCGTTCCAAGAGTTTCCAACCTACACATTTCGTTTTTGCATCGCGTTCTGTTTATCAATCCCGCTCGGCTTGGATAGACATATCCAAGCCATACCCGCAGATATGCAGTGGATTTGGCAATCCACCGCGAGCGGTAATTGATTCTCTTCCCTGTTTACGACGTTTCCTCTAACTGACAACTTACGTTATTATTATTCAACTTATCACATCCATTTTAGGGAGATATAATGACATCTACAGAAATTTCATCGAATGTGAACACAAATTCTCAGCCATCTCAACTGAAAATTATCGATATGCGCATCGCCCACACAGCAACCGGGGGTCCGATCCTCAAACTCGACACGAATCAGGGGATCTATGGACTCGGCGAAGTGCGCGATGGAGCGAGCAAAACATACGCACTGCTACTCAAAAGCCGGATATTGGGGGAAAATCCTTGCAACGTTGATAAAATCTTCCGCCAGATTAAGCAGTTTGGCCACCATGCACGCCAAGGGGGCGGGGTATGCGGCATTGAGATGGCACTGATGGATCTCGCCGGTAAAGCCTACGGTGTTCCCTGCTATCAACTCGCGGGCGGGAAATTCCGCGACAGAATCCGCTGCTACGCCGACACACCGTCGTTTAAAAACCCCGAAGAGATGGGGCAGAAACTCAAAGAACGGATGGATAACGGATTTACCTTCTTGAAGATGGACGTTGGTATCGGATTGATTAGAGACATTCCGGGAACCCTCTGTGCACCGTCAGGACATCTCGATACGGGCAACCTGATGCATCCGTTTACCGGCATCCGCTTGACAGACAAAGGGATTGCGCTTTTATGTGAGTATGTTGAAACTGTACGGGAAATTATCGGCTACGAGATTCCGCTCGCGACCGACCACTTTGGTCATATTGGTATTGAGGACTGCATCCGTCTCGGCAGAGCTTTGGAGAAGTACAATCTTGCGTGGCTGGAGGATATGGTGCCTTGGGAGTTTACAGATCAGTACGTCCGACTTTCAAACGCATGTGCAACACCAATCTGCACGGGTGAGGATATCTACTGCAAAGAAGAGTTTATAAAACTGTTTGAGGCGAAAGCCATTTCCATCTGTCATCCGGACATCGCCACATCGGGCGGGATTCTGGAGACCAAGAAGATTGGCGACTTCGCTCAAGAGCACGGCGTCGCCATGGCGCTACATATGGCGGGAACACCGGTCTGTGCGATGGCAAGCATTCATTGTGCCGCAGCGACGGAGAACTTCCTTGTTTTGGAAAACCATTCCGTTGATAATCCGTGGTGGAATGAGTTGGTAACCGGGCTTCCCAATCCAATTATCCAAGATGGGTATATGGAAGTGCCAGAGGCACCGGGGCTGGGCATTGAACTCAACCCGGACGCCATCAAGGAACATCTTCACCCCGACGATCCGGAGTACTTTGCACCGACTACAGAGTGGGATAAGGAACGGTCACACGATAGGCTTTGGAGTTAATACGTAAAATGTGGAGATTGGATGTTGGACAACCCACCCACTGTGGTCAAGGAAGGATTTTCGGTCATGCCAGTTTTCGAAACCGCGGATGAACTCTACGGCTGCATTGGTGGGTTGTTTGAGCGGATGAAATCTCAGACGCAGGTGCAGCAAGAACTGGCATCGCTGAAGTTAACAGTGAGGTTCAACTACACGCAGCCTGAAGCTTCCATTACGCTTGTCTCGCATAATGGTGAGGGTGCCCTCCACTATGGTGAGTGCAACGAAAAACCGGATGTTGAGCTTGCCATGACCGGTGACGTTGCCCATCACTTTTGGCTGGGAGAAATTAACGTAATGGGCGCGATCACCAAACGGCAGATTGTGCCCACAGGTTCACTCTCGAAGATTATGGCACTTGTGCCTCTAATTAAGTCGGGCATCCAAGTTTACCCGCAGCACTATCAGGAGTACTTGAAGCAGGAAAGATAATGTGCTGTGAAGCACATAATGGTTGTAATGGTTGTGCTAACGCTTTTGCTACTAGTGTTAAAGGCGTGGGCAGGAAAAATTACCGATAATCTTGAAGATGGGGATTTTAACGGGTGGAATACTTCACGACTTGCGGCTGCTGAACAAGCAGAGTGAGCTGTGGAGGATGGTGTGGCTGACAACAATGTGGGGCGAGCTAAAACAGCATCGATAACTGAAGGTAGAAAGAGAGCTCCATCGAGCCAACATCTGTGAGTAGACAGGATAGGGAGATTTTGCGCGAAGTCGTTGGACGGTTGGGAGTTTGCAGCTATCGCCGTCGCCACCACACCCCTACACCGATTAGAAAAATGATTAACGGAATAAGAAAGATTGTCGTCATCTGCACGAATGCGACCTCGCCCGGTGTCATTAGGCGAAGGCTTCGTTTACTTGGATCTACGGGGCGGATGGCAATCAGGTCCTCTTCCAGTGTCAACCAGTTCACCGCGTTTAGGAAGAAATCGCCGCCGCCGGTACCATGAAAGAAGAGATTGTTCGCAAAATCGGAGTCCCCAACCACGACGATTCGCGTTCCACTTGATTCTGATGTATCAGTAGATAGGTCATCGCCTGCCATTGATTCACTGCCTACATGTTGGATCGCAACAGCGAGAGACACCGGCGGCGGTGTATCCTCTCCTTCTGTATACGAAAGATCTATTTCAAAAGAACCATCAGCCTTCCGTTTAGTCTCGCCCCAACTGCTGCCAATTTCATCGGTGGTCTTGACGAGCGATTTGACATCAAGATTGCTTCCTACATTCGTCTTTGGAGTGACAGACCGGGCGAGTTGAAACGTCACCTGCCGACGCATCTCCTGCGTGATTTGATGGAACTCAAAGTCAATAGGTGTTGGTGCTTGTGGCTGACTGCCACCGAATAGGAAGAAGGCAGGACGGATGCGATCCAAAACGAGATCGTTACCAATGGTAACTCCCCATCTGTCCATCAAGTCAACCAATCCTTGATTCGGTTCTTCCACTGAACCCACCGAAGGATCGAGCATCAGGAACAACTGACCGTTTTTATCCAAGTATTTAGAAATTGCGCTGACTTCGTGAGCCGTCAGTGGTGCCTTCGGACCAGGGATGATGAGTGCCGCACAATCGGCAGGCACTTTCGGCTGCGTCGCTAGAGATAATGTCTCGATTCTGTAATTCTGTTTTTCCAATTCCTCTTTGGTTTGGCTATAGCCTTGGTTCTCATCAAAGTCGTCAATCGCTTGTTCTTCGTGCCCTGTCAAAAAGTAGATTTTCAGCAACTCATCACGGACCACTTTCAGAATCGCGCTGGTAAACTTCTGCTCATCAACAGTCGTGATAAGCTCTCGTACCCCACCGGTCTCGAACACCGTAGTCCCATCAAACTGAATATCATATTCCGCCCTCTTCATTGCCCCCGAATATGGGTCTACAAATTCGACCGTGAGTTTATCAGTTTCGCGTTGATACATTTCCAATAAATCCTCCGCACGTCGGCGATCGCGCGCCAATTGCTCACTAGTGGTGCTGAGGCTGAAGAAGGCAATCACCTGAACCTCCTGATCTAACCCGTGCAGAATTTTTTTTGTCTGATCCGATAGGGTATATATCTTATCGCTTGTCCAGTCCGCGGATTTATCAAACCTTTGCACGACGATAACATTAACTATAACGGCAATCCCGGTCACTAGCAAAACAGCGACGCCAACATTTGTACCGTAGCGAACTTGACGGCTCACAAAGAAGCGAAATACCGCTTGGCGTTTCAGAACCACAAAAGTAGTCAGAGATACGATGCCAAGCACGAGGAAAATCCACAGAGCAATGCGTTGGCGCAGAAAAACACTCGACAGTGTTGCAAACAGAAGGATAAGCGTTAGAAACCCGAGCAGCGGTGCCCACTTATCGCCTGACCGTGATTTTGTATCTTCCGAGTGTGGTGCTTCGTGCATCGAAATCACCTCCACTTTGATGATTCAAATGATTTTATTGTAAAGAAGAGACAGACAATTGTGAAACTCAGATAGTACACAGCGTGCTTGAGGGAGGCAGTCCCCCGCGAAAAATCGCTGAAGTGTTCAGTCAGAGACAGATACCCCAAGAAATCGCCAATCCTTCCTCCACGATTCGACAAGAAACCGATAATCCAGAGGGAGAGTAGTAGGCCGAAACTGGTCAAGGCAGCAACGATTTGATTTTTTGTCATCGACGATATCATCACGCCAAGCGAGAGAAAAGTCGAACCTAGGAGCAGCAGTCCCAAATATCCGCTAATAACGGGTCCGAGGTCTAAATTCCCGAATCGAGTCGTTACGATCGGAAAAATGAGGGTTAAAAGCAGCATTACGAACAACATAATCCAACTGGCTAGGAATTTCCCAAGGACAACTTCGGTATCTTTGAGCGGGGATGTCATCAGCAGTTCGATTGTACCAGTTTTCTTTTCTTCCGCGAAAAGTTTCATTGTCAAAGCCGGGGTGAAAAAGAGGAGGGTGACGCTGATGTTGTTAAACAAAGCCTGTATCACATCACTCGTTGAATACTGATACGCGGAGTAAAGCCCCAGAATCGCGTAGAAAAGGAATCCAGAAACCGCTGTAAAAATAAAGAACACGAAGTAGGCGATGGGTGAGACAAAATAGGTGTATAATTCTTTGGTGACGATTACAGCGATGTTTTTCATTTTTCCCCTCGGACAATATCACAAGGACTCTGCCAGCAGACCTTGCCGACAAAAAATGGCCCCAACGATTCGAGATATTGAGCGGTTTGTTGCGATTTTCTCATCTCACCTACAAGGTGTGACAAGGGATAAAGTGTCGCTCCCATCAATCCGATTACGAAATCGTTATCGCGTGCATCCAACCCAAAACACGCCAGTCGAATGTCATGCGCGTATCCTGCTTCCACGTATGTTCTACCAATCATCGCATGTTCCATCAGGATTTTTCCTTGCTCCTGTTTGGGAAGTCTATAGAACTCCGGTTTCCGTCGAAGTGGATACCAAATTGCCCACGAAAGTTCAGGGTTGAGCGCATTGCGGCGGGGTTTAACAAGCAGCCAATCCTCCAAGTCCGGCTCCCGTCCAGAGGAGTAAGTTCTACCGACCATAGTAAACTCAGATTTGGGTTGAAGCACATCAAATGGCTCACTTGTAAGGATTTGTCTCGTCTGAGTCACAAGGACATCTGCATCCTCCGTTATAAAAAGCAAGCCGATACCTTTTGGATCATTCAGATCGTGATAGAGGACAACTTCCAAACCGCTCTCTTTTAGTGGTTCAATTAGCTCATGCGGTTGGGAGCATCCCGTGAAAACCTGAAGCTGCAAAAATAGTCGGTGTGTGCTGTATTGAGGTTCGCCATTGACCGGTATGCCTATTTCACGCATTTCTGGGGCATCGATTTGTTGAAGCGCCCTCTCAGGTCGCTTTGAGTCTTGATGAGGTCGGGAACTAGCAGAAGTTTGAGAACGCATGGATTTATTTTCCTTGTTATTACTTTATAATTTTTCTGGCAGATTCGATTCACAGTATACTACACCGTCGTCCCCAATTTCAATGTGAATTGCGTTATTCTAATGCAAGTTGTTACTTATAACACAAGTTACTAAATAGCCCGTAGGTCGAGTTTCCATACTCGACACGGACCAGAAAGAACCACATTTATCGATTATTAGGGGTGTTGAACTAGGAGAAGTGATTTTCTGGATCTATCGTGCATCACCCCAAGGCGACACATGCCGCCCCGCTAGGGCTATGGGTCGGGCAAGATGCCCAACCTACGCAGGTGTGTAGGGGACAGCGGACGAAGTATGCTTACTACTAGTAATTTGGGTTGTTCTATAAATGGTAGAGCATCCAATAAACGATGATTCCGGTTACGGACACATATAGCCATATCGGAAGCGTCCAGCGAGCGATACGCCGGTGTTTGGTGAATCTTTTTCGCAAAGCGAAATAGAGCGTTATCAAAGCAAGCGGGAGGATTAAAGCGGCGAGGATAATATGGGGAATCAGAACAGCAAAGTAGACGGACCGAATCCAGCCATTCCCTTCAAAAGGGGTCGATCCGGAGTAGTAATGATAGATTAGGTAGGAAGTTAGGAAGAGCCCCGATACTACAAACGCTGCAATCATACAGTTTCTGTGGGCGACAATGTTGCGCCGCCGAATCATCAAGAAACCAATGGACAGAAGAACGGCGCTGATTGTATTCAGTGTAGCATTCACTGTAGGTAGGTCGGAAATGGTAATCATTATCCGCTCGCCATTTCAAGTCGTTCGATCGCAGTTTTTGCCCCCTCTCGCGCCAGAGTCGCCGCGTCCTCCCGTGCAACCTGTTTTAGTTTCGGAAGGGCACGCTTATCCCCAAGCTGTCCCAACGCAACGGTTGCAAAATAGCGGACATCGTCATCCCCATCGTCAAGGGCTTCGAGCAGAGGGGTCAGGTCATCACTCGTTGCAAGATGGCGTTCAAAATCACCCATATTGATTAACGCCTGCGCTGCTTCTCGCCGTGCCTCCGTATCACCGTGCCGCAGGGTAGAAATTAGTGCATCCATCTCTCCAGTGACGGCGGTCAGATTGTCCCAATCGCAGTCGAGGCAAAACCATCCATCTTTACCGACTGCCTGCACGTTTTTGCTATGACAACTTGGGCATTCTGTAGGTTTTGGCTGAGAATTCATTGTTCCTCTGATTCATCTAACTCCGGCAAATCGCGCCAAATTTCGGGACCCTCCGGCTTGAAGTTTATCGTTGCGATGAACTGCATCCCCTGATAGAAGTTGATTTTGAATTTTCCACCACCGAAATTGTCCTTTATATAGCCCATCGGATTATCAATTAACGGCCCCATTTCGTCGGCGTGATAGAAGGCAAGCGGCTTGAATTTCACTGTGTTGCCCACAGGTTCTTGCACCAAAAGACGTGCGGTGGTTGTGGGAAAAAGCACCTTGAACACTTCCCATAGTTGATCGATCGTCGGCTTAGGAACACCGAGGCGTTTTTTGAAATCGTTTTCAAGATATTCGGAAAAAAGATTAAGTACCCATTCCATAGTGTGACTGCCTTAGTTTAACTGTAGTATACGATTAAAGAAATGTTGAAGGAAGGTTTCAGCGTTCACTCCCATGCACACGCGGGCGTTTGGTTTTGGGCGAGGCCTTTCCGGGCGCAGGTCAGCGATGGTCATCCCCTGTGTCAGGTCACTTGAAGTTTCCACCTGTACGAAAGCCTCGACAGTTTCGAAAAGCTCAGGATGGGTGAGTAGGCCGATGGGTAGAGCGTCGTGGATGTAGGTTCCATAAAAGCCTTCGCGTTCTTGGTGAAACCCCATAGTGGCTCGCGTAACATCTCGGAGAAACTGCGATAATCTATCGCTCCGTTCGCCGATTTCAGCGTCCAAGCGTTTTCCTGTCAGAATCACTTGGTGTGTTACATCGAGCGGCACCATCGTAACCGGCAGCCCAAAATCGAGAACAAGCTGTGCCGCATGTGGATCTGCGAAGATGTTGAATTCGGCGGTTGTCGTAACGTTTCCGTAAGTTTCAAAGGCGCCGCCCATCAACACAATCTCCCGAATCCTCCGCATCCGCGCTGGATGCTTGATCATGGCTTTGGCGATGTTTGTCAGCGGTCCGACCGGAACGAGAATGAGTTCATCTGGGTACTGCCCGGCGAGATCTATAATGAGGTCAACGGCGGACATCGCTGCTAGCCGTGGTTGGGGGTCCGGGTAGAGTCGCGAGCCATCGGTTGTCAACAACCGTGTTGCATCTCCGAGGCCATCCGAGCCGTGCACATGCGCCGCGGTCACAAGCGGCTTAATCAGCGGCTGCGACTCCCCTTTGGCACAGACTGGATATTCACTCTGCTCCATTGCCTCTAGCGTCATCAGCAAATTGCGCGTGCAGAGATCGACATGGACATTACCGCTGACGGAAGCAATTGCTTCTACCTTCAACTCCGGCGAATTAAGCGCGAGGATGATTGCTAGGGCATCGTCCACGCCAGTATCGGTGTCTAACAGAATACGCTGCATCCATTTCATCCCTTGTGGGACATCAATCGTCCCTCAATTATCAGAAAACTTGCATGATTTGGAAGATTCTATCATAGATTGAGCATATTCGCAAGTTCCGATTTCGTTGTTTTCAATAGTCGAAAACTTGCGGAATTCTGCCACCGATTTTGATGTTGCATTATTTCTATGCCTGATATATCATAAATTGCGCCGTGATCCGCGAGGGATCTGGCAGCTTATTCTCAACAGGACATGGGGAGGGTGTATGAAAATTACTGTTCTCGGTTCAGGCACTTCGACAGGCGTTCCCGAATACAGGTGCGACTGTGAGACCTGTCAAGATGCCCGAAAGTACGGGTCCAAAAATTACCGGACGCGCCCATCAATTCACATTGAAAGGGATGAGAAGCATTTGCAATTCGATCTCGGTCCCAATTTCATAGATCAGATTGACCGAAACAAAGTTGATTGGATTGATGCGGTTGTTTTTACGCATTGCCACGCAGACCATGTAAGCGGGACGAATGACATAGTCATGCCGTGCAGGAAGCAACAGATGGACATGCCTATTTACGGTCCGGAAGAGACCATCCGCATCCTGCAGCGCAATTTTGATTATATGTTTAGCAAAGGGACTTTCCAAGGCGGGGGTGTGGGGCACCTGCTACCCAACGTTATCGAAGAACCGTTTCAGTTACAGGGATTTGAGCTCATCCCAATTCCGGTTGAACACGCTGCTGTGCAAACCTACGGGTATCGAATCGATAATTTTGGCTATGTGCCCGATGTGAAACGGTTACCCGATGCTTCTAGGGATTTGCTGCAAGGTATTGATTTATTAATCATTGATGCACTCAGTTTCAATCCACGCCATCCAACCCATTTCTCGGTCGGGGAGGCACTAGAAGTTGTTGAGGCGCTACAGCCCAAGGAGACCTACTTTACGCATATCATGCACCGACTGGACCATCGGTACTTCTCGGATCAGTGCGCGGAACAGGACATTGAGCTGCCCGAAAATGTCTATCTGGCGCATGACGGGCAGGTGCTTGAGCTTTCTTGATATTTTTAGTAGGGGAGGATTTGCGGCTCTGCTCGTATACTAAGAGGAGAAGGAACACAATGAAGAACACAAAGATTGAACGCGTAGAAACTATTCTCTGGGATCGCTGGCTATTGATAAAGATTCACTGCGAAGACGGCACAGTTGGCATTGGCGAGGGCGGTGTTCACGGTTGGCAACGCCCAACCAAGACGATGCTGGAGGTCATGTCACCGTATCTAGTCGGTAAGGATCCGTCGCTGATCGAACATCACTACCAATGGCTGTACCGGTCATCGCACTTTATGGGTTCGGTCGTTCAAGGCGCGCTTTCAGCCATTGATATCGCACTGTGGGACATCAAAGGGAAGCGACTTGGCGTGCCAATCTATGACCTAATGGGGGGTATGACGCGCCACCGCGTTCGTTGTTATATGCACGTGGGCGGCAGAACCTTGGATGACCTAGTGGGGGATGCCGTGAAAAAGGCGGGGCAAGGCTTTACCGCTCTCCGTTTCTCGCCATTCCCGCAAGACTTCCATCTCCACAAATCGTATTCAGAATGGGCGGACGAGGCGGTGCGTCGCGTGGGGGCGGTACGCGATGCTGTTGGCAATTCGGTTGATATCTGTGTCGAGATTCACCGACAGATGAATCCCGCAGAATCAATCTGGCTAGGGCGACGGCTGGAACAATTCAACCCCTACTTCTACGAGGACCCGATGCTGCCCGACAGTCCGGCGATTATGGGTGACGTACAGGAACAGTGCAATCTGCCCATCGCGACAGGTGAGCGATTCGCAAGCATCTTTGAGTTCCAGCAGCTCCTTGAAGCCAAAGCAACCGCCTACATCCGCCCTGACCTATGCCTCTGTGGAGGACTTTCGGGGTGCAAGAAGGTGGCAGGGATGGCGGAGGCACACCACGTTAAAGTTATTCCGCACAATCCTCTTAGCCCGGTGAGCACGGCAGCGTGTGTGCAGTTGGATGCATCGATTCCAAACTTCGCACTTCAGGAATACACCGGCGAGGCAGAGCCGCCGAAGAGCAATTTGCTTGTCGAACCGTTGGAACTGAAGGAGGGATATTTGACGGTGCCCGAAGGACCCGGATTAGGAATTGAGCTGAACGAAGCGGTTTTGAGCTATCCCGTTCAGGACAAGGTGCTGGATACACCGATCGGCTTTGATGGGTCGGTGCAGGACCGATAAACGAGACATGCCTCCACGTTACGGCTGTATAGTACTAGGTACAGATACAACTGACGATTCAATCCAAACTAGGCGTGCGAAGATGACGCAATCCCTCAACAGTAAATCTCCGACAGCCGGCGAAGTTCTCCAGAACCACCTCCAGAATCTGGAGGAGAATGGATTTACCATAGTCTCGAATGTTCTGACCGAAGATGAACTTCGCTTTCTTCAGGGGGCGCTAGATCGCATCTACGCAACCTTCGATCCTGAACGAGACGGACTTCGGAAGGTTGAAGGCTATCACTTTGCCTCTAACCTCGTGAACAAGGGGTCCTTCTTTGAGTCGATATTTTTGCGAAGCCCGGTCTATGACCTCGCCCGCCATCTGCTCGGGGAAGATTGCATTCTCTCCAGCCTCAATTCCCTGGAGCCGTTGAAGAATCAAGGCAACCAACGCCTCCACCGCGATGGATCACCCGCACCCGATTCAGGGCCCATCGTTGCCAATTCATTGTGGGCAATCGACGATATGAACAAAGCCAACGGTGCAACCCGGCTGATTCCGGGCAGCCATAAGACCGATGAGCCGCCGCCCGGCGATGAGGCGGGTGTAGTCTATGCTGAAATCCCTGCCGGCAGTGTCATTATCACTAACGCGCATATCCTTCACGGGGCGTCCGCCAATCCATCGGGCCACCGACGGCGGGTCATGCACGGCTATTTCACGCAGAGTGGATTGTCACAGCAGCTTGAACAAAGGAAATACCTGTCGCCCGAAGTCCAAGCTCGGCTGTCTCCGCTTGCTCGGAAGGTCCTAGCGTTGGACGGTGATTAAACCTAATAGGACTTAGGTAGTGAGATAACGGGCATACGCGCACTAGGTAAGCACGAGGCATACCCCTACTTTAGCAGACTTGTCCAAACTTTAGTACTTATGTAACTAACACCGAATCAAAGGAGGACTTATGGTTTCTGATCTCGAAATCTATCTGTTTGATTTACGCGGTTATATCGTTTTGCCAAATGCCTTAACCCTCGAAGAGGTTACAGAACTTAACGACGGCCTTGATGCAATACCGCCGATGGAAGCGGGTGAATGGTACGGTTATGTTCACGCACACCGGTATGGCACAACGGACGGTTTCAATCTACAGCAGATCTATGAGGCAGGCGAACCCTTCGAGCGGTTGATCGATCACCCATCATGGATCGACAAGGTGAAACACTTCGTTGGTGGGGAGGGATCCTTTGATTACCACCACGGTCCCCTGTTTATAGACGAGAACTTCGCCACATTCCGCGGTCCCGGAGAAGCCATTGGACTGCACTCCGGGGCATACCCACCCATCCATCGAAATCAGTTCCGGTATCACAACGGTCGCTTCATGTGCGGACAGATTGATATCCTCATCGCACTCACAGACTTTGCCCCCGGCGATGGTGGCACGATGATTATCCCCGGCAGTCATAAATCCAACTTCAAACACCCGCACTTCGACAAACACAGAATGGCAGTGGGAGCAACGGTCGAAGGAATCGAAGGGGCCGTTGAAATTCATATGAAAGCCGGCGATGCGCTACTTTTCGTAGATGGCGCTGCACATGGTTCAGCGAAACGGGTGAATCCTGGTATCCGTCGCACTATCGTCTATCGCTACGGACCGTCTTGGGGTAATTTCCGATACGGTTATCAACCCTCACCGGAGCTGTTGGAGCGCCTGACCCCCGAGCGTCGACAGATTGTTCAACCGCTGCAACTTATACCACGAGAGCCGAACAAACTCACCCCGAACAATTAGGGTTCATCGAAAAGGAAAGTCAAAACACTAAGAACGTGATGCGTGAAAACCATTGGTTCATTGGGGCAGTCGGGAAAGAAGCCCGACCTACGGGGATCATAGAAAAGAAAAGCAGTAAGGAACAACGATCGTTGTTCCCTACGGGTTCTGTTGCACGGTTTCTTAACATGAGCTATAGTTAGAAGCGGGTTATGACCGCGCCATAAATTACTGATGCCTCACGATGCATCCGGTTTTCGCGCTTTGACGCAGTACATGGGCCATGCAAAGTAGAACTCTCCCGCCTCCCGCTGAATGGCAAAGATTGGCTCTTCCTGGGACCTCAGTTCATCAAATGCGGCGCGGATCTGCTGAACCCGTTCTGGCGAATTGCCAGGTCGATCAGCCCACCACGAAAATGGCTGCAGGGCATTATGCGTATGCACCTCTTTCTCAATGCTAAACCCGGTCCCCTCAATCATCTCTCGCCATTGTGAAGGGGGATAGCCCCATACATGGGAATGGTCTCGCAGTTTTTCGACGCGGTTTTGCCATTCGATGAGTCGCTCCGACTCTGGACAAACGGAATCTACCATGCAGAACAATCCTCCCGGACGTAACACCCGATAGCTCTCCGATAAAAATTGCGGCACATCCCGGAAATGGTGTGGTGCAATTCGACAGGTCACCAAATCGAAAGATTCCGCCTCAAAGGGCAAGTCTTCCGCCGGGGCGACTTGGAAGCCTATGTTTCGTAGCCCACGTTCATGGGCGAGTGCTTTCGCCTGATCCAGCATAGCGGAGGTCAAATCCGTCGCAGTGACATGTGCAACCTTTGGCGCGAAGGCAAAAGCAGTAAAACCCGTCCCGGTAGCGATGTCGAGGACTTTTTCGGTGCCATTCGGTTCGGCAAAATCGACAAGTACGCCTAGCGTCTCGCCTTCCGAGTGAACCTTGCTCTGGGCATAATATTCGGCGTGTTGACTGAATTGTTGACGTACAGCGTCGTGAATTTGATCCATTCTACTCCCTTGAAATCAATGCGGGTGATCTATAACTGTTATCTGACTACTCGACGGAGATACTACGCAGAATCGGACCTAATCAGGTGTCCACGACGCTCGTCCCCTTCAAGGACACTGGAGAACTGGAAATAGACTAGTTCGTGGTCCGCCCACAGCGTATGCTCCACACCCCTCACACAGGCCACCATATCCCCGGCCTCAAGATGTATCGTTTTGGTAATCCCCGTCGGGAGACGTAGAGTCACTTTGGGATTGCCCGCTGTGAACAGCCAATATTCGTCGTAATCGTGATAGTGAAGTTCGACATCTGAGTTTGGGGGCAGACGATATTCGTGAAAGCTTTCCGAATTGACCGGGTTCAGCAGCTCTGCCAATAGCCCCGTAATTCTCTCACCCTTCCCGATATGTACCACACACAGGGAAGGATCGTCTATATGTTCAGCAACCGATGACATAAGATACCTCCTTAGGTTGTTAGGGATAACGTGCCAACTCGCTTCAATTATCTCCAGCAGTCGCGCACCGGCTGCTTCTGCGCCCTAGAGAACAGATCTCGCCACTCGCTGGATCCATCGTTTTCCCGAATCTCCAGACGCACACCTTCCACATAAGCGGGACCGTTACCTGCATTAAAGTACCCAAGCCCCTGATCTACCATGTGTATGCAGCTTCCGTCTGGATAGACAACCGTCTTGATAACCTCCGGCTGTGGGTGGATCGGTTCTCCACGTTTCTCAAAGCCGTCTAACCGCTCTTGGGAAACCCGATATTTTTCGACCGCGTCCTCATCCACCTCAACACCGAGTCCAGGTCCATCAGGAACCTGCTGATACCCGCCCACCACCTCGATCGGCTTTTTCAGGAGATGATCGCTATAGATGTTGATGCAGCTAATCGTGGGCCAAGTTGCGTGGGTCAGGACCGCGCCCAAGTGGGCAGCCCATGTCGTTGTTAAGCCGTTACCTACCAGCTGCAACCAGAAGGGCATCTGTGCTTCTGCGCTCAAGGCACCTTGCCGCACAACTTCGGATTTTCCGCCGCCAATGACGTATCCATCACACACCCGCTCACGGATGCTGGTGATATAAGGTGGGTGTCCGAAGTGCATGGCAACCGGTCGGTTGACCGATTGGCGGATCTGTTTGTTGCCCAGTATATCATCCTGTGGGATCGGTGTTTCAAACATAGCGACATTATGGCATTGTTCCAGTTTCTTCATGACTGGAATAGCAGCGGAAGCGTTCTGGAAAGAACCGTTCGGATCGAGGTCTAACTTGAAATGTGGCGGCACGCTCTGGGAGACCGACTCAACTTGGGCGACGATATCCCACCACGGGCGCGGCTTATTCTTGAAACTGGTGTAACCATTTTCGACAGCATCCCGCGCTTCGGCAGCCCAAGTTTCGGGGGAGGCATCAACACACCACCAAGAAATCGGCGTCCAATCCCGCACCTTCATGCCAATCAGTTGATGGACCGGTATCTCCAGTATCTTACCGACGACATCAAAGAGTGCCATCTGCAAACCGGCACCGAGGGAATCATCGTTCATCATCTCGGCTGGGCGTTGACCCAATATCCTGTCCACGGTCTGGTCGGTTACTCTACCGTAGGTATAGCGAATAACGGTTTCGCCCCAACCGACGTGCCCGGTGTCCGTCGTGACCTTACACAACTCCAAAACCGACCAGTTGTAAACCGACGAAATACTGTTGCGGGTAAGCTTATGCTGCCGAGGGGTAAACGGCACATCAACGACAATGCGTTCGACATCTGTTACTCTCATTGGGGGTTATCCTGTCTAATTTTTGGCTGCCAGAAATTCCCTAATGGTGGCACAGATTTTCTAATCTGCGATCGATCTGCAGCTTAAGAAACCCCGATCTCATCGAGGGCAGACTCTACGCCACGTTGGTCAATCTCTGTCCCAAGGGAATACAAGTGTTGGTTGATTGGCATAACGTTTCATCTTGAGAACGATACGATTACCTGCTCCGGGCGCGAGGCGGACGGTAAAAGAGGGTTTATCTATTAACAGGACCTTGTCATCAATAGTGGCACTGACGAGCTGGTGTTCAGCATAAGCCCCGGCCTGAACAATGACCGTCCGCTCTTCGACGGGGTTGATATTGACAAGAGAGAGTGTCGTTTCGTCATCGGTCAGCTTCTCGACGAGTGCGGCGACATCTTCCGGCATCCCAGCACGACGGTTTGCGGGATTGAAATAGCGTACACGGCAATGTAGGGGCTCGCCAAACCGTGGTGTGATGCCACCCATCATCAGTTCGACTAAACTGCCGCCCACCGCAGGGTTGAAAGCCAAAGTGTCGTCTGAGAGTCGCGTATCCGGCGTCGTGGTATCCTCATGCATCCCCTGCATTTTTCGGCGCAGTGTGCTGAAGCCGCGTCGCAGTGCCTCTGTCGGATAGTCCGGGTTGTTTCCTTCCAAGAATCCGATCCAACCGTCTGTGGGCAGCCACTTGAGGACATCACGGTTCATTGACCAGTAGTAGACATCCAACGCGCCTTGATTGTACGGCTGCGGCGTGTAGCCGTACCAGCCGTCATCGCCGTACATGTGGGGATACATCACCTGACCGTCGATTGTCTTCTGATTTGAATTGATGGTGTCGATCATCTTCCGCCACACATTGACATAACTTTGATCACCGGTAGCAAGTAGGGCATTCCCGAAACCGGCAACCCCTCGAACATGTGCGTTGCGGTCTGCCAATGCGCCGGTTTGCGGAACGACCACGGTGAAACCCCAGCCGTAGCACCCGCCGTACCATTTGCCATCGCACTCCCCTCCTATTGTGCCGTCCAGACCGATATTAGAGGGGATAATGCCACCGTTGGCAGCTGTCCGCTCCGCCCAAGCGTCAACATACTCAAGGAGCCACGCTTTGTATTTTTCTTCGCCGGTGAGCATGTAGGCATTGATCGCGAGGGTTGTCGCAGCAAGATTCAACGGATGATCGCCAACGATGTCGGTATAGTCCTTGAAATGCGCTAACATCTCCTCAAAATCGCGCTCTCCGTGTTTTGCATCGAAGCGTCCCTCAACTTCGATCGGATCGCCCGCCCAATCCAGACCGGTCGCTTTGCGTAGGAGAGGGCCCCGACTGCCGTTAAACATACTGCGGATAATCTTATGTTCCGGATCGTAGTTCGGAGCCTGTGGATCCTCGTTCATGTAGAGACCGGCGAAACGCCTCACCCGATTCTGAAAGGTGCGATCGTAGGGATCCGACAATCCCTGTAGGTTAAAGACCGCAAGCCCCTCGCCGTGATGAAACCAGTCAAACATGACGGAAAATTCCTTATAATACATCCCCTCGCGGGCAATAGGGACTTCCACAGTTTTCGCTTCTGTATATTGCAGTAGGTGTCCCTCCCATCCCAGTTTATACATCTGCAAGATGCTATCTGAGGCGCCAAGCGCGTGCAAGATGGGCCAACCTGTGAGATTTTCGATGGCATCGTCGGGACCATCGTTCCCACCCCAGCGTGGAAGGCAGATTAGGTAGCCGCGCTCGTCAAAATAGCGATCAAAAAATGCTTCACAAGCAAGGGTTTGGGCGCGGATGAGTTCCCGCTCCAGCAATGCCCAAGCTGGCGGTGGAAGGGGTGTATCTACCGAGAGGGTGTTCCGATTCAGGTTTGGTATTGGCATAATGTATCTCCTTAGGTATTATCGTTGAAAAGAAGGAAAAGAACGACTCAGGTGCACTGAATATGAGGAATAATCGAAAGATCAAATTCTCTTCTCTGTCCACACTGAACCATCGCTAGCATTTCCTGACAGCAAAGAATCTGCTCAATGAGTGATTTGAGTTCAACGCCCAAATGCTCGTCACCAAAAGTTTGTAGTTTGGCATGGGCTTTCGACCATTGGCTCTCCGCACCCACATAATTTCGGTTCAAGAGATGAAAGCATCCAACGCTCAGTTGGAGCAGCCCTTGATAGAAGGGACGATCCGGTCCCATCTCGATCATCCATACGTCCTCTAAAGTTTCGTGGCACTCGAAGTAATCGCCATCATTAAACTCTTGAATCCCTTTTTTGAGGGCTGCTTGTTTATCCATTACCGTTTATAAAAATGAATTTACGACATGCTGACATTTTACTATCGCCAATTCCACAAACGCTGTAAGTCAGCCCGTAGGTCGAGATTCATATCTTGACACTCCGATGTCGATTTTGGAAAATTGACCTACAGAAGTCCGAAATTGTCTTAAGTGGATCAAGATTAGTTCAATTTATCAAATGTCGATGGAACTTACCTGAATTCCTCATCATGATAGACCTCTTCTAAGCGGGTTGATGTAATGAATGCAAAGAATCCCACACCCAGCGCAATTGCAAAAGTGTATTCATAGCCGATCCATTGGATCAGTTGACCTGCGATCACCGGCATAAAACCGAAAGGAAATACCAACGTGTTCATGAAACCGATATAGGTGGGACGATTCAGTGGGGGAGCAATATTAATCATGTATGTCATAAAACCGACCATCATGCCGCTCATTGATGCACCGCCGAGGACAAACGTCAGAAAATAACACGGCAAACGCCACGCAGGTGGAATAAACTGCACACAAATCGCTACCAACGGCGCCGTACAAGCGAGTAATGCTGTACAGATTAGTATCCATCGAACACCGTACCGCCCACTCATATAGCCCCATAGAATATTCGATAGAACCCCACTGACAGCACCGACCGCAAGGAATAGTCCGATTGTTGCATCTGAGATACTCAATTTATCCAAAGCATAAGGTACGTAGAAAGGCATACACATCCGTCCGACATTGACGAATATTCGGTACACGATAAACTCGCGATAATTGGAGTCTGTTTGAAGGAAGTGGGGTCCCTGTTTGATGTGTTGCCAGAACGTTTTGCGCTTGGTTTGAACGGGACGGATTGGCTCACGGATTTTAAGAAAAACAAAGAGCGAAATTATCGCCATAAGAGCAACGCCAAAGAACAGAAGCGCGTAGTTATTCGGAAAGACGAATCCGGAATCATCGCTCAAAATGTAGCGCACCAAAAAACCGATGAATATGGTGAAAAACCCGCCGATGAAATTGCCCAAACTGAAAAATCGTGCGCGCCGTAGCGGTTCAATTGTCTTGGAGATAATGTCCATGTACGCAACGGAGGACGCGCCCATTGACGAGGTCCCAGCGAAATAGAGGAAGATAAAACCCGCAGCGAGTAAACCGTAATTCCGCGCACCGATCCACACCGTACACACAGTAATCCCCAGCCACACAGCGGTGTGCACACTCATGCCGAGGATATAGAACGGCATCTTGCGGGGCTTGTGTTCCAGCAGACTGGAGATCAGCAGTTGGGGCCACATCCACCCGACTGACATTATTGAGCCGGTCAAGCCGACGAGGGTATTAGAGGCGGTGAGTTTATAGATAAAAGCGGAAAGAACCGTCGTGCTATCCGATAAGGAGAAAGAAATTCGCCCAAATATACCTTGAAATATGGCGATCCGAAAGTTGCGGTTCTGTTCTTGCGTCTTGTTTTCTTCCTCTTGCGGTTGTGATTCTGGCATGTCCGTCGAAGCAGTTTTCATAGCTGTGTTCGGCTTCCTTATCAAGCAGTCTCCTCCTCATAATACACATCTTTTAGCCGTGTCCCTATTAAAAATCCAAATATTCCCAGCCCCACGGACATCAAGAAAACCCCTTCGTAACTAAGTAGCCCTACCAGTTTACCTGCTAGCACTGGCATGAAACCACAGGGAAATAGTATCGTGTTCATAAAACCGATATAGGTCGGACGAACTCTGGGTGGTGCGAGATTGATCATATATGTCATAAAGCCCACCATCATACCGCTCATCGCTCCGCCGTTGAGGGCAAAGATTGACAGGTAGACTGGCACCCGCCAAACCGGTGGCAGGTACTGCACAATAATGACAACTAGAGGGGCCGCACAAGCCATTGCCGATGTGAAAATCAGGATCCATCGTTCACCATATTTTTCTGCGGCGTAGATCCATAAAAAATTTGAAATGACGCCGCTGGCTGCGCTGACAGCAATGAACAATCCAATAGTAGATTCTGGGATTGCTAATTTGTTCAGTGCATACGGAACGTAGAAAGGACCACACATTCCTGCGGCATGCTCAAAGATTCGAAAATACAGGAATAGTCGATAATTTCGATCTGTCCGGAGAAATTGCGGTCCCTGCTTCAGATGTTGTCGAAGGGTGCGGCGCTTAGATTCGACAGGGCTATCAGGTTCGCGGATTTTCAGAAAAATAGTGCACGCAATTCCAACGGAAACTGCACCACAGGCAAATAGGAGTGAGTAGTTATGTGGAAACGCCAATCCGAAATCATCGCCCAAGACATATAGGACGAAAAAGCCGATGAAGAAGCTACAGATCCCGCCCGTGATGTTACGCAGGCTGAAAAATCGTGCGCGCCGATGCGGTCCAATCGCCTTAGAAATAATGTCCATGTACGGCAGCGTCGAAACGCCCATTGACGAAGAACCGACAAAATAAAAACAGAGAAAACAGGTGGCAAGCAACCCATAGTTCCGAGGACCAATTAGAAGCGCGGACAGAAAGATTGCAACCCATGCGAGGGTGCGGAGACTCATACCGAGGGCGTAGAAAGGCATCTTACGGGGACGGTGTTCCAAGAGATTTGAGATGAGTAGCTGGGGCCACATCCAACCGGCCATGCCGATTGAGCCGGTCAAACCGACGAGGGTATTTGAGGTGGTGAGTCTATAGACAAAAGCGGAGAGAACAGTTGTGGAATCAGCAAAAGCGAAAGAGATTCGTATAAATGTGCCTTGAGCAAGGGCTAGCAAAAAGGTGCGTTTTTGTTCTTTGGCTTTTTCTTCCCCACTCTGAGCCTCTGTCTCGAGTGTATCAGTTGAAGCAATCTTCATAGTATGTTTGGCTTGCCTTACACCTCGAAATATGGAGGCAGATTTACAGTTCAAATAAACGGGGATAAATGCTTAATGCCACCGTTTGACTACATTTAGGTCTTGTGGGTTGATTCAAAATGAACGGGAGCCGTTGATTTTCAGGAGTAGCTTTGAACCAACCCCTATAAAATGAATAGTTGTCATGGATAATTGATTTGTGATATTATACACCATATTAGGTCATTCACGCATCATGTATTATGCCACATTTTACAAAATTTGAGAAAGGAAACTGCAATGTCCAAACCAAAAGTCTTAATTGCACATCGACCGGGACCAGAAATTGAAGCCATGCTCAAAGATGCCCCATCAGAAGTCGATATCCGCTTCTTGCTCGCAGGCGAAAAACTCGGAGATCATATCTCGGATGTCGAAGTTCTCTACGGTACTATCAATGAAGCAGATTTCCCCAAGGCGAAAGCGTTGCGTTGGATACAACAACCCTTTGTCGGCGTTGAATGGGCGAGGTTTCCCGCCTTCAGGGACAGCGATGTGAGCCTAGTCAACAGCCGCGTATTGTACGGTCCCCAAATTGCTGAGCACGCCTTCGCGCTCCTGCTCTCGCTGACGCGAGGCATTGTCACCCAGCTCGATTTCATGAGACACAAGCATTGGGAATGGACACCCTCCATCGAAATTGCAGGCATGACCATGGGAATCCTTGGACTTGGCGGGATCGGTCGTGCTGTCGCCGTAAGAGCGAAGGCGTTCGACTGCAAAGTTATTGCTGTCGATAAAGAACCTGTCGAAAAGCCGGATACGGTGGATCAGCTTGGTCAGATGGATTCGCTGCTGGATTTTCTATCCCAAACCGACATTCTGATGGTCTGTTGTCCAATCACCCCGGAGACGCATAAACTCCTATCGCACGATCAGTTTAATGCGATGCCGGAGGGAAGTTACATCGTTAATGTCAGTCGTGGCAAGGTGGTTGACGAAGACGCTTTAATCACTGCACTCGAAAGCGGTAAGTTAGCGGGAGCGGGTTTGGATGTAACCTACACCGAACCGTATCCGGAAGATGGACCGTTATGGATGAGACCGAATGTGATTCTGGCATCTCACACCGCCGGCGGATCACAGAACATTGGCAAACGCGCGATGAGTCTGTTTATCGAAAACCTCCATCACGACGTTAAGGACGAACCGTTGGTCAATGTTGTGGACAAACAGAAGGGGTATTAAGCGTGAAGCGTGAAACGTGAAGCGTGAGAGACAGGATTCCTTACGTTTTACGTTTCACAACTTTGTCCAGATTTTCAGGGATATAACGATAACCTGAGAGTGGCGTTTTTAGTCCGTCGAAATCTAATTGATTCGTTGACAGCAGATGTCGAGAATGCTATAATAGATCTATATTCAAACCGCCCAAGTCGTCAGGCAGAGATTTCAAAGGAAAACTTATGAACCAAGAAGGTCAAGATATTCTCGTTCAACCGGAACCACTTCATGAATTTGCAATCGCGCTCTACCAAAAAGCGGGAATTAATCGGGAACATGCCAAATTGATGGCTGATCTCCAAGTCGAAACCGATTTGCGAAGCGTCCACTCGCACGGCACACGCATGATACCTTGGTATGTGCGCAGTATCCTCGACGGAGCAATGAATTCTAGTCCTGATATTCGCGTTGTCCAAGAAGGTCCCGGCTTCGCTGTCATCGATGGAGATAACGGTCTAGGACACCCACCGAGCACCTTAGCAATGCAGATGGCAATTGAAAAGGCACGTTCGGCGGGCATTGCCGCAGCAGGGGTACGCAATGCAGGTCATTTCGGTGCCGCTGCCTGTTACACCATGATGGCGGTCGAAGCGAAGATGATCGGCTTCTCAACGACGAACACAGGCGGACCCTCTGTTGGTGCACCGGGTGCTGCTGAACCCGTAATTGCAAATAACCCACTCAGTTATGCCCTCCCCGCTGGCGAAGAACGTCCAATCGTACTAGACATGGCGTGTGGTGCTTCGTCGTGGGGCAAGGTTCGCACACTCCAAATGTATGGTATGCCAATTCCGCCGGGGTGGTTGTTGACTACCGACGGAAAACCGACTGAAGACCCAAACGAGGGGAAGATACTGACACCGGCAGGCGGACCGAGAGGGTACGGCTTAGGGCTGATTATGGGTATTTTAGCCGGCCCCTTGGTGGGCGGCTTGATGTCATGCCAGAAACTTGGCGACGCCGTCTCGGAACACTTTTTCATCGCAATCAATGTGGGAAGTTTCACGGACTTCGATGAGTACACCGCATCAATTGATCAGGGCATCCGTACCATTCAGGCGGCAAAACCCGTTGAGGGGGTTGATCAGGTGTATCTGCCCGGTGAAATTGAGTGGCGCAAACGTGAAGCGTGGGTTGATAGCGGCATTCCGCTTCATATCGATCATCTACGGGATTTGGCGAATTTGGCAGAAGAGTTGAAGGTTGACATCTGCTGGGAATGGTGAGCAGAATGCAAGGCGAGGTTGTAAAGCAAAGCTATGAAAAGAATGTCTCGAAATCTATTTGAATTTCTTTACGAAAGGAGGTAGGGCAAATCACCCTGTTCCCGAAAAGGCACAGCGGGGTTCCTCATCTGTTTCTATGAAAGTGATACAAGCCTCGCGGGAAATCCACCGTGAAAAGTTCAATTATCTTTGGGATCAGTTCCGGAATGGTTACAAACCGTCAGTGTACAACCCGGAAGAAGTTGTAGGCTGCAACGGTCGAAGAAATAGTTTGATGTTGAGTGTTCGTATTGACCAGTCTGAGATTATCAAGGGTATTCAATCGATTACAGATCAGATTCGCCACATTCCGGGCGTATATATCATGCCACCGGAATACTACCATATCACGGTCAAGCGGTTAGGTTTTCTGACAAATCAGAAACAGTACGACTACGACATTGAACCGCAAACCCTTGAACAGATTATAGAACAAAGCGATCAGATTTTCACTCAAATTCCGGAGTTTTCTATCCGGTTAAAAAGTGTAAATGGATTAGCGAGCTTCGTCATTGTAGAGGTCGAAGATAACGGTGTAATTGCTCAAATTCAAGGGCGATTTCACGAAGAGGCGACACTGGTGCCTAACTATTCGATTGAAGGCGAAGACTGGCTGCCCCACCTCAGTATCGCTGGATTGAAAAACCTCAAAGGATTAAAGGCGCTCAAATCCCAAATGGACGGATTGCGGCGTATTGAGATCGGTGAAATACGGGTGACTCACATTGACCTTTCGCAAGCTATCTTGCAACAACCGTGTCCGCAATGCCGGATATTACGCACCTTCCCTTTAGCTCACAAAGAGTTGTCAACCTGATTAATTCTCCCAGTTCATACCAAACTTAGGCTCACAAGTGTTGTTCGCATTCCTCAGCCTATGCCCGCTCTGTTACCATCGCCATTCTTTAGGACGCCATAGATGTTCTTCCTGAACGCCTAGCTCTTCCAAAATTGGCTCGAGTTCCGATAATTCACCTAGTTCTTCAGCTTTATGTGCGTCGCTACCAATAAGCAGTTTCACTTCCCGCTCTAAGCATAACTGGTAAAATTCAATTAAGTGCCTCTGATTATATCGGATAAATTTCGGACTGATCTCAATGGCAATTTCGCGCTGAGAGGCGAGGTCTAGCTGGTGAATCAGCCGTTTTTGATCAACGTGTCGCATCATCTCACTCCCGAATGCTGATACTTCCTCTTTGGACAAACGAAAGACATTCGGCGTCAGAACGAATGGATGCGCGACAGCATCGGTCAACGGACAAGCAATTGCGGCTTCAAACATATAGAGTTCATGGTTCGCAACTTTCCTTGGATTGCCGAGATCTGAGGGGAGCGCAACGCCACGGAGATGATAATGGTTTGGTGCCATCAAAACATAATCAAAGTATGACGCCAATTGAATGTTAATGGAAGCGACACGGTATTCCAAGATGTGTGATTCAACGCCAAAGTAAACAGGAATTGGCGGCTCACATTTCTGGATCATTTTTCTAACCGCTTCAATGTTTTTGGCTTTATAGCCATACGCGTAATCGTGATCGGTGATGCCAATTTCCTTCATGCCACGTTCTTGTTGGATCTTAATAACTTTTTCTATATCAAAATCCCTCGCAGCACAGGGGGAAAGTCTCGTATGTATGTGGTAATCACAATCGAACATTCTTTTGACTCCTTTAAAAAGACAACCCCAACACATTGGATGATTAACGTATGATTGCAAACAGTTATTTTTCTGAATCTAACGTTGGAATTATAGTATCGTCCCGATATTATGACAGATACCTAAAGTGATTGCAAGCAAAAAAGATAGGAGAGACAGATTCCGCACGAGTTTCACCTTCCCGTCCTTGTCTCCACGCTTCCTTTTTTAAAGAGGCAGATCTATAGAACACCCTTGATCGGCGGACATATAAAACGCCTGCATCAGTTCGGTGAGGTTGCGACCGTCCTGAATCGTGATGTGCATCGGCTCATCGCGCAGGATGCTGTTGACCCATTGCTGCATCGCCGAGGGTGGTGGTTCAGGGCGACGGGCGATGTATTCCGCTTTTTCTTCGTCCGAGAGTTTGCGCGTTTCGAAGTGCATATCACCGTGATCGAGAACAATTGAGCCTTCTGTTCCGTAGAGTTCAAGCATGTTGGGACCAGAACGATGCGTCCATGACACGTCAATAACCCCAAGTGCCTTGTTCGCAAACTCGACCACCGATACACTGTTGTCATCAATTGGGTAGTTGCCCGTGATGTTATTAATTTTGGAGATGGTGCTCTTCGGTTCGCCCATGAGCCAACGGATGATGTCCACCCGGTGACAACCGAGATCGAACAACGCACCGCCACCCGCGCGCTCTGCATCCCCAAACCAGAAGCTGGGACCTTTGAACCATTTATCCAAGCCCGCCGAGTGTGCAACACGCCCACGACCGAAGGTGAGGTCGCCCAAGAGGCCGTCGTCAAGGGCTTTCTTCGCTAGTACTAGATCGGGGTTACAACGCGATGGCAGCGAGATCATGAACTTTATCCCTGCCTGCCCGACGGCTTCGATGATCTGATCGCACTCATCGACGGTAATGGCGAGGGCTTTTTCGGTGAAGATATGTTTACCCGCTTCCGCCGCCGCAATCATCACTTTAGGGTGATCTGAGGTTATGGCATTGACGACAACTGCATCAATGTCATCCCGATCGAGAAGTTGGTCCAGATCCGTATAGAATGGGACGTTATATTCTTCAGCAGCCTGCTTGCCACCGTATTCCTCCTCGTCCCAAACGGCAATCAATTCGGTTTCAGGGTTTTCCAGAATCTGATTGGCGTAGCCTCTTGCGTGAACGTGAGCGAAACTGAGTTTAGCAATTTTGATCATATTATGACTCCTTAGTGATGTTCAATTTGGGAATAATTATGAGAGATTATAACCGATGAATTGGTGGGAATCAAAGGGTATTTTTTTTATCCTGTTTTCAAGGTGAAAATCATTGAACGATCCGAACTTTACAGGACGTCCACCAGAAAGTGTCGAGCGCAAACTATTGATTGAGACACTCACGGTTTCAATCAAGCCGTAGGACGCCGTTGGCGACGACGCTTACAATGTCGCTTCTCCCCACAAGTTCACAGTGAAACGCTAATCATGGTGAGAGTATTAGGGATTAATCCTGGCATAGCCAATACGAGCTGGGCGGTGGTGCGGAAGGAAACAAGGCGATATAGATGCGTTGATAGCAGATATATTCAGACATCTGCCCGGTTATCTTTAGGTGAATGGCTCGGCATCATCCGTCGGTGAAGCCAAGGCAGTGCCGGACATGACCTTCTCACATGCGACATACGCGCCGTTGGCAGCTTCAATTAAGAGCGTAGTATCCGTGCCGGTCATCACGGCAGGGCGGGTGACGCATCCGATGGAAGCAGAGCAGATTGTCTCAAACGAGCAGGCGGATCTGGTCATCATGACCCGTGCAATAATCGCTGATCCGCAAGCGCCGCAAAAGGCGATGGCAGGACAGTTGGCTGACATCCGGTTATGTCGGGGCTATAACGAAGGCTGCATCGATCGCATCTATACCGGACGGGCGTGACGTGTGTACAGAACGCAATGATAGGCAGAGAAACCGAGTTGGGCGCACTTACACCAGCGGAGCAACCTCGCAAAGTGGTGGTGGTCGGTGGCGGCCCCGCAGGGCTTGAAGCTGCACGGATTGCACGATGGCGTGGGCACGAAGTCGTGTTGATGGAAAAAGGCAACGAGTTAGGTGGTCAAACCTTGATTGCTGCCAAAGCTCCGTTGCGCGGTGAGTTCTCAGGTGCCACGGAATGGATGGGAAAACAGTGTCGAAAAGCTGGGGTGGATATTCGACTGAACTGCGCGGCGACCCCCGAATCAATCCTGAGTGAAGCCCCTGATGCCGCGGTTGTAGCGACTGGTGCACGCCCACTGATGCCGGAGGTCCCTGGAGTTGAAAACACAGTAGATGCGTGGTCTGTCTTGAACGGTGATGTTCCAGAAGGTGAGCGTATAGCGGTGATTGACGAGGAGTACAGCTTCCAGGGACCCAGTGCAGCAGAGCTACTGCTCGATGCAGGGAAGTCTGTGGAGATCATCACAAGCATGGAAGCAATCTGCACGCTGCTCGGCGCAACAACCCGCCCACCGGTGTATCAACGTCTATTCGGCAAGGAAATCGTTATCCACCCGCACCTGCATGTCCGCTCGATTGAGGGCGATACCCTCATCACCGAAAATGCTTGGGCTGAGACGAAAGGTGAGTTAAACGGTTACGACGCTGTTGTATATGCGTTTGGTGGGCAAGCGGTCGACGAGCTATCTCAATCGCGCCGAGACGAGGTGACGTGCTTCGTTGTCGGTGACGCCTTTGCACCGCGCACGCTCCAGCACGCGGTTATGGAGGGGCATACTTTCGCACGGAAGATTTGACGGTCTAACGGGTCTACGCTCATCTGCCTCATTGCAGATTTCTGGATTAAGGATAATTAATTCTGCATAAACGCCAATCCCCCTAGAACCATAGTTACTAGGTTCTGTTGACATTTCATCGCAACCAGACAATCAAGCGGGGTGCGCAGACACACGGCTGACCTAGTTTCCAGTATAGCTTACTATTTATAAATTCTCCGATGACTACTTTGGCGGCGTTTGTAGTTTTTTGAGAACCCGCTTTAGAAAATCGGTGTTGTTTTTGAGTTTTTGGGAATTTGTGCTAGAAGCGTCGTCCTTTTTTTTATGAGTGACGTGGAAAATAAAATCGTTACTGAACATTCCATCCGGATTCTGAATCTGGAGGAAGTGCATCCCGTCCATAGGTAATGTCTCCAATTCGACAATGATATCCATGTCAGAGAAAGCCCCTTGCTGCGAAATAAGGGTGCCGGATACTCGTCTCCCATCAACAATAAGATGTGCCTCTTCCTGAATGTGCCTACCACTGATTGTCATGGTGGTATTATCAGCAGATAGAACCGGAAATTTTTGATGTCCGCTTTGCACCTGAATCGGCCCCCAAGTCCAAATACCCGGTTGCGGATTGTCTATACCGACCTTTACACCATGGCGAGCGGTGAAAGTGTCTACGAAGTGACCATCAGCAGCAAGCGAAAGCAACGCTGTTCGGGTAAAAGTTTCGCGATTTTTCCTTATTTCGATGTAGACCTCCTCTTTGAATTCAAACGCGACCTGTGTGGATCTTCCGCTATTAATGAAAACACCTTCACCTTGGAGCACGATGCCACCCTCAGTAGCAGATTGCTCCAGCGCCCTTAATAAGTCGTTAGTGGACGAAGCCACAGCAGATGTACGGTTCAGAGTGATTTGTCGAGCGAAAGCCCCAGAGAACCCGGTACTGCCTTCCAACAGCATGTTCCATACCGGGTCGAAACGTTTTCTGTGTCTCCAAGAGGATCTCCACATATCTTGTTCAGGTATTCCAAGTTTGGCTGCAGCGCGATAGTTCTCAAAGTCAATTAAGTTCAGTAGTCCCTGCGGAAAGAGACGCCAACGATCGTGGGCACCGCGCCACGTGGGAGCATCCCGTCCGGTGTCCGGGGTATTGGTGCTCACCCAAAACGGCATACGGTGACAGTCGCCACAGACATTAGGTTTGGGTTTTCCTTGTAGATCGCCATCGATATGAAATAGTTTGAATCCCCTTGCTGCATCTTCTGATAGGATATCTGTGTAAGCACGCCTTTGCGCGGGCGGATAAAGGACACTCAATAGGAATTTTGCGAGGTCATTGCGTTCATCTCCGGTTAATGCACCACGTTTCCCCTCATAGTTTACAATATGAGACCCCACCAAGCTCATAGTTGTGGCAAGCGTCCTATCTATCAGATGTCGAACGCTGCTTGCCGGGTCGCCAAGAATACTGTTAGGTGGAACTATGCGATAAATATTGGCACTGTTATTGCCCCCGTAGGGATCACCGAGAGTGCCATCCCAGTGATAGGGTTCTGTATCACGTAACCCACGAATCGGTTGCGTGGTGCGCTGCATAATCTGGGTGGCGTCCGTGACAATCGGCGTATCCAACACCCAGATCAACTGATCAATATGTCCATCGGGATGGCAACTTGCACAGGAGAAGGTGCCAGTTGTGGATACGTCGGCATCATTGAACACAATTCGTCCGCGCTTAACTGCGGGATGTGTGGGATCGTGTAGCGGAATACTCGTGACTACCTCTGGACGAACCAGATCAGACAGATTGACGAGGGATACTGTGTTAGCAACCGCATTTAAGACCCAAGCACGGGACGGGTTGCCGGCGGCGTCAGACTCAAGCGCAATACCTCGAGGTGTTGCGTCAACATCAACACGCCCCAGAATCTCACCGCTTGCTGCATCGACAGTAAAAAGTTTGTTTGACCCAACCGCCGTTACAATCAGGGTGGAGTCATTGTCGCTAATTTGAATTGCGAAAGGTGTTGCTAAAGCTTTATCGGGGGCGGGATGCAGGGGTGGCAATGGCTCAAGATCGATAAACTGTAGCTCTTCAGCAGAATCATTTTTGAAACCAACCCTCGTAATCCGGTTCAAATACGCCCGATTCTCCAACTCTGCCAAACCGTGATTTTTTGTGCCAGCGAGACCGTTGGCATAATTACGCGCGTCTGTTTGAGCAATGAATACACGTCCTTCAGAGTCGACAGCAATGCCGTATAGCAACGTTCCAAGGGTGTCAACTACTTCAACAAGTTCGTCGGTCTTAGTATCGAATACGTACAAGTCCCGATCCGGTACCTTCGGGTGTTTGACGATGTCTACAACAGCACCCATTAACAGACTGTTGTCGCTTTCCATCACATGTTTTTGGGCATCAAAGGTAATCAGTGTGCCATCAATCGGACCTGTGCCGCCAGAGAGCTGCGTTTGGTTGTTCGACTCAAAAGGGATGACGTAGAGACGGTCCCCACGGACAGTGATAGCTCTCGGATCTTGCGCTGTGATGGGAAGCCTTTTTTTAATTTGACGTGTGATTACGTTGATTACAGCAACCTGATTTTCCGAGGATAACGCAACATAAGCTTTGTCATTACTCGCGAAGGCAATGCCTGCCGGTTCGTCGAATCGGGTTGCCTGAGTATCGGGATCAAAGTCCTGCACTGTGGCAATAACCTGAAGCCAGGTCGGACTCGCTGGATTCGTATCAACAACACTCACTGAATCTGAAACGTGATTCGCAACCCAGATTTCCTTTCCATCGGGACGTACGACAACACTGACCGGATCAATGCCGACATTGATACGTTTGACGGTGGCGCGCGTGTGAATTTTAATTACATCTAGCGTATCCGCTGGCGTGTTCACAACGAAAACGTGGGGGCCGTTCACAGCAATCGGAGAGGCGTGCGGACTCATGAACGTCGGATGTCCAATGGCGGTGGACGATTTGAGGGTGCTTCCCACCGTATCAGCGATCGAGGGAGTATGCTCGTTCCGCGTATGTTCTGGTTGCCCTTGTTCCTGTGCGATGCTACGCGTGCAAAACAACGCCGTTAACATTAGAAAAAAAGGAATTCTTTTCACTTTGTCCTTTTCTTTGTATTTTGCACCTTCTTTACATGAGCCACGGGAAAAATATCCGCAGACCATTCAAATCATCACCCCAAGAAACTCAGCGACGGTATGTTTTAGTTCGAGTATAATTTAGACCATGAATCTCCTTACTACGAATTGGATCGCCTACCATTTAATCTCCTGTACCTTTACTGATTCTGGAATTGTGAAATTTAGCATCGGATTAGGCGGATCCGCGTTCGCCTGTGGATTGCTATAGAGAATCTTTTCAGACCGGAGCACTTCAGATTTCGTGCCATACGCACTAAATATAACCTTCATCGGGATATAGCTTATGCCAATTTTGCTATGGTTCTGATAGAGCGTTTTCGCGATGAGATGACCTTCTGGGTTTTTTACTTCGGCGGAAATGAGCCTATTGTCGCGTTCACCAAGGATGATGATGCCGAGTTTATCTTTCTCCTTCTCAGGTGGATTCCAGTAGGTATAGATCGCCCCGTCAGCCACATCGTGTTTGTCTAAGGTATATCCCATTAATGCTGTCAACCCGTACACCGCTTGTGTAGCTTGGAGAATGGATTCAACAAGTGGAAGTGGAACCGGTCCTTCGGAGATAAAACGGAACGCCTGTTTCTCTACAGGATAATAGATTTCTAAGATGTTGTCCTTCGCAACCATTATCTGTTTGAGCGGTTGGGTAACCTCAACGGCAACACGCATCGTCTTTATATCGTAATGGAGTGTGCCTGCAATGCGCTCCGTCTTCTCGTTTTCAGTTAATTCGCGCGTAAAGTCTAGGGAGAGGTTTTTCAAAGGTGCAGCGTGGAGCCCGTGGGTGAGGAGAAGTATGGGTAAAAACGTGATGAGGAATTGAAAGTTTTTAGGCATCTATTTTTTTAGGGATAGCATGATGGTTAGCATCCGCCACCATGCGTTTGTGAATAAGATTCTCCTCATAAAACTGCTCGCCGCTTCCAACGCAGTTAAGCGGTATTCAACAGATGGATCGGCTAAGAATCGCTTCTAGAAGAAACCACCACACCAACTGGAACGACCGCCATCTCCACCGCTGCTAGAAGTAGAGATAGCGTCATCAGCTGCCTCGACGAGAAGATACACTCCCACTAAGCACGCCACAACAACGCCTCCCCATGCCGCTGCCGTTTGAATTTCAGTTCGCTTCGCTTGGTAAGCTGATGTGTAAGCGACAGTATACGTCAATGATTTTCCCACAAGCCGTCCTGCAGGAACAGGTGCTTTTGTCCTTCGTGCCAAAGCGACACCGATAATGTTGAGAAAACAGCCGGCCATGAACCAACCCGTTTTATTCGCATCATTCTTTGCATCAGCAATCCCTTTTGCTCTGGCTTCCGCTTCTATTACGGCTTTCGTTTCTATGGGTTTTTGTTGCGCGTAGCTAACGAAGGGAATGCTGCAGATTAGCACTGTCATCAAAAAAGCAAGAACACGAAACGTTGAATTAATTTTCACTATTTATCTCCTTATTGTAATGCACGTGACTACCTATCGCCCTGCTAGAACTTTGCAGGTCGGGCTAGGAAGTTCTATCTGCAAGCTATTTTAGCCTATTTGCTGCCAAGGGCTAATTTTTTTGCACAGCATGGCACTTCATAAGGGTTGGGGCTCCCAATCCTTTGATTACACATAAAAAATGGTTTCGGACTGCCGTCGGTCGGTTGTCTACAACCGGCAATACCTAGCATATCGCGCAATGTTCCAAGTTGGTTGAAAATACCCGGTTTGGTCATACTCCACTATTTTGTCGAGATATAAATCTTGACCTATGCCGTTCCAGTCCCGCTTTCCGAGGATCCCGACAAGTCGGGACAATCTGTGTAATCTGCATGGTTAGGGATTCCCGGTCCGCGTTTTGCAATGGGCGAGGGAATCGCTCTCCTACTTCCTCTACTTGAGGATAACCATCTTCCGGGTGGCGGAGTACCTGCCTTCAGGCCTTGACTTCTCCATGTGATATCCATTCGCCATCTACCAAGTAGACCATAATATCCTTCTTGTTGTAGCGTATCCACGCCTTATGCCACTTGCCTTTGCGTTGTTCGCTTCTGTCTAATGGAGTGACACCGTAAAGCCGACGATAAATGATCTTGGGTTTCTTACCCTCTATCTCCAAGCGTATCCGCCGCAACGTCAAAGGCAACCATCTTCTTTCTTGATTAAAGCAGGTCGTGAGGATTTAACTTGCGCTGTCCCATCCCTACTCCGATTTGTTCTCGTTTTTTGACAGTGGTTTTGTTCAGATTCTTGCTGAGCCGATGTTACTGCTCTTTCAGTACTGCCCAAGTGCCTCCCTTGACTAGAAGATGGAAATCTATATCACCAATATCATTCCATATTGCTCACAATGAATTGACAAGTAGCCTCAGAAACGAATATGCCGCCTACTTCAGTATCAACATCTTCCGTGTGGCAGAATAATCGCCTGCGGACAGGTGATAGAAATAGACACCGCTTGCGACCTGTTCGCCCAATTCGTTCCGCCCATCCCAGTAGACCGCCTTCGACCGATTCTCGTAGACCGCTGCAGCCTGATGCCCAACGTCAAGCGTGCGGACAATCTGACCGTTTAGGTCATAGATGGTTAGGGTGACAAAGGCATCTTCCGCCAACCGATACGGAATCCATGTCTCAGGGTTGAACGGATTTGGATAATTGTGCAACAATTCGGTCTCCGCTGGTATCTCGTAAGCAACGAGCGCGGGCAACTGAATAAGGCTTTGCTTCACATCTTCAGCGGTTACCGTATACCGCAACGGCTCCACACCGATAGACGGGTTGGGAGACTGAGCGGAGATTTCGAGAATATCGCCAACCGTAGCTGCGCGTCCCCTCTCTACGTCAACGACGGTGGATCGATAACCTACCTCATCGGGGGATGTAATAGCGGCAACTGCTTTACCTGTTGAGAGGTTCTTTACGGTGACGCGGAAGTTTGTGTTGTTCAGCCCCCTTCCTTCGTCAACAACTGTGCCTCTTAACACCAAAACAAGCGTGGTATCTCCCACTTCAATCCCGTTGAGTGTTGCCGGCGGAGCAGCAGCGGTTCCTGCTTCATTAGTCCACGCATCGCCGGAGATAGCAACCGTCGCCGCTCGCTGCGCATCCAAAATAAAAGCTTGACCCCCAATGAGAGGAATATCATCGGGACCGCCCCCCGGTACAACTGCCTTGAACTCCCCATTATTCGTGAAGATAACCACAGGGGCGTTACCGTCAATCCCTTCTAGTGTAAGCAGGTCGCTTACGTGGGTGAGTCTTCAATCTCTCAGCGGCAGTCCTACAAGGTTGTAGCTCGGGTTTAAGGCAATGGCACTGCTTCCGTTTGTCCCCAGCGGATTGCCAGTCAGACGAACCTGCTTTGGGACTTTCATTTCGACGATAATTCCCGTGTCATCGGTCAATTCCCTATCGGCGGGTGTGTCCTTGGCTAAAGAACCGAAATATACGAACCACTCCTGAGTTTGGGAGTCTAGGGTGAGGAGGAGTTTGACAGCATTTGCACCACCGAGCGCGTCATAGAGGTCGCCAATCGATGTGATGGTCTGTGCTACCCCGTCAACTTCTGTCACCTTCAAGGGGACGTGAATCAAGCTGTAACCCGCTGGTATAGACAGGGTGTATTCTGATATCGTAGGCTTTAGATTATCAGCGCGCACCTCAACCCCTCTATTTCGGAGAGCTGGGATGTGGGTATTGATGGAAACGGGACTCAATGGGTTTTCTGACACATTGGTAGTGTCTCCGCTGCCCAGTCCTGCATTTGCGACTAAGGGTGATAAGTCAGATATGGAGTTGTTTTCAATCCTCAGGGATGTCAGGTTGGTTAATCCTGCGAGAGGTGAGATGTCGGATATGTTATTGCGCCCAAGCCCTAGGCTTGTCAGTTGAGTTAATTCTGCCAGAGGCGATATATCCGATATGGAGTTTTCCGAAAGTCCTAGGAATCTCAGTTGAGTTAATTCTGCCAGAGGCGATATGTCGGCTATGGAGTTGTGGTCAAGCGTTAGGGATCCCATATTAGTTAATCTAGCTAGGTGTGAGATGCCGGATATGGAGTTGCTCCCAAGATTCAGGGATCTCAGATTAGTTAATCCTTCAAGGTGTGAGATGTCGGATATGGAGCTGTTGTAAAGCGACAGAACTGTCAGTTGAGTTAATCCCGCCAAGTGTGAGATGCCGGATATGGAGTTGTTGTAAAGATACAGTTCTCTTAGGTTGGTTAACCCCGCCAGGTGTGAGATGTCGGATATTGAGTTGTTGCCAAGGGACAGTGTTCTCAGTTGAGTCAATCCCGCTAGGTGTGAGATGTCAGATATGGAGTTGCTGTTGATGAAACCTCCTTCCGCTTCCACAGCCCCAAGATTCAGCTCTCTCAGATTGGTTGCGGCTTCAAGCCCGGTCAAATCGGTAATGTTGGCGTTTGATGCTTCAAGTTTAGTCAAAGCCTCCATATCCACCGTCGTGACGGTGTCACCGGACGCTTTGCCAAGTGCTTCCTCGATTTTAGCACGGAGGTTGGGGTCGGGGATGTTCACCGGTTCTGCTACGACGGCGTCAAACTCAACAGTAACCCCTCTGCTTTGGAGGGCGGGAATGTGGGTGTTGATGGAAGTGGAGTTCAGGGGGTTTCCCCGCAAGTCAACCTGATCTCCCCTGCCCACCAATCCCATATTTTCGACTAAGGGCGAGATGTCGGATATTGAGTTGTCGTCAAGCCTTAGGAATATCAGGTTATTTAATCCCGCCACCGGTGAGACGTCGGATATGGAGTTCTCGCTTAGAGTTAGAAATATCAGGTTATTTAATCCCGCCACCGGTGAGATATCGGATATGGAGTTATTGTCAAGAATGAGCCGTGCCAGTTGAGTTAATCCCGCCACCGGTGATATGTCGGATATTAAGTTGTCCCAAAGTTCTAACCTTATTAGGTTGGTTGATCCGGCTAAAGGTGAGATGTCAGATATAGAGTTGCCGTTAAGATACAGGTCTGTCAGGTTGTTTAATCCTGTCAGAGGCGAGATGTCCGATATGGAGTTGCCGGCAAAAGACAGGATTGTCAGTTGATTTAATCCCGCTACGGGTGAGATGTCAGATATGGAGTTGCCAAGAAGATTCAGTTCTTCCAAGTTGGTCAACTGTGCTAAAGGCGAGATGTCGGATATTGAGTTGCGGTCAAGATACAGGTATTTCAAGTTGGTTGATCCTGCCACCGGTGAGATGTCGGATATGGAGTTGCTGTTGACCCAAACCCCTCCCACACTTTCACCACCAAGATGCAGGTTTCTCAGGTTGGTGACCGCGTCAAGCCCGGTCAAATTGGTAATGTCGGCGTTTGGTGCCCAAAGTTCGGTCAAAGTCTCCATATCCACCGTGGTGATAGCAGCACCCGACGTTTTGCCGAGAGTGGTCGTAATCGCTGCGCGGAGGTTGGGGTCGGGGATGTTGACGACAGATGCCGTAACTTGGTTAAAGGTGACTGTCTGTGCGGCACCGGCAGCAGAAACCTCGACGCTATTTGCCCCATCGGTTCCAGGTGTGAGAATACTCTCTGCCCTGCCGTTTTCATCAGTCGTGGTGTTTGTTACACTGAGTGTTCCGCCCCCTGAAGTGACGGTGAATGTCACCGGAACCCCTTCAAACGGATAGTTTTCAGTGTCTCTGACTTCAACGATAAGCGTGCTATCTGATGATGCCGTCACCACGCCAGAAATTTTCTGAAGTACCGGGGTACGCGAGTCAAAACTCACATCAACTCCTCTGCTTTGGAGAGTGGGAATATGGGTGTGGAGGGAGGAGTAGCTAAAAGGGTTTCCAGTTGCAAACACTCTGTCTCCTTTCCCTAATCCCGTATTTGCGACTAGGAGCGAGAGGTCCGATATGAAGTTGTTTTGAAGCCCCAACAGTGTCAGATCAGTCAATCCCGATAAGGATGAGATATCGGATATGAAGTTAAATGAAAGATCTAGCGCTGTTAGACTAGTTAATTTCTCTAAAGGCGATATGTCTAATATTAAGTTGTCCCAAAGAAACAGGGTTTCCAGATTAGTCAATCCCTCCAAAGGCGATATGTCCCATATTGAGTTGCGCTCAAGTCTCAGATCTGTCAGTTTATTTAATCCCGCTAGAGGCGATATGTCCTGTATTGAGTTGCTGTTGGTGTAACCGGTCGCCCCACGCACAGCACCCAGATTCAGCACTCTCAGATTGGTTGCGTGTTCTAGCCCGGTCAAATCGCGAATGCTAGCATTCGCGACACGAAGTGTGGTGAACCTTGCCATATCGGCAGTGGTGATGGTGGCACGTGACGTTTTGCCGAGTTCGTTCGCAATGATGGCGCGGAGGTTGGGGTCGGGGATATCTACTGTTTGTGCGGTTGCTGTCAACGGAAGTGAAAAGCATATCAGCAAGAAAAACGTAAAACAGAAACGTCGTTTCGTCATCGGTTTATCTCCTTTGTAATTCAGGTGAGACATCTGTAATTTAATTGTTATGCTACCTTCCCCATCTGGGGCTGCTTCTCTACGTTGTTGCGAACTGTATCGCGGTCAGGCTAATAGGAGATATATCTATAGTCAGTCCTTTTTTGCCTGTAATTTCAATAATAAATTCTAATATAAGCTGCTAGGGTGTGCTGACATTTGTGGCATAATGAATATATGTCAGCCCTATATAATCGCCTCTGTTGTAATGAATCGATGCACGTCGGGCATACAACTCCGTCATTTCTCGATTCATGTCCACCTCCTAATGGGTCTGATAATCAGTCGATTCACCTCACCAGTTAATCTTTTGGCTAACTGTCATAAGCTATTGAAAAGGGGGGCACCTGATGGGCGGTGTGCCCCCCGATATTAGGATAACCCGCTACTGGGACGCCATGCACATGTACATGTAACAGAACGGGCATCCTAATTCCTTATAATGGTGGCAGCTAGACCCGACATAAGGAAGGATATATACTCACATGGCAGGCGCCAACCTATTGCTCTGCCGGGCTTAATTGCCATAAGTTGGCGACAGTTATCTCAAACGATAGATAGGAGAACGGGCGGTAATATCTATCGTCACCTCGAAACGGAGCCAACTGCCATAAGGTCTATTGTGATAAATACAGGGAATCCCCTCCCTCCATGCCCCGGCGATGGGGAGCGGCAGGCATCACTTAGCAGTGAAGTCGCCTCCTGCCGCGCGAAGGATTATAGAACGCGTCAATCTCTTGCCCCAGGCGCAAAGCGAGAAGACACACCGAATTAGCATAAACTGTGCCAATGCTTGGTCGAGGGAGGGTGTCAGCTCTATAGAGACAGAGCAATCCTTTGATAGGCTTGTCTTTGAAGGATACAGGGAAGGAAAGGGGCGGGCAGACAACGTGATAGTGGATAGGTTGAAGGTGTACCAAAATAGGACAGTTGAAATGGATTAAGTGGGAATTATATTGGCAGAAATCCTGTAATTACGCAGTTTTCGGGCGAGTTTGTCTCAGAACGGTACACTGTCTCATTTTGAGCCAATTGCGAAGAGTGCACTGGTACATGAGTTGATTACACCGTGATGAGCAAACGAGATAATTCCATGTTCCGATCTTTACGTTTCACAGAATGATAAAACCGTTCTCCCGTTTGGTAGGCGCTGTTTCCAACTGCACCGATGCGGTATGGTTCGGCAACCGCACCTACCGGGTCTGGGTAAAATATAGAATTACCGAATTATTTTCCAAAACCTCATTTTGTTTGTGTCCTACAGCATTACATTCACAAGGACAGAACAGAAGACAATAATTTATAGAAATGGTATTAATCGGAGGTGGGAAGTTGATACAACTTCAATTTCCGATAAAGGGTTGATCTGGCCATCTTCAAGGCTTGGGCGGTCCTCGTGACATTATTGTCCATCACCTTGAGTGCATGAGCTAGTGTTTGACGTTCAACCTCTTCAAACGGTAGGATTACCGGTGAATCAGGGTGGAATAAGATAGGTTGGGAAGAGCTCATTGACGAAATCTGTGGGGGCAGGTTACTCGGTTGTAATAGTTCTGTGGTCTCAAGCAGAACAGCGCGTTCAATGATATTTTCCAGTTCGCGTACGTTGCCGGGAAAGTCATACTGCATCAGTAATCGTAAGGCATCGGTGGAAATCGCTTCAATGGATTTCATAGCACTTTTGGTGAATTTTTTTAGAAAATGGTTCGCCAAGAGTGGAATATCTTCGCGCCGGTCTCTAAGTGGGGGAACCAGGATTGGGAATGCGGCTATCCGATAGAACAGATCCGTCCGGAAAGTACCCGCTTCCACCGCAGCTTCTAAATTCTGATTTGTCGCTGTTAGCACTCGGATGTCAACTGGGATATTAGCTGTACCGCCGACGCGCTGAATCTGCCGCTCTTGGAGGACACGCAACAATTTCGCTTGCAGAACCCATTGCATATCACCAATTTCATCAAAAAAGATAGTCCCTTGATTCGCATGTTGAAATTTGCCGATTCGTTTCGTTGTGGCACCCGTGAATGCCCCTCGTTCATGCCCAAACAGCTCGCTCTCAATGAGTGTTTCAGGAATGGCAGCGCAATTGACTGTAATAGACCTCTTTCCAAAAAGGTAATAGTTAGACAGCATATCTGATGTTGACTAAAGCAGCAATGACATTCCAAGTTTTGCCATAATTTCTATGCTTGCCGCGATACCTTTGCTGGGTAATCCGGAATATCTTGCACCGTCGGTTGACATGTTCAATAACTATTCTGCGCCGAGCCAACGCTTCATTGAACCGACGCTCGGCATCAGATAGGGGCTTGTTCCGGCTTCGCTTGACCGGGCTGACACTGTTGGGATAGACCTTATCTATGCCTTGATAGCCCCCGTCAGCTAGTTTCTCGGTCTCTCGGTTGATAGGTAGACGGCTTTCTTTGAGTATCCGAAAATCGTGGACTTTGCCCTTTCGACAAATGACCGATAGAATCTGCAAACTCGCCCAGCAGATAATCAGTTGGACTTTGAGAGTATGGCATTTTTTTACCGGAGTAATAGTGGCACTGTTGCTGCTTGGGACGCTCAATCGGTTGTTCAGTGACATCAATGACAACACTATCTAAGTCGCTACGGAGTAATTCTTTCTTGCTGTTCATTGGCAAAACGAGAACCAGAATGTCGAGCATTCGGTGATAAATCTTGTTGGCGTAAGATTCACTGATTGAAAATTCCTTGCCCAACTTGGCAAAGGTAGGATAATGTCTGAGGTAAGTCAAGGTGAGCAATAGCTGGTCTGCTATGCTAATTGTTGACTTGAGTCCTCGTTTTTTCATCGGGTTTTTCTCGCGTTGAACTGCCAGATAAGTCGCGACTTTGTCAAGGAGTTGTTGAAAGGTGGCTTTGCTGATGCCCACGTCTCGGAGAAAGCGTTCGTCGGATTGTTCAACGGTTTGCTGAAAGATGCTCATGGGAATTCCTTCCTGTTTTGGGCTTGAATGTATCGGTTGTGAGAGGAACGGAATTATACCTTCAATATTCAATTTATGGAACATTTATTTAGGAAAGATGTCTAATGAATGGACCCGCTTTTCGAGGGCTATTAGCGTGGATCGCGCGTGCGACCAATTCTTTACCAGTACCGCTTTCGCCCGAAATAAGCACGGTGATATCACTTTCAGCCGCGCGTTGCATCAACGCGAACATTTGATGCATGTTTTCGCTTTTGGCTACAATGTCACCAAAGGAGTGGGGCTTTTCAGGTTCAGCGGTTAAGAGGTTGCGAAGAATACATACGTAGGCTACAACCTCCTGATTCTCACCAAATAAGGGGATAGCACTAGCCTTGATGTGAATTCCCTCCGGCTGTTCCTCATTGCGCACAAAAAACTCTTCGTCCCTTATTTCCTCACCCCGGGAGATATGCGTGAGAATCTGATCGAATGGAATGCGTGTTTCTTTGTCAGGATAAAAAACACCGTACTGTTTAGCCCATCTGCTGGCGAATGGACCCGGGGGCTCCGTACCGAGCATTTGTTGTATACTTGGATTGACGAACAATACTCGACCCCTTAAATCGACGACGACGATACCCTCATTCATACTAGCAAAAACGGTTTTCATCAGTTGGGTTCGATGGCGTAACTTGCCGATGGTTTGGTTTAATTGATCCTCCATCCTCTTATACTTAGAGATATCTTGGAAGGTTATAACGATGCCGGTGGGGTTTTCTCTATCGTCTTGGATGGGTGTGATGTTATAGTCAATAGGGATCTCTCGACCAGATTTCGCAATGAGGTAGGTGTTATAGTCTGCCTCGGAAGCAGAAGGCAATTCCCCGGTGGCAACAGATCCCCTTTGGAGTGCCTCTATCAAAGACGTGTCTTTTATAAGATTTCCGGCGTTTCCAACATAAATATCGAGAATATCCGTTACGTGCTTGCCAGAAGCTTCTTCCAGGTCCCACCCCGTCAACGTTTCGGCAACCGGATTCATAAATGTTATCAATCCCTTGTTGTCCGTGGCAATCGCGGCGTCGCTGATACCGTTGAGAATCTTAGTGAGGTGCCGTTTGTTTTCTTCCATCCTATGCTGATATAAAGCACTTTCAATATTCAGGTATAATTTTCTTTTTCCATAGGGTTGAGGGATATACTCAAATGGACTGGTTATCTCTGCTCGTTTTAATAAATCTTCTTTTTTCGAGAAAACCTCGATTCGATAATCAGCCAGATATATGGTCGGAATGTCTAGGGAGTTACATATACGTTTGGAAGCCTCTATTCCATTTATTTCCCCTTCAAGTTCTATTCGGGATGTATTTCTGCCGCTTTTTCAACCGCTCGTGCTCCAGTTGGGACTACAGCACAAACAGTATATTCTAGCTCTTTGAGGCGGCTTTCAACGTTTTCGACAACGGACTTCTTGTCTTCAACAATTAAGATGTTTGTGTGTGCCATTTTTTCTCCTTAAGAGGCTCATGTTCAGAAAATGTCCCCGTCGTGTATAGGACAGCAAAACGGATAGTCCCTTGGCTGTATTGATGCCAACATATGCGCCGTTCATGCTAGTCAATCCGGACCCTCTTCAAAATTAGTAGCGTCATTGACACCAGTCGGCGCGTGTAACGGAGGTCAGATCCGATTCCTTAAATCTGCTTCTTCAGTAAGCTGAATTTAAGAAAAGGTTGTATAAATAGCATAATCTGTGCCAATGTTTGTCGAAGGAGGGGCAAACCCTATAGAACTTGAGAAACCCTTTGATTAGGCTTGTCTTTGAAGGATACAGGGAAGGACCGGGGCGGGCAGACAACGTGATAGTGGATAGGTTGAAAGTGTCCCAGAATAGGACAGTTGAATAGGACAGTTGAAATGGATTGAGTGGGGATTATGTTGGCAGAAAGCCTGTAATTGCGCAGTATTCGGGCGAGTTTGTCTCAGAACGATACACTATCTCATTTTGAGACAGTTGAGAAGGGTTCATCTGAATATCTCCTTTTCTCGTTTACAAGTTATCGGACATTTTTTTTGCTTATTGAGACTGAAAAAACCCGCATAAACACTGGATCGTAAATTTTCGATTTTGGGTGAAGGTGGGTGAAAATTTCTTTACAAAACCTGCGCTACCTCCTAACCGTAGGGGCGAGGTTTCCTCGCCCAATGGGTTGGGAAACCCAACCTCTACACATTCAATAAGTATCGACGTGATATTTCTTGCGCATGTGGAACACTCTCGGAACGGAGACGCATTACGTATTATTTCTCATATTCAATTCCGACATCTTCAAGCGTTTGAATTACCTTTCGGATCAGTCTTTCCGGTTGTAGCATTTTTCAAGGCACTCCATATAGAGTTTATGGAATTCTTCCTCGTTTAGATCTGGAAATCTTTTTCGCAAGCCGTGGATGAACAGTTTCGTGCTAAACTTGGATAGCTCAAATGCTTTCATCAGCCGTTGTTCGGGCATCATGCGCTGAAGGATCCCAATATATTGCTTGTGATTTGGACGTTTCTTGATGTTCATATTCCGTCACACCGTTATTCCTGTGATGTTCCTTCGTCAGAAGTTGGGGGACTCGTAACTTCCAAAAATAGATCTAGTAATCCGTATTCAATTCTCTGGAAACGTGAAACCGTGACATCTCTGTGAATCAGATCTTTCAGTAAGTTGGTAGTTTCTGCTGTTGTCGTTTGTGATTCAACTTGGATTAGTCCATTCGTAACTTGTAGCGAGATTACATCATACCTTTCGTTGAGAAGAGCTTGAGCTGTATCCAAGCCCGATGCGACTTCGATTTCCAGACGATGCCGCAGGCCATACCGCTCGACAATGTCGTGCATCTCTCCATAAAACGCAAGACGACCCTCATTCAGAATACCAACCCGGTTGCATAGCGTCATCACATTGGCCAGGCAGTTTGTCGCCAGAATCACTGTTTTGCCCATCGCACCTAGTTCTTGGATTAATGCCCCTATTTCGGCTTGTCCTTGTGGATCTAAGAGCGAAATCGGTGCGTCAAACAACCAAACCAATGGATCGTGCAAAAAGGTTTTGGCTAAACACAATCGCTGTTTCTGTCCCAGTGACAGGTGTTGGATTTTTTCGTCTCGCAGTGTCGCCAGATCCATTAAATCTAGCACGTCTTGGATGCCCATCGCACGCTGCCTTTTTTCCAATTTGTATGCAGCAGCGAAAAACTCAAGATACTCCTGGATAGAGAGGTCTGGATACCCCTCAAAGGTTTGGGGAATATAGCCGATGAGTGGGCGAACAGTACGAACGTCGGTTATTGCGTCATACCCAGCAATTTCTATGGAACCAGAGGTTGGCTTAGTCAGCGTTGCTATAATCTTTATGAGGATCGATTTGCCTGAACCATTTGGGCCCAACAGTGCCAAGCGATCCCCAGCCTCTAAATGAAAATTCAGACCGGTGAGAACCAGTTTCTGCTGAAAAGATTTGCACAATTCTTGGGCGCGAATCACAACTTGAAAATCTCCGGAGTTAGGCAAAAAGTTTCAAAAGTCTATAAAAGAAATATTCCAATCCCATTATAACACGCGGATGTCGATTTGGAAATGGGAATTCTACAAAGAGGTGGAAATCATCAGTTGACTCTATCTTTCAATCTGTAGTATAATTAACTGGCACATTTTTCAAATAATACTAATTCTAAACAGCAGACTTTTAGTCCCGATGCTTTATCGGGGGAGATATTGAGGGGAATACGACGTGCATGCAGAGTTAAGCATCGACGAACAGGTGGCACTCATCCGTAGAGGTACGGCAGAGATTATCTCTGAGGTAGAACTCGCTCAAAAATTGGAGACCGCTAGAACACAGCAACGGCCCCTTCGTATCAAACTTGGATTGGATCCGACAGCACCGGATATCCACCTTGGCATCGCAGTTGTCTTACGCAAGCTTCGCCAATTCCAAGACCTCGGACACGAGGTTATTCTTATTATTGGCAACTTTACGGCGACGATTGGAGATCCGAGCGGCAAATCGAAGACACGACCACAACTAACAGCGGACGAGGTCAAACGTAACGCCAAAACCTATGCAGATCAGTATTGCATGATTTTAGATGAAGCCAAAACCCGCGTTGTTTTCAACGGTGAATGGCTTGACAAGATGTCTTTCGCGGATGTCATTAGACTTAGTGCCCAAACCACTGTGGCGCGTATTCTGGAACGGGACGACTTTACAAATCGACTTCAAGCCGGTGCTGCGATTGGGATGCATGAACTCCTTTACCCGATTTGTCAGGGCTACGATTCTGTTGTCTTGGAAGCAGACGTAGAGATGGGTGGGACAGATCAGAAATTCAATATCCTGATGGGACGTGACCTACAACGCGCTTATGGTCAAGAACCCCAAGTGACGCTATTAATGCCCCTACTTGTTGGTATTGATGGGGTTAAAAAAATGAGCAAATCGCTAGGGAATTACGTTGGAATCTACGAACCGCCCTCCGAAATGTATGCCAAGTTGATGTCCATCCCCGATGAACTGATGTCTACCTACTTTGAGTTAGCGACAGATGTGCCGCTCGACGAAATTCGTACGCTCGAAACGCAATTAGCAAGTGGAAATCTGCATCCCAAGACAGCTAAACAGCGACTCGCCCGCGAAATCGTGACAATCTACCACAACACAGATGCGGCGCACAGAGCGGAAGCTGAGTTTGACCGGGTGCATCGGGATCGGCAGCTTCCCGATGATCTCCCCGAAGTTGTTATCCCAGCAGCCTCTCTCACTGATGGCAGGATCTGGATCGCCCATCTGATGCAGCAAGCCGGTTTTGCCAAGAGTTCCAGTGACGCCAGACGATTGGTACAGCAAGGTGGGGTGCGTCTCGATGGAGACAGAATCACAGATCCAGCACTGGAGGTCTCTTTGCAGGGGGAAACTATCCTACAAGTTGGGAAGCGACGATTTGCAAAGCTAATCATTTAGCGTTCTTTTGTGTTCAATAGGGTGGCAGAAGATGTTAGAAAGGCTGTATTAAATTGGGCAAACGGGTTTGTTGAACTTGATTTTATCACAAGGGATCGCAGGTTAGCAGGTGGAAACCAGGGGTAAGTGCAATGGGTGTTAAAATATGATTTTTGTAACCAACGACGATGGGATTGAAGCACCGGGGTTGAAAGCCCTCGCTGAGGCACTAGAAGCACTCGATGAGGTTTACGTCGTAGCACCGGATCGGGAACGGAGTGCCGTCGGCATGGCAATAACTCTTCATCAACCGCTCAGAGCCAAACAGATTAGGACTCGCACCTACTCGGTTGATGGAACTCCAGTTGATTGCGTGGACCTTGCGCTAGGTGCCCTGCTCCCCGAACCCCCAAAATTGCTGGTCTCTGGCATCAATCAGGGTCAGAATCTTGGGGCTGATATTCACTTTTCCGGCACAGTTGGGGCAGCGAAAAAAGGTACGCTCTCAGGGATTCCATCGATTGCGGTTTCCCTCGCCTTAGAGCCGGTAGTGGAACGACCTACTGAATTCCACTACAAGACAGCGGCAACGATTGCATGTCGCATTGCCAAGCAGGCGATCGAGAAAGGAATGCCGAGCCATATCCTGCTCAATGTCAACGTGCCGAATTGTCGGCTTTCGGAGGTTAGGGGCATCAAGATAACACGGCAAGACCGCGGGAACTACAGTATAAATGCGATCACACGAATGGATCGGGGAGGACGCCCCTACTACTGGATTGGCGGAGAACGCACCCAAATTGACTTTGGAGGGGATACAGACCTCCATGCGATTCACAATCGACGCGTTTCAATTACGCCTGTGCAGCTTGACTTTACAGAACACACCCTCATCACACCACTAAAGAGTTGGTTGGATGATGAGAACATGCAATTATAGCCTGAAAACGAGGAGGAGACTTGGTTTATTTGACTCTTGTTCTCAAAGGGTGTTGTATTGGGATGGCAAATATTATTCCCGGTGTGAGTGGCGGTACGATGGCAGTTATGCTTGGTATTTATGAACGATTGATTCGTGCCTTGCATCACATTGGATTTTCGACTGTTAGAAAACTGTTGGCAATTCTCACTCTAAAAAAGAGGGCAATATCTGAAGCGTGTGGGGAGTTACATCGGATAGATTTCGGATTTTTGATAGCCATTACCTTCGGTGCACTGCTCGCTGTTGCCACTTCAGCTAGACTGATTATTTATCTGCTGAATGAGCAACATGATCCAACTTACGGTTTTTTCTGTGGATTGGTGCTGACCTCTATTATCATTCCATTCAAAATGCTGAAACGCTTTACCGTTAAAGAATTTGTTTCCCTTCTCCTAGCTGCCGGGTTGACGGTAGGGCTGACACTAAGCATAAGCGGAGAAAAAAGACTGGAAAGCGAGCGACGGGAACATGGACAGCAGGAGAACCACCTCAGCGGAAATACAATCACAGGGACGAGTACCTCCGTAGGTACTCCGGGAGAGATTTCAAAAGGTACGAACCACGCAGTTGATAAATTGCTTTATCTGTCCTTCTGCAGTGCTATCGCGGTTTCCGCAATGATCCTTCCCGGCATCAGTGGTTCATTCGTCTTTCTGCTGTTGGGGGTGTACTTCGACATACTGGCGTCGGTGAATAATCGGGACTGGGTTGTGATAGGGGTTGTTGCTTTGGGCGGCATCGTTGGGCTGCTAGCCTTTACCCGGTTGTTAAATTATGTCCTTGAACGTCATCACGATCTGACGATATCTTTCTTAATCGGATTAATGGTCGCGTCATTATACGGACTTTGGCCCTTCCGAAGTTATGAAATGGTCGGTGAGGAACGTATCGACATTGTTCATATTCTGCCGCAAGCTAATATAAATCTGGCTATCACGGTTTTAGCTACTCTAATCGGTTGCGGGGTGGTTCTCCTATTTTATCGTCTGGAAGGTCAGAGAAGGTGATGCTAACTTGATAGATTCTGTTGAAAGGCGATTTCGGACAACCGTGTAGTTTTTGGGGATAGAACAATGATTACAGCGTTTCCTGAATTCGCGCAGCAAAATGTCAACATTCTCTAGCGAATCCTACCATACATCTGCGCTCAAAGGAATGAACAACATGAGCAATTTTAGGGTTATCGATTTATTTGCTGGAATTGGCGGTATGCGCATCCCATTTGAAAGGTTGGGCGGAGAGTGTGTTTTCAGTTCGGAGTGGGACGAACATGCTCAACGGACCTATTATCACAACTTTGGGGAAGTGCCAGAAGGGGACATCACCAAAATTGATGAACGAGATATTCCAGATCACGATGTTTTGCTTGCAGGTTTTCCGTGTCAGCCGTTTAGTATTATAGGCGAGAAACAAGGCTTTGCAGACACACGGGGAACTTTGTTTTTTGATATAGAACGGATTATTGTAGAAAAGAAACCGAGCGCATTCCTTCTTGAAAATGTGAAGCAACTTACCTCCCACGATAGAGGAAGAACCTTCGCCGTGATTCAATCCCGACTTCTCAATCTTGGGTACACCATTTATTACGAAGTTCTAAATGCTCTTGATTTCGGCTTACCTCAAAAAAGAGAGCGAGTCTTTATGGTTGGGTTTCGTGAACCAATAGCTTTCGCTTTTCCTAGAGGAAACGGGAGGTATAAGTCTCTTTCAGGGATTCTTGAGTCAGATGACAAAGTAGACCCTAGCTTGTTTGCGTCGGAAAAGATCCAAAAATCCCGTCTGGAAAAATGTAAGATCAACCCGTTTTATCCCTCTGTTTGGCATGAGAATAAAGGAGGCAATATATCGGTGTTGCCTTTTTCATGTGCTTTGCGAGCAGGGGCATCTTATAATTATCTTCTAGTAAACGGCATTAGACGACTATCAGGGCGGGAGTTATTGCGTTTACAGGGTTTTCCAGAGGATTTTAAGGTTGTTGTGAACATTACGCAGCTTCGGAAGCAAACAGGGAATAGCGTTGCTATTCCTGTTGTTACGGCAATTGCGGAACAAATGCTAGAAGCACTCCAGAAACGAGAATCAGTGTGGGGGGCAACCGAACAGTTGACACTTTTTGAGAAAGGCAAGGAGTTTATGTTTAATGAACAACCTTACCGCTAAAGGACACTTAGATACTGTTATCAGAAAAGCCCGTATTCACCTTTATAAGCCTATACAGATTGCAGAAATACTCTACAGAGATAGAACGGTAGGTGACATAAACTTTGATGATTTAGAGACTTACCGAACACTCTCAAGAAAATGGCGAGACGAAGTTTGTCGGAAGTTTCTAGGAAGAACCTCGAATTCAAGTGCAACGTACCAAGACAATCTTTTTGAGGCAAACGCGACTCCTCCACTTGTTCTGAAGACATTAGGAGAGATAAATCATAGACATAACGGCGCAGTAGAAGCCTACATTTATGAGGCTTTTAAACAGCGACACTCTCAAATGTCGAGTGGGCTAGCTTTAGTAAGCCAATCGGACAAAACCAATTTTGTTTTGAAGGATTTTATTGAAGTTTTCAGCCGTGCCCCTGGGTTGGCGCGGAGCGTTGATAAAATCTTTGAGATTGTGGTTTATGCCTTATTTTCAACGCTTTTGGAAGCCCTTGAGGTAAAAATCGGTGTTAGGATTGGGAATATTGAAAATACAATTTTTCAAGAGTTTTCGGACTTCACGGAAAAAATCCTTGGTTTGAGTGAAGAAACACCAGAGGCTTATCATACAGCCAAGGTCTATAGAGTTGGCGTAACGAACGCAGCTGATAGAGGACTTGACATGTGGGCAAACTTTGGTGTTGCTATTCAGATTAAGCATTTATCCCTGACGCCCACAATGGCGAAATATATTGCCAGCGATATAACAGCAGACAGAATTATCATTGTTTGCAAGGAGTGCGAAAAAGATGTCCTCGTTTCGGTGTTACAGCAATTTGGCAGTGCTGGTAGGATTCAGAGTGTGATAACGGAAGATGAACTTGAGATATGGTATGAAAAAGCCTTGAGAGGACAATCAGCGGAACTGGTAGGAGACAAAGTGATGCAAAGACTGGAAAACGAAATCAAGGTTGAATTTCCTTCAACTACCGAGTTTGATGAGTTTTTTCTAGATCGAGGCTATGACCAGTTGTCGACTGTTGATATTTGGCTTTCTTGAATTTTTTCGGATTGGGTATCAACCTAATGAGGCTAGAGATATTTAGTGTCCCTTAAAAACACAAAAGAGAATTTAACCGAACTTCAAGCTACCGCGGTTGAAGCCTACCGTCAACGGTTAGCCGAAACTGTACCAGAGGTTGAGATTCTTCTTGACGCTTTTGCGACAGATGGAATTATTGAAGTAAAATTGAACGATGCTTCAGCACGAAATCGCGCCACGGGAAAGTACGTCGTAAAACTCTCGGTTGAAGTGGAAGACCTGTTCAACGTGACGTTGCTGCCCTATGTTGTTCCACATGAAAGCTGATTGAAAGGATTTTTCCGGAGCAAATTACCCTTTATGAAAACAGTTGGTTTCTTTGTTAATACTGCCAAACCCCACGCGCTACAAGTCGCTACGAAGGCTTGCGACTGGCTCCGAAAGCATGGGGTAAAACCGCTAGTTCCTGACGCGGAGGCTGCGCTACTCGGTCTGGCAGGTGCGGGTTGTCATCGGCGTGAATTGGCATCACACTCCGACCTGTTATTGGTCCTCGGTGGCGACGGTACGCTACTTGACGCTGCACATATACCCGAAATCGAGAAGGTCCCAATCCTCGCTGTGAATCTCGGTAGCCTCGGTTTCCTCACTGATGTTCCTCGTGATCAGCTTTACGCTGCCTTGACCAATGTTTTTAACGGCGACTACAAAATCGATCGGCGGATGATGTTAGAGGTCAGCGTTGATAACCGTGATCAAGAGTTTTCCAATTCTTTTGCCCTCAACGATGTTGTGATTCGCCACTATACGCAACTCATCGAATTGGAAACCTACATTGATGGCGAGTCGTTCGTCACTTACAATGCTGACGGACTGATTATCGCCACATCAAGCGGCTCTACTGCCTATTCCTTAGCGTGTGGGGGACCCATCGTTGAACCGCATCTCAGTGCGATTCTCCTGACACCGATTTCGCCTCATTCGTTGACTATGCGCCCTTTTATCGCGCATGGAGATTCAGAGATTACAGTGGTTATGCAATCCGATTATAGCAGCGTCAACCTGCTTGTGGATGGTTCCCGTGAGACACACGCGGTTGCTCCCAATTCCTTAATTCGTGTGCGTAAAGCGGATAAGACAATCCAACTGATTCGTTCTCAACACCATAGCAATTACGAAGTCTTGCAAACGAAATTAATGTTGGGAGAAGGAACGAAGCGAAAGACATAATTGGTTCATTAGTTCACTCGTTCATTGCCGGAGGCTTTATTGATGGAACGAGAGGTGAAAAATTGAATTTTTGGGAAAATGCAGAAGATAGGACAAAAACAGAGCGACGCAAAGCATGGGAGGCTTTTATCTCCAACAATCGCGAAAGGGAGATATATGTTGATCCAGAGGTCGATATCTCCCGGCTATCCGATGAAATGAACGATATGGAAAAAGGAATAGAGTAGTAAGCATAGGTAGATGCCTCACGGCATTTTCCCTGCTTCCAAACCGTGCGTGCGACTTTCACCGCACACGGCTTTCCCTATTGTATAGAGTTTGCCTTGCTGGTTGTAAAACAAAAGCGACCCAGCCTTCTGGTATTTTCGCCTGTTGCTGTCTTACTGATACAAGCCATGCTGTATACAATACTGGACATGCTTGGTAAACTGTTTAATACATTACATATCGCACAGGTGAGTATCGGACTCAGCTACCTACCTGTCCTCCTCTCCCTTATCTTCTCAAATGAGACGACTTAGGGACTCCATGATTCTCATGTAATACACAATAACTGGATTAGGTGCTGACTTTACCCCGAAGCGATTGACTTACTAACACTACATACCTACAATGTAGTATCATCAGCTCATGCCTTTTGGCTACAGGCTTGTCAGACAGGTTTCCAAGCCTGTCCCCTTTGTAGATTCACCTGTTTGGAGTTCACGAGGCTTCTGACATCAGTTGGTTGACTCACCATGCCAGTTTAGTCGGGCTCATAGTCGATGTCTACATTCATTGTTTTCTAAGCCATTTTCCCTTGCTTTTTACCCTGCTGTTTCCAGCAACGCGGTTAGGGTAAGACTCATATGGAGTAAGTTTCCATGACAGAATCAAAGTCTGTTGTATATTACATTACATCATGGCGCACGTAGGCATACTCCGTATGCCGTAACCGTTATGCAAATTACGGCATCCCAGCATCACCTAAAACTTCATTGTAATTTTCGTGGGGAACGCAGATCTGCGTTCCCCGCCACGATGTTGCACACAACCACAAAATACCGACCAGCCGGAGGGATTGTCTGTATAATCTGCACGAATTATGAATAACCACAGCAGAAGACCGAATCGGTTAAAGAATTACGATTATTCCCAAACAGGCTATTATCTTGTAACAATTTGCACCCAAGACCGGGTTAATTATTTCGGTGAAATTGAACAAGTGCGGATGCAGTTAAGCGATATTGGACGAATTGCAGCGGGTTGCTAGCAGGTAATTCCCAAACATTTTCACAATACGGCATTAGATGAATTTATCGTGATGCCCAATCACATACACGGGATTGTAGTCATCGTAGGGAACGCAGATCTGCGTTCCCTACCACGAGATTGTGCACCACCGCAAAATACTGACCGTTCAAAAATGTATTTGTCAAAAATAGTGCATGGGTTCAAATCATCGGTCACCCGAATGGTAAGAAAACAATGGAATAATCACAGCTTTGGTTGGCAGAAATCATTTTATGACCACGTCATAAGAAACAATGAGGATCTACATCGTGTCCGTACCTATATCCAAAACAACCCGCTGAACTGGGAATTGGACAAGAATAATCAAGCCAACTAGGATAAATAGGTATAGGGTAGGGAACGCAGATCCGCGTTCCCTACAACGAAAATTAAACGCTCCTATCAAACTTTCATTGAGTAGACAAAAAGCGAAAATTATTGAATTTCTGAAATGCTTATGGCAAAGCAACGAATCCCCATCCCCGATGACTTAGCAGCAAAAGTATTGTTTGCGTCAGATAGAACCTGTTGTGTATGCAAAGACAGAGGAAAACCAATACAAATTCATCATATTGATGAAAACCCAAGTAACAACGTTATTGAAAACCTCGCCATTCTTTGCCTTGATCACCATGACGAGACACAAATTAAAGGTGGCTTTGCGCGTAAATTGACTCCTCCAGTAGTCGCTAAGTACCGTAATGAATGGTTAAAGGACGTAAGGTTGCGACGAGATTTGGCAAATGAAAGAGCTGTTACAAGACAAGTTGGAGATGTTAGTATAAGCGAGCAAATCAAAGCAGAACCCCGGATTAAAGTTCGGCACACGCAAATAAAAGATTTGGCAGTGGATTATATTAATTCACTGCCAAAGTTCAAATCAGATTTGATCAAGCAAACTAACAAACGAAAACGGAATGGATCGACAATTGACATAGTTCAGGCGAATAGCGATTATGCGGATTCCCTCACAGGCATTCTCGTAACGCTTGCTAACTACTACTCCCCAGAGTGTTTTGGTGACCAATCTCCGCAAGAGTTTTTTTCAGAGATAATATCTTCTCGTTTTCGGCTGCATTTTGCTCTAGCAGAACCATACGGTCCGGGGACTGGAGGAACCATCGCTAGAATTCGCTGGGGACTTAGCCGTATTGATGATATTGAAAGGATAATCGAAGATATGGTTGCTGAACTGTGGGAGGAGAGTTATTCTTCTGAATACGAAGATTGGCAAAAACGATGGAACCGTGAAGGAATCTGGTAAGTAAATGTACCTTGCCGTAAACGATGCGGTTGATTACGGAGGAGTCATGGCACAACTAGAAATGATACCTAAAGAGAGCTATTATCGTCCTACCTTATTCACGGATGATGAAATTAACGCCCTGAGGGCCCTAGTCTTTATTAAGATTGTCAAAGACAAAGAAGCTCAGTTTGTTAATTGCGTTATTCGGAATAAGAATATTCAGCTAAAACCAGAAGAAAGGGTCCGCCAACTGTACGCAGTAAGACTGATTCATCAGTACGGCTACCCCAAGGGTCGGTTAGCCTTTGAGCATCCGGTCAACTTCGGCAGACAAAAGAAAAGGGCTGATATTGTCATCTTTGACAAAGACCGTCCTGATACCCCTTATATTATTGTTGAACTGAAAAAGCCCAAGTTACAAGATGGAAAAAATCAGCTTCGCTCCTACTGCAACGCCACCGGCGCACCGATCGGCGTCTGGACAAATGGCGAGCAAATCTCCCACTACAACCGCAAAGATCCGAATTACTTTGAAGAGATTTCCGACATACCCAACGCGAACCAAACCCTCGCGGATATCCTCACGGAACGCTTTACCCTGAGAGATCTCATCCTGAAGGATAAGATCGCCAATGAGCGGAAATCCCTGAAGGACATCGTTTTGGAAATGGAGGATGAAGTGCTGGCAAATGCCGGGGTGGATGTCTTTGAGGAGGTTTTCAAACTCATATTCACCAAACTCTATGATGAATTTGAGAGTCGATTGGACAAGGAATTTCTCAACCGATTTGTGCGACCAGCCACTAACATCGCTATACGTGAAAATCCATACGGATACCTCGGCGGGGTAGATTATGAGACCCTCAAGGCTGCTGTCAAAGATGTTCCGAATGTTGGCTTCCGACCGATGGAGTTCCGAAATACCGGGCAGACGGACACCGAACTCAAAGAGAAAATACAGGACCTATTCGATCAGGCAAAAGGGGAATGGCCAGGCGTTTTTTCCGAAGATGAAACCTTTGAACTTTCCGGCAGCCATCTCTCCATCTGTGTGTCCAGTTTGCAGGATATTAAACTGTTCAATTCCAACTTGCAGGTCGTAGATGAAGCCTTTGAATATTTGGTTAACAAATCCGCCAAAGGCGAAAAGGGACAGTATTTTACGCCGCGTCATGTCATTGATATGTGCGTTCAGATGCTGAACCCCCAACCCGGTGAATATATGATCGATACTGCCGCCGGCAGCTGCGGTTTTCCGGTGCATACCATCTTCAAACTGACGGGGCATCTGTTCAGTAACCTCGAAATACCACCCAAGGAGAAAGAAAACGTCCTAAAAGTGTTTGGCATTGACTTTGATGAAAAGACGGTCAGAGTCGCCAGAACATTGAACCTGATCGCCGGTGATGGAGAAACCAACGTCTTACCCCTGAACACACTCGATTTTGAACGCTGGAGTGACCGGACCGAGCGAGATAAAAAATGGATCAACACTTACGGCAGGGGATTTGAAAGGTTGGAAAGACTGAGGGAAGAAAGAGACGAAAACAAGCATTTTAACTTTGACATTCTGATGGCAAATCCACCCTTTGCCGGTGACATCAAGGAAAGCCGTCTGCTGCATCAATACCAGCTTGGCTTTGGAAAAAATGAGGCAGCACAAAGCAAAGTCGGCCGCGACATTCTGTTTATCGAGCGCAATCTGGATTTTCTGAAGCCCGGCGGACGCATGGCAGTTGTGCTACCGCAGGGTAGATTTAACAACACCTCCGACAAATATATCCGTGATTTTATCGCTCAACGGGGACGGATTCTGGCGGTGGTCGGTTTACACGGCAACACCTTCAAACCGCATACCGGCACCAAAACCAGCGTCCTATTTTTGCAGAAGTGGGACGATGAACTTTGTCCTAAAGTGGAGGCCTACCCTATTTTCTTTGCTGTGAGTGACAAGGGTGGGAAGGACAACTCAGGCAATTATATATACGCCCAAAACAGCAACGGAGGGTATAAATTGGACAAAAATGGCCATCAGATCGTTGACCACGATTTACATAGCCATGATGGACAATTGCCCAATGGCATCGCTGAAGCCTTTATCGAGTGGGCAAAATATGAAGGATTGAGTTTTTGGAGGTAAAATATGTCGACTTCGGGAAATATCTCTGATTGGAAGAAAAGGGCTGAAATCGATTATATTCCGCCCTTTATTTCGCTTTGGTTTTCATTGAATGCGTGGATGAAGGGTCGCTTCATAGAAAGCACAGATCGTAAAAGATTAGAGTTATTGAAACATAATTCCCATCCACTCTCTGACAAATTTTCTGAGTTAATCCGTGAGCCGGATGCTAATGGAAACCGTTTTAGAGGAAGTTTTGGTGAATTACATCGGGCGTTAGTAAACGCCGCTATTCCTTATGGTAGTAGGTGGGCTGGCGAAACCATTCGCTTTGATTCGTGTCCCATTACATGGAACAATGGTTCATTAAAGTTGGAATCGGTGTTAAAAACAAAATATGGGCGTGGGAAAATAAAAATAGACGATAACTTGTGGGTTGAAGACGAAATTGGACGTTTGTTTGCAGCTTATATGGAAATTGTCTATCAAATACGTTGCGCTCTATTTCACGGGGATCTAGCGCCAAACTCCGAAAATGAAAGAGTAGTCAGACAGCTTTACTTAACGCTTTCAATGATAATGGAGCAAGTCTAATGCAATATTCAATTGTAGATTACAGCCAAATTGACAAGTCATTGTTTAGGCTTGAAGCTGAATTTTACAATTCAAATTCCTTACTGAATGTTTACTGCTTTTCTGGTAAAGAAATCATTGATTTTGTCCAATATGGGACATCAAAAGAACTGAATGAAGAAAAGAGAGGGTTTCCGACTTTACGGCTAAATGAGTTTGATTCATTTTTCATAAAATCTCCTCAGAAATATTGCGATAAAATTGACAATGACACGTTCCAATCTCTTGCTTTGAAAAAAGGTGATGTCCTAATCTGTAGAACAAATGGTAATCCAAAACTCGTTGGAAAATCGGCAGTTGTTCCTAAAGACACAGATTATGCTTTTGCTTCTTATTTATTTCGTATTAGACCAAAAGAGGAAAAATTATTACCAACAACCCTTGTCACATATTTAAATTCATCAATTGGCAGATCTGAAATTGAGAAGCATCTTATGGTAAGCAATCAAGCTAATTTCAGTCCTGCAAAGTTTAGGGAGATACTGATTCCACAGTTTGGGGTGGAAATTCAGTCAATCATTGATAAATCTATTTGGAAATCTTTCAGTAAACATAGCAAATCAAAACAGATTTACACCCAAGCCCAAACCCTCCTCCTCTCAGAATTTGGACTTATTAATTGGCAACCCCAACACCGGCTAACTTTTGTCAAAAACTACTCCGACACGCAACAAGCAGGACGCATTGATGCTGACTACTTCCAGCCATTTTATGAAGAAGTAAATAATAAATTACAATCTACGGGTTTTGTTTTCGCAAAAGATATTTGCAGCCAAATCAACTATGGGACAGTCCCTACAAGTCCATACTCTGAAGATAATTCAGGAGTGCCATACATCAAAGGACTTAATCTTAAAAATCTCCGCGTTGATACAGAGAAACTTGATTACATTACCGATACTGATGACTTGCCAAACAAAGTATTCACGAAAGAGGGAGATATTATTATTTCACAAATGGGGACAGTGGGTAATTGTGGTGTCGTGTCGAGAGAGCAAGAAAATTGGGCGTTTGCTTCATTTACAATTCGCATAAGAATTGCTGACAAATCAAAATATGATCCTTATTTTGTCGCTCTCTATATTGAAGCCATTGCAAAACCTTATTATCTTATGAGAAATATTGCTCAAGCCAGTGTAAGGCAAAATACAGACTTGCCCACTATTAAGCAAATGCCTATTCCTAACCTGCCTTTTGAAAAGCAGCAACAAATTAGTCAAAAAATCATCGAATCCTTTAACTTACAAAAGCAGTCCAAGCACCTGCTGGCATGTGCCAAGCGGGCAGTGGAGATGGCCATTGAGCAGGACGAACAAACCGCCGTTGACTATCTGAAAAGAGAAGCCCCAGAACTCAATTGTTAGCCTCCTAGGAAAAGGTCACGTTAGTGAGACACTACACCAAAATACTAGTTTGGGAGAACGAAAGACGGCTTAATAAGCTGATTGAATTCCGCCGACTCGTTATTGAGTACTTCAATAATATCTATGTAGAATGGCCAATGGATACAGGGATTGAAGAAGATGCTGCACAAGCGGCTAGGATTAAAATCAATCAAGCCATGCATGAAGTGCATTCTATAATTCGTCGTTCAGGAATAGACCCAAACTTTACCGTTTTACCAGCACCAGCAGTTGGGGGTTATGTAAGGGAGGTCGATTTAATTTTAAATATTTTTGGTCTTGATGAGCATGCTGCAGAGCCTAATCATGTATTGGATATCATAGAAAGGGCCATTGGAATATATGAATCCAATCATAAATTGGCACTTGGCAGAACGTTCAATCCGTTCTTTTACCTAAGGTTGTTTCTTGATGTGGTTTCGGATTTGCCATTTATTGCTTTTGGAAAATTCGGCTTTGATCAACAAAAAATGAAAACATCAATAATAGGCAGGTTCGTTAAGGGGATTATGTTCTTAGCCCCATTCCTTGCTATATTGCATTATTTGGATTTTTTGGATCCAGTAAAACAGTTTGTGCATAAACTGTTGGGTTATGGAAAGGCAAATTAACTTGGAACGCTATCGCAATTTGCCAGAAAAACGATAAATCCAAATCCAGCAGAAAACCGTTGAATGCTTTTAGAACGATCCAAAGCGGGCGGTGAAGATGTCCATTGAGCAGGACGAACAAACCGCTGGTGCTGGTTTAGAGAGTAAGTTGAGCGATAGATAACGGTGCAAAACCATCTTTATCAACCCACAAGCCAACCCACTGAATCAAGAGATTAAATATTGCCATGATTGAAGAGCTTTACATAAGCAATGTTGCCCTTATTGATGAGCTTCAGTTGGAGTGTTCCTCCGGTCTGAATATTTTCACCGGGGAGACGGGTGCCGGCAAATCTGTCATTTTGAACGCTGTGGGCCTTGCACTTGGTGAACGCAGCACCTCTGGGATTGTAAGGGATGGGGCGACCAACGCCAAAATTCAGATCGCGATTGCACTGCCCCCGGATCATCCCGTGTGGGATAGTTTCAGCGATTCGGAGTTTGCTGACATTTTGGATAAAGAAGAAACGTTAGTTTTATCCCGGCAAATCAACGCCAACGGGCGCAGCCGTTGCCACACCAATGGGCAACTGGTGAGCTTGACATTCTTGAGTGCCATCGGCGATTTGCTGGTTGATATTCATGGGCAGCATGCACATCAATCTCTCTTCCGATCCGAAACCCATCTGGATCTCCTCGATACGTTCGGCAAACATGAGACACTGAAGTTGGAAGTCCGTAAAAAGCACGACGAGCTCCACGCCGCCCAAGCCCAACTCACTGATTTTTCCCAAACCCTCCGGGAAGCGATGCGAGAGAAGGATCTCTTGGAGTTTCAACTTGAAGAGCTAGAGGCAGCCCAGCTCCAAGAAGGGGAAGAAGAGACCCTTGACACCGAGCGGCATATCCTCAGCAATGCAGAAGCCCTCTTTGAGTCAGCTAACCAACTCTACAATCAGCTTTACGGCGGTGGCCAATCGGAATTTTCGACGCTAGACGGACTGAAAAAGGCGGATCGTACCATTTCAAAACTCTGCGAGCTAGATGGAAGCCTGTCAGAACTGAACGCACGTCTTGAATCCACCCTGTATGAGATAGAGGACATCGCCTATCAGATCCGTGATTATCGAGATAAGGTTGAGTTTAGCCCATATCGCCTTGCAGAAATTGAGGAACGTTTAGACCTCATCCATCGACTTAAGCGGAAGTACGGCAATTCGGTCTCCGAAATTTTAGATTATCAAGCACAAGCGTCACAAACACTTGAGAAAATTCAAGTCGGTTCTGAGCGAATTGAAGAGTTGAAAGATCAGATTAATCTTTTGACACAAGGTGCCCAAGAACTCGCGCTTGAACTTTCCACGAAACGGAGAGAAACCGCGACCCAACTCGAATCTTTGATTGAGAGTGAGCTCCAGACATTGGGGATGGAAAAAGCGGTTTTCCAAATCCTTGTGTCTCCCATTGAGTCCGCTGAGGGTCCCTTAAAAATAGAGGGGAAACGTTATGAGTTACGAGCTGACGGGATGGATGAAATCGAATTTTTTATTTCTCCCAACATTGGATCTGAGCCGAAACCGTTGACGAAAATAGCGTCGGGCGGGGAAATTTCCCGCGTGATGCTAGCATTGAAAACTGTTCTCGCCCAAATTGATCCGATTCCGACAATGATCTATGACGAAATCGACGCCGGCATCGGTGGACACACGGCAGACATCGTCGGTCAGAAGCTGAAGGAACTATCACGTTTTCGCCAGGTCTTTTGTATCACCCATCTGCCACAGATTGCGCGTTTTGCAGACCAGCATTTTCAGGTTGAAAAAAGTGTGGAGGGAAATCACACAACGATTACGGCAAAGCAACTGACGCAGGATGAACGGATTGAGGAAATGGCTCGGATGCATGGCGGCGAAACAACAATAACGACGCTTGCACATGCGAGGGAGTTGTTGGAGGAACAATAGCATATGGATAATAGATTTACACAAGAGAATGGTACGAACGTCTATACCGGCTGCGAACTGCTAGTCAAAGGTGCCCTCGAAAGTCAAGTCAATTTGCTCACAGGATACCCCGGTTCACCGTTGGCGGAGGTGTTCGATGTGATTAAAGGTAACGCAGCGCTCCTCAAAGAACACGGTATCCTTGCACAGATTGCAAACAATGAAGCCCTCAGCGTCGCAAGACTCAACGGTTCACAGATGGCGAATTTACGCGCAGCTGCTTTTATGAAGAACATTGGGCTGCATGTGGCCTCCGATGCGTTGGCAATTAGCAATTTGGCTGGGACAACGGGCGGTGCTGTCGTCGTCGTCGGAGATGATACATGGGGAGCAAGTACACAAGTGCCGGCGGATTCACGTTTTTTAGCCCGTCATCTTTACACGCCGGTTATCGAACCGAGCACATTTCAGGAAATCAAAGATTGGTTAAACGCTGCCTTTGAAATCTCTGCCAGATCCAATCTGTATATAACCTACCTAGTGACGCTCAATCAGGCGGAGGGTGGGGGGAGCGTCCAACTGCGCCCGAACCGTTATCCTGAGATTTCGACAAAAAATCAGACGGTGATTAATACGGAATTGATTAACGGTTCAAACCGGATTATCTTGCCGCCGGACACATCTCGGATTGAGATTGAAACCTTAACGGAGCGATTCCCAAATGCGATTAAGAGTGCACGGGAACACAACCTGAATAGGATCTGCTATCTAAATGACTCGGAACACGAGATAGGATTTATTACTTCTGGGTTGGCGTATTCCTATCTCGAACACGCGCTTTATGAACTGGAATTCCAAGAACGTATCCCAATCCTTAAACTTGGATTAACGCATCCGGTTGATGAAGAGATTGTGCGCGAATTTGCATCGCATGTCCGTGAAATCTACGTCATTGAAGAGAAGCGACCGCTTCTTGAGAAGGACATCAAGGCGATTGTCAGCCAGCTTTATCAAAATGGCGAAATGGATCGGCTTATTCAGGTATGGGGAAAGGAATTTCCAAACGGTTTAGAGGGGATTCCCGATTCGCTCGGGCTCAACCCATCAATACTGATAGAACGACTGATCCCGCTTCTTCGGCATAAGCTTGGTGGTAAAGACAAATCTATCGCAATTGATTCGGATGTGTTTGTCCGCGAAGAACAACACATGGAACAGGTCAATGCCCATCAAGTTCACATTCCCGCACGAACACCCACTTTCTGCCCGGGGTGCCCACATCGCGACTCTGCAAGTGTTTTCAAAGAGATCGCCGATCAGTTTATGGATTCGAAATATATGGAGAGGCACCACGCACAGTCTCCCGTTGATCTCGTTTTTCATGGGGATATCGGTTGCTACTCAATGCTGAAATATGAACCATTTCCGCGCCTGATGCACAATCTTTCGGCGATGGCACTCGGCGGCGGGGCAGGTGCCGGAATCGATCCATTCATCAAGAATAAACAGATTGTCTTTATGGGAGATGCCACATTCTTCCACGGTGGGATGTCGGCGATTTCCGACTCGATTAAAAATGGTCAAGATCTCACCTACGTCATCTTGGACAATCAGACAACCGGGATGACGGGGCATCAACCTACACCTTCGACGGAAGATGACATCCTCGGCAATCCAACCTTCGCACAGGACATCGAAAAAGTTGTGGAAGGTCTCGCGGGCGATTCAGACCTCTTTATCATCCGCACTAACCCGGAGAATCGCGTTGAGTACAAGAAACTGGTCGAAGGAAGCGTTCTCAAGCCGGGTGTCAAAATTATCATTGCCGATAAAGAGTGCGGAATCACCTACCACCGTCGGCTGCGGCGTGAGCACCAGCAAACAGTCAAGGAGCGCGGTTTTCTATCACTCGAAAAACATATCAATATCACCCCGGAAGTCTGTGAATTTTGCCTTGAATGCACCAAGGCGACGGGCTGTCCCGGTTTGAAAGTGACTGAAACGGATTATGGACCGAAGATTGGCATCGATCAGTCAAACTGTGTATCTGATGGTGCTTGTGCGCGGATTAAGTGGGCGTGTCCCTCCTTCGAGGAAGTGACTATCATCCGCAAGCGTCCCCCACGTCAAAAAGCGGATTTGCATGCCATGTCAGCCGATTCAAAGGAACTCCCGCCACCGCCGCCGTGTACCTTCGACCGGATATGGAGCATCTATGCCGCGGGCGTGGGTGGAATGGGAGTTGGTACAATCTCTAAGGTTTTGGTGCTTGCAGGACAGGCACAAGGGTATCATGTGCGATTTTTCGATAAGAAGGGGTTGGCAATTCGCAACGGGGGTGTCTACACAAATCTTATTTACTCAAAGACAGAAGCGGAACTCTCCCCGATTATTCCGTACGGGAAAGCAGATCTGTTGGTTGGCATGGATATGTTGGAAGCGGTTCGCGGTTTGGACGCCAAAGCTGGATTCCGTGTTGCGACACCGGATCGAACTGCCGCCATCGTTAATACCGCCAAGACCGATACGGTGACAACCCTCATCGGTCAGGATGATTTTGAGCTCGCGGATTTGGAGAAATGGTTACGGACCTACACCGACGCAGATGCTTATTTCGGGGCAAATCTGTTCGAGGTTTCCGAAAGATTTCTCGAAAATAAACTCTATGCCAACATGATGCTGCTCGGCGTTGCTTTTCAGCGGGGTCACTTGCCCCTTGAACTTGAAACCATTCAATCGGCGTTAAAATTGGTTGTCAGACCTGCGGACTTAGAGACAAACCAACGCGCTTTTGACATAGGTAGACGCGTCGCGATAGATCCGGAGGCTTTTGCAGTGGGCCCGCAGTGGGAAACGTACAAAACTTTACTCCGAGAAAAATGCGAGAGCTTAGCGCGTAAGAGACGGGGTGAAGTGCTCGCGCACAAGTATGAAGTGCTTGTTCAACAAACGGTCGGAAAGCTTGAGTTGGATGACGAAACCAATCGACAGTTTGCCTTGTATGTGTATGACCTAATCCAATTCGAGAACTTGGAGTATGCCCGCCTGTACGTTGAAAAGATTAAACAGATCCATTCCAAAGATTTGTCTGAAATGGAGTACCGAGCGACGAAAGCTGCTATTAAATATCTGCATAAGGTCATGCTCATCAAGGACGAAGTATATGTGGCTCACTTACTGACTAGCGCGACTAAATTAAAACGTGATGAAGAACTGTACAATGTTGATAAATCGAATGGTGATAAGATTAAGTACGTCCATCTCAACCGTCCCCGCTTCACCATTATGGGCAAGGAACTTCAGTGGGAGATGAATACCAAGAACTGGCAACTAAATTTGATGAAACGGATGCGGTTTCTTAGACGTTTGCTTTCGCAATGGCATAAACTAGAAAAAGTGTTTCGCGATTGGTATATCGCCGAAGTGATTGATACCTTTGCACCACAGGATAGAGAGAGCTATGAAGATTATGTCAGCGCGCTAGAAGTCCCTGAAGAGGTCCGTGGATATCGAGAAGTTCGTTATCCAAAAATGGAAAATGCGAAAAAAAAGGTCGAAGAACTATTGCGTAACGCGTAAAGTCTTCACACTCCACTTCACATGCCATGCAAATCACAGGTCAAACAAAAATCGTTGGCATTATCGGCGATCCGATCAAGCATAGCCGCTCTCCCCAGATACACAACGCAGCAATTGCCGCACTAGAATTGGATTATGTTTATGTACCTTTTCACGTTCAATCTGCCAATTTGGGCGCAGCGATTGAGGGGTTCAAGGCAATCAATGTAGTTGGTATTAACGTGACAATCCCGCACAAACAGAGCGTGATTCCATACCTTGACGAGATATCAAAAGAAGCAATCCTCATCGGTGCCGTTAATACGTTGATTTTCAGGGATGGAGCAATTATCGGCGAGAATACAGACGCCCCTGGTTTCTTACAAGCAATGCAGGAAGAAGGACTTGAAGTGCCTCAAGGGGGTTCGGCTGTGGTAATTGGAGCCGGGGGGTCAGCGCGCGCAATTGTCGTTGCCCTCGCTCTTGCGGGGGTACGAACGATTTGCATTACGAATCGTACCGTTTCAAGAGCTGTCGCACTTGCCACAGATCTTTCAGAGAAAACAGACGTATCAATCTATGGAATAGGACTTAATGACCCCAAGCTACCAGACGCGGTGGAGACTAGTCAGTTAATCGTCAATACAGCATCAACCAGTATGGATATTTCGCACCCCTTGTTGATTGACCCCGAATGGTTAGAATCACAATCCATCGTTTATGATATTGTCTACACGCCTCCCGAAACCCGCCTTCTACAAGCTGCGGCGGAGCAGGGCTGTCACATAATCGGCGGCTTGGGTATGCTGGTTCATCAAGGAGCGATTGCTTTTGAGAAATGGGCCGGCGTCAATCCACCTGTCGAGACCATGCGGCAAGCGCTCCAAGGTGCATTCGATCAAAAGTGAGAGGTAAATTATGAATATCGAAAATTCTTTTTCTCCGACAACTCCGCCATCTGCACCGATTAAGGTGGATATTTTTCATTCGCAATATCTTATACAACCAACAGAACATTTGGCAGCCGAAGAAATTCGTGAGTTGGCTGCTTACGTGGATGGGCGGCTGCACGAAATGAGTCGAAAAACCTCCCGCGATAAGTTCGATATCGCGATTATGGTGGCGTTACAAATTGCGGCACAGATGTGCGAAGATCAGAAACGGTTTCAGCAGTCGATCCGTCACATGATTGAGGAGCTAGGGAAGGCAGTTGAAGGTAAATCCGCTCCTGACTCGCAATAACTTGTGCCAGCATTCATCCAGAATACTTACGTGGGTCATCTTAGGAAACGAATCACTCAATTTCGTAGGTGACATTCACCGTTACCGTGATGCGAAGTTGACCAGATTGGATGGGTGTATCCACCGTGGCTGCCTCCTCGGCGAATGCAAGGTCGAAAGCGATAGGTCGCGGCGCATAAAAATCCCCTGACTCGGAGATAGAGATTGGCTTCCCAAGCGTGACTCCGCCTTCCGTTGCTAAGGTCTGTGCCTTTGCTTGTGCATCCTGCATTGCCGCCACGCGGGCTTGCATTCTTAATTTTGTGGTGTCATCAATTGAGAACTGAATTGAGTTAATCTGCACCAAATCCCCGCCTGCTTCCGCTGCATTGTCAATCACATCCCCAACGGTGTCCAAATCCCGGATCTTCGCAGAGACGATATTTGTAACGCTATATCCCCGAAACTCTCGTTGCCCTTTAATATAATCGAACCGTTGCTGGATGCTGAAATGCTGGGTCTGAATATCCGGGTCAAGGAGGCCATTCCCTTTTAGCGATTCGATTACGCCCGTCATCGCTTCGGCAGCGTCTGCTCGTGCTTGTTTCACAGAGTCCTTCTCGACCGAAACTCCAATGCTTAACACGACCACATCAGGTTCGCTAACGGCTGCACCGGTGCCGCTCACTTGAACCGTCTTTTCTCTTTTTTCTTTATTGATGACTTCTATGGTACGTTCCCCCGCCTGAACCGAAACCTCCACATCGTCACCCAAGCTACCCGCTACTATCACTAAATCAAACAGGTCTATGCTCCCATCCTGATTCACATCGCGAGGAGCTGCGGCAAACTCAAGCCCCGCTTGGGTGTTTAGCAGCGGAGTTAATTCAGCAGCGGTGAGTTCAGGTTCTTCCTCGGGTTTAGTCCCCTCGTCTACACTGCACCCACTCAACAATATCATCAGACAGACGAGAGGGTAGATACATTTAACTTTCATGGATAAATCTCCCTATAAAGTAAAGTGTAAGCAGATTCGCGCTTTATAGAAAATAACGTTCCTTCTGCTTTGCGGTCTCATATTCCTTGTAAGCCTGCTGCACAGTGTCTATCTCAGAGACCTGGGCGACAGGTACATCCCACCACGATTCGTAGCTGGGAACGCGCTTTTCAAAATCGACATCAACCTTGATCACCGTTGTGCAATCGGCTGCTTTTGCCTCACCGAGCGCGGCTTTCAGGCTCGTTACCGAATCCGCTTCAATGACGTGTGCTCCAAGGCTTGCAGCATTCGCAACCAAGTCCACCGGTAACGTCTCGCCGTCAAGCTGACCTGTGGTATCGTTACGATACAGGAATTTCGTTCCAAAACCTTGTGCGCCAGTCGCCTCGGAAAGCCCGTTGATGCTGCTGTGACCGTAATTGTTTACTAGTACGATGGTCAGTTTGTAGCCTTCCTGAATCGCCGTCATAATCTCCTGTCCCATCAGTAGGTAAGAACCATCACCAACTAGCACGTAGACCTCGCGGCTTGGATCTGCCATCTTGATACCTAGACCGCCTGCGACCTCGTAACCCATGCAGGAATAGCCGAACTCAACATCATACCCCTTGGGGTCCCGGGTGCGCCACAGTTTCTGGAGGTCGCCCGGTAGACTGCCTGCCGCACCGATAACCACATCCTTCGGATCCGAGAACTCATTCACCGTCCCAATTACTTCGCCCTGACTGAGGATCTCGCTATGGTCTGGATGATAGATTCGATCTACCTCGGCGTCCCATTCCTCGCGCAATCTAGCGATTTGAGCACCGTAGTTTGAATCGACATGATAGCCTTGAACCGCGTCACTGAGTTCTTCAAGTGTTACGCGAGCATCTGCGGTCAGCGATAGTGCCGCGTGCTTGGCAGCGTCAAACTCTGCCACGTTGATAGTAATAAAGCGGACTCCCGGATCGTGGAATGCCGTCTTTGAAGCTGTTATGAAATCGCTCAAGCGGGAGCCTACAACGATGATGAGATCCGCATCACGGGCAGTGATATTCGCACCCGGTGTACCAGAGACACCCATCCCGCCCAAACATTGTGGGTGGTCATATCGGAGCGAGCCTTTACCTGCGAATGTTTCAGCGACAGGGATGCCGGTTTGTTCAGCGAAACGAGCGAGCGAATCGGTTGCCTCGCTGTATTTCACGCCGCCGCCTGCGATGATAAGCGGCCGTTTGCTGGCACGAATCCATTTAGCAGCTTTTTTTAGGGCATTGATATCAGCGCGTGTGCGTGGAATCGTCTGAACACGCCTCTCAAACAGCGCGGACGGGTAATCAAAGGCTTCGGCTTGCACATCTTGAGGCAATGCCACCGTGACAACGCCCGTTTCCGCCGGTGAGGTCAGTACGCGCATCGCCTCTGGCAGCGCGGTGATAACCTGTTCTGGACGGTTGATTCGATCCCAATAGCGTGAGATGGGCTTAAAGCAATCGTTGACCGAAATATCCTGCGAACTGGGTGATTCGAGCTGCTGTAAGACAGGGGCAACGAGACGTGTCGAGAAAATATCGCCTGGTAGCAGCAGCACAGGTATCCGATTGATTGTCGCACCGGCAGCGGCGGTAACCATGTTGGTCGCCCCTGGACCGATCGAAGAGGTACACGCAAAGATGCGTAAGCGGTTACTCATCTTCGCAAACGCCGCGGCGGTATGCACCATCGCCTGTTCATTGCGTGTCTGATAGAACCGGAATGAGTCCGCGTATTGATGCAACGCCTGACCAACTCCAGCGACGTTACCGTGTCCAAAGATGCCGAACATACCCGCAAAAAACTGATGTTCGACGCCATCGCGTTCAACATACTGGTTTTTGAGAAATTCGACGACAGCTTGACCCATCGTCAATCTTCGAGTTTTCATAGTTGCCTCCTTTATTTAACCAAGGGTGCTAGTTTAATCCGCAAACTCATGACCACTATAGATTTTATCACACAATTGTTTTGTTGGGTAGATGATAAATTCACACGACAGGAAAAAAAACAGATGATGGATCGTGGGCAGCAAGTTGTATTTGCTACTTGAGGATTACCATCCGGCGTAAGGCGGTATAATCCCCCGCGCGGAGTTGATAGAAATAGACCCCGCTTGCGACCGATTCTCCGCTGTCGTTGCGACCGTCCCAATAGGCTGCCTTTACCCGATCTGTATAATACCCCTCAAGCTGGTATCCCAACTTGAGTTGGCGCACCGGTGTGCCTTTTGTATCATAAATGGTAAGCGTTACATCAGCGGCTTCGGCGAGGCGATAGGGTATCCATGTCTCCGGGTTGAACGGATTGGGGTAGTTTGGGAGCAACGCGGCTTCGTTGGGAGTGAGCATAGCTAACAGTGCATTAAGATTAGCGATACCGCGCCGAAAGGTGAGCGAACCGTCATCTGCCGTGTGCGCCATAGCAATCCATTTTTGGGCCATTTCAGGAGTAATGGGAACACCAGTCGGTGTTGGGAAAAATGGTCGATGACCCCTACGAGTTATGGGTGCTGCGGGGGTCGTTGTGTCATCAAGGTGTGCGCTGACCGCAACCAAATCAAGGATGTTAACAACGTTATCGCTGTTGATGTCTCCCGATAACCTTGGTCCTTCTTGCCCAAACATTGCTCCGACGGTTGCCAAGTCAACGAGATTTACGATACCATCTTGATTAACATCGTAGATAGATACCTGCGGCGGTGTATCTGTTGGAGGCGCGAGATTCCACAGAAGTGCCGTACCATCGCCACCACCACTGGCAAGCGTAGTACCATCCGGACTGAAAGCCACACTCAAGATAGAGTTTGTGTGTCCTGTGAGGGTGGTTTTGTGTTGTCCTGTGGCAACGTCCCACAGTCGTACCGTGTTGTCCTTACTTCCACTTGCGAGCGTGGTACCATCTGGACTGAATGCGACACTATTGACCCAACGCGTATGACCCCCAAAGGTGGCTGTAATTTGCCTTGTGGCAATATCCCACAGATACACCGTGCCAGTCCCAAGCCAATCCCAAATCCCACAGGCGAGTATCCTACCATCTGGACTGAACGCCACACTGCCGACGCGGCCCCTATGCCCCATGAGGGTAGCTGTGTGCTGTCCCGTAGCAACATCCCACAGATGTACCGTGTTGTCCTTACTTCCACTTGCCAATGTGTTGCCATCCGGACTGAATGCTATGCTTAAGATACCGTCCGCATGTCCTGTGAGGGTGGCTTTGCGTCGTCCTGTGCCTACGTCCCACAGTCGTACCGTTTCGTCCTCACTTCCACTTGCCAGGGTACGACCATCTGGACTGAACATTACACTGTTGACACGGCCCGTATGTCCCTTGAGGGTGTCTGTGGGCTGCCCTGTGGCAAGGTCCCACAGCCGCAATGTATTATCTGAACCTCCGGTTGCCAGCGTGGTGCCATCCGGACTTAACACTAAAGTTTTGACGCCGTCCGCATGCCCTGCGAGGATGGCTTTGAGTTGTCCTGTATTTGCATTCCACAGTCGCACCCTACCGTCTTCCCAATATCCTCCGGTTGCCAACGTGTTGCCGTCCGGGCTGAACGCTACACTGCTGACACGCCCCGTATACCCTCTGAGTATGAGATTCGGTTTCCATGTGGCTGCATCTCGCATCCATATCGTGTTGTCCCAACTTCCACTTGCCAATGTGTTGCCATCCGGACTGAACGCTACAGTGGTGACATCCTCCGCATGTCCTGCGAGGGTGACTATGGGCTGCCCTGTGGCAAGGTCCCACAGCCGCAATGTATTATCCGAACCTCCGGTTGCCAGCGTGTTGCCATCCGGACTGAACGCGACACTGTTGATACTGTCCGTATGTCCTTCAAGGGTGGCTTTGAGTTGTCTTGTGGCAACATCCCACAATCGTACTGTTTTGTCCCAACTCCCGCTTGCCAATGTGTTGCCATCCGGACTGAACACGACACTGTTGATACTGTCCGTATATCCTTCAAGGCTGGCTTTGAGTTGTCTTGTGGCAACATCCCACAATCGTACTGTTTTGTCCCAACTCCCGCTTGCCAATGTGTTGCCATCCGGACTGAACACGACACTGTTGATACTGTCCGTATGTCCTTCAAGGCTGGCTTTGAGTTGATTTGTGGCAACATCCCACAACCGTACCGTTTGATCGATACCCCCACTTGCGAGCATAGTGCCATCCGGACTGAACGCTACACTATAGACAGGATCCGTATGTCCCGTGAGGGTGGTTTTGAGTTGCCCTGTAGTAATGTTCCAGATTTGCACCGTGCTATCTCTCCCATCCAAACCCTCTGCTATACTTGCCAGCATAGTGCCCTCCGAACTAAACGTGACACTTGAAACTCCTATAAGAAGGTCAAGTTCTACGCCAGTCTTGGCGTCATATATCCATGTCCCAATGGACCCTGCAACCGCCAGACGACTACCGTCGGGGAAATACGCAATCTCTCCAGTTATCCAACCTTTGCCCAAACGTGCTTTAGCACCTTCGGGTAAGCCCCATTTGGTGTAGTTTTGAGCATAGGTATTTGGCAAGAATGCGAGTGTTCCTAAAAAGAGGTGCATGAGTATGGAAAATTGTGCTGTTTTCATCAGTTAGATTCCTCCATATAGATTACGGGTGCCAATCCTACTTCAAAATAAGCATCTTTCGCGTTGCCGAATAATTCCCTGCGGACAGGCTATAGAAGTAAACCCCACTTGCCGCCGGCTCTCCCGTCTCTGATCTGCCATCCCAATACGCCGCCTTTGCTCTGTTTGTGTAGTACCCCGCAGGCTGATACCCTAAACCGAATTGACGTACCGGCGCGCCTTTTGTATCATAAATCGTGAGGGTTACGTCAGCAGCATGGGCGAGGCGATACGGTATCCACGTCTCCGGGTTGAACGGGTTGGGATAGTTTGGGAGCAGTGCGGTTTCGGCAGGAGTGAGCATAGCTAACAGCGTTTCGAGATTAGCGATACCGCGCCGAAAGGTGAATGATCCGTCGTCTGCTGTATGCACCATAGCAAGCCATTGCTCAACCATTTCAGGAGTGACGGGAACCCCAATCGGTGTAGGGAAAAACGATTGGTGACCCCTACGGACTACGGGTGCTGCGGGGATCGCTGCGTCATCAAAGTGTGCACTGACCGCAACCAGATCAAAGATGTTGACGACGCCATCGTCGTTGATATCTCCCGATAACCCGTCGCCTTTTTGCCCAAGCATTTCTGCAAGGGTTGCCAAATCTAAGAGATTAACAATGCCATCTCGGTTGACATCATAGACGGACATCTGTGGCGCTGTGTCCATTGGAGGTGCGAGGTTCCACAGGAGCACTGTGCCATCCTCACTCCCGCTGGCGAGCATGGTACCATCCGGACTGAACGCGACACTACTGACCTCATCCGTATGCCCTGTGAGGGTGGATATAAGCTGCCCTGTAGTAACCTCCCACAGCTGCACCGTGCCATCCGTTCGCCAATCTCCGTTCCCAGTTGCGAGTGTGTTTCCATCCGGACTGAACGCGAGACTGTTGACAGGGCCCCTATCCCCCCTGAAGGTGGTTGTGACTTCCCTTGTGGCAACATCCCACAGCTGTGCCGCGCCCTCCGTTTGCGAATCCCCATGCCCAGTTGCGAGTGTGTTTCCATCCGGACTGAACGCGACACTGTTGACAGGGCCCCTATCCCCCCTGAAGGTGGTTGTGACTTCCCTTGTGGCAACATTCCACAGCTGCACCTTATGATCCCTGCTCCCACTTGCCAGTTTAGTGCCATCCGGACTGAACGCTACACTTCCAACACTGTCCGTGGCTCCCGTGAGGGTGGCTTTGAGTTGTCCTGTGGTAACATCCCACAACCGTATTCCAGCGTCTTGTTTCCTATTGCTACGGTTGTTGTTTGGCCAACCTCCTCCACTTGCGAGTGTGCTGCCATCCGGACTGAATATTACGCTTAAGATAGAGTCCATGTGTCCGACGAGGGTGGTTTTGAGTTGCCCCGTATCTGCGTCCCACAGTCGGATCCTGTTATATCCTGAATCTCCGCTTAAGTTGTCGTGACCTCCAGTTGCCAACGTGGTGCCATCTGGACTGAACGCTACCGTACTGATACCTTCCGAATGCCCTCCGAGGACGGCTTTACGTCGGCCCGTATCTGCGTCCCACAACCGTACCCTGTTGTTTGGCCAGCCTCCCCCGGTTGCCAGCATCCTGCCATCGGAATTGAACGCTATGCTGCTGACATGGTCAGTATACTCTCTGAGGATGGTTCTTGGTTTCCATGTCGCAACATCCCGCAGCCACACCGTGTTGTCGTAACCTCCACTTGCGAGTGTGTTGCCATCCGGACTGAACGCTACAGTTCTGACACCCTCCGCATGCCCCGCAAGGGTGGCTTTGTTTTGTCCTGTATCTGCATCCCACAATCGCAGCGTACTGTCCCCCCAACTTCCCCCGCTTGCCAGCGTAGCACCATCCGGACTGAACGCTATACTTGAAACCGAACCCGTATGCCCGGTAAGCGTGTTTTTGGACTGCCCTGTGGCAACATCCCAAATCCGCACTGTTTTGTCCCAACTTCCACTTGCTAACGTAGTGCCATCTGGACTGAACATGATACTATTGACACTGTCCGTATGTCCTTCAAGGGTGGCTATAAGCTGTCCGGTGGCAACGTCCCACAGTCGTACCGTTTTTTCCCAATCCCCACTTGCGAGCGTGTTGCCATCCGGACTAAACACTACACTACTGACATCGCCCGTATGTTCTATAAGGGTAGTTTTGAGTTGCCCGGTGGCAACGTCCCACAGTTGTACCGTTAGGTCCCCGCTCCCACTTACGAGTATAGTGCCATCCGGGCTGAACGCTACACTTTCGACATGGGCAGTATGTCCCGTGAGGGTCTCTATAGACTGACCTGTCCGCACATCCCACAGTCGCACCATGCTGTCGTCCCAACTTCCGCTTGCGAGCGTGTTACCATCCGGACTGAACGCTACATTTGAGACTGAGGTAGGTACTGTAAGGAGGTTAAGTGCTACGTCAGTAGCGGCATCATATATCCAAATCCCAATGGAACTTATGACCGCCAGACGACTGCCATCGGGGGAGTACGCTATCTCCCCAGTTGTCCAACCTTTGCCTAAACGTGCTTTAGCACCTTCGGGTAAACTCCATTTGGTATAGTCTTGGGCATAAGTGTTGAATGCGAACATTCCTAAAGAGAGGAGCACGAGCATGGAAAATTGTGCCGTTTTCATTGGTTAGATCCTCCTACATTGGTTGCGGGTGCCGGTCCTACTTCAAAACAAGCATCTTCCGTGTTGCCGAGTAATCCCCTGCAGATAGGCTGTAGAAATAGATTCCGCTTGCAACCTGTTCTCCACTTGCGTTGCGCCCGTCCCAATAGGCTGCCTTTATCCGATCCGTATAGTCCCCCGCGGGCTGAAACCCCAGATCGAAGTGGCGCACTACTGTGCCCTTTGTATCATAAATCGTGAGGGTTACATCGTCGGCTTCGGCGAGGTGATACGGAATCCATGTCTCCGGGTTGAACGGGTTGGGGTAGTTGGACAACAAGACTGTCTCTTGAGGTGGCAATACCGCCAAGAGTTGTTCGAGGACGGCGATGCCACGCCGATAGACGAGCGAACCATCATCTGCCGTGTGTGCCATATCGAGCCACGTCTGAATCTTATCTCGATTGAGATGAGGCAAGCCACCTCTCTTTCCATTTTCACGGGACAGGAATGCGATTGGGGCGGTAGGAATCATCGTTTCGCTAAAGATGCTAGCAACCTGAACGAGATCCAGAATATCAATAACGCGATCCCCGTTGACATCGGCATTATTTTTTCCCGTCCGTCCCAAGTTTGATCCAACGAGCGTCAAATCCAAAACGTTCACCACACCGTCGTGGTTAATATCTCCGGGCAGCGATGGTTCCGTTGTGGAGGTGAACTCCCACAGGAGTACTGTGCCATCATAACCCGCACTTGCAAGCGTGGTACCATCGGGATTGAACGCTACACTCCTGACAGCCTCCGTATGGCCTACAAGGGTGTCTTTGAGTTGCCCGGTGGGGACATCCCACAGTCGTACTATCTTGTCATAACCTCCACTTGCGAGTGTCCATCCATCCGGGCTGAACGCCACACCAAAGACATTCCAATCGTGTCCCGTAAGGGTGTTTTTGAGTTGTCCGGTGGGGACGTCCCACAGTCGCACCGTTTCGTCCTGACTCGCACTTGCGAGCGTGTTGCCATCCGGACTGAACACTATATTTCTGATAAGGTCCGTATGTCCCGTGAGGGTGTCTTTGTGCTGCCCCGTGACCGGATTCCACAACTGGATTGTATTGTCTAAACCTCCAGCGAGGATGGTGCCATCCGGACTGAACGCGACACTCGCAATATCCGACCTGTTCCACGTAAAGGTGGCGTACTGTTGCCCGGTGGGGACATCCCACAGTCGCAACGTCCTGTCCCAGTATCCATTTCCACTAGCAAGTGTGTTGCCATCCGGACTGAACGCGACACTCGCAACACCGTACGTATGCCCGATAAGGATGGTTTTGAATTGCGCGGTGGCAACGTCCCACAGTCGCACCGTGTAGTCTGAACTTCCACTCGCCAGTGTACGACCATCCGGACTGAATGCGATAGTCCTAACAGTGCCTGTATGTCCCGTGAGGATACCTTTGGGCTGCCATATCGCAGCATCCCATAGCTGCACTACATTGCCGCTCCCGCCTGCGAGTATGGTGCCATCTGGACTAAACACTATACTTGAACCTCCACCCGTATGATCTACAAAGATAGCTTTGAATTGTCCCGTGACAACATCCCACAACCGTATCTCTCCCCCATCGCTACTTGCGAGCGTGGCACCATCCGGACTGAACGCTACAGTTATAAACCCGCCCGTATGCCCTGTGAGGGTGGATTTTAGCTCCCGCGTGGTCGTATACCACAACTGTACCATGCTATCCGTACCCCGATCTCTACTCCCAGTTGCGATTGTGTTGCCATCCGGACTGAACGCTAGACTCTCGATCCCGACCGTATGTCCAGTAGTAAGGGTAGCTTGGGGTTGCCATGTCCGCGCATCCCACAGTTGTATCGTGTCGCTCCAACCTCCCCCACTTGCGAGTGTGTTGCCGTCCGGACTGAACGCTAGAGTTTCGACCCCGCCCGTATGTTCAGTGGTAAGGGTGGCTTTTATCTCACCCGTGCTCGTATACCACAGCCGTATCGTGTCGTCGTCCCAACCGCCACCGGTTGCCAGCGTATGTCCATCCGGGCTAAACGCGACACTATAAACACTGCGCGTATGTCCAGTAAGGGTGGATTTGTGCTGCCCTGTCCGCGCATCCCATAGCCGCACCGTCTTGTCACCACTCGTACTTGCCAGTGTGGTGTTATCCGGACTAAACGCCATATCTGTGATACGGCTTGTATGCCCTGTGAGAGTGGCTTTGAGTTCCCAGGTCGCAACATCCCATAGTCGTATTGTGTCGTCGGCCCAGCTTCCTCCACTCGCTAGGGTGTTGCCATCCGGACTGAACGTCATACTCTCGATCGCCGCCGTGTGACCTGTGAGCAGCTCTAGTTCTGCCCCGCTGTGTACATCGTATATCCAAACCCCGATAGAAGCCCCAACTGCCAAGAGGTTTCCGTCCGGAGAATACGCTATAACACTTATCGTGCCTTTACCGAGGCGTGTTTTAGCTCCTTTGGGCAGATGCCATTGAGGGGAATTTTGGGCGAAGGTACTTGATACAAACAGAAGAGAGACAAGGAATAGGTTGAAGCCAAAAAACGCTTCCTTTTTCATGAGATTCAGCCTCCTTTTTGAGTCGTCCGCTTTGGGGTGTATAGTATTTCGTCGAGATATGAATCTCGACCTACAAGCTATCTGCCGGTATTCGACCGAGTGGGAGAGTTGAGTGAACACAGCCAATCTACGGATTTGGTGTTGGGTTTCACTGCATCGATCTATAAGCAGGTGTTGTTGAAAAGCGTAGCTTCTATTGTTGTTGATAGGGATTTGCTTTTACTGTTCGACCCAACCTACGTACTTCACCCAAGTTGCTACCTATGGAGACAAATCCGGTGGAGGCAATCCCTTGTGGTTTTCTATCAATTTTTGTGCCAAACATCCCTTGGGCAACAGGAAACGGAGTCAAAACGGTTTGGGAACCCTGTCAACCGGCGAATCTCATTGTCAGAACGAATCGGGGTCGCTATCCACGAAATACCTGTGAAGTGAAGGGCCTGGTTGTGGATTGACATCCTATCCGGCTCGTTGACACACCTTGAACAACGCAACCTTAAAACCGTCCTGAAATGTGACGAATTTCGCTTGCAGCTGGGCAAGAGATTGCCCGACATCGTGCAAACCGGCTGTTGCCTTTAGCTTTAAGTGTGCAAAACGTCTCTTAAATAATTGCTAGGGGGATTGTACTCAATTGGGGCGAAGATTTAACTGATTTGTCCAGACTTTGGACTGATTTGTCCAGACTTTGGACGAGGCAGGTGAAAAGCTTAGTTTCTCTAAGATAGGTAGTAACTCGCGTTAAGGGTTTTAAGAGATGACTAGTTGACCAACTGATCCCAGTTCTAATATGTTGGCTGGCGTGTTGGAACCTTACAGCAAGTTTTTGGTGGGGGCACAAGGATGCCATTCAGAAGGTCGTCATCGTATCTGGTGAGATTACCTAATCGTTATAGCTCTTCGGCGATGGAAAGCGGATCTTGATGACGATGGGTTAAGCTAGCTGAATCCAATTACCAGCCACCTCTCTCCTCAACAAAATCCTCGACCTCGCGCATTGTGGGCATAAAGTTGGCACAGCCGTGCCGGGTGACGACAATCGCGCCGGTCGCATTACCTAAGCGGGCAGACTGTTCCCAGCCCCAATCTTTCAGGTGGCCATAAATAAAACCGCTGGCGAAGGCATCCCCTGCACCGAGCGTATTATACACCTCGACAGGAAATGGATCGGCGTTGATAATTTTCCCACCGGACAAATAAACATCTGCGCCGTCAATCCCACGTTTCATCACTAGAGCTTTGGGGCCGCCATTCAGAATTGTTTCAATCGCTGCGTTCACATCGCCTTCGATATCTGGGTTGGAGATTTGGGAGTGGGTAATCGAGAGTTGTGAGACATCGGAGAGGCTTGCGGCTTTGACCTCCTCCTCCGTTCCGAGTGCGATATCAACCAATCGCAGGGCGGATCTGGCGACTACCCCGAAAGCACGGGGGTCGTGCCACTGGTCTGCGCGGAAGTCAAGGTCGAAGAACACCGTCGTCCCAACAGATTGGGCATATTCAGCGGCAAAGAGGTTAGCGCTTCGGCTCGGTTCTTTGCTCAGTCCAGTGCCAGAGATGAGTAACGCCCGACTATCGGCAATCGGCGAGGCAAGGACATCGTCGATCGTGAGCTCGATGTCAGCACAGTTATCGCGATAGTAGACGAGGGGAAAGCGATCCGGCGGTTCAATTCCAAGCACAACCGCACTGGTTCTATGTCCCGGTTTGTATGAGACAAACTTCGTCTCGACCTTCTCATCATTCAGAAATTTGAGGATAAAGTCGCCCACTGGATCTTCGCCAAGCCCGGTGAGAACAGCAGATCGGAGTCCAAGTCGCCGCGTCCCAACACTGATGTTGGTGGGACATCCACCGACAAACGCGCCAAAGCTTCCTATTTCGGGAAAGGGTACGCCGATGTCGTTGGAATAGAGATCTATCGAACTGCGTCCGATTGCTAAAATATCATAGGTTCGTTCACTCATCGGTTCACCGTGATACGTAATCCTTAAACTTCTCGCTCTCCTCTGCAAAGCGACAGGTAATTAGAAAAGCGTCGTTTCCGCAGGCAATTAACTGAACGCCCGCATCCGCCCACCGTTTTCCGCTCTCAAAATCGTTGACATAGCTGCCGAGGACAACCTGATGTTCCTTTGCTTTGGCGATGACTTTTTCGATGCTATCGACAATCAATGGGTGATCGAGTTGGCCAGAGATACCGAGAGAGGTTGAGAGGTCATAGGGTCCAAGGAAGATTGCGTCGAGTCCATCGGTGGAAAGAATTTCATCAATATTTTCCACCGATTTTGCGGTTTCAATCTGCCCGATGATAAAAATTTCTTCATTTGCCTGAAGGGTATATTTCACACCGTCTAACTTCCGAAAATCACCGTAATCGGTGTGCCCAATGCCGAACGCAACGCCTCTGTCACCATCGGGCGCGTATTTCGCCCACTTTAGGACATTTTCGATATCTTTGGGGGATTCCACACGCGGAATCATCACCCCTGAAGCACCGGCGTCAAGTGCTCGAGAGATAAAATGCCTCTCAATGTCTGGCACACGCACAATACTGGGAAGATCAGACCCCCTCGCGGCTCTAACGATTCGCCCAACTGTTTCCATGGTAAAGGTTGTGTGCTCCATATCCACAATGATGAAATCTGCACCGGCACTCGCTAGGATAGTCGCAATCGATGGTACGGCAAACTCCATTACAAAGGTGCCAATGATAACTTCCCCATCTCGTAAGGTTGATTTAATCTGCTTGGCTCTCATTTTTTAATCATACTATCCGCCATCAGAAATCGCGCTTTTGGGAGGGAGAATCCCGATAAATATGGAGGTTCAAAGCATAATTTCATATGGTGCTTAGTATAGAAATCTCCTTAAATCAGACATCTTGTTAGACTACTGTAAAAAGATCTTCTATTTCCTGTAGTAGTTTTCGTGCACCCGCCACAGCGTTGGAGGCTCTTTTCATTCTTTTTGAAATGGTTAAAATCTTATCACAATAGTTGTAGGATAGACTGAGATCTCCCGCGGTACGGGCGTTCTCTGCGACATTGAAATAGCAGATTGTTGTACGTGATAGACTTTCATTCGTTTCCTCCCATAGACCGGTGTGAGCGTAATGGTCCGCCGAAAGTGCATATAATCTACCGGCTTCAGCCCAATTCTGTTGTCTTTCGAGAAAGTCCGCTCGCATAGCATAGTAGGTGCCCGCCTCCTGTGCACACTGCCGTGCACGACCATAACGGCGGGCAGCGGTGTAGGCAAGTCGTGCTCGTGCATAGCAATCTGCCCCCGACTCCCAATTCTCGGACTCAATGAAGCTCTCCGCAGATCGTCTATAAAATTCTCCTAGTTTTTTGTACTCTGCGCGACTGCGCCGACTTTTCCCGTCTTGTGCATATTCTTCAGCTGATTGACGAGTCCGGGCGGCAATTCTTTCATAAGGATTCTGAATTACCTCATGAAGTTTCCGCAGCACAAATTCCGGAGCAGTTTCCTGCAGATTAAAGGGTTGAAGCGTGAGCTCGGAACCGGTGCTACTATCTGTGGAGAGTACCGTTGGATCTACGGGAGCGGACACCTCGCTGGAACTATCATGAGGAAACTGCTTGTCAAACCACCGTCTGAGTTCCGAAACCTCGTCAACTGGCAGCTGGTCAATTAACTCAATAACCTCTTTTGCTGTTGTAGGTAATTGGGGGAGGATCATTAAATCCGATAAATGGCGAAATATCCGATCTGCTTTTTTGGTTGCTTGTGCACTACTCAAGTGGAGACGATGCGCTTGCTGCATTTCTTGCAATGCCTGCTGAGGTTGTTTTGTATCAATGGAATGAATAGCTTGATCATAGTGTATATCGACTTGCGCTTCAAGTTTAAGCTGCTTCTGTTTTTCTGCCTCCGTCTTCTGTTCTCCAAATATCTCCAATTCAATTTTCTCTGCTGCCCCGGTGGAAAGACGTAAATCCTTTCTGTGTTCAGATAGTGTAGCGTGCTGTAGCGCTGGGTTCGATTGGGTCATCACTGTTTGTCGTACAGCGTCTGCGTACCATTGTTCACGAATACGGTCTAGGTCGTTATACAACTCCGAGGCAGTTTGATACCGTGCCTGTACATCTCGATGTAACGCTTTATGTAAAATGTTGCGCATATCTTCAGACAGTTTGTGGCCGAATTCAATCTCCTCGCTCTGTTTCCTCACCTGAATCTCATCTTGGGTTTTTCCTCGAAATGGGAATCTTCCCATAAACATTTCGTAGAGGATTAGTCCTATCGAATAGAGATCCGCCCGATAATCATAGTTTCCTTCATACTGTTCAGGCGCCATGTACCTTCGTGTTCCGGCGATCGTTCCCGCATAATCAGTGGTAGCTTCAAGGATGCGCGCGACACCGAAGTCAGAAATCTTCGCTATTTGGCCAGAAGTCAGCAAAATATTCTGAGGCTTAATGTCTCGGTGAATAATGTTCTGTTCATGGGCGGCGATCAGTCCTCGACAAATATCAAGCGCAATATTCATCGCTAAGCTAGAAACAGGACGCTTCACCGTCATCAGCTCTCGCAAACTGGGGCCGTCAATGTACTCCATGACGATGTAGGCAACATATTCCTCATCGCCAGGTTCAACAGTATGAATGGAAACGATATTGGAGTGTCCCCAATTCCGTCCCATTGCACTCAACTCGGCAAGCAGATAACGCATCCGTCCCGTGGGGTAGATTGATTTGGGCAACACTTTGATCGCAACAGTACGGTTAGTGAACTCTTCTTTCGCCCGAAAAACAGAAGCAAAACTGCCATTGTTAATTAGTTTTTCAATACGATATTTTCCTAAGACCAGTCCATTTATCTGCATGTACACCATCCTTGACCCAAGTTTCGACCAATATGGGACCGATTCTCAACTGTTAATCGCATTCAGTTGCTTTGCAGCGTACTTGGATAGAATAACCGGTGAAGCAACCCACTCTCCGCATGCTATCCATTCCCATACTCGAACTTAGGGTACTCATTAATGTGCTGGATATGGTAGCTTAGCACATTAGCATAAAACAACCAAGCTGTCAATATGCAAATACACATATGTACAAAAAGGCGATAGCCACTGGGTCATTAATCTGCCTTGGCGGCTTGCACGGCATCTACTAACTTTTTCGCGTTCTCTGTGAGGAGATCGAATCGTCCATCAGCAATCACTTGATTGTTGACGAGTGAACTGCCAACCCCAAGTGCTGCGGAGCCCGCTTTGATAAACTCTCCGGCGTTATCAATACTCACGCCTCCAGTCGGGATTAGTGGGATATGGGGTAATGGTGCTTTCACGTCTTTGATGTAGCTTGGTCCAACTCCACTTGATGGGAAAACCTTTACATAGTCTGCCCCAGTTTCCCACGCAGCCAAAATCTCTGTCGGTGTAAACGCGCCCGGCATTACGATTTTACTGTATCGATTACAGATTTCGATAACATCTGGTTTTGTCACAGGACTGACAACGAACTCTGCACCTGCGAGCATTGCTGCCCGCGCGGTTTCGGCATCGAGTACCGATCCAACGCCCACTAGCACTTCGTCTCCGTATCGTGCGGCAACATCACTGATAACGCTCAACGCATTTGGTGTTGTCATTGTGACTTCGATCAGATCGACACCACCCGCTTTAACTGCTGCTGCAACCTCTATCAACTCAGCGGAACTATTCGCCCGAATGATAGCGACAACCCCACAAGATTCGACCCGTTGCATCTGTTCCAATTTAGTCATCATTTACCCCGATCTCGATAGCACGATAGATCGTTAAAAATAATCTAGAATATTTAAGAAGCTTGCTTTTCTGTTATTTGTTTGTATATCCAGTATCAGCCTTCACAGGATGCCCAGCGGCGGTGTTACGATGATTTCGTCGGTAACCATGCCAGTCGGCTGTGTCGCAACAAAGAGAATGGTATCTGCAACATGTTCTGGCTTCAACATCAAATTTAGGTCAGGGTGTCCCTCAATGTTAGCCCAGAATGGCGTGTCAACGGATCCGGGGGAGACTGCGGTAACACGGATGTTCTCACTTCTGACCTCCTCCGCCAGAACCTTCGTAAACGCCAGTGCCCCTGCCTTTGCTGCACAATACGCACTTGAGGCTTTGAATGTAACTTTTGCGGCAATTGACAATACATTGATGATTTGACCGGATTGGCGTGCCAGCATAGAAGGCAGCACGTATTTTGAGCAAAAATAGGTGCTTTTGAGGTTAGAGGCAATCACTTGAGTCCATACCTCCGGATCCGAATCGGCAACTGTCTCAAAGGCACCGGTCCCTGCATTGTTCACAAGGATGTCGATTTGCCCATAGGTTTCCAGTGTTCGATTGACTAGGGTTTCCACCGCTTCCGCCTGTGTTACATCCGTCGGTACAACGAGGGCTTCTCCGCCTTCTATGTGTATGAGATTGGCAACTGTTTCGAGATCATGCTGTGTGCGGGATGCGAGGACAACCTGTGCTTCTGCTCGTGCAAACGCCAAAGCGGTCGCTCGACCGATGCCCCGCGACGCTCCTGTTATAATTGCAACTTTGTCCTTTAGCATCTTTGTGCCCTTCAAGTTGTTGGGTCTTCAGAGCTTCATCTAGATACACCTCATGAACTCTGCTCGCGTTGAATTTTTATCTCGAAACTCACCGAGCATTACATTGGTCATCGTTTGTGAGTGCTGTTTCTGTACGCCACGCACCATCATGCACAGATGCTGTGCCTCCATGACAACGGCGACCCCAGCTGGATGTAACACGTCTCGTAGTGCCTCCGCGATCTGCCGTGTCAGTCTCTCTTGCACTTGGAGGCGGCGGGCAAACATATCCACAATGCGGGGAATTTTACTGAGTCCAACGATTTTTTTTCGGGGGATATACCCAACGTGGCATTTGCCAAAAAATGGTAAAAGATGGTGCTCACAGAGACTATAAAACTCAATCTCTTTGACGATGACCATTTCGTCGTACTCTTCGTCGAAGATTGCGCCGTTTAATACTTCCTCAACATTTTGGTGGTATCCCTGCATCAAAAACTGAAAGGCTTTCGCTGCACGTTGAGGTGTTTTCAGGAGACCATTTCTTGTTGGGTCTTCGCCAATAGTCTCCAATATCTGGGTATAGATGTATTCAAGTTTTGGATCAGCGGTAGTTGTTCCGTTGTCAATTGATTCGGCGTGGTAAATTTTCATCAACTAAATCTCGTTCCCGTAGTAGTCAAAATGGTTCTTAGGCGTTTCTCGTAATCGAAGCCGATGTAGCTGAATCGGCTTCAAATTCGGCTCAACAACCCCCCAGAGCACCTTCACAAAGTTTTCAGAAGTTGGATTGAGGTTCTCAAACTCAGGTGTGTCTAAGTTGAGATGTTTATGATCGAATCGCCCGTAGACCTGCTTCTGAATCGTTTCATCAAGACAGCGTAGATCGGCAACCGTCCCGGTTCTTGGGTCCACCTCGCCTTTTATTGTTACTTCAAGAACATAGTTGTGCCCGTGACCGTAGAAATTGTTACACTTTCCGAAGACTTCTTGGTTTTCCGCATCGCTGAGTTGTGGACTGTGCAATCGGTGTGATGCACTGAATTCGTAAACTTTCGTGAGATAGACCATCTGTCTCTCTCCATAATAGTCGGAAAATAGGGTTGAATCCTCATACAGCCTGATTCGATGTAAGATTGTCCCTTTCAGATATGGTTCAATCGCATACCATATCTGAATCGCTAAATTCTCGCTTGTTGGTTGCAGGTGGGGGCTATTCACAAAGGTGGGGTGTTGTATATTGATATGTTTGTGATCATAGTAGGCAACAATTTCTTCTTTGAGAACCGTGTCTAGATCTGTGATATTGATGACCATTCCGCGTTCAGGATTAAGCTGCCCTTTGACCGTCGCTTCCAAGACATAGTTATGCCCATGACTATTTGGATTTGCGGTCGGTCCGAACAGGGCGTAATTCTCCGCATCGCTGAGTTCAGGAACACGGTAGTAGTGTGAAGCTTCAAAAGCAATTTGGCGCGTAAGGTAGTGCACGATGAGATTCCTTATCCATGGACGAGCATTTCTGCTTACCCGTCATGCTGCACTGATTCTTGACACCCTGCGGATTGACCAATATCACAACCTTGCAACCTTGTTATCCACCGTTTCGAGCTGCACGCGCATCATCCACTCCCCACTGCCGCGAAAATGCACATGCCGTTTTTTGAGCCACTCCACAAGGGTATCTCGATCCGGAGCTTCCCATTCGCAGACCATTCGACCGAGGACTGTGTCACACTGTACTTTCAAGCTCTTGATTCCGTCGGTTTCCTCGTCGATAAATCGCTTGGCGAGTCTTTCGACATCCTGCCGTGTCATGCAGGCAATGATATGAGCAGAAACAAATTTGGGCATATCTGACTCCAATAAAAAACAAAGAAGAAGGCTGATGTCAGGAGAAAGCGCAAAACCCCAAAAGTAGGGGCGGGGTGACCCCGTCCCTACGATTTTTGTTGCACAATTTCTTAACATGATCCAAAAATAAAACGGATTTTGATTGCAATGGAGTTTACCAAAAACCCACTAGCACCTCATAAAACCTATCCTTAAGTGCAACAGAGTGGAGAGATTAGTCAAGTAATTCCTGACAGTTCCAATCCTGAAATTGACATTGTCGGAGCTTGAATCGGTGTGCACTTTGCCAACCAATCGGAGGAAAGAGGGTAGCAATCACCGATAGCCGGTAATCATAAACACAATCCTCCCAGCTATACCCTAAAACTCCTCCATCGACAAGACCATCATAATAGTAGCGCAACAGATCCTTCTCAATTTCATGCCGTTGCGGCGAGGAATCGCCTCCGACTAAGTAACACAGATCATACGGTCCCATCCCTCGCTTATAGGTTTCCCAATCGGCGAAATAAAGCCCATGTGTTTCCGGGTCTTTAGGGTAAAAGAGATTCCAATGATGTAGGTCACCGTGTAGAAATGTCAAAGCCTTATTATCTTTGATGCGTTCAGCATATAAACGTTCCCAACTGTTGATGGCACGCAGTGCGAAATCAAACATATCTTCAGGGAATTCGCCTTGAGCTTTGTCAGCAAATTGAGGAAGCAGCGTTTCTCTCCAGTGTTGGCAATAGGTCCGTATAATTTCAGATGTGGCGGCATCCGCCATGCGGAGCGGCCCTCCTTTTCCTCGCAGAAAATCGGTTTGTGACATTCGCGGGTGCTCCCACCATTGAGTATGGAACTTCAACAGTTCATCAATAATTTGCTTGTAGAGAGCAACAGTGAATCTTCCCTCCTCTTTGGGAGGGGTTTCAGTGTGTGTCACAGAGGCATCTTCAAAGATAAAATAGCATTGCCGGGCATCACGGTCATAATCGAAATCGTAGCATCGGAAGACCGGTGGATCAGGCATTTGGGCGACGATTTCGTTGAAGAATACCGATTCCGCAATGCCGCCTCCAAACCAACCGTCCCGATAATTTTTGAAGATGAGGTCTGTATGAGGACAATTCTCCGATTGAGTGGAATAAGTCACTTTCAACCGTGTAAAAAAGGCGGCGGTCAATTCAAATGTCTCACCAATCTGTACGTCAGTTACGGTGTGTTGCGGCAGATGCCCGTTCTGTTGGAATCGCTTTGTCAGCCATTGTGGTGTAATCTGCTGTGCACTAGAGATCAATTGGTCGTCTGCCTATTTGTAGATTGGAGCTAGTAGGGACGCGAATTTGCGTCCCTACTAGCTCAGTATCATTATCGATCATCCCTTTGCGATAGGCGCACCGACAAGATTACCCCATTCTGTCCAGCTGCCATCATAGTTGCGGACTTTTTCGTAACCCAAGAGGTATTTCAGTGCAAACCATGTGTGGGAGGAACGTTCCCCAATACGGCAGTAAGCGACCGTCTCTTTGTCTGAATCCACACCCGCACCTTCGTAGATCTCCTTCAACTCGTCGTAGGATTTGAAGGTGCCGTCGTCTGCTACTGCGGTTGCCCATGGGATATTTGCTGCGCCCGGAATGCGTCCCGGACGTTGTGCCGTTTCGGGCAATCCTGGGGGTGCGATAATCTCACCGGTGAACTCAGCCGGAGAACGGACATCTACGAGGTTGACCACTCCCTGATCAAGCGTTGGGAGAACGTGGTCTTTTGTCGCCCTAACATTGTCATCGGGGAATTTCGCCCTGTAATCGGTGGCAGCAGGCGAAGAAGTATCTGTGACTAACTCGCGGCCCTCGTCAATCCACTTCTGACGACCACCATCCATCACCTTCAGATTGCTTTCATCATGCCCATAGTAGCGGAATTGCCACAGGGCATAGGTAGCGAACCAGTTGTTATTGTCGCCGTAGAAGATAATTGTGGTATCGTTGCTGATGCCAGAATCTTGGCACAATTGCTCAAACTGTTCTTTTGTTAAAATATCGCGCCGTACTTGGTCACACAACTGGGTTTGCCAGTTAAGCCCGACAGCACCACTGATGTGGCCTTCATCGTAAGCTGCTGTATCCACATCGACCTCCACCAAACGGATGCCTGCATCGCTGCCGTGCTGGGCAACCCAGTCGGTGGTTACTAACACTTCTGGGTGAGCATAGCCTGCCATAATAAAAACCTCCTGCTTTAATTTGAGAACTGATATACTTTGTCGTTTAGGTGGGAGATATAGGTAATGTCCCACCCATTCTTTCCTTACCCTTCGAATCAAGTTAGAATTGTAGGGAATGCAAATTTCGACCCTGCTGCGCCGTTCTGATGCTTAGGAATCGTACAAGATACCTATAATTATGGTACATCTGCATTCTTTGCAATCAATCGTAGCATATTTTCGCTAGAAATACAAGTTTTTTGGTAGGATGCGTAGTGGAAGGATTGATAAGAAAGGACAAAACCGAAGGGACGAGATTTGATAGCAGTATCTAATTAAATATCCGTAGAGTTTAATTACGCCATATTCAAAAAAAGATTTCCACCTTCAGCCACACGGACACGAACCCAAGGTTCAATCCAGATGGTCGTGTCCGGCTGTTCAATGACAGCGGGTCCGGAGAAATTACTTCCCCAAGGAAGGAGTGAGCGGTCATAGATGGGACATGCCACAAACCGATCTTCTACATAGACAGGTCTGACGCTCTTCTGTGAGTCTTGCAAAGTGGTTTTTGGACTAGAAATAAAGTCTTTCAGTGACAGGTCTGGACGCATGCCTATCACAGAGGTACGAAGATTTAGCAGGCGAATAGGGATGCTCTCCAATAGCGTTTCTAATCCGCTAAACGTCTCGTCAACTTGCCCGTATTGCCGGAGATAGGCACGACGAAAACTTTCCGCGATAACAAGGGGCGATACGGGTCCCGCCGGTAGTGGCGTCCGTATGACATGTGTTTGACCCTCGTAGGAAATCTCCGCTTCTCGCAAAATAGTTACCTGTGCCAGAGGAACTCGTTCACTCTCGATTAGCTGCTCTCCTTGTGCGAGGTGTTCAGCAAAAATTCGCTCGGCTTCGGCCGGATCGAGCTCAGAGAGGCGACGGTTGATCATGGTCACAAAATCGTGCTGGAGGTCGGCGATAACACACCCCCATGCGGAAGCGATGCCCGGATAGTAGGGTACAAGTGCTTGCGAAACGCCGAGTTCCCGGAGCAGGAAACTAACCATTAAGGGACCTCCACCCCCGAATGAAAAAAGGACGAAATCTCGCGGATCATGTCCACGGTCAATAGAGATGCGCCGGATATTACCGGCGATTCGGTTATTTGCTATGGTGAGAATTGCCAGTGCTGCTTCTTCTAAGGAGAGACCAAGCGGTTTCCCGATTTTCTCGGTGAGAACGGACCGTGCCGTATCAAGATCAAATGAGAAATTGGTCTCTCTAGCGATAGGATAGTCTGGATTGATTCGCCCCAGAATCACATTCGCATCGGTAACTGTGGGTTCAGTGCCACCCAGCCCATAGCAGACGGGGCCCGGTTCAGCACCGGCGCTGTCGGGTCCCACTTGGAGAAGACCTCCCTCATCGATTCGAGCGATACTGCCGCCACCTGCACCAATGGTATGAATATCGATCATCGACACCATGATCGGGATACCAAACTCCGGTTCTATTCCGTTTGAGACGACCGGCTTGCCTTCTGTCACCAACGACACATCTAGACTCGTCCCGCCCATATCATAACCAATCAGGTTCTGAAAACCGTTTTCCGCGGCAATTTTGGTGGCAGCGATAACCCCGGCTGCGGGTCCTGACAGGATGGTATTTACTGAAAAGTCCCTAGCCGCTTCTACTGACATCATCCCGCCATTGGATTGCATGATGAGCAGATTTCCACCATAACCACGTTCCTCCAAGCGTTGTTCAAGCCGAGCCAAGTAACGACTTACTATCGGCTGAACGTAGGCATTTACGGCAGCGGTGCTGGTTCGTTCGAACTCACGGAAGAGTGGGAGGATATCTGCTGACGCAACGATATAAAGCTTGGGAAAACGTGTTTCGAGAAGAGCTTTGGCACTGCGTTCATTGGTGGGATTGATATAAGCGTTAAGGAAGCTAATGACAATGGCTTCGACGCCGTCAGCCGCTAGTTCTTCAGCAGCCGAGATTACCTCCTCCTGCGCTAGGGGGACGAGAATTTCACCTTCTGCCGAAATACGCTCGGCGACCTCTTTGCGTCGATCTCGTGGGATTAACGGTTCATAAGATCCCGTAAGTCCATAAAGGTGCGGCCGATCGCGACGCCTCAGTTCCAAGATATCCCGAAAACCGCGCGTTGCAATCAGACCGCAGCGCACACCTTTGCGCTCCAAGATGGCGTTGGTCGCCACGGTGGTCCCATGGATGACTAGTTCGATATCAGGATAGGACACCTCAAGTGTATCCAAGCCAGTAATTAAGCCGATAGAAGGCTCACGTGGCGTGGTTGAAGCTTTTCCAATTTGTAGACACCTTTGGTTTTCATCTAAAACGACAATATCGGTGAAAGTGCCGCCAATATCTACACCAACGAGTTTTCCCATAAAATCGTCGCAGGTCTCTGTACAGAGAGTGCTCTCCTCTTTCTATACGCTGCGTTTTGCCCTTAGAGTAGGTCAAGATTCACAGTCCGGCACCGGAATGTCAGTCTCAGAAAATAGATCTACGGCGATCCAAAGCTGTCTTAAGCACATCAGAGGTAGTTCAATTTGTAAGTTATCCACAATAATCTAGCAGAATCTAACAAAATCTAACACTTTTCACAATTATCTAGAATCTCGATTTTAGATAATTGACCGAGAGAAGTCCGAAGTTATCTCAAGTGCATCAGGGGTAAATTTGTCAAATGTCAACAGAACCTTGTTGTCGCTCCGCTATGACTATGGGTCGGGCACGATGCGCGACCTACGGGTATGTTCTAGGCCGTGGCATATTGCTTTGAATCCTAATCCATCGGGCCAGAGGGTACCTACTACTTTGTGGCAACTCGCTTATGATAACACCTTCAATATTCACTGTCAAGTATCAAGGTAACGGCTATTGGAGACTTGCTCCGTTTTTTTCCTCATCGCCAGCCATGATATCAGTTTCTGACAGCGAGGCGGTACCAGATGGGAGCTGGATACCGAGATTGGCACAAATCTTAGCCCCTATCTCGGCGGCAATTTCAGGGTGTTCTGCTATAAAATATTTAGCATTATCCCTGCCCTGTCCAAGCCGTTCATCGTTATAAGAAAACCAGGCGCCACTTTTCCGAATAATTCCCGCGTCTATACCTACATCCAAGATTTGCCCGATTTTACAGATGCCTTCGCCAAAAATAATGTCAAATTCAGCTTGGCGGAATGGCGGGGCAACCTTGTTTTTGGCAACCTTCACGCGGCTGCGGTTTCCGATTATCTTCTCACCATCCTTCAGAGTCTCCGCCCGACGTATCTCGAGTCGCACCGATGCGTGAAATTTGAGTGCTAGCCCACCAGGGGTCGTTTCTGGATTCCCAAACATGACACCAATTTTCTGTCGAATCTGATTGGTGAAAACCACACAGGTTTTGGATTTGTTGGTGACGCCGGACAGTTTACGCAAGGCTTTGGACATCAAACGTGGTAACAGTCCAACATGGGCGTCTGCCATGCTTCCTTCAACCTCCGCTTGAGGGGTGAGTGCTGCAACGGAGTCAATGACCACAATATCAACAGCTCCACTACGCACCAAGGTTTCAACGATGTCTAACGCCTGTTCCCCGGCATCCGGCTGGGCAATCAGGAGGTTTTCCATGTTGACACCAATCTGTTTGGCATACAGTGGGTCGAGTGCATGTTCGACATCAACAAATGCTGCCAGACCCTCCTGCTTCTGTGCCTCTGCAATAATGTGAAGTGCGAGCGTGGTTTTACCACTGGCCTCATGCCCAAAGATTTCGACAATTCGTCCGCGGGGAACGCCGCCAACCCCCAGCGCAATGTCTAATGCGAGCGCCCCTGTTGGGATGACCGTGACAGGGACCACTTCGTCGCTATCAAGACACATAATCGCGCCTTTGCCGTGCTGCCGCTCAATTTGAGAAATTGCAAGATCTATTGCTTTCTGCTTGTCCAAACTCAATTCCATTCTGTTAATTCTCCTTAAGTTATGGCTTAGAATTGTTCCAACGAGTTAATTTTACCATAACAAATGTTAAAAATCAACAAAAAAAACGGAGTAACACCTAAATATAAAATTGAGTCACTGAGCAAGTGCGATTTTCAGGAAAGCTGCGGCTCTGGCAGATTCAGGTGGTGGTGCAGAAAGCGAAATGTCCCTTGACCATTGATCTCATGTCCGCTGTTAAAGAACTCAATCTCCGTCCGATTGGAGATGCCAAGATCGGTATACAAATGCCTTACGATTGCGTATTCGTAGGCGACCCATTCGTCCGGGGCAACGCCATCGTGATGTCCGCGCTCGACCATAAACGGTCTGGGCGCAATCAACCACGCCATCTCCGCATAGTTGAAAGTGTTACCGAGATTGAACTCTGGCATCTCATATTCGCCGGTAAACATGTAGCTGTAGCGAGAATCGTATGTCGCATTTTTGACAATCCACTCATTGAAATCTGCTGAGCAGATAGACAACGCGTAACGGTCGAGCAGGGCAGGTACACGCATGGCGGTCTTACCACCGTAGGAGAGTCCGTAGAATCCGATCCGCTCAGCGTCCACAAAAGATTGTTCGGCAAGCCATTCAAGTGTCCGTTCATGCTGGCTGATAATTAGCGAAAAAAGCGACCATTTGATGGGATTTGCTTTGCGCTGGATGACGCGGAAGGCATCCTGACCGATGTAGGGATTTTGCGGCGCGTAAACGACAAACCCTCGATTTGCCAAATCAGCGCCGTAGGCGTTGTACGGGGATTCGATTTTTGGATCGACCACATCCTGCGAGCGGCCCTCCAGTCCATGCTGGCAGACCACCACCGGACGACGTTCATCTGACTTGACCCCTTTGGGGACTAGCAGGATACCGTACGCGAACGCATCCCCCCAAACATCAAGGATGACTTCATATCCCATAAAGCCCGGTTCATCGTAAATCAGCCGGGTGCGGGGATTGGTTGGGACACTCGGAGGTGGGCATCTGCCGATAACCTCATCCCAGAGAAGGTCGCGATAGTATTGGCAGGTTTCCTGCCACCGTTCGATTGAGGAGTTATCTGCTTTTGACCAAAGCACCTGACGCCGAGATGTGGCTTGGCGCAGGGCATCTTGTGTAAATGCAATCAGTTGATGAAATTGACGATGTTGCCGTGTTTCAGACGAAAAAGCTGTACGGATGTCCTGTGGCGGCGTTCCTGATGGCACAAGCGGTTGATCCTGACCAAGTGCGTTAAGGAAACCGGTCAGGGCAGCATCGGATCCGGGCAAACCAACACCGGTGTCTAATCCTACAAGGATGAGATCCTGCCCAACCCCCAACTGTTCATACAACGCATGAGCCCGATCAAATTCTGCCTTCACTGATTCCAGTGGCGGCGAAACCAATCTCCCCGGTGCGGCACCGGCGCGTCCATCACGTACCGGTGGAGGTGCGTCAATCTCAACGCCACGGCTAGCTTCGACAATCAGCGTCCGCGGTGCAATAAGGCTCGCGATCTCTGCATCGCCAAATTCGTGCAACAGTGCCCAAATATTTCGATAAATTGGTTCTTCCCAGACCTCTTCGCGCGACTGAAAATAGCCACTGACGAGGGCGGCATCGATCCGTGTATCCACGGCAGCACTGTAAAGCGTCAACAATCCTCCTTCGCCATAGCCGATGACTCCAATCGGCGGATGATTGTCCTCACGACTCATCCAATCCACCAACGCAAGGATCTTTTGCACCTCGTAACCGATGATGTGTCGCCCCAATTCATACGCCATACGATAGATAAATTCACGGTGCGGCTGGTTGGTCATGCGACCAATTTTCGGATTGCCTGACCATGTGTCGTCACGGTTTATCAGCGTAGGTACAACAACCCGACATCCCTGTTCCGCCAAGCGGCGGGCAAACTGTGCTTCCTGCGATATCCCGTCCGCTAATCCACCGAGCATCTCCGGCGTCGAGTCCGCATCAGGGAGCGCGATGACTTGGGCAACAGGCTCACCATCCGGTTCTAGCAGAAGTCCTTCTCCCTCTACACTATCGAATACGTGCCACCGCACAGCGTATACCGTATAGCCTTCCGCCTTTGCAATTTCGGCTGTTTGTGCCGTTGTCGCAATATAGTGGAGGGCATCAATCGGTAATCTCTCATCTACGCAGCCAATATACTGTCTAAAACGCTCACGATTGGACGCGATTGAAGCGGCATAAGCCGCGTGTGAGCGATAATCCCGATTCCACAACTGCTGACGCGATTCGACGGAGTCCGTCATCGCTTGCGCCACAAATTCATCCAAACTTGTAACCATTTGGGCAGCGAGATCGCCATCCATCGTTAAAGGGTTTGTCCCCGGTAAGGTATCAAGCTCTGCCGATGACCCTGAAGCTAAAAACCAAAGACCAAATGTAGAAGTATTCACAAAAAAAACCTCCTTCTCCGCGTTTTACACAACTTCATCCTGCTTCAATTGATTAACCTCTGCGGCTTCCAGCCCCAACAAGCTGGTCAAAACTTCCGATGTATGCTCACCGAGGTTTGGTGCGGGGGCATCGATCTGACCGGGCGTCTCTGAGAGTTTGATTGGAATCCCCGGAATCTGAACGGTGCCGGTTACCTCATGTTCAACTTCAGCGATCATTTCTCGCGCTAGCACTTGGGGGTCGTTTGCCACTTTATCGACAGTGTTTACCGGACCGCACGGCACACCAATCCCCTCTAACGCCTCAATCCATTCATTAGTTGTACGGCGACACATGATTTCAACGAGGATTGGAAAAAGGGACTCGTGGTTCTCAGTGCGCAGCGCATTCGTGTGAAACCGCTCATCGTCAATCAACCCAGGATGATCGACATGTTCACAAAACTTCCGCCACAGCTCATTGTTTCCGATTGCGATAACCACATAACCATCTGCGGACTCAAAAACCTCAAACGGTGTTATTGCCGGGTGCCGTCTACCCAACGGGCGTGGAATATCACCGGTAGAGAAGTAGCGAACCATTGCGTTTTCCAAGATTGCAACCTGACAATCGAGCATCCCAACGTCAATGAGCTGCCCTTCGCCAGTTTGATCGCGATGCCGAAGTGCGGAGAGGATGCCGATAGCGGTGAATAACGCCGAGGTTATATCGCCAATCGAGGTTCCTACACGCACGGGTGGACGGTCTGGCTCGCCAGTTATGCTGATAATTCCGCCCATCCCCTGAATAATCATATCGTATGCGCCCCGCATTGCATACGGTCCCGTCTGCCCGAACCCTGAACAGGCAGCATAGAGCAGAGACGGGTGGTGTGCCTTGAGCGATTCGTAACCCAAGCCAAGTTTTTCCATTGTCCCAGGTCGAAAATTCTCAACAAGGATGTCCGAACCCTTGACCAACTCTAGAAAGAGCTCCTTACCGCGTGGAGCCTTCAGGTTTAGAGTAACACTTTTTTTCCCCCGATTGACGCTCATAAAGTAGAGACTAAAGTCGTTCTTGAAGGGACCGAAATCCCTTGCTTCATCCCCGACCCCCGGCTGCTCGATCTTGATTACCTCCGCGCCGAGGTCTCGCAGAATCATCGTTGCATAGGGGCCTGCCAAAATGCGCGTGAGATCTAAAACCCGTATTCCTTTTAATGGACCTGCCATCTAGCTTCCTTTCTATCTTTAAGGATAATATTGTTCCCTATTTTACCACACTTTATGCTCTGTTTGTAGGGGACAGCATCCTTCTCCCTATTATTTGTCCCCGCTATCCTTTGCTCTGTTTGATTTACGACCGATTTTGGGGTTGACCGATACAATAGCGGTGTGTTAAGATTCCTTAAAGTGCACGCATTGACTGAGCCTTGTTAAATGGGATTCACCTAAGAAAGGAAAGATATCCTTGCCCAAGAAAATTGCCGTTTACCCTGGCAGCTTTGATCCGCTTACCAATGGCCATGTGGATTTGATAAATCGCGTTTCTGCGCTTGCCGTTTTCGATGAGTTGACTGTGTTAATCGGCATTAATCCCACTAAGAAGACGCGTTTCACCCTAGCGGAACGGATTGAGATGTTGGAGTCCGTCATCCAACATCATCCGCACGTTACCATCGATCAGTATTCAGGGCTCACAGCACAATATGCACAGGAGCGCGGTGCCTCCGTAATCATTCGAGGATTGCGAGCGTTTTCCGATTTTGAAAACGAGTTCCAGATGTCGCTGATGAATCGCCAAATTGCGCCGCAGGTGGATACGCTGTTTATGATGGCAAATACTAAGTATGCCCATTTAAGTTCAACGCTGGTCATGCAGGTGGCACAGATGGGAGGGCTGCAGGTGAGCGATGAAAAGTTGTTAGAGATGGTGCCGCCAGTTGTTGCTGAAATGCTAGGCAAGAAATATCGACCACCGAGGAATTAAAATAGAGTAAGGGACACCATACCATGCGATTTATCCAACCTTGGCTATCTATTCTCGCGGTTTTTATGCTGCTGATTAGTTTATATCGATTTGTAGAGGGCTTTCAGAACTGGCAGGAAGCCCGCCAAATCAAACAACAATCTTTGGATGAGTTAACAGAACTTGAACGCGAGCGAGATCGCTTAAAGATTCAGGTGGAAAAATTGAAGACGGATGAACTCACGAAAGAGCGACTAGCGCGACGACTCACCTATATTAAACCCGGTGAGCTAGTATACAAGATTGTTCCGTCCCCTAATACCCCCCAAGAATAAAGCTTAGCCCGTTGTACGTTATAAAGAGCTTTGATGCGAAAAAATTAAGTTCTCGGAGCTGTCGTAATTGACTCAACTTCAGTGTAGCAGCCTTTGAAATCTCGCTCACCGACCAATACGCCGCAACGGATAAAACAGGCAGACAGATACCGCAACAAGCAGAGCTGTGGAGATCCAGCAGGGGATTTGGAAGGTTTCAGGTGTGTATAGTTTTCCGGCAAAAGGAGGTCCCAACACTCGTCCGAGGCTGAGAAAAGCGTCCATAACGCCGATTGTGGCTCCTTGACCAAACTTGGTTTGCTTAGAAATCCACGAGGTATTTGTCGGGCGGATAAGCTGATTGCCGATTCCAGCAATTGACAAATAAAGGGTAAGCGTCACAAATGTTTTGGACCAAGGGAGCAGTGCCATCCCCAAAGCGTTAAGCAGCAAGCCGATAATAATCAGTTTGAACTCTCCAAAGATGTTGATCAACTGTCCTAAAACACCACCCTGTAGGAGAGCAACGAGTATCCCCACAATCACAAACATCATGCCCATCTCTTTTGCTCCATAGTTCAGTCGATCTTTGATGAATAGTGGAAAGATTGCCTCCAATCCTGAGAAGATGAACGCTGAGAAAAAAGCAACGAGAAAGAGCGGCGTCAGCGGGTGATTCATCGCTGACCATGGAGAAATAGTTATCTGCTGCGTATCGCATTGCTCGGCGAGTTTGAGTGATTCCGGCAAAAGGAGTGTGGCAAAGCAGAAAGTGACTAACGATAGTCCACTAGCGACGAAGAATGGTAGGCTATGGTTGCCCATGATTCCGCCGATGCCGGGCCCAAAAATAAAACCCAATCCCATTGCAGCCCCCATCAATCCCATCCCCTTTCCCCGGTCCTTCTCTGCCGTTACATCTGCGACATAAGCCATTACCGTTGGTAAAATAGCTGAGGAGCACACGCCCGATAAACCACGCGCGATAAATAACCAAGGTAAGGTCTTTGCTGCACCAAATAGAGCTAGCGCACCTGCATTACCAATAAGTCCCATCAGGATTGCTGGTCTCCGACCATATCGATCAGAGATGTGTCCCCACATCGGCGCAAAAATTAATTGCATCGCCGAGTAGATACCTATCAAGAATCCAATCTGCGCGGCACTTGCCCCCAACTCCTCCGCGTAATATGCGAGATGCGGGATGATGACACCAAATCCGAGCATGACCAGGAACATCGTCAAAAACAGGATTGTTAAGGCACTTTTCTTCATGCGTTATATCGCTTTATAGCATGCATGCGGTCCCTAATAGGTACTGGGGCTCGCCGGTTATAGAAGTTCGAGAAACGTCCGAAATTTTGGACTGTATTCCAGACTAGAGTTAGTGTACAATTAAAGATAAAATTCAACATAAGGAGATGAACATGACAGTTGATCAGTTAAAAGGTAAAACTGTTGGGGCAGCGGTTTCAGGTGGACTTGATAGCTGTACCATCACACGGTGGCTAGTCGATAACGGGGTCAATGTGGTCTGCTTCACCGCAGATCTCGAACAACCTGACGAAAGAAACATGGACGAAATTTGCGAGCGGATGCTGGCATGTGGCGCACAAGAGGCGGTTATCGTTGATGCGAAGGACGAACTGGCGATGGCGGGAATCAAGGTCATCCAATCCCAAGCGAAATACGAAGGGGGATACTGGAATACCACCGGTATCGCCCGGCATATTACCGTCGAGGCACTCCTACCTGAAATGGAGAAGCGTGGCATCAATATATTGGGACACGGCTGCACCGGTCGAGGTAACGATCAGGTGCGGTTTCAGATTGCAACCAATATGTTGAATCCCGATTTTGAGGTTTATGCCCCGTGGCGTGATCCGGCGTTTCTCGAACATTTTGGCGGCAGGAAAGAGATGATCGATTTCTGCAATGCACACGGTCTGCCGATTCGAGCGACCCACGAAAAACCGTACTCAACTGACGCGAATATGCTCGGTTTGACCCACGAGGCGGGCAGATTAGAATCGCTCAAAACGCCCGCCGGTTTTATTACCCCTGGGATGGGTGTCCACCCGAAGGGCGCCCCCGATGAAGTTGAACACTTCACGGTCGCCTTTGGTAGAGGAATACCGCTGGAGGTCAATGGGAGCCCGGTAATCCCCTTCCAAGCCCTCGCGGAAGCGAATCGCATCGCCGGACGAAACGGTGTTGGCATCGGGATTCACACTGTCGAAAATCGGTTCGTCGGGATTAAGAGCCGAGGGGTTTATGAATCGCCGGGCATGGAACTGCTCGGTCAATGTTACGAGTTCCTGCTTCAACTTATTTTAGATCGGCGAGCGCGGCGTGTTTTCGATCAGATGTCAGCGGTTGTAGCTGAACAGATCTATCAAGGCTACTGGTTCGATCCCGCTACTCAATCGATGCTCGCTTCTATTGAGCCCTTCACCTGCATGGCTTCTGGGGATATTACCGTTGCACTGTATAAGGGAAATATTGCATTCCACTCCGCTGCCGGCGTGATGCACTCGCTCTATTCGGAGGAGACCTCTTCAATGGAAGCAATCGGTGACTTCAACCACGCGGATTCGGAGGGGTTCCTGTCCGTTCTCGGTGTCAGCGCGAAGGCACTGCCGGCTGCGGGACAGACGAAGTAGTAGCATCGTCCCTCAAGTCGAGGGGTGGGAGGGCGGAGATCTTCCGCCCATCCTTCCCTTATTGCTTGGCTAAAATCTCCACAGCTTCCCGACCTCTTTGACGACAAACTTCGCATATACCGAAAGAGCAAATGACGACCATTAAAACGAAGATTACCGACATACTTGATGCACACAAAATCTCGTATCGACTGTTACAGCACAGTGAACCCGTTTTTACAGTCGAGGAAGCGGCAGCCCAACGCGGCGTATCCAAAGACGAAATGGTAAAATCTATCCTGCTCCGTGACAAAGATGAACACTACGTCATGGCATGCGTACTTGGCTATGCGCGAGTCAACCCGAAGGCTGTACGCACCTCCGTTCCCAAAAATTGGAGACGCCTGAGTTTCGCCACAGCGGAGGAAATTTTGTCTGTGACAGGCTGTGTCCAAGGTGCTGTTGCACCGTTAGGACTGCCAGATAGTGTGCCGGTCATTTTCGATGAAGCGATCACAAGATGCCAAAAAGTCAACATCAGCAGCGGCGATCCCGTAGCGGGTCTGGAACTTAACACCCAAGACCTAATTAGGGCTGCTAGTGCTGAAGTTGCCACCATTGCAGACAGCGAGTGAAAATCCGGGGGCAGCCGAAAGCACATTGTTCTTAGAGCGACCCGCCGCTACTCAACTGTGACCTTCACCTTCCGATCCGGTCTCTCGTGGAGATGCCCTCCTGTTCCGGGAAGTGCGATACCTAAGCGCACAGACGGTTTGCCTCCCTTGGGAAAGATATGATGGAAGGTCATTGCGGGCACATAGACGAAATCCCCCGCCTTCGCTTGGACTGGCTGATCTTCGCGCCCCTCGATGACCCAGTCGATCTCCCCTTCAAGTACAACCCACCATTCGTCATAATTGTGGCAATGATTATCATTGATTTGACCTGAATTTTGATAAATCACCACACCCGCTACATGGTCGGCGAGGACAACCGAATGAGACCAAGGGGGCGGTCCCATTTCCTTCTTAATTTCTTCGAGACTGATACTATTAAGCGTTGCATCAAGAATTGGATTGTTCAGTGGCATAGAGATTCTCCTTAAATTGAAAGTGTTTGAAAAGTCCGAATGCCTTGTTACACCCAAATTCGCGGCTGTCCAGTGACCAATGGATTTGTTTCATCAACGACTGAATTTGCTGCGACAAAGTTGACAGCATATTGCGTTTTGAGTTCGGCAGACCACTAAAATCGTGTGTCTTGCGCTTTGGAAATATAAGCTTCAGTGTAACACCAAGTTCAGTCTAAATCAAGCAAAAGTTTGGCTTGACTGCAGCCACAAGTCCACGCTTTTATCGTTGACATCGAATTGACAGTGCGTATAATGGAAAAATCGTCAACTATGAGAAAGACAAATTTTTAATCAAAAAGAGGAGACCGACAGATGAAAATTGTTGATGTACAGACGTTTCTGGTCGAGAACGTTCCCCCATATCAAGGCGGACGCCGGTGGCTGTTCGTAAAACTGATTACCGATGAAGGCATCGAGGGCATTGGAGAATGGTCGACCGGTCAGGTTGGCAGAGAAAAATCGTCGATTGAGATAATCAAGGATTTGGCAACACAGTTTGTGGTTGGTGCCGATCCGTTCAAGATCGAATTACTGTGGCAGAAAATCTATGCTACCGACCATGACTACAGACATCCGGGGCTGGCACTGACACCGGCGTTAAGTGCGATTGAGATGGCGTGTTGGGACATCGTCGGCAAAGCCCTGAACCAGCCCGTCTATAATCTGCTCGGTGGTCAATACCATGAAAAATTGAGGGCTTATGCCTACATGCCGCACGGAGGGATATGGGAGAACCCTGAGAAGGCGGGTGAAATTGCCGCTGACTTGATGGAGAAGGGCAACACCGCAATGAAGTTTGACCCATTCCCGATCTTTCCAGCGCCACGGGACATTCAGTTGAAAGATATCGCACGTGTGGGAGAAATCTTCAAGTGTATCCGAGACGCGGTCGGTTATGAGGTAGAAGTTGGCCTTGGCACCCATGGGCAATTGACCACTTCTAGCGCGATTCGGATCGCACAGATGCTAGAGCCATATTATCCTTTCTGGTTTGAGGAACCGGTGTCGCTGGAAAACGTTGATGAAATGGCGCGGGTAGCATCGCATACCAGTATTCCGATTGCGACGGGTGAGCGTTTGCTGACCAAGTACGAGTTTGTCGAGATCTTTCAGAAGCAAGCAGCACAGATCATACAGCTGGATGTGGGTCACTGTGGAGGGATTCTGGAGTCTAAGAAGATCGCCAGTATGGCGGAGGCGCATTATGCAAGCATCGCACCCCACATGTACTGCGGTCCTGTTGCAGCAGCAGCCGCCGTTCAGGTGGCGACATGCAGCCCGAACTTCTTGATACTGGAGTTTAATCGGACGACTCTTCATGCCGACATCTTACAGGAACCTATAGTGTTTGACGCCGGCTACATCGCCCCACCGACGAGCCCGGGGCTGGGTGCTGACCTGAATGAGGATGTTCTCGCTCGGCATATAGTTCAGTCTTGATAGACTAGTCTGCAGAAGGGGATAAAGGAACTTCTATGACAACCTTAGAAACACTGTCGGAATCCGAGAAAAACCGTGTGCGGATCACGGATGTGAAAGCCATGCAGTTGAAAGACCAAGCCGGTCAGACCCTCGTAAAGGTTGAAACGGATGCCGGCGTTTACGGAATCGGCGAGGCTGGGGCTTCTGGACCGATGGTGAGAGCGCATCTGCAACATCTGCGAGCGACGCTGATCGGCCAGGATGTGTTTGAAATCGATAAGCTGTACACCCGCATGGTCAACCTGCAACATCCCTATAGAGCGAACATCCCGACGGTTAGCGGCATGGATATTGCGCTCTGGGATGTGGTGGGTAAGCTATTGAATAGACCGATTTCAACGTTGCTCTCAGGTAGGTTTAGAGACGAGATCCCGCTCTACATCAATACCCCTGGGCCCGACGACTGGTTTGATCCCGTTTCGTGTCGAGACTGGTCGCAACGGATGAAGGTGGCACCTCAAGGCTGGAACACCCTAAAATTTGGGTTTGAGCGTTTGATGGGAAATGGGCTGCCCGAAGGTAGATACAGCCCCGGACAGATGTCACAAACGCTGCGGGCAACCGAATTAGACCTGATTCGTCGGGGGTATGAGAACTGCCGGGAGGCGTTGGGGGATGAGACTGATTTCATTGTCCATTGCCACAACGAATGGGATTTGGCCACTGCGATTGGGTTGACACGAGCGGTCACATCCAGCAATCCGCTTTGGGTGGAGGATGCGTTGCCGGTGTGGTATTCGGACTCTTGGAAGGCACTCAAGCAAGCATCTCCGGTGCGGATTATCACCGGAGAGAAGCTAAAGCTACCGCGTGAATTCCTGCCGTTTCTTATGAACGAGGCGCTGGACGCCCTCCATCCAGACCTTGTTTTCGCAGGTGGACTGACAGGTTGTCGAAAGATTGCGGATCTTGCAGAGATGTTCTACATCCCCATTGCAACGCATAACGTCGGCAGCTTGGTGCAGAACATGGCGACAGCCCATTTCGGTGCATCGGTCAGGAACTTCGTCATAACGGAGACGCGGATCAGTCAAAACCCACTTATTGACGAAATGGCTGAAGAAAAAGTCCAAGTCGCTGATGGAAAATTGGCTGTGCCAGAGGGGCCAGGATTGGGAATTACATTGATTCCAGAGGTGTTGCGCGAGCACCTAATCGAGGGTGAGTCGTATTGGGATTAATGGGCAGGAAATGCTAAAATTGCAAAAAAACGCAATAAGTAGTTTTGGACTTAGAAAATCTCAGTGGCAATAAGAACATCATCTGGAACTTTTCGGATATTTATCGTAACTTTTTCACGCCTCGGACTACCATCGGCATTTCTAAAACCTTTTTGGAATGAACTTCCACATTCACCCAGTGCTTCAACATCAAAAGAGGCAAAGTGGATTTCCGATAAAATAAATTCTGTCTTACGCAGTCTTGACATTGCTCCTCTATTAATCCTATTTTTCTCGTAGGCACTAATCCCGTTTTTTAGATCGTCATGCCATTTTTTGAAAGTTCTTTCTTCGTCGTTGTATTCTACTTCACCAATTGCAAGGATCACCCCGTAGTAACCATAATCGGCTATTGTATTTACTATCGCTTCTGCATCATTTGTAATGACTCTATGGCTTGTCGAATTAGCTGCATGAGCCTTAAAGTCCCACGGAATTTCAGAAAAAGCGTCAAATTCTGTGTTTCCATACTTCTTTCCAGGCATGTCAATTATGCCATCAAAATGCATGTGACATAAGAATTCAAAGTAAAAACCCATCCACTCCATCTGCTTCCAATTTTTTGAACCGCCTTCTTTCATTTCAAGAATAGCATTTCTACCATCCCATATTTTCGGTATGTTCCGAGAGGCGAGTCGTAATGATTCAGCAGTATCAACAATCTTTTGGTTTAGCATAGTAGATCATGTGAGTGTTGCGAATAAATCCGAAGCAGATTCGTCCTCTGTTGTATAAACTAAATATCGGTCTGATTCAAGACGTTTGCGCGCAAGTTCATAATACTCAGGAACAATCTCAAATCCTATGTAATGCCGCTCCTTTATTTTGCTCACGACAGCCACTTGCCCAGAGCCTAAAAACGGATCGAAAACAACATCTTCTTTTTCGCTGGAATAATCAAGGATTTTCACAATGAGTTCAGATGGCAGTTTTGTTGGTGTTTTCACTGCCCCCGGCCAGTATTCTCTCTTGATTTCCCAGACATCTTCTTTATCTCTATAGTGCGCAGATCCACCATCTTCAGTCTTAGTGTGCTTATCATATCGGCGATAGGGATAAAACTTTCGTTTCTTGTCGTTTTTGCAGACAAAAAGACAGTGATAGTGAGAAGTTACAAACTTACGCGTTGTAACAACACCAAACTGGTATTTCCAAATCAGATGGTTGACTGTAGTCAACTTGCAGTGGTCAATGGCTATCAACAGGTCTTTTAGATGATTCCAACCCGAGAAAATATACATGCTTCCAGAATCTTTTAACACTCGTGTCGCAGCAGAAAGCCAGTCAAGCGTGAAAGTGAGATAATCGCTTGACTCGATCTCGTTGTAGCCTTGTAGTACACGATTTCCGTTTCGATTGTAGTTCTGTCGAGAGGCTTTGAAATCAATAGCAAAGGGCGGATCTGTTATGACAAGATCGACACATTCATCTGGCATTTCGGACATCAACTCAATACAGTTTCCCTGTTTGATAGCGTTAATATATTCAGGACGAAGTGTACTTACTCTATCTTGTGTCATAAATTCTGCTCCTTTACGAAACGGCCCCCGTAGAAACCTCCAAAAGATGTCAGTTTCTCTGTAGTTATACTTGTAGCACGCTTCTGCCACATAAAGTGGTGTGTAGGCAGTTTGATAGTGGCGATGCTGTCCATACAAACACCCACTGCTTGAGTAAGGGCTAGAAACCTTCAATCGTGTTGGTATGCGTTTCACCGTCCGTATACTGTTCTGAATGGTTGATAACAGCGTGCCTCATTTCCTTTCCAACTAACTCATAAGCCCTGAACTCATCAGTTATCAATTCAGAATCCTTGAGGTTTACAACGCTCCGAAGGAACTCAAGGATTCGCCTACCCGCAAGGCTGCATGCGAGTTGCAGGACAACTTTCCCACCTCGTTAGGCTGCTCCGATTTTTGTTAAAAAAACAGAATAAAACTAAAATCCTCAAGTCCAGAGCTACTTATTGGGTAAAAAAAATTAACAGAGACACAGAGAAAGACCTCATCTATGTTCTCTGCGTTCTCTGCTTAAATTCAGAACAGTTTGGGACGATTTAATGTGTAATAAGGGGAAGGACTGGGCCATCTACCGGTTCCACCTCCGTGACGATTAGTTCACAGATAGCTTAACCGACTGACGCAGCGACAATGAGTCCCAATGCGATGATTACACCGGCAACGGCAATTCCCGCCGCCGTATTGTTATCCTCAGCGATCTGATGATTGAGGTCGAAGGGGGTGACCATGTCGAAAATTTTATAGCCGACCATCAAAACAATCACCCCGACGATGCTGAAAACAACGCTTTCGATGACAAGCAGCGCGAGATGCTTGAAATCAATGAACGCCGCGTCCGCTGCAGCGGCTTCACCTGTTTCCTGTGCATCGGCTGGTGTTGACCAGATTGATGCGGCAACGATGCAACCAATCGCTATACAAAAACCGATCAGAACAATTTTCTTTGCCATTTGCTTTCTCCTTTTGATCTTCGTTTGGGGTACGAAACCTCGTAACAGATTGACACTTTATCACAATGTGATGTTCAAAATCAACAGAAAAATTAAGAAGGCATGGGGAAAATGGGGAATTAGCCCTTCACGATTTCCGCACGAACAAAGTGATAACCAACCGCACCGGCGGGCTCCGCATCAAAGCCAGCCTCCTCTTGAGTCAGTCCATCATTGGCGATGGCTCTAGCGGAGATTTCTATTTCGCCCGGATTGTCAGGCGCCTGCCACCTATATTTCCAAAGATACCACGTCAGTGGTGAATCACTCCCCCAAATCTCCGTAGCTTCCCAAGTGTTGACATCATCGACGCTGGTGGTGATGCCATCATCAATGCTGACTTCAACCCGTGCAATCCCTCCATGGTTTCCGCTATCAAAGGCGGCCCCGCTGATCGTATATGTCGCACCGGCTTGGATTGTCTCGTCATTGCTAGGTGTGCCGATTAACGTCGCTAGTTTGACACGCGCAATGGGGTCCCAACCTTTTTTTTCCCAATATCCTTCGTGTGATTCCGCGAGTATGATGTTCATGATCCATTTCGGATTCTTTGTACCGTAGTGACCGGGGTTGAGCAGACGGATAGGAAAACCGTGCTTGGTTGGGAGGGGTTTGCCGTTCATTTTGTAGACCAAGAGCACCTCCTCACGAAGGGCACGATCTATCGGGATCGCTGTATGATAACCGTCAGCACAACGGAATACAACAACCTTCGCCTCCGTCTTGATCCCTGTTTTGTCAAGAATATTCCGCAGAGGAACACCGGTCCACATCGCGTTACTCATCTGCTCCTCACCGATAGGGTCCCCAATGCACTTGAGCGTCCGCATTGTGGTCACGGACTCCATGCTCGTTATATCCTCGTAATTCAACATGATTGGTTTGTCAATCAACCCCGTTATCGCCATCCTCCAGTGCTCAGCCTTGAGAACCGGTACCTCTCCGATTTGAAGGACATAGAACTTGTCATTTGGTGTAATCATCGACGCCGGTTTCAGTATCTCTGTAGGAATGTCGTTTCCGGCAGGAAGAGAGCGGAGCGGCAGCGTTAAACCTCCTACACTCACTGCGGCGACTTGAATGAATTTTCTGCGGTTCATGATTTTCTCCATCATATATATTTGGCAGGAAGTCCTATTTATTCACCCGTGACTTGGGGCGAGGTCAAGCGTTCAAGTGCCGCTGCCACTTCAGCATCACCGGATAAAAGCTGCGCAAGTCCACGAAGATGTCGCCGCGCTGAATTTGTATTCCCGACCTTTTCATGTGCAAGGGCAAGGTTATACTTTGCATCAAATAGGTTCGCCTCCACGTTTAAGGCACTTTCAAACGCCTTAATTGCCAAATCGAATTTGTTCATCGTCATGTACAGGATTCCCAGATTGCAGTGTGGGATTGCAGGTTTCTCGGAATGTGTTATTGCAAGCTCTAATTCGCTTTGGGCACGCTCGTCATCTTCAATGATCATGTAGATAAAGCCGAGGTTGTTATGTAGTATACTGTTCTTTGGTGAGGACCTGACTCCGCGTCGTAGCGTTGAGCGTGCCTGATTTAGCTCGTTACGCTTGAAATGAATAATCGCTCGCTGATTCAGCAGTTCTGGATTGTTGGGCTGCCTTGCGAGTTCAGATTGAATTTGTTTAAGCTCAGTTTCATAGCCGGTCTTGGGCAGCACGTTGTGCGCCAATGTTGGGATCAGAAACACCTCACCCGGTTTCAATATGTATTGGGGTGGGAGTATATTGTTATACTGCGCCAATTCCTGCCACTGCCGATATTTTTTCGGGAAAATCCGGTCGCCATATATCCGAATGAAACTATAGAGCGTTTCCTGCCGCGCGATCTTATGCCGGATGTCGGTGTACTCCCTTACTGGATACCGCCCAACAAGCATCCGTGAATCCGACTCCGGAATCGGCGCTGCTGACGTGGTTTCAATTGGCGTCGTCGTGGAGGTTGAAATTTCTAGCGTAGGTGAGCGTTCACCTGTCAGTGTTGCAGGCGCTGCAGCTTCTGAGGCAGATGAAGTCTCGACTATCGGCGTCTCTGGTGCCGAAACTTCTGAAGTCGATGTGGCTTCAACTGCTGATGCTGAGACTTCTGGACTCGGTTCGGTTTTAACCGCTGGTGTCACCGGCGTTGAGGTCTCCGGCGGAGGACTGACCTGTTCAAGCTGTTTAACTTGGGCAAATTTGATCTGTTTGACCTGTGCGGACAATGAATCGAAAGAGCCCGTTAATGTCTGTGATACCAAGCTCCAAGGGACAGCAAAGATCAGGAGCGCAATCAGTCCAGTACCCACAATCATCCCTATTATCAGAGGAACTCGGTTTGTCGATTGGGGTTGTGGAAAAGGGCGTACTTGCACCGGTAACGGTGGGAAGGGTAGCATATCCACCTCATTTCGCCTGTAATTGTCCGCTCTGTCCTTTTTCACACTTTACCCTCCAAGCCCAAGGTCAATTGGTAGCATTTGTTAGATTATAGCAACCGCTAGTATGTGTGTCAAGGACTTTCATGTTATTTTTCTATTGACATCTTGAAGCGGATGGTGTATCTTAACTGATTTGCAAACTTGCTTTCATGCAAATGAAGGTTAGCAACGTATTCATGGATTCATCTGAGCCTTACACATTACGTCTCACGCAAAGGAAATGTCATGTTTGAAAGTTTGACGAGCAAATTGCAAGACGTTCTCAAAACGCTACAAGGTCAAGGCAAACTGACCGAAAAAAACATATCTGATGCGCTACGTCAGGTGCGTCTCGCATTGCTTGAGGCAGATGTAGATTACAAGACTGTCCGTGAATTTATCAGCCGTGTCAGGGCAAGATCTATCGGTCAGGAAATGCTCGGCAGCTTCACCTCAGATCTTCAGATAGCGAAAATAATTGGCGATGAACTTACAAAACTGATGGGGGAGGAAGCTGCACCAGTCGCCATAGCACCTAGTGGTCCAACAATTATTATGATGGTCGGTCTACAGGGCGGTGGGAAAACGACAGCTTCAGCCAAACTTGCACTGAGATTTAAATCAGAAGGCAGAAATCCCCTTTTGGTCGCAGCAGATATTTATCGCCCGGCCGCGATTAAACAGCTGCAGCTGCTCGGGGAACAGATTGATGTTCCCGTATTCTCTATGGGAACTGAGTTTCCCCCTGCGACCATTATCCAAGGTGCAGTCAAGCAGGCGTTGAATCGTGGGAATAGTTTCGTCATTATTGACACAGCTGGCAGACTACATATTGACGAAGAATTGATGGATGAATTACGAGAGGTCAAGTCCGCTGTCAATCCGACCGAAATTTTGCTTGTCGTTGATGCGATGACAGGACAAGATGCGGTCAATGTCGCCCAGCACTTTAACGATAACCTAGAGATTAACGGTGTTATCCTGACCAAGTTGGATGGCGATGCGCGCGGTGGTGCGGCGCTGTCCATTCGTGCCGTAACACAGAAGCCGATTAAGTTTGTTGGTGTTGGCGAGAAGATCGATGCGACGACATTGGAAGAGTTTCATCCGGATCGGATGGCTTCTCGGATACTCGGGGAGGGTGACTTTGCGACTCTGCTCGAAAGAGCGGAATCGGTTTTTAGCGAAGATCAAGCGGAAGAGCTAGAGCGTAAGCTGCTTGAGCAAGAGGGTTTAGATTTCAATGATCTGCTAATGCAGCTTGAGCAGATCAAGAATATGGGACCATTGGACCAGCTCGTCGAGATGATTCCCGGCATCAATAAGCTTCCGATGAAAAACATGCAGGTTGATGAATCACAGTTGAAGTACACCAATGCGATGATTCAGTCAATGACACCGATGGAACGTCGGAATTCACGTCTCCTTGATAGCAGCCGTCGGCTGCGGATTGCCAAGGGCAGCGGAACAACGGTTCGCCAAGTCAATCAACTGGTCGATCAACTCAAATTCATGAATCGCATGATGAAGCAGCACCCGATGATGGATGTGCCTCAACTTGGAGGCGGCGGTGGTGCTAGTAAAATTAGAAGAAAACCAAAGAAAAGTAAAAAAAGGAAAAGACGTAAATCACGCTAAGCTTAGGTACGGTTTACTTTATTCATTATCACTATAATTCACAAATTATGTGAGGATGACAGCCAGAATTGAAACATGAAAACCTCTTACCATCAAATTTGAGACTATGCTTCATGCGAGAGGTGGTAAGATATGTTTTCAGCTGGACGGATATAGTGATAGCACAAACTTTTACGGAATAGGAGATAACATTTGGCAGCACGAATTAGACTTCAGCGGCATGGAAAGAAAAGACGTCCTTTTTATCGGTTAGTAGCCATTGACTCTCGAAGTCAAAGGGATGGACGCTTTATCGAACGGATTGGGTATTATGATCCGATGACTGATCCGGCAAATATCGTAATTGACGCGGAAAAGGCATTAAAATGGTTGAGAACTGGTGCACAACCTTCTGACACAGCCAAGGACCTCATGTCAAAAACTGGCGTTTGGGAACAATTTATAAACGAAAAATTGGGGCAACCCAGCCCAACTCCAGAGGCAGAGACAACGGCTGCCTCAGAAGAAGCTTCCGGTGCAGCAGCAGAAGAACCCGCCTCCGCTGAAGAATCAACAGAAGAGGCAACATAGTGTAGAATTGTATTTTTAGGGGAATCTCATGCTTAAAGATTTGATTGAATATCTCGCAAAATCGCTCGTTGATTATCCAGATCAGGTTAGCGTGAATGAAGTCGAGGGTAACACTGTGACCATTCTCGAACTGAGCGTTGTTCCTGAAGATTTGGGAAAAGTGATCGGGAAACAGGGGCGCACAGCCAAGGCGATGCGATCTCTGCTGCTTGCTGCGGGAGTCAAAGCGCGTAAAAAAGCGATACTTGAGATTGTCGAACACCGTCAAGTGGTAGAGTAAACGTTTGCGATCCTACCGACTCACTATGATGAATGAGTGGAAGATATATGTCTGTTATTGTTAAAAGACCTGTTATTTTGAAAAATATTGTGACCCCCGCTTTCAAGGAACAACTCACGAAGGAGTTGGAGCACACAATTCGCCAGATTGAAACATGGCTGCAGCAAGAGGAGTTCCAAAGCCGACGTTTGATTGCGGAAGCCCAAAAGCGCGATCCCCGTCGTGTCAATCACTTGCGCGAGGAAATTCACCAAGAACGTGAGAAGCAGGAGCAGGTAAAAAACAATCTGAGCCAGAAATTAGTGCAGGTTAAGCAACTTGAGATTGATACTTTTTTTACTAGCGGCACGTATGATGCGCCTGTTAAAATTGAGGTTGGGGATGACATCCGCGCGAAACTGTCTCAGGCAGAAGTTATCGTCAAAGATGGAATTGTCGTCCAAGTCATTGAATGAAAATAGACATTATCACTATTTTTCCAGAGGTCATCCTGCCGGTGCTGCAAGCTGGTATCTTGAAGCGCGCACAAGCTAGAGACATATTGACAGTCAAGGTTCACAACCTGCGTGATTTCACGACAGACCGCCATCAATCGGTTGATGACTATCCTTACGGAGGCGGCGCAGGCATGATCCTGAAACCGGAGCCGCTTTTTGCGGCAATCAGAGCACTGCATCCGGAATCAACTGCACGTGTCATTTACCTGACCCCGCAAGGAACCCCTTTTAACCAGTCGTTGGCAGAAGCCTTCTCCCTTGAATCGCATCTTATCTTGATCTGCGGACGTTACAAAGGTATTGACGAACGGGTGCGAATTAAGCTAGTCACAGATGAGATTTCGATAGGCGATTACGTCCTCAGCGGTGGAGAGATTCCGGCATTGGTCTTGGTTGATGCGATTGGTCGAGTGTTGCCGCGTGCGTTGGGGAATTACGAATCGGCACAGGAGGACTCATTTAGTCAGGCCTTACTAGATTGTCCACATTACACGCGTCCCGCTGCGTTTGAGGGAATGAAAGTCCCTGACATCTTGTTAAGCGGGCACCATGAAAAAATCACACTTTGGCAACACAAACAGTCTCTCAAGCGGACTGCTGAACGCCGTCCGGACCTGCTCAAAAACACCGAGCTCTCGGCTGACGATGTTGCCTATCTGAATTCCCTGAAAAATTCAGATGTAACAAGTCATACGTAAAACATAAGAAGAATTCTTTGTCTCGATTTTCCCGCAATCCGCCCCATACTAGCAGCAAAGACAATCCCTCATTTCTTGCTGAAATCATGGGCAATTTCGAGGCAATAAACATCCAAATGAAAGGAGGAATCAAGCAATGAATCTTATAGAATCTGTTGAGAGCGAATATACTAAAACTGATGTTCCCAATTTTGGACCTGGCGATCTCGTGCGGGTCAACACCCTTATCCGAGAGGGTTCAAAGGAACGTATCCAAGCTTATGAAGGAACAGTGATTCGGCGATCGAATGGTGGGTTGAGTGAGACATTTACCGTCCGCCGCGTTGCTTATGGTGAAGGGAGTGAAAGGACATTTCCGGCACATTCACCAAATATTGAAAGCATCCAGGTTATTCGATACGGTGCTATCCGTCGAGCAAAATTGTACTACTTACGAGACCGAACCGGAAGATCCGCACGAATCCGTGAGCAGAGGTAAACCACCGATTAGAAGTAGACGGGACTATTCAACCGAGATACGACAGTTTGAACAAACCCTACGACAACAGGGCTATCAGCGCATTGCAGGAATTGATGAAGCTGGGCGAGGCGCATTAGCCGGTCCCGTTGTCGCAGCAGCCGTTATTCTTCCGATCAATCGTCGGATTTCAGGCGTGACAGACTCAAAGCAGCTGACACCCAAACAGCGGGCTAGATTGTTTGACGAGATTTATCATACAGCCGTAGCGGTGGGTGTCGGTGGCATTAACAACAAGGAGATTGATCAGATTAACATTCTCCAAGCCACAATGGGTGCAATGGCTCAGGCAATTGCACAAATCACGCCTTCCCCGGATTACGTACTTGTGGATGGGACACATCTACCTGAGATTTCTCTGCCTGCCGAATCAATTCCGAAGGGGGATACCCTCGTCCACTCTATTGCTGCTGCCTCCATCATTGCAAAAGTTACTCGAGATCGCCTGATGATTGAATTCGATGAAATCTATCCGGGCTACGGCTTCCAAAACCACAAAGGATACGGTACACTTCTGCATCGTCAGGCAATTGCCCAGCTCGGACCTTGCCCTATCCATCGGCGCAGTTTTAAGCTTCAGTGAGATGAGCGATTCCAGAATTAAGGTGGGAAAAATCGGAGAAACCCTTGCCATCGAACATTTCAAAGCGCAAGGATATGAAATTCGTGCACAGAACTATCGCACGCGCTCAGGTGAGATTGATCTCATCGTTCAACGTGGAAAACGGGTTGTGTTCGTTGAAGTCAAGACACGGCGGAGCCGTAAGTTCGGCATACCACAGGCAGCTGTTACTCCTGCCAAACAGAAGCAAATCTCTAAGGTTGCGCTGAATTATCTGCAAACCCACAATCTCCTAGATGCCCCCTGTCAATTCGACGTTGTTGCAATTGTTCTGTCGTGGAAGTTTGAACTCATCAACCTTCACCACATCGAGAATGCGTTTGAGTTCTGTGCTAACGAGTGATGAACCCTCGCGTAGTTGCGCTGATTTTTGGATATAGTTGCGTAGCATATTTCTATAACAGCAATTTGGCGAAGTTATTTCCCGCGCAAACTGGAGAGCATATTTCGGAGATAAACAGCATCCTCTTTCGCCCACTGTTCCAGATTCGGCGGAGTGGTCTCCGCATACCCCACCTGACGAATAATTGATTCATCGAAGCGGTACTCTGTATGCACTGTTAAGGGTCCATCAAAACCGCTTTTGCATAGAAGCCCTAAATAACGCCCCCAATCGACACAGCCGTCTCCCACCTTTACAAAACAAGGAATATAAGGAGGGGTATGATCAGACTGCGAGAGGTAGAGGGCATCTTTAATTCCGACAACGGACAGATAATCTCCGATCATCGCTAGCCCCATCGCCCAATCCTCGCCATCAAGAAGGAGGTGACCGGGGTCGGGATAGGCACCGATATGCTGCGGATCGAAACCTCTAATGAGGTGCATCAACCCCGCGCAGTTTGATCCAATACAGGGCCCGCTGTGAATCTGATAGCAGGTTTGCACCCCATATTTTTCACTAAATGCACTAAACTCCTCAAGCTCCCTACGCGCGGTATCAACCACCTGCCAATAATCGTCTCCCTCGCTAAACCTCCAGAATCCGATCTTGAGGCGCGGTATCCCCGCTTCCGCACAGGCTGCGTATAACCTCTCTACCTCCGGGGCATTCGGATTTGTTATATCCGTCGCCGCTGTCACTAACGGACAAGTGAGGTTCTGTCCAGCCCAAACTTTCATCGCTTTGGGGAGTGCTTGAATTACGTTATCGACGTGGATGGGGTGCCCCGGACGGACACAGATATCCACCCCATCGTAGCCGAGTTCAATGGCTTTCTCGCCAAGTTGTTCGACAGATAGCTCCGTAAAGAACTTAGAATTGAGTACGATTTCCATTTAGGGTTCCTCCCGATGAAATTGTTCATAGTATCCAATCAACTGCCTGTTACCTTGCTACAAGCTATGCGTTTTTTTTCTTCGCTGTCAAAAGGGGGACAGGAATGATCCCAGCTTAATATCAGTACCGATAGCGGATTGGATTTCTATGGTGTAAGGCGACCTACTCGCGATGGAAATTTTTACCCGGAAGATATTTAATCTCCAACTCGACATCGCGAACGTAGCACAGAGGGGTTACATCAGGATCGCGCAGCAGCAGCGTAACTCCGAGGACGTTGTTCCCTTGTTGGGGCCAGTGGCTTGGGTCAAGACGGTAGATGAACCAGTAGCCTGAACCGGTACGGTAACGCGGTGCCCGCATACGGTACATCTCATTGATTTTGCGCAGCAGATGCGCCGGTAACTCTACGTCGTTGAGTTGAAAGCGCAACCGGTCATTTTCGGTGGTGTTCATGACTCGCACCCGTAGGAGCACCTCGTGGACTCTACCCACCCGCTCCCACCGGGGAAGGTCGTCGCTGATTGTCAGGGCTAACTGGACGGGGACGTTCACAGCCAAGTTAGCAGGCAGTTGTGATGTGAGTTCCGGACTCGGAAAGCGACCCGTTTCTGTGGGAATATGATAGAATTTATCTTTGGGTGCCATGATATCCGGATGGGGTAATTCGCGAAGTTTTTCATAAAACGACGCCTCATAGGGCCAATTCGTGAACCATTGACTGATATAAAGTCCGCCAATGTCTTGCGCCCAGTAGTTGCAAGCCGCGGCACGAATCATCTCGATTGATGCTTCGCCTAAGCGGTCAGAGTCTACGTTACTGTCAATAGCGGCGTGGATACGGCACTTCGTTCCTTTGGCAGACTCTACCAAGAAACGGAGATCCTCAAGCAGAGATGCTTCATACGTCAAAGAAGTACCGTTCGGATCTCGCAACTCAGGTCTCGAAAGCGCTTGGGCGATGAGGACCTCCACGATGCCTTGCCGTATCCACTCCTGCAGGTCCAACCCACGGGACAAACAGGTCTCAATATTCGATGGGATGCTAATTGCCAATTCGCGTTCGGAGCCGCTCTCTTTTACCGCCTCATAGACCTGTTTAACCCACTCGGTCATGATTTGGCGTCCTTCATCCACTTCATCCGGGTGGAAGTAGTGGGGCCAGAAATTGAATTGGAGCTCGAATCCATCCACTTCATAGTTAGTGAGCACCTCTGAGATGAGCCCAAATCGCTCATCGCGGACAGCTTGGTGCATGAAATCAGCACAGTGAATACCGGGGAAACTAGGATCTAAGTCGCCCTTTGCACCGATCTCCAGATGCTTGTTATCCAATCGAAAATCTGAGCTGCGAATATCGTACCCGCCTCCCCCTCGCTCACCGCTCTCCAACTGCATCAGCAGTGTGGGATAGAACAGTAGCCCCACATCATGGGCGCGGTCACAGATCACCCGCAAAGGATCGTTGTCCTCTTGGATCAGATGCAGCGTATTCTGGTACGCCCGACGGAAGATGAGGTGGGACCATTTTTGGACATTATGCCCCCACAACTCGCCGGCCTCCGTATCATGTAGGACCGTCCGCCCGTCGCCCAAGCAAAACATTAGCGCCTCGACAGGAGTACCAGCTAGCTCGTCAACTGCTGCTTCGCACTCGGCTTTCTGCATCGCAGGCTCGTACATGTAGAGCAGCGGATGCCTTCCGTCATGGTAGAACATGATGCGTGGCTTTCGCATTGTAGATCCCTTCATTTGAGACAACCGATTGTGTAGTCAGGACTGGTGAACTCCTATTTTGCCACGATGTCCTTCCAAAAGTCAAGGAGATACCTATGTTAGATTCCGACGGAAAAAGTGAACCATTTTCTTTTCGTGCATATCAAAAGAAAGGGCATAACGCAAAGAGAAACCGAGTTTTTGGCAGTAAAAAACAACGATCGGTGTTCCCTACGGTTTCTGTTGCACGGTTTCTTAACATTAGCCTCCCTTTTTTAGATCTCTTTTCTGAGTAATTCTTGCTATAATTTACTTTACGTTGGTGGAGGGCAAGATGGAATAGAATCTAAGGAGATACAGCACCATTGTGAGGCTGTCCAACTTATGGGCGAAAGGAGCACTATCATGGTCGATCAGCAGTACCTTCTCAATGACGAAGAGATACAGACCTTCATCAAAAATGGGTATATCACAATCCACCCCGATTTACCCGACGTCCACCAAGAAATCTACCGGAAGACTGCAGGAATATTTGAGAAAGAGGGAGACCCGCGGAACCATATCCTTCAAAAAGTTCCTGAGCTGTATCAGGTATTCGCCCATCCGACTGTCCGCGGCGTCCTGACCAGTCTTTTGGGTCCGAATTACATGATGCATCCACACCGCCATGCACATATGAAGCAGCCGGGACAAAAAGGCGGTGCTTGGCATCAAGATGGCAGATCGAAACATTTCACAACGAAAGACCATGGGTGGCTTTTTGAATGGAGACGGCACCATCGCTTTCGGTCTGTTTGGGCATGGTATTATCCGCAGGAGGTCACTGAAGATATGGGACCGACAGCGGTTATACCGGGGGTGCAGTACTACGATCTGGAAAGCATGCGGCACTACAACGATGCCTACAGTGATCCGGGGATTGGTGCATTGCTGTGTGGAAAAGCAGGCACGGTGACAATTGGTCACTATCATCAGTGGCACAGCAGTTGGGGTACGAATCACAGTAACAAGAATCGTTACATGATCAAGTTTCTCCTCACCCGCACGGAAGAACCGCAATATCCCTCTTGGAACACCAATGGCATAACCTCAACAGATATCAACGAGGCACCGACCCCCGGCCAAGAAGCGGTATGGAATCATGTATGGGATTGGTTAAATGGAGGTAATGAGGCAATGGCAAAAAATGGAGGCAGGAATGGGAACCATGTCTCTCAGTTGATTGGAACATTGCGCGATGCCTCCGCACCCGCTCGGTTGAACGCAGTTTATACTCTCGGAGCGGTTGGCGAGTCTGTGGTAGATCCGCTGATAGAGACCCTGCGGCAGACCGCTGAACCCGTTGAGATTACGGATGAGCCTCTCTTAACTCATGCGGCGTCCGCCTTGAGTGCGATTGGGGCAGCCGCTGTTCCCGCGTTAACTTCTGTGCTGAACAACGATGCGGCGTGGTGGGTGCGTGCAACCGCAGCGGATATCTTGGGAGATATCGGTAAACCTGCTGCAGAAGCGGTTCCCACGTTGACTCAGGCTCTAAATGATCCATCCGAGTGGGTGCGTCGTAATTCCGTGAATGCGTTAGGGACTATTAGTGAAGGTACTGAGGCATTGATAACGGCTTTGAAGGATGACCATCCGTTGGTTCGCAGCAATGCGGTGAACGCATTGGCGAGGACGTGCAAAGGGACCAATGAAGGGATTGGCGCCGCCAGTCGTGCGTTGTCAGCGGTGATATATGACGACGAATACGCTATCATCCGCGAGTACGCGATTAGTGCATTGGAGAAGATAAACTCACAGGCTAGTAACTAGGCATGTTCTAAGAGACCGCCGGCATCCAATACGCGCCAGAAGGTGTAATCCGCATGGTGAACAATCGTGTTCTCCAAACTGCGGATAACTAACTCACCCTCACCCGAATGTGCACCCGCTGTGTGCGCGACCGCTTCCGGCAGTCCGACGGTCAAGCAGACATGGACACCGTAGCCCGGATGCCGAATTGATGGGAATCCAGCGGCGCTTGGCGATTCTTTCCAGCGAGCTTGGTTTTCGGGATCAAATTCCCACGGTTTGCCCACATCATGGCACAACGCACAGGCAATCAGGAGATCTCGATTCACTCCAAGTTCAGGAAACATTGCTGTCAGTTCGTCGCCGATTTGCATGGCAAGCAGTGTGACCCCACGGATGTGGTGGGTCTGCGTTCCCCGCTTGAGCGGCGGTGTGTCTGGATTGCCTGACCCACGAATTTCGTCAATAGAGCTGAATGAACTTTTCCCAAGGGCGTATGCCCACGCATCGATAACTTGACCGCGTAGCGTTTCGTCGCTGATTTCGTTCACTTCGGGCAGTGAACGAATGACCGATTGTCGTAACTCTTCAGAAATTTGCATAATTTCCTCCTGTAGAAGCTGTTAGGTTCTGTTGACATTTCATCGCAATCAAACAATCGAGAGGTGTGCACAGACACATCGTCCTTCGTAGGGGTTAGGTTTCCCAACTCTTTGGTCGCACATCAGAGACGATTGCGGACTGCTGTAGGTCGATTTTGGAAAATCGAAGGTTCGGTGTCGAGATATGAATCTCGACACCCAATCAACTCAAGCCGTATGGTTTGGGGGTTCCAACCCGCGTTGGTCAATGGGCGAGGGGACCTCGTCCCTACGATTACGGATAGTTTTACATAAATGTCACACGCCCTAGCTACCAATAGGGCTATTTATGGTGGATCTTAGAATTACTTAGACATTCCCAATGCACAGCCAACCCCCCTGTCAAGGGGGGCAAGAAACCGCCCTCCTTGCCATCCCCCCTTATCATGGGGGGGTTCAGAGGGGTTCAGGGGGACTTTGGAAACTCCGCGAAGGTCGGAGTTATTGGTAGATGTCTATTTATTTCTCTAATTCACTATAGTTTTCAGTTTTTTCCCTATCTGAGCGATGCGTCGGGATTCGGAGATCCCTCCTACAGGAGAATTAAACGACACTAAGCTACCAAAACCGTGTTCCGAGGTTGTCTCAAAAGCAGCGTCATCTGTTCTCCCGGGATCTATCACCCACACGCTATCAGAACATGGAAAAGTCTATTTCCTTCGCTGTGATGAATTCCAACAAGGTTGGAACCCCTTCTTCTGTTTTCTGAATTCCACGCTTGATAGCAGGAATGATCTGGTCCGGGGTTTCTATCCGCTCGCCGTGGCCGCCGAATGCCTTTGCCATGTCCGCGTAGTTTCCAGATATGTCCGTGCTGCGGTATCTCTCAGTGGATAGCTGCATAATCGGCAATTCGATCGCCATAGAGAAGTTGTTGAACAGCACTGACAGGATGGGAATCCCTGCTCTGACGGCGGTCTCGAAATCCATGCCTGTGAAACCGATGGCAGCATCCCCCCAGATGTTGATGCACAGCTTATTTGGCTCTGCCAGCTTCGCACCCATCATCAGTCCCAGTCCATACCCCAGTTGTGTGGTTTTACCCCAGCCGATATAAGACAGTGGTGTGACCGATTCCCAGAAGGGTGAAAGCTGATCGCGCGGACTCCCGGCGTCGTGGGTGATAATGGTGTTTGCTACATCCACAGTGTCCATCAGATCTCGAATCACCCGGTAGGGGGAGAGGGGAACATCGTTGGATGTCAGTTTGGGATTCCACTGCGCCAGCCATTCCTGCTTGACCGCTTGAATCTCCTGCGTCACACCCTCAAAGCGACCGCGGGGGGTGCCGTTTAGACGCGCACGGATTTCATCAACCAACGCTTCTAGGGTCAATCGAGCGTCCCCAACTAAGGCGTGTTCTACTGCTACATCCTTGTTAAGATCTGCCGCATCCAGCGTGGCTTGAATGATGGTCTTGCCTGTCGGTATGGTCGGTGCGTAGTTGGTGATGCTGAAGCTGCACCCAATCCCAAAAATTACGTCGGCGTTGTTCAGAAAGTGATGTACAGGTTTTGGCAGCGATCGACCGCCTGAGCCGAGGGACAGGGGATGGTTTTCAGGAAAAGCACTCTTACCGCCGAGGCTGGTGGTTGTGGGTGCCTCCAGAAGCTCTGCGAGCTCTCTTAAGGCGTCCCACCCTTTGGCGTAGTGGACACCCTGACCGGCGTAAAGCACGGGCCGTTCTGCCTCCAGCAAAACGCTGGCAATCTTTGGAATCGCATTGGGGTCTGGTCCCGGACGCGAGACCGGGGCGGGCTGGTAATTCAAGGGTTCGGAAATCTCTTCCCCAAACACATCAGCAGGAAACTCCACCAGTGCCGGACGGGGTCTACCGTTTTTCACTTGGGTGAAGGCGCGTCTCAGGGCATCCGGTGCGGCTTGAGGCACGATGACCTGCTCACAGGACTTGGTAACGTTCTGGAAATTGAGGAAGGAATTGAAGTTGGGAGGGACATTGGTCAAGGAACGCGAGTAGCCCATTGGCAGCACCACAATTGGCACTGAATCGCCATAGGCCTGCGCGACACCGCCGAAAGCGTTCTCCGAACCGGGACCGCTCTGCATACAAAACACTCCAATCCGTTCGCCGGAAGACACGCGACTAAACGCATCGGCCATGTGGAGCCCGATACGCTCTTGGCGGACGATAATTGGGCGGATTCCCACAGCGGCGGCAGCATCGATGATTGGATTGACTGGATACGCAAATAGGTATTCCACACCCTCTGCCTTCAAAATTTGGGCAACAGCATCAGCAACTTTCATAAAGCCTCCTTATTTTATCTCAAGTAGGACTTACACAGTTGAACACTCAAAGCCAACCCCCCTGCCCCCCTTATCAGGGGGGTAGTTCAGCGATTTATCGCCCGTTTCGACGCGCAATGAATTGCGCTACTACAAACTGAAGTGCGGTGCGATTCTGCGTAGCAAAACATAATGTCGGTTAGATTCCGACTTGGAGAACTTACCTCCACAAACCTCACCTTAACGGTGTCGCTGGAAACAGCAACATCCAAAGCAAAGGGAAAAGGTGCATGGCTCGTAGGGAATGTAGACCCTATAGGTTGCCACATCCGGTTACAATGATACGGCAAGGCGAAAGCCGAACTCACGGAAGTCTCGTGAAGATTGAACAGGTGAACCTACAATCCTTAGCCTGTAGCCAAAAGGCATGAGCAAAGGATAACATCTCGCACTTATGTTATCTTGTAAGTCGAATTGCTTCGGGATAAAGTGAGTGCCTAAGTCATTTATGATATATGTTTTGTAAGAACAGAATAGTCCCTAAGTCACCCCGATTTATCGGGGGATATGGGAGAGGAGGACAGTCAACCTGTCCAAGTCAAAATACTGAAAATGAGATATAACAGATTAAGGGAAAATGAGCGCGAATCATGGTTAAACATGGCGACTCCTCCCCAACGTTCTGATATTCCATCAGTAAGTAGGGCTGAGATTATCTTTGGGGATAAATAATAGAGTCAGACAGCCTAAAACTCGTAATTCCATAAGGTGTTATTATCCTTTATAAGATAATCGGTGATTGACGGTGAAAGCCGTGTGCGGTGAAAGTCGCACGCACGGTTTGGAAGCAGGGAAAAATCCGTGAGGATTCTACCTATGCTTACTAACTCCTATTAAGGTGAATTTATTTCGGAAAATTATACGATTCTGATTTTGAATACTATTGGGGTCCTCTGATTTTTCCACTTGCGTCGGGCAAGGGAGACTGCGGATGCATCGCTCGTGCCCTCGTCCGGAAGTCTAGCCCTTTTTGACCGAGCGCTTGCAATTCCTCTGGGCTGCCGTCAAACCATTCCTTCAGTCGTCGGCGGGCGATGTGGACGTGCAACACCTCGTCTGCCCAGTCAAAATCTTGAAGGGTTGTCATAAGGGGATGGCGAGCGGTATCACAGCAAAACTCGAACTCCTCACGCTTGCCGGGCGGATATTTCATGAGACCGGCTTCAACGCCGAAGAGCATAGCGTATAACTCCAAGGGGGGCATCTTAAAGAGATAGGCAGCCTCCCAATCACGTATCGGCATCGCAGAACGCTCCTCGAAGATATCTTCGGTAGCGGCTTCGCCAAAGACAGAGTGACGCATCTCATCCCAGAGGTGGCGGGAGATATCGACATAGAACTCCCACGGCTGGTCCTTCATTTCATACAGCACAAATCCTAGTGCTTCGGCAATCGTGGTTTCGCCCAAGCGGGTTGCAATCATCTGTGTCAATCGCTCTTCCACCCGCTCGTTGTCCACATGGATAATATCCCACACACGAGGGAAAGTATCATCGCGAGTGAGCTGCTTCGGAATCAGGTATGGGGTTGTCGCTCGAATGGTTTGGAGTGCATCAAGATTCACTTCGCTTGTACCATCAATGCCTCCGGCAGCTGCAAGCAGGTGGCGGAGTGTATTGCTCCAAGCCTCTGCTTCCGCTTCTTTTCTCGGCGTATCGACAACATCGTGATAGGCGGCTTCTAGCAGACCCAGCCCGTCCTCCACTTCGGCGATAACGGTTTTCAGGATACGCACGGTGGGGTAGTCCGCCAAACCGTTGGTTTCGTTGATATACCTTTGATATGCCTCCAAAAGCGCAGGTTTGAACACCTTTGTCAATCCCGCTAACAGTTCAACGGTACTTGCCGCGTGCATCGCTTCATCGAAAACGATTTGCAAGGATACATCGGGGACTTGATACGCTTTTGTCTTAGAAACGCGCAGCTCAGGCAATCGGGCTTTGAACTGAGACGCATGCTGTGAGTCTTCATATTGAAGTCTTGCCAACAACACCTTGACATCCCGCTCCGGTGTACTGATGATGTGGGCGGCTTTCAGAAACATCAACCGTTCTGTCGCGTAGGCGAATCGATGAATTCGGGCGGCGCATTGATCGACGCTGAATCCTTGCTGTGTCGCATTCTGCAAGCCTGCGTATTGATAAGTTCGTTTCATCCTGCTTACTCCTCATTGCGCTTAAATAGTCTGATGCTCACGTTGACGTTCCAAAAACGCATCCACTTCCTGACGGGTGGGCATGACGGGCAGCGTTCCCAAACGGGTAACAGCCAACGCACCGGCAGCATTGGCACGACGGATAGCGTCTACAAGCGGCAGCCCCTCGGCTACGGCGACAGACAGTGTGCCGGAGAAAGCGTCTCCTGCTCCGGTTGTGTCCACCACATCCACTGAGAAACTTGGAATGTGAATCGTGTTGTCCGGCGTTACAAGCAGGGCCCCATGTGCCCCCCGATGTAACACCACAGCACTCGGTCCCATTCCTAGCAGTTCACGTGCAGCCCGCTCCGCTGTCGCGTCATCTGAGACAGGATAGCCCACCAAGGTCTCGGTCTCTTGCTCGTTGGGCGTCAGAATTGTGCAGTTTCTCCAAGTTTCGGGCGTGTAAGGGCGAGCGGGACCGGCATCCACAATCACCGGAACGCCGTAATCCGCTCCCAGCTGCACGGCAGCCGCTACAGCGGGTTCGGGCACCTCAAAGTTGACCAAGATACCGTCCAGTGTGTTGCGGTGCAGCGCTAGAGCCCGTGTCACATCGTCAGAGGTTAAGTAATCGTTAGCTCCCAAGACCCCCAAGATGGTGTTTTCACCGTTAGCATCGATCATTGCGATGCCCACACCGGTCGAGGCTTCCGGGTGAACTGCGACGGCATTCACATCAACACCTTCTTCTTGCAAGGCAGCCATTTCCATGCGTCCAAAGTCGTCGTCCCCGATGCAGCCGACCAGTACCGCTGCCCCTCCTGCCCTTTGTACAGCGACTGCTGCGTTAGCTCCCTTACCTCCGGGGCCGATTTTAAAATTGTCTGCTAGCAGTGTTTCCCCCACAGTGGGCAAGCGTGGCGTTTGCACAGCTAGGTCTATGACAACGCTACCGATGATAGCGATCTGTTTCATGCGCTTATCTCCCATGTCTCAGGTCACCTTTAGAATGTGCGCAGCCACCTCATTGGGATCAATTTCCGTCATACACAGATGCGGCAGATCTTTTCGCATGCACTTCCGTTTATAACAGGGACGGCATTCTACTGGCTTCTCAATAATTTCGTGGTTTTCGCCATAGGGACCGTGGCGCGTCGGGCTAGTGGGACCAAATAGGGCAATCGTTGGCGTTCCAACAGCCGCTGCTATGTGCATCGGCCCACTGTCGCAGGTCAGGTAAAGGTCGCAACTTTCGATCAGGGCACCGAGCTGCATCAGCGTTGTCCTCCCAATCAAGTTAACCGCCTCTACTTCTGCACTCTGCGCCAATGCTTCGCCGAGCGGAATTTCGGCGGGTGAACCTGTCAGCAGTATCCGCGCTCCGAAACGCTTTTGCACTTGTGCTATCACTGCAGCGAAATTCTCTAGGGACCATCGCTTAGTACGCCACGTAGTGCCCAGATTCACCCCGATCAGATGCTCTTTGGGGGAGATGCCGTGCGTTGCGAGTATCTGACGCGCTGCGTGACGGTCTGCGTCTGTATGCCAAAACTCCAGTTTGGTGCTTGGTTCATAGATATCGATTAACTCTAGCACACGCAGGTAACGATGGACTTCGTGGAGATCCCTCCGATCTGAGCGAGCCGTTGTCAGCAGGATACCCCGCCCACTTACATTCGAGCCAATCCGTTCAGGAATACCTGCCAGAAATGGAATCAATGCGTTACGAAAGGAGGTTGGGTGAAGGACAACCGCGAGATCAAAGTCTGACCGGCGAATCTCGCTCACGGACTTCCAGAAAGATGACAAACGGTTGAGTGCCCTTCCCTTGCTGTCAACCATTACTTCATCAACATACGGATGGGTCGCCATCAAGTTCGCAACGAGTGGACGAATTAGCAGCGCCAAGTGGGATTGGGGATACGTGATTTTCAGCGCCCTTAACGCCGGCGTGAGCAGCACCATGTCCCCGACCCAGCCGCCGGTTTGGGTGACAAGAATTCGATTTCTCAACGAATTTTCCTTGATAGAGATTGACAAAGAGAGTCGAGATCTGGCTCAGTTGACTCATTGAATCGGCACAGACCGACCGATTCGGGCAGATTCGTAGAGGGCATCGAAGATTTTCGCGATAATTAGCACCTCTTCTGCGGGCACAGGTGATGGCAGCCCTTCACGAATTGCTTTGTGGAAGGACTCAAATTCCCCCAGCAAGCCGGTAAGGAGCTCCGGTTCATAGTCGATCATTTCGCCTTCTTTATCCGTATAGATACGCGCGGGACTGTATGCGGCACCGGCTCTGTCTCCCATGAAGAAGGTCTGTCCAGTATTTTCAATATGAGATGCCCATGCGGTTTCCAGCGTCACGGTTAAGCCACCTTCAAAGCGGACAGCGCCCATCGCAAAATCTTCGACATCGAATTGGGCGGGAGTCCATGACCCCCACGGGTTAATCACATCGGCTTGATGTCCAAATTTCTGTGCGATCGATCCAAATGCCTCGATTGGTTTCGGGCAACCAATCATCCATAACAGCACGTCAAGGATATGCACCCCGATGTCGATTAGAGGTCCCCCTCCCGCTATGGATTTCGTGATAAATGATGGTGAAGCGGGCACACCGCGTCGCCGCATTGCCATTGCGCGAGCATAGTAAATATCGCCGAAGAACCCATCGTCATATAGCTTGCGCAAGGTCCGCGCTTCTGCTCCAAATCGTGATTGTAACCCAATCTGAAGCACTTTTCCTGATGCCTTCTGGGCATCGACCATCGCCTGACCGTCGATTGCATTCCCTGCGATCGGCTTCTCGCAGATTACATGCTTTCCCGCTTCAAGTGCCGCGATCGATGGAGGAGCGTGAAAATTATTCGGCGTACAGACACTGACAGCATCCAACTCAGGCATCCCAACGAGATCGTTGTAGTCGGTGAAGACCTGTTTGATGTTGTGTTGTTGCGCAAAACTTTCCGCGCGCTGCCGGTCAATATCGCAGACAGCGATTATTGAGACGCCTTCGACATTTCGGTGTCCCGGCAGATGTTTGCCGCCGGCAATTCCACCCGCGCCGATAATACCAACTTTAGTTTCGTCCATCATGATTTCCCTCTTTGGTTGCTCATACCTTATTAATCACACATCTCTATCGAGTCGGAAGTCGTATGTAATCTCAATCCGCCCTGTGCATGACCACGCCCTTTGGATTCTCAAAGGCGTCAATCCAGAGATGACACCACTCCGCATGGTCGAGCATCACACTGTCAGGATCGCGTTGGCTGCGCACGACAAAGTCCGGATGTCCCGTTCTGCCCGTGTGATGACCGATTGGGTGGTAGCGCAGATCCATTGACCAGCGGCACTTGTCCGAACGGTTGGGCATTCCACGATGTGGCGTGAAACGGCTCATCAGCACCAGATCGCCCTTGTAGCAGACCATAGGCACCGGCTCAACCGCTGGTAGAACTTCGGGGACAATGGTTGTTCCACCTTCGGGTTGATGCCGCAGATATCCTCCTTTGACCACGCCGGGCAAAACCTCCAGACACCCCATCTCGGCGGTCGCATCACCCAATGGCAGCCAGCAGGTGATGATGTCTGAACCTTCTGCCTCCGGCATAATGACCCCAGCGTCTTGGTGCAAGGGACCGATGTGCGACGCGGGGTTGCTGTCCTCATAGTACCGGATTGGGGGTGTGGGGCGCAGATGTTGAATCGGATTGCAGATGATTTCCGATCCAACGAGCGATTCGATGGCATCAAGCAGGTTTTTATTGTGCAGAAATTCAAAGACCGCCTTACCCCGGTAGTTCATGATGTCAAGACCGCTGCTCATCTCCTTGGACTGCGCGAAAAGGCGTCCGTAGCGGGTTTCAAACGGTTCATTTTTACACAGGTCTTCGATCTTCCCCTCTGCTTTCAGTTCGTGTGCCCGGCGATCGATGAATTCGGATATCTCGTTGATTACCGGCTGCAAATCCTCATCGGTGAGGGCGTTCTTGGCGATCAGGACACCGCGGGTGTGAAATTCTTCAATCTGTTCAGGTGTCAACTTCATAGCGTTCCTCCGAATTTAGATGATGATTCTAAATACGACAGGACTTACGCAAATTTGGCACACGGGGATAGATTTCTGATTCTTAACCCCCTAAATCCCCCTTATCAGGGGGACTTATGAACGCGCTGCGTAAGTCCTATACGATTTGCATTCCTTTCTAATGAACCTTGACCAATTTGCGGAAGCTGCGAACTTCTCTGGGCGGGGAAAGCGTTCGACCGTAGGCTGCCCAAGAAACCTCGCCCACATATATGTCTCCGTGCGAATCAATTGCTATACCATGAGGCGAGATAAATTGTCCGGGGCCCTCTCCACGCCACACATCGCCCAATCGAGCGAGACGATGACCGTTCAGGTCGTGGATGGTAACGCAGCCGCCAATATTTGGATAGTCGGCGTTCACTTCTAGTTGGGTCGGAACTTGGCCGATGTAGACTAGGTCATCTTCGATGTGCAGTCCGCAGGGACGGTGCAGATTGTTCCATTGGTCCAGATAGCAACCACTCTCATCGAATATCTGTACACGATGGCTCTCCCGGTCAGCGATATATACTTTACCATCGCTGTCGGTACAGACGCTGTGCACCAAGTTGAACTGCCCCGGATCGGTTCCATACTCGCCCCACGAAAACAGATGCTTCCCATCGGGTGAAAACTTGTGCACTCTGGCATTACCGTATCCGTCCGATATGTAGAGTTCATCAGTTTTCGGGTCGAAGGCTACCTTGGTCGGCCGGTTAAAGGGTTCCCCGCTGTGAATTGGTGCGGGGTCACCGGGTGTGCCGATAGTCATCAAGACTTCGCCATCGGGGGTACATTTCCGTATTGAATGATCGCCGTCGTCCACGCAATAGAGCATTCCGTCGGGTCCCACAGTAACGCCGTGGGCGCGGGTAAACAGATCCTCTCCCCATGAGGCGACAAAGCTGCCATCCGGCTCAAAGATTATCATGGGGTGCTCGCCCCGATTGAAGACATAGATGCGATCTTGTGAATCTACCACGACATCGGCAACCTCCTTAAAGCTCCAGCCTTCGGGCAACTGTGCCCAATCCGCCAATTCCTCGTAGATATAATTTTCAGTACCAAGTCTTGTTGCCATGCTTCGCCTCCCTTACATGTGCGTTGTTCTGACCTTGTACAGGTCTCAGAAATCCTCTAAACCGAACCGATACCCGCGAATCTGCGCCATCGGCGCATCGTCGTTGATGTAGTTGACGGCTAGGAATTTCCCCCGTTCGTACTCGACCCAAGCAGCGTAACCGCTATCGGCACCGAGGTTATTGGCGTCGAGGTCTAATGGGAGCAGCAAGCCCTTTTGGGTTGCTTTATCCGGGTTGAATGCGCTTTCTAGCGGCTCCAGAAATGCAAAGGTGTGCACCGATGAACCGCCTGCGGCGACGATCACTTCATCGTCTGTTGCCAACTCACTGGGCCCCGGCTGTCTACGGGCGATGAACACTTCGTTAGCGGGGACTCTTGGGATAACAATTGTTCGTCGTGCCAGCCGTTCCCCCCAAGTTTCCTCGGACATGTCAACACGCCAACAAGAACGCAAGCCGAAACGTCCGGTGATTAAGATAAGCCCATCTTGCGTGAGTCCTGCGACCGGCATACCGTGAGCGGCAGGGTTTAAGGTGTCGTAGGGACCTTCCCACCGGTAACCGCTGTCCTTAGAAATCATCTTCTGTAACGGACGTCCCAAATCTTCTCGTAGATAAACGACTAACTCCCCGTCGGGACAAGGCACGATGGTGGCTTCGCCGAGCCCGTAATCGGGACTGTCGAAGATGGTCAGTGGAGCATCCCATGTCTGCCCCTCGTCGCGACTTGTTGTGATATTTTGGATGCTCTGTCCAGTTTTCGGATTGGTGACGTTGCTCGGAAGCAGCCAGCGTCCATCGTCCATCTCCGTAACTATGTCCGGGCAGATACCTTTGACCGGGGTTGGGATCGGATCCGACCAGCTTTCTCCATCGTCATCGCTGAGCCAGAGCACAATGTGGCAGTTCGCCTCGCCTTCCCCCCACTCACCCGGTGGAAAAAGATAGGTGTCACAGAGCAACAGAATCCGTCCATCTTTGAGTTGTTGTATTTTGGGGCAGTTCCACGTTGTCAAGACACCGGTTGATTTATCTTCATCGCGAATCACCTGTGCCTTGGACCAGGTACGTCCAGCGTCGTCGCTGATTCTGACGATTAAGCGACAAAATTCGCTGGCGACGTGACCGTTGCTTTCGCGATAGGTCAGGATGACTCTGCCGGTTCGGGAACGGCAAATATAGGGAAAGCATTCATAAATGTCATCGTTTCGTGCAATGGTGAATTTCTCGATTGCCATGGCTACCACCTTATCTAACAAATTATGTGGGGCTTAGGAGTTTACGAAGAGTGCTGCGATTTTAGCTTGAGTATCTCCAGCAACTTTTCATCTCGTTCTTCGATGAGCGCGCTCGCCTTTCCCGGTGGATAGTCATAAAAGCCGGAACCGGTCTTTGCACCTAATTTCCCTGCTGCGACTAAATCCTGAAGCACCTTCGGAGATTCGGTTGCATTGCTCAAGGATTTGGCAACGTAGCTTCCAACTGTGTTGAAAATATCAAGCCCTCCGAGATCTGCAATCTCTAACGGACCAAGCAACGCCCAACGCAATCCCAATCCATGTTTCATCACTGCATCTATGTCAGCGGGTGATGCGATGCCCTCCTCAAGGAGATGTAACGCTTCACGCACGACGGCAAATTGGAGGCGGCTGGCGACAAATCCGGGGACATCTTTCTGTACTAGAATTGGTTGCTTCTGCATCTGTTTCGCCAAAGCTATTAGGACTTCACAGGTTGCATCGGAGGTCGATTCGCCCTTGATAATCTCTAGTGCCGGAACAATCTGTGGTGGATTGAAGTAGTGCATCCCAGCAAATCGTTCAGGGTGGGAGACCGCTGTGGCAATCTGCGAAATGCTTAATCCCGAAGTATTTGTTGTAAGGATTGTCTTTGCGTCGCAGATTTCATCCAGTTTCCGAAAGATGTCCTGTTTTACTTCCAGATTTTCAGCGATCGATTCCGAGATGAGGTCAACCTGTGCGAGGTTCGTCAAATCATGGGTGGTATAAATTTTTGCCTCTGCGGTATCTGTCTCTATCTCAATAGGGGCAACGTTAGATCGGATACGCTCCAAGGCGCGCTGCATCCCCGCTTTACTCCTGTTGTACAGAATGACAGTGTATCCAAACTGCGCGAAGATTTCTGCGACACCCGCCCCCATTGTGCCCGCGCCGATAACACCGATTTTTTTAATACCTTCAATATTCATGCGCTATCCCTCTGCTAGCACCACTTCGATTGCTTGCAATTCCGTATCCGTCAACCTCCAACCCTGTCCCCCGACATGCTCAGCAACCTGCTCAGGCGTTTTTGCACCAACGAGGACACAGGTGATTCCCGAAAGCCGCAACTGCCAACCAATTGCTAATTGAATGAGCGTGAGATTCCGTTCCTGAGCAATGGCTTGCAGTTTTTCCGCTGTCGCCAAGTTACGTCGAAATTCTTCCCCCTGAAATCGGGACATCCCTGAGCGTTCATCGTCGGCTGGGAATTGGTAGTCCGGCGTGTATTTGCCGGTCAGTAACCCTTTGGCTAGCGGACTGTGGGGGAGGATGCCGATGCCATGAGTCTCACAGTAAGGCAGTATTTCCGCCTCAATCTCACGGTCAAGCAGGTTATAACGCGGCTGAAGTGAATGAAAAGGCGCGGTTTGGGCGGCGAGTTCCATCTGTTCAACGTTGAAATTGGAGACGCCAATGTAGCGAGTCTTGCCCTCTTGACGTAATCTTTCCATCATTTCCATACTATCATCAACCGGGTGCTGCGGATTCCAGCCATGGATCTGATAGAGGTCTACGTGGTCTGTTTGTAAAGCACGTAGACTATTCTCCATCGCACGCCGGATGGCATCCGGTGAATACTCTCGGCTGACCTTCGTAGCGAGGAAAACCTGCTCCCGCCACCCACCCTTCAACGCGTTGCCGAGGATTGCCTCCGATGTGCGGTATGCTTGTGCCGTATCAATGAGCGTAATTCCGTGGTCAATTGCCGCGTGCACCGTGGCAATTGCCTCTCCTTCATTGACTACGCCCATTGCACCGCCAATGGGCCACGCCCCGAAACCGATTACAGATACATGGTCTCCACCTTTTCCCAACTGTCGTTTTTCCATCTGTTTGCCTCCTGCAAAAGCCGAATCAAGAATCCACCTTACGTCTTTCTTTATTAGATCTAAGCCCCAAGCATTTTAGCACACCATCAATTTTTATGCGAAAGAAAATCGGTCGCTAATGTGCAACTGCTCTGTCAACGGATGCGGGTTTTGAGCCCCCTCTAACTCTCGGCTCTATTTTGTCAGTGTCAACATCAAGTTTGGATACGTCAAGTTCACCCAAAATCAGTTTCGGGAGCAGCAAATCGCGGGTTTGGCGGAGGTTGATGTTTTTCAGTGTCAGGTTTGCCAACTCCGCAAAGATTGGATTCACAATTTCTTCAAACTTGCCAATTACTGATTCTGTAGGGGTTAGCAGTGGAATCCTCAACAGATCTGTCTTCCTGATTGCATTGAAGATGGCTCCACTTCCCATCGTGTCTTCCTCTTGGAATCTATTTTTCAGTTGTTGAAGCAAAAACGCCTGATTCCCCTCCTTGCTCCGGATTGCAGAAAGCCCACGACCTATTACAATTTTCTTGTTTGCGATATTTATTCGTCCGACAGGTGCACGAACACTGAATAATATGTCATCTGCTTCAGCGATGCGCTTTTGAATTGTGCAATAAACTCGATCCGTTGGGAATCGTTCTCCAAAGTCTGTGACCCCTTGATGAAAGGGCAAACCGTCGCCGGTCTCATTATAAAACTCAGATTTGGGTGACAGTCCCATTATGACATGGCACATTTCACTAAGCTGCTTTACCTCCCAACCTTGTGGTATCAATCCCAGCCCTGACTCTACCATCGGCACCTTCTCATATCCTGGAAAGCGAAATTCGACAAACCACTCTCGGTAGATTGTACGCACCATCTCCTCAAGGATTTCAATACGGCGCGTGTTGTTTTCAATGAGGTCGTCGTAAGCACTGATGATTGAGGCGATTTTACGTTGGGTGTGGAGTGGAGGGAGTGGGATCGGAAATGAAGTCAAAACTTGGGCATTGGCTTGAGGTTGAGCTGTGCCACCGAGATTTAGCTGAATAAATTGTTTGTACTCGTCAGATTCAATGACAAATCCGACATATTGGCTATCATACTTTAGATTTACTCGAACCCGAACCAAGTAGGAAGCAAAAACCGCTGTATAGTCATCTCTAATTCTCTTAGCATAACCTGTTGTTGCACCTGTCCGAGCAATTACGATGTCACCTTTTTCTAATCGGTATTTGCCTAGATCTTTTTCATTTATCTTGCAATACGGAACTGATGACCAATCAATTCGATTCGGTACAATATCAGTGATTCGGAGAAATTTAGGACCAATTGGTTCTGGCTTCGCGCTAGCAGTATAACCATAGTTTACCAAATCGCAAATTTCACGAAGAATGACACAATCCCATTTTCCTTTTGTCATCACACTGCTTCCTCCAAAATCATCCCTGCATTCTGTCTGAATCTGGATCTACAGGATTTTAAGATTTACAGGATTGATTTCAACCGTTCCCATATTTATCTTATCATACCCAATACGAAAAGTCACATCATTCCATATCACGATACACTTGAAGGTCGGTGGATTTCTTTTGTATTCAAATCTCCGTTGGGGTATAATATTGGACAATTTTGAGTAAACGTTTCTTATTACATTTTATGTTTTAGACATCACGATTTTCGTTGGAGAAGCGATGAAAGTTAAAGTTAAATATTTTGCAGTTTTGCATGAAGAGTTAGATAGAGACGAAGAAGATATGGACCTGCCAGACGGAGCAACTGTGAGAGTTATCCTAGACCGGCTTGAGGCAGAGTGGCCCGAAATCGCAGAATACTACGATGTGATGCAAACGTCTGTGAATTGGGAGTATGCCACGCCAGATAGCGAGCTTTCAGAGGGCGACGAGGTCGCCTTCATTCCGCCGGTGACTGGAGGTCAAGATGTTTAAGATTACCAGCGACGAAATCGAATTGGGGGATGTGATTCGTGCGGTCGAAACGGGAGACGCGGGAGCGATCGCCCACTTCTTAGGCATTGTTCGCAACAACACGGAAGGCAGGGAGGTCTCCTATCTCGAGTACGAAGCCTATCCACCGATGGCAGAAAAGAAAATGGCAGAAATTGCACAGGAGATCCACGAAAAGTGGGGGCTAGACCGTGTTGCCATGATCCATCGCGTGGGACGACTGGAAATCGGTGAGGTCAGCGTTGCAGTGGCTGTCGCCTCCCCGCATCGCAAGGACGCATTTGAGGCATGCCATTACGCGATGAATCGACTCAAACAAATTGTGCCCATCTGGAAGCGCGAAGTCTGGGTGGACGGTGAGGAAGAATGGGTTAAGCCCGATCCCGTTTTCTTCAAATCGGAAGCCTGAGGCTCGCGCTTGAAAGCTAGGGCGCAGAAAGGGGCAAAAAAATGGACATGGCATTGAGGGTTTTCGTCGCTGTCAGTGCAATGATAGTGGGGATTTTTATCGTAGGGTGCGGCGGTGACGACGAAGAAGACTCACCCGCCCCAACCGTAGAGCAGGAACCTGCAATCACCTTCGGGCTTGATGGGGATACATACCGAAATCGACGGTTGTTCAAAGTCTCTAATCTGCCGGTTGATGATTGGACTGTCAAGGAAGTGACTAAGGCAGTCGAGGGAGAGGAAGCGGAGAATTTCCTTGGTTGGATTCCTTTGCCTCTTTCATTGTATCATACAACATACACGCATGAGGAGGACTTTGCCTTCGAGCAGGAGTCCAACGAGGTGATTTCCCTTCTATTTATGCAACCGACTTCAGAGGAGGATTTTGTCAATACCCTGCCGGAGGCATTTACCAATCAGATTCCTTTTATTTATATTTTTATTGAACTGCAAAGTAGTACTGATTTCGATTCATCTAGAGAGGCTGCCGGGCACAACCTAGAGGCGCTCACGCCTCCCTTTGATTGGGAAGATAAGATGCATAAGGTAGGCAATCAAGCTGCTATATCTTCCCGAGATGGTCGCCACGGTTATTTCTGGGAAATTGCCTTGGACGCCCAAGCCCCACAGCTCATCAACGATCAGATCTTTGACATTGAAAGCAGAGCCAAACAATCCTTTTTTCTAAGTCGTTTAGAAAGTAGTCGCTTTATCTATCGGCTTCTGTTTTGGTCGCCAACTGACCAATACGATACGTATGTATCTGTCTATGATAAAATTGTGTCTTCTGTCGAATTTCGACTTTAGAGACGACAAAAACAGAAAGAGGTTAGAAAATGGATATGACATTGAGGGTTTTCATTGCTATCGGTGCGATGATAGTGGGGCTCCTTGCAGTAGGGTGCGGCGGTGACGACGAAGCGGATTCACCGGTCCCAACCGTGGAAAAGGAACCGGAACTCACCTTCGGTCTTGATGGAGATATATACCGAAATCGACGGCTGTTCAAAGTCTCCAACCTGCCTGTTGATGATTGGACCGTCAAGGAAGTGACAAATACAGTCCATGGCGAGGTGGATGATTCTTCAAGTATGATCTTCAACGAGGTGGTTTCCCTTCTACTCATGCAACCGACTTCAGAAGAAAATTTTGCCAATACCATAGTGGAAGCGGCGATAAACGGGATACCTTATATCTATATTTGGATTGAAATACAGAGCGTTACTGACGAGGAATCACCTAGGGAAATCGCTCTAAACATCTTAGAAGGGATTGGCCCTGATTATGAGCAAATTGCTCAAGGCAGTATCTTTTCCAAAGATCGTCGCGCTGGCTACTTTTGGGAAATCATATTTAAGGACACCGACCTCAAAACGAAGCAATCCTTTTTTGTGAGAAGCTCGGAAGGCAACCGTTATGTCTATCGGCTTCTATTTGTCTCGCCAGCTAGTCAATACGACACGCACGTGTCTGTCTATGATAAAATTGTGTCTTCCGTCGAATTTCGACTTTAATGGAACCTTCCTACAACTCTGCTACAACCTCCATCCCCATCCGGTGGTCCGGTTTGCTCTGTTTCGTGGAAAGCAGGCGATAATTGAATCGTAGTAGCAGATCTGTCACCTTCCGAATTTTATAATCCGCAGTGGTGCGAACTTCATGGCTTATCCCTTCGTAGAAGTTATATCGCGTAAAAGGGATGCCGCCCTCGCTGCTGCCGTGGTTGAGTCGATAGGTAAAGTCGAGTCGCCCTTTGCTAATAAAGGAATAGGTTAGCCGATTTTCCAGTGAGAAAGTTCGTGTCCGGGCTTCCGGAGCGTCATCAAGATATTCACGATCAGCAGTAAATTCATGGATTCCGGCAACACCCAGCTGTAAAACGCGACTGAGTTCGTAGTTAAATTCAAGCGCGTTCGCGCGCTCAAACTGTGTCAGATCGGAAATCGCTGCTGACGCATTCCCCTCCGGGTTAAGTTCAGTAAACTGCTCCTCTTCCCGACGCTGTTCCCATTTTGCCTTGAATGAGAGTTTCGACGTTGGATTCAGCGTTAAGTCCACCTCCCAATCCCGGCTGTATCGTCGTCGCTCACGACTATTAATCCGCTTGTTGAGGAGACGATTGGTATCAAAGCCGAGGTCCAAACTCAATAGCGGTGAGGGAGAAAAGTCGAGTCGATACCGCTGGTTGATTCGGCCAAAAACTGTGCGTTCGTTTCGCAGGTTACGCAACAGATAAAGGCTTGCGGGATCCGGATCATCCTGTTCCTCCGTTATATTGACAACAGCCTGACCGCGAATAGCGTTTGCTAGCCACACCAAGTTACTTCGAGCTTCGGTCTGGCTGGCCCTAGCGGTTGTGTCACTTCTCCGACGCGACGTGAAGCGGCGGGGTTGAAAGCGCAGGCTTAACTTCATATCAATTGCGGAAACAGGTTTGTCATCGATGTTCTGGATGAATTTGATATAGTCTCCCTCCTCGAAATCTTCCCGGTAATGCAGGTCGTCGATTTTGACATAATGTCCTTCACCCGGCTTGATTTCCCGTCCCGTGAACGGATTGATGTTTGTAAAAATTTCCCGTCTTTCCGTCGCCAATTTCTTGTCGAGTTCGTAGGTGAGTTGCCCGTCCAACGCCCGGTTGAATGGCGTGAGACGCATTTCAATATCCGCCAACTGTGTCCTTGAGTCGGATCCCAACCCTCGCTGTGCTTCAAACACTCGCCGAGAGATATTTGTCGAAATGTTTGCCCATTTACGCGGTTGAGAAAAGAAGCCTACCGTCCAGGTTCTCGCTTTCGTCGCCGGCTGCCAGTCCGAGAAACCCAACGCTCTCCCATCAACCGTGAGCAGGGGTTCCTTATCGAAAGCACTTTCGATTGCGTATTTTGTGTTAATTGACACCCATCGAAAATCAACGAGATCAAGGCGCGCTGTCGAAATATTCCGCTTTCGGTTGAGGTTCACGTTATCGTCGAAATCGAGATCAATCGCTTCCAGCTGTTCGACCGAAGCATTCAGATTGAATGGGCGAATGCGCTGGGAGAGTTGTCCGTGTCTGCGTGCCTTGCGGAATTGGTCCTGCCCCCTAACTTTCGAGGTGCTCCTGCGATAATCGCCTCTGAGGCGAGGGCTGTATGGACGTTTTATCAACCCCTCCCGTGGATTGAAATCGAACCCGCCGTTGAGGTTGTTGCGAAGGGTAACATCACTGAGTGAGGCAGCTGTATTCAAACCGTTGAAAATTTGCTGATTCCCTGATCGCTTGAAACGTTCCTCTGTGCGTCCTAAGCCGTAATCGAGTTTAAGCCAATTGACCGGTTTTACCTGTAGGTCAAGATCGACAGATTTCTCATCAGGATTTTGGGCTGTACCCACGTCACCCAATAAGTACAGGTCATCGAACTGTTCATCGGTGTACTGCTCCTCGTATCGAAACCGTGCGCGGTTGGCAATCGATGCACCGACCGGCACGAATTCCGCATCAAGGGATCGGAAATCCAGATTCAACAGCAGTTTCTCGGTTGATGAATTGGCGAGAAGTTTCCAAGCCCGACTCAGTGTCTTTCGGTCTCGGTTAGAAAGAGTGTTGCGATCCAATGCACCGAAAGCCATCTGTCCTTCCAGTGTGGGGGCGTGTTGTAGGAGTCCATGGCTTTCGGTGAGATCAAGACGTCCGTTGATATCCCATACGGTGCGCCGCTGCGGCGCAATGAGAAGGTTTCCATCTCCGTCTGCGTCCAACTCGTTTCTCTGAAGTTCCTTAAACTCCCGTTCATTGAGAATGATGAACGCATTTTCCGGATCATTTAGATCCGATTCAACCGCATAGCCGAACCCAACCGTAACGCGCTCGCCGGGCAGATTTAGCGAGCCGCTGACACCTTGTAGATTTCGTTGATACGCCAAGTCCTCAGGGATATATTCAAAATCGACGCGGATAACGTCATTGCTCGTGATTAAGTGTTTGCTTGTGAACTCAATAATTGGGTCGCCATAGTCACGGATGACGTAGTCATTGTTTTCGCCACGCCGCATCCGTTGGCCGTTTAGCCAGACAATTTCAGTCCCCGCTTTGACGATAACAAACTCACCATCGACATCAACGCGATACTCACTACGCCCCTCCTCACCCCTGATTGTCTTGTTGGCAGATCGCCCCTTGGGGATGGCACTCGGTATGAGATGAAACTTCCCCCACTTGAAATCTCCCGAAACCTGCACACCCTCTAGCGCACGGTTAAAGAATATATCCGTATTGCCGAGCGATCCCTCAAAATCCCCCAACAACCCGGTAACGTTTGGGCTTGTGATGCGGATGAGTTTTTGGTCAATATCCTGAATGTTTTCGGTCGTGCCTTCGGGTTGGATCGGTAGATCTTGGTCCGAGAGGAGTGCTGTGACACTGACATTCTCCGAGACCCTGCCATCAACGCTGATTCGCAAGGCTCTCTCCTGAGATAGTGACCTTTTGCTACCGGCCGAGACACCGAATGTCTGAGTTCCCGTCACCTGCACCGGCGGCAGTGCCGACTCCGGTGAAAGTTGTTCGGTTAGATCTGTACGGGGTTCAAGTTCAGTTTCACCAAGCGGTTGCTCCAAGGGTTGATCTTGTCGAAAGAGATCTCGTTTATATCCCCTTTTAATTGCGAAAGGTAATATCCGGTAGGTAATTTGAACGATGGCTTCAGGAGGGTAGTCTTTCAGGAACCTAACCGTTCCCGCACCATAATCGATGAGGTAATCCAAGTTTTTGGTGAGCTCCACGCCGTTAATTGTTATATACTCACTGTCACGGATGGGGGGCCAATGCTTAAGAATAAAAGGATCCGGGAGGTCTTTGAATCGAATAGATTCGGTTTTCTGCAAAAGGGAGAGAGGTGGTAATTGGAGTGGATCGTGCTTGGATTCTGAGGCATAGGACACGGAAATGAGAATGCTAATGAGTAAGAAATACGACGTTGCCAGAAGTTTCCCCATGAACAGATACCGAGAGTCAGACGAGATGTGATAGCGGAGCAGTGGTCAGAGCGTTTGAGTTAAGCGTTATGTTGATGCTTTTCGAGTCTAACTTGCCTTGTTATCCCTTTGTTTACGCGATGCTTTTCTTTCTTCATGTTTTACGTTGCGAGAAATGTCCGAGAGGTGAGCACATTGATTCACCTCTACACTAAAGAAATGATAGATACACGGCATAGGATATGATATAATAACGCGCTGTACATTTCAGCAACCACTTTGAACGAAAATCATATTTGTGCAAACACCACATCAGTCGACGAGGAGGATTCACGATTGCCAATTGCTTTGGATCCCGATGAAATCGGGGCGAAAATTATTGATGGAAAACAACATGCCAGATTGATACGGCGCGAAATTCGACGTCAAGTGAGGAAACTGAAATTTAGCCCTGGACTTGCGGTAGTCCAAGTTGGAAACGATCCCGCTTCGACGGTCTACGTTAGCAACAAGGAGAAGGATTGTCAGTATGTCCGCTTTCATTCAGAGGTGCATCGCATGCCGGCAGAAACATCGCAAGCAGCGGTCATAGAGCGGATTCACGCGCTGAACAATCGTGAGGATATACACGGGATTATCGCTCAAATGCCGGTTCCTGATTCTATTGATGGGGATGCTATCATCAATGCGATTGTACCTGAAAAGGACGCCGATGGTCTGAGTCTAGCGAACCTAGGCAACCTACTCATCAATCGTGAACAGACTGTCCCATGCACCCCAGCAGGAATTATCCGCCTCATTGAATCGATAGGTGTATCGATTGAAGGAAGCCATGCGGTTTGTGTTGGGCGTAGCAATCTGGTCGGAAAACCTGTCGGATTAATGCTGCTCAACCGCAATGCGACAGTTACCTACTGCCACACGCGGACTCGCGAGCTTTCATTGGCAACTCAGCAGGCGGACATTTTGGTTGCGGCAGTCGGCAGACCCAAGTTGATTACGGCAGACATGGTAAAACCGGGGGCGGTCATGATTGATGTGGGAATTACCATTGCCGAAAATGGCTTTGTCGGTGATGTTGATTTTGATGGTGTTAAGGAAATCGCCGGTTTTATCACACCAGTCCCCGGCGGCGTTGGTCCGATGACACGCGCAATGTTATTAGAAAATACGTTAAAGTTAGCACTGGCTCAGAAGGAAAAAAATAGGTTTATCAGTTGATGGATGAATTCAACGCTTGAATTTGCGTATTACGCATCATAAAAAAATGGAGGCTTATTATGGCATTTCCCGGATTTGATCTTAACGATAAAGTGATGTTAGTTACAGGTGCAGGTAAAGGGATCGGGCGAGGTATCGCGATCGCCGCAGCACAGATGGGTGCCGACGTACTTTTGAACAGCCGGACGCGCTCTGATCTCGAAGAGGTTGCGGAAGAGATACGGGCGGAGGGTGGTAAGGCTGAACCGGTCGTTTTCGATGCGAGCAAAATGGATGAGATTGCTCGCGGTGCACAAGAGGCAATTGATGTCTGGGGGCGGGTTGATGTCCTCGTCAATAACGCTGGCACGAACCGTCCGAAGCCTGCGCTTGAGGTAACCGAGGACGATTGGGATACTGTCTACGATTTGAATCTCAAGGGATTGTTTTTCCTCACACAAGCGCTCGTGAAGCCGATGATTGAACGGGAGAACGGAAAGATTATCAACATCACTTCGACGATGGCGTTGGTGGGTGGTCCCCTGCGAACAATTTATTCAGGCAGCAAAGGTGGGGTTTTGTCATTGACAAAAGGGCTTGCGGTCGAGTGGGCACCTCACAACGTAACGGTGAATACTGTCGCCCCAGCATTTACACGGACACCACTTGCGAATGAACTCTTAAAGCGTAAGGAGTTCTACGACGATGTTGTACGTCGCATCCCGATGGGGCGAGTCGGTGAGGTCGAAGAAATAGTCGGTGCGGTGTTGTACCTTGCTTCGGAAGCTGCGAACTGGGTAACGGGTCAAACTATCGCTGTCGATGGCGGCTGGGTCGCTTGGTAGATGATTCAATGATGCATCTGAGTCGGCACACGAGCGGCGGTTATCACTTGTATTACTTCGCGATCTCCAATAAAGCGATTACGAATTTGGAAAACGTACTCCAAAAAGAGGAACAATAGGGAGCAAAAAATGACGACAAGCGTTTCCGCAAACGGAGTCACCATGCCCGAAATGGTTTCCGTCAAGGCGACCGAAATCTCAGCACCTCCTGGGTGGGCACTGATGGAGCGTAATCTGATCGATCTTATGGAGGAAGCGGCACCTATGATGGTCAAGAAGTATACGGAACCAGGGGGTGCCCTTTACTTCGCGGAAGACTTCGACGATCTGTACGAGCAGTTTTATAATTGGTGCCTGTTCTACTCCATCGGTGCTGATGAGAGTACCCTCAACTTTGCATTACAGGAGTGGAACGCGACGACCCGAATCAGCGATGACAGCTTCGATCATCGTCTTCGACATAACAATTTTACAAAAGTATTCAGACCGTCGATGCACAACGAATTTTGGAATCTGGCGCAAGCCATGGAGTGGCATCATCTCGGTGAAGGCAACATGGCGCTCTACGATTTCGGTGTCGCTTGTCCCACTGTCTCGGAGAATGTCCGTCGAGCGCGGAGATTTGCTGCGATGTTCATCGGCGAAGATCCTGAAGCTCCCAATTACGATCCTGAGCATAAGATCCTGCGGTCTCCGTTTCATTCTAGTCAGGGACCGAGGTTACATGCAGATGCGGATTTCGCCAACACCATGCTGCTCGCCGGAAGATATCTAGGCGGGGAGGTCAACTATTACGGTGTGCGTGCGAGCCTTTATCCAATCGTCGAAGATCTCGAACTGAATTGGTATGAAGACCCAAAACGCAGAGCAGAGATTGTTGAACTGTTCGAGAAGATGGTCTTGCAGTCCGACACACCCAATAGTTTAGGTGCTACTGCTCTCGTTACCAATGCTTACCTGTATACAGGTGATGAGAAGTACAAGCGGTGGGTATTGGAATATACAGAAGCTTGGCTGGATCGGATGCGTCGCAATAACGGGATTATGCCTGACAATGTGGGACCTACCGGAAAGATTGGGGAGCACCGCAATGGTGTGTGGTGGGGTGGACAGTATGGCTGGAATCACTATCAAGGTTACAATATCATGTTTCACTCGCTCACCATTGCCGCAGAATGTGCCTTACTGCTCACCGGGGACTTCGGTTATCTTGAGCTTCTCCGTTCCCAGATCCAGTTGATGTTGGAAAACTCGGTGACGCGGGAAGATGGACAGCTTATTATGCCGACGCGATATGGTCCCGAAGGTTGGTGTTATGACCCACCCGTCGGTCGCTCAAACGATGATATTCTGCCCAAGAGAGGTGTCTACACAGGTCCAATTCCGTGGCGGATGCAGGAACTTGCCCACCTATATCATGCGTCAATGTCCACTGAAGATTATGAACTAATCACACGGATACGAGATGGCGAGGTCGAGCGCGATTGGAATGAAATTGGAGACAGGGGTGGTGAGAAGAACGGCGGCGAAACAGAGTTTGCCCGCTTTCAATACTATGATGGGTTGAATCCGGATTGGCCCGAGAAGATCCTGAGCGCGGAGTACCGATGGGCGGTGGAGGCTTTTGATAAAATCCGCCTCGACGATCGCACTGTCGAGGAAATTATTACAACGAACTACTTCCCGCCGAATCCTGTTTTCACGAAAGGTTTGACGCAGGTTACGATGGGGGCACCACAGTCAGTTTATAACGGTGGGCTTCTCCGAGCCACCGTGCGCTACTTTGACCGGGACAATGCGTGCCCCGGCTTGCCGAAAGATGTCGCTGCCCTCGTTGATAAATTGGGGTCAGATGTTGTCGGAATTCAGTTGGTGAACCTCAGCAGGACTGAAACTCGAAATGCCATCGTGCAGGCGGGTGCTTTCGGAGAACATCAGTTCACTGGACTCAAATACCGATCGATGAATCAAAAGGAGTTGCGTCAAAATCCCTATCTATGGCTCCGGTCGGAACGAGAATACGCAGAAAAAGAAACCTCTGTCAATGGGAAGTATTTCGCGGTCGAACTTCCGCCTTCGACATCGGTCCGGCTAGAGGTCGGCATGCGCCGCTTTGTGAATAATCCAAGCTACGCCTTCCCGTGGCATGGGGAGACGATTCCGGTGCCGTTTCAATAGGTTCGTGGAATTTGCTGTACGCTGGTGCGAGATGCAGCGTATCTTCGATTGAAGTCTAATACCAATCGCCGGTAGATTCACAACTTAACCTATTGCCCCTATTTTTGCCAGTAAGGAAACCCTAACGGTTGAAGGGGATTCAAGTCAACCGGAATGAGTAGAATTGGGCTTAAGTTGTACTGTCAAAGACACTCTTCAAAACACGAAAGTCGATCTTCAGAAATTACCCGACCACCATTCAATGTTATAAGATCCATTATTATTCCTTACCTCAACGAGTTTACCTATTAAATCGCCTTTTAACTCCTAACCCTCTTTCCAAAATTCTTCCCATCGTTCATAGGGTGTATAATGCATCCCTTGTTTTGTCCAAGTAACTTCGCGTTTCAATGTATCAGGATGCGCCTTCAGTTCCTTCATAGCTTCTGTGCTGATGAATATGCCTCTATTATTCGTGCCAGGTTTGAAATTAAGATACCTCATACTGCCAAGCTTAGCATGAGTTTCAAATTGAACAGAAGTGGGGATGTAAAAGATGCTATCTCGTGTGCGCCCCCAATGAGCTGTGACTAAGAAAAGGTCATATTCGGGTTGGTACCCCTCAATTTCCTGATCTGCCTTTGATTGATCGACTGTCCATAAAACTTTGACACTGCCATGTCCATATCCTGTTACAGTTTTAATTGACAACTTTTCGTCGCAAACAAAAACATCAAAACCACGTTCGTTGCCTTGTGGTGGAACACTCACTTTGTCTTTTCCAAACTCAGAAATGAAATATCCAATGAGGATGTGTTCACGAATCATGCCGATAGCAGGGTTGCCCGGCATCTCATTAGATGCCATTTCAAATGCAATTGGCAACTTCTGAACAAAGTGCCCAGCCTTGTTTTCATCATTAAGCAGGCTAACGATACACGGATTCATACAGGTTTCTCTTCTAATAAAAACAATGGCTCTTGACTCAGCCTACCAGCTGCTAAATCAACATATTCTTGTGATATGTCGTACCCCACCCATTTTCGTCCGGTTTGTTTTGCCGCTACTGCCGTTGTGCCACTGCCTATGAAAGGATCCAATACTATATCTCCTTTGAACGAATAAAGACGGATAAGTCTTTCTGGCAATTCAACAGGAAAAGGTGCTGGATGCCCAACCCTCTTAGCAGATTCCGCAGGGATTTTCCAAATACTTTTCGTGCACTCCAAAAAATCATCTCTGCTGATTGTTGATTCTGTTCCAGTCCGTTTGAACTCTGTTTTGCAAAAGACCAAAATATACTCGTGAACATCTCTTAAAACTGGATTTGAGGCAGACCTCCAACTTCCCCAAGCACAAGAACTTCCAGCACTTGCTGCTTTGTTCCAAATAATCTCCCCACGCATAAGAAAACCGAGCTCTAACATATCTGTTGTAATGAACGCGTTTAACGGAAGGTAAGGTTTTCGCCCAATGTTGGCTACATTGATACAAGCTCTACCTCCCTCCACCAGAACCCGATATGTTTCCTTCCAAACCCCTTTGAGCATTGCGCGGTAATCATTCAACGTTAAATCATTATCGTATTCTTTGCCTACATTGTAAGGCGGAGATGTAATCATCAAATGAACACTATTATCGGGCAATTCTTCCATAGTTTCGCTTGAGTGTGCAAAAATCTCGTTGAGATTGTCTTCAGGCACAATATTTTCAACGGAAGATTGCTTCTGTCCACGTTTAGTCGGAGCGTATACATTCCTTTTATAAAAACCGTCAGAATTATAGCCGACCCGACTATTGACGCCGAATGCTCGCATTTGATTTTTTGCCATGTTCCCTCCTTCATAAACTATTCGGAGTTATCAACTAAAGGGTTGTAATGCGGAGCCTGTGATTTGCTAGTAGACATCGGGGCTCCTACAATCTGTTTTTTTTATTTTATCACAAGTGTTAACTAAAGTAAATAAAAACTGGGAAGAAAAGCAAAAAACGAGACCTACTTTACAAATTCAGTAAAGTGAAATCGTTTGATAGAATCAGCACAGGTAAAACTACCGGGAAGCACCTAGATCTTATCCGCGAATTGACGCAGATTTTCTCCAAAGAAATCTAAGATGACCTGCGAAACTAGTAGATAATTTAGGATAGCCTCCTTGCAAGTGCGAAAGACTGGCTGTTATTGCTTTCTATTCAGGTAACGGTTCCAGCGATGCACCGACAGGACGCGTTCCCGTTGGACGCCAAGGAATTGAATCGTAGGAGCGGTATGCAATATCAAGATATGGTGTTCCGAGACGAACATAGCCACGATAGCGCGAGTCCAACGCGGCTTCCAACACGCCCGATGTAAGCAATGTCCGTTCGGCTGGATAGGTTGGAATCCCGCTGACGAACATCTCCTCGATATTCAAGCTGAGGTAACTGAAGTGGGGGTGCGGATCTCCGTGTAAATAGAATTCCGAACCGTAGATATCGCCACCGACCCTGCCTGCATAAGCCAAGTCAGTTACATAGCCGTTCAGCATCAAGGCAGCTCCGCGAACTCCATCCCGATATTCAAGGAGAAAAAGTGCGGGATTTTTACAGTGTTCCTCCATATCCCCGGACGGCTTATTCTCAATTGGTGCACAAGCAGCTTCTGCCAGTTCTCTCCACCATGCTCCGGCTTTCCCCGCCTCCCACACCGCATCACCTTCCAGGCAAGTCACCGCAGCGACACCGGTTTCACCGCCCACGCGCCGCTCAACCATACATTGAAGTGTTTCTAACGTATGAAAGCCGTAGATGTCCAACCCTGAATAGCCGATAGAGACCGCCTCCGTGATTGGGGTTTCCAATGGGTGTTCCAACCACGGGTTTCGATAACCGAAAGGCAGCGATGAGCCTGCCATGAACGGTGCACCGAGCTGCGCCGCACGGTCAACCATCCATTTGGCGTCGTGCCAGTTATAGGAAAGGTGTTTGTCATTAAAGACGGGGACACCTCTGCCACTTGTCGAAAAAACGCCGCAGATCTGCTCCATGAAGTATTTGCGCGGATAGAGTTGCTGATCTTTTTCATTCCAGGCGTAGTCGCCGTGTTCCCCGATCAGGAGGACACCATCGACAGCGAGTTCACTTCCACCGAGCACCAACGCCTTGGCGATACTCGGATAGATCGGCACATCATGCGCTGCGGCGAACCCGCGACTCAGATCGTTTTCGGGAAATTGGTCGACATACATTGACGCAACTTCGACGCGCGGTTGAATCAATCCGTCGTCCGTTGGAATTCCTTTCAGGAACTTGGTGACAATGACATCGGCGTGCGATCCCGGACGGTACTCGGTAATGATTGCTGCAATTTTTTTCCGCTCAGACATTTTGCTATCCCCTTTTACGTCTCATAAACCACACCCAATTTGATGCTCTTCTCCGGTGCTTCATCAATATCACGATAGGCTTCAGCGGACTCACTGAACGGGACAATCGGGCAAACCAAGCCTTCCACCGAAATTCGCCTTTCCCGCAACAGTGCAAATGCCTCCGTATGCAGACGTTGTGTATCCCACAACGGATGGCCAGGGAGGGGTTGACTCACATCACGAGTCGAAATCATTGTCAACCGATTTCGGTGCCATTCCCCCTCAAGACTCAAGGCACGGGCATCTCCTGTGTAATAGGCCGAAGACACAATCGTTCCCATGTAACCTGTCGCTCGCAACGCATCGTTTAGTGCAGCATAAATGCCGCTTGTTTCCAAGGAGACATCGACACCAATCTTGTCTGTCAGGTCTTTGATGACTAGTCCGGTGTCTTCGGCAATTGGATCGATAACCACATCTGCGCCGTGCTGTTTGGCAAGCTCGCGACGGACGGGGATTGGGTCGGTTGCAGCAATCCACCGTGCGCCTTGAAGCCGTGCAATCTGCACCGCCATCTGCCCGATCGCGCCAAGCCCAAACACCGCCACACGGTCACCGAGACCGATTTTGGCATCCCGCACCGGACTGAGCGCAACACCAGCAGGATCGGAATATACGATAGCTTCGGCGGACATTTTATCCGGTGCTCGCTCTAAACGCTCTTCATGGACAGTATGCGTTTCACGGATAGGCAGATGTCCGAAAACACGATCCCCTACTTGGAAGCATGTAACACCTTTGCCGACCTCAATCACTTCGCCGACTGTCATGTTACCCAACCGCGTTGGGAATTTCGGGGGACCCCCTTCTCCAACGTGCATCCGCCGTTCCGACTCAAAAGGGGAGGTGTGGTCTTTCGTTTCGGCACGGTAGCCGCGGAGTTCTGACCCGTGTTTGGGTGCAGAAAAGATACTTCGCAGCCGTACTTCGCCGGGGCTGAGTGATGGCTCCTCGTATTCGCGAATTACGGGTGTCCGTGGTGCAATCGCAATGAGTTCTCTAGGCATTTTTGAATCCTTTTAATTTTCGTCAAAGCACGCTGTATCCCTCCTACACTAACTTGCTACATGGGCATAGAGGCGCGCTGCGTCGAAGAAGTAGAAACTGCTTGGGGTGAGCGGATGTAAATTCCGATTTATCGGGACGAACCCCACCCTCGTCATCAGTGTGAACGTCTGATTTGGGATATCATAAATCAGTCACATTCATTATAATTATTCCCTAAACGGTTGTCAACGACATTGGCTTAATTGCATTAAATTCAATTTGATTTTTATGCACAGGGATTTTGTAGCATTACTTTAGAATTGACCCGACACTGCGGACATGATAAGATATAATTTGACGCCAAAGATGCAGATGGCTGTCAGTAACTGAGGTCCAAATACATCATGCCGAAGCGCGTCACGGGTTGAATTGCCCCAATTATAGTTTTTAACGAAAGCACCTATGTCCACACCAACAATTCCCCGCTCGGTGCAGCAGCGGATAACAGCAACATTGTTTATCTCGCAGAGTCTGTTCAGCGGATCGATGATTTTGTCGTTTACACTCTTGCCGATTATTTCTGCCCACCTAAGTGGGACAGATCGTGCCGCAGGAGTACCACCGACAATGATGATGTTGGGACGAGCTATTGCCGCCTACCCTGTGGGGTGGCTAATGGATCGCACAGGACGGAGATTGGGGTTATCGCTAGGATATCTATTTGCCGCAGCTGGGTCAGTGCTCAGCGTATTGTCAATCAGCATGTGGGAGTCTTTCCCATGGCTCTGCGCCGGTGTGTTATTGATCGGTATGGGACGCGGGGTAAGCGAACAGGCACGTTTTGTTGCGGCTGAAGTCTATCATCCGGTCAAGCGGGCAGGGGTAATCGGTCTTATTGTGTTCGCGGGGACTATAGGTGCCGTAGGTGGTCCGCTATTGGTATCTCCTTCAACTTGGCTGGCGGCGTACTTTGGCTTGCACCCCCACTCTGGTCCTTATCTGGTCTCGGTAACACTTACTGTCCTTGCTTTCATGCTGATTTTTTGCCTGTTATACCCAGATCCGATGAAGGTTGGAAGAGCACTGGCGCAAGACCTGAACGGGGTGGAAGAGAAGAACACCGGGCGAAAGCTGTGGCAAATTTTTATTGATAGGACGGTGAGACTTGGCGTAGGGGCGATGATAATTGGGCAATTTGTTATGACGCTAATTATGGTGATTACACCGCTGCACATGAGTCATCATGCCCATGAAGCGACGGCGATTTCATGGGTGATAATGGCACATACGTTGGGGATGTATGGGCTTTCAAGTCTGACAAGTCGTCTGTCGGACCGTTTCGGTCAGGCAAAAATAGTGGTCGCCGGCGCATTGATACTGAGTATCTCCACTGTGCTAACGCCAATTTCCAATGAGGTTTCTATGCTTGCGTTTAGCCTATTCTTACTGGGATTGGGCTGGAATTTTTGTTTTATCGCGGGCTCTACGCTGTTTTTCAGCGGCCTTTTGCCTTTCGAGCGCGGGCGGGCGCAGGGTGCCGGTGAGATGATGGTGGCTCTGGCGGCGGGAGCAGGTAGTTTGGGAACAGGTGCGGTATTCGCAGAAGCGGGAATTGTAGTTGTGAGCGCGATGGGACTTGCTTTTTCGCTGGTGTTAATCGTAGCAGCGACCTGGCGGCTGATAACAAGCTGACACCGCATCTGTAGGCATCTGAAACGCTTTTGTCTTGCACATCGCGACGTGGGACAGATAAACCTGTGGGGTTTTGTCCCCAAGATTTAATAAAAAATATAACGGAGGAAATGATGATTGGCGTATTAACACACCATTGGGCAAATGAGGACCAGTTTGATGAAGCTCGCGAGCTTTTAGACCGCAATGGGCTAGCGCAGAGTAAAGCCCCTGGATTTATTAGTCGGGTGACACTTGTCTCCATCACCGATCCGACAAAGATAACGACGTTGGTGACTTGGGAAAGTAACGAGATCTACGACGCTTGGCGTGCGTCTCCAGAACGGGCAGCCGTCATGGAGGGTGCGTCAGTATTGTGGTCGAAGTCTACTGAGTCAGAGCGGTTTGAAGTTGTAGGCTAGAAAAGCACCGATAACTCATCTGGAGACCGAGGTGAGAACCTCAACCTCCAGATGACTGAAGGGCGGTATGCCTTGGATTATTCTACGAACGACCCTTCCTGCTGGACTCGGTCATAGATTCGAGCAAATTCCTCGGAGCCGTCGTCCTCTAGTAGCTCTTGTTTTAGCCCCCGGATAGTACCTTCCTCTCGCCCTGTCAATCGGCTCACTGGAGCGAAGGATGGGGTATAGATCTTATGACCACCGGGCATGTGGAGTACGCCGACATGCTTGGGAATCTCCGTCGGTTGGTTTGCTGCTGCCCGCGCTAGGGCATCTTCGTCCACCTCAATTCCCAAGCCGGGACCTTCTGGTACGGGCGAGAACCCTTCAATCACCGGAATCCGCTCTGCGGTAATGTCCTCCTCATATTGGTCGTCGAGGTTTACCGAGTGACCGGTCATGGTGGGCAAAACAGCGCCCATGTGCAGTGCTAACGCCTTGGTAAGTGTACCACCGGTTAGCTGTATAATTACCTGCATGTTTGCCTTCCCACACGCAAAACCTCGTATTAGGCTATCACCGATACCACTCTCTCCAACCATATAGGCGTCTGCAAGCCCATGGATGATTTCCTGCACACCGCCGAGTTGTGGAACGTGCATGACAATTGGGAGGCGGCTCTGTTCCCGTAACCGTCGCCAACCGTCTATATCGTTCCGCACAATTGGATCCTCAATGTATCCGACGACGGGGTGATTCTCTAATTCACGCACGATAGGTAACACCGCCGCCAAGCTACGATTGCTATTGAAGTCGTAGTGAATCTTAAACCCCTCCGGCGCCACCTCTTCTGCTAACCGCGTCTGCTCCATCACGTCATAATATTCGCACGTGTGCATCTTAAAGGTCATATACCCTTGGTCTACAGCCCGACGGATTTCGTCGCGGAATGCTTCAGGTGATGCAGGCCTCGTCCACGCTGCGACTGAAATTGCATCCCGTACTTTCTGCCCCATCAGCTTATAGGCAGGTACCTCTAGGTGTTTGCCCATCACATCGTACAGCGCACCACATAGCCCTATATTCAAATTGTTGTTGATGAAGTCAAATGGGTTGCGACCGATGAGCGGTTCTACACTTGACCGATCGGGTGGCGAACAACGGTAGTCACCATAGCCGACCAACCCGTTGTCTGTGTGCACTTTGAAAACTGTGCGGTGGTTGATAGCAGAGAATCGGGCTTTGTAAGCGGTATTGCGTGCAGCGATACGCGGGTAAATTGGGATAATTTCAATGTCAGTAATTTTCATATTCTACACTCCTATTGTATGGAACAAATCGGTGCGCGGCGTTGCAGCCCAGTCCCATAAATCCTTTAATCCGTTTCACGCCCACAAGAGACTGTGAACAGTTACCGATGAACCTGCATCAGCTTTCAATTGTGGCAATTCTGCGACAATTATTGCACTCAAGACCGGTAAAGTCAAGCCCCTTTTCGCTTGAGACCTTCCCGATGCTTTGCTATAATTAGAAGCTTAGAATCGCAAATCAAGCCCCTCACAGATGGAGTTATAGGCTTTAACTTTGCGAAGGCTACAAATCCTTGCACCAATTTAACGAGAGCCGTGTCCTGGAGAAGAAAATGAGACGCGACACCCCAATGTTTTACGACCATAAAGTCGAAACCATGTCGAGAAACGATTTGGATGTGTTACAACTTGCGAAACTTAAATGGCAGGTTGATCGATGCTATCACCGAAGCGGATTTTACCGAGAACGCTTCGATGCGGCGGGTGTATCGCCAGCAGATCTTAAAACCCTAGATGATATTCGTAAGCTCCCTTTTGTTCAGAAGGAGGAGTTACGCGAGGAGCAGGCGCGACACCCGTTTTTGGGACGATTTACCGTTGCGCCGGAGGCGGAGTTCCGGGAGGTCCACCCAAGTACCGGAACAACGGGCACACCTGTCAATACAATTTGGAGTGCGACGGACGTGCAATACATCACAGAGGTAACGGCAAGGACGCTCTGGAGTATCGGTGTTCGTCCGGGGGACGTTTTGCAGAATGCTTTTGCGTATGGGCTTTGGGTGGCGGGTTTGGCTGTGCACTACGCTGGTGCAAAAATTGGCTGCCTCGTTATTCCAATCGGTGCGGCGTTGACCGAAAGACAGATCGATTATATGGTGCGTCTCAAGAGCAGCGTCCTCATTGCCACACCCTCTTATGCTATTTATCTCGCCGAACAGCTGAAAGCGCATGATTACAGCACATCGGATATCAACCTCCGAATTGGCTGCTTTGGTGGGGAGCCGGGCACGGAGGTGCCAGCAACACGCCGAGCCATTGAGAGAGGTCTCGGTATTGACGCTTATGACTACTACGGACTCGCCGAAATTGGTCCTACTTTTGCCAGCGAATGCACTCACAAAACAGGGTTACATTGGAGCGAGGATCTACATTTAATCGAGGTGATTGACCCTGAAACGCAAGAACCTGTTCGGGAAGGGGAAGTTGGGATTCTGGTCATCACACACCTTGAGCGGAGTGCAACACCAATGATCCGTTACTGGACAAATGACCTAGTGCGGCTTGACCGGTCGCCATGTCCGTGTGGACGCACTCATGCCCGTTCTCCTGAAGGCATCTTGGGGAGGGCGGATGATATGATAGTTTTCATGGGTGTCAACTTCTATCCGATGCAGGTAGAGCAGGTAGTGCGTTCCTTTGAAGAACTGAGTCCCGAATATCGCATTCGATTGATGCATGAGACTTCAACACATCGAGACATCTGTACTATCTTAGTCGAGTTGGAACAACAGGAAATATCTCAAGATCAGGTTTCGATGCTTCGGGTAAAGGCTGTAAACGCGCTCCGAGAGACGTTGGGTTTCCGACCGGAGGTAGAATTTGTCCGTCAAGGGACTTTGGAACGCACGGCGTTTAAGGCAAAACGGGTGATAGAGGAGAGGTCCGCGTTTACCAAGAAGTTATAGTGCTTTTCAGTTAGACTTATTAGGACTTACGCAAGTTTCATCTGAATAGCGGGCGATTTCAATTGTTGTCGCAAGTATTGGGAGAATAAACTGTGCTTGACTTGATAAATGGTTTGGTCTGTCTGATACGCGACTTGTTTGAGTCGCACCCAAACCAACATTGCACAACCGATGTGATTGCGAACAATTCGTGCCAAGCGACATTGACACCCCTCCAGACCGGTCAACTGCTTGGCTTCCCGGTGAAACTGCTCAATCTTCCACCGCCGGTTACACGCTTGTTGTGCAACCGATGTGTCGTTTTGAGCTAAGTCGTTGGTAACAACATAATCCGTGCGCCCGTTACCGGACGCAACCCGGAAAAGTTTCACCTTGTGATGCTTGGCAAAGCCTCTGATTTTAATCCGTTTCCCGCGTCGGCGTTCACACTCGGTCCACTGCAAGCTATCTACACGCTGGTAAGGCGTTTGGGCATTGGAGTCGTCTACCTGACGATTCGACTTCAGCGGGCAATAGTAATGTTTGTCTAACTGTTCAATGGATAGCATCAAATCTTTGGCGGCATACCAGCTATCCATCAACACCGTTGAGAACAAAAGCCGCTTGTGATAGACCGAGTGGGATAACATCTCTTTAACATGATCTAATTTGCGCTTGCCATCTGTCTGTGGGTCGTAAATACGGTAGTCAATCACCCAGAAACGATCTAAGTCGGGATTGACATAGACACAAGTCACCACACCTATACCGTTAATGACACCTTTGGCGTTGCCGCTATACTGAACACGCGCTAGTGCTATGTTCCGAGCGTAGCGCTTATCCAAAACGGTGTCATCAAAGATGACATATCCCCCTTCTGTTTGCACAAGGTGGGGTTTGACATTTTCCCATACCAAGCGTGGGCGGATACGCTCACCGGCAAGATAACGGTTTATCATATCATGACTGAACTGTTGGCTATGGTCAGCCAAATGGGTTAAGGTATAGTTGATGGGGCTACTTAACAAATACTGACAGTAATCGAGTCGAGTCGGTTGGGGCATATTCACCTCCATGCCACTCATTCTACTGTGTTTCAACAATTATGTCTATCGATTTTGCGTAAGTCCTACTTATGTTAAAAGAGACTAAAGTTTAGACAATTTTATGTACAAAGAGGCAGAAAAGAGGTTATCCTTTCAGAAATCCATCACAATTTTGAAAGGAGATTTCAATGCACCTCATATTCTGCCTCGCAAGTATTTTAACCGATTTTCGTCCCTTATTCAACAGTCAAAACTTCACCCTATTTTGTACATTTATTGTTGGGTTCATTACTGCCCCCCGCAGTGCCACGGTGACTGACATTTATCAAGCGGTTCGACCGAAAACCGGTTACCATTCACTCGTGAAGTTCCTCTCCCGTGGCAAGTGGGACGCCGATGCGGTTGCTAAACATCTGATTAAGTTGCTACAAGGGTGCTTTGACAATTGGGTCTACGTTTACGATGAGACCCAAGCGATAAAGACAGGACACAAGCAATTTGGACTTCACTTTTTTAGAAATCATCGCTACCCAAAACGCAACATCAATCAATCGAAGTTTCACTCAGGACATCAGTTTGGCGCATTGGGCTTGCTTTGTAGCACGGTTACGGAGACGATACTGTTTCCGGTTTGGGTCAAACTGATATGTCCCAAGACAAAGCAAGATAGCAGCAACGCCATCCTGAAGCGGATATGCACTCACATTCCCCGTGGACTGATTATCTTTGACCGGGGGTTCAATCGGCGCAAAGTGTTTCAATGTGTGCTTAAAGCCGGGCATCATCTGTTGTGTCGTGCCAAGTCCAATGCGGTCTTCTACCGGTTGGCTGATGTGGCTAAGTGTTCCAAACGGGGACGCCCCAAGAAGTATGGCAAACGCCTACAACTGCCATATCTACGGTATGCAACGATTGACATTGACAACAAACGGTATGCCATTGCATCGGTAGTAGCACTTACCAAAATGTGTCCACAGCCAGTGCGTCTGGTAGTGATGCGAACCCGACCCAAAAAGGCAAAGCCGTTTCGATACTTCTGTGTTTACACCACTGACTTGACTCTGGATTTATGTCAGATAGTGCGATATTATCAGAAAAGATGGACCATTGAGACTGCTTTTCGGGACGTTAAACAACACTTCGGGTTTGACACCTATCGGGTCAAATCCAAAAAAAGCATCAGTCGATGGGTACAACTCAGTTTCGTGGCGGTTTGTCTGACCCAATTGGTCTTTACCATCATTGCTACCACAAGCCGGGCAATAATGGTCGAGCGGGTGTGTCAGGAATTGGGCATTGATTGGTATCGACCCAAGAAGTTGACACGCGGATTGATGGTCCGGTCTCTACGCGCTTTAATTGTCAGGCGACTATTTTCTGCGACAATGTCCGAAGAAACCAAATCGCATGATATTCAACACACACTTGATAACGCCGCATGAACCCAAAACAAATTGTCCAAACTTTAGTAAAAGAGAGTGTAAAACGATGAGAGCGTGAAACGTGAAAACTATTGTTCATTTACAGGAGGTATTAGAACAACGATGAAAATAACCCGTCTCTATACTGGCTCCGATGGCGAGTCTCATTTTGAGGATATAGAGATTCCCCTTGAAGATAGCGGTGACATCGGGGTGATGTCACAACTTCAAGATGCGACCGGTATCATTTTTCGGGAAACTGGTCCCGACTACGACTATGATTGGCATACCGTTCCACGAAGACAATACGTCATCACGTTAAGCGGTGCGGTTGATATTGAGGTGGGTGACGGCACGATAAGGCGATTCGGTCCGGGGGATATCCTTTTGGCAGAAGATACCACTGGCAAGGGGCATCGCAGCCGGGCAGTCAACGCTCAACCTCGGCGGAGCATTTTTGTAACGTTGGATTGAGATATCGGTAAAAAAAAGAAACAAATCGGCAATACTTACGTTATATGTTAGAATATACTCCATTCAAGTAGCAACCTTTCACTTACTTTTCCTGTTTTTATAACTAGGTCGAGTTTCCATACTCGACGCCTACTAGAAATAACTAAATTCACCTACAATCAGGGTTGCTGAACCACGAGCAGTGATTGATATATCGTTCATCAATCCTATGGGACACATGTCGCCCCGCTGGGGCTATGGGTTGGGCAAGATGCCCGACCTACGGGGTGATTGTTGGGTTTCACTGCATCTATAAACGGAACTTGCTGTAAAAACGGAACCACTATTGTCGTTGATAGGAGTTCGCATTTAATCGTTCAACCCAACCTACGCGCTGTCAAATGTCAACACGCCCTAATCATCCGAAGTCTTATCCAGTCGTTGTTAAAAAAAAGAGCTCTGAATATTTATGATAATGCGAATAATCATAACTGTAACCCGTTACGTCCAAAGCACGGAGCAATTCAGATACAATCTATGCTATTTGAACAGTTGATACAATCTATGCTATTTGAACAGTTACAGGTTGTAGCGTCCTACTATAAGTTGCTGACTGATGGGAAAGATTAAGCCTAAACTAGTAATCACTCTTAGGAGTTGGAAAAATGAAATCGCTCAGAAACGGAAGTATGGGAAAACAGGGATTGCTTAGAACTTGGAAGAAAAATTGGATTCATTATATATGGATGTGTCTTCTGCCGATGCTCTGCATTGCCTGCAGCGGTTCACTTGGGAAGATTCAGATGGAAAACGTCAATGTTGCCATCTCACAATCTGAAATGGCTATTGAACAGGCGCGTCTTGCAAACGCGCAAGACCTTGCCTCAGACACCTTACAGCAGGCAGAAAATGCCCTTGCACGTGCGAAAGAAGCCGTGCAGGCGAAGGATGGGCTCGGGGCGATGCACCTAGCGTATGATGCTCTGACTCATGCACAAATTGCTGAACAAGAGGCGATGTATAAATCGCAGGGGAGTGGGCTAAATGCCATCATTAAGCGCAGAGAGGCAGAAATCGTTGCGCTTCAAGCAAATCTGAGGACAACAGATGAGGCAGTCGAAAAGTTTCGAACTGATATCCGGCGATTAGAGATGCAAAAAGATCAGCTGCAAGTTGATATGGGCAAGAAACTCCAAGAGACTGAACAAGCACATCAAGAAGCATTGCACAATTATAATAAAGCCGAAGCTGAGTATGCGGACCTTCAGTCAAAACTAGATACGACCCAAACAGAACTTCTTCAAGCACAGAATCGCGTTGAAGAACATGAGCGTCAGATCCACCAATTTCGTCGTGAGCTAGCAGGTGCTCAAGCATTGGTGGAGAAAGCACGAGAAGAAGCGACGGCAGCACGAACGAGGGCAGCAGCGCAAGCACAGAGCTATTCAAAGCACATTGAACAATTGGATCAGTCTAATGTGATAGAACAGCGGACGGATACGCTAGCACAGAAAAGGCGGGAAGCAAAAGCGTATGTCCGACAGCAGGGCAGGCGCCAGCCGGCTCGGGCCAACAGCACCTCACTGACTAGCGCACAGATTGCTGGTGGCAGAGCAGCCATCAATGATTGGGTACTCGCGTGGGCAGCAAAAGATATAAATAAACACTTGAGTGAGTATACTCAGGCTGCAGTACTAGACCAAACTATTATTCGCTCTAGCCACGAAAGGCAAACCCAGCTCAACCATCCACAAATGGCTAATGCCCTGAAAAAGATGATAAATACCGAGTGGCAAGAAACGGATTCCAAGTTTGGTGCAGATGGGGAGAGTGTTATTGGCACCTATCGGTTCAGCCGCCTTTCACAAGATGCAATAAGTGGGAAGGTCCCCGCCCTGCACGATGTGTGGACGCGGGAAGTATGGGTGCATCAAGTTGGAACGGAGTGGAAGATTTTTCGTGAAAGCTGGCGGATTTACGAGGCTGTTCCAAGGTATAGCACAGCTATTAATTAGGAGGGTAAATCGATGCGATCCGGTAACGCTGAATTTACCACCACGTTTCAAAATCCTAACACCCGTTTCGCTGTGATTGGTATTATCGGGGCAGCCATTATCCTCCTAGCGATGGTACTTGGGCTACAGATTTTTGAAAAGATTGGAACGATTGAGTTCTTCCTTCAACGATGGGAGCGCGCTGTCGAATCGAAACAGCCGGCATTGTATGAGCAGCTATGGGATTCGACCGCACGGATCAAAAACGGGAATCAGTATGAACGTGCATTGAAACTCTTCAACAGAGAAAAGATTGAAGCCGATATAAATGGCCCCCTCTCACGAAAAGATCTCAAAGATACGAATCAGCGGCAGATTGAACGTATCCCTGTCACGCTCTACCAAGATGGCAAGGTTTTAGTTATAATCCATCGAGATTTAACCATCGAAAAGAAAGGGTTGTTGCAACGCTGGAAACTGATAGATGATAAAATTCACGAAAACCTAGAATATCCTGAAACTACCGAAGAGCATGTTGTTCAAGAGAAACCTGCTGAACTTGCTGTTAAATCCGCTAATCCAACCCCCGATAGTCCCTCGTTGCCCCCACTCGAGGATCCGGCTGCTTCTAGTAATATTATAACACCTCAAACCGTTGCACCGGATAGCTATGCGCCGATTAGCACTGAGACACCCCTCGATACCCAGCTGAAATTGAGTCAACTTTTGGGGGAATGGCAGCAGGCTTGGCAAGGTAAGAATCTCAAAACCTATATGTCGAAGTATGCAGAGGACGCAGAGATTACAAGGGTCACTATTAACAGGGGACAAGAGCATCAGACTCGGTTGAACAAGAAACAGTTGCATGAAAAAATGATAGCCCTTAACAAAAGGTATAGCAAAATCAAAATCAATATCTTTCAATTACAGATCAACGGAGACCGCGCAGTGGCGGATATCGATTTCCTCCAAGAATTTGTCGGTACCCGCACTTCCGGGAGTCAACCCGTTTACTCAGATTTTGGCAAGAAAGAGTTGGTTTTTATGGTTGATCCCGCTGACGGGCTCTGGAAGATCTACTCCGAGAATTGGAGACACTATAAAAACGTCCCTGAATATCCGAAACACTAGGGCGTGTTGACATTTTGGTGTCGACGATTCGGCAAACAATCGGGTAATTCCCCAAGAACAGGTCGTCTCAAGTACATCAGGGGGAGTTTAATCCGTCAGTTATCTACAATTATCTAACACAATCTAACAAAATCTAACACTTTTGGCAAAAACCGGTATCCTGAGCAAGGGTAACCACAAGGGTTACCCCTACATGGAGCCGGTAGCCCCAGCCGGGTAACATGTGTATGGAATGGGTCGTGTTCCCTGCAGCCACAGTAACCTAACAGAATCTAACAAAATCTAACACTTTTTGCGAGATTGGCCTCGATTTTGGACAATCGACCTAGAGCAGTCGGAAATCGTTTCTGATGTGTGAACAAAGGGTTGGGAGACCCAACCCCTACGAGGGATCATGCGTCTGTGCCCCCCCCTTGATTGCCTGGTTGCGATGAAATGTCAACAGTACCTAGCCATTTTGGATTAAATCGTTATCACAGATTGACTGAAACCGTGCATTTGTCTATGCGTTTGTGTTATTGAAACAATCTTGGCTGCCATCTATGGTTGAATACACCTAAAATCTCACCTTAAAGGACAAGAACGATGATCAAAATCTCACGCATGACACCAATTCTGTCACGGATAGTTTTGCTCACCATTGCTTTATGCTTGCTTGGTTGTGGGGGAAGTAGCGTTGAGAACCCACTTATAGAATCGGAAGGAACCGAAGCCGACAACACACTCACACAGGTAGATTCGGAGAATCAATCGCTTAACGTCAATGTCGATGTAAGCAAGGATACCGTCCGCGCTGGTGAGACAGTGAACATGACGGCAACTGTTAACGAGCTTCGCGGCACAAACATCATCTTTAATTGGATTAACACAACCGGTTACGGCACATTGACCACCGTGGGTGCAAATAAGGCGATTTGGTCTGCCCCGGAAATGCCAGACACAGGCGGGGTGAAAGTTGAAGTGCTCCAGCTTGTTGTTACAGCGATTAGCCAAATAGTTTCAGTCGAAGCGTCAGGAGTTGATACAGATACCGAAGTCTTGACATCGACCGAAACCATACTGCTCACCGTGACAAATTGACAACTTCATCGTCAGACCCCAATTTTTACGTCAGTTCATCACTGATATGTAAAAAATTGGGTGCTATATCAGTTTATCTGCGAGGAATGGCAATGCGGCAGGTTCTCACCTGTATTTTGAAATTGAATAAGAAAAGAAAAATGGGCTTCTCACCAACCGCGAACAGATATCGTAACCGTTGGCATCACTTCGGTGTTGGGAGCGTAGTTTTGTGGCTGCTGTGCATCTCCATAGCGTCGGCTTCCTACCGTCCGGTGATTGGTGCAAGGGCCCTTGGTATGAGCGGGGCATTTATCAGCAGTGCCGATGACTCGATGGGAGCACTTTGGAATCCAGCGGGCCTTGCAAGCCTTGAGCACGGCAGTCTCGTTTACGATCTTTCTCAAGGCGCAGTTTCCTTGGGGTATCCGATCCACTACGTGGGAACACTCGGCTTCAGTGCCTTAGATTTGAACGGCGAAGATCGATTCTTCCACGACCACCCAAATAATCCGGTCGGAACATTCGAGAGAGGCTATAATCAAGTTCTTCTGTCTTATGCTCGATCGATCGGGAACCGATTTCAGCTTGGCGGGAATCTTGGATACAATCGCGCTCCTAACCCTAGCAGCCAATGGAAGCCCAGTTACGATCTCGGCGCTATTGTAAAACTGCCCCCACATCTAATCTTGGGGGCAAGGTTGATAGATATATCCGGGGTTACCATTCTAGACCGAGACGGCAGGCTCCTGAAGCAGTTCGATCAGACATTTGCCATTGGAGCGGCATGGAAACCGGTTCAGCCACTTCGTTTTAACAGTGTGTTGGATACAGCGTTGTGGCAGCTCAGAATGGGGGTTGAAGCTGGCGCGTATGGACTTGCGCTCCGGCTGGGTACAGCAATCGACCTCATCGGACTACAGCCTGAGCCTGACTGGAGTTTGGGATTTTCTGTCAATGTCCAAGGTAAGCACCTCCATTACGCCTACTTGAGCCAGTCAGACATGGCATATAAACATCTTCTCACCGTTGGTTTGACATTTGATTTTCCCGTCCGGACCACTCCGGCTTCTGTGAGCACAGTGGGAACTTTCGTGGAGAGAAAGGAAATTTCAACAAAACAGAGAGTAATCTCGGTGGGGAAACAGGAAACTTCCATCAGGCAAAGGGTTCCCGCCGTGAGGGAAAGGAAAACTCCCGTAAAGGGCAGAGAGAAGACCAAAACAGAGAGCCTTCCCGAACGGGTTACCGACGATACGAAGCGAGTTGTCAACGATGCGAAAGATGCAAAATCTCCAACCAAACGGATTGCTGAACGGTACGGCGTCGAGATTGAACTCATCATTGCTCTAGTCAAAAGGGAGTCAACCTTTAATCCCAAAGCGATCTCCCGCAATGGTGCCGTTGGGTTGATGCAACTGATGCCTCCGACAGCGCGGGATCTTGGACTCAAGGTTCCCTCCTATGAGAACGTAAGAAAACCGACACCAAATCCCAGTATCGATGAACGCTTCAATCCACTTAAAAACCTAGAAGCGGGAGTCAAATATCTGCACGATATGCTTCAAAGGTATGATGGTGATTACAGTCTCTCTCTTGCGGCTTATAATGTGGGGCCAGGAAATGTGTGGAAAAATAGGAAGCTCACTCGTTCAGCAGAGCGGCATGTTGGCAAAGTCCTCGACAACTACTATCGGTACAAAGGGGATGCGGCATTGAAAGACACCGATCTTCGCAGATTGGCTGCCGTTCTTAGGTAATAGCGGCTGATTCATACCCCCTGCTATATCTGCTATTGCGGCTCGGCTTGGATTGACAAATCCAAGCCTGAACCTTGTCGCTTAAAGTCCCCAATGTTCATCAATCTCTTGTTGGTATCCGCTAACCTTGCCGTCAAGCACATCAGCGATAGTCACCATCTCTCCAGAATATCCCGACTCATAGATCGCAATTGCGATAGCTTTGGCTTGTAACCCGGTCCAACCATCTACTTCGGGTGGCCGCCGATTCCTGATTGCATCAATAAAGTCGTAGATCTCCAACGCGAAACCGTCCTCAAGCTCATGCGAGAAAAGTCGTGCCTTCTCGTCATCGCTAAGAACCTGTTTGAAAAAGAAAAAATCTGACTCAAGAGTTCATGTTTACGTCCAATCATTGGAGCAGTGAATACCATTCCAATGAAAGGCATAAACATGACCCGAACAACCTATCCCACGGATTTGACCGATGCCCAGTGGGACAATCTGTTCCCCTATCTGCCAAAACCTTCACCGGTAGGTAGACCGCTCAAATGGGAGATGCGCTCAATCATCAACGCTATTTTTTATATAGTCAAATCAGGGTGTCAATGGCGAATGCTCCCGCATCAGATGCCCCCATGGCAAACGGTCTATTCCCATTTCAGAAAATGGAAAGCCGATGGCACATGGGTGATGATTCATCAAGCACTTCATCACCAAACCCGTTGTGATATTGGCAAAGTGCCTTCACCGACAGTCGCTATTATTGACAGCCAATCGGTCAAAACGACTGAACTGGCAGACAGTCGAGGGTTTGATGCACATAAGAAGGTCAAAGGGCGTAAACGTCATATAGTCACCGATACAATTGGCATTCCATTGCGGGTGAAGGTCACTGATGCCAATGTCAGTGATAACCAAGTCGCAATAGAGTTACTCAAAGAGGTTTTTAATTGGCACATAACGATTCAGTTAGTCTGTGCGGATGCGGGTTATCGCGGAGAATTAGGTGACTGGTTATATATGGCGCATCAGTGTCGATTGGACATTGCGCCATCTGTTAGGCAATCAGGATTTGTAGTTATCCCCTTGCGGTGGATTGTGGAGCGCACCTTTTCTTGGTTCGCTTGGTTTCGTCGATTGACTGTGGACTATGAACGCTCCGCTGAGACTGCTGAGGCTATGATATACATTGCTTCCATTTACTTGATGCAAAACCGTATCAAATGACTTTTAAAACAGGCTCTTAGTGTTTCAAGGTACATCTCACGGAGTTCCGGCATGGTGTATTTTGTCCCATCGAGTCTCTCTACATCTCCTCGATCTTTAGCTGTAAACGGATGAAAGACATCGCCATTATCCCGGATGACACCTTCGGCACCGTAGAAAGCGACATTTAGGTAGCTGGCACACGGCGCAGCAACCGTCCAACTCCATGTCCCGACAACGCCACTCTTAAACGTGATAATCGCTACCCAAGTATCCTCATGGCAAGAGGGCACCTTTCCCTGCTCAGCGTGATTGGCAAATCGCCCATCAATCTGGCGGACTTCGGCGTAAACCTTTTCCACATCACCGAAGAAGTAGCGGATTGTGTCCATCATGTGTGCACCGCTGTCCATCACCATACCGCCACCACTGAACTCTACCCCCAACCGCCAATGCCAATCCCCGATATTCGCCGGATCGTTCCAAGCTGCAGATTGTGCGAAGAACATTCGAGGTGCCCCAATAATGTTTCCTTCGTTAAGCGCCCACCTGACAGTGCGTTGTCCGGGCGTTCTGCGGCAATTCTCCGCGGTGGCGGTGAGTCGTCCATGTTTCTCCGCGACTTCAATCATCTTCTGGCTGGCTTTGATTGTTACCCCAAACGGCTTCTCCGTCATAATATCAACGCCCGATTCGAGGCACGGGATAGCGGAAATGTGGTGATAGGCATGCGATGTACAGATATCCGCACCGTTCAAATCCTCTGCTTTTAGCATCTCCTCAACGTCGTCGTAAACGCGGGGCACGGTTCCTTGTAATTCCGCAATCCGTTCCGCGTAATCTTGTGCGGCTTCCCTACGCACATCACACGTTGCCTCGATTGAAAAGGTATCAACGCCTTTTTCCACAAGTGCTTGGTATCCTCGCAGATGCGCATTTGCGATTCCACCACAACCAATGACTGCTAAACGAACCTTATCTGACATAGCTTTCCCCTTAGACTTCATGAACCTTTAACAAGTTGGACTGGAATAAAATCTTGACTTTTTGACAGCTTCAGTTTACTATACCTATGCTCAGATAATTTTGTCAATAATGTTTTGATAGCGCATTATGTTTTACGCGATTTGCGTTTCTCGAAATAAAAATAAACAGGGAAAAATTGCGCATGACGGTCGGAAAAGTTGTGGGAACAGTGGTTGCCACACAAAAAGATGAAAAACTGAGAGGCAGTAAGTTGCTGATTGTGCAGGATACCGAGCTAGATGGAACGCTTCTCAGTCGATATACCGTTGCTGTTGATGCGGTTGGCGCGGGGGTCGGTGAGTTGGTGCTTACTGCGGCGGGGAGTTCAGCTCGTCAAACCGATGTCACCAAGAATAAGCCCGTTGACGCAGTGATCATGGCGATCGTCGACTCGATTGAGGCCCATGGGGAAATCCTGTTTCAAAAGTAGCAGTCGATATGCTTCTTTAGGGAATCAGTTGTTCACATCAAAATGCAAGTCAATTCAACAGATTTACCTCTCAAAACTGAACTCATCAAGCGGATTCGTTGGCTCGTCAATCTCCGTTGGATCGCTATCACAGGTGTCTTGCTGACTGTAAGCATTGCAAGTTGGGGACTCCATATCATTGACAATCCAACGCCGTTGTATATCATCGCGGCACTGATGACGCTGTATAACTTTGAGTCGCAAATCTATCCCAAGCATCTTACGGAAAAGCCGCTCGTATCAATTCAGTGGCACGCGGGCAGGCATATTATCCTAGATCTGTTCTCTTTGACGGCACTTCTCCACTTTAGCGGTGGCGTCGAGAATCCGTTTATTTTTTACTTTATCTTTCATCTCGTCATTGCGAGCATCCTTCTCTCTAAAAAAGTCAGTTACATCCTCGCTACTCTTAACACAATCCTTTTAAGCGCTCTTATTCTCCTTGAGTATTACCATATTCTGCCGCATTACCATCTACAAAATTTTCTGCCTGAAACGCTCTGGCGAAACCCGATTTACATTTCAAGTGTGCTGTTCGTGTTTACAAGTACCCTGTTTTTCTCTGTCTATCTAGCAACATCAATTATGGATACCGCGAGGGCACGCGAGGCGGAAACCCGCGAGTTAAAAGACAATCTTGAGGAAAAAGTGGTAGAGTTGGAAGAGGCGCGAGGGGCGGTACTTTTCGAGCGAAATAAGCTTACGTCGATTATTGAGTGTATGCAGGAGGGGGTTATCTTTGTTGATAACAAGAATCATGTGTCACTCTTTAACAAAGCGGGGCAGCAGATCCAAAAGGAGCAATTCGGGCTTGATACAGAAGCTATCCAATCCCCAGCGGCTGATGGCGTTCTCCTGCAAATTGCAGAGGATTTATCAAAGGGACACGCTGCAATTGAACAACAAAGTCTACAGATTAAGGAAAAATTCTTTGAAAACACTTATGCCGCCGTACGTGATAGGAATGATAACTACTTAGGTACGGTTTTGGTTTGCCGTGACGTGACTGATCGGAAACGGATGGAGCAGCAGATGATCCAATCAGAGAAGATGGCAGCGATTGGTGAATTGGCGGCAGGGGTTGCACATGAGATTAACAATCCACTTGACGGTCTACTCAACTGCATCCTTCGGATAAGGCGCGATCCGCTGAACGAGCGGCAGACTAAAGAATATCTCGGTCTCATGGAGGAAGCTCTCCGACGGATTGAAACGACAGTTGGACAACTTCTCAATTTCTCACGCCAACGTGATTTGGCACTTACATCGGTCTCCCTCAATGAGGTTGTCTCCGAAGTCGTCGGTTTGATTGGATACAGTGCTGAGGAAAAAGGGATACAGATTGAGAAGCACTTCCAGAAGGACCTAGATTTAATCCGTGGAGACAAGCACCTGTTAGAACAGGTTGCCCTGAATCTTGCCCTAAACGCGATTGGGGCTATGCCCGATGGCGGTGTATTAACTTTTACAACTGGGGAGATCGAATTTGATGCGCTGCTTGGCAAAGCGACGGCTTTCATTCAGGTAGCGGACACAGGAATTGGCATTCCCAAGTCCGTCCAAGATCGGATTTTCGATCCATTTTATACCACAAAGATAACTGAGAAAGGGACAGGGCTTGGACTCTCGGTATCCAACCGTATTGTCAGACAGCACGAAGGGGTTATTGAATTTGACAGCGAGGTTGAGCAGGGATCCGTGTTTACGGTTAAGCTACCGGTCAGGAGAGGAGTAGAAAAGGGATGAAGGTGCTGGTTGTCGATGATGAAAAAATCAAACTAATCACACTACGTGATGATCTGCGCGAGGCGAATTACGATACCATAGCGGTCGAATCTCCAGCGATTGGGCTCCAGCTTGTGCAGCACGAGCATTTCGATGTCCTTGTTACAGATTTGCGGATGCCGAAGATGCACGGAATTGAATTTTTCAAGCGCGTCCAGAAGGCGCAGCCCCATATCATTGTGATTGTTATGACCGCTTATGCGAGCGTTGAAACTGCTGTGGAAGCGATGAAATTTGGGGCGTATAACTATATAAAGAAACCCTTCTCCAGCGAAGAACTGATTCAGATGCTGGATAAATTGAAAATACTTCATGACAAAGGCAAACAGCGTTCACAGCTAAAAGTTCCCATGAAAGTACGTTCTCCATACCACCATATCATTGGGAAGAGCCAAGCAATACAAGACCTGTTTGACCTGCTTGAAAACATCTCAGACACTCAGAGCACCGTGCTAATATACGGGGAACATGGCACGGGAAAAACACTCGTGGCAAAATCGATTCATTTCAACAACGCGCGTAGGCATCAACCCTTTAAGATTGTCAACTGTTCGGGAGTGCCTACCGAAACATTAGATCGAGATCTCTTTGGAGATAAGCAGACAGAGAACGCGTTCACACACAAAGGAACACTTTTTCTCAAGGATATTGATAGGCTTTCCGCCGCGCTGCAGGTTGAACTCCTAGGGGTACTAGAGGGCCAACAGCTGAACCTAGACGGAACCGCGCGAATGGAAGGTACGCGAATTATTGCTTCGACAAGCAAGAATCTGCGTATAAAGGTCCAGAATGAAGAATTTCGCGATGACCTCTTCTATCGATTGAACGTTGTCCCGATCTTTCTACCGCCGTTACGTGAAAGGGTTGAGGATATTCCCCTCTTAATCAATCATTTTTTAGATTTATTCTCGCCCAATTCCACCATCCATATCGCCCCCGAAGCGGTCGAGGTGCTCGCGGCGTATCTATGGCCCGGTAATATTCGCGAATTAGAAAACGTGATCGAGCGGCTCGTAACAGTTGGTGACGGGACAGTGATTACAACGGACGACATCCCACTTGAGTTGAAATTACCGACACATACTAGCTTAGATGAGACGTTGACTGAGATCTCTTTTCAGGAGATTATCCGGTCAACAGAACGTGAACTCATCGGTTGGGCGATGAAAAGGGCAAAGGGTAACAAAACACAAGCTGCCAGACTGCTCAAGATGAAACCCTCAACCTTCCGCGATACCCTCGCCAAGTATATTGACCAAATTAAATGACAAGCGTGAAGGGGAAGGGATACGAACCAAATGAACCGGCGACAGGAACGCGAACGCCTTCGAGCGGAAGCCCTCTACAAACGGGACAGTATTCCACCGAGTGTGAGAACCGCGCTAAGTCAAGAAATTGTCAACCATGCAATCGGCTGGATCGAAAGGAACCGAGCCAATGCGGTCCTGCTCTACCTCAGCATGCGGAGTGAGGTGGAGACCGGTAACTTACTCGATTACTTGTTGGCTCAAAATAAGATTGTGCTTGCCCCCGTGATGGATACGAAACAGCGCAGCCTTGCACCGCACCGTATCACAGATGAAAAAAAAGATCTCGTTCTCCATCCTTACGGTATGTATCAGCCGAACCGGAAAACTTGCCCTCTTTTTCCTTTAGATCAGATCGATTTAATTTTTGTTCCCGGCACTGCCTTCGACCTCAAGGGCTACCGCATTGGATACGGTGGGGGTTTTTATGATCGATTCCTACCGCAATGTCCGCAGTCAGTTTGGGTTGGATTGGCTTACGAGGCGCAGATTGTGACGAACACTTTTCCGCAGACATGGGATGTCCCCCTCCACCAAATCCTCACAGAATGTGCGTGATATTCGTGGGCAATTTCTATTAGGCGCGTTTACTGCCGTTTGTGCACATCACGCATTATGCTCAATTTTGCGCTTGACATCGGATACACCTATGATATAATGCCTTCATTTGGGGTGAACGGTCTAAACTTGTTTAGCAAGCGAACCCTGGATAAGCGTAGGAAAGGAGGGTATGCGTGATTGTTCGAAATGAAAGCCGGGAGCCCTCAGGGCCACATACCTGTCCTAGTCGATGAAGTGGTTCAATTTTTAGAACCAAACATTCATGGCTTTTACGTGGATGGCACGGTTGGATTAGGCGGACACGCAGCTGCTATCTTACAGAAGTCTGCACCAAACGGATTCCTACTTGGCATCGATTTGGACTCGGAGGCATTGGCTATTGCCAAGGGAAGGCTGCGTGAATACAAGGACCGGGTGGCACTCGTTGGCGGAAATTTTGCACACTTGGATCGGCTTCCACAATTGCATTTGGGTTCAGCGCATCCGGAAACGACGATGCCACAGATTGATGGCATTTTATTCGACCTAGGGGTGTCCTCCCTGCAGCTTGATACACCAACGAGAGGGTTTAGTTTCACTCACTCTGGTCCGCTAGATATGCGGATGGACGCCAATCGATCCGTATCCGCAGCGCACGTTGTAAACCATCACTCAGAAGGTGAGCTCGCAACGATTTTTACCCAATTCGGTCAAGAACGCTGGGCAAAAAGAATCGCACGCCAGATTGTTCACGCTCGAAAACGCAAGCCTATTTCAACAACCTGTCAGCTAGCTGAAATAGTTCTGCAGGCGGTTCCCTCCAAATCAAGAGGTGGACGGATCCATCCCGCAACAAGGGTTTTTCAGGCGTTACGAATCTATATTAACAACGAACTCAAAAATCTTCATTCCGGGATATGTTGTGCTGTTTCTGCTTTGAAGCCTGGTGGGCGTTTATGTGTTATCTCTTTCCACTCCCTCGAAGATCGAATTGTTAAAGAACAGTTCCGTACCTTATCGCGTGCCTGTATTTGCCCACCGAAAACCCCTATCTGCGTGTGTCAGCATACACCCACTCTTCAAGTTCTGACTAAACGTCCAGTAACTCCAACCCTCGATGAAATTCGACAGAATCCTCGATCCCGAAGTGCGAAATTGCGGGTTGCGATGAAGATCAACGAATCTAAAACGAAAGATTAAACGTTTCTTAAAAGCCGGACGAAACGGTTTGCAAAGGAACATTCAGAAACAATTATAGTCATGAAATATCAGAAACCAGCTCAATCAGCAAAATTCCATCCCTTTGCATACCTCGCACTTGCCATTTATATTTGTATCTTTTTTCTGAGTGCGTGGTTTTCGTCATACCAAAATAAGGTTGCGCTGCAAATGCGAGAGGGGTTTGAGCAGCGAAGAGATCATCTTCAGAACGAAATTAACAAGCTCAAAATAGAGGAAACAAGGCTCACGTCGATTGAACGGATTCACGAAATTGCGAAAGACCTCCAGATGGTTCAACCCTCCAAGCCAGCGTATGTGCTGCGAGTCGACTAAGATATGCGAATCGAGCGTTTAGTAGTGCGATTCGTTAATCTTTAGCTCGCTCTGGAACCTCCATTCCCTCGGAGGATTCCTCCTGCAACGAGGTGTATGAACGTGAAACGTAATGGGTGATATGCTTCGCGTTTCGAGCAAGCGATTCAATCCTTGTGGGGCTCCTCCCCAAAATCGCACACAATTACACCTCTGCATTGACACTCTATGAAAAATATACCCTTTTCCCGGATTACAATCGTATGGGTTGCCCTAGAGATCTGCTTAGGATTATTGATAGGTCGCTTGTTTCTAATTCAGTATGTACATGGTCAGAAGCTACGTGGGCGCTCTGAGGTTCAGCGTAACACACAACCGGGTTCTCAGACAAAGCGCGCTAAGATTGTGGATCGGCATGGAAGCGTTTTCGCAATCAATCAGGACTTAGTTTCGGTCTATGCGGATCCAAACGTGTTGAAAGATGCGCCTCATGACGTTGCTCGTAAACTTGCGCCGCTACTCAATGTTTCGGAAGATAGACTGGTGTCGGCACTACAGGAAAAGAAAAGGCGTTTCGTTTGGCTAAAACGGAATATAGATTATGAACGCATCAGCGACATCCGCCAAGTCACGAGAAGTATTTACGGAGCCGGATATCAGGTCCATGGAAAAAGGTTTTATCCAAAAGACGAGTTAGCGTGCCATATTATTGGATATACCAATTTTGAAAACAGAGGCATCGACGGGGTTGAGCATCAGTATGATGCCTACCTAAGTAAGGGTAACAAAAGCGATCTTCCGGAATCTCAGTCAAAAAGCAATCAGATCGCCGCCGATGGCAAGAGGCGCCCAATCCGTCCGCCACAGCTTCATCAACGGAGGAGGCAATACGGACGCAGCGTCGTACTTACACTTGACGAATATATTCAACATATCGCAGAAACAGAACTGATTGCCGGTTGCGAACAGTGGCAAGCAAAAGCTGGGAGTGCAATCGTTATGCACTCCAAAAGCGGCGAGATTTTGGCATTAGCAAATTATCCGAACTACGACCTCAACCACTACTCACAGAACAAAGAATCAGCCAAGCGCAATCGCGCGATCTGGATGCAATACGAACCCGGTTCTGTATTTAAAATCGTCGCTGCTTCCGCCCTCATCAACGAGAAACTGATGTCTCCGGACTCGCGTGAGTATTGCGAGATGGGGGAGTATAGTTTGTCCAATGGACATATCATTAACGATATTAAGCCCAATGCGTGGTTAACACTTAGCGAGATTATCGCAAAGTCGAGTAATATTGGCATCCTCAAGGCTGCGAGTCGCCTCGACAAAGAACAGTTAGAGACTTACACACACCGGTTTGGATTTGGTGAGAGAACCGGTATCGACTTACCTTACGAACGGGTCGGTAGCTTGAGAGGTATTAAAAAATGGGATGAGTACACGATTGCCTCTGTTCCGTTTGGACAAGGGATTTCTGTGACGCCCATACAGATGCTGAATGCCCTCAACGTAATTGCTACCAACGGTGTACTGTTACAACCGTATGTCACTCGGCAAATTATTGATAAGGATGGAAGTTTGCTAGAACAATCATCTCCAGAGCCGATACGTCGGGTTATTTCCGCAGAAACCGCACAGACTATGACACAGATGCTTGTCGGTGTGACGGAAGCCGGCGGCGGGATACGGGCGCGTGTCGAAGGATATGCTGTTGCTGGCAAAACTGGCACAGCACAGAAGGCGGAACCAGGACAGGGGTACGTCGAAGGCAAAGTGGTTGCCACTTTCGCAGGATTTCTTCCGGCGGAGGATGCGTTACTCTCGATCATCGTTGTCGTTGATGAGCCGGCGGGCGCGCCGTTAAGCAGCCATGTCACAGCCCCGATTTTCCAAAAAATTGCGAATCAAGCGATGCGCTATTTGAGCCAAAAGAATCTTTTCCCCCAGACATCAATACCAAGTTACACGAAGAACTAACTCTATTTTCAGCACTTCATTGGTTGGTACTATTTGGTTTGTATCGGTCCAAATTGGCATGTCCTTGGGAGAGATAAGCCAATGAAAGGAGTAAATGTGAAGTGCCTGATTTGTATTGCAGTATTGGCATTGGTCGTTGTCAACCAAGCTGAAAGTTGTGTTCGGGTTGCTCCAGATGTGGTAGATTTGGCTGTCGGGGGAGAGTTAGTTATTGTGGGGAGACTGTTAGCAGCAGAGGAGAAAGCGGATGCGCAGATTCAGGTGCAGTATACGGATGTCTTGGTAGAGGTTGTCCAAGTCATTCGCAATATAACAGAACAAGAGATAGAGGTCAGTTCCACGATCAATTTTCGCCTCCCTAGCAGCCCAATCGGTTATGGTAGATTTGAAGCGGAGTTTAGCAAAGAGGAAATAGGCGATTTGCTGCTTTTGTCGCTAAAACGACCACACCCTCGAACAACAGCAGGTCGCAGAAAAGGGTTTGACACCATTTTTGACGTTTTTGGGGGCGACCACGGGAAACATACCGTTAGAATCAAAGATGACCTTCCTATGGTGTATCTGTTTGGACTGAAACGCAGGGTAGTAGACCCACAATTTCGACGCTCACGCAATCGACGGTCAGATAAATCTCCTTATCAAGATATGGAGATTGGGTTGCCCCTTGACTGGGTTTTAGCAGTGATGAATATGGCGATTACTGTCAATGCTAGGAATCCGGTGAAAAACCCGAAATTCCCGGAAGACATACCTACAGCGATTAAGCTTCAGTATGAACGACTTAGAAGCTTAGAAAAGTTGGTTCGCAAATTAGCAAGGGACGGCAGGTCAGAGGCAGCCATTATCAAAATCGCTCGTAAAGAACTTGCGCGGGTTAAAAAGGAATTAGACCTAGAAGAAGGAGGGGACTAAGACAAAATCACGATTTTTCTTTTGTACAGTGATTATGTCTTTTCTGGTTTCATTCGTCATAGGACTTTCTGAAGGTCGGAGGTGGAATAGATTGTGAACCTGCATCACTTACTCCAAGGGGTAAACATTCTCTCATCAATTGGGGAGCTCAATAAAGATATTACCGGCATTGCGAGCGATAGTCGTGCTGTGGAGCCGGGGTATGCTTTCGTCTGCTATGAAGGTGTCAACGTTGATGGGCACACTTTTATCCCGCAAGCGATCCAAAACGGTGCAACGACGATTATCGGGGAGAAACCGGAACCGATGCCGCCTGGTGTCACCTATATCCAAATGTCAGACGGACGCATTGCGTTCTCACTCATCGCGGCAAACTGGTACGGGAATCCAGCGAATCGACTGAAACTAATTGGTATCACCGGTACAAACGGCAAGACCTCAACAGCACATTTAGCGCATTCGATCTTTGAAGCTGCGGAACTAAAATCGGGGTTCATGGGCACTGTTGGAACCCGTTACGCAGATGTCTTTGTGCCGCCCACGATAACGACGCTTGAACCCTTGACGCTTCACAAACTGTTTCGAGACATCGCCGATGCGGGTGTGGAGTATGTCATCATGGAAACCTCATCGCAAGGGCTCGCACAACACCGATTGGCTGGACTCACTTTTGAGACGGCGGTTTTCACCAACCTAACACAGGACCATCTTGATTACCATCAGACGATGGAGGAATACCTGCACGCTAAGATGATGCTGTTTCAGCAACTTAACCCTGATAACGGTCTGGCAATCCTTAACGCCGATGACCGTGCCTCCGATTCGATCCGTCATCAAACGAATCCCCCAAGCCTCACCTTTGGGATTGAGAGTCCGGCGGATCTGACGGTCTGTAGCGTCGAATCAACACTCAAGGGGCTTTCACTTGTCGCAGACACACCGAAGGGAAAAATCTCAGCAAATCTGCGCCTGTTGGGGGATTACAATCTATATAACGCCCTCGCTGCGATTGGGATCGGGTTACACCATAACTGCTCGCTTGAGGCAATCCAAGCGGGGCTCGAATCCACAGTTGTGCCGGGACGGTTTGAGTTGGTCGACCGGGGGCAGCCTTTTGCTGTCGTCGTAGACTACGCCCATACGCCTGACGGTTTGGAAAACCTATTGACAGCTGCACGGAAGATTACGCAGGGCAATTTAATCTGCGTTTTCGGCTGCGGCGGAGATCGAGACCGTGGCAAACGTCCGAAGATGGGCAACATCTCCGCGACCATCGCCGATCACAGCGTGATTACCTCTGACAATCCACGCACCGAAGAACCAGATGCTATTATCGGTGACATTATGGAAGGCTTGCCCGATGGCGCTAGTTATGATCTGATTCAGGATCGCCGGACTGCCATCGGTCATGCGATTGAGTTGGCGAAGGCGGGGGATCTTGTCACCATTGCGGGCAAAGGACATGAACCGTATCAGGAAATCAATGGTGTGCGATTTGATTTCGATGATCGAGAAGTCGCGGCGGAGTTTCTTGAACAGTTAAAATAGCACTGACGAAATAACTTTATCCAACTATAGCGTCAGGAGGCGAAACTTGACATGGAAGGCTTCGCATTTTTTGGGATACTAATCTCAATAGCTTTTTATATTCTTCTTTTTTGGGTTATTATACGAGCTGTTCGTGCAATCGAAAGGGTTGCAGATAATCACTGGGCAATTTCAAGGGCGCATACACGCTCTGTTGAAGCCATAGAAAGAATCGCAGGCAAGATGGAGAGAATCGCAGACAACGAGACCACCAGAGAATAAGGGCAAACCGATCTGCCCAACCGCTTCACCTCATAGCGATAGCCTACTATTATCCGTGTTGGCAGGTTGGGCACAGGAGACAGTTGCCCACAATTTCCTCATCACCTTTCACGTATTACACCATGAACCTTACAATTGCTGAAATCCTACAGGCAACACGGGGCAACCTCCTCCAAGGCAATCCCAACACAGAAATAACGCAGGTCTCGACAGATTCGCGGACACTCAAAAACGGCGACCTTTTTGTGGCATTGGTCGGCGAAAAATTCGATGGACATAACTTTCTAGCGGGTGTGTGTCATCAGGGCGCTGTTGGGGCGGTTGTCTCAAAGCCGGTAGCGGAATTCTCCCAACTTGCGCCGCCGATTATTATCCAAGTAAACGATACGCTCGTTGCCCTAGGAGATATTGCCAACTGTCACCGTCGCAAGTTCGATCTACCAATCGTCGCTATCACAGGCAGTAACGGTAAGACCACGACAAAGGATATAACAACCTCTGTATTAGGGCAACGGTTTTCCGTCTTCAAATCCGAGAAAAGTTACAATAATCAGATTGGCATTCCCTCACGATTGATGCAACTCAGCGAAGCAGATGAGATTGCTGTGTTGGAGATTGGCACCAGTTGGCCCGGGGAGATCCAGCGACTGTCGCAGATAGCGGCACCGACCGTCGGCGTGATAACTAACATCGGACCAGCGCACTTGGAGTTGCTCGGTTCAATTGACGGGGTCGCTGAGGAGAAAGGGGCATTACTAGCCGATGTCGAACATGCCATCCTCAACGCCGATGATCCGATGACGCCGAGGCTTGCCCGTCGTGTGTGTGGTCAAATCACCACATTTGGTTGGCAGACTGACGCGGATGTTTCTGCGGGCGAAATCGAAATCGACAGTTTCGGCAAGCCTACGTTTACGTTAACAATTGGAGGGGACGAAATCGACAGAGTGCATTTACCTTGTCTGGGAAAACACAACATCTACAACGCCCTTGCTGCTGCCGGGGTTGGCGTCTGGGCAGGCTTAACGGGAACAGAAATCTGTGTGGGCCTCGAGCGTTTCCAACCGGCGGACATGCGGATGCAGCCGATTGTGCACAACGACCTACGCATCATCAACGACGCCTATAACTCAAATCCGGAGTCGCTCAAATCCGCTTTGGCATTTCTCAGCGATATCGAAATAACTGGCAAGCAAATTGCGGTCCTTGGCGATATGCTTGAGCTTGGCGAACAGTCTCATGCGCTCCACCTGAAAGCGGGACAGGCGATTCCAACCACTATCGACCTCTTGATTACTGTTGGTTCTCATAGTCGCGAAATTGCTTGTGGCGCAGAGGGTAGGGTCGAGTTGATTATCTCCTGTGACACGCCACAGCAAGCGGCACAGCAACTCATTAAATATGCTCAACCCGGCGATGCGGTGCTTATCAAGGGGTCACGCGGAGTAAAATTGGAGCAGGTCTTGGAAGAACTGATGGGGGGAACCTGAAATTAAGTGCCTAGGTTCTGTTGACATTTGGCCGTCGGGATATGAATCTCGACCTACAGCATACCTGCCGGTATTGGACCGAGCAGGAGGGTCGGGCAAGATGCCCGACCTACGTAGCGTCAAATGTCAACACGCTCTATCCCTTCGGACACAACCATGCTTGAAATTGTCAATTAAGCGGAAAGAAGATGTTACTACTTGTCTTTCCTTACCTTCTCATTATTTTTAATTTCCACAAATCATACAGATTCAAAGGGTAAACTTTAATATCGATATGCTTTACTATCTATTTTTTGAACAATTAACAGAGTTTTTTTCGCCGTTGAACGTCTTCCGTTACATCAGCTTTCGGTCTATCTATGCAACAGTAACCGCACTACTTATAGCTTTAATTTTAGGTCCATTTGTTATTCAACATCTGAGACGATTGAAAATCGGTCAGCACGTCCGGGATGATGGGCCCGAAACGCATTTCAGCAAGGAGGGTACGCCGACGATGGGTGGCGTCCTTATTATCTCGTCCGTGCTGATTTCAATTTTTCTGTGGGCGCGATTAGATCAGCCCTATATTCTTGTCCTTACTTTCAGCCTGCTGTGGTTTGGTGGGCTCGGTTTTCTGGACGATTACCGGAAGATTACCAAGCAACAATCGCTTGGATTGAAGGGCTGGCATAAGATCTTTTTGCAAACAGTTGGTGCGCTCGCCATCGCCTATTTTATCTATCAATGGGGACCTGATCCGAAAGACAGTTTGACTGAAAGAACATCAATTATTATTCCTTTCTTTAAGCAGCTTCGTCCGGACCTCGGTATATTCTTTATTCCATTCGCAGCATTCGTCATTGTCAGTGCGTCCAACGCTGTGAATCTTACGGATGGACTTGATGGTCTGGCAATCGGCTGTACTCTGTTTGTCGCAGCCACGTTTGGTGTGCTAGGCTACCTTACAAGCCACCAACAATTAGCGGATTACCTTGATATTGCGCATCTTCCAGCCAGTGGGGAGGCTGCGACTATCTTTTGTGCTGCGTTGATCGGTGCCGGTGTCGGCTTTTTATGGTATAATTGTCACCCGGCACAGGTCTTTATGGGAGATACGGGATCGTTAGCCCTCGGTGCGGCACTTGGAACCATTTCCATCCTAATCAAGGAAGAGATTTTGCTTGTGATTGTCGGCGGGATTTTCGTGGCAGAAGCACTCTCCGTCATCATCCAAGTGGCTTCGTATAAAACACGAAAGAAACGGGTGTTCAGGATGTCACCCCTGCACCACCATTTTGAGCAACTCGGTTGGCCTGAACCGAAGGTCGTTCTCCGTTTCTGGATTATCGGATTGGTTTTGATGCTCATTGCACTGAGTACCCTCAAATTGCGATAGTGGGAGAAGAGACAAGAGAAAAACAGCGGATATTCAATAATGGCGGATATTTTAAATCCGTGTAAGAGGAAAATCATGCGATTACAGAATAAAATTGCTGTCGTCACCGGTGGGGCGACAGGTATCGGTGCTGCTACAGCTCTGATGTATGCACGAGAGGGAGCAACAGTCGTCATTGCTGATGTGAATGAAGCGGATGGCGGGGCAACCGTCCAGTCCATTGAAGCAGAGGGTGGCACCGCCCAGTTTGTGCGGACGGATGTCTCTCAAGAGGCTGACGTTGCTGCAATGATAGAAGCGGTCGAACAAAATTTTGGTCGGCTCGATGTGCTGGTAACCTGCGCCGGCATCTTGCTGGGTGCAGCGGTTCGTATCGATCAGTTTGACGCGGAAGCGTGGGATAAAGTCATCACAGTCAACTTGAGGGGAACTTTCTTGTGCACTAAACACGCTGTTCCAGTGATGGAGAAGAGTGGTGGTGGCGTAATTGTGCTGATCGCGTCGGGTGCTGGGGTGACGGGTCCTAGCGCATCCGTTGCCTACGGAGCTAGCAAAGGCGGTGTGCGGGGGTTGGGATTTACCTTGAAGCACCAAGTCGAACCGTTAAATATCCGGGTGCACGTCGTTTGTCCTGGCAACCTCAATACCCCTCTGAAACTCAGGGCAATCGCCGACATCGCAGAAAGGGCAGGAGAATCACCGGAAGCGGCGGTTGCTGCGGCACAATCCACTCTATTCAAGCCGGAAGAGGTCGCCAAAGTGCTGACAGACCTTGCCTCTGATGCGGGGGTGAATGCCGAAGAACTAGTATTTACGAAGTGACCCATGCTGCCGGCTGTTTTCTATCTATATTAAGAACTTGCATGTGAAAAAATTTAATTTTCGTCGACATATAGCAATTTTCCGATTCACTTTGTAGATTTCTATTGTAAGGAACAGGACTTACGCAGTTGATATACAGTATCGCCCTCGCGTGACTTTATAATATGTTGCTCTGAATCCCGTCTTATCGGGGTCGAACGAAAGCACTGAAACACCCTCGCGGCGCAGGTTAGAAAACCTGCGCTACCATTGGATTGCAATTCTCATGTTCCACAATTCTACCTATACCCAGTAGGAAATAGGAACCGGTTTTCGTAAGCGAAGCGGGTAAGTTCTACAGAAATAACTCTTTACATTTTCGGTGATTTTAGTATATAATGAATGATGGAATGTCACAAGATAGAGCAGATTGAGCAGCAATGAAAAGGAAACGCAGATGGTTTTATCAGATCAGGATATTGTTCGTTATCAGGAAATGGGGAAAATCAGAATCACTCCCTTCCCGGACCTCACCAAACAACTCGGTTCCTGTTCCATTGATTTCCGGTTAGGGAATACCTTCCGGTTGTTTGAGCACAGTAAGTACCCTTATATCGATCTCCGTGAAGATATTGATCTTAACGAACTGATGCACAAAGTGGAAGTCCCCAATGGTGAAGCGTTTACCATGCAGCCGGGTGAATTTGTCCTCGCTGCCACCCTCGAAACCCTTGAGCTTGCCGACGATGTGATGGCACGGCTCGAAGGGCGGAGTAGCCTTGGCAGGCTCGGTATTATTGTCCACAGCACGGCGGGGCTTTTTGATCCAGGTTGGGTCGGGACCGCCACATTGGAGCTAGGAAATCTTGGACGGATGCCTGTTAAACTCTACCCTGGTATGCGGATTTGTGCGTTTACATTTGAAGAGTTGTCCTCTCCTGCAAAAGTACCCTATCGTCGCAAACCGGGGAACAAGTATGCAGGACAAGTTGAACCCGAAGCTAGCCGTTTTGTGAGAGATTTTAATCAATAAATAGTTGCGTTGCTAAAAACTTTAGCAATTATATGCCCAATAATTCAGCATCTGTGGATTAAGGCGTTTGCATTACGCCATTAGTTTTTCACAAAAAAGACATCTCATATAGTGAAGCAATCAGGGACAAACTACCCATCAGAGCCAAATTTCTTCTATAAATGAGAAAAAACGAGGCGGGAAGAATTCGGTGCTGGTTTTTCATTTTAACGGTGCTATGGCTATTGGCATATCGCTTGCGCTATATTTTCGAGGTGTCCCGTTTTTAAATTCCATTGTTTCCAATAATTCGTTGAGTAGGGTGTATGAAAAGTGGCAAAATGTCTTCCCCTTGAGAGGCTTCTTATACGCGCTCTTAGTGGGATCGCTTGGCAGTGCCCGCCCTACTTAGTTTAATCGTCATTTCTTGGCTCAATATTTTAATTTTTAAGGAGAGTTTAGATGACACCAAGTGAAGTTGTAGCGTTTGCGGAAGAAAAAGAGGTCAAAATTGTTGACTTTAAATTCACGGATCTGCCTGGCATGTGGCACCACTTTTCGATTCCGACAACAGAGTTTGAGGAAGATCTGTTTGAAGATGGGCTCGGGTTTGATGGTTCAAGTATTCGCGGTTTTCAGGCGATTAACGAAAGCGACATGCTCCTTTTCCCGGATCCGGATACAGCCATTGTAGATCCGGTTTGCAAGATTCCGACGCTCAGTCTCATCTGCAACATTAAGGATCCAATTACCCTAGAAAGCTATAGCCGAGATGTGCGGCATATCGCTCAAAAAGCGGAAGCGTATCTCAAGAGCACCGGAATTGCGGATACCAGTTATTGGGGACCTGAAGCTGAATTTTTCGTATTCAATGATGTTCGCTATGGTCAAAACCAGCATTCAGGCTTTTATTCCGTTGACTCCGTTGAAGGGAGTTGGAATACAGGTAAAGGGACTTGGAATCCAAATACAGGCGACTATGATGGACCGAACCTTGGATACAAACCGCGCTACAAGGAAGGGTATTTCCCCGTTCCGCCATCGGATACACTACAAGATATTCGATCTGAAATGATTCTCAAGATGATCGATTGCGGGGTTGATGTAGAGCTTCACCACCATGAGGTCGGCACCGGTGGACAGGGTGAGATTGATGTGCGATTTGACACCATGACCCGGATGGGCGATAAGATGGCACTGTACAAGTACATCATTAAGAATACAGCCCGCGCCCACAACATGACAGCGACCTTTATGCCGAAACCGCTTTTTGAAGACAACGGCTCAGGCATGCATTGCCATCAGAGTTTATGGAAAGATGGAAAAAACATCTTCTATGATCCACAGGGATATGCCGGGTTAAGTGAAGCGGCACTATATTATGCCGGCGGTCTCCTTAAACACCTACCGTCGCTATGTGCTATCATTGCACCGACAACCAATTCTTACAAGCGGTTGGTCCCAGGCTATGAGGCACCGGTGAATCTTGCATATTCACAAAGAAACCGGAGCGCGTGTATTCGCATTCCTGTCTATTCTCAGAGCGAAAGAGCGAAGCGCCTAGAACTCCGCACACCAGATCCTTCCTGTAACGCATATCTTGCCTGTAGCGCAATGCTGATGGCGGGTCTTGATGGTATCCGGAACCAGATTCACCCTGGTGATCCGCTCGATAAAGACCTGTATGATCTGGAGCCGGAGGAACTGGCAGAAATCGAGTCAACGCCAGGCTCCTTAGCTGAGGCACTTGATGCCTTAGAGGACGACCATGACTACCTGCTCGAAGGCGATGTAATCACGCAGGACGTGATTGATACATGGATAGAGTATAAACGTGAAAACGAAGTCGATGCAGTCAACCTCCGTCCGCATCCACACGAATTTCATCTCTACTATGATATTTAATCGGTTGGATTCCTTTTACGATTATAGATTACAATGGGGGTAAAGTGTAAAACGTAAACCGTTAAGCAGATATTTTATGCTTTACTAGATTCACAGGGTTGAGGGGTTGTGAGCATCACCGTTTGAATAAAGGAGAGGTAACTCATGAAAAAATTAGAGTGCATTATCCGTCCCTTTAAGCTTGAGGATGTTAAAGAGGCATTGAACAATGTGGGTGTCCGTGGGATGACCGTCACCGAAGTCCGGGGATTTGGGAGGAGTCGGGGTCATACGGAGCTGTATCGAGGGAGCGAGTACACTATTGAATTTGTACCTAAGTTAAAGCTGGAAATCGTCGTTTCTGAAGAGAGTGTGGATCAAGTTGTAGACGCTGTGCAACAATCGGCTTCCACCGGAAAAATTGGCGATGGAAAAATCTTTGTCCTGCCAATTGAGGAAACGATTCGCATCCGCACCGGCGAAAAAGGTCCCGCAGCAATCTAAACGTAAACCCACTTTATGCAACAGCACAATTGTAGGGGACAACTCCTTGAGTAGAGGGTCATTGTCCCCTATATTTGTGCCCGTTGAAGAGATTTATCATCGCCTGCGTATCACCTTCCTTCCCAGGTTCGCAGGGAACAACGATTGTTGTTCCCTACTGAAGTGGATAAGTCCTAATCCTTACATTTTACTTTTTTAATAAGAGATTGCTCCCTTCCTGCCTTACGCGTCTTGCTCCTGCTTATCGTTCCACAATTTATGGTTCGCAAAATCGGTTTGTAGTAGTGCGATTTATTGTACGTCCCAACGCGCGATTGCATTGCGCTGCTACGAACTGAAACATGGAACAATACTTGACTGGCGGATTGGTGTCCTGTGGAGGGTGCCAATTCCTCAATTTTTACTTGACGCTTTTTTAATTAACATGCTATTATTTGTATTTGTCTTGCCATTATTCAATCCTAGAAACTCAAAGGGATAGAGGTGATTTTCGAGCATGATTGAAGTGATAAATTTGACGAAACGATATGGCCCAACTGTTGCGGTGGATAACGTTTCCTTCGATGCGAAAGCGGGAGAGGTCCTCGGCTTTCTAGGTCCAAACGGAGCGGGCAAAACTACAACGATGCGTATCTTAACCGGCTACCTCTCAGCAGACGAGGGAACCGCGAAAGTCGCTGGATATGATGTTTTTGAGGAATCAATCGAAGTCCGTAAACGGATTGGCTATCTACCTGAAAGCGCACCTCTCTATACTGACATGGGAGTTATTGACTACCTTAAATTTATCGCCCAAATCCGGGACATCCCGAGGAGTCAACGCTCCCAGCGTATTAAATATGTCGTTGATACCTGTGGACTTGAGAAGATGATCCAAAAGGATGTTGGTGAGCTCTCCAAAGGCTACCGTCAACGTCTTGGTCTCGCACAAAGCCTGATTCATGATCCACCGATCCTTGTGCTTGATGAGCCCACCTCCGGGCTTGACCCCAGCCAAATCATCGAAATTCGCAATCTGATCCGAGAGATTGGCAAGGAGAAGATGATTATCTTCAGCACACACATCCTGTCTGAAGTCTCCGCGACCTGTAGCCGAATTTTGATCATCAATGATGGACAGATCGTTGCAAACGGCACACCGGGGGAGCTAGCTGGTCGGGCGCGCGGGGAAGAGGTGGTTCACATCTCCATCAGAGGTCCGCGCGAAGAGATCGAAGCTAAGCTTGAAGAACTAAGTTTAGTCTCAGACTTCAAGCGGGTTAAATCCGATGATGGCGTGTGCGGCTATCAGATTGAGTCCCAAAAAGGGAAGAACACGGCGGAAGAGCTCTTTCATTTTGTGGTACAGAATCGTTGGAGTTTGACGGAATTGCGTCAAGAAGCAATTAGCCTCGAAGATGTTTTCCTGCAACTGACCGGCAACGAACCTGAACAGCCACCCACCTCGTAGAGCCAATCAGCCTCCGTTTTACCTCCAACGCAACGCACAGTTCCCGTAAGGGGATTATGACCATGAGAATTGTGACAGCTGATTTTGCAGGAGCGGCGTGCCCACCGGGTACAAAAGTATCATTCACAACCAAGACGGGGGGTACGCTGCAGGGCACTGTACAAAGGCTATTCCCTCGGCGTGCACGGGTGGCAACGCAGCAAGGAGGGCAGTGGAACGTTCCGTACAGTCTCTTAACCGTGATAGCACCTACGCAAGAACCTGCGATGCCACTCACCGAGGTTGCAGCGGTCGGAAAGCACCTAATCCAAGAACATGAAACCAAAAGCGACCTCGAACCGGGCTGGCAGTTAGCATTCGATCTTGCGCCGGCGCGTGGGGGCTCATGCAGATACAGGGAGAAGCAGATTACGCTCTCGGTTACCTATTGCTTGAAAGCATCTAGGAGAGAGATTGTTGATACGATTCTACACGAGATTGCACATGCGATAGTCGGACCGAATCACGGACACGATGCAACATGGAAAGCAGCAGCACGACGGATTGACTGTACGGCGGAACGGTGTCACCACGTCCAGCATACACCCCCGCGCTGGTACGGACGATGTGGATGTGGTCAACAATGGGAACGACAACGGCTGAACCAAGGGTTAAGAACATCGAGATGTCGAAAGTGCAAGGGGACTATTGAGTGGAAGCGGGCAGGAATAAATTATCAAACAAAACCAACACTCTAGCAAATTTGTCCGTGGCTGTCTCAGCCAGCCAGATGCACCAGAAACACTGAAAATCTCGCTATCGAATTAAATCTTAGTGATTGTCAAGGAGGTTACACCTCAAGAAGAAAATGAACAAAATCGCAGCAATTTTTAAGAAAGAGTTTAGAAGCTACTTTAATTCACCTATCGCCTATATCTTTATTACATTTTTCTTGGCACTTTCCGCTTGGTTTTTCTTTCGAGGTTTCTTTCTCGTGGACCAAGCTGTCATGCGAGGTTTTTTCACTTGGGTGCCTTGGATATTTCTTCTGTTTATTCCCGCAGTTACCATGAAACTCTGGGCAGAGGAAAAGAAGATAGGCACGGTTGAAATCCTGATGACCCTTCCCATTAAGGATTACGAAGTGGTGATTGGGAAATATCTCGCCAGCTTTAGCCTGCTTGGAGTAACCATTCTGCTCTCCCTTTCCATACCGATTACTGTTGCCTACCTTGGGGAGCCGGATGGGGGACCTATCCTCGGCGGCTATATCGGTCTTTTCCTGATGGGGGCGGCTTACCTCGCTATTGGGATGTTTGCCTCCACCATTACGGAAAATCAGATTATCGCTTTCATCCTTGGGATTGTGATGTGTTTTGCACTACTCATCATCGGTGAGGACATAGTGCTTTTCAATGCGCCAAACTGGATTGTCCCGATCTTCAGCTATCTCGGTTTAGGTGCCCATTTTAGCAGTATTCTTAGAGGGGTTATCGATTCGCGAGATCTTATCTATTACTTTTCCGTTATCGGCTTTTTCCTCTATTTGAGCGTCTTGATGGTTACGGTTCAGAAATGGAGATAGACCTATGGCTGCAAAAACATTAAAATATGGCGGTAACACACTCGCCTTTATTCTCGTCGTATTCGGCATTGTGGCATTAATCAACTTCCTATCAAGCCGTCGTTTTATTCGCGCAGACCTCACAGCGGACAAGCGATACACAATTTCGCAATCGACCAAAAAGGTCCTCAAGCGGTTAGACGACATTGTGACAATTGATGCTTATTTCTCACGGCAGCCAGCGCGTATCGCGCAGCTTCGTCAATCTGTCCGCGATATGCTTGAAGAATATCGCGCCTTTTCCAAAAATTTGCAGATTAACTTTATTGATCCTGCAACAGGCGACGACGCCCAAAAACAGCAACTTCGGTTTATGGGAATTCCTGAAATGCAGATCAATGTCATCGAAAAGGACAAAGCAGAAATTGCCAACGTTTATATGGGTATCGCGATCCTCTATGCGGATAAAAAAGAGGTGCTTCCTGTCGTCCAAACGACTGCGAACCTTGAATACGACCTGACCTCTGCCATTCTCAAAGTGACAAGCAAAGAGGTCAAAACGCTTGGCTTCCTCACTGGACACGATGAAATAGATGTTTTTGGTCAGGCGTTTGGACCGCTGCGTCAGGAGTTGAGTAAGCAGTACGATGTGAGAAAGGTGCCAGTTGAGGCTGGCAAAGCAATTGACGCTGATGTTGCAACCTTGGTTGTCGCGGGCCCCAAAAAAGAGCTAACAGAGCGTGAAAAATATGAAATCGATCAGTTCATTATGCGGGGTGGCAGGATACTCTTTCTAATCGATCCGGTCCTTATCCAATACGAGGGGCTAAACGTAAGTTCTGTGAAAACAGGGCTGAATGATCTGTTGGAGCACTACGGCGTCAAGCTCAACGATAATCTTGTGCTCGATGTCTTCATGGATCAGCTCACGTATTCTCAGGGCTTCATGACAGTAACGACAGGCTATGCGTATTTCATCAAGGTGCTAAAGCAGTACCAATACCGCACAGGGGAGACTTCAGACGGACTATCGAAAGACAGTATTATTACGAATCAGTTAGAGAGCTTGACATTTCCTTGGGCGGGTTCGCTCGAACTGGTTCCCAAAGCGGATGTTCCCGTCGAAGCACTCGCGCTTGCCAAGACTAGCAGAGGAGGTTGGACGGCTCAAAGCCCTTACAATATCAGTCCAACGAACCGCCAATTCCAACCGCCGGCTTCGGTGCAGCAGGCGCATACCGTTGCGGTATCGCTTTCGGGAGCGTTCAAGAGCTTTTATGCGGGTAAGGCGATCCCGCCCGCTGAATATAGTGAATCCGACGAAGTGGTGACGGCTAAACCGGCTGAGGAAGAACGAACAACAAAGACGGACAGTGAAACAACCCAGATTGTTGTGGTTGGAAACTCCCAATTTTTACAGCAAGGGCGGCGGGACGGACAACTCTTTTTCTTGAATACAGTGGACTGGCTTACTCTTGGCGAAGAACTGATTAACATAAGATCCCACGGCGTTACAAACCGTCCGTTGAAAGAGATCTCCGAAAGTGAGAAATTCTTCCTCAAGTTTATAAGCATTGCCGGTGTGCCGCTTCTTGTCATCGCTTTTGGACTGGTTCGATTTTTCTTGAGAAGGAGGGCGAAACGCTTGGTTGAAGCGTATGGATCCACGTCATAAGGTCCCGCTTCATCGTCGATTCAGGTGAGATTATGAAAACGAAACTGACAACGAAAGAACTTTTAGTCTGGATTGGTGTGCTTGTTGTCTTAGGTTTACTGGTCCTGATATTTGAGAATCCGTTCGGCAAGAGTGAGGATCAGAGAAGGGTTGAGGAGGCACAACTGCTGTTTCCATTCTTTAACAAAGCGGACGTAGCGAAAATCGAGATCATCGCTGCATTTGGGCTGACAACCACGATGCTTGTCAAGCAGGACGATCTGTGGCTTGTGGAGACAATGGATAACTATCCCGCTGATCAGACGGCTGTTAAGGAATTGCTTGATAAGGTTGCCGAGATGAAAACGGTTCAACGCGCCTCCAGTAATGCGGAAAAACAAGCCGTCTTTCAGGTTGACAGTTCCGGCGTCGAAGCCAAACTCACCGACGCGAGTGGGAACCTTCTAGCACATCTCTTCGCGGGGAAGACAACTCCAGAAATTTTTAATAGCTACGTCCGTGCCGCGGATTCCAACGACGTTTACATCGTAAAGGGGTATCTCAAAGCGACCTTCGATAAAGGCTATCGCTCATGGAGGGATCGGACAATTTTTGCTTTCCTCAAGGAGGACGTGGCCCACTTGACAATCAGATCGGAGGAGGAAGAGATTGAGCTTCAGATAGACGTTGCGGGCGAGTGGCAGATGCTTAAACCGTTCGTCTCCGCCGCCGATGGAACGGAGGTCGAGACAATCACGGATCTGATGAGTTCGTTGGAGACCGACGATTTTGCGGAATCCGGCGAGATTCCAGAGTACGAGCTTAGCGTACCGAAGGCGTCAATTACCGCCACGCTCAAGGATGGGTCAGCAAGAACACTCCTGATTGGCGAAGAGGAGAGTGGTGTACATTACGTGAAGCGTGAGGGCACAGCGCAGATCTTTGAACTGAATAAAGCGCAGGTGGATAAACTTATCAGAAAATCAGCGGATCTGAAAACCGAAATCCCCGTCCCAGAATCTGAAGGCGAAGGTGCTTCCGTGACGTTGGGTGGTGAGGGTGAGTAGACCCCTCTCTATTCCCCCTATAGCTAAACTATGGTAGATTTTAGAATTATTTAGACACTTCCAATGCACAGCCAACCCCCTAAATCCCCCAACTCCCCTGACAAGGGGAGAAGATAAGAGGGGATCTTCTCCCTTGTCTGTCCCCTCTTATCAGAGGGGTTCAGGGGGACTTTGGAAACTTCGCTAGGGTCGGAGTTATTGGTAAATGTCTACTTATTTCTCTAATTCACTATAAATCGAACGCGAGTTGCTAAGGTCTATATTTATATCTCGACACTGAAATGTCGATTTTGGAAAATCGACCTACAGAGGTCGAAGTTGTCTCAAGCGTATCAGGGACTGTTCAATTGGTCAGTTATCCACAATCACCTAACAAAATCTAACACTTTTGGCAAAAATCGGCGGACCCGGGGAGGGTAACCACAAGGGTTACCCCTACATGGAGACGGTAGCCTCGGCGGGGCGACAGGTGTATGGCATTCGTCGTGCTCTACACAGTTATCCACAATTACCTAACAAAACCTAACAAAATCTAACACTCTTTGCGAAATTCATGTCGATTTTGGAAAATCGACCTACAGAGGTCCGAAGCCGTTTCAAGTGTATCAGGGGTAGGCTAATTCGTGAGTTATCCACAATTACCTAACAGAATCTAACAGAATCTAACACTTTTGGCAAAAATCGGCGGACCCGGGGAGGGTAACCACAAGGGTTACCCCTACATGGAGATGGTAGTCCCAGAAAGACGACATGTGTATGGCAATTAGTCGTGGTTGCCACAGTTGTCCACAATTATCTAACAGAATCTAACAAAATCTACAGCAGTGTCAAGACCTCATCTTGGGCGGGGAGGGTTGTCACGATGACGCCATCGGGCGCGAGATGTGCAATAAAGACATCAATCTCGCTCCTGACGCCGAATTCGGGGAGATAAATTCCCGGCTCAATTGAAAAGCAGACACCGGGGATTAATGCACGCTCATCCTTCGTTTCCAGATTGTCGATATTGACGCCGTTGCCGTGTATCTCCGTGCCGATGCTATGCCCGGTCCGGTGGATGAAAAACTCGCCATATCCCTTCTTCGCTATGTAATTCCGCACTGCATCATCCACAGCGCAGCCGTAAACTGTCTTACCTGATGCGAAGGTCTCACGGATAAACGAGACGGCGAGATCCCGTGCGTCACGCACAATCTCAAATATTTCGACGTAGCGTTTAGGGGCGATCCACCCGGCATATGCAACCCACGTTGTGTCCGCATAGACAGCGTCCCGTGATTGCTGCTTTGCCCATAGGTCGATTAGGACGAAATCCCCCAGCCGGATAGGTTGATGTTGGTCCGCCGTCGGTGAATAGTGTGGGTCGCTGGCTTTCGCGTTGACCGCCACAATTGGGGGGTGTCCCGGTATCAAGTCCATAGCGTCAAAACGCTCCATGATGAGACTCTGCACATCATACTCCGTGACCGGCACCCCATCGCGCAAACGCTCCCCCAACCACCCAAAGGCTTCGTCTTTGATCTCCAAGATTAAACGTGCCGATTCATGATGACCGGCGAGTTGATCCGAGGTCCAGCGCGCCTCGGACTGTTGCACCAGATCTGCGGAAGAGACTACTTCAACCCCCAAAGAACGAATCCACTCGACTGTGCCGGCATCCACCCTTGAAACGTAAGGGATGGCGGCGTAGGGAGAATACTCCATCGCAACTCGATGGCTATTTTCGAGGAGGGTTTCCATTTCACGATGAAGCCCGCCCCAATCGGTATAAGTTCTGACTTCACCGACCACATCGGCAAAATGGGAAAGCTCGATTCGGTGGACAAGCCATATCGGGACTCCCTCCGATGGGATATAGCAGAACCAACGTCGGGTGATGCCGGGGTCATCAACCCCAGCGACGCTTTGCGCAATTGGGTTTGATCCCCGAAAATCGTACATCAACCAACCGTCGAGCCCCTTTGAGTCCCGATAAGATCCGCCTCGCTTCTCGGCGATAAAGCGTTGAATTGCGCTAGTGTTCATTCATCTCTCCTCTGTTGTCGCATCTGTTCCATGTACCACTCCCTGCCCAAAACATCTTTCTTATAGTGCCATCGCGATTTCTGTGGATGCATGACAAGGCTCCGATCTTCAATGGGGAACTTGACTGGGGTGTGCCCCTGCCGATGAGATTCTCTCAAGCCGATGGCTATCTCTAACGCATGGCGTAGGTCGTCCCCGGTGGTTATCTTGAGCGGGGTACCTGTTTCCAGCGAATCGACAATGGCCTGAACAATCCCGATCATCGGAGTCCCCGGATCGAGCCACCCTTCGTCATCATAGCCCCGATCCGCCACCTTGTATTCCTCAAACAAGCCCTCGACCTCTCTGAACTTGGCGGGCCCCCGTTGGATATTACCGTTTTCAACCTTCAAGAGATGTAGCCCTAAGCCGGTGTTGTTCCAGTTATACACCACCCCGTGAGAACCGATTATCTCGATCCCTTTCCACCCGATCTCCTTAAAGTTACTGAAGCACTCAACCCCGTTGGAGAAGCGGATGTAACCACCGATTTTTCCAAATCCGGTCTTTGCCTCGTCGTAGGGTTCTTCGTGGTCGCTGAAGGGATCTCCGTCCACCCAGCCGACCACCCAATCGACGGGCACCTTACCTGCAAACTTTCGGACTAAGTTAAGCCCATGACACCCTCCCTGATTGTTAGCACTATACAGGTCAATCCTCTGGATTTCGCCTATCTCGCCTGCTGCGACCAATTCGTAGGCTTTCTGGTAGTCCGGATGGCTTGAGATGACAAGCCCTGCGGCAAAGTGAATACCACGCGAGCGGCACGCCTCCACCATACGGTCGGCATCTGCGAGACTAGCGGTGAGCGGTTTCTCACAGAAAATAGCCTTGACACCCGCCTCCGCTGAAGCGACGACGGCATCAGCGTTGGGCCTTACCGGCAAGACAGGCATGGCAATATCGATCTGTTCGTGCTTGAACATTTCATCGAAAGTATTGTAGCCCGGAACATTGAAATGTCGACGACCTAACGCTAAATTTTCGGGATCGGTGTCGGCGATGGCAACGACCGCGCACAACGGATGGAGGTCGAAGGCACGGGCGCGGCCTGTGCCCGCTCGTCCGCAGCCGATGACGCCAACACGATATTTGGGATTTTTGGAATTGGTCATGGTCTGTTTGTGTCTCCTTGATGAACTCGGTTCTAAACGCCTGTAAACGCCTTGGGTTTGTCTTCTGATTTGACGGATCGGGTCCGTTTCGCCTCCCTCTGTGGGAATTTCAGGTCTCCGGCAAGTCCTACCGCGATGCCGCAGAGTATGACAGCCCCGCCGATGATTTGAGCGGTCATCGGGATTTCGCGGAGTATCAGGTATGCGAAGATGACTCCGGCTATCGGTGAAAATGCGGAGGCTAACGAAATGTCAGCCGGTGTTACCCGCTTGATCCCCGAAAACCAGCTGAGCTGACCGCCGACGACAATGATGCCCCCATACAATAGCATCCAACCCCAGAGTACGGGTCTGAAAAGATCCATAAAGTGTCCCGGTCCGAGCATGATGAGCACGACGACGAAGAAGATAATCGAGCCGACAACATTGCGGAAGACGCTGAAGACACCCAAAGGGATTGACTGAAGCTGCTTGCGACCGAGTTCCGCACCGAGCACCAGAAGAAATGTGCCGGTGATCGCATAGATTTCGCCGCGCCCGATGCCGCCGCGCATCTGACCTTGTTGCATCATTTCGCCGGGTTGACCCATTTCCAGCCAGAGGGTGGTTGCAACACCGATTAGAGCTAGCAACGCACCGACGACCGCGCTCCAACTCGATTTCTCCCGGAATAGCAGCCACGCAAGGAACAGACCGAGTGGGATTTCGATCGTTTCAATTAATACAATGTTTGTGACCGAGGTCTGTTCAATCGCACGGAACATCAGCGACGGCGCTAACGCGCCCGACGTACCCGCCAATACAAGCTGTATAAGCCACTGTTTGGGGGTCAGTTTTTTTAGTTTGGACGGCTTCCAGTCTCTGTGGAAGATCGCCAATAGCGTTAGCCCAGCGACGACGTTCCCAGCAAACAGCAGATTGCAGAACGCTATCGGGTTCCGTCCGTCCAGCAGCGCGCCTTCCCCGATCATTACCAACTTGGCGACTACCGCGGAGGCGGCACCAAATATCAGGATCGCGAACCACAGATAGATTTTTCCTTTTCGGGATTCGGTGGGATCCATTTCAGGTTTTTGTGTCATGGGGTTTATTATAACCTAAATTGTCGGCTTGGTTAAGAGAGGAACAACGATCGTTGTTCCCTACGACTGCTGCTATGGCTATGTGGGTGTCAGCATTGCGACGACGTCTGGCGGTAGAGTTATTCCAGTTCCATTTTGGAAATTCGCAACGCTTGTGTAAATGTTAATAAACTGATTGATGATATCTATACCCTTTTCCTCGGCAGTTGTCAGGTCTGATTTGGCTTTTTCCCATTCTCCCAAGTGTAACAGTGCCTCGCCTCTATTAAAATAGGCAAGAACATAATTGAATTCTATCGCACGGTTATAGTCGTGAACGGCGCGGTGATGCTTGCCTTGTCTCATGTAAGCCACCCCACGGATGTTATAAGCCTCGGCATAATCGGGTTTAATCGCTATTGCACGGTCACAGTTGTCGATGGCGCTATTATGATCCCCTAAGTTATTTTGAGCAATGCTGCAATTATGATAGGTTGTAGCGTGATTAGGATCCAGTTGTATCGATCGGGTATAATGCTTAACAGCTGCTTCATACCATTTCTGTTTTTCTTTAGGAGTTATCGCTTCATTGCCTCTTTCTAGACTGGCAAAACCTCTAAAAAACTCCGTGTAAGCACCACCATGGATGCCTTGGTGTCTAATAAACCCATAGAGATCGTTGTAGATAGTTTCCGTAGATATATCGTGATACTTTCGCAGATGCTGTAGTATCCACTGTTTTAGGTCTCCCGGAATAGTAACTATAACGTCCTCATTTGGTTCAATAAAACCCTTGCGTGGTCGAACGAATACGCTCTTCTGAGCAATAACGCGATGTCGTGGGTTTCGAGGGTGCTCTATCATGTTTTGTATATCCTCGGTTTTTTGCAGAATAACTCGGCCCTTTTTATCATGGTGGCCGTCGCAGGCAAAGAAAAGTGCAATGAAGTAGTCGGTCGTAAAGTCTATCAGGTTGGTTTTTCCACCGTAGTGTTGGATTTCAGTAAGAATCTCAAAATTAGAAACTGTACGATCCGCACGAAAATCTTGAGGTTGGTCCCCTATATGCTTTTTAGCTCCACTCAGCATCTCTGTTTGGACAGCTTCTATGTTAAAGGCCTCTATCTCAAGACCATATTCGCGCCAAAGGCTTGAGGAAACTTTCCCATAGTATGGATGTCCTTCATGCGTCTCCGGCTCACCGCGGTAGATGTAGTCGCCATTGGCTGATTTTCCCTCTATCTCACTGATTTTCTCTCTAATCCTGTGTTGAATATCTTCGTCCATGTTTCTCCTCACGAAAGAATCTATTAAACTAGTGCCATTAATTATACCAAAACAATCCATCGGGGGGGTGTCAGGTATCCATCTAGTGCTTATTTGATTGTCGAAATCTTCTACTGCATAATCTTCCATCTCAGAGACTAATATTTTTTTAGGAATTATTGCTTCTACAAAAGGCACTGATGGTAGAAGTTTAATTGAAAAATCATACACAGGCTTGGGGTGTAAAAGACCTACAATTTCAGATTTGATTCTTGTATGTATATAAAATAGCAGCACCGCTGAAATACTTTCTCGGCAAAAGACTATCCTCCCATTTTGAAATTCAAAAAATAAAGAGTCTTCTAAGTATGTTACATTATTTCCGCCTGGGACACTTAGTTTTGGTGGGCTTGTTAGTAACATTTTTGGTCCAAACGCGTCTTTGTCATGGAGAATATCTGCATACTCTGGGTGTTCACAGGCAATCACCAGAATTGTAGGACAGTCATATCCTGACATTTGCTTTGCTTTGTCAAATGCTTCATGTCGTATTTGACGAGCTACTCCATACAAATCCACGTGGTAACCTTTACCTGATATGGGGCTCTCTGGGGCTCCAGAGCGTTTAGTAAAAGTTTCTTGAAGAATAGAAGTCACTTCAACTACAAAATCCGTATTTTCTGTTTGTACTCGAAAGTCTACCCCGCCTCTACCCGGAATTTCCTCCACACGAATATCGTAACCATTCCACTTAAAAAAAGAGTATACGACTGCCTCAGCTCGCGCAGCTGCAGGCTGATTATTACACCTTTGATGGAAAGAGTTAGAGTGTTCGGGCTGATTAGCATCCAGAAACTGTTTATATTCATCAAGTAAATTATCAACTGTTCTCATATCATCGTTTTTTCCATGTATTAGCATAAGCGAGGCATGCTCGAATGTCTTTGATTACAATACCGGGGTAATTTTCGAGAATTTCTGCCTCGCTCCACCCGCGCGCTAGTAGGTCAATAATGAACTCGACGGCTAAACGGGTGCCTTTAATAACAGGTTTTCCGGTCAGAATTGCTTCGTCAATAACGATTCGGGCTGTCCAATTTTGCAGGGGTTCGGGCTACATACGTTTACAATCCTTCATCAGCCAAGAGAACTGAACCGTTACATAAACATCGTTTTATACACATGTCGCCCCGCTGGGGCTTTAGTCACTTGGCTGCTCATTTTCTATAAACATGTCGCACCTCTGGTGCTTTAGGGGGTTTGGGTTAGGCATGTGCTGCTATACACATAGCACTCCTCTGGAGTGTGGAGATTAGATGTATCGCTTTTCTATAGACATATCGCTCCGCTGGAGCGAATGGATTTTCAATACTTACCAACTTAGGTTAATAAATATAGGTTACGAGCAGTGAATCATTCAGAACCTAACCATCGAGCCACGCTTGTAGTTCCCGCGTTATCCGTTGATACACCTTGATCGTGTTTTCACTCACGCCAGACACAACCAACGCCTTCGTATCCTCACTGATAGCCAGTCCCATATCCTGTTCCTGTGTTGTAACCAATTCGTTCATATTGATGCACTCCTTTCATTCCACGATATAAGGACTGAACGTTTGAAAGCCTTCAATGCCGTTTGACAGCCTCCAGATCGCTGTTATCGAGTGTGAACCTTTCGGCAGGTTGACGACCGCAGACCACTCGGTAGACCACTCGTCTTTAGATTCAGTAGCAGGGATGCCATGAATGGTGGCATCAATGACATCTACATCGCCAGACTTGTCAGGCTTTATAAACTCTAATGAGAATCGCTGGTCTGACGGAATGATGCTGCCGGGGACAGGTTTTATTAAGACCCCCGAAAAAACACCAAAAGTCCAACCACTTAGTGGAAAGGGGTCAGAAAATTTCTTTTTCCCGCCATCCCACACAACACTTATGTCCTCGTCCCGTTCTTTGACGACTATACGCAGTTCTGCGCCTAACAAAGTATATTCTTCGGCATTTGTAACCTGTAACGCCTGTGGCGGTTTGTCGAACCGAATCGTCCAATTTAGCATAACATCATCAATTGTGTCATAGTGTGCTGCGACAATTTCATAGCTTGCTTCGAGAAACTGTGCAGGCATATGATCAACCATTTCCCCATGTTCGTGAGGCGGTATCTCATGTTCGTGGGAACAGCCTGCTATGATGAGAAACTGCCCGATCCCGATTCCGACCGCCAGAACTGATGCTCCTAACGCCATATATCGCAACTTCGGCCTGTTATTCATGACCTACTCCAGTTCCCCCCAGGGTGAACACCAACACGCCGGGGACAAAGCGTGAACAGCGATAACATTCATTAAACGGAATTATCGAACCTTAGAAAAAAGGATTATGTGCTTTTTCTTCGCCGACTGTTGTGGCGGGCCCGTGTCCGGGAAAGAGCTTTACGTCGTCGGGAAGCGAAAGCAGGTAATTTTTGACCCCGGAGAGCAGATCGGTATACGAAATGTTCGCACCCCCGACCGACCCTGCAAATAGTGCGTCACCGACAATCACTGTGGAACGGGTGTGGAAGCTGCAACCGCCGGGCGTGTGTCCCGGTGTGTCGAGCGTTTTCACGGAGAGTTGACCGACCGACACGTCATCCCCATGATTGAGGAGCCGAAGCTGTTGGGTGCTACGCGGCTGTGGCTCCCGTGCGTGGATGTATGTCGGGCAGCTCGTCGCCCGTTCGATCTCCATCAAACCGTTCGCATGATCACCGTGTGCGTGCGTCAGCAGAATCATGGTCGGCTTGACGCCGGTCTCTTCCACCTTCTGCAGCACATCATCTGGATGCGCAGCGGTGTCGATGATAGCAGCTTCGTTGGTCGCTTTGCACACTAAGAGGTACGCATGAACGGGCCATCCACCGACATCGGCTGTGATGGTGACGACCTCCAGCGCGTCGTCGTATCCTGGTGGGACCGGTTCGGGGCCCCAGCGTTCCATCGCAATATCCGCCAACCTTTCGCCGTTGAGATTGAGGCACACTGCGATTTTGTGGACCTGTTCCTCTGTCGGTTTCAGCGTGTAGTCTTCCATCTGGGACAGTTGTGCCTCTGCGAGTCCTGCTTGGGTTGCAACTTCACCCACGCTCAGACCGTTCCCTCGCCTTGCTTTTCCGATGATGTCGCCAAATTCGTCTTCAAGTGTGTAAGCCATTGTTGATTATCTCCTTTGTTAGGGATTATGGTAGATTTTAGAATTACTTAGACCCTCCCAATGCACAGCCAACCCCCTAAATCCCCAACTCCCCTGACAAGGGGACTCCCCCTGATAAGGGGGTAGGGGGGTTAGGGGAGCTTCTCCTCTTGTCTTTCCCCTCTTATCAGAGGGGTTCAGGGGGACTTTGGAAACTTCGCTAGGGTCGGAGTTATTGGCAAATGTCTACTTATTTCTCTAGTTCACCATAAATAAAAAACCGAAGAAACCGAGTTTTGCCGAAAAAACTCGGTTTCTCTGAGCTGCTTTTCGCTTATTTTGGTTCACTCAACCCAGAAGTGTGCTCGTGTATGCGCTGACGCTCGAGATTCGCATATGGGTCAGCGCGACGGGTGATGCCGGTGATAGCATCAACGGATTCATCTGCCTTAAACCGCAGATACAGTTTCTGTTCCTTCGCAGCCATCACCTCATTTCTGAGTGCACGATAGCACAGCATCATGTTGTAGTGAGCATCTAGATCCTCCGGATCGACCGCTAGCGTTTTCTGGAATTCGGTGAGTGCGGCTTCATACTTCCGCTGAAGGTAGAGCAGTCTGCCCATCTCGTTGCGAACCCGTCGATCTCGCGGGAATTGGAGAGTAGCTGCCCGCAGGTGTTCAAGCGCGTCGTCATATTTTCCGTACGCCTTTTGGACCAGTGCGTAGAGGTAGTGCACCTTCGCTCGATGCGGATTGTCGGGGGAAAGTTGTTTCTGGAGGGTCATCGCTTTTTCAAGCATCTCCTCAGCCCCGTTCATATCGCCCTCCTGAATGCGACACCGTGCGACGTTGACCCACCCGTCCATATAGGTCGGTTCAATCTCCGTGACCTTCAGGAATACCGCTTCCGCGCCCTTGAGATCGCCTTGAAGGAATAGCCCGATACCGTAGTCATTCCAACGTTCACGGTGGTTCGATTGCGGGTTCTCACCTGAACCTCCGATTGCCGGTTCATTTGGTTCACCCCGGTCGACCACCCGCAAGGTTGCTATATCCTCTGCCATGGGAATAATTGGCAGGTTAGGAATTTCCTTAATTTTCCCAGCGACATCCGATGTATCTCCCGTGAAGACCCAACGCCCATTGTCATACCCTTTACCAACCTGAAAATCGGCATCCTCCGGATCTCGCACCCCTGCATAAGCCCACTGCGTATGCCACCAGTTGAATTTGCGGTAATTCAACTTTGCGTGCAGATGAACCTCATCCCCACAATCCGGTGGAATGAAGAGGCGGTAGTGGACGGTATCCGCAGCACCGGGGGGAATGGTGTTCGCATAGAGGACAGTCCGCGCCGCCCACGCATTGCGTTTATTAATAAGATTTCCGTGTTCGTCCAACATATACGCCCGATAAAAGTGTGCCCCCGGATCAACGGGTCCGTTTCCATCTTCCGCTTCAATCCGCCCACTCCAGAAGATTACCTTTCCGTTTTCATCCGTCGCCTTCAATTCCAACCAGATATCGAAGGCATCAATTGTACCGGCGGGGAATCGGTGCCCCACTTCCCTTGTACGAACAACTACATCAACCCGAACCTCCTCACCACGCTGAACCGTTGGGTTGGAACCGTTGATAGGTGCGACAAGCTTTGTTATGTCGGTTACCGTGCCGATAGCGTGCCCCTGATTTCCGCCATCCATCATGCTAAAGGTGCGGAGTTGAGAGCTGGAGGACGCGCTGACACCGCCTTCTAACCCACCATGGGATTGGATCGGTGTTGCGGGACTTAGCGCGAAAATATCCACGCTCACTTGGTTATTCTGGAGAAATTCAGTGGTCACCTTGAGTTGTTCGTCGTGCTTGTTCACGAAAGGAAGCGCCGTATTCGCCGCGGGAAAGCGGTGGCTATGAACCTTGCCGTCGATATTCGCCGCATCTTTCGAGGAAATTAGTGGCATGTGGCAATCGGTGCACTTCTTCGGTTCTTCAGGGTAGTAGAAAGACAACGCCCCCTGATGAGAGACCCCGCTGGTCTGCCACTGATCGTAGTCGTCAAAGCCACGGAACCATCGGAAATTGTTGACCGGCACATCGAGGTGCACCTTGTGACAGGTGGAGCAAAACTCTGCGGTGTTCTGGCGATGGAATGGCTTGAGGAAACTTTTTTTGTGGGGTTCTGGATCTAGGCGGATAAGGTAATTATGGAGTGTGCGAATTGCAGGATTTTCGCTAGCGGCCATCTCATGTAGGGGTGGGTACTTGATGACGTATCCGCTGTTTCCCATCGTATCTTTGACCTTTTCCATTGAGTGGCACGCCGTACACGCGAGCCCGGCTTGGGCGGCAGGCGTATGCAAATTCTCCCGGATCGGTCGATCCATCACGCCGTTCAGCAAGATAGCAGGGTCGTGACAGCCACCGCACCATTTGGAGGGTTGAATCCCATTGACATCCTGCATATACATGATCGATTTGCGATACCACTGATTGTTAAAGGAGGCGAAGTGATGCGCCGATTCGTGCCACTGTTTGTAGATGTCCGGGTGGCAGCCGCTTTCAGCACAGGTTTGGGAGGTCAAGAAGAAATCGGTGGGAATCAGATCGCCGGTATAGGTCTCGACGGAAGCGGGGAAGAACGGTCCATCGGTGCCGCCGCCTTCCTCATACATACTAGTCGGCGGAGAGAGTGGATTTTTTACGAGATAGTCGGGGTTGGGTCGATAGTGTTGGATTAATCTTGCCCCAACGGGAAACAGCAGGCTGATAAGGAGAACGATTCCGGCGATTTGCGCTGCTTTGCGTGAAAACTCCGTCTCCGCTCGTCTCCCCAAAATCAACAGGTGTCCGACAAATAGGATTGTACCGAGCGTCACTGCCACGATATGGAGGATGAGCAGCCAGCGGTTGGGGGTCGTGGCACCGACGAACATCAGGTACACGCCTGAAATCGCCCCGACTCCCAGAGAAACCACCCCGCCTTTGCCGATAATTGACATGCCGGCGAAGCGCTTGTACAGATAAACAATAAACGGGATAATCAGTGCAGCCCCGAGGACGATGTGGATCAGGACGTTCCCGATATAAAATAGGGTCGGCTCTCCGAAGCTGATTAGATATGCACTGTTAATCAGCAGGATTAGGAAACCGAGCAGTAGGAGTTTTGTCCAGAGTCGCATGGCTGGGGCTTTCTTTCGACTTCAGTTTTCGGTTTGACAAGCGTTTGGAAGGGTTGTATAATTTTATCAGGTTTTTCCGGCGGTTTCAACTGGAAAGTTTGTACGAAGAGATAAGCTATGGAAAAAGCGGTAGCGCATCAGCAAGATCCGGATTTACTTGATGAATATGATTTCAGCGAAGGGATTCGGGGTAAATATACCCAGAAACACCTCATTAAACTATTCGATAGCGTTGCTCTCACAGACGATTTGCCTGAATATAATCTCAGGCGTGGGCAAGTCGGCACAGTAGTTGAAATTCTTGCAGATGGCAAAGCGTTTGAAGTTGAATTCAGTGACCGTAACGGACGCACTTATGAGTCAGTTGGTTCGCGCCCTGATCAGATCATGGTACTCTACTATGAACCGATAAAAGTCCAGCCAATGTCTGCCGTGGAACAGACATCCAATACCTAGCCCGTTGTTGTAGTTGACAACGGGAGCTACCATTAGGTTAATGGCGTGAAGGAGCAATGAACTGTGTCTGATACACCCAAGTGGCGAATTCGGCAGGCTTTGCCGAGTGAAGTCGAGCATTTGAGTGAACTCGCATTCCGCTCCAAGTCATACTGGGGTTACTCGGATCGGTTTATGCAAGCATGCGTTAAGGAGTTGGCCCTTGATCAGCAGTACATTGAGACCAATTCGACTTTTGTGATTGAAGTTGAGAGAAACATCATTGGATTCTATTCGCTGGAACATGTTTCCGCTTCCGAGGTAGAGCTAGGTTACCTATTTGTCGAACCCACGTTTATCGGAAAAGGCTATGGACGAAAACTAATGACACACGCGCAACAAGAGGCACGGCACCTCGGATACGACCAAATAATCATTCAAGGGGATCCAAACGCTGAACAGTTCTATCGCGCAGCGGGTGGTTCAGTGGTCGGCACAAGGAAGTCCACAAGCATTCCTGACCGTGAACTCCCTGTGCTCTGCATCGATCTGAGAGAATCAGAAGAAGAAACCTAACAAGCCGTTGCAGTCTTTTTAATCTCAATTTATTGGGGTGACAGCTGACTCTCTTGGGTTTAGCAATGATGATAATCAAGGGTAGGTAACGTAAACTAAAAAGAGTGATAGAGGTCCGTTTATGTAGATGGTTTTTCGGTAACGAATCCAAAACAGGCGGGGATGCTCCGACAAGCATCAGACCCGCATACTATGGGAGATTTTAGAATTACTTAGACACTTCCAATGAACAGCCAACCCCCCTAAATCCCCCTTATCAGGGGGACTTGATAATTAATCCCCCAACTCCCCTGACAAGGGGACTCCCTCTGATAAGGGGGCAGGGGGGGTTAGGGGAGCTTCTCCCTTGTCTTTCCCCTCTTATCAGAGGGGTTCAGGGGGACTTTGGAAACTTCGTGAAGGTCGGAGTTATTGGTAAATGTCTACTTATTTCTCTAGTTCACCATAAATTACAAGGAGATAACCACTATGCACTTGACAGAAGCTCAAATTTCCTCGTTCCACGAGGACGGTTACTTACGGTTGGAAAATGTGTTGGATACGGACGACTTACAGCCGGTCATTGACGAGTATTCTGATATTATTGACGGACGCGCACAGCAGCTGTACGCCGAAGGGAAGGTGAGTTCGCTGCATGAGGACGAATCGTTTACGCGGCGGTTACTGCTTCTAGCGAAGGAAGTTCCAGAAGTCGCTGGTAATCTGGATATTATGCAGGCGCGCGGCGAAGCAACCTTTAACTTCCTGAAAAACCCGAAGATTCTGGACGTGGCGGAATCGCTCTGCGGTTCGGAGATTGTGTGCAACCCCATCCAGCACATTCGGGCGGTCCTGCCGCACCGTGTGACCGGCGGGTCTCCGACCCACTTCCATCAGGACGTCGGCGTGTGTTGGCCCGATACCGACTCCTACTTTATGCTGACCGTCTGGGTTCCGGTTGTGGACGCAACGCTAGAGAACGGTTGTCTGGCGGTGCTGCCCGGCAGCCATAAATATGGTCTCCGGCAACATGCGTATACGCCCGGATTGGACGTGCCCCCGGAAGAACGTCCAGCCATCAAGTCTAAGCCGCTTCCCGTACCCGCAGGTGGGCTTATTCTATTCCACAACTACACGCTGCATCACGCACTCGCCAACGAATCGGACGAAGTTCGCTGGAGTTTTGACCTGCGCTATCATGACGCCTATCAGCCGTCGGGACGCCCATTTTACCCGACGTTCCTCATGCGCAGCAAATTCCGTCCAGATGCGTTACAGACCGATTATGAGACGTGGTGTGAACGGTGGGAATTTGCACTGATGGCGGGGAAAGACGCCGTGCGCTATCGCTGGAAACGGTAAATTTTCGCTTTACTAGGCGCATTTGAGACAGTATTTTGGGCAACCACAACGGTTACCCCTATATTGGGTCAATTTCTCTAGGGGTTGGGTTTCCCAACCCCTAGGGCGAGGGAACCTCGCGCCTACAATAGAGAGTTATCGGCGAATTATGGACACGCCTCACATAAACGTCAACACGCCCTACATACCTTAAATTTTTGTAAGGAGAACAGTAGAAATGGGACCAGGGGACTCGTTTTTTGAACAGATTAATCTCAACTTCGACAGAGCCGCTCAGCTCACCGACTACCCGCCCGGTCTACTTGAGCAGATCAAAATCTGCAATAGCGTCTGTCACATGACATTCCCGCTCAGAAGAGATGATGGAGAGATTGAAGTCATCCATGCGTGGCGAGCGGAACATAGTCATCACAAACAGCCGACAAAAGGTGGAATCCGTTACAGTACGTTGGTCAATGAGGACGAGGTGATCGCGCTCGCCGCCCTGATGACATACAAATGCGCGATCGTCGATGTGCCGTTCGGTGGGGCAAAAGGGGGGCTTCAAATCGATATCAAGAAGTACTCCGCCGCGGAATTGGAACGCGTCACCCGCCGCTATACGTATGAATTGATTCAGAAGAATTTCATTGGTCCCGGGATAGATGTTCCCGCCCCGGACTACGGTACCGGGGAACGTGAAATGGCATGGATTGCCCACACCTATAACTCATTCACTCCAGACAAGTTGGACGGCTTGGCATGTGTGACGGGGAAGCCGGTGGATCAAGGCGGCATTCACGGACGTGCAGCAGCAACGGGTAGAGGCGTGTATTTTGGCATCCGAGAGGTGTGCAGTTTCGCAGAAGATATGAAGGTGCTTGAGTTGACGCCGGGCCTAGAAGGTAAATCGGTTGTCATTCAAGGATTTGGCAACGTCGGGTACCACAGTGCCAAATTTTTAGAAGAAGGTGGGGCGGTGATTGTTGGATTAGCAGACATGAGCGGTGCCATCTACAACCCGAAAGGATTAGCTATCAAGGAAGTTTACCAGCATCGACAGGAAAAGGATTCTCTTCTCAATTTTCCCGGGGCGACTAATCTCCCAAACTTAGCTGATGTCCTCGAACTGGAATGTGACATCCTCATTCCAGCGGCACTTGAAAATCAGATTACCCGCGAGAACGCTTCTCGAATCAATGCCAAGATTATCGCGGAAGCCGCAAACGGCCCAACAACCCCCGAAGCAGATGACATCCTCAAGGCGAACGGGGTGTGGGTTATTCCCGATGTGTATCTAAATGCGGGAGGCGTTACCATCTCTTATTTTGAATGGCTCAAGAATCTTTCGCATGTGCGGTTCGGTCAGCTGCAAAGAGGTTTTGAGGAAAATAGGGACAGAAATCTTTTGACGGCAATGGAAGGCGTGTCGGGTCAGCAGTTTTCAAATGCAGAACGGGATCGGTTGGCACATGGCGCTACGGAAGAAGATTTGGTGGATGCGTCACTTGAGGAAACGATGGTGACTGCATACCATGAAATCAGAAGGGAATCAGAAGCACTTGGAAAAGAGGCGGACTTGAGAACCGCGGCGTTGGTCATCGCTATCCATCAGATTGCTCGATCTTATATGCAATCAGGAATCTTTCCGTAGTACATGTTACTGTGAAAAGGGGATCGACAGCGCTTCAAACCACCCGAAGGTTTCGCACCTTGGGGTGGTTCTCTCCATAGCCACTCAATATCTTTAGTCCGCAGAGAAACCACTAATTCTCAAGCACACTTCGTTCAGGCACAAAGCCGAGTTCTTCCTCGATTCGGTTGATCTCGTACACTGGATCTCTTTCATGTCCGGGGCGTGTGTAGTGGGAAAGATCTATCTGATCGGCATCCGCACCATACCATCCACGAATAATATCGGGGACAGTATCCTCGGCGCAGGCTTGTGCTCCCACCGCGTTCAGGATGCGAACCCCCGGTTTATGCGAGGCTTCGGCGGCAAGCGTCAAACAGCGCACCGTATCGCTGAGGTACATGTATGAAATCGACCCCATCGACCACTGTCCTACCGGTCCCACCTTTCTGGGAGTCAATTCACGGTCGTCGGGGGCAATGCTCGCTAGGCGGATGTTAATAAAGTCCAGATCCTCATTCTGACGCGCCAGATAGCGCGAGACCTCCTCCATCATATACTTCGAGAAGCCGTATCCCACGCGATCGAGACAGGGGTGTTCGTCGGGCATCGGTAATTGCAGGGGTCTGAACAGGGGAGACTGAAATCCGACAGCTGCAATCGAACTGGCGAGAACGAATTTCTTGCAGCCGCCATCCACAAAGTATCGCACGAGTTGGTGTGTGCCCATAACATTGACCCGGAGTTGTTCCGCTTCGGTTCCGCCCCCCGTTACCGCCGCGAGATGAACTACGACATCAACCCCGTAGGGATCTAATTTCTGTAGGTCGTCGGGCGATGTAAAATCGCCTTGCACTGCTGTTACGCCCTCTACTTCTGTCTCTTGCCTAGAGATACAGAAAACTTCGTGGCCTTTCGCCATTGAACCCGCGAGTGCACACCCGATAAATCCGCTGGTGCCAGTGATTAGGACTCTACTCATCTTACACTCCTTCTTTTGAACTTGTTCAGGTTGCAGGGAGTCCGTAGGTCGAGTTTCCATACTCGACACTTACTAGAGATAACGCAAGTTGCTAGGCAATCTATAGCTCGCGTTTTGATACCCGACACCTATCAGAAATAATCAAATTTACGACACACCTGTTGCCCCTCTGGGGCTTTTTGGATCGGGCAAATTTGAGAAGATCCCGTGCCCGGGGATGCCCGACCTACGGGAGTGGTGCGCTTTGATACACACGTTGCCCCGTTGGGCTTTATGACTTGGGTGAGACACCCTCTGCTATGCATATTGCGCTCCTCTGGAGCACGGAGACTGGGTATATCTGCATTCTATAGACATATTGCTCCGCTGGAGCGGAAGGTAGGGCACTTGACGGGCGGTGGGACCTCGCCCCTACAGTCAAATCGATGGATTTTCAATGCCTAGCAGCTTGAATTACAATAACAGGACTTACGCAAATTTAGTATGCGGCACGAGATTTTTCTGTTTTTAACCCCCTAAATCCCCCTTATCAGGGGGACTTGATAACTAACCCCCTAACCCCCCTGCCCCCTTATCAGGGGGAGTCCCCTTGTCAGGGGAGTTGCAGGGGACTTATGAACCAACTGCGTAAGTCCTAAATAATCAATCTTCCGACCATCGTATGACCGCACCGACCACATCCTTGACGCTGTTATTGTTGATAGCGTCATACAGGGCTGGTGATTCCTCCCCTTCGGCGCGATGTGTAATCGTATGAGACCACGGCAAGACACCTGTCGCCATGTTCTTGAGCACCGCGCGTCGGCAAGGCGCGAAGCCGTCGTCGCACGGGTAGAACATCGTCAACCGTTTGCCGTGGGGCGGTGCAAATTGATAGGAGAGCGGGGCTGTGCCGTAATGCCCCTGAAGCACAAACTTACCGTGCCTCCTACACAGTTCAATTGCCGGATCGATACACGCAGGAACACCGGTGGATTCAAAGACCACATCGGCACCGTCAGGCGCAATTTTCTGTAGTTCCTCCACCACGTTTTGGGTGGAACCGTTGATCAGGAAATCCGCGCCGAGTTTTCGGGCGACTTCCAGTCTGTTCTGTTCGAGGTCAACGGCAACGACGACGCAGCCCCGATGGCTGCAGGCAGCGATGACCCCCAACCCGACCAATCCTGCGCCGTACACCGCGACGACATCTCCCATCCGCGGGTTTGCTGTATCGACGCCGTTCAAGCCGACCGCCGGCATCACAAACAGGCTCGCAGCGTCGGTGGGAACACCTTCGGGCAGCAGTTCCAAGCCGTGCGTTGTTTGCGGGCGGACGACAGCAGCGGAACAATGAACACCGGCCGCGGCTGAAACCTTCGTCCCATCGGGCAGCTGCATCCCCTCCCGGTTATCCCGGTAATAGACCTTATCGCCGACTTTGAACGCATCGACCTTATCGCCAACGTGTTCGACAACACCGACCCCTTGATAGCCGGTACACAGTGGATACTGCTGCCCAGCTATCTTGTTGCGGATCAGGGCAAACTCCGTTCCAATGCTAACCCCGCTGTACAACGCCCGTATCAGGAGATGTTCCGGTCCCGGATCGGGCAAGGTGATATCGGCATAGCTAAAGTTCTGATTTTCGTCACAGATAAGCGCTTTGGCGTGCATTTTTTAACACCTCATGTAAATATTTCGTCGAGATATAAATCTCGACCTACAGGTTCTGTTGACGTTTGACTTAAAAACGCGGCAGTTCATGCGTCACGTGGCGTGTGTTGTATTCAAGTTGATAGCGGAGGTACGCGGGATCCTGTGGGTAATTTTCCGCATCGGGATACGGATAGACAGACATGTCGTGGAATGGTAGGGGTCCAACTGTCTGCGAAGACAGTGTATTGATATCGCCATCTTTATCCCATCCGTCGCTGTAGAGGATGAAATCTCGCTCCCAACCCTCTTCCAATGGCGGCAGGTTGTCGGCATCGAACTCGACAGTCATCTCGTCGCCTGCGTTCAAGATGACATACATATCGTCAATCTCCTCCAGCAGGGGTGTCACTTCTCCGTGCCGGGTGTAATACCCCGCCAGATCTCGCCACTGCTTCGTTGTTACAACTTCATTGTAATCAAACAGATGCGGCGCGTGAGGGGTCGGGCGATACATCTTAGAAAAGCCGCGGTAGTGGAGGTCTGCGTGATTCGGAAGCAGCGTCGTGATACGGGTCGGCACGTCCTGCTCGCCGATTGTGAAAAACGCTGAATCCCAGTAAATCTGCATATCGGTTGTAATTTTTACCTCCCGATCCTCCGACAGGAATTTGCCCGTTAGATCGATGCAGATAGTCTTGTTTTTACCCGCCGGAATGCCAATGGGGTCGATGACTGTCTGCCACTCTCCATTTTCATCACGAACTTGTAGGTAAGGAAAAATAGGGTTAATTGATGGATTCTGCGAGAGTGCTACATTGATACTGGTATCAGTTGGGAAGATCCAGCCGGTGAGGAATAAAGTTAGCTGCAGGTCATCACGCACGTCCCCTAAATCGAGAACGATGAAGTGGGGATCAACGACACCTTGGAATGCCCCCGGTTCGTGTTCAATCGCATAGCGATAATCGGTCGCTTTGAGTGCATCGGAGATATCGTATCCATGGTGGTCGAGTGCCGTGTATGGACGATGAATCTCTTTCGCCGCGTAGATCTTGAACTCTGGAAACGGCGGTGGGGTATACTTCTCATCGACGAAGATTTGTGTCCCGGCGGGATGGTCTATGGCAAGCAGCTTGACCATATCAAAATAGGCGGTCTCCCAGAGTTCCTCTGTAATCTGAAGCGAATAGACTCCTGCCTTCGGCTTCATGAGTTCACCGGGAATTTTGACGTAATCTGCGGTTTCAGCGGGTGCGAGAAATCCCATTGGTGTGACCATCCCAAGCGGGCTGCGCCACAGCAGATCTGTTACGAACTGATAACCACCACCGTCATAAACGTAGAGGAATGGACACGACCCTTTTAACACCTGCTTTTCGAGGATGCGCTGGTTTGACTTGGGGGTGATGACATTTTGTGGAACGCCGTTTGTCCAGACAACCCGCAGTACATCTGCCTGTTGCTCTTTTCCCAAACCGAAATGCGTTATCGGGTCGGTAATGTATTTTATCTGGTAGAGTTCCCCAACCTTGAGTTCCACTTTGGCACCAATACCGTCAATGTTGTTCTTGTTGTTACCGGCGTTGACACCCTCTAACTTCACTTGCAGCCAACTGTTTTGATCCCCACCCTCGTTGCGCAGCACTACCACTCTACCATCGAGGTCAATCAGGAAGAGGTCAAGGTCTCCGTCGTTGTCATAATCGCCAACGGTCCCGTCACCGCCGCTCCGAATTGTATCAGGCAGGAGATTTGAGGCGTCGGTGAAGCGACCTGTCCCATCGTTCCGAAACAGGAAAACGCCACGCCCCTCCGCTTCTCGTGGCACACCGATAAGCCACAGATCCAAAAAACCGTCGTTGTCATAATCGAGGAAATGGACATCTGAACCGCGCACACCTTCTGCGGCGTTAATAGCCTCCTCAGACGAACGCACATCGGGGGCAAAGGTGCCATCGCCGCGGTTTCGATAGAGCTGATGAGGAGTTTCACCATCGGTTGTTAGAACCAGGTCAATATCGCCATCGTTATCGTAGTCACCGACTGCAACCGCTGTGAAAGAATAGTTTTGGGATAACCCTATTTCATCGGTCAACGCCTCCATTTTTCCTTGACGTAGGTTTGTGTAGAGGGTACAGCCACTCCCGTCATTTATGATCAGCAGGTCAGTATCGCCATCATCGTCAAAATCGCCGATCCCTGCATCCCGTGCACCGGGGCGTTCCGGTGGGATAAAGGTCTGATCGCTGACATCGCTGAAAACACCATCCCCATTGTTGCGACGCATTTCCACCCGGTCGTCCGTTGCGAACAGATCCAGATCGCCGTCATGGTCATAATCGACAAACAGGGTTGGTTTGCTGTTCTTTGAATCCTGATCCGGTTGGGCGACGGTAGACTCTGTCATCTCGGTAATTTCCGTGAAGCTGCCCGCTCCATCATTGCGGAGAAAGATAGGTCCCTTGTCTCCGGACAGACAGAGATCCGGGTCGCCATCCTTATCGATATCAGCGAAGGCGGCGGTGCCTCCCCGGTGCCCGATTTGTGCAGCGGGGACAAATTCTCCACCTTCGTTCCGAAAGAGATTAGGTGTAGCGTTTAATACAACGGAGGGGATATACAGATCGAGATCGCCCTCGTTATCGTAGTCTGTCAGGAGAATGTTGGAACGTTCTCCGTTCAGGTCGGCAAGCCCGATTTCCTGAGTCAAATCGGCAAAGCTAATCTCGATTGGTGGTGTCTGCTTTGCTTTCACTCGTGCCTTGAACCCGGGGCTGAATTCTTCGATTGGATGCCCCAAGATGTTCGTCACTAACTCTCCGATCCCCTGTTGATAGCGGGGACTTCGCTTTTGGACGTTCTCAAAAATTTGAATATATCGGGCTGCCCCTTTGGCGTCGCCTTGGTCTATCAAAACCAGCCCCTGTTTCAGATACTTCAGGAACTCTTCATCGGCGTCCCACAGCAGGGCATTCAGCTCCATGCAGATCCGCTTCGCTTCCTCAAGTTGTTCCCGCCGTAAAAGTGAATTTGCCAACTTGAGCACCACCACCACATTCGCTGGGGTCCTCCCACGCAACGCCCGCAGGTGGGAAATCGCTTTATCCGTTGCCTCCGGGCTATCCCGCTGACCCAGATAGTGGCGCACCAGTTCATAGCGCACTTCGAGGTCGTCGGGTGCAAGTTTCACTGCCTCCAGAATAGCGGCAACTGCTTCCGCCGCTTTCCCTTGCGATTGATAGATCTCCGCCGAGATGAAATGTAACCGGCTATCCATCGGTTCAACCTCAAGCCCATGTTTGACCCACGTTTCCGCTTCCTCACGTTGCTTGAGGCGTAGATGCGCGACGGCGAGGTTGCCGTAACCGATCGATTCGTCGGGTACTAAGTTGACAAGTCCCTGAAATTGCTCAATCGCTTGATGCGGTTGGGATTCTTCGAGATAAGCCAATCCAAGGTTCTGGTGACGAATCGCGGATGTGACGATTTCGTCAGCGGTCTGTTGCGAGTTGGCAGTTGGGATGCATAGGAGCAGTAAAACGTGAAGTATGAAACATGATAAGAGAAGATTGATTGGTTTAGGAGTAGAGAAGTTCATATTTCTATTGCCTGAGAAGGACGCAGATCCGCGTTCTCTACGAATTGCCTACGTTGCGCTAACCCGCTTAGACTTTGGGTCGGGCAAGATGTCCGACCTACAGTATGGTGTTGGGTTACACTCAATCTATCTATAAGCGGGTGTTATCACAAAGCACAGATTCTATTGTCATCAATCGGGATTCGCTTTTGCCGTTCAACCCAACTATTTGCCTTCCAACTCGGCGCGGACGATACGCGTCCCGGCGACGAGATTTTGCAGCTTCAGACAGCAGAGCCAGCGCGGAAGCTGGAAGAAGCCACAGTCAGGCGAAATACTCAATCGTTCGGGGGGACAGTGTTGTAAAATTTGGCGGATGCGGCTGGCAATCTCCTCAGGCGGTTCGTTCCAAAAACTCTTGATGTCCACGACGCCCGCCATAAAGTCGAACTTTCCCTCGAATCTACTGTAGATGTCGTGCTCAACCATTTCGCGGTTGGCGAATTCCATTGATAGGCATTCAACGTTCATATCCAGCAGTGCTGGGAACATCCAGTCGTACCGGCGTTTGCCACGGGGCCGTGATCCCAAATTGCCAAAGCAGATGTGCAGGTTCTTTCGCACCGATACCCCATCAAGAGCACGGTTGAGCAGTGCTACCCAATCTTCAAATTTGCCGGGGATGATGCCGAAGCTCGGCTCGTCAAGTTGGACTTCGGTACATCCCTCCGCTTCAAGGGCTTTCAATTCACTGTTGATGACTTCGGCAAACTCCCATCCAAGTTCGACTCGATCTTTGTATGGGTCGCCTTCGCGGATTTGGATGTGCATGGTCAGCGTCAGGGGACCTGGGCAACACGCCTTGATCCGCTGCCCTTCGCCAGCGTTTGCTTTCAGGAATCGGAATTCATCCACAATCCCCAAGCCTGCGGGGATACTCACCTGATCTTCAATATAGTAACGTGGGACGCTGTCGTAGGCATACAGTCCGGCTTGGCGGAGGACCGGTCGTTCAATTAATCCCTCCATCCGTCCGTAGAAGTTTTGCACGAAGTACCAGCGACGCATTTCACCGTCCGTGATGGTATCGATGCCAGCTTCCTTCTGATCCCAGATTGCTAGCCGGACGGCATCATCGTAAACTTCTCTTTCGTCGGTGGGTCCATACTCACCACGTTTTTGTGCATCCATCGCGGTCCAAAACCAGCCCGGCATCGCATGGGAACCGATCACTGTAGTAGGAAGCAATTGTTCGTATGGCATGAATGCTCCTTCATAATTAAGGTGTCTAAAGTGTATAGTGAGTTTTAGAGTTACGGTTTCTAACTTTAGCATATTTGACTTACTTTAGCAACACTTTATCACGGCTGCCTATGAATTATCCCTTGACAATATCGCCGAATTAAGATAAATTGTTCACTGTTTATGAGCAGATTTATCCGCAAAAAAAATCAAAAACCCGTTACCATCTGCGGGAAAGTTACTGGAGGACTTCATGAAATTTGTTCGATACTTATCTGATGGGAACGTAAGTTACGGAACACTTTCGGACAACACGATCAACGAATTAGATGGCGATCCGATCAGTGGATATAGTGAAACCGGGAATACAGTCGCACTGGGGGCAGTAAAACTACTTGCGCCGGTCACACCGGGGAAAGTCTTAGCGGTTGGACTGAACTATAGGAGCCATCTCGACGGCGCGCCGGAGCCCGCGAATCCAGAGATTTTCATCAAGACACCGACTTGCCTAAACGATCCGGAGGAAGACATTGTGCTGCCCGCTGGCGACGATAACGTTCACGCGGAAGGCGAATTGGTTGTGGTCATCAAGAACCGCACCAAAGGAGCAACCCCGGAAGAAGCTGCAGCAAATATCTTGGGTGTTACCTGCGGCAACGATGTGAGTGCTCGAACATGGCAAAGCAACGACATGCAGTGGTGGCGTGCAAAAGCCTCCGATACGTTTGGGCCCGTCGGTCCTGCCGTTGTGACCGGTCTCAACTACAATGCGCTCCAATTAGAAACCCGAATCAACGGTGAGGTTGTGCAGTCGCAGACCACCGGCGATCTGATTTTCCCGGTAGAGGCAATTGTCAGTTTCGTTTCGCAGGCAATGACGCTTGAACCGGGGGATGTTATCTTCACCGGAACCCCCGGCACAACATCAGCTTTAAGGGCGGGGGATGTGGTCGAGGTAGAGCTTGAGGGGATTGGTATCCTGAAAAACAGTGTCGTTGATGCGTAACGCAGCATATACGGGGCAACCAAAGAAGATAAGCGAACCAAGTTGTATATTCCTGTAATCGCAGCGGACCTGCCAACTCCATTTCAGGGGTTGAGCAGCACCAATTATGAACGACCTGAATTCAGCAAATTCTTATTTTACTTTTCAGGACGATTTTGTCCCGGTGAAGATACTCGCTGGCAACCATATTTTTGAGCGGCTTGCGCCGCAGCGGACGGGTATCATCTTTGGGGTAACAGAGCTGCCGTGGGCTGTGGCTGCTTATCGGATTGATGGGCTCATTGTACAGCTAGAACCCAATCTAGACGAAGTGGACGCAATCGCTCTCGAAGATTCAGGGAAAGCACGACTTATCCGTGATAATGCAGTCATTTATGAGCTGGATTACATCATCCCGCCAGATATTACGGGACTGCACTCCAATTTCTTCTACCGTTGCCCCGAATGCAATGGGCATATCTACGAATGCACCCATCTCCGAATCGGTACTCACAATCCGCATGAACCGCCGTCCTTACCGTCTGTCGTTTCGGAGTTAACAGACTGCCCCACCTGTGGCGGCAAGATTCAGAACCTCGCATTGGGAGTGAGTTTTTGCCTCGACTGCGATTGGGAGCACGGCTTGGAACCGATTACCCGGTAAGGCAAAATGACTGATAATCAGCTTTTGAAACGGAGGACACCATCGGTTATGAAAATCACCCGCATCAAACTCTATATCGTCAATGTACCTGAACGAAAATGGTGGTGGTCTGACGACTTTTACGGTCAGCCAACACATCAGCGATCGGAGCACGGCATCGCGGAAGTCGAAACCACTGAAGGATTGACAGGTCTCACCCAGATAGGGCGTGGTACGCCAATGGCAACGATAGAGGAAACGTTAAACGGCTGGTTGGGACAGGATGTGCTAGGGATTAATCTTGCCACCCCGACACCGCCAATGGTGGACGCGTTTGAACAGGCGATACTCGATCTGCGCGGTCAGGCACTCGGCGTTCCGATTTGGAGTTTGCTCGGCGGTAGACTCCGGGATCGCATCTTTGTCACTCAGTGCACCGGCTACAAGACGCCGGAGCATACAGGGGAAGATGCAGAGTGGGGCTGGGAACACGGCTTTCGCGCCTATAAGATGAAATGCATTACCAGCAGAGAAACGACGCCAGAGGAACGCATCCGCTATGTCACTGACCGTGTCGAAGCTATCCACAAAGCCCTGCCGGATATGGCGGTACGCCCCGATATTCGCTGGCGGCTTCAGGAGGTCTGGGTGGCACAAGAACTTGCCCGTCGCCTACAGGGACATCGGATGGAGAGCCTAGAGAGTCCAATAACTAAACGCGCGGCAGGCGGCACCTTTTCCGAATGGCGTCGTCTACGGCAAACCATTCACCTACCTGTGGGGGACCACGTCTATAACAACGAAGATCTTATCCAGCGGTTCCAAGCGGAGGCACTTGATTACGCGATTGTTGGGGGTCAGAGTGCCTTTGAAACAATTAACCACTCACGCCTCGCTCATGAATTGGGCATGGGCGGCTGGTCACAAACGGTAGCGTACGGACCGGGTGCAGCTATGGGGTTGCATGTGGCTGCGTGCATGCCTCACCTAACTCAGCCTTACGATATGGTTGGACCTATGGCTTGGGAGGATACTTTGGTCAATGAGGACTTCCCGTTAGAAGATGGGTGTTTTCTGGTGCCGGATCGCCCTGGGTTGGGATATACTCTGAATCACGATGCAGTTAAAAGGTATTTGGTTACGGAACGAAATTTTGAATAAACTATATCTACAACTCACCATCACTGAAAAATAGTATTACCCCAAACGGAAGAAGGCAAAGACACATCAATGAAATCTGACGAAAAAACTGAAAGCGGGAATCTCCCGTATTTGCGGCAGCCCTCCCTCTCACCGGATGGGAGTACAATTGCTTTCTGTTATGCGGGGGATGTCTGGATTGTCCCTGCAGATGGCGGACAGGCTAACCGCATAACATCTCACTCAAGCAACGATTCGCACCCAATATTCTCTCCCGATGGAACACAATTGGCGTTTGCCTCTGAGCGCACAGGCGGCGGAAATATCTATACTATCTCCCTCCAGTCGGATCGTCCGCCGAAACGCTTGACTTATCACAACGAATCAGTTCCACCCGCTTGTTGGTCCCCGGACGGGCAATGGGTCTACTTCACCTCCGATTATGATGGACTTCGCGGTGCGAGTTATAAGGTTCATATTGATGGGGGCACACCAATCCAAATCGCTGGAGATCCGCGCGAAACACACTACAATTTAGCGATCTCTCCTGATGGCAAGACACTGGCTTTTAACAACAATGGGGGTCCATGGTGGCGGCATGGGCAGCATCCTCCTGGGCATTCCGATATCTGGGTGGTCAGTGAGGCAGTTGGAGCGAACGACCACCATCGATTGACGCAATATCTGGGCAAAAATCTGAGACCGATGTGGAACGCTGGTGGCACTGGACTTTATTACCTGAGTGACCGCGATGGTGAGGAGAACATCTGGCATATGCCGCTAGCAGGTGATGCGGAACCTGAACAGTGTACTCACTTTGCCGATGGGCGGGTGCTGCGCCCCTCCATCTCTGCCGATGGGAATTGGATTACTTTTGAACGTGGTTTTCAGATCTGGCGGCTGAATCTTGAAAGCCGAGCGGTTGAGCCGGTAGAGATTATCCTTCAGACTGACGAAAAATCGAATCCAATCCGGCATCATAGCTATACCTCTGGCATCAACGAATTTGAGCTTGCCCCTGACGGCAAGAAGGTCGCCTTTATTGTTCGCGGCGAGGTCTTCGCAGATTTAGCGGACAAAGGGGATAAGATCAAAAAGGGAGGAGATTCGTTCAAGGTTACAGCCACGCCTTCTCGCGAGAGCCAGTTGCAGTGGCACCCGGAAAGCGAGCGTGTCGTGTACATCTCGGATCGGACAGGGCACAACGAGGTCTTTCAATATCACTTCCAAGAACGGGTGGAAACGCAACTGACAGATTCGCCGGAGCAGAAGTACACACCAAAGTTCTCGCCCAATGGAAAGTGGCTTGCTTACATTCAAGTTCCATTGCATTCGGATACAACCGGGGTCAAAGACGAAATCTGGCTGATGGATACAGAAACGGAGGAGCAACGACCTTTCATTATCGATCAAGCTTTTATAGGTGTGCCCGAACCAACAGAGTTCGAGTGGTCGCCGGATAGCCAATGGCTAGCGTTCATTGCAACGGATACTAACTTCTTCAGCAACCTCTATGTCCAACATATCGAATCGGATACCCCTAAGCAACTGACCTTTTTGAGCAACATTAGCACAAATGATATCCTTTGGTCTCCCGACGGAAAATTTATCATATTTAACACGGGCCAGTATCGCACTGAGTCACAAATTGCGCGGGTAGACCTAAAGCCGATTCGACCGGTTTTCAAGGAAGATGATTTTGATCGGCTATTTCAGGTCGAAGCCCCGGGGAACGGAGAGGAAAAGCAGGACAAGTCGCAGCCGCCGGAAGCTGAGTCCAGCGAAACGGAGGAATCCGATCCAGCGACCGAAGACTCGGACGAATCAGAAAATGAACAGGACGCTGAGAGCAAAAAAGCAAAAGATAAGAAGCCCGAAAAGAAGATTGAGCCAGTTGAGATTGAGTTTGAAGGGATTAAACATCGACTCCGTTTCCTCACTGACTTCAAACTCAACGCTCGCGCTGAAAGCATTCGGCCGAACAGCAAGACCCTCATCTTTCGCGGTGTTACAACTGGGCAGCCGAACCTGTGGAGCATGTCCCTTGAGGAGGATAAGCCCGGTGAACTCCCCAAGCAATTGACAGGAACTGCGAGTGGAAAAGGTAACGTGCATTTCATACCAAACGGCAAGAAATTTTATTATACTGATGGAGGACGCATCCATTCCGTGGGGATGGGTGAAGATGGAGCGAAGGAGGGGGAGGCAAAAGCGTTAGATACGAGAGCAGAAGTTGAGGTCAACTTTCATCTCGAAAAGATGCAAGCCTTCGACGAGGCGTGGCGGTTGATTCGGGATGGATTTTACGACCCACAATTCCACGGTTGTGATTGGGGACAGATACACCAAACGTTTCGTCCGATGGTGCAAGAAGTGCAAACGCAGGCGGACTTTCGCGAGCTTTTGAATCTCATGGTTGGAGAGTTGAACGCTTCCCACCTCGGTGCCGGCGGCTGGACTGACAACGCGCCGGATAGCTTTCTCGGTGCGGATTTCGATCGAGAGACATTGGAAAGGGATGGGCACTTCAAGATTTCCGAAATCATCCTTGACTCTCCATTAACGTTTCCAGAAGAATCCGCACAGGTTGGGGAATATCTGGTTGCTATTGATGGAGATACCCTCCACCGACAGGTCAACCTACCCGAACAGCTTCAGCGAAAACAAGGAAAACGGGTGATTCTGAAACTCAACGCTACGCCCCAACTTGAGGGTGCCCGAGAAATCATAGTTCAGCCCATTGACAGTGGCCAGCACCGAAACCTCCGTTACAAGGAATGGGTACGTTGGAATGAGGCGTACGTCCACGAAAAGAGTAGTCAACGGCTTGGATATGTTCACATCCGTGAGATGTCCTACGAAGCCTACCTTCGGTTCATTGCCGACCTCGACACTGAAACGCACGATAGCGAAGGGGTTGTGATCGATGTCCGATTTAACCCAGGCGGGCATATCGCGCCGTTCATCCTTGATGTTTTGCACCGCAGAGCCTACACCCAATCGAATTATCGTGGTTTAATAAGTACGGCCGACACAAACCTCGCAGGCAATCGCATCTTAGAGCAGCCTGTTATCCTTATCACCAATGAACATTCTGGGAGCAATGCGGAGATGTTCAGCGAGGGTTTCCAGAAATTGGGACTTGGTAAAGTGGTCGGTATGCCGACAGCCGGGGCAGTCATCTGGACTTGGGGTTGGGGTTTACTTGATGGCACAGTCTTTCGTTTACCCCGGTTAAGGGTCTCAACCTTGGAAGGCGAAAATACGGAGGGCACCGCCCGTCCGGTTGACGTTCAGGTTGATCGCCCACTTGGAGAAGCTGCACAGGGCATAGATAGCCAACTCGACGTTGCCGTTGAGCAATTGTTGGCAGAAATTGCTGGCAATGGCGGGATCACATAGGGGGTGCCCGGTAAGGAACGCGGGTCCGCGTTCCCTACTAGTCACACTTTCCTACCCAAGTGTCTGCCAAAAGAGCCGAATTGCAAATGCCGACACAGCGATAACAAGAACAACCCGAATCCACTTATCCCCTTTGGCAACTGCCCAATGACTACCGATCCAAGCACCGGTGGCATTACCGACGGCAAGGGTCAATCCAAGAAACCAATTGACGTTTCCACTCTTAATAAAGACAATCAGCGCGATAAAGGTATAAAAAAAGACTACAAACAGCTTGATTGCATTGGTGCGAACCAGATCGAAACCGTTCGTCGACGTCAGTGCTGCAATAATGATGAAACCTGCTCCTGCCTGAATAAAGCCACCGTAAATACCTACGAAAAAGAAGACAAGCATCCCGATGATTTTGCGAAATAGGCTAAGATTTTCAATCCCACTTTGCCATCTTTTGGTTGGATTAAAAAGGGTCAAAAGTAGCACTGCGAGCATGATGCCAGCGAGAACGCGGTTGAAGATTACTTCATTCATCTCAACAGCAATCTTCGCGCCGAACCACGCCCCGACAAGCGCGGGCAGGGTGAGGAGCGCACTATAGCCAAAATCAGAAACGCCTTTACGGCGGAATCCGATAATTCCGCTGGCATTCTGTACGAAAACCGCAACTCTGTTGGTACCGTTTGCTGTTGCCGGAGGTAAACCGAGAAAAATTAGAACAGGAAGGGTGAGTAGTGAACCACCGCCGGCAACGGTGTTGAGGAAGCCGGCGAAGACACCGGTAACGAGAATTAACGGGATTTCCCAAAGATTTTCCATGTGTTGCTTTTGTAACTCCTCGTTGGTTGGATTAAGAGACTATAACCACGATTATATCAGTTTCCATTCAGTTGATCTAACAAAAAACTGAGGTCCTTGGGCACAAATTACGCAGGTTGACTTATTTGGGGCGAATGTGCTAAATTAAGGAGGTCTATTCTAGATTCACGCTATTTAGGATGAGCGGATGTAAATCCCGTTTATGGTAGATTTCAGAATTAATTAGACACCGTGGACAAGCGAGGTCAGTAACCTTGTACGCAGAGTTACGGCACACGGAGTGTGCCTACTACTTTTAATGTCCATTTATTTTTAGAATTCACCATAGAAGCAAGGAACAACGATCGTTGTTCCCTACAGCCTCCCATCTTATTGGGGCGAATCCCTTGCTAATTGGTTGTTTTAGAAACAGGAGGAGAGATATATGTTAGCCGTTAAAGAACTGGGCCATGTGGGGATCTACTGCACCGACCTGCAACGGTCCAAAGATTTTTACACCCGTATTTTGGGACTCACAGTTACCGACGAAGACCCTGACGGTAACATCACCTTCCTTAGCGCGCAGCCGGATGAGGAACACCATGAAGTGGCTCTCTGTCCGGGCAGGGACGTGGCGCCAGGGGCAAAGGTTATTCAACAAGTATCCTTCATCGTGGAAGATCTGTCAACCCTGAAGCAGTTTTATCATCGGCTGAAGGAAGAGGAGGTGCGTTTCCGTAGTATTGTCAGCCACGGTATCGCCCTTGCCATTTACTGCTACGATCCCGATGACAACGTTGTTGAGATCTATGCAAAGACGCCGTACAAGATAGCGCAGCCGCTCGCTGAGCCGGTCGATCTTGAGTTGTCGGACGAGGAGTTGCTCGCCATCGCAGAAGGGGGTAAAAAATCTTAGTACCGCTACGAAAAGGAGAGTGTCATGAGTTTAGAATATTCGTCGACAATTGCAGGTATTGTACAGAAATTAGAAACCCGCGACCCCTTGCCGCCGCTCGCCCCAAGGGAGGAGTGGGACAGCGAACTGACCTATCGGATTAAAAATATTTCACTAGAGACACTCTTTGATGGTCAATCCATTGAGGATTCAACAATGGGAAACGCTATGCAGAGCGGTTTGCTGCTCTGGAACGATGCGCTTGATGTGTCACACACAATCTCGCAGGATATCGAAAGCAAAACGGGCAGCTATTGGCACGGCATTATGCACCGCCGTGAGCGTGACTATGGCAACGCGAAGTACTGGTTTGGTCGCGTTGGGGTTCATCCCACCTTCCCTGAACTTCGGGAACGAGCGTTAGCACTGCTCCAAGAGCATTCGACTGAATCGGACTCGCTCGCGCATTATGCCGAGGCAATCGAGAAAGTGGAAGACTGGGAGGCCTTTGGGTTCGTTGACTGGTGTCAGGCTGCAGATGGGGATAGGTCAACGCCGGAAGCCGTGAAAGCGTTTTTACAAGCTGTGCAGGTTGAAGAGATTAAACTGTTGCTGAATTACTCCTATCAACACGCACTCGCTCAATAGAAGTGACTTATGGTAGATTTCAGAATTAATTAGACATCCCCAATGCACAGCCAACCCCCTAAATCCCCCAACTCCCCTGACAAGGGGAGAAGATAAGAGGGGAGCTTCTCCCTTGTCTTTCCCCTCTTATCAGAGGGGTTCAGGGGGACTTTGGAAACTTCGCTAGGGTCGGAGTTATTGGTAAATGTCTACTTATTTTTCTAATTCACCATAGTTACGCTATGTCATCGAAATATACCCCAATCAAATCGAACAGGAGGTATTACTATGCGTTCTCACAATGACTTCCGCCGCTACCCCTTACTCATCGTGGTTGGTTGCATACTCACGATGTTTTGCATCTCTTCCATCAATGCGGCTTCAATCAAGACCAGCTACAAGTATCAAGAGATTAAGCGGCTCCATAAAATGGTTGCCCAAAACAGTGAACCGGCAGGGATTAAGATGCTGATTCAGAAATCGCGTGCCTTTATCGCGGAGCATCCAAAATACAAACGGATTGATCAGGTCTACTACATCTTTGGTAATGCACTGAACCAAGCAGGAGATACCGAGGAAGCGGCTAAGGCTTATCGACAACTTGTAGAGAATTATCCAAAAGCCACTTATTTCGCTGCTGCTCTGTTAGAGATGGGATTAGCCTACGACCGGCTGGGGCAGCATGACAAAGCAGATGCAGCGTATCGTCAATTGGTTGAACACCCAAAATATGGCTCACGCGCGCCTGCGAAGACGGCGAAGCGGTTACTGGAACTAAAAAAGGAGGATCGTACCGGCGAGATTCATGCAAGATCCTCACCCAGAAATCGAGCGGATGGACTGGTTGGCAAAAAGGCAATCGCTTTTAACGTGACAGACCTCAACGGCAACGACCTGTCGTTGGAGAAATATCGCGGCGAGGTAATCTTGCTTGATTTCTGGGCGGTTTGGTGTGGACCGTGCATCGCTGAAATGCCTAACGTGAAACAGGTTTACGAGAAATATAAGGATGCGAACTTCCAAATTATTGGTATTAGCCTCGATCAGCATCGGAATACACTGGTGCGTTACCTAGAACAGCAGGGGATTACTTGGCCCCAGTTTTTCGATGGAAACGGCTGGCGGAATCAGGTGGCGGAGATGTATGGCATCAGTGCTATTCCACACACCTACCTCATTGATGGTGAAGGCGTGGTTCGTAAGGCAAATGTGCGAGGGAGAGCCCTTGAACCGGCGGTTGCCGAACTAGTCCGAGAAAACAACGCGAAATTGAAGGACGCCGATCCTACCGGGAAATAGTGTTAAAGAAAATCATAAATGCTAAGAACCTGTTTTAAAAAGAAAAACACTACTCAAGCGTTAATGTTTACGTTTAATCATTGGAGGAGTCCATACTGACCCAATGAAAGGCATAAACATGACCCGAACAAACTATCCCACGGATTTGACCGATGCCCAGTGGGAAAACCTATTACCCTATCTGCCAAAACCTTCACCATTAGGCAGACCTCTCAAGTGGGAGATGCGCTCAGTTATCAACGCTATGTTTTACATAGTCAAGTCAGGGTGTCAATGGCGAATGCTTCCTTATCAGATGCCACCGTGGCAAACGGTCTATTCCCACTTTAGAAAGTGGAAAGCCTTAGGTACATGGCTTATGATTCATCAAGCACTTCATGAACAAACCCGTTGTGATATTGGCAAAGCACCCTCACCGACAGTAGCTATCATTGACAGTCAATCGGTCAAGACGACTGAACTGGCAAATAGTAGGGGGTTTGATGCGCATAAGAAAGTCAAAGGCCGTAAACGTCATATAGTCACCGATACGATTGGCATTCCATTGGGAGTCGAGGTTACTGATGCCAATGTCAGTGATAACCAAGTCGCAATAGAGTTACTGACAGAAATCTTTAGTTGGCACATAACGATTCAGTTAGTCTGTGCTGATGCTGGCTATCGTGGCGAATTAGGCGACTATTTATACTTGACGCATCAGTGTCGATTGGAAATCGCTCCACCTCTTGGGCAATCGGGGTTTGTGGTTGTCCCATTGCGCTGGATTGTGGAACGCACCTTTTCTTGGTTCGGTTGGTTTCGCCGATTGACTTTGGACTATGAACGCTCGGCTGAGACCGCTGAGGCGATGGTGTACATTGCTTCCATTTACTTGATGCAAAATCGTATCAAATGACTTTTAAAACAGGTTCTAAGTGAATCATACCCTCAAAAATTTGTGTGCAGAGGAGATCTCACTAATGAAATCGACCCAATTTCCCATACTAATTGTTTTGGTCCTTTCAATTGTAATAGTCGTCCTAGTTATTTTGACTATAGCTCGACCATCTCTATTTCAGCCAGACATTTTCGTCCAAGATTCTCAGGAATTGAGTTTGCCTGAAGGTGCTAGAGCCCACCTCAGTAAGGGTGAAATAAATGAGATAGCCTATTCTCCCGATAGTAGTCGTCTCGCAGTTGCCAGTTCTATCGGGGTTTTGATACATGATGCACGAACCGGTGAAGAACTGAGGCGACTCAAGGGACATAGGGCAGAGGTCTATAGCGTCGCGTTTAGCCCGGATGGCAGCATCCTCGCCAGTGGGGCTGGAGACGATACCGTCCGTCTGTGGGATGCAGTCACGGGTAAGCACAAACGAACACTCAAAGGGCATTCAGCCTATAGTGTGGCATTCAGTCCAGATGGTAGCACGCTTGCAAGCGGGAGTGCGGACCAAACCAGCCGTCTGTGGGCTGTTCTGCGACAACTTCTCAGTTACAACGGGGGAATGGGTGCGGACCAAACCATCCATCTGTGGGATGTCGCCACAGGTGAATCCAAGGGGGTGCTCACAGGACATGCAGCACAAGTTACGAGCATCGCTTTCAGTCCAGATGGCGGGACTCTTGCGAGTGGGGGTAGTGACGGCAGAGTGCGGTTGTGGGATGGCATCACAGGGGAGCATCTCAAAAATCTCACTGGTCATGGTCAGCTGTGGTTCATCTGGGACTTAGCGTTCAGTCCGGATGGCAGCACCCTCGCATGTGCAACCTTTGACGGGGTGAAATTCTGGGATGTTGTCACAGGACAGGCCACAACTTCATTTGCAGGGGAGGCTGTGATGGGTATTGCGTATAGTCCAAATGGCACTACCCTTGCAAGTGGGGGTGACGACGACGACCCCACCATCCGTCTGTGGGATGTCGCCACAGGCGTTCACAAGCAAACACTCACTGGTCATGGTCAGTGGTTCATCTGGGACTTAGCGTTCAGTCCGGATGGCAGCACCCTCGCAAGCGGGTCACGGGACGGAACGTTGCTCCTGTGGGACTTGCACCGATAAAGGGCGTCAACGAGGAGGGGATTATAAACCTCCTCGATTTTGGTGCTGTAATAACCCAAGCTGTTCTAACCTACACCCATTCACAATCGAAGTTGACTTACCCATTCCAAGTACCGGCGTGGCATTTTTGCGACGGCGGTGTAGCATAGTTTCGACATCCTCTTTGTAAATACAACCCTCCCTTTGAAATCACAACGCATGTCAAAAGTAGATGCAAAGTTGCCCGGAGAGCGGATTTGCCGACACACGCGGTTTTTTGCACAATACGCTTCGCATGATTTAGGATAATTGTGGTATCGAAATTGCGTATGGTTAATGTACCAATTGAATTTCGCTCGGCAACGATTCGCGTTAATCTTATCCAGTGCCATTAAAATGTCAATAGGACCTATAATGAAAACAATGCAATTTTCTATACTCACGCTTATCCTTGGGATGATCCTGTTTTTACCAAACACCTTTGCCCAAGATTACACGCGATGGGGTCTACCTGAAGGTGCCAAAGCCCGTCTTGGTAAAGGACGGATATCTGGTAATATTGCGTATTCTCCTGATGGTGCTCTGCTCGCTGTTGCCAGTAGTATCGGTATTTGGCTCTATGATACGGGGACCTATCAAGAGGTTGCCCTGCTCACTGGGCATACGAATCGGGTCTATAGTGTTGCGTTTAGCCCGGATGGGAACACACTCGCAAGTGGTGGAGGGAGGCAGGCCATGACATCACTACGGCTGTGGGATGTTACTACAGGACAGTCCATAGCCACACTCACAGGGCATGAGTGGGTGATCTATAGCGTTGCGTTTAGCCCGGATGGGAACACACTCGCAAGTGGGAGTGGGGACGATACCATCCGCCTATGGGATGTCGTCACGGGCGAACACAAGCAGACACTCACCGGGCATACGGGTTCGGTCAGGAGCGTTGCGTTCAGCCCGGATGGAAACACGCTGGCAAGTGGGAGTTCGGACGATACTATCCGTCTGTGGGATGTCGTCACAGGCGAACACAAGCAGACACTCACCGGGCATACGGGTTCGGTCAGGAGCGTTGCGTTCAGCCCGAATGGGAACACGCTCGCTAGTGGAAATACGGACGGAACTATCCATCTGTGGGATACCGTGACGGGGGCAAATCAACGGACCTTCACTGGACATACAAGGCTGGTCAGGAGCACCGCGTTTAGCCCGGATGGCACCACACTGGCAAGTGGGAATGAGGATGGCACGGTGCTTCTGTGGGAACTTAGCCCCACAGCGGCACCACAACTGCTCGGGGATGTCAACCGCGATGGTGTGGTGAACGCCCAAGATTTAGTGATCGTTGCTGCGCGGTTTGGGCAGAGGGAACAGAATGGTGCTGATGTCAATGGGGATGGAGTTGTCAATATTTTCGATCTTGTCATGGTCGCTGGGCTGCTTAGCGATACGGCAGCCGCGCCTTCGGCGCATCCACAGTTACTGGCAAGGCTCACCGTTGCGGAAGTCGAGGATTGGATCAACCAAGCGCAGGGGTTAGCCCTCACGGATGCAACTTTGCAAAGAGGAGTTCTCTTTCTTGAACATTTGCTCGCGGCGTTGACCCCGACAAAGAATGCCCTGTTGCCTAACTACCCGAATCCGTTCAATCCAGAGACGTGGATGCCGTATCAACTCGTTCACGCTGCCGATGTCCAAGTCACCATTTATGACACAAAGGGCGCGATGGTGCGTCAATTAGATTTGGGGCATCAGCCTGCAGGATATTACACGGATCGGTCAAAGGCGGCGTATTGGGACGGGTACAATGGGAGTGGTGAATCGGTGGCAAGCGGGGTCTATTTCTATCAACTCCGGGCGGAGGATTATTCAGCCACGAGACGGATGGTAATCGTCAAGTAGAACCATCAAGGCTTACCTGAATGGTAAACAAATTTTCAGAAAAGGAGCACTTTAAGATGAAAACAGTTGTGGCTTTGTTTATTCTTTTTGTCCTATTTCATGCAAGCACTTTCGCCCAAGATTCCCCACAATGGAATTTACCCGAAGGTGTCAAAGCACGCTTTGGTAAGGGTAAGATATTTGAACTTCAATATTCGCCGGACGGTACTCTGCTCACCGTCGCTAGTGGTATCGGTATTTGGCTCTATGATACAACGACCCTTCGAGAGGTTAGCCTACTTACTGGGCATACGGGTTTGGTCAAGAGTATAGCGTTCAGCCCGGATGGACGGACGCTTGCCAGTGGAAGTTCAGACAGCACAGTGCGCTTGTGGGATGGTGTGACGGGTAGACACAAGCGGACACTTAAAGGGCATACGGGTTCAGTTAATAGCATCGCCTTTAGCCCGGATGGGAAAACCCTTGCCAGTGGAAGTGGGGACGGGACGTTGCGATTGTGGGATGGCATGACGGGTATATATAAGCAAACGCTTACGGGACATATCTCTGGGGTCAGTAGCATCGCTTTCAGTCCAGAAGGCACCACGCTCGCGAGCGGAAGTTCGGATAGCACAGTACGGCTGTGGGATAGTGTGACGGGTGAACATAAGCATATACTCACAGAGCATACGCGGAGAGTTACTAGCGTTGCGTTCAGTCTAAATGGGAAGACCCTCGTCAGTGGTGGGTATGACACGGTACGGATGTGGGATGGCGTAACGGGTGAACACAAGCGAATACTCATAAGACATACGTGGGGTGGTACTAGCGTCGCGTTCAGTCCGGATGGAGATCTGCTCGTTATTGGCGGGTCGGATGGCATAGTGCAACTACGGGTTGCTGCCACGGGTGTATACGATCAGACACTCAGAGGACATACGGAGGAGGTCAATAGCATCGCCTTTAGCCCGGATGGGAAGACCTTGGCTAGTGGGAGTGAGGACAGCACGGTGTGGCTGTGGGATGCTGCCACAGGGCATCCCATAGCTACGCTGATTGGACATACGGAGGAGGTCACTACTGTTGCGTTCAGCCCGGATGGGGACATACTTGCAAGCGGGAGCGTAGACAAGATGGTGAGGCTGTGGGATGTTGCCATGGGGTGGCACGAAGCCACACTTGCTAAGCATACAGAGGAGGTTTACGATATTGCGTTCAACCCGGATGGAGGCACACTCGCAAGTGGGAGCCGGAAAGGCGCGGTGCACCTGTGGGATGCTGTCACAGGACAACACAAAGCCACATACTGGAATCGAGGATTAGTTAAAACTATAACGTTCAGTCCCGATGGATACACATTCACAAGTGGAGGCAGAGATGGCAAGAGGCACCTGTGGGACGCTGTCACGGGACGGTACAAAGCCCCACTCGGAAAACATATATCCCGTGCCTTCAGCATTGCGTTCAGTCCGGATGGCAGCCTCCTTGCAACTGGAAATAAGAACGGCACAGTGCACCTATGGGATACACGCACGGGGGCACGTCTCAAAACACTCACAGGCGATGACCAAACGTCTTGGATCTATAGCCTAGCATTCAGTCCTGATAGCACTACCCTCGCAAGTGGGACCCATACAGGAGTGCATCTCTGGGATGTCGTCACCGGACAGTCCACAGCTACATTTGCAGGGGGCAATGTGACCAGTGTTACGTTCAGTTCGGATGGCAGCACACTTGCAGCTGGAGGCTTTGATGTGTGGCTATGGGACGTTGCGACGAAACAGCTCGTAACTACGTTCACAGGGCATACGGGCGTTGTCAACAGTGTTGCCTTCAGCCCAGATGGGGACATACTTGCAAGTGGGAGTCGAGACGGTACAGTGCTCCTGTGGGATTTGCGTCGATAGAGGATGTCAACAAGGCTGGAGTTGCGAACGTCCTCGATTTCTCAGACGTTATGCGGATGGGGCATCCTACCTCCTACTAGTTTGATTTTACGTTCCCCTCTACCAACGTGAGAATTTGATTTGCTTCAATCGCTTCAAGCTGTTCCTGTAGACCGCTGGGCCAGTGGATTTCAATCCGATTGATTTGGCGGTGTTTCCCTAATCCAAAGTGCAACCGCATGTCATTCTGCGATAGGTAGCTTGAACCGCTCCGAACTTCCCGTATCTGTGTTAGGTTTCCGGTTGTGACCTTAACCCGTGCCCCAATCGCATCCCGATTGCTGCGCGTACCAATTAGTTTGAGGGTTAACCATGTATTCTGTCCTCCCCTATTCTCCAATAGGTCTGGCGTACCCTTCAGGTTCGTCACGAGCAGGTCGAGATCGCCGTCATTGTCGTAATCAGCGTATGCGAAACCGCGACTAACCTTCTCCAAGCGCAGACCAGAACCTGAGTCGATAGCTATCTCGTCAAAGGTGCCATCTCGATTGTTGCGGAAGAATAGATTGGACTGTTCATAAAAGCCAGTCGGATTGAATGCCTGAACATTCTCGTCCAGATGTCCGTTGGCAACGAATAGATCCTGATAACCGTCGTTGTCGTAGTCGCAGAAACCCACCCCCCACGCCAAGTAGGGCAAACTCATTGTCCCAATCTTTGATGCATAGCTCACATCCGAAAATAGCCCATCCCGCTCGTTGTGATAGAGGGTGTTTGTCTGATCCTGGAAGTTGGTGACGATAAGGTCTAAGTAGCCATCGTTATCGTAATCTCCGAAGTCAGCGCCCATGCCGTTCTCTGCTTCCCCATCTTCGCTGAACCCAACGCCTGCGGCCAAACTGACATCGGTAAAAGTGCCATCGCTGTTGTTGCGGTAGAGGAAGTTTTGGTCGGCGTCGTTGGCGATATAGACATCCATGTCACCGTCGTCGTCGTAATCCCCCCAAGCGAGGGCGAGTCCGCGCCCTGTTGCCTCAGAAAAACCTGCGGATTCCGTCACATCGGTAAAGGTTCCGTCGCCGTTATTGTGATAGAGGATATCCAATTCCCCCTCATAGAGGCGCGGGTCACAGTAAACACGCACCCCTTTATCCATGCAGACCTGATCCGATTCGATTGCATACTTCACATAGTTTGTTATATAGAGGTCTAAAAAGCTGTCGTTGTCGTAATCGACGAAGGCGCAGCTTGCCCCCCAGCGCGTGTCTCCGGTGCCTGTGTGTGTTGTGACATCGGTCAACGTGCCATCCCCATTGTTACGGAAAAAGGCGTTTGCCCCGAAGTTTGTCACGTATAGATCGGGAAACCCGTTGTTGTCGTAATCTCCAACTGTGCACCCCATACCGTAGCCTGCATCGGCGACGCCTGCTGCGATTGCGACATCGGTGAACGTACCATCCCCGTTGTTGCGATAGAGCGCGTTCCGCGGTGGTTCGCTCCCATCTGATTGTCTCTCCGTAAGCGGAGAGAGTTCCGTCCCATTGACGAGGTAGATGTCTTGGAGTCCGTCGTTGTTGTAATCCAGAAACGCTGCGCCCGCACCGAGAGGTTCGATGAAGTATCGCTGCCCGCGCCCACCGTCGTGGTGTTTGAAGTGGATACCTGCTTCCTTTGTGACCGATTTAAACTTGATTGGGTCTGTGGAGGCAGCGCTGCTGATGAGAAGCAGTAGGAGAGATATAAAAAAAAGGTTCATGTTAAAAAATGAAACGAGGAGAGTGTGAAGCGTGATGCATGAAACGTGAAAAGCATTGGTTCATTAGTTCATTGGCACCGCAAGTTCGGGCGGGGGAACCCCGCCCCTACGGTTTCTGTGCGCGGTTTCTTGGCATGAGATACAACAATATGTAGGCATGTCCGTATGCCGCAATTTTCACAAGGGTTACGGCATACGGAGTATGCCTACGTGCGCCATGATGTAATGTAATATACAACAGACTTTGATTCTGTCATGGAAACTTACTCCATATGAGTCTTACCCTAACCGCGTTGCTGGAAACAGCAGGGTAAAAAGCAAGGGAAAATGGCTTAGAAAACAATGAATGTAGACATCGACTATGAGCCCGACTAAACTGGCATGGTGAGTCAACCAACTGATGTCTGAAGCCTCGTGAACTCCAAACAGGTGAATCTACAAAGGGGACAGGCTTGGAAACCTGTCTGACAAGCCTGTAGCCAAAAGGCATGAGCTGATGATACTACATTGTAGGTATGTAGTGTTAGTAAGTCAATCGCTTCGGGGTAAAGTCAGCACCTAATCCAGTTATTGTGTATTACATGAGAATCATGGAGTCCCTAAGTCGTCTCATTTGAGAAGATAAGGGAGAGGAGGACAGGTAGGTAGCTGAGTCCGATACTCACCTGTGCGATATGTAATGTATTAAACAGTTTACCAAGCATGTCCAGTATTGTATACAGCATGGCTTGTATCAGTAAGACAGCAACAGGCGAAAATACCAGAAGGCTGGGTCGCTTTTGTTTTACAACCAGCAAGGCAAACTCTATACAATAGGGAAAGCCGTGTGCGGTGAAAGTCGAACGCACGGTTTGGAAGCAGGGAAAATGCCGTGAGGCATCTACCTATGCTTACTACTATAAAGTTATTGTGACGCGGGTTAATCAATCTTTACATACGTATGCGTCAACGGTTCCCAACCGAGCAGTCGCTTGGCTTTTGATAGATTAATTTCTTCCTGTTCCTCGTCACCGGCAATGAATACGGCGTCAAAGCCTGTATGCTCGACGGAAAGCCCCGCAAGATAAGCCCGCGCAAGGTCTTCCTCATCGGTTACCCAGATATGGACCTGATCGGACCTAGGCTGCCCGCGTTGTTCAATCCACTGCTGGCGGGTCCTAGGACCGGTGATTCGTAGGGCGATGATCGACATACCGTGTTCACGGCAGAAGTATCGACAGATCCGCTCCCCAAAACCTTTTGTCAAGCCGTACACACCGGGGTTATCAAGGGGCACCTCTTCCTCAGACGGAAATTTATTGCGTGTCCGTTCATGGACGGTGAACGTGCTCGTGTGCACACCGTGGGTGATACCCTCTTCTTTCGCCGCGTGTAACAGGATATGAAGTCCCATTGTGTTGACTTGATAGTTGGCGATGACATCATCAAAATCTGCTGCTGATGAGGCGTGATCGGTGGGACGACGCATAACCATGTAGATAAATGCGTCCATTCCCTTAAGCGCCTGCTGGACAATCTCCGGGTCGGTTACGGAACCTTCGACATATTCGACGGTTGAATCTTTGGGCGGAGAGAGGTCAAGGATGCGAAACTGGTGGTGTGGTTTCATGTAGGGCAGCGTCATGGTTCCAACATGCCCTGCTCCTCCAACGATTAATACTTTCATAGCGAGTCTCATTCTATTTCTTCACAATCTCACTGAGCGGACGAGCATTGATGAAGAGTTTGGCACCGTGGCTGACATCTGGGGTTGTGTCCACCCCACATAGCCAGTTCCATGTGCGCTGGCGACGCGCGAGGTCACGATAGGATTCCACTTCGGTGACGTAGGAATGTCGCTCCCGGTTGGTGTAAGGCGGTATCTCCTCTGACTCTATCAGCCAGTCCCGCTTCGGTGACAAGTTTCGGAAGTACGAAAATTTAATCATCCCACGACGCTTCGCGTTCAACTTTGGTCCCGCTTTGTGCCAGATGCCGTAGTGGGTCAAAACAACCGTTCCGGCGGGGACAGTCAAGGAGACTTGGCCCAGAATGTCGCCGTAATGGGCGATTGCCTCTCGATCGACCAATCGATGATGGGAACCGGGAAGCACCATTGTGGGACCATCTTCAAGTGTAACGTCTCGCGGGTAGTAGTAGCACTGCAGATGATTGACGCCGTAACCGTATTCGGAGAGACCATCGGAGTGCCATGTCTGTCCGGGGTGTGCATCTTCATATAGGTGATGGTGTGCGGTTATGGGGATGAAGAAATTTCGTCCGAGCAGCGAGCGAGCGACGCCAGCGACTTCGGGGTGCAAAAGTACTTCTTCCCGAAATCCGGGTGTGCAAGCGAATTCGGCGATTCTGCCCCCCGGCAAAGTTTCGCATTGACGATTAAACTCATCAGAGACAACTCCTTCGAGAACCACGGAACCCCCTGAAACAAAATCCATCACCTGGCTGTCGTCCATGGTGGGTTGAATATCGATCATCGTTTCCTCCTGTCATAGGTCTAAAGTCGATTTTTCCAAGATGAATTCGTAGCCCAGATAAGCGTTGTCAATGTCCGAAAATTGGTAGAGTTCCGCCCTTGGAAATTGAACAATCCGCCATCCATCGTTGACCGCTTCGATAACTGAGTCGTATGGCGCGTCCTGTGACGGTAGTGTGGGTTCATAGGACACCGTTGGGTCATACAACGCCCAACTAGCAATCGCTGAACGCATGCTTGTCGACTTTGAATAGAGATACAGCACCATCTGTCTTGGCGCAGTCAGAAGTACCTCTAGCCGTTGAAAATCGGCTTCCGTGAAGTTTCCCGCTTGAAGTTTTTTGCGGTTTTCGTCCAGCCATCCTTTGACTGTAGTTTCCATTTTATTTATCCTTACCTCTTCAGGACTTACGCAAATTTAGGACGCGGCGCAAGATTTTTTTATTTTTAACCCCCTAAATCCCCAACCCCCCGGCCCCCTTATCAGGGGGAGACCCCTTGTCAGGAGAGTTACAGGGGGACTTATGAACCAACTGCGTAAGTCCTACCCTTAAAATTGCTAATCCCAGTCGAATACCACTTTGCCGCATCTCGATTCGTCAGCGACGCGGAGTGCTTCGACACCGTCATCAACACGAAAATGATGTGTCACCGCAGGCTCAAACGTTAGTCCCGTCTGGGCGCAATACCTCACAAAATCCTTCAGCCATGCAATCGGAAATACAACGGATCCCATCAGGGTAATTCGGCGATAAACCATGTCGCCCGGATTGATAACCTTGTCATCGCTCCCGACACCGACAAGCGCGGCTTTCCCCTCACGACGGAGCGACGGGATGATGCTGCTACGTCCGCCGGCGCTGCCGGAGGTTTCGACAACGTAATCAACACCTTCCGTTCCACTGAACGCGACCACAGCATCAACAGGATCTTCTGTTGCGGCATTGACGGCGGCATCCGCACCGCATTTCTTCGCGACCTCAATACGCTCCTCCATGACATCGACCCCGATAACCCGTGCCCCCATCGACTTTGCAATGCGCACAGTGCTCAGCCCAACAGGTCCCAGACCGTATACGGCGATCGTCTGCGGGAAATACTGTTCCACCCCCAATCGCCTCAAAGCGGCATACGCTGTGGTTCCGACACAGGCGAAAAAGGGACCGTCGATGAAGTCTATCTGATCGGGAAGTACCACACAATTCCGCTCATTTGCCACGACATACTCACCAAATGCCCCACTGACCACCTTATCCTCCGGGCACCACACAAAATCTCCCAATGAACAGTAGTAGCACTGCCCACACCCTTGATGGTGATGGACGGTCACCCGGTCACCCACCTTGAGATTGGTCACATTCGGTCCCAATTTTTCAACAATCCCGGACGATTCGTGCCCTTGGACCCAATCTCTCGGTTCCGCAGGTCGATACACGTGGAGATCACTGCCACAGATCCCGGATACCTTCATCTGAATCCGAACTTCTCCATTTCCCGGTTCCGGGGTGGGGACCTCTTTGACAACACATCGGCTATTACCTAAAAAGACGATACCTTTCATCATAAATGCTCCGATCAATCCGTTGGTTTGTAGTAACCCAAGTAAAGGACAACGATCGTTGTGCCCTACAATTCTTTTCAAGATTAAGTCGAGTTTGAACTGAGCCAGTAAGCGTAAAAACGCCCATTTCGCAGGGTAAAGCGGAGGCGGATGGTTCGTCCCAGAAATTGAGCGATATTGCTCTCAGACCATGCAATCCGTGCAGCGGGGTAATCACCGTGAAGTCGGGCGGAGGCGGCGAGGGTATCACCATCGGTGGAAAGTATTTCAACGCCCAACTCGCCGGTGGGCACATCGACATTGACGAAGAGCGAGTCGCCGGTCAGCCTAAAGGGCTGCGTGCAAATAACCCCAACTGCATTCCCGGCGTCAAGCGAGATGAACCCATCACGCCGCAGCACCGCCAAACAGACCGCGCCGGTATCAGGATAGTAGTCGTCATATCCCGGCACTTCGCCGGAGGTGATGAAGGCATACTGTTTGGTGCCTGTGTAGTAGAACCATAGCTCGTCACCTCGCACGACAGCGTTGGAGGGACCGAGCAGCCCTTGCAAATCGTAAGCACCGCCACCCAACGTTGAGGTTTCGATGAACGGCTTGCGTTCACCAACGCGTATCCAGTTTTTCAAATCACGGCTACAGGCTACCTGAATGTTGTAGAAGCCGGTATAATCTCCGTACTGCCTAACACACTCCAGGATATATGGCGACAGGCGCAGCCTGTCAAAACCGGGCCAATCGGTAGGGACTTTGCCGGTGTGGTGGTACATGGACGGCAATCCGATGTATATCCCTTCGTAGCGAAATACGCCCATATTGTAGATTTGTACGCTGTAATGTTCAGGTGTGTTGTATTCCGTTTGCCGGAGGTTGGGATTGGCGAGCCGTGCTTCGATGACATCTTTGCCCATTTCCTGATCCACTTCGTCGGCGTGAAAAACAACCCCATAGTCATCCCAGTTCTCAAAGTCCGTGCTAGTTGCCACGGCAAGCGACCTGCCGTAGGGACCGGAACGTTTCACTGTGTGGATGAATAAACCTTCCTTTTCGTTGTAGGAGAAGTTTCCTTCGTCTGAACTTTGCACAGCGGGCACATTTAGTTTTGTCCAGTTCACGCCGTCCGGTGAGACCGCGAAACCCGCGTTGAGGAGTGCGGATTTATATCGCCTGCTCGGATCCGGATCGCTTGCGTCACGAACCGCCATTGGTCCCCCAATGTTTGGTCTGGGACCCGGCGTCCAGTGCAGCCCATCCGCACTGATGCGGTAACCATCGTCCGTCCCGATGACCCAGAACTTGTAAACCGATTCCTCCGGATCCCAAGTCGGTGCGGTGCGCGTTTGGATCGTCTGGTTCGGATCGGCACTCCGAACCACCGCGCCCCTCTTGGAGGGCTGGTGGAGCGTCCGGGTGAGGTTCTCCAAGCGTTCAATCCCGACATCGTCGAGAAATAGCTGCCGCTGGTCACACGGGATATTGAATTGCGCTGCATCGTTCATGCAAAGCTTCCTTTCGTCCCTGCACATCGCAGGAGATCACAAAGAATAGATAACTCCACCTTCACACACTTATGATGGAGATTCGTTAATCGCCTGCATCAACGCATGGATATAACCGAAGCAATACCCGAAACCGACGCCGCCGGGATTCTCACCGGAAATCCCTGGCACATGGTCTGGCATCACCATGTAGGGGTAGTCAACCTCCTTAAGGACACGCAACGCCTTGAGCATATTCACATCGCCCTCGTCTGGAAACACCTCGACAAAATCGAGGAGACCGCCCTTGATGTTACGGAAGTGGATGTTAAACAGTTTCTTCCGCTCGCCGAAGTAGCGGATGACATCGTAGATATCTTGACCCGGATTCTCCAGCGATTCCGACATCGTTCCGATACAGAAGTTCAACCCGTGGTAAGGGCTCTCGTGCATCTCAATGAATTTCTTGAAGCCTTCAACGGTGCCCATGACTCTGGCAACGCCCCGATATAGCCGATCACCGATGCTCGGATCCTGTGGGTGGCAAGCCAATCGTACTTTGTACTCCTCAGCCACGGGGACAACCCGCGACAGGAAGTAGTCGATTCGCTCCCACATCTCGTCCGCATCGGCGGGCCCGTCTTCAAACTCGCTCAGCGTTTGGTCAAGTTTATGGTACTCAAACGACGACAAACTTGCGCCGCCCCGTCCAAACCGCCTTCCCGTGCGTAGATGACCAAGAATCGTGATGTTGTACCGTCCGGCTGGAATTCCTGCCCGCGCCATGTTGCGGAGCAGGTCGCAGATTTGGTCAAGCTCCCGGTCCCGTTCCGGACTGGGCCCGAGGAAGACGTGAGGTGCGCCTTGTGTCCTCGCGGGTCCTGACGCCAGCGGTAGGATCATCATATCAAGTGAAATGTCTAGTGCTGCCAGTTTCTCCTTAAACTGCGATAGAACATCTACATCCCAATCCTGCCATTCGCCGGGGGGATTGGATGAAACATGATTCACACCCAACTGAGGCAGTACCTTGTAAGCATCCCAGTTATCTCCTGAAAGGTTCTGTGTACCAACGTGCATTTTGAACTCCTTTGATTGTGGAAGATTCCGATATTATCGGGGTGGTTTCTGTAAATTCTGTACTCTTTGTAAGGGTGACCTCTTCATCAAATTGCACCAAAAACTAATAACTCATGGTGTACTGAAAATCTCAAATCTTATTACTTTCTATCTTTATTATTGAAACGTTGGACTACCCAATAGTCTCCATGATTTTTGGAAACTTCGGTTGATTCTTCGTAGTCCCCTGATGTATATTGTGCGATGACTTTTCTCCAAAACATTTGTGCGACTTTATGAGATAGGGCTTGCATCACTTCCCAATTCCCTCTAAATCGATCAAATATGTATTGGGCGACATATGTGCCAACCCCTTTACGTCTGCACTTCTGAAGGATAAAGAATTCGGCAATGTTATAATCCACCAAAGTGTTTACACCGACGTTGTCGATAAGCACAAATCCGGCGAGGTGACGATCTACTCTTACGACAAAGGCATATTCGTCATCATCTTTCCAAAATCTAGATAGATCGCCGAATGCATATCCTTCAAATAATCCACTTTCCGGACAATTCCAATCTGTAACCGTTGATAGGTCATAGTAATACAATCGGAATAAATTGTTAACCACTGGTAAATCCTTTTTTTGAGCTTCTATAATTTCAATTCTCATCAGACAATTTCAGATTTCAGCGGTCTGCGACCTAGGAGTTTCGTCCGTATTTTGGGCAGGCACAAGACCTGCCCCTACATTTGGTCCATTCCTATAGGGGCATCCCTTATGGTTGCCCTACTGTAGGTCGATTTTCCAAAATCGACAGTTTTGTGTCGAGATATGAATCTCGACCTACTAGTCCTGTTGACATTTGATAGATTGAACTGCAAGCGAGAAGAATTGGTATCGGATGATTAGGGACGCGTTGGGCTGCCATCCGGCAAGCGGGTCTGTGTCCACCACTCGACCTGATCCTCACACGGGTATTTCGCCGCCAAGTCCTCATTGATGTCGATTCCCAGCCCCGGTTTGTCGCTGGGATACATGTACCCGTTGCGAACTTCTGGCGTACCGGGGAAGATTTCATACACATGTTCAGGGAAGTTACACCATTCCTGAATTCCAAAGTTCGGTGCCCATAGGTCTAAGTGCAGGTTTGCGGCGTGTCCCACCGGCGATGTGTCGCCGGGTCCGTGCCACGCGGTGCGGACGCCGTACATGTTGGCAAACGCCGCGACATGACGCGCGGGAGTCAGTCCGCCCATCTGGCTGACATGCATCCGGATAAAGTCGATTAGGCGATCGGCGATTAGTGGTTGCCACTCGCGGGGATTATTGAACAGCTCACCCATCGCGATTGGGGTGCAACACTGTTGGCGCATATTGGCGAACCACTCCAGATCCTCTGGCGCAAGCGGGTCCTCCAAAAAGAAAAGATTGAACGGCTCTACATCCTTGGCGAACTTGACCGCATCAATGGGATGCAGCCGCTCATGGATATCGTGCAACAGTTCAGCCTCATCCCCCACTTCGGCTCGAACATGCTCAATCATCCGCAACATATTTAACATGTACTCCCGTGGGTCGAAATACGCTCCGTCAGGCGCGCCTTCCGGTTTAACGATTCGGCTCGCTTCCCCACCATAGCCGCCCATTTGAATCCGAATGTAGCGGTAGCCGTTTCCCATGAATTGCCGGACGCTGTCAGCGACGGCTTCGGGCGAGCTGCCTCCCGCATGACCGTAGACCGCAGCCCCCTCACGACATTTCCCACCCAAAAGTTCATAAACCGGCATCCCTGCCTGTTTCCCTTTGATGTCCCATAGTGCTTGATCGGCACCAGAGATTGCGTTGCTCAGAACGGGTCCATTACGCCAGTAGCTATGCACCATCCCCATCTGCCAGACCTCCTCGATGCGGGAGACATCGCGCCCGATCAGGAAAGGTTTCAGATGTTTTTCCATCGCGGTGACAACGGCGTGGAATCGCTGTGTAAAGGTTGCACATCCCAAGCCGTACAGCCCTGGCTCCGAGGTGATAATTTTGACGATAACCAACCGTGAACCAGCCGGTTGGGTTGTGATTGTCTGAACATCTTTAATCGTTACTGTAGCCATTTAAGTCCCTTCTCTCCACTTGGGGTAAGCGTATGGTAGGGAGCGCAGATCCGCGTTCCCTACCTTTACCTAGCGAACCTTTTTCGTGAAGACGTGATTTTTTATGTTGCCCAAGTTAGACAGATTTGCTAAAATTCTCTCACTACCGCACAATCATACTGCACCGAGAACAATAACACTACACCAAAGAAAGGAATGAGATATGTTGAGCACCCAATCGCTTCAATTCAAGTGTTTCTGTTTTGCGTTTGTCCCGATCGCTAGTTTCATCGTCACTACCGCGGCGATAGCTGACCAGCATTCGTCAATGCCGAGCGGAGATGCAAGTATCGTCTCCCCAGATGCCAAGCTAGAGCTATTGTTTAGCGACGCGTTCTTCACAGAGGGAGCTGCTGTGGCACCGGATGGTAGCGTCTATTTCAGTGACATTACCTTTACGCATGGGTCAGACATGCAGGCGGGACACATCTGGAGATATGACCCCAAGACCGGAACGGCTTCCGTTTATCGCTCACCAAGCGGGATGTCCAACGGCATCAAGTTTGACGCCCAAGGACGAATGATCGTCGCCGAAGGCGCGGACTTCGGTGGACGCCGCGTCACCCGGACGGACATGACGACAGGCAAAAGTGAAATCATCGCCGGTCTGTATGAGGGACAACCGTTTAATGCGCCCAACGACATCACCATTGATGAAAAAGGGCGAATCTATTTCAGCGACCCACGATATCTGGGGCATGAGCCGATAGACCAACCCATCATGGCAGTATACCGAATTGATCCGGACGGCTCGATTCACCGCATTATCACCGACGCGGGCAAGCCGAACGGCGTAGCGGTATCGCCCGACCAGAAATCACTATACGTGGTCAGTAATGACAACGGGATGACCGGCATTGGTCGGATGCCCGACGATACGCCGCTTCATAGAGGACGTATGGCGTTGCTAGCATACGATTTAGCGGCAGACGGAACTGCCACGTTTAGGAAAGTGTTGGTTGACTACACCCCACAAGATGGTCCGGACGGACTGGTCGTTGATGCTGAAGGAAACCTTTATGTCGCCGTGCGCGATACCACTCGACCGGGCATCTGCGTTTACTCACCCGAAGGGACGGAACTGGCGTATATCCCAACGACGCCGGAACTCCCGACCAATGTTGCGTTTGGTCGTGGGGCTGAGAGCAAGACGCTGTATGTTACATCGGGAAACAGCCTCTACCAAATCAAGGTGATGAAGGACGGTTATCATCTGCCGTCAGAATGAAGCGTGAAGCGTACTTCCACCGCAGAGACACGGAGAAAAACAATAACTCAAGTTGCTATTTATCAAACCTGCTCGGCTTGGATAGACATATTCAAGCCGTCCTCGCAGATGTGCAGTGGATTTGTCAATCCACTGCGAGCATAAGTGGCAACTTGCGTAACGATAATAAAAACTCTGCGTCTCTGTGGTCGGTTTTCCCGTTTTCTGCTTTTAGCGCGGGTCGGGTCTTTAGCGAAACGAGATCACGCCAGCAGGGTGATGCGTGACTATCCAACTCCAAACAGTTTCCCAATCAACCCCCAGCCGCTGATTCCTGCGAAAACAATCAGAATCCCCGCCGACACAATCGCGCCGAGCAGCATCGGAAACCGTGTCCGATAAGCGGCGGGCAGTTTGAAGTTCAAATATATCGCGCCAATCATCATCAGGGCAATTGATAGGTTCGCCAAGATAAATCCGGCAATCTGCGTGAGGATGTCGAACGGAATATTGAGCCAAACGATGACAAATGTGGTTATGAAAATATAGAGACAGACGTAGCGTCGAATTTTATCATAATCCCACTCCCGGTTGGGCCAAATTGCTTGGAAAAATTCCTGTGACACGCGGGCGTAGATTTCGGGGAGCGCTTGCAAAGTTCCCCAAAGTGCCGCGATAATGCAGATGTAATAGACCCAGATCAGCTTATCGTGGATTTCACTCCAGACATGGCGTTGCTCGGTGAGCAGGCTCCAGCCCTTAAACTCACTTTCCTTTGGGTACAGAACGGCGGCACCGGATAACATAAACGCGGCCGTTACAATGAACAGAACAATTGCCCCCATGCCGACATCCCATCGCAACGGCGCGACAATTTTTCGCAATCGAGTGACCTGTTCCGGATCATCGGGCAGGTAGTCAATCTTATCGTGTGCGAAAGCGTGTTGACGGATCGCTTCAATTTTTTGGTGCCCCGTCATCCCCCAACGGTGGATTCCAACCCAGTTGGCATAGACAATGTACCCCATCACCGAACCGCCCACGTAAGCGAATGCCGTTGCCATCGTTAGGAGTGGGTTTTGAACGGTATCTTGAGGGGTCCACTCAGGAAACTCCGGCAATCGTCCAAAGCTAAGACTTCCGATAAACGCTTTTCCCAAATCTGGACGCACCATCAGGGTTCCGATGATAGTCCCCACAACAAGGATGGTGCAAATGATGAGCTGCTGTCTCTCTAACTTTTCAAACGAAAGTCGTAAGCCAAATCCGAGGGCAATGCCGATGAAGCAGCAGGTGATAATGTTCTCATAAGTCACTTCCGAGATAGATGTCGGCAACATGCCACTGAGAAAAAGGTGGAACAGATCCCCGCACGGCTTTGCAATCGGCACCCAAGCCAGCGGTGCGCCGATCATCTCCATCAACATGATTGCAATCAGCAGCCAGCCGCGCGGTCCCGGCAGCCGCACAAGCCGATGCCCGATATATTCGCCGCTGACCGCTGTGTATCGTCCGAGCAGGTAAGTAACGAAGACACCCTTAACCACGCAGCTCAAAAGCACAAGCCATAGCAGTCCATAGCGTGCCCACGCGCCTGCTCTGACGACGACAATCGTTTCACCGGCACCGATGCTGACCGATGCCACAATCGCGGCAGGTCCAAAAACGGCGAGCAATCCGAACACTTTGTTCATTGACCACGGTTGAGAAAACACGCCGCTGACAGGTGGTACGCCAACTTTGCCGATATCTTCTTCGGGCTCCTGAACTGTTTCTCTATTGTCCATGTCCTTCCTTTCATTTCAAAGGCAACGTTCCCGCTTCCTTCTTTTTCTTTTATTATGTAGAGAGAGTTTGCCTTGGGGATTTTGGAAAAAACGCTTGGCTATATTAGCATACATCCGAAACCGTGTCTATTAAAAAAGAATCCTGAGTCCTGTGTTGACAGGGTCAAGTTTTGGGGTCGATTTTAGGCACAGCTTGTGCTAAAATAGGGTTATTATTTGAGCATGTCCGGGTGAACCCTGTTCCCAGATAGCGCTTTCGGGGGTGGGCTAAACACGTGCATGGCGCATATCAAAGAACGAGCATTACACAGATAGGAGAAGATTTATGAACTGTCCTACTTATGAATCGATTGGTGTGCGGCCACTGATCAATTGTCGTGGCACTTTTACAATTATAAGCGGCTCGGTCATTCTTCCTGAAGTTCGCGAAGCAATGGTCCTCGCTTCACAACGCTATGTCAATATCGACGAACTGATGGAAGCTGTCGGGGCACGGATCGCTGAGTTGATGGATTGTGAATGGGGATTGATCACTGATGGCTGTGCTGCGGCGTTGTGCCAAGTGACAGCAGCTTGTGTGGCAGGGAGCGACCCCGAGAAGATGATTCGGCTTCCCGACACCGCCGGTATGAAAAACGAGGTTATCGTCCAAGCCTGTCATCGGAACGTCTACGACCACGCAATCCGTATGGTCGGCGTCAAGATGATTGAGGTTGACACGAAAGCCGAGCTCGAAGCGGCTCTCAACGATCGGACGGCGATGCTCTTCATTTTTGGAGATGCCGAAGAACGGGGTCAAATAACGACGAAGGAGATGGCTGATATTGGCCACGAACATGGCGTCCCGACCTTTGTTGACGCGGCAGCAGAACGACCCGATGTGCCCAACTGGTATCTTGAGCAGGGTGCCGATGCCGTCGCCTATAGTGGTGGCAAATGCCTTCGAGGACCTCAAGCTTCTGGCTTGGTTTTAGGACGCAAGGATTTACTTCAGGCGGCTTTTCTCAATGGCGCCCCCCATCACGCGCTAGCGCGTCCAATGAAAGCTGGTAAAGAGGAAATTATGGGGATCTTGGCAGCGGTGGAGCAGTGGATAAAAAGAGATCATAAAGCAGAATGGAAAGAATGGGAGCGACGGTTGGGAGTTATTACGGACACTGTGAAAGATTTTGACTCTGTGACGACTACAATCCGTGAACGTGGTAGCAGATCGAATGTCGCGCCGGTGCTTGAGATTAACTGGGATGTTGAGACAGTAGGAATCAGTGGCACAGCGGTCGCAAGTCAGTTATCGGCAGGTGAGCCGCGCATTGAACTCAACGGCAATGCGAACGGTATTTCTATTATGCCGTATATGATGGAAGGAGGCGACGATAAAATTGTCGCAGACCAGCTAGGTGCGATACTCAATTCATCGCAGAAATAAGGAGCAGGACGATGTATAATTTGAATGGTAAGTGGGATATGCGGATTCAATTCCTTTCGGGAGAGGCGCAGCACAGTCTACGATTCGAGCAGGAGGGTGAAGTATTAAGCGGAACTTATCGCTCTCAATACAGCGCGGAACCATTACAGGGAACTGTGCAGGGAAATGTAGTGCAGCTGCAAACAGACATTCGCTATGAGGGCCAGGGGGTGGGGTATCGCTTTGAAGGCATCGTCAACGGCGATGAAATTGAGGGAGACCTAGACCTGGGTGAGTATTGGCAGGCGTCATGGAAAGCCAAGAAGCGGGAATAATTGTATCGGCAACACACTCAACGAACGAGGCTGCTATGGTTGAACATCCACAACGTTTCATTTGGTTCTGTAGCACAGAATACGTTGCCCAACACCCTGATTCATTGAAAAAACTCAGGGATGAAATCGGGCTTACCACCATTATGCCGGAGAGTTCGGTTTGTCACACATCAGGATTTCGTGCGTCGGACGAGATCGTTCAGCGGGGACCGTTTGAAGATTGGCGCTCCCGCGGGGCGTTGTGGGAGAGGGCAAAAGACGGCATCTACCCGCCGGTAGCCGGCACGGTAGGCGGCTTTGATGACACGGCGTTGCTGCGTGTCATTGAAGCGTGCCGTGAGACTGGCATTGAGGTGTGGGGACATCTCGGTTTGTGGAGCTACGGTGGTGATGTCTATCCAGAATACGCCATGAGGGACATCTTTGGCAGGTCACTCGACATGCGGTACAAGCAGTGGGGCATCGGCCTATGTCCGAGCGGCAGACTGATCAACGAGTGGACCCGTGATTGCCTGGTGGACGTGATCCGACGCTATGACATAGACGGGTTTGACGTAGACCATGCGCGCTATCCCGCGCCAGCCAATATATCCGGACTTTTCGCATGTGCGTGCGAGGCGTGCGAAGAGGAGGCCGTCCGACTTGGCTACAATTTTCGTGCAATAAAAAAAGGGCTGCTCCAATTTCATCGAGCCTTGAATAGTCTGACGAAGGAGCAGTTGCTCGCGGCTTTGGACCTCAATCTGAGTTTCTGGGATTTCCTATCCTACCTTGGCGATGATTACGCGGTGCTGGACTGGCTGAGATTCCGTGCGGTTGTTTTGGCGGAGCGGATGCGGGAGTTTCGAGACGCGGTGCAGCGTGTCGCGGGACCAGAGAAGGTGTTTGGTAGCGATGTATTTCCTCCCTCTATCGCGCTCTTGGGTGGGCATCTCTACGCCGAATGGGAAGCTGCAACGGATTATCTCACCGGCGGAAGTTCGTTTGGCGGAGTCGTTGGGTGGGCGACAACGGTGACCAATCTAGCAACCGAATGGGCACCAGCATTATGTCAGATCGTGTCGGGCTTGGAAGAGGGGGTAGCACTCCAATTGATCTATCAGATGTTTGGATATGACGATTTGGCGTTACCGCTTTCAGTTGCGGGGATTCAGCAGGAACCTCTGCCTCTGTTGGAGATGTACAACCGCGAGGTGACAAAGCTGAAGGTGCTGACTAGTGGTAAGACACCTCTCTATCCACCGGTGTCTGCTTCTGGAGATCCGCAATTGGTGCAGGAACTTTGCACTGTTGTTGTCGAAAACCGATGCGATGGTGCCCTGTTTACGTTGAATCCGGAGGGAGACGAGAACCTCAAGGTGATTCGGGAGGTTTTCGGTCAATAATGCGCCTCGCTGACAGAGGAGAGTCTTGCCTCCAACTTTCATCTTAACCTTCAGGGGGTCAATCCAATGCACGAGACAGATCAGGACCTGTGGACAGATTCGCGTTGTACTTTGCTTGCGAGTGAAAGGTTCGGACCGTTTATTAAGCTTGGCGACGGGAAGATTTTGACGATTGAAGACAACGCAACTGTTATCAGTGCGGACAAAGGCGAGACTTGGTCGGCACCGCGCCCTATATACGATGGTTCAGGGCCCGGTAAACCTAGCAGTAGCGGGGTGATGGTTCGGACAAGCGAGGGTCCCATCGTTTTCGTTTACATGGATATGGAAGGTTTCAAGTGGACTTGGGATGACGACCTCCACCAAGCCGCCGAAGATGTGAACCTCAATGTGTGGGCAATTCGTAGCGAAGATGAGGGACTGACTTGGTCTGGACGGCAGCAGATTTTTGAGGGCTATTGCGGGGCACTGATCCATATAATTCAGACCTCCACCGGCGAGGTTGTTGTGCCGATTCAGCGACTGTTACGCGATCCGGACCAGCACGGTATCTGTGTTTACGTCTCCGCCGATAGTGGTGAGACGTGGTGTCACAGTAATATCATCGATCTCGGTGGACACGGGCACCACGATGGCGCAATGGAACCGACGTTGGTCGAACTTACCGATGGGCGATTGTGGCTACTGATACGGACCAATCTCGGCAAGTTTTGGTCGGCATATTCATCGGACAAGGGTTTGTCGTGGCGCGTGATAAAACCGACCGATATTGACGCTAGCAGTGCGCCGGCGGCGATGCTTCGTCTTGCCAGCGGTAGATTGGCGTTGGTGTGGAATCGCTTTTACCCTGAAGGCGCGACAAGTTATCCACTCCGCGGCGGTGACAACAATTTGTCCTCGGTATCAACGAGTTGGCATCGCGAGGAGGTGTCGCTTGCGTTTTCGGAGGATGAGGGTGAAACTTGGTCTGATCCGGTCGTTATCCTACGTATGAAAGACAGAGGACCGTCGTATCCGCATATTTTTGAACCCGAACCCGGCGAACTTTGGGTGACGACGCAGTTCAGGGATAAGACAGCGATACGCTTGCGAGAATCCGATTTTGTGTAGTGTTGTGCTATTATAAAAGTAAAAAGGATGGGGGTGACAAGCCCTTGTCTGAATCCCTTTAGTGAGGTGAGGAGAATAGATGAACGACAATAGACCGACGCGCATCGCCGATGTAATTGGTGGGCACATTCATCCGGCGCTCTGTGGCACGCAGAGTGGGGCACTACTTGCTGTCTACAATAAAGAGGGCGGCGGTGGGAAGGAACTCCTATTAAGCCGCTCCACCGATGGCGGCGTGACGTGGAGTGATTCAGTCCCTATTCCTGCTATCCGTAACTGCTCAATCTATCCCGGCTCGCTGGTGACATTAAGCGATGGACGGATTCTACTCAATTGGTCCTGCTATCACAAAGCGGGCGAGAAACTCTGGCGGGAACCTCAATTTTCGGTCAGCGGCGACGAGGGTGAAACTTGGTCCGAATCGAGGGACTATCCTATCACCGACCGCACCAACTATACCTGTATGCGCCACGCGCCGGTCGAATGGTCTACGGATACGTGGGTGTGTCCATTTTATGACCGCACCGTTCTGTACGATATGGGAGCGGATCAGATTACGACTTTTGGGGATGGACGAAATCATGGCATGGTGCCGATTGTGCGCACATCCAAAGGAACGTTAATTAGCGGTGCCCCGCAGACGGTTGCACCCGTGCCCGTGGGTGTGCCGGGGAATATGGTAAGAGGGCTCCGTTCAACAGATGACGGTAATACTTGGCACGCGTTGAACGTCTTTCCGCACTTTGGGGTTGCTGGGTATGATCTAACTGTGTTGACGAACGGGTGGATTGTTTTAACCTACATCGTCTACGGCGTCGGTGTCGATGGGGAGTTTAGCTACGAACTGGTTGTATCACGCGATGATGGGGTAACGTGGGACCCCGAGGGCACAATTGAAGTCCACAATCCGGGCAGACGCATCATGGGGCGGGGTTGGCCCCGCACGGTGCAGATTGATGCCGAGACCCTTGGCACTCTCTTTTACGATCTCGATCAAGATCAGCCAGGAGGGCCGGGGGTGTTCTTTGTTCGGACACCATTGGCGCGATTGGGCGGTTGAAGGCAACGGATCCGATCCCTGAATAACTCGGCTACCGGCATTGATGACCAAGCCTTGCTCGGCTTGCCAAATCCAAGTCATACCCTACTGTGTGCAGTGGATTTGTCAATCCATTGAGAGCAATAATTTGCTCACTTTAGCTTCGGGACTGCCCATAAAACACAAAAGCCGTAGAGACACAATATACTGTGCCCCTACGGCTTTCTTGTTTATGGATTTCTCTTTTACTCTTCGTAGCGCAGGTGGACAATCTTGTTGATGGCATCAATGTAGGCTTTCGCACTCGCCTCAATAATGTCCGTGCTTGCACCATATCCAACGATTACATTCCCGTTGTCCTGCACCTTGATCGTGACCTCACCGATGGCATCCTTCCCCTCGGTCACAGCCGTGATGCTGTAGTCTGTGAGTAGGAGGGGCAGCTTGGCGACGCGGTCAATTGCCTTGTAGGATGCATCAACAGGACCATCGCCGGTGGATGCTTCTTCAACGACGCCTGCTTCGGTACGGATGCCCACCGTCGTTGTTGGAGAGATTTTTGTCCCGCTGACCACCTGAATATACTCCAATTGGAAGGTCTCGGGAATAGAACGGACTTCGTCTCTCATGATCGCCTCAAGGTCGGCGTCGTGGACCTCTTTTTTCTTATCGGCAACTTCGAGGAATCGTGCATAGATTTTGTCAATCTGTTCCGGTGTTACCTCATAGCCGAGTGCACCCAGACGGTGCCTGAGTGCGTTACGCCCGGATCTCGGGCTGAGGATAATCTGACTTTCCTGCCAACCGACATCTGCCGGATCAATAATCTCGAAAGTATTTCGCTGCTTGATAACACCATCTTGATGGATACCCGAACTGTGTGCGAAGGCATTAGCACCAACAATCGCTTTGTTCGGTTGAACAGGTATTCCCATCGTCCGACTGACGCGGCGGCTAATCGGAACAATTTCTTTCGTATTGATGTCCGTGTAATAGTCGCTGAAATAGTCTCGACGGGTTTGGATTGCCATCACAACCTCTTCGAGTGAGGTGTTGCCAGCGCGTTCACCAAGTCCGTTCATTGTGCATTCGATCTGCCTTGCCCCATTCTCAACCGCTTCGAGACTGTTGGCAACAGCGAATCCGAGATCATTATGGCAGTGGACGCTGATGACTGCTTGATCGATGTTCGGGACATTCGCTTTGATATCTGCAATAAGTTTTCCGAATTCAGCCGGCACAGTCCAGCCGACCGTTTCGGGGATGTTCACAATCGTCGCACCCGCCGCAATCGTCGCCTCGACCACTTCATACAGATAGCTTAGCTCCGTGCGTCCAGCATCCATCGGCGAAAATTCGATAGCTGCACCGGGGTGTCCGGCGGATAGACTCTTCGCGTAGATGACGGCATCGATTGCCATTTGCAGCGTCTCTTCGGGAGAGGTGCGTGTGATCCGTTCTCGGTGAATGGGTGATGTGCCGACAAATGTGTGAATACGAGGTTTCCGTGCGTCCTTAATCGCTCCCCACGCCGCGGTGATATCCTTCTCAATCACGCGTGAAAGTGCGCAAATTTCTGGTCCCTCGACTTCATTCGAGATGCGCGTCACTGCGTCAAAATCGCCGGGTGATGAGACCGGGAAACCGGCTTCGATAATATCGACTTTTAGTTTAGCTAGATGTTTCGCTATTTCCAGTTTTTCTGCAAGGTTTAGCGCGGCACCGGGTGTTTGCTCGGCATCTCGCAGGGTTGTATCAAAAATGTAAACTTTCTCAGGCACTGTGTGATTCTCCTTTTTAGTAATTGTGCGATATTCAGTCCTTTGTTCTAACGATGTCAAATTGTCTTCGGTATCACGTAAATCCGGTTCTTCGGTAACCGTCAACCCCACCTCCATCACCTCCTTTCGTGAAACGTGATGGGTAACTTCCTTTTGACGCTTTGCCTTGCTTCTTTCAGACATATTTATGTTTCATGCCGTTTTTCAGCCAAAACAATCATCCGCCTTGAATCCCATGTGTACTCGCTGCTATCATAATCGCCGAAGACTTGAATCGGCGTAAGACCAGCACAGTTGAGCATCTTTGCTAACTCAGGATAGAAATACAGCCGCCAAACTAGGTGAACTTCGCGCTTGCTTCCGTCAGGAGCGATGTAGGTGCGAAGTTCTTCGATGTTCCCCGTCAGGAGATTGTAGTCTCGTTTAGTGAGAACAGATGTCCCATCTGGAAGTTCTTCCCAACTTTGAGCAAGAAAATTACGAATTATCCGCAGGGTGTTGAGGAGATCGATGAGGAACTTACCTCCCGGCTTCAACGCTCTCGCGACGCCGTCAATGACTTTCTGATTCTCCGCATCGTCGTCAAAGTAGCCGAAAGCGGTGAACATATTGATGATCGCATCAAACTCAACTTCAAACGGAATCTCCCTCATATCGGCATGGACGAACCGAATTTGAAGATTGCGCGCTGCGGCAGCATCTTCCGCAAGATCGAGGAAGGTGGCTGAGAGGTCCTGTCCGACCATCGAATAGCCTGCTGCTGCGAGTTCAACTGTGTGCCTACCGTGCCCGCAGCAAAGATCCAAGATCCGTGCACCCCCGGTCGCATCGGGAGCAGCTTGTGGAAGATTCAACGTACTGCTGATGAAGTCCACTTCTCTCCGGGCTCGTTCAGGCGTAAGGCAGCTCGCATACTCCTTGAAATAGTTTTCATCAAAAAAGGTTTCATACCATGCCATAAGGAGATGCTCCTTACCCCTTCCGAATGGTCTTTCAGATTATTCAAGCTAGGCTTTTATGTCCAGCCTCAAGCAATGAAACGGTTGTTTCCAAGTCGATACAACTATCGGTGATGGAAACGCCATATTCAAGCGTGGATTGATCGAACCCGGTTAAGTCGGAAGGTATTTTCTGGCTCCCAGCGTTAATATTTGATTCCAGCATAATCCCCACAATCCTATCATTTCCATCATGAATCTGTTTTAACACTTCCTCAAAAACGATGGGTTGCTTGCTGTAATCTTTCTCCGAATTTCCGTGACTGCAATCTATCATAACATTCGGAGGCAGGTCCGCTTCCATCAGCATCGCTTGAACATCGTGAACGCTTTGAGAGTCATAATTTGAACCTGTATTGCTTCCCCTTATTACAATATGGGTGTATGGATTACCCGTTGTTTTCACAACAGAGGGAGCACCATATCCATCGATTCCGAGAAAAGAGTGTTCACCATTTGCAGATAGGATTGCATTGACCGCGACGGAGATGTCGCCCTGAGTGTTGTTTTTGAAGCCAACCGGCATTGAAAGGCCCGAAGCGAGTTGTCTGTGTTGTGGCGACTCAGTTGTTCGCGCCCCGATTGCTGCCCACGAAACCAGATCAGAATTATATTGAGGTGTGAAAGTTTCAAGATATTCAGTGGCGCACGGCAACCCGATTTCAAGATTATCCATTAATATCCTTCGTGAGATATATAAGCCATCCTTGATATCACCTGCTCCATTTAGATGTGGGTCGTAGATTAAGCCTTTCCAGCCTAAATTGGTGCGCGGTTTTTCAAAATAAGACCTGACCATAACAACTAAGCGGTCTGAGACAGCATCTGCAACCTCTTTCAATTTTGCCGCGTAGTCATGAGCGACCTCTACATCATGGATGGAACAAGGTCCAACAATGACAAATTTTCGTGGATCGGTGCCGTCCAAGATGTTTCTGATGCTTGTTCTGCCGTATTGGACTGACTGCGTCATCGCATCTGTCCTTGGAAGATCCGTTAGCAACTGTCTTGGACTCATCAAAGTTTGATAGTCTTTGACATTTCTATCAATCGTACCGTTGGTCTGCATTACTTTGCTGCCTCCTATAGACAAAAAAAACGCCCACCATCGAACCTATTTCCGATGATGGGCATGAATGAACAACCGAATGAGGGAAAATCTCTACATCTTCGATGTGAGGTCTACCCGCCCACCATCACAGCACAAATACAACAAAAAGAGATAGAGATAAAGGAAGTACAGCGGTGTTTGATGTGCGATGTGGGTGTGTGGTGGGTAGAAGCTTTTCATAATCCTCTTATTATGTTCCTATCTTGACATACTGTAAGCCTAAATAAGGGCATTTCGTGTAATTTTAACAAATCCGTTGACAAGATGTCAAGGCAATTTTCGTTGACAACCTTTTTTCTGGGTGTTATAGTTATATTTTGGAACGTCGATGAAACAGATTTAATCGGGATTCGAGGATTAAAGAATCAGGAGAATCCGACAATCCTGATAAAGGAGCAGTCGCTTGAACGCTGAAGAAAAATGTCTATTCATTAACAGTCAGATTCCCAAAGGGGGGCTCTTCACCGGCGAAAAGAAGACCCTTCACCCCGATAGCAACGTAACGTGGCGGATTTCGCCGGAGCCATTTTGGATTCTCCAAGAACATTTGGACTGGCTTGAGGAACTTGGGCCGCATCTATTGCGGTTCTACAAAGCCTGTAACTTGCTCTACTCGCAGAGCGTACGCGGCATTCAGCCGGATTGGGTCGCAGCGTATCTTGATCAGGGAAAGCCTGAGTCTATAATAGAGCTCGGACGGATGAATCGGTTCAAGAGTCAACTGCCGCAAGTGATTCGTCCTGACATCTTGCCGACCCCCGAAGGCTTTACCATCACCGAGTTGGATTCTGTCCCCGGCGGTATGGGATTTACGGGCAGTCTATCAGCGCAGTATGCCAAATTGGACTACGACATTATTGGCGGCAGCAACGGGATGCAACTCGCTTTTGCGGAGATGGTCAGGTCGCTGGCGAAGGTTGAACACCCGACGGTAGCGATCGTTGTGTCCGATGAATCTGCGGATTATTGGGACGAGATGAAGTGGTTAGAATCGGCACTGCGAGAGGTAGGATTGGCTGCTTACACCATCAAACCCCGCGACGTGATCTTTACGGAAGATGCGCTGTTCCTTGAGTCGGACGAAGGAAGGGTCCAAATCGATGTCCTCTACCGCTTCTTTGAACTCTTTGATCTGAAAAATATTCCCAAAGCCGAATTGATGCTCTACGGTGCCAAAAGGCGAACCGTGGTGATGACCCCGCCGCCAAAGACATATCTTGAAGAAAAGCTGCTATTTGCCCTGTTTCACCACCCATCTCTCCAACCCTTCTGGCAAAGAGAACTCGGGAAGAAAACCTACCAATTCCTACCGAACGTTATCCCACAGACATGGCTGCTCGATCCGCGTGAACTGCCACCACACGCAGTCATTCCGGACCTTGAGATCGATGGACTGCCGGTCACAAACTGGGGGCAAATCACCTCTGTCTCGCAACGCCAACGTAAACTAGTCCTTAAGCCATCGGGATTCTCCGAATTGGCGTGGGGAAGTCGTGGGGTTTCAATCGGGCATGACATGCCCACTGAAGATTGGGAGGCGGCGGTGGAAAACGCACTTACCAGTTTTGGTCAAACCCCCTATGTCCTGCAAAAATTCCACAGAGCGGAACGCCTCACCATGACCTACTACGACTTCGAGCGGAGTGAAGTTCAAAGAATGCCGGGGCGAGCGATAATTCGTCCCTACTACTTCGCGATGGGCGACAAGGTGCGTCTTGCTGGAATTCAAGCGACCGTCTGTCCCGAAGACAAAAAAGTGCTACACGGGATGGTCGATTCGATTATCGCGCCGTGCGCGGTCAAACCGGAGACATGGTAGATGTGTCCGATTTTTTGTCAGCACTGCTGCTTTGCATTACTCCCTGCGATAAGGTAAGGCAAGCGCGGCGGGTGGTCTGGCCTGTCCGACAAATCCAGCCAACACAAGAAGCGTCAAAACATAGGGGAGCATTAGGAAGAATTGGTAGGGGATAAATCCGAGGTCCGCGATTGCCTGTAGACGGTCGGGCAGGGCATTGGCAAGCCCAAATAGTAGCGCTGCGCCACACGCCTTGACCGGATGCCACTTCCCGAAGATGACGATCGAGAGCGCGATAAAGCCGCGTCCAGCGGTCATCTCCGTGCTGAAGAACGGCACGTCCACTAACGAGAGATACCCACCAGCAAGTCCCGCCATGAACCCGCCGAAGAGAACGCATCTCGCCTGTAACTGGAGCACGCTGACACCGACCGTATCCGCCGCCTTTGGGTGTTCACCGCAGGCTTGGATGGCAAGACCTTGATGGGTGTGAAAGAGATAAAAATAGACGGCGGGAACAGCGAGAAATGCGAAGTAGACTAGAAGATTTTGCTGAAACAGGATAGGACCGATAAACGGAACAGTGGACAGCAGCGGGATATGGAGCGGCTGGAAGATTGCCACCTTCAGCGCGTCCCCGGTTGCACCAAAGATGCGCCGGTACAACACTTCGACGAGCCCGAATGCCAAGAGGTTAATACCGGTGCCCGTCACCACCTGATCGGTCTTTAACCACAAGATTAAGGTCGCAAAGATACTGGCTAAGATTACGCCACTCAATCCACCGCACAGGATACCGAACCATGGAGCAAGCGCGGGACTCATGCCTTGGATGTAAAAAGACCCGAGCCAGCCGGTAAACGCCCCCAGAATCATCATGCCTTCCAACCCGATATTGATGACCCCAGCACGTTCAGCGATAATCTCTCCGAGAGCGACAAGCAGAAGCGGGGTTGCGTAGCGAACTGTTGCTTCGAGAATGTGTTCAATCATGTTGCGTGAAATGTCCGTTAAGGTCGGAGCAAACTACAATTTCGAGGAGAGTACTTCGTCGATTTCCTCCTGATATTCGTAAACCTCACAGTTCTCCACCTCGCTTATTTGTACGGCTCGCCCGGCTCTGGCTGACTCAAATATCGCGTAGAGCACTGCCACATCCTTCAATCCGCAGACGCCATCCACCTCAATCTCCCGTCCGTTGAGGATAGACTCCCCCAGTTCGTAGTATTCAAGCGCGATGAGTTTCCAGTCCACCGCAGGATCCCCAACAGAAACGCCCGACGGAAAGAGATATTCCGCCAGCGGCTCTAGAGAGAATCCATCTATGGATGCCAGAATCTCCTCTTGGTTCATCACTTCCTGCGCTCTCCGCTGCATGCTGATCCTGCCACCGCGTGTCCCAAAGCCGTTGATGGTCCCCCCATCACCGAAGATGAGTTCGCCGCCGCAACTGCCGTGCCCCGCAAGACCGACCAGCCAGTTGACGGTCGCCCCGTTCTGCATTTTGAACATCGCCAGCGAGGTGTCCTCTGCCGTCGCTGGAACTTCCGCTTCCATCGCCTGAAAACGGTTCTGGTAGAAGGTGTAGGTGTCACCGATGCTTTTGGGCTTTCTCCTTACCGGTTCGACCAACCGCACATCCCCGTAGACTTCTGCTATATCACCAAGTTGATACCGGATCATGTGGGTGAAGTGAACCGCCATGTCGAGGAGTGCTCCGCCGCGTTCTTTAAGGTGCCGCCAAGGTGTGATGAAGATTCCATCGCCCGGACTTAGCGCATGGAACAGCGCCATATAAGGTGTTCCTATCGCGCCTGTCTCCAACAGATAGTGGACGATTCGAGCGGAGGGATCTCGTCGGAAGTTCTCCGCCACCGACAGATGACGGTTGTTCCGTGCTGCGGCTTCGATCATTTGTCGGCACGCCTTTACGGTGATTGCCATCGGCTTTTCTACCATCACATGGAGCCCTAGGTCTAGTGCCTGACACACGACATCGTGATGCACCGACGGATCTGTCACCACGTCTACGGCGGCAAGGTCGGGTATGGCACGCGCCATCTCCTCCAAGTCGGTGAAAATTTCTGGGCGGATACCTATCAGTTTCTCCGCTTCTAGGGCGGCAAGCTCGGCATTCTCCCGGCGAATGTCACACACAGCACAGAGTTCCACGTTGGAGAAAGGACTCTGCACCAACTCCCGCAAACCGTACAGGTGCCGCGTCCCCATCCCGCCGCAGCCGACCAGCCCAAGTCTAATTTTGTCCATGTCTCCTCCGCGATCTACGAGGTATAATTTCCCATATCCGGCTCGATGGCTAGTCCTTGCTCCAGATCGAAATCGACTTCGACCGAATGGGCGTGATAGTCCTGATCGCCACGAACCGTTTGATAGACATCGCCCCCCTCCACGCAGATAGGCATGGTATGCCAGACCTTGAGACCCAAACATACCCCCACGCTTCCGTCCGAATAGAAGGCGCGTACATCTTCAGCCTCTAGGGTGTCCTTGATAGGACCTACCAGAAACACTGTTGGTTGGTGCAGGCTTGGATAGAACGCCTGACCCGCGTCGGTATGAAAGGCGAAGTGCGCCCGTTGTAGCCCTTCAGAAAGCGGCGTTTTTTCGGGTTCGGAGCCTGCTGGCGCCTCAGAAAGATCTGCGGTCACGGGATACGCAGCTGAACGGAGTCCCCCTTTTGCTATCTCTGGTTCGGCTTCCTCAAACGATTCAATGACTTCCCCGAATGGCGCGAAGGCTTCGGGGGTCAGCGGCTCAACTTCGACTTTGAAGCTTTTCCACATGGTTCTAACCCTCCTCAAATCATTAGCTGTTGATTATTGAAAATGGTAGGTAAGGAACAACGATCGTTGTTCCCTACTGCCCTTGCTATAGCCGCATTGTTGGTGGTAAGCCAAATTCCTCGGCGATGTGGTTAAGTCGCTCGATATCTGTGGAGCTGATAGGCGCGCCATCGCGTTTGTATTCCTGTTCCCTGCGCGATTCGGGGGTTCCGGGCAGCGTCGCCTCATCATAGCCCCGTAACGGTGCCATAGTCTCCCGGACTCCGCGCACCAAGTTATCGACTCCGGCGCGAAATTCTTCTGGATCGGCGAATAGCCCTATATCCATAACCACAATCATACCGCCGGCTTGTCCGCGGGGCCATTTCTCTTTTACCGCTTTCGCCCGTGCACTGTCCGCGCCAACAAAGGGGCCACCGAGCCCTCTAGCGACACCGGTGTATCCCATAGATTTGAAGAAGGCAGCTGGAATCATTTCCTGCAAGGCATCAAATTCTTCACCGCGCTGGTAGTCGGCGAGGATGCAGGTTGCCATATCGGGGATAAGCGGGGGTTCGTCCCCACCGGGCAAGCCGAAGCAGAGTGGGGGATTGCCCCAATAGGCGGAAGGGGGGCGGTTGTTTGGATCTGGGGGACCAAATTCACTTGAACCGCCCTGAACGGAAAAGGCGGTACACCCATCCTGCATCGCTCGACGGACGTAGTGCCCTGCCGAACCGTAGTGGCCGATGTGACAGGTCGCACCGACAGCCACGCCGCTCGCCTTCGCCTTGGTGATAGCACTTTCGGTCGCCATCATCATAGGCGCGTAGCCCAATCCGCCATCGCCGTCGATCAGGATAGCGGTAGCGGTTTCTTTGAGGACTTGACAATTGGGGTTGGGATTAATCAGTTTGTCTCGCAAACTCTCACAATAACCGGGGACCTGTCGGAGACCGTGGGAATGTATCCCTCGCAGGTCGGAGTTGGTCAATAACTGGGCGAGTTGCTCCGCGTGATCCCCGCGTAAACCTGCAGCTTTGAAACAGGCTCCAGCGAAGTCACGGAGCTGCGCTTCTGAAATACGTTTGGATTCTTGGGGTGGACGGTTCATTACATATCCTCCTATCCCTCTTGCTCTTTCTCGTTTAGTATTTTCATAACTTGATGGTGCCCCATGCCCTGACTTTTCAGTTCGGCATAGGCTTTTTCGTCAATGGCGTCACGCTTGAGAAAGCCGCGGATATCGTAGCGACCTGGCTCTTCCACCGGCAGCTTCCCCTCATCTACCATCAACTCCAAGGGATGGCCCTCTTCCTGCAGGGGAAGGTTGACAACACGGTGCTGTCGAGCGGATTCGTAAAGCGCCATCATGATCTCCACAGTCGCGCGCGCTTTTTTGCCGGTGCCACGGTGTTCGGGACCGCCTTCGATCCAAGCGATAAGTTCACGTACCTGTGCGGCGTTGGTCTGCCCACCGATTGCTTGAATCTCTTCTGCTTCTACGCGGAGGGGAACCTGTTCCCACCCATCGGAATTGGCGTTAAATAATTTAACTTGGGCTTCGCTGACATCGAGCATACCCTCCGTGCCTCGGATGAGAAAGCCTCCCGCTGCTGCGCCCTCCGTGTACAGGTCCGACTGTATAAAGAGCTGCAGTCCACCTTCCATCTGCACCAGCGCCATGCAGCTGTCTTCGATCGGCGTATCCCTCTCATACCGATCTGTTCCTCGCTCTACCGCGCCCATCACCCAGAGTGATTGCGGATCTCCCAAGACGAAGCGCGAGCCGTCGATCGCATGCGTGCCACAATTGAGCAATCCCTGCACGATCTTGCAGTTCACCCAGAGCGGATCGCCGATAGCCTTCTGTTGAATCAACTCACGCGCCTTCTCCCAACCGGGCGTAAAGCGTCGCTGATGGCTGATTATCAACTTAGTGCCGCTCGCGTCGCAGGCATCGACCATGCTGTTTGCTGCGCCTAAGCTGGTCGCCATCGGTTTTTCGCAGATCACGGCTTTGACACCGGCTTGCGCCGCTGCGATGGTCGGTGCTGGGTGCAGCGGATGCCAGGTGCACACACTGACGATGTCCGGCTGCGCTTTTTCTAGCATCTCTTCAACAGTGGGATAGCCCTGCGGAATGTCATACTTCTCCATATATTCCTCGCGGGCAACTAACAGTGGATCAGCGACTGCCACCACCTCCACATTGTCATTCAAACTATAGCCAGCCATGTGAGCATTGCCGATAGATCCACAGCCGACAATTGCTGCGGTATATTTTTTGGACATCTATTGTTTCCTTTCTTTTTAGGGTGAGCACATCCGCTAATCTACGCTAATTATGATTCGCGGGAACACCTCGGTAGTTTCCGCATTAACCGTTTCTCACGTTCCGAAAGCCCTCTCCAGACATATTCAGGAATCGGGTTCTGTTCTCGGTGTTCTCGCTGCATCCAACCGCGGAGACAGGCAAATACCGCAACGGGACGTGGCGTGTCTGTGCGATTCGGTGTCCCTCGATGCAGACAGCGTGGGTCTCGGATGAGGACATCGCCAGCGTTCATCAACAGCGGTTCAAGCGGGATTTCACCATCTTCAATCCGACGCAACGCCTCCGTTTTTGGAAACAGATGTGTTCCGCGTGCAACTTCAAAGGGTCCGTGCGCCGGCGTGACATCAATAAACGGGAAGTTCACAGCAAGGATTGCGGGCGGATGTTGTAAATCGGGGTTTTCAGGGAAGAGGAGACCAACATCGCCGTGGATTTCTTGATACACCGAACCCTTGAGCGGTGTGTCGCTGGCATACTGGTCAATCACGAAATCCTCCCCTAGCACTTGGCTTGCGATGGCGATGATTGTATCGTCATCGAAGAAGCAGGGGTTATACAACGGCGGCTCGAAAGACAGTGTGATATAATGCCTCGACGGTCCGCGGTTCGGGTTGTCGGCATGTTCGGCGACATAATCACGCAGGATTGGTGCAAACGCTTCGTTGCAAGCCTCAATAGCAGATATAGGAAACCGATCTTGCAGAATGCAGAAACCGTCTACCAGAATTTGCTCCACCTTTTCCTGAATATCCACCGACATTGTGTGATTCTCCTTGTTCTCTGTCGTGCCCTCAGATCTGTGTCCGCCCTTGATAGATGAGGGGATGAACGATCCCAATCTCCTCTATGGCAGCGTTGAGGTCGTCCGGAAGTGTTCCGCGGAGTGCAGCAGACAGATTCAATTCGACCTCTCGGAGATTACTGAAACCGACGACGATGGATTGTTGCCGTTTTTCTGAAAGCATCCAACGGATGCAGAGATCTGCCATAGGAATGCCAGCCTCCGCATGGATATCAAGGAACCTGAAATAGGACGCCTTGAAAGTTTCGTCCATCCAATCGGGAGGACTCTCGCGCCACGCCTTTTGGGGAACGGCAAGCCAGCCTTTCATCAGTGGCGCACCAATCACAACACCCACCCGCAGGTCCTGAGCGGTCGGAAACAGGAACTCAACGGCATTCCTAAAGACCGGGTTGAACTGATGCGCTGCCATGACAGAATCAACTTCAACCACTTTCAGTATCCGTCCCAACAAGCGTGCATTTTTAGCCGTCAATCCTATAAAACGCGTCTTACCGCTACGCTTCGCGTTTGCGAGAAATTCGACCGCTGGCGCATTAGAGAGGTCGTAGTCTTTATCATCCTCAATGAGTGCACTCCAACTCGCCAAATTTCCATCATCGGGAATATCGTCAGTCCACCACTTCAAAAAATCCGCCTCGTGGATTTGAATGATGTCCACGTAGTCGGTCTGAAGTCGTTTGAGGGAACTGTCGAATTGCTCCATGAGTTGGTCCGCGCTGCGGTGTGCGTCCAAGCTGTAGCGTTGGTGGTTTATAAATCCCACCTTGGTGGCAAGGATGACCTTGTCCCGCTTTCCCTTCAAGGCAGCACCTAGCATGGTCTCATCCGTGCCATCCCCGTAGTTTGCGGACGTATCGAAATAGTTCACATCGTGGTCGATCGCATAAGCCACGCAATGGTCCACACCCTCCTGCCCTTGACCCGCCATGAAAGCAGAACCGAGTCCGAGTTCACTGATATTGAGTCCTGTTTTACCAAGTATGCGTGTTTTCATCGCCCTTCCATTGAGTGATGGATTAAATCCGAATCTTGTAGTAGAGATGACTTCCGGCAACGGGAGACTTCATCTAACCAAGGAATCATGGAAATTTAGCAAGGCATCCACCATTTGCGGGGTGAATGCAGCTGTATCAGGGTTAGCAACATACACAGAGTGAAGTAGATTCGCCAGATGGGTTAGGTGTCGAATCACAGCAACGCCTTCTGCATAGGGCATATCAGGGATCGAAAATTTTTGATGCCACTGTTGAATCGGCAGATCGCCCGGCGTCACGTAAAGCGTTAGCCACGCCCATCCTTGATTCAGGTTCCAAGCTAGTTCAATCCACGGATCTGGCTCATAGGCATTAGCAGGGATACGCCGTATCCCTTCGAGAGGGATGTCCTCGGGGTTCCGAAATTCGGACCCCGGACCTGCAGCGGGCGCGGCAGCGAATGGTCGATTCGTATTCATGGAGGCATCGCTTTCAACTATTGCTCGCTAGGAGGTGCTTGCATTTTGTGGAGAACCACTTTGCCGGGGCTCTTGATTTTCAACGTTTCTGCCAGATATCCTTCGTTAATGGCAATTTTGAGTACACTGTCCTCTACGTCGAAACGTACCAAATAATCTCCGACCGGCACATCGCCATAGTTTTCAACGTAGATACAGTCGATCTTTTGCCCATCTTCAAACTGGACAGTGATAGCATCTTTCAGATTCCATCCGAGCGCAGTGAATGCGGCGGGTTTAATATCGGTTACGACATTGGAATGGTTGTCAATCGCCGTGATTTGCCCCATAATTTCTTCGAGGGCTGCCTTTTCGGGTTCTGCCATTCCTTCCTCTGTGGCTGTCTTTCCACTGCAGCCCATCGATAACATCATTGCAACTGTTATGGTCAAAGCGTAAAACAGAACATTGTATTTCATAGTAAATCTCCTTGTATGTGTGTAGGTTAATTTTCCAAAATTGACAAGACACCAGAAACCGAGTTTTTGACAGAAACTCGGTTTCTCTATCCTTCCCTAGCCAAATTGCTTAGTTGGCATCGTTGATATTTTTGGGATAAGGTCGTTGCCAACCTTCCTTACCGAACGCGGGGTCACCAGCGAGGTCCCGAGAATATACCCGTTTGCTCTCATGGGAGAAGCTTAATGAATTCATGATCTCTTGGGTCAACTCGGCATCCAGTCGGGTATACACTTCCTGATACCGGCTATCCCCTATCAGGTTATGTTGCTCGTTGGGATCTTCCGATAGATTAAAGAGCAGCACCTCGCCGCTCGAGTATTTACACAGTTTCCACTGACCGTCATAAATCATCCAGCCACCCCTGACCATCCCGACGACACGTTCTCGCTGGTTTTTGCGTGAGATGTCGAGTTCCGGCAACGGCATAGAATCCATGTAGTCAGGAATTTCGCACCCACCGAAATGTAACATTGTTGCGGTCACATCGCCCAATTCCACCAAGTCCGCGCACGTCTGCGATTGGTCGGTCCAAGGTAGACGAACCAAAAGCGGGACATGGATGCTTGATTCAAAGAACGTCCCCTTGCCGATGAAATTGTGATCGCCGAGGTAATCGCCGTGATCGCTGGAGAAAATGATAATTGTGTTGTCCAGCAGTTCTTTTTCGCGCAAGGCGTCAAGGATTTGTCCTATTTCGTAGTCGATCTGTTTGACCAATCCTGCATAGTGTGCGCGAATCTTCTTCTTGTGCGCTTCCGTGAATTCGGTGTAATCAACGCCGTTCCACGGTTGACGGTTGCCCTCAATATTTCCCCGACGGAGTCCCGGGGTATCGCCTTCTACTTCCGGGATAGAATCGGGCATGTCGGCAGGGTCGAAGCCCTCTAAAAATTCGGCGTTGGGGTCATAAGGGCAGTGGGGCCCCGGAAAGCCGACCATCATCGCAAAGGGGGTCTCATCGCCGTAGTTGCGGATAAAACGACACGCCTCCTGCCCCACGAAGCGGTCGACCGAATAGCCCCAAGGAATCTTGTTGACGATCGCGCCCTTGTTTTCATGGTAGCCGGGGTGTTCGTTGCCGTGGAGTTTTTGGTAGTCACCCTCCTTTAAAAAGTGATAGTAATCATCGCGGATCTCCAGCCATCGTTTGTCTTCGGCAGCAACTCGGTACTGAAATCCTAGATTGATGTCCCACGGATAAAAGTGCATCTTGCCGACCGCGGCGGTGTAATAGCCCTGCTTGGACAGGGTTTGGGGCCAAGTTTCTATGCCGCACGCGGCGAGATCAGGACTTAGCCACTGACCGTTATCCGTCACACCGTTTTTGATCGCGTTAAGACCTGTTAGGAGCGAGGCTCTAGCGGGGACGCAAATCGGCGAGGCAGAATAGGCGCACTTGTAAGACACACCGCCCTCCGCGATACTGTCGATATGGGGTGTATCGATGAAAGGGGCACCGTAGCAGCTCAGGAAATCTGCCCGCAACTGATCGGGCATGATGAAAAGCAGATTGGGCTTCTTCGCCGTTTGGGGTTCGGGCATATGATTCCTCCTCAAAAGTTATATTAGCCACAACATTTACATAAAATCCGGGTTGCTGAACAACGAGCAGTGATTTTATCGATTTATTGTCGATATCCACCCGATGCGACACACATGTCGCCCCTCTGGGGCTTTAGGGGAGTTAGGCAGCTGATATTCTATACACCTATCGCCCCGCTGGGGCAAACGAAGCATAATACGTAAGAAGAAACGGAACGCAGATCCCGATACCGTTGTGTCGGGACGACGCTTACAATATCGTGGATGCTTGCTTTTGTAATCTCCCCACTTTGGGCAGAAGCCAAACCGGCATCGGCGTTCCCTACGAATTGACCTCGTCGGAATTCTATGGCTATGTCCGCAGGTTACGGCATACGGAGCCCCGATACGATCGGGATTCAAAGCAATATGCCGTCTACTATATACTATGAAACGGGGCGACGTCGCCCAATTCCTTCACGCCGGGCTATCTCAGAGATAAGATGCGTTGGTCGGCGACGGTTGGGATTGGTGATTGCGCGCGGCGTGTCCCCGTGCAGCGTCTCTGCTGAACGGATATATAGGCTACGATCGGCAAGCGGGAGGTCTACACGCACATTGCCTTGGCGGTGCGACTCACGAATAGCGATGGCAAGTTCCAACAGATGCCGACCCATATCGCCGGAACAGTTGGGCGTTTTGCCTGTTTCAATACAGGTAATGGCATCTCTGACCTGCCCCGCACCAGCACTCCAGATGCGTTGGGGACGTGGAAAGATGTGCCGCACCGGCGTGGCTGGCGCGTCGTCAGTGACGTGTCCCATCCGCCACAACTCAAACTCATAGCCATCGTTGGCGTTGCGGAGATGAATCGTGCCGGTTTCACCGATAGCGTCGAGCGTCCATGTTGATGCACCGCTCGGCAGCATGCGGCAGAAGCCACGGGCACCGCTTTCAAACGCGAGATAGGCGTTACCGGTAAGATCTGTATCGCCTGCAGCTTTTTCGTCGCTCTCCACCTCTCCCACGACCCAAGAGACACGTTCATTCCCACCCGCCAGAACACACATCGCGCCGAGCCAGTGGACACCCATGTGCGAGAGATTTCCCGCACCGTGTGCCGTTATTTGCAGCATTTTGCCCAGCGCACCTTGGTCGATAAGTGCCCGTGCTCTGCGGTAGTATACATCGGAGGCGCGCATTGCGTTCATCATGAGGATAATACCAGCCTCGCGGCAGCCCTCGACCATTGCATCGGCTTCCTCCAGAGAAATTGCCATCGGCTTCTCCACCCAGATACACTTCACACCCGTCCGTCTCTCACGGACCATACGCACGATGTCCAGCGTAATCTTTGCGCGCGGCGCGGCGGACGTGCAAATACTCACGATGTCAGGCTTCTCGCGCTCAAGCATCTCCTCGTAGTTCTCGTAAAGATGCGCGTCTTCGATGGTCCATCGCTCACCAAATGCCTCTCGTTGTTCGGCGTACAGGTCAGCGGCACCGACCACTTGCACTTCTGGCACGTCCATGTAGCTTCCCATGTGGCTGAACGGCACAAGCCAACCATCGCCTATTACCTCGTCGTCGATAGTATCTGCAATACGCCCTAAACCGATAAGTGCTGCTCGATAGCGTTTGTCGTTCATATCGTTCTCCTGTGTGGTGTGTTATCTATTGAAGGATGGTTGGTGTAAGCCCAGGAATCTCCGTGTCGAGCGGAAAGTAGGGGCGTTTGAGATATTTGTAAGGAAGGTGTCGGCATGTCACTGGTGTCGCGCCGGGCGTGTCGAGGATAAAAGCTGCCTTGGCGATTTCACCGTAAGCGAGGCGATAGTTCATCGGGTTTTTGACGACGATGAACTTGGCATCGGGTGGATGCATCTCCATAGATCGAAATTGCTCATCCGCCCAATCATAGGTGCCGTGGGTGGCAATGAGCACCTGAGTCGCACCGACCCTGAACACCGCCGATGGTCCCATGTTACCCTCAACGCCGTCCCAAATCCCGCCGATATAGCGGAAACGACCATCACTCAGCCGGGTGACGGTTCCTGTCACAGTCACCGGTTTACCCCAGCGTGGGTCGAGTCGATGCCCCAGTGCAACGGTGACTTCCCGACCAACACCGGCGCGATAGCAGGCGGCGGCGACTTCTGGATCCGCCACAGGTACGAGCGAAGGGGCTGTTACCTTTGCGTCGAGTAGAGCGGTCAATGTGGCAACACTATCCCCTGCTGCACCGCCACCACAACAATCCGCCGCTTCGACCAAGAGCACCGGACCGCCATCCACCGCTAAACCTTTGGCGATGGCTGCGTCCGGAGTATGGATATCGGGCTCAAGATCAAACCGTCGCGTCCAATACTGTTCGGCAAGCTGATTTGCAAGCGATACCGCCCTCTCCATATCGTTATCCGTAATGACTAATGCGCCGCTGCCCATGTCCGGCTGATCCAAGTAAGGATGGACCAAGAAAACACTAGTAGACAGGACACCATTATGACCTTCGTGTGCTTTAGCGGCGCGCATGATTTGGGCGAAGGGGTCATCGTCTTCGGTCGAGCCGTGAATCGCGCTGGTAATTACCGGCACCTTAGCCATCGCCATGGTTGGGCGGCAGCGTCCGGCTAGGGTATCGCGGAGCAGTCGGGCACCGCGCACGCCGGTGGTGAAGGTATCCCGGTGGGGATAGGTCTCCCACGCGATCAATCCATCAGCGAAACGGACCATGTCAGCGGTGACATGCGCATGTAGGTCGAGTGTAACGACAACCGGTATCGCCTCCCCGACAATTTCACGCACTGCTTTGATGAGATCGCCCTCCGGATCGCCGAGATCTTCGACCGTCGCAGCACCGTGCAGGGGTAGCAGCACGCCATCAACAGGGGTGGAAGCGCGTAAGCGGTCTAGAAGTTCCGTCTTGAGTTGCGTATAACACTCGGCGGTCAAGGGACCGCCGGGGCAGGTGCTCGCGTAAATCAGCGGAACGACCTCCGCTTCGCATTCGCGCATTACGCTCATCATCCCGCCCACCACACCGGCGTCGACCAGTAAGACTTCATCCCCTCGACACAGTTCATAACGCTCAAACCACCCTATATCAATGGGCACTCCGCCAAATTCGTTGCACTCGGTGAGGATGGATCCGAGTGCGATGCGCGGTCTACTTTTCATAGCGGTTCTCCGGTTATATCCTTAACTAGGGCATGTTGACATTTATGTAAAACTGTCCGTAATCGTAGGGGCGAGGTCCCCTGCCCATTGACCAACGCGGGTTGGAACCCCAAACCATACGGGTTGAGTTGATTGTAGGTCTATATTCATATCTCGACACCGAAACGTCGATTTTGGAAAATCGACCTACAGCAGTCCGCAATGGTCTCTGATGTGTGACCCAAGGGTTGGGAAACCCAACTCCTACGAAGAACCATGTGTGTGCACACCGCTTGATTGTTTGATTCCGATGAAATATCAACAGAACCTAGCAAAATCTAACAGAATCTAACACTTTCTCAAAAAACAGTGATACCCATATTCTATAAACATGCCGCCCCGCTGGGGCTATGATGGTGTATTGGCATATTCAAGTGTTGGGTTTCACAGTGCCTGCTCAACCCAACCTACGGACTGTCAAATGTCAACAGAACCTAGCTCCTAGCGTTTACAGCTACGCGGGGGCACCAACGGGTTGACCATCTTGGCAAACGGTCGGGAAATGCTCACCAGCCTCAGCCATAGGCGCACCATCTTCCAGTGTTACAAACTGCTTCATTAAATGCTGACCACTTGCCACAAAACGCGATTCCCCGGTCATATAGTGAATGGCGATAGCTCGGCGTGACCGATTCGATCGGTTGAAAGGCGAGCCGTGCCAAGTCAACGAATGGTGGAATGACACCTCGCCACTCTTGACGGGCCGGGGTTGTGGTGCCACGGCTTTGACTTCAGAATCGGCGGGCGGAGAAAACCCTTCAATGTCCATAAATTCTTCGCGCTGTTCAAGGTGTTGTTGGGTACGGAGAAAATCCATCTGGTCGCCCCATTTGTAGCTGCCGGGCACCATCCACATACAGCCATTGTCCTCGTCGGCGTCATCTAAGGCGATCCATGCGGATACAGGGGTCATCGGGAGGATTATGGGCCATAGCGGGGCATCTTGGTGCCACCGTGTCGCCCCACCGTGGTTGGCGGGTTTGTACTGGATTTGGTCGTGCCAGACCATCAGATTGGGTGCGTCCGTCAACTGGCTTATCCCCTTAACGATGGACGGGTGGTAGATTAGTTGCCCAAAGGCTGGGGACGCTTCCCAGATATTGACAATCTGCCAAACAGCGAGTGCAGCGGACTTGTCACCCCGCTGGGACATGTTTCGGAACGAGACCGGTTGCGGCTCTTTGCTGGCAAAACCGTCGGGGCCTTTCTCCAAGATGTGGTCTAAATCCGCTCTCAGTGCCTCCAACTCGTCATCAGTGAGGATGAGGCCACCGTTGAGGAAGCCGTTACGATGGAATTCGTCAATTTGCGATGATGTTAGCATGGCGATACGTCTCCATATTTATAGTTTGTGCTAGACAGTGTGACAGTTGTAGTCCGAAAACTCTCCACAAATCTCTTGCCGATCCGGTGCGTGACTCGTACGCTACCAAGGCAGGGCAGCGGACGGCTGATTGACAAAACACACGGTTCCCAAGTCAAGTGTAATTTCGGTCGCAGGGGGCAGAACGACCCGGAAGTGGTTCGCCCCTATAGACGCGGTCCGGGTTTCTTGGGCTACAGGTGGCGCAGCGTAGTCCGCAACCGCTCCCGGATACTCACTGGTGCGATGGGTATACTGAACGTCTGTAAATCGGTGTTCGCCAAACGCTCCTCCCTGAAGTACCAGCTCTCTTGTCTCAAAGGGGCTGAGGTTGACCAACCGCACCACCGTCCGGTCCGCCTCAAGCGTTTCGACGAGTGCAGCGACATCTCTGGGCAGACCGGGGCGTTTTCGGTTGAAATCGAAATAGCGGAGGCGGGACATTAGGAGCCCCCCGTTGTAAATCAGTTGCGGCGCACCCAGTGTCAGTTGAATCAAAGCTTCGGTGGTCACCGGGTTGGTTTGCTGCCAGCGATGGGGATCTCGATGGCTCGTTGCCTCCTCATCCCCGCGAACTAGGTCCAACCGCCGGCAGACCTGACGGTAGCTGGCGCGTAAGATCTCTTCGGGATAGGTTGGGTTGTCCCCCGCCAGAAAACGGATCCACGGCTGCTCGTGCCCTGCATCTTCTTTGGTGTGGAAGGAAAACACCTTTTTCCAGTCATATCCACTGGCTTGGCAAATCTCCTCAATCCGTTCCCAATCCTCTGACGCCATCGAAAGATTCCAGAGCAACACCGGATAAATCGGTGACATCGGCTGATAATCGAACCAGCCGGCATCCCCGTAGCGGTATGGAATTAGAAAAGTCTCGTGCTGTTCCCCCAATGCCGAGAACTGACCAATCCAGTGTTCGCCGAGACTCATGTGCTCTTCGCGGACATCACGGATTTCGCCGCGCCGCACAATGCGATCCATCTGAATACGGGGTAGGTCCAAGTAGCTGGCATCTTGCGTCAGCAGGTAAGCGTTAGATGCGGCAACCAGTGCTGCCATCTGGATGTTGTAAAACCCGTGGGGCCAGGTCCAGCCGTAGAGTCCGCCATACCAATTCCCCTCGATATATTCACCAACCTGACCGGACAGGCCCACATTGTCCGGAAGCAGTCCGTCATTCTGTTGGGCGCGCTCTATCCAAGCGTCCGTGTACTCTAGCACCCAACTCCGATATTTTTGTTCGCCGGTCAGGAGATAGGCGTTGGTGACCAAGCTGGTGACGGCAAGGTTAGCAGCCACATCTCCACGACTCATGCGCTGTTCCATCGCTTCGCCCATACGCAGTGCGAGGGCGGGATCTTTCAGGTCTTCAATTTGGGTGATGCCGGGAATGTCGTAGTGGGGCAAGCCGTAGCGCGCCATTCCGGGGGAATAGCCGTAGGAACGCCCTTCATTAACCGACATATCGGGACCGTCGCTGCCGTTATTGGGGGAGCGGATGATTTTATGTGCCGGATCGTAGTTGAGAGCATCGGGATCTTCGTTCATGTAGAGCCCGGCGAACCGTCGCGCCCGTTCAAGGTGCTCCGGGCGGTTTGGGTCAGCCAAACAGAGCAGGTAGAAATAGATGTCGCTTTCGGCTTGATGGAACTGATCGTCCCGCCGGGCGTATTCCTTGTGAACCCGCCCCATTTGGGTCAATTGCTGGGCGACAGCGTTCCACTGCCGCATTCCCAATTCTAATAGATCGTCCCCACCACCCAAGAGATAAAGCAGGGGCCAGTTGTAGAAGCTCTCGTAGAAATCGTCCTCGCTGCCACCGATATTCTCGCCCCCGATCAGGCTGCCATCCGGATGGGTATACCGCTCCAAGAATGGATGTACCGATTGGTCCATGAGATCAAACAGCTGCCGTTCCAGTACCGCCCATGCAGGTGGTCCGGTAAGCGGGGTTGTTGCGGCGATCGTGATCATATATCGCTCCACAGTGTCGGGTAAAATTGCGTTTTTGGATGCCTCTGTTATCTCTCCGGCACCCTCAATGCAGGCTCCGAATCCTTCATTTGATTGCCAAAAAAGGTTGTATCTTTGAAAAAGTCTATAAGATCATCGAATTCATCATACAAAAACAGTTTTTGTGAAATTCCCTGTAACGTTGCCGAAATGTCTGAACCCTTCTTCGCGACTACCGCAATGGGAGTTCCCTTAGCGTATGCGTAACCCGCTTCGATGCCCAATCCTACCCCTTTTTCTGTTAAGTCAACCACGATTAGGTGGCTTGAATCAATTTCGGTAAATGTTCTTTGCATCAATTCTTGGGGACTTAGTTCAATCTGTCCCCATTTCTCAATGTCGCGGGTGATACAAACTGTTTCAAAGCCGTTTCGCTCAAGTGCAGATGAAATTTTCTCAATACAATCTCTATTGCCGTTGTCTTCACGGTATTTGATGGATATATAAACTTTCATAGTCCACCATTTTCATTGGTTTCTGGCAAAAGGGAATGAATCTTTTCTACGGGTGGGAAAGCGAGCAAAAGAACATCCGCGAATCACGCCAATCTTCGCTAATAGATTCGTGTCGATTCGCGTGGATTCGTGGATGAATTTAACAAGAATGTTACCTTACAGCAGAAGCTATCTCTCCCCCGGATTCGACATTCCACTCGCTTCCCAATGTTCGGACAATGCCGCACACTCGGCAGCGACCTGTTCTGCTGTCGCCTCTGTACGTCCCGCCAACGCCTCTATTGTCCACGCACCGTCGAACCCGATGGCTGAAAGCACCGTCCCGAGGGCGGACCAGTCAATGACGCCGTGTCCCGGAACCCAGTGGCAGTCGTCCTTTCCATCCACATCCTGTATGTGCAGCGCGTAAAGCCTTTCCGAAGCAATCCGTGCCTGCTCCGCTGCATCGAAACCACTGATGCAGGCGTGACCTGTGTCTAAACAGAGTCCTACATGTTCGGGCGGAAAACCAGCGATGAACGCACGTAGTTCCTCCATAGACTTCAGCGGACGATACGGCATGCTTGTATTCGGTAGATTCTCCAGCGCAACACGGACCCCGGTTTCCGCTGCGACCGTAACTAGTTCACTCACAGATCGGTGGATACGCTCCGCCGCTGCACCGATGTTTTCCAACTCGTAAGATGGTTCTTCAGGAACGGGGCTGCCTGTTGGGTGCACAATCGCGGTCCGCCCGCCAAGCTCGCCGAGAAACCGCATTGCATCCCCAATACGCGTGACGCTGTCACGCCGGATCTCTTCGATCGAACTTGCCAAGTTCACGCCTGACATGGGTGTGTGTATTGTGTGCGGAAAGATCTTAAACCGTTCTAGTGCTTCACGACACGATCTCGCGTCGTGCGAACCCGGATTCTGCCACTCATCGCCTTCAGCCATCAGCTCTGTTTCGCTGAAACCGGCGGCAGCGATTGATTCAAGTGCCGCTACGGGATCATGCCTTACTTCACTTTCTGCGTCAAGAAAGAACAGTCCCGAAGCTAAACTGTATGTAGCCACTGTAACCTCCTTCGGAACGCAGATCTGCGTTCCCTACGATAACCTAAGTTGCTAGTTGCGTTATAATACCACACACATGTCGCCCTGCTGGGGCTTGGGTGTGTAGCGAGACAATTTTCTATAGACATGCCGCCCCTCTGGGGCTATGGGTCGGGCAAGATGCCCAACCTACAGGTATGGCGATGATTTCAAGTAGAGTCCCGCCTGTTTGGTAGGCGATCTACGCTTCATCAAGCATCTGTTGGATGCGCTCGGTAACGCCTGCGACCGCGGCGTTGAGAATTTGTCCGCCCTTGGGGATGGTTGCTAATTTTGCGTTGTCGTAGTTGACCTCGTCCGCGCGGATGCGCTCCGGAAAAACGACCATCGCAAATGAGGTCTCAAACTCGCCGGCGTGACCCGCACTCCGTTCCAACTCCAGATTCGCCTCATAAAAGGATTGCGGGGCAGTCTCCCAATAGGTGACATACGTGACACCCATGTCATCGAGCCTCTTCATCAGGTCGGGAGCGACGGGCTCAAGATTCTCTCGCTTGTTACCGCCGTGCCCGTTGAGCACCATGACTTTCGGGACGCCCAACCGTTTCAGGCTATTACACACATCGTGGACATACTCAAGATGGATCTCCGGACGTATCGTCAATGCGCCGCCCCGATTCATGTGGTGTTCCGACACCGACATAGGGACGGTGGGAGTGACCAACACGTGGGGATAAAAGTTCGTTGCAGCCCGTTTGGCAATTTCTGTGACACTGGCGGTATCGTGAATCATCGCCAGATGGTCCTGATGCTGTTCGGTGGCACCCGTTGGGACAATTGCCCCTTTTATAGTGCCGCTGGAAATGGCTTCCCCAAGTTCTTTCCGTGTTAGTTCACCTAAAAATACGTTATTGTCTAGCATTGGTGTTCCCTCTGATTCGTTAAAGCAACGGTTATGTAAGGATAAAGAAATAGTGCATATTGAGGATAGGAATTGGTTGGGCGGGAAGGAGGGGTGGAAGGTCGGTAGATACCGCCTTCCACCTAAATAACCTACATTGCAAAGTTTCCAACGAACACGTTGTTTGTGTCTTCACCACAATTCCAAGTGACGGAGAGAATTTTGTCTTGATAGCAATAAGCTGTCGATTTACCGACGATAGGGGTATCGATTTGCTCTAGCGGCTTGTACCAGATCTGGTGCGGCTGGGTGCAGTTCTGGCATGGGTAGCGCGAAACGGATAGTGTTAGCACCTCTCCAACACGCAGATTATATTTCACATCTTGTTTTGTGAAGGTGATTGGTGCAATCTCTGTGCTAACAACCTCACCGAGGACTTTACCGCGTTTCGTGGTCATCAGATCGATTAAGGCAGAACGCTGTTCTGATGTCGCCTTTTCATCGAGATACAGCACGCTGCGGCGTGTGTTGGTATCAACCGCAAGGTTGTTCTGCGCGGTTACCACTGCGACAACAGTTAATCCCTCCAACGAGATACCGTTCCAGGTCCCTTGATGGATATTCCAAACGAGGGTTGCCTCTCTGCCACCTTCAACGTACTCAGCCCCGTAGTGACATGCCCCGACATAGACACTGACAGATCGGGCTTCCAAATACTCGCCCTGCACGGTTTCGGGTTGCGTCGCCAAGGCACCGGGGATGGTCAGTAGAAGCGCGATTGCGATTAAGCTGAAAATCTTGGTCATCATCTCTGGACTCCCTTCTAAATATCAAAAGTGAAAGTGATTCTCGAGTGTGTGCAAGTTGCAGGGCAGTTTATCACACCCACGTTATGGCGTCAAGTGAAAAGAAAACTGGCAAAAGAAAGTTCATTAGTGCATTGATTCGTTGAACTAACGAACCCTAACACATTGCGCTCCAAATACCCGGTCACGCCAGCTGTCTGTTCTAGGCTGAATGGACCAGGATCGGTTTGGTAGGTTTCTGGGTATCTGCGCGGGGCTTGGATGTATCGTCCTACTATAGGTCCTCTGGAGCGAAAGACACACGTCGCCCCGCTGGGGCTTTAATACCCGCCAATGTCGGTTTTGGATTATCGACCTAACAGAAGTCCGAAATCGTCTTAGGCACATCAGGAGTAATTTATGGTAGATTTTAGAATTACTTGGACACTTCCAGTGCACAGCCAACCCCCTAAATCCCCTGACAAGGGGACTCCCCCTGATAAGGGGGTAGGGGGGTTAGGGGATCTTCTCCCTTGTCTTTCCCCTCTTATCAGAGGGGTTCAGGGGGACTCTGGAAACTTCCCGAAGGTCGGAGTTATTGGTAATGTCTACTTATTTCTCTAATTCACCATAAACGTTCGACCCAACCTATGCACCTGTGAAATGTCAACAGAGTCTAACAAAACCTAACACAATCTAACAGAATCTAACACTTTTGACAAAATTCATGTCGAGTTTGGATTATCGACCCTACAACAGGGCAATCACAAGGGTTGCCCCTACAGAAACGGAGATGGGTTCGATTGGTCAAATATCAACAGAACCTAGCAACTTGGGACCTGTAACCAAGCACAACCAATCGAAGTATCGGGGCAAAGTCTGAGATAGAATTTTCGCTTGACGGCAACCGTGAAATATGATAGATTGTGTTTAGGAGAACCATCATCATTTAGTGGTAACAAAGGAAAATTATTGGAGTGCCTCGTTGGTCATCAGTCGTTAGCAACCGATCTTTAGCTTTTGTCCGACTTTTGACCACTAAGAAGATAGGAGGACGACATGTCAAAAGAGAAAGAACAAACTCAGGGAACACCCATATCGCGGCGGAGTTTCCTGAAAGGCGTGGGCACCGGTGCGGTCGCGGCAAGCGTTGCCCCGACTGTTTTGGTTGGCGCAGAAACGGCGGCGGAAGCCCAGATGGGTGATGAAATCACCCGTGCTAAAATCAAACTCAATATCAACAACAAAACGCATGAGGTCGAGGTCGAATCACGCACGACGTTGTTGAGCGTCTTGCGGGACGGTTTCGACACCAACGGCAACCACTTAGATCTGACCGGCGCAAAGCCGATCTGTGATCGCGGTGAGTGTGGTGGGTGCACGGTACAGGTTGATGGAAAAGCAGTTTACTCCTGTATGACCCTTGCGCTTGAAGCACAGGGGAAGCAGATAACCACCGTCGAAGGACTTGCCAATGGCGATCGGTTACACCCAGTCCAAGAAGCGTTTGTCCAGCACGATGCGCTGATGTGTGGTTTCTGCACACCCGGTTTTGTCGTGGCTGCGAAATCGTTGTTAGATCAGAATCCGAGTCCAAGTCATGAGGAGATTAAGGAAGGATTGGCAGGTAACATCTGTCGCTGCGGAACTTATCCCTTTATCTTTGAGGCGGTCGAAACGGCTTCGCGCAAGATGGGAGGCTAGAAAATGGCATCATGGGGAGAAGCGAAGGATTCACGCTTGATAGGCAAACGCGTCACGCGTTTGTCAGGCGCTGAGAAAGCAACTGGAAGAGCAAAGTATACATTTGACATTAAGCGTCCTGGAATGCTTTACGGTCGCATTTTACGGTCACCTGTTGCACATGCAACCATCACGAGCATAGACCTCAGCGAGGCAGAGGCGCTGCCCGGTGTCAAAGCGGCTATCCTGTTAATTGAGCCGGGCAAACGGGTGCGCTTTGAGGGTCAGGAGATAGCTGCGATCGCCGCTACCACCGACGACATCGCAAAGGATGCGGTTCGATTAATCCAATTCGACTATGATGAATTGGACTATGTCGTTGATGTCGAGAGCGCGAGAGCGGATGGGGCACCCCAAATCCGTGATGATTGGAATGGCAATCAGACTGAACCGCGAGTTGACGAACGTGGGGATATTGAAGCAGGTTTCGCTGAAGCGGCTGTCGAGGTTAAAGCGACCTACCACGCGCAGGTTCAAACGCATGTCTGTTTAGAAACGCATGGACATGTCGCCGAATGGAACGGGGATAACTTGACCGTTTGGGCTTCGACACAAGCGGTTTTTGGCACACGTCAAAATCTCGCGCGGCATTTTGAGCTGCCCGAAAATCAGGTGCGCGTTATCACCGAACACATGGGCGGTGGCTTTGGCAGTAAGTTTGGGCCCGGCGTGGAAGGTGTCGCCGTCGCGAAACTCGCTCGACAAGCGGGGGCACCTGTTAAGTTGATGCTGACGCGTAAGGCTGAGCACCTCGTTGCTGGTAATCGTCCATCAATGACACAGACGGTTCGTGCCGGTGCAACACAAGATGGTCGCTTCATCGCTTACGACATGAGTGGCTACGGCACAGGGGGAATCGGTAGTGGAGCGGGTTTCACTGGCCCCTATGTCTATCACGTGCCGAATTACCGGACTGAAAAATCCGCCGTTGCGATCAACGCGGGCAGTGCTCGCGCCATGCGTGCGCCCGGTCATCCACAGGGTGCGTTCGCCATGGATTCGTTAATGGACGAACTCGCCGAAAAATTGGGCATAGATCCATTAGAATTTCGTCGCATGAATAGTGACAGCGATCCACGACGAAACAAGATTCGTCAAGCCGAATACACGCTCGGCGCACAGGAGATTAGCTGGCACCGACGCAACAAAGTCGCCGGATCCGGTACAGGCGTTAAGAAACGTGGCATCGGTATGGGCTGCGGATTGTGGGGTGGTGGTGGTGGAGCAGGAACGCAAGCCCGCGTGACCATCCACTCAAGTGGTGCGGTCGAAGCGGTCACAGGTACGCAGGATATCGGCACAGGTATCCGGACGGTCATCGCGATGATCGTTGCAGAAGAACTTGGGCTGAGTCCCGAAGACATCACGGTCAAAATCGGCGATACCGAACCGGGGTTGCCTTCTCGCGGGAGCGGGGGTAGCCAGACAATCGGTTCTGTGGCACCGGTGATAAAGACCGCAGCGATGGCAGCCAAGCGTAAACTCTTTGCACATATCGCGCCGTTAGTGGAAGCAGAACCTATGGATTTACGCGCCGCCGGTGGTCGAATTTACACCGCATCAGATCTAAGGCTGAGCGTTTCGTGGAAAGAGGCGACAGGTTATCTCGGTATGGAGACCATCTCGGAAGGTGGCGATTGGGACGAAAACCTCCGTATCGGCGATACCGCTGGCGTGCAGTTTGCCGAGGTCGAAGTTGACACGGAAACAGGGATTGTCAGGGTCATCAAGGTTGTCGCGATTCAAGACTGTGGCTTGGTGGTCAATCGTCTGACAGCCGAAAGCCAGATCAATGGTGCTGTTATCATGGGATTGGGCTATGCGCTGCTTGAGGAGCGTATCATGGATGGTCAGACCGGCAAGATGATTAACGCGAATCTTGAGGATTACAAAGTCCCCGGCACGATGGAGATTCCTGAGATTAAATCGATCGCATACGATACCGACCGAAAAATAACGGGAATCGGTGAACCGCCGGCAATCCCGACGGCGGGGGCAATTGCTAACGCTGTTTACAATGCAATCGGTGTCCGTATCCGGGAACTCCCGATTACGCCGGACAAAGTCCTCAACGCCCTCAGTTAGAAGAGTAGGAGGAGATGAAAAGATGGAAAATTTTGCTTACGTCAACGCGGCAGATGTCGAGCAGGTCCCTTCGTTATTGAGTGACGATTGGAGCGAAGCGAAAATGATCGCGGGAGGGACAGATCTTCTCGGTGAACTCAAGGAGTATATTGAAACGCCGAAGAAGGTGGTCAACCTCAAATCCATCCCCGGTCTGGATGAGATTAAAGCGGACTCATCGGGCTTAACTATCGGCGCGCTCGTAACGCTCACTGACATCGCTGCACATACAACCATTCAGCACCATTACACCGTTCTGGCAGAGGCTGCTGCCTCCGTCGCATCGCCACAGATTCGGAATGTTGGCACACTTGGCGGTAACCTGTGTCAACGTCCGCGCTGCTGGTATTATCGCCATCCTGAAATCATCTGTCTGAAAAAGGGCGGCGATACCTGCTACGCAATCGAGGGGTTGAACAAGTATCACGCAATCTTCGGTGGGGGTCCTGTCTATATCGTCCATCCGTCTGACACGGCACCGGCACTCATCGCCCTCGGTGCTACAGTCAAGATTGTGGGCCCCAACGGAGATAGGACTACGCCGTTAGAGGATTTCTTCGTCCTGCCGGACGTCAACCCGCAACGTGAAAACGTCCTTGAACCGAACGAGGTCCTCACGGAGGTGCACGTCCCTCAACCGAAGGCGCATACAAAGAGCACTTACATCAAAGTCCGTGAACGCGGTTCTTTCGACTTTGCGTTGGTGAGCGTTGCGGCTAATTTTGAGACGAATGGCGGAACCTGCAGCAACGCAAACGTCGTTCTGGGTGGGGTCGCGCCTATCCCTTGGCGTTCCAAGGAAGCTGAAGCGGCGTTGAACGGTAAACATATCACAGCAGCGGTGGCAAAACAGGCGGGTGAAGCAGCGGTAGCGAATGCAGAGCCGATGACTGACAACGGCTATAAGGTTCCATTAACTCGTAACATTATTAGTCGCGCGGCAATGACCCTCGCTTAAGCGTAGCTGCGTCAATTTTGGAAAATCTGCCTACATACCATATAAGGAGAACGAACATGTTAGCAGAAAAAGGATCGTCCCTCTTGAATAAACCGATATGTCAAAACTTATGTACCAAGGCACTCTATACCCCCGGCGGGAACCTGCAAAACCTTGTTGAGACCAATCCGTTCTCAAACTACTGGTGCAACTGCACGATGACGGTGGTTGGGCCGGATGATCGATTCGTTTCCCCGGAGAATTGTAATCGGTCTCGCGTTTGCTTTAAGCCGATTGGGGGCACCCCCCTTGCGTAGTTGGATTCAGGGGGACTGACTGAGGGAAAAATGAGAGGAAACTAGATAAAGTAGGGGCACCCCTTGTGGGTGCCCTATTTTCGTATAGACAATTTCCCTTCAATTAGAGGAGTTCTAAATGCCCCGTATTTTCGATAACATTGATCAACGGCTGCTCCCCGCGCTCCGTGAAATCCTCGAAACCGCCGATCATGCCGACTTCTGTGTCGGCTATTTTAACCTGCGTGGGTGGAGGGGGCTCAGTTCCCATATTGAGGAGTGGGAAGGGGGAGAAGGGGAATGCTGCCGTCTACTCGTCGGAATGCAACGGTTGCCTGAAGATACGCTTCGGGGTGCCATGCGCCTTGATCAGCGGGACGATGGAGTTGACAATCAAACGGCATTACGTTTGAAACAAGAATTGGCGGAGAAGTTCCGTGAACAGTTGACCGTTGGTGTGCCGACCCGTGCAGATGAAAAGGGTTTGCGGCAATTGGCCCGGCAGATTCGCGACGACAAGGTAAAGGTAAAGTTATTTCTTCGACACCCGCTCCATGCAAAGCTCTATCTGCTCTATAGATCTGACCCGATTACACCGACCGTGGGTTACCTCGGCAGTAGCAACCTGACCCTTGCGGGACTTTCACGGCAGGGTGAACTCAACGTTGATGTGGTCGATTCAGACGCCTGTCAGAAGTTAGAAAATTGGTTTGAAGATCGATGGACTGACCGGTGGTGTATTGATATCTCTAAGGAATTGATTGAAATTATTGAGCAGAGTTGGGCGCGTGAGGAACTAATTCCACCGTATCATATCTACATCAAGATGGCGTATCATCTGTCGAATGAGGCGCGTACAGGTTTGAATGAATTTCAGATTCCACGCGATTTTCAGGGCAAGCTGTTTGAATTTCAAACCGCAGCCGTTAAAATCGCAGCGCATCACCTGAATAAGCGCGGCGGGGTATTGATTGGGGATGTCGTCGGTCTAGGTAAAACGTTGATGGGAACGGCACTCGCACGAATATTTGAAGACGATCACGACCTTGAGACACTGATTATCTGTCCTAAGAACTTGGTGAGGATGTGGGAGGATTATCGGGACGAGTATCGCCTGCGTGCAAGGGTGCTTTCCATTAGCCGGGTTATCTCTGAGTTGCCGAATCTTCGACGCTACCGTCTTGTCCTGATTGATGAAAGTCATAATCTCAGAAACCGCGAGGGAAAACGCTACGGTGCGATTCGGGAATATATCGAAGAAAACGAGAGCAAGGTTATCCTCCTCTCTGCAACCCCCTACAACAAAACCTATCTCGACCTCTCTAACCAGCTGCGTCTGTTTGTCGGAGAGGACGAAGACTTGGGAATTCGACCTGAACAGTTGATTAGAAGGTTAGGCGGTGAAGCTGCGTTTAGTAGCAAACATCAAAGCGGTCCCCGAACGCTTGCAGCGTTTGAACAGAGTGAATATATTGATGATTGGCGTGAATTGATGCGCCTCTATCTTGTCCGTCGTACGCGCAGCTTCATCATGGCAAACTACGCCGAAACAGAATCTAAGACAGGACGAAAGTTTCTTTCCTTCCCCGATGGCACCCGTTCCTACTTTCCTACACGGATTCCCAAAACAGTAAAGTTCACAATTGATGACGAAAATCCTAATGACCCTTATGCCCAGCTATACTCTCCCTATGTTGTGGATACCATTAGCAATCTGAAACTGCCGCGATATGGGCTTGCAAATTACATTGACAAAGAATCATCAAAACCTACACCCGCTGAACAAAGACAATTGGAAAATCTCTCACGGGGCGGAAAGCGGTTGATCGGATTCAGTCGGACCAACCTTTTTAAGCGACTGGAAAGTAGCGGGCAGGTGTTCATCCAATCTGTCGAGCGACACATTTTGCGAAACCATATTTTCTTCTACGCGATTGAAAACGACAAACCGTTACCGATCGGATCGCAAAGTGCCGAGATGCTCGATTCGCGTCTCTATGATGAAGATGCCGATGCCCTGAATCTCATGTCCGATCCCTTCGACGACGACGACACTGAAGCACAAATTGATGACACCAGCTCACCGTTGGCTTCCTATACAACCGATGCGTTCAAAGAACGAGCCGCTGAAATCTATCATCTCTACACAACGCAATACAAAAGCCGGTTTAGGTGGATTCGGCCGGATCTCTTCCGTCTTCCACTTCAAAAAGATCTTGCCGACGATGCACACGCCCTGCTTGAAATTTTGGGACAATACGGCGAATGGGATGCGGAAAAAGATGCAAAACTCAACGCGCTTGAAGACCTCTTAACCCAAAGCCATCCGGCCGATAAAGTCTTGGTTTTCACGCAATTTGCCGATACGGTGCGGTATCTGAAAGCCGAGCTTTCGGCGCGTGGGATTACTCAGCTAGCGGCGGTAACGGGCGACTCACCCAATCCAACCGAACTAGCATGGCGATTCAGTCCTGTCAACAATAACAGGCAATATACACAAAACGAGTTACAAGTTCTCATTAGCACAGATATACTGAGTGAAGGACAGAACCTACAAGATTGTTCGATTGTCGTCAACTATGACCTACCCTGGGCAATTATCCGCTTGGTTCAACGCGCTGGGCGTGTCGACCGGATAGGTCAAGAAGCGGAGAATATTTTGTGCTATTCATTTTTGCCTGTGGAAGGTGTAGACCGCATCATCAATTTGCGGGCACGCGTCTTGGCACGTCTGCATGAGAATGCGGAGGTGGTAGGCACGGACGAAGCGTTTTTTGAAGATGAGGACGATGAGAAAGCGATTGTTGACCTCTACCATGAGCGGGCGGATTTGCTTGACGATGAACTGGATAACGATGTCGATCTTGCCTCTTATGCGTATCAGATTTGGAAAAATGCAATCACCCAAGACCCAAGCTTAGAAGGGGACATTTCTAAATTGCCATCCGTCGTTTATTCGACGCAACCGCATTCCCCAATGGAGACAGCACCGGAAGGGGCACTTATTTATATGCGAACGGGTGAAGGAAACGACGCGCTGGCATGGGTAGATCGAGACGGGCGGAGCGTAACAGAATCCCAATTTACAATTTTGAGTGCCGCAGCGTGCAAGCCGGATACGCTGGCAGTGTCTCCGCTTGAAAATCACCACGACCTTGTGCGGAAAGGGACAGAGTTGATAATAACCGAGGAGAGGTCAATTGGCGGCGGATTGGGACGACCTTCAGGGGCACGGTTTCGTGTCTATGAACGTTTGAAACAATACGCTAAAAAGGTGGAAGGCACGGTATTTGACACGCCAGCACTGAAACGATCCATTGAAGACATCTATCGTTATCCGTTGCGTCAGGGGGCTGCCGACATCCTCAATCGTCACCTGCGTAGCGGTATTTCCGATCAAGCACTTGCGGAACGGGTGATCGATCTACGGGATGAGGATCGGCTCTGCATCGTCCAAGAAGAAAGGCAAACGCGAGAACCACAGATTATCTGTTCATTGGGACTTGCCGTAGAGAGAGAGGAAAACACCGATGCAAATTAGTCGTGACCGGATACGCCAACTCCTTAGAGATTTTGAATTTGAGTCCCTCCTAGTTGAACTCGGTTGGGATTACCACACACAAAGAATCAACATTAGTATTGATGAAACCGAATATCTATTGACCGCAATTGCCGAAAAGCGTGGGATGGCTGTATTTTTGTGTTCGGCAACATCTGATATAACAATCCCGGATCGTCAAACTCGGCTGAAAATTCAACGGGAGGTTGCTAGATCCGTCCACGAACATCTTATCATTTTCACCGATACAGAGCAAACCACACAAATTTGGCAGTGGGTTAAGCGGCCGGCGGGCAAACCCCTTGTATGTCGTGAACATCGTTATCATAATGAGCAGCCCGGTGAGTCCCTGATTCAAAAACTGGAAGCGATTGCCTTTAGCTTAGACGAGGAAGAAGGGCTCACATTGCCCGACGTAACCGGGCGTGTTGACACAACCTTTAGGGAACAAGTTACCAAACGGTTTTATGACCATTTCAAGATGGAACATAACCAGTTTCTCAATTTCCTCGAAGGAATTCCCGATCAGGAGATGGAACGCTGGTACGTCTCGGTGATGCTGAATCGCCTGATGTTTATCTACTTTATTCAGAAGAAAGACTTTCTGAACGACGACCCGAACTACTTGCAGACCAAACTGAGGGAGATTCAAGCTAACGGTAGTGATCGATACTACACCGATTTCCTCTGCCCACTCTTCTTCGAGGGGTTTGCAAAACCGGCATCCGAACGGAGCGGAGAGGCAAGGCGGCTGCTTGGACAGGTGCCTTACCTGAACGGCGGCATCTTTCAGCGACACCAGATCGAGGAACTTCACGGAGAAACGATTCAGATTGCTGACGCTGCATTTGAGGGGCTCTTTGATTTCTTTGAAGCGTACCAATGGCACCTCGACGAACGTCCGCTGCGAAATGACAATGAGATTAACCCTGATGTTCTCGGCTACATCTTTGAAAAATATATCAACCAGAAGCAGATGGGGGCATATTATACTAAGGAAGACATCACGGAATATATCAGCAAAAATACGGTGATTCCGTTTCTATTTGATGCCGCACGCAAGGAGTGCAGAATCGCTTTCGAGGGGGAGGCGAGCGTCTGGCAACTGCTACAATCCGATTCAGACCGTTATATCTACGATCCTGTCAAAAAGGGGATTGAATTGGATTTACCGGAAGAAATTGCGGCAGGGATCAATGATGTGTCGAGACGGGATCCGTGGAACACACCTGCGCTCGACGAATACGCCTTACCCACGGAGATCTGGCGAGAGACCGTCGCACGACGGAGCCGATACGAATCAATTCACGCCAAACTCTCCAATGGAGAAATAGATGACATCAACGCGCTTATTACCTATAACCTCAACAACCGCCAATTTGCACAGGATGTAATCGAAAATTGTGAGGGGCCCGAACTACTGCGCGCTTTCTGGAAAGCCATCACTGAGGTCACAATCCTTGATCCAACCTGTGGTTCCGGCGCGTTTCTGTTTGCTGCCCTTAATATCCTTGAACCGCTTTACGAAGCGTCCTTGGATCGGATGGAAGTCTTCCTTGAAGAATTAGAGCATACTCGCGAGAACACGCGTACCGAAAGATTTAGGGATTTTCGCACAGTCCTTGAAGGCATTAAACAGCACCCGAACCGCCGTTACTTCATTCTCAAGTCAATTATTATTAACAACCTTTACGGTGTGGACATTATGGAAGAGGCAATAGAGATTTGCAAGTTGCGACTCTTCCTCAAAATGGTGGCACAGATTGAGGATGTAGATCAGATTGAACCGCTTCCTGACATCGACTTTAACATACAGGCGGGTAATACACTCGTCGGATACGCAACTTATGACGAGGTAAAGAAGGCAATCACTGGTAAGCTAGATTTCGACAACATTATTGAGAGCATCCAAGAAAAGGCGGAGACTGTCGAGCATCTGTTTGAACAGTTTCGGCTACAACAGACGGAATTGGGCGGTGATGTAACCCCTGATGACAAACAGGCACTGCAAGATAAACTCAAGGTGTTAGAAGATGAACTCAACCGTTACCTCGCCGATGAATACGAGGTAGACCCAAACAAAGAATCTGCTTACCAAAGCTGGCTATCTTTGCACAAACCGTTCCACTGGTTCATTGAGTTTTATGGAATTCTCAAAGACGGCGGATTTGATGTGATTATTGGCAATCCGCCGTATGTAGAATATAGTAAGGTAAAAAAGGATTACACGATTAGAGGGTATGAGACAGCGAGTTGCAGCAATCTGTATGCATTTGTATTTGAAAGAAGTTTCCATCTTCTTCAACAAAACGGTTGGAAATCGATGATAATTCCACACTCGGCTTACTGTACCGATAGGATGTCATCTCTTCAAGATTTATTTCATCGGTCTAGACGAGTTGGGTGGGTGCAAACATATAGTATCCGTCCTGCCAAACTGTTTGTGGGGGCAGATCAGAGGTTAGCGATTTATATCGTTCAACAGAGTTCAAAACCGTCTCACTCGTTGTACTCATCCCGCTATCAAAGATGGAATGAGCGGTATCGATCGCATCTTTTTGCTGCTATGGAACATATAGATATTAATCAAATGTCATTTCAAAATTCCTTACCCAAAATATATTGTGGAATAGAACAAAGTATTTGGAAAAAATTAGCCCAATTTTCAGTTTTGGGTACGCGACTTGCCACGAGCCGAACTTCTTACACGATATATTTCCATAACGCACCACGTTATTGGCTTAGGGCAATGGACTTTGCTCCTTACTTTTGGAACGAACGGGATGGAGAGCAAATATCAACTCAGGTCAAATCTCTGTACGTAACAACAGAATTAGATGCAGCTGTAATCGTAGCGACTTTGAACAGTTCACTTTTTTATTGGTGGTTTGTTATTCTCTCTGATTGCCGTCACTTGAATTTACGTGAGATTAGAAATTTTCCAATTGGTATTAATGAAATAGAAGGAATCATAAAGCACAATCTTTCTGAGATTTCTGCTGACCTGATGACGGATTTAAAACACCACGCACAACGCAAGGAGACTTATTATCAAACCACTGGACGTGTCGTCTATGACGAGTTTTATCCCCGTCACTCCAAGTCCATCATAGATGAAATGGACCGGGGGCTTGCTCAACACTATGGCTTCACCGATGAGGAATTAGACTTCATCATCAACTACGACATCAAATACCGGATGGGTTTGGGAAATGACTGAAACGGTTGCCTGCTGCACTACAATAGTGTAAAACATAGGATATGCCATGAACAATTTAATCCGTAAGAAGGTGATTCTGTGCTTGCTAGATTCGGATCCCAAGTCTGCCGATGAAATTGCCGGTGAGATTGATGAACCATTGACAACTGTAGCAGATCAACTGACAGTACTTGTCTCAGAAAGTATCTGTGAGAAAGTAAGTCCAAATGAGATTAGTCAGTACGTTGTCAGAAAAGATATTGAAACTTTTGCACAATTGGTTAAAGAATTCCTCTCAAACCCAGAGGCACATGAACAGGAAACAGAGCAGTTCATTACTTCCAATTACTACCATACCAGAATTGACTACGAGTTAGTCGACTATGTCCTTAGCCGCTTTTATCTCAATTCAGTATATCAAGATACAGAGAAAGAAGACTTACGAAAAATATTACTCGCGTCTCCTTCAGGTTTGATTTTCGCTTTGCATGATGGTGATACAGAATCGCTTCGTCGATCATGGGCTCATTGGAATCAGTTAAAATCTCCGGGGGCAACTCGTGATTGGTTCATTCAAACTCTGTTTTCAGCGTTTGAGACACCATTATTGGAAATGCTTATTGCTGATATAAAAGTCCCAGCCTACTTTTCTCTCTATGCTAAACTCGAAATTCGAGTGGCGACGTTAAGCATCCAAGTAGGCCTGGCAACTCCGCACGAAAAATATGTTGCGGCAGGAAGAAGGAATAGTTCTTCTTTCTGGAAAGCAGAAGAAGAGTTACATCTTGGGCAACTGGTTTCGTTTGTTGATCCGATGGGCTTTTCTGATACGGGTTTAGCATTCCTTCATCTTGAGGATTTTGAAGCTGCTCTTGAAGCTTTCGATAAAGCACTTAAGAGTGTGCAAAATTCAACTCAAAAGGCAATCGTACTGAATAATAAGGGATTGGCTTTTCTTAGATTCAAACAATATCAAAAAGCAATTGAGTGTTTTGAAGAAGGTATTGCATTAGATTCAGACAGTGAAATTCCTGAATTACGTGAAAACAAGCAGATAGCTGAGGAATACTTAGCTCGGGCGACTGACGCCGATAATTTAGCTGAACCGACCCAAATTCGTTTTGTTCAGCGATATCCCGTTCCTTTTGAGGAAACACTTTTCTACGAATTTAAGGAAATCAAGGGGAGTAATCCCGCCCGTTCAATTACGAATGACTCTGACGAATATACTGTTGCCTTTCTCAATCGTGAAGGTGGACGTATTTTTTGGGGAATAAGAGATAGCGATAGAATCACAATAGGTGTAATTCTCAATGAACAACAGAGAAATGAGGTACGAACAAAAGTATCCGAAAAACTTGGGGCTATACAACCCTCAATCAGCCCTGAAGATTGGCAACTGGAGTTTCATAACGTTTATGACTCACAGGGGGAAATTATAGAAGATTTGTGGGTCACTGAACTTGTAATCCCACCTCCACAGGAAAGAGACGTTTTTTATACGGGCAGCGGGAAACTTTTCGTCAAAACTGACGGCGGTAGGCACGAACTACGAGGACCAAAGGCAACCGAGTTTATAATTAGGCATCTGCGGAATGATACAGAAACAGAGTAAAAAGGAGACAATTGAGTGGCAAGAGAAAGAACTGTCAAATACCCGCCCAAACGAGGGAACCTAAAAAGAAGCGAGATTAAACAGGTAGTAGAGAAGGTTGTTTCTGCTATACGCCGCGGAGGAACTAAAAGATTTGACAGATAAAGGGTTATTAACCGTGGTAGGAAAGGGAAGGGGTAGCAGGTACGTGCCCAAAAAGTAAACGATTAGGTAAACGATTATCACGTCGAATGTGTTCTCAATTAATCACGTACTTGCCCAACACTACGACTTCATCCCCGAAGACTTAGATTTCATCATCAACTACGACATCAAATACCGGACGGGTTTGGGAAATGAGTGAAACGGTTGAGCGCATCACACAAATGACCGTGCCCCCAAACAATTCCAGAAATATACAGAGAAAAACATCGGTAAGATTTACGCACATGGTCAAAAAATAAGTTATAATATAGACCATGAACCCACTCAAATGCACCGAATATGACTATATCAACTCCCTGATTACGACAACTCTGACAACGCCGCAAAATAGGCTAAAGCTATTCTAGGCTAACGCAGGCTAATTCCCTTCGGAGGGTGCAGAAGCATTACCGCCACCTGTCATCTCAGGCAGCGACCGCATTCAACGCCGTGTATGACAATCTAAAATCTACAATTTCATCCCTTAGCCCAAACGAGCAAATCTCACCTGTTCCCAAAGCATTGTTTGCTTTTTTTGCGTTGGCATTCTGTTGGCATTTTTTATGGGATACGAATCCCAAATTGAATCAAAAACCGCTAGGTGAACCGGCGTGGGTTTTCAAATATCTCGAGCAATCCCATCAGGAGTAATGTTCCTTGTGCAGAAAAAAGGAGTCTCAAAAATGAGAGAAATGAGAAAATACCGCGATTACCTAATCGGAATACTTGCTGATTACGAGGAAGCAGTTGCTTATCTCGAAACCTCTCAAGAAGAATACCAGAAAGACGGTGATACTGTCGCATTTTTGTTAGCGCTTCAAAGCATCGCCGAAGCACAAGTGGGGAACAACAAACTCCTTTCCCAAGTCTATCTATTGAGTGGCGACGTTCATCGTTCACGGGGGGAGCATGAATGGGCGATTGAGGACTATGACACAGTAATAAAACTGACTAATACAGTGATAGAAACGGATCCCAACGATGTTGAAGCCTATATCTGTCGTGGCATAGCTTATTACCACAAGGGTGAGTATGACAACACCATCACAAACTTTACCAAAGCGATAAAACTAAATCCAGGCACACCTCAACCCTATTTAGCACGAAGCGCAGTTTACTATAAGGCAGGCGAGTATGACAACGCCATTGAAGACTTTAATACAGCAATAGAACTGAATCCGGATAATGCCGAAACCTATATCTATCGTGGTCTGGCTTACCACCAGAAAGGCGAGTATGACAACGCCATCACAAACTTTACCAAAGCCATAGACCTGAATCCCGATGATGCCAATGTCTATAACCATCGCGGGGCTGTCTATGATCACAAAGGCGAATATAATAACGCCATTGAAGACTTTAATACAGCAATAGAACTGAATCCGGATAATGCTGAAGCATATATGTATCGTGGTCTGGCTTACCACAGCAAAGGCGAGTATGACCGGGCTCTCGTCGCCTTGAACAAAGCGATACAACTGAATCCAAATTATGTTGAAGCCTATTACAATCGCGGAGTTGTTTATCGTGACAAAGGTGAGTATGACCACGCCATTGAAGACTGTAACAGGGCGATACAACTGAATCCAAATTATGCCGACGCCTATGACAATCGCGGGGCTGTCTATCGTGACAAGGGTGAGTACGATCGCGCCCTCAAAGATCATAATAGAGCGATACAACTGAATCCAAATTATGCCGATGTCTATTACAATCGCGGTTTGAGTTATGACAGAACAGGTGAGTATGACCACGCCATTGCAGACTACACCAAAGCGATACAACTGAATCCAAATTATGCTGAAGCCTATAACAATCGTGGTAATGCTTATTGCGATAAAGGCATAGTTGACGGTTCGACTGAGATTGCCGAACTCCATACTCTTACCGACTACACCAAAGCGATACAACTGAATCCAAATTATACTGAGGCCTATTACAATCGCGGTTTGAGTTACGCCAGAAAGGGTGATTATGACCGTGCCATTGAAGACTATAACAGGGTGATACAGCTAAATCCCAACGATGCCGAAGCTTATAACAATCGTGGTATAGCTTATGGGGTCAAAGGTGATTATGACCGTGCCATTGAAGACTATACCACAGCGATACAACTGAAATCAGATTATGCCAATGCCTATTACAATCGTGGGGTAGCTTACAGGGGCAAAGGCTTAGTTGACCGCGCCGATGCGGACTATAACAGGGCGATACGACTCAAACCTAATTACGCCGACGTTTATGAAAACCACTGGGAGACATGGTTACATCCAGAAGTACACGAAGAAACCAGATCAGACCAAACAGCTGCCAGAGACATGAGAAGAGATATCATCACTTCGTTTCGTAGCGAGTACGGAAACATTCCAACTGAGAATCTACCAGAAGAAATCACCTCAATGTCGATTGCCTCGTAGGAATGAATTTTGAGTTACGACTATATAGTCTGATTGTGCTACACTTTCTAAAGGGTGAAAGGAGTCCCTCACACATGTCGAAAGAAACGGTCGAAGGCATCACCAAGATAGCTGTGAACGGCTTCAAATCGCTCGTGGAAGAGTGTGAAATCGACATCCGTCCGCTGACAATCCTTGCCGGCGCGAATAGTTCCGGGAAGTCAAGCATCATGCAACCGCTCCTGATGCTCAAGCAGACGCTGGAGGCACCGTATGATCCGGGACCGTTGTTGATCGATGGACCTAACGTTCAGTTTACATTGGCAGAGCAATTTTTGTCCAAGTTAATCGGCGAAGAAAGGGCAGATCGTTTTCAGATTCGGATTGAGACACATGAGTTCGACTTCTCTCACTCAGTGACGACGACTTTTAGAAAAGATCAGAAGGGAATTGAACTTGCTGAAATGACGATGAAAAGTGAATTAGGGATTGGTCCCGCCAAGCATATTACCCTATATCCTGGGATGCTACCTGAAGATGTTAAGCCGCAGGCTGACCAATACTTGATTCCCGAAAATTTTTATGCTGTGAGACGTTTACGATGTTCTTTGCGTTTGGAATCTCCAGATGGTCATACGTATTTCGTTGTTCCCCCTAGCCATGAGTCTAATATTTTCGACAGCATTCACCTCCCCGGATTACGAGGTAATCCAGAGCGTACCTACAAACTGACCAGCACCGGTCCCCGGTATCCCGGCACGTTTGACAATTATGTTGCGAGTATCATTCATGATTGGCAGCATACGGACCGTGACTGCTTAAAAACATTAGTCAATGCCCTTCGTAGGCTTGGATTGACAGGACAAATCAACACCCAAAAAATCGGTGACAGCGGTATTGAAATTAAAGTTGGGCTCTTCACCCACGATAAAACTCGCGAAACGGACATGGTCAGCATTGCCGATGTGGGATTAGGAGTGTCCCAAGTCTTGCCCGTTTTAGTTGCCCTGATTGTCGCAAAGCCGGGGCAGTTGGTCTATCTGGAACAGCCGGAGTTGCATCTTCACCCCCGCGCACAAGTTGTGTTGGCGCGAGTGCTAGCAAATGCAGCGAAAAGCGGGGTCCGTGTCGTCGCGGAAACACATAGTTCGTTGCTACTACTGGCGGTTCAAACGCTTGTTGCTGAAGGAGACCTCTCGCCGGAGTTGGTGAAGCTGCATTGGTTCACACGGGATGAAAACGGTGCCACCAAAATCGACACCGCTGATCTGGACGAGGCGGGTGCTTACGGGGATTGGCCCGAAGATTTTGATGATGTTGATCTGAAGGCGCAGAGCCGTTACCTTGATGCCGCAGACAGGGTTGCATTTGACAAGGCGGAGGTGTTGTGAAAATAGGAAATTCAAAAAGATTGGTTATTGATGCCAACGTTGCTCGAGCCTCCGGCGGATTAGCTACCCACTCACAGGCCAAGCAGTGTCGTGATTTTCTACTGAAGGTGTCATCGCTAAGTTACAGGATTATAATGACGCCGGAAATTAGTAACGAATGGAACAGGCGTCAATCCCCCTTTGCACTTCGGTGGAGGGTGTCAATGGTTAGGAGCAATAAACTGTGTAGTGTTAATTCCCCAGTCGATAAGGAGCTCCGCAAAAAAATCAAAGAGGCAGCAGAAGAAAAAAACCAGATTCCAGTAATGCGGAAGGATTTTCACCTTCTTGAAGCGGCACGGATAAGTGACCAGACGATCATTTCGCTCGAAAGAAGGGTCCGGCGTCATTTCGCCTATGTCGCTCAACATGTTGATGAGATCGGAGACATCGTTTGGGTGAATCCTAACCGTACAGCAGAAGAGGAACCACTTGATTGGCTCGAAAACGGTGCACCGCCGGAAGAGCATCGTAAACTTCGCGCTTGGGAAATTGTTTAGACACTTCCACACAGCCAACCCCCCGGCCCCCTTATCAGAGGGGTTCAGGGGGACTTTGGAAACTTTGCTAGGGTCGGAGTTATTGGTAAATGTCTACTTATTTCTCTAATTCACTATAGTTCAGCGCAGCAGCCGTATGAGACTCGGAAGTGACGCATTCAATTGAACGTATCACACAAAGGGATCCCAATTACCCAGCGCAGTTGAAAGGGTATTTGAAAACAGAAGCCCCAGAAACTATCTGGGCGCGAGGGAATGTTGCTCTGCTGACGGATCGGGAGGCTCGCTTAAACGAAGACCTCTGGGCACTTTTCTGTTCCAGCAGATGTCCCGGTCAGATTATTTTGGAAGCGCATGAATTGGCTCAACAATTTCGGGCATCGGGAATAGCCACCATCGGGGGGTATCATTCGCCGGTTGAGAAGGAATGCCTTCGCGTCCTGTTGCGAGGTTCACAACCGATTATCCTATCTCCCGCTCGGAGTATCGAAAATATGCGGCTGAGTCCTGCGTGGAAGGGGGCATTAGCGGAGGGACGTTTGTTAGTTCTGTCTATTTTTGATAGTAAATATCGGCGATCGACGGCAGCATTGGCGGGTCAGCGTAATGCATTTGTTGCAGCACTTGCGGACAAGATATGTATTGCCCACGCCTCGGAAGGTAGCAAGACGCTGCAATTCGCGCAGCAGGTATCGGAGTGGGGTAAACCGCTTTTCACCTTTGACGTACCGGCAAACAGATCGCTTTTTCAGTGTGGGGCGCAGCGGATAGAGGATTTTTGTAATTGAAATATAGCTTGCTATAGACATGCCGCCTCTCTGGGGCTTTTGGGTCTTTGGGTTAGACATGCTCTGCGATATACATTGCGCTCCTCTGGAGCGCAGGGATTGGAAGGATCGTCGTTCTATAGACATATCGCTCCTCTGGAGCGAAAGACATACGTCGCCTCGCGGGGCTGCTATGGGTCGGGCAAGGATGCCCGACCTACAGCAGGGCAACCACAAGGGTTGCCCCTACAAAGACAGACCCAATGTAGCGTAAGAAGAAACGGAACGCAGATGTGTGTTCCCTACGAATTGTGTTGGGCAAGATGTTTGGCCTGTGTATGTGTGCGGGTTACGGCATACGGAGTATGCCTACTACTAGCAAATTAGAGAGGTTTTAGATGAAAGCGTGGCGTTTTTATGGATTTAACGATATGCGGTTGGACGAGGTGCCTGACCCAGTTCGGCGTGAGGGGCATGTGATCGCAGAGATTGTCTGTGTGCAACCGTCCGTCACCGAAGCACAACTGGCTTACGGCATTCCGACCCTCGCTTACGAGCAGATTAAACGGCGATTGGAGACGGAGGCACCGATACGGTTATTTGGGCATGAGTTCTGCGCCCGAATCGTGGAATCCGATGGGGATTCACAATTCCGTCCGGGCGACCGTGTGGCAGCCCGCGCCAAGCTGCCGTGTGGCGAATGCTCGCTTTGTCTATCGGAGCGTGGAAACGACTGCCGGCGGGGTCCGATTATCGGTTTTCAGTTGCCCGGCTGCTTCTCCGAGTTTGCCGTCCTGCCCGAAATCGCTTTGACGAAAGTGGACGATCGAATTTCTGACAGCGAGGCGGCGTGCTTGCAGTCTCTCTCCGACAGCCTCGCAGCGGTGGATACGGCGGAGATAAGTATTGGAGACACGATTGCTATCTTTGGTCAAGGCAGCATGGGGCTTGAGTGCATGCAGGTCGCTCGTGCGAGTGGCGCGGGGCAGTTGATTACTGTAGATGTCCGAGAGGAAGCGTGTCAAGCCTCTAGGGAGTTGGGTGCCGATCACAGCATTGACGCGAGCCGCGACGATCCGGTTGAAGTTATTCAGGCGTTGACGGACGGCAACGGTGCCGATGTTGTTTTTGAATGCGCGGGTGGCAGCCCGAAACAGGGTTTGTCAGGGACGAAAACCCTTACACAAGCTATCGCAGCTGTCCGATCAGGAGGGAAATTAAATATCGTTTCGTGGTTCGGCCATCCGATGGAACTCGATGTTGACTCGCTACGGGAACGGAGTCTCAGGTGTCTGTTCCCAGACATCAGCACCTTAGCGCACTTGGAACACACGGTTCGGTTGGTCGCCTCCGGACGGATTCGGCTGAAACCGACCATCAAGCACGTTTTATCTGGTATTGAGTCCGTCCCCAAAGCCTTCGAGATTACCGCAAACAAGGGTAAATATGGGACTATCAACCCGGCGCAGGTGATGATGCACGAATGATTTATGGTAGATTGTAGAATTAATCAGGACTTACGCAAATCTAACACGCGGCGCGAGATTTTTTAACCCCCTAAATCCCCCTTATCAGGGGGAGTCTTTTGTCAGGGGAGTTGAACCTAAATCCACCTTATCAGGGAGAGTCTTTTGTCAGGAGAGTTGAACCTAAATCCCCCTTATCAGGGGGAGTCCTTTGTCAGGGGAGTTGAACCTAAATTCCCCTTATCAGGGGGAGTCTTTTGTCAGGAGAGTTGCAGGGGACTTATGGACTAACCGCGTAAGTCCTATTAATTAGATACCGTGACCGAGCGAGGTCACGAACCTCGTTCACAGAGTTACGGCACACGGAGTGTGCCTACTACTTTTAATGCCTATTCATTTTTATAATTCACCATAATTTGCACAAGACCACTCTTTAGACACTGTTTCTGAGAGGAAGGACGAATGACCGATCCCCAAACGACAGATACCCTCCAAGCACTTCTCCCGCATTTCCGTGAGAACGGTTATGTTATTCTCAAAGACACCCTCACGCCCGATGAAGTAACATACTTCCGTGAAATCTATGACCGTGACCGCGAGAAGTTCGGCAGCCCAAATTGCTGGCACCCTTTCTCCAACCAGATGCGAAACTGCAATGCGTTAGTTACCTCGCCGGAGTTTGATCAACTTCTCCGCCATCCCAAGATTCTGCCAGCGATTGAATTTCTGATGGGTGGTCCCGTCTGTTTCTCCGAAATCTGCCTGCGCCACATGTCACCTTATGATGGCGAACCCCGGCAAGGTTTCCATCGGGATCGTCCGCATTGGGAGGATCATCCCCTTCGCATGGATTACTTACAACTGATGGTCTACCTCACTGACGTTGATGAAGGGACACACTGCTTCTCCATTTCGCCTGAGTCTGTCGATGAGCCGATTTTGGAGGCAGCAGCGAATGTAGAGCGCAACGGAAGTGTAGACATTCACGGACCGGCAGGCACCGTCGTGCTTTTTAACATCGCCGTTCCGCATACGGCAACGATCCGCGTCACACAGCGAGAGCGGAAAACGGTTCAAGCGTACTACGGTCACCGTTCTCGCCCATACCTGAGCGACTGCTCTGTGATACCGCCGCGATTCTCGCGTCACGATCCAGACCCGGAGGTACGTGCGTTTTACGGCAACCTTAACAACACGACCCGAGCTTTCTTGGCAGCCTTTGATCCCCTATCTACGTGAACCTCAAAGCTGGAGGATACAACGCAGATCTTGAATCTTCTCATCGGAAAGGCAGATCCCTATGAAGCGTAGACATTCCTTGGACGAACCTCGTGTTTTCATGTTCGACGACGGACGGCACGCTGCGAGTCTTTATCAATTTGAACCGCCCCTCGAACCTTTAGACTTCACTTTTAATGTAGATCAATTGGCGGACAGTGGGGTCGATACCCTCATATACTTCGCGGTGCTAGAGGGAGGCGTGACCATGTATGACAGCCGCGTGGCACAGAAGTGGGGGGATAACGTCGTCAAATGGACGCATACGGTCTGGTATCGTGCCGGGCGAAATATACACCAACTGGTCGCCGATGGCTACGATCCGCTGAAGCTACTCTGCGATCGCTGCCATGAAAAAGGGATCTGGTTCATTCCCAGCAACCCGGTGACCCTCTCCGGCGGCGATAGAGCGATTGACGGCGGGTTGGGTCGCAAGTCCGACTTTGTGTACGAGCATCCGGAGTTTCAGGTGGGGGAAGAGGCAGATCCACGGGCATCGGACGCATCAACGACGCGGTTCAGCTTTTTATATCCTGAGGTTCGAGAGGAACGTTTTCAGGTCTCCGAGGAATTACTCGCTCGCTACGAAACCGATGGTATTGAACTGAACATGACCGATTTCGTTCCGTTCTGTAGGTTCGACGAGGTTGAGAAACTCGCGCCGATTATGACCCAATGGATACGCGACCTGCACGCAGTCGCTCGAAAGGCTGAAGAGAAGCAGGGACGTCGTAAACGCATCTATGTCCGCATCCCAGCGCATCCGGACGCTTGGCGAGCCCTCGGATACGACGTGCCGGGTTGGGTTTCGGAGGGATTGGTAGATGGCTTAATCTGTCAGCCCGGACTCACGCAGGGACCTGTTGATCAGGACCCCGATCTCTCAGGTGCGGTAGCGTTGGTTGATGGGACCCAATGTCGAGTGCTTGCGTCCTTCCAAAACGTGCTTGGTCGGCAGCTGAAACAGTATGCCACCCCGCAGATGATCTGGGCTGCTGCTGCGAACGCTTACGCCCAAGGCGCGGACGGTTTCGGGATAGGGGACGCCCATTGGACGCCCAACGGTTGGCCTTGGACACACGACGAATATCAGACCCTGCGACTGTTAGGACACCCCGACATGTTAGCGACAACCGATAAGCTCTACCGCGTTCGTTCCGAGACACAGGGTGTGACCAAAGGTGTGGGCTGGGCACCCGGCGTAGCGCCTTCCCTCCCACAAACGTTGGTTGAGGGAGAACCCGTCGAGGTACGCCTGCGGATAAGCGACGAATTAGAGAAATGGGGCGCGCTCGGAAGGGTCGAATCCGTTCAACTACGGATACGCATGATAGGGATTGAGCCTTTGCTGAACGAGGTCCGAATAGAACTTAACGGTCAACCGTTGCCGGATTCTATTCTGGATATCGAGGATCTGAACTACCGTCTGATAAGTACCGGGGCTGTAGGACCTTACGGGCAGGTGTATAAATATCAACTGCCCCCTGCACATCATCCGAAGCCGGGACATAACAGGGTAAGCATCACGCTGGTGAAGCGAGATCCGAATATTGAGAATCCTTTTGAGGTTTACGATGTCGATTGCGACATCCGATACCGTCTCCACCGTCACTTTGGGCGAGAACCGATTGACTATTAGTAAGTCAAGCTGCTATATACATTGCGCTCCTCTGGAGCGAAAGACACATGTCGCCCCGCCCCGATAAGATCGGGGTTCAAAGCAACTGGCGCTACGAGTCGGGCAAGATGCCCGACCTACGGACGTGATGCGCGTGTTAAGACACATAGTGCTTAGCTGAAGCACGGGTTTGACCGTGTTGTTCTTCTATATATACCGCCCCGCCCCGATCCCGATTCCATCAAGGATGCTCGGAACGGCATAAGATCGGGATTCAAAGCAACTGGGGCTATGAGTCGGGCAAGTCCGAGAGGATCCCGTGACCGGGGATGCCCAGCCTACGAGTATGTGTGCAGCAGTTGGCGGGCGGGGAGACCTCGCCCCTACGGGAGAAATTTTCAATGACTAGATTCTGTTGAGATTTGAGTGTCAAGATATGAATCTCGATCTATGGGGGTGGTGTTGGGTTTCACTGGGGCTTGGGGTAAGTTATCCACAATCACCTAACAAAATCTAACAGAATCTAACACTTTTGGCGAAATTGGTGTCGATTTTGGATAATCGACTTACCGCAGGGCAACCACAAGGGTTACCCCTACAGGAATCGACCAAAGGCTTGGAGGTAACTTGATGAAATCAACCAGTGTCGCGCATAGTGCTGGTTTGCGCGTCGGCACGGGAAGCGTGAATCTTTCCGCTGATGATTCAATGGTCGTCGCCGGCAGCATTCTGCCGAAGCATGTCAAGGGTCAAGAAGGTGAGCTGAGGGTGGTCGCCATTGTGATTGAAAAGCCGCCGACTTCCAAACTTGCCATTGTCGTTTGCGATGTTATCGTTGTGACCCGCGATGACCTTGACGCCGTGGTCTCTGAGATTGAAAGGACGACCGGCATTTTAGCCGCTAACATCCTGATCAGCGCCACGCACACGCATCACGCACCGAGTACTATCGTCGTGCACGGCTACGGTCGCGACGAGGTATTTTGCCAACACCTACGCGAAGGGATTATCCGGGCTGTCCAACAGGCAGATGCGAACTTGAGCGACGACGAATCCCATTTCTACTTCCATCAAGGCGAAGAGAATACCGTTGGTGGGAACAGCCGTCTGTTGCTCGCTGACGGCACAATTTGGTGGGTAGGACCGGGTACAGATGCGGTGCGACCTACCGGTCCTTTCGACCCACAGCTGCCGGTTTTCGCCTTCCGCGACGCTGATGACCAACTTCAGGCACTGATGTACAACCACTCCACCCATACGATCGGGACTTGTAACGGCGATGTCCGCTCTCCCAGTTTCTACGGCTTGACGGCGCAGGAATTAGAAGCCGAGTTGGGCGGTAGCGTATGTTTTCTGCCGGGCGCGTTTGGCTCGACGCATAATGTCACCGAGGTGCCACCTCCCGAAGCGGTTAAGCGGTTCAAGAGGGCGATTATGGACGCTATGGGACAGGCAAAGCCGATGCCCGTTGAGAAATTGGTGTCTATCCAACGTCCTTTTACCTTCAAGGTTCGGACGTTTGACGAAGCGGTGGAGGACGAAAAGGTGTCTTCGTACTGCCGTAAACGTGTGCCGGACGGCGCGGATGGCACTATCGATGTTTTCCGAAACATGCGTCAGGTGCTCGCATCCCAACAGGGGCAAACCCGTCAAACCACGCTCCAAGCGATAGTTATTGGTGAAGTTGCTATTGTCGGTATGCCGGGCGAATTATTCACAGGCTTGGGTGTTGACCTCAAGGCACGCTCTCCTTTTAAGCATACTTACGTGGTGTCGCTCACCAACGATTGGATGGGCTATCTACCCGATCGGGAGGCTCACACACTCGGTGGCTATCAAACATGGATGGGACTACACAGTTACGCGGAGGAAGGCACCGGCGAGCGGATGGTCGATGAATCTATCCGTATGCTCCGGCAACTGGCAGCGCAATAATAGTAAGTAAACGGCAAACAGAACAACAACGGTAGGCAAATTAAAAAGACTCGGAGAGATGTGAATATGGTAGACTATTCTTTTGACAGACAGATTGAGCCAGGGCAGTTGCAGGGGTTGCTCCGGCAGACAGGCTGGGCAAACCAGAGAAGTATTGAAGGCATTCAAAAAATGCTCCAAGGAACGCCCCTCACCTTGGGTGCATGGGAAGGTGACCGTCTTGTCGGTTTTGCCCGAGTGATAACTGATGGTATCTACCGGGCATTGATCGACGATGTGGTTGTGGAGGAATCGAAACGCGGAACAGGCATCGGTTCAGAACTGATGCGGCAGCTTATCGAGCCGTTGACGGAAATAGAGGAAGTCTTTCTGCATTGCGGGGAACAGGTCGTTCCCTTTTATGAGAAGCATTGTTTTGAGCGTTCCTATGGTGGTGTGATAATGGATCTGAAAAAAGATTGAGCTGTAGCGGAATTAGCACGAAAGGAACGGATAAATGGAAGAAAAGTCGAACGAACAGCGTCCTTCGCATTTGGTGCGTTTCGGCCGGACCGATTTGCACGTCTCTCGCCTCTGTCAAGGGACCGCATTTCGGAATATGCCGCGGGCGGCGGATAACCCGATGGGGCTGCGTGTGCTGCAATACTGTATTGATGTGGGTGTGAACTTCTTCGATTCCTCAAATGCCTACGGTTGGGGAGGGGCAGAAGAGACCTTGGGAAAAGCGATTGCGGGACGACGCGATCAGGTGGTTATCTGCACCAAAGTCGCGGCATCATACGCGCCAGAAGAAGAGGGTAGTCCGGGGAGACCGGCACGATTTAGCCGAGATTTCCTTTTCCAACAGGCAGAAGACAGTCTCAAACGCTTACAGACCGACTATATTGATCTCTACCTGCTCCATCAGCCGGACAAGGTCACGCCAGCTGAAGAGGTCGTCGATTCGATGGATACGCTGGTGCAGTCGGGGCTGATCCGATACTGGGGCGTCTCCAACCATAGCGTCGCACAGGTGAGCGAGTATGTCGAGCTTGGTCAAAGTACGGGCAAAGCACCTATTGCAGGCACTGAAGATTATTATAATATCGCTGGGGAATCTTTGACTGATACGGGTGATTCCCGCGTGCACCAAATGGAGCAGGAGATGTTTCCCGTGTTGCGGGAATCGGGGTTGGGACTTCTCGCTTTCAGCCCTTTAGACACAGGCCACCTTGTGCCGGGGCGTAATATTGACCCGGATACACCGTTGGGAACACTGATAGGCGTGTTGGACGAGGTGGCTCAAGATTTAGGCGTGAGCCGTGCAACGGTTTGCGTCGGTTGGGTGCTAACTCATCCGGAGGTAACGAGCGTATTGGCTGGCACCGAACGTCCTGAACATGTCGAGGACAATGTCGCCGGCACACAGCTGGTATTACCTGATGAAGCGATTGATATTTTGAACGCTGCTAGTGCAGCTTACAGAGAACAGAAGGCGCGTCTTGGAGTATGTTAACGCACTGCTATATACATTGCGCTCCTCTGGAGTGAAAGACATATATCGGCCTGCTGGGGCTATGGTTCGGGTCGGGCAAGATGCCCGACCTACGGGTATGTATGCAGCTAATGAAGCATAACACGTAATGCGTAAGAAGAGATGGAACGCAGATCTGCGTTCCCTACGAATTGTGTCGGGCAAGATGCCCGACTTAGGGATATGTATGCAGCAGTTGACGGGCGGAGAGAAATCTTCCATAACTAGCAATCTCGTTTATGTTAGTGGCTAGAGGGACAAGATGAGGTAGAGTCCCCACATTTGCGAAGAACAACTTCTCACCTATCCAAAAATAACGGAGGAAAAGATGAAACTTTTTCTGATTGGCTGTGAATATAGTGGCACAACGACATTAGCGCACGCAATTAACGAATGGACCAAGAAGACAATGGATAAGGAGTTTACCCTTATCCATGACCACTTCAAGCTGCCGGATACCAAGCCGCACGGACCAGAGCTCACTGAGACAGAAATCGCTCAGTTTTCCGCGCTCAGTCCGCGATTGACAGAGGTTATACAACGGCATAACCTCTACTATCACACGCCTGCTCAGTCTTCGTCGGGAGAGGATTTTCTCGGAATCGGTATCCATATCGAAGATGGAATATACGGACCCCTATACTACGGTTACGGGGGACCGGGTGAGATGGGCGACCGGCAAACGATAGCAAAAAGCCTTGAGCAGCGTATCCTCAAGTTTGCGCCTGAAACCGTGCTTATCCTAGTGAAGGCTTCTCCCGAAGTTATTGCCAAGCGGATGAAAGAAAATCCCCATAAATACCCCGTTGTGCCTGAACAGGACATCCCAGATGTGCTGCAACGGTTTGAGGAAGCGCACCAAAATTCGCTGATTGGAACTAAAATGACGCTAGACACCTCGACTGCAACGATCGATGAGACGGTCGCTGAATTCGCGGAAAAAATCCGACCGCACTTAACCGAGTCCGAACTCATGAAGCTTTAGCTTTCACAAGGGAAGTAGGCGAACCCATACTGAAAGGAAAAAAGGAAATGGTGGACAAGGCTTATCTCCTTAACCCCGAAGAAATCCGGGATTTTATTGTCAACGGGTATATTCAGATTCAAGCTGATTTTTCGACCGATCTGCATGGACATATCTATCAGCAGATTGAAGAGGTTCTTGCGAAGGAAGGCAATCCGGGCAACAATCTGCTTCCGCGGATTCCTGAGATTCAGCGGGTTTTCGAGCACCCGAAGGTTAGCGGCGCGTTGACAAGTCTATTGGGTCCGAATTACCTTATACACCCCCACCGTTACTGCCATCTCAACACACCGGGGAGTGATGGACAAACTTGGCATAAGGATGACTATGTGTTTGATCAGAAGGTGCGTCATCACCGCTTTCGATGGGTGATGGCATTTTATTATCCACAAGATACTACCGAAGATATGGGACCGACGGGAGTCCTCCCCGGAAAGCAGTATTATAATACGGTTTCCGACACCGATCCGGCGCAAAGCACTGAGCGGGCAACGGCCCTTTGTGGGCAGGCGGGCACGGTGACAATCGTCAATTTTGATACGTGGCATCGGGCGATGGCGAATCGTAGCGACAAGAAACGCTACATGCTGAAATTTCAGTTTACACGTATGGAAGAACCCTCTCAACCCCTACGGAGTAACGGGCATACGAACTGGCAACCCGCGGATAACGATAGACATCAGGCATTATCAAGGCATGTTTGGAATTGGCTCTCCCAAAGCCGTAATGCGGAGCCGGCGCATGCCACATCAGACGAAAATGGATCTGTGTCACAATTGATAGCGTCACTCCGAGATAGCGATGAGAGGGCTCGCCTAAATTCGGCGTATGCGCTAGGTGAGATGGGGAAATCCGTTGTGCCGGCACTCATGCAGACATTACGAGATGAGGCTGAGGCTTTGGCGAAGAAAAACGTTGCAAAAACTGCAGCGAACCCACAAGGCGGTAACCCGGCGGAGCTGTATTCCACCCAAGCACTGACCGAGGTGGGACAGCCCAGCGTACCGGCATTGATTTCGGCGTTAGGTGATACGTCATGGCCCACCCGTGCGGCGGCTGCGGATACGTTGGGCAATTTGGGTTCGCTAGCAAAGGAAGCAGTGCCAGGATTGATTCAGGGGCTACGCGATGAGAGTTCGTGGGTTCGTCGGAATGCAGCGGAAGCGTTGGGAACAATTGCGGCACCTGCCGAAGACATTGTACCGGTATTGGCACAGGTCTCAAACGACTCGGAGATGTTGGTTCGACTCAATGCGGTGATGGCACTGGCGAAGATTGGTCAATCGGCAGAAGATATCGTGCCGACATTGGCGGGACGGTTAAGCGATGAGGGCCGGTATGTTCGTTACTACGCGGCTGCGGTGTTACGACAGATTGGAACGCCCGAAGCACGAAACGCATTATGGGACGACCTATTGACCTCGCGCTGGTGTCCTATAACAACCGCGGAAAATCCTTATTGAGAATTATCCGTTTACGTCTCCCTGCCACAGCCGTTGCATCTCTTCACAGGAAGTCAAGAGCTCATCCAGTGTACCTTCCCCTTCAACTCGTCCATCCTTCAGGACGATAATTTTATCCGCACGGCGGAGTGCTGGACGACGATGGGAAACAACGAGACAGGTGGAATGCTGTGTTTCAAAAGCGCGGTCCCACAGCACCCCTTCTGTCTCTACGTCCAACGCAGAGGATAGATCATCAAAAACATAGAGCTCAGCAGGACGGATAAACATCCGCGTCGCAGCGGCGCGTTGTATCTGTCCGCCCGATAGCTTGACGCCTCGTGGTCCCACGATCGTATCGAGTCCATCTTCGAGCGTCGGTAGGTCCTCCTCCATCACCCCCAATTGAATTGCGCGGTTAAGTGCCTCCGGATCATCTGGCAACCCCATGAGGATATTGTCCTTGAGCGGTTCACTGAAAAGTTGTGGGACTTGTGGGGTATAGGCGGAACGGGGCGGGACGAAGAACGACTTGGGATCGTCTACCACCTCGCCATTCCAGCGAATCTCTCCGGACTCTTTCGGCAGGACTCCTAGAAGGGTGCGCAGCAGAGTCGATTTGCCAGATCCAATCCGTCCGGTAATAACGATGAAGGAGCCGGGGGATATCTGTAGGTCGATCTCATGAATCCCATTTTCTGATTCTTCGTAGCGGTAGGTCAGTCCTTTAACCGTCAGTTCACGGAGCTGATCTGCCTCCGATTTGACAGGGACTGGAACCGTGGGGGTCTCACCCCGGAGGTAGACCGGACTATGTTGGGCGAGTGCACTTGATGATGCTCCATCAACGATACCCTCCATTCGCCCAAAGGAAATTTGTGCGCGTGCGTGATGTGTCATGACTGTACCCAACAGCGAGCCGCTTCTGGCAACTTCACCCACGTAGGTCATGAAAAGGGCAATATCTCCAACGGTAAAGTCGCCGGATCTCATCCTTTCGGCAACGAGTATGAGAATCACTCCCGTCGCTATATTCCCAAGATTTTGATTAATTGTGCGCAGCGTCTGTTCAAACAGGTTATCTATCAGGGTGGATTTCCGCCGCGCATCGTTAAGCTGGCGAAAGTACGAGATGACATTTGACTCCATCGTTGCGACCTTGATTGCCAATACCGCTTGGAACATTTCATTGATGAAGTTTGTCGCCTGCGCCGTAGCCACCCGTTGTGCTGCTCGATATTTATGGATATATTTCCTTGCTGCATCGATAATAATTACAACGAAGATAGACGGAATGACCGTGACGAATGTGATCACCACATTTATCCGTGCCATCCAGACAATGGCAAGTGCGGCAAAGATGAGGTTACCCCATAGGTGAATGTATCGCTCCAAGTATCTAACGACGGTTCCCACATCATCGCGGAAACGATTGGTTACTTCGCCGGAGGCACTTGAAATACGGCGTGGTGTCCGGACCTTAAGCAGCGCAGCCATTAAATTTTTGCGCAGGAGCGATTCTACCGCGTACCACCAGCGGGGCCAAACGACTGCGGATCCAAACAACGTGATCCGGTCGCCAATTTCGACAGCGATAAACAGTACTACAAGGGTCCATGGGGTGAATCCCGCTTGCGCATCACCTGTGAGGGCATCGAAGAACGCCTTCATGATCAGCCCGGTCAGAAATGGGACAAGGTCATCTGCCCCCCGAAAGAGTATCGTAAGCAGAAAAAGCCCCGGACGGTAACGGAGGAGTGTTATGGCAGCTCGCCCTGTTCTCATACGGTCTCCCTGTATACTTCGCGCCACAGGTCCGGGATATGTCTAGCAGACTCAAGATTTTTGGTTATCATGTCGTTATCTCCCAAGATTACAACACTGGCACCGATAAGCCTACGGTAACACATCTAGCACAAAAAAAGCAAGATTTTTCCCATCGCAGTTAATGCAAGACCTCCCTTCACTTAGCCGTTGCCTCAACGCCCTGCGGATTTGTCACCGGCGTTTAACCTAGTCTTCGTCGGCAACAACCGTGTAGGGACCCATGGCTTGACCCCCAATGCAGCCGTTGCTTTCTGTCCATTCAACAAAAAAAGATTGAGTCCCCGGCTCCAAGATGAGCGAAACAACCCATTCCCCACTGAACCCAGTCGCTTTCGTGTCTGTGGCTGATATCCCATTGACAGTAACCTCTACAACAGCAGTATCAGTATCGAGAATCAACGTGAACTCCTGACTTGAAGAAATTATTGCGCCCGCGGGAGGTGTAACGGTAAGTTGACCAGTATTCGGCGGGGCTTTTTGCATACAGGGGTCTTCAGGTTCATCTATCTCTTCCTCGGGCTCCGCGATATCCTCTTCACCACATCCTGTAATCAGGACTGAAACACCAAAAAAAAATAACTATTAAACATATACATCTAACTCGCATTTGTAATTTACCCTCCTTGACCAAGTCAACACTCGTATGATAGCATAGCGTCATTCACGAATTATACCCTTTGAATAATGAAAAAGAGATGGAAAACCCGGCTCGTCTACATTTCAACTGCTGCCCCGAAGAAGAGAGGCCTGAGAGAAAGAGAGGAACGCTCATCTTGAAAATTCTCATCACCGGCGCTGCGGGCTTCATCGGTTCACATCTCTGCGAAAGGCTGCTGGGCCGTGGTGATACGGTGATCGCTTTAGACAACTTCAACGACTATTACGACACAGCGCGTAAACAGGAGAATGTGCGTCAGTTACGTAACCATCCTTACTGTATCCTATGCGAGGCTGACATCTGCGATGCGGGAACGATTAATCGCATCTTCGCAGACCATAAACCGGAGGCGGTTGTTCATTTAGCAGGCTACGGTGCTGTGCGCTACTCTATCGGACGCGCTAGACTCTACACCGATGTCAACATCAGCGGGTCTATTAACCTGTTAGAAGCCGCTCGTGAGATTGGTGCCACAAACTTTGTCTTTGCATCTACCTCATCTGTATACGGTAATACGAAGCATCTGCCTTTTGTTGAGACCGATCCCTGTAATCAGCCCCTCGCACCCTACCCTGCGAGCAAAAAAGCCGTCGAGTTGATGGGATATACCTATCATCACTTGCACGGATTGAATTTTACAGCGTTGCGTTTCTTCAACGTCTACGGTCCCCGTGGACGCCCGGATATGATGCCGTTCATCGTTACAGATAGCACTGTTAATCAGCGAGAAACTGTCCTGTTCGACGGGGGACAAATGAAGCGTGATTGGGCTTACATTGATGACATTATTAGCGGTGTGATCGCTGCGCTCGATAAGCCACTAGGCTATGAACTTATCAATCTTGGACGAGGTGAGCCTGTCCTTATGACAGATTTTGTAGAGATTATTGAAGGATTGGTCGGTCACAAAGCGATTTTATCCACGCCGCCTGCCCCACTCAGCGAGCCGAAGATTACCTTCGCAGATATCAACAAAGCGCAGCGCTTGTTGGGCTATAATCCGCAAACCTCCCTCCCAGCGGGGTTGTGCAAGTTTTGGGAGTGGTATCAACGAGCAATTATGGATTGATGCTTATAGGATTTCCCGGAGGCGAAAGCGCAAACGAAATCTGACAGACCGGCGCTTGAAATCGGCTATGTCAACGAATCAGGAATTGGGAGCTGATATTTTCGCATAACCCCTTGAATCTGCTCCCACGTGCTTTCTTCGACAAAGATCCCTTCCCGTTTCCGTTTCTCCTGTTCGCTCCTGCCGCGTTCGCCTGGGATACGAATCGCTTCGACATCGGGTGAACGTTTGGAAGACTTGATGTAGTCAATGAAGCGATTGACTTCCGCATTGAAATCTGACACGTCTACAAAACTGGCAATATTGATGACTGTGATGAACACGCCATTGCCTACCCTTGAACCCTCTTGGCTGGTACATCCCGCGCCACTCAACGCGCCTGAGAGAATATCGACAACAACGCTGAGTCCGAATCCTTTTTGCGCGGCGATCCCGCCAAAAGGAAGCAGCGCACCGGGGGGAGACCCATAAAAATCCTCGACGTTGGTTGTGGGATTTCCCGCGGCATCAATAATCCACCCCTCCGGGGCGGGCTCCTTCCGATGCCGCTGTACTCGTACTTTCCCCGCTGCGACAACGCTCGTAGACATATCCAACAGAATCGGCTCACGCCCTTCAACCGGAATGGCACAAGCCAATGGATTGGTCGAAAGCCGCCCTTCGATCCCGCCATAAGGTGCCACATTTTGACCGCCGCCATGGTCGTTCACCGTCAAGATTCCAATCATATTCTGCGCCGCCGCAATCAGCACATATCCCCCCAACCTCCCGGTCTCATTACACCGGGAGATAGTGACCGAACTGATATCGGTCTGCTTCGCCTTTTCAATTGCTAATTTCATGGCATGTGTCGCGATTACGGGTCCAAATCCCCAATTTCCATCGAGTGCCGCCATTGATGGAGATTCGCGTTTAACCTCGATTGTCGCTCCCGGCTGAATCAGGGACTCCTCAATTTCGTTCACATATTTTGGCAAGTGAATGATGCCGTGTGAGTCATGGCCAACTAGATTGGCGTCAACCATGGAGCGTGTCACGACTTCAGACTCTACATCGGAGATACCCATAGCACGGAAAACCTGCAAGCATGTTTGTGCCAAGATCTCAGCTGTGAAGACTGGCATTATCGACCTCCTCTGTTTACTGTCGATTGTGAATTAGCAATTTGGGGTAGATTCAATGTGTTCCTTGCGTCGGATTGGTACTCATTATAAGGATATTAAGAAAATTTGTCAACACCGTTACGGACAGCTATCCGCTTTGGGATTGACCGTGTCTAGGAAATTTGATAAGATATATTTCAGAGCGGAAACATATTCAGCACTTGGGTATCGCGCTGTTTTTTGAATTTACCTGATAACCAGCGGGGTATAAGAGATTTTCCCAACCTGCGTGAAGGAATCATAATATGCCAGAGCAGAAGGTTAAAATTGGATTTGTCGGTGTTGGCAACATGGGACAGTGTGCCCACCTGAAGAACTATGCGAATCTGGATATCTGTCAGGTCGTCGCGATTGCGGAGATACGTGAGTCCTTGCGTCGAAAGGTCGCTGCCCGCTACGGCATCCCAAATACTTACCCAACACACGAAGAGATGTTGAAAAACGAAGCGTTGGACGGTATTGTGGCTGCTCAACCTTTCGGTCGATATGGGATACTTGTACCTGAACTCCTCAAGGCGGGGGTGCCAGTCTTTACAGAGAAACCGCTTGCCGCCTCCATCGAATCAGGCGAAAAAATTGTGGATGCGATGAGAGCAAGTGGGACCTGGCACATGGTTGGCTACCACAAACGCAGTGACTTGGCAACGATGTACGCGAAGACGGAGATCGAGCGTCTGAAGGCGTCGGGTGCGCTTGGAAAAATGACGTATGTCCGCATTCTGATGCCGTCCGGGGACTGGGTGGCAGGCGGCTTTAACGACCTGATTCGAGATGATTCCCCGCCTCCCCCGCTGGAGTGGGACCCACCCGCCGCTGACATGAATGACGAGGTCCGCAACCAGTATAACGGTTTCGTCAACTATTACATCCATCAGATCAATCTAATGCGCTACCTGCTTGGAGAGCCCTACACAGTCACTTATGCCGACCCTTCTGGTGTACTATTGGCAGGTCAGAGCGAGAACGGCATCGCCTGCACCATAGAAATGTCCCCTTACAGCACGACGATTGATTGGCAGGAATCTGCGCTCGTATGTTTTGAGCGGGGCTATGTGAAAATTGAATTGCCAGCACCGTTAGCGAGTAACCGTCCCGGTCACCTTGAGATACTGCGCGATCCCGGCAACGGCACTGCCCCGGAGACTATAGTGCCACAACTCCCTTCAGTCCACGCCATGCGACAACAAGCGATCAACTTCGTGACTGCTATCAAGGGAGAGGCGCATCCGCCTTGCACTTCGGAGGAAGCGTTAGAAGATTTGAAAGTCGCTCGGACATACATTAGACTTTTCACGGGTGTTTAATCGGCAACGTGTGATTATACCGGATCCAAATCGAAAGGCTTGTTTCTTTTGGGTAAGATAAAGTTTTCTATACACATACCATTCCGCTAGAGCTATGGGTCGGGCAAGATGCCCGACCTACGGTTATAAGGAAGAGGGAATAGATCGAACATTGGTATCGGAAAGGAGTATCAATAATGAGCAGCTTAATTGCCGTCCATCCCAGGTTTGATGGTGTTTGGCCCTTTGCAGCCGATCACTTCCAAACACTTTGGCAGTCACAGGGAGCAGTCGAATTCATACGGCTCGACCCCAGTGACCAGCGAAACCTCGGTGAGATTGCTTCAAACCCCGCCGAAGTCAAACGGCTTGCGTGTCTTAGTGTACCTGTGACGTTGGAGTGCCTTCAGCGTTTTACGGGACTAGAGGAAGCGACCTTCCAAGGTAGCTACGGTAGTAGCGTATCAGAGGGAGCGATTCAGGAACATATCCAGCAGGCGGGAATTACGGTTTATAATCAACCGACCGAGGGATTTTGGGGTCAAACTGTTGCGGAGTATGGACTTGCATTGACGTTGTGCGGATTGCGCCGTATCCCACAACTACACCGTGCAATTCTTAGCAGCCAAGTCCCTTGGGACTACGAAGCCCCCAACGGTATGGGGAGTCCCGGCGGGCGTGGGCATCAATTTGGCGATGACCCAAACTTTACCAGTGGCACGATTGCGGGGAAACGGGTGCGTATTATTGGTGCCGGAAACATTAGCAGTCGCTACGCCAGCTTTGTGAACATGTTGGGCGCAGATGTAGCGGTTTGGGATCCGTATGCCAGTGAGCCCTGTTTTCATCGTGCGGGTTCTCGGAAGGAATGGCACCTTTCTGAACTGGTTAAAGACGCTGAAATCTTCGCGCCGATGGTGCCTTTGCTAGAATCAACGCGGGGCATTGTCACCGCAGAGCATATCAACGCACTGCCGAAAGGCTGTCTAGTGGTTCTGGCAACGCGTGCAGGGATTTGCGATATGGAGACAGTGCGAAAGCGAGTGCTTGCTGACGAACTGAGCCTTGCTGCCGATGTCTGGGATGTTGAACCGCTCCCGTTAGACGACCCACTTCTAGGACGGCATAACGTTGTCCACACGCCACACAACGCTGGACGGACCATTGATGCTAACCGGGCGTGGGCGGAGAAATTAGTGGTGCAATTTAAGCCACGGTAATTTAATCTACGAACAATACTGTATGCCAAAATATCCAATCGATAAACTCATCACCGATTTTGACGAGACGATATCGGAACGAGATACCATCAGTACCCTTGTGTATACAGCGGCTGACAACCGTGAGGGTGAGAAAGAAGAGTTTCTCGCAGCTTGGCGAGAGATGGTGCAATGGTATTTGACGCGGTATCATCGGGTCTGCGACGCGTGGTTGGACCATCGGCATTCAATTGTCGATTTCCTGAAAACCTTCGAGGAACTAGAAACAGCATCTATACAACGGGTGATGGCGAAAGGGTTCTTGGCGGGCCTTACAGAAGAAGGGTTAAGAACAGCTGGACGGAATGTCGTCAAGAAACCGGGGGTTGACCGGGTGTTGTCGGCTATGCGAGCCGATGGCGTTGCGATTGAGATTTTATCTGCCAATTGGTCGGAGGCTTTGATCGAAGGGGCAACGGAGGGGCTATGCGATCGGATAATTACCAACAGTTTGGCGTATGATACGGCGGGATGTTCGACCGGAAACATTCACCTGCATGTGGTTTCGGCGCGGGATAAGTTAAGGAAGTTCAGGGAGTGTAAAAAAAATCCCCCGACCTTGCAATCTAGCACACAGACGCAAGACGGGGGAGTAATCCGAACGGTTTATGTTGGGGATTCGATCTCAGATTTTCTCGCTATCCTCGACGCAGATTTAGGGGTACTGATTGGGCGAAATCGTACAGCGATGCAAACGATTGAACGGTTTCGCCTCCCAACCCAGCGGCTCCACGCAGGGACGCGATTCAACCCGTCCCTATGTTATCAGGGAACCATTCTGCTCATCGATTCATGGAGCGAATTGGACGACTTTCTCTCAATCACTGAGTAGATATTGCGCGTGTGGAGAGAGGAATTGCGCAAAACCCTCCCACTGTGTAGATTCAATCGGCTGCCGGTTCATCAACCTGAGGCGATAAAGAATCGGTATGCTCAGGGTGCTGCGAATCTTCATCGGATTGAAGTTGTGCCTCTCCTGCGGGGAAAGCGCGAATCTTCCGGAACTTAGACACGCCTGTTCCGGCAGGGATGAGATGTCCCATAATGACATTTTCCTTCAGACCAACGAGCCGATCTCGTTTACCCATGGCTGAAGCTCTGGTTAGCACATTGGTCGTTTGCTGGAAGGAGGCAGCAGAGATGAAGCTTTCTGTGGACAGGGATGCCTTCGTGATTCCCTGTAAAATGGATTCAGCTGTCGCAGGCTTCCCACTGTTTTCAACAACCTTGCCATTGACCCGATTGAAGCTCACACGATCTACTTCCTCTTCTTCGAGAAATTCGGTATCACCCGGTTCCTCGATTTGGACCTTACCGAGCATCTGTCGCACAATGACCTCAATGTGCTTATCATTGATGCGCTCGCCCTGTGTTTTGTAGACATCTTGGACTTCATTGACTAGGTAGTTCTGGACCGCTTCCTCCCCCTTCACTTCGAGGATATCGTGCGGGTTGATTGGTCCATCTGTTAGCCGCTCCCCCGCTCCTACCTTGTCATTACTCTGCACAATGAGGTGCTTGCCCTGTGGAATGCGATGGCTTTCCTGAAAGTCTCCGTCGACTACACGCAGGATGCGCACACCACGGCTGGCATTCTCTAATTCGACAAATCCTTCAATCTTGGAAATGACAGCGGCGTCCTTCGGCCTTCGTGCCTCAAAGAGTTCCGTGACCCGTGGCAACCCTGTTACGATGTCTCGGCTTTGTCCTTTTTCACGTGGAAGTCGTGCCAAGACAGATCCTTGTTCTACCTGCACCCCATCCCAAACTGACAGGTGTGCCCCTGTCGGCATTTGATAGCTAATCAGGACTTCTCCGGCGTCACTATGAATCTCGATTTGTGGCTGATCTTCACCCCTATGTTCAATAATGACCCACTCTGCCGAGGTAGTTTTTTGTTCTTGTACGGTTTTGCCTTCAACAATATTCTTGAACACGACGTGTCCGGCATGTTCCGTCAGAATCGGGACTTGGTATGGATCCCACTCAAGCAGCGGCGTTGATTGTACGCCATTTTGGGAATCCCCTTTAGTGACGGTTTGCCCATCTTCAACGTATAATCGTGCACCAACATCAGCAGTATGCCGCTCCACCGTATACCCATTCACATCGACAATGTGGATTTGTGCATTTCGGGAAACGACAACCCTTTCCGTTTCTGTATCGGGCGATTGATCCTCTGACACCGGATCCGCTTCAACGAGGTGTTCAACAAATCTGACATTCTGATATTGAACTGTCCCATCATGTCGAGCCTCAATCCTGGATTGGGACTCTCCGCCACTGACGGTACCGCCCGTGTGGAACGTCCGCATCGTCAGCTGCGTCCCTGGCTCTCCGATCGATTGCGCTGCAATAATACCAATTGCCTCGCCGACATCTACCAGATGACCACTTGTCAAATCGGTACCGTAACATGTTGCACACGCTCCGTACCGGGCTTCACAGGTCAAAACAGATCTGACACGGACTTCAGGGATACCAATTGCCTCGACTTGCTTTGCGGCTTGCTGTGTAATCAACTCATCTTTTGGCACTAGCACTTCACCTGTGCTCAAGTCGACAATGTCTTCTGCCGCTGTCCGTCCGAAAATCCGTTCTGACAACGGACCTTCTTCTTCGTCGTCAGTCGTCTTGGTAATACCACCAAGTGTTTCACAATCCACGATTGTTATCATTACATCCTGCGCGACATCGACCAACTTCCGCGTGAGGTAACCGCTACTCGCTGTCTTAATAGCGGTGTCGGCAAGTCCTTTCCGCGCACCGTGGGTTGAAATGAAGTATTCAAGGACTGACAATCCCTCGTGGAAACAAGATTCAATTGGCTGTTCGATAATCTCTCCAGAAGGCTTTGCCATCAATCCACGCAAACCCGCCAACTGACGAATTGAGTCTCGCTTACTTCGAGAAATCGCGCCCGAGTCCACCATGATATGAACAGGATTGAATCCTTCAATCTCATCATCGCGTCCTTGTTCGAGCCCATCAAACAAGGCAGTTTCGATTTGCCCAACCAGTTGATGCCAGATATCAATGACTTTATTGTAGCGTTCACCCTCACTCATGCCCATGTCGCCTCGCTGGTAATCAGCTTCGATTTGTTCGACCCGCTTGCGTGCTGCCCTTATCAACTCCTCCTTCTGGTGCGGGATAATCATGTCCTGCATGGCAATAGAAATCCCACCGAGCGTTGCGTAATGGAAGCCGAGCCGCTTCAAGTCATCTATAAACCCTACAGTTTGTCGATTACCTAACTCCTCAAAAGCCCGAGACACTAAGTCTGAGAGGCCGCGGGAGCCCATTTCTTGGTTGGCAAATGGCAGCTTTTGTTGCGTCTTGGCATCTGTGAACATCAACCCGTTCGGAATAGACTGGTTAAAGATCACACGTCCGACTGTTGTTTCGATCGGCTGTTCTGCTCCATCAAAATAGAGTTTTACCGGATCATGGAGTCCGAGGGCATCGCAATCGTGTGCAAGGATAATCTCTTCCGCATTTCGATAGGTTCGTGGGGTTGGCACCTTACACACTTTCTCCCAGTCCCCTTCTGGAACTCCCTTTGTGAGAAAGCTACATCCCATTGCGACATCTCGGTTCGGCACCGCAATGGCGCCACCATGTGCCGGCTTGAGAAGGTTGCGTGTTGCCATCATGAGGAGTTTTGCTTCCACCTGTGCTTCAACGCTTAATGGCACATGTACTGCCATCTGATCGCCATCAAAGTCCGCATTGAATGCTTCGCACACCAGCGGGTTGATTCGAATAGCTTTCCCCTCTACAAGTACGGGCTGGAACGCTTGAATCCCGAGTCGGTGCAGCGTTGGAGCGCGGTTCAGGAGGACTGGATGTTCATCAATCACCTCTTCCAACACCTCCCATACCTCCGGCGAGACCTGCTCCGCCATATTTTTGGCGCGTTTGATAGTATGGGCATAGCCCTTCACTTGCAGTTTATGAATGATGAACGGCTTAAACAGCTCCAATGCCATTTTCTTCGGCAAGCCACACTGGTGCAGCTGGAGTTCTGGTCCGACCACAATAACGGTCCGCCCGGAATAATCGACACGTTTACCGAGCAGGTTTTGACGAAAACGTCCCGGTTTCCCCTTGAGCATATCGGAAAGAGATTTCAGGGGCCGATTGCCTGGCCCTCGTACCACACGGCCGTGTCGACCATTGTCCAACAAAGCATCTACAGCTTCTTGGAGCATTCGTTTCTCATTGCGGATAATTACCTCTGGTGCTCGCAGTTCCATGAGGCGCTTCAGACGGTTATTCCGATTAATCACGCGTCGATACAGGTCATTCAAATCGCTAGTGGCAAACCGTCCTCCGTCGAGCGCGACCAATGGACGCAGATCGGGTGGAATTACCGGAATCGATGTAAGAATTATCCAATGAGGCAGATTCCCCGATTTCTTAAAGCCCATCACCAATTTCAACCGTTTGGATAGTTTCCGAGATTTCTGCTTACTTGCAGTCTCGCCAAGTTCTGCGCGCAGGGTTTCGATTTCCTGATCTAAATCAATCTTTTCTAGCAGTTCTCGAATTGCATCCGCACCCATGCCCGCACGGAAGCCGTCGGGGAACTCAGTTTGGTACCGCGTGTACTCTTCCTCTGTCAGGAGCTGTTTTTCTTCCAAGTCACAGTCTGGATCGCTGACTTCTAATACAATGAAGGACTCAAAATAGATGACGCGCTCAATCTCACGGAATGGGAGGTCTAAAAACAATCCAATCCGGGAAGGCAACCCCTTGAAAAACCAGATATGCGATACCGGCGCTGCGAGTTGAATGTACCCCATCCGTTCACGTCGCACCTTCTGTTGGGTAACTTCCACACCGCATCGGTCACATATAACGCCTTTATGTTTAATCCGTTTGTACTTACCGCATCCACATTCCCAGTCTTTTTGCGGCCCAAAAATCGCCTCACAGAACAAGCCATCTCGTTCGGGACGAAATGTGCGATAGTTAATCGTTTCAGGTTTCCGTACTTCACCACATGCGCAGTCACCTGTGGTGCACCCACTGGTCCGTTGGTGGCATGCTGTACTTTTTGACCATTCCTTAATATGTTCTGGCGAAGCAATCCGGATTGAGATCGCATCAAAATTATTTAGATTTCCCGACTGCGCTGTTCGTTCTTGGATTTGATTTGACATGGCTGTTCTCCCTTTTAACGATTGAAAGAGCAGAAGAGTGGAGAGCCTATTTTTCGGACCCGCCACTCTTCCACACTTCATACTTCATGTTCCGAGTCCCAATTCTCAGGGGTAAGATCAAGGGTATCGGTATCGTCAGACTTTTGCTCCAGGTCAACATCCAGACAAAGACTCTGCAACTCCTTGACAAGGACATTAAATGATTCTGGTGTACCGGGCGCAGGAGCATTCTCTCCTTTGACAATAGCTTCGTAGATCTTGCTCCTTCCAATGACATCATCGGACTTAATTGTGAGTAATTCTTGAAGGGTGTACGCAGCGCCGTATGCTTCGAGAGCCCATACCTCCATTTCACCGAGGCGTTGACCACCTTGTTGTGCTTTGCCACCGAGTGGCTGCTGAGTCACCAGCGAATAGGGTCCCGTGCTGCGGGCGTGAATTTTATCATCCACCAAATGGTTGAGCTTGAGAATGTAAGTATATCCGACGGTAACTTCTTGGGCAAACGGTTCCCCGGTTCTGCCATCGTAGAGTTTCGCTTTCCCGTGTTCTGGCAGACCGGCTTTTCGTAAGAGTTCACGAATCTCTGGATCCTCTGCACCATCGAAGACCGGCGTGGCGATGTATAAGCCAAGTTCCTTTGCGGCCCTGCCCAAATGGGTCTCTAGAATCTGCCCCGCATTCATGCGGCCAGGCACCCCCAACGGATTCATGATGATATCGATTGGCGTACCGTCTTCCAGATAGGGCATATCCTCTTGTGGCAGAATCTTTGAAACTACCCCCTTGTTGCCGTGTCTGCCGGACATTTTGTCACCGACAGAAATCTTTCGACGGGTCGCCACATAGACCTTCACCAGTTTGAGAACCCCTGGCTTCAACTCATCGCCCTTGTTGATTTTTTCAAGCTGCGCGTCTTTTTCCTCAGCCAGATCTCTAATACGTCCTTCTGCCAACTGTTGAATACGTTGGATGAGGTCCATCGCATCAGCATCTGTAACATGGAAGTCATCCAGTGGAACGCCCATATCCAGCAACTCTTCAGTGACAACATCTCCCCGTTGAGCGAGTAGGTCTATACCGTTGGAGACGCTGCTAGCGAGGGTTTTACCGACTAGCGCGTTACGAATCTCGGCGTTCTTGCGTTGGCTAATCAATGCACTTTTCGCCTGCCATTCTTTGTCTATCTCTTTCCTTTTCGCATCCTCCCGAAGCACGGTTTGACGGTCCCCATCCCGTTCTTTTCGAGAAAAGACCTTGACATCAACTACAACGCCTTCGGTGCCGGGCTTGACATACTTGGAAGCGTCCCGCACCTCGCCAACTTTCTCACCAAAGATTGCACGTAGCAGTTTTTCTTCGGGTCCGAGGTCACTCTCACCCTTTGGCGTTACCTTGCCGACGAGAATACTTCCCGGATGGACAATCGAGCCGACGCGAATAATCCCTTCCTCATCTAATTGCGCCAAGGCTTCCTCAGAAACATTCGGAATATCTCGAGTAATCTCTTCGCGCCCCATCTTCGTATCGCGTGCTTCAACCTCAAACTCATCAATGTGGATGGAGGTGTAAGTATCGCCGGTGATGAGCGACTCGCTGAGAAGGATAGCATCTTCATAATTATATCCCTCCCAAGACATGAATGCGATTAGGATATTGCTGCCGAGCGCGAGTTCTCCATTTTCTGTTGAGGTGCCATCGGCAATCACCTGACCCGCCTTTATATCTTCACCAACATCTACACATGGACGTTGGTGGAGACTGGTACCACTGTTCGATCGCTTGAAGGTGGTCAATCGGTAAACATCGTAGCCCATTTCGCTGAATGACCGCTCTCCACCATCAACATGGAAGGCATCATCCGTACGGATAATAATTTCAGCGGCGGAAATGCTCTCAACGACGCCATCCCGCTTTGCCAGCACGACCGCCCCGGAATCGCGGGCAGCTTTGTGTTCCATACCAGTCCCAATCAGCGGAGCTTGCGGACGGATGAGCGGCACGGCTTGTCTCTGCATGTTACTTCCCATCAATGCACGGTTCGCATCATTGTGCTCAAGGAAAGGAATAAGTGCGGCAGAAACGCCAACGATTTGCTTGGGGGAAACGTCAATATAATCGATATCTTGTGCGGACTTCTGGAGCAAATCGTCCCTTTGTCGCGTCACCATCCGATCGTCTATCATCGTTCCGCTCTCATCAAGGACAGCATCTGCCTGTGCGATGATGAAGGTATCTTCCTTATCCGCAGCCAAGTAATCAATCTGATCGGTGGCTTTGCCGTTAGATACTTTGCGATAAGGTGTTTCCATAAAGCCGTAGGCGTTGACCCGTGCATAGGTGCTTAAGGAAACAATCAGTCCTACCGAGGGACCTTCAGGCGTCTCAATCGGACAGACCCGCCCGTAGTGGGTTCGATGAACATCTCGCACTTCGAAGGTCGCACGCTCCCGATGCAGTCCACCGGGTCCCAATGCACTCAAGCGGCGTTTATGGGTTAATTCATCCAGCGGATTGGCTTGCTGCATGAACTGGGAAAGTTGGCTCGAACCGAAGAAGTCTTTAATCGCAGCGGTCAACGGTTTAGGATTAATCAGATCAGCGGGGGTTATACTCTCCAAGTCTTGAACTGTCAACCGCTCTCGAGTTGCACGAGTTACGCGCAGCATTCCCATTCGCACCTGGTTTTGTAACAGTTCCCCGACAGCTCGCACACGCCGATTCCCGAGGTGGTCGATATCGTCCATCTCCCCCTTACCATTTTGGACCTGTAACAGGTATTGGAGGACTGCGGCGATGTCTTCCCGGCGCAGCACATGAACCTCCTCATCTACTACTTCGTCCTCGCTCCGATACAGGGAGAGATTGCCCAACTTTTCGTTGAGTTTGTACCGCCCCACGTCTGCGAGATCGTAACGCACCGGATCTAAGAATAGCTTCTCAAACCGGTTGTGTGCACTCTCGATTGTCGGAGGGTCGCCCGGTTGCAGCTTACGAAAAATCTCTACCACTGCAAGGTCTTGGATAGTGCCGCGATAGACGTTGAGGGTATCTCCTACTTTCTCAACGGTAAAGTTATCTCTACTATTTTTGTTGGATATACGATATCGCCCTTCTTCTTTTACCTGTATCGTTGCGGAAGAGGATAGAGAATTACCACTGTCCTTAAACTGTCGTTGCCATGCATTTGATATCGGTGCACCATCCGTCAAATCGTCTTGGAGGTCTGACGGCACTTGAAAAAGTAGCGGAAGCTTGTAATCAGATTGGAGATCGCGCTGTAGGGTATTCCGCAGGAAACGGACTTCTTCTGCCTCCTCCTCGCCTAAAACCTCAACTTCGTCAACACCTGCCTCACGCAAATCATCTATTTGCTCTTGTGTCAACTCCATATTCGCTTCAAGCAAGGCATCTGGGCGGGGAAAAACTTCAACTTCACTGACGCCTGCCTCGAGCAAATCCGAAATCTGTTCTTCTGTCAATTTAGTATTTGCTTCAAGCGAGGCATCACCGGTGGTTGGATGTTCAATAGGAGTAGATATCACTCGATCCACCAAGGAGCCATTCAGACTAACTCGCTCTGTAGCGGAAGAAGGTATGACAGGCGCAGCTGTTACCCGGTCAATAAGTGAGTCATCAAGCTTGACTCGCTCGGCCTTAGCGTACAGTTTGAGGATGGTTTCATCGGTTTCCCAACCCAATGCCCGGAGCAAAACGGTTACAAGCATTTTTTTCCGTCGATCGAGCCGGACGTAAATTAGGTCTTTGATGTCGAACTCAAACTCAACCCACGCCCCGCGATACGGAATAATTCTCGCAGTGTTGAGTGTTTGCCCACTGGTGTGAGTATCTTCTCCAAACGTTGCGCCGGGGGATCGCTGTAGCTGACTGACAATCACGCGCTCAGAGCCGTTGATGATGAAAGTACCGTTTTCTGTCATGAGCGGGATTTCGCCCATATAGACTTCGTTTTCCTGTATTTCTTTTACTTCAATAGGCTGACCTTCGCCGGCGTCCTCATCTTTCTCTCTAAGCACCAATTGGACTCGAACCTTCACGGGTAGGGCATAACTGAATCCGCGGGATTGGCATTCGTTAATGTCGTACTTAGGATCACCGAGCGAATAACTGACGAACTGGAGTTGGTTAGTTTCGCTGAAGTCGAGGATTGGAAAGATTTCGCTGAAAATCGCCTGTAGACCTTTATCTTTACGCTCTTCTGGAGGAGTATTTCGTTGAAGGAATTCTTCGTAGGAGGATTTTTGAACTTCAATGAGATCCGGGAGATCCAGAATCTCTGGAATTTTTCCAAAAGACAATCGTTCACGTTTGCCATATTTGACGGGATAGGGCATACTTTCACCTGACCTTGAGATTGGGGGATAGGGGTATTGTCGGAGTCCTGCTCCTAAAAACAGGCGTAACGCAGTATTGTATAATAATTATTGCTTTATGTCAAGAAAATTTTTCACACATATCTCATTTTTTGCAATAATTCTTTTGACTTCGGAAAAAATGGCTGCTACGATAACAGTAAGATTTTCATGGTCCCCTTCATTTTTTAGAAATGGTGTTATTTTGCTGATGACGGCTTGACACACTCTTGACGACGTATGAATCTAACAGAACAGATTAAGACTCAGGCGCAAAAACTTGGATTTGAATTGGTTGGCATCATCCCAGTTGAACCGAGCCAGACGGTTGGTCATTACGAACAGTGGTTGAAAAACGGTTACGCAGGAGAGATGGGTTACCTCGAAAAGCATCTGCCCCTGAAGCGAGATCTGCGCCAAATCCTCCCCGAAGCCCAATCGATTATCGCATTGGCGGTTAATTACTATACGCTCGACCCACCTCAATCGGTTGTAGATGATCCATCACGCGGGCAGATTTCTCGATATGCGTGGGGGACGGATTATCACGGTCTTATCCGATCGAAATTGGATCGGCTAGCGGCATTTATCCAAAGAACCGCTGAAGAAAAGACCAAAACCAGGGTTTATGTGGATACCGCCCCGGTCCTCGAACGTGAGTACACCGAACGAGCGGGAATCGGCTGGATTGCCAAAAACACGAACGTGATTAACTGGCAGGCAGGTTCCTGGTTTTTTCTCGCAGGCATCTTGGTCAGTATCAAGTTGGAAACAGATACACCGTCGCTTCGCGGGAGCTGCGGCACGTGCACCCTCTGCATTGAGGCGTGTCCTACAGATGCAATTCTAGCACCAAATATTCTCGATTCCCGGCTGTGCATTTCCTACCTTACTATTGAGTTAAAAGGGAGCATCCCCCACGAACTCCGCCCGCAAATGGGTAACTTGATTTTCGGTTGCGACATCTGTCAGGAAGTTTGTCCTTGGAACAGCAAAGCTGTACCGACAAAGGAACGTGGTTTTCAGCCTCGTCAGGGAAATCTCGCACCCAAGCTGCTGTCCCTGATTCAGATGACGCAGGAGCAGTTCAGCAGACGTTTTAGAGATAGCCCGATCAAGCGAGCGAAACGACGTGGCTTTCTGCGAAATGTTGCAGTCGCACTTGGCAATTGGAAGAATCGCGCTGCGGTGCCCGCTCTCAAGACGGCGTTGAACGATGACGAACCCTTAGTCCGCGGACACGCTGCATGGGCATTAGGGCAAATTGGCGGTCAAGCGGCAAGAAAAGCGTTACAGACGCGCTTAGCCGTGGAAGTCCACACGGAAGTTATCACAGAGATTAAAGAGGCACTGAACCAGAACCTTTCCAAGGATTGAAGGAGATATGGTAGATTTTAGAATTACTTAGACACTTCCAATGCACAGCCAACCCCCTAAATCCCCCAACTCCCCTGACAAGGGGAGAAGATAAGAGGGGATCTTCTCCCTTGTCTTTCCCCTCTTATCAGAGGGGTTCAGGGGGACTTTGGAAACTTCGCTAGGGTCAGAGTTATTGGTAAATGTCTACTTATTTCTTGCGTTTACTATAGTTGGCATGGGTATATTCCATCGACTTGCAACGGATTTTTCTGACGCAACACCGAAACCTTATCACTTAACTTGCGTTAAAGAAAATGTAACTTGCGAATTGCCCATCGAAGGAGGAATATCCGTTGCATATCAATCAAATTAAAATCAGTGGTTTTAAGAGTTTCGCCGAAGATGTGGAGTTAGTATTGGAGCCGGGGGTCACAACTATTGTAGGTCCGAACGGCTGTGGCAAGAGCAACGTGTCAGACGCGATTCGTTGGGTTTTGGGTCAACAGAGCCCTCGCGCCCTGCGTTGTGCCAATATGCAAGACCTCCTTTTTAACGGCGGATCGAACTTTAAGCCGGCACAGCGGGCACAGGCTTCTCTCCATTTCACCAACGTTGAGGGAAAACTTGTGCTCGAATCTCCGGAGATTGCAGTTCGGCGTCAACTGACCCGCAGCGGCGAAAGTGAATATTTCATCAATGACACCTCGTGTCTGCTGCGAGATATTACAGAGCTTTTTATGGATACAGGAATCGGTGTCGATGCCTACTCTGTCATGGAGCAGAGCAAGATCGATCTCATTCTCAATACTCGTCCTGAAGAGCGCCGCTTCTTGTTTGACGAGGTTGCGGGCATCACCAAATACAAGCACCGCAAAAAAGCCGCAATTAAAAAGCTAGAGGAAACTGATCAGAACCTTGTGCGGATTAACGATGTCATTCACGAATTGCAGCGTGAGACTGAATCGCTCAAGCGTCAAGCGGCACAAGCCGAACGCTATCAACACCTCCACGGTCAACTGAAAAACCTTGAACTCGACCTCAACCGTCGGGAACACGGCCGGTTCGCCAAAGAACTGACTCAAACACAACTCAGCTTAGATGAACTAATGCTTGCGGTAACAGAAGCGAACGAGCAGATCGATTCCACTGAGCAGCAAATTGAGGATGCGACAGCGCGTCGTGCTGAGTTAGATAACTTAATTCGCAATGGGCAAGGAGTTGTGAACCAATTCGCAAGCGAAATCGAACAAACAGAACGGCAGATTGCGCTTTACCAGGAACGACAGTTAAATATCCAGCAGCAACGTCAACGGGCACTTCAGGCAATTGAATCACTAGAGAAACAGTTGTCGGAACTTGACGGACAGAAGGCGGAACGCGAACAAGAACACAGACAGGTCGACGTTTCCCTTCAGTTGGAGGAGAGCCGTCTGACCGCGCGGCGGCGGGTTTTGACCGAACTCACCACGCGGGTGACGGAAGCCGAAGGTTCCGTGGAGACAACGCAGGAAACATTGCTTGAAACCACGAATCAAATCTCACAACTAGAAACGCAACTTGCGTCGCTGAATAACAAGCTGGAGTATTCAGCTGCCAACTTGGATCGAATTACAGAACGCTCAAGCACTTTAGGCACTGAGCTGGAGTCGGAAAAAGCGAGTTATACAAAGGCGCAACGACGTGAACAGCAGCTTAATGCCGACCTGATTCGCCTTGACACAGACCGGCAGAAAGCTGAAGAAAAGATTCAACGCGATCAAGCGGCACTCCGCAAGCTAGAATCCGAAATGCGGGGGATGCAGGATTCACTGGGAATGAGCGTTTCACGTCTCAAGTCGTTAAAGGAATTGCAAGCCGCCCATGAAGGTTACTATACAGGGGTCCGCGCCATCCTGAAAGTCCGCGAAATGGAGCCAGCGCGTTTCGGCGGAATTTGTGGCGTCATCGCCGAACTCATCCGGACCGAACCCGACTACGAGTTAGCAATCGAAGTCGCCTTGGGAAGCGCGATCCAAAACGTCGTTACAGAAACCGCTGAGGATGCCCAGTCGGGCATTGAGTTTCTCAAGCAGACGAAAGCTGGACGGGTGACATTTTTGCCCTTAGATATTCTACGAACACGCCCATTCCGTGGCGGTGCCCTGCTGGATGAAGCGGGTGTAATCGGTCTAGCCTCCGAGCTTCTAGATTATGATCCGAAATATGAGGTCGCCATTCAGCAACTGCTAGGGAATACGGTCGTCGTCGAAGACCTTGATACTGCGATAAAACTGACACGCCGTTTCCGTCACAATGCACGGCTCGTCACACTGGAGGGAGAGTTAATCAATACTTCTGGCGCAGTTACGGGTGGGCACAACAGCAATTCAACCAGTGGATTGCTGAGCCGCTCAAGGGAGTTGGAAGGTCTCCAGGAACGAATTGATCAGGTGACAACCCAGCTTAACGAAAAGGATGCTAGAAGCAAAAAGCTCGCTGGTGAGTTAGCACAACTCCAACAGACTCGGCAGACCCTCATCACACAGGAGCAAACGCTCCGGATTGAGTATGCGAGTTTGTCAAAAGTTTTGGAACAGGGACAGCGGCAAATTAGTCAGCTTGAAGGGCAGCTGAACGATGTAGAGCAGGAAGAAACCAGCCTCCATCAGGAAACAGAACAAGCGAAAGCCGATCAGGACGCGCTCCAGTCTGAATTGGAGGACGCAACCAAGACGCGCCGCACGTTACAACGACGCATCGAGCGGTTGTCAGAGCAGATCCAGAGCGAAAAGAATAAACGGGATGAAATGGTTGAGTCCTGTCAAGAACTCGAAATAGCGTTGGCAGGAAAGCGAGAGAAGTTACAGAGCTTGAGCTCTGAACTCCTAAACCTTCAAAAAAATCAGGCACAGATTCGCGACAGTATCGCCGAGCATCAGGCGGTTATCGATTCTGACGATCAGACCCGCCAAGAGCTCTCCTCACAGATCGACGGAGAACAACGTAAATTCCTTCAGATAGAGCAGGAAAAATTCGAGGCTGAGGAGAATGTCAGGCAGCTAGAGGAAGAACATACAGGCTTAACCGAACAGATTGCAGAAGCGCAGAAACTGATGCGCAGGGCGAGAAGGGAATTTGAGAAGCAGAACCGCCTGCGGCATCACCTGGAGGTTACGACGACTCAGCTGCAGATGCAACTGAAGGCAATCGCCGCCCGAATCTTGGATAAGTATCAAATCACAATCGATCAGATCGAGGTCGAGGATAATCCGGTTGATGACCTTGAATTGATGGGCCAGATTGACACACTGAAAGCTGAGATTGAAGGGCTGGGTTCTGTTAATCTTGTGGCGATTGAAGAGTATGAGGAGCACAAGAAGCGGGAAGATTTCCTCGTCGCCCAGCGTGAAGACCTTGAGAAGTCGCTCGAATCGGTCAATCAAGCGATTCAAAAGATTAACCAGACCTCACGCGAGGCGTTCCTCGGTGCATTTGAACAGATACGCACCAACTTTCAAGAGGTCTTTGCGGAGCTTTTCGGCGGTGGGGAGACGGAGTTGCGTTTGACCGACGCATCTGATGTGTTAGACTCAGGGATTGATATTATCGCTTGTCCGCCGGGGAAGCGACCGCAGAGCATCACGCAGCTTTCCGGCGGCGAGCGATCACTCGTTGCCATTGCCCTACTCTTCGCGGTGTTCAAGATTAAGCCGAGCCCTTTCTGTGTTCTGGATGAAGTTGATGCGGCACTCGACGAAGCAAACGTGCTTCGCTTTGCCAATCTCATCCGGAAATACGCTCAGCAGACACAGTTCATTATTATTACCCACAATAAGCGGACGATGGAGATCGCCGATGTCATGTACGGCGTGACAATGGAGCAAGCAGGCTTGTCAAAGGTTGTCTCGGCGAAGTTTGGTAATGGGATTGCAGCGTGATAATTGGTGCGGACAATCACGTTTCAACCGCGCCATAGACACCTACTCCATCTCTAAACAGAAAGCGCGAAGCAAAAAAGAACCCGAGTTTTTGGAAGGTAAGGGCGGGGGGACCCCGCCCCTACGACTTCTTAACATGAGCCAAGAAGCATAGTATAGTTTACTCTTCATCTTCCGATTTTGTTTCGGCAATCACCTTTTGGGCGAGTTCATCGGGCATTTCCTCGTAATGTAAGAACTCCATGGTGAAGCTGCCCCGTGCACTGGTAATCGATTTAAGATCTATCGAATATCGGAACATCTCAGCCAACGGCGCGGTCGCTTGGATCACCTGCCGTCTGCCCGCCTGTTCAACACCCATAATCCGGCCACGTTTACTATTGAGGTCGCCGATAATGTCCCCCATGAACTGTTCCGGAACGGAGATTGTGACATTCATGATCGGCTCAAGCAGCACGGGCCTGGATTGGTTCACCGCCTCTCGAAACGCAAAAGAACCAGCAATCTGAAAAGCCATATCAGAGGAGTCAACGGGATGATGCTTGCCGTCGTAAAGCTCAACTTGGGCGTCAACGAAGGGATATCCGGCAATTAAACCTTGAGCCATCGACTCACGGATGCCTTTTTCAACTGCGGGGATATAATTCCGTGGGATCGAGCCGCCTACAACCTTGTTGACAAACTCAAACCCGGCACCGCGTTCGAGCGGGGCAAGATTTATCCAAACCTCACCAAACTGCCCGCGTCCACCAGATTGACGTTTATATCGACCTTGGATACTACTCGCCCTGCCGCGAATTGTCTCCTGATAGGAGACTTTTGGCATTTCAATCTCAGTTTCAATGCCAAACTTATCTCGCATCCGGTTGCGTACGACGGTGAGATGTATCTCACCAAGTCCGGAGACCAGCAATTGTTTCGTCGTACTATTCCGTTCAATCTGAAATGATGGATCCTCTTCCATCATCCGGGAGAGAGTCGAACTCAGTTTTTCGTCATCCCCTTCCCGCGCAGGCTTGACAGCGAACGAGATAACAGGCTGGGGGAATTCGGCTCCGGGAAGTTGGAATGAATTTCCTATGTCGCAGAATGTGTCGTTCGTTTGCGCAAGCGTCAGCTTAGGGACAACGCCGATATCGCCTGCGGAGACTTGGGGAGTGTTAATGGCGGTTTCCCCATTCATGAATGCGAGCTTGCCAATTCGTTCATTATCATCTTTGGTTGCGTTGTAAACCTGAGAATCGCCATTTAAGATGCCGGAATAAACACGAAAGAAACTGAGTCTGCCCGCGAAAGGGTCTGCCAATGTTTTAAAAACCAACGCCGCTAAAGGTGAGTCTGGGGCTGCCTCGTGGGTTGTTTCGCCGTCGGTTCCTGTAATGGGTCTGGCATCTACCGGAGATGGGCAGCAGTTGGTAATCATATCCATCAGCGGTTGAACGCCAATATTCCGCAGGGCATCGCCACAGAGTACAGGTACCAATTGATTGGCACATAATCCTGTGCGGAGTCCAGCACCAATATCTTCATCGGTAAGCTCACCTTCAAAGAACTTTTCAATCAGCTCATCATCACTTTCTGCTGCGACCTCGACAAGTTGCTCCCGCATCTCTTCGGCCTGTGCTTCGAGTTCCGAAGGGGCTTCCGATTTCGGGGCAGGCTTATTATCTTGCGGTTCTGTAAACGCTCCCATCTGGATGAGATCTACAATCCCTTTAAAGTCAGCTTCTTTACCGATCGGGACCTGCGTCACAGCGGTTCGGGCTTCAAAGATCTCATCGACACTCGCGACCGCGTTTTCAAAACTAGCATTCTCTTTATCCATTTTATTGATAAAGATCAGTCGTGGGAGTTTATATTTATCAGCGGCTTCCCATACCTTCTCTGTACCGCCTTCGACGCCGGTCGTTGCGTCAATCACTACAATAATAGCATCTACCACCCGCAGCACACTCTCGAGATCCCCAAAAAAATCTTCGACACCGGGCGTATCGATAATGTTTAACTTGTACCCTTTCCACTCAGCGACACACACAGAACAGTTAATTGTCATCTTGCGTTCAATTTCATCTGGGGCGTAATCTGAAACTGAATTCCCATTATCAACTTGTCCCATCCGCTCAATTGCGTCGCCATTATAGAGCATCGCTTCGGTGAGTGAAGTCTTGCCTGTGCTCGAATGCCCAATAATACCGATATTCCGAATCTGTTCCGTCTGATATTCCTTCATCAAAAAGCTCCTTACGGTGTCAGTTCAACCAAAAACATCGCAGAAATATGCCATCAAGCAGGTCTGTAAAGTTTTTGTTTGTACGAGTTGAATCTGATGTCACTGCTACTCGCTTCCTCTAGAGGTCCTTTCGCGTCGTTTACCTTTGACCCCTTCAGGGGAGCTAAGGACGAACACCTCACACACCCGAATCAAGCAGAGGGATTGGCAGTTACCTTCAAACTTTCCAAAATCTCCTCGATTGAGAAAGAGAGTAACCCATTAAGGTGTTACCTACTAAATTGCGACCTGCTGTGGAAATTGCTAAAACGTTGGTGATTGTAGCACAGCCCTATACGAAATGCAAGCAAAAAGAATTCGATCAATTTTTCCCTTTACAACATCACCAACTTTGCTCTATACTTGTGCGAGTATACGACGGCGTAAACTCCTGATACTCCTACTGATAGAGGTCTGGAATTCTCAAGATGTCGGAGGTATTGGATGAGTATTGAGGGAGGCTGGGAGGGGGCAAAAACTTCTGCCGTGCGGTACGAGACAATTTTGATGTTCCATTAAATTGGAGTCCTACATGAAAGGCATCTTCAGCGTTCTAATCTGTTTACTCTTTCCCATCGCTTGGGGGGCACTCATTAACTGGATCTTTACCTTTCTCGAACGTCGTACGGGCCGTTCAACTCCCCCCAACCCTAGAATTGATTATCACATTTGAATCCACCGCGCTAGATGAACATCGATATCAGTGGCATACCTGTTAATATTTTGGGATTGATTAGTTTAGGGTGTATCAGCGGTTTCCTGTCGGGTTTTTTCGGGATTGGCGGGGGACCGCTAATCACGCCGATCCTTAATATCTTATTTGGCCTTCCCTTCCCAATTTGCATCGGGAGTACGCTTTCTCGGACAGCTGGCACCTCTTTCTCTACCGCATTGCGGTATTGGAAGTTCGGTAACATTGATGCAAAGCTGGCGTTAATGATTGTTGGGGGCAATTTTGTCGGCATTGAACTGGGGGTATATCTGCTGGACTGGTTGGATAAGCTTGGAGAGATTAGTGTTGGAAAGCAATCAATTCCAGCACTTCAGTTTTACTTGCAATGGGTCTTCTTCGGGGTGCTTATTACGGTTTCAGGGTTGATTTTGATAGAATCGCTGATCCACAGAGGGAAAAGCGATCACAAACAGCCATTCGGCTTACTTCGAGGGCTCCCCGTCCCACCTTATGTTTCCTTTCCTATCAGCGACGTTCGCCAAATCTCACTCCCGGCGGTCGTTTACTCAGCACTCTTTATCGGGGTTTTCACAGGATTGCTCGGGATTGGCGGCGGCATCCTCTTTGTGCCGTTGCTGATCTATGGGTATGGCGTCGAGACGCATGCGGCAGTTGGCACGGCTTCGCTTATCGTGTTTTTTTCTGCTGTTTATGGGACTGTTACTCATGCAATGCGGGGTAACGTTGATTTATGGCTGGTTGTGTTTTTGCTGATTGGATCTACAATCTGTGCACAGGTAGGGGTAATTGCGAATCAGAGGATACAGGGCGATTCAATCCGCTTCTGTTTTGCGTTTATCGTTTTGATTGTGGCGGGGATGATTGGCTTCAATCTTCTACGCGCGATCTACGGATAGTTTAAATATCAACAATTGCCCTATGTTTCAATCCTACGAACACCCGCTCGTCGCGCCGCAATTCAAACAGCGATAACAGGTGCCGTTCCGTACCATGATTGTCCCACACTCATGACAAGGGGGTGCATCTGACTGCATCGCTGCGACGCGTTTTTCGCGTGCCTCTAGTCGCTGAGCGTTCTCCTCCTGATTGAGGTCATCACCATAAGGGTGCAGCTGCTGTGGGTCGACAAGCCGATCACCGAGGTTTCCGTCTCCCTCGGCAAGCACTTCGCTTTGAGGCAGGAATTTCAGTCCAATCCACCGGAATACATAGTCAATGATTGACTTGGCTATCGGGATATCCTTATTGTTGGTGAATCCTTCAGGCTCAAACCGGACATGGCTGAACTTACTGACCAGCGACTCCAGCGGAACACCATATTGTAAGGAGATAGAGGTCATCGTCGCGATAGTATCCATCAATCCAGAGATGACTGAACCTTCCTTCGACATTTTGAGAAACACTTCGCCGGGGCTGCCATCTTCGTAAAATCCAACGGTGATGTAGCCTTCATGGCCCGCAATGCTGAATTTATGGGTAATTGAAGAGCGTTCGTTGGGCAGACGACGGCGGATTGGTCGTGCTTCCGGTTCCTCCTCTTCTGCTTCTGCTCTCGTCGTGCTGAGAGGTTGCGACAGTTTGGATCCATCCCGATAGAGCGCCACTGCCTTCAACCCCAGTTTCCACGCCTCAACATAAAGGTTCTCGACCTCTTCAACCGTTGTTTCGTGCGGCATGTTGATGGTTTTGGATATCGATCCACTCAGAAATGGCTGTGTCGCGGCGACCATGCGAACATGTGCCATCGGCTCAATGTAACGCTGACCATAATTCCCGCATTTATTGGCACAATCAAAGATGGGCAGGTGTTCAGCTTTCAGATGCGGTGCACCTTCGATGGTCATCATACCACAAATTACCTTGCTTGCTTCTTCAATTTGCTGCTGCGTAAATCCCAATTCACTTAAGAAATCAAAATTTGGCGCGTTATATTGCTCCGGACCAAATCCGAGACGCGCCATCCCTTCCTCTCCAACGGTGTAGGCATTAAACGCATGCGTCAACTCAAAGACAGAGGGTAACGTCGCTTCAATTTGCCCGATTTCCTCGTCAGTCAAACCCTTCTGTTTAAGTGAGACATTATTGATATGTGACGAACCGATTAGCGAGGAAGTACCTTGCACATAGGTCACAATATCATCAATCTCTTCATCCGTATAACTGAGCTTTTTCAATGCCCGTGGCACCGATTGGTTGATAATTTTAAAGTAACCGCCTCCTGCCAACTTCTTGAATTTCACGAGCGCGAATTCAGGTTCAACGCCGGTCGTATCGCATTCCATTAGCAGCCCTATGGTACCGGTAGGTGCTAGCACTGTCGCTTGTGCATTCCGATAGCCATACTGCCTCCCCATCTCAACCGCGTCATCCCACGTTTGTTGTGCGGCCTTCAAAAGGTGAGGCGGGCAAACATCCGGGCTAATGCGATAGGCTGCGTCACGATGTTTACTCATCACATGCAGCATCGACTCACGGTTCTTATTGAAACTGGGGAAGGGACCTTTGACCGCAGCCATTTCAGCGGATGTTCTATAAGCCTCACCACAGAGAATTGCGGTGAGTGCACCGGCGATGGCATATCCCTCTTCGCTATCATAGGGGATACTGTTGACCATCAACAGGGTTCCCAGATTGGCATATCCCAATCCGAGTGGTCGATAGTCGTGGCTATTTTGAGCAATTGAGGCGGTTGGATAGGAGGAGAAATCCACAAGGATTTCCTGACTGATGAAGAAGATTCGGCAGGCATGCTTGAACCCTTCGACATCAAAGTTTCCATCTTCATCGACGAATTTGAGTAGATTGATAGAAGCGAGATTACATGCGGAGTCATCAAGGAACATATATTCTGAACATGGATTACTGCTATAAATTCGATCGGTATTAGCGCAAGTATGCCAGTCGTTGATTATCGTGTCAAACTGCACCCCCGGATCCGCACAAGCCCAAGCAGCTTCGGAGATTTGACGCATGAGATCTTTGGCTTCAAATGTTTCGCAGATTTCGCCCGTTGTACGAAACGTCGTATGCCATTTTTCACCGCGTAGATAGGCATTCATGAATTCGTCCGTGATCCGGATAGAGTTATTTGAGTTTTGCCCTGAAACGGTCTTATACGCTTCCCCATTGAAATCAGAGGGATAACCAGCGGAGACGAGTGCCGCCACCTTCTTTTCCTCGTTTACCTTCCAATTGATGAAATCAACGATTTCCGGGTGATCCATATCGAGGCATACCATCTTTGCAGCGCGTCTGGTAGTCCCTCCAGATTTGGTCGCCCCTGCTCCACGGTCAAAAACCTCAAGAAAAGACATCAGTCCACTGCTCGTACCACCACCGGAGAGTTTTTCCTGCCGTCCTCGAATTTTGAAAAAGTTCGTTCCAGTTCCCGAACCGTACTTAAAGACACGCGCCTCATTTTTGATCAACTCGAAAATCGACATTAGGTCATCGTCAACAGATTGTATGAAGCATGCGCTGCATTGTGGATGGTCGTAGTTATTTTCAGTCTGGGCCGCACTGTTTTTTTCAAAATCCCAATACCAATTGCCTGTCCCACCTGTAATTCCATATTGATGATATAGTCCACAATTAAACCAGACTGGCGAATTGAATGCGCCGCGTTGCGTGACCAGCAGATCTGTCAACTCCATCTCAAAGGCATCAGCGTCCTCCGGTGTGGCAAAGTAACCGCCAAAGGCTTCGCCGGCATCGCGGATGGTATGAGCGACACGTTGGATGAGTTGACGAACACTTGTTTCGCTCTCCATTTCAGGCACGCCCGCTTTACGGAAATATTTGGACACCGCAATATCCGCTGCCAATTGGGACCAGTTCGATGGGACCTCAACCTCGTTTTTCTCGAAGATAGCCTCGCCTTTTTCGTTATAGATTACCGAGCTTCGAGATTCCCACTCAATTGTATCGAATGGATGCACATCGGGCGTGGTATATCGTCGATCGATTTCCAAGCCCCGTTTCTGTGCAGTTTCTTCAAGAGAAGAGGGTTTGATGTCAGCAGTTTCATCCGATGGTGCCACGGCCATCGAATCCTGATTAACACCAAAATCGTTGGTTTGGGACATGTTGATTCCTTTCAATTATAATTGCTATAAACAGACTGGCAGATTTAGCGACTCATCTGTAATTCGTTTGTAATTTGTTTAATAATACCCCATGATTCAACGCTCTTCTTGAATTAGAGGTTTCATTAATCTAATCCTCAGGTTCCAACTGACGGAGCTCGTTTTCAAAATCTGCCGCATCCTTGAAATCACGGTAAACAGAAGCAAACCGAATATATGCAACACTATCCAAATTTTTGAGAGAGTCCATAACAATTTCACCAATGATATGACTCTCAACCTCGGATCTGTGCATGCTGATAAGTTGTTGTTCGACATCCCCAATCAGGCGATCAACGGTTTCCTGACTAATCGAGCGTTTTTCACACGCCTTCATGATATTGCGTTTTAGTTTTTGCCGATCGAAAGCCTCGCGGCGCTGGTCTTTCTTAAGAATAAAAAGATCTAAAACTTCAGCTCGCTCATACGTTGTAAACCGCTTTGAGCAGTGGAGACACGCTCGGCGTCTACGGATGGCAGTTCCTCCATCGGTATCACGTTTGTCGATGACTCTTATGCTTGAACCGTTGCAGTATGGACATTTCATAGAGCACCAATATGTTGTGTATAATTTCTTTTACCATACAATATGTGCGATAGGGGCTAATATAATAAACGATTATTATTAATCTGTCAATAGTTTTTTAACATAATTTTACCAGTTTTTTTTGAAAATTAGCAGCCGAGCTTCAAACGGATAATTCTTGCCGAACTTTGCGAAGATGTGGCACAATAAGGCGACCAATAAAACTTGCCTTGAATTGGCAAATACGACGGCTTGAGTTTTTAACAGCAAGGAACAACGATCGTTGTTCCCTACAGTTTCTGTTACACGATTTCTGAACATAAACCTTAGTCTGGATCTGCCAATCCAAGTGGTGCGGGTGCGAGCAGTATAGAAATTGAGAGAATAAGAAGCGTAGATTTTCGTGTTCTCGATGTCATTCGATGAAAATCACTAAACAAAGGGAAGTTTGAGTCGTCGAAAGCGCACCAACATACATTGGAAAGAGCTATCTATGAAGAAATCGAGGTATGACCTAACCCAAGGGAGCATTTTCAAGAACCTTATACACCTTGCCTGGCCAATTGCTCTCAGCAATATTCTGCAGGATTCTTTCAGTGTGGTAGATATGATTTTTGTCGGAAAGCTGGGAGCTGAAGCGATTTCCGCCGTTGATATGAGCTCGAATCTTCAGCGGTTGATTAGTGTACTTTCACTTGGCGTCTCAATGGGAACGGTTGTCCTGGTTTCTCAATCGATCGGTGCAAAACAGCAAGAACAAGGGGAGAATATTGCAATGCAGGCGCTCATTTTGAGCGTTGTATGCCCCCTTGCGATTGCGTGTATAGGCTTCCCACTCGCTGAAATTGGACTGCGGTTACTCGGAGCAGAGGAAGAGGTGGTAAGATTAGGTGTACCTTACTTGCGCATCACACTGCTTGGTGGTATCATGATGTTCATGTCGATGACGTTAGGTTCCATTTTCAGAGCGAGTGGGGATTCAATGACACCGATGGTCGTTATGATTGTTTCAACGGTCTTAAACATCGTCCTGGATCCTTTGCTGATATTTGGCATTTGGAAGTTCCCGCGTCTAGGTGTTGCGGGATCCGCGTATGCAAGTGTGATCGGCAGGAGCGCTGGGGTTGTGATTTTCCTCTACCTCTGTTTCATCGGACGCAGTATCATCTCGTTGAAGCACGTTAAGCGGCGTATCGACCTATCAGTAATGGGTCAAATTTTGCGTCTCGGAATTTTTAGTTCGATGCAGGGATTTCTGAGACACGCCTCCCGGTTGGGATTCATTCGAGTTGTGGCGATTTATGGAACGAACGCCGTGGCTGCCTACGCCATCTGTATGCGTCTCCGTATCCTCGTGATGCACTTGGGTTTCGGATTCGCAAACGCAGTCGCGCCGATGGTGGGACAGAATATAGGGGCAGGTCAAATCGACAGGGCAGAGAAAGCTGCCAATCTTGCCGGTGGATTGGCAACGGTGCTTATGGCTGTGCTCGGCAGCTTATTATTTTTCTTTCCCCATTTGTTCATCAGTATATTTACCGGACAAACGGAAGTTATCACTACCGGGGCAGTTTACCTCCGTTACTTATCAGCTACTTTTGCATTTATCGCAATTTCTATCGTATTTGGTCGTGCGCTCAACGGTGCAGGGGACACCGTTTCCCCGATGGTGATGACATTCATCTGTCAACTCGGTATTGGATTGTTGCTGGTGATCTCGCTTTCCTATTTAGTAGGAATTAAGGGAGTCTGGATTGGCATCGCATTATCAAATGTTGTACAAGGCGTGTTGATGTGGTTGTGGTTTAGACGAGGAACATGGAAGACCAAAAAGCTGGTGGGTAAGAAATGATGTTAGCAGTGCCTTAATGGATTCAGGCAGTAAGCGCTTACAGGCGGACAGCATACTAGCCCTGCCAGATTTCAAATATTTGTATAACTTCGTTCGCAAGAAGCTGCTGTGCAATCATCTCAAGTTTGGCTTGATTTAGGGATCCGTGTATCCGGTACTTCTGCCCTGTTTGTGCGGCTTGGATATCTAGAATTCCCATATCGCGCACCCCCTTGAGAACACTATCACCAACGGCATCTGTTACCCCTGGTTTCAACCGCACCTCGATGGTCCATACGGAATGTCTTAGGTTATGATTGTCAGAATGGTTATAGACATAATTCTGTGTCACCGGATCAGCAAGGAGTTCCGCACACACACGCTCGATTGCATCTGAATTAATATCGCCTTCGATCCAATAGATTTGAACGGTGTGCACGGATTCCACACCGGCAAGCCCGAGATCGGCGATATCTTGAAGGATACCCTGTCCGATAGCATCCGGCGTTTCGGGTTTGTAACTAACTTCAATTTTCCATTTCAATTTTCGATTTTCCTATCGTGATTTCAATAAACTATAAGGACTAAAACGTGCCAACGGAAGAAGCCAGTGCCCGAACGCTGTTGGTTATTGTCAGCGTCATCGGAATTATTTTTACAATTGTAATGATCATCCTTTTCTTCAACGCAGCCCCTGCCCGTTCCGACATTCCAGATCACCAGACTTACACAGATCCAGCGGCTTGTCTAAAGTGTCATCTTCGTGGAACAGAGGAATCGCCAACCATGCCACATCTCAACGTCGGTAACTGCCATATCTGCCACGGGGTGGCGCAGGAAAAAGAGTCGAAATAACAAAACATCCTTATTTCCCTAGCGTCCGACCTCCCATGCTAGATGCTGCAACTCCGGTCCGATCAGTTTTTCCCACGCTAGCTGTACCGCAGCCGTTGAGCCGGGCGTCGAGATAACGATTTTCCCTTGGTACACGCCGGCGGTAGCACGCGATAACATCGCTGCCGCTCCGACTTGGTCGTAGCTAAACATTCGGAAGAGCTCACCAAAACCGGGTAGGGTTTTCTCTAAGGCTTGATCCAACACATCAAAGGTTGTATCGCGTGGGGCGATGCCTGTGCCTCCGTTAAAAAGAATCATACGAGCGTCGCTTGCTGCAAATTCGTCCAGCACAGCTTTGACCTGATCCGGTTCATCTTTAATGATGCGATATCCCACGACCTGGTTTCCATCAGCCGCCAATTGTTCACGGAGGAATGCTGCGTTTTTATCTGTTTCCGGTGTACGTGTATCACTGACGGTAACGATTGCTACGAGCACCGGACCGTGTTCCGCAGCCATCTCCCGATGCTCCGCGGTGCTCACCGAAGTTTGTTCTGCCATTTCTATTCTCCTCAAAATTGGATACTGCGAAATTTATTTGAAAAATCCGATTGGTATAGGATATGCGAAACGTGATATATTGTCAAGATTAAATGAGGGGTGTGCATACGTAGATATCTTGATCATAATCGCATAATTTGAGCAGATTAATCCTAGTAGCTGTATATATACATTGCGCTCCGCTGGAGCGCGGGCATCCGCTGTATCGGCATTCTATAGACATATCGCTCCTCTGGAGCGAAGATAGCCGTCGGGTCGTTGGGTTTTTTGGGTATTTGGTTTGCTGAAGATACGCCGGCTCGGTAGCTGCTTTGTTTGCTTATCCGTGTTTTCTGTGTAATCTGCTGAATCCGTGATTCAGACAATAATCATGCACACCCCTCAGATTAAATAGAAACTCGATCTGGGGTTGATGCAGTCAGCGCAATCGTGATACAATGGGCAAAACAGCTTTTGAAATTAAAAAGTGTTGAGGGCAAATTTACCAACGTCAAATTAAGACAAGGAGTATGATATGGTTCCTCTTATCAGCAACATCGGCTATGGTCTATTAGGTGCCTGCCAACTTCCACGTTTCTGGTGGAAAGTTACTCTCAGAAAAGCGGGCCTGCTCGACGCCGAATATCCCGACTGTAGCGGCGGGCTTGACACATTGATCCTCGAAGTTTTAGATTTAGATAAAGAAACGACGCTCTCCTACCTGCGAGATAACATGCCGAACTATCTCGAATTTGAGGCATGGGTTCTTCAGCAAAAGGGCGGAGCAATTGAACAAAAGGTAGTGGCAGATTGGAACGAACAGCTCCGGTCCCGCGATCACCGTCCAGCGAAAATCGAAGAGACATATAATGACATCGGGCTTCCCGATGATGCCGGTATCACATCCGCTGTGATTTTGAACAATTTACAGGATTGGCAGCTCTTCTATGAGCGTGACTTGGACGACGATTTCACGGGAATCGGTGGTCGCGTTGTGCCACTGATTGCAAATATCGATTACGGTGCCTTGGAGGTCTGTCAGTTGCCCCGGACCTGGCTCAAAATTCTGCTGAGAGCGAAAGGTCGACTCCATCCGGACTATCCGGATATGACCGAAAATGGCTTGGACCCGCGAGTCTTACGTGTGCTCGGAATCGAGCCCGCCGATGCCGTCGCCTACATTCGTGAAAACCTCCCCAGCTACCCTCAGTTTGAGGCGTGGGTGTTAGAACAGAATGGCGGTGAAATTGACCGGGAAAAAGCTGATGAATGGAACACCTTTATCCGCAACCGTATCCATAGGGACGAGAAACGGATAGAGATTCACGCGACTGTCGGGCGCGAAGATGACGGCACACTGACCTCTGCGGTGCTCCTCAACCATATTGAGGATTGGCATCTCGCCCACGCGGATCTCATGAAGGCATTAGCGGTGTGATGAAACACGCATCTGGCTGTGATGCAGGTTTTGGATCTCTGAGAGTATTTATCTTTCGCGTGCTTTGATCAGTGCGCTCACACGGTTTGCATCAACTCCGTTTGTTGTAACACCACCACCTTTAATTGAGGTGCCAACGATAACGCCATCTGCGCACTGCAAAACTTCGGTGAGGTTATCGACCGTTACACCGCTTCCAGCGAAGACACTAGCTTGTGGAACCGCTGATTTCACAGATTTTAATTCACTAAGATCTGCACCTCTGCCCGTTGCGGTTCCCGTAACGATCAACGCGTCCGCAAGTCCGCGATGATACGTGTCCTCCGCACTCGCGAGGATATCGAACCGCGCAAGTGGCACCGCATGTTTCACGGCAATGTCGGCGAAAATTTTAACCTCACTTTTGAGGGCGGATCGGTAGCGCAAGGTTTCGTGTGCCTTCCCTTGGATAATACCTTGGTCGGTGAGCATTGCGCCGGTGTGCACGTTGGCACGGATAAAGTTTGCGTTTGTAACCGTTGCGATTGCTATCGCCGATTTTGCGTCGTTACGCAGGACGTTGAGTCCGATCGGTGTTTTCGGATGGCGTTCTCGAATTTCGTTCGCAATGAGTGTTAGTGCTGCAACGGTATGGGGCTCGACACTATCCGGACAGAAGGGCACATCCCCATAATTTTCAACGATAACCCCGTCGATTCCGTTATCAATTAGTGCTCTTGCGTCTGAAAGGGCACGGGTGCGAATTTCATGGAGAGATTGGGTTGATTGGGGGCTGCCGATTAGCGGGGGTAGATGAATCACGCCGATGATCGGTCTGGGATGATTAAAAAGCTGATTGGTTCCTTGCATATCCCGAAAATCTTTCGCTCGCAGGAAGATCTTACCCAGCTAGCACCGATGAAGTCCTAGACAACTTCGGCTAACTTCATATCAACTACGCCTGTCTCCTCTGGACTAATCGAGACTATTACTGCAGATGGGACAACATTGCCAGCGGCGTTGTTGCAAGCAGACCCGCATCAATGGGAAGTAGCACGCCGGAAATCCAACGGGATTCATCGCTAGCGAGAAATAGCCCTGCCCACGCAATATCCCAAGCGGTGCCTTCTGTCCCCAAAGGACCTGATCGACGGCGGAGATCACGCAGTTCATCCGAGATGGTAGTCGTCATTGGGGCGTAAATGTGTCCCGGGGCGATGCAGTTGACCCGAATGTTATCCCGTCCGTGATGTACCGCCATATTGTGCGTCAAGGAGATCGCACCGCCTTTCGATACAGCGTAGGGGATGTTCTGCCAGATATTTGCTCGCAGTCCATCAATTGAAGCGATATTGATAATCGAACCACCACCTGCCTCAATCATCTTAGGAATGGCGTGCTTAGATGCCAGCATCATACCCTTGAGATTAACTGCCATCACATCATCCCAGACATCTGGATCTACATCAACGACCGTCCCTGCCCCGCCGATGGCGGCACTATTGAACAGGATATGCAACTCACCGTATCGCGCAACGGCTGCTTCAGCCATCGCTTGACAGTCATCATTTTGGGAGACATCGGCGACGAAAATTGACGCCTCCCCGCCTTCTTCCTCAATAGCAGCAAGAGTTTTCTCCGCATTTGAGAGATTTCGGTCTACCAGCAAGACCTTGGCACCCTGCCTAGTAAAGAGGATTGATGTCGCCCGTCCAACGCCATCCACCGGGGTACGGCTCCCCGCTCCGGTAACAATGACAACTTTGCCTGCTAACCGTGTCCCACTGTTTTCCATTATTGCTTGACTTCCTTTGATTTTATTTTCAATCTATTGAATCTTGTTTAGCGCATATAGGGCAAGCGTGCTGCCTCCCTCTACACTATAGAATGGGAAGGTTTCACCTCAAGGCGTCTATCATACAGATGATTGGGTATCACGTCAACGGAAAAATTACGCCGCCCAATACCCTCGTCGATGAACCGCTTGACAAGTCGAGGAGTTATGAACAATAATGAGTTAGAAATGTGTTAGACACACTTACAAACATGCAACATGTGAACAGATATTGTATCTTCTCGTCGATAATCCAGTATATAAACTGAGGGGTGTGCATACGTAGATATCTTGGTCATAATCGCATAATTTGAGCAGAGTAATCCTATTAGCTGGATATATACATTGCGCTCCGCTGGAGCGCGAGCATTGGCTGTATCGGCATTCTATAGACATATCGCTCCTCTGGAGCGAAGATAGCCGTCGGGTCGGTGGGTTTTTGGGTATTTGGTTTGCTGAAGGTACGCCGGCTCGGTAGCTGCTTTGTTTGCTTATCCGTGTTTTCTGTGTAATCTGCTGAATCCGTGATTCAGACAATAATCATGTACACCCCTCAGATTAAATGAGGGAATTACTATGAAAATATTGCTGACAGGTGCAGCCGGCTTTGTGGGACGCGCTGCAGTCGATATCTTGAGCCAAGACCATGAAGTGACTGCTTTTGACATTCGCCCGGTGGTTGACTACGACAACGCCGTTCAAGGTGATGTACTTGACTATACAACGCTTGAAGCCGTAATGGCAGACCATGATGCAGTTGTCAATACGATTATGGCACCCAATAGTAGTTACGGTATGGACGGTCCGGGCTTTGATATTAATGTACGGGGTATGTTCAACCTTCTTGAAGCTGCGCGTGTATGCCAGATCCAGCGATTCGTCCATACATCCAGTGGGGCGGTCCATGGAGGTTATCCGGAGGACACTTTCCTCACGTATGATCTATATCCGCTCAAAGCCTCCAGTTCCTATGATCTTTCTAAGGCACTTCAGGAAGAGCTCGCCCGAAATTATCACGAACAACACGGTCTGTCCATCGCATGTATTCGACCGTGGGGCATCATTGATTCAGATGAAATGGTGACGACCGATGGCCATCCTGTCAACGACTATTATTATGGCACGATTGATAGACGAGATGTTGCGTCCGCGCTAAAATGTGCCCTAGAGACACCGGATATTAGCTACGATTGTTTTTATATATTTTCCACACCGGGGGGCTATAAAAAAGGAGACGTGGCACGGACAGAAAAGCTGCTGGGTTGGGAGCCGGTTTATCGATTTGATGCGGACCTTTAATCTAAGCCCGGCAAGGAGTCGCTTGAATTAAAAAACCCTTGAAATCTGGTGAGGGTTGTGAGAAAATCATTGGTATCTAAGGCACGAATTTAGAACCTGTTTTAAAAAGCAAGGAATGATCCCACGGTGCTATGGATTTGTCAATCCACAGCGCGCCACATCGCAAGGTAGGTGTTGGGGTTCCCAACCCATCGGGCTTGGAAACCAAGCCCCTACGATTGACCTGACACGGTTTGCTGAATATGGTGATAATATGCCGTTGAATAGTGGACGCCCTTCTGGGTTGTGGAAGAAACCGAGTTTTGAAGAAAAAACTCGGTTTCAGGGCAAATCACTTTATCCAAAATGACTTTTCAAACAGGCTCTTAGGGTTGTTTTACTAACAACAAATACCAAATTTAGTTTGGAGGGATGTAAATGGGCAACATAGCAACAAACAACTTGGGAAGTACAGGGGTTCCCTTAACCCAATTAGGTTTCGGCGGGGCACCGCTAGGAGATCTCTTTGAGATTATCAGCGAAACGCAAGCGCAGACAACCCTGCAAGGGGCATGGGATGCCGGTTTGCGCTATTTCGACACGGCACCGTTCTACGGCTACGGGAAGAGTGAGCATCGTTTCGGACATTTTCTCCGCCAACAGCCACGTAATGAATTTGTGCTTTCTACCAAAATCGGACGTGTGCTACGAGCGACGCGTGACCCCGATAATTTCGACCAAGGGATGTGGGCTGGGGGACTGCCTTTCGATCTTTATTTTGACTATAGCTACGATGGGATCATGCGTTCCTTTGAAGACAGTCTTCAGCGGCTCAGTTTGAATTCTGTCGATCTCCTTCTTATCCACGATCTCGACCACCTATTTCACGTGAACGATACACGGATTAACGCTCACATGATCCAGCTCGGCACTAGCGGTTGGCGTGCACTTGAGGAACTTCGTTCCAGCGGGCAGATCAAAGGGGTGGGGGCTGGCGTGAACGCATTGGGCACCATCCCGCGCTTTTTGGAGATGGTGGACCTCGATTTCTTTATCGTTGCGATGCCGTATACGTTGTTAGATCAGGATGTTTTAGACGCTGAATTTCCACAGTGCGAGGAACGCGGCGTTGGTGTGGTAATTGGCGCGGTATTCGCCTCTGGCATTCTGGCGACAGGCGCGACGGAAAATGCGTATTACGCGTATGCCCCAGCACCCCCTGAGATATTGGAAAAAACGCGGCGCATTCAAGCTGTCTGCGATCGACATAGTGTGCCGCTACGAGCAGCGGCGTTACAGTTTCCGCTAGCGCACCCAATCGTCGCTGCAGCGATTCCGGGTGGTCTCACCCCAGAGCACGTTCAATCGAATGTCGAAATATTTGAACATCCCATCCCTGCGGATCTTTGGAGCGAGCTAAAGGCGGAAGGGCTGCTGCGTGAAGACGCACCCACCCCCTAAGTTTTTGTCAATTATATCTTGGCTTCCCACAAAAGTGAGTGGTAGAGTCGTTCGTTAGTCGATTGTAACTGGTCAATCATTCACCTTTCCTCTCATACACAGGCTAGATAAATCGGGCAGGTTGTGTTGCTGCGTAAGTTCTATACTTGCTGCTCTGTTGAGAGAATCCGAAACGGTGGATTGGAGGTTTCCCATTCTTGTAGTGATCGATAGAGTTGGGTTGATAAGAAATAAACGTATTCATACCCGGCTCTCAGAATTCTCTCAAGATCTTCCGGTTTGACTTCATTAGCATTATTTGTACCTAAAACACTGCGTAAACCAAATGACAGAATACAGACTAAATCATGCCCACAGCAAATATCCCAAGAGTTGTGTTTTGGATCTGTGAGTTCATCAATCTTATTCTGCAAATCATTATCACTAAGATCATGTCTGAGCGACTTGTTTTTGACTTCTGGAATCAATTTACTGATATTGATATGCAGTGTATTACGGTCAATAAACTCCCTGAAACTAATACCTTCAAATTTCAGAGAGAGATTGTTTCGTTGAGAAACCCATCTTAAGTATCCAATCGGGCCAGCAGCAGTCAGCAGCGCTTGACGAACGTCCATTTTACTGTTTTCGATAAAACTGGCTATTTTCTTTTCAGAGCCAAATTCGTCAAGTAACTTTTCCAATGAAGGAGACTCAAGAAGCATCGTTTCTAAGTCATGTGTATCAGTTATAAACAGATTTGGACATGTTGGGTCCAGTTCCTCAAGTCGCCAAAAATCAGCATCAACGATGGCCACAACTCCCTCAACGTCAGCATCTTCGAGAATTTTGAGTGCTGCTAGCGCATTATCTTTGTTATGTGCTGGCGTAATTTTGGTCTGCTTGGAGTCAACAAGGCGTTTGTAAACTCGGAAATCGGCGGTCTGACCTTCAACAATCAAGAAGGTCCCCCGGAATTGAGTGCGAGCCATTCGGATTCCGTTGGCAACATCATCTGCTGTGATGTAATTCCTCATGAAGTCTCTGGTCCTTTCAATTCAACAGTCAGATCCCAGCGATCATGAATAATTTGAGGTGAATGGGTCGCGATGAGCACGTCAAAGGAAGCAAGTTGAGTTATCTTTTGTAAATCTTGCAAAAATTGTTGCTGCCACGCGACATGTAATGAGAGTTCAGGTTCGTCAATGAGGATGAGGGAATTAGGGCGTACTTCGAACAGCAATTGGTACAACAGAACTAATTCATGTTGTTCGCCAGAAGATAACGAGGTTACAGGAAGAGGCTTATCGCCCCTAGTTAAAAAAGAAAATCCTTCTTGTCTCGAAATCGTCATTCTATTGTATCGGAAGCGTTCATTTATGATTTGCTTGAAGAGATCAATTTTATTCGTAATTTCATCAAGCACACTTAGTTTTTCTTCTACATCTTGAACGTAAACAGATAAAACTTCCTCTGTGTTTTTACTGATTTGTTGGATTGGCAGATCCATATCTCGTTCTTTATCTAAAAGTCCTACCTCCTCGAGTCTAGAACGCTTCTCTTCCAGTTCGTCTAGTTTGTTTTTAATTTCATCTTCGGTAAGTTCAGAATGCCCCATCTGCTGCACTAACCGAGCTGGAAATGTTCTGTCCAACGATTGAGATAAAGCCGCCGATTCTGCCAGTTTTTCTTGAATCTTTTCGGCTAACTCCTTTGAATATTCTTTGACAGTTGGCACCCATGCTATCATTGGCGGTCTGCTGTGAACAAATCTGTTTCTGGTCATTCTTCGACTAGAAATATTCAATAGTCGTTGCGTTTCAATGAGATGAATTTTGGTCGATTCTTTAACTTGAATCCACCAGCCTGGTTCTTTAAGCCTGAATGGTAAACGAGGTCCAAAACGATCTATAACTTCATCAAGATATAGAATCTCACCATCGTCGGCTATCCATTGCCTGGTTTCTATCCGTTCTAAGCCCGTCACCTCTTCTATCATTGACAAAGGAGTCACATCTTCATTGATCTGGCCTAAGATGAAGGAATCTGTTTGTCCACTGTTCTCCAAAAAGTTGATGATGATTGGTGTTTTTGGCAGATGTGCACGTTTTTCAGTCACATTATCATCGGGATCCAGATTATCCCATAAAATCATTTGTTGAGTGCTGGACTCAGATATTTCATCAATCCATATTGCACTCCCTTCCTCAAATCGAACCTCAAATTTACGAAAAGGGATGCTACGAAATTGTGCAAATCTACTGTTAAATAAGCCGTTAAGCATCTGTAGCAAAATTGTTTTTCCAAAACCATTTGGACCGTGAATAATTGTTATGCGTTCTTCAGTATTCAACGATATCGTATGGTCAAATATTCCAAACAGACCTTCAACGATTATTTCTGTAATCCGCATTTTCATCACCTCAACGAATGAGCTACTAATGGTAAAGTAATTTTAGAGTAGGTTCGCGCTATGTTTCGACAAAGAACACTCCAAAGTACATGCTTTTCTTGATTCGTGAACATACATATGTATAATTATACATTTACCGCACCCAAATTTCAACCTAAGGACAATGGGAGCAATCAAAGATATATCAATGGCTTGCTCCCACTCACATGAAGGATTTTGGTATGTAGTCTGAGAGCCACAAGAAGCATCTCCGCGGCGATGCGATAATTCCCTCCTCGTCCGCCTTCTGTGAAATTCGAGACATCAACTGAACCGAATCGAATAGAGGTCTGCATCCTTCAACAGAAATCGTAGACGGATGGGCTGCCCCGACAGCTGGCTCACATCAGTTCCATGCTTCCAAGTTACTATCCGTTCGAGGTCATCACCGAAGACTTCTGGGCAATCGTCCAATCCAAAGCCGGGGATGGCATCGCCTGACGCATCCTGAATTTCGATCTGAACGCTACCCACCCCAGAAGTTGAGAAGTTAATGATGAGACGATCTCCTTTAAAGGTTAGAGGCTTTGTTACGAATTCCCCACCGCTCAACGGCGCCTGCATTGAGACAAATCCATCAATTCGGAGCGTATAACGCCGCCAGCGACAATCGTCCCCTTGATGCGAGTCTTCACTCGCATAGACGGAAATCTCGTCGGGTGCACCGTCAATGTGCGATTTTGTCTCGACCAATCCCCAATTCTGATAGTTATCGCCGTAGAACCAGTTACCTCTCAACCGTAAGCCGGGACGGATAAACGATTCGGGCCAGATGTTGAAATGATCCCCATCTCGACTGCTCATGAACATTCCATCGGTCACGGCTGTCCCCTCACGCTCGGACACATGACCGCGGAGGCGGCGATACTCAAGCTCTGGCAAGGCTTTCGTCGATTCCGTCCACCCGCGATCGGTGTATCGGGTTGGAAAGCCGAGGAAGATATGTGGGGCGCGATAGTATGGGATAATCTGATTCGTGTATAGCTCGCTGACACGGCTGGGCGAGTATTCCAGCCACTCAGGCTCAGACCAGTTGAGGAAGTCGTTCGATGTCCCGGTGCGGATGTCGCGTCCCTCACGGAAATCGCGATGGTATTCACGGTATTCGCCGCGTACCGTATCCCAAAAGGCGAGGTTCTGCGAGTCAAACGCACCTTTGGTGATTACAGGTTCATCGTTCATGAGGGACCAGTGGATACCATCAGGAGATTTGAACGCATATAACGCTCTATCACCTGAGCCGAGTGCCTTGTACTTTTCGTCCGGCTTGCAATCGGGATTTTCGTCCTTAAAAGGCGCGAAGTTGTGTGATCCAATCCCTTCCCAGATGATGTTGTTCCGCTTCCCACCATCGAACGCAATCAAGCCAAGTTCTGGCTTTGTCCAGTGTATCCCATCGCGGCTTTCAGCGTAGCAAACTACCTGCGGGTGGGGATCGTCAAAGCCCTCAGTTGTATAAATGACGTGACTTCCTCGGTAATACATCCGGTAAAGATCGCCATCTTGAAACACAGTTTTATAGCCGCAGGTGCTACCCTCCCACGGATTATCGTAAACACAAGCAACGTCTTGAGGTTGGGGATGGTGTAACCGTTGCGTTGCACCAGATATTTCATCAATCAGATAATCGTCAACGAACAGTTCCAGCCGATCGCCGATGTCAATGGGTGAAACCGCTTGTGTAATTACATCTCTTGATAGCGTAAGCATTGCGGAAGCGATAGATATCATTGGTAAATACCCTCCTTGTTGATTTTCGATGATTCCGTAGGTCATTCATTGGTGTCCCGACGTGCTGTCAGTTCACCGGACATTGTAACAGGAACACGCCGAAAAAGGGATCGAAAAGCGAAACCTCTGTCACGATCCAGCCTAAGAACAACCGTTTTTTCCACAAAGATCTTTGCTGTTGACCTAGGTATAGCAAAGGGGTAAAATGGCTATTGTATATCTCCAAAGTAGGCGCGGAAAATCCAACCGCGGATTTGACAGATGGTGTAGATTTGTCTGATTCTCCTTACCGCCTGTCCCGTCCGTGAAATCCGCCAATCCCCGAACAGATTTTTTATAGGAGTGTAATATGTCCACTATCAAACGACCCGCACCTGAAATCATCGAAGCATTGTCTGAGTTGGGAACCGATGCCGTGACCTCCACCATGGAAGCGTTGGGTGTGCGCCGAACCTTTATGGAGGGTCCCATCGCTCGTGTGCCCGGGAGTAAAATCGTTGGACCCGCACTGACACTCCGCTTCACACCACAGCGCGAAGATCAGATGCGGGGCTATCAGATACCGGGGGCATCCGCTGAAGAATCGGAACCGGAAGGTGAGGAGGCCGGTGAGAAAACCTCTGCCTTGTGGGAGGTGATGTTTGAAGTGCAAACTGGGGATGTGATTGTGGTTGATGGCAGAGGCGATCTCGCCACCGGCTGCTTCGGAGAGATGTTGATGACCTACTTCCAAGCGCAGGGCGGGGCTGGTGTCGTCATAGACGCCGGCATCCGGGATTCTGTGCCGATCTTTCAAGAACTGAAGGTGCCGGTCTGGTCAACGGCTGTGACCACCGGCGGGGCGGGGCATCTGAACCTCTTTCCCGCTGACTTCAACCTCCCCATCGGTTGCGGCAAGGTTTTGGTCAATCCCGGTGACATTATCATGGCGGACGATGGTGGGGCTATCGTTGTGCCGCCTCGGCTGATACCTCGCATCCTCGACATCGCCGGTGAGCGTGAGGAGCATGAGGTCTTTGTCCGTATGAGACTACGGGAGGGCGGGGATCTGCGGAAATATTATCCGTTCAACGACGAAGGTCGAAAAGAGTATGAGGAGTGGTTGGCTGCTCAGAAGGGGTGAGTTGGTAGGAGGTCAAATTGAAGGAAGGTGTTCGTGGCTTTCCGTTTTTAATGAGAGGAAAACTATGAATATTTTTAGGGTCTACTGCTTGTGCGCTTTTATCGCACTCTGTAACTGGGGCGGTGTTGCGTTCGCTCAAGTTGTCGAGATACCCGACCCGAACCTCAAGCAGGCCGTCCGAGAAGCGCTCACACTGAACGATCAAATCCCAATTACCCAGCAAGAAATGTTAAAACTTGAACGGTTGGAAGCACCAGATAGACAGATAGGGGATTTAACAGGACTAGCGTATGCCCTCAATTTGAAATGGATACGCCTTCAGAGAAATAACATAAGTGACATTAAGCCATTATCTGAATTGAATCGGTTAGAAGGTGTAGGACTCTGGGTAAATCCTATTTCCGATTTGTCTCCATTAGCAAATCTTACCAATTTAAGATTCCTTGATCTTGCAATTTGCCATATTTCAGACCTTACTCCGCTTACCAATTTAACGCAGCTAGAATGGCTGACACTTGAGTGGCAAAGAAACGACAGAATAGCAGACATCAAGCCACTAGCAAATTTAACAAAACTCCGCCATTTGAGGTTGAATGGTAATCGGATTGTTGATATAAGTCCCCTTGCCAATCTAGTCAACCTCGAAATGCTTAGACTCGATAATAACCAGATTATTGATGTCAGCTCACTTGCAAACTTAATCATGTTGAAAGAATTGTGGATTGACAACAACCGGATCGTCGATATCAGTTCACTTGCTAATTTAACACAGCTTACCGATTTGACACTTGCTAACAATGCAATAGCAGACTTTCAACCGCTCTTTGGATTGAATCTTCAAAATGTAGATATGGACATCCATAAGTTACAGGAATTTGCCTCAATTGATGTGAAGATACCCGATTTAAATTTAGAACGCGCCGTCCGAGAGGAACTAGGTCTGCAGGCCGAAACACCTCTTACACAGTTAGTAATGAACCAGTTAACGCGGCTAGATGCCCCGGAGAAACAGATAAAAGATTTAACAGGACTAGAACACGCTACTAATTTGAAATGGATCGATGTTCATCAAAATAACATAAGCGTCCTCAAGCCATTGGCTAAACTAACTCAGTTAGAACGCTTAGGACTCTGGGTAAATCCTATTTCCGATTTATCTCCGCTAGCTAATCTCACTCAATTAAGAGGTCTTGACCTCGGCGGTTGTGACATTTCAGACATTACTCCACTTGCCAACCTAACGCAGCTGGAATGGCTAACCCTCCCTTGGAATTATTTGATTGAAGACATCACCCCATTGGGGAATCTAACGCAACTCACTCGATTAAATCTGAGTGGCAATCGGATTGTTGATATTACCCCTCTTGCCAATTTAACTATGTTGGACGAACTGCGAATCGATAACAATCGAATTGTCGATTATAGTCCACTTGATGGACTATCCTTGATCCGCCTTGACCGCGATGAGGTTTGTGAATTACCGGATCTCCCTATTGCAGGACGCATTAAAAATCGGAGTTTCCCCTCTATTTTCCAAGCGTGGGGTGGAGAAATCATAAACCGACCCACATTGTCCCGCGAAGGTGGACTGGTACATCACGATTTGTATTGGCATGGTCCGGGCTTGTTTGGTCTCCATTGGCAAGAGACTTCGCAAGGTTATCAACTCACGGGCAATATTGAGCAAGCAGAGCAAAAACGGGACATGCTGCTTGCCAAAAATCCCAATATGCTTTTCTTCGCTGAGATTCGCCTAAGAGATGCAGGTTATACCCAGTATCCTGAAGATTGGCCCTACTGGTTAAGGGATGAGGAAGGGAATTTGGTTGGAAATGCAGACTTAATTGACTCGGTTTTCCTAATTGACTTCACGCTACAAGGAGCACAAGACATCGTTGTGCAACAGGCGATTGCTGTGGCGAAATGTGGATTGTTTGACGGAATTTTCTTTGATTGGTGGAACGAGAACAGGCTCACCCTTGCAAATTTTGACTGGTCAGAGCATTACAGCACACCAGAAGAAGAACTGCAGATAAAACTCTCGTTGATTCAGCGCATCCGTGTCATGGTCCCTGATGATTTTCTAATCATAGGCAATAATAATCAGTACAGACTTCCAATAACCGGCCCCTACATGAATGGCAGTTTCATGGAATCTTTCCAAGACTACGGGGGCGGTTATACCCCTGCGCGACTGGCGGAGATTGAAAGTAACCTCCTGTGGTTAGAAGAAAACCTAAAAGAACCCCAAATCAACTGCCTTGAAGGATGGGGCATCCCGACCGAACCGCCAAATAGCCCGAATAATAAAAGATGGATGCGTCTCTTTACTACAATGAGCCTCACTCTCTCCAACGGATATGTGCTTTATAACATCGGTTGGGACCGAAGTAAACCTGACCCACCCAATCACAATCATTACTGGTATTCATTTTGGGACGCCGATCTCGGACAACCTGTGAGTCCGACCGCTCAACCGTATCAGAACGTCGAAGGGGTGTATATCAGGGAGTTCACCAATGGTTGGGCGGTGTATAATCGGAGTGGGCAAGCACAAGCCATCACACTGCCGTCATCTGCGAGCTCCGTATCTGATAGGGGAAACAACGCTGCGTCCCTGACTCACCTGCTCCCCGACCTTGATGGTGAAATCTATCTCGCGACCCGAAGTTTCGCTGATGTCAACAACGATGGTGCCGTCAATATCTTGGATTTAGTGATGGTTGCTAATGGCTTTGGTCAATCCGCCCCGGACCCCAACGGTGATGGCGTGGTCAATATCCTTGATTTAGTCTTTGTCGCCCAGCAGTTTAGTCAGTAGCACCATTAGAGGTTACGGCACGCGGAGCGTGCCTACTACTTTTATTGCGTTGGGTTTCACTATCGTTCACCCCAACCTACGGGCTGATAAATTGTCTGAATCAGGATTTTCAGGATTTAAGGATTAACAAGATAAGGAGTGCCCATGAAATTAACGTTTGCACGTTTCACTCATCATGTTTCACGCTGTCTTTTCATTCTCTTCATCGTGGCAATCCTTCTCATCCCCCATGCCTCTGCTCAAGTTGTAGAGATCCCCGACCCGAACCTCAGACAAGCTATCCGAGAAACCCTACAACTTCCAGATGGTGTTCCTATCACAGAGCAGGATATGCTAGGATTAACGGGCTTCGCTGCTGAGGATGCGGGAATCGAAAATATCACCGGTTTAGAATATGCTCATAATCTAAGAAGTCTATTTCTTCGGAACAATCCTATTGAGGATGTCATGCCGCTTGCGAATCTCACACAACTTGAGCTTCTGCACCTCATTAGCGTTCCCATGGAAGATCTGACTTTCCTTAAAGATCTCACGGAATTAAGGGAACTTTATTTGGCTTATTGTCAGATAACAGACATCACGCCGATTCAGAATCTGACAAAACTGGTCCTTCTAGATCTCAGGGTGAATCGGATTATGGATGTCGGTCCGCTTGCAAATTTAGCTTTGTTGCAAACACTGTGGATTGACAGAAATCGGATTACCGATTTTAGTCCACTTTTAGGGCTTTCTCTGACAGATTTTCAGTATGATGAGGTATGTGCAATTCCAGACCCTCCGATTCGAGATCGCATCTCCAATCGGAATTTGCCATCTATTGTCCAAGGGTGGGACAATGAAATACTGAATCTGCCTGCGTTATCGTATCAGGACCGTCTCGTTTATCATGATCTGATTTGGTCTGATTTCCTTTTTGACCTCCGTTTTCGACAGACCCCCCCATGGTCTGAATTGATAGGGGATGTCAAATACGCAATAGCAGAACGAGAGAAACTACTTGCGAAGAATCCCAATATGATTTTCCTTCGAGAAATACGGTTACATACAGCAAATCCGAGTCATTATCCAGAGGATTGGCCCTATTGGCTAAGAGACGCAGATGGAAACCGTATATCGGGGGATAACGTTCTTGCGAATCAATATTTGGTTGATTACAGGCTAAAAGAGACTCAAGATATTCTGGTTCAACAAGCGATTTCGGTGGCAAAGTGTGGTCTATATGACGGCATCATCTTTGATGTTTGGAGCGAAGTTCTGGTTTTAATTCAAGATCCTGGTATGCCGACCTATCAAGAACACACACCGGAATATGCTCAGGAGGTTGAGATAGAGCGCACGGCACGGACCTCCATTCTACGCCGGATTCGTGAGGCGGTGCCGGACGATTTTCTCATTATATGCAACAATTGGCGCGAGATGCCGTTTTCAGCCCCATATATCAATGGCAGTTTTATGGAGACCTTCCGTGACCTCGACATAGGTTATTCAGATGCGAGGCTTGCTGCGATTGAAGATGCGCTCGTTTGGCACGAAGCAAATGTGAGATCCCCCCAAACTAACATCTTGCGGGCGGAGGGGATTCCGACCGAACCGTTCGATAGTTCAAACAATCGCCGGTGGATGCGTTTATTTACCACGATGAGTTTCATCTTTTCTGATGGATATGTTTTGTACACTATTGGAGGATTTAGTCATAAACACTACTGGTATTCGTTTTGGGATGCGGATCTCGGTCAACCTGTCGGTCCCACTGCACAACGCTATCAAGAGGATATTGAGAGCTTGTATATCAGAGAGTTCACGAATGGCTGGGCGGTTTATAACCGGAGTGGGACAGCGCAGGAGATTTCGCTCACGGAGGAGGCCATGGGCGTGTCTAGTAATCAGGCAGGAAGAACGCATCAGCTAGCAGATTTGGACGGTGAAATCTATCTCAGGGCAGGCACAAGACCTGCCCCTACAGATCTAAATGGGGATGGTATTGTGAACGTTCTTGACCTGATTTTGGTCGCCCAACACTTCGGCACGACTAAGGGCGACATTAATGGAGATGGGATTACTAACATCTTAGATTTAATCCTAGTTGCGCAACATCTCGGTGAAACAAGCACCCCTGCTGCACCTGCTGCGCTTCACGTTTCTCTCAGTCCGGAAACTGTTCAGAAGTGGATAGATATGGCGCACGCTCAAAACGACGGGTCAGTTATCTTTGCCCAAGGCATAGCGATGCTTGAAAGGCTGCTTGCGTTAATGATTCCAGACAAGACCGTGCTCCGCGCAAACTACCCGAATCCATTTAATCCAGAGACTTGGATCCCGTATCATCTTGCTAGCGAGACAGAAGTGCGGATTAGCATCTATGACCTCCGAGGTGTGTTGGTACGCCAATTCAATATAGGGCATCAAAAGGCGGGATACTACACCGATCGGAGGAAGGCAGCGTATTGGGATGGTCGTAACGAAATCAGGGAACCGGTGAGCAGTGGTATATACTTCTACACATTGACCACTGACGATTACACCGGAACCCGTAGGATGGTTATCCTCAAATAGAACTATTGCGGTGAATAGATAGCAAATATGATACAATAAATCGATTTGGAGGGTAAATGATGATCTTAGCACGTTCCTCACCGGTTTAGAACATGCTATCAATTTGACATTCCTAGTACTCTCTGAAAATGAGATTCGAGACCTCACACTCCTGGCCGGACTCCTCAACCTTGAAGCACTTGATATCTGGAAGTGTCGTTGACGTCAACCGCGATGGGAAAGTCAACATCTTGGATCTGGTGCAGGTCGCCAATGGGTTCGGCACATCCACCCCAGACCCAAATGGTAATGGGGTGGTCAACATTCTTGATTCGGTGTTTGTTGCCCAGCAGTTCAACCAATAAAGCGTTATCAAGTTTGGAAAACTGATGCAGCATCGGGGGTATCCACGAACCTGAACCTAAATAATAGATAGAGAAAGGAGACGCTATGCTCTCAACACACAACATGGGCGGAGTATCCATTCAGCCTGATGAGCTGCAAGCGATGCAGGCGAACGACTACATCCTCCACGCTCGCGACAATAGATTAGAGAAGGTTCCTGTGGAGAAGATCCGGCTGCCGCGGGATCCGGAGGGACACACCCAGCGGCTGTGCCTAGCACAGGCACCGAATGGGACGATCTATGCCGCCCAACATACGCTGCTTCACAGGTCAACTGACGGTGGCAAAACGTGGGAGCACCTCCGGCGGGATCCCGATATATGCAGCGGCTGGCGGGTGGCGTTCAACAACGAGGGTGCCATGTTAAACGTCAAACCCGCGGTCAACGGCACGCCGCCGACCGTGTGGGAGTCGCACGACGAAGGCGAGACATGGCAGCAAATCGGACAGATTGACCCCGGTACGCCGGATGTGCTGTCGCTGGGTTTTAGTATGACCCGTCTGGACGACGGTACGCTGTTAGTGCCGGTGCTGGTGGGGGCGGACAGGATTGGGAATCGCAAAGCGGCTGAAATAACGCCCGCTGTATGTCGCATCTACCGTTCACAGGACGGTGGACATATATGGTCAGAGTATTCTGTCCTTGGTGAGTGGTGCTGTGAAGTTAACGTTGCCCAACTGCCCACGGGTAGACTGTTGGCGGCGATCCGCTATCAGCGCCCCAGTCTATCCGATGATCCCCCAGATCTGTTGGAACGGACGGGTGCCCTCGCAGCCGGTCACACATTCCCATACAAGCACGTGTTCGTCGCCCATTCGGACGATGTAGGTGAAACATGGACATCGCCGCGACAACTCGCCACGGTGCTAGGTCAGTGCTACGGATACGGTGTTGGGTTATCGGGCAATCGTGCGGTGGTGGTTACCGATCACCGATACCCCCGCGAGATGAGCAGCGGCAGGGCGGTAGTGAGCCATGACAGTGGTGAGACGTGGCAAGACGAGGTGTACTACCTCAGTCATGGTCAGGCGGCTGGCTACGCAGCGACAATCACTTTAGACGGGGAAGAGATGCTGACGCTGACTGGCTCCTGTTATGGCGACGTGAGTGCTTGGGATAACTGCATTGGCAACACCGACTATGTGATTATTCGTTGGCGGCTAGTTTAGGCAAGCACGGGCGGGGTAACCCCGCCCCTACGATTTCTTTTCGCGCTTTGCACTTTCTTTTTACATGAACCATCCGAAGAATGTAGGAGGGAAATATGCCAAAGGCTGATTGGTCAGAAACCAAACGGGCCCGAGTAGCGGCAGCACAACGTCCTCGGCGTATCATCTTCAACGACGATACACACGAATTGGCACTGGAAGACGCAAATACCCCTGAAGGTTTCCTATCGCATCGGATTGCGCCGCTTTCCGAAACACAGGTCGGCACCATCTCTTGGTCGGTGCTGTGTGGACAGTTCGATGCCCCTGCCTACGACAGCAAGGTGCAGCCAATCTACGGTGATGCCCAAGGTGCGCCGGTCAAATATTGGCATAGGGCGACCGAGAACATCAAGACGCTGACGCGAGAGTACCGTTGTCCGCTGCACCTAGTTTGTGACTTCGCACACGGGCACGACATGGAGGCGTTCGCATCGGTACGCATGAACGACGTGCACGACAGTTTTATGGACGCCAACGCCATGACTGTCTGGAAACGCACACACCCGGAGCTCATGGTTGATACCCGCGGAACGCTACCAGAGTTTGAATTGTATATGACCGCGCAAGACTTCTCACACGAAGCGGTGCGCCGACGCAAGATCGAAATCATTGAGGAGATCTGTCAGCACTATGACGTGGACGGGTTTGAGTTGGACTATATCCGCCATCCTGTGTTGTTCAGTCGGCGGATGCGCGGCGAACCGTGCACGACAGAGGAGATTGCCACTATCACATCAATGATGGAAGAGATTCGCAGCCTGACGGACGCAGCAGCGGAGCGGCGTGGCAGACCGTTGCTTATCACTGTGCGGGTGCCGGACACCTTCGGCACATGTCTTGATAACGGTATGGATGTGGTGACGTGGCTCGAAGAAGATCTGACCGATCTCCTCATTATCGGTGGCGGATATGCGCCGTGGTCCCTGCCGGTTGAGACGTGGGTTGAAGCGGCGGGACCGCACGGTGTGCCCGTCTATCCATGCGTGAACTTGGGTAAGGAGTCGCTGCCGTTGGTGCGTGGATTGGCATCGAACTGGTATCGCGCCGGTGTTGATGGACTCTACTTCTGGAATCTTGGAACGCCATTTGAGTTCATGACCGGCGACCAGCTGATTGAAACTCGCCGTAGCTGCTACGCCTGCGTGCATGAAGTGGGGGATGCGAACATGTTGGTCGGCAAAGATAAGCTGTTCAGCGTCGATAGTGATACAGGCGGCATCCTGCCCTACTACGCACACCTATCCGCGCCTCGTCCGCTGCCGCTCGAATCGAAACGCGCTACTCTGCGTACCGGCGTGATTGGCCGCCTACCGCTGATCGTGGGTGACGATGTGGCATTGTATCCGCCGACAAGGGCAACCTTGACCGTTGGGTTCGATGACCCCTCTTGGAAGAACGCGTTGCTAGTTCGGTTAAACGGTGAGGCGCTGACCGACGGTCAATTTGCCTCCGCCATGGAGGGTCGGATGGATTGTCAGCTTGCATACGATGTGCGAGTGCCGCCGCTGCGGAGGGGTAAAAACATCGTGGAACTAGCGGCTCGGAACGATGTCGTTCTTCCTGAGAGTATCGTCACGATCCTTGGTCTGGATTTGACACTTAAGTATGGGTGACAAGAGATAGTGCATCATAATAACCATACAGTGCTAGCTTGCACCTGTTGATACGATCGCCGGTCAAAGACCGAGAGTGAAACGTGAAAACAATTGGTTCATTGATTCATTGGTGCATTAGTTCATTAATGTAACACAAACTGCTATTTATCAAACGCATATTACACATGCCGCCTCGCCCCGATAAGATCGGGAGATTCGGCTATGGGTCGGGCAAGATGCCCAACCTACGGGTATGTGTGCAGTGGATTTGTCAATCCACTGCGAGCGGTAATTTTCTCGCTTTAGCTTTTATTCACTTACTTACCCTATAAGTGGCAACTTGCACTACAATGGAGGATTAAGATGATGGAAGTAATCGTTAAACCGAACCTGCGCACAAATCGACTCGGCGGGGTCGACGTGCCATCGGCGGAAGTACTTAAGCAGATGCACGATAGTCAATACATCCTACACGCTGCTGGCGGAAAACTCACCCGCATTCCGGTGGAAAAGACCCTGCTGCCTCACAGCGATGACATGAGCCCTCAAGGTACGCACGTGGACGTAGGACCGGACGGCACGGTATACGTAAAGCAGTCCCAAGTCCTGTGTAAATCCACGGACGGGGGGCGCACATGGACATCGCGATCCCTGACAGGTATGAAGAATACACCGGGAGGGCACTGGCGCGTGCTGCGCGATGGCACGTTCATCGGCGTCCACTGCTCGACGGGACCGGAGGCACGTGACCCAGCGGTTGTGTGGGCGTCCCAAGACGAGGGTATAACGTGGACGAAGCGGGCAGCGATTCCGGTCGAGATGAATCTCCCCGACGGCAGACCCTACACCGAACGGTACACGCACCGCGGGCTGAATCGACTTCAGGATGACACGCTGCTATGGACGGTGGACATCCGAAATACACCAACCACCATGAATGGCTGTTACACCTTCCGCTCAACGGATGGGGGTCATACTTGGCAGGGTCCCACTCTGATGATTGATTGGGGTTCAGAGGGTGCAGCCGTGTTGACCCCATCGGGTCGTGTGTTCGCGACAATGCGCTATCAGCGTCCTCCCCTGCCATCCGATACCGAGGAAATGATGCGCCCAATGGAGGGTTCCGACGCGGGCAGAGGCTTCAAGAACGTCTTTGTGATGGACTCTGGGGATGATGGTCAAACGTGGAGTCCACCGCGTATGTTATGCACAATGTACGGTCAAACCTTCGGCTATCCCGCAGTCCAGAGCGATGGAACAGCGGTCGTTATACATGACACACGCTACGGGCCCGGACCGCCTGGATCTCGCGCGATGATTAGCCGAGACGAAGGCATAACTTGGCTGGACGAAGTCTACTATCTCGATTCAACGACCTTCACCGGCAGCTACAGTGCTAGTATGGTGTTTGCGGATGATACGATTCTGTCAATCTGTGGCTCCAGCCAAGCACCCGGATCGTGGGATGAGGTCAGAGACAACACCGATATTTACGCTATTCTCTGGCAACCGGTGGAAGGGTAAGTCACCCAAGTCTCGACCTATGGCAGAGGTATAAACTAGCTATAAAGGTGGGGTATGCCTTCAGGAGTGATTGTAATGGCAGCTCCGATTCTGAATTATACCTGCGGACAGCAGTAATAGGTCCCTTGATTTTCGATTAAAGGAGGATAGCGCGATGCGAAAACCCGATTTTGCCCGGACAGATCTCAGTCAGTTGGTAGATAAGGATCTGCAATTCTTAATCGAGAATTTCCCGAAGCCGGGACGGAGTTATGAGGAGATTGCTCAACTGATTCATCAGCTGCCGACGACTCTTGACTCAATGCTAAACAGCGAATCCCTGTTCAACAAGATTCGCGATCGAAGTCTGTTGATATTAGAGATTTCGCCGTTTCTATTCTTCAGTGTGCTCTTGCGGCGCAGTCTAATGGATCAGCGAATCTTGGGAGATAAAAAGGTTATCAACTATATCGCGAATCTCCTCAGTCTTTTCGTTAAAACAGACCGATTGTATCGCATTCATCGGAACGATAAACAGACCCACCACTATCTGACAGACATGATTCAAGAGGCAGCAAACGCAGATACCCGTCGCCAGTTCCTTATCTACTCGCACATTGGCAACTACTCCCTTTACCTCACAGGGCTCTTTCCACAGTGGATCGAATATCGCCATCGTTATAAAAACCGTCCGGTGAGTGCACAATTTTATATTGATTTTGGGCGCGAATACTATGATCGTGCGTCAGGACATTCGATGGCACGGGAATATGAACTTGGTGAAGTCTTTTTCCGTTTGTCGATTATGTTTGAAGTCTATAAAGAGGCGCTCAACCATCTCGCGAAACAGTATTTGGTTTCGTCATGAGCAAGGGAGATGGAAGGGCTAGAACAAACGGAAGAAAGTCAGGAGGTATAACATATATGGATAAGGTAGATGTACACGTGCACGTATTTGCCAAGTTGAGCGACGAATACCCCCGCGAAGTCAGTGGTTTGGCACCAGCGGACAAAGAAGCGACTGCCGAGCAGCTCCTGCGAGAGATGGACGCAGCGGGTATAGATAAGACGGTGTTGATCGATATGGGAGGCACCCGGATTGAAGAGCATAGGTATGTGACCCACTGTGTCCAGAGGTGGCCCGACCGTTTCACCGCCACCGGGTTGGTAGATGGAAACGATCCGGATCTGCCAGCACGCCTTAAGGAGTTAGTTGATGCTACCGGCATTGAGGGCATCCGTATCGGCGATTTGGGCGATCCGAACGCCACACACGTTGAGGACCTGAAGGCTTACCCTCTGTTTCAGTGTGCCGACGAGTTGGGTATCAACATCAATATCTACACAGGTGGCACCAATATCGGTTGCGTTGAGATGCTGGCAGGAACCTTTCCTAACGTCAACATCTCTCTAGACCACCTCGGTGTAATGCCAGGCACTCCTAGCGCGGTAGATCGTTGGGGACGACCCCGTTTTGACGATGAGCCGTTGCCGCCGGCGACCTATCCGCGGGTTATTGACATGGCGCAATTTCCCAACGTGTACATTAAGGTTTCCGGGGAGTATGCTTTTTCCAAAAAACCTTGGCCCTACGAAGACATGAAACCGATGGTCGAGGGAATCTACGAAATCTACGGACCGGAACGCATGATGTGGTGTACAGACTCTCCGTGGATTCTTGAGGAGCCGGGCTACCAGAAACTGGTGGATCTCATCGATTTTCATCTGCCCTCTATCAGCAAAGACGAAAAAGACAAAATCATGGGGGGCACTGCACTGAAGATTTGGTTCAAAAAGGGTAATTGAGAAGGTGAGGCGAGTAGAATCGAGCTAGGACAGTGGACGTTCGCGTAGGCGTCGGTTCGTCGGGCGGTGTGGACCCTCCCTAATGAAACAAGGTAGGGAGGTAACCTGTGTCCACGATTAGATTGCCATTGTCATGTGCATTAGGAAATAGGACATGATTTTCGCAATCAAAGGGCGTAAGTACTGCACAAAATTTATTTCCAACCAATTGCTGACCTATTTGAGAAGCACTCTAGGGATACGAGAACCGGGGTATTCCTGATTCGGATCGCGGTTGGCAATGATCTCAGGAATTTCGTCCTCCCAATCGTCGGGAATTGTCATGGGACGCTTGTGCCACGCTAAGATTAGGGTTCGTCGCTCGTCTGTCAGGTTCCGGTGCGCTGAATGCAGAACGCGGGCGTCTGCCAAGACGAGTGCCCCCGCTGAGACGAAGACATTTTCCTGATCCGGATGATCGCTGAACATGATCGGGTGGTCCTCTTCAATAAATCGAGCCCCTTGTTCGTGTGCGGGGACGAGTTGATCGTGCAGCGGAACGCGATTGAGATGGGTGCCGGGGATAACTTTGAGGCAGCCGTTTTCAATCGTTGTATCGGTCAGGTAGTAGGATAGAAACATGGTCTGGGGCCAGGGCGAACAACTCATTGGATCATTCCACAACATCCAATCCTGATGCCAATAGAGCGCGGGTTCCTCAGGATCTTTAGTCAGGATGATAATCCCGCCGGTGCTCTCGAAATCTCCAAATCCCATTTGTTCAAGTGCCCGATGCGATGGTTGCCAATCCAACAGTTTCTGGATGATTGGGTTGTCCACACCTCGGACACCGACATGTTGCCCTTGATACCTCACGTCAGGTGGCGGTTCATGCCCAGCGATCAAGCGCTCCGATTCTTCTCGGAGTTCCTGTAGGAAGTCTTCGGTCAAGATATCATCTACAGCGCAGTAGCCATCCCGCATCATTTGTTCCCGCTTTTGTAACGCTACTTCTGGGGTCATACCGTTCTCCTTTGCGTAGTTTTGACTCTAATCGATAGGAATATCACCCAACTGCTGGATTTATCGCAAGGCATAAGATTCAAGCCCGTCCATGATGCGACTCAGCCGGTGCACGATACTCTACCTGCAGATGTGGGGTATTCAGACGTTGATGGTCTTGTATCCGGGAAGTCAAGCAACTCTCCAGCATCCCACTGACAACCAAGGTGCGCTCTGCTGGGTAAGGGGCAGCCCCGGTCATAATCATCTCCACAATCTTGGCAACTAAGCAGGCGGAGTAGGTCACGTTGGGTGTTGGGGTCAGGAAAAATTGCGTAGACACTGGATCTGGTACGCCCTTCAGGCGCGCGGCGAAGCAGTAGTCTCTGACTGCGCCGTTGAGCATCAGTAGTGTGGTTTGGAGTCCATCGTTGCGTTCGATAAAATAGGCTGCTGGATTTTCGACCAGTTTCTGGAGTTCGCCGGTGCCGAGCAGATCCTGAGTCCGTCCATCTTCCTCGGTCAGTCCACACGGGCTGTCGCACCGAGAGAGTGCTGACTCCAAAAGTTCCTTTGACCAACGTCCAGCCTCGCCTGCCTCCCACACCGCATCGCCTTCGATTAATTGCACCACCTTGACTCCGGTCTCACCACCTTTGCGGCGTTCGACCATGCACTGCATGGCTTCTAGGGCGTGATAATCCATCGGGTCAGAACCACCGACACCTATCATCAAGGCACTCTCAATCTCGCAATCAAGCGGCAACTCGACATCTGGCAGGCGCCAAGTTACTGGTAGGGACGAGCCGGCGAGGATTGGGAATCCCAAGCGATGACCGTCGTCCACCATCTCCTGTGCTTTCTCGAAATTGTAGGAGAGATGTTTGTCATTATATATTGGAACAGCACGTCCGTCCTCCTCGAAAACCTTGACACACTCCTTGAAAAATTCGTAGCGTGGATAGAGAACCTGACCTTTCTCATTTCTTGGGTAATCACCATGCTCACCTATGAGCAACACAGCATCGACTGCGAGCTTGTCGCCACCACAGCGAAGTGCTTCAGAAATCGTTGGGTAAACGGAAAAACTGAACTCGCGGGCGCGGTCAGTGGATTGGTCTCCTTCGGGCTTCTGATCTATATAAAGAGAAACGACCTGGGTATCGGGACGATGCCAGCGACCTTCATAAGGATAGCCGACGATGAAGCGGTCAGCAAAGTGTTGGGCATGTGACAGGTAACGATAGATGGTGGCAATCACGGCGATGCGTTTCGGTGCCATTTACGTGTTTCTCCTTTGAAATCAGGTTCTCCAGAAAGTCGATTCTTTCGTCGGTTGATAAGAGATATTTAGGTGTGGCGTCTCCTGCCGCGTCTGATCTTGAAAGAGGCTATCAACCCCGGCAGCAACCAACCCTGTAGTGAGCAGCGTGCGCTCGACCGGATAGGTCGCTGTCCCGCTCAGAAACATCTTTTCAACATTGTTGACCTGCGGCGAGAAAAAGTTGGCAAGGGTTGTGCGGACTGGAGGCATCGGCAGGTACATCTGTGTGGATAGTGGGGCATCCTGACCTTCGAGGTGAGCGGCGAAGTTGAAATCCTGTACCAGTCCGTTCATAAGAATCATGGTCGCTTTGAGACCGTCCAAATGTTCGTACTGATAGGCGATTGGGTCTTCAACCAATTGCTTCATTTCGTCCAAGGTTGGGAAGATGTTGTTGAACCCCTGCCGTGAGGGAGTGAGGGTGTGACTACGGGAGAGTGCGGCTTCAAACAGTTCACGCGACCACAGTTCCTCGTGATGCGCCTCCCAGAATTTGTCACCGCGGTAGGCTTGCAGCCACTTGACACCTTTTTCGCCGCCTTCGCGACGTTCTACCATGCACTGGATGGTCTCTAAGGCGTGGAAGTCGTAGCTGTCGACGCCCCCGATTGCGATACATAGTGCTTCCCGAACACGGGCACCCAACGGCATATCAATGGACGGGGTGCGCCAAGTCACCGGCAGGGACGATCCGGACATGAACGCAAAGTCCATCTCTTGAGAAATATCATACATCTCCCGTGCCCAATCCCAATTCCAAGAGAGATGCTTGTCGTTGAAGATGGACGCAGTTTTGCCGGTAGTTTTGTAGACTGAGACAATCTGCTTGAATAGCTCGTAGCGTGGGTAGAGATGCTGCCCCTTCTCGTTGGTGGGATAGCTGCCGTGCTCGCCGATGAGCAGGACCCCATCAACGGCGAGATCATCTCCTCCCAAAGTCAGGGTATCAGCGACGGTCGGATAGATTTTCATGTGGGGGAAGCGTTCCGCACGGTCACTGCTCAGGTCGCCTTCAGGTCGTTGATCGACGTAGAGTGAAACCAGATCCATTGCCGGGTGGTGGTGCCGACTGTTCCAGCCGTATCCCTCTAGGAAACGGTCAACGATGTGCTGACCATGGGAATACTTGCGGTACTCTGTAACGATTGCCGCAATTTTGGGGCGTTTGGTCATAGTGCGAATATCCTTTTATGAAATGCCGACCTTCGTCGGGCGGATATCATCCAACGTGATTCCAAAATAACACCAGATCGGTTGTCAGGCAGCTGGCTAAGTATGAAAGATAATCAATGTTCGGTCTATCTCAATGAAATCGTACGTTGCAAATGCTTCTACAATTTGCTCAATATTTTGCAAAAACAGCGGTTCTAACTCGCTATTTTTGATGTTACCTGTTGAAACCAGAAGCAACTTGTATGGTCTCTGGGCAATCATAAATGAATTGACAAAATCAGCATCCTTGGTGATTACTATCCGCTTTTCATCCACTGAAATCTGGTTGATAGCACCATCAGGGGTTCGATTTTCAAGTGGTAAGTCGCGTGTGTGAATGGTATCATAACCAGCTTCTTACAATCGATAAGCAAGATGCCGCGGCAGGTGGGCATCTACTAAAAACTTCATATCATAGTAGCCTGCATTCGCTGAACCTGAGTCAGTCGCGCTGCAAACGCCAAAGCCGCCAAGATATCGTTATGTTCTAAGTCGTCATAGTCTGCTAAAATTTCGTCGATAGTCATTTCTGCACTCAACAACTCTAGTATCAATTCAACAGGATAGCGCAATCCACGTATGCACGGCTTGCCATGACAGATTTCAGGGTCTATTGTTATACGGTCAGCAAACATTTCAAACGAACCTATTTTGCATGTACTCATCGGGATTCCTCAATTCAACTTTGATTTGAACTGTTAGTTCATCTCAACTTATGAAATAATGCTGGGATTATGATGAGGAGAGACTACACCAATCCACAAAGGAAATCAAGCGAAAGGAAAACTACCGGCATCACCGATACTGCTCCAGATTCCCCTTGTATTCCAGTCCTAGCACGCTACGTGACCGATCGACGTTGCAGGTCTGATCGGCTTCGGGGGTGCCCACAATATGGAAGATATCGAAGCCGATTGTCGTGGACTCTATTCCCAGACGACACGCTTCCGCCAGATCATGCCGACAGACGCAGCCATTCCGCACCGGTGCCGCCTCGGAGCCTAGTTTCTCTCGACGCCTGTTGATTCCCAATCGACTATCCACAATATAATCCGGACGCAGGACAATAATACGTGACCCGTACGCGTCGCAAAACTGCCGACACATCTCCTCCTGCAAACGCTTACAAACCGCGTACTGACTTCCATCGGGTCTTCTGACATCCGCGTTGAAAAATACTCCCTTGGGGTGCACCGTCTGACATGAACCGATATGCACAACTCGCTTGATACCGCGTTGATGTGCGGATTCCAGCACATTCCACAAACCCTTCAAATTGACTAGGAACGGCTGCGGATCATCTACGCCGTATCCACCGAAATAGACCGCGAGATGAATAACCGCATCCATTCCCTTTGTGGCGTTGTGCACAGTGGTGAAATCCACAATATCCCCGTGGATTATCTCTCCGTCCTGCCATTCGTCCTCAATATCCTTCCATTGCTCCCATGCCTCCGGTCCCCGATCAAAGGCGCGTACCTGATGTTTGCCTTCCAAGTTGGCAAGCGCAGCGCGGCCTACCCAACCGGCTGCGCCGAATACCACAACCTTCATTCGCCGTATTCCTTTCGTAATCCTATCGGACTATTCTTGATTTCAGTTGGCCCCAAGTGGTTGCCAATTTGCCCTGCGCCTCCACAGCGAAAGGATTCTTTTCAGGTTCAGTGACAAACACGTTGTCCACCTCGATTATAGACTCTTGCGTTCCAAAACCGATTCGTCCCTCGCCCTGTATGTTGAAGTCCTTAACGTCAACGAGGACTGGACCGTAATTACCCGAAACTGCTGCTGCACCGTTATCTGTAAGGAAAAAACGGTAGCCTTTCTGGTGATTTTCGATTTTAATCCAGTAGTCTACACCTCTATCAAGTTTCGTTTTCGTCTCAGTTTTTTCAAATTCTTTCACAATATGCCGTATATGCCGAACCACAACGGATCTTTTTCCCTCCTTGTTCAGTTCCCAATAAATGACATGACGACGTAAACTTTCTTGCATCCGAGGCGGCAAAGCGTCTTTAGCAGCAAACCCCGCACCTTCATCGCTATGGAATCGCCAAATGATGAGCGGACTGGTGCCGGCTGCAAGCTTGACTGTTGAATAGAACCAGTAATCATTCCACTCTTCATTCCAATGCCCATCGGATACCAAGATAAGATTTTTACCATTTCGTTGGTTCTGTACCAATCTGCCATCTTTAATGACCCACGACCCAGAAGCCGTGTGCCATTTTCCTGTACCGTTCAACTTGTCTTTCGACTTATCAAAAGTATCTTCAAACAAGATTTTCTGTGCTCGAGCCAAACTTGGTAGGATTAGGATACTCGCCAAAATAGACATTACCACGAGAATCCATCGCTTTTGAGAATTTTGGTTACGACACATGGTAAATCCTCCTTTTAATTGTACCAGTCAAACAGGCAATCATCATACAAACGCTTCAGAAATCTTCTCATGGAACTCTGTATATTAAAGTATACCCTATTATCCTTCTAGTTTCCAACATGATCTGAGCGAGATAATCACTTTTGATGAAACTTACCGATTTGGACAGTGTGTTATTTTTCAAATCGTAAGGGAGGTTCAAAAAATGAAAGTGAATGTACCTCGAACATGCAGCATCGTTCTCATCTGCGTACTCGCCTTTAGCATACTCCAACATGCTGCATCGGCGGCAGATGAACGACAGACATTGCAAGCACTCAGTAAAAGTTTCGCTGTGCTCGCACAGGACGTTGGAGAAATGGTCGTTGGAATTCAAGCTGAACGGTCAGATGAAAATAGAGATAGGGACCATCGCTTTGAAGGGTGGGAACGGTTCGGTCCGGAGAAATTCCGCCGTTGGTTTCGCCAAAACCCGGACCGAGGTGAAAGGCCGGAAGATTATTTTTTCGACCCTGACCCGTATCGGGGGCAAGAGCGGAGGCGGAATGTGATACCTGAGGATCTGCTCCTAAACGAGATTCGACATGAAATCAATTTCGGATCTGGCATCTTACTAGATGAACAGGGGCACATTGCTACTGTTATCGAATTGGTTGGTAATAGCAAGGAGATTACTGTCACCCTTCAGGACGGCAGACATCTTGAAGCTGAAGTGGTTGCTTCTGACAAAGGCACCGGGATTACTGTGCTCAAAGTCGATACCGGCGCGCTGCCGACAGCGAAATTCGGCGACTCGGATGACGTTGCCCTCGGTGAGTTGACCGTTGTCCTGGGATATACCGCGAATCAGGAACCTGCAATTTCTTTGGGAATGATTAGCGGCGTTGGACGCAACCCGCATATCGCCGACTATGAAAACTGGCTCGCGCTTGACGCGAATCTGAGTCCCGGTTTGGGAGGCAGTGCCATCGTCAACGCACAAGGCGAAATCATCGGCATGCGTGTTAGCGGCTCATCGAACAGCGCGTTTGCCATTCCGATTAACACAGTGAGACAGATTGCAGCAGAACTGATTGAACACGGAACAGTCACACGCGGCTGGCTTGGCGTTTCGATTCAGGAGATAGATTCCGGTCTAGCGAAGAAATTGGGTTTGGACAAACCGATGGGTACCCTGATCAACCGTGTCTTCAATGACACACCCGCTGAAGAATCTGGCTTACAAAAAGGTGATATAATCGTCGCTATTAACGGTGAGACGATTAAGAATGTGAATTATCTCCGCGCTGTGATTGCCATGTATAAGCCGACGACCACCGTCTCGATTTCCATTCTGCGGGATGGTCAGACGCAAGATATCTCTGTGACGCTTAGTGAACGTTCCGCACAAATTGTTCAACTTACCAACGATTCTGAGGGGCACGTGAATCTTTGGCGAGGACTCTCCGTTCAAAACCTGACAGCGGATCTGGCTGAAAAGCTGGGGCACACTTCGGATGAAGGGGTATTAATTGCTAGTGTGGCACCGGGCAGCGCGGCTGCCAAAGCGAGTCTCAGCAGAGGAGATTTGATTCTTGAGGTGGAGAACCAAGCCATTCACAGCGTAGAGGAGTTCAAATCGGCGGTGGAAAAGGTGACGGATGAAACCAAAGTCTTGCTACTCGTAAAACATGAGGGGCAAGTACGGTATGTCACCGTAAAATGAAAATCAGCTAAAGTTGTTCAAAACCTGAACACCACTGTTAAATATTTGCACAACACTTGACACCTTAATAAAGTTGTGTTCTAATTATTACAGGCTTCAGCGAGATGTCAGTGTTGGCACAAAGATTGCGTATTTTGTAATCACATTTGCCTCCAAAAATCGATAGCCGGGTCAGTTTTGGGAATTGTGGTTTCCCTGAGTATTTTTGATTCGTTTCGAGGTCTGACTGGCACTCGCCTCGCTTATCAACTGGAATGCTTCCGTTGAAACTACATTCCCATCAAACGACTCGGCTTTTTTATTAATTTCCCGCTTATGAATGTATTCATTCAAATCGCTCAAGGCGTTGCTGGGGCGATTCTTATATCCCTTTTCTTCATTCTCAGATCGAGTTTCGGTGAAGCACGACATACACTCAGTATCATCGGTGCTATCATTATCTTCATCGCGAGCGGCTACATCCTGCGGACACGGCTGATCCGATGGGGTAGCCGACAGGTCTGGCTCAAATATCATCAAAGACTTGCATCGTTAGGGTTATCGCTCGTTCTCATCCACTCAGCGGCTCAACCGCTCGCTTGGCACTCGTGGTTGGCGTTTACGCTGGCACTGCTCAACCTTGGGACCGGCGTTGGTGTTAGCCTCACTGCACAGCGCACACGACGTATCCTCCTCCGCTGCCATCTTGCTCTCGCACCCATTTTGCTGCTGACCGTTGTGCTGCACGGCAGAGAAAAATTAGATCACGATGAATTCTTCCCTCTGACAGAAGTCCATGACGTTCCATGCGTGACATGCCATACGTCGGAGGCGTTGCTGTTTAGTATAGATCCGTACTTCCAGAGCGATTTAGATAATGAAGGGGTTGTCTCAGAGAACTTGCAGTGGGAGTTTAATCTTCACGGAACCCCCCTTTCTCGACAGACAACGATTTCAACGAAAGAGGAAGGTAACCACTGGTTGGTAATTGACCCAAAAGATGAAGAGGAATATACGGTCAAGAAAGCGGATGAGCGGTTAAATGTGCATGCGGACGGGGTGTACGAGGCTTACACCTGCCTTACCTGTCATGTTCATAACACCCCTGAAATTCAAGAGGCGCACGAGAGTCATGGTGTCAAATCCTACAATGCCTGCTTCGAATGCCATCAGACTGTGATCAATGGAACAAAATACGGAAATCGAAAGGCGAATTGGGCATATAATGTGTGGTAGGTTGCGAAACAACCGCGCTCAATTAGCGATAAGGAGTAGTGGATGCCCCAAGACTTCAAACCGGTGACGGTTGGGATATCGGGTGGTTCAGCATCAGGGAAAACAACATTAACGACAGTATTAGCAGAGGAACTCAAAGAATTCTCGCCGGTGATTCTTCACCAAGATTACTACTTCAGGGATTGGTCGGAATACCCGCCGGAGGAGCGGGAGAAGGTCATTACCGCGAACCATCCGGATGCAGTTCAGTGGGAGGCGTTGCTTGGGCATATCCGTCAACTGATTGCACGCCAACCGATTGAAACCCCACCCAAAGGAACGCGAGCGTTTGTACGCGGCGATGCGCCCGCCACGATTCAGTCGAGCGATCTAATCATCGTTGAAGGACATCTTATCCTGTGGGATACAGCGCTTAGAGATTTGATGGATGTCAAACTCTTCGTTGATGTTGAACCGCATGAGCGGGTGCTGCGTCGTCTGTTGCGGGATGTCGCACAACGCGGTGGCGACCTTGAGGGGGCGGTTGCTTGGTATCGCCGGGATGTTATCCCCAATTTCTCGGTCTACACCGAACCGTGTAAGGGGTATGCCGATCTCGTTGTTCCCTTCTTGGATGAGAATCCTGTGGCCTTGCAGACCATCGTCGCAGGATTACGAGAGCGAATTGTAAATCAACGCACCGAGGTGAAGCCTAAAAGGTGAAATTGAGATGTGAGGAGCAAAAGAAATGCAGACGTGTGTGACTGATTAACAGATGCTATTCAATCGCTCCAATTGTTGCGGCTTGCGGTGCACGGGTTGGAATTCTTTGATGCTCTCGCTTATCTTCTGGCACATAACCGGAGTAATCTGAAATTTTACCGTGCGTTAGTGCATAGATGGCAACGTTAGTCATAAAACGGTAGACGCTGGGCGAGTAGTGCACAGGACGGCTTGGCAGACTGACTGCCTCCATCGCGCACATATAGTCTCGACGAATAACCAGCACAGAAAGTTTGTCACCAATAAAAATGCCTTCAAGAAAATTCCGCGATGGAAGAGAAAGGTGCGGTGAAAAACGGGCAATGGTCCTCCCGGGTTGGTAAATATCAAAGCCAATGGGTGGTCCACCCATTTGATAGAAGTTGTGATAAATTTCATGGCTGTTGGGAATGCGTCCCACAGAATATTCTGGCATGATGTGCCGCATATTAGCTAGAAACAGATGGGTCATTGATCGAGCGGCACCATGGAAACCGCAGTCATCAAAAATGAGGAGACCTTCTTTTTCGACCAGATATCGCCGCAACGAGACCGCTTCCGATTGAGAGAATTGACTATCCTTACGCCTAGTATCCAATTGTTTTAGAGCTGTTGATTTAGCAACAAGAGCGGGATCATGTCCAGTCATGATGAGCATCGGCGATTTCATCACATTGGCGTCAGTCAATTTCAGTGCTCCACCCTCGACGTTCATGTCTGTTCGGATTCGCGTCTTTTCATTGAGCCACTTCGTAAATGCGTTAAGCGCGGAAGCATCTGCCCACCAATCAGAGAGGTCGTGGCGAAGGCGTGTAAAACGGAAGACACCACGAATATTGCGACCCTTACCAACCACACGGCCTCCCGGCTCGCCGTGGGGCAGGGGTGGCACTTCAAGATTACCGAGCATAACGCCATCAACCACCTCGTTCAAGGCATCCCGAACGGCTCCAACCTCCTCAACCATCGCAAGCTCCGACGACAACTTGAACACATCAACGATCCTGACCTGCACAGTCCCCCCAGAAATCCCACGACCACTACCTCCAATCCCACGACTCATGCGCCCACCGTTTTTACCTATGCCTGTGACGACGGGTGAAGACAATGCCAGCGCATCGGGTGCATCAGAAACGGGGGCATCTGTATGGGTTACGACCTGAGGCATAGGGGCATGGGAGTTGACCACTTTCGGCACATTGGGGTTGATAGGGGCATTAAGTTTCAAGGCTTGATTTGAGAACGCGGAGATGGTCTGCGGTTGGACAGTGGCGGTACGAACGACAGCGGCATTTGTCGCTCGCGGTTGGATTTTAACCAGTTCAACGATGACCGTGTTTTCGATTGGTGCCTCTGGCTTTTGAGCGGGTTTGATGACGGGTTTGCGAACTTGCGGTTTGGGCGACGTCTTCGCTGGTTGCAAGATTTCAACACCCATCAAATCCTTGAATGGTTGGCTTTGCGTTACCAGATACCCTCCAATGATACCGGCAAGGCACAGATGGATTGTGAAAGAGATAAACCAAGAACGCGAAACAGTTGACATAATCTTCAGTCCTCCCGGTATTGACGTCTCCCAGTGTTTCCAGCAAACACTAAATACGCTGAGAGAATGCTTGACCTTCTGGGCGATGCGTTGTTTGGCGCGATGCAGCCGGCTAGCGATGGCACGATGTGACAACCCGTGTTTCTCTGAGATTTCATCATAGCTGAAATGGTCAACGTAGAAATCGTAAGCGACCGCTCCATCCATAGCAGGCAGTGAATCAATCGCCTTCAAGATTGTCCGGTTCAACTCTTTTTTTATTAGGAATTGTTCTGGCGTCGCCTCAACAGAAGATAGATTTAAAATTGGATCCCCATTCCTCTGGCAAGATTTTGACATTTCCTTCTGCTGGTGAATCCATGTCACGCAGACATTCTTCACAATTTGCGACAGCCAACCGGCGAACCGACTGGCATCGCGCAGTTTTGGGAGATTTTGATACGCTTTGATAAACACTTCTTGCGTTAGATCTTCGGCATCCTGCGGATTCTGTACGAGAAGTCGCGCCCGGGCCTAGACCACCGGCTGATATTTCTGGACTAGGGTGTCGAAAGCCCGTGGATTGTCCGTGAGCGTTTGATGAATAAGATCTCAATCCGTTGGCATACCCAATCTCCTAGGGCGCGTTGACGAATTAAGACGCTGACCTGTATGTGACAACAAAGCTGTGATTTATTTGGTAGCTCAGTCCCGGCTCAATGACAAATAAACACCGTAAAAAAATTAGAGTCTATCCTGATCCTTGGGGCAAAGGTTCAAGGATTTATTGAACGGTTGAACCAAGGAATCAAGGAACTCCACCGCCAGACAGATTTTCTCACGCATCTAGCGATAGAAGACATCTCAATAACTATTTTTGTAATTCAGGTCCCAGAGGCTTTACGCAGCGAAAGCCTCTGTCAATCCACATAAGAGTCGCTGTATTCCTGAGGGTCCGAGTGGAGACTCGCAGGAAACTCTCGCCGACGTGCCATGACCCGCCTCATGATACGCGAGAGGTCACATCCTTCCGGAAATTCTCGACAATTTGTTCGATGGGACCTCCTGAGATGGGATTGATTCTTGGACTATTAGCATAGAACTTCGCATCGTACGCATCAAGGCACCATTCCCAAACATTGCCCGCCATATCATACAAACCGTAACCATTGGGCGGAAAACGTCCAACGGGAGCTGTGGTTCCCCACTGATCTCTATCTGCTGTCCCCGCATAATTGGCCTCATTATGGGTAATTTTATCTCCCCACGGATAGCGCGCTCCGACCAACCCACCGCGTGCTGCATACTCCCACTCGGCTTCGGTGGGAAGTCGTTTTCCCGCCTATTGTGCATAAGCCATCGCATCATGCCAAGAAACCCCGAAGACCGGATAGCTGGGTTTGTGGAGACCGTAACGCGGATCTCTATGCCCTGTTTTTTCCATAAATTGCTGATACATAGCGTTGGCCACCTCGGTTACATCGATATAAAACGCATCCACGAAAACAGTATGGACAGGTGCTTCGTGGGGGAAGCCCTCGTTAAGGATACGTTCTCTTTTGAAGAGATCTTCGTCAAAGAAAGCATTGCCCATCTGAAATTCTCCAGCGGGGATTAGGCGCATAGTTGCCCCATCCGTTTCCGAAACAATCTCCGTCTTAATTGCGACAGTGATGGCTTTTTGCTGCGTCGCAATGACAGATGTGGAAGCATTATCTCGGATAGTCAAGGTGATGAGATATTCACCCTCGGTTCTGTACGTATGCTCCGCAACGAGGTTATGACTGTAGGGTGTCTGCTGCCCATCTCCCCAGTCCTATTTGACGGAAATATCGTCAGAGACCCGTTGGAATTGGCTGGCATCACCTTTGATATGTGCGTTTTCTAAAATTTCGGCATCCGACGTAAAAACGACAAGCTGAGGTTCGATCGGGGTTTGGTCCCGAGTTAGGGTTTCTGGTTCATCTTCCCCACAACCAGATACGAACATGATTAAGCCCATCAATGTCAGCGTGATAAGAGCTAACGTCTTAGAGGGTGTTGACGCATTAAGGGACCGCGATGTATGCGGCAACAATGTGGAGAAACGCAACGAAAGTCTCGACGAGCTTGTCGTAGCGCGTCGCAATTTATCTAAACGATTTGATTCGGTTAATGAATTTCCCCATCCGATTTCGCCGTTTATAGGGTGCTTTGTAATAATTGAAAACATTGACACGATTTTTCTTTGGCAGAATGACAACTTGCATCGGGTTGTTTTTAAGCTTTTTCCGGAGTTCATTGCTATCGTCTCCCTTATGTCTCACCAGGTTTCAAATCCAATGATTCAAAGACACGTTTTGAAAAACCACCTCAAAACCCTTCTCAGCGGGGATTTGCCCTAGTGTGAAAACATTGGTAGGACCATTTTACATGATTCGATTCAATTCGTCAATGGGCTCTAATGCAATCACATTACTCACATTATTATATAGACACGAATTCCTACTGGGAGTTCTCAAGTTTTTTCGTCGAATCTGGATTAATCCTGTAATAGTCGGGGTAATGGCAGACACTATCAGGTTCGGGATAAAATCTCACCGGATGCTGAAGCTTTAGCCGGTATCGGGTAGAATAGGCTTCAAGCGTCTACTATCGTGTGGACCGCTACAAATCTGGGTAACCTCCCTAAAGATCTCCTGAATCACATTTTCTTTTGATGGACTCTACCCTCTCCTCTGTGTTAAAATACGAAATGCCATCTTTCAATCCAATCTTTAAACTGGAGCAGTGAGTAGGTGGGCAGTGAGTTCACAGGTCTACGGGGATTGAACCCCAGATTGTGTTTGACGCATTACTTACTACATTTCCGTCAGAGAGGAAAGCGATGGATGAAAAAAGGCAATACCGACATCGAGGGTTGACAATCTGCACACTCGGCGGGGTAGGACACGGCAAAACGACACTGACCGCAGGGATAATCAAGGTGGTTTCACGGATAGGCTCCACACAGACGGATGCGGCTGACTTTGCACCGCAGCAACCGACGCATCACTCACTAGGACAGCAGACTTACGTCAGTTATAGAGCGGTTGATTATGAAACAAGTGGTAGGCATTACACCCATATTGACGGACTGAGTCACAGGGATAATGTCAAGATGTTGATTGGTGGTTCGCCGGGGATTCGCGGAGCAATTTTGGTGGTGAGTGCAGTTGATGGCGTAACAGCGGAAGCCGAAGCCGAGATCCGGCTTGCGAGTCAAGCTTGTGTGCCCGCGGTTGTCACCTTCCTAAATAAGGCAGAAAAGGTCAAAGATCCGGAATTAATTGAGATTTGCGAGATGGAGATTCGTGAGATACTCACAGATTGCGGCTATGCGGAAGACCAATCGCCGGTCATCATTGGCGACGCGGCGAAGGCATTTAGCTATAAGGGGCAAAATCTTAATTCAGATCACTGGAAACCGATTGTCGATCTCATCTTCGCGATGAATCGTTGTATGCCGCAGCCGTTGAATCCACTTGAACTGCCGTTGCTGATGCCGATTCGCAAGGTTATTGACAATCCCAAAGACACCTCGACGTTATACGGTCAGGTGGTGCAGGGCGGTCTCGCTGTCGGGCACCCGGTTGATGTTGTCGGCAAAGGGGACCGCATCAAGACCCGTTGTGTAGGCTTGCGACACGACGACGCGGGTGAAAGCGCAGAAGACGAGGTCCAAGTCGATGCAGAGATGGGGTGGATTACACCGGGGCAAGTTGTTTCACAACCGAAGCGCATCAGATCTCACACGGACTTTGAGGCGGCGGTTTATGTGATGAACCAAGAGGAGTGCGGAACGCATATTCCCCTCGTTGGGAACGATAAACCGGAGATTCATCTCTGGACAATCGACGTTACGGGCCATCTCCACCTTTCGTCCGAGGTTGCGATTGTCAATCCGGGTGAACACGCGACCGTGCGAATTTCCCTTGATGTACCGATGGCAATAGAAATCGGCACGCGGTTCGAGATTAAGAAGATGGAGGTGAAGATTGGAATGGGGGTTGTAACAGAAATTATAGAGTAGCAATGTATCCGATCCGCCAGAGCCGCAACACCACAAAGGAAGTAATTATGCAGAAAATATACAACTACATTGAACAGGGCAGTTCACTGCTTTGCGATTCGGTGAAAGAATTGGTTAGGATTCCCACTGTGAACCCGCCCGGCACAAACTACGCAGAAATCGTGCAGCTGCTTCAGGAACGGTGCGAGGCACTCGGTATGAGTACACAGATTGTGCCGGTCCCTCAAGCCGAAGCGCAGGCGGTTGTACCGCACGCTGACAATTATCCGCGCATGAACCTGCTCGCGAGGTGGGATGTTGGGGCAGAAAAAACCGTCCATTTCAATGCCCACTACGATGTCGTTCCGGTCTCCGGCGATTGGCATTTCGATCCGTTTAAGCCAGAGATTGTCGGGGATTGGCTTTACGGTAGGGGAGCGGACGACATGAAAGACTCTATCGCTGCACTGTTGTTCGCGATTGCAGCATTGCAAGAGAGCGGCGTCAAGCCCGCTTTCAATATCGAATGTTCCCTCACCTGCGACGAAGAGACCGGTGGTGAGTTAGGGGCAGGGTACGTGGTACGCAATGGGTTGGTTCAGGCGGATTACGTTGTCAACTGCGAAGGCGGATCTGTTCTTAACGTGGGTGTGGGGCACAACGGCGTGTTATGGCTGGAAGTGAAAGTCCACGGTAAGGCAGCGCACGCCGCCAATCCGGACAAGGGATTAAACGCCTTTGAAAAGGCAGCCACTCTCGTCACGGGGATCCAACCTTTCAAGCATCAGTTAAAAGCATCAGATCGTGTCTTCAAAACCTTTTCGGGGAGTGACCGACATCCCACGATCAACATCGGCGGCATCTTTCACGGCACGGAGGGGGATAAGGTGAATACCGTTCCCGCACAGGTAACCTTCTCCATAGATCGGAGAATCCTCCCCAACGAACGTTTGGCAACGGCGGAAGCGGAGCTGCGCGGGACGATTCAGGAGGTCTGTCAGTCCGATACAGAATTGAAAGCAGACGTGGCTTCAATATTGCGGATTGAACCGTGCGTTGTGGAGCCAGAACACGATTTTCCCCAAGCGTTTGCACGCGCAGTGCGTAGCATACGCCGTCAGCCGACTAAATTCAGCACGACGAGCGGCTTTACCGACCTGCATTTCTTTGTCGAAGAGGGTGGAATGCCGGGTGTCGGTTATGGGCCAAATGGGCAGGGCGCTCACGGTATGAACGAGCGGGTCAGTGTATCAGATCTGGTTAAGACTGCAAAGGTGTACGCAACATTCATGGCGAGGGGAGTTTCGTAAATAACGCCAGAAATAGGGACAGCAAGGAGGAGATCCAATGATAGTCAACATTCCACTCATCGCCTCTGGGGCAAGTGGGTTCACCGATGATGAGGTACTGCGATTGACGACCCTTCGGCAGGTGCCTAGAACAACCGGGCGTAACGGCTGGCGGGTCGTCGAAGAGGAGGTCGCCTGGCCTCCGCCCGAGACAGCGATTATTATCGTGGATATGTGGAACAAACACTGGTCATGGGGCGCGACGGAGCGGGTGAATATCATGGCACCACGAATGAATGTCGTGATTAACACTGCCAGGGATCGGGGGGTACAGATTATTCACGCCCCATCAGATACGATGGATTTTTACGATGGACACCCTGCGAGGAGTTGGGTCCTTGATGTCCCGCATGTAGAAATGCCCGACCCGATTGAGCATCCAGATCCACCCCAACCGGTTGATTCATCGGATGGCGGTTTGGATACCGGCGAGGAAAGCGGCTTCAAGGCGTGGCATCGTCAACACCCGGAGATTGAGGTTAAGGATGGCGATGCCATCAGCGACAACGGTCAAGAGGTATATAATATCCTCGTGCAGAAGGGGATAAAGAATCTACTCTACATGGGCGTCCACACCAATATGTGTGTGCTAGGCAGATCTTTCGCGATTAAAGCGATGGTTCGGTCAGGGCAGTTCAACGTTGCGTTAGTTCGGGATCTCACGGACGCAATGTATAATCCGTTCAAGCCCCCTTATGTCAGCCACGAAGAGGGGACGCAACTAATCATCGCGTATATAGAGAAGTTTTGGTGTCCGACAATAACGAGTGGCGATTTAACCGCAAATGCGTCTCAGTAGTTCATGTATACTGAGCCGGTCCCCCAAATTCTCTAGTTTGCCCTTACTGCACATACTAATTCAGTTTAACACGATATGGCTGCGAGCAAAACATGAAGCAGATATGTTTATGGTCGATGTTATTCAGTGCATTCCTCCTATTTGGCACTATGCCAGCCGGTGCCACAGAGAATATCCCTATTACGATTACTCCTCAAGGTCAGTTTGCGCCGCGGGGGGTCAGTGATGGCGTTGGTGGAACGGTTGTTATCTGGGAGGACTTCCGCACCGGGAAGGATTGGGATGTTTACGCTCAACGGCTCGACGTCGATGGTATCCCCTTATGGTCTGAGGGCGGCGTGGCGATTTGTGAGAGAAAACGGGATCAGCGGTGGTTGCGGATGGTGCGAAACGAGGCACGCATAATCATCGCTTGGACAGATCAGCGCGCACCGGGGAATTGGGATGTCTACGCGCAAATAATTGACCTATCGGGAAATAAGCTGATGCCTGACGGGGATGTTCCCGTATGTACAGATCCGGCAGACCAATCTGATATAGAAATTCTGAGCGATGGATCAGGCGGTGCAATTATCGTTTGGAAAGACCGACGTCAACACCCTGACTTTCATGATCTTTATGTTCAGCGGATTGACGGGAACGGTCAACCGATGTGGGAGCTCAATGGTATATCAGTTTTCTTATCCGAAGCACTTCAGAGCACGCCCCGGCTGGTCTCTGGCGGGGGAGATAGTTTCTACGTCGTCTGGTGGGAGGTCGTCGGCTACGAACAGTGGAATATCGTAGCGCACCGAATAGGCATGGACGGCAAACACCTTTGGAAAGAGCCAACCGTCATTTCACCGATGGAAGGATTACAGGGTGAGCCGCGTACTGTGAGCGATGGACAGGGTGGGTTTATCGTTGCCTGGCAGATTTATGAGAACTTTATAAACGATGATTTCTATGCGCAGCGGATAGATCCATCGGGAAACAAGGTTTGGGAGGAGAATGGTGCGCCGATCTGCGATGCGGAAGGGATTCAAAAAAATCTCACAATTACGAGCGATGGGTATGGAGGAGCCGTAGCGGCTTGGCGTGATGAGCGGGATGTCTTTTCGGATCTTTACGTTCAGCGAATCGGTGCTGATGGCACCCCGCGGTGGAAACGCAATGGCATCCCGCTGTGCATCGCCGGAGGGTATCAGGACAAGCCGTTCTTGACCCGATGTGGCGAAGACGAATTTTTTGTTGCGTGGCTGGATTTTCGAGAAGATTACGACGATAAGAGCAGTGACAACATCTACGGTCAGAAGATCAATTTAGAGGGGAAAACCCTTTGGGCTGAAAACGGAATCCCGCTATGCACGGCGGACGGTGTGCAGCAACCCCCCTATGCTGTAGCATCCGAGTCGGGACAATTGAGCGTTGTGTGGAGCAATGCCCGCAGCGATATTGGTGATATTTATATGCACCATGTCAAATGAATCAGAGATTTAACTCTGTGTAATTGCTTATGCGTTTATGGTACGTTATATCGGATATCCACGGCAACTACCGTGCTTTTCGTAACCTGCTTCTGCATGCACAACTCATTGATGACAGCGATCAATGGATCGGTGGAGAAGCACGTCTATTTCTCCTCGGAGATTACGTCACAAGCGGTCCTGATTCCAAACAGATCATCGATCTGATCCGCACGTTGGAATATCAGGTTCCCGATCGGGTTACCGCGCTTCTCGGAAACCACGAACTCTTCTTGCTGCGTGCCGTTCACGACAAAGATTATCGCCAGAAATGGTTGGCAAATCCTGAACACTGGCAGACGATTGCTTCATGGGCGGAGGCAAGCGAGGAATTGAACAATTCGTTGCAGCGTCTGCAAATTGATCCGCTCTCGACGCAGACAATCGCAGAGATTTATCAAGCGATAGCGAAATCAGATCTGGATTCAGATTCGCTGCTTCAGCGTGCAACACAGGGGTGGCGGCTTAATCACCCCGCTCCGACACGCCGAAAGTCCTCGACCTTTACCTCAGACGTTTGGAATGCGTGGCATCTGTTTCTTCGTATCATTGAGGGAGATGGGACGTTAGAATGGGTTGAGGAGCTGCCGGTTGCTTATCGGGCAGAGGAGTGGGGCTTTTTTCACGCCGGACCGCCGGTTGGGTTTAATGGCAGTATCGACGACTTGAATAAGCGATTTGATGTTCTACGGCGGGGTGGTAGATATGATCACCCGCTATTAGCGCCCGATCGCTCGTTGACCAGTCCGGTTGGCACACGTCGCTGGTGGGCGGACCTACCACAGGTGGAACTGTTATTCAATCAGTTTGAGATTGAACGGTGTGCTTTTGGGCACGATCCGAAGGCAATTGAACCGCGCGGGATACTTGGAAGTGTTTGGAACAGAGCGGTGAGCACTGACCCGCATATGCGTGGGAATATCGAAGGCATGATTCGGATCTGTGGTCCTTGTGCGGCTGTCATTTATACCGATGTAGCGATTTCGATTCTTCAGGACATCTACCCACAACGTACGTTTCTCACAGTGAACACGCTAATCGGTTGATTATTCAGAGTTCGGAAGGGAATTCTAACAATCTTTGGTGCGACTAGGTAATGATCGAAGTTGAAGCAAAATTTCAGGCAACATCGCCACAAGTGCTCGATCAGATTCGATTACAGAAACAGGTGGCGGGTTATACACTTTCGGATCAGCGGAACACTCCACAACAGGATATCTATCTCGACACAACGACCGGACTACTAACACGAAATGGTGCTGCTTTGCGGATCAGGCAGAAGACATCTGCCTCCGGACTCATCGAGGAAAGAACACAACTCGTTACGTTCAAAGCCCAGACCGAAGAGATGTATACGTATACAGAACTCGAAGTACCTATTACTGACCAACAGGCGCAAGCACTCTTGAGCGGAAACCTTGAGAAGGTTCACGTTGAGCCTGTCGAAGCAGCTGTGAAATATTTAAACGGAGAGTCCGTAGTCCCGGTGCTGTATGTTGAAAACACCCGTGAAACGTGGGGCTTAAATGCTGATGCGGGGTGTGTCGAAGTTTGTCTTGATGAGGTACGGTATACCAACAAGGATAGAACACAATCTGTTCAGGAGTATGGCGTTGAATTAGAACTCAAAACTGGCGAACCTGTATTCTTACAACAGATTGCTGACACATTATCTCAACAGTATGATCTGGTCCCGACCTTCCAATCGAAATATGAGCGAGGCGCAACACTCCTGAATGTGTTCTGTGTCAAGGCAAAGGATTAGAAAAGGGAGGTTATCAATCGTATGGCGAAAGCACGGACTGTCAAAGATATTGCGCCGGAAAAAAGCCTTGAAGAGTGCGCGCGAAAGATTATCACGACCCGACTCCATGAGATGATATCTTTCAAGGAGGGAGCAATTGATGGGACAGATATCGAGTACGTTCACGACATGCGAGTCGCCTCCCGCCGGCTACGCGCTGCGATGCGAAACTTTGCCGATTGCTTTACCCCAAAAAAAGAGTTCCGCGGGCACCTCAAACGGGTTGAGCGGATTACGAGTACACTGGGAGACGTGCGTGATTTAGATGTGTTGATTGATCGTTTTCAAAAAGACGCACAAACGGTTCCAGTAGATGCACAGATTGGCCTTCAAAACTTGATAAAACATCTGCAGAGAGAGCGGGAAGTGCGACGGGTACCAATGTTTACGATGTTTGAAGCGCTCGACCAGAATAATTTCGAGAAGAAGTTCTTGAAATTCTTTGAGGTATAGAGATGGCAAAAGCGTGGAAAGTGAGGGGGATTCACCCACAACTGAGCTATGGTTGGAATGCACAAGTTATCCTCGCCGTAAAGATTCAGGAGGTATACTCGCGGGCGGAATCTATTCGCAACCCGGATAAGGTCAAGGAACTCCACAACCTGCGAATCTCAATAAAGCGGCTCCGTTACTCGATGGAGTTTTTCGGCATCAACTACGGTGAGAAACTCCAAGATTTCTTGAAGGTATTGGCAGATTTGCAGGAACAGTTGGGCGATATCCACGATTGCGATGTCGTTGAAACCGTTCTGACGGATTATCTGCAATCACTTCCGGACCGAGGGGACACAGGGACCGATGCAATTGGGATTAATACCCTTCTGCTCCGCTACCGTGAGATGCGAGTGACAAAGTATAAGGCGTTTTTGCGGCGGTGGGATGCGCTTGAGGCGGCAGATTTCAAGATCCAACTCCTTAAAACCGTTACAGGTGAATCGGGAGAACCGTCGGTCCAAATGGGTGCGGCAGACAACTCACCCACTCAATCGTAGCCGAATTTAAGAAGCAGACCACCCAGTTCAGCGGGTAAAGGAGACCCAGAAAATGGCGGAAAATGACGATTATGTAGTCGGGGTAGATATGGGAGGCACGAAGATCTTGGCTGCCGTTATTGATGCTGAGGGCGAAATTGTTCAGCAAGCCAAAAGAGCGACAAAACCGAAGAAGGGGCCGGATGCAGTGATTAAACGGATTACACGATGCATCCAAGCAGCGATTGACGGTGCTGAACTTAACCCTTCTCAGATTCGTGCAATCGGTATCGGGTCGCCGGGTCCACTTGATCCGGAGACAGGTGTTATTATCTTCGCACCTAACCTCGGCTGGTCAAACGTGCCGCTCAAAGCAAAACTAGAAGCAAACCTTAGCATCCCTACCTTCGTCGATAATGATGTCAATGTGGGGACACTCGGCGAATATGCCTTCGGTGCCGGACAAGGGGTAAAAAGCCTGGTCGGAATTTTTGTTGGCACAGGAATCGGCGGTGGCATTATCTTAGATGGGAAACTCTACCACGGTGTGAACAAAACCGCTGGGGAAGTCGGTCACATGATTGTGGAAGCGAAGGGGCCCCGGTGTGGTTGTGGCAACTTCGGTTGTTTAGAAGCGGTTGCCAGCCGTACTGCAATTACTAGAGACCTTCAGAAGGCTATTCTAAAAAAAGGGAAGCAAAGCAAACTCACCGAGCTGAATGGTGGAAACCTCGACTTGATTCGGAGTAAAGCCATCGCTAGGGCTGTCAAGCACGGCGACAAACCGACGATTAAGGTAGTGCAACGTGCTGCGAAATATCTGGGGATTAGTGTGGCTTCGATCGTCCATTTCTTGAACCCTGAAATGGTTGTGCTGGGCGGGGGCGTTATCGAAGCGATGGGTGATAGTTTGTTAGATCCAATCCGGCACGCGGCGGCGGAATATGCGTTGCCCACAACAATGGACGGCGTTCAGATTGTCGCAGCAACGCTTGGCGATAACGCAGGTGTGATTGGGGCCTCCGTTTTAGCACGTGAGCGGTTATCATAAACCCTAAAACGGGAGAACTTATCAATAGAGCGAGGAAAACAGATGCCATATAAAATCTACCCCACTGCCGCCTCTGATGCCTCAACGGCGTTTCAGATTGAACTTGATTCGCACGCCATCGAGGCGATGGATGAGATTGAGAACAGTGGGGCACAAGGGGCAGCACGCGAGGAGATTTTGCGCAAGCACCTCAGCACAGACTATGACAAAGGCTACCGGGGAACTGCTTATGGACTTCACGGGATCTCGGAAGGCTTGACGCCAGCGCGGCTCGCTGAAATGCTTGAAGAACATGGTGAGTCCTTTGACCCCTGTGCAGAGCGAGAAACATTCGATCATAGCATGATGGTCAATGTGGAATCCGAGTTGGATTCGCAGCTGGAATTTATTCCCGATCGGATTTTCGATGCCATCGTGGAGACCTACAAGCAGGAGCTGCTCAACAGTTAAGATTGCCAGAGGCTAAATATGTTACACAATGGCTGGTGAAACAGATGAAACGCAACGGGTAACATTATCGAACTAGGAGCGTGTATCATGATTTTAGAAAATTGGGTGGTATCGGTATCAAAATTCAAAAGGGCACTTCTCACAATCACCGACCATCTGGTGACACGGGTGAACCTTGAACCGCTTGAAGATGATGACGGGGCGGTAGGTGTCAAAGCTGTGTGGGAGGGTGAACGTGGCGAAAACACCTTAGAAGTAGACTCGCCATCTTTGAAGGGCAACATTAAAACAGAAGGGACTGCGGCACCAACGGTCGAATACTGGCATAAGGGGGACAAACGCGGGATTGCGTTGCGAAATCCGAGAAGTATCTCCTGTGAGTTCGACGAGGAAACGTTTAGGAAGATTGAGACGGGCAAAGCGGCAGGGATTGCAGTCGCTGCCGGTGCCGCAGTTGGATTGGTTGGCTGGTGCGTCGTAGTGCTTATGGGTCGGGCGGCCCTCGTCAAACAGGAAGCAGAGCCCTCTTCACCGCGCGAACTTGGATCCAATCCTGCTAGTGGAGATTCGCGGATGGGTAGGACCCCTAAAACGTGAAATGTGATAAGTGAAGAGGTGGTCAGCTAGGGCTTACTGATGTGGTTGTAGACTGCCGTTAGAAATCGTTGCGCACTTTCACAGTTTGCCCAGTCGAAAGGGATTCTTGGGCTGCTAAGGCAACGGCGACAACCCGCGCACCGTCTCGGACGGAAGGCGTGGGTTCTTTGTCTTCTACAATCCAGTGTGCCATTTTGTAAAAGTACAGCAGCAGTTCATTTGCATGCCCTTCGATGAGACGTTCCTTGTTAGCTGGCGGGTCGGCATTCAAGGTCTCACGTTCAAACACACCGTCCATACCGAGATCTAAACCGGTTAAGGTGCCTTTTGTACCGTAGAGCACCAACCGCTGGTGTGCATCCGGCGGTGAGTTGACCGCGCTGCATATCACAGAGACGCGTCCAAGCGCACCACTGGCGAACTTAAGATTGAGAATCCACGTATCTTCTATAGGATAGCTTGGGATAACACCGCTGTTCAGAGCGAAGGCATGTACGGTGTCAATATCTCCAGCAAACCACCGCACGCAATCGATGGCGTGAGCGCCTCCGCCAAAGAGAAAATCTTGCGGTGCCGTAACCCGCCACGGCGTGATTCGACAGACCCCGCGGATATCATGGACATAACCGGTATCGATCAACGTTACTTTCCCTAACTTGCCTTCATCAAAGGCGCGACGCGCGGCAACGATCTTCGGAAGGTGGCGCCAGGTCATCGCTGCAACGAATTTAAGTCCTGTGCTATCCACCAGGTGGACCAACCGCTCACAATCCGCCATAGTTGTCACCATCGGTTTGGTGCATATGACATGTTTTCCAGCCTCCAGCGCCGCCGCCACATGTTCGGCGTGCAGGTGGTCGGGGGTGAAAACGCCGACAACATCGACCTCAGGCCGCGACAGCAGCTCGTGATAGTCCTCGGTGACAAATCCGATCCCATAATCCTCATACGCGAGTTTTAGAAGTGCTGGATCTTTGTCCGCCACCGCGCACACCTTTATTGGGCTATCAGATTTCTGATTCAAAGGTAGGGCACCCTTACCGACTCCTAACCCGATGATGCCCAATCCGAGCGTTGACATTTTGATATCCTTTTAAATCGGTTTTTTCCCTGCCTGAGCGACGTGTCGGGATTCGGAAATCCCTCCTACCGGAGAACTAAATGCCCCTACTCCCCAGCTACGCCTCCTTGACTTTTTCCTTGAACGCATCAATTGCCCTCTCCAGTTCGTCATCTTCGACGCTATGGTGGACAAAAAAGCTCCACGCGCCGTGGGTCGATTTCTCGGCGTTTGGACACAAACCGGGGACATATTGCACGTAGTTAGGCAATGGTACGCCGACGGAAGTCTGCCGCATCGCTTGCATGCGCTGATACTCTATTTCGATGTAGTTAATCTCACCCCTGCACCCTAATGATTCGGGTCCCCATACCGGATATACCCAGTAGTTGGGTTGGGTCTCTGGATACACATACGCCAGCCGCACACCCGGAACGTTACAGAGCTCGGTTTCAATCTTTTCAACAAGCTCCCGCCGCCGGGCGTTGAACCGGTCAATTTTTTCCAACTGTGCGAACGCCACCGCGCCCTGAAGTTCGCTGAAGCGGAAATCGTGGCCAAACGAGAAGTGTCCTCGCGTTGGCAAACCGTTGACAGGTTTTGCTTCGGGCCGATCCAAGTCGTATAGATACCACGGCATCCCGGAGTTTGAGAACTCCGTGGCTCGTTTATAGAGCTCGGTATCGTCCGTAGCAATCATTCCCCCCTCGCCCGATGTGATATGCTTCGATTGCTGCATGGAGAAGCAGGCGACATCACCAATAGCGCCGACCTTGTGTCCCTTGTAGTAGGCATCATAAGCCTGCGAGCAGTCTTCGATAACCTTCAGGTTATGTTTCTTGGCAACAGCCATAATCTCGTTCATCATCGCCGGCTGACCGTTCAGATGGACAACCACCACAGCGCGTGTCCGCGGCGTAATGCGTTCTTCAATTCCCTCCGCGGAAATGATTTGTGTCCTAGGGTCTACATCGGCAAACACAGGCACGCAGCCAATTGCAACGACTGGAAAAGACACGAAAATCGGTGCGACAGCCGGGCAGATAATCTCGTCGCCCGCGTCCAAGCCCAAGCTAGCATAAGCCGTTGTATTGGCACTGGTGCCAGAGTTTACGGCGTGAACATATTTCCGTCCGAGACGCGCCCCAAATGCCTCCTCAAATCTCGGAACAAAATTGCTTCGCCCCCACCGCCATGCGTCTTGGCTTTCGATGACCTCTCGTAGATAGGTCAGTTCCTCTTCTCCAAAGCAGTTTCTTGGCATGTCGATCCCCCTCCTTTTATGCAGGTGCTATTACGCGGATAGTTGTGTTAGTGAGCAGATAGTGGTCTTTCATTTCAATTATGACGTGATATTCCTTCACAGACTCTATCAGAATGCCTCCTTCTAGTCAACCCAAAATTGTTAGTAGGGGAATCGCATCCGTTATGGAAATTAGGCAGTTGAGGAATCAGCACCTAGGGTTAACCGCTGTCGTGGCGTAGAGACTGACCTCGATGGCATCGGGGCGACCTAACCCACGGGCGATCACAGGTTAGGAAACCTGTGGCTACGAGTAGATTTCCATTGTCCTATGCCAAAGCCCTACACAATATGGACATGCGATTGTCCTGAAATTGTTAGACCTTACTGTTGATCTAACACGCAAACCGTGATAGGATGGAGCCAATATTATCCATTTAGTGAGATCTGATTAAGCAAGGAGTTTGTTATGGCTAAAATCGCCTTCCTCGGTGCAGGAAGTTTCGGATTCGGTAGACGACTGATTGGGGATCTCCTCTCATTTCCAGAATTAGTAGATTCAACCATCCACCTTGTGGACCCCGATAGCGAACGGTTGGAGTTGACACACACCTATGTGCAACGCATCGTGCGTGAGTTGAACCTACCCACACAGATTACCGCGTCAACAGAGCGTAAGCCAGCGTTGGATGGTGCTAATTATGTCATTGTCTCCATTCGGGTGGGAGCTAACATGGGACCAGAAGCGTTGGACGTGCAAATCCCACTTGATGTCGGTGGACTTCGGCAGACTGTCTCCGATACCGTTGGGATCGGCGGACTGATGAAGGGATTGCGCACGATCCCTGCCATGCTCGACATCGCTCGTGATATGGAGAGGCTCTGTCCAGATGCCCCAATGCTCAATTACACCAATCCGATGGCGATGATTATGTGGGCGGTGTTGGAGGCAACGAGTATCTCCGGCGTGGGACTTTGCCATAGCGTGCAGGGTACCAGCAAGCAGCTGGCGAATTATATGGGCGTGGATTATGACAACCTCCGCTATCTTGTTGCAGGGATTAATCACATGGCGTGGTTTTTGGAACTTTCGCAAGATAGCGAAACACTCTACCCGCGACTGAACGCCTGCCTTGAAGATCCTGAGATTGTCGCCCGCGACCCGGTGCGCTTTGAAATCCTGAAGCATTTCGGGCGGTTTGTTACTGAGTCCTCGCGCCACATGGCAGAGTATGTACCTTACTTCATGCAACACACCGACGAGATGGCGCGGTTGGACGTTGAAAATCGAACCGCCGAAAGCTTTGCCAATCAACATACAGATCGGGAGGAACGAATCGCACAGGCAAAGCGTGAAGCGGAATCGGCACCGATTGAACTGAGCCGCTCCCACGAATATGCAGCGGTCATTATTCACGCAATGGAGACGGATACCCCTGCCTACATTTACGGGAATGTGCTCAATACTAATCTCATCACCAATCTTCCCACTGGCTGCTGCGTCGAAGTGCCGACACTCGTTAATCGCGCCGGGTTGCAGCCGTGTTATGTCGGCGAGTTACCGCCTCAATGTGCGGCGCTTTGTCAGACCAATATCAATATGCAAGGATTGACGGTGCGAGCTATCTTGGAAGAGAACCGAGAATATGCCTATCACGCGGGATTGGTTGACCCAAACACGGTCTCACAATTAACGTTGTCGGAGATTCGCACGACGATTGATCGACTGTTGGATGCACAGGGAGAATTTATGCCGCCGCTCGGTTAGTAGGAAGTCGGGATTCGGAGATTCCCCCTCCAGAAGAACTATGGTAGATTTTAGAATTACTTAGACTCTCCCAATGCACAGCCAACCCCCTAAATCCCCCTTATCAGGGGGACTTGATAATTAACCCCCCAACTCCCCTGACAAGGGGACTCCCTCTGATAAGGGGGCAGGGGGGTTAGGGGATCCTCTCCCTTGTCTTTCCCCTCAACCCCCCTGTCAAGGGGGGCAAGAAACCGCCCTCCTTGCCATCCCCCCTTATCATGGGGGGTTCAGAGGGGTTCAGGGGGACTTTGGAAACTTCCCGGAGGTCAGAGTTATTGGAAAATGTCTACTTATTTCTCTAATTCACCATAAATGCCCCTATGTAACTCCATTTCTCTATTGACTCGACGGTGGACTTCAACCAAAATAGAGCGATATTATCTTATAGGAAAGGTAGCTTGTCACAATGATCGAGGAACTTTTTATCAGTTATCCCTTCACGGAGCGGGATGGTTTTACCTCTGGGATTGAGGGTCCCGCTTGCGACGCCGATGGCAATCTTTATGCTGTCAACTACGCGCGTCAGCACACGATTGGGAAGGTTACTCCGGCAGGAAAATGTAGCGTATTCGTCGAACTGCCCAACGGTAGCATTGGAAACGGTATCCGTTTCAACAGCGCAGGTTCCATGCTTATCGCCGACTATACTAACCACAACATCCTCAAGGTTGATATGGAGACACAGGAGAGTAGCATCTATGCCCATGAACCAACCATGAATCAGCCAAACGATATCGCCATCGGCTCTAACGATATCGTCTACGCCAGCGATCCGAATTGGGCGGAATCAACGGGGCAGATCTGGCGCATAGACACAGATGGCACAGTCACGCTGCTTGAGGCGGATATGGGGACCACCAACGGTATTGAAGTCAGTCCCGATGAGAACACCCTTTACGTCAATGAAAGCGTCCAGCGTAACATCTGGGCGTACGATCTATCCACTACTGGAGAGGTTAGCAACAAGCGATTGCTGATTCAGTTCCCCGATTTTGGGTTTGATGGTATGCGCTGCGATATTGAAGGCAACCTCTACGTGACGCGTCACGGCAAGGGCACGATCGCTAAAATCTCTCCTCAAGGTGAGATACTGATAGAGACTGAACTTGCCGGAAAGGACTGCACCAACCTTGCCTTCGGCGGTCCTGATGGGCGCACCTGCTATGTTACACTTGCTGACCGGGGAAATGTCGAGTATTTCCGCACAGATTTGCCGGGCCGAACCTGGCAGCTTTTTCAGAGGAGTTAAATGCGTAATCTATGGATAGGCGGCATCCTTCTGTTGATGCTGCTGAATATTAATCAAGGGCTTATGGCGAAGGAAGGCGACGAATTAATTGGGGAACTGGCTCCGGAATGGGGGACGCTGAAGTGGATGAATTCGCAGCCGCTCAAGTTGAGCGAGTTAGCGGACAAAGTCGTTCTCATTCGTTGGTGGACGGAGACATGCCCATTTTGTAGCAGTAGTGCGCCCGCGCTGAACGAATTTCACGACATTTTCAAGGAGAAGGGTTTAGTCGTGGTTGGGATGTACCATCCGAAACCACCCGGTCCGCGTCGTCAGAAGGCACTTGAGAAGGCGGTGAAACGGCTTGGCTTTGAATTCCCGATTGCCTTGGATATGGATTGGAGCAGATTGAGACGTTATTGGCTGTCTAATAGCAGACACCGATGGACTTCGGTCAGCTTTCTTATTGATAAGCGGGGAAAAATTCGTTATATCCATCCGGGCGGTGAGTATTACAAAGGAGAGGACGAAACACAAACAGAAGCCCAACGGGATTATGACGAATTGAAAGGGTTGATTGAAAAACTGATTGCAGAACCATCTCGGTCTAAAGCTCAGTCGTCGAATTAGTATGCACCGTCAGATGAAGACAGACCTTCCGCCGACGGTTTACTCATCCAGCGAAAGCCGGAACACTCCCCTTGCCTGTGTACCAATGTAGAACGTTGTGCCATCGTATGCCAGTGCCATGACATTGCGCTGCGTCGGGGCGATTCGCTCCCACGAATCCGATTCCCGCGTCAAGCGGAAGATCCCATGAGAGTTTGTCCCATAGAGCGTTGTGCCATCGACAAGCTGCATCTCAATGTACCCATCGGGCAATCCGGCGTCAATTGACCTCCATGTCTCGCCACCGTCTATTGAGCGAAAAACCCCATCACCGGACTTTGCATAAATTGTCTCACCGACGAAGACTAGATTATAGAGATCGGTTCGGAAAGTCTGTGCAAATCGCTGCTTCCAATTTGGTAGGTTTTGACTCACATCCGCCCACGAATTTCCCTCATCAACCGAACGTAACAGTCTCCGATTCATTGAGCTGATGTAAACAGTGCTGCCTGACACAGCTAATGGTTGCCAGCCCAAAAAATCCTGCGGTCTGAGCTGTGTCCACAAGTCCTCTCCCACTCTCCAGCGGTAAAGCCGTGCTCCATCGCCCATTTGTCCAACGATATAGAACGTTTCTCCGCTAACCGTTAATTCATTAACACCGTAGATTATGTCATTGGCAGACTGCATATTCGTCTGAATCGGCACCCATGAGTTTTCGTCGTCTGCCAAGCGGTAAACTCCAGCAGATGATAGGTTCTGCATGCTGTAGTTGGTTTCATTTGTCGCTGCATAGAGTTTTCCTCCCGAAACCGTCAGTGTCCCCCCATCGCTAGCAACCAACCCATCATTCGCTGTCGCCCATGAATTCCCGCCATCCACTGATTTGACGATACCATCGCCCGTTATTATAGTGTAGAGAGCGTTTCTGAAAAATACGAGGTTCTCAATATGTGTATTGATGATCCCGGTGTTGGTTTTCGTCCACGATTCCCCGCTATCCGTCGAGCGGAACACCCCATTGGAGGTGCCGACGTAAAGCGTCTTCTCAGATAACACTGCTACGGAAAAGATGTATTGATTGGTCAAGTTGGTGTTGAACATCGTCCATGAGTTACCGGCATCGGTTGAGCGAAACACCTGACCGTCGGGTGAACCTGAATCAATGCAGAAGACCGTGTTTCCCAGCACCACCAATTCGCCATCAAACTCCTGCATCGCTTTGGGCTTGATTGACTTCCACCAACTGCCCATATCCGTTGAGCGGAAAAGCCCATCATCGGCTGTTGCTGCGTAGACGATTTCGCCAGAGACGACAAAGGCCGCAATATCTGACTCGGCGGTGGTTTTTTTCCATGGATCCTCAATGGCGAGTCTTGTCCATGACTTCTCGCCAGCTCTGAGGCGGAAAACGTAACGCCGCATTTGTGCGAAAAGCGTCGTTCCGCTTGCAAACAAGATGGGGCCCCCTCGGCCGGTCAAGCCGCTATCAATTTGCGTCCACGACTTGCCGTTATCATTAAAAAAGAAAACACTCTCCTCTGTACTTCGCCCAATATAAAGTGTGTCACCAATAAACGCAACCCCCGAGATACCTATCTCGCCCTGAAAGTGAGCTAACTGCTGCCACGAGTCGCCGCCATTGGTCGAATAGAAAAGACCGTCGTTTGTGCCGGCGTAGAGGGTATTTGCATCCTGTGTCAGCACGAGGGTGCTGGGAAGTGTGTTTTCCTGAGAAACCGGCAAGCCTTCGCTGGCGGGGGCCCATGTGTCGCCGCCGTCGGTTGAACGGAAAATGCCTGCTTCCTGCGTCCCGGCGAAAAGCGTTCCTTCCGGTGTCGCGTGAAGGGTTGTAATTGTTCCACCGTAGGGTCCGTTAGTTTGCGTCCAGCCAATATTATCCGATTCTACATCGTTCTGTGAATCCGACGTAGCCTCCCACACCGAACCATCCTCCCGATTTCCATTTCCTGATCTTCTTCCACTCAACCCCTCTGACTGATTAACCCGCGAGAACTTCAATGGAGGCATTTCAATTATCGGGGCATCAACGATTTCAACCATCATCGCTGATTCGGGCGCGTCAAAACTATAAGGCAACTGAAATGTCCCAGTTTGTCTAATCCCCAAGCTGATAAGCAACGCGACCACAATCAACGAAGCTGCAGCAATCCACGGTGCAAGTGGTTTACTTGTTGTCGGTGCAGAATTCAGTGAGCCGTTGGGGATTCGACGCATAATCTCTTGCGTCACAGTCGGTGGAAGTTGGAAGCCTCTCAAGGTTTCTTCAATCATTGTCAATTCCTCCTTTAAGCGAATTCGGGCGCGATAGAGTCGGTCTCTGATGGCACCGCACGATGTACCGATGAACCGTCCAATCTCCTCACAGGTCATCCCCGCCATATAGTAAAGCGTCAAGACGGTTCGCTCACTTTCGGGGAGACTTTCGAGCGCACTGTGTACCTCCTCACGGGCCCGTGCATCGGCATACTTTGTCCATGATTGCGCGTTCATCTCCCCCTTGACGCTATCGAATGATTCGGTTCGTAGGCGATTTTGTCGAAACCAAGAGATGCAGCAGCGCGCAGCAATCACATAGAGCCAGCCGGGGAAGCGTGCCGGATCTCTGAGCGTCGATAGTTTCTGGTACGCCTTGAGGAAGGTGTCCTGCGTGATTTCTTCAGCGGTGTGGAAATCGCCGAGCTTGCGGTAAGCCAAGGCGTGGACAGATCCCTTGTACTTGTCCACCAAAAAACCGAATGCGGATTCGTCGCCCGCTAGTGTGCGTTGAATCAACTCGGCATCATGAAGTGCCATTTGCTATCCTCCGGCGCAATCATTGAGATTGAGGATCTTGCTGCGCTAAAGTCTTGAATTATGATTTTCTATATTTACTAAGATTCGGGTTGTTAAACGACAAGCAGTGATTTATGGTAGATTTTATAATTACTTAGACACTTCCAATGCACAGCCAACCCCCTAAATCCCCCTTATCAGGGGGACTTTGGAAACTTCGTGAAGGGCGGAGTTATTAGTAAATGTCTACTTATTTCTCTAGTTCACCATAGTTGATCTATCGCGCATCAACCCAATGTGACACATGTCGAAAATGCCCGGAATGTTACATAGGGTGCTAGGCTCAATGCGCCAAGAATTGACGGACAACCCGCCGGGTATTTGGGGCTTTAGGGGAGTTAGGCATCTGATCTTCTATACACATATCGCCCCGCTGGACCTACGTTGGTTCATTAGTGCAATTAATGAACTTTTGAACAAATGAACTCTTGAGGTTACGGCATACGGCGTATGCCTACTACTATCAAGTTATTTATAATGACGCATATTTGTAGCAGATCATCAGATAGCAGATCCGTTTTTTGATCTTGATTTCCATTGGACTTAGTGCTAAGCTGAAAATTCAAAGACGCAGTGAGGAGGAGCCCATGAGCAAATTAGCGATTCAGGGTGGCGACAAAGCCATTACTTTAGATCAGAGTGAGGCTTCGGAGTGGCCCATTATTGATGACGAAGTCACCGAAGCGGTTGTCAATCAATTGCAGAGTGGAGAGATCTCGTTTTCAGATACTATCTTCAAATTTGAGGAGGAATTTGCCGCTTATCACGGTGTCAAGCATGCCTTGGCGCACAACAACGGGACCGCTTCGATTCATGGGGCGTTGTTCGGGATTGGGGTTGGGCCCGGCGATGAAGTTATCACCCCTGCTGCAACGTTTTGGGGGACGTATATGCCCATTCTCTCCTGTCAGGCGATTCCGGTTTTCTGCGATATTGATCCGCTCACCGGGTGCGCCGATCCAGAAGATATCGAGCGACGAATCTCGCCCCACACGAAAGCGATTATTGTCGTCCACCTCGGTGGGATGCCAGCGGATATGGATGCCGTTATGGAAATTGCAAAACGTCACAATATCTTCGTGATTGAAGACTGCTCTCACGCTCACGGCGCAACTTACAAGGGCAAAAAGGTAGGGACAATCGGGGATGTAGGTTGTTTCAGTATGCAGGCGGGAAAGCTTTTGCCGAGCGGCGAAGGTGGTGTGATGATTACGGATAATCTAGAGTATTACGAGCGAGCAATCTGTCTCGGACACTACGAACGCATTCGCAATCTTCCCGACGAGAAGTATCGCAAGTATGCCAGCACCTGCTTTGGATACAAATACCGCATTGCCCCAATCTCCGCCGCTATTGCGCGTGTCCAACTGCAGCATCTCGATGAACGTAACAAATGCCGTGACGACAACGTAATGTATCTGATGGACGGGATTGGGGAGTGTCCGGGAATCTATCCAATCAAGCCTGCAGCCGATAATTTCCGCGGGTATTACAGCCGTCCCTATATCCGCTATGCCCCTGAAGAGCTCGGCGGATTGTCGAAAGAAAAATTTATTGAAGCGGTGCGGGCAGAAGGCGCGAACGTGAGTAGCGGTGCACCGGGAGGCAGCGATCACCTGTCAGCGGTATTCCAAGAGCAGAATCACCCAGCTTTCACTCGCCCTGAAAACCAGCGGGAAGTGACATATCAGGAAGGAAACCTGCCCGTTTCCGAGAACCCACGCGAAGATCTGTTCACTATTCCGGTCTTCTCTAGACCCAACAAGGCACTTTTAGATCAGTACCTCGAAGCCTTTCGGAAGGTTGCGACCCGTGTTGCGGAACTAGTCTGAAAATGAGAGAGCGATGAAACGTGAAGCGTGAATTTCTTACGCTTTACATTTTTTTTAGACTTATGCAGCCCGTAGGGAACAACGATCGTTGTTCCCTACACACAACCGAGAATCCCCGATTGGATAAGTGTTGTTCTAACACAAAAGAATTAGGACTTGTAGTTGAGTAATTTACCATCCGTCGTGACGCACAACGAATTACGCTATCACAAACTCAAGTGCATAATTCCTAATTTTGTGATTTCTCGATTGCCCGCAATTTGCAATGAGCAGTGCATCACCGATCGTAAAGGTGTGCAACATATTCGGCGTAACCGTTGTAGAGCAGCGTATCGCGTCTGTCCCACATGAAGCTTGGACCGGAACCAATCATCCGTTCCGAAGCTTGTGACCACCGTGGGTGCGGCACGTCGGGTTCGACATTCGCCTCAAAACCATATTCGCTCGGTTGAAGGGTGTTCCAGAACGTCTTCGGTTGATGATTGAGAAACTCGATTTTTACGATGGATTTGGCACCCTTGAAGCCGTATTTCCACGGCACCACTTCACGGATGGGGGCACCGTGCTGTTTTGGAAGTTCGTGACCGTAGATTCCGATGGCAAAAAAGGCCAGTTCGTTTGCCATCTCGTCGGTGCGGAGCCCTTCTGTATAGGGCCAGGGGAGCCGAGACAAGCTAAGGCCCGGTCCTTTAGTGATATTCCGGTTGTAATACGAAATGAAGCGAACGTATCTCGCCTCTGAGGTCGGCTCAACATCATCGATGATTCGCTTCATCGGGAAACCGAGCCATGGAACAACCATCGCCCACGCCTCGACACAACGGAAACGATAGACCCGCTCCTCGATGGGAAATTTCTTCTTGAGGTCATCCAAGTCATAGGTGCGGGGATTCCGGACTAAGCCGAGTACCTCCACTTTCCAGTTTTCGGTCGGCAACGCCTGCGCTGCTTCCCAGATCGATTTTGAACCGCCAAATTCATAGAAATTATTATACTTGGCGGCAAGGGCTTCATCGGTGATGGGACGGTCAACGTTTGCAAAAGCTGGATTCTGTTCGACCGATTTGAACTTCATCAGGTTCGGGTCTATTTGGGGCGGCGTTTTTGATTCCGATTCGCTCGCGCAGCCGAGAATCGATCCGCCAGCGATGCTCACCCCGGCACCCGCAAGCGTCGTCAAGAATCGTCGTCGATTTATAAAAGCGGCTTCCGGCGTAACCTCGCGCTCTGGAATGTCCCAAGTTTTTGGAATATGGATGTTTGCCATGGGATTACTCTCTCTTTCTGCTTACGACCACCATGTTCGTGGCGCACGGACCGCATCAATGCGATAGGGGCAGCCTCATTCCGTTGATCGAACAGGTCGTGATAGTATGATTTAAATCCGTCCTACACTCCCTTACACACGTTCCCACCGACTTGGGTTCATCCCCGGTGATTCTTTTTTCATATCTGGCGGTTTGTTGCCGCCATGATAATCCCAGTACCGGGTGTTGCGGTCACCCAATAAGGGTCTGACAGAGTCTGGCAGTTTCGCTAAATCCTCATCATCCCAAGTTGACACTTTGTCTTGGGGACCTGCCCATCCCGGACGGTAAGCGATGGCGAGCATTTCACGCGGATAGTCACCAACGTTAGGATAGTTTCCGTGAAAGACTTTGTGGTTAATCAGCACCGCTGAACCTGCTTTCGCAGGGACCATCACTTCTTCAGGATGCGATTCAAACCGTTTGTAGGGATTCGCATCGGCGTGCATCGAGAGATGGGATCGGGGGATGACACGGAACGGCGAAACCTCAAGGGTGAGATCATTAAGGTAATACAGCACCCGGACCATAAACGGGACGCTGCCATCGTAACCGAAGATTTGAGAGCCGTAGGGCTGTCCATCCGTGTGCAGGCTGATCCCTGGATGTCCTGGTTCGGAACGGGCGTAGCCGTAGCTCATCATGATAATTTCATCGCCAAAAAGTTCTGCTAAGAATGACAGCGTCGGGGGATGGGCGAGCAGCTCTGTGATAGCCCCACCTCTAAATTGGAGATTCGGACAGCCCCGTTGATGTACGCTGTAATCCACCGGTGTGGTTTCCAACATCGCAGTCTCCGACTTGAGTCGAGCGACGTGGTCAGAAGACAGTAGGTCAGGTAGTAAGAGATAGCCTTCAACTTCGATCTGGCGAATTCGCTCGCCAAGCGTCAAGGCGGACCAGTCACGGTCATCAATACGTGGTGTGTTCATCGTGCTTCCTCCAAATGTCGTCGAGCTCTGAGTTAAAAGATGGACGGCATTTAGGTTATCCTACTTGGAAACGGATGTCAACAAGGAAATATCGAATTTTTGTTGCAGCACATCCGATTGTCTGTTAATATGATAGGTCAAACGCCCCCTTCAAGATTAGAGTTTACCGATACCTCTAAATACCCCCTTTCTGAGGAGAAGACTCATGCCCGAATCATATCAAGGCTCATATCAGCAGTACGACGCGATTTGTCAATCCAACGTGATGGTCCCGATGCGCGATGGCGTGCATCTCGCGACCGACATCTACTTTCCCGCGCTCGGCGGTCAGCCGGTATCGGGAAAATTTCCGGTCATCTTGGAACGCACCCCCTACGACAAGGTGGCATCAGGAAATGTGACGAACGGGACCTACTACGCTCGGCGAGGCTACGTCTGCGTGATTCAGGATGTGCGAGGCAGATTCGCCAGCGATGGCGAGTGGTATCCTTTCGCTAAAGAAGCCCCCGACGGCTACGACACGGTGGAATGGCTCGCGGCTCAAGAATGGAGTGATGGACAGGTCGGCACGATGGGTGCGTCGTATGGCGGCAGCGACCAATCCGCGCTAGCAACGCTCAACCCGCCGCACCTTTCGACAATGATTGTCGCTGTGGGTGCGTCGAATTACTACCACTGTTCAATGCGACAAAATGGTGCGCTCGAACAACGGTTCATGATTTACGCCTTCCGAATGGCAACCACTAGCAAGGAAGCATTTGCCGACCCTAACATCAAAGCTGCGATTGACAGGGCGTACGCAAATGTGGGTGAGTGGGTGTCTCGTGCGCCGCTCAAGAAAGGCACATCGCCGTTGCGGATGCTGCCGAATTATGAGCAGTGGGTGCTCGATCTATTCACGCACGGGGAATATGATGACTATTGGAAGCAACGTGGGTATGCCATCTCGCAGTATTACGAGGAGCACGCGGATGTACCGACGCTTTACCTCGGCGGGTGGTATGACTCGTATGCACGAGCGACCTGTGAAAATTATACCGCACTCAGCAAAATGAAAAAGTCGCGGCAGGTACTTATGATGGGACCGTGGACGCATGGTGGCTGGGGCGCCTCGAATGCGGGTGACGTTGATTTTGGGAATCACTCTTTTATTAACTACAATGACCTACGACTGGCGTGGTTCGACCATTTCCTCAAAGGGATGCACACAGAGGTATCCGCCTGGTCGCCGGTCAAGATTTTCGTGATGGGCACCGGCGAAGGGGATCCCAACTACCAAGGACGCCTTCATCACAGCGGCTATTGGCGCGACGAGCAGGACTTTCCGTTGCCCGATACGCAATTTACGCCATACTATCTTCACGCTGACGGCGAGCTGTCTACCGCGCCGGCAACGGCTGAGGACTCGACAAGTCGCTTTAGCTTTGATCCGCGCGACCCTGTTCCGACCATTGGTGGCGGAATCTCCGCCGCTGACCCAATCATGGGTGCTGGTGCGTTTGACCAGCGTGGGAACTCCAGATTCTTTGGCTGCGAAGATACCCTTCCCCTCAATGCCCGCAGCGATGTGCTGACCTTCCAGACGCCCCCGTTGGCAAGTGATGTGGAAATTACAGGACCAATTACGGTCAAACTCCACGCCTCATCATCTGCTCGTGATACCGACTTCACAGCCAAGCTGATTGATGTCTGTCCATTGAGCGATGATTTTCCCGATGGGCTCGCTATCAACCTGACAGATTCCATCATCCGCGCACGCTATCGAAATGGTTGGGACACCCCAGAGTTACTGGAGCCGGGGAATGTGTACGAGCTTGTCTTTCAACTTTATCCCACTTCCAACGTTTTTAAGAAGGGACACCGGATTCGCTTAGACATTTCCAGCAGCAATTGGCCCCGTTTTGACGCGAATCCGAACACAGGTGGCGATTTGGGGGTCGAGCGGCGGCTTGAGATTGCAGAGCAGACGATTTACCACGAATCCGAACACCTGTCGCATGTGGTTTTACCTATTATTGAGCGATAGGGGAAACATAAAACGTGAGAGAGCACGAAAATTTCCGAAAAAGTTAGCAAGATTATCAGCAATAGGAGGGAGATATAGTGAAAATTAGATGGTGTGGACACGCTACGTTTATGCTAGAAGGGAACGGGACTCGAATTGTAACCGATCCGTATACCCCCGAAGTCGCTGGCTATGACCCAATCACCGAACCGGTGGATATTGTGATTATGAGTTCAGCGACAGATCGGTTTCATAGCTGTGCGGATATGGTGCCGGGCGATCCGGTCGTGATTAATGCGCTCGATATTACTGAGACCGGGGCGGAGGTCAAGGGGATTCGCTTCTCGTCTGTACCTGCTATGGAGAGTATCATACATAAAAGCGATCCGGATCAGAATGCAATGTATCGATTCAGCGTTGACGGGGTCGAAATTGGGCACATGGGCGATGTGGGCAACCCTTTGAGCGAGACGCAACTCGAATTTTTCAAGGGCGTTGATATCTTGCTTGTGCTAACAGGGGGTCCCCCAACCATTGAGCTGAATGATCTCGATAAAGTGATTGATGCGATTCAGCCGAAGGTAACAATTCCGATGCACTACCTAACCGACAAGGTCAAGCTGACTCATATCTTGCCGGTGGATGATTTCACGGCACGCTATCCGGCGGAACTGATCCATCATCAGCATCAATCACAGATTGAAGTGAGTCAGTCAAATCTACCCCAGACCAATCAGATTTATGTGCTGGACTACGCCAATTAACATCTCCGGCGTAGCTAGCAAGCGATGTTAAGCAAGAAACACAGGCCGGCTCTGCCGTCGTTGTTTAGCAAGTCGAATGTCGGTTTTGTGCACGATCAAAACATCGCTGTTTACACAGCATTTTTGAGGTGCTGGGTACCTGTGTCTGGTTGTCGGGTTGAAAATCCTCGGTAGCATCTAGTGGCCCTTGAACATTTGGATCAGGGACTGCGGACATAAGATCGGAATCGGGCGGATACAGACGTTCCTGTAGTGTTTCCCACCAATTCTGTGGAGGCTGGAGGGCCCCCACCTTATGTGTTGATTCGATTGTTGTTTTCAGTTTGTCACGTTCGGCGGTACATTCTTTACAATCCGACAGATGCGCCTCGATTGCATACACTCCCATAGAAGAAAGCTCGTCGTCGATATAGGCGACGAGTTCCTCACGAACATCAGTACACTTCATTTTTGAAACCTCCTTTTGATTTCGTAATGCGTAGTGCCTAAAACATTATGCGGCGGATCGTTACTCTTTATGATTGTTGTGTCGGCGGAAAGCCGGATAGTACGGCATTTGTTCCAAATCCGTCCAGCGTTCACGCAATTTGGCGGCTATATCGCGGACGGTTGCGCCGAGGGCTTCTAGATGCCCAAACTCCTCCGACGCTTGTCCAAATATGTCAAAACACAGCAGGAGAATCTGACGCTGCGTTGAGATTCCCCATTTATGATCTTCTTCCCATACCTTCGCTATAAAACCGAGTCTGGAGTGAATTGCCCAGTAGGCACACGCTTCGACAACGGATCGAAAAAAAAGCGTATCGTCCGCTGCTTGGGGACACTCCTTCGCAAGTTCGGCACGATACGCTGTTTCCATTTCTTGAACCACATTGTCTGGCACACGATTGATATGGTACCACGTCGGGAAGCAGACACGACCGTAAATCCCATCTCTGAGCGCATGTCGAAACTCGCCAAACTCAAAGTCGAAGAGTTTCCTTTCGTCGCCAACGGGAAGCGCATTCATCGGAATCGGATCGCCGTGTGTATAAGCGAGGAACGGTCCTGGGGCAGCACTGAACGCGGCAACTGTTTTCATCTCCGTCTTTGTCCCACGACGAGACTTCACCCCAACCCTCGCACAGCTTTCATCCAATTTCTTCATGAGTCGCTGCCATTCACTGGTCATGGAAGGCAGCTTATCTCTGGAGCCGAGTCGGTCACGGATGCTATCGTACACCGCCTTTTTATGAATCGTCAGGGCGTGCATTTTTCCTAGGGCTCTTGCCAGTTTGATTAACTCCCCCGTTGCAGCCGTGGAAGATTCTCCGCGCAGGCTCCCGTAAAAATTCCTCCCGTCCCCTAAATCCTCAATGACCATAACGCCCTTTTCCCGATTTCCGCCATAAAACTGCGCCGCCGGCGAGTCTCCATCTGAAACTTCGCTCAAAAATTCAAGCCCCGCCCAGTCGTTGAAGAATCTGGGCACCATTTCGTCCGGCGAATTCGGATGAAATTCCGTTCCATCAGCGGTTAGCATCTTTTTGACAATAACGCTTTGCGGGCCCCCGGAGGGGCTTTCTACCACACGGCAGCGAAGGACTATCGCTTGATCCGTATCAAATTCCGTTTCCATTTTAAGTCGCACATCGCCCTCGAATGCTTTACAGAGCACATTCTCCGCAATTGTTACGGTTTCTGCATGGTCTTTTTCGCTTGATTCGGGCATTTTGATTTATGAGTACCCGTCATTAAAATTGACGGAAATCTGGGAATCTGGATTCAAACAGATACGCGAGTTTTGTAAACACAGCCCGCTCACCCGGCAAGCTATCAACAAACACAAAGAAGAAGTGGCTTTCTGGGGTGAACTCGTAGTCGAAGATTGCATTGAAATTGTAGCTAATCTCATCTTGCAGCCGTTCATCGACGCGTTCAACAAAAACTAGCCAACCAATCTTTGGGGTCAATTGATAGTTACTGCGGAGCCGGAAGATCAGTGTATTTCGATACGTGCGCCAAAAGAAATTATCAAGGTCTAGGTCAGCGGTCAGTTTGCCGAAGAGGTTGACACCCGCAGAGAAGTTGGTAAATCGGTTGAATTCATCTCGACGGACTCCGAAACGATTTCCAACCGCCAAGTGCCACCACGGTGCTTCATAATCAACCTCTGAGCCGATAAACTTGGTGTCAAAAAGTTGACCGCCTTCGCGGAGCACGCCAAACCCACCGAAAGTAAAGAGGTCAAACCGACCAATATCAATATTGAAACGGAGCTCACTCTGCCGCTCCCGTAGCAATCTTTGTGCATTGGTTTGATGAAAATGGCGTGTATCAATCTGAAACAGCTGCACCAAATTCCCCTCCGGAAACTCGTAGTTGTATCTTACACGGGTGCGCCCTCGACGGAATGCTTCCTCTTCAAGTCCCATCTCATTTGGACGAAAGCCGTCCTGAATCTCTTCAAGCCGAATGTTGGCAAGCCACCCTTTATGAAGCCATTCCATCGCGGTATGATACGCCCAATGCGTTTGACCATCAATGAAATCAACAGCATACTGCGATGTTGCAGTCCAATTTCGATGAAGTCCAAATCGACCATTGAACGATAGGAGCCCTACATTTCGGTCAGCTTGGTGTTTGTGTGTGCCCATCGCGCCGATGACGGTCCGCTCACCGATATTATAATTCACCCGCCCAGCTAAAAGATTCGCCTGCTTTTTCTGATCTGCATCATACCGATCGATCATTTTGCCATAGGTATTGATGACCGAGAAATTAGCGCTGCCGATTGTGCCCGCCGTTTTTGCGCCGAAATCAATTTCTTGAACGCGACGGGTATAGAATAGATTGAGCGGCAGTTCAAACAACTCGGCACCCTCCCGGAAGAATGGACGGCGTTCAGGAAGAGACAACTCCCGGTCACTTGAGATGTTAATCTGCGTCGGATCACTTTCTAATTGTGAAAAATCGGGATTAAAAGTCATATTCGAGGTGAGGTGCGTTGAAATTGGGAGGATAAGGTCTAACCCTCCATCAAGGTCATTGGGTCGATTTTCTATCGCACGATAGCTACCGTAGGGGAGGATACCGAGTTTCTGCTCTGTTTCGATCTTTCCCAAATTCAAGCCAGTCAAATTGCCAAACTCCGACACGCGTGAGAAAAAAGCGGTGTGTGCCCAAGAATAGGATTGACCGTTTATCGGACGTACCCGCCAAAAGTTGATCCCCCATGTAGTATCATGCCGATTAAAACGGAGCGCACGGAACGGTATAGCAAATTCTGCGGTCCAACCATCTTGGTGTTTCTTTATTTTCACTTCCCATTTTGCATCCCAATTCATGTCGAAAACGCTCTCATTGCTGACCCGCTCATCCGTCTGTGTACCGAGTGTATTGACGGCAAAAATATAGCAGTTACGACGGTCATGATAGGTATCAAGCATCACTTCGATACAGTCATTCTGCCAAACAGGGGAATCCCGGCGTGTTTTCGTTTCGCGTAGACTTTTCATGTCCGGTTCCTCGCAGTGCACACCGATATAGAGGGTGTTGTTATCGTACAAAACCCTTGCTTCAGTGTTTAGTTGTGCAAGTTGAATGCCTCCCTCCCTCGCACGGAAGAAATTGGTCGCAATTTGGGCGTGTTGCCATACACTGTCGGTAAGTTTGCCATCAATAACTGGGGGCGTATCCACCCATGTGGCATTGATGGTGCGCGTCGAGTTTTGCGTTGCTGCGAAAAGTGGTCTAGTCAGCAGTGTAATCAATATCCAAATTATTGCGCGCAACCACCGCAGCCATTCAGTTTTCTCCACCGTCTTTGTCTCCTACCTCATCTGTGCCCAAATTTATTCGGTTTGTAGGTGATGGTCATTTAAGATGCGTCCTCACTTGCGCTAATATCTCCACTTCAGAGATTGGTTCTTCCCTGTTTGCAGCGTATTGTGCATCCACCCACCGATGAATTTCCTCGATTGCCGGGTGGTCCTCGTCCACGGATGTTTGACCTACCCGCTCTAGATAGGCATTCACCCACAATAGCACACCATATTTGCCAGAAGTTCTGGTAATGATCACATCCACCAATTCCGCTTTATCTGCTTTCTCTTGTGGAGGTTTGCCCTCACCCTCCACTTCCAAACCGGATACGCTGGAGATAACCGCCTTGTCAATATAGGAATGTCTGAACGCGTAATGGTGAGGGCGCGGCTTATCAAATTCGGTATATTTGCCGATATTAATGTGGCAGCAGAAAACCACTGGCGCTTCCCCACGAGATTGTGCAAGCCGAGCGGCCCTTCCACGGGCTTCGCTTGGTTTTCGGGTAAACCAGATTTTCTTCCCTGCTCTTCCCCGTGCCTTGAACCCTTCTGTCATAATCGTCTTAGCTCTATCAAGCGTCGTGCCGTGCCAGACAGTGATGACGTTCTTAAATTTGGGATTTCATCCCACATTGATAAAACTGCGAATCCATTTGGGCTCAACGCCGTGGGGAATCGCAAACTCCTCCAATGTTAAGTCGGGGTTTTGTGCAGCCTGTTTCCCAAACTGTTCTGCCAACCAAGCGAGGTCTTCATCTTCAAATCGCCGCTGATAATGACCCTTTTGCTTCCACTCTTTTCTCTTTTTTGCCAACGTAAAGCCTCCCTCATGACAAACACCAGACATTCCCGGTGAACCGTGGGAACAGACAGTCGAGCAGCACACCTGCTTCGTCCCGTGCGCCACAGTCGACAAAATTGGTTTTCAATTCGTTGAATCGGCGGCGCCCACAGAGGAGTTGTAAAAAGGTCAGATCTGGAAACCGTGCATCGCCGTCTTCGACCGACTCCGGCGACCAGTTGGAGATGTCTGTTATTTTTCCGCCGTTAAATTTCAGTTGTGTGCCGCTTCGGTAGCAGTTCAGTTTCAATTCGCCGTTATAGCCTTCTGCGACGGTTCCCACGAGATTTTTTTCCAAGGCAGGCTGAATATGTCGTAAAAACGCGACTAGATCCGGTATACGGACATACAACCCATACGGTTCACGCACATGGATTTTATTTCCTAACAAGGCGTGATAGGCTGGATGTGTGCGACCAAGTTCGAGCATGAGACTTTCCAACTCTTGGTTCTGATGACCCCATTTAGGCGTTGTTTGCGCTATTTTCCACAGTCCGTGCAACACACTCGGCATCAGATTCAGATAGCCCACACCGGATTTGAGTTCCATCTGAACGATGTACAGCGCGTTGTCCTCTATCCCCGGGTGGTATTGCACGTAGCCCAACCGTTCACGCGCCGCTGTCTCAATTATTAGCCATTTAAAGTGGGCAAAATCCTTTTCCGAGCGTCCGCTGAACTCATAATTCCATTCCGCCTGCGACCGTAGGGACGCGAAAGGTTGACGACGACTGGTGTGGTCATACACCTCCCGAATGAAAGCGTGATCGTCATCCACAGCTGGACGCAGATGATACGTTTCGGAATCGCCATCTTTCAGCTTCGGTAGATGGACTTCAGCTATGCCTCTCCCGCCACCCAAATTCATTGCCATCTCATACCCGAATTGGCGATAATACCACGGGATGCCGGTGATGCCTTGCATCAGCTCGTCCCTTGCTGCGCTCAAGGCGTGTATTACCTCAAATTGTTTTCGTACTAAACCGCGTCGGCGATATTCTGGTTCGGTAACGACTACTTCGGGCCGCCCAAACTTAAACGGAATTCCGCGGTATGCCCACGTCTGAGAAATAAGGGTCATAGACGAGACAATTTTGTTCGTGCAGGTATCTTCCACTACCGTAAAATCGCTCGCTTTCACCGTTGGGTGATGACCTGACATCAAACCTCGTATGCCGTGACCAACACGCTCATCCTCGAAGACGCGGCCGTTAAATTCGGCGAGAGCATCCACGCCTTCGGGGCACGCAAACCGTAAGATTAAATTGTCGGCTAAGTTAAAGGGTATTTGAGAGAGAATTGAGTTTGTGGACATTTAAGTCTCCGTATGATTTCCTTTTTCTTTTAGTCCAAAAACGAAACCGCCGATGTAATAGATTCCGTATTTCAGTGACCATATCCGCCTTCTCAAGCTGTTGCACCCCGTTTGCTTATTAGATGACTCTTGATTTCATCCGTTATATCGGGGCTTAGGCAAAATGGATCGTCGCTGTTTCTTTGTAGGGCAGCAATCACTCGATGCTGAATTTGCGGTATAAGCGGGGCATCAGGAAATTCATCCAGTGGAATCCAGTGAACGGCGACTTCGTTTGCGTCCGGATTGTCGGGCAGGCGTGGTTCACTTCCCTCGCAAAGTGCACAATGGAAGACAAAATCAACGTTATGTGGCTTCTCATTTAGCGCAAAACCGTAGTCGGGCGGGAAACACTCGTAGACAAACAACAGTTCCTTCACTTCCACTTCAGCAGCAGTCTCCTCACGGGCTTCACGTCGTGCGGTATCGTACAGTGTTTCGCCCGGCTCAACGCCGCCGCCGGGTAGATTATAATGGAAACCGTTCTCGCCCTCAAACGCAACAAGCAGAATTGCGTCATCGCGGACAATCGCCGCCCGGACTCCAAGCCGGATTCCTTGCCTATTGATTCGGCGTTGAATTTGATACCTTCTAACAAGTCGCTCTCCACTATGGATTGAGTTTTCTTTAAGTCCACTCTCTCTAAGAACCTGTTTTAAAAGTCATTTGATACGATTTCGCATCAAGTAAATGGAAGCAATGTACACCATCGCCTCAGCCGTCTCAGCAGAGCGTTCATAATCCAAAGTCAATCGGCGAAACCAACCGAACCAAGAAAAGGTGCGCTCCACAATCCAGCGCAATGGGACAACCACAAATCCCGGTTGACCCAGAGGTAGAGCGATTTCCAATTGACACTGATGCGTCAAATATAGCCAGTTGCCTAATTCTCCACGATAGCCAGCGTCGGCACAGACTAACTGAATGGTTATGTGCCAACTAAAGATTTCTGTTAATAACTCTATTGCTACCTTGTTATCACTGATATTTGCATCAGTGACCTTCACCCGCAATGGAATGCCAGTGGTATCGGTGACTATATGGCGTTTACGCCCTTTGACTTTCTTATGTGCATCAAAGCCTCTACTCTCTGCCAGTTCGGTCGTCTTGACCGATTGGCTGTCAATGATAGCTACTGTCGGTGAGGGTGCTTTGCCAATGTCACAACGGGTTTGCTCGTGGAGTGATTGATGAATCATAAGCCATGTGCCATCAGTTTTCCATTTTCTGAAATGGGAATAGACCGTTTGCCACGGTGGCATCTGATGCGGGAGCATTCGCCATTGACACCCTGACTTGACTATATAAAAAATAGCGTTGATAATTGAGCGCATCTCCCACTTGAGAGGTCTGCCTAATGGTGAAGGTTTTGGCAGATAGGGTAATAGGTTTTCCCACTGGGCATTGGTCAAATCCGTGGGATAGTTTGTTCGGGTCATGTTTAGGCCTTTCATTGGGTCAGTATGGACTCCTCCAATGATTAAACGTAAACATTAACTCTTGAGTAGTCTTTTTCTTTTTAAAACAGGTTCTAAGGGAAAATCCTAGCTTTTCTAAAACCTTGATAGAAGCGATATTATTTTCAGTGGTGCTCGCCTGAATTGTTGACAATTCCAAATATTCAAACCCAAAAGTAACGATTCTTTTGACGGCTTCGGTTGCAAATCCCATGTTCCAGAATTGAGGGAGAATCGAGTAACCGAGTATTCCCAATTCTCCGTCTTTTCTCAAGGTGATAATCCCGATAGTTCGATGGTCATCCTTTTTCTTGATGAGTAAAGTCATAACATGTTCTGAACTTTCCTTCGAAACACAACGAGAAGTGGTCTGTATCGCGTCCTCATATCCGAAAGGAAATGGCACTTTCCCCAGATGTTGTGAAACCTTCCAGTCGGAATACAGTTGATGAATGAAATCTACATCACTCATTTCAATGATTTTAAAACAGAGGCGATCTGTCTCCAGATTCGGTAATTGCTTGGCGATATTATAGGTTCTTAAAGTTTTCATTCAGTTTACTCTTCGGTCCTTTGCTTGGTCTTTCTTCTTCCATTGTTGGATTGTCTATCGGGCTTAGGCAGTATCTTTTGTCTTACGAGCAATCGCCATAATATGTGCACTTACACTAATTACTGATGGCTCACTTTCGAGGGAACGCGCAATATTCAGTAGCCTCTCGCGGTAGTTTGGATTATCCCACTGTTCTTCGAGGTTTTGTAGCAGCCAAGCGGGACCTTGAATCCCAAATAGACCTTCAAGATTGAATCCCACAGCTTCTATTTCTGATTCGAGTTCCTCCGGCCGATGAAGGAACGCCGTTGTAAAGTATGCCGGATGTTCGTTTGGATTTCGGTGCTGCCCATATCGCAGATCGTGTTCTGCGATTTTGATAAACTCCGGATCCATGTTACCCTGTATCATACCGTGTAAAGTTGAAGCATATCGAGAAATAGCGACAGCAAAGATGATCCCACCTTTCCGAAGGATTCGATACGATTCTCGTAATGCCGCGATTCGCTCGTTGCGTTCCGTCAGATGGTACAAGGGTCCTAGCATGAGAACGACATCTACGGAGTTATCCGCTCGGTCTAAATGACGGGCATCTCCAACGCAGAGTTCTGCAACCGGATGGTCGGGTTGGGCTTGTGATGCTGCGGATGCTTGTTCCACATGGAGCGGAACGGCGTCCACAAGATGAACCTCATATCCTCGCCTCGCAAGCCAGCACGCATAGCCTCCGGGACCACCGCCCACGTCATATACTACAGCTGGTGTCTCTGGTAAATGGCGCGTAATCAACTCTCGCATACGAGTTTCCTCAAGTTGTCCTAGGCTTGAGGAAAGCCGCTGAATTTCATCCCCCTGTTCATAATGAGCCACGATTTCGTTGGGGAGTTTTTCATTGTAAGTTGGGTGTGATTATCATCGCACTCTTGCCAACCGTTTTGCTTGCACATTCGGGAAAATCTCCTGATACTTGCTATAATTAACCTTAAAAGGTCATTGTAAGTTGGGGTGTGATTAATCGCACTCTTGCCAACCGTTTTGCTTGCACATTCGGGAAAATCTCCCGTATCTCAAATTCGTTCTCATGAGAGGGTGACTAAACAGACCGTGGCACAGGCACCGCGTCATGGTCCGGCAAATCATTCTCGACGCACCGAACCGCCCGAAACAGATAACCGCTCAGGCTTATTGTCATGCCTAGCATCGCAGTGCAGATAAACATAAGTGCCATCCCCGCGCCTGGGCCCGTCCCGACCAGCCATCTGCACGTCTTCTCCAAACTTCCACCTGTCAGCATCGCCGGTTCAAACCAGTAGTCTGCCAGTGGTCCTGCCAGTAGATAGCCAAGCGGCATGGGGACGAGCTCAAGCATACCTTTCACGGAGAATACACGCCCTTGCACCTGCGGGGCAACCTTCGCCTGCCAGATTGCGCGATGGGCACTGGAGATGAATGGTATAAAGAGCGCAGCGAGAAACGCAGCAAATGACCAAGTTCGCACGTTCCGTCCGAGTGCTAACAAGAAATCTCCAAGCAGGAATGAGAGGGCCGTACCTGCGCAGATGCTATGTATCTTTCGCTTTGGTCCACCCCAGGTGCTAACCAACAGTCCCCCAACAACACCCCCGATACCCAGCGCAGCCTGTACGCTCGCCAGCATCAACTCATCTCGCCCACTCCGTGCGAGAATCATCGCCGGCAGAATTGAAAAATAGGTCAATGCGGCGAAGAAGTTTATACCTATAAAAAGACATATCAAGCCGAGTAGGCCATGCCGATGACGGATGTAGTGGAAGCCGAAGCCGATTTCCTTACACATCTGGCTCTTTGCTGAATCTGCTTGCGTCGCTGCGGGGTTCGGAATACGCACAATCAGCAGTGTTATCATGGCGACGAGGAAAGTCGCAATGTCAACCAGCATCACGCCGCCGATGCCTATCAATCTTAGCATAACCCCGGCAAACATTGGAGCAAATACCTGTGATGCCGAGCTTGCGAGAGAACGCATGCCACTGGTTCGTAGGTATTGCGACTTTGGGACCAGCATTGTCGTGGCAGCGGTGTAGGCGGGGCCTTGAAACGCCGTAAATCCACCCGTCAGTGTCTGCACCACATAAAGATGCCAAATTTGCAAAGCACCTGTCATGTATAAAACCAGTATCGTGGCTGTCATCAACCCCGCACCGAGGTCGGCAAACAACAGCACTAGCCGTCTATCCCAACGATCAATCCAAACCCCCGCTATTGGACTCAGCAATATATCTAAGCCGAATGAAAAGAAGCCGAGTAACGCCAGCGTCGTTGCTTTGCCGGTTTGTTCATAAGCCCAGATCAGCAAGGCAAATCGGGTCATGGCGGTGCCCAGCAATGAAACCAACTGACCAAACCAGATAACTGTAAAAGTGCGCATTTGTTCTTAGAAAAAATTGAAATCAGCACCGAAGGGAATCAGACCTAACTTCTGGGCGACGCGCTGAGATGCCCCATTGTCCCAAGATGTACTGTAGAGAGGAATGCGTCCTTTCTCCTTAATGGCTTGTGCCCAACCGGCGACTGCACGAGCAGCACAACCTTTCCCGCGGTAAGATACCAATGTTTCAACACCCGCTTCTTCTGCCTTCAACGATTTGCGTACACTACAACAGATTGAGACAGCCCTTCCTGCTTCCAATGCTACCATACAAGGTTGGATCTGATCTAGTTCGTCAATCGTGTCTGAAAAGCCAAATTCTAGAAGTTCTGCATTATGTTTATCCACGCCTACTGCCTCTGCTGTCCAATCGAGGACATCCGGAAATCGAAACGCGGGACCCGAATACATTCTTTGGATTGAAGCATGTGAACTGAGAATCTTCTTAACTGCTCCAAGGTAATCTGGTTGTTGAGCAATGCCTCTTGGAGGAGATCCCAACAAAATCAATTCTTCTAACTGATTGCGGATTATCGTCGGCAGATCATATCGAAAACGATACACAGAACTAACTTCTGTACGTCCGACGAAAAGGCGAGGTGCTGGATATTTTTCTGGCGCAATAGGCTTATTGATAAACTTAAGCCGTCCTTTTGCATCGTGGATGAAGAGCGTATTGGCTCGAATAACCATCAGTTCAAAGTCGGAAATCAAATTTTCTTCTCCTTTTTTATGGTAATAGCTGCGATGTATAATTTTCACAAGTACCACGATGACCAGGTTGAACATTGTACAACCAATAGTGATAAAATACTTTAGTGATTTTAATTTTTTAATGCACACTCCGCAATATACTTCAGTTTATTTTTATTTTGGCACGGTTTTTTGCCTTCTAAGTGAGTAGATGGTAGCTTAGGAAGTGAGTATTCGTTGGCAACGGAAGGAAGCATTTGATATAATACTTGACGGTTATGTTGCCTCACTCAAAGTCAAGTGAATAGAGGAGAAAAATCGGTATGGCAGATGGATTTAACGCACCGGGTGTGGTCAAGCCTTTTGGAATTTTTTCGAGTGCTGCTTGGCAGCCAGAGGGTAAAGTCCTCCATATTTCTGGGCACGTTGCACAGGACCCGGACGGCAACACAGTCGGAGTCGGTGATATTCGTGCCCAGACCCGGCAGACGTTGACAAATATTCAGACCGTTCTATCGAGCGTCGGAGGAGAGATGTCGGATATTGCCAAGGTTACGGTCTTCGTAACCGATATGTCGACACTCGCCGATATCCACGCGGTACGCGCTGAGTTTTTCGATCTACCGTATCCCGCTAGCACGTTGGTGGAAGTGAGCCGGTTGGTTGATCCTGAGTGGATGATTGAGATTGAGGCGGTGGCGGTGATTCCGTCTGACCGAGTCAAACGCCTCACATGAGGGAATAGTCTGCGCTCGTATTATATTCGTCAGAATTACGTCAAATGCATTGTGTCGAGACATAGCTGTAGCCCACTAGATTGGGTTGAGTATTGAGGGGAATATGCCGTGAACACAGAGGATAAACAACCAAAAGTGAATCGAGTTGGATCTACTGCCCAAAGGCTTGCAGAAAAGCCCTACGAAAAGCGCCTCTGCCGTATAGAGTGTTATCCAAGCTGTGTGCAACCGGGGGAGTCGTATGTTGGACTATCCGTCGAAGAATGGGTGGACTTCATTGACGAAGTGGGTGTCGAAGTGCAGGTGGTTGATGGGGAGATTAACCGGGGTACCCCCCGCTTTCACTCGAAGATGATTCCGCCGCACGCCAATGTTGATAACGATCGCCTACCGCGATTTTTGGAGCTGGCGCACCAACGGGGCATCCTCATTCTCAGCTACTATCCTGTGATATACACCAAGTCGCTCAAACCGCTTCATCCGGAGTGGCTGATGCAGTTTCTGGACGATGGCAGACCGGAGATTGAGAATTTGGGTTGGTTCTGTTTTAACTCACCCTACCGGGACTGGTTGCCGGAATATCTCATTGAGTGGTTGGACAATCTTGATATTGATGGCTTCTACTTCGACGACACCAACTACGGCTCGCACGAGGAACGTCCTTTTTACCCGTCCTGCTGTTGTAGGTACTGCGAACAACTGTTTCGGGAAGAGACAGGGTTGGAACTCCCCCGGAAGGTTGACTTCGATTCTCTGGACTTCCGACACTTTGTCAACTGGCGCTACGAGAAGATGAAGGATTTTATGCACCATCTCTTCCGGCGGATCAGAGCGAAATATCCGGATGTTATTCTCGACATGAATTCATACGTTCGACCGACCGCTGATTGGACGGATGGGCACCCACTCAATTCGTTTCATTTGGAGGATGTTGGTGGTTATTTTTTCGTGGAGACATTTCGGACCCTACGCGAACCCAACTTTACGGCAAAGGTGCTGCGGTCAACCGGCACACCCTTCGGCCTCTTCCGAAATGTCACACAGTCGCTACAGGGCTTTGGCGGTGCGCCCTATCCTGAAAAGTTTTCACCCGCTATCGCCGGATTTGCCGCCATCGCGAACGGTGGGGCACCGTGTGGGAATCCTTTCGATGGTCCGACAATTCTTCACAAGGATACAGTCAAGTCCGTCTTCAGCGAATTTAAGAAACGGGTTGATTACATCAAAGGTGATACAGTCAAATATGCCGCGCTCCACTACTCACAGCAGAACCGGGATTTTCGTCCGTCGGAGCTTCCCAAAAATATGGGACAGACCTACTTCCACGAAATTGGACAGAAGGACGCTTACGGTGCCTACGAGATACTAAATCGATCACACCTGCTGTTCGACTTCGTTCTGGACGAGCGCCTGAACTACGAGACGCTGTCCCAATATCGTTTGCTCTTTCTCTCAAACAGCGCGTGTCTCTCCGACGAACAGTGCGAGGCTATCAGAAGATTTGTCCATGAAGGTGGCACGCTCATCGCTACCCATGAGACCTCACTGCTGGACGAACTTGGACGTGAGCGGGGCAAATTTGCTCTCTCCGACGTATTAGGCGTGGAGTACCGGGGATCACGTGGCGACACAAATGACCACAGCATCATATATGTGCCACACGATGCGGAATTGTCGCGCGAGTTTGGTTATGTCATCTGCTTCTACGGACAAGAATCTGCGGTGTCCGTTCTGCCGGATGCTGACGTTCATATGCTTTGTACGCGTAGTTGTCTGGAAGGGGAACGTCTACTGAAAGATTTCGATCCAAGAATGGACTACGATTCGCCTGAACCAGCTATCACGATGCACCATTTCGGGAAGGGGGTGGCGATTTATATCTGCGGCGATGTCGGCGGCGCGTATATGAACAACCCGTACCCACCACTGAAACGGCTCATTGCGAACTTGGTGAAGCGGACGCCTCCCCCTATTGAGTTTGAGATGCCAGAGGCTATCGAAGTTACTGCTGCCCACCGGGGCGCCAATGAAGTGATGATTCATCTGCTGAACAACCCTACCCCACTGCTGCCGTGGCGCATTGCCAATCGTGAGAAGCACGATGCGGAGATGACCACTTTTTTAGCACTCCGTGAGGTGAACCCCATCCACAACATTCGAGTTCGGTTTAATGACTTGGCGGTGAAATCGGCACGGTTGCCGCTACAGGATACAAATCTAGAGGTGTCAGGAAACGCTGGGACAGTTGTGGTGCCAGCGGTAAGTCTCCACGAGGTGCTTCTTGTGGAGTATCGGGATTAGATAGGAGGTCTTAAATGCAATTTCCACAAAACATATACTATCCGGAACGAGGGGACGATTGGGAACGCAGAAAGCCTGAGGATGTGGGTATTGACCCTGACTCTCTCAACGAGGCAATTCACTATGCCCAGACGATCGAAACCGCATGGCCCCGTAAAATGCGGTTGCACTACACCGAGATGGAAAAGGAAGAATCCCACCCCGAGGTCATCGGATCGATAAAAGATCGGGGCGCGACCAACGGGCTTATTTTGCGGCACGGCTACCTCATCGCAGAGTGGGGCGAGACACAGCGCGTCGATATGACGTTCAGCATCAGCAAGAGCTATCTATCCACGATGGCAGGGCTAGCACTAGATCGCGGACTGATTCGAGATGTACATCACCCCGTCCGGGACTATGTAAACGATGGTGGGTTCGATTCACCACATAACGCCCAAATTACTTGGCACCATTTGCTCCAACAGACGAGCGAGTGGGAGGGAACACTTTGGGACAAACCCCACTATGCCGACGGTCAAGGAGATCAGGGTCCTGATACCCCGCTTCAAGCGCCCGGCAGTGTCTTTGTTTACAATGATGTTCGTGTCAACCGACTGGCACTTTCCCTGCTGCGTATCTGGCGCAAGCCGCTACCACAGCTGCTAAAAAACAACGTGATGGATCCCATTGGTGCTTCCAACAGTTGGCGATGGCATGGCTACCGGAATTCGTGGCTGACAATTGATGGACTGAAGATGCAGTCGGTTAGTGGCGGTGGTCATTGGGGTGGTGGAGTGTGGATTAGTACCAGAGATCATGCACGGTTCGGCTATCTGTTCCTACGCCGTGGCCGTTGGGGGGAACGACAGATACTTTCTGAGCGATGGATAGATTTAGCGACTACCCCGTGTCCGGTTGAACCGGATTATGGCTATATGTGGTGGCTCAATACGGACAGACAACATTTCCCAAGTGCGCCGGAGACTAGTTTCTATGCCCTGGGTGCTGGGCGGAACATGATCTGGATCGAACCGGAAAACGATTTGGTGGTCGTGGTGCGGTGGATAGATACAGATTATGCTGACGAATTGATGAAGCGTGTGTTAGCGGCGGTTCGCTAGGTCAACAGGTTCCGGTTTTGTTTTATAGGACGCGTGCCAAGGGGCAAACTGTTAATATAGCAATTCCTGATTAATTGAGAGGAGAAATACAATGCCACACGAATGGGATTCACCCGAATATGTTCGTCAATGGGTAGAAGATGGTGACAAAGCAGACTCGCAACGGGCGGAACAGATTACGGCACTCGTGGGTTTGATTCGACGCAGCTCTGAAGAACCTATTGAGGTATTAGATCTCGGTGCGGGATACGGAATTGTAACACGCGAGATTCTGACTGCTTATCCGAATGCACAGGTGGTGTGCCTCGATGGTTCAGCGGAGATGCTGAAGCATGGAAAAGCGCGGCTGGCAGATTGGCAAGATCAACTCTCTTTTGTTGTAGCTAACTTTGAGTCTCCGGATTGGTTGGAAGCCCTATCTACGAACCGACAGTTTGATGCGGTGCTCTCGTCGCGAGCCATCCACCACACAGTTGATGATCGTAAACAGGCACTATACGAAGAAATCTTTCAGCTGCTCAAACCGGGCGGTTGCTTTGCCAACCACGATTTGGTTCGCAAGCCCGGTGACTCCGTGCGCGACAGCGACAATCCATTTGGAACGGTTGAAGATCAGGTTGCTTGGCTCGGAAACATTGGGTTCGTTGATGGGGGGTGCTTTTGGCAGACGGAAGGTCGTGCCTTGTTTGGGGGATATAAGTCAGGATAGATTGTTCCACGATTCGCTATATCTCTTACGCAATAGATGGGATACGCTTTCGCGAGATCATATGAGTCTTTAATCGGAGGTATATTTTGGCGCAAAAGGTTCAGCTAAACCGTTTTAAGAATTATATGCTAATGGTTCACCGTAGCGTTGATTCGGACCTATTCCGAAATTTATACGCTTCTGTCGACGGGGAAGAGGCAGATATCCTACGAGACGGAATACTTTCTTGTGCTTATTTCGTTTCATCGGTGCTTTTCCACTGCAAGCTGATAGATGACCTACACACGACCGTCAGGGGGTTAGAGGCGAATCTCCAACGGTCGGGTTGGACCAAGGTAGAAGAACCGAAAGTTGGCAGTGTCCTAGTTTGGGAACCGACAGAATTCCCTGACGGTAGTATTCGCAGACACGCGGGATTTTACATTGGCGACGCGGAAGCGATCAGCAATCGGACGGATCGTCGTGTACCCAGAGTTCACAACATGAATTTCGAAACAGAGGGAAAGCATCGTGCAATTGAAGCCATTTATTGGCACGAGAATTTCGATGAAGTGGAGAGCTAACCGCATAACGGAGCGAAGCGAGTGGAAAACTACAAGAACAAGGTAGTCATCATCACCGGCGCATGTGGCGGCATTGGAGAGGTAATCGCTGAAAAGTTTGCGGCTGCCGGGGCGACGTTAGCACTTTGTGATATTCGTCGAGATGAACTCTCACAGATAGCTGAAGAATGCCGACAAGCAGGGGCAACCGTCTACAGCGATGTCATTGATGTTGCAGATGAAGTCCCGGTGCGCGGTTTCTGTGGGACAGTTGCGGAAACTTTTGGGACGATTGACTGCCTGATTAATACTGTCGGCATTGTTGATTGTCCGGGAGATGTCGAAGAACTCTCACTGTCAATGTGGGATAAGACGGTCTCCGTCAATCTCACTTCCGCTTTTCTGATGGCGAAGTATTCGGTGCCACATATCAAACGACAGGGTGGTGCCATCCTCAACATCGCTTCGGTCTCGGGCTTGGCAAACCAGGAAGATGCGATGGTCTATTCAGTGACCAAAGCTGGGCTGCTGTCGCTCACCCGGAGCGAAGCTATTGATTTGGCAAAATACGGCATCCGCGCCAACGCTATCTCGCCCGGATCGGTGGAGACGCCACTATTGGAGGCAGCAGTTGGCCAAGCAGCGCAACTGTTTAACCGTACCAAAGAGGAGCAATGGCAGGTCTGGCGTTCGCAATACCCGACCCAACGTTTTACATCACCACAAGAAATCGCGGAACTGGCACTGTTCCTATGCAGCGGGAGAGCGAGCAATATTACCGGTGCTAACTTTGTGATTGATGGTGGATTGACAGCACTGCTCCCAGAACGATAGCATATTAAGCGGTCTATCATTGGTCTATGGCGAGTGCAAAGGAGTAGTTAAACAATATGGCTCAAGAACGGGTGGTATACATCAATGGGGAGATGGTCCCGGAGAGCGAGGCGAAAGTGTCCTTCCGCGACCAAGGGTTCGTAACCGGGGATGCGGTCTTCGATGCGACCCGCACTTTCGGTGGGGTGATATTCAAACTGACGGAGCATGTGGACCGGTTGTATAATTCGCTAAAATATATGCGTCTAGATCCGGGGATTTCCCAGCACCAGATGGCGGACCTGACCATGCAGGTGCTAGCAGCAAATCAATCTCTGTTGGGACCAGATGATGACTACTGGATGATACAGCGGATCAGCAGGGGTGTACGCACGGAAGAGAGCACATATAAGCCGACGGTAATCATCGAGTGCAATCCGTTACCGTTTGCTGCGAGAGCGCGGTATTACCGTGACGGTCTGACCGTCGTCATCCCTTCGATAAGACGGACGCCGCCTGAGTGCATGAGTCCTAGGGTCAAGGTGCACAATTACATCAACTTAGTGCTTGCCGACCAAGAGGTGAAGGCACAGAACCCGGATGCGTTCTCTATCTTATTGGACATCAACGGTAATATATCCGAAGGACTTGGAAGTAACTTCTTCATCGTCAAAAACGGGGTGGTCGTTACACCAAAGGAGCAGTATGTCTTGGCGGGTATAAGCCGTGAGACTGTCATTGAGCTCGCCCAAGGGCTAAATATTGAAGTGCGGGAGGCAGACATCGATCTCTATGATGTCTACACGGCGGACGAAGCTTTCGTCACCTCCACTAGCTTCTGTATCTGCTCTGTATCCTCTGTCAACGGTTCAATCATCGGTGACGGCGGTGTGCCGGGACCGGTTACTGACGGTCTCCAGAAAGCGTATAGTGACCTTGTGGGGATAGACATCGTGGGACAGTATCTGACACGACTTGGTTGAGCCAGGGTTTTGAGTCGAAACGATACGCACTTGTATATTAAGGGAAAAATAGATATAAAGAGATAGTGGTTGGAATGTCTAAAATACTCCAGAGACTACCCAAGATATAGTCTCCTAGCGCAAGTCCTAAAAAGAATGGGATTGCGCGTCGATACGCGTTAAATCCACCATAGCGCAGGAGGACAGCCTTACACGCCCAAGCAACAAATAAACAGCACCACAGATTCCCCATCCCCCAGCTTTGCGCTGTTGCATAGCCGAGCGGATGAAGAGGCCACCACAGGAAGCGTGATCGCAAAAGCATCAGTAAGACAGTAAACACAAGCCCACCGCCCATAAAGGCGAGTGCTGGACGATCTGGCTCCTTGGGGGAGTTCAGCCAATTTTCAAGTTGCACATAGACATCACGCCCAAATCCCAATGTGGCGGGATCAAAGTATCCAGATTCCGCGCCATGTCGATAGTAGGCATCCAGCAAGAACCAAAAGGTCACCCCCGATCCGATCACCGTGGCAAGCAGAATCGCAATGGCTGTATGACGCGGATTAATTTGCCGCCTTTCTGATATTTTCAAGGCTTCCAGTTGCTCCGGCATTGGATTTGCCCAATTGGCACGATTGAAAAACATATACAGCGAAAAGACGGTCAACGTGCTGGAACTAAGTCGCCATGTGCCCACGCCGACAATAATCATGTTATGTGGACTGATGTATTTCAAACCGTGTACTAGGAACCCCAACTCGGCTCTTAGCCGGGTGATCATTATCGCCAATAAGAAGTAGATAGCGAAGAAAATTGGGATTACCCACAGCGACATGCCAGCTTTATAGGAAAACGCCATTAGAAAAACCGTGCCGATTAGGATACCCCCGAAAGCAAGACGATATGGTATCGGTTCGCTGGAATCATCTAGCTGTGACGGGGAGGCACGGGAGCTGAACAGATGACGCACCAACCCTTTGATATGAGATCTGCCAGTCCAGAGGACAACTCCTAGCAGCCCCATATACACTCCGAACCCCTGTTCAGCGGGATAAGGGAAGCGCGGGAGACCGCGCCAGCCCATGACACTACCAACCATCAGTTCGATCTTGTAGATCCAGAAAAATGCCCAACATGAAAACAGAAGATCTAGCGGTATGAGAAAGCCAATACCGATTGCAAAAGGATAGAAAGCGACTTGCACACCGCCCATCCCGTTCCAAGGACGGGTAGTAAAGTAGTGACTGATGCTCTGGCGCTTGACGGGAATATAGGGGACAACAGGGTTGATTGAGTGGAGTAGGTTCACGATGCTAATCAAAGCGGCGATGCCGAAACCGAACCACATCAGCCTATTTCTGAAAAACCCCAACCTAGGATTGGTCATCTCTAACGGAAGTTGAGTCAGGGGATAGGTCAACCGCTCGCGTTCGATCCACTGAATTCGCAACAGCGCGTTGATACATAGCATCACAACCATCCATGCGAAGATAAACGCCATCCACGTCACCGCCGGACCAAGCCACGCCTTCAAATGCCTCTCAGTGTAAAAGCTTGAACCTCCTTCATAAAGAGCCGTCACCGCTTTTTCGTCGTGAATGGTAAGCCACTCTGGAAGTTGACGCCAAAACAGTTGACGCCATTCGTTCTCGGGGCTAGCAAACCGAAACGCATGCGCCATGATTGGTACGAAGATCTCCATACAGTCGTACGAACAAAGGGTGGAGACAATACATAGGATGAAATAGATCGTGAGGAGCTCCTGTTGAGAAAGACCGAGTTTAGGGGAGATTTTGCCGAATATCCACCCGATCAGAACGAGCCAGAAGAGCGTAAAGATGACATGCGAGAGTGGATGAACAAGTGTTGGGAAGGTATGGCGAATTACTTCAAGCTGAATAATCCAGGCAACAGTGATCGGGATCAGCAGGCAAGCAATAACGGATGATTTAAGTGTTAAACCACTCTGGAAGGGCACAGGAGTATTTTCTATTAGGGCAAAGCGAGTGTTTTGAGGTTCTGTTGACATGTTTTTCATCTTATTGAGCTATATGTTTTGATATCCACTACGCACAGATCAAAATTATTTTTGTCCGCTAGGGAAAAAACTGATACAGAGTTGTATTAGCTACAATACTGATAATACTCCAAAGACTGCCGAAAATATAGTCTCCGAGGGCAAGTCCTAAAAAGAAGGGGATCGCCTGTCGATACGCTTTAAGTCCACCGTGGCGTAAGATGATTGCTTTCAAGCCCCATGCAACAAAGAGACACGCCCACAAATTGAACATTCCCCAGCTGTTTGCCATCGCATAGCCGAGTGGGTGGAGGGGCCACCATAGAAAGCGCGTCCTTAGGAACATGAGCAGTGCAGCGAGACCGAGTCCACCTCCCATGAAAGCGATAGCTGGAAGATCCGTCTCTTGGGGGTAGTTCAGCCAGTTTTCGAGTTGACCATAGATGGCTCGTCCGAACCCTAATGCCCATGGTCCATAGTACCCGGTTTCTGCGCCGTGTCGGTAGTAGTTATCTAACAACACCCAAAAAACACTCACGGATCCAATTAAGGTGGCAAGTAGAATCGCTGCAGCTATATGACGTGGATTGATATTTCGCCGTTCAGCGATTTTCAGGGCTTCCAGTTGTGGTGGCATCGGGTGAGACCGATAGGCGCGATTGAAAAACTGATATAACGAAAAGACGGTCAATGTGCTCGATCCTAGGCGGCGTGTTCCAAATACGGTGACAAGCGTGTTGTGAGGGTCAATGTAATGTAAATCGTGTACTAAAAAACCCAATTCCGCACGGAGTCTCGCAATCATTATCGCTATTAGAAAGTAAATCCCGAAAAAGATCGGAGTAACCCACAAGGACATCCCCGCTCTGTAGGAAAATACCATCAAGAATATCAATCCAATTAATATGCCGGCGACTGCCAAGCGGTATGGCATCGGTTCACGGGAATCATCGAGTGAAGATAAACCTAGCAGATGGCGCACTAATCCTTTGAAATGGACTCTGCCGATCCACAGTGCAAATCCGAGCAGTGCGACGTAGACACCCAAACCCTGTTCGTTGAAATAAGGAAAGCGCGGCAGACTGCGCCACCCCATTATGTTACCGACCATCAGTTCCATCTTATAGACTCCGTAAAACATCCAGCATGAAAAGAGGAGATCTAGTGGTATGAGGAAACCAATGCCGATGACAAAGGGATAGAACGAAACCCGGAAGGAGCCCATCGCATTCCAAGGGCGGACGGTGAAATATTGATGTAGATTCTGACGCTTGACGGGAATATAAGGAACGGCGGGGTAAATCGAATTGAGTAGATTCATTATACTAATCAACGCAGCAATGCTGAAGCCAAGCCACATCAGTTTATTTTTGAAGAATCTGTTGCCGGTGTCCGTCATTTCCAGTGGAAGTTGAATGATTGGGTAAGTCAGTCGTTCCCGTTCCGTCCACTGAACCCGCAACAGTGTATTGATGCACAGCATGACAAACAGCAGCACAAGGATGAATGAGGTATATGCCAGAGCAGGACGGAGCCACGCATATAGGTGCCGTTTGATATAGAAACTGGATCCCCCTTCGTAATAGGGGACTAACGCCTTTTCATTTTGAACGGTAAGCCAAGAAGGAAGCTCTTTCCAGAACAATTCGCGCCATTGATTTTCAGGTGTTGCAAAACGGAAGGGGTGCCCCAAAAGCGTAATTAAGATCTGCATCATGTCGCCTGAGCAAAGGGACGATACGATACCCAACATGACATAGATCGTCAAAAGCTCCGGCGAACTAATCCCGAGCTTCGGAGAGATTTTCTTGAGGAGGTACCCAATCAGAAGCAGCCAAAATAGAATGAAAACGACATTTGATAGGGGATGGACGAGCGTAGGAAACGTGTAGCGAACGACTTCAAGTTGAACAATCCAATAAATATTGATCGGAATGAGGCACAGGGCAATGAGAAAAGATTTGGGAGTTAGACCGTTTTGGAAGGTCGTTTCGGGCACTGTATTAAGCCTCCAATGGAGGTGATAAGAACAACGTTAAACTGACTATGGGCTTTATGAAAGTGACACGCAGCTCTGTTCTCATTATAAATTGTAATAAGTAAAAGTCAAGCGGCACTGGCAGTTGGACATCCTATTGGAAATGCTATCGGATGAGAATAGAGTTAATGGAGATTTTAGCCCTCACCAAATAAACCGATACATCGGTCTCTGTACAATCACACCAATCAGCGCCCACACACCTCCGAGTAGAAACTCGCCGAACAGCATTCCTAGAAAGAACGGTGCTAGGCGACGAAACGTTCTGATGCCTCCAAAGCGGAGGATGCATAACTTAATCACCCAAGCAACGAGCACCGAAGACCAGAAAAAGTTGACCGCCCATGTGCCTGTGATGCCGTATCCAACGGGATAGAGGGGCCACCAAACAAAACGATGACGCAAAGCAGTCAGACCGAAAGTGAAGAGCGTGCCGAAGAGCATTGCCAAGATTCCTAGGATGTCCACAGGCGTTGGATTGGTGAGCCAGCCCTGAGTACGTCGAAAGACACCGCCGCCCCAAAACGCCACCGCACCGGATTCGTAGCCGAGCTGCAATCCACCCAAGAACAGGGGCAGCGGACTGATGACGACAGCAATTAGTATCGCAAATCCGACGCGACGCGTTGAGATACCTGTCCGCTCGGCGAGCTTCAGTCCTTCCAATTGCGGCGGCATAGCATTACCCCGATAAGCACGATTAAAAGGAAATACGAGCGCAAACAGGCTGAGATTTCTAGGACCTAATCGCCGCATGCCAAACATCTGTGGAATTAGCACATCAGGCCCCATCCTGCGGAGATCATGGAGGGGAGGTCCGAGCTCGGCACGGATGCGGGCTGTAACGGTCACGGTTATAAAATGGATGATGAAAACTAGGACAGCAACCCAGAGCGACATCCCCGCTACCACCCAAAAACCAATTAACAGCAGGAAACCGATAATTACTCCGAGGACCGCCGCACGATAAGAAATCGGTTCGTTAGATTCAGACGCTTTTTCGCCGCGCCACGCGCCCACCAAGACATCTCGCAAATGATGCCGTGCACTCCAAAACACCAGAATCAGTACGCCGACACAGACGCCAAACGACTGCTCAAAAATAAAGGGAAAGTTGGGGATCTGCTGAAACCCAAGAATACTCCCCATGATCATTTCAAATTTCCAGAAGATATAGAAAAACCAGAACGTGAAGGAGAGATCGAGCGGCATAAAATATGCCATCCCAACGGCAAAGGGGAAGAGCGTGACAGGTGTCCAACCGATAGCGTTCCACGGTTTCGTAGTAAAATAGGGTCGCAGATCGAAGAAATCGCCACCGAGCCCGGGGATGGATGGATACAAGAAATGCAGCGCGTTGATGATATCCATACCGCCCGCGAGGATCGCCCCAGCCCACATCAATCGATTCCGAAAGAAGCCTTTGGTAGCCATCTGCTGCGGAAGTTCAATAATTGGGTAACTGAGTCGTTCTATCTCAATCCACTGTTTCCGCATAATGACGTTGATGCAAAATGCCGTGCAAACGAGAACGACGATAAACCCAGACCACGAAAGGACAGGCTTCCACCATAACCGAAGATGTTCGTCAAGGTAAAGGGTCGATTCACCGACAAAATAGGTCCTGAGGCTGTTTTTATCGGTCAATGCCAGCCAATCGGGGAAGTAACGGTGAAACAACGTCGCCCATTCGTTTTCCTCAGTTGCCAGCCAGCCGCCGCCGGCGATATGTGTGATGATTACGGCGAAGAAATCTGCACCGGCGATTGCGGTGGCGACGGCGAGCATGGTGTAGAACGTCAGCAATTCGCCTTGCGTCAATGCCAAGCGCGGCGAATATAGGGAAATTCCATAATTCAACGCAAGCAGAATCGCAAAGATGAAAATCACATTAAAGAAGAGCGACATGGTCGTCGGGAGACCTTGTGCCCACCGCAACATCGCGTAGACCCAGTAGTTGTTAAAGGGGATGATAGCTGCTGCCAGCCAGATTACGCGCCAACGGATTTCTGGCTGTGGGGTGTGGGGTGAAGCGAGAAGACGATTGTCTTTTGGACTCAATGTGATTCTTTCTTGGGTCAGTTACTCATAAGTCTGATATAGCAATTGATACGAAGTCTCAATTATTACTGACGATAGTATTCACGAAGAGCTAATCCACTCCAGATCGCGCAGACATTCAATCCAGCGCTCGCGCACAGGGTTTCCTCGAGCACCTTCAATCCAGTGTGGGTGACAAAAGGGGGCGTCCATGGGATAGTTAAACATGCGGTAGTGGTTGCTGTGTATGGTACGAGCCTCTTTGCGGCGGGCATCTGCCTGCTCCGGGGTTTTTGACGGTGCCCAATATACAGTGGCACCGAAGCGCCGATTGGGAGCACCTCCAAAACTGGCGTGCAATAAAGGCATAGCGAATACGATTACATCACCAGGTTCAGACTCCACGGCTACGCTAGGAAGCATGCGTTCCCCCGGCTGGATTTCTAGCGCTCTTATCTTTTGCACGTAATCCTCATCCTTCGGGGTGAGGCGTAGCGGTTCAACTTCGGGAACGTTAGTGTGGTGCGGCTCTATATGTGAGCCCGGAACGACGCGTAAAGTTCCATTCTCCGCTTGGAGTGCATCCAAGTAATAGATGAATTTCAGTCCGGTGTTGCCCGGCACATCCAGATCGCGGTGCCACCCTGTATTGGCTTGCCACCAGAGCATATCGGTATTTAGACCAATTATGTTCTCGTCAAAGAGTTGGGTGGCAATATCGTAGAAGCGCTCGTCCTCAAGCAGGGAGGCATTGAAAGGAGTGGAGGGACCAAGGAGTGACACCCAACTGCCTTGGGGACCGCCTTCGCGACCTTGGTAAATTTCGTCCAAGGCAACCTCCGCCTCGCTGCCGATGGTCTCCATTTCTTCTGGACTAAACAACTGGCGAAAGACAACAAATCCAAATTCATCAAAAAAGCCGATTTGTTCGTCGGTGAGCATAGTCAGGACTCCATATCAGCGCACCCAAAACAGTTCTCCAGTGTAACAGCCTTGAACCGAATTGCCGCCTAGTTGTGATTCATCATTCCCTACAGTGTTTACCGAGGGTTATAGTTGTTCCAATGTGTTGTTCTTACGTCTTCCACGTGTCGCCGCGGAAATGGTAAACTTGGTTACCATTAGCCTCCATATTGTTCCACGCCTTTTAATTCCAGTTCTTTGGAGAAGTGACAGGTAGTAAAATGGGCAGGCTCTATTTCTTGACGAGCAGGAGGTTTAGTTTTGCAGATATCTTCGGTGGTGAATGGATGACCATCCGACCATTTGATTCCCTTGCGAATATGGTAAGTATATACACGACCTTCATTGGAGATTTGTGTATCTGTGACAACACAGGGAATAATTCTACTGCCATCTTCGGACCATTCGACTAACGATTCTCCGGTCAACTTCTCAACGCCCCATTTATCTGAAAAACCGAGCCACACACGGTTCAAAGTCCCTCCATACTTACCAATTTCGGGTGGATTCAGCACCAGTGGGTTTTCCGGAAACCGCTCTTCAACCGGTGGAAGTTTCCCCTGTTTGACAAGTTTTGCCAGCATCGGTGCTTCGTTGTATTTTTGTGCATGCGATACTACTGTGAACGTGAGTGATATGCCTATTACTGCGATGAATGGTAGGCATTTGGCAATCGGTACTCCACAAATACTCCCATTGGATCGGCATCTCCGACCCTTCACGCCGTTGCCCCTTGAACCTTTCATTATGTTCGAGGGTAGGCTTAAGAATCGGGAAATCCCGGTTGAGCGTATTTGAGGACTACTGGCAGTTCGTTTTGGGATCATATTCTCCTAAAAAGCCGATTTTTGTAATAGTTAAAATGGATTTCCTTATCTGACAATCCCAAAAGCACTGGGCTTGGCGTTGGAGATATTTATGCGGAGGCGATTGTCAGCTCTCTCATCTTATCCTCGTCCAACTCGACACCCAACCCAGGTCCCTCTGGTGGATACAGGTGGCTCTCCTCTGCCCGGATACGCACTTTGGCAGGCGAAACTGTATAGAGCAGGGGACCAGCGGGATCGGCAGGAATATCTAGGTTGGGCACCGAAACCCCTAGATGCACTGCCCCGGCCGTGCCTACGGTCGAATCTTGATCGGTTGAAAGCAATGTCTTGAACCCCGCGGCTTCTGCTAGCGCGAACATTCGGCGCACGTAGGTCGGTCCCCACCAGACCCACGCCAAATTAAGGACGGTGCACGCCCCGCGCTCAATTGCCTCGTAACCTTCCTCTAGGCTGCTGATGTGCAGACTTACCTGCACATCCATCCGCTTGACAAACTCAGCGCATACCCGGAAATTGTTTGAGGGTTGCTCAAAGTTATACGGATTATGGTGACGTAACACGTCTGCGTAGCGCAGGGCGGTCTCCCAATCCGCGAAACGTCCGGAAAAATCGAAGGCTTTGAGTTTGATCTTCTCCCCAAAACGGGCTTTCATCTCGGTGATGAACCGGTTGTCCAGATCGCTGTCCCCCGAAACGTAGTAACGAAACAGATGATGTCCCAAGTCCACCAATCGTTGTAGGTAGCTGGCATTCCGCTCGAAGCCGTCTTCTAGATGCGCTCCTATAATTGGATAGCAGAAGTACACACTTTCTCGCATTTTTCCACCCATTAAATTGTGGGCTGGCACCCCCTGCGCCTTGCCGTTGAGGTCGTACAGTGCGATGTCGATGGCAGCTGTTATGTGTGAGTTGCTGACTGTACTCTCAAAGTCCTGCGCGCGCATCAATTCATTAATCTCGGTAATCCGAGTAGCGTCGCGTCCAACCAGCAAATCGTTGTAGCGTTTTGTCAGTGCCCCCAGATCACCAGCTTTGCTGTCCGATGCCTCTCCTAGCCCTACAAGTCCATCAGCCACATGGAGTTTCACGATAACATGACCTGATGGCGCTTCGCCTATGTCAACCGGGTGTTTTTGGTAATAGCGCGGGGTTTCAATCTGGAATGTTTCGATTTTCGTAATTTTCATTTATTTATCCTTTCAGTGGCTAACAATGGTGCAAAGTGACGGTAGTAACATCACGACCAGACAAAAATCTCTTCATCGTCCGGGGACATCCCAAAGAAGGCAGCGAGCACAATGCGCGGCTTCTCACCTATCACCGGCGGTACTTCATGGATGTTTTCAGAGAAGAAGAAGTAAAGGTCGCCGGGTTCAAGCTGAATTTGAATCCGGGGGATACCTTGTTCAGCGACATATTGGCTAAACGTACCTTCGGTGATATATTCCTGCACGGCAGGTGTCCAAGGACAGTTGTAGAGGAAGGGTTCTCCACTTTCACCTTCCTTTTCGGAGTTTTGGAAGCACATCACCCCAGCCAACTGATGCTGGAACCGAGAGACCTCATAATTGAACAGCTTCTGCCGCTTTGCTACGGAATCAAAGTGCGGTCCGTGTCCTATGTCGGCATAGTAGACACGAAAAACGGCGGGTCCATATAGGCGTCTGTCCGGCTCACGAGCGGTCATCACTCGCTTGTCCGGTGCCAGACATGACAACATCTTGTAGAACGTCTTCACTGGATCGTCGTACCCGTTGAACAAGGTTTTGAAAAGTTCGTGGGTATCGGCGGCGTAGCCGAAGAATTTTTCGGGATCGGCGTTGTACCTGACGAAGGCGGGACCAACGTACACAGGTCTCTTACCATCTCCATCTTGGTGAGGTTCGTATGCCAAACCACGTTCATAAAGCCTCTCTACGAGACCCACACAGTGATCCGGATTGAAAGCTTGGCGGAGGACAATCGCCGGCACTTCACCCGATACCAACGCATTGAGAGGCTTGGGATATTTTTTTAATATTTCTTGTGGACTACCTTCAGCAGGTGTCCACTCATTGGGTACTGTCATCAAAACCTTCCTTCAAATAATGGTATGAGAGCGTCACAACGCGGATTTTTCAAAAGTCAAATAGGACTAAGGATCAGTAGGGACTACGCAACGAAAGCCAACGTAACTGAGCGTGACCGCCGGCTCGTTGCTGTTGCGGTACGCCACGCGAAGGATCTCTGGAGTGCTGTGCCACGAACCACCGCGAAGTATGCGACGTTCTGTAATACTGGTGAAGTTATTAGGCATCAATAGTGTAATTCCGCCTGACACAGGGTTCTCTTTTGGACTATTTTCGTAAAACTCTACGTCCAATTCATCTAGGCACCACTCCCATACGTTTCCAGCCATTTCGTACAACCCGTAGTCATTCGGAGGATATATACCTACGGGAGCGGTTGTTTGGTACCCGTCATCGACGTTCTGATCCGACCAAGAATAGCTCGTGTGCTTATCCGCAAAGTTGCACTGACTCCCATCAGGGTCATCATCTCCCCACGGATACCGTTCCCCGACCTGCCCACCGCGGGCGGCTTTCTCCCACTCCGCTTCGGTCGGCAAGCGTTTACCTGCCCACTGGGCATACGCTGCTGCACCGTACCAACTCACTTCAACCACAGCATACTCTTCAAATCCTGCCTTTGGTCGGTATTGCCCCTCAACCCATTCGATCATCTCATCACCGTCACCGATATCCAACCAGATATGACCGGTATCCCCCACATGCTTTCCCATCGCATTGAGGAACTCAGCGTACATCGCGTTGGTCACTTCGTAGACATCAATATAAAAATCGTCAAGGAAGACGGTGTGGACGGGGCGTTCGTAGGTAGTACCTTCGTTGAAGGGGTCACCCATCTCAAACTCTCCCGCAGGAATCAATACCATTTCCGCCATGTCTTTACCGACAATTCTGTCGAGAGCATCTCCATTCTCTTGCTCATCACCTCCACAGCCTAGCCATAGTAAAGCAAGCGAGATGAGAAGTAACCCCATACTATACGCAGATTTTCCACCAGAATCTTCGCGCATTAAACTATTTCCCCGTAAAATTGGTTTTGACTAGTATATTGAGGTGTGAAAACTACCCTTGAGCGAAACAAAGAGTGAGCGATTCTTTGGGGTGAGCACACGTCGTGATGCTAGGGAGGAATTGCACTCCCTAGCGACATTGATAAGCACAACTTAAAGGAATAGCAATAAAGCCTGATTTCGTCGGACGGGCACTGTCATCAGCCTTAACAAGTCCCGATTCTGCGAAATCGTTCCGATCTTTACGGAATGGTGGCGTCACGATGGCGTAGGTTTTCAGTTTCGGGAAACTTACGCCATCGGAATTGAAAATTTGCTCGGCTAGTTGAATTGTGGGTGTAAGGCACCTTCACCGAAAATAGTGGGGAGAGGCTGACCATCGTTGGTTCTAGCCGCAGCATCTACATAAGCGACGCTGAATGCCCGCCGCGGCAAACCGGTATCATTCACCGCAGAAGTGTGAATCAGGTTGACGTGCAGCAATACCCCCTCGCCCGGCTGTAATTCAAGGCTGACGGGATCTGCCACCGCGAAGAGGGCTTCCAACTGTTCTTCCGTGGGGAAGTTTCCTTCATAGATGCGGTGATGAGATTTGGGAATTACTTTGAGACAGCCGCTATCGAGGGTCGCAGGATCGAGTGCCGCCCAGATGATAAGGTCTGAAAGTGTGTCAAGGTTCCGAAATACATCCTGATGCCAAGGCAGGTGAGTTCCTGTGTCCGCCGGCTTATTCATAAACATTGCACGCGGGGTAGCAATCGAAGTAGAGGGACCGTAGGCTTTGGCACAAATGTCCCGGAAGGCAGGTTTTTGCATATACGACAGGAAGAACGGGTCAAGTTCAAGTTCCGTGATTTTACGATAGTTAAACGTCGGACCTTTGTGTCCCTTGCTCATTGGTTCCATCTTACTGTAGTCGCTGGTCTTACCATCGAGTTGCATCATTATCTGGTCGTAGGGGAGTTTGGCTTTGCCCATCATGATGTCATCAATGCGCTTCTGTAAGGTATCGAGTTCTTCATCGTTCATCACTCTACCGAGAATGAGATAGCCTTCCTCCTTGAATTGCTGCCATTGACTGTCACTGATTGGTTGCATGGTTTGTGAATCCTCCTAATCTTAACATTGTCAAGTCGTACATTGTAACATAAGTTCCACAAGTCCCGATCAGTCGGGATTCGCGGGACTTGATAGTCTTGTCTGCTATGCATCACTAAATCCACAGCACATTGTTGAAAATTTGGCTTGAAGTTGGTACTCCAAGTTCAGAGTGGATGGTTGTTATCACTTGTCTGACTGTTCTGGAATTCGGTCAAAATATATTTTGGGCTTCGCTTTATCACGAAGTTGAGTGTGTAGGTTATTCGTAAGTGCATCGCGTATTTCCGTTTGGGTGTCCGCTGTCACTACCCGCCGGACCTCTGAGTCGTCAAGCGTTTTTTGACCTGCTAGTTTGTGTTCTTCTTTCCGGAAAATTGTATAGTATTGTCTGCCTTGAAAACTGACAGTCATGATATCATCAACCGTCTGTCCCGCTTCCATCGCAAAGGCGGCGTCAGTAAAGGCTTGCTGCTCTTTCGGAAAGGTATCGCGGGTCAGGTAACCGGTATCACCGGGGTTGAGGGGATCCGCCCCGGGACCGGTCAGTTCTCCACTATCTGACAACGCTTTCGCCACTTCGACGATGTCTTTTTTGCCCAACTGAATTGACTCAAAAATCTCCTTCGCGCGGTCACTTTCCCTAAGCGTGATGCAGGTTAACCTCACCTGCTCCTCTTCGGCAAACTCGCTTTTACGCGCTTCATAGTTGGCTTGTATATCTTCCTCTGTCACCTGGACTTTCTCCTCAACTTCGATTTTCCACAGTTTATTGGCTAGCATCGTGTGGAGATACCTTCGGTTTTTTCTCTGGATTTCTGGTTCGTCTTCGAGTTTCCGAGCTTTGGCGAGACAGAGTATTAAGCGACCTTCCGCCATCAGGGTCACGTATTCTTCAAGGCGCGCTTTGTCCTTATAGCGCTCCGGTGTATACTCTGAGAGTTCACGAATGTCCTGTATCATCTCAGCAAGCGTGATCTGCTGCTTTCCGTTGCAATCAAACTCTGCAATGACAATACTTTCCGCGTTTGGCACCGGTTCCTCTTGGTCCAGCACTGCTTCAGAAACCCGTTCCGAGTAGGTTTTCAGTTCACTTGTCGAGATGACTTCTGCCACCCACTCGATAATTCGCCTCCGTTTGAGGTCACGCTTAACAGGTGACTCAATATAGTCTCTGACCTCCTCAAAGTCGGCTATGCGTTCCGGTATGTGCTCCTCCTTGCGGAAAATGAGGTAGTACGTTTCGTGATCCATCTCAAGTTCAAGGATTTCTTCCGTGATTTCGCCGACTTTCATGTCAAATGCGGCGTCAACAAAAACCTGCCAGTCTTGGGATTCGTCCTTAGTAAAGAGCCCAGTGTTCCCCGGATTCACTTTGTTGCTGCCAGGACCAAACAATTTTTCTTTTTCCGACAGTCCTTTTGCCAGTTCGCTGATGTCTACCCCGGCTTTGATTTGTGCCAATGCCTCTTGTGCGAGTGCTTTCTCCACAACACTGATACAGGTTACTCGTGCTGCTGCCTCCTCGACGTATTCCGACTTATGTTCCTCATAATACTGCCGCCGGTCCTCCTCCGTGGGAGAGACCTTTTCATCGACTTCAATCAGCGTCAGGCGCTCGATTAAGAGCGTATGTTTGTATTCCCGCGCTTTCTTGAGTATATCTTCATCTTTATCCAATCCCTTATCCATAGCTGCAAGGACTTTTAGTTTTTCGTCGGTGAACTCCGGCAGATATTTTGTCTTCCCGGCTTTACTTGCGTAGTTCTCCTGCTGGAAAATTGACAACTCTCCAATCGCCGCCTTGAAATCCGCAAGTGAAATCTCGAAATTTTCGCCGTTCCATTGATATTCAGCCAAGATAATCTGATTTTCATCGACAGATTCGGTGGCGGAATCTGCTTGCTGCGACTGAGCAATCTGCCAACTCCCTACGTTAACTGCTACAAGCCCAATCAACATAATCAACGTTTTTTTCATCCGCAGATTTCTCCCAATAAAAAATTGCGGCGAGAAATCTGCACGAATGAATTCGGCAAGTTCCTCACCGCAATTTGTTGTGAAAGCGAACCTCCAAATCCAGCCCGCTTCCTACTATTTGCATATCTTCTTAAGTGTAAAACTTGGACAACGGAAAAATCTCTAACACGGTTTCGTTAATTCCTGGCAGCTTTGAGACTCCCCCAGGTGAGAGGAAGTTTTCCCTTCGATTCAACGGCTAAAAACTCTCCGTCCATCAACATTTGAAGTTCATCGTTCGTCAAATTTCGTTTCATCAGGAAAAGTTCATCAAACTCGCCGTCCCAGAAACGTTCCTCCTTATACCGACCAATTTCCAAATTGGCAGGAGTATTAGCGGAACCGGGTGCTGAGCCCGCGTCATCCTTATGGTCTAGTTTGCCATCAATGAACAGTGAAACCGTTTCTTTGTTTGTGCGCATTGAAGCGACATGGTGCCATTGGTTATCTGCAATCTCAGTTTTACTCGGAATCTCAGCACCAAAGCCGACTGGCGCGGGTATGTGATATCGGGTAAAGAGTAATTTATCCCTTAGCTTGATATACCAGCCACCGCCGTCCCACTTAATATAGACAAATCCCTGACCTACCTCTTTACCAGTTCTAGCCCAAGCTGCAAGGGTAGTATCAGATTCGCCGAGATCCAAAGCTGGAACATCTGCCACGAACGCCGACTGCTCTTTCCCGTCTATAAACGAAAGAGCGGTTCCAAATTTTTTATCTACGGAATCTACCCATGCTGGGCCACCGTCAACCTCCCCCTCCAGTCCGTTGGGACCGAGGTCTTTTATTATATCCCCTTGACCTTCATCGAGAGGGAAGTAGAATACGAGGAGTGGGTCATCCAATTGGATCTGGCTATATCCCAAGGATGGCAACAGGCCTATCAGAAAGATAACGACCAGGACGCTGATTGGAAATCTCTTCAACCTTTGCATTTGAATATCCTCCTGTTTGTGGTTATTACAGAAATTTGCATCAGCCGACACACTGTCCGCACGAATGGTGATTCGTTTGCGAATCTAACCAACCGAAGTTATGCTGATTGGCAAAAATCACTGCGAATTTAATCATTCCATTGCAAGTTTCTGAGGATTATTGTATCAATAATTATTATAATACGAAAAATAAAAGATGTCGATCAAAAATTTACCTTATTTTCTTGACATGTATTTCATAGATGTGATACGATAAATTTGATTTTTTTAGGGTGTTTCAATTGAAATGAATTGTCGGATTTTGGAAAGGAAAGAATGAGAACGTTTATTGGGACGAGCTTCATCACCACGTTTCTGTTTATAATGATTCTCTTTGCACCAGCCGCTATAGATCCGAACATGATTTTGTGGTTTTCGTTTGACGAGCAGCTCGATGGAAAGAAGGTCGAAGACCTCACGGGCGGGGGTAACGATGGGAAGCTCAAGCTAGGTGCCAAAATCACTAACGAACCCGCAGAGATATACAAAGGGACGGGGGCGTTAAAAATTTTCAACAACATCAGTGCTCAGTTCCTCGTTGAGTCCTTTAAGGAAATGGATAACTATAAAGAAAACACCTATACCTTTTGGCTCTACATATACGGTGTCAGAGATGATGCGTGTTGTCCAGAGGAGATTATTCTGCAAAAAGCCCACCTTTTAGTTGGTGATGTGAAAGGGAACGCGCCAGCCATCTTTCTGACCGATCCCGGTCTATCGCTTACATATAAATTTGGCGACCAAGGGGCTGTCCCGGGGGACGGGGTCGGACCCGGCGGCAAGGGTGAAAAGTTTGAACTGAACAAGTGGTATCACATAGCAGGTGTCAAAAAGGCATCAGACCTAATAATCTATATCGACGGTAAGCAAGAAGCCATATATAACGTCAAACGAGATTTCATCCAAGGTAAGGGACATCTTCGTATCGGCGGAGCGCGGATCCGAGCCGCCTCTTTTGCCATGGATGAGTTTGGTCTTTATGATCGTCCCTTAACCGAAAAAGAGGTCCAGCTGGATGCTAAGGGCCAATTCCTGTCGGTCAAACCCGAACGAAAATTGACTACCACCTGGGGGCATCTCAAAACGGGGCACTAACCGATAGAACTTTGATAGTAGGTTAGGCTGGATCCATCCGACTTTAGCCCCGAGGGATTTTACCTTGTCGGGACTATATTATTGAGACTGAGAATAACCTTGACTTTGGCAGGTCGCTGGTAGATCTGCTGATGTGTGCTGTTCAATTGACGGAAGTTCAATATCAAACAATCAAAGGAGGAATTGAAAATGAGAACGCTTATTGCGGTAAGTTTCATCACCACGTTTCTAGTCATGATGGTTCTCTCTGCCCCGGCGGCTATAGATCCTAACATGATTTTGTATTTCTCATTTGATGAGCAACTCGATGGAAAGATGGTCGAAGATCTGACCGGCGGGGGTAATAATGGGAAACTCAAGTTGGGTGCCAAAATCGCTGACGACCCTGCAGAGATATACAAAGGAACGGGGGCGTTAAAAATTTTCAACAATATCAGTGCCCAGTTCCGCGTGGACGAGTTTGACCGAATGAATCAGTATGGAGAGAACACCTATACCTTTTGGCTCTATATATACGGTGTCAGAGATGATCCGTGTTGTGCACATGAAAGTGTTGTGGAAAAGGGCAACGTTATAGGGCAAGCTGTGAAGGGGACTTCGCCAGGCATCTCTCTTACCGATCCCGGTCGATCACTTATATATAAATTTAGCGACCAGGGGGCTATAGGGATTGACACGGTCGGACCCGGCGGCAAGGGTGAAAAGTTTGAACTGAAGAAATGGTATCACATCGCAGGTGTCAAAAAGGCATCAGACCTGATAATCTACATTGACGGCAAAGAAGAAGCCAAATATAACGTCAAACGAGATTTCGTCCAAGGTAAGGGGCACCTTCGTATTGGCGCAACGCAGATACGAGCCGCCTCTTTTGCGATGGATGAGTTTCAACTTTACGATCGCCCCTTAACCGAAAAAGAGGTGGAGTTGGATGCCAAGGGTCTACTCCTGTCGGTTGAACCCGAACAAAAATTGACAACCACCTGGGGCCGTCTCAAAACGGATCGTTAACCGATGAAACACGGATAGTATGTTAGGCAGGATTCGCCTATCTTGACTTTGGTAGGCTTCCGGTGGACCTGCCAATTTGCGCTGTTTAATTTACTAAAGTCAAGTTATAAAAGGAGAAATTGAAAATGAGAACGTTTATTGCAGCAAGTCTCCTCACCACGTTTCTATTCATGCCGGTTCTTTCTGCCCAAGCGGCTCTGGATCCGAACATGATTTTGTATTTCTCGTTTGATGAGCAGCTCGATGGAAAGAAGGTCGAAGACCTGACCGGCGGCGGTAACGATGGAAAGCTCAAGTTGGGTGCCAAAATCGCTGACGACCCTGCAGAGATATACAAAGGAACGGGGGCGTTAAAAATTTTCAACAATATCAGTGCCCAGTTCCGCGTGGACGAGTTTGACCGAATGAATAAGTATGGAGAGAACACCTACACCTTTTGGCTCTATATATACGGTGTCAGAGATGATCCGTGTTGTGCAAATGAAAGTGTTGTGGAAAAGGGCAACGTTATAGGGCAAGCTGCGAAAGGGAGTGCGCCAGCCATCTTTCTGACCGATCCCGGTCTATCGCTTATATATAAATTTGGCGCCGAGGGGGCTTTAGCGCTTGATGCGGTCGGACCCGGCGGCAAGGGTGAAAAGTTTGAACTGAAAAAATGGTATCACATCGCGGGTGTCAAACAGGGAGGCAGCCTGATAATATACATCGATGGCAAAGAAGAATCTAGACATAAGGTCCAACGGGATTTTGTCCAAGGTAAGGGGCACCTTCGTATTGGCGCAACGCAGATACGATCCGCCTCTTTTGCGATGGATGAGTTTCAGCTTTACGATCGCCCCTTAACCGAAAAAGAGGTGGAGTTGGATGCCAAAGGTATACTTCTGTCAGTCGAGCCCGAACGGAAATTGACTATCACCTGGGGTCGTCTCAAAACGGATCGTTAACCGATAGAACTCTGATAGTATGTTAGGCGGGATCCACCCTATTTTAGCCCCGAAGGATTTTTATCCGTCGGGGCTATATTATTTTATCTTGACTTTGGTAGGCCTCCGGTCAATCTGCCAATGTACGCTGTTTAATTTACTAAAGTCAAGTTATAAAAGGAGGAATTGAAAATGAGAATGCTTATTGGGGTGAGTTTTATCACCACGTTTCTTTTCATGACGGTTCTCTCTGCCCCGGCCGCTCTAGATCCGGCGTTGATTCTGTATTTCACGTTTGAAGAGCAGCTGGATGGGAAGATGGTCGAAGACATGACCGGCGGTGGTCACAACGGCAAGCTGCGGTTTGGTGCCACAATCACCAACGAGCCAGCGGAGGTCCACAAAGGGGTAGGCGCGCTAAAGCTCTTCAACAACATCAGTGCACAGCTCCGCGTGGACGAGTTTGACCGAATGGATAAGTATGGAGATAATACCTACGCCTTTTGGATCTATATATTCAATCCCATGGGTGCACGATCAAGTATCTTGAAAAAGGCCAACATTTTAGTTGGTGAGGAGAAAGGGAGTGCGCCGGGCATCTTTCTGACCGATCCCGGTCTAGCACTTGAATATAAATTCGGCGACCAGGGGGCTGATGCAGTCGGCCCCGACGGCAAGGGTAACGGGTTTGAACTAGAGAAATGGTATCACATCGCGGGCATCAAAAAGGCAAGCGACCTTATCATCTACATCAACGGCGAAGAAAAAGGCAATTTTAAGGTAAGACGAGACTTTATCCAGGGTAAAGGACAACTTCGTATCGGCGGAACGACGAGCCGAGCCGCCTCTTTTGCCATGGACGAGTTTCAGCTTTACGATCGGGCCCTAACCGAAAAAGAAGTGGCGTTGGTTTTTAAAGGCATATTCTTGTCGGTCAAGCCACAAGCCAAATTGACAACTACTTGGGGCCGTATCAAAACCGGTCGTTAAAGGAGGAGTCGCAAATGAGAACGGCTATTCAGTTGAGTTTGATCGCCACGTTTCTGGTCATGACGGTTCGCTCTGCCCCGGCGGCTCTAGATCCAAATTTGATTCTGTATTTCTCGTTTGATGAGCAGCTTGATGGAAAGAGGGTTGAAGATCTGACCGGCGGGGGTAACAATGGGAAACTCAAGTTGGGTGCCAAAATCACCAACGAACCCGCGGAGGTTTACAAAGGAGCGGGTGCGTTAAAAATTTTCAACAACATCAGTGCACAGCTCCGCGTGGACTCCTTTAAGAGAATGGATATCTATAGAGAGAACACCTACGCCTTTTGGCTATATATATATGGTATCAGAAGTGATCCATGTTGTCCACAGGCAAGTATTGTAGAAAAGGGCACCGTTCCATTTGAGTGGCGTGTCAATTTCGTGCCAGCCATCTTTCTGACCGATCCCGGTCTAACGCTTATATATAGATTTGACGACCAGGGGGCTGCTATAGAGGCTGAAGCGGTCGGTCCCGGCGGCAAGGGGCAAAAGTTTGAATTGACCAAATGGTATCACATCGCGGGTGTCAAACAGGCAGAGAGCCTGATAATCTACATTGACGGCAAAGAAGCAGCCAGATATAACGTCAAGCGAGATTTCATCCAAGGTAAAGGGCACCTTCGTATCGGCGCAACGCAGATACGATCCGCCTCTTTTGCGATGGATGAGTTTCAGCTTTATGACCGTCCCTTAACCGCAGAGGAGGTTGGGTTGGATGCCAAGGGCCAACTCCTGTCGGTCGAGCCGAAAAGAAAATTGACAACCACCTGGGGTAATATCAAAGCTGGTCGTTAACCGATGGGACTTCCGAGGTAGATTATCGGGGAACGCAAACGGGAGGTGATTAGTGACCCGACGTGTAAACCACGTTGTCGGATATAGTATCCTCATCATTCTGATTAGTATGGGAACACGGCAGACGTTTGGTATTTATCTGCAACCGGTTACCGATGAACTTGGTATTGGGCGAGAACTATTTAGTTTAGCCATAGCCATCCAAAGCATTATTGGTGGTCTACCGTTTGCGGGCGTACTGGCAGATCGTTACGGCTCGCGCTGGGTGGCGATAGGTGGTGGGTTACTATTCGCCGTATCGATGTATTTGATGTCGATTGTGACTCATTGGACCGGTTTGATGCTCGGTTTCGGTTTGTTATCTGGGCTATCTCTGAGTTGTGTGTCTTATGTGGTTGTGTTGGGTGCGGTGGCGCAGGTAGTTCCGCCTGAACGGCGCAGCAGAACATTTGGCTTTATCACAGCTGCTGGCTCGGTTGGGATGTTCATTGTCGTGCCAGTAGCCCAACGCATATTGAATACCTTTGGTTGGCGAACCGCTTTTGCAATTTTTGCAGGCTTTGTGGGCTTGATTGCCTTATTAGCCGTGGGATACCCAACTCGAAAGCAACAGGTTGCGGGCGATGAGTCCACGGATAAGCCTTCCGACTCGCTCACTCAAGTGTTGGCTAAAGCAAGCCAGCATTCGGGATATTGGTTGCTGACTATCGGCTTTTTTGTCTGCGGCTTCCACGTTTCATTTGTTGCGTCTCACTTACCCGCCTATCTCACCGATAACGGATTATCAGGTGCAGCCGGAGCGACGGCACTCTCGCTGGTGGGGCTGTTTAATCTATTTGGTTCCACGCTATTTGGCTACCTAGGTGATCATTATCGTAAGAAATACCTGCTGAGTGGTCTTTACCTTGGTCGCTCGATCATTATCAGCCTGTTTCTCCTCTTCCCGGTAACGGAAACCACGGCGATGATTTTTGGTGCTGCAATCGGTTTTTTATGGCTGGCTACCGTACCGTTAACGAGTGGCACGGTGGCGCAAATTTTCGGTCCTCGTTACTTATCCACGCTGTACGGCATTGTATTTTTCAGCCACCAAATAGGAAGTTTTCTCGGAGTTTGGCTTGGCGGCAGAATTTATGACGCAACGGGGCTGTACACGTCTGTATGGGTAATTGCGATTATCCTAGGTGTGCTGGCTTGCATCGTTCACCTACCCATCGCAGATCGGCCTGTATATCCACTTAGGGCAACGGGCGCGGCGGTTCGCTGATATGACATCAACTCAGTTGCAAACTCCAGCGGAAATGCGAGAATAAAACTATGGAATACAAAATCCCAATGCGCATCGTTGTTGTGAGTCCGCCAGTCGGAGTCAATTTCGCTTTGGAAAACGACGGGAACTTGATTTCGGTTACTCAATCTACTGGGGAAGATATTGCATTTGATTTTGACGCAGTTGTGAAATCGCAGCGCAACACGGGCGTTCCCAACTTTACAGGGGCGTTTGCACGAGGAACTCCCTCGAAACGGTTCTTCTACGTCAATATCGGCGAGTTGGCGGGTCAAGCAGATTGTGAATGGTGCAGAAGGGCAAAGATTTGGATTTCAACGGGCTATCCCAAATCTCTTCGGCAAGAAGAGGTGACTTGGCAAATGGTAAGAGAGGTATCTGAAAATCCGAGTAAGGTGCTTATGGCGAGATATATGGGAACAGATAAAGATGGTGGACCTAGTTGTGCAACTACTGAACTTATAGATGGTGGGTGGATTATTGCTGACAGGTAATTGTTGTCAAATCAAGCTGCAAAAAATCCGGGTTCCTGGTTCAAACATTATTAAGTCAAGCTCACTGTGACACATTTTTACCTGCCTCAATTACTTCAGATGAATCGATAGGTTGCCTGCCCCAAAATTGTCCCAATCACACCCCAGAAACTTGCGGTTACAAACTCGCCCAAAACGAGACCGATAAAAAACGCGCTCGCCTGTCGATACAGCTTGAGCCCACCGAACCGAAGGATGATTAATTTGGCCAACCAGCTAAGGAAAATTGAAAACCATAAGAGATTGAGCGACCATGTCCCACCAATCACGTATCCTGCCGGATGAAAGGGCCACCAGATAAAAAGCCTCCGCATAATCAGAAACCCCATCCCAATACCGAATCCCCCACCCATAAAGACGAGCGACTTGACATCCGTCCCCCGTGGATAGCTTAACCAGTTTTGTAAACGGTTAAAGATGGGCCAACCGGGCCACGTACTCCCTTGGTATTGATAGGCGGTATGCAGGTAAGCCCAACAAGCGGCAATAGATCCAACTACTGTGGCAATCAGGATACCTGCGATCAGCATCCCGTTGATGGAGAGATTCATCCGATCCGCCAGCCGAAATGCTTCCAATTGATGTGGCTGTGGATTGCTACGATGGGCGTAAGTGAAAAAGTGGAGATAGGAAAATAGTGTGAGGCTCGTGGGCCCAACCGCTTGTGTGCCGAACCCTGTCACGACGATATCTTCGGGGCGGAACGCAAAATCGTGCATCGGGTAGCCTGCTTCGACGCGGATACGTGTCACAACCGTTGAAAGCCCAAAGAAGATCAGGAAAAAGACCCCTGAAACCCACACGGACATCCCCGCAACGTAGCAGAACCCGATGAGATAGCTCATACTCGCAAAAATGCTAAAAACTGCCCAGCGATAGCGTCGTATCTCCGCCCTGTCCCCCGGAATCTCGCGTGGTTGATCTCCGGTGCTTAGCACCGTGGCAGGCATTCTGAAAAGGCTCTGTAGAATTTCCCGTCCGGTAAACCGCAGTCCCCACAATGTCATAAACAAAATTGCCGCACAAGTGCCGATGGATTGTTCCCATGTAAAGGGAAATCCGGCTAACATGCTGCCCCCGGAAAAGACCGTTCCAATCACTCGTTCAATGCGCCAAAGCCAGTAGAAGAACCAGCAGGAGAAAGAGAGGTCTAGCGGCATAAAGAACGCTAGTCCAATTGCGAATGGGTGAAACTCGATCGGAATCCAACCGAGCGCATTCCACGGCTTCGTGGTGAAATATTGACTCAGCATATAGCGTCCGTAGAAGATACTTGGCGCGACAGGAAATAGGGTGTGGATGCCGTTGATAAGGTTGAATGCCACGGAAATCGCAAACCCAGTCCAGATTAGGCGTGTTTTGAATAGGCGAGGACCGTTGTTGATAATATCTAACGGTATCTGGGCGAGGGGATAGGTGAGTCGTTCATGTGCTGTCCAGTGTTTGCGGACTAGGAGGTTAATGCCGAGCATACAAATCAACAGCGCGATAATAACGGTGCACCATGCGAGGCACGGTACTACCCACGCATTGAAGTATTCGGCAACGTAAAAGGTGTTATCATAAAATGTGCCGCGGTCTTTGTAATAGCCAGCCAATACTGATTTGTCTGTGACGACGAGCCAATGCGGTACATAGCGATGGAAGAGCTCCTGCCACTCATTCTCAGGTGCGGCAAAATAGAAGGCGTGTCCGATGAGCGGGAACAGTCGCTGGATCATGTCGTGGCCAGCGATGGCGGACGAGACACACAGCATCACGTAGATCAGCACCATGTCGCTCGAATCCAGCGCGAACCTCGGAACATAACGCTTGAGCCACGGATTGATTAGACTCAAGACGAAGATGAGGAAGATCGCGTTCATGAACAGCGACACTCGCGTGAAGTTCACACCGTGTCCTGTGATGCCTGTGTCAACGACCCAGAGACTGTTGAGCGGCAGAACTACGAGACCGATGAAAAGCAGCTTGCAAATTTGTGCGGTTAGATTCGGTTTGGTTGGAGGGTTTGGGGTGTGGTGCACGGATGATGGGGTGCCTCCCGTCGTTGTTGTGCTACCACTAAATATTTGGGGCATACTGTGACAGCAGCTACATCAAACGTGCCTTGTGAGAGGTGAGGATTGACGAGTGACTCACTTATCACCCGTCAATCCTTCACGCTGGCTGGAGATTTACTTGGTTTTCTGACTGTAGATTGGGGTTTTCAGAACGGTCTGGGTTTCGTAGATCGAACCACCGCGCTCTGCACGTGGGAGAGCCATGCGAACCGGAGCCTCGACCATACGCACGTGATTTGTGAGTTCGCCACGCAGGATATTGGCACTTAAGGCCTCCCAGTCTCCGCTCAGGGGCCAGGCATCAGCCGCGGTATAGGCGGCGAGCAATAAACGGCGTGGGTTGCTGGAGGAGTTGGGGGCAGAGCCATGGAGGGTACGGACATGATGAATCGAAATGCCTCCGGCTTTAACTGTGATCGGAACAGCACCATCCGGCGTAAAATTGGGGTCAGTGACTGCACCGGCGAAACGACCATTCTGATGATGGTCATAGATTGGTCCCTTGTGAGAGCCGGGGATGACCATTAGTCCACCATTCTCCATCGACATATCGTCAATGGCAACACCGACCGCCAACACGTCATCGTTTGTGTGGGGATAGAACGCCCAATCTTGGTGCCATTCAACAGGGCTACCGAAATCAGGGTATTTCATATTCAGTTTGCTGCCCATAGAGCGAACGCCGGGACCAACCAATTGCTCAACGATGTCAATAATGGGGGCGTAAGTTCGCACCTGATCATAGACAATGTGTTGGCCTGCCGGGTTTTTGATTCGACGTACGCGGGGAGATTCTGAGGAATGACCGGGTTCAAGATCAAAAACGTCGGTATGGTCGGTGACTTCACGGGATTTTTCGACAAATTCATCTGTCACACGACGAAGGTCGATGATATCTTGCTCCGAAAGAACACTTTCAACACCGATGTAACCATTTTCATGGTAGAAGTCGATCTGTTGCTGAGTTAGCATAATGTAACTCCTTTCGCATAAAGCGATTGAAAAAGCCTGCGAATCCATTCGCAAGCTAAGAACCTATCTAATCAACGCTCAATCAGGTAACTGAAAATATACACTCCTAGGGGTAGAATCTAATAGTTCGAGTCGTTTCAGGACGACGCAAATCCACTTTCATCTTAATATTGTACATCCAACTGGATCGTAAGTTCAACCTTTTTCTTATTTGACATGTTTCGACACTAGCCCACGGTGTTTCCGTGATGCACCGTTTGACGGCAAACAAGGTGCCGAGACGCAGAATTTTTGATCTGGTGCACACAGAGAGCTTACTGTACTGTCCAGAACCACACAACATACATTGGTGTTTCTAAAATTACGCCTAGGATTGCCCAATAGCTGCCACTTACCACATCGCCCAAGACCAACCCTAGGAAGAAGGGTAACACACGTCGATACAAACGCGCCCCACCATATTTGAGTATCGCGAACTTAGCGATTGAGGAGAGGATTAACACAAGCCAGAATTGATCCAGCGTTCCACCGTTGATGCCTATTACATAACCGACTGGGTGGAAGGGCCACCAGATAAACTGGAGCCGCATAATACCGAGAAACATCGTAAATAGAAATGACAGACCGATGACCGCCGATCCGAAAACATCTGTTGGTCGTGGAAATTGTAGCCAGCCAGCGAGTCGGTTATAGGTCCCCCAGCCAGGCCCCAAAATCATCCCCGCCTTGCTGCCTCCATGCGTATACAGAACATAAAGGTACATCAGAAACGCCGAGAAAACCCCTATCACAATCGAAAAGAGCATCACCCACAACAGTTTGCGATGATCCATTCCGGTGCGTTGCGCCAGTTTAAAGCCTTCAAGTTGATGCGGCATAGGTTGGCTGCGATTCTGGCTGTTAAACCACGAAAAAAGTGAGAATACAACCAAATTACCACGCCCGAATGGACGTATCCCAAACACCGTAGTCAAGGCGGTCTGTGGATTGACGCCAGCCATGTCGTGGGCGGGTGGTCCAAGTTCAGCGCGGACGCGAGTCACAGCCGCTGTAATCATTAGGTACAACCCAAAAAATAGCACGAATACCCACATGGACATCCCTGCTTGATTGCAAATTAGATAGAGGAGGATAAGACAGATTACAACCCCTAAGGCTGCCGATCGATAGCGCATCGGCTCCGTCGAATCGTCAATAGATGTATTCATACCGATGATCCGTTTGCCAATCTCCCGAAAATGTTGCCGCCCTGCCCACATTGCCATCACAACAACCGCAAGTGCGGCCCCCATTGCCTGATTCGGTTGAAAAGGATAGTAAGGGATTGAATACCATCCAGCCGCCTTTCCCCCAATGTATTGCGCTTTGCGAATCCAGTAGAAAAACGCTGTCGAAAAACTTACATCCAGTGGCAAAAGAAAGCACAAGCCGATAAAAAACAAGCGCAGGTGAAAGAAGGTCCCTCCAATTGCATTCCATGGCTCCTCGGTAAGCCACCGCGAGAGGTCGGCAGTTTCCTCGCGAATAGGTATCATCGGGAAAGACGGATAAAGAAAATTGATTCCGTTGATGATTTCGATGCCCGCTGCAATCGAGAATCCTAACCACATGCCGCGGTTCCGAAAGAGCTGCATTCCAGGCGCAGTCATATCGAGCGGCAGTTGGGTAATTGGATATGGTAGTTTTTCATGTTCAATCCATTGGCGTCGGACCAGGACATTTACAAAGGCGACGAGAGCGAAAATCAGGGAGGAGATGACTGTCCAACTCAGGATAGGAACGATCCAGTAGCGCAAATAGCCTTCAGTGAAGAAATTAGCCCCTCCCTCATAAAAAGGGCGGGCAACGGTTATGTTGCCCATGACAAGCCAGTTTGGAAGGTAAGGCTGGAGAATCTGTTTCCATTCGTTTTCGGGAGTGGCAAACCAGAAAGCGTGGCAGAGGGGCCCCATGAGACCGACCATATTATCGTGGGCAACCACCGCTGTAACACATGCTAGCATGATGTAGATGACTAGGAGTTCTGCTTGGCTCAACGCATATGCCGGCGAGAAGCGTTGGACAATATAGTTCAAGAGTGCCAACACGAAAACGATGAAAATAACATTCATCGGAATAGAGGTTGCGGAGAAATGGAATCCGTGCCAGAGCATCTCTTCCATTCCGATCCAGTAGGCGTTAATCGGCATAAGGATGCAACCCAGTACCACAGCGCGTAGGGTAATGCGCGACTGAGCAGGTTGAACCGTAGAGGGAGAGGATCTCATCGCTTCGTTCATAAAATCATTTCTCCGATCCGTTGAAGAATCTGCTGCGGTTAATCTTCTTCCATTCCGTTGTGCGTTCTCTTGGTCTGGAGGTCCCCGTCTCCCTTCAAAGTTGAGGAAATACAGATGGGCAAGACAGGATATGCAAAGACTTTTGCTAGGTACTTACTTATTAAGAGCTCATTTCGGCTTTGCCGCGTGGCCTGTGGGGTTCCGGATCTTCGCCGGGTTGTACTAGGGTAGCTCCGTCGTCTTCAATAAGAGGCCGGTTATAGATATAAGGTGGTTCAAGCGCTGCCTGCTGCACTTCTGTCAACTCGTTAACCCATGTCGGCATGCCGGTTTGATAGATGCCGCCGCTTGTGTGCATAGATTTTGGGCAATAGCGGTAGAGTAGAGAACGCCTCTCATGATCAGCGTTCCAAGGCAGGGCACCGTGGATGGTAGCTTCCATGAAGATTACGAGATCCCCCGCTTTGCTTGCCACATTATACACAACTTCTTGGTTGGCATCGTAAAGCATAATATCTTCGGGACAAAGGAAGTTCGCTTTGTGGCTACCCGGAATAACAGCAATTCCGCCATCTCCGGGATTGATGTCTGCCAACTGAAACTGACATACGATTAGACCGGCGCGCATCTCGCCATTTGCATAGCTATAATACTGAGTGCCGTCGAAATGTCTACTGGTTGCACCGTGTAATCCGTGTCCACCGGTTCCCTTCCTAGAGACTAGCAAAAAAGGCTCATGGTCCATTCGCCATCCACGACCAAAAAGGGTATTGAGGTAGGGGATGAGCTTTCGGTGGGCTATCAGATCTCGGAACGGTTGGCACCAGGGTTTTTCCCAAGTCAACATGCCTGTGACGGATCGGCGGTTGTACTCGCCATCCATGCCAAGGCCGTACATTTTGTTATCCTCTGTGTATTTGTCTTGGTTGGCGTCAACGGCTTCATTGAGTACTTGGACCTCTCCGGGAGTCAGGAAGTTTTCGACCCGGAGGTAACCTCGTAGATCGAAGAGGAATTTTTCATGTTCGTTCATATTATGCTCCACGTTTTGTATCATATCGATTTAAGTGCATCCATTCCGTTATCATGGATGAATCGCTGTTTAGAACAATTAGGATTAGGGCATTCACCTCATTGTCACCCCTATCTGAGTGAGCCAACAAGAGTATCCCTGCCCACAGTCCGATTATTCTCTTTCTGACGGGGGGATAATTTCCCCGTCGATAATTTGCTGCTTGAGCGTTTCAACGCGCTTTAGAATTTCTGGTGATAATACCTCTTGATTGTTGACATCGACGATGTACTCGATCCCACCCTCCTTGAGACCGTATAATTTGATCCCACCCGTGAAGCTGTCCTCGACGACGGCCTGGATTGCTTGGTAGACTGCGAGTTCTACCCCTTTGATCATACTGGTCAGGACAAGTCCCGGTGCGAGGTGGTTTCCGTTCGCATCGACCCAGATGAGCCGTTTCTGTTTTTCCTTGGCGGCTTCAAGTATGCCTAGGCTTGTTGCGCCCGCTGCTGCAAGGATTACGTCAACACCTTTGTTGTATTGCGCCAATGCCAGTTCTTTTCCCTTGGCGGGGTCGCTGAAGGCTTTCGGTGTGACGCCCGCATAATCGATGAGGACTTCGATCTCCGGATTGATAGCCTTCGCCCCGGCGTAATAGCCTGCTTCAAAAGCATGCAGGAGTGGAACGTTCATCCCACCGATGAAACCGATCCGATTTGTCTCTGTTCTCAGTGCAGCGACGGCTCCCACAAGATAGGTCCCTTCATGTGCTTTGAAGATTAGTGAGGCGACGTTTTCTCGTTTGGCTTCGGCATCGATAATTGCAAACTTGACGTTTGGAAATTCAGATGCCACGCGCTCCATCGGTTCCTGAAAGAGAAAACCGACCCCAATGATGAGGTCATATTTCAACCGAGCCAGCTGCCTTAGTGCAAACTCGATGTCGGTGCTCTGTCCGGGCGTGATTTCTTTGAGGTCAAGTTTCCACTGATTGACTGCTTTCTTAGCGCCGGCGTAGGAAGCATCACAGAACGAAAGGTCGCCACGACCACCTGTATCGTAAATTAATCCAATCCTTTTTGTTTCCGCAGTAGTTGATGTGACGAACAGAAAGATGAGTGTAACGGTGTAAATGAAAGTTTTAATTATTATTTTTTGCATAATGCTGATTCCTAGCAGGTTAGTCCTGTTTATCGACTTTGCTATGTTCAGGCTACGCTCCCAGCGAAATTGATACTGCTGCAACGATTCCCAAGGCAAAGCAGTAGTAGGAAAAAATAGAAAATTTCCCGCGATTGAGCATTGCGAGCAGGAGGCGCAACGTAATGTAACCCACAATGAATGAAGTCAATATTCCAGCAACGATAACGGCTGGAGCAATTGTAATTTCCCCTACATCTTTGAGTTTGATGACGACTGCACCCAAGATTGCGGGGATGGAAAGTAGAAAAGAGTATTGCGCTGCAACCTGCGGAGACAACCCTAACAGCAGTGAAATAGAAATCGTTGACCCAGATCTAGAAATTCCGGGTGTAATGGCGAGTCCCTGGGCAATCCCGATGAGCGGCGTATGCCACGCTCGTAAAGGAGTTTCCGCTCGCGGTCGCTTTTGTCCTAGACGCGATAATTGCAGAATTAGACCTGTGATAATCAGCATACAGGCGACAACTATCGGTTTGCCAAAGATTGCCTCTAGTGAATCTTTGAACAGCACAGCGATTAGCCCGGTAGGAATTGAGCCGAGCAGGAGAAACCAGATTAGTTTGAGATGAGAGGATTCACGGATTGTACGTAAGGGCTGCCGGTAGAAATCCCCCTGAACAAGCGTCGAAAAACCGGTGCGCACCAAAGCCCCGATTAACTGATGATAAACAATAACGACAGCTCCCAAGGTTCCAAAATGGAGCATAACATCGAAAAATACTTGCGATTCCTTTATGCCCAAGAAATGCTGCATCAGCACTAAATGTCCAGAACTACTCACTGGCAAGAACTCTGTTAGTCCTTGTAAAATACCAAGCACAATGGCTTCAAGAATGGTCATCTGTGCTTCCTTGAATCGCCGACAAATCCTTTGAACGCTATACTTATTTCGGGGGGTTGAGGAATAAAAGGTGCATTTTCACGTTTTACGCGCTATGGTATGGCGGTTGATCCATTGATGATGGCTTTGTGGTTAAAAACCCGGTACGTACTGCCATGGGTGTCGTGCTGCACAAAACTACATACGAAAGTAAATCCAATAGGAATAAGGAATAAGTAGATTAACCAGAACAGGGCAGGAAAGCGGAGGAGGGTCCTTTGAATATGAGGACACTCTCGAAGAGATTGGGGAAATCTAGAAATGAGATCCATTGCGGGCGGAGTTAGCACTTGATTCGAGGGGATTGATCCACTATAAGTTTATTTGAGGATATATAACCTTGCGAAGGTTTAGAACCTCCGCAAGGCTTATTGATCTAAGTTATCGACGCCACAAGACAGTGATGTTTTCTATTCAAGCGCTTCTTCTACCGCCTCTGGCAGGGTAATGGTGCTTGGATCAACATCAATTGGGTATTCGGTGCCATAGGCTTCAACAAGTTCGTCAAATGTCACGTTATCCACGTTCTCCAGTTCTTCACCGGGACGATTAAGAAAAACACCTTGGCATCCATCGCAACTCATCAGATCGACATCCGACTGCTCGATCGGGAATTGCGTGAGAGGATTATTACAACCTGGACAAGGGAGCATAGATTAGATCCTTTCAAATACAGGGTTTGTAAAGCACAAAGACGTTACACATAATATGTTTTAGTTTTACGCCTTATTTTTAGTCAGCAGCAGTTGCAAGTGGTTCGGAATGATCCATCTCGGAGAACTCGACGTAATCACTGATTAATTCGGTAATCGTCGGTTGTTCACCGCAGATTGGGCAGTTCGTATCTCGATTCACTTTCAACTCACGAAACTTCATGCTGAGCGCATCATACATCAGCAAGCGACCGATGAGCGGTTCGCCAACGTCAAGTAAAAGTTTGACTGCTTCAGTCGCCATCACAAGACCGATTGTGCCTGGGAGCACGCCCAGGACGCCAGCCTCGTTTCAGCCAGGCACCATGCCGGGCGGCGGCGGGGTTGGATACATGCACCGATAGCACGGTCCATCGTGCGGCTTGAGGACCGTCGCTTGCCCTTCAAACTGGAAAATACTGCCGTGTACAATAGGAGTGTTTGTCAGCACGGCAGCATCATTGACTAGATAGCGTGTTGCGAAGTTATCACAACCGTCAACGACTAAGTCATACTCATTAAAGAGATCGATGATGTTGTCTTCTGACAATCGCAGATTGTAGGGAACAACGTTGACGTCAGGATTCAGGAAATTCATTGTTTCAGCCGCAGAATCTACCTTCGGCTTGCCAACGGTTTCCGTACGGTGGAGGATTTGACGCTGCAAGTTACTTAACTCAACGACATCTGAATCCACCACACCGAGCGTGCCCACACCTGTAGCCGCTAGGTATAGTCCCGCCGGTGAGCCCAAGCCCCCCGCTCCGACGAGTAACACTTTAGCGTCAAGCAGCTTGGACTGTCCTCTTTCACCGACTTCACTCAGCATGAAGTGACGGCTGTATCGCTCCAGCTGATCCGGTGTCATCGGTTTATCTTTGGCTGTTGGGAGTCCGGCCGCTGACCAGTCTCGATATCCCCCCGCCATGGATACGGAATCCGTGTATCCTATCTCTTTCAAGGCTTTGGCGGCGAGCAGGGATCTCATTCCTGCGGCGCAATAAACAATCATTTTTTTGTCCCGCTCTGGCACTTCATCTTCGATCGAGAATTCGAGCATTCCCCGCGTGACATGAACCGCATCAGGGATATATCCCGCTCGATATTCGTCCTCGTCTCGGACATCAAGCAGCACAACATCATCTCCGCCTTCCGCTTTCTCTTTCTGGGCTTCTTCAACAGAAATCTCCGGGATTTCTTTTTTTACTTCTTCGATAATTTGGCTTGTAGATTTCAATGCAATTCACCTCATTTGTTCCATCAAACTATGGCGATCTCAGATTGGACTGGTGATGGGAATTCGCTTTTTTACAACTCTCATTATATCACAAGCGGATGATGCTGTCAAAACTAAATTGAGATGTGATATACTTGTGCGTATGCTTGTATTCGACAAGCTTATCTGAAGATTCCTGAAGGAGGAAGTAGAACGTGTTGTGGCAGTTCTACAGAAATCGTGCAGTCCCGAATTTCGATTGTTTTTGTTTTGTTATCCGCCTTTTTTCACGCATTGTGGAACTACTATGGCAAAGCTAGCCGTTCACCACAACTGTTTTTTTTCTGGATCGGGGTTTTTACAGTAGGTGTGGCAGCTCTTGCCTTCTCGCTGCAGCTGCCGATCATCCCAAAATCGGTTTGGGGTTATATCGTTGGGTCAAGTATCGTCCACTTTTTCTACTGGTTGTGCTTGAGCCGCGCTTATATGTCTGGCGATATCTCTTATGTCTATCCGATTGCCCGGTCCGCCCCCGGATTCATCCCCTTTTTTGCGTTCCTGTTTTTAGATGAGCAAATTTCGTTACAGGGACTGATTGGTATTTTTTCGATTGTATTCTCGATTTATCTACTTCAGCAGCGGGCTAGCGGACAGACATTCAAGGAACTGTTAGGGTACATCAGACGACCGGATGCCATTTGGGCGTTTTCGACGCTCGGCACGGTGATCGGATACTCGCTGATTGACAAGGCAGGAATGTCGGAATTTTATACACATTCGACCCAACAGCGCGCTTGGCAAGCTATAACCTACTATTTGACGGAAGGCGCGATTGGGATGATATTGTATGGCAGCTATATAATGCTTTGCTTCCCGCTACGGAAAATTACGGATATAGGGCGTCGGGAATGGAAGCAGATTATCGTGACCGGATCGCTTGCCATGCTTTCTTACACACTCATCCTTTATGTTTATATGACCGAAAGCGTCAGTTACGTCGTGGCGCTCCGCCAGAGTTCTGTGATTTTCGCTGTGTTGCTTGGCGGGTATTTACTGAAGGAATCACAGACGAAACTGCGATTTGCGGCAGCGGTGGTGATGGTCATTGGGGTATTTCTGATTTCAACAGCGTAAAACTGGAGAGCTCATGTATTGTGTTTCGCGCGGCTTTTCTGGACTTGTCGCTGTATCTGCCATTTCAGGTCTGGTTGTGTTTTCCACCGGTTGTGTGTCCAGAGCCACTGATCCGGATATTGTCGAATATATGCCTCAAGGATTTTCAGGAGGTGTGCGGTATTGGTCTGTACGTCCTGTTCCAGATCCCCCGATCTTTCTAGGTCAATTGCCGGTGTGATGAGCACATGGTGTCGGTTATCCGGCTGACGGATATCCATTGAAAAGAGAAGCGGTGCACCCGTCTTGAGAGCAAGCGTCGCAGGTCCGCGGACGGCGGAAGCCGGTTTTCCAAAAAAATCGACAAAAACCCCTTCCCTCCCCGCATTCTGATCGGCAAAAAATCCGATAGCGAAATTCTCCTTAAGGGCGCGAAGGGTTTCCCTGACTGCACGCCTCCGGGTGATTAACTTTAAACTCAGACGCTCGCGATATTGAGAGACAAGCGCATTGAGGTATCTGTTTTTGAGCGGAAACGCAATTGCCTTGGCTCGGTCCGGGATAAGTGCGCCATATACAAGCGCGAGAAGTTCCCAATTCCCAAAATGAGGCAGAAACACGATGGCACCTTTACCCTGATTCAATGCGTGTATTAAGTGCTCTTTCCCCTCAACAGTTACTTCGTCCCAGATGTTATCGAAAGTTAATTTAGGGAAACGGAGAAATTCGATTGCGGTTTTCCCTATCTGCTGGAAGCTGCTGCGACAAACCTGTGCTCGCTCATCGGTGGGCATTTCATCGCCGAACGCAATTTGTAGATTCTCTAAAGCGATTCGACGGCGTTTCTTCAGGGCAAAATAGAGAAGGTCTCCCAGACCGTTTCCTAGCATCAGGGCGTGCCATTTGGGAAGCCAACGGATGGTTACACCCAATATATGAATGATAAAAGTAGTAAGCCAGTCAACAATCAAAATCCTTACGCATTGAGTTTTACGAAAGCGCATCAACTTTCTTCGCTAATTCAAAATCCAATGCGCTAATTCCTCCGGCGTCGTGTGTTGCGAGATCAACTGTTACGCGATTATAGACGTTAAACCATTCAGGGTGATGATTCATTGATTCTGCAATTAAGGCGACGCGCGCCATAAAACCGAAAGCTTCCACAAACGAGTCGAACTGAAATTCCTTGTGCAGCTTTTCATTTTCGACTGTCCACCCTGATAGCCTTTCAAGTTGGTCGCTAATTTCTGCATCGGTTAGTTTTGTGATTGCCATTTCATTTTCTCCCTAAAAACTGAGTTGTTTTAATTTTCGCATCCCGATGGCATTGTATTGGGATTTCTGGGCAAAGTCAAGTTAAAATTCCCAGATTTCTGTTGTTGACAGGCAATTGTAGTTGATGTATTATATGGTAGATTTTAGAATTACTTAGACACTCCCAATGCACAGACAACCCCCTAAATCCCCCAACTCCCCTGACAAGGGGAGAAGATAAGAGGGGATCTTCTCTCTTGTCTTTCCCCTCTTATCAGAGGGGTTCAGGGGGACTTTGGAAACTTCCCAAAGATCCGAGTTATTGGTAATGTCTACTTATTTCTCTAATTCACCATATATCGGAATTCTGGACGATTAGGGTCTGATATACATTTGGCTGATACCGTGCTATAATTCGTTGGGAAGTTCCCCGACAACTGGATGAAAGAATGGCTGAATTGCATTTTGACTTTCGAGATATTTTCCGAGCCGGGCGTTCCGGCTTCACTCCAAAGAAGATTGCAGTTCATCTTTTCGGGCTTGTCCTCGCTTATCTTATCTACGAGATATTGGTATATGCGAGCTTGTTCATCGCAGGTGGCAGTGCGGTCAAACAATTTTGGGATACCTACGCACTCCTGCCCGTTTGCCCCTTTGCCGATTATGCTTTTGAGGGCATTACAATTGGTGCAATGTGGCTCGGTACATTTATCCTGTTCGTGTTTTTTTTCTTAACGAGCACGATGGTCTCGAAAATTACAATTGAGCAGCTACGGGGCGACCATTTTTTTTCTATGAAGGCGTCTTGGGACTTTGTGCGGAAACACTGGAAAGCGGTTTTTGGGTCGCTTGTAGGCTTGATTATCATTTTTGCGCTTTTGGCTTTAATACCAATTTTCGTTGGTCTGCTAGGCAAGATTCCAACGGTGGGTCGCGTTATTCTGATGTTTGCATCAGTCTTGACCCCTTTTGCCTTTTTTATAGGATTACTGATGGCTTATCTCGTTGTTGCTTTGGGGGTAAGTTTATTTTTCGCACCCTCGGTGGTTGCAACTGTAGATTCGGATACTTTTGAAACGGCGTATCAGCACCTTGCGATGATTTGGAATCAACCGTGTCGGGTTTTTATCTATGAGGGTCTTCTGCTCGGCGTGAAAGTGATTTGTATCCCGATTTGGGGCATCTTTTGCCTGATCGGCTTTGCCTTAGCGATGCAGCCGATTCACTTTCTTATTCCCACAGATATGCAGCACATTATGTGGCAGGCAGATCGGTGGCTTGGCGGTTCAATTGACAAGCTCGCTGCGCTACCATACATAGAGCGTTTCAAGATATTCAACGTGTTTGACCTAGGCACTGAACCGACCGATTTGCCGATTACGCTCGATATCGCTGCGCTTTTTATGACGCTGTCTCTGTTATTTATCGCCGGTTTGATTGTTGCTTATCTATTTTCGATTGCTTCGGCCGGCAACACCGTCATCTATACGATACTGAGAAGGCGGATTGATGGAGAGAACCTATTAGAAGTTGAGGATGAAGAGGATAGGCCTGATCCGGTTGCCACGGAGGCACCAGTATCTCAGGCTGATTCTAATCCCGACACAACCGGGACTGAAGAAAAAGTTCAGTGAGATGTAACTAAATCGTTTGTTAAACGTCAAACGATAAGTAGGACTAAATAATAGTTGAAAATTTGTAAACTGTAAAGGGTGATGATGTTTCATGCTTCAGAAAGTTTTGACCAAGGTTTTTGGCAGTAAACAGGACCGGGATATGAAGTTGCTCCAACCGATTGTGGACAGAATCAATCAATTGGAGCCGGAGATGCAGCATTTATCTGATGCTGCCCTCCAATCAAAAACACCGCAATTTCGAGAAAGGTTGGACGCTGGTGAATCCCTTGACGCGCTTCTGCCCGAAGCGTTCGCTGCGGTGCGCGAAGCAGCGGTGCGAACTTTGAGCCAACGCCATTACGACGTTCAGCTCATGGGCGGGGTTGTGTTTCATCAAGGCAAGATTGCCGAAATGAAAACAGGCGAGGGAAAGACGTTAACCTCGACACTCGCCGTTTATCTGAACGCTTTGGCAGGCAAGGGTGTCCACATTGTGACTGTCAATGATTATCTCGCCAAGCGTGATGCGGAATGGATGGGGAAGATCTACACTTTCCTCGGACTGAGTGTGGGTTTAACTTATAACGGATTGCCCCATAATTTGAAGGCATTGGGATATAAATCGGACATTACTTACGGTGTGCACAGTGAATTTGGCTTTGATTATCTATGGGACAATAAAGGGCAGGTACTTGAGGAAAAGGTACAACGCGGTCATCATTTCGCCATCATTGACGAAGTCGATAGCATCCTAGTTGATGAGGCGCGGACACCGTTGATTATCGCTGAACCTCAAGGGGAGCCGGTCGAACTCTACAAAAAAATTGACACTGCGGTGCGACGACTGCAGTATGAAAAGCATTATGAACGCGACGAAAAAAGTAGCAAACGCGGCACTGTCGCGCTGACTGAAGACGGTGTGGAAGAGATACAACGCCTCCTAGGCGTGGAGGATCTTTACGGTCATGAAAGCATGAACTTGGTGCATCACGTCAATCAGGCACTAATTGCACACACCCTTTACAAGCGGGACGTGGATTATGTTATGCAAGGTGGGGAGGTTATCATTGTCGATGAATTTACAGGGCGGTTGCAGGAGGGCAGACGATTTAATGAAGGTCTCCATCAAGCCCTTGAAGCCAAAGAGCGTGTGCGGATTAAACAGGAAAACCAAACCGGCGCCTCCATCACCTATCAAAATTATTTCCGTATGTACAAGAAATTGGCAGGCATGACAGGCACGGCGGAGACAGAGTCCGCCGAATTTGCGCATGTCTATGGATTGGATGTGGTCGTTGTCCCCACGAATGAGCCGATGATTCGGATAGATAACCCGGACGTAATCTATAAAACCGAAGGGGCAAAATACCGGGCGGTTCTCGAAGACATTATTGAGAAGCATGAGCAGGGACGTCCTGTGCTCGTTGGAACCATTTCAATCGAAAACTCTGAAAAATTGAGTCAGATGCTCCGTAAAAAACGGCGTGATATCAAGCATCAGGTGCTGAACGCCAAAGAGCACGCTCATGAAGCAACAATCATCGCCCAAGCGGGTGTTCCCGGCAACGTGACAATCGCAACGAATATGGCGGGTCGCGGCGTGGACATCTTACTCGGTGGCAATCCGGAGGGATTGGCGAACGAGCTTCTGCGGAAAAAGAAAGTAGATCCATCCACCGTTGACGAGGATTCAGCAGAATGGAAGGACGCTCTTGCTGAAGCTGAAGCTGTTTGCGCCCCAAGTCGGGAACAGGTGCTGAAGGCGGGTGGCTTGCATATTATTGCTACGGAACGGCATGAAGCGCGGCGGATTGATAACCAATTGCGTGGACGTGCTGGACGTCAAGGGGATCCGGGGTCCTCTCGCTTCTACCTCTCACTTGAAGATGACTTGATGCGGAAGTTTGGATCCGAGCGCTTATCTGGTATCATGGATCGGTTGGGCATGGAGGAAGATATACCGATTGAACACAAAGCGGTGACCAACGCGATTGAGAAAGCACAGAAGCGGGTTGAGCAGGTCTTCTTCGAGATGCGAAAGAATCGGCTCAAGTTTGACGACGTGATGAATTCGCAACGTCAAAGTATTTACAGTTTGCGCGATAGCATTTTGGAAGGGGACGACCTCAAAGAGACCATTTGGGAAATGATTGAAAATGTGCTGGATGATTACCTTGAGGAACACTTACCGGAACAGATTGATGATTCGAGATTATCCAGTATTCGTCCAGAACTCCAAAATCAGTTAGACAGTGGCGAACCAATCTCGGCAGATTCGTTGCAGAAACTTAGGACCGATGGGCTAGCCCTGTCTGAAAACATCGCCATTTCAACCTCTAAACAGGGCAGCGAATGGTTGGTCTCCGATGATGAGGATCAGAAAACATACGTTATCAGAAAAGAAGGGGACCAGCTCAATGTTTACGACGGTACTATTGAGGGTTTCAAGACTTGGCAGGCGAATACCTTCACGATTGATGCTACAGATTTGCAGCAACCGTTGAACATGACCCAATCTGAACTGCGGGAACATCTCCTCAAGTTATTGCGCGGGTTTTATGAACAGCGTGAAGCCGAAATGGGTTCAGAGTTGATGCGTACTCTTGAACGGCTGATTCTGCTCGACCGAATCGATCACCACTGGAAGGACCATCTGTACAATATCGATTACATTGAAGAGGGAATTTATCTACGCGGCTACGCTGGCAAAGATCCGATTGTTGTTTTTAAAAATGAAGCCTTTAGCATCTTTGAAGCGATGCACCAACGAATTGAAGAAGAGGTTAGCGAATACATCTTCAAAGCGCGTATTGAGACCGCCCCCATCCAAGGCAATCGACCTCGGCGTGCTTCCCGTCGTGGCGGCACTATGAACACGCACAGTGCGATTGCAGGAACGGCTGATGGGCAATCAGCGAGTGATGCTGCTGAATTTGCCTCTCGTCAAGCGACTGGCGGGATCCCGAAAGTGGGTCGCAACGCTCCATGTCCCTGTGGGAGCGGTAAAAAATACAAAAAGTGTCATGGCAAGTAACCCTAGAGCGTAAGACCTAAGCAAATCTGTCAGCACTCTAGTGAAAGGTTACACAGTTATGGGGGATTCTCTTGAGTTCACAAGCACAAGAAATTAGTAACGAATTACTTGAAATCCTCGCATGTCCGGCTTGCAAGGGCGATATTGAGTATGATCGGGAGAATCAGAAGCTGATTTGTATTGGCCAATGCAAGCGACGTTACCCCATCCGCGATGGCATTCCAGTCATGTTAATCGGTGAAGCGGAGATACCGGCAGATGAAGCGTAATTAAAAAGCAGAATAGGAAATTTATCCTAAGCTACCGATTTACAGATTTGATCTGATATAGATTACTATGACCCGTCAAAAAAAAATACTCCTCATTTTGATTGTTGCTGTTGGATTGCTGTTTTTCTTGTTGATTGCTCGGGGTCTAGTACAAAGTGCGCCAATTGGAGATAAAGTTGCAGTAATCGACATCGTTGGCGTCATCTCGCGCACAGACACAGTTATTGATCAGATCCATCAATATCGTGATGATCAGACCGTCAAGGCAATCGTCTTGCGTATTAACTCGCCCGGCGGAAGTGTCGCTCCCGTTCAAGAAATCTACAGCGAATTGAGAAAGTTGGAAAAACCGATTGTCGCCTCAATGGGCAGTACCGCCGCGTCCGGAGGGTATTATATCGCCGCTATTGCTGATGAAATTCTTGCAAACCCCGGCACCTTGACGGGTAGCATCGGGGTCATTATGCAGTTTACAAAACTGAAGGGGCTCTACGAAAAGATTGGATTAGAACAACAGGTCATTAAGAGTGGTAAGTTCAAAGATACAGGTTCATCGATGCGGGACATGACGGACGAAGAACGTGCGATCCTGCAAGCAACACTCGATGATGTTCACAATCAGTTCATTGATGCTGTCTTTGAAGGGCGTCAGGCGCATCTGACACGAGAAGAAATTGTCACACTTGCCGACGGACGAGTCTTTTCGGGACAGCAGGCGTTTGGACATAAAATGGTTGATCAACTTGGTAATCTGCCGGATGCGATTGAACGTGCAGGCGAGCTCGGTGGTATCTCGGGCAAACCGAAAGTAGTTCGTACGAAGCGCAAAACCTCTATGCTTGAGAGGCTGTTAGGCGCTACGGGGAAAGAGAATTTAGATAGGTTGCTTGACAACGCCGGTGTCACCTTCCGGTATGAGCTCCATATTCAGTGAAGTCGCTGCGGGATTAGTACCAATAGCCGCATAAAGTAGATGGCAGATCTCTACCAACCGAACCATGATTGGGAACGCCTTGCGCGAAAGGTAGTGCAACCTCAACAGATTGTACTAGTGATTGGTGCAACTGACGTCGGTAAATCGACGTTCTGCCGGTTTCTCATTGAACGGGGTGTGACAAGTGGACTGAGGGTTGGCTTCGTTGATGCGGATGTGGGGCAGTCGCAGATTGGGCCTCCCACCACGATTGGGCTGAAGGTTTTTGCACCAAACGGTCCGACGGAAAGCCTTGAAGCGATTGATGACGAACCCGATGCGCTTTACTTCGTAGGATGGGCCTCACCAGAGCGTCACCTGCTGCAATGTGTAGCCGGGACACGCTTGATGGTTGATGCTGCCGTAAAATCGGGGGCAGATTTCATTGTCGTTGATACGACAGGCTATATAGAAGGGGATACCGCAGCTGTTCTTAAGCAGCACAAAATCGAGTTGGTTAAGCCAACACATCTGATTTGTCTCCATCGGTCACGCGAGTTGGAGGCAATTGTTGCTCCCTTCGAGGATAACAATACAATACAGACGCATCAACTTTTGCCTCATAGGAGCGTGACCTCCAAGAGCGACGAATTTCGCAGGAAGCACCGTGAGTCGAGTTTCACGCACTACTTTTCAGACTGTGTTCAGGAGATATTGCCCTTCGATCAGATTCATGGTCAAAGAACTCTATTTTTCAACGGACGGCAGGCGAACCTAAAAGAGCAGGAAATGCTCTCCAATTTTGTCGATGATCGCATTCTTTACGCGGAATGGGGACATCGAGCATTGGTGCTGATCACGCTAGATGGGCTGCCAAGTCTGATCCAAGCACGACTGAAAAATCATTTGAGTTTGAAGAATTTAGTCATCGAAACTCCCCAACATTTCGAACGTTGCTTGGTTGGGTTACTCGATGCATCAGGCGTAACGATTTCAATTGGAGCGATCGACGCTGTGGATTTCAACGCCAAGCAGTTGAAAATACGATGCAAGGTGGGGACAGCAGCCCAGACAAAAACCATCCAGTTTGGACGGTATAGAATGTGATGCGTGATGTGGGATCAGACTTACCTCCTTTCCGAACTCCCTCCGGCAGCAGAAACAGCAGAAGAGGTCGCATTCATTTGTGAGGCACTAGGACTTACGCAGGAAGCGACTGTCTTAGATCTCTGCTGCGGTCAGGGGCGACATGGTCAACTCTTGGCAGACAGAGGTATGAGAGTTGTCGGCTTAGATAGCTCCCGTTTCCTCTTAATGGAAGCGCAGAAGAACGGATTTTCAAGTCAGAATCGGCTGCATCTCGTTGAAGGTGACACACGCCGTCTCCCCGTGAAGCCAGTTTTCGACGCAGTCATTAATCTCTTTACCAGTTTCGGTTTTTTTGAAGATAGCGATAATAAAAGGGTTATTACAGCGGTTGCGGCAGCTCTCAAGCCGAGCGGAAAATTTTTGCTGGAGTACTGGAATCCCTACGCGGTCCTTCAATTGGATCAAACGCGCAATTGGTGGTGGATGTCCGAATCGCTGTTGGCACTCGCCGAGGTTGATTACGATCCGGCATCTGGGCAGCTCTCAGACTATCGAACGCTGATAGATCTCTCCACCGGCGCTATTCAGGAGTCGGTTAATCGCGTTCGGTTCTACTTTCCGACCGAGTTGAAAGAGATGTTAGCGTCAGCAGGTTTGAAGGTGCGTGCGATTTACGGCGACTTTGACTATAGTCCGTTTCTGAGGGAGTCGAGGCGGCTCATAACGATTGCGGAAAAGTGCTAAAATGTCCACATTGTCGCGTTTCGCAAAGTATCTATCGCCGCATCTCGGTTCAATTGTGTTGGCGGTATTTTGTGCGCTCGTGATTTCCCTCTGCGACGCGGGCTATGCTCACATTTTCGGATACACAGTTGAGGCGCTCACGCTGATTGCAACCCAGCGTTTTGAAGATGGTCCGGTTCAGGTCCAATATTTCCATCTTGAAAAGGTGCTTGATGGCGTCCAAATTACGATTGCAGACCCAAGCGATGCCTTCAAACTTATCGGTTGGGTGTTGGCAGGTATCCTTACACTTGTTGTAGTTAAAGGAACATTTACTTACTGTAACGATTACCTAATGGCGCGCGTCGGGCATCAACTGATTACCCGGATTCGAAACGAGTTATACGAAAGAATCCTTTTCGCGCCTTTAGGGGTGCTGAAATCGCATCGGACAGGCGATTTGATGGCGCGTGTCACGGATGATGTCCGGACATGGCAGTATGCTATTGGATCTACGGCAAACACCATTCGCGCGGTGGTCTGTATCCCTGTCTTTGTCACAGTCATGCTGTTCCAAAGTGCGAGGATGACGGTACTTGCGTTGCTCGTTTTTCCACTGCTCGCCCATCTGATCAATAGGTTCGGGCGACGTATCCACGGCACGAGCTCGGAAATTCAAGAACAGACTGCGGACATCTCCTCGCAATTGAAGGAGACACTCTTCGGGCTCAAGATTATCAAGAGTTTTACTGCGGAGGAGGTAGAACGTAACCGCTTCGTTGCGACAAACAAGGGGCAGTATCGCGCTGCTATGCGCCGTGTGCGACTCACAGCGATGTTACCTCCACTTGTGGAGTTAATCAGTGCAATTGGTGTCGCAACCGTTTTTGGGTTTGGCTGCTGGCAGGTTGTTCAAGGTCGACTTTCAACCGGTGGGTTTATCTGGTATATTGCAGTTGCCAGCCTGATGTTTAAGCCGATCAAAACCATCGGGCTCTTCAACAATGTTCTACAGCAGAGTCTCGCGTCTGCTAAAAGAATTTTCTACGTTCTTGACTTTGAGCGGGAGGCGTACGAGCGAGAAAAGCAGTTGAAACTACCGTCGGTTCGTGGGGAGGTTGAATTTCGGGATGTTTCCTTCGGGTATGAGCATGAGCCGGTCGTCAAGCATATCAGTTTTCACGCTAAACCGGGCGACGTTGTAGCGTTGGTCGGTCAGAGCGGAAGCGGAAAAACAACGTTACTCAATCTACTGTCGTGTTTCTACGAAGTGGATTCCGGTGAGATTCTGATTGACGGGATACCTACATCTCAAGTAACATTGACTGATCTCAGACGTCAGATTGCAATTGTGCCGCAGGATACCATCCTATTTGATGGGACGGTAATAGAGAACATCACCTATGGCGCGCCGGCAGCGACACGGGAGGAGGCAATTGAATCTGCAAAACAAGCAAACGCACACGATTTTATCATTCAAATGCCGAAAGGATATGAAACACAGGTGGGCGAGTCCGGAGCCAAATTGTCTACCGGTCAGCAGCAACGTCTCTCAATTGCGCGGGCAATCCTGAAGAGCTCTCCCCTCCTCGTGCTCGATGAAGCAACTTCAGCACTTGACAGTCAATCGGAGGCCCTTGTTCAAGCGTCCCTTAAAAATCTGATGCAAGGAAGAACAATCTTCGTTATTGCCCATCGGCTCTCAACAGTTGTGCATGCGGACAAAATTCTTGTCCTGGATCGTGGCGAGATTGTTGAAAGCGGCACACACCAAGAGTTGTTAGCAAATGGCGGGCTATACCAGAAGTTGTGTCAGATACAGTTCCGAGGATGAACCGTGTTTTTGGCTGCATTGAGATAATCGTGATTCGGTAGGGATCTATGCCACTAGGAGTACCTGATAAATTTTAGAAGCCTATCAGGTCTAGAGTACAAAAACTTATGTCCGGGGACTTGAAAAATTTCTCATCAATTATTTGAGGGGTGCTCATAAATCAAATTATCGAAATACAGCGATGACATGTGTGACATTTCTCAGCGGGAGTCCCCAAATAGAATTGACCAACATTGCCACCTGAAGCAAAACTACACCGAGCATCAAAAACGTGACCACATTCGGTTTGCCACAGACCGGTAGCTGTTTGTGGTTGGTATGTGTCGATAGCAGTTGCTTGAGCAATTCAAATATCGGTTCAATGGCGACGTTGCGCTTCTGCTGATAGGTATGCAACAGTGTTGATTGGTTAATAGTTTCGACATACCGCTGGGCTTGAGGTCGCTTGGCACCTATCACCGGGGTGATAAGCAACAATCCTTCGTTTGCCAGTTTCTCGGTTCGCTTGAGGTCAGTGTAACCGGCATCGGCGACGATATATCCGACATTTTGTGCAAGCATTTTGTTGACTTGTTGGTCAAGTATTGCTTTCTCACTCACACACGCAGTATCAACGGCACTCATCAAAGGCACTCCCTGTTGGGTGACCGTTAGATGCAGTCCATAGCCATAAACCCAGCCATGGTACTTACTGACAGACCAACTCGCGTCTGTATCAACGGCACGCAGTCCCGTTGGAATGCGATTGGCCTTTTTGTCTTTCTGATGCCAGACCGGACCTTTTGCCTTAAACAGACTTTTATCTTGGTAAACCACCTCCAAAGACGCATCGGCAATCAAAGTCATACCAACATCACCTAAAAACTCAATGAACGCCTCAAGCCGACAAGCAAGTTGTTTGTACCGGCGTGCCAGCGTCGCACGAGAGGGTACAGTTTGTAGATTGAACCGTGGCACCCCCGGCACGTGTATCTCCAACCATCTGTGTTGTGCCTTAAAGCAATAGATACCCTTGAGTGTCAGGACGGCGAAAAGCACAATCAGACAGTCGTCTGTATACGACTTAGGGCGTCCGAGAGTCGGTGTCAACGCCGACGCGACGGAGGTGTTGAAAGTTTCAAGCTGTTCAAACAAAAACGTGATATAATAATCACGGTCAGGATAACCCATGTTATAATCCTCTCTTTCTTGAAGGTTAGATTAGATTATAACCGTTATCCTGACTCTATAGCAATTATGAGCACCCCTCAATTATTTATAAACTGAATTAGGAGAATAAACGTCTCAATAATGGTCAAATAAATTTGGTATTAATATACACTTGTATGTTCAATCCCAAATCGATTCTTGAAATGCCTTTTTGGTAACTGCCCCTTCAAGGTCTGAAGTTTTGTACACAGCTTCTGAAAGGTCTACTTCGTATAGGTAGGCACCGTTGAGGTTCGCCCCAAACAGGATAACGCCTTTCATTACAGTTTCACCGAAAGTTGCATCTTCAAGGTTAGCATTTTCAAAACTTGTTAGGCTGCCAAACGCATCCGAAACGAGCCAATCCGGGGCACCAATTGTGGCTTTGCGAAAATTTGCACCGCGAAAATTTGTGCCAGAAAGCACCGCACCGCTGAGAAACGCGCCTTCAAGGTCTGCCCCTTCAAAGTTAGCGTTGGTTAGGTTTGTCCCAACAAGGAACACGCCTTTCATTATTGCCCCTTTAAAATTAGCATTGGAAAGATTCGCGGCGTTAAAATTTGCTTCTGTTAAATCAGTAGAAGTTCCTGACAGATCGATACCCGTCAAGTCTTCTCCAATAAATGATTCGCCTTGCTGAAGGCGTTTGAGCACATCAGTTTTGGTAAATTGATTCATAGTGATCTCCGAGTTGATGGATGATTATGTAAGTCGTTGGATAGAATTGTTTAACATTTCATACCCATGGCACTTGCGTGACGAGTGAAGCGTATTTTTCAGGTCGCACGGTTGAACACTGACAAACCGGTATGATTCTTGATGATTAAGTTAACTTTTTCTGATACTTATTATAACATATCACGTTTCATACATCATGTTCATTATGTAAATGCGACAGATAAATAGCAGGAGGTTTATGGATTTTTGTATATTTTGAATTTTTTTTGAGGTTCGACAGAATTAAGCAGAATGGAGATGAACAAGAAATGAGTAAAAAACGTAAATTCACGCATAGTGGATCTGACGATGAGCAGACGGAAGAGTTTGAGGACAACGATGGGTTCCTGTCAGTCCCCACCGACGAAGCAAATGCAATTGACGATGAGGAAGATAATACTAGGGCAGATACATCAGAAGGTGGTCTGATCTCTTCCTTTCGACAACGCAGCGAAGTTGCGGATAGTAACCGCGATGAAGCGTTTTCTTATTTGCAGGAGATTGCTCGCACCCCCCTGCTTACCCCTGAAGAAGAGGTTGCACTGTTCCAACAGTTTGAAGAGGGAAAACAGAAGATCACAGCGTTATTGGATCAGCTTCCGCCTTGTATTTTAAAGGCAGTACGCCCCAAAACAGGCAGACGACGTGGTGCGAAACAGAAGGACACCCAGGGCATTTGGTGGAGTCCAATGCACATTGCTACACTTATGGAGCAAATTCAGAAGGAAATCAAGGCGTACCAAAAGCGCTTTGAGACAGATGTTACAACATCACCAAACAATCATGTTGAAGAATGTGAACGTCTTGCAATTCTATGGATAGATTTAGACGACGCTGTTCAAATCATCCAGGATGCGAAACTAAAAATTGTTGAAGCAAACTTACTGCTTGTTGCAAGTATTGCCAAACAGCACAATTTCAACAAATCATCACTTTCCTTCCTCGACCTCATGCAGGAGGGGAGTGTTGGTTTGATGAAGGCTGTGGAAAAATTCGATCTCACAAGAGGGTATCGTTTCAGCACTTACGCGACCTGGTGGATCATGCAGGCAATCAAGCGTGCGTTAGATCAGCAGAGTCAGACAATTCGCATTCCGTGTTACGTTGGGGAAACACGGCGATCCATCAAGCAGGCACAGAGCAGACTCGCTAGAGATCTTGAGCGAGAGCCGGGCATCAAAGACATTGCTGAAGAGGTAGGGATGCCTGAAAGCCGCGTGATCGAAATCCTTCAAAGCACGAAGGGGACAATTTCGCTGGATTCGCCGTTGAGTGAATCTTCACCTGACGCAACGATTTCTGACTTACTGGCTGATGACTCACAGGTGACCCCTGAGGAGGAATTGCTTTCTAATTCAGAGAAAGAGTCGCTTGAAACGGTACTCGGTACATTAGCGGTTCGTGAAACACTAGTAATCAAGCTTCGCTACGGCTTGACTGATGGCACAGAGCACACCCTTGCTGAGATTGGACGGCGACTTGGTATTAGTCGGGAAAGGGTACGCCAAATTGAAGACGAAGCCCTTCGGAAGTTGCGCCATCATACGCGAGTGCAATACCTTCAAGAGCTGCTCTAATCTTCCGAAGATTCTTCACCTTTGGAAGGTCCTGCCTGAAACACAGCGTTTGCACGCCTAAGAAGGCAGACAGATTCGTCGCTCTATGCCTTCTATTCCATTCCCCAATTTTCAATTGAAGACTCAACGGTTTTTCAATCTCAACTTGAGTAACGATTGATTATCTTTTTTACGAGAGTTGGGTTGCCCGCGAACAGACCCGTAGGCTGCCTAACTCTCATTTTGTTATACCTTATGATCTGACCTGCTTTATCCCACAAGACGCCGCCGGCTTCACGCAGGATAAGATCGCCGGCACAAAAATCCCACTCGTTTTTAGGACGCATGGTAACATAAAGATCGCCCATGCCTACCGCAAGCCTCGCTAGTTTGTAGGTGACGCTGCCGATATATTGAACTTCTGCGACAAGCGGAATCAGTGTGGCTAACAATCCTTTTCGGTGTTCCGTTCGGCTGACAAGCATTGATGCTCGTTTGAGATTTTGGCGTGGTGAGCAGCGAATCGGTGTTCCGTTGCAGAATGCACCGCCGCCGGTATAGGCATAAAAAAGTTCCGCTGTAGCGGGATTGTGCAACACACCGATTACTGGTGTTCCCTCAACCACAAGGGCAATCGAAATGGCAAATTCAGGTGTGCCTGCGATGAACTCCTCTGTACCGTCAATGGGATCGATGATCCACACGCGCGATTTTGCCAATCGGTCTGGAGAATCCTCTGTTTCCTCAGAGAGCCACCCATCGTCAGGAAAAGCATGACAGATTATTTCTCGAATCTGATGATTTGCCATCAGGTCAGCGGTTGTAACGGGGTTATTAGGGCTCTTCTCACGAATATCGTAGCTGTTCTGATAATACGCCATCACAATTTTGCCCGCTTCCTTAGCGGCTTGTATGGCAATTTCGAGTGCTTTCTGCAACGCAATCTCCTCTACTTACCAATTTGCGTGGTCACCTTGACTCCATCCAGCCGGTGGTAAAGTCCTTGACGCTGAAATCGGTGGGCATCTCATTGAAGTGATACCGCGACGGGCGATTCTCATATCCGGGCGCGGCAGTCTCAACCTCCGACTGGATGCAGGCATCAACAGGTTTGAACCGGTCCCACAGGCTTCGCGCCTCCTCGAAAGAAAATCGATCCGCAAGAGGCAGACCCCATTGCAGCGTTATTGGATGTGATCGAATCATCGAACCACGGGTCTCCTGCGGTAGACTTTCAAAATCGGGGTGTTTACAGTCATACACGCGTTTGGCAATCTTGCTCAAGTATACTGTTGAGAGCATTTTGCCCTTTTCCCCTCGCCCCGGATGGAGTTTTTCGAGACCAGCATGGTACGCGGCAGTATCCTTTTCAATAGCGGCTCGAAGTACTGACTCGGTATGCGTTATCATCTGCTCACTGCACTGTATCCAGCGTTCAAATGTCTTTTGGGCGGCAGTTGACAGATGCTGCATGTAGTTCTGATTTTCGTACTGGGTGAAAGTTGAAAAGCCACCGTGAATCGTGCGCCGCATTTTGGTGCTATAGTTGCTGCCCCAATGCAAAATCGGCAGAATGTAAGCTACGCCATCGCCCGCGTTGAGGTGCGTCTGAACGCCACCGGGAAAAGGGATATGACGGTTTGTTTGCAATAGCTCGTTTTCTCGATCCGTGTTGAGCCGTGCGTGGCTGCCGGGTATTACCCATAACACCTCATCGTCGTAGAGGCAGAGATTCCATTGCACGTATCTAGGACCCGCTTCGATAATATCGTCCACATAACCTTGCAGTGGAGCACCGTAAGGGGGATACAAATCGCGGTGCCAATGGGCGGGACCTCGGTCTCGGACCGGGTTACACATTAACATCATTTCGGTAACTGCTGCATCTGACACGCCTAACAACTCGCTGCTAGCACCTTGCGTGTTTTCGTGAAGCCAGATTTCCACCGCGCTAGCGGTATCCTCGTCTATCAGATCCACGAGCGGGCTCTGATGCAGGAGCAATCGCGGTTGGGCAGAGGCCTCCCACACACCGCCGGGTGGGTCGTCTGGCTTGCGCTCTTGCGCCCAAATCGTTTTCTGTCGTTCAACCAGAATCTCATAGCTTGCGCGCAGTGCCTCCAGCTCATCTGCCGGAATGACGTTGCGTAAGACGACATATCCCTCCTCAAGGAATTGATCACGATCTATTTTCATGACAGAATTTCCTTTTGCTGCGGTTTTTAGTATCGGTTTGTTGCACATTTAAGACAAATTACGAATAATTCGCGGGTTGTCTTGGATTATTTATGCGGTCAACGGGGTCTACCTGTGCACCCACGGTTCTATCCACTCCGCCTTGATCTCCATACCGAATCCCGGCGCATCTGAAGGAATCAAGCAGCCCTCCTCCGGTATTGCTATGCCGGGGATGGATCGTACCTCAGAGAGCGGGATACCGGGGTCTGTACCGAGCCAGTATTCAGCCATCGGCGACTCCGGCAGTGCCATAGCGAAATGCTGACCGAACGGCGTATTCCCACCGCCATGGGGAATAGTTACGATACCCGCTGCTTCAGCGATGGTATATATCTTAACCGCCTCGGAAAGCCCGCCACACCACTTAAGATCGGGTTGTGCCACGTCCACGCACCGGTGCTCAACGAGTTGCCGAAAAGCATGGCGTCCGTGGTGATCTTCGCCGGTGGCAATCGGCATCCAAGGCACCGATTTTTTCAACTGGATGTGCCCCTCAAGGTCTGTCGGAATTAAAGGTTCTTCCAGCCAACGCATCCGGAAGGGACGCAGTCGTTCAGCGATTTGCACAGCAAACTCTAAGTTGTATGACATAACTGCGTTGAGCATCAATTCGGCGTTGCGACCGATTGTTTCTCTAGCCGCTGCGAGTTTCTCCTCAACCATATTCAACCCGTCGATGCCCATCTCATAATGCGCGGGGTTTGTGACTTTGAAAGCTTTGAAACCGAGCTCCATGCTCCAATCTAAGTCATCGCCTGTGGCATAGAGTTTAATTTTATCTCGGCAGGGACCGCCGAGCAGCCGATACACTGGCAAATCCAGCAGCTTCCCCTTGAGATCCCATAATGCGAGATCTATGCCGCTCTGCGCCACCGCAGCGTGCCCCGCCGCACCAAGTCGCTGCATTGCACGCCACATTAGGTCGTTGAGAAATTCGGTAGCAAGACAATCTCGACCTTCCAACAGCGGCGCAAAGACACTGTCAATCAGGACTGCCACGGAATCACCGAAACTGCACGCCCCAAGTCCCCAGGTCCCATCTTCAGCGACGACCTGCACCCACACCTGTCCACCGCCCATGCCGGGCATTTGGCTCGGCAATCGGGAGAACTCTGGATATTTGTTGATAGGCAAGGCACGTGGCGCGCTCCTATTCCACGTCGGACGGCGTGGCTTGGTTTTTGGTGGGGTATGCGGGATATTTACATTGACGGCGCGAATTTCTTTAATCCTCATGAGAAACCTCCAAATAACATGTCAATGGGGTTGCCGGCACATCTCAGCGGCGACGTGTGAGCTCATCTTTGAGTGTTAAAGGACAGACAGGCTTGCCTGTCCGCACCGATTCATGCAGTGCAACTATTGTTGCAACATTCTTCCAACTATCTGACAACGAGATTACCGGTTCAGCACCATTCAGAACACTCTCCACCATCGAATCGATTTCGCATTGATAGGCGTTGATATTTTCAAACGTCTTTGTATCGGTTGTATGCCCCTCTATGCTGTCGCTGAAAGTCGATGCTCCGTTGGCATTATCGCTTCGAGTAATTCGCACGTTGGCTGAAGCACCGATATGATTAGCCCACGGTATATCCGCATAGATCCTCCCTTCGGTGCCGAGAAAGTCTGCCTCAATATGAGCGAATGACTGAAAACTGGAAAAGAATTGCACAAGCATCCCGGTGGGGAATTGCATCTGTGCTGAGAAGCTCAAATCAACGCCGGTGTCGCCGCTTTCCTGATAGGCACTGACTTCAATCGGCTCCGATTGTAACACTGTCCGCGCAAAGCTCACGCAATAGCTACCTAGGTCCCACAAAGATCCGCCGCCCATGTTCGCATCCAACCGGATGTCCCCTGGATTTTCAAGGGTGAAGGTGAAAACGCCTCGAATCAGACGGACCTCACCGATGGTCCTTTTGGCGACCAGCTCGCGCAGATACCGGGTCTGCGGGTGGAAGCGCATCATCGCGGCTTCTTGTATGATGACGTCGTTTTTTTCAGCGGCTTGTGCCATACGCGCTACTTCTTCAGTCGTAAGGGCAATAGGTTTTTCGCACAGGACATGCTTTCCGGCTTCTGTGCACTTGATAGCCCACTCGGCGTGCAGGTGGTTGGGCAAAGAGAGGTAGACCACATTGATTGCTGGATCGGCGAGCATCTGTTCATACGTGCCGTAAGCGTGGGGGATGTCCCATTGTTCAGCATAAGCCTGTGCCTTTTCTTTACTACGACTCGCCACCGCCAAGAGTTTGCTTCGTCCAGAAGCACGGATAGCAGGTATCAATCGCTCATTGATTCGGGCAGTGCTTAACAGTCCCCAGCATGCCTGTTGTTCTGCCATGACTTACTCCTTGTCGATTTATCCTGTAGTCCGATTATCGTGGCATATCAACATTAATCTTCAACTATATGTCGATTCATCGCTTGGATTTCGGGTGGCATCCGGTTACGCACACTTCTCTTCATCAGATACCACCCTCCGGCTGCTGGATCCATCCACGAGGCGTGAAATCCGCTCGACACCCCCATGCGGTGCTTGTCCGTAGTAATGTTGGAACCTCCGCGATGCCAAAGGGCTCCGTGAAAAATCACAATAGAGCCCGGGGGACCTTCGGCGGTTACTAGATGGTTGTAGTCCACACCAGACCGTGGGGTTCGGCGCGAATGGTGACTGAATGGCATCACCTGCGTGGCACCGTTTTCGAGTGTAAAATCGGTCAACATCCAGATACAGTTGACGAGGAAACATGCGTCCGGTATGGCTAAGCCGGATTGGGGAAACCAGCCGATCGGCACATCTGCATGGAGACCTTGAGCTTCTGCCCCCGGCTTAATCCATCGCGCACCGACCTCTGCCATCTGAAAGCCGGGACCTAGCATGTGCGCTGCCAACTCCAAGTAGACCGGGTGAGTGACGAGTGGGAGGAACGTATCTTGGTCGTCATAATTAAACACACCACGCAGGTTCTGATTCGGCATGTCCCTATCCGGCTGCTGACGCATAATTTCTATCAAGCGGTTTGTCATATGCTCTGCTTGATCAGTGGGAATTAGGTTATGTATGATAACGAAACCATATTCTTCCAGCTCGACTTTCAGCCGTTCAATGTCCATGTGTTTTTCCTTCTTGTTGTGGCATCGACCCCTACGACCTTCTTCATAAGATAGCCTAGACGAGTGTATCATATCCCTGCAATCGAGGTCAATTCTTTTCTATTGACGCCGATCGTCGGTCTTAGTTACAATATCTCGTAACTTTCATCTGTTGGAAGACTGATGAGTGCTGTGTTGTGAACCCCATTTCCTTAGCTCGACACTGAAGAATTGAATGCATGACAGGGATCTGCAATTAGACGGGATGGGTGTACCTTGATAGCAAGGCAGCCTTTAGACCCGGTCGGATGAATCCATTGACCCGAAAAAAGGAGAACTCAACCATGAATCAATCACAACAAGGAAAAGCTAAAATGCACGTGGGCGTTCAAGGCATAGGAACGTCAAAACCAGAATTGGAATTTCTCGTCCGGCACGGCGTGACACACATGGATGCCTCTGTCGAAAACACGGAGGTAGAAACGCTGCTACGACATAAGGAAGCAGCTGCATCTGAAGATGTTAGCCTTGAAATGATTCATATCGGGTTACCGCAGAGTATTACCCTTGCTCAAGACCCACAGCGTGACCGAGACCTCGACACGGTTTGCGAAACTATCGAAAATGCAGGCAAAGCCGGACTGCGTGGGTTGAACTATAACTTCTGCATTGTTCAACATCAACGGACGGAGAGTACGCCCGGACGGGGTGGAACTACATATAGCACCTTCGATCTTTCAAAGTTTGACAATGAAGCACTGACCGAAGCGGGTCAGGTAAGCCGGGACGAAGCGTTTGAACGAGCTGCCTATTTTCTGGAGCGAGTCATTCCGGTGGCAGAGGCGAACAATGTGCAGATGGCTAGTCACCTCAATGATCCGCCGGCACCGGTTTTAAGGGGGGTTGAGCGATGGAATTACCCGGTCTTTGAGGGGTTGAAGCGTTTCGTTGAGTTGGTGGATAGTCCCTACCACGGATTCAACTTCTGCTGTGGAACCGCTTCGGAGGGGTTGGAAAAACCGGGCGAAGAGCTGTACGAGATCGTACGGTATTTCGGAGAGAGAGGAAAGTTGTTCAACATCCATTTTCGTAATATTCGTGGTGGACTGCACAATTTTCAGGAGGTTTGGCCCGATGAGGGGGATGTGGACATGCACAAAGTGGCACAGACGCTTCGAGACGTAGGCTATCCCTACATGCTGATGCCTGACCATGCCCCACATCATCCGGAGGATGTCCCCCCACCGGGGGTTTCGGGCCGGGTGCGACAAGCGTGGGCGTTCCAGTTCGGCTACATCATTGCGCTCATCCAAGCAGTGAATGCTGCAGCATAACAGATGGCAATCGCCGGTATCCAGTATTTTTTATTTTTAATCAGAGTTGGGCCCAGAAGGACTTGCCTCCACAAATCACACGAATTGGAGCGAATTTTTGGATTTCGATTCGCAAATATTGGCAACTGAACAACGCGGAGCGAACCGACGCTGAAACGAAAAATCTATGAGCTCAAATCCTAACTCAACAGGAGTGTGAGAGTAGTCAACCGCTCCATAGGTCGAGGAGGACAAACTCATCGCCCGCCCCAAAAAGGAGAATTTAGCCATGAATCAATCACAACAAGGGAAAGCGAAAATGCATGTGGGTGTCCAAGGTATAGGAACGTCAAAACCGGAATTGCAATTTCTCGTCCGACACGGTGTGACACACATGGATACCTCTGTCAAGAACACAGAGGTAGAAACGCTGCTCCGACGCAAGGAAGAAGCCGCAGCCGAAGGCGTAAGCCTTGATATGATTCATATCGGACTACCGCAGAGTATCACCCTCGCTCAAGACCCACAGCGTGACCGAGACCTCGATACGGTTTGCCAAGATATTGAAAACGCAGGTGAGGCAGGACTCCGTGGGTTGAACTACAACTTCCACACGGTTCACTACCCAATCTATCGGACGGAGAGAACATCCGGACGAGGCGGAACGACGTACAGCACCTTTGATATTTCAAAGTTTGACAATGAAACGTTGACCGAGGCTGGACGAGTAAGCAGGGATGAATCGTTTGAACGAGCTGCCTATTTTCTGGAGCGGGTCATTCCGGTGGCAGAGGCGAACAATGTACAGATGGCTTGTCATTTCAATGACCCGCCAGCACCGGTTTTGAAGGGCATCGAAGGGTGGAATTACCCGGTATTTGAGGGGTTGAAGCGTTTCGTTGAGTTGGTGGATAGTCCCTACCACGGATTCAACTTCTGCTGTGGAACCGCTTCGGAAGGATTGGACAAACCGGGCGAAGAGCTGTACGAGATTGTGCGGTATTTCGGAGAGCGGGGGAAGTTGTTTAACATCCATTTTCGTAACATTCGTGGTGGATTGCACAATTTTCAGGAGGTTTGGCCCGACGAAGGGGATGTGGACATGTACAAAGTGGCACAGGCGCTTCGAGACGTAGGATACCCTTACATGCTGATGCCTGACCATGCGCCGCATCATCCGGATGACGCCTCCCCGCCGGGGGTTTCGGGTCGGGTACGGCAAGCGTGGGCATTTCAGTTTGGCTATATCATTGCGCTCCTCCAAGCGGTGAACGCCACAGCATAACAGATAGAGGGCGAAGTAAAAACAGCGTTTTTCCTCCCTAATCAGGGTATCCTAACCTGCGGGCGATCACAGGTTAGGAAACCTATGTCCACGATTAGATTGCCATTGTGGTATAAAGTCATAGGCATACGCAGGATGAGATAGGATATGATTTTCAAAATCGAAGTGTGTAAATGTAAGTTCTACACAGTATTTACATGCGATTGCTCTGTAGATTCAATTGATTTTCATTGACGACCAATGCGCAGCCTGATACCATTATGGAAGTTCTTATTCAACGTAATTTAGGACACATGAAAGGAGATTTGAAATGTACCGAATTGTTGTTTTTGGCTTGACAGCACTCTTAACGCTTTCATTAGCAGTTATAGCAAACGCAGAGATGTCTGAAAAAGCTAAGATGGGGCGGGCGCTTTTCAGTGATCCGTCTTTTGGTGGAACACTCGACCCTGCCAAAGTCAGTGGAATGTCCTGCTCAGACTGCCACGCAGATTTCGACGAAGCAGCAAATCCTGATGGCCGGATACGTGCAGGGCACAGCATTGTCGGTGTGCCGCACCGTGGCACAGCAAAAGGTGGCATGATTACAGCGGATATGTTCGCACGGGCTGCCGGCGGCGGCGGTTTCTGCTATGAGCATTTTTTGCAGAAGGTTCCTTCCGATAAAGTCGATCCGACCGCAATTCCAGAGGATCAAGCTGAAGCTTTGATGGCTTACTTCGAGCATGTCTCTGGAGATAGCGAAGGTCCTGAGTTCCAGATAGCAATGCTGGATAAAGACGCTGCGAGCGCAGCCGGTGACAAGATTATCGCGATGGAAGGCGATGCACAGAGAGGCTGGAAATTGTATGGTCAGGCATGCAATGTCTGCCATCCAACAGCTAAAAAGTCGGGGATCGGGTCTCAGCTTGTCAAAAGGAGACCGCCACGAGATTTAGAGAAACGTAAGCACCAAATCGCCACTTACGTCCGCAAGGGTGGCTTTGTCATGCCCTTCTTTGCGGAGGATCGGTTATCAGATCAGGACATAGCTGACATCGTGGCATTTATTGCCCAATTGGTTGAGGAGAAGAAATAGGGGGGTGCTGTCACACGATCTGCGAGAGATCCGTTTAATGGCGCGAGTGACAGAACACTAATTTCTTTTACCGCGATTTTTGGGGGGCTGATTGGCCGCATTCTGAGGTTTCGAGGACTTTGAGGCTTTGATGAATTGCTGAAATAGACCCTGGGCTTCGGTATCAATGTGGTCTTCATCCGCCTCCTCAGCTGATGAGGATGGTTGTGATGCAGCCGTTTCCTGCGGGTGTGGATTGCTTGATTGGGTGGGTGTTGTTTGTGAACCCCGGTTTTCTCTCAGTTGGTGATTCTCAGCTGTCAGTTTCTGGATCTGTTTTTCCTGCACTTCTAATTGCATCCCATATTCACCTAGAATTCTTTGTGCTGCATGAAGTTCTCGCTGCAGGGTTTCAACGTGATTCCCTAAGCTAGTGATCGCATCAACGATCGCTTGGGGCACTCGTGCCTTCTGTTCCTGGGAAAGCGGCGGTATCAGGGGTCGGGCACGATTGACCGGAGGAAAAACGCCAAGCGAATTGATTTCGTATAGCCCTGACCTTAGCCCCTTATACTCAAAACAAGAGATTTTTACGGTAATCTGTTGTCCGAGTTGCAGCTGCGAAAGACGCTGGCTGATGTTCCGAATCACTGAGTCGTTGTGTCCGACAGTGCCTCTGCCGCTATGACGATTTAATTGACGGAGGTAGTGCGTCATAATCCTTGCTTCCGCAATTGTCTGCGTAATTGGATTCGCTGTTAAAACTCCATCTGTTTCTACGTCCGGATGAACGATCGACATAGGAATCTCTCCGCTGTCCGCTTGCATCTCCATCGTCCATTCTGTACCTGTTATTTTTTTACAAGAAACGAGAAAGTGATATTGTGTAGCCATCTTTCCCTTCTCAATCATCATTTTGATTTCGGAAAGAATTTAGTTGTTCTGGCGAGAGCCACGTAAAACCGTACAATCCTACGCCGGGTGCCCTCCAACCACTATAATAAGGTTGTAATACGTAAAACGCAAATCTACAGAAGCTATAGTTACCTTTGCTTCGATCCTACTTCTGGCTGCACATTCAGTCGCCAATCATAATGCAAATATTGAATCTGTAGTGCTTCCTTTTCGAGAAAAGTAGCGTCATCTTCCGGCAGATATTCCGCAATGAAATCGATGACGTTACCGTGGGTCTCCTCAAAGTCTTCCGCGTACCACTCAAAAATCTGTGAAAGGTATAATATACCGTTTTCACGGTCTAAACGCACCTTTTCTGGATTATTGATAAACTTCGCAGCAGCAATATCAAGCCGCTCCTCAAGGGTTTCTGGGAAAAACGCCCGATTCTCCATAATCGGGCATCCGAGCGACGCGCAAATCAACACAAAATGGATACGCGGGTCCCCAAATTCATATCGGATGATGCCATGTTCAATGTCATTCAAGGTGTAGCTGCGCCCACCCACTTGGAATTTGATACGGGAAAAGAAACCACCGAATGGCTTGACTTTACGAACACTTGTTATTGGATAGTGATCAAGGACACCCTTGATCGTCAGCGCATTGTAGGCGTTAATCCAAAAGGCAAGCCCAGTCTGAAAGGTCGCTTTATCGCTGGGCGCGTTCACGGCGAGTAGATCCAAGTAGGATTCCAACGTTGCCGGATTGTTCCTGAGTCCGGCGTAGTTGACTCGCCCTTGCGAATTGACATATTTTTGCAAAACTTGGTCAAATAGTTCGTGACTGAATTCATCCTGGATTGTAGCTGCCTGAATTTCTTTTCCGACCCGCTCTTCGGTTTCAACCCGATACTGATACAGAAATCGCGCACCCAAGACACATAGGACGGTAACCCCACCAATTAACCAACGTGTCGTAGATTTCATCGCATCTCATCCCAATCCATTTATGACGCGTACTTCTCCAGCACAGTTCGATTAATCTCAATTCCTAAGCCCGGCTCCTGCGGAACAGGAACATATCCCTCGACTGCCTGAATCGGCACTTTGGCGAGGTCGGTGCGCAGACGATTTTCCGTCATGTCGAACTCAAACAGCGAAGGGATGGGGTTTAACACCTGTGGGGCATCGGGAATCGTTGCCTGCCAATGCAATGTAGCGGCGAGACGGATGCTGCTTCCCCACATGTGTGGCAGTACACGGAGGTGATTGGCGCTCGCCATCGCTGTGATCTTGCGGCACTCCGTGAATCCCCCTGCAATGCTAACATCGGGTTGCACGATGTCATATCCACGCCTTTGGATAAGGTCTCGAAACTGCCAGCGTCCCTGTAACCCCTCGCCGCCGGCAATTCGCATATTGAGTGAGCGGCGAATCTCTACATAGCCCTCCACATCGTCTGTCGTGATTGGTTCCTCATACCAGAAGAGATCATTCTCAGCGATTTTCCGTCCAACATCAATTGCTGTCCCAACATCATAACCACAATTGGCATCGACTGCAAGGATAATCGTATCGCCGATCGCTTTCCGCACGGCGGCGACGTTTTTGACATCGTAGGCTTCCCCGAATCCGATCTTCATTTTCACGGCGGGAAATCCTTGATCGACGTAACCTTTCGCCTCGTCCATCAAGGTTTGGGTGATGTCGGGCACCGCTTTTTTGAAGAGCCCGGTGGCATAGGCGGGGATCCGGTTCCTGAACGCGCCACCGAGGAGACGATAAATAGGCTGATCCAGCGCTTTCCCCAAAATATCCCACAGTGCGATGTCGACCCCACTTATAGCAGCGGGATTGCTCCTGCTGCGTTGGTGCATCGTATTCCAGATGACCTCTATGTCAAACGGATCTTTTCCAACGAGGCAGGTCTCAATGGCGGCTTGGGATGGTGTGCTTGCTCCTTCTCCCCAACCCGTAATACCAGCATCGGTGCGAATCTCCACGATACCGGCATGTCTCGCCTTTGACCACGATAGTGCGTTTGCAAACGGCTCGACCAAGGGATAGCTGAGATTGTAGGTTTTGACTTCGGTGATCTTCATGCTTTTTTTGATACGTGATATATGATGGATAGAAGTTCAGACCAAATCCAAATGTGCTGTGATTGCTTTGTCATGGTGACTTCAGTCAGCCTGTCTTAGAAAATTGTGGCATTATAACACAAGTTCGGACTGAAAGCGACTACTAAATACGTCCTGAATATGGGACTATGGGTGAAAATTGCCCAAACCATCGCTAAATGTGAGTGGAACAATGATTTCACCACTTCATTTCCTCTAGAAAAGGATTGTTCTCATCGTAGTAATACGCGGCCTCTTCAACGGAGATTTGACTCTCTTTGGTGAGTCGCAGCGGCGAAGAAAATTGCTCGATAACCTCCTTTTGAGCTAGCCATTCGCAGACAAGCCCAACCCAAGCTTGCCGCACTCCAAAGTGGTCACTCAACTCAGTGGCAGTGCGTGTGCCGCCTGCACCCATCAAGAAATCGAAAAGCGGCTGGAAAAGGGTGAAAGTCCGATCCTCCAGATAGCGATCAATCATCTCAAGCGTCTGACGGACTGTTCCCTCATCCTTCTCTTTATTTATTAGGTTCGTAAAAACCGCGTCGAAGAAATTAGGATTATACCCCCTAGCTTGATAAATGGCTTTCCGCGTCGGTACTTCTCCATGCATAATTGTCTCAACCCGTGCCAACTGCTCAACCACAAACATGATATATAAAAAGCTATAGTTGAAATCCTTTTTCACATAGCACCACTTTTCCGCCTTTGTCAATTGCGCGAAGACACCGTTCCCGGCGTTTATGAGTTGCGTTTCCCGGTCTCTTTGACCAACGTGCTTGAGGTTGGCATGCCATTCCTCAATGACTTCATCTCTAGAGAAGAGCACCCGACTTCTGGAGAGAACAGAATGCAATTCACTTCCCTGCAACCCGCCTTCTAAAGTCTGCTGGTATTGTTTCCGTGGGTACATCGTCACATTAATATGCACATCGTCTTCTATTAGACTGTAGTGTTCAGCGAATTTCGCGTCATCTCGTCCGATGAGGAGGAGGTTGATATTGGTATGCTCCCAAACGTTGTCTACTGCAAGGTTGCTGGTGAGAATCGCGGCGATGATGTACCGATCGCCTTCGACTTTATCAACAAAGGTATCCAGCGCGTTCATGATCCGTGGGTGTGCGTTCTTTTTTAGCTGCAGGGGATTCGCTTCGCTTGTTGCGATAGCTGTCTCCCGGTCATAATAGTATGCGGCTTCTTCCATCTCTACTTGACTTTTCAACGTGAGTTTCACAGGGACAGATACCTGCTGGACAATCCCCTTTCTTGCCAACCATTCATAGGCAGCGTCCAGGCGATTTTCGCCGATCTTCTTTTGGAAGTAGCTATTCAATTCTGTTGTGGATCGAGGGCCGTCCGCTTCGGCTAAGAAATCCAAGATTGGCTGGAAGATAAATAGCTTCTCGTCGAGGTAGATATTGATAGTGTCCAAGGCATTTTGGATGACCATCTCATCTTTCTCGCAGTTAATCAGATCTGAGTAGGTGACGTGAAAGAAGTCGGGATTATATTCGAGTGCGGGCTGGATGACCTCTCGCGACGGCACTTCATCGTTAAGGATGACTTCAATTCTCGCCAAGCTTTCCACTGTGCGTAGAATGGATAGGAAGCTATAGTTGAGATCTCTGTTGACATAAAATTGCTTTTCGGCATACTTGAATGTAGGGAGCAATCCGGTTGCGACAATGAGGAGTAGGAGCCCCTGATCCCTTGCACCGATTTTATGTAGATTGGTGTTTTGATATAATGTCTTGACTGATTCATCGCTACAGAAAAGGAGAGTGCTGCGTGAGAAGAAGGAGTGGTCAAATGAGCCTTGTAGGGCTGCCTCCTGCCATCGCCTTAATTGACTCCTTGGAATGACTTCGGCATGGATGTTGACATCGTTTTCTGTTAAAGTGTAGCCTCTGGGGTCACCCTTTCCCTCCCTTTGAACGAGCAGGAGGTCAATGTCGGACTTGTCCCAGACTTGGTCGTAGGACATACTACCGCACAGAATGGCAGCGATGATATTTCGATCTTTCTTGACCTGCGTGATCAAAGAATCTAACGCATCATGATAGCGTTTTTCGACGGCGGCTTGTGATTCCATCATTTGACGGGCTCCTTTCCGGATATCACTCCAATATAGCATATATGTGTGAAGCGATCAAGAGAAATCTAAGGACAATCACTGAGCGTAGCGAGTGTAGCATTTTTACGACGGCGGTGTGGCACAGTTTCGACAATTCCTTTGTTAGTACGACATTTCCTTTGAAATGACGATTCATACCAAAAGCAGGTATAAAGTCCGCCGGAGAACGGGTTTGCTCGAAAAGCTCGGTTCTCTGCACAATCTCTTCAGGTGATTGGAAATAAGTGTGGTATCTAAATTGCGCGGGGTTGATAAACCAGTGAATTTCGTCTAGCAACAATTTTTGGGTAACAAAGGAGGAATAGTAGATGCAAAGGAAATACAATCTCGCATATTTTATTTTACCTAGCGCTGCCCTCTTGGGGCTGACGACACTGATGATAGGTGTTGACGCACAGGCACAGATTGCCTTCGCGTCTAATAGGGAGGGGAACTTTGAAATTTACGTGATGGACACCGATGGGAAGAATCCCCAAAGACTCACAGACAATCCCGCGATTGACTGGAATCCCTCATGGTCTCCCGACGGTAAACGGATTGTCTTTTCGTCTGAGAAGGGTGACAGCGGGTGGGATATAGACATCTATGTGATAGATGCCGATGGAGGGAATCTTCGAAAACTCACAAACAATCGCTTGATTGACAATTATCCCTCATGGTCCCCTGACGGTGAACGCATTGTCTTTTCCTCTAGTAGGGGTGCGTTCTGGTGGGAAACAGACATCTATGTGATGGATGCTGATGGGGGGAATCCTCAAAAACTCACAAACACCAAGGTTGAGAATTCTCCCTCATGGTCTCCTGATGGAGAACGCATTGCCTTCGTGTCTGCTAGGGATGGGAACGCTGAAATTTACGTGATGGACGCCGATGGGGGTAATCCTCGAAGGCTCGCCAGAAGCCCCGGTGCTGACTGGAATCCCTCATGGTCCCCTGACGGTGAGCACATTGCTTTCGCGTCTGAGAGGGATGGGAACTTGGATATTTACGTGATGGACACCGATGGGAAGAATCTTCGAAGACTGACCAAAAACCTCGGTAATGCCTGGAATCCCTCGTGGTCACCTAACGGCGAACGCATTGCCTTCACGTCTAATGGGAATGGGAACAATGATATCTACGTGATGAACGCCAACGGGAAGATTCCTCAAAATCTTACTGGAAAGTTTTTCGAGCAGGACGTCACTCCTGCGTGGTTTCAACCTCCTCTTGCGATTGCTCCCGCAGGTAGGACACTCACGATGTGGGGCTGGCTCAAGCGGATTGGTCAATAACTGCCATCAACTATTCCCCTTCCTTTTCAAAAAGGAGAATTATCCCATGAAAAAGGGACTGTTTTTCAAGTTTAGCTTTTTGTTTGTTTCTGTTCTGCTTCTACGGCACGGCTTTGCCCAAGATTCTCCGCAGTGGCGTTTACCCGAGAATGTCAAGGCGCGCCTCGGTAAAGGCAGGATGGTTGAGATGCGGTATTCTCCGGACGGAGCGCGTCTCGCGGTCGCTAGTTCTATCGGTATTTGGTTTTATGATACAACAACCCTTCAAGAGATTGACCTGTTCACCGGGCATACATCTTGGGTCATTAGCATCGCCTTCAGCCCGGATGGGCGAACGCTTGCCAGTGGTGCGGGTTGGCAAGATAACACCATTCGTCTATGGGATGCTGTGACAGGTGAACACAAAAAGACCCTCACCGGGCATGATTCGACTGTTGGTAGTATAACGTTCAGTCCGGATGGGAAAACACTCGCAAGTGGGAGCGGGGACCAGACCATCCGGCTGTGGGACGTCGCCACGGGTGAACACAAGCGGACATTCAACGAGCCTAGATCCTGGGTCCAGAGCGTCGCGTTCAGTCCGGATGGACACACGCTGGCAGGTGGATATTCGGATGGCACATTGCGACTGTGGGATGTCGCCACGGGTGAACACAAGTGGACAAACGGGCATCCAATTGTGATCTGGAGCGTCGCGTTCAGCCCGGATGGCAGGTTGTTGGCAAGTGTCAGTGGTGACCAGACCATTCGTCTATGGGATACCGTGACAGGTGAACGCAAACGAACCTTCACCGGGCACGCGAATAGAGCCACTAGCGTTGCGTTCAGTCCGGATGGGGAAACACTGGCAAGTGGAGGTTGGGACGGTACAGTGCGGCTGTGGGATATCGCGACGGGTGGACACAAGCGGATAATCAGACAGCCGGGTTTAGTCGAAAATGTTGTGTTCAGTCCGGATGGAAAGACACTGGCGAGTGGGGATGCGGACGGTACGGTGCGGCTGTGGGATATCGCGACGGGTGAACAGAAGGGGGCACTCACCGGATATACGTCTGAGGTCAGTAGTGTTGCATTCAGTCCGGATGGGGAGATACTAGCAAGTGGGGAGCACAATGGTGTGGTGCATCTTTGGGATGGTTTGACAGGCACACACAAGCGGACACTCACCGGACATACGGATTGGGTCCGGAGCGTCGCGTTCAGTCCTGATGGGAAGACGCTGGCGAGTGGGGGTAATGAGACCCTCCGTCTGTGGAATGTCACGACGGGTGAACAGAAGCTGACAATCAGGCAAACGTCTTTTGTTGTTAGTATAGCGTTCAGTCCGGATGGGAAGACGCTAGCGAGCGACAGTGATAATATAGTGCATTTATGGGATGCTATGACAGGTGAACAGAAGGGGGCACTCACCGGTCATACGTCTTATGTTACTAGCCTTGCGTTTAGTCCGGATGGAGAGACGCTGGCAAGTGGGAGTTGGGACGACACGGTGCGTCTATGGGATGCTGTGACAGGTGAACACAAAGGCACCCTCACCGGCCATACGTCTTCGGTGATGAGCCTTGCGTTCAGCCCGGATGGGAGAACAATCGCAAGTGGGGGTAGCCGAGAGATTCGTCTGTGGGACACCGTGACAGGTAAAAAGAAGGAGACACTGATCGGGCATGAGCATGACGTCTTGAGCCTTGCGTTCAGCCCGGATGGGAGAACGCTTGCAAGTGGCGGGGGGCGATGGGACTATACCCTCCGTCTATGGAATGTCGTGACAGGTGTCTCCAAGGGGACTCTCACGGGGCATACGTGGACTGTCACTAGCCTTGCGTTCAGCCCGGACGGGGAGACATTGGCAAGCGGGAGTGGGGATGGGACGGTGCTCTTATGGGAACTCACTCCTGCAAAGGAGCACAAACACAGATTCACTGAGCATACAGAGGCGGTTAGGAGCGTAGCGTTCAGTCCGGATGGAAAGACTTTGGCAACTGGGGGTAGAGACAAGATCGTCCGTTTGTGGGACGCCGTCACGGGCGTGCACATGCACACCTTCATGCGACATTGGGGGGATGTCAATAGCGTGGCGTTCAGTCCGGATGGACGTATCCTAGCAAGTGGGAGCTATAAGCAGATCCGTCTGTGGGATGCTGTGACAAGAGAACGTAAGCGCATCCTCACCGGACATACGAGTATAGTCAATAGTGTCATGTTCAGTCCGGATGGGCGGACGCTGGCGAGTGGAAGTTTGGACGATACTATCCGTTTGTGGGATGTTGTCACGGGTGAACACCAGCGCATTCTCACCGGGCATACGGGTGGGGTCAGTAGTATCGCATTCAGTCCGGATGGAGGCACGCTGGCGAGTGGAAGTTATGACTATACCCTTCGCCTATGGGATGTTGTGACAGGTGAACAGAAAGGCACTCTCACCGGGCATACGGGTGGGGTCCGTGGTGTCGCATTCAGCCCGGATGGGCGGACGCTGGCGAGTGGAAGTTATGACTATACCCTCCGTCTGTGGGATGTCGTCACAGGTGAACACATCCGTACCCTTACCGGGCATAGGCATCAGGTCTTGAGTCTTGCATTCAGTCCGGATGGGCGTACACTAGCAAGTGGAAGTGTAGACGAGACCACCCGTCTGTGGGAGGTCGCCACGGGTGAACAGAAGGAGACTCTTGCTGGACATACGAGTTGGATCAGTACTGTAGCATTCAGCCCGGATGGACGGACACTGGCAACCGGGAGTGGGGATGGTACGGTGCTCCTATGGGAACTCACTCCCACAACGGTGTTCGGAGATGTCAACGGCGATGGCGTGGTGAACCTCCAAGATTTGATGCACATTGGTTCAAACTTTGGGCGGATAGGACAGACCGATGCCGACTTCAACGGGGATGACCTAGTCAATATTTTTGATCTCGTCACGGTTGCCGGGGTGCTAGGGGAGGCTGCGGCGGCACCTTCGGCGCATCCCATGGCACTTGGGTCTCTCACCACAGCGGAGGTCCGGGGTTGGCTCACTCAAACACAGGGGCTAGATCTCATGGATCCAAGGTTGCAAAGGGGAGTTCTCTTTCTTGAACAACTCCTCGTAGCGTTGACGCCAAAAGAAACAATGCTATTGCCCAACTATCCAAACCCGTTCAATCCAGAGACGTGGATACCGTATCGCCTCGCTAACGCCGCCGATGTGATACTTACCATTTATGATACAAAAGGGACGATGGTGCGTCGATTGGATCTGGGATATCAGCCGGCAGGATCCTATACTGCTCGGAATCGTGCGGCGTACTGGGCTGGACGCAACGAAAACGGTGAATCCGTCGCGAGCGGGATCTATTTTTATCAGTTCCGGGTGGGGGATTATACTGCTACAAGGCGGATGGTGATTGTCAAGTAGCACCACAATCTTCAGAGGGTTTTTCTAAAAACTCTCTGAAGATTGTAGCTCCACGGTTACAAATCTTCGTCCTCGTCCTCATCATCATCTTCCTCGTGCCGAATCCGCGTCGGTTCTTCGCCGGGTGCTGGTATTTCTGGGGTCGGATGCGGCTTTAACTCAAAATCGAAACCGGTCCTCATTTCCCCTAGTTTGACATGCGTCCGAGTCACTACCCTAGAGTAGGCTCTGTCTCTTGCCACTTTTATCTTGACCTCCCCAACGGGAACCTCATTGAGGGTATACCTCCCCTCCCGGTCGGAATAGATATGCCGCAGCTGACACCATCTATTTGACACCTGTATCCGTGCGCCTGAGATTGGTGTCTTGTCGCCAGCGTCAATGATGGTCCCGGAAAGCCTCCCGTGCGGGAAGATGTCTACGACGCCGGCTGGTGTGTGTGCTGCTATTAGCGCATTTTCAGCGCTCACAAGACGAAAGTTTTCCAGATAGATATTGCTGCTGCCTACCTGTTTCGCCTCAAAAGTTACAATCGCTAGAATTCCCTTCTTGCTTTCAACCCCGGTGTTTGTGGCTCTATGAGACAGAACCTCCGCAATGACGCCCTTTTCATTATCCACATGCGGTTTTTCCCACACCGTGGCGTCAATGCCATTTCGGCTTAAAAAATCCCCTTCTTTAATATCGACTACCTCTAGGAGGGCAGGGTCAAATTTCAGGTCGAAGGTAAAGCGATAGAGCGGTTCGGTGAGACTAGCGGAGATATTCGTGGTAAACGTCTCGCTTGGGTTGACAACTGTGGTTTCAATACCAATTGCATTGGTGGGTGTAAAGCTATCCGGCAAGGTTGCTGCTATAATCTGGGTAGATCCTTCGAGGGCACCGTGATTCCCGTTTGGGGATAGATCCCTTGCGGTGCCATCGTCGAAGTTCCAATACCCTGCCAAGCTGGGTTCATCCCCTGTGAGGGGTGCATTCATCGTTGACCGGATTTCTTCGTGGGTACGTGCGCGGTTCCAAATACGGATTTCATCAAGCATACCAGGCCAATACTGGGTATGGAACGTTCCAATTTTAACCGGTGAGTGGCTTGAACCAATGAAACCGGGCCAATCTCGCTCTGCTGCAAGTTCTCCATTGAGGTAGACTTCCTGTTTTTGGCTATCATAGACACAAGCGATGTGAAACCACTCATCCTTTGGCGCACCATAGCGGAGCATCTCTTCGTTCCACATCTCATCTTGGGCGATGAAAAACCCATCACTACGAATATTCCAAGACAGCAAGCGATGTTCATATTTAGATAGCCATGCCTGTGACCAGTCGTGTGTCTCTGCATCCTTATGAAACACCCACCCTTCAAGGGTGACAGCACCCGTAATATCAAGACTGTCTGAGGGCGGAATTTCAACATAATCCCTACTACCATCCAAACTCAACACCTGATTGACAGCCCAAGTATCAAGTATCACGGCGGTAAAGGTTAAGGTTAAAACACTCAAAACTATCAAAGTAAACTTCATATCTTTCGTCTCCCTGCAATTGGACTTGAATATAATCTATTATCGAAGTTTCAACCTAAACTCAAAATTTGCCATCTCGCACTTCAAATTTCGTTGGTTTTTCGAGGGTTATCCCTCCGATTTCTACCCAATGCGCTACCCACTGCACCATCTGTTCAAGTGAAGTTCGTGGATAGCCGAAAAGCTGATGGCAGCGGGCGGCATTGTTCAGGAGTGCGGTATCTGCCTCCATCCCTTCAAAGACGGGTACTTTCCCGAAAATTTCACCGAACCGTGTAGCGAGCCAGCGAATCGAAACGCTTTCCGGACCTGTGAGATTGAGAAGCATCGGTGGACTTTGACAGTGCAGGAGGCTACGAAGGACGACTGCGTTTGCGTCTCCTTGCCAGATGACGTTGGCGGTCCCCATGGTCAAATCTACAGGCTTTTCATGGTAAACCTTTTCCGCGATGTCCAGCAAGATGCCGTACCGCAAATCGATGGCGTAGTTCAAACGAAGGATTGCGAGAGGAGTCCCGAACTGATTTGAGGCGTGCTCAAAGACCCGCTCGCGACCGAGACAGGACTGTGCATATTCGCCGATCGGCGCGACAGGATTCGTTTCTGTCGCACCACCGTGGGAAATAGGGGTTAGTGGATAAACATTTCCCGTCGAAAAAATGACTATACGGGAGTTCCGATATTTTTCGGCAACTCGTCCGGGCAGATAGGTATTCATCGCCCACGTCAGGGGTTCATTTCCTATGGAGCCAAACTTTCTGCCCGCCATGAAAACCACATTGGGAACATCCGGCAACCCCTGCAATTCGGTCTCGTTGAGCAAATCACAAGGGATGGTCTCAATGCCCGCCTGATTCAGATCGGCTTGTAAGTCCGGCGTTGAGAAGCGGGACACGCCGATCACCCTCTTGCTCGAACCTGATTCGTCGATAGCGCGTTTTGCCAGCTTTGCCAGCGTCGGTCCCATCTTTCCGCCCACGCCGAGTATGAGCAGGTCGCCCGTTATTTCCCCCATCGCTTCAACGACCGCCGGTGTAGGTCGGGACATTACTTCCTCAAGCTGCTCTGAATTCTCAATGTATCGGAGTTGTGATACCATTTCTATTGTATCCATCTTTTTTACTTTCGTCGTGACAGATAGGACGACAGCGCGTAATCAAAAGGCGTTGATGTGTCAATCTGTACATAGTCAATTAAGCTAGCACCGCACCCCCGGCGATAAGCTTGAATGAACTCTCCCAATTGTTCCAGATAGCCAGCTTTGAGTGCCTCTGCCTGCGTTGAGAGGGTGTTTTCTGTCTCCATATCGCGAAAAACAATCGGGCCTTCAAACGGAAATGTCATCTCGGCTTTGTCGAGCAGATGAAACACAATGACCTCATGCTTGCGATGGCGAAAATGTTTGAGGGCGGAGAGGACTTCTGACGGCTGATCAAGGAGGTCGGAGATCACGATGACCAATCCGCGACGAATAATCCGCTTGGCAAGTTCATTAAAAGTGCCGCTGATGCTCGTTTCCTCGCCCGGTTGAATGCTTTCTAAGGTGGACATGATAGCGTGCAGATGGGTTGCAGCTCCGCGCGGTGGGATGTATTGCCTGATATGCGTGTCAAAGACCGCTAAACCTGCGGAGTCGCGCTGCTTGAGCATGAGGTACGTCAGCGATGCAGCGAGATAACAGGCGTATTCAAACTTGGTGATGCCGTTATCATCATATTTGTAGTTCATCGATCCACTGGAATCAAGTAGGATATAAGCGCGAAGGTTAGTTTCCTCCTCAAACTTTTTGATGTAGTAACGGTCAGATTTACCGTATACCTTCCAATCAATATCACGGATCGCGTCGCCGGGCATGTATTGGCGGTGCTCTGCAAATTCAACGCTGAAGCCCTGATACGGGCTCTTGTGCCGTCCCGTGATAAAACCCTCCACAACAAGGCGAGCGACTAGCTCCATGCCGCCGAGCCGGGAAAGGGCTGTGGGATCTAAGTATCTGTGGGATGTTCTCATGGTTTCTCCGTAATTGAAGACCGACTTTGAAGATCAGGATGATTACACGTTGAATATCCTCGCCTCCGGGTGATGCAGAATAATCGCAGCGACTGAATTCTCAGGCGTCAGTTGAAATCCCTCTGAGAGTTCAACCCCAATCCGCCCCGGCTCAAGCAGCCGCCATAGTTTGGCAAGTGCCCCCAAGTCTGGACAGGCGGCATCCCCGAAACGAAAACGTGCCCCTTGATAGCTCCCATGAAACAGATCGAGGACGTACGGGCTATCTTCTGCGGCGATGTCAAGTTCGAGGCGGATCTGTCTGTGGGCATATTCTTCTAGCGCTTCAGTCGTCTCGATAGCCATCCCGCGCAGATGCTGGCATCTCCCTTCATTGCCTTCAGCCATAGCGTGTTGCATAGCCTCTGTAATTGTGGGTCCAATCGTGACAAGCTGAAATGCTGCGACATCCATCTGAATAGAATCAATGCTGGCGAAGTAATCGGTGATGCAGCGTCGCTCTTCGGTGTGCGTCTGGCGAGGAAAAGTGAAACGGACCCATTCAGTTTGGGCATCAGCATGGTAGATGATGAGATCGTCGCCCTCCGACTGTGCGTGAAAATAGCCGTATACCGCCAACGGACGCAACCAATCGTTATCCATGCAGAGCTGCTTGTAATGTTGGTATACCGGAACAATTTCCCGTTCGATAAAGCGATCATATTCATGCTGCGACATGCCTTGCTGCCGGCGATAACCCCACTGAACACGAAACAACACCACAGGATTGATATAGTTGTAGACCTGTTCCAACGAGATGTCGGTGACGACTCTTGCACCGTAGAAGGGTGGCGTCGGGATGGGGAAGTGAGAGGTGAACTGCAAGGTGTGAATCCTTCCTTACTTTCTAGAGATTAACAGCTGTTTTCTACTCCACTCGCCCCGAAGCCAATTCATATTTCCCTTGAATCCCCTTGACGGCTGTTGCACTCGCATGTCGCCAGAAGTAGTTCCCGAACTGCGATGCTAGACGGATAGCTTCATTCGGCTGCTGGTCGATGAGATTGTTCCGCTCACGCGGGTCTTCAATGAGGTTGTAGAGCTCATCGGGTTCGCCTTCAGGACGCTGGATGTAGCTCCAAGTCGCATCCCGAATACACCGATCCGCGCCCTCGTGGTATCCTGTAATAATAGAGTCACGGTGCAAGTCGCTGTCCCCTTTGAGGACGCTGAGGAAGCTGTCGCCGTGCATTGACGAGATGTTATTTCCTAATCCGAGTGCCTCAAGCAGTGTCGGAAGAAAATCTTGGAATTGTATAATTGCATCCGTTCGGCGCGCGCCTTCGCCCTTCGGCAAACGCACCATAAAGGGGATTTTGAGAAGTTCATTGTACATCCGGTCTGCGCCTTTGAGAAACTTCCCATGATCACCGAGGGGGTGTCCGTGGTCTGCGAGCAGGAAGATTAACGAGTCGTCATAATAGCCAAGCTGTTTCAATTGGTCAAAGAGTCTACCCAAACAGTGATCCACAAAAGCCGCCTCGCCGGCGTAAAGCCCCTGAATGTGCTTAATCTCAGCATCGCTTGCCCAATCACTTGCCATACCGCCCATCGGCATAACGATACGGGGTCCATTATAATCCGGATCGGTATAGGTATCCCACGGATCCGGCGGGTCCCACGGCTCGTGGGGGTCGAAGGAATCGATCCAGAGGAAGGCTTTCTCATGTGGACGGTTATCCTCAAGCCACTCAACCCCTTCATCCACGACTGTATGGGCAAACCAATCATCCGGACCTGCGAACTGGTCAGTATTTGCCAAAAACTGAGTGATACGATTACGCCACTGGTCGGGGAAATTCTCGTTGATATAGTCGTTGAGGTTCCGTTTCAGAGGGGCGGACACATACGGGTCGTACTCCTGTCCGCGGATCCAACGATAGGAATGGAAGTCGCGATGGAAGTTCATTCTCGGTGCGCGGTAGTGATAGGTATCTGAAATGAGTCCAGAAACGTATCCCTCTTGGCTCAAGATCTGTGCGATTGCTAAATCTTCCGGGGTTAACGGTTGCCACGGACGGTATGGAAGCGTCCGCTGTCCCGTCATCAGTTGGGTGCGGATTGGGATTGTGGGTAAGGCTTCCGGGTAGGCGTTCTCGAAAACGACACACTCTTCCGCAAACCGATCGATGTTAGGGGTTTGACATGGCGCGATGCCTTCAAACGCAGGAGTGCCTTTATGATAAGTGCTGACATGATCTTGACGGAAACTATCCAATACAATAACGATGAGATTCATTATGACATCCTCCAAGTTCCGGATCTGTAACGCTTTTTGTTGTTAGTTTGGTTATGGCTTCATTCTATCACAATCGGGCGTGTGCGACAAGCGTTTTTTCGCCGTGCACATCACAGGTACTAGGTCTAGAGGCTTTAGCAGAAACCGATAGGGTAATTGCATCTGTTATAGAAATTACACAGCGGGGATCACAGGTTAGGAAACCTGTGGCTACGATTACATTGCCATTATCATATGCCAAAGTCATATACACTATTTACATGCGATTGCCCTGCAGAAACCGGCTGAGGTTGTTGACAAACGGGATCTGTCGGACTATAATCTACTCAGTTTCATCGCTGTGCAGGTCTAGGCACGCCGTTGATGGGAGAGGTAGGAATGAACGAACGGAACGCAAAAGTTGTGGTTGTGGGAAGTTTTAATATGGACCTCGTGGTCAAAGCAGGACGCCGCCCACAAACAGGCGAGACCTTCATGGGGGAAGAATTTGGTATGTTTATCGGGGGGAAAGGGAGCAATCAGGCGATCGCTGCTGCACGCTTGGGAGCGGATGTTACGATGATTGGGAAGCTAGGGACGGATCTTTTTGGAGACACGTTGATGGCTGCCCACGCCGAAGAGGGCATCCACACGGATCATGTCATCCGAGATCCGGAGGTTGGCACAGGTGTCGCATCGATCTTGATTGACGCGAATGGAGATAATAGCATCGTAATTGTTCCCCAAGCAAATATGCGTCTGAGCGTCGAAGATATAGAACGAGCTTCGAAGTCAATCGCCGCCGCGGATGTACTCCTTTTGCAATTAGAAGTCCCGATTGCGGCTTCCCAACGCGCTGCAGAGATCGCGAAATCCAATGGTGCAACGGTGGTGCTTAACCCTGCCCCGGCACAGGAATTGCCGGATGACTTTTTGGCGCAGGTGGACATTCTCACCCCCAACGAGGTAGAGACCGAATCGCTGTCAGGTGTCAAGGTCTCCACTAGGACAGACACAGAACGCGCTGCCGAAGTGTTGTTAGACAAAGGGCTCTCTGCTGTAATTTTGACACTCGGCGAGCGAGGCGCGCTATTATTGACCTCCGATTTGACGCAACAGGTTCCAGCTTACGCTGTCGAGGTGGTGGATACGACCGCAGCGGGGGATGCCTTCTGCGGTGGACTCGCAACGGGGCTCGCACAGGGTGAAAATCTTGTGGATGCGGTTGCCTTTGCCAATGCCGTGGGTGCCTTAGCCGTTACCGTGCTCGGTGCAGCCCCATCTATGCCAACTGCGGCGCAGGTTGAGGTGTTTCGTGAGGATAGCCACACTGAACCGCAGCGTTGAGACTCTCGAATTGGAATTTTTTTGAAAGATTGTCAGGAGGCATTATATGAACGGTGCACATTGGTTGGTTGAAACGCTTAAACGGCGCGGCGTGGAATATGTCTTCGCGCTCTGCGGTAATGGACTCAAACCGTTCCTCGACGCATGTGTGGATCTACAGATGCCGGTGATTGACGCGCGAAACGAGCAATCCGCCGCGTATATGGCGGATACATGGGGACGGATGACCAAACGGATTGGGGTAGTCGCTGTGAGCGCGGGACCAGGACACACGAACACCCTCACCGGACTTGCCAACTCCTTCTGGGATGGTGGTCCGATGCTCCTGATTAGCGGTTGTGCCACTACGGATACACGCGGTATGGGACATTTCCAAGAACTGGATCAGGTGAGTATGGCAGCACCGGTTTGTAAATATGCCAAGTTTGTCGATTGTGTTGATATCTTAGAACATGAATTTACCAATGCACTGGGGGCATCATTCGCTGGACGGCCGGGTCCGGTGCATCTGACTATACCCGTCGATGTCTTTGGTGCACAGATGCCAGAGCCAGGGGTTGCCCGTTTGCAGTCATCTCCGCCCACCAGCACCCACGTCAACCCGCAAGCCCCCGGTGATCCAGATCTGATCCTTGATGCGGTTGAGCAGTTGCGTGATGCAGAGCGCCCTGCCATTATTGTCGGGAACGGAGCATTCTACGCTGACGCTGGTCATGCCCTCGCCCAATTCGCTGGCTTAACACACATCCCAATTTTCTCAAATATGTGGTCGCGCGGGTGTATTGAAACGCCATTAGATGAGTATGTCGGTACAACCTTCGGCGGCGAGACCAACGGTGCGTTCGCCAGCCTTGCGGAGGTTGATCTAGCACTGGTATTAGGTGCAGGAGTCGATTATAGGTTGGGATATGGTCGTCCACCTATCTTCTCTGAGTCAGTCCGTTTTATCCGTGTTGATGCGGATCCGAATGAATTATCAAAGACAATTGAGCCGGAGATTGGGATTGTTGGCGATCCACGGTCTGTCCTTGAGGGGATGAACGATGCAGGGAAGAATCGCAAGTGGAATCATCAGGCGTGGCTGGCAAAGGTGCGTCAAGAACGCGAAGCACTGTTAGCGAAGTGGACGACACGAGGGCGCGAGGACGTAACCCCGCTTGCCTCAATACGAATCTGCCGGGAGATTCAACCGTTTCTGGATCAGGACGTGACCTTCCTGCTTGATGGTGGAAACATTGGACGCTGGGCGCACATGACCCTTTGGAATCGTCACCCGGCGCACTGGTTCACCTGCGGCGCAAGTGGCATTGTCGGTTGGGGAGTGCCGGGCGCGGTCGCCGCGAAGTTGGCGCGACCCGACAAACCGGTGCTACTCTTGAGCGGTGACGGTTCGGCAGGTTTTACGATTACGGAAATCGAAACGGCGTTACGATTCAATACACCTTATGTTGCTGTTGTCGCACACGATAGTGCGTGGGGTATAGAAGCGGATTCTCGCTCGCCTGAGCGTCGCATGGGAACGGTGTTCGGCGAAATACGGTTTGATCGCGTCGCTGAGGCACTTGGCGGGGCGGGGGTATATATTGAGCATCCCAATCAGCTTGCGCCGGCGATTGAGCGGGGGCTCGCCACGGATACGGTTACCTTTATTCATGTTCCGACGGAACTTGGGGGGATTGGGTATCTTGATGGGCAATATACGGAGCAGGAATAGGAAATGGATAGTAACTTCTTCAGGACTTACGCAAATTTAGTATGCGGCACGAGATTTTTCTGTTTTTAACCCCCTAAATCCCCCTTATCAGGGGGACTTGTGAACCAACTGCGTAAGTCCTGTTCTTAAAAAAGTAGCTCATATGTGAAACGCTAAAAACGTGAAGCGTGATGTGTGAGGCGTAAAAACAATTGGTTCATTAGGTTCTGTTGACATTTATGTGAGTTGCGTTTGTAGATAAATACCTAGTCGTAGTCGCGAGGTTAACTCGCCCAATGGGTTGGGAGACCTAACCCCTACGGATTTAACTTTCCGTTTCTCCCGTGTCTGTTGTAGGAGGCCGATGGTGGAATGAAATAACCTAACAGAATCTAACACTTTATCAAAAAACAGTCTAGTCGTTCTGTGACATGTCGCCCCTCTGGGGCTTTGGTTACTAGGCGATGTCACCCGTCTATAAACATGCCGCCCCTCTGGGGCTACGATGGTACATTGGCACATTGAAGTGTTGGGTTTCACAATTCCTGCTGAACCCAACCTACAGACTCTCAAATGTCAACACCCCCTAGTTAAGTGGGGGTTTAAAGGGCAGTTCATTACTAGCAATCCGCATAGGAGTCAACTCAACATTAGGATTGACACACTAATTGATATGGGTTAAAATAAGTCAAATTTGAACGCTGATTTATCTGAGAACGGATGCTGAAAAACCTGAGAAGTTTGTAGAATTCACTCACCAAAGCACCACCCTGATTGTAAGGAGGCAAAAAAATGTTTGAAGGATCCTTTGTCGCACTTGTGACACCATTCAAAGATGACGAATCCCTTGATGAAGCCAAACTCAAAGAGCTGATCGAACTCCAGATCGATGGGGGTACACACGGCATCGTTCCCTGTGGTACCACCGGTGAGTCTCCCTCCCTTACAGAAGAGGAGCATGACCGGGTGATAGAACTCACGGTTGAAACGGTTAATGGTCGGGTGCCAATCATCGCAGGAACCGGCTCCAATTCGACGATGCGGACGTTGCGAGCAACGGAGCACGCAAAAGCCGCCGGTGCCGATGCTGCGCTTATTGTGACGCCATATTATAACAAACCGAATCAACAGGGATTATATGCGCATTACATGAAAATCGCCGACAGCGTTGACATCCCGATTGTTATCTACAACGTTCCCGGCCGATGCGGGACAGACATTCTGTCGGAAACCGTTGCCCAACTCGCTGAACACCCGAATATCGTGGGACTCAAAGAGGCGACCGGTGAACTTAAACGCGCTAGTGAAGTGGTATCGATGTGCCCTGACGATTTTGTCGTACTTTCGGGCGATGACATCAATACCTTGCCAATCCTCTCCGTCGGTGGAAAGGGTGTGATCTCGGTCGTTGCGAATGTGGATCCCGCTGATATTGCTGAGACGTGCAACGCCTTCAAAGCGGGTAATATTGAACTCGCTCGAAAACTCCACTACAAAACCATGCAGTTAGCGGTGGATCTCTTTATCGAGACCAATCCCATCCCCGCGAAAACCGCCCTTATGCTGATGGGGAAACTCAACGGCCAACTGCGGCTGCCGCTCGCACCACTCACACCTGCTAATCAAGAGACGCTGCGTCAAACACTGGAAGACGCAGGTTTGATTGGCTAGTAATGGGTCAACTTTGGTTTGATGGATAGCGAGTCGGTCGATTTTTGGATAGTCGATTGACTGGCTATCTGACAACTTGTCAATCGGAGGAGCAGCAATGCAATATCGTGGGTTGGGAACGACGGGCTTAACTGTCTCCGAAATCGGCATGGGAACATGGGAGCTCGGCGGACGTGAGTGGGGCGATATAGACGAAGCGGCGGCGATTCGTCTGCTTCAGTATGCGTATGAACAGGGGGTTACTCTGTACGATACCGCTGATCAGTATGGCGCCGGTCGCTCTGAACGGCTGCTCGGGCAGGCTTTCGCTACCATGCAGGATACAGTGGTTATCGCCACAAAGGTTGGCTATGACATAGACTCGGATGGCTGGGTGAGTCAGGGGTGGGAACAACGGCCGTCGTATAACGCTTCCCGTGACTACATTCGCACTGCTGTGGAGGGGAGTTTACAGCGATTGGGACGCGAAATGATAGACACCTACCAATTCCACGCGCCTCCGGCTCCTGAACAGTGGGATGAAGCCTTTGAGACAATGGAACAACTCAAAGCTGAGGGGAAGATACGTTTTTACGGCATGGCTCTCGGTAGCGAGGCGCAAGCACTGAAAGCAATTGAGGAGACCGGCATCTCCACAATGATGCTGACTTACAACATCCTGAATCAACCTATGGCCGAAACGGTGCTGCCGGCAGCACAATCCAAAGGTGTAGGCATCATCATCCGACAACCACTCGCATCGGGGCTGCTGTCCGGGCAATTGACGTTAGACACCAAGTTCGCCGATAATGACTATCGCAAAACCTGGTCCCGTGAGCAGTTGCACGACGACTTGCGAAAGGTGGAAGCTGTCAAAGAGATCGTGGGTGACGCAACTGAAACGCTTCCGCAAGCCGCCCTCAAATTTATCCTTGCCCATCCAGCCGTCAGCGCGGTTGTCCCCGGCATGATGACGACCGCACAGGTGGACGACGGCGTTGCTACGGCGGATCTCCCGGCGCTGCCGCCGCACATTTTGCAGCGATTACAGAACGAATTCTGATACCAAGATGTGTGTCAATTGTCCTCACGTTCTATGGTCATGAATCGCCTGACGTTTCAACGCAAGCTGATGCTTCTTTTTGTGGGAATGGCACTGCTGCCCACTGTTGTCCTTGTCCTTGTCTCCTACCGTCTCATTGGTCGGAGCGTGGAGCGTTGGGCAAACCACCAGATTGCGCTGACGCTTGCGAATTCCGCGGCGATTATTGGGGACGCTAGTGAGCTTGCACATACGCTTGAACGCTATGAAAACCTACCCCTGACAGATGCCGCTGAACTTTTGGCGGTTGATGAGGATTTGGTTGCCGTGTTGGATAATTTTGATCCGGCAGCGGTCAAGATACGAGCGACCGAACTCGCGGACACCTATGGCGGTTACCTCATCGCTGTTTACGACTGGGACGGGCATCTCGTCTTTAGCACCGACCCGAATCACCCCCCCGAAATGCTTACCACTTTTTTAACGCGGTTGGATGAGTTACCCGATGGTCCAACCATCTCGCACGAATTGGCAGACCAAGGTTTCTTGATATGTGGAGTGCCGATCTTCTCAGAGGATGGCAGGAAACGCTTAGGGGCAATAGTAGTCGGAAAATCTATGGCATTGACACCCGCTCAAATGCGAGCTCAGATGTCAGCCATCCAGAACAAACTCAGCCATTTGGAAGCAGATATTGATGCGGAAGGGACCGCATATCGTCGAACAGAAAGACGCGCAACTGTTATTGCCCTGTTGATTACGGGGGCACTGATTGTCGTCCTTGCCTTTTTTGTGAGCAGAATCCTCGCAAAAGGAATTAACACACCGATTCGGTCACTCGTTACCGGCACAGAGCAGATCTCCGATGGGAACCTTGACTATCAGATGGCGGTGCAGACTGATGATGAGTTCGCCCTCTTAGCCGATGCCTTCAACCGGATGGTATCTGACTTGAAAGCACGGACTGAGGAGTTAAGGCGTGCTGAAAAAATCGCGGCGTGGCAGGATATCGCACAGAAATTGGCGCATGAGATTAAGAATCCGTTGACGCCGATTCAGTTGTCGGCACAACGCCTGCAACGTCGTTACCGCAATAATCCTGACGATTTCTCCGATCTTTTGGAACGGTGCACGCAAACCATCATCACCGAAGTCGAGGGGTTGCGACGTTTACTCGATGAGTTTTCCGTGCTCGCCCAAATGCCCGCCCCACAGCTCTCCTCTGTCAACTTGCGTGAAACGCTTGATGCGACGTTAGGGCTTTTCGACGAATTTCCCGACCATATCGATTGTGAGATTGATTTTCCCGCCGATCTCCGCCCCGTCAGCGCGGATGCAGACCACCTCAAGCGAGCATTCCTCAACCTTATCAATAACGCCCTCGAAGCGATGTCGGAGGAATCTGACCCGCCTCCCCTTGCCGAAGGAGAAGCGGAGAAAGGGTGTTTGACAATTCGCGCTTTTGGGTCTGCTGACCGATCCAAAGTTTTCGTGCAATTTACTGATACCGGACCGGGCATCCCTCCCGAAGTCCGACCAAAGCTGTTCGCCCCGCATGTTTCTACCAAGCGGGACGGCATGGGGCTTGGATTGGCGATAGTTAAGAAGGTGATGACGGATCTCGGTGGGGATATTCGGCTTGAGGACACCCAACCTGATCGGAGCGGCGCAACTTTCACCCTGTGGCTGAGAGGGACCTCGAAAAGTTGAATTTATATAATCGAATGGAAAAATGTTTGAGTTATCAGAGGAATCAATAACCCTGCTTAACAGAAAGGAAAAAACATGATTGATAAACGGTATCTTCTGAGTGATGATGCGATGCGGGACTTCATCGTCAACGGGTATGTGGTGGTGAAACCAGCACTCCTTCCTAGCTTCCACAAATCCGTTTTCCAGCAAACGCTAGGAATAATTGAAAAAGGGGATAATTTGGGGAATAATAGTCTGCTCCCTAAAGTTCCCATGCTCCAGCAGGTGTTCGACGACCCGGCAGTCCGTGGCGCACTCACCAGTGTTCTGGGGCAAAACTACGTCATGAATCAACACCGTGCCTGCCATTACCATCCACCGGGCAGCAAGGCACAAGACTGGCATAAGGACTATCCGCTAGGCGGGAATGTGCGATACCACCGGACACGCTTGGCGATGGCTTTTTATTATCCGCAAGATGTCACCGAGGATATGGGTCCCACGGCGATTCAGCCTGCCACGCAGTACTATGTGGAGCCATCGGATGCCCCCGGGCTATCTCTTTGCGGCGAGGCGGGCACGGTGACAATTGTGCACTATGAACTTTGGCATCGAGCAACGGAGAATCTAAGCGATAAGATTCGGTTCATGCTAAAGTTTCTCTTTTGTCGTACAGAAGAGCCTCAACAGCCCTCATGGAATGCGGAAAACCCAAACTGGGAGGCTAATCAGACGCATCCCGTCGAACATCAAGCGATGTGGGAGCACCTGTGGAAATGGTATCATAGGGCGCAAAACGGAGAGATAAGTCCGACAGCATCAACTCCCAATGACCTTTCAAACTCGATCCGGGGGTTGCAGGACGGGCTAAACGATGAAGATGAGGCAACGCGTCTCAATGCGGCGTATGCGTTGGGGGCGCTTGGAGAGCCCGCAATACCGACATTGGTAGAAGCGCTACGACAAGAGTCGAAAGCGGCTTGGAATCGCAATTTGGATCGCGGAGACTTCACCAATCCGAGCCAACTCGATTCCATCTATGGACTGGCTGCCATGGGTGAACCTGCCGTGCCTGCACTAACTGAAGCGTTAGGTGATACGGATTGGTGGACGCGCGCAGGGGCTGCTGCTGCATTAGGGTGTATGGGTAAACCTGCACACGGTGCCGTGCCCGCGTTAATCAAGGTTTTGAAGGATGATTCTGAGTGGGTTTGTCGAAATGCAGCGGATACACTGGGGAATATTGGCCCATCGGCTCGGTCGGCTATGCCAGCACTGATCGAGGCATTGGGTGACAACAGGCCGGTATCGCGCTGGTCTCTCTCGGATACACCGTTGCGGGAAAATGCTATGATTGCATTAGCGAAGATGGGTCAACTCCCTCAGACCGTCCTTCCTGTACTGAAAGAAGCATTGCAAGATGAGAATGAGTACATTCGCTCATGGGCTGCCATTGCCTTAGAGTGAGGTTGCTAACCGGACTGATGGCGTTCAAGGATAACTTGGCTCATATTTTGAAGCAAATCAAGGAGGCTGGTGAGGTTATCGTCGAATTGGATTTCTAACGGCGAGACGGTGTATTCAAAACAGGGTGCTAGCAGAATCACCGCAAAATCTTCTTGAAGCAGGGACAGCACCCGTTTCCCAATCCTCTTTCTCGCTGCCATGTTCGCTGTTTGGTCAAGTTGAGAGAGTAGCTCATCAACTTGGGGATTGGTGTATCCAAAAAAGTTGTATATCCCATCGGAACCGAAGAATCGTGACAGGCGGTTGTACTCCAAACCAAAAAAGAGTTGAGTTAAAAAGGCATCCGCCTCTTCCCGCATCTCTCCTTTGACAGAGATAGGATTCACCACAGTGGAGCCCGCTGATTGTCCAATGAGATGAGCCAAGTGGTGTAACGTTCCTCCCGCAGGGTCCACCACCCTCGAACAGGCTACCCGAATATCAAGGGGCTGAGAAGGCTGTGCAATCTCCTCTTCCTCAGCGACCTGACCCATCCGTAGATAAAAGTTGATTGCTCGATAATCAATGACCTGTTTCAGCAAACTACAGTTCCGTTTATCCGATAGTGGACCTTGGTGACGGTTAAGAAGTAAGGCGTAATAGTTATCCTGAAAAAAGGGCCACTGTTGACAAGGTACCGTTGTTGGAAATTGGTAGAGAGGCTGTAGCGCATGGATATAGAGATAGAGCAGATCAATTGTCCCATCCTCGATTGCCTTAACGGCGTTGGCGGGTCGTGTGAAACGCTTCACGGTCAACCAATCGATACAGGTATCTCCGCCGCGATAATAATCCGGATTGTGCTCGAAGTAAAGGGTCATGGTATCCGGACGGAAACGTTTTAATTGATAAGCACCGGAAACCACACAGTAGGGTTGAGTCGAGTGGGAAGGAAGTGGGCAGATATAGCGCAGCCAAGAGGGAAAGAGAGGTTCTTCTTGAGAAAGTCTAATGCGGAGTTGGGTCTTGCCATCAGGTTTAATCTCTGTGATAATCGGAGCGATATGGCTCGCGAAAAACGCTTCGATGACCTCTTCGAGAGTAATTAGCTTTCCATCGCTCCAGCGGAGGTCCTTTCTCAAAATCAGCTGCCACTGCGAATGTTCTTTCACCGCCTCGCAACCGATTGCAAGCCGTTCTTCGATCCCCCCGTTTTGGTAGGACATCAGGAGGGGATCATAGCATAGGAACTGAAGCCAGGAAAACAGTATCGGGTCCGGACGGTCTAAAGAACCCATTTCGACGTCCGTCAATTCGCCGATTTCGAGCCAGCCCAGAGGTGCCCACTCATCGGGGGGCTTGATGCGGATGCTCCCGGTATAGGAGACGCCGATTTGCTTTTGAAGGTGTTGAACAATCTGCTTCTGATCGGGCTCCTGTCGATTCAGCAGTGACAGCAGAAATTGAATCTGTCCTGATTGCAAGGCGGGCCCAGTCAACTGGTGTCTGAGCAGGTTCACCTCTTTTTTACAGCGTCTGACATGCCGCGACGAGATTCCAATCCCCTCGGCAATCTCGTCGTCGCTGGCTTGGGGATGTTGCTGTTGATAGGCAATGAGTTTGAGGAGTGTATCAACTTTGGACATTTGTGCACCTGCCAATTCAGACCTATCTTTGGGGGCAGACCCCAAAAAGAAGGGTGCCCGATACTGCGACCAAATTTCCAAACACTTTCTGTATAAGACCAGCTTTTCAACAACCTTCCGTGTCAGGAGGACACCGACTGTCCCCGCCCAAAGCAGTTTACAGTATAAACCTCTCTGCCTTCGATTTGCAACCGGTTTTTTAGAAGTATGGACATATTGTGTCCATACTTCCAAAAGGGACTGGAATTTTTGTGTGATTGGTTGGTATCCTTATCATCATAATGGTGTAGATAGGCTTTTGAGCCGATTTCGCAGTTCATGCTCGTCCCTAATACTGAAAATATGGATAAAGGAGGGAAACCAATGAAACTCGCTCTACTGAAACAGAAGGTACAACTTTGCTTCATTCATAGTGGGCTCTTGATTCTTGTTGTGAACCTTTTCTTGGCATCGACAAGTCCAGTGCAAGCCGTCGACACAAGGATTGCCTTTATGTCTACCCGTAGTGGGAATGGCGAAATTTACCTGATGAATCCTGATGGAAAACGGATTCGCCGACTCACCAAACACCTTGAATATGACAGTGCACCCGCTTGGTCCCCCGATGGGCAGAAGATTGCCTTTTCGTCATTTCGGGATCAGCACCGATTTAAGGGAAGGGGACCGATTCTCGCTGAGATTTATGTGATGAACCCCGATGGCACTAATCCCATTAACCTGACTCAAGCACCAGAAAGGGCAGACTTGTTTTCCTCATGGTCTCCGGACGGAAAACAGATTGCCTTTGGATCAATTATAATGAAAGGCCCCATCTGGGATATCTGGGTGATGGGTGCGGATGGAGAGGACCAACGTAACTTAACTAACCATGGTGCTAAAGACCGGAGGCCGGATTGGTCTCCGGACAGAATGCGGATTGCATTTGAATCTAACCGTGAGGGAGGTTGGGAATTCGATTTCTGGGGGAATATGGATGTCTATGTGATGAATGCTGATGGGACTAATCCCATTAACCTGACCAACCATCCCGCATTGGATGGTTATCCCGATTGGTCTCCGGACGGAATGCAGATTGCATTTGAATCTAACCGTGACGGTGATGACAATTGGGAAATCTATGTGATGAATGCTGATGGGACTAATCCCATTAACCTGACCAATCACCCGGCTGAAGACCGTCACCCTGCTTGGTCACCGGATGGGAAGCGAATTGCATTCGAGTCTAACCGTGACGGAAATTGGGAAAGGAACCGTAACGACAATTGGGAAGTCTTCGTGATGAACCCTGACGGTGCCAACCCCATTAACCTCACCAATGATAATCGCGCATGGGATGGTCGTCCTACGTGGGAACCTGTACCAAACTTAAGCGTTTCCCCAAAAAGAAGATTGGCAACCTTATGGGGAAAAGTCAAGCGTACCAACACCTACGGAATAAGGTAGAATTTACGATCAACCAAGTATCAAGGAGGAAAACGATGAAACGCGCACCGCTCAAACGAAGGATACGAGCCTGCTATCTTCGTGGCGGGCTTTTGGTTCTCGCTGTGTACATTCTCGTGGCATCGGCAGACTTGGCACAAGCCGCTGACACAAGAATTGCCTTTATGTCCACCCGCAGCGAAAGGAATGGCGAAATTTTCGTGATGAACCCCGATGGGAAACGAGTGCGCCGGCTTACCAGACACCCTCAATACGACGCGGTGCCCGCTTGGTCCCCTGATGGGCAGAAAATTACCTTTGTATCATTTCGGGATGAACACCGAATTGAAGCAGGGGGAATAATCCTTGGTGATATTTATGTGATGAACCCCGATGGAACCAATCCCATTAACCTGACTCAATCGGTAGAGAGGCCGGAGAGTGTTTCCTCTTGGTCTCCAGACGGAAAGCAGGTTGCCTTTAGATCAGCCAAGTACTTCAGGGGGGATAATCTTTTCCACTCGGACATTTGGGTGATGGATGCAGATGGAGGCAATCCTCGTAACTTGACCGACCATCATGCCCAAGACTCATCTCCGGATTGGTCCCCGGATGGAATGCAGATTGCATTCCACTCTGACCGCAACAGGGACTGGGAATTCGATGTCCAAGAGAAGAATTGGGAAGTCTTTGTGATGAACGCTGACGGGACCAACCTTATCAATCTCACCAATCACCCAACTGGAGACGGTAGGCCCGCTTGGTCACCGGATGGAAGACAGATTGCATTCGTCTCTAACCGTGATAGAAAAGATGACGACGACGAAAACGTAGAAATCTATGTGATGAATGCTGATGGAACTAATCCCATTAACCTCACCAATCACCCAGCTAAAGACAGTAGCCCCGATTGGTCACCGGACGGGCTGCAAATTGTATTCACTTCTGACCGTGACAGAAACGATGCCGGCACCAAAAACGTAGAAATCTATGTGATGAATGCTGATGGAACTAATCCCATTAACCTCACCAATCACCCAGCGAGAGACGGTAGTCCTTCGTGGGGATCTGTCCGTCCCTTAAGAGTTTCTTCAAACGGGAGGTTGGTCACCTTATGGGGAAAAATCAAGCGCGGCAATACTTACGGAGTGAGGTAGAATCTGTGAGAAGCTTGGTAGATAGATAAAGGAGGAAAACGATGAAACTCGCACTATTCAAACGAAGGATACATACCTGCTATCTCCATAAAGGTCTTTTTGTTCTCGCTGTGAACCTTCTCTTAACATCAATAAGTTTGGCACAACTTGCTGACACCAGGATTGCCTTCACGTCCGGCTGGGATACCGAAATTTTCGTGATGAACCCCGATGGAGAACAAATTCATCAACTCACTGACGAGCCGAAATATGATGGCGACCCAGCTTGGTCACCCGATGGGAAGCGGATTACCTTTATGTCATATCGGGATCTGAAACAAATTCCTGGACGTGGAGTTATCCGCGGGGAAATCTATGTGATGAACGCTGATGGCACCAATCCCATTAACCTGACTCGATCTGTAGAAAAAGCGGAGAGGGTTTCCACCTGGTCCCCGGACGGAAGACAGATCGCCTTTACATCGGCTGAACTATTCAATGGGCATACTCTCGTCAACTCGGATATTTTTGTGATGGATGTAGATGGAGGGGATCCCATTAACCTAACCAACCATGATGCCTTAGACCAGACTCCAGATTGGTCGCCAAACGGGAATTGGATTGCCTTCTCCTCTAATCGTGATGGAAACTGGGAAATCTACCTGATGAACCCCGATGGTGCAAACCCCATTAACATCGTCAATCACCCAGCGAAAGACGGTAGACCTGATTGGTCTCCGGACGGGAATCAGATTGCATTTACTTCTGACCGCGACGGCAACTTAGAAATCTATGTGATGAACGCTGACGGGACTAACCCCATCAACCTCACCAATCACCCAGCAGAAGATAATCATTCTTCTTGGGCGCCGGATGGAACGCGGATTGCTTTCGACTCTAACCGGGACGACCCATACGGGGAAATCTATGTGATGAACGCCGATGGGACCAATCCCATTAATCTCACCCAAGACCCTGATAATTTTGACCTTTATCCCTCATGGGGACCTGCCCCCACCTTAAGTGTTGCCTCAAACGGGAAATTGGCAACCTTATGGGGAAGAGTCAAGCGCAGCAATAACTACGGGGCAAGATAAAATTTGGGAGAAACTTAGCAGATAGATAAAGGAAGAAAACGATGAAACTCTTATTGCTGAAACTGTGGAGGCGGACATGCTACCTTCATATCGGGTTTTTGGTTCTTGTTGTGTGCTTCCTCTTGGCATCGGCAGGTCTAGGACAACTTGCTGACACAAGTATTGCCTTTATGTCCACCCGCAGCGGAGATGGCGAAATTTATTTGATGAATCCCGTTGGGAAACGGGTTCGCCGCCTCACCAAACATCCTGAATACGATAACGCACCCACTTGGTCCCCTGATGGTCAGAAAATTACCTTTATGTCCTTTCGAGACCTACACCGCCCAGGGGGGATAATTCTCGCTGAACTTTATGTGATGAATGCCGATGGGACCAATCCTATTAACTTGACTCAATCGCCAGAAAAACCAGATGGTGTTTCCTCTTGGTCTCCGGACGGAAAGCAGGTTGCCTTTACATCAGCTGAACCCATCAAATGGGACAATGGATTCCGTTGGAATATTTTTATAATGGAGGCAGATGGAGGTAATCCCCGTAACCTAACCAACCATCACGCCGAAGACCGGAGCCCTGATTGGTCACCGGATGGGATGCAGATTGCATTCTCCTCTAACCGCAACAGAGACTGGGAATTCGAGATCGAGGTGAGGAATTGGGAAGTCTATGTAATGGACACTGATGGAACTAATCCCATTAATCTAACCAATAATCTCGCATCGGATGGTAGTCCCGATTGGTCACCGGACGGGAGACGGATCGCATTCTCCTCTAACCGTGACGGAAGCTCGGAAGTTTATGTGATAAATACTGACGGGACAAATCCCATCAATCTCACCAATCACCTCGCTACAGATGGCAGCCCCGATTGGTCGCCGGACGGGAATCAGATTGCCTTCCAATCTGACCGCGATGGCAATTGGGAAGTCTATGTGATGAACGCTGACGGTGCCAAGCCCATTAACCTCACCAACCATCCCGCATGGGATAGCAGTCCTTCATGGGGATCTGTCCAGCCCTTAAGTGTTACCTCAAACGGGAGATTGGCAACCTTATGGGGAAAAGTCAAGCGCAGCAATAACTACGGGGTGAAGTAAAATGTGGAAGGTACTCAGCACAAAGGAGGAAGACTATGAACACCATTAGGCACAACATCTTTACCCTTATCGCCGTGATTGCGATGACCCAATACGCTTGTGTTGCGTCAAATACACAAAAACTGGTGGGAAAGCACCTACGAGATAAGGACTATCAAGGGGCGATCGAAGTATATCAGACGGTAGCCAACTCCAACCCCGAAACACCAGAAGCCCGCCAAGCGCAACTAAGCATTGCCAAATTATATATCGAAAAGATGGATCAACCTCAACTGGGTGTCCAGATTTATCAAAACCTCATCGCTGCTGCACCCGACAGCGAAGAAGCTGCCGAAGCGCACTGGGGTTTGGGACTTTATGCTTTCAAATCAAAAGACTATCAATTGGCGCAACAGTCCTTCAACACCATCATCAACAAATTTCCGATGTTAGAACTTAGTCATAACACCCAATTGATGCTGGCAAAAAGCTATGAAGACACCGAAGATTATGAGAAAGCCATTGAAGTTTATGACAATGTGGCAAACCGCTATCCGGAGGACAAACGAGCGACGCAGGCATTAGTCAATAAAGCCAAAATTCAGGGGGAACTGCTTCGTGATGAAACTGCCGCCACACGAACCTATCAATCCATCATCAAGCAATATGGCAATGTCGAAGGTACGGAAGAATCAGTTAATACCACAAAACAAGCACTCCGCTTGATGGGAGCCACTATCCCCAAACCGGACCATTATTCACTGACACAAGTAGAGCGTACATTAGAGCGCCGGAAGCAGCGCCGTGAAAGAAACCGTCCGCGGGGTAGGGTTGAACGCAGTCCCGCAATGGAGGAAGCACCCGACTACTCAGATTCCGGGTTCAATGTCGATCCCGAGCCTATCATTAAGCCTTGGCAGCAAGTAATGAAGGGTATTATTATGAATCGTAGGAACGCAATTCTGAATCCTCACAAAGCAGGTATAAAGTTTGCCTCTAACGATGAAATCATGCTGAATAATATCGTACTGGTGTTCGCTCTTAGGAATTTAGACTCTCAAAACTATCGCGATGCGGGGGCACTGTTTTTTCATGCAATCCAACTCACCGAACGCAAGAACATACCAATCGATCCATTTATCTATTATCACCTCGCCGTTTGTTATCACAAACTGGGCATGCATCAACGCGGTGCCGAAGTATTAAAAAAAGGAGGGGAAAAAAGTGTAAAACTCCTTGAGTACATCATTAGGATGGGCGATAATCAATACTTGGATGAAAATTACGAAGCCGCCATTGGGACTTACAATTCTGCTATAGGAATAAATCGGAGTAAGGACCCGGAGCTTTATTGGAAATTAGGGGTGGTCCATCAGAAAATGGGCGATTACGAAAAAGAAGCAGAATTTTGCGAGCGTGCCATCGCCATCAAAACGGACTATACTGATGCGCTCCAAAGCCTGGCTTACGTACTTTTCTACCACTTAAATGATAGGGACCGTGCAGTCGTTCTCGAAGACCTCGCCAACGGAAACGGTAGCACTTACGAAAGTGAAAAGGAACTTGGCGAAATCTGTTATAAATACGAAAATTATACCAAAGCAAAAACACAATACGAAACTGCCGCGCGCATTGTACAACGGCACAGAACAGATGCTACGCTCCCAGCAGCACAACGCCGCTTCGACAACCAAATTGTCTATGCAAAAGTACATGCGGCAATGGCAACCTATAAAGGCAGAATGGCGGATAAGGCACAAGAGATTATAGATACACTCACCGCCGAATATCCTGATCACCCACTGGTACCCTACGGAAAAGGGCAGCTGGATTTTCTCAAAGGAGATGTAGATGCCTCAGTTGCCTCGTTCAAGGCGTCAATCGAAAAAGATTCGAGTTTCTATGCAGCACCCATCGCACTTGGCGAATATTATCTGTCACAGGAGAATTCTGATGCAGCAATGGCGGTGTGGGAAGGGGTGATCAAGACCCACCCCGAAAACCGGAGGGTACGCCATCATCTTAACAAATTGAAACGAGAGCTTAAAGCACAAAAGACAGCAGAGCAAACGGAGGGTGCAACAGTCTTCACAACCTTGAAACCAGCGAAAAAGGGACAGAGTTTCTTACCCCCCAAACGACGGACAATCTATCCGAAGCAACGTATTCCGAAATCACAGCTACCGTCCGCACTCTTCGTGGGATTGAATGGAGATCAAGTCATCGAAAAATATGGAAAACCCATCGAAATCCTTGAACCCCCACCGAATCTGCCTAATGCTACAAAGCGATTTGCCTATGGTGCACTTGTCCCAGGTATATCTAGTACCTTTAGCGTGGAAGGATCGGAGTTTATCTTCGGTGAAAATGGTGTTCTAGGATATCGTAAGGTCTACTTTGGGGATGTCAACGCGTTCGTGGGGGGTGTTAGCGAGTATCCTGCGTTGTTGGATGAAATTCCTAGCGTATTGGTTTCAACACTTTGCGATGTCATCAACGAGCAAGTTTTTGCTGCAAAGAAGTATTACCTCATCGTCCAAAAGGCACAGGTTGTCTGGGAACTCAATGATGAACGATGGTGGGCAACGGTACACGCAACTTTTCCGGCTAGAGATTTTTCCTCTGATAAGTCTATAAAAAACTACAAGCCAAAACTCAAAGATTATTACATCATGGAATTGTTAGTGACCGATCGAAATCTTTCCCCGGACCTGTTCCTTACAAAACCCAAAGGGATAGCCTATGCAAACCGTTAGACACAACACCTTTATCCTTATCGCTGTGATTGCGGTATCCCAATACACTTGTGTCGCGTCAAGTCCACAGAAAATGGCAGAAAAGTGCTTACAAGATAAAGACTATCAAGGTGCGATGAAGTATACCAGACGGTAGTTGAGTCCAAACCCGAAACACCAGCGGCTCGTCAAGCACAACTCAGCATTGCCGGACTATACGCAGATAGTATTTACCTCTAACCGTGACGCAAACTGGGAAATCTATGTGATGAACGCTGATGGGACTAATCTCATTAACATCACCAATCACCCAGCTATAGACAGGGAGCCCTCACGGGGACCGGTACCAACCTTAAGTGTTGCCTCAAGCGGGAAATAGGCGACGTTATGGGGAAGAGTCAAGCGCGCCCGGTAACACAGTATTGAAGATAGTGTGAGGGATTATTGACCTATCGAATGATATGTACTCGATTCCCGCCTCGGACTGTCTCATCGGGCATTGTGATCGGCATTTCGATGAGGGCGATGAATCGTCCGTCCGCACTGATGTCGATGGTATCGTAGGGAAGCTGCCCTTCCGTGCGATAGGTATAGAGATACTTAGAGAGACCGTCTCCCTCTGCGGTGAGATCAAAGACAGAGATGCCGTGAAGCTGTTCCTCAACGTTTCCTCCGCGCTTGGATACGCTGATAGCGGCGTATCGCCCGGTTCCATCAACCCGTAGCCCTTGGGGCATACTTTCCAAAGTCCACTGCCAGACCTTCTCTCCCGACCATGCGTAAGCAAAGAGGGTCATCCCATTTGGGTGGGCGGAGGGTGGCCGTTGCGCGCCTTGCTGCAAGTGATATGGGATGAAAGTGTCGCCCGTAACAAAGAGCGCGAAGTCGTTGGTGGCGCCAATTGTTCCGTTGGTAGCGATGATTGGGATGCCGCTGACTTCAAGCGGTGTTGTGAGGTTTGTATTCCACAGCGGCTTAATTCCTTTTGGCTCCGGCGTCGCATTGAAAATGAATGCCCGCCCGTCATCTGTTGTGACATTGATGAACCCACCATCGGGCGAGGCACCCACCCCACGCCAGAACGTCACTTCCTCGAAATATGGCGTGAGCGGGTCGAAGGTATGTTCCCATGCTGCTTCGCCCGTCTCACCGTTGATGACGTACAAGGTGCCGGATCTGAAACCCCCTGTCTCCCCACTGCCCCTTATATAAGTGAGCAGTGCGACTGTTTTCGCGTCACGGCTATAATCGAACCAGCTGATGGTCATTGGAAGGGTCTGATTGGGGGGCCATTTCCATTTGAGCGTTCCTGTTTCTCCATCGAAACGGTAGAGTTGCGCCTTTTTTAAGGCTATGCCATCTTTCGTCCACGAGTGATTTCCTGCCACGAACAGATCCCCCGCCTCCGTTGTCGAGATCCGATAGGGTCCCGGATACTGCACCCATGCGTACACATCATCTGGATTCTGTGGAGCAGAGGTGTCGATATCCTCTGCCATGCGGTATTTCCATAACAGTGTGGGTTTTGTGGCTGATAGGTCGTAGGCGTAGATGAAACCGTCAGCGGACTGCTCACCGATGTAGAAACGCTTTCCATTTGGACTGAAGGCTGCGTGTTTGGCGTAACCTTCGGAGATACGTGTCTTCCAGATTCGATCTCCGGTGAGCGGGTTGATGACTGCGAAATGTCCGGCATCTGTCCCAATCGCGAGTTTTTCACCATCGGGAGAAAAGGCAATCGTCGTCGGTTTTGCCGGACGCTGCAGGTTCCCCAGCAGCGACAGTAAGTCTTCTAATTCGACTGTACGGATACGATAAGGGAGGGGTTTGAGCGGTGCAGTAGTGTTAACCTCAAACAGGCTGCCGTCAGCCCATCGGAACGTGATGTGGTAGTCCGTTTGAGGTTTCCAATCGTAAGATGCAAGAGCACGTTGGTCGTCGATCCAAGAAAGTGAGACTTCCTCCGAAGATCCGGGGACCTCATGTATAACCAAACTTGGTAACGAATTTGGTGGATTGGTTATCTTGAGACGCTCTTCCAGTTCAAGGACGATGCCACCCCGCGTAAAAATAACAACCCCCTTGAGGGGCTTTGCCACAACGTAGCTCGCAACAAAAAGGTAAATCAGTAGACCAAGAAATGTACTTAATCGTAAATTTTGCATTCTCATAAAACACCTCCAAAAAAGCGTTAGGACTTGTGTGCTTCAGTTCTAAAAGTAGATACGGCTGCAGATTTCACTGATTTTCGCAGATAAAAATAACCTAAGTTACTAGTAGTAGGTATACTCCGTATGCAGTAACCAGACAGACCGTAGGTTGGGTTGAACGGTACTCACAAAACATACCAAGTCGCTCCTCTTTGACTACGACGCTCCATTCAGCGCGAAATCTCACAAAAACAGTGTTGTTGAAAAACTGAACCGCTATCGGCATTGATACCCATTCGGTTTGACTCGTTCAACCCAACCTACGTACTACTGGACTAGAAAAGTAAGCTTCGTAAGAAAAAATAGAAATATCAACCATGCGATCAAGTAAGCCAAAAAAGCCTTTTGCACCGGTTATTCTTCTTTTGATAAGAAGGTTTAAGTTGAATGGATCGAGGAAATCCTGATATCATTCTGCCACCCGCCACAACCCCGCACCTAATCGCTTTCCCAGAAGGACGCCGATAAATGTATAGGTAAAACCATCAACTAAGATTCGCGTCAGAATATACCAATCCGCGTAGAAGAGACGGTAGAGTGTCATGCTCAGTTGGAATTCAACGTAGACAGTTAGCGCATCACATAAGCCAAATATGAATGCTAAGATCAGCAGATTCGCGCCTCCAATTGCACCGGAATCCAAAGTAATTTTCCGCGCTATCTGGAAACCGACTTCGAGCAGCAGTACAGCGGTGACAACATGAAGCAGTATAGCGGGGGTGAGTAGCCCCAGCGTGACACCTCCCAGCAGGAGTCGAACTGCGGAAACGAGGGTAATCACTCCAAATTTGGGGATGAGCATCAACAGCGATGTCAGCAAGGCGTAGTATAGCATCTCATTGATGAGGCCGGTGACCAGAGATGAGACGGGACCGAGTAACGCAGAGATCAGGTTGGTCAGCAGGGTTGATGGGACGTTGACGGCGATGAATATCGTTGTGCCAAACAGGGCAATGAGGATTAGCTGCTTGGTTGAAAAGTAGCTGAACAGTTGTTGGTTAAAAAAGAGCAGTAATCCAACCCCCAGCCCTGTCACAACGAGCACAATGCTCGTAACAAGCATCGCGTGGAAATTAGGTGTTACAATCAGCAGGGGTCGTGTGGCGCGTAAAACCGTGGCGTCACTTCCCCAAATTTTCACTTCGATTGCACGCTCATAACGCCCTGCCCCGGTGAAATCCCGATATAATTCGGACAGTGGGTTGAAATAGATTGGCAGGGGAACGGGGGTAGTGCTTTCTCCCGTCAGACTGACAAAGGCAAGGCTGCGATTCGTGCCGGCGTTGACCGCGTCCGGGGGAGATAAGAAAGGAACCGGCTCTCCGTCCATTGTATCGCGGTTCATTGATGCCACAATCGCGTGAATAGTCTCCTGTCTTCCATTGTGGATGTGCACTGTTTGATATGCGATCGGTTCGAACTGGTCCATTGAGGCTGCTTTCGCACCGAGCCATCTACCGAGTCCTCCCAAGAGGGAACGCGGAGAGGAAATCGCGTCCGGTTGTTGGCGCGGATCGGATACGCCGCTTGGGCCTGTCGGCATGGTAATGCCCTCAATCCGGAGCTGCCCTGCAATCTCATCAAGAGATGCGGAACGTAATGGGGTGTTCACACTCCGTTCCCATCGGTCTCCCAACGCATTTTGAAAGAAAACATGTCCACGGATTTGTGTGTCACTGGAGAGAGGTTTATCTGGAATTCTCAAGGTCAATTGACTGTACCAGACCTCTGATTCGACTGTGAATTTTCCTGATGAGCGGTAGGAGAGGATATCTTCTCCGATTGCACTAGGATTCAGATTAACTCCCTTCACCTTACTATCCCATACTGGGTGGTGCGGCAACACCTGAAATGATGCCGGCACCTGAAGCACAACCTCAAAGCTGACAGGTGCCTCCAAACCATTTCGGATTACCACGGTTGCGGTCATCTCGATACCTTGTAAGACTAGTGATGCCTTCTGGGTAGATGGCGTCGGTTGCGTACCAACACTAGCATCAGCGGTCTTCGCCACCTCGATCGTGCCGTAAGGGATAGCAATCTCAATCGTCCCTCGCGGATCGGTCTGGGGTGCTAGCACCGTTTGGGCTGCTGATTCGCCGTTCTGGAACATTACTTCAAACCGATAAGCCCGCCCCTTTCCCCATCGAAAGTATAGCAATTCGGTACCGCGCGAATACCCTCCGAGATCGAGTTGAGCCACTAACCTACCTTCCGAATCAAGTGCGGTGACTTTCTGGACATTCTCCCGAACCGCAGCGTCAAATTCAATTTTTGCACCGAGCGGAAAAAAGGTGACTCCCCATGAAATCGGGGCTTGTTCACCGGTTTTCGGCGTACAAGCGAGATAAAGGAGGCAGCAGGACAAAAATAGCAGGCGTGGGACGTAATAGATATGGGGATTCAAGGTGCCTCGAAGGATACGGATTAAAGGTTAAGTGATCCGGGAAGTAAACTTTTGTAGGGAACGTAGATCTACGTTCCCTACACGTTTTATACATCTCCATCAGTTGATATTTTGTCCGAAATACTTCGCAATGCGAACAAGATCGAAGATGTCAATAATTCCATCCCGATTGACATCGCCCTGGAGATTTCTACCTGTTCGTCCAAAGTTGCTTGAAACGATAACCAGATCGAGGATATTGACCACCCCATCGTGGTTCACATTGGCAGCCGCAACTCCTACTGATTGGACCTGTGCAACAGTGACGAGAGACCCTCCCGGACCAATGCCGTAGGTATTAAGCAGCATCCCATTGGGGGCAACGACATATAGCTCGTCCATTCTGCCACCTGTCCAATCCGCCCTTGTGATATAGAGGTTATTGTTCTGATCGATTGCCCCCACGCCGCCCAAATCTGTGAGTGGGTTGTCGGCATCGTGTGTCCATTGTTCGCTGAACAGATCGTATACGAGCAATCCACCTGAACTGATAAGAACGCGCTTCATGCTGTCAATGGTAGGTACTCCCGCTCTACCTTCGAGTTCGATTGTTTTTTCGATTTCGTCGGTAACTGCGTCGATCAACACAACCGTCCCTGGGATGGGGCCTTGAGGGTTCCACGCACCAATACCTGCCGACACCGCAATCACCCTAGATTCACCATCATTTGCGATCCCGCTTGTGTTGATCGGCATCGGGATGGTTTTTAAGACCCTATCGGTCTCTATATCAATGACTGTGACGTTGCTGTTATCATCATAGCTGACGTTCCACGTGCCAGGCTCCTTAACATACCCCGAATTGGCGACGTAAGCCTTTCCGTTAAGAATCGTTATTCCATCCGGCATTGGGCCGCAGGGGATGCGTTTAACAACGCTTTTCTGGTTCAGATCTACCACATGGATTACATTGCTGTATAGGCCTGTAACATATGCTTTGGAGGGAGGGATAAGGGCAATCTGTTTTGGAGTCGCATCGGCATCAATGGTAATGCTTCCGACATTTGAGCGGGTCAACAGATTGATAATTTCGACAGCCCCACCGCGCGGATCGAAAAATGGGTCTGGATATTGGTTGAGAGCGTAGAGGAGATTCCCTTGAACCTCTAGATCGCTTGGTATGACCAACCCAAGTGGAATAATCTCATTCTCGACCGCCTTTCTGAGATTAGGCTCATCAAGATCGACAATTGAGAGTGAGGGGGAAATACCGGCTTCTGGTTTCCGCAAAGTGTTGGCGACGATTGCTAGATTTTGCACGTCTTCTTGGGCGTAAACACTCAGGACGGCAAAAATTAAAATTGTGAGTACAGATGTGAATGCGAACCTATGTATCATAACTGAACCTTCCTTTCATCAATGATATAGCGGTGTCAGCTGTAGGTTTTACAACCTAAAAATAAAAAACCCCAGCTTTCACGCCGAAAGCTGGGGTACGGTTGACCATTCACACCTATGTATATACTCAAGCACGATGAATCGGCAAATAACCCCGTTTCACAGCCTTCCCGCGAAAGCTACCATGTGAAATCAGATTCAGGTAGGTCTCCTGACTTACGACAACACATTGTCCGCCTTCCCATCCTAACTTGGGACAGTGGCTTTTTGGACACGGTTTTACGTCGTTTTACAGTGGCGGGGCCGTGGCGGATTTTCACCGCGCTTCCCTGTTTTCTGGCAATCTCCTTCAACTGCCAGCACCTGAATCAACAAATATGCAATTTTAAAATGCTTCTTTGATTCTGTTTGAAGCGTTGCTGATTATAACAGATTATAGGCAAATTGTCAAAGAGATTTATGCAGTGATAAAAAAGAAGGGAGATCAAACATCAAACGATGGTGAGAAATTGAAAGGTTGTGGAGCGACGGACGAGATACACAAGAAACGACGTAAGGAAAACTTACTACTCTCTGTTTCCAAGCACGACTTCGCGCAGGAGAAATTGTCCATCTCGGTAAATTTTAATGGCAACAGGGGTATTGGGCGGGGAACTTGCAACCCGTTTTTTGAGTTCAAGGAATGTACGAACAGGTTTCCCTTTAAATTCAACGATAACGTCTTGGTGTTTGAGGCCGGACTTATGAGCAGGGCTACCTTGTGAAACTTCTGTGACACGGACTCCCACAGCGGTGGTTCGTTCACGTTCCTGTTCAAGCCGAACTCCAAGCCAACCGCGAGGGACTTTACCGTATTGAGTTAGTTGCTCAGCGATATATTTGACTGTGTTAATTGGAATAGCAAAGCCTATTTCGCTTCTGGTCCAGGTCGGTCCGAGAGGGATTCCGGCTCTTGACACCGCGGCTTGTCCTTGCGACAATTCTGGAAACGTTAAATCGAGTAGATGCGATATCTGTTTGAGATATGGATCTTCCAGCTTCGCTGCGATGACACCAACGATCTCCCCTGACGTATTGACGACAGCCCCTCCACTATTACCCGGATTGACAGAGGCATTGATTCGGATTGCATCGTAAAATGGGCGTGTGGGTAAAATCTCTAAACCGCTGACCGTCCCAAAGGACACCGTTGGAGAATGTCCATAAGAGCTGCCGACGGTGATGACCCACGACCCTGTATTGATCTGATCGGAATCACCAATTCTCGTCTGGGGAAGGTTATCATTCTCAACAGAGAGGACCGCAATATCCGTTAGGGCATCAACGCCGAGGAGTGTTCCCGATGCACGCTCTCCATTTGCAAATACGATTTCAATCCCATCTGCGTTTTCAACGACCCCAGCGGTGGTTACAATGTGTCCAGCGGAATCGATGATAATGCCGGATCCGATGTTCTGATAGTAGAAGACTGTCTCTGAATCGTCAGCTAGCGATGCTCCCCGTCTCCCTGAAATTTTTTGGGCGGTGACTGTGCACGTTGCTACGACCTCAACGACAGATGGTTGCACAGATTTTACTATCGCTTGAAACTCACGCTCCATGGATTGTAGCACACTTTCTTCGGCAATCGTAGGGCGGAGACAAGCTACAAACAACACGATAGCGAGGACAAGTGACTTATGATAGATGTGAATTGAGTAGCCCTCGACAGGCACGTTGCATCTCTTATTTTCTATCTGAATTGTTTCGGACATTTTACAAGCCTCCACCTGTAGGAGCTTCTGTGTAGTTAACCGTCTGCAAAATATAGTTCTGTTCTAGCTGCTGCGGTTGTTGGGTTCTACGCAGTGGTTGCAGATTAAATGTCGAAGATCCTGGGAAATTAATTAGGGACTGCAGCTCTCGACTGGGTAGAGCTAAAGGAAGTTGCTGCCGCCGTTCGACCCTACGCTCCTCAGCAAGCGGTACACGCCTTGACGGCTCTGGTGCTGCAACGATTTCAACCGACTGCGGTTTGATCGACGTTTTTTGATAAAAATAAAAACCTGTGATCATCACAAGCAGCACTGCGATCCCACTCAATGCCAAACGGGTTCGACCGTATAAGGGACGCAACACACGTTGCCAAAACGGGACTGATTCGACTGGAATATCCGCGAGACGGATTTGTAAGGCGATATCGAATTCCCCCGATGGTTCAATTCGGGGCAACTGATGCAGCAGATCGAGTGATTCACGGAATAACCTAAACTCTTGATGACATGACTCACAGGCAGTCAGATGGGCTTCAAATGCCCTAACCGCCTGATAATCTAATTCATCTTCCAGATATGCGGAAAACTGTTCTTCAGCTTTTATGCAGTTCATGATGACTCCACAAAACCTCTCAATTTATCTTTTAACATAAGCCGTGCGCGGTTGATGCGTGATTTTGTCGTTCCGAGCGGGAGGGCTAAGGTGCCACTGATTTCCTCGTAGCTCAGCTCTTGCAGGTCCCGGAGAACTAGTGGTAATCGATACCGCTCGGGTAGATCCGAAATCGCACTTTGCACAGCGTGTTCACGTTCTTTCCGTTCAAGTTGGTTCCCGGGTTGGAGGGAGACATGCGCGGGGGCAGTCGCGATCAGATCCTCTTCAGTTGATTCGGAACCGGAGGCGGGTTCGGTGGCCACACTATCAACAAAGAACCGACCCCGCCGCCCCCGGTTTCGCAGTTCATTTTTGCAAAGATTGGAGGCAATGTGATACATCCAAGTGCTGAATTTTGCCGCCCCGGATTTGTATCGTTTGATTGCTTTGAACATACGAACAAATGTCTCCTGTGCCAAGTCCTCAGCGGCGTCCGGATCGCCTAAGAACCGGCCGATAAAATTGACTAGAGGGGCTTGATTTCGGCGCACGATCAGATCAAACGCCTCTATATCCCCTTGTTGACATTGTTTCATCAATTCATCGTCCAGATCTGGCATAATCGGTCCTCCGCGGGTGCTTGCTTAGAAACACACCAATCGATCCAGGAAGTTGCAACCATTGTCTAAAAATTTGATGGATACCCTATTGATTTCTGTAGAACTTCTCACATTCCTACTGGGTTCATAGATAGAAATGTCTAAAGGGAAATTTTTGTTGACGTAATACAAAAAAAACGGTAAAATGAATTTTGTTGACGGATGCTTTGGGAAAACAGGTAAGCCGGTGCGAGTTCCCATCTATATGGTAATAGGTTGCTGACTAGACTCGCATTTAACGATTATAGCAAGGAGCGCACAATGCGATCAACAAGAATTTTGAGATTAGTGCTGATTTTAACGATCTCTGGGCTGTTGATACTCCCCCATGTCTATGGGACTGGGAAATGGACAGTTTTACGAAATGACGATTTTATGCGTAATGACGGTGTAGAAGGGCATCTTCAGGATGTGGAGTTTATTGATGCTATGAATGGTTGGGCTGTGGGATCTCAAGGATTGATTCTCCAGACAACCGATGGCGGAAAGACATGGATGCAGACAACCGTCGAGATGGAACGCCCGGTTGATCTCTGGAACGTTTACTTTAAAGATGAAAGTGTCGGTTTTATCACAGGGGTGAGGGGTGTTATCCTCAAAACAGCTGATGGCGGTCAAACTTGGGAAAGCAAAACAGCAATTAATGAAGGCAGCGTAGGTCGAGATGGGAATCCTGCCGTCCTTCGTCGTCGTTTGACAGATACATGGATGGTGGATGAACAGATTGGATATATGGTTGGAGAAAACGACACCTTCATTAAAACCACTGATGGTGGCGACAGCTGGTTTGGCACAGGCAAGCGTGTGGCTGTTGGGAATACACGCAACAATTATGAAAGGATCCATTTTGTATCGCCGACGCTCGGTTGGATAGTTGGTTCGTTCGGAACGATTATGAGGACTACCGATGGCGGTGCAACATGGGAAAATCAGGATGCTGGCGTGGACAATAATCTGAAAGGGGTCGATTTTCTCGATGAAAACATGGGTTGGATTTCGGGTCAAGAAGGTGTAATCCTCCATACCCAAGATGGGGGTGCCACATGGACAAAACAGGAGACCAATTCTTACGATAGCCTATATGATATCGCCTTCGTTGATTCACAGACCGGTTGGGCGGTCGGCGATTTTGGGACTATCTTGCACACTACCGATGGTGGCCAAGCATGGGCACGCGAAGAAACCGGAAACTCCTCACCGCTATACGCCATCGACGCGCTAGATAAAACACGCCGATGGGGGGTTGGCGAATGGGGGATAATCATGGGAATTGGACAGTAACCCTCTTGCTGATACCCAACGACTCCACTTTTGGGTCGAGGTGCTGAATGGCAAACCTCAAGAATATAGACGAGCATCTTGTCCAAACCGTGTGGAACGATCAGCGGTTCTTCGATTTCGACCTCAAATCCACAGACGGTCGCCCGATTCAGGTGCTTAAGCCGGGTTTCTGGAATAGCGATGCAGGACCAGATTTTGTGCATGCAGAGATCTTGATTGACGGCGACTTGTATGCTGGCGATGTGGAGATTCACGTCAGATCGTCAAGCTGGTATAATCATGAGCATCATCTCGATCCGAGGTACAATCGTGTCCTGCTGCATGTTGTTTTCTTGAACGATGACATCAACCTTCGGACGCGGCTTCAGAGTGGGAAGCGGATTCCAACGCTTGAACTCATGGACCGACTCGATGCACCGATCGGCGATCTGTTCGACGAAAGGGAGGCAACTCAGAAATCTCCTGGAGATTGCCGGGTGACGGGCAACAGACTCAAAATCGAGCGTGTTCAATCGGTCTTCGACGATTTGGGTCAGGAGCGGTTACTGGAAAAAGCCGACATGATGCGAAACCTGTTGGTTCGAGTTGATTTTGAGCAGCTGCTGTACGAAGGTATCATGGAGGCGTTAGGCTATGCCAAGAACCGCAAGCCCTTCCGGGAATTGGCGCAACGGGTGCGGCTTTCGGAACTGGTTGGCAAGTCCGATGAAACGATTCAAGCAATCCTGTTTGGCATGTCGGGGCTGCTTCCTTCGCAATCTCAGCGGGAGACCGAATGGGATGAAGGGGATAGGAAGTTTATTGAACGATTGGAGTCGATTTGGGAATCTACCGAACAGTACAAAAATCCTACACGTATGTCGGTAGAGCAGTGGCATTTTGCCAAGATGCGTCCGGCCAATTACCCCTCCCGCCGTATCCCTGCCATCGCCCAAATTATCAGTCGCTGTCGAGATACCCTGATGATGGATTCCCTGCCGCTAATTGAGGAAGCAGTAACAGCAAATAAGAAAGATTTGGTGCGTATTCGGCGTCGATTGCAAGAGAGTTTGACCCCTGCTCCCTCCGGTTACTGGGAGGACCATTCCCATTTCGGAAAAGGCATCCCGCAACGCGGTGCGGCACTCATTGGTGCTGCTCGTGCCTCCGACATTATTGTCAATATCTTGTTGCCGCTAACGTTAGTATGGGCGGACCACTCCCAAAGCCTCAAGCTGCCAGAAGCGGTGCAGCGATTGTACGATAGCTATCCAAAACTGCAAGCGAACCATATCATTCAAGGGGTCGAAGCACAAATTTTCAGCCAAGAGCAACCGATCAAGCTCATCTCTCCTTCTGCCAAGAAACAGCAGGGCGCAATCTATCTTCACAGAAATTTCTGTAGCAGCCAACTCTGTGATCTCTGCCCTGTTATCGAGGGAGGTGGGGTCATTAAAAACTAATATAGTAGTGTTTAGATGGAGGTCATTTATGAAATTGGGGTTTCTCTCAAAGATGTTTGAAGGTGCACTCAGCATTGAAAGGACCTACAACGATTGTGATAAAGCGCTAAGTAAATTGGGAACATACAATGAACGGATTGAGGAGATGCAAAAGAACGGTGAGGATGTAGGCCGTTTTCCCGCCGATGAGAAAGCAGAACTCGATGAAATCGTGAATAAGGCGATCCAAGGGGCAACGCGACTGATCAATTTAGAGTCCACGCGCAACTGGCCGGGGGTTTTCAGGGAGATGCACAAAAACCTTGCAAGTATCTACTATGAGCTACATGACTATGACAAAGTCCATGCGGAGTGTGACAAGCTAAAGACAGACTACGGCGAAACCGGGCGTTTGGACGCAGAGGAGGTTTTGCAGAAATTCGCGGATCAAGAGAACGGCGAAAACGATTCTTCTGAGGAGGAGGCAGCTACAATGTAAACAATGCACTTCCTGAACCCTTCTGCCTTTTATCTCTTAGCATTCATTCCCGTTGTGGTGGTGCTGCATTTCCTCAAACTGCGTCGCCAACGCCATGTTGTTCCCAGCGTAACACTTTGGCTTGAGGCTATTGAGGATATGAAAGCGAATGTCCCCTTCCAACGCCTGCGAAACTCACTTTTACTCCCACTTCAGATTCTGTTTTTGTTAGTTGTGGTGGGCGGTGTAGCCCGTCCAGCACTGCGTCAGCTAGGAGGCTTGAGCGAGCAGTCGATTCTCGTTATTGATACATCGGCGAGTATGGGGGCAACCGATTTGGGAAAAACTCGCCTTGATGTAGCAAAAGCGGAAGCGCTAAAACTGATTAATCAGCTTGGAGCAAATGGGCAGATGATGATTATGGATACATCTCGCCCACCGCATAACATCCGTCAGGCGTTTACATCGGATACGGAAAGCTTGCGCCAGGCTGTTGAGAATCTATCTGTGTTACATACCGCTCCAACGCTGAAAGCGGTGTTCGATTCTGTAGCTGTTTACGCGAGTGTACCGGGGGCACAGGCTTCGCAGAATCCTGATGCGGTTGGAGTTGTTTTTATAAGCGACAATTTTCGGACGCTCCCCGATTCCGCAAACCCAGTTCAGATTCAAAAAATCGGTTTGGGAGACCGAAGCGAGAACGTTGCAATTGTTCAGTTTAGCATTACCCGTGCATTAGCTCTACCAAGTCGCTATCAGTTGCTCGTTGGCGTACAAAGTTTTGCGGACACCTCTAAACAATTTCAGGTGCAGTTGGGAATTGAAGGGAAGTCATTTTTTGAAGACAAAAGCGTAGTCCTATCACCGAAAGAGAGCGCATCAATTGTATTTTCTCTTGATGACGACGAAAGGTTTTATGGACAGGTCGTCACCGCTCGGCTTGATATTGATGATGACCTCTCCGTTGATAACGTCGCTGCGGCGATTTTGCACCCACCGCCCAAATGGAAGGTTTTACTTGTCAGCGATCGAAATCAGCCACCGCTGAATGCGATTCTCAAAACGGATCCGTATGTCAACTTGAATCAGATCCAAACGTCGGATTATCACGGTCTAGGGGACAACGATATCTTAGTCTTCGATCAGTTTGTCCCGGATCCGCTCCCCGAAGGAAATATCGTTTTCCTGAACCCGACTGGTGGTCTTCCTTTTACTCCTACCCAAGAGAACAAGCAACCGACTCAGGTTATCGATCAGCACCCAACGCATGAGGTGATACGCGATGTGTCGTTGATTGATTTGGAGGTCAAGACCTCGCTGCAAGTCCAATTGCCACTTTGGGGGATTCCGCTTGTTGAAACAAACCGGACGCCGCTAATCTGGCTCGGAGAGCAGCCCGAAGGTAAAATGGTTGTTTTTGCGTTTGATCCGTTCGATCTGGACGTTTCAACCTTTGCTGCATCCATCCCTTCAGCCCCTATTCTGATGTCTCAGTGTTTGGAGTGGCTGGGGTTATCGACCTCCCCAATCCAACCCGATCTTGTTGAGACGGGTGGGGCTGTAAAGATTCGCCTTGACCATATCGGCGAGGCTGAACGGGTGACCCTCCAAATGCCTGACGGCACCATGCGAGAACTACAGATGCCGGATTCCCGAATCGTTTTCACGGGTACAACGCAGGTTGGTGTTTATACCGTATTTGTTAATGACGAACCACTTGGTAGGTTTGCAGTCAATCTACTCAACCCACAGGAATCTGACCTTACGTCGCCCCAATTAGCGGATGATTCCAATACGGCTATGAACAGTGGACGGGTGCAATCCGATTTACCGGAAGTGAATAGAGAGATATGGGCATACGCGGCTTTTCTCGCGCTAATGCTGCTTATCGTGGAATGGTGGGTCTACCATCAGAATCGCCGTTTTAGACAACCGTGATGAAGGCTGGCATTAACGATGTGAGTTTGTGGGCTCTACATCGGCGTAGATATACGTGGGAGACGGGTTTCTCGAGTGAATGGTGTCATCGCTGTCGTCATCATCGGCGGAAGCGATGTCTCTTTGGACTATTCGGCCGGGTTGCGCTTCTATGGGTGATGCGAACATCGGGCCATCAGTGATGCATGTGTGGAACTCGCCGTTTTCGCCTAGCGGATCTACTCCTGCGGGAAGGTCGGCGAGAAATTTGCGATCGAACCATCTACCTGCGAATTCAGCGGGCAACATGGTAGGATTGAGGGCAGTTACGATGGCGCGTACGCCGGAGGAGATCATCTCCTGAGCAAGCGTGGGAGTGTTTTGTCCCCAAATCGGGAAGAGCGGCGTAAAACCGGTCCCGCTGAGTTTATCTTCACGATAACGGCGGATGTCCTCTAGGAATAGGTCTCCGAATGCGAAATGTGATACCGTCAGATGTTCGGGCAATGCTCGCACACGATCCAGAAACTGTCGCATGGCGGCTTCGTATTGTGCGTTGGAACAGGGGTACGGTATCGGTATCTCGTATAGTGGCACGCCGAGTCTTTCAGATTGGAGTTTCAGAATCCAAGATGGTGTGGAGTGGATTGAGACGCGGTCAAAGGTTTTCGTCACGGTTGTGAAGATGCCACGCACATCGCAGTGCTCACTCTGTTGGCGCAAGGTGTGGAGTGTCCAAGCGGAATCCTTACCTGAAGACCAAGAGACGAGAACAGGAGTGCGGGGGATAGGGTCAGTGTGTGTTGTTTGTTTAGTCATGATAGGCAAATTGTAACGCAAGCGGTGACGGGTTAGCAAGGTAAAATTTTAGATCTGATGAAATCAATAGCTTCTGATCGCGGCATCATCGTCGGTGTCACGGGGGGCATCGCCTGTGGCAAATCGACTGTATCCAAACTGCTCTCAAACAAGGGCGCGATTCCAATTAACTCGGATGAGATTGGGCATCAGTTGCTCAAGCGTGGAAGTCCGGTCATGGGAGCGTTGCTTGAAACATTTGGGGCTGACATCCTTGACAAATCCGGTGATGTTAGCCGTCAAAAGCTCGGCGCAATTGTCTTCAATGACAAAGCTGCACGTGCGCGCTTGAACGCGATAATGCACCCGCTGATTGTGGAACAATCTCGCTCCGAAGCGAACAGGCTTGTCACCGAGGATGCAAATTGTGTTGTTCTGATTGATGCACCGTTGCTTATTGAAGCGAACTCACAAGATACGGTGGATATTATCGTCGTGGTCACGGCTTCACTCGACATTCAGTTTCAGCGTTTGTTGGAGCGAGGCATCGCACAAAATCGTCCCCTAAATCAAGCAGAAGCGCAGGCACGGATAGATTCGCAGATGCCGCTGTCCGAAAAGGTAAAGTATGCAGACTTCGTGATTGAAAATGATGAGACGCTTGAGGAGTTAGAACAAAAGGTGGATAGACTGTGGCATGAAATTCGCCGCCTGAGAGACAACTGATTCATATCTGTATAACGCAAGGAGACTGTAATGTTCAGTGCATTATTAGCGAAACGTGCATCAGAAAATAATCCCATCCGTGTGGGCATCATTGGCACTGGTAAATTCGGTGCTGGATTGGTGGCACAACTTTCCCATATGGAGGGCGTTGAAACCTGTGCCATTGCCGATATTAACTTGGCTCACGCAAAACACGCCTACACATCGAGTTGTGTGTCAGCGGACGCCATAAAAGTTGTGCACAATGTTGAAGAACTGAACGGAGCTATCCAGAGCGGCAAACGGGCAGTTACCGAAGATGGTCTGCTCATCTCCCAATCTGACTTGATAGATGTGGTGGTGGAAGCCACCGGGATTCCAGAGGTCGGTGCCCGCATGGCATATCATACATTGACCCATAACAAACATCTGGTGATGGTCAATGTGGAAGCTGATGTGACCGTAGGACCCTATCTAAGTCGTCTAGCGGAAACCGCTGGCGTCGTCTACACCCTCGTAGACGGCGATCAGCCCGGCGTGACCATGAACATCGTGGATTGGGCGCAGACACTTGGATTTGAAATTGTCGCCGCCGGTCGTGGCACAGTTTTCTACGGCAATGATAGAGAGGGAACGCCGGATACGGTGCCAGAACGTTTTGGTTTCAGCGAGGAGGTGATCGAGCGCCGGACGATTAACTTGAAAATGTTCAATTCGTTCCGGGATGGTACTAAGGCACAGGTTGAGATGACAGCGTTATCAAATATGACCGGGCTACCGCCGGATGTGCGGGGTATGCACGAACCTTCACTCAATCTCTCTCAGATTCCTCAAGCTTTCAGTCTACGGGAAGAGGGAGGACTTCTGAGTCAGCATGGGGTGGTTGAGTTAGCCAATAGCGTGGCGGAGGATGGGGTTACCCCCTTGGATTCACCGCTTCGGATGGGGGTTTTTGTAGTCATCCGAACCGACCATCCCTTCACTCAGGAGGATCTGACCGGGTACCATCTCTATCCGGGCGGTAACGGCAAGAACTTTCTGCTCTATCGTCCCTATCACCTCGTAGCAGTTGCAGCACCTATCTCTATTGTCAAGGCAGCACTCTACGGGCAGCCCACCGGTGCGCCCTTGACCACACCGACCGCAGAAGTAATTACTGTTGCAAAGCGGGATCTGAAGCAGGGAGAGATTTTAGATGGTGGCGGTGGATATACAGTCAATGGGCTGATTGAAAAAGCGGAGATTGCCCGCACGGACAATCTGCTTCCTTTGGGCTTGGCACCCGGCGCTAAATTGAAGACGGATTTAGCGAAAGGAACAGCGATTACCTACGATATGGTAACCCTCGACGAGGACTCCTTTATACTTAAGCTCCGTCGGCTGCAGGATGCGGTCCTCGGTGCTGAAGCGTGAAACGTAAAACGTGGAGAACCTTGTCCTCCACGCCTATAGGAATTCCGTACGCACAAGAAATGGCGAGATTTGGTGTCGTCGAAAGTAAATTTGACATTACAGTGCTTGTGCAATATAATATAGACTAGTGTTTTCGAGTCACCATGAAGTTTGGAGCCGGCTATGCATACTCCACAGGTTATCGAGCATTATGAGAATCCGCGGAATGTTGGTACAATTAGAGATGCGGATGGAGTAGGTATTGTTGGCACCCCCGCTAGTGGCGAAATGATGAAACTTACAATTAAGGTTTCTCAAGAGCGGGTTGTTGATGCAAAGTTTAAGACCTTTGGATGTCCAACTGCAATCGCAGCCAGTTCCCTCATCACAGAACTGATCAGGGAACGCACAATTCAAGAAGCACTGAACATTACGAATCGGCAAGTCGATGAGGCACTTGGGGGATTACCGTCGGATAAAATCCGCTATGCTGTGCTTGCTGAAAAGGTATTAAAAGCCGCAATCCATAATTATATTTCACATCTGAATGAAGAAGGAGAATTAAAATGATTACAGTCACTGAATCTGCAGCAAAAAAAGCACACCTGTTGATGCAGGGCGGGACGGGAGAAGAGAGTGTGGATGCTAGCGCGGAGCACGGTCTGCGTATGCAGGTTGTCGGTGGAGGGTGCTCCGGTTTTCAGTACAATCTTGGGTTTGATGAACAGCGGAGTGGAGATAAAGTCTTTGAACAGCATGGGTTGAAAGTCTTCATCGATTCACGTAGTACACTCTATCTCGCTGGTTCAATCTTGGACTATAAAGATGGTTTGATGGAGTCAGGCTTCAAAATCACCAACCCCAATGCGAGATCCGAATGTGGTTGTGGTGAATCTTTCAGTGTATAAAGCGGATTTGTGTTTCATAGATGTGGGCAGGAGATTCAGGTTGAGTTTCCTGCCTTTTTTGTGCTCCGTAGGTAAGTCTTTTCTCCTTACTCCTCACTCGCCCTCCTTTGCAAGCACATCAAGCTGCTGTCGGGCATAGGCGACAATCACACTCTCAGGATAATCTTGAATGAGCGCGGAATAGGTCTCTCGTGCTTTGTCGGGCTCATTGAGGTGCCAGCGGTAGATGTCTGCGATTTTTGCCGCTGCCTCCGCTGCAATTGGACTCCCCTCTACAACGGTAACCTGCTGAAATGCCGCGATAGCGTCGAGGTATCGCGCCTCGCGCTGATGAATTTCACCGACTAGCATCCAGAGATCGTCAACGATGAGTCCTGTCGGATATTCCTCCATCGTTTCTTGGCAAAGCTTTAATGCTACATCGGTCTCCCCGCTCAAATCGCTTCGGAGTGCTTCGAGGTAACGTTTGAGGGGTTCGTTGCTGTAGTCCGAGTTGGACTGGACTAGGACGATTCTGTCTAGGGAGTCATTGCTCAACGGATTCGACATCGCAATATCAAGCACACGCTTGTATGCTGTAACTGCCGCTTCAATATCTCCCCGAAGCAGATGCGCATCTCCGATTAGTTTTTGGGCTTCCGCCTTGAAATTGCTATTCCCATTAGCGATCGGACGAAGTGTACTTTCCGCCGCGTCAGACTTTCCCTGCAAGATGTAACAGGTCGCCACACCGAGTTGAACCTGTGTTGCTTGATCGGTCGGCAGTGGTTGATTGGCTAAGTTCTGGTATATTTGTAGTGCAGCCTCCGCATCGCGCATCCCGCGTAACCACACATGCCCCAAGAGCAGTTGTGCAGCGGGTTGGTAGCTCAGCTGCGTCATATTGGTCAAAACCTTCAACGCATCGTTCCATCGTCCCGACCGTTCATAGAATCGTACCAATTTCATCTGTGCAGTCCAGGCCAGATGCATATTTGGAAAGAGCTCAACAATTGCCTGATAAAAATCTGCTGCTTTAGGATTTTTGTTCCGCTCCAGAATTTGTGCATACTTTTCGAGAATGCGTCCACGGTCGGCGGAGTAAAGTTGGTGCAGCCGCTTAAAATTCTTGAGAGCCAGATCTAAATTCCCACCGTAGAAATAGACCTCTGCCAAAGATAGGACGAGACTCGGATTTCGAGAATCGGTTTTCAGCATCGCTTGGAGCTTTTCAATTACCCCCTCAAACAGACGTTCCTGTTGAGTTCCTTCATAGATCTCCGCCATATTTTGGACAAGCGTATCGCGTCCACTGTAGCCAATATCCACCACACTCAATGCTCGCAGATAAGTATTAACCGCCATACCAATCTGTCCTTGAATTTTGTAGACATCTGCAAGCAGGCTATAGAGCTGAGCAGATTTGGGACTGAGACCGATCGCTGTTTCATAGGCTTCGACAGCCTTTTCATACATCTGGTGAGATGTGTATATTGATCCCAGTTGTTGGTATCGGTAGGCTTGATCCGGATCATCTTGGACAATCTTCGCCCACTGCTCTGCTGCAAGATCTTGCTGACCACGCTCCGCGTATAGCTCTCCAAGTTTCTTCAGAACATCTGTATTTTTCGGATTTTGGTCAAGGGCAGTATGGTATAGGGATAACGCCTCATCGTATTTCCCTTGCACTTTATAGAGGTCCGCCAACTGTTCCATCAGGTTGCTATCGTTCGGTTTTCGGCGAATTTCATCCCGGATTAAATTCTCGGCATCAGTATATTTATGGCGAATTCGGTATAGCCGAACAAGGCTATTGAGCGCACTAGTACGGTATGGAGAGGTCGGAAAATCATTTAGGAAGCTGCGATAATTTTCAATTGCCTCATCATATCTCCCTTCTGCGAAAGTATATTGGGCGATTAGATAACGTGCGATTGCTGCGGTTTGCGTTTTCGGATATTTGTTAGCGAGCTGTCGGCATCGGGTAATTGCCTCTTTGTACTGATACCGCTCGCGAAAAAGTGTTCCAATTCGATGCACTGCCTGGCTCGCATAGGAACCGTTGGGATCATCATCGATTACTGCGTGGAAGTTTTGGAGTGCCAAAGCATCATCTCCAAGTTTGGCGTAGGACTGCCCTAAATTCATACGGATTGCATCTTTGGAGTGTTGGCGTAGTGGCGTTTTTAAGAGGGCCTGATACGCTTCAACCGCCTCTGAATATTCTTGGGAATAGTAGAAATCGTGGGCGTTTTGAATAGTGATTCGGTCTTCTTTAATGGGCGGCGTTTGGGCGAAAGTTGCTAGGGGAGTGAGAATACAAACCTGTATCAAGAAAAGCAGGCGTAGAAATATCCTCATGTTTTGTTGATTGTTACTGTGATGCTGTTTTCTCATTATATTTCTCCGTCTCCCTGAACAATGTGAATGAACAAATCGGACGTGCGCCGTCATCGGTCTGCGCAAGGTTCCATCTCACTACTCCAATCCCAGCAGGGAGAGAGAATCACGATGGATGAGAGCTTCGATGTCCTCCTCTGGAACTCGTGGCATACCGGTGCCTTCGGCGAACCGGTTGGCGGTGCGGAGCGCGTCAATAGTTTCCTCGATGGTAGCGATTGGGAAATCGCTGCCAAAAAGAAGTTTATCCATCACACGATTCTCATGACAGAATGCCAATGCCTGATACCCCCACCAAGGTCGCAGGGGAACGCCGCCGGAGACATCGGCAAACACATTTGGATGCTTACGGATCATCACCATTGCGTCGGTGTACCAGGGCAGTCCGATGTGGGCGAGGATAATTTTCAGATTTGGAAATTCACGAGCTACCGGGTCGTAGAGCAGCGGATTTGCCGATTCCATCGGGGTATTGGCGATGACGTGGTACGCGGCATGTGTGAGGATGGGGAGTCCGAGTTCTTCTGCACGGCGATGCACCCGTCGTGCCCTAGCTCCGTTTGGATCATAGTGCTGGTATACCGGACTCATCTTGATACCCTTGAGCCCGAGATCATTGACACACCGATCAATCTCCTCCAACGCGGCCGGATCGTTCGGGTCAATCGACATGAAACCGATGATTTTCTCCGGGTGCGCCTGAGCGTACCCAGCAATGGCGTCATTCGGTGTGTGCATACCTAGCGCAATAGAATTGATGCCGAAGACAATCGCCCGCGAAACCGCAGCCACTGCCTCCCAATGTATTTCGGGCGTAACTTCCAAGTCAATCCCGGTGTAGCCGGTGTATCCCCGGTCAAACGCTTCGACAAAGACCTTGCCCCACTGCTCGCGGGTAGAAAGGTGTGTGTGTACGTCAATAATCATGATAAACCTCCGACTTAGGCAACCCGTGCCCAAGCTTTCTCCGACGCGATAGCTCCATAATCCAAAAGCTGTATTATGAGAGTTTAGCAGATTTATACCTCGCCCGTCAACATGGAAATATCCAAATGGGCAAAGGGAGGAGTAACTAACACTTTTCGATTGACATGCAGGGAGGAATGGATATAATAGCGTAGCTGGAGACAAGTGGATTCTGGGGTTTGGCTCTCGCTGGATTTCGGACTGTTCACGGGATTGAGGAAAGCATGGCGCATCCGACGAAAAATGATAGCAAAGGCGACGTTACCTTCCGAGCGGTACTCATCGGCTTGGCGCTTGTACCAATCAACGTCTATATCGTCGTGCAGTGGGAAACGGTCTGGAATACTCAGTACCCGACCACAATGACGATTTTTTATAACGCAATTTTCACCTTCCTGTCCTTGATTCTACTGAACACGCTGCTGAAACGGTGGATACCGCGGATTGCATTGAGCCAGCAGGAGTTGCTGACAGTTTATACGATGCTGCTCTTAGCGGTCTGTGTCAGTGGTCACGATTTTAGCCAATCCATATTTTGCACGCTAGGCACCGCCCGCTGGTCTGCGACGCCGGAGAACGATTGGGGCAATCTCTTTTGGAAGTATTTATCGCAACGACTTACCGTAAATGATGATCATGTACTTTACGGATTTTACAAGGGAGAATCGACATTTTACACCGCGGCTCACATCAGAGGTTGGCTTGAACCGATGGTGTGGTGGACGCTTTTTCTCTCGGTGGTTGCGTTTACCATGTTTTGCCTGAACGTTATCATCAGGAAACAGTGGATTGAGAAGGAGAAATTGACCTATCCACTCGTTCACCTGCCTTATGAGATGAGCCGTGAGAGCAACGGACATCACCCGTTTTTCAGAAATAAGCTGCTCTGGCTGGGCTTTGGGTTAGCCGCTGGTATCAACCTGATTAATGGGACAACTTACCTGTTCCCCGTGCTACCCCAGATTCCGCTTGGATACAATCTGAACGTGTATTTTACAGAGCGCCCTCTGAACGCGATGGGCAACTTCCCTGTCCAGTTTAATCCTTTTGCGATTGGTCTTGCTTTTGCCGTTCCACTTGATCTCCTCTTTTCGTGCTGGTTCTTTTTTCTGCTTTGGAAGGCACAGCGAGTCGTAGGCAGTATGGCAGGGATTAATATGCCCGGATACCCATTTGTTGCGCAGCAGGTTCTTGGCGGATATTTGGGAATCGCCATTGTCGCCTTCTGGCTGGGACGGAAACCGATTTGGCAGGTAATAAAAAGAGCTGTCGGGGCAAGATCGGAGGTGGACGATTCTGGGGAACCAATAAAGTATAGAACGGCGGTGCTTGGGATAATCGCGGGAATCAGCTTTCTAGTGTTCTTCTCATATCAAGCGGGAACGACGATTCAGTTTGGATTGGCGTTCTTCAGTGTTTACTTTGTCATTGCGTTTGCACACACACGAACACGAGCGGAGCTTGGTCCTCCGATACACGGGATTTTTCACTACGGTCCGCTCCAACTTTTCATAGCGATGGTGGGCAGCCGCAAACTCGAAAGTCAGACATTGACGGCAGCAGCCCCATTCTGGACGTTCACGAAACAGTTCAGGAATCATCCGATGCCGTATATGCTCGAAAGTTTCAAACTGGCAGACCGGTCGGGTATGGATACTCGCAAACTTGGGAAAGTCATTATGTTCTCCGTCGTCGTGGGTATTATCGTAACCTTCTGGACATTTTTGCAATTCAGCTACAAATGGGGCGGCATCAGTGAAGGGCGCGGTATAGGTGCCTATACGGTAGTTGAGCGGTGGCTCGTGCGTCCCATAGAACCGGATACACAGTCGCTTAGTGCCGTTGGCATTGGTGCTTTGGTTGTGTTTATCAATACGGTCCTGCGGTTACGGTTCTTATGGTGGCCGCTGCATCCGTTAGCTTATCCGATAACGGGGTATATCCCCTTTGAACACCTGTGGTTCCCGTTTCTTATCAGTTGGGTGGTAAAGGGATCAATTCTCAGGCACGGCGGGATACAGATGTATCGTCGGTCATTCCCATTCTTCCTGGGGTTGGTCTTGGGCGCGTTCACAATAGGTAGCCTCTGGGGGATCGTTGGCCTAGTAACGGGCATCCCTACCTATGCATTCAAGCGATGGTGAAAATATAGACGTCCAGCAGATCCGACGAAGAAGTGATAGAGATTAATTTTGCCAATGTCGCGTCCCCCATCAAACAACAGCATATTAAGCAAATGGATACTGGTATTAGGAGAAGGAAAAAATGTCCAAACGTCATCGACTTGCTTTGGCGGGATGCGGCGGTATGGGTCGCCGGCACCTGCGTGGATATCGTGTCTTAGAGGATTTCGAGCCCGGACGAATTGAAGTGGTCGCCCTGATTGATCCAGAGTTAGAACGCGCTGAATTTGTCGCTGGGGAAGCAGAGGCGTTTTTTGGTAATCGGCCGCAGGTGTACCGGTCGCTTGAGGACGCCATCGCAGGTTCAAGCGAGCTGGAGGTGCTAGATATCGTCGCTGCGGCATCCGCACACCACTCAATTGCTGGAGTGGCAGCAGAAAGCGGTGTGCACGTCCTATGCGAGAAACCGATGGCACCAACTGTGGCAGCCTGCCGGTCAATGCAAGCTAATGCTCAACAATACGGCACCGTGCTCTCGATAGCGGAGAACTACCGGCGCGACCCGATAAGCCGTCTAGCGAAGGCATTACTTGAAGCGGGTGCCATTGGCGACATCCGTACGGTCCTAGACTTCTCTGCCGGTGGCGGACGCATCGCATCTGCTGGCGGCTGGCAATATCTCCGTAAACAGGGCGGATCGATTCTGGAATCTGGTGTCCACAACGCGGATATGCAGATATACTTGGCTGGTCCCGTCGAGCAGGTGACGGGCAAGGTACGCCTTCAGGAGCGCGAGCGAATCTTCAAAGGGGCCCGCGTAAAGGGTTTTCACGAGCACTACGCTCACACCTATCCCGATGTTCAGGCAGCGGATGCCCCTGACCTTATGATGGCAACCCTTGAATTTGAAAGCGAGGCGTTGGGACAGTGGCTATATGACCAAGCAGCGCACGGTCCCAGATTCCGTCGTTTCACAATCTTTGGCAGTGACGGTCAGATAGACCTACCGTCGGTGCGTACCGGTCAGCCGTTACGCCTCTATCGGGATGATAACGGTGGTGCGCTTGATGATAACGATGTGTTAGCACTTGTCCCAAACTTCTCGCTCGACGACCATGCCGCTCGGTTTTTCGGCGGTGAACGGTTCACGCGTTACGATCAATCTGAATCGGGCGTGGGTGGTGGCGGCGACTTAAACATCCTCGCCATGGAGCTTGCGGAACTTTTGGACGCTATTGACAATGGAACGCCGGTAGAAGTTGGGGCAGAGGAGGGGTTGACCGCTGTCGCTCTCGTGATGGCATGCCATGAATCCTCTGAGGCGGGTCGAACTGTCCGCATGGATGAGGTGGTAGGTGGAAGACTCAACACTTATCAGGACGTTGCGAATCGAGAGTTGGGGATTGAGATCTGAAGCGTTGAATGTTCTACCAAAATGCCCGTAGGTGCACGGAACCGTGTCGGGTGTTAAGGAGGGACTGTTCTTGGGAACTTTGGTAATTCTATAAGTTGTGGAGAACGTCTTACAAAAGTTTTTTAACCTAACCAAGCGTCTGGCTAAGATTTAACACTAGCACTGAAAGAAGCCTGACGTTCACACTCAAATGGAGGTCTTAGGCATGAATTCATCTAATGAACAAATCATCTTTGAAGATAACTTCGACGGTCAGCTTGACGCAGGCTGGTCATGGCTGCGGGAGGATCCGGACGATTGGCGTCTCCGGGACGGCGGACTGGAGATTCGCGTCCAACCCGGCGTCGCGGATACGGTTAGGAATGCACTGTTGAGAACCGCGCCAGACCGCAGCAATGGCACTTATGCCATTGAGATGACTGTCACCAACCATACCGTGCCCATCCAACAGTACGAACAGGCGGGGATTACGTGGTATAACAACGGTAAGCCGGTGTTTAAGGAGGTCAAGGAACTGATTGACGGCGATCTTTACATTATCCCTGGCAAAGCAGCAATGTCAGCGAAAAGTGTCCGTCTGCGTCTGTTAGTTACCGCTGATTCATGGGAAGCGCAGTATTGCCCTTCAGGCGACACAGAGTTCCAAACAGCGGCGACGGGAGAACTGCCTCCACCGGGCGAGGATCAAGTGAGCATCCAGTGTTACAACGGTCCGCCGAGTGCGGAACATTGGATTCGCTTCGAGAGCTTCTGCATTAAACTTTTGAGTTCCGACTCGTCAGGCTGATCCTCGTAGGCGTCAGAATGCTTTTTCAGTTGAACCCGTTGATGATTGTGATATAATTTGTTGTACCTTTATAGAAATGCGATAACATGTAATCGGGTTTTTCACTTGAGCAGAAAGGAATCGAAAATGGTAAAGATTGCTTTAGCCCTTGGGTCGGAACCGACCCCCGTCTGGACATTAGCCAAGCAAGCCGGCGTCGAGTATGTGGTTGGCGGTCTGGACTTGAATCCAATACCGAATGCAAGCGACGAACAACAGCCGTGGAGTTACGTGTCGCTTGCTCGTCTGAAAGCTGCGTACGAGGATGGCGGATTTAACCTACAGGTGATTGAGAGCCGTCCCCCGATGGAAAAAATAAAACTCGGTTTGCCGGGACGTGATGAAGAAATTGATGTCATCTGTGAATTTATCCGCAACATGGGTGCATTGGGGATTCCGGTGTGGTGCCCTGCGTGGATGCCGATTCTTTTTGTACTCCGAACATCTGTCACAATTCCTGCACGCGGCGGGTCTCAGGTCAGTGGCTATGACCATGATTACATGAAAAACGCCCCTCTGACCGATCATGGGATCGTCACCGAGGAGCAGCAATGGGCTAACCTGAAATATTTTCTGGAGCGTGTGGTTCCGGTTGCGGAAAAAGCCAACGTCAAATTGGCAATGCATCCGGACGATCCGCCGCTGTCGCCCATCCGAGGGGTCTCCCGGATCATGAGCAGCGTAGAGAACTATCAGAAACTCGTTGATTTGGTGCCAAGTCCTGTCAACGGGATTGGTCTCTGTCAGGGCAACTTCTCCCTGATGACCGATAACCTGCCCGAAGTGATTCGGCATTTCGGACAACAGGAGAAGATTTTCTTCGTTCACTTCCGAGATGTGCGTGGAACACCTGAGCAGTTCGTAGAAGTGTTCCATGACGAAGGACAGGCTGATATGGCAGAGTGCGTACGTGCCTACCGTGACGTTGGTTATGCGGGTGTCGCACGCCCAGACCATTTCCCGAAAATGGGCGATGCTAGCATCCCGGATGAACATAGTATGGAGCGGCTCTTTGCCATCGGTTATATGAAGGGACTGATCGAAGCGGTTTACACCGAGTAGGGTTGATAGCACTCAATATTATGTATTGCATTGGGTGTGCCTCAGTTGGTGAAGTCAACATTTTGTAATATCAATTCTGACCGATTACTTAGGTATACACATTTGTCTTTCATGGGCAAATCGTTGGATTAGGAAATGGTATAAGGATGGCAGATGGCAGACAGACGAAACACGAAAGGAGGCATGTATGGACACCGCATGTTTGGATTACTGTCTGACTGAAGATGAGCGCCTTGAATTCGAGCGCAACGGTTTCTTAATCGTCCCTGATGCGTTCACACCACAGATGACATCTGACGTTGAGGCAGTCGTAGACCGAATTGACGCCCAACACCGGGCGGAGGCGAAGATGGATGCTCACGAGTGGCTGCACAAACTGGACTTTGTGGGACAGGATAAAATCTTTCTCGAATTGCTCGATTGGCACAAGATATTCCCCAAAGTGTGGGGGATGCTTGGTTGGAACATTCAGCTCTACCTCACCCACATGGATGTAACACCTCCACCTCCACCCGATGCAAAACAGGAGAAGAAGCGGTTGGGGTGGCATCAGGACAGTGGACGCTTGAACTCCGAGTTGGAAACCGATCCCCGTCCACGAATTTCGGTCAAGATTGGCTACTTCCTTACCGATACGACTGAAACAGGTCGGGGGAATTTCTACGTTATCCCGGGAAGTCATCTCCGGAACAAACTAGAGTTTCCGCCCGATGACGTTTCAGACCCGGAAGGGGCAACCCCTGTATGTGTCGCACCCGGCACAGCTGTCATTTTCGATCGGCGTATCTGGCATTCCAGAAGCCCAAATGAATCGGACATCACGCGCAAGGTGCTATTCTATGGCTATAGCTACCGGTGGCTGCGCCCAAGAGACGACATGACCGTTGGGAGCTTTATGGAACGCTGCAGTCCGATTCAACGGCAGTTACTAGGAGTGAGCACCAGTTGGCACGGCTATACGTCCCCGACTGACGAAGATGTGCCACTGAAGTTGTGGCTGGCAGAGCACCTAGGAGAGGAAACAGTCACGTCTTGACTTCCACACGCGAATATGGGGCAAATCAGATCTCACTCACCCGTTAAACTGATTGTTGGGATTATTGCAGCGGTCCCAGATTTACTTGCCGTTGTACATCAGCGACTCGCAGGACGGTTTGGACGAGTTGATTTTGCCAGCGATTTGTTACCTTTTGATTATACCACTTACTATGAGACGGAGATGGGAAAGGATCTGAAACGTCAGTTCGTGAGTTTTGAGAAACTGATCTCTGCCGAGGAACTCGCGTCCGCTAAGTGCTTTTCTAACGCAGTTGAGTGCGAGTTTGCAAAGGGTGATACAGCTCCGCGTCCAGTCAATCTCGATCCGGGCTATATTTCGGCGGCAAAGCTGGTTCTCGCTTCGACGAAAGACCATGCACACCGTATCTATCTCCAAGATGGCATTTATGCCGAGATTACGCTCAAATTTTACCGTAAGACTTTCCAGCCTTGGGAATGGACTTACCCCGATTACCGTACATCTACCTATATTGACATCTTCAACCATATCCGTCATATCTACATGGAGCAGCTGAGGGCAGCCGGTTTAAGCCCTCACCCGTTTTAATGATGAAAACAAAAATCTGGTCAACTGCTATTTGGTCATTTGTTTATGTGATTCTAGTCGCTTGTTACGCACCTCAAGCCTTTCCTTGGGGTAGTAATGCGCACGAGCGCATAACCGACGCTGCTTGCAATTCTCTGCCTTCAGAAATTTCCTCGTTTTTCGTTAATCACCGCCGAGCACTCGCCTATCACTCAAACGATCCGGATCGGTGGAGACGGGAGCTGTTGTTTCGGATTGGGTTGAAGTATGAAAAAGATCTGAACGGTGGGCAGGTTACGGAGGAGTTACGTCAGGTGTTTGAGAAGTATGGGATTGACTTTCCGCAAAGCGCACCGGTCTCGCTTCGCGGAAAAAATGGTAGATGGTTCATAACAGTAGGTGAACAAGAGTACCCGATTCGCAAGGAGGCAGATAAGCTATATTTATTAGGAAATAAAATAGACATCTTTGAAAATCGAAGCGCGGAGCCGGTCCTGCTTGGGTCTGAGAAAGGCACCCGTTTTGCTCTTGATACAAAGGAGAATCTACTGTCCTTGACTAGTCTGAATGTCTACAAATCAGGCGATCCCGCTGAAGGTCCCCGGCATTTTCTTGATATTGATCTCTATGGTCCCTATCCGTTTGTAGAACTACCCCACAACTATGAAGACGCTGTTGCGAAATTTGGTGTGGAAACCGTTACAAAACGTGGTTTGGCGACGTGGCGTATTGCTGACTACACACGGCTGCTATCTGAGGCAATGAAATCAGGAGATACCCAAAAAATTGTGCAGACCGCTGGTGCACTCGCCCACTACGTTGAAGATATCCACATGCCGCTGCATGTCGTCAAAAACTACAATGGGCAATTGACCAACCAGCATGGTGTGCATCAACGTTTTGAAGACGATATGGTGGATGCTTATGCAGAACGGATCCACCTCACGCCGAAGATGGCGATGGAAATTGAAGACCCGCTGGAAACTGCCTTTGACATTGTACTCGACAGCTATGTATACGCCGATAACCTCCTCCATGCCGATCACAGGGCAAAGTTAGGCGAAGACACGTACGGCACGTCGTATCTGGAGAAGTTCTTCCGATTCAGTAGTTGGATAGCGGTGCAGCGCATGAGTAATGCGGCATCAGCAACCGCAAGCTACTGGTATACTGCGTGGCTTAGCGCCGGGAAGCCGGAGTTAAAATGAGGCTTAATAGCGAGGAAAGAAAAAATGCGGAAAGAAGAAATAAGATTATGGTTTTGCTTGTGCTTGTGTTTGATATGGGGTTGGATACCTGCCAACTCCGACCAGAGTAATGGCGTTCCCGAAGGTAGGGCACGGGCACGGGATCTCGGTATTAAAATCGGCATCTACGAACCCGGCAAACACAATGCAATCACGGATGTCGCAGGGGTGAAGGTGGGGCACGTCACGTTGAAAAGCGGTGATAATGTTCGGACAGGTGTTACTGCTGTCATCCCACGTGACGATATTTGGACAAATAAGCTGTTTGGTGCGGGTTATGCGATCAACGGTAACGGTGAGGCGACAGGACTGGCATGGGCAAACGAAGCGGGGTGGATCGAGTCCCCAATTATGCTGACGAATACACTCAGCATTGGACCTGTTCACGATGGCGTTGTGCGGTACATGATTAAACGTTACCCGGATAACCACATCATTCTGCCAATCGTTGCGGAATGCTATGATGGTGGATTGAATGACATCAGTGGGCTGCACGTCACCGCAGAACACGCCGTTCAGGCAATAGAAAACGCCGTAGATGGTCCTGTTGCAGAAGGCTGTGTTGGTGCAGGCACAGGAATGCGGTGCTACAGTTTTAAGGCAGGCATCGGAACATCGTCACGGGTGTTGCCCGCAAATCGGGGAGGATACACGGTCGGTGTGTTGGTCAATTCCAACGGTGGTCGGCGCCATCAACTGCAGATCAGCGGTGTTCCTGTCGGCAGAGAAATTACGGGACTCACCCCGGAGCGGGGTCGAGACGGTTCGTTCATCATCGTTGTGGCAACGGATGCCCCCTTAGTACATCGCCAACTGATGCAACTCGCCAAAAGGGTTACACACGGGCTTGCCCGCACCGGGACACCAAGTACTGTAAGCAGCGGCGAATTTGTAATTGCCTTTTCGACCGCTAATGCGATTCCGCGTCGGACGGACGATGGAACCTTCCCCATCACAATGCTTGCCAACCGTCGGATGGATGCGCTGTATCAAGCTGTCATTGAATCGACGGAGGAGGCAATCCTTAACTCCATGACCACAGCCGTGACGACCGTCGGCAGAAATGGGAACACGATCCACGCTATTCCTTTGGATCGACTGCAAGCTGTAATGAAGCAATACGGACAGCTTGCCGGTGAAGGCGATTGAAGCATCAAGGCATATCGCCCGTCAGTTTGTTTAGGTTTTGTAGCTGCTCATTGTCTGCGATAATGATCAAGGCGTCCCCAGCCTCCAGCCTCAACCTACCGGAAGGGTTATATATAAAATCACCTTCTCGCTTGTGCACTGCAACAACCATTAGGTTCGTTCGATCCGGAATGCCCGCCTCGCCCAGAGTGAGTCCCACCAGTGGTGTCCCTGGCTGTATAACGGATTCAGCAAAGCGCGTTGTCACTTGGGTCCTGAGCATAATGTCCAGAAAGTTAACGACAATGGGACGTGTAACTGTCGAAGCCAACCGCATGCCGCCGATATAGTCTGACAAGACCACTTCATCTGCTCCTGCCTGCTTCAGCTTGGCTAGCGAATTGGCTTCAACAGCTTTAGAGGCAATCTTCAACTTCGGATTCAATTGTTTTGCAGAGAGAACAACAAAGAGGTTATCTTGGTCACGTGACAGTGAGGTGATCAGTCCACGTGCGTGCTCAATGCCCGCACGAATCAAAGTCTCGTCTTCCGTTGCATCGCCGTGAACAAACAGAAAATCTTTCGTTTCCAATAAATGATCGATCCGTTCCTTCTCGTACTCAACAACAACAAAATCAATGTTCATTTGAAGCATTTCTTCGAGTGCATGAACACCCGTATCCCCTATGCCGCAGACGATATAATGGTTTGAAATTTTATTGATTGATTTTTTCATTTTTCTTCGTCGAAACACCTCGCGGAATTGTCCTTCAATAATAAAGGCAGTCGCAACACTGACACTATATACAAAGATGCCCAATCCACCGAGCAAGAGAAAAACAGTGAAAGCTCTGCCCATCTTGGACATATTATCATCGCTGTACCCCACCGTTGTCAATGTAATAACGGTCATGAAAACGGCGTCGAATATTGTCCACTTCTGATGTGGATTATCGCCTTCAATAACCCAATATCCGACCACCCCGGTGGCAAAAAGGACGATCAGCGAAATCATCGCGATAATGAAGTTTCGTTGATACCTCACGAGATATTCCCCTCAATTGTGAACAGTTCCATGCAGTGAGACAGATGGGTTTCGCCCATGTGCCCCTACTCCTTAGAATTGTACGGTTGATGTAAAACGATTTATAATCCATTATTGTAAATTAGACGTATTAAGAGATTTCACGGATTAAACGAAACGCAAAAATCGGCGAAATGGTTAGATCGCGATTGGATTTTGGAGTAAACTTTACTATATTGCGAAGCGTCAATCAGTAGCAGTAGCTAATTGTGTCCGACTAGCGACTGTGTTATCAAAATGATACGGAGTAGAACGTGAAATGCTAATTGGCGGTGTCTAGCCAATTGAGTTTTCGCAAGTCATCTTGGGGGAGTACTTCTTCGTTTCTATTTATGGCACAGAATTTGCTAGAATATCGCTGTGATTTTCGGGTGCCAATCAAGGAATCGTGCAGATCCACATTGGATTCTTTAGATTGTTTTCAAATATCTTGACGAAAAAAATTGTCAGGACCAAGCGATATCAATTAAAGGAGTGAACAAAAAATGTTACCCCGCAAGTTCCATCTCAACCTCCTCATCGTTTTCATGTTTCTCTTTGCTGGTTTCACCAATCCGGGCCATTCGGAAGTAGAAAGTATTCAAATCCACCTTTTCGGTTTTGTTAATGATGATGACGCTCGGCAGATTAGACGCTTATTGAAACCTTGGGTGGATCCGGAAAATGTGAGTTTTCACTCACCTGTTGATAAAAACGGGCGCGAACGCCTTTTTACAACTATCGTTGAAGTCACCCCGCGACGGGGTAAGAATCCGTACAACGAAGGTCGTACTTTTGACATTTATGACATCACCCGTCAACTGAACGATCAACGCTTTCGGGGCAGCCAAATCGGTGGTCGTGCTTGGGTTGCCAAATCCGAAGCGACAATCACAGGCAATCTCTACGCGCATCCGGGGTTCTCACGGAGCTACATACGCAACGTTCCTTTTTGGCGACGCTGGCGCGCTGACACATCAGAAATCAATCACGCAATGGTTGTTAGTTCGGACCAGAAGGTCGTTTTTAGCGGTGGTGATAAATTTGATGAGTTAATCCAAGAAGCGGGCCAAGGTACTCAGGGGGTCGAGGTCAAAGGACAGATTGCAGGTTTTGATGGCGTCTATCCGGTTATATCGGTCCGAGACTTTCGGGTTGAATATCTGGTTGAACCGAATGTGAAAGAGGAAACGGAGGAAACCCCAAAACGAGAGCCCGAACGTCTACGTCTAAAAAGATCTGAAGGCACCGACAAATAGACATAGCATATAACGCCGAGTATGGGGGTTGGGAGTTATACAGCGAATACAGATTCGTGTTTCCCAACCCTTTAGTTTATTAATCAAGTTTACACGTGCAATTTAGTCTTGAACAGGTTGGGTTGTTCGCTGATTTGTTGATTGAGGAGAATAATATGCACATTTCTGAATTGGATACACCCGCACTTACTGTAGACCTCGATGTTCTTGAACGCAATATCTATAATATGGCAGCCCTCTGCCGAGAGATTGATATCGATTTGCGTGTTCACACAAAAACCCACAAAGTCCCAGAGATTGCCACCATGCAGGTTGCTGCCGGTTCAAAAGGGATTACCTCCCAAAAGCTCGGCGAAGCGGAGGCTATGGTTGATGGCGGGCTTGATGACATTCTGATCCCTTACAACATTGTCGGCAAGCCGAAACTGCAGCGACTAACCCAGCTGGCCAAACGGGCGAAGATTACCGTCGCTCTAGATTCAGATATAACCGCCGAAGGCATCTCTGGACAGGCGGTGGCAGATGGCTGCAGCGTGCGTGTGATCATTGAACAGGACACAGGCGGACGCCGGGTCGGCGTGCAATCTCCCCAAGCGACACTTGAACTTGCCCAAAAGACAGCGAAGATGCCCGGACTTGATTTTCAGGGCATTATGACCTATGGAAGCAATATTCGCGCAAAGCCATTCATTGATGAAACGGTCAATCTCCTAGATAGCGCAGGCATCCCTATCAATATCATCAGCGGAGGCGGGACAGGCGCCGAACAGGCATCAAAAGATATGGGTTGCACAGAAACGCGCAGCGGTTCGTATATTTACGAAGGCATGACGCGCATTTCTGGTTCGGAGACACTCGATCCGGACCGATGTGCTTTGCGGATGATTATGACGGTTGTGAGCACTCCAACCGCTGACCGAATCATCATTGATGGCGGCGCCAAAACGTTCACCAGCTATCCTCCTACACCATATGGCCACATCATCGGACATCCGGATGTAAAGATATACGGAATGTCGGTCGAACACGGACATCTTGATGTGAGTGAATCGCAGCATAAATTCCGCGTCGGCGACCAATTGGCTGTCATTCCGCTGCATCAAGGCATGACAAGCAATCTGCACGATAAGTTGATTACAGTGAGAAATGAGGAGGTAGAAACGGTTTGGAAAATCGCCGGGCGTGGCAAAGTCAAATAGCCACGGCAAGCCAACCCAAGGTTCAAAGACCGTAAATCGCCTTCAGATTTCCACCAAGGATGCTTGCGGCTTCCTCGTCGGTAAATCCGATATTCCGGAGGCCGTTTACACCATTCACAGCGTCTCCACTCGGTGAGTTAGATCCAAAAACGATTCGATCAGCACCAATCCGCCCACCACGCGCAATACCCTTGACAGCGATTGGTTCAGCAGCGGCGATGAGGGTTGTGCCGAGATAAATATTGGTATTCTCGACCGCGGCTTGAACAGCAAGTCCCGTCCATTCACGATAGCCCATATGATCCATAATGATTGTTACATCTGGCTGACGTTTGGCGAGTGTTCCAATGAACTCGGGTGAGCATCCGCTCATTGGTGAACCGGAGTGGATGGTAGCGGGAATACCAACCGACTTGGCGAGTTCCATGACTGGATCAACGCAGGGCGCGTCGAGGCGATAGCGATGTGCCGCCGCCATCAGCTTGACTGTCCGGGCACCCGCATCAACGCATCGCTTTAAGTCATCGCACGCATCGGAGCCCATTGTGGGATTAATGAGACACCCCGGCACGATGCGCGATTCGCCCTTGGTTTCTTCTAGCAAATGGGCATTGATTTCTGCAGGATTGGGTGGTAATCCGCCGGGAAATACAACACAGACATCAATTCCTGCCTTATCAGCAACGGCTATCAGACCGGCCTTACCGTAAGGCAGGTCGTTAAATTCAGCAGGCATGTAGGCTTCAAAATCCGCAACAAATTGTGTAGCCATAAAGTTCTCCTTAGCGTCTATCTGGAGGCTTCACCCTCGCCGACACGGAGAGAGTTGCCTCTCTTTGTCCTGTGAAGGGGTGGAAGGTTAGGTTTTCGGATAGGTGTTTAATCAAAAAAAATAGATGGAAGAGAAAGTTGATAGAGTGGAGAAACGCTTCCTATATCTACAGTATCATCGCTGTACAAGTTCAATGAGAATACCGTCGGGGTCCCTCGCGCAGACCACACCTCCAGCATCCGGTGCTCCGACCGGATCGGACAAAAATTCTACGCCTTTCTGCTTCAATTCTTCGACGGTCTCCCACACGTCCTCAACAAAAAAAGTGAGCCAGCGCACGCCGGCGGAGAAATCGTAGGCAGGCGTTGGTGGCGGCGATTCGATGCCCATCAGCTTAATGAGTGTCTGCCCAGCTTGCAGGCGAACTTGGCGAAATCCTCGCGGTGCTAGTCCTGCCCCTTTCGCTACTTCTTCGGGAATTTCGATGTCCAGAACAATCTCCAAGCCCAAGCATTCGTGGTAGAAATGCAGTGACTCCTCGAAATTACTGCACGTAATAGCGATGTCAACAATGGGATGCGTTAATTGTAACATAGCAATCAATCTCTCCTTCCGATGCCAAACTTTGCCAGAAAATAGATTTAGTAGGATTTTATCGGCACTGTAAAACTTCCACCACGCTTCAAAGGCTTCGGGTAAATTAAATCAATAATTGTCGTTTACCGATTTAGCTAACATTTTCTTCGCCTCTGAGCAGTAGGGAGATTATATCACGATGGATAGATACCGTCGAGAGAAAAGCAAGCGATTGGCGAGCCCCGAAAAAAAAGTCCCTTCACGGGAACGCCTTATGCGAAGTTGCCCGATCAATCTTAGCACGCTCGATAAACATTACCGCTTGACCATTTTTCTCACCCAATGTTATTATTTTTGAAACAGGAACTTCAAGGGAGGCTTTTTATTTATGGGTCATCAATCTTATAGTGGATTACAGGACAACATCTGTGAAATGGAAACGCCGAGCATCGAAACTTGGAAAAATGAGTATAGCGATAACGATTACACTATTGAAATAACAAACCCAGAATTTACAGCGGTTTGTCCTAAAACCGGGTTGCCAGACTTTGGAACGGTTCAGATTACCTATGTCCCTGACGAGCAATGTGTCGAACTCAAATCGCTGAAAGAGTATTTTTTATTTTTCCGGGATGTCGGAATTTTTCATGAGCACGTTGTTAATAAAATTCTGGCGGATTTTGTTACGGCGTGCAACCCGCGGAGAGTTGAGATTGTTGGGGATTTTCACATCCGTGGAGGCATGAAAACCGTTGTCCGTGCGAACTATGATCGCGAAGATATACAATAAAAAATCCAGTTGCAGCAGATATTCAAGGCAGCTGTCTGTTTAGTCCAAACCTGTCACAACCCCACAAACCGTTATGCACCTATACTTCCCACCTTTACGCCCATTGCGGGCTTATTTCAAAACTGTGTAATCCGTGCCGGAATACAACGACGTTGCCTCCATGAGCTAAAAGCATCTTCATCTCATACTGACTGAACCAACCAATAACCCCTGTGATTATCTCCCCGCCTCTGAGGGTTAAACGCACTGGAATTTTTTCCTTGCGGCAGCGTGCAAGCACACGGTCGTCAACTTGGAATCGCTCAGATTTGTGAGCAATGGAGACCAAGTTTTGTGCTTTTAAATCCGCATCCACCTCAATATCCGGAACAATTAGAGAGGCTTCGTCCTGTTTGTACATATACTTGATGTTGAGTTTTTCAAGATGGTGCAGCTGTCCATCGACTAGGACGACAAGGATATAGGTTAAGCGGCGGCTGATGATACCTTCAATATGTTCCCCATCGAGTTCAAAAACCATCGGTGTTTTCCTCCGAATCTGCTTTTGAACGTAAGCGCGTCCATGGCTTTCGGCGCGAATTTGAGTTAGCAGCTTTGGAGATAGCTGACGACGGACTAGTTTGTTATAGTGTAGAGATTGCCGGTAATTTTTTCGTGGTTGTGATCTACTGGAAATTGGGGTATTTTGCATCTTTTTTCCTGTTTTGCTCTAAGCTTAATTTATACCTGCTGAGAGATATTTCTAAAATAAAAAAAGGCGTCTGGGAAGGATATCCCAAACGCCTCTGTTGAAATGGAGTTGATGAATCCAAAACATACACGGTGCGTTATTCGCCACCACCACCGCCGCCGGTACGACGTGGAATGTTCTGCGATCTCATATACTCCGTGATTTCGGTAATCTTACCTTGCGAGTATGTCAACGCTTTGTTGACCTGTGTATCGCTAGGCGGGACGGTCGCGTATTTACCCCACAACGCATCATAGGAGTCAAGCGCGTCGTTATAATACTCATCATTTTCAACCGCTAGTATCATATACGCATCACCAATTTGCACCAAAGAAAGGTCGGCGTATTTGGTAGTCGGGTACGCTTTGATGATGTCTTGGAACCCAGCGATAGCGTTTTCAACGGCTTCTCTCTGTTGATCTTCAGGCGCCACTCTTGCTCGATCGAAATTGGCAGTTGCCTGAATATACACATCTGCCGAGAGGGCTCTTTTCGTATCACTCAGGAACAGATCGGCATTCTCTTTCGATTCTGCATTGATATCGGGAACCGCCAATGCGTTCTCATACTGTTCGATAGCCATTGTATAGAGGCGGATACGGTCTTCTTCTGTCGTATCGTCGAGAACCCCTTGGTTATAGTAGGTGTTGCCGATGTTGAGAAACGCTTCGGCTGCAAAGGGACTGGTTGGATAGTTCTTTGCGAGAACCACGTTGATCTCAAAGACCTGTGCTAACCATTTCTCCTTCTCCGCTTCGTCCTCGGTATTTTTCTCGAGCAACGCATAGCACGTCGAAATCGCGGCGAGGGATTCAGCCGCCTGCGCATGTTGCGGATTAATGTTGCGAACCTTCGCATATTCTTCAATAGCTTTCAGGTGCTGTTGACCCGCAAAGTACGCCTCACCTGCCTGATACTGCCAGAACGGTGCCTCTGCCGCATTAGGGAATCGTCGAGCGAGGTCCATGAACACGGTTGCAGACTGATCAAAGAAGCTAACGGTTTTTTCAGAAAACCCTTCGTCGAAACCGAGCTGCATCCGTCCCAACTCATAATAGGTGGGTGCGAGATAGCCCAATACGGTCTGGACGTTTTTCGACACATCCGCCTGGGACGAAACGGCGAAAAGCCCCTTGTCCGCATATTCGACGAACTGCATCAGCACCGGAACTGCGCTATTGAGATCGTCAGGTAGCTTGATCCCTGTACCGAGCGAATAGTAAATTTGCCCGGCTGAGAAGAGCGCGTTCTGAACAAATGGACTTACGGTATCATCGATCTTATCAGCGGCTGCCGTATTAGCCGATTCAACATAAGCGGTTGCGGCTTGCCGGCTCGCATCAATATACGGTTGTAAGTCGGTACCAGGTTTATCAGAGAAGAGTTTCCGCGCTTGGTCGAAATAGAGATAACCGAGATTATATTGTGCAGAAACTTTCTGTGCAGTCGTTTGCGCTGCATCGCGTGCAGCGATTGCTTGAGCGATTGCATCATCCATACGACCTAACTTTACGTAGAGGTCAGACCGCCGAATACCACCGTCCGCCGCCATGGATTGGATGCTGGTATTAGATTCACCACCGAATTGAGTAATCAGGGTCTCGAATACTTTCAGTGCATTCTCAGGGTCATTCAGTTGTTCTTGGTAAATCAAACCCATTCGATAGTATGCTTGTGCTCGGATGAGTGGATCTTTAGAAAGCTGAATCGCATTTTGATAGTTGAGAAGCGAATCATCAAACTGTTTGAGATGTTCGTCCTGAGCATACGCTATAGAGAAGTAGGAACGTCCCTTCTGATCATCATCATCAGTATACTGAATCACATACTGATACTCTCGCACGGCTGACTCATGGTCACCGACAGCAGTATTCAAATCTGCGAGACGGGTATGTGCTTGACGAATTAGATCTTGTCGGGGTTTGTCCTCCGTTTGCCCCTCATACGAGGTGGTCTGCCGAAACGCCGCGATCGCTCCATCACTATCATTTAGCGCGTACTTTGCCAGCCCTATTGTGTAATAGGCACTGATTGCGGCATCGACATCGGGGTCGCTTTCAGTAACTTGCGTCGCAGTACTTACAGCATTCTGGAATGCAAGCTGCTTGGCTCCTTCATCCGTGTTGTTTTGACCGATCTGATAGTAGCAAACGGATGCCTGATATAACGCATTTTTCACGAGCTCATTATTAGGGAACATCTGAACGAACCCTTGATATTCAGCGAGCGCTTTTGCATGCTCACCGTCACCATAATACAGGTGTCCAATTTTCAACTGTGCGCGTGAGCGAGAATCTTCTGGGGCCCCGGTATTCTGGACAATTCGCCTTAGACTCGCAATGAGTTCAGCCTTCTGTTCTTCAGATTCGAGTCCCTGCTTTTCAATAGCAGTTGCTTTGACCAAGTCTATGTGGCCCAACGTCTTTTGGACTGTGGTGTTATCGCTACCGCCATGCTTGTCGTAAGCAGTATCAGCAACTTCTAGCACCTTTGGCCACACACTTTCATTGCCAGCTAGTGCCATGTCGCGATAAGCGAGTGCTAGTCCGTAATACGACTCAACCGCATTCGGGCTGTCGGGATAATCCGCAATTGCTTTCTCGAAGGAGGCAACAGATTTATCCAAGAGAGCTGCATCATCGGAGGCGGCTTTGGCGGCTTTATAGTAACAAAGTCCGACAAGATACTGTGCGTCGTCGGCGTATTCACCAGTCGGGTTACCGGTAACGACGTTTTCATACTCAACTGCTGCTTCGGCAAATCGCTCTTCAGAACGCAGGAGGTCTGCCAGCTTAATTTCTGCAAGCGAGCGATTATCGGTATCCAAAGAATCCATTATAGACTGATAATGCGCCACAGCTCCGCTATTGTCACCTTCTTTGACAAGACTTTGTGCAATCAGCAACTGTGCACGTTGATAATTATCGCTGCCTGGGAGAATCGCGGTGTAAAGCTCACGCGCTTTGCCCCACGCATTCAATTTTTCGTGGGAGAGTGCTTGATTCATAACACATGCTTCAACTTGCATTGGACGTTGGGAGAAATCATCATAGCGTCCCTGCTCGACACCGGCGAGGTAGGTGCCACTTTCCCCACCCATAATCTCTGGTCCCCTGAACTTATCTATGGCTTCTTGGTAGGCATTGACAGCATTTTGGAGCAGTGCTTCGTTAAAGACTGCGTCTGGATCGCCTTCACGGTAACCTTCCGGTTTGGAGGCTTCGTAGTAGGAGCGCGCTTCCTGAAATTTTCCGATCAATTTAATTAAGTGAAATTTCGGGAAATCACGATAGTCCCAAAGTTTAGAGTATTCCTCAGCTGCATCCTCATACTGCTTAAAGTCATTAAATTTCAGGTCTGCGAACTTCAACTGTACTTCAGCAGCGAGCAGGTCAAGTTCACTATCCATGCGGTTTTTATCAATAAATTCCCTTGCAACAGTTTCCAGTTCATCCTTTCGTTCGAGCGCATTCAACGCCCAGATAGCACCATAGAGTGCATGAGACGCGACTGGATCTGCTGGAAATTCATCGACAGCTTTCTGATACCACATAAGTGCTTCTTCATAGGACGCGTTTGCCGCATCTGTTTGACCATCATCTTTCAGGTCAGAAGCTAGCTTATAGTTCGATTCCCCCATTTGGTAAGTAACATAAGGGATAAAATCGGTCTCTTCGGGATGTTCGTTCAGAACACGTTGGTACGCAGCAGCGGCTTCGGCCCACACATCTGACTTGAAATAACTATCGGCAATGCCCAGCTTCGCTTCACTAATAAAATCGCATTCCGGATACTCCTCAAGCAGTGTGTTGTATGATTCTACAGCGTTGGGGTAGTCTTGCTGCTCGTAGTAGGTACGCCCGATGGTAACCTGAATTTCTGCTTGCAGGTCCCGGTCGTCTGTATTCTGCAAAGCGAGTTCATAGTTGACTCGCGCATTGTCATAATCCTTCTGCTTTGAATAGATTGCACCTGTGTCAAAATAGGCAGCGGTTACATAACCACTTGTCGGGTATTCCGTGATAAATTGGGTGTATCGACCAATCGCCTCTTCATCACGGGCAAGTTGATTCAAACAGAAAGCGGCTTTGTAACTCGCCTCCGCCTGCAACTCTGCGAAAGTCTTAAATTCTTCGGTGGCAAGCTTATCAAATTCTGGGTAAGCCTGCTCGTAATTCTTTTCATTGAGGAAGGATTGTGCAATTAGGTGTTGTGCATCATCTTTGAACTCTGAATTTGGAAATCCGTCTAGTACTTCTTTGTATGCCCGGCGCGCTGCATCATATTTTTGCAGTTTATAATTGAGCTGCCCAATTGCGTACCAAGCATTTTCGACGAACAGGCTATTGGGGAAGTTTTCAATCAAGGTATGAAACTTCGGTTCAGCCAGTTCAAATTTCTCTTGTTTGTAAAGGACGTGTCCCCATAGGTAGGTTAATCCTTCCTGATGCTTCGGTACAGTGGCATTCGGTGCAACCTTTTCAATCTGCTCGATTGCATTATCATAGTAGGTAATATCACCGCTCTGCTCAGCCCATTTTGAGTAGCTGACGGCGATTTTGTAATTTGCAAGTGTAGTGAAGTCTTTATCAATGACCTCAGTCTTTACGCCCCATTTGACAGATTCTTCAAGGCCTTCATCGTACTTTGCAATTGCCCCTTCGTAATCATTCTGACTGTAGAGCTGTTCTGCCTCGTTATAGAGTCGTTCGACCTTTTTAGAGCTGCCTGCGGGCCAAAACAGTACGACAGCTAAAGCGACTCCGGCGAGGATGCCTAAAAGTCTCGGATTCATTAGATCTCCTTTCAGATCATGGTTAGAGGAGGTTGTTAAATTGACATACTCCCCTTACCCCGGTAGGGTTTCAAGTTAGGGAACGCAGATGTGCGTTCTGCACAGAAATCGTAGCATATTTTCGTAGGAAACACAAGTTTTTTGTTGAGATACGGATAGAAGTTGGTTTTCTATTTTGTTTTTGTTTAATTAGCATCGCTAAAGTTTGACAGAATCATAAACTTCCGTAATTGAGAAGCTGGGTAACGGTACATTCATCAACATCTCAACAACGCCATTCAGTGAGCGGTTACCGCCCCAACCGATTTCCGCTGAAGTCGGAATCGCCACAACGCCCAAGGGCTGCGAAAAATTCTCTTTCGCGGCAATCGACTCAGGACTTGATAACTGTGCAACTGTCATCAGGTCGGGGGAAACATCATGGACTGCCATTGCTTTGAACGCATCACTATCATTAATAGAACTGCTGTCACTAACAGGATTTGGCTGGTAACCCTCCCACCTTGACAGTTCTGCAAGCGATTCAGCAACCTTAATTTCTTTGTCTGAATTTTGCTTCCCTTGAACAACATGTTCAGGCAGCGTCTGTGTGATTTCAACAAACCGTTCTCGGTTGCTGACTAGTTCTCTATTCCCGCCCTGCTTCAGGGGAGAGGTCGGCTGGATTTTCAGGACCTGCGACAAGTTTGCGGGGTCACGGCGATCCTGTTCTTGAGGTTGGAAGAATTGATCCGTAGACAGACTAACAAGCACGGCAAGCAAACTGACAAGCACAGCAAGTAGCCTCCACGCATAAGAGGGAGATTGCTTAACCCAGCTTATAGGAAAACCAATTAGCTTGCTGAAAGCGCAAACAGACTGATGTAGAAGCTCTTGGAATCTCCACGTAACTGATTGCGCAAGCACGGTCGCACCCCACCATATAGGATGAGGACGCTCTTCGATTATCCGTTGCAGCTGCTCCCCAAATTGATCGTAATAACCCTCTGGGGGTTGTGGAGGGACATGAAGATGAAGCAGTGCCTTTATTCGCCTCAAAGATTCCAATTCGAGTTGGCAATCCTGACAAAATCGCAGATGTTGAGCTACGATCATGGTCTGCCGACCTGAAAGTGTGTAATCTATATAATTAGACAAGCACCGTTGAATTGAACGACATTGAGGTTTCATGTTTTCCCCATTATGTTTTTCTCATTGCTAGGATAAACCACACGGCAACCTAGATATACTTGTTGTACAGTTTCCGTTACTTTTCGTGCTAGGGGAAGTCTGTTGCGTCCATGTAGGGTTTTAACAGATCTTTCAGTTTTTGCTTTGCGTAATGCAACCGGGAACGCACCGTTCCCTCGGAGCAGTTGAGGATCGAAGCGATTTCTGAGTGTGTTAAGCCTTCAAACTCGTGAAGAATAACAACGGTCCTTTGCTTGAGGGGCAAACGATTTACCGCTTGGGTAACCCATCTTTGCCGCTCTTTTCTTTCAGCGTTCAATTGAGGATTATTTGCCAGATCTACGGTCCGCCTCAGATCTGGCTGAATCTCCATTTCACTGGCAGCTGAAAGCGGGGATTCGCGACGACGCTCTCGGTGCTTGACGAGATTCGTAGCATGGTTAACAACAATACGATAGAGCCATGTTTCAAAGGCAGCATCCTTACGAAAGCTGTGAACAGATTCATACACTTTCAGAAACGTATCTTGCATGACATCATTTGCGTCTTCATGGTTTTTTGTAATCTGAACTGCAACCCGATAAACGAGCCGTTTGTACTTTTCAACCAGAATCGCTAATGCTGCCATATCTCCTTCACGGAGTTCATCAATAAGCAACGTTTCGATTCGTTCCACAGCACTTTCTCCCTGATTTTGCTGCCCTCAACTCTTTTAGACAACTCAGCCTCAAGAATCGTTCAAAAATTTTGACAGATTTTAATCTTTTATTAAAAACCGGATTGAATGAGTGCTATTTTATCAGATTTTGTGCGTCTTGTAAAGCCTTTTGATGGTGATTTTTGCTAACACACTTATATAGTTCATTAGGAATTTCCAAGCTAAAAAAAAGGGCAACATGCCTATGACACGTTGCCCTTTTTCAAACATTGCAGCTATAACCAAAACAGTCTGTTTACTCTTTCGCTTTGGTAACGAAGGTAATTTTGGTCGTAGTTGCATTGCCAGCGCCATCTTGAACATCAATCTCAACGATGTAGGTTGTCTCGTTGGCGATTTCCTGTCCTGCAACCACACCCAACGTTGCTGTCTGACCACCGACGTTTGGAGTCCAATTGAGGTCAGCACCCGCTTCATCGGTCAGCTTAATGCTTCCCGTAACGGCTTCGTCGAAATCAAACCGGAAACCACCCGCATTGATCGGCGCGGGGTCAACATCTGCGGCCCCATCATCCACTGTACCACTGGTGATCATCGGTGCCTGCTCATCTGGGTCATCAATGGTATAAGGACCGACCGCTTCAGAACCGGTGGAACCGTCTCGGTTTGTCCATCCAACGTTCAGTGTTGCGGACCCTTGCGCTAAGACGGGAGATGCTGTCCAGGTGAGACCGGATCCAGTCGCTGCGGCACCATTGACTGTCGCTGCGGTGACACCCTGATCAAACGTCAGTGAGAACTGTTGGTTTGACGGAACTGTGGCACCAGCGGCTGGGTCTACCGTGACCATTGTCGCAGGAGGTGGACCTTCTTCTTCGGCAGCTGCATCATCATCATCATCATTTGCTGCTGCATCATCATCATTATTGCCATCACCACCACAACCAGTGACCATGAAGGCAACAAACATGATAGATATTATGAGGGCTAATACGCCCCAGAATTTGTGCTGCGTGAGTTGATACATTTGTTTCGTGTCTCCTAATTGTTTGCCGCAACTCGTTTTTGTATACTAAGGTTTATAAATCTTATGTCGCATGAACTTTTCGTGACTCCCGTCTAAATAAGAGCCGCTTAAGTCCAATTGACTCCGTTCTGGCAAGGGCGAGTTACGACTAAAAAATATTAACTTGCTTCCAACGAAGCCAGACATCAAAAGCATTCACAAAATGGTCATTTTGACCTTTGCGTTTCTTATCGCGGCGACCTCCTCATGCTTTCGGAAAGCCCTCCGCGTGTGGCCACAACGCAGGCTAAACGTTGTTTGTTCATTTAGCCTATCAAACTTTGTGATTTCTGTAAAGAGAAATCTTCACATTTTTTCACAAATTTTGATTGCCAAATGTTTAATGAGCGATATTTTACCAAACTTTGCAAAAAAAGTAAAGTGAAAAAAACGAAAAAGGCAATATTGTCCACGACAAAACTTAAATTGACATATTCCACTGCCTAAATTCGGGGAATTCGCTTAATGAATCCCGTTTACGAAACCGATACCTATCGCCCCAACGGGGTGGCAGGTTAGGCAACGCAAATTTGCGTTTCGCATGGAAATCGTATCATATTTTCGCAAGAAACACAAGTCTTTATTCAGAGACAGGAAATAACAGTCTACAAGAACATCTCAAGAATTAAATAAAGCATCTTGTTCGTTTTTTGGCGGTTGAATCTTTGTATTTCTAAAACAGGTTCATCTGCTTACCTGTGAGATGAGCCGATTGAACTTTTTTTAGACGATTGGGGTCCGATAACACATCAACGACCTGATCCAGCTGATTTGGCGAAATAGGGTAAGCTCCCTGCTGGATGAGTCTGCGTGGTCCCTCACTGAATTGAGAACGACTATCCCAGTTACAGGCAAACACGAGACGTCCTTGTTCCAAAGCGAAACCTGCTGTGCGAATTGCCCCACCGTTCTCTTTCGATTCAATAACAATTGTTGCCATTGAAAGGCCACTGATAAGCCGATTTCGAAGGATAAGATTGGCGGGTGTCGGTTGGGTCGTAAAAGGGTGTTCGGAAAAAAGTGCGCCATTCTCACAGATCTGATCGGCGAGTTGTCGCTTTTCGTTCGGATAGATCGAAAACAGATCGCCTCCTACGACACCAACGGTTGTGCCATTGACGGATAATGCTCCTAAGTGTGCAGAGGTATCAACCCCTTTGGCAAGTCCACTAACGATGGTCAATTCCGCTTGAACAAGGCGCGTTGATAGTTCAAGCGTTGCCAAGATTCCCGAATCTGTGGGGTCTGTTGTACCGACAATAGCGACAGCTTTCTCGCTGATTTGAGATAGATTGCCTTTTTTACAAAGGATTGGCGGGGCGTTCGGGATTTTCTTGAGTTGCGCCGGGTAGGCTTCCTCTTCAACACAAAGGATGTCAATACCGCGACTTTTGAACCACTTGATGTGGCGGCGGAATTCAGCAACCCTCATCCTTGCTTTTAAAATCCGCGATGCTAGTAGCGGGTTAAAGAGTGGGACCCGCGCAATCTCGGAAAGCTCTGCATCGAAGACGGCTTCAATTGTTCCAAAACGATTGAGCAAACGCTTAATTCGCATTGGTCCGACACCGTCAACTGACGCGAGCGCGAACCAAAATTCTTGTCCGGACATAGTCCATTGCCAGCCTTAGTGTCCTTCCTTCAATTATGTAATAGAAGCTGAAGGCACACAATATCAGCATTAAAGTGTAGAAACTTCCTCATATTTTGTAGAAAATTTTACTTATACACATAACGGCGCGCTAGAATAATCGCATGCGTCTGGTGCTGAGTTACGTCAATCCGCAAAGGGGATTCGCGGGGATGGTTTTGTACGCCACCTATCGCAAGCGGATTATCTGTCGGATGCCTACGGATAAACTTGTTCATCAATGGACTCCCAACCTGCCATGAGGTCAATTTTTTCAAGCCAACCTCAATAACACGACCGAATTTCTCAATATGTTGAGTATCGTTACGCTGCACTGCTAGCTCATACGCATGGATAATTCCTTCATAGGCATAGGCGGTGTTACGCCTTCGTCCTAGGGTCTTATGCACATCAATCATCCAGTTGGCAAGGTCAATGACGTAATCTCCGTACTTCTCCGTATCATGCCAACCGGAGGTAGCGATTTCAAAGAAAATCATGGAACTCCATTGATAGTATCCTTTCGTCGTGGATGAATCCGGGTCTGCTTCAAGCGCTTCTTGAATATTGTGGCGATAACCGACATCGGCAGAAGAGATAATAATAGGTTGTAAATCTTCACGTCCCATATACTTCGCTGCTTTAACTAATGCAAGAAGAGATTCACCATCGAAGTAGGGGGAGGACTTTCCATAGGGGTGTCCGTTGTCGATGCTGTAACTTTGGTGCCAAAGACCCGCTGTTGATTCCGTCTGCATACGTGCCCTAAGGAGAAATTGAAGATACTCATCGAGGCGTTGTCGGTAGTTTTGGTATTTTTCCTCGGAGATATGGGATTTGGCAGCACGCAAGTAATCGATATGAGCGAGTGCACAAAGTGCTACGGTTCCTATACGTCCGGTTTTTTCGCCTGGATAAGTTACATAGCGGTGCCCGTCGTGAGTGAGTTTTGAGTTTCGGGCGAAAAAGTCCATTGATTTCTCGACAGCTGCGCCGACCTCTGGATTCGGCGAATCGTTATATATCACGGCTAATCCCCACATTGCTCCAGCTTGTCGCACCTGATTATCGCCGGGATCATAGGTCTGTTTAACCCAATCGTAAATGTAAGTAAAATTGCCCTCTGGCTTCTGGTGGTTAAGCAAAAACTGTGTGCCCAGTTCGAGCGAACGGTCAAGAATAGCACGACTCAGCGGCTCCGATTGCTTGAAATCGCAAGAAAACAGCAGCAGGGCAAAAGACATTACAACACCTGCCATCAAGGCGGTGTAGTGTGATATTTTTTTTGTTCTGGTGATTGGATTTGTACTGTTTTTGTTCATAGCATCCTACTGAAAATGATTAACACTTTGCACGGCAGGTGGTGTGTTATAAATGAAGCGTAATCCTTTTGAGAAACTGCTAATGGCATGCTGTGTGTTATCAATCCGTAATTGAGAATCGGTAAGGATCTTGCGAAAACCACCTTGTGCTATATCGGGACGCTTCAAAGCAGCAGCGTCAGATTCCCCGTATTGCAGCGTGAATAGCCAGCGATAGCCCATCTTTGCACGTTCTTGATAGAGCTGCAACCGCTCTTTATCTCCTACCAACTGTGCGGCATGGATGGCGTCCACCAACCCCTCCATGTAACTTCCTGTATTTGCGGAAGGCACTCCATGAAAACTACCGTAAGCCTCATCAGCCCCATCCAAATTCTGTTGCGTCAATAATTGATCGCTCAAGAAAAAAACATAGTCGGCATATTTCCCTTCACCAGTCTGTTCATAAAGCGACGTGAATGCGGAGATAGTCCACGGGAGAAACGCATGCGACTTCCATTGTTCTCCATAATAGAACTCTAACGCCCAATCCATGCTCTGTTTATAACGGGGATCCCCGAAAGCCTGATACATGCCTGCTAACGCATACAGTGCTTCACCGGGGTAAATTTTCGATTCCCAGCCGGAGTTTTTCTCATACTCATGGTCGCCGTGATATACATAGGTACTTTTATATTGACCGGTGTTATATTTTTCCTGTAGAAACAGGATCATGTTTGCCAGTTTGGTCAGGAGGGTATCGAATTCCGTCGTTCCCGTCAGTCGACGAATTTTGAGCATCGTTAGCATAGGAAGGCTAATTCCACCGAGTTTCGCTTTCCGGGCAAAAAGGAAGTAGGCTTTGTCGACATCGAGTGATCTAATGGAAGCCAACAGGTACTGGACACTCTTCTTCGCTGCCTCAAGATAACGGGGTTCTCCTGTCATTTCATAAACCAAAGCTAGTGAGAATGAGGTGCCAGCTTGGCGCAGAAAGTTATCATCATTCTTACTGCTGAACTTATCACTTACGGGATCATACCAATATTGAAACCGTCCGTGATGTTCTTGCATAGCGATAATCCAGTCAGCACCGAGACGCATTGAATGCTCCAGCGTTTCCGCGGTCACATGTGCGTAGCGTTCAGGCTGCGGTGCCGGAGGGAAAACGGCATGCAAGAACCGTTTTGTTTCTAAGCTAATTGCCCGACGTTGCTTAGATCCGGAAAGATTTTTCCAGTAATTCCACTCCTTGGAGTACTGACGAGTTAGATAATAACCCGCTCCAATTCCGGTGACTAGTAAGACTAAAAGCACTATACCTAGCACTCGGAACTTACGGAGCACTTGATTGATTTTCATTGGTTCTCCCGTTGCGTATTTTCGTTTATTTTATCATGCACCGGGCAAAATTGAAAGTGAAAAAGGTCTCTGCTTCCCTATTCATCTATCCCTCAAGTAAGTATGAAGCATCGTATCAAGATTTCACCAAATTTGAATGTTATTGAGAGGTTAGCGTTGTATCATTTTATGGAACGTTCAATAGACCAGTGCCGGTCTGAACTTTGGACGACAATAGCGTGGGTAAGGCTCGTTTGAGCAAGCATCGCTTCAATTTCGGGGATGGTAAGGGCAGCAAGGAAGGAATCGTAGAAGAGTTTCTTTTGGTAGGGGGTGTCGTCAGCGGCGTAACGGTCAACGAGGGCTTGGGCGGCTTGGGGTGTATCAGGGCGCATCAGATCGCGGATGAAAATCAGACCACCGGGACGGATCACACGACTGATTTCCCGAAAGGCAGCCATTGGATTCGGAAGGTGATGGATAATGCTATTGGAAATTACGCCATCAAACGACTGATCGGGATAGGGCAGGGCTTTCGCATCAACACACTCCAATGCGATCTGATCCGCTAAGCCGACTTCGGCGACGTGCTGCTCGCCGAGTGTAAGCATGTTTACCGAGAGATCAATCCCGGTGATTCGGATCTTGGGGCAGCGTTGAGCTAAAAAGATGGGGATTTGAGCGGGACCTGTCCCCAGATCGAGAAAATGTCCTTTGCTTGCACCAAGTTCAACCACGCGCTCCACAAATGCCACGTTGACGGTACTGTGATCCATGGCGTCATACGCTTCTGCTTCTTCGCGGGTGTCCATCACTTCAGGTTCTAAAATACGTTTCATCAACTCCCCTTTCAGGTTGTTTAGTGTCCGATTTATTAGAAAATAAAAACGCTAACTACTTTAGTTGTTCCTTCATCTGCTTTCCGTAAACCTCAATTTCCGCAATTCGGGCTTCTTCAAACTCAATCTCAAATTGTGGTGCGACTTCCATTAGCTTGCGGGCATGGAACGGTTTTTGGAATTTTGCTTGAAGCAGAATGGCGTTGGTAACAGCGTGGACACGGAGAACAATCGGACTTTTTAGGGGGTTCCTACTTTGACGTATGGAGGTCAACGGTTGCCACGATTGTGTATCATCTTGCCAATAGATCTCGAAACCGTTTAGATTGGTCGCATGAATCATAATTTTGTCAATCGATTGCTCCTGGTGGAATTGGATTTTGGCTTGGGGCTGAACCTTGACTTGTGTGAATTCCATCGTTCCGGGGATTTTTCTCCAATGGGCTGTCTCTGCTCCCTTATTCCTAATAATTGCAGAGTCCATCCGTCCAACAGCGTGTAATCCAAGTCTCCCGAATGTCTTGAGGTTTCCGTCGTTCATTTCAGGGCTTGAGCAATCCCCTCCGTTTGTGTCAAGTGCGTAATTCTTACTCCAGATATAGTTTGATTGAGGGATTAGCGCGCTACAACCACTCCACATCAAACATGCCGAAAAAAAGAACAACAATCCTAGTCTTGGTGTACTGACACGGGTTATCATGATAGGCTTCCTCCCTCCTTAATTAGACGGGTAACTAGTGTCACGTTATCGCTAATCTGATCGAGATGGTCTTTTGTATACATGCCAACCGCCATCGCGTCACTCGGCTTGATACTTTCAAGCGCGAACCGAAATGCGGGCAGTGGTTTACTTCTGCCTGCGGCGAGGACTTTAATTGAGATCACCGGAAGATGCACGGCTTGAATTGCTGCAATCGCTGCATCTCGATCTGCGTCGAGATACATCTCACGATGACGAGTGTGATTATAAAGCGCGCAGACGTAGAAATCAACATCGTATCCTTCGTAATAGCACTGTTTCAGAATGTGCGGCTCATGCGTTCCTAGACCGGGGGCACATCCCAAATCTCGGATTAGTTTCAACGCATCGTGCAGTGTATCTAGTTTTCCGGCATCGTAAAGTTGATCCGTTGTTCCGCCGTGATGGTAGATGGCAACTGGCTGGTAGTGGGCAATCAGCCGAATATGCGCCGTCAGATCGGCATATTCACTCCCTTTCGCTGTCTGGGCAATCCACTGAATTTTTCCACCAGTGTTCCGGTACTCATTCAAGACCCGCATAATGTGACGGTCTGCTCGCGCGAGTACGGTGTTAATTCCGCACCGTTCCGCTTCGCGTAAGTCTGCCATAATGTGATCGGCGGTATAGTAATCCTCCATCTCCTTTGACTTTGCAGGAGAATGATGAGAAATACCGCTATATGGGTTGCCGCCAATAATCAGGCGGCTCACCCGGTGGGATCCAATGGCGATTGTTGGCAATTTCATGACACACTCACATCCTTACTGTTAAATGATCGAGTGTTGCCATGTAGTGCAGATTGTGTGCCAGCCCAAAAGCCACGTTTTCACCGTTTAGAACACCGCTGTTGCACGGAATTGGGCAAATTCAGCCCACCAGCTATTGACGCTTTGGTGCGAGTTTATTTTTGGACTTGCTAATGTGCCAACTGATTTTTAGTGCCGCATAAATTTTACTCGTTTTCCCCACGAATTTACACATTTTACATGTCGATACATACTAATACTTTACACGTAGGAGCGACAAACCGTGTGACGGCACGGAAGTCCCAGCAGCAGATCTATCTCGTGCATCAAGGATTTCGCGCAACCGATTGACGGCATCCTCTCTGTCGTACAGTTTTAAGACAGTCCCAACAACGGCACGAACCATACCCCGTAGAAAGGCATCCGCTTCAACCTCAAAATAGACCAAATCTTGTTCCTGCCAACATCGACATTCGTAAATCTCACAAATTGGGTTGATTCGCTCGCTGCCGGCGCGTTGAAAGGAGGAAAAATCCCGCTTGCCGACGAGAGATCGGCAGATTGTATTTGTAGCTTGCACATCAATTGCGTTGGGCAAAAAGTAGGTATTGTTCCGTAGGAGTGCGGAAGGGTATGCACGGTTGAGAATCGTGTACCGATAGGTCCGACTCACTGCACTGAACCGGGCGTGGAAATCTGGTGAGACCTCTTTTGCATCGATAATGACGATGTCTCGCGGCAGATTGGCATTAAGTGCCTTCTGAAATGTGGTCGACGGCATCTGAGAATCGGTGTGAAAATTGGCAACTTGACCGGCGGCATGTACCCCTGTGTCTGTCCTCCCGGCTCCAATGATTTGCACCTCTGCTTTGGTAATCTTTGCAAGCGCGTCTTGGATAGCCCCTTGAATTGTTATCGCGTTGGGTTGGATTTGCCAGCCGTGATAGTTTGTGCCGTCGTATTCGATTGTGATCTTGATATTTCGCATCGTTATTTACAGTTGCACAATACGTTTCGCGCATCACGTTTTCCACTTGATTCTTTTTTTTCCCAATGCTAAACTATCGTGAAATTAGTTTCTACATTACAGAGGGAAAATATGCGGATCAGTGAAGCCCAGAAAGCACAGTTTGAAGAGAAGGGATTTTTCATTCTCGAAGATACCTTCAGCGAGATAGAAATCGACAATCTCGCTGCTGAGATTGAAAGGTATGTTAAGGAAGCGAACCAACAGCTTAAGGCGGATGGCGGCAAGGGGATTAGCCGTCCAGACGAGATTGTGTTTACCTCTTTCATTGCGGAAAAAAACGAGAAGATTCTGTCCTTTGTCAAACAGGATAAATTTGTCCAACTGACGACGAATCTTATCGGCCCAGATGTGCGTCTCTATTGGAATCAAGCGGTCTTCAAGTATCCTGAGACGCCGCGGGAGTTTCCGTGGCACCAAGACAACGGATATACCCCACTCGATCCGGAACAGTATTACACCTGTTGGTTAGCACTTAGCGATTCAACACTGGAAAACGACTGTATCTGGGTGCTGCCCGAAAGTCATAAGCTCGGCACGCAACCGCATGAGCGAACAGCGTTGGGGCAGGTCGGATACTCTGGCGATAATCCGGGAGTTTCGGTGCCGCTAAAAAAGGGAAGTATGGCAGTTTTCTCATCGTTGCTTTTTCATCGAAGTGGTCCCAACCTAACGGAGGGTGTCCGTAAAGCGTATATTATTCAGTATATACCGGCTCACGCGCGAAACGCAAGAAATAACGAACCCTTTACGGACCGGCTCTGGGTTGCGAAAGACGGCAAACAGTATGATAGTGAATCCTCGGCCGGGTAGATTGGAAAATAGTTGCTAAGACCTCGGATGGGAGAGTGGAGCAATCAAGGTGGATGACATGACACTTGCGTATTCAACCGATTCTGTCAATTGGACAGAACTGGCTGAAGTGTATCACCTAGCACCTTTGGGCACATACGATCCGGAGCAGCTGCAGCGTGCTTACGAACAGAGTCAGATTTGCTGCTTTGCATATCGCGGTACTCAGTTGATTGGCGCCGGGCGTGCATTGTCCGATGGAGAGTACTTCGCCTTCATCTGTGATGTCGTCGTTTTGCCGGAATTTCAACGACAAGGAATCGGGACCCGCATCATGACCGCGATGTCCGAAAGGTTAGCTGCTGAAAAGGTTCTTCTCGCCTGTGTGATTGGGCAGGAGGGTTTCTATAGAAAACTGGGGTTCTTGAAGCATAAATCCGTTATGGCTCTGTATCCAAATGCCGAATGGTATAAGGAGAACGGGCTTTTGGAGTGAAGGAGGACAACATGGACCGTCTTGAATACGGAAACACAGGACTTGAAATCTCGCGCCTCTGCTTTGGGGCGGGACACCTTAATAACGTGTGTGCGGGTTACGCGGAAGGCGGCGACCTGCTGCGTGAGGCATTTGATCAGGGGATTACCTTCTGGGATACGGCTGAAGGGTATGGAAGCCAGCCACATTTAGGTGCGGCGTTGAAGGGACTGGAGCGCAACCGGGTGGTTATCCAAACGAAAACTGGAGCCAAAGATTATGACGGTGCCCGGGAGAGCATTCAACGCTCGCTCCGAGAAATGGGAACCGATTACATTGATGTGCTTCTGTTGCATGGGATTTCTTCGCCTGAAGATTTGGAATCGCGGGAGGGTGCTTTGTTAGCATTTCTGGATGCCAAAAGCGAGGGAATTGTCCGTGTCATTGGTTGCTCGACGCACCTCCACACTGGACCGGTTATGGATGCCGTCATCGATCATCCGGAGATTCGGGTCATCTTGGCGACGGCAAACAAGGAGGGCAGAATGCTAGAGGGCGGTCCATTGGATCGGCATCTTGAGTATCTCCAGCGAGCTTATGGCCTCGGCAAAGGGTTGAGTATCATGAAGGTTATCGCAGCGGGGAACCTCCCTGAATCAGAACTTGAAGATTGGATTCGCTGGGGATTTGAGCTGGAGATCGCACACGGCATCAATCTCGGCATGTGCAACCGCTCAGAGATTGATTTCGATGTACGAATTGCGCGAGAACATGCGAGGCGACGCCTGCGCAAGGTTGCGTGAGAAACGATAAGGATTTTTAATTCCTCAAAAGGAGGTGTCAATATGACAGCACATACGCATAACGCTTCACCTACATCTACAGTAATTCCTGCCTCCGAGACGGCTGAGCGGATGGCGATTGCTTGTGCGAATTTTTTAGAAACCTTGACGCCGGATCTGCGGCGGAAGGTGGAATTCCCGTTCGAGGACGCTGAACGTCAGCGTTGGCACTACATCCCGCGCGAGATGTTTGATCGCAAAGGGGTATATCTCCAAGAAATGAATCAGAAACAACGGGATGCGGCTTTCAATTTGCTTGCCACGGGACTAAGCCCAACAGGCTATCAAAAAGCAACATCAATTATTGATTTGGAGGCTACGCTCGGTGAACAGGAGCGGATGGAGGGAGTGGCACAGCTTGCCCGGGATCCCGAGCTTTACGCTTTCAGTGTGTTTGGGGATCCGACGAACCACAGTCCTTGGGGCTGGCGGGCGGAAGGGCACCACGTCTCATTGCATTTCACCGTTGTGAACCGGGAGCTGATTACGCCGAATCCGTTCTTCTTTGGCTCTAATCCCGCAGAGGTTCGGCACGGATCCGACAAAGGGCTGCGGATTTTGTCGGCGGAAGAAGATCTCGCCCGACAGCTTTTGGGATCCCTCAATTCGGATCAGAAAAGCAGGACGGTTATCAATGAAACCGCGCCAGCAGACATCCTGACGCGAGATGTTCCAAGAGTTGAGCTTGGCGCTGCCGAAGGGCTAGCAGTTGAATCGATGACAACCACACAACGTGAGGTGCTGGCGCAGCTTATCGACACGTACATCGATCGGCTTCCTGATCAGTTAGCGAAAATTGAGGGACAGAAACTGCGTGGGGCGGGTATAAATGATATCCACTTCGCGTGGGCAGGACCGGCGAATCGTGGACATCCGCATTACTATCGCCTTCACGGTCCCTTCTTCTTCGTGGAATATGACAACACGCAAAATGATGCGAATCATATTCACACCGTTTGGCGACATATCGAAGATGATTTCGGTATCGATTTACTCCGTTCCCACTATCAAAACGGACACCATCACGCCTAAAATGGGTTCGGTACCGATGAACCGTGCGGAGGCGCAGATTCTTCGCACGGTTTTACTATTTAAGTCGATTCACCCGAAACCACTCATATATCAATACAGTTCCTGCCACTGCCACATTGAGCGATTCCACCTTACCTGTCATCGGCAGCCGCGCCCACCCTTCGGTTTGTGCACGCACCGCATCGGATATGCCCCGCACATCGTGACCCAAAACTATGGCGACCCGTCCTTTCCAGTTTTCCTGATTCCAGAGTTTTCCAAGATGCGGATCCGCCCCGATCGTTCTGAACCCTTTTTCACGCAACCATGTGAAAAGCCCTGGAATGTCCGCCGTCTGTAAGAGGGGGACACTGAACAGCGAGCCGTGACTCCCTCTTACAGATTTCGGGTGGAAGATGTCCACACAGGGCGGGATGAGAAAAACGGCTGCAGCTCCAACGGCATCTGCGGTGCGGAGAATCATCCCTAGATTGCTTGGCGTTTGTGTCCCATCAAGAACAAGGACTAGTTCATCACCGGCCAGGGTGATGTCCTGAAATGACACCTCAAATAGGGCGAAAGTTGCCACAATATGCGTCTGTATGACGTGGGGTGGTGCCTTATGGGGGGAGGCGTATACGTTGCCCGCGGCAGCCGATAGCGTATGCAACACTTGAGTTGACACTGGGACAAGGGTTGCACCAGCTGTTCGCAAACGATTGAGAAGTCGCTGGATAGGCTTTTCACGGCATTGTTCTTCGCAGTAAAAGACTTCGATTGGTTGTACCCCTGCATCTAGCGCTAGATGCAAGATTTCAAAACCTTCGACTAGAAAGCGTCCCTGTCGCTGGCGGTATTTGCGCGCTTGAAGTTTGCGGGCAGCGACGACTCGCTGGTTATTGATACTGGTAATAACGGAGTGTTGCTGGATCGACATGGGTTTGTGTTTCTGTTAGGCAACTACTTTCCTACACCTTATGGGGGTAAAGGGAGAGGTAACGTGAACAGCTATTCACAACTAAATACTCGCGAGAACCACACGCTCAATACCAGCGTAATCTTTGATGATTTCGCAACACTTATAGGCTGGTTGTGCGCTAATTAGATCCTGAACAGTGTGGCTCTGGTTGTGACCGATTTCCAAGATGAGTTTCCCTTGCGGATTCAAGAACTGGGGTGCCTCCGCTACAATACGCCGAATGATCTCGAGACCATCAACTCCAGCAAAGAGCGCGATTTCCGGCTCGTACTCCCGAACATCTGGCGGGAGGGTTGAGGCATCGTCTACGCTCACGTAAGGCGGGTTGGACGCAATCCAGTCAAAACAGGGGTTGGGTAGTTGTTGCAGGGGTTCAAATAGATCGCCTTGTAGGAATGTGAGCCGATCTGCACAATTGTGGGTGAGCGCATTCTGTTGAGCAACTTCTAGGGCTTCCGTTGAGAAATCTGTGGCGATCAACTCCCAATCAGGACGGTGACGACCAAAACTAATTGCGATGGCACCACAACCTGTCCCGATGTCAACGAACCGGCATGGTTCCTTCTGATGTTGTAGGACCACCTCAACGAGAATCTCCGTCTCAGGTCGGGGAATTAGCACACGAGGGTCTACATAGAAGTCCAGTGCCATAAACTCCTTATGGTTTGTGAGGTAGCTCACAGGGGTATGGGCAATCCGCTTTTTGATTAACTCCCGAAATTTCGAGAGTGCCTCTGGGAAAACGGGCATCTCGAAGAAAAGGTAGAGTTGTAAGCGGCTCTTTTGCAGGAGGTGTCCGAGCAACAATTCCGCGTCTAACCGCGGGGTAGGGACTTCATGACGTTCAAAGTATTCCGTCGTCCATTCGATAAGATCAATCACGCGCCAGGTTTTCACGACGATAGGTTCTTTAACTGCTCCGCTTGGTCAGCGTCTATCAAGCCATTGATGAAAGCGTCAATCTCTCCATCTAAGACTGCATCCAGTTGATAAACACTCAAACCGATACGATGGTCTGTCACGCGACTTTGAGGGAAGTTATAGGTGCGAATTTTTTCACTTCGATCGCCAGTGCCAATCATGGATCTCCGCGTTTGAGCGCGTTCGGCATCCTGTTCAGCTTGCATCTGTTCAAGCAGACGCGAGCGCAAAATCTTCATCGCCTTGGCTCTATTTTTATGTTGAGATTTTTCATCTTGGCAGGATACGGTGAGCCCTGTGGGGATGTATGTGATTCGGATGGCAGAATCGGTGGTGTTGACACTCTGACCGCCTGGTCCTGATGAACGGAAAGCTTCAATCCGCAGGTTTTCTGTCTCAATTTTGAGATCAACCTCCGCCGCCTCCGGCAATACGGCGACAGTTACTGCCGATGTGTGGATGCGACCGCTAGCTTCGGTTGTGGGGACGCGCTGCACACGGTGTGTACCGCCTTCAAACTTTAGTCGGCTATATGTCCGGTTCCCGCTGATTGAAAAACTAATTTCTTTGAAGCCTTTCAAGCCGGTTGCATTGGAATTAAGCAGTTCTATTTTCCAGCCCTTCTGATCAGCGTATCTTGAATACATCCGGAAAAGCTCTCCGGCAAATAAACTTGCTTCTTCACCCCCCGTTCCTGCTCGGATCTCCACAATTACATTCTTCTCATCGTTCGCATCCTTCGGGATCAGCAAGATTTTCAGTTGTGTTTCTAAGTCGTCTTTTTGCGCGGTAAGCGCATCAAGTTCTTGCTTAGCAAAAGCAATAAACTCAGCGTCGGTCTCCTGTTCAAGCAGAGCTGTGGTCTCTTCAATCTCTTTGGCTGTTTTTTGATATGCTGTATATTTTGAAACAATCGGCGCGAGTTCCGCGTGCGACTTTGCGAGATTTTGCAAATTTTGCTGATCGGCAATTTGCGCGGGATCCCCTAAGTTTTTTTCAATTTCTAAATATCTCGCTTCTATCTCTTTTAACTTCTCAAACATAATTGAGTACCATCTTAGTATTAAGTCAGTGTTGATGCCGCTCTATCGATAACGTTGAGATTTGGATTCTCCATACCGAAGCCGGCTTCACGCCGCTTGCTTGATTCGGTTCGCGCTTTTTTGTACCACGTTTCAAACTCAGGTGTCCAGGCGCTATCATGCAACGTTGCCCGTTTGCGATAGGGGACATAGTTGCCGAGGTGCCAGAGTGTATTTCGGTAGAGCGCGAAGTCTCCCGCTTCTAGATGTAACTGTAACGCACCGGGCATACTGCGACAGTATTCGAGGCAGAGAGATTCCCGCGCTTCGGCGGGTTCGGCCTCAAGATCTACGCTCGGTATCGGTCGATCTGGGAAGCGTTCAATCTCTGCCGGCAGGTCGCGCCTCAGATGGCTACCCGGAACGAACCATGTCGAGCTGTCTTCATATAAGGCACAGTTAATTTGATTGAAAAGGTTGAGATCGTTGAACACTTCATCCCACATCGAGAGCGGTAAGCCTACGGCGTTATCGCGCCAATCGCGATGCCATGGCGTACAATATGGCATCTCCGCAGGCTCAAAAAGGATGCCAAAGTGGTCTCGATTCCCATGGCGATGACGTAGCGTCAGCACCTTGGCGATGGCGTCAACGAGTGCGGGTAGGTTAGCGTAGTCGATGAAGGGCTGCTGATCAAGGTCGTAGTTTGCAACGGGCTGGATTCTCTGCACTTGGGGGCCACTTTGCTCACGGGCAATTGCTTTCGCCTTGTCGCTAACTTGCCGTAGATCTCGGATCAATGACGGTGGAAGAATCTTTCGGAAAACTGTGTAACCTAGCATATGGTATTCTTCAATATGTTTATCAGATACTTGAAATCCCATGCGTTATTTCCTCCTCCGTCTCCTATGCACCGTGGAGTGTTCTCAGAACTTCAGAAGGCCGATTGACTCCCGCCCTCCCAGGTTTCATAGCTGACAAGCATACAGTAGCACCACTATCCAACGCTTAAAAGCGGCAGGGTTTGACTGCTGGCATGTGCAACCAAACCACATCTAATTGTCATCGGTAAGACCATACCTACGGCGGAAGCTTTCCACACGCCCCGCTGTATCAACAATTGTCTGCTGTCCTGAGTAAAACGGGTGGCACTTTGAACAAATTTCTACGCGGATTTGCGGTTTGGTAGAATAGGTTGTATATGTTGCACCACACACACAATTGATGACACACTCCATGGTCTCTGGATGGATATCTGATTTCATGAGGATACTTACCTCCCTACAATGTGAGAATTTTCTCAGAAAATTGGGAAACCTAAGATGATTCGGTCCCTCGGGTTGATAAACGACAGCTCCCTCCGTTTTGGAAGAACCCTGAGAGCTAAATCTTTGTACTTGTAAGTTATTAGTTACATAATAAACTCATGATAGTTTATTTAGCGGCGGACTCCCACTACCACTGATACCGTCCACCGCGCGCAGAAGTATTGGTTTTGGTATTATTTATCATCATTTCGATGAACTGCTCATTTGTCTGTGTTTTTCCCAAATGCTCGACAAAAAGTTCCATTGATTCAGCGGTGTTCATCTGTCCCATGAGTTTTCGCAGGATCCACGCTTTACCGAGTATCTCCGGCTTCATCAGCAGTTCCTCGCGTCTGGTCTTCGATTTACCGATATCAATGGATGGGAAGATACGCCGTTCTAGCAAAGAACGTTCTAGATGGATCTCCATGTTTGCAGTACCTTTCAACTCCTCATAGATATGCTCATCGCCTCGACTTTCCGTATCAACTAGAACAGTGGCCATAATTGTTAAGCTGCCACCTTCCTCAAACTTACGCGCCGCTCCAATAAATTGACGCGGCTTTAAAAACGCAAGTGCGTCGATACCGCCCGACAATGTCTTACCACTGTGCGGTGCTACAACGTTACAGGCTCGCACGAGGCGTGTCATGCTATCGAGCATAATCACGACATCTTTGCCATATTCGACCCACCGTTTGGCTTTTTCAATGACCATATCCGCAACCTGCACATGCCGTTCCGGATGTTCATCAAAGGTAGAGCTGATGACCTCCCCTTTTATGGACCGAGAAACATCTGTTACTTCTTCTGGACGCTCATCAATCAACAAGAAAATGAGCATGACTTCCGGATGATTCTCCTCAATACCGTGGGCGATATTTTTTAAGATTGTAGTTTTGCCACTGTAAGGCGGAGCTACAATTAGTCCACGCTGACCCTTACCGATCGGAGACATTAAATCTACAATGCGTGTTGAAAACTCCTTCGGATTATGTTCAAGTCCGAGTTGTTCATAGGGGTAGACAGGCGTCAAGTTATCGAAAAGGATTTTATCCTTTGCAGCCGTAGGGGATTCGCCATTGACTTTTTCGATTTTCAACAATGCAAAGTAAAATTCATCTTTATCGCCACCCTTTTTCGGAGGACGGATTTGTCCCTGAACTTCGTGACCTGTGCGGAGATCAAATTTTCGTATTTGCGAGGGCGAGACATAAATATCATCTGTACTTTGCAAATAGTTATAGCTCGATGACCGCAGGAAGCCGTATTTTTCCGGCAAAATTTCAAGAATACCTTCTCCGAATAACATGCCGCTGCTTTCTGCTTTGGCTTCAAGAATTTTGGCAATAAGCTCTTGCTTGCGGAGGCTACTATATCCTGTAAGCCCCAGCTTCCGAGCCATACCATTCAATTCGGAGATTGTCATCTCTTGGAGTTTGACAATGTCCACATTCTCCATAGTTTTGTTACTCCTCATTGCGTGATCCTAATCGTCTGCAAATTGTTTAAGACTCGTATGTTCTAGGTCAACCCCAAAATTAGCACAAAGCTTTTTGTAGCAGGCAATCTACGGTTGACACTACACTTTAGGGACAAGATGATATACTCCAAACGATCATGTAGCGGGTAAGTAACAGCATCATAGAGAGGAGATGTGCAGCTACTCACCAGTTGCTAATTTGTGATCGTTGGCAGCATAGTGGGAGGAAATTATCGAAAAGGAAGCTGGATCAAATTAAAATTAAAGATAAGGATATGCAGAATAGCGGTTGGTTAAATCATGAATTATAAGGTATTCCCAAACAGGGTAACATAGAAGAGGCGTCAAATCAGGGTTTGAAGGCATTCAAGATAATACGAAATATGCTCAACAGACAAATGTTGGTGGGAATTATTACTATTATTTGTGAGATTATACATTAGTAAGTAGCCAAACGTCAAGGCATTTTATTGAAGAACGTTAAAAATATCCAAATGAATCACTGAATGGGGGTTCAAATTTAGCGAATTTGCTCGATTTTTGCCGATTTACAGATTTCACACCTCTAAACCTGGTTCATCATCTGCCTGTGTTTCACCTTCTACGCCTGTAGTCAACTGTAAGAAGAGCTCCTCGAGCGTCATTTCGATGGAGCGCATTTCCAATAAGTTCCAACCGTGCTGAATGATGCATGACGAAACCGCTGCACGAATATCTGTATTTAGTTCATAGTTGATGTGAAACCTTGGATTGACGCTATCGTTCAAGCCTCGGTTTTCGACACGGTTGACACCGGGAAGACTTTCGAGGACGGTTTTGACCTCTGCTTCTGGACCCGATACCTCCAGATAAAGAGTTTTGGTATCCCCCAACTCTGTTTGACCCCGATCGCCCGCGTCAATAGAAACAGGACGCCCCTCCGAGAGCCTTACACCACCGGCGATTTTGCCGTCATTGATTATGATCAACCGCTCACAGGTCATGCTCGCTTCAGGGAGGATGTGTGTACTAAGAATGATTGTGTGTTCCTTACCGAGTGCCTTAATCAGTTCACGGATTTCAATAATCTGCCGTGGATCGAGTCCTGCGGTGGGTTCATCAAGGACAATGACATCTGGATCGTGAATCAGTGCCTGTGCTAAGCCGACTCGCTGGCGATAGCCTTTGGACAACTGCCCGATAATTTGCCGCCGCCGCTCGGTCAAACCACAGGATTCAACCGCTGTCTCCAATCGTTCGGTCCGTTTGCTCCGTGGCACTCCTTTAATCTTCGCCACAAATTCGAGGTAACCGGTGACAGTCATTTCTGGATAGAGCGGCACACTTTCGGGCAGGTACCCGATGTGCCTACGAACTTCCAAGGATTCCTTGAAAACATCGTATCCTGCGACCGTCGCATTGCCGCTGCTAGCGGGCATAAAGCAGGTCAAAATCCGCATGGTGGTGGTTTTGCCAGCACCATTTGGCCCCAAAAAACCGATGACCTCGCCTTTGTCAATACGAAAGGAAATCCCTTTCAGTGCCTGAAACGGTCCATAATTTTTTGTGAGATTTTCAACTTCGATCATCCACCGATCTCCCGTAGTAAATCTGTTTGCCGCCGAGGAGTTATCGCCCGTTGAGGTGATATGAAGTATCGCGTGAAAATCCCGATGCCTTCCATATCGTCACTCTCCTTAACGCCGGCGTAGCCGCTTTAGTTACGAATCCTGAGGAAAACTCAAGTGAGTAACAAAGTGAGGTGCTTTATGGCTAAACGACTTCCTCCTAGTATGCGGTATAAGGTATGATTTGTAGATTTGCCCATTTACGGATAACACATTCAATTATTGCATAATCTTACGAGAGTTTGTAATCTTCGCGAGGATCTAGTGTTATTTTAGAAAGAGGAACACCAACGTCGCAATTTGGAAAACCAATACACCAATTACTCCAATACTAAGGCGGGAATTATGTTTTTTAAGTCTATCAATTCTGTTGAGAATCGTTTTGTCATTTTCAACGGAGTCTATTCCGAGTTTTTCAACCTTATCAAATCTTTCTTTGAATCTGACTTCATCAACTCGGTCCAAGATTGTCTTGCCTGTGGTAAGTAATTCAATTGTACCACGGACGATGTTATTAGCTGATTCTTGAATTGTTTTCGCGCTATTCTTTGTGTCCTCAATCTGGTCAACAGCAGGCTTGAGTTTGTTCAACTCTTCTAAAAGATTGTGAACCACCGTTTCTGTTTCTAAAAAATCAGAATTATCGGGCATTTTGAGTTCCCCCTAAAAATTGTTGATTGAAGTTCTCAACGTCGTGAAGTATCAAATTCAGCAGAATCCTTTCGGCATAGACAGGATTCATACGATATATGGCGTGTGCAATTGTCCTCGTTCGCAATGCGTTTAGGACAATTTCAGCAATATCCGCTTGAATCATCTCGAAATTTTGAATACTCTCAGACCACTGTTCAAATTTTCTCAGAAACTCCAAAGTAATCTCCTCTTGTCTGGTAACAGGAAGATCTGTGAGATTCTGGAAACCTGAACGAATATCGTTGAGCGCTTGTTCAACTTCCTGATTCGGTAGGAGCAATCGGGCAAACCCGCTCAATAAATATAAGCCAGGATGGCTTGGAAAGCTTTCTAAAGTTCTTCTGCAGCCCCCCAGAAGTAGACGAGCACCATCTACCTCGTTTAGCAATGGTTGATCCAACTCATTATTGATATCCAATACATTCCACCATTCCTGCGGTTCAATTCGTCCTGCCAGCTGCAAAAGCGGTTCTGTGAACGGCGATTTTTCAAGGTAGCTTAATAGTGCTTCTCTGATTGTTTCGTTTGTGTGACAAGTTCTGACAACTTCAGCTATCGTTTGGATTGCTCTACGGCGTTTCTTTGCAATTTCCTCATATACAAACTTAATCAAGTAGCCTAAGAACCTGTTTTAAAAGTCATTTGATACGATTTTGCATCAAGTAAATGGAAGCAATGTACACCATCGCCTCAGCGGTCTCAGCCGAGCGTTCATAGTCCAAAGTCAATCGGCGAAACCAACCGAACCAAGAAAAGGTGCGCTCCACAATCCAGCGCAATGGGACAACCACAAACCCCGATTGCCCAAGAGGTGGAGCGATTTCCAATCGACACTGATGCGTCAAGTATAAATAGTCGCCTAATTCGCCACGATAGCCAGCATCAGCACAGACTAACTGAATCGTTATGTGCCAACTAAAGATTTCTGTCAGTAACTCTATTGCGACTTGGTTATCACTGACATTGGCATCAGTAACCTTGACTCCCAATGGAATGCCAATCGTATCGGTGACTATATGACGTTTACGGCCTTTGACTTTCTTATGCGCATCAAACCCCCTACTATTTGCCAGTTCAGTCGTCTTGACCGATTGACTGTCAATGATAGCTACTGTCGGTGAGGGTGCTTTGCCAATATCACAACGGGTTTGTTCATGAAGTGCTTGATGAATCATAAGCCATGTACCTAAGAGCCTGTTTTAAAAGTCATTTGATACGGTTTTGCATCAAGTAAATGGAAGCAATGTATATCATAGCCTCAGCAGTCTCAGCGGAGCGTTCATAGTCCACAGTCAATCGACGAAACCAAGCGAACCAAGAAAAGGTGCGCTCCACAATCCACCGCAAGGGGATAACTACAAATCCTGATTGCCTAACAGATGGCGCAATGTCCAATCGACACTGATGCGCCATATATAACCAGTCACCTAATTCTCCGCGATAACCCGCATCCGCACAGACTAACTGAATCGTTATGTGCCAATTAAAAACCTCTTTGAGTAACTCTATTGCGACTTGGTTATCACTGACATTGGCATCAGTGACCTTCACCCGCAATGGAATGCCAATTGTATCGGTGACTATATGACGTTTACGCCCTTTGACCTTCTTATGTGCATCAAACCCTCGACTGTCTGCCAGTTCAGTCGTTTTGACCGATTGGCTGTCAATAATAGCGACTGTCGGTGAAGGCACTTTGCCAATATCACAACGGGTTTGGTGATGAAGTGCTTGATGAATCATCACCCATGTGCCATCGGCTTTCCATTTTCTGAAATGGGAATAGACCGTTTGCCATGGGGGCATCTGATGCGGGAGCATTCGCCATTGACACCCTGATTTGACTATATAAAAAATAGCGTTGATGATTGAGCGCATCTCCCATTTGAGCGGTCTACCTACCGGTGAAGGTTTTGGCAGATAGGGGAACAGATTGTCCCACTGGGCATCGGTCAAATCCGTGGGATAGGTTGTTCGGGTCATGTTTATGCCTTTCATTGGAATGGTATTCACTGCTCCAATGATTGGACGTAAACATGAACTCTTGAGTCAGATTTTTTCTTTTTCAAACAGGTTCTAAGCATTTTTCAGTTAAGTCCGTGCCTTTGAGTTTTTTAACTTTTTTACTGATTACCGTTCGATCCTGAGTCTTATAACGGGCAATGTAGTTTTGCAATTGTGCGAGATATTCCTCTTCTGGTCTTTTAACAATTGTTACTACAAATTGTCCAGCTCGGAAGTCTATTGTATAATCCTGAACAACACCAATAATCGAAAGACGGTAAATAGCTTTTTCGCGCTTCATCTTGTTTCCAAATGGAATCCGTATTTCCGCGGACTGGTTAGGTTGTAATGTATCGTGGAGATAAGGGTAAATCCAACCCTTTAGCAATTCATGAATCACCTTTTTTTCGGTACTTGTGCCTTGAAAGCTGTTTTTGTGAAAGTACATCATTCGGTCAATATCGCCTGGGTCCGAAAAAATAATGGTGCAAATCGAGTCTTCTCCATCCCTACCAGCCCTTCCTGCTTCCTGATAAAATGCTTCCAGTGATTGTGGAATTCCGTAATGGATTGTATAACGAATGTTTGGTTTATCAATTCCCATTCCAAAAGCCTTAGTAGATACCAGAAGGGGAAACTCGTTTGTTTTGAATCTTTGCTGTACACTTCGTTTATGTTCGTTATAGGACCGTTCTCTTTCAGTGCGATTGAGGTTCGGTTCAAAGGTCTTTGGAGCTTTACCGCTGTAAAATTCGACAATATCGAGCTTATGAGATAGAAAAGTCTTCACATTCTCACCAAATGCTCCATCGACATGAGGAACAAAGACAATGCCGGAATGTGTATGGTGTCCATTCGGTTCATAAAAGCTGTCCACATTCATCGAAAATTGATTGGGTACAACATTTTTTAATACGTCTAAGAGTTGCGATTGCTTTTGATTTGAGGGAACCGTGTAAAGGCTAAATTGCAATTCTTTTCGATCAAATGTGCTCGGATAAATCTTAGCTTCCTCGTCGCCAATTCCGATTTCTCTTTGAATATCTGTTAACACCGCGTAGGATGCCGTTCCAGTCAGAGCAACAATTGTCGGTGGGATATTGCGAAAACGACAAAAGGCTTGCACAGTGCTAGCTAAATTAAGGTACGAAGTTCGGAAATCGTGTCCCCATTCAGAAACACAGTGGGCTTCATCGATCACTACATAAGGTACTGAAAAAGCGGTGGTCATTCGACGTAGTTCCTCTCGGAAATTTTTAATCTGCAACCTTTCTGGAGAAATGAATACAATCTGAAACTCTCCGTTTTCCATTCGCCGACTAGTCTCTTCCCGTTCCTGGGCTTCCTGTTCACCATTGATAAATGCGATTCGATCAATCCTATTAGCTTTCAGGTTTTCCGCTTGGTCAAACATTAACGAACGCAACGGGTCAATCACGAATGTCACGCCGGGCTGAAGCAGTGCGGATAGCTGATAACACAGCGATTTACCAGCTCCTGTCGGAAGCAAACCGATGACAGGAGCTTGTGCTAAGGAACGAGTCAAAATCTCAAACTGTCCTTCTCGGAAGTCCTTTTTCCGGAAGAGGCTCTGGAGGAAAAATCGGAGTGGTTCCCGTTTGTCGTCAGTCATGGGATAAGCAATAGGTTCGCTAGACTGAATCCGGGGCAGATCTCTCGGTGTCTGTGCGGAACGTATAGAAAAAGCTGTACTGCTAGAGCCCAAAAGTCGATTATAGAAACCGGGATCTGGTGTGGTAAATCCGTGACGCTGTAGCATGGAGATATCAATCAGTAAGTCGCCCTCAAATGTCTCTACATTTTGTGAATCTAGTACGTGTAAGTTTGTATTGATGCTAAACTCCGAAAGTTGGTCCTCCGATAGGCCGCTACTAGCTCTTTCAAATTCGGGGGTTGTGTAAATTAGCAGCTCAACTTGGGGAAGTGGTGTGTTAATCTCAAGCAGACTGTAGAACGCTTGAAGGGTTTGCAAGAAATCTAAAATGGCGAGTTGAGCACAAGGGACATCTCTTTCAACGATAATTAACTTCCATTCTGACTGATTCAACGAAAGTGCTGAAGAGCGTAAGGCTAAAAGAAGAGTTTTCTGTAAGCGTGCCACAGAAAAAGGAGTCAAAACTAATTGCAAAGCCTTTTGTCCGAGTTCCGTTTCCCAAAGTGGGGTCTGATAGTTTTGTTCAATTAGAGCAAAAAATGGGGCTATTGTAAACTCATCTCTGAGTGGGATTAAAGTTTGTTCAATCTGTCCACTCCTCACGTCTTGTGCAGAGATTCTTAAAACTGTCCATCCACTCTCCCTAAGAATTCGATCACGTCTCTCATCTAGCCTTCGTTGTCTTGGTTCCTCATGTTGTTCACCATCGACTTCAAAAACTACCTTGATTTGATCCGTTTCTAAAGCAAAATCTACCCGCTGTCCGAAAAACTGGGTTGCTGGGCCACGATTAATCAAAGTTTCAAATAATCGTTGGGGTTCGACTAACTGAGTAATATAGCTCCCTAAGAATCGAGGAAGCAAATTGGAGAAAAAGATCCGCTCCTCATCGCTATCAAACGGCTGATGAGGTAATTCGATCTCTGCGGTCAAGCGAGGATCAATAATATAGTGCGTCCTCTCTAGTAGGTGCAACCACTCTCCTTCAGTTTCAGCATCAAGATTCCGGTGCAGAAACTCAAAACTCTCTGTTTCTGATTCTTCATGTATAGGGATGTGTGGGTGAGGTAATTGGGCTAAAGTGCGCTCTATCAATAAGGAAGGGAAGGTTGGCAGCCCTCTACTAATCAGATTCTCGTAAACAGCAATCAATTTGGAATCCGTTGACGTTAGTTTTTGGGGATTTTCAGGTGGAATAACTGTCTCACAACTGAAAGTACACAGACACTTTAGAACAGATTCGAGATCTAACTCAGTTATCTTGGACTGCAAATTGTGCAAATAGCCTAAATAGAATCCGCAATTATAGAAATTCACTTCAGATGCCTCAATATTTGAGAGCTATGATGCCTTAGGTAGATTGAATAGGAAGGACAGTTTCTCCTAATTTATGAAATCCGAGTGGGGGCCTCTATCGAGCATTGACGCTTTTCTCGGTCCTTTTTCCCCTCAAAAATCAACTCGTTGATTTGATAAAGATACCATACTAGAACGGAGATGTCAATCTGTGAAATTCGATTGACGGGCTCTACAATCTTTGATATACTGACATAATTGAGATACAGCTCTATTTGCTCAAATCAACTCATCAAGGAGTGCACTATGAAAATTGACAAGATCGAATCCTTCTTCATCGGTGGCGGCTACGTGGTTCGCATCCACACCGACAACGGTATCAGTGGCATCGGTCAAACCGCCTGTTGGGGCTATCCTGAAGCGGTCGACAGAATCGTGGCAACCTTTGAAAGATACCTAATCGGTCAGAACCCCCTACGCATCGAACACCACTGGCAATATCTCTATCGCATGGGTCCGTTTCGCGGTACCGCGCTCTGTGGTGCGATTAGTGCGGTAGATATTGCGTTATGGGACATCAAGGGAAAGCATTTTGGTGCGCCGGTCTGGGAGTTATTGGGTGGAAATTGTCGTGACAAAATCCGTCTGCATCTTATGGCTGGTGGGTCAACTCCAGAAACGATGTTTCAGACTGCGAAAGATGCGGTGGAGGAAGGATTCACCGCACTGAAGTTCGACCCGGTAGTCGGCGGCTATCAGGACATGGGACTGGATCGCTTGGTCAAGACCGCGCGTGATCTGGTTGCAGCGGCGCGGGAGGGAGGCGGTCCCGACCTTGATCTCATCGTTGAAGTCCACCGCAAGCTCACGCCGATGAACGGAATCGTCTTGGCGGAAGCGTTGACACCGTTTAATCTTTACTTCCTTGAAGATCCGATCCAGATTGACAGCATCGTGTCGCAAGCAGAACTCGCCAAGCGGATGACTGTCCCCTTGGGAAATGGTGAACGCCTGACCACCATTTGGGAGTTCCGTGAATTGCTCGCCGCTGGGGGACCTCAATATGTCCGACCGGATGTGGCGTTGGCAGGGGGGTTAACCCAATGCAAAAAAATCGCTGCAATCGCCGAATCTTACCACAGTGCGGTTGTCACCCACAATTTCTTGGGACCGTTGGTCACGACCGCCTCGCTACACCTCGACGCGAGCATCCCGAACTTCATCACCCAAGAGTACACCAAGGGCGACGAATCGCCTAACAACGAAGTTTACAAAACCTGCTATCAGCGGGAGGGCGGTTATATTCCAATTCCCGAAGCACCGGGGCTCGGCGTGGAATTGGATGATAGTCTGATAGAGCAGAACCCCTATCAACCGATGAACACCGGTCAGACCCTGTTACGGAAAGATGGTTCAGTCGCTTATGCTGTGTGATAAACGAGGCGCAGCGGGAAGAGCGATTCACATTAAATCGCGTTTGACGCTTAACAGATCTGGCAACGCATGTAAAGTCCGGATGATCTCTCCCCAACGTCCAGCCTGCGTTCCGTCCCGGTCTATCAGAATGGGACGAATGCCGGCGGCGTGCGCTCCTATGATGTCTGCCTCGAAAGAATCCCCGACATAAACGGCTTCTTCCGCAGTTACATCAATGGCATTCAAGGCGTATTCGAAAATAGCCGCGTCCGGTTTGGCACTCTGCACTCGTTGATCATGAGAAGCGACAATCACCTCAAAATAGGGGGCAATTCCCAGTTCTTCAACCATGGCATGTAAAGGCGTATCCCAATTGGAAATGATTCCCATCTTTAGGTCCGTGCGCTGCAATCGGTCTAGGATCGGCAGGACATCTTCATAAAGGGTGGCGTTATTACGCGAAAATAGTGCGTGTTCGTATTGCAGGACTTCCCATGCAATCTGCTCTACATGCTCACGCGCTCCGAGTTTTTTCAGAAAAGCGCAGCAGCCATCAAGCTGCCTGAATATCGTATCCCGTATGCTATCTGTCGGCTTTGAGGCTTCATACGCTTCAGTCAGAATTGTTCGTGCTTCGTCATAGACAGACCAATTTAAATTTAGTTGATACCGATCGGCAATCTTCCGAATGGTTATATGGAGCGGTTGTGTCCAGAAGATAAGTGTACCAAAGAAATCGAAGAAGACAGCCCTGATAAGATTGGGATTCGAAGCAGCTTTCGTCATTGAGTTTCCTTGTTATGCCACAAAATTTGGTTTGTACATCATTTGTTTTTCGACAGCTAAACCCTGAAAAGGTTTACAGTCTTATCAAGGGCCAACAGTTAAGTGATGTAAACTGGTCAACCGAGGAGGTTTCCTATGATACCGTGGATTTTTACCCATAGTCCACTAGAACATTGGCTGCCCGACTACCGACAGACGTTCGACGCATGGGAGGACGGGGGTGTTCGTGGCATCGTGTTCGGTTACTTGCAATTCGTGCAGGAGGATGGCACGACGATTCGGACCTTCGCCCCTGACCCGGAGGTATACAAATCATTCGGGGTGATCCCACCGCCGGAAGCCCCGCGTGATTTGGAGAAAGAGAAGCAGTTGCACGCAATGTTAGATGACGCCGCCTCACGCGATTGGCATATCATGACCTTCAGCGTCCCCGGCGGCGGTGGAGCACGACCATTGGCGGAAGACCCTTATGGTGCGGTGGGATTTGCTGCTAGCGTTCAGGACACGATGAACGCCTACCCTCAAGCACACGGTGTTATTATAGACGGTCCCGGGGAACAACATTACGAATTAGCCTTCCATCACGGCGGGGAGTTGCTCGAGATTCGCGAGCATGAGCGGCATCGTTTCGCGGCTTTAGGAAAGGATATCCCCCGTTTGGAGCGGGGCATCGCCCACCTACGAGATCGGCTTCACAACCTGACACCGTCTCTGGTAAGGTATCATGCACCGGGTGGGATGCTGGCAGCGTTGACATTATTTGACATTAACGAGGATGTACTCTACTGGCTGCGGACTCGCCAAGAAACTGCGTTAGGTTACATGCACGCCGTACGCACCCAACTCAATCAGTTGAACCGCAAGGTGGAACTGGGCGGCATCCCACGCACTGGGACCTTTTCTTCGCTCACCGGACAGAACTACCAACAGATGGCGTCGCTGTTCGATTACATCTTCCCCAAGCACTATTTCTGGCATCGAGGTTTCGATGGGATGTACGGAACGATCGCACGTTGGGTACAGAAACTTGCAGCGTGGAATCCCACGTTGACGGAAGAAGATTGCTTTGCGGCCGTGACGTCGCTGTTTGGTATTGAACTGCCGGGAGTTCACTCGCTAATGGATATGGAGTTGGGGTTCCCGGAGGAGTTTTTCTCGGAAGTTGTGTGGAGTGAAACTCGGCGTGCGCTGGAGGCTATTGGGGACGATGATAAAGTCGTCGCTTGGGTGTCAACTGGACGTAGTCCGCACGCAGGTGATGCGATGACCGCAAGAGATCTTCATAACATCCTGACAACCTCGGAACGTGCAGGGTTGAAGCGATTTCTCTTTCATCCGGATCCGGACCTCGGTGCGGTGGAATGGCGGGTGCTTTCCGGGCTGTGTGGGAATCTGTGGCAGGAAGACCCCAACGGATATTGGCCCTCTGACACCCAGAAGCCAGATGAGTTCAGCGGCGGCAGAAAGCCGCCCCCTTCAGAGTAAGTACTCCCTATCTTTATTTTGCTTGTTCTTTTGAGTTGAAGGAGTTGTATTTTGGGAACGAAAAAGTACAGAGTCGCGGTCGTCGGTGGGGCGGGAACTTGGGGCAGCAGGTATCTACGCGCCTATGCTAACCATCCAGCCTGTGAAATTGTTGCATTGGTTGACCGTGCCAAAGACCGCCGACAGGTATTCGCGGACCAATACGGCATTGAAACTGTCTTTGATACACTGGATGAGCTGTTAGCCAGAGAAGTCCCTGACATCGTTTCGGCGATTCTTCCGACATCGCACAACCCCGATGCCGTAATCGCCTGCGCTGAGGCTGGCGTTAAGGTGGTCTCATGCGAAAAACCGATAGCTGTTGAGCTGTCTCAGGCAGATGCAATGGTGCGTATCTGCCGCAAACGTGGCACTGTTTTTGGCTGTGGGAGCGTCTATACGGGAATTCCATATCTGCTAGAGACAATTGATTGGATTAGTACCGGTAACATTGGCGAGTTGATCGCCGCTGCTATTCCGAGTGGATTGCCACGGGAAGTGTCGGGTGGAGGCTGCGTTCAGCTGACGCTGCTGCGAACCCTCACCGGTATGGAGGTAGAATGGGTCGAAGGTTGGACGTTACCGCCTGAATCCGGCTGGATGCCGCCCGTCGAAATCTCGTCATCGGAGATCGATTGCGCTGCTTATGGACGTCTAGGGTTGTCTGGCGGTATTGTTTGTGAGATTCCTATGCCACCGACTGAACGGGGCGGGTCCTGCCCGATCACGGTTACGGGGGAGAATGGACAGGTATGGATGACGGCTTCGGGCCCCGTATTTATCCAAGGAAGCGGTGCAGCTTCTGCCCCGGTCTATCCGGCGTTTCTTGATACACCTTCACCTGACGACTTCTTTACACGGCGTATTGGGTGGCTGATGGAAGCGTTTGATACGGGGAAAGATGTTCTGAACAGTGGGCATGGCTACCGTCAAGCGTTGGAAACTGCGATTGCGCTAAAGCAATCTGCCCAGTGTGGGCATCGCCGCACTTCTGTGCCTTTGAAGGATCGCTCGTTGCGGATAGTCCCGCATCCCTACCGACTATTGGGGGGTGATGTAGCTGGTTGGGAGAGCATCGGCTATAGGGGCCCGCCGAACGCTGAATAGATCGTGTTTTATGATACTATATACCTGTCGCCCCGTTGGGGCTATGTTGGTTCATCGAATTGATGGATACTTGTCTGAATCAGGATACTCAGGATTCGAGGATTTACAGGATAGAGACCGTGAGGGCCCGTATTGCTTCGATGGAAGGAAAGGTTAATCACTTGGCGGGCAGGGAGCCCCGCTCCTACAGGTAAGCTAATCGATTTTCAACTATCAACTTAGATTAATTATAATTGATACTTTTGAAGGAGATACAAACAGTGGAAGCATTTAAGGAACATGTTGGACTTGCAGCACCGTTAAATCGGTTGAATGTAGACACAGATCAGATTATTCCCAAACAGTTTCTCAAACGGATTGAGCGCACCGGCTTTGGAGAGTTCCTGTTTTACGACTGGCGCTTTCTGGATAATGGGGACCCTAACCCGGATTTTTTCCTGAATGATCCCCGTTATCAAGAGGCAAGTATTCTGGTTGCCGGGGCAAACTTTGGCTGCGGCAGTTCACGAGAACATGCGCCGTGGGCGCTGCAACAGTATGGGTTCAAGGCGGTTATAGCACCTTCATTTGCGGATATCTTTCGCAACAACTGCTACAAAAATGGCATCCTGCCCATCGCCCTGCCGGACGATGTGACCGCGAATCTGATCGACCAGACTGAAGAACAGGAAGGGTACAGGTTGATGGTTGATTTGGAAGCGCAGCAGGTGGTTGAGCCTGATGGCACCTCGCATCCCTTCGAGATTGGCGACTTTGAGAAGCACTGTTTGTTGAATGGCTTAGATGAGATTGGCTGGACGTTGCAGTTTGATGAGAAAATTTCAGCGTATGAAGAACGAATCGGAACTTAGTGTAACTGCACTGATGAGATAATTATGGTAGATTTTAGAATTACTTAGACACTCCCAATGCACAGATAACCCCCTAAATCCCCCTTATCAGGGGGACTTGATAATTAATCCCCCAACTCCCCTGACGAGGGGACTCCCCCTGACGAGGGGGCAGGGGGGTTAGGGGAGCTTCTCCCTTGTCTTTCCCCTCTTATCAGAGGGGTTCAGGGGGACTTTGGAAACTTCCCGAAGGTCCGAGTTATTGGTAATGTCTACTTATTTCTCTAATTCACCATAAAGCTAGTGTCGCGTCAATCCCCGGTCCCGCGTAGCGAGGATCCTCGATAAATCGGGACTGAAACGTGGGAGGAGAGCTCTATGACTGAAAAACAGGTCACACTGCCTATAACAGGGATGCACTGTACGAACTGTTCAGACACCGTCGCACGCGATTTGAGCAAGCTGAACGGTGTGGCGGCGGCAGAGGTCAACTACGCCACCGAGAAAGCAACGGTCACCTTCAACCCGTCTTTACTGGATGAGGGTGTCATCATTGAGAAAATTAAAGACATCGGTTACGGGGTAGCGATAGGCGAGATGGAATTGCCTATCACGGGGATGCACTGTGTCAACTGTGCGGCGACTGTCGAAAAGGCTCTTAACAAGATGCAGCCGGGGGTCGTATCTGCGACCGTAAATTTCGCCACGGAGCAGGCACATATAGCGTACATCCCCGGTCAGGTGGCTCGTACCGGTCTTATTGCCGCGATTGAAGGAGCAGGTTACGGCGTTATCGAAACGGAGTCTGACCAACTCGTGGACGCTGAGCAAGCTGTCCGCGAAACTGAGATTCACGATCAGACGCGCAAGCTTTGGATTGGCGTTGCTTTCTCTCTTCCGCTCTTCCTTTTCAGCATGGCTCGTGACTTTTCGCTGTTGGGGACTTGGTCTGATGCGCTTTGGGGCAATTGGTTGATGTTCGCTCTTGCCACACCGGTGCAATTTTACGTCGGTTGGGACTATTACACGGGCGGCTTCAAAGCGATACGCAACGGTGCCGCTAACATGGACGTGTTGGTTGTGATGGGTTCATCCGCTGCCTTCTTTTATAGCTTACCTGTCACCATTGCGTTGACATTGGGCAGTACTGCTCTAGGCAGCCACGTCTATTTTGAAACCTCGGCAGTCATCATTACCCTTATCAAACTAGGTAAATTGTTGGAGGTCCGTGCGAAAGATCAGACCGGTGCCGCGATCAAAAAGTTGATGGGCCTGCAAGCGAAAACAGCGCGTGTGGTGCGTAACGGCGAAGAAATTGATATTCCCATTGAGCAGGTAGTCGTCGATGACGTGGTAATTGTGCGACCGGGAGAAAGGATTCCTGTTGACGGGATTATTATTGAGGGGTATTCCACCGTTGATGAAAGTATGCTTACTGGGGAAAGTGTACCGGTGGATAAGGGAGAGGGTGACCCGGTGATTGGTGCAACTATCAATAAACAGGGGAGACTCAAGTTTGAAGCGCACAAAGTCGGTGCAGAGACCGCACTCGCACAGATTATCCGGCTTGTCCAAGAAGCACAAGGGAGCAAAGCACCAATTCAGCGCCTCGCCGATCGGGTCGCGAGCATTTTTGTGCCCGCTGTCATTGCGATTGCGACTTTCACCCTACTGGTCTGGTGGTTTGTTGTGGACGCTGGTTTTACGCCGTCGATGATCCGGATGGTAGCGGTATTGGTCATCGCTTGTCCTTGCACACTTGGGCTCGCTACGCCGACCGCCATTATGGTCGGTACAAGCAAGGGGGCAGAACAGGGCATCCTTTTCAAAGATAGCAGGGCACTTGAACTCGCTCATTCGCTCAAGGTGGTTATCTTGGATAAGACCGGCACGATTACGGCGGGTGAGCCATCGGTGACGGATGTGGTGGCTGCGGAGGGTGACATCCCAAACGTTATCATCGAGGCATTAGGAAATGGAAGCACGGTCTTAAAATCTCGGTCTAGGACTGAAGAGCAGGCAGAAGATAAGCAGCAGAAAGAAGCTGCAATCCTATGGCTGGCTGCCTCAGCAGAACGGGGAAGCGAACATCCGATTGGTGAGGCTATCGTGCGAGCGGCACAGGTGTACGGGCTGTTGCCGGTAGAACCTTCCCGGTTTGAGGCCTTGGCTGGCCATGGTGTTATCGCTCATGTTGAAGGGCATCAAGTCGCTTTGGGCAACCTCAAAATGATGAACGAGCGGAGTGTTGATCCCAACGGCTTGGAGATCGAAGATGAAAAGTTACAGGCACATCCCAAAACTGTAATCTGGGTCGCCCTTGACGGCAAAGCCGTAGGGCTGATTGCTGTGGCGGATACCATCAAACCCGGTTCTAAGGAAGCGATTGATCAGATGCACCGTCTGGGTTTAGAGGTGGTGATGCTTACCGGGGATAATCGAGCCACGGCGGAAAGTATTGGCAACACTCTCGGAGTTGACCGAATCCTCGCTGAAATCCTGCCGGAGGATAAAGCGGCAGAGGTGAAGACAATACAATTGGAAATAACGCAGAAATCCCAAGCTATCGGCTGTGTGGCGATGGTCGGTGACGGCATTAATGACGCACCAGCGTTAGTCCAAGCGGATGTGGGCATCGCCATTGGTACAGGCACTGATGTGGCAATGGAAGCGGCTGATGTTACCCTGATGCGTGGCGATCTCCGATCTGTGCCACAAGCAATTGCCCTTAGCAAATCAACGATGCGCGTCATCAGGCAAAACCTGTTCTGGGCTTTTTTCTACAATGTCCTCCTCATCCCGGTGGCAGCGGGCGTGCTACACCCCTTCACCTTTCTACCGATGATGTTACGCGCCCTACACCCGGTTTTGGCTGCCTTTGCCATGGCTTTTAGTAGCGTGACCGTGGTTGCCAACAGTTTGCGTATGAGACGGTAATTGATTTAGGAGCGTAAACGCTTGATTCCACAAGGAAGCAGCCATGAAGACTCATGACTCACTTAAAGGCATTGTTTTCTCTGTGATGTTCCTAATCTCCGTCGTTTCGGTTTTGGCTGAGCGTCCGATCGGTGATCGTCCGGTGATGACCGATCGGACGCTCGACTATTTCGATCAAATTACGGTCTTTTCTCATGGCAGGGTTACCCGCTTTGTCGAGATGCCAATAACCGTTTACATTACACCAGCGTTACAAACAACGGGATACCTTCCCGCGCTACGGTATGCGATGCAGCAGTGGGAAGTGGTCTCCGATGGAAAGGTTCAGTTTCAAGAGTTGCAGACGGGCGAGGCGGCTGATATTCGGGTCCGTTGGGGATATAGCGGCGTGGAAAATACGGATATGACCTATGGAAAAGCTGAACTCACACGCCACTATGGCGGGGATTTCTCCGTCGAAATTATTCTTTCGCTGCCTAAGCCCGCTATGACGGACAAACTGTCGCTGGAAGAGATTCGGACGGTTTGTCTGCATGAATTTGGACACGGCCTCGGACTGTGGGGACATAGTCCTGACCCGCTGGACGTGAGTTTTTGGACATCAATCGCGCAGCGTCCAACCGCTCGGGATCGAGCAACATTGTTGAAAGTCTATGCCACGCCGCAAGATACACCTCAACACGACCTTGCCATTAACGTCTTGAAAAGGCAGATCGAAACCAATCCGACACATGCACGAACACATTACCTGCTGGGAACGATCTACGCCGACAAGGGAGATACCGAGCTGGCTGTTGCTAGCTTCAAAACCTGTCTTGAAATCAACCCGGAGTTTCACTCGGCACGCGAAACCCTCCTACAAGTGTACCAGAAACTTGGTCTCTCCCAACCAGCTGTTGATCTGCTTGAGAAAACACTGAAGCAGATGCCTTCCTCCACTGATTACAACACGATCGGCGTGATGTACTATCGGAACGGAGAAATCGATCAGTCCATAGCAGCCTTCCGAAAATCGCTCGAAATGCACCCCTACGATCCGACACCTCGAAATAACCTCTATCAGATATATCGAGAGCGAGGGATCAAGGCTCTGAACGTTAAGAGGTATGAGGAAGCGGCGTTATATTTCCGCGAAGCACTTCAATTCAAACCTAGTGACGCGGTTTTGTACCGCCTTATGGGCGATGGTTATGCTAGAGATGGCGATCTCAAAAACGCCATCGCGCAATACCGCAAGGCACTTGAATTCGATCCCGCCGATTGGGAAATCAAACAGAATCTCGCGGGATATTTGAGCAATTACGGTGTAGAGTTGACGGGTGTCCAACGTTGGGAGGAGGCAATCGCTGCGTATCAGGAAGCACTACAATTGACCCCAACGCTGAATATCGCGTATGCGAACTTGGTGGATGCCTTGTGGAAGCGAGCCAACACACACCGCCAATCGGGCCATATTGACAAGGCAATTGATGCGTATCTCCAGCTTATTCAGGTGGATGGGGATGCCGCTGATGCACACAGTCTGCTCGGCGAACTGTATCTAAAAAAAGGGGCATATCCACAGGCGATCGGGTCATTCAAATCGGCGTTTTCCGCGAAGCCTGATGATGGACAATCTCGCAAGAACCTCGTCGCTGCCTATCACCATTATGCACAACATCTCGACGGAAAGGAGCAGCACAATGAAGCGATTGATCAGTTACGGTCTGCGCTTGCGCTGTCTCCTGAACAGGCGAACCTGCGCTTGAGCCTTATCAATACTTATCAGCGTTTCGGCGACTTCTCAAGCGCCGAAACGGAGTTGGCAAGACTTTTGGAAGATGCGCCGCAGAGCTTGCAGGCAGAGAGCATCTCAAAAAATCTTCACGTTGCACGTGGAAATGCGCTCATGAATCAAAGGAAATACAGTGCCGCACTTGATGAGTTTGAAAAGATTGACACCTCGGCAAAAAGCGCGGAAATTTACAACACAATCGGCTATCTCTATCTGCTAAGAAGACAGCCAGTTTCAGCGATAGCGGCTTTTGACTCCGCGCTAGATCTTGCGCCGAGAAACAACATTGCTTTCCAAAATTTGCTGTCAATTAAATCTCAATTTGAGCGGCAGTTTGTTGATGATCGGCATTCACCGCGCATTAAGAATCTCCTCGCCCGCGCTCGAAATAGTCTCGCCGTGTGTTATATCGGTCGCGATGAGCTTCTGGACGCTGTGGAGGAATATCGTGCAGCAGTAGAGGTAGCACCGGCGGCACAGGAAGTAAGAATTGCACTGAGAGATGCCGGCAGACAGCTGATATTGGCGTTACAAGAAAAGAATGCACGTCAGCAGATGAGAGAGGTCATGGATTGGATTGAGGAATTGGACGCCGACAGTTTTAGCGTCGAAGAGGTACTTGATGGTGGAAATTAGAGCCCGTGAAAAGGTGCAGATTTACGAAACGGCATCAAACCAACTAGAGAAGATAAATGGAGGGGCTACGAAATATCAATTCAAGGCTAGAACCGTTCGTAGATGATTGGCTCATTGAGAAGATGAACGGCGTTAGTCTTCAAATGCACCGTCCCATCCCTCAAGAGGTTGTCCTTGAGTTCAATCGACCTTGGGAGGGACCGATCAGTTACGACCCGGTAGTGATGAAAGACGGCGACCGCTATCGGTTGTGGTATCGGGGATGCGGTTCCGAATCCGTATGGGAAGACCAATGTACAGCTTACGCGGAAAGCGGAGATGGCGTGCATTGGGAACGTCCGACGCTGGGAATCTTTGAGTTCAATGGGCACCGGGATAACAACATCGTTCTCCAAGGGAGCGAGGCGAAGGCGTTGTGTGTTTTCAAGGACGGTAACCCGCAGACGCCAGACACGGAACGTTACAAGGCTATTGGGGTAGGTCCCCCAATAGATAAACGCGCCACATTGCGGGGTTTTACCTCTCCAGATGGAGTCCGTTGGCAGGTGTTGGATCAAGATCCGATTTTGATAGCACCAGACGACCCATGGCCGATGTTTGATTCTCACAACGTTGCGTTCTGGGACGCGTCGCAAAGCCAATACGTGGCATATATGCGAGGTTGGATACCGCCGGGCATCCGAACCATTCGACGGAGTGTTTCAGATGACTTCCGTTATTGGTCGGAACCGGAGTTTATCGACCTAGGAGATTCACCAACGGAACATCTCTACAAAAACGCTTGCACACAGTATTTCCGCGCACCTCATATTTACCTGATGTTCCCCAAACGTTTCGTCCCTGACCGCAAGTTCCACGAGGATTGGAAAGCCAACGGGCTCTCCGAAAGCGTGTTTATGACCAGCCGCGACGGCGTGGACTGGGATCGGCGTTTTATGGAGCCGTTTCTGTGTCTTGGCTCCGACCCCGACAACTGGACAGATCGCAATCTGTACATCGGCGTGGGTGTTGTTCCAACGGGACCAGCGGAAATGTCGGTCTATTTTATGGAGCATTACCGGCGTTCGTCTATTCGCCTGCGGCGCGGCACACTCCGAACCGACGGGTTTGTTTCGGTTAACGCCCCTTATGCCGGCGGCGAATTTGTGACGAAACCTCTGATTTTTGAGGGTAACGAGTTGGTCGTTAATTATGCAACATCCGTGGCGGGCAGCTTGCGGGTTGAGATCCAAGATGCGGAGGGGCACCCAATTAATGGCTATCAGTTATCTCAGTGTATTGAGATTTTTGGGGATGAAATTGAGCGGGTTGTCAGATGGAAGAACGGCAGCAATGTCGGCTCGCTGGCTGGCAAGCCGATCCGCCTCCGCTTCGTTATGGCAGCGGCAGACCTATATGCTATACAGTTTCGGATATAGATAGAAAAAGATGGTAGAGATGCGTGATAAAATCACCCCACTATTAACATCTTCCTCATTTGAGATTGGTTATCAGTAATAAGTTGATAGTAGTTTGCTGTTATTAGCAATCGCATTGCCGAGTTGATAAGGCTTAGACTCTGCTCATGCTTAGGTTGCTGGTCGCAAATAATTGATAACTGCGTTGAGGAGGTCTAAGATTTCCTTGTAGCCGTTAAAATCAGGTGAGTTCTTTCTTATTTTATTTGTATCTTCTGTTAAGAAGTCCCTGACATCTTCGAGTTCATAAGTTGAAAGTGATGCCTCTTCTACTCCTTCACTACGCAGTCGATAAGAGAACCGTTCAATCTGATTTTTCTTATCGGTGAAGATTTCTTGTCGGTGTCTGAAGAAGTCCTTTGTTCCCGTTGGGGCTTGTTTCTCAATGAAGCTATTAAGACTTGAGCATTCATAGAATAAGCCAAAACTGACCTTATTGAGATTTTCAAGGATTTCTGATTCAGCCATGATTATCTCCTATTAATATCAAGGAATGCCTATAGTAGACTAGACGGCAAGGTTCTAATTGACAATAATGGATTCTGATGTGTATACCTCTAAATAAACCCCTCAACTAGTAGACCGGGAGCAGGCTTCCTAGCCTGCCATATTTTCACCTGTACCCCTTAATCAGTAGGGTGAAGGGCTCTCCGGTGGGCTTGGCATGGGTTGGGATTGGCAGCTTGGAACATCTGCCCTACGTTGATCTTGGAAATCCGCTAATCTGGGTTTCCAACCCTCTACAATTGACCAAGACGCCTAAGTATTTCGTCGAGATATGAATCTCGACCTACAAGCATACTGGTTGAGCCAATAACCCGCACAATCCGATTCATCTGTTTAATCCGTGATTCAGACAATAATTATGAGTACCCCTCAATTAACCCACTAAGAGCCTGTTTGAAAAGTCATCTTGGGTAAAACTATTTGCCCTGAAACCGAGTTTTTTCTTTAAAACTCGGTTTCTTCAACAATCCAGAAGGACGTCCACTATTCAACGGCATACTATCACCATATTCAGCGAACCGTGTCAGATCAATCCATCGGGCTTGGAAACCAAGCCCCTACGATTGGGAGCCCCAACCCCTACCTTGCGATGTGGCTCGCTGTGGATTGACAAATCCACAGCACCGTGGGATCATTCCTTGCTTTTTAAAACAGGTTCTAAGAGCCTGTTTTAAAAGTCATTTGATACGGTTTTGCATCAAGTAAATGGAAGCAATGTATATCATAGCCTCAGCAGTCTCAGCGGAGCGTTCATAGTCCACAGTCAATCGACGAAACCAAGCGAACCAAGAAAAGGTGCGCTCCACAATCCACCGCAAGGGGATAACTACAAATCCTGATTGCCTAACAGATGGCGCAATGTCCAATCGACACTGATGCGCCATATATAACCAGTCACCTAATTCTCCGCGATAACCCGCATCCGCACAGACTAACTGAATCGTTATGTGCCAATTAAAAACCTCTTTGAGTAACTCTATTGCGACTTGGTTATCACTGACATTGGCATCAGTGACCTTCACCCGCAATGGAATGCCAATTGTATCGGTGACTATATGACGTTTACGCCCTTTGACCTTCTTATGTGCATCAAACCCTCGACTGTCTGCCAGTTCAGTCGTTTTGACCGATTGGCTGTCAATAATAGCGACTGTCGGTGAAGGCACTTTGCCAATATCACAACGGGTTTGGTGATGAAGTGCTTGATGAATCATCACCCATGTGCCATCGGCTTTCCATTTTCTGAAATGGGAATAGACCGTTTGCCATGGGGGCATCTGATGCGGGAGCATTCGCCATTGACACCCTGATTTGACTATATAAAAAATAGCGTTGATGATTGAGCGCATCTCCCATTTGAGCGGTCTACCTACCGGTGAAGGTTTTGGCAGATAGGGGAACAGATTGTCCCACTGGGCATCGGTCAAATCCGTGGGATAGGTTGTTCGGGTCATGTTTATGCCTTTCATTGGAATGGTATTCACTGCTCCAATGATTGGACGTAAACATGAACTCTTGAGTCAGATTTTTTCTTTTTCAAACAGGTTCTAAGGCTTTGGAATTATTTTCCTTAAGTCGGTCACAAACTCTGACATTGATGAGTTGATTCTTTCAGATTCTTGCAGAGTTTTCTTTATTGAGAACTCCAACATTCTAATTTGTTTAGTTTGAGCGTCAATTGCCGATTTTACACTATCCAAATATGTTATCAAGTTAGCGTAAATCTGCTCTTTCGTATCATCAGTCATTATTTGAAAGCCCTTTCTTTTCAGAATCGTATGTATGAATAAGGATGTGGTTATAGTAAGTTTAGCATTTTGGCTATTGTCAAAATGTTCGCTATAATTGCTATAGCACAAAAGGCATATTGTAAGATACGCATAATCAGACTTCTCTCCTATGGGGAGGAAGCACTTGATTTGTAATACCTGATTGGTCCAGGCAACTCTTGTATCTTTTGTAGAATTCCGATTTGCTATTACATGAAAGAATAATGAATGAAACTATTAAAGGTAGTGTTTGAAGTGCCACCGTTAATTTGGGCCATAAATCAGTAAAGTTAAGACAAGTATTGTTGCTCAAATTCAACCGGTGTCAAGTACCCTAACGCCGAGTGAGGTCGTTTCTGGTTATAAACCTGTATGATAAAATGTCCGATGCGCTCTGTGGCATCCATAATATCGTCGTATTCATTGAGATGGACCCCTTCCTCCTTGAGAGTTCGGATAAGCCTTTCAGCGTAGCCGTTCTCCCATGGACGCCCCCGATGGGCTAAGGAAATCTCAATCCTATGACCGATGAGCGTGGAAATATAAGTTGTCGAAAGATATTGAACCCCTTGGTCACTATGGTGAATTTCTGGAACGTTTTGGCTTAATGCCTGTTGTAATGGTCTCAATGTGAGAGGTTGTGTCAAGTGCCGACTCATCTGCCAGCCTCTTATCACGCGGGTGAACACATCCATTAACACCGAAACATAGACGAATTGTCCCTTGAGTCGGACATAGGTAATATCACCGACCCAGACTTGATTGCACCGACAGATGTCAAGGTTCTCAACTCGATTCACCCATTGACCCACATCGTCAACCGGTTGAGTGGTTTGACAGGCACGCTTTACGGCAACCGACAGATTATCGGCTTTCATCAGTCGGGCGACTCTGCGGTAACCGACGGTGTATCCCATACGCACCAGCATCTGCGTGATACGCCTATAGCCATATGTTGGATAACGAGCAGATAGTTTCTCTATTTCATCTCGTAGCACTTGTTCAAAGGGGGCATGCGTCGGTTGATAATAGAGACCGCTCCGATGGAAGCCAAGCACCTCACAAATCTGTCGAACCGAGTAATCGGTCTGCAAAGCCTCAACCATCTGTCGTTTTTGAGACCGGTTCAACTCAGCCAAGTCGAGGCTTTTTTTTGGATGTCTAACGCCAAGGTCAATCGCCCAACCAGTTGCTCCAGTTGAGCAATCCGTTCGATAGAGTCGTTGGATTGCTTATCAGTGGATTCAAAGAGAATCGCCGCATTGTCAAGCAGTTGGTGTTTCCACTTCGATAGCTGTTCGTCGCTGAGGTTGTATCGCCGACACAGTTCTGCTTGCGAACTTTGACTCATAAGTGCCTCTATAACAACTTCTGCCTTAAATTGGGCGGTAAATCTTCTCCGTTTTGCCATCGGATAGCTCCTTTCAATTGGATTGCCATTGTATCACAATCTTGGTTTAGAGGGTGGCCCAAATTGCCGATGGCAGTACAGTTAATCATAGTGCTACTGTATAGCACACTTGCTCAAGCTGATCCCAATGTTGGTGAACCCCGTGATGTTAGGTTAGTATATGTTATCCCACATGATGGTGAATACAATCAAGCTGTCGTCGATAAGATGAAAGAGGATATTATTAATGTCCAACGTTTTTATGCACAAGAGCTCGAGCGTCATGGTTATGGTTACAGACAGTTTAACATTGAAATGGATACTGATGGCACTCCACTTGTGCATATATTACAAGCTGAGGATAATGGTGACTTTCTCATAACAGTAACCGATGCTTTTTTGACTATAAAAAACGTATATTTCATCTTATATGATAACGATGATTATTATTTTGCCAATGACACGCCACCTTCAGGGACATATCAGCATAGCAGCACGGTAGGGTTCAGCGATGATGACCTTGTTTATTATGGCAATTTTGTATATCTTGGTGGGTATGTTCTTTTGCCTACGCATAGCGGATCGCATACATTACATCATGAATTGGGGCATGTGTTCAATCTCAGTCATAACTTCCTTGACAATGGATTAGTGATGTCTTATGGCAATCATCGTTCTAGGTTATCGGCGTGTTATGCTAGGATACTTGCAATGAACCCATACTTCAACAATGATATATCACTTGAAGATACATTTGTGTATAGTGCACCTAGACCTTGGATGTTTGATGGCATAGATATTACAATGCCTAGCACTTACATAGACACGGACAAATCAATTCCTATTACAGTGGAAATAGACAACCCTAATGGCATATATCAAGTGTTGCTTGAAGTGAATAATGATAAAACAAAGGGTTCGATATTCGTCGATTGCCAGCCTGGTGATGGAGTTTCCAATACATTCAACTTTGAATATTCGGGGACAACCAATTCGACGCAAGCATTTGGACTTAATGATTCCGATAAGCATCTGTTGCTATTCCAGATACTTGATATGAAGGGCAATATCTACAGGACACACATGGTCATTGAAAAATCATTGTTTGCACGTGAAGATGTGAATCAGGACGGTATTGTAAATATTTTTGACATTGTTATTGTTGCTAACCATATCAGTAGCGGCACTTACGAGCGACTTGCTGATGTTAATAATGACGGAGTTATCAATGTGCTTGACTTGATACGCATAAGCCAACAATTTCAGAATGTCAACCAGTAAACCTATCAAAGCACATATCAACCCTGAAGTCTTGAAATGGGCTCGTGAGAAGCGCGTCAATATGCTTTGCGCTTATTGTTACTGTTGCTGGTTGTTGTTAAAATTGAATACAGTCTCTATCCTATTTCTCAAGGTGTGAGTTTGGACATCAATATCAGGGAAGTTCCTATTGATTGTTTTCAAGATGTCGGTTGTTATAGCCTTGAGCCTTACAACTTCTAGCATAGCCTTAACTTTGGCTACCGTTTCTTCCACTTCAGTTAAGGTTATCTTATTGGATTTGCTGTTCAGGTATTTGGCGATTGAGTTTAAGGTGTCGTTGAATGATTCTTCCATCTCAGGCTTGGTTATTTCGACGAGCCTCTTAATCTCTTCCAATTTCTCAACCATAGTAACAACTCCTTTCTGACATAGTTGGGAATAACCCCTTGAGTAACAATCATATAACCCATCTCATCTCGACCTGAGGTCCATTGGACTCTTGGTCAAGGTTAGGGAATTTCAGGCTTGCTACTTTTCCAATTATATCATACACACAGTTCAGGGGGCAATCAGAATTGCATTGTAGCCCTTCCTGAACTCCTCAGTCTTGCTGTTGAGATTCGTTTCTATTGGGTAGGAGATTGCTCCCTCTCTCCTTTACTTTGCACGCCTACATGAGATACATATTTGCAGATGGGTGAAGCACACGCCTAGTTCTACAAGTTGGTAGCGTACGGGTCTGCCAAATTCAAATCGATGGATAACTGTCTACTAGCCGATATTTAGGTAACGTGCTGCATCGGCTTCCTGCCATTGGAATTGTAGGGGTGTTTTTTCGTGAGGCTTGAAGGGTTTTATAACCTCGTCGACGGGTGTGCCTAAGACATCAATCTGCTCAAGATCTGCGACCCCGTAACCCATCTCATTCGCATAGTGGAACAAACCAATCTCCAACGGCTCAAACCCCATTGTTTTCGTGGTTACAGCGTCTGCAGCAAACACATCGGCACCGGCAACGGCAATTCCAAGCGGAATAGAATCTGTGCCTCCGGGACCGTTCCCCTGCAAACCAACGGTGCCGTCAATGACTGCGATATCCGGGGACAGATGACGGGATAGGCGGATTAGATTGATGTTCAATGTTTGGGCTTCGCGCGGCAATTCCCGATCGGCATGGCTATGGTAGCCGTGCATCTTGATACGATCTGAGAGATGGATTGTCCCCATAATCATGTTTTTGAGGGCAAGCGTTACCACATCGACATCATGCGTTTTTGCAACCGCAACTGAAATTGTGCATGGACAGTCGAGCACAGTTTTGGGCATCCGCACCGTTACTTCGCTGCGATCGGCAAGAACGACAGAGGTCTCTTCCCAACCCTCATCTTGATGAAGGTCTATCAACTGAATCGGAATAGAATACTCGTCGAGCAAAGCCTTGTAGCCAAAGTTCTCGAAAGCCTCCCCCGAAAACGCTTGGTTAGCACCCTCGGCGATGATAATCTCTTTTGGTGGCTCTGGCACAGTTAACAAGAAATCAATTGCGCCACGGATCGCGTCAACGTGTGTTGAGGCGAGCTGATTTGAGCTAGACAGGAAATTCGGCTTCAACATCACCTGCTCACGCAACTTTGGCGTGACATCGTCGCGCACGAGGTCCAGAGCGGTGAAGACGTTTTGGCGTCGCTCGCCGGTTCGGGCGAGTCCGACTCTCGTTTGATTGGTAGGCATCGGTATCCTCCTTGTTTTTTTAATCTTCCACATTTTCCCTACAATATAATATCTGAAGAACAAAGCAATTCAGGGAAAATCGTGAAGTAATGAAGGGCGAGGTGGGCTCGCCCGAACTGTCTAAACTAGGGAGTTTAACATCTGGGCAAAGCGGGGAACGGCGGTCATCGCATCCTCGGCAGCTTCATATTCGATTGATAGATAGCCTTTGTACCCCTGTGCGTTGAGTATTCTGACGATTTCGGAAAAATCCGCTTCCTCCTTACCGTCACCTTCCTTTGGAATCTCTGTCTTTGCATGGGCGGTTACAGCGTAAGGTGCGACACGTGCCAGCGAACCGTAGGGGTCTTGACGGAAGTTGCCTGTATCTAAATTCACACCGACCCACTCCGAGTCAACCGACGTGACTAGATCGATAACCTGATCTGCCGTGGAGGTTATCCCCCCGTGATTTTCCAACGCCACCAAGACACCACGAGGTGCAGCGTATTCCGCACACTCCTTCAAACCGTCGATCGTCCATTGTCGGGCTTCCGCCTCGCTATGTCCTTCAGGTGTCCCTCCGGCGAATACACGCAGGCAGGGCGCTCCGAGTTTAACGGAAACGTCAATCCAATCTTTGACATACTTGACCTGTGCGGCACGTTCACCGGCATCAGAATCTGTGAAACGATTGCCAACCGCCGCTGCCGAAATCTGTAATCCAAGCAGATAGCATTGACGTTTCAGGGTGTACAAACAGTCATCGTCCGTTGACGGGAAATAGTAAGCGGTCAATTCGACACCATCTACGTCCATCTCGACTGCCTTTTGAAGAAAACCCTCAAGACTCATTTCGCCGCTCGTCAAGTACTGACGAAATGAATAAGCGGCACATCCAATCTTCATGATTAGTCTATGCCTCCTTACGTTCCAACAACTCTATTTCGTAGCCGTCTGGATCATCGATGAATGCCATTTTCATGCCGCCGGATGTGAACTGTGCACGCCATCCGTCGGGCCAAATCTCGACGCCAGCTTTCTCCAAAGTGTCACAGCAAGCGACGAGGTCTGGCACACCGATGGCGAAGTGCATTAAGTCCTCTGGGACATTGAGTTCATAATCGGGTGAATAGGTTAATTCAAGGGTATGGATGTTACCGGGTAACTCCAGATGCGCAATCTGATTGCCAGCCGGTGATTTGTCGCTTCGACTTTTGACGACAAAGCCTAAATGCTGGCAATACCAATTAATTGATTTATCAAGGTCACTCACTCGAACACGGGTATGTAAAAAAACAGCCATTTGATTTCCTTTCTGTTACCGGTTTTGGGTGAATCTATTGAGGCAGAAACGACTCTGAATAATGATAACACACGCTCCACAATCAAGCAAGTTCTTTTCAATTGTATGCGGTCGCAGCAGATTTTCGGGAAATCTTAGTTGCAAAATAGCATTAGATGTGAGATAGTTAAATATGTTCATCGATTCGTTGAACTGATAAACTAATGTCTGAATCAGGACACTCAAGATTCAAGGATTCACAGGATAGAGACCATGAAATCTTGTATCGTACCAATGGGGCGAACGGAGTTTTTTACGCTCCACCGTGCCGTAATTTTCACAAGGGTTACGGCATACGGAGTATGCCTACTAGTAGTCATAGGTAGAATCCTCACGGATTTTTCCCTGACTCCAAACCGAGCGTGCGACTTTCACCGCACTCGGCTTTCACTGTCATTTATCTGATTGTCTTATATGGGTAAAACTCACCTTATGGCATTAGGTGCTTTAGGCTGTCTGGCACTATTGTATTACCTAAAAGACAATCTCAGCCCTTCTTACTCTTGCGACTGCGGAACACTGGGGACAAGTCGCCATGTTTGCAAGCAGGGACACGATTTGCGCTCATCTTCCCTTAATCCGTTTTGTCTCAATTTCTGAGTTATGACTTGGGCAGGCTTACTGCCCTCCTCTCCCTTATCTTCTCTTACGAGATGACTTAGGGACTATCCTAATCTCACAATGTATACATCTAAAACAACTTAGACCCTGACTTTACCCCGATGTCAATGACTTACATAAGGTAAATGCTAGAGTTACCTTACTAAACATACGCTTTTTAGCCACAGGCTGTTAGCATAGCGTGCATGGGTGGACACGCTCACGCAGATTCACCTGTTTCCCAATAACGAGGCTTACATCAGTTCAATTTTCATTTGGTCATATCATTGTAACCGGACGCAACGTCTTAGCGCGTCTGCATTCACGCAGAGTTGTTCGCCTTTTCCCTTTGCTTCCCACATTGCCGTTTCCAGCAGCGCAGTTAAGGTAAGGTTTACAGTGGTAAGTTCACTGAGTCGGAATCTAACCGACATTATACATGGTTACTTAGAATCGCACCTAGCAACTTGGGTTATAATACTACTATGAATACGATTAAATATTTTCTCATTCTTGTGGCGACGATAGTCGCCACGATTTCGATTGGATTAGCTCAAGAGCCAACCCAAAGTGCCGAGCTAGATTCCAAATTGTATGAGGTCCATTTTCAAAAGGGCAAGGAATATAATGACAATGGGGACAGAGCCCTCGCTCGGCAGCATTTCCTGATGACAATTTATCTGCATCCCGATCACGCTGGTGCGAGCTATCAACTCGGATTGCTGGCATATAGCGACAATAATCATTCGGCTGCCATCTCTTTCTTGGAGAGAGCGAGCGTGGAAATGTCCAACAAGATTGAACTTTATTACTGGCTTGGGGGTGCATATTGGAAAAAGAGCCTAGCAGAAGGGGCGATAAAAAATTACCACAAAGCTGTAGCACTCGATCCGCAGCACGAGCATCCCTTTTCGCTCTATGCGCTAGAGAATCTCGCCGAAGTTTATACCCGGACGGAACGTCTCCAAGAATCGATGGAGGCGTATCAGGCAGCGCTGAAACGCGAAACACGGAGTGCATGGACTTCTAAGATTAAAGATCAGATCGCTGAACTCTATCTGACGATGGGCACCTATCAAGACGATGGCAATACACGATACAACGAAAAAGGCGAAGCCATCGGCGGCATCGGTGATGGGGACATGCGTACCAATCGCTACTTTGAGATAGCTAGACATACTACTGACCCGGTCAAAGAGGCGATCCATTATCAGAAGTCAATCGAAGCGGATCCGGGGATGTATCAGTCATATTTTAATTTGGGTTGGGCATTGACTCGACAAGGGAAATACGCTGAAGCGGTTCCCGCTTTTATCCGCTCCGACGAAGTTTGGCGACAGGACAGGGCCTGGAACCCAGAAGCACCCCCCAAAATTGACGCGCACGCATTTTTAGCACTCTGCTATGTCGAATTGGGGGAGTCCGAAAAGGCGCTTGATTACGCCGAAATTGCGCTAGACTTTGCTCCAAATTACTATTACGGCTTGCTATATAAAGCGAGAGCACTGACTAAGCTGGACCGTCCTCAAGAGGGAATATCTATTTTGGAGGGTTTGGTTGACACAAATCCGGACGAAGCAGAGACATTGTACGCACTTTACGAGGGTTACCACGCAGCTTTGAAACCGAAATTAGCACTTGCTGCGTTATACCAAGCTGTCCGCGCTCAGGTGGACAAGCAACAGAAAACACGTTGGGAAGAAGAAATCAACGTGTTGAAAGGGAAGTGACTATCAATTCTCTTTCCTAAATTTAACCTAAGATAAGGAGAAAAATAATGACAAGATTCAGCCGTTATGCCTTGATTATGGGCATAGTAACTTTGATGATTTTATCGATGGGGGTTTTTGCTGCCGAGAATCCGTGCAACCCGTGCGGTGGGGCGGCGACAAATCCCTGCAATCCATGCAACCCGTGTTCGGGGATGAAACACTTTGGAGTCGATGACCCTGGAGGCAGGGATGTGCTCACCTTCGATTCCAAGGCACCGCTAGAGAAAATCGTCGGTACAACCAACAAAATAACGGGTCATATTCAGGTCAATTCGAAGGACATCACGAAGGGATTGACAGCATCCTTTGAATTGGATCTCGCCAGCCTGAAGACAGGAATTGACAAACGCGATGAACATATGCGGGATAATTTCTTGGAGACAGCGAAGTATCCCAAAGCGATGCTCGCCATCAACAAAGTGACCAAAGCCTCTGATAAGATGCTTATGGATGGAAAGACGCTCACGGTAGACGCCGAAGGCACTTTGTCACTACACGGGGTTAAGAACGCCGTCCAGCTAAAAAATATCACGGTCACCTATTTCGATGAGAGTGAAGCCACCAAGGGCAAGATGCCGGGTGATCTCCTGATAATTAACGGCGGCCTTTCATTGAATCTTCCCGATTACAATATTGAGGTTCCTCAATTCATCTTTCTCAAATTGGCAGAGACAATAAAGGTGAGCGTGGATTTGACCGGCTCGACAGCGACAAAGGGGGTTGTCAGCAATCCGTGTAATCCCTGTGCGGGGGTAAACCCCTGTAATCCGTGCAATCCGTGTGCGGGTGTCAATCCCTGCAACCCCTGTGGAGGAGCAAATCCCTGCAATCCGTGTGCGGGCGTCAATCCTTGCAATCCATGCAACCCGTGTGGGCAGTAGGGTTAGGCAGGAACGTATCTGTGTGGGAGGGTTTTACACCCTCCCATTCTCCAGATAAATGGGTTTGAAAGCACCTCAAATGAGTGTATCTGTCATTATTCCCGCGTTCAATGAAGAGGCATCTATCGGCAAGGTTATTGCCGACATTCCCAAGGCAAGTGTTCAGGAGATTATTGTTGTTGACAACGGTTGTCTTGACCGAACGGCTGAAGTGGCTCGCGCTGCGGGGGCACGGGTGGTAAGCGAAGAACGTAAAGGTTACGGTTCTGCGTGTCTCGCTGGCATCGCTGTGTTAAACACACCAGAAATTGTGGTCTTTCTTGATGGCGATTATAGCGACTTTCCGTCGGAGATGCCGTGGCTCATTCAACCTATTCTCGCCGGCGACGCAGAGATGGCGATCGGTTCTCGGATTCGGGGCGTGCGCGAGAAAGGGGCTTTACTCCCGCAGGCTCGCTTTGGCAATGCGTTAGCCACCTTTCTGATTCGGTTGCTATTTCAGGTCCGTTACACCGATTTGGGTCCCTTTCGCGCTATCCGCTATGAACGGTTGTTAGCGATGGATATGCAGGACAAGACTTTTGGCTGGACAGTTGAGATGCAGGTAAAGGCAGCAAAGATGGGGTTACGTGTGTGTGAAGTGCCCGTTAGCTACCGGAAGCGGATTGGGCAATCGAAAATTACGGGAACAGTTAAAGGAACGATTTTAGCCGGATATAAAATTATCACAACAATCCTTCGTTACGGTTTGATAGAATGAAAAAACTAGAAAAAATTTGGTATCTGAAGCATTTTGATATTTTCAAAGATCTGACCGACAGAGAAATCGACGTCATTGACCGCATTTCACACATGAAACATTACAGCCGACGTGAACAAATCTACGGTCAAGACGATCCGGGGGATGTAGTCTACCTGCTCAAAGAGGGGCGGGTCAAGATTTATAAACTGTCACCCGAGGGCAAGGAATTGACGTTGGCAGTTCTTGAAGCGGGCGAAATCTTCGGCGAGATGGCATTGATTGACGAAGGTCCCCGTAACACAATCGCGGAGACACTGGAAGACTCATATATCTGTGTGATACGTCGTCGGGATTTTGAAATGCTGCTGAAGAAGAAACCAGACTTGGCGATGCACATCACCAAGTTGATTGGACTGCGAAGGCGGGAGATTGAGAATCAGCTTGAGAACTTAGTGTTTCGCAATGCACCGTCTCGCCTTGCCCTCCTGCTGATGTCGTTAGCAGAAAAGCACGGTGTGCGTGATAGTCAGGGCATTATCCTGAACGTGAAGCTTTCGCAGCAGGAACTAGCAAATCTGATTGGGACGGCACGCGAAACGACAAGTGCGCTCCTCAATGAGTTTAAGCGGCTCGGTTTTATAGATATCCGCTACCGGCGAATCAAGATTCTGGGACAGTGGCAATTAAAGAAAATCGCGGACGCAAAGATGAAGGAATTTCCAATCAAGGTTGACCCTGAAGAGGAAAGTGCAGAAGAAGAAGAAAGTGAAGCTGTCGTCCAGTAATGATATATTTTTCCCTTTGATTTGAGATTTCGGGATAGCGATAGAAATTAATTGTGATGTAATCTTTTTTGTTTTATACTGGTAATGGCTGAAAACGAAAGTCTTTCGTGAAAATTAGCGTACTTATGCAGGATATGAAGATGAGACAAAGGTGGAAAAGATGTCATTATTTAAAAGACTCGGCATTGTAACGAACATTTGGACGAAGCGCATGGAGGATGGCGACCGCTTTGAAGACCTCGCCCGCCAGTTTGGCGACCAAGGTTTCAAAGACATGGAGGTGCGCGAGGGGGATTATCTCCGTAACTCCGAATTTGGCAGCTTGGTTGGTGAGATTGAAGCGTCGATGGGACGTTATACGGACGAGCAGTGGAAGGCGATCTGCGATGCAATCTGGGGAGCGGGGCAAGATCCGGCGGTTACAGCGGAGGATAGTGCCCTTTTTGCGCGTGTCAGCGCATTTGTGGAGCAGGCACGCGATTTGACCCTGAGTTTTGCCATGTCGCATTCGTGGCTCTCCGCGCCTGATGACCTCGAATCGGACACTCAACAGATTATTCAAGCGAAAAAGCTGGCGTATTTGCTGTGTCCAGCGAACGCACGGTTACGGATTGTCGGACTCGCCCCGACGGGAGGTGTGGATCCACAAGCTGCGGTTGCCAATGTGGAACGATATCGGTCATTGTTACCAAACTGCCCGATGGTTTTTGCGGTTGAAAACTCACGACAGCCGGCGACCTTTACGCTCGATTTGGCGGTCCAAGGCGGGGCACTGTTGACCTACGACGAGGCGAACACCTATCGCGACGATGGCACAACGGTCAACCCACCGGAGGTATTTTGGAATGCTGTGAAAATGGAGGATCTCACGTCGGTGCATTTCAAGCAGAAAACGGCAGACGGTGTTTTGACGCAAGTCGGCGACGGATATGTCGATTTTGCAGCGATTGGCAAGCGTTTGGAGGCGGGGGATTATAAGGGTGACCTGTTGCTCGAAAACACCCCAACAGACCAGCCTTTGGAAGATGCGGTTTCGAGCCGTGTATATCTTTCAAGCCTTTTATAATACGTGGATCGGGAGTTGCGTTGCGTCAAGGAATTGGTGGCTGTTGACCGTGCCCCGGAAGAACGGACAAGGCGGAAGCACGCAATTTCTGGGGTTGTCATAAATCGGATCGGAACGCCTGTGACTCCGAGTCCCCGACAAACGTAAAGCCGCGATGCATCGACGTAGAAAAGACCAGCGAGATATTTACTTCCTACCTTCGGGGGGACAAACGGCAAGGAAATTTGTCCGCCATGTGTGTGCCCCGACAAAACCAGATCGAATCCGTGGTGGGCGATCGATTCGATCGGCTGCGGGTTGTGCATTAAGAGGAAGCGTGGTTCATCAGTCGAAGGCAGAGACCCTAACGCACGCTCGAAATCAAAATCTCCAGCGAGAAGGTCGTCGCAGCCAACAAGCCATAGGCGGTCGCTACCGCGCTGTAACAGGGCGGATTCGTTCATCAAGACTCTGATGCCCCCCGCCGTCAACGCGTTGAATACTTCAAGACCATCGCCCTTCCAACGATTGCGCAAGGGAAACACACCGGCATCTGAATCGTCATTCCAGTCGTCATTCCAATCGTTGTTCCAATGGTCATGGTTACCGAGGACCGCATAGGTAGGGATCCCCGCCTCAATGATAGTTTCACCGATAGCCTGTGCCACTGGCTGTGCATATTTCTCTTGGTAGGTGATATAGTCCCCGGTCATTACGACCAAATCTGGTTGTAAATCCACCACTTGCTGAAAGCAGGCTTGAAGATAATCCAGCGTTACAATCGAACTGTGATGCAAGTCTGTGAGTTGAACAATCGAAAACCCTTCAAAAGCGGGTGGAAGATTAGCAATCGAAATTTCGTGTTGTGTAATTTCAACCCATTGTGGTTCAATTAAACTTCCAGAATTGGTCAATGTAATTCCGCTAATCCCTACGTTAAACAGCGACCTGTGTAAGGATCTACGTCGTGCTACTTTGGGCGACATGGGTAGTATAAGTCCTTATTTGATAAATATAATATAAACAATAGTTTCTGATAGCATAACATAACCCCGTTATTTTTGCAAGTGGGGTCTCTAAAATACCGAAGTTTTAAGGATTAGGGAGAGAAAAATGGCATTTAGAGTTGGCGTCATTGGGTGTGGCCGCATGGCAAACACCATCGAAGACGAGCAGATAGAAAGACGGAAACAACGTCCTTATCGCGGCGGCTTGGCACTTCCTTACTCTCACGCGGCGGGCTATGCTGCTGTCGATGAGACTGAAATGGTCGCTGCGTGTGACATCCATGAGGAACGACTGGCACACTTCGTGGAGCGATGGAATGTTCCTGCCGCGTACAACGACTATCGCGAGATGATTGAAAAAGAGAGCCTAGACATCGTGAGTGTCACCACGCGCCCGGAACAGCACGCGGAGGAGATGGTGTTCGCTGCGGAACACGGCGTTAAGGGTGTCTACGCGGAGAAACCACTCTGTATGTCACTAGTGGAAACTGATACTATCCGAGACGCATTTGAGCGCAATGGGGTTCACTTGGAATACGGTCCCATTTATCGTCATTGGGCGGCTTATGAACAGGCGCGGGACATCGCCGAAAGCGGAGAGTTGGGCGATGTCCAATCGGTGCTGGGCTTTGAAGGCAAGGCACTCGAAGGTCATTTCATTGACCTGCTGCTGTATATGCTGGGGGACCCGGAGCCCGTGTCAATTCAGGGAATCATCTCAAAACTCCATCCACCGGAGGGAGACACCTCCGGCATGAAATTTATCCAAGATACGTCGATCTTGTCAGCACTCATCAAGTTTGATAACGGGACGACGGCACATGTAGCAGGCACTGGCGTTGGCAGAGAGATTGAATTGGTCTGCACTAACGGTGTCATCCGCGTCGTAAACGATGGCGAGGCGGTGAAGATGCGGCGTCGAGATGCGGCGTCGGAGGCGTGGGATACGGTTCCGGTTGAGCAGATACCGCCGCGGAGTGGCACGGTGTATCTCATCCGCGACCTCATTCAGTCAATCAAAACTGGAAAACCCGGTAAAAGCAACCTCCGGGTGACGCTGCTCAGCCAAGACATCGGATTCGGTATTTACGAGTCCCATCTCCGAGGCGGGGTGCCCGTCAGTCCGCCTATCCCAAATCGGGAGCGGTGGGTTTCCAGTTGGTGATGCTCACATCGATCGGGTAAATTAACTTCATTCTTCCGCTTGCTCTATCGAACGCTGACGCAGTCGCAAGAGATCTGCGTTGGTGTGGAACGGTTCATATTTCTCTACGAACTCTGCCAACGTCTCCTCCACAGTCGCAGTCGTAGTATCAAGGACGATTCGCTTCTGTATCAAGGACGCCTCGAATTCCTCCTCGAACCGTTGTAGGACGTACTCAATGTCCTTTTCTTGCACAACTTGGTGGGTGTGTGGATTTTCCTTCAGCCGTTTTGCGATCACCTCTGGGGTCGCTTTGAAAAGGACCAGCACCGCCCCCGGTGCGCGCTCAAGAATCTTCTCTTCTATGCGTCGTGCCATCTCTGTCCGCTGTCCTTCCGGGCTCCGGAAGGGTGCCTTGCTATCTTTCCCACCATAGCCGTAGTACAACGGGGCATAGACCGCTTCTTCAATGACCAAGCCCATCAGGTTGTGATCAGGGTTGCTATAGAAAGCTTCTGAGACATGATACTCAATCATATAGCGTTGGAGCATCTCCACGGCTTGGGGATGAAGAGTCAACAGCGATTCTTGAGCCTCTAGCATCAACTCGCTCGAAGGAACACTCATATGATCATGGAAATGGCTGCTTCCGCCCAAAGTGCATTCCGCCCATTTCAAGACCTCTGCTGCTAACGTCGATTTACCTGTGTATTCGCACCCGACAAAAATGAGATTCATCAGAAATTTCCTCCCGTCATTTCTTATGAGAGCTCTGGTATCAAGCCCGCGCTGAAATAGTTAATACCCCTCTGTTATTCGACATTATAGCAGAAAGCAACACAGCGATCAATCTAAAAATAAGCGTAGGAAGGAGTGAGTAGGTGGAGCTTGGTTGATACCTTTTCATGTCCATTTCCGACGTTGTTGGTGAGGGGAGGAACTACGTCTTGTTTGTGTGGTTTTGCAGTGTCAACCTGAACCGTACTTTTCCAAAAATAGATCTTGACAAATTGGTTGCGGGTGCTTATAATCGGCAAGCATGATGAGCAAGATTGGACAACTTTTGGTGTTATTTGTCAAGTTAGGCGTCACCGCTTTTGGCGGTCCTGCCGCACATATTGCAATGATGGAGGATGAGGTTGTCACACGCCACCGTTGGTTGACACGCGAGCGATTTCTCGATCTACTCGGTGCAACGAATCTGATTCCCGGTCCCAACTCCACCGAGATGGCAATTCATATTGGTTTCGTGCGTGCAGGCATTGCCGGGCTGGTTGTCGCAGGCGTCAGCTTTATTCTCCCCGCGGCATTAATTACATTGGGCTGTGCGTGGGCTTACGATCGGTTTCAGACGGTGCCACAGGCGGAGGCACTGTTGTATGGGATCAAGCCGGCGGTCATTGCTGTGATTCTCAGTGCGGTGTGGCGATTGGGTAAAACAGCGGCGAAGGGACCGTTTCTGATTGGTGTTGGATTTTTGGTGATGCTACTCGTCCTGTTTGGCATCAACGAAATTATCGCACTGCTTGGCGGTGGAATAGTGGGCATCCTGTGGCGATTCGGAAGTCGATGGCGAACAGGGAAAATGTTGGTCGGTTTTGCATGGCTTCCGTCTAGCAATCTAGTATTAGCGACTACGGCTGCGCCTCCGTCGTCGGTCACCCTGTCTTCACTTGGGCTTTTCTTTCTCAAAATCGGCTGTGTTCTATTTGGCAGCGGTTATGTCCTCGTTGCCTTCCTGCAAGGTGGGCTGGTTGAGCAGTATCAGTGGCTGACGCAGCAGCAACTCCTCGACGCAGTCGCGATTGGGCAGTTTACGCCGGGACCGGTCCTTACGACTGCAACGTTCATCGGGTATGTATTGGCAGGACCCGGCGGTGCATTTGTGGCGACCCTTGGCATCTTTGGCCCATCGTTTCTATTTGTGTTAACAACCAATCCGCTCATTCCGCGCCTGCGTCAGTCAGCGGTTGCCGGTGCGTTTCTGGATGCGGTCAACGCAAGTGCTATTGGGTTGATGGCGGCGGTCACGGTTGAGCTAGCGCGTCACACGCTAACTGATTGGGGAGCTGGGCTGATTGCAGTGGTATCGGCGGCGGCGCTGTTTCGCTATAACATCAACTCAGCGTGGTTGGTGCTAGGCGGTGCAGCAATAGGCTGGCTGTTGAAGACAGTGACCTAAAATGTAGGAAAGAATCATCTGTAGGAAGCGAAATCCCGATTTATTGGAGCAGCACCCATCGGCGGAATACCTCGACACTAGAGAAAGCAAATAATGTATCCGACGCTTATTGATTTTGGGCCCATAGCGATTCACAGTTTCGGCCTTATGATGGCATTAGCTTTTCTTGCTGTCCTGCTGATTTCACAGCGCGATTTGGCAAGGAAAGGGCTGGACCCGCGTCCGACATCATCAATAATTTTTACAGCCGCAGTCGGAGGACTGGTTGGCGCAAAACTTTACTCAGCATTGCAAGATGGCAGGATTGAAATAGCTGAACTGATTTCAAATAGTGGGCTGGTTTGGTATGGCGGCGTTATCGGTGCGCTTGCTGCCGTTCTGTTCGCTATCCATCGATCCCCCAACCCAATTCTACCGACACTTGATACGATCGGCATGGTGGTCTTGCTCGGCTATGGAATTGGGCGAATTGGATGTTTCCTGTCCGGTGATGGAGACTATGGACCACCCTCAGACCTACCGTGGGCGATGGCATTTCCCAACGGCACAGTGCCGACGGCTATTCCCGTTCATCCAACACCGCTGTATGAGACAGGGCTGTCGTTTATTGGGTTTGGATTGTTGTGGTCTATTCGCAAACAGAAAGAAGGCACACCGGGGTGGCTGTTGGGCGGAGCGTTTATCTTGATGGGAATCGAGCGTTTCATCGCAGAATTTTTTCGACTGAATCAACCTGCCCTCTCCGGATTGACAGGGGCCCAACTCATAAGCATTTTGATGGTCATTATTGGAGGAGGTCTTCTCTACTGGGTCACGTGTCGTCCTGTTACACCAGAAGAAGAGGCGGTTCCAATATCGACTCCTTCACCGAAGCGCAAAAGGCGACGGCGGTCATAAGAGGATGAGATAAATTCGTAGGTTGCGTCCGGATTATTGTCTTAGCAGCTATCGCTGGATTACCTTCCTGTTTTTCGCATGCCCATCGTGATTTTCACAACACCCCTAATCATAACCATTGTTCCCGCAACTAAGAAGACGATAAGTCCCAATTGCTTGATTTGAGGGGAAGGTAGCAGATATCCGATAAACCCAACAACCATTATGAAGATCAGTGTGTTCAAAAGGATTTTGTTCGTATACCATTTTTGCATCGGTTTTTCCTTGCGGGTTCGGGCGCTGTCTGATTATTGATGTATTCCCTAGGCTTTCAAGTGTTAGCCTCGGCTTCAATGATTGCTAATAACGTGGTGCGCCAATTTTGAAGGTCTAACAGATTTTCTGTCAAGATGTTGTAGATATCTTCCGGGTCAACACGATAATAGTGGTGGACAATCAGATTCCGCAACCGCACCATTTTGTCATAAATTGCTGTGGACGTTTGGTCAAAGTATCCGGCATCGGCAAGTATGGTTGGAACCTGCCGATACGTATCAGCAGATGGCAATCCAAGTGACCGGATCACGTAGCGAGAGATGTCGACCAATGCCTCAATGGAGGTTTGGAGTCTAGCGAGAGATGTCGACCAATGCCTCAATGGAGGTTTGGAGTCTTCGGACTGTTGCATCCAGATACACAAAATCAGCCATGAACTCATCGCGGCTCAGACTGCTCAAAGTGTTAAGTTTCTCCAAATTGTCTCCAATGGTATCAAAGTTAATTTCTACATCCTGCTTGTTCATGTTTCCTGCGTCCGTGTACTCGGGCAATCCCGCTTCAAAGCATTTGTGTATAAGTGTTCGTTCATATTCCTGCCGTGCGATCCTGTCCGTCTCGTAAATCACCTTGCCCGTCTGCACAACCACCTGTTGAAACCAGAGCGGTTGATTCGTCACATCTACTACATCTGCGTTGTCCTGCCCCACCACCGCAAACGCCTTATCAAGCGACTCTCCAACTAGAGTCCACCGCTCATCTTTGGACCAGTCCGCCGGTAGCAGCACAGCAAAATCGTAATCGCTGAAGGCATCGGTCTTACCACTGACCTGTGACCCGAAAAAATAAGTTGCTATGATACCATCGGTCCCAGAAAAAATCTGTGCTAGCTGCTCTGCATTGACCATAAGGCTGCCTCAATATCCGTGTCCGATCGGTACGCAGCTTGGAAACATGCTCTACTTAAACAACGCCCGCCGGATCTGTCTCACGGCTTGACGGATGCGGTCTTCGTTTTCGACAAGCGCAATCCGAATATATCCCTCTCCGTTGTGACCGAACCCCGCGCCGGGGGAGACACAAACTTCGGCTTCATCAAGAAGTTTCATTGCGAAATCCATCGAACTCATATGGCGATACGGTTCAGGGATCGGTGCCCACACAAACATCGTTGCGTGCGGCTTTTGCACCTTCCAGCCAATCCGATTCAGTCCCTCTACCAGCACATCGCGGCGGTGTCGATAGGTCTCGGCATTCGCTTCCACCATATCGGTATCAGTTCGCAGTGCCACGATTGCAGCTACCTGAATGGGCGCGAAGATGCCGTAGTCGTAATAGCCCTTGATTCGTGCCAATGCGTCAACCAGTTCACGGTTGCCAACAGCAAACCCACATCGCCAACCTGCCATATTGTAGGACTTTGATAAGGAGATAAATTCAACCCCAACATCTTTGGCACCTTTCGCCTGTAAAAAACTGGGTGCCTGATAGCCATCAAAAACAATGTCAGCGTACGCGAGGTCGTGGATAACAATGATGTCGTTTCGCTTGGCAAAATCAACAATTTCTTCAAAGAAGGCAAGTTCGATCACCGCCCCCGTTGGGTTGTGTGGGAAGCTTAAGATTAAGACCTTGGGCCTGGGCCAGATATCCCTCGAAATCTCGTCGAGACTCGGCACAAACTGATTTTCTTCGCGTAACGGGAGGCTGACGACGCTACCGCCGGCGATAACAGTGGCGTAGATATGAATCGGAAACGTCGGATTTGGGACGAGTACGAGATCGCCTTCGTCTATCAACGCGAGCGCGAGATGGGAAAGTCCCTCTTTGGTACCAATCACCGAGATCGCCTCATGATTGGGATCGATCTGGACACCGAAGCGTCGTTCATAGTACCAACTGACCTCGCGACGCAGATTGAAAATCCCCCTTGATGCAGAATAGCGATGGTGGCGGGGTTCTTGGGCGGCTTCGGTCAGTTTATCTACAATGTGCTGCGGGGTCGGCCTGTCAGGGTTGCCCATCCCTAGATCAATGACATCAATCCCTTGCTGTCGTCTTTCATGGGTCAACTGTTTGAGTTTACCAAACATGTAGGGCGGTAATCTATTGAGTCGTTTTGAAAGTGTGTTCATGGTTCTGACCTAAAAAGTTTTGCGGGTTGGGTAGCTACGCGTTGGTGGTGGAGCACATAATTTGTTACACAGCGAGACAACACAGATTATAATGTAGTAAAGAATAAAACGTGAAACGTCAGAAAAAGTTTCTCGTCGATGCCCTTGAGGACAAGCACATTACGCCTGCTGATGCAAATTGTTGTGCTACCGCCTACACCCCTGCAAATCCCCTAATCTTCGGGACATCATCCGTCCACAACCCGCCAATCTCATGCCGCAACAACCACTCGACATCGCGCCGGTTACGCACAAATCCGCCTTCGACAGCGATGCCTTTCGCTTTGAGGCGTCTAACCTTCCGAATCAACGAATGTGTGATGGTGTTGTAAATCCGAAAGTGATTGATTCGGCTCCAACCGATGACAATCCGATTGGTGTTGATAGCTTCCGCCGCCTTGAGGAAATTCGCGATAGGGTTGATGATAATCGCGCTCGTCTGAATTTCAGGCTCAATCTGCTTTACTTGAATCAGCAATTCCTTACGCGAATAAAAGGTGAGGATACCGACCTTATCGACGAGGTCAAATTGCCGGATGCGCTCGACTAAGAGTGGGCTGAGATTTTTCGCGTCTTCTTTCGGTTCAATGAAGCACGGCAATCCAGTATCCTTGACAAAAGAGAGCATCTCATCAAGATGTGCCACCGGTTCAGGGGAATCAAGAACCTTCAGTTTTTGGACATCAACCCAATTCAACTCGCTCAACGAAGACGTGCAGCCCGTTACCTCCTCAATACTATCCTGATTAAAACCTGTATGGATAATAATCGGTTCCTGATCTTTGGTCAGGCGAACATCACACTCAAAGGCATCTGCGCCATCCTGAAACGCTTGTCTGAAGGAAGTGATTGTATTTTCGGGGGCACGGTCGAGTCCGCCTCGATGAGCAAGTATTTTGACTTTGGTTTTCATGCAGGCTTTTTGACCTTACCGGTTCAATCTCCCTGAGGGTTAGACATTTTTCACGCTTCACGTTTCTTATGCCACATCTTTTCAAATCGGTCTCGTGGGGCGAATCCGAGAATCCGCTTTGCCTTATCATTGGTGAACCGCTGATGGGGCATGTCAGTGAAGATACTGAACACTTCGCACCGTGACGGGAGTGCGCTGAGGTCGATTTCTAAACCGAGACGGAACGCCTCTCCTGCATCTCGCCAAGACACCGCAAATGGCGTTATGTCTGTACCTTCAGCCGGGTCATCATCATATCGGAAATTGTAAAAGAGATAGCAAAGGACGTAGATATCGTAGTTTTCGGTGAAGATTTTACAGATTTCCTGTCCGAGCCCTTTTGTAATAGGGTACAAACCTGTTCCCGGTTGAGGAGGGACATCTGGGTCTATCTCATAATCGTAGTGTTCGTAGGTCGGACCCGTGATTGTAAAATGCGGTCCTGTATTGATGACCCTTCGGATACCGTGTTCGACAGCTGCTCGCATTGTGTTATAGCAGCCGCGTGTGCTCACATCGAAAGCAATCTGCCGGTCCTGACGAAGGACGGAGCAGTTAATGATTGCATCCATCCCCTCTGCTGCTCGCATGACATCATCTAAGGATGAAACATCGATTTGCATCGATTCATGTTTTGTGTCAATCGGTTTGATATCCGTGATGCGGAGTTGGTAGTATGGCTCCAACGCTTTTTCAACATGAGGACCTAGATAACCGTGTCCACCCAAAATCAATACCTTCATGCTTTACCTCCTAAACCGAAAATTGTGGGTTAAATTCGAGCGATGTTTTTGCCTTGTTGATGAAAAAGCGTGAATTGGGAAACTCTGACTGAATGTGATAGATTTCCCACCTTCTTTCACCAGAACTTTTGAGAGCGCATTCAAAGGCATGAATCGCATCGTTCATTTCAAGCCACATCGAATCAAATGGCTGATTCGCCGCTGCTTCCGCCGTGACCAATGCGCCGAGTCGGAGACAGGCGACGTTCATACGTCCTTCGCGGGCAAACTCTCGACAGGTAAACTCCCCGAGATACTGTGACAAAATTGGCATGTCCGTTGTTGGACGGGGCCGCCATATTTCAGTGACCGTCCAATCTTCATCATGTGAGTCGTAGAGGTGAAGGGTGCTTGCATAGATTGCACGAGGAACGTTTTCTTCGGAGGCAGCCATCAGGAGGTTGTAGGTGCAGCGTGTCTGGAAGTCAATCTCCAAATTCTCCGGTTGGTTTGATTCTGCGAGAAGGGATGGTGGTATTTGCGCTATATGCGCAATAGCATCGATTCCCTGGACGAGCTTGTTTGTTGCCTCATCATGCCCAAGGTCGCTACGCACAAATTCAAACTCGGTTTCGACATCAATCAGATCTGTCAAACGGATCTGATGCTCACCGGATAGTGCGTTGGCTAATCCTTGCGCCAAATCAGAAGCAGCTGAAGTGATAAGAATATTCATCTTGAGATCTCCAACAGATAGTATGACCAATGATCCGCATGGGGACCACTGATGCGGACAAAAAACAGGTTCAATATAGCACAAGATTCGATATAGGAACAAACAAAATATCAATGCAGATTCGTGGCTTAGACCGTCGCTTCGACGATAAATCCGCCGACCAGCGCATAGTTCGCCGCATAATGGTGAAGTTTGGCATTAATTTCTAGTATCTCGTCCGGCGTGTGATGGGCACCTTCTTTTGACCAGACAGCGTTATTCGCCTCCACGCTTTCCCAGAGCGTCATCCAGACATAATCGTGTTCGGATTGCGCAACGCCGGCGAGATTTCCCTTGTAACCCTTGAGTAACTCGACGTTAAGACAGTTAGGCATCGCGCGAATTGTAGGTAGAAATTGACGCAGCATGAAATCCTCAAACTGTTCGCGTTCGACATACGGCTTTAGCTCAATCGTGTGAATGGCGCGAAAATGTGACATTTCGTACTCCTTTACCAAAGAAATAAAAATGGGAAAGCAAAATATGGCTATGCTTTCCCACGGGTTTGACTACAAGTACCTGCCCCAACTTCTTATCTGCCGCCGATAAAATCTTCTACCATCGCCAAGGCTTCCGAATCAGCATACTGACGTGGTGGCGACTTCATGAAGTAAGCACTTGGACCATAGAGTGCCCCGCTGACGCCGCGATCTCGTGCAATTTTGCAGCAACGAATCGCGTCAATCGCTACACCGGCTGAATTGGGTGAATCCCAGACTTCCAACTTGACTTCGGCTCGGACAGGAATATCACCAAACTCGGTTCCTTCGATATAAAGATAGCACCACTTCCGATCTTCGAGGAAGGGCACGTAATCGCTGGGACCGATGTAGACGTTTTCCGGTGCGATCTCATGGTTGAGTTGGGAGACAACGGCATCCGTCTTGGAAATACGTTTGGATTCTAGCCGCTCTTTCTCCAACATATTTTTGAAGTCCATATTCCCGCCAACGTTCAATTGAGAGGTACGTTCAAGTTTAACACCGCGGTCACTCATCAGTTTTGCTAGCGCGCGGTGAACGATGGTTGCTCCGAATTGGGCCTTAATATCGTCTCCAACGATGGGTAAACCTGCCGCTTCAAACTTTGCGCGCCATTCATCGTTTTTTGCGATGAATACAGGCATACAATTCACGACCGCACAACCGGCGTCCAACGCCTGCGCGATATACCATTTGGTCGCCTCCTCACTGCCAACAGGTAGGTAGTTGATGAGAATATCGGCTTGGCTTTCGCGCAGAACATCAGCCACATCAACAACTTCAGCCGGGGACTCATCGACCGCCTCATGGTAGTATTTGGCAAACCCATCCATCGTGGCTCCACGCTGGACGGTTACGCCGGTTTTTGGTACATCCGAGAATTTTATGGTGTTATTAATTTTGGCAAAAATTGCATCGGCGACATCAAGTCCGACTTTGTTCTTATCCACATCAAAAGCTGCAACAACTTTAACATCACTCACATGGTAGGGACCGAACTTAACGTGCATCAGACCGGGAACAAACTCATCTTCTTTGGCGCCTCGATAGTATTCTATACCTTGAACCAAAGAAGATGCACAGTTTCCGACACCAACAATGGCAACTCGAATTTCAGGCATTTTGGTTATCCTCCGTTAGTATGTTATAATTAACATATCATTGTTGATTATAACATTCTGTGGGTATAAATTTCCATGTGTATTTGATGGATTCAAGTGGAGTGGTCAAATTGAATCCAACGGAAAGATTGGCTGCCGCACGTTCTGATAGGTAAAATGCAGCGGATTCACTGCTGTTAGTCCAGGGGTGTCAACTTCAATAATCTTTCCTGCGATAGGCTCATAGGCTGCACGATAGGCAATAGCAGCCTTGACAACGATGTGCTTCATCTGCCGTGGATCAATCCCCAAACTCAGGAGTTGATGCAGACTGAATGGCACCTGACGTTTGCTAGTTAGCACAATCAGATTCTTTGTTTCAATCTCCACAACCGCTGTGACCCCCTGATCTTGGTATCGCTGCCCCCCGTGCCGAGGCTCTGTCTCTTCGTAATAACCGTCGTGGATGAGACGGACACGCCCACGGATTGGGACCGGGGAACCGTGTAGGTCGTCGGATTTCCCGCCGACGGTCAGGTCGACCTCCCCGCGAACACCCGCTCGAATACACGCCTCTACCTCCTGTGGTGCGTAGAGGATACAGACGAATCCGTCCGCTTTCTGCCGTAGCAGTTCACTCACAATGAACGTGCTATCCCCCGGCGAACCGCCTCCGATGTTATCTCCCATCTCGACTAGTATGACAGGGTGCGCCTCGCTCCGTATTGCCTGCGCGACCGCTGCTGCTTCGTCTGGAAGGTTGATGTCCAGCTGATTGTGCACATCCCACAGCATCTTCGATAACCGCTCGGCTTCTGTTCGGGCGAGTTGCGAGTTGTTATCGGTCACAACGACAGCGGCAGGACCAATCTCATGGACATCGGCGTAGGGGTACCCTGCCGCAATGTTTGCCGCGAGCACGTTGGATCTGGTTTCCGACTGCACTGCCTCCTGAAGGATTGAATTCATCGGCTCGGCACTAGTATTTTGATGCAGGATATTGAAAATCATCGGTGGTTTGACGAGGGCTTGTGTTGGCTTAATTTCCCCACGAACCGTACGCATCAGAATCTCTGCGGCCTGGAGACCTCGTTGACGTTGATCGACGTGTGGATTTGTTTTGTAGATGACCAACGCAGTTGATTCGGCGACCATCTGTTCAGAGACATTCGTGTGGTGATCGAGCGTGGAGACGATGGGAAAATCGGTTCCTAACGCTCGGCGCATCCGGCGCAGTACCTCGCCATCGCCGTCGGGATAGCTTTCAACGACCATCGCACCGTGCAGGGCAAGTAACACCCCATCAAGATTTGGCACCGATTGAATACGTTGGATCAGTTCAGTAACGATTGCGTTAAAGGCTTCATCGGTCACTCTGCCTGCAGGTGTTGCGGCAGCCATCAGGGTTGGGTGTAAATCCCAACCGTATGCTGATGCGCCTTCAATAAAACCACCGACCTCATGATGGGCTTCTCCCCAAATATCAAGGATGTCATTATCAAAAATCAGACGCCCGGACTCAAATGCAGCACGGTCTGTTGGTACGTTACTGAACGTGTTGGACTCGTGCATGATGCCTCCAATTGCGATGGTTGCCATGATCTTTTCCTTCCCTCTGATAAATTGCGATTGAATTTCCCCATCATGTGTGCTATCATTGGTACATTCATCAATTGGTTTTGTTCAAGGGGATATTATATCAGTTTTTGTTAAAGGATGCAAAGGGGCAGATGGATAACAGCTTGCTCCGGTGCAAATTCACTTACGAGGTGATTCAATGAAAGTCGCTTATGCGTTTCGTCGTGGGGTATTGTACCCACATCAAGACGGGGGTATCGGATCGAAGGAACATCGTAGTGCGTTCTTGAAAAAAGCGAAAGAGATCGGCTTTGATGGCATTGAATTGGGTGCCAGCGTGCTAGACCAACCGGACGTCGCATCCCTTCGAGCGGAGCTTGAAGATGCCGGCATGCCGTGTGTCGCCATACGCGGCGGAGGCAGCTTCATAAATCCAAGTGCCGCTGCGGGAGCAAGCAAGCAGTGGGAGCAGATTATCAATTTTGCTGCACAGATTGGTGCCGGGGTGGTCAATTCAACAATTGGTGGAAGCCCAACCCCGGATCCGCGAGGAATAGGTACATATCGAGGAGAACGGATATCCCAAGGGTCTAGCCGGACTTCAAGAGAAGAGGATTATGAACGCACTGCTCGTGGGCTCTCTGGAGCTGCGAAGGTTGCCGCCGATCAGGGGTTGGAGATTTCGATCGAGATCCACCAGAACACGATAGTTGATAACAGTTGGACTGCCTTACACCTGCTGGAACTCATCGATCAGCCCAATGTCGGCATCAACCCTGACCTCGGCAACATCTACTGGACTTATGACATCCCAGAGGAGTCTTGTGAAGATGCCATCGCTGCGCTCGCAGCCCGTTGCAATTATTGGCACTGCAAGAATCTATACCGCGTCCATATCCCCGACCTTGAAAAGTCGATCCTATTGCAAGCCCCGATTCCCGATGGGGACATTGACTACCGATTTGCCATCTCGGCGATGTTGGATGCAGGCTATAGTGGTTATCTCGCCATCGAAGGTATGCGTCTCGGCGATCAATTCCACGGCGATGCTAAAAGCGTCGCTTATGTGAAATCGGTGGCGGCGGAGTTAGGTGGATAAACACGGTCATGAGTAAATGGGTTGTAGGTCTGCCCATTTACTCGTTCGCTTTTTTGTTTGGGAAGCCATACATAACCTTTATGGACAAAAGAGATCTTGCAAGACAAATTAAAGCCGCTTCGTATTTGACCGGAGAATTTAAGTTGCGGTCTGGACAAACCAGCTCGTTCTATTGGGACAAGTACCGCTTTGAAAGCAATCCGGTTCTGTTATGCGCAATTGTGGACGAGTTGCAGAAACTTTTACCCACATCTTTCGACAAGCTCGCCGGCTTAGAGTTAGGCGGTGTTCCACTCGCAACCGGACTTTCCTTCAAGACAGGAAAACCGTGTCTATATGTCCGCAAAGAAGCCAAAACCTACGGCACCTGCAATTTGGTAGAGGGTGGGTTTCAAGCGGATGACACGGCGTTGGTAATTGAAGATGTGGTCACAACCGCTGGACAGATCCGGACATCTGTCTGTCAGATGCGGGAGCTCGGGTTAAAAGTTGAGCATGCTTTTTGCATCATCGATCGGGAGAGTGGTGGACGTGAGAATCTGGCGGAGATTGGATGTTCGCTTACTTCGGTTTTTACGTTAGAGGAACTTGAGCGATGGGCACAGGATTAGCAATGAACAAGTGAAACACATCATGATTGAGGAGAACTTAGGGACGCTTTAGAGGATATCCTAATCGGCGGATCGACGTCGGGTGTGGCGCGGTAATTGCACGTCGTCCAAACGCCGGATCTTTCTATCTAGGCTGATAACCCTAGGATATACTTGTATTGAGTTTATGACTTAAGAACTCTTGAATATAGTGATGGTGGTTCACAAATGCACACACGATTCATTGATCAGTTTGATGTCATTCTTCTTGATGTGTCACACACTTTTATGTTTGATGTTGACCGATTCTCTGATATTGAGGCCTACGGTGTAACGTATCGTCAGATTGGCGGAAATCTGTTGAGCAACGAAGAAATACGCCGCATAATCTCAGCGCTATTTGATAACATGTTGGCTGACTATGAAAATCCAAACTGTTACGATTCATTTCCTCCAGTTTCCAGTTATCTGAGGGTTTTGCCTGAATCGAAAGACCTTCGGGTGGGTGAGATTCGATTGTTAGCGCAGGTTTTTGCGATGCACGAAGTTGGAACAATTCCAGCCACGCATACAAAGGCTTTGTACCGGCTTCACGAGACGCATAGACTGGGAGTTGTGTCGAATATTTGGTCCTCAAGCGATCTTTATTTGCGTGAATTTGAGAGAGTTGGAATTCGTAACCTGTTCGATGTTATCATTTTTTCTTCAAATCATAGCTACATTAAGCCATCCCCATATATCTTTGCGAAAGCAATAGAAGCGCTTGATGTCGATCGTACAAAAATTGTCTTTGGCGGGGATAGCTTGAGGCATGACATTGGAGGTGCGAAAGCGGCAGGTTTATCATCGGTATGGATTAACACAGGTATAAGTCAGATTGATCGGAGCACTCCAGTGCCAGAACTGGTCATTCAGGACTTACAGGATTTGATTGAGAGGTAATATTGAAAATTCTATTCATTGGAGACATCTTTGGGGGGCCGGGACGGAAAGCTCTTGCGAACCTCCTTCCGCATCTGATTGAAGAAGCAGATGGGTTTGATGCAGTTATCGTCAACGGGGAAAACGCCGCCGGTGGCAAAGGATTGACCCAATCGGTGCTCGACGAAATCCTAGATTTGGATGTTGATGTCATAACGACTGGAAACCATGTCTGGGATAATCGTGAAATTTTTAGGTTCATTGATACAGAGCCAAATCTTGTCCGCCCAGCAAATTTTCCGAAAGGTACGCCAGGACGCGGCTGGCTCGTCGCAACAGCAGCTTCAGGAACGCGGATCGGTGTGATAAACATCGCAGGACAACTTTATATGGATAGCTACGAGAATCCGTTTCACACCTTTGATGCCATCCTCCCACAGATTCAGGCGCGGACACGCTTTATTCTGCTCGATTTTCACGCAGAAGCGACGGCAGAGAAGATTGCGATGGGTTGGTATGCGGACGGAAAAGTGAGTGCTGTCGTTGGCACCCATACCCACGTTCAGACAGCCGACGAGCAGATCCTCCCGCAAGGCACCGGTTACATCACGGATGTCGGCATGACGGGTCCTCACGACTCAGTGATTGGCATGAAAAAAGAAGAGGTAATCGAGCGTTTTCGGACAATGCTGCCCCGTCGTTATCAAGTTGCGAGCGGCAACATCATCCTCTGTGGGGTTATTCTAGAATTGGATGATGAGAGCGGCAAAGCACTCTCGATTCAGCGTATTCGCCTTCCTATGAGCGACGTAATCAGAGCTCGGTAGTTCAGTCATTATATTTTCACACTACATACTTGCTTATGATGTTTCCAACAGGTAAAACTTACAAAGTCCACGAGATTACACAGATTCTGCAAGGCATTTTGCAATCGGAGCCGATACTACAAGATTTATGGCTTGAGGGTGAGATCTCGAACTTTGCGCGTCCCACTTCTGGGCATATCTACTTCACGCTCAAAGACAACAATAGCCAGATTCAGTGTGCGATTTTTCGTCCTGCCGCTTCCCGCCTGCGATTTCCATTGCAAAACGGGGACGCTGTGCTTGTTAATGGGCGGCTCAGTATCTACGGTGCGCGGAGTCAGTATCAGATTATTGGCGAGCGTGTTGCACCTGTTGGTGTAGGAGAGCTACAAATCGCCTTTGAGCGACTCAGGGAACAGCTCGATGAGGAAGGGTTGTTCGATCCAATCCATAAAAAGCCGCTGCCAAAATTTCCACAGACGATTGGTCTCATCACCTCTGCGACGGGGGCAGCCATCCGTGATATTCTCCGAATGTTGCAAAAACGTTACCCCGCGGTGGAAGTGCTTCTATTTCCGACCCTTGTGCAAGGGGATGACGCAGCACCAGAGATTGCCCACGCTATTGAGTGCATGAACCGTCTGCCGGGAATAGATCTCTTGATCGTTGGTCGGGGAGGTGGGTCCATCGAGGATCTGTGGGCATTTAATGAAGAGGTTGTCGCCCGCGCGCTTTTTGCGTCACGTATCCCGATTGTATCTGCCGTAGGGCACGAGACCGATGTTACCATCGCAGATCTCGTTGCTGATCATCGCGCCCCGACCCCTTCTGCAGCGGTTGAATATATCGTCCCGGATCAGGCGGAACTGCGTCAGCAGCTTGCTGCTTTCAGGTCCCATTTAGTGCGAGACATCACTGGGCGAATTGATGCTGTGCGAACAACACTAGAACATATACAGAGCCGTATCCCGCCAACACATCGGATTGATGCCATTAATCGCCTTCGACAGGTGATCGATCAGCTTGACTTCCGAGGGCAACGTGCAGGGGCACAACAGTTAACCGGGAAACGACGAGCGTGGCAAGCCGCCGCTGCCCAATTGGATACGTTGAGCCCTTTGGCGACATTGGCTCGTGGATATAGCATTTGCAAAGATTCAAGCGGAAAAACAGTTACAGATGCCGCGCAGGTTCACGTTGGCGAAGAGATTCACCTCCGGCTTTCGCGGGGGCAGTTAGCATGTCGTGTGTTGAAGGGAGAGATAGATGCCTGAAGAGATGAGTTTTGAGGAAGCCTTAACCAAACTTGAGACGGCGGTCGCCCAGCTTGAGCAGGCGGATGCTTTGACTCTGGATGAGTCGTTAGCAGTATTTGAGGAGGGCATCCGTCTGACCCGTCTCTGTCGAGAGAAGCTTGACACGGCGGAATTGCGTGTGCAACAACTGGTTGAAGTTGATAAAGATGTATTTGAAATGGCACCGTTGGAAGTGGAAGATGAAGGAGAAATCTAATCGCTCGTCGTAGAAGCTTGCAACATTTTGTTCTTATTCGCTGATTGTTACAAGGAGCTTTGGAATGCTTTTAGAAAAAATTAATACACCCACAGATCTCAAATCACTAAATACCAATGAACTGAAAGAACTCGCCGCAGAGATGCGTGGATACCTTCTTTCGGTGCTATCAGAACACCCCGGACATTTTGCACCCAACTTAGGGACAGTTGAGTTGGCAATTGCGCTCCATTATGTTTTCGATACCCCGCGTGACCAAGTTATCTGGGACATCGGACATCAAGCATACCCACACAAACTCCTCACCGGTCGCCGCGATGCGTTTCCGACGCTTCGTCAGTATGGTGGCATCAGCGGATTTCTCAGTCGAGCAGAAAGCGAGTACGATGTGTTTGGTGCCGGTCATTCAAGCACATCGCTTGCAGCGGCGTTGGGAGTTGCCACTGCTCGTGACTTCAACAAGGAAGATTATAAAGTGGTCGCTGTCATCGGCGATGGTGGCTTGACAGGTGGGATGGCATTTGAAGGACTGAACACAGCTGGTGATTTCAAAAAAGATATGCTGGTCATCCTCAATGACAACCAGATGTCCATTTCACAAACGGTTGGTGCGTTCTCAAAATATTTGAACCGCCTCTTAACCAATCCGACCTACAACGCCCTCCGTTCGAGTGCGAAAGAGATTGTGAAGCGAATTGCCCCGGAAGTGAAACCTGTCGCCAAACGAATTGAAGCGGCTCTCAAGCCCGGTACACTGTTTGAGGAGTTTGGTTTTCGCTATTTCGGTCCCCTTGAAGGTAATGACCTAGAGGCGTTGTTGCCCGTGCTTGAAGGCGTGCGAGCGCTACATCAGCCAATTCTGCTGCACATTGTTACCCAGAAGGGCAAAGGATATCCGCCCGCTGAGACGGATTCAGAGTCATTTTACAGCGTGAGCGGCAAGTTTGACCTCGAAACCGGTAAATCGCTTGTCCCCAAGTCACCCATTCCGGCATATACCAATGTTTTCAGCAGCACACTGATTGAACTAGCCGAACAAGACCCGCAAATTATCGCTATAACCGCCGCAATGCCAAACGGCACAGGATTAGATAAGTTCCAAGAGGTGTTTCCTGATCGCTTCTTCGATGTTGGCTTGGCAGAACAGTGTGCTGTCACCTTCGCGGCAGGGCTAGCGACCCAAGGTGTCAAGCCGGTTGCGGCAATTTATTCCACCTTCCTACAACGCGGCTACGACCAGTTGGTTCACGATGTCTGCATCCAGAATCTACCTGTTACCTTCGTGCTAGACCGCGCTGGACTTGTCGGGGCAGATGGACCGACGCATCACGGCGTTTTCGATTTTGCGTACCTGCGTTCTCTGCCAAACATGGTGGTGATGGCACCAAAAGATGAAGATGAACTCCAGCACATGGTGAAAACCGCCGTTGAGTACGAAAAGGGACCGATTGCCCTTCGCTATCCTCGCGGGACCGGTGTGGGGGTCCCAATGGCGAGCCAACCCCAATCCTTGCCAATTGGGAAAGGCGAGGTCTTATGCAACGGCGATGACCTGTTGATTATAGCGATTGGAAATCGCGTCCAACCATCGCTCGACGCAGCAGATATATTGACGGATTCAGGGGTATCAGCAACAGTGGTGAATGCACGATTCGTCAAGCCACTTGATGACCAACTAATCCTTCCGATCGCTTCACGGATTGGAAAGGTGATCACGGTTGAGGATGGCGTACTGATGGGCGGATTCGGCAGCGCGGTCTTGGAGATGCTCACAGATAGCGGATTAACGGATGTGCGAGTCAAACGCCTTGGTATCCCTGATCAGTTCATCGAACATGGAGATGTCAAAACCTTGTATGAACAGTGTGGTTTAGATGCGGAGGCAATTGTCCGTGAGGGGTTAAAGCTTGTACATGAGCAAATTAGCCAATAGTCGAGGAGACCTGGGTCAGAACAAGCAGCGACTCGATACACTCCTTGTCGAACATGGGCTCGCCGAAAGCCGTGAACGAGCGAAACGGTTAATTCTCGCCGGCGAAGTGATTGTTTCAGGTAGTAATCAGGTCAAGCCGGGGCAACTTATCTCACTGGATGCGGAAATTGTAGTGAAACAGCCACTGCCGTACGTCAGTCGGGGCGGGCTGAAGCTAGAGAAGGCGTTACAGGTTTTCCAAGTTGATGTGCGTGACAGCGTCGCAGTCGACGTTGGGGCATCAACCGGAGGGTTCACGGATTGTCTGCTACAACACGGCGCAAGGTTTGTATATGCTGTAGATGTTGGTCATGGGCAGCTTGCATGGAAAATCCGTCAAGATCCGCGGGTGTGTGTCATTGAGAGGACCAATATCCGCACGATTGATATGAATCGCTTTGAGTTGCTGGTCCAAATCGGCGTGGTTGATGTCTCGTTTATCTCTCTCCAAAAAGTCTTACCGGTCGTCGTCCAAATCGTTGATCCGATGGGGGATGTGCTTGCTTTGGTCAAGCCACAGTTTGAGGCGGGACGGCAACAGGTCGGCAAAGGCGGTGTTGTGAGGGATGTGAGGATCCACGTTCAGGTGCTTCGCGAGCTCATCCAGTTTGTTCGTGGGCTCGGGCTATCTGTTATGGGGATCTCCTACTCTCCGATTCGTGGTCCCGCGGGCAACATTGAGTATCTGATCTGGTTTAGGGCAGGGATTACGTCTTCTTCAGCAGATTGGAAGGAACGCGCGGCGCAGGTGGTTCAAGAAGCTAACATCGCTTTACAATAAGCTAATGGGAGAGCATTATGGCGATTGGTATTGGCATCATTGGCGCAGGTGGGATTTCCCGCGCACATGCACGTGCATACCTCCAGATCCCTGATGAAGCACGGATTGTGGGGGTCGCAGATATTCTTGAGGACCGAGCGCAAGCTGCGGCACAGGAGTGGGGCGCGAAATACGCATTTGGGGACTATCGGGAACTGCTCGCCCTTGCAGAGGTAGATGCTGTGAGTGTTTGCACGTATACCAAAGCACACTACGAACCAACAGTCGCCGCGCTTCAAGCGGGGAAGCACGTCATTGTGGAAAAACCGATGGCCGCGACAACCGCTGAAGCGTCTCAGATGGTGGAAGCCCAAAAAGCTAGCGGAAAAATCCTAATGGTGGGAATGAAATGGCGGTTTATGCCAGAAATCCGAGCGGCGAAAGCATTTATTGAGGCGGGAAATCTCGGACAGATTTATTACGCCGAAGCCATCGGCTGGCAGCATCGCGGCATCCCCGGCGGAACCTTCATCAAAAAAGAGACAGCCGGGGGTGGGGGACTCATGGACAATGGGGTCTATACGCTTGACGCTATCCTCCACATGATGGGGCACCCCAAACCGCTCACGGTTTCCGGCACCGATGCCAATATTTTTGGGCATTCTCCGGACGGGACCTGGAATATCGACGATTTTTCAGTGGAGGATTTTGGAACAGCCTACGTCCGGTTGGAGGGAGGGATTACCTTGTTCTTCGCACATAGCTGGGCGATTAACTTCCCGGAGCAGTGGCAAATACGTATCGCCGGCAGCCGCGGATCTGTTGAGGTCTTTCCCTTTGGCTCAGAATCGAAACTGTGTCTATCGCACGGGGGCTATAGCGATTTGCGGGATGTCACACCGGATGAATTGCCAGAAGGAAGTATAGACATCACCTATGAGATTAAGCAGTTTGTCCAAGCTATCCGAGAAGCACAACCCTCTCCCATCCCTGGGGACACCTTTCTGTATACCAATATGATTTTCGATGGACTCTACCAATCCTCGCGGCTGGGACGTGAAGTTCCGGTCAGCCTACCCTAGTACTCCTCTATTTGCGCGTCCATTTATCTGCTTGTCTGCGTGTGTAGTGCATCGAATAAAAAAAGCACCGGGCGAATGGTATCCCCAGTGCTTTTTGTGAAATTATCAAGCGAAGATGTGGTTTACCATCTGTCGCGGTCATCGCCTCCTCCTCCTCTGCCACCGCCGCCACCGCCGCCGCCGCGCCTATCGCCGCGTGGGGGACGAGGACGAGCTTCGTTTACTTTCACCGCACGTCCAGCTATCTCCTGCCCATCTAATCCTGCAATCGCCGCTTCCGCTTCGGCACTTTCGGGCATTTCGACAAATCCGAATCCCCTCGATCTTCCACTGTAGTGATCTCGAATGACGTTAGCAGTGTCGACGGTTCCGAAACTTTCAAAAGCCTCTCGTAAGTCATCATCCGTGGCGTCAAATGACAGATTACCGACATAAATATTCATCTGAATTTCCTCTCTCAAAAGATATTGTCCAAAACTTGCAAACGTGGATTTAGCAAAGCTAGTCCAAGATTGATTTTGGTGAACCTCATGACCCGGTAAAGCATCTATGAGATTTCAAGAAGTTGAATCTGGAAAATAAGGTCTTTTCCCGCCGACGGATGATTGGTATTTCGCCCGCCAGGGATCATCCCAAGAACCGCCTGTCCAAACCCGGAGATTGGCTTCCCTCTCACCGATAATATAATCGTGTGGTTCGCAGTTCATTGATGAATTGACACCGTGCCATCTTATATCGTACCCCTTGATAGTATCACCACATTCCGCGTGTGCTATCACTTTTCTCTACATCGTAGGACTTAAGAACTGGATACCTGTCGGATAACATCGTTGTCTCTGAGTTGTTATTGACGCCATTTCATTTACAAAGTGACGTGATCATCAAACGCTGTGAGATGCTAGTGCTGGTCTCACAGAGAAACGCCATCGCAAGTGATTTTCGTTGAAGAAGTACGAGAACAGAAATTCAAGCGTTCTAATGTCTTACGATTAAATTTAACCATCACGCTTACTAATTCACAAAGCTACAAGGGAACCAATAGATGTCACTCCGATGGATGTCAAACGGTATCGGTTGAGTAAATTCGTGCCAATCCCGACCTTACCTCAACCTTTTTTTATTTGCGTAGTTGCATATTTCTATCCGCATCAATTCCATTTGACACTATTTCTTTAAATATTATACGCCAAAATTGCGCAAATATCCAGAAGGAATTTTTGTTGGACGAAATTTCCAGAGATATCCGTCCGTTTTTTTGAGCCTACAGAGCAAGTTCTGCCCAACATTTTCAACATTGCAAAGTCCGTTGCAATGTGGGATAATCAATGGAACGTTAGACTTTGTAGATGACGATTATTGTAACCGGAAGGAGAGACAGATGGATCGAACGGCAGATGTGGTTGTGGTCGGTGGTGGGGTTATTGGGTGCTTCATCGCTTACGAACTCTCGAAGGCGGGACTTGAGGTAGTGGTGGTGGAAAAGGGACAGGTGGGCGCAGAAGCCTCTAGTGCAGCTGCGGGATTGCTGGTGCCCTTGCACATGGCGGAAGAGGAACGGGGGCTTTTTGAGTTTCACTTGGCTTCGACGAGGATGTTCCCCGCATTTGTTCCAGAACTCCAAGAGGAGACGGGCATCAGTGTTGAGTATATCCCCTCCGGGATTCTGAGGGTTGCGCTGAACGACGAAGAGGAGACGGCACGGCTGTCGCAGTTCCAAAAATTTGGGGAAGTCTTTGGGATGGCGATAACACGGTTAGATGCGGCGGAGATACATTCCCTTGAACCCGAACTGGCACCGGCAGTTTGTGGTGGCATCTTTTCGCACGATGAGGCGTACATCAATAACGGTCGATTGGTTCTGGCGTTGGCGAGAGGTGCTTCCGTCCGAAACGCTCGATTCCTCGAAGGGTGTATTGCGACCGGTGTGCGGCGAACGGACGGACGCTTCTCGGCACTCCAAACGAATGAAGGGGAGGTTTCTGCCGGACATCTCGTGATAGCGACCGGTGCGTGGAGCCGTGTTTTCTGCGAGGCGTTGGACATCACCATCCCTGTCGCTCCCGCGCGAGGACAGATGTTGGCGGTTACAACCATTCGGCGTCTGCTCCAACGTCCGATCAATTCTAGCAAAGGGGCACTCGTTCCCCGTGCGGATGGCTCGGTGCACGTCGGAGCAACGGTTGAAAATGTCGGCTTTGATAAGCGTAATACTCCGGAAGCGGTTGCAGATTTGTTAGAAAGGGGGACGGCGGTAGTCCCCACCTTGAGCGAAGGGCGTGTCGATAGGATGTGGTCGGGGTTACGTCCTTTCTGTGAGGACGGGCTGCCCGCCATTGGGGCACTTCCCGGCTGGGAAAATGTCTCGATTGCGGCAGGTCACTTTACAATGGGCATCACGGGCAGTCCGATAACGGCAAAGGTTATCAAAGAACTGATAGTCGATGGGCATTGGGACCAGTCAATGGAGATTTTCTCACCGGCTCGCTTTGTGGACGGTTAAAGGCAACCTCATAGAAAGCTGGTGCTGTAATCCTCCGTCTTTGGTTTGCACTATAAATCTACACCGGAGTTGACATTATAAAAAGAAGAAGGAGCAAGACCAATGGCAAAGTATAGAGCCGCGCTAATTGGGTGTGGCGGAAAAGGTAGAGACCATACCAATACGTTGATGAAGAATGCACTCGTCGATTTGGTCGCTTTCTGCGATATTCGTGAGGAAGCCTTGCAAGCGTACCAAGAGATGTACGGCGTGTCAACCCTCTACACAGATTATCAGGAGATGTTTGAACGGGAGAACCTAGACCTCGTCGTGATTTCCACGCAGGCACCCCAGCACCACGCTACAACGCTTGCCGCAGCAGCGCATGGCTGCAATGTGCTTTGCGAAAAACCGATGGCTGTAACGCTTCAGGAAGCAGATGAGATGGTTGCAGCCTGTGACGCAGCCGGTGTGCGATTATCCATCAATCATCAAAAACGTGCTAGCGCATATAACGCTTATGCGAAAAGGTTGATTGCTGATGGGGAGATCGGTGAGGTCTTTTTGATACGCGCTTACGAAAAAGGGGGACGCAAAGCAGGGAACGCAATAATGGAGATGGGGACGCACCTTTTTGATTGGGTTCACAACTTTGGGGGTGATGTGAGTTGGGCTGCTGCACATATCACCGCAGCGGACTCCCTCGAAGCGGGATCTCAGGATATCAAACATAGTCAGGAGGTCAACCCCCGTGACCGGGATGCAGGACTAGTCATCGGGGAGAGAGCGTTCTGTTCGTTTGGATTTGCCAATGGGATACATGCGGATTGCGACTTCTTGGCAGAATCTGAAGGAAATGATAAGGCGTATGGCTTGGACCTTATCGGCACAAAAGGGCGGATCGCGTTGCGTCGAAGCGTTGCCACCGTGATGTTCATCCACCACGGCGCATTTATGACACCTGTGGAGGGGCATCAGTGGGAGCCGGTTTCGCTGCCCGAAGAGGACCGTATTACGGGTCAGCATCTGCAAGGTCGAGATATCAACTCTGTGCTTCAGTCTCGCCTCATCCATTCGTTGCTTGAACCCGATTCCCCGGACGCCGATGCGATTTCGTCTGGTCGGGAGGGACGTGCGTCGTTGGAGATGATTCACGGTTCATGGGAGTCGCATCGACAGAGGGGACGCGTGGCGTTTCCGCTCAAAGACCGCACCCACCCCCTGCAACGCTGGCGGGGGGAGTCGAGATAGAAGGTAGGTATCTGCCGTGATTTTAATTTGCTGAACCGTCGGAATGGGGGGTATAATCAACTAACTAAATCAATACTAAAGTTAGTACAATTTTAGGGTGAAAAAAGGCAGAAAAGCGGGTATCCTTTCAGAAATCCATCACAATTTTGAAAGGAGAGTTATCATGCCCGTCATTTTCTGCCTCGTTGATATTTTAACGCAATTTCGTCCATTATTCAACCGTCAAAACTTCGCGTTGTTTTGTACCTTCATCGTCGGTCTTATCACGCACCGCCATCGTGCGACGTTGACGGGCATCTATCAAGCGGTTCGCCCGAAGGTCGGTTACGGTTCATTGGTGAAGTTCCTCTCCCGTGGCAAATGGGACGCCGATGCGGTTGCTCAACATCTGATTAAGTTGCTGCAAGGTTGGTTTGACAACTGGGTCTACGTTTACGACGAGACCCGAGCGGTAAAGACCGGGGAGAAGCAATTTGGACTCCATTTCTTCAGAAATCATCGCTACCGAAAGCGCAATACTAATCAATCGAAGTTCCACTTTGGTCATCAGTTTGGCGCGTTGGGGTTGCTTTGTACCACCGTTACAGAGACGATTCTATTTCCGGTGTGGGTGAACCTGATATGTCCAAAGACCCATCGGGACAACAGTGGGTCGGTTCTCAAGCGGATTTGCTCCCAAATCCCGCCCGGACTGATTATCTTTGACCGGGGGTTCAATAGACGGAAAGTGTTTGAAGCCGTCCTTAACGCAGGACATCATATCTTGTGTCGCGCCAAGTCCAATGCGGTCTTTTATCTGTTACCCACGGTCTGCAAGCGACCTAAACCCGGACGCCCAAAGACATACGGTAAACGCATCCATCTTCGGCATCTTCGGTATAAAGCGATTGATATTGACAACAAACGGTGTTCAGTCGCATCTAAGGTCGTGCGGACCAAAATGTGTCCTACTCAAGTGCGATTGGTGGTGATGCGAACCCGACCTAAAAAATCAAAGCCGTTTCGATATTTCTGTGTCTACACCACTGACTTGACACTTGACCTATGTCAGATAGTTCGATACTATCGGCAACGATGGTTGATTGAGACTGCTTTTCGGGACACCAAGCAACACTTCGGGTTTGACAAGTATCGAGTCAAATCGCGGAAAAGCATCAATCGATTGGTACAACTCAGTTTCGTGGCGAGTTGCATCACACAATTGATATTCAATGCTACTTGTGCCACTGGCAGGTCCATAACAGTCGAGCAGGTATGCTGGGAATTAGGCATTGACTGGTATCGACCCACTAAATTGACACGCGGGTTGATGGTTCAGTATCTATGCGCCTTTATGGAGGGAAGATTATTTTCGCAGACAAACGACAAAGATACATACTCGCCCGATATTCAACAGACTCTTGATAACGCTGCATGAATTACTATCAAATTGTACTAACTTTAGTACTATCTTAGGTTATTGATGGAAAATGGAATCGATACCGCCACAACCGCAACCTCCGAAGATCAGCAGCGAATCACCCGATCTGCGGGGATCGTTAGTATCGCCGTGATGGCGTCGCGCCTGCTTGGGCTGGTCCGCGAGAAGGTGATTGCCTACTACTTTGCCGCCGGTGTCGGTGGCGATGCGTTCTATGCGGCGTTTCGGATTCCGAACCTGATGCGCGATCTGTTCGGCGAAGGCGCGTTGAGCAAGGCGTTTGTCACAACCTTCGCAGCGACAGAGTTGGAGGATGGCGAAGAAGCAGCTTGGCGTCTGGCGAGCCGGATTTTGAACGCGAGTTTCCTCCTACTCACGCTGATAACGCTTGTTGGGATTTTCGTTGCGCCCGCTATCGTCGATCTGATATTCATGGGAAAAGGTTTTCAGGAGGTGCCGCTCGATCCGTCGGACCATTTCGGCTTCGATTCCAAACGCGATCTGACCGTCTATCTGACGCGGATCATGTTTCCGTACCTGATACTGGTTTCATTGGCTGCGGTGACGATGGGACTTCTCAACAGCAAGGGAAAGTTTGGCGTGCCCGCCTCTGCCTCCTCTTTTTTCAACGTTGGATCCCTGGTTGTCGGGGTGTGGGGTTATTATATCGCACCGGATCTCGGTTTGCACCGGACGACAGGGATGGCGGTTGGCGTGCTCGTTGGGGGCGCATTACAGTTTCTGATTCAAGTGCCGTCAATGCAGCGCGTTGGATTCCGCTATGAGGTGCTGCTCAGCTTTCGTGATGAACGGGTGCGGCAGGTTTTGCGGCTTATTGGTCCCGCTATTCTTGGGGTTGCTGCGTTGCAGGTGAACGTGCTGGTCAACTCGATCTTCGCGTCCGAGGGTCAGGGCTGGCTGACCTGGATTAACCGTGCTTTTCGACTGATGCATCTGCCGATTGGCGTCTTTGGTGTTGCAATCTCGACGGTTGCCCTACCGAATTTGGCGAGGTTGGTCGCAGCGGGGAACATGGAAGAGTATCGCCGCTCCTTTTCGTATGCGCTCCGCTTGATGTTTCTGCTGACGGTGCCTGCATCGATTGGGTTGATGACCCTTGCTGAACCGATCTGTCGCTTAATCTTTGAAGGCGGACAGGCGATTCCGTTAGACACACAACAGACAGCGGGTGCGCTATTCTACTACGCCTTCGGTCTATGCGGCTTTTCGGCGGTCAAGATCGCGACGGATGGGTTTTACACCTTCAATGACACACGCACACCGGCTATCGTCAGTCTGTGCACCGTTGGACTCAACATCCTGCTGAACTACCTCTTTATCTATCGGCTCGGTTTCGACCACCGATCCCTTGCGCTGTCTACCTCCTGCACGATTACGCTGAATTTTCTCGCGCTGTTGTTTCTTTTGCGAGGGAGGGCTGGGGGACTGGGATTAAGCGGCATATGGTCGCTCCTAATCAAACTCGCGCTCGCTTCCGCCATTATGGGGTGTGTCTGCTGGTGGAGTTACACACAGATTGAGGGTTGGCTTGGTGTGGAGAGCATTATCGCCCGGCTCATCGGTGTGTTTGTCCCAATTGTCCTGGGAATCGCCGTTTTGGTGGGCGGTGCCAAGTTGATGAGAGTCCGAGAGTTGGATCAGTTGTTGGGGGCGATTGCTCGACGGCTGTAATGCTGAATTAGTTCATTGGTTTATTAAACCGGTAAACGATGTACATTGCGCTCCTCTGGAGCGCAGGCATTAAAGATATTGGCATTCTATAGACATATCGCTCCTCTGGAGCGAAAAGCAGCACCCTTCAGTTTTAACGGAGAACCGATAGATTTTCAATAGATGGCATAGAGGTTACGGCATACGGGGTATGCCTACTACTTTAGTAATTTTCGTGTCGCACAACTGTTGAGGGAGGCAAGCGGACGGATTTACCACGTGTTGAATCCGCATAACCGAGTCGCAGCAGGGTGATGATCTCGTGGGAATCTGGGATGTTGAAGCTTTCCTGAATCCGCTCTCGATCCGCCTGACGCTCAAGCGGTGCACTGACAAACTGCGTGCCCATGTCGAGCGTCGTTGCTGTCAGCAGCAGATTTTGGATGGCGGCGCCCATGCCTAGCCACATCCACCGGCGTCCACCTTCACCCGGCGGCCGTCTTGTGCTATCCATCAGGATGAGGATGAGCAGCGGCGAGGTGCGAACAAGATCGGATATCTCTTTGGCGGGCAGCTTGCCTGCTCCCAGATGTCCCAGAAAGCTGAGATGTTTCGCATGTTTCAGTAGCGGCTTGAGTTTACTTGGATCTTTGCGAAACATGGGCGGGAGGTCAACGTGATCGGTCAGCAGCACGCCGTCGCCGCGTTCTTTCCATTCCGCCTCTGTTAGGCGCATCCAGCGGCTATTGTCGTCCAGAAAAGTGCTGTCTTTGAATTGATCTACAACACTCTGTGCGGTCAGTTCGGCGATCATATCTTTCCCGGCGGCTTCGCGAATGATGAGAAACTCCCAAGGCTGTGTGTTGAATGGGGAAGGTGCCCACTGGGCTGCTTGGATGAGTTGGTCAAGGTGTTCTTGAGAAATCGCGTCCGCGCGAAATTCTCCGCGATGGGTGCGGCGTTGAGTAATGGCGTCTAAAAGTTCCATAGTGGTCTCCTGACATAAGGAGTAGCGGGTGAGGAGTAATACGTGGATCCAACTCCTCACGCTTCACATTTGAGGAAAGAAAATGGCACAACAAACAGAAATTTTAATTGTCGGCGGCGGTATTTGGGGACTGAGTACCGCCTATCATTTGGCGAAGTTTGGACAAAAGGATATTCTCGTTCTGGAGCGCAACGATGATATCGCTGGCGAGACAACTCCCCAAGCTGCGGGGCTCGTCGGTCAAATTCGGCCGTCGGCTACCATGTTGCATGCAATCCGATACGCGCTGGGACTGTTCTCTCAGTTTCCAAAGGAGACCGGTCATGATGCTGGTCTGCGGCAGACCGGGAGCCTGATGGTAGCACTCACGCCAGAACGGATGGACGCCTACGCGCGTCAAATTGAACGGTCTCACCTAAACGGAATCGAGGCGAACTTTGTTTCCCACGCGGAGATGGCCCGTCTCGCGCCTGCGCTGGATGTAACCAAGATTGAGGGCGGATATTTCGTCCCCAACGACGGATATGTCGATCCCCAACAGTGCGCTCGCGCTTATGCCGCCGCAGCGAAGGATTTGGGGGTTCAGATCCAATTGAATACCGCTGTAACAGGCTTTCGGCAGCGCAATGGAGAGATCCTTGGGGTAGAGGCGGAAAGCGGTTTTATTGGGTCAAACCGTGTCGTCATTACTGCTGGGCCGTGGGGTGCTCGGCTCGCCAAGGAAGTCGGCGCGACGGCGGCGGTGCAACCGATTCGCCATCAACGGGCCCGCACGGTGCCGACCCCCGGAATCCCCGACCATCATCCAGCTGTGCGCGTCACCGATGTCAGCTGCTATCTGAGACCTGACAAAGGGGGCTACCTCTACGGGTTCTTTGAACCGACGCCGGTCAGCATCAATTTAGAAGCGATGCCCCCTGACTTCAGGACAGGAGATATTGAACCGCCCGTGGAGGTGATGGCAGAAGCACAAAGACGGCTTGCTCCAACCTTCCCGATTCTGAAAGACCTTGAAATTGCCGAGTATCGGCGCGGCATGACCACATTTGCGCCCGACGGTGCCTATCTAATTGGTCCTGTGCCGGATATCGATAGACTCTACTTAGCCACCGGGTGTGCCGCTTTAGGGATTGCCGGTTCCGCAGCAGTGGGTCGATGGCTCGCGAAGTGGGTGATTGACGGGGATCCCGGCGAAGATTTGACCATTTTTTCGCACCAGCGGTTTGGGGCTCAAGCCGCCGATCAGGAATGGTTGCGTCAAGAGAGCGAACAATTTTACGCAAACTACTACGGCATCCGCTCAGAATAGCAGCACACCGACGAAAAGGTCTGCAATGACAAGACATCAGAACGATACCGACGAAACACCTTCCAGCCCTGAACCTATTGGACGTCAACGAGCGATACAGGTTGATGTGCCGACCAACTTGGAGAACATTCGGGTGATCCTGTTCGAGCCACGTGAACCGGGCAACATCGGATCCGCGGCGCGGGCATTAAAAGGGATGGGACTCTCCCAACTATACCTCGTTAACCCTGTTCCATTTCTTGAAGCCAAGCCGACATGGTATATGGCGCACGGCGCAACGGATGTTATTGAGAACTGCTGCGTCGTAGAGGCCTTAGAGGATGCCCTCGAAGGGGTTCAGTTTCTCGTTGGTACCACCCATCGGCGAAGGAGCCCAAGGCTGACGCTCTCTGTCTCAGCAAGAGAAGCCGCCCAAGAGATTGCTTCTATCTCGCAGCAGCAACAGGTCGCGTTACTATTTGGGCGCGAAGATTTCGGATTATCTACCTCCCAAATCAGTCGCTGCCAGTTGATAGCGAGCGTCCCAATGGCATCGAAAAATCCCTCTTTGAATCTAGCACAAGCGGTGCAAATCTTTGCCTACGAGGTCTTTCTCGCTAGCGCAGGCGACATCCCGCCAACGGAATTGGAACACGCCGAAGTCAACGAGATCGAGGCGTTTTATGGGCGCATCACAGCCCTGTTGCAACAGATCGGCGTTACACCCTACAACCACGATTGGGAGACCTATTTGAAATCGTTACGGCGCGTGTTTTCAAGGGCGCGGTTAGAAGAACGAGACATCGCCACGTTGGACATGATCTTCTCGACGACACTGCGTTGCATCACCCGTCTCAACCGCCAGCTCGAAGACCGGTCAGATACCGCTGCAGTGGAACCCTCAGAGGAGGACGATCTCAACACTTGACCTTGATCTCATCGTCCTCAACAATAACTTCGTAGGATCTAACACGGAGTCGCGCATCCGTAAGACAGCTCCCGTTTGTGACATCGTACGCGTAACTGTGAACCGGGCAGACGACCGCCCCATTCCTGACCCGTCCTCTGCCAAGGGGACCCAACGCATGAGCACACGCATTGTCTAGGGCGTAGAAGTTCTCATCGTCAACATTGAAAACCGCAATCCGTTTCCCATTGACGGTGAACGCCTTGCCCCGTCCCTTCCGAATCTTTGATGTTTTTGTAACCGTTACATAAGACGACATGATTCTTTCCTTTCTTTTTAACTGTATTCATCCTCAACGTTGATCCAAAAACATCCGGTAAATATCTTCAAACAGTCGCACATCGGTCAAGGTATCTTCGCCAGAAGATCTAAAGGGTGTGTCGTTCCGAACATTTTCGATGAAATATTCCGCTTCCCGTCGGTACGCCCATGTCCATTCCGGTTTCGGGATTGGGCGTGAAATCTCCTGCGTCTCGCCAGCCCGGTAGATCTCCACCTCGGCGGGGGTGTTTTTCAGCAGGAGCGGCGGTGCCCATGTATGCACCCAACCATCTTCAAAGTAGATCTGCGTATGCTCATCCCACCGATAGTGTGAAACACGACCCGTTTCGAGGGTTACACGCACCCCCACCATATCGAAGATGACGATACCGCTGTAACCGTTGTCGTCTAGGTCAACCAACTTTACCTGCGCCTGATCACCGGCATCCAAGAGCCAGCGCAGTAGATTGATGTTGTGGGTATATTGCTGCAAGTAGCTCAGATAAGGTCGCACCCATTCCGATGGCAGCCAGTCAGGCGTTTGTGCGGGTGCGTCCGGCTTTGGTACATCGCTCGTCACCATCGGTGTATCGAGGTTGCAGATCCATTCCCCGCAGAAACCGTGATTCCGCACGTAGGTCATCCCTCCCAATTCACCTGTTTCCCGAAACTCATCCACCTTGGACCTGACAAGCTCGTTGCCGGCGTCATACCGTTTCATGTAGCCGACCATCAGTTTCGTGCCGGCGGCTTTCCCCGCGGCGACAATCGACTCCGCCTGCTCGACTGAGACCGCCATCGGTTTCTCCATGAAAACCTGCTTCCCCGCGCTAAGGAGATCTTTCGCAATCTCCCCCTGCAAGGCAAAGTCGGCGGACACAGCGACGGCTTCGATTTCGGGGTCGGCTGCGAGTTCGGTGTGGTCGGTGTAGAGGCGGGGGATTTCCCATCGCTGCTGGACTTTACTGCCGAGTTCAGGACGCACCTCCGCTAACCCGATCAGTTCGCAGTTGGGGAGGCTGGTGAAGTTCGGGATATGCACCTTCTGCGCCATGAAGCCGCATCCTACATACCCTAGTTTGATAGGTTCCATTATTTATGTTTTCTCCCAAAGTAAAGGGTCCGCGAATTTGCGCGAATCTATGCGGATGATTTATGGTGAATTCTATAATTACTTATACACCCTCGACGCACAGCCAACCCCCTAAATCCCCCTTATCAGGGGGACTTTGGGAACCCCTTGTCAGGGGAGTTTCAGGGAGACTTTGGAAACTTCGCTAAGGGGAGTTACTTTATTTCAGAATCAGCATTTTGCGTGTGGCTGTGAAATTGTCCGCTGTAAGTGTGTAGAAGTAGAGACCGCTAGCGACGGGTTCACCGAGTTGGTTACGCCCGTCCCAATAGGCTGCACGGGTTCGGCTCCGATACATGCCTGCTGCCTGATGCCCCAACGCCAAACGTCGAACCAGTCTACCATTCATATCATAAATCGTCAGTGTCACCTGTGCTGACTCCGCCAACTGATACGGTATCCATGTCTCCGGGTTAAACGGGTTCGGATAGTTTGCCAACAAAGCTGTCTTCTCAGGGATTAATGAAGCTAACAGGTTTTCGAGATTTTCAATCCCCTGTTTGAAGGCGAGTGAGCCGTCATCTTTGAGTCGTGCCTGTGCAATCCACGCTTCTATCGTCGCAGCATCTATCCCTTCTGCCTCGATCCCCGGTGCGGCGGACGCTGTGGTGTTGCCGAGACTTCGTGCCGTGAGGATGAGGTCAAGGATGCTGACGACACCATCACCGTTAAGATCTACCGGCGAGCCTGCTGCCACCCGTCTGCCTAACTGCTGTGCGATGAGAATCAGATCTAGAATACTGACCACACCGTCCCGATTCACATCCCCTGTGGGAAGGCCTTCCTCCACAGTGATACGGATTTGATGCGGTCCTGCGGGGATAGCTTCCCCGGTAGTGGAACCGAATTGGAAGTTCTGCAATGCCAACTCTGTTTCGCCGGCAGCTTTCGCTTTAAACTGCACCTGAACGAGGGTGCCGGTGCCGGTCACACCTTGGGTGGACAGCCGTGCCACACTGAGTCCCCCAATTTTCCCCGCTGCGTTATCAATACTGCCACTTTGGAAGAAGGTACTTCCCCCATCCGTTTTGAGGAAATTGCCTTCAGTCACACTGATGACTTCCAGGGCAATAGGATCGAAGTCAATATCAAACTGCCAGCCTGCTAAGTCGGAGACATTTTCCGCGTGGATGTCAAGGATAAAGGTCTCGCCCGTATGGATTGGGGTCTTGGAAAAAGTGTAGCCGACACCCATTGACACCGTATATTCCGTGCCGGGTTCAAATCCAAAGAAGGCACTAGTCTGAAAACGCGTCAAAACCGCAACTAACAGGACATTTTTCCCTTGCTGCAACGTGACCGGGAAAAAATCATTATAATCATCGACCGCCCCAAAGTCACCAAACACTTCGTAAATCAAAAATCCGTTGAGCCAAACCTTTAGCCCGTCATTGTTGCCAACATACATCGTTGTTTTCTGTTCCCGTGGCGAATGCAACGACACCGTGCCGTAGATAACACTGCCATAGGAAGGTTTCAGCATATCGTTAATGTTATTAGCTCCCGTAGGCGGGAGCCTGTGGGAGTTCCACACCACCTCCCCCACAGATTTGCTTTCTGTCGCCCCACGGGTCGCAATCTCTGCTTCTGTCACCGTGCCATCACTCGCCTTTGATAGCAAATCTGTGCCATTATCAAAATCAGACTCTGCGTCTGGAAACGTAACCCATAGCCACGGTCCCTCTATCTTCGGTCCGCCTTCTTTTGGAATCGCCGGATTACCGAGCCAAATGAGCGTTATCTTCTCACGTAACCCCTGCAAAGGTGCAAAGTCAGCAATCTGGTTCCTAGCGATACTTAACCATGTCAAGTTTGTTAAGCCCAGAATCGGTGATACATCCGATATTTGGTTTATTGAAGCGTCTAACCATTCCAATTTCGTTAACCCTGCAAGAACAGATATATCCGATATGTCATTACCATGAAGGTTCAGCCACTTCAATTTCGTTAATCCTGCAAGCGCGGATATATCCGATATGTCATTACCATGAAGTGCTAAACGGGTTAAACCGGTTAATCCCGCAATCGGGGATATATCCGAGATTTCTTCGCTTGCAAGGTATAGTTCTTTTAGTCCTGTTAATTTTGATAGTCCAGTAATGTTTGATATATTACCGCCACAAAAATTTATATGCTCTAGTTTTGTTAATCCCGCAAGGGGCGACAAATCGGATATACCGTGCCCCCAACTACCAATGAATTTCAAGTTGACCAATCCTGCAAGCGGGGATATATCGGATATGCCGGGCGTGCGGTTGAATCCTAAAGACTCTAAGTTGATGAGTCCTGCCAGTGGTGAGAAATCGGATACATTCGTGTCGGTGAAATGTAAATACTCCAGATTGATTAGCCCTGCAAGCGGGGATAGATCGGATACGTTAAAAGTAAAATCTAAAACCTCCAGATTAATTAAACCTGCAAGTGGGGATAGATCGGACGGCTGGAAGTTGTGGTCAAGCCTCAGTTCACGGAGGTTTATTAAACCTGCAAGCGGGGATAGATCAGAAATCTCATTATCTCTGAGATCTATCTTACTTAGATTGGTTGCAAACTGAAGTCCTGTCAAATCTTGGATATCCCTGTTCCGCGCATCAAGTCTTCCCAATCCTTCCATCTCTTCTACGATAATTGGGGCATTGGGGCTTTTACCAAGTGCTTCTGCGATTGCCGCATGGAGGTTTAGATCGGGAATACGCACAACGGCATCCGGCTTCTGTTCCGGCGGCGTCACGAGGGGAGGCACTACGAGGGCTGTCGGGAAATTGAGTGCAAAAACTATATCCCTAAAACTTGATGTCCAAGCATCTCGTTTCATACTTCCATTTGTAGTGTCTAACACCAACAACCCTGCATTCCGCAGTCCTACATTCTCACGAATTTTTTCAAGGAAGGCTTCGGTCTCTAAGCCGACTACAGCTGCGGCGTATGCAGCGTCCACGTCGCCTTGAAACGCCTCATGGAAACGAGAAATCGGTTCTATGTCTTCAAACGCACCCCCCGTCGCTTCCAGAGCTTCTTTGTACTTTTCGCTATCTTCCCCCAAGAGGGTGTTCATCTCTGATTGTTCTACATACAACCGTAGTGCCTGTGCTTTGTCGTAAGTCGGGTTGGTATTACTCGCTATCACAGCGCGCACCTGGTCCTCAAACGTCTTCATACCCTCTGTATGGCACCCTAAACAGGAAATGCCGTTGCGTACTGTCGGATCGGTCGCAGCGGGGTTGGACACGATGTTTATCGGTGCTGCGTCCAGACGAGAACCGGAGGCATTGACGAGATAGTAGCCTTGTAACCCATTAGGGAGATTGAAAATAACCTCACCGCCATCGTGTGTGAAGTCGAGTGGGTAGTTGAAGACGTTCTGTGTTCCGACATTGCCAGCAAAGTCGTAGCTTTTCCAATACGCTCCATCTCGAAAGGCATGTCTCTCCACCATCCGGTTGTTATTGGAGACACCGGAGTTATTGAAACCTGCCCGCCAGACACGGACCCCCGGTGCAGTTGAGATATTGCGGTCTACATCAACCCCTAGTCGTGTTTCTAATTCCCTAGCCGTTAATGGTAGAGATAGCAAATCGTGGTACAACGGTGGGGTGGCTGCCATTGCTACAAACCAGTCGATATGCACCGATGGTATCTTGGCGTTCATCTCCGTCTGTAACCGTAAGAGTTGTTCCCGCAGCGCGGTCTGTTCAGGGGCATCAAATGAGATGTGATAGGGATATCCCGCTTCTATCTGCGTCCAGGCGTTATTGACATCCCACTCATAGCGTCGGAGGTCAATGTAGAAGATAGTGCCTTGTGGCTCGATGGGTTCTGGGTTGATGACTGTACCGCCCCATGACAGGCTATTGACTAATTTGAATAGTGCTTTGCGATATTCTTGGAGTGTCCCTGCAGACGCTCCCGCGTTATAGAGATGTGTCATTGTGAAGTACCGGGCAAATGCGCGGTCAAATGATGAAAGTGACATCAGGTGGGTCTCGATGGTAGTGAGTATTTCACTAGGGGAAATGAAGTTGCCATTGGTTGTGGAGCTTGCTGTCCAATCGGGAGCACCTGCTAATATCCAGTTCCGGATGGTGTTAATCGCTTGTGCGGATAGGGGAGGTTGTTGCTGGGGCATCCGCTTGGCTGCGTCAGTGGTCACAAGCCGGTTATACAGTTCGGAGGTATGCGGGTTTCCTGGAACAACGGTTCCGTTTTGGATGAGTGTGTTGTGTTCAATTAAGAGTGTTTCTTTATAGGAGCCGGTGGGACCGTGGCAGATGAAGCAGCTCTGTTCAAAGATAGCGTAGGCATCTTGCGCTATCTGTTGTTGGGGGTATAGATTTTGAGAACCGACGATGAATATCAATAGACAAATGAGTGTGATAAGATGCTGCTGTTGCTTACAGGTTCCAATCAAATTGGGGTTGAAATAACGCTTAATCATAAAGAGTGTCTCCTGATATGTGAATTTCCAGCGGTTACGGCATATTGCTTTGAATCCCGATCCATCGGGACGGAGTATGCCTACTACTTTTTGTCAGTGTGGGTTATTTTAGTATAAGCATCCGCCGCGTAGCTGTGAAGTTGTCTGCAGTCAGTGTGTAAAAATAGAGACCGCTGGCGACGGGCTCACCGAGCTGGTTACGGCCGTCCCAATATACCGCACGGCTGCGACTTCGATACATCCCCGCCGCCTGATGTCCGACCGCCAAATGTCGAACCAGTTGTCCGTTTATGTCATAAATGGTCAGTGTGACCTCTGCCGGCTTTGCTAATTGATACGGTATCCATGTCTCTGGATTAAACGGATTCGGATAATTACGATGCAGCGCAGTTTCTTCAGGAATCAATAATGCTAACAGGCTTTGGAGATTCCTGATGCCCTGTTTGAAGGCAATTGACCCGTCATCTTCCAACTGTGCCTGTGCAATCCACGTTTCTATCGTTGCAGCATTTATACTTTCTGTCCCAATCGCCGGCGCAGCGGGTGATGCGGCAATTCCCTGTGCGACACGGATGAGGTCGAGGATACTGACGACACCATCCCCGTTGACATCCACCGGCGAGCCGGGGGATACCCTTTTCCCCAACTGCTGTGCGACGAGAATCAGATCCAGAATGCTGACAACCCCATCTCGGTTCACGTCCCCGGTGGTAAGTCGTTCCTCCACAACGATACGGACTTCATGCGGTCCTGCGGGAATACTATCACCGGTGGCGGAGCCGAACTGGAATTTCTGCAGCGCCAACTCTGTTTCACCTCTCGATTTTGCCTTGAACCACACTTGAACCAGAACCCCAGTGCCGCTCACACCTTGGGTGGACAATTTCGCCGCACTGAGTCCCGTGACTTTACCCGCTGCGTTATCAATACTGCCACCCTGAAAGAAGGTCGAGCCACCGTCTATCTTCAGGAAGGCACCTTCACTCACATTGACGGCTTCAAGGATGGTAGGGTCGAAGGCGATATCAAATTGCCACCCCGCCAAGTCGGTGATATTTTCCGCGCGGATATCGAGGGTGAAGGTATCGCCCGTATGGATTGGTGTCCGGGAAAAAGCGTACCCAACGCCCATTGACACTGTATATTCGGTGCCCGGTTCAAACCCAAAAAAGCCGTTACCCACGGTGTGAACCGCAACTAACAGAACATTTCTTCCCTGCTCAAGCGTGACCGGGAAAAAGTCGGTGTAATTGTCTGCCCACTGGCGTTTGAGACGTTCGTAAATCAAGGTCCCGTTGAGCCAGACTCTTACCCCGCGATCGCCGCCGACGTACATCGTTGTGTTCTGTTCCTGTGGGGAATACAGGGATACAGAGCCGTAGATGGTTCCATCACGGATGACGCTTTTCAGCATATCTTCAATGTTATTTCCGCCTGCAGACGGGAGGCTGTGGGAGGTCCATACGCTACTGCCGACAGAACCTCCCTCTGTTGCCCCATGGGTGGCAATCTCCGCTTCTGTCACCGTGCCTCCACTTGTTTCTGATAATAAATCGGTACTGTCTAGGACTTCACCTACTGTACCCGGTAACACGACCCATAGCCACGGTCCCTCTATTTTCGGTGCTTCTGTGGGGAACCCCGGATTGCTGTGCCAAACGAGTTTTATATTCTCGCGTAACCCGCTCAAAGGCGAAAAGTCGGGAATTTTGTTTTTAGCGACATTTACCCATTTCAAGTTGGTTAACCCCGCAAGCGGGGAGATGTCCGGTATGTTGTTGCTTTCAAGATTCAGACGGGTTAACCCGGCTAACCCTGCAAGCGGAGATATATCCGAGATTTCGTTGGCAACAAAATACAGTTCTTTCAAACCTGTTAATCCTGCCAAAGGTGTAAGATCTGATATATCTCCGTGGCAAAAATCAATCTTCTCCAGTTTTGTTAGTCCTGCTAGAGGTGATAAATCAGATAAAGGACTGTTCCATGAGGAAACGCTTTTCAGGTTGACTAATCCTGCCAGAGGCGATAGGTCAGATATATTGCCATCATGAAACTTTAAGTACTCCAAGTTGATTAGTCCCGCAAGGGGCGACAGGTCGGATACGTCGCCCTTGGAAAATGCTAAAATTCTCAAGTTGGTTAGTCCTGCAAGGGGCGACAGGTCGGACACCTGATTGTTCTCTAAATACAGGGAATCAAGATTTTTTAAGCCCTTCAGGGGCGATATATCGGATACCAAGTTGTTGCCAAGGCCGAGGGTACGCAGGTTCATTAGTCCTGCAAGAGGCGATAGGTCGGAAATCTGATTATCCTCAAGAGATAACCCTTTTAGATTGGTTGCAAATTGAAATCCTGTCAAATCACGGATGCCTTTACTCCTCACATAAAGCTTTCCCAAGTTGTCCAATCCCTCCATCTCCTTCACAGTGATTGGGGCATTGGGGCTTTTGCCAAGGGCTTCCGCTATTGCAGCACGTAGGTTTGGATCCGGAATCCGAACAACTGCATCCGGTTTCTGTTCCGGCGGTGTCACCACCGGGGGCTTGTCAACTAACTTTGGAAAATCCAACGCAAAAAGTATGTCAGGAAAGCTTGATGTCCAAGCGTCCCGTTTCATACTTCCATTCGCACTATCTAACACCAGCAAGCCCGCGTTCTGTAGCCCCACATTCTCCCGAATCTTTTCTTGGAAGGCTTCGGTCTCTAACCCAACCACAGCAGCGGCGTATGCAACATCCACCTCGCCCTGAAACGCCTCATGAAAACGGGAAATTGGTTCAATGTCACCAAACATACCACCCGTCTCTTCCAGTGCATCCTTGTAGCGGTTCATATCTTCACTTACGAGTGCATCCATCTTTGACTTCTCAACGTATAGGCGTAGGGCTTGTGCTTTGTCGTAAGTCGGGTTGGTATTACTCTCTATCACCGGACGCACCTGGTCCTCAAACGTCTTCATACCCTCCGTATGGCAACCGAGGCAGGAAATCCCATTCCGCACCGTCGGGTCGCTTGCAGCGGGATTGGAGACAATGTTTATCGGGGCTTCATTTAGACGGAGGCCAGACCCATCAACAAGATAGTATCCCTGTAACCCGTTGGGAAGGTTAAAGATAACCTCCCCACCATCATGTGTGAAGGAAAGTGGATGGGTGAAGATGTTCTGTGTGCCAACACTCCCGGCAAAGTCGTAGCTTTTCCAATACGCCCCATATCGAGAGGTGTGCCGTTCCACCACCCGGTTGTTATTGGAGACCCCGGAATTGTTAAAACCCGCCCGCCAAACACGAACCCCCGGTGCATTCAAGAGATTACGGACAACATCAACATCCAGTTGTGTCTCTAACTCCCTATCTGTCAATGGCAGAGAAAGCAGCTCGTGGTAAAGCGGCGGTAAAGACGCTGTTGCAAGAAACCAGTCAATATGAATCGACGGCACATCGCAGCTCATCTCTGTCTGCAACCGCCCCAGTTGTTCCCGTAGCGCGGTCTCTGTTGGGGCATCAAACGGGATGTGATAGGGATATGCCCCTTCAATCTGCGTCCATCCGTCATTGCGATCCCATTCGTAGTGTCGGAGGTCAATGTAGAAGATTGTCCCTTGTGGGTTGATGGACTGTGGGTTGGTGACTTCGAGTCCCCATGAGAGGCTATTGACCAGTTTGGAGAGACCGTTGCGATATGCTTCGAGGGCTTGTGCTGTCTCGCCCGCGTTATAGAGATGTGTCATAGTGAAGTAACGGGCAAAGGCACGGTCAAAAGATGAGAGTGACATCAGGTGTGTCTCGATGGTATTAAGAATTTCACTGGGAGAGATGAATTGACCATCGGAGATAGGGGTTGCTGCCCAATCGGGAGCACCGGCTAAAATCCAGTTTCGGATTGTGTCAATTGACTGAGTGGGGAGTTGGGGTTGTCCAAGTGGCATCCGTTTGGCGGTGTCAGTGGTTAGGAGTCGGTTATACAGTTCGGAGGCATCGGGGTTTCCTGGAACAACGGTTCCGTTTTGGATGAGTGCGTTGTGTTCAATTAAGAGTGTTTCTTTATAGGAGCCGGTGGGACCGTGGCAGATGAAGCAGCTCTGTTCAAAGATGGCATAGGCGTCTTGGGCTATCTGTTGTTGGGAGTATACATTTTGAGAACCGACAATGAAAGTCAATAGGCAAATGAGTTTGATGAAATGTTGCTGCTTACAAGCCCCAATCAAATTGGGGACAAAATAACGCTTAAACATAGAGAGTGTCTCCTGATATGCTAGTTTACAGAGGTTACGGCATACGGCGTCTATCTACTACTTTTGAGACGATTCCGATTGTCAGGAAATTGGCGGCTAACCCCCAGACGCCGGCGTGGATACCCAAAGGTTTCGTTGCGACCCCCATCCCGGCAAGATTGGCAAACATGATTGCCAGCGCAACACAGGTGCCGACGAGAAGGCCGGACAGGACGGCATGGGTGCGGAGGGATTTCAGATGGACACCGAGGAAGATGGCGGGCGCGACTTGGCATAGTAGTTCCAGTTTAATCTCCGTCAATCGCCAGAGTGTTTGTGGGAGTTGGATCGCCAGAAAAACCAGTATTGCCATAAGCCCCCACGAGAAAACCTTTCCTGTTACAGTCAGGTGATGCTGAGATACGGTAGGTCGCATACGCTTATACAGGTCCTGCGTAAAGACGGAGGAGACCGCAAGCAGCGCGGAGTCAACGGTGGACATAATCGCAGCGACAGCAGCGGAAAGAAAGAGGACCAGCAGGATACGGACGCCGGGGAGCCGTTCAGCCATATCGTTTAGCAAGAACAGAGCAACCTGCTCGCTGCCTAGCCGATCCAATCCCGGGAACTGCGCTGCGCCGACAAGACCGACGACGAACATGAAGAAGGTGGTAAAAATCGGCATGAAGACCATGATCTGGAAAGAACGCCGCAGCGTCTGTTCGTCCTTCGCTGCATAGATGCGCTGGATGGCGTGTGGGTAAATCGACGGCCCGAAAAAGACAATCACCAATGTGCTCAGCCAAGTCAATTTTTGTGTCACCGTCGGTGGCTGCCAAAAGGCGGGCTGAGTTGCCATCAGCTTCTCCGCAGTAGCGGGTAATCCGCCGTATTGGTGGCTGATTACACCAAAGATAAAGATGCACCCCACCAAAAGTAGAACCCCTTGGATAGCGTCGGTCCATGCAACGCTTCGCAATCCACCGAGCGTCTCGTAAATCAGCATAATGAGCGACAAGACAATCACGCCTTGGACAAAGGTTACAGACCCGCCCGTCGATGCCTCAACGATATACCCGATAGCTTTCAGGTTGCTTAGGATATAATTTCCAAGTGCGATAATGAAAAGAACAGTGGCAAGCACCGTTAGCGTGGTAGATCCGAACCGCTGCTGGATGTAGTCGCCGGCTGTGATATATCCGTGTTGCCTAGAGAGTCGGTGAAACTTGGGCGCGTATACCAGATACGCCCCGATGATCGACATCGAAAAGGTTACGCTCACCAAGAAAAAATAGCCCGTTCGATATACATTGCCCACAAACCCGATCAGTGTGAGGCCGCTGTATTGCGTCGCATAGAGGGTAAGGAACAGGACAAACAGACCGAGCCCCCGGTTACCGAGGTAGAAGTCTGCCATCGAATCCTCTCGCCGTGCGAATCGTCCGGCAAGGCCGACCACGATGAGGGACGATAAATAGACCCCCATAAAGACGATACCACCGGGACCAAGCAGCGCTGTTGTGTTCATATTGTGCGTTTCCAGAGGTTAGAATTGTTCAAATAGTGGCTATCTGACGATAGGTGGTTGTTATGCCAAAAGGCTCATATTAAAAGAAATAGGACTTACGTAGTTGCTTCATAAGTCCCCCTGACAAGGGGGATTTAGGGGGTTAAAAACAAAAAATCTCGCGCCGCGTACTAAATTTGCGTAAGTCCTAAGAACCTGCTTTAAAAAGCAAGGAATGATCCCACGGTGCTGTGGATTTGTCAATCCACAGCGAGCCACATCGCAAGGTAGGGGTTGGGTCTCCCAACGCATCGGGCTTGGAAACCAAGCCCCTACGATTGACCCGACACGGTTTGCTGAATATGGTGATAATATGCCGTTGAATAGTGGACGCCCTTCTGGGTTGCGGAAGAACCCGAGTTTTGAAGAAAAAACTCGGGTTCAGGGCAAATCATTTTACCCAAAATGACTTTTCAAACAGGCTCTAAGAAAGCGCGAAACCTGAAAACAGTCTGTTCATTAGTGTTTGAGAACTTATACGAATTTCTGCGAAATATTTCGTGGAGATTCGCGGATGTTTTATGATTCGGGGTCATCGTCATCTCTTGCGGACACCGCCCAATAGCGGCGGAGACAGAGCGCAACTATGACGGCGTATAGGATTGTCGTGCAAAAGCTATAGAATGCCCAGGGCGGGAACCCGAAGATTTGCACTGCTTGGGATTTTGTGAAGAGCCAAGGGACGGTCGCCACAAGGAAGAATGTCAATAGGCAGTATAGTTTTGTTCGTGTCATCTGTTTTATTGTCCACAAATCCACACGAATCTGCGTTAAATGGTTCGTGTAGATTCGCGGATGCCTTTGCGAATTTTAATTGGGTGTTGGGTTTCACTCAATCTATTTTATAAGCGGACGGTGTTGAAAGGTGGAACCACTATTGCTGCTGATAGGAATTCGCTTTTAACCGTTCAATCCAACCTACACAACTTGTAGGGGCAACCCTCGTGGTTGCCCGTCTAGGGCAGGCACAAGACCTGCCCCTACAGGTTATCAGGGCATGACCGGTAGGGGTTGGGTTTCCCAACCCGTCGGGCGAGGCAACCTCGCCCCTACGATGCCTGAATCCGGTGATGATATGCCTCGAATCATACACGCTCTTCAAATAATTCGTAAAGATTCGCGGATGCTTTGTTGGGCTAGGTTCCGAGTCGTGGATCCTCGATTGGTTCAACGCGGACGGGACACACCTTGAGTTCCGCAGTCTCCGTGATCGGGTCGTAGCCGGAGCCGGTGAGGATATTCACAGGCACATCGCTGAAGCTGAAGCTGGCGAAGACTGTCCCACGCGGGGAGCGGTTGGTGGATTTCACCTTGACCTTCACAGCACCGCGGACGCTTGACAACTCGCACCAGCCGCCATCCCTGAGTCCCCAGCCCTCCACATCAACGGGATTCACCTCAAGCGCTTCTTCGGACAGCAGGTAGTCGATGCCCTGTGCTCGACCGGTTTGTGTGCGTGTATGATAAGATTGGAGCCGGCGTCCGGTTGTCAGCCAAACGGGGAAGTCGTCGCTGATGGTCTCCGCTGGATCGCGGTAACGCACGATTGAAAAGATGCCGCGCCCGTTCACAAACTCCTCTTCGTGCAATCGTGGCGTGCCCGGATGATCTTTGTCCGGCACGGGCCACTGATATTCGCTGTTCTCAATACGTTCCCAATCGAGGCCCGCGTAGATTGGTGAGAGGCTGCACAGTTCGTTGAAGACCGCTTTCGGTTCGCCAAAATCGAAACCGGTAAACCCGAGCCGTTTGGCGAGTTGGCAGATGATCCACCAGTCAGGTTTTGCCTGACCCGGTGGCGGCACGGCTGCGCGCAGACGCTGGACCCGACGTTCTGTGTTTGAGCAAACGCCGTCTGTCTCACCAAAGGCGGTCGCAGGCAGAACGACATCGGCAAGTTCCGCGGTATCGGTCAGGAAGATGTCGATGACAACGAGGTGGTCAAGACTCTTCAGGGCGTGTTCGCAATGGGCGCGGTCTGGATCGGAGAGTAAGGTGTTTTCGCCGTCAATTAGCATGGCGCGGATTTCGTCGCCGCAGAGATCGAGCGCGGTGACTTTGGTAATCCCCTTGTCAATGTCAATCTCTCTGCCGTAGAGGTTTTTGAACTTCGCTTGGTTTGCGGCGTCTATAACAGGCTGGAAGCCGGGATAATTGTTCGGGAGTGCGCCGCTATCCCCTGCGCCCTGAATGTTGTTCTGGCCGCGCATCGGGTTGATGCCGGTGCCTTCACGACCGATGTTGCCGGTCATAAGGACAAGGTTGCAGAGGCTCTGCACATTATCGACACCACAGATATGCTCGGTGATGCCGAGTGTGTAGTAGATTGCGGCTTTTCCCGATTCGCCGTACCATTTTGCAGCGGTCTCGATATCCTTCGCAGGCACCCCTGAGATCTCCTCCGCCCATGCCGGCGTAAATTCGACGAGGTGTTCGAGGAAGGCGTCGCTGTCCGTTGTCCGATTCTCGATAAAATCTCGGTCGATAAGTCCTTCACGGGCGATGACGTGCGCCATTCCAAGCAGGAGCGCCACATCCGACCCGACCCGGAGCGGTAGATAGAGGTCGGACATCTCTGCGAGTCCAATACGCCGTGGATCGGCGACAATTAGCTTCGCTCCGCCTGCGATTGCTTTTTTGAGGCGTGTCGCTGCGACGGGGTGGCACTCGGTCATATTTGTGCCGATGCAGAAGATCACATCCGGTTTCTCCATGTCAACTAATGGGTTCGACATCGCACCGCGTCCAATTGTGGCTGCCAGACCGGCAACCGTTGGAGCGTGTCAGGCACGGCTACAGTTGTCGATGTAGTTTGTACCGAAGCCGACACGGATAAATTTCTGCATGAGATACGCCGCTTCGCTCGGTGCACGACCGGAGGCGACGCCGTAGATGCTGTGCCTGCCGTGTGTATCGTTTGCCCGCCGAAATCCCTCGGCTGCGCGATCGAGTGCCTCATCCCAGCTCGCTTCGTGGAGTTCGCCATCCTCGCGGCGCACGAGCGGAGTTGTCAGCCGGTCGGGGTGGTGCACAAAATCGAAGGCGAACTGACCCTTGACGCAGAGGGCACCTTCGTTTGCCGGACCGTCCATCGCCGGGTGGATACCGACTATCCGATCCTGCTTGGTCAGGAGGTCAACCGAGCAGCCGACGCCGCAGTAGGGACAGATGGTGCGGGTTTTCTCGATTTCGCCCGGCATCTCGACGGCACGCATCGCCTTCTTGTCGGCGAGGGCGCCGGTCGGGCAGGTCTGCACACACTGACCGCAGAAGGTGCACGCCGAGTCTCGCAATTCTCCATTGAATTCAGTGGTGATTTGCGTGTGGAAGCCGCGGTCCATGACGCTGATTGCGTAGTCGCCCTCCTGCTCGGCGCAGACGCGGACGCACCGGTAGCAGGAGATACAGAGATCGTAGTCGCGAAAGATAAAGGGATTTTTGTCGTCTGTATTGGTCGTCCCTGACATCGCCCCCATGAACCGTCCGGTACGCGCCTCGTAGCGATTGACGAGTGTTGTCAGCTCCTGTGACGCATAGCCGCGCAAGGAATCGACATCGAGTTCCCGGTTTTCGGACGTCACCATCTCCAACAGGGTCTTTCGGTATTTCTCGATCTCGTCGGTTGCAGTTCGGACAACCATGCCGGGCGTTGCCTTCGTTGTGCAGGACGCTACTGGAGTCCGCGCGCCTTCCAGTTCAACAACGCAGAGGCGGCAGCCGCCGAAGGCTTCGAGGCGAGGGTCGTAGCAGAGCGTCGGGATCTCCTTCCAATGCCGCTCCGAGATCTCGTAGAGGGTTTCTCCCTCGGTGAAGGCGACTTCCTCTCCGTCGAGCGTTATTGTTTCGGTCTGTTTGGGTCGGGGTGGGTTCATTCTGTCTTTCCTTTCTTGCCGTACTGCGTGAAACGCGACACGTGATGCGTGAGCCCATTAATTGATTGGATTGATGCGCCCTATACATTGCACTCCTCTGGAGTGCGGTCATCCGGGGTATTGGCATTCTATAGGTATTGGCATTCTATAGGTATTGGCATTTTATAGACATATCGCTCCTCTGGAGCGAAAGACACACATCTTGCCTCGCTGGGAGTATGGGTTGAGCAAGATGCCCCGCCTACGGGTATAGTATACGGAATTCTACTTAAGAATCAACATTTTTCGTGTGGCGGAATAATCTCCTGCGGATAGGTGATAGAAGTATACACCGCTTGCCATCGTTTCACCAGCTTCATTTCTGCCATCCCAATAGATTGCTTTTGATCTGTTCTCGTAGACGGCAGCACTCTGATGGCCCACGTCGATCGTGCGGACAACATGACCGTTCTGGTCATAAATGGTCAAGGTGACAAAGGCATCTTCCGCCAACCGATACGGAATCCATGTCTCTGGATTGAACGGATTGGGATAATTTGCTAACAGTTGGGTCTCCGCCGGTATTTCGTAGGCAACCAGTTCTGGCAACTGAATTAGGCTTTGCTTCACATCTTCAGCGGTTACAGTATACCGCAACGGTTCCACACCGATAAACGGATTGGGAGACTGCGCGGAGATTTCAAGGACATCCCCAACCGTAGCTGCACGGCCCGTCTCTATGTCAACCACGGTGGACCGATAATCCGCTCCTTCATCTTTATCCATACTAGTGATCGCTTTGCCGGTTGAAAGATTCTTGACCGTTACGCGAAAGCCTTCCGCCTTTAGCCCCGTTGCTTCGTCAACAATTGAACATCTCAACCCCAAAATAGGGGTGGTATCCTCCACTTCGGCACCCTTGAGTGTTACCCATGGGGCGGCAGCTGCTGAACCGTTAGTCCACGCATCACCAGAGATGGTAACTGTTGCTGCTCGTCGAGCAGTCATGATAAAAGCTTGTCCCCCAGTGATTGCTATATCTCCAGGATCGCCCGCCCGTCCAGCCGCCTTGAACTCTCCGCCATCGGTAAGGATAATTACGGGCACGTTGCCGCCAATCCCTTGGAGCACGAACAGGTCGCTCACACGCGATATTCTTGGATCTCGCAACGGCAGCGCCACAAGATTGAGCCCTTGGTTCAGGGTGATAGTACTGCTTCCATCTGCTCCTAGCGCGTCGCCCCTGAGCCGAAGCGAGGTTGAGGCTTTCATACCGGCGATAATCCCCATATCATCAGTCAACCGCCTGTCAGCGGGTGTGCCTTTGTCTGAAGGAACGAAATAGCTGAGCCACCCTTGGGTTGAGGAGTCATAGGTGATAAGGAAGTTGACGCGTGACGCACCACCGAGCGCATCGTAGAGGTCGGCAACCGATTCGATTGTCCCCGCTACCCCGTTGACCGTCCTCACCTTCAACGGAACGTGAATCAAGCTGATACCTGATGGAAGGGCGAGATCAAATTCGAGCAGTTCGGCAACAGCATGAAAGGTCACAGTTTCAGCAATTCCTTCAACACTCACCTCAACTATGTTTGTGACAGGGGCGTTTCCAAGGGTCAGGGTACTTCGTGCTAAGCCGTTGACATCACTGTCTACGCTCATATCACTCAGCGAACCCCCACCTATGTTGACAGCAAAGGTTATAGTAACCCCTTCCATTGGATCATCGTACTGATCGTGGACTTCTACGACGAAGGGCTGCATCAACGTTTCACCGGTCAACCCGCTCTGATTATCGCCTGCAACGTACTTCAGTGTCGTTGGTATCGGCAGTGGGGGAGTCACCTCTGCCCTAAAGACTGCCGTTTGGGAAATACCTTCGACCCTGACTTCGACCGTGTTCGTTTCTATATTTGCTCCCAGCGTGAGGAGACTCTGTGCCCTACCACTATGATCGGTTGTGGTGTTTGTCACAGTGAGCGTGCCACCGCCTGCGACAACGGTAAATGTGACCGAGACCCCTGCGAGCGCAGAACCGTTTGCGTCCTTCGCTTCAACGACAAAGAGTTTTGCTAAAGTCTCATTAGGCATACCTTCCTGATTATCGCCTGAGACTTTTGAAAGGGCGGGGTGCGCTCGATTGTCAAACTTCACCGTAACCCCTCTGCTTTGGAGCGTTGGAATGTGGGTGTGGATGGATAGGTAGCTCAAGGGATTTCTCTGCAGACGAATCTCATCCCCACTGCCCAACCCAGTGTTTGTTACCAAAGGCGAGATGTCCGAGATAGAGTTGCCCCAAATAGACAGCTCGGTCAGGTTAGTTAACCCGGACACCGCTGAGATGTCTGTGATGGAGTTGTTTTCAAGATATAGCTCGGTCAGGTTAGTTAACCCCGACACCGCTGAGATGTCTGTGATAGAATTGCGCCAAAGGTGTAGCACTGTCAGCCTTGTTAACCCCGAAACCGCTGAGATGTCTGTGATGGAGCTATTCCCAAGATATAGCTCGGTCAGGTTGATTAACCCGGACACCGCTGAGATGTCTGTGATGGGGTTACTCCCAAGACCCAACTTGGTCAGTCTTATTAACCCCGATACTGGCGAAATATCCGAGATGTTATTGTCCCAGATAAACAGCTCGGTCAGTCTTGTTAACCCTGATACTGGTGATATGTCTGATATGGAGTTGCGGTGGAGATACAGTTTTGTCAGGTTGGTTGCAGCCTCAAGTCCGGTCAGATTCATAATGCCCACCTCCGATGCTTCAAGGCGGGTTAAATTTTCCATATCTAATGTGCTGATGGTGTCACCAGGTGCTTTGTCCAAAGCTTTTTCAATCGCGGCGCGGAGGTTAGGGTCGGGAAGGTGGACCTCAACCACCGCCTCCACCGCCTCAAGACGGAGTTGCCTCAACATAGACATATCCCACAGTTCGACTGTGCCAGCACCTGTCCCGGAGGCAAGGGTTGTCCCATCTGGTGAAAATGACACAGAACTGACCGCAGCTGTATGCCAAAAGGTAGCGATATTTGTTCGCGTTGTTACGTCCCACAACTTGACCGTCCCATCCCACGAACCGGAAGCAAGGGCTGTCCCATCTGGTGAAAATGACACAGAAAGGACCCCAGCTGTATGCTCCTCAAGGGTAGCGAAAGTAGTTCGCGTCGTTAGGTCCCACAGTTTGACCGTCCCATCCCATGAACCGGAAGCAAGGATTGTCCCATCTGGTGAAAATGATACAGAACTGACCCAATTTGTATGCCCCTCAAGGGTAACGAGGTTTGTTTGCGTCGTTAGGTCCCACAACTTGACCGTCCCATCCCACGAACCGGAAGCGAGCGTTGTCCCATCTGGTGAAAATGACACAGAACTGACCCAACCGTTATGCCCAAGGGTAGCGAGGTTTGTTTGCGTCGCTACGTCCCACAACTTGACCGTCTCATCCCCCGATCCGGAAGCGAGCGTTGTCCCATCAGATGCAAACGCCACAGATTCGACGTAATCTGTATGCCCATCAAGGTTGGCGATATGGTATGGCGAAATTTCGGCAAGCGTAAAAGAGGCGTAGCCCACATCTCCATCCTTATCAACAACATAGACAGTAATCGGATGCCCCACAGGGTCAGAAAGATTGGTAAAGCCATCAGACGGAATAACGCCGTCATAATCAAATTCAACGATGGTATCTTTTTCGCCTCCCAATCTACGACACGCTTTTAGTTCCAAGAAACCGGAAGCAAAGTGTGGTCTGATCGTTGTAACGAATAGGAGCACTTGGTGAAGTCCCTCTGGATCGCTGACTTTGAGTTGGACAGAAACGCGCTTTGACCCTGCCGGATATAGACGCGGCGAGATCGGTTCGATGGTTGGCACCTGTTCCTCTTCAATTGGAGTATCAGAGTTGAAGTAGGGATGCACAGACAAATATTCCGCATGACACGTGGATAACCGATCCCGTCCTGGACCGCCATACGACATGATGTACCTAGGATCGTTGAAATCATGCCACAGTCCAAAGGCGTGTCCCAGTTCATGTGCTGTCGCGTGCCACGTAAATCCGCCAGACAACAACACACGACCACCACTTTTTCCCAGTCGTATCCCACGACCAGCAGCAGCCCTACCATCACGATAACTGATTGCACCTATACTGTTGTCAATGACAATGAGGTATACATTCGCACTAAGATTGAACCTCTCTTCAACCTCGGCATACACAGTATCGAACGTACGGTCAAGATAGTAACTATCGGGGTGTTTTCCAATCACGTCTTGCACCATCGGTTTATCTTGAGAATCGGTTTCAACGCGGAAGGTTGCCTCCCCGTATCCGTGCACAGCCATCTGCTTGGCGTAGAATGCCTGAATGTTAAGGATTTCATCTTTCATCTGTTGAACCACTTCAGCGCGATACGGCCGGTCATTGGGCAAGAAATAAATCAGCCGCACCGTGCGCGGTTCACCGATGTTCAAGTTCGCAACAGAGGATCGGGCATAGCGGCGATCGGCGAATTGGTCCGAATACCGTTTGTTCCATTGATCGTCAATAACACCGCAAACATGTGCAGTGCTTCCCCCGGATGGTTGGGTAGCGGCGAGGGCGGGATTGAGTGTGCCGCTGGTGAGATAGATTATTATCGCAGATAGAGTGAAACGAAGAAGTTCTTTTTTCATTGATTCGAGTTCTTTATCCAGTTCGGCTTTATTTAAGCCACCTTCGTGCCTCGCTGTGGAACTAGGGGCGATTAGTGTACTGCGAGGTCAGATTAAAAATCAACGCTTTTTTGGATATAACTTTGACAAATCTGCCGCGTGGTAGGGCAGGCTGTCTAGCCTACGGGGTGTGATAGTGCTGCGTAACGGAGCAAGTCCGAGAGGACCTCGTGACCGGGGATGCCCGACTCACGGGTATAATACACGCAATGTTACTTGAGAATCAACATTTTTCGTGTGGCGGAATAATTGCCTGTGGATAGGTGGTAGAAGTATACACCGCTTGCTACCTGCTCACCGACTTGGTTTCTGCCATCCCAATAGATTGCTTTTGATCTGTTCTCGTAGACGGCAGCACTCTGATGCCCAACCTCCAGTGTGCGGACGACCTGACCGTCTTGGTCATAAATGGTCAGGGTGACGAAAGCGTCCTCCGCCAACCGATACGGAATCCATGTCTCTGGATTGAACGGATTGGGGTAATTTGCTAATAATTCAGTTTCTGTTGGAGTCAGGGATGCTAGTAACTGTTGAAGTATCACAACGCCCCGTTTCATGATTGGACCGCGAACCTCAAGTGCCCTTGCGTCGGTCAGCCAACCCCGAACTGCTGCCGCTGTAAGTGTCTCAGGTGCTTGTGGGTGCGCTGAAGGTCCGGCTGCTGCATCTCCGAACATGCCTGCAACGAAGACCAAATCCCGAATATCGACAATCCCATCGCGATTAACATCTGCCGTCAGGTTTTGCCCTTGAGTTCCAAACTTGGACGCAACGGAAACCAGATCTAAGATATTGACTGTTCCATCGCCGTTGACATCCGCCGGTTGCGCTACGATATCGTCAAATTGTACCTTCACTCCTCTGCTTTGGAGTGCGGGAATATGGTTGTTGATGGATAGGGCGTTGAGAGGATTTTCCGTCAGCTTCACGTAGTCCTCACTCCCCAGTCCTGTATTTTCGACTAGGGGTGAGATGTCTGATATGGAATTATACCGAAGATCCAGCCCTGTCAGTTGATTTAGTCCTGCCAGAGGTGAGATGTCAGATATTGAGTTGTTATCAAGAGCCAAGTCTGTCAGTTGATATAATCTTGCCAGCGGTGAGATATCGGTTATGGAGTTGTTGTCAAGTAACAGGTATGTCAGTCTATTTAGTCCTGCCAGCGGTGAGATATTGGTTATGGAGTTGCTGTGAATCCGCAGCGCTGTCAGTTGATATAATCCTGCCAGCGGTGAGATATCGGTTATGGAGTTGTTGTCAAGTAACAGGTGTATCAGTCTATTTAGTCCTGCCAGCGGTGAGATATCGGTTATGGAGTTGCTGTTAAGCCACAGTGATGTCAGTTGATATAATCCTGCCAGCGGTGAGAGATCGGTTATGGAGTTGCTCCGAAGATCGAGCCATGTCAGGTTGGTTAATCCCCCCAGCGGTGAGAGATCAGTTATGGAGTTGCTGTGAATCCACAGCGTTGTCAGTTGATATAATCCTGCCAGCGGTGAGATATCGGTTATAGAGTTGTCGCTAAGGTACAGCCGTGTCAGGTTAGTTAATCCTGCTAGAGGTGAGATGTCTGAGATGGAGTTGTTGTCAAGATCCAGCGATGTCAGTTGATATAATCCTGCCAGAGGTGAGAGATCTGATATCGAGTTACTATTGACGATACCTAGCACCTGCACAAGTTCGGCACCAAGATCTAGGTGTATCAGATTGGTTGCGTGTTCCAGTCCGGTCAAGTCGGTAATGTTGATATTTGGGGCATCAAAATCGATCAAAGTCGCCATATCCGCTGCAGTGATGACATCCGCCGATGCTTTATCGAGACTTCGCTCAATCGCAGCACGGAGGTTGGGGTCGGGAATATCCACTGTTTGCGCGGTTGCCGTCAATGGGATTGAGAAGCAAATTGATAGAAATAAAGAGAAACACAGAGATTGTTTCGGCATAGATTTATCTCCTCATCACGATCATCTTCTACAGTAAAAGCTATTTTTGAGATTTCCTCTTGGTTCCTATTCTAATTCAAGTTGCTAATAGCCGGCATCTTGCCCGTAATTCGCAGGGAACCGAGATCTGCGGTCCCTTTCTTCTTACGCATCACGCATCACGTTTCACGTCCCTTCTCCACAACCGCACATGCTTCGACCTTTTCCAACACTTCTCTGGGTTTAATCCGCGTTTTGAAGAATAGCACCTCGCCGGGGATGTCCCGGAAATCTTCGGTCGAACAGTTTAGTTGGTCCGACACGGCGGCGATCATGTTGGGCATAGCTGCCCGTTTCAGTTTCCACAGTTTTTTTCTGAGGTAATCCGGCGTCCAGAAACCGACGATTTCCATTAACGCTCGCCGTCCATCGGGATGCGTGAAGGCGAAATCTGGAATCATCACGGTGTCTTTGAGGTCGATGATGTCTGTTTCGCGGTCAAGCGTCCATTCTGTGTCGATTTTCTCGAATTGTGTTGCGAAACGCCGTTCCAGCTCGCTATCAAACTCGCCGGGATCGCGATAGTGCGATCGTAGCCCAAATTCGTCGTTGAGCTCAAATCGGAGGTGCTCGTTTCTGTTCATGACAATTGTTGCGTCTAGCCACCACCGATCGCAGTGCAATAGGGCGGGTAGAAACAGTGCCATCTGAATACCGTACTTCTGTGACAGCCGGAACATCGATGCGGGACCGTCGAGGACGATTTGATAGCCGTCGGCGTTGTTGCCGGAGACGACGTGCATCAGTTTAAAAAGCTTGATGAACTGGAACACCAACTTGTATTTCGTTGGGATGTTGTGATAGATTCGGATGGTCATTTCGCTGGCACGGTAAAGCATCGCTTGTGCGAGTGCGACGTTATACCGGTCCAGCAACCACTCGGCGGTCGGCGACTCAAACTCCGTCAGGATGCGGTTCTCCTCTAGGTCTGCATACATGCCATCTATTACCGTATCCCTCGAAATATTCAACTCATCGGCTATTTTCGCCAGCGCCTTCGGGCGGGTATGCCGGTGCAGCCGACCGGTTTTGGTGACCACCGGGTGATGTTTGCTCCCGTAGGCGAAGATTTTTTCGCGAAGCACCTCCGGCTCGATTGGAGATTGGATCGTAAACTCTGAGCGGTCTTCGAGCAGCTTGGCAAACCCTCGCGTGATATGATAGTTGGTGTCAGCGGCTTCATAGTCCGCTAGCGCCGAAGCGAGTGCCCCTTTGGTTTTGTTGAGACGTGACCCGTAAATCTCGATTAAATCCCTTGCGATTCTGCGGTACTTTCTGTTCTTTGGGTTCACGTATCGGGCGGAAACCGTGTCTTCTTGAATTCGATAGCGGAGCAGGTCGAGTGGGAGCATCGGATTTTTTTACGGGTTATGGCATATTGATTTTTTATGGGACTTACGCACTTCAGTTTTAGGCGTAGATAGGGACGCAGATTTCGCTGATTTTCGCAGATAAGAATAGAAAAATGAAAGAGATCTCTGTTCATCTGCGTTTATCAGCATCCATTTGAATCCTTAAAGCCTAATGGGATTGATTGTGGACTCCCGATAGGTCTTTTGAGCGTTCAACTGCGTAAGTTCTATTTAATTATGGTGAATTAGAGAAATAAGTAGACATTTACCAATAACTCTGACCCTAGCGAAGTTTCCAAAGTCCCCCTGAACCCCCCCTGATAAGGGGGATGGCAAGGGGGCGGTTTCTTGCCCCCCTTGACAGGGGGGTTGGGGATTTAGGGGGTTGGTTATGCATTGGGAATGTCTAAGTAATTCTAAAATCTACCATAAGTTGGTGATGGTGTTGTGATTTAGGCGTCGAGTTTACCACAAGATTGGATTGAGGTCAAGCCCTTTGCGTCTCGATGAGTAACTTCTATAAATTCGCTTGATCCTCGCGTGAATCTTTGATAAACTAAGCGTGAAATATTTTGTCTGAATCGCGGATTGAGCGGATTAAAGGATTGCGCCGATTGGATTGGGTGAAGGGGTTGGGCAAGTCCGAGAGAGTCCCGTGACCGGGGCTGCCCGACCTGTGGGAATTGAGGTTCCGGTGGAGCGAAGAATAGAGTCCATGGCGGGCGGGGAGACCCCGCCCCTACGAGATGAGGAAGTTACCGCTCGCAGTGGATTGACAAATCCACTACACAAGATACCTAGCGCATTGCGCGAAGGTCTTGGCTTAATCAACCCGGAACGTTGCGCTGTAGTCCGGGTGTTTATGGCTTGGATATGTCTATCCAAGCCGAGCAGTGCTGATACATAAGAATACAACGCAGTGACCAAAAAAACGTGCAGATAAGTATCCTGTGAGGAAAAGTATGAGTGAAAACAGAAAGCCGAATATACTTCTAATTTTGAATGATGACATGGGCTATTCAGACCTCGGTTGTTATGGGGGCGAGATCCACAGCCCAAATCTGGACCGACTGGCTAACGGTGGGTTGCGGTTCACGCAGTTCTATAACACCGCCCGTTGCTGCCCTTCACGTGCTTCGATGCTGACCGGACTCCACCCACATCAGACGGGGGTCGGACACATGATGATGGACGACGGTTTGGAGGGGTATCGCGGGGATCTGAATGACCGCTGCGTTACCATCGCTGAAGCTCTCAAACCTGAGGGATATCGGACCTATATGAGCGGGAAGTGGCATATCTCCCGGCATACCGATCCGGACGGACCGAAACATAGTTGGCCCCGTCAGCGCGGTTTTGATCGCTATTTCGGGATTATAACAGGGGCTGCCAACTATTGGAAGCCGAACACACTGACCCGCGACAACGAGCATATTCCGCACGACGAAATCCCCGAAGGCTTTTTTCTGACCGACGCGATCAGCGATGAAGCGTCTACGTTTATCCGGGATCATGCGGAGGCGGCTTCCGATCAACCGTTCTTTAGCTATGTTGCCTACACCTCGCCCCATTGGCCCCTCCATGCCCATGACGAAGACATCGCGCAATACGAGGGACGTTTTACGGCGGGGTGGGATCAACTCCGTGAGGAACGGCTACAGCGGATGCGGGAGATGGAGATCCTTGATGAAAGCTGGGCGTTGACAGATCGAGACCCGACGCAGCCACCGTGGGAGGAAGCCGAACACAAAGCGTGGAATCAACGACGGATGGAGGTCTACGCCGCCCAAATCGATCGCATGGATCAGGGGATTGGTCGGATCATAACGGCGTTGGAGGAGACCGGTCAATTGGACAACACGCTGATCCTTTTCTTAGCGGATAACGGTGGATGTGCGGAAGAGCTTCGGGGACCTGCGAATCGCGTAGGGAGGGACGGCTTAATCGAGACCGAAACCACCCACGACGGTCGACCGGTCTATCGAGGCAACGATCCGAGCCTGATGCCCGGACCGGAAACCACATATCAGAGCTACGGTGTCCCTTGGGCGAACCTTTCCAACACGCCGTTCCGCGAATACAAGCATTGGGTGCATGAGGGTGGTATTGCTACTCCCCTCGTTGCGCATTGGCCCCAGGGGATTCAGACGACGGGCGCGCTGCGCCATCAGCCGGGTCAACTCCCCGATATTATGGCGACCTGCCTTGAAATCTCTGGGGCATCTTATCCTGACGAACACAACGGGACTCCAATCTTTCCCTTGGAGGGGACCAGCCTCACGCCTATCTTTGACGGAGAAGATAATGACAAGGAGGCACTCGTATGGGAGCATGAGGGCAATGCAGCGGTGCGAAAAGGGAAATGGAAACTGGTTTGTAAGTATCCGGGGGATTGGGAGCTTTACGATATGGAGACAGATCGTACCGAGCGTAACGACCTTTCTGGGCAGTTTCCAGAGCAGGTTGCGGAACTGAGTGGCTTGTATCAGGAGTGGGCAGATCGTTGTTTTATTGAATCTTGGAGCGAGATTTTGGAAGGGAGAAAAACGGAGGCTTAAGATGATTCTCACAATGAACCAAAAAGAGATGGAATTGGGTGGAAAATACCTCGGTTGGCTGCGTGAAGCGAACGACCTACTCGGCGACCGCGAGGCGCTTCAAGCGCGACTGAAAGAGGACGGTTATCTGCTGATCCGCGGCTTGCACGACCCTGAGAAGGTCAAGGCGACCCGTCGATTCCTCCTCGAAAAATTGGACGAAAATGAGCAACTCGATCGGACGTATCCGCTTTTGGAAGGGGTGCCGGCGGAAGCAAAGCGCGGCATGTTTATGGGCGGAAACAAAGCCGTTACCCATGAACCCCCTTTTCTGAATCTGGTTGAATCGCCGGAGATTATGGGCTTTTGTGAAGGCTTCTACGATGCGCCCGTCATCACCTACGATTATAAATGGTTGCGTGTGGTCGGGCCGGGCGGCTTCACCGGCGCGCACTACGACATCGTCTACATGGGACGTGGCACGGAGCAGCTTGTCACCTGTTGGACACCGCTCGGCGATGTGCCGCTCGATATGGGTCCGTTGGTGATTCTTGTTGGCTCTCACCGTTTTGATGTCCTGAAGGAGACTTACGGAAAGATGGACGTTGACCGTGACCATGTGACCGGTTCGTTTTCGTATGACCCGATCGAGTTGGCGGATCGCTACGGCGGGCAGTGGGGTACGAGCACTTTTGAGATGGGGGATGTGCTAATTTTCAGTATGTTCACCATGCACGGGTCGCTGGACAATACGACAGATCGCTTTCGTCTCAGCACCGACACACGCTATCAACGCGCCGATGAACCCGTTGATGAACGTTGGATCGGAGATGACCCGATTGCACATTATGCCTGGACTCAGGGCGAAACGGTGCCGATGGAGGAGATGCGGAAGCGGTGGGGTGTTTAATCACCATTGGTTCATCGGTTTAGTTATATCCTAATGAACTCTTGAAGGCTGTTTCCCTTTAGTTTCCCGTTCCGAGGGTGGCTGCCACCAACACCAAATCGAAGACATTGACGATCCCGTCTTGGTTGACATCCGCTGCATCTTGATCGGATTGCCCGAAATGTGAAGCAACCATCTCCAGATCACGGGTGTTGACAGTTCCGTCTCGATTCACATCGGCTGCAAGCAGATTAACTGTACCGACGGGGAGCGTGAGTTCCCATAGCAGAACTGTGCCGTCCCCGCTCCCACTGGCAAGTGTGCCGCCATCTGGGGAGTAAGCGAGGGAATTAACACTATCGACATGCCCCTCAAGGGTGTGTCTATGTTCTCCGGTGACCGCATCCCACAGCCGTATCGTGTTGTCTCGCCAGCCCCCTCCACTGGCAAGCGTATTCCCATCTGGCGAATACTTAACCACCCAAACCCCGCGTGTATGCCCCTCAAGAGTGTGCTTATGTTCTCCGGTATTGGCGTTCCACAACCGGATCGTGCGATCCTCACTTCCACTGGCAAGTGTGTCCCCGTCTGGGGAATAAGTGAGGGAACGGACACCCTCGATGTGCCCCTCAAGAGTGTGCTTATGTTCTCCGGTGGCGGCGTCCCACAACCGAATCTCCCTATAACTCCCACTAGCAAGCGTGTGACCATCTGGGGAATACGCTACAGAATGGATCGAATGCCTATGCGCAAAAATGCTCTGTTTGTGTCTGCCCGTGGTGGTATCCCACAACCGAATAAAACTTACATAGTTTCCATCAGCATAACTTCCGCTTGCGAGTGTGTTCCCATCTGGGGAATACGTAATTGAGGTTATACCAGACCCATGCCTCAAGGTCTGTTTATGTCCTCCGGTGGCAGCATCCCATAACCAGACTTCACTATGACCCCTACTCGCTAGTGTACCTCCATCGGGAGAATACAAAAGTGAATAGGCATAATTCGCATGCCCCTCAAGGAGCTGCTTGCGTCGGGCGGTAGCGGCATCCCACAAATGAATTTCTCTATAACTCCCACTTGCTACCGTGCGACCATCTGGGGAATAGGTTACCGAGTAAACATCCCATGTATGTCCCTTGAGAATCTGCTCATAGCTGCCGGTGGCGATATCCCACAGATGTATCTCTCTAAAACTCCCACTGACGAGGAAGTTACCATCCGGGGCATACGCGATTGAATAGACCTCATTCGAATGCCCTTCAAGGGTGTACTTATGCTCTCCGGTGGTAGCGTCCCATAACCGAATTGTGCCATCCCCACTTGCACTGGCGAGGGTGCTCCCATCCGGCGAATACATGACCTCCAAGACCCAACGTGTATGCCCCTCAAGGGTCTGCTTATGCTCTCCGGTGATAGCGTCCCACAACCGAATCGTCTTGTCTCTCCAGTCAGCACCACTGGCAAGCGTACTTCCGTCGGGCGAAAACGCGACCGAACTGATAAAATCTGTATGTCCCTCAAGGGTCTGCTTGTGTTTGCCTGTGGCGGTATCCCACAACCGAATCGTCTTGTCCTGCCAGGCAGCTCCACTAGCAAGTGTGCCTCCATCCGGCGAAAACGCGACCGTTTTGATCCAACTGGTATGCCCCTCAAGGGTCCATCGGTGTCGCCCGGTGGTAGTATCCCACAATCGAATCGTTTTGTCTCCACTTCCACTGGCAAGCGTACTTCCGTCGGGCGAAAACACGACCGAACTGATAGAATCTGTATGTCCCTCAAGGGTTTGTCTATGCTCTCCGGTGTTGGCATCCCACAACCGAATCGTGCCATCTCCTCTTCCACCTCCACTGGCAAGTGTCTCTCCATCCGGGGAATACACAACTGACAAAACATCCCCCGTATGCCCCGTCAGCAGGGCGATTTCCGACCCGGTGTGAGCATCATAGAGCCAAATACCGATGCTACTTCCGATCGCGATTTGAGTTCCATTGGGCGAATACACGATGTCATATTGTTTGCCTTTCCCAAGGCGCGCTTTGGCTCCGTTGGGCAAACCCCATCGAGTGTAGTCTTGGGCGAAGCCGTTCTGTAGAAACAGGACAAAAACGAATAGCAGGGTCAACTTGAAAAACAGTCCCTTTTTCATGAGATAATCCTCCTTTGTTACTTCAGAATGACCATCCGTTTCGTTGCCGAATATTGTCCTGTCGTCAGGTGATAGAAGTATACGCCGCTTGTCACTTGCTCACCCGTCTCGTTTCTCCCATCCCAATAGATAGCCTTATCTCTACGCTCATAGAGACCTGCGGTCCTGTGTCCGACATCAAAACTCCTAACCAAACGTCCGTTTGAATCATAGATGGTCAACATGACATTTGCATCTTCTGCCAGCCGATACGGAATCCACGTCTCCGGGTTAAACGGGTTCGGGTAGTTTGGTAGTAGGATCGTTTCTTTTGGAATTGCTGGTGCTTCTGTCAGTGCTGCTAAGAGTTGTTCAAGCACTATAATCCCTTTTCTGACCGTTGCATCTTTAATCTCAAGCGACTTGGCGTCGGTCAGCCATCGTTGAACGTCTGCCGGCGCGAGTGTCTCAAGGACTTGTTGATGCGCTGCAGGCGCAGCTGCCATCTCCCCGAACGCGCCTGCTACTAACACCAAATCTAGGATATTGACGACTCCATCTCCGTTGACACCTGTTGAGTCTTGATTGGACTGTCCAAATTGTGACGCAACTACAGCTAGATCTAGGGTGTTTACAGTTCCGTCCTGATTGACATCCTCCGCGAGTAGATTAACTGTATTGGTGGAAGGCGTGATTTTCCACAACAGAACGGAGGCGTCCAAACTCCCACTCGCTAGGGTGACCCCATCCGAGGAATACGCAACCGATCTGACCTCCCGCGTATGTCCCTCAAGGGTTTGCTTGTGTTCACCGGTGAGGGCATCCCACAGTCGAACCGTCTTATCCATACTCCCGCTGGCAAGCGTACTCCCATTTGGAGAGAACGCTACGGAAAGTACCCAATCCGTGTGACCTTCCAAGGTCTGTTGGTATTCCCCGGTGCGGGCGTCCCACAGTTGGATAGTATCATCTATACTTCCGCTGGCAAGTATGGCTCCATTTGGGGAGAAGGCGAGGGCGGAAACAGAATTTTTATGTCCCTCAAGGGTTTGTTGATATTCCCCGGTGTGTGCGTCCCACAGTCGAACCGTGTTATCCCCGTTCCCAGTGGCAAGTGTGCTTCCATCCGGGGAGAACATCACGGAAAAGATCCAACCCCCAAGTCCGTCAAAGGGTTGTTGATATTCCCCGGTGTGGGTATCCCACAACCGACTCTCTCCCCAACTTCCGCTGGCAAGTGTGAACCCATTAGTGGAGAAGGCAAGCGAAAAGATCTGGTCCCGATGTCCCTCAAGGGATTTCTGGTATTCCCCGGTGCGGACATCCCACAGCCAAATCCGCCAGTTCTGACCCACAATGCCTCTGCTCCCACTTGCAAGTGTAGTTCCATCGGGAGAGAAGGCAATCGGACCAACCGCAGGTGTATGCCCTCCAAAGATCTGCTGGTATTGCGCAGTACGAACATCCCACAACCGAATATCTCGTCCACCTCCACCGACAATTGTAAACCCATCGGGAGAGAAGGCGACAGAAGTGACCCGATCCTGATACCCCTCGAAAGTTTGTAGGTGTTCTCCGGTATGGACGTTCCACAACCGAATTGTCTCGTCCTGGCTGCCTCCGCTGGCAAGCGTGGATCCATCGGGAGAGAACGCAACAGATTGAACTGCGCCCATATGTCCTTCAAAAGCTTGTTGGAGTTCCCCGGTGTGGGCGTCCCACAGCCGAACTGCCTGATCTCCGCCCCCACTGGCGAGCGTGTTTCCATCCGGGGAGAAGGCAACGGATTCAATCCAGCTCATATGTCCCCAGAGCGTCTGCTGGGCTGCTCCGGTACGAGCGTCCCATAGCCGAATGGTTTCGTCCCAACTTCCGCTTGCGAGCGTGTTTCCATCTGAGGAGAAGGCAACGGCGGCAACCGGTTTTTCATGTCCCTTAAGGGTTTGCTGATGCTCCCCAGTATGAACATTCCACAGACGGACCGTATCGTCCAAACTCCCACTGGCAAGTGTCTTTCCATCGGGAGAGAACGCAACGGACCAAATTGAACCCGTATGCCCTTCAAGGGTTTGTTGGTATTCCCCGGTGTTGGCATCCCACAATCGAATGGTGTCGTCCAAACTTCCACTGGCAAGTGTACTCCCATCCGGGGAGAACGCAACCGACCAAACCCAATCCGTATGTCCCGTCAATAGGGAGAGTTCGGCACCGGTGTTGGCATCATAAAGCCAAATTCCGATGCTAGTTCCTACCGCGAGTCGGGTGCCATCCGGTGAATATGCAAAGTCAAGAATCCAGCCTTTGCCGAGGCGCGCTTTGGCACCTTCGGGCAAACCCCATCGGGTGTAGTCTTGGGCGAAACTATTCTGTAGAAACAGGGCAGAGGCGAACAAAAGGCTAAATTTGAAAAGCAGTCCCTTTCTCATGAGATAATCCTCCTCTTTGAAGGTAGAAGGCTGATGCTGCACTTTCATAATCCTCACGGTATCGTTGAGGTAGTCTGATGATGCAAAGGTGCGAATAATCACTAGGACGCCTGCTTGACTTTAGGGACTATCGCGTGATAGAATAACTCAAAAGCCCCGTTGCTGCGGGGCTTTTTTCTATTATGGATCTAACCTAGGTTGCTTCGTAGACAAACCCAGTAGAGACGACGCCCTGTGGTTATCCATCAATTTTTGTGCCAAACATCGGTTGACAATCATAAACAGAGTCAAAGTGATTTGGAGGACCCTTGAACCGGCGAATTTCATCGTCAGATCCAAGTGGGTTTCGCCACCCACGGTATACTCGTGAAGTTAAAGGTATCGTTGGGATTGACAGCTTGCCCGGCGCATTTCGGCTCCTTGAATAACCTAGGCTTAAAACCGTCCTGAAATGGGGCGAATTTTGCTTGCAGATGGGCAATAGATTGCCCGACACCGTGCAAACTGGCTGCGGTCTTTAACCTCAAGGGTGCAAAGTGGCTATGGGATAATTGCTAGAGGGGGGGTATTTACTTAGGATCCAACTATTTCTGCAGGGACTTGAGGAGCAGTAATAAATAACTCGGTTTCTGTAAAATAACGCAAGTTGCTAGATAGCCCGTAGGTCGAGTTTCCATACTCGACGCCTACTAGAAATAATCAAATGTACCTACGGATTAGGGTCACTGAACAACGAGCAGTGATTTTCTCGATATATCGTACACAACCCAATGCGACACATGTCGCCCCTCTGGGACTTAGGGGAATTGGTTTGCCAATATTCTATACACATATCGTCCCGCTGGGGCTAATGAGGAATGATACGTAATGCGTAAGAAAAACCGTCTCGGCACCTGTTGAATGGGTAGGGGTTGGGTCTCCCAACCCGTTGGGCGGGGCAACCTCGCCCCTACGGAAACGAGCTTCTACGATTGGGTAAGCATTGGCATCGAGCAATACCGTGCCTTGAATTACGGATACGCCTCACATAAATATCAACAGAACCTAGCAACTTGGGTCAAAATAGGTCGCAGCTTGCATTAAACCTAAGAGAAATTGGAATCAATCACCTTCAAAGAAAACTTAGAAAGGAGTCGTATGACACTTGACGATATTCAACAGATCGCTGTCATCGGGGCGGGTTTGATGGGACATGGTATCGCCCAAGAATTTGCGTTCGCCGGCTATCAGGTTCACCTGCACGATGTGAACCAAGCGCAGGTTGACGCCGGAATAGAACGGATACGGGACAACTTGCAGCTGTTTGTGGAAAATGACCTTGCCCGACCGGACCAGATCGATGAAACGCTCAATCGGATTTATGGGTCAGACCAGCTTGAAACCGTCGCGGGAGAAGCGGATTTTGTCATTGAAGCGGTGATCGAAAACCTACCCCTCAAGCAGGAGGTGTTCCGCCAGCTGGATCGGATCTGCCCACCGCACACGATTCTCGCAAGCAACACGACGGCACAGATGCCTTCGCAGATTGGCGCGTTCACCCAGCGTCAAGACAAGATTCTGAACACTCACTATTTCAATCCGCCCTACCTCATTCCTCTGGTTGAGCTGATCCGCAGCCCAAAAACCTCGGATGAGACGTTGCAGGTGGCGTATGATCTGATGGTGAAGATTGGAAAAACGCCAGCAATTATCCAGAAAGAGGTCCCCGGATTTGTCGGTCCTCGCTTGCAGGCTGCAGTCATCCGTGAGGCGTTCTCGATCGTTGAGCGCGGCATCGCGTCCGCAGAGGATGTTGATCTGGTAGTCCGCAACAGCTTCGGGCGTCGTCTGAGCGTCGCTGGACCGTTTCAGGTGTTTGAGTTGGCGGGATGGGATCTCGTCCTCGCAGCGTTTGAGGAGCTCTACAAGGATCTCAACAGTTCGTCGGAGATTAATCCCTTGCTCCGCGAAATGGTCGAGGGCGACAAACTCGGCGTCAAGTCGGGAGCGGGGTTCTACGAATGGACGCCTGAACGGATTGAGGAGATTCGCGATAGGATGAACCAGGTGTTGATTGGTCGGATCAAGGATGACGTGAAACGTGAGGCGTAAGGGAAATTTAACGCAAAGATGAGCGAAGGGAGAAAACGACAGGTTGAACCCGTAGGGGTTGGGTTTACCCACCCGTCGGGCGAGGCAACCTCGCCCCTACGATGGATGTTGTGTCTTGAATTTTGGTGCATTAGCCCCAGAGGGACGACATGTGTGTAGCGTTCTCACGTAATGGTAATCAATCCCCGCTCGCGGTGGATTGGCAAATCCACCGCACACTCGTAGTTCGGGCATATTGCGGGACCCTAAGCCCCAGCGGGGCGCCATGTTTATAGCGCGGGCAACGGCACAAACCCTAAAGCCCCAGCGGGGCGACATGTGTATGGCATTCGTCGTGCTTCACGCAGTTATCCACAATTATCTAACACAATCTAACACAATCTAACACTTTTGACAGAATTGGTGTTAGTTTTGGATAGCCACCTCGGTTTTTAGCGGGTTTCCCGATGATTGCGTCGCTTACCAAATTGGCGACAGCAAAATGCTAGCAGAGCCGAGCAACTTGCGTCAGGAAAAGAAAGTTCAAAACGCTAAGAGAATTGTAGTGGCGGGTTCACCTCGCCCCCGATAGACCGGCGCAAGCACCTACGGTTTCTGTTGCACGATTTCTTAACATGAGTTTTATTTTTTTTGTGGGATTACTGTCTGATAAGTCCGCTTTTCAGAAAAAAACCTTGCTTAAATCTAAAAAATTGCTTATAATTACCCTCGTTCTCTGAAAAAATTCAATAATGAATTATAATAGAGAATAGCTTTGCCATATTGGCAATATACAACACAACTCAAGAATTAACCTCCATAAGGATGAAAGGAGTTATCTGATGAAACGTCAGATCGCCAATCCAAAAACGTTTTTTGTTATTTTAGCTGCATTTATGTTACTTGCAGTCCAAAGCCTGACTTACGGTCAAATGGTCTCAATAGACCCGGCTACGATAGATTCTCCAGCGGCTGGCGAGCAGTTGACCCTTAATATCAATATCACAGGTGGAATGAATGTTGCTGGTTATCAAGTAACCGTGACATATGATCCGACTGCGCTCTCGGATGCTAGCCTTGCAAATGGGGACTATCTACCCGCCGGTGCGTTTGTCGCGCCAGTGCCTGCCACTGATACGAGTGTGGGTCTTGGTGCAACTGCTATTGGTGCTACGGCAGAAGGGGATGGCACACTTGCCACCGTAACCTTTACCGTCGTTGAAGCCAAGGACTCCATGATTGGGCTCGAAGCCCTTGTTTCCGACCCAACGGCAACCGCAATAGACGTAACGGTCCAGGGTGGCATGGTTACCGGTCCGGTGCCGGAAATGATGGAACCAGCAGCGCCGATGGAAGCAGCCATTGACCGATTCAGCGCAGCAGCTGGCACGCTCATGGTCCGTGACGACTCAGGTGCCTTGCCCGGTCCCAATGAACCGATTAACTTCGATATGCCGCCATTCATCACGCAGGGATTAGGTCCCGGCGGTCAGGTTGTTCAATACTACAATTTCGATGTGCAGCCGGTTACACCGGCTCCCATCTGGGTGCTTTTCCGTGAGGGCGAGGATGCCCCGGCACAGTCCCCTGTCATTGATGTAATCCCCGGCGACGCGGGATACAACGACTTTTGGGGGATGATCAAAGTCTCCGTGCCTGCCGATTACGAAGCCAACTCCGTCACGAGCCTTGCAGGCATCACTGCGGCAGGCTATGCGATGGAGAATACCGGCGTAATCATCAACTGCCCAGTCGTGCCGAAGGGTTCGACCGCGATGTTGCGCGGCGGAAGTGAGAGTAATGGACTGCACGCAGGCTGGTATAAGGACATGGTGGTCTACTACTTCACCTTTGAAGAAAAGGGGCTTAGCGGTGCCACGGTGCCTCTGTCTCCGATCTACGTTACTTTTAACGCAAACGGTATGCCGCCTTCTGGTTTCGTGATGGAAGAAGGCACGGCGCAGACGCACAATGTTGTGGCGACAATTCCGTCTGACGATGACTATTCTCCGCTGTGGTTGGTTTCGGTCTATGACAACGCGGACTTCGATTCGGTCAGCGACTTGGCGAGTGCAGAGGCATCCACCATATTGGCAGCCGGCGTAGCGACGGTGAACTGTCCAGTCGTCTCGGTTGAAGCGATGGAGATGCCACCCGTGGAGCCTCCTGTGGAACCTGAACCAACCGTGGAGCCTACGCATATGTTTGAGATGGCGTTGGCACCCGGGTTGAACATGATTTCCTTGCCACTGATGCCAGCAGAATCTTACACCGCGAGCTCGTTTGCTGACATGATTGGTGCGACCGTTGTGATTCAGCTTGACACAGCGATGCAGCAGTTTGTCGGGTTCACCGCAGATCAAGAGGGCGATGGATTCGCGATTGAAGGCGGTAAGGGCTACATTGTCAACGTTCCTGGCGGTGGCATGGTTACCTTTACGGGAACAGCGTGGGGTAACACGATGGGAGACGCCGCGGCTGCACCAAGCGTCCAACTGCCGAGTACCGCATGGGCGTTCGTCGTCAGTGGTGATCTGCTAGAAACTGAGGCTGGTGTGTCCTACACGGTCGTTGCGAGAAATCACCGCACCGGTGAAGTTGCAACAAGGCAAATTCCCAGCGACCACAAGGAGTTCAACGCGGTTTGGGCAGACCTGACGCGGCAGAGCGTCATCGAAGCTGGCGATACGTTAGAAGTTACCCTGATTGATCAGTGGGACAATATCGTTTCGGGTCCCTTCACCCATAAGGTTGGGATTGAAGACCTTCGGAACGCTTACTTGAGCCTGCCGTTGACTGTTGGTGATGTGCATCCGGCAGAGACGATTTTGGGACAAAACTTCCCGAATCCGTTCAACCCTGAAACATGGATTCCATACCAACTTGAAAAATCGGCAGATGTAAGTCTCCAGATTTACGACACGTCTGCTCGCATCGTGCGGACGATTGATCTCGGCTTTAAGTCGCAAGGATTCTATATGACGCGTTCCACGGCGGCGTACTGGGATGGTCGTAACAACATGGGTGAGCAGGTTGCCTCTGGGGTTTACTTCTACAGCTTACAGACCCCTGATTTTTCTGCGACCCGGAAGATGCTGATTTTGAAGTAGGTCATTTGGCCTATTCTTAAACTTGATTTATCTGGTGTGCAAAATTTGTTTGGCAAAGCGCAACGAATTTTGCACGCCATAAAATGCATACGCTTCTCAAAACAGTGGGAGCATCGGGCTATCGGACAGAAGATATTGTTCATTGCCTCATGCTCCCATTTTTGTGTGAGAGGTTGTTTGCAAATTGAGCGGAGAATGTTTCATGAATAAGTGGTTGACCTCAATACCTATTGTGTTAGCACTGTTTACAATCCTGATGTGTATTCCATCTTCGGTATATGCCAGAGAGGCAGTAAGACAGCAGATTCAACTGAAAGCAGGAGCGGCATTACAGCGGATCAAATCCGATTCAGAAACCGCTGTCCGTGCACGATGGCATCGAGACAGAGGGACAATCCGCAGCCTTTACAACTTGACGCTGCCTGTTCCGGGGGGAATCCTAGAAACGTCAGCCCTTCAATGTCTCAGTGACTATTGTGACCTTTTTGCGCTGACGGATCCGAACATTGAGCTGCGTCTCACGAATATCCAAACCAGCTTAACGGGCAGGCATGTTCGATTCCATCAATACTATAACAGTATCGAAGTTTACGGTGCGGTGGTCTCCGTCCATACCAATCGTTCTGGGCAGATACGGGTCATCCACAGCAACTACTTCCCACAGATCACCATCAGTACCGCGGCATCGCTCACCCCGGAAGGTGCAATTGGCATCGCCATTGCCGAGGCCGGTGCATTTGATTTGCGCAAGCCCTCGCATGCCAACTTGGTAATTTTCCCGAATCGTGATGCGGGACAGATAGGCGACTATGCCGATGCATATCGCCTCGCTTACCGCGCAATCGTGCACTCCCGTCAACCTCTGGCAAGTTGGGAGTATATCATTGACGCCAACACCGGCGAACCGTTGTACCGACGGAACCTACTCAGGTCTGCTGACGGACGGGGACGTGTCTTTAACCCGAATCCCGTTGTTGCTCTCAAAGATTTCGCGCTCATGGACACGGATGATTCTGCTGATGCCATACCAGAAGAAGCGTATACAGATGTGATTCTTCCTGAGTTGGACGGTAGTGGCTTTCTTGATGGTCCCTACGTGAGTACGAGACTGACCGAAAATCGTGCCAACGAGCAAACGCTGGAGTTCAATTACCTCCGAGATGATCCCCGATTTGAGGAGGTGATGGTCTATTATCACGTTGATGCCGTTGGGCGTTATTTGAAGGGACTCGGCTTCGATTTTGCAGACAATTGGCAGATTCCTGCAAATGTACATTTCGGTAGGACCAGGGCTGCTTTCTACGACGACAGTGAGGGCTCGATTAATTTCGGAGATGCCGGTGTTGATATTGCTGAAGATGCTGAAGTGATCATCCACGAATATGGCCACGCTATCCTTGATCGACAGGTCCCTAACATTAACAGAAGCGAAGGTGGCGCAATACACGAAGGGTTTAGTGATTTTCTCGCAGCCAGTTTTTTTAGTGCCGTAAGTGACGGTTTTAGTGACTCTATCGTTTTTGAATGGGCGGGTTCAGACGACCCTGAGATTGCCACTCGTCCCGTGAATGGTAACAAACGCTATCCCCAAGACGTTACGGGTGAACCCCACGCCGACGGCGAGATTTGGTCTGCAGCGCTATGGGAGATTTTTGAGGCGATCGGACGTGATGCGTCGATCCGCTTGATTGTTGAGAGCCATTTCTTCCTCTCGCCCGATGCGGAATTTGTCGATGGGGCATCAGCGATTTTTATAGCCGATCAGGAACTGAATGGAGGCGTAAATTTCGACTTTGTCTTGGGGATAATGGAGAACCGTGGATTCTTCACGCCGCCCAGATTGGCATCGGATGCCTTTGAGGAGAACGATACAGCGGATACCGCAGCCGCGATAGAACTGCCTTTTGTCAGTGAAGCGCTGTCGATCCACACGGCGGACAATGATGATTACTATAGCTTCCATCTGGATGAGACGATGCAGGTTGGGTTGGGAATTGATTTTCAGCCTATCTACGGCGAGTTGATGCTTACATTGACTGGGCCCGATGGTGTCGCGCTCGTTACCTTTGAAACGAAGGATATCACATCGCTTGAATTAGTACCGGGCGATTATCTCGTTGCAGTTTCTGGAGTCAACGGTGCGACCAACGATTATAAACTAGCACTCATCATTGACAACCACGGCGATACGCCTGACACAGCGACACCTGTGGCGATTGGCGATACGATAGAGAGTTTCATCGACTTCAGCGGAGACACAGATTTCTTCGCATTTGAAGGTGAGAAAGGGCAGTCCATCGACATCACTGTTATAACCAAGGGCTCTGACCTTGACTCTCTGCTCGTTATCTACGGTCCAGATGGTAAGCTCTTTGCTAAAAGTGATGATGTCTTGCCGCGCACCGGTCCGGAGCCGATTCCTGAACTTAATCCACGTGGTATTGATTCCCATGTGAATGAAAAACTACCAACCGATGGAACGTATCTGCTCGCTGTCAGCAACATCGCACTCCCCAATCTGAATGCCTCCTTCGGCGGCCTGAACTACTCTTACACGCTGACCATCGGTGGGAAGACCGATGACCATGCAGCCTGCGGGAGTGGCGACGAAACGCCATTGACTTTCGATGAACCTATAACAGGGGTTATTACCCTCAGTGGCGATCCTGCATCTCGTGAGCCTCATGACTCGGACGGTTTCCGCTTTGAAGCGTCAGCGGGCACTGTCATTGCCTTGCGTGTTGAGGTAGAAATGCCTAACCGAGAGGTAATATTCATGGTGACTCAACTTAGTCTTTTGAATGCGTCTGGGGAAACGTTGGTATCTATTCAGGGCAATCCCAATGGCTTAGAGGTGCGGATTGATGGATTTCTCATCCCTGCCGATGGTGTGTATTGTGTTGATGTTGCCGGTTTCATAGGAGGTGCGGTCGGTTCCACTTATACCTATACGCTGACGTTATCTGAGGGCGAACTTCCCGAAGATGACCACGAGGGCTTAAGAGGGAATCCGACCCCTTTAACAGTAGATGTTCCTGTCGAGGGGGTCATCAGTTTTGCCGGAGATGCCGATGCGTTTCAGTTTACTGTTACAGCGGGACAAATCATTACGCTAAAGGTGGACGGTCAACCCGCCAATCCGTTCTTCAATTTAATTTTGAGTCTGTATAACAGCGATTTACAGCTTGTAGCAGAGGCTCCGCTCTTTGTACCAGGTTTTGATTCAACGCTAAAAGGGTTTGAAATTCCTGCGGACGGCACTTACTATGCCGAGATTAGAGATACTGCCGGGGGACGTGGGGCGGATTTTACCTACACACTGACCCTGACGATCGAAGGAGGAGACGGTGCGGGTGAATTTCCGCCGTATGATGTCAACCAAGATGGGGTGGTGGACATCTTCGATCTTGTGCTTGTCGGTCAACATTTCGGCGAAAAATTCATTAACGCCACGCCAACTGCCGATTTTGGACAATTCCGTTCGGTATCGCCGGAAGGGGAGTTGCGCCTCCTGATGACCCCAAGTGCGAGAGATACACGACAGTTGACCGTCTCAATCCACACCACAGCGATTGCCGATCTTTACGGCTACCATATTTCAATCCAGTACGATTCAGCGGTATTAGAGCTCCTCACTGCGTCGCCAAGCCCGGTTTTAGCCGCCGCGCTACCCCAAAGTTACTGGCATATCTCTCAGCAAGGGACAGAACTGAAGTTGATACAGACCCGTCAAGGAACGTTGGAAGGTGTAACGGCAGAGGGCTCACTGGTTACGCTTGTTTTTCATGTCAAAAAGACGAGTCCCCCGGCGGCACAGCCTCTCATCCAGCTTGTTGACCTACAACTGGCGGATTCGCTGACCAGAGCGATTCCGGTGAACGTGGTCCATGAGCGAGTGTCAATGACAGATCTATTCCCTGAGAAACCGATGTTGCTGCAAAACTACCCAAACCCGTTTAACCCGGAAACATGGATTCCGTATCAACTCTCCACCGATTCAGAGGTGGCTATCTCAATCTACGATACAAACGGTGAGCGTGTGCGTCAGTTCGACCTCGGTTATCAGCACGTTGGGACATATATCACTCGTGGTAGGGCGGTCTACTGGGATGGAGAAGATATGTATGGTGAGCCGGTTACGAGCGGTTTATATTTCTATCAGATCCGGGCGGATGCATTTTCTGCGAGCCGCAAAATGGTTATCCTAAAATAAAATGCTCAGAACAGAAGCCACTACCAAAATTACTAAACGTGCGGTGCTGATCGGTGTGGTGCTGATTATTGCCAACAGCTATTGGATTGCCTACATCGAGATGTTGTGGCATACCGCCCACCTTACGATTGTTACACTGTCGGTGAACGTCATGTTTGCCCTCTTGGTGATTACGGGACTGAACATCCTTGTCCGTCAGATCGCCCCGAGTGCGGCACTCAGCCGGCAAGACCTGCTGGTCATCTATAGTATGCTCGCTGTGGGGAGTGCTTTTTCTGGGCATGACTGCATCCCTCGCTTAATGGGACTTATCCCCTACGCCTTCCGTTTTGCGACCCCTGAGAACGATTGGGAGGCACTGCTATTCCGTCATCTGCCGCCGTGGCTAGTTGTCTCAGACTTGAGGGCGGTCACCGACTTCTTCGAGGGAGAGGTCGATTTCTTCAGGGATGGCTACTACCGATACTGGATCACGCCGATCCTATCATGGTCGGTTGTTATCTTCTCCTTGATGCTGGTTTTCCTCTGTTTGACCTCCCTGATCCGGCGGCAGTGGGTGGCACATGAAAAGCTGGCGTATCCCGTGATCCAAATTCCGCTGGAGATTACAGCGGACGACGGAGCAATCTTCAAGAACCGTCTACTCTGGATGGGCTTTGGGATTGCCGCGGGGATCAATCTGCTCAATGGACTTCAGTATTTCTTCCCCGCATTGCCATCAATCCCCGTTAAGCAATATGACCTCAACATCTACTTTACGCAGAAGCCGTGGAGTGCGTTGGGGAGTATGCCGTTGCGACTTCACCCCTACATGATTGGTCTCGGCTTTATCCTCCCGCTAGACCTCTCCTTCTCCTGTGCATTTTTCTATCTGTTCGGCAAGATGCAGCTGTTGTATGGGAGTATGATGGGTGTCATGCACCTGCCGGGGTATCCCTTCTTTGGTGAGCAGGGCACCGGCGCGCTTTTTGCCCTGTTGCTTATCACATGCTGGAGCGGTAGAAGGCATTTCTCACAGGTTATCTCTCGCGTGTTTCGTCCCGACCGTGAGGACGAAGCAGAGGAGGCGCTCTCCTATCGCGCAACAGTCATCACACTGTGTCTTAGCCTGTTGGTGTTGATGGGGTTCTGTGTGAAAAGCGGCATGTCGATCTGGGGGTGTGTGATTTTCATCGCGATCTACCTGCTCATTATCGTTGGATTGACCCGCATGAGAGCGGAACTTGGACCTCCCATTCAGGCAGTCGGATATGTCACACCCCAATACCTGACAATCTCCATGTTCGGGACGCGCCGTCTCCGTGCAGGGAATCTGACGATGCTCTCCCTGCTAAATTGGTTGAGCGGAGCGAGTTACGCCTCATTTCGGACGCACCCGATGCCCGATCAGATGGAGGCGTTCAAACTCGCAGAACGCACCGGCATCAGAAACCGCACAATGCTCATCGTGTTGATTATCGCCAGCATCGTGGGGATTGAATCGGCTCTTATCCTGTATCCCTACGCAATCTACAAAGAAGGTGTTGCGGCGGGTTCGGAGCAGATACACTCGGGCGGTGCGGAGGCATACAATTTCCTTTCCTCGTGGCTGATTAATCCGAAGCCGACGGATTGGTTCGCAATGCTAGTTCTCGGCGTCGGCTTTATCGTGAACCTCGGCATTATGTTTCTACGCGCCCGATTTGTCTGGTGTCCGCTCCACCCTGCTGGCTATATTGTCGGCGTCGCGCCCGGTACAATGAACGTCGTCTGGTTCCCTCTGCTGTTCGGGATGATTGCGAAATGGGTGCTACTCAAGCACGGCGGCATCAAGGCTTATCGTCGTGGGATGCCTTTCTTTGTTGGGCTAGTACTCGGTGAGGCGTTGATAGGGTGTTTTTGGCCCATCATGAGCCTTGTGCTACGTTCAGCGGTGTATAGCTGGATCTGACCGGGTGTTGACCGTTTTTCCCCCTTCCTTAGATTAACCGCAGAGACATAGAGAACGCAGAGAATAAGAGAAACCTTTTCCATTCTGTGCTATCAGGAGACCCCCTCTTTCAACTGTCCTTCCTTCCCTTTCCCTCCCCTGTGCCCGTTTTATGATTGTTTGGCTCATCGCTATTCACATGTCGCCCCTCTGGGGCTTTAGGGAATATGGCTGCCTGCGTTTCTATAGACATGCCGCCCCGCTGGGGCTATGGGTCGGGCAACTACAGTAAATCCTTGGGCATCAGTTCCGCTTCGTAGGGAGCAACGATCGTTGTTCCACGTCAACGTTGTATATTTTACAACCTGTTTTCTATTTGTCAATATAATACGACGATTTTTGTCGCATATCGAAAAAACATATTGACATATTGATAGGAGTGTGTTATATTTTTGTTGCCGTGGTGCAAAATCAAGCTATGAAGGAGTGAGATAACTTTGCGAAAAATATTAGAGGGGTGTCCAACATGTGGTGCGGAACTGACGGTAACGGGCTTACATTGCCGTTCTTGTCATACAAGGATTGAAAGTGAGTATTCGACCTGCCGTTTCTGTCGCTTATCACAAGAGAGCCTTGATTTCATTGAGATTTTTGTCAAGAATCGGGGCAATATCAAAGAGATGGAACGTGAGCTTGAGATCTCCTACCCGACCGTTCGTAGCCGGTTGAACGCTGTTATCAAAGAACTTGGCTATGAGGTTGATGTGGAATCGCCTGCTCCGGATGAGGTGGCGGAACAACGCCGTGCGATTCTGAAGCGACTTAATGAGGGGGAAATTTCTGCATCGGAGGCGACGGAGCTGATAAATCAATTAAGGGGGAGCCAATAATGAGCGAAGAGAGACTTGAAGTGCTTAAAATGGTGGCTGAAGATAAAATTACCGCAGAGGAAGGGGAATCGCTCTTGCGCACTCTTGATACGCTTGACGGGTCGGAGCAGGATTCCGAGGAACAGTCACCGTCCGAAGGCAAGCAAGAGGGTTTTGTTGAGCTATTAAAAGCTGGTGCCGAATCGCTGAAAGATCAAGGGGGACTTTCGCGCGAATTTAGCCGGGTATTGAGAAATTCGGCTAGAGGTATAAAACGTGGAACGCGTCGTTATCGAGGCGGGGGACATAGGGTCTATCACGAGGAGCCAAGAGCCCAGGTGCAGCTGGAAACAGGTGAAGAGTTTGACCTGGAAATCGATAGCCGACACGGCGATATCGAAGTGAGGTCATGGGCGAAAAACAGTCTCCAAATCGACTATCAGATCACTGTGGAAGCGGAAGATGAGGAGACCGCGAAAGAGATCGCTTCAGAGATTGAAATCCGAATTGAGCCTGAAAAGGATGCCTCAGACCGGGCAACGCGGGCTTCGATCACGACAAACTATCCGGAAGAATGGGGGTTGTGGCGGAACAGTGGTCCGCGTGCACGGGTCGATTATTGGCTGGTCGTCCCCCAACAGACGAATTTGGAACTTGACAATCGGCACGGTAATGTGTCCGTAGACGATTTGCGCGGGGCAGCGACGATTAGCAACGGACATGGCAATGTCTCTCTCCATACAATTGATGGAGATCTGAACTTGGACACGCGCCACGGCAACGTCGAAGTAGGCTCTATTCAAGGGAATGTGCGGTTTAAGGGTAGTCACGGGAATGCCAATCTTGGTAAAGTCGGCGGTAACTTTGAAGGCGATTATGGGCACGGAAATCTTGAACTTGATGAGGTCGGAGGGGATTTCACACTGACGCATCGTCACGGACGTGCCGCCGTTCACTCGGTGGGTGGCGTTATCTGGGTGGATAAGCGCCACGGGCGAATTGAGCTCCGGGGGGTGCGCGACACATTCTACATTAACGCGAATCATGTAAACATCCATCTCGATGTGGTGTCGCCTTTAAGTGGGGATTGCGTTATCAAGGGGCATCATGCAAGAGTGGATCTCATCGCACCGGCGGATGCCTTTGCGTCGATTCAGGCATCAACCCATCATGGGAACATCTCTTCAGAATTTGAAGGGGATCTCACCAAGCGGAAACGGGACCAACAGTTTACGGCAACCCTTAGCGAAGATGGGGCAAGCCTTCAGATTACGAACCATCACGGACGGATTAATCTCCGTCGCCGTGGGGCTGTGGTTTCGGAAGATACCGACGAAGTTGATGAGCCCATTGAGCAATCGGTTTAATCGACGATCAGATAGTGAAAGGGAGACATACCAATGAACCAAGAAAGACTTGCAATCCTTAACATGCTTGCCGAGGGAAAAATCAGTGCGGAGGAGGCGGAGATGCTGTTACGCGCCCTCGATGAACCTGCTGCGGCACCAGACGAACAAACTGATACTGAAGATGAAAAGCCGAAGCAGGGGAAGGAACTCTTGCAAGATATGACGGAAATCTTTCAGGAGGTTGGGCGAGAGATTGAAGTTGAGGTGGGTAGGGCAGTTGAATCGGTGCAACGGTCGGGTGTAAAAAAGATCGTCAGCGAGGTGGTTGATCAGGTGAAATCATCTGTTTCTGAAGTTGTCGATTCCGTCTCCGATATCGCTGACATCACCGATCAAGACGATGAAAAACGGAGAGTCAAGCAGCAACTGGACGTGTTTAAGGGCACCGGCATCACCAAGATTGATGCCCAAACCGCCAACGGACGGATCACACTCGAAGGTTCAGACCGAGATGGAGTTACTGTCCGTGCGTGGAAGGAGGTTCGTGGGAGAAGGGCTGTCGCAGCGGAATTTGCCCAAAAAGTCGAAGTCTACGCGGAGCAGATCGGGGATGAACTTCGGATTTTCACCGAACACCCACCTCCCCCCAAAGGTGTCAATCTCGCTGTACGTTATGCGATTGAGACGCCACGGGAGGTTGATGTGAATCTCCGCACGGTCAACGGTAAGATCGAGGTTAGTGGAATCAGTGGATCGATTGATGCGACGACTATTAATGATGTCATAAAATTGGAGGGTGAAATCGGTCCAATTCGTGCCCGCACCACCAACGGATCAGTCAGAGCCGAAATCGGTTCGCTCACCAACGATGCGGAGTTTTCGACAACCAATGGCTTGATAGAGGTGGAGGTGCACCGTTGTGTTGCCCCTGTGAGCGTGCTGACGACTAACGGCTCCATCAATTTAACGCTTCCCGCAGACTTTGCCGGACAACTCGATGCCGAAGCGAGGAGAGGACGTGTGCATTCTGATTTCCCCGTCCCGGTCGTCAGTAAGGTCAGAAATCGGCTGAAAGGCGAAATTGGCGAAGGCGGCGAGGCAGTTGTCAAGTTGCGGAGCTCGAACGGGTCCATCCGTTTGAAACGGCAGGAACCTTGAAGCATAAAACGTGATGCGTGAAGACGGGAAAACGAGAAAGCCAGAAAACGGGATTGGTCGCAGGTTCGGATACCTATGATACGTACAGGTTAGGAAACCTGTACCCACTGTTACAAGGTTGGGAAGTCCCGATTTCGTTGAGGGCAGGCTCTGCGCCACGTTTAACGGAACGTGATGCGTAAAACATGAATAGAAGATAATTTTAGGAGGTTGTCATGAGCATAGGATTTGGTACGTTTCAAATTATATCGATTTTGCAGTACGCGCTGTTTATAGGGACCGTTGATGCTGACGCTGCCGTTGAAAACAGTATTGAGAGATCATTTCAAGTAGCTCCCAGCGGACGTTTGACGGTTGATACAGACAGGGGCACGATTGAGGTCCGCACGGCAGACCGCGATCATGTTGATGTAAAGATTGAAAGAAAAGTCAAAAGAAGCGGCAAATGGAGCGTTGAAAAAGTCCTTGAGGATTTCGTAATCACCTTTGATCATAGCGACAATGAAGTTGCCATCAAAGCGAAGTACGATCAGGTAAATCGGTGGCGATCCAGTCGGGAAAGAAATCGATTACAGATTAAATTTTTGGTCACCGTGCCGCAACAGTACAACGTTGATCTGCAAACTTCAGGGGGAGGCATTTCCGTTGAAGATCTGGAAGGTGAGGTTCGAGGTCAGACATCGGGAGGCAGTCTCCGCTTCGGCAGAATCAAAGGTCCCGTTTGGGGACGAACTTCGGGCGGTGGCATTAAATTAGAGGGAACGCAAGGTGATGTGGACGTCAAGACCTCCGGCGGCGGGATAACGATTGGAAGCGTGGAGGGAGCGGTAGAAGCCAGAACCTCCGGTGGACCGATTCGGATCGATAGGGCAACGGGTAGTGTCAACGCCAAAAGTTCCGGGGGTGGCATTACGGTTGAAGAAGTAATGGGGAACATCAACGCGAAGACCTCCGGCGGTTCTATTAAAGCGTATCTTTCTCGTCAACCTGAAGGGGATTGCTCGCTGGAGACATCAGGTGGAAACGTGACTGCCTACCTTGTTGAGGACATCGCCGTTGATGTGGATGCTCGGACCATGGGCGGTGATGTGTCCACCGATTTTCCTGTTACAGCTGTTGTACAGGGCAAGATAAACAGAAGCAGACTACAAGGTGCGATGAACAGCGGGGGACCGCTGGTTAAGCTGCGTACCTTCGGAGGTAGCATTCATCTGCGCAAAAAGCCGATCGTCGAGTCTCAGGGTGAAAACGGGAAGACGGGAAAACGGGATAACGATTAGTACGTAAGTTTATTGGCTCATAGTCTAGTCAGGACTTACGCAAATTTGGCACACGGGGGTAGATTTTTGATTTTTAACCCCCTAAATCCCCCTTATCAGGGGGACTTATGAACGCGCGGCGTAAGTCCTATCTCTTGTTGGGTTTCACTGTATCTATCTATAAGACAGTGTTGTTGAGGGACAGTAGTTTTATTGTCCTTGACAGGAGTTTGCGTTTAACCGTTCGACCCAACCTACGTTACTATGGATTATCCAGCAGAGAGATCGCAGGTTGGAAACCTGCGCCACGATTAATCAGCGGATCGTCGAGTATGGAAACTCGACCTACGGGAGCACGTGAGGTGGCCGCATTACCCCGGTGATTTAGAAAAGATGGAGCGGAGATCTCCGTTCCCTACTTTGTGGACGGCATACGGCGTATGCCTACTACTTTGGTTACGGCACAAGGGATTGTGCCTACTACTTTTTTAGATTGTGCCGTCTTGGGGTTCGTAGCCGAGGATTTCGCAGGTGTGGGAGATGTCGAGTCGTGGGTTTTTATGCCGGCTCTGCCCGTGCACAATGGCGAAGTCAACCCCTTCAACATCAATACAGCAGCCGATCAGTTGCGCTAGATCGCGTTGGCTGATCCAGCCCTGTCCCATGTCGCCTTGATTTCGGGCGGGTTCACCCTCTCGCTTAATGCCGCCGATTCGGATTGCGATTGACGACAGTCCATCGTGTGCGAAACAGCGTCCCAACGACTCGCCGAAGCATTTGGTCACGCCGTAGACGTTCGGTGGGTTCACGGGCATATCCCAAGTGACGGAGAGGTCTGGTGGGTAGGCTAACATTGCGTTGATGCTGCTGGCAAACACAACGCGCTCACAGCCTTGGTCTTTTGCCGCTTGGAAGACGTTATATGTGCCGATGATATTCAATGATAACAGGGTTTCGTAGAAGTCTGCGCTTGGACTGCGATCCGCGGCGAGGTGGACAACTGTATCCATCCCTTCACAGGCGCGCTGCATCTGATCGAGATCTGCGATGTCCGCTTTGAGCACCTCATGCCCGCGTGGGTCTTCAATTTCGGTGATGTCTGCGAGTCGCATGATATACCGATCACCGTAGGTTTCCCGAATATAGCTGCCGATGAATCCGGCTGCACCCGTAATTAAAACGCGTTTATGTGCCATATCCTTATTTTTCCTTTCGTTTTGCTTCTTCCCAGATGAGATCTAATCCTGCCAGATCGTAGTCTTTGAAGGTTTTACCGCGCTGTTCCAGCGTCTCCTCCATCTGTTGGAAGCGGTCGGTAAACTTGCGAACCGATTGGCGCAATGCTTCTTCCGCTTGCACATCCAAGAAACGGCATAGGTTCACCACAGAGAACAGGAGGTCGCCAATCTCCATCTCAATCTCTGCCGTATCCCCCTTTTTCACGCTCTCTTTGACCTCCTCGATTTCTTCCTCTAGTTTTGGGAGGACATCCGCGACGGTGTCCCAATCGAAGCCGACGCGGGCGGCTCTGTTCTGAATCTTTTGCGCCCTCAACAGGCTCGGTAGGGACTCTGGCACCCCATCGAGGACGGATTTCCGATCTTCGTAACCTGCCTCGCTTCGCTTGATCGCCTCCCAATTTTGAAGGATTGTCTCGGTGTCTTTTGCATCGACATCGCCAAAGACGTGCGGGTGTCGGCGGATGAGTTTTTCCGTTATTGAACGCACTACTTCGTTGATGCTGAAATCGCCTTGATCTTTTGCGATTTGTGCATTGAGCATGACTTGCAGGAGAAGGTCGCCGAGTTCTTCCTGTAGCTTGTCCGGTGCGTTCGCATCGATCGCTTCAATCACTTCGTAGGTTTCTTCGATGAGCTCTGCCTTCAGAGTTTGGTGGGTCTGTGCTTTGTCCCATGGGCAGCCGTTTTCGCCGCGTAGGGTGGCGACAACTTGAACGAGTTGATCAAATAGTTCTTTGTGCATAGATAATAGCCTCCGAGCGATTAAGTGTAGTGCACGCCGGTCGCTCCTGTCAAGCGGGAAAAGCGTTGACACCCCAACACGGTTACGGCATACGGAGTATGCCTACTACTTTAAAAGCGTTGACACCCCAATATGCGTGTGCTATGATAATTTAATCGTGAAACGTGAAAGGAATAATGCATAATAGGTAAGGGGCGTTGGTTCATTGAACCTAGCGTTGGGTTTCACGGTATACGTTCAACCCAACCTACAATATGATACACATGTCGCCCCGCTGGGGCTTTAAGCAAGTCGCGATTTGGAGGGGGCGTACCCTACCGTCTGTTTTGTGTAGGAGGGAATTCTAATTCCCGACTCTTGCGCTGGTTCCTGATGCTTGGTTTATCAACTAGCAACTGCGGTTAATATAACGCAAGTCGCCAGTAGTAGGCATACGGGATATGTCGTAATCTGGACACACTGTTTGGATTATTGCGCGTCTCAGGCAGTTCGTCACTGTCACTTCCAACGAATAATAACGCCCTCATAAGCATGCCAAGTACATCCATGGACATCATGGCTCAAGAATTGCTCGAATTTTGACAGTGTTACCGTGTAATCCCGTGTTGATGTCTTAATCTCATAGATGTCATGATCCCCGTGGATCGATATGTGTTTTGGGCGGGCGCGGGATAGCTGCTCAGGCGTGAAACCACACCCCCTCAAAGCGTGATAAGCACTCCCCCCGTAATAACCATGGATTCGAAGCTGATGGATATTATGGAGAGGTGGCGAATAATATCTAACACTCACTTTGTCGCTTGCCCTGAACCACGAACCATTTCGTGGTTCAGGAGGTATGCCGGTAATATCAGGATGACCTATTAGGTTGCCATCCTCAAGCTTGTTTATATCGAAAACCACCTCAAAACTAATGTTAGACACATGATTGGCAAATATTGTGAGTTGGCTATTCATTGTGCCTAACATCAGCATTGAGATTAATAGTAGGTTCATGTTAATTTTTGTCGCTTTGATTTCGTACGTAGGTCGGGCATCTTGCCCGACGCAATGCGTAGGGGACGGGGATCTGCGTTCCGTTTCTTATTACGTATTATGCCCTATTAGCCCCAGGGGGGCGACATGTGTGTAGCCTTCTAAGGTAATGGGAATCAATCACCGCTCGTAATGGATTGCCAAATCCACCGCACACAAAGATAGCTTGGGCATATCTATACAGATAGCAACTAAAGTTACTATATGGACATGGAGCGAAGCAATGGAATACACACTCGAAAATTGCCAAAAATTGGTCGATGAATGGATTAAAACCGTCGGGGTCCGTTACTTTTCCGAATTGACAAACACCGCCATCCTCATGGAAGAGGTTGGGGAGATGGCGCGCATCATGGCGCGCCGGTATGGGGATCAGAGCTTTAAGGCATCGGATAGAGAGGTAGATCTCGCGGAGGAGATGGCGGACGTGCTGTTTGTGCTGATCTGTTTGGCGAATCAGACTGGGATCGATCTAGCGGACGCCTTCCGGAAGTCGATCGAGAAAAAGACAAAGCGTGACCGACAACGGCATCAAGAAAACCCCAAGCTTTGATACCGCGGCTAATGGACTATGATAGATCTGCCTCTATTTCGATCGCTTCATCATAATCAACGCCATCGACATCAAAGCCGAACAGGTTACGGAAGCTGTGCTGCAGACCCTCGTAGTCGGAAATCTCGCGGAAGTTGTCGGTATTAATTTCTCCCCACCGTTCTATGATTTCGGCGGTGACATCGGCGCGCAGTTCTCGGTCATCGAGTCGGATGCGGCGTTCAGCGTCGAGCGTTGGGGACAGGTCGGGACCGAGGTGTTCGGTGAAAAGCCGTCCCATCTGCGCGATTGGGTCTTCGTTGGTTCCTTTTGCGTCCATAATCTGGTTGAGGATGCTCATGTAAAGCGGGACAATAGGAATCGCCATTGATGCCTGCGAAACGATGGCTTTGTTGACGGAGAGGTAGACGTTCCCGCCGAGCTGGTCGGCGAGCTTTTTGTCCAGTGTGTTGACGCGGGTTTCCAAATCTTCCTTTGCTTTGCCGATTGTGCCGTCACGATAGATTGCCCACGTGAGTTCGGGACCGATGTAGGAGTAGGTTACCACCGTCGCATCCTGTGCGAGTAGGTCTTCGGCTAACAGGGCATCCACCCAAAATTCCAGATCCTCGCCCCCCATCACGGCGACGGTATCGGTGATCTCCTGCTCGGTTGCTTCTTCAAGGGTAACATTGGTGACCACCTCTCGGTTCAGATCAATCGTTCGGCTGGTGTAGGACTGGCCGATCGGCTTCAACACGGAATTATGCTCTGCACCGGTGCGTGGGTGGATCCGCCGTGGCGCCGCGATGCTGTAAACCACCATATCGATCTTACCCGTGCTCCCTTTGATCCGATCGATTGCTTCTCGCTTGATCTCATCGGAAAACGCATCGCCGTTGATACTGTCAGCAAAGAACCCGTCTTGTGCTGCGAGTTGATGGAAGGCGGCGGAGTTATAGTAGCCGGCTGTGGCAGTCCGTTTTCCAGACGCCGGACGTTCATAAAAAATCCCTATCGATTTTGCTGCGTAAGCCCAGGTGAGCGCGATGCGTGAGGCGAGTCCGTATCCGGTTGATGCGCCGACCACTAGCACGTTGGGACCGTTCTGTTTGGTTGTGGCGACTTCTTTGATGTGATTTACTTGGTTCTGGACGTTTTGATGACACCCGACTGAATGGGCATTTGTGCAGATGAAACCTCGGATTCGGGGTTTAACGACTTGGAGTGCCATAGTTTTCCTTTCTTAATCGGTTCATTGGTTTATTAGTTCATGAGTTGGGTTTCACTATGTTTTTGAAATTTGAACCGGAATTAGGTCCCGCAATCGAGTTTTGATTTCTGTTGTTTTGATGGTTTCCGTTCAACCCAACCTACCTGCTTGATCGGTTCATTAGCAAAGAAACCGAGCTTTCGGAAAAACTCGGTTTCTCTGACGCTTTCGCTTGTATTACCCATCGATTTCGATGACCAATTCGACTTCAACCGGGATACTACCGGGCAGCTGCACCATCCCAACCGCGGATCGTGCGTGCTTGCCGCTATCGCCGAACACCTCTACCAACAGGTCCGATACCCCGTTGACCACGGAGGGCTGCTCGGTGAAGCTCGGGGCGGAATTGACGAACCCGACGACTTTCACGATGCGCTTGACCCGATCCAGATCGCCGAGCGCATTTTTGAGCGTGGCGAGGAGGCATAAGCCAACCTGCCGTGCCGATGCATACCCTTCCTCGATTGTTAGATCTGTTCCCACCTGACCTTTATACAGGGGACCTTCCCCCCTGCCGGGTCCGTGACCTGATGTGAATATCAGGTTTCCTGTCTGGACGGTTGTTACATAATTCCCGATCGGTGTTGCTGCTGCTGGCAGCTCAATACCGAGCTCTTCCAGTCGTTTCTCTGCTGACATAACGGATGTTTCCTCCTAAAGAGATAGTAGGACTTACGCAGTTTGACACTCAAACGATTCAAATGGATGCTGATAAACGCAGATGAACACAGATTTCTTTTGTTTTGCTATTTTTATCTGCGAAAATCAGCGAAATCTGCGTCCGTATCTACTTTTAGAATTGAGGTGCGTAAGTTCTAAATAGGTTAGATGTAATGCTGATAATGCAGTATAGCATAGTCCGGTTAGACAGTCAACGAAACAATTTCTTTTCGCTTGTCCATCATAGAGTTGTGTGCTAAAATGCGCGAAAGGTGGAGCGTGAAACACAAAACGTTATTCGTAAAGGGTATTGATTCGTTTAGCCCCAGCGGGGCGACATGTGCTAGCGTGAAATGTGAGACGTCAGAATAATTCAACGCAAGGACGCGAAGGAGCAAAGACGCAGAGGAGAGAAAAAGAGGGGAAGGGACTGTTAAACCCGTAGGGGGTTGGGTTCCCCAACCCGTCAGGAAATGTGTATAGCATTTGTATGCCGTAACCCCCACAATACTCGTAGGTCGGGCATCTTGCCCGACACAATTCGTAGGGAACGCGGATCTGCGTTCCGTTTCTTCTGTATGTATTATGTTTCATTAGCTCCAGACGGGGCGACATGTGATATAGAAGGTGTGAAACGCGAAGCGTAAGGGAAGTTAGTTCATTGGACTGATGAACAGTTGTCTGAATCAGGATACTCAGGATTGAAGGATTTACAGGATAGAAGCCGTGAAACGTGATGCGTAATGGGTTCATTTAGCCCCAGCGGGGCGACATGTTTATAGCACGCGCAATGGCACAGCCCTAAAGCCCCAGAGGGGCGACATGTGTTGTAGACAGTGTGAAACTCTGACCGCTTAGCTGTAATATTGCAAAAAGTGTTAGATTCTGTTAGATATTGTTAGATTCTGTTAGGTGATTGTGGATAACTCCATTGGCTTCCTGCGGTGGAAGTCCAGAAAACGGGCGGTTGCACCCGTAGGGGTTGGGTTTCCCAACCCGTCAGGAAATGTGCATGGCATTTGTATGCCATAACCTGCACACATACCCGTAGGTCGGGTATCTTGCCCGACACAATTCGTAGGGAACGCAGATCTGCGTTCCGTTTCATCTTACTTTCGCTCCAGCGGAGCGAGATGTCTATAGGATGTCGATACGTCTAACCCCCGCGCTCCAGCGGAGCGCAATGTGTATAACTGTCCAACCCAAATCTAAAGCCCCAAAGGGGCGACATGTGCTATGGCAGGTGGGAAGCGTGATTCGTGAAACGTGAAAGGTGTTTTGTGACAAATCTCAATCTCAGACCAACACATAGAATCATCAGAAACTACTACGACGAGTTGGATCAGTTCGATCGGCTTGGGGTAGCGCATGAGGGGGCGGTGCGCTCGGCGTTCCAATCCCTACTCCAAGGTTGTGCCCGTCAGTTTGATTGGACGCTCGTCCCTGAACATCCAATGACCGTTCGTCGAGACAGGCGGATTGTCGTTGACGGTGCATTGATGGACGACTTCCGGTTGACGCACGGCTATTGGGAGGCGAAAGATGAGGATGACGACCTGCCGTCGGAAGTGGTGCGCAAGTTTGAGAGAGGCTATCCCCGCGACAACATCCTTTTCCAAGAGCCACACCGCGCAATCCTTTGGCAGAACGAGCGACAGGTGCTTGATGCTGACCTGACCGCCCCGACGGAACTGATAGGGACGCTCGAAACCTTCTTTTCCCACCAGCCGCCGGAATACACGGAATGGGAGGAGGCGGTATCGGAATTCAGGGACAGAGTGCCTGCGCTTGGGGAGGGTTTGGCGGAACGCATCCATGGTGAACGGGAGACGAACCAAGCGTTTATCACCGCTTTTGCTGACTTCCATGAGAAATGCCGTCAGTCGATTAACCCGAACCTCTCGGAAGCTGCCGTTGAGGAGATGCTGATTCAGCACCTGTTGACTGAGCGGATCTTCCGCACAGTTTTCGATAACCAAGACTTCACCCGCCGCAATGTGATTGCCAATGAGATTGAGAAGGTGATAGACGCGCTCACAAGTCAGTCGTTCAGTCGTCACGATTTTCTGGGTCAGCTTGACCCGTTCTATGCGGCAATTGAACGCACCGCTGCGACCATTGACGACTTCTCCCAAAAACAGGGATTTCTCAATACGGTCTACGAGCAGTTTTTTCAGGGTTATTCGGTGGAGGTTGCGGACACGCACGGGATTGTCTACACGCCGCAGCCGATTGTCGATTTTATGGTGAAAAGTGTTGGGGAGATTCTACAGACGGAATTCAATCGATCGCTCTCCGATTCCGGTGTTCATATCATCGATCCGTTTGTGGGGACGGGTAATTTTATCGTGCGGATTATGCGTGAGATGCGCCGGACTGCGCTGACGGAAAAATACACGACAGAGTTGCACTGCAACGAGGTTATGCTGCTTCCCTACTACATCGCGTCGATGAACATTGAGCATGAGTTTTATGAGGCGACGGGTGTGTATCAGCCCTTTGAGGGAATTTGTCTTGTGGATACTTTTGAGTTAGCAGAAGATCGACAGTTACCGCTATTCACACCTGAGAATACTCGCCGCGTTGGAAGTCAGAAAGAGACACCGATGTTTGTGATTATCGGCAATCCGCCCTACAATGCGAGTCAGGTCAATGAGAACGATAACAACAGAAATCGGAAGTATGAGACGATGGACAAGCGGATTGCGGAAACCTATGCAAAAAACTCCAAAGCGACACTCAAGAGTCAACTCTACGACCCGTATGTGAGGGCGATTCGATGGGCATCGGATCGGATTGGAGAGGAGGGCGTTGTTGTCTTTGTAACGAACAACAGTTTTCTTGATGCTATCGCGTTTGATGGAATGAGGAAGCATCTTGAACAGGATTTTACCAAAATTTACCATATTAACCTCAAAGGCAATGCCCGAACCTCCGGGGAACGCCGACGAAAAGAGGGCGGAAATATTTTTGATGACCAGATTCGTGTGGGGGTCGGAATCAGCTTCTTCATCAGGAAAGCAGACGCGACATCTGAGAAAGCTGAAGTTTGGATTTACTCAATTGACGACTATCTCAAAGCCCGCGATAAGCAAGAGATTTTAACCCAATTTGATGATTATACAGACGTTCCGATGAAACAGGCTACCATTGATGCCAAGCACACATGGCTGACAGAAGGGCTCCACGCAGAATTTGAGACCTTTATTCCAATGGGCACTCAGGGAGAGAAGAAGGCGAGAGGCGAGGCGGCAGATGTGATTTTTAAGATTTACAGCAACGGTGTTAAAACCAATCGTGATGCGTGGGTATATAACTTCAATCGAAATGCACTGGCTGAAAACATGGAGCAGATGATTGGAACTTATAATGTGGAGGTTGATAGGTGGAAACGTCGAGTAAATCGGGACGAAAATGTTGATGATTTTATACTTTCTGATGAGGCGAAAATCAAGTGGAGTGGCGACTTAAAATTAAAATTGAAAAGTGGAACAACTGCCGATTTTTCGGAGGAAAAGGTGAGGACGTCCCTTTATCGTCCGTTCACGAAATCAAATCTCTATTTTGATCGAGTGATGAATAATAGTGTGTACGTTTTCCCGTCTATCTTCCCTACACCTGAGACAGAGAGGAAGAATCAAGTGATTTGTATCAGCGGGTTGGGACACGATATTTTCAGATGTCAGATTGCCAATCATATCGTTGAACTAAAATTTTCAAATTCGTCGAATGGTGGAACCCAATGCTTCCCCTTTTACGCCTACGACGAAAACAGGAGAAACCGCCGGGAAAACATCACCGATTGGGCGTTGGCACAATTCCGGGCACATTACCGAGACGACGCCATTGGCAAGTGGGACATCTTTCATTATGTCTACGGTCTGCTCCACCACCCGACATATCGGGAGCGGTATCAGGCGAATCTCAAGCGGGATCTGCCGCATCTGCCATACACGCCGGATTTCTGGGTGTTTGCCAAAGCGGGGCGACGGTTGGGGGAGATTCACGTCGGCTATGAGGATGTGGAGGAGTATCCGCTCCGTTTTGTCGAGACACCGGATACACCGCTCGATTGGCGTGTGGAGAAGATGAGGTTGTCCAAGGATAAGACGCAGATAAAATACAACGATTTCTTGACGCTCGACGAGATACCGGCGAAGACCTTTGATTATCGGCTTGGGAATCGGTCAGCGTTGGAGTGGGTGATAGATCAGTATCGCGTCAAGACGGACAAGCGGAGTGGTATTGTCAATGACCCGAATCGTGCGGATGATCCGGAGTATATTGTCAGGTTGATTCGGAAGGTGATTGCGGTTAGTTTGGAGACGGTGGAGATTGTGAGATGGTTGGCGAGGTTGGGGATTTCTGACCAGTGAAGGATTAAAAAGGAGTGATCAGTAGATGAGTTACGATGCAAGAATTTTTAATGTAATGATCGCTTCTCCTAGTGATGTAGCGTCTGAAAGAGCGATTGTCAGAGAAGCAATTTATGAATGGAATGCAGTTCATTCGGAAAGAGAAAATATTGTATTGCTTCCCGTTGGGTGGGAGTCACACTCGTCTCCAGAAATGGGAGGGAGACCACAGGAAATCATAAATAGGCAAACGCTAGATAAATGTGATCTTTTAGTGGGAATATTTGGGACTCGAATAGGAACAGATACCGGTGAATACCCTAGTGGAACTATTGAAGAGATTGAGTTGCACATTGATTCGGGAAAACCAGCAATGCTCTATTTTTCAAAACGGCTTGGAGATTCAGATGCTTTTGATAGTAATCAGTATGCCAAGCTTGAGGAGTTAAAGAAGGACTATGAAAAGCGTGGATTATATGAGATCTACGATGGTGATGCAAATTTTAGAGAGAAATTTTCTCGCCAACTTCAAATAAAAGTGAATCAGCATAAAATTTTCCAATTTCGAGGCGAAGGAATTAACCCCGGTTTAGAGAGGGCTGAATCAGAAAGTAACATTCCGCAGTTAAGTGATGAGGCGAAAGTTCTTCTAAAAGAGGCTAGTCAAGATAGTTACGGGTATATTGTGCATCAGATCAGTAACGGGACTGTGATTCAACGCGGTGAGAATAGGTTCAATGATACGAACATCATCCCTGATCAAAATCCTAGAGTTTTAGCACGATGGAGAGCAGCACTGAAAGAGTTAAAGGAGGCTGATCTTTTAGAGGATGTAAAGAACCAAGGTGAGTACTTTCGGATCACCCACCGTGGATACCAAGTTGCCGATATGATCGAAGAGACAACATAACAAGCGCATACGTGCAGATGTCAATTTAGTTGTGCTGCATTATTGCATCCCAAACTGCTAGGTATTGAAAGTCCATCGGTTTTCCCGCCCTTCAAGTGCTCTACCCTTCGCTCCAGAGGAGCGATATGTCTATAGAATACCGATACCTAAAATACCCGCGCTCCAGCGGAGCGCAATGTGTATAGCAAGACCGAATTGCTACGCTATTCATAAACCTGTGCTGTTGATCAAACCCGTTAGGTAGCAAAACTTTCAATGTGGGAGGTTATTGTATGTTTGGGGATAGTTATGGCACAAGAAATCGGCAATCTTGGCGAGATACAATGCAGGTATGCCTAAATGGTCATGTTATCAATGGTGGATTTCGCAAGAATCCTCAACGTAACAAAGCTTTTTGCGATAGTTGTGGAGAAAAGACTATTACTAATTGCCTTGAGTGCGACAAGCCAATACCCGGAGATCTTCAGGATACTGGAGTAGTGGTCATAAGCGGCTTTAAATCACCAGCCCCAAATTGCTGCGAATATTGTGGCGAGAAATTTCCTTGGACGCGCAGGGCAGAAGCCAAACGGCTTAAAGAGGAGACGGAAAAGCCTATACAAGCACTGCAAAGAGTGTTTTCAAAATTTCACTTGATAGCAAGGAAATTACGCGATAGATATGATGACAGGAAAACACTTGATGTTAACGATGAGTATGATGTTCAAAATTTATTATCTGCCTTATTGGTTTTATATTTTGAGGACATCAGACCTGAAGAATGGACGCCAAGTTATGCAGGGAAATCATCTAGAATGGATTTTCTACTAAAAAAAGAGAAGATTGTTGTTGAAGTCAAAATGACACGAAAGGGCCTGACTGATAGAGAAGTAGGAGATCAGTTAATTGTTGACATTGAAAGATATAAAGGACATCCAGATTGTGATACTTTAATTTGTTTTATTTATGACCCCGAGGGTAGGATAACGAATTCCCACGCTCTGAGCGGAGATTTACAGAGTCAATCACGGGATGATCTAAAGGTCATCGTTATTGTTGAGCCTTCATAAATCACACAAAGGTTTCCAATATGAAATTCACTGAAGTTTACAAAAAAGTCCCAGAGGGGTACATCGGATTTGTTGAAGAATTGCCCGGTGCTAACACGCAAGGCAAATCGCTTGAAGAAACCAGAGCCAATCTCCAAGAGGCGATTGAGATGACGCTAGAGGCAAATCGCATCCTTGCGGAAGAATCTATTCTGAAAAATCTGCCATTCACATGTCGCCCCGCTGGGGCTTAGGTGTGTGGGGGTTCGGTGTTTCTATAAACATGTCGCCCCGCTGGGGCTGTGTTGGTTCATTGGTTCAAGTGAACGGCACGCGGAGCGTGCCTACTACTATGGTAGATTTTAGAATTACTTAGACGCTCCCAATGCACAGCCAACCCCCTAAATCCCCCTTATCAGGGGGACTTGATAATTAACCCCCCAACTCCCCTGACAAGGGGACTCCCCCTGATAAGGGGGCAGGGGGGTTAGGGGATCTTCTCCCTTGTCTTTCCCCTCTTATCAGAGGGGTTCAGGGAACTTTGGAAACTTCGCGAAGGTCGGAGTTATTGGTAAATGTCTACTTATTTCTCTAATTCACTATATGTTGGTTCATTTGTGTTGGATTTCACGGTTTGCGTTCAACCCAACCTACGATATGCTGCTATGTACAGGTTGGGAAACCTGTACCCACGAAGGCGTGAAGCGTGAAACGTAATTGGTTCGTGGTGGAAGGGGATTTATGGAAAAATCAGATATTAAAGCGTTGACATTCGATCTGTTTGGGACGATTTTGGATCTTGGGGGGAGCTTGACGCCCTATATCGCGGAGTTTTTGGACGCGAAGGGTGCGGAGGTGTCGCCGGATCGGTTTTGGGATCAGTGGCGGGCGCGGCAGCGAATCGAACAGTATCAGGACACGCTTGTGATGCTGGGGCATAGCGGGTATCTGGAGACGGTGCGCCGGGCGTTCGTTTATACCCTCAGCTTGAACGGGATTCAAACGTTGAGTGATGAGGTGAAGGATTTCATGCCGGCTTGGGATCAGCTCTCTCCGTTTCCTGAGGTGCTTTCGGCGTTGGAACGGCTCAAGTCCCATTATCAGTTGGTGATTTTGTCGAACGGTGATCCGCACTTCCTCGACCACCTTGCGCAGAATCGTGTCCGGTGGGATTTTGATGACATCATCTCGGTGACGGATGTCGGTGCGTTCAAGCCACACCCCGCAGTCTACCGCTACGCTGCCATCAGTCGGCTCCGCTTGGATGTAGGTGAGTGCCTGATGGTCTCGGCAAATTCTTTTGATGTGATGGGTGCGAAGGTCTGCGGTTACAAATCCGCATTTGTCAACCGTTATGAGTTGCCGTATGAGGATTCGCCGTATTTGCCGGATGTGACGGTTGCGGATTTCACGGAGTTGGCGGATGGGTTGGTTGATTAGTTGATTGGTTCATTGGATCGGTGAACCCGATGCAACATGAATATATTAGGGAGGTAAGGAGATGGATGAGGAGAAGATTGGAAGCCTGCAAAGGGTTCCTTTACGGGAGGTTTGGTCTCATGAGGCACAAGATTTCACACCGTGGCTTGAGGAGAACATTGATGAGTTGAACAATGCGATTGACCTATCACTTTCGGTTGTAGAACGCGAGCAGGCGGCAGGTGATTTCAGCGTGGATCTCGTTGCTGAGGATGAATCGGGGAATCCCGTCATTATTGAAAATCAACTTGAGCGGAGTAACCATGACCACCTTGGCAAGCTGATTACCTATTTGACCGCAATCGGTGCGAAAGCTGCTATCTGGATTGTCTCTGATCCCAGACCTGAACACATCAGTGCGATTTCGTGGCTGAATGAATCGTCTTCGGCTGCCTTCTATCTGCTCAAGCTTGAGGCGGTTCGGATTGAAGATTCACCACCAGCACCGATGCTGACACTGATTGTTGGCTCAAGTGAGGAAAGTCAAGAAGTTGGTGAAACAAGGAGAGAATTCACTGAACGGTACAGTCTCCGCCGTCGGTTTTGGACACAGTTGCTAGAGCGGGCTAAAGAAGAAACTTTACGTGCGATTCTGAGTAACTATATGCAATGAGGGTGTGAAAATACCCTCTACGGTAACTTACAACCGTAAGCCTAACCTTAACTGCATCATTGGAAACAGTGATGTGGAAAGCAAAGGGAAAAGGCGAATGCCAAGCAGAGAATGTAGACTCTCACAGGCACGTCAGGCTGAAAGATGATATGATTAAATGAAAATTGAACTGATGTAAGCCTCGTTATCTTCGAGCAGGTAAATCTATAAGTAACAGCCTGTGACTAAAAAGTATGAGCCTTGAATCACGGATTGTAAAGTTCCGTGATTAAGATAGAATACTCCACTTTTATTCTATTAGTAAGTCATGGCTTCGGGGTAAAGTTAGAATCTAAGTCATCTGCAATTTGTATACAGTGAGAACAGAATAGTCCCTAAGTCATCTTAGCAATAAGAAGATATGGGAGAGGAGGGCAGTTAGCCTGCCCAAGTCATAATACAGAAAATGTTAAAAATGGATTAAGGGAAAAGAGAGCAAATCGTGTCACTGTTTCAAACACGGCTACTCGTCCCCATGTTCCACATAACATGATTATGTAGGGTTGAGATTGTCTTTTATACAATGCAATAGAGGTAGACAACCTAAACCTCCAAGCATAAGTGAGCATTGTAAGTATGAGATAATCAGTTAAATGACGGTGAAAGCCGAGTGCGGTGAAAGTCGCACGCTCGGTTTGGAGTGGGGGAAAGGCTTGTGAAAGCCCTACCTATCACTACTACATGCCAACACCTCGCCCAACGAGCTGCGTCATATAAGGGCAACAGCTGGGAAGCGAGGTTTGATATTTGGTTATGTTATCCAACAGCATACCTCTGGTATAGAACTGTATATCGATCGAGGTAGGGATGCAGACGGCGAAACCGAGGAACTCTTCGATACGCTCAAAGAATCTAAAGAAGATATTGAGGATGTCTTCGGTGAACCGCTTGAATGGCAGCGGCTTGAAGGTCAGCGTTCCTGTCGAATTGGCAAACAACTTTCTCGTGGTGGTTACAGGGACGACGAGGAGGAATGGCCAGAGATACAGGATACAATGATCGATGGGATGATTCGGCTGGAGAAGGCACTCCGACCTCATATTGACAGGTTACCTGTGTAATTTTATCATCACGGATTTGTATAACGCAGTTGTCACACGTCGCCCCTCTGGGGCTATGTTGGTTCATTGTTTATGGGTTGGTGAATTCTATACATTGCGCTCCGCTGGAGCGCGGTCGTTGGACATATCGCTGTTCTATAGATATATCGCTCCTCTGGAGCGAAGGGCGGAACGGAGGTCTGCGTTCCCTACGAGTTATCGTTGTTGGGTTGTTTGAGTCGGGCAAATTGAAAATCCCGATTTATCGGGGATGCCCGACCTATAGGTGTGTTTACGGGTTACGGCACACGGCGTGTGCCTACTACTATAGGAGGAATTGAATATGGCATTTCCATCACACGGTGTTACGCACCGTCCAACTGTGACCAGTACGCGCGGCATGGTTTCGAGCGCGCATCCACTCGCGAGTCTGGCGGGAGCACGGATATTACTTCAGGGCGGCAACGCTTTCGATGCAGCCGTTGCGGTTGCGTCTACGCTCAATGTTGCAGAACCGTATATGTCGGGCATCGCTGGGTGCGGTTATATGTTGGTTTACCACGCGAAGGAGGACAAAGTCCAGGTCCTCGACTACATGGGAACGAGCCCATATCAGGCGTCGCTTGACGCGTATTCGGTGCCGGGGTCGAATGAGGTTGGGATCCGGGCGGGTATGATTCCCGCTGCGTGTGGCGGTTGGTTAGCACTCCTCGATCGGTACGGCAGCATGGATCGTGCGGACATCTTCGCGCCTGCGATCGAACATGCGGATAACGGTTACGCGGTCACGGCGAAAAACGCTGGGTTCATGGCGGGTGCGGCATCGCGGTTCTCGTCAACGGGGGCGAAGATTATCATGTCTCGTGGACGCACACCGCAGCCGGGCGAGGTGTTGGTGCAGAAAGAGCTTGCGGAGACCTTCCGAAAGGTGGTTGAGGGCGGAGCAGAGGTCTTCTATCGCGGTGAGATCGCGCAGCATATCGCTAAGTTTTTCCAAGAGAACGACGGCTTGATCACGGAAAAGGATCTTGCAGATTTTCAGGTGGATTGGCACGCACCGATCTCGACGACCTTCAAGGGCTATGAGATTTTCTGTCCGCCGCCACCGTGTTCAGGATTTCAATATCTGGAGACATTCAATATTTTGGAGAACGATCCACTCGCCGATCTGGGGCATAACTCGGCGCAATATCTCCATCTGCTGATCGAAGCGATAAAACTCGCCAGCGCGGACCGTGCGGAGTACACCTGTGCGGAGAACCCACCGATTACCGGGCTGCTCTCTAAAGGCTACGCCGCCGCGCAACGGGAGCGAATTGGATACCGTGCGGGGGTAGGTGGCGGTGAGCGTTACACGAAGGATAAGCTCCCGAACGAAATGCTGCCGGGGAATGCCGCCGAATGGATGAACGAATGCACAACGCATTTCGATGTGGTTGACGGCGAGGGTAACGCGGTTGCGGCGACGCAAAGCCTTGGATCCGGTTTCGGTTCTGGCGTCGCGCTCGGCGAGACCGGGATGTTCCTGAATAACTTCATGAATTGGTTCGATCTCTTGCCAGAGAGTCCAAACGCCATTGGGTCGCACAAGCAGATTGAGATGTGTATGTCTCCGTGCCAAGTTTGGAAGGACGGGAAGCTGTTCGCGGCGATTGGTACACCGGGTAGCCACGGCATCCTACAGACGACGGCACAGATGGTCTTGAACCTGATCGAGCACGGCATGAATATCCAAGCGGCGATCGAAGCACCGCGGGTGCGGGTTGAAAGCCCGGGCCCCAGTGTTAGTATGGAAGGGCGCATCCCCGTCGAGGTCAGGGCTCAACTTGAGGCACGAGGGCATGAACCGAATGTGATGCCGGATTGGACAGCTGGTGTCGGCGGCGGACAGGGCATCGCGGTTGACCAAGCGGAAGGCTCGCTCATGGGTGGTGCGGATCCACGGCGCGATGGATACTCGATTGGGATCTGAGACGTGAAACGTAAAAATAGTTCAATTGGACGCTGATAAACGCGGATAAACACAGATTTCTTTCGTTTTATCTGCGGAAATCTGCGAGATCTGCGTCCGTATCCACATTAAAATGAAATGCGTAAGCCTATTCATTGTTGAATGGAGGTAGATATGAGTACGCTGATTATTGCGGTCTTGAGTTTTTTCGGCTTCATCATTGCCTATCACACCTATGGGCGGTGGTTAGCTAGGAAGATCTTTAGGATTAACCCGGAGGCGCAGGTGCCGAGCCAAGAATTGCGTGATGATGTGGACTATGTGCCCACGAAGAAGAAGATTATCTTCGGGCATCATTTCACAAGCATCGCAGGCACGGGCCCCATCGTTGGTCCGGCGATTGCTGTTTTTTGGGGCTGGCTGCCGGCGCTGCTGTGGGTTGTCCTCGGCTCGATTTTTATCGGTGCGGTGCACGACTTTGGTGCGTTGGTGGTCTCGCTCCGCAACCGCGGGCAGACAATCGGTGACATCGCGGGACGGATGATCACGCCACGCGCCAAATTGCTGTTTTTGGCTATCTTGTTCATGGCGTTGACCGTGGTTTTGGCGATTTTTGGTCTAGTCATTGCCATCATCTTCGCGCTCTACCCGGAATCGGTGCTTTCGGTTTGGATCGAGATCCCGCTTGCGGTTGGCATCGGGCTTTGGATCTATCGGCGGGGTGGGAACATCCTGATCCCGTCCATCATTGCGCTAGGGATAATGTATCTTGCGATGGGAGTGGGTGCTTACCTGCTACCGATTAACATTTCGGCATGGTTCGGTATCCCGCTGTTAGGGCAGACGTTTGTAAACGCGGTTGTTATCTGGACACTGGTGCTGTTTGTCTACTGCTTTATTGCGTCTGTGCTGCCTGTCTGGACACTCCTTCAGCCTCGTGATTTTATCAATAGCCATGAGTTGATTGTGGCGCTAGTCCTGCTGATTGTGGGTCTTGCCATCGCGGGTCTGACGGGAAGAGCGGATCTTTTCACCTCTGCACCGGCGATTGCCCCTGACATTCCGCCCGATGCGCCGCCGATTTGGCCCTTCCTTTTTATCACCATTGCTTGCGGTGCAATCAGCGGTTTCCACTGCATGGTGAGTTCCGGCACCTCCAGTAAGCAGGTCGCCTCGGAGAAAGATGCACAGTATGTCGGCTACGGTGCCATGCTGCTTGAGGGTGGACTCGCGGTCATCGTCATCCTCGCGTGTTGCGCCGGGATTGGCATGGGGCTTTTTGAGCGGAGCGGAACGGGCGCGAGCTACGCTTTTCAGCCCGTGATCAGTTCTGAGACGGGGCAACAGGTTCGGTATCATGAGGCGTGGCGGACTCGTTATGCCACAACCGAAACGGTTACGAATCCCGATGGCACAACGCGGACCGTCGGCGGCTGGGCGGGTCACAGTCTTGCCAAGAAGGTGGGTGCTTTTGTCGAGGGCGGCGGGAACTTCCTCGCAAGCGTCGGTATCCCCCTGAAGATGGCTATTGCAATCATGGCGGTGTTAGTAGCAAGCTTTGCGGCGACGACGTTGGACACTGCGACACGACTCCAGCGCTACGTCATCCAAGAGCTCGCACAAACGATGCAGATTAAACCGCTCGCCAATCGATACGTAGCAACCGGCTTTGCGCTTTTCTTGGGAGGCGTTGTCGCACTGATGCCGGGCCCCAACGGGCCAGGGAGTGGCGGCTTGATTCTATGGCCCCTCTTTGGTGCGGTGAACCAACTGCTGGCGGGTCTCGCTTTCATGGTAACGGTCTTCTATCTGCTACGACGGAATCAACCGATCTGGTTCGCAGTAATTCCGATGGTGGTGATGCTGATTATGCCGGCGTGGGCGATGTTCTGGCAGATGTTTAACCCCGATACAGGGTGGTTGTTCACCGGAAAGTATCTGCTCTTTGCGTTTGGTATTGCCGTTGAAGCGTTGCAGGTGTGGATGATCGTTGAGGGGTTGATTACGTTGAAAACTGCGCGTGGCAACTATCCGGAACTTCCGCCGCTGCACCCGCAGGAGCAAGGGCAGCCAGCTAGTTAGAGGGAAAAGCGGGAAGACGAGAAAACGGGAAAACGAGTTAATTCATTGCATTTAGGTGAATTTAATTTTAATAGACACATGCGCCTCTTAATAAGAGGTGCGGAGGAGGTTTGTAATGCAAGATCAATCGCTACGGTTTCTTGTGGTTAAAGCGCATCCACACGATTTTACCCACTGTGCTGGCACGTGCGGCATCCATGCTGCTCAAGGTGATTCCATCACAGCCGTCAGTATGACCAACGGCGTCGGCACCCATAATGAGAAGCTTCACGACGAGCTGCTCAAGCCGGAGGCGGAACAAGATCCCGATATCCTCAACCAGAGCGCGGCGGATTACGCTCAGGTCAAGGAGAAGGAGTTTCGGGAGGTATGTGCCATTTTCGGGGTAACGGATGTACGGATTCTTGATTTCCCAGACAAGCCGTTCCATAAAACGCAGGAAGCTGTGGAGGTGCTACGTCAGATTATCTACGATGTCCGTCCGCATGTGTTGATCACGCAAAGACCGCACCTGAGTGGACGGTACGGCATGGCTTCTGCCGCCCACAACGACCACGACGAGACTGCGTTCGCCATTCTGGAGGCACAGGGGTTGGCGGGAACGCCGGATTACGGTAGCCGTCAGCGGCCGCACACGATTGCTGCCACCTATTATCCGGGTGTCTATTACATGCCGGACGAGATCGACTTCTATGTGGACATCTCGGACTGGAAGGAGCGGCGGGTAGAGGCGGAGATCCTTTTCAGCAGTCAAGGACATACCGAGACCTTTGCCCGCAAGCGGATTGAGATCCACACGGGTCATGCGGGTTGGCACGCTGGAACGGGCTGTGCCGAGGGATTTGTCCGCGCTGCCCCGGAGGTCCTGTCGCAGATTCATGTTCCTGAAACTGCGTTGCGGCGGGCTTCGGAACCGCGTCAGAATCACCTGATGCGTATCGTGGGTGAACTCGATAAGGATTGAGTCTCCGACTACAGGTTTCTCGCATATTGCGAAAAGTGTTAGATATTGTTAGATTCTGCTAGGTAATTGTGGATAATTTCATTGCCGTCTTATGATGGAAAGCGAGAAAATGGGTAGTTGAATGCGTACGGGTTGGGGCTCCCAACCCGTATAGTAGTAGGCATACTCCGTATGCCGTAACCCGCGCGCCTACCCCTACATCTAGCAGCCCCCGATAGATCGGGATCCAAAGCAACTTGTGGTTGCCCTTGTAGGTCGATTTTCCAAAATCGACATTTCTGCTGGTGGCAAATTATGCGCAAAAAGATTCAATTTGAAAAGAGTTCCGGCAATGTATTTAAAGATCTTGACTTGCCGGATGCAGGGGAGTTGTTTCTCAAGGCAAAACTGGGGTTTGAAGTGTTTCAGATTATAGAAAAGCAGAAACTGACCCAGACAGAGGCGGCGGAGATTTTGGGCGTGAAACAACCTGAAATATCCCGGTTAAAGCAAGGGAAGTTTAACCATTACAGTGTTGAGCGGTTAATGACATTTCTTAACCGGCTGAATCGCGATATTGAGATTCGTATTATCCCTTCAGAAGATAGAGAGGGACAACAGCGGGTTGTTGCCATTTATGGTGAACTAGAGAAATAAGTAGACATTTACCAATAACTCCGACCCTAGCGAAGTTTCCAAAGTCCCCCTGATAAGGGGGATTTAGGGGGTTGGTTGTGCATTGGAAGTGTCTAAGTAATTCTAAAATCTACCATAGTTATAGCATCTCAATATGTGAATTGCTCGATTTGACCAATCGAACTATGTAGGGGAAATCCTTGTGGTTATCCTTGTAGGTCGATTTTCCAAAATCGACATTGGGTGGTCTAATTCCCGCCCAATTTTCTCGAATATTGCGAAAAGTGTTAGATATTGTTAGATTCTGCCAGGTGATTGTGGATAATTGCGGCAACCATGACTAATTGGGATACACATGTCGTCCTTCTGAGACCACCGTCTCTATGTAGAGGTAACCTTTGTGATTACCCTCCTTGGGCACACCGATTTTCGCAGAAAGTGTTAGATTCTGTTGCCATCTGCCAGTCCATAGGTTGGGTTGAGGAGAGCCTATCAAACCCAACCTTCAATGCGCCGATATACCATCATAGCCCCAGCGGGGCGACATGTCACAGAACGACTAGCCCCTCTGATTTATGAAAGAGTGTTAGGTTTTGTTAGGTTAACCTAAGTTGCTAGGTGCGATTCTAAGTAACAATGTATAATGTCGGTTAGATACCGACTCAGTGAACTTACCACTGCAAACCTTACCTTAACTGCGTTGGTGGAAACAGCAATGTGGGAAGCAAAGGGAAACGGCTAACAACTCAGCGTGAATGCAGACACGCTAAGAGGTTGGGTCTGGTTACAATGATATGACTAAATGAAAATTGAACTGATGTAAGCCTCGTTATTAGGGAACAGGTGAATCTGCGTGAGCGTGTCCACCTATGCACGCTATATCAACAGCCTGTGGCTAAAAAGCGTATGTCGTGTAAGGTAACTCTAGCATTTGCCTTATGTAAGTCGTAGACATCGGGGTAAAGTCAGGGTCTAAGTTGTTTTAGATGTATACATTGTGAGATTAGAATAGTCCCTAAGTCCTCTCATAAGAGAAGATAAGGGAGAGGAGGACAGTAAGCCTGTCCAAGTCAGAATGCTGAAAATGAGATACAACAGATTCAGGGAAAATGAGCGCGAATCATGTTTACACATGGCGACTCGTCCCCAACGTTCTGATATTCCATCAGTAAGTAGGGTTGAGATTATCTCTTGGGATAAATAACAGAGTCAGACAACCTAAAACTCGTAATTCCATAAGGTGTTACTATTCCGTATGAGACAATCGGTAACTGACGTTGAAAGCCGTGTGCGGTGAAAGTCGCACGCACGGTTTGGAAGGGGGGAAAGACTCGTGAGAGTCCTACCTATCCTTACTTGTCCAACTCGTTCCGAGAGTATGTTGGGCAGGCACAAGACCTGACCCTACAAAGGTCAATCAGCCAAAATTGGCACCAATTATGCAAAAAGTGTTAGATTGTGTTAGATTATGTTAGTCATTGTGGATAACTTACAAATTGACCGTCACTGATGCGACACACATGTCGCCCCGCTGGGGCTTAAGGGTGGGGTAGGTCGCTGTTTCTATAAACATGCCGCCCCGCTGGGGCTTTAGATTTGTCAATCCACTGCAAGCGGTGATTGGTTCCCAACGCGGTTCGCAACATTTTCTACTCACTAGGCTCGGTTGACATTTGGGTGTCGAGATATGACTATAGACCTACATGCTAGGGTCGGGCAAGATGCCCGACCTACGGATATGTGGGAATGTTAGGATATACGGACGTTACGGCATACGGCGTATGTCTACTACTTTCAGCCTACGGTATGGTGTTGGGTTTCATTCAATCTATCTATATCCAAGTGTTGTTGAAAAGCGTAGGTTCTATTGGCATAGGGATTCGCTTTTACCGTTCAACCCAACCTACGTACTATCAGATGTCAACACGCCCTAGTAACTGACGCTATAATATTGATTCAACCCGACCTTTTTTAGGAGAGTAAATCATGACCAACGCAACCTACCGGGCGGGGATTATTGGGCTCGGTTTTATCGGCGGGGCAGATCAGGTCTCCGGAGATGCCCTCGGTCAGCATGTCAGCGGCCTCGACGGTACGCACTTCGATGCCCTGTCCAACCATCCCCGCGTTAATATAGTCGCCGGCAGCAGCCGTGACACAAGACGGCGAGAACGCTTCGCGCAACGTGCAGGGACGGCAACCTACGCTAACTGGGAGGAGATGCTGGCTCAAGAGCCGCTCGACGTTGTGAGCGTAGCAACCTATGCGCCGGTACACGCAGAAATCACTGTTGCGTGTGCCGAACAGGGGATCCGCGCCATCTACTGCGAAAAGCCGATAGCAACGCGGCTCCCGGAGGCGGAACAGATGGTTGCGGCGTGTGACGCAGCGGGCGCGCTTTTGGTGCTCAATCACCAACGACGGTTCAACCTTAACCACCGACGGCTGCGCGATCTTATTGCGGCAGATGGCTTGGGAGAATTAACCTCCGGGTTGTTACAGTGGGGATCCGGGAGATTGGGAAACGTTGGCACGCACATGATTGACGCACTCCTTATGCTCACCGGTCGAAAGATTGAGGCGGTCTCCGCTACACTCGATCTCGCAGGCAAACCTGATTGTCGCGGACCAGCATTTCGTGATCCCGGCGGGTGGGGTGTCATAAGATTGGAGGGCGGAATCATGGTAATGGTGGACGCGGGGGATTACGCTACGGTTCCGGGACGAATCATCCTCAACGGGGCAGAGGGGCGTGCTATCTCCGATGGCAGCAGTGTAACCCTCGAATACTGGGACGGACGTGGAGAGGGTTGGGATAGCGCTAGCGATGGAGTATCGGGAATGGATCGAGCGGTCTCCGAAATAGTGGAGTGGCTTGATGGCGGGACCGAGTTTCCGTATCCTGCCTCCGAAGCTGTTGATACGCTGGAAGCCATCGTCGGCTTTCACGCTTCACACGCTCGGAATGCCGCGTGGACGGAATTTCCGCTGTCGGGTGCAGACCGTGCGCTCGAAGTCCTCTGTGGGTGATGATGCAAGAGGGATTCCCAAGCCTGTAGCAAAGGAAGAAATATGGAGCGCAAAGGGGCAAAGTTTCTAAAAGTTTTATGTTTCTTCGTCAGCATCACGTTTGTGCTAGTCGGTTGTCGCGGGGACGTAGATGAAACCACCGCTAACAGTGACGCTGACAAGACAGGGGAAACAACAGGAGATGCGGATTCGACCGAATCTCTTAAAGCAGTTGAAACGCCCTCAAAAACCCCGCCACCTCGCCTGCCTTCAAACGTTGTATTGGGGTCAGATCCCATCTCGGTCAGCAGTCAGAAATATGATCCGCCAGCCAAATACAACGAAGTGCCTTTCTTCGCCGATTTGGTCGCTGCCGGCAAATTACCGCCCATCTCCGAGCGTCTCCCCCTAGAACCGTTTGTGGTGGGACCTGGGGTGCTGAACTCTGAACAGTGGCTTGATTGGGAGGTCGGTCGCTACGGTGGCACCATCCGCACCACTAACCTCAACGGCTCTATGCACGAATTGGCGTTGGCAATGGGTATGACGATTCTCAGGGCACCTGACCAGAGCACCAGGGACCCGCTCCCCGCCATCGTGAGCAGCTACGAGATTAACTCGGACTTCACCGAATACACGCTTACCATCCGTGAAGGGCTCAAATGGTCTGATGGTGTAACGGTTACCACCGAGGATGTGCGGATGACCTTCGAGCTTTACGGCGATGAGCGAATTTATCCAAGCTTCCCCATCAAAGCCAGAACCCTAGGTCGTGCAGACGGCGTCCCCGGCAAAGTCACTATCATCGATAATTTGACCTTCAAAGTCACCTTTGATTTCCCCTACGGTCAATTCCTAGCGGAACTGTCGTCTTGGATTCCAGATTACACCCTGCTCTTTAGACCTGCCCACTTCATCAAACAGTTCCATGCAGGCTATACCGACATGGCTGAAATTCAACCGATCCTTGATGAGTTAGAGATTAAGACTTGGGTAGACCTTGTCATTCTCAAAGATATGCGCCACTGGGAGTTATACCGCGAGCACGGCGTCGGTGTTCCCTCACTGACCCCATGGATCGCCGAGGAGGTCAACAGCTCGGTGGTCAGGGCAGTTCGTAACCCTTACTACTGGAAGGTCGACACCGCCGGCAACCAACTTCCTTATATCGATCGGGTCGAGGCAGAAGTCTCAAACCAGCTTCAGTCCATAGTTCTGAAAACGGCTGCTGGGGAGTATGATGTCGTTACCTCTTATGCCCAAATCAGAGAGATGCCGTTCTATCGGGAAAATGCGGAACGCTCCAACATCAAGACGGTTCTGCACGGCTCAATCAACAATCCACCAATTCTGTTTCTCAATCACGACTTCGACTACGAAACTGAGGGCAGCGTCTGGCAGCAACTTATCTCCGACCCACGTTTCGGCAGCGCAATAGCCAGTGCGATTGACAAGGAGGACGTGAACGATACCCTCTACTTTGGTCATTACACCCTTGATGGTTTCACCAAAGAAACCTTTGATCCCAAGGCGTCTAACAGGTTGCTCGACGAGATCGGTATGGTCGAACGCGACGTTGACGGCTTCCGAACCGACCCGAATGGTAACCGTTTCGAGTTGACCATTACCACTGCCGAAGTCTCACCCGACTTTCTCGGATTGGGTGAACTCTTAAAGAGCTATTTTGAAAATGTAGGGATCCGCACCACCCTTGACGTGATTGGCAATTCGTTGTTTGGCCAACGTATGAACGGCAACGAACTAATGGCAACCATCCACTGGAGCGACGAACCCATCTGGGCACCGGGCATCTCCGAGGACTATTGGCCCGGATTCAAGGGACACTGGGCGCCGATGTCAGAGATGTATTTCAACACGAACGGTGAATCTGGACGGAAACCGCCGCCCTACTTGCAGGAGTTTTTCGACCTACATATCGCACGGAAGGTGGTTCCACCACAGTCAGAAGTCGGGGAAGCACTTTACGCTGACCTCGTGGACTGGTTCTCGCAGCACTACGTCACCATTTGGCCCGTGGGCAGAATGACAGTTCCTACTGTGTATAATGCTGACCTCGGTAACGTGATTAAAGATGGCTATCCTTTTGACCGCGCTCTAGATTACGGAATGGAACAGCTTTTCTTTAAGACGCCGCAATAACAAGGCTAACAGCGTTCACTCAGGAGGGAGCGTTTATAGTGAATTAGAGAGATAAGTAGACATTTACCAATAATTCCGACCTTCACGAAGTTTCCAAAGTCCCCCTGAACCCCTCTGATAAGAGGGGAAAGACAAGAGAGAAGATCCCCTCTTATCTTCTCCCCTTGTCAGGGGAGTTGGGGATTTAGGGGGTTGGCTGTGCATTGGGAATGTCTAAGTAATTCTAAAATCTACCATAGTTCTGTTGACATTTATGTGAGTTGTGTGATTCGCCGATAAATACCTAATCGTAGGGGCAAGGTTCATTCTCTCAAGGGGTTGGGAAACCCAACCCCTACGGATTCAACCTTCCTTTTCTACCGTGTCTATGGTGGAATATGGGATGACCTAGCAGAATCTAACATTTTTACAAGAATCAGAGGGTCTAGTGGTTTTGCGATATGTCGCCCCTCTGGGGCTTTAATTACTAGGAGATGTCGCCCATCTATAAACATGCCGCCCCTCTGGGGCTATGGTGATAAATTGGTACATTGAAGTGTTGGGTTTCACAGTTCTCGTTCAACGTAACCTGCGTGTTGTCAAATGTCAACACGCCGTAGTCAACTTCTCATACCAACAATTCCGACTTAGCAAGGAAAAAGATTTATGAGAGCGTTTATCGTGCGCCGGTTGATACTCATCATCCCGCTGCTTTTCCTGATCTCCGTTATCTCTTTTGCTACGATCTTGCTGCCGCCCGGAAGCTATGTGGAGACCTATGTCCAAAATCTTGAACGCACAGGGTTCATAATGGATCAGGGCCAAATCGAGGCGATTTATAAGCAGTACGGTCTTGACCGGCCCGCCGTGCTGCAGTATGTCCTGTGGATGAGCAACTTTCTGTTGAAAGGCGAAATGGGACGCTCCTTTATCTACCAACGGCCCGTGAAGGACGTTATCATGGAGCGTCTACCCATGTCGGCGACCATCGCCTTAGCCTCTTTGATCCTCACTTGGCTGATAGCTATCCCTATCGGCATCTACTCTGCGTTAAGGCAGTATTCGGTGGGGGATTATATTGCCACCGTTATCGGCTTTATCGGGCTCGCTTTGCCCAACTTCCTGTTAGCGTTAGTAATCGGATATTGGGTGTTTGCCGGCACGGGACAGGCAATTACGGGTCTTTTTTCCGTACAGTTCAAGGGGGCCCCTTGGTCGATCGCTAAATTTGTCGATTTGCTGGGGAATATCTGGCTGCCCATCGTAGTCATCGCTAGTGCTGGGACTGCATCGTTGATTCGCATTCTTCGCGCTACACTGCTAGACGAAAAAAACAAGCAGTATGTTACCACTGCGCGGGCAAAAGGATTGCCGGAGCGGCGGCTCATTATGAAATATCCGGTACGGGTCGCGATCAATCCGCTCATTAGCACCATTGGCTGGACGTTGCCTTTTATCGTCAGTGGCGAGATTATCGTCTCTCAAACCTTAGGCTTGGAAACGCTGGGTCCGGTACTCTTGGCGGCGGCTTTGGGTGAGGATATGTTTCTGGTGGGCAGCATCGTGATGATCCTAAGCAGCCTCACAGTTGTGGGGACGCTGCTCTCAGATATTCTACTGGCTTGGGTGGATCCGCGCATCCGCTTTGAAAGGATTCGAACTTAAATCGCCCCAAGTTACTAGGGCGTGTTAACATTTATGCGAGGCGTGCCCGTAATTCGCCGATAACCCTCTATCGTAGGGGCGAGGGGACCTGGCCCCTACGAAACCAAGCCCCTACCATTGCCTGACACGGTTTCCTAAATTATAGCGAGAATGTGCCGTTGAATAGTGGATTACGGCAGAAACCGAGTTTTGAAGAAAAAACTCGGTTTCGTAGCAAATCACTTTACCCAAAATGACTTTTCAAACAGGCTCTTAATGAACCAATGAACCGAACAACAGCACACTCATTTTTTTCAAGGGTTACCTCCATATACGTCGGATGGAGGGAAACTCGTGCAAGGCGGCTACAGGAAAGCCTTTACTACGCATCGCAACGCAAATTGGTGTGGCACGCTTTCAAAAAGCATAAACTTGCCTGCATCTCGCTTGTACTTCTGGCTATACTCTATTTTGTCTCAATTTTTGCTGACTTCTTTGCCCCTTTCGGTCCGCTTGAGCGGTTTAAAGATTTCAATGACGCACCGCCAACGCGCATTCACTTTATCAGCGCAGATGGAAAGTTAAGCCGTCCCCGTATCTATGAAACCAAAAGAGTGCTAAACACCGACACTTTTAAGTATGAATATTCGGTGGATTCGTCAAAGGCACATATCATCCGGCTCTTTGTAAAAACAGAATCGTATAAATTATTGGGATTTATTCCTATACGGCACAAACTTTTTGGCCTTGAAAACCGACAAGTGCCACTGTTACTGTTTGGATCAGATCGGTTGGGTCGAGATGTATTCTCTAGGATCCTCTATGCCGGACGCATCTCTCTATTTATCGGTTTTGGTGGCGTTACGGTTGCCTTTATTTTGGGGAGCATCTTAGGGGGTATCTCTGGCTATTACGGTGGCGTGGTCGATGAAGCCATCCAACGGGTCATCGAAGTGCTGATCAGCGTGCCCGATATCCCGATTTGGATCGCCCTGTCCGCGGCACTTCCCCGCGATTGGGGGACGATTAACATTTACCTTGCGATTACCTTGATCCTGTCAATTCGAGGCTGGACGGGATTGGCGCGCGTGGTTCGTGGTAGAATTATCAGTTTGCGCGAAGAAGAGTTCGCGATGGCTGCTAAAGCCGCCGGGGCAAGCGATAGACGCATCATCTTCAAGCATCTGTTGCCCGCCTTCAGTAGCTATCTAATCGTTCATATAACCTTGGCAATCCCCGGCATGATCTTGGGGGAAACTGCCCTCAGTTTTTTGGGGCTTGGTATCAGACCGCCGGCGGTAAGCTGGGGCACCCTACTGCAAGAAGCCCAAGATGTGAACGTCCTCGCTAATTTCCCGTGGATGCTTATCCCGGCGGTCTTTGTTGTCGGTGCCATTCTGATGTTCAATTTCGTCGGTGATGGCTTGCGCGACGCAGCCGACCCGTATGCTTCGTCGAGATAACGATGCGTGAAACGTGAAAAATGAACCAAGGTACGAATGCACCAGTGGATCCTGGTAGATTTTTGAACTATTTAGACACTCCCAATGCACAGCCAACCCCCTAAATCCCCCTTATCAGGGGGGCTTGGTAATTAACCTCCTAAATCTCCAATCCCTCTGACAAGGGGGGAAAGACAAAGGAGAAGATCCCCTAACCCCCTAAATCCCCCTTATCAGGGGGACTTGGTATGCCCCCTTATCAGGGGGAGTCTCCTTGTCAGGGGAGTTGCAGGGGGACTTTGGAAACTTCGCGAGGGTCGGAGTTATTGATAATATTTTCTTATTTCTCTCATTTGCCATAAATCGGTTTGTGTTACTCGATTTCTTAATATGAGCCAACGAATTTAATGCCTATGTCCAAAGACAACGCTGAAGATATTATTCTAGAAATTAAAAACCTGAAAACCCACTTCACCCTGGATACGGGAACGATCCGCGCAGTCGATGGAGTGAACTTAACGATTTCGCGCGGCAAAACCTTGGGCGTGATCGGCGAAAGCGGCTGTGGCAAGTCAGTCACAGCCCATTCGATTCTGAGGCTTATTCCGTCGCCGCCCGGCGAGATCGTTGATGGCGAAATCCTGCTGCACCGAGACGGTGAGGTCATCGACATTACCAAGCTCAAACCTACGGAAGAAGCGATACGGAATATTCGGGGTAACGACATCGGCATGATCTTTCAGGAACCGATGACCTCGTTTGGACCCCTGCATACGATTGGCGACCAGATTACGGAGACGATTCTGATTCATCAGAAGGCAGCCAACAAGGATGAGGCAAAAGACCAGGCAATTGAACTTTTACGTCAAGTGGGTATTCCCAATCCAGAACAACGTATTGACGCCTACCCACATGAGTTTAGCGGTGGCATGCGTCAACGCGCTATGATTGCCATGGCGCTCTGTTGCTCACCCATGCTGCTAATTGCCGATGAACCGACAACCTCGCTTGATGTCACGATTGAAGCACAGATTCTGGAACTCTTGACCGATCTTCAAGCACAAACAGGTATGGCTATCATGCTCATCTCACACAATCTGGCGGTTGTTTCAGAGATGGCTGACGATATTGCGGTCATGTATCTTGGCAAACGGGTTGAGTTCGGCAGCACCGATACGATTTTTGACAATCCACTGCACCCTTACACCCAAGGACTGTGGCGATCTATCCCCAGCGTGGACGGTCCCCTCGAAAAACTTGTACCGATTCCGGGCGTTGTTCCCAGTCCAAGGGACTTGCCACCGGGTTGTGTTTTTGCTTCTCGTTGTTCGGACTTCATGCCCGGCGTGTGCGATGCACCAAAACCAGTCCCGATCGTTGAGGCGGAGCTCGATCATTTTGTCGCATGCTATCTTTATGATAACGAGTGACGAGTCGTGAGTAATAAACTGCCAATTTATGGGTTTCGTGTCTTAATCTGGAAAAGTGGCGTAACTTATGGTAAAATCCTTGCGAAAATAATCAATGGAATGATTCGATTCATGCCTATTTCTGCTTTTCACCCTGATGGGTATCTTCCTGAAGGGCTGCATCTGGCGACGCTTGAAGAAATAGCTCTGTGTTTTGGCACATCTACGCCGCGCCGGCAATATCTTCTGGGTCGCTTAGAACGATGGGTCGAATTTGCCCGTGCAATCGGATCATTACGTTTTTTCGTTGATGGTAGTTTTGTTACGCAAAAACCTACTCCGGGTGATGTAGATGCTGTCGTGTGGCTACCACCTAACTTTGAAGGTCAGGTGGACGCAGGATCTCCTGTGGCTGCAGCACTCGCGAAAATGATTGAAACACGCCAACCCGAGGAGCTTTTCGCAGCTGCCAATGCTTTGGAATGGCAAGATTGGGTTGAGTTCTTTAGCCAGACTCGGGAACTTGATGGCCGACGCAGGGGAATCGTGGAGGTACAGCTATGATTCAGAACGAACAAGAACGCGAAATTGTCGAAGAACAATTACGAGAGCTAGAGAAACGGTTGGAAAAAGTAGAGAAGTGTCAGCCTTATCCCAACCAGAAATACTCTCGCGCCAGTCTCAAAAAAATGATTAGCCGTTTACATGAAGAACTAGCGGAATTAACACAGTCTGAAGAAGAGGCCCAAACCATTGAACCTACTGCCGCCGTGATACGAGAAGTAACCGACACCTAAAATTGACCACCCCGGAAATCATACGAAAAGCCAGTTAAAGAGGTAAATAACGCCCGAAAACATAGCAATGGCGGGGGTTACCATCGAGTTGGGAGGGCGATTACAGGGTTACTCTGCTGTTGAACCGGGATACCGTAGTCTTTGTACGGTACTTGCTCGATGGGATATTTATCAATAATGAATAAAAACGGAAAACCCATCCTAGAAGTTCGAGATTTACGACAGTTTTTCCCCGTCCAAGAGGGCTTTCTACGACGGACTATCGGCTATGTCAAAGCTGTGAATGGGGTCAGCTTTACAATCAATGAGGGCGAAACCTTGGGGCTTGTGGGCGAGAGCGGTTGTGGCAAGTCCACCTTGGGCTGTGCTATCCTCCGGCTCTATGAGCCAACAGACGGTGAGGTTATCTTGCATGATGGGGATGAAAAGCTATCTGTCTTTGAACTGTCTCATCGCGAGATGCGCCATGTCCGCGCTAACATGCAGATGATTTTTCAGGACCCGTTTGCTTCACTGAACGAGCGGATGACGGTCTTAGACAACGTGATTGAGCCGTTGGTTTGCAACGATATTGGGACAAGCCAAGAACGGGAAGCGAAGGCTGAACATCTCTTGATGCAGGTGGGACTTCAGAAGGAACACCTGCGTCGCTATCCGCACAGCTTTAGCGGGGGACAGCGACAGCGGATCGGCATTGCTCGTGCGCTATCCATTGAGCCGAAATTTATCGTTGCGGATGAACCTGTTTTTGCGCTCGATGTGTCGGTGCAGGCACAAATCCTGAATCTGATGCAGGAACTGCAAGCGGAATTTGGGCTCTCCTATCTCTTCATCTCGCACGATATGGCAGTGATCCGCTATGTGTCTGATCGCATCGCTGTCATGTATGTAGGCAAATTGGTCGAATACGCCGAGCGCGACGAACTGTTGCAACACCCCGCCCACCCCTACACCGAAGCCTTGCATTCAGCCGTGCCGCGACTGACCCAACGGGGTCGCCGTGACCGCATTATCCTCGAAGGAGCCCCACCCGACCCCAGTGATTTGCCTCCCGGATGCGTTTTCCAAGCCCGATGTAGATATGCTGAAACGAAATGTAGAGAGGAAGAGCCAGAGCTTAGAGAAATTTCAGACGGCCATTTTGTGGCGTGTCATTTGGCAGAGGAACTTAATTTGGTGGGAATTTAGAGCTAGTCAGCGGATAGCATGTCAGGGCGGAAAGTTGCAAGTGAGGTCATGATGTGGAGCGCGAATAATCCAATTTTCAGAATGTGTCGATGCCATCAAACTCAGATTGATCAGGCGGTTCTATCTTTGCGTTACGACCAAATCTAAAGGTTACTACGACCGAGAGACCGTTCAGATCTGAGTTATGGAGTCCTTCGATTCCAATGCCACGGATATAGCGGTAACTGCCCCCAAAATAGATCTGGAGATACGTTTTCATATTCCACACTATATTGGCTTCTGGCTCAACAATAAAAAAACTATCGTCGGGACCGCCCAATCTACCATATTCATCGTATCTATCGTATATATAAACCCGCTGATACCGATCTGTCAGCCCGCCAAAACCGATTAAAGTCTTGGCTGAGAGGTGGACATCTTGACTGGGAGCGATAATATATTCCAGTTCCAGTCCGCCGTAAGCGAACTCAAATTCACGTTCAGCAGAATCGGATACCTCTACCTCGATGTCTCTGAGCAAGCCGTAGAAACCGCCCCCAATTGCGTATGTATGCTTATAAATCCAGCCGCCTTGTCCGCCAACCATCAAGCCGAATACATCGTTGATTCGTGTTACCTTTAATACCGGTCCCCCAAAACTACCGCTCTCTTTGGGCTTCTCAGTTGGCTCCTCTTTCGGCTCTTCTTCTGCCCATAGGGATGCGACTAATAGAAAGAAAAATAAGAAAAGCGTTAGTTTTTTCACGAGTTCTCCTTCTCTCTACCACTTACTCCTCAAGCTGTTCCATTAACCTCTGCGAAAGTCGGGCTAAGATAGCAAGACGCAGGTTGGCATCTCCATCCATGCCAGCGGACTTGAAAACCTGTTCGATTCTGCGTTCGATGTTGTCGATTTGCTCTTCAGCGGTTGGCGGCACAGTAACAACCCGTTCCTGCTCTGATGAAGAGAGAGTAGTAATACCGACCCGAATCATCTCACCTGCACTGTCAGCCGATTTTTCAGGTTGTTGCTGTCTTTCAAATGACAGTACTTCAAAACGATGAAACTTTCTCGCAAGTTCAGAGAGGTTCATTTCAAAATGGGCTTTATCTGAATCGTTCCACGATGCGGGGGGTTTGTTGGCGATATACGTTCCAATTGCCTCAAGCCATTCCTTGAAATCAAGCCCTTCATCACAGACTCGGATTAAAAAAACTTTGAGTTTCGTGTCAATTGTCCAATTGAGCAAAGGTTGTGCTCTTTTAATCAGTTCAGTGTGCGGCGAATCATCTTTCGATTGTAAAGAAAACGCAGAAACAAGCATCTCCTCAATGAAAGACAGCAGGCCATCATAGGCTCGGTTTAGCTCGGACAGTGTGCCCCTCAAGGAATTGAAAAACGCATCAACTGTTTTTGAATCCGTTTCCGTCAAGGGACCAAAGGCATCAAAACCGAGTGCTTGAGGTAGTTGTTCAAAGAAGAGCGCGTCCGGTTCTCCTGCATCGGTGATAGCTTTACGCAAGGCGATTGCTGCGTCACTTAACTCCTGAGTGAGCATTGTATAACGGGGCAGTTTATGAATAAAACTGATAATCGGCCTGACAATTACTAGCAGATTTGGCGGTTTCCCCATCACCGATACCGGTTTAGAAATCATCCCTGTAAATTGTTCAAACACCTCTGCTCGGATACCTTCCATTCGGAAACGCTTGATTTCAAATTTCTCAGGAGCCCTAATCAATCGCTCAAAAACCGGCATTGAGATATCCGCGACAAAGGAACCTTCCTCGTACAGCGCGATTTCCGACTCATAATGCAGCAAAACCGCGCACAAAAGGATGGGCATGGTCCCCCTTCTCAATCCGAAGGGCGGTTGCTCCAACCGTTTGTAGAGTTCAGAAACGGACTGACGCCTCTCCTCACATTCGTTAAGAAATTTCTCAGTCTCTGACCAAGTGGGAGAGAAATTACTTTTATCATCGGCGTTTGGTGGATGAAATCCCCAAACCCCTGAAACACGACGGTGTATCCCTGTATCGAATAGTAGGGAGAGGTAGATGCTCATTTCGGGCGGGTAGCCGTTGATACCCAGTTTTTCCTGTTGTTGGTAATCGAGCATTGCTGCGATGAGTTTTCGTCTTGCGGACGCCGCTTGTGAGGAGATTTGTCGTCGATTGATGAGCTCATTACGAAGGATTGGCGTTTTGGAGTAAACAGAGCCACAGATTTTCGAGAGGTATTCATTAAGCGTCCTTCTTGAGGCGATCTGTTGCAGTTGTCCATTATGATACCATGAGCAGCTCCCGGTGTCCCCCTTACGGGTAGGCACGAGATCTATTTGAGGGGAAGCCATGTTCCCACCAAAAAGGGCGGTCAATTGCTCGGATACCTCTTGCTCTGCTTCAGTACGCCGCGACCGAAGTTCACGACGTGCTGTCCCATCGCCGGCGAGTCCGGGGGTGTTTTCCTCAACCCAACCCAAACACCAAAGTTCGAGCACAGCATCTCGCAAAATGCCGATCGATTGAGGAATCGCAATGAGTACCTCTTTTCGAGCTCTGACCGATGCCTTGGTCGCTTTTTTAACAAGCTGTTTTGCCTCAAAATTGCTTGTAGGTAAGGCGTAAAGCACCAACCCGTCAACATCGTCAGACAGCATTTTCAGGTCCGCATCAAATCCCTCAAGGTCAGTGTATCGAACAGCGAAGTATCGCAACGTGCCTTTCACAAAGAGGTGCCGGCGGGCAATCAAGGGTCGCGGTTGCATCAGCGTTGAGAGGGCAGTCGGCAATCGCAGATTCGGATCTAATTGTGCCCTTGCGTCCCGGAGTCGTGCCTCAATATCAATATCGCTTCCCGCCCATAGCGCGTAGGCATCGTTATAACGACGGTAAATAATAATAGAACGTTGCTCTAACATCCCCAACGCAGACTCAAACGATTCGACCGGTTCATCAGCTTCATTCTGGGAGGTCTCCGGACCGTCATTGAGTACATAACGGAGTAAAGCCTTTGAGGCTTTCAGATTCACACTTCCCTCCCCGACAATACCGAGCAGGCCGATGGTTTTAATCAGTTTAACTGTCACCGGAGATGGGTCTGGTAACCGTTCAATTGCGGACTCGATTTCCGCCCACCTTGCCCCGTTGCTGGAGGCATACAGACTGCTGCCCAAAGCGGTGTGGATATAATCGTACAGGTTAGACAGCGTAAATGTTGGTAGGACGTGCCCATCGTAGGTTTGGTTCGCGAGAAAATCTTGGAGTCCGTGCGGTTCGCTGGAGCTGAGTAAGGCAAACAGAGAGCGTTCGTTTTGAGCGAATCGACGGAAAAACGAACTGACAATAAGAGCAACTGTCGGATGGAGGGGCAAACAGTCTTCAAGCAGCGACATAAATTCACTTTTATCAAGCCGATGCGGTTTAAGTTCCAAATCAACTGCAACAGAGAAATTCGGCTTCTCAATTGTCGCGTTCCTTTCAATTGCGCTCGCAATCAGACGGATTACCTGCTCGGTCGATTCTACAAAGGAAACATCCTCAAAACGTCCCTGTACCTTTGCCCACTCCTCACGTTGGGAGGCTGCTAACCGTTGTGCGTACTGCTCAAATGCTTGATGGAGAATTGTTAGCATCAACAAAGGTGTTTGTTCGCTTCTAGCGGCAAATTCCGCCAGACTCTGTAGCACAAACAGATCGCCGTATGTCGGATCCTGGGCAGCATATTCGAGAAACTTTCCAAGCTCATCAATGACCAATAACAGCCCTACGCCGCCTTCCGCACCAATCTGGCGTGTTGCCGATTCAAATAGGTCTGTGATTTCAGACGCATAGGGAAGATTCCCATTTTCCGCTGCCTTCAATCGTTTTTGGATGTCTAGGAGAAGTGGATGGAAAGATGTGTACTGAGTTGCGCCACTACGAACCAGCGAATCGCTAAAAGCGGTGAGACCACGCTCCAATCCGCGCAGCAGAGCCAGTATAATCGGTGAGCGTTCACCAGAGATTAGGACAGGACAAAATCCTCTCCTTTCGTGAGGAGTCAAGCTGATAAACTGATGCCATAAGGATTGGTCCGCGTGTTCTAGGAGATTCAAAGCCGCCTGCGTGTTCGATGATTCAGAGTCACCAAATAATTTAGCGGTGTATAGGGCGAATGCCGATTTTCCTGAACCGTAGGGACCGGTAAGAGACCACGCTTTCGATGTCGATTTATCCTTAAGTGCCGCAATCATGCGCCGTAATGTCTCCCGCGCCGTGACCGTTAGGACATATCCATCCAGTGCGTTCTTTGTATAAAAATCGCGTTCAAGATGAACTGAGCGGTGAAAACGGCTAGCAACACGAAAGAGTTTGGAAAGTGGGGTGGTTTTGTTCATGAATGTCTTTTAGTTTGAATTTGGTCTAACGGTACTCCCTCCTGACGGACCGGATTAATACGCAGGGGAGTTACTTTAAATAATACTTGTGGAGCAGTTCCATCGGGGCAATCTTTCGAGCTCGGTGAACCTGTTTGAGTCCCGCTGTTTCATCATAGCGCAAGGCGCTATCCGTGAGGCTTTCGAGACCGTCGAGATATTCAGCAAGGGTGTCTTCGCCTAATTGAAAGGTTTGACCGGGACTTTTTTCTGAATAAGCAATGTCTCCAAATGTGAGCGTACTGTTTTCTGAAAAGCGAACATCCCAAAATTCAGACAGAGCAGCAGCGAAAATCTCGATCGGCAGGGAAGGTTTTGGACCACGATGAAATCTGTAGGTGTTTCCATCGGTTGAATCAGAGATCAGATTCAACTCAATGAGTGGACAATCAAAGGTATCTTCCATAATGGTGGTTTTCGTCTGGCGAGAGGGAACATAGGTACGGAAAAAGCAATCGACATCGCGTTTAATCGAATTTTCTGAGATTGGATTCCGCATGTTTTTTTCTGTCCAGTCGATCAGTTCAGAGATAAATATGTCCTTTCTAAACTCATTCTGACCGAAAATGCTAAACGCCCAAAACCATGTGGTTGCTTGGCTAGCGTTTGTTGCGAGCTTCCAATGGATGAGCCACAGCGTCGCCGTATCCTCTAAATACGGATCAAACCCGTCATCAGAGAAGATTTTATGGCCAAGGTCAGTCAGAACAAATTCCCTGCGATGATTGGTCGCCCTTCTGGCACCTTTAATGAGTTGAGTAACCTGACACCAATGGTGAATCGAACGCACCATGTTTTTCCCAACGCCCAGAATGATCGTCGCATCGTCACCAGTAAAAATGGTTCGATTGTCTCTCACTGCATCGACCCCCTTCTTCAGCCACGTATAGCGAAAGGGAAAAGTTTCATGTCCTGAAAAAGACGCATTGATTTTCTCTGGGGTGGTTGTGTTTGGTGTACTCAACTGGTTGCTTTATGGGATCTCTATTTCAAGTTATTGGTTTTGGAGGGCTGCTTGCTCTGCCTTGCGGGTTCATCAATTAGACCGGCAACTGACATTAGATGCCTCTTATGCAGTTAATATTCTACTAGCTAAAGCTCAGGATAAATTCGGTGTAGTGGCTTGAAAATAAATCGCTAAAAGGACGCACTATGAACGCTTTGGGTAGAATGCCTTTTTTGCTTCTGCCGATTACAATTCACGATAATCACTTTGAAATACTTTTTTAATGTGCCAGCCTATGGAATTTTCGTTTTTCCTATTTGAAAATATCAAGTTGACTGTTGATCGTTTTATTAATATCAATCTCAGTTCGGGCAAGGTGTAGTTCTTTCAAAAGTTGATCCATGCTTACTTGTGACTGATTACGCCAATCCATAAATCAAAGTGCCTAAAACGGAATGCATTCTTGATGATTCACTGGACCTCAGATAAATCATCCGTCTCTTCCTCATCTTCAACCTCTAATACAGATTGACGAGCTTTTTTCCTAGTCTCGCTCAAATCCAACTTGATCTCCTCTTCATTAACATCAAGTGAATTCTTAAAGGCATCTACAATCTCTTGGAAAGACATAAGGTCAAGATGATCTTGACTATTTGCATTCTCATCCTCATCCTCATCCACAACCCGCAGTTCTTTTTGCTTTCTGTTGTATAATATGGTGTACAACTTCCCTCTCCATCCGGTTTTTGCTATATTAATAAATCTACTTTCCTTAACTGTTTTAACACTTAGGAGTTCAAGGATAAGATATCTGAAGAAAGGCCAGTCGGATGGTATCAAACCGCCTGTTGGTTTGTAAAGACACCTTAAGCTTTTTGTATTTGAGGAATCAAACAGTACCATTCTGACGCCTTCGGTGTTTTGAAATTTTTTGTTAATGCGCGTGATCCATTTGGCCACATAATCGGCAAATTCCTGCTTATCATAAATTCCCATTTTGACTTTCATATAGGCAAATGCCATAAATAGCCCGATCTGGAACGCACTTGAGCGGAAACAATCAAATAGCCGATTCACCTTTTTGATTTCATCATCCTCAGGATCTTGACTAAGTTTCAGATACAATCTAGCTCGGCATTTTTCAAAGTCTCTCTCTATTTTTTGAAGCACTGTCCACGCTTTTTCGGCATTTGACTCTTCTCCGACCTGTTTATCTTTGTCACGTTGTTGCTGTTGGTTTAATGTATGTCGCAGCCCTTGACCTTTAACCAAGGTGGTATAGGCAATTTGATTTACTCCAGTGTAGGGTGCATGCTCTTTGAGAATGGTATTGACCGCTTCAATGTGTGTTAAGAACGGATAAAGCTTTTCGAGCGCAGTTACAACTACCTGCCCCCATGTGTCCTCAAAGCACTGCCGTAGTTTTTCCTCAGCCCCTCGTGGATAGTTGTTCTGTTTGATATCCGCTATTTCGGTGCCGAGCTGCTCTTTATCGGCTTCTGTTAACACATTTTCCAAATCCAATTCCCGTTGAAGGCGTGAATCATTCTGGGGATGTCTGCCACCACTAGCTGAAGCCATCGGGTTGCTTACCCGTCCATCGTTCAGTAACAGAACAGAACGAACGATGCTAAATAGAGTGTATACGTCCGTGAGGGCAAAAGGGCGAAAAATAGGGACCCGGTCACGGGGATTATCGTACTCAGTGTGACGTAGTTGAAGCATACCGGCTTTGGTGTTTTTTTTAACTATATTGAATAGATGGCGGGTAAAACACGCCACCAGATCTGTGTCATCTAGAAGAATCTGCCGAGCTTCTGAAGGATGGCGGGCATTTCGGTTGACATCAAGGAAGAATTTTCGGCAGGCTGTGGCCAAATCCCCTACGTGTGTTGTTGGAGTATCACGAGTCAAGTCGGGGAAGTAAGCAATACAAACTGGGAGGTGAATTTGACGGAGATCGGATATGTCTAAATCTACCTCTCGGTAGAAGTGTTGAAACTCATTCGCACTCCATTTATTAGATGCACTCCGATACGCTGCTAACATTGCCATAGCGCGATGTTGTCCGTCTACGATAACAAGTTTTGCATGCGTAGGATGAATGCAGAGATCTACTGGAGATTGTGCCAATCGTCCATCGTCTCGTTCTTCCCGCTTCACCGAGAAGACGTTGCCGTATTTGAAAACTTTTAGTGGGACACCCTCATCATCGTCCCGAACTTTGCTACACTGCGGATAAAGTTTTTCCATGTTTTCCCCGCTCATAGGAACTATGACTGCTACTATGGGAGGGAAAAACCGAGGATCAGAAGATGTTTCTCCAAGCAAATAGGGAACCATTTCCTCCGAAACCCGGAAATCATCAAGGTCACGCTGAAGTAAATGATCAAAATCTAGGTCTTGTAAGCGGAAAACTTCTCGCACTGGAACAAGAAGATCGAGAAGTTGGCCATTTGCAGTTTCACCACCGTCCAACGATGCGTATGTAAGGATATATTCAACTGTCAGATTGGCACGAGGCACTTTGAATGTACCTAAAACGCCCTGCACATCAATAGTAGCTGGTTTAGCAAAGCTAGATCGTCTAGGCATAGTTACTTCCTCCCCAAAATTGGGTAAAATATCCTGTTTAATAGAGTTTCAGCGTTTTTAATGGCTTTATGAATTCTTTTGGTTGGAGGATGTGGACGGCACACATAAATAACGCCAACGACGAGATGATTGGGGTCTATCTTTCTCTCCACGATCCGCTCGGCAAAATTTTTATCGTTTTCCAAAGATTCTTCACTATCAATATCGATAGGAGAGAGTTGAGTTGTGTTTTCCCGATAAGCCTGAATAAGGTTCGTATGTCGCTGTAGCCGAACTTGGAGATTTTTTGACACTCCAATGTATAAAGGAGCGGTGAGTAGAGGCACAGTTAACTCCAATATATCGCTGAGTATTTCCCTTTCTTCGAGGTGGTGAAGCATTTCTAACGAATCGGAAAATGGCTTCTCATCATGCCCATACCAAATATGTTTCAACTTTCCTTTCAAATTCAGGCCGAGATGTCCCCGTAATTGCATAGTTAAAGTTGGATAGGAGATTTGTTTTGTAATCCTTTTGAGTGCTTTCAAAAAATCCTCAGATGATTCTATATTGCGCTTGCCGGGTCTAATTCTGAGGTACCAAGCATAAAGCCCCGGCTTCGGATCTGCGTCAGGCACTTCTTCAAAAGCAAACAACTTACCAAAAGTATTAAGGTCCATAAACCACCATATTGATATCCAAAGATTAAGATTACAAATCACAAATCAGACACGGTTCTTCATCGTCCTCATCATCAAGGACATCGCCGAAAATTTCAAGCAACGGACGATTTGGTTGGGCATTCTTTCCCCGTGCCATCGCCTTTGCATAATTTTCCTCAATCTGCTGTTCCCGTTCAGGAGCGGATAGTTCTTCTAAACTCTCGTCTTGACTCCAAGTGTACCTTTCGTCTGTTTCTTTATTAAATTTTTCATAACCCTTGGCAAGTTCAAAGAGGTCGGGGTGGTTCTTCTTCAACCCAACCCATTCCGCTTTGCGTTGATAGAAACAGAAGTAGCAGCCGGAGCGTGTTCGCCATTTGTAATAATCCGGTAAGCCGAGACCGCTCTCCTCCAAAATCCGATAGACATCCCGTTCGGTGATACCGTCCTCTTTGAAGGGGTATTTGGGTTCAATATTTCGTGCGTCAACGTTCTTCAGGGGTTTATAACCAACGCGGTCCTCGTCAGCACGGATAGCGATGTAGTTGTAAGCCTTATCCTCACCGACAAATTCCTCGAAGGGCTTGATTTTAAGTAAGCGTGTGCACCAGCGTACCTGCGATGATGGCAGCAATCCACCGAAAACCGCAAGCCAATGATCAAATTCGCGGTCGGCGTTTAACCGCTCAATTTTTTTACCTAAAAAGGCTTCCAACCGATCGAGAAACTCATACGTCTCCGGCAATTCCTTTCCGGTATCGCAGAAGGCGTATTCCATCTCCGGCACTTTGTCCCGCATGTAAATCGCGAGTGCTGAACTATCTTTGCCACCGGAAAGACCGAGGATATGGCGTATTTTTTGTTCCATGGTATCCCCCTATTTTCTTTTTTAAATGTGCTCCCTCGTTGCTAGCAGAGTCGATTCATTGAGGAATGCTCATAAGAAGAGTTGCATCAGAATAACGGTTATAATTCTATCTAACCGATGGTACTATTTTGATTAAGAACCTGTTTTAAAAAGAAAAACACTACTCAAGCGTTAATGTTTACGTTTAATCATTGGAGGAGTCCATACTGACCCAATGAAAGGCATAAACATGACCCGAACAAACTATCCCACGGATTTGACCGATGCCCAGTGGGAAAACCTATTACCCTATCTGCCAAAACCTTCACCATTAGGCAGACCTCTCAAGTGGGAGATGCGCTCAGTTATCAACGCTATGTTTTACATAGTCAAGTCAGGGTGTCAATGGCGAATGCTTCCTTATCAGATGCCACCGTGGCAAACGGTCTATTCCCACTTTAGAAAGTGGAAAGCCTTAGGTACATGGCTTATGATTCATCAAGCACTTCATGAACAAACCCGTTGTGATATTGGCAAAGCACCCTCACCGACAGTAGCTATCATTGACAGTCAATCGGTCAAGACGACTGAACTGGCAAATAGTAGGGGGTTTGATGCGCATAAGAAAGTCAAAGGCCGTAAACGTCATATAGTCACCGATACGATTGGCATTCCATTGGGAGTCAAGGTTACTGATGCCAATGTCAGTGATAACCAAGTCGCAATAGAGTTACTGACAGAAATCTTTAGTTGGCACATAACGATTCAGTTAGTCTGTGCTGATGCTGGCTATCGTGGCGAATTAGGCGACTATTTATACTTGACGCATCAGTGTCGATTGGAAATCGCTCCACCTCTTGGGCAATCGGGGTTTGTGGTTGTCCCATTGCGCTGGATTGTGGAACGCACCTTTTCTTGGTTCGGTTGGTTTCGCCGATTGACTTTGGACTATGAACGCTCGGCTGAGACCGCTGAGGCGATGGTGTACATTGCTTCCATTTACTTGATGCAAAATCCTATCAAATGACTTTTAAAACAGGTTCTAAAGGTTGTGAGACGGTTTCATGAATTCTATCGTTGATTTCAATCTCAGATAATTTTCGATTAATGAGAGGAAATCCCAAGTCACGATTGTTATAGATTTTACCACACAATTGTTTCGTTGTGTAGATAATATATGCACCCAATAGCAAAAAAAATATAGTCAGACCAACCCCTATCCCTGTAGGTGAACCCCCTTTCTATCGTTGGCGCAGATTAATCAGTAACATGCCATTTTTCACAATTCTTTTCAGAGAGGAAATGTATAATATATCCCGCTTATCTTGTCAAGCATTACGCTTGGCTTCTGGGGTTCCAAATGATTTTGGATAGCTAGGAATGTCAACAGAACCTAACACTTTTTACAGAAATCCTATGAAATCCCCGTGCGTTCATCAGCGTCCGCCCACTTATACATGTCGCCCCGCTGGGGCTTTAGGGGTGATTTGATCATGTTTGCTATATACATACCGCCCCGCTGGGGCTTTGGGTTATTGAAAATCCATTCTATGCCTTAGAACCTGTTTTAAAAAGCAAGGGATGATCCCACGGTGCTGTGGATTTGTCAATCCACAGCGAGCCACATCACAAGGTAGGGGTTGGGTCTCCCAACTCATCGGGTTTGGAAACCAAGCCCCTACGATTGACCTGACACGGTTTGCTGAATATGGTGATAATATGCCGTTGAATAGTGGACGCCCTTCTGGATTGCGGAAGAACCCGAGTTTTGAAGAAAAAACTCGGTTTCAGGGCAAATCACTTTACCCAAAATGACTTTTCAAACAGGTTCTAAAAGATACAAGAAAAGACAGACACCGTGCAATCCTATTTTCGTTAGTTTCAAATCAATGGTTTCAAACTGACGAAAATAACTTATTACAAGATAGTTTTTGTTGATATCAACAGGTTAAGTCAATCCTGATGTACCTTGAGGTAATTTCGGACAACCGCCTCGGTTTTTGGTGGTTAGCTGCCAAACGAACGACACACAAATTTTCGCAAAGGATAACAGCTTATGAGATGGGTGAATGTTCAAGAAATCTATGCCGATGGTAAACACAACGCTTGGCCCGACATCTGTCGCTGGCGGGACAGGTATTACGTTACGTTCAACTCCGGTGGGGTGGGTCACTCAAACGGTCACTCGGTTTGCCTCCTGTCTTCAGTCGATGGTGAGCGGTGGGAGAAAGTGATCGAGCGTCCTTCAATCGAATGGGCTGTATCAACCGATGCCACACGCGGTGCGCTGTGCCCGAAACTGCTGCCGACCGAAGATCAGCTTATCGTGATGTTTTATTATTATGCGCCCGGAGAAACCAACATATCGGAGGAACAGAAGCAGAATCTCAAGTGCCGATGGCTGGAACTCAACGGCTCCGAACAGAGCTTTGAGCGTTGGATAGGTCACCACAATGTGTCGTTTCGGACAGCGCTCACATTTACGGAGGATGGCCGTACCTTCTCACCGCCGCAACCGTTGTTTGACCCAAGCTGGCGTGTCTGGCGACCGCACACCTTCGATGGCCGCCACTATGTTATCGGTTTCCGATGTCACGGTCAATCGTGGCGAATCAGTCCAGAATTAGAGCGTATGATTCCGGTTGCGGATTCGATTGAGATGTTTGAAAGTGCGTCTCTCTTTGCTTCTGAAGATGGTCTGCAATGGTCGCACCTCAGTGATATCGGGGTTGATGATAACGACGAGCCCGATTTCGACTTTACGACGGAAGGTAGAATGTTGGCTGTCAGTCGAACCGGTGCGTCCTTGAGCGCAGAGCGACCTGCCATGGCATATGTGAGCGATCCACCGTACACAGACTGGCGAAGATTGCCCTTGAGCGCGCCGCTGAACTCTCCCACAGTCCGTCGCGTGGGCGATCGCTGGGTGGTAGCTGGTCGTGCCTTGGTCCCGGGATCCGAGAGACCTGCTCGATTTGCTCCTGACACAGCCTTCGACGCGTACGGTCCCACCCGCTTGTGGACGCTCGATGATCGGAGCGGCGAGTTGACGGAAGGTGTCACATTGCCGAGTTGGGGTGACAGCGCATATCCGGGGATCGAGGTGACGGCAGAAGGGGATTTGTTGGTTGTCTACTATTCGTGTTCCGAGACGATCGATGCGAACCTCCTGATGGGACCGGGACCGCTACCGGGCAAATACGCCCCGACCTCAATTTATCTTGCCCGTGTGGTTATGGGGTGAGCCGATGCCGATTGCATTAAGGTCAGATGAGCCGAATCTTTCATTGTACTTAGAACCTGTTTTAAAAAGCAAGGGATGATCCCACAGTGCTGTGGATTTGTCAATCCACAGCGAGCCGTATCGCAAGGTAGGTGTTGGGTCTCCCAACCCATCGGGCTTGGTTTCCAAGCCCCTACGATTGACGTGACACGGTTTGCTGAATATGGTGATAATATGCCGTTGAATGGTGGATGCCCTTCTGGATTACGGAAGAACCCGAGTTTTGAAGAAAAAACTCGGGTTCAGAGCAAATAACTTTACCCAGAATGACTTTCCAAACAGGCTCTTAAGGCTTCGACCCAAGTTTAACCCTTCAAATCTCTTGCCTTGACTGATGCTACCGTGTTACCATCAGACAACTACGATTGATTGGCATCATTTTTCCTATTATTTTCCTGTAGATGTTGCAAAATCGGATAGTATATTAAGGTGAGTTGCTAGGGTGTGTTGACATTTATGTGAAGCTGTCCGTAATCGTAGGGGCGAGGTTCCCTCGCCCGACGGGTTGGGAAACCCAACCCCTACGGGTTAGCGATTAATCTATAAGTAGGTATCGAGTTATGCACATGTCGCCCCGCTGGGGCTTTGGTTACTTGGAGATGTCACCCGTCTATAAACATGCCGCCCCGCTGGGGCTTAGATGTTGGGTGGTTCACGGTTTCTATAAACATGTCGCCCCGCTGGGGCTAAAAAACTGAGTATGCTCTGAGACTATACACATGGCGTTCCGCTGGAGCGAAAGGTAGAGTTCTTCAGTTTCAACAGAAAACCGACGGATTTTCAATAACTAGGTTCTGTTGACATTTGTGTGAGATGGGTCCGTAATTCGTAGATAAAGACCTAATCATAGGAGCGAGGTCCCTTCGCCCAACGGGTTGGGGAACCCAACCCCTACGGTTAGTGCGCAGCCTATCAGCGCATCGGTCGGGCAAGTCCGAGCGGATCCCGTGACAGGGGATGCCCGACCTACGGGGGTCGTGTGCAGGTTACGGCATACGGCGTATGCCTACTACTATAGGAGGAGGTAAACAGTGCCAAGGTACGAACTCGATGGACAGGTGGCGATTGTGACGGGTGCTGGACGCGGGATTGGCAGAGCGACTGCCTTACGGTTGGCACGCGAAGGTGCGAGTGTCACCGTTGCGGACATCAATGAAGCGAATGCGAAAGGGGTTGTCGAAGAAATCGAGGTAACCGCTGGGACCGCCCACCCCTTCACAGTGGACGTAACAGACAAAACCGATACCGAGCGGATGGTGTCTGAGACAGTTGAACGGTTTGGCAAGTTAGATATTCTGGTCAATAACGCGGGTATCGCAATCATCGCATCGCTTATGGACACCGACGAGGCTGCATGGGACGCGCTGATGAACGTGAACGCAAAGGGCGTGTTACTCTGTTCGCAAGCAGCGGCACGGCAAATGATCGCTCAAGGCAACGGTGGCAGAATCATCAACAATGCCTCTGGTGCTGGCAAAACCGCACCCGGCAGAGGCACACCGCTTGGTGCCTATGCTGCCAGTAAGCACGCTGTTGTCGCGCTCACGAAGCAGTTCGGGTTGGAATTGTCGCCGCACGGGATTCTGGTCAACTGTGTGTGTCCTGGCATTGTGGACACACCGATGTGGGACTTAATTGATCGTGAAATCGCGCAGCTAGAAGACGCGCCGGTCGGTTCGGTGAAGGCGCGAGCGGTCGCCAGAATCCCGGTTGGACGAATCCAACAACCGGAAGATGTCGCGAACCTAATCGCCTTTCTAGCCTCAGAGGACTCAAACTACATCACCGCACAAGCTGTCAATGTGTCAGGTGGCCTATTGCCGTATTGATGATTTCTAAAAATCTTGCATCAGGTCAATAGAAAATTCCTTGCCCTCAAACCCAAAATCGGTTATCCTTTTGGTGGATTCTGCTATTCGCCAATCCGCCCATTTTTAGAGGAGAGGATATGACGGAACATACATTTCCCTTAATCGAGGTATCCGGCGACGCGTATCAGATGGGCTATCAGCACGGGGAGCAAGCCGCCGATCTCATCCAAAAGTATCTGTTATGGATCGAGAGGTTGACAGGTAAACCGAGGGATCTCCTGTGCCAGAACGCGATGGCTTTTCTGCCCATGATCGAGAAACTCAGTCCCGCCTTCGTGGAGGAGATCCGAGGACTCGCCGACGGGGCAGAGGTCAGTTTTGAAGAAGCAGTGCTGTGTCAGGCACGCGCCGAAGCCGCTCGCGTGCACGAAGGGGGATGTACAGCCTTTGCCCTCACCGGTTCGTCCACGGCAGACGGTCTCCCCTTGGCAGGTCAAAATCAAGATCTGGAAACGGAATACGCAGATGTGGCGATTCTGCTTCACGTCAAGCCGACCGATGGTCGTCCCAGAGCCTTGATATTTACCTTTGCCGGACAACTCGGCTATTCGGGCATGAACCAATACGGTTTAGCCCACTTCGCTAACGCTCTGTATGATTTTCAGTGGAGTCTGGGCATTCCCCACTATCCCCTCAAGCGCGTCATGCTAGAGCAACCGAACCTTGAGGGGTGTCTTAAACTCTTGAAAAAGCATCGCACCTGCTCGGCGGCAAATGCAGTAATCTGCGATGGCGAAGGCAGAATCGGTGATATAGAGGTCCGTCCCGAAGGGATTGCACCCTTCGAGGATGAGCATTCAGACTGTCGTCTCCATACCAACCATTACCTGACCTCTCCGTTTGTGAACTACGAGACCCATTCTCTACCGGACTCCTGCCCGCGTCTTGATCGCATCCGCCTGCTGGTTCAGGAGCATTGGGGGAAGGTTACCGTCGAAACGATGAAGCATATTCTCGCAGACCACCACGGCGATCCGAGCGGCATCTGTCGGCACGGGGACCGGAACATGCACTCGATCTCCGGCTACATCGCCGAACCGGTGAAAGGGATACTGCATGTTCGTCGAGGACACGGCTGTTTGGGCACTTGGCAGGCTTACTCGGTATAGACTGATGATGCTTGAAACGCTTCTCTTGGAGGAGATAGGAAATGCAGCTTAAAGGCAAAACAGCGATTATAACGGGAGCAGCGGGCGGTATCGGTCGTGCCACTGTCCGCCGATTCGTGGGTGAGGGTGCACAGGTCGTGGCTGCCGACATACAAGCGGAAGGTGCCGAAGAAACAGCCCGTATTGTCGGTGCGGATTATCCCGACGCGGTCATCGCACATACCGTTGATGTCGGTCGGGGGGATCAGGTTAAGCGGCTTATCTCAGAGACGGTCTCACATTTTGGTCGGCTCGACATCATCTTCAGTAACGCCGCCATCATGCGGGATGGTTCGGTTGTAGATTTGCCCGAAGCGGACTGGGATGCACTGTTTCATGCCAACGTTAAAGGGGCGTTTCTCTGCGGAAAATATGGTATCCCCGCCATGCGTGAAAACGGTGGTGGGTCGTTCATCATCACGGCATCGGCAAATAGTTTCTATGCCGAATCGGACATCGCGGGCTATTGCGCCACCAAAGGGGCTGTCCTGCAGCTCACACGAGCTATGGCAGTCGACCACGGTCCCGAAGGAGTACGCGTCAACTGCATCTGTCCCGGCTGGATTGAAACGGCGATGTCGCAACCCTTTCTGGAAGAAAATCCGGAAGGACGGAAGTTCGCAGGCACAATCGCTCCAATGGGACGCATCGGTCAACCCGAAGACGTGGCGGAAGTGGCACTGTTCCTAGCCAGCGATGCGTCCCGGTTTGTCACCGGAGCGGCTTATAACGTAGACGGCGGTTGGACAGCGGGCATGACAAAGGCACTTGCACTCATATAACTCAAGTTGCTAGGTTCTGTTGACGTTTGGCAGCACGGACGTTGAAGACCCTTCCCGAATAAATCGGGATCCTCGACAAGTCGGGACGGAACGGAGTTGGATTGAACGGCACTCAGAAAATATACCAAATAACCCCACTTCGATTATAGACGTTGTTCAGGTTGACATACGGTGTTGTTGAAAGACTTAACCGTTATGGTTGTTGATAGTGATTCGCTTTGAACCGTTCAACCCAACCTACAGCGCCTGAAGGATGCCTATAATCAGCCAAGTGCCTGTGGGAGGGATCTCCCGATCGCGATGGTTTGGGAAAGTCAAGGGATATCGTGGCAAGGATGCCACTCCCACAGCCAATTCCCACGGCCAATATTTATGAGTGCCCCTCAAGCGTATCGCCCCGCTGGGGCTAAAAAACTGGATATGTTCCTAGACTATACACATTGAACCGTTCAGCCCAACCTACAGCGCCTTAGGGATGCCTATAATCAGCCAAGTGCCTGTGGGCGGGATCTCCCGATCGCGATGGTTTGGGGAAACATCGTGGCAAGGATGCCACTCCCACAGACGATTCCCACAGCCAATATTTATGAGTGCCCCTCAAGCGTGTCGCCCCGCTGGGGCTAAAAAACTGGATATGTTCCTAGACTATACACATTGTGCTCCTCCTCAATAGGGTCGGGATTCAAAACTGGAGCGAAAGACTGAGCACTTCAAGTTTAACAGAAAGCCGACGGATTCTTAATGAACTAATGAACCACAACAATTTCACCGTCGGGGAAATCTCCCCGGCCAAATTATCTGGAGAATATCAAACAATGATGGCAAATGCCCCCAAAGATTTATCGACACAAGATTACCGCAAAATTGATCAGGCACACGCTTGGCATCCGCTCTTTCAACATCAGCTCTTGGATCAGTCGGATCTCCTCGTCTTTGAAAGTGCCAGCGGAACCACGATTGTCGACGCAGACGGCAACGAATACTTAGACGCCTACTCCGCACTTTGGAACGTCAACGTCGGCTACGGTCGGCAGGAGATCGCCGATGCGGTCTATGAACAGATCCAGAAGCTGCCATACTACCCACACGCGCAGATTAATATCCCTGCAACGCTCCTAGCTGAAAAGCTTACAGCACTCCTGCCGGGCGATCTGAACCACGTCTACTTCTGCAACAGCGGTTCGGAAGCCAATGAGACCGCGATAAAAATGGCGAGGCAATACGGTCGGCAGAAGTATCCCGGCGAGAATCGCTACAAGATCATCAGTCGCTATCGCGGGTATCACGGTTTCACATACGGCGCGATGTCGGCAACGGGCCAAACCCGTCGTCGGAAAGCGTTTGAACCGCTTGTCCCAGGCTTTCACCATGTCCACCCGCCCTATACCTATCGATATGCGCACGGCTGCAGCGAATCGGAATTTGGTATCGCCTGCGCCAACGAAATCGAGAAGGTGGTTCAGTGGGAAGGGGTAGAGACAGTTATCGGCGTAATTGCCGAGCCAATCATCGGTGGGGGCGGAGTGCTTGTGCCACCGGACACCTATTTCCCAAGAGTCAGAGAGATCTGTGATAAATATGGTCTCCTGCTAATCATCGACGAAGTCATCACCGGTTTCGGCAGGACGGGCAAGCTGTTTGGCTGCGAGCATTGGGATGTGGAGCCAGATATTATCACCCTCGCCAAGGGGCTGACAAGCGGTTACATTCCGTTAGGGGCATGTGTGGCAAACGATGCTGTCTTTGAGGAATTCCTCGGTGAGCCGGATGAAAGCCGAGAGTTCGCGCAGGTCTGCACCTACGGTGGGCACCCCGTTGCATGTGCAGCAGGATTAGCAAACTTGGAGATCCTCACAGAGGAACGATTGACGGAAAACGCTGAGCGTGTTGGGGCATACCTCCTGAAAAACCTGAAGACACTAGAGAGCCTCCCGATTGTTGGAGATGTCAGAGGGAAAGGGTTAATGATCGGTGTCGAACTAGTCAAGGATAGCGACGGAACACAACTCGATACCGCCACAACGAAAGCGATCTGTGCAGAGATGCTGAAGAGTGGTATCATCGTCGGACGGATTGGGCAGACTGTGGACGAGCCTGAAAATATTATCTTCTTCGCCCCGCCGTTGATCCTGACAATTGCCGAAGCAGATCGGATTTTCGAGACGCTCCAGGACGTGCTTGCTAACTTTTAGATCGAATGGTCTATTAAAATCACAGGCGACGAAAGCAAACGATGGTGAGGCACGAAATGGCAGACATTACCAAGCGGGAACTTGACAATCTCTGTGAAACCCTACAAGCCGCAGATGCCGATATCCGCGACATCGTGATGTTCGGATCCTTCGTCTATGCCCCCTCTCTGGCGCGGGACATCGATCTGGTCGTTACAACAACCAAGCGGAAGGATTATGGTGTTTACCTCGATGCGGTGGCAGATTTCCCCATAAATGTGGATGTCATAGCACGACAGCCGGGGGAGGCAATCGGCGACCGTATTGCCTGGGGCGTAAAAGCTGTTGGTCAAGTTCTCGCAGGTGATGGACAAACGCTAGAGGAGGTGATGAAGGTGCCCGCGCCTACTTTTGAGCGAGTGCGGAAGATTTTCTATCTTGCTGATGAAAATTTTTCAAATGCTCAAAATGCACAAGATCCGGATATAAAAGATGAAGCCTATAAAGATGCTTTTAACAAGTTGTTTGATGTAGCCCGCAATGCTGCTATGGCGTATCTCAACAGCGAACAAACGAGATGGGGGCAGTTGCGCCGTGCATTACCTCAACCCTTCTCGGAGCGATTTAGGGAGATTATTGACACGCTCCACATCAATTTTTCCTATCATGGAGATTACCCCATAGATGATGTTGACGAAGAATTTCAGCGTCGCCGAAATCAGGTAGAACGGTTTGTGGACGATTTAGAACAAGCGGCTTCAGGAAATCCCCGTTGACAGAAGAAAGAAAATCATGAAAGATCTACTACAAATCAACAATCGAAAACCGACGCGACAAGTCAATGTCGGAAACATACCGATCGGCAACGGGAATCCAGTCTCAATTCAAACGATGACCACCACACTGACCCACGATATTGACGCGACATTGCGTCAAACCGAAAGGTGTGTGGAAGCCGGTGCACAGATTGTACGCGTTGCTGTCCCTGAAGAGAGAGATGCGAAAGCGTTGCCTGAACTGGTCAAACGCTCCCCTGTGCCGATTGTCGCGGACATCCATTTTAATTATCGATACGCGTTGGCAGCCGTTGATGCCGGTGTAGCGAAAGTGCGAATCAATCCCGGCAACATTGGGGTTGAAAAACGGATCGCACAAGTCCTCTCCGCTGCCAAAGCAGCACATATTCCAATCCGTATCGGCGTCAACGAAGGGTCTCTCGAAAAAGACCTGTTGGATAAATACCCGTCCCCCACAGCCGAAGCCCTCGTTGAAAGCGCGATGCGCCACGTCAACATCTGCGAAGACCACGACTTTACAGACATTCTCATCTCCGTCAAATCCAGCGACCCACTGCGGATGATTGAGGCAAACCGGCTCCTCTCCGCGGAAGTCCGCTATCCACTCCATCTCGGTGTGACGGAAGCAGGTACACCGCGCCGAGCGCACGTCAAATCCACGATTGGCATCGGCACACTGCTGATGGAAGGCATTGGTGACACCATCCGGATCTCGATCACCGGTGATCCGGCAGAGGAGGTGCTGACAGCAAAGGAGTTGCTCCGCACGCTCGGCTTGGCGGATAACCTCCTTGATGTTGTCTCCTGTCCGTTCTGCGGTCGTGGCGATGCAGAGGCGGATTACGAGGGTATCGTCACCGTCGCCGAAGAATTGCTGGAGAAGCACAATATCAAAATCCCGGTCGCCGTTATGGGGTGTGAGGTGAACGGGCCGGGGGAAACCCGAAACGCGGAGGTCGGGATCCACTTGGGTGGCAAAGAGCTCGCCGTGCTGAAGATCCGCGGCGAGAAGGTCAGGACATTCCGCGGAAAGGCTGAAGTCAACCCGCAGTTTCTGGCGAGCGCGCTCTTAGAAGCGGCACAGCAGGTGCAAAATGAAGCGGGGAAACAGTAGATGGCTGCAATAGATAAAAAAATCGTCGTGCATCAAACGGACGCGATAGCCACGATCCAACTGAACCGTCCCGAAAAACTCAACGCCGTTGATCGCGAAATGCTGGATATACTTGACGCGGAGGTGAACCGTTTGCATCGAGACGAATCGGTCCGGGTCGTTGTTTTGGAGGCAAGCGGTGAACGTGCCTTCTGCGTCGGTGCGGATCTCAATCAGATTGCAATCTTCGACTCCGCTGACATTCGCAGGTGGGTCAACGATGGAAATCGCATCCTTAGTCGGCTTGCCAACCTACCGGTTCCTGTGATTGCAGCGATCAACGGCTATGCGGTCGGCGGTGGACTTGAGTTCGCGTTGGCATGTGATCTGCGGATTGCGTCAACGGATTCAAGTTTCGGACTGCCGGAGATTACGCACGGCTGGTTTCCGGGGTGGGGCGGCACCCATCGGCTGCTGCACGTCATTGGCGAGGCAAAAGCGAAAGAGATGGTGTTTCTCGGTGAACGGATCGACGCACAAACCGCACACGGCTTGGGATTGGTGAACCGTATCGTTCCTAGGGAAAACTTAACCAGCGAAGTGCACCAGATCGCCGAGTCATTGGCGCAGAAAAGCCCGGTGGCTGTGAGAGCCGTCAAAGCCGCGTTGACGCGAAATCCGATGCCGGAGAACGGGTATGAGATCTCCTATGAGGCGTTGGCATTATCAACCTGTTTCACAACGCCGGAGGTTCAACAAGGGTTGGAAGCATTCTTGAGCCGGAAACGTGAGACCTGAGAACCTGTTTGAAAAAGAAAACTCCTACTCAAAAGTTAATGTTTATGTTAAATCATTGGAGCAGTAAAATACTGACTTAATGAAAGGCATAAACATGACTACACCAAAGTATCCTACTGATTTGACCGATGCCCAGTGGGACAAACTGTTACCCTATTTGCCAGAACCTTCACCAATAGGTAGACCTCTCAAATGGGAGATGCGCGCAATTATCAACGCTATTTTCTATATAGTCAAATCAGGGTGTCAGTGGCGAATGCTGCCTCATCAGATGCCACCATGGCAAACGGTCTATTCCCACTTCAGAAAGTGGAAAACTTTAGGGACATGGGTTATGATTCATCAAGCACTTCACAACCAAACCCGTAGTGATATTGGCAAAGCCCCCTCACCGACCGTAGCTATCATTGACAGCCAATCGGTCAAGACGACCGAACTAGCAACTAGTAGAGGGTTTGATGCGCATAAGAAAGTCAAAGGGCGTAAACGCCATATAGTCACCGATACAATTGGCATTCCATTAGGAGTCAAGGTCACTGATGCCAATGTCAGTGATAATCAAGTCGCAATAGAGTTACTAAAAGAGGTCTTTAGTTGGCACATAACGATTCAGTTAGTCTGTGCTGATGCTGGCTATCGCGGTGAATTAGGCGATTGGTTATATTTGACGCATCAGTGTCAATTGGACATTGCCTCCCCCCTTGGGCAATCGGGATTTGTGGTTGTTCCATTGCGTTGGATTGTGGAGCGCACCTTTTCTTGGTTCGGTTGGTTTCGCCGATTGACTTTGGACTATGAACGCTCGGCTGAGACCGCTGAGGCTATGGTGTATATTGCTTCCATCTACTTGATGCAAAACCGTATCAAATGACTTTTAAAACAGGTTCTTAGCGTTCTGCACTTTCTTTTAACATCAGCCAACAGTTGAAACCCAACATAGCACAATCGGAGTAAACCCATGCTGACACCCGAACAGATCCACTTTTACAAAGACAACGGCTACCTGCTTGCCGAACAGGTCTTCACGCCTGAAGAGATTGGGGAATGCGTCCGCGAAACCGACGCAATGTTCGATCGTGTCCAGCAGGGCGGACGCCAACTCGAAGCCACATGGGGAGGCAAATGGCGGGAAGCCCAAATTCCCCAAGAAGAACTTGGCGAGACATCGGTACTCAGTATCCACAACATGCAATACCATTCCGCAGTTTTTACCAGAATGATGGTCAATCCGAGGTTGGCTGGAATTGTCGCCGATTTGATTGGACCTAATGTGCAGCTGCACCACACAAAACTGCACATCAAGCCGCCCGAAAAAGGTTCCCCTTTCCCAATGCACCAAGATTATCACTACTTCCCGTACGAACAGGATTCGATGATCGCTGCAGTAATCTATCTTGAAGATGCAACGGTGGAAAGCGGCTGTTTGTGCGTGATGCCCGGCGTTCATAAACAGGGCCCCTTGCAACACGAACCTGATGGGCTTTACCTATCTCCACAGAAATACCCCATTGAAAACGCTACACCGTGCGAGGGGAACGCAGGCGATGTGCTCCTCTTTAGTTACCTCACCCCACACGGTTCGTATCTGAATCGGACTGATCATCCAAGACGCATCGCCCTATTCCAATTCTGCTCCGCCACAGATCGACGGCTCAAGGATGCCCACATCTCCCCCGGACACGGACTGATGGTGCACGGCATCAACCCGACCCCGGAGGTATAAAACACGATAGGCATGAAGTTGATTTAAATTATATTTGTAGGTGCACGACACCACCTCTCCCTTTAGCCCCAGCGGGGCGGGTACGTATATAGAATACCAGTAACCCAAATCCCCTAAAGCCCCAGCGGGCCGACAGGTGTATAGCATTATAGGGTACGTCGCAGCTTGGACTATGATACTGCTGTCTAGACGGAGGACTTTAAGATGCAGACTAAACTCTTTCAAAGATTATCACTCCTTCTTTTTTTCGCATCCTTACCCTGCTTGATGGGATCCTATCGTGCTGCACCTAAAGAGGGATTAGGCATCTCCTCCATGGTCAAGCACTCGGATCGGGTGTTTATCGGAGAAGTTGTTGAGATGGAATATGTCTTTCGGGAGGACCTGCCGCCACAGGATACGACAGATATCACCATCAAGGTCGAAAAAATGATTAAAGGAGAACCCAACGCCGGGGAAGACCGTGTAAAATTCATGATTGGCGGCGGAGAGGGCATCCATCCCATTACAGGAGAGAAGCGGATATGTCTTGTAGTGGGTGCACCAGAGTTTGAAATAGGAGAGTGGGTGCTTATCTTCTTGAAAAAAAACAAACGTTTGATAGAACACCGGCATTTAAGACAATTGCCACCTCCTCCCTATGAGGGGGTGGGGGTAGCGGGATGGGGAAACAGAAAGATACTGTATGAAAAAGTATCTATACCCTATACGTTCAAAGAGAGATTATTTGATAATAGGCAGTGGAGGGAGCGCCCTCGGATACGGGAAATTCTCCTCCCAATTGACTTGGCACAGCAGATCGCTAAGGCGGCACTGAAAGACGCCGAAGCCGTTTCAGCGATAGAGGAGCAGCTCAGGACGTTTGCCAAAGAGGCTCCCATGATGCCGGGTGAGAAACCCATACCGGATCAGGCATTTCTACACAGCATTGAGGCACAAATAAAACCCATTCTTATGCAGAAACCAACTAACGAAAAAAGCAGTTATCGGTAAAGGAGAAAGGTCAATGGGTAAAACAGCTGATGTAGTCATCATCGGGGGAGGTGCCATCGGTACAAGCCTTCTATATCATCTGACCGCTAAAGGAGTGCAAAACGTGGTACTCCTAGAGAAGGGACTGCTCTGTGCCGGCTCCACGGGCGATTCGGCAGCCATTATGCGTCAGCACTACTCCAACGAAGTCAGTATCCGTCTCGTTAAGAAAAGCCTCGATATCTTCCAGCATTTTCCCGAAATGTTCGACGGAGCGGAGGTCCTCTACAACGTCGGTTGGTATTTCTTGGTCCCACCGGAGGCTGCCGATAATTTCAACGACAACATGGCACAGCTGAAACGGCTGGGTGTGCGGACCTGGGAGGTTGCATTGGCGGACGCCGCCGAGGCACTACCGGGCTTAAACATGGAAGGCATCGGCTGCGTGGCTTTCGAGCCAGACTCCGGCTATGTAGACCCTCACGGTATGGCAAGTGCATTCGCCGCCAAAGCCAAAAGCAAGGGCGCGCAAGTCTACCTCCAGACACCAGCCCGCGACATCAAGCTGAGTAACGGTCGCGTTTCCGCCGTAGTCACGGATCAAGGCGAAATCAGTACACCCGTTGTCGTCAATGCCGCCGGACCCTGGGCAAAATCGGTAGGACGGTGGGTAGGGTTAGACCTGCCTCTCGAAGTCACGCGGGAATCAGAAGTCGTCGCCCGAATACCCACGGATATACCGCCCACCCAACACGCGGTTTCCAACATGGTAGACCGTACTTATTGGCGTCCTGAGCGGCGCGGGATGCTCCTCATTGGCGTCGGTCACCCTAAAGAGAACGAGCTGACGGACCCCGACCATTACTCACGCGATGTCTCCCGCGATTTCGTCGACGACGTCACCCGTCGTCTGACCCACCGCCTGCCCGAAATGGAACAGGCGATACTCGTTAAGGGGTGGAGCGGTCTGTACACCGTTACCCCCGACTGGAACATGATCTTGGACAAAAGCCCTGATATTGATGGTCTCTACCTTGCCGTAGGAGGGAGTGGTCATTCCTTTAAGATCTCGCCAGCCATTGGGCTATGTATGGCAGAACTCATCGCAGACGGAGCCGCCAGTACGGTAGACATCACGCCGTTACGGGCGGAACGCTTCACAGAACAAACGCATCTGTCTTCCACCTACGGCGGCAACCGTGCTTAGCAACTACCCATCCGAAAAAGGAAACGCTCAAGGAACATCACTAACCTAACATGCACATAAAACGTTACCAAAGCTGGATTCTCGCCGGTATATCCGGCATCCTACTCATCCTTAGCTTTCCAAGTTTCAACATCTTCCCGATTGCGTGGATCAGCCTCATCCCGCTACTAATTGCCCTACAATCAACATCCAGTTGGAAATCCGCCTTTCTACACGGTTACGTCACCGGGGCAGTGTTCTTCCTCGGACTGGTCTACTGGATTATCTTACTCTATCCCTTCGCAAACATATTCTTGACGACACTCGGTTGTTTACTACTGGTCGGCTATCTCGCAGTCTACGTGGGCGTTTTCTCTGCGCTGCTACATAGACTTCCGTGGAAATCCGGTCTGCCTTTCATCTTCATTGTGCCTGCAATTTGGGTGGGATTGGAGTGGGTACGAAGTTGGCTCTTGACCGGCTTTCCGTGGGGCAGCATGGGATATACGCAATGGAACAACCTACCGGCAATCCAGATTGCATCAATCACAGGTGTGCACGGTGTCAGTTTCATCGTCATCCTTTTCAACGCAGCAATTGCAGATGTTGTCCGTACCTACCTCGCTTCGAAAAATCAACCCAACGACCCCGAAACATCAGATGCAACAAGTCAGCAAAAATCTGCCTCACGTTTCGCGTTTCACGTTTCACATCTCATACCCATTGTGATTGTTATTGCTTGCCTTGCCTACGGCGCGTATGCGCTGTCCAAGCCCGTTGATACCGCCTCAGATATCAAAATCGCCCTTGTACCCGGCAACGTGCCGCAGATCGAAAAGTGGGATCGCGCATATTGGCCCCAAATCTTCGAGAAATATATGAATCTGGTGAAAGCAGCGGACGCTGAAGACCCCGATTTAATCGTGCTGCCTGAGACTGCTCTGCGTGGCGAAATCTTCGTCTTTGAAGGAAACGTCTATCGCCAAAAACTGGAGCAGTTATTAGATGCGCAGCAGATACACCTGCTCACAGGCACTTTCCGCTATACACCCGATGAAAAAATATATAACAGCATTTTTCTGCTATCCCCGACCAGCAAAAAACTCGCAAGTTACTCCAAGATCCACCTTGTTCCCTTTGGGGAATATGTTCCAATAACCCGTCACCTTCCCAATTTCATTCAACTGCCCGCCGGGTTTGAGCCGGGCAGATCAATCGATCTCTTCCCGATTACCCATAATGAAGATAGCCAAATGGGGATCGTCATCTGTTTTGAGTCGGTGTTCCCGAATCTCTTCCGCAAATTTGTCAAGAAAGGGGCGTCTGCAATGGGGATTCTGACCAACGATGCCTGGTTTGACGGAACAGCAGCCCCAGAGCAGCATCTCGCCATGGCACCGTTCCGCGCGGTCGAGAACCGTGTAGCCGTTTTCCGTTGCGCCAATGGAGGCATATCGTGTATAATTGATGCGCTCGGAAGGACGATCACCACACCTATTCCAGCAAGCGATACACAGAATTTCCTGATAGGGAGAGTTCCATTGAGCAATCACGGGGGAACCGTTTATACACGGTATGGCGATTGGTTCCCAATTCTTTGTTTCCTTGTGAGCCTCCTCCTAATCCTCTACCACCATCGGACCTGGCTTGCTGCTAAGCTCAAGCGAGACCCATAAGGACCACACGAGTTCGGAAGAGGGAGAGAGCAAAAATCGGGAGGTTCAAAACGGAATGCCACACAATGCTAGATATATCGCCATTCAAGACCGGAAAGGAAATAGACAATGCTTGCAGACCTAAAATCTGAAATTGAAGAAATGACAGATCGACTCCTTGAACTTAGGGGGCATCTTTGACTTAACAAATAAGGAAAAAGAGCTCGAAACACTTCAAGAAGAAACCGCAAAGCCAGACTTTTGGAACGATCCCCAGAGTGCCCAAAAAATCACACAACGGGTCTCGAACCTGCGGGAAGACGTAGAAAAATATCGAAAGCTCCACGCCCAACTCGAAGACCTTCAACTGCTACTTGGACTCGCAATCGAGGAAAATGACCAGACCGTAAACGAAGAAATCCAAGCGGATTTGAAAGGAATCACGGCAGAGGTTGAAGAGATAGAATTTAAGCTGATGCTCAGCGGTGAACACGATTCGAGCAATGCTATCTTGAGTATTCACCCCGGCGCAGGCGGCACCGAATCTCAGGACTGGGCAGCCATGTTGATGCGGATGCATCTCCGCTGGTGCGAAGCGCACAACTACAAAACCGAGACCATTGAACTATTGCCAGGCGAGGAAGCCGGTATCAAAAGCGCGACTGTCTTGGTCACGGGCGAGTATGCCTACGGCTATCTTCGCGCGGAAGCAGGAATCCACCGTCTCGTGCGTCTCTCCCCCTTCGATTTTAATAACCGTCGTCATACCTCCTTCGCAGCCGTCGCTGTCTCCCCCGAAATTAGTGATGACATTGATGTTGAGATCGATCCGGCGGATCTGCGCGTCGAAACCTACAGATCGGGAGGTGCTGGTGGACAGCATGTCAACCGCACCGATTCAGCAGTCCGGATGACCCATCTACCCACCGGAATTATCGCACAATGCCAAAACGAAAGATCGCAACATAAGAACCGTGATATGGCGATTAAGGTTTTACGGTCGCGGGTCTACGAATACTATCAAGCTCAACGGCATGAAGAGCTCTCAAAGCTGCAAGGTGATAGACCCGGCATCGACTTTGGGAGCCAGATCCGCTCCTATGTGTTTCACCCTTACCGCCTTGTGAAAGATGTGCGGACAGGGGTCGAAACCGGAAATATTGATGCAGTTATGGATGGCGAACTGGATCGGTTCATCGAAAGCTACCTAAAAAATGTGAAATCCGACGAGCAATGAGGGAAACGCGTACGGCGTGATAGTCCGTTTTTTATTGATTAAAGCCTATGAACATGCTATACTAGTTTTTTAGCAAATTTTGTAAAGGAATAGACAATTGGAAGATTCGAGTGCCCTGATGGATCAACACCGAGAAAAGCTGGAAGAAATTCGTCAGCTCGGCGTGAATCCATATCCCTACAAATACTCACCGACCCATACGACTCAGGAAATCCGCGAACAATTTGCGGAGGTTGGAGATCAGCCGGACGAGACCCAATCGGTTCGCATTGCCGGGCGGATTATGACCAAACGCGACCACGGCAAAAGCGGATTTGCACACCTACAAGATGCAAGCGGACGTCTCCAGATCTATGTTCGTCAAAATGCGATTGGGGAAGAGGTCTATCAAGTCTATAGAAAGCTTGATGTTGGAGATGTTATCGGTATTGATGGACCTGTTTTCCGTACCCGAACCGGCGAAATTACAGTGTTGGCAAACGAATTTGAACTTCTTGCCAAATCGCTTCGTCCTCCCCCAGAAAAATGGCACGGCCTACAGAATAAGGAAACACGATATCGCCAGCGGTATGCGGATTTGATGATGAATCCTGAAGTTAAACAGGTTTTCATTAACCGCACACGCATGGTCCAAGCTGTCCGCGAATACCTCAATCAGTACGGTTTTATTGAAGTAGAAACACCGATTCTTCAACCAATTTATGGAGGGGCAACGGCACGTCCTTTTATCACGCATCACAACGCATTGGATATGCCGCTCTACCTCCGTATCGCGAATGAGCTGTATCTCAAGCGGCTCATTGTCGGCGGGTTCGATCGGGTCTATGAATTTTCGAAAGATTTTCGGAATGAAGGGATAGATCACGACCACAGTCCCGAATTCACGATGATCGAACTGTATCAGGCATACGCGGATTATGAAGATATAATGTGTTTGACCGAAAACCTGATCGCGCATGCCGCGCAAACGGTACTCGGCACCACAGAAATTACCTATCAAGGCGATTCTATCTCACTTGCCCCACCTTGGCGCAGATTGACAATGATCGAGTCGATAAGGGAAGAGGCAGACATCAATGTTGACAAATTGAGCGACGAAGATTTACGCGATGCGGTACTAGACGCTGGCGTTGATTTAGAAGGCGCAACTCCCAGAGGAAAACTTATCGCCGAACTCTTTGAGGCGTACGTCGAACCAAATCTCGTTCAACCGACATTTATTTACGATTATCCCATTGAGATTTCGCCGTTTGCAAAAAAGAAGCGAGGGAGCGATCGCTTCGTCGAACGGTTTGAGTTCTTTATTGCCCACATGGAGATGGGCAACGCCTTCAGCGAGTTAAACGATCCAATAGATCAGCGTGAGCGATTTATTGAGGGTGCCAAGAAGCAAGGCACCGACGATGAAGATGCGTTGATGATAGATGAGGATTATCTGCGGGCGTTAGAGTACGGTATGCCGCCGACAGGTGGACTCGGCTTCGGCATAGACCGACTCGCCATGTTGCTCACAGACCAGACCTCAATCCGCGATGTGATTTTATTTCCACAGATGCGGCCGGAAAGTTGATCTATGAAATACGAATGGTTGATCGCATCCCGCTATCTGAAATCAAGGCGGAAACAAGCCTTTATCTCGATTATTAGTATCATCTCAGTGGGCGGAGTTACCCTCGGCATTGCCGCCGTCATTATCGTTGTTTCCACTTTAGACGGTTTTAGTCATGGGCTGAAAGAGAAATTTCTCGCCAATGAAGCCCATATAATCGTCCAATCGGCACGTGGCTATTTTTCAAATTATCAGGAAAAAATTGAGGAGATCGAAGAGATTGAAAGGGTCGTTGCCGCTTCCCCCTTGATTATCAGTCAACTCGCTATTCAACCCCAAGGCAGCGAATCTATTGAAGCAACCATTTATATCAAAGGGATTGACCTGCAACAAGAAGATCGCGTCACAGGGTTCTCAGGTTTTGTGGCCAATTTCGCCGCGTTTAACCAATCACGGTTCATCGATGAAGCACGCAGTCGTTTAGAGGGAAAGGAAACAATCAGCGGCGGTATTGTTTTGGGTTATCACGTCGCCCGGAAAATCGGCGTCGTTCCGGGAGATGTGCTTCGTCTTATCTCTAAGATGGTGCCAAATCCCGCCAACCCCGGATCTTTTATGCCGTTGATGCGTAATTTTGTGGTCGTCGGGCTTTACCAATCGGGACTTTATATTCATGATAACGCATTTGGCTTCATCGATTTACAAACCGCCCAAAAGTTGTATCAAAAACAGGATCGGGTCAACATGATTGAGGTTCGCCTCGTTCATGCAGATATGGCTTCGACGGTCAGCCATCAAATCAAACAAGAGCTCCGTTTTGAGCCAGGTTTGGGCGCAATCCCAATAACAACGACATGGATGGAATCGCGGGCGGACTTCTTTGAAGCTTTCGAGCTTGAGAAGATTGTCACAATGATTGTCGTCGCACTAATCATTCTCGTGGCTGTGTTCAATATCGCAAGCACATTGATCATGATGGTGATGGAAAAAACACAGGACATCGGCATTCTCAGAGCAATGGGGGCATCGAAACATGGAGTCCGAAAGATCTTCATCCTCCAAGGCGGGATTATCGGTATCTTGGGTTCTATTTTGGGGACGGCACTCGGAGTGTATATCTGCTGGCGACTTGAGTTCCAAGTCCCCACTTTGCGACGCGAGTACGGCCTTCTGATTCTGTTGGTTCCCATTGTAGTACAAATGTGCCAGCGGGTATTGCCGCTGCCTATCAATGCAATGGGGCTTCTTCTGCTCTGGTGCATCGCAGTCGGTCTGTCCCTCTATTTTGTCGCGCAACCGATTTACCTCGATAATATCCTCGGGAAAAATTTGAGTAGTGTCTATCAACTTAACCGCTTGCCGGTCAAAATTAGTTGGGGCTTTGTCGGCCTTATGAATCTCCTGTCAATGGCAACATGCTGGCTTGCAGCACTATATCCGGCGTCGAAAGCCTCTCATCTTAACCCCGTTGAGGCACTCCGTCATGAATAACCTCATCCGTGTTGTTGATCTATATAAGTCTTACTATGACGGTTTAACAGAACTTCCCGTACTTAAAGGAATCGATTTGGAGGTCAAAAAGGCGGAGATTGTAGCGATTGTCGGCGCCTCCGGTGTCGGAAAAAGCACCTTGCTTCACCTACTTGGTGGGTTAGATCGTCCAACGAAGGGAAAAATCTTTTATGAAGGGGAAGACACCCTCGCGTTGAACGATCAGGAATTGGATCGGTTCCGTAACGAAGAAATCGGTTTTGTTTTTCAGTTTCACTATCTCTTACCAGAGTTTACTGCGCTTGAAAACGTTGCCATGCCAGGGTTAATTGCCCTGCAAAAACCTGATGTTGCTCAAAATCAAGCCAGAGAATTGCTAGACTATGTCGGGTTGGGCGAGCGATTGGAACATCGCCCCGCTGAGCTTTCCGGCGGTGAACGTCAACGCGTCGCTATAGCGCGCGCTTTAGTCAATCAACCCAAGGTTGTGTTGGCAGATGAACCGACGGGGAACCTTGACCAAAAAACGAGTGAAGCGGTGCACGATCTACTCTGGGCGCTCAATGACCAATTCGACCAGACGTTCATCATCGTGACCCATAATCAGACACTCGCCCAACGTGCGGACCGGTTGGTTCAACTCGTGGATGGCCAAGTGTTCGACCAAGGCTAACTGTTAGGTTTCTAAATATGTGCGTAATGCGCAATTCGCAGATTTGAGGGAAATGCTATGTTGGTTTATATTGACGGGGAATTTCTGCCGCAGGAAGACGCAAAGATTTCTGTTTTTGATCACGGTTTACTCTACGGAGACGGGGTCTTTGAGGGCATCCGATCTTATCAGGGGCGTGTTTTCAAGCTCGATGAGCACTTACAACGTCTCTACGATTCGGCAAAAGCCATTATGCTCCAAATCCCCATTTCCATTGAGGATATGGAAGAAGCGGTATTAGAGACACTCCGCCGCAATCAGCTTCATGATGCCTATATCCGTCTGGTTGTGACTCGTGGTGTTGGTGACCTCGGCTTAGATCCGGATAAATGCCCTGTACCGACCATTTTTATTATCGCGGATAAGATTACACTCTACCCCCCGAATTTTTACGAGGATGGTTTAGAAATCATCACAGTTTCCGTACGCCGGAATTATGCCGAAGCAATCAGCCCACGCATCAAATCGTTGAACTATCTCAACAATATCTTGGCAAAGATTGAGGGCAAACAGGCAGGTGTGGAAGAGGTGCTCATGCTAAATGCGGAGGGATATGTTGTCGAATGCAGCGGAGACAATATCTTTTTCCTTAAAGATAATGTGATTGTTACGCCTCCCACCCATCTCGGCATCTTGGAGGGAGTCACTCGCAATACTGTCATCGACTTGGCACGTGAATTGGGCATTACTGTCGAAGAAAAAGTGTTTACGCGACACGACCTTTATACCGCCGAAGAATGCTTCTTGACCGGAACTGCTGCGGAAGTGATTCCTGTCGTTAAAATAGATCAACGCATCGTTGGGAATGGACACCCGGGCACCGTTACGCAGAAGCTAATCGAAGAATTTCACCACGTTACGAATGTATTGGGGACCCTTATTTACCCCGAATAAGGTTCATCGTAAACGTCAGATAATTCGTACCACCGACAAAATGGAGGAGGACAAAAATGAAAGTGATATGCTGGCGGATCGGTTTATTAACGGGTTTGATGTGTGTTATTTTATTTACAATCCCTGTTTATGCTGATGAAGAACCGAAAGCGACCACAACTGATGAGGCATTAACCGTAAAAGAGATTGAGTTTCGAGGAATAGAGGAAGACTCGGAAGACTTAATTGGCAGTATTATACAGACCCAAGTCGGCAAAGAGATTTCGCCTTACCAATTATCAAAGGATATCAAAAGCCTCTATAAGGATACCGGTTTTTTCGAGGACATTGCCGTTGATGTTGAACCCGCTGAAGAGGGTGGGTTAAAGGTCATCTATCAAATGACCCTAAACCCGAAGATTGAGGGTAGCATCAATATTATCGGCAACGAGCAGTTGAAGTATAAAAAAATAAAAGAGGCATTTAGTCTGAAACCGGGAGAGCTTTACAACAATCAGCACCTCTGGGAAAGCAAACAGAACATCCTGAAAACGTACAAAGAGGCGGGTTACTATTTGGCAGAGGTCGAAGCGCATACGGATATCAACCCGGACACGAACACAATAGTCACAACATTTGAAATCACAGAAGGACAACGGATTAAAGTCGAAGCAATCAACTTCATCGGTAATGATAATATCTCGCCAAAATCACTGAGCAAGCAGCTTAAAACCCGTGTAGGAAAGCATTTCGATGAGCTCTTCTTTGAAGAAGATCTAGCCACTTTAGTTCGATATTACCAAGATACAGGTTTCAACCAAGCGAGGGTTTCTAAACATGAGAAACGATTTTCCGATGATAAAACAGAACTCATGCTCGATCTCACTATTGACGAGGGCCCACAGTTTATCATTGGGAAGTATACAACTGAACTTACGCAGTCTGAGAAACCCGCATTCTCTGAAGAACAGATTCGCGATATGTTGAGTCCAAAAGAAGGAGAGATTTTCAATCGCGGCGAGTTTGAGGAGACGCTTCGGGAGATTGAGGGCGCTTATCAAAACAAAGGATACTTGCTGTCACGAGTAGATGCGTCTCCCGATTTTGATGAAATCAACGGGATTGTGGATTTGATGCTAAGCATCACCGAAGGCGATGTCATCATCATCGGCAAGGTGCACATCAACGGCTTAGAAAAAACAAAGGACAACGTAATCCGGCGTGAGTTGGACGAATTAGATATCAAGCCTAGGGAATTCTACGACGCGCAGACGCTGCGGAAAGCGCGGCAGCGAATCTTTCAGATGGGATCCTTTATTCGGAACGTTGAATTTATTCCGAGTAGTACCGAAGGTGCTACCCGAGATCTAATTGTCAACATTACAGAAACACCGCGTACCGGTCTACTCAGTCTTGGTGGCGGCTACGGCACAGAAGGAGGCATCTTCGGTGTCGCACAGATTGGTGAAAACAATCTCTGGGGGCGCGGCTATCGTGTGCATCTGAAAGGTGAGCTAGGTGCTCGAGATCGACATACCGGCGAACTTCGCTTCAGCACCCCTTGGATCTTGGGAACTCCAACGCGTTTTAGTGCTAGCCTATACAACACCCGGCGTACGTATCGTTACTACGGTGCAATCTTTCGCGATCGAGGGCTCGATAGTTACAGCTATCAGCGTGCAGGCGGTTCTTTAACGTTTGGACGTCCACTATCCAGAAATACAGACCTATCAATTCTCTTAAAAAATGAATCTGTTGACTCAGAGGGCTCGCACGTAGGAACTATAAACGATCGCATCACCCGCAGTATAACTTTCAACCTGTCCAGAGACACACGGGACTATCAGAGGAGTCTCTATGAACCCGTAACCGGCTCGCTCAACACACTTTCTTATGAATATGCCGGTGGACTCTTCGGTGCGGACAATAGGTTTCAGAGATACTCTGCGGATTCAAGTTGGTTCTTCCCCGGTCTGTTCAATCATGTCCTAGCGGGCCATGCACGTGCTTCATACCTCAGCAGCAGCACCGAGAGTATATTCCTTCATTATGAACGCTACCGGCTTGGCGGCATCGATACCGTCCGCGGTTATGAGGATCATGAGATTTTTCCCGTTAACCTGGATACCGGTGAGTTTAATTATAACGGCGGTAACAAGGTCCTCTATGCAAACTTGGAATATCGAATTCCATTCGCAAACCAGTTGACCGGTGTCCTCTTTTTTGATGCTGGACAGGTGTGGGATGAAAGCATTACCAACATCTTTAGAGATTTTAAGGTTAAGAAAGGCGCAGGGGTCGGCATTCGCTTCGATTTAATGGGCATGTTGGCGCGTCTCGAATGGGGTTACGGGTTTGATCGAGTTGAAGGGAACAGAGGGAAAATTCACTTCACAATCGGTCCCGGTTTTTAACAAAAGTGACATATAAGGATACCTAAAGCAGCAAATCCCCAATGGAGGGATTTCACAGCAAGGAGGTGTTATGACTCGAATTTTGAAGTTTTACCTAGGGATCAGCCTTATCTTATTCGGCTCCTTTAGTATAGGGTTTGGTGCCGCAGCAGAAAACGGCTTTAAGTTAGGTGTTGTTGACACACAAGGGGTATTTGAGAATTTTATAAAAGCTCAAGAAGCCAATGACATTCTGAAAGCTGCCGAAGATCGGTTGAGAAATCAACTCAACGTCATTCAGCAAGAAATCACTACCATGGAGGAACGCCTGACGAAGCAGAAGCTGTTTCTTGACGCGCCGGAGACTGAGACTTTGCAAACTGATATTAGTCTCAAAAGGCAAGAGTTCCAACGCGAATTGGAAATCGGTCAAGAATCGCTCATAGCGAAACGCGAGGAATTGCTTGCGCCGCTAACCCAGGATATAGAGAGCCTGCTTCAACAAATTGGTGAAAGTGAAGGATATAGCCTAATCCTTGAGAAACGGCTGGTGACACTTTATGTCGATCCAAAGTACGATTTGACTGAGAGGATTGTCAAGTTACTAAACGATGCACACAAAAAAGAAACTTCAAAGGACGCTCAACAACCGGCGACTCCCCCTGAGACAGATACAGGAAAGGAAGGGGAAAACAATAACTAATAGTTGTCCGCTGACTCCAATGATAGTGAGAATCGTTGGTGTCCTAGAATTGGAGATCCGAGGCGGTCTACCCTCAAGCAATTATGGTAAAAACACTGAAAGAGATTAACGAATTAATCGATGGGGAGCTGTTAGGTGACGGTGAGATCGAGATTATCGGCGTCTCCGGGATTAAAGAGGCGAGAGAGCATGAGATCACCTTTGTTGCCAACTCAAAGTACCTGCGTGAAATAGAACGCACACAGGCTTCTGCGATTATCGTTGGTCAGGACATCCCTTATAACGGCAAACCACTCATTCGTGTCGCCAATCCATACTTTGCCTTTGTCAAAGTCTTAGAGATGTTTGCCTGGCGTAAGCGGAAAACAGTCTATGGCATTCATGAAACCGCAATTATTGGCGATAATGTCCAGATCGGCGAGATGGTCTCCATTCAAGCCTATACCTATATTGGCGACAATGTCCAGATCGGCGATGGGGCAATTATCAGTCCCTTTGTCTACATCGGCGATGACACGAAAATTGGTAATGAAACCCTCATCTATCCCAACGTGACAATTCGCGAGGATGTCGAGATTGGTGCTCGGGTCATCATTCACAGTGGGGTCGTCATCGGCAGTGACGGCTTCGGTTTCGCCTCGGTCAGCGACCGTCACCATAAGATACCGCAAATCGGCACAGTTATTATCGAAGATGATGTTGAAATCGGTGCCAACACAACAGTTGACCGCGCCACGATGACCAACGGCGCAACAGTCATCAAACGAGGTACAAAACTCGATAACCTCATACAGATTGCCCATAATGTCGTGATTGGTGAAGATTGCTGCATTGCCGCCCAAACCGGTATCGCTGGAAGTGCCGAATTGAAAGACCGTGTGACAATGGCTGGTCACTCTGGAGCCGTTGGACATATCACCATTGGGGAAGATAGTACCGTTTTTGCCAAATCAGCGGTGACAAAAGATCTCCCTGCAGGGAGTTACGTATCCGGTTTTCCGGCAGAAAACCACGCGCACCAACTACGCGTCCAAGCGTCCTTGCGCCGAATGCCAGAAATGTTGCAAGCGTTTACACGGCTTCAAGACCGGGTGGATCGGCTAGAAACGGAACTCAACACAAGGGACGAACAGTTGGATGATTCGTAGCGTTGCGCCTTTATATGTTTAATCTGCAAAATCAATAAAGTTAAAATGGGTGTCCACTCCCAGATCTTGAGACTTGAACCTTCACACCTAAAGGAGTTTTTTGATGATAAAATGTGCACTCATCAGCGGTAGGGGTATGGGTTTGATGCACGGCGGAAATTTCAATAATCATCCCGATGCCGAAGTTGTCGCTGTCTGCGACATGGATCCCGAATTACTTGCCACAGCCAAAGATACGTTTGATGCCCCCGGATATTCAAGCATCGAAGAACTACTTGCTGCCTGTGATGTGGACTTGATGCTAATGATCGTCAATGAAACCCGACGTATCCCGCCATTGCGGCAGTTGATCGCAGCGGGTCAGAATGTGTTCACCGAGAAACCCCTCTGCGGTCTGGAAGGACAATTCCGCGTCAGAGAAGATGATCTCCCTATTGCGGCAGCAGCAATCTCTGAGTGGCGAGATTCAGGTCTAAAATTCGGTATCGACTTCAACTACCGTTTCATGACCCACTTCCGGAAACTTCACGATGATGTAGTGGAAGAGCGGTTGGGTGAGATACGGATGGTACGTGCTCGGGCGCATTTCAACTGCTGGTCGCATGTCATTGACCAAATCCTCTGGAGCATGGGACGACCCGAATGGGTCAGCGTTATGGGCAACCCAAGCCAAGAGGGTGGATGGCAGCGTATGATTCACATGGAGTGGGCAAACGGTGTGATCGGTTCACTGGCTGGAAGTAACCTATGGGGCTATGACGACCATCCACTGCGTGTCATGATTGTCGGGGACGAACGCTACGCCGAAGCCCGTGGTTTAGAAGGGTGGTATCGCCGGCGCAAAGCCAATACCTCTGAGGATGAAGAACTTTGGGAATCCGAGGAGGGAGACAGCTATCAAACCTCCTTCTCCCGCATGGCTGACGGCGTAATTAAAGCCATGCACGCAAACGAATCGTTCCCCGCAGATGGGGAAGCCGCATGGAATGAGCTGCTATTCGAGGGCGCCGTCCATCGGTCAGCACTGAACAACGGAGAACGCGTGTGGTTGGCTGACCTGGAAAAAGCGGCGATGGGCTAATGAAAATTAGTTACGCTTCTGTCCGCGTTGCGGTGGAGCGGACCTCGTTCAACCGCTTGATGAGCGGATGACGGCGGTCTCCCAACGGCAGATAGGCTCTCGCTCCTGTGAAATGGGACTCATAGACTGCACTGACACACTCCAGCGAGGTTAGTGCCTTTGCTCCTCCGAGCTCTGGCTGTCTGTTTTCACGGATTGCGTTTACCATGTCCCTTACACTCCAAATCGAATGCCTATCCGACCACGTCTGACCGTCAATGACAAAAACCTCTTTGGGCAGCAGAACGCGCTCCCATTGGGGCGTGTGTGCAGCAAAGGAAACGTCAAAGGGGCAATACCACATCTCATCTATCCCTGTTTTGGAGTTTGGCTTAACCATCAATTGCCCCTCACTCCCTAAAATGTGGGGACCCATCATCCAGCCTTGTAGAGGGTCACGGCGATAGAGCTCAACCAAACCGCTCGCCCCCCGCTTTCCACCGAGGTGAATCAGCATTGTGTCACCTGCCACCATTCCGTTGTCACGCCGATCCGTTTTGCAAAGCTCACTACTATGCATGATGTCCCCAACACCAACTGCGTGTCCCTGATAAGTAACTTGCGCGTGAATCCACTCAATGCCACCCATGAAGAAATCCATCTCGTCAAAGTAGTGAACACCCATCTCCATCAACTCAAATCCAGCTTCACGCCCCTTGCCTACCTCGCGGATAGAACGAAATTCACCAATCCGCCCCGATTCAATCCACTCCTTCGCGTGACGGAATAGCGGTGTAAATCGATATTGATGGCTGACTGCCAGCCGCACCCCGGCTGCCTGACAAGCCGCAACCATCCGATCGGCGTTCTCCAGATCAGTGGAAAGTGGCTTTTCACTCAGGACATTTATACCCACCTCCGCAGCGGCAATCGTGATTGGCGCGTGCAACGGTGCGTGGGTGCAAACACTGACGACATCCAACGTTTCCTGCTCAAACATCTCCCGGAAGTCGGTGTAGCGGTTGGGCACAGCATACTCAGCCGCTCGTGCATTGAGTGCCGCGGGCTGAATATCGCACAGAGCAACAAGTTCCACATCTTTCAGATTTGTGTATGCGGTCGCATGACTCCGGCTGATTCCACCGCAGCCAACAATCCCAGCGCGTAATCTCATGAATACGCCTTCCTTTCCCTTTTCGATGAATGCAACTGGACCATCGTCATTACGGTTGCGCTGCCTCCGGTGCTTCAACGGTTATATTCGTTACGACGTTGCGCGGTGGACTTGCGCTGCGACTCGGAAAATCCTCAATCGTTTCATTGATGAGATCTTTGATCACTTCTCTGGTTCTTTCAAAGGGAATACACTCCAAAACAATGAGAGATTGTTCGGGATTGGCAGGTTTTTCGTAATGTAACCCGTATTGAATCCCCATCTGTCTCAGTTCAGGCTCGACACGCATTGAAATAACCTTCTGTTCTTGGAGCGTAACCAACGCACTATCAACGAAAAAATGAGTATGAATCCACGCTTCTCTTTCATTGATAATTTTCATCGATTTCCTCCTTTCTTAATACTACCCTGAAGATTGCATCCTATAGCGGGTCCAATTCCTAGACCAGCATCGTCCACTTAGCCGCAAGCTATTGTCAGGAAATGTCTCAGTCTCCGAAAACCTCATGAAGCACTTCTGTTGCCGCATCAATCACCATCTCCAACGCTGCAGGTTCTAGCTTTGCCCAGAATCGCGTCTCTACTTCGTGCCCACCGCGAGGGAAAGCATCGCGGATAGGCAAATAGCCAACATAGTGGCTTGTGCAATGCGCGATATACGTTGGATAGGTCGGAGAAGCCATCTTGAGTTGCAGCTGCCCTTCGACAAACGGCTCGCCAGGCAGACCAACAAACGCCGTTCGCCCCACCCGAAACACTTGAATCTCGTAATCTAGTTCCGGTGCCCGCTCTTTTCGGAGATGGACGCTCAGGATAGAAGCCGCCTTTATCCACTCTGGATCAATCTGCTTCGGATTCTGCTCTGACCATGCAGGTTCTGGATTTTCCTCCAAAATCTTCTTCGACTGCGCGAGTAATTCAGGTTCAACGTCACGAATGGGTAATTTCACATGGTGTATCTTCCAGTCGAGGGACACATCTTCTTCATAGGGCAAAGTTTCAATCACCGCCTGAGCTCTTTCTGCGAGGAGCTTTCCCATACGCCAATGGTCAGGAGTGTAGTCCGGATCGAACGGATCCCACGGATTGATGTTGCCACAGCAGCCGTTGAGAACAAGAGGAACACAATCGCCGCCGAAGGTTTCCCGCATTGCGTCCGACCATGCCCCAGGCCAGTCTGCGGAGACAATCGGCCTGGGAAAAATGTTCACCGGATGGCAGGTGTGGTGCAACAACATCCCAAGCATCTGCACCGAATCCGTTTGAAAGCACATCACCCCGACCTCCGGATCAATTGGTCCCTCCATGTAACGGATATAAGAGGGTCCTATGGGATCTTGCCATTTTGGGCCCGGCATACGCACCTTGTCATCAGCCATAATCGCCCTTCGGTTAAAGGCGACCCTACCTTCGACCCCGCTGCCGACTCGGAGACGCACCGGCTGCAAAGAACTATGCGCCTGTTTGATAACCTCAACGATGCGTTCAAACACAAAATCGAAGTACCGTGGATCGCCGCCACGCAGCCATTCCATCTCCGGTGATGTTCCCTGAAAACTTTCGTCGAACATGAAATGTCCTAGCGATGGTGCCGAATGCGTTTGGGTCACATGTATCATGACAGCTTCGGGATCAAATCCACATTCATCCGCAACCGCGCGGCGAATTTTTGCCGTCCATTGCTCGGTAATGATGGTGAGGTCCAAACTCACAAAGCAAATTTTCGTTCTACCATTTTCCAATACCAGCACCCTAGCGTAAAGTGGGTCGTAAATATACTGAGCGGGACGAAATTGCCCTACGGCTCCAGCGAGATGGATATCGGTCTGTGGGGTTATGTCGATCTGGGCTGCACCTGCGTGAAGACGGGTTGATGTGGTTGGGCTTTGATGTGCCATCGAAGATACTTTCCTCCTTCAAACTTGCAGAATTGATAGTAGACAAAGCTGATTATACCATCCCAACCAAAAAATAAAAACAAAATCATCACACCGTCCCGATGCACTTGAAACGACTTCGGACTTCTGTAGGTCGATTGTCCAAAATCGACAAACTGTGTCGAGATATGAATCTCGACCTACACGCTTAGACCAACCCCCGTAGGTCCGGCATCTTGCCCTACCTATAGCCCTAGCGGGGCGACATATGTGTATCATCGGGTTGATGCACGCTAAATAGAAAAAACCACCTAGCTTAAAAAGCCCTGATAAATTGTATTAGCGAATTTGGGTTAGGTAGACCGTCTATGGGTTACAAAAGGTATGGATAGGTTGGTTTTAATCCTGCTTTCCTGCCGCAGCGGCAGGCATGGAATCGGGGAGGGGTTTTATCAATTCGCTACGCTTACTTCGCGTGCACCCGCTTGCGGAGTTCGGCCAGGTGCTGGATGACAGCTGTTGGGTCTGTCTCCTGAAAGCCAAGTTCATGGGCTTCATCGAGCATCATTTGTGATTGGATGGGACTGCCTTCAAGCAAACGCATTGCGTTATCGTAAGCATTCAGCGCGTTTTTGGAATCGCGGCGCTTGTGGCTGATGTCCCCCAAAAAGGTGTAGGCAGCTGCAAGCCGCGGTGAGTACGGTTGGCTTGCCACAAACTCTTGGAAGGTAACGAAGGCAGCGTCATAGCGTTGGTTTTCATAGTGGACACGACCTATCCGGAATTGCGCTTGATCCGCGAAGCTGTCTTTATACCCCTGTGCAAGGTATTGCGCCTGTTTCGGGTAAGCAATTGTCGTCTGATACGCTTCCACAGCTGCATCGTATTGGTCAAGGGTACGATACATTTCGCCGAGTTGGAAATGTGCCATCATCGTCTGCGAAGAGGACGGGTAATCCGTGATAAGGGTTTGATAAGATTCGATTGCCTTTTCCGTATTATTCAGGTGCTCGGCATAGACAACCCCGGTTCGATAGACAGCTTCAGCCGCCCACAGGGATTGAGGATGTGCCTCAATCAATTCACGGTATGCAGTGATTGCCTGCTCATAATCCTCCAACTCACGCTCATAAATTTTACCCACCCGGAATAGCGCGTAAGGAGTCAATGCGCCGCTTATTGACTGCAATTTCTGAATGGTTGCATGCAACTCAATAGATCGGAGTTGTGACTGTGCCTGCGTTGTGTACTCACTGTTAGGTATATCAGTAATAAACTGTCGCGTCAGTGGGAGGGCGTCAATATAGTTGTTTGCAGCAATCAGCTCTTTTATCCGATTCCATTCAACGCTTGGAAAATCTAATTTCAGTTGCTCAACCTTTGCTTCTAATTCTGTTTTGACGCGGGCTGGATTCTGGTCATATTTTCCGATTGTGCCCAAGTAGATCGGGTCCAAGTCAGGCAGGCAGGCATACAGAAATGTTTGGAACGCATCAATTGCCCGCCGATAGTCCCGCAATTGTTCATAACAAACACCCGACCAATAGAAGACAGCGTGCATCTTCCAGAAGTCTGGATGCTGTTGTGGGAGTTGCTCAAAAGTTTGCACAGCGGCAGCATATTGCCCCCGCTTTTGGTGGATGCGACCAATCTGAAAAAGTGCCTCTGCTGCAAAGAGACTCACTGGATGATAATAGTCTACAACCTTCTGATATGCTTCAATCGCCAGCACCGGCTGATTCAATACCTTATCTCGTAGATTCCCGATGCGCCACTGTGCTTCAGCGGCAAGTTTGGTGTCCTCGCGTTGCTGCAAGATCTCCTCATACACCGCGATTGCTCTTTCCGGCTGGTTTAGTTGATAGGGACTGCGATACAACTCTGCAATATGGAACTTCGCTTCAGTTGCAAGGGGGGTTCCTTGGTGGGCTTGAATGACGCGCTGCTGCTCTCGCAAATCATCAAGAGCGGTTTGAATACTATGGATCTTTCGCAAGCCGGTTTTAGAGGCAAGGTGGGTAGGTGGGAACCGATCAGCAAGAGTTTGATAGGTCCGAATCGCTTCCTCGTATTTTCCCATGCGACAATACACATCGCCCTTCTTGATATAACCGAGGAATAGATCTTCTGCTGTCGCCCCTTTGCTGCTCAATTGGATAATCTTATCATAAACGCTTAACGCCTGCGGATATTGATGGGTATAGGCGTAATAAATATCGCCCAATTTTTCGTAAATCCCACTAAGCTGTTCAACACTCTTTGTCGAATCAGTAAGTTTTTCAAGGAGCTGTGCTGCCTCATTATACTTGCCCTGTTCAAGCAGCGTCGCTACCTGCTGAGCCCGCGCTTCCCCGCTAAACAGTGCCAGACAGAAAGCAACCGCGCAAACTAGCCATTTCAGGCGTGAAACGATTTGTGTATCATACAAAACGGATCCTTCCATTTTTCTATCCCTCCCCATTCCGATTCGATCGGGAGTAAAAACAATTGTGTATTAGGGAGCCTGTTCTTTCAACACCAGCAGTTGGAGCTTAGCCAACCGGTCGTCGCCCTTTAAATGTCTTGTTTCAAGCGCTTCAGTGCGGTTGTTTTGAATCTCCGCTTGTCGATACAGTTCAATTCTTTCATGAGGAGGTTGTATCGCAATATCTAGCGATCGATCTTGGTTAACAAAAACCGTAGAGATCGAAATAGTAACCACGAGTGCAAGGGTCGCTAGCGCGCTGCGAAAAACCCAAGTGGGTACACGCTTCACAGTGGGCAATCGAAAAGCAGTAAAAAATTTCGAGAAGAAAGGCACTCGCTTGGGGAGCGGAGATTCTGTCGCCAAACGTTTGTAGACATTTCTCTCAATGTTATCAAGAATGACGGGGGGAATTGGCATCCCCTTCGCCTCTTCGGTCAGGCGCAAAGCTTCTCGCAACGACTGAATTTCGCGAGCACAGGTAGAGCAACCGTGCAAATGCACCTCAACGGCTGCAACCCGCTCCTCATCGAGGAGACCACAAACATATTCAGTGTAGAATTGTTCTAACTGTTTACACTGTATCATTCAGCAAACTCCTTGGGTAATGACGATTCAACAGTACCGTTCCTAAATGAAAATACAGAACCACACCAAAGCTGCGAATCCGGAATCCGCTCGACAAACTGTCCGGAGGTCAAATCGCTGATTGCCTGCCTCCAGAACTGTATTGCTGCCTGATTCTCACTGTGGACTCTGATTTCCCATTTTCCGGGAAATCGGTTAATGACATATTGCGCTGCTACAGTTCCGAGACCGTGCCTCCTATATTTCTTCAGAACAAAGAACTCCGCCATGGAGTGTGCTCCATCATTTTCGGGCAGCCAATTCACCTTGTTGACGAGCGCGAACCCAGCAAGAAATTCTCGGAACAGGAACAAATGGGGATATCTTTTTTCTTCTGTCCAGTAACAGTCAAGATATGAATAGCCATATAAGCCGGACTGATCCACATCATCATCAGTTACGATACTCAGGTCATATTGATAGAGTTCAAGCAGCTGTCGAAGAATTTCCTTTTGTGATTTCTTGGCTTCAGTAATTCTAAGATCTTTCATTGTCTATGCTAACTTCGTGTACCAATCCATCTATAACTTCAATTCACTCGATAGATATTTCAATTTGAGTAATCTACTACCAAAGGGGGTTACAATTGAAACGGTATTACCTACCTTGCTTATATCATTAATCACTTATTTCGTATCTATTCCGGAGCTAAATGTCATTTCCCTCCCAGAGGGGTAGCAACAGCGTTTGTAGTTTTCTCACCGCACGGTGTAGGTGGATCTTGACTGTTCCCTCTGCCATTCCAAGCACTGTCGTAATCTCCTTAATCTGCAATCCTTGGTAACGGTTCAAAATAAAAACTGCTTTCTGTTTTGGTGAGAGTTGATCTATTGCATCACGGATAACCCGATGTCGATCTTTTTCCTCAACCGTCCATTCCGGATTACTCCATAAATCGCCGGCTGTTGGCTCGTCAATGGAAAACTCTTCATCATCAAGTGAATAGGTCTGCCGGCGTGATCTTGCACGGTGGAAATCAATTGATAGGTTATGAGCAATTTTATAAAGCCACGTTGAGAAACGCGCTTGTGGTTTCCAAGTGTCGAGTGCACGATACGCCTTAAAAAAGACTTCGATCGTCAACTCCTCCGCATCCTCATAATTCTTCACGGACCTGAGTAGGTAGGCATAGATCTGCCCTTTGTATCGCTTCATCAGATCATCGAATGCATCAGGGCGACCCGCTTGAAACTGTGCGACTAACATTTCATCTTCAACAATTCTGTCCATGAGCAACATCCCGCGATTACTAAGGTGGATAATATTTTTTGTCTAAACGGTATATGCGTTGGGGAAGTTTACAACCGGCATTACTATTTCTAGTATTTTTTTACTTACTCAGACTCGCCTTGGCGCGCTGAATTTCACTCCAGACGTGACGAGTTGCCGCAGTTGGATCCGCCTGTGCACAAACTGCCGAGATGACTGCAATTCCGTGGGCACCTGCGCGAATGACCTCGTATGCCGTTTCAGCCGTAATACCACCGATGGCGATGACGGGGCACTGTGCGATTTCGGACATCCGCCGCAACGCTTCTAGACCCTTTGGCAGTTCCGCATCCGGTTTGGAAGAGGTCTGATAAATAGGACCGAACCCGATGTAATCTGCCCCCGCGGAGATGGCTTCTAGAATCTTTTCCTCCGTCCGTGCCGAAGCCCCGATAATCATTTCTGGTGGAAGGATTAGTCGCCCAACCGTAATTGGCAAATCATCCTGCCCAAAATGGGCACCCGCTGCACCGACGGCGAGGGCAATATCCGCCCGATCGTTGACAATCAGGGAGACACCATGTTCCGCACACACAGCCCGCACCGCCTGTGCAGATTCGACCAGCTCGCGTGCACTTCCATCCTTCTGACGAAACTGAATAGTGTCAGCACCGCCCTCAATCGCCATCTTTGCCAACTGTGTGTGCGTAAACCGCGATTGAATGGTTGTATCAGTGATGACATGAAGGCCGCCAATCTTTTTCATACCGTCATATCTCTCTTAAATCCGCATAACCTTAGTTATCACCTAAAGGCGATTTAGGACTTCTGTTGACCGCGTTTCAAATGGGAGATCACCCCCGTGGAAGCAAGAACCTCAAATTGCTATTCGCCCTCAATCAACTCGCCAGCCTTCTTTTTGAAAGCGATCGCGCTTCGTGACACCTCGACCTTCACATTTTCTGAGATTGTCAGGACGACAACATCTTTGTCCACGCCCACAATTTTCCCATGTAACCCACCCGTCGTGACAACTTCGTCCGCCTTCGTTAAGTTACCCAGCATCGCTTGATGTTTTTTACGCTTCAACTGTTCAGGGCGTAAAATCAGAAAGTAGAAGATGGGGATTATTAGAAGAATGGGAAAGAAAAAACTGAAAAGAGACTCCATAATTTATTTCCTCCAAATTAGAGAATGAGCATTGCATCGCCATAGCTATAAAAGCGATATTCTTGTGCAATTGCTTCTTGATAAGCTTCAAGGATAAACTCATGCCCAGCAAACGCGCTGACCAACATGAGTAAGGTTGATTTCGGTAAATGAAAATTAGTGACCAAAGCGTCAACAATTCTGAATTGATAACCGGGATATATAAAGATATCCGTATACCCCCGATAAGGCTCGGCACTGCCCTCCGAAGCAACTGTTTCGAGGGCACGCACGGAGGTCGTCCCAACCGCAACGATTTTTCGCCCTTCCTGCTTTGCGCCGTTGATCCGGTTGACACTTGTTCGGGCGAGCTCAAAATACTCAGCGTGCATCTTGTGTGTCTCAACATCTTCTACCTTGACGGGTTGGAACGTGCCCAACCCAACGTGTAGCGTCAGCGGCACATAATGAATCCCGTCCTGCTTGAGTTTATCCATTAACTCCAGCGTAAAATGCAATCCTGCCGTTGGCGCAGCAATTGCCCCTGCCTCCTTCGCATAAACGCATTGATACTCCTCTCTATCAGTGCCGTTCGGTTCACGTTTAATGTAGGGTGGCAACGGAACTCTGCCCACTTGTGCAAGAATTTCCTCGAAATTACCGTCATATTTTAGTTGGACAGTATAAAGACCGAGCGAGGATTTGGCAAGAATTTTTCCTGTCAGCAATCCCTCCTTAAACACGAGGCGCGTTCCAAACTTGACACGTCTCCCCGGCTTTACCAATGCCTCCCAAGTATTTGCCCCCTTCTGACGGGTTAAGAGCAATTCAATCTTTGCACCGGTCAAAAGTTTCCGACCTATTAATCGGGCTGGGATGACTTTGGTATTGTTGATGACAAGTAGGGAACAAGTGGGGAGAAACTCGCCAATTTGGGAGAATTGCGTGTGGTGAATTTTTCGTGCCCCCCGATCCACCACCATCAAGCGGGATGCATCCCTTTGCGGGCAGGGCTGCTGTGCAATGAGTGCCTCAGGCAGGTCATAATCATAATCGGTGAGTTTCATACTTATTACACTTACGGAAGGATCTGATTGGCAAGGTCTCGTTACAAGTCAAAAGAAAGACAATATGCTTAAAAGAGCACCCGCTGATGCTTAGGTGTTGGATAGTCGAGATACTCATAAGCCGCATCTGTTGCAACCCGCCCCAACGGCGTCAGGGTCAGAAAGCCAATCTTAATTAAGTAGGGTTCGTAAACCTCTTCAATGGTACGTTCATCTTCACTGACAGCGATTGCTATCGCCTTCAGACCAGCCCGCCCACGAAATTTCTCAATCATTGTCCGCAGATAGGATCTATCGTGTTTATCTAAGCCGAGTTCATCAATCTCGAAAAATTCGAGCGCCTCTTGAGCAATTTCATAGGTGATAACTCCATCGGATTTAACGGTTGCGTAATCCCTGACCTTTCTCAACATATTCTCCGCAATACGCATGGTGCCTCGTGAACGGCGAGCCAATTCGTATTCTGCATCTCCCTCAATTTTAACGGGTGGCTGCATCCGCTGGCTGAGTCGGTTGATAGCAATCTGAATCTCCGCCGGTGTGTAATAATCGAGATGAATCCGGTTGCCAAAGCGATCTCGAAATGGTCCGCCTAACAAGCCTTCACGAGTTGTTGCGCCCACAAGGGTAAATGGGACGAGCGGCACAGTAATAATATCTGCCGCAGGTCCCTGACCGACGGGCAAGTCTATCTTATAATCCTCCATTGCGGGATACATCGATTCCTGAACGTAACCTTTCATACGATGGATTTCATCAATAAAAAAGACTGCCCGTTCTTCGAGGTTCGTTAATATTGTTGCTAAATCCAGACGTTCCATCATGGGACCAATTGCAGACTTAAAGCCGCTTCCCATCTCATTGGCAACAATTCGAGCCAATGTCGTTTTACCCAGTCCGGGTGGTCCCACAAAGAGAATATGCGATAATGCCTGACCTCTACTTTTAGCGGCTTCAATATGAATACGCAGCTGCTCTTTAATCTGCTCTTGTCCAATGAATTCATCAAGGGTCTGTGGCCTGAGGCTATATTGGCTATCCTCCAGCTCCTCCATACCCGAATTATTGAGAAGTGTTTCCATCTCTTTATTCATTGGTCAGACTCACTGATTTAGTCGAGCAAGAGCTAATCGAAGCAACTCTCCCTGTTTCGCTGTAGGTCCTAAGATTTTTTGGGCATCCGCGATTGCCCGCTCCGCTGCGGACTCAGAGGCTCCCAAGCCCACCAAAACCTTCACACCTGTCTCCGTGTGTTCTCCGCTGCCAGCATCATCAACTTTGGCATCAAAGCGAATCTTACGAATGGTATTCTTCAGTTTCATTATCATCAGTTGTGCGAGCTCTTTGTTAAGGCGCGGCACTCGCATCAAAGTGGCGTGATCGCCCTCGCGGATGGCACGCTGGAATTCAGCAGGGGAAAGTTTCGACACAATATTTAACGCTAAGGAAGGCCCCACCCCCTTTACTACAAGGGCGGTTTCAAAAACTTTGAGTTCATCCCGTGAAGCAAACCCATAAAGCTTGACTTCGTTTTCCCGACAATGATAATGCGTATAAAATATGATTTCGGACCCAACCTCTGGCAATTGACTTTTTGTACTCTCTCCAATGTCAATGCTGTATCCGACCCCGTTAACATCAACAATAACTTGTGCTGAATCCCAGACTGCTAAAACACCTCTTACAAACGAAATCATGAATGCCTGTGCCTTTCGCGCAGTTGAAGTATCTTATGGGAACGTGCATGACAAATTGCTAGGGCAAGCGCATCCGCTGCGTGATCTGGACGCGGTATCTCTTTGAGCCTGAGTAAAATCTTGACCATCTCTTGGACTTGACGCTTACTCGCCTTACCATATCCAACGATTGCTTGCTTGACCTGAGCAGCTGGATAACTGTAGACCCGCCGATTTGTACTTGCAGCAACGAGTTTAGTAACACCTCTTGCCTCTCCTACAGCAAACGCACTAGTCACATTCTTACTAAAGATAAGGTCCTCAAGGACAAATAGCTCCGGTTGATATTCGGTAGCCAGCTGAATCAGTTCGTCATAGATAATTTTCAAACGTTGTGCAGATTCATCCTTTGGCGCTGTCCGGATGCAACCGAAACCAAGAGGGGTTAGCGTTGATGATTCGGCTTTAACGAAGCCATAGCCAGTATTTGCAATTCCGGGGTCTATTCCAAGAATAATCATTGTTAAGAAAGAATCAAGCCGCAGCTTCTAAAATATCATCGGGGATGTCAAAGTTCGCATAAACCTTCTGGACATCATCGCTATCCTCCAAAACCTCCATCAACCACAGCATTCGCTCCGCCTCCTTACCTTCCGATTTCACTGTGTTTTGAGGAAGCATTGTCATTTCGGCTTCGAGAATTGTCGCACCGGCAGCCTCAACCGCTTCTCTAACAGCCTCAAAATTTTCAGGAGACGTGATAAGCTGAAGGTGCTCAGCCTGAACTGTCATGTCCTCCGCCCCCGAATCAAGTGCAATCATAAAAAGTTCATCTTCGTCAATACTGCCCTTTTCGATAATCATCCATCCCCGCTTATCAAACAACCATGAAACACATCCGGGGGCACCCATACTTCCACCATGCCTGCCTAAAATATATCTGACATCAGCAATTGCTCGGTTTCTGTTATCGGTCAAGACATCGATCATGATTGCGACCCCACCGGGGCCATATCCTTCATATAGAATTTCTTCATAATCTACGCCGTCAAGTTCGCCAGTTCCTCGCAGAATTGCCTTCTCGATTGTATCATTCGGCACATTCTTTGATTTTGCCGCTAATACTGCCGACCTCAAACGCGCATTCACTTGGGTATCGGCACCACCGATTCGCGCTGCAACAGTAGTCTCCTTAATTAATTTCGAGAAAAGCTTGCCACGCTTTGCATCAACAGCAGCTTTACGGTGTTTAATTGATGCCCATTTCGAATGACCTGACATCTGTTACTCTCCTATTTGCAGAATCTAACGTATTTTAGCATACAGGCAAGGGAGATGCAAGAAAATTGTCTTACCATCTATGCAGGACTTTTTTTGACATAAAAAAAGCCCCGATCTAAGGATCGAGGCTTCATTATAAGTTTCCCGGCAACGACCTACTTTCCCACGAAGTCACCCTCGAAGTATCATCAGCGCTGAAGAGCTTAACTACCGTGTTCGAAATGGGTACGGGTGTTTCCCCTCCGCTCTTATCACCGGAAAATATCGTAATCTATTAGTCCAAAAATTTTGACAATTGTATAGATTTAAAATAAAGCTATTGAATAAAGTTATCAAGCCCTCGGCTTATTAGTACCAGTCAGCTAAACAGCTCACACTGCTTACACCTCTGGCCTATCAACCTCTTAGTCTCAAAGGAGCCTTACCAGATTAACTCTGCAGCATATCTAATCTTGAGGCGAGCTTCACACTTAGATGCTTTCAGCGTTTATCTCTTCCGAACATAGCTACCCAGCGGTGCCGCTGGCGCGACAACTGGTACACTAGAGGTTCGTCCACCACGGTCTTCTCATACTAGCGGCAGATCCTCTCAAATATCCTACGCCCGTAACGGATAGGGACCGAACTGTCTTGCGACGTTCTAAACCCAGCTCACGTACCACTTTAATGGGCGAACAGCCCAACCCTTGGGACCTTCTGCAGCCCCAGGATGTGATGAGCCGACATCGAGGTGCCGAACCGCGCCGTCGCTGTGAACGCTTGGGCGCGACCAGCCTGTTATCCCCGGAGTACCTTTTATCCGTTGAGTCACGGCCTTTCCACACAGAACCGCAAGATCACTAAGCCCTGCTTTCGCACCTGCTCGACATGTCTGTCTCGCAGTCAAGCTCCCTTCTGCCTTTACACTCTACGCACGGTTTCCAATCGCGCTGAGGGAACCTTAGGGCGCCTCCGTTACATTTTAGGAGGCGACCGCCCCAGTCAAACTACCCACCTGACACTGTCTTCGATTCGGATAACGAACCAGAGTTAGAATCTCAATGCAACAAAAGTGGTATTTCAAGGTCGACTCCACTGAAGCTAGCGCACCAGTTTCACAGTCTCCCACCTATCCTACATAAGCTGCATTAAAACCCAATATCAGGCTGTAGTAAAGGTTCACGGGGTCTTTCCGTCCTGTTACGGGTAACCGGCATCTTCACCGGTATTACAATTTCGCCGAGTCTCTCGCCGAGACAGTGCCCATGTCGTTACGCCATTCGTGCAGGTCGGATTTTACCCGACGAGGAATTTCGCTACCTTAGGACGGTTATAGTTACCGCCGCCGTTTACCTGAAGCTTCGGTTCTGAGCTGCCGGGCGAACCCTTGACTCTTCCCCTTAACCATATGGCACCGGGCAGGCGTCAGTCCCTATACATCATCTTACGATTTTGCAGAGACCTGTGTTTTTAGTAAACAGTCGCACGGGCCGTTTCACTGCGACTTCTTTCGGTTCAGCATGCAAGATGCATCACCTACTCAAAGCACCCCTTCTCCCGAAGTTACGGGGTCATTTTGCCGAGTTCCTTAGCGAGAGTTCTCTCGAGCGCCTTAGGATTCTCTCCTTGCCTACCTGTGTCGGTTTGCGGTACGGACACCACTACGCGTCCACTCGAGGTTCTTTTCTTGGCAAGCAACCAGACCAGTTTGTATCCTTACGGAATCCCTATCACCTCTCAGAGTATTGAGACTTCGGATTTGCCTGAAGTCTCCTCTGTCAGGCTTAGCCCAGCACATCCATCCGCTGGTAGGTCCTAGTACTTGCGTCTCCCCTAGCTTCATCCTTGTAGTGGTGGTGCAGGAATATTACACCTGCTACCCATCGCTTACGCCTTTCGGCCTCAGCTTAGGATCCGACTAACCCTGGGCGGAATTGCCTTGCCCAGGAACCCTTAGGCTTTCGGCGAACAAGCTTCTAACTTGTTTTATCGCTACTCATGCCGGCATAATCACTTCTAATTTGTCCAGAGCGTCTTTCGATCGTCCTTCATCCTACTATAGAACGCTCCCCTACCACTTCCACCCCGCTGTCGGCGAACCGGTACGTGGGCAGAAATCCGCAGCTTCGGTAACAGGCTTAAGCCCCGAGAATTTTCGGTGCGAAGCCACTTGACCAGTGAGCTATTACGCACTCTTTAAATGAATGGCTGCTTCTAAGCCAACATCCTGGCTGTCTGGGCAACGACACATCCTTTACCACTTAGCCTGTATTTGGGGACCTTAGCTGGCGATCTGGGCTCTTATCCCTTTTGTCAGTAGAGCTTATCCCCTACTGACTGACTCCCATGCTTTAGACAATGGCATTTGCAGTTTAACTGGAGTTGCTAACCTGGTGGGGCCGCTAGTCCAATCAGAGCTCTACCACCACTGCCAAACACATGAGGCTAGCCCTAAAGCTATTTCGAGGAGAACCAGCTATCACTGGGTTTGATTAGCCTTTCACTCCGATCCACAGGTCATCCCCCAAGTTTTCAGCCTTGGTGGGTTCAGGCCTCCACATACTTTTACGTATGCTTCACCTTGCCCATGGATAGATCACCCAGTTTCGGGTCTACTCCATGCAACTGTTTCGCCCTATTCAGACTCGCTTTCGCTACGGCTACGCTTCATAAAAGCTTAACCTTGCTACACAGAGTAAGTCACCGGCTCATTATGCAAAAGGCACGCAGTCATGCATGTCTCGACGAATCGAGACCTAGCACTTCCACAGCTTGTAGGCTGTACGGTTTCAGGGACTATTTCACTTCCCTAGCAGGGGAACTTTTCACCTTTCCTTCACAGTACTTATTCACTATCGGTCGCCAAGTCATATTTAGCCTTAGGAGGTGGTCCTCCTAGATTCCTACAGGTTTAGGCTATCCCATAGTACTTGGGAATAACGTTCAGGAAGCCAAGTCTTTTTCGCTCACGGGACTGTTACCCTCTTTGGTTGCTCTATTCCAGAAGCATTAAGCTAAATACTTGGTTTCTGACTTCCCGGCCCGGCCATATCCGAACCCAACATTACCCCACAACCCCAGGTATACAACGCATATAGGCTTTAACATATACCTAGTTTAGGCTCTTCCCTTTTCGCTCGCCACTACTGGGGGAATCGAGTTTTCTTTCTATTCCTCAGGTTACTGAGATGTTTCACTTCTCCTGGTTAGCCTCCCGACAAAAGCCGGGATGACAGGTAAAACCTGTCCGGTTGCCCGATTCGGGAATCTCCGGATCAATGTTTACTAAACAACTACCCGAAGCTTATCGCAGTTTGTCACGCCCTTCATCGCTACCTGGCGCCAAGGCATCCACCGCCAGCCCTTTGTAGCTTGATAAATTCTTTAGAAGCCGAATTTAAATCTATACAATTGTCAAAGATCAAAAGCTGTTACGCTTAGTGGAGATGAGCGGAGTCGAACCGCTGGCCTTCTGCGTGCAAAGCAGACGCTCTCCCAAACTGAGCTACACCCCCACATAGATGTGGTGGGCTTATCTGGAGTCGAACCAGAGACCTCGCGCTTATCAGGCGCGCGCTCTAACCATCTGAGCTATAAGCCCCAAAAAAATTAAAGATGACTCCTTAGAAAGCTAAATAGATTTCCGATATACACAATTCAACGAGCTCGGACATTAAATTAATGCCCGTTACTCCTTAGAAAGGAGGTGATCCAGCCGCAGGTTCCCCTACGGCTACCTTGTTACGACTTCGCCCCAGTCATCGATCTCGCTTTCGCCAGCTGCCTCCCGAAGGTTAGCCCACCGTCTTCGAGCGCTACCGACTTCCATGGCGTGACGGGCGGTGTGTACAAGGGCCGGGAACATATTCACCGCGACCTGCTGATTCGCGATTACTAGCGATTCCAAATTCATGCAGTCGAGTTGCAGACTACAATCCTAACTGAGGTCGGCTTTTTGGGATTTGCTCCACCTCGCGGTTTGGCTACCCTCTGTACCGACCATTGTAGCACGTGTGCAGCCCAGGGCATAAGGGCCATGCGGACTTGACGTCATCCCCACCTTCCTCTGGCTCGTCACCAGCGGTCTCGCTAGAGTCCCCAGCATTACCTGATGGTAACTAGCGACAGGGGTTGCGCTCGTTGCGGGACTTAACCCAACATCTCACGACACGAGCTGACGACAGCCATGCAGCACCTGTCACGCTGTCCAAAAGGAAAACCATATTTCTATGGCGATCAGCGCGATGTCAAGCCCTGGATAAGGTTCTTCGCGTTGCTTCGAATTGAGCGACATGCTCCACCGCTTGTGCGGCCCCCCGTCAATTACCTTGAGTTTTAACCTTGTGGCCGTACTCCCCAGGCGGGGTACTTAATGCGTTAGCTACAGCACAGGAGGAATCAATACCCCCTACACTTAGTACCCATCGTTTACGGCTTGGACTACCGGGGTATCTAATCCCGTTCGCTCCCCAAGCTTTCGTGTACTCAGCGTCAGTATCGGACCAGAAAGCTGCCTTCGCCATAGGTGTTCTATAAGATATCTACGCATTTCACCGCTACACCTTACATTCCACTTTCCTCTTCCGTACTCAAGCCATACAGTATCAAGCGCAGTTTCTTGGTTGAGCCAAGAAATTTCACACTCGACTTATATGACCGCCTACACACGCTTTACGCCCAGTAAATCCGGACAACGCTTGCCCCCCACGTATTACCGCAGCTGCTGGCACGTAGTTAGCTGGGGCTTTCTACTATGGTACCGTCAAGCTTGCAAGCTTATCACCTACAAGCAATTCTTCCCATAACACAGAGGTTTACAATCCGAAGACCTTCATCCCCCACGCGGCGTCGCATCGTCAGGGTTTCCCCCATTGCGAAATATTCTCGACTGCAGCCTTCCGTAGAAGTTTGGGCAGTGTCTCAGTCCCAATGTGGCTAACCATCCTCTCAGACTAGCTACCCATCGTAGCCTTGGTGAGCCGTTACCTCACCAACTAGCTAATAGGACGCAGGCTCATCTTCGAGCGACAGGTCCGAAGACCCACCTTTCATTGGATATCCCGAAGGAAGTCCAATCGTATACGGTATTAGCAGCCCTTTCGAACTGTTATTCCTATCTCAAAGGCAGATTACCTACGCGTTACTCACCCTTTCGCCACTTTCCTCAGCGGCCGAAGCCACTGATTCTCGTACGACTTGCATGCCTAATCCACGCCGCTAGCGTTCGTCCTGAGCCGGTATCATACTCTCCAATAAGTCAATAAGAAAGACCGACTAAACCCTTTTGGGCCCAGACAGTATTTCTAAGTCGACAGGAGGACTATGTACATTAATACAAGCCCTATCAATTGCTGTCAAAAAACGTAACGTAGTGTATATCAGAAACTATTTAGCTTTCAAAGAGCATCTTTTCCCTCCTCAACGGAGGCAGGTGGGATTATAACATACCATCTATACCCTGTCAAGGGGAAACACGCTTTTTTTTTGTTTTTAATATAAATCCTATTCACGGCTAGATAAACCGCCACTAACCGCCGGCACAAAATGGATGCTCGCCGCCTCACCTAGGGGTTGATGCATCCCTTCCCGAGTCATAACACCATCAATGTACACCGCAATACTAGGACGAATCCGATCGCCATCGCAGAGGCGATCTTTGAAACCAGGATAAGCCGCTTCGAGATTATTGACCACCTCTCGTAGCGTTTTCCCTTCCACAACCACTTGGTCTGCACCGTCGGTTAGTTTCTGCATGAGTGAAGGAATTGCAATTGTTGCCATGGTATGAAACACCTTCTGTAAATTAAAGTAAATCAGGGATACAAGGCAAAAGAAAACCCTGTATCCCTGATTGTAGTTATAGACCCACCCCGCTTGATAAACCGAGCGGATCTGAAATGCCAAAATTTACGACCACACACTTAAATCTTACCCATTGCCTTAAGGACACGCCCCGGCGACATCGGCAACTCTTTCATCCGAACGCCGATCGCACGATAGACCGCATTTGCAATAGCAGCAGGTGGCGCGATAATTGGCGTTTCACCGACACCTCTAACGCCATACGGATGGCCGGGGTTAGGAACTTCAACGATGACAGCATCAATCATCGGTAGGTCGAGGCAGGTCGGGATACGGTAATCGAGGAAACTGGCGTTGGTCATCTCGCCCTTTTCGTTGTAGATATATTCCTCGTTTAACGCCCAACCAATACCTTGAACAGCCCCACCCTGTATCTGTCCCTCGACATAGCTGGGGTGGATAGCCTTGCCAGCATCTTGAGTCGCCGTATAACGCAAGATTTGAACCTTGCCCGTCTCCGGATCAACCTCGACATCAACAACGTGTAGACCGATTGAAGGACCAGGTTGGTTTGGATCCGCAGCGCCACGTCCAACCACGGGACCACCGGTCTCATCTAACCGCGCTGCTAAACCTTTGAAGTCGATCTCCTGTTCTTTGCCGTTAACGGATTTAAATACGCCATCGTCAAATTGTACCTCGTCCGAGTCAACTTCCCATAGTTTCGCAGCACGTTCAATCATCTGCTGCTTGACATCTTGTGCGGCTTCGTAAGCAGCGTAACCGGTTGCAAATGCGGTACGGCTTCCACCTGTTACATCTGTGTAACCAACGGAGTCGGTATCAGCCACGGAAGGCGTTACAGACTCAGCGGGAATGCCCAGAACTTCCGCTGCTTGCATCGCAATCGATGCGCGTGTGCCACCGATATCGGTTGACCCTTCGACAAGACTGATCGTCCCATCCGAAGTTACGTTAATTGCAACACTCGATTTCATACCGAAGTTGGGCCAATAACCGGAAGCGACACCACGTCCTGTATTCTCACCCTCAAGCGGTGCCGAATAGTGTGGATGATCCTTTGCCGCTTCAACCGTTTCGACGAAACCAACACGTGGAGCCGGAGGACCATCAACGCGGATATCTCCCTCCGTCGCGCTATTGAGGATACGGAATTCAAGCGGATCCATCCCGATCTTCTCACAAATTTCGTCAATCACCGTTTCCGCCGCGAATGCAGCATTTGTCGCCCCAGGCGCACGATATGCAGCGGTCTTCGGCTTATTGACGACCACATCATATCCGTCAACCTGCCCATTCTCAACCTTGTAAGGTGAGAAAACACAGAACGCCGCTGCCCCAACGGGTGAACCGGGGTATGCACCGGCTTCAAACGCCAGAGAGGCTTCCGCAGCGGTGATGCGTCCATCCTTCGTCGCGCCCATCTTCACATACACGGCGGAACCCGGCGTCGGACCTGTGCCTTCAAAAACATCTGCCCGACTCATTAAGACCTTGACAGGTCTGCCCGTTTTCTTGGAAAGCATAGCGGCAATAGGTTTGATGTAAACCTGAATCTTTCCACCAAAGCCACCGCCAATTTCCATCGGCACAACCTTAACCTTTGAAACAGGTATATCGAGAATCTCAGATACCTGCCCTCGGACAGCGAATGCACCCTGCGTACTGCACCAGATTGTCAACTGTCCATCGGGGTTGTATATCGCAGTCGCATTGTGAGGCTCGATATAGCCTTGATGCACGGTCTCTGTTGTATAGTCATGCTCAACGACAACATCGGCTTCGGCAAAACCTTTGTCAAGGTCGCCCTGTTTGTGCTGGAAATGAGCCGCAATGTTGCTCGGCTTATCCGCCTTTTCCCCCATCTCATCGGTTCTCATGTCCTCGTGCAGAAGCGGTGCGTCTTCCTCCATTGCATCGAGTACCTTCAACACCGGAGGGAGCACTTCATACTCAACATCAATGAGTTCAAGTGCTTCTTCAGCAGTATGGGGGTCAATCGCCGCAACCGCTGCGACCTGATGCCCTTTGTAGAGCGCCTTCTCGCCAGCCAGCACGTTATCTTGGAGGTCTTTTACGTTGGTTGCGCCTTCTCCAAGATCGGCTATCTTATCTTCGACAGCAGGAAAATCCTTCGCTGTAACAACTGCCCTCACGCCGGGATGTGCTTCCGCTCGGCTGGTATCAATCGACTTAATCCGCGCATGGGCGTGTGGGCTCCGTAGGACTTTGCCGTGCAACAGTCCTGCAGTTTGGAAATCTGCGCCGTAAAGGGCGCGACCAGTAACCTTATCAAGACCATCGTGCCGAATGGGACGAGTCCCAACGACTTTATAATCTTTCTTTTCGGCCATTATGCACTTACCTCCTAAGACATAGTTTGCGCTGCGTCTTGGACAGCACGTACAATTTTATCGTATCCAGTACAACGACACAGGTTGCCCGCTAGCCAATAGCGGATTTCATGTTCAGTTGGGTTTGGGTTATCATCTAACAATGCCTTTGCCGCCATGATAAAACCGGGTGTGCAAATACCACACTGGAGGGCAGCATTTTCTAAAAACGCATCTTGAATTGGATGAAGCTGGTCCGGATCAGCGAGACCCTCAATCGTTTCAAGCGATTTCCCTTCGAGCTCAGCACCAAGCACCAAACACGAGTTGACCAGACTCCCATCAAGAATCACGCTACAGGCACCGCAGTTGCCATTATTACAGCCTTCTTTGGCACCTGTCAAATAAAGCACATCTCGCAAGACCTCAAGCAAGCTCTGGCGAGGTTCACATAAATATTCAACTGCTTCACCGTTAATCGTTGTTTGAACGTGGACTTTTCTAGGCATCTATTTTTATGCCTCCTTCACTCGTTGAATTGCACCGTTTAAGGCACGCCGTGTCAACACACCCACAAGATGTGTTCTTTGTTCTGCCGTTCCACGCATATCGCTGATTGGACGCGCAATTGCTTGTGCTGCTTCAGCAGCAGCGTTAATCGCATCGTCGGAAACTTCCTTTCCAGCGAGTGATGCACCGGCTTCCTCAGCAAGCAGCGGTGTTGGCGCAACAGCGGCAAGCCCGATTCGCGCCGAGACAAAGGACGTCCTCGTATCGTCGAGAACAACCGACGCACCGGCACCTACAACAGCGATATCCATCTCATTACGTGGGATAAAGCGGAGATAAAACGAACTTGAATTTTTCGGTGGCGCGGGAATCTTGAATGAGATAAGAAGCTCTCCCTTTTCCAAGACTGTTTGTCCCGGTGCTGTGCAAAACTGCTCGACAGGCACTTCGCGTGTTGATCCACTTGGGCCAGCAATCACGCAAACTGCACCCAACACTATCAACGGCGGTATTGTATCCGCAGCGGGTGAAGCATTGCACAGATTACCACCAACACTCGCCCTGCCTTGAATCGCGGTTCCACCAATAATCTTAGCAGCATCAATCAGTCCAGGATATGCGGCGGAGGTTGCATCGTCCGCATAGATTTTATGACAGGGAACAGCCGCACCGAGATTTAAGCCGGTGTCAGGGGAATATGAAAGCACGTTAGTTTCAGGAAGGCTCTTGATGTCCACCATCCGTTCCAACTGCCGCCGGTTCTCCCGAACCATAACGATGAGATCTGTTCCACCGGCCAAGGGTTTTGCTTGATCACCTTTTTCGGCGAGCAAGGAGGTAGCTTCAGCTACAGTTTTTGCGGGAACATATTCAAACGCTCGCAAAGTATCAATCTCCTTTCAAAGTGAGAAATTCTACCACACTAAATACCCAACACAAATATTAGAAAACTTGGCAAATAGTTATTGCACGCTTTATCTTAATCAAAAGTGTTTAAAATGTCAACAGAAAAGATCTATCAACTCTCGGATAAGACCTTTTCACAATAGAACCGAGTAATCTGTTATGTAAGTAACCGAATGGTATTACAACCTCAGTTGCCAGTTATAGGGAACGTTGCAAACCGGGAGGGGAATCAATCACCGACCACAGTGGATCTGCCAATCCACTACACAAGATACCTAGCACGTTGTGCGATAGAATACTAGATACTGTCGCGCAACAATCTAGGCTCAATCAGCCCGGAACGTTACACTATAGTCCGGGTATTGATGGCTTGGATATGTCTGTCCAAGCCGAGCGGTGTTGATACATAAGAATATAACGCAGTTATCAAGAAACATGCAAAATGTTCCAATTTGCGATGACAAGCGTGTGTTGACATTTGGCGGTCGACAATTCCGTAGACGCTGTAATTATCGGATAATCCGTCAAAGACCGAGTCGTCTTAAGCACGTCAGGGGTGGTTCAATTGGTCAGTTATCCACAATAACCTAGCAAAATCTAACACAATCTAACACTTTTGACAAAATTCATGCCGATTTTGGATAATCGGCCTACGGAATTCCGAAGCCGCCTCAAGTACACAGGGTTAGTCCAATTTCTCAAATGTCAACAAAATATAGCAACTTGGGTTATTACAATATCGTCATCCCTACAATCAACCCAATCACACAAGCAATCGCAGTTAATGTGCGCCTTTCAGCTTTGAGTGCACGAGAGAAGGAAAAACTGTGTGCAGAGGGATTGGCATAGCTGCGAAATCGGGGAATAAATCTAGGAACAGCCGTATAATAAGTCTGATACGTCGTCCCGCAGGATTCTCGCAAGTATGCCTCCTCGGAAGCGATAATCGGGAGGTATTGGGCAAAATATCCCACTACTAGCACAATGTTCATCCAGTAAACGTTGGCAATAATACAAACACCGAAACTAAGTAGCAGGTTTCCCAAGTAGAGCGGATTTCGGACATAGGCGTAGGGACCCGTCGTCACCAGATCGCTAGCAGCCCCTAAGGTACGTGCACGAGTTGCACCACCGGCATAACCGACCGCCCACAGGCGTAAACATTCACCAAGAATCAAAGGCACTGTACCAGCCAGCGCGGAAGTGAAAGAGGGATGGGCAAAATAAATTAAGATTAATATAAAGGGGATGGCTGTGAGGCTGCGCAGCCGAAAGAACACACGACCAATCATGGGAGTGAAGCGTGAGACGCGAGACGTGGTAGATCTGACCATCCTGAATAACTCCTGAACGTCTTGTTCCCTCGACTCACTTGGGCATCTTCCAAATCAGGAGGCTTCCAATCATGGCGTAAATCACATTGGCACCCCAGCAAGCGACAACCGGTGGCAATTTTCCACTTTCACCGAGTCCTTCGAGGGTTGCCAGTGAAATGCCCCAATACATAAAGACTAGGAAGAAGGCAACGAGCAGCCCGGCAAAAAATCCAGCTCCACCAAAGCGTATCGAAATTGGTGCGCCAATCAGAATTACAACGAATGCCGCAAAGGGGTACGCTATTTTATGGTGCATCTTGACCTCTTCACGCCGTGTCGCCTGCCCTGCGGTTCGTTTGTATTTAATCTGCTGCCGCAGCTCTCCAATCGTCATCGCCCGGAGGTCTTTATTGCTGTCTGCGAAGCGTTCCGGCTCCTCCGCTCGCTCGATCTGCATAGTTGTGAACGGTTCAAAATCAATTTCGGACGCTCCCTCAAAACGACGAACAAACCCCTTTGACAAATGCCACTGTTTCGGGGACCACGTGGCTGAATTTGCAAAGATTTCCCGAGCTAGCTCGTCATCCTGATCCAACTCATAGATCGTCATTCGATCAATCGTTTCGCTTTCCAAATCGAGATTTTGGATGTAGAACAATCGATTGTGCTGCCCCTTGAAAACAACATTTCGACTTCGACGCAAGCGAACTTTCTTCTGCAACTGATTCGCACGATGATAAGCAGGAGAAGCAACCAGATTATAGAAAGCCACAAAGGCTATACAGATTAAGAGTATCGATACGAGAATCGGGATGAGGAGGCGATAAACACTAACACCAGCGGTCTGCATAGCAGCCAGCTCATTGTTTTGAACCGCCCGCCCAAAAACAAAGAAAACGGCAAGAAAACTCGCCAACGGAACAACCTCGATAATCCGCCGAGGGGCTTGGAAGAGCACAATCTGAACCGCTGTGAAATAAGAAACAGCCTCATCAAAACGCTTAATATCTTTATCAAGCAGCCGAACGATAATTACCAATGCAATAAAGAAAGCAAGTGCTAATGCAAATGTTCTAAGATACTCGATTAAAATATATCGTTCAAGAATTCTCATACTAAATCCAACTCAAAATGTTATAAGGAGTTATTTATTATTGTATCCGTCCAATATCTCTAAAACGGATCTTGCTAGGTTCTGTTGACATTTTACCGTAACCAGAAGCTACGCCGCAACCCCATAAATGCTATTACCATCTCCATAGTAAGACTCGTAAATATGCTGATAGACCGCCTCGCATCTCTGATCATATATCTTCGGCGTATAGCACTCCGGCAGGCCATCAAGAATCTCATTAACCGTGAGCCTGACTGCAGCGCGTGATTGTTGTCGTTTGCGCCAATCCAAAACTAACTTCTCCTGTTTGAGCGTATCGAGCAACTTTTTCGAGACAGCTTTTACCTCATCTCTCTCCTCTTCCGTCAACTCAAGTTCAGGCTGCGCTGGCCGAGTCAGCAGGTCAAACACCGTTAATTCTTCCTCAAAGAGTCGCTCAACAATCGTGCGTTGTTCTTCCGTGTCAAGTTCCTCAATCAACGCAAGTAGTTGCTCCTGGACCAGCGTAGCGTCAACGGAACCTGCGTTATATTCCGCTATCATCTGCTCAAATTTCTCCTGATAATCCATTCGGGTTTTGTTGAGACGCATCATCTGGGATAACTGTTTATTTATTCTACCCCTCAGTTTTTCTACCTCGATCTGTTTGTGTTGTGTCCTGAACCTTTCCCGGAGCCGGTCAGAGTCAATCTGACTCAAATCAATCATCTGATCCGTTTCAAAGTACCCAGATACCGCTACCATGTCACCCGTCGGCATGATTGACCTATCCAGTAAGTCTTCGATCTCCTCTCTCACATCAGACGGATCCACCGACGGGGCTAAGGTTTTGATACGCTGGGCAATGATGTTGATTAGAGAGCAGATTCCCCTAAATTCATTCGCCGCGGCATCGGGTAGAATCGCTTTGTACCGCTTAAAGATGTTCCCTGCGCGTTGCAGATATTCCCCTTTGGTCTTATCATTGATCAATATGCTATTTACAGCTTCCTCGATTCCCTGGACCCGTTCAAAGGTTTTCGGTTTCGCTATCTCAATTTTGGCAAGGTCAACGCCGAGGTTCATACAGAATTCTTTGACCTCGGCAATCTCTCCTCTGAGCTGCTCGACAAGTTCCGATTTATTCTGAATTGGGGAGCTGCCTGCCGTATCGGTGCCTTCCGCATAAATCGCCAATGCCCGCTCAAGATCTCGGAAGATGCCAACATAATCGACAATCAAGCCGTTGACTTTATCCCCGAAGACTCGGTTCGCTCTGGCAATCGTCTGCATCAAGGTATGATTCCGCTGTGGCTTGTCCAAGTAAATCGTCGAACAGGACGGCACATCAAAGCCGGTCATCCACATCGCACAGACAAAAACGATACGGAACGGATCGTCGGGGGCTTTGAATTTGGTGTCCAGATCCTGATCGTTCATGCGTTTCCGGTGCGGAAGGATATCCACCCCCTTCTCTCTCAGATCGTCGATTTCGTTCTGTGACTGAGAAACCACCACCGCCATATCCGTTTCTTCCATATACTGAATCTGCGCCCGAAGGGTTTCACGCTCTCCATCTTCAGGGGTGTTCTGTAGTGCCGTCTCCAACTTCTCGCGGTAACGTTTCCAATGTTTCTGCACCTTATCATACATCTTAACGGCGGTAGCTTTGTCTATTGAGATGACCATCGCCTTACCCCGATATCCTCGTCCCATAAAGTGTGAGACAATATCTTTCGCGACATCTTCTAGGCGTTCATCCCGCGTGATGATATGGTACTGTCTGGCAAACTCCCGCTCAATCCTGCTTTCCTGCGCTTCGTCAAGTCCTGCCTCCTCAAGAGTCTGCTGGAATTCTTCGTTCAGGTCCTCGTTGTTCAACAGCACTGGGGCAACCCGGTTCTCATAATAGAGCGGTACGGTCGCGCCATCCTCAACCGACTGTTTGAAATCGTAAGTCGAGACATACCCCCCGAATACCTCCCGCGTCTTTTCCTTTTCTCCGGTGATTAACGGCGTACCTGTGAACGCGATAAATGCAGCGTTGGGGAGTGCTGTCCGCATGTTCAACGCCAATGTATGATACTGGCTGCGGTGGGATTCGTCGGTGATAACGATAATGTCTGACCGATCCGAGAGAATGGGATGTTTCTCACCCTCTTTCGTCTGGGGCTCATGTAAAAACAGAGTGCAATATTTTGCCCATGTGTTAAACTGTAAGGTATGGATTTCCCAATAGTTGATTTAATAGATAATGAATTTGCTACTGATTGGTTACTTAATCACTTTCACCCCCACGGTTTGAAATGCCCGCATTGTGAAGCGAGCGTGGAGGAGGCACGTCCCTTCCGACAGACAACTACGAGTCAACTGACAGTCTATCGATGTCTGGTGTGCGATGGCATTTATAACCTGTATAGTTCAACCGTCTTTCAACAGAAACAACTGACTCCCGCCCAAGCGGTGCTTCTGTTACGCGGGGTGTACCAGGGGGACCCCAGTGCACAGATTGCGCGTGAGATAGGTCTGAGTCGTCCAACGGTATTTTATCTTCGACATGCGCTTCAAAACAATGCTCGAGCGATGCAACCGACCTCCCCACTGCCAGACAAACAGACCGAGACAGACGAGATGTTCCAAAATGCGGGGGAAAAAAAGTGACCCACATATCAACCCATCAGACCCGCCTCGACGGCGTGCCAATAAGCGTAAAGGACGTGGCACTTATGCCAATGACCGTCCTCCGATAATTGGCACCGTGGGTCGGCAGAGCGGTCAAGTGAGGCTGCGGGTGGCACATCACACCGACAAGCAAACCCTTTCTGCACATGTCCATCAGTTCACTGACGTTTGTGCCACCGTTTATACCGATGAGTGGCAAGGGTATTTGGGGCTTAACCGTTGTCATGCCACGGTTTGTCATGGGCGTGGTCAATGGGCAATAGATGCCGATGCCGATGGAATTCGAGAAGTCCACACCAATACCATTGAAGGCATTTGGACAACAGTCCGCAATTTCCTACGTCCCTTTCGTGGCGTTCACAAGAAGTTTCTTGCCGGTTATCTTGCAATGTGTGAGTTTCGCATTAACCGCAAACGCATCACGGGGGAGTTTATCTCGCAACTCGTGACTTGCACTAACTCTTAACATGAGCCTCGTCTGGAACTTCTGGATGAGGGTAAAGATATAGCGATGATCCTCACCCAAGAGTTGTCGGAGATGATCGACCCGTTCCGCATGGACCTCTTGCTGCGCGACAACCCCTCTGCAGCCTGCGAAGTTTTTATAGATCTGGTCGTCCAACTCTTTGCGATCTGTGACGATAACAAATGTCCAAACCCCCGGCATTGTCCGCAATACCTTCTGGGCAAAGAAAATCATTGAGATACTCTTTCCTGAACCTTGCGTATGCCAGAAGACACCAAGCTTCCCCTGATTAGATTTGATATGCCCAAGCCCTTCAACCGCGTTGTTCACTCCGAGATACTGATGGTTCTTGGCGAAAATCTTGACAAGCGCGCCCTGCCCTTCCGTGAACAGTGTGAAGTTCTCAATGATGTCCAACAACCGACGGCGATCGCAGATGCCTTTTAGCATTGTATCCAGTAAAACTACCCCTTGTTCTTTTTCACTCCCAATCCGTTTCCATTCGGTGAAATGCTCCCAACTCGCTGTCAAGCTACCAACTCTGCTCTCTGAACCGTTAGAGAGGATAATCAGCGCATTGTACCAGAACAGATGGGGAATCGTGTCCTTGTAGTCCCTGAGATTGTCGTGATATGCCGAGTAAACGTTCTCGTCAATCCGTTTGAACTCCATCAGCACCAACGGCAAGCCGTTAATAAAGCCGATTGCGTCCGGTCTTCGGGTGTACATCTCGCCGGTAATCCAGAACTGCGATGCCAGAAAGAAATCGTTGTTCTCCGGGTTCTCCCAGTTAATAACCTTCAGGTCTTTAACGGTTTCGCCTTCGTCCTCTGAATCAGTAACGGTAACTTTCACACCGTCCTTCAGTAGCCTGTAAATCTCCCAATTGGCTTCGACAAGACTCATAGCCGCACGGGAACGGGTCAACTCCTCCATTGCTGCGTTGACTGCCGCATTGGACGCATCGGGATTGAGCCGTTCCAAGGCGGCGCGTAACCTCGTTATCAGAACCACCTCGCCCTTGTTTTCCCTGACGAGCAGACTGATGCCTTGATCGAATTCGTTATAACAGTCCTGGTGATCCCACCCCATTTCTGCGAGCAGGGCAATTGCGGGTTGTTCGACGAGTTGGTCTTCACTGTATGGGTTCTGCATGGTTATTTATTACGGCTAATATGACTTGTTCAAACATTGTAGTTCTGTCAATTTTCAATTTCCCCGGTATCCCCAGCTAGTAACCGATCTTCAATTTTCTTCCATATCTCAGGCGTCACACGTCCAGCCGCTTCTTTGCACGCAATGATGAGTTCCACTGAATAAAGATATTGATCATAGTTCTCCATCTCTTCACGTGAAATAGCAAGCATATCATCGGTGATACCCAGAACGGAGATCCATGTGTCGTGTATAGACTCCTCTGGCGGTTTAACAGATTGTCCTTTTCTCGCTGCGTTGATGAATTCTCGGTGTTCATTCAACACCTGAATCATCCGCTGTAAATCTATCCCTTTAAAGATTTGCAACTCTTCCATTTGCTCAACAAGGGTTACCCGTCCATGTAGTTCTCTGTCAAATCGGTCGCCGAATTTAAAATCTACAAAAGAGTAGCAATCGGTGTTCATATATTGGTAAAAATCTGCGTAGAGGTCGTCTTCAAGGAAATGGTGGATGTTGAGGTAACGATAGATTTGGAGGTAATGGTACATTTCGAGGTTGTGGTCTTGATCGAGATCGAGGTCCTGGTGGAGATCGCGATCTGAGACGTAGCCTTCATAGAAACGGGGATCGAAGTAAAAGTATTCGGGAAAGTCTGGGTTAAAGTAAAGGTAGCATCTTAGGTTAACACGGAGCCGGAGAGAGAGTTTTCGGTAGAGATCGAGGTTTTGATAGAAGGCAGAATTACAGTCAAGAGAGTGATTAACTATGTCTTTGACCATTTTATAAATTTTATTTAACAGCCATAGAGAAACGTATTGGCGGATCGCGAACGCTCGTATGGCGGCTCCGTCGTGTCGGTCATCTAAGATGTTTGTAATACGTTTTGCCCATCGGAACAGTGCCTTGAGTCTATCAGTATTAATGAACTTAGCGGCTTCGACCTCCATCTCCACGAGCAAATTGTCTGCTTCACGCATCAGTCCGGAGGTTAATAAAAAGACTTCTCGCCATTGTTCGTCATGCAAATGCTCTGTCACCAATCCCTTAATTGACCGTGAATCCCCTACGATATAATTCGCCGTCAAATACTCCTGAAACGTCAGGTGGGAGAAAGAGTAGAAACTGCTTACTCTCTCAACGAAAAGTCCTTGCTCAACAGCGATTGTTTCCAAGATTTTAGGGGCATTAAACGTTGATGGTGCATTGGCACTCCCTTCACCAAATTCTTTGATTTGATTGATGAGTTCGTTTTTACTAAAAAAAAGACGATTTGCCTCGAAATTCTTCGCTGCAATTTCAGATAACATCCGCTTTTCGTCCGAAATGTCCAAATACTGACTTACCGACAAGTCTCGACGAATGCGTTTTTCAGCTGCCCATTCCTCAAGAAAAATGTTGAGTGCCTTCTCATAGAGGTCTGCCCGGTTTCGCGGAAAGTTTTGTGAATTATCGTAAACCAGACACAGAAGCGCGAGTAATAATGGATTCCGTGCCAACTCTTTAGTCGCTGCATGTTCTTCCTCATTTAACGCCTCCCAACACCGATCGGCGGTTTTCATTTCTTCGTCAAGTTGACGTCGATGTAGGTCAGACGTTGATTCAAACCAATTGTCGATATATGCCTTAATCCGCGCATCGTCAAAGTCTGCCATCTCCACTTCAGTAAATCGCGTAAACCCTCCTTTATACGCCGCTATCCGGCATGAGGCAATAAATCGGTTCTGACTATACTGATCGACAAAATCCCCAATTTTAAGGACAACGTTGTCAACACTCGCCGTTGGTACTTCGTCAAGACCATCGAAGAGTATCAGAAGTTGCCCCGATTCCAACGCTGTCTTGACCATCTCCTCCGGATAAGGATAACCGCATATTTTAAACTCCTGGGCAATCAGTGCCTCAATATCAATCTGATCTTCGGTGAATCTCTTTAGTTCAAGGAAGACCGGGATACATTCGTGGGCAAAGTTTCCTTCCTCACCTTTTAACGCTTCAAGTCCAACTTTGCGAAGAAAGGTTGATTTGCCGATGCCGGGGGCACCGAGTAATATCAGATACTGTTTTTCATTAGCAACTTGCGTTCCGTCTTTTCGTTCATCGGAACTTAATATCAAATGGTTCTGATTTCTTTCCCGGAATGCTCTTTCAACGTCTTCAGGCGACCTGTATTTTGAGACACTTTCCTCCCCTAGGAACTGAACAGCCACATAGACATCGTCGAGCGATATCGGTTCTCGCATCCCGACGCAGAAAACTTTGAGTTGACCGTGACGCTTCCGGTAGTTCTGATCATATTCGTGAGAGCTGTTTGCAATTTTCGCCCGCAACTCTTGGTATTTCTTCTCAACCGACTCACCGGTTTTTTTTGCAATTACTGGTAAAACCTTTTTTAGAATCGCTATGCTGATTGTTTCAACCATTGTTTGCCTCCATGTTTTTATTGGTATTAATATCAATTTCGGGAGTAATAGTTCTCGGGTTTGGCGGAGGTTGGTATTTTTCTCCAAAAGATTGTTGAGTACCTTTCTCAGTGAATCTATCGCTATCTCAAAGCGATCCCTTACCTCGTCTGTTGGAATAACAAGGTCAAAACCGGTGATAACCCCTGCACTCGCACTTTTACGAGTCGTGCCAGTACTTACGCCGTATACATAATTTTGATAACGCTCATCTAACAGTGTGTAAAACAGATAATACGGTGATAAATGGTTGGAATTCGACTTTAATCGAATCAGATAAGATGCAAAAACAGCATCGATTTCCTTTTCGACAATTGCAACCTTTCCTGGGTCTGCCATACGAATTACGAGAATGTCGCCGGTATGGAGTTGGTACTTCACGTACTTTTCAGATTCGATTGGACAAAAGGGAACTGTGTCCCAATCAATGTATGAGGTTTTATTTATATCTGTACCTCTCACGAACTTCGGTCCCACTTTATCTTGGGTGGCAGATTCCGTATAGCCGTACTGCGTTTCAACCAAATCTGAAAGCCTCACTACCTCCCATCCCTGCGGTATCAAACCCAACTTCGACTCCACCATCCCCACCTGCTCATGGCCCGGAAAGCGGAACTCAACAAACCATTCTCGGTAGATTGCACCCGCCATCTCCTCAAGGATTTCGATGCGGCGGGTGTTATTCTCGATCAGGTCGTCGTAGGCACTGAGGACTGCGGCGATTTTGCGTTGAGTGGAGAGAGGGGGAAGCGGGATTGGAAATGAAGTCAAAACTTGGGCATTGGCTTGAGGTTGGGCTGTGCCCCCGAGATTTAGCCGAACAAATTGTTTGTATTCGTCAGATTCAACGACAAGTCCAACATATTGACTATCATACTTCGGATTCACTCGAATCCGAACCAAGTAGGAAGCAAAAACTGCTGTATAGTCATCTTTAATTCTCTTGGCGTAGCCTGTTGTTGCACCTGTCCGAGCAATTACGATGTCGCCTTTTTCTAATCGGTATTTGTGTAGATCTTTTTCATTTATCTTGCAATACGGAACGGAGGCCCAATCAATTCGATTCGGGACAATATCGGTGATTCGGAGAAATTTTGGACCAATTGGTTCCGGCTTCGCGCTAGCAGTATAACCATAGTTTACCAAATCGCAAATTTCACGAAGAGTGATACGATCCCATTTTCCTATTGTCATTACATCTTCTCCGTTAAAGCCATTTGACAGAATAGGCAGCACCTTTACCCTCAGCAAACAATTCCTTCTGTAGCTGAACTGCAGCCATTTGTAATTTATGTTCAGCAAAGAATTTCTGGAGAGCTATAGCGTGCCTCCCTGATACACGTTCAGTGAACCCATCCATTGGTTCTTGCTCAACTACACGGAGTAGTTCGCGGCCAGCTTGAGAAAGACTAACTCCCCACAACTTAAACGGTGCCTTCTTCTCTTTCCAACCTGGTAAGCGGCGCAAACCCCAACAGCGTCCTTGATACCAGAATGGATAACAATTCTGGGTCCTCTCGTATTCTATAGACTGGTAGTAGCCATACGAAGAGTGATATTCCGAAATAATCAGGCCATATTCGTTTAATACATTGAGATAGGGAAATTCCATGCCATATTTCCAGAAAGTGTTCGCATCACCGCTATCACAGAGAGATGGCATTCTCGCATCTTCAACAAATCCGAGGGGTTCTGGATAGCCCAAAACCGTACACATTGAGCATAGTCGTTTGAACAAGACAGCAGCGCTTCGATCCAGTTCGTCAAGGATTTTTATAGTCTTTATTGAATACGATCCCGGCTTCTCAATTTCTCCTGCTAAGATGCGGCCGAAACGAAGTTGCATCTCTTCGGTGCTTTTTTGTCTGGCTTTTTCCTCAAAGCTGTTCAGCCAATCATCGTTGATGGTCTTTTCCCCACCTCTATCTGCGCCTTGATTTGTTGAGCTTGCAGATTTTTCTTTCTTCAGTAAATTTACAGCAATAGCACAGATCTTATCAAGGTTGCTCTGCTCTCGGAGTATTTTTTCCCCGTATTTTTTCACTGCTCTCTGTGCGTATTCCGGATCTACTTTCATTTGTCCGACAGTTTGGTTAGTAATCCCCTCTCTAATTTTAATTCGCGCTTCTGTTTCCGCCCATTTTTCAGCGGATCTTCGTTCAAGAGCCCCAACAGGAATATCAATTGCAGCACAGCACAATCGGTCTAAAGCTTTAAGGATGTTTCGCTTGACCGGGTCAGAAATGATTAAATCTGACAGAAAATCGGGGGCAAGGTCAGGCGGAGTACTCGTTTTATCTTCGGTCTTTGGTGATTGATCTGGTTTCGTTTCATCTGACATTATCAAATCCTTTTTTAGTAGATACGCTCAGTTTTGTTGTGGGCGTGTTCATTTGATCAGGCACTTTATTTTTGGCTCATGTTAAGAAAGCGTGCAACAGCAACCGGGTTTTCGTAGGGGTTGGGTCACTCAACCCTTACTGCGGGCGGGGAAACCCCGCCCCTACGATTTCACTTCATATTTTGCACTTTCTTTTTACATGAGCCATTCTGACAATCTGCCCCATCTTCCCTCGCTTATTGCCTTGTGGTAATCCTCTTTAATTTTTCTCGGAGCCAGAAGTTTACCAATTTTTCAGCCGATACGCCCTGCTTTGTTGCGTGTGCGTTAATTTGCTCGGCAATCTCACGTTCCACCGGGACCAGGTTGTGCTTCAGTTTGAGATTGACCTGAAAATCCACCTCGTGGGTCTCGTCCCAATAATCGGATAGACTGTGGGTATCCCAAAATTCGCCGATCTCCTCTGGGGTTGCATCGGGAGAGGGCGTTGGATCTCGGTTTTTATCTTTTTTTTCCATATTCTCTCCGCTCCTTCCTATCCATATCTCTCGCGCGAACAACCAACGCGCGGTAATACGGCTAGGAGTTACGCACTTCAGTAAGGAACAACGATCGTTGTTCCCTACGGGATCCTTAATGGTGCCCCGCTGTAGTTGCCCGATGAATCGGGCATTGGCAATTGTGTTCTGCGGCGATGAATCGCCGAACTACAGGGTTTTAAGCATTCAATTGCGTAAGTCCTAACGGCATTAGAATAAAAAAACAATGAGATAACGACCTGCGTCTGTTTGTCCCATCGCCGAATAAACATCTTCGCCGGATCGATTGCCCTTGGCAACAAATCGAAAACGGGGAAGATTGGCAAAGATCTCCTCAACTTCCATTGTTGTTACATTATGTTTGCTGGCTAATTTTTCAACAAATTGTGACAGCCATAGAATCCCATCAATCTGCAAATTTCCACTCCGGCTTCTTGTTGGCAGTTCAACAGGGCAGTGGGTATGTCCATCTTACACTTGTAGGACTTACGCACTTCAGTTCTAAGAGCAGATAGGGACGCAGATTTCGCTGATTTTCGCAGATAAGAAGAAAAAAAAGGATAGTAATCTGTGTTCAAGTCGCTTTCGATCCCAATTTATCGGGGAGTTCATTGGTTCCTTGGTTGGTTCATTCATTCTTCTTACGTTTCCCCCTTCGGATACACATGTCGCCCCGCTGGGGCTTTGGGGTATTTGTTTATCTGTGTACTATAGACATGTCGCCCCGCTGGGGCTAAATGAACCAATGAATCAATGGTTTTCACGTTTCAGGTTATCAACAGCTGCAAACTAGCACCATTGGTTATTATACTCTATTTTCCAAAATCATCGCCACATTCTCAGAAATTCGCTCCTCCAACTGACGCGCCTCAGCGTTCAGGACTTCCAACTCCTCATTAAGTTCGCCCAACCGTTCCGAGAAGTCAAACGCATCTTCCTCCCGAGCCGCGACCCCAACATACCGCCCCGGATTGAGACTCCACCCCTGCGCCTCAATCTCCGCAACCGTAGCCACCTTGCAGAGACCGGGCACATCAACATATACGCCATCGGAGAATTTCGTCGCCATCATTTCCGCGCTGTCGTGCTGGTTTTCCGGCGTTTCACCCCGATAAAGTCTCGCAATGTTGGATAGGAACTCAATCTGCTGCGGTGTAAACTCCCGGTGAGCGCGATCAACCTGCTGATAAATATGGCGGGCATCAATGAACAACACCTTATCCGCCCGCTCACTCTCTCCTTTGGATCTGTCAAAAAACCAGAGGGTGCAGGGCAGCGTAACGGTATAGAAGAAATTGGATGAGATGCTCACCATCACATCAACAGCGCGAGATTCGATAATCTGCCTGCGGATCTCCAATTCAGAGGCGCGGGCATCGGCGGCGGAGTTCGCCATGACAAACCCTGCCCGCCCAGAGGCATTGAGTGCGCTGAAGAAGAGTTGAATCCAAAGATAGTTGGCGTTGTCTGTGCGGGGCATCCCAAACGGGAATCGCGGGGCGTCCTTAATCCGTTCCCTATCCACCCGATCTACGTTGAACGGCGGATTCGCCATCACGAAGTCGAACTTACCCACGCACCGATGCGGATCCTCGTAGTAACTGTTCGCCTGCCGGATATCGCCTTCAAGTCCGTGCACAGCGAGGTTCATCTTACAGAGCCGAATCGTCTCCGCAACCCGCTCCGTTCCGTAAATACTAATCTGACCATTCCCATTCTTTCTGTGATTATGGATAAACTCAGCACTCTGAACGAACATACCGCCAGAGCCACACGCTGGGTCCAGAATCTTCCCCTGAAACGGCTGGAGAATCTCGACAATCAGCTTTACAAGCGAGGTCGGTGTGAAGAATTCGCCGCCCCGTTGCCCCTCTGCCATAGCAAAGTTACCCAAGAAATACTCGTAGATTTTGCCAAAGGCATCGCCCTCTATCTCCATCGGAATCCGTTCCATAGTGCGGAGCAGTTCGATGAGGACACTCTTTTCGAGCCGGTTGTAGGTCTTGGGCAGGACACCATCAAGCTGTCTGTTTTCCGCCTCAACCGCCCGCATCGCATCATTGATAGCTCGTGCAATGTCCTCGCTCTCCGGTAGGTTCAATAGGTGCTGGAATCGGGCTTCCTCTGGGAGGTAGAAGACACCGCGGGCTTGATACTCTGCTCTCTGATCCGTGATTCTACTGCGTCTTCTACTGGTGGAGACCGTTTCGCGGATTTCCCCCTCTACCTGTGCGAATTTGTGGTCCGCATACCGTAAGAATATCAGCCCCAGTACGGGCGTTGAATATTCAGACGCCCGGAGCCGTGAGTTGGCTCTCAATTCATCTGCTATCGACCACAGCCGATTTTCAATACTATTTTGAATTGTACTCAAATTTAACCCTCCAACCACTGTGACTAGGAAAGTCTATAGAAGAATAGCAGTGACAACCTTCGCTATACTCAAGCGAAGGTACCATATCAATCCGACTCTCCAACTTCTTGGGTTTTTGGCTTTTCAAAAGAGCGTGGCGGTTCCTGTCCTCGATTTTGTTGCGCTTCCAGCTTGCCTTCCAAAATAACTCGCAGCGCAAACCCCAACCCCAACAATCCGATAACTAGGTTCGGCAACCAAATAGCGAAGCTAGGTGGAAGGACACCACTCCGTCCTGTATCCTGTCCGACTTGTAGCAGTAGATAGTATACAAGCACAAGCCCCAGTCCGATACCGAAACCCACCATCTTACCACTCCGCTTCACGACCAATCCAAGTGGCACACCAATGAGACCGAAAACAAAACAGGCAAAGGGGATCGAAAATTTCTTGTGATATTCAACCTGTGCATATAACAACCTATCTACCTGTGGTCTTGATTGCTTTCGTAACAAACCATTCTCGAGCTCGCCGATATGCGTTTTCAGCTTGGCAAGCGGCATGTTGCGTGTACTCTTAGATTCAAACTGTGTTCGTTCCAACGTCTCTCTAAAGTCAAGTGCAATCCGATCTTCGGCAAAAGCTGTCACTCGAAAACCGTCCGTGCTACCGGAAACTCGTTCATAAGTAGTCCCATCATACAGGGTCAGCCATGCCTGCCCCTCCTCAAATCCGACAGTTGCTTCCTTCGCATTAACAAAGCGTGGCTGTCCCGGCCATATTGAATCCCACACCTTCACGTCTTGTAGACGCCCCGTATCCGGGTCGGTTGATTCGTATAGCCATAGTTTTCCCTCGCGCTCCAACTCTTTCATGACCACTCCCTCCTCAAGAACAAAGGCAGAGTGGCGTCTGCTTATGTCATGCTTCAACGAAACATAAGCAAGGTTACCGCGGGGGAGGGCATAATCCATAAAAAAGAAATCGAAGACGCTTAGCAAACTAGCGACACACAACAACGGCAGCAACATCTGATGGAAGCCGACACCGTGGGCTTTCATGGCTGTAATTTCATTATCCGTTGAAAGTCTCCCAAGCGAGAGTAGAATCCCCACAAGTGTTGCCATCGGAATGGTTACAACAAGCGTCGCTGGCAGGACATAAACCAGCAATTTAATCAAATAGAGGGGACTTACACCTTTGCTCACGAAGAGCTTGGTCAACCTAAAGATCTCGTCAAGCAGTAGTATGGAGGTAAAGCAGATAAGTGCTAAAAAGAAAGGAGGGAAAAATTCCTTGAGGGTGTATCTCGTTAAAATTTTCAAGCTCATTTAACTCCGGTCGTAGATTCAGTCTTTTCTTTCAACAGAGGAAATCTATTCTTAATTTTACCCTATCTCACGGGATCTTAGCAAGACATTAGTTGTTGTTTGGAAGATGAATCTTCAAATCGTCAAAAAAAGTGACGAACTTCGCCTTAAATCAGGCACCCTTGGTAAATTTTTATTGACAAATATCTTGAAATGCCTTATAGTATCCCACAATATATCCTATAGAGAACGCAATCTTCATACAACATCTTGTGCAGTCCAAAATGGACAATTGTCCATTTTACCTAACTTACATACATATAACCTACGTTTCAGTCCATATCATTAAATTTGCTTTTGCACACTGTGAAACACTATACACAAGAACTTGGATTAATACATATTGAAAACAGTTTTGAAAAACGCTTTGTTATCATATTTATTATATCATCCTTTCCCCTTGAGGCGCTTCAATGACACAAGCAGGCTATCTATTTATAATCTTATATTTCAGTTTTGTAACATTCACAGCCCATGCCGATACCCCCCAAGATCAGCAGAATCAGACCAATCCCCCCCAGCAGGATGAGCAGCATAATCCAACGCAATCGAAAGAAGCTTCCACGCCAAGGAAAGCAACTCTGTCGACCGACCCTGAAGATATATCCCGAATTGTGCAAATTGGTGGTAGAGTAAATCTCGAAACCACAGAAACCGTTAATGACATTGTTTTACTCGCCGGAGATGCAAAAATCCAAGGGCGCGTGAAGGGCTACATATTTGTATTTGCTGGAAATGTCGAAATCAGCCAAGGCGCACAGGTTGAGGGCAAAGTTACAGTGGTGCTAGGGGAAATTATCGGTAAAGCAACCCTACAAAACAGTACAAAACATGGCCCCGATGCCTACCAAGAAATTAACGGTTTGAAATTGGTAGCTGCAGCCACATTATTAATGATGGAGGGAATGCCAAAGGAAATATGGGGCAATCGGCAATACGCATGGTTTGGTTGGGAACTGATGACCTTCATCACACTGACACTTATCCACTTGCTACTCGTGCTGATATTTCCACAACAGATCGACAATATGGCATCTACCATGTCCCATCGTCCAATTGGAAGCACACTCCTTGGATTGATAGTTCTAATAATCGTGCCCTATTTGTTAATCCTGCTCGTCCTCTCGATTGCAGGTATCCCGTTCGCACTCCTGTTGGGCGCCATCTTGCTGCCAGTAGCAATTTACGGAAAAACTGCAATTTTCCTCTCAATTGGGAACACAATCTTTCCGCAACAATCAAACGCCATCGCGGTCATTGTTGGATACTGGATTTATCGAATGGCAACGGTGATTCCCTACCTCAGTATTCCAACCTTCATTATTGCAAGTACCATCGGCGTTGGCATTAGCCTCCGAACCGTGTTCGGTCAGAAACCGATTCAACCTGCCAAGAGCCAGCGCCGGGAATATCCCACTTCAAGGTATCACCGATAATACTAGTAGGACTTACGCAGTTGAACGCTCAGAGCCCTGTAGATCGGTGATTCATCGCCGCAGGACAACTTCCGACGCCCGATGAATCGGGCAACTACAGCAGGGCGGCATCATCAAAGATCCCGTAGGGAACAACGATCGTTGTTCCCTACTCAAGTGCGTAACCCCTAACTAGAATGACCCGAGTTACCGGCAGTAACTCTGTCTCAATAGATCGGTGTTCAAAACAAGTGGTGCTATCGGTCGGTTAAGATGCTCGACCTACGGGCGTGCGCAGATTGCGGCACGAAGTAACGTGCCTACTACTTTGAGCTATCCACCAAAAACCGAGTTGTTCCAAACCACGTTTCAGTGTTCGATTTAGCAGTTTGAGGTGTATCCTTGCGATTGAACCATCCCGAATTCCTCTTTTTACTCCTACTTTTGCCATTCCTTCTCTGGTATTTACGCCAGAAAAACAGCGGGCGGATCCGCTTTTCAGATCTCAGAATCAGCCGTCAGATTCTGCCCAGCTTTTGGGTCAGGTCCCTTCCAGCCCTGAATTTTGCGCGGTTTCTTGTTGTTGTCCTAATGATTTTCGCCCTCGCACGCCCACAAACGTCCCAAAGCCGCGAACAGATTACCTCTGAAGGTATTGACATTCTGCTCATCCTCGATATCTCCGGGAGCATGAAAGCGGAAGATTTCGAGCCTGATAACCGGCTGCACGCAGCAAAAGCGGTTATCCACGACTTTTTAGGAGACCGCAAGAACGACCGCATCGGATTGGTTGTTTTTGCCGGTGAAAGCTACACACAATGTCCCCTTACCCTAGATTATCGAATCCTCGGGAATCTGCTCCTTAATGTCGAGATTGGTATGCTTGAAGATGGCACTGCTATTGGGGATGCCCTTGCCAATGCCACCAATAGATTGCGCCATTCAACAGCCAAGAGCAAAATTGCAATTTTGCTCACCGATGGAGAAAATAACGCCGGAAGTATTGATCCGTTGACCGCTGCCCAAGCTGCTAAAGCTCTCAACATTAAGGTGTATACTATCGGTATGGGGAAAGAAGGCGGTGCATTTATCCCATATCACGACCCTATTTTCGGTGTGCAGTATAGCCGGACTCGGACGCATGTTGATGAGGAAATGCTCAAACAGATCGCGGAGATTACGGACGGACGTTATTTCCGTGCAACCGATAATCAAAAACTAGCTGAAATTTATAAAGAGATTAACCAGCTTGAAACAACGAAGATTGAGATCACAGAATACATCCGTTATAAGGAACTTGCCGCCTACCCCCTAGTCCCCGCAACGCTTCTGCTGATGCTAGAGATTATCCTGTCAAATACACGCCTACGAAAAATCCCCTGAAAGCGAAAGGACGGTTCAATGGAAATTTACCGATGGGAAGGGAAAGGCTTTCGACAGCTGGATCCGTTGCGCTTTGAAGAGGAACGCGATTTTGAAGACCTGCTTGAGCAAGATCCCAACCTTCTTATGGGAAACGAGCGTATCTGTATAATCAGTCGACAAGTTCCCATTGGAAAATCTCAAAAGGTGGATCTGCTTGCACTTGACCGTCAAGGAAATTGTATCGTCATCGAACTTAAGCGTGGAAAAGCGTCGCGTGCAGCAATTGCACAGATCCTGGAATACGCCGCAGCAGTTGCCAAATTCTCCTTCGCTGATCTTGAGCGTTTTGCGGGACGCTGGTTTCAGGGGCAAGGACGCGAGTTTACCTCCTTACTGGCCTTGCACAGCGCGTTCTTTGGCTATGAATTGGGCGCGATGAGAATGTCCGCGTTCAATCGGAAGCAGCGGATGGTTCTTGTTTCCGAGGGTGTTGATGTGCGTGTCCTCGATATCGCCGAATACCTACGGCGTGTCGGCGTGGACTTGACTTACATTTCCTATTTCTCCTACCAAGCTCCCGACGAAATCCTGATCGCCACAAAGACAATACTCGGCACCTCCGTCATTGAGGAATCCCGCGCCACCTATCAATACACGCCCCGGCAATTTCTAACCCGCGAAAGCTTCCTCAACACACTTAATAAGAACCAAGCACTTCATCAGGTTGCCGAGCGATTCTTTAATTACGTGGAGTCCTGCGGCGCAATTCTTCGACCCCGGGTTGCCCAGATTCGCATGACCATTGGTGGAAGGTGGTGGATGGGCTCCTATCCATCGAAACGAGCGACCCACTTCCGAATCGATGCCCACGGCGATTTCACGCCGAGACACATTGCCGAGTGTCGATCGAACCTCCCCGACGTAACGCCCAAAAAATTTGGAATGTCGTTCAACATTAGGTCCCAAGCCCATCTGGAATACGCCATCGAAATCTTTGAACGTACACGGAACACAATCCTAGAGGAATAAACACAGAACAGAATATTTATATCTCACATATTACGTTTTATACTTTACTCCCCATACCTTATCTACTCTCAGGAGAAAACCATGTCAGATAAACTCAAAGTCGGTATTATTGGCACCGGCATCATCGGTAAAAGCCATGTGCGAGGTTATCAGTCCATGCGGGATGATGTCGAAATTGTTGTAGTAGCCGATATCGATGAGTCTGAAGCACAACGGGTTGCACAAGAGTATGATATTCCACGCGTTTTTGCCGATTACCGTGACTTGCTGAAAATTGACGAAATTGACAGCGTGGATGTCTGTCTCCCCAACTTTTTGCACGCCCCCATCACAATCGCAGCACTCGAAGCGGGAAAGCATGTCTACTGTGAAAAGCCGATGGCAAAAACCGGTCCAGAGGCGAGTGCGATGTATGAAGCCGCACAAAGAACAGGGAAAAAGTTGTCAGTGCAAATGGGAACAGTCTTCACCAAAGAAACATGGACAGCCAAACATCTCATCGAAGCAGATGCCCTTGGCAACGTCTACTATGTCAAGACAAGCCACTATCGCCGTCGTGGGCGACCCTATGTGGATGGCTACGCCACTCCCCACTTTGTTCAGCAGGAGAAAGCCGGGGGTGGAACACTGTTGGACACGGCAATCTATAACATGGCGCGAATGGTTTACCTGCTCGATAATCCCGAAATCGAGACTGTAACGGCATCCACCTTCCAAGAACTAGATATGGACGAAACACGCCGGAGTGAAGGTGGCTACGATGTTGAAGAGCTCGGCACCGGTTTTGTCCGTTTTGAAGGTGGGGTCACCATGTTTATAGAGGAGGCATGGGCTGCCAACATGGACGGCGGCGACGGCGACCGGATTATGGGCTCAAAGGGCGGAATTAAGCTAAACCCGTTTGCCTTTTACACCGACCTCTACGGCATGGATGCAGATGTAACCTTCGATATCGACGGCTACGAAAGACGGATGCGCTCTCTCGGATACATGGGCGAGGGCTACGCGAGCTCACAGCAGCATGTTGTCTGGGGTCTGTTGGGACGCGTTGAAATGATTGATACCGGTGCAATCGGTCTGACCGTTGCTCGAATCACGGAGGCAATGTATCGGTCTGCTGAAAAGCGGAAAGAAATCGATCTGCAACAGCAATAGTTATTCACCCTTATGGAGAGAACACATTGATAAAATTTGAATATACCTATCAGCGAACCTATCGTGGTCCGTTAAAAGCAGTAATCCTAGACTGGGCGGGAACGACGATGGACTACGGTTGTTATGCTCCCGCCGTTGTATTTGTCGAAGTTTATAAGCGCAAGGACGTTCCAATTACCATCGAAGAAGCGCGTGCACCGATGGGAGCGCATAAAAAAGTACATATTCGGAAGATTTCGCAGCTTGAATCCGTGGTACAGCGATGGCAGGAGGTCTATGGACGCAAGCCCAACGAAGACGATATTGAAGCCATGTTCCAAGAGTTTATCCCGCTTCAGCTGGATTGCCTCGCAGACTATGCGGATCTGATCCCCGGCACGCTAGAAGCCATCACAGAGTTTCGCAACCGAGGACTGAAAATTGGCTCTACCACGGGATACCTCCACGAAATGATGGAACTCCTCCTCAAAGAGGCAGGGACTCGAGGCTACGCACCGGACGCGACAGTCTGTGCGAGTGATGTGCCAGCAGGTCGTCCAGAACCGTGGATGTGCTTGCAAAACGCGATGAATCTGGGCATCTATCCGATGGAGGCGATCGTTAAAGTAGGCGATACTCTGCCAGATATTGAAGAAGGACTCAACGCTGGTATGTGGACTATCGGTCTCGCCAAAACCGGCAACGAAATTGGACTCAACGAACAAGAAATTGCAAACCTACCGCAGGATGTGCTGGAAACCAAGCTAGCACAGGCGTATGTGCGGATGCATCAGACCGGCGCCCACTATGTCGTAGATGGAATCTGGGATGTGCCGCCAATTTTAGATCTGATTGACCAAAGGTTACGACGCGGTGAACGTCCGTAGTACATTAAACTGTAGTTAATCTGCACAAGGAAACTCACAATGCGACTCATTTTCGATGGACATTTAGATTTGGCGTTGTTCGCGCTCGCCCACAATCGAGATCAGACCGAACCCGTTGCGCAGATAAACGCCCGCGAAACCCACATGATGGACGCACTTGAACGGGGTGGCACTACGGTCAGTCTACCGGAGATGCGTCGTGCGGGTGTAGCCGTTTGTCAGTCTTCCATATCGGCACGAGCCAAACGCGAAATTCAACCTGCCACGGGACACCGACGGATAGACCTCGACTACGGCACCCAACGGATGGCTTACGCTTGGGCGCAGGGACAGTTGGCGTATTACCGAATCCTTGCACAGCAGGGAGAGATAAAACTAATCTGCACCTCCAACGAGTTAGAAGCACACTGGCAAAACTGGGAGCAGCACCGTGCTGAGACCACCCCTGTCGGGGTCATCCTATCCATGGAATGTGCCGATCCGATTGTCGAACCCTCGCAGGCGGAAGCGTGGTGGGAGGATGGGCTGCGTAGCGTCATGTTGGCACATTTTGGGTTCAGTCATTATGCAGCTGGTACGGGTGTGAGTGGGTCCCTAACGCCCAAGGGGATCGAATTGCTCAAGGAATTTGAGCGGGTTGGGATGATCCTTGACCTGACGCATCTGTCCGAACAGAGTTTCTACGAAGCACTTGACCGTTTCAGTGGACCTGTGATCGCCAGTCACAATAATTGCCGTGCACTGGTCCCCGGCGATCGGCAATTCTCCGAGGCACAGATTCAACGGCTCATTGAGCGTAGGGCGGTCATCGGCGCAGCGCTGGACGCTTGGATGCTCGCTCCCGGTTGGGTACATGGCAAATCGTTAACAGAGCACGTGAAGCTGACGACGGTCGTTGACCATATCGACCACATCTGTCAACTGGCGGGGAATACGCTGCACGCTGCCATCGGTACTGACACGGGTGCCACGTACCACATGCCGTCTGACTTCAAGACAACGGAGGATTTGCGCAAGTTGGAGCCGATTCTCGCGGATCGTGGCTACAGCGATACGGATATCAATAACATCTTCCACGCCAACTGGTTTCGCTTCTTCCAACAGTGGCTCCCCCAATCCCCCAGCAGCTAGTAGTTAGAAATGCGGCTGCTGTGCAGACCACAAATTCTGTTTTGATAGATATTGGCTTGACCCTGTTTATTAACGGTGGTATAGTAAGGAAGTTGATACTTATCACTTTGTTGGGACCATACTGGTTCATTAGTGTATCGAATGGATGAACACTAGAGTAATAATGAGAATTGCCGGATATGATACAAGCACTATAGAAAGGATAGAGATTTATGACAGGTAATCAAGCAATTGCTAAAATCCTTAAAGCGGAGGGACTCGACTGGTTCGCCTGCTTTCCCAACCATACGTTGATAGATGCGGCTGCCAAAGAGGGGTTGAGACCGATCATCTCGCGCCAAGAGCGCGCGGGTGTGAACATGGCTGACGGGTACAGTCGCATCATGTGCGGGAATCGCATCGGTATCTTCATGATGCAAGAGGGCCCGGGCGCGGAGAACGCTTTTGGTGGTGTCGCGCAGGCGTATGCCGATTCGGTGCCGATACTCCTCCTCCCTGGCGGACCACGCGCTGGGAGTTTGGGAATGCACCCAGGCTTCGTTGCCTACCGGAACTACGGTGGGGTTACTAAGTGGGCGGAATACATTAATCAGGCGGATCGTATCCCCCAACTGATGCGGATGGCGTTCACTCGACTAAAACATGGTAGGCCCGGACCGGTGCTCTTGGAGATCTCTTCAGATGCTGCGAGTCAGGAAATACCGGATAGCGCCTTCAACTATACACCGGTGCCGGTACGTAAATCGGCAGCGGATCCCGATGATGTCCGTGACCTAGTGACCTCCTTACTCAAGGCGTCCAATCCTGTTATCAGTGCGGGCAGAGGTATACTATACGCCGAAGCAACGGAGGAGTTGGTAACGTTTGCGGAGCTAACGAACATTCCAGTTCTGACAACTCTGCAGGGTAAGAGCGGATTCCCCGAGAACCACCCTCTGGCGTTGGGTACAGCCGGGAATAGCGGCACGCAGATGGCAGGTCACTTCCTGAATAAGGCAGACTTCGTCCTCGGCATTGCGACCACGCTCAGTGGCGGTTACAGTCCGCGGATGCCTGCTGGTGTCACCCTCGCCCAGATTACTAACTCGACCGATGATCTGAACGTACATTATCAGCTGGCTCACGGTGCCGTGGGCGATGCCAAGTTGGTACTAGAACAGATGATTGAAGAGGCGAAGCGGCAGATTGGTGAGCAGCCGAGAGCTGATGTCAACGGTGTAACCAACGAAATTCGCAAGGTAAAAGCCGAATGGATGGCAGAGTGGCGCCCACGGCTCGAATCGGATGAAGTTCCGATGAACGAGTATCGCGTCCTCAACGAACTCCACAAAGCAGTGGATGTGTCGAACACTATCGCTACGCACGATGCGGGTTATCCACGGGACCGGATGTGTCCGTTCTGGACCACCGATACGCCAAATACCTATATCGGGTGGGGCAAGTCGACACAGTTGGGTTATGGACTGGGGTTGGCGTTGGGAGCGAAGATGGCTGCACCTGAGAAGTTAGTGATCAATGTAATGGGTGATGCCGCCTTCGGTATGGCAGGATTGGACATTGAGACAGCGGTGCGGTCTGAGATTCCGATATTGACCGTAGTTTTGAACAACGGTATAATGACTCACTACAATCAGAATATGCCGTATGCCTCGGAGCACTGGGACAGCGATAAATTGTCCGGGGATTACGCCAAGGTCGCCGAAAGTTTGGGTGCCTACGCCGAAACGGTTGAGACGCCGGACCAACTGCCCGGTGCGATTGCACGCGCCATTGCTTCCACTAAGGAAGGCCGTCCCGCTCTCCTACAGACGATGACCTGTGGGGAGGAGACAGTCTCTCGTTACCAGTAGCAACCGGTCAGAGAGGAGGGGGCACATTCCGCACGACGGACTGTGCCCAAAAGACAGGAATTTTGATTGACCAGACAGTGCAAATGGAGTAGAATCGCTTAATCTATCTCTATCGAAGAGGGAACAAATCATGGATTTTTCGACTTGGCCACCACCATATACTATGATTGCGATTTTTGTGGCGGCGACCTTTATTGGACAGGTTGCGGTCTTATTTTACTGTACAGGACGGTTGGGAAAACGACTGAACAAACAAGCGGAAGATTTACGGAAGCTACGCAACCGGTTGGAGGATCGGATAAACAAAGGAATTGATGACTTCAACCAACCAATCGTAAGTATCCGAAAAGAGATCAGTGATGTCCGAATCGCAATCGGTGAACTGAATCAGAACCACATTGACCATCTGACACACCACAATTAGGGGTGAGACATAGATCTGAACCACACAAAAATCACTAGCACGGTTTAGTCTGAAAGTGCAAGAAAGAGATGGAAATGGCTGAACAACGGGAGAAGATTCTCGCACGCGGCAGTTATTTTCCCGGCGACTGGGTGCGTCCACGGTACAATCCCGGTACATGGATGGCAATGGTGGATCTGGCAGAGATTTTCACGGGCCACCGTAGCACAACCCGTCAGGGAAACTACGAAATGTTCGATGCGCCCATTGGTGTGGGCTTGCGGGTGGAAGCGGCGGATAAATCTGAACCGTTTTTAACCCCTGAAAAGGAGTGGGAAACCGAGGACGTCGCCTACCCTGGCTATGTCTGGCATGAAGATGGGCGGCTTCACATGCTGTACAACGTTGGGGAAAAAACCTGTCTCGCTGTCAGTGATGATGGCTACCACTGGGAGCGACCGGTGTTGGGGCAGACTGAGTTTAACGGTTCGACGGACAATAATATCCTCAAGACCTCGTTGCAGGCGAGCGTCTTTGAAGATCCGTCCGCACCGCCCGAAGAGCGGTACAAAGCCTTGGAGGCAAAGGGGTTTTGGCTTGACCGAGAGACCGGTGAGGAGGTCGATCCCGATGAAGCGGACAGATGTTGGCGCGCTGAGCACTACGAGGGTAGATCCTATTCCGGTCGCAAGGTGGTTCTGAAGGGACAGCTGCTCGGGTTGACCTCGCCGGATCGCCTTACTTGGACGCATCTACCTGAACCGCTCGCCAACTACTCGGTGAACGGTGGCATTTGCCCGGGTTACGACGTACACAACGGTGTCTATTATGCGTACATACAGCCCCAAGGGGTTGCCCCGTCAGAGCCGCAAGCCTTGGGCGCCAGTATGCCTGAAACCGAGGTGTTTCGCCGTGCGATCGGACTGACGCGGACACGGGACTTCCGCAAGTGGCCCGCGGCGAAATTGTTGATTTATCCCGATGCGCAGGATCCCTTGGATATATCGTTCTATGGGGCGTGCTACTTCCCCTATCCGGGTCGGGATGAGCTACACGCTATGGTCATTCCAGTATTCCATAACGCCACCGATCATGTCGACCTGCAGCTCGCCTTCAGTCGCGATGGTCTAATCTGGACACGCCCGGAACGTCGAGCTGTTGCTGAGTTGGGACCCACAGGGAGCGGGGAAGAGGGACAGATCCATGTGTGGCGGAACGGGCTGGTAGAGCTTCCCGATGGCAATTGGGCGGTGCCTTACCATGCGCGCTCGACACTACACACTGTTAAGGAGCAGTATCAGGAAGCAATCTTTCCGGAGATGCAAGCCTCCCAGAATAGGTGGGCACGCTGGCGTCCGCATCGGCTCTGTAGTGTTGAGGCAGCAACGGAAGGACGATTCACGATTCCGACTGTGTTTCGGCAAGGGAATGAATTGCGCCTGAATTACCGCTGTGCACCCGGTGGATGGATCCGCGTCGAATTGATGCAGAGGATACCTACTATGCAGTGCCCAGATGCTAACCCCCTTGAAGGTTTTACTTTTGATATGTGCGATCCCCTGACGGGAGATCAGGAGGATCAGGTTGTCACTTGGCACGGCAGCAGTGATATCACCGATGTCGGTGAGATGCTCGCTATTCGCGTAGAGATGTTTCAGGCGAAGTTGTTCGCTTATAAGGTTTGAGGTTCATGTAAAGAGGAAGCAAAAAACGCGAAACGTGAGAACCATTAGTTGACTAGTTCATCGGTTCGTTGATATGTGCCTGTTGCACCGATGAGGTTAACGAAGAATAATGCTTAATACGTAAGAAATAGTGGAAGGGAGATTTCCGTTCCCTACGAATTACACTTGCTGTTCTACCTCGCCGGGGTTTTGGATGAGAACTCATGCGCCCGGCGGTAGATGGCTTGGATCTGTCTATCCGAGTTGCTTTAAACTCTCGGCGGAGTCGGAGCCGAGCGAGTTTGACAACTAGCGAGTTACTTTTCTTTTAGGAGGAATACGTGAAAGCTGCACAAATTGTTGCCCCTCGTCAGATTGAGATGATCGATATCGATAAACCTGACATTTCGTCTGACCCGGAGGGAACCGTACTTATAAAGACTCACATGACCGCTATTTGCGGTACGGATATGCCGTCGTTTGCCATGGAACGCCTAGCTGCTGACTATCCGCTGTCGCCGGGGATGACCATCCACGAATGTATTGGTGTGGTGGTTGAGAGCAAATCGGATCGCTTCAAGGAAGGGGACGCGGTGCTTGCGTTGCCGGGTCGTATCGGTGGACTTGCGGAATACTTCGTCTCCCATGAAGCGGTTACTATCCCGTTGGTGGAATTTGAGCGCAAGGATTGTATCCTGATGTCTCAGCCGCTCGGCACGGTGATTTGGGCATGTAGCAAGTTCGGTAATCTGCTCAATCAGGATGTCGTTGTGATGGGGCAGGGACCCATGGGATTGCTGTTCACACATCTGTTGAGTAACTTAGGTGCGAAGACGGTCGTTACAACGGATCTCGTTGACTTTCGTCTGGAGGTCTCAAAGCAGATGCAGGCGACGCATACGATTAACTCCACTGAGGTGGATACGGTCGCTGCTGTTGAGCGAATCACGGACGGTAGGATGGCGGATGTGGTCATTGAGGTGGTAGGACATCAGACGGAGACGATCAATCAGTGCATGGATCTCGTCAAGCGGGACGGAACCATCTTGGCGTTCGGCGTGCCTGATGACCCGACCTATCCTTTCGGTTTCGGCAACTTTTTCAGGAAGAATATCCGATTCATCGGATCTGTGGGTCCCGACGCACAGAACAATTTCCCGTTGGCGATGGATATGATCGCGCAGGGACGGATGGCTGTTTCCCCTATCATCACCCACCGTCTACCCTTTACCGAGGTGCAGCGCGGATTTGAGTTGTCCTTGCATAAGAAGGATGAGGCTATCAAGATTGTGCTTGAGTATGATTGATGGAATCCTCGCCTAAGCGTGCACAAGATTAATTAGCCCTAGAGAGCCGCGTCTTATACACCTGTTACCTCTCTGGGGTTTTTTTGGTTCGTAGGTTGAAAGGCATACCCGATGCAACGGAGAACCAGTCTCGCCCATCTGATTTTAGCGATTGTTGTAACTGTAGGGCTGATGCCGATGATGGTAGATGCCGCCCCGCAAGCGCAGATTGCCTTCGTGTCTAATCGGGATGGGAACATGGAAATCTATGTGATGAACGACAATGGGAAAAAGCCTAAAAACCTCACCAATAATCGTCATGATGACTATTCACCCGCATGGTCACCCGACGGCGAGCGCATTGCTTTCGTGTCTAAGCGAGATGGGAACATGGAAATCTACGTGATGAACGACAATGGGAAAAAGCCTAAAAACCTCACCAATAATCGTCATGATGACTCCTCACCCGCATGGTCACCCGATGGCAAGCGCATTGCTTTCGTGTCTAAGCGAGATGGGAACGGGGAAATCTACGTGATGGATACCGATGGGAAGAAGCGCCTAAACCTCTCTAACAATCCCGCTAATGATAAGGATCCCTCATGGTCTCCGGACGGTCAACACATTGCCTTTGTTTCAGTTAGGGGTGCGGGCTTGGAAATCTATGTGATGGACGCCGATGGGGGTAATCAGCGAAATCTCACCAATAATGGCTTTCATGACGAAAATCCCTCATGGTCTCCGGACGGCAAGCACATCGCCTTTGATTCCGTTAGGGGTGGTGGCTTGGATATCTACGTGATGGACGCCGATGGGGGTAATCAGCGAAGACTTTCTGACAATCCCTTTAAGGATATAAATCCCTCATGGTCTCCGGACAGCAAACGCATTGCCTTCGCTTCTAGCGAGGGTAGAAACTTTAGGGGTAGGGACTATGAAATCTACGTAATGGACACCGATGGGGGTAATCAGCAAAACCTCACCAATAATCGCCACCATGACACTGAGCCTGCGTGGTTTGGTCCTGCTTTTTCGGTTTCTCCCGCCGGTAAGATACTCACGATATGGGGATGGTTCAAACAGGTTGGCCGGTAACTACCATCATTGAGAGAACAGTGTTTAAGGATAAAAAACCGATTTGAGAACAGAGGAGGCATAGCAGATGCAACGAAGGGACAATCTCACACACTTGATTTTAGCTGTCGTTGTAGCGTTGGGGCTGACGCTGTTGATGATATGCGTTGACGCACAGGCGCAGATTACCTTTGTGTCTGATAGGGATGGGCACAGCAAAGAAATCTACGTGATGGACGACGATGGGGGTAATCAGCGAAGACTCACAAATAGTCCGGAAAAGGATGACGTGTATCCCTCTTGGTCTCCCGATGGTAAATACATTGCCTTCTCTTCTGAGAGGGATGGGAACTTTGACATCTTCGACATCTACGTGATGGACGCCGATGGGGGAAACCTACAAAATCTTACAAACAATCCCTGGGCTGACGACATGCCCTCCTGGTCTCCTGACGGTGAACGCATTGCTTTCTCGTCCTACAGGGATAACAACTAGGGAGAAATCTATGTGATGGAGGCAGATGGGGATAATCCGCGAAGACTCACAGACAATCTCCAGGATGACTAGTTGCCTTCTTGGTCTCCTGACGGCGAATACATTGCCTTCTCATATTCTGAGAAGGATGGGAACATGGAAATCTACGTGATGGACGCCGATGGCGGAAATCCGCAAAGACTCACAAACCATCCGGGGACTGACGCGTATTCCTCCTGGTCTCCTGATGGTGAACGCATTGTCTTTATGTCTGAGAGGGATGGGAACAAGGAAGTCTACGTGATGGATGCCGATGGCGGTAATCAGCGAAACCTCACCAATAATCTGCATGATGACTGCTGTCCCTCATGGTTTAACTCTCTTTTTTCGGTTTCTCCCGCAGGCAAAAAGTTTATTGTGTGGGGGTGGCTCAAACAGGTTGACCGGTAACTACCATTATTGAGAGAACAGTGTTTAAGGATAAAAAACCGATTTGAGAACAGAGGAGGAAAGACAGATGCAACGGAGATATAATCTGGCACATTTCCTTTTAGCTAGCATTGTCGTCTTGGTTCTAACGCTGTTGATGGTATGCGTTGACGCACAGGCACGGATTGCCTTCATGTCTGATAGGGATGGGAATTATGAAATCTACGTGATGGGCATCAATGGGAAGAATCAACGTAGACTCACGAATAATCCCGATATTGACTGGCATCCCTCATGGTCTACCGATGGCAAGCGCATTGTCTTCAGCTCCGGTAGGGATGGAGCCGACGAAATCTACGTGATGGACGCCGATGGAAACAATCCTCAACGACTCACCAATAATGGCCATGATGACAGGGATCCCGCATGGTCTCCCGATGGCAGACGCATTGCCTTCATATCTGATGATGGGAAGCGTGATCTTCAAAACCTTGAAATCTATGTTATGAGAGCTGATGGAAACAATCCTCAACGACTCACCAATAATGGTCATAATGACTGGTCACCGTCATGGTCACCCGATAGTAAACGCATTATCTTCTCGTCGGCGATGGCGGGACACTTTAGAGGCGACCAAACCACTCATGAAATCTACGTGATGGATGCCGATGGGGGTAATCAACAGAGACTCACTGAAAATCTTTTTGATGACTGGGATCCCTCATGGTCACCTGACGGTAAACGGATTGCCTTCTCGTCTGATAGGAAGGGTGACTTTGCAAACTATGAAATCTACGTGATGGACACCGATGGTGGTAATCAGCGTAGGCTCACCGATAATCGCGGTGGGGCGTACCAGCCCTCATGGTCACCTGACGGTAAACGGATTACCTTTGTGTCTGATAGGGATGGGAACGATGAAATCTACGTGATGGACGCCAATGGGGGTAATCAGCGAAACCTCACTAAACATGGCGGTCATGACCGTGCTCCTGCATGGTATACCCCTACTCTTGCAGTTGCACCCGTAGGTAAGACATTCACGATCTGGGGGTGGCTTAAACAGGTCGATCGATGAGGAATAATACGTAATGCGTGATGCGTAAGGAGAAACCGAGTTTTGAAGGAAAAGCTCGGTTTCTTTATAATCGGTGGTAGGTTGTGTGAGGATTACAACGGCAGTTCTACCAGCCGCCCTTCTTGGCTGGATTTGTAGATGGCGAGGATAATTTCGACCGCTTTGCGTCCCTCACGGCCATCAACGAGATGCGGTGTCCCGTTTTCGATGGCGTCGATGAAGTTTTGCATTTGCAGACGGTGATTTTCGTGACTTATGGCGCGGGGATCTGCCGCACCGCCCCCGCCTGATCGTGTCTCTGCGAATTGCTCACGGATTTCCGCATCTTCGGGCAGGTCTGGATCAAACTCCCACCTGATAATGTCCTCATCTTCGAGGGTAATAGTGCCTTTATTGCCGGAGATTTCAAGTTTCTTTAGGAGACCGGGGTAAACGGTTGTGGCGCCTTCGATTACACCTAACGCGCCGTTCTCAAAACGGAGCGCCGCAACGGCGACATCTTCAACCTCTATCCGTTCATGGGTCATCGTGTCAGTAAAGGCTTGCACCGCTTTTACGGGACCCATGAAATACTGGAGGAGATCGATTGCGTGGATTGACTGATTCATCAACGCGCCGCCGCCATCGAGTTTCCACGTACCTCGCCACCCACCGCTGTCGTAATACTCCTGTGTCCGAAACCACTTGATATAGGCATCACCTAACGTGAGCACCCCGAAACGGCCGCTATCGATGGTTTTCTTGACCAGTTGGCTGCCCTCGGTAAAGCGGGAGTTGAAAATTGCACATAGACAGACACCTGACTCGTCACACGCTTGAATGATGTCATCGCAGCGTTCTAGGGTGACCTCAAGCGGTTTTTCGACGATAACATGCTTCCCCGCCTTTGCTGCAGCGACCGCTGGATCCCGATGTGCACCGCTTGGCGTACAGATGCAGACGACATCCAGATCGGGACGCTTCAGCATCTCATTGTAGTCAGGATACGAATCCACATTGTAACGATCTCCCACCCGCCTTCCGTTTTCTTCGTTCCTTGAGCTGACAGCGACCAATCTTCCGCCCTCAAGTTCTGCAATCGCTGCCGAGTGAAAATCGGAGATCATGCCGCAGCCGATAATTCCAAATCCGTAGGTCTTCATAAGGTAGTATAGCCTCCATCCGATAAGGTTGAATTATGACGACGCCATTATATATCCGCGTTGGGTGTGTGTCAAGTTCAAACCCCGCCATTTTTTGATAGTATTCCCCACCCAATTTGTGATAACATCCTTGCCGGATATTCGATACAATAGGTCGTTACAAATTAGCAGACCGATGGAGATCGCGCATGAACGAAACAATCCAACACGCCCGCGAAGTGGCGTTAGATATTTTGAAACCGAGTCCGCGTGACATAGAGCACGGTATGGAACTCCACCAAAACTCGATTGTCTGTGATTCATACGGGTTTGCGCCGCGTGCCGCTGTCGATGGGGAAGCTATCGCAGCCGCTGTCGAAGCCGGTGCGTCGGAAGTCGAGGTTCGGGACATGACAGAAGATATGTCGATGACCCGATTTGTCACCGACGCGCAGGAGAAGCAGGAATTTATGGCAGCGTGGGAAGCCGCGGGAGTAACCTGCATCGTGCAGAACGCGGGGGAGGAAGGACAGTCGGCGTTGCGTCTCGTCAAGCGTTTGGCGCGTTTCACCTATACCACGGACATGATGCGCGACTTTATCCAGAAAGCGGTTACGCCAGATGATATTGTTGCTGCAAAGGAAGGGAATCGGCACTGCCTATATTTCAGTGGAAACGGTGTCCCCCTGCCTCAAGATTGGGTTTCGGTTGAGGAGGAGTTGCGGTATATCCGGATCTTTTTCCAACTCGGTATCCGTATCATGCACCTGACTTATAATCGGCGCAACATGATTGGCGATGGTTGTGCGGAACCGGCGAATGCTGGTTTAAGTGATTTTGGCAGGGCGGTTGTCGCGGAGATGAATCGCGTCGGTGTGATTGTGGATGTAGCGCATTCTGGCTGGCAAACGAGCCTTGAAGCCGCGCAGGCGTCGGAGCGTCCGATGGTAGCGAGCCATTCTGGCTGTTGCGCGGTGAACGTGCATGATCGCTGCAAACCGGACGAGGTCATCCGCGCGATTGTGGACACCGGCGGCTATATTGGGATCTGTGCGATTCCGGCGTTCTTGGGAGTCAGCGGTGACATCAGCGCACTGCTAGCACATGTCGATTATGTCGCCAAGAATTTCGGCGTAGATCATGTTACGATAGGCACGGATGTGGCTTACACCTCCTCTGCAAGTCGACAAGCGCAGCAACGGACTCCGAAACGGCGTTCAGGACGGCATCGGTGGGAGTATTTCTGGAACAAGAATGATCCCATGTTTTCAGCGCAATGGCAGCAAGCAAGTCAGAAACAGAGTTTGGCATGGACCAATTGGCCCCTCTTTACGGTGGGTCTCGTTCAGCGCGGGTATTCGGACAGCGAGATCCAAAAGATTCTTGGCGGCAATGTGCTTCGGGTTGCACGCGCAGTCTTGGGGGATTAATTACGCGAAGAGTCTACTTGGTCTGATGGTTTTCTATCTTTGAAATGGTATCATTGTGAACTGTGCGCTTAAGTCTGATGAGGGGTTGTGATGACGAAACCGATTCGTTTGGGATTGATTGGCTGTGGTGGGATTGTCCAACTGGTCCACGCTCACGCGTATCTGTCCTTGCCAGATGCCGTCAAGGTGGTTGCACTTGCGGGTGTGGTTGAAGAGAACCTGCAGCAGGTCGGTCAAACTTTTGATGTGCCGCCTGAGCAGAGGTATACGGACCACCGGGACATGCTGGCGAAAGCCGAAATTGATGCGGTGACGGTTGCCACCCCGCATTTCCTTCATGCCGAACACGCTATCGAAGCGGCATCGGCAGGCGTGGCAGTCATATCTGAAAAACCGATGGTGACGACATTTTTAGAGTCAGCGAAGGTTGACGAGGCAAGTCGCGATCAGATTGCCTACCAAAATGCCGTGACTTTGATTCAGCGATTCTGCCCGGATTGGGAGCTACCGTCGGAAAAGCTTTCGCCGCCGCAAATTTATACAGAGGCAGAACTCTGGACAGCCGAAAATGACAGATTACGTTTAGTGGATGCTTCTTAACCAAGATTTATTGAATTATCAAGGGAATCCTTGAATACAGGTCGGAGATGTGTGGTTATGCGATCACCTTTTTTTGGGCAGACGCCTAAGCCATTTCGATTTTTACGCTTTCTTTACCACCTGCCAAGTTTCGTAAAATTGACATGGCGGTTGTTTTGGGATGCGCGTGTCCCAATTTATCGGAAAGCAGTTCTCGTCATCTTTGAAATACTTGCGTTTGCCTTTGCGCTACTCTACTTTCGATTCCCTATAGATCTTCTTCCCGATTTCGTCCCGATTTTTGGATACGTCGAGGATCTACTCGTTGGTATCTTCCTGATTCTGGTGCCCGGCGCTTGGTTATTCATTAAATTTGCCCCGGAGCATATCGTGCAGGAGCACGTTGACCAAATTTCACAGGGAAATTGAGGAATTAGAGGCAACCTGACCGGGCATGTTTCATCAGCCGGTCTAGCTTCCGCTGATCACGCACCCCTTTCGACGCTTCAACCCCTGAACAGAGATCCACCCCGTAAGGACGGACGGTTTCAATCGCTTCCCTTACGTTCTCAGGACGAATCCCGCCGGACAGGAACGCCGGGACCTTACAGGTTTGGATAAGCTGCGCGCTCAGATTCCAATCACTCCGCTTGCCGGTGCCGCCGAATCGGGCTTGTCCACTGCTGAAATCCGCGGTGTCGAACAGCAGCGCGTCTGCGCCCGAGTCGATGTAAGCTTCAATCTGTGCGAAAATTACTTTTCGATCTGCTGCTGGATCGTTTTCGGTGGGTAGAAACAACGACTTCCAGACCTCGCAGGATACAGTTTCCTTGAGTTCTGCCACTTCGGCGGGGGGTTCGTGTCCAAGCAGCTGGATTGCGAACGGCTTAATCTGTGCTGCCGCCTCTCTGACCCAATCTGTTGGACGGTCAAACACGAGGATAACGGTCGGGATCGGTGTCTGTTGTGCGATGTCTGTCGCTGAATCGATGGGAACGGATCGCTCAGAGAAAGGCACCTCGACGACAACACCCGAATAATCCGCTCCGGCATCTGCTGCCATTCGTGCATCGGCGACACTTGTCGTCCCGCAAATCTTGACCTTGCATCGGTTGGGAATCATAAGCGTCTATCTAAAATCGGGATAAAAATCTATGCTATTCGTCTTCGACGAAGATGGTTTGCCGGTCACCGGCAGAATAACAGATGATCATCATAACGGGCTGCCAGCCTGTGTTGACGGCGTTATGCTTCACGCCTTGCGGGATTCGCAGCATTGTTCCTTCTGTTAACGGGATAACTTCGTCGCCCAGTTGGTGGTCGCATTGACCGGCAAGCACGTAAATCAATTCCTCACAGTTTGGGTGGTAGTGGAGTGGATTGTCTTCACCTGCGTTGAGGTAAACCAGTCCGAAGGTCATTTCCGCGTCCGGATCGATTTGGTCGTTACAGAGCCACTTAATTGCACCCCAAGGGAATTGAAGGGCTTCGCCTTCGTTGGCGTTGGTCACTGTTGCCGAACTCATGATGTTCTCCTTAATTGGTATTAGATTCCTAACGTCTTACGCATATATTGACAACTCATGGTGGCGCTTTCTTGGGGCGTTTTGTCCGTCCGATCCTGTTCGACCGTCAGCCACTCTGCCTCGATTCCGCCGACCGCTGCCATGATACCCTCCCAATCAAGGACACCGTGTCCGACTTCTCCAAAGGAGCCGTCGGGGTTCATGTCCTTGAAATGGAGATACGCAACCCGGTCAGCGTATTGCTTCAGAAAGGCGGCGGGATCTTCGCCACCGTGCTGGACCCAATAGGTGTCCACACAAGCATGAACGAGTTTCGGATCGGTTGAGTCATAGAGCGTAACAAGCCCTGTCGCTCCACCGAGATCTTTGAATTCCCAACTGTGATTATGATAGCAGAACTTGATTCCCGCATCATTGCAGCGACGTCCAACCTCGTTGAAGACTTCTGCTGAACGCTGGTAGTCTTCAAGCGTATCTTGTCCACCGACACCGGAGACCATCAAATATTTAGATCCCATCGCTTCCGTAAATCGGATCGTTTCCTCAAACTGTTCGATGCTGCCATAACCTGTATGGACTCCCGCTAGCTCCAAGTTGTGCGACGCCAGCAGTGCTTTTGTATCTTCAGGAGAGCGTGTGCCATCGCTAAGATTGCCGGCTTCAATTCCGTCGTATCCTGCTGTGGCAAGTTCGGCGAGGACGCCGGGGAGGTCGGTATTCTGGCGGGAACCGTAGATAATTAAGCCACAACCGATTTTATATTTGCTCATGTTTAATCTCCGTGAGTAGAATATTGGGTCGTGAAACGTACAAACTGATGCAATCCATTTCTTAGAGAGTGGTCCTATGAACGTCAGCACATCAGAAGATAGGTTACTTGCAGAACTCAAAAGGCTCGTGGATTGGACGAGTGAGCAGCTGCAATGGGGCAACTTAACGGTTCGAGAAGCCTATGAGCGGATACGACAGACACGCACACAAGCAGAAGCACTGATACCGGATCAGATGGAATTGTATCAGCGCATCTATGAGGCACGGTTTCAACGCTTGCTCGAGCAGTTTGTCCTACCACGGCAATCTCAGGTGCAATGTAATTCGCACAAGCCGTACTGATTGGTTTAATCTCTGGAGTAAGCAACGTATAGAAACTATGGGTTCATCACCGTTACCTCATCCCCATCCTTGAGAGTGTGCTGCCCAGCAATGACCACCTGTTCACTCTCAGAGAGACCGCTGGTAATCTCCACACGATTGCCATCAATCAGCCCCATCTCGATCTGTCGGCGTTTACCACGTCCATCAACAACGACAAAGACAGTTTGGATCTGTTTGGCGCTATCTTCAATTATCGCAGAACGCGGGAGTAGGATAGCGTTCTGGTGAATTTCTACCGGAATCCTGACTTTCGCAAACATGCCGGGCTTCAAACTCAGGGCTGCGTTGTCAATCGCAATTTCAACCTTCGCGGATCGACTTGCCTGATCGAGAACGGGGCTGATGAGAGCGATTTTCCCGGTGACCGTTGTGCCAATGCATCAACCTCAATCCATGCCTCCTGATTTTCGGAGTCCAGCTTACCCAGATCCACTTCGATGACGCTGACCGTTGCTTTCACGGTATCCATATCCACGATCTCGAAGATCGGTGCGGTTGGGGAGGCCAATCCGCCCAAATCGAGATAACGCATGGACAGGATACCAGAAATCGGTGCGGTAATTGTTGCATCGCTCAACCGCTCTTGCGCGAGACTCAGTGCCACCTTTGCCTGTTCCATTGCGGTCTCAGCGACAATAATTTCCGCTTCCCAACTCTTGGCGGATGCTAATGCCTCAACAGCTTTGAGAGTTGCATGTGCAGCCTCCACTTGGGACTGCGCCAATACTCTGTCTTTTTCCCATGTTTTGGTGTCTACCTGAGCGTAAGCGAGTTTGAGGGCGGCTTCCGCCTGCGCTACCTGCGCTTCCATCGCTTGGATATCTTCCTCCCGTGCGCCGTTTTGGATAAGTGCGTATTGCTCGCTAGCGACCTCGTATTGCGATTTGGCGATATCCAACTGCGTTTCTGCCGATTCAAACGATTGCTTGCTGATTGCGGTGTTCTCAAACAGTTCTTTCATACGCTCATAGCTGCTCTGTGCATTGGTGAGGCTTGCCTTTGCTCCACTTAGCGCAGCTTCTGCTTGCCGGAGATCTTCATCTCTCGCGCCACGCTTAATCTTCTCCAAATTCGCTTTGAGGGATGCGAGCCCCGCCTGTGCCTGCTCAACCTGTGACGTGGTACGGGTTTCTGACAAATCCTCCACCTGCTGTAGAGAAACGACTGCGGATGATAGCTGTGCCGCTGCCTGATCGATTTGCGATTTGACGCGAATCTCGGCTAACTGCTGTGCTTGATTAAAAGCCACTTCTGCAGCCCGATGCGCCGCTTCCGCTTGACGCACTTGGAGTCTCAACTCTGCGTGTTCAATGACTGCCAGCGTTTGTCCTTTTCTCACACGCTCTCCCTCGTCAACGTCCATTTGAATGATTTTCCCAGCGACTTCGGGAAAGACAGTCACCCGTGAATTTGCTTCAATCGTGCCTGACAGTTGAAGTTCGGACCGAATTTCGCCGCTCGGTGCTTTAAGCACTTCTACTGCCTTGATTGTTGCGGCGATTGCTACCGGTTCGCCCCCTTGTTGTCTAGTGGCAGATCTGATGAGAATCGCTGCGATGGCGATTATGATTATTAGCGCGATGATTAAAAATCTTTTCACTTTTTTATAACCTCCGTAATGTAATGCGTGATACATGAAACGTGAAATGCAATGCGTAAAGAGCAGCTCGACCTTGTGTCATTTTTTTGATCCCCTTAATTCTCTATCTATTAAGAAGGTTGATGAGATATGCCTGAGATGAGTTCTTGAACCTCCGTTTCTAATTCCAGTGTGATGTCCTGTACGGTCTGTTTCTTCTGTCGTTTATAGCTGTCGTAAAGGTCAAGGAGGTTCTTAGGTGTCCCAAAACGCATAAACGCTATCCGGGGTCCCCGCGGCTTTGAGCTGCCGAAAACCTCTCTCTCCAGCCGGGTGATAACTTCTAGGAAACGCTCTGGAGATCGATTTTCACCGACGTAGCCGTCGTAGATGGCGATAAAATTAATTAGGCGGTTTAGATCCGGATAGAATTCTTGGAATGTTTCCAGTCGTTGTTCGTGTATCTGTCTTTCATAAGCGGAGATCTCTTCTGTTTCCCGGTAAATCTCTGCATCAACTAGGTTCTTTAAGGCACGGACCCGTGTTCTCGGGAGAACAGTTGTTTGAGGCGTAACACCCATAAATTCCTCCATCTGTGAGAGAATCCGTTCGCGCAACTGTTCAATCCGCTCGTTCAACGACCTGTTTTCATCGGCTTGAAGTCTGTATTCCCTCTCCAGCGTTGACACCACTGCAGCCCCAACCCCCCGCAGCCGTTCATACAGATCTCCAGAGGTAAGTGAACGTTGCGGCAGAATTTCTCGCTCTAATCTAGCGAGCGCCTTCTCAATTTCGTCCCACATCTCTTCGGCATAGATGTACTTAATTCCGATTGGAACAGCGTAGAGCGGTTTAACTGCACCCGCTTTTGTCATGTCGTCCAACGCCCAGAAGCAGAGTTGGATAACACCGCTTTCAAAAGGCAGCACCGTATCATTCTGACGCGAGATCTCGCCTTCGGCAAACATAACCAATGGATGCTGTCCTTCAGCCAGAAGTCTACGCGTTGTCCGAAAAGCCTCTCGATCAATACTACCGCGCACTACTGAGTATACCCCAAACCGCTGCATCAAAAAACTTCTAATTCCACCTCTGAACGTTTCCCGTGCACACATATAGTAAAACTGCTCTTCCATCCGCTTCGACAATGCAAACATGATAGATGCATCTGCGTAATCGGCGTGGTTGGGCACCAAGACCGTCGGGTAGTTTGCAATCGCTTTTAAGTGCTCTAGCGATTCAGAGTCGATAACGAACTTAGAGATTTTTAGCGGACCCCGTAGCACGAAAGGCATCAGCCCTTGGGCTATCTTGATAAAAAGTGAGTTTGGTTTGGGCGGCTTGAAGTCTAACATTTCGATTACTTCTGAAAAGCAGCTGTGGGTTTCGATTCGTTATGAGTGTAGGGATCTAATTGTCTATTGGTATTTTCTGCCCAATCGCCTTCTCCAATCGTGCGAGTCCCACGGCGTAATCGTGCAAGGACTGGAGACGGTTTGCCTCCGCTTGTGAGAGAGCGAGTTGCGCGTCGGTCAGTTCAACACTGGTGATCATCCCATTCTCATAGCGCAAGTTCGCGATTCGCACACTCTCTTGGGCTTGTTCAACCGTTTCCCGTTGGACATCGATCAATGTCTTTGCCTCAAGCAGATTGAGATAAGCAGATCTGACCTCCAACTCGATAACATCGGTCATTTGCTGCTTCCCAAGCTGCGTCTGTTTCAAACCGGATTCTGCCTGCTTCACCGCAGCTCGCGTCGCCAAACCGTCGAAGATTGGGAAATTGAGCGAGAAACCGAGGTTCCAAATCCGGTTCATCTCTACAAGTCTTTCGTTGTGATCGAACTGATAGTTGGTAAAAAAGGAGAGGGCTGGACGGTTGCGGGTCCTGGCGACATCAACCTGTTTTTTGGCGGCACCTTCGTTGAATTGGAACTGATGGAGCTCGGGCCGTTTTTCCAACCCCTGTTGAATCAGCGGCTCAAGGTCAAATTCGAGGATTGGTCGCTCTAAGCTACCTTCCACCTCCACTGACTCACCGAGGTCGATATTCAGTACATTTTTATAAACATCTATAGCAACCCGTGCGCCATTTTTGGCGCGAATCAGGTTCGATCTTGCATTGGCTAACAACACCTCTGCACGCAGGACATCAAAGTTGGTAGATGCGCCCGCCTCAAAGAGTTTTCGGGCAATCTGTAGCTGTTTCTCGACCAGTTCAACTGTTTGCTCAGAAACCTTAACAAATTCAAGCGACAGGAGGACACGGTAGAAGGCTTCGGAAACGTCAAGTATCAATTGGTTGTAAGCCGCGTCTAATTCCTTGCGCGCCGCTTCTAAGCTGAGTTGCGCGCTTTGATAGCTTTTGTAGTAACGTCCCCACGCAAAGATCGGTTGGTTTAGGATTATCTCTGCCTGAAAGTTGTGGTGCGCCCCAAATTCCAGTTCGATGATATTTGCGTCGTCACCACCCGTGTCGGTAGGGGCTGCCATCTCCCCACCTACGCCCGGTGGACCGAATCCGCCACTCGCTTCAAGGACAGATTTGGGAAGGTCCTTGGCGTATCGATAGCTGCTATTGAGTGAGACATTTGGGAGCAATCCTGCATGCACAGAACGCACTCGCGCTTCGGCAGATTTCACGCGTTCCTGAGTTGTTTGGATTGAGAGGTTGGTCTGTCGGGCGATTTGGATACTGTCTTCGAGAGTCAAGGTTTTTGGCTCTTGTGCGGATACGGTGCAGGTCCATAACAGTAGTAATAAAAAGATTCCAATAAAAAAATGTTGTTGGGTCATTCGTAAAACGTGAAACGTGAAAAACGTTCCTCCATTCTCCTTTTCTCTGTTCAGTCCTCAGTGTGTTAGGTCGGTTTCAATCGGATATTTCAACTACATTGGCTGGAACGTGGCTGAGGCGGTTTCTACTTACAGGAATTTTTCCGCGCTCCTGAAACAAGTTGACACTCATCTACTCAAGCCTTGCCTCAATCCGCTCGACGATTTCCTCTCTTGTGAAAGGTTGTTCCAAATTCATCACATAGACACCAACATTTTGGGAACTGTCACTTTGCCCGACAAAAACAATGCGCTTGCCATCGGAAGTAAAGATTGGGTCAGTATTGATAAGTTCATTGTTGGTGAGCTGTCTCTGATTTTTACCATCTACGTCCATCATGATGATTTCGGTGTCGCCATCCCTGTAGGAATCAAAAATAATCGTTACGCCATCGGGTGAAAAAGTAGGATGTGCGTTAATCGCTGGGTCGTCAGTCAATTTTGTAAAATTGCTTCCATCGCCATCGATGACACAAATTTGGCTAGAAACGCCGATAGGTCCACCCACAGCATAAGCAGCAAAGGCGATACGCGTCCCGTCGGGCGAGAATGCCGGACCGTGATTATTGGTTTGGGTGTGGGTTAATCGTTTCTGGTTCGCGCCATCTGCATCCATGATATAGATTTCGCTGTTGATGCCAGCCCTGTTCGATTCAAAAGCAATTTTGCTGGCATCGGGCGAAAAGGTCGGATTGCTATCCGTGGCAGTATTGGCTGTCAGGCGTTCGTTCGCTTTAGTTTCGATATCTATGACGAAAATTTCGTCGTTGGGGTTGTGCCAACGGATAAAAGAAACGTAAGCGACTTTTTTGCCATCGGGTGATAGAGCGGGATTGTAATCGCTGGTATCGTTGAAGGTCAACCGCTGCCTGTTTTCCCCGTTGAGGTCCGCGATATCCATCACATAAATTTCGTTGTTGTCATCAACAAAAGCGGTGAAGGCAACCGTATCAGCAGCGGTTGAAACGTCATGGATTTGGACAAAGTCGGGGGTCAAACGGATGCTTTGATAGGTGTCGCCGGTCAGTTTGCCAATCTTTTGAACCCAATCTTCCTGTTGTGAATTCTGTAGAATCTTCAAAAATGAACTCAGCGCAAACCTATCGTGCCCAGCCGCCATATACGCTTCACCCAATGCGAGTTGGACATCCATGCGTTGCGGTGCATACCTCGCAGCGGTTCTCAGGGGTTCAATTGCTTCGGTATCCTGGCCTAGTTGAAGATATGCCAACCCCAGTTGATAATGGGCTTCTATGTTCTCCGGTTGCACCGTCAACAACTGCTGAAAATATGCCACCGCCCCCTGATAATCGCCGGCTGCAAGTAGCCCTTTGCCCTTTTTTATAAATGCGCCGTCTCCACAGCCGAGCGTCACCACCAGAAGCATGAGACATACTACAACCGTGAAATATGATGTGTAAATTACGCGGATGGAATTATGTTGGTTCATTGATTGATTGAACTGAGCGCAAATGATTGTTGTTCCCTAATTTGAGGTACATAGCTTCTATTTCTTACTGCTCGGCTGCGATTTCGTCTTGTCCAATAGCGCAGCGGAATCCTGCTACATAAGAGATGTGGTCTTCTGTGCCTCGATCGCGCGAAGGGGTTCGCGCACCGATTGGTCCAAGGCTATCGTAATGATACCAAGAACCACCGCGCAGGACGCGGAATTTTTGTCCAAATTCTGTCGTCGTGAAGGTGCTCCCCGGATACGCATCATACCAGCTATTCGTCCACTCCCATACATTTCCTGCCATATCGTAAATGCCGTAAGGACTAGCACCTTGCGGATAGCTTCCTACCGGCTTTGGACCTGAACCCTCCCATGACTCTACATTACACATGGTTATATCAAACACGTTTCCCCAAGGCCAGATTCTGGCGTCAGTGCCTCTGGCAGCTTTTTCCCATTCAATCTCTGTTGGGAGTCGCTTGCCCACCCATCGACAGTACGCATTAGCGTCCTTCCAACTGACATACACAACAGGAAAGTTATCCTCGCCTTCGGGATGTTTCCGATTTTCCCAATGTCTGGGTGCAACATGCCCCGTCGCATCAATGAATTTTTGGTACTGGGCATTGGTTACTTCAAAATTATTGATGTAGAAGGAGTCTATATGGACCTCTCGTTGCGGTTTTTCCGATAGGAACCATTGGGGGTGCTCGACAAGTTCGCCTCCCCCTAATTGGCGTATGACGAGTTGTTCTTCTTCCTCGCTGGTCCCCATGATAAACTTACCCGCGGGAATTAAAACCATATCTGACAGGTCAATTTTTTCTAGTTGGAAGGAGCGCGCGACTTTTTCCTCTTTGTACATCAGCTCCGCTGTCCCCGCATGATAGCCACGCATGCTGACGACCACCTGATAGGTCGTTTCTGGAGTCACTTCGCTTTTATAGGGCGTAGTGCCGACTTCCACACCGTCCATAAAAACTGTCGCGCCAGATGGCGTTGAAGTGATTTCGATTGTTGGAATCCTTTCACAACCTGCACTCGCGAGCACAATAGTGAACAGAAAAATGACAGGAAAACGCATAGATGTTGACTATCTCCTTGAGGATAGAGAGTTTGGAATCGGCCCCTGCACAATTCACTCGCACTATCCCTACCGCTACGATTGTAAAGCACGGGAAATTGGGCAAGAGAATTGAGGAAAGAGTGTTGGGTTGTAAGCCGTCACATAGAAAAACAGATGAGATGGCTAACTTACAACCCAAATCGTGCTTAATATTTCAGGATAGATCCCCATTCACCAACAACCCAGAGAGTACCGTCTGCAGATTGGGTGATATCGCTAAGGTTATTGCGGGTAGGACTCTGTTGAGCAATCCATGTTACGCCTCCATCGGCGGTATGCAGGATAGTTCCAGTGTCGCCAACTGCCCAACCCTCGTTAGCGTTGATAAAGTATAATCCCTGCAAGGTTTTGTCAGTAGGTGTCACCTGTTCATTCCACATCGCGCCACCATCTGTCGTAGCATAAATCGCGCCTGCGGATCCAGCAGTCCAAGCCGTTTGAGCATCTACGGCGTAAATCGTCCTTAGCTCATCGGGACCTGCTATGATTGCAGTCCACGTTTGACCCGCATCCTCAGTTTTTATAACAGTTCCACTCGCCCCAACTACCCAACTGATGCTGGCATCAACAGAATGAACGCCATACAGGTTGTTGAAAGCAACCATCATGTCTCCAGAATCCTGTCCAGTCCATGTCTGACCGGCATCGTTTGTATGCACAATTTTACCGACTTCACCGACTCCCCATCCATCTTGCGCCGTCGAGAAGTGTAGGTCATAGTACCCCAAAGCACTCTTCCAGCTGCTTGCCGGATCGGAAAAGACAATCCGTTTCGCTGTGCCGTGTCCTTCATCCCTTGGATCACTGACGCTGTGCCATGCGGTCCCGCTGTCTAGCGACTCAAGTAAGGTTGCGTTGCTGCCAACAATGTAACCCTTACTTGGATCAACGAAATGGACGCCGAAAAGTTCAAACACATTGCCACTGTATTGGGCTTGCCATGTCATACCGCCATCGTTAGTGTGCAGAACAGTTCCTGATAACCCGACAGCCCATCCCAATTTATCATCAAAGAAACTGATTTTGGTTAAATGGTTACTCATCGAGATGGTCTCCCACGACGCACCGCCGTCGGCACTGTGCAGAACAGTTGCAAATTCACCAACTGCCCAAACCTCTTGATCGGTGACGTGTTGGACGGCATAGAGTCGGTTCGGCGCGGGTCTGGGTTCGAGCGGTGCCCACGTTTTACCACCGTCGGAGGTCTTCAGAATAACGCCAAACTCTGCTGCGCTGAGTCCGTTGTTGGCGTCAGTAAAATGAATGCCCCAGATCGGTTCGGGCATACCGTTGGAGTGGGGGACATTGCTCTCTTGGGTTTCCCATGTCTCTCCGCCGTTGGTTGTATGAATCAGTGCACCGTTACCGCCGACCGCCCAACCCATCTGATCGTCGAGCATGTATAGCCCGTCAAGGCTGGCAGCAACGCCGCCCTGCTGGGCTACCCAGTTTTGTCCGCCATCTGCGGTATGAACCACAGTACCGGCATCGCCGACCGCCCAACCCGCTTGTGGATTGGCAAATTGAACGCTCCGGATCGCATTATTGGTTCCAGTTTCCTGTCTCGTCCATGTCATACCGCCATCTGCGGAGTGGATAACAAGTCCGCCATCGCCGCCCGCCCAGCCGTGTCGGTCATCAACGAAAAAGATGGTTGAGAGTGCAGCGCGCGTACCGGTGGAAAGTTTCATCCATGTTGCACCCCCATCAACCGTTTTCAACACGGTCCCTTCTTCGCCCGCAATCCATCCAACTTGTGGATTGATAAACCGCACTTTGTGAAACTCGTTTTTGAACGGAAGGGGTTGACTCGGTTGATGGACCCAAGTTTTACCGCCATCGGTCGTATGGAGGATTGTGGACTGCGCCCCGACAATCCAGCCTTGTTGTTGGTCTACGAAGTAAACATCTATCAACGCCCCTTGCCATTCCGACTCGCGGACAGCGGTCCATTCCGCCGAGAAAGTGTTCGCCACAGAGACGAGTAACAGCCCCATAGCAACTAGCGCGGTAACACACCACCGCTTGTTCATTTTCATTGTTGGTTCCTCCTGTTATGAATTCGTTGCCTGTTGTGAACTCGAACATATTATACAACGACGGATTAATAGCGTCAAGCAGTTCTTTGCTGTTTAAGAGCCTCCAATCTGTCCTTGACAGCCTGTTGAGCTGGTGATATGATAGCACAAATTGGTTCATTAGTTCGTTGGTCGATTGGTGTTGGGTTTCACGGATCCCGTTCAACCCAACCTACGGTGCTATACTGATGCGTAATGCGTAAGAAGCAACCGTTTGGACGCATTTCGCCTATATTGGTTCATTGCTATATATCTATCACACCGATGGGGCAATCTTGGTTCATCAATTCATTGGTTTATTGATGTTGGGTTTCACTCCATTTATCTATACCCAAGTTACTTGTCGAATATCTTAGGAGTTACGCGGTTCAGTTTGTAGTAGCGCAATTCAACCCGCGTCCGGACGGGCGATAAATCGCCCTACTACAAACGTAAGACTTTACTGTAATTGCCCGATTCATCAGGTGTTGGAAATAGTGCCCCGCGGCGATGAAGCACCCTCCTACCCCCCTGATAAGGGGGGCAGGGGGGTTGGCTTTGACCATTCAACTGCGTAAGTCCTATATCTATCGGATTGTCGTTAAAGTTAATCTACTCAGCTTTTCGCTCCAGAGGAGCGAAGTTGTTTGAATGAAATCATCCTGTAAATCCTTTAATCCTGAAAATCCTGATTCAGATATATTTAATGATATGGACAAGCTGGTAGGTATCCTTGAACGGATCGTTTTTGAAAACGCGGAAACGGGTTATACTATCGCGCGGTTGACTTCGCGTGATTACCCGACTGAACTGATTACCGTTGTGGGGAATCTTGCTGCTGCGAGTGCCGGTGAGAGTCTCGCTCTGAGCGGCGAGTGGGTCAACAATCCGCAGTACGGCAGGCAGTTCAAGATCGAGGGGTATGAGACGGTGCTGCCCGCAACCGTCGTTGGATTGCGGAAGTACCTCGGTTCGGGGATGATTAAAGGTGTCGGACCGGTGATGGCAACGCGAATCGTCAATAAGTTCGGGATGGATACGATGGATGTGATCGAGCAAGCTCCCGAAAAACTGCGGGAGGTTTCTGGAATCGGCAAAAAGCGTGTCGATACAATTAAGCAGGCGTGGGCAGCGCAACGCGAAATCAAGAACGTGATGCTTTTTCTGCAATCCAACAACGTCAGCACCGCCCATGCGGTCAAAATCTATAAAACCTACGAAAGCGATTCGATTGCGATTGTTCGTGAAAATCCGTATCGCCTTGCGGACGACATCTACGGGATCGGCTTCAAAACCGCGGATACTATTTCGCAGAATCTCGGCATCGATCACGAATTCCCACATCGGGTGATGGCGGGTATAAAGTATGTCTTGAGCCATAAGGCGGATGACGGTCACGTTTTCCTGTATCGAGATGAGCTATTTACCGCGTGCGAGGAGATTTTAGATCTACCGCCCGATGTGATTGAAAGCAGCATTGTAGAATTGAGCACGAAGGAAGAGATTATTTCCGAAAACACACCGGATGGAGAGGGGTTCTACCTCGCACCGTTTTATTATGCGGAGGTCGGCGTGACCAATGCGGTTTCAAGGTTGTTGCAAACCTCCCCCACTCCTGTCCAGCTCGACTTTGTCGACGCCTCAATTGACCGGCTTGAAAAGCAGATGGGAATTCATTTCGCTGCCAATCAGCGCGAGGCGGTTAAGACCGCGTTGACCGCTAAGGTGATGCTCTTGACGGGTGGGCCGGGGACGGGAAAAACAACGACAACTATCGGCATGATCCGTCTCTTTGACGTGCTTGAAAAACGGATTCTGCTGGCAGCGCCAACTGGACGGGCAGCGAAACGCATTAGCGAAACGACCGGACGCGAAGCGAAGACTATCCACCGCCTGTTGGAGTTCTCGCCTCAGGAGAATGGCTTCAAGCGAAATCAGGAGAACCCGTTGGAGGCGGATGTAGTTATCGTTGATGAGATGTCAATGGTCGATCTGGTATTGATGAACAACCTGATGAAAGCGATACCACAGCACGCAACCTTGATTATGATCGGCGATGTGGACCAACTGCCATCGGTGGGAGCCGGGAATGTTCTGACAGACCTCATCGCTTCTGGGCAGGTCACCGTCGTCACATTGACGGAGATTTTCCGTCAAGCGCAAGAGAGCTACATCGTTACCAACGCCCACCGTATCAATCGTGGGAATTTTCCGCAGACCACTGGTCCCGCCGATCGCAACTTCTTCTTTATTGAGGAGGAGGATCCGGATCGGGTAGTTGACCTGATATGCGATCTTGTCGGAAAACGTCTACCCAAACACTACGGCTACCACCCAATGGACGACATTCAGGTGCTCTGCCCAATGCGACGGGGCACGGTCGGGTCTGAAAATTTCAACAAACGGTTGCAGGAAATCCTCAACCCTTCGCCGGAAGAAGCAATTCGTGGTGGGCGAGACTTTCGCGTCGGAGATAAGGTGATGCAGGTTCGGAACAACTACGACTATGATGTTTTTAACGGTGACATCGGGCGCATTACTGATGTGGACTTTGTCGAGAAGTTAGTCACAATCCAATTTCCCGAAAAGAGTGTTGCTTTTGACATGGCAGATCTGAACGAATTGGTGTTGGCTTACGGCACCACCGTCCACAAGGCACAAGGTAGTGAGTATCCCGCCGTCGTCATACCGGTGATGATGCAACACTACCTGATGCTGCAACGGAATCTCCTCTATACCGGCATTACGCGGGCGAAGGAGTTGGTTGTCCTCGTTGGCACCAAAAAGGCACTCGGCATGGCGATTCGGAATAACAAGGTTGTTGAACGGAATAGTTTTCTTGCTGAGCGGCTGCAGGGGGGTGTTAGTGCATTAGTTCATTAATAGTGAGTTGGGGTTCACCTTCGCTATCTGTAGGAGCGTAGTGTTGAGAAGAAGAAACATTACTGTCATTGGTAGCGAGGTGCTTTCAACCGTTCAACCCAACCTACGGTACTAAAGCAGTGAATTTGCCATTAGTTAGGTCAACCGGGGATGCCTGCGGGTGTCTCCATGTTTAAGGAGGTATAACATGAAAAAGATTGAGAATACTAATCAACTGCAACGGACGGAACAGAGTATCACGTAGAGTCCGTCGCCGCTTACAATTTAGTGAGCGAGTTGGCAATACTCCAAGTAAATGGACTCGGCAGGTGGGGGCCAGCCGCCGATGTCAATAAGGTGCGTAAGGGAGACAAGATATACATAGCAGCCAGTCCACGTCACAACAAAAATGGTTTCCGCCATAACGGAAGTTACCTATTTGTCAAGAGATCACGGTGTTTATATTAACTTCAATATTCCACAGTCTTTTAGAAACGCTTTCAATGATAGATTCAGCGCTGGAGTTGCACTCAGCCATAAAGGCGAGCTCATTGAAATAATCCACACAGGCGTGCTCGGAATTGGAAACATCGTGCCAATAGAAGATCTGATGTCAGTAGTGCGGCAGATCCGTACCTGCTAAAGACCTGTGGAAGTTTTACACGAACGATTTAGCGGCTCAAACAGAATACAACCCAACCGCCGGCCACGTCTCCGGCGAGACGGCAATTCACAGGAGGCTGCAATGATAAACGTAGGAGAACAACTCGTCTCTTCGTACTTACGACACATTCTGGATTGTGATTTCATCGAAACAAACTTATATACTCTTGAAACCCAAGGTGAAATCGACGTTATTGGACTGAATCAAAAGACCGAGGACGTTTACGTTTGCGAGGTAACCATTCATCTAACAATAGGGCTTATGTATGTCAAAAATAATCGTACCAATAATGTTGAGAAACTTACAGAAAAGTTCTCTAGAGACATCGAATATGCGCGCAAGTACCTAGATAAGTACAAGCAGCACTTCATGCTTTGGAGTCCGATAGTTAAAAAAACAAAAGGAAAATTAGAGAACAATCAGATTCACCACCTAAAAGAGATTAAGGCGAATATCAAGGCACAGTATGGCGTCGAAATTGAGTGCATAGTTAATGAGCGGTTTGACGAGTGCCTTAGGGAACTAAGGGACTATGCAAAGAAACAAACTAAAGCACTTCAATGCCCTCTGATGCGTCTGATGCAAATCGAAGAATATCTAAGCAAACATATAGCTAAATTGCATTAATATCTTTGAATCCGCTACAAAGGGGTTCGGGGCTACGATTATCATTAGAACGCTGTCTGCATCACACCCCCAGCGCGGACGGAGTTTCACCCGGGGCATGGACATAAATCATGAATTACAAACAGAGTGGATATGTAGGGTTGACATCAATGTTCCTCATATTCAGTTTGCTCATCTGGACTTCGTGCAGCGAGATGCTATTTCACCCGGTAAGCGAGACGATGGAACGACATATGGATTATAAGAGGTTTTCGGGATGTTACTTAAAGCTACAAAACTATTGCTGATTGGGCAAGCTGTGTAGGATGAAAGTTGCACGCCCGCCTTAGATAGGAGGAAAGTTTGTTAAAATATCTCAAATACAAGTTTCTAACTGCCATTAACTTCGTCTGGATATCATTTGTATCTCTCGGTTGTCTCATTGAAGCAATTATCGGTGGGATTATTATCGGAATAATCATCGCCCCAATTATTGTTATCTACCAACATATAACAGGTACAGGTCCAAAGAAATGTATACACTGCCGCGAGTATATCAAACACGACGCTACCAAATGTCCCAAATGTGGCGGTTGGCAGAACCAAGATGAAGAGCAATAGAATGACCTATCCATACAACGTGAGAAACGCAGGGTTTTCGGTACATAAAACGGAAGTCAATACGATAACCGCTCCGCTATTCCCATTGATACGATGAATGCGCGACGCGGTCGTCCTGCTACATAATTTTTGACTATCCCAATGAGTTCACCCTCATAGTTGAGGACTATCCCTCCCTTCCAAGAGCTCATACCCCGCGAAGTATCCGCGCGAATCCAGCCGTAGTCAAGCGATCTTCTCAACCCCAAAAAAGGTTTTACAGTATGCTCACCTATGGTATATGCCATCGCTTCGTCGTATGGAATTGCAGCGATAAACATTTTGTCCGGAACGTCGGCATCAGAATCGGCGATAGTAAGCGCTGGAGCTTTCAATCCCCGCACCCTGAGAACGGTTACCCCATGCTCGCTATCGAGGGCGGATTCAATCTCGTATTCCACCCCGTCGATCGTCCTGACAACGCCCCACTCCCCCTCGTCTGCACATGCGTTGTAGGTTATCACTAACCCATCACCAATGATACCGCCGCTACTTTTTACGATTGAGTGAACTATATTATCCTCAGGACATTTGATGGTGAGATGGACCAACGAGTCAGATGCTATCTCTCTTATATTGGGAACAAACTCTGGCTCACCACACCCTATCCATATCCCCACAATTATTATGAGTTGTGCCAAATAAGAAATCGACGTTTTCGCTAACATGCGTATCATCCTTTCTTCTCTGATAGGTTGGACCGGGGTCGAGAACCCCAGCGGTTAAAACAGATCTGATTTCATTCGTCTGCGATACGTCGGCAACACAAGGTGGCGAGCACGTTAACAGGTTGTGGCCGGCACTCATAGCCCGGTTGATATGCGTCGCCATGAAAGCGCATCTTTTCCTAGCAGTAGTGGGTTTTGATACACCTGTTACACCTCTAGGGCTAATGAAGAATAATACGTACTGGGCAAGAGGAAATGGAACGCAGATCTGCGTTCCTTACAATCTGAGGTGCGTAATTTCTATTAGAAATGTTGTAATTACTCCTTGCTACTCTTGTTGCCGATTCTAAGTTGTTACCCTTTTCTCTATGTCCGTGGTCTCGACGCGGACGCCTCGCCATTGACGGATGTCGTCGCTGATGGCGTAGAATGCGGGAATTATGAACAGCGTCAGGAGGGTTGCCACAGACAACCCCCAAACGATGGTACTTGCCATCGGCATCCATAACGCCGACTTCCCACCGACCCCCAACGCCATTGGCAGTAGACCGCTCACGGTAGTAATTGAGGTGAGCAAGATCGGGCGTAGGCGCGTGCGTCCTCCATTAATAATCGCCTGCCATTTGCCAGTCCCCGCCGTCCGTTGACGATTGATAAACTCAACCAGCACAATCGAGTCATTAATGACAATGCCAGCCAGCGCGACGAGCCCGTATGTTGAAGCAACGCTCAATGGGTTTCCAGAGGTAATTAGCCCTACCATCGCGCCGATAAATGCAAAGGGTACGGTTGTCAGAATAATCAGCGGTTGGAGGAAGGACTTGAACTGCGTTCCCAGTATGAAATAGACCAGCATAACCCCAAAAGCGAAGAAGACGGGGATGTCTGAAAAAACCTGCTGAAACTCGGCAAATTCGCCGCCTGATTCGAGTGTGTAGCCCGGATAGCGTGTACTGATCTTATCAAAACGTGCGCGGAGTCTCTGATTCACGCTCACCCCAGAGGCTACTTTTTCATCCACATTGGCGGTGATGGTGATGGCTCTTTCCTGTTTGTAGCGATGAATTGTGGCATAACCTTGCGCCACACTCAGCTGGGCGATGTCTCGGAGGGGCACTGGCACACCCGTTGCCCCCATCAATTTCAGGTCCTCCACATCTTTGAGCGTCGTGCGTGCGGATTCACTGAATTTGACAACGACATCAATCTCCTCATCGCCATCGCGGAATACAGTTGCCTTTGTGCCTTCAAATGCATTGCGCGCGGTGAAGGCGATTTGCTGGAGCGTCAATCCATATTCGTTAGCTTTGTCCTCATCAATATGTATTTTGATCTCCTCTTGGCCCAGCGCGGAGTTGTCGTTGATGTCAGTGACGCCGGGAGTCTTGGCAAGTTCCGCTTTCAGTTCGTCGGTGATTGCCTCCAGTTCGTCGAAATATTTTCCCTTCACTATGACTTCGACATCTGCGCCGGCGGGGGGACCCTCTTCTCTTGTCTGAAATCCGATCTGCTCAGGTCCTGTGATACGACTGAATTTCTGGCGGAGTTCCGCGATAATTTCATCAAGTGTCCGCTCACGATCCTTAGCTTCGGCGACCTCAATGTGGAGCATTCCGAGGTTGCCATTACGCTCATTAAAGCCGTTATCTATTTCGTGGAACCCCGTTCTCGCGATGACTGCCTTGATTTCAGATTTGGGTAGCGCAAGCGTAACTGCCTCAAACTTCCGGATTGCATCATCTGTCGTTTCCAAGCGGGTGCCCACAGGCATCGTCACGTGGACAAAAATCATTGGGTACTCATCACCTTGGAACATGTCAACCTCAACCAATCCGAAGCGGATGGGGAGAAAACTCAGGAATAGACAAAGGACAACCCCACCTAGTACCCAGTAGCGACGGCGTATTGCGACTTTCAGGATTCTGGTGTAGGGTTTTAGTAGGTAGCGCATCAGTCTGTCCTCGGATTTGGGACGCCCAACTTTTCCCCAATCCGCGATATGGGATGGCAGGATGAAGAAACATTCAAACAGGGATGCGGCGAGCGTCAAGGCGACGATGATAGGGATGATCTTCATGAATTTGCCAACAATCCCCGGCAACAGTGCGAGCGGGAGGAAGATAGCCGCTGTCGTTAAGGAAGCGGTTATCACGGGTCCAGCGACTTCGTATGCCCCGTTGATAGCAGCTTGGATCGGCGCCTCCCCTTCCTGCATCCGACGATAGACATTTTCCATCACAATGATTGCATCGTCCACAATGATACCAAGCACCAACACCAACCCGAACAACGACATATTGTTGATCGATTCGTTGGCGATACCCATGAGCCCAAAGGTGATTAGGAGTGTCAACGGGATGCCGATAGCAACAAAGATTGCGTTCCTCAGGCCCATGAAGAGGTATAAGACAATGAGCACAAGCGTTACGCCGAAAAGTGCGTTCGTTTGTAGTTTGCCAAGCGAATTGCGAATATGGATCGAGCTATCATTCACCAATGTGATTTCCGCACCTTCCGGCAGTCGATTGGTCCGATATTTCTCCACTATGGTTCGTACTGTATCGACAATCTGGATCGTACTTCCTTCGCCCCGTTTTGCCACTGAGAGTGTAATTGCTGGTTTACCATTCAAACGGGGAATTACGGTCGGTTCTTCGTAGGTATCTCGAACCTGTGCAACATTACTGACACGGATCTTACCACCGCCGGGAATCTGTCGCACAATCACATTTTGGATTTGGTCGATTGAATCGAACTCGCCGACAGTGCGCAGCAGATATTCCAACCGTCCGATCTTCAACTCTCCCGCTGGGACGTTCATATTCTTGGCTGCCAACGCGCCGACAACCTGTTGCAGCGTCAGGGAATACCGATCAAGGCGATTGGGATCGACCTCGACCCAGATCTGGCGGTCACGAATCCCGTAGACCGAAACCTCCAAGACGTCCTCAACGGCTTCGATTTCATCTTGGAGTTCTTCTGCTAGCCCTCGCCTCTCTTTTTTGGGGAAGTCCCCCGCTATGACCACATCAATCACCGGCGTTAGTGTATTTGACTCCAGCTTGAACATGAAGGGATCCTCCGCATCTTCGGGCAGATTTTGGACTTTATCCAGCTCTGTGCGGAGATCTTGATACAGTTTGTCAAACTCGTCACGTGAGATATTCTGATCAAATTTGACGCTGATGCCGGTGAATCCTTCGGCGGCGGTTGAGGTGATAGACTCAATTTTATTGACATCAGCAATCTCGTCTTCGATTGGCTTGGTGATTAGTTTTTCGATCTCTTCGGGCGAAACGCCGGGATAGGTCACCCAAATAAATGCCCAGTTGAAGGACATATCGCGTTCAAGCTCGCGCGGCATATTGATGAGCATGTATGATCCGAAGACAATCACCGCAATGGTGATCATGTGAACCAATACAGGGTTGTTGACTGACAGCCTGAATACGGATTTCATTATGCTTTTTTCCTAGTTGATTGCGCTGTGTTACGGCACACGGCGTGTGCCTACTACTTTTTATTGCGTGCTTCTGGGCTTGACGTTATCCGCTTTTTCGGATATGCTTTTATCATAATGGGTGGAAAGGTACACCGCAATTTATGGTGAACGATATAAATATGTGGACGTTCGCCAGTAGCTTCCCTTAGCGAAGCCTCATGAAGTCCCCCTGAACCCCTCTGATAAGAGGGGAAAGACAAGGGAGAAGATCCCCTAACCCCCCTGCCCCCTTTTCATGGGGAGTCCCCTTGTCAGGGGAGTTGGGGGATTTAGGGGGTTGGTTGTGCATCGAAAGTGTATAAGTTATTATAGAATTCACCATAATTAAACGATAACAAGCGTTAGTGGCGTTGACCACTCGGAGGCAAATTTGAATCATGGGCTGGATTAAATACGCACTGGTCACCGCATGTGCATTGGCTGCTGCAGATCTTTGTGTGAAAGTAGCAGCGGGCAGACTTTCTAACAGCTTAGCGGTATTAATATACGGAACCTGCACATTCTCGACTGGCCTGGCTTGGGTGCTGTGGCAATGGGCGCGTGGCATACCGCAACATGCCCAAATCTCAGGTATCTTAGCAAGTATGGGGGTAGGATTCGCGTTCAGCGGTGTGACTCTCGGCTTGTATGTCACCTTTAGTGCAGGAGCACCAATTTCTCTCGGCTCACCCGTTATCCGGTTTGGAGGGATATTGCTGACAAGTATCGCCGGCTTGATACTGTTGCGGGAACCGCTCACCTTACGATATGTTATCGGCATGCTGCTTGTCTGTAGTGGTATGTATCTGATCCTTACGAGATAACCTGTTACAAAGTCAACGAGCAGACCGCTGAGATACTACACTTTCGCATACGTACTTAGCCCGGATATATGCCATCTCGAACCCTGAGCGACGCAGGTTGCGATGTGAAATTAGTGGCTTGCGTGGCTTGGGTACCACTGTTTCACTGGTAAACCAACCACAACCGAGTTTGAGTCCATCAAGGATACGTTGGTGAACCATCGCTTTTTGAATCCCACGGCGTCGGAAACCCGAAAGAGTGGCGGCATCTGTCAAATGTGCGACTCCATCTTGGGCATACATCGCTGCAACTGCTACGGCTTCATCGCTATCATACGCTAGATAATGGTGCCATCGGGGGTCATTGAAGCGTGCCTCATACCATTGCTTTCGGCTTCTGAACTGGGTAAACACCGTTGACATGACGGTAAACCAATCGGAGGCTTCTGTGGCATCAACTCTTTTGATATGAAAGTCCGTGTTTTCATTCTGGATCGGTGAACTATCTCGCCACATCTTCGCCGCACCCTCCGACTCATGAAACCCTCGCTTCTCCAGCCAATTCACAATTTCATTAGGTATAGCCAATGGGCTTAATTCAATCGCGAATCGCTTAATCTTTCGCTCTGCGTAGTAATCGAGAATTTGGTCAATCTGCTCAAGCGTTGCTTGGGACGAAAGCCCAAGTCCAATAACGCGATTGAAGTATAGGCTGTTACTCTTTCGCGCTGATAGCAGTGTCGCTGCACCGATATTTGTGGCTTCAATTCCGAGTTTGGCTGCATACTCCCTTGGTGCGCTGCGATGGAATGCTGCTCCCGAATGCGCTTCAATGTTCTCAATAATCTCGCTCAGCTCTCGTGTGATAGCTTTGTCCATTTTCTTTCAATTTTATGTGCCATTGGTTCATGCTGACAACATAATTCCCGCCCCGAATCTTCCCGTCCTTCCCCGTTGATGTCGCTCAGAGAAAAACAGGTGTGCATTGCAATAGGTGCATATCTGAGCGACCTCTATGTTTTGCGCTGGGATCCCTGTTTCCATGATTTGACGTTTATTGGCTTCCCACAGGTTAAAATACCCTTTGCCATCAGGGGTTTCGTCGTTGATATAGCCATCCGTGCCCCCAAAAGTATCCTCAACTTGTGAAATAACATCGGAGCCCACTTCGTAGTGACAGGGACCGATGGAGGGACCAATCCCTACGAGAAGGTCGGTCGGCTTGCAGTTGAATTTTACTTTTAAGGTTTCTGCCGTTTTCTGAGTTGCCAATTTAACGGTCCCCCGCCATCCGGCATGTACGGCACCTACCACTTTCTTTCGGGGATCGAAAAAGAGCACCAGCACACAATCCGCCGCAAGAACTGTCAGGCATAAACGGGGCACATCGGTTACCATCGCATCTGTCGACTCAACCGCTGTGTCGTCATCAGCTGCGCCGTCGCCCCTCATCCCCTCCGTCACGATTGTCACCGTACCGCTGTGAACCTGTTTCGCAATTGTAAAATCGGAGAGCGGGATGCCGATATTGGCTGCCAAACGTTCACGATTTTTCAGGACGGTTTTAGCAGTGTCGTCGACGTGAAACCCTAAATTAAGGGATTCATAGGGCGGGGGACTCAGACCGCCGATGCGGGTCGAAACAAAGTGGTCTATCTCACCCTGTTTCGACAGGTTTTGGAATCGGAAGGTGGACAGTGATTGAAGGTGTGTTTCTAGCATAGCGTTAGGAATTGCTCTCGAGTGCTTGAAGCAACCCACGCATGTGCCCAACGCAATAAGCGATGTACTCTCTGCCTTCTGGTCCGTCTGTGGTGAGTCGCATGATGTGGTCGTAGTCGATGACGGCGTCGTAGCCCACATCGTGCAAGGCTTTCGCTACCCGGTACATGTCCATGTCACCGGCGTCGGGGATTACCTCTTCGTACCCTTTCTTTTCGGGGATTTTGCCGCGCACGTTGCGGAAATGGACGTGGAAGATTTTGCCCTGTTCCCCAAAGTGCCGAATCCCTTCGAAGACATCTTCCCCAGATTCGTAGCGGGTGCCCACGCAAAAGGTCATCCCGTTGTTCGGGGACGAGACCTCAGAAAAGAGACGGTCAAAAGCGGCAAAATTGTAGAGGACCTGTGGCACGCCGTAGAGACTGGGAACCGGTGGATCGTTTCCGTGCATCGCAACCTTGACGCCGGCACTCTCCGCCACTGGCACAACGTTCCTGAAGATCTTTAAGGTGCGGTCCCAGATCTCATCGTGAGTCGGTGCACCTTCTGGCGGTGCTTGATTGAGAGCTTCGCTCAGATCTACTTTCAAGTGGCTATATCCGCCTCGCCCCTCAACCATGCTGTGCATAGACTCCGGGAAATGACCGAACTGGCCCGCTTGAAAACATTGGATACCCATCACCGGTAAACTAAATTCGCCGCACAGTTCGGCGTTGGCAATCAGGTTGTCAATTTCTGCTTCGGAGCCGGGTTGACCGAGAAAGGTCTTGATATAGTGTCCATTAGAGGTGTTGGCGCGTTCGATCTTGAGCCCCACCTTGTCAATCGCTTCTACAACCGTTTCCAATCCCTCGCGGTTTGCGCGACCGCCGGCTTCTGAATAGCCGGGACAGATGTCCAAAGTGATGTCCACGCAATCAACGCCGATCTGCTTGAGAAAGTGAAGGTCGTCTGGACGGTTCAACCAATCAGGACTGATACGGGTGCCAATTTTCATCATTTTTTTTCTCCTTGCAAATATATGAGGGGTGCTCATAAATAGGTTCGTTCATGTCAAAAGAAAGTGCAGAATAGTTCAGAGAAACCGAGTTTTTTCTTCAAAACTCGGTTTCTTTGCATGATTTGTTATGAATGAGCGTCCGTGTTTTCTATGTCATCTGTTTAATAGGTGATTCAGCTTGCTTTTCCTCGCGACGCAGCATCGTATCAATAATGATACCCTCGCCTCAAATGCTCATCATTGTCAATTTGAGTCATCTAATCCTGTTAATCCTTAAATCCTGTAAATCCTAATTCAGACAATAATTATGAGCACCTCTCATTTGAACTATCAGTACACTGCTTGGATCATCGATCGGATATAACCCACAGCGAAGGCGCGTCCCGCCCAGTGCGCGTTTTCTTGAGGGAAGCTGGGGGTGTGATCCATCATGAAGGGACCCTCAAAACCAACCTCTCGGTAGGTTTGCATGGCTTGATACATATCCACTTCGCCCTCATCCACGAAAACCTCCTGAAACTTATTTGGGGTTCCTCGCAGATTACGGAAGTGGACGGCGGCAATTTTGTTTTGCGCTCCAATGCGCCGGATAGCGGTCGGCACGTCTTCTCCCATCTCACGGACACACCCTTGGCAAAATAGCATGGCATTTACGTGGCTGGGAACCGCGTTGAACATGCGCTCAAAATCGTCGAGGGTCGAAAGGATTCGGGCTGCACCGCCAAGCGGTTCCGGGCGCGGCGGGTCGTCCGGATGCATGGTGAGCTGCACCTCCGCTTCTTCAGCGACCGGTACAATGTGTTCAAGGAAGTGCTTCAGATTCGCTCGGAGTTTCTCTTCGGAGATGTGGTGATCGGGGTAGTCGGGCGATTCCTTCATGAACCCATCATAATCAAAGGTGCTGTAACGGGCACCACCTCTGCCAACGGTTGCCGTTGTCCGAAAGTTCCCGATGCCTCGGAAGTTGTAGCACAGCGTCGGGACACCGGCTTCTCCCATATTCCGTATCAATGTGCACCAGCCCTCAATATGTTCATCTCTGCCGGGCTTGCCGAGCGTGATTTCCTTAGCGGGTCTGAGTCCAACGTTATTAAACTTCATCCCGTGGGATTCGACTTTTTTGCGGACATCTTTCCAGATTTCGGCACGGTCGTCGGGCTTGGGAGGAGGCGGGTGCATAACTGCAACGTAATCCACGCCGATTGCCTTGAAAATGCTCAGATTATCGTCGTCGATTCCCTCTAGGGAAAGGTGATCTTGGATTGTCATGGTAGACGTCTCCGGTTCATTAGTTCATTGGTACATTGGGTCATTAGAAGCGTGACAGGTGGGTGTTGGGTTTCGCTCACGCTCAACCCAACCTACGATAAGACAATATTATTCTGCTAATGGACTTGTCCGCGGGCGGCGATGTTCCATTGATCGGCGATCTGTCCGTCCTTTAGCACAGTGTAGGTGTCTAATAGGTTTGCGACGACGCATGAGTGGTTTGGAACTAACCGAACTTTAGAACCTATCGCCAGATCGAAATCCTTACGTATTACAACCCCATGCTCTTCCGAAAGTCTGGTGACAATCATCTCGTGATCTGTATCCTCGAACCGATCTGCGGGGTACACAAGTCCGAATCCTTCCATCCCCGGCATTCCATGCGCGCCTTGATCGGAACTCAAGGTTTTGGATCCCGAGTCGATAATAAAGTAATCCGCGTTTTTACTCACCACTGTTGCTAGCACTGAGAGCGCGATCTGATTTAAGTCGATGACCTGGAGACGCAGCGGCATTCTATCCATAAAGATGTAATTGCCGGGTCGAATTTCGGTGATGCCGTCGTAGCTGTCGCTCACAAGGGTGCCGGGTGTGGATCCAACGGAGACTTCCGAGACTTCGATGCCGTTGCTTTCCAGTCTTTGCCGTACGCGGTTCATAGTCTCGCACTCTTGTTGGGCGATTTTTCGCGCTGCATCGGCGTCATCTGCGCCATAAGTATGCCCAGCGTGAGATAGAAGTCCCACGAAATTAAGGGCAGGTTCTTGGACGATCTTTTGCACCAACTCAACCAAGTCCGGATCGTCTTCCGTGAGTCCGCAACGGTGTAGCCCCACATCTATCTTCAAGAAAATGCTGATCTGTTTCTGGTGTCTCCCCGCAACTTGAGCGATTGCATCTACTCCCGCAGGGCTATCAACGATGAGGCGCAGGTCAACGTCATGCGTGCGTGCAGCGGCTATCAGACGATCGAGTTTTGAATCAACCACCAAGGGATATGCCACAGTGATGGAACGGATCCCGTTGTTGATGAAAACGAGTGCCTCGTCTACCTTTGAGGAGGTAATTCCGACCGCGCCTGCGTCTATCTGTTGCCGAGCAAGTTCAAGGCACTTGTGGGTCTTGATGTGTGGTCGAACATTGACACCGCGAGTATTACCGATGTCCTGAATCAGTTGGATGTTGGCTTGTAATCTGTCCTGATCCAACAGGATGTGAGGGGTTTCTAGTTCTAAAAGCGATGTGTCTATCTGTCCCATATATTTGCCTCCAAGCAGGGTAGGACTTGCGTAATTAAACGCTCAAATGACGCCCGATGAATCGGGCAACTCGCAGGGGCGAGGTAACCTTGCCCCTGCGAGTTGAAGTGCGTAACGCCTATAGAGAATAGTAATCCGCTGTCCTTGCCGTGTTAAATGGATTATATTGTGACATAGATGGGGCTTGCCCATGCCTTTGCCCCATCCGTTTGCAACATTCGAACCCAATACGGATGGCAGCCCGTGGGCAACGCTGCCTCCCGAAACGTAAACGCTACTTCTCCGCCAACGCCGAGCGGCAGTCGTTCAAACACCACCTTCATATCAATCCCACCGGCATCTACGACAACCGGTGAATCGTTAATTGCCTGAAGCGAGACAGTCCGATTCAGGGTCGATGTCTTAAAATCGAGGGTTGTCTCAGGCGGTACGTCAAGTCTCAGAATCACGCCATCGGCATCCCCGGTTGTCACAGATTTCCAAGACACGGTTCGCTCAGTTATCGCTTCGAGTCCTTCAGCCGGGGTATCAAAGGCGTAGCCTTCCGCTCCTAAAATCCGTCCTCTATCGATTTCAAGGCTTCCGTCCCATCGCACCAGCCGGTTCCGCGCCCGAATGCGCTGCCCCGACCATGCGACACGGATTTGGTCTTCCGCCCGTTCAGTCGTTGCGGGGAAGGTGTGAACGAGTTCCAAACCTCTGAAAATATCTACCCGCTCGATGGGTGCGGTGCCAATCACGTTCACAGAGATCTCCGGCGGCTGGTTCGCCTGATATGCTGCGCCCATCGGTTTGCCATCCGCGGTCACCTCAAGCAGGATGCGCTGCCCAGTCGTTCCGTAACATCGACGGGCTTTCAGGGCTTCCCACAGCCCTTCCCGCGTCAATTCTGCCGCATAGATACAGGTTAATCCGCCGTACACACCGAACGAACCGCTACCCGGAGGCGCAGCACCGGGGCGTCCCTTATGGTCGTCGCTCCCGGCGGTGAAACCGACTCGGTAGCCATTTTCCAGCGCTTCCCGCAGAAACCACTCGAACTCGCCCCATTCGGAATAGATCTCGATAAGCGGTTCCAGCACCGGGTCGTGCCAGTTGAGGTTCGCATAGCGTCCCCCGACATGAGGCAGCAGCAGGACATCCTGCCCGCGCAATGTGTCGTAGAGTTCTGTGACGTGTGTGCAGTCGGTATCAATATCCGATTTGTCAGGGATCAGCACATGGCTGGAGCGGTGCAGGGGACCGTCGTTTCCCGGATAGTAGACGTTGTGGTCACCTCCGAGTGGTGTGTTCGCTGACCATTCATATCCGACAAAAGTGACAAATCTACCGGGATGGTATTGAGTATTTGCCTGCGTTTTAATTTCCGTCCAGATCGCTTCGGTGATTTGGAAGTCGTTTCCCTGATGTCCGGCGAAATCGACCAGTGCCGCCTCCCGCGCAAACCGAAAATAGGAGGAGACAGGATTAGTCCCAACAGTTTCCTCGCTCTGACCGTGGAGATCGCCCCAGAAGGGTTGATGGGTGCCACGTTCCTCCACACAGCGGAGTGGATTTCCTTCCGCTGCTAACCCATTCTCTGCGTCTGCTGCACCCACTCGATAGGTTCCTGCCTCCGGTGCTTTCACACCCTCGAAACGATGCACACCTCGGTCTGCGGAGTGAAACTGATACGTCTCTGGCAAGCCCGTCAGTCCCCCGGCGTCGATTTGGACTGTCCCTGCATACCCTGTGCTCGGATTGCCCCAGAGGTCTTCTGCCTTAATCCCGATCCAGGTGTCTTCATTGGGTGTAGTTTCCGAGGGGCCCAATACCACCAACCGATGAGGGGGACCGCTGATAATTGGAATCTTTGGCGATGGGACCTCCGTGTAAACCCAGGTGCCACACCAATCGACAGCAACACGAAATTCAAACGCGTCTTTGGAAAAGGTCTGCGCTCGACTCCCTAGACTCCCGCCCGAAGTGTCTCCGAGTATAAGGGTAATGCTATCCCCCTCAGAGAGGGAATCGTCGAAGACATCGACGGTAACGCAGAGTCGCCAAGGACGGATGTAGCGTTGCTTTTCAAACCTTGCCCGCAACGATGCCGGACCCGTTGTAGAGACGGTAGCACATTCGGGTGCGGACGGATCTTCAAATTGGGGTGTCGCCCAATCGCTGACATCCCGCCACGCAAATTTAACGACCCCGCCGTCATCCACACCGTAGCGACCGACGTGGTAGGTGATACGCCATGTGCCGACCGATCCTGCCACGACAGGGGCAACCGGATCGATCTCTGCCCAACCGTATAAGGCACGAATTTCTGATTCCGTCATAGATTATTTCTCCGCATCGTGCGCGAGATTTTAGTACCACGCTGCCTTGTTGACCACATTGCGTAACGGTTCATCTGCGGCGAACCTGCGGGCGTTTTCGAGGAGGATCTCGAATCGGCGTTCAGGGACGTTTTCGGCGTCCTTCACAGCGATGTGGGGTGTGAGCAGAACGTTGGGCAGATTCCATAGGCGGTGATCCGATGGCAGCGGTTCTACTTCAAATACATCGAGACCGCAGCCAGCGATTTCACCAGATTCGACAGCAGCCGCGAGGTCGTCGATTTTCATCGTTTTGCCGCGACCGATGTTGATAAAGTAGGCGGTGTTCTTCATCAGGCTAAACCGTTGGGTATTCCATATCCCCTCGGTTTCAGGGGTGTGCGGCGTTGTTGCTATCACGAAATCGGCACGTGGCAGCACCGCATCTAGATCCCCCGGTGGGTGCATCTCGACGTAGGGCAGGTCATATTCGGGTCTTGGTTCTACACCAATTATCGACATGCCAAACTCCGCACACAGCCTCGCTGCCTCGTGGCCAATGCCGCCCACGCCGAAGATCAGTGCAGTTGATTCTGCGAGGTCGACGTAATTTTTACGAGCGTTCGGGTCCCATCGTCGCTCTCGTTGTGCCTCGACGTAGTAGGGCAGCCCACGAGAGAGTGCGAGCAGGAACATCATAATGTGGTGGCTGATGTGGTCATAGTAGATACCGCGTGGGTTACAGGCCACCACGGGATGCTCAATCAGTTCCTTGTAGTAGTACCCCGGAAAAGGACCCGCATCCGGATTTTGGAGCCACCGCAATTTTGTTGCAACCTTCAACGCTTCAGGCGGCACCCAACCGAACGCTGCATCGGCATCGACAATTTCACGACGTGCTTCTTCGTCTGTTTCGGGGACAGCGACCCGATACTCCGGTAGGTTAGCCTCCAAACGCGGGGCAAACTCGCGCTTGAGGTCGTCCAACGGCGGCATCATCACAAGTTTAATCATAGTGTGTTCCTCTGTAATTGCTAGGGAGAGAAGTTGTTTTTAACTCGAATTGCTCTTATCTTAACCGAAGCTGCCACTTATACAGAACGCTGCAAACCGAAGGAATGGGAGACGAATCCAATCAATTGCCGCTCGCAGTGGATTGGCAAATCCACTGCACACAAAGATGGCTTGGATTTGTCAATCCAAGCCGAGCTAACAAATATAGGACTTACGCAGCGTGTTCATAAGTCCCCCTGATAAGGGGGATTTAGGGGGTTAAAAATCAAAAATCTATCCCCGTGTGCCAAATTTGCGTAAGTCCTGAAATAGAAAGCAATACAGCACACCAAAAAACGTACACAGCGGCCCAGTGTACGATAAATGACAACTTCCGTATTTTCAATTTTGACGAGCGAGATCTAGCTGAAGCGAGATCGACGAGCCTCCATGTTGGCATGCACATCAAGCAGTACCGTGCTACCTTCCGCGTTCAATTGCTGTGCTTGCTCAAGCGCGGGAACCATTTCGCTCGGTTTAGTCACGGTGATACCGACCGCGCCCATGCCTTCAGCAATCTTGGCGTAGTCGCCTGTCATCTCAGTTGTTCCAAACTGCTCACGGGCTTCTGGATAGCCGCCTGGGTAGGTCGCCATGCCGCCGTTGTTGAGAACGACGGTAGTGATAGGTGCACCAGCCCGAACGGCGGTTTCGATGTCTAAGCCGGACATGCCAAAAGCACCATCGCCCATGAAGTTCAGGCAGAACTTATCGGGCTTTGCGATCTTCGCCCCAATCATCACCGGTATGCCGAAACCGAGATGGGTGGTTTTGCCCCAACCGATGTAGCTATGAGGCACCGTTCCGGGGTAGAAAGGCATGATGGAATCGCGCGGGGCACCGGCATCGTGGGTGACGATGCTGTTCTCCAGATCCATCGCCTTGACCATATCTCCGATCACACGGTATGTGTTAATCGGCTCCTCGTCGGAGGTGAGCAGCGGTGTCCACTCCGCCATCCACGTTTTCTTCAGTTTGGCAATATCTGTGGCAACTTGCGTTTTACCCTTTCTCCCGTTTTCGCCGAGTTGGGCTTTGGCTTCCTCAATCATAGCCTGTAGCGTCAGCTTGGCATCGCCGGGCAGTCCGATGTCAACGGAGAAGTCTTTGTTGATATCTTCAATACTTTCGGCGTTGTGGATGATGACCTTGCCCGCCGGGATCGGTTGACCATAATGGGTGCGGGTCATACTTGAGCCGATGGCGAGTAGCACGTCCGATTCCTGTAACCAGGTCCGTGCAGGGAGGGTTGTCGCGCCACTACCGGAGCCAACGGAAAGGGGATGACGCTCGTCGAAGGAGGATTTACCGGGCATCGTGCAATACACCGGTATCTCGGTCAACTCAGCAAATTCTGTGAGTGTTTCGGTCGCTCCGGAGAGCAGCACACCCATACCAGACCAGATGACGGGTTTCTTCGCGTTTAACAGTTCCTTAACAGCGTCTTTGATATCGCCGGGAGCTGGCATCTGAAGTGATCGCTTCGGTGGCTTGTAGTTGAGGGCATCGTCTGGGACTTCTTGCAGCCCAATGTCGCCCGGTGTCTCGACGATGACGGGACCGGGGCGTCCATTCCGAAGGTGGTGGAAAGCCCGTCGCATGACGCTAGCAACTTGACTCGGTTTTGTGATGACTTCGCCATACTTCGATACTGTCTCATATGTGCGAACCGGTGAGAAGGACGGACGAACCGCATATTCGTCAATTGAGGGACCCCCCGGCAGGTACAGAATTGGAACGTTGTCGGCAAAAGCCTGTGCAATACCGCCCATAGAGTTTTCCGCGCCAGGACCACCTTGTGTGATGATGACACCGAATTTGTTACGGTCATTGACCCGGCTGTACCCATCGGCTGCCATAACTGCACCACGTTCGTGCCGGAACATGACGGTGCGGATGCCTTCTTGAGCGACGGCTTCGATGAGTTGATTGGACGGGAAGCAGGATATCCATTCAACGCCTTCAATTTTCAGGATTCGCGCTACGGCTTGTGTTGTGTCCATCTATAGGATTCTCCCTTGGTTGTTGGTTCATTGAACTGGAGCGAAAGGAATAAGCGGAACGCGGATCTGCGTTCCCTGCGAATAACCCTCACTACACCGGTCTACCGAGATTATGCTAGTTCTATTGGTTGATTGAATTGATGAAACCTATACATTGCGCTCCGTCGTGCTTTGATCTGCACAAGGGTTACAGCGTACGAAATATACCCGCTACTAGCGATTTGGGTTATTATAACTAATTCACTATACTTTCGCAAGCACTATGATTTCCACTGCGCATGCTTGACAACCCACGAGAAACTGGATAAAATAGGCTTTGTATGCAGTTCTGCATGCAAAGGGGAGTGCTAAGCTATCTGCTGGTTACGGACACGAGGGGTGTTCACAAACTCGCGCGAGGAAGATGCCATGAGAAACCAAAAGACAGAACTTTTTCCGACTTCATCCGTCCAAAACGACAGAACGCAAAATCAATCGATCGGCAAATCCGCTGTGGAACAAGCCGCCATTGTACACCCCAACTTCTGTATGGCTGAGAAAATTGAACGACCAACACGCCTCTAGCGAAGCGAGATCCCATGACATCAGTGAACATGAGCTCGTCCGCCGATGTCAAGATGGTGACAAGCGAGCTATGGAAACCATTATGCGCCAATACCAGCAGTGGGTGTATAACATCGCTTACGGGATGCTTGCGAATCCTGAAGATGCCAGTGATGTGGCGCAGGACGTTTTTCTCTGGCTTTGGGAAAATATCGGACAGTTTCGATTCAAATCTCAGTTTTCGACATGGCTCTACCGGATTGTTACGAACAGGTGTCTCAATTTGAAGGATCAGCGACAGAGGCGTAAGACCGATCCGATGGAGATTGACGACTCGCAGCCGTGGGTACCGCTCGACACCACGACTCCGGAAAAAACGGTCTTGTTGGCAGAGCAACGAGAGATTTTGCAGAAGGCGCTCGCCACTCTCAAAGACGATTACCGGAAGATACTAATCCTCCGCGAAATGCAGGACTTGTCCTACGAGGAGTTGGCGGAGGCGCTCGGTTGCTCTATTGGGCGTGTTAGATCGCGGCTGCATGAAGCCCGACAGGCGTTACGAAAGGCGATACAACAGCTTGAGCGATGAAATGCGCGAACCGTGAGAAGAAACCGTTTGGACACCTTACCGAATGCACATGAATAACTCTGTGTGCTAACACCAACCTGAAAGGATCTCTATTATGTCATTTCCACTTGCTTACAGTGCCCTCCGCTGGGAAAACCCTAATCTGGAACAAACACTTGTGCAGCTCCGAGAGGTTGGCTGGGACGGTTGGGAAGCCCGTCAGTCACTCGATTGGCTCGGTTCTGCGCGTCGCGTCACTCAGATCTGCGACGCTGTCGGTATACAGGTCGCTGCGATTTGTGGTCCCAATGTTTCACTCGATGTAACCCATCCAACCCATGAGATTAACAAACGGCGGATTGAATTCGCCTCGGACCTTGAGGTTCCCACCTTTATGACCAAAGGTCCAGGACGCCTTGACAGCGAAACCACAGACCTCGATCTGGATCGGATGGCCGCCGTCTATGATGATCTCGCCGTGTATGGCGAACCGCTCGGCGTTACTGTTACCTTCCACCCCCATACGGGACATGTGGTGGACAGCGCCGATGAGTGGAAGCGATTTATGAAACGCCTCCAACGGTGTCGGCTCTGTCTCGATATGTCTCATGCCGTCCACTGGGGTTACGATCCCGTTCAAGCGGTTTACGATTATCGGGATCGCATCTCCTATGTCCACCTCCACGACCATAAAGATGGCAGCAATGTCGAACTCGGCGAGGGGCTCATGTGCGACTATTCCGCCTTTCTGAAGGCGTTGGAAGATGTCGGCTACAGCGATTGGATAACTGCCTGTCCGGGAGCGACGGAGCGCACCGACGAAGCGAAGATGCGGATCAATCGTGCTTACCTGAAAAGCATCGGATATTAAGAATCTAATACTGACCAGGACTTATGCTCTTCAGTAGGGAACAACGATCGTTGTTCCCTACGAAACTGGATTAGGTTCGTTTGTCTCCACTTCTTTTTGACCCTAAATTAGTATCAGGGAGGGACGAAGTTACGTGCACCGACCTGCTCTCAGCACACTCGTTCCCTACACGCTCGGAATTGTTATTGCGGGTTTCCTGCCCATCCCCCTCTTTTGGCTCTGGTTGATTGCGCTAGTCTGCCTGATTGGCGGCGTTGGATTACCCTATCTGCGAAAAGGGGATTCTCGTGCGTCGAAGCTTCAACGGTTGCTCCTCTTAAGCGCGCTCTGTGTCTGTGGTATGTTCCGTCTGAAGGTTGTGCTGACCTCACCCATCCTCCCGGATTTCTACGATCAGCCGATGCATTTCTCAGGGGAGATGGCGTATCAGCCGGAGCGGGGCGAGCAATGGGAGGCAGGCTATGCAAACGGGACTATCCGACCAGTGGAAAAACCAGATTTAGCGGTGAAGGCGAAACTCCTGATCCGGTTCCGCGAGCCGATCCCTTTGCGCTACGGCGATCGGATTGAGGTTCAAGGGGTATTACGCCGTCCAAACGAGCAACGCAATCCGGGGGGCTTCGATTACCGCTCCTATCTCGCCCGTCGGGGGGTTTTCGGAATTCTGTACCCGCATCGAGGTCAGGAGATTGTCCCCACGGATCGATCCGGTTTTCCACTACTGCACTGGACGGAAAAATTGCGTCGGCGGGTTGAATCCGTCATTGATAAAGCCTATCACGAAAATCGGGTTCACGCTCAAGTTCTCAAGGGAATGTTCTTGGGACGACAGAGCGGGTTATCGCCCGATATTCTTGACGCGTTCCGTAATAGTGGAAGCATACATATTCTCGCTGTGTCGGGATTGCATGTTGGACTGATTGCGACTGTCTGCTTTTTCGGCTTTTCACTCCTGCGTCTGCCTCGAAAAACCACCGACCTACTGACCATTGCCGCTGTCATCCTCTACGCCTGCCTTGTCGGTTTTCGCCCTTCAGTTTTCCGCGCGTCTCTGATGGCAGTTATCTACCTGATCTCACGGATTATAGAGCGGGACAGAGATCTGTTCAATCTGCTTGCGTTTGCTGCGCTCGTTCTGCTGTTGATTAATCCGGCGCAGCTGTGGGACATCGGCTTCCAACTCTCCTTCGTTGCTGTGGCGTCTATTGTCTATCTCGCCCCCAAGTGGGAGCGCTTTATCGCCCGTATCATCCGATTAAATCGAGTCGATCCAATGGCGGATCCTGATAGCAGGATGGTCCCTCGCTCTGTATGGGGACGGGCAGCTTGGTGGGTGGTAATGGCGTTTGGGGTAACGCTATCCGCACAGGTGGGGACGACCTTAATCATCGCATGGCACTTCCATCGGATTTATCCGATCGGGCTCGTTGCGGGGCTTTTTACTGTCGGACTTGCCGCCTTTCTTGTCAACATTACGCTGGTCTCGGTCTTGCTCGGTTTAATCTGGTTACCCCTTGCAACGCCATTTGTCTATGCCAATCACTTCGTCCTCTGGATCTTTCTGAGTCTAATCGAACTTTTCGGTCAATCGTGGACGGTGTTGAAGACGCCAACGCCAAGTGTCGGTTTTATCGTCATTTACATCGCTGGCTGTTTCGCAGTTATACATTGGGTGTGGGTGTGGATGCACCGAAGGCAGGTTCTGGTAATTGGGTTGACGGTCTTGTCAATCTGGGTCTGGGACATGGCTTGGCGTGAACGGGGCAGGCTGTTAGAGGTTACGTTCCTCGATGTCGGGCAGGGCGATGCGGCATATGTCCGATTCCCTGACGGAAAGACCATGTTGGTGGACGGGGGCCTCAATTCCTCGCGGATTGAGGTGACTGAAACGGGAGTTGCTAGGCGGGTGGGTTATGACAATGGCGAGCGGACCCTTGACCCGTTCTTGTGCTATGAGGGCATTTTTGGGCTAGACCTGCTCCTCTTGAGCCATCCGGACAATGACCACGGCGGTGGGTTTGCCCACATTTTGCGGGAGTTTGGTGTCAAGCGAGTGTTGGGTGTGCCCCATCAAGATCTGCACCAGTCGACACACCGCATCCTGCATGAGATTGTTGATGCGAAGGATATCCCCCATGAACTTGGCTATGCTGGACCAATTGACCTAACTCCTACAGCACGACTGGAGCTGCTGCATCCATTTGATGCAGCTTCGACAAATCTGCAGGATAAAGATATCAACAACGATTCGCTTGTGCTGAAGTTGACTTACGGTGGCCTACGAATCTTGTTCACAGGGGACATCGGGCGAAAGGTCGAATCGAAACTAATCGAATCGGGCAACGATTTAAGTGCAGAGATTATTAAAGTGCCCCATCACGGAAGCAAAACCTCAAGCAGTGCGGAATTCCTTGATGCTGTGCATCCGCAATACGCGATTTTCTCGCTGGGTCAACGGAATCGATACCGTTTCCCGTCTGAGATGGTCCTCGAACGTTACCGTGAACGGGGGTGTCGTATATTGCGGACAGATCAGCTTGGCGCTATCCGATTGCGAACCGATGGACGACTGTGTTGGATTACGTATCATGTGGAGGAACGGTAAGGATAGCCGTCACAGAAACCCCTTGCAATGTGGTGAGGTTTATGATACTATCGCAGGGAGAATTAATGGAAGTTAGTGTAGCGTAGAAACGGAGTTTTTTCGGAAAAACTCGGTTTCTTTGCACTATTTCTTAACATGAACAACTAGCTTTATCGTCGTCAAGGTAGAAGAGGTTTCGGGAACGATACGATGAGGATTATAGAGGTATCGGTATGAGCCTGAAAATAGAGTTAAAAAATCTTGGTATCCTAAAACACGCAGAGTTTTCGCTGGGAGATTTGACCATTATCTGCGGCAAAAATAACACCGGCAAAACCTATGCAGCTTGTGCACTGTATGCTTTCCTGAATGCTTGGCGCGGACTGACTGAGTTCGGGGTGAACACTACTCAAATTCAACGCCTGCTTACAGATGGTGGCATCAAGATTGGATTGGCAGAATATGCCGAAAAGGCAGATCGGCTGCTCGCAGAAGCATGTAAACGATATACCAATCAACTGGATAGCGTGGTTTTTGCGGCAACTGAGGGTAGATTCCGTAACAGCGAATTTCACATTGAAATAGAAGCAATTGATATACGCGATAAAGAATTCAAACGCGAAATGGTAATCGCTCAAGAACGGTTTCTTAGGTATTCAAAGGAACAGGGTAGTGAAGAACTCACAGTGAGTTTGGTGGTGAACAGAGACCAAGAGAGAGAAATTGATCCTTTTTTTACGGAAAGATCTGTTAACTTCATTATCGGCAATGCTATTTTTTCCGATTCTTTGCCTACTCCCTTTATTGCTTCAGCCGAGCGCACCGGACTCGCTATTTTCCGGAGGGAACTCAATTTTGCTCGGAATCGCTTACTTGAGGAAATGGGACGAGCAAACCCCAAGATTGATCCTCAGGATTTGCTATTCAAAGCGTACCAAAGTTACCCTGTGCCGATAGAAGATAATGCAGATTTTATACGCCAACTTGAAGATATTGCAAAAAGGCAAAGTTTTATCGCCAAAGAACACCCCGAAGTATTAGCAGACTTCGCCGACATTATCGGTGGCGAGTACACCATAACACAGGATGATCAACTCTACTATACTCCCACAGGGACGCGACTTAAATTAACGATGGTTGAAAGCTCAAGTGCTGTGCGTTCACTCTTGGATATCGGTTTTTACTTGTATCATATCGCCCAAAAAGGGGACCTGCTTATGGTAGATGAGCCTGAGTTAAGCTTGCATCCGGCAAACCAGCGTCGTATCGCTAGGCTTTTTGCGCGTCTGATAAATTTGGGAGTTAAGGTCTTTATCACCACCCACAGCGATTACATCGTCAAAGAGTTGAACACCCTCATCATGCTCAATCACGATAAACCGCACCTAAAAAGAATCGCCAAAGAGAACGGTTATCAGCAATCTGAGTTAATCCGTTCAGATCAGGTCAAGGTCTATATGACTCAAGAGATATTGGTGCCGTTAGAGGATGGACAAAAGAGACGTAGAAGGGGACTCACGCTCGTGGAGGCGGATGTCGATCCGGTGCTTGGCATTGAAGCACCCAGCTTTGACGAAACCATTGATGAGATGAACAGCATTCAGGAAGACATTATATGGGGTGCGGAGTAAGACCGTGAATGATATTGAAATATTGAGGGAAATGCTCGTCTCTGATGCCCAGTTCCGCTACAACAGGAGGGAGACAGGGCGCACTTTGTTGAGCCAACAAACAATTCTTTATGAGGTATTCTGATGGCACTACACCCCGATTTTCCCGAATCGCCGCACGGAATTATTGACCCCTCAATGCGCTGGCTTCCGGATAACGAAGCACTGAGGGACACCAATTACAGGGAACTACTTCCTCCACTTGTTCGCAAGATCCGCGAGCAGGTCAAAGCGTGGCGGGACAACGGCTACAACGGTGCTGCTGAAACAAGCAAGGCACTTCTCAATTGGTGGTTCAATACCCCTCACCCGATGGAAGGGGCAGATGGTACGATGAGCGAATTTCAGTACTACTTTGCCCAACGCGAGGCACTGGAAACCATTATCTACCTGTACGATGTGCGCAAGGTGATAGATGAATACGATATGATGCGCTTTGACAGTTCTAGGGCTATTTCGGCACGTATGTTTGACGAAAGTTGGCGGCGATTTGTGTTGAAGATGGCAACAGGAACAGGCAAAACGAAGGTGATGAGCCTTGCAATCGCTTGGAGTTTCTTTCACAAGTTGTATGAACCCAACTCCGAACTATCCCGAAACTTTCTGGTCATTGCCCCCAATATCATTGTGCTTGATCGCATCTATCACGATTTTCAGGGGTTGCGCGTTTTCTTTGAAGACCCTGTATTGCCCGATAACGGCTTTGAGGGTCACAACTGGCGCGACGATTTTCAATTGACCCTGCACCTACAGGACGAGGTGCGCGTCACCCGCCCCACCGGCAACATCTTTCTGACCAATATCCACCGCGTTTACTCCGCCGATCAGACACCGCCATCGCCCGACGACGACAACAGCATGGACTACTTCCTAGGGAGACGACCAACGGGTGCGACCACAGATTCTAAGATAGACTTAGGTGTAATTGTCCGCGATATTGAGGAACTGATGGTCTTAAACGATGAAGCACATCATATCCATGACCGTGGGTTGGCATGGTTCAAGTCGATTGAGGATATTCACAACGGCTTGTTGCAGAAGGGGGGTAAGTTGGCATTGCAGGTGGATGTAACCGCCACGCCCAAGCACAACAATGGTGCGATTTTTGTGCAGACGGTGGCGGATTACCCGCTCGTGGAGGCGATTTCACAAAATGTAGTCAAGCACCCCGTGCTCCCTGATGAAGAAAGCAGAGACAAGCTGACCGAGCGACAAAGCGCGAAGTACACCGAGAAATATGCGGACTACCTTGATCTCGGCGTTATTGAGTGGCGCAAAGCGTATGCAGAACATGAGAAGCTGGGGGTGAAAGCCATTCTGTTTGTGATGACCGATGACACACGAAACTGCGATGAGGTTGCGGAGTATCTTGAAAACCGCTATCCGGATCTGAAAGACGCTGTGCTGGTGATTCACACAAAGCGAAATGGTGAAATCACCGAGGCTACATCTGGCAAGAAAAAGGAAGAGTTGGAGAAATTGCGTAAACAGGCGAAGGAAATCGATTCAATAGAGAGTCCATACAAGGCGATTGTCTCGGTCTTAATGCTCAAAGAGGGGTGGGATGTCAGGAACGTTACCACCATTGTGGGACTGCGTCCGTATTCTGCCAAGAGCAACATTTTACCTGAGCAGACCTTGGGGCGCGGACTCCGCCGGATGTACCTTGAGGACGCGGAGGAATATGTGAGCGTTGTCGGTACGGATGCCTTTATGGAATTTGTCGAGTCAATCCAAGCGGAGGGTGTGGAACTGGAACGCCATTCGATGGGTGAAGGGACCGAACCCAAAACGCCGCTCGTAATTGAGGTGGACGAAGAAAACCGGAACAAAAACATCAACGCCCTAGATATCGAAATTCCAACTCTAACACGGCGCGTTTATCGGGAATACAAGAATCTGGAGGGACTGGACCTTACACAGCTCGATTTTACGCCCGTGCCGTATCGGGGTTTTAGTGCAGAGGAACAACGCGAAATCGTTTTTAAAGACATGACAACCGGCGGGGTGACTCACACAACAGTGATGGACAGTGCCGGTGTCGCGGATTATCGCAGCGTACTCGGCTATTTTGCACAGACCATCATGAAGCAGTTAAAACTGGTCAGCGGTTATGATGTGCTGTACGGAAAAGTTAAAGAGTTTATTCAGAACCATCTGTTCGGTGAGCCGGTGGACTTGGATTCACCCAATACCACCCGCAACTTGGCGGAACCCACCTCCACAAAAACCGTGATTGAAACCCTCAGGCGAGCCATCAATGACCTCACGATACAGGGTAAGGGTGAAGCACAGATTAGCGAGACGATTAGATTACGGGATATGCGGCCCTTTGTGGTCAAGGAACAACCCTATTTGACGCCGGAAAAATCTGTGTTCAACAGAATCACCGGCGATAATCAATTGGAACGAGACTTTGCTTCATTTGTGGACAACTGCCCTGATGTGGTTTCCTTCGGGAAAAATTACTTTGCGACGGGTTTCAAGCTTGATTACGTCAATGATGATGGCGACATCGCCAATTACTACCCTGATTTCTTTGTGAAATTAACGGATGGACAGGTGATTGTCGCCGAGACCAAAGGGCGGAAGGATGTGGATGTAGATCCCAAGATGTACCGACTGGCGCAATGGTGTGAGGATATCAACGCAATCCAATCCGATGTCATCTACGACTTTGTCTATGTTGATGAGGATAGTTTTCGGGAGTATACACCGAGAACATTTCAGCAGCTGCTTGAGGCGTTCACCGAATACAAAACCTGATGTTGGAATTAGTAAAGTTTTTCGGTTCATGTCAAAAGAAAGTGCAAAGCGCGAATAGAAACCGAGTTTTTTCTTCAAAACTCGGTTTCTGTTGCACCATTTCTTAACATGAACCAGTTTTTCTTCTGAGAGGAGGATATTATGACAGCTTATGCTTTTTGGAACAACAAGGGAGGGGTTGGCAAGAGTTTTTTAAGTTTTGTTGCAGCTACGGAGTATGCCCGCACTTACCCAAACACCGATGTCTACGTTATAGATCTTTGCCCGCAGGCAAATGTCTCTGAGATATTACTCTTGAATTCCGATATATCAATTAATTCCGACGAGGAATTGTTCGATGAGGAGGAGTTGTTCGATTATGATGTGATTCACAGCAATTATGATGTGGTTCACAAATTGATAGAGAAGAAACCCCGTTGTACAATCGCAGGCTATCTTGAAGCACGACTGAATTCACCCTTTCAATCTATCAAGGATGTGTCTCCTTATGTATGCCGCCCTCAGGAATTCAATGCAAAACTTCCAGAAAATTTACTGTTGGTTTGCGGTGATTATTTGCTGGAAATCCTATCAGAAGCGATTCGCCAGACTTCTCAGCTCGCGATTCCAGTGGATGCATGGAAACAGGTACTCAATTGGGTCAAAGATTTAACAATTGCGTTGCGTCAGCGGAGCGGATACAGAGATACGCTTTTTATCCTTGACTGTAATCCGAGTTTTGCAATCTACACCCAATTGGCTCTCGCGGCGGCAGAAAATCTTGTTGTACCTTTTACCCCTGATGATAGCTCGCGCCGGGCTGTGGAGAATGTCGTCGCCCTACTTTATGGCAGCGGTATGGGCGATTCAAAGATAGAAACTTATGCGAAAATCAACTTTGCCAACAGAGCAAGGGAAGAGGGTTTGGATATTCCGAAGCTTCACACTTTCGTCAGTAATCGTATAACACTCTATCGCGGCAAAGCAAGCAAGGCTTTTGAAGCAGTGAGCGAGTCTATTAAAGAAACAGTGGATGCTCTTCACAAAAAGCATCGTCAGATCTACGCAACCCCAGAAGAGTTACCGAGCAAAAGGTTTATAGAGGTGCCCGACTATCACAGTGCATGTGTCGTTATGACAGCTAAAGGAATACCCTTACATAACCTTCGAGCCGGACCGAATGGGATTCGTGGTAGACGGGTTCAACTCAATCCTGAACCATTAGAGCGGTATCGAGAAGCACTTACCAAATTTGTGAGTTATCTTTAAGGGTTTCCTGTGCCATCAACAGCAGCATCAAAATATATAACCGCGGCAGGTCACATAAGGACGCTTCGCAAAGCAGCGACTGATAGGCGTTTGCGACCCATGTCGCAGGATGAGATACAGGTTTACTACCACGCAACGCTTACGGCTTACGTCGCAGCTTGGGAGGCATACATAAACGGCCTAGTGAGTGGCTTCTACGATGTGCTAGCAGATTCATCGGATTCAGGGTTTAATGCCATCTACACAATCGCTCAGCAAGCAGCAGAAAGAGCAGTAGAGAGATTTAATACGCCAAACTGGGAAAATACACGCAATCTTCTTACCCAATGCACAGGATATGACCCTATCAATGACTGGGTCTGGTCTCGGCGTGGAATGGATGGCTTGCAGGTTCACATGAAATTAAATGAGATATTACAGGTTCGTCATAGCTTCGCTCACGGTTATGACATGCCCTCCACCATTAACTGGATACGATCATCAAGAGGTAAAATACGACTAACGAGCAAAGCGATTCAAGAAACTGAGGCTTTCTTCACAAATCTTGTCAATGTTACTGATAGTGGAATGAAAGCGCATATTAATCAGACTTACGGGATCTCCAACATCTGGTAGATGTAGGGTGCTCATAATTATGTCTGAATCGCAGATTAAACAGATAGCACTGAAAGCAATGATTCACAATGATAAAGAACTCAAAGCGACCCAGCAACGCATAGCGTATTTTCAAGACCTACTCTTACAATTGAAGGCTAAAGCAACGCCTGAAGAATTTCCGCTCATCTCAAGTGGATACCGGACAGAGATACAGAAGATGCAAGATGAGGTACTCGAATATCTGATGGATCATACAAAGATTTCACAGTCCGATTCGATTTAAGCCCTTGCTCATTTCTGGCCTAAATTACTGTTGGCACTTCAATATTTTTAGGAGTTACGCACTTCAGTAGGGAACAACGATCGTTGTTCCCTACGAAACTGGTGCCTATAGGGTTACTGTAGTTGCCCGATTCATCGGGCGTTGGTGTACGGCGATGAATCGCCGAACTACAAGTTGCTCTGAATCCCGATCTGCGCATTGGGGATTTTGAACATTCAACTGCGTAAGTCCTATAAAGTCAACGAAGGAGGCTCGTAGGGAATAATTCCTTTGATACACCGATAAATTATGAAAAACATAAAATACATCGTCCCAGTTTTAATCGGCTTAGGCATCTTGGCGTTATTAATTCTTGTGTACATAGCAGCGACACGAGATTTGAGCAGTTTGGAGAGCGTCCTTTTGCAAATCATTCTCTTAGCGATAGGCAGTAGTATTTCGTTCTTTGCTGGTCATCGGTCAGCCCGCGAGGCAGCGGAAGCAATCATCAAGCCTCACGCCCGGTCTGCGTTCCGCCGCCTTCTCTCTCTTTATCGGAGTCTCTCTCGAGCAGCAAATGCAATAGAATCCTCACAGAGTTCGGAGTCTGATGGGAACTACCAAGTGGTACTCGCTCGGCTTGAAGAAATCGTAGCCTATCAACTGATGACAGCGGACGATGCGCTAGAGGATTGGAACGACATTGTTCCGGAAGATGTGAAAGAGTTAGAGCAAAAGCTCCGACCTGACAACGCAACGGAGGATTAACAATGATTACACCGATTCGCGGAAAAGTCGCACGCGTACTTAACGCACGAGAAATCGCCATAAACATAGGGACTGCAAATGACGTAACCGTTGGCATGTACTTTGATGTGATAGATCCCAACGAGGGAGATATAAAAGACCCCGATACCGGCGAAGTGTTAGGATCGATTGAGCGTCCGAAAGTCCGAATGCAGGTTACTCACGTTCAAGAAAAATTGTCTGTGGCAGCTACAGACCGATCAAAACGAGTGAATCTTGGAGGCTCCGGGCACTTCGAGCTTCCCGGCCTAGCCCTTGGTCCGTTCGCTCGGGCACTTATGCCGCCCAAGTGGATAACGAAGTATGAGACATTGAAGAAAACCGGGGAAACCGTGAGTGAACTCAATGAGAAAGATAGTAGCGTGAAGACCGGAGATCTCGTTGTGCAGGTCATTGAAGAAACCAATACCGAAGGGAAAGTACCAACAGAAAATACAGAGGCTTTAAATCCCGCTACTGAGGAACTATAAAAGAGAAACCCATGCCATGACTCACAGAACAGGAACAACAAGAAATCATCCGCTTTCTTGAGGCGGACAAGCCGCTGCCTGAGAAATACCGCTTTCTGCTGTTTGAAGACAAACGCGAGGTGGAATTGGTCTGGAACGGCAAGACCAACGAGGTCTGCAACATCGTCCTACCCTTTCAATCAATAGAACTGGTGGACGAACCCCGCGCCGAAAAGCCGGACGAAACCGCCCTACAACTGGATCTGTTCGACGAGCGGGGCCGCCAACGCAAGGGTTGGACCAACAAGCTAATCTGGGGCGATAACAAGCTGATTCTGTCATCGCTCAAGAATGGACCGCTGCGCGAGGAGATTGAAGCGCAAGGAGGCTTGAAGCTTATCTACATTGACCCGCCCTTTGACGTGGGCGCGGACTTTTCAATGGACATAGAAATTCCTTCATCTCTCCCCCCTGACAAGGGGGGACAAAGGGGGGTTGAGACCTTTACCAAGAAGCCGAACATCCTTGAAGATATTGCCTACCGCGACACTTGGGGCAAGGGGGCAGATTCCTTTATTGCTATGATCTACGAGCGATTAATTCTGATGAGGGATTTACTAGCGGAGGATGGGACTATTTATGTACATTGTGATTGGAGAGTAAGCCAACACTTGAGAGAGATCTTGGACGAGGTTTTTGGATCAAGCCTCTTTCTCAATGAGGTCATTTGGGCCTACTTTTCCTTCAAAAGAAAGACGGCAAAGAAATTTCCCCAGAAGCACGACAACATTATCTCCTACCGGAAATCGAAAGATAAATTTATTTGGAATACACAATTTAGACCACACAGCGAAGAATATCTGAAGCGATGGAAAACCGATGAAAAGGGCAGGAAATATAGGGACGATGTTAATCCAACAGCAGGAGGCACCAGAATAATTTATCTGGACGAGGTTGAAGGCGATATCGTGGATTCCGTTTGGGATGACATTCCACCTGTTAATCCACAGGCTAAAGAACGGGTGGACTACCCTACCCAAAAACCGGAAGCCCTCCTTGAACGCATCATCAAAGCGTCCTCTAACGAGGGCGATCTCGTCGCTGATTTCTTTTGCGGCTCCGGGACCACCGCTGCTGTTGCTGAAAAACTGGGGCGTAAATGGATTTGCACAGATCTCGGTAAGTTCGCCATCCACACCACCCGCAAGCGGATGATTGGTGTCCAGCGGCAGCTCAAGGCGGATGGTGAGGACTACCGCGCCTTTGAAATTCTCAACCTCGGTAAGTACGAGCGTCAACACTATATTGGCCTCAATCCAAACCTGCGCGAGGTGGAACAGGAGCAGCAGTTAGAGGAGAAGGAAAAAGCGTTTATCAACCTTATCCTGCGAGCATATTCAACCGAGAAAAGGGACGGTTTTACCGCCTTTCAAGGTGAGAAAGCGGGGAGGCTTGTGGCGGTGGGTCCCGTCAATCTTCCGGTAACACGCCTCTTTATTGAGGAGATTATCTTGGAATGCCGCAAGCATCGGATCACGCGTGTGGATGTTCTTGGCTTTGAGTTTGAGATGGGGTTGTTCCCCAACCTGCTGGATGAAGCGAAAAGCAAGGGCATCGACCTCGCGCCGAAATACATCCCCGCCGAGGTGTTCGACAGGCGGGCGGTGGATCGAAATCAGGTGGTGTTTCACGATGTGGCATATATTGAAGTCAAGCCGATAGTGAAACCCGGCAAGAAAGGCACACCCCCTACCGTGGCGGTGAAGTTGATCGATTTTTCCGTGTTTTACTCACAGGACTCTAGTGCCGACGCCGATCAGCAGCTCAAAAACAGGAGTAGTTCGGTTAGGGTAGAACAGGGGCAGATTATAAAAGTGAGCAAAGATGCAAACGGGATTGTGGAGCGCGAAGTGTTGATGAAAGACTGGACGGACTGGATTGATTACTGGTCGGTAGATTTTGATTTTGAGAGCAAGCGTGAAATTATCCGCGTGCAAGATCCTGGAACGAGTGAGTGGGAAGAACAGTGGACCGGCGATTACATCTTTGAAAACGAATGGCAAAGTTTCCGCACCAAGAAGGACCGTTCGTTGGAATTGACCAGCATCGCGCATGAATGCAACCCCGGACGACGCAAGCTCGCCGTCAAGGTGGTGGACATTTTCGGGAATGATACGATGACGATTGTAGAGGTGACAGTGTGAAAATAGCTTCAATTCATTTGCAGAATTTCAAGCGATTTACTGACTTAACAATTCAAAATATCCCTCCAACAGCAAAACTAGTAGTTCTGCTTGGACCCAACGGTTGTGGGAAATCATCGGTGTTTGATGCGTTACACCGCGACTATTGTGATCTTAGGCGTATTGTACCTGATAGAGATCCGGATTACCATTACAAAATGCTTAATACGGGGCGGGAGTTAAATGAAATAAACATTGAATTTCACACTCCTGTGCAATCTAATATGGAAAAGGCGATTTATGTACGAACTGCCTACCGTAATGATCCAGTAATAAATGTAGATTCAATACAAAATCCGCGCTCTGCTATTGACACGCCAAGATTTTATTATATGATTGAAAACGATGTTACAGTTAGCGACAATTATCAAAGGCTCATTTCTAATGCGCTAGAACGCGCGTTCAGAAGGGAAGATCGCCTAAAAAGTTTAGGAGACTTTCAAGACGAGACCCTTGGAGAGATTCAGGAAGCTATGAATCGACTTTTTCCTGATTTAATGCTCAATAGTTTGGGGAATTCACTTAGCAAGGGAAGTTTTTCTTTTGACAAGGGAACAAGTAAAAATTTTCTCTATCAAAATCTCTCAGGAGGAGAAAAAGCCGCTTTTGACTTGCTGCTTGATGTTTTTGTCAAAAGAGAAGAATATGATGACACTGTTTTTTGTATAGACACACCAGAAACGCACATGAATCCTAGATTACAAGGAGATCTTCTTGAGGAACTCTTTCGACTTATGAACGATAAATCGCAACTATGGATTGCGACTCATGCTATTGGGATGATGCGAAAGGCATTGCAGTTGTACGAACAATATAGAGGGGAAATTGTATTTCTTGATTTTAGCGACGGGGACTTTGATAGTCGGGAGGTTGTTATTATAAAGCCTAAAAAACCCGATCGTAGATTTTGGGAACAAACGCATCAAATTGCTTTAGACGATTTAGCTGCACTCGTCATGCCGGACCAGATTGTTATCTGTGAGGGAAGCCATGGAGATAAAGGTTTCGATGCAGAATGCTACAATCAAATCTTTTCTGATGAATTTCCCAATACGAAATTCATCTCAGCGGGGGGAAAGGGAGGGCTACATAATTACATTCCAGTCATTGGTGCTATTGCGGAAGGTGCAAAGGTCTTCGGGCTCAGAGATCTTGATCAAGCTACGTGTGGGGAAGTAAGCGACTTGAAACAAGAGGGAATACAGGTTTTGGAACAGGGGCAAATCGAAGACTATCTGCTTGCAGACGAGGTATTGGGTGTGCTATGTCAGGATAATGAGTATTGTACGGGAAAAGTAGATGAATTGATAGAATTACGGGATAATGCTTCACATATCAAAGATGCTGCTAATAAAATTCGTCAAAAGGTAATTGTTTGGGGGATGAGTCGGGCAGGCGAGACTCGTGGAGGATTTCTGCGCGATATAATTGCTCCACTAATCAAGCCTGGGATGTCTACTTATGCTGAATTGAAACAGATAATTTTTGGGTCGTGACACAGTGTTACACATTTTGAGGAGAGAACCATGCCGGAAGATATTCGGATATCCATGTTTGAAGTTGTGGGTGCTCCCTTGTGTGTTGCTTCTAACGATGGACAGAAGGTTTATGACCGCCTCGCCGATGTGCTTGAAGTAGACCGGCATGTCACACTCTCATTCCACAAGGTCACGACGTTGACCGCAGCTTTCCTGAATGCCGCGATTGGTCAATTGTATGGGACATTCAGTGAAGAAAAAATTCGTTCCCTGTTGAAAGCGGGGAACGTGGAATCAGACGATCTTGCACTGTTGAAGCGCGTTGTTGACAATGCCAAACGGTATTTCAAAGATCCGCAGAGGTTCAACCAAGTGCTTCAAGAGAAGCTAGAGAATACAGGTTGACGGAGGCCGGCTTCCGAGCAGACGGGCGGATGCTTGCATTCCTACCTCATTTTTACGGAGTGCCTAAAATGCCAATCTTAGACCATTTAACCCCCAAAATTAGTGACATTGCACCTTTCGAGTCTTTTTATAGCGCATGGACGACATATATTGTTGAGCACTTGAATGAAATACTGCCGGAAGGTTTTTTAGCCATACCACAGACAAGCATCGGTGCACGGGAAGTTGATGTCAGAGCGGACAAAATTCGAGGAAGGGAACAACCCCTAAAAGGGGCATATCAGCCTCAGCTGCCAGTTACAACACGGGCGGAATTCTCGTCAACGTTTGAAGTCTTCGTTGATTACATTGAGCGAGGCAGACATATCACCGTGGGGGCGATTGAGATTTTAAGCCGTGCCAACAAAGACCGGCCGAGTGAGAGAGACAGTTTTGTTGCCAAATGCGAAAACCTGATAGCCAGAAATGTCTCATTGATTATTGTCGATGTCCTCGAACTGCCTTTTTTCAACCTCCACAATCAATTGCTTCGGGCGGTCAAAGCAACAGCAGGGTATATAGAGGAGAATCCAGAAAATCCACTTTATTGTGCCGCCTACCGAAAGCAGCCTCACGGGGAATCCAATTTGGGGATAGTGGACATCTGGCATAGCCCTTTAAAAATTGGAGATACATTGCCTGAGCTGCCGTTGTATATTACTTCCGAAGTTGCAGTGCCTGTAAATTTTGAGGAATCCTATATGAAGGTTTGTAAAGTCTTCAGAATATTATCCCCCCAATAAAAACAAAGCAGAGGAAACTATGTCTCAGTCGAGTTCAAAACTTATTTTGGCAGGCAGGTTAGCAGATGGTCTTGGCGGTGAAGCCAAACCGGATCAAGCGGTTCTAGTGACGGGGGATCGGATCACTGCGGTGGGACCGCGGCGGGTGATTCGGCGGCAGGCACCGCCGGACGCCGAGCAGATTGACCTAAGTACCGCTTGTGTGACGCCCGGTCTGATTGATGGGCACACGCATCTGAGTCTGGCGGGTGATGGACGTAACTACATCGAGATGTTCACCGAGACCGATGAGATGATGGTGCTTACCGGTGCGATGAATCTACAGCGTCATTTGGCCGCCGGCATTACCACGATCCGAGAGCACGGTGCGCGGAACCGGGTGGGATTTACGCTTAAGGAAGGTGTTGGACGTGGCTACATTCCGGGACCGCGTCTGCTTGTGAGTGGGCGACCTATCACCTGTACCGGCGGACATTTCCACATGTGTAATGAGGTCGCTGACGGCGAGGCGGAGATGCGCCGTTCGGTTCGTCGCTTGGTGCACGAAGGTGCGGATTACATCAAAATTATGGCTTCTGGTGGTGGCACCGCAGGCACGATTCCCGGCCGTGCGAGTTATACCGTTGAAGAACTTCACGCCGCTGCCCACGAAGCGCATCACTTTCACCGTTTGACGGCAGCGCACTGTCGTGCAAAGGAGTCGATGGTGCGAGCGGTTGAAGCGGGGATTGACCTGATGGAACACGCGGAGTTCCTCGACCCGGATAACGAACTCCGTTTCGATCCGAAGGTCGCCGAGATGATGGCGGAATCCGGTATCTGGATCAGTCCGACACTCCAAGCGTGGACGGGCTATCCTGAGATTGCTAAACTCACAGCACAACGGGAGGCGGGCACCCTCTCCCCTGAAGGCGAAGTGGCATTGGAGGCGCTTGAGGAGCGGGCAGAGGTACGCTTGGATGTGATGCGGCGTATGTTGGACTACGGTATGCGGGATCGGATTGTTCCGGGGACAGATTCCGGGGTCGGGGATCTCGCCTTTGGGCATTTGGATTACGATTTGCAGCTGTTAGTTCGGGTTGGCTTTACGCCTGCTGAGGCACTTGTTTCTGCCACAAGTATCTCTGCGGAGGCGATCGGCATGGGAGGCGAGATTGGCGTGATTGCGCCGGGCAGGGTTGCTGATCTTGCTGCCTTCGACGGTGATCCAACGGTTGACGTTTCCGCTTTCAGTCGTGTTGTGGCGGTGTTTCAGGCGGGGCAGTGCGTCCGGATGGACCTAGATTGAAGCTGCACATCGTGCTCCTCATGCCGAAGTTGCAGCACACGCAGTATGCCTACTACTTTACGACAGGGTCAGGCAAGATGCTCGATCTACCAGTATTGGATTGAGATGGAGCGGAAAACAGGACACTTGGGGGCGGGGAAACCTCGCCCCAACAAAAAAACTGATGGATTTTCTACGGGTAGCAACCTAGTAAAACGGTTGATGAAAGCCTCCGGTTGAACGGCGGGAAAAATGGCGAATATCTTGCAATCTGATTCCATTGTTAAATTGGACTTTGATTTTGGACGTATAAAACGATAGGAGAAATTGGAAATGGCAAGTCAATCCACAGTCACGATTGAACAATGGTTTACCGAAGGCTGGAAGCTGTACAAACGGCACCCAGTCACCTTTTTCTTTGCGAGCCTACTTGGAGCGTTAATTTGTATCCCGCCGGCTTTTCTGTTTTTCGCTGCCCCATTTTATGCGGGCTTGTATTACATGGCACTAAAATCAATGCGTGGAGAAAAGCCGAGGATTCGCGATATTTTCAAGGGGTTCCGTCGCTATTGGGCTGCCTTATTCTTATGGTGGCTATTCCTGATTGCATTTATTGTGCTGTGTACAACAGCGATTGGCATTTTGGTGGTGCCACTGCTCTGGGCGATTTCGATGCTGGCACTTCCACTACTGATCGATGAGAAGAAAGACGTTGGTTCCGCTTTTGGTGTCGCGTTCAAAACTGTGTTTACATGGAAGAACTGCGCACGATTTTGGCTGTATGGGTTGGCAGTGTCCCTTATCTCATATCTCGGCATCTTGGGACTTTTCTTTGGTCTCTTTATTACAATGCCACTTGCCGTCTGCATCCAAGTGATTGCCTATCGCGATATCTTCAAGCCTGAGGAAGCCTTTCAACAAGAGATGCTTGAACCGTGGCAAGAATATCCCTTCAAACTCAAAGCCAAATATATCGGACCCATCTCACGGATTCGTGACATCCGCAACCAAATTTTTGAGCAAATTCATTCCGCCAACGATAGCGTTAAACTGCTGCTGGAGGGCTCGATCGAACATATAGATAACGTTTTTGCGAAAGCTGCCGACCTCAGCCACCGCCTGCAACAGATTGACGACTACCTAGAAACAACGAATATGCAAACGCTGCACATTGAAAAGATGGAAATCACGAGGAAACTAGCGGAGTCGTCCAACGCTGAGGTGTATGCCCAATATGAGGAGGCATTACACGCGCTTGAAGAACGCATCGAAAATCATGGAAGGCTTGAGGAATTAAGGCAACAGATCGACGCCCGGCTGATGACAATTCGTGTATCGCTTGACAATACACATGCCAAGATTATCCGGATTAGAACCACAGAGATGAGTAACGCCCGCCTTGAAAGTGATGACGTTTCTAAAGCCTTGCGTGATTTACAGATTGAGATGGATGCGCTGTTGAGTAGTCTCGATGAGATGTCGAAAGCAGCATAACAGGTTGGCAAGGAAGGAACAGTCAGACATTGGATTTTCATGTTTCGATATTAAGCAGCTCTCGGATTGGAAAGGCTTTGCTGTCCTGTTTTTTTTCTGTTGCGCTTCTTTGTTGGATAGCTATCCCGGCTGAATCTGCGCCACACCCAAGATTTGGGGGCACCGTACAGGGGGCAATTTTTCAACCAATTACAACGCTTGATGCGGTCAATTATCTCAATTTCGCGGAGTTACAGGTTGCGTCAAACCTATACGAAGGATTGGTGAAACGAGATCGGTTCGGACGAATCAGCGCTGCGATCGCCCAGAGCTGGACCCATTCCGATGATCACCGAACTTGGGGGTTCGTAATCGCACAAGGACTGACGTTCCACAACGGCAAACCGGTAACAGCCACTGATGTGAAACGGGCTTGGGAGCGATTTGTGCGAGATGGGATTTGGCTGGTTTCCCCGCATCCCTTGTTTCTGATTCGGGGGGCCAAAGCCTATCAAAACAATATAGCACCACAGATTGAAGGGGTTCGTGCTCTTGATGATTCCTACCTCCAAGTTAAGCTGCAAGCCGGGGATCCGGGATTTCTGGAAAAACTAACCTCGCCGGCAGCGTGGGTGACGATACAAGGGGATTCGCAGCCTATTGGCACAGGACAATTTCGCTTGGAATCCTTCAGCAGAACAGCGGTACGATTGGCGGCAAACTCGGATTACCTTTGGGGCAGACCCTATTTGGAGACGCTGACTTTCCGCTATTATGCAAATCTGGATGAAGCCCTGTTTGAATTTGAATCAGGGGTTTTGGATGCGTTGCCGCTTCCTATTACACAGGTCGAAAGGCACCAGCGTGAGCGGCTTGATGATATTTTGATCCAGACAGATGCAGCAACGCTTGTATATCTTCGCCTACCCGATAAGATCGAGATTTCCGACTTATCACAGCACCCATCTACACTGACTTGGCATAATGTACTCAAATATGCGATTGACCCGCACACACTCTTGCATTTACAATACGGAGAAAATCCCTCCGAAATGGTATTCGTCCCGTTTGCCTTCCCTCATAATCCTGTAAAGGCGCGCAGACGATTGAAACATGCGGGTTGGGATAGTCCGCTCAATCTAGCATATGCCCAGCTACCGGATAACACGGGCAATGCGATTGCAACGTGGTTAGAACGTGATTCTCTCGCTCAGATTGGGTTGCAAGTACAGGTCAAAGCGGTGGATTCCGACACGTTGCAGGGCGGATTCGAGGCAGATGTGCCGACGCTTGCTTTGCTATCTATGCCGATTGAGCCGGGGAGTGATGTTACATCTTTAGAAATTGGTCGTTCCAATTCCCTGATTCCGCTTTATCTCTTGCCTTCTAGTTTTTTGTGTCAGCCCAAGGTGCGTGGAGTAACGGTTGCATCGGGCGGAGTCCTCGCATTTGAGAGGACATGGTTGGCGGAGTGATGCGTGAAACGTGGTCTTAGGTCAGCGAGTTGGCATCTGCTCGCGCTGCGGGAATTAATGGAGCAATAGTGTATAATGCGTAAGAAGAAACTCGACCCACCGAATTTTTGATGGAGGATATACCCTATGCGTGGATTAAATGCTGAACAGATCGCGTTTTACAACGATCAAGGCTACCTTTTAGTGGAGGATGTGATTCCTGTCGAAGACTTGCAACTGCTGATTTCGGAGTTAAACGAGACCGTTGACCAGAACGTCCGAAAAGCGCAAACGAAGGGAGATCTACCCAATATTTTTGAGGAAGAACCTTTCGAGCGAAGACTAGCTCGGATTGTAGAATCTGTCGCCGAGCCATCTGAGACCTCATTTACAGATGTCTTCTTTGAGGGATTGCACGGTAAGTTGAAGACGGAAGGCATGTTTGCCGTGATGACACACTTGGCTATCTTGGATATCGTTGAATCGTTGATCGGACAAGAGATTCTAGCACATCCACAGTTCAATATCCGCCCGAAACTACCGAATCAGGATACCTCCGTGGTTCCTTGGCATCAGGATCTGGGGTACTTAGAATCAGATGCGTCAGATACGTTCATGGTCAACTTCTGGATCCCACTTGTGGACGCAACAGTGGAAAACGGTTGCATGGAAGTGATTGCGGAAAGCCATAAGGCGCCACTAATCAACCATGTCACAGAACTTGGACCAGGGCGCAATTTTAAGGGGATTGTCGATGACGCACTGCCCGATGGCGAACAGGTGCAATGTCCGGTCCCGTTGGGCGGCGTGTTGCTTATCCAACATAAAACCATTCACCGTTCAGTGCCGAACCACTCCGACCACGTCCGTTGGAGCTTAGACCTACGCTACAGCGACCCGCGGATGCCTACCGGGCGCGACACGGTGCCGGGATTTATCGCGAGAAGCAAGACGCAGCCGGCGTCTGTGGCAAATAGTCTTGAGGATTGGCTTAAACTATTCAAATAGATAATGATTAGAAAAATAAGCATGGCGTTTTGCCTCATCGTGACCCTTCTGTTTATTTGGGTTTGGCACCATCAGAGCCAGTTTAATGACCATTCGCGCAAGGGCTTTTTTCATCTGAGGAATGGGGAATTAGATCAAGCAATTGAGGTATATACCAAAGCCATTAAGAACAAAGAGCGGACAATCTTTTTCACCGAAGAACCGTCGGCGTATAATAATCTCGGTCAAGCCTATCTCCGTAAAGGGGAATATGCCCCAGCAATCGCTGCCTTCCAAAAAACACTTGAAATGAAACCAGATGCGGTGGGGGCTTATATCAATTTGGCGACCGCTTACCTAAAACAGAACCTACCGGATTCGGCAATCGAATCTTGTGAAGCGGCACTAAAGGTTGTGCCAGATGTCGCACACCTCCACTATAACTTGGCTTGTGCCTACGCGCTTAAAAATGAAGATAAGAAATCTATTGATTCGCTCCAGAGAGCAATTGACCTTGATGGCCGGATGCAGACACTTGCCAAGGAAGAAAGTGTTTTTGGTCGTTTCCGGTCGCATCCAATCTTTTCTGGTGAGTGAATCGACAATTCCTCCGGTCATGAAAATTTCTGCTTGACAATTTAAAGGTTGGTATGTATAATTCATCGTTGCGTTTGCTGGCGTAGCTCAGTTGGTAGAGCGAGTGATTTGTAATCACTTAGTCGGGGGTTCAAGTCCTCTCGCCAGCTTTCACTCTATCTTAAAGAGGGCGGATACCCAAGTGGTCAACGGGAGCAGACTGTAAATCTGTTGGCTAAGCCTGCGGAGGTTCAAATCCTTCTCCGCCCATCATTTCTAAGCGTCGGAGACGTGTCCCTGTGGCGTCCTAAGCAAAACGCGGGAGTAGCTCAGTTGGTAGAGCATTGGCCTTCCAAGCCAATTGTCGCGGGTTCAAGTCCCGTCTCCCGCCTTGAGATTTTGCTCCCGGGCGTGTGTTTCCTAGTTATGCCGACGTAGCTCAGTAGGTAGAGCGCGTCCTTGGTAAGGACGAGGTCACCGGTTCAAACCCGGTCGTCGGCTCCATCCCGTTTTTTGGCTCGTCGTAGTCGAACGAAATTGAGTGAGTATTATGCCAAGAGATATAGTCACGTTGGCGTGTGATGATTGCAAACAGCGAAATTACGTCACAACAAGAAATAAAAGAACGCAGCAAGAGCGTTATGAGTTAAAAAAGTATTGTCGCTATTGCCGTAAGCACACACCCCACAAAGAGATTCGATAGTATTTTAATTTTTTGTCTTGCAGGCCAGTAGCTCTAACGGCTAGAGCGTCGGTCTCCAAAACCGAATGTTGGGGGTTCGAATCCCTCCTGGCCTGTCCTTTTTTATTTTATATAACCTATGATAACACGTATAAAGCGATTTATTCGCGACATTCAGGCTGAATGGAGCAAAGTCTCCAAGCCGGACCGGAAGGAAGTTCAAGGCAACACATTTGTGGTGATTGTCGCCTGTGCACTCTTGGGCGTTTTCCTCTGGATAATTGACGGAAATACAGGATATCCCGGCTGGATTTCTATACACGGCATAATTTTGCTAATAGGAATCATCGTGGGGGTGACTGTGGTTGCAAGACGCTACACGCCGAGATGGCACATAGCGTTTTTAATCTCGTTGATCCCATTGATAGTTGTGGCGGTTGCCTTTTTTGCCTTCGGCTACTCCATTGAAGGCTTCGGACTGGCTTTGTTACGCAGCTTGTTTATTCGGACGGGTTAGTCCGCAGACAAGTCTAACTGATTTCAAATGTAGGTGCGTTATGGACGGTTTTTGGTATATTCTCCATATCTATTCTGGGCACGAAAAAAAAGTAAAACTAAACCTTGAACAGCGGACGCAAGCCTTGGGGTTAGAGGAGGAAGTTCGCCAAGTTATTGTTCCAACCAAAGAGGTTGTAGAAATCAAAAACGGCAAAAAACGGACGTTCGAACGTCCGTCTTATCCCGGATACCTCCTCGTCGAGACGGCACACGAACTTCGCGCAGATGCTGAGCATGAAGCAAGTCAGCGGAGTTGGCACCTCATCCAAGATACGCCGAGTGTCATGGATATTCTTTCCTCGCTCACTGAAGAAGAGGTTCAACATATTCTGGACCTGTCAGCAGATGAGGAGAAAAAGCCGGCACCTCCAATGTTAGAGCACGCGATTGGCGATAAAGTCCGGGTAATTGACGGTCCGTTTAAGGAATTTCCCGCAGAGATTAATGGAATTGATGAAGATAGACAGCGTCTACATTTAACGATTTCTATCCTAGGCAGATCTACGCCGATTGAACTGGATCATTACCAAGTAGAAAAGATATAGAATTAAGGAGATATAGATGGCTAAAAAGGTTGCCGGGACTGTTAAACTGCAACTGATATCCGGGCAAGCAACGCCAAACCCACCTGTCGGTCCAAGCCTTGCCCCTTATATGATTAACATCCCGGAATTTATCAAAGCTTTTAACGGTCAAACCCAAGATCAACCGGGGTTAGTAGTTACCACTATTGTTACCTGCTATGCAGACCGTTCATTCACTTTTGAAGTTAAATCGCCACCGACAGCTGTCTTGTTGAAGCAGGCAGCAAAGCTCGCAAAAGGATCCGGCGAACCGAACCGAACTAAAGTCGCTGCCGTAACGCCGGCGCAGATTGAAGAGATAGCCCAAACGAAGTTGCCAGATCTGAATACAACAAGTTTGGAATCTGCGGTGCGAATGGTTGCAGGCACTGCCCGAAGCATGGGGATTACCGTCAATTAATAGCTATTGCGGAGGATTAGAATGGGTAAAAGAGGTAAAAGATACAGCGAAGGATCGCAACTCGTTGATCGCTTAAAGCTATATGATCTTGATGAAGGTGTGGAACTGCTGAAGAAGTGTGCATCAGCAAAATTTGCAGAGACAGTAGATTTGGCGGTACATCTCGGTGTAGATCCCCGTCATGCGGATCAGAATATCCGGGGCACTGTTTCTTTGCCACACGGCACCGGTCAGGAGATACGGGTCGTTGTTTTCGCTCAAGGGGATAGAGCGCGTGAGGCGGAAGAGGCGGGGGCAGATGCGGTTGGTACCGATGACCTCGTCGATAAGATTGTCGATGGCTGGTTGGAATTCGACGCAACGATTGCGACCCCTGATTTGATGCGGACAATCATGCCGAAGCTGGGGCGTATTCTCGGACCGAGAGGTTTAATGCCCAACGCGAAAACAGGAACTGTCACTATGGATGTGGCAGAGACAATTCGTGATATTAAAGCTGGGCAGATTGAGTACCGAGTCGAGAAGGAATCTGGCGTGATTCACGCTCCTGTCGGTAAAGCTACATTTGAGGAGAATCAAATTAAAGAGAATATCCAGGCGGTGATGGGTGCGCTGATGCGAGCACGTCCGTCCTCTATCAAAGGAAGATATTTGAAGACTGTCGCTGTCTCATCGACGATGAGTGTTGGAATTCGTCTGGAACCGGCGCAGTTTAGCTAAACTGAATATATTATCAATCTTGCTGACAAACCCCCTTCCCTTTAGGCTTCTTAGTCCCGATTTATCGGGGGACGGGCTTGTCAGCCAAATGCGGTTTGAAAGTCAAAACAGATTTACCTTCTAGAAATTGATTGATGGTGGTTTGAGTCCAAAGAGACGAGACGGCAGGGTAAAATCTCCCGCCACCAGTCCCACAGACAATGGGGTGAGCTGCAGTCAATCCCTCTGGAATCATAGAGTGCGCTTGCAAGGAGCAGTCGCCTACTGCCACGATTCTACCTTGCTTGTGCGGGCAGGGCAGCCAAAAACGGGGTAGGGCGTTGTCCCATGAAGGAGCGGACGTAAGACGGACTTCGGTTCGCAATCCGTGTTGATAGCACAATTCGACATCTTGAACGGATGGGAATCTCCACCTTCAGGGTGTGGGAGTACGTCAAATTGACTTTAGGTGTCGTCGTAGACAGTGGGTGCAATTTTGCTTAAACGAATTTCGAGCCTACCGAGGCGGACTTGATACTTACCAATTTCTACTTTCGTACAGGGATTGGTAGGTGCATTCCATAGATGTAAAAATAAAGCCTCCTATACGACAGGAGGTTTTTTTTTGCGTATGGTACGAATGATTGAATTGAAGGGAGAGGGTATCGAATGCCTAGCGAAAAAAATATTCAACAGGTAGAAAGCATTCGAGAGGATTTCCAAAACTCGGAGGTCATTATCCTGACAGAATATCAAGGATTGACTGTTGAGGAGATGAGCGAGTTACGTAATCAATGTCGTGAAGCGGAAGTCCTATATAAGGTTTATAAGAATAAACTTATCGATGTTGTCGCTCAAGAGCTAGAAATTGAAGGTTTAGAACCCTACCTTCTGGGGACAACAGCCGTTGCACTGAGCAACGATCCGGCTGCATCGGCAAAGATCTTAACGGATTTTAGCGATGGGCATGAAAGTCTGAAAATTAAGGGCGGGATACTTGGTAAGAGGACCATTGACGCTACAGCGACTGAGCAGCTGGTCGATATGCCATCAAAGGAACAACTGCTCGCTATGGCTGTTGGCGGCCTGAAAGCACCCATTTCCGGGTTTGTCAATGTCTTGCACCAGGGTTCTCCGCTGACCGGGCTTGTTAATGTTCTAAATGGTTCACTTCGTCAAGTGACGACGGTATTACAGGCAATTGCTGATCAGAAGAACGCGGATGAATCCGCCTGATTCAGGTCAAATATGGTCGTCAGCAATCAGATTAAGCTTGAGTGCTGATAGATTTTATTTTTTTTAAGAAAGGAACGAAACAATGGCTGATGTTCAAAAGCTAATCGATGAGATTGGTAGTATGACAGTTTTAGAGCTTTCCGAATTGGTGAAAGCCCTTGAGGATAAGTTTGGTGTGAGTGCCGCCGCCGCGCCAATGATGATGGCACCCGGCATGGCCCCAGGCGTTGCAGAAGGTGCCGCAGCTGAAGCTGCACCCGAAGAAGAGGAACAGACCGAGTTTGATGTCCAATTGAAAGAGATTGGACCGAACAAGATTCCCGTTATTAAAGAGGTACGGGCAGTCACCGGACTCGGACTTAAAGAAGCCAAAGAAGCAGTTGAAGCTGTGCCAAACGTCATTAAGGAAGGCGTTACCAAAGAAGAGGCTGAGGAGATTAAAGCTAAGTTGGAAGCTGTCAATGCAGTTGTAGAAATTGTCTAACCCTCAACTTTTCTCAACCTACATAAACCCATTGTAGTCATATGACTATGATGGGTTTTTCTTTTTGCACATTACCGCTTCAGATTCTCGGTGCGGGGGACTAACCGACATGGTTCTTATCTTTTATATCGTTTTCAGTCAATTAGCGGTCGGCGGTCTTGCGCTGCTGCTGCTCATACCCAAAGACTTGGTGGGACGCGGATTTTACCGACTCATGGCTCTGATTTACTTACTCGTCATGGTCTTTGCGCGTTGTGCGAACCTAGCAATCAGTGGCAAATCCATCAGTTTCAGTAATTTCTTCCTCGCATGGCAGGGACACGATTCCATTTTTGTACTTGTCTTCTCTGCGCTACTCCTTCTGTATACGATCACTCTGTGGCTGAAACAGTCTCCGATTAACCGCCTCTTGTTAATTGCAGGCGCAATTTGCGGTGTAATTTGGACCGTATACAGCGCACAATCCTATGGGGAGCTGATTGACATTCCTGCAGGACGACTTCTGTTATCGGCGCAATTTGTTGTTTCCGCTATTTTATTAGGTTCTGTGAATAGCGGCATGTGGTTTGGGCATTGGTATCTCGTAACCCCAAACCTGCCTGTCATCCACCTAAAACGGTTCAATCAGATTTTCTTGGTATCACTGATTTTGTCAATTTCGTTTTTCATACTGAATGTGTGCCTTCGGTGGCAGGCGGCGGCGGTGAATCCGCTGAACTTTTTTCATCAAGTCGCGTTTTGGCTGCGGATCCTTATTGGATTTGGCGGATCGGTGCTGCTATACATCATTATTTGGGACTGTCTGCGCGATAAGTCAATCCAGCGAGATGTCGTTGGCGCGACACGCGCTGCAACCGGATTCCTCTACATTGCTATGTTGACAGTGTTTATAGGTGAGTTCTGTGGACGGCTGCTACTTTTGGAAGTGCGATTTATCTTGTGATTTTGGAAAATGAACCATACCCAGCCCAACCGCGGTAAAAACGCGCCTTACCACGGGTCGGCACAAGAGGAGTTTGCCCTTCTTCCTCCGGGCTCCGACTGAGAGTCCAAGGTTTTCCTTTCGCTCCAATGTTGCATCCTTATTCAGAAAGCGTGTAATTTTTGCAAAAGCCGTCGGACTTCCTACGGCTTAAAAGGTTCTCCTGTTCGACGCAGCTCTTTGGTGAGGGCAAGCTGGCAAGTCACGTAACCGCGGTGTCCATACCCGCGGTGATTCAAGGTGCCGGCAGCGTATCCCGGCCGGGCGTCCGCGATCGTGCCAACAATGAGGTTTGCGTGCTCAGCTGTCGTATCGTAGCGGTCCGCAATCAATCCCACCATGTTTGCCCAAGCGATTTTCAGCGCTTCCTCCCAGGTCGCACCCTGGCCAGCAGTGAGGATTTCATCAGTTGCCTCTACCAGTGTGGTGGTCTCTACCACCGGATTACCGGTCGGGAAGCCGGGTGAGCGGTCTACCTTTAGGGTAATCGCAGAGTCAATTTCGACCCCGGTGCCGGTTAACTCGCCATCCCCCATCCGGGCGTGGACATCGCCTAAAGAAAGATTACCGCCGGGTTTCTGAGCACGAATGTGCAGGGTGCTGCCGGGTTGAACGGAATTAAAATCCATATTGCCGCCTAGGTCCAGGGCACCAGCATGCGGGGCGACCTCTTCTAACTGAACGACCCCAATCATCGGTCTAATCGGTACCACAAAGTCCGGTGGGAAATGGACTAACCCGTCCCGTACCGGAGCAATTAAACGTACGCTCCCCCAAAAAGGACCACCGTTGCGGTAGAAACCGTAAGGCCCCACCTCCATGTCAATAATTTCTATCGCAATCCAATCGCCAGGCTCGATACCTTCGATCTGAAATGGCCCACCGGGACGAGACCCACGCGGTGTCGTGATGTCCAACGGAGTCCCCGGCTTGAGCTCTCCTGTGATGCTGATGTCCTGATCGTGCCCGCCGATCGTTTCAATAACGACGGTTTCGCCAAGTTCTAAGGTGCCTCTGACTTGACCGCGTTCCGGATCATCCAGTCCGGTATAGTAGGGTGTTCGAGTGAAGTGGCGCATAGGTTTTTATCTCCTTCGTGCAGGTTTATGTTAAGCTTGGTTTCCATTGTAGCTAAGTTCGGATGCGCTGTCAACAACATTGTGTCGTTCCTATAAATTGCTTGCCTTCAAACCGGATCGGGGTTATACTTCTTCCGATTTTTCATAAATAGTTTATCCCGACCTCGATAAGGAGTGGATCTTGAGACAAAAATATTGTTCTGTTTTCATCGGAATCTTTAGCTTACTGCTGATAGGTATCTCAGCACAGGCACAAATTATCAGCCCGGAGGAAGCGATCGGTTTTCCCATAGGGGCGGATTACAAGCTAGCGCGCTGGGAGACCATCACCGGCTATCTGCGATCGCTGGCTGCAAGTTCGGATCGTGTGGTCCTAGAAGAGCGCGGCAAAACCACTGAGGGACTCGATTTTGTGTTGGTCCTGATATCTGCGCCCGAAAATTTGGCGAACCTCGATCACTACAAAGCCATCCAGCGAAAACTTGCCAATCCGCAGCGACACGACTTGACGGAGTTGAAGCAACTCGCACGAGAAGGAAAAGCCGTCGTCATGATCAGCTGCAACATCCACTCAACAGAGGTTGCTTCGTCTCAGATGTCGATGGAACTAGCTTATCAACTAGCGACGGAAAACACCCCGGCGATTAAGGAAATTCTGGAAAACACCATCCTCCTGCTGATTCCGTCCGCAAACCCTGACGGGCTGAATATGGTGATTGATTGGTACGATCGTACCGTCAACACGCCGTATGAAGGCGCGCCGATGCCTTGGCTCTACCACAAATACACCGGACACGATAACAACCGAGATTGGTTCATGCTGACACAGGTTGAAACGCAGCTAGTAACCGAGATTCTTTACGAAGAGTGGTTTCCTGAAGTGGTCTACGACGTGCACCAGATGGGTAACAGAGGGGCACGGTTCGTGATTCCGCCCTACTTCCATCCTGTCAACCCGAATATCCCGCCGCTGTTGCAGCGTGAACTCTCCCTAATCGGTGCACAGATGGCATTGGATCTCACATCGCAGGGGTTCACAGGCGTGCTGTCCAGCGCAGTGTACGATACGTGGTGGCACGGCGGTTTTCGCACCGTGCCGTATCGCCACAACATGGTAGGCATTTTGACAGAGGCTGCCAGTGTCAACACCGCTTCACCAATTTTTCAGCCGAGATTGAGTTTGAGGGGGCATCGACGGGGGTTGAGCGAATACGCGCAGCAGACCAACTTTCCCGAACCGTGGCCCGGCGGTTGGTGGCGGTTGCGCGACATTATCGAATATGAGAAGGCGGCAGCGTATTCAATAATGTCAATCGCTGCCAGACAGAAGGAGATGTTTCTCACCAATTTTTATAAGATGGGATTAGACGCTATTGAGAAGGGCGAAGGGGAACCGCCACGCGCATTTCTCGTGCCGACGAATCAACGGGATATCGATACCGCGCTCAAGATGCTGCAGATTTTACAGCGTGCTGGCGTGGAAATCCATCAGGCAAATACGAGTTTCATGGCCGATGGTGTCGAATATCCTGAAGGGACCTACGTCGTCTCAATGGCGCAGCCGTTTCGAGCACATGCCAAAGATCTCCTTGAGGTTCAACAGTATCCTCGACGCATCCCGGCGCCCGGCGCGCCGCCGGAACGTCCGTATGACATCGCGGGCTGGACGCTGCCGCTCCAGATGGGTGTCAAAGTTATCAGGGTGGTCAACGAATTTGAGGCAGACCTAGCAGCCGTTGAGGAAATTGCGGAAGCGGTAGGCGGACTCTACACTGACGGAGTTGATTTTCAGGATGCGGTTGTCTACGCTTTCAGAAATCAAACGAACTTAGAGACCATAGCGCTGAATCGATTGCTCCAAAAGGAGCGATATACAATCTATCAGCAGCAGAAAGAAACCGTCTGGAAGGATTTGTACCTGCCCCGTGGGACGATTATCCTCAAATCAGACCGAATACCGGGAAGCGATTCCGCCGAATTGCGCCATAACGCTGAATCCCTTGGGATTGAAATTCTTGAGCTCAACCAACCCTTGGTAGATGTCAAAGCAGAGTTGAGGCAGCCGCGCTTAGGGCTCTATAAACCGTGGGTGGCGAACATGGATGAAGGCTGGACTCGGTGGATTCTCGAAACGCATGAGTTCCCTTATCGCAATTTGACGGATGCCGAGATCCGCGCCGGGAATTTAGCCGAGTGGTACGACGCGATAATCCTGCCCGACATGCGAGCGTCAACGATGATTAAAGGACATGCCGAAGGCAGCGTCCCGCCGGAATACGTGGGCGGAATCGGATTGGAAGGCGTGGCGAACCTCCGCACCTTTGTTGAACAGGGTGGTACGCTTATCTGTTTGAACTGGGCGACCGAGTTGCCAACGGAATATTTCGGATTGGAAATTACCAACGTTCTGGACTCGGACCAATCAGGTCCGCAAAACTCGACCGGGACGGAATTTTTTTGTCCCGGCTCGCTGCTGCGTGTTTTCGTTGAAACAACCCATCCAATTGGTTACGGGCTGGAGCGTGAAATGGCGGTCTTTTTCAAGTCGGGTCCGGCATTTGAGGCGAGAGGTGGAAAAAGAGTTGCAGCTTATCCCAACTTCAATCCACTCATGAGCGGCTGGATCGAGGGAGAGAAACGGATTCGTGAGAAAGGCGCGCTCTGGGATATCAAGCTGGGAAAGGGACATGTGATTCTGTTCGGATTCAAACCGCAGCATCGAGCGCAGTCGCACGGAACATTTAAGCTGCTGTTCAATGCGATTTACTACAGCGTTATCGGGAAGTAACCCCTCTATTGCCCCGCCGTCAGAGCTGCATAGATTTTGCGTCCTTCATGGAACAGGTGCAAAATCTCCTCTCGCTGCTTATCTTGGGTGAACTTGCCAATCCGACTGATCCAATCAATGGAATCGTCAATTGAGCGGACAAAAAACGCTGCGGACTCCTGTGCGATACCGGGGGGCCGACCGGTGCCAATCTGCACTGGACTGGTATGTGCGTAAATCGCCTGTGCAAAGCTATCCCTCGCATCACCATAGGCGCGTGCAGCAAGCCATCCATCCGTTTCGATTTCGAGATCAAATCCCCATTCGCCATTTTGCTGCGGTGCTTCGTTGAGCTCCTTGCGTTGGGCGACCCTGCCGTTGTGGACTAGCTCCACACGGTTAATCGGATAGTGTGAATTCCATGAGATCTGTCCTGACAGTTTGCGGGGCATCCCGTTTGGAGAGTCAATCCGTCCGCCGGGCATTGTGCCGTCAACGGTGAGAAATAGTGCGGGTCCGTTCGTGATGAATGTATTCCCCGCTTGCAACCCACGCAACCAGTTCTCGTAGGTAAATTCCTGATCCGTTTGGACATAGACACGGTTGTTTGAGCAGATGAACCAATCGGTTCCCGTTGATGCGGGGAGCGAAATACCACAGTTGAGCAGATGATACCAGATATCATACTCTGGATCCGCCCAGAATGGATCGAAAAGGTTAAAGGCGTCTAGCTTGCCCAACGCCGCTGCGACCGGTGCCTCCATCCCAATCCCGTTGTGGCACCATAGCACGATGCCGCCTTGCCGTTTGGCGTCGTCACAAGCGTAGCAAAGCGGCGGATAGTCCGGATCGAAATCGCTGACCAGATCGCCGCGACTGACCGGTTCCACCAAATTGCGGATACGCAGCAACATGATATGTCCATACGCCATGCCACCTCGGCGGTAGTTGTGTCGATTCTCTTCTCCGCAATCCACAAGGTGGTGGGCGGTCGAGTAGTCTGTCATAAATCCGATGGGGTACTTGTTGCTGGCATAAGGCAACTCACGCCGCTGCAGAATGCTAACCACGGTTACGCTCAGATCATGGACTTTCGGATCGAGGTTCAAGCGAGCATCGGGCTGCATTTCATTCTCGCTGTAGTGGAGGTGCGTGTTGCCCGGATACCAACCTTGCGATGGAAGATCCGTCCACCGTTTGAGTTGCAATTCGACATCAACGTGCCCTTTCTGAGGGGCAGAGACCACTTTCCGCAGCGGTTCATACTCTGTGCCTCGTTCAACGATGATATCTGTTGACCCTCGCGGGACGTTCACTGCAAATTCTCCTGCGCTATAAAAGGAGGGTTCGCCGGGACCCACTTTCAAGATACTGTCGGCGGGATGCACAAAATTTCCGCTGCTCGTCAGCACATGCACTTTCGCCTCAATCAGTTCCCCTGAAACGCTGTCTCGAATGACCCCGTGTAGTGTTCCCATCAATTTTCTCCTTTGTCGTGATAATGCAACACAGTCGTTCCCCAATAGATTCGGACGCAAACGATTATAGCATTGCGCACTATCTCGGTCAAGTTGTTAGCGGTTTCCCATCTCACAAAATTCCCATTAAGATTAAAGAAAAATCAAGTCAAGCGAACCTTTCCCCTCTGAGGGTCGCCTATTAGAGTGGAAGAGGTAATCGAATGAACCAAATACCAGACACAGAACTTATCAAAAAAAGTATTGACGGCGATGGTCAAGCCTTTGCAGCCTTGATAAAGCGCGTTGAGACACGACTTCTACGGCTCGTCAGAGCGGAGATAGCGGATCTGACATACGCTGAAGATGTCTTGCAGGAAGTGCTATTGGATGTGTGGCGTGGCTTGAGGCAGTTGCGGGATTGGGAGCGCTGGGACGCATGGGCGCTACAGATTGCCCGACACCGGTGTTACGACTTTTTTGGGTCGGCGCAGCGTCGGGAGGAACCTATGGCGCACAGCGACCTTGAACCGATAATTGACAGACAGAGCGGGCACAGTGGTATTGAGTCTGAATTGCTCGATTCTGTGCTGCATGTATTGTCTCAAGCACCACCGGACCAAGCCGAAGCCGCACGCTTATTCTATGTTGAAGGTTTGACCATCAGACAGATCGCGGTGCACTTGGAAAGACCCGAAGGGACCATTAAACGATGGCTTTCCAATGCCCGCAGTTTTGTCAGAAGCCGCCTCGGATTGAGGAAAATAAGAACCGAAAGGAGAAAGATTATGGCTACCGAAGCATTTGAACTTGAACGCAATAGGCGTGAAATGTTACGCACAATTGCTGCGTGTCGTGAAGACAAAGCGACGTCGATTCACCTGAAGCCTCTCGTTGGAAAAACGCCTCCAGATGAGCTGTGGACGCTGACTCAGTTGAAAGATCTCTCGTTGCGTGGGGGTGCGATTGAGCGTCTTCCAGAGGAGATTAGTCAATTAAAGGAATTGGAGAAGTTTGATTTATTGAATAGCAAGGTTCAAAGGTTGCCAAATGAGATTGTATCTCTGTCGCGCCTACGATTTCTAGAGGTGTTTGAAAGCCAAATTACAGAATTGCCAGAGGACCTTGGCTGTCTTGGTTCATTGCGGGTGATTATTTTAGAGCGCAGCCATCTCCGGGAATTGCCTGATAGTTTTGCGAAGATGAACCGGCTTGAGATTATCGAGATGAACGACAACCGGTTGGAGAGGTTGCCGGACGATTTGAGTGGCTTAACCAATCTGCGCGTCCTAACCTTGGGCAACAACCGTCTCTCGGCACTGCCCCAATCGATAGGTGAGCTCACTGCGCTGGAAGAGTTGTACCTCGGAGCGAACCAGTTGGCTGAGGTGCCCGACAAGATTGGGAATTTTGAGAGGCTTGAGACGTTCCAAATAACAAGAAATCAGGTCCGGGCGTTGCCCTCGACGATTGGTCGTTGGACAAACCTGCGACACCTCGCGGTAGAATCCAATCAACTGACCGAGATTCCGCCGGAGGTTGGTCAAATGACAGAACTGATAGAACTCGGCGTTAGCAACAACCAGCTGCGTTCATTACCGAAGGAGCTGCTCAACTTGCCCAATTTGGAGGTTGTGCGGATCCATGACAACCCGCTTCCGGAACGGTTAATCGAGGCGGCAAAAACGGGAGTCGAGGAATTCCGTCAGGTGCTCTCGGAGATGTGATGAAACGTGAGAGAATTAAAACATACCCGCCCTCTGCTCTTCAATGGCTGAGGGCGTTTTTCTGATCTGTAAGATTTGTAATGAGCGTGTTGCAGGATTATGTGAATTATTAAGGAGTTTACAAATGTCTAGACCGATTACAATTGATGAAGTTAAATCTTTCCCCTTTTCGGGCGTTGGTGGATGCCATCTCTCGCTGGATGGCAAACGGGTTGCCTACACCCATCGGGGAAACATCACCATTTTTGACCTTGAAAAATGGCACCCTGAGACTTCTTTTGATGGGGTTCATGGCAGGTGGTCGCCTGCCGATCCCAATCTGCTCGCTTATGTGAAATCAGACCGCTCAGGTATCTTCATTCGACACGTAGATGGAACCGAGCGGCATTTGGGTGAAAGCATAGGAACCGTGCAAACGGAAGAGTGGGCGTTTGGCCATCCCTATACGCTTGACTGGTCTTTTGACGGGAAGTTCTTGGCGATGGTTGTTGGGCGAGATCTCGTGGAGAAAGACACGGGCCTAAATGAGAATACAGACGGCATTGAGGTTGTGAATGTGTTTCCTGACACGAGTACCGATGCCCTTGTGGCTCTTGACGTCTCGACGGGGGCTGTCACCTTTGAGTTGTCCCCTGCCGCTTACGAAACCTACTGGAACATCGCTTGGCACCCGTCCGGCGATTGGTTGACTGTTGTTTCCAACGGTTCAGATTCACCTGATCCGGTCGATCCTTCTGACTTTTCTTTCGAGACAGGACATGTAGACCCCGATTGGCATCTCTACGATATTGACGTTAGGGACGGGCAGAAAAAGAGTCGTGTTGGTCCCCGTGCAAATGAGATGGGTCATATAAAATGGTCTCCTGATGGGACGAAGCTGGCTCTTGTTTATTCGCCATACGTGGGTGAAGTCCGTCCTCTATGTGCCTTAATGGAGCGGGATTCAAACCAGATAGAGATATTGAGCGAAGACTATTACTGTGAACAAGTTCTATATTGGGCTCCCGATAGCCGGAAGTTATATGTCAACGGACTCAAGGGACTGAGTGAACGGGTAGTCTATGTGGATACAGCCTCAAAATCTACCGAAGAGGTGGTAGACTGGACTGGGCGGACCTCGCTTTCGGGTGTTAGTCAAGACGGGCAAACGCTTCTAATCCATTGGAGGGGTCTGAACAACCTTTCAGATGTTTATGTGGTCTCAATTGATTCGGGGGAGTCAAAGGCAGTTACCCACTTTACGGACCAGCTTAATGTATACGAACTACCAACTTCAGAGGTTGTCGAGTGGCCATCGTATGATGGGCTTGTTCTCCAAGGCGTGGTTGTTTCACCCCACGGACAGCCAATGAGTCCAGACCGCCCAACTATCGTTGATTTGCATGGCGGTCCAATTGGGGCAGGTGTGGCGATCAGCCAGCCTATTTGGAACTGGTTGGTATCGGAGGGGTTTCAGGTCTTTGCACCAGAGTTCCGTGGTAGTCAACAGTATCAGTTTGTTGAGACACCCAACGAAGACATGAATTACAGAGATGTGATGAGCGGTATTGAGTGGCTCGCCCAAAACGGGAAGTGCGATCCGACCAAAATGGGGCTAACCGGTCATAGTTACGGTGCGATCCTCGGGTCCTACGTCGTTGGGCAGACATCTCGCTTTCGGGCTGCCGTCCTATCTGGAGGAATGTATGGCTACATGGGTTTGTTTCAACTTGGTCTTCATGCGGCACGGAACGCAGTCCGTGAGAATGACAAGTGGCAAGCCACTGTGGAAATTCCAGATTATTATTTTACGCTCGGTATCTACTATGCTGACCGGGTCGAAACGCCTGTCTTACTGTTTCAGGGCGAGCATGATGACCCGATCGAAGCCCAAATGTATGCACAGTACCTTTCGGACGCTGGCACGGAGGTTGAGTATGTTATGTACAGAGGCGAAGGGCACATCCCAATATCCGCAAACAAAGATCGCCTCGAACGAATGTTGCGCTGGTTCCGTAAGTATCTTATGGAATCGAATTGACATTTTCTTGTTTAGTGAGTGCTAAAAATAAGTAGACATTTACCAATAACTCCAACCTGTGCGAAAATTTCCAAAGTACCCCTGATAAGGGGGATTTAGGGGGTTGGCTGTTGTGTCTTGGGAGTGTCTAATTAATTCTGACATCTACTATAATAAATATAGATGTTGAGGTGCGGCCATCGTGGAGTAGGTTTCTAGCTTGTGATTTCTATGTGCGTAGATTAGGCAACCCCGATGCATCGAGGTTCCGGACTACAAATCAGAGGATCGCAGATTAGGCAATCTGCGCCACGGATTGCTTTATTCACGATTGGTTCGCAGCTGCCGGCGGGAGGTTTTTGATATATTGCTCGATTCCTGCGGCGATTGCTGTTGCAAGCTGACGTTGGTACGCCTTTGTCGTAAGCTTCTTCCCTTCCTTTGGATTTGAGATAAAGCCGACCTCAACAAGCACTGCCGGAACTTTGGTGCCGATGAGGACCACGAAAGGGGCATGCTTGACCCCGCGGTTCTTCACCTGTTTCTCTGATGTCAGCTGCGCCTGAATCAGCTCTGCTAATCGACGGCTCTCCGTGCTCTTGCTCTCCTTGAGGATTCTTCCCACAAGTGCATCCAGCTCCTTCATGTTGTACTCTGCCCCTGCGTTTTCGCGCATGGCGGTGATTCGGGCGGATTCGTCGGAGGCGAGGGCAAGGTAGTAGGTCTCTATGCCGGCAGCCTGACGGGCGGTGCTGGCGTTGGTGTGAATGCTGATGAACAGGTCGGCTTTCTGATCCGTCGCAAACTGCGTCCGTTTTCTGAGTGGGATAAAAACGTCGGTCTCGCGGGTCAGCCGGACATTATACCCTTTCTTAACGAGGATGCCGCTCAACGTTTTTGATAGACTAAGCACAATCTGTTTTTCTTGTCTCGTTTGACTCACGGCACCGGGGTCTTTGCCACCGTGTCCTGGATCGATAACAATCGTTTTGACGCTCAAGCCCAACTGTTGGGCAAGGGACGGATCGGCAACGGGTTTTGGAGTTTTCGGTGGCTCAGATGTAGGCTTGGCTTTACTTGGTGGCGTTACCGCTTTCTGCTTAGCAGGGGGCTTCTGAAGCTTAGCCGCACTTGGCGGTGCCACTGTTTTGGGTTTAACATCGGCTTTCGGCGGTAGCGACACATTGCTACTGAGTTGAGGTGCTTTCGGCGACTTAGGAGGCGGCTCGTTTTCTTCCGGTAGCGTTTCGGAGGGACTCAGCTGAACGACTTGAGGGGATTCCACAATTACCGGCGGAGAATCAACGGGCGCATCATCCTCCGTTTGTTCGGTATCAAGACGTGAAGCCCGCCTCTCCGCTTGGGCGATGATTTGGGAATTTTGGCTTCGCCGAGAGAGTGCTTCGTAAGTAATACGTGCCAGTGTGAAGTAGCCTTGTGCTTCGTATGCCCTGCCGAGTCGCAGCTGTGCCTTGTCAGCTGCTGAGTCGTTGGGGTAGCGACTAATTACCGTTTGATAATGTGCGACCGCTTTGCTATGGTCTCCAAGCCGATTATAGCAATCCCCTAGCCAGTAGTGCGCCTCCGCTGCGTGTGGTGAATCGGGGTAATCTTGGTGCAGTTTATTGAGTGCGTCAATTGCATTGTCAACCGCCGGCTGTTCGTCCAATTGTCCCAACCAGAGCCAGCAAGAAGCAATCGCATATTGGGCATCGTCTGCCCACTCCCCTTCCGCCTCCGCGTCAATAGCGCGCTGAAATTCTTCAATCAAGGAGACCCACTCCGCTTCAGTGGAGAGGATTTCGCCGCGCGCCAGTTGGTAATGCTTGGCTGAAGCTCCTCTGTAAAGAGATGATGCGTCAGCCGGTGCAGGTGAAGGCGGCATCGCGGGTGAGCAAGCAAGCAGCAGAGATCCCAGCAGGATAAGCACGTATGTATATATTTTCATGGCGTTCTCTCGGATCCCTTTTTCGCGTTGGCAGTTTTAGAGTGATATAAGGTTGATCCGTGAAGATTTTATGTGGCTGATTCGCTCAATTGTTGATGCAAACAGTTCGCAAGCGCGGCAAACTCAGCTATGTCGAGTGTTTCTCCACGTCGCTGCGAATCGATGCCGAGTTGGGCACAAATGGCATTGAACGCGTCGGCAGAGATAGAAACGCCGTTTTTCACGAGTGCGTTTCGTAACATTTTGCGCCGAGATTGAAATGCAGCCCGGACAATCTGAAAAAATAGACTCTCATTTTCAACGGCGACTTGAGGCGCATCCCGCATTTGCAGCTTTAGGACGGAAGAATCGACCTGTGGTGCGGGGTAAAACCGATTCGGCGGAATCCTGTGCACAATTTCAGATTTGGCGTAGTAGGAAACACCGATAGTAAGAGCACCATAACGCTTGTTCCCCGGCGGCGAGATAATACGTTCCGCGACTTCTGTCTGCATCGTCAGGACGCAAGCGCTGATTTTTCGGGGATACTTCAATAGCTCCCATAGAACCGGCGTGGTGATATAGTAGGGTAGGTTAGCGACAATTTTGGTGTTTGGGGGAGGGAAGTCATTTAGCAGAGAGGGAAAATCTAATTTGAGAACATCTCCTTGAATCAAAGAGACGTGCGGCGCTTTTGAGAATTTGAGCTGCAATTCGGCGTATAGAAAGTCATCAATTTCAACTGCAACCACCCTTTTAGCGGTCGCCGCCAACGCAGATGTCAGAAATCCGAGTCCAGCCCCGATCTCCAAGACAAAATCCGCCTCAGTCAATTCCGCCTTCCAAGCTATCTCCTGTAAGGTGTGTGGATCAATTAGGAAGTGTTGACCGAGTCTCTGGTTGGGATTTCTGCCGGTGCGTTTGAGGAATTCACGGGTCTGTTGGTAGAGAGTCATTGACGCTAATTTCCTAGGGGGAAGGAAAAAGGCTTCTGCCGGCTGTCGTAGGGAACAACGATCGTTGTTCCCTACAAGGGAGGACAGTTGCTACACACATTGTGCTCCTCTGGAGCAAGGGCAGCAGAGATGTCGGTATTCTATAGACATATCGCTCCTCTGGAGCAAAGGGCAAAGCACATCAGCTTTAACAGAAAACCGGTGGATTTTCAATAGTAGTAGACACGCTGCGCCGTACCGTAATTTGCATAAAGGTTACGGCATACGGAGTATGCCTACTACAATTTAGTGTATCGTCACGCCAACTTCCCGTGCGACGTGCCGGATGTATTGCTGACCTGTGATGGTATCTTCGTATCCGAAGTGCTCCACATACAGCGTAACATCGTGATTTAACTCATCCAGCCGGCGAAGGATGGTCGCATAATCCATAACGCCGGATTCATAACGGTGATCCGCTTCTTTTGCCCCCGGAACCGCTTCGTCTATGTGCACGACTGATAAGCGTCCGCTCTCGTTCTGGCGCACAGCCGATATCGACAGGTCTTTCGCGTGGAGCGCAGCGATTTTATCGCCCATCTCATCGAAGATCTGATTCACCAATTCCGTTGTTCTGTAGAACAGATGGGGCCAGGTCAGGTTTACGCAGTCCATCAGTGCCTTCATTCGGGGTGAGGCGGCTACCTCAAACATCTCTTTGTACCGTTCCACAGAGCAGAGCGGGCTCATGATATGGGGGTGTGCCGCAACGTCCATCTCCGCTGCTTCTGCCTCCCTTGCCAAATCCACCGCAGCGTCGAGGCATCGCTTCCACGCTTCGTCAGCCCACATTTGGGGTGTGCATCTGTAGGTTAATCCGACGTTGAACCCGACGCAGTGCGCACCTAAGATCCGAGCGTGGCGTAGTTGGCGACGATAGTGTTCGATGGCTGACTGGTACTCGGCTTCATCCGCTGCGCCAAACCCGCTGTGGAATCCACTAAACTCGCCCGGTCGGATGCCATGATCTTCGAGGAATTTCCTTGCCTCCTCAACATCCGCATCGCTCCAATCGGCGGGTGTACTCATGGAGACCGTTTTTACCTCCATGATGCTGACTGTGCGGAGAAATGCCGCTCGCTCCGCCGCTGTTTTTCCCGGGTGTATACTTGGACTCATTAAAATCATCTTAATCACCTTCCTGAATCAGTGCAACCACACGGTCTAGGATCCGATCCGCGACTTCACGTTTGGAGAGCAGGGGCAGTTGTTCGCAATTCCCATCTTGGTCCAACAGGGTCACGATGTTGGTGTCGCCTTCAAATCCCGCGCCTTCCGCCAATACGTCATTTGCTACCATGAGGTCGCAGTTCTTCTTAACCAGCTTCTTTTGGGCGTTTTCCAAGAGGTTGTTTGTCTCGGCGGCAAAACCGACCATGATCTGCCCTTTCCCTTTGCGCTCACCCAGCACCTGTGCGATGTCCGGGTTTTGTTCGAGTGGGATGGTCAGTTGGTTAGCAGTTTTCTTGATTTTGTTCGGAGAGTACGCTTCCGGACGGTAATCGGCGACGGCTGCTGCCATCACCACGATGTCGGTCTGATCGAAGCCTTCGAGGAGTGTGTCTCGCAGCTCCAGTGTGGTTTCTACATATCGGGTTTCGACGCCTGTGGGTGGTGCTGTGGTCGCAGGTCCACTGATGAGGAGCACCTCTGCCCCACGATCTCGCGCCGCTTCAGCGACCGCGTATCCCATCTTTCCACTGGACCTGTTGCTGATAAATCGCACCGGATCGAGATATTCTCGTGTGGGTCCCGCTGTGACAACCACTCGCTTCCTGTCTAGGTCTTTGGGTGTGTTCAACATTTGGGTGATACGCCCGAGTATTTCCTCGACAGTGTTCAGGCGTCCCATCCCCTGCTTTCCAGAGGCGAGAGCGCCACTAACAGGCTCGACAAATTCCACACCGTGCTCCTTTAGCCTTTGGATGTTTGTTGCCACAAACGGGTTTTCATACATATGTTGTTCCATCGCCGGCGCAATCAGGATTGGGCAGTGGACGGAGATGGCAACGGTAGAGAGCGCGTTGTCCGCTATGCCGTTTGCCATTTTTCCGATGATGTTTGCGGTGGCGGGGACGATTGCGAGCAGATCGGCTTTGTCTGCGAGATCAATGTGCACCGGTTTCCAATCGGCACCGAGATCGAAGAGGTCGAGCAGGACAGGGTTACGGGAGATGACCTGAAATTGGATCGGCTGCACCAGACGTGTGGCGTTTTCTGTCATGACCACGTGCACCGAATGCCCTTGCTTCACCAGTTGGCTTGCTAAGTCAATGGATTTATGGATGGCGATTCCGCCGGCAACGCCGAGGATGATGGTTTTGTTTTTTTGTTTCATTGTGCTGTTTTCTTGTATTAATGATAGACTATCTACGCAAAGTTATACCCACCATTGGAAAGTGTTGATCGAAAGCGAACGCCTCTGAGATGTTATGCTGCTGACAAACCACAAAACTGGTGCAATCTGTAAATGATAATCTTGCAGTATTGTACTGACGAAAAAGCTGCTCTGCTTCCTGAAATAGGACGCTGTCGATTTCTGCGACGGTTAAAGCGATCACTTCTTCAGTGGCTTTTTTAGTACGGTCAATAAAGTTGAGAAACTGAACTGCTCCTGAGTGATTCCAGTCATATCTGAGCCGAGTTACTGTTTCATCAATCACGTAATCTGTGGTTAAAAGTTGTACCTTCTGCTGCTTTAAGGTTGTGTAAATTACAACAGCGTCGTCATGATGTTGATCTCTCCGATTTGAGAGGGCAATCCAAGCACCGCTATCAACAAAAATCATGGTTTTGAATCCAATTCATAGATAACTTCATCGTGATTGACGGAGCCATCGGTTGAACCGAAGTCGGCGAATCCAACCATTTCATCAAGGATCGCGTATCCTTTTTCTATATTATTTTGTTTAATGATTTCCCGGTTGATCTTGCGGCTTCGCACAAGAAAGATGAAGTAATCGAGAACGTCCAAAGCCTTCGAGAGAATCCCGGCGAACACCGCCCGCAAACCCTTACTCTCAATATCGAAGTAGTTAGCAATCTTTTGGTATTCGCGCCCTTTGAGATGCGCGGTGCCGGTTGAACGCAGCTTCTGAAGTTTCCGCAGAAAAGCGATGTGATCCGCAGCATCTTCAACACCGCAGGAATTAAGGGCAATTTCGAGCAATCTGATACCTTTAAGATCCTTCTTCTGGTCAGGGGTAAGATCCTGCTCTTGTTCAAGCGAAATTAGTTTTTTCAATTCCTTTTGGTTCAGGGAGTCGATTAGTATCTTTGTGAGACTCAAAACCAACGCATCAAAATCTCCTTGCTCGTCAGTGGACGGAATTCTCAAGCTTTTAAGATGGTGTTCATCGCGAGGTCCCAATGGTAGCAACAACTGCCAACCGAGATAATTTTTAGAGTCCTTTTGCAGATGAGCATATCTATGTTTGAATAGGTGCTCAAGTTGATCTGAGCTTACCCACTCTCCTTCAACGTTTCGCTTGTAAAAGGTAGAACTCACACCACCTTCTGGTGGGATGTTATGTGTTCGCCAGTGTTGCTGTTCTGTGTAAGGGAGTGAGCAGAGGTCTCTCAGCAATACGATTACTCTGTCGAGGGCATGATTGTCAATTGTTATGCTCCATAACAAGGCGCACTGTAGCATTGAATCCCCAACGGTGTATTTACTGGGTTCATTGTAGTATTTATCTAAGACGCTCTTTCGGAAATGCACAGGCGTTAGGTCAGAGGGGGCATCCGGGTTGCTGCCATAATGGTTCAGTTTGGCAGGATCGCAGGTGTAGTTGATTTCATCTCCATTCTGGTCAACTCCAATGATGAAGTCAACATACTTTGGTTCCTCGGCAAAAGCCCCAAAACTACTCTTAGATTTTTCTAAGGGTTTGATGAGTTTTCTGCCGCGTAGTCTGCTGTCGGATCGAAATCCGTGGTAGGGGCTAGTGTCTAAACGGTCATAACGCCAACACATGAGATTATCGCGCTCGAATTCAGGATCTTTTTTGTTAAGTCCGAGTTCCTGTAGAGAATATGTCGAATACTCGTTGAATTCAAATAATATTGATAGATACATCTCTTTGACAGCTAAGAACTGACGGATTTCTTTGAGCCTTATTTTAACCTCGTCAGGTTTGACAGCTGCGATTCTTTCTTCATTTCCAGCATCATCAATTTTGATGTACTCATCCGTTTCTCTGTTGTGAAAGAGATTGTGGAAGTGGCGAAACTCCTCGGAGATTTCGTTGTAGGGTGTTTTAATTCCTCCAAAAGAACGGGAAATAATCAATGGTTCAAACCCGTTCTCAGTACCGTAGCCGTAGCGGAGATATTTAACCTGTTCCATGCTAGCTTGTGTCCCATAATCAAGAGTGTCAGGAATTCCATCGAAGACCTCCGGATTATCCGAAATCTCTGTGTCGGAAAGTATTTCCTCAACTTGATTTGGTGGAATTAAAGCAGAATAAATGAAGTAATCCATAGGAGTGCGAGTATTTACTGGTCTGTGCACGGTAATCCACTCAAGAGGTTGTAGCGTCCGGCGTATTTCTTCCAGTTTTTGTTCTTGTAATAGTTTCTTTCGGTCTGCATCAATGCTCATAATTCCCTCCCGATCCTTTCTAACTCCCAGCCTAGCAACCCCTTCACAATTCTGACCATCTTCGATTAGAAGATATCTGGCTCAGACAGAGCTCTCACTAGATTCTCACTTTTTCCGCATCGTCCCACCCGAATCCGCAAGTTACCGCCGCGAAAGTTCACATTGAGTTGTTTTGTCCCTCTGGGGTTGATCCACTTAATGCCCCGTCCTTCAAACAGAATTGGTCTATAAGCGGTTGTCAAAGTCCTCGGAGCGATGCTGGCGGCAAAGTTCAAGCTGTTTTGCAATTTTTCAGTAACTTCCGATTGTTCGGCTTTGCCGCTCTTGAGTTCAATGGGCGCCGCAACAAGATTGTTTTCGATATTATCAATAAAGAAGAGAAGCCGATCACACCGTTTCTCCGTTATGTTGCGTGAGTCGAACTCACGTTCGACATGTATCACAACCCAATCAGTTGGTATGCCGGTCATATCCACGCGACATCCCTCGCCACTACACGAATTGATAAGGCTCTCCCCATCCACCTGCGACCGGATGTGGTCGAGAACCCTATTCACATTCACGTTCACTCTCGTCTTTCAGCTCCTCAAGTCGGTTCTGCAAGCCTGCCCAACGGTTGTAGAGGGATTCAGCCACATCCTCGTAATCCTCCGGCTCGATGCCTACAGTGTGGTCAAATTGGATCTCCTTCACCGGCTGATCTTTTCGGAAATGCCATGCCCCCACTTCTTCGGGTGACAGCCAATCGTTGGTCTCTTTCTTCAGTGCACCCTTTTCCTTGAGCATACCAACACGCATCAGGTTTCCGATCTCTTGGAGCATGAAGTCGCTATGCGTTGTTACAAGCACCCGCACGCCAGCGCGGACCAAGCGAGCAAGGGTCTTTGCCATTTCGGTCTGGGCGGCAGGGTGTAGATGGGCTTCGGGCTCCTCAATGATGAGCGTGTCGCCGGGTCGGACGAGACCGCGGATAAACAGAACAAGAGGAGCGAGCTCAGATACCATTGACGAGGATCGGGTTAGACGCATATCCTGTTCTGTACCCCGTGGGCGGTAGAGAAATTCTGGATACCCTGTTGGTGAGGGGTTCATAATTATCTGCCCAGCGAGCACATCGGACGTGAGTGTGTTGGCAATTTGATTCAACCCGTCGTTTGGTCTTGCATTTTCTTTGTAGAGTATGAGTTGTTCCATGAAGTCTGCCACCACCCCTGAAAGTGTTGGAATCTCGGGGAAGCGTTCTAGTCCTGCGCGGGTAGAGCGCGTCACAAGCGAACTTGCTATCACTCGATGGCTCTGCATGATGCCACTCCGAGCGGCTGGCAGGTAGTAAGGGTTTTCTATGTGTCTACGATGTTCATAGAGGAATTGTATCAAATCTTCAAACGCAATTCGTCGCGTTGGAGGCAACCAATTTTCAGGAATAATGACAATATTTTCGTTAATCGATCCATTTATGGTGATGCTTGATTTGGAGATTCCTAATTTGGATGACCAGAGATCTTGATTTTTCTCGCTAACTATCAGTGAAACGGTTATTTCATCGTTTTGGTCGCCGGAAGATCGTATTAGCCTCGAAACAGCATCGAGATCGAAACAACGTTTAAGTTCATCTTCTAGATTTTCGGAAATCGGACCTAGCCTATTGAGATTTTCCAGTGCTATCTCACGCACCTCCTGGGGCAGATTCGAGAATACAAGCGGTTGCCCTATGTTTAGTTTGTCTATTACCTTCAGATGTTGTGTTGTGTCTACTGGGGGGTTTAAGTGCCAGTTAGCCGCTAGGTACTCTAGGTTGTACAGTGGAAGAAATTCTGAAAATCCTTCAAACATGCGGTGCAGCGCATAAATCAGCACGGAGAGGTAGGTCTTGCCGGTGTTACTCGGTCCGACAAACACCGTCAGCGGACGCAGGTCAAGATCGGCCTCTGCGATTGGTCCGAAGTTGCGGACTGAGATTTCGATTTTCGGCGCGTCATGGGTTTTTGTGTTTTCATTTTTGCTCATGTCAATTTTTCCTCTCGTTGGCATCGGGAGACACTGTGGGAGTGGAGGATAGCCTTCCCGATAGGGCAACTAGCGGGAAAACTCTTGAGAGATTGCGGCGAGAAGCTGGTCGTCGATTCGACAGCGTTCTGCGGAGATGATGTTGCGAATTTGAGTCACAGCTTCTTTGACATTGTGATCGGGATTCACGATACAGTAGTTGTAATCTTTAACATAATCAAACTCTGATTTCGCTGTCAGCAAACGCTGTTGAAGTTCTGAATCGGACTCTGTCTTGCGGTTGCGAAGCCGTTTCTCTAAACTTTCGAGGGAGGGAGGTAAGAGAAAGATACTAGTATACCGGATGCCAAGATCTTTTATCTTTTTAGCACCATGCACGTCGATTTCTAAAATCAGATCCTTACCGGTTTCGATGGTTGATTCCATCGTGGATTTTAAAGTGCCGTAGTAGTGCCCACCATATTTCACCCATTCTAGAAAGCCACCACACTGAATCAGGTCTTCAAATTCGGTTTGGTCTAAAAAATAGTAGTCGATGCCATCAATCTCATCGGAACGGGGTGGGCGAGTCGTCGCGGAGATCGAAAACTCTAATGTTGGCTCGCTTTTGCAAAGTTTTTTGATAACACTCGTTTTGCCTGTCCCAGAAGGACCCGATATAACAATGAATAATCCCTTTCGGGAGGATCGATTATTCCACATTCTGAACCAATTCCCGAATTTTTTCGATCTCTGTTTTCAGGGCGACAGCGGCGTAGGAGATGGAGGATCTAGACGCTTTGGCAGAAATAGTATTGACCTCTCGATTCATCTCTTGTAAGAGAAAGTCGAGTTGTCTGCCGATGGGTTGGGTTGCTTGCAGATATTCCACAAACTGAGAACAGTGGCTATCGAGCCGCACCAGTTCTTCCGTAATGTCTGAACGAGAGGCGATGATGCCTGCCTCCATCGTGAGGCGGTGCGGATCGATTTTAACACGCCCCTCAAGGAGTTCGTTCAAACGCGCTTCAAGTCTTGTATGCGTGGATTCCACAAGATCTGCGCTAGCTGCCTTTATCTTCCCGGTCAGCGCTTGGATAGAGTGGATAATTCCGTCGATTTCTTCAAGCATAGCAGCCCCTTCTGTCTGCTTGGTTGTTTCCAATCCATCCAAAGCGGTTTCTAGGTGAGATTGCAACACCTCCCAAACCGCCTCTTCGTTCAGATCGGCTTTCTGGGCAGTTAAGACACCGGGGAACTGCACCAGCAGCGGAAGCGAAATCTCATCCCCTAATTGCAGCCTATTTTGCAAATTAACAAGTGCTTGATGGTACTGCTCTGCCAGCTTAAAATTGAGGGCGGGGAGTTGGTTTGAAACAGAGGCATCCTCGGTCCACTCAACTGTGGCTTGGATTTGCCCTCTCGAAACCCGGTTCCGTATAGCACTGTGGATCTGATGATCGAATCTGGAGAGAAACTCTGGGGTGCGGACGGTTACCTTACAGTAGCGAGCATTCCACGATTTAATTTCAATGATCAATTGCCCGAAGGCGGTTTCTGCTTTATGCCGACTGTAACCTGTCATACTTCTGATCATGATTAATCTGCCGCTTCCTGCCATTCGACTAAAATTGGAGATTCAACACGGATTGCATCTTTGATACAGACCTCTTCACAGAGTTTGCATCCAACACAATCCCTCGGTTTCACTAGTTCGCAGATACCGAAGAAGCTCTCTGCGTGTTCGCCGGTTACTGGATCCTTTAGCTCTAGGCAATCCCACGGACAGATGTGGACACAGAAATCACATCCGGAACAAAGTTCCTCGTAGATGACGGCGATCGGGCGATCCTTGGGGCGTTTAATAAATTTAGCGACATCTCCATTCTGATCATAGATGGCTTCGACCGGACAGACCATGCCACATGCACTACAGTCAATACAGATATCCGGGTCAATGATATGAAGCATTTTGCGATCGCCGGTGATGGCATCAACGGGGCAATTTGTTAGACATGCCATACAACCGACGCATTCTTCTGTTATGTGGTAAGCCATTAAAAACGCGCTCCCTCCTTTGAATTTGAGAATTCTTTCAGTTGGAATGAGTGGCGGAAATCAGCGGTCAATGCGAATAAATTTTACGCAGACGACTGATCGGTCATAATTATAACATGGATGCTACGATTAAATCAACAGATATTGTCATCTGATTTTTCATAAATTAACCTAAGTTGCTCCCATCTTCGACAAACATCAACAAGGAATTTTTTGTTGACAGCATCTCTACAAAACGGTATGATGAGAAGCTAACGAATAGGGGATAGGGACGGATTGCCTATTCTCGATTTACGCTCCACAGCCAATGGAGGTATTCGGAGTATGTATTCACCAAATGACATTCGGGAGTTCTGGGAAGAGACGCGCGCGACACTCGATAAAATCCCCATAGAACCCGATCTCTCACCTGCGCCTGAGCAGAGCGGCAGAGAGTTCGATACCTATAACGTGACGCTGACCAGTTTTGGCGGAATCAAACTCCGGGGGTGGTATTCGGTGCCGAAGGATAATCCGCGCGGAAAATGTCCCGCTATTCTGGCTGTCCCCGGTTACAGTGGGGGCAAACAGATCCCCACGCATATCGTGCTTCAGGGATACGCTGTCCTCACGCTGTTTCCGCGAAGTCAAGGGGAGAGCAAAGCGGAGTGGCAGATCGAATCGGGGACGTACCTCACCTATCATATTACCGATCGGGACCGGTATTTTTATCGTGGGGCGTATATGGATTGTGTGCGGGGCATCGATTTCCTAGCGAGTCGTTCCGAAATTGATGCGGATCGGATTGGGATGTGGAGTCGCAGTCAGGGAGGCGGATTGACGCTTGCAACCACTTCCTTGGATGAGCGAATTAAAGCTGGCGTTGCCGAGGAACCGTTTTTGTGCAACTATCCGCTCTCGATTGACGTAAAAACGAATCCGTATGTCGAGCTTGGCGAATATCTGAGTCAACACCCTGAGCAGAAAGAGGCTGTTCTCGAAACACTCGCCTATTTCGATCCCCTCAATCTAGTGGAAATGATTACCCGTCCTATGCTCGTAAATATCGGAATGAAAGACGACGTTTGCCCGTACCACACAATTGTTCCTGTATTTGAACGGATCGTAAGTCCGAAAGCGTTGATGATCTACCCTGATCTGGGGCATTCGCCATGTACTGATTTCAATAACCAAGCGAAAAATTGGTTGGATTTATATGTATAGCCAAAATTTATCAGGAGGGATCCAATGCTAACGTATCAAGATATAGGCATCAAACCTTTTATTAACGCAAGTGGAACCATCACGACGCTCGGCGGCAGCGTCATGCCGACAGAAGTCGTCGAATCCATGCGTGAGGCGGCAACTTCCTTCATCCATCTCAATGAGCTCCACGAGAGGGTAGGCGACAAATTGGCAGAGATGATTGGGGTTGAGGCCGTATTCGTTTCTTGTGGGGCCGCAAGTGGCGTACAGGTCTCTGCTGCCGCATGCCTGACAGGTACAGATGCCGACCGCGTTCGCAGGCTACCTGACACGAGCGGTGTGAAAAACGAATTTATCATCAGTCTGGTCGATTCTCATTACTACATCCATCAGGGAATCGAGGCGGTCGGCGGAACGTTGGTCAGGGTCGGCACCCGCGAAGCGGTTACCGCAGCAGATATGCTTGATGCGATTGGTCCCAACACCGCGGCGATTGTCTTCTTCTTTGGTGCACAGCCGAAGGAGCAGCTGGCGGAGATTATTCCTGAAGCCACGGCACGCGGTGTGCCCGTGGTTGTCGATGCCGCAGCACAGCTGCCGCCCCGGTCAAACTTGACAGAGATTGCTGGGCTAGGTGCGTCGTTGGTGAATTTCAGCGGCGGAAAAGGGATGCGCGGTCCCCAAAATTCGGGATTGGTCATTGGGAAGCAGGAGTTTGTCGAAGCAGCACGGCTCAACTCTAGCCCGCACAGCGCAATTGGGCGCGGCATGAAGGTCGGCAAAGAGGAGGTCATGGGGTTACTCACCGCCGTTGAAATCTTCCTCGCGAAGGATGAGAAAGAGGAGTATGCCGAATGGCGTACACAGATGGAGCATATCGCCCAAGCTGCCGAATCAATTGATGGGGTTCACGCACAGGTGGTTGATGCCAAGCAGCACCCGTCGGTGCAAATCACCCTTGACGCTTCTTGTGGGAAAACCGCGGAGCAGGTGAATAGCGAGTTGAGAAAGGGATCTCCCTCCATTGTGAACGGTGGGGGTGCAGACACTGTGGTGTTCAATTCGATGACGCTGCTGCCGGGCGAAGAGGAAGTTATCGCCAAGCGTTTGGTTGAAGTGTTGACATGAAACGTGAGGCGTGTGTTCATGCAAAAAGAAAATATAAAGCGCGAACAGAAACCGAGTTTTTGCTAAAAACTCGATTTCTGTTGCACAATTTCTTAACATGAGCGAAAAGGTGAAATGTGAAAAGATAGGGGCATTACGTTGAGGGGGAAGTGATGGACCGAGAGCTGATGAGCAATGAGGAAAACTACTGCTTCGATGTCGCTGGGTATCTAACTGTTCGAGATGTTCTGACGCAGGAAGAGATTGCGGCGTGTAACCGGGATCTCGATCAGGAGGGGACTACCTCGCTATCAGAGTCTGCGACAAAACTGCGCGATCATCCTGTGCTGACGTGGTATCTTAACCAGATCTGTGGGGAAGAGTTCCAGCTTGACCGGAAGCCGCATCTTATTGGAGAGGCAGGGAAGCATGTAGGTAGTCCGCTGTTCGGCGGCAACGAGCCGCGGGACCTGGCTCGTGGTTATTATCAACAGAACGATGCCCGGTTCTGTCAGGGAGTGCTTGCGGTTTGGGCGTTGGAAGACGTAAACGAAGGTGATGGTGGGTTCGTACTGATCCCAGCCAGCCACAAGAACTACGTCGAAACGCCGGAAGACGTGCTGACCGGCGTGGACGATATGGGATTGACTGTCCAGTTGTCTCTTAAAGCAGGAGATCTGCTGCTCTGCGCGGAGACCACGCTTCACGGGGTGAGACCGTGCAAGGGGAAAGGTCCGCAGCGACTGCTCGCATACGGATATATCGCTAAAAATGCGCGCGCGTCAATTGATGCTGATGCCACACGTGAGAAGGAATCGCCTCCTGAGTGGATGGCGGAGTTGACGCCGGTGCAACGGGCGGTGATGCAGGGACAGAATTTCCATCGTGCCTACCCTCCACCTGCGGTGAAATCGGATGGGAAGACCTGTCGAATTGGCGAGTCGTCCGAAGTGTATCACCCATCGATCTATATGCGCGATCCGGAATCGGAGATTGACGAGAAGGAGCTCTACTTCTGGGATCTGTGCGGACACCTTGTGATTCGGAGTGTGATGGATGCATCGTGGCTCGAAGCGGCAAATGAGGCGATCGACAAGTTTGCGGATCGGATTGTTGTGGGCGGAGCCCCAGACAAAGGCTCAAAGACGCTGGCGGGGACAGGCAGACCCGATCTTGGAGGGCTGTTTGAATTACCGAAGCCGTATTGCGATCCTTTCCGAGAGATGATTGCCCATCCAGCCGTAATACATCGATTAAACTGGATGGAAGGGAGTGGGTTCCGGTGTGGCAACGCCACAGCGATATGCTCGGTGAAGGGAACCGCTGGGCACGCGCTGCACAGTGGCAGCGATCCTGCGAGGCCAGGAAATAGCTACGTTTTTCAGAATGGACGAACTTACTGCGACTCGGTGAATGTGGCGTGGCAACTGAGCGATGCGACGGAAGCGGATGGCGGGTTTGTTTGCCTTCCGGGTAGCCATAAGGCGAGGTATCCTATGCCACCGGGCGTCCAATCCTGCGATGAGCCTATGGGGCTGGTCCAGCATGTGTCTATAAAGGCGGGGGATGTGCTTTTGTTCATGGCGGGAGCACAAACACACGGCGCTTACCCGTGGAGGAGCGATACCCAGCGTCGTACTGTACTGATGAACTATATGGGCAGACATATGTTTCTGTAATCCAGTTTTTGAGTCGTAGGAGATAGACACTATGGATCGACGTGTGCATGTGTACAAGGGTTCGCCGCCCAATCACTGCGTTTGCGATCAGGCGTTGCGCCAATTTCCCAATGGTGATTGGGGCATTATCTTCATGACCGGAGGGACACATGAACCGGAGTTAGCAAATCATATAGCGATGTGTCGATCGGCAGATCAGGGTGCGACGTGGAGCCCGCCGGAGACTGTCCTCCGTTTCAACGATCGTGCATGCCTGCTCTCCGAAGTCATCGTCCACGGTGAAGAAATCCGCATCATCGGTGAGAGCCATCTCGGTCGTTTCGAGGATTGGCAGGTCTTCGTCCTGACCAGCAAAGACAGCGGCGAGACATGGGGGGAACCGATCCCTTTCACACCGCTGCCGAGAAGGACTTTCATACGCAACCTGTACATCAGCACTTGGGGCGAATGGTTTCTGCCGTTTCAAAGTTACGACACAGTGGCTGTCCCCGCTGCCTCTCCGCTAGCGGACGGATCATTCAAAAGTGCAGTCAACGGTGTGCTGATTAGCGACGACGCGGGAAGGACGTGGGAGAAATCCGCTGAGACTAGTCCGACTGCCGGGTGGGCGGAAAACAATCTTGTCGAATTGCGTGATGCTCGACTGGTAATGCTCATCCGTGCTGACCGCACCGGCTCTCTGAAACGGAGCGAATCCACAGACCGGGGACGGACATGGTCGGCACCGGTGGCAACTGACATCCCGAATCCCGGTACAAAGTTTCGGCTGCACCGTCTTAGCATGGAGCGAATCATCCTGATCCATAACCCGAATCTGAAGCCGGGCGTCCGAAACCCGTTAGCGTTGTGGGCTTCCGACGATGACATGGAAACGTGGCGACACAGGCGGACGCTGATTGATTTTCCGGGGCAGCTTCAGTATCCAGATGGTTTTGTGGATGTGGCTGAGGAGTATGTCCACTTTGCTTTTGACTATAATCGGCACGACCTTATCTATGTCGGCGCGAAATTGCCGGCTTGATTTTTGTAATTGGAGGAGTTATGAGCAAGATTAAAACAGCGGTGATCACCGGACAACACGCCTTCGATGTGCCGGGATTTCACGCGTTGTTCAGGAGTATTCCCGAAATCGATTTTTACTTACAGGATCTGGAGAACTTTGCCGCAGACGCTGGCAAGGTCCAAGAGCAGTATGATGTCCTTGTGTTCTATAACTTTCATCGGCAGATGCCTGACGATGGGAGGGTCAAGGAAGCCATTGAGGGGTTAGGTGCAAATGAGACAGGTATCTTGGTGCTGCACCATGCTATCCTTGCGTTCCCACAGTGGCAGTTGTGGTCGGATCTGTGCGGGATTGAAGATCGCAGCTTCGGTGTCCAGATTGACCAAACCGTGCCGGTTGACATCGTGGATTCGCAGCACCCGACCACACAGGGATTGACGCCGTGGGAGATGGTGGATGAGATCTACATCATGGCGGATCCGGGGACTGACAGTGAATTGTTGTTGACCACCGATCATCCTGATAGCATGAAAACGTTGGCGTGGGCTCGACAGTACAAGAATGCGCGCGTGTTCTGTTGTCAGTCGGGGCATGACGATCAGGTTTTTTCTGACCCAAATTTCCGCACGGTGATTTCGCAGGGAATTCAGTGGCTGGCAGGACGGATTTAGGGGGAGAGAGTTAATGCGCACGTTGAGCATTCAAGGTTTACCTGACAAGAGGCGGCAGAAAGTCCTGGTCCACGATTGGCCCGAACCGGAGGGACCTGTCGGTAACGAAGTCAAAACGGAAACGATCTATTCCGGGATAACAAACGGCACGGAACGGAATCAACTGATTGGCGGAAACTACGCTCCTAAGGATGAACAGCTGCCCACCGGCGGGAACGGCTACCAAAATGTGGGACGGGTGATTGAGGTGGGTCCCGATGTCAGCGAACTACAGGTCGGGGATGTGCTGTATATGAGCACCATACATGCGGAGTACGCCGTGATGGCAGAGGATGACCTGCTCATTAAGCTGCCCGACTCGGTTGACCGCACGGAGGCTGCGCTTTTCGGGATGACTAGTGTCGCGATGCGTACCTGCCGCAATACCGAGTTGAAGATGGGAGAGCAGGTGTTAATCGTGGGGGCTGGCATCATCGGTCAGGTCGCTGCACAGATTGCAGCCGTTATGGGTGCGCGTGCCACGCTTTGTGACATCAGCCCTAACCGTCTGGAGCTTGCTAGGGGGATCGGTGCGGCTGAAACCGTTCTGGATGTTTCAGGCGACGGATGGGAAAAAGGGGTTGCTGATGGGACCTTCGACGCAGTGATTGACTTTGCGGGTGTGCCGGGCATGGAGGACCAGTTCATCAATGCTGTGCGCCAGCGCGGCAGGGTTATATTCATCGCTGGACGGGGCAAAGTGACCTACACCTTTAACCTCGGTCAGGGACGCGAGATCCAGCTGAAACAGAACAGCCACTTTGATCGCGATGACCTAGAAAATCTGTGTCGTCTAGTCGATCGGGGATTGGTGAAGATTGCGCCCTTAATCCGCGATGTCGTCCCGGTGAGCGACGCCAAGCGTATCTATGACACACTGCGGGATAATCCCACTGAGTTGTTGGGAACAGTGTTTGTATGGTAAGCGGGTTTAGTCTCTACAGCAAATCTCGAAAGTCGCGGATCTGATGGAACGTAATCCGATTGGCATCGTGAAAGTTATGCGCGCCGTTATAAGCGGTGCGAACGATGTAGATAATGTCGTCACCGTCGAACTGCCAATCCACATACTGGAAACCGGTCAACCCGACAGATTGCTCATAAGGCAAGCCCTGATCGTCCTCTAACAGCGTGAGTTTGTGTTCCCAACGGAGGAGATCTTCAGAGGTGTGCAACGACAGCACGGTACGCCGAAGAGGGTTGACTAGGGTTGGGATTGTTGTTGCTAAGGGTCAGGTAATTCCCAGTCTCCGTGTCAAAACGGATGGTGAACTTCGTCATTCCGCCGGGAAAGTCGATAAACCCCGTCTCTGGATTGAACGTGATAGTCTTGCCGTCGTCGTGAACTTTCACGATTGCTGCCTGGTCCCACAGCGGGAGCGAATTGAAGCGGAGGATATTCCAGATTTCCCCGTCCTTTGTCTCTACCGTATTCCCTTCCAGCCAGCCCGGACGCTCCAATTTTCCCCACGCCTCTGGAACCCATGCCGGATCGAAGGGAAGTTTGTTGCTCATCGTCCAGTTGGCAGCATCTAGGAGATCTGCCTCCGCATCGACGGAGATGACGAGAGATTGGAAACCGCTGCCCCATACACACGGATCACAGTCCTCGAACGCCCGATACAGTCTACCATCTTTCAGAACCATCGGCACAGGGGCACAGTGGTAATTGGGTGGCTGACGAAAAGAACCGCCTTTGAACACCAAACCGGATCTCCCGTCTTTGGGATGGGTCCAAGTATACCCGCCATCGCAGCTGTGGCGGATTACAATCGAGCCGTATTGCTGTGATGTTCCGAGCAGGTAGACGCTGCCGTTGTGGGTGAATAGTGAACTCCAGAACGCATTAGCAACGTGGGTGACGTTGTCCCAACTCTCTCCGTTATTGTCAGAACGGTAGACGCTGGTTAGGTGTTCCTCGTGTTCGTGGTTCAGGGGGCAGCCTTTCCCAAAATAGTCATGCGTCGCGAGTAGTGCCCCATCCGCGAGTCGGACGATGCTTGGACTGCCGAGGTAGGTTTGCGTCCTTGCGTCCTGAAATTTGATTTCGTTAAAGTCCATAGATTTCCTTTCATTGAGGAGTGGATTAACCTGTGACCGGAGGCTGATTATCAAGTGTTGGGCAGGCACAAGACCTGCCCCTACAGATTTGTGAGATTTCAAACGGAACCGAACCTCGAAAGCCAGGTGTAATGCTTGGTATTTTCATAGGTACCGTTCAACCCAACCTGCGTACTATGACTTCTGTCAGTTTACCAAAATTGGGGGATTAACACAACGAAAAGGAGTTGGAAATGAAGATTTTGGTCACCGGCGGAAGCGGCCGCATCGGTCGTTATGTCGTAAAAGAATTGGCAGGCACAGGTCATGATGTCACCAGCGTTGACATATTAGCGTTTGAAGGGGGATCGTCCCGTTTCTTACGTGTCGATCTGACCGATGCCGGTGAGGTATACCAAGCGCTAGCGGCTGCGGAAGCAGAGGCGGTGGTTCACTTGGGTGCGTGGGCGAATGCAGGCGTTGTTCCAGATACACGCACTTACGGGGATAACGTTCGAGGGACCTTTAATCTATTCCAAGCGTGTGCGGATTTGGGGATTCAACGTGTAATCTCAGCGTCTAGCGCACAAGTCTACGGATTTGCTAAAGCGCCACCAACCTACGTGCCGGTTGATGAATCCCATCCGTTACGTCCCGCCAACTGCTATGCACTCTCGAAGGTGGTGGGTGAACAGGCTGCGGATTATTTTGTCGCGCGTTTTGGCATAACGATTCTGTCTTTCCGGTTTATGGGGATCCGGATGCCAGCACAACTGAACGCAGAGATTGATCGGTTGGCGGAAGATCCGGGCGATGGCACCTCACTGTTATGGACACGAACAGACGCTCGTGATGCCGCAATTGCGTGTCGGCTCGCTGTCGAAGCGGAGTCGGTGCCTTCAGGGCCCTACAATATCACTGGTGCACGGGTAGTATTGTCAGAACCGACTACGACACTAGTGGGACGATATTTTGGAGACGAGACAAAGGTTCGAGATACTTTGCCCAACCATATTTCTCCCATGAGTTGTGCAAAGGCGGAAGCTGTTTTCGGCTATCAGCCGCAATTTGTGTGGTCTATCTCGCAAAGACACTTGGAGTCAGATTAACATAACACGAGTTGCGTGGGGCATGTTGCATATCGGAAAAACATAAGTAAATCGAATCAACACTGCACGTGTGCGAGTATAGCTTGAATATGTCTATCCAAGCCGAGTGGGCTTGATAGCTAGCAGCGCACCTTAAAATAGGTCAATATCGCGATGGAGGAAACCGTGCTTATTCATAATCCCAAAGGTCATTACCATTTTCTCAAAGGCATCAACCCCTATTCCTGTGGCGTTATCGCCGATCCCGGTTACGAAATCATTAATATTACGCTGAAAACGCCTGTTCCATGGCGTGAGGGGTTTACGCACATTGAGACCTATTTGAAGGCGCAGGGGCAGGAACGGACGGCGTTGTGTGCGATTCAACTCCGGAGTCCGGCACCTTTCACTATGGCAGGGTTCATCGCCTTTAACCGTGGATATTGTCAAGTATTGCAGGAGTGGGGACTTTACATCAATGAACTGAACCCGTTGGCGCGCACAAACGTGGCACCGTTGGTAGAGCCGCCGGAAACCCCAATGCTCTACGGTTTTTCCTATCTGCTTCCCTGTAATGAAGGGGTGCAACCAACTTTTATCATTGCGGGTGCCGGCGAACTTTTGGAAGCTGCGTTGAACTCCGAAGGCATCGTTCGACGGGGAGAAACCGATAGAGATGCCGTGCGAGAGAAGGCGACTTATGTTGTCGAAGTAATGGAGGAACGTCTCTTGGGGTTAGGTGGTACGTGGGATGCGGTAAATCGGATTAACATCTATACCGTGCATCCAATCAGCGGGCTTGTCGAAGAGGTTGTGCTTCCGAAGCTAGTCGCAGGTAAGGTACACGGTATCCATTGGTATCCGTCACGTCCTCCGATTGTGGACATTGAATACGAGATGGATATGCGGGGTGTGAAGCAAGAACTATACGTTGACTTTAGTTAATACCTTAAGTGCCTGATTCTCGCGCTGCTGTCAATGATAGCTGGTTTGTAAATGGGTGGGGATAAACGTGATGCGTGATGATTTGTTGACTGCCCCATCACGCATCATAAGGTTTATCTTTTAACCACCATTGATGGCAGAAACAATCTGTCCTGTGGTTGGGTACTCGCCCGTTTGTAACTTAGAGTAGATCAGCTCTCCATTGAGTGAGACTTCAAAGCAGCCACCACCACTAGGAACAAGTGTAAGTCCTTTAACATCTGTCTTGTATTTGCTCAATAAATCGTCCGTCAAACTGACGGCTCTGGGTAGGTAGTTTCAAGCAGAGCAGTATTCGACTCGTAGTTCCATTGTTAGTCCTCCTAAAGTGTCAGAATTTCCCCAGGGATCCGACGCAGTATGATAGTCCTTTCTCTGGGCGCGTGATTTAAGTGCTTGATAGCACGGATTGGATTCGTACCACGTGAATCGACATCGGATCCCTTAAATTTTACAAGGAAACCTATGGACTCTGCAAGTATTTTTTTCATTGATAGCGGAACATAATCAGAAATCGGATGTAAAGTGAGGAGTTGAAAATCAATGCGATTTGGCATTGTGACCCACGCCGTGGGACATCATATGTCGTTTGAAAAAACGTTAGCCGCGATTAAGGCGCTCGGTTTCGATTTCATCTTGTTGTTGACAAGTCGAGTGGCAGAACCTGTCAACGCGGAGGGTAGAAGTGAAAGCCCATTTCCCAATGTCCTCAATTCTGATCCAGAACATCTCCGCAAGGCGATACGTAACGCCGGGCTGGAAATCGGTGCACTCCATTTTTCTGGGGACATCGATCTCAGCAGCGATGCAGGGATCGAGTCGACGATTGCGGGATTAAAAGAGTATGCAGCCTACACCTTGGCAGTAGAGTGCAAATACTTAACACACCCCGTTCCAAGCTGTGGCAGATCCAAGGTGCCCACGGCAGAGAAAGCGGCGGAAATAAAACGGCTCGCTACCTGCATGAACGCAGTGGCAGAGGTCTTTGCGGCTGAAGGGCTGCGAATCGGGGTCGATATTCACCATACAGCGTGGGTGGAGGGTTTAGACGATTGCCGTCTACTGCTTGACTCCATGCCCTGTGAGAACGCTGGACTCATCCTCAACATTGGGCACATGACCAGCGCAGAAGGTTACGGGTGGTTGCTTGTCGATGAGTATCCCAATCGGATACCGATCGTGGGTTGGAAAGACCATACTCTGGCAAAGGAACGTCCGCGTCCCATGTGGTCGATTGAGTTGGGGACCGGACACAGCCCATTTGAACTGTATATTAAGGCGTTCAAACGGCATCCTGCAGCCCGCGTCCATTTGATTAACTGCGAAAATGTCCCGGACGAGGAGCGTCTCACTGTCCTCCAAAGAAGCCACGAATACCTGATGAAGCTTTGGGACGAAGTGGGATAAACAGGAAAGGGGGCTTTCGATGTTCAAAGTTGCGATTCTTGGATATCGTGCACAGGGTTCTAATCATCACGCGCCATCGTTTGCCAGACTGATCGATTGCCAGATTGTGGCGGTATGCGACATCGTTGAGGAACGAGCGAGGGCGGGCGCTGATCGTTACGGTGTGCCGGCTTATACCAGCGCGGACGAAATGCTCGACGCGGAAGATATCGACATCGTGGATATCCCCGTCAGTGAGGGCTATCGTTATGAACTTGTCATGAAATGCCTGAAGCGAGGGCTGCATGTGTTCACCGAAAAACCGTTGGCGGGAGCGGATGGTCAGTACAAAATCCAACTTTCCGATGTGCCGGTCGCTCAAGCGATGATTGACGAATGGCGACGGCACGATGTACACTTTGGTATCTGCTTCTGCCTCCACGCCTCACGCAACGTAAAACGGGTGAAGCAGGTCATTCAAAGCGGTCAACTGGGAAAACTTCGGCAGATTCAAGCCCGCACCGCTCTGGGGTCTTGGAATCACATTATTGATACGGTTAGATTTCTGAGTGGCGAGGTTCAAGAGGCTTTTGCCTATGCAGACGGCGAAGAGATGGAGAATAAAGCGGCGTGTCTGAAGTTTGAGAGCGGTGCGGTGGGGACATTGGCAGTATCGCAGGATTTGGGGCTGCAGTTTCAAATCAAGTGGATTGGTGAGTTGGGAGAAGCAACGATTGACAATATCGCCGGCACCGCTTACTGGCATCTACACGGCTCGCATGACGTGAGCCATTGGGGCGATGCGCGGCAGTTAGATGGGGGTACGTATGCGAGCCAATTCGAGGATTTAATCGCCGAATTTGTCGCTTCCATTAAGGAAAAGAGACCTTTCGTCGCGGACGCTTGGGCGGGGCTGCGGCACATGGAGATTGATGCAGCCATCACGGAATCTATTAGGACCGGCAAGTCAGTTCCTATTCGCCGATATATGCCGGAGAAGGGCTGCACTATTTTAACTCAGACTGAGATGACCTCTTGAGGGGAGAAATTAATGGAATATCGCAACTTCGGTGTAGCAGGCGTTAAGGTTTCGCCCATCTGTCTAGGGGTTGCCTTTCGCGGACGACCCGACAAAGCAATCCAACGGGCAACAATCGAACGCGCAATCGAGCACGGTGTCAATTTTATAGACTGTGCTAACACCTATCAGCGCGGAAATTCTGAACGCATACTTGGCGAGGTTATCAAGGGACGGCGGGATCAGTTCGTTATTACCACCAAAGTATGCGAACCCATCAACAAGGGGTCGAATGACCCAACGGTACCGAATGACCGAGGGCTATCACGTTTTCATATCATGCGGGAAGTCGAAAAGAGCTTATCGCGCCTACAAACCGACTATATCGACATCTATCTGCTCCATCATGTGGACCCAACAACGCCGATAGAAGAAACACTGCGAGCGTTGGATGATCTTGTGCGGCAGGGGAAGGTGCGGTATGTCGGCTGCGCTAACTTTGCGGCGTGGCAGGTATGTAAAGCGTTGTGGACCTGTGACCGTCGCAACCTTGCTCCTCTCATCTGTGTACAGGACCATTATAACCTGCTTGATCGCTCTCCTGAACGGGAGCTTATGCCTTTCTGTGGTGCCGAAGGATTGGGGATGATGACATACAGCCCCCTAGCTGTCGGCTTATTGACGGGACGGTTTCGGCACGGTGTATCGCCACCGCCTGATACGTCGTGGGCGCAGAGACGGCCAGCATTCGAGAAAGCCATGTCGCCCGACGCTGACCGGGTGGTGGAAACACTCATGCGCATTGGGACAGCGCGAGGGAAAACGCCTGCTCAGGTCGCCATTGCGTGGGTGCTATCACACCCTGAAATTTCCGCAGCGATGATTGGTCCCGACACCCCAGAGCATGTTGAGGAAAACATGGGCGGTTTCGGTTGGGAATTGACTGACGACGAGCGCGCAGCGTTGGACGAAGCGTCCACGTGGGCACTCGCCGGTAATGGCGTGCGGTGAAGCAATAGTGAGATAATCCAAATCAATCTTACTACACGGTGTAAACTTCCTAAGTGCGTAGCAGGCATACCTCCGTCCTGATAAATCGGGATTCAAAGCAATATGCCGTGACCTCCGCACATACCCATAGATCAAGCACCAATGAACCAATTGTTTTTCACGTTTCACGCGCTTATCGCTTTGCACTTTCTTTTGACATAACCCTATATTTCTTGATGTGAATCACACCCCATTGAGGTATCCAATGAATGTTAAACAGATTCCGATCCTAAACGCCAACCCCGATGAACTGTTGCGCATCAGTCAGGAGGGATTACTTTCGCTGAATCTCGCCGAAATGCGGGCGATCCAAGCTCACTTCGCCAAATTGGAGCGAAACCCCACCGATGTTGAACTTGAAACTATCGCCCAAACCTGGTCAGAGCATTGCGTCCACAAAACATTTAAGAGCATGATTGAGTATGCTGAAAAAGGGCAAGAGACGGAGATGGTTGATGGACTGTTCAAGACGTACATCCAAGGGGCGACGCAGGAGATTGGGGCGGAGTGGTGTGTCTCCGTTTTTACGGACAATGCGGGTATTATTGAGTTTGATGATAATTATAATATCGTTTTCAAGGTCGAAACGCACAACCATCCCTCTGCAATCGAGCCGTATGGCGGCGCAGGCACAGGCATTGGTGGGGTGATTCGGGACTCGCTCGGTACGGGACTTGGCGCGAAGCCTATTCTGAACACGGATGTTTTCTGTTTCGGTCTTCCCGACCTCAGCTACGACGAACTGCCCAAAGGCGCGCTCCACCCCAAACGGATTTTCAAAGGCGTTGTCGCGGGCGTGCGAGACTACGGCAACCGTATGGGGATTCCGACAGCTAACGGTGCAATCCTGTTCGACCCACGCTATACAGGGAATCCACTCGTCTATTGCGGCAACGTCGGTCTGATCCCCAAGGATCGGTGCGATAAAACGGTGGAGCCCGGCGATCTAATTATCGCCCTCGGCGGGCGCACCGGGCGCGATGGCATTCACGGGGCAACGTTCTCCTCGCTGGAGTTGGACGACACCTCCGAAAGCCTTGGTAGTGTCGTGCAGATCGGGAATCCGATTATGGAGAAGAAAATCGTCGATGCCCTGATGGATGCACGGGATCGCCAGCTCTATCGCAATATCACAGATTGTGGTGCCGGTGGATTTTCCTCTGCCGTCGGCGAGATGGGTCAGGAGACAGGGGCAGATGTGCATCTGGAAAATATACCGCTCAAATATAAAGCGCTTGACCCGTGGGAGATTTGGCTTTCCGAAGCGCAAGAACGGATGGTAATCGCCGCACCACCTGAGAACTTAGAGGAGTTGCTAGCGGTCTGTGAGGCGGAATCGGTTGAAGCTACCGTGCTTGGCACCTTCACCGATACCCACAGGCTGCGCGTTTTCTACGATGGCGAAATCGTCGCAGACCTCGATATGGACTTCCTCCACAACGGCTTGCCCCGCCACACAAAAAAGGCAGTTTGGGATCCGCCGCAACACCCTGAGCCCCAATCCAGAATCGGGGTTGATTCTACACAACTCACCGAAGACCTATGTCGCATCCTCGCGAGCCCTAATGTCGCAAGCAAGGAGTGGGTTATCCGACAATATGATCATGAGGTTCAGGGTGGATTGGTTCTTAAGCCGCTCGTTGGGCGTGAAAATGATGGTCCCGGCGACGCTTGCATTACAACACCTGTTCTCGGCTCCCGAAAAGGGGTCATCGTGGCAAACGGTATTAACCCAAAATATGGCGATATCGATCCGTATCACAGCGCAGCCGCGGCGATTGATGAAGCCTTGCGGAACATTATCGCTGTGGGCGGGAATCTAGAGCAAACTGCGCTGCTTGACAACTTTAGTTGGGGCAATCCCGACAAACACGACCGCCTAGGCGGCTTGGTGCGCGCAGCGAGGGCGTGTTACGACATCGCTGTTGCATACGGCACACCCTTCATCTCCGGCAAAGATAGCCTCTACAACGAATACCGCGACACCACCACCGGGGAGCAGCTTGCGATTCCACCGACTCTACTCATCTCTGCGATTTGTGTCATGCCCGATGTGAGCAAGGCGGTGTCAATGGACGCGAAATCGCCCGGCAACCGAATCTATGTTGTCGGTAAGACCTACGCTGAACTCGGCGGATCCCACTACTACGCGATCCACGGATTCATCGGAAACAGTGCCCCGAAGGTGCGACCCGCTGAAGGGAAACGGACGATGGAGGCGTTGAGTCTCGCCATCGATCAGGGGCTTGTTCGCTCCTGCCACGATTGCTCTGAGGGCGGGGTTGGCGTGGCTGCGGCAGAAATGGCGTTTGCCGGTGGACTCGGTATGCACCTTTCGCTCACGGATCTGCCCCGCGATGCCAATGTTACAACGGACGATGTGTCCCTTTTCTCGGAGTCTAACAGCCGATTCATCGTGGAGGTTGCACCGGAGAAACAGGAAGCGTTTGAGAAGTGTATGACGGGTGTCCCGATCGGTTGCATCGGCACGGTGGTTGACAGCAGAGATTTCGTTGTCAACGGCACCGATGGGAGCGCGATTGTGCAGACGACGATCGATCGACTCAAGGAGAGCTGGCAGGGGACGTTTCGGTGGTGATGTATAGTTCAAACCTGCATCCTCAGGGGTAAGAGGCGCATGAAATCAGATAATCGGTCAACTGACTCAAAAGAACAACTCCTTGTCGCGGAGTCTAGAGATTCTATCACCCCAGAATCCTGCAAACCCTCGCATCCTGACCCTACCCGATGGAAGCTACCAGAAGGAGCCAAAGCGCGCCTCGGTAAGGGAGAAATAGATGACATTGCGTATTCGCCGGATGGCACTCAGCTTGCGGTCCGCAGTGGCATCGGTATTTGGCTCTATGATTTCGGCACTAGTGCCGAAATCAACCTACTCACGGGACATACGGATTCTGTTAATTCGATGGCATATTCCCCGGATAGCAAGACACTAGCAAGCGGAAGCTCGGATAAGACGATTTGCTTGTGGGACGCGCATACCGGAGAATGCAAGCAGACCCTTGAGGGACATACGGGGGAGATCAGATCCATAGCGTATACTCCGGATGGTGGTACGCTTGCGAGTGGAAGTTGGTCGGGAGAGATTCGTTTGTGGGACACGCATACCGGAGAATGCAAGCAGACCCTTAGAGGACATACGTGGGAAGTCAATTCCATGGCATATTCCCCGGACGGCAGGACGCTAGCAAGCGCAAGTTCGGACAAGACGATTTGTTTCTGGGATACCGTGACCGGAGAACGCAAGCGGACCCTTGAGGGACATACGAGAGAGGTCCACTCCGTGGCGTATTCCCCGGACGGCAGGACACTAGCAAGCGCAAGTTCGGACAGGACGATTTGTTTCTGGGATACCGTGACCGGAGAACACAAGCAGACCCTTAGAGGACATATGAAAGAGATCTACTTCGTGGCCTATTCCCCGGATAGTAGGGTGCTAGCGAGTGGGAGTTTGGGAGAGGTCCGTTTGTGGGATGTGGCGACGGGACAACACAAACAGACCCGCGAACATACGGATTCTGTCTGTTCTGTGGTATATTCTCCGGATGGTAGCACACTTGCTAGTAGAAGCGGAGGTAGGACAATTCGTTTGTGGGATGCCCACACCGCACAATACAAAGGGAACCTTTCAGGGCATACAGATTGCGTTTGTTCCCTAACATATTCCCCGGACGGTAGAACGCTAGCAAGCGGAAGTTCGGACAAAACGCTTCGTTTATGGAGTGTCTATACAACGGAGAATAACCAGACCCTTAAAAAGCATACGGGTCAGATTAACTCCGTAGCATACTCCCCGGATGGTGGAACGCTGGCGAGTGGAAGTTTGGACAAGACAGTTCGTTTATGGGATGCCCACACCGGGAAACATAAGCAGACTCTTAAAGGACATACAGATGAGGTATATTCTGTAGCATATTCCCCGGACGGCGAGACGCTAGCAAGTAGAAGTTTCGATAAAACAATTCGTTTGTGGGATGCTCGCACGGGACAACACAAGCAGACCCTTAAGAAGCAGCCCGGTAAGATTTATTCGGTAGCATATTCTCCAGATAGCAGGACGCTAGCAAGTGGGAGTAAGACAGAGATCCGGCTATGGGATGCCTACACTGGGAAACATAAACAGACGCTTAAAGGGCATACAGATGAGGTATATTCCGTGGCATATTCTCCAGACGGTAACACGCTAGCAAGTGGGAGTTTCGATAAGACAGTTCGCTTGTGGGACATCCCCACCGGCGAACACAAGCAGACCTTTTCAGGTCATACGAAGCCTGTCGAATCCGTGGTGTTCTCCCCCGATAGTCGTACACTTGCCAGTGGGAGTGATGACGGCACGGTTCTGCTGTGGGAAGTGGCTTCGTAAGGGACAACAACTCCGGTAGAGCCAGAGTTGTTGGCAAATATCCTCAATCCGTTTTACCCAGAGATTTGGGAACCGTGCATTAATTACAAATATCCTCGCTTGGTGCCCATAGAGCAGATAGAATCATCATTATACAACAGGGAATGCGGCTTGCGCCTCGCACCCCGAAATAGCGCAAGTCAAGCAGGAGGCAAATCGAGATGAAACCGAAGGTCCTTATCCTTCGCACCGCAGGCACAAACTGCGACTATGAAACAGACCACGCCTTTCAACTTGTGGGTGGAGAGACATCGCTGATTCACGTCAACCAACTGATTGCCGGTGAGGTAGACCTCATGGATTATCAGATTATGGCGATTCCGGGCGGTTTCTCTTACGGAGACGACGTTGCTGCCGGTATCTTGTTGGCAAACGAAATGAGATACAAGCTCGCCGAGTCGCTCGCTGCCTATGTAGAATCAGGGCGGTTGATGATTGGTATCTGCAACGGCTTTCAGGTGCTTGTGCGCGCCGGTTTGCTGCCGCGTCTCGATTCACAGCAGGTGCAGCAAGCCACCCTTACTATGAACACCTCCGCAAAGTTTGAGTGTCGTTGGATTCATTTGGAAACTCAAGAAAGTAACTGCATCTTCACCCAAGGCTTGAAACCACACATTTACCTGCCGGTTGCCCATGCAGAGGGGCGCTTCACTGCGCCGGAACCGATACTTGATGAGATTGAAGGCAATGGACAGGTGGTGTTTCGCTACGGTTCAACCAACGGCGGCACACCGGAATACCCCGATAACCCGAATGGCTCCGATCACCACATCGCTGGAATCTGTGATCCCACCGGCAGAATTTTCGGTATGATGCCGCACCCGGAACGGTTCCTAACACGCCTCAACCATCCCCGCTGGACGCGAGAGAATCTGCCGGAGGAAGGGGACGGTCTAGCGATTTTTCAAAATGGTGTCGATTATGTATCACGACTTTCTTGATTCGTTATCGTAATCATCATTGAATCCTGATTAGAAAAGGACTTTAATCAATGAACCTTCGCCCCTTTTTGCGAGAAGATCTCGCAGACCTCACCCCCTACCATGTTGCCCAGCCACCACATCGAGTCAAGGCGGATGCAAATGAATCTCCCTTTGACTTACCACCAGAGATTCGACAGGAATTAATCGAAGCCATCACTCAGCTCAAATTTAACCGCTATCCGGATCCGAGTTCAGACCTGCTGCGAACACAACTTTGCCAACAGTTGGGGGTTGATAAGGCAGAGATCGTCGTTGGAAATGGATCCGATGAGCTGATTGGCAATTTCATGTTGGCGTTTGGGAAGCAGGAAGCGTGCGTCTCCTTTCCAACCCCAACCTTCTCGATGTTTGGAATCCTCGCGCAAGTCGCGCGACTCAAAGCGGTTGGATTGCCTCTTGATGATGAATTCGATCTGGATCCAGAAGTGTGGAACCCTCATCTCGATGCCCACGGAATTAACCTTGTATTCCTATCATATCCGAACAATCCGACGGGCACCAATTTTTCGGCTGACGTGATTCGCGAGATCCTCTCCCGTCCGGATACGCTCGTGCTCCTTGATGAGGCGTATTACGAGTTTTCTGGGCACTCCCTTATGGCGGAACGGGAACGATACCCCAATCTAGTCATCACACGGACCTTCTCCAAAGCGTACGGACTTGCGGGTTTGCGGGTCGGCTACGTGGTTGCCCATCCGGAGGTTGTCGATGAACTTAACAAGGTTCGTCTCCCATATAATCTCAACCGTTTTTCGCAGCTTGCCGCAACACTTTTGCTCAAACGTCCTAACCGATTAGCCCAACATCTGCAACTGATTCGGAGTGAGCGGGAGCGGGTTTTCAACGCGCTAAAAATGACAGATGGGATCCATCCATTCCCAACCGATGCGAACTTCATCCTCTTTCGGACAGATCAACCTGCCGCTGAAGTGTTTCAACGTCTGCTCGACCACGGCGTACTTGTCCGTAACCTTGATCGTCCGGGACCGTTGCAAAATTGTTTACGCATAACAATCGGGAGACCGGAAGACAACGATATGTTCCTTGAGGGCTTGCCGGGCTGAGGCTGAAACAGAAGCAGACCGGACGAAAGCGGCGGGAGAGTAGGCGAAAAATTATCCACTGATTGCCATGTAATAGTAACCTAAGTTGTTCTTGCTTTGTCATCTGTAACATGGCGATCGAGCGTTTGTATGGACGACTTCGATAGATTTAGAGAGAAAGTGGGTAATTTGGATTATTATGTTTGACGTTTCACGTAGCCCAGAAGGAAATCCGGTGAATATTCCCCTCAGAAAAACAGCGAAACATCGACCTAACAAACTGTATCGCCGCTTACTGCCATTCTACATGAAGCCCGCTATTTTGATTGCCTTCATGGTGATTTCACTGCTGGGACAACTTACATGGACAACGGCTATAGCAATGACTAACGGTGTGGATGTGCGATGGTGCGGTGTTGGGTTTGCCTTGGGGATTGTTCTCGGCTATATTCAAGGCAGATGGATAGCGCGGATGTGGACGCTCGATTATTTGCGTGTGCTAGAACGTAAGATTCAATTTTGGCAGGCGAGAGGTGCCACGGGAACAACCGTTTTTGTGATTCTTGCGCTCGGTATTCCGATTTTCGTCGGGTTGTCTTTGGAGCAGTCTCACTGGCTCTTGGTAGGACTTCAATCATACATCTTCGGTTTTGTGGGTGGGCTAAACCTTGCCATTTACCTTTGGGTGCGGCGGCTACCTAAGTAACGTAGCCAGCTATCGGGGCGAGGTGAGAGGTTCGATTCACCGGGATAGATGGCTACTCGAGTTATTCTACGCACTTACGTCATAAACTTTTGCTGGATTGTCGTGGAATGCCGCCTGCGCGACATCAAGAGCGACGGATTCTGAAACCAATCCTTCCCGTATCATTTCGGCGAGCGCAAGTGCGAAATTCTGACGCGCCATCTTGAGGTGTCCATAGACAGCTTCGACGTGCTGAAGGTCATCTCCGAAAGCGATAATCTTGTTATACGGTACCATCTGAAGCCACTCCTTCAGATCCAGCCGCGAACCGATCGGCGAGATAATATGAATCCAAGACATATTCAGATAAACATTGCTGAACGTCTTGCCAAGCACAGCACCTTCCCTAAGATAGGGATAACCGGCGTGAGAGAGATCGAAACGTGCCTCTCGAAAAGTTTGAAACAGTTCAGCAAGCGGTGCGGGGGTGCACCCCTCCATGCTTCCGTAGTTTCCTGCCCGTATCCCTTGATGGAACTGAATAGTCAGATCAGCATCGCAAGCGGCACGACAACACTCGAAAACGAGATAGTCTTCCAAGAGGACACCTTCCTCGGAATCCAGTCCGGCGTACTCCCCTCGCATCAATCCATCAAAGACTTTTGCAGCGTCCTCCTTCTGACGTGCCGTGAAATCCATACAACGATGGTAGGACTGAGACATCTTCACCCCCGCGACGGTTGCCCGCTTCCAATCCCGACATACCTGCCGAATGACTTCAACGTGTTGGGAGAGGTCCGTGATAGAAACATCATAGTCCTTTTCAATCGCTTGAACTTGAGCGGCAGAGCGAAGCATACTGAAGCGGTTCAAGCGTGGTAGTGGCAGGAACAACGTTCGATCTACTTCGATCAGGTCTTCCATGTTGATCACTGTGAGCGCGATATTCGAGCGTCGCTGCAGCACATCGTGATAGAACCCCGGCTTGCTATGCTCACAGAGGGCATCTGAAATAGGTTCAACCGTTTCGGCGGTCAAGTCCGGGAATCCGAGCAGATCGCGAAAGCCTGCAATGATGCACTGCGAATACCCTGTCAAACGGGTGTATCGGAAATACGGCTCGAAAATCTTCCAACGTTCTGCAAGCGGGAGTCCCGGTTCCAAGGCTGCTTTCATTTGGTCGGGAGACATCCCTGCCGAGACCAAATCGGAGGCAGGATAGGCGTGTTTGAAGAAGGCAAGAGCGTCAGGTGCCTCTGCGATTCGGTCTATCTCAGGACTGATATGGGAATGGGAGTTGATACACGGAATTTTAGAGATTTCATCGAACAATTCTGTTGAAAGGGTATCCATTGAGAAAGCCTCCTTTAAGTCTGTTTGGTTCATTAGTGCATTAGTTCATTAGACTGATGAATCCTATACATTTTCTATTTTGGCATAAAAACGTTGTTAATTCAACAGAAACGTCTTTTAGGTGTGGAATCCCCACGCTTTAGCCCATGATTCCACTGATTGGTCACATATGATTCACCCATATCTTTTGATCTTTGCCATTCTGTTTGTTTCGACTTTTATACACTCGACTCTCGGTTTTGGTCAGGCGTTAATCGCCATGCCTCTGTTAGCAATGGTTGTTGAATTAAAGACCGCTACGCCGTTGGTCGCGTTTGTCCTAATGACGATTGCAGCTGTTATTCTGTTGCGGAATTGGCGTGTCATGGATCTGAGTGCTGTTTGGCGGTTAGTGCTATCGTCATGTCTCGGCATACCTGTGGGACTTTTTTTGTTAAAAGGTGTCCCCGAAGGACTGATGAAAGTGTTTCTGGGGATACTGGTCCTCCTGTTTAGCCTCTACAATCTGACAAATCACTATCTGAGGATAATCGATCTGAGCCGAGTGAGCGGTGGCTCTGGAATCGCTTATCTGTTTGGATTCGTCGCTGGAATTGTCGGTGCGGCTTACAACACAAGCGGGTTAGTGATTACCATTTATGCGACACTTCGTGATTGGTCGCCGGATCGTTTCCGATCCACCTTGCAAAGCTATTTCGTGTTTACCGGACTTTTCATTTTGGCGAGTCATGGGTTGGCTGGCTTATGGACGCCTTATGTGTTAAGGCTTTATATAACTTCCTTGCCACTAATTTTGGTGGGGATATTTCTCGGTGGCAAATTAAACAGATTTATACCCCAAGGGCAGTTTGATGGGTATGTCAACGTGGGGTTGCTTATTATGGGGGGCTTACTATTTCGTTGATTGCGTGCAGCCAATACATGCCGTGAGCTCACCTAAGTTTCGACCGATACAGGACGGATGCTAAACCGTTAACCAGGTTCAGTTGATTCAGGCCGTAAAATGTGAAATGTAAGACAGAAGGATCCGTGACGGAACGTGTGATTCCGTGTTCTATTCGTTCTTAGGTTTGAACTTGGGTCATTAAGGTAGGAGCAACAAGTGGGCGAGAACACAGCATAGGAGTCCGCAGACTAAGAATCGACCACAGGCCACGCTGTTTGCAGCATCTGTGAAATCCTAAGGATCCAAATAATACGTGGACAAGATTGAAAGTTTAGGGGTTCGTTTCGATGCAGAGAGGTCATTACAAAGCTTCTCTTAGTTTCTGCTTGGGACAATCGAGAGGTTCCCCTGGTGGAAGATATTCCTGAACAACTGTTTTCAAGTACATCCTTATTTTTTCCTGGGAACAATGCCTGAAAACGGCACTCTGATCACTGGTTGGACAATGCTATCTGTCTTTACCAAAATCTCGCCAGATAATTCACCTGCTGGTACATCGGGTTGGATGGTTGCAGTCAGTTGATAGCCCAATCCAGCCTCCTGTGGGGTAACTTTCGTCGTGACATGCGCCGAGTTTGATTCAACAAAGGTAATTTTGAACGGTTGGTCGTTAATTGACGAAATGGAGACCGTTTTGGACACCGCTGATTTATCCCTAATCAATCCAAAGAAGAAGCGTTTCGGAGAAACAGTAAACGTTCCTAAAACCTCACCGAACACCAGAACTTCGTGCGTTGTTTCTTTCCCTTTGTACTGATAGTCTACCAAAAGGTTATAGGAAAATGTACCGGGCGGTGCTGATTCTAACAATGTCACCTCAACTCGCGTTATCGGGTCAGCTTTAGTGGAAACGATGGCTGCTTTCAGGTGGTCCGAATCGGTTCGCACTCCCAGAATTCGGGTTGCTCCCTTCTGGTGAATCGTCAAAGATTTTGTAATAGGGGTTTTGGGGTGTATACTTCCAAGGAGCAAGCGAGACGGGAATGTCGTGATTGGCACAAACGCAGTACCTTTGAGTGTCAGAGTGACCCGACTTTGGATGGGATCGTTTGTGTAGACACTGATACTTTCTTCCACCTGCCGGTTTTCAGATGGCACTTTAAGCACTGCCTCGATTATGCCAAATTCGCCGGGTGGAATTTCGTCCTTTGAGACAATCGTCGCTGTGCAGGCACACGACTCTTCGACCTTAGCAATCTTCAACGGCTTTTGACCGATATTTTTGAGTCTGAAAGTGTGTCTGACTTCGCCGCCACCAAGTGTTTCCCCAAAATCATAGACTCCTGCTTCAGCCAAAACAAGTGGGACGGGTTTCGGTGCAGCTTGTTCCGGTTGATAGTCGAAGATTAGCAATTCCCCGTTCCAGATCTCCGATAGTTCCTTGAACGATAGATAATGGTCGTATTTATTCGCTGGATCGGAAATCAGAACCCCATCGGAGATTACCTCCTCAAATACAAGGAAATGGTTTCCTTCGACATAGGCGATAGCTGGCATCGACACTTTACCTTTTTCGAGTAATTCTATATTTGCTTGGATACCTTTGGGATTTAACCCCTTGTACCTTGCCGCATCCCGAAGTCCGAGCATAGTTGTGCCACGATCGGGGTGAAAACGAGACAGTTGAGCCAGTTCATCGAAGTTTGTGTTGACTTTCAACAACTCGCAGATCCGTAGCAAGCTGTTGGGGCCGCAGGTGAGCAGAAGCGGGTCTGGGTTATTTTCCGGCTTGTCCGTTGTTGGCGATTGGTCCGGGACCCTTCCAAAACCTTCTGAATCGGGTCGAAGTTTCAAGCCTTGATTCAGATAAGATTTCGGATTGACCTGAAAAAAATCGGGTGGAAAGTCAAGATTGAATTGAGCTTCTTTAACCATATACATGTTAATACGATCTAGTTTCCCCCCTGGCCATCTATGTATGTGTCTAGACACTGTAGGAAACCAGATTTCTCCGTATTTCCGAAAATCCTCATAAATCATCGTCCACCTATCATCATAGTGTTCCTCCTTGAGAATACAGAACCCTTTTCTCGCATTTACCCAAATCTTCACAATTGGTTTGGAGGATAGCACACGGACACCCTCTTCTGTCCGGAATTCAAGTACATAACAGTCTACCCCAGCTATCGTTTCTCGACCGACAAGCATTGCATCGGAGGGCACTCGATAACTGGAATGCCCATATAGTTGAAAATACAGAAAGCTCCTGTATTTACTATGGTTCGCAAAGGCAATGGAGTGAGCAGGAAATTCATCTAATGCTTCATAAGCCTGAGTTTTCCCATCGTAAGTTATGACATGGTAAGCACCTGCAGTCGTATATTTTGCTGCCTCACTAAATAGATCTACCTCTAGGCGATCGATTTGATTCATTTTGTATTGAAAAGTCTTTGGATAATGCACCGAATCTCGGTCGAAAATTTGGAACGCAACATTTGACTCTTCAACCACCCGGCGTTTTTCATAGAACTTGAACTGGAAATCAAAAGGAATTGCTTTGAGTTCTTCCTCTCGGATTTCCTTCTGGTGAGGCATTGAATATTCCTTCAAAATTCTCTGTCTTTCTTCCTGTCTCAACGCTTCAATTTCTTCAGGTGACTTTTTCGCTTCATAGTCGAATGTTATAATGATTCTCATCTCGCCACTTCTGATTTGGTTACGTGCCTGATTGACACCGGCGATTAGCTGTTTCGTCGTAAGCACTTTAGCTTGGCATAGCTGACCGATTGAAGTAAGTGCAATGATAAAGAATATTCTAAGCATTTTTTCCTCCATTGGTGCTTTGGTTATCCGATGCCCCATTGGATGGAGCCATTTCTTGACAAAAGGGAAAGGGATTGCTTTTACGCAAAATCAATTTATCAAGAAGGAGGGCTCTTTTCCTCTGGCGTACTGACCCGAGGAAAGAGAGCCCAAAAGTGGAAATACCTCTCGAAAAAATTAGGAATCGTGACAAGAGGGGTTTAGCAAGATTTTACAATCATCCTCCCCCAGAGCCACAAGGGGTGTTCAGTGAAGTTTCACAATCATCCCGCTTGTGAGAAGGATTACTATCGTAAGGACACTCGCCTGTTACGGTGTTGTCACACCAACTGACAATTTTCTTGGGTGTCCTTGCTTTGTAGTGCTTTGTCTTACTCGAAGAGTAACAGCTAAAGCAAGAGTAGATACTCGGCTTGAACGTAAAGGATTGAGTTGGACACTTACTGGGATATTTACAATAAGCGAATTTGCCTTCTTGGCGTTGGATTATGTTCCCTTTTGTATAATCTGTTCCACCAATAAGCTGCGCCATGGCTTCATCGTTTAAAGCGACAAACTCAGCCCGTGGACTGCTGATATTGGTTACAAAAGAGTTCATCAGCACGGCGCAAAGAAGGACTGGACCGAAAATCCCTGCACCGATAAGTCCGAACCGTTTGTTCGACATTGTAGATCGCCTCCTTTACTTTGATGTTAAATTAACCCTCTTCCCAGTTCACTCCGCCTGGACAGAGGTATTTCCACACTCAAAATTTCTATGATAGCCATTGAATCAGAGATTATGTTATCGTCCTGATTTCCAAGATTCATACTTTTCGCCGTATCTTTCATCGAATTCTTCAACAGTCATTCCGTAGTCGAATACTATTTGTTCGACTTCTTTTTCGAGTTGAAGTCTTTGGTCGTCAAGAAGAGCAATTATAGTTCGTGATTCTTGCATTCGGCCTTGACTCCTGCGAAATTCTTCGTGTAGCCTCTCCGTTTCCTCGCCACTGGCTTCGACTAAATCGTGCAAACCAATTTCTATCTGTCTGTATTTAAGTTTATGAAGTTCTATAGAGAACGGAGCAGTTTCTCGGTAAATGATTTCCCGTTGATCATATAGTTGTTTGACATCTGCGAAAAGGGCTTCCAGCTCCGGCTGGCTTTGCTCTTCAGAAGTCTTTGTTTCCAGCTCCTCAAAGTTCTCTATATCGAAAATAACTTCTGTCTCTTCAAATTCCGTACTTTCAGAGGTCTTCTCAGACACTCCCCACTCCTCCTCAGTCGATTCTGGATTTGAGTGTTCCGGCGTTAAGGGTTGAAAAGAACTGTTAGCTGCCCGAGCTCCAATCAGAGGTGCTTCTGATTCAACTGCCACTTCTTGTTGACTTCTGTTTTGGATATGTAATTGATAACTGGTATAGATGAAGTACACAATTGAACTCAACAGCACGAGACATGAAAAAGCCAAGAATTTCCGTTCCATATTTTTCTCCTTATAACAGTGTCGTGAGCATCTTTATTTTTTAGTTGCGTCCTGAACACAACGAAATCCGACATTATAGGTTCTTCGGCCTTCTGGCTCATAATACCGATAGGGACATCGGAGTTGAATCCGAATTGAATCCCAACCCCCGCCACGCAAAACTCTGAACTTACCACTATCCGGCCCTTTTGGGTTTTTCCGTGAACCTTGCGGATAGTAACTTTCACTATACCAATCTGCACACCATTCCCAAACACTGCCTGCCATGTCCATGACACCGTGGGGACTTGTACCCCCAGGGAAACTGCCGACCGCTTGAAGTTTAGTAACATGGGGAAAATAACGGAGTTTAGAAAAGTCCATCTCGTTCCCCCACGGATAGATTTGTCCATCTGTTCCCCTTGCGGCTTTCTCCCATTCCGCTTCGGTCGGGAGTCTTTTCCCCGCCCAAGTCGCGTAGGCATTCGCTTCATACCAACTTACACCAATCACGGGGTGGTCCGGCTCTGTTGAAACCGAATTTTCTCCATATTGCATAGGAGTTTCAATTTTATGCCATTCACCAGCATCAAATTGAAATTTCTGAATGAAATCCCGACCTTCCCCCGTCCAAAATTCCCGCTTCTTGTATCCACCTGCTAAGATAAATTCCTCATACTGGGCATTAGTCACCTCGTATTTATCAATGTAGAAGGCATCCAAATAGACCTGATGCGCGGGTTTCTGATCCGCGTTTGCCCCCTCAGAATCTGTTCCCATGATGAACTCACCCGCAGGAATTAAAACCATATCCTCGGGAAGTTCTGAGGAAACGGAAGATTGATCGTACGCCGCAAGCACTGTCAACATCAACCCAATAGACAAAAAACTAACACATTTTCTCATCACTGATACTCCTCCTCTTAGAACCTGTTTTAAAAAGAAAAACACTACTCAAGCGTTAATGTTTACGTTTAATCATTGGAGGAGTCCATACTGACCCAATGAAAGGCATAAACATGACCCGAACAAACTATCCCACGGATTTGACCGATGCCCAGTGGGAAAACCTATTACCCTATCTGCCAAAACCTTCACCATTAGGCAGACCTCTCAAGTGGGAGATGCGCTCAGTTATCAACGCTATGTTTTACATAGTCAAGTCAGGGTGTCAATGGCGAATGCTTCCTTATCAGATGCCACCGTGGCAAACGGTCTATTCCCACTTTAGAAAGTGGAAAGCCTTAGGTACATGGCTTATGATTCATCAAGCACTTCATGAACAAACCCGTTGTGATATTGGCAAAGCACCCTCACCGACCGTAGCTATCATTGACAGTCAATCGGTCAAGACGACTGAACTGGCAAATAGTAGGGGGTTTGATGCGCATAAGAAAGTCAAAGGCCGTAAACGTCATATAGTCACCGATACGATTGGCATTCCATTGGGAGTCAAGGTTACTGATGCCAATGTCAGTGATAACCAAGTCGCAATAGAGTTACTGACAGAAATCTTTAGTTGGCACATAACGATTCAGTTAGTCTGTGCTGATGCTGGCTATCGTGGCGAATTAGGCGACTATTTATACTTGACGCATCAGTGTCGATTGGAAATCGCTCCACCTCTTGGGCAATCGGGGTTTGTGGTTGTCCCATTGCGCTGGATTGTGGAACGCACCTTTTCTTGGTTCGGTTGGTTTCGCCGATTGACTTTGGACTATGAACGCTCGGCTGAGACCGCTGAGGCGATGGTGTACATTGCTTCCATTTACTTGATGCAAAATCCTATCAAATGACTTTTAAAACAGGTTCTTAAGTAATACTGGATAACAGCCAAATTCCCAGTCCAAACAACAAGACTCCCGTCCCAACTTTCACCGGCATCAGATGCCGTTGCAGTACACCACCCAGTTGCATCGAAGTCGTTCCCCAATACACAAAACCGAACACCACCAACAGCGGTAAGATGAACATCAAATTATACAAAATCAGGTACGCTAAGGCATGACCTCGCATCCCCTCAACGCCCATAACAAATGTAATTGTTGGCAAATAGACCTGCCCCGTACAGACCAACTCCAACGCAGAGATCGCAACCCCAATGACCAACGCCCCGATAATCACCCCCGATGTCCGCGTCTGCTCGCGGATGACTTTGTGGACGCGCTGCTTCAACGACTTGGGCAACTGCAATGTAATCTCTCTTACCTTCCCCTGCTTTGCTCTATAAGCGTCATACAGACTCAAAAACGCCAGTGCAAACGTTCCAATCGCAGCAAGTAGATAGACACACTTGGCAAGGACCGAGAATTCGTTGAGAAACGAGAGGAATTTTAACAGTCCCATCCCTAACAGCAGGTAGGTCACAAACACGGCTGCGGCGAATGCACCACCGGCAACGAGCATCTCTTTCCTTTCTCGTCCAACAAGGCTCATGTAGGAGATGAAGAATATAATGGTAGCAAAGGCACACGGATTGATTCCATCAAGCAACCCCGCGCCCACGACAGCTAACGTGCCGAAGGCGTTAAAACGTCTAACGATTTCATCAGAAGCCTCCCCAGTCTTGGCTTCCGCTTGGGGCAGACGAGACGCAACCCCTGTCTGCAAGTATTTCTGGATAACCGCTTCCAGACGTTTTTCATCAAGTTCGTCCAGCAGATATTCATCACCGATGAACAACGCAGGTGTGGTAAGTCGCTTTACTTCGGGAACATCGTAGAGAGCACCTATCGCTTCAAGCAGTTCTCGGCTCTCTTTGGCATACTTCATTTCAACGACAACCTGTGGATATTTCGTTTTGAGCCGTTTCAAAATCGCACTGGCTCTCGCACATTTTTGACATCCCCGTTTGTGAAAGTAGGTGATATAGATGGCACGGTCAGCCGGTGGACTCTCTTGGTGGTCGAATCCGCTATCCTCGGACAGATCGGCGTAGAGCGCCATGAGCATTTCAAGTTCGGCGTCGGGTGTAATCCGTTCTGAGACTGAGACGCGCTGATTCTGCATCGAAATCACTTGCTGATTGGTATCAAGTCCAATTTCCAAAACGCCCACCGCTTCGCCTTTAGCGGGGTTAGAGACAATCGTTGTATTTCCCACGACAAGCGGAATCTCCGAGGCGACTTCAGACGATTCATTCTTGGCATGAATTAGAACGGATAGCCATGAGAATTTTTCAGCGAGTGTACGTGCTTCATCTTCCTCTCCGTGAAACACCCCCACCACCACGTCACTTTTCTCTATAATTTCTTTCGACAAAACCTCCAATGCTTCTACTGGATCGGTTAGATCGATATTGGGGTTGTAAGCGGCAATCTCCGTTTGGTATGACTTGGATATCAAATTAATGAGGGCAATTTTTATCTGTGTGGTTGTATTTTTAACAATATAAGGCTCAAACGGACTTGGAGAGGAAATCGAGAGATTGGTGCAGATAACAGGTAGGTCGGGATGATTGGCGTAAAGGGCAGAGAGTGTGTCTGTGGGGAGGGACAAATCTTGAGGACCAAGACAGAGTGCATCGTAATCCATCCCACTCAACGCTTCGAGAGCAATCTGGTAGATGAGTTCGTTATTGGGGTCGGCGGAATCGAGGAGGTTCCCCGTGTGTAGGTTTAGGGCATGTGGGTGTTCCTCGCGCAGCGACTCAATTATCGTATGGCGGCGGGCTAATCCGCCAACCTGCTCGGTACCGCAGCCGTGTAGCCCAAGCAACCCCTGTTCCTCACCAGAATAGATAAGCGTCAGTGGAGATGAGGAGTCTGTGATGGCTCGTGTGTAAAGCAACAGGCCCCCAAGCGCAACGAGGAAACCGATTCGAGATAACAGACACGAAACTCTGCGGTTCATCAGAATAGCCCCCTTTGAAGTAAATCTCCGAGTTCTAACAACTGATGACAAGTTTGTGGACAAGGAACGAAAAATGCTTTGTCTACCCCATAACAATAATATTAGTGAATCACCCAAAATTCTAGTTATTTTTAGTTCCAGCGATTCGAGTTGTTTCTCCATTGGGTATTGGAAGCAACACCCCTAAAATAACTTACGACTGAACATGGGCAATTTGTGTGCCACCTTTCCTCTTGAACCCTATTTCTTCCACCGCTATGCTGCGACGTGTCGCTTGAAATCCTTACGGTGCCTGAGTCCAGCCGACACCACACCTCCTTTATTTTTTCTGTTAAGGGGGCAGACAAACATCACATTCAGGATAGGATCCCTGCCACTTTTGGCAGGCTTTTTGGCAGCAATCTGCCAAAATTGACAAATTGTATGCCACGGTTGGCAGATCCTTAGTTTATAAATTGTACTTGGCTAATTTTCGATAAAAGGTGCGCTGGGGGATATTCAGCAGACGCGCCGCTTCTGTCTTATTCCCACCTGTCCATTCCAACGCCTGACAGAGATACTGGCGTTCATAACGCACCAATGCCTCTTTCAATGGCAAGAAGGGAACTTCACTCATGTTTGTCTCACTGTCCAGATGGGGGACAAAATCAGTGACATTCAACCGACTCGTTTCATCAACCCCTGTTACCGGAGAGGAACCTACACCAACGTGAAAAGACTGAAAACGCAGATGTTTGGGTTCAATCGCTTCACCGTCGCTTATTATCACGGCAGATTCGATGATGTGTATCAGTTCACGCACATTTCCCGGGAAGGTGTATGCCTCCAAAGCCGCTACCGCTTCAGGAGTCAATGGTGGGGATGGCACTCCTATTTGAGCCGCGAACTCACTCAAGTAGTATTCGGCAATGATTAGAATATCTTCTGTGTGCTCACGTAGCGGTGGAATCCAAATTATCATGCCAGTCAAGCGATGGTAGAGATCTAACCGAAACAACCCTGCATCAACCTTAGCTGAGAGGCCCGCATTGGTGGCTGCTATCACCCGGGTATCCACCTTTTTGCTCACAGTTGCGCCAATCGGGGTGATAACACCATCGTCCAGCACGCGGAGGAGTTTAATCTGATTTTCAATAGGCATATCGCCAATTTCATCGAGAAACAGCGTCCCACCATTGGCACTTTCAAAATGGCCTTGATGATCTGCTATCGCTCCGGTGAACGCACCCTGGACATGACCAAAGAAAGTGGACTTCCAGAGTGTAGAGGGAATTGCCCCACAATTGACCGGCACAAATGGTTTTGATGCCCGTAGTCCTCCAAAATGAATGGCTTGAGCGACCAATTCCTTCCCGACGCCGGTTTCACCTATAATCAAAACTGATATCTTGCTGTTGTTGCTGAGTTGGTGGATTGTTGTGTGAAGGGTTTGCATGGCAGTGCTTTCGCCAAGAAGCATAGAATACCTCCTATAATCAGAAAAGTAAAAAGGAAAAGAAACTTCCAAATTATCATAACCCACCTTGAATTGTAGAATTGACGCTTTAAGAAAATTTGAGGTATGTTGTATCAGTTTCCGAAACTGTTGTCAATAGACAATTTTAGCCAGTTCCCGCAGTTTTAATCTGAACACTTTTTCATTGCAGAGGTGGTGAAACTTTGATATGATGGATTTATCGATTTTGTTGGATTTATTTTTTGATAAGGAGGTGCGGTGCCTCGACAGCAGAGGGGGTCTACCGCCGATTTTCGATGAGAAGCAGAATTCGTGAGAAATTGTCGAGTGGAGGGGTATCAATTGGGTCGTGGCTGAATCTCGGTTCGCCACAGGCGGCAGAGGTGATGGCCTCCGTTGGGTTTGATTGGCTTGCCGTCGATGCAGAACATTCGCCGGTGGGCATCACAGAGATTACGAATATGTTCCGAGCGATTGAATCGCGTGGGGCAACGCCGATTGTCCGCGTATGGGACCATGCGCCGGAGACCATCGGGCGTGTGTTAGATGCCGGCGCATTCGGTATTGTTCCCCCGCATGTCAGTACCCCGGAGCAAGCAGCACAAATCGCCCAAGCCTGCCGCTACCCACCACGGGGGAAACGGTCTTCGGGGACTGGTCGAGCAGCGACATGGGGCCCCGATTACAGGACGTGGATTGACGATGAAGTGGTGGTTATACCGCAGATTGAGGACCGGGAGGGAATTCGGAATGCGGAAGCCATCATGGAGATTGAAGGCGTTGACATCGGCTTTCTCGGACCCGGTGACTTATCCCTTGAAATGGGTGTTGCGGCTGGCAGCCCCGAACATGAGGAGGCGATTCAACATTTTCTGGATGCCTGTAATCGGGTTGGCAAACCGTGCGGTATTCCGGTCGGTTCTGCCGAAGATCTTCTGAAACGGAAGGAACAGGGGTTTGTGTTCTTTGACTTGAGCAACGATATGAGTTTCTTGGCTGCTGAAGCGGGTCGGCAGGTGAGAGAAGCGAGGGAGGAATAAAGATGGCGACCAATGATAGGTTCGGTTGGGCACTTATTGGGTGCGGCGGTGCGGGCAATGGTCACGCACGGTATGCTTCGGACACGCCGGACGTTGAGGTGCGCGGTTTCTGTGATGTTCGATCTGACTCAGCAAAGAATTTTCAGGAGCAGTACGGTGGCGATTACTACACTACTGATCCGGAGCGGGTTTTCTCCGATCCATCGGTGGATATTGTTTCGATTGCCACGTCCCATAGTTCCCACGCTGACTTGGCGGTTGCTGCCTTCAATGCTGGGAAGCATCTCTATCTAGAGAAACCGATGGCGATGACAACAGCGGATTGTATGCGTATCTATGAGGCGATGAAAGCCGCTGATCGGAAATTGATGATTAATTTCTCTATCCGTTTCTCTGGGGCGGCGCGAGAGATTAAGAAGCGGCTGCGCTCGCCGAAGGTGAGCCATGGTCAGTGTATGATGGGACCGGCGGATCTGAGCCGGTGGCGTTGGCATGCCGAAGAGGGCGGCGGTCCGCTCTATGATGTCGGTGTCCATGCTGTCGATCTGTTATGTTGGATTCACGATGCGGATCCGGTAGAGGTCTACGCGACAGGGGGACAGATTACTCATCCCGATGGGGAGTTAGACAGCCCGGACACGGTGGACACGGCTGCGGCGACCATCCGTTTTGCTGACGATTCGGTGGCAACCTTTCTGATGAGCGATGCCGGGAGCAACACGGTCATTTCCAAGTGGTTTTTTGAATTCTTCGATGGTGAGCAGTCCGCGGTCCTATATGAGCATTTTAGCAAGGTCACCTTTGGCGGGGATGAAACCCTTAAGCCCGGACCTATCGAACGGATGCCGCTGTTGGTGGAAGCCATCCGTAACGATACGGAGCCGTATGTTTCGGCGCGCCCCGGTATCGTTTCCACCCTGTTGGTAGAAAAGATTACCGAGTCTATCCACACCGGGCGTCCACAGAAGATAGAAATACCTTTGTAAAGTGCCTCGCCTCGTTGGGGCTTTAGTCTGTGGTTAGACATACTCTGCTATGCGCATTGCGCTCCTCTGGAGCGTACGCGTCAGAGGTGTCGTCATCCTACAGACATATCGCTCCGCTGGAGCGGAAGAAGAACACCTCAGTTTTAAAGAAAATCGACAGATTTTTAATACATAGCTAGGACTTACACACTTCAGTTTGTAGTAGCGCAATTCATTGCGCGTCCGGACGGGCGATAAATCGCCCTACTACAAACCTACGAGTTTACTGTAGTTGCCCGATTCATCGAGTGTTGGAAATTGTGTCCTGCGGCGATGAATTCCCGAACTACAGGTCTTTTGAGCGTTCAACTGCGTAAGTCCTAACCTAGCAACTTCGTTTTAATACTGCAGCCCGCTTATGCCAATCCCAATTTCCCTCATAGTTGATGACAGTTGTCCACTAATTCACGTCTACCGTTTTCATAAGGAAGAGGTGCATGGTAGCGTGCCCTACACGAGTGATGGGCGACTGCTGTTAGACATCATTCCGAATAAATTCCTAGATCGTTTCTGCGATGTGGTCGAAGCGCATAATATCTCCGGCAAGTTCTCGATTATACCAGCGCCCGCGGGTCGTGGAGATATCCTATCGGGGATTGAAGGCTACGATCCAGCAATTACCCGCGAATGGTTGGATACGGTGAAGCGTCGGTTGAGTGACCGGTTCGATTTCTGTCCGGAGATGCTTACCCACAATTTCGCTGTGAACCTGAGTGCGGGCGGATATTTTGATGAAGGCGAGTCCCCGTGGTCGCAGAAGCAGGACCGAACTACATTGACACCTTACCTCACGAAAGGGATGGAATACCTGAAAGCCGCAGGGTTTGATGCAACAGGTGTAACGTCGCCGTGGAGATTCGGAAGCGATGTGGAAGATGAATATATCGCTGCAATTGTCGCGGCGCAGCGGGAGGTATACGGTCGGCATCTCTCGTGGTATTTTCTGCACACACTGCACGACAAACCAGCATCTAAGCCGTGGATTGCGTTTCAGGAGGGGAACACAACACTAGTCTCAATACCTTCGACGGTCAACGACTTCTGGTGGCAGACCATCGATTCCCCTCGATCCGATCAGGAGTTCGTTGAGCATATTGCGGATGCGATCCTCACAAGAGATGGACGTGGCGGCAAAATCCGTGAAGTTTTAGATGCCGGCGGGTTTCCCATCTTGCTGACACATTGGCAATCGCTGTTCTCAAACGGTTTGGGGACCGGCTTGGCTGCGCTTGACCTCGTTGGTAGGCGGGTTAACGACACATTGGCGGACGAGGTCGAATGGAAGGCCTGTTCGGAACTTATGCATCTGACAGTAGAGACAACACGAAACGACACTACTGCGAAGCATATGCTGTAATACTTTGGGCTTCGGATCTCTCCTTACGATTGATAATACGGGGAAAATGGGGGATTTTTCACTGGAAGGGCGTTTTTGTGAAAGTTTCTTAATAAAGTATTTCTGGAGAAACGAAAACCAAGACAGTCTTGACATGCTTTCGGATTATATGTTATATTTTCTCGGCTTTGAACGTAGTTTGCTTAAATCAATCACACTTCTTGATTTACACAGAAGGTGCTCTCCTTTCGAGAGTCTGATGTAAATGTGAGGGAAGTGGAAGCAAAAACCTAAAGGTTAGGTAAGGAGGTTCTCTTGAGAACAGTTACAATGAAAGAGCTTCTGGAGGCAGGGGTTCATTTCGGGCATCAGTCTCGGCGCTGGAATCCGAAAATGGCACCCTATATCTTTGCGGAACGCAATGGGATTTACATCATCGATCTCCAGAAAACGTTGCGCTTACTCCAGACAGCGTATGAATTTGTGCAGGATGTTGCGGCGCGGGGTGGGGCAGTGCTCTTTGTCGGAACAAAAAAGCAGACCCAAGAAACGGTTGCAGACGAAGCAGCCAGATGCCAGATGTTTCATGTGAACCATCGCTGGCTAGGTGGCATGTTGACCAACTACGAGACAATTAGACGTAGCATCAGCCGGTTGACGAAAATAGAGGCAGACGAAGCGAACGGAGTCTTCGAGCAGCTCCCTAAAAAAGAAGTGATAAGACTCAGACGTGAAAAGATGAAGTTGGACAATAACCTTGCGGGCATCAAAACGATGGGGCACCTTCCTGAAGCCGTCATTGTTACGGATACGCGTAAGGAGCACATTGCGGTAAAAGAAGCGAATAAGCTGGGCGTTCCTGTTGTTGCAATCGTTGACACTAACTGTGATCCGGACCCCATTGATTATCCGATTCCTGCAAATGATGATGCAATCCGGGCAATAAAGCTTATCTGTTCCGTACTTGCAACCGCAGTTATCGAAGGGCGAGCGAGTGTGCTAGAGGGTGCGGATGATCCCGAAGCGTCATTAGAGCAAGCTGGCGAACCGGAAGTCTCGGAACCAGAGTCCGCAACCGATGAAGATGATGCCAAGAATCAAGAATCAGAGGAGTCACAGGAAGAAGCTCCAAATGATTCACAGGAAGAGAATCAAGAAGATTCTGTGGTAGAGATGGAGGATAACAGTTAATGCAAATTACTGCAAAAATGGTTAGCGAGCTGCGCGCACGCACGAGTGCCGGAATTATGGACTGTAAGAAAGCCCTCACCGAAACAGATGGTGATTTAGAAGCAGCTATTCAACTCCTGCGCGAAAAAGGGTTGAAGGCTTCAGAGCTCAAAGGTGGACGCACCACCTCAGAAGGACTGATTGCCTCATATATCCATCCCGGCAGCCGAATTGGCGTGTTGGTTGAAGTCAACTGTGAAACAGATTTCGTCGCCCGCACGGAACAATTCCAACAGTTGACCAAAGAAATTGCGATGCAGGTCGCTGCCGCAAAACCGAAATACGTTAGCCAAGAAGATGTGCCAGCAAGTGTCTTAGAACCAGAAAAAGAGATTTTAAGGCGGCAAACCCTTGATGAGGGAAAACCGGAGCATATCGTCGATAAAATCGTTGAGGGTAGACTCTCCAAATTTTACGCTGAGGCGTGTTTACTAGAACAACCCTATATTCGGGAAATGGATCAAACGGTTAAACAACTGATTCAAGATGCAATCGCTCAGCTTGGAGAAAATATTGTCGTAAAACGGTTTTCGCTCTATGTGTTGGGACAAGACTAGACTCTAGGACAGGAATTTGGATTGGTGATTGCCCATAATTGATGGACAATCTAAAGGAGTTTTCAAAATGCCTAAAACAATTCTTCGTGATGCAGAGACGCGAATGCAGAAGGCTCTGGAAGCGACAGCAAGAGATTTTTCGCACGTACGCACCGGGAGAGCTTCGGCTTCTCTAATGGATAATATTCATGTCGACTATTACGGCACCAAAAGTCCAATAAATCAAGTTGCAACGATTACCATCCCTGAACCTCGCCTGATCGCCATTCAACCGTGGGATAAAACGATTATGAAGGATGTTGAAAGAGCGATTGCCCAATCCGATCTAGGATTGAATCCGAACAATGATGGCAACGTAATTCGCATCCAGATCCCTGAATTGACCACGGAACGTCGACAGGAACTGACCAGATACGTCGCTAAGTTAGCTGAAGAGGGACGTGTCGCTATCAGAAACATCCGACGCGATGCAAATGATGCGCTACAGAAGTTAGAAAAGTCAAAACAGATTTCTCAAGATGAGCGTCATACTTACGTAGCGGAGGTTCAAGATTTCACGGATCTATACACCGATCAGGCTAATGAGCTGTTGAACGCCAAGGAAGCAGAGCTACTTGAATTGTAATCAGCAGCCCAAGCATGGTATTCGACAAAAAACTGTTTGTCCCTGTAACCAATGTTTTGGAAGCGAGCTATTAGTGCGGTCATCCTAGCACCCTTGATAATCCTCCTTGTTTGGTGGGGAGGATATCCCTATTCAGCAACGATTGTTCTCGTTACCAGTCTGATGCTGATTGAGTTTTGGGGACTTTCCCAGTCAATTGGGGTGAAAGCCGGTCCAATTTTCATCGTTGTGTGTGGTGTCCTGTTCTGTTTATCGGCGGTTGATTCGTTCGGCTTTAAAATCCCTGTTGAACTTGCTCTCGCCTTGACGCTCATTCTCTCTTTCTCCTACCAGATTTTTCGCGATCGGGTCAATCTCGCATTTCTTTCTGTGGCAAGTACGCTGCTGGGAGTTATCTATATCGGTTGGGCTTTTGGGCATCACCTGATTCTGCTGCGCGGCATTCACGATGCTGGTCGAGGATTGATATTCTTCTTAATAGTAATTATCTGGCTAGGTGATACCGCGGCATATCTCTTCGGCAGATGGTTTGGGACGCACAAACTCAGTCCGACAATTAGTCCCGGTAAGACTATTGAAGGGACAATAGCTGGATTGGTTTTTGGGTTAATCGGCGGGCTCGGCGTTTGGTCTTTTTTCTTGAAAGACGCACTGAGCTTCCCACATGTACTGATTCTTGGGATTCTGTTAGGACTCGTTGGTCAACTGAGCGACTTGAGCGAATCTATTATCAAACGGAGCGCTGACGTTAAAGATTCAGGTCATTTAATTCCAGGCCACGGTGGGTTATTGGATCGATGCGACAGTCTGATTTTTTCGGCACCGGTGCTTTATTACTATTTTGTGTATCTGATAGGTCCAACGTAACGAGAGTATTGCACTGCCCCGATAAGATTGGAACGGAGTATCCCTACTACTGAAGATGTTGTAAGCAGTTATTGCATTAATTTCTTTTAAGCCTGGTATCACTATATAATGGATAATATACGGTAGGGTCCAAAACTTGCTGCGCTATCATTCGTGAACTTGTTATGAAACACCTTGCTATTCTCGGATCCACGGGATCTATTGGGGAAAACGCACTTTCAGTCGCGGCGACCCACTCCGACGAATTCGTCGTCGCTGGGCTTGCTGCCAATACATCGGTTGACCGCATTGAACAGCAGGTGCGCCAATTTCGCCCACAGCTTGTGGCATTAAGCGATGAAGCAGCCGCCAACCAACTGAGGACACGTCTGAAAGATGTTAAAACCGTTGAAGTCCTTTCAGGGCCCGAAGGGATTTTGGCAGTTGCGACGATGGCAGAGGTTGATCTTGTCCTTGAAGCAATTGGTGGAGGAGCAGGACTCTTACCAACCCTAGAAGCGATTCAATCCGGAAAAGACCTCGCGTTTGTCAACAAAGAGGCACTAGTCATGTGCGGTCCGTTGATTACGGAGGCAGCTAAGAAATACGGTGTCCGCCTTTTACCTGTAGACAGCGAAATTAGTGCAATCTTTCAGTGCCTTTCCGACGTTAGTGGGGATGGTTGTAAGCGTGCTGACATTCATCGACTGATCCTCACAGGTTCTGGTGGTCCTTTCCGTGAAACGCCTTCGGATCGGTTGAACTCGGTAACGCCTCAACAGGCTTTGCAGCATCCAAACTGGAAGATGGGGGAAAAAGTTACAATTGACTCGGCAACAATGATGAACAAGGGATTTGAAGTCATCGAGTCGAAATGGTTTTTTGATGTGGAATTGTCGCAAATCGAAGTTGTCATCCACCCCGAAAGCATCATTCATTCGATGGTTGAATTCGTTGATGGTTCGTTGCTCGCGCAATTGGGGGTTTCAGATATGCGCCTGCCGATTCAATACGCCTTGACCTATCCGTCCCGTTTTCCGACATCCGTTCCACGGCTTGACCTATCCCAAATTGGTGCGCTTCACATGGAGCCGGTTGATTCTGAAAAGTTTCCTTGCTTGGAACTCGCCTATAGCGCTGCGAAAGTTGGTGGAACCTTACCCACTGTCTTGAGTAGTGCTGATGAAGTAGTGGTGCAGGCATTCCTGAGCAGGCAAATCGATTTCACGGACATCCCGAACTGCCTTGAGGAAGTCATGACTCGACATGATGTAACATCTCAGCCAACGCTTGATGATATTCTCGCTGCTGACCAATGGGCGCGATCCGTGGCACACCAATTAATCCAAACAAAAGGGTGATATTGATGATTCATTCTGCTACTATTATTCTTGCTATCCTCGCCCTCGGCTTTCTGATTTTCATTCATGAACTTGGGCACTTCTTTGCAGCAAAACGGTGTGGGATCCGAGTGGAGAAATTCTCAATCGGCTTCGGGCCCAGACTCTTCGGCTTTCGCCGAGGAGAAACCGAATACTGTTTATCCGCCTTGCCGTTCGGTGGATTCGTGAAAATGGCAGGGGAAAACCCTGACGAACAGAAAGGTGAGGAAGGAGAGTTCGCTTCAGCACCTGTTGGGCATCGTATTTTTGTGGCAATTGCGGGCCCCGTAATGAACTTTTTGCTCGGCATCATTCTCTTTTCGTTTGTCTATCTTATCGGGCTAGACCATGGCACGATGTGGTTGATGGAGATGTTGGTTGGACGGTCGGATCAGATGGCTCAAATTGGACTGGTCGCCGATGATAGCCCTGCCAAGCAGGGAGGCATCGAGCCGGGCGACACTATCGTTTCAATCAACGACCGGAAGATTAAAAATTGGCAGGATTTCAACACAACGATTCTTACCCACCCCGATGAGGAACTGAAAATTATCGTTTCCCGCGATGGTCAGCCTAAAACGCTCTACGTGACACCTAAAAGTCTCGATAGGAAAGGGATTGGGCAGATCCGGGTTTCTTCACGGCAGTCAGCAATGGTTGAAGGTATTACCGAAGGCAGTGCAGCGGCAGAAGCTGGCGTTCAAGCAAGAGACTTGATTGAAAGTATCAATGAACGACAGATCTATCATGTGCCTGAATTTGGTTCGGTTATCTGGGAACCTTCCTATCCCTTTGCATCGGCACATCGGAGATTTTATCAAGAGCTTAATGAAAGTCAGAGCGGCGAGATCGCATTGGGAATTCGCCGTGGTTCCGAATTTTTAACTGTCAGTTTTCCGATTAATTGGATGGTTAATGCTGTTGTTGAAGAAGGGAGCGAAGCAGCAAAAGCAGGGATCCAAAGCGGGGATGAGATTGTTTCAATTAACGGAGAATCTATCCAGAATTTCGAGCTATACCCAAAACTGTACGAACTAGCGACAAGAAATCCCGGTCAACCCGTCGAAATTGGCTTGCTCCGCAACGGTGAGCAAATGAACGCAACGTTAACCCCTGCCCTTGGCGTCGATGAGAATCAACTCTACCTCCAAGGATTACATTGGCAGCTGTCGCTGGATGGACTTGCACTTGCTGTACCCTCCGTTCCAATTCCGAAATATAATATCGTTACAGCTGTCGGAGAAGGGATCCAAACGAATTGGTTAATCTTAGAGATGGTTACAAAGGTGCTCAAGAGACTCGTCACCCGCGAGGTTAAAACGAAACATCTCACCGGACCGATTGGGATTGTAGATGCGACGCGCCGGGTCGTGGAATTTGGTCTAAGAAGTTTGCTCTTTTTCGTAGGCTTCATCAGTGTTAATCTCGCCATTGTGAATTTATTGCCCATTCCGATCGCAGATGGCGGTCAGATCCTTTTCTTTACCCTTGAGAAATTGCGTGGCAGACCCTTGAGCATCCGTAATCAGATGATTATCCAACAGGTCAGTATCGTTTTACTGGCGGGTCTGTTTTTATACATCACATTCTACGATCTCCTGCGCGTCTTTTTTGTCTAATCTTGAGTATTGGCGGTAGAAGGATTAGCAGGCAAGCGACTCAAAACGGATAACGATGTTGAACCTCGCTCAAATCAAACAGTATGATACCGAGGACATGCTTCACCTGCTGTCCACCTTCTCTGAGCAGTGTGAGTGTGGCTGGGAGATTGGCGAATCGCTCAAACTAGACCGAGTCGACGAGCGAATACCCAACAACATCGTCATCGCAGGGATGGGCGGCTCTGGGATTGGCGGCGACCTCGTGAAAGCGGTGCTCGGGGCTCAATCTCCTTGTCCAATTATTGTTCACCGGGGTTATTCCCTTCCCGCATTTGTTACATCTCAAACACTCTTCATTGCTGTCAGCTATTCCGGCAACACCGAAGAAACCCTCCTATCCGTCGAAAAAGCGTTTGCACAGGGAGCAAAAATTCTGGCAGTTACCAGCGGCGGGAAGTTAAAGGAGTTTGCCAAGGCACACAATCTTCCTGCTGTGATGATTCCAGCCGGACAACCGCCGAGAGCCTCGCTCGGCTATCTGCTCATACCGATTTTATCAATCTTTGCCCGGCTCGGCTTTAACCCAGACCTCGATCTCCAGAACGATCTGGAGGAGGCAATTGCCGTGCTAACGCAGTTGGCATCAGATTTTCACCCGGAGGTGCCAGAGAGTCTACCCAAACGGCTCGCACGGGCACTACACAAGAAATTGCCTATCATCTATGCTCCTCAAGAACTTGAGGCGATTGCGATGCGATGGAAGGGGCAGATGAATGAGAATAGCAAATCGCTCGCTTACTATAGCGTGTATCCTGAGATGAATCACAATGAGATTGAGGGTTGGAAACATCCATCAGCACTGACGCAGGGATGCCACGTTATCCAACTCCACGACCCAATCGCTCCGTCTCAGACGCAGCGTCGGATGGGCATCACGGCGGAACTGATCCAACCACATACCGCCGGCATTACCCAGCTACATTCAGTGGGAAAATCACTACTCGCCCGTCTGTTATCGTTGGTTGTAATTGGCGATTGGACCAGCTTTTATCTTGCAATTCTGTACGAACAGAATCCAACACCTGTTGAGCGAATTGAGGAACTCAAACGCCGATTGGAGACGTAAAACGCAAAACGTTTTGCGTTATGCCCCATGTCAGATCAGAATGAACCCGTAGAAGGATATTTGCAAATTGTCGCAACAGTGAGGGAATACGTGGAAGAACAAATACAGCTTGGCTTCACAGAACTGATTGAGCCAGAAGAGGAACCTGAATTTGCCGAGTTCGATATAGAGCGGTTACGCGATGAGGCGATGGGCTGTGAGCGGTGCGAACTGCATCAGGGACGAAACACAGTCGTTTTCGGAACCGGAGACGAAAATGCAGACCTCATGTTTGTTGGCGAAGCCCCCGGTGCAGAGGAAGACCTCCAAGGTATTCCCTTCGTCGGGCGGGCGGGCCAACTGCTCACACGGATTATCGAAGCGATGGAATTAACGCGCGAAGATGTCTATATCGCCAACGTAATTAAGTGCCGTCCGCCCGGCAATCGTAACCCGAAACCGATTGAGATTGAAACCTGTGAACCTTTCCTGCTCAGACAAATTGAGCTAATCAAACCCAAAGTTATCTGTGCCCTCGGCACTTTTGCCGCGCAAACACTGCTCCGTACCAAACAGAGTATTTCTTCGTTGCGTGGTCGTTTCCACGATTATCACGGCTGCAAGCTCATGGCAACCTACCACCCCGCCTACCTCCTCCGCAATCCGCATGGCAAACGAGATGTTTGGGAAGACATGCAGAAGGTAATGGCGGAACTAAAAACGTAGTTAGTTCATTAGTTCACTCGTTCATTAATGAACCGCTCACATTTCACGCCCATGAAATATGCTCGCGTCGTTTTCCCACTCCCTCAAGATCTCACCTTCTCTTACGCCATTCCAGCCCGCCTTCAATCCCTAGCGCATCGGGGCACCCGCGTACTCGCGTCCTTAGGAGAGGGTGTGCGGGAAGGGGTCATTGTCGATTTAACGGATGACCCCGATCTGCCTGACGACTCTATAAAAATCAAAAACCTCTCCGACTGCTTGGATGATACTCCCACATTCTCGGACGAACTGCTTACATTGACGAAATGGTTGGCGGAATATTACCTGTCTTCGTGGGGGGAGGCGTTACGGTGTGCCGCTCCCGCAGCGGTAAGGACCCGTCAAAATCGAGTTGTCCATTCGCTTGCAACCGATGAACAGATTGCGAATATGCGACAGTCACGTCAAACGCAGACCTTGTCGATACTCAAGGAGGAGGATGGGTTATCCCTTCACCAGATCGCGAAGCGCATCGGGGTTGGGGCTTCAAAACTGCGCCCGACGTTGTCCGCTTTACAAGAAAAGGGGCTCGTCGAACTGCGGTCGAACATCCAATCCAAAGCGAGACCCCAAACAGTCTCGGTCGTCTCGCTTCCCAACCCCGCTCCAGAGATTGAAAATCAGATTGCCCAATTGGAAGCCAACCGCGCTCCGAAACAGGGAGAAATTCTCCGTCTTCTCCTCGACTGCAACGATGAAACCCTGACAACGGGGGATCTGACCAAACGCGCCAATACCTCGTTAGCAACCCTGCAATCCCTTGAGAAGAAAGGGTTAATCCACGTTGAGCCCGTTCAAATTGTGCGAAATCCCCTGAGTTTGGATCCAGTCCCTCCCACGGAGCCGCTTGTCCTGAATCCGGATCAGGCGACTGCGCTACAGGCTATCCAAGCGGCAATCAATTCGGATAAACGGGAACTGTTTCTCCTGCACGGTGTCACCGGCAGCGGCAAGACGGAGGTTTACATGCAGGCGATGGCGTCCGTCTTGGATCGGGGCAAACGGGTGATTGTGCTCGTTCCCGAAATCTCTCTGACTCCCCAAACGGTATCTCGGTTTGTCGGGCGTTTTGGGGGGCGAGTTGCCGTTCTCCATAGCAATCTTTCAGACGGAGAGCGATACGATCAGTGGCAGCAGATTAAAGGAGGAGCCGCGGACATCGTTGTGGGACCCAGATCCGCCATCTTCGCGCCCTTTCCAAACCTCGGACTTATCGTAATCGATGAGGAACATGAAACGTCATACAAGCAGGACACCGCACAGCCCTTCTATCACGCCCGTGACGTTGCAGTGAAGCGATCTGAGCTAGCCAACTGTCCATTGATTCTCGGCAGTGCAACGCCGTCATTGGAAAGTTTTTATTGTGCACAACAGGAAGAATACACCCTCTTGAATCTCCCGTCTCGCGTATCGAATATTAGGATGCCACCCGTCGAGATCGTGGATATGCGCGAGGAAATAAAAAGGGGGAACCGCACAATTTTCTCGACAGTGCTCCGAAGCACAATCGAGGAACGGCTTTCTAAGAGCGAACAGATTATCCTATTCCTGAATCGGCGGGGATACTCCACTCACGTTTTTTGCAGAACCTGTGGCTACGCTGAACGGTGCGATAGCTGCTCGATTTCGCTGACGTTCCATTTCCATACCAAACGGATGGGGTGTCGCCACTGCGGCTATGAACGCCCAACCCCCCAAGTTTGTCCGGAATGTGGCAGCATGTACATCCGCTATTTTGGACTTGGCACCGAGCAGGTTGAACAGGAGGTCGTCAAGGCATTTCCCGAAGCGAGGGTCAGGCGGATGGACGCTGACTCGACGACACGCAAAGACGCCCATCAGCAGATCTTGGATGTCTTCAAGAGCGGAGACATTGATATTTTGGTGGGAACGCAGATGATTGCGAAAGGGTTAGACTTTCCCAATGTGACCCTTGTCGGCGTGATTTCTGCTGATACTGCACTGAATCTGCCAGATTTTCGTGCCGGGGAACGGGCGTTTAATTTATTGACGCAGGTTGCTGGGCGATCGGGTCGTAGCGAGGCGGGCGGTAACGTCATTGTTCAGACTTATATGCCGGAACATTACAGCATCCAAGCAGCACAGGGGCACGACTATCTCCGTTTCTATCATGAAGAGATCGGCTATCGGGAGGCGCTGCTATACCCACCGCTGAGTCATGCCGCGACCATCCTGCTCCGTGGGGAGGTCGAGGAGGAGGTAATCCAAACCGCCAATCATCTACTTGATCAACTTGAAGTTTTCAAGGGAGATCGTTTCCCCTCAGTTGAAATTCGGGGTCCTGTCCCCGCGCCGCTCGCCAAGATCAGAAATAAATTTCGGTGGCATTTTCTGTTACGATCGGAGGATGTGGAAGAACTGCGTGAGCTGATTCAGTGTGCGGTTACCGAGACATCGCTTACGAGTATCGATCTGATTGTGGACATTGACCCGATCAGTGTATTGTAGGGTTGTTGGTAGGTCGAGATTCATATCTCGACAAAGCATATCGATTTTGGAAAATCGGCCTATAGCAGGGCAACCACAAGTTACTTAGTATTTCTTTATTGGCTCCGTTCAACTCAACCTTCGTGCAATACAGTCGTCTACTTATTGAGAGAGGGTAGATGGATTTTATGAAATCTTTATTTTACACACTCAACAAAACAGCTATCCTATTGGTTTGGCTGTTCATCGGCGTTTCCGTAAGCCAAGGACCGCTACCGACCATGATGCTTTGTATCGGTGCAGATGGTCATGTGGAGATCGAGGCGTCGCACGATGGACGGTGCGCTTCTTTTCTGACAGCGACGCAGCAGAAACCTTCCGATTTCCTACGGACCTACCAGATACCTCCGATTCAGGCTCACTGTGGGCAATGTTTAGACCTACCTATTTTTATATCGAGTGCTGAGGGACCGTATATTGCTCCGATCCAAAAGAATGCCCCACAATTTAACACACTGGTGATTGTGCCGCTCCCGGTCACTCAACCCATTTTAACTTCAATCCGAACCGATACTTCCTTTTCCAATCCCCAACCAAGAGTCAATCCTACACTCGCTTCCCTTCGTACTGTTACCCTTCTGATATAGATCCTCCGAAATTCACGACAATTCCTAAAGTACGGGTGAATTTTGCCTGTATATTACTCAATTGGTAAACTCACCCAATATTTCATTGTGCGTATTTCGGAGGATACTATGCGACAAGAAACCATCATGCCCCTCGGTGTTGTGCTGCTGATTTTACTCATTGGCTGTAGTAGCCACCGAGTGGATGTGGCTTGGCAAGAAGCCCGTCCTTTGGGCAGAGACCTGACAACCTCACTCCCCCCAATTCAACCCCCAGAGGCTGAAGAACCGACCTCACTTCAAGAGCCGACGGGAGTCATCAATCTGCATCAAGCCCTCGTGCTGGCACTGATGCACAATCCCGACTTGAAAGCGTTCTCTTGGGCTGTCCGTGCGGGAGAAGCCAAAACGCTCCAAGCCGGCCTTCGTCCGAACCCGGAGTTAGAAACTGAAATCGAAGAATTCGGTGGGTCAGGTGCGCTTAGTGGTTTCCGCGCAATTGAAACGGTGATTCAACTCAGCACGCCGATTGAACTCGGTGGGATGCGCGGGAAACAGAGACAGGTCGCTGTCCTTGAAACGGAACTCGCCGGTTGGGACTACGAAGCGGCACGTCTTGATGTGTTGACCCAAGTGAACCGAGCCTTCATTGATGTACTTGCGGCACAAGAGGTGGTTACTTTAAATGAGGAGTTGGTACGACTGGCGGAACAGGTTTTTAATACTGCCAAAGCACAGGTTGAGGCAGGAAAGGTTTCGCCTGTTCAACAAATGCGAACTCAAGTGGAACTAGTGAACAGTCGGATTGCCCTTGAGGCTTCCAAGCGTGGGCTTGAAGGGGCGCACTTTGTGTTGGCTGCCACTTGGGGCAGCACATCACCTGCGTTTGAAAAGGTGGAGGGCCAGTTGGAAATGGCGACGCCTATTCCAACTGTCGAGCAGTTCGCAGATCGGGTTACCCAAAACCCAAACATCGTACGCTGGGCGGCAGAGATAGCGCACCGTAGCGCGGCGATTCAGTTGGAGAGGTCAAGGCGCGTTCCTGACCTCTCTATTGACGGTGGCATGAAGCACCTCAGCAAGAGTGGTGATGTCACGTTCATCTTAGGGCTATCCCTGCCGCTTCCACTTTTCGATCGGAATCAAGGGGCAATACGTGAGGCTGAGTACAATCTTGCGAAAGCGTTTGAAGAACAAAAATCGGCGGAAGTTACCGTTCGCACAGCACTCGCCACTGCGTATAGTGCGCTCTCTGCTGTCGCCGCCACCGTTTCGTCCTTGAAAAACGAAGTGTTGCCGAGTGCGCAAGGTACATTTGATGCTGTAACGGAGGGCTATCGTATCGGCAAATTTGACTTTTTAGAGATGCTTGATGCGCAACGTACCCTCTTTGATGTGAAGGGTTCGTACATTGACGCTTTGGCAAGATATCATAAAGCCGTTGCCGATGTGGAACGGTTGATTGGAGAACCCCTTCGGTGAGTAGGCGAGAGCGGGGTACACAAGTCAGATGTTTGGGGTGTTTATACAGATATACCTTGACTCGGACAGTCTCATATTTTCAAAGGAGATGATTTGATGCAAATTCAGACACTGAAAAATCGAAAAACATTGCTTATTATTATTGTGGCTCTGCTAGGGCTTTTCATGGCGTGGCAGATTGGAACCAGCGACCTCATGGCTCAAGATGGGCATGAGCACACTGAAAAGACATCCGACTACGATGACCACGCAGACCATGACGAAGATAGCGATCACGACGGGCATGGAGAAGAAACGGGTGAACATGTGGATCACGACGAACATTCAGACCGTGACGAGCATGATGAACATAAAGATGTAGTCATGCTCTCGGATGCTGATATGAAAAAGTTCGGGATCGAAGTTGCTATAGCGAGCGGAGGAAAACTTCCGGTGGACATCAGCCTGCCCGGCAAAGTTACCGTCAATGAGGATCGCATCGCTCATGTCACGCCGCGTGTGCCTGGTGTTGTGCGCGAAGTAAGAAAGACGCTCGGCGACCGTGTTCACGGCGGAGAGATTCTGGCAATTCTTGATAGTCCGGAGATGGGTGAAGCGCAGGTGGCATACCTCGGTGCGAAAGCGGATCTTGATGTTGCCAAAGCGAACGCCGATCTGATGGCAAGCAAACTTCAGGTTGCCCAAGCACAGCGCGATGTCGCTCGAACACAGGTGGAAGTTATCCAAACCGATTACGATCTTGCCGTCACCCGTGTGGCGACGGTAGAGACAACTGTCGATGTGAAGCGGGCGGTGGCGAAAATCGCGGAGACCGATTACCAATGGGGTGAAACGGTGCACGATAATACAAGTGAACTCCTCAAACTGCTGGCAAAAAGCACGACAATTGACGAGATAACCGATGCCTTCAAAGGGAAACCGATTGGTGAAAATCGAAAACATGTTCTCCAAACATATGCTGAGTTGAATTTTGCCGACGCCGCTTACGAGCGCGAAAAGACGCTTCGTGAGAAGAGGATTTCCAGTGAGTCTGACTATCTTGAGGCGCAGAAAGGTTATACCATCGCGAAAGCCTCATTTGAAGCCACCACCGAAGAACTGGTATTCCAGAATCAGTTGGCTTTAATGCAGAAGAAGCGGGCGGTTGATACTGCAATGCGTGATGTTCAAGAAGCCACACAGATGCTCAAATCCGCCAACGGCGCGGTCAAGTCCGCCGCAAGTGCGGTGCACGCCGCTGAAAGTGCGGTACAAGCGGCAGAGATGGAAGTCCATGCTGCCGAACAAGATCTGAAGGTCGCACAGCAGATGCTTGAGGTTGTACGCTCGAAGCTGTGGGCGGCTGAACGGAAACTCCATATCTTGGGCTTGAGCGATGATGAAATCGCGGCGTTAAGCGATATTTCCTCTGATCGGCAGCCGGATGTGACCCGGTCCGTGATGTATGCACCGTTTGATGGCATCGTTGTCGAAAAACATATCGTCCTCGGCGAAGCCTTAAAGGACGATAGTAAAGCCTTTGTGGTTGCCGATCTGTCTTCGGTGTGGGTCACGATCAGTGTTTACCAGAAAGATCTACCCGTTGTGCGGAAAGGACTCCCCGTTGTACTTTCCGCTGGACCCGGTATCCCCACAGCAAGGGAAAAGATCGCTTGGGTGAGTCCACTGCTCGATGAACATACTAGAACCGCACTGGGACGAGTTGTACTCCCAAACCCCGATGGTCACTGGCGTCCGGGACTGTTTGTCACTGCGGAAATTGCGGTCAATGAAATCAACGTGTCCCTACTTGTTCCTAGGACAGCCCTTCAGACCGTCGAAGACTTGCTCTCTATTTTCGTCCAGACGGAGGAGGGTTTTGCGCCACAACCTGTCACGCTTGGACGAGCTACTGAAACCTATGCTGAGGTGACAAAAGGATTACAACCGGGGCAGCGGTATGTGACGAAAGGTGCGTTCACGCTGAAAGCCGAATTAGGCAAAGGAGCTTTTGGCGATGGACATGCCCATTAAACGGAGGTGGAACAGATGCACAGGATCATCGAATTTGCCCTGCGTCGTCGCACCCTAATTATCGTCATGGGGGTGCTAGTCATGGGGATGGGCTACTACAGTTACCGTCAGCTACCTGTTGATGCTTTTCCTGATGTGACGCCGGTGTTAGTTCAGGTCTTCACGATCACCGAAGGACTTGCACCGGAGGAGGTTGAACGATATGTGACCTACCCTGTCGAGGTCGCCATGAACGGACTTCCCCACCTCAAGGAGATTCGCTCAGTGTCCAATTTCGGGCTGTCGGTTGTGAATGTCTATTTTAAGGATGGCATGGACATCTACTTCGCCCGGCAGTTGGTAGGCGAAAGACTACAACACGCTCGCGAGGAGATACCCGATGGTTTCGGCGAGCCGGAGATGGGGCCCATCACGACCGGGCTTGGACAGATTCTCTTTTATTTTGTAGAGGACGAGGAAGGGATTTATGACCCATTTGAATTGCGGACAATACAGGATTGGCTTATTAAATTCAATCTTCAGACTGTCCCCGGCGTCACAGAGGTGCTGTCCATCGGCGGGGAGGTCAAGCAGTTTCATATCCTCGTTCGTCCCGACGACTTGCTGCGGTACAACCTGACGCTTGACGAAATCGTGGAGACAGTCAAGGCGAACAACGCCAATGTCGGGGCACAGTTCATCGTAAAGAACTCTGAGGAATACATCGTCCGCTCAGTCGGACTTGCCGAAAAGATCTCCGACCTTGAACGGATTGTGCTGAAATCTGAAGACGGTACGCCTGTATATCTCAATCAGATTGCCGATGTCACAATTGGCGGGGAGATCCGGCGCGGATTGACAACCATCAACGGTCAAGGCGAAACCGTTGTGGGTATGGTACTGAAACTGATCGGCGAGAACACCTCGACCGTTATCCGTGATGTGAAAATACGGATGGAGGAAGTCAACAAGGTGCTGCCGCCCGGAATCAAGGTTAAGACGTACTATGATCAAGCAACGCTGATTTCCAAATGTGTCAAGACGGTCATCGATGCACTCATTCAGGGGATTATTCTCGTTACGATTGTCCTTTTGGTATTCATGGGTGGCTTGAGACCGAGTGTGGTCGTTGCTATTGCTATTCCCTTTTCAATTTTCTTCGCCTTCATTCTGATGAACGCAGCCGGAATTTCGGCGAATCTGATGTCGCTTGGCGGACTTGCGATTGCCATCGGCATGATGGTAGATGGCACGATTGTGATGGTGGAAAATGTTGATCGACACCTGCGGATGTCCGAGCCGTCCGCGTCACGTCTTCAAGTCGTTGCGCGTGCCTGCACCGAAGTCGCACGTCCAATTGTCTTTGCAATCTCCATTATTATCATCGTCTTCCTACCGCTGTTCACTTTGGGGGGTGTCGAGGGGAAAACCTTCCGTCCGCTGGCATACACCGTCGCGCTGGCGATGGGCGGATCACTGATTTTCGCGCTATTGATGACACCGGTCGCGGCGTCGCTTCTCATGCGGCGACCACGCCAACGCGAGAATGCGGAGGTTAGTACGAGTGAAAGCCGAATTGTTCAGCTTTTGTTGACTCCATATCGACCTGTTGTACGCTTTTTCGTGCGTTCCCGATTATTGGCGGTGGGACTGGCGGTATTGATGCTCGTCGTCGGTGCGATTATCTTTCCGTTTCTTGGATCGGAATTCGTTCCTCGTCTCAATGAAGGCGATCTGCTGATTCGCGCGACGATGGCACCGTCGATCTCTTTAGCCGATGCTCGTGATACGATTCTCCACCTTGAACGTGAAATGAAGGAAAAATTTCCGGAGGTGACACAAATTGTCACACGGGTGGGGCGTGGCGAAGTGGGCGCGCACGCTGATCCGGTGAACAATGCGGAGATTTTCATCCGGCTCAAGGAGAAGCAGGAATGGACCTCGGCGAAAACGCTCGACGAACTTTATACCAAGATGAGCCACGCCTTTGAAGATTTCCCTGGCGTACAGTTGAATTTCAGTCAACCCATCGCCATCGCCGTTGATGAACTCCTGACCGGCATCAAAGCGGAATTGGCAATCAAAATTTTTGGGCCCGATATGGAGGTGTTGAAAGAAAAAGCTGCTGAAATCGAAACGGTCATTCGCACGATAAAGGGCGCGGCAGACGTACAGAAAGATCAGGTGACTGGCACACCACAGCTTCGTATCACCATCGACCACGAGGCGATTGCTCGCTATGGGATTAATGTCGAAGATGTGCAGCAGGTCATTCAAACCGCTGTCGGTGGAGAAGGGGCGGGACAGATTTTTGAAGGTATTCGCCGTTTTGATATTGTGGTTCGCTACACGCCTGAGAGCCGCCGCAGTCTGGAGACTATCAGCCATATCTTGATTGCTGCACCAGACGGCGTGAAAGTACCGCTTGATGAATTGACAATAATCGAGGAGATTGTCGGTCCGCGCCAGATTACGCGGGAGAACAATCAACGGTTCATCACGGTGCAGACCAATGTTCGCGGTAGAGACATCGGCTCCTTTGTCGAAGAAGCACAAGCAACCATTGACGCAAGCGTTAAGTTTCCGCCCGGCTATCTTGTCAGTTGGGGTGGGCAGTTTGAACTCCAACAGGAAGCGAACAAACGGTTATCCCTCGTCGTGCCAATAACGTTACTCATCGTCTTTCTGCTACTGTTTTCGAGTTTCAACTCCCTGAAGAATGCGTTGCTAATTATCCTCAACATTCCGTTGGCGTTGGTCGGGGGTGTCGTTGGACTGTGGCTGACAGGGCAGAATCTCTCCGTGCCTGCCTCTGTCGGATTCATCGCCTTGTTCGGCATAGCACTGGAGAACGGCATGGTACTGGTCACCTATCTCAACCGGCTTGTCCGCGATGGGACCCCAATGGATGAGGCATCGGTGGAGGGGGCATGTCAACGACTGAGACCTGTATTGATGACTGCGACTACCACCGCGCTGGGGTTGATTTCACTGTTGGTTTCGCAAGGCACTGGCAGTGAGGTGCAGCGTCCATTGGCGACGGTGGTCATCGGGGGGTTGGTCACATCAACTATTCTGACATTGTTGGTGATTCCGGCTCTTTATAGGTGGTTTTCTGTTCGGATTGAGCCGGATGCGGCACATGCAGCCAATTAGGAAAAAGCCAAGATAAGTGCAATGTGCTAGAATTTCACCTTGAGTTGTAACCGCGTTTTATGCTGATACGGGTTTGCGCTATCCGCGCTAATATCCTTCGCGATGAAATATAACACCTCTACGCTGATATTCTCCTTGACCGGCAAGACCAATTTCAGTTCGTGTCCATGTGTGTTTGGATTAAATATATCAGCGTTATTATAGTTCGATATCATCGATTCACGTTCAACCCAAACATAGTGATAAAGCGCGCGCAGTTGACCTAAACGAGGTATCGGTCCAACCCCAATTTCCGCCCAATACGCTTTATCATTGACATCTGCGAGCAAGTTCTGTGCATAAGCGCCGAGAACCCATGAAGGCACGGAGGCAATCTCAAGTTCGTATTTTGCAAGCCCTTCGATCGTCCTGAATCCAGATAGATAAGCAGATGTCCCCGTACCGGTGCCAATCCGTGTATTCGTATCCCCACCGCCTAACCTACCCGCTTCAACCGCTTGGGCGATATTGTCTTCGTTCCGATATTCATAGAGCGTCGCACCGAAAGACAATCCGTTGAAATGAAATCCCTCGACAAACAGTTGCCCCGCAAAAAGATTGGTATCGGAACTGCTTCTGATCTCGTCTAGAATGAACTGTCCCAGATTTAACTGTACCTGACGAATAAAACCTATGTTGTTGATGCGGAACTGCTGCGCTGCCCCTTCCAACTGAACGTCGTTGTGGAAGACCAACTCAACATGTTCAAACGGGTTCGCGAACTTGCCCATTGTAATAGCTAGCAACGGACTCGGCGCGTATCGGAGGAAGAGTCGATCGAGATTGAAACCTTTCTTGGAGAAATAGTTGTCTAGGTCCACATTGCCTGTGGTGGGATCATCCGTCGCGCCGGTGACCATTCTGAAGCCGAGATCTACCTTTGGATGAATCGGAAAGCTGCCGCTCATACGAAGTCTGATACGATACCGGTAGCGGTTTGGTGAACCGTCTTGAAAGATACCTTCTTGGCGGAATCTAGCATCGGCGGAGAAGAACGCTTGCCAGAGTTGTTTCGCTAGTTGAGAGGCATCTTTACCCTCCGGCTCTTTATCTGTAAGCGCATCAGCAGAAGCGACTTGAAGCAAAAGAACGTTAAGAAATAGGATAACCCACAAGCAAAATTTGGCGTTTTCCATCCTATTGGCTCCTCTGGGACGCTTGATGTGCATTGATTCACTTGGTCATATTTCCAAATTGAAACTTGAGCCTCAATTATGGTAGACTTTCCAGAAATCGTTGAAACAACATACCCACACGAGGAACCGATTAACCAAGTTGACAAATTTGTGCCCGTGCTGAGTATGTTTTCTCATTTTAAGGAAGGAGATTCTCATGCAACTTACCACTGTCGAATCCAGTATGCTCTATGCTGTGGGTTACAATTCCAAGACCCACACACTTGAAGTTGTCTTTAACAGCGGCGGGGTATACCAGTACTATGATGTGCCTCCAGAAGAGTATAAAGGACTAATGGAGGCTGAATCGAAAGGGCGTTACATGCACGAATGCATCATCAACGTATATCCTTGGGCACAAATCAAATGATGCCGACAATAACCGAGTGGTAATTCGATTACGGGGTTAGTCTCCGATTGCTTCCTTCATCTTGTCCAACCCGATTCGTGCAACTTCCCGCGGATCTTCTTCCCAATAGTTAGGGTTAAACAGCTCTAGCGAGATCACGCCTTGATAGTCCGCTTCCTTTAGAATCGCAATCATCCCTTTTAGATCGAGGATGCCATCGCCGGGGTAGACGCGATCGGCGTCGGTCTGTTCCGCACGGGGCGGTGAGGCCGGGGCATCGTTGAAATGGAATACCGCAATCTTGTCCGCAGGGACTCCGCGCATGTCATCGGTTTCACCGCCGCCGCGGAAGATATGGAATGGGTCTAGGACGATGGTGCTGTCCGGGTGGTCGGCAACCTCCATGACTTCCCAAGCGTGCTTGACCTGATTGATCCCGTCCACGAATCCCAGAAACTCCATCGCGGGTTTGACGCCAACCTCACGTCCCAATTCGAGGAGTTCGCGGTAGTTTTGCCCGCCCAATTGCAGGTCAGCAATCCCACGGGGCGGACTTGCGACGCTGTAGGTTGATCCGACGGCGGCGGCTTGCGCCATACGCCGCTTTGCTTCCTCAAGTGCCTCTTGATGTTCTGCGCCGGTGGAATCCAACCAACCGTGCAGGGCGATGACGGTTGTCACGGGAAGCCCGTAGTCGTCGAGGGCGCGTTTCACATCTGCTAACGAACCGTTCTGTTCTTCATGAGCGGTGAGGTCGTCGTTCCAGAGTTCGATGGCTTCGTAACCCGTCTCACCGGCAATCCGAATCTTGTCCATTAAACTTGCTGGGCGAATTGTGCTGGTGTTCAGTGCAAGTGTGAATTGGCTCATCCATTCCCTCCTTTTACGCTCCGCTTTGCTCGCGGAGGTTGTTGATAAATCGGACATCAATGCGCGCGAGATCAATGACGGTGTCCACCGGCTCCCCGCTATATTCGCTGTGGAAGCTGACGGGACCATCGAAATTCATCTCCGTTAAGGTTCTGACCGCTGTTTCCCAATCGACGAAACCGTGTCCCATTCGGACTACCCGTGTGCCGCCTCCCGGTGGTCGCATCATATCCTTAAATGACATCACTGCGAGGTAGTCCTTCACGATGTCGAGTGCCATATCAATCGGTTCCCCCACAATCGAGAGGTGTCCCGGATCCGCGAATACGCCGACATGCTGCGGATCGAATCCCGTAACGAGGTTCATCACGGCGGATGAGTTTAACCCCATCGAAGTCCCCGAATGGTTGTGAAGGCAGGTGCGGACACCGTGTTTCGCAGAGAAATCTTGAAATCCGTCGAGGGCTTCGCGGATGCGATCGACCAATGCCCAATATCCGCCACCTTCCTTCGACCAGTGCCAATAGCCGACCTTGAGATTGGCTACGCCTGCCTCTCCGCATGCCGCGTATACCCGTTGCACGTCGGGATCTGTCGGATCCAGAAAACTGGTGGGCGTTGTCACAAGCGGGATTGACAACCCTTCATCCGCGAACTGTTTGGCAGCCGCTGGAAGCTGTTTTTCGGCATTGTCGGGATTTACCGGATAGCCGGGACGCACGCACAGGTCTGCGCCTTCCACGCCGACCGATTTCAGAGCGGCCATAATGGCTGCGACATCTAAGCCTTCCAAATGTTTCGTAAACATGATGTATTTCATTGAGAATAAATCCTTTCTGTAAAGTAGCAGGCATACTCCGTATGCCGTAGCCTCCCACTCTATAAGTGGCAACTTAGATTATCACAAAACCGCCAGAGAGTCAAACGCTTGATGGCAGATCAACAAAAAACCTCCCAACGGCTGCGAACCGTGGGAGGTTTTATATTAACTAACTTTCAATAGTGTGGTGAACTTGCTGGTCAGTAAGCCTATACCCAGTTACATGTGTCGGGGTTGTCAGAGTTCGCGCGTTAAAGCAACTTGGGGTGTTCCTCGCTTCTGCCCTGCTTGATGTGCTTCCAGCACCTGTGAAAAATTCTCCGGTGCCAAGTCTTCCGCTTGAAATTCTGGTTGAAGCGGGTCGTGCATGAGAAACAGTTTCTGATACGGTTCATAGAGTTGGATATAACTCCAATTGACGCCACACAGTACCTTTCGCTCGTTTGCCAGTTTGACGAACTTGCCACGAAATTTGGCGCGCGTGGTGTCGGGTGGCTGGTGCATCGCACGGTTAATATCGTCGTCGGTGATGATTTGCTCAACACAACCTTCCTGCAGCAACTTATAATACAGTCCGACCCCCGGCTGAATATTATGGTACTGACGGTCTAGTTCGGCGACTTCATCCGAATCCCACGCCAAACCCCGGCTATCAATTTCCGCGTCAATTGACTTCTTCTTGATCACCCAATCGAGTTCGCGAGCGAGTTGCATCGGATCGGTGTCCAAGCAGTTCAGAACATCTTCCCATTTTTCCATGATGCTCTTCGTCGTTGGATCCAGTTCCTCCTGATCAAAGTACCGTTTTGCGCGGTCCAGATACTCTCGCTGAATCTCGATTGCCGAAAGCAGTTTTCCGTTTGCTAACTCAACCTTCAGCGTACAGGTCGTATCCGCTGAGATCTGGTGGACGGCATCAACCGGATTGCACAACGCAAGTTCCTCTCCGATAGAGCTAGCTTCGAGCATACGCACGACAATCTCCGTCGTACCGACCTTGAGGTAAGTTGCAAACTCGGACATATTGTTATCACTAGACGTCACATGCAATCGTCGATATTCTGTTGCGTCCGCATAGGTTTCGTCATCACGCAGATTGATGATGCCGCATACCTTTGAATCTGCGGTAATCGCCTCGCGGATATGTTCGGCGCGTTGGGAGAGGGTATACTTACCTTGAGCGGTTGGCTTGACCTTCCATGCGCCGGTAAAAATCTGGCGTGTGGCAAGAAAAGGAATCAGTTGGGAAACAAGTCGATGGTCGCTCACACGGTAGTTCATGAGATAATTCTCGTGGCAACCGTATGCACCAGAGCAGTTTTTGTAAACGGAGATACGCTGAGTAAATCCATCGGCTTGAATCTTCTTCGCTGCCGATTCAAATAAACGTTGAAGGATTCGCTCTCCGGCTTTCTCGTGGGTAAGGACATCGACGAGATTATCACACTCAGGGGTCGCGTATTCGGGAAGACAGCCACGGTCTTGATAGAACCGTGCTCCATTTTCCAAAAACACATCGGGGTACATCCGACCTGAAAGAACCTCACGGAACATGTAGCCTACAGCATCTTCTTTCGATAGGGGTTTCACGCCTCCAGATTCAACCTGAAAATCGTATTCGGACTCAATTCCAAGGATGCGACGTCCTAACGCTTTCGGTTTCAAGATTTCTTCTGACATTCTGTAAATCTCCTCTCTGAGATATCTCCGCTCAATCTGTAACGGACCGGTACTCGCGGCAAAAGCAGGTTCGTCCGAGAGTTTCTCCTTGACCCGCCGCTTTGCCTGTTGTACCCGCCCGGAAACGGTCGATGTCGAAAGACGAAGGGTTGTCGCGATATTCCGGTAGGACCGCCCTTCCAGATAGAGCAGGAATACCCGTTGGTTGTTAGGGGGGAGTGCCTCCACCGCTTTGACGATGGCCTCAGAAGTCTCATATCCTTCGGCAAGGGAATCTGGCGCAACTGAGCCATCTAGTATGTCAGCGACATTAGAGGTTTCGAGCGATTCGGTCATCAAACGCCGTTTCCGCAGTGCAGCATGGCAGAGGTTGCGGGTGATGCGATAAATCCACCCGGCAAACTTATCGGTTTCTCGCAGTCTATCCAAATGTTGATAGGCTTGGACAAACGCTTCTTGCACCAGGTCTTCCGCCTCTGACAGGTTACTGACTCGCGACAATGCTAGATTTAACAAGCCGGGGCGATGCCGCTCCATCAAGCACCCAAAAGCATTTTGGTCTCCTTGAAGGATTAGGTTGACTAACATTGCATCAAGCGATGGCATTGAAGGCTTCTCCTTTCAATTCGTTCATCTTAATAGATGCAGAAATTGAGGAGATTCAAAATTTTTATTCGGAAAAAATGAAGGAGGGTTTATTTTTTAAACAGGATTTACGCAGCTAAGAGTAGGTTGGGTTGAACAGAACCGATGAAAAATACCAAGCATTCCACTCGGATTTCAAGGGGCGATTTTGATTGAAATCTCGCAAATATAGTGAAACCCAACAATTGATTGTCGGTTGGGCTACCTGTTGGGTTTCACTCTCTCTATCTATATAAGCGTGTTGTTGAAACGCAGACTCTCTATTGTGGTTGATAGGGATTCGCTTTTAATCGTTCAACCCAACCTACACTGCTATTCCACTAGCCGCAGGACTTTGGCTTGGGTTCGTTTCGGCCTCTAAATAGGAGCAAAAGTGTTATGATGAGCACAACAACCAGCCCAATGTATGGCGTAGGTCTTAACCTAACCAAGGTCGTATTTTTTCCTTAACGAACGGTGTATCCTGAAAAAAGTGCAGGACACACCCTCCGATCGACCCGACATATAGGAAAATTGCCCACGCTGTATCTCCCGTGGAAACCGCATAAGCCGCCCCTAACCCTAGGAGAATTACGTTAGACGTGATTGCCACGAGTTCGAGCCGGGGTCGAAAATTTCCGTACCAAAACGCGAAAACTCCGAGTAGGGGATAGATGATGCCTATCCAAATTGCACCCTCTGTACTCCCTTGGTGGAATCTGATATAGGCAAGTAATCCTCCCATGACTATGAAAAATACAGATGCAACATAATAACGTTTCATTGGTCATTTTCCCTTTTGTGTATCTCACCCAAATTGCGATCAGTAGCGATCATCAATCCGCCAATCTCGCATAGCGGCGCAAGCAGCGCCACCTCCCGCTCCGAGTAGCCGTCCGGACGGTCTCCTAACGAGGTAGCACCGACCAAGTCGTCGTCCACCAGAAAGGGCAGCCCCAAGAACGCTTTGAGCCCTGCATGACCGAAAGGGAGTCCGCCGCTACGTGGGTCATTCGGAGGGTCATTGGTCAGCACCGGACGCCGACCGGTCATGATCGCCCCATTCAACGTGTCAAGATTATGGAACTGAAGCTCAGTGACGATGTCGTATAAGCCGAAACCGGGTTTGTAGATGTCCGTCACCGCATGTGAATATAGATACGGCTTGTTCACCGCGCTATAGCGGACCTCTGCGAGGAAACCGAACGGGCTTTGGGAGATACGCAGAACTTCTGGTAGTAGGTGGACAAATGCCCGCGTGACCGATTCTGCCGCGGAGTAGACCGTCAACGACTGTGCCAGAGCAGATAGCAACGCTGCCGATGCTTCGTCCTTCTGACTCACCGCCCGTTCCTCCCAGAATGATTCCAGACGCGATGCAGCTTTTCGGAAAAAGGGATCTCCCCGGTCGTCAGCGATAGCGTTGACGTTTCCGATGAGTCCTGCCCATTGGGTATAGAGGGCATTTGAGCCATTGATGGACATGGATAAAGGTTCCTTTCAAGTGGGGCGGGGACAATTCTCGGACATGCTCTATATGTCTACCTCAACCCACCGCCGATATTCGCTCCACGCATCTTCAGGACTGACGAAGGGTTTGAAGACAACACGCCCACTAAAATGGTACGGTTTTAACACCTCGCAGTTCCTGATAATCAGCGCGAAATCCCAAGCCGGATTGTTCAAGCCGCCGCCCGTTGGTTGAATGGCAAATCGCAAATCGTCCTCATTCTTGAACATCATCTCCAGCATCATGTTACGCCAGCGTCCGTAAAACACCGGGGCAACATAGCGAATTGGACGGATGTTGTGAAACAATCGACCGGTGGGGTCAGGTTCAGTTGACAGTAGGGGATCTGTTTCACTGGCAAAAACGCGCGGATCAGGCGGGGTTTCTTCCAACGATTCAATCCATTCTACTGTGGCATTTGTGCTACGACGACCACGAAAATAGGTCGTTTTGTTTTCAGGGGCGTGAATATAGCTTGCCCAGAACAGTCCCAGCCAATCTCCATCGAAGCCGTTGGATCGTGCTACGATCGTTGTCTCCCAATCGATGTAATGGGGCGAAACGAGTGTAAAGGTAGTGCTCACGTCAACACGATGCGGTTCTGGGACAAAGGTCTCTAAGTGAACCGAATTATCGGCAAGCCGAGTCAATCGGCACGGTGTCGGCAGACTGCCATTTTTCCCGTCAATCCAACGCGGCGTCATTGCTGCACCTGAAACGTCAAAAACGAACTCGAAATTGAGGCTGCTGCCCCAACCGGAACGGAAGATGTTCTCCTGTGGTCCCTTTCGGCTGTAGAGTTGACGCACGCCGTTATAACCGTTGGAACGCTCGAATGGAAAAGCGGTAGTATCAAAGCTGCCGTCCCGGTGCGCTTGACCGAGCGTTTGGAGACGTTTAGGTGGGATGCCGCCGCCGTCGGTGTTGTCCACAACTTCGACAAATAGATCCCCGTCCACAAGAAATTCACTTGCCATACAGTAATTCCTTTTTAATTTACCGATCCAATCTCTTCAGAACCTGTTTTAAAAGTCATTTGATACGGTTTTGCATCAAGTAGATGGAAGCAATATACACCATAGCCTCAGCGGTCTCAGCCGAGCGTTCATAGTCCAAAGTCAATCGGCGAAACCAACCGAACCAAGAAAAGGTGCGCTCCACAATCCAACGCAATGGAACAACCACAAATCCCGATTGCCCAAGGGGGGAGGCAATGTCCAATTGACACTGATGCGTCAAATATAACCAATCGCCTAATTCACCGCGATAGCCAGCATCAGCACAGACTAACTGAATCGTTATGTGCCAACTAAAGACCTCTTTTAGTAACTCTATTGCGACTTGATTATCACTGACATTGGCATCAGTGACCTTGACTCCTAATGGAATGCCAATTGTATCGGTGACTATATGGCGTTTACGCCCTTTGACTTTCTTATGCGCATCAAACCCTCTACTAGTTGCTAGTTCGGTCGTCTTGACCGATTGGCTGTCAATGATAGCTACGGTCGGTGAGGGGGCTTTGCCAATATCACTACGGGTTTGGTTGTGAAGTGCTTGATGAATCATAACCCATGTCCCTAAAGTTTTCCACTTTCTGAAGTGGGAATAGACCGTTTGCCATGGTGGCATCTGATGAGGCAGCATTCGCCACTGACACCCTGATTTGACTATATAGAAAATAGCGTTGATAATTGCGCGCATCTCCCATTTGAGAGGTCTACCTATTGGTGAAGGTTCTGGCAAATAGGGTAACAGTTTGTCCCACTGGGCATCGGTCAAATCAGTAGGATACTTTGTTGAGGTCATGTTTATGCCTTTCATTAAGTCAGTATTTTACTGCTCCAATGATTTAACATAAACATTAACTTTTGAGTAGGAGTTTTCTTTTTCAAACAGGTTCTAAGAGCGTGAAACGCGAAACGTGAAAACCAGTTGTTCATTGGTTACGGGTGTTGGGTTTCACTCTCGTTATTTGTAAGAACGTCGTGTTGACAGGCGGTAACTCTACTATGCTTGATAGGGAAGTGCTTTCGACCGTTCAACCCAACCTACGACACTTAGGTTGTTTCAGGTGAAGTTGGAGCGATCGCAGGTTGGGAAACCTGCGCTACGATTGGACTGCAAGATCACAGGTTAGGAAACCTATGCTACTACAGCGATAAGTCCTAGTTGGGTTTCAGATCTGCTCCGATTCGATCATCAATTCTAGCGGCGACTCCGTCGTTTCGAGGGGGAGGTAGATAGCACGACGAAGGCGCGACGATTCCATAATTGCCATGAGGACTTCCATCGTTGCTCTGCCACTTTCCCCGCGCGATCGGTGGGGTGGACTCCCTTCCAGCCACGCAATCAGTTCCTCTATCTCCGCGTGTTTGGGGTTGACCTCTTCAAGGAGAACGTCCAGTTCGCCATTTTTGGTGATGACTTGCAGCTGACGACCTTGGGGGGCATTGATGCTGATGAGCCCTGCGGTGCCGCAAAGCTGGAAGGCATAGCCGCTTGGGGCAAGTTCACCCTGCACGATCATCGCGTGAGTGCCGTTTTTAAACTGCCAATGCCCAATGGAGTTATGTTCAACGTGATGTCCAAAGTCAACTTTGTCCGATGGGCGATCAATTTGTCCCATGACCCATCTGACCGGAGAATCGTCTGTAAAATAACGGATGAGGTCAACGACATGGGTGCCGTTGGTGAGCAGATCTTTGCTGTTGCAATAGCCGAAAATCGACTGCAATTCACCGATCGCGTTCCCCTTGATGAGTTCTATTGTGTTTGCGGCCTGCGAGTCGAAGCGGTGTTGATGTCCGACGACCAGTTTTGCTCCAGCTTCTTCACATGCTGCCAACATCCTATCCGCTTCCCCCAAATTAAGCGCCATCGGTTTTTCGCAAAGTATAGCCTTTGCACCGCTTTCAGCGGCGGCAACCGTCATCTCGCAATGAAGTGGGGGCCATGTACAAATGCTGATAATATCTAATTCCTCATCTGCAAGCATCTCACGATAATTTTCGTAAAGGCCCGTGACCCCGTAAGCTTCGTCAAATTTTAGTCGGCGTTCCGGATCTGGTTCTGCGACTGCAACTAGTTCGGTGGATTCGATTGCCGTGTACCCATTGGCGTGTGCAGCCGCAACCCGTCCACATCCGATGATGCCAACTCTATAGTGCTTTGACATCGAATTTTGCCTCCAGTAATATAAATAAATCTTTGGTGCTGTTGATAATCATTTTTCCTCGTGATAATTTCTCTCCAAAATATCCCATAGAAATGATTTGCACTCTATCGGACCAATTACCGTCTCTTAAATCGGCTCTCTAATTCATTTCGATGCATCTCCACAATGATGGGGCGTGCGTGTGGACAATTGAAAGGCAGCTTTGCCTGAGAAAGGTCTTTGATTAGGTTGACCATCTCTTCCATGGTCAGCACATCCCCGGCTTTCACGGCGGACTTGCAGGCAAGCGTAATGAGTGCCTTGTCCTGCACTTCAAGATGCTCTACGGTTGGGGTTACGGCACTCCCAAGTCCATCTAGTAGATCTGTGACCGTCACGTTGACGAGCCGTGTCGGGAGTGTCGCGGGGATAGATCGGACGAGAATTGTTTTGCCGCCAAATCGTTCCACATCGAAGCCAAGTTTTTCAAATAGTTCGTTGTGGACGTCGAGTGCTGTAAGCTGTTGGAGCGTTGCTTCGATGGTAACAGGTAGCAGCAGTCCCTGTACCGGAACACTATCTGTGTTCAGCTGCTCGACAAAGCGCTCATATAGCACCCGCTCGGCTGCGACGTGCTGATCAATCAGAAATACCTGATCCGCACCTTCTGCAACGATGTAAGTATTAAATAGATTGGTTTTTAGCTGGACGCCTTCAAAGTCGAGGAGTTGGAGTTCCGTCCCTTCGGGGATTGGGTGTTGTGGAAGCTGCACCGATTCGACCTGAAGGGATTCCTGTGATGATCCAAGTTCTTCAGGCTGTATCGGCGTAGTGGTAGGAGCAGGGGTTGGCTCTGGCTCGGTAAATTTGCGGCACGGTGCAGGGAAGACATTTGAGGATGGGATCTCCACCCCGATCTGCGGCTGTTGAGACGGGACGTTCGTGGAGGTGTCTCCGCCTTCAGGGGTTGAATCTTGCGCTTCCATTTTTGGGATATATTTGTTTTTGTAGATGCCGCTGTGTAGTAAGCGCACCACCCCGCTATAAAGGCTGCGCTCATTCTGGAATCGCACTTCGATCTTGGCTGGGTGGACATTGACATCAACCTGTTGACCGCTCATCGTTAGGAACAGAAACGCAACGACGTGTCGATCTTTTGGGACCATGGACCGCATCGCTTCGTTGAGGGCTGCGCCGAGAACCTTGCTCCGAATCGGTCTCCGGTTTAAGAAAAAGAGTTGGTAATTGCGGTTTGACTTCGTGAAATCAGGTTTGCCGATAAAGCAGTGAAGATGGAGGTTTGGGAGATCGGCATCGAACTCGATGAGATTTTCGGCGAACTCTTTCCCGTATAGGAGGCGTATGCGCTCGATATAGGATTCGCATGCTCGGACATCGATTAGAGAGCGGTTATTGTGTGAAAGGGAAAACTGGACCTTTGGGTTAGCAAGTGCTGCCCACATCACCTGGTTTGTGATGTGATTCAACTCTGTGGCATCACTTTTGAGGAATTTCAACCGTGCTGGCACATTATAAAACAGGTTGTTAGCGGTGATATGTGTGCCCGGTGAACAACCACTTGCCTGTACTGGGCGAACCACGCTGCCTTCAACTGTGATCTTTGTGCCTTCCACCGCGTCGGGGGTTCGTGTCATCAGTTCAAATTGCGAAACCGATGCAATACTCGGAAGTGCCTCCCCCCGGAATCCAAACGTCTGGATACTCTCTAGATCTTCAACGGCGCTAATTTTACTAGTCGCATGACGTTCTATCGCAATGAGCGCGTCCTCACGGTTCATGCCGGCGCCGTTATCTGAGACTGAGATGAGTCGCTTGCCGCCTGCCCGAATCTCGACACTGATGTTCGTGCTCCCGGCGTCGATTGCATTTTCGACCAACTCCTTAACAACAGACGCAGGGCGCTCAACGACCTCGCCGGCGGCGATTTTGTTGGAGATGTCGGGGGGTAAAATTCTGATTGGCATGATCAACTCCTAATACGTGAAACGAGACGTACAGAACGTATATTAAATGGCGGGAGAGGGTGGGAGTCGAACCCACCTACCCACTTGCATGGGCAAGCTGGTTTTGAAGACCAGTAGAGCCACCGGACCCTATCCCCTCCCAGGTAGAAATTTGCATTCAAGTTTTCATCTGACTTCTTACGCTTTACGTTGCGATTTCCGCAGTCGTCGATGATTTCCCTCGCGGATTGTCAATCCTTGGCCGTCGCAGTATTCGAGAAATGGCACGGCGTACTTCCTACTGGTTTGTGCGAGTTCTCGAAATTCAGCAACAGTTATTATATCATTTTTCTGAAGATAATCGGTAAGCGAATTCACAATTGCTTCAAACATTTGGGTATGAATAAAGAGGTCGTCCTCAATTCTAATGAATCGTCCGAGGTTCATCAGTGCGTAAAAGGTCTGCTGAACCGACTGCGGTGGATACTCTGGCAGCTGGGCGGTCAACTCACTCATGGTTGGGGTATTTATGCCAGCGCCAAGGAAAATCTTTTCAACCTTTTCCTTGATATCTTCTTCTTCCGCTGAGAATTGGATTTGATGCGATGATAGACGCAGCAAATTCCCATCGGTGGAGATCTGTTTTTCGCGAATGAGCTGATCGATAATCTTCTCAAAACCGATTTCATCCAGTCCGAGTTGGAGCCGGAGTTTCGAGGTATTCTGCCCGGGTGCGAGTGGCTGTTCTTCATGGAAACTCGCTAAGGTGTCAGTCAGATTCGCTTGTGCCTGTTTTGTCCGGTCCGTCGCGGAAACAAGCGGCGTAGTTCCACCCCAACGGACAATCTCTTGACGATTCTCAAGGTCTTTTAGGAACGCTCGAAAAGCTCCATCGGGATAGGGAAGATAGTAGCGGAGAAATTCTTCGGGAACGCAGAGATTGCGGCTTTGTGCCAATACAAGCCTCACAACTTCTTCATCATTGGCATCTTCCCACATCGTTAGTGTTTCTAGGGTTTCTTCGGTGAACCGCTTGTGACGTGGGGCGAAAGGGTTGATCACACGCCCACCGCCGACCGTATGTTGGGCTGAGAAATCACGCACAATAAACCGATCCCCTTTGAAGGTCAAAATCGGTTTTTCAAAGCGTAATTGGAGCTGCGTCGAGTCGCCGGGCAAAACCCCGTCCTCCATCAGTAGGATCGCCCGGCAGAATGTCTCGCTTGTTCCAAGATAAAACCGTAGGCGCGTCCAGTGTTCAAGCACTCTTGGGAAAGAGGATAGGAGACTCAGGGACACATCGATGTTATCTGTGACGTCTGAAAACCCGCTTGGACAGAGCACATTCCCACGTTCGATTTGGTCTTTGGTGATGCCTGACAGGTTCAAGGCTGTCCGTTGCCCCGACTGTGCACTTTCTGACTGTTCGTTGTGGACTTGAACCCCACGGACGCGTGCCTCCTGTCCTTGGGGTAGCATAACTAGTCGTTGTTCGCGGTGGATTACACCACCCATCAGTGTCCCTGTCACTACCGCGCCAAATCCCGTCATCGAAAAAACGCGATCTACATACAGGCGGGGGATGCCATTATGGCGGTCGGTTTGCGCTTCAGCGTTGACGCACTCCACAATTGCGCTCTTAAGCTCATCTAAGCCTTCTCCTGTCACCGCTGAGACGTGGACGGTGGGGGAGTTTTCGAGGGTGGTGCCAACCAACATCTCTTGGGACATTTCGGCGGATTCTGCCAACTGATCTGGCGTAACTAGATCTACCTTCGTCATCACAAGGATGCCGGTCGAAATGCCGAGCAGATCGAGAATCTCCAGATGTTCCAGCGTCTGCTCCTGCACACCTTCCTTTGCGTCAACGACAAGCAGCACCATGTCCATCCCGTACGCACCTGAGAGCATGTTTCGGATAAACCGTTCATGGCCCGGCACATCGACGATCCCGGCACGCGAACCGTCCGGCAGATCGAAGTAGGCAAATCCTAACTCGATTGATAGTCCACGTTCCTTCTCCTCTTTGAGCCGATCCGTTTCGATACCGGTGAGGGCGTGTATCAGCGCAGATTTTCCGTGATCAACGTGTCCGGCGGTGCCGATGATGACATGTCGCATAATGTTCTGTCCCCTCTAAGTGGGAGGGCTTAATTCTGCTTGGAGTTTTTCCATCACACGCTTTGCCGCTTCGACAATCCATACCAATTCCTTCTCAAACACCGTCCGAACATCAAAACGGAGTCGCTCATCCCCCACACGTCCAATCACGGGTATGGGTTGCGCTCGGAAATGCGCGGCGAGGGCTTCGGCGGTAAGCTGCGGTGCATGTAGGTTGATGGTGAGGCTAGGCAGGGTGTCAACAGGCAGTGAACCGCTGCCAATCTGTGCACTGCTCTCTTCAACAGCTACTTGGATGAGGTCGCCGAAGGCTTGGTGGAGATGATTGGCGAGTTTCTCAGCGACCGCACGAAGTTCGGCTTTTGATCGCGTATAACGCTGCAGCATTGGCAGTTTTTCGGTCAATTCCTTTTCGTTGAGGTAGAGCCTCAAAGTGGCTTCGAGCGCAGCGATGGTGAGTTTTCCCACGCGCAACGCTCGCATCAACGGATTCTTGCGAATTTTCTCGATTGCGTCCAGCCGACCCACAATAATTCCTGCCTGGGGTCCTCCAAGCAGTTTGTCTCCACTGAACGTGACAACATCGACACCGGCACTTATCCGTTCCCGAACAACTGGCTCGTAGGGCAAGCCGTAGCGGGTCAGATCAATCAGCGAACCGCTCCCAAGATCTTCCATCGTTGGGATACTGCGTTGATGCCCAAGTTCTGTCAGTTCCTCTATCCCAGGGGTCGAAGCAAATCCAACAACCTGGTAATTGCTCGGATGCACCTTGAGCAGCAACGCTGTATTTTCGTTGATTGCGTTTTCGTAGTCTCGAAGGTGTGTTCGGTTGGTCGTCCCTATTTCACGCAAGATGGCTCCGCTGGCTTCCATTACATCGGGGATGCGGAATGCCCCGCCGATCTCGATGAGTTCGCCACGGGAGACGATGACCTCTTTGCCTTGCGCTAGTGTACTTAGCGCGAGTAGTACAGCTGCTGCGTTGTTGTTCACTATTGTTGACGCCTCACACCCCGTCAATCGCTGCAACAGGGGTTCGGTCAACCGATCTCGGGACCCACGCGCCCCTGTATCGAGATCATATTCTATATTCACATAGTTTGCAGCCGCATGGGTAAGGCTTTCAGATGCCGCAGTACTGAGCAGCGATCTGCCTAGGTTGGTGTGTGTGATAGTGCCGGTGGCGTTGACAATCGGACAGAGTGCAGGGGCGGTTACGGATTCCAGTTCCGTACGGACAAGGGCTGCGTACGCCGCTTCATCGGGAGTCTCCACAACCTCCGGGCTCTCAAGGATCTGTTTGCGAATCTCCGCGGTGACCGTGCGCAAGGCTTCCGTGATAAGATCCCGCGAATAGTGTTCCTCCATACTGAGGAACGGTTCACGAGAAAGTAACTGTTCAATGGAAGGGATGCGGCGTAAAGCCTCATTCTGTTCAGGGGTTAATTTTTGTGCCGGCATGGGTTTCTTCTAATCCGAGATAATTTCTATGTTAAATCCAGCGCAGAGGTGCCGAGTGCACAGCGTTTTTTTCTCTGTGTTTCCCGGTAAGATTGTAGGCATATCGCTTAGATCATGTATGTGGGAAATTTGAGAAGCTATCAGAGTCGCTGTTTTCATTCATCGAACTGGTTGACGATCTTTACTGGTTTCCCTGTTTCCGCAGATTCCATACCTGCGACCAAACCTGAAACGGTCTTTGCGCCTTCTCGCACATCAATCAATGGTTGTGTGCCGTTAATCACGCAGTCAACGAAATGGGAAACTGTCTCCTGAATCGCATTGCCATCCTCTGCAACAATTGCTTCTGTACGACCATCGCTATGGTGGATATGGTTTTTCCAGATCGTTCCTTCTGTGCCATAGATAGAGAGAAATCCTTCGCCCATCCCACGACCTTTGCATCCGCTGGTAACAAGCACTTTGCCGATACAACCGTTCTCAAATTGGAAGGTGAAGATGTAGCAGTCGTCGAGTGGATATTCTGGAGCAGCGTACCCATTGGAATAGGCGTGGACTTCTGTAACGTCAGCACCAACCGTCCACCGGAGTAGATCGAAGGGATGGCAGCCGCCCCCGATCAGGATGTTCTGTGCAGTCTGCGGATGAGATCGCCAGGTTACCGGATTGTAGAGAGAGCGCATATCGTGGATGTAGCTGCCTTCGACAAAGAAGGCACGTCCGATTCCGTCAGCGTCGTAGATCTGTTTAATCTGCTTGTAAATGGGTTCAAACCGCATGAACTGACTCACCATAAACGTGAGTCCGGTTTCGTCCACCGTCTGCACCAATTTTCGGCAGCTTTCTAGGTTGACCGCCATTGGCTTTTCACATAGGACATGCTTGCCTGCCCGAAGTGCTGCGAGAACGTGTTTCGCGTGAAAGAGGTCGGGGCTGCAAACCGTGATAATCTGGATGTCTTCGTCGTCTAACAGCTGCTGATAGCTAGTGGTGGCATACTTCATTTGACCTTGACGACACAGATCTTGCGCTGTCTTTTCGTTGTCATCGGCAACGCCAATCAATTCCACGTCGGGACAAGCGGCAAACCCCTTGATATATCCAGATACATGGACATCGCTGCCCATCAGTCCGACGCCTAGTTTGTCCATCTGCATATCCTTTTAGAATCCGGCACTCTTGTCAACTTGGTTGCGCAACGGTAATTCACCGCGCACGAAACGTCCGATATTCTCACCGAAGATCTCAAGAACGTGCTGCCCCTCAAACTGTGTGCCACCGGAAACGTGCGGTGCGATTAATACATTTTCCATTTCCCACAGTTCACTATCTTCGGGCAGCGGTTCCGTTGCAAAGACATCCAGTGCCGCTGCAGCTAAGCGTCTCTCACGCAACGCCGTTGCCATCGCTGGTTCGTCAACGATGCCGCCGCGTGACATAGGCACTAGCATCGCTGTAGGTTTCATCAGTGCTATTTGTTCCGCACCGATCATGCCGCGCGTCTCCGGTGTACGGGGAACGGCGATTAGCACATAGTCGGATTCGCGTAACAGGTCGTCAAGCCGGTCAAACCCCCACACCTCACTGACATAGTCCGGTTTGTCGCCGGGATAGAGATCTACGGCGATGATTCGCATGTCGAAGGCACTTGCCCGCTTGGCAATTTCGCGTCCGATATTTCCAAACCCGATAATCCCCATTGTGCTTTTGGTCAACTCCACCATCTTGGACCGAATTTTACCTATTGCCCACTGCTTCTGTTGCTGCGCCAAGATAGAATCTCTAATACCGCGTGTAAAGGCGAGAATCATGGCAATCGCACTTTCTGCGACACACGCAGCGTGGGTGCCACTTGCGCTTGTGAGCAGGACGTCGCTTTCGACGACTTCGGGGATAGAGACAAAATAGTCGACCCCGGAGCTAGGGGACTGAATCCATTTGAGATTTTTGGCAGCCAAAAAGAGATCGCAGTTGAGCCAACCGATATAGACATCGGCATCAGCGATAAGTGTTGGCGCATCTTCTGGTTTGGCACAGTGGATAAATTCTACGTCAGGATATGTTTTCTCGAATTCGGAGATCCCGTCTTCGAGTTTCATGTGGTTAGGTCCGAACAGAATCTTCATTTACAGTATGTTCTCCTTCGCATATGTGAACGAATTTCTTTGAAAAGCGTGGTTTCTGAGAATCGCAGCATGGTATACTTAGCATCGTATAAAATTGTGCTGTAGAGTCCCGATTCGTCAGGCGATCTATCCGCCACGAAATCCAATTGCTGACAGCAGGCAGTATATCATATCTACGGCTAATCCGAAACCTATTTTTTTGAAAGCTAGTTTCTGTTGTGATGAATTCAGTCGTTTCTATCGATCTATTTCTTAAATCCAGCTACGTCCGTGTATGAGTCAGGAGGAGATAAAGATGACCAGAGATTTGGATCAGCGTTTGGAGGAATATAAGACAAATGGCTTCACCGTTTTTGAGGGTTTGTTCACCGAGGCGCAGATGCAGAGTTGGCGTGAAAGACATCGGGAGTTAATGGCAGATTATGATGGACAAACTTGGTTTGGTAACGTGCTTGAATATGCTCCAAAACTGATGTGGCCAGCGGTGAAGCATCCAACGATACTCGACTTTTTGGAGTCGGTGATGGGGCCGTTTGTGCAACTTGATAACCTCACCCTCGCTGCTTTTCCAAGCGTACCTAAAGATCAAGCTGTGGGTCGAGCGTCCGGGTGGCACCGAGATCGGTGGGCGAAAGTGCCACAAAAGGATATCTATGAGCGACCACTCGCTGCGAACGCGATTAGTTATTTGCAGGACTTAACGGACGAGTACGGTCCGCTGCGGGTAATTGTCGGGTCGCATCGGCAGCCGATTACGATAGAGGTAGAAGATCGGAATAAACCGCATCCGGACGAGACTTTGCTTTATATGAAGGCTGGTGATGTCGTTGTAACACACAACCAGCTCATCCATTCGGGGACACCGAGTACGGCTGACGGTTTACGCTACTTTTTCAGTATCTACTACAATTCGACGTGGCTCAAACACACCGATAACCACAGTGGGCCCTTGACACAACGCCTCCTTGCGGAATCCCGTGATCGTGATGACTACCGGCTGATGCGGCTTTTGGGGGTTGATACTCAGCTGCAGCCGCGCTGTAATTCCGGGTTTCTGGCGCCGGATGAGGCGCGGTGGAAGGAGTGGATCGCTGCAGATCGTGCTGCGGTTAAATCTGATTAGTTCATTGGTTCATTGGTGTTGGGTTTCACGGTTCCCGTTCAACCCAACCTACAGCGATTGCGGATTTCAGTAGGTCGATTTTCCAAAATCGACATTTTCGGTGTCGAGATGTGAATCTCGACCTACAAGTTCTAATGAAGCATAATGCGTAATGCGTAAGAAGAAATGGAACGCAGATCTGCGTTCCCTACGAATAGACCTCGCCGTACTGAATCGTTCGAGTTTTGGGTGTTGGGTTTCACGGTTCCCGTTCAACCCAACCTACAACGCTAAGATAACCGAAGTATAGATTAAGCACCAACTTGCAGGGAGTCAGCCCCTTGGGCTAGGTTCCCTCGCCCCTACGATCGGTAATTATCGGCGTATTACAGACACGTCTCACATAAATGCCAATACGTCGTAGTCATAGGTAGAATCCTCACGGATTTTTCCCTGACTCCAAACCGAGCGTGCGACTTTCACCGCACTCGGCTTTCACTGTCATTTATCTGATTGTCTTATATGGGTAAAACTCACCTTATGGCATTAGGTGCTTTAGGCTGTCTGGCACTATTGTATTACCTAAAAGACAATCTCAGCCCTTCTTACTCTTGCGACTGCGGAACACTGGGGACAAGTCGCCATGTTTGCAAGCAGGGACACGATTTGCGCTCATCTTCCCTTAATCCGTTTTGTCTCAATTTCTGAGTTATGACTTGGGCAGGCTTACTGCCCTCCTCTCCCTTATCTTCTCTTACGAGATGACTTAGGGACTATCCTAATCTCACAATGTATACATCTAAAACAACTTAGACCCTGACTTTACCCCGATGTCAATGACTTACATAAGGTAAATGCTAGAGTTACCTTACTAAACATACGCTTTTTAGCCACAGGCTGTTAGCATAGCGTGCATGGGTGGACACGCTCACGCAGATTCACCTGTTTCCCAATAACGAGGCTTACATCAGTTCAATTTTCATTTGGTCATATCATTGTAACCAGACCCAACCTCTTAGCGTGTCTGCATTCACGCCGAGTTGTTAGCCGTTTCCCTTTGCTTCCCACATTGCTGTTTCCACCAACGCAGTTAAGGTAAGGTTTGCAGTGGTAAGTTCACTGAGTCGGTATCTAACCGACGTTATACATTGTTACTTAGAATCGCACCTAGCAACTTGGGTTAGGATTTGCTGTTAGAAGCCTAGCGAGGCTGCGATGCTATATTCTTCCGCCAGAGATTTGAGACGATCCCATGTGGCATCCTCAATGAAAATGCCTTCTTGTAACTTCTGCTGGGTTCGTAGATGTTCTAACTCGCCGGGATAGAAGACTTCTGTGAAACCAGTCGCCGGTTGACAACTCTTTAGATAGGCGGCGAATTCTGCGACCTCTGTCTTGAATTCAGCGAGGGGACGGAAGGCGTCTACGTTGAACGCTGCCATGAAACAGCCGTCGTTGTGCTTGCCCGCCGGATCATGCCCAAAACCGAGACCCGTGAGAATACCTGAAAAGATTTCAACCATCACCGATAGTCCGTATCCCTTGTGTCCCTCTGCTCCCCCTAGTGGGAGCTGAACACCACCACGCCCTAAGTCCTCAGGGTCGGTGGTCTGGTTGCCCTCCTTATCAAGAATCCATCCCTCTGGAATTTCAACGCCACGCGCACGCGCCACACTGATTTTGCCTCCCGCGACAGCACTGGTTGCCATATCTATGAAGAGGGTGCCTTCCAGATCGCTGGGCATCGCGATGCAGATTGGATTCGTGCCAAGCCGTGCTTCTTTGCCGCCGAATGGTGCCACCGATTTACTGGTACGTCCGGAGTCGGCGGTCATCATACCGATAAGATCCGCCTTGGCTGCCATGATGGGGTAGTCTGCCACCCGCCCAACGTGGCTCTGTTGGTAGACTGTGGTGGCTGCGACACCATGTTGTTTGGCTTTGTCGATAGTGATTTGCATTGCCTGCTCAGAGACCACGTATCCGAATCCCCAGTTGCCGTTGATAACCGTGGTGACGCTGGTTTCGCGGGCGATCTCGAAGGGAGCACCCGGCACAATGTGGCCCCGTTTTATCCGATCGATGTAGCCGGGAATCGCAATGATTCCGTGCGAGTCGTGACCCGCTAGATTGGCACCCATGGAGTGCCGAGAGATGATTGCTGCTTCCTCTGCACTGGCTCCTGCTCCCTGAAGGAGTTGGGAGGCAATTTCTCGTAATTGTTGAGCTGAAATGGTTGGCATAATATCCTCCTGATTCGGTATGAATGTAGTGCGTATCTAATTTCCTTGCTTGCTTTACTGCTATTCCGGTTTTAATCTAGCAAAGTCAAGGTACTTTGTCAAGTTGAAATTGAAGGTGAGGCGTAATGCGTGATACATAAGCGGTCAGAATTCATTAGTTCGTTGGTTGATTGAGCTGATGGTGTTGGGCTTCATGGTTTCCGTTCAACCCAATCTGCAGCACTAAGAACCTGTTTGAAAAAGAAAAAATCTGACTCAAGAGTTCATGTTTACGTCCAATCATTGGAGCAGTGAATACCATTCCAATGAAAGGCATAAACATGACCCGAACAACCTATCCCACGGATTTGACCGATGCCCAGTGGGACAATCTGTTCCCCTATCTGCCAAAACCTTCACCGGTAGGTAGACCGCTCAAATGGGAGATGCGCTCAATCATCAACGCTATTTTTTATATAGTCAAATCAGGGTGTCAATGGCGAATGCTCCCGCATCAGATGCCCCCATGGCAAACGGTCTATTCCCATTTCAGAAAATGGAAAGCCGATGGCACATGGGTGATGATTCATCAAGCACTTCATCACCAAACCCGTTGTGATATTGGCAAAGTGCCTTCACCGACAGTCGCTATTATTGACAGCCAATCGGTCAAAACGACTGAACTGGCAGACAGTCGAGGGTTTGATGCACATAAGAAGGTCAAAGGGCGTAAACGTCATATAGTCACCGATACAATTGGCATTCCATTGCGGGTGAAGGTCACTGATGCCAATGTCAGTGATAACCAAGTCGCAATAGAGTTACTCAAAGAGGTTTTTAATTGGCACATAACGATTCAGTTAGTCTGTGCGGATGCGGGTTATCGCGGAGAATTAGGTGACTGGTTATATATGGCGCATCAGTGTCGATTGGACATTGCGCCATCTGTTAGGCAATCAGGATTTGTAGTTATCCCCTTGCGGTGGATTGTGGAGCGCACCTTTTCTTGGTTCGCTTGGTTTCGTCGATTGACTGTGGACTATGAACGCTCCGCTGAGACTGCTGAGGCTATGATATACATTGCTTCCATTTACTTGATGCAAAACCGTATCAAATGACTTTTAAAACAGGCTCTAACAGATTTGGTTGGGGTAGTCGTCTGCTTAAAATTTGGGTAGTTTGCTGCTTGAATTTTGAGCAGTCTGATGGAAATTATGTCAACCTTCCAGCAATAACTCGCTGAACCGATAATGTCGAAAGAGTGAACCATCTGCCGTTTCTGCCTACCCTGCGCCGGCTTTCGACCAATCAAAAAGTTTCCCAGTCAATCTTTGGCACCTTTTTTGCATATTTAATCGTTCGTCAAGATTTATTATTGAACTTGGAAGGATTCGCGCATAAGTACCCAATCGTAGGAGCGAGCTTCCCTCGCCCAAAGAGAAACCGAGTTTTTCATTCTCAGATCGTTTGATATTGGGAAAATTAGTTGTGTTTTTCCTTAAATGGTCTTTCTTTTCTATGAAAAACTCGGTTTCCGACGCTTTCAACATCATTTCAAAAATGGAGGTTAATTGATGATTTTAGCAAAGTTAAAGAGCAGAGGCGTGCACCCATATTTATGTGTTTTCGCTATGTTGACACTGACTTTCACGCTCGGTTCCGCTTCTGCGGAGATTAAACTGAACGATAACTTATCGGTCTCAGGTTTTCTGGATATGTCTACTGTAACGACTATGGGTGATGAGACTGAAACAAGCTTGTCTTTTGATCAATTCGAGATGGACTTTCATCTGAACTACGGTTCAGTCACTGGACAGGTTGATATCGATAGCACAGATGCAGACCAAGGCATCAAACTGGAGCAGGGCTTTGTAACGTACACGGCTCCTAAAGATATGCTACCCGGTGTGAGCATTACTGCGGGTCGCTTCCTCAGTTCCTTAGGTTTTGAAGCGGCAGAGCCGACAGGTCTCTATCAATACTCTTTTTCGGAAGGTATCCCCTATCCGGGTTATCAGAACGGTGTCGCAGTTAATGTGAAACCGATGAAACAAGCGGGAATTTACGTCGCGTTCTTATCTAGCGTTTGGGATGTAAACGAAACGGATGCGGGAACCCCTGGCATCGAAGCCCAGCTTGCATTGACCCCAATTGAGCAGATTACTGCGAAGGTTGGCTATGCGTTAGATGCGATGGACGACTATACCCAGACTGAACTCAACGCGTGGTTGTCATTCGCGCAGGGACCGTTGACCCTCGCTGGAGAAATTGATTTGCTGGGAAACTGGGGCGCTGACGGTAATAATGGTATGCACTTTTTGGGAATGGCGAATGTTTCGCTGGCAGATATAATTTCAGCCCCGATTGGTGTAACCCTCCGCTTCAGTGGCATTAGTCTGGATGATTCAGACACGTCCACAGCGTTCACGTTTAGTCCCTCTTATAGCGCGACGGACAACTGGTTGCTTCTCGCTGAATTCAAACAGCGGCTTGATGCTGAAGAGACAATCATTGCAGTTGAATCCCTTTTTACATTCTAAGTGAAAATCCAATAAACACAGATTTTTAAGGAGATGATTAAATGTTTCGGTCTAAATCGAAGTTGTATAGTATTGTTGCGATAGGTTTGCTACTTCTGGCTGTAGGAATGCTCAGCGTTGGAGAGGTAAACGCTGAGGATCATAAAGTAAAAATTGGTGTGCTACATTCGTTGAGTGGAACAATGGCGATCTCTGAGACCTCTCTCAAGGACGTTGTGCTGATGGCGGTTGAAGAAATTAACGCTGCCGGTGGGGTAATGGGCAAGCAGATTGAACCGGTTGTCGTCGATCCTGCCAGTGACTGGGATCTGTTCGCCGAAAAAGCGAAAGGCTTAATTTCTAAGGAAGAGGTTGCAGTAGTTTTCGGGTGTTGGACCTCTGTAAGCCGGAAGTCTGTTCTGCCTGTTTTCGAGGAACATAACTCCCTGCTATTCTACCCGGTGCAGTACGAAGGCGAGGAGCAGTCGCTCAATGTTTTCTATACCGCCGCGACCCCGAATCAGCAGTTAATTCCCGCCGCGGAATATATGATGGAAGAGATTGGATCCAAGAAGTTCTACTTGTTGGGAACAGACTATGTCTTCCCGCTTACGGCAAACAAGGTACTAAAGGCTTATCTGAAGACAAAGGGTGTACCGGATGAAAATATCGTCGAAGAGTATACACCGTTCCACCATCAGGATTATCAGACCATCGTAGATAAAATCAAGAAATTCGCCGCTGGTGGCGACGCCTGTGTGCTGTCCACGATTAACGGCGACAGCAATGTGCCTTTCTACAAGGAGTTCGCCAATCAGGGATTGACCTCTGATGACTGCCCGATTATGGCTTTCTCGGTTGCGGAAGATGAGTTGCGTGCGATGGACGTACCTCCCCTCGTTGGTCACCTCGCGGCTTGGAATTATTTCCAAAGTATCAATACGTCGGAGAACAAAGCGTTTGTGAAGGACTTCAAGTCGTATTGCGAGCGCAATAATCTGCCCGGCGGTTCAAAACGTGTTACGGACGATCCGATTGAAGCTGCATACTTTGGCGTTTACGTCTGGAAAGCAGCTGTTGAGAAAGCGGGATCCTTCGATGTCGATAAGGTGCGGGAGGCTGTTTACGGATTGGAGTTTGATGCACCCGGTGGCAAGAAGATGATGCACGCAAGCAACCAGCATACGCTAAAACCGGTTTACATCGGCGAAATTAAGAAAAATGGTCAGTTCAAGATTATTTACAAGTCAGACGGACTGGTTTCGCCCGATTCCTACAGCAGCTATCTCCACCCGGATGGCAACTACCCTGCGCCGACCGGCGGTCCACAGGAGAAAGTTGGGATGTAGTTGAATCCTTGGGCTTTTAATATTGTAAGGTAGGGTATCATAGGAAACCCTTCTGATGCCTTATCTTACAACTTCTTTCAATTACAAACCCTCCCTATCATGGATCCATGATGTTGTAAAGATTCAGAGGATCTAAGGACATCGGGACATACGCCCACCCCAAGCGGAGGTCAACCCGTCTTACCAAGCGAACCCCCTGAACCAAAATTCCATGCCAAAACCCTTCAGAATCATTGTACCTATCCTTCTACAGATAATTACCGTTTTATATCCCTGCTTTGCCCAAGTAGATGACGCATTCATCCAATCTGAAGTCCGTAAACTGGCCGGCGGCAGCTCCGCAGACCGCAGAGCTGCTATCATGGTGCTGGCAAAGTCCGGTGATCTGCGTGTAGAGGCAATCCTTGAGTCGTATAGGTTGGGTGAGCTCTACCTCAGGAATGGAGAGGTGGTGCTCTGCAAAGAAACCACCGAAGACGAGGACTTCAATGAATTCTGCCTCCTTTCAGATGTATTGACTGCCGAACCCATTATAGGTGCGGACGGAAAACAGGTTGAAATCCCGCTGGAGGAACTGGAAGAAATCGCTCCATTGAGGGCAGAACGGAAGCTCGCAAACAGCGCGAAGTTTCTCGTTAGGCTTTCATCACCGGACCCTGAGGTTCGGCTGTCCGGCGTCAAAAAGTGCGGAGATCCACCGGGAATTATCGAAGCGGTTCCTCAACTTGAGGATATGTCACAAAACGACCCGGTAAAGAAAATTCGATATATTGCCCGGGAAAGCCTACTGCTGATTCGTCTGAGCCGGACATCTCTGGAGCAGGATTCGCAGGCACATCTTGAAATCGTCCGCGAGTTAGGGGAGATGAAAAGTATGCGCGGACTCCCCCGGTTGCAGGAAATGTTTGATAAACTGATGATAGAGGTTGAAGCCTTGCCGGACTTTGAAGAAGGGACCGACATTGAGGACCTTGAACCGGCTGATGCAGAGGCACTGGGTATCTATAAGTACGCTATTGCGTATAAATACGCCATTAATCAGATTAACAGCTATCAAGGCTTCGTGGGTGGTATCGGCAATATATTCCGTGGGCTTTCGCTCGGATCTGTTCTTATCTTGATGGCGTTGGGTCTTGCGATTACGTTTGGTCTGATGGGTGTCATCAATATGGCGCACGGTGAATTGATGATGATAGGGGCCTATGCGACCTTTGAGATGCAAAGGTTGTTGGGTCATTCGCCGGACAATCCATCTGACTGGTACTATGTTGTGGCACTTCCTGTGTCATTTCTGGCGGCGGCTTTTGTTGGCTATCTCATTGAGATTCTAGTCGTTCGTCACTTGTATCGACGCCCACTGGAATCACTGTTGGCGACGTGGGGGATTGGGCTCCTTCTGATTCAGCTGGTGCGCATTCGCTATGGCGATAACATCGGGGTCAACGCTCCGACTTGGGCGCGTGGTGGGTTTGAAGTTGTGCAAGACCTCATTGTTCCCTACAGTCGCTGCTTTATCATCCTCTTGTGTGGCTTGTGCGTACTCTTAATTTATTACCTAATGAACTACACCAAGCTGGGGTTGCGGATGCGAGCAACCATGCAGAATCGGAACATGGCGAACAGCATGGGTGTGAACACGCAGCGTGTTGACCGGTACACTTTCGCCTTTGGTTCCGGGATTGCTGGCGTTGCGGGCTGTGCGTGGACGCTTATCGGCGGCGTTACCCCTGACATGGGACAGACCAACTTCATCATTGATTCATTTCTCGTGGTTGTCACAGGGGGTGTGGGTGAACTGATTGGCGTTATCTGTGCCGGATTAGGGATTGGCGTGCTGATGAAAATGATTGAGCCGTTGGGGATTGGCTCTATGGTGGTCGGAGCAATTTGGGCAAAAATCTTACTCCTGATACTTATTGTCGGGTTCATCCAGTTTAAGCCGGCGGGCTTGTTCGCACCGAAAGGTAGGCTTAGTGATGTTTAGAAAAGCCGCGATTGTGCAAACAAGCGATCAGGATCCTAGCGAAGCGAGTCCCCAATCTATTGAGACAGATGAACAGAAACTGTGGCAGGATAAACAACTCGGAGCGGAGGCGGGTATAGTCCACGGTCAATTGTCAATTTTTCTCCGGCGCTATGTCCCGTGGGCGTTGTTTTTCATCGGTTTAGTTGTCATACCGCTGTTGTACTACATGGGGTTGATTGCTATTGGGACCGTGAACATGCTTGGTCGGTACATGGCGTTTGCAATTGTCGCAGTGGGGCTCGATCTTATCTGGGGCTACACCGGCATCCTGAGTTTGTGCCAAGCCTTCTTTTTTGCGCTTGGTGGTTACGCGATGGGGATGTATTTGGCGCACCATGGCGGGCCGGAGGGGATTATAGACGCTAACAACTGGAAAATCCCCGCGTGCCTGTATGTGGTTTATCCGTACAAAGTTGGTGAAGCACCAGCGGATGCCCTAGTTCCATGGTTCTGGAAGCCGTTCTATACGCTTCCGGTCACCGTAATCTTGGGGTTGCTGATTCCGGGTATAGCGGCTTTGGCGATCGGTTATTTCGGTTTTAAGAGTCGGGTTCGTGGGGTTTACTTTGCGATTCTGACGCAGGCGATCACGGTTGCTGGGTGGTTGGTGTTCTGCATGAACAACATGAAGCTATGTGGTACAAATGGCTTGACGCGGTTTGACCGAATCGCGGGGTTCAAGCTAACAACCCCTCATGTCAAAGTGGGTCTTTATATCGTCACTCTTCTCGCTCTGGTTGGGGTCTACGCGCTGTGCAAACATGTTGTCAAATCTCGCTTAGGACGCATCCTCATCGCCATCCGAGATGACGAAACCACCTTGCGTTTTTCGGGTTATAAGCCTTACATCTATAAGCTCTTTGCCTTTAGCCTCGCCGGAATGATTGCCGGTCTTGGTGGGATGCTTTACGCGCCACAGATGGGTATTTTTACACCGACAAACATGGAGGCGGGCGCGTCTATCTTGGTAGTGGTCTGGGTCGCAGTTGGCGGACGTGGCGTGCTGTCCGGAGCAATTCTTGGCACACTGGCGGTGAATCTGCTCTATAATTTTTTTACCTCTGAAAAGAATCTATTGCTTTTCACTTGGCGGGCGGAGTATTGGCAGTTTATTCTGGGTGGACTATTTATTGGGGTGGTTCTGTTGTTCCCCGGCGGCTTGATTGATTTGTGGTATCGCTTGGTAGGTAAAGCGAAGTGAGGATAGTCGTCGAAAATCGAGACAGCGAGGAGGGAATATGAACCAAGCCCATCGGATTGCCGAATACAAGGAATACAGTCCACGAGATAGTCGATTTACTGAGGAGCGGTATCTGCTCTTTTTGGAAGATATTACTGCTGTTTTTGATGGATTCAAGGCACTAGATGTAGAGGCGCTGGGGATCGAATATAATGAGCTCCGTGTGATTATTGGTCCGAACGGCGCGGGAAAAACAACGCTCTGCGATGTTGTGAGCGGCAAGAGCCGACCGACGACCGGATCTGTCTTTTTCGATGGTGCCGATATTACGCAGTGGACGGAAGCAGAGATCGCGCTGCGGGGAATTGGCAGGAAATTTCAGACACCGACTGTTTTCGACAGCCTCACGACCTGCGAAAATATGGAGCTCGCCCTACCCGATCACTATGGCCTGTGGTCAAACCTGTTTGGCAGCACAACTAAGGCGCAGCGTGAGCGGATCTTGGAGATTCTGGAGCGTGTTGGGCTTGCTGATGAGTTACACCGCGAAGCGAAGTACCTGAGTCATGGGCAGCGCCAGTGGTTGGCGATTAGTACGCTCATCTTATCAGATCCCCAACTACTCCTCGTTGACGAGCCTGCTGCGGGTCTAACAGACGCAGAAACGGCGTTGACAGCCGAGCTCCTCCTCGAATTGAAGGAGGATCACACGCTCATCGTCATCGAACACGATATGGATTTTGTGCGCCAACTCGATTCATTCGTGACCGTGCTGAACGAGGGAGTTATTATGGCGGAAGGAATAATGCACGAGGTACAGCAGAATGAAGACGTAATTGAGGCGTACCTCGGACGGTAGCACCAAGGAGGCGAGAAGACTCGTTTTCTCAAAAATCATGCTAACAGTCTCAAATCTCTCATTTGCATATGGAGAAGTCGAAGTACTGCGGAGTATTGACGTTCACGTGCCTGCTGAGACAATCGTCTCTATGATGGGACGTAATGGTGTGGGCAAAACGACGCTGATGAACAACATCGTCGGATTGCTCAAACCGTCTTCCGGTTCGATTCAGGTTGAAGGACATGAGCTTGTGGGCGTTGCAACACATCGCCGGATTCGCGCAGGGCTGGCTTACGTGCCGCAAGGGCGGATGATCTTTCCGAAACTGACTGTTGAGGAGAATTTAAGGGTTGGACTCTCGGCACGGACCGACAAACAGACACAGATCCCCGACGAGATATATGAACTCTTCCCTATTCTCAAGGAGATGGGGAGGCGTATGGGTGGCGATCTCTCCGGTGGACAACAGCAGCAGCTCGCGATTGGGCGTGCCTTGGTCACCGATCCGAAGGTGCTGATTCTCGACGAGCCGACCGAGGGGATCCAACCGAACATCATCCAACAGATTGGGACGGTGCTGCGGCAGTTGATGGAAAACAGACGGATGACAATTCTCATCGTTGAACAGTATCTCGATTTTGTTCAGGAGTTCTGTCAGCGATTTTATATTATGAACCGTGGTGAGATTGTCGCACACGATGAAACTAGCGCGCTCAACCAGAACATGATCCGGGAATACCTCAGCGTTTAGCATGTCACGCATTGACTCCAGCGCCGGGCGTCACGGCGAACTCAAACTCATTTTTGCACAGCGGAACGATCAAACCGTGATGACGGAGAGTTTCTTTCGGGTTCCGTTGCAGGTGATGAAGCCACGTTATGACGAGTCGGGCTGTGCTTGTGTATACCTTTTGAGTCCGACAGGGGGTGTGGTTCAGGGGGACGACTACCAGATTGACGTGACACTCGCGTCTAACTCCCAGGTAATTCTAACGACGCAAGCAGCGACGAAAGTGTATGCCATGCCTCTTCAGGACGCGACGCAATCAATGCGGGTCCGAGTTGGGGAAGATGCAATCTTTGAATACCTGCCCGATTCGACAATCCTATTTCGAGATGCGAACTTTAGTCAAAACATCTCTCTCTTTTTGCAGCGTGGGGCAAAGGTTGTCTTGCAAGAAATTGTCATGCCGGGGCGATTGGCGCGGGGCGAAACGTTGGCATTTACGCAATATCGGAGTCGTATTGAGGTGACGGGCTCGGAGGGGTTGTTGCTCTATGATACCTGCTGCCTCCAGCCGAAGTGTCAGCCTTACCTGACCGGACCCGGTGTATTGGAAGGGTATCCGTGTTGGGGAAGTTGGTATCTGGTTGGTGATTTTGAGATGCCTTGGTGGGAGGTGCTTTGTGAATTTGCCGAACAGTCTCTCAATCAACCGCCAAGATCGATTGGGGGATTGTCCCAATTGGGCAAGGGGGGTATTGTTATCCGGATGCTCGCTCACAATGCCGGAATGATTCAATCCACCTTTCAGACGATCTGGGATTGGTTGAAAACGGAGCACTTTGGACTCGAAGCAGTTGATTTGCGAAAGTATTAGATATGGAGGAAATGGCCTGTGAACCTGACCCCGCGTGAACAAGAGAAACTGATGATTTATGTTGCTGCGCAGCTTGCCAGGGATCGGCGGGCACGCGGCTTAATGCTCAACTATCCTGAAGCGGTTGCCATTATTACTGCCGAGATCTTGGAGGGCATCCGTGACGGGAAATCAGTTGCAGAACTGATGCAGTACGGAGCAACGCTACTGAAACGCGACGATGTGATGGAAGGGGTGCCGGAGATGCTGCATGAGGTTCAGGTTGAAGGCACGTTCCCCGATGGCACAAAACTCGTTACGGTCCATAACCCGATTCGGTAGAAATAGAAGATCGGAGGAGTAGAGATGATTCCCGGAGAATATATACTTGCGGACGAGGACATCACCGCTAACAATGGGCGTGAGACTGTCGAACTGACGATTACTAACACCGGCGATAGACCGATACAGGTCGGCTCACACTTCCACTTTTTTGAGGTCAATGCCGCGCTCCAATTCGATCGGGAGAAGGCGTTCGGCATGCGGTTGAATATCCCTTCCGGTGTGGCTGTCCGGTTTGAGCCGGGCGACGCAAAAACGGTGGCGCTCACAGAATTAAAGGGCAGACGGATTGTGCACGGATTGAACAATCAGACTAATGGACCGCTTGATAAAGGGTAAGAAACCTGCATTCGATTGGTGTTTTTTATTTTGAAATCTCAGCGCCATATATAAGGAAAGACAATGGCACTTAACATCCCACGACGAACATACACAGACATCTACGGACCCACCGTTGGCGATAAGGTTCGCCTTGCGGATACCGGATTATTTATTGAGGTTGAGAAAGACCATACGGTCTACGGCGATGAATCGAAATTTGGAGGCGGTAAGACGCTGCGCGATGGCATGGGGCAGATACCCGGCGCTACGAGTGCGGAAGGTGTCCTTGACCTCGTCCTGACCAATGCCCTAATTTTGGATTATTGGGGAATAGTCAAGGCGGATATTGGGGTGCGCGATGGAAAGATCATCGGGATTGGTAAGTCGGGGAATCCGAATATCATGGACGGTGTCAGCGAGGGTATGGTTGTCGGTGCGGGAACTGAAGTCATTGCCGCGGAGGGGATGATTGTGACGCCGGGCGGACTTGATGTCCATATCCACTTCATCTGTCCACAGCAGATTGAGGAAGCGCTTTCGTCAGGAGTTACGACGATGATTGGTGGAGGAACAGGACCTGCAACCGGCACCAACGCCACCACCTGCACCCCTGGAGTGTGGAATATCGAACGGATGCTAGAAGCGGCCGAGGGATTCCCTATCAACCTCGGCTTTCTAGGCAAGGGAAACTCATCGCTGCCCGAGTCGCTCAGTGAACAGATAGAGGCGGGAGCGTTAGGACTGAAACTTCATGAGGATTGGGGAACAACACCCGCTGCGATCGACTGCTGTTTGTCCGTTGCAGATCAGTACGATGTGCAGGTTGCTATCCACACGGACACGCTCAACGAGGCAGGTTTTGTTGAAGACTCGATTGCTGCGTTCAAAGGGCGAACCATTCACACCTACCACACGGAGGGCGCAGGCGGTGGACATGCGCCCGACATCATCAAGGTCTGCGGTCAAAGCAACGTGTTGCCCTCTTCGACCAATCCTACACGACCGTTCACGGTCAACACGATTGACGAGCACCTCGACATGCTGATGGTTTGTCATCACCTTGATGCCTCCATTCCGGAAGATCTCGCCTTTGCTGAGTCGCGAATTCGTCCGGAGACCATTGCCGCTGAAGATATCTTGCACGACCTCGGCGCGTTTAGCATGATGGCGTCCGATTCACAGGCGATGGGACGTGTTGGTGAGGTCATTCTCCGCACATGGCAGACCGCACACAAGATGCGGGAGCAACGCGGTCGCCTCCCTGAAGAAACGGGCGAAAACGATAACGTTCGCGCGAAACGGTACGTCGCCAAATATGCGATCAATCCGGCAGTTGCCCACGGCATCAGTGACCACGTCGGGTCGATTGAGGTGGGTAAGCTAGCGGATCTTGTGTTCTGGCAGCCAGCGTTTTTCGGCGTCAAACCGCAGTTGGTGCTGAAGGGCGGATTCCTTGTCTGGGCCGCAATGGGCGACGCAAACGCCTCAATCCCGACGCCACAGCCAGTTTTGGGGCGTCCGATGTTTGGGGCGTTTGGGCGTGTGCCCTATTCGGCCTCTTACACCTTTGTCTCGCAGGTGGGCGATGAGAGAGAAATTGGGAATCGTCTCGGTTTACAAAAGCCGACCATCCCCGTGAAAAACTGCCGGGAACTGGACAAGTCAGCAATGATAAACAATACCTACCTACCCAAGATCGAGGTAAACTCCGAAACCTACGAAGTTCGTGCTGACGGTGAACTCCTCACCTGCGAACCCGCTGAAGTCCTTCCAATGGCGCAGCGTTACTTTCTGTTTTGAAACACGTTACACCTCGCTCAACACTAGGAATGCCACGCCAACGAGCTTGCCCTTGAATTAGGCGTCCCAAAAGAAGATAGCGTACTGATCTACCATTCGCTTGCCGCTGTTGGTGCGCTGTTCACACCTTACAATCCTATCCAGAAATCTCCTAGGGTATTTCTCCATTTTCTCATCTCTAATTATACGCTTGACTGGCTTCTGCCGTGAGAATATAATTGTTAGTAGATTGCTGAGTTGGGGTGTTCAACCCTATTTCAGAAATGACTTCAGCAGGAGTATAAGACAAAATCCCGTATAATGTAGGTTAGGAGGACGATACTCTGAGTTGTCCATTCTGCCCACCAAAAGTCAACGACGAATTCACTCGACTTGAGAACGAGTTAAGTCTCTTTATCGATCTAGAACACTCGATATTGCGAGGGTCGGGAATAATCGTGCCACGAGCCCATCGCCCATCAGCGTTTGATCTCACCACAGGAGAATTGATCTCCACATTCTCACTTCTTACTGAGGTCAAAGCATTGATTGATGGTCAATACAATCCACGGGGCTACAATTTGGGCTGGAATTGCGGTGCCATAGCCGGGCAAACGGTATTCCATGCTCATTTGCATGTCATCCCACGTTATGATTCTGAACCTTATGCGGGTAAAGGGATTCGCTACTGGCTCAAGCAGGAATCCAATCGGCGTAGGACCTAACCAACTGTTGTCTTTGAGGTCGGGTTCAATTAGATCGGACAGCTTTCGATAAATTCGCGTCGTCTTGGTCTTGTGTGGTGGCTTACTCAACTTCTTCATTGAGAGGGGCTGACAGCAATGAGAGCGCTGGTCATACTATGGGTAGTATTATTTGCTATTACTGGTTGTGGGGATGAGAGTCCCAATGGTCAGCACAATAGTCCGCCTGTTATTGATTATTTAATTATGCCAGAGAAAGTCAGTCTAGGCGACAGCGTCGAATTGCAAGTTGTTGCACATGACGGGGATGGCGATGTGTTGATTTATGTCTGGGATGTGGAAAGGGGGACACTGGACTCAAGAACTGGGCAGATTGTGAAATGGACGGTCCCTTCAGATTTGAAAGTGGTGACTGTCACTGTTTCGGCGAATGATGGTGTGAACGAACCCGTTATCAGATTAAAAAGAGTTCCAGTTGCTCTCCAAAATAGTGCGCCTGTCATTGAGGAAATTGTTGTCGCGGAACAGGTTCATGCAGTTAGTAGTGTGGCACTTCAAGCTGTGGTTCATGATGCGGATGGAGATACACTGACTTATGTCTGGGCAGTGAAAAAGGGGGTGCTCCGGTCGGAGGCAACCCCTACACCGATGTGGACTGCTCCGCTTGAGATGGGATTAGTGACCGTTATGTTAACGGTGGACGATGGTGTGAACGAATCGGTGACGAAATCGGCAGTTGTTCAAATCGTTCACGCGCTGATTGTACCGGGTGAAGAAGCGGCTGGCATTAAGTTGGGGGATGGGTTTGATAGGGTAACAACCCTGTATGGACGACCGAGTAAACACAATGGTGATTTTTTTTGCTGGGATCCGGACATGGGGTTATCAGGCGTTCTTGATGGCATTGGTCTTGTCGAAAATCTATCTATAAGGAAGCCGAATAAAGCCAAAACGGCGGGTGGAGTTGGTATCGGAACCACCCGCAAGCGTGTAGAGAGGGAGTTTGGGGGTGCGGAGAAGATTGAAGAGGGTGGGAAAGTACACTGGTATTGGAGAAAAGGCATTGAATTTAGTTACGACGCCGATGCCTAAAGTCACGAGCATCTCTGTTTTTAAGCCGGTGGGTGCTGCCCCTTCAGGATTCGACGATGCGCCCGTCAACAGATTTTAAGGAATACAGCGACAGAAAATATCCGACCAGCAGAATCGAGAAACTTAGAACCTGTTTTAAAAGTCATTTGATAGGATTTTGCATCAAGTAAATGGAAGCAATGTACACCATCGCCTCAGCGGTCTCAGCCGAGCGTTCATAGTCCAAAGTCAATCGGCGAAACCAACCGAACCAAGAAAAGGTGCGTTCCACAATCCAGCGCAATGGGACAACCACAAACCCCGATTGCCCAAGAGGTGGAGCGATTTCCAATCGACACTGATGCGTCAAGTATAAATAGTCGCCTAATTCGCCACGATAGCCAGCATCAGCACAGACTAACTGAATCGTTATGTGCCAACTAAAGATTTCTGTCAGTAACTCTATTGCGACTTGGTTATCACTGACATTGGCATCAGTAACCTTGACTCCCAATGGAATGCCAATCGTATCGGTGACTATATGACGTTTACGGCCTTTGACTTTCTTATGCGCATCAAACCCCCTACTATTTGCCAGTTCAGTCGTCTTGACCGATTGACTGTCAATGATAGCTACTGTCGGTGAGGGTGCTTTGCCAATATCACAACGGGTTTGTTCATGAAGTGCTTGATGAATCATAAGCCATGTACCTAAGGCTTTCCACTTTCTAAAGTGGGAATAGACCGTTTGCCACGGTGGCATCTGATAAGGAAGCATTCGCCATTGACACCCTGACTTGACTATGTAAAACATAGCGTTGATAACTGAGCGCATCTCCCACTTGAGAGGTCTGCCTAATGGTGAAGGTTTTGGCAGATAGGGTAATAGGTTTTCCCACTGGGCATCGGTCAAATCCGTGGGATAGTTTGTTCGGGTCATGTTTATGCCTTTCATTGGGTCAGTATGGACTCCTCCAATGATTAAACGTAAACATTAACGCTTGAGTAGTGTTTTTCTTTTTAAAACAGGTTCTTAGTAGGTTGGTGGCGTGCATAAAATTTGCAGTTTTACTCCATGCAGGTGTCCCGTATAATCAAAAGGAATTGGACAAATGGAGTAGATTATGCTATTATTATGGCAAATAACGGATTGTTCCCCATGAGATAGGATTCAACAAGGAATGGAGGTGATTTGAGTTGCCTACAAGAAGTTCGGGTATGAAGCATGTTCGTGCGGATCAAAAGAAGCGAGATCGGAACATGCGGCGCAAGTCTGCGTTAAGAAGCATGCTCAAGCAAACCGAAGCTGCAATTGCAGATGGAGAGATTGAACAAGCGTGGGAATTGTATCGTCAAGCGGCGAGCCAACTGGATAAAGCTGCCGGGAAAGGGGTTATCAAGAAGGGCATGGCAAATCGGAAGAAATCCCGCCTAGCACACGACATCAACAAAATAGAGGCCGCGTAAACATAAGAGTGAGCGTGAAGCGTAGAACGTAAAAAGGATTTATGGTTTTTTCTTTCGTTGTGAAAGTGCGTCTGACGGAAGTGAGTCGCTGCTAACGTGAAAGTTTTTGCCTCGACTAAACAGAAGAATCATGAAGTGGTCTCCCCGCGTAAAACGTATCAAAATCCGGCGTCTTTATCGCGCTGCTCGATTAGGTCTCCACGATGATGATCTGCTACAGATTGTCGGTTGGGAGCTCTATGGTCGCTGTGCGGACATCACGACGGTCGCCGATGTTTACCGAGATGGATTGGTGCCCTGTCCCGAATGCAGCACAAAGGTAAAGCGCCGGATTGACCCACTATTTCGCTCTAGCGATGGTGGCACGCGCGAAAACTGGTTTCACTGTCCGCACTGTACTAAGCGACTGCTCTGGCGTGACTGTCGTGAATCCCTTCGCGAAAGTCCGCGCTGCTTTGACTGTCATGCCCTGTTGGCTGGAACAGACGAGTTGCGGTGCTGTTGTGGTAAAGTATGGGATCGAAAAGCATACCGTTGGTCGGTGAGAACCCGTGTCCGCCTGCCATGTCCCCACTGCGGTCTGATGATACGCAAACCGGCTTTTGAGGCGACTCGGCAAGTTGTCATCGATCAGCAGTCTCCCCCTGAAATAGAATGCCCCAAATGCCAAGCAGCCGCGTTTCATGTGCGCGGGAATATTGAGTGCCCCGCGTGTGGCTACAAACGCCGATGGCGGGATTACCGCAAAAGCCTAAAAAAGCGAGATGAAAGGCTTGAGTGTACGAATTGTGGGCACATCTTTAGGTGGCAGGTATGGCGTCGGTATGCTAGGTCCTTGAGAACCGGTAATCCGAAGCCAGCGCGTGAATTTATTGAACGGTGGCCAAAGTGCCGCACACCACAAGCTCGCATGATCCAGATTGACCGCCTGCTTCAGTCCCTGCATGGTCGGGGTGCCCTAGCCCCCCTGTTCATTGACGGCGATGCGCGCAGTATCCGCCAGATGCTTGATGAGTTCGCCTCACAGGTTTGAATTGAACAGTGTGGCAGTCATTCGTAACGGATTCCGGCTGAATCGAAAGCGAATTCGGCTATTTCACCGCAAACGATCGAAAAAAATCCCAAAATCCCGCCCCCAAAGCGCAGCCCAAGATGATATTCATGCAGCGACCGAAGAATTCCGAAAATAGTCCAGCCATACTGTCTCCATCTTTTCCTATAGTCTTTACTGTTCTAGTCGAACGAAGATCAAGGCATGACCAGCATCGCTGCTGAGTGTGAGGATACCTTCTCTTTCCGACCATGTACCGGTTCCTATGTTTGCAAAACTACTGATGTTCTCACGTGCCGGGAAACCGGTGTTTACATCCGCTGGGACAACTTCTTCTATAAATTGTATAAATTTCCCACGCTTTCTTGTAATCGTACTATTTCCTGTAATCGTATAGTTGGAATCAGATAGGGAGTAGGTGCCCGTTGCTTCAAATGATATAACCTGATCGTTAGCCCTGAAACGCATTTCCGCATACCACGTTCCATCATCATCAAACGTCCAGCGGTAAAAGTAACCAGAGGGATTTGGTGGGGACAGGCCCAGCAACCTCCCAAACCCTTCCCAATCTCCTTCATCATGTATAAAATCAGCATATCTTTCAAGATTCGTATCATTAACGGTTTCGAGTCTCCATCTACCGCCCCATTTATTATCGTCCCACAATATCCCGCAACTGGTGGTTCCAATAATTAGAACTGCACAAAGACTAATTGACACCAACAAACATCGGAGGTTCTTTACTCTTTCCTTCATTGCTTTCCTCTATGGTAATTAGGATGATGGTGCGAGGAATAACAGGCCCTCTTTTCGACCTCAATCTATATTGGTGTGGAAGCGGTTGACTGTTTCCGCCCGGATGAACTCACCCTCCAACGCCGTCAACTTCACCCGCAAAATCTGATTCACCGCTGAATCAGGAACATCCGTCAGCACCCGCAGATAATTCTCCGTGAACCCCGCCAGATGCCCGTCCAGGCCTTCACGGCTTTCCTCAACCAGAACGTCCATCGTCTTACCTAACATACGCCTCCGAAATTCGATGCCGAGTTGTTTTCCCAATGCGATCATTGCCTTGCTGCGTTCAGCGGAGACGTGCGGCGGCACATGATCCGCGTAATCCGCTGCGGGGGTGCCACGTCGGGGGGAGTAGCGGAAAACGTGTAGCTGGTTGAAACCAATCTCTTCGACAAATTTAAGCGAGTCCTCAAAATCGGCGTCCGTCTCCCCCGGAAAACCGACCATGACATCGGTGGTGATTCCGACATCTGGGAACGAGGCGCGAAGTTTTTCGACGAGGCGCGAAAATTCTGCCTGCGTATAACGGCGGCGCATTTGACGTAAAATCTTATCGCTGCCCGCCTGTAGCGGTAGGTGGAAGTGGGGCATACACTTGGGCAACGCTGCCATTCGATCGACCAGATCCGGTGGGAAATTCATCGCCTCGATAGAGCTGAAGCGGATGCGATCGATGCCATCAATGGGGTGGATGTGTTCCAAAATGTCTGCAATGGTTGTCTGCCGACCAGTATCTAGTCCATAAGCCCCCAAATGGACGCCGGTGATAACGATCTCCTTGTATCCGTTTGCGGCGATTTGCTGCGCTTCCTGCACGATGTCGGGTAGGGGACGGCTTGTCATACGTCCCCGGACGTAAGGGATAATACAGTAAGTACAGAAGGCGCTGCATCCGTCTTGCACCTTGATGAGCGCGCGCGTGTGTCTTCCTGCTTCACTGACCGACATGCTGAAATTCGCGTGTTCGCGGACGGCGTCGTGATGGACGGGATCAATTTGCAGCAGCGGTGAGCAATCCTTTTCTCTCCATGATTCGTGCACCAGATTCAGATACTGCTGAAGATCCGCCTTTTCGCGATTTCCGAAGACGAGGGAGACGCCCGGAATCGCCTCAATTGCTTCCCGATCACTTTCAGCGTAGCAACCCGTGACGAGGACTTCGGTATCGGGATTTTTCCGAACCGCTCGCCGGATGACTTGACGGGCTTTTTGGTCTGCGACATTCGTTACGGTGCAGGTGTTGATGATACAAACGTCCGCGGGGTCGTTCTCGGGCACAATGGTATATCCGTTACGCAGCATGACCTCCTGCATCGCTTGTGTGTCGTATTGGTTCACCTTGCATCCCAAGGTGATGAGTGCCGCTGTTGGCATTTTGGTTCTCCTTTGATGACTGCGGTCAACATTCGGAAGGCTTTAGGGCGTTGTTCCCAAAAATGACTGAAAATGTCTCTCCCGTCGTCACATGTTTCGTCCCTGCATCCATATAAGCAGCACTGAATGCGCGTCGCGCTTTCCCCGTTCGATTCACCCCGGAACGGTGTAGCAGGAGATTATTCAGCAGGACGACTTCTCCTTTCTCCACTTCCAGATTAATCGCATTCTCTTCCAGTTGATATTTTTCAGCATCCGCTTCCGTGGCAAAATGTCCCTCATTTATCACACCGCGTTTATGGATGCCCGGCACGATTTGCATACAACCGTTTTCTACTGTTGCGTCGTCTAACGCCATCCAGACGGTAATAATTGGGTTGTGGTCCAGTCCCCATCCTATTCCAACATCTTGATGCCACGGTAGTACTGTGCCTTGGTTGGCGGGTTTGTTCATGAACATCGCCCTGTAGATCGAAACATCTTCGCCGATATAGTGCCGTGTGATGTCCCGTAGGAGCGGGTGCTGCATGTAGGAGAGGAACAGCGGATCTTGTTCAAGGTCCATAATCTTCCGATATTGGAGCGTTGCGCCTTTGTGTCCCACACTCTCCGGAGGTGCTTCGCGGTAGACGCCGCTGGCGCTATCGAGTTGGAACCGCATATTCTCGTAGGGTATAACCCCCAGCATAATATCATCAATCCGTTGCTGCAACGCAGATAACTCTTTCAGCGATAGGAGGTGTCCGAGTCTCACGTAACCCTCCTCCATAAACTGAGTATGCTCTTGATGCCCGAATTTAACATGTGCCTTTGTTGACATGAATAAAAACTCCTTTTAGGCGGTTGAGTTGGTAATTGGGCTGACAGATGAATAATACTTAATGCTTAACACGTCAGAAGAGAAGGAACGCAGATCTGCGTTCCCTACGGATCACACTCGCTGCACCGAACCGTTGGGGCTTTGTTGATTCAGGGGTTCATTGCTATGCACCTATCGCTTCGTCCTGATTGCCGTGGGTTTTCGAAAACAGTCGCGATTCGGAAATCGCTCCTACAGGCATCTGTGTCTGCACAGGCTCTTGGCTGGCTTATGAGCACCCTTCGCTATAACTGGAAAACAACGTGCTCAAAACTCTTGGGTTTCCGCTTGTTTCGGTGGCATCACAATAATCTCGATTCGACGATTTCTCGCTCTACCTTTGGGGGTTTTATTTGTATCGATAGGACGGTAGTAGGCGTAGCCAACCGCTGCCAAACGGGCGGGATCCACACCTGCACGCGTTTGCAGATACCGCACGGCAGAGATCGCCCGTTGTGTGGATAGGTCCCAGTTGTTCAGGACTGAGCGTCTGAAGGGAACGTTGTCCGTATGACCTTCAACCCGAATCTCTCGATCCGGATAGCGGTTTAAGAAAGTCTGCGCGATCTTGTCCAAGACGCGCTTTCCCTCAGTCTTAATCTCGGCTTTCCCGGAGGCGAACAGGATCTTATCCATTAAGTTGACTGTCAATTGTCCTTGGAGTGTCGTGATAGTGATTTCTTTCGCTTCAATTTCCTTCTGAAGCTCTTGGCGGAGATCTTGAAATTCTGCTTCTTTCCGCTTGAGCTCTTCCTGTCTCTGCTGTTTCTCCGTGAGAAGCTTCATCGCTTCTGCTTCTGCCTTTGCTTTGGCTTCGGTCAAGTTGGTTGTGCGCGCTTGTACCTCGTCGATTGTATCCTCTAGAAGCGTGATTTTGTTTTTCTTTGCTTCAAGTTCTGCTTGGGTTGTATTCAATTCACCCTGTAGTTGTTCAGATTTTTTTTCGTATGTAATCCGACTTGCCTGTTCCCCTTCAAAATTGCCCTTAAATTTGAATATGTAGTAGCTCATTATGGTGACGAGAAGGACCAAGATAGCCCCGGCAATGCCGCCAATGAGATACAGTTGTTTTTTCATTCGTCGGTCTCCTCTAGCCCTGCCTTCGATCTCTATTTTACGCGGAAGGCGGGTTCAACTTGCAATTTGGTTACAAATGGGGTCTAGAAGTAGTCCAGATCCGCCTGTACTTGTAACCACATGGTTGAGGCATAATAGTATCATAATACGGATTAAATCTCAAAGAAATTTCCTCTGCAGAAAGTTATTGACACTTTGGGTGGTGCTGCTATAATTAAGTTCGTAAGGGATTTTTAACTTCTGCCGCATCGGAGACCTGCCGATGAAAACATTTCCTATTTTTCTTTTAATTTTGTTTCTTCTTCTGGGTTGCCAACCTGCTGAGAAGGAACCGCAGCGTAAAGAAGAACTGAGTCGCGAAGCGACCCGGCTCAGGATGGGGATGATGCTCTCGCCGGAAGATCCGACGGGCCATCTAGAACTCGGCGAAGTTTACCACGAGATGGGGGAATATGAGAAAGCCGTTGAGCAGTTCCATGAGGCATTGGCACTTGATGAAGAGAACGCACAAGTGCACAACGCGCTCGGTTTGGTCTACGTAGACATGCAACTAACGGATCCGACAATCAAGGCGTTCCAAAAAGCGACCGAGCTCTCCCCTGATAATCCGGCCTTCTACAACAATTTAGCGTATGCTTATGACACGACCGATCAGTTTGGCGAAGCGATTGAAGCCTATCGCAAGGCGATTGAGGCGGATCCGACGTTTCAAGATGCCTATTTCAATCTAGCTGGTGCTTATCATGCTCGCGATCAGTTTGAGGAAGCGATTCGCTATTATCAACAAGCCATTGGGCTCGATGAGAGCGATCCGGATGCACATTATAACCTCGCACATGTCTACCAAGAGACAGAGCAGGTTGATTTAGCGATCCGCGCATACGAAAAGTCTCAGTCGCTGAACCCGGAGGATACCGAGATCTACTACCACCTTGCGCGGATGTACGAAAAGCGAGGAGATCGGCTCACGATGAAACGGTATCTGGATCGTTTCCTAGAACGCGCAACCGATCAGCCTCAGTTTCAAGATGAGATTGAGGCTGCCAAACAGATGTTGGGGCAATAGCAGATATAGTAGTCGATCTATCTTGGTGATTACGGATATGTAAAGGCAGATGGGATGTTAGACGATCTCTCCAAGCTTATTACCGAACAACGGAACCCAAACTCAATTGATATTGACCTCAAATCAACGGAAGAGATCTTGCGGATTTTCCACGAAGAAGATCGGAGAGCAATCGCGGCTGTGGAAGCCGAATCCGCATCAATCGCGCGGGGGATAACGTTTATCACCGAAGCGTTTCGGCGGAGTGGACGGCTTTTTTATATCGGCGCGGGGACAAGTGGCAGGCTAGGTGTCCTTGATGCCTCCGAATGTCCTCCAACGTTTAGCACTCCGCCTAGCATGATCCAGGGAATCATCGCCGGTGGGGATCGGGCGTTACGTCGTTCGGTTGAGGCTGCGGAGGATAAGCCTGATGCCGGGGCGCAAGCTATCCGCGATCACGGTGTTACCGGTCGGGATGTAGTAGTTGGCATTGCCGGTAGCGGTCGCACGCCCTATGTACTTGGCGCCTTAGAAGAAGCCCATCGAATCGGTGCCAAGACAATTTTCCTTTGCTGCACCCCGCCTACTGATAGCCTGAAAGCGTTTGTGGATGTCTTTATTGTGCCGATTGTCGGTCCAGAGATTATCACTGGTTCAACACGGTTGAAAACTGGGACGGCGACGAAGCTGGTACTAAACATGCTTACCACCGTCTCGATGATCCAGATTGGAAAAGTGTACAACAATTTGATGGTCGATATTCAGGCATCGAATGCGAAGCTCATTGATCGGGGTGCGCGGATTATTATGGAGGTTGCGGGGACGGATTCTGCAACGGCACAATTGACGTTGGAGCGCGCTGGGGGCAGCGCGAAAATCGCGATTGTCATGCTGGTGAAGGGAGTCAATCGGATGGAAGCCGTTGCGCTATTGGAGAGAAACGATGGATTTCTGCGGCGGGTATTGGAAGACACCTCCTGTACTGGAGGATAAATCTTGTATTGAGAGGCACAACAATGAAAAATATCATCGCGTGTAATTTGAATAGCTATGGACAATTTGGCGAAGGTGCGTATCCGCATCTAGCGAAGATTGGATTGACAAACGTCGAGATCGGTGCCCCTGCGCCGGGGGAAGTCGATAATGTGCTTGCTGAGCTGAAATCCCACGGGCTCACAGCGACCAGCGTCGCTGCTCCGTGCAATGTTCAGGATAAAAACATCGTCTCAGACTTTCAGGCGTGTTTGGACGCTGCAAACCGAATCGGCGTAAAAATCATCTTTACCAGCGCTCATGCCGGCGACCACGATCGAAATATCATCTATGAACGGCTAAGGCAGATTGGTGAAAATGCCGCACCGCTCGGAATCAAGGTCTGTTTGGAAACGCACCTTGATCTGGCGCACAACGCCGATGTCGCGCTTGAAACGATGCAGGGGGTCAATCACCCGAACATCTGTATTAACTTCGACACCGGCAATGTCTATTTCTACAACCGTAACGTCACCGCAGTCGGCGAGCTTAGGAAGATTATCGAGCATGTTGGTGCTGTTCATCTCAAGGATACCAACGGCGGGTATCGGACGTGGCATTTTCCTGCGCTCGGTGAGGGTGTCGTTGATTTCAAAGGGGTTTTTCAGATCTTGAACAACGCTGGGTTCTATGGTCCCTGCGCGATGGAATTGGAAGGGGTTGAGGGCGAGGAGATAGATGAGGCGGGGGTGCACGCACGGCTGGAGAAGTCTGTGGCTTATCTCAAGAGTATTGGGATAATGGATTAGGGGAGGTTTCACCAAATAGGTTTCGCTGCCATAGCCCACAATAGGTGTTGACATCGTGCAGCAGGTCCACTAAAATCAGATCTAAGTTGCTGCTTGTCTTAGAACCTGTTTTAAAAGTCATTTGATACGGTTTCGCATTAAGTAAATGGAAGCAATGTAGACCATCGCCTCCGCCGTCTCAGCAGAGCGTTCATAATCCAAAGTCAATCGGCGAAACCAACCGAACCAGGAAAAGGTGCGCTCCACAATCCAACGCAATGGGACAACCACAAATCCCGGTCGGCCCAGAGGTAGAGCGATGTCCAATTGACACTGATGCGTCAAATATAAATAGTCGCCTAATTCGCCACGATAGCCAGCATCAGCACAGACTAATTGAATCGTTATGTGCCAATTAAAGATTTCTGTCAGTAACTCTATTGCGACTTGGTTATCACTGACATTGGCATCAGTGACCTTTACCCCTAATACAACGCCAATCGTATCGGTGACTATATGGCGTTTACGACCTTTGACTTTCTTATGCGCATCAAACCCTCTGCTATTTGCCAGTTCAGTCGTCTTGACCGATTGGCTGTCAATGATAGCTACTGTCGGTGAGGGTGCTTTGCCAATATCACAACGGGTTTGTTCATGAAGTGCTTGATGAATCATAAGCCATGTACCTAAGAGCCTGTTTTAAAAGTCATTTGATACGGTTTTGCATCAAGTAAATGGAAGCAATGTATATCATAGCCTCAGCAGTCTCAGCGGAGCGTTCATAGTCCACAGTCAATCGACGAAACCAAGCGAACCAAGAAAAGGTGCGCTCCACAATCCACCGCAAGGGGATAACTACAAATCCTGATTGCCTAACAGATGGCGCAATGTCCAATCGACACTGATGCGCCATATATAACCAGTCACCTAATTCTCCGCGATAACCCGCATCCGCACAGACTAACTGAATCGTTATGTGCCAATTAAAAACCTCTTTGAGTAACTCTATTGCGACTTGGTTATCACTGACATTGGCATCAGTGACCTTCACCCGCAATGGAATGCCAATTGTATCGGTGACTATATGACGTTTACGCCCTTTGACCTTCTTATGTGCATCAAACCCTCGACTGTCTGCCAGTTCAGTCGTTTTGACCGATTGGCTGTCAATAATAGCGACTGTCGGTGAAGGCACTTTGCCAATATCACAACGGGTTTGGTGATGAAGTGCTTGATGAATCATCACCCATGTGCCATCGGCTTTCCATTTTCTGAAATGGGAATAGACCGTTTGCCATGGGGGCATCTGATGCGGGAGCATTCGCCATTGACACCCTGATTTGACTATATAAAAAATAGCGTTGATGATTGAGCGCATCTCCCATTTGAGCGGTCTACCTACCGGTGAAGGTTTTGGCAGATAGGGGAACAGATTGTCCCACTGGGCATCGGTCAAATCCGTGGGATAGGTTGTTCGGGTCATGTTTATGCCTTTCATTGGAATGGTATTCACTGCTCCAATGATTGGACGTAAACATGAACTCTTGAGTCAGATTTTTTCTTTTTCAAACAGGTTCTAAGGCTTTCCACTTTCTGAAATGGGAATAGACTGTTTGCCACGGTGGCATCTGATGAGGAAGCATTCGCCATTGACACCCTGACTTGAGGAGATAAAACATAGCGTTGATAACTGAGCGCATCTCCCACTTGAGAGGTCTGCCTAATGGTGAAGGTTTTGGCAGATAGGGTAATAGTTTTTCCCACTGGGCATCGGTCAAATCTGTGGGATAGTTTGTTGAAGTCATGTTTATGCCTTTCATTGATTCAGTATGGACTGCTCCAATGATTTAACGTAAACATCAACTCTGGAGTACTATTTTTCTTTTTAAAACAGGTTCTTAGGACATACGGAGTATGCCTACTACGATCAAAAAATATGAGAATGGGAGGAATGAGTAGATGGCTGACGCACTGTCACTTGTTGCATATCCAGATTTAGAGAGTAGAGTTAGAGCGATAGAGGAGGACGGTTTTGTCTATTTCCCTAGGGTTCTCAACTCTGAAGAGATTGCTGAACTGCGTGACGCCATGGACCGACTGACGCAGATACCAGAAAGCTTCGATAAACACAGTACCCCTGAAAATGGCGGTTTTCTCAATAAACATATCAATAATGCGTTCAATCGGGATACGATTTTTCTGCAATATCTTGACAAGCCAGAGATCATTGAGTTGGAGGAAGCGATCCATGGCGATGATTGCCACGTTATTGGGATGACAGCGTGGACAACGGGTCCTGGACGTCCGGATCAGGGCTTGCATACCGATTGGCTGCCGGTTAGCCTACCGGCAGATGTGTTGGCGGATTCACGAGTGAAGATCCCAATTTTTATCACCACTGCCCATTTTTATCTTGATGATCTGTATGAAGAATTGGGACCGACGAAGTTTATTCCGGGGAGTCATCAGGCGGGTCGAAGCCCAAATGGCGATGTCGAGTGGGAAGGGGTTGGCGACCACAGCATCATGTGTAACGGCGGCGATGTCGTTGTTTTCCGAAGCGAGGTATGGCACCGCGGTTCGGCGAATACGAGTGATCAAAACCGTTATCTATTGCAGGTGCATTACGCCAAGCGGATGATTACACAGAAATTTCCGCCCTATCTCAACAAATTTCAGTTTGACGAAGCGATTCTCGGGCAGGCAACGCCACGACAACGGCGGCTGCTGGGCGACCATCGGCCCAGTAATTATGATTGAAAAACATTCCTGTGTTAGGTGAATAGAGGTTGGAAGGGAAGGATGGGAGTGTTCCAGCGATTTCGTTTTCGTTACGTTTTGCCGTAATGCGTCCAACCTGATATGTAACTTAGAGCGTGAAACGTGGGGGAAAGAAGCGCGAGAAAAAATGAGTGAAAAACCTGAAATCGCCGCAGATCAACCAAGTACCAAGGTCATCGCGTTGGTACTGTTGCTTGCTCTGCTCTGGGGCGGTAATTCGGTTTCGATTAAAATCGGCTTACAGGGGGTGCCGCCCTTTGCGCTTGCGACGATGCGTTTTCTCCTCGGATTTGCCGCAATTACGCTGTGGTCGTTACATCAGAGAGTTCGTCTCCGAATGCATCCGGGCGAGTTGCTACCACTAATTTTTGTGTCGGTGATTTTCACGCTGCAGATTACTACGCTGAACGTTGGAACACATTTTACAGATGCATCGCGTTCGACGCTTTTCATCAGCACCTACCCGTTCTTTACTGCGTTGTTTGCCCATTTCTGGGTGCCGGGCGATCATCTTTCTATCAGGAAAACGGTTGGAATTAGCCTCGCATTCGGTGGTGTCCTGCTAACTTTCGGGGGTAACCTAAAAGTTGGTACACACGATTATCTGCGTGGAGATCTCATTGTCCTACTAAGTGGTTGTCTGTTAGGGCTTCGGACGGTGGTCACCAAGCTCATCATCCAATCTATCCATCCTTATCGCCTGCTATTCTGGTTGATGATTTTCAGCATCCCGTGTTTTGCAGTCTCGAGCTTGTTCTTGGAGCGGGAGGCTAGTTATCATTTCTCGCCTTCTGGCGTGACCGCAATTCTCTATCAGGGCATCGTCATTGCTGGATTCTGCTTTGTCACATGGACATCGATCCTTGAGAAGTACAGCCCAAGCAGACTGGTTGTCCTATTCTTTATGACACCATTGTTTGGCGTGTTGTTAAGCTATCTGCTCTTGGGTGATGAAATTGGTTTCGCGCTGATAATAGGTGCTGGTCTAGTCGCTTATGGGATTTATCTTGTCAACAAAAATTGAGCATTAAAAAATAAAAACCGGGGTACGAAATTCCAGAGAGGGAGGACTGTATGCAAACAGACAAGGTCAGATTGGCGATTATTGGTTGTGGTGGGATGGCAGGGGCGCATCTGAACGCCTATATTGGTCTCAAGAATCGCGGCGTTGATATCTTCGACTTTGTGGCGATGTGTGATGTAGATATAGATCGGGCGAAAGGTTTTGCTGCGAGAGCTGCCGAAGTGCAAGGGGGTGTGCAACCTCAAGTCTACGACAACATTGATAAGATGCTAGAGTCGGAATCGCTGGACGGAGCGGATATCTGTGGTCCCCATTTCCTTCATCACACGCTTGCGATTGCCTGTTTTGAAGCGGGGGTTGATGTGATTGTTGAGAAACCGCTTGGGGTAACAGTTCGTGCGGGATGGAAGATGATTGAGACAGCAGCAGCCCACAATCGTATCCTCGCCACTGCTGAACAGGTGCGGCGATGGGTGAGTTCACGCACTGTTGAGTGGCTAATCAACAAAGAGCGGCGGATCGGGGAGCCGCGCATGTTTTTCCGACAGGGGACCGGTGGTGGGAACGAAGCACCCGAAAATCGGTTACGCGATGAGCGAACAACATGGCGGAAGGACAAATTAACCGGCGGCGGAAACGGAATCATTGATGGTGGTGTCCACTACGTGGATCTCCTCATCTATTTCTACGGCGAACCTGATGAGGTCTACGCCCGATCGGAGAATCTGAACCAATACCAGTTCAAAGATTCGGACGGCAATCATGTGCCACAAACTGTTGAGGATACGGCACTGGTAACGATCACGTTTAAGAGCGGCGTTATCGGTCAATGGGTCAACACAGGTGCTGCCCCAGGACGCAGTATCAGCTATAACAGTTATCACGGGAGCATCGGTTCCATCTACAGTACTGGCGGATACCCACAATCGCCTGAGTTGCAACTGTGGGATGGGAGTATAGAGGACGCAGAAACCTTGCAAAGCACCTACATGGCAAATCTTAGCATAGAGGAAAAAGATCGGTTGTTCCCGCATGGGATCACAGAAGGGGTGATGCTTGAGGTCTACGATTTTCTAGACGCGGTTCGCACACGGCGTAGACCTGAGCTCGATGGGGTTGATGGCTTGAAAGCGCAAGCGATCTGCAACGCTATTTACGAATCGGGTTGGCTAGGCCAGGCGGTGAAGTTCGATGATGTTTACAACGACAGGGTGACAGGGTATCAGGACGAGATTAACGAACGCTGGGGGATCTGAGCGTCTATTTGAGAGCCTGAGTCTAACCTGAGTTCATTTGGACAAGGGAAGCGTATGGAATGGAAATTTACGCTCGGTGTTGGTGGGGCGGTTGTGCGCGATGAACAACTCCTCCTAGTGCATCACACGTACGGCGCCAAGAATTGGCAAATTCCGGGGGGATATGTGAAACCGGAGGAATGCGCTCATGACGGAGTTGTGCGAGAGATTTACGAAGAGACCCGCATCCATGCAAAGGTAGAAGGCCTGCTTGGGGTGCGCCACCGCGTTAAGGAAGGCGATAACTCAACCTACTTGATTTTTGGGCTGACGCCGGTTGCATTACACGATCCCATCCCCGATGGACGTGAGGTTGATGCCGCCGGATACTTTGCCCTTGAGGAGATTGAGGCGTTCTCATCGGAGGAAATTCCCGCGCTGAATCGTTGGGTGGCTCGGTGCGTTTTGGGTAAGACATCAAACATGCTGTTGGATCAGGGTGACCCTGATGGGCTTGATCGACCGTATAACCTTTACATTTGTTCTTGAACCGCCATGCGTTCCTAAAAAGTTGTGAACTCAGGATGTGGTCCTAAGTAAATTTTTTTTAGACCATTCACGCATCACGTTTTATGTTTCACACATGAGGAGATTAACATGAATCAACGCGAACAGGAATCAATTGTTAACGCAGACCAGCTCCAGCAGGTCTGTAGCCAATTTTATCAAAAGGTCGGTGTCGCACGAGAGTACGCCGAGACCATCTCTCAGCTGCAGGTTTTAATGGACCTGCGGGGTGTTCCTTCACACGCTACACGTGGTGTGCCGGGCTATGTGCGCGGGATGATGAGCGGCGGCACCAACCCGAATCCCGACATTAAGACTCTTGCAGATAACCCCGCGTCCGCGCTACTTGACGGTGACCGAGGCTTGGGGCACCTTGTCGCAATCCACGGCATGAACCTCGCTATCGAAAAAGCCAAGGCGACTTCGATCGGCATTGTGGTTATTCGCAACAGTCAGCACTTTGGGGCTGCCTCTAGTCATGCGATGCGTGCGCTTGAACACGACATGATTGGCTTTGCAACTACCAATGGAGGCGGTGTGAACGTAGCGGTCTTTGGCGCGAGGACCAACTCAATCGGTAACAACGCACTTGCTTTCGCCATCCCTGCCGGCGAAGAACCACCGATTGTGTTGGATATGGCGTGTGGTGCTGCAGCTGCCGGTAGAATTGGGACCGCACGGATGTATGATCAGAAAATTCCTTTGGGTTGGGGACTGGACGAGAATGGGGAGGAGACCGATGATCCATCTAAGGTGGCAGCGATTCTGCCAGCTGCGGGTCCGAAAGGCTCTGCACTCGCCATTATTATGGATGTGCTGTGTGGACCGTTGGGTGGCGGACTGATGGGGATCAATAAAGCTTACAATCCACGGAATGCGCCGCCTGAAAAAATTGCGACCGCTCACTTTTTCTTTGCTATCAACATTGCGAACCTGACCTCGGTTGACGAATTTAAGGAGGAGATGGACGAACAGATCCGCACGACCCGCAAAGCCAAACCGCGGGCGGGATTTGATCGGGTTACGCTTCCGGGCGAAGTCGAATGGGAACTCACCCAAGAACGTCGTGCGAACGGTATTCCGCTCCACAAGTCCCAGGTGGAATCCCTCGAAACGTTGGCGGATGAACTCGATGTGCCTGTACCTTGGAAATAGATCGGATTGGGTAGATGGGATATATTTCCTTATCTGAGGGAACAGAAGGTCGAGATATGGCTTCTCAGAACGATCAAAGCCAGAAGGGGATTGCCTATCTGAATAGCAAGGCGTGGTATAGATTCCCTAAGGTATTGTATGTCCTAATCCTTGGGGTAACGATAGGACTAGCGATAGCGATGGGGGTAATTTTCGGTGAGCTCATGCTAATATTGATACCGCCTGTTGCTGTCCTCCTTCTTCTTGAAATAGGTAAGCGATCGCTCTACTATGTTGTCACCGGAAAAGTGTTTCCCAATCGTTAGGGGCTGGGGGGATTTCCTGTCCAAACTATATCTACTTGTAGGTTACTACCTATTTTAGAGAAGCCGAGTTTTTATCAAAAACTCGGCTTCTCTGAGCTGCACTGCACTTTCTTTTGACATGAACCACCCATATTATAATCCTTTCTTTCCGGGATGTTAAATAAGGTTATAACCGTTATTCTGACTCAATTCTATTTATGAGTATGCCTCAAATAACTACGGAGGCTGATTATGAAATGGCTTACCATTGGATTTTTAATCTATTTCTTCCTTGCTGCACCCGTTCTCAGTGAATTAACAAAAGAGGATTTACAAGCCATTCGCTCCATTGTCAAAGAAGAAATCGTAGAAGCTGAAGTCCGTACCGATCTCAAGTTTCAGCTATTGACCACCCGAATTGATGAAATGGACAAGCGTTTGACTGCTAGCATCACCAACGTGGGCAAGAGGCTTACTAATAGTATCAGTAGCGTGGATAAGCGACTTGGGTTTCTACAAGCCCTTTTGGTTGTGCTAGTTCCTGCGGTTATTGGTGTCCCAGCAGGAATTGTCCTTTATTTTGAGAAAAGGACAGCCAAATGAACTGGAAAGATAAAACAATCTTCATCGGCGATAATCTACACATCATGCGGGGGATGAATAGCGCGAGTGTCGATTTGATCTATCTCGATCCGCCATTCAATTCTAATCGAGACTATGCTGCCCCCATCGGCAGCCAAGCCGCCGGTGCCGCCTTCAAAGACACGTGGACACTTAGCGATGTTGATGAAGCCGAACACGGCGAGTTAGCCGAACAATCCCTACCCCTGCACACCGTGATACAAGCAGCGCGAGAGGCACACGGAAAGGGGATGCAGAGTTACCTGATTATGATGTCCATCCGTCTGCTGGAGATGAAACGCATCCTGAAAGACACAGGGAGCATCTATCTACATTGCGACCCGACCGCTTCGCATTACCTGAAGTTGGTGATGGATGCAGTGTTTGGAAGAGATAACTTTCGGAATGAAGTGGTGTGGAAACGCACATCGACGAAATCGTTGGGGAAACGCTACGCGGTGAACACTGACCGGATTATTTACTATGTCAAATCCGACAGCGCAACTTGGAATCAACAATATACCCCCTATGACGATGAATACATACAGAAGACTTATCGGCGTCGGGATAAACATGGTAGATGGGCAACAGTTGATTTATCGGGTGGTAAAGCAGGCAGCGAGCAAGCGTACATGCCATTGAAAGGCATTGAACCTCCCCCCGGTCGGGCATGGGCACCACCCGCTCGTAACAGATTTCCTGCTTCCGCACAGGTTCTGCTGCCAGACAATTACGAAACACTCGACCAATTGGCAAAATGTAAAGCTCTTGATGATGCTGGCTTGCTGCACTGGCCCAAAGGCGGAAAAGGAAGACCGCGGTGGAAGAAGTATCTATCTGCGATGCTAGGTGTTGTGGCAGGTGACTTGGTTCTCAATACGCCACCTGTAAAGGGTAAAGAACGCACCGGCTACCCTACACAGAAGCCGATTGCCCTTCTTGAACGCATCATCAAAGCCAGTAGCAACCCCGGCGATGTCGTGTTTGACCCCTTCTGCGGGTGTGCCACGACATTGGTGGCGGCTGACCGGTTGCAGCGGTCATGGGTAGGGATTGACATTTCACCGAAGGCAGCGGAGTTGGTAGTAAAGCGAATCAAAGCAGATCAAGGCTTATTCCCAGAGATTGTCCACCGGGACGACTATCCAAAGCGGACGGATATAGGTAACACACCGCCGGCACGAACACATAAGCACACACTGTTCGGATTGCAGGAGGGGTTGTGCGGGGGCTGTGGGATTTTCTTCCCGTTTCGGAATTTGACGATTGACCACAAAATCCCTCGCAGTAAGGGTGGGACAGATCATTTTGATAATTTGTGGTTGTTATGTGGTGCCTGCAATTCGATGAAAGGGACGGGGACGGTTGCAGAACTTAGAGCAAAATTGAGCCAGTAGGGACTGGAAATCTCCGTTCCATAACCATTTATGAGGTGATTTTATGTCAATTGATGGGTTTGAAGCAGAAATCAACAATCTTAATCAAAGAAGACAAGAAGATGAGGAGTGGAGACAACTAGTGGACAATCATAGAAATATGATAGAAGGTTTTATAGGTACTACTGCTGATCTGATGAGAGATATAAATCAGATTATAGGAGATGCAGAAACAGAACACCAAGCCGCTGGATTAACAGAAAGGATAAGACGTCGCTTCAGTAAGATGTCGGAAGATGTTAAATATTTGGAGCGACCCATTACACTAATATCCAATGCAGCGTATCGATTCGCAGACAGAATTGAACGAATGCGAGGCTCAGAGCAAAATGAGTTTGAAGCAGAAATTAATGCTCTTGATCAAAGGGCGCGAGAAGATGAGGAATGGAGGAGACTCATAGACAATCGGACGACTATGACGGGAAGTTTTATAGATGCTTCTGCTAATCTGATTAGAAGTCTAGGTCAGATTATAGAAAGTATAGAAACAGAATACCAAGCCGCTGAATTAACAGAACGCGTAAATCGTCGGTTAAGTGAGATGTCAGAAGATTCTGAGCATGTATTGCGAACCATGACTCTAATACCCAACACAATATCAGGATTTTTGGGCAGAGTCCAACAAATGCAGAACTCATAGCAAAATTAGAAAGGAGAAATTAAATTGTATGCGATATGAGTCCGCAGACATTTTTTGGGGTGTCAGATAACATTCCGCTCCGCGGGACAAGGGCTTTGACTGTTGCGTGTTCCATGAATCTATCGGCCCACTGGAGTTTTATTTAAGTGACAACTTGGGTTATCATGACCTAACCAATAAGCGCATTAAACAACAACTTAAACGTCCCGTGCGTTTGCGCTCGATGCTGTGGTCTGAATCCGAAAAGAACAACCGATCCTTCGCCGTACTGCGCTGAAATCATACCAGCTGTCCCCGCTATCTGCTCTTCACCGACAAGCCATCCGCTCTGCAAGAGGTCTCTCTCAGGATATTGGACGAGGATTTCGCATCGCTCGTTGGAAAAGGAGGGTTGGACGCGGAAGGTGGGACCGCTCCAGAAGAAGATGAGCGCCGGGTCGGGCATCCCGTAAGCGAGCCGATGGGTTGTGTCGATATGGGCATGTAGGGTGGAGCCGGGGCAGAAGAATTCTTTCGCCGACTTACCTGCGAGGACGTTTTGCACAGGCAAGTCTAACTCTTTGATAGCGAAGTCGCAGGCATGGTTGAGCGTTACCAACGCCCCCCCGCCTTCAACGAACTCCTTTATCGCTTCGACGCCTTCCTCCTCGATCCCACTTCGATATTCTGGTGGGGCAGGATTTTCCCTGAGCCGCCCCTCCACCCTATTACCGATGATCATGTCGACCGAGTCATCGGGCAGTATGAGAACATCGATGCGTTGACCCAAGTTGCCCGCTTTAATCTCCGCATCCCTCAGCGTCTGGTACGGGAATCCGAACTGTTCCAAGAGCAGCCGTGTCCAGCCCTCGTCCATGTTACCACCCCAATATCGCTGATACATACCGATCCGGGCTCGCCGGACTTCGCGCTGCCCTGTCTCTAACGCCCCTTCAAGCGCGTAGAAGGTAACACCGCAATCTTGGACGATCTCTTTGAGCAGATCTTCAGACCCCGCGGCAGCCACAAACGCGCCCACCGGAAATGTTTCGTTCTCCACTGACACCCTTTCGTGCAGGCGTCTCACTTGAATCCCCTGATCGAACAACCGATTGAGGACTTTGAAGCTATCGTTTAACCTGCCATCGAAAAGGTAACCGACCTGCGAGGTACCGATCACTTCTCCGATAAGGGGTTCGGGCTCCGTAAGATCTTCAAAACGCCCTGCGATACTTCCCGCTATCGGCACAGCATCGACCCCCATAAACTCTGCCATGGTGTCAGTTGTAGTATCGTAGGGTCGTTGAGGTGTGCTGTCTGGTTGCCGTGTCCAAGCGTCGTCCGGGTATAGTGTCCGTCCCAACAGCGTCTTAATAACCCCCATCTTCGGCTGATTGAGAGGAATGCAGTAGGTCCCCGCGGGATAGCTTGAGCCGTTGATCGTAAAGGCTTGGGTGGCTTTTTGGATGTCTATCCCTTGAACTAGCAGCTTGTTAATCATTGTTAGGACGGTCAGCGGATCATGTTGGTCTGGGCGGATGAGGTATGCGACGGGTGTACCAGATGCGCCGAGTGCGGTCTGTCGCTTTGCCTTCAGATACGCATTCCGCAGAATCGTATCCTTATTCCGTGCCGCCATGTCAAGTAGACCCCACGCCGATATTTTTTGCTGCTCCACGATGTCGCGAACCCTCCACCAACCCCCTTCCCATGGGTGGGGAAAGTTGGTCTGAGGCTTATAGTGCGGAAATGCCCTTAACGTGTTACTCCCTTCGTCCAGCAGTTGCTTCCTGTCGTCTTCGCCCTTCAGTTGGCTTTTGTGGATGTACATCGGCGTCGCCAACTTAGCATGTGCCGATTCCGTCAACATACTGGCGATGTTGTGATAGTTTCCCATCCAGTGGAAACCGAGGTGACTCCACGCTGGGAACAGCGACGCATTGAGGACGCCGGTCTTACCCGCTTCCTCCAGCTTATACGCCATATGTGCTCCATACCAGCTAATCTCCCGCCAAACCAACGGGTCGCCGTGTGGATGCAGTGGCTCCGAATAGGGGCACACCCATAAACGGGCACCGTAGCAGCCCATTTCATGATGGTCTTGGTAGGCGTGGGGCTGCCACTCCTGATACATGATCCGCGCCATATATTGGGATTCGACCAAATTAAACATGAAAGCGTCGCGGTTGTTGTCATGCCCGGCATATTTGTGATACAACCGCGGCGGCGTAGAACCTTCGTACTCTGTGCCGAGGTATTTGTTGTACCAGTCGGTCACCATAATCTGGCCATCTGGGTTAAAGCACGGCACCATCAGCGAGATGACGTTATCCAGAATGCGCGTAGCTTCCTCATCGGTCCGCGTGATCTGATCGTAAGCCAACTCTGAAACCATTTGCGTGCTGCCAATCTCTGTCGCGTGCAGTCCCATCGATTGGAGAATAATCGCCTTGCCTGCCCTCATGAGTGCGTTTATCGTCTCCTCCGATACCCCGCGCGGATCCTTGATTTGAGCGTTCACCTCGCGGAGATGTGCCAAATTCGCCAGATTCTCCGGTGAGGAGATAATCACAAATAGAAACGGGTGCCCCTCTGTGGATAGCCCCATATCAATGACTTGAATCTTATCGCTCTGCTCCTCCAATAATCGGAAGTAATCGACAATCTGATTCCACCGTGCCATCTTCCGATCGCTTCCAAGCTGGAAGCCAAAAAACGCTTCGGGGGACGTTATCTGTTGATCCATGTTTGTCTCCTCTTCAAATCTAAGTTGCTATCTATTAGAAATTGGGGATATGCTTCTTTTTTGGTGTGTTGGATTGTGTTCTGTATATTAATCCCGCTCGGCTTGGATAGACATATCCAAGCCATACCCGCAGATGTACAGTGGATTTGTCAATCCACTGCGAGCGGTGATTGACTCAATTTATCTCCCATTTTCCCACGTTAGTTATTCAAGTATCCGTGACGCTTTTACGCTTCACTCAATCCCCAGCTGCTCATTAATCTCGCCCTGATACCCTTCCAATTCGCAGTTTTCAATCTCCGCCAACGTAACCGGGCGACCATGCCAACCGGACTCGTAGACCGCCATGCAGACAGCTGCGGACTTCATGCCCTCAATCCCATCGACCTCCGGTTTGCCGCCGGTAGTGATGGCGTCGGCAAAATACTTGAGCTCTATGGCAACGGTATTCTCAATACCACTTGGGAAGTAATATTCACGTTCCTCATCGCTGAGGTGCGCCAGAAATTCTTGGAGTAGGACTTCATTGCTGATGGTTTCGCCACCACGAGGCGTGAGTCCCACCTCGAAGTCCAAACTACCTTCGCTGCCGTAAACGGTTCTGCGACTGATACCGTTCCCCGGTCCTGAACCGACCCACGTCCACTGCGCGGTAATCCCACGCTCAAATTTAATGGCAGAGATCATCGCATCCTCAACGTCAACCTCGTAGCCGCCTTGCCGCGCTGCCGGATCGTCATAGCGGTAGGGTTCGTAAGCCTTATTGATTGCGTAAACTTCCACCGCCTCCGCATCAAGAATAAAGCGCATCAGATCTGTAAAATGAATGCCACCATCAAGCACCCAACCGCCGCCGGCGTCCATCTTGAAATTACGCCAACTCCATTTCCCTAAACCTTCGCCGACCTCTACCCAGAAAAACATGCGTGGGTCACCAATCCGGCCTTCACGCACCGCCCACCGTCGGGCCCGTTGGACCCGATCCAGACGATAGTTTTCTGCCACAGATAGGATGCGGTTGTTCTTCTCCGCCGCGTCGAGGATGAGTTTACAGGCACGCATGGTAATGCCGAGCGGCTTTTCGATGATAACATGCATTCCCGCTTCCAGCGCGGCGACAGCAAGGGTGTGGTGTGCGCTGTGGAGGGCACAGATATCCACACAATCGAGGTCTGAATGCTTAGCGAGCATCTCTTCAACCTCCGTATAGACCGCCGGCTTTGTGCCTCCTTGAAACTCATGCGCTTGGGTTGCCCGTTCTTCTGCACGACCAACATCAATGTCGCAGGCAGCGACGATGTCAAAAGACGTAATTCCCTTTGAGCAGAGCTCTTGATAACCTCGCATATGGGCACCGGACATACCCCCACAACCAATTAACCCCATTTTGAGCCGATCTGACATAATTTATCCTTCATCTGTTTCGGACTTACATGTTTCATTTCTAAAAGTAGATATGGACGCAGATTTAGCAGATAAATCTGCGTCCATCAGCGTCCGTTGCGTGTTTAACCGTGTAAGTCCTATCTATTTTTACCTTTCCTCTCATTTCCAAAGCCCAGTTTCCGAACGAGGCAGTTGGGCATCACGGACGGATTATGGTTCCATCAGCCAGTCTGACGTTGCCCCACGACCAGTTGGAACGTGCGGGTTCTGTTACTGGATACTTTGCTGCTAACTCTTCGTCTATATCTATACCCAAGCCAGGCTTGCCGTTGGACCACATATATCCGTTGCGGACTTCAGGCGTTCCGGGGAATACCTCCTTCAGCAGATCGGTCTGGTAGGGCCCTGCCTCTTGGATGCCGAAATTCCACACATTCAGGTCTAGCATGAGTTGGGCGGCGTGACCCACAGGGGAGACATCTGTGGGACCGTGCCAAGCGGTTCGGACGTTGAAGGCTTCGCAGAGTGCTGCCAGCTTCCGTGCTGGTGTCAATCCTCCGATTTGAGAGACATGGACACGCATAAAATCGAGCAGTCGGTCCTTGACCATCGGAATCATCTCATGTGGATTGTTGTACAATTCGCCCATAGCGATTGGGGTACTGGTCTGCTCGCGCACCAACCGGAAGTAGTCGTTATCCTCCGGCGCGAAGAGATCCTCCAAGAAAAAGAGCCTAAACGGTTCAAGTTCTTTCGCCAAACCAAGCCCCATGATCGGCGGGAGCCGTTCATGAACATCGTAGATAACATCGACATCCCAGCCGAAGGTGGAACGGAAATGTTCAAAGGCACGCACGATCCCGCGAACCGATTTTACCGGATCGTATATACTGCCGCTCGATTCGGAAACTTTATTTGTGATGACGGGCTTTTCGCTATGTGGTGTGTCGTCCGAGAAGAAGCGATCTGCGCCTCCAAGTTTGAAGTAACGGAAACCATCTTCGATAAACGCCCAGACATTTTCTTCATACTCTTTAAGGTCAGACCCTCCCGGCACGATGTATACGGCAGCCGCTTCCCTCGATTTTCCGCCGAACAGGTCGTAAGTGGGCATTCCTGCGACTTTGCCCTTGATGTCCCATAACGCTTGGTCTACACCGCTGATGGCGTTGTTGAGGATGGGGCCGTTCCGCCAGTACGCAGACACATTGCATGACTGCCAGATGTCTTCGATGTCAGCGGGATCCTTGCCAATGAGAAATGGGCGGAGGTAGTCATTGACGGCGGTTTCAACAACGAGAGCACGTTGGGTAAAAGTGGCACAGCCCAAGCCGTACAACTCCGGTTCATCGGTCTCTATTTTCACCACATTGAGGTTTGCGGTCGGCTGCGTCACAATGACGCGAACGTCACGAATTTTTAGGTTGCTCATGGATTCTCCTTTAGTTGATATTGCGTGTCACGTTTTAAGAGCTCCGCAGTAAGCACAAGCGGAAATCGAGGGCGGACCGGCGATTATCTCCGTTTCAGGTCCCAAGTAAGGTTCGTGATTGGTAACACAGTTGGGATTTTCACATGACCCTTGATCCGATACCATCTTTCTAGTCGGCGGTTGTGTCAAAACCAGCTGTTCAAGCCCCAGTAAACTTGCAAGCAAAGCCATCCGAATGGGTACGGCGTTTGCAGATTGTTCAAAATATGCCGCGCGTTCATCCTCATCGAGCTCATAAGCCAACTCGTTGACACGCGGTAACGGGTGCATGATCATCGCATCGGGTTTGGCGTAATCCATTATTGCGACATCTACAAGATAGCTCCCTCGTGCAGCTTCTGGAGAGATCCCCGGCGGCAAACGTTCTTCCTGAAGGCGGTTCACATAGATAACATCAAGCTCACCAATCACGTCTCTGAGTTGATTCGTTTCAGCCGGTTCCTGATCGTAGAGATGTTTCAAGCGGGTAGAAACCCATTCAGGCATCTGAAATCCATCAGGCGAAATATGGAGGAGCTTCCCGCCGAATCGTGCAACACCGAGCGCGAGCGAATGCGCTGCCCGCCCGTATCTTAGGTCGCCGCAAATGCCAACTGTCAACCCTTCTATCCGTCCTTTCCGTTGGAGGATTGTGTACAGGTCTGTGAGTGCCTGTGTGGGATGCCGATGGGTGCCGTCGCCGCCGTTAATCACCGGAACGTTGGAATAGCGAGCCATAACATGGGCTGCGCCAGCCCAATTGTGACGGACAACGATCACGTCTGAGTAGTTGGTGACCATGCGGGCGGTGTCCGCAATGGTTTCGCCCTTTGCGACAGAAGCGGCGTCGGGATCTGCGAAGCCGAGCGCGCGTCCATCGAGTCGTCCTATTGCACTTTCAAAGGAGAGACGCGTCCGTGTACTCGGCTCGTAAAAGAGCGTTGCTAGCAGTTTGCCTTTACAGAATCCGGACCATGTGGCAAGCTGCATCCGCATCTGATCCGCGAGTCGAAAAATCTGTTCGATTTCAAAGTTGGATAGGTCATCAAGCGTGATGAGGTGTCTCATAGGCAATCCTCACTGATGATATTGGTAAAAGTTCGTAGATTTATCTGAATTTTTTTTCGTTTATGCGACTTCCAGACTTCCCACCAATTCTGCGATTGAACGCATCCCATGCTGTTCAAGATATTCTTCGATGCCCTCAACCACATCTAGGGAGGCGCGTGGATTGATGAAATTTGCGGTCCCGACCGCAACGGCGGAAGCACCTGCGATACAAAACTCGATAGCGTCATCGCCGTTCATTATGCCGCCCATGCCGATGATTGGAATGCTGACCGCATTGTAGACCTGCCAAACCATGCGCAACGCAATCGGCTTAATCGCGGGTCCTGAAAGCCCCCCTGTGACGTTGGCAAGCTGTGGACGACGGGTGTTGATGTCGATTGCCATTCCGAGAGCGGTGTTGATTACGGAAAGCCCATCGGCACCGGCACCCTCCGCAGCACGGGCAATGACGGTGATATCCGTGACATTTGGCGAAAGTTTGACAAGTAGCGGTAGGGTAGTTTGCTCTCTAACGCCTTTAACGAGTTCGTCGGTTAGCTTTGGGTCAACGCCAAAACTCAGTCCACCACAATGGAGATTTGGACAGGAGATGTTGAGCTCTATTGCCGCAACCCCATCGGCAGCGTCCAGCTTCTCCGCAATTTCCAAATATTCTTCCACCTGCTCACCGCAGATGTTCACAATGACGGGCACATCGAAGTTGCGGAGATAGGGCAGCTTCTTATCAATGAACCCATCAACGCCAACATTTTGCAACCCAATCGCGTTGAGCATTCCCGATGGCGTCTCAAAGATTCGTGGCATCGGATTTCCCGTCCACGGCACACTGGTGATCCCTTTGACAACGATTGCACCAATCTGATTCAAGTCAATGAAATCCATGTACTCGCTACCGTAGCCAAAAGTCCCCGACGCTGTCATGACGGGGTTTTTCATCCGGATGCCGGCGACATTAACTTCAAGTGAAGGGTGAGTGCCACTCATTTTTCCATCCTCACTCTGCATATATGGCATCTGTTTTTGCCGCCATGATAAAGTCGTTCCGATGCAGCCCACGGATTTTGTGTGTCCACCATGTGACAGTTACCCTTCCCCATTCGGTCAAGAGCGCGGGATGGTGTCCTTCTTCTTCTGCTAGTTCTCCTACACGGTTTGTGAACGCCAACGCCTGGGCGAAACCATCAAACTGGAAAAGACGTTCTAGCCGTTTGATCTCATCACGCTCGATTAATTCCCATTCGGAAACCTGCGGGTGATATTCCGCAATCTCTGCCTCAGTAACCTTTGGTGCATCCCGACGGCAAGCAACACATTTCATCCCTGTTAATGTTCCCATGATCAAATCTCCTTTTAAACTCTTTTTGCGTCTCACCAAATAATATCTTCAGCATTAAACACAGGTCCCTCAGTACAAACCCGCTGATACTCAAATCCACCGCCCGGCATTTGCACTTTGCAAACGCAACCGAGGCAGACTCCCAACGCACAGCCCATCCGATTCTCCATCGCCAGTTGTGTGGGAATACGATAATCCAGCCCAATTTTCGTAATGGCACGCAACATCCCATCGGGTCCACAAGCGTAGATAATAGGATTTTGCAGTTCGCGAGTTTCGAGGATGTGTGTGAGGAGTTCTGTGACAAATCCGTGATGCCCAACGCTGCCGTCATCGGTCGCAATGTGCGTCTCAACACCGATTGCTTTCAAATCTGCTACGCTTAACAAGCGTGCTCGGTTCATTGATCCGACCAAGCCAAGCGTATGCACACCTGCACTCCGTAACGCAGCAGCCAGCAACATTAGCGATGCTATTCCCGCGCCACCACCGACGAGTATGGCAGGATTTGAAACTGATGAAATCTCGAAGGTGTTTCCAAGCGGTCCCAGCACACGGATCGAATCACCCCACTTCAAGCGTGACAACACATTTGTCCCCTCACCGATGAGCTGATAGAGCATGGTGATCTGATCGCCTTCGACGGTGTAGATTGTAAATGGACGACGTAGGAGCAATCCACTACCTTGTGGGATGAGAACATGGATGAACTGTCCAGGGAGCGCACTAGCGGCAATCTCTGGACACGAACAGCGCAATAGATAGTGGTTTTCGGCGACTAGCTCGTTAGAGATGACTTCTGTAGGAAGGTCGAATTTTTTAGCGGGAGTCAGCATCGGATTTATGGCGTTGCAAGTCAAACGTAAGGGGTTTCTTTTCACGCTTTCCAGAGTGGGCTCCTCCATCAAGTACAAAGGACGTTGATAATTTTAACTTGTTTTAAAAATAAACGCAACCGTTTTCCCGAATCATCAGAAATAACGCAAGTTGCTAGTAGTTGGCATATTGCTTTGAACCCCAATCCATCGGGACGGAATATATCGTAACCCGTACACACCTGTAGGTCGGGCATCTTGCCCGACCCGTAGAGCGGTACAACAGGTGTATTAAAGTAGTAGGCATATTCCGTATGCCGTAACCCTTGTGAAAATTACGGCACGGCGGAACATCTCTGCGAGTGGTGATTGATTCCCATCCCAATTTGCAACATTTCCTGTAAGTGGGAACTTGGGTTATTGTAATGGATTCTAGGTCATGTGGGAATTTTGTTGTATTTTTAGGTAATCTGCCCTATAATTTTGGGTGGTTACTACTATCGCAGTTGTAAGTATGAAAGGAAAGGGGAAACAGATGGCTAGAAAAATCGAGAAGTTATTTCGTGCACCTTACGGCGTACCCAACGGCTTGCAAGTAACAGATGAGGGGCTGTGGGTCGTAGATCAGATTACTGACCGAGTGGCACTGGTGGAGATTTCCGAGGCATCAGCTTACGGAGTGACTAAACTGATTCGGGATATTCCGAGCGACTGCTCCAACACTAGTGGAATGGCTTATGGGGATGGGGCACTCTGGCTAGCAGCAAATGGTTCTGGAGATCAATGGCGTCCAACACGGCCAAACGATGCGAAACCGAGCCTGGGAGAGATTATTAAAACCGATCCACACACCGGAGAATGCCTAGGGCGGTATCCGGTACCGGATGGCGGCGGTACGCACGGCGTGGAATACGATCATTATGAAGAAGGGTATCTCTGGGTCCAAACACTGAAGAACCAGATCATGCACAAAGTGCGGATTTCGGATTGGTCTGTGCAACACTCGGTTCCGTTGCCATATGGACGCGGACACGGTGTTGTGCGGGTGGAGGACGGTGTTTGGGTTGTGCACACCTCTGACCGAGTGATTGTCAAGCTCAATTTAGACGACGGTGCCGAGCTAGATCGGATTGAGGTGCCGGAGGACGATCCGGAGCCGCACGGTCTATCGATCTTTGGAGATGATTTCCTTTACTGCGACGCCACATCCGGCTGGATAACGAGGATTACGGTATAAAGGGAGCGAGTCAAGGCGTATTACGATCGGGAGGTGACTGAGGCTAAATCGCCTCGTCGAGCCCTGCCAGAAAAGCCTCCAGATCCCCCAATGCTCGTTCTGCATAAGCGGCGGCGCGTTTCCGTTTGTTGAGCCGTTTGCTTGTGTTCAGGGGAGGCAAGATGCCGAAATTCGCCTTCATCGGTTGAAAATCAGCTGGACTGGCGTGCGTCACGTAGTGACAGAGGGAGCCGAGAATTGTGGTAGTTGGAAGAGATAACGGGGATTGATCATGTAGGAGGCGCGCGGTGTTCCAGCCAGCGAGTAAGCCTGTTGCGATGTTACCCATGTAGCTTTCAACGCCCGTAATCTGCCCTGCAAAAAAGAGATTTTCCCGTCCACGGAACTGAAGCGTGGGTTGTAACAGTGTTGGTGCATCAATAAAGGTGTTGCGGTGCATCTGTCCATAGCGCACGAACTCCGCCTTTTCAAGCCCAGGGATTGTGCGGAGAACTCGCTTCTGTTCAGGAAATTTCAGATTGGTTTGAAAGCCGACCATGTTAAAGAGCGTACCGGCGAGGTTGTCTTGGCGCAATTGTACGACCGCATGAGGACGCCGCCCGGTGCGCGGGTCGGTCAACCCCACCGGACGCATCGGACCGAAAGCAAGGCTCTCATGGCCGCGTCCCGCTAAAATTTCAACAGGTAAACATCCTTCAAAGAATTGATGCCATCCAGCCCTGACCCCCTGCTCTAACTCCTGCTCAAAAGATTCCAACCTAATACGCTCAGCGCCGAGTAAGGAGGTGACGAAGGCATCGTATTCATCGCGGTTCATTGGACAGTTGATATAATCACCCTCTGCCTGTTCGCCACGCTCATAGCGTGAAGCGCGGAAAGCAATTTCCATATTGATTGACTCTATATTCACAATTGGCGCGATGGCATCAAAAAAGTAAAGGTGTTCCTGCCCGCTCAAGGCGGCAATTGCGCTTGAGAGGCTTGGCGAGGTCAGTGGTCCGGAAGCAACGATGGTAGGTTCATCAGGGAGAGCGGTCGCCTCTTCGCGCACCACTTTAATCTTCGGGTGATTTGAGATTTGCGTTGTGATGAGGTGAGCGAAAGCCTCACGATCGACCGCCAGTGCACTTCCTGCGGGTAACGCCGTTTTATAGGCGCACTCCAATAGCATTGACCCCAGCCGGCGCAGCTCTGCCTTGAGAACGCCGGATGCACGGTCTGAAAGATCGGATCCGAGTGAGTTGGAGCAGACCAACTCCCCAAGATTAGGGGTGAGATGGGCACCCGTTGCAGTAAATGGACGCATCTCGTAAAGATACACTTGGACGCCGCGTTCAGCTGCTTGCCACGCGGCTTCGCTGCCAGCTAGCCCACCACCGATGATGATTAGATCTTTCATAAGTATTAGGAGCTAGGAATCGATTGAGCTAGATTCCCAATTGTGAAGCATTTGTACCAAATCTTAAAAGGGTCTTCCCATACGATTGAGAGCCGCTGGCACTTCGTTCTTGACAGGCTTGATAGTTTGCAGGTAAGCCCACATCGCCTTGAGATCTTCGTCGTTCATGTTTGCATAAGCGTTTTTGATCGGCATCGGTGGGAGGAGCTGCCGATTGCTGGTATCGCCTTGATGGTGTCCAGTTCGCATCGTATCAACGAACATTTTTTCCGTCCACTCACCGATGCCTGTCTCTTTATCAGGCGTTAGGTTTGCGGCAAACGTCGTTCCAAAGGGCATCGAAAACGCCGCGAGGGTCGGAGCCGTGAGCATAAAAATGCCACTTTGCATCATGCTCATCTCGTATTTAGGGTACGGTGCATTCGCAGGATGACCAGCGAGGTACATAGTCATATCCATCTCCGCACCTTTGCGTGGGGTGTGACACTGACCACAGGCACCAAGCGCATCAACGAGGTATTTGCCACGTTTAACCAGATCGCTCTGACTCTCTGCGTAATTTAAGCAGAGCAATACAAATATCAATGTTGAAAGGGTTATGATTCCGAAAATCCAGTGTTTTCTTCTCATTCTATCAACTCTCCTTCGGACTCTAATAGAGTGAAAGTAGCTATATTATATTGCTGCCCGTCTGCGTTTGCGATTTGAAGTAACCGTCGGTAATTCGTCTTGTACATTGCGTGAGTCTACCCTTGCCGTCCTGCCTTCCGTTTCCTTTTTCTCCGGTTTCTGTCCAAGCTGCATCAACTCTCCAATATCCTCTTTAAGACGGGCGAATGTGCCCTTCCGAATTGCTTGCCGGATACCCCGCATTAGGCTCAGGTAGAAGTGCAAGTTGTGAAGTGTGAGCAGCCGATGCGCGAGGATCTCGTTCTCTAAGTGCAAGTGTCGGAGATAGGCACGTGTGAAATTCTGGCAAGTGTGACACACACAATTCGGATCTAGCGGCGTGAAGTCCGCTTTGTACTTCGCGTTACGGATTTTAACGGTACCGAGCGTCGTAAAGAGTGAACCGTTTCGTGCGTTGCGCGTCGGCATCACGCAGTCAAACATATCTACCCCGCAGCTTACACCGTAGACTAAATCTTCCGGCGTTCCGACCCCCATCAGATAGCGCGGCGATTCTTTCGGCAATAGTGGTGCGGTGTAGACTAGCGTTTCATACATTAACGGTTTCTCTTCTCCGACGCTGAGTCCACCGATTGCATAGCCGGGGAAGCCAATCTCCGCTGTCCTTTCGACGCTGATCTTGCGCAGCGATTTTTCCATCCCGCCCTGTACAATGCCGAATAGCTGTTGATTGCGATTCCGGTGGGCTTTCTTGCAGCGTTCCGCCCAGCGGAGCGTCATTTCCATTGATTGCTTGAGGTAGTTGTAATCGCTAGGCAGTGGTGGACATTCATCAAAGATCATGATGATGTCCGCCCCGAGCGCGTTCTGGAGCTCAATGGAACGCTCCGGGCTAATAAAGTGTTTCGACCCGTCAATCTCAGATCGAAATTCGACCCCTTCTTCTGTGATTGTGCGAAGCGGTCCCAAGCTGAAGACCTGAAACCCACCGCTGTCGGTGAGGACGGGTTTCTTCCATGCCATAAATTTGTGCAGCCCACCCGCTTGTTGGACGATTCGGTGTCCGGGACGTAGGTAGAGATGGTAGGTATTCCCAAGGATAATTTCTGTGCCAATTTCGACCAAATCGTGAGGGGTGCAGGTCTTGACCGTCCCGCGTGTGCCGACGGGCATGAAAATTGGCGTGTTGACAACACCGTGCGCTGTTCGCAGTTTCCCGATTCTGGCTTGCGTATGAGAATCTGTGTGAATAAGTGTGAATTTGTTATCTGCCATTTTCTTGATACACCAACTTGCGGCGGGTTCTGTAAGGCAGTACCCACCATTTATTTTTTTTATTGCGAATAGAAAATTTAGTTCTAAGTTACAATTTTAGCTTTGATAAAGTCAATCACTTCAGACCGATTCCCACCAAAACGGATATAGAGGCCCCGAAAGTTCTCAAGCCGTGAAGGCCGGGTGAATGGACTTAATAGCACACCGTTATTGTCGACATAGAAGCTGCGAAAACCAGACCAAGGCTTTGTTAGGCGGTAAAATGGCGCTTTGACAACAAGTTGATGCTCGTAGAATTCATACCGGAACGGAACAAAATATCGGTATAAAGAGCCGGTCACAAAGATTGCTGAAAGGAAGGCAACAGAGATTGACTGGAAAAGCCAGTAAACGCCTGAGAACAGGAGGAGGAGAAAGAGTAAAAGCAAGGAAGATCGCCTCCAATTTTCACACAGTGGATGCACCCTCCAAGTTTGTTGAGGGATAAGCTGATTCGACATCGGTGGGTTCGCAGTACGAGAAGAATTCAAGGTGGCGTGTTCGATACGTCAATCCGTTTTAGAAAAAGAGGAAGGAATGGAAGAAAGGCAAAGCACCTTCCTTCCCTGCGACATTTGAAATTAGAAATCGCGATAGAATTCCAATTTATGCCCTACGTAAGTATATCGACCGGGTTTCAACCGTATTCATCACCCGTCTACTTCCCCGCGCTTCCTCCAGTATCATCTGAGGTCTCAGATGTTGACGCATCAGCTCCGTCCGTCTCCGCGGTGGCACCTGCTTCCGAATCTGCGGCTGTTTCCAGTATTTCATCTGAAGGTGTAATCGTGCCTTCGGCCTGTGCTGCTCCCTCCTGAAGCGGTCTTAATTCGCCACCCGTTTCACCGTAGAACCGCATCAGGAACAGTGCCATTACCATGAATCCGATAGCGAGCCACGTTGTGACCTTGGAGAGAAAGGTTGCGGCACCTTGTCCACCCAAAACAGATTGCATGCTGCTACCCGCTCCACCAAATGCACTTGATGAAAGTCCCTCCCCTTTGCTATCTTGCAGCAGGATAATAATGGGCAGCAAGACACAGGCGGGTACAAAAAGAACGAGAATAAAGCCAACGACGATTCCCATGATAGTTCCTCACTTTCGTAATGATTGGTTATGTTTTCTTGATTGAATAGGCATCGGACACAGCTTTGACGATTTGGGCAAACGATTCCGCTTCCCAGCTCGCTGTGCCGACCAATGCACCATCTACATCAGGCTGCGAGATCAACGCAGCGGCGTTATCCGGCTTGACACTTCCACCATACTGAATCCGGACCTGCGATGCCACATCAGCCGAATAGATTTCTGATAAGAGCGACCTGATAAGTGCGTGGACCTCTTGGGCTTGGTCTGGGTTCGCATTGTGACCCGTCCCGATCGCCCAAACAGGTTCATAAGCGATTACCGTAGAAGCGATCTGATCCGCGGATAGCCCAGCGATTCCGTTAAGAATGTGGTCCTTGACCACTGCTCCGGTTTTGTCCGCCTCCCGTTCCTCAAGGCTTTCGCCTGCACAGATAATTGGCGTCAAGTCGTGCGCGTGTGCTGCCTTTACCTTGCGGTTAACGTTTTCATTCGTTTCACTGAAATATTGCCGGCGTTCAGAGTGACCAATAATCACGTAGTCGCAACCGACATCCTTAAGCATCCCCGGCGACACTTCGCCCGTGAATGCGCCGTTGTCCTCCCAGAACACATCCTGTGCTGCAAGTCGAATATCTCCACCTGCTAGTGCCTGTGCGACTGCGGAAAGCCCCGTGAAAACAGGAGCGACAACGATTTCGACATTGGTGACATCAGGGACCAATGACCGAAGCGACGTAACAAGTGCTATCGCTTCACCGATGGTCTTATTGAGCTTCCAATTGCCGACGATGATTGGTGTTCGCATGGTTTCCTGTGAATTGTGGACGGATTGGGACCGACTGCGCCCATTATAACACACGCGTAGCCAATTCAACCAAACGATTTGAATATCCCCATTCGTTATCATACCAAGAGAGAACTTTCACCAATTCGCCCTTGATTACCCTAGTAAACTCCGCATCGAAGATTGACGAGTGGGGATTTCCCTTGAAGTCCACCGATACGAGCGGCAGTTCTGAATAGCTTAAGATTCCGTGCTGCTCTCCCTCAGCTGCCTCTTTCACAACTGCATTAACCTCTTCCACACTTGCTTTCTTTTCTAAATCAACGGTGAGATCCACAACAGAAACATTCGGCGTTGGGACTCGAATCGCCATCCCATCAAATTTGCCTGCAAGTTCAGGAATAACCAGCGAAATCGCGCTTGCCGCGCCTGTAGACGTAGGGATCATCGAAAGTGCAGCCGCACGTGCCCGCCGTATATCGGTATGCGGGAGATCCAGAACTTGCTGATCGTTCGTATACGAATGGATAGTTGTCATCAGGCCGCTTTGGATACCGAAATTTTCCAACAGCACCTTTGCAAGCGGTGCAAGACAGTTTGTCGTGCAGGAAGCGTTAGAGATAATATGATGTTTCTCTTTATCGTATTTATCTTCGTTGACACCTAGCACGATAGTGATGTCTTCATTCTTGGCGGGAGCCGAGATAATTACTTTTTTCGCCCCTGCATCTAGATGTTTGGATGCATCCTTCCCATCCGTAAAGAAACCTGTTGATTCAACAACAACGTCGGCTCCTAAATCGTTCCAAGGGAGCGCAGCTGGATCCCGTTCAGAAAAGGCGAGTATCTTTTTACCGTTGATAATGAGTCCGTTATCTATTGGTTGGACTTCGGCATCGAGTTCCCCAAGCACCGAATCGTATTTAAGCAGGTGTGCGAGTGTTTTTGGGTCTGTTAGGTCGTTAATTGCCACAAAATCGAGATCTATCTCTTTGTTTTTCAATGCGGCTCTTAATGCGTTTCGTCCAATCCGACCAAAGCCATTAATTCCAACTCTTGGCATACACAATCATCCTCCATATCTTTAGCAAGAACTTAAAATTATTCCACATAAACCCTCAATTCGTCAAGGTTCAAATTTTGAATCACGTTTTATACTTCATGGAACGGATTTAATCGTTGTGCAGATTCCTGAATCAAACACAGCGAGGCTTTTTCCCAATTATTATCTGAAAAAAGACTTGCACGAAACACGGAATTTCGTTTATAATGTTGTAACGATGCAGTATACATGAAACCTTCTAACTTTAAAGTTGGCAAACTGAGGTACATTCTAATGCGAGTTGGCATGAAATACGGACGGAATCTACTGGAAGTCGAAATCCCTGAGCGGAATTTGGCAGGTGTGTTGACACTCCAGAAATCTATCCCAATTGAGGATCCAGAGCGCGCGGTTTGGGACGCGCTTGTGTCGCCCATTGACTCCGCGCCGCTAGCCACCTTAGCGAAAGATCGGACTTCCGCTTGCGTTGTTATTTCGGACGTGACACGCCCCGTTCCCAATCAGTTAATCCTGCCCCCAATTTTACAAACGTTGGAATCAAACGGTATTCCCCGTAAAAAAATCACGATTCTGATCGCAACAGGCATCCATCGTCCCAATGAAGGAAAAGAGCTCGAGGAAATGGTTGGCACCGAGATTATGAGTAACTATCGAATTGTCAACCATTTTTCACAAGAGATTGAAACCCACAAATATCTCGGTTTAACGCGCGGCGGTGCCCCGGTTTATATTGATAAAACCTATCTGGAATCAGACTTGAAAGTCGCAACTGCTCTGATTGAACCCCACCTAATGGCAGGATATTCCGGCGGTCGCAAATCAATCTGTCCGGGACTAGCTTCGATCGAGACAATGAAGGTTCTGCACGGTCCTCAGGTTCTTGAACACCCGAATGCTTCGGTCGGCAACCTTGAAGGTAACCCACTTCATCTCGAAGCCACCGAGATTGCCTTGATGGCAGGTGTCGATTTTAACGTGAACGTCACGATCGATGACCAGCGTAGACTGACCGGTATATTTGCTGGCGATATCGTCGAGTCTCACTTGGCAGGCGTCAGGTTTGTTGAGAAACAGGTGAAGGTAACACTGCCGAAGCCTGTGGACGCTGTCCTTGTATCAAGTGCAGGTTATCCGCTTGATGCCACGTTTTATCAGGCGGTCAAGGGAATGCTGGCAGCGGTCGAAATTGTTAAGCCGAATGGGAGCATTATTCTGGTCGCGGAGTGCAGCGAAGGAATTGGAAGCAGACCTTTCACAGAATTGATTTTGAAGACGAAGGACCTAAAGCAGTTTATTCACGATATTCATGACCCAGCGAACTTTGTCATTGACCAGTGGCAACTGGAGGAGTTGGCGAAAGTCGCGAAAAAAGCCGAAATCTACTGTTATGCTGATTGCATACCTTATGACCAGCTGAAAGACCTATTTGTGCATCCAATCCGAACTCCTGAAGAGGGGATTGCGCACGTTCTTGCCAAACATGGAGTTGATGCCCAAATTGCTGCGCTTCCTGATGGTCCTTATGTTTTAGCGAAAATCGAAAGCTAGGTAATTATTCTACATGAGGGGTGAAATGCAGAACGTATCACATCCAATCGTTGAGCTCAAGGGATTCCGTGATGGCTTGCGTCTAATTATTGACCCGGAAGCCTCGATAGAGCAAATCGAACAGGCGATTATAGAACGAATGGCAAACTTAGGGGATTCGTTATCAGGTATGACTATGAATATCGGTCTTGGAAGTCGATCGCTTGATGATGGAGAGTTAGTTCGCCTTAAAAATTTACTGAACGAAAACTATGGACTGGAAGTTAAGCAGGTTATTGGTGATTCCTATGACGAACCAAAGGTAGCCAAAGAACCTCAGATTGCAGGAGTACCCGCACTCCATAGAGAAGAGCATGCTTATAATCAGTTTGCTTCGACGCATGAAGAGACACGATTTATCCGTCATACACTACGTTCTGGACAGGTCGAGCGTGCTTTAGAAGGGAATATGGTCATCTTAGGCGATGTGAATCCGGGAGCGGAAGTGGTTGCCGCAGGAGATATTATTGTCCTTGGTGCGTTACGTGGTGTTGCTCACGCAGGTGCTCTCGGTAATACAGCCTCAATAATTTTTGCGTTGAATTTGTTGCCGACTCAATTGAGAATTGGGCGTTTTATCACCCGTCCTCCTGCTGGGAAACAGCACCGGCACAATAGACCAGAAATTGCCCGTGTCGAAGAAGATGCGATTATCGTCGAAGAATTCGATTGACCATAGTCGGGATTAGGAAGAGACAAGCAAACATAGACTCCTCTTAGCGTCTTCAAATTTTGTCAATTTCCGAATTGCGATAAAACATTATCGCGCACCAACGGTTTATCTTTAGAAATCTATGCTTTGAGCCGGGTGGTGATTAGAGATGAATATTGCCTAAGGCGAAAACCTCCTCGACCATGAGCGTTTGGACATGGTTATCAATCAGAACTGGTACGATATTAGAAATTTTGTGAAGGAAGGACAACGAAAAAATGGGAAAAGTAATCGTCGTTACGTCTGGTAAAGGCGGGGTTGGTAAAAGTACTTCGACGGCGAATATCGGAACGTCTCTCGCCCTGTTGGGCAAGAAAGTGGTTGTGGTTGACGCGGATGTAGGGTTGAGAAATCTTGACGTTATTATGGGGTTGGAAAGCCGTGTCGTGTATACATCAATGGATGTTCTCGAAGGCAATTGTGAACTTGACAAGGCACTGGTCAAAGATCGGCGGACAAAAGATTTCTACCTGCTTGCGGCCTCACAGAAGAACAACAAAAGTGATATTCAGCCGGAACAGATGAGGAAGCTCTGTCTTGAGTTGAAAGAGACACACGACTACGTTCTTGTTGATTCACCTGCTGGGATCGAGCAGGGGTTCCAAAACGCGGCAGCGGGTGCTGATGAAGCACTTATCGTGACCACTCCGGAGGTTGCAGCGGTCAGGGATGCGGATCGAATCATCGGTTTGTTGCAGAATATGGCTATTAATGACCTGCACCTCATTATCAATCGACTCGCACCGGAGATGGTCAAGACAGGGGATATGATGGAGCCAACGGATGTCATAGACATTTTGTCAATCGATCTGATCGGTGTCATCCCGGAGGACAGAGAAATCCTTATTTCAACGAACCGAGGTATGCCGTCAACCTATAATCATAAGTCTGAGGCTGGGCAAGCCTATAGGCGGATCGCGCAAAGGCTTGAAGGGGAAGATGTTCCAATTCCAGAGTTTAAGTCGATAGGTTTGCTCGGTACCTGGTTTGGCAAACTGTTCACTTGGGGCTAGAAGGAGAAAACTGATGTTCAGACGGTTAATGCAGTTACTGAATCGGGAGCAGAAGAGCAAAAGTGTTGCGAAAAGTCGGCTACAACTCATCCTGGTCCAAGATCGGACTGGCATTGATGAAGAGATTATGGAAAGCTTGCAAGCAGAACTGACCGAAGTCCTGTCGAAGTATTTTATACTTGAACGAGAGCAAGTTGAAATGGAACTTGAGCGGGAACAGGACTCGATGGCACTCGTTGCAAATATTCCGGTCCTCGGGACAAAAGTCCGTCATCCTATACAAGCGTAAGTCAATGCTGCTTTGATTGCCTTCACAGCAGCAGACCCTCAACTGCTAGGGCGACTCCATCGTTTTGGTTGGTGTCGGTCGTATAATCCGCGATAGCTTTAATTTCATCGACGGAATTGCCCATAGCGACCCGGAAGCCAGCGGCTTCCATCAAGCTTTCATCGTTGTATCCATCGCCAAAGGCAACAATCAGATTCTTGGGGATGTCAAGTTGGTTAGCGAGAGCTTGCAAGGCTCGTCCTTTCGATACCTGTGGATTCATAAACTCAATGTATTCGACCTGTGTCCGCGTGACGTATAACCGCTCACCAAATTCGGTCTCGCATTCGGTGAGGAGCAGATTGATTTTTTCAGGCGTATCCAAAATCTGCATCTTGGTCGGTTCCTGCCCATCTAATTCGCGAAGATCACCGAGTGCTGTTGCCGCAACTCCTGTCCGCTTCTGATATAGTTTACTCCACTGAGTATGCTCCTTAATGAATAATTGATCATTCAAACAGAAGTTAAAATGGAGTCCTTTCCGATCGCCATATTCGATCAGCACCATTGCGTCCGCCGCTGCAATGGGGGTATGATGGATTACTTCTCCGGTTAGGGGGTGTTTGACCATACCACCGTTGTATGAAATTATTGGATTTTCTAACCCAATCCGATTGCTAACCGGCAGGATGGCTTGATGCATCCTTCCTGAAGCTAGCACAACCACAACACCTTGCACTGACAATTTTTGAAGTGTCTCGCAATTCCGGTCTGTGACAACGTGCTCATCATTTAACAGCGTTCCATCTAAATCCAACGCCGCCAAACGGCACGGCACTTTTGCCATATCCTTCTCCTTATTTTATCTCGGTTTGCTGTCCGGCTAATTCAACCTCTATTTTTTGTTCTTGCTAACGTCAATTTTTCTAGATTGCGGACAATTACCACTGTTTCCTGATAGGAACCAATAAGCTGCCAGTTTACAGCAACGGTTTCAACGACCAAATCGGATTCCAGATAGTCCGCCATGTAATCGATATAGTGTTGGAACCCTTCCGTTTGGATTTCCTCCTCGCTATAAGGACAGATCATGTCAACACCCAGCACAACTTGCGTTCGGTCTTGATTGTACATCAGGGCGAAAGGATAGATCTGGCAGTCCAACGGCCGAATCGAGTAGATTGTGCATTCGCTCGTTTCAGGATTAAAACAGGGACAGATGTACATATCGCCATGCGGTATCAGTTTAACCTGTGCACTTTTCCCATCTGCTGTGGGGCGAAAGCGAGCCGGGTTCACCCCGTTCGCGATCGTCCGTCTCATCTCAGCTTGGGTAAAGATTGGGGCGAGGAAGCTGTCTTGTTCAAGGAATCGGCAGCAGACGTCGCATGAAAGGCAGACCTTGCTGGGTACAATTTGTTCAAGTTGGATGAGTTGATTCATCTGTGTTCCCCATTCGGACCCGGTAATTGCCCGCGTTCCGGGGACGAGAAATCTCGTGCTGTCCATTCTTTTGGCGCGACCGCTACCCCCTTGACTACCATGCCCCAATGGAGGTGTGAGCCTGTGGCTTGTCCAGTGGCTCCCATTAATCCGATGCGTTGTCCTTTCTCAACACGCTCTCCAGCTTTCACATGAATTTCGCTTAGATGGTTGTAACTGGTCGAAACCTCTTGCCCATGATTGAGAATCACAGCGTTTCCGTAGATATGCAGCCGGTCAGCGAGAGTAACGATTCCACGATTGGCCGCATAGACCGGTGTGCCCACCACATTTGCGATGTCTGTGCCGTAGTGATGCCGGCGGACGCCGGTATTATATTCGCGGTATTTCCCGAAAGGCGATGTCAACTTGCCCGATGTGGGGCGAATGAATTTCCCCTCCCAAAGCTGCTCGGTCTCCCGATCTGCCTTTGCGTAAGCTGCACCCCGTTTTGTGTTGTCCTCCCTGCTCTTGGATCTGTCCATCATAATCCGTTGTTTTTGGGGGGCGAGGGTAATGTAGCCGCCACGCGCAAAGACTGTTTTACTAACTTTAACCTGAAAAGTATATTCCGCATTTCTAGCCAAATCTGTCGCGTTCACTGTGAGTGAATAGTTTTGAACGGTAGATGTCACGCTAACACCAATAAAACTGCGGTACAAATTCTCTGAGCCAGTCGGATAGAAGGAGATCGCTTTATCAAAGAGTTTTCCCTCAATAGCTAAAAGCGGTTCATCCGCTTGAAGGAAGAAGGCAAGTGTTCTGCCTTGTCCGACGCGGAGCGATTCCGGGGGGATATGAAGCTTTGGCGGGGTATTGTCGATGTAAAACGGAAGCGTATACTGCGTCTGATTTCTGTGCAACGCCCTATCCGTCGCCGTTACGGAAACTATGTGGGGACCATCGGCGAATGCGGCGGTTTGGAGCGCCCAAAAGGTGGACTCCGCTTCGGCAAGATTCAAAGGAATTGGAGGAGCATCATCAATCTGCACAGTTAGTGAACGCAAGCCGGGCTTTTCGTCCATGGCGGCAATGTTGAGCGTGGGAGAGCCACGATAGCGTTTGTTCTTTTCCAAGCCATTCACTGTCAGAGTCGGTGGCATAGTATCTAACAGATTGGGACCAACATAGAGTCCAAGCGCTATCAGTGGAATGATAACTAGAACGGGGATCAATGTAGCGGCTGTTCGGGTGTGGACGCTTGGGGCAAAAGCTTTCATAGGGGGCTTAGAACTTGTCAACGTTTATTTCGCTTAATAATTTTTTCGCTTCGTCCAACGCTTTTGCACGGTGACTGATCTGATTCTTAATCTCGTCGCCTAACTCCGCAAAGGTTTTGTCATAGCCCACGGGGACAAAAACTGGATCATATCCAAAGCCCTCAGTTCCTCGCGGCATGCGAATAATCCGACCTTCGCAGGCGCCACGGACAACCAGCACCTGCGCTAAAGGGTCAGCAATAGCCATAGCGCAGATGAACCGTCCTGACCGCCGATCGTCAGGAACATTCTGAAGCGCGTCAAGCAACTTAACAACGCGATCTTGGTCTGAAGCGTTCTCGCCGGCATAGCGCGCAGAATGGACGCCGGGGGCTCCGTCAAGTGCGTCCACTTCCAAACCGGAGTCATCGGCGACGGTTAAGTGTCCGGTGTATTCGGCGAGCGTAGAGGCTTTCTTGATAGCGTTCTCCTCATACGTTTTGCCATCTTCTACGACATCTGGCGCGTCCGGATAGTTGTGGAGCGATAAAAGTTCGATCCCGTCTTCGATTTTAAGGATTTCACTGATTTCGCGAACTTTGTCTTGATTCCGAGTCGCCAATACTAACTTCATCTTTATTCTCGATAATCATCCGCTTCTGAAGGCGGATGAGCTGTTCAATGCCGCTGACCGCTAGATCGAGCAGCTGATCCGATTCCTCCTTGGAGAAAGGAGTTTCTTCCGCCGTGCCTTGTATCTCAACAAATTTCCCCGTGCCTGTCATGACAACGTTCATATCGACATCTGCACTAGAATCTTCTGTATAACAGAGGTCTAGCATGGGCGTGCCCTTGATGATGCCGACACTGGTCGCTGCCACATGATCGATGATTGGGATCGTTGTTATCAGTTTTCGATCTATCAGCCATTGACAGGCGTCCCAAAGTGCGACAAATGCACCGGTAATTGCTGCGGTACGTGTGCCACCGTCCGCTTGGATGACATCACAATCGATCCAGATTGTGCGTTCACCAAGGGCTTTAAGATCTACGACTGCTCTCAACGATCTACCGATGAGCCGTTGAATCTCTTGTGTCCTGCCGCCGGGCGATCCACGGGTGACTTCACGCCGCATCCGATCGGAGGTGGAACGGGGCAGCATTGAATATTCGGCGGTGACCCAGCCTCGATTTCGGAGATGCTGTTCGCGCATAAAACGCGGTTGTGCCTCCTCCACTGATGCCGTACAAACAACTTTTGTATCACCAACAGCAATCAAGACAGATCCTTCTGGATGTTTGATGTAATTCCGAACGATGCGGGTCGGGCGCATTTGATTCGGCTTGCGCCCATCTTCTCTTGCCATTTCAGTGCCTCTTTTTTAGTTGATTTTTAATCCCTTTTTAATCAGGTCCATGGCGATTGCAAAATTGTGTTAGGTATGATACGGAACTCAAACAGTGTCAATCCGAATCAGACGCAACACCATCCATCAGAAAATCGAGTGCTTTGGTATAACTCCGGCGTTGCAGGTAGTGGCGTAGCTGCGTTGGGACAGCTGCTCCAATTTCCTGATGCAGATGCTCGATCTGCTGAAGGTCTTCCACTATGCTCTGTTTTTGGGCGATATGCTCGAACATTGATTCTAAAGTCGTTTTCAGGGTCGTTGCTTGTTCTGCTGTCATGGGATTCTCCTATTGTATAAGGTAGCGGATGACAAATTGCGTGTTTCAGTTTATCATCCTTGCGCCCTGATGTCAAACCCTTATGACTCTGGGCTCACATAAACCCGAGAGATCCGTTTGCCGATTCCCGTCAGGATCTCATACGAGATGGTTCCCGCCCTCTTTGCAACCTGATCAATGGTAATCTCCAAATCCCCTTGTCTCCCAATGAGCACCGCTTCATCGCCAATGCGTAGGGGTGGATTTGCGCCCCCTCCTTCCAGCGGTGCAATCCGAAAGATCGTCCCATCCATACAGACCGATCCGACCTGTTGACACCTTGCTCCGCCGATCAACGCTTCACTACGATTCGATAGGGCGCGTGAGTAGCCATCGGCGTAGCCAACAGGCAGCGTGGCTAGCTGTGTGGGTTGAGTGACTGTATAGGTTCGGCCGTAGCTGACCCCTTCCCCTTGCCTAGACTGACGCAAGCAGATAAGGCGTGCCTTCCAACTCAGGGCAGGACACAAGGACACAGGGCTCGCTTGTTTGACTTCAGGCGATGGATAGACTCCGTATAAACCCAAGCCCACACGTACTGCATCAAAATGGGAGTCAGGAAGGGTTAATGCGGCTGCGCTGTTGGCAGCATGGACAATCGGGGGACGGAGGTTGAGTTTGGAAAGGGCGGAGAGCACCGACTTGAATCGCGCTAACTGAAGATGTGCGTGGCTTTCGTCGGCTTCGTCCGCAGTGGCAAAGTGGGTGAAAATACCTTCAATTTCTATCCCCTTCAGCGATGTCAGCCACTTGAGGAAATCTACCCCCTCCGTATACCATATCCCGCCGCGATTCATGCCGGTGTCCACATCAAGGTGTACCTTAACCGATGTTCCCTTCGCTTGCGCTGTGTGGGACAATGCATCGCAGAGCGTCGGTTCATACACCGATGGTGTCAGTTGATAGTCAATAATCGTCTCCACTTGAACTGGCAGTGCATTGAAGAGTACCAACACCGGCTTTTTGACTCCAGCAGTACGCAGCGCAACGGCTTCCGCCACGGTAGCGACAGCGTACATTGCTGCTTCCCCACACAACGCTTCGGCGACCGGCATAGCACCGTGTCCATACGCATCTGCCTTAATCACAGCTATCAATGATTTGCCTTGGGTATACGCTTTGATTGCCTGTGTGTTTGCTTTAATTGCAGAGAGGTCTACTTCCACCCATGTTGTCGTTGTCATTTTTGGTTTTTATTTTCTCCGGCGTATGCTAAAATACGAGGAATGGCAGAAATCAAACTTGAACACATTACAAAACGTTTTGGGGATGTCGTTGCTGTGGACGACGTGAACCTTGAAATCCATGACCAAGAGTTTGTTGTTTTCCTAGGTCCGTCAGGATGTGGAAAAACGACCACGCTTCGAGCTGTCGCTGGATTGGAACAGCCCGACGAAGGGGACATCTTTATTGATGGGCAGCGGGTAAATACGCTGTCACCCGCGGATCGGGATATTGCGTTTGTCTTCCAATTCTACGCGCTCTATCCCCACCTGACCGTTTATGATAACATCGCATTTCCGCTCAAAGCGGTGAAAGCACCGAAATTCGAAATTCAGGAACGGGTTAAAGAGGTTGCAGCCATCCTGCAAATTCAGGCGATGCTCGATCGGAAGCCGAGTCATCTGAGCGGTGGAGAAATGCAGCGTGTTGCCTTGGGACGGGCGATGGTCCGGAGCCCCAAGGCGTTCTTGATGGATGAGCCGATGTCGAACCTAGATGCAAAGTTAAGAGTAGACATGCGGACGGAGCTAAAACGTCTCCAGCACAAACTAGGAGCGACCACCATTTTTGTCACCCATGACCAGGTCGAAGCGATGTCGATGGCGGATCGGATCGTCATCATGCACCAAGGGAGCTTACAGCAGATCGGGACGCCCCAAGAGGTCTACAATCAGCCGCAGACTGTTTTCGTCGCCCAATTCATGGGGAGTCCATCAATGAACCTGATCGATGGCACGGTTCAACCACAGACCGCTTTGGACCCCAAAACTGCTGAGGGAGGAGAGCCTGCCGTACATCTGACCCACACAGATGTACGGGTCAAGTTGTCCGCAGCACAGCTCTCGCGCATCGGTCAGTCTGATGAAATCATCTTTGGCGTTAGACCGGAACATATTGTCGTTTCAAATGAACCGATTGAACAAGGTTTCAGCGCATCGGTGCACCTTGTGGAGGTGCTGGGTTCCGTCAATATTATCGACATATTCTTGGGTGAAAAGCCTGAAACCGGAGATCTGATTCTCCTTAGAGCCCGCACCCACCCCGCATTCAGACCTGATGTTGGACAACCCGTTTGGTTTGATTTCGATTCCAAACAGGTTCACCTGTTCGACCGCCATACCGAAGAAGTCATTGATTGAAGATTGCCTGATTTATTAAAAAGCCTACAGCCACTCACGCTAAAGGATAAACCCCTTTTAGATCGATATGCCCGTCAAATGCCGGCGGAACTATCGCGCTATGCCTTCGCACCACACTATGTATGGCGAACCTTTTTCGATTTTTATTGGACAATAATCGATGAGCAATTCTGCCTTTTCGCCAATCAGGACGGCGATTACTTCATGCCGATTCCCCCGCTGGGAGCATCGCTGAATCAAAAAGCGATCCGTCAAGCGTATGGGTTCACCCTTGACGCCAATCGTGCGAAGCAGATCGCGCGGATTGAAAACGTCCCAGCGGCTCTGATCCCCTTTTTTCAGGGGCTGGGCTTCCACGCTGTTCAAAAAGAGATAGAATACCTTTACGAAACGGGTGCCCTTATCCAACTCAAGGGAGACCGTTACAAGAACAAACGGGCTGGTTATAACCTTATGATCCGCAACTATCCTACTGTACGGTTGCGCCCGTACCGACCCGATCATTTTGGGGATTGCCTCGCGCTTTATGAATCATGGAAACAGGAACGATGGGGGCAGTTCCATGATGAGATTTATCGAGCGATGTTAGAGGATTCTTGGGATTCTCATCGCATAGGACTTATGAACCACGAGGAATTGGACTTGGTTGGCAGAGTCATTTTCATTGATGGCGTCCTGAAAGGATACACCTTCGGATACCCTCTCAATAGCGAGATTTTCTGTGTCCTCTTTGAGATAACAGATCTCGGAATAAAGGGGCTAGCACAATTTCTTTTTAGAGAATTTTGTCGAGAGCAGTCAGCTTATCGATGGATCAACACAATGGACGACTCTGGCTTAGAAAACCTCAAGCGTGTGAAGCTATCATATCGTCCTACCAAGCAGCTAGCATCCTACAATCTATTTCTTCCGTAGCCGATCACTGATTCAAATACTATGAAATCCGCTTTAATTTTTCTCAATGGTCATTACGATCTCCGCTACCCTCAATTTTACGAGGCGGCATTGACGTGGGCGGTGGAAAACGGTCACCCACTCATATGTGCTGACGGCGGCATCCGCTTATTCGCTGAACTCAACCGGACCAAGGAAGTCCAATTTTCCCCCAACGTTCTTATCGGCGATCTGGATTCCTTCGACGAGATGCCGGGGGATACCATTGAACGGTTAGAGCGGTCTGGCACGCACGTCGTCCGTGAGTGGGCTGGGCATGTGGACAAGGATGACACGGACGGACAGTTGGCGGTCGCTTATGCAGTCGCGGAATACGGGTGCCAGAGTGTTCTGCTCTACGGCGGACTCCCTCACCCCAACGGCTACGAAATAGATCACTTCCTCGGCAATCTGCGGTTGATGCGCTTAGGACTCCGATTGTTTCAGCAAAACTTCCATGGAGACAAGCACAGCTGGGGGGCAGAGATGCGAGACCCACTTCAAACAATTCACTTCGTCGTTTCGGACGTAACTTTAGAGCGTAAAAACGAGGGCGTGCAACGGGTATCACTCATTGCCGATGGCGCGAATGTTACCGTCGAGCGCAGCGTGAACCTTCGATGGAGTTTGGAGGGACTGCATGTAGATCCGGTCAGAACAAACGCCCTTCGGAACGAGTTTGTGGCAGGCGCTGATTACGCGACCATCCGACTCGCGGAAGGAGCGGATCCGGTCTATGTCATCCACAATTGGTATGGATAGTCCCTTACGCGCTACTGCCCCGTTGATCGGATTTCAACATTATCCAGTCCCTCCGCCAACGGCAGAGGCACCTGCGTTCCGGTTTTGTGCGAAATGTGCATGGCGGTGATAACTTCCAACGCCTTCAGTCCATCCCGTCCGGTGGATACACTCTCCCTATCCTCTAACAGACAGTCAACTGCTTCCCGTGCTGCGCTGTAGAAATAGTCGTCGAGGATGAGGGTTTCGGGCATATCGGGAAGGGGCTCAAAGTCGTAGCGCGCACCGTATCCTCCGCTTGCCTCAACAAGGGGACCATACTCCCAGATGCCCCGCAGCTCACAGAAATGGATCTGTCCTGTCGTACCCGCAATGGTGACATCGCTGAGAGATTCTTTGCGCGTTGGGATGCAGTTAATAAAGATAACCACGCCGTCCTCACAGGTAACCATTCCCCCGCCACCTGGATCGGCAACAGGTTCATCGCTGAGAAAGCCCGATACCAGCTTGGGTTGCGCCGACGTGAAGTAGAAAGCGTAGTCCACCGTGTGCGTGCCGTTGTGCAGCAAGGGACGGGCACCGGAATAGGTGATGGTTCGCACATCCCCCACCACTCCGTCATCGACCATTTTCTTGAGTCTGCGGTAATGGGGAAGGAAACGGCGTGTATGATCCACAGCTAGCCGGCACCCATTCGCTTCACAGGCTTCGACCATCTTCCGTCCCCATTCGACGCTGATAGCGAGCGGCTTCTCCACCATAATCACCTTAATCCCCGCTTCGGCAGCCTCAATGACCGGCTCGTGATGGTGGAAGTTATGGGTGGTCACGCTCACGATATCCAGATCCGCTTTTTCGTACATCTCCTGCGCGGTGCTGTAGCGACCCTCCGCTGCGATTTCCCATTCATCGCCGAATTGTTGCAGGCGTTCATTATTAATGTCAGCGACAGCCGCTAGTTCAACCTCCTCACACCGCCGGTAGCCGCCGGCATGAGAGTTGTCTCTTCCACCAAGCCCTCCGACACCTCCGGCACCAACGATACCAACTCTGATTTTCGGTTTTGACATTGAGATGTTCCTCCTTAGTTAGAATGATACTATGTATTCGTCTTTCTGTTATGGGCAGCGGCAACCCGCTCAGCCTGCCACGGTTTTCTGTTGCCATAATAATCCCCTTCGCTCCTCAATGGAGTTGTGTCAGGCAGCCACAAGGTATAGACCACCATGTCCATCAAGTTTTCCCCATCGTAAAGTCGATCCCCCAAACGGGATTCTTCGGCAAATCCCACCGCTTTCACCATCTCTTTTTGATCGTCGTCACAGTCAGCGATGTAGATCTGTAGTGCCTGAATCGAGAGGGCTTTCGCTTTTTCCGCAGCAGCCGTTAAAAGTTCAGACGCCTGCTCGAAATAGCTCGGACAGACGCGAAAACTGAGCGTCGCGATATGCTGCTCGTGGAAGGTGTCTAACCGTTTCAGCACAGCCGTCCCGACGAGTCGTTGTTCGTGGTTTTCCAATGCTACAAACGCGCCGTTCTGATCTTCGATCTGTCGCATGAGTTTCACAAAGTGGCTCTCAAAGCGTGTCTCGCGGAAGGTCTGAGTGAAATAATCCTTGATGAGCCAGCTCGGCTCGCGGTGATTATAGAGCACGGAGGCACGTGGTAGATCCCCCCACGTGGCGTCTCGGATTCGCGCCGGTCCTTGGAAGGCCAGATAGGCCTGATCAAAGTCCCCGGCATCGGGTGAGAGATAGCGCATCCCATCCCCTAGGTGATACCAGAAGCCATGTTTTTGGTACAGGCTGCCGGCGATGGGATTGGTGGTGCAGAGATAGAGTGCTACCCCGTCATCGTCGCGGAATCGCCGGATCAGGCAGTCCATGAGTGCTGAAGCGATGCCTTTACTTCTGTGTTCTTCTTCTGTTCGCACAAACTCCACAACGCCGACATCGCGCGTGTCCGTAGGCGTATAATAGCTCATACTGCCGACAACTTCGCCGTCAATTTCGCCCACAAAATAGGGTGTGAAGAGCCATTCTGTCAACTTTCCGTTGAGCAGGTCATTGCGTATATCGCCCCAACAACCGACTTTGCTGACGTAGTCATGGAGCGGTGGAAGTAGAGTTTTGATGACGAGTTGCTCGCCGGTTCTTAATCGTACTGTTTCTGTTGTCATGTTGTCTTCCTCGATTCTATCGGTTATCAATGCTTCAGCATTGTAGCACGATACCGTTTCTGCGGTCAATCCGGTTTCTCCTTCGTCGAATTTCCTTTTTCCATATAGGGGAATTGTATCTGCATTGTCTGAATCGCGGATTAAAACGGATTGAGCAGATTGCACAGATTAAAAGACGAGGCAGCCACCGCGTGGTTGATTCGTAGGGGTTGGGTTTCCCAACCCGTCGGGCGAGCCCCTTGCCCCTACGATTGGGGTCAGGGAGCAGGTGGAAAATTGAACGCAAGGACGCAAAGGCGCGAAGACGCAGAGGGAAGGTCATTTAGTTTTTCTGTAGGAGGGATCTCCGAATCCCGACATAAATAGACCTATCCTCCGTGAATCCCCATTTTCACAGGGATAGGATTGACATGCCCTGGCCTGTGGTATAAATTGCAAGGGTACTGGTCATTAATTTAGAAGTTTAATGTATCAAAGCAGAGGAGGGCTACGGATGTCTGACGAGATAGTGATACGCTTTGCACGGCTTGATGACTTGGATTTCGCGTATCAGGATGGATACATTCCCGCTAAAGTATTAAAACCGAAAATTGAGGCACAAGTTGCTTTGAATCCGGATCGTATTGAGGATGTGGTGATTGCTGAGTGGAACGGCAAACGGGTGGGGTATGCACGGCTTGAGTATCTGTGGTCAATCGTGCCGTATATCTCCCTGATTCGAGTGCTACCCGAGTATCGTCGGCAAGGGGTCGGTAAAGCCTTGCTTCGGTTCATCGAAACGTTTCTTCGCTACGCAGGTCACGACGCTCTCTACAGTTCATCGCAAGCGGATGAACCCGAACCGCAAGCGTGGCATCGGCATGTGGGGTTTGAAGAGTGTGGGCTTATCGCTGGCATTAATGATGGGATCGGTGAGGTGTTCTTCTGCAAAAGTTTTTGATGGATTGAAGGGAATTTTGAAAGGAGGCGTTGCTTCTCATCTGCACGTTTTTCTGGCCCAGTATTCTTATTTACACGCCCCTGAAAATTTGATACAATACGGTAAGTGGTTAGGAAATTTTTTAACTGGAGATTTCCCAATTTGATTTGTTGAATGATTTTCAACAAATTTCCCCCGTAGCTGAACTTTTTTCGCTAGGACAACAGAGATGAAATGCTTGAAATGTGGTTCAACTAAGATTACGAGGATCCAATATCCTACCGAGAAGCGTATTGATCACTATTGTCGAACTTGTCAGGAGACATTATCACTGGAGAACGTCACTGTATCCATTGCTGAACCTCGGCCAACTAGAAAAGAGGCTGAATTACGAAATCGCCCTGTTCAAAGACAACAGCAAAAACTTATAGAGCAGACTATCCCAAAAATAGACAAACAAAAATTGATTGACAGAAGGCGATTTGCTGATTTGTCTGCAAAAGCTATGAATCCAATTGTAAAAACATGTTTTCCACTGCCCAAATTAGATGAGGATGACATACAACTTATAGGAAAATGGTGCCAACCCCCGCGGAATAATCTTGATAGGACATCAATAATAAAGGCTCGGAGCAAGGAGAAGTGGGAATTAGGTCGCTTGCTTTCTGCAAGGTCTGCGGAAAAAGTGTCGATAGATTTTTATCGACATTACGAAAAAAAGGTGAAAGATATTTCGACTACACAGATCTATGAAAATAGCAAATATGATTGGAGAAATTACGATATAGATGTTGATGGACTTCATATTGATGTCAAAAATTCTCGTCAATCTCAGAACAGTTCGGACAGGTATACCGAATACTACATTCAAAAAAAATTCAAACACAATAAAAGAAACCAAGAAGTGATAATTTCCGGCGTGTTTTCTCCTTACCTATGGCCATGTACTTTGCTGGAACCTATAGAATATCACGGAGATACTACAACTCAATTTCTTGGCGAAACGACCAAAAAAAATCGACAGACACTGAAAAATGAGTTTAATGACTTGGTTGATTTTGTAGAACCGAATCCTGGGAGCGAATATTTTCTTCCTCCATGGGTGTTTGAATATCCCGAATATGTTTACACAGAAAGAAATAAAGCACTAAAGGAACTAAAAAACTTTACCAACCTTGATGCGCTAAAGGGAGCTATATTCAAGTTCAAGCTGCGTCCGGTAGGTATTGCAGCTGGTATAGACTTGACAGAAATTTTAGGCAACGAGGTTTTAGACGACTGGGAACGGAGTTTTCTTAATCAACTCCACAATCGAATAGAAAAATATGGACTCTCCCTGCCTTTTCTATTTCTTACGATATTAGAGCATTTTCTCAGTATGGCTACTTCCTCCAAAACAGTTTCTAATTTTGAACCAAGTAAATATAGAAGATTTCTTTTTTATGAAGAATCTGATAAACCCTTAGGTATTTACGATCCCCTAAAAACTGTAGATTCACTTATCAAGGCGTTGGACACTTTATGGACTGATGAAAATGGATCGATTCGCCAATTCCGTAAATTCAAACTAAAGAGTTTTAACATCTTACAGGCTAAACGCAACTCAAATGAGGACTTATGGACAACACTTATCGCCTATTGTGGCGGGAGGTTAGAAGATAGATCATCCTGCGGTAAGAATCCGTTAATTTTAGGTGAGTCAGAGCAATGTGAATACGGCAAATTGATCTGCCCAGAGCCAGATTGTGGCTTTTGTTGCCAGACATGCAAAGAGAAAAACCAAGCAGAAACACTCGAAAATGTATGATGAAAGGAATATAGATTGAAACACTTACAACTCATATTGATATTGACCTGTTTATTTCTGTTTTTTTTGGCAACCCAAATCACCGCCGAAGAATACACGGTCGCCCCCAAGCAGACTCTCACTGGGCATACAGATTCGGTCAATAGCGTTGCGTTCAGTCCAGACGGCACCACAATTGCCAGTGGAAGTAACGATAGAACCGTCCGACTGTGGAATGCCAAAACGGGCGAATCCAAGCGGACGCTCAATGGACATAGGGATTGGGTCACTAGCGTGGCATTTAGTCCAAATGGCACCACCCTGGCAACTGGGGGTGGGGATGGACTAGTGCAACTGTGGGACACCGAAACGGGAGAACAGCTGCACACACTTACCGGGCATGCTGCGGTTAGTAGCATCGCGTTTAGCCCGGACAGCAATACTGTTGCCAGCACTGGAATTACAAATAAGGTGCAACTGTGGGATGCCATTACGGGGAAGAATCAGAGGACACTCACTGTGGGGAGCAGAGCCACGAGTGTTGCATTTAGTGTAGATGGAAACACCTTTGCTACTGGGGACGATGATGGTACGGTGCGACTGTGGAATGCCAAAATGGGGAAGATCAGTCGGACGCTCACCGGGCATACGGGTTCGGTCAATAGCGTTGCGTTCAGTTCAGATGGGCAGACACTCGCTAGTGGAAGTGGAGATTTCGAGGACAATACAGTACGGCTGTGGGATGCCAAAACAGGCAGACATAAGGGTACACTCACCGCTGGGCATAAAGGTTCTCCGATTAATAGCATCGTATTCAGTCCAGATAGTACTACAATTGCTATCTCTGGTGGGGCTTTGTGGTATATTGTCACAGGGGTTCATCTGGGAACACTCACTGGACATACGGGTGGGATCAATAGCGTCGCGTTCAGTCCGGATGGAAACACACTTGCAACTGCAAATGGGAACGGCACAGTGATTCTGTGGACGCCTCCCTCCATAACAGAATCACTATTGTCTTTACCAAGCACCCTCATCCAAGACTACTCACAATGGGGGTTGCCCGAAGGTGCAAAAGCGCGTCTTGGTAAAGGCACGATAAATAAAGCACAGTATTCACCGGATGGCACTCGTCTCGCAGTTGCCAGTTCCATTGGTGTTTGGCTCTATGATACATCAACCCATAGAGAAGTTGCCCTGCTGACTACACATAGACACGATAGCTTAAGCATGGCGTTCAGTCCAGATGGAAACACGCTTGCCAGCGGAAGTAGCGACGGGATGATTCTTCTGTGGAATGCCGCTACGGGGGAGCATGAGGGAACGCTCACCGGATATAGTAATTCGGTCAATGGCATTGCATTTAGCCCAGATGGCACAACTCTTGCCAGTGCGAGTAGACGCGGTGTGGTGCAGCTATGGGATACCAAAACCGGTACACGCCTATACACTATTAGGTCCAATAGCGTAGCGTTCAGCCCAGATGGCACAACTCTTGCCACTGGTAGTAAGGACGGAACGATCGGTCTGTGGGATTCCAAAACGGGTACAAACAAGCAGACGCTTACCGAGCATACAGGGGAGGTCAGTAGTGTAACGTTTAGTCCAGATGGCACTATACTTGCCAGCGGAGGTTATGACAAAACATTGAGATGGAGCAATGGTCTGGTGCGACTTTGGGATGCCAAAACAGGAGAACATAAAACGATTCTCAGGCATGAGGGTTCGGTCACTAGCGTCGCATTCAGTCCAGATGGCAACCTCCTTGCCACTGGTAGTGGGGATGGAACGACTGGTCTATGGGATGTTGTCACGGGGGGACGCAAACGGACGTTCACCGGGCATACAAGTTGGATCACTAGCGTTGCGTTCAACCCAAATGGAAACACACTTGCCACTGCGAGTTTAGATAAGACAGTGCAACTGTGGGATTTGGATAAGACGGTGCGACGAAAACCTATCACAGAGGAAAGCAAGTGGACGCTCAGTCATGGAGGTTTGATCACTAGCGTTGCGATTAGCTCGGATGGAAACATACTCGCCACTGGAAGTAAGGACAAAATGGTGCGACTGTGGTATGTTGCTACAAGGGAACATCTGTGGACGTTTGGGCATGAGGGTTCGGTCAATAGTGTAGCGTTCAATCCAGATGGTACAACTCTTGCCAGTGGAAGTAGTGATGGGAGTGTGTTCCTGCGGAATGTCGTCACGAGGGGAAGTGCGGCGAGGCTAACCGGGCACGAGGAGTGGGTCAATAGCGTTACGTTTAGTCCAGATGGCACTACACTTGCTAGCGTGGGTGGTTACGGGAGAGGACAGAGCGAGGCAACGGTGCGATTATGGGATGCCACCACAGGTAATCCTAAGCGAATGCTCACTAGGCGTTTGGCGAACGTCACTAGCGTGGCGTTCAGTCCGGATGGAAACACACTTGCTACTACATATTCGCGTGAGGTCTGGTTGTGGGCTGTCAAAACAGGTGCACATAAGCAAACGCTTAGGCACAAAGATTCCGTCAATAGCGTAGCGTTCAGTCCGGATGGAAACACGCTTGCCAGTGCGAGTGACGACGGCACGGTGCAACTTTGGTATGCTGCCACGGGGGAACATTTGCAGACATTAACCGGGCATAAGAGTTCAGTCAATAGCGTAGTATTCAATCTAGATAGTAACACCCTTGCGACTGGAGGCCGTGATAGGACGTTACGTTTGTGGGATACTGCGACAGGTGAGGAAGAACGGATGCTAACCGGGCATACGGATTCGGTCACTAGTATAGTGTTCAGTTCAGATGGCAAGATGCTTGCTAGTGGGAGTAGAGACGGGACAGTACTCCTGTGGGAACTCACTCCCTCCACCGTCATGAAAACCACTGTAAGTATTGTTCCCTCCCCGGTATCCTCGCCTGCAGCTGGAAAGCAACTGACGCTTTCCCTCAACATAGCAGCTGGAGAAAATGTGGCGGCGTATCAGGCAACCATCCAATTTGATTCTACTGCTCTTCGCTATGTTAAAAGCACCAATGGCGACTACTTACCAGCAGGCGCGTTTTTCGTTCCACCGGTTGTGAAGGGAAATCGTGTAACGCTCGCGGCGACTGCACTCGATGGGGTTAGTAACGGTGACGGCACCCTTGCCACCATCACATTTAAAATTATTGTCGTCAAGGCATCTGACCTAACTTTATTCCAAGTAAACCTCACAGATCCGGAAGGGAAACGTTCATTTCCTCAAGTTGAAAATGGACAGGTGATTGAGCCTCCACAAATCGAACAAATATTTGGTGATGTCAATCGCGATGGCGTGGTGAACATCTTGGATTTGATTCATGTTAGCTCAAACTTTGGTAAAACCGGACAGAACGATGCTGATGTCAACGGGGATGGTGTTGTGGACATCGTTGACCTTGTCAAGGTTGCCGGGGCGCTAGGCAATGCGGGGGCAGCACCTGCGGCACAGTCCCAAACACTCTCAGTGCTGACTACCGCGGATGTCCAAGGTTGGCTTGGCCAAGCACAAGGTTTAGGCCTCACGGATGGCACATTCCAAAGAGGAATTATATTCCTTGAACAACTCCTCGCAGCGTTGACTCCGAAAGAAACAGGGTTGTTGTCCAACTACCCGAACCCATTCAACCCAGAAACATGGATTCCGTATCATCTCGCTCACGATGCGGACGTGAGGCTTACGATTTATGATACAAAAGGCGCGACGGTGCGTCGGTTGGATCTGGGACATCAGCCTGCGGGGTATTACACCGCTAGGATAAAGGCGGCGCATTGGGATGGACGCAACAGCTTAGGCGAACTAGTCGGAAGCGGTGTCTATTTTTATCAACTATTGGCGGATGATTTTTCTGCAATGCGAAAGATGGTGATACTGAAGTAGGAGGCATAACTTCAGAAAGGATATTCCTTATGAGCAGATTAATTCGTTTTACCGAGACTGATTTAGCGAAGACTAGAGAGTTTGTAATACGTGGTGAGGGATCAAGATTCCCCGGTACGCCAAGCAATATTCGCATGGGAAAACTCGGCGAGATTGCGCTTGCTAAATTTCTATTGGAGCATGGTAAGGTGCTCTGGACTATTGACAATAAATATCTAACAATGGATGACGTTTATATGAGGGGCAGGTTGAATCTTCAAACCTCCGATGGTAAAACCGTTGATGTTAAGACCTCTAAGAGGAGTTTAATGTTGGTTCCGGGTGATAGGGCAGAAGATTACTACAGTCATTACTACGTTGGTGTCCAAATTTCAAGAGATGAAACACAGGGCACAATTAGAGGTTTCGCTAGCTTGCGGGGACTGCGAGAATCCGCCTACGCTGCTTCTGGAGGTTATGAAAAAAAATTTGAGTCGCTTGTATCTATCAATCAATTACTTGGAATGATGCCCGAATCAGAAAACGATGTGAGTTAGGTTTCTCCTATGTAAGTAAAGGTTGCTGGCGCGTTCAACAACACGGGGGCAGCACCTAGTGCTCATCCAGAAATACTTACTGTGCTCACCACCACCGATTTCCACGGTTGGCTCGCTCAAGCACAAGGGCTAGACCTCACCGACGCAACATTGCAAAAGGGAGTTATCTTTCTGGAGCAACTTGTTTTAGCGTTGACCCCGAATAAAACCGCCCTACTCGCAAACTACCCCAACCCATTCAATCCAGAGACATGGATTCCCTATCACCTTGCCCATGCCGCCGATGTAACGCTCGCGATTTATGACACAAAAGGCGTGACAGTACGTCGGTTGGATTTGGGGCATCAGCCTGCGGGGTATTACACGGATCGGACAAAGACAGCGTATTGGGATGGACGCAACAACTTAGGCGAGCCGGTTGGAAGTGGAGTCTATTTTTATCAACTGTCAGTGGGCGATTTTTCTGCAATACGTAAGATGGTTATTTTGAAGTAGGAAACGGGGGCTAGCTCAGAGAAACCGAGTTTTTCGGAAAAACTCGGTTTATTTGTACTATTCCTTAACATGAGCGAAAATCGAAAAAACGTATTGAACTTGCTATTGCATACAGTCGTTGGGACTGTTATAATAAAAGCAGGTCAAAATCGTTTTAATCATTGTGTGTAGTAGAGGAGGTATATATGGATACTGCATGTTTGGATTATTGCCTAACGCATGAGGAACGGCTCCTATTTGACAAGAACGGTTTCTTCGTGGTTGAAGACGCATTACCACCGAAACTAGTCGATGACCTCAACGCCGCGCTAGACCGGCTTGAGGCGAAATATCGGCCCGAGCAAGACTTGTCTCCCCATGAACGCTTGAATATCTTTGACTTCATTGGGAAGGATGATCTCTTCCTAGAGTTACTTGATTGGCACAAGACATTTCCAAAGGTGTGGGGTATTTTGGGCTGGCACATCCAGCTTTACCACTCGCACTTGGGAATCACGCCACCAGTAGCACCCGAGGAAAGATCAGAGGAGAAGCGTTTGGGATGGCACCAGGACAGTGGACGTTTGAACAGCGATTTGGAAAGCAACCCCCGTCCGCGAATCTCTCTCAAAATCGGTTACTTTCTAACCGACACAACGGTAGAGGGGAGTGGGAATTTCTATGTCCTGCCCGGCAGCCACTTGCAGAACAAGTTAGAGTTGCCTGAAGACGGGGTCTCAAACCCTGAAGGGACCACAGCAGTCAAGGTGCCGGCCGGTACGGCAGTATTTTTCGATCGACGGATTTGGCATTCTGCAAGTCCCAATCATTCAAATATCACGCGAAAGGTGCTGTTCTACGGTTATAGCTATCGGTGGCTGCGACCGAGGGATAATATGACCGTTGACCACTATATGGAACGTAGCGACCTGATTCGGCGACAGTTGCTGGGTGCTAGCACTGGGGGATTGGGATATACCTCTCCAAAAGATGAGGATGTGCCCCTCCGAGACTGGATCGAGGAGCATCTCGGAGAGGATGCGGTTATACCTTAGCCCAGTTTGCGCCTTTATGGTAGATTTTAGAATTACTTAGACATTCCCAATGCACAGCCAACCCCCTAAATCCCCCTTATCAGGGGGACTTGATAATTAACCCCCTAAATCCCCCAACTCCCCTGACAAGGGGAGAAGATAAGAGAGGATCTTCTCCCTTGTCTTTCCCCTCTTATCAGAGGGGTTCAGGGGGATTTTTGAAACTTCGCTAGGGTCGGAATTATTGGTAAATGTCTACTTATCTCTCTAATTCACTATAGTAGGGAACAACGATCCTCCGGTTTATGACCGAGAGTCCGAGAGTTGTTCCCTACAACTGCCCACCCTGCCGTATCGTACGCTGGGGCTACTTTTTCCAAGTCATCAACGGTTCAAGTCTGGCGAGGATTTCATCCAAGTATTTCGAGGCGATCTCGTCTAACGGCATCTTCCCATTCCGCTTGAATGGACAATCGATAATCCCGCGACGATATAGGACCTCCTTGTAACAACCCGGAAGTTGATGTTCAAAGAGGAAGAGCGGTGCCATCTCTTTGTAAATGTAGGTTGACTGCTCTTCATCGCCTCCCTCTAAGGCATCCCATAAGCCGACCACAACATCAGTGACATGGCTGGCGGGCATCTGCCCCGCACTCCCGCGCATGTATTCCTCAATCAGATAGCGTCCACCCGCCCCACCAAATACGCCTTTGCACGAACCGTTATCTCCCTCTATCACAGCGGTCAGTTTTGTTGTGCTGGGCAGCGTCTCCTCCTTGATATACTCGACGTGCTCAATTTCCCGACAGAGTTTAAGCATACATTCTGCTGATAGATTTGAACCAACAGGCGGCATATTGTTTTGGATGAAAACCGGCATTTGCGCTGCATCTGAGATTGCTTGGTAATATTCAAAAACAAGGTTCTCAGAGATATGATGGATGTAGGGCGGCATAGCGATGACACCATCTGCACCGATATTGCGGGCGTGTTTGGCGAACCCCTCCGCGACCTCCTGTGCTACTCCCGCAACACCGATAATGGCTGGCAAGCGGCCGGCGTTCTGCTTAACGAGCACCTCCGACAACTGAAACCGCTCTGCATCGCTGAGGGCGGTAAACTCACTGGCGTTCACAGGATAAACCAAGCCGTGTGATCCGCACTCAATGCAAAAATCGATCATGCGTCGGAAACTGGGGACATCAACCTCTCCATTCTCTCGGAAGGGTGTAGATGGAATGGTGAATATGCCACGATAACTATTTGAGGTCATTAAATTCTCCTTATATTTTGTCAGGAAGTCTATAGGAATTATTCTATCTATGATAGATTTTAGAATTACTTAGACACTCCCAATGCACAGCCAACCCCCTAAATCCCCCAACTCCCCTGACAAGGGGAGAAGATAAGAGGGGATCTTCTCCCTTGTCTTTCCCCTCTTATCAGAGGGGTTCAGGGGGACTTTTGAAACTTCGTGAAGGTCGGAGCTATTGTAGATGTCTACTTATTTCTCTAATTCACCATAAATGGGTTCTTTTTACCTCAAGTCTATGCCTGCCAAATCGCTGCCATCTGCCACACATCTATTGACCTCAGTTTTGCACTCCCACCACGAGCGAAGAGCTGTACGCCTCGGCTATCCTTTCTGGCGGGGTAGATCCGTTTGGTGAGGCATTGTCGGTTGTTGGCGAAGACCTCGACGACCGAGCGGTCTAGGAAAATACGCAGCTTCAGCGGCTCGTCCGCAGCCAGTTCGAGAGGTCCCCGTTGCACGCCGTAACTCACAACATCGGGGTTTAGGCTCGATTGTTCGGCATCCAAGGCAAGGGATTTATCTCCCAGACTGTAAAAGATAAGGGTCTGCTCATTGTCGTCTGGCGAGCAACGCACCTTAACCCCCAACGCTTCGGCATCGCCCGGCTCAAAAGTTGCCAAGATTTCGAGACAATCTCCCTCAACCCCCTCAAGCGGGATGGCGGTATCGGGACGGATTGGGAAATTCGTGAGTCGGCGATGATTGCGACGTAGGATTTCTAGTTCCGGCACAGGCTCAATCTTCAATGTACCGTTATCAGAAAGGGAGAGGACGCGCGGCAATGACATCACACCTGCCCAACCGGCTGCCCGCTGAGTCGCTTCGCGGCGTCCTTCTGGAATCCAGCCAAAGAAGATTCGCCGATTCAATCCATCCAACAGAGTGAAGCCTGCGCAGAGATGACCGCTCTCAACCCCAAATCCACCGAAATTCATTCGTCCATGCTGCTCTGGATAGAACCTACGATTCGCGTAGGCACCGATATAGTATTGAACGCCGTGCTCGTGACTAGCGAAAAGCAGTATGTGTCTATCGCCAAGTGGAAAAAAGTCCGGAACCGCACAATCGGATTCGGGTGCTTTGTCCAATTCACTCACGTAAAATGGATGCATGTATTCCCAGCTGAGAAGATCTTTCGATTGGCATAAGAACGCCGTGTCTCCAATGCCTTCCAATTTTCCGCCTGAAAGCGAATACCAGGTATCGCCTTCCTGCCATGCACATGGGTCAAAGGGTCGCCAACCATCTCCCTCCGGCGGGTAGGGAATCACTGGGTTTGCGGGGTGCTTTTCCCAAGTAGTGAGCGCGTCATCGCTCACTGCAATGCAGTTTCCTTCGGGGTGACCATAGTAAATGAGCGTTGGTACACCGTTGTTGTTCACCGCACCGCCACTCCAGCAACCGCTCCGGTCGGGGCCGCCCGGCGTCGGTGTCAGTGCGATGGGGAGGTCATTCCAGTGCACCAAGTCTTCGCTGATAGCGTGGCCCCAGTGCATCCGCTTGGAATCGTCGAAAGCACCGTCGGGATTGTATTGGTAAAAGAGGTGATACTTGCCCTTCCAGAAGATTGTTCCATTCGGATCGCCCAGATAATTTGCCGGTGGCGAAAAGTGGAATAACGGGCGATACGGGTCGGAAGCCATTTGCTGCCGGGGTGGCGGGATCTGTTCGACGGGGGTGGTCATTGAAGTGATCTCCGGGTTTGGAAGCACAGTTCCCCGGTGGGATTGGCAGCCGAGGAACTGTGCTACCAATCGGTAGTAGGTACACTGATTTGCAATGTTGGAAATCGCAGGACTATTCTTACGCGTATCTGCCCATTTCTATATTTGTGGAGGTCTATGCCTATACTCAATTCAACTCGTACTATAGGCTGGATCGATACCGTATAGCCGGGGCAGTCCGAGCATAATATTCATGTTTTCAACTGCTTGGCTGGCGGCACCTTTGCCGAGGTTGTCCTCAAGTGAACAGATATAGGCAAATCCTTCATCAACTCTGACTTTGACGAGGAGTTTATGCGTGTCAGCAATATCGCGTGTGCCCCACTGTTTATCAGGGGTATCTTCCACGATAAATACCAGATCCTCCGGTTGGTAGGCGTTTCGGATGGTCTGACTCAACTGTTCAACGGCTGCTTCCTCAGGGAGATTTTTCAGGGGTTCCGTCAATTCAACTCTGATGTTTGTGTTAATTCCCCTGAAAACAGACTGGAGAACAATGGGGGTAAAATTCACGCGAAATCCAGAATATAGCTCCATCTCCGGGATGTGCTTGTGCGTTCTGCCGTAAGCGTACGTGATCTCATTAGGTACCTCTTCAATTTCTTTACGTGCGCCGGAAATTCCCGAGGTAGCTACAATCGTGGCCTCTCCTTGGACAAGCCCTTTAAGTGGTCTTAAAGCTAGAACAACACTTGTTGGGTAACAGCCTGGATTGCCCACTAACCTCGCTTGAGAGATCTGATCTTGTAGCAGTGCTGGCATTCCATAAACGGCTTCCGTTAACAATTCCGGAACGTAATCCGCTGCGTCATGGGGGTTCAGGTCAATACGCGGCGCGTACTCCCCTTCAAATTCTTCTTGAGGAAATCTGAATGCACCGCTCATATCAATCACTTTTTTTCCAATCTCAAAAATTGGTGGTGCGAACGCCATTGATTCCGGATCTTTCGTCGCAAGAAAGACGAGATCGCAGGAGTCCAACGCTCCTTCTTCTCTTCTTGAATTTTTTCTGAAGCAGATTTCAACCTGATCGTGATGTTCTAAGACTTTTTCAATCTCTTGGCCCACCATGCCGGTGTCGCCGAATATGCCGATTTTATACATGATCTGCCTCCTTTTGTAGATTTTGATTCAAGAACGGTTGAGTCGTGAGATTAACCTCGCTATCAGTATAATCTTTCGTTTTTTGACTGTCAATGTTTTTTTGATCAGGGGTCAAGTAATCGGTGTTCCATGAGCTTTCAACTGCTTGTTGGCAACTCCCGACTTTGCTGATTTTTGTCAAGCGTAATATTCACATGCGATTGCCTTAACTCAGTGCCAGTTTGAGATTGACGTCCTTGTACGATTCATGCTATTATTTCGATTGGCTTCGGACGCTGTGAAGTCCTCAACATACCATCTCACGCATTACGAGGGAATTTTTCTATGGGGCTAATGCCATCAGCTTGGGCGCAACGGGTACAACCATCGCCAACGCTGGAAATCAAGTCGATAGCGGATAGATTGAGACTGGACGGGAAACAGATTTACGATTTCGGAATTGGTGAAATGAACCCAGAGCTTCCGGTGCCACACCTCCTAAAAACCGCGATTTCGCAGGCCGTAATGGATAATGCGACGCATTATTCTCCAGCGGCAGGCGATCCAGAACTTCTCGATGCTATTCATGTAGATCTTCGTCTGTTCGGGTTAAGCTATTCCCCATCGGAGCTTGTCGTTTGCCCTGGACCCAAAGATGCGATCTTCAAAGCCTGTGTGACGATGCTGAATCCGACTTCTCGCCGGAATCGATTGGTCGCGTTTGCCCCAACCTACGAATCTTACGAGGACCTCCCTATCCTGTTGACGGGTAAACCACCCATTGTCTTGCAGACCGATGCACATTTCCTGCCGGATCTAAATCAATTGGCAGACCTCCTGAACCAAGATGATTCGATCGCGCTAATTGTGCTAAATTCGCCAAATAATCCAACAGGGACAGTCTACCCACCTTCATTATTACAAGAACTTGCCGAGATCATTGGAAAGCACGAACAGATCTGCGTTTTGTCTGACGAGGTTTATCGCACCGTCGTCTATGATGGTGTTGAACATGTGAGTATTGCATCGTACCTTCCCAACCAGACCTTGCTTATTGGGGGTATGTCCAAAGAGGTTTCAGGTACAGGACTTCGCTTGGGATTTGTTGCGGGACCGGAAGGGGTGATAGGGACAGTAGCAAATGTTGAGGGAAGTACCTCCTCATGCGTCAGCCTACCCACGCAGAAGGGGTACGCACACTTTTTACGGAAGGATGCAGATTTGCGCCTGCGATACGAGATTCGGGATGCACTCTGTGTGCGGCGAGATGCATTGATAAGATGCTTTAGCGAATTAGTGAAGGACGCAGTTTGGGAGTGTCCATCGGGTGCTTTCTATTTTTTTCCCGACATACGCCGTTACTGTGGTCGCCGGACACCGGACGGACAACTTCTCGACACAGACGAAGCGTTAGCACTTTACTTAATTGAAAGCGCGAATGTCGTAACAGTGCCGGGGAGCAAGTTTCAACGTCCCGGGCATCTGCGGTTTGCTTATGCGGTTAGTCTCGAAACAATCAACGTCGGGATACAGCGGTTGGCGGAGGCTCTAGATCGGTTGTGTGTTTAATAGGGGTATACTACGAACTTCTTAATCGGCATGCAGTCTCGTCATGAAACATCATCATAGAGCAGGGACTACATTCAGGAGGATAAATTCATATGCAATATGGGAATAACTGCTGGGTTGATATTCCGGAAGCAGATAAAAATAAGGTTGTCGTTCTTCCGCTCGGTTCGCTGGAGCAGCATGGACATCACTCGCCATTGCTGACGGATACCTATCTTGTGACCGCAGTGGCACAACGGGTCGAACAACAGCTCAGTGAGCAGATCTATCTGCTGCCGACGTTGTGGCTTGGTGCGTCAGACCATCATCTAGATCGCCCTGGCACTGTAAGCGTTCCCAATGACATTTACACATTGATGATCAAGAACGTTGTCAGGTCTATTGCTAAGGCAGGATTCCAGCGTGTGTTTTTGCTCAACGGCCACGGGGGAAATGTCATCCCTGGCACACAAGCAATCACGGAGCTGTCGAACGAATCGGACATTTACGACAAGATGTGGATTGCATTGGGGACTTATTGGACGGTGGCTGAACCAGCGATGGCGCCAGAACATCACGGGATGGAGACGCCGTATCTGACGCATGCCTGCGAGTACGAAACCTCGATGATGCTGTTCCTGCACGGCGAGATTATGCGGATGGACCGGGTGACGTCGAGTCCGCCGATGGTAGATTCACCGTTTTACCACAGCGAGCATGGCGGACGCATCAATGTTGGCAAACGACTAGTCACGCGAGCACCGACCGGGGCAATGGGGAAACCTCAACACGCCACGCCGGAAAAGGGGGCATCCTTGCTGACCGCCATCACCGGTGAGGTCGTAGCCTGCCTCAAGGATTTTGAGGCGTGGTAGATAGATGATCCGCTTACAAGATTAACCGTTCTTTTCAAAACAGGGTCTTAGCAAAGTCGCAAAATAATGAGCAAACTATCACGAAACGATCCCTGCTGGTGTGGGAGTGGAAAAAGATATAAAAACTGTCATCTCAAGCAGGACAAGGAATCAGGAACGCCTCAACCACGAATGGCTTCAGGAATTATTATCAAAACTGAGGAACAGATTGAAGGCATTCGTAGAAGCGGTCAATTGGCACGGAAAACTTTGGACATGCTGGAAGAGCGAATTGGAGCTGGGGTCACAACCAATGATATTGATCGATGGGTCTACGAATATACCTGTGACCATGGAGGCCATCCTGCAACCCTTGATGTGAAGGGATTTAACAAAAGTTGCTGTACTTCGATTAACAATGTCATTTGCCACGGGATTCCCGATGATACGGTCTTGAAGGACGGGGATATCATCAACGTGGATGTTACGCCAATTCTGGATGGATATTTTGGCGATACAAGCCGCATGTTCGTAATTGGTGAAGCGTCAGAGGAAGCCCTGAAATTGATCGAGGAGACGAAGGCGTGCATGTACCTTGGTATTGATGAAGTGAAGGCCGGCAACACAATTGGGGACATCGGCTACGCAATCCAGCAATATGCCGAAAGCCTCGGGTATTCTGTCGTGCGTGAGTTGTGCGGTCACGGCACCGGCTTGGAATTCTGGGAAGCTCCGCAGGTTCCGCACTACGGAAAGAGAAATGCTGGTCCCCAGATGGTACCGAACATGGTGTTTACAATTGAGCCGATGATTAATGCCGGGCGATACGAATGCACGACGCTGTCGGATGGCTGGACAGTTGTTACTGTTGATGGTTCGTTGTCGGCGCAATGGGAACATACCGTGCGTGTAACGGCGACCGGTTTCGAGATTTTGACAGCCTAAGAGAATATAATGTCACAGATTAAAATCTACGGATTAAAAGAGAATCTTGACCCTATCAAAGCGGAACTCTCCGACGTGGTTCATTCGTGTGTAGTTGATGCTTTGGATTTTCCGAAGGATAAAAGATTCCATCGTTTCTTTCCGCTATATCCGTCCGATTTCTACTATCCCGGCGGACGCACGACAAAGTATACGATTATTGAGATTAGCATGTTTGAAGGCCGATCTATAGAAGCGAAGAAACACCTGATTCGTCTGCTTTTTGAAAGGGTTCATCAGCAGCTGAATATTCTCCCACAAGACCTTGAGATCACAATTACTGAGACGCCCAAGCACAATTGGGGGTTTCGTGGTATGCCGGGCGACGAAATCGAATTAAATTACAAGGTTGAAGTGTAGCAACTGGTAGATCTATAGCAATGTTACCTGACAAATGAGGGCACTCCTAGGGGCCATAGCTGTATATTAGTCATTTGAGTGGAACAACCTCCATTGGTGTGTACTAGCGGATGTAATAGTAGGCTATTTAGCGTAAGTTTTACCCATGGCTCTTATTTTCAAGCAACCCAATCCAGACACAATTATTTTCAAACGCAGCCTTACCTCTCGACTCTCTGGTCTGATTTGGTTTGCGGCGGCTGGATTTCTCATGTTCACGTTCAAGGCGGACGACCGGATATGGTTTGCTGTGCCTTGTTTGTTCATTGGGCTGCACTTCTTAACTTATACCTTGCGGATTAATATCCGGCTGCCGCAACGCGATATTCTGTGGCAACGACGTATCCTATTTCTTTTTCCCGACGAACGACTAGTGCCATTTTCTGGAATTCGTTCTGTGAGAATACGGATTCGTGGTAAATTCCTCAAAATCTGGCATCTTTATTTTTTTCTGGTTGATGGTTCACAACTCTCCATCACCCGCTCATATCTACCAAATCAACTCGAAATGCAGGGCAGCGAATTAGCACAAACCGTTGGAAAACCATTGGTATATGAAGAGGAAAAGCGCGAATCAGAGGAGTAAAAAGAAGGGCATAAGCGCCAAGGGGTATCGGTCAACCAACTAGAAAGGTAGATTTATGACAAGCGAACTGAAAGTCGGCTTGGTAGGAGTCCCACGCGGCTCAGGGTTTATCCGGGCATTCCAAACAGTGAACGAAACCGCACTTGTCGCCATTTGTGATATCAATACCGAGGTCCTAAATCAGGTAGGCGATCAGCATGGGGTTAAGGAACGGTACACGGACTTTGAGAAGATGGCAAAATCTGACCTCGATGTGATTCTTGTCTCTACACCGATGCCCTTGCATGTGCCGCAGGCTGTCATCGCGCTTTCGGAGGGGAAGCACGTCCTTTCCGAAGTTCCTGCCGCAACGGATCTTGAACAGTGTTGGCATCTCGTTAATGCCGTTAAACAGAGCGGGAAGAAGTATATGATGGCAGAGAATTATACCTATATGAAGCCGAATGTGTTGGTGCGGGAACTCGCTCGGCGTGGGTTGTTTGGCGAAATCTACTTCGGTGAAGGCGCTTATATCCACGAACTGAAGGCGGGCAACGAAAGAACAAAGTGGCGACGCAAATGGCAGACCGGACGCAACGGATCAACGTATTCGACGCATAGCCTCGGTCCTGTGTTGCAATGGTTCGACGAGCGTGTCTGCATTGTCTCCTGTTTCGGGACAGGACACCATTATCGTGATCCGCGCGGTGCACATTACGAGAACGAGGATAGCACGACGATGATGTGCAAGACGACAAGCGGCGGACTGATCGAAATCCGGGTTGATATGTTATCCAACCGTCCTCACAATCTCACCTATTATAGCTTGCAAGGGACGCAGGGCTGCTACGAGGCTCCACGCGGCTTTGGCGATGCCCCCAAAATCTGGTTGGCGGACTATGCGGAGAAGATGGAGTGGCGTTCGTTATGGGATTTCGAGGAGGAGTTTATGCCAGAGATGTGGCGCAATCCGCCGGAGGAAGCTCTACGCGCCGGGCACGGTGGCGGGGACTACTTTGAGGTCCGGGAGTTTGTCGATTCGATTATCAATGATACGAAGCCTCCAATTGATGTTTATGAAACCCTCGACATGACGGTGCCAGGATTGGTTTCGGAGGCGTCGATTAATCAGGGTGGTATTCCCTTGCCTGTACCAGATTTTCGGGAGATTCGGAGTTTTCCTAGCGATCTCCCGGACCCGTTGCGGAATAGCGAGATTATTTCGGTTCAGCTGTAGTTCAATTACCCGTCTGAGCCCATGCAGATCGATACTAGAGGTATCTCCATCGACGGAATTTGATATTGACAAACCCTTAGCGTCGGTATACTATAGCCGCTCACATGCTATATTCCGTATTTGACAAGGAGATCGCTATGAGTCAAACTTCAGGAAATGGAAACTATTTAGCCAATCAAATCGTGAGTGAAGCACAGCTTCAGGAATGGGTGGATCAATTCCACCGGGACGGCTTTCTGTTTTTGCAAGATGTCTTACCACCCGATTGGTGTGCTCAGATGCGTGAGGACCTGGATTGGGCATTAAAAGAAAATCCTAACGGTTTCAATGGTGTAAATGAACGCACCGCACTCGCCCACCGGCTGTTTGAAACCAGCAAAACCAACCTCAAACTATTCGATTTGGAACCCATCGTTAGCTTTGCCGAAGCCCTTATCGCCCCGAATTGCCATGTCATCCACAACAACTCATTCCAGAGTTTTCCGGGTGGAGGTATAACGGGATGGCATCAGGATGATGCCCCCCATTTCACTGTTACAGATGGCGAACCACCGAAGAATATCCGTTTGTCAGTTATGTTTTTCACCGCAAACTACTATCTGACGGATGTGACTGAGATCGAGTATGGCGGTACAGAGGTGATTCCCGGCTCCCATCTGTTCGGTACGGGTCCCCCTCGTGAAATCGAAGGAACGGAGTGGGAGAGCAAGATTCGCTACAATTTGGGGAAAGCTGGAAGTGTTGTCATGTTCAACAATCAGGTGTGGCATCATGGAGGGCTTAATCGCAGCAACCGGACGCGCTATATTACGCAGATTACCTATGCCCGACGCATGATTGGACACAAATATTATCCGTTCATGAATTACAACATGCCAGAACACGCCTACAAGGACGCCAATCCGAGGTTACGGCGATTGCTGGGATTCCTTGAGCATGGGGCGTACGGTTAATGGTAATAAGAAAATGCAGCACATCTGACCCCAAACCGAGCAAAGGAACTCCATGAAAGCGATCGTTTTCCACGAACAGGGCGGAATTGATAAACTCCGCTACGAAGAAGTCCCCGTCCCGGTCATCACACCTTCAGAAGTGTTGGTCCAAGTCAAGGCGTGCGCTGTGAACCACCTCGATACTCGCGCTCGACGGGATCGCCCAGAGGTTCAGCCATTTCCGCACATCCTCGGATCTGACATCTCCGGGGATGTGGTCGAGGTTGGAACGGAAGCCCACAACGTCACTGTGGGCGATCGAGTGGTGCTCGCGCCCTGCCTCCCGTGTGAACAGTGCTCGGATTGCCTCAACGGGGACGAAAATATGTGTGACTTTCAGGAGCTTTTGGGCTTTCAGACCAACGGCGGTTACGCGGAATACATCAAAGCACCTGCCAAAAACGCCATTCAGATTTCTTCCGATCTCTCATACGTCAATGCTTCTGCCATCCCAATTGCCTATCTCACGGCGTGGCACATGCTCGTAGAGCGGGCACAAGTTCAGCCCGGCGATGATGTGTTGATCCTATCCGCTGGTAGCGGTGTCGGGAGTGCAGGCTTGCAAATTGCCAAACTGTGCGGCGCACGCGTTTTTGCGACGGCGAGCACCGATGAGAAACTTGAAACAGCCCGCCAGATGGGAGCTGATTTCACAATCAACTACACGCAAACCGATTTCAGCGAAGCTATTCATGATGCAACGGACGGACGAGGGGTTGACATTGTATTTGAGCATGTTGGGGCAGCGACATGGGATCAAAGCATAGCAAGCCTCGCAAAAAAAGGACGCCTCGTTTCGTGTGGTGTTACGACGGGGAATATCGGTGAGATTGACATCCGTAAAATGTATCAGAAGCAGTTGACACTAATGGGATCAGCACTGGGGACGACATCTGAACTTCAGACCATTATTCGCCTTGCCGGGCAGGGAAAGTTGACGCCGATTATCGCTCAAGTGTTGCCGCTACATGCAGCAGCGGAGGCACATAGAATCATAGAAGCGCGGGAAAATTTTGGCAAGGTTTGTCTCCAGCCGGAATGATTAAGGAAGGATTTCGAGAGGAGGGGAAGTTTTCATGGGAAAGTTGGATGGCAAAGTTGCAATGATTACGGGTGCTGCCAGAGGCCACGCCGAGGCAATTGCCCTGCGATTCGCAGAAGAGGGTGCTGCGGTCTCCTTATGCGATGTGATTCCGGTGACGGCGTTGGAGGAGAAAGTTGGTTCGAAAATAAGCGCTGCTGGCGGAAAGGTTCTCTGCTTTCAGACCGACGTTTCAAAAGAGGAGCAGGTGAACAAGATGGCGAAGGAAACTATTGAGATTTTGGGGACAGTCGATATCCTCGCCAACGTTGTCGGTATCGCCGGACCCACCAAAGATGTTTGGGATATGACTTTGGCGGAGTGGAAACAGACGCTCGCAGTCAACCTCGACTCGCACTTCCTCTGTTGTAAGGCTGTGCTGCCGGAAATGATACGGAAGCGATATGGGAAGATCATAAACTTTAGTTCGGGCACGGGTAAACAGCCGCTTTCCCACAGAGCACCGTATGCCACCTCGAAGATGGGAGTAATCGGTTTCACGAGAACACTCGCTGCCGATGTCGGGCGTTACAACATCAATGTCAACGCTATCTGTCCGGGTGGGCATGAGGAGAGAAGTGTCGAATTGGCAAGGGGGCGGGCAGAATACATGAACCAGTCCTTTGATGAAGAGGCGTTTCGCGAACGGAGCAGACAGCCAGATCCGAAGGGCGTTCTTGCGGGCAGATGGTGCGCCGATGAAGGGTATCATGAAAAAGGATCCGGATCCGAAGAGATGGCTGCCTTAGCCCTCTTTCTTGCCTCGGATGATTCAGCGAGCATGACGGGACAGGACATCAATTGTGACGGGCGGGTTATGTGGTAATCCACCGCGCAATACATGAAGATGAAAGAAGTTTTTTTACGATGGTAGAAACGCTTGAAATTATAGCTAATTGAGGTTTCTACACTAACGCGATACACCAGCGCAATCAGGGCACATCAGGGCAAATCTTTTCTGTCCACCAATGCCCTCAAATTCTGTCTCATAATCGTACGCTACCTGTACGTTTGCCTCACCACACCAGTCACATTTCCCACGAAAATAATCCGCTTTCTGTGCCACCAATTCCTGATGTTCATCCTCCACCTGTCTAGCAGCCTGAATAAGATCGATTGCGCGTTGACGTAGTTTTGGGTCCGTTTCTTTCTTTGCAATCTTCTCAAGAACGGGTTGCAGCTGCGGATCGTTCGGTCGCCCGCCATCGTCAAGGGTATGCCATGCTGTCTTGCGAACCTTGATGTCGGGGTCTTGAAGCCCACGGTAAAGTGCTTCCCATACGGCATCAATCCGTCTGCGAACGTGGCACGGACAAAGATTCTCCATCGCAGCTATCCTGTCCTCCGGGTCATCCGAATACGCCATCGAAAGGTAAAGGTCAATTTTGTCGCCACGCAATCGGTTTTCGCCAGGACGTTGCTGTCTCTTCTGATATTTATTCTTCGCTGTTTTCTTTGCCATTGGTCCCTTCTTGCGTTAAATGTGCAAAAAATCAATCTTTCAAGCGTTTATCTATCCATCGAACAGTTGAAACCTTGAACTTATAATCTCTTATACGCTGGCGACATCCCCCGCATCTGCTCAACGATTTTGGGAACTTTGTCGATGACCTCATCGATCTCCGCTTCTGTGTTATCTTTACCGAGCGAAAACCGGACGGTGCCTTGCGCCAATCGCGGCGGGAGACCGAGCGCAGCCAAAACGTGAGACGGCTCCATTGAGCCGGAGGTGCAAGCCGAACCGGTTGAGACACAGATACCTTCCATATCTAACCGCAAGATGAGACTCTCCCCTTCAATATACTCAAACGAGATATTCAGTGTTCCGGGTAAACTGTTTTCAGGATAACTGTTCTCATGGATATAATTGATGCGTTCATGCAATCCTTGGCGTAACTTGTCCGTCAATTGCTCCAGATGTTCAACGTTCGCTTCCCGATCCTTCTTCGCCAACGCCGCTGCCTCGCCGAGTCCAACAATCGAAGGGACGTTCTCTGAACCCGCCCGCCGGTTACGCTCATGTGAGCCCCCGTGAAGCAGGTTCTCCAACCGTGTGCCACGTCGAAGATATAGCACGCCGATGCCTTTGGGGCCATAGATCTTGTGCGCCGAAAGCGAAAGCATATTAACGCCCAGTGCCTGAACATCAACCGGCAGCTTGCCGGCGGATTGCACTGCGTCCGTGTGGATAGGAACACGACGCTCTTGAGCGACTTCGCAAATCTCCGCAATTGGTTCAATTGCCCCCGTTTCATTGTTGGCGTGCATAACCGAGATAAGGATTGTGGCGTCCCGAATCGCCTCGCGCAGATCATCGAGTTGAATCTGCCCATACCGGTCAACAGGGAGATAGGTTACCTCAAATCCATGTTTCTCAAGGTATTGGCATGTATGCAACACAGCGTGATGCTCAATTGAAGAGGTGATGATGTGATTGCCGCTATTGCGGCTTTGCTGCAACTCGGCAAGTCCTTTGATGGCGTAGTTATCAGCCTCCGTCCCGGTGCTCGTGAAAATGATTTCGCTTGGACTTTTGGCGTTGATGAGGGCTGCAACCTGTTCGCGTGCATCATCAATGGCATTGCGTGCCTCACGTCCGTAGGTGTGGATGCTTGAACCGTTGCCGAACTGATCTGTCATAAAGGGGAGCATCGCCTGAAGCACTTGCGGATGAACTGGGGTTGTTGCGTTATGGTCGAGATAAATGCGTTTCATGATTTTCACCACTTGTATGGTTATAAGGAGTAGGACTTACGCAGTTGAACGCTCAAAGCCTCCATTCCGATCCCGATTTTCCCCGATAGGTCGGGACTAAGAAGCGAGGACTCCGATCTTATCGGAGGAGTCTTCGATTTGTAGTTCGGCGATTCATCGCCGCATGACACCATTTCCAACCCTGGTCTCCCCGATGGAATCGGGACAGGCGGAACGGACGCCCGATGAATCGGGCAACTACAGTAGGGGCTTAGGTTTGTAGTAGGTCTCGGACTCTCGGAACGGAGGCGGTTTATCGAATACCCGTTGTGTCGCGCGGTAATATTTGGTAAATTGAGCCAGACATTTTAGCGCGATGTCGTTGGTATCTGACGCGCAATAAATTGCGCTACTACAAACTGAACTGCGTAACTCATAAAGGATATTAAGGAAAATCTACACTTGCTCCGTTTTCCAAAGATTGATTACTCGTTGATATTCCCTACCGGGGCGATGCGGAGATTTGGCAGGGTACTGACAGGTCAAAAAAAGTTTCAACTTCACGTTGGGCTGTTCATAACAGCAGGGGGTCTCTCTGAATCCCAATGGGCCCTATGCTTGAGCGGGTTTGCAGATTTGTATCGTGCAAGAGAAGGTCGGTGTTGCCGGTTTGCCAACCTGCCATATCAACAGCGACTTATGAGCAGCGTTCACATAAATGTCAACATGCCCTGACAACCATCATGTTTTCAACACCTCTCGTAGTGCGTTCCAATCCTGTGCTGCATCTTCGGCGGTATAATCTAACGATACACTGTGCTTTGCCAAAATTTGGTTCATCTGGCATACAGATATTTCTGCGATTTCTGCGGTTTTTCCAAGTGAAATCTGTCGGCGGCGATACAGCGATACAGCAACTGTTTCCATGATGCTCTGTTCTATGCTCGTTTCTGTCGAACCCATAACGGCTAAAATTGATTTAGGGAGCTTGAGCATTATTTCAACGCTTTCGATTGCCATGTAAGAACCCTCCAATTCGATTAATTAAGGGAAACCTTCAATTTCCTACAGCTCATCCGACCGGGTTGCGACGCGCTCTTGGACCGTGGCTATAAATTCTTCCGTGGGCAAACCGTTCTGACGCGAGCCATCTCGTTTTCGGAGAGAAACAGTGCTATTTTCAATTTCCCTGTCTCCGACAATAAGCATATAAGGCACCTGCATCAACTGGGCTTGACGAATTTTTGCGTTCATGCGGTCGGGTCCAATATTCGCTTGGGCACGAATCTTAGCTGCTTTCAACCGTTCGGCGATTTTCTGAGCATAGTCGTTGTGGCTGTCGTTGATTGGAATCACCCGCGCATGTTCCGGTGAGAGCCAAACGGGAAATTTGCCGGCATAATGCTCAAGCAGGAAGCCGATCATCCGTTCATGTGTGCCCAGCGGTGCGCGATGGAGGCATATCGGGATTTCGGAATCGCCTGCCCTATTGACAAAGCTCAGATCGCATCTCGCTGGAACAGCGAAATCGACCTGATTCGTGGCGAGGCTAAATTCCCTGCCGACGGCACTCCAAATCTGCACGTCAATTTTAGGACCGTAGAAAGCGGCTTCGTCGGGAACCTCTACAAAAGGCACGCCACCATTCTTCATTGCGTTACGGACCATCTCTTCGGTTTTAAGCCACATCGGTTCATTGTCGATATACTTTTTGCCAAGTCCAGTCTTGTGGTGCGTACTCAGACGCATCACATATTTTTCGACCCCGAAGATTCGGAAATATTCAAGGTATAGGTCAACGACCCCCATGAACTCCTCTTCAAATTGCTCCTCCGAGCAGTAGATATGTGCGTCGTTCATCTGCATGGAGCGCACGCGCATGAGACCGAAGAGTTCACCACTTTTTTCAAAGCGGTAGCATGTACCGTATTCAGCCAAGCGAAGCGGTAGATCGCGATAGCTACGCAGCTTACTATCAAAAATCTTATGATGGAATGGGCAGTTCATCGGCTTCATGTAGTAACGCACACCCTCCATCTCCATTGGTGGATACATGCTCTCGGCGTAATGCGAGAGGTGACCGGTACGCTCAAACAGTGCGTCTTTGGCGAGGTGAGGTGTCCTGACCCGATCATATCCTCTTTTCTCTTCCATCTCTTTGGCAAGCCCTTCCAGCTCCTCGATGATGATACCACCGTTCGGCAGCCACAGGGGAAGTCCAGGACCGACGTCCTCATCAAAGATAAAGATTTCTAAATCCCTGCCCAGCTTTCGATGGTCTCTTTTTTTCGCCTCCTCAAGCATTTGCAGGTGCTGCTTGAGCTCCGCTCTGGTGTGCCACGCCGTGCCGTAGATTCGCTGAAGCATGGCACTGTTTTCGTCACCCCGCCAATATGCACCAGCGACAGTCAAAAGCTTAAAGGCATCGGGTCGTATTTCACTTGTGTCTCCGACATGGGGACCTCTACACAGGTCTTCAAAGGTGTCCTGTCGATAGGTGCTCAAAACCGGTGTTTCGTCAATCTCAGCCCCGTATTCATCGACATCTCCCTCAATGAGTCCGTCTATCAGCTCTAATTTATAAGGCTGATCTTTGAATAACTCACGTGCCTCATCAGGACTGAGTTCCCGATAATTAAATTCATGTTTGCCAGCGACGATTTGTCGCATACGCTTCTCAATTTTCTCCAGACCTTCCGGCGAAAATGCAAGCGGTTTGCCGTCGCTATCCTTTCCGAGATCAAAATCGTAATAGAATCCACTTTCAATCGGGGGACCAATAGCGAGTTTGGCGTCTGGATAAAGCTCCATGACAGCTTGTGCCATCACATGCGCGGTGCTGTGTCTAATTTTATAAAGCAGATCCTTTTCTGAGTTTTCCATAATTCTCTCCAGTTATTGGCATCTCCAGCAAGCTTGTCTTAGCGTCAACTTCCACCTAATCTGTGTAAACTCTCTCTCCTCAAGCATCCTTCAATAAAAAAAAGAGCCTTTCGGCTCTTTAGTGTTAAATCAGATATGATGGGCGATACTGGATTTGAACCAGTGACCTCTTGCATGTCAAGCAAGCACTCTAACCACCTGAGCTAACCGCCCATATGAAGAAATGGAGGCGGCGGTCGGAATTGAACCGACGCATAGGAGTTTTGCAGACTCCGGCCTTACCACTTGGCTACGCCGCCACATTGGAGCGGGAGACGGGATTTGAACCCGTGACCTCTACCTTGGCAAGGTAGAGCTCTACCACTGAGCTACTCCCGCGAGAGTGTCTTTAAGTGTATCAAACACGCTCACGTTTGTCAACCAAAAAAGTTGAAATTCGCCGATGCTCACGAAGTCATATCCGCTTGCGTTACTCCTCCCCATCATAACCAACAATCTCCCCTGTAGCCGAATCGAAGATTGCTCCGTAACTCCCCGGCGCGGCGAAGTCCTCATCAGTCTGCATCGCCAACCGTGTATTTGCGTCCATCAGATAGTAGCGTCCGGCATATAGGTGCGTTGTATCCTCAATCCGCTTGACATGATAGCAGTGGCTGTGAAATTGAATCGTGTTATCGTAAATGATGATATACCGATCCCCGAACAGACTTTGTGCGATTTGGTGAACGATAAACGGTTCAATTTTCTGAAAGGTGTCTCGATTTGGCACGCGCTTCTAAGCCTCCGTGAAAACCTGCAGAGTTGGGGACTATTCCTTATTTGGAGATTTCTATCTCCCTCGTCAATAGGATTGTATCAATCCGCCGATTCTTATCTCTACCTACCAGAAGATTGTTATCCGCAATAGGTTGATCTTCACCCAAGCCGATGGCGGTCATCCGTTCCAGTGGCACACTGCATTTTTCAGCGAGGTATTTCGCGAACGCATCGGCACGCTTCTGCGTCAACCTCAGATTCACATTCGTTCCCCCGCTGCTGTCGCTGTGCCCTTCGATCCGCACTTTGTATTCGGCAAACATTTTGATAACTTCAGCAAGTTGACTAATTTTGGGGAAGAAATTCGGATTAATTTTCGTGCTCCCTTTTGTGAAAAGGTTGCCACTGAATCGGATGAGCACACCTTTCTCAGTGCGACCCGTTTCTGCGTCCTGAATCGCTGCGGCGGCATCAAGAATCTGAGTTTCAACTGCTTCGATCTCTTTGCCCTTTTCAATTGCGGCTATCAAGTGCTCATAGCTTTGCTTGCCGACTGCGATCGCGTGAGTGTAGTTTTCTTTTACAATTGCCTGTTTGGCATCGACGAGCAGCATTTTCGCTTGTTCGTGGTGCGCAGGGATGAGCGTTGTTGATGTCTCCGACGCTTGCTGGCTCAGCGCTTCTTCCACCCGGAAAATTACGTCTTTGGCTTGAGCGATTTGCTCCTCCAACGCTTCTTTTTCCAAACGCTCACGCTGAATCGGTTCAGCGGTGATGAAGGCATCATAGGCACTGCTTTCAGCTTGTGCCGCGAGTTGCAATGCCCGAGCATACTGCTCGCTTCTCAGTGCCATATTTGCACCTTCAAAACTGGTGACAGCGCGCTGGAGGAGTTCCTCCGCGTGCTCAAACGCATTGACCTTTTCTGCTCGGTCAATCTCAAACTGTGCACGGGCGATTGCCACCTTTGTGTTTGTGTGTGCTTCAAGTTTTGCCGCTTGTGATTCGCTAGCAGCGGCACTCGCGCCAGCAACGGCTGCGATCTTCGCCTTATTTGCGTGGTTTTCGGCTTGTATGGCAAGCGATTCTGCCTCATCAAAATTATCCTGTGCGAGGGTAGCGCGTGCTTGATCAATCAGGTCCGTCGCTGTTTGGTAGTTATCTAACCCGTAGGTGCGCACCCCCGCCTCTTTGGCTGCCTCCAGTATAAGTTGTATTCTATCAATAACAACCTGTATCTGCGATCTGCGCAGGGCATTTTGGGCATCCTTCCTTGCTTGTACCGATTCCGCTTGTGCAGCCATCGCTCGCTGCTCCGCTCGTAAGGCTCTAGCCAAAGCTCGACTCGTCTTTTCTTCTGCGATTAGCTGACGCACTTGTGCCGCTTGGGTCTTATATTCCATCTCCTGAATCACAGCTTTTAGTGATTCCGTTCCTGCTTCATCAATCCGGTTTTGAGCGATTCGTTGACGCGCCTGTGCCCCCGCAACCTGAGATTCCATTGCTGCCCGGAATGCCAACTCTATGCTCTGAATTCCATCGCCGTTGCGTTGGGCTTGTTGCGCTTCCTCGAATAGCCGTGTTGCATTGATGAACGTTTCGGTGGCATGTGCCTTCGCTCCTAACCGCTGGGCTTCGGAGATAGCCTTTTGTGTGTCATTCAGGCTTGATTCGAGCAGAATCGAATCGACTTTTCCGGCGCAACTCACAAGCCCAAATATTATGAGAGCGTGAACCGCAATATGATGCAAACAAACTGCGTATTGCGTTTTCCATGCTGTGTGTTGCATGAATCGATTCAATCCATTCCTCCGGTGTCTGACTGTGCGGGAGGGTCGCGCAATATACCCGACCTACGGTTACGTGTGGGTTACGGTATATTGGATTAAGGAAATATCCTTACCCTTTATCTTGCATTTTCAGGAGTAGAGTGCAGCTTTTCTAATTCCTGCTCCGCCTGTTCAAGTTCTCGATGTGCGGTCTCTGCTGCCTGTAATTGCGATACCAACTCACTCTCTGAACTTCTAGCTTCCGCTTCCATCTGATTCGCAATAGCGACCGCTTCCGCGATTTTAGCCTTCAAGTGGGCGCGCATCCCCAACCGATATGCTTCTTCCCCTTTTCCCGCATTCAAGACCTCCGCAGACCGAGCAAGCATCTGCTCTGCATCTGCCAATTCTTGAGGCGCAAGATTTTGAGCGTTTGCTTCTCTGGATGCTTCTACTTGCGAGTTCGCGTCGTAAATGATTTCTGCAGCAAGCTGATTTGCTGGGCCACAACCAAGGTTCATCAGAACAGTGATTAGGCTGGCAGCCACCATTATTAAGGTTCGTTTCATTAAATTGCTCCTGAAGACGAAAGAGGATTTGATTTCGGACGGGATTAAGGTAACCATCAGATGCGAGTTTTCAACGGTTTGTTGCTTAATTAACGATCCACTCCAATCTCAAAATGTTGGGCGAAGGGTGCCAAATCCTCCCAGAAGGACTCCGGAATTTCAACCGCGCCTGCCCGTGCATTCTGGGCGGCTTCTTCTGGAGTTCGGGCCCCCGGGATTGTGGCGGCGACCTGTGGATGACGGGTGCACCACTGAAGGGAAGCAGCCACCATCGGAATGTTGTAGTCTCCGCAGAGGGTCTGGATTTTGGATACATGGTCCAGGCAGCGTTGACTGAAGTTCCGTGCCAAATAGTTGATCTCCGCTATGGGACCTGTTGCGAGCAATCCTCGCTCTAGCGGTGTCGCGATGACAAGGCCTACGTTGTGCTTTTCCGCAGCGGGTAGGATACGTTCCGCGGCAAGCTGATTCAGAAGGCTCCACGCCTCTGGAACTATAGCAGCGTCAAACTCGCCAGTTTCTATGTAGGGTGCATTCGTTTGGGGATCGTTAGCTGCGACACCGACAAATCGAACAATTCCCTCCTTCTGGAGTTTGCGTAACGCTCCCAACGCACCGTCCCCTCCCATCACCTGCTCCACCGGAATATCCATGGGGTCATGAATGTAGAGAACATCAAATTGCTCGATGCCCAGACGTTTCTGGCTGGCTTCCACATCGCGTAGGATTGCGTCGAAGTGATAATCTTGCGTGTCCATTGTGAGCTGTCCCACCTTGGTAGTGACGGTACATTTGGCAGCCAAATCTGGACGTGCCTTCAGCGCGCGACCGATTGTCGTTTCGCTCCGAGTGCCGCCGTAAAGGGGAGCGGTGTCAATAAGTCTACTTCCAGCCTCAATGGCGGCATGGATGGTTTGCACACCGAGCGTTTCCTCCATGTAGCTGGTGAGGAATTCGTCTCCTCGAAGGTTGTTGGGATCTTCAGGGTATTCCTCTGCGGCCTGATTGGCTGTGGGGATACCAATAAACGCAGCCCCCAATCCCACAATGGGCACTTCCAGTCCGGTCCGCCCCAGAATTTTGGTTTTCATGATTTTCACCTACTTCATCTTTCACTTGAGCGACTAAACCTTGCGAAGGCTTGAAACCTTCGCAAGGCTGAATACTACCCCATCATCTCCTGCATCCTCCCTGCAACCCAATCGACAGCGACCTCGATCATAGCTTGCCCCTTTTCGGCGGTCGCTACCTTCGCGTCGTGATGATACATCCGATCAGCTTCAGCCTGATCCGGATTGGAGATAGTCAACTTAGCGCTGTCATAATCCACGCCATCCCAATCAACATTTTCTGGAAAAGCAGCCCACGCGAACGCAGTTTCAAACTCTGCAGCATGGCCGGGACATCTGCCGGTTTCCATCTGTTCTTGGACAAACTCAGGGGAGTATGCTTCCCAATAAGAGTGAAAATCAATGTTGATGCTGAGTTGTTCGCGATAGCCATCCAGTCGTTCATTTACGGGACCAGCGTTGCCGGCATGTCCGTTGATAATCAGTATATTTTCAATTCCGTGACGACGCATGCTATCCGCCACGTCATACAGGACCTGACCAAACACTTCGGCGCGAAGTGTTAGTGTTCCCTTGTGATCCATCCAGTGCTCCGACACACCAATCGCTAGCGGCGTCGTTACAATTACTTCGGGGAACAATTTCTGTGCAGCCAGCTTTGAGACATGCACTGCACTTGCGGTATCGTGAATCATTGCCAGATGTTCGTTGTGTTGCTCGGTGCTGCCTGTTGGAATAATCGCGCCCCTGAGTGTTCCGGCATCAATGGCTTCACGGATATAGCGTCGTTGATTTTCCCATAACAGAACAGATTTAATCTGAGACATTTGGATACTCCTTCTGCTAATGCTAAATCCGAGTAGAATTAAAGGATACAATGAATAGGATTTAGCCCGATTACAATGTTATCCATTCAATAAAACTGGGGTATTCGTTTAGAATGGAAGAGGGATGCCAACTCGTTCAGAGACTATTTTCAGCTGTTCCTGATGTATGTCGCCGACCGGGATACCGCTTTCCGCCCACTCCCGTTCGCGCTCCCACTCTAAGCCGCCGGGCAGGTCAGATCGGTCATAACCCGGTGCTGGTTGCATTTGCCGGGCATCGTGGATATGTTGGTCAATCTCCGCTTTGAACTCGTCAATTGGTCGGAACCGAGAAATGTCAATCGCCACGATGAAAGCACCTTGATTGGCACCTTCCCAGATTGTCGGAGGATCCGGTGGTTTATCGAATAGCCAGATACCTGCCATAAACCCGCCGAGCGCATGACTCACATGACTCAACCCCAACATTTTGAAGAAGGCAGCGGGGCTCTGTTCAAACGCCTGTTCCAGCGGCAGCTTCGCGTCAATGCCGGTTGCCATATCTGCAACGATGGGCGGTTGGTCCCCCGCCGGGATCGCAAAACTCATCGGTGAAGCCCCCGTTGCAGTGGCAATTGCACCGTCAGAGCCGTGTCGAAAACGGTGGCAAGAGACCGCAAACCCGACACAATCCTCTTCAAGCGCAAGCCGTGAATATTTGCCAGCACTACCAAAGTGGAAATGGTTTCGACTCGTTGCGGCTCCCAGTCCCATTTCTTTGGCTTTTTTGACTGCAGCTTTCGCAGCGTGATACGAGGCGAAATGCCCCATGCCGCCGTCGCCATCGTAGACCGCTGTCGTTGGCGATTCATCAATGCAGCGGACGTTTGGACGTGGATTCACTTTGCCGTCAAGCATCATTCCCACATATCCCGGCGTCTGGCGTGTGCCGTGACTGAACACACCGCGCAGATCAGTGAGAACCAGCAAGTGAGCCATGTGCGCAGCGTCTTCTTCCGACGTGCCTGCTTTCTGGAAAGCTTCACTGATGAAAGTTCGGAGTGTATCTGGCATAACACGGATAAATTCTTCTGGAATTACATTCATAAATTTTCTCCATGGTTGGCTGACTCGTAGCTTAGGTAAAACGTATTATAGCATTTGATTTTGGATCAATCCACACGATTGTGAAAGCATAGATTTAGAAACGCAAGTTACAGCAACATTCCGATCATAGATTGCGCTATGATAATATACTTGATCTGCCCTATTCTTGACAAGTAGTAAATCTCAAATTGTGAATCTCTAGTGATCGACGGATTGATGGAGTTGTGGTAAAATCAATTCAAATTATTAAGAAATCTGGAAATCTCAGAAGAAGGGAACTTGTAATGCCTACAAATTCTAATGTATCAGATCTGTCTCCGGCAAAACGTGCGATTGTAATTGGCATGGACGGTGCCAGTATGGAACTAGTCAAAAATGTGATTGACTGGGGTCACGCCCCGAATATGGCACGGTTGTTGGAGCAAGGAGTTTTTCGACCAATGATTGGTGTTTTTCCGACCCTAACCCCGCCGGGGTGGACAGGGCTCAGTACCGGCTCATGGCCCGGTACCCACCGGGTGATGGATTTTAATATCCGTGCTTTGGGAGAGCGACTGGATAAAACTGTGTGGGGCATCAATACGGGGTTGTGCCAATCGGAATACCTCTGGAATCTAGTGGAGCGTGCTGGACGGAAACCGATTCTGGTCAAGTGGGAGATGTCTTGGCCCCCAACTGTGACCACTGGCATCCAGGTGGAAGGCACGGGACCAGGCGTATCAAACCACCATCAGGTTGCAGGCTATCATCTCTTCGTTAGTGGAAAGTGGACCCCCCGTCCGATTGGTGGAGAGCGAGATCCGGAGACATTGGATCCAAGCGGATTACAGGATGTTAGTGCCATCGATCCGGTCACGGTAGAATCGATTGACGGGAAGGGCTGGACGGATCTACCCGATTCGACGCAACCGCCGCGCGAAGTTGAATTGACACTCCAACCGCTCACGCGAGGGCGGCAAGACATGAACCGTGGAAAACAGGGCACCCCCAAGCCTTTCTTCGGACTGATCTATGCCGTTGGTGAAAGCGGCTATGATCGCCTGCGGATATGCCGGAGCCGATCCGGGGCTGATACCGTTACAGAGCTTGGTGCGGGAGATTGGAGCGATTTTTGGCTGGATACCTTCGAGATTGATGGGGCTGATGTGGAGGGGTATGTCCGCATGAAGCTGATTACGCTCACCGCAAACGCTGATGCGTTTGAACTGTTTGTCCCGCAGATTTGGCCCCGAGAGGGTTATACCGTCCCCGACGAAATTGCGTCAGAGATAGATCAGGAAATCGGCACTTTCCTTCAGAATCCCGGACGGGATGCATTGGGTGTGATAGACGATGACACCTACTTTGAAACGTTAGAATATCACCATCAGCGGCTTGCCGATGTCGCAACGCACCTGACGAAAACACACGAGTGGGATGTCCTCATGATGGAAACCCACGCACCGGATTATACGAGCCACTTCTTCTTGAGTCAGGCGGACGAAGTGAGCGGTGCACCCCCCGAAACGATCGAACGATGCCGAGATGGTGTCATTCGCACTTACGCTTCGGTCGATCGGATGATTGGGCGGGTGATGGAATTTGCGGATGATGACACGGTCGTCCTCATATGCTCAGACCACGGCGGGACCCCCAACCAATTTCGTTCGGTAGATATCGCTGAAGTGCTGGAAGAGGCTGGCTTCATCGTCTATAAGGATGGAACACGAGAGATCGATTGGTCGAAGACCCGTGCCGTCAATGTTGGCTTAGTGCATGTTTTCATCAACCTCAAAGGACGTGAGCCTGATGGTATTGTTGACCCCGACGATTATGAGGCAACACAGCGTGAGATTATCGCTGCGCTACACGCCTATAAAGATTCGGCGACCGGTAGACATCCGTTCTCCCTTGCGTTGACACACGCGGACGCTGAGATGGTGAATCTTACCAGCAATCTCGTAGGGGACGTAGTTTACGCCTTACGCCCGGAGTTTGACGGCGCACATGGCAAGCAACTTCCCTCTGTCAGCTTCGGCATCGCCGGGCAGCATTCGACGTTCATTCTCTCCGGCGCGGGTGTCCGTCAAGGTGTGGCACTTCAGCGGCAGGTGCGGGTAATTGATGTCGCACCGACGCTCTGCCATCTGTTGGGCTTACCCACGCCTCGAAACGTCGAAGGTGGGGTTGTGTACGAAGCACTGGAGGATCCGGACTGGCACCTGAACGCCCTTGAGGCGTTAGCAAAGGGTTAATCTGAATAAGCGGCAAGAGTATGACCACGCTCTTGCCGCATTTTTCCTTCTTTTGGACAGTTTAACCTAAGCTGCTGGTAGTAGGCAGATACTGTTCATTGTGCAAATAACTGCATGGCCAAGCCTACCTACTACTGCGCATAGACATCTAAATGGTCTGTGTGGAAGTGCAGTGGATTTGTCAATCCACTTCGAGTGGCGATTGGCTCCCATTTTCCCCGTTTGCGAGGTGTCCTATAAGTGCCAACTTGCGTTATTTTGCTTGCTATGTTTATATCGATATGTTACAATATGATTAACGCAAACGAATCCAAACGAGGTGATGAGTATGGAACTCCTACAAGAGCTCAATGAAAAACAGCAACAAGCCGCAGCCCACATCGACGGTGCGATGCTCGTTATGGCGGGACCTGGCACCGGCAAGACAAAGGTCATCACCCACCGAATTGCACATCTTATCCGGACCCATCAGGTTCCGCCCCAACAGATCCTAGCCGTTACCTTCACGAACAAAGCGGCACAGGAGATGCTTGAACGGATCAAAGAGCTTCTCGGCACAACGCAAGGGTTAGAGGTCGGTATCCAGACCTTCCACGCCTTTTGCGTCAGTCTGCTCCGTGAATGTGCGGAGACGATTGGCTTGGGGGTAAACTTCGCGATTTTTGATCAGGGTACGCAGGATGAGGTGCTCATTGAGTGCCTGCGCGAACTTCGTCAGAACCGGCTCAACTATCCCCTGTGGATGCTACGCGATATCATCAGCACGTACAAGATGCAGTTGGAAGATCCAACCGCTGACCGGGCTGAGATTCGGCTAGGCGATGGGACCATTATCGAGGATCCGGTGCAAGTGCAAGATATTGCCGATCTTCTCAAAGCCTATCAGACAAAACTGGCTTCTTATAACGCGCTCGATTTCGACGATCTGATCTCTAGGTCGGTCGAAGCCCTTGAACAGGTGCCCGCAGTTCGTGCAAAATATCACAACGACCTCCGCTTCATCCTGGTTGATGAGTACCAAGATATCAACGCCGCACAGTACGCCTTGCTCAAACTCCTTTCCCGCGCACCTCAAAATAACATGATGGTCGTCGCGGATGGGGATCAGTCCATCTATAGCTGGCGTGGCTCTAGTCCCACATATATTGATCGGTTCAAGGAAGACTTCAATCCGGCAGTGGTTGAGTTAGAGGAGCATTATCGGTGTAGTGAGAAGATCTTGCGAGCTGCGGGTGCGGTGATTGCTAAGAACACGCGTCAGAAAGAGAGCGTTCTGAAAACACACAAGGATGCTGGAAACACGCTCTATCACTACACCCTAGAGACCCCTGATGCGGAAGCAAATCTTGTCATTACGTTGATTCGGAAACTTGTGGAGGGACGACATTATTCCTACGGCGACATCGCGGTTTTCTACCGTACGCACCAATTAGCAGAGACGTTAGTCGATCGGCTGCACCAAGAGCGTATTGGGTTTCAACGTATTGGACGAATTAACTCCTTTCAAGAGGAACATGCACAAGGGATTCTCTCCTATCTGAGCTTCATTCAGTGGCAGCTTCCACGCGATATTGAAAAGGCAGTCAATTTCCCGCAGCAGCTAATCGACGACCTGACGCTGGTCCGGTTGAAGTGGCTCGCACAACAGAAAAATATCACGTTGATTGAACTGCTCAGAAAAATCGATGACTATCCAGATGATGTAGGTCCACTCACCCGTTGGAATGTACGTCAATTCTTCCAACAGGTTGATGATTTTCATGCAGGAATTGAAGAAGATAAGATTCACACAATTGCCAACAAACTCTTCGATCTCCTGTCGCTCAGGCGTAGCCCGTACCAATCCGAAGACATGCACGAGATCGAAAATCAACCGGAAATCCCCGGACTTCGTGCTGCGACAGATACCCTGTATAGCGCAATTGACCGTGGGCACCCCGTCCACCTGATCGCAAGCTACGGGATTGATTCCTACTGTGCTGCCCACATCATCAGGAGTACGCTAGAGCGATACCTCGACCTTTCGATTTATACTGACCTGCTGCCTCCTGACTTTCCCCTGAACTCGATAATGGACGATAGTGGAGTCAGCATCCTAATTGGGGATTTCGATGAGGTGCCTGAACGCAGAGATACAACAATCCTGCTCGGTTATGCAGTCAACGCAGATGCGAACGTTCTCCAGCTCAACAAATCACAGCTCACCCAATCGTGCAGTGTTACCGCATTGAAACTGTGCCAGCGACTCTTGAGTGGTTTTGAAAGGCCAAACCTCGCGGATATGATTGTCTACGACATTGAAACGATAGACCATGATCCCCGAAGCGCGGAGATTATTGAGATCGGTGCAAATCGCTTGAGTGCAATCGGCAGTGAGCTTGAAAGCTACTATCAACTGGTCAAACCGACAGGCAGGATTCCGCAATCAAGTACGCGTGTCCACGGTATTAACAACGAGACCGTAGCGAATGAACCGGGCATTGAGATTGTATTACCACAGTTCCTGAGTTTCATCCAAGATCGCATCCTCATTGGGCACAATATCACCGATTTTGATAACTTAGTGCTTGAACGCGATCTCGAAGGGTATCTGAAACGGGGGCTCTCCAATCCGTACTACGATACCCTTGCCACGGCGCAACGCCTCTATCCACGTGAAAGCTGTAACTTAGAAGCGCTCGCTAGCAAGTTCAATATCAAACATGATACCATGCACAGAGCGATTGAGGACGTGCAGGTTACCCGCCGCGTGTTTGATGAATTGATTAAAGAGGATTTGCGCCGGCGCGAGGTGAGATCTCTGCCCGAACTTTTGCCACTGGTCGGAATTGGTATACTTGCTGCACAAGAGAGCCGACAGAATCTCGAAATGGAGGAAGGCATGGCAGACCGAGCACAGGCCTTTTATCAAGCTGCTGCGCGCTATGTTCGGACACATCGTCCGGATCTCGATTGGCTCGACGCGGATCTACAACCTACAGAGAAGCAATCGGTGCAATTGTTCATTGATACACTGACTCAGACACAAGCTGAGGAATCGCCGGAAGATAGGGATTGGGAGACGAGACGTGCGAGATTCATGAACGGCGTCTTACATTTTGAAACGACGAGCGTTGAAAGACGCCTCACCGATTTTCTTGATTATCAGAAGCTGATCAACAGTGCCGATGAAATGGAGATTGAAACGGACAAGATTACGTTGATGACGCTTCATGCAGCAAAGGGAACGGAGTTCCCGGTCGTAATTATCATGGGATTGGAGGAAGGCACATTCCCAATTCGACGTCCAGAGCAGCCGCTATCGGAACTTGAAGAGGAACGTCGTCTGTTCTACGTCGGTATGACCCGCGCGCAAGCACGGCTTTACCTCACGTCCGTTGTCCATCGCAGGGGCAACTATGAACGGGGCAGCTCGATGTTCCTGCGCGAAATCCCCTCCAACCTGATTGAACGTTGGCACCGTGGTATGAAAAGGAAAAGATAATCAAGAGTCAATATATTATTCTAACTGAGTTGCTGGTTGCTGCCTCGCTGGGACTATGAACGCATCCCAATCTTCGTATTTGAAAAGATTCCTGTTATTAGTAGATAGCTTTATCTATCTTTAGGTGAAAACTCTCAAAAATAACTCACTGTATAAGAGGAGCTAAACATGCAAACCAAGGCTGTCTTCAAAACCGCAAAACCTTATCAAGAAGACGAGATGAATTTGCCTGTCGAAAATTTGGAAGAGGCGATTCCTTTTTATGAAAAAACAATGGGATTTCAAACAATCTCTAGAAGTGATACCCCTCGCAAGTCAGCGGTTCTCGCAAGAGACGACATTCAGATTGGGTTATCGGAGAACGGTGGCGATCCAACACAGGATGGGTGTTTCTTTGAAGTCAACGATGTTGAGGCGACTTTCGCTGAGTTGAAAGCGAACGGACTGGAAAGAGATGATGCGGATTACCGTGTCGATACATACGGCGATACCTCCTTCCGCGTGTTCTTCGTGATAGCGCCAGACAAACTTTGCTACTGTATCGGTCAAAGATTATAGCTTCCGATTCCACGCTAACCCAAATTGCTAGGTTCTGTTGACATTTGGAAATTGAACCTAGCAACTTGCGTTATATTAAGATCAAATCCCATCCATTCAGCCCTCCAATCTGTAAACATCCCTCATGACCAGTCCACCCCTCATTAAAATGCACGGTATCACCAAGCGGTTTGGTAGAGTTGTCGCGAACGACTGTGTAAATTTCTCTTTACAGCGCGGCGAGATCCACGCTATCGTTGGGGAAAACGGTGCCGGCAAATCGACATTGATGAAGATCCTCTACGGGCTTTACCAACCGAACGAAGGGGAGACCTACTTTCGGGATGAGCTAGTTCGCATTGACAACCCCCGTACCGCTATCAAACTCGGTATCGGCATGGTGCAGCAGCATTTCACACTTATCCCCGCGTTGACTGCCCTTGAAAATATCGTTCTAGCGAAGGAGCCGCGTCGATTCAAAGCCATTCTCGACAGTGCGACAGCGTATCGTACTATCGCAGGACTCGCCGAACAGCTCGGTTTCCATCTCGATCTGAATGCAAAGGTCGAATCGCTCCCGATTGGTGCGCAGCAGTATGCAGAAATCCTCAAATCCCTCTATCACGGGGCGGAGATCCTAATCCTTGATGAACCAACAGCAGTGCTGGCGCCGCAGGAGGTTGCCGGGCTATTTGACTGTCTGCGTGGATTGAAAGCGGAGGGGAAAAGCGTTATTCTAATTACCCACAAACTCAGCGAAGTCATGGCGGTTGCCGATGCGATTACGGTGATGCGTAGTGGCAAATCCGTTGCATCACTTCCCAGAACGGGGACGGATATCGCTGAATTGTCCGAGTTAATGATTGGCAAAAAAACTTTCAACAGTGTAACAATTCAGAATAGGTCTGATAAACCTAGCGAACCTATGCTGCATCTGCAAGGTGTCACAGTTCACGCTAGGAACGGACGCGCCTTGTTGGATGGGATTGCTCTCGACATTTTCGCTGGGGAAATTGTGGGTATTGCCGGGGTGGAGGGAAATGGACAGAGCGAGCTCATTGGGGTACTAACAGGGTTGCGGAAAAGCGATAGCGGAACGATTACCCTAAATGACGAATCACTTGCTAACCGGTCACCGGCTGAGATTCGGCGGAAGCGTGTGGTGCATCTGCCTGCGGACCGACATCGCCATGGCATCAGCCTCGATGACCGGATTGGTGACAATCTGATTCTCGGCAGCCACAATCAATCCCCGTTTTGTCGATATGGATTGCTGAGACGAAAAGCGGTCCATCAATTCGCGGCTGACGCAATTGAAAAGTACGAAATTCGCGCTGGAGGTGTAAACCTCCCAATTCGGACTCTTTCTGGCGGCAATCAGCAGAAAGTGGTTGTGGCGCGCGAGTTGGAAAGCGATCCTGAATTAATCATTGCGGCACACCCAACGCGGGGGTTGGACATCAACGCTGCTCAGTTTGTACATCAGCAGTTAATCGATGCCCGGAACCGGTTGAAGGCAATTTTGCTCATCTCCGCGGATTTTGAGGAACTCTTAAGCTTGAGCGACCGGATTGCGGTGATGTATAACGGCCGAATTGCCGGTATTCTTCAGCCATCGGAGACAAACGAAGCAGTGCTTGGGGCACTGATGCTTGGAGACTCGATGTAAGTCCCAATACCTGTGACGGTTGGAAACTTTGATGGAGTGGCACCATGGTGTCTGATTCTACTATGCTATGTTCTTGGTGCTTTTGATTTTGGAAAATCGACCTAAAGAGGTCCGAAGTCGTCTCGAGCACTTCAGGAGTAGTTCAATCATTGAGTTATCCACAATCACCTAGCAAAATCTAACAGAATCTAACACTTTTGACAGAATTAATGTCGATTTTGGATAATTGACCTACCGCAGGACAACCACGAGGGTTGGTCCTACAGAGGCATTGACCTGACACATACGTTGGGCGTGCTGGAGCTATGGGGCGGGCGAGATGACCGACCTACGGGTATGCGTGCAGGTTACGGCATACGTTGCCCCGATAAGACCGGGATTCAACGCAATATGCCTATTACTAGCAACTTGGGTTTGTAATAACAGAGGTTCCGATATGAACTTAATTCAGATTGAAAACGTCAGCAAGAACTTTGGAGAATTCAAAGCTGTTGACAACGTTTCCTTTAATATTGAAAAGGGATCTGTGTACGGACTGCTGGGCCCCAACGGCGCAGGTAAGACGACCACTATCCGGATGGTTATGGATATCATTGCACCGGATTCAGGGAAGATTACTTTCAGCGGAAATCAGCAGAGCAGAGATTTTGCGGACCAGATTGGCTATCTGCCGGAAGAGAGAGGACTTTATCGAAAGATGAAGGTGAAGGACGTAATCCTTTTCATGGCAGAATTAAGAGGGATGAACCGTGCAAACGCCTTTAATGAAATAGATCGCTGGCTGCAGAAGATGGATCTGGTCGAATGGCAGAATAAGAAGATTGAAGAGCTATCGAAGGGCATGGCACAGAAGATCCAATTTATCACCACCGTCATCCACAAACCTGAATTGATCATCCTCGATGAACCCTTCTCCGGTCTCGACCCAATCAATATGACGCTGTTGAAGGATTTAATGCTTGAGCTCAACACCGACGGCGCGACTATCATTTTCTCGACACATATTATGGAGCAGGCAGAAAAACTGTGCGAAAAAATCTGTCTGGTAAACGCCGGCAAAATTGTGGTTGAGGGCGATTTGAAAGAAATCAAAAAATCCTTCGGGAGGAGTTCAATAGAGATTGAGTATTCCGGAAATGTTGACCTTATTAAAAACTCCCGATTTGTCGAAAGATGTAATGACTTTGGCCGATATGTGGAGGTCAAGCTACGCGATCCGGAACACTATAGCACATTCTTGCGGGAACTGGTCGAGGCATCAGTGGATATCACCCGATTTGAACTGATGGAACCCACACTTCATGAGATATTCGTTCAAAGTGTACAAGGGGAAGGAGGACAACCAAATGCAGCGTAAGGTCATAACAATCATCAAGAGAGAGTACATCACGCGAGTCAAAACGAAGGGGTTTGTGGCATCGATCTTATTGATGCCGGTGATGATGTTTATTGTGATGGTGCTCCCTAGCTTCATGATGACGTTACAGCATAAATCCGATGAGATCAAAACCTTTGTCGTTTTCGATGAAACAGGGGAGACTTTCTCCAGAATGCAGGGTGCCCTTGACAAGAATCCGTTTTTCCATCATAAAGGAAAGCGAGTGTACCAGTTGATTGAGAAACCTTCGGATTTCAATGGCAATGTAGGAATAAAAAAACAGCTGAATCAGCAGCTTGAGACGAAGGAAATCCACGGGTATATCGAAATTCCACAAGACGTCTTTGAACGCCTCGAAGTCAACTATTACGCGAAAAACCTCACAAACTTTGAGGTGCAAAGTGCTTTCAGAAGGGTCATTTCAGGAATCGTCACCAATAAGCGGCTTGAAGATAAAGGGTACGCTGCACATGAAGTCAGAGATCTGATGCGACGGATACGCTTTACGGAGTACACCGTTACCGCCAAAACAGACACGGACGAAGGTGGGGAAACAACGAAAGTCGAGAGCAGAGAAGAGACCATGGTGAAGCTAGGACTAACCTACCTCTTGACTTTCTCCTTATATCTCTTTACCCTGTTATACGGCGCCTCCGTGATGCGAAGTGTGCTTGAAGAGAAAACAACCCGCATTGTGGAAGTGATTATCTCTTCTATCAAGCCCCATCAACTACTGTTTGGAAAAATCATTGGCGTCTGTTTGGTATGCCTCACTATGTTCTTGATATGGGGTGGTTGTGCGGTTCTACTATTGATGAACATCAGCCCTATTTTGGGACTATTTGGAATACAGGAACTACCATTAGAGCTCATTGAAATCACCAACATTATCAAATCAACAGGAGCATCAGCATTCTTGTATTTTCTGGTCTATTTTGTATCGGGCTTCTTTCTCTTTTCCACCCTTTATGCTGTTGCCGGCGCAATATGTAACAGCGACGAGGAAGCACAACAAGTCGTAACCCCCCTCGTGATGATGTTAATTATTCCTTTTATGTTGATGTTCGGTCTATTTCGCGCCCCAGACTCCACATTGGCAATAGCCCTCTCACATTTCCCACTCTTCTCTCCGCTTATTATGTTCATGAGAATCAACGTACTCACCCCGCCGTTATGGGAAATTTTACTCAATATTGCTGTTATGATTGCGACAATCTTCGGGGCAATCTTGGTCATGGGAAAAATATACAAAATTGGCATACTAATGTATGGTAAACGCCCGACGGTAGGTGAGCTATGGAGGTGGCTGCACTATTAGCGTCCTATTGAACCTAGGAACCGCATTGGCGTGTCACTTTATAATCCCTAAAATGACGAATAAAACGGACAGCCAAACTCCTAACCACTAATCCTTCTTCGGTGTGTACAACATGAGTGTCCCGATCTGTTTATATCCCACAATGGGATACAGTTTAGCACCTGCGTGGCTAGCGGTCAGCACTGCCAATTTCGAACCGTGGGCCCGGTCATCACGCAGCATCCGAGACATCATCGCGCGAGCGATGCCACGACGACGGAACTCTGGAACTACATACATATCAGCGCACCAGGTTGCCTGTTCCACATCAATGCTGCGAACCCACCCCACCGGTTTACCGTCGGATAGTGCAACGTATTGGCGCAAGGGCGTATCTTTTGCCAAATGTTCGGGCAGAATCTGGCGTGCCCCCGCCGCCTTATTTATCTGCTCTGCCAAATCCTGCGTAGCAACGCGCACGATCTCTACAGGTTCCTCGAAGCGTGGAATACGTTTCAACTCATGCACCATTACAGGTTCTGTGCCGCCGAGTCTATAGTTGAGTGCTCTGAAACCTTCTCGCAGCGGTTGATCGGATTCATCAACACCGTAAATTGCACATACGGCGAATCGACCACGTGTATGTTTGCGGGCAGTCTCGTCAATCACCTCTGGTGCTACCCCGTGTGCAATCCATTCCTCTCTACGATAGTCCCCGCGTTTTCGTGGGGCATCGCGCACCACCCAAATTTCCCCAATACGTTCTGCCAGATAAGGGTGGGTGAAGCTGCGCGTAAAACAGAAGCCACGTGCGAACACCTCAATCGCATGTGGCAGCATCTCCTTCCGCATATCTCCTCCAGAACAGCGCTCGTTGCAAAAATCTGTAAAATCAAGGTTCATTAAGGTTTATAAGGCGAGCATTACCCCTCTAATACATCCAGAGTGGATTTTAGGCGACGGTCATTGTCCGCATACTGTTTTAGCCATTCAGTGACTGTTTTGCCTTCCGCGAGTCTCGCTTGTAGATCTGCGCCATTTTCTACCAGATACCGCGTCGTTTCTACATGCCCATGACCGGCGGCACAGTACAGAGGAAAATGACCATTCTCCGTTGTTCTATTGACATCTGCACCAGCACCGACCAACTGCTCTACAATTTCCAGGTCACCGTTTCGAGTCGCGTGATGTAACGCTGTATCACCACGGGCATAACGCTCTTGGACTAGCTTGGGGTTATCACGAAGCATTGCGTTGACTCGCCCCGCGTTGGCTAAGAACACAGCGTATATAAACTGACGTGCGATTTCGCTTGATGGTTTGGTATGTGCATCCAACCCCCCATACGCAATAAGCAGTGATACGACTTCCTTATTGTTTGGCACTTCTCCAGCATAGTGGATCGCATAACCATCGTGGGCTGCTAAATCGGCGCCGCAGTCTATCAGATATTTAACAACATCATAACGGCGTCTTAATCCGGCATGAAATATAGGACGCCATTCATATTGGTCATCTTGGTTGACTAGCGAGGGGTTCTGTTCAAGAATTTTCTTTACTGTGTCAAGGTCACCGTTGGCTGCTGCATCGTGAATTGAACCGAGTTCCATATCTATCCTCCATGTGTGAGGTCAATTGGGTTGCTAGAGCGTGTTGACACTTATATGAGGCGTGTCCATAATTCGTCGGTAAGTGCCCAGTCGTAAAGGTTGGTGCTCAGCCCATAAGTAGCAACTTACGTTATTATATAAAGTTGTCCAAGAAATGATGTGATGGATGTTATTTTACCATAACATACGTTAAGTATCAAGGGGAAGTTTCAGAAAAAACTCGCCTGTGTTCCTTTTTCAGACCTTTAGTGTTGATAGGCTTTTAGATATTGGATGTGTGAGATACTTTGCCGAGAAAGGAGACAGAACCAGAAGGTGAACAACCGGGAGTGGTCGCTTATCAACTCGAAAAACACTGGGGTGCATGAACTTCAGAAACCGATTGACAATGAAACGCAGATTTGCTATTATGGTTGTTATAAAGAGGAGACTCAAATAAGACTCAGTGGCAATTCCCTTGCATCATCGAAAGTGATTTTATGAACTGCTCAGCGGTTCAATGAACTTAAATCGCAACCTATGATACGGAGGGATATTAAAATGAGTGTCTTCAGTCGAATGTCCACAATCTTCAAAGCCAATGTGAATGAAGCATTAACCAAAGCAGAAGACCCGGAAAAGGTTCTCAATCAAGTCATCATCGAAATGAACGAGCAGCTGGTTGATACGAAACAGAAGGTTGCTGCCGCGATTGCCGATGAAAAGCGTCTTGAGAGACAGTATCAGGAAACCGCCGAACAAGCCAAGGGGTGGGAGGAGAAGGCCACCATCGCCGTTGAGAAGGAACGTGACGACTTGGCGCGGGAAGCCTTGGCACGGCGAAATGAGGCGCAGCAGCTCGCAGATGAATACAAGATCCAGTGGGACAAGCAGCGACAAGCTGTTGACCAACTCAAGGAACATTTGAGAGCCTTGGAACTGAAGATTGGGGAAGCCGGTCGCAAGAAGAATCTGCTGATCGCGCGTCAAAAGCGAGCCAAAGCCCAAAAGCAGATCCATGAAACGATGGCGGGTATGAAAGATAGCGGTGCCTTTGACACCTTCGATCGGATGGAGCAGAAGGTCGGTGATATGGAAGCGAGGGCGGATGCCGCCGCTGAAATGGCTGATTTTGAGAAGGATTCTCTCGAAGATGAGTTCGCAGCGTTAGAGACGAAAGGCAACGTTGAGGATGATCTCGCAGCGTTGAAAGCGAAAGTCGGAAACGGAAATGAGTCGGATAAGGCGTCAAGTGTGGAGCGTGAAACGTAAGAGATTTTGGGTTTACGCTTGACGGATTGATTTCCTAAACTGATAGTGAAAGGAAAAACTCATGGCTGAACCCAAAGGCGAAGCATTTCGCGTCGTTCACGAGACTAAACCTAAACACACCTATCGCGGTGCGGTTGTCGGATGTGGTAGGATGGGCAGCACAATCGACGATGAGCATATCGGAATGCCACACTACCCTTGGCCCTGGGCGCACGCCCCGGCAATGATTGAGGCGCGGGGGGTAGACCTCATTGCCGCCGCTGATGTGGATCAAGCAAAATTAGATGACTTCAAGCGGCGTTGGGGTACTGAAGCTCTTTACACCGACTATCGGGAGATGGTGGAGAAGGAACAGCCGGACATCGTCTGCCTAACCACCCGTCCCGAACCGCGTGCGGAGGTTACTATCGGCTTAGCGGAGGCAGGTGTCAAGGCGATTTATGCTACGAAACCGATGTGTCGCACTCTTGCGGAAGCGGACGCGATGATCGATGCCTGCCACAAGCACGGGACCATCCTCGCTATTGCGTGCCACCTCAACTGGTACAACTGGTACACAAACGCTCGTCAAACAATCGCCGACGGCGTCATCGGCAAATTGAAATCGATGATCTGCCACAGCCCAGCTAGTCTCTCAAATCTTCACAGCCATACGCTCGCGCTCTTGCGCTTGTTTGCTGGTGCTCCGGCAAAGTGGGTCTTTGGCGTGATGGACAGCGAGGAAAGAGCGGCGGGAGATAGCGACCTCGCGGGATCGGGGTATATCGTCTACGAAAACGATGTGCGTGCCATCATGAATACCCAATCCGAAACTTCTGGGGAGACCTGGACGCTCGAATTTATTGGTGATAAGGGGCGTATCGTTTCGCGTAACGCCCACGCCCAGTTTGAGCTGTGGAGCACCCATCCAGAGACGGGTGGACCCATCCAATGTCAGTTTCCCAACCCTTGGTATCCACGGAGTTCCATGGTGGATGCGATCGAAGGTGTTTGTAATTCCCTTGAGGCTGGAGAAGAGAAAATCTGTCCGGGTGAATTTGGTAGAGAGGCTCTGGAGATTGCTCTTGCTTTACGCGAATCCCATCGCCGCGGCAATGTGCGGGTTGATTTGCCGTTAGAGGACCGAAGCCTCCGGATGGGTTAGAAAGTTGGAGGGCTGGTAAGGTCCACTTGACTGTCTAGCATTAACACTTTAAAGACCTATAACATCCAAATCCCTGACTGATATGGAGTAAATGGTCTGGAAGGTTTTGACATGAGAGTGCATCGGCATGTGCCGACGATCACTGACACAATCTCCTTTCCATTCATCACGGAGGTTGCTATTGCCCCGGGAGGGGAACATGTCGCCTACGTGATGCGAACCGCAGATTGGGAAAAAGACAAGTATGTGCTGACCTGCTTTCTTCACAACACTGATCGAAACGACACACGGAAAATAGCAACGAATACATGGCATCCGCGTTGGTTAAATGATAACACACTTGCACTGCTTCATCGTGATACAAAGGATTCAGCCCATTTTGGAGGCAAATCGCAAATATGGCTCTTTCACAATGCTGATGCTCATGGTATGCAAATTACGTTTGCGCCGTGTGGTGTTGAACAGTTCTGGTGCTATGGTAACGGGGTTATCTATTACACTGATGTCGATCTAACTGATCGCGCTGTTGGACAAGCACAGTGGTATGATTCTTACATTCACTTGGGTCAAGAACCACGAACAGCACAGCTTTTCTACACAGATTTGTCTGACGTTGGCGTATATGAAGCAGCGCCTATAGACATGTCCCCAACCGATTTGCCCAAAACGTTGAGATTAACGGATACACTGGATTCTTCTCTACGGATACGAAATCTCTGTTCGTCAAGCAATTCCCTCTATCTGAATTGCCAATTTCAGCATGACTCTGATGCGGTTTGTGTCTGGCAGCTTTCTGTAAGCCCTAGAGAGCTAGGACAGATCGCAGCGTCCGAGGTGGAAGAGGAAGCGATTTTTCTTTGGGACCAACTCGATTTGCCTTCAAGTGCAGCTGTTCTGGATGTGTCTCCCAACGGGCAGACACTTCTGCTTAACTGGAACGGGGGACGTTCCCAATTCTTTTCCAACGAGCCTTGGGCACTCTGGATCTGTTCGCTTTCCTCGGATTCGTCAATATCCGACTTGCGCTGTTTGACGACTCATTTTGAATCACAAATTCTCACCGCGCGATGGAGTGCTCAAGGGATCTACTTTCATTACATTGATGGAACAGTGTCACGCCTCGCACAACTGGACATATCTGGTCAATTAGAAATTCTGGATTTTGGAGATATTTACCCGCTCTGTACCTCATTGAACTGCTTCGATATTTCTCAGGAGGGGATCCTAGCATTGGCAGCAGGTGGACCAAGCAGGGTGGCAGAGGTTGTTGTCGTTCCCAAGGTAGAATGTCCATCCGTCCAATATTCCGCAGTGCAGACGGTCCCCCGGAGTTTGGAAACACAAAAAATCACAGCTTTCAGTACGTTGTGCAAGGATTGGGCCTGGGGCACGATGGAGACGATTAGCTGGAAAAGCCACGACAATATGGAAATCGAGGGGGTTCTATTCAAGCCAACTGACTTTGATCCATCTCGAAAGTATCCACTCCTCGTGTTGGTGCATGGTGGACCGGCTACCGCGTCCCTACAATTTCGGCTTGACTGGGAAGATCGTTGGTTCTATCCCACGCTTCAGTTCCTAGCACGTGGGATTCTGATACTGAAGCCCAATTACCGTGGTTCGGACGGCCGCGGTCATGCTTTCCTTGAGTTAAACCACGGTAACCTTGGTACAGGCGAATTATGGGATGTCGAAAGTGGCGTCGATCACTTGATTGAGCAAGGATACGTGGATGCGGACCGTGTTGGCTGCGCGGGTTGGAGTCACGGCGGTTTTGTGTCTGCCTTTGCAGCCACACACTCAGACCGTTTTGTCGCTGTGAGTGTGGGAGCGGGTATTACCAATTGGACAACCTATCACGCTACCTCCGAGTTCCACCGTTTTCCAGAAAAAGTGCTCGGGGGGCTTCCCCATGCAATCCCGGAGACTTATCAACGGGCCTCTCCCGCAACTGCTAACAGTATTAAAAAGACACCAACCCTCCTTCAACACGGTGACGCCGATTCCATCGTGCATTTTGCAAACGCACAAGAACTGTATCGTGGACTTGAAGCCCAAGGTATCCCCGTGGAACTTTTCCGATATCCTAACATGGGTCACGGTGTGCCCAACGAGACTCCACGGGCTGCCCGAGCAGTGATGTCGCAAAACTTGAAGTGGTTCTGTCACTATCTTTTAGGACGACCGCTTGCTTGGGATAATCAGGATGAGTTGGGATAGATCTGTAGACCAAGCCAATCAGGTTTGAGGATTGTAGGAGCTTTCAGTCATATAAAGTCCACTCCGCATGGATACTATTCATAACTAAAATCATCAGGAGCCTTCGTTTTCGCGATTATCTTGACAAGATGATAAGCATACCGCCCCACATCCTGTATATATGGTCCTCTGTCTTCCAATCTCACCTCAAGTATATAAATAAAGCCCGGTTCAAAATCAAAGCCTTCAACCCCATCGAAGAAGAACCTCCAGCTACCTGAGTCCTCGTTGTACAGCATCAAACAGTCCTGTTCAAAAAAAGCACCATGACACCGCTGGGTGTATGGACCAATTGTGATAATCTTGATATGCTCCTCATTTTCTTCCTCGCTAACAGGTGAAAATAGTGCATCTTCCACACCACAGGCAGACAGAAATAGTAGAGCAAAAATCAGTAAAAATCTCATTTTTGTACGTCCTCAAACAACAGGTGAAGTTCAGAAGGGGGTTCTAAGAACCTGTTTTAAAAAGCAAGGGCTGATCCCACGGTGCTGTGGATTTGTCAATCCACAGCGAGCCACATCGCAAGGTAGGGGTTGAGTCTCCCAACCCATCGGGCTTGGAAACCAAGCCCCTACGATTGACCTGACACGGTTTGCTGAATATGGTGATAATATGCCGTTGAATAGTGGACGCCCTTCTGGATTGCGGAAGAACCCGAGTTTTGAAGAAAAAACTCGGGTTCATGGCAAATCACTTTACCCAAAATGACTTTTCAAACAGGCTCTAAGACCTTACGATGGTGACACGGATTTGATTCCGTGACGGGCGCATGTTGTCGAATCTTTCTTTCTGGCAGATCGATCTGGGAAATTCGCCCTATACAGATCTGATGTTGGCTCAAGTACATCAGGGGTGGTTCAATTGGTCAAAATGGCAGCAAAAGCTAGTACACCGTCAGACAATTTTTGCAATTTGTATATTGTCATGGTATGATTGGATTCCAATGTATTGTTTCTGATTCAATAGACCCTCAACCCATGGAGTATCCGATGCCTGCTTACAAACATAAAGTAATTTTATCTGCCCAGCACCGTCATCGTCTCGAATCCCTGTCGAAGCGGGGACAAATTTCTGCTCGAAAGTTAGCTCGTGCCCATATGCTGCTTTTGGCAGACCACAACCGTCCTCAAGGTGCAATGAATGACAATCAGATTCACCAGATTCTGAATGTGAGTCAATCTACGGTCATCCGTGTGCGAAAAAAGTTTGCCACCTGTGGGTTAGAGGCTGCCATTGAAGAGTCGTCTCGTTGTGGCAGACCACTGACATTCGATGGCTACCAGCGTGCACAAGTCACCGCCTTAGCTTGCAGTACACCTCCAGAAGGACACAGCCACTGGTCTCTGAGGTTGCTAGCCGACCAATTAGTAGAGTTAGGTGTAGTTGAGACTATCTCCCATGAAACGGTGGGGGTCATCTTAAAAAAAACCGATTGAAACCTCACCTCAAAAAGCAATGGTGTATTGGTGAATTGACCCCTGACTTCTTGTGGCAGATAGATGGAAACCCTCTTACATCTATATCACCTCCCTTATGACCCGATGTATCCGCTGGTCTGTTTCGATGAAAGACCTTGCCAGTTAATTGACGATAGCATTGCCCCCATACCGATGGCACCGGGGAGACCCAAAAAAGAGGACTACCATTACAAACGCAACGGGGTGGCAAGCCTGTTCATCGCCTTTGAGCCACTGACTGGCAAACGTATCGTGCAAGTGCGACCCCGTCGAACCAAGGTGGATTATGCACACTTTTTGAAGCAGGTGGCTCAACATTACCCAAACGCGGTCAAGATTCGGGTGGTTCAGGATAATCTCAACACCCATAACCCATCGGCATTCTATCAAACCTTTGAGGCATCTGCGGCATTTGAGTTGACTCAGCGGTTTGAGATGTATTATACCCCCAAAAAAGGGTCGTGGTTGAATATGGTAGAGATTGAACTGTCTGTGCTTTCAAAACAGTGTTTGTCTCGCCGCATCGGTGAACTTTCGGAGTTGGCGCGACAAGTCAAGGCTTGGGCTGAAGCTCGGAATCGAAAACAAGCCAGTGTTAACTGGCAGTTTACTCTCAAGCAGGCGCGACAGAAGTTCAAACGATTTTATCATAATACAAAAGCATAATTTATATGACAAGGTACTAGGTTCTGTTGACATTTGAAAATGGAGCCAATATTGATGCACTTGAGGCAGTATGTTGGGCAATCACAAGGGTTGCCCCTACATTGGGTCTATTCCTGTAGGGGTTGGGTTTCCCAACCCGTTGGGCGAGGAAACCTCGCCCCTACGATTAAGTACTTATCGACGAATAGCGGACGGAACTCACATAAATGTCAACACGCCCTAACACAATCTAACAGAATCTAACACTTTTCACAAAAATTTCATAAAATCGCAGGTATGCGCTAATCAGTCAGATGAACCGATGAACTCAATTTATTCATCGGTGTTGGGTTTCACAGTGCTGTTCAACCCAACCTACACCACTGGAAAATGCCGATAGAGGCTAGCAACTGAGGTTATTCATAGCTAAAATCATCGGGAGCTTTCTTCTTCTCGATTATTTTGACAAGGTGATAGGCATATCGCCCCACATCCTGTATCTCTGTGCCACGGTCTTCCAACCTGACCTCAAGTGTGTAGATAAACCCCGGTTCAAAATCAAACCCTTGGATACCCTCGTAGAAGAACTCCCAGCGACCTGAGTCCTCATTGTACTCCATCAAACAATCCCGCTCAAAATGTGCATCATGACACCGCCCGGTGTAGGGGCCAATCGTGATAATCTCAATATGTTCCTTGTCGCGATCTAGCGGAGACAGTATATTTTCCACCCCACAAGCGGGCAGAAATAGTAGAGCAAGCATCGGTAAAAATCTCATTTTTGTATCTCCTAGAAAAATGGGTAAAATTAAGAAGTAACTTCTAAGACTCAGCAATAGTGCCCACGTTTTCCCCACTATCTCCGCCGTCGCCTCCGCCGCGGTGTGGCACTCGCTGCCAATGGCACCATCATTTTTTCGTACAGGCCAAGCAGGTGTTCAACACGCTCGCGATCAGAGGCAAATGGAGAACGCCGGTAGAGCTTATCAACGGCACCATCCAAGGCGCAGTGTGCCTTGCGGAGATCGACGGGCATAAGATCGGGGTCGTAGAGGCCAGCCAAGGTCGCGCTGGGATGGGCATCGCGAGCGGCGAGGACAGCTTCAGCATAAGGTTCGAGGCGTTGCAGCCGTTCTGCGGGGGCCGGGGGCAGTGGAAAGGTATTATAAATAATGCCGATTCCGTATGAAAAGTCGCTTTTGAGTCGCCCACCGATATTCCTGACCCATGACATGTGCATTGTAGATGTGAGGAGTCCAAACTGCCAAAGTGTGGCGTTTGGCAAGATGCGTATCTTGTTGCTCGGAATCACCGGCGGTCCTAGCCACGCAATCGGGATGTATTCTCGCCTTTCGGAACTGACTTCTGGCACGACTAGGAAGGGAGTGCTGGGAATGACGTTAACATTGTATTGCGTCGGGTAGTCAGCAATGGCGAGAGTGCTCTTGCGTTTGCTCTTTGCCCTAAATGCTCTTACCGCCTGCATCCGTTCCACAACTTTTGGCATCGCTTTTAGGTCCGTCGGGCTAGCGTCCTGAAGTGCCAAAATCCAACGTTCCCCACCCTGTAGAAACTCGCGACTTCCCACGTAGGGCCTCAGATACAGTTCTGCACCCGGTTCTTCTCGCAGAAAGGCAGCGCGCTCTTCAGCTTTGAAAATATAGTTGCCGTTGTCAATGGGTTGCGAACCGCTCAATAAGTGTGGCAGCCCATTCAAGGGCTGAGCCGATTCCTTGACAACGATCCGCGAATCAGTCAATCCGCTAGCGTCGAACAGATAGGGCGAAAGGGCGGTGTGACGACTCTCGTGTGGCTCACCTGTGGGAGTGTCGTAGGAAAACAACCGCTTCTCCCGCGGTGCAGCATCTTGTTTTGCCAACCCAATGATGACGACGTGAACGTGTGCCATGCCGCGAGCGTCCGAACCCCATGCAAAGGTGCGGTGAGCAAAGGCGATGTCCAGCTTGCAACGATCAAATAGGAGGGACCAAAGTTGGGCTACCTGTTCGCCTTGGGTGATGGAATTGGTTGCCACAAAGCCGATCTGTGCCTTGCTCTGCGGGATGTACTCGCCCGCCTTGATAAACCACGCGCTCACATAGTCGAGGGTGCCGCCACTTCTGCCCAATGCGGCGATGTTGCGTACCTGTTCGCGCTGCTCTGTCGATTGAAACTTCGCACCCACAAACGGCGGATTACCGAGCACGTAGGAACATTCCTCCGGCGGCAGCAGTGAACTCCAATTAATTTCCAGTGCGTCACCGTGTCTGATATGCGGTGACTTTTCTAACGGAATACGCGTATAGGTTTGACCAAACTCCAAACTCAGGCGGTTGTTCATGATGTGGTCCATCATCCACAGGGCGACCTCGGCGATATGCGCGGGAAATTCCTCCAACTCAATCCCGTAGAACCCATCCACATCGACCACTGAGAGGGACCGCGCAAGCAGGTCAAGTTGACCGTGTGGACGGATTTCTTTTAACACTTCGATTTCTAATGCTCGCAGTTCACGGTAGGCGATGATGAGGAAGTTGCCGCATCCGCACGCTGGATCAAAAAAGCGCAACCGGCCGAGTCTATGCTGAAAGGCGATCAGTTCGGGGAGGCGACGGTTGTCTTTGCGGGTTCGGAGGCGTTGGAACTCGGCACGTAACTCGTCAAGGAAAAGCGGCTCGATCACCTTGAGGATATTCTTTTCGGTGGTGTAGTGCGCGCCTTTAGCGCGGCGTTCATCCTTGTCCATCACCGACTGAAAGAGCGAGCCGAAGATTGCTGGGGAGATTTCCGACCAATTGAAGTGGCAAGCGTCAATAAGCCGTTGGCGCATTTCGGAATCGAATGACGGGATGAGCAGTTGTTCGCGGAACAGAGCGCCGTTGACGTAGGGGAAGCGGGAGAGGTCTTCGTCAAGGATTGTGGAGCGACGGTCTACGGGTGTGTTGAGCACTTGAAACAGTTGCGCTAACCAGCCGCCGAGGTCTGAGCCATCTTCCTGTGTCCGGTTCTCTAACAGATCAAGAAAAATGTCGCGTGGCTCGAAGATGCCGGTGTCGTCGGCGAAGAAACAGAAGACGATGCGGACTAGGAATTGTTCCAGATCATGACCCGTATAGCCGGCGTCAGCCAGTGCGTCGTGGAGTTGACCAACGCGCTCGGAGGCTTTGATGTTGACCGGATCTTGGTCCCTGAAAGATCGCTTCTGCACCCCCAAGATGAAGCTGAACTTTTCGACATGTTCGGGCAGGTCAGCGAGATCAAAAGCAACGCTTTCATCTTCATCGAGGTCGTATAACTCAAACGTCTGGAAATCGCTCAGCAGGAGGTAGCGTGGTAGGTCAGCGTCGTTGATACCGGGGAAGTAAGAGAGCGCTTGGGCTCTGGCTTGTGTTAAGTCGCGTCCCACACTTTTCTGCTCCACGAGGAGCACGCCTTTCCAAAACAGGTCAACAAAGCCGCGCCTATCGCCGAGCAGTTTAACGGGCTCCTCGAACGTAGCAACCCGGCGCACAGGCAGATCGAAGATGGCGAAAAAGTCGCGGTAGAAAAGTTGGGTTTGTCCCCTTTCGTAGCCTGCATCCGCCCATTCTTGAGCGAATGCAGCGGCGCGGGCACGGATTTCATTCCATGATAGGCGCATGTTATCGAGTATTTCTTTCTAGTAGGTCGGTTTTGGAAAATTGATTCACAGAAGTCCGAAGTGGTTTCAAATATATCAGGGATTGTTTGATTAGTAAGTTATCCACAATTACCTAGCAGAATCTAACACAATCTAACACTTTTTGCAATATTCTATAAATTCTCACGCGTTAACTAGTCAGTTAAGTCTATAGACCTGCCAATGTCGATCTTGGAGAATCCACCTACAGAAATCCGAAGTCAGTTCGAGTACATCTGGAGTCGTTCAATTGTGAGTTATCCACAATAACCTAACAGAATCTAACAGAATCTAACACATTTTACAAAATTCTATAAAATCTTAGGGGTGGGTTAATCAGGCAGTTGAACCTGTAGGTTTAGAACCTGTTTTAAAAAGCAAGAAATTGTCCCAAAGTGCTGTGGATTTGTCAATCCACAGCGAGCCGCATCGCGAAGTAGGGGTTGAGTCTCCCAACCCCCCCGATAAATCGGGATGCAAGCCCCTACCATTGACCTGACACGGTTTGCTGAATATAGTGATAATATGCCGTTGAATGGTGTACGTCTTTCTGGATTGCGGAAGAACCCGAGTTTTGAAGAAAAAACTCGGGTTCAGGGCAAATTTACCCCAAATGACTTTTCAAACAGGCTCTTAATGCTTATATCTCGACACCTACTAAGAACAGCCATATTTACCTACATATTATCTGTCAGCAGCCGAGTTCTTTCTATATATCGTATATCCCCCAATGCGACACATGTCGCCCCGCTGGGGCTTGAGGGACCGTTTTGCTGTGTTTGCTATACACATATCGCCCCGCTGTGCCTATGTTGGCTCATTGGTTTATTAGTTCAGAAGTTCATTGATTGATTGGATTGATGAATACTATATATTGCACTCCTCTGGAGTGCGGGGATTGGACGTGTCGTCCCTCTATAGACATATCGCTCCGCTGGAGCGAAAAGCTATAAAATTGCACAGATTGCAATCGGCGGGGTGAGGTTGTCTCGCCCGATGGGTTGGGAGACCCAACCCCTACGGATTTAATCGTGTCTATAGTAGATTGCGTTGCAGTTAGAAACCTACGCCACTATAGACATACCGCTTCACTGAGGCGAAAGGCTAGGCACTTGATGGGCGGGAAACCCCCGCCCCTACAGGAAAGCTGATGGATTTTCAATATCTAGTAGCTTGGGTTAATTTGAATAAGGGGTAGAATTTCTAAACTGGTGTGTAGTCTAAATTCGGATTGACTTCCCTGATTTGATAGCAATCACGGGTAGGGGGTGAGATCGGGGGTAACGCGCTTACTACTGACGGTTGGGAAGAAGATTGGGTATATTGGAGGGATAAAAAAAATGGAGGGCAAAGAGAATCTCTGCCCTCCATATTTAACTGTAATCTCAGGCGTTTAGTACATACCGCCCATCTCACCACCGGGAGGTCCTGCCGGCATTGGGGGTGCTTCCTTCTCAGGAATGTCTGCGACCAATGCTTCTGTGGTAATCATCAGCCCAGCGATGCTGGAGGCATTCTGAAGGGCGACACGGACCACTTTGGTTGGATCAATGACACCTGCGCTGAACATATCGTTGAATTCATCTCTCAGGGCATCGTAACCAACACTGTCGGCTTCATCTTTCACCTTTGCGAGGATCACTGAATCTTCTTGACCCGCATTGTGTGCGATCTGACGAAGTGGTTCTTCAAGGGCACGGCGTACAATATCAACACCGACCTGCTCCGTTTCGTCTTCGAGGCTGACGTCATCAAGTGCAGATGTTGCACGGACAAGCGCAACGCCGCCGCCTGCAACAATACCTTCCTCAACGGCTGCACGGGTTGCGTGCATAGCATCTTCAACGCGCGCCTTCTTCTCTTTCATCTCAACTTCGGTCGCTGCGCCAACATTGATGACAGCAACACCACCGGCGAGTTTCGCAAGGCGTTCTTGAAGTTTCTCGCGGTCATAGTCGGAAGTAGTATCTTCAACCTGCCTACGAATCTGATTAATCCGACCTTGAATAGCTTCGGTGCTACCGGCACCTTCGATAACGGTTGTATTGTCTTTGTCGATGACAACCCGCTTTGCCTGACCGAGATCGTTCAGGTTCACGTTCTCGAGCTTAATCCCGAGGTCTTCGGAGATGACGCGTCCATTCGTGAGGACAGCGAGATCTTCAAGCATTTCGGTCCGGCGATCGCCGTAGCCGGGTGCTTTGACAGCTGCGCCACGGATGGTTCCGCGAATCTTGTTGACCACGATGGTGGCTAACGCTTCACCTTCCACATCTTCTGCAATGATGAGGAAAGGTCTACCTTGCTGAGCAACTCGTTCAAGCATGGGTACGAGATCTTTGAGTGCGCTAATCTTCTTCTCATGGATGAGGATATATACGTCCTCAAGCACGGTTTCCATACGATCGGGATCGGTGACAAAGTAGGGCGACAGGTAGCCGCGATCGAACTGCATACCCTCGACCACATCAAGCGTGGTTTCAAGGCTCTTGGCTTCTTCGACGGTGATAACGCCGTCTTTACCTACTTTTTCCATCGCATCCGCAATCAGGTTTCCAATTTCCCCGTCGTTATTAGCGGAGATAGAAGCAACCTGTGCGATTTCTGTTTTCTCAGAAGTTTCTCGGCTAACGCTTTGCAAACGATCTACAACAGCCTCGACCGCCTTCTCAACGCCGCGCTTGAGTGCCATTGGGTTACGTCCTGCGGCAACGTTTTTTAAGCCTTCACGGTAGATTGCCTGTGCCAAAATGGTAGCAGTCGTTGTTCCATCACCGGCAACATCACTGGTTTTGGAGGCGACCTCTTTTACCATCTGGGCACCCATATTTTCATACGGGTCCTCAAGCTCGATCTCTTTTGCAACGGTCACACCGTCTTTGGTGATTGTTGGCGCGCCAAATTTCTTATCGAGAACAACGTTTCTTCCTTTTGGTCCTAAAGTTACTTTTACAGCATTTGCAAGTGCGTCAACCCCATTTTTAATCTGGTTACGCGCGCTTTCATCAAATGCCAGTTGCTTTGCTGCCATTATTATTCCTCCTGAATCTTTGAGCTACCAAAATTAGCTAATCTTTGCCAAGATGTCATCTTCGCGCAGAATCAGCAACTCTTCGTTGTCATATGTGACTTCAGTACCGGAGTATTTCCCAAACAGGATTTTGTCTCCAGCGGCGACATCAATGGGTTGCCGGTCACCATTATCAAGCAAGCGACCTTGTCCAGCAGCGATAACTTCCCCTTCTTGGGGTTTCTCTTTGGCAGTGTCAGGAATGATAATCCCGCCACTGGTTGTCTGCTCATCTTCTTCAGTACGCCGGATTAAAATCCGATCGCCTAACGGAATGAGGGCCATATCTTAATCTCCTTTTCGTTAAGGTTGAAATTAATGAAATGCTACAACCCTTCATTATGCAATAGATATGCCAACCCGCTATTACTGGATTCTTCGCCTTTCAATGACATATTGGCACACCTAAAACCGAGTCAAAATGTCATCATGGCTGTGTTTTGTTGTAATCGTGCCATTTTGTCGTCATTCAATCATTTGGATATTTCGCAGGACATGAAACGGCTTTTCCTGTCCGATCTGATTCGTAGGCGGCTGCAAGAATCCCGTTGGTGCGCAATCCATCCAACCCCGTGACAATCGGTTCCTCCCCTTGGGTTACGCACCGTGCAAAATGCTCAAATTGGCTTTGGTAAAGGTCTTCAAACTGGGAATTGATGATTTGAGACTCGCCGTTAGCGGAGAGTTTAATTTTCCAACCATCATCATTGTAGACCCACACCCACCCATCGGTACCGTATATTTCGATGACAAGATCGCTCCCAGCAGCAGAGAAACTGGTGTCAACGATTCCTAGAGCATCGTCCTCAAAACGCATCATGATCATTCCGGTTTCTTCAACATCATACCCGTGGAGAACTGTGCTGCAGAATGCGCTGACCTGATTCACTTCGCCGACGATGTAGCGTAAGAGATCTACTCCATGCGCCCCGAGATCCATCAGGCATCCACCGCCGCTCTGGTCCGGGTTACCACGCCACGCCCCTGGCGGGATCGGAAACGGTTTAAGGAACGGCATCCGTCCTTGAACGATGCGTCCCAAACGTCCGTCTGTCACCCAGCTTTTTATCCCTTGAAAACAGGAGTGAAAGCGAAATAGGAAGCAAACCTGCAGATGCACGCCGTTCGCTTCACAGGCATCGATCATCCGTTGACACTCCGCTGTATTCATCCCCATCGGTTTATCACAGAGGACATGGTATCCTTGCTCGGCAGCTTCAATCACCTGCTCACAGTGCAGATACACAGGCGTTGAAACGTAAATTGCATCTAACGCTTCGTCTGACAGGAGATCCTTGACCGTTGTGTAATACGTTTGCGCGCCATGTTCTGTCGCAAGTCGTTGGGCACGCGCTGCATCTCTAGAAAACAGCGCATGCAGTTCCGCGTCTTTCGCTTTATTTATTGCCGGGATAGCTCGACGTTGTGCAACACTTCCTGCGCCAAGCACGCCCCATTTTAATGCCATGTTGTTCTCCTCACTGATTGGGAAATCCGGGAAATTACCTCATCGAAAATTGAATCTAAAGCTTACCTGTCGGTATATCCTGTTCCGATTTTTGGAATTAATATTGCCTGTCTCGAATTTTTATGTTGAGAATAACGCTATAACTTGGTATAATAGAAAGCTGTATTCCGAGAACTATACTTGGGATTTTGGTAGGGCAGGTACACGACTATTTCGTATCCACGATTAGATGTCAGCTTAATTTGGTCTGTATTGAGATATCGGAAAGATGCCGGCAAGATTCTGTTGCGCGGGTATCTGTGCAGGTATTGCATTGCTTTACGCCTTTTCATGATTATTCGTGTCACACTTCCTGCATAACCTGTCAACGGTTACGAGAGTCCCAAGAATCGAAAGGGGGGTAGGTTTGATAAAATGATTCATGTTAGAGTCGAACCAGACGAAACAATTGATAGAGCTCTTGCCCGCTTCAAGAAGATATGCGGCAAGGCAGGTATCGTTACAGAAATCAGACGGCGTAGCTTCTATGAGAAGCCGAGCGAAAAACGCCGCCGCTTAGAAATGAAACGGCAACGGAAAAATAAGATTCGCACTTTTCACAGCAGTCAACGATAGGTCGGATACTCTCGGAACAGAGGAATTTAACTGACCTGAATAGCGTTGTGACAGTGATTGATGGTAGCATTGGCATATATTGTTTGCCTTCTGGATTATCTACGGATGTTCCATTCGGTAAGCGTATATGCCTTTTTTTTATTTTCAATGCTTATCGTCTGCAAGCTATCTGTCAGCGGGCTTTCGGCGGAAACGATCATACTTCGCATCCACAAGAAAATCCTTGAGATATATACGTTCACCGTCTAGCTGATCGGAAGCATTTGCACCAAGCACAGCTGCAAGGCTATTCATGCTACTCGCGAAGGTGCTCCGCAGTTGTCCTGAATCTTCCATCGCGATCGCGCGGAGAAAAGCGCGACTGATCTGCTCTGTTGGGTCCACGTGATGGGAAGTCGGTAGCAGATGGCGAACTGCCTCCGTCATCGGTGTTTGCGCCGGCGGATATGGACCGTCATAGTAGTATGCAACCACATCATCTCCCTCAAACTTTAGGTGCCCGTGCGTCCAGAGTATACTTTCATACCCATCGCTATAGTAAGTTTGGCGCAGACGGGACAGGATGAGATTGGCAATGCAACCGCATTCAAAGCCATACTGGACGCTGTAGGCATATGGGTTATCCCCGCCATCAACGATGTCCGACGCATCACGGTGGATGTAATTTGCCTCAACCCATGAGATGTCACCGAACCAATACCGCATCAGGTCTGTTTGATGAATCCCTCCTTCCACAACGGTCGCTCCAGACCACTCGTAGTTTGCTGTCCAGACACGATTGGCGGGTCCGCCCAATGTTTCAGTTTTGGTATGTTTGATTGAGTGTCCTTCAAGCGCACCATTCCCTATGACGGTGCTCATTACCGGCTGTTTATCCGCGAGGAATTTGTGAACGGCTTCGTAACGTGAATCGTATCGCTGTTGGAACCCTGCTGTGGAGATAACGCCGTTTTCCTGTATCACACGCTGCATGTCAGCGGCTTCGTTCAGGTAGAGGCTCATCGGCTTTTCGGCGAAAATGTGTACCCCTGCATTCGCCGCTTGGATGATCTCGCCGTTGTGGACGCCGGGTGGCAAGGCAAAATAGATTGCATCTAACGGCATTTCTGTGAGGGTTTCCCCAAAATCTGTCGAGGTGTGGAGGTCGTCAATGTGAAATCCGTCCACATATCTCTGGATTTTCGCCTCTGCAAGGTTGTCCCCAAAAACGTCAATTAACGCTGCAATTTTGACAAGCCCCTCGTTTTGGAGTTTCCAAAGGGCTCGCAAATGTTGAAGGCCGCGCTGTCCAAGACCGAGAATCGCAACGCGAGTTGGTTGACTCATAAAAACGTCCTTTCTTTATGGATACCGCAATGCTTGAAGTTGGAAAATAATCTGTTCGGGAGTTGACTTAATTACTCATCAGACGCTTTAAAGATCTCGTCGACTTTTTCTAACCCGTCCCATGCAGCGGCAAAACCAGCATACGCGGCGACTTGAAAAAAGACCTCGATGATTTCAGTCTTTGTTGCGCCGTTATTCAGTGCCATTTGGACGTTCAGTTCTAGGGCGTTCACTCGACCTAACGCGGCTAAAATCGCAATGCTACAAAGACTCCGTGTTCTTAAATCTAAGTTGGGGCGGCTCCAAATCTCACCGCCAACAACCCCCATCACGCACCTTTCAAAATCCGGAGATAACGACCTAAATTTCTCTCTTAACTCGTCTATTTTATTGGTGCCAACCATTTCTGCAAACTGTTCAACACCTTTTTGATATTGTTCTTCGAGCATTCTACTTTTCTCCTTCAATAATTTGACAGCACAGGCATAACTAAAGGAAATCGAAGTCACAGCCCAAGTGCGCCTGCTCAATGTGTCGAGTATATAGCAACCCATAGCCGCGTTGGAAGTGCGGTTCAGGAAGAACGAGCTGCTCCCTCCGTTTCGCCAATACAGTCTCATCTACTAACAATTCTAAGCGTTTGTTTGGGACATCCAACTCAATCAGATCGCCCTCCTCTACCAACGCCAAAGGTCCCCCGACAGCGGCTTCGGGGGCGATGTGAAGCACAATTGTGCCGAATGCCGTTCCGCTCATGCGAGCGTCGGAGATGCGAACCATGTCTTTAACGCCAGCCCGCAAGAGCTTCTTTGGAATCGGGAGATAGCCTGCCTCCGGCATCCCTGGTCCACCGATAGGTCCCGCGTTCTGCAGCACGATAACATGCTCCGGGGTGACGGGTAGATTGGGATCATCAATGCGGCTATGCAGGTCTTCCAGCGACTTAAAAACGACTGCCGGTCCGCGATGCGTCAATAGATCGGGCGAAGCCGCGGAACGCTTAATCACTGCCCCCTGGGGTGCCAAGTTTCCGAAGAGGCTGGCAAGCGTTCCGGATTCAAACAGGGGTGCTGTGCTGGGCTTGATGACATCCTGCCACGCCGGTGGGTGAGGCACCTCCGAGAGATTTTCTCCGATGGTACTCCCCGTCACTGTCTGGGCATCTCGGTGGAGAAAATCTTCGAGTACCTTCATCACAACTGGGATTCCACCCACCTTAAAGAGATCTTCCATATAATACTCGCCACTCGGTTTGAGATTTACGAGGACCGGGGTTTCATCGCTGATTCGATCGAAGTCGATGAGGTCAAGTCGGATGCCGAGTCGTCGTGCGATTGCCGTCAAATGGATGACACCGTTTGTTGAGCCGCCGATTGCCATTAGGAGGCGGATTGCGTTTTCGAAGGACTGTTGTGTCAAAACTTTCGACGGTCGGAGATCGTTTTTAATCATTGAGACAATCGTTCTGCCTGCTGCTTCCGCGTGGCGGCGCCGTTCCGCCATCACCGCGGGGATAGCGGCACCGCCGGGTAACATCAAGCCGAGTCCCTCTGCCAACGCTGCCATCGTGCTGGCGGTGCCCATCACCATACAGGTCCCCGTGCTGGAGCACAACCGACTCTCAATCTCATCTATCTCGTCTTCGTCCAAACGACCGGCACGATACTCGCCCCAGAATCGGCGGCAGTCGGTGCACGCTCCTAGTCGTTCACCTTGATAATCCCCGGTAATCATCGGTCCTGCAACCAGACAAATCGCTGGACGATCTGCACTCACAGCACCCATCAATTGGGCGGGAACGGTCTTGTCGCATCCGCCTAACAGCACAACGCCGTCCATCGGTTGAGCGCGGATCATCTCCTCGGTATCCATCGCCATCAGGTTGCGGAACATCATCGTGGTGGGTGCAGTAAACATCTCTCCAAGCGAGATTGTGGGGAATTCAATCGGCAATCCGCCGTGAGATAACACTCCCCGCTTCACCGCTTCGATAAGATCACCAAAGTTGTGATGGCAGCTATTGAAACCGCTGAAGGTATTGATGATGCCGATGATCGGGCGTTCCAACTCCTGATCCGAATATCCCATCGCTTTCGCAAAAGCCTTACGGATGTAGACGCTGAACTCCGGATCTCCGTAGTTGGTCAAGCCGCTTTTGATGCCTGACGGATTTTTTGTTTGCATAATATCTTTATACCTCGCATTGACCACACTGAGAAGTGTGTAAAACGGGTAATTATAGTCCAAGTTGCTAGAGCGTTCGTAGGCCGAGTTTCTATATTCGACAAATACTAGAAAGGATGTTGTGCTAGGGGCATTGTTTTTCTCGATTTATTGTGCACCACCGCAATGCGACGCACATGTCGCCCCGCTGGGGCTAGTGAAGCATAATAAGTAATGGGTAAGCAGACACGGAACGCAGATCTGCGTTCCCTACGAATTAGCCTTGCTCGATTGTTGGCGTCGGGCAAGATGCCCGACCTACGGGTGTGGTGTTGGGTCACGGCATCAGGTTACGGCATACGGAGTATGCCTACTACTGTCAACTGACGGTAATTATAGCTATTGAATGCCGTGGTGGGTTCCATCATCAGACGCGTCATAGCTCTATTCGGTATACACGAGTGGCGGTATCATGAAACATAGCGGCGCGCTCGGAATCTGAGTAACCTGATGACAGCCGTTTGAAAGCGTTATACATCACGTCGTAGGAGTATGACACCTTATCCACCGGGAAATTGCTCTCAAACATGCACCGGTCAGGTCCGAATTGCTCAATGCAGTAATTCATCAAGGGTGCCATATCCGATGCGAGTTCTTCCGAGCCGGCGGGTGTTGTTCGGGCGTCCCAGTCGAAACCGGTGCGCGGCATTCCGATGCCACCCAACTTTACGTTGATATTGGGACATTCTGCGACGGCAGCGATGCCACTCCGCCAAGTGGCGAGCACCTCATCGTCCCGATTTGCATAAGGACCGACCCGTAGCAGTCCGCCGATATGGTTGAGAATAATGGTCAAGTCAGGTAGTGCCTTGGCGAAATCCGCCAATTCGGGCAGCTGCGGGAAATACATCCAAGCTTCCAAGGATAATCCCATACGTGCGAGCACCCGTGCACCCGCCCGAAAGCTGTTGGTAGCCAACTGTCCCGGCATTCTGTGAGCACTTGTGTTTTCGATTTCTGGATGGGGATCCCAAGTTACGGCGTGGCGGATACCACGAAAGCGGTTGGGACTGGCTTCTTGCAGTGCTTGCAGCACCGGTTCAGCCTGATCTCCTAGGTTCAGGTTGGCGTGACCAACGATCGCCGCCGCAGCCCGGCAGGGACCATAGAGTCCGCTCGCGCTGGCAGCCGCCAGTCCTTGCACAAATTCAACTTCACCGACGGGACGCATCTCCTCCGGTCCGTCAGCACGATACATTGCTCTTGCCTCAACAAACACAGTGGAACGAACGTTGTGGCCGCTGTTTACATCATCGGCTAGCTCGTGGAGCAGATACCGTTGATAAGGAACACGCTCTGTCCGAAAGTCCCAGAAGTGGTGATGGGGATCGCAAATAGGAATCTCCGGTTCCAAAGTCGGTTCCGGGGTTAAAGCAAGCCAATCATTGCCTCCAAATGGCATAAAAGCACCTCCGTTGTGGTATATCGAGTTTTTTTATAATGAATAGATACCAGTGTGGCGATAAGGAGTTCACAAGATTTATTATAGCACAAGTTGCTAGTTGCTAAACTAAGCGGCAGAAATTGGAATTCCCGGCTACACATTTCGTGTTTTGCATTGCCTCATGTTTATTAGTCCCGCTCGGTTCCGACTTCGCTGAGAGTCCAAGACTTGGATAGACATATCCAAGCCTTCAATGCCCGGATTCTAATGTAACGTTCCGGGCTGATTGAGCCAAAACTGTCGCGCGATATGCTAGGTATCTTGTGCAGTGGATTTGTCAATTCATTGCGAGCGGTAGTTGGCTCCTTCACTAGTTTGGAACGTTTCCTGTAGCTTGGAACTTGGATTATTATACCACTCTTTCCCGACATTTGGCGATAAAACAATGGGATGATATGTCCATTGTATTTTTGTTGTAAAATTGATAAAACACTGATAGAATAGCCGTGGAAATTTCCGAACAAAAACCTTGTTTTTCGGGCACGGTTGCTAGGGCGTGTTGACATTTGTGTCATAATGGTAATATGTCAACCTTCACCCTATCCGATACGCAATGGTTAAAAATAGTTTCATTCCTTAACACCTGTCCTGATATCTATACCGGACAACAAACTCACTTAAGACGCTTTATCGATGCGGTGCTTTGGATAACCCGTAGTGGCAGTCAATGGCGACTGTTACCTAAACCATACGGCAATTGGAACAGCGTCTATAAACGATTCTCAAGATGGTGCGATAAAGATATCTTTCAACGCATGCACCAACACTTTGCCAAAGACCCCGATATGGAGTGGCTTATCATTGACACCACTATCATTCGCGCACACCCATGTGCTGGGGGTGCATTGAAAACAAGTGGAGGTCAAACTTCACAAGCACTTGGACGCAGCCGAGGTGGATTCTCAACCAAGATTCACATTGCTGTTGATGGCTTAGGTAATCCCTTACGTTTGATGCTGACAGCAGGTCAACGGCACGACATTACTTGTGCCGAAGCATTGGTTGACGGTTATAACAGTGAGTATGTGATAGCTGACACAGCCTATGATGCTATGGCATTCATTGAGTCGATAGCCGAAAGGGGTGCGGTGCCGGTGATACCACCGCGTGCCAACCGTCGGGATTCACGCACTTATGATGTGCATCTGTATAAAGAGAGGCATTTAGTCGAATGTTTCATCAACAAAATGAAGCAGTATCGTCGTATCTCGTCTCGTTTTGATAAGTTAGCAGTTCGGTATATGGGATTTCTGAGTTTCGTTGCCACCATTATCTGGTTACGATGAAATGTCAACAGAACCTAGGTTCTGTTGACATTTGGATGTCGAGATATGAATCTCGACCTACAGGCTACCTGTGGGTATTAAATCGAGCGGGAGGAGTGGGCAGGTTATGGCATACGGACGTTACTACTACCTTCAACTTGCGGTATGATCACAGGTTGGGAAACCTGCGGCTACGAGGGACTTTGGGGTGGGCAAGTCCGAGAGTATCCCGTGACCGGGGATGCGCGACCTACTAGGGTGATTGTTGGGTTTCACTGCATCTATGTATAAATGGAACTTGTTGTAAAGAGGGAACCACTATTGTCGTTGATAGGAGCTCGTATTTAACCGTTCAACCCAACCTACGTGCTGTCAAATGTCAACACGCCCTAGCTACCTGAGGTTGATTTGCCTTTTTCTGTCCATCTGAATTTTTATCCCCGAAGCGAGTTTCATTCAGTTGAGCCATACTTTCAATTTCCAGATTAGGAGAAGGCACTATGCCGATGTCTCATAAAGTGATGCAGCGGAAAATCAAAAGGCGATTGAAGGGGAAAGTAGGCAAGGCAAAGCAGGATGAGCTCCACAGAATTCTGCAAGAGTTACCTAACTACCGCAGTGGGCCTTATGCTGACCTTCGCAAATCGCTTAACGACGAAATTCACCAGCAGCAACAGCGGTTAAAGGTACAACACAAAGATACCCTCGCTGTTGAGAAGGAAGGGCACTTTCAAATGGCCCTAGTGGGTGCACCTAACGCTGGAAAATCCGCATTGCTCAAGGCCCTCTCTCGCAGGCAGGTGAAAGTCGCTGATTACGCCTTTACCACGTTGAAACCCATACCAGCAAGGGTCGATTGCGGCGGACTGTGGATTCAATTGGTTGAAATCCCTGGCCTAATCACAGGAGCCATGGAAGGACGGGGTCGAGGGCAAGCCTTACTTAGTGTGGCAGCTAATGCCGATGGTTTAATAGTCGCGCATGACCTAGCTGCGGATCCGCAACAATTGGACATTATTTTAACGGAGTTGTCTAAGACGAAATTACCCCAACCTTTGTTAATTGTATACACAAAGATGGATGCGCCCAATGCCGAAAGCCGTTTAAGAACGGCACAGACGCGATATGCTCAATTCAAAAGTGTTGCGGTCTCAGCCGAGCAGGATTTGCACCTTGACTCATTAAAAGAAGCCATGCGAGCATCTACAGGATTGATTCGTGTGTTCCCACGCTCAAATCAGGCTGGAAATTCGCCAGATGAGAAACTGTGATAATCCCTGCCAATAGCAGCATAGAAGATTTTGCAGGTAAGATTCACAAGGATATAGCCCAAAAGTTGAAACACGCCAAAGTTTGGGGCAGCTCCGTGAAATTTCCCGGTCAACAGGTTGGAAAAGGACATGTTCTGTCGGACATGGATATTGTGACCCTTTATACAACGTAGCAGGTGCCAAGAACGCTAAAGACCGGCTGCAAACTTGTCGCCTAGTGAAAGTGAGTACGTGAAATTATCTCACTTCGTTGGCATACGATATCTCCTCAACCCAGTGTTGGAGATCCATTATGAATCAACGCGAAACTCCTTCTATAGATGAGCAAGCGGTCCCCGTTGTGCCGCCGGGTGGAGCACCCGACTTCGACGCAGTCCGCAACGATTTTCCGCGAGCAAAGACCGCTGCATACTTCGATAACGCCTCATCACACCCGCTCAGTGTTCACTCCGCCGCGGCCTTGCATCGTTATATCGACTGGGTTGCGCACGAGGTAGGTGAACCGTGGTGGCCCCCTTGGGCGGCACCGCGAGACGAAGGGAAACATCTCTTCGCCAAACTTATCAACGCCCAACCCGAGGATATCGCCTTTGCCCGCAGCGCTGTCGAGGCGGAGAGCAACCTGCTGAACGGTATGCAGGAGCACCTCGCTGGCGGCAACATCGTCACCCACGATCTACACTACGCTGCGTCGCTCTACAACTACAAAATGCGGGAACAGGCATCTGAGTTCTCGCGCATCGGGGACGTAGGCAACACCCTTATTAATACAAGGCTCGATTGTGAGAGTCTCCGTATCGTCAAACACCGCGATTGGCAGATCGACTACCGCGAGATGGAGCGAGCGATCGATAGTAACACTAAATTGGTTTCGATTACATTGGTCTCCAACGTCAACGGCTACCTCTCAGATGTAAAGGCTATCAGCGATCTCGCCCATGCACATGGCGCTTATCTCTATGTCGATATAATTCAGGGGGTCGGAGCTGTGCCCGTGGATGTGCAAGCGATGGGGATTGACTTCGCTGCGTGTTCCACCTTTAAGTGGCTGATGGGTGTCAAGGGGTTTGGCTTTCTCTACGTGCGATCAGATCTCCAAGGAACTGTGGCGAAACCGACTCAGCACTGCGGTGGCATAAGTTTTAACTATACCCCTTGGGTTGAGGAGCCGAATCCGGCTGGCGCGGAGTTCGCCTTTACGCCAACCCCCGGACCCACCTGTTACGAAGTGAGCTACCCATCTTATGAAGGTGCCATTTGTGCACAAGAAAGCCTGAAATATATTCTCCGGTTGGGTGTTCACAATATCCGCAATCATGTCCGTGCGCTGACCGATCGGCTGATGGATGAGCTGCCCACGCTCGGGTATCCCGCGATCACCCCCAAGGGGAACGAAAGCCCTATTGTAACTTTTGCGGCACCGGATCCCGCGATGACAATCGCGACACTCAGAAACGCCGGCGTTCATGTTGCGATGCGCTACGGCAACAAGATGCGAATTTCCCCGTCTGTCTTCAATAACCAAGAAGATGTATCCCGTCTGTTAGAAGCACTTGCGTGAGATGTGACTCAGACTTCAGGCAGATTGCACTGACTCAACACCAAACCCTTTCAATCCCAAAATTTAGTCAAGGAGGAAAGCATGAGAGAAAATTTCTGGTTTAATCGCATGGCTGAACATTGGAGTTTCCCGCAGCGGTTAGATCTAGTCGAGCATGTGAAAAGGGCGAAGCTGCAGGTTGTGCAGGTGGGAACCTTTGGTCCCATGTTTTACAGTTTAGCGGATGACCCTGAAGTAGATCGTCACTGGGTGGGGATGCCACTGATTGGCGTAGGAGAAAACCTTGCTAGCGCGGCAGAAATCATCCCTCAACTCCAAGAGGCCGGAGCACGGGTCGTTGGGCAGATGAGCATGGCATGGAACTACGGAAACCACGAAAAGAGACAGGGACTGTTCGGTGCTTGGGAGAGAATCTGGACAGACGACTTTCTAGGAAATGCGCCCTGTGCCAGCGCAGAAGATACCCAACAGCGGCTCGTGGACGGGTCGTTGCGACGTTGGGATATCGAAGGACGTCCTTACTTGGCGTATAGCGGTTGTATGTGCAATCCGTACTGGCTTGCCACCCTGAAGCCGATGGTGAGCAAAGCGATCGAGTTGGGAATTGATGGATTCAATGTACATCATAACTTTGAGTATTTCTGCCAGTGCCACTATTGCCAAGATTATGTGCGAGGTCGGCTACAGGAAGCCTTCGATAGCAAGGATCTGGGACGGATTTTTGGCAGACGAGACCTCGCCGAAGTCACCGATCTCCTAACGCCGTGCCAAGGATGCCCAGCAGATCTACAACAGCGGTTTCAGCTGGCCATCAACCGTGCAACCCACCTCCGTCGCAAAGAGGCATTAGACGAAATATTCATCGCCCATGGTCGCGCGCTGAATCCCGATCTACTGCTAGCGCAGTGGTATCACAAATACGATTTCAAACCGCACGACGAGCGGAGCCTCCTGCCGAGTGCGCTATGGGCAAAGGATGAGGATTATATTTGGTACAGCCAAGGCGGATATAAGGGGATGAGTTTCATCAAGCACGGCTATTTGGCGGATATGGGGCTGCCTGCTCGCTTTATCTATGCGGCTGGCGGTGGTAGGCCTTTTGTGATTAACAAATACGATTTCCGTCGCTTGCGACTGTCGATTTCTGAAGCCGCAGCAAACCATGGCGCAGCGCTCGCATATCATTGGGGCTATGATGAAAATCCGGATTTTGCGGTGGAAGATTATTACGGTCCCGTCATCCGCTATCAGCGTTTTCTTGCCGACCATGAATCCTTGCTGCATCCCGCCCAGCCTTGGGCACAGATAGCATTGGTCTATCCACGCCGTGCTGAATTAGAGGATGAAGCGAACTGCCTGGAACCGCTCAAGCGGATTGGTCGATTGTTAGAGGATAGGCATCTCCTCTTTGACATTATTCTTGATGAACAGCTCCTTGAATGCGCTGCTAACTATGATACCCTCATCTTACCCGAGGTGAAACGTTTGTCCCCGGAGGAAGGGGCACACCTCAAGCAGTTTGTCGAAGCAGGTGGAAAACTTGTCTTTGCGGGGGACACCGGCACATATCAGGTTGACGGGCAGCCTTATCTTGAAAGTTTGCTGGCGAGCTGGGAAACACAAGGGGGCGGAAGCGAAAAGGGTTCAAAACCAGAGGGGGTGTGCTATATCCCAAGAGGAGAGTGGGAACCTGATTCAGTGGAAGCGCAGGCTGGTGTGCAACTGCCGGTATATCCGTTCCTAGAAAACGATCTCTTCGGGCAGGGTTTTCTTAGGGATTTGGAAAGTCTGCTTGAGGGAGCATACCTAGAAACCGATGCCCCTTGGTTCGTCCGGGTGCGCGCTTGGTTACCTCAGGGACATGACGCTTTGGTGCTGCATTGGGTAAACTACCAACAGGATGAGGAGACGGACATTGAAATTCCCCAGCCGATTGGACCAGTTCAAGTGGAGTGCAAGGCGCCAGCTGGCTATGTGGTTCAAACGGTCGAATGGCTCTATCCGGAGAAGCAAGATTCGGTCACTCTGCACCACGAAACGCTTGGGGAGCGGATCCGCTTCACCATTCCAAGCGTGATTATTTACGGTTTGAGTGTACTGCACTTACGAAAGATTTAAAAGAGTTGAAACGAAAATCACGAGATGGAAATTATCCCTTTCCTACTTTTTATCCTTTGCTGCATTGCCATTATTGGAGCGATTTGTGGGCTTTTTTATCTTTTGACCCGTTTCGGGCGGGGCGAATCCTACGATTTACGCTCTGTCCGATGCCCCCAGTGCCACACCCAACGAAAGCCGCGAAGAACAGGCGGGATTAGGAATCTTGTTGAGGCAGAACTCCAATGCCCGGTATGTAATTATATTTCGTGGGATATTCCCCCTCGCACCGACCTCTCTGCACGCCCAGCGGACAAAACGGAACGCAATACATGACCTGTAGCAACTAGCCTTCCGAAGGGTTAAACCCCACCCAAGATTTTGAATAGCGGCTTATTCTTCTACCTCGCCGTCCCAGTAGCTGACATTATCGTCTTTACGGAAAAGTCGCCGAGAAACGTAGGGAAAAACCTTGTTGGAGTCAGGATATTCGCTGACCCCGTGAGGTTGATTCATCCCAACCGCAAGCACCGTACACGCCTCTGCCCCTGTATTGACGAGTTTATGAGCACCTACCTCCCCCGGCGGAAAGGCGATAAAATCCCCCGCTGTGATAGTCAGATCGCCACGTGGGGTTTTGAGCGTGCAGGAGCCTTCCATGACATAGAACATCTCGTCGCTAAAGTGGTGAAAGTGCATTGGGAAGCTGGCGTTGTTGGGTTGTAAACGGATGAGCCGATATCCTAATAGTTGTGCTCCGATGAGCGGATCGATGTCCTTATCTTCAAAGTCGTAGGGTTCAGGTGCATCCCGTTTGACCCAATCAATCTCATCGATGTTAATTCGATTAATGTAAATATCGGTGCGCCGTTGGAGACACTCGACTAACCGCTGACGTGCATCTTGGAGGATCGAGTGACCATCCCCAACCAGAATCGCGTCAAAGGACAAAGCGAGGATTTTTCGCAGTTCCAACGCGGCTTTTGATGGATTCTCCAACTTTTCCTCTGCTATCAGCGTCAACGAGCCAATCGGTTCCCCAACGATGAGATCTCCCGACAGGACAGCACGCTTTTCAGAGAAATAGAGTGCGATCTCTCCTGAACTCTTTCCGTAACGGAGATGGATTGCCCTCAAGCCCGGCACGATCTCCTCTCCGTCGGTGATTTGACGATCAGCTGCAACCTCGAGCGCAGCTGCATCCGCCTCATGAATTACAATATCTGCCCCTGTGCGTTTGCGAAAGAACTCCGCTTCTCGTTCATGGTCCTGATTGGTAAGCACAATCAGCGAAGCTCCACCAAGTTGATCAAACTGATTCAGATCCGAATCAATCATAGGTACAGGGTCTATGAGAATATTGCCTTCAGGTCGAACCCATAAATGTCCGTTGAAGTCGATTTGACGCATTTCGCTAAAAATCGACCAACTGTAGATGTCATCGAAGATGAGTCGTTTCATTGCGAATCCTTTCCGTTATTGGGCGTTTGGATTCCCCACGATTGGCTCATTGATTGATTTCTACGATCCAGCCTCTCGTCTTGGCAGGTTTGTACTCACCGCCGCGCAGATATTCTGACGTATGCCATAAACATAGACGTTTCCCATCCGGCAACCACGTGACAGCAGTCAAAGTGAGTGTTGTCCGCGCGACCGGCAGCCTTTGATTGGTTTCCCTATCTAGGACCCACACCTTCCAGCGTAACCCCATGCAGTCCTCACGTTCCATATATGCGAGTCGATCTCCTTGCGGCGACCATGCCGGGGAAGTATGCTTTAGGATTTGCGTACTGCCCGTGGCGTTTGCGGACCTCATCGCGGAAACGTCAACAATATGGAGCTGTTTATCAAGTGCAGGATCCGGTCTCGGATTGCCTCGCAGAACGTAAGCTAGATGGGAGCCGTCCGTCGACCATGCAATCTGTGTAACGCGCTGCGACTGAGTGGGAATTTCTCCGACCTTGGTTCCGTCTACATTATGAATACGAATCCGAGAATGTCCTGATTGATAATGCTGGTGGTCTAGCCCAACCGCGATACGTTTGCCATCGGGAGACCACGACGGTGGGTCTAGATAGCTGAACGGTACAATTCGTCCGTCAATAGGAACACGTGCCATTGCCGTAAGGCCTGTTTTATCAATATTAATCCGATATATGATGTCGGTGCCTTCTTCCCAACGCCTAAAGGCAATTTGATTTGCGGTTGGTGACCACGCGGGCGCATCTCCCCGTATCAACCGAATGAGTCTCCACGTTTGCCAATCGATTGCCCATATATAACTCTCGTTTGACTCATTGTAAGCCTCAAACGCGATAAAGTTGCTATCAAGCGACCACGAAAGATGGGGGTTGTAAAAGACTCCCTGATGCAGTCTCCGCGCTTTTTCTGCCCACGCATCCGAAATCCACAGTTCGCTCGCTTGCCAATACTGCCCAGACAGGTTAGTCCGTTTCAAAAACGCAATTCTTTTTCCGTCAGGTGACCAGTGAGGGTATTCTGCCCCTTCAATCAGTTCCAATGTCCGGTTGTGCTTGCAGATTGCCGTATTGAGAAGGATATCATCAGTATTTACGAACGTACCTATCCCGCCTCCATCCATCCAACCGACTTCGCCGTTTGGAAGCTCAATTTGATACCATCCCTCCGTTTGATTCAGGATCGGGAGGCCTACTCCATCGTTGAGCGTTAGTTTGATACGAGATTGCGCATCTTTTTCCGTATAAACGGGTGCCTGATCGCGCACCACCGTGCCGATTGGACGTTCCTCCTGTGCAACTTGGGGCGCTTCGCCCTCTTGTGGTAGCGCTTGACGATCCTCGCTCTCCTCATTGGTAAAGGCATACACATATCCATCATCCGATGTTGCATAAAGCACGCCGTCGGAAATGGCTGGCGCAGCATCAATATATCCGTTCGTTGGGTAGGACCAAATCTCCTTCCGAGATTCAATGTCTATGGCATGAATTTGGTTGTCTCGTGCACCAATGTACACTACCCCGTTGGCGGTTGCAGGGTAACTGTAAGTAAGCGGCGTGAGCCCTCGCCAAGCGTTGACATTATGTTGAGGTGCGCTGGGACGTAACTGTCCTTGTGAACAGAGGTATTCAACTCCATCGATATACACCCGTCCTCTTGGCTGCGATTCCAGTTCACCGGTTGTTGCATCAATAACGTGGATCTTCTGACTATACGCCCCGATATATAGTCTTCCCTTTGACAGAATTGGTGGGGAATCCATCCATGTATCGGATCGAAATTCCCAAAGCCAGTCACCGGTTTCCGCATTGAGGGCGTAGACATGGTTGTTTCGTGCGCTAAAATAGACACGGTTATTCCAGACTGCGGGTGCGTATCGAATCGCACCCCCGGCTTTGAAACTCCATTTGAATCCCCACTGTTTTGCGTCAAGTGCGTAGAGCATGTGGTCTGTGGATGCGACGTACACCGTGCCATTGGCAACGACAGGGCTCGCTTGAATTGGTCCCCCAGTCTTATATTTCCAAAGCAACTTGAGCGGCGGTTTGAGTGTCCGATCAGGGCTCCTTCCAGAGAAGTGCAGATCGTACATGAACATGGGCCAATCTTCAGGACGGGTAGGAACGGGGGGAACAATCGGTTGGCTTTTGGGCTGGGATTCCGATGAGGCTTTCGGTTTTGAGGTTGGCTGCGTATCCTGATCCTGGGACTGGCATCCCGATAACAGGAAAAAACTCATTAAAAGCAGGATAAACTTCCGATTCATCAAAAACTCCCTTATGGAAAGAAAGACCGGAGACAATTCCTCCGCGTTATGGAAGTCCTGAATCTGTTCGTGAGGTGGTAGATTGATAACGACTTCCCATTTTCAATTCAGCGATTTCGAGAAGTATAGCATTCCTCTAAGCGGGCGTCAACAGGAAATTGGAGAACGCACCAGCGATGACTTATTCCCTTTTGGGCGGAAATATTTACGCTTTCGTCGCTTCACCGAAATATCCCTGCTTTCTCGCAATGGTAAGAAATTCCCGATCAAAGGTTTCATCTGTCAAGGTTTCCCCTTTGGCATTTCTCGGTGACATCAATCGGATGGGTCGCTCACCGAAACACGGCATCAGATCCACTAGATCGAAGTTTTGCAGGAGATTCCACGCCATCACTTTAAGGTTGTAACGTTCTTGGTCGTAGTAGCGCGTGTCCGTCAGGTTACGATAGGAATAGAGTAGATCTTCAAATTCGAGCGATGCAAACTCATTCTCTAACGCCCCGGCGAAGTAAGCGCAAAATGCACCGCTGCCAATTCCGTATAGTCCAATCTGATCTACGTCCGATCGTGTGCGGAGATAGTCGTATCCGCACAGGACATCAAAGACGCGTAATCCCATTGTCGAGATGCCTAGCATCATCGCATCCGAAGCAAGTTTGAATTCACCGTCATGTGGCTGACCGCCCCGATTGAATGGGCGCACCTGCACACCGCCGATGCCACGTGGGTCAAAGACAAACAACTGTCGTCCGGCGGCGAGTCGGCTTTCGAGCCATTCCCGTTTGTCCGGGTTGTCGTTTGTGCCATTCTCAAACAGAATCAGATCGGTCTGCTCAACCGTAGTTCCTTCGAGTGGATGAATGAAGGTTCCAGTAACGACGATATTGGATTCACTGAAGAAAAAGATCTCCTCAGTCCGGTAACCATCAACAACGTTCTCAGCGACGATTCGAGGATAAATCGTTTGATTGCGTCTCTCCGGAATTCCAAGGACCTCCCTAATCGTCTCTCGCGTCTGGTCGATGTTATGGTTAAGCGTGGGTCGAAAGACGTGCGATATCTCCAATCGTTCCCGGTTCAGGTCAAACACCGTTTTGCTGTTCGGATATAGATCGAGCACTTGGCCATTTGGCGTTGCCCAAAGTTCCTCATCAGGCAAGGTTTCCGGTTCGCCGGTTGTAAAGTCGGGCGACTCACCGCGAAAATGCCGCTTGTACCAGTTGACGCACGCTTCGCGCAGATAAGAAGAATAGGAGTGCCGTGTCGGAGCGACCACGATGTCAACGTCGTCTTCAGCGTCATACAGGGTATAGATTCGCTTGGCTCTGTCTACAGCTTCCATCGCGCCTTCAATCGGGAAGTAATCGTAAGCTGCTGCACCGACGAGTACCGGCTTTGGTGCCATAGCGGTAATATAATCGTCGTGATCGGGTCCGTTGGCGAAACAGCCTGGCACAATCTGTTCGCTATCCTGTGCCTGTCCTGTTTTCATGTAGGATTCCAGCGTCATCATGAAAGTGCACGGCACAGATACTGCAAAGCGCGGTTCACTCATCATCAGCAGGCAAGCTTGCGTTCCCCCGCCCGAATTACCGGTTAAACCGATACGTGTTGGGTCAACCTCTGGTCGCGTTTCCAAATAATCAATGCCTCGCATAACATCCCAGATAAAATGTCGCCCAATGCTTGCACCGCCGAGTGTAAACTGTAGCCCGGCGTAGGTGTGCTCCGTTGTGCATCCCCCGATGATTCGTTCCCCCGTTTCTGGATCGAAGTATTGAAATCGCTCTCCCTGTCCGGGTGGATCGACCGCGAGCACGATGAAACCGTTGGCAGCAAGATCGACACAGACCGCCTGATAGGTCGGATAAGACTTTCCGAGATCGCTATGTCCATGCACAAAGACAACGGCGGGTTGGGGTGCCGCAATGCCTTTCGGGAGGTACAGTGCAGCTGTGACGTAGAATTCCGGCTGGCTCTCATAAATCAACTTCTCAATTGTGAATGTGCCGCAATCCAGAGAACCCGTGCATTTAACGTTTAACGGTGTGCGTTCTTCGGGCAAACCGCCGATAGCTCTCATAAAATGGTCGCGCACCCGTTTGCGGTGTTCCTCAAAAGCCACGATCGATGTCAATTCCGCCTTTTCTGCTTCCTGCCGACGGAAATGTACCTCTGCCCGGCGGCGCAGATTATCGACCATCTGATATGAAACGTCGTAGTAGCCATTAACATTGGGACCAAAAGTTCGCATGACAATACTCCATTCGTGTGAAACGTAAGGGGTGGCATGTGAAACGCAAATTCAGTCTTTCATGAGTCGAGAGTGGGTTGGGGGTTCGCAGGCAAATGAACAGCTGAATTTCAGATCGTGATAATTTCACCACTCGCTGCGGATTCGTATCCTGCACGGATGATAGCGACCGATTGTGCCGCGAATGTGGCGTTCATTTCGCTCTCTCTCCCCGCTTCGATGCAGTCCACAAACCCTCTCATATCAGGACCCTGCTGTTCGCCCGCTTGATCCACGCCGACCCACTGGCGTTTCGGGATCATGCCCGATTCGGTTTGTGTGGTGGACCACATTCCCATTGGATCCATCGGGTGCGGCGGCGTTTGCCGGAAAGGTTCTTCGTCAGCAAAGACTTCAAGTCGTGGTTGCGAACCATCAAATGCCAGTGTGCCACGGGTGCCAATTAGGTGCAGCCGCTGAACCCCGCCTTTGGGATGGCTCATCCAGCCCGCGCGTCCACCAATGATTGTTGCGACAACGCCATCCTCCAGCGTCATCACCAGTGCGCCGAAATCCTCAATATCGCATGCGATGTGTTCTTCAAAGAAGTAGTTGGCGGTTGTGCCGAACACTGTTTTGACCCGTTTCTGCGTCAACCAATTAATCAACGATACAGGGTAGACGCCAACATCAAACATCTCCCGTTTTGCCTCAATGAAGGTATATCTCTCAACGTTCGGCTTTTCCACTCTTTTGCGACCGACCGGCGCAGTCCCAACATGGCCCTTGGCGAAAAGCACATCGCAGTGGATAGCTCGCAGTTCTCCAATTTCGCTGCTGTTCAACGCTTCTTTGGCAGCTTGCGCCCACGGGGTGTGCATGTTGCTGAACATCTGGTTACAAACACCGGCTTTCTGCACCGCTGCTGCAATCGTTTGTGCATCCTCAACACTCATAGCCAACGGCTTATCCAGATAGAGATGTTTCCCTGCTTCAGCGCATTTCACGTTCACACGCCCCCGCCGCTCGTTTTGGACGCATGAGCTGACGATATGGACATCATCACGTGCCAGTGCCTCATTCAGATCCGGAATATAGGGGATCTGCAGGTCTTCGGCAAGCTGTCGATTCAACTTAACATATTCAGGGGGTGCGTCAAGTTCATCAGAGGCTGCAATGAGTTCACACCGCTCATCTTCGGCAAAGCAGTGGGCGTAGCTTTCCTGATGTGTCCGTCGTCCACCGAGCACCAATACACCATATTTTCCATTTTCCATTTTAACCCTCCATCACTTTGACCGGCTGTTTGGTTTCTAATCCCTGACGAATTGCATCTACCATACCTTCTCCGCCACTGAAGTTGAGTGGGGAATTCATCAGGCGATACGGTCCCGTGGGCGTTTCGTGGTAGATGATACCGTTGTTGCCAACCAACCTTAAATCGACTGATACCTCCCCACCCGCCGGAATACGATTAACACTTAGCAGCGCGGATTGCCCGCCGGCATACTTCACCATAGCGGTAATCTGCGTTGAATCTGCACTATCTAGGACGTAGATCTGCTCTGGTGAATCGGGCATCCAGTTATTGGCGATCTCGGTCAAGGTGGCGATGCCACCCACGACCTCCGTTGCTTCGATTGGTGCTTGTATAATGCAGCGCAAAAACACAGGGCTGCCAATTCTGCCCTCATCGATTACCGATTGAACAGATTGTTGAAGTGACTGTATCATAAAAAAAACCTCCATTAATAGCAATGTCATTAACGCAGGATCAGGCACGGTAGGAATCCCCCGCGAACTGAATCCGAAATCCCTACTTAATCAAAGTAGTGAAAAATGTTATAGGGCTATTTAGTTTTCGGTTTTCTCGCTGTCTGAACCTGCGAGGATCACAGGTTAGGAAACCTGTGGCTACGAGTGAGATGCCGGGATTCGGAGATCCCTCCTACAGAAGAACTAAATGCCCCTAAAAATTTTCAGGCTTGCTTGACCATATTTGGGAGTTGTGCTAAAATGCCGTAATCTATTACTGAAAGATGAAGTGAAGCTATCGTGCCTGTTTCCATCACCTTCCTCGCTTGATGTACCCTAGACTCACGTAATATATAAGGAGTGAAAGTTATGCGTGGGAAAACCTTAGAACAACTTGTCGCCGAAGCCCAAGCACAGATCGGACATACCTCCGCAGAAACGCTGAAAACAGCCATTAATAACAACGAACCCGTCGTCGTCCTCGATGTGCGTGACAAAGAACAGTATGACGCCGAGCACCTACCCGGTGCGATCCCGCTACCCCGCGCAGCTATCGAGCTAGACATCGATGAACTTGTCCCCGATCAGGATACGCAGATTGTCGCGCATTGCGGCGGCAACACCCGTGGCTCACTGTCTGCGCATACCTTGCAGATTATGGGATACAAGAATGCTTCCGTATTGACAGGAGGATTCCGAGGCTGGAAAGCGGCGGGTCTACCGACTGAAAAAGGGGATGAGACGGATAAACTGTAGCGTATCTGCCCGCATATCTTAGAACCTGTTTTAAGAAGCAATGAATGATTCCACGGTGCTGTGGATTTGTCTATCCACAGCGAGCCGTATCGCAGGGTAGGGGTTGGGTCTGCGAACCCGTTGGGCGAGGGGACCTCGCCCCTACGGAACCAAGCCCCTACCATTGACCTGACACGGTCTCCTAAATTATAGTGAGAAGGTGCCGTTGAATAGTGGATTACGGAAGACCCCGAGTTTTTTCTTCAAAACTCCGTTCCATGGCAAATAACTTTACCCAAAATGACTTTTCAAACAGGCTCTTACCATCAACCGTTTTTTATCGTAGCATAGATGGAATATTGTGTCAATGCTTATCTTCAGACACGGGGGATGCAGCGGAAAACAGATGTAGAAAATTAAACTCAACTGTACCCGTCAAAGTAAAAAAACGCAACCCAACATAAGAAAGGACTTACAGTATGCAACAGATCGAGAAAATCATAATTGGCTTTGCTGATGTTGCTTGGGGACCTTGGCTACTAGTCTTGCTCTTGGGAGGCGGTGCCTTTTTTCTCTGCTATTCCCGGTTTCTGCCTTTTCGATTTATAAGGCATGGCGTTGACATATTGCGTGGCAAATATGACGATCCCAGCGATCCTGGGGATATCTCGCATTTTGCGGCGCTATCTAGTGCTCTAGCAGCAACCATTGGGGTAGGAAATATAGCCGGTGTAGCGGTTGCGGTAACGGTGGGCGGGCCGGGTGCCATCTTCTGGATGTGGCTCAGTGCCATTGTGGGTATGGCAACGAAGTTCTTCACCTGTACTCTCGCCATTATGTATCGAGGGGCAGACAGTCGGGGCACGGCACAGGGCGGACCGATGTATACAATCGTAGAAGGGCTCGGAAAAAAATGGAGACCTTTGGGGGCGTTCTTCTGCGTAGCGGCTCTGATAGGTGCCTTGCCCGCGTTCCAAGTGAATCAGCTTGTTCAGATCCTCCGTGACGTGATCTTTGTTCCAAACGGTTGGGTCGGCGAGTCGCATTTTACCTTTGATTTGATAGCTGGCATCATCATCGCCGGATTGGTTGGGCTAATCATATTTGGCGGTATCATACGGATTGGCACCGTCGCCTCAAAGCTGGTGCCGGGGATGTTGCTGCTCTATATGGCAGCTGCCGTATGGATTCTTGGCGTTAATTACGCCAATATACCGAAGTGTCTCTGGTTGATTATCACAGATGCTTTTTCGGGGGAGGCTGCCGCTGGTGGAGCGATTGGTGCCGTTATCATGACCGGTATACGCCGGGCGGCTTATTCCAACGAGGCAGGTATTGGCACGGCAGCGTTGGCTCACGGTGCTGCCAAGACTACCGAGCCGGTGCGAGAAGGACTTATCGCCATGCTTGGTCCCGCGATCGACACACTTATTGTCTGCACCGTCACCGCACTCATTATCCTCACATCGGGGGTATGGCAGGGCAGCGAAGCCAACGGCATTACCCTTACGGTGATGGCTTTTGACAAAGCGATGCCCGTCTTCGGACCTTATCTTCTTACGCTTTGCGTGATTTGCTTCAGCACTAGCACCATGTTTGCCTACTCCTACTACGGCGCGAAATGCATGGGATTTTTGATCGGTGCCGAGAGACAGCATATCTACAACTATTTCTATGTAGTACTGATGGTGGTGGCTGCTGTGGTCTCTTTGGACGCAGCAATCAGTCTTATTGACGGCGCTTTCGCTCTGATGGCGATCCCAACGATGATCTCCACACTTATCCTAGCACCAAGAGTGATGCAGGCTACACGAACGTATTTCAAGGAACACCGGGATATAATCAAGTCATAGCGGTTTCCGTGGATTGAATGAATACAGTTCAAATTGCCGGTTGCGATCGTCTGCAAATTGGAGGATTTTGCATTTTTTTTAGTTTGTTTACTGGACCTGCTCGGCTTGGATAGACATATCCAAGCCATAAACCCCCGGAATCTAGTGGAGCGTTCCGGGCTGATTGAGCCTAGATTGTTACGCGTTTGGTATTCTATCGCGCAATGTGCTAGGTATCTTGTGCAGTGGATTTGTCAATCCACTGCGAGCATCGCTGACTCGATTTAGCTTCTATTGCCCAAGTTCACAACGTTTTCTATAAGTCGCAAGTTGAGTTAGCGCTACCAGCATCGTTACAATTGATACAGTTTAACTCAAAAGCGAGGGGCTCGCCAAGTATGAAACGCTTGGCAGTCTCCCGCTTTTTTTATTCTGGAAGTGAGCTATTTTCTGTATCGATTATTAAGAAATAGGCGTTCTACTAAACGATAGTTATATCCGCTAAATAGGGGTCCGCTTGACAGGCAATCGATTATCAAAAAACTAAACAGATGGAGTGCCACAGTATGAAGATCCGGAGAAATCTCATAAGCACGGTGTTGAGCACACTGGCTCTCATCGTTTTCAGTGCATCATTCGCTAGGGCAGAATCGGGCATCAAGAACCGACAAGTCTTCGTTGGAACAAGTGCACGCGCGCTAGGGATGGGTGGTGCCTTCACAGCGGGACCCGCATCAAGTGACAGCTCCTTCTGGAATCCCTCATCGCTTGGGTTATTGGAAGCAACAGAACTTTCCCTTGTAGGACTCCCTTTCCCCGCAGCAGCAGCTGATCGAGAAGGGGCGTTCTCGCTGGCTTTAAATCCGAAACAGCTGGGAATCGCTTCAAAAGATATAGGAAATTTCTCAGTCTCCTCTTGGTTTGATGGCTGGGGGAATGATCTTGAAAAGAACCGAATGGTGCTTGTAGGATATGGGACTTCCTTGGGGAAAGGTATTGCTGCCGGCACAAACCTGCGGCACTACCGTCACAGGGGCTCCGTTAACCAGCGGCACGGTTGGAGCTTCGATCTTGGCATTCGCTTCGTTCGTGAATTAGAACGTCCTGGGGAGAAAGTTACGATCGGCTTGGCTCTCGAAGATCTCGCTGGACACATCTGGGAAAATGGTGAATCTGTAGCGAGGATCCCCACTGTGACGCGACTTGGCGCAGCGCACTCTGTCAATCAATATACCACCTTATCCGGGGATTTTGTCCTGCACAATGACACACGGATTATCTTTTCAGAGCGACTACGCACACACCTAGGGGTTGAACGCTGGTTGTTTAAGAAAGGATTGGGGCTGCGGCTCGGATACACGGCAATTCCCAATCGACTCACAGATGGGGAATGGTCAACAGGGTTAAGTATTCAGAGCCCATCCGGACAGCTTGACTACGCCTATGTGAGAGGCAGCGAGTTGGACGGGGTGACGCACTGGATCTCTGCTACGCTACGCTGGGGGGAAAGAAACGTCAGGATCTCGGTCTTGCAACCTCCAATCACTCAAGTGCCACCCCCTGCACCGACTCGACTAGCACCAATTGTCATGCCCGAACCGATTTCCTATGTGCTGCACATTTCAGAAAAAGCAATCTCTCCTAACGGTGACGACGTGAAAGATCAGACCGTTTTCGATTTTGAGGTTGCTGAAGACCAAGCGTGGGCACTGGAGATTCAGAAGCGCACAAATCGAGGTGAATCGGGCAAGATTTGCCAACGTTACGCTGGCACCGGGTTGCCATCGACGAAAGTAGCTTGGGAAGGGGAGGATGACGCTGGGAACCGGGTGAGGGACGGAGCTTACATTGCGCGCTGGTTTACTGTTGATCAGACGGGCAAGCGTCAATTGCAGAGCGAAGGGATTATTACCGTTGACACCACACCTGCATCACTTGAGATATCCGCAGAGCCGCCTATCTTTGGGAGTTCTGACACCACAACCTCCGGCGAGGAGACCGTTCTCCAAATGCCAAAGGTGCACCTTCAAGCCTCAGATCTGAATCCACTCGCCCGTTGGGAGCTGCAGTTTTTCGATGGCGATCAAAAACTGGTTCATCGCATTGATGAAGAGGGTGAACCGTCTGACACCGTCGTTTGGAACAACTGGAAGCAATCGGATGACAGTCAAAACGCGGGCTACCGTTGTGTGCTGACGGTTTATGATATCGCGGGCAATCGCAGTGCCGGTGAAGCATCGTTTTCAATCGTCAAGATTGATGAAGAAGATTCAGGTGAGAAACAGGGGGGGGTTGTGGCAATACCGAGTGAAGAAAAACAGGAAATAGCCGATGCGTTTAGCGCAGAGCCAAGGTACACCCTATTGGTTGGTTCATTCCAAAAGCGCACGAATGCCGAATCGCTTATTGAATCGTTGGAAGCGTTGGAATTAGGGGTCAAAACTCATCTAACTGAAGTGATAGTCCGATCGAGGCTATGGCATCGTGTGACAATCGGAGGATTTCACAACAGGGAGGATGCCGATGGACTCATCGACGAAGTAGCAGAACTAGGGATGGAACCGCTTTTGATTGCAAAGGCAAATTAAAATCTTTCAGGGAAGCTGCGCATGAGACGTGCCCTACAATTAACGGATCGTGGTTGATCTTACCCCCGTCGCTTTCCTTCGTTTATCAATCCGACTTACAACAACAAATCCTGCGAATAAAGCAACCGCCACGGGTAGCCCCCACTGGCTCATTAGGTCATAAACCCGTTCCCGCTTCACATAATTCAAGTTTGCGTGTGCTTCATCATAGCTCGCATCTAGGGTGAGTGCAGTTTCAAAGTAGGCTTTCGCTTTGTCGTACTCCTGTTTTCTTAGGTGGATGACGCCTAAATTATTGTGAGCTTCTGCATTATTGGGTGCGACTGCTATCAATTTTTGGTACGTACCAATTGCTCCCTCCATATCCCCGATTGCTCCCTGCTCCCAACCAACCCGCATCAATGTCGCTCTCAGATTCTGGCGCGCTGGCTGACACGCCGGATCGTATTCCAACGCCTGTTGATAACATACAAGTGCCTTTTCCCAGTTTTTGGTACGCGCGTATTGTGATCCCCAATTATTTAATGCTGTCCCCATTCCAACCTTCACGGCGGTATATTCCGGGTTGATCTGGAGGACCCGTTGATAGATGTCCAAGGCTTTCTGGTATTTCCCTGCCGCGGCATGAGTTGCAGCGAGATCGGAAAGCAGGATTTCAGAAAGTGGGAATCGCTTTATGCCATGCTCAAAGCATTTGAAAGCGTCTGAGAACTGATCTGACTTCAGGTAGTGGACACCCCAACGATGGTATGCTGCGAGAAGATTCTGGTTTAGCGTTGCGGAATATGGATCGAAAGTGAGTGCGCGTTGAAGGGAGTTCACCGCTTGATCAAACTCTTCCTGAAGTAACCAAAGCGTTCCTAAAGCACCAAATACTTCGGCTGACGGTGCTGTTTCCAATGCCTGTTTATAGTGTTTGATCGCTTGATCGTATATTCCCTTCTGCTGGAAGATTTGGGCAATTTGCACGGCTGAAACGCCAAGCCGTGGTTCGATTTTAAGGGCGCGTTGGAAGGCAGTAATCGCCAAGTGATAATCGCCTAAGTCTGCGTAAACCATACCGATGAGGTAGTGGTTGCTCGCAGCTGTCGGATCTTCCTCAATGGCAGCCTGTAGGATCCGGAGGGCATGTTCATGAAACGGAAAATCAACCGGCGTGTCATTCACTTGCGCCCATGTTGCAATGTCGCGGGCTGTGGGTGCTTTCGCCGTTGCGGCGAAATACATTACATCGTTCGGATCATCGCTGTGCCCCCATAGCCCGATGGCATGTCCAATCTCATGCAGCAAGGCAGCTTTAACAATTTCAGGTGGGAGGGGCTGCAACGATATTCGGTCCCGCAGAGAAACCTCGATTTCCACATGAAATCCCTCCGTATCTCGGATCAGCATCGCTTCGCCGATATATTCGTCGTTTCGCTGCCTGTCCTGCTGATATGCCCATTTTATCCGAATATCCGCTGCTGTTACGTCCGGTGTCAATTCAAATTGCAGGTTCCCTCGGGTTCCTTTTTCCCATAGCGATAGCGATTGCCCCAGCGCCTCCTCATAACTCTTTGCTTCAAATGGAATGGTATCCGTATAGACCGTAATGCGATCACGATCAAAGCGCGTCAAACGACCATTGGAAGCAACTGTTATCGTGTCGAAATAGTCGTCCGCGGACACACTTTCCACAGCTAGATAACACAACAACAGACCAATCCATCCGAAAAGTCGGGACAGTTCGTTAATCGATAACGATTGAATTTCGGGCTTGCCACCTTGTTTTTTCTGTTCTCTCACCTGTTGGCTTCCTCTTTTCCCGATGCGATATTCTATGACCCAAATATTACCGCTTAAATCGTCTGCTGTCAATTCTCTTTTGACACAGATAAAGGCTTGCAATTGATTTATTCTTATGACGGAAACTGAGGTGAAACGTCTACGTATAAATAATCAGGATCTAATCCGATTGCTCTTTCTGTGGATGTGCGTGGCAGATCGGATTAGAATTTCCATTCCTACGCGCTTGCTGTTTTTTGCTATCTGATGATGGTGTGTGAGTGATGGCAGAATCACAAGGCGCACTTGCCATAAAGACATTGACGGACGCGCTCTGATTTGCTACAATTTGAGAAGCAAAACCCAATCACGGATCAGAAGAGGAAGGCAATGCAAGAAGTCAGAATCGGTTTTATCGGCTGTGGTGGCAATGCCAATGGACACATGCGACGACTTTCCGATCTGGAAGGTGTCCGTATCGTTGGAGTGTGTGATGTTCAGGAAGAACGGGCCCAGACCGCTGCTGGGAGTTACAACGCCCAACCTTATACCAATCACAACCTTATGCTCGAACGGGATGATCTTGATGGTATCTATCTGAGTCTCCCGGTGTTTGCACACGGGACACCGGAGCTGAATGTGATCGAGCGCGGATTGCCGTTTCTTGTTGAAAAGCCGGTGGCGGTTAATATGGAGATTGCGCGGCAGATTGAGGAGGCGGTGGATGCTGCCGGTATCATCACCTGTGTCGGCTACCAATTACGCTATCTGGGTTCAACGCAATTGGCGCGTCAAGTGCTGGCAGGGGAAACGGTTAATATGGTCGTTGGTAAGTATTGGTCTGGCAGTGGACGCGGCGATCCCAACGCTTGGCAGCGTCAGATGAGCAAGTCCGGCGGACAGATGCTGGAGCAGGCGACCCATACCATTGACATGATGCGTTATCTCGTCGGCGAGGTGGAGGAGGTCTACGCATTTAGTGCGAACCGCGTTCTGAAAGCGATTGATTGCCCCGACAACAACTGCGTTACAATGAAGTTTGCCAACGGTGCGGTTGGGTCGTTGACTACTTCTTGGTGTTATGACTCACGAGACTGGTCACACGCAAATGTGCTGGATATCTTGTATGAGGATCAGCTAATCCATTGGGGTGTTAGCGGTTTGGATGTAAGGGAAGATGGAGAGATCGTTGCCAAAACAGCACCGGGCCCAAGCATTGATGAAATGTTCGTTGATGCCATCCGCAGGGGGGATGGATCCAAGATTCTCAGTCCCTACAGCGATGCCGTTAAGAGTCTGGCGATTTCACTAGCAGCAATCGAGTCAAGCGAGACAAGGGTACCAGTGTCGATATCCAGTATCGGATGATATATCTCAGGAATTACGCAAATTTGGTACACGGGGGTAGATTTTTGATTTTTAACCCCTAAATCCCCCAACTCCTCTGACAAGGGGAGAAGATAAGAGGGGATCTTCTCCCTTGTCTTTCCCCTCAACCCCCCTGTCAAGGGGGGCAAGAAACCGCCCTCCTTGCCATCCCCCCTTATCATGGGGGGGTTCAGAGGGGTTCAGGGGGACTTATGAACACGCTGTGTAAGTGCTGTATCTAAGAATACGGAAGCAAAAAAGGCGAAAACGTAGGGGCCGACTTCCCAGTCCTGATGCCTCATCGGGGACTTGTGCCTGCCCTTCCTCCAAAATAGGGGGAACAAGGAGAAACCATGAGCGAAAAATATAGAGTTGCCATCGTCGGTTGCGGCGGGATTTCCAGGGCGCACGGAAGCGCCTCGCAAAACCTCTCGGAGATCGACTTCGTGGGTGCGTGCGATGTCAAATTTGAGGCGGTCAAGAATTTTGCAGAGCAGTTCAACGTTGAAAACAGTTACAACGACTTGAGACGGATGCTTGAGCAGCAGGAGCCAGACGTATTGATAGTGGCAACGTGGCCCACGCTTCACCTGCAGCATATCTTGGAGGGGGTCCGTGGCGGGGTAAAAGCGATTCTTTGCGAAAAGCCGATTGCTATCAACGCCACTCAGCTTGAACAGATGATCCAAGTTACCTCGTCAGCGGATGTGCTGTTGATGGAAGGATTCATGTATCGCCATCATCCGCTTACACTTTCTGTTAAGCAGCATATCCTTGACGGTGCAATCGGCGATGTCCGTTTCGCTGGCTCCACATTTTCGACTGGATTGACGGATCGAACAAACTGGCGCCTGCGTGGCGATCAGGGCGGCGGCGCAGTGATGGATTTGGGCTGCTACTGCATCAATGTCATCCGTTATATGGTTGGGGCGGAACCTCAATCTGTCTGGGCGACCGGCAAGTTTGAACCGATCAGCGATGTGTGGGATACACTGATTGGGACGCTTGATTTCGGGGATGGCGTTACTGGACAGTTTGATTGTAGTTTCGGCTGGACATGGCGTGAGTCCTATGAGGTGGCTGGCACGGAAGGAACGATTGTTGCACCCAAGGCATGGGGAAACGGCGAAGGGGAGTGTAGCTTTACCCTGATACGAGACGGTCAAGCCGAGACGGTAACGGTCGAAGGGGTGAATCCGTATGCGGCTGAGCTCTTGAGCCTATGCGAAGCGATATCCACGGGGGAACCACCGCTCTTGCCAACTACGGATGCGCTAGGGAACATGCGCGTGATTGATGGACTGCATGAGTCAGCACACACGGGACGGCGCATTGAATTAAGCTAAGCGTGATGCGTGAAACGTAATGCGTAATACTTAATTCGTAAGTCACATCAATAGGTGTTCGTTGGTTGATTATGGTAGATTTCAGAATTACTTAGACACTCCCAATGTACAGTCAACCCCCTAAATCCCCCAACTCCCCTGACAAGGGGAGAAGATAAGAGGGGAGCTTCTCCCATGTCTTTCCCCTCTTATCAGAGGGGTTCAGGGGGACTTGATAATTAGCCCCCTAAATCCCTAACCCCCCTGCCCCCTTATCAGGGGGAGACCCCTTGTCAGGGGAGTTGCAGGGGGACTTATGAGCCAGCATAGCGCCGATGGGACGACAGACGTCTAAAAAAAGCGAGGTGTAAGTTATGATTACCGAACTCAGCGCGCAGAACTTCAAGTCGTGGGAAAATACGGGCAAATTGCAGATAGCGCCGTTGACAGGGTTCTTCGGTGCGAATAGCTCTGGCAAAACCAGTATTTTTCAAACGCTACTTATGCTCAAACAGACCGCGGAGCGTCCGCCGGAATGGGATGGGACAATCGATTTCGGCGATGAGGGATCGGTGGTCAACTTATGCAGCTTTAGTGAGGCCATCCACCGGCACAAGTCGGGTTTAAGTCTCGACATCTCTGTATCGTGGAAGTTACCTGAAAAGCTGATTATTGGCGGACGTGGCGCAGCTGGACAGGCACTGCCCCGAACCCCGCGGAGTTCCAATCGCCTTGAAGTTGGCGCGCTCTCCTTTTCAACCACCATCGTCAGTGCGGGCGCAGATTCGGTTGCTGTTGATGGCTTCGGTTATATGTCCGATGGATACGAATTTTTTGGGATAGTGCGGGATTCTGACAGTCAGTACAAACTGATATGCCCACCCAACTTTAGACTCCAAGGGGCATTCTCTTCGCTTCCATTTCGATGCTACGGGATTCGTGACGGATCTGCGAGGGTGCCAGATACTCCATTTTTGTCGTTTGAGCGGGCTTTTAAGGATCTGTTTTCCCGCATCCACCACCTTAGCCCGCTCCGGGAACCGCCTCGGCACCACTACGCATACGGCGGCGAACACCCGAAGGGGGTTGGGCAGTATGGGGAACAGTCAATTGCGGCACTGCTCTCCGGACGGATTCAACTTCTCTCGATCGACGAACAGATACTGAAGTGGTTGCAGCGACTGGAACTGATTGATTCCTACCGTCTCCAAGCTGACCCTGATGGGGAAAAAGACTACGAATTTCGGCTCAAACAGTACAAGGACGGTCCCGAAGTCCGACTCACAGACATCGGCTTGGGTGTCTTCCAGATTCTGCCGACGTTGGCACTCTGCTATTATGTCCCTGAAGGTTCAATCCTCATCCTTGAACAACCGGAGGCACATCTGCATCCGAAAGCGCAGGCGGATTTGGCGGATGTCCTCATTGATGTTGTGAAAAATCGGAAGATCCAGATTATCCTTGAGACCCATAGTGAGTATCTGCTGAATCGCTTGCAACGGCGCATCGCTGAGGAGGAGATTTCTGCGGCTGATACGGCACTCTATTTCTGTCAGGTCAACGACGGCACATCTGAGATTGGACGGCTCAACATGGACGCGTCCGGCGAGATTACGAATTTGCCTCAAGATTTCTTTGGCGACGGAAAAGTCAATTGAAGAGACTAAAGTCGAAATGGCATGCAAACAATCCGCGATTCAGATATTTCTCAAATTTAATAACCCTTAATACGATATAATCAGGTAGGTTATGGAGACTTTTATGGCAGAAGACAGCAAATTGTTTTATATGGATACAGAAAGGTTTGGGGAAGTCTTGGGCTCTCCAGATTTTATTCTGCAAAACGACTTTAAATCATCGGGCGTGTTGCTGTCTCAAAGTCTGTTGATGTGGGAAAACGGGTTTGAATCATGGTGGCTAGTAGACTTTGGGAACAAGAAAACCTACCAGATTCAATGGACAGAGGCGGGACCGGATGCAGAACCAACTATAGAAATACGGGAGCAATCCAGTGAAGTGGATTCATCTAGCACTATAGAGGACAGTGACGCAATTCTTTCCCATTTGCAATCTGCTCAAGGAACGGACGAAGGATTCCTTGATTTTCTTAGGGGATTCAATTTTAGTGAACTTGATTTAGAAAGGTTAAAACGTACCGATTTGTTAGGAGCAGGATTTAGCTTTGAGTCCGTGCATCAGGATTTGTTAACTATTCATAGTATGTTGGAAGAAATTTTGACTTCGCCGCGTGAATGGCTATTACAGTTGCCACGAGGCACAGGAGAAAATCTCAGCAAGCACTTGCAAGAATTTTATGAAAATGTACGCAATATTGAGAATTTTCAGATTAGCAATGAAAATCCAAGAGAAACACATGATAATCTTTTACAGAACATTTCGAATTTTTGTGGTTCTGTGAAAGAACCCTTGGGGGGCATCATCGCCTATCTGTCGTCAAGAAAAATGGGGGAGCTTGGGACAGAGGTTGATGCTACTGTTGCTGCTGCCGTGGGCAGATTGGAAGCCGAAACCAGTAGAGCAGAAGAAAGTAGCAATGAGGCTGCGAAGAGACAAGAAGAAATGCAACAGGAGTTCGATCGGCTTAAACTTGAGTTACAGAATCAGCTAGCGAAAGAGCCTATCTTGCAGCACAAGAAAATTTTTGCGAATCAAGCAAAGACGTATCACGAAGGAGCTCAGAATTGGCTCAAAATAGCGGGTGGAGTGACCGCTATATTCTTTGGTGTTTTCGTTGTTTTATTGCTATGGCTGAAACCGGGAAGTTCTGAGTGGTCCGGGATCTTGCAAAATCTTTTTGCAAAAGGGTTTGTGCTTTCTCCTATTTACCTGTGGCTTAATCGTTCAATTAAGAACTATACTGCCCAGAAACATTTGGAGGTTATCAACACTCATCGCCAAAATGCACTTGAGACATTCGAAGTGTTTGCCGACGCCGCAGAGGGAAATCGAGAAACACGAGATGCTGTGCTATTGTCTGCCACTGAAGCTATCTTTGATGCAAATCAGACAGGCTACTTGTCGACTAAAGGCAGTAGTGCTGATAGTAAGAGTCCAGTACAACAAATAATCAGGGAACTCATACCCGACAAGTCGTCTCCAAAGAATTAGATAAAAGGACAGGCACAACACTCGCCCCTACAACAATCGGAGGCAGAAGATGAATAAAGATCGCGACAACTTTGATGGATTCGCAGTCAACATCTTCCTCGATGAGGCTGGTGATTATCTCGCACACCTTGTCGAACTCCCTAAGGTTTCGGCTTTCGGTCCGACACCCACAGAGGTGCTAGTTGAATTGAAAGACGCATGGGTATTGATGAAAGAATGTTACCAACAGGACGTTATCCCTGCTCCAAAATTACCTTCACACTGAAGAACATGTAGGTCTGTGGAGAATGAGGTGATGCGGGTGCACGATTTAGGTGACCGGAGATATTGATTTTTTATGCGGCGAAAAGATAGGCTATTAGCAAAAGCGAAAAATAACCCGAACAACTTGCGCTTTCGTGAGTTTGAAACTTTGCTTTCCCAATGCGGTTGGATCTTTGACCATCAGACTGGCAGCCATCGAATCTGGTATTCCCCCCGGGGCTATCGTTTGCCAATCCAGTCCAAAAGATCGCAGGCAAAAGGATATCAAGTGAAAGAATTTCTCAGACAATATGATGAGGAGACGGATAATGAGTAAAGATATGTTTGATGGATTCACTGTCAACGTATTTCTTGATGAAGATGGTGATTACTTGGCATATTTTGTCGAGATGCCTAATGTGTCTGCATTTTCAGATACACCGGAGGACGCTTTAAAAGAGCTATCTATAGCTTGGGAAGGCGTTAAAGCAAGTTATCGGAAACATCATGAACCTATCCCACGGGCACCATCTCGGAAAGCATCTGAGAGACCATTCAACGTCCCTGTTGATGAGGAACTTTATCATGCTCTGACAGATGAAGCGGCAAAAGCAGGGATGAGTCTTTACGCCCTTGCAGCACAGAAATTGAAGTCAACGGAGTCTGTTGTTCAAGAAGGGTAAAAGGATGCAAAAGTTTATAGCCTGCCTACTACTGGTGGCATCGTTAGGAATAATATCCCCTCTATTGTCCGCGCAACAGAATCAAACCGCACAAAAATCAGACGCGGAAATTGAAGTCCTCAAAAAACGGGTCTCGGAAATGGAAAAAATTTTCAGGCTGTGGAAAATGTTGAGAAGCTAGATTTGCAAGCAAAACTCGCTGACGCAAACGCAAAACTTGCTAATGCCGAGTTTGGCAAGCTTGAGAGAGAATTGAGGAATTCTAATGATGAATGGTTGAGAAACTGGGTTATAATCCTACTAGCGTTTCTATCTGCTGTTGGGGTAGGTGTTTGGTCTTGGCTTAAGTCTAGGACTAATCAATTGATAGAAAATGAAGTTGAAAAGAACCTCAACGGGTTTAAGGCTGCTGTGGACCAGGTAGAGGTGATTAGAAATGAATTGGGGTTATTAAAAAAAGAGTATGTAGCTACTATGTTAGAGGCTGTTGTCAGCTACGACTTTCTGGACGAACGCAATCCGCCTGAACGAATCAAATTACTCCGGGACGAGACTCTTCTACAGGTCTTTGCCGATGAAACATATCACTTACTACTTAGATATAAGGCGGCAGAAGTTTTGGCATCTAGGAAATCGCCAGAATTGATTCTTCCCTTGCTAAATCTCTTAACTTTTCTCGCTGATTCTGAGATAGAAATTCATCAGTATTATACTGTGCCGAGATTACCAAGATTGGCTGACGGTGTAAGATTCCTAGCGCATATGCGCACACGGGAAGCTTATCAAGCGCTCAAAAGATTCCTAAACTATCTATTAACAGACAATCCAAAACGTAAGAACTGGTTCCTGTGGGACACGGTATCTTCACTTGTTCAGGTTGGTATTAAATTGAACATGGGAGACTCGGTCCCCATACTGAAAAAGGCTCTACTTGATTTAGAGAATCCTGGGCACGAAGTCCTAGGTAAATTAGTTGAATATTTTAATAGCTCTTAGAGCCTGTTTTAAAAGTCATTTGATACGGTTTTGCATCAAGTAAATGGAAGCAATGTATATCATAGCCTCAGCAGTCTCAGCGGAGCGTTCATAGTCCACAGTCAATCGACGAAACCAAGCGAACCAAGAAAAGGTGCGCTCCACAATCCACCGCAAGGGGATAACTACAAATCCTGATTGCCTAACAGATGGCGCAATGTCCAATCGACACTGATGCGCCATATATAACCAGTCACCTAATTCTCCGCGATAACCCGCATCCGCACAGACTAACTGAATCGTTATGTGCCAATTAAAAACCTCTTTGAGTAACTCTATTGCGACTTGGTTATCACTGACATTGGCATCAGTGACCTTCACCCGCAATGGAATGCCAATTGTATCGGTGACTATATGACGTTTACGCCCTTTGACCTTCTTATGTGCATCAAACCCTCGACTGTCTGCCAGTTCAGTCGTTTTGACCGATTGGCTGTCAATAATAGCGACTGTCGGTGAAGGCACTTTGCCAATATCACAACGGGTTTGGTGATGAAGTGCTTGATGAATCATCACCCATGTGCCATCGGCTTTCCATTTTCTGAAATGGGAATAGACCGTTTGCCATGGGGGCATCTGATGCGGGAGCATTCGCCATTGACACCCTGATTTGACTATATAAAAAATAGCGTTGATGATTGAGCGCATCTCCCATTTGAGCGGTCTACCTACCGGTGAAGGTTTTGGCAGATAGGGGAACAGATTGTCCCACTGGGCATCGGTCAAATCCGTGGGATAGGTTGTTCGGGTCATGTTTATGCCTTTCATTGGAATGGTATTCACTGCTCCAATGATTGGACGTAAACATGAACTCTTGAGTCAGATTTTTTCTTTTTCAAACAGGTTCTTAGGAGTTACGCACTTGGCAGAAAATAGTTTATAATACAGCCTATGAATCTCCCTAAATGCACTGAATATGACTATATTAACTTTCTGGTTGGTACACCAAGAAGCTACAGTTGTTGCGAGGCTGCCAGAGTGCAACCAGATGAAAACAACCCACCCGCGCATGACTCTTTGAATCGCTTGCTATATCGGTTGACTCCCGATTCAGAATCATTGTGGATAGAGGCAAAGCCTTATGTCAAAAAAGACAAAGGCATTTTGGTCATAGATGACTCAACCCTTGATAAACCGTATGCCCAAAAGATGGACCTTGTTACCCGCCATTGGTCAGGTAAACACAAAAAAGTGGTCTCAGGGATTAACCTCATCACCCTGATGTGGACTGATGGCGACACTCACATTCCGTGTGATTACCGTCTGTATAATAAACAACATGATAACTTGACCAAAAATGACCATTTTCAAGCACTGATTTCAACGGCTCATCAAAGGGGGTTTCATCCAGAGTGCGTTGTGTTTGACAGTTGGTATAGCAGTTTGAAGAATCTCAAAACCATTCGGAGTTATCAATGGCACTGGCTGACTCAATTGAAGTCGAATCGACACGTCAATTTGGATAAGCGTGGCAACCAGCCGGTCTGTGAACTCCCCATAAGTGACAAAGGCACCATCGTTCATCTGAAAGGGTATGGACTGATTAAAGCTTTCAAGATAGTTTCTCCACACGGTGACATTGAATACTGGGCAACTAGCAACCTATCAATGAACGAACTGTTTCGACTCAAGTATGCCGAATGGTCTTGGTCAATTGAAGAATATCATCGAGGTATCAAGCAATTTGTGGGTGTTGAAAGGTGCATGGCGCGCAAGGCAGTTGCCCAACGGAATCATATTGGTCTAGCATTAAGGGCATTTCTCCGCTTGGAGCGACACCGCTTTTTGACAGGCATCACTTGGTTTGAAGCAAAGACCTCGATTATTAGACAAGCGGTGCGGGCTTATCTCGCTCAACCCCTTTACACGTTAAATCCAACTGCGTAACTCCTAAGCTCTAACGAACCTGCAAGTACAAAGAAAATCTTGGTTGATTATCTAGAAGATGAGACACACATGGATTTACCGACAAAACACCTAAAGGACAAGTGTTTGGAATTATTGCAAGAACACAGTCCTGCGTTTGTAGAAGAATGGCGGGCAAGAGAAACAATGGATAACGGTCAGACCTAGGGAGTCCTATATGTTTGAGCAACTACTAAAATACCCAATTGACATCTTCCGCCAGGGGGATTTCTATTTTGGGATCCGTCTACCGGGACTTATTCTATTCCTCATCTTCGCCGGATTGATTGCAGCGTCGATCTGGGCATATCGAACGACGCAGGGACGGACACATCGGGGATTCCGCGGCTTTCTCATCTTTCTCCGTACTCTTGCGCTCTGTGGACTGGCATTCTGTCTGCTCAAGCCTTTTGTGACCGTCTACCAAACTAGCCCGGACGACTCCTATCTCGCGGTCCTGTTGGATGAATCGAAAAGTATGCAGGTGACCGATTCTGTGAATCAGGAATCCCGTCTGAGCAGCATGAACGATCTACTCTTTGATCCTGAAGTTGGGATACTTAATGCGCTCGACGAGAAGTTCAAGACACGGCTGTTCTCCTTTTCTGGTGCGCCCAAACGGATGGCTCCTGCTATGTTGGCAGAAGCAAACGGTGAAACCACGGATATCCCCGCTGCGCTGAATGAGACACTAGAGAATCTGCAAGGGGTTCCGCTGTCAGGTGTTGTAGTATTCTCTGACGGCGCGGATGCGAGTGGCGAAGACATCACCAAACTCGCGTTTCGGATGCGCGATCGCAAGGTTCCCGTGCATACGGTCGGGATCGGTTCACCGGACGGGATTAAAGATATTGAGGTGGTGAAAGTTGATGCGCCACGGACAGCAGAGGAGGATTTCCCGGTTGAAATCTGGGCAACGATTCGTCGCAAAGGCTACGGTCCACAGGAAGTGACGCTGAGACTCAGGGATGAAAACCGTGTTGTCAGGACGTTCAACATCAATCTCAATAAAGAGCGATCTGTCCGCCGTGTGCGAATCACGTTTATCCCCCGAAATCCGGGGACGCAGAAGTATGTGGTGGAGATTCCAGCCGAAACGGATGAGGCGGTTCCACAAAATAATAGCAAGAAGTTCCTGTTAAAGGTCACACCTAGCAAGCGGGTTAAGATTTTGTACGTTGATGGGCTACCACGTAAGGAAATTGGCACAATCAGGGGCGCCTTGGAGAACGATCCGAATATCGAACTGACACTTCGATTCTTCACCTCTGATACCAGTATCGGAGGTGCCAGCGGTGCTAGTAGTGAACATCAATTTGACCTCTATCCAACCTCAAAAGAGGTGCTCTTTGATTATGATGCAATTATCATTGGAAATATAGCGTCATCAAAGTTTTCGAGACAACAACTCGAAAACACAGTTGAATTTATCCGTACACGCGGGGGCGGTTTTTTGATGCTTGGCGGATCGAATTCGTTGGGCAATCACAGTATGGAAGATTCCTACATCAATACACCGATTGCGGAGGTTCTTCCGGTCGAGCTTGAGTTGGGGACACCACCGGATCCGGGTCCACCTAGAGGTCGGTTTTCTACTCCACCACGACGGACTCGGAGTTCCTCAGTTTCGAAATATGCCCTACAGTTGACCGCTGAGGGGAAGGCAGATCCGTTGATGACTTTGGCAGACGAACAGCGCGAGAACCTGACCCGTTGGGAACAGTTGACCCTAACGAGCTACAGCCGGGTGCGTCGAGCGAAAGCGGGTGCGACGGTACTCGCGGTGCATCCTACGGACCGCAATGAATATGGCAATCGCATCGTTATCGCAACTCACAACTACAATGCCGGTCGGGTGATGGTCTTCACGTCTCCCAGTTCATGGCAGTGGCAGTTCCAGATGCCACATGACGATGACAGCCATGAGCGCTTCTGGCGTCAGACAGCGAAGTGGCTGACGACGGTTCAGAAAGATCGACTCGAGCTGGATATCCCAAAGACCTCTTATGCGCTAAAGGAAGCGGTGATTATCAACGCAACAGCTTACAATCACCAATTTGAATTGACCAATCAAGCGAAAATCCGTGTGATCATTACAGACGAAAACGGCAGAAAACGGGAACTCCCACTTGAGCAGGTACTTGGACGGGATGGACTCTATACAGCGCGATTCATCCCACCCCGGCACGGCGAATATCGGGTCACTCTGGTCGGTACATTAGGCGGCACAAGTTTGGGGGAGCAGAGTGGTCTCTTTGAGGTCGCCGAATCCTACGCTGAGTTCTCAAACCCAGAGCTCAACGCACAACTGTTACAAACGCTCGCCAACACCAGTGGTGGTAAGTATTATACCCTTGAAGATGCGTCTCAGATGGTGAACCACATCCCCTTAGTCGAGAGTGCAACGTCGCGTCTCGTTGACGAGGAGGTTTGGGACATGCCACTCATTTTCGGAGTTGTCATCCTGCTTTTAGGGCTAGAGTGGTTTTTACGCAAACGGCGTGGTTTGGCATAATAAAATCGAGGTTCGTGTCAAAAGAAAGTCCAGTGCAGCGTAGAGAAACCGAGTTTTTGGCAGTAAGGAACAACGATCGTTGTTCCCTACGGTTGCCTTGCACTATTGCTTAACATGAGCGAAAATTGAATTGTGGCAACATATTAAAAATAGAAGGAGCTACTACATTGAATCAGAATTTACCTGACGCAACAGGACATTTCGGAGAATTCGGCGGCAGATATGCCCCGGAGACGTTAATGTCCCCGTTATTAGAACTAGAAGATGCCTATATGTCCCTGAGAGAGGATTCCGATTTCCAAGAGGAACTTCAATATTACCTCCGTGAATATGTTGGGCGTCCTAACCCGCTATATTACGCCGAGCGTCTGACGCAAGTACTCGGCGGGGCAAAAATCTACCTCAAGCGGGAAGACCTGAATCACACAGGCGCACACAAAATCAACAACACCATCGGACAGATCTTGCTCGCCCGACGGATGGGCAAAAATCGGATCATCGCTGAGACAGGCGCCGGACAGCACGGCGTCGCAACCGCAACCGTAGCATCAAAGTTCGACATGGAATGCGAAGTCTATATGGGCGAAGAAGACATAGAACGGCAAGCCCTAAATGTTTTTCGCATGAAATTGCTGGGCACAACGGTAGTACCGGTGGACTCCGGCTCACGCACCCTCAAGGATGCAATCAACGCCGCCTTCCGCGATTGGGTAACGAATGTTCGGACGACATACTATCTGATTGGGTCTGTCGTGGGTCCTCACCCGTATCCGATGATTGTCCGAGATTTTCAAGCCGTTATCGGTCAGGAAGCCAGAGCACAGACCCTTGAGCAAGCGGGACGGTTGCCAGACTATGTGGTCGCTTGTGTCGGCGGTGGCAGCAATTCGATAGGCATGTTTTACCCGTTTTATGCGGATAGCGGTGTGAAGCTAGTTGGTGTTGAAGCAGCAGGCGAGAGTATACTCAGCGGCAAACATGCGGCGACCATCAGTGAGGGCAGCGTTGGCGTATTTCACGGTGCGAAATGCTACGTGCTACAGGAAGAGGACGGGCAAATCACGCCTGCACACTCGATCTCAGCAGGTTTGGATTACCCCGGTGTTGGTCCTGAACATAGCTATTACAAGGCAACGGGGCGCGCCGAATATGTCTCAGTCACTGATGAAGAGTCGGTTGAGGGGTTCAAGCTACTATCAGAAACGGAAGGGATCATCCCCGCCTTAGAAGCGGCTCACGCGATGGCTTACATCCGCAAACTTGCACCGACACTCGATCGAGACCAAATCATCGTCCTCTGCCTCTCAGGGCGTGGAGATAAAGATGTGTACACCATTGCCAAAGTGCTTGGCGTAGAAGCGATAAACCCTGGTATCGCGAGACTACCACGGTAGTAGAGCGAGTGATCGTTGAGCTTGGCACAGCGAAAATAGAGTAACCTCATGACCAAAAGCGAAGATTTCTCTATAACCGTTGAGCGGGACGTTCCCACCGAAATGCGCGATGGTGTACTGCTGCGGTCAGACATATATCGTCCTGTCGGGTCGGCAGCCTACCCGGCCTTATTGTGTCGCACGCCGTATGACAAGGGGCAAGACACCTACATCCAGATAGCACGAGCGTTAACTTCTAACGGCTACATTGCTATCGTCCAAGATATCCGGGGACGCGGTATTTCCGATGGCGAGTATTTCTGGCAATTTCAGAACAACGCCGAGACCTTCGACGCACAAGACGGTTACGATACCGTTGAGTGGGCAGCAGGTATACCCGGTAGTGACGGACAGGTCGGGACGTGGGGGCATTCCTATCCGTCGTGGTGTATCTGGCGTCTCGCCGGAACGCAGCCACCGCACTTGAAGGCGTTATTTGCGAGCGGCATGTCGGCGCGGCTGCTTGACTTGAACTTTGGTATATTTGAAACAGGGCGGCGCCTTCAGTGGACCTACAAGATGGCGGTCAACGCGCGTCGCCGGACGGGGGACGAGTTTGGACCCAAATCCGAGGAGGAAGCCGATATCCAGTGGTACGAAGTGGAACGCGGAAAGTGGATCTGGTATCTGCCGTTGGATGAACTCCCTGGCTATCTTTTTTCCACCTTGACCCCGCTCCTCAAAACGTATCTCAGGGAACAGAACAAAGAGTTCTGGGCATTTCCGGAGATTCACCACAAGGTCAACGTCCCCACATGTCAGTTGACGGGTTGGTATGACCGGCTCATCGGGACGATCGACAACTTCACGGGTATGGTGAAAGCGGGAGATGAATCGCTGCGAGATCAGCACCGGCTGATTGTCGGTCCATGGGGACATAATAGCAATAACCTAACCCGGACCCAAGGACCGTTAGGCTTTGGTCCCGATGCAGAGACCACGTATCCTCAAGAGGTAGCTCGATGGTACGACTATCGCTTCAAAGGGATTGATAATGGTGTCGAATCTGAGCCGCCGGTGAAGCTATTTATCATGGGCGAAAATAGGTGGCGTTTCGAGCACGAGTGGCCCCTGGCTCGTACACAGTATACTGAGTTTTTCGTGCACAGCAACGGCTCCGCCAACACCGTGGGTGGTGACGGTCTACTCTCCATTTCCGAACCAAAAGATGAGCCTCCCGATGTGTATGACTACGATCCCAAAGACCCGGTGATGAGTCTAATGGGGATTGACGCCCAAGCGGCACCGCGAGATCAATCGCCACTGAATGGACGACGGGATATCTTGGTCTATCAAACGCCGCCGCTTCAAGAGGAAGTTGAGGTGACGGGACCGGTAGTGCTGAAGCTGTGGGCTGCCTCAAGTGCCCCCGATACCGATTTCACTGCCAAGCTAATTGATGTGCACCCTAACGGCTTAGCGGTAAATCTGACTTACGGTATTGTGCGAGCGCGATATCGGGACGGTTACGACAATCCGAGCCTCATCGAGCCGGGGCAGCCTTATGAATACAGCATTTGCCTCAATCCGACGGGGATCCTGTTCCAACGGGGGCATCGAATCCGCCTTGATGTGTCGAGCTCCGATTTTCCCAACTTTGACCGTAACCACAACACCGGCGCGGATTTCTGGTCAGATTCGGAGCTGCGGGTCGCACGCCAGACTGTGTTCCACAACGCGGCGTATCCGTCCCGACTCATCCTGCCAATTATACCCAGATCTTGATGTGCCCTATATACGGGCAATTTCCACTTGATTAGGTCAAGGAGGAGATCGATGATAGATGGACCACGTGGATGTCGGGCATCAGAGTTTGAAGAGGTGATTGCCCTGATCAATCAGGTGTTTAGGGCAGGGATAGACCAAGATATTCGCACGGACTATCCGCTGGTGTTCAACCAGTCAAAAATGGAGTACATGCGTATCCTCAAGCTGGACGAGGTGGTTGTTGCCCATGTGCCGGTCTGGCTACGCGAAGCTGTTGTCGGGGACGATAGACTGGGGATCGGTATTATCAGTCCTACCGTCACACACCCGGACTACCGTAGACGCGGATATGCCACCGTCTGTCTTCAGGACTGTATCCGCATCATGGAGGCGGAGGATTGCCCCCTCTCCGTGCTGTGGACACTGGAGGCGACGTTTCCTTTCTATCAGCAGTCCGGTTGGGAGGCGGTTGGGTCGCAGGGTTGGCTTTATCGGCTGCGCCCGGAGGAACACGTCCTGTTTGAGAGCGGTCCTTTCGACGTGGTTCAATACGATCCAGCGAACCCCGCACCGCTTCAGGGAATGATGAAGTTTCACGATACTGAACCTCACCGAATCGCTCGCTCTAGTGCGGAATACCACGCACTTTTTTCTCTACCCAAGACAACGACCTTTTTGGCGATGAACGGTGAGGAAATGGTTGCTTATTTGATGTTCGGGGAGGGAGTGAACAAGCCCGGTTTGCTCGAAGGCGGGGGTGATATAGCGGGGTTGGAAACGCTGGTCAAGCATGTCTTGTTAGAACGAGAAGCCGACTCGGAAATCCAAGTGCTTCTGCCACTCATCCCATCTAGCCTCGGACAGCTGATAGAGGAGAAGAAACCGAGGACCGGACGCCCTATTGAGGAAGCCAAAGGCGTGGGCTACCAGATGATGCGTGTCAATAGCCTTGAAAAACTTTTGAGGCAGATTGAGCATCACCTACGGAGTAAGTCAGCCGGGCTGCATGGGGATGTCTGCCTTGTATGCCGTGAAACCGTGGAAGCTGTGACTCTCAAGTTCCGGGATGGAGATGTTGATCTCTCAACCGAGCGATCTGCCGAACCGATAATCTTGACCCGTCAGCAACTGACGCAGCTGATTTTTGGTCCTCACCCCGCCGCAAAGCGGGTCGAATATAGTGGGAGGACGGGCGAAATTCTAGACACGATATTCCCTTTTTACGTCCCGATTTGGGAGTTAGATCATTCCTAATCCGAAACGAGGCACGAAAAATGGCAGCTAGGGAAATTCTGTTGTTAGGCAACCCCAAGCTTTTTGAGATGTGCGAACCGGTGCAGGAGGCGCAGCTGGAACAGATCAAACCTATTATCCAAGACCTACATGACACTCTGATGGCTTTCAGAGAAAAATACAACGCCGGACGAGCTATTGCGGCACCGCAAATCGGTGCGATGAAACGGGTGGTCTACATGCACATTGACAAACCGGTGGTATTTATCAACCCGGTATTAGATCTCAAAAGTGCGGAGATGATGGAATTGTGGGATGACTGCATGAGCTTTCCCGCACTCCTTGTTAAAGTGCATCGTCATCACCGGTGTCGGATCACATATCGGGATGAGAATTGGGAGGAACAGAGCATGGGACTTGAGGGAAATCTCTCGGAACTCTTGCAGCATGAGATCGACCATCTCGACGGTATATTGGCGGTGCAGCGGGCAATTGACGACAAATCTTTCGCGCTCAGAAGCCAGCGACAGTTCTTAAACGAAGAAAGGAAACCCGAGTGAATCTTAACGAACGCCAAAAGAAACTGCTCAAGCGCACCTTTCTGGACTACCAGCAGACAGCGGAATTTTTCAAAAATCCACTTATTGTGCAACGGGCGGAAGGGCTCTATTACTGGGACGTGGAGGGGAAACGTTATTTTGACGGGATCGGCGGGATATTCGTCGCCACGCTTGGACACAAACACCCGCGACTTATGACGGCGATGCAGCAGCAGATGGAAACGTTGAGCTTTGTGCCTTCGATGCACGGGATTGCGGATGTCACCTTAGATTTCATTGAGAAGTTGGGCGAGGTTACCCCCGGTAACTTAAACTATATTAAACCCTACAGTGGTGGTTCGGAATCGATCGAGTCCGCCATGAAATTCACCCGTCAATATTTCAAACAGAGCGGTCAGCCAGGAAAATACAAGTTCATCAGCCGGTACTTCGGGTATCATGGGGCAACCTTCGGTGCCATGTCTGCTAGTGGCACAGGCAAACGCAAAACCGCCTTTGAGCCTCAGATGGGGGGCTTTCTCAAGGTTTTTCCGCCAACCTATTATCGTGACCGCTTTTCTTCTTGGGAAGAGTGCAACCGTTTTTGTGCACAGATGTTTGAGGACGTGATTATCAACGAGGATCCGGATACCGTCGCCGGCGTTATTATCGAGCCAATCGGTAACACAGGGGGCATCATCACGCCGACTGTAGAGTATTTTCAACTAGTCCGTGAGATCTGTGACCGTTACAATGTCATCCTAATCTACGACGAAATCATCACCGGGTTTGCTCGCACGGGATCTATGTTCGCGGCACAGACCTTCGGTGTGACGCCGGATATTATCTGTGGCGGCAAGGGGTTGTCGAGCGGGACGATTCCTTTGGGTGCTATGATAGCGCGGGAGGACATGGGAGATGTCTTCTATGGTCCGGCAGCGGATGACGTAAATTTTGCGCATGGTCATACGTTTGCGGGCAATCCGCTCGCGTGTGCTGTGGGCATTGCTGTCATTGATGAGATTGTGGAAAAACAACTTGACCACAAAGCGCGTGAACTGGGAGACTATCTCGCAGTAAGACTTGAGGGATTGAAACAGTATGGCGTTGTCCGTGAAGTCCGTGGTAGAGGCGTATTGCGCGGTGTAGAATTGGTGAAGGATACCGACACGATGCAGCCTTACCCCGAACTGGGGAGTGCTTTGAAACGGACTGCGCTCAAAAACGGTCTGGTTATCCGCGTTGATCCGACATGGTTTGCTGTGGCACCTGCGCTGATTGCGGAGAAATCGGATATAGATGAAATGTGCGACCTGATTGAAAAAAGCCTGATAGACGCCTTGGGACAGGTGAAGCATTGAACCCACTAGAAGAATTGCGCCCAAATCTAGCAAAGCAGCGTACTAACGAAAAAGGAACTTTCCATGAACCGAGAGTCTGAACTCAAGCAGGAGTTTTTTCATGAACTCTCTCAATTCGTTTCATCGCTGGATGGTCACGTTAGCACAGATGATGGCCAATGGAGTATCAAAGGATTCATTGATGTATGTCGGAATATTTACACCATTTCTTCCGATACGAAGATAATATCGAAGGTTCTTGAAATACATCTCTTTCCACGTATTCTCAACTTTGCGCAAAAAGCTGGATACCGACTTGTTCTGGCTGAACATCAGAATTATTATCCCGACCTTTCTTTTGTCCGCGCTGATGACGAGAGTATAAAATTCGCAGTTGATTTCAAGACCACATACCGTTTAGGAGATTATCCGGGATTTTGTAATGGATTCACCCTAGGTTCCCACGGGGAATATTTTGTAAATCGGGGCAGTTCAAAAAATATTCCTTATGGTCAATACAGTGGACATTTCTGCCTAGGCATTATCTACAGTAGACACGCGGATAGAGAATTAGATGACGCTCACATTTACAGACTTGAGGAACTTCATTCGATTGCCTCAGTTATAGGGAACTTTCAATTCTTCGTAGCAGAAAAATGGAAAATCGCAAGCGATAAAAGTGGCAGTGGGAATACTGCAAATATTGGGAGCATCAACAAGATTTCTGATATACTTTCGGGCCGGGGCATGTTCTCACGCTTGGGTGAGAAATGGTTCGACGATTATTGGATGAATTATGGTAAAATTACAATCACCGATGGTAATGGCAAGACAAAAAAGATTACGAATTTGGAAGATTTTATCACATATCGAGGCGGAGATACTCGACTCATTGTCCCCAAAACGAGAAAAACCCGGATTAGCAAGAGGAGTATCCAATGAAAGTTATGGTTCCACCGATTAAGTGTCAGGGGATAAAGAGCAAGCTTATACCTTTGATTAAGCGAACCGTGGACTGGTCTTTTGATGGGACATGGATCGAACCTTTTATGGGATCGGGGGTCGTCGGTTTCAACATAATGCCGCGCAATGCACTGTTTGCAGATAGCAATCCACATCTAATCAACTTCTATGAGGCAATTGCTGGCGGGAAACTCGACGGCTTGAAAGTTAGGCGTTTTCTTGAACGTGAAGGCGAAATCTTGTCTCAGCATGGTAAAGATTACTATTATGAAGTGCGAGCCCGGTTCAACAAATATCACGATCCCTTGGATTTTCTTTTCCTTAACCGATCCGGCTTCAATGGCTTAATTCGTTTTAACAGTAAGGGAGGTTTCAATGTGCCCTTTGGCCACAAGCCACAGCGATTTTCCAAAGCATATATTACAAAGATTGTAAATCAGGTTAACTTCGTTCACACCATTTCACGAAATTTCAACTGGTCATTTGTGTGTCAAGACTTTAGAGAAACACTGAATGGAATTTCTGAGGGTGATTTTGTATATTGCGATCCGCCTTACGTTGGAAGGCACGTTGATTACTTCGATAGCTGGAACGAAGAGAATGAACGACAACTGTTCGCAATTCTGAGTCAGTGTCCTTACAAGTTTATCTTGTCAACTTGGCATAGCAATCAGCACCGAGAAAATGCCTTTCTCGGCACGCTGTGGTCAAGATTCAACATCCTTACTAAGGAACACTTTTATCACGTCGGTGCAAAGGAAGCCAATAGAAAGCCTATGCTTGAGGCATTGGTAACAAACTTTGCTCCTAAACACTTACATGAAGATCCAATCGAGCGACCTGAACAGTTAATGCTTCTCGAAAAGATGGCAGAATATCAGGCTTTTACCGACTTGACCAATGGAAATGGTTAGACCTTAAACAGTCGGTCAGTAACCCATCTGCCGTGTTAAAAAGTAAGTTGACACTTCTCAGAATCCGTGATAAGATTTTCTATAAGGAATCTTTAAGGAGGGAACCAGATGCAACCTTTTCTCGATTCGACAGACGTTGTGAATGATGAACTTGAACTGCGAGAACGTGCACAGCGAGATGGATACCTATTCATCCGTGGATTGATGCCTGCTGATGTGTTGGAAAGCCTGCGGATGCAGTGTCTTGAGATTGCGAGTGACGCGGGTTGGGTTAAGAAGGGCACACCGCTGGAAGATGCCATTGCAGACCTAGACGGTTTTTGTGTCGAACCGCGGCCGGAGTACATGGGGGTGTATTCCCACATGTACAAACTCCGAGAGTTTCAGGCACTACAGCATCACCCAAACCTGATTGGAGTGATGGAGCGGATACTGGGTGAGCCAGTATTGCCGCACGCACGCATCATTGGGCGAACAATTTTTCCACAACAGGAAGTATTCACCACCCCACCGCATCAGGATTTCATCCCCATCCAAGGTACAGCTGACACCTATACGGCATGGATACCGTTAAGCGACATACCGCCGGAATTGGGCGGGCTCCAGATTGCGTCCGGCTCGCATCGGCACGGGGTCTACGAGTTTCAGCCAGCGATGGGCGCGGGTGGCATCGCAGTTACCAACCCACTCGAAGGGACTTGGGTGAACAGCCCGTTTGAGCAGGGAGATGTGCTAATTTTTCACAGTATGGCGGTGCACAAAGGCGTGTCCAACTCCAGCGACCAGCTCCGTATGTCGATCGATGCCAGATACCAGAAAATTAGTGAGCCGATTGCACCGGGCAGCCTGCTACCACACAGCCAGCCGGCCACTTGGGAGGAGATTTATGCTGATTGGCCCTCCAACGACCTACAGTACTACTGGCAAAAGTGGGATATGGAGGTCAAGGACTACGACAATAGCTACCACGAAAAGCGGGACCAGATGGGGTTCGAGATGGCGGAAAAGGGCGACAAACGCGCGATCTCGGTGCTCCAACGGGTCGTCGCCCGCGACACCGATCCAGCAAAACAGAAGAGGGCAGAGGACTTACTTGCGAGGCTTGGAGCACAATAAATCTGCGAGGTCACTTCAGATACTTGCCGACCAGCAGATCGAGTTTCTGTTTCGTTGATGCGGGGGTTCGTGTTGGATCTGTGGCAATAGACTTTTCAAGTGCTTGGGGACAAGGACATCCAGCACGCTTCTCAGGAATTTTGGAGATCACATCCCTGACGATGCGTTTGGCGGTTTCCACATTTGCAAACAAGTTTTGGAAGATCATCTCCGCTGTGACGGCGTCATGATCGGGATGCCAGCAGTCGTAATCGGTTGAACAGGCGAGAACGCCGTAACAGATTTCTGCTTCACGGGCAAGTTTCGCCTCCGGCGCAGCCGTCATACCAATGACATCGAACCCAAGCTGTCTATAGACATTCGACTCAGCCTCGGTAGAGAAGGCAGGTCCCTCCATACAGATATATGTACCGCCTTTATGAACGGTTGCATCATCATTGCTGGCACCGTCATGTAGCAGTTGACTTAAGATGGGGCAAAACGGGTGGGCGAGGCTGACGTGGGCGGAGAGTCCTTCACCAAAAAAGGTGCTCACCCGATTCTTGGTGTGGTCATAGAGTTGATCCGGAACAACAAAGTGGCGTGGCTCGATCTCGGCTCTGAGGCTACCGACTGCGCTTACAGAGATAATCCACTCTACCCCTAAGTTTTTTAAGGCATAGATGTTGGCACGAACATTAATCTCTGACGGAAGCAGCCGATGTCCTACGCCGTGACGCGGTAGAAATACAATGCGCGTTCCTTCGATTGTACCTAGAACTAGCGAATCACTCGGTTTTCCAAAGGGGGTCTCAACCTCGATCTCTTCAACATCTGTTAGCCCCTCCATCTGATAAAATCCTGAGCCGCCGATCACACCGATTTTGACGCTCATAAATTCTCCATTCTATTTAATGAATTGGGAAAGTGTGAACTGTATCACGTCTCCCATTCCATTTAAGTCAGTATACTTCCTATCGTTGACAAACCCGGAGGCATCTCTCGACAAAGCAAAAATGCTTGGCTATTTTATCAGATCGGCATACTGTTTTCAACGGATTTTTCAGCAAATAAGGAGATTCAGGTCATGAATGGGTTTGAGAAAGCGGTCGCAAAATACAATGGAAAAGGATTACACAGCTTGGATATAGAAACAATCCAAGTGAATATCGGGCTCAAGTGTAATCTGGAATGCGTCCATTGTCATGTGGTTTCCTCACCACGGCGGAAGGAGATGATGGACTGGGAGACGATGGAGTATGTGATAGCTGCTGCGGAAAAGACAAATGCTAAACTGGTTGATATTACAGGTGGGGCACCGGAAATGCATCCACAATTTCGTCGGTTTGTAAAGACAGTTCGAGAAAAAGGGTTCCCCGTCATGGTGAGAACCAACCTCACGATTCTACTACAGCCCGGCTTTGAGACCTTCCCTGAGTTCTTTCGGGAGCAATCGGTCCAACTTTGCGCCTCCCTGCCCTGTTACCTCGAAGAGAACGTTGACACGCAACGCGGCACGGGAGTCTTTGAGGAAAGTATCACAGCGTTAAAACGTCTCAACAACCACGGCTATGGGATCTTACGCCAGCTTCCCTTGAACCTCGTCTACAACCCTGTTGGTCCCACGCTTCCCCCTGACCAGTCTGAACTCGAAGAGGACTACAGACAGGAATTGCGATCAAAATACGGGATAGAATTTACCCATCTATTGACAATTGCTAATATGCCCATCGGTCGATTTCGCAGCGATTTGAAGCGAGAGAATAGGCTTGAGACATATAATCAACTTCTCCGCGATTCCTTTAACTCAGTGACCCTAGATGGATTGATGTGTCGCCACCAGATTAATATTGGTTGGGATGGAAGTATGTACGACTGCGATTTCAACTTAGCGCTTAAGTTGCCAGTGACAAAAGGGCTGCCGCAACATATAAAAGATTTCGATCTGGACCTATTCGCACATCGGAGGATCGTCACCGGAAATTACTGTTTCGGCTGTACAGCGGGGAGTGGGTCATCCTGTACCGGCGCATTGGTATAGGGGGAAGTTGGGTCAGATGGTGTCATTACGTTGTGGGAATTTAGAGATTGAAGGTGAGTCAAGTTCGGCCGTGGCGACCTATCTCCGGGTGAAAGAACTCGATCTTATCTTTGATCTCGGCAGATGCCCAATGAGTTTTATCGGCACAAGCCATGTTTTTATCTCCCACTTCCATTTAGACCACTATTTTGGTCTCCCAATCTATGTCAGTCAGCGCTGGCTCAACGGCATGCCGCCGGGGAACATCTACGTCCCCCAAGAAGGAGCAGATCAGCTACGAGATCTCATCGAACGGATCTCGTTGTTAGATTGTGGAAAAGTGTGGGATTACTGCTTGACACCGGTGCAAGCGGGCGATGATATACTATTTCGTGAGAATCTTGTGGCGCACGTCCTACCGCTCGATCATCGTGTGCCATCGGTAGGTTACCTAGTTTGCGAGACACGGGACAAGCTCAAATCCGAGTTTTTCGGTTTGCCGGGACCTGAGATTGCTCGGATGCGACGCAATGGGGTAACGGTTACAAACCGAGTTGAATTACCGCTTATTGCTTATTTGGGAGACACTTGCACTGTTCCTATTGATTCTCACCCACTACTCAAACAGTGTCGGGTATTGATTTGCGAGTGTACCTTCCTACTTCCTGAGCATCGGGAGCGGGCAGCACAGACGATGCATCTGCATCTAGATACGTTGCCCGCATTTTTAGAGATGTTTGAGAGCGAACACATTATCTTAACCCATTTTTCGCGGCGTTACTCCCCTGAAACGATCCGGAAACAGATTCACGCCGCCCTATCACCCGAGGATCACTCGCGTGTTCAGTTGCTGATCTGAGTGAATGAATTCCCCTGAACGCCTTGAATGCAACTCGGGAACAGGTTTATCTCTAAATAATACTGCTTTACTGTTCAGTATTTGCACATAGGTGTTCAAAAATATCTTTGTGTCCTATCTAGACAGGAATACAAAACGAGATGTGAAATGCGCTGGCATCCCCTTAGCGTCTGAGTCCTTTGACAAATGGATTTAGGATGACAACCTTGGCACGGCATTTGCTCATTACAAGTCGATAGTGTCAACCTAAATGTCCATCACTCAAATGCAGACAAAAGGAGATAAACCGATGAAAGCGCACGTTCTTCGTTTCTTGTTGATCGGGTTATTGCTCTCGGCACCGGGGTCGGGAGTTGCCCAATATCGGGCATATCAGACATGGAGTTTACCTGAAGGTGCCATCGTCCGCTTGGGGAAAGGAAGCGTTAGTTGGCGAGACAGAGCGATTGCTTTTTCGCCCGATGGGTCACTTCTTGCTGTGGCAAGTCGTATTGGTGTCTGGCTTTACGATGTAGCGACGGAACGTGAACTCACTCTACTCACAGGGCATACGGGGTGGGTTTCCGTTGTGGCATTCTCCCCCGACGGAACAATTCTCGCTGCGGGGGCATTGCGCGAACTGCAGCTGTGGGATGTCGAGACCGGCGAAAATATCGCTACACTTGAAGGGCATTTTGATTGGATCGACGCTGTGGAATTTTCCTCCGACGGGACGACCCTCGCTTCGATGACAGGGCGCGATATCAGACTGTGGGATGTTAAATCGAGGGAAAATATCAGCACATTCGTGGGCTGGTCAAGCAGTATCGCCTTCTCTCCTGATCTCACGATGACTGCCGGGGAGTCATGGGGTGAAATCCAACTACGGGATATCAAGACGCAACGTGTGCTCGCTAGACTTCTAGGAGCCACGCGTCAAGTCAACTCTGTCGCGTTTTCAACCGATGGAACAACGGTCGCATCGGGGTCATCCGATGGAATTATTCGATTATGGAATATAAAGCCGGAGGCAGCCGATCGAAGCGTACCGGTGGGGATAAGAGAAAGTATTGCCACGCTACAAGGACATACGGATGGGGTGTGGGCTGTTACCTTTTCACCCGACGGTACGACAATTGCTTCGGGGTCATCTGATAAAACTGTCAGACTGTGGGATGCCGAAACGGGAAAAAATATTATCATACTTGAAGGGCATACAGGTCGGGTCAACTCTGTCATGTTTTCGCCCGATGGGACCAAACTCGTCTCTGGATCGAGAAAGGATGGAACAGTCAGATTGTGGGCTGTCCAAACGGGAAAAATTATTGCTACCCTTGGAAGGCACACGGAAATGGTTGAATCCGTAGTGTATTCACCCAATGGGCAAACCCTCGTATCAGGTACATCTGATGGAACAATCAGACTATGGAACGTCGAAACAGGCGAAAACACCGACACACTTACAGGACATACGGGGGTAGTCATCTCTGGTAAATTCTCTCCTGATGGTAGAATACTCGCTTCAGGATCAGGAGATAACACGGTCAGACTGTGGAATGCCCAAACAGGAGAACATATCGACACGCTTGAAGGGCATACATATCAGGTTAAATCTCTTACGTTTTCGCCCGACGGGACGACCCTCGCTTCAGGGGGTTCGTATGACATCGTCAAACTGTGGGATATCCAGACGGGCGAAAATATTGCCACACTTCCATGGTATACACGGTCTCTCACGTCTGTGGCGTTCTCCCCAGACGTGGAAACCCTTGCTACCGTGTGGTCAAATCATTTGATTAAGCTTTGGCCCATCATCCCGTTGGCTCCTTTGTCAGGGAATAAGACAGAAGAAAGCATCGCTACGTTTACAGGGCATACGGCTAGAATCAACTCTGTTGTATTTTCATCCGATGGCACGATGCTCGCTTCGGGAGCATCGAATGGAACAGTAAGAGTGTGGGCTGTCGAGATGGAGACAAATATCGCTACACTCATAGGGCATACGGCTAGAATCAACTCTGTTGTATTTTCACCCGACAGCAGGATACTCGCGTCGGGATCATCCGATCAAACAATCAAATTGTGGAAAATCGAAACAGAACAAGAGATTACAACACTCACAGGACATAAGAATAAGGTCAACTATATAACATTTTCCCCTGACGGGGCAATCCTTGCATCGGGGGCGAGTGATGGAACAATCCTCCTGTGGGATATGACAGAGTGGTTTAAACCTACAAGACCGTGGGATACGGATGGAAATGGTGTCGTTGATATATTTGATTTGGTTTACGTTGCCAACAACTTCGGCAAAACCGGTGATGACATCCCTAGCGACATCAATCACGACGGTGTTGTCGATAGACTAGATCTGGTCGCTGTGGCAAGTCACTTTGGTCAAACCACTGTCAATGGTGCGCCCGCTCTGAACAGACACATCGAGCTGCCTCTACTTGATGCTGCACTTGTGCAACTCCAAACTAAGTCAAAATTGACGCCGGGTGAACTTGTCGTCCGTGAGTTTCTCCGTTCCTATTTGCAGGAACGGCAGACTATGGGGGAAACTACCTTGCTGCACAACTATCCCAATCCATTCAACCCGGAGACATGGATGCCGTATCATTTATCCAACGACGCCGATGTGCAGATCTCAATCTATAACACAAAGGGCGTGTTAATACGCCGGTTGGATTTAGGTCATCAGAGGGCGGGCTATTACACAGATCGGACTGATGCAGCGTATTGGGATGGACGAAATGAAAGACAGGAATTGGTCGCAAGTGGGGTCTATTTCTATCAACTTCGGGCTGGCAACTATACCTCCATGCGACGGATGGTACTCTTGAAGTAGGTAGGGCAGCCCCCGTCAAGTAAACGACAGACAATGTATATGGATTTGTCAAATTGCAAAATTGATTGACTTATGTTAAACAATCGTGTAAAACAAGATAGCAAATTTACAATTCACATAACTATGAACGTAGAGGTGTCTATATCATGTCAGAAAAGAATGTAATGGATGAAGCGCGACCAACGCCGTCAGAACGCTTCTTTTTCGACAATAATGGCTATCTGGTGCTGGAGAATTTCCTTGCGGATTCCCACGTCAATGAGCTCCAAGAAGCTCTGTTCCGCACGATAGCTCAACGGCGCGGAAAAGAGGAAAAAGAGATTCCGCATACTGGCAGGACGGATGTTAAGGGTGAGAAAAGCACCCGTATCTTCTATATCCTAGACGATGACCCACTGTTCCTTGAGATGCTGGATTGGCCCCCGATGATGCCTTACGTCAAAGGGCTGCTCAATGAAATGCCTCACCATCACGCTTCGGATGCAATCGTCGAGCATGAACCCGATTTTTCCGACCGAGGGATGGGCTGGCATATTGATGGCCACGACCAGGGATACCGTGGACTTGGTGTGCCGATTCCCTTTCTCCAACTCAAGATCGGTTACTACCTGAACGACATGACATCGCCCGGACAGGGAAATCTCTGTGTTGTTCCTGCAAGTCACAAAGCGACGCACGAGCCCGCTCAAGATGATTTGCAGCGACCTGATCTTTTTCCCGGTGCGGTGCAGATCTGCGCTCCTGCAGGGACAGCCATTCTGTTCCACAACGCCCTCTGGCACTCGGCGGGACCATTTACCCAAGCGGGTGGCGTCCGGTTCATGCTCTACTATGCCTATGAGCATCCGTGGATGATTGCCTCCCAAGAGCACTGGGGATATTCCAAAGGGTTCTACAACAACCGCCTCTCCGCAGCACAGCGGAAGCTCTTTCACGGTTTCCTATTTGACCCGCCGGAGCAGCGTTGGGGCTAATGAAATTTCTTGTGGGGTAGATTTCCTAGATGTTCGGCAGGCTAGGAGACCTGTCCCTCAAAAGCACTGTTGTCTCTCAGCAGGAGGTTTTTTCATGAGCCGTTTGTTAACCCCGGAACAGTGTCAGACATTCGACGAACAGGGGTATCTGCTGGTTCGTGGTGTACTCGATGAACTCGACTTCGCCCCACTTCACCGAGTTATTTCATCTGCCATTGACCATCGCGCCAAAGCACTCTACGATAAAGGCAAAATCTCAAGTCTGTATGAAGACCTATCCTTTTACCATCGATTGACACGGATTCTCCGCGAGTCTCAGAGGGGGCCGCTCTTGAGTTGGAATTGGAATAAAGAGGTGTTCAGCCGCGAGGTTTACGAACTGACAACCCATCCGAAGATCTTGGATATTATTGCATCGCTAATTGGTCCGGAGATTACCGTCAATGGAGATTACTGGATCCGCTTCAAGATGCCGACCGGCGGAGAGTCCATCTTTCCGTGGCACCAAGACAGCATCTACTACAACGGCAACGCTGATCCGGGGCAGCAAGTTACCCTTTCGGAGGAAAGCCAAATTCTGACGGTATGGATTCCTATGGTGGATGTTGATGAGCGGAACGGCTGTCTGCAAGTCATCCCTGGAAGTCACAAACAGGGACTTCGACCGCCACGCCGTGACGAAAATGGGCGGTTGGTTCCTGTGGAGGATGTGGAAAGTTGGGGAGAGGTACAAAACGTGCATATGAAGGTGGGAGATGTTCTTGTGTTTGGCAATCTAACTTTCCACCGTTCCCTAGAGAATACCAGTGAGGACATTCGCTGGAGTATCGACTTGCGCTACAGTCCAACCGATAGCCCATTAGAATGGTTCCATAAGAAGTGGCCCGGTTTTATCGCACGGAGTGAGCAGCATCACGAAACTGTGGAATCTTGGGAAATGTGGAAGGCAAAAAGAACTCCTTCCAATCTCAAATAGGGAAGCTAAGATTTTCCGGTGGCGTTGCATAACAGAGAGTCACATCTGAAGCCCAAATAGGAGAGATTGACAATGAACATGGGCGAAGCCCTACGCGAACTCGGTGTCCGGGACGATACGCTATCGTCGGAAGAAAAGCACTTCTTGGACGTGAACGGTTATCTTCCACTTAAGAACGTTCTTAGCCAAGAACAGGTTGCAAGCTTGATCACTCGGTTGGACGAATTGGCAGCATTAGAGAAAGAGGACGCTGGCAAGGAGCTCCATCAAGAAGGAGGGACAATCAGGGTGAGCAACCTCGTCAATAAGGGCCCGATGTTCGAGATAGGTTTTTCACACCCGCGTGTGCTTGCTGGCATACGGCATGTCATAGGTCCTAGGTTTAAGCTGTCCTCTTTAGATTGCCGGATGGCGTTGCCCGGACAGGGGCACCAAGCGTTTCATGCGGACTGGCGTTCGGGGGTGCAGCCGGGCGATTACTACGTTTGCAACTCCATGTGGTTACTGGACGATTTCACGGCGGAGAATGGTGCGACGCGTGTTGTGCCGGGGTCGCATCGTAGTGGCAAGCACCCCAAGGACGCGCTCGAAGATGGGACGCAAAAACACCCGAAGGAAATTCAATTGATAGCTCCGTCGGGAAGTGTCATTATCTTCAACTCGCACCTTTGGCACGCAGGCGGATTAAATCAAACCAGTTCGGCCCGCCACGGGATGCTCGCCTATTACTGCCGCCGCGATCAGAAGCAATTGACAGACCAGCGTAAATTTATCCAGCCGGACAGGCACGTTCGCTTGAGCGAGGCGAAACGATTTATCTTGGCGGTTTGAGCGCATAACTCGGCAAAGTCAAGCCTTTCGTTCTGCGAAGCACCTCCGATACAGGGCGACAATCTCTTCGTGTGTGGGCTGGCGTGGATTGTTGGCGGGGCTACCGCTCGCAATGGCGTCCGATGCCATCTGATCAACAACCGCCTCAAACTTGTCTATATCAATGCCAATCTCGCCCAAACGCGGCATCTGAATATCGTTAATCAACCGTTCCACCGCTGCAATCGCTCGATCTGCCTGACCCATTAGAGACAACCCGTCAACCGGTTCACCCATTGCGCGGGCGATATCGGCGAAGCGGGCAGGTGTTCCGACGACGCTGAACTCCATCACATCCAACAGCAGGACGGAATTTGATAGACCGTGATGGATGTGGAAATACGCCCCGATTGGGCGGGACATCCCGTGCACCAACGCAACGGAGGAGTTGCTAAACGCCATACCGCCAATGGACGCTCCGATCATCATATCCGTTCGTGCCTCAATGTTTTCGCCATTTGCCCACGCTTGACGCATTGAACCGGAGATAAGACGAATTGCCTTTAGTGCAAGCGCGTCAGTTATCGGTTGAGCACGTTTGGAGATGTAAGCCTCAATGGCGTGTGTCAGTGCGTCAACCCCTACCGCCGCAGTCAGATGGGGCGGTGTCGTCAGTGATAACAATGGATCGATAAGTGCGACCTGCGCTAGTAGACATGGGCTGCTGAGCATCATCTTCACGTTCTGCTCGGTGTCGGTGAGCACCGTAACTTTCGTACACTCGCTGCCCGTACCGGCTGTCGTTGGGATAGCGACGAGTGGTGCGCCCGGATTGGGAATTTTGTCCACGCCCATGTAGTCCGCGAGTGGGGCGCCGTTGGTTAATCCTACGGCGATGCCCTTCCCGCAGTCTATCGCGCTACCGCCGCCGATACTGACAATCAGATCACAGCCATCGCTACGGTACTGTTCCAAGCCGTCGTTGGCGTTTTGCAGCGTTGGATCGGGTGTCACGTCCTCGAAAATGGATGCACCAATTCCAGCGGTGTTCAGCTGCTTCACAACTCCATCGGCGTAACCGAGTTTGGAGATGCCTGGATCGGTGACCACCAACGCTTTCTGTCCTCCCAACCGTTTCGCACTCTCACCGACCTGCTCCGCTGCTCCGATGCCGGTAATGACAGTTGGTGGGATTGTGAACGAAGATACCCCCGAATTTGAGAAGTTCATCGCGCTGCTCCTTTGGCTCTGAACGATTTTTCAATAAAAAAGTGCTGGGTCGATGTGGTCAACTTGCTTCGGGAAACAGTTCCCGATACTCCCGATCAAATTCCGCTGAATTGTCATCCAAGCGGCGTTCTAACGAAACGCCTGGTAGAAACGGCGGAAGTTTGCCTGCCAAGAAAACCTCTCGATAGCTACCATCAGGGTAATTCGTTTGCCGACCATCGGGCCATAAAATGGTATGGATCTGACGTGCAACCGGCTTCGTGAAGTCAGGTTCGACACGGTATTGCTCGATCGCGTCCCAATCGAGTTCAACACCCAGTCCCGGCGCTTGCGGAACTTTAATGTGTCCACCCTCTACCTTAAATTCCTTGAGCAAGGTGTGCGAATAGATATTGATACACGGAATGGCGGGCCAACGGGCATTCTCTAGCACAGCCCCTAGGTGGACAGAGAAGATAGTGGTCAACCCTGTCCCCACCATCTGCAACCAGAACGGCATCTGGGCTCGTTCTGCCAGAATACCGTCTTTCAGGGTGCGGCTGACACCGCCACCGATGACAAATCCGTCACACACCCCCTCCCGTATCGCGGTCATTACCGGCGGGCTGCCCATGTGCATGGCAATCGGGGTGCGGATTTTCTGTCGTAACAGCGCATTTCCCGCTACATCGTCTTGGGGAATAGGGGATTCCACGATTGCCAGGTTGCTGTATTTCTGTTCCAACCGACTGATTAGTGGTGCAGCCAAATCTACGCCTACGAGCAATCCATTGAAATCTGCGTCTAACTTAAAGTGGGGTGACACTGCTTCGCAGACTACCCCTAGCTGCTGATCAATGTCGAACCAAGGACGCGCTTTTACCTTGATATTTGTAAAGCCGTGTGCTTCTGCTGCTTTTGCTTCTGCTGCCCACTCTTCGGGTTTCATATCTTGCGCCCACCAGGACACCGGACATCTCTCGCGATACTGCGCTCCCATCAAGCGATGGCATGGCACGTCCAGCGATTTGCCGGCAGCGTCGAATAGTGCCATTTGTAGCCCAGCACCTAGACTGTCGTCCGAGAGATGTTCAAAAAGGTTCCGATCGAGCACCTGATTAAATTGAGCGTCTCCCGATTGTCCCCAAGTGTAATTCGGAATCGTTTCCCCGATTCCAACGACTCCCGCAGCGGTAGTGACTTTGCACAATTCCACGACCGACCAGCCGGAGACCCGTACCTCTTTGACGTGGGCACAACGCGGGTGGAAAGGTACGTTTAGCACAATCCGTTCAATGTCTTTAACGATAAAATCTTTTGAGGTCATGGTATGCTCCTGATCTTTTGGGCAGTGTACTAATACAAATCGTTAACATCATGTGAGTCGAAGCTTTCAGGGTGAGATCGAAAATTTTCACTTTTTAGTTCTTTAATGGAGCAAAAATCTTTGGTTTCACCAGGATCGTTTCGATCGACTTTAATGGTTGAGCAGAATCCCCTGTCACTTCAAAAACTTCGGTGGTGAGTTCGTTGGGCTCGACCTTGACCCGGCAATAATTATAAACTGTTTCCTGTTTTATCAAGCGGACAGCTATCTCTTCACGCCGGTAATTTGCCTTGAATTTTGACAGTTTTTTGGCATCTGTGGCATCCCTCACCGGCGCACCCCCACCACCGCTTATGATAAAATGTACCGCGCTCTGGTTTGTATCTCCGTTAGAATGTGCTGTAACGATGCTGTGTTCATACAGATGCTCATGTCCACAAAACACCACCTGGACATCCTGTTCCTGAAATAGCTTGATAAGTTGTCTCCGCTTCTGAGAATTATTTTCCCCAAAAGCGGGGTTCGTCCAGTTGCTGTGATGTTTGCCAAAAGAGATTGGTGGGTGGTGCAGCGCGACCATTTTGAAGGTTTTGTGCCGGACTGCCAATTCACGCTCTAGCCAGCCCGGCTGCTCCGGATCATCGGAAATAAACCACTTCTGAAACAGTTTTTCCTGTACATCATCGTCAATGAATTGATACTGATCGATAATGACGTTAGAATCGACAACGAAAAGTGCGGCATCAGGGAAATCTAATACATAGAATAGCGGATAGTCAAAAATCGCCTGATAATTTGGTAACCCATGCTCAAGGTCATTTGTCCGCTCATGGTTTCCGCTGACCACAAGATACGGAAAATCCACCAGTAAGGGACGCTCTACTTTGTTCTCTCTTAGGAATGTCTCCCAATGCGAGGGACGTCGTCCGTCGGTCGGCATATCACCGGTGTTAAGAAGAAAGTCTACTTGAGTACCGTGGGCTTCAGTGTATACAGCGTCTCGTACCATTCGGCGTTCTCGAATCCCGTAGTCGGGCGTGTGCCGCAGCCAGTTGACCCCACCGACAAATCCATTGCCTAACCAATAGAGCTCATAAAAAGGGAAAATGAGCATTTTCCAAGTCACCCAGTTCTTCTTCTTGGCAAATTTCTCCAAGAACCGCCAACCCGGGCGGTTGTCCCCGTAAACGATAAATTTAGGATTTCTCTCCACCGGGAGCAATAACTTAGGAACGTTGTAGAATTCGGCCGGATATTTTTCGGCGACTAGCCCTTTCCGTGCACAACTCGCCCAGATTGTAAGAGCACCGAAAAGAAGAAGTATTGCCAAAACTCGTCCGATAACGGTTTTATATTTATGAGCCATTTTGACTTGACCCCTTATTTTGCGACTTGTTCTCGGCTGTGTTGACGGTCCCTTCTCACTGCACGATGCAGCATCGCTTCAATTCATTCGGCGTTCAATTTCTCAAGTTGTTCGACGATTGAATCCAAACTGGGGCGGTCAGAGTTCCTCTTGCCAATATACAGCCATCTCAAAACGCCCTGCTTGTCGATGAGGAGCGTTGCCGGCAGATACATGTCCCGGTTGTGAAAACGATACGGTTTAACAATCCCGTATGCTTCGTGAATGGATGATCCGGGATCCGCCAGAAGCGGCAGGTCCATCGTCACCGGATCTTTGAAGCGAGAAACAACCGGTTTCGGTTCGGGCTTGATAGCAACAACAAGGGTCTGATACTTCTCATCAAATGACTGACGATTTGCCGCAAACTGCGACGTAAAATTGGCACAGTGCGGTCAGTAGGTTTGCAGCAACAGCGAGACCAATACGTGCTTTTTCCCTTTATAATTGGAAAGGTTGAAAGGGATGCCACTTTCCGCATCCATCAGTCGGAAATCGGGAGCGGATGAACCGATCGGCAGAAGATCGTCGCGCTTGAGTTTTGCTAGTTCCGATTCAAGTTTTTCGACTGTGGGGACTGAATCGGCGCCGTCGGGCAACTTCCATCGCACATATCCTGACTTGTCAATGATGAGGGTTTCGTCCTCCACTTGTAAGCGGAGGATGGTTGCGTCATATGCAGTTTCAAATGCCTCCGCTTTCTGCTCCAATTGGGAGATAAACTCTGGGTGATTCGCTCCATCTCCCACAACAATGAGGTTAGACTTTCCATGAAAATCAGCGAACTTAACCTGCTTGTCGCTGGACGTCACGGTGGTTCCTAGAGCAGTATCACCCACCTCCAAGCCTTCCGAGATTGATACTGCAAGTATAAAAAACATCACGACAAAACTGTATCGTAGCATATTTTTATTCAACGCAAAGACGCAAAGTTTTTTAAATTTCTTTCTCTTCTGTGCATCCTTGGGTTCCTTTCTTTAAGCTCCAAATGTACGACAATCCTTATTCGGTATTTTCTCCTGCTATCTGCTCAAACCGACGTCTGATTCCTGACAACATCTCATCAGGCAATCGACCGCGTTCCGCACCGGCGAGGTTGTCTTCAAAGTGATTAATGTTGGTGGTGCCGACAATGGCGGTGTGGACATCTGGGTTGCACAGCAGCCATCGCAGCGAAACCTCTACGCGGGACAGATTGCCTATCACTTCCCGGTCCAGAATCTTCCGGGCGTTGTACCACGCCTTTGCATTGTTTTCATTAGGTTGCGATTGTTCGTAAATAGCACTTCCAATGGGACCCTTAATGATGATCCCCATGTCCTTCTCGCGGGCGGCAGCGATGACTTCCGCTGGTTCCTGCTGAAGCACATTGTAGGTAAGCTGCAGCGTGTCGTATTCACCAATCTCAATTGCTTTGAGTGCAGTTTCTCCATCTGCTGACAAACTGATAAAACGGATTTTTCCGGCTTTCTGTGCTTTCTTGAGTCCTTCCAATCCGTCGCCGAAGGCTACATCCTCATACTTAGGACTGTGCAGTTGCATAATGTCAATACAGTCGGTCTTCAGTCGTTGTAGGCTTCGGTCAATCTGCGGCTCAATGGCTTTGGCGGAGTAGTCCAAGGTTTGTACCCATTCGCCGTCAGGCTGCTGCACCCGCCCCGAACCGCACTTGGTGGCGAAATAAAACTCGTCTTGACGATGCCCGATATACTTGGAAATCAGTTCCTCACTCCACCGATATGCCGCTGAAGAATCGATAAAATTGACGCCGGCGTCAAGAGCGCGGTTGAGGAGACGTCCGATTTCATCTCCCTCTTCCGGCGGCGTCCAGCCGATGTGCCATGCGCCGAAACCGAGTTCCGATACCTCTAGTTCTGTCCGTCCAAGTCTCCGATATTGCACGGTCTTTCTCCTTTTTATTGTTGGTAGGGATGGAAAAAGGCGATACTTCGGTACTTAGTTTGCCAGTTCCTTCCGAATCCAAGCGTGATGAATATGGTTGAGGATAAGATGGACATCTTCGACAGGTCCATAGTTGTGGCTATCCACAACAACACTGACATCTGCGATTTGTTTGAGTTTTCCGCCGCCGAACCCTATCCAACCGATGGTTTTACACCCCATAGCCTTGGCATGACGAATCGCACGAAGGATGTTTTCGGAGTTGCCGCTCGCACTGATGCCAATCACCAGATCACCGGGGTTGATCAAGTTTTTGAGTTGTTCAACAAATACATCGTCATAGGACACATCATTCGACCACGCGGTCATTGTCGCAACGTTATCGGTCAAGCTAATTGCCCGAAAGCGGCGCACCCCGGGAACGCTTGTGCCTTTGCCCAAGTCGTTGGCGATGTGCGATGCGGTGGACGCGCTGCCGCCGTTGCCGATGATGAAGATCTGCTGATCGGCGTGATATGCTTCCATCACGAGATCGATGGAGTGGCGAACCTCGGCTAAAGAAAGGCGTTCCAAGATGCCCTGTAGCTGTGAAATATATTCTTGGATACGTTCCATGAGTTATCTCCAAAATTTAATTGGATGGTGTGCAGTCCTACTATGGTGAATTCTATAATAACTTATACACTTTCGATGCACAACCAACCCCCTAAATCCCCCAACTCCCCTGACAAGGGGAGAAGATAAGAGGGGATCTTCTCCCTTGTCTTTCCCCTCTTATCAGAGGGGTTCAGGGGGACTTCACGAGGCTTCGCTATATGCACAACCAACCCCCTAAATCCCCCTTGTCAGGGGGACTTCATGAGGGCTTCGCTAAGGGAAGCTACTGGTGAACGTCCACATATTTATATCGTTCACCATAAATGAGTTTTTGTCAGTAACGGTTGAGTCAATTCCTTCAGTCCTAATTCCCGATTACCAACGAAATGGCGGCGAGGTCACCGATGGCATCTCCCAATTCTGCGGGCATAATCTTGACAGCTTCTAAGGGACGCTGCATCGCCATCTCTGCTACGGTACGTCGGATTGGATCTAGTAGCAAATCACCGGCAGCGACTGCAATCGTGCCGAGCAGAACGATTTGGGGGTTCAAGATATTGACGAGATTCGCAATCCCCCAGCCCATGTAGTACGCGGTTTCTTCTACTAGTGCGATTGCCAAGGCATCGCCATCCCGTGCGGCTTGGAGCACATGTTCCGATCTGACGCGATCAATCTGCCCGTCCGCGAGTGCTAGTATTTTCGTGTGGGGTTGGTCTGCAACCGCCTCCTGTGCGCGACGTGCAATCGAAGGTCCTGAACACAAAGCTTCCAGACACCCATATTGACCACACCCACAGAGGGGACCGTCGGGGAGCAAGATTTGATGTCCAACCTCTCCGGCACTGTCATTTGTGCCGTGATAAATCTCTCCATTAGCCACGATGCCGCCGCCGATGCCTGTACTCATCGTCATGTAGAGGACATAATCGTAGCCACGTCCGCCTCCAAATCTCGCCTCTGCAAGTGCGCCGGCGTTCGCATCATTTTCAATGACCGTCGGAATATGAAACTCTGATTCTATCATTTCTTTTAACGGCAGTGCATCCCATCCCGGCAGATTTGGCGGAGAATAGATGATGCCGGTTTTCGTGTCGAGGGGACCCCCGCAGCTCACACCAATTCCTGAGATGTCCTCGCGCTGCAATCCCCCTAAGTGGAGCACCTCATCGACCATGTCTAAAAGGAGCTGTACCGCATGGTCAGGTCCCTTCTCTGAGTCGGTCGGTTTCCGCACTTTTTGAAGGATTTTTCCAGTTTTATCAGCGACAACAGTGGCAAGTTTTGTCCCACCGATGTCGATGCCGACGACGTGTGAGTTCATTTGGGAACGCTCTCAGTCGAATAAATATTTCTGTACAATATCTTCCCGCACCTGAACCCCTAACCCAGGGGTTTCCCGCACGGCGAGATAACCATCCTTTTGAATCCACGGATCGCTGACCAGTTCGTGTTGCATCGGTGACTCATGCGGTTTGAAATCCATCGCTACACCGTGTGTCGAGCCGGCGAGCAGGTGCAGACTAGCGGCGGTGTTGAGGGCACTACTCCATGTATGAAAACTGAACTCCAGATTTTCTGCCTCGATTAGTTTGATGACGTGTTGAGAGCCGGTGATGCCGTGGCAACGACCGGGGTCTATCTGCAACACATCCACACCCCCCGACTCGATGAGACGGTGATAACTCTCGACATTCCACTCGTCTTCACCTGTACCTATGGGAGTGGCGACCGCCGCCCGGAGCCGGGCATGTCCTTCAAGGTCGTGAGGTGGAAGTGGCTGTTCGATCCATCTGAGTCGATACGGCTCTAGGTCTCGAAAACGCTGAATGGCCGTCGGAACATCCCAGAGGCGATGATGCCCAGGTGTATCAACTATCAGTTCGAGGTCATCACCGATAACCTCTCGCACCAGTCGGACAATTTCGATATCACGCTGCCGGTTTTGACCGAAGAGCGCCTCCGGTCGCATTCCCCAGCCAGCTTTAACAACTTGGTATCCCTCCTCGCGGAGAAAACGAAATTCGTTGAGCGTCCAGTCAAAATCCTCCATATCAAAGATAAAAGATGCCATAGCGACGACCTTGTCGTGCAGCTGACCTCCTAGTAGTCGGCAAATGGGCAAGCCCAGTGCTTTCCCTTTGACATCCCAAAGTGCCATGTCCAAAGCACTCACCCCAAAGGCAGCAATTCCTTCAGGACCATACCACCAGATACGTGACTGCATTTTGTGCCAGAGTCGGTCAACATCTATCGCATCCTCGCCGACAAGCAGCGGCGCAAGTCCTTGTTCGATAATGAGCTTGGTCGCCAGTGCCGCCTCACGAAATTGCGAAATGCATTCCCCCCAACCGACCACGCCATCTTCGGTCTCCACACGAGCGAGGGTGATATAGCGTTCGATGCCTTTGTAGTGCGGTTCTGGATAGGCGAGTGGAAAGGCTTGAATATCTCGAATTTTCATCGTTTTTACCTCATTTCGGTGTTGGCTGCCTCTGTTCAGCAGTATCGGTGAAGAGCCGCAATCTCTGTTCCATGCAGAAGTGCTGTATGCCTATTTCCAAGGCACTGACAGCATTTTTCCTATGTGTTGGAATCAGGTATCGGATCTGGTCGGGAGCGCAAAAATGGTAGGGAACATAAACTAACTAGCAGTAGTCCACCCATCCAGAGGAAGCCAACCGCAAATCCATAATATTCTCCCACAACCCCCATGGCAGCAGGAACGATACCACCGCCAATCAGATAAACAAAGGGAATCATCAATGAGACAGCGACGTTTCGGGTGCGGGGAGGACCTACATTAGCCAACCCCAATAGCGCCACTGGGAAGAAAGCGTTAACAACCGCTGGTTGGAGGAACACTACCATTACTAGGATGACATTTTGACCAAAGCCTAGCAGTCCCGTCAGAATAGCAGTTGCGGCATAAATGGCTCCCATGACGCGCCTTGCGCCGAAACGATCCGCCAACCAGCCGGCAAGAAAGAGCGTCACCAGTCCGGATATCCGCGAGAGTCCTACGAGCGTGTTCACCAATCCTTGGTCTAGTCCCCGTTCGCTGATAAGGTAGACCGGAAGGATTGAGTAAACCCCAACACTCGCCCCGCAAGCCAGACTCATCAAGATAGCAATAACCCAAAATGAGGGTTGGTGAAAGATTCGCCCGACATTATCCCAACGCGGTGGCTCGCCGCGAAATCTTCCTCCTTGTCCAAACAGTGCAAATGTCGCCGCCATCATTAAGCCTGCGATACCGACAATTATCAAGACGCCTCGCCACGATGTAAAACTTAAACCCAGCTCGGCAACGATAGGTGCCAAGACATATCCCATCGTGGGGCCTGCCTCATGTAACGAAATCGCTTTCCCCCAATGCGTTGGCTCTATCAAACGGGTCATCGTCGCCATCGCCGACGGAAAATAGAGTCCAGATCCCATGCCGAGCACTATCATGCCGATCTGAATACCGATCAGCGAGCGGCTGAAAGCGATTATTAGGGTCGCCAACCCACACGTTATTGAGGCAAGCAGGATTGTCCCACGATGCGTAAGCCTTTGGGAGACGAAGCCGGATCCGAGCATCACGGGCGCAAATCCGATAGAGATGAGGAGAAACAAACTGCCCGATTTCGCATGGGACAGGTGAAGTTCTTCCTCAATCTGCACCAGCAGCGGTGAAAAGACAACACGCGAAAGGAACGTGAAAAAGAGAATGCCAGCGAGAAACAGAATGGGGGTTAATATCCGATAGATACTTTTTTGGCCGATTTTGCGCACCGTAAATTTCCTACTATCACCTGCCTCACTTCGACGATCCCGGTATTCAATAGGCACCGCACCCTACGAAAACCTGCCTGCTTGACTTGGATAAACATACCCAAGCCCTCCATGCACGTATGCCGTGGATTTGTCAATCCACTGCGAGCGGTGGTCGGCCCGCTTAGGTGCATTCGCCCAAGCGATCATGCCTTGTAAGTGGCAACTTGCATTATTGTATGTCATCACTACGGTTACATTTCCATCCAATAAACACCGTTGGAAAGAATATCATGACACCCTTCACCTGTAACACCCGCGGTATACATCACGCCGGGGGCGTCAACGTGGTTGTGCCCTGTGGGACGCTCTAAGCTCGGAAGCCAATGCGGCACTGTCATATCGGGTTTGGAGAGTAACTCAACGCTAAATTTACCGCCGATATCCGGGGCTTGCAACCCAACGATCTCCGCACTTTTATGTCCCCAATTTCCCTCACTGACAATTTCTGGTTTCATCAGGGCCAGTACAACGAAAATCTGACCGTTGGGGGCGATGTGGAGCGCACCATCCATGGCGAGACTCCAACCCTTCCATTCCTTGGGAAGTTCGTCGGTGAGTGAGCGGCGGCACCACTTACCTGCTCCATCCAGCCATACAACCCATGCGTGGGACGGTATGGAAAAGGAAGGACAGGTACTGTAGAGGACATAAGGGGTGCTCTCCCCATCAACAGCGATAGAACCGAAACGCAAATCCCTATGTTTGGTGTCAATGAGCGTGACTGTCTCGCGGGTAGCAGGAAGTGAAACCGGTGTCCCATCAGCTCGTTCCCACGTTCTACCACTATCAGGACTACGGAGATAACCGACAGTATATGACCGATCTTCATCAAAGATCCAGAGGGTCAAATGCAACGTCCGATGGTCTTGTCCCCATGTCAGCGCTTCCTGATAGCGAACGTACCCACCCTTATCATCTTGGAAAATGGCGATAGGTTCACCCCAAGGTGCGTTGGGCGGTTTGATATAAAGGTTCACATACCACGGTTCAGATCCCCGATTTTCTCTGCCCGTCAGGTAGAGGGTGTCGTCCGAACCGCACACCATCGTGGGATAAGTACATCGCTCACCAAACTGGATTTCGTCTCCCCATTCGGATACATCGTTTGGACGAACCGAACGCCGGTATCGGAAGGGATGATGGTGCGGGTAATAAACGATATGAAGGTATCCCAGACTGTCCACTGTCAACGCAGGACCGCCGTGATTATCATACGCTTCTCCGACGGTATATGTGGGAGACCATCGGTTCGTTTTTCGGTCCAGCGTCCGGGAACGCACACGAAACCCTTCGGCAATTGAATCGAGCCATGCTACGTGCGTTTTGTCCTGAAGCGTGATTATTTTGTTGCCATCGGCGTATGCGGTGGCATGACCGCAACCGCGCTCCGATAGTAGAAAGACATTTTTACCCACATCGCTGTGTGCAAAACTCTCCTGCAAGATCGAATTGGATATTTTTTGTCTCCATTTCTTCCGTCAGCAATTCGGACGCACATACCAGTCCATTCGGACACTTCTATCACAATATCGTTAGACCCAGCCGTGATCAATCGTGATGGGAGAGCCAGATGTCTGATTCGTCCAACCGAGAGCACTCTCTAACGCTACCTCTCGGCCGGAGATTGCAGATTGTTCGGCGGCAAACAGGATTTCCATGATGTGGCGTCCCCATTCCCCGTGCGTCGGTGGCTCGAGGTCCTTTTCAATGGCTTCGGCAAAAAATTTCCACTCGTTGTGCATCTCAACTGGCGTATCATCGAATGGCACATCTTCCCACTTGTCTCCCTTACCTACCCGGACATATTTTTCGCCGTGCTGACTGAACCGCAACGTGCCATTGGCACAAATAACTTGGCAACTAAAATCTGGCGCGCCGTCGGCGTATCCAATTGCTACAGCAACGCCGGCAAGTCCGTTCTTGTATCGAATAAACGCGGTGGCGGAATCATCACCTGCTTGGTAATGTGCCCGTGCACCGATGGATGCGGATACCGACGCTGCTTGTGACGCCATCACCCATGTGAGGCGGTCTACCACATGAACGCCATTGGTCAGCCACATACCACCGCCGTGGTAGCGACTGCGGTACTGAGGACGACGTCCCGAATAGCCCCAATTCTTGGACATGTAGCATACTGCTGTTATTAAGGGTCCTAGGTCGCCCGAATCGAGGATCTCCTTCGCCTTTACGCTTGTGCCGTAATAGTGCTGGCTATAGCCGACCATCAGCTTGACATTGTTAGCAGCCGCAGCCGCTATCATATCGTCACACTGCTGCAGGTTGATCGCCATCGGTTTCTCTACCAAGACATGTTTACCAGCGTTGCAAGCATCCACAGTGAGTCTATGATGGAGCTGGTGGCCGAGAACAACTGCTACCGCGTCAACTTCGTTGTCTTGCAACAGTTGCGTGTGCGTCTCATATCCCCTTGGGATATTATATTTATCCATGTACTCGCGGCGCTTTTCCTCAAAGAGATCAGCAACCGCCACAACCTCTACGTTGTCTAGTGTCGAAATCGCATCACAGTGGGAGCGGGCGATTCCACCCAACCCAATAATTCCAACTTTTAACTTCTCCATTACTACCTCCTAGCTATTGAACATGGAGCTATGCTCATCCATACATATTGCAAAACAGAATCGGTTGCTTTTCACACCGATGTGCTTGAACGTCGTGGATAAGTCTAGCTGCCCGTGCCTTTCCGGTGTAAGTAGTTTCAAACAGGAGCCAAGCGATGTGTTTGCTGCGGTATGGATATTTCTGAAATATGATTGGTGGGGCGATTGATTGGAACATAATTAAGCCTGCCAATTTGCGGCTAGTCGTCCGGCAATACGGTCTGCCATGGCGGCAATTGTCAACATTGGCGGAATGCCGATTGAGGTCGGAAACAGGCTCGCATCAACCACGAACAATCCTTTAACAGCGTGTGCCTCTCCATAGGAATCCACGACGGCTCTACGCGGATCACTACCCATCCGTAGCGTTCCTTGGGGATGGCTAGAGGCAATGAGAATATCGTTCTCGACGATGCCGCGTTGACGAATTACTTCAAGGTCATTTTCTCGTTTGATAACGATTCGTCGCGTATAGGGTAGTGTAACTTCCCTTGCCCCGGCGGCGAAAAGGAGTTGGGCACCATGTATCAATCCTTCGATTAGTGACGCCCGGTCAGCACGACCGAGGCGGTAGCGAATTACTGGTCCTCCCTGTCGATTTACCGTCACCCGCCCTGAAGAGCGGTCATGGAGCAGCACAATCAGTGCAGCGATATTACGGTAAGAGCGCATTAAGTCCCTGTGCTCTCGCCCGAAGGATGGCATGCTAGCTGCGACCAGTGCCATTGGACCGAAGGCTGGCATGAGCAGGTAGCCACTGTCAGGATTACGCGCCAAATCCAGAAAATGGTCGACGTAAAAACTTTGGGGAATACCTTGATAGGCATCAACTTCCTCATCGAAAATACCGCCTACAAAGACAGCGGGGTGGAGATGCAAGTTACGTCCTGCTTGCTTCCCCGGATCGGGAAGGCGGCTGTTCAACCAAAGTTGAGGGGAGTTGATTGCTCCCGCTGCTAGAATCACCGCTTTGCTGCGAACGGTGAGTCGGTAAATTTCACGCCTGCGATTGTTCCCGGAATCATTAGGGTACTCAGTTTTCGTATCAGCCTGCCTAGGTAGCCTTATTTTGCTAGACAGAAACCGAGCGGTGACTCCAACCACGCAACCGTTTTCCGAGTCAATAGTCTCGGCGAGGCAATCGGTGTAAAGGCGTACCCCTGCTTCTAGTGCTTGAGGCATATAGGTCACCGCCATGCTCTGTTTCCCAATTCCCGGTTGAGAAGTGGGACATCCAAGCAGACAACCCGCCGAACAATCTGGACAGCGACCGCGATTATGTCGTTGGATAATCCCCCGCCAGCCCATTGCTTGGCAGCCTTGGCGAATAATTCGGTTAAGCTTATTAACCTGCGCCTCCCGAATTTGCTTCACGTCTAAGGTTGCTTCCACCCGGTCGAGAGAGGGGCTGAGGTCTATCGGTGACAAATCCTGAATTCCAAACTCGGTTTCCCAGTTTTCCAAAATTGCGTCAGGGGTGCGCACCGCATAGCACAGATTATGGACGGTAGAGCCGCCTACACCTCGTCCTTGGGAGATGAGTACCGAACCGTCGTGAGTGGTCCGCATGCCTCCAGCCCAAAACAGCCGCAGCAGCATCTCAGGCGTATGTAGACTGAATGTCGTTGGATTGTGATTTGCTCCCGCCTCTAGCACAACTACCGATAGCCCAGCTTGAGCGAGCTCCTTGGCAGCCACAGCACCTCCCGCTCCCGATCCAATCACACAGACATCAACGGTTTCACGGAGATCCTGCCTCACGTCATGCCCCTGGATGGTCATCTGCCCTCCGGTTAGTCCGTAGAGGTATGATAGTGCCAGCAGCCGATTGGTTGTAATAGCCAAGAAACGTTACATCCCGCAAGCCTCGAAAGATACGTCGTCGCAGCCCGAAACGGCTTTCCGCCCACGATCGAATATAGGTTTCTGCATCATGTGGTGAGAGCTGGGTGAAGGGACGTGGCTTTCCGATAAACAAAATCGGACACCATTGAAATAGGCGAAGCCCTCGGCGGAGTTGCGCTTGCAATTTTAATGATAGACCGGCAACGAAGGCGTCGATGCACGTCACTGTGGAGGAATCATCTGGTGTTGACCCCTCACGACCATGGGGCTGTTTCGACGCATAAAGGATATCTAATCCCACCATGTGTTCGATCAGGACTGTCAGAATCTCAGTTTCTGTTGGACTGAAGAACTTCAACGTCATGTAATTTGATCGCTGCGGACTCGCTCTTGGCTTGTGGCTTAGCCGCCTTTATCGCAGCCGGCAGCGGTACCTTGGGCAACAGTTCGAGAGACCTACCAAATCCGGGACGTGCTGTACCTTTTACGCACCATCAATCTTCAACATTTTTCCCATCTTCAATGCGTATGACACGCTTTCCGAGTTGCTGGACAAGTGAGAGATCATGCGTTGCAACCATTACCGTTGTCCCGCGGAAGTTGAAGTTTTCGAAGAGGTGCATAATTTCGAGCGACAGTTTAGGATCCAAATTCCCTGTCGGTTCGTCAGCGAGTAGAACCAATGGGTCGTTTGCCATCGCCCTCGCGATAGCGACGCGTTGTTGTTCACCGCCCGAAATATCTTCTGGTAGCGCATCTTTTCGATGAACCAAGCTCATCTGATGGAGGAGCCGATCGACCTGCTGGCGAATATGGGGTCGCTTGGTGCCCGTTACTTTCATGGCAAGCGCAATATTTTCTTGAACTGTCTTATTCGGCAGCAGCTTAAAATCCTGAAAGATGACACCCATTCTGCGGCGCAGATAGGGTATTTGCGATCTAGAAATTTGGGACAGGTTTTTCCCCGCAAGGATAATTTGTCCTGAAGTGGGGACAAGCTCTCGATACAAGAGTCGGAGAATCGTTGTTTTTCCTGCCCCACTGGTGCCAACAAGAAAAACAAACTCTCCTTTTTTGACGTGAAAATTGATTTCGTGAAGAACTTCAATGTCCTTCTTATAGCTCATTGAGACGCTGTAAACTTGAATCATTTCAATCTGAAAACCCTCTAGGTTGTTGGATAGGATTGACTGGAGGTATCGTACTTCCGATGCCTCAGTCCGCTAAGGGCTCCGTGTAGCCACATGCCTTATCGTTGCAGGTAAGGTAACGTTCCTTCGTTTTCGCTGTCTTTTCGACGAGGAAGGGTGTTTGACACTCTGGACATTCCCTGTTCACCGGTTTATCCCATGAAACGAAGTTACATTTCGGGTAGTTGCTGCAACCATAGAAAACTTTTCCGCGTTTGCTGCGTCGCTCACCGATATAGCCGTCACAGCTAGCTTCAGGGCAATCGACGCCGATATTGATAGGTTTTGCGTTCTTACACTTAGGATATCCGGTACACGCGAGGAATTTCCCGCCGGCACGACTGGTTTTGATTACCATCGGACTGCCACATTTATCGCAGGTTTCATCGGTAGGTTCCTCTTCGGAGGGCGGTGCGTCCTCCCCTGTTAAGCGCTTGATGTTACTACACTCCGGATAATTTGAGCAACCGAGAAAACGACCATACCTTCCCCACTTGATAATCATTGTGCCGTTGCACTTTTCGCACACTACATCAGACTCTTCTTCCATCTCTTTACGTGCTTCATACATTACATCCGGTGCGGCTTCTAAGGCGTGGGTAAAAGGTTCGTAAAACGCGCTCAGAACGCCCACCCAGTCTGACTTACCCTCGGCAATCTCATCAAGTTGATCCTCCATCTTTGCCGTAAACTGTGTATCGAGGATATCGGGAAATCCCTTAATCAACAGTTGATTGACCAGCTTGCCGATGTCTGTAGGCTCAAAACGTCCCTTTTCCCTGACTACGTACTCCCGGCCCTGGATCGTCGAGATAATTGCGGCATACGTGCTTGGACGGCCGATTCCCTTCTCTTCCAATGCTTTGACGAGGGTCGCCTCGCTATATCGAGGTGGTGGCTGCGTGTAATGTTGTTTATGTATTAGTTTACGCAGGTCAAGCCGCTCGCCAATTTCCAGCACAGGTAGGATCACATCAGTCTCATCATTTCTACTGGATTCCGTGTTTCTATCGTCGCTCCCTTCTAGGTAGAGCCGCATGAATCCATCGAACTTGAGGATTGATCCGGTTGCACGGAACAGATATTGCTCTGCTGAAATATCAATTGTCGTCACATCTAGAATGGCGGGATTCATCTGGCTAGCAACGAACCGTTTCCAAATCAGATCATACAATCGATGCTGTTCAGGGGAAAGGTAGGATTTGAGCGACTGAGGCGTCCTTTCAACCGAGGTGGGACGAATCGCTTCGTGCGCATCCTGTGCTCCTCCCTTGCTCTTGTAACGCACGGCACTCTTCGGAAGGTAATCCGCCCCGTAATTCTTTTTGATGTATCCCCGTGCTTCTCTGAGTGCTTCGTCCGCAATCCGCGTTGAATCGGTTCGCATGTAGGTAATCAAACCGACAGCACCCGTTGCCCCGATGTTTAATCCTTCATAGAGTTTTTGAGCAACCGACATGGTGCGTTTGGCAGTGAACCGGAGTTTGCGAGCGGCTTCTTGCTGTAGCGTACTCGTGATGAAGGGTGGAACAGGTCTCCGCTTACGCTCCTGTCTCTTAATATCTTTGACGATAAACGGCTTTGTCTTTGCATCTTCGACAATTGCCTCTGCACGCGCTCCATCAATTGGGAAACCGTAGGTGCTGATACTTCCCTTCTCCGACCCGATTTGCAGCAGCTTCGCATCAAATGGCTGTGGGTTTTTCCCTATCAGATTGGCGGTAATGGTCCAATATTCTTGGGGAATAAAGGCTTCAATCTCCGCTTCCCGCTCACAGATAAGTCGCACCGCAACGGATTGCACCCGTCCAGCACTTAATCCCGGTTTCACGCTACGCCACAAGATTGGACTAATTTGATAGCCAACCAACCGATCCAAAACGCGCCGAGCCTGTTGGGAATCCACGAGGTGTTGGTCAATCTCGCCGGGATTCTCCATCGCCGCGAGGATTGCGCTTGCCGTAATCTCGTTGTAGGTGACCCGGTAGATTGGCTTTTTCACGGTTTTAAGCGTCTCAGCAATATGCCAGCAGATTGCCTCGCCCTCTCGATCCGGGTCGGCGGCGAGGTAGATTGCCTCTGTCTTCTTTGCTTCTTCCTGAATTTCTTTGATTACTTTTCCTTTGCCCCGGATGGTGATATATTCCGGGGTAAATCCGTTTTGAACGTCCACAGCGAGCTTCTTTGCAGGCAGATCACGAATATGCCCCACTGAAGAACGGACAATATAATTTTGACCAAGAAACTTGTTGATTGTCTTCGCTTTCGCGGGAGACTCAACAACAACCAATGATTTAGGCATTATAAATGCTCCAGACGATAATTGTAGTAAATAAAATGTATTGTGATACTACGTAATATGTAAAATATGAGTTTCTCTATTACTATGTATCTTAATCCGCGGCCATCTCCGGTTTTGCATCAACGAGCAAAGGTGGGGGCTTCATCCATTGTGTAACGATGAGTGTGATAAATGCGATAGCCCCTCCAGCGAGAAAGATGACCTCGTAGCCGAGTTTCATCCATACCAACCCTCCAATTAACGGGGCACCCACTGCTGCAATGTGGTTCATGGTAACCCCCATTGCAAGTGTTGGCTTGAGGTCACTTCTGGGCGCAATCTTGTTCACGTATGTCGTCATCGCAATGCTACCGACAAACAGGAAGTTATCAAGGCAGTAGAGAACATATAAATGATTCGGGTTCTTCAGCAGCGCGTATCCAATGAATATAAAAGTTAAACCGACGTAGCTAGCGCTCAACATAATGCGCTCGCCGAGTTTGTCCACGAGCGAGCCCATCAACGGTGAAAAAAGTAATACGACGAGTTGGTTGATTAGGATGAGCGTGATGATTACACCCCGATCGGTGCCGTACACTTTCACGAGGGCAAAAACCGCAAAGGTGATAAAAATTTGTCTGCGGCAGCCTTGTAGAAAGGATAGCAGATAGTAGAGCCAATAGCGTTTTCTCAACACAAAACGATTTTCGCGCTCGGTCTGCAACTGACGTGAGGCGAACATCAGCGCAACGCCGCCGATGGCAACTGCTGCACCGCCAATTTGGAACAACCCGCCAAATTCTAACACATCCACAGCGAATTTGCACAAAACAATTGCGGCTAACATCGAAAAACTTTGAACGCTCCTCAGGCTACCAAGCCACTTTCCTTTCTCCTCCCCTTCCGAATAGAAGAGTGACATTGCCCCTTGCAACGGCAGCCATGCGTGAAACCCAATACTCCACACAAATGAATAGATAAGGACCGCCAAAAAACTGTTTGCTTGGGCATACAACGCTAAACCGAATCCCATCACAATGAGCGAAACCCCACCAAGCAACGGCGGTGCCAAAAGGATTGTGACTGCGATAAAGAGTGCGTTAAGAAAACCGGGGACTTCGCGCAATGCTTCCATATAGCCCAACTCATGGGCTTCAATGCCGATTCGATCGACGATAAAATTATGGAAAAGCGAAAATTGAACGCCAAAAAAGATGCCAGATCCAAAAACGGCTATGCCCAATAATCGACAATTACGATTCCAAGAGAACCAAGGTAGCATAGATCTCCTTCTCTAAACCGTTCCAATCGCCCGGATTTCGTTCGCCACATAACATTGATGAATTAGCGAGAGCACCGCCGGTTACTTATAGGAAAACCCTGATTAGACAGATAGTTCGTGGGGAGGTCCTGCCTCTTGAGGGCTGCGGATATTGTCAACAAGCTCTTGGACTTCGGCCGGTGGTGCCGGCGTGGCTAAAGAGACAGGAATCGACACTAAGAAGTTGAGGACCATCCCAAGCGTTCCGATGCCTTCAGGAGATATGCCAAACAGCCAGTGTGCGGGTATGTTCAGGTCAGGACGAATGAACTTAAAGAAAATGATATATCCCGCGGTAAAACTGATGCCAACAATCATACCACTGATCGCGCCGATGTTGTTCATCCGCTTCCAGAAGATACCCATAATGATTGCCGGGAAGAATGAGGCAGCAGCCAAGCCAAATGCGAATGCAACTACCTGTCCAACGAAGCCGGGGGGATTGATACCAAAGTAACCCGCAATGCAAACGGCAACGCCCGCCGCGATACGTGCGGCGATTAACTCACTTTTCTCGCTAATTTCTTGAACGAGTTCCCGCTTCAAGAGATCGTGGGCGATTGAAGTTGAGATCACCAACAAGAGTCCTGCAGCTGTTGAGAGCGCAGCTGCCAATCCGCCCGCGGCAACCAAGCCGACAACCCAGTTCGGCAGCTTGGCGATTTCAGGGTTCGCAAGCACCATGATGTCGCGATCGATGGTCAACTCATTCTCAATCTCCGAGCGTGCTCCTCGATACTGAATGCTGCCGTCACTATTTTTGTCATCAAATTTGATAAGACCTGTTGCTTCCCAATTCTTGAACCAGTCCGGAACTTCCGTGTATTTGGCATCTGAAACCGTATTCAAAAGATTTGTTCGAGCGAATGCTGCCACTGCAGGAGCGGTTGTATAAAGGATAGCGATGAACAACAATGCCCATCCCGCAGAGCTTCGCGCCGCAGAAACCCTTGGTACGGTGTAGAAACGTACAATGACATGTGGGAGCCCAGCCGTGCCAACCATAAGAGCCGCTGTGATAAAGAAGACGTCTATTGTTGCCTTGCGTCCATCGGTGTATGCGTCGAAGCCGAGTTCCTGACTCAATCCATTGAGTTTATCAAGTAAGAATTCTCCCGAACCGTCTGCTAACACGCCGCCAAAACCGAGCTGTGGAATAACGTTACCTGTCATTAGCAGAGAGATAAAGATTGCCGGCACAAGGTAAGCGAAAATCAGAACACAGTATTGTGCAACCTGGGTATAAGTAATTCCCTTCATACCGCCTAGCACTGCGTAAAAGAACACAATACCCATGCCAATCAGTACACCGATGTTGATATCAACGCTAAGAAATCTGGAAAAGACAATACCAACGCCGCGCATCTGTCCTGCAACATAGGTGAACGACACAAAAATTGCACAGACGACGGCAACGATGCGCGCTGTGCGCGAATAGTATCGGTCGCCGACAAAATCGGGCACGGTGTACTTGCCGAACTTGCGCAGATACGGTGCTAGCAGTAACGCCAGCAATACATACCCGCCTGTCCAGCCCATGAGATAGACGGAACCATCGCGCCCCATGAACGAAATGAGGCCCGCCATCGAAATAAATGATGCGGCGCTCATCCAATCAGCTGCGGTCGCCATGCCGTTGACAACTGGAGGTACACCCGCCCCTGCGATATAGAACTCCCCGGTTGAGCTTGCTCGCGACCGGATCGCTACGCCAATATAAAGCGCGAAGGATAAGCCAACCATCACAAATGTCCATGCCTGTACGCTCATTCTTGCTCCTCTCTTTCGGACGCACTGTGCTGCTTATCGAGGCGGTTCATCAGACAAACATAGATGAAAATCAACACGACAAAGACATAAATCGATCCTTGTTGTGCGAACCAGAAGCCGAGACGAAAACCGCCAATCTTAATTTTGTCGAGATAGTTCACAAACAGGATGGCACAACCGTAAGAGACGACGAACCATACAATCAGCAGGGCGCTAAGGTATTGCAGATTCTTCTTCCAATAGGCACGATTTTTATGGTTTCCTGTCATATTCTTCCTCGCTTTGGGTTTGCGCGATGAGACTTGCTCCAACATTGGCTCAGAGCTTAGCAAAAAGGGACATCCTTGTCAAATTAAAAAGGCGATTTCATCGGCGTTCGATCAATCAACCTGTAGGGAACGCAGATCTGCGTTCCCTATTAAAGGGTGTAACTCCTACTTCAGTATCAACATCTTCCGTGTCGCTGTGAACTCACCCGCTGTCAGTGTGTAAAAATAGAGACCACTGGCGACGGACTCACCCAACTGATTGCGACCATCCCAATACACCGCACGGTTGCGACTCTGATACATACCCGCCGCTTGATGCCCTACCGTCAAACGTCGCACCAAATGCCCGTTCATATCATAGATTGTCAACGTTACCTCTGCTGACTCTGCTAATTGATACGGTATCCATGTCTCCGGGTTAAACGGATTCGGGTAGTTACGGTGCAACGCGGTCTCTTCAGGAATCAGCGAGTGGAGAAGGGCTTCAAGATTCTCTATACCCTGTTTGAAGGCAAGCGAGCCGTCATCTTCCAACCGTGCCTGCACAATCCACGTTTCTATCGTCGTAGGATCTACGCTTTCTGTCCCAACCACCGGCGCGGCAGACGTTGTGGTGTTGCCGATTCCCTGTGCCGCGAGGATGAGGTCAAGGATGCTGACAACACCGTCGCGGTTGAGATCCACCGGTGAGTTAGCGGGAACCCTTTTCCCCAACTGCTGTGCGACGAGAATCAGGTCTAGAATGCTCACCCGCCCATCTCGATTCACATCCCCGGTCGCTAATCGTCCCGCCACAGTGATACGGATTTGATGCGGTCCTGCGGGGAGGTTTTCCCCGGTAATAGTACCGAACTCAAAGTTTTGCAGTGCCACTTCTGTTTCACCAGCGGATTTTGCTTTGAACGTCACCTGAAGGAGCGTACCGGTGCCGCTCACACCTTGGGTGGACAATTTCGCCGCACTGAGTCCCGTGATTTTACCCGCTGCGTTATCAATACTGCCACCCTGAAAGAAGGTCGAGCCACCGTCTATCTTCAGGAAGTCACCTTCACTCACATTGACGGCTTCAAGGATGGTAGGGTCGAAGGCGATATCAAATTGCCACCCCGCCAAGTCGGTGATATTTTCCGCGCGGATATCGAGGGTGAAGGTATCGCCCGTATGGATTGGTGTCCGGGAAAAAGCGTACCCGACGCCCATTGATACCGTATATTCGGTGCCCGGTTCAAACCCAAAGAAGCCGTTACCCACGGCGTGAATCGCAACTAACAGAACATTTCTCCCCTGCTGAAGCGTGACCGGGAAAAAGTCGGTGTAATTGTCTGCCCACTGGCGTTGGAGACGTTCGTAAATCAAAGTCCCGTTGAGCCAGACCCTTACGCCGTGATCGCCGCCGACGTACATCGTTGTGTTCTGTTCCAGTGGTGAATACAGGGACACAGTGCCGTAGATGGCACCATCCGAGATGGAACGTTTCAGCATATCTTCAATGTTATTTCCGCCTGCAGGCGGGAGTCTGTAGGAGGTCCATACACTACTGCCAACAGAACCTCCCTCTATTGCCCCATGGGTGGCAATCTCTACCTCTGTTACCGTGCCTCCACTCGCTTCTGATAATAAATCGATGTCATTCAGTGTTTCACCTACTGTACCCGGCAACACGACCCATAGCCACGGTCCCTCTATTTTCGGAGCGTGTGTGGGGAACCCCGGATTGCTGTGCCAAACGAGTTTTATATTTTCGCGTAATCCATCCAAAGGCGAAAAGTTAGCGATTTCGTTTTTAGCGACATTTAGCCATTTCAAGTTGGCTAATCCCGCAAGGGGGGATATGTCTGATATCTCGTTGTCGTCAAGATTCAGACGACTTAACCCGGTTAACCCCGCAAGCGGCGATATATCCGATATCTCATTGGCAACAAAGTACACCTCTGTCAACCGCGTTAAATCCGCAAGCGGGAAAATATCCTTAATGTCCGCATGGCACATATCTAATTTTTCCAGTTTTGTTAATCCCGCTAGAGGCGATATGTCAGAGATAGGATTGTTCCACGAGGTTATGGCTTTTAGATTGACTAATCCTGCCAGAGGTGATATGTCAGATACCTTACCATTACTAAAAGTTAAATGCTCTAGATTGATGAGGCCCGCAAGGGACGATAGATCAGATATATTGTTTTCCCTGATAAATTGTAATTCCTTCAGGTTAATGAGTCCCGCAAGGGATGACAGGTCGGATACATTGCCCCTGGAAAATTTTAAAACGCTCAAGTTGATTAATCCTGCTATAGATGAGAGATCAGATACCTGATTGTCGGAGAGATTTAACCATCTTAGATTCGTTGCGAACTGAAGTCCTGTCAAATCACGGATGCCCCTACCCGATACTCTGAGTTCTCTCAGCCTTTCCATCTCCTCGGCAGCAATCGGAGCGTTGGGGCTTTTACCAAGTTCCTCTGCAATCGCAGCACGCAGGTTTGTGTCAGGGATGTGAACAAACGCACCCGGTAGCCGGTCTGGCTCCGGCACCACCGGGGGCTTATCAACTAACTCTGGGAAATCCAATGCAAAAAGTATATCTCGGAAATTCGATGTCCAAGCATCTCGTTTCACACTCCCATTCGCACTGTCTAACACCAGCAAGCCTGCGTTTTGTAGCCCTACATTCTCACGAATTTGTTCAAGGAAGGCTTCGGTCTCTAAACCAACCACAGCAGCGGCGTATGCCGCGTTCACCTCGCCCCGAAACGCCTCATGAAAACGGGAAATTGGTTCAATATTACCAAACATACCTCCCGTCGCTTCCAGTGCTTCTTTGTACCTTTCGGTATCTTCCCCCAAGAGGGTGTTCATCTCTGATTGTTCTACATACAACCGTAGTGCTTGTGCTTTGTCATAAGTTGGGTTGGTATTACTCTCTATCACAGAACGTACTTGGTCCTCAAACGTCTTCATGCCTTCCGTGTGGCAACCGAAACAGGAAATACCGTTCCGCACTGTCGGGTCACTCGCTGCGGGATTGGAAACGATGTTTATCGGTGCTGCGTCCAACCGGGAACCGGACGCATTGACCAAGTAGTAGCCCTGCAATCCGTTAGGAAGATTGAAGATAACCTCCCCACCATCATGTGTGAAATCGAGTGGGTGGGTGAAGATGTTCTGTGTGCCCACACTCCCCGCAAAGTCGTAGCTCTTCCAATACGCTCCATGTTGAGAGGCATGCCTCTCAACCATCCTGTTGTTATTGGAGACACCGGAATTGTTGAATCCCGCCCGCCAAACATCAATCCCCGGTGCATCACGGAGATTGCGCACTACATTAACACCCAGTCGGGTCTCTAACTCCCTGTCTGTTAATGGCAGAGAAAGTAGCTCGTGGTAGAGTGGTGGGCTGGCTGCCGTTGCAAGAAACCAGTCGACATGAATCGATGGTATGTCACTCTTCATCTCTCCCTGTAACCGGGTCAGTTGGTCTCGCAGCGCGGTCTGTGTCGGACCTTCAAACCCGATGTGATAGGGATATGCACCCTCAATCTGTGTCCAGCCGTCATTACGATCCCACTCGTAGTGTCGGAGATCGATGTAGAAGATGGTTTCTTGTGGGTTGATGAGTTGTGGGTTGGTGACTGTAGCCTTCCATGAGAGGCTGTTGACTAGTTTGGAGAGTCCGTTACGATAGGCGTCGAGGACCTGTGCTGTCTCACCTGCGTTATAGAGATGTGTCATAGTGAAGTAACGGGCAAAGGCACGGTCGAACGATGAAAGTGACATCAGGTGCGTCTCAATGGTATTGAGCACTTCATTGGGAGAGATGAAATTGCCATTGGTTGTAGCTGCCGTCGCCCAATCGGGAGCACCAGCTAAAATCCAGTTACGGATTGTGTCAATTGCCTGAACAGGCAGTTGAGGCTGATTGAGTGGCATCCGTTTGGCTATGTCAGTGGTTATGAGCCGGTTATACAGTTCGGAGGTATGCGGGTTTCCCGGGACAACGGTCCCTTTTTCGATGAGCGCGTTGTGTTCAATTAAGAGGGACTCTTTAAAGGAACCTTCAGGACCGTGGCAGTTGAAGCAGCTTTGTTCAAAGATGGCGTAGGCATCCTGGGCTATCTGCTGTTGGGGGTATACATTTTGAGAACCGACAATGAACATCAATAGACCGGTGAATGCGATAAGGTACTGCCGTTTCTTACAAATCCCAATTAGGTTGGAGATGAAATGACGAAAAAACAAAATGATAACGAACCCCTCTGCTTATGTTAAGAAGGCGTACAAAGAAACCGAGTTTTTTCGGAAAAACTCGGTTCCTCCTCGTGCTTTACGCCTTTTTATGTAAGTCACGCTGATAAAAGGGCAGTAGCTGAACCGTCGCGTTCACTCGATCGTCCGCCGTTTCGACTTCCACCTGACTGCCTGCATCGGTAAACGCGACTCGGACATACCCCATCCCAATTTTCTTTCCAAATGTGGGTGAAACGATCACACTAGTTATCCAACCGACCTCTTTATCCTCATCAAAGAGGCGGTCACCGGTCTGGGGTAGGATGTCGCTGGTAATTTCAAACCCACGCAGCAGGCGGTTAGGGTGGCCCCGATACTTCATGCGTGCGACAATTTCCTGGCCGATATAGCAGCCTTTCTCGAAACTGATTGCACCTTCTAACTCCGCCTCCCCCGGAAAAATCGAATCGTCCAATTCCGCTCCGTATCGCGGAATACCAGCCTCAATTCGGAGAGAATTCAAAGCTGTTAAGCCGACAGGCTGCGCACTAAATGTCCGTCCCTTTGTCAAGGTGGTGTCCCACAGCCATTCCATCGATTCGGATTCCGCATAGAGGTTGTAGCCAACTTCACCGGTTTCGTTGGCGCGAATGCAGGCGATGTGTTGTCCGTCGATTTCATGGACAACGCTGTGATATTCCGGGAGATGCTCCACATCTAATCCGTAGACTTCCTGAAGCAGTTCCGCGGATGCTGGTCCGTGGATACCAATAACACCGGTGCGCTCAGTAAAATCTTCGATGGTCACATCGTCAGCAATCAGGTACTTATCGAGTTCCTGATAGAGGGTTGATGTCGTTTCGGCATTGGTCTCGATATCGATCGAGCCCTCGAAAACGTATAGATTCATGTCGGCGATGATTTTCCCACGATTGGTCAGAATGGTCGTGTAGTTTCCTTCTCCAACCGCAAGCCCTTCAACATCGTTAGAGATGATGCGGTGGAGATATGTTGCCCGGTCATTCCCGGTCAGACGGAGTCTCCCACGATGCGAGAGGTCTATGACACCGACGGTCTGTCTCACCGTGTGGTGTTCTTGGCACGGGTCGGTAAAATGTCCGACCAGCTCCCAACCTTCGTGATTCTCTGTAAACGATGCCCCAAGTGTATTATGGATTTCATAGAGTGGTGTTCTTTTCATCCGTTGAATCCTCCTTGCATTAGTCACGTCCTGTTCTCACCTGTTTGATGAACCGTATCGCATTTCCGGAGAAATGATCCACAATCTCGTCCGGGGTTAGTCCGAGCATATCCGCGACCTGCCGTTCCTGCCGTAACTGCTCGTAAATCACAAACGTTGGGGTCGGATCGCAATGCGGCAGATCTGGAAAACCGCCATAATACTCCCACGCACGACCATAAGTGATGTATTTGCCGCGTGCACACCCCGCCACGATGTTATCCGATCCGAACATAACGCGTTTACGGTTCTCATGTTTCATCAGTAGGAAGTGAGAGTAGATGTCGTTCACCGCTGATGTGTCGTACCAGATATTTGGCATCTCTTTGAGGATATGGATGGCATCTTCCATCATAAACGCGTTGAAAGCACGAGCGCAGTGTGCGAGAATCCATTGGGCTCTCGGATACCGTTCTGTGTAGTATTGGAGGTCTTTTATGTTTTCGGGGTCAGCCGGGCCGGTTTTCTTGGAAAGGTGCATGGTAATCGCTAGTCCCAAGTCGTGTGCTACTTCGATAAAGGATTCGGGTAGGAAATCCCGGATACGAGCGTTGGCCGGATCCGGTGCAAACGTGCGATACGGTTTCAGTCCGAAGAAGTCGTGTTTTTTGACCTGTGCTGCGACATAGTCCGGCGTCATCTCCGGCGTGACCATCATGTTCACTTCCGATTGCGAATCCGCCGCCATCTCCACCGCCATCCAGTCGTTGTGCCCCTCCGCATCCATACCCGGCAACGGGCTTCCCAAAACGAGATAGTGCATCTCGCGTCCCGGATAGAGTTTCGCCGCCCACGCTAGGTGGTCCTGATAATCAATCTCCCAACGGAGCCCGGTGGGTGGACCCGTCAACGTGCCTTTGTGCGCCTCCGACCACATGTGGGTGTGCATGTCGTAGACCACGGACGGCACAAAATCCTCTAACTCTCTCTCCCAGATGTCACGGTCAAAATCTCTGTAGTCAATCGTTCCCATAGGGTTTACCTTCGTCATAGCGGTGATGGCTGTATGTTATATCATATCCAATCGTCCGCCCGTCCAAAGCACGGCATTTGCGAGCAGGCGTAGAAACATTTCAACCTCAAAATCTCTCTGATGTCCTAGCGAGGTATAGAAGACGCGCCCATTGTGGTGGATGCGTGTCCATGCTACCGGCTCCGTATGTTCTTCCGTGTGCCCTGTCAAGAGGAGTGTTGTATCGGCAGCAATGGCGGGATTTTTGTAGAGGCTGCCATAGGAGTCGAAGTTCGAGATACCTTGTAAGATGGGGTGGTCTTTCGCGCTCGGATTGGTTTCGGCGGATGCGATGACGCCGCCGCCATAATGCCCTTGGTAGTCCCCACCGAGAACCTCTTTATCAAAGGTAAGCCAATTCTGATAGGCGTGACTTGCTGTCCGTACGCCTACGATGGGTTTGCCGTCGGCACAATACGCTTTGAAACGATCGAGTTGTTTACCTGTGGTATTGAGCCGCCGTGTGAAAACCAGCAGCACGTCCGCATCTTGCAACGATTCAAGGGATTGATCGTCGTCCTCATCTTGATAGATGATTTGCGTTGCTTGGACGGGACAATTTTTCTCGATATAATCTTGGAAAACGGCGAGGGATGCTTCTGAGTCGTACTCGAAAGAACCGGAGAGCATACAGAGCTTTAACCGATTATTGGGCATCTTCGCTCCTTCTGTGCAGGAAGAGAAAGCTATATGGATGCGGGTTTTTTTCGTCCGGCTGACGGTCAACCCGTTTGACCTCTTGCCAGTCTGTTGGATCAAACGCCGGGAAATAAACATCGCCTTGAAAACAATCGTGGATGTGTGTCAAATAGAGGCGATTCGCGCGGGGCAAAAATAGTTTGTAAATTGAGGCACCGCCGATCACCATGAGTTCTTCACAGCTTCCAACCGTATCCAACGCTTCTTCGATTGAATGGGTCACGATGCAGCCTTCTGCCCGATAATGGCGGTCATGTGTCAGTATGATATTGGTACGCTTTGGCAACGGCTTGCCAATCGAATCAAAGGTCTTTCTTCCCATCAACACAGGCTTACCCAATGTATGTCGCCGGAAGTGTTTCATATCGGCTGGCAGTCTCCAAGGCAACCGGTTACCTTGACCAATCAGGCGATTTTTATCCATGCCCGCAATGATGGAGATAATCATCAACCCCTACCCTCTCACACAACCATAGGCGCTTTAATGCTGCCGTGGTGTTTGTAGTTGCGCAGCTTGATGTCCTGCATCTTGAAATCGTCAATCGATTTTATGTTCGGATTCAGGTAAAGTTCAGGAAGTTCAAGCGGTTCTCGCTGCAACTGTGTCTCCACCTGCTCAAAATGAAGGTGGTAGATGTGGGCATCGCCCAAGGTGTGGATAAACTCGCCTGGGACTAAGTCCGTTACTTGCGCGACCATGTGCAGCAACAGAGAATACGAAGCAATGTTGAACGGTACGCCCAAGACCATATCACAACTCCGCTGATACAGCTGAAGCGATAGTTTTCCTTCAGCCACAAAAAATTGGAAGAGTGTGGGACACGGCTCAAGTGCCATCTGATCAAACTCACCCGGATTCCATGCCGTTATGACATGGCGACGGCTGTAGGGCTGAGTTTTAATTCCTTCAATGGCGTTGGCAAGCTGGTCTACAGTTTGTCCGTCGGGTGCTTGCCAAGACCGCCACTGCACACCGTAAATTCTCCCAAGATCTCCCTCAAACCGCGCCTTTGGCTTCCAGTAATCCGCATCCGCATTTGCATCCCAGACATGACAACCCAACTTCTGAAAGTCTTTGACATCAGAGTAGGCTCTCAAAAAGCCAAGAAGTTCAGCTTTCATCACTTTGAACGCCAGTTTCTTGGTCGTAACAGCAGGGAAACCATCCGCCATGTCATAGCGCATCTGCATACCAAACAGTGCACGGGTAAGACCGTTGCGTCCTCCACGATCTACACCTGTCTCTATAATCTGTTTCAACGCATCTAAATACTGTTTCATCGCCTAGCCCTTCCAATGAAACAAGGTTTCCAAGATACAATCTCGATTGTTTTGAGTCATCAATTCTTGTTGTCTGTGCTACCAAATCCACCGCGTGTCTCCGAACCCATTTCGGATACTTCTGACCATTCGGCGGTATCGACTCGCACAAAGATACCTTGTGCGATTTTATCGCCGCGCTCGACTCTAACGGGTTGGTCTGTGAAATTATAGATTTGGATCTGGATCTCGTCGCCTTCGCCGCAGTAGTCTAGATCGATGACTCCGACGCCGTGCGGAATTAGTAGTCCCCGTTTGCGAGGTGTGCTGCTGCGCAGTGTTACCATTAACATGTACCCCGGCGGCGTTTCGACGATAACGTTTGCAGGAATCAACGCCACCGTCTGAGGCGCAACCGTCACCGATTCGCGGCATAGCAGATCAAAACCGACGGAGCCGCCCGTTTCATACTGTGGCAGTGGCAGATCTTTATCAAGACGTTTGATTTTGACTTTCATGGGTGTGCCAGTTCGGAATCAAATTGCCTATAAATAAAAAAAGAAAGGAAGGCAAAAAGGACAGGGAGGAATAGCATTCCTAACCCCTGTTTCAGGCTGAGAGTCCGAGACCTGCGTTCCATTCCTCTTTGCCTTCCCGTTTCAGGTTCTATATCAGTATGGGAGCTATCCCGTTCCTTACTCTTCTCCTTGATCGTGGCGGTACAATTGCAGATTGACCCCATCAAGTCCGTCGAAGAAGGCAAGGGTCATTCCTTCGAGCGGCTGGAAGGGCTCTTTTTTGACAGTAACGCCTTTTTCGCGCAGTGCTTCTGTGCCCGCTTCAACATCGTCAGCCTTAAACGAGATGTGGTGTACGCCCGGACGGTCTAAGCCCCATACACCTTCAAATGCAGCGGCAGGGATGAGCTCTAGATTTACGTTGCCTGCATCCAAGAAGATCGCCTCACCAAGTTCACCGAGATCTAGACGGTCTACCACTTTAAGTCCGAGCTTATTGACATACAGATCTTCCGCTTTTTCCATGTCGTTCATCAATAGCGCGATTTTCCAAATTTTCATATCCATCTTTTTTCCCTCCTCCCCGACTGGATCGGGGTTCGAACCCATTTGTGGGTTTATAGGTGTATTTGCACTGAGTATCAAAACAGAAAAGGCAGCAATCAGAATAGCCAACCGCGTCCACTTTTTCATTTTTGTCGCCTCCTCAGTCAATCACAGCATTTATGGAACAGGGATTCCCGCGACCTTACACTGGATGCGATAAAGCGAAGTGCTCGCCGTGATAAAAAGTGTGCTCCAATCATCGCCGCCCCAGGCTAGATTAGCAGCCTGCTCAGAGATTTGGATGACCCCAAGATGCTGCCCTGACGTATCGAAAATCCAAATACCGCCTGGGCCGGTAAGATAAACATTACCGTGCTCGTCAATTTTCATGCCATCTGGCATCCCGTCTTCACCTTCTTCTTCGGCAAAAATCCGCCCGTTTGCGATTGTGCCATCTGGCTGGACATCAAACGCACGGATGTGCATACGTTCGGTATCGTCAATATAAAGGATCGACTCGTCTGGTGAGAAACAGAGGCCATTCGGGCGATCAAAATCATCGACCAACAGTGTCAGGGTCTGACCATCGGGGGAAAGCCGAAAGACACCTTGGAAATCGAGGTCTTGCTCCCCTTCAATACCGTAATCAGCTGTTAGACCGTAGGGCGGATCAGAAAAATAGATACTTCCATCCGATTTCACAACGACATCATTTGGGCTGTTCAGCCGCTTGCCCTCATAATGCGATGCAATGGTAACAACCGTCCCATCAGCTTCGGTGCGTGAAACTCGGCGATTGGCATGTTCACAGGTTACAAGCCTACCCTGTTTATCATAGGTCAAGCCGTTGGATTTACCCGAAGGGACGCGGAAGTTAGTGATACCTGACTCGGGTGTCCATTTTTTCATCTGATTTGCAGGGATGTCGCTGAACAACAGAAACTTGCCTTCGGCATTCCAGATGGGTCCCTCTGTGAACTCACAGCCGGTCCCGAGTTGCTCTAGTTGCGCGTCGGCATCAATTAGGTCTAACAATTTGGGGGATCGAACATCAAGACTCATATACGCCTCCTTTGACTTTCGTATGCTGGGACAACAGATATGTTACTTGCCACAGCATCATAGCGGATGTAAAATGTGATGTGTAAAACATATAAATTTGAGGTCGTTATACCAATGTGTGATAAAGTATCATACCACCAACAATAATACAAGCAAAAAAATGGTTCAGATACATTGATAGAGGTAGTTTCAGATGTGTGCGAATCGGGGGAGACATTCGACTTTCATTGCTACGAAATCTGTGGTTCAATAACAGTGCCAAAACTGTAGCCGGCTCTTGTGGTTTTGCAAATAGAAAAAAAACATACTCTGCCCATAGAACAAATTATTGACAGAGATAGCAGATAGAAAGTATAATTCTCCTATTGAATCTGCAAACTAATGGTAATTTCAAATCGGCAGTATGGAAGATAAGAAGAAATGAGGTAGGAAAACGTGCCTGGGGCGACTCGAACGCCCAACCTTTAGCTCCGGAGGCTAACGCTCTATCCAGTTGAGCTACAGGCACATCTTGAATTGTAATGATAGTGCACGGACTATAAATTGTCAAGCAAATTCTAGTGATGCGAATTTATAGCTATCTCTTATGCACGGGGAACTTCTATAGAGACAAGGGTGTTAAATCAACTAAGAGAGCTTACCCCAACTTCCTAAGGAGGCAGTCAATATGAGACGTTTGTTCCAAAAAGTGTCTGTTGTGGCAGTTCTTGTTTTGTTCGCGTTCAGCGTGAGTTCTGACGTTTTTTCAAAGGGCTTCAGATCCAGCGGAAGAAGCTACGGTAGCAGAAGTTACAGTAGTAGCCGGAGCTACAGCGGAACAACGTCAAGATCGACCCGAAGCAGCACCTCATCATCAAGGAGTTACGGCAGTTCATCAGTACGATCAAGCTCCCGAACTGCTAGCGCGAGCAGCAGCAGAAGTTATGGCAGCAGTGCTGTCAAATCATCACGACCGAGCGCAGCACGGACAAGCAGCGCGGTCCGACAAAAACAGAGCGCGATGAGCGGTGCGAAGACCGGCTCCGCTGTCTCCACAAGAAACATGACCAGCAGCCAGAAGCGGTCGCTGCAAGCTCAACAGCGCACGGGAACGAGAAATCTCAAAGCGGAAAATCGAAGTCTTAAACGTCAAGTCAGACGTGCAGACCGAAACACCGCCCGCGCCCGCCGTCAAGCGCGCGAAGCGCAGTCCCCAATTACTGTCAACAATTTTGGTGCCTACTATCCAATGATGGGCTACTCCATGTATAGCCTAACTGCGAGCATGGTGTTTGCAAATATGATTTCCGGAATTTACTTCCACGATTACTATAACCACCGGCTTCGCCACAGTTGGCTTTGGTACCATCATCACCCGAATTACGATCGGTCGCATTGGTCACAGGAGCGACAGATGGAATACGAACGTTGGCGAGCCTATTACGACAGTCAAGGTATCAAGCCAGATTCGCGCTATGTCGATCCCGGCACGAATCCAGATGAGAACTACACCGAGTCGTATATCGAAAAAAATCCCGACAAATTTTATGGTGAGAACGCTGCAGGCGCTGTGACGGTTGAAGAACTCCCAGATGAAGATTCGCTCCGTGAGATTGTCTTGGCAAGCAGCAGCCAATCTCAACCAACACCAGTAGTGCAAACACAACCCCAAAAGGTTGTTGTCCAAAAGAAGACCTCCGGAGGCACCTGGTTCGTTCTTGTTTTTGGTAGCCTGCTGATTATTGGCATCGTCGTTTTGATAATGTATAATAAAGGCTACTTCTAAATCGGCATGGGGTGCTGTGTGGTACGCTTTGATGCCGTTCAAAAACTATGCACCACAACACTCAACTATGGTAGATTTTAGAATTACTTGGACACTCCCAGTGCACAGCCAACCCCATAAATCCCCCTTATCAGGGGGACTTTGGAAACTTCGTGAAGGCCGGGGTTATTGGTAATGTCTACTTATTTCTCTAATTCACCATAAATCCTCGAATTGTTCGTTTTATGGCGATATACGGTCGAATGCGAAATCGCTTTGAAACGGTTTAGCGATAGTCTCCAAATTGGGTAGAGGTAAAACAATGGCACTATTTGTCCGCAAATCGAGAGATGAAAAGCCCAAGCGGCACGAATTAATGGATATTCCACTTGGAAGCATGATCGAACTTTCTGATCAGACTACATTTGAAATCAGCGATGCAGCTTCCCGCACCTTTGAGCTGACGGAGCGGAAGAAATATGAAGGCAGCGGTTTACTACGCTATATGTATCGTCTTGAAGACGATGATGAGGTAGTGATTTTGGGGGTGGACCGGGTCGGCGGCACAAACGAGCATGAGATCTCCCGCTGGATCATTGACGGTGAAGAAGAGTTAGGTGAAGACCTTCCTGATACGATTACGCTTCACTACCCGGACCCTGACGAGGAGGACACAGAAATCTCCGTTGAATACATTCGTCAGGAGATTGTCCCAGCGAAGATGACCGTTGTAAACATTCTAGAAATGGAGACGTTTGATATAGAACTGCACGAATACACGACTGAAGATGAAGAGATGATGTCTGTCGAACTAGTCGGGAATTGGTTAACCTTCTATGTTGGTGAATCAATTTCATCATCGGATGTCAATATCTATCCCGCTGAGGATGATGAGGAAGAATATATGTAGTTGCTCCAACCGTCCGAAAGTTCCGTACTTTCGGACGGTTACGGATTGTTCTCATTGCACAGGTGCATTATTGCATGGGAAAGGGTAATCCAATGAAATTCAAAAACCTTTGCGCGCTTTTTTTACTCTTGATAGCTTCGGTTTACTTTATCTGCCCGGTACAATGTTCAGCACTCCGGGAAACAGATGAAAACGCTACCTCCGATACTGTTTCGAGCCATCAGCAGCATCAGACTGGGTCACAAACAACCGATGAAAAAAATCAGTCAACTTGTTGTCGTGCCGAAAATCAACCATCCTCTCCCCACGACAACCAAGAGGATGGAGAGGGTCATTGTTGCTTAAATCAGTGGGAATCGCTTGGAAAGAGTGAACCTCAACTTGCTTCACAAATACAAACAGCCACATTCTCATTTGTTGTCCTAATCCCCGCAACGCCTAAAATTTCTTCGGGTTCCGTTTCTTTCACAACCCATTTTTACTTGCCCGACAATCCCTACACAAATCCGTCCACCCTACAGCTTTCTCCTCGGGCACCTCCGTTTCCGCTCACCTAATCTTTCCCTACACGCTTTTCTCAGTTCTAAGATGTATTGATCGATTGGTGTATATGTGTGCTTATGGCACAACGCCACCGGACTGGTTTTGATCATTTTCACTCAAAACGGAGGTTATTCACATGTTATCCCGAATTTTCAACCAACAAACTCTATCTATACTCACCACTGTATTTCTACTGACAGCTATCGGCTGCGCTAGCAAAACTGTAGACCTCGCCACCTGGCACGACCATCCGGCAAATGCCAACGCCCAACAGGGAGTATCTGTCGATCACGACAACATCCCGACGGGGGAGATGCATGAAGGCAACGGTGGTCATGGCAGTGCTGAACTCTCACCCGAAGGCACGGAAGCATTGGCGGTGATGCTTGATACCTACCTCGCCATTGGCAACCAACTAGCATCGGACACGATGGAAGATGTCAATGCGAAGGCACATGCGATGCTTGAAGCCTTCCATACCATCGAACACGAAGCCCCCGCTGAACTGTGGAGTGCTCACGAATCCCGTACCGAGACTATCCACAACGCGGGACATGAACTTGGCGACTTCTCGGACATCAAAGCGGCCCGGATCGCCTACGGCTCACTGAGCGATAGCTTCAAGCATTTTATTGCTGCTGTGGGTGTGCCTGCAAATTATGGGAAACCGGTTTATAGCTATGTGTGTGGGATGGCACCCGATGTCTCCCAAGGGGGGATTTGGCTGCAAACCGGCGAGTCTGTTCGCAATCCGTATTTTGGAAGTGCGATGCTCAGATGCCACAGCGCGAAAATGCAGCTGTCCGTCTCAAGTGCCGATATGTCCAGTGCCGAGGACATGGAATCCCACAAGCATAGCCATTAACACAGGTGAGGAGTTTGACAAATGAACGAGAAAATGAGATGCGCCGCGTTATTTTTCGCGGCGTTATTCCTCCTAGCCGGCTGCACTGGTGTGTCGAAAAAAGCGGCTTTCAGCGAAGTCCAGCAGCAGGTGGATGAAAGTATCGGCTTTACTGTTCACTGGAATGGAGATACGGATTCAGCCGGTGAAGTAACGCAGACAATCGAAGAATTACTGAGTGAGTCGCTGGTCACCGATGCCGCGGTGCAAATTGCGCTGCTGAATAACCGCCGCCTACAGGCAACCTATGAGGAAATCGGTATCGCATATGCCGCGGTCGTTGATGCTGGTTCCCCCTCGAATCCTACTTTTCACGGAGGAGCGACGTTTGGTCTCCCGCAGGATCTGATGACAGCACACCCTGTTCACAATAGCTATGTGTTCGAAATTGAGATGGATTTTCTCTCACTTCTGTATGGGTCGATGCGAAAATCCATTGCAAAGTCGGAGTTCGAGGCGGCAAAACTCCGCGTAACGGCTGCTGTAATGGATTTGGCAGGGCAGACCCGCACGGCGTTTTATCGCGTTCAGGCGGACAAGCAGATGTTGGAACTGTTCAGACAGGTTGTTCTGGCAACCCAAGCGGGATATGAATTTGCTAGCCAGCTTCACGAAGCGGGGAACATTCCAGATCTGGATATGCTGCTTCAGCGTGCACTTTATGAGAGGTCAGAGCTAGGGCTTGCCGCTGCGGAGATCAAGCTTGCCGAAAGCCGTGAACAGCTCAACCGGTTGATGGGATTGTGGGGTGCGCAAACTGCTTGGACTGTTGAGGCGAGGCTACCGAATGTCCCGGCGGAACCGATGAAACTTGATGACGTTGAGAAGGTTGCAATCGAGAACAGCATAGATCTCGCCATTGCACGGAGGGACATTGCGTCTATTGGGAGACAACTCGGCGTGGCAAAAGCAATGTCGCTCGTGCCGCGTTTGGAGGTTGGTGGAGAACTTGAGCAAGAAGAAGGAGCTTGGAAAGCGGGTCCTGCTCTTGGCTTTGAGATTCCACTCTTTGATCGAAATCAGGGGCAGCGAGCGGCGGCGGCAGCAGCGTTACGCCAACGACAGGAGGGATACCATGCGCTGGCGGTTGAGATTCGTTCTGCTGTCCGTGCAGCACAGCGTCGCTTACTGACCGCTCGGCAGACTGCACTCTCTTATCAGGACGAGATACTTCCACTCCAAGAGAAGATTCTCGAACAGGTCCAACTACAGTATAACGCAATGCAGGTAGGAACACCGCGATTGTTGTTGGCGAAACAACAACAAATCGACGCCGGTCGGGATTACATCCAAGCGCTCTACAATTATCATGTCGCACGAGCCAAGTTCGATCAGATTCTTAACGGCAGGCTAGTCGTGGATATGGCAGATTTATCCCTATCACAAGGGAACAGTACTGTTGGACATCTTGACGGCGCGGGTGCAGAAGGAGGACACTAAAATGAATCGAAGAGGTATGCTAAAAACAGGAGCAGTAGTTGGCGGTGTCGTCGCACTGGGAGCGGCTAAATCACACGCAACAGAATCCCAATGGGAAAAATCTTACGCGGGTGCCGCGCAACAGCCAACGCTAGCGCCGGGACTGCCCGGTAAGGACTATACACCGGTTATCACGCCCAACATCTCCTCATTACCGTGGAAGATTGTTGAAGGTGTTAAAGTTTTTCACTTGGTCGCTGAAGAAGTATCGCACAACTTCGCTCACGGTTTGAAAGCGAAGTGTTGGGGTTACAACAAACAGGTTCATGGTCCCACCATTGAGGCGGTGGAGGGCGAGCGTATCCGCATTTACGTCACCAATAAGCTTAAAGCACCTACATCTGTGCACTGGCACGGCGTCTTTCTCCCGAATGGGATGGACGGCGTCGGAGGGCTAAACCAGCGCGCTATCCAACCGGGTGAGACCTTCAAATATGAATGGACGGTGCGTCAATCGGGAACCTATATGTACCACTCACACCATGACGAAATGACGCAGATGGGGATGGGCATGATGGGAATGCTTATTTTCCATCCCAGAAAAGCCTCGCCCGATTACAAGGTAGATCGAGACTTCGCCATCATGTTAAGCGAGTGGCGAATTGATCCAGGGACCACCACACCCAACCCCAACGAGATGACCGATTTCAACATCCTGACAATGAACGCGAAATGTTATCCTGGAACCGAGCCGTTAGTTGCCAGAATGGGCGACCGGGTGCGGATTCGTTTCGGCAACCTGTCGGCGATGGATCACCATTCAATTCACCTCCACGGACACTACTTCAAGGTTACTGCGACCAATGGGGGCAGCATCCCGGCTTCGGCGCAGCATCCCGGCAGCACCATCTTTGTGCCTGTCGGCGACACGCAGGATATTGAATTTGTGGCCAGTGAACCCGGCGATTGGGCGGTTCACTGCCACATGACCCATCACGTTATGAATCAGATGGGGCACGATTTTCCAAATATTATGGGGGTTCAGAAAAGCGGGGTTGATGAAAAGATTCGTCGCTTACTGCCTGCATATATGACAATGGGAGAACACGGCATGGGAGAACATGGAGTTCACGTTGAAGCAGGACACATGGCTGTGCCAAAGAACAGCATTCCAATGGTCGGTGCACGGGGACCTTTTGATTACATCACAATGGGCGGCATGTTTACCCTCCTGAAAGTCCGGGAGCGTCTCGCTAGCTATGACGATCCGGGGTGGTATAAACATCCCCCGGGCACGGTCGCAGACGTTGCCTCAACAGACGAACTTCGTCGCGATTTGGGAAAAACCGATCCAAGTTAAGAAACGAAGTTATCTTTCCTAGACGATTACAGGTTAGGAAACCCCGATGAATCGAGGGCAGGCTCTGTGCCTACGAGTAGATTGCCATTATGGTATGCCAAAGCCCTACACACTATTTACATGAGAGGTGCTCATAATTATTGTCTGAATCAGGATTGTCAGGATTTAAGAACCTGTTTTAAAAAGCAAGGAATGATCCCACGGTGCTGTGGATTTGCCAATCCACAGCGAGCCGTATCGCAGGGTAGGGGTTGCTGCCAACCCGTTGGGCGAGGGGACCTCGCCCCTACGAAACTAAGCCCCTACCATTGACCTGACACGGTTTCCTAAATTATAGTGAAAATGTGCGGTTGAGTAGTGGATTACGGAAGAAACCGAGTTTTCAAGAAAAAACTCGGTTTCTCTGAACTATTCTGCACTTTCTTTTGAAATGAACGAACCTAGTTATGGGCACCCCTCATTTACATGCGATTGCCCAGCTAGCTTTCCTTGATTTTCTTGACAGTTACTATCCGTCCAGTTATACTGATGCAGAAAAATAGTTTACGAGGGAGAAAAACCGATGAACCCCCAAACCGTTGCATCTTACCAAATCGTCCTTTTTAGCTGGCTAGCTGTCGCGCTATTCACTGTCGCGTGGGCGGAAGAGACCACCGTCCCTAGTGAGAAGCTGGCAGCCATTTTTCCGAATGCGAAGAACTTCGTGGAAAAAAAGTCGGATTTAACACCCGAAAAAGTTACTTCCATCGAAGCGGAGATCGAAACAAATCTACGTCCTGAAGACCTTAAACCGACATTCTATATCGCTGTCGATGAGAATAAAAAGGCGGTGGGGTTGTCTCTGCTGGTAGCTGTCGAAGGTCCCAACGGTACCATCAGCGGTGGTGTGGGACTGGATATGACGGGGAAGGTGGTCAAAGTCGATGTCCATAAACACAGCGAAGCTGCTGGGATTACCGGCGACGAATTTCTTAGACAATTTATCGGAAAAGGGATCGAGGATAAGTTCGAAGTTGGCGACGATATTGAACCGCTTGTCGGGGAGGAAGCAGCCGCTCAAGCAGTCGCACTGATGCCGAAAAAAATGCTTGCTATCAGTTATGCGTTGTTTTTGAAAAGACCGGCGAAAGCTGAAGAAGAAACCCCAGAAATGATTGAACCGGAAGACTTAAAAGAGGTCATGGCGATGATGAAGGACGAGTATGACGTTGTCCGGGCGTACTTTCAGAAGGGGGATGATCAAGATAAGGCAGCAGCAGTGCAGGCGGCAAAAGAGCTTGGGAAGCACATCGAATTTCTCGTTGATTTTGAGCCACCGAAGAACCCAAACAACACAGAGGAATATACCTACTTCCGGGAACAGTTCCACGATGCTATCCATGAATTTGCCCAAACCCTCGAAGCAGAGGGGATCTCTGAGAAAACTCAAAAACAGTGGCAGGAGATCATTGATGTGGTCAACAAGGCACATTTCCGTTTCAGTGTGGAGGAGATTGACTTGGATGAGGATTTAAATTAGGAGGACTGGATATGACAAACGTTCCAGAGGAAGGTCAGAAAAGACGCTCATTTTTTAAGGCTTGCATGGCGGTCATCGGCGGTCTAATTAGCTTAGCGATGGCTGTGCCGCTGATCGGGTTTGCCATTTCACCTGCCTTCAGGAAAACTTCAAAAAAATGGGTGGATCTCGGTATTGTCGATTTGCTCAAGGGGAGTCGCTATAAAAGAGTCAACTACGTCTTTCAAGCCAAAGATGGTTGGGTCGAGACAAATAAAAAACGTTCTGTCTATGTGACAGATCAGGGGGACGGAAATTTTGTGGTCTTTTCGCGGGTCTGTTCCCATCTCGGCTGTCTTGTGCGATGGGATAAGGGGAAAGATCAGTTCTTCTGCCCTTGCCACGGTGGGGTGTTTGATAGTACGGGCAGTGTGATTGCGGGGCCACCACCTGAACCGATAGAAAAGCTGCCGGTCAAAGTGGAAGATGGCGTCTTATATGTGAAGGAGTCCTGACCCCTTAGACGTTAAATCGAATTGTCAAGGCATCGCCATCCGATACAACGTAATCTTTCCCTTCAAGGCGCAGCAATCCATCGTCGCGCGCCTGTGTTAAGCTCCCACAATCTACCAGATCTGCCCAGTGGATGGTTTCTGCCCGGATAAATCCTCGTGCCATATCTGTATGGATTGTCCCTGCGGCATCAAGCGTGGTCATACCCTCCCTGAGCGTCCAAGCCCGTAGTTCATCGGAAACGACGGTGAAAAAGGTTATCAGTCCGAGGGTTCGGTACGAGGCATCGATCACCCGCGCTAGTGCGGATTCGTTGAGTTCCATTTCAGCCCGGAAAATTTCTGCATCCTCCGCGTCCAGCCGCGCAAGTTCCATCTCCAACCTTGCGGAAAGCGTAATAATTTCAGTTTGTCGTTCGGACGCTGCGAATTTAGCACGTATCTCTTCTGCGCTATCCAACTCATCTTCACCAATGTTGAGCACCAATAACAACGGTTTTTGTGTCAAGAATCCGTAACCGCGTATCGCTCGTTCATCTTCAGGGGAAAGTGACAGCTCTCGAATGGCGGTGCCTCCTTCCAACGCGCCCTTACATCCTTCTAACACTGCACGTTCATGTTCTAATGCTGGGATTTTCTGCGTCCGAAGTTCCCGATCAAGCCGATTTAATCGGTTGTCAATAATTCCCAAATCTGCAAAGGCGAGTTCAATGTCAATAGTTTCGATATCCCGCTTTGGGTCAACATCGCCGTCAACGTGCGGGACAGCATCATCTTCAAATACACGAACAATGTGTGCGAGTGCGTCAACCTCACGGAGTTCAGCGATGACCCCCGCTTCCAATCCTTCCAGCGCAATATCACCCTTGGAAACGCCAGCGATATCTACATAATCAATACTTGTTGGGGTTACCCGTTTCGGGTTGAATATCTCCGCCAACGCCCCCAATCGCTCATCGGGAACTTTTACCGAACCGACGTTCCATCCCTTTTTGGCGGCATAAGTTCCCGTTTCTGCCTCGGATTGTGTCAGTGCGTTGAACAAGGAGGTTTTTCCGACATAAGGGAGCCCAACAATGCCAATTTTCATTTAGGAAACCTTCTTTCTAGGTCGATAATCGAACAGGGAATCGCAAAACGTAAGGAGAGTTGACTTGATCTTCAGGGTGCGGTACAATTGCACGGCATTCAATAGCTTCAGTCAGGATAAGGAGAACAGATGAGATTTCAAGATAAATCGGTCATTGTAACGGGAGGGGCTTCAGGGATTGGAAAGGCAACCGCGAAACTGTTTGCTTCCGAAGGGGCAAATGTCATCATCGCCGACGTCAACCGTGATGGTAAAGCGGTTGCACAGCAGCTCGGTCAGGAAACCCAGAAGAGAGTATCCTTTATTCAAGCCGATGTTTCAAAAGCGGACGATGCCGACCGCTTGATCCAAGAAACCCTTCGCCAACACGGTCGCTTAGACATCTTGCACAATAACGCGGGGATCCTGGTTGTTGGCGATGTTACCACAATATCGGAAGCTGATTGGGATCGGTGCATCGACATTAACCTGAAAAGTGTCTACCTCGTTTCCAGATATGCTATTCCCGCAATGCAACAAACGGACGGCGGAGTGATTATCAACACGGCTTCCACCGCTGGGATGTCCGGCGGCAGTGGTTATGCCGTCTACGGCGCGTCGAAGGCAGCCATTATTCTTCTGACACAGTGTATGGCTTTGGATTTCGCAAAACGCAATATTCGGGTCAATGCGGTCTGTCCCGGTCCAACGGCGACACCGATGATCCTTTCACCCGACACTGACCGAGAAAGTGCACTTGAGCGATGGGCGCAAGAGTTACCGATTGGACGTGCGGGTGAACCGATAGACACCGCCAAGGCGGTCGCCTATTTGGCGTCTGATGATGCGTCGTTTGTCACGGGAAGTGCATTCGTTGTTGATGGTGGACGTTTACTAACGGGTATCGGACAGCGTATCGCGGTTGAGGTCTAAGCTGAGAGCTTCTTTCAGATCTTCGATGAAATGCTCAAATAGTTTGCCTTTTTCGCTATCTTCGGCATTTGCTTTCGTTAAAATGTAGCTTCTATCTAAGTCAGATTCTATGATTGCTCTGTCCCATGCAAGAGGATTATTGTCGCTTAATGCGTCATCTTCATCAGGACCAATGAAATAAACTTTGATGTGTTTTGTCACGTTGTCTTGTGCAAGTTTGATAGTCTGATCAATTAGATCTGAGGTAACTTTGCCTGAAACGACAGCTAAAACATTGCATGTATCAGGCTGGTAGATAACGATATCAACATCGGGCAGATGACATCCAAATTCACCTCCGTAGTCAATTAGCAAATTTCGCTTGACTTGACTGAGTCGCTTGGATAAGTCTCTAGCCACTTTCAGAGTATGACCATTAGCAACTCTCAACCCAAGTGATTCGACCTCATCAAGAATGATATATGGGACGAACCGTTTTAAGCTCTCCCACCTCAAAGAGGGCAGGTTTTGTTCATCAGCGTTTCTCAACTCAGTTGTCAACCCTTCGCGTGCAACAGCTCGCACAAGACCACCGGATAACACCTCTTCTCCATAGTGTTCAATGAGGCAATACATAACGTCGCTTGTGTAGTTGACCCTACTGAAATCAATGACATTTCTCTCTATCAAGGTGTTTACCAAATTGTCATCGTGACCATAACCTATTTCGTATAGAGTATCAGTAAGAATGTTTTTCTCTCCAGCAAGACTGTGGTCGGTTTTGACAGCTTTAATCGGTTTATCCATTATTAAAGATTTCCTATGCTAGTGCGAAGATATTCGCGACCTTCCTCCGAGATTTCCCAAATCCCTCGAGGAGAATCAACTTTCATTAGTCCTGTATTTACTAACTCTCGGCGCATGTCATGGGTTCGGTTCTGCCAATAGAACTGCCCATCTGATCGGCGTGATTTATCTATTAACCTTAGTTCATCTCCCATCAGTTGATTAACTTGTCTCAGGATATCACTAGTTGCAAGAGAACCACCACATTCGTCTAAGGCTTTGAGGATAGGCAAGCAATAACGCTGCCGTGGTAGCGGAGTATCAACTCTTTGAGGTTGAAAAGCTTCATCTGCCTCTACTTTTGCCTTGCCTTGCTCAACATTAGATTTGGCAAGATATTTTTGGAAATCAGATATGGCTTCCTGTTGAATTTCAAGATTTATTGAGCAGAAAATTCGGTCTTCCCACGGAACATTGATCTGGCCGGGCAAAGTTGTTTTAGCAGGAAGGTAAAAGTCCCACATTTTTCCGTTGGTGATAACAGCAATGTCTACCCCCGCCGTGAAAGCGTAAAGACATATCTGTTCTTGATGTTTTTCGATATTTGCCCCCCAACGCTTACACTCAATAAACACAAAAGCGTTATTGTCTTGTTGCAAGGCATAGTCAACTTTTCCGCTTCCAACCTTCTTTTCTGGAAAAACCTCTAAAGTGTGCAAATTGCTATCTTGCCAATTCAAAGCTCTGAGGATCGGCAGAACAATATACTGTTTGGTCGCGGTTTCGTCAAACTGGTATTTTTCAATGGTATTTCTACACAGCAGAATATCAGAAATCGTTTCTTGCAGCATATATTCTCTCGCTATCAAAGAATTGGTTGGGTTTACATGCTTTACTTCTCAAGTTACAAAATGGGCCCGACTATTCATTCATTATCCGCTTCTGAGCCAATTCGCAATAGCCTCTGTCAATTTCGACACCAACGCCAAGCCGCCCGTTATTCTGTGCCTCGATCAAGGTCGTTCCACTCCCCAAAAAAGGATCGAATACGACATCCCCAACGTAACTAAACAACTTGATGCAACGATACGGCAATTCACGCGGAAAGGGAGCAGGGTGTCCTATCCGTTTTTTACTCTCTCCGTTAAATGTCCATACCCCATTTGTCCACGCCATAAACTCATCACGTGAGATGTCCGATTCTTTACTGCCGAGCTGCTTCTTCCAAGAATCCTTATACAAAATGACGATTAATTCAACAGGTGCGATGACATAGGGTGCGGATGCGGACATCCAAGACCCCCATGCGGTTCTGCGGGAGATATTTCCTTCATTCCAGACAATTGTCGCGTGGTATTCCCAACCCACCTCCTGTGCAATTTTCGTGAGATCTGCACCGACGCTGCGATTGCCGCCCTTGTTCTTATCGAGTGGAATGTTCAGGAGTAGGCGAGCATGCGGCTTACTCCATTTGTAACAATTTCGTATCCATTGTTTACTAAAATCGAGGTAGTTTTCATAAGTTAGCGTGTCATCATTGGAGTCATAATCAATGCCGACATTGTACGGCGGGGATGTAACGATCAGGTCAATAAACTCACCTGTAAACAGATCGGAGTTACAAATGTCGTTATTGATGATATAGACCCCCATTTCCTCAAAGAACGGATTGAGCTTAAAGTGGGCGGGTATATCCGATGTTGGATTTTGCATATTGACCTTCCCTCCAATCTGCCTACGAGCGACTATCCCGTTGCAAATTCAACGTTGACTTGATGTGGAATAACACCAGATTTATATCCACGATCCATCAACTCTCTGACGCCTGCCCTACCTTTTTCACCGTAGTCGAGTGTGTAGTCGTTCACATACATGCCAACGAATCGGTCTGCCAGCGCCGTCTCCATATCACGCGCGTAGTTCATAGCGTAAGCCAAGCCCCCTTCTCGATGTTCCAGTGAGTATTGAATACTCTGCTTGATGAGTGATGTAATACGGCGGATTGTGTCAGCCTCAAGATCTCGACGGATGGCATTCGCTCCAAGCGGTAGCGGCAATCCGGTTTCCTCATGCCACCATTCCCCCAGATCGACCACTTTATGCAGCCCCGCGCGACCGTAGGTTAGTTGCCCTTCGTGGATAATCAATCCCGCGTCTGCTTTGCCCTCCTGCACATACGGCAAAATCTGATCAAACTGAACAACTTCAAAATCAAAGTCGGGTTGACAAAGACGCAACGTCAGGTAAGCGGTCGTCATCTTACCGGGTATTGCGATTTTTTTGCCCGCGAGGTCTTCCCGCTGCATCGGTGCTTTGGACACAACGAGTGGACCATACCGATCGCCAATGCTCGCCCCGCAAGGCATCAAGGCATAGTGTTTGGCAACGTAGGCGTAAGCATGAACCGATATAGCAGTCACCTCCAACTCTCCGTTGACTGCTCGTCGGTTCAAGCTCTCAATGTCCTCAGCAACTTGGACAATCTCAAAACCATCGGTTGGGATTAGTCCGTTAGCGAGGGCATAAAACATAAAAGCATCATCAGAATCAGGGCTATGACCAATACGAATTTGTTGCAGTTGTGACATCAATTTCTCCCATTACGACTAGTGATTTCGGTAAGTCGTGGAACTTGACATGCGTTTATCTAGGTTCTGTTGACATTTCTGTGTCGAGATATGAATCTCGACCTACAGGTTATCTGCCGGCATTGGATCGAGCGGGAGGAGCGGACAAAATGCCCGGCTGCGGGCTTGGTGTTGGGTTTCACTATACCTATATGATAAGCTGGTGTTGTTGCAAAAGGTAGTTTCTGTTGTCATTGATAGGGATTCGCTTTAACCATTCAACCCAACCTACGTACTGTCAAATGTCAACACGCTCTAATCAGAACGAAGGGTTGCATTACCTTACGATGAATAGTGATTGTCAAATAGGATTGTCTTCCAACCTCCGCTTCTTTGCTATCAACTCCTTTTTTTATTCTCCCTCTCCCGATCCAATTTTCCTTGCAATTCCGTAAGTGATTATGTATAATTGTTCTCCGTTGCGCTGCAACGCGTTGTCAACGATTTTTTGCACAACAATCTCCCGTAGCTCAGCTGGTAGAGCAGGTGGCTGTTAACCACTTTGTCGGCGGTTCGAATCCGTCCGGGAGAGTTATTTCAAGCCCTGTTCGGTATTTTGCCGAATAGGGCTTTTTTATTTTGCGTGCCACATTAATCATCGAAGGATTTATACCTCGTCAATCTGAGAGAGTTGTGCAATCTGCTCCGTCGCCGAGAATCTCCTTTGAAGTGGCAAAGCAAAGTGAAACAGGGAGCCCTGCCCAAGGTTGCTATCAACCCATATTCTTCCACCGTGTTGTAGCAAAATATGCTTGGCAATGGCAAGTCCCAAGCCTGTGCCCCCCATCTCACGCGAACGTCCTTTATCCACGCGGTAGAACCGCTCGAAAATTCGAGGCAGCGCTTCAGCAGGGATACCGGTTCCGGTATCTTTCACGTGAACGATGATCTCAGATTCGTTCGCTTCAGCAGAGATTGTGATACGTCCATCTGCCGGTGTATACTTAACCGCGTTCTCAATTAAGTTTGCCAGTACCTGTCCGACAAGCTGTCTATCCGCGAATACAATGGGTAAATAGTTGGGCACCATCCACTCAAATGTCAGATCCGCTTCCTCAAATACAGGTTCGAACAGAGCCAAGATAGTGTCTTGAAATTCCTGAATCTCGCAAGGTTTTAAGTCAAGCTCTACCACCCCGGATTCAAGCTGAGACAAATCCAGAAGATCCGAGACCAGCTGCGAAAGTCGGGCGGATTGCTGGAGAATCTTCTCCACAAAACGCTCATTTGCGTCGGTGTCGTCCAAAGCACCATTTAGAAGCGTTTCGGCATACCCATGAATTGACGTTAAGGGGACACGCATTTCGTGAGCGACGTTGGCGACGAAATCCGATCGAATCCGCTCTAATGTCCTCAACTGAGTTACGTCGTGGAGACTGACCAAGTACTCGCCCCCAACGGGAACAACAATGACTTCTGTCTCACGCTCGGTTGTTCCGACCAGCGTGATTTCTGCGAATCCTGCTTTCTCCGTATCCGTCACCTGTCTTAACAGACGTTTCAACGCCGGGTCAGGGATGCTTTCAATCAATGAGAGTGCCTGATAGTGGGCAGGGAAATCTAGCATTGTGATTGCTGCCGAATTCGCATAGGTGATAGCGAACTGTGAATCAATCAAGAGCACCCCTTCGACCATCTTTGATAGGATACTGTCCCTTAGATTCCGCTCACGGGAAATCTCATGAATCTGCGTTTCAATCCGATTTGCCATCTGATTGAAATGATTGGATAACTCTCCGAGTTCACCTGACGCGGCGACGGAAACACGCGAGTTTAATTCCCCCACCGCAAGCGATTTTGTGGCTTGGGTCAAGTCGCGAATCGGTTTCGTGGTAACGCCAGTGGTAATGATACTGAACAGGATTGCAAAGACAAGGCCTGCACTGATTGCCAACAGCAAAAGCCATCTGAGTTGACCGACAGCTGTATCAATCCCCCTCATAGGCAGCGCAACCCGGCAGATACCTATCATCTCCCCTTGGCGGATTACCGGCAATGCAAGGTAACGAAGGGTGGTCATCACGGTATTGCTGTATCGATCTATAGTACCAATTCCGCCCGATAACGCCTCCTGCACTTCTGGCAGACTCAGGTGGTTATTCATCTCTTGCAAATGCTGTCCATCACGCTCAGTATCTCCCCACACAATCCCATCGCATCCAATAAATGTGAGACGCACCTGACTAGCAGTTCCCAGCCGGTCCACAAAGCCATCGACGATGTCGTACGTGAGCGTGTCAGGTAGTACCTCTAGTAGGAACTCTCGTGTCAGATTTGCCTCTATCGTCAACTCTTCCGTGATTCGCTCACTCAGGTTTTGCTTCAGCGAATAATCCAGATAGCCATACATCGCTAGCAGAATGACCAGCACGATCCCCAAATAATTCAATATTAATTTGGTGCGGATATTCATGCTAATCCTTGGTGAAGTTTAGAGACTAAATTGAGCAATTGATAAAGCCACAAACCGATCTGCGTTAACTAGCAAGCCAGTCCATTGCACTAAGAAGTTAAACAACGTCCTTGAGAAACCGAGTCATGTTTTGTAGTAAGCCTAACGGCGATGCATCACCTGCTTAAGATGACACACTCTCATCAACATTGATAAAACGGTCTCTATCAGCAACCGACTATTCCATTCTCCGCGTCGGCACATACGCAAGTTGGAAGCAGACCAACCGGTTTTGGCAATCTCTTCAGAGGGATAGAAATTGGTGTGCCTATGCTTTTGGTTTTTGTTGTGTTGTGTCGGTTTATCATCTACACAACACAACAATTGTGTGAAAAAATCTATAATGATTATGAGTCTATATTTCCGCCCATCAATCGAGAATTATCCGACAATGAGATTAACGATATAATCAAGGGCCCCGTCTCATAAGCCCTCATCAAACTAGTACCATTGGTTATAGAGGACATGTTTTCCAGAAAAAAAAGGAGCGCGGGACCGCACTCCTTTTTTTTAGATACGCCGAGGCGTGTCTCTACATATGGTTGGTTTTTCGACAAATCATTTCTAAAAAGACTCTTATTTCTGCCTGCGCCTTTGTCACAACTAGAGATTCCAGCGATAGCGCACAGCGTCCTTTCCTGCTTTCAGCGCAAACTCCCATCGCTGACACCAAGTCTCATAGTCGGTCTGCAACGTATCTGGATGGTGTTTGCTGCGCATTAGAAACCCAGGATAGAAGGGGCGCCCCGTCGGTTGATAGGCGTGGTTGTACCGCAGGTCAAAACTCCACCGCACCGCGTCCGACTTGTTCGGTAGAGCGGCATGGAGGGTATAGTTGTGGAATAGGATGAGCCCGCCTGCGGGGACAGGAAGGGGAAGAGGTTCGATCGGGGGACGTGCTTCTGCTGATACGGTTGGTGCTTGCATCCAGAGACCGTCTTTATGGCTGCCGGGCATCACCTGTAAACAGCCGTTTTCCAGCGTCGCGTCGACGATGGGCACCCAGATAGTGAGCATGAAGTAAGGATCGGCATCGGGCCAGCATACACCGGCGTCTTGATGCCAATGGGTCGGTTTGCTATCGCCGTGGTGCGGGAGGACTGCCCGAATGTGCTGGATGGGATTGCACACAATCTCCCCCGAGCCGGTCATCGATTCCGCTACGTCCAGAACCTTGGGATTTTTCAGGAAGTTGAAGGTCGCTTCACCGCGTTCCTGCATGATGTCCAGATTAGCGGCAACCTCTGGGGCTTCCTTCGCCAGACGCAGCACTCGCCGCGTGAACGGTTCATCCGCATATAGCGAAGTGACCTTTCCCTCGGCGTACAGCTTCTGTGCACGTTTGTCGATAATATCGGAATATTCATCAACGACCGGCTGCAAGTCGTCCTTGTTCAGCACGTTCTCCAGTCGTAAGTAACCGTTCTCGTAGAACGACGAAATTTGAGACTCCGCCAAACGCATAATGGTTATCTCCTTTTCGTTAGATAGTTCACTCGAGTTTGATAGTTCCAACGCTAGGACTAGTTGGTAAGAGTAGAACGTAAACCTTGCTCCTCTACTATTATATTATACAACATATCCATTAAGTCTCTCAAGAATAAAAACATAAAAAGAGAATGGAAGTGGGTTTCATTCAGGAATGTAGCGATTCATCCCCATGAATGAATTTAGATAGCAGACTCGCTTGTGCCATATCAGATTACAAGTTAGAACCTGCCCTGAGCGCAGCCGAGGTGTCAGGCACATCTACTCCGTCAGAATCTCTGCTTGCTGGCAATTGAAGCAGGTATACGGAAGCTTTCCATTGACCTCTTGGTAGTCGGTGAACGCAAGCCAAAATGACTTGCCATCCTTAGCAATCCACTTCGGGATAATCTGGGGTTGGTAAGCGCGTGCGGCAGAATCCCCTTCCGGTGCCCAAGCAGTTTCTTCATACACTTGAGTCCATGGCCCCCATGGATGGGCGGCGATCCAAAAGCCAAGGTAGCTAGGTTTTCCAAACCACCTTCCATCGCTGTCACAGCCCATACCCCAATTTGCCATCATATATACCTCTAACGGGGCGTTATACACCACGCTTGGATGCCATGCGTACGGATGATGAAAGCCTTTATTCACCCAGCCAGATGGAAATATATGAACAACCCCTCTGGCATGAATATCATTGCTCCAATTGGCTGTCCCATCGGAGTTTCGCGAAACGAAGTACTCGTAGTCAGACCGGGAAAGGATTCTGTCTTTGGGAACACGGAACATCACTAACTGATTCATGCTTCCCTCTTCGTTGCCATTGGGCGCATAAGTATAGACGTAGCCGTCGGTGTTATGCTCGTAATTCTTGCCCATCTGCAATATCGTCAACAAGGAGAACGCATCCCCCGGCTCGTAATAGAACACCATACTCCCGCGATTCCGTTCTTCCCATCCTTCCCATCTCAGTGGAGAACCATCATGGTTTTTCCAACTTTGACCATTATCAGGTGAGTAGATGAGTTTAGCTCCGATAAAACGGGACAAGAAGTTTGGTGGGTCATGAGGCAGGCGGTTTGCCGTTGTGAGAAAGTGATAGATGTGCCCGTCGAGGGCAAGGATGCCGAAACCGTAAAATATATCGGGGTAGTTCAAATCGGGATATCCGGGTAGATGCTCAAAAGTATAATTGGGTGCCTCCCCGCGAATGGCAAAGACTCTTGTGATGTACCTCTTGCCGGTATTTCCTACTGCCTCCGGCCAGCCGGTGCCGTCGGTTAGGATAACGTATTGCTTGTCGTTGTTAGCCCATGTCGTATGCCAGTTATCACCGTTGCCAGATCGGTGCGTGGTTCCTTTAAGCATTTTAATACCCGTGATGGTTGTCATGGCTTTATCCTCCATTTGAGAACAGTGCTTTCCCGCGACCCGAGATTTCCCATATCGACTTGAGTGTGTTCTAAGCTCATTTGGAACTTTGCTGATGGAACAACTCTAGCTAAAGTCCCGTTGCAGTTCCTACAAACTGCGATAAATTGAGCGACACTGGCTGGCAGCGGCTTCGAGATGAGCATCAAACACATCTTCAAAATTATACCTTAAACCACATTAGATTGACCATAATTTTGGCTGAGCGTGAATTTCTTTTTTCACGTCACGGGATCACTTACGGAAAGAATTCATATATGGGTGTGTTGAGAACAATACTTAAAATGCTCCCGATACTGCCAGTTATACAATCTCCCAACGCCAGTCCTAAAAAGAAAGGAATCGCTCGCCGATAAGCGTGGATGCCACCATAACGCAGGATGATAAGCTTGGCTGCCCAGGTGACGAGGACACAGCTCCACAGGTTGTACATCCCCCAACTATTTGCCATCGCATAACCGAGCGGATGTAGGGGCCACCAGATGAAGCGTGTTCTCAAAACCATCAACAAGCCCGCTATCCCGACTCCCACACCCATGAAGGCGACAGCGGTACCATCGGTCCCCTGGGGATAGGTCAGCCAACCTTCTAATTGGCGAAAGATACCACGTCCAAATCCCAATGTGCTCGGATCGTAGTATCCAGATTCTGCGCCATGTCGGTAGTAGCTATCCAACAGGAGCCAAAAGGTCATCACCGATCCGATTAAGGTAGCAAGCAGAATAGCAACCACCATATGACGAGGGTTGATATTCCGTCTTTCTGCCATTTTGAAGGCTTCAAGTGGCTCTGGCATTGGATTTGCCCAATTGGTGCGAACGAGAAACATGTACAGTGACATGACGGTCAGTGTATTTTTATCAAGGCGCCGTGTGCCACAACTGGCAATTATCATATTGTGTGGCTCATTACCGATCATATCATGTACCATGAACCCTAATTCTGCGCGGAGCCTAGTAATCATTATCCCTAAGAAGAGGTAAACCCCGAAAAAAGTTACAATCATCCACAAAGACATGCCGGCTTTGTAGGAAAAGGCCGCCAAGAAGATCATGCCGATGACCATGCCTGCCACTGCAAGGCGATATGGCATCGGTTCACGGGAGTCATCAAGTCGTGACGCAGATGCCCGAGTGCTGAACAGATGACGCACCACCCCTGTGAAATGAGCTCTGCCTCTCCAGAGAAGGAAAACTAACACTCCGACATACACACCGAAGCCCTGTTCGCCGGCATAAGGGAAACGTGGGAGACTTCGCCAGCCCATTATGCCACCGAATATTAGTTCCATTTTGTAAAATATGTAAAACACCCAGCACGAAAACAGGAGTTCAAGCGGTATGAGGAAGCTAATCCCAATGACAAAAGGATAGAAAGAGATCCGCGTCGGTCCTATCGCGTTGAAGGGACGATGGGTAAAGTACTGATGGATGTTCTGACGTTTGATGGGGATATAGGGAACGGAAGGGTACAATGAGTTTAGGATATTCATCGTCACAATCACTGAGACGATGCCGAAGCCAAGCCACATCAGTTTGTTTTTAAAGAATCCAGACCTTGCATGAGTCATCTCCAGTGGAAGTTGGATAATTGGGTAAGTCAACCGTTCACGCTCGGTCCACTGAACCCGTAACAGCGTGTTAATGCACACCATCACAACCATCAATACGAAGATGAACGAGACCCACGCAACCACAGGAACGAGCCATGTCTTCAAATGATGCTTGACGTAGAGGCTTGAATCCCCCTGATAGAACGCATTCAGTGTTTTTTCATCTCGAATGGTGAGCCAATGAGGAAGTTGTTCCCAAAACAGTTCACGCCATTCGTTTTCGGTCGTCGCAAATCGAAACGGATGCCCCATCATTGGAATCAAGATTTCCATTGTGTCGTACGAACAGAGGCAGGAAACAACACATAACATCACATAGATGGTGAGGACCTCCGGTTCAGAAAGACCGAGCTTCGGGGAGATTTTGCCCAGAAAGTACCGAATCAAAAGCAACCAAAAGAGGATAAAAATCACATTCGCGAGCGGATGGATGATCGTTGGGCAGGTATGGCGAACCACTTCCAGTTCGATAATCCAAAGCACATTAATTGGAGCGATCAATAGGGTAATAAGAAAGGACTTGAGTGTTAAACCGCGTTGGAAGGTGGCAGATGTGTCTTTCAATGGTAACCTCTATGAGACAAGGGTCGGTACGTCACCGGCCTAGAGTGCCGTGTTGCAGTAAAGTCAACCGAAACTAGCTTTCACCGGGTGCGGTAATCTGCTTGCCCCAGTCATCGGCAATTTTGAAAAACGTACTGGTGTTATGCGTGATGGGCTGCCAGAACGCATACACGGAATCATTTATGGAAAGAATTCATATACGGGTGTGTTTAGAATAATACTTAAAATGCTCCCGATGCTACCCGTTATACAGTCGCCCAATGCCAATCCCAAAAAGAAAGGAATAGCTCGTCGATAAGCGTGGATGCCACCATAACGCAGGATGATAAGTTTGGCTGCCCAGGTGACAAGGAGACAACTCCACAGATTGTACATCCCCCAACTATTTGCCATCGCATAGCCAAGCGGGTGCAGTGACCACCACAGAAAACGGGTTCGCAGAAACATCAACAAGCCCGCTATGCCAAGGCCCACGCCCATGAAGGTGACAGCAGTGCCATCGGTCTCCTTAGGATAGGTCAACCAATTTTCAAGTTGGCTATAGGTGCCACGCCCATGCGCTGTTGCCCAAAAGTATCCAGATTCTGCACCATGTCGGTAGTAGATATCCAACAGCAGCCAAAAGGTTATCACTGAGCCGATAAAGGTGGTAAGTAGAATGGCGACCACCATATGACGGGGGTTGATGTTCCGTCTTTCTGCGATTTTGTAAGCTTCGAGTGGCTCTGGCATTGGATTTGTCCAGTTGGTGCGATTGAAAAACATGTACAGTGACAGGACGGTTAGCGTGCTCGTCCCGATGCGACGTGTGCCACAACCGACAATTATCATGTCGTGCGGCTGGGTACCAGCCATATCGTGTACCATGAACCCCAATTCCGCGCGGAGCCTAGCGACCATTATCCCTGTTAAAAAGTAAATCCCGAAAAAAGTTACAATCATCCACAAAGACATGCCGGCTTTGTAGGAAAAGGCCGCCAAGAAGATCATGCCGATGACCATGCCTACCGCCGCAAGGCGATATGGCATCGGTTCGCGGGAGTCATCAAGTTGTGATGCAGATGCCCGAGGACTGAACAGATGACGCACCACTCCTGTGAAATGGGCTCTGCCTCTCCAGAGGAAAAATCCTAACACCCCTATATACACGCCGAAGCCCTGTTCGCTAGCATAAGGGAAACGTGGAAGACTTCGCCAACCCATTATGCCACCGATCATCAGTTCCATTTTGTAAAATATGAAAAATACCCAGAATGAAAACAGGAGCTCTAGCGGTATGAGAAAGCTAATCCCGATGACAAAAGGATAGAAAGAAATTCGCACCCCACCCATTGCGTTCCAGGGGCGATAGGTAAAATATTGATGGATGTCCTGACGTTTGATGGGGATATAGGGAACGGAAGGGTACAATGAGTTTAGAATATTCATCGTCACAATCACCGAGATAATGCCGAAGCCAAGCCACATCAGTCTGTTTTTGAAGAACCCAGACCTTGCATGAGTCATCTCTAGCGGAAGTTGAACTAGGGGATAAGTCAACCGTTCGCGCTCCGTCCACTGAACCCGTAATAGCGTGTTAATGCACACCATCACAGCCATCAATACAAAGATGAACGAGACCCACGAAACGATAGGGAGGAGCCATGCCCTTAAATAATGCCCGACATAGATGCTTGAACCTCCCTCATAGAAAGGAGCCAAGGCTTTTTCGTTTCGAACAGTGAGCCACTGGGGCAGTTGCTCCCAAAACAGTTCACGCCATTCGTTTTCGGTCGTCGCAAACCAAAAGGGATGCCCCATGATTGGAATCAAGACTTGCATGATGTCGTACGAACAGAAGGTGGAGACAATACACGACATCACATAGATGGTGAGGACCTCCGGTTCAGAAAGACCGAGTTTCGGGGAGATTTTGCCAAGGAGATACCGAATCAAAAGCAGCCAGAACAGGATAAAAATCACATTCGCAAACGGATGGATGATCGTTGGGCAGGTATGGCGAACCACTTCTAGTTCGATAATCCAAAGCACATGGATTGGGGTAATCAATAGGGTAATAAGAAAGGACTTGAGTGTTAAACCGCGCTGGAAGGTGGCAGGTATGTCTTTCAATGGTAGCCCCTATTTCAATGGTAACCCCTATGGTGCGCTTTTGCGCAACATGATGCAATGGGGGTTAAAAGAAACCCCTAACGACAACTTGCAGTCGTTAGGCTCACCTCAACTGCGCTAATGGAAACGTTAGGGTGGAAAGCAGAGGGAAAAGGCGAATGCCAAAGGGGAATGTAGACCCCTACAGGCACGTTAGACTATGGACGACAAGGTTAAACGAAAGTTGAATTGATGTAAGCCTCGTTACTCCAAACTGGGTGAATCTACGAAGCAACAGCTCACAGCCAAAAGGCAACATGCCACGAAGGACAGTATGTCAATGTTATACTATCAAAAGGAAATACGCTTATAGGTTGTATTTCCAGCAAGTCTCAGGCATCGGGGTATAATCAAGACCTAAACCGTCCGTGAATGTGTATCATGCGAGAGCAAGAGAATCCCTAAGTCATCTCTATGAGAAGATAAGGGAGAGGAGGTCAGTCAGGGTATCATTCGATACTTGAGTATGACCAGAGTCATCACTTTGAAAGGATAGCGCAATGGATATAACTGCCAACGGAGAAAATCAGGAAATTGCCTGTCAACCGAGCAGGGCAGAAACATTCTCAAAACACAATATAGATGAGTGTAAGAGATATGCTATGTCAATCCAACGCTGTCTGGACAAAGCGGTTGAAAATGGTGATAAACCAAGAATCAAATGGTATACACATCTCTTGATGAAAAAGTCAAGAGATGTCAAAATACTGGCTGTTCATCGTGTCTGCAAAACCAATCAAGGCAGATACACGGCAGGCGTGGATGGAATAACAACCCCAAAGGATAAGAACAAGGCAGAGATAATGATGCACAAACTCCTCACAGAGATTGACATCACGAAAAAAGCCAAGTGAAATCCGCAGGGTATACATTCCAAAACCTAACGGAGACAAAAGGCCATTAGGTATTCCCACAATAGCCGACCGAATAAATCAAGATATTATCAGACGAGCAATCGAACCTATCTGCGAATTTCACTTTGCAGAATGCAGTTACGGCTTCCGCCCGAAGCGTAGCTGTCAAGACGCAATGATAGACTTATTCAACAAATTGAACAAGAAACAATCAAGACGATGGATAGTCGAAGGAGACATAAAAGGTTATTTTAATCATATCAGGCATGACCAAATTATGTCAACCTTAAAAGAGTGGAACGTAGGAAAAGGAACGAGACTTGTAATCCAGAAAATGTTAAGCGCAGGTGTCCTTGAGGAAGGTATAACCACCCCAACCGAAACAGGAACACCACAAGGGGGAATTATCAGCCTTATGCTTGCCAATATAGCCTTAACATGCCTCGATAACAAGATGATACACTTGGACGTCAACAAACGTAGAATGCACCTTATCGTGAGATACGCTGATGATTTTATCATAATCGCTAAAAGCAAAGAAGAAGAAGCGATGAAGATAAAACAAGACGTAAAAGAGTTTCTCATGAAGGAAGTTGGCTTAGAACTCTCTGATAAGAAAACCTACATCACAGAAATTAGTAAAGGCTTTGACTTCTTAGGTTTCAACTTCAAGCAGTATAAAGACACCCTACTAATCAAGCCATCGAAGAACAACCTCCAACTCTTAATGAAAAAGATGTCAAGAATCATACGGCAATCTAAATCATCAAGAGAAATCATAGCGAAACTCAATCCTGTAATAAGGGGTTGGTGCAATTACTACCGCCATGTGGTGTCAAAACGAACATTCTATAAAATAGAACACCTCTTATGGTATCAACTATGGCAATGGATAAGGAAGAAGCACCCAACCAGCAGCATTAAATACAGAATAAGAAAATACTTTACTATGAAAAAAGGAAAAAGATGGCAATTCTACGATGCAGAGACTAACTATAGACTCTTTGAAGCAGGAAGCATGCCAATAAAGAGATTTATTAAGGTCAAAATAGGAAAAAGGGTTTACGATGTGAAAGCCATAGATTATTGGCAACAGCGGGAATATCTCAACGCCAAAAACAGTATAAATGCAGAAAGAAGTTATATGCAGATGTTTACAAGGCAAAGGGGTAGATGCACAGTCTGCAACCATAGAATCACGGAAACAGACATCAAGGGAAGTAAAGTGCATAAACACCACATGAAGCCACGAAGTAAAGGTGGGAATTGGAAGTTAGACAACCTACGGCTTCTCCACCAAGAGTGTCATACAAAACTTCATGGTATATTTTCTCGCAGTGATATGGCAAAATACATGGACAAAGGTATCGACTACCTACGCCTCATGAAGCCAATTAAATCATAATCACCATTTATGACTTGGAGAGCCGTGTGCGGTGAAAGTCGCACGCACGGTTCGGAAGGGGGAAAGGCTCACAAAAGCCCTACCTATCCTTACAGACGAGAGCCGGCATATATACCTTTCGATTTTGGGAGGGGTCAAAAACAGATTAACACTTTCCACTGTCGTGAAACGTAAAACATGAGTAGTCAATGGTAAGTGGTTGGGTTCAGACTTGATCACCCACCTATTGATTTGAAACGATTTTTTTACAACCTTAAAAATGCAAAATAGACTCAGATAAAAAATAAACCAACCACATTCTTGGTTTGATTTCTGTTTACAATCGTGCTATAATAATACCATCCCTAGTTGGAATTGTAATAGTTAAGGTGGTGATAGACACTTTATAGGTCCGCGAGCGAAATATTATAGGCTGTCGAAGATTTAGTTGGTTCCTAGCACCAATCCCGGCTAAAGTCCCTTGGTAGTCGGGAGGCGAGCATCGACATTCAGGTGTATACCATCATGCTGACCACCACAGATTCTGGTTAAAACGTACAAAAAAGGAGATGAGACGATGCAGAAACTTTTGTTTAGCACCATAGTATTTGTTTTTGCAATACTGGTTATTGGACAAGTGACCGAAAGCGTTGCCGCAGAAACCAAGATCGTCGCTGCTGAAGGGAAGAGAGGTGACGAATTCGGTTTTGCCGTCGCCATCGACGGGAACTACGCCATCGTCGGTAATTGGCGCTCTGCCGATAAAGGAAGAAGATCCGGCTCAGCTCTAATCTATTTTTTCGACGGAACAGCCTGGATCCAGCAGCAAAGACTCGTTGCCAGTGATGGGGAAACAGTTGACGGTCTCGGGCGATCTGTCGACATCGACGGAGACATCGCCATCGCCGGGGCTCGTGGTGACGATGATGGTGGAAGCGCTGCCGGAGCAGCCTATATCTTCGTACGTGACGGAGATGAATGGAAAGAAGAAGACAAACTCCTTGCCGAGGACCCTGGAGGAGAAGATATATTCGGCACTTCTGTCTCCCTTAGTGGAGACTATGCCCTCGTCGGGGCTTATCTCGACGATGATGGTGGAAGCGCTACCGGCTCAGCCTATATCTTCAAGCGCAACGCGGGAAATAAGAAGTGGGCCCAGACAGACAAGATCAACCTAGGGAAAAATGCGGTTGCCCTTGACACCTTCGGGGTTTCTGTCTCCCTCAGCGGGGACACTGCCATAATCGGGGCTCATCAGAGAGATGTTAAAGGTAAAGGAGTTGATTCTGGCGCAGCGTATATTTTTGTACGCGAGGGTGAAAATTGGATCGAAAAACAAGAACTCACCGCCAGCGACGGGCAGCCAGGTGACTACTTCGGTTTTTCCTCCGCTATCAGCGGAAACTATGCCATCGTTGGGGCTTATCTCAACGGTGAGAAAGGAGAGGATGCCGGAGCGGCTTATATATACGAGCGCGACGCGATAAGCAAGAAGTGGACCGAGGTAGCCAAGGTCACTGCCGGCGATACAGCGGCAGGCGACTGGTTCGGCTATGCCGTCTCCATCGGCCGCGCCGGCGGTAACGTAGCCGCCATGGTAGGAGCTCCTCTCGACGATGATAAAGGACTAGATTCCGGCTCAGTCTATTCCTTTGCGCGCGCCGGGGGTTGGACTGAGAAGAAAAAGACTACCAACAGTGATGGGGTGGAAGATGACTACTTCGGCTCTGCCCTAGATATGGGCGGAACCTATTCCATCTCCGGTGCTTATCGAGACGATGATGCCGGAGACCGGTCAGGTGCAGCCTATATCTATCATTCCGTTAGCGATTTAGCCCTTCCGGTCGAAGACAAACCACAACAGTTTGTCCTGTGGGGCCAAATACGCAAAGATGCCTTGTACCAAAACTTCCCGAATCCATTTAACCCTGAAACATGGTTGCCATATCAGTTGGCAACGGAGGCGGAGGTCAACATTTTAATTTACAATGTTAATGGGCACCTTATTCGCACACTGAAATTAGGTGCTCAACCAGAAGGCATATATTTCACAAAAGAAAAAGCTGCGTATTGGGACGGACAAGATAATACGGGTCAACAGGTCTCAAGTGGCTCGTATTTCTATCATTTACAGGCGGGTGATTACTCCGCTACAAAGAAAATGGTCATTCTCAAGTAATTGTTTAGAGTTGAAACATCAGAAAAGCGAGGAGGCAATAAGCCTCCACGCTTTTATTCTGACTCATAAAAGCATCGGGAATTACTCCCGATGCTTTTTTTATGTTAAAAAACTGATATTGTATCACAATTGATACTGATTGAGGATTGAAACTTCTCAACACGCCAAATGGGAAAGAGCAAGCCTAATCCAGTATTAGTCGGACTTTCGTTTTAGGGCGGCCCATGTCGTGGCAAGCTTGCCCTTGGGTTGCACGGCAAGAAACACTGACAGAGGCTCGTTCATAGCTTCGTTTATCTCCGCTTCGGTTAAAGCCCGTCGAAAGATAGCTGGTTCGTCAATGATGCCGCTGAAGAGGTGGCTTTGCCCTTCCCAGCGGCCACCGATATCAACGGGACCTTCGATCGAAAAGGGGTCCAAATCACCGCCGGTTCCCCAACCCACCTCTTTCTCTTTGTCTATAAGTTTCCCATTTACATAGACTTTCATATTATCTACTCCGCCCCCATAAGTATTGGTGGCGGCAGCATGCGTCCACTCTCCTCTTTTGACAGTATTTGGCGTTCTGACGCCTTCCCACTCTGCATCCCCTTTATCTCGATAAAACCAGGAGATGCCGTTAGCCTCGAATCGAAAACCGAAATTGCACCTGTTTTCTTCAGGGCGATTATAGATAATCGCACCAAACTCAGTTGCTTCGGATTTGTTGAACCAAGCCATGCATGTGATTCCTTCCCCACCTTTGAAGGAAAAGTCTTTGTGAGGTAGGGTTTGTACAAAATCCCCTTTTTCGTCCATACCTTCGTCAGATCCAAATTGATAGGCCTTTCCAAATTTCCCATCAACCTGTTTTACCCCAAATATATCGCCATCATGTCCTTTTCCGGACTCATCCTTTGCAAGTCCTTGTTCGTCGTTATCAAAGGAATAGTACAGGACGCAAGCTTCCTCCAGTCCATCGACAGTAGACGGCAGCAAACACAAAAAGAACCCTGCTATAAGCAGAGGTGTTGTGACCTTAAACATTTTGGTAACCTCCTTTAAAGGCCCCACATGTCACAAGGGGTTCTTCAGTTTAGGGTTGAGAGTTTACGACTCATATCGCTTCCAGATCTAAAGGCTACTAACCCACCCAGTGATGGACACTACTATCGCCGTACTAGTAGCCGGTCGATCAAAAATTGATATTATAACCATTATATCAATTTTCTATTTTGGAGTCAACATAAATTTCTTAGTTCTTCTCTGTAGTCTTTTGAGTGTATTCCTCCGTGCATTTTGGTGCTCTCAAGGATTTGTGAAACGTCCAAAAGATGCACGAGCTGCCTTGTTAGAGGCAGCGCGCATCTGAGAGGCTTGGCAAGACTTGGCAAATCTACTACACCCACTAGCTAGGTTCTGTTGACATTTGGGTGTCGAGATATGAATCTCGACCTACGGGCTACCTGTGGGTATTAAATCGAGCGGGAGGAGTGGGCAGGTTACGGCATATGGCGTATGCCTACTACCTTCAACCTAGGGTATGATCACAGGTTGGGAAACCTGTGGCTACGAGGGACTTTGGGTCGGGCAAGTCTGAGAGGATCCCGTGACCGGGGATGCCCGACCTACAAGGGTGATTGTTGGGTTTCACTGCATCTATAAACAGAACCTGTTGTAAAGACGGAACCACTATTGTCGTTGATGGGAATTCGCATTTAATCGTTCAACCCAACTCCGTTCCGAGAGTCTTCGACCTACGTGCTGTCAAATGTCAACACGCCCTAGGCAAATTCAGAAAAATGATTGCTTCAAATGGTAGTAATGCTTCCGTGGAAAATGGGTGAACCACGTCATGCAAGAAATTTTGATAGACTTTTCATTTTGCCTGTGTTAGGATATTAGATTAACCTAGGGTTCGACTACATAGCGTTCCGATAGAAAGTGAGTCATAATAAATATGAATAATTCCCACGACGAACTGGAAGAGGTATTAAGAAAAGAGATTGAAGGTGAAGTGCGTTTCGATCCGTATTCCAAAGTCTTATACAGCACCGATGCAAGCTTGTATCAGATGGAGCCGATCGGCGTCGTCATTCCACGACATAAGGAGGACGTAACCAAAACAATCCAGATTGCTTATGACCGCAACCTGCCGATTCTGCCTCGTGGCGGCGGAACAAGTTTGGCGGGACAGACAGTGGGACAAGCAGTTGTCATCGACATGTCCAAGTACATGAACGAGATTATCGAAGTCAACGTCGAGGAGCACTGGGCACGGGTGCAACCGGGTGTTGTTATCGATGAATTGAACGATTATCTGAAGCCGCATAATCTGATGTATTCCGCCGACGTGGCAACGAGCAGTCGGGCAAATATCGGTGGCACAATTGGCAACAATTCAGCAGGGGCACATTCCCTAATTTACGGGAAAACCGTTGACCACACGATGGCGCTGGATCTGCGACTATCCAATGGGGAAGCGGTTTTTGTTGAACCTATCTCGCTCGACGAGCTTGCCGCCAAACAGCGGGGAGATTCTCGCGAAAGCCATATCTATCGGGAGATATGTCGAATCGCCGCGGAAAATGAAGATGAGATTCGGAAACAATTTCCTCGAGTCCTACGTCGCGTTGCCGGATACAACCTCGATGAGTTTGTCACTAACGCGGGATCGAGAGATTTAACGCCTTATCGCAGAGACGGTTGTGATGTTGGGCACCCGTTTAGCCTTGCGAAGATTATCGTTGGATCAGAAGGAACGCTCGCGACAACGGTCGAAGCGAAGATCAACCTTGTGCCAACCCCCAAGATGACCGCACTCAATGTGATTCACTTTCATACGCTAATCGAGTCGATGGAAGCGATGCAGCCGATCCTTGAATGCAACCCAACCGCCGTCGAACTCATCGACAAAAGCATCATTGACATGACAAAACAGTCGTTAGAGTTTTCGCGTATCAGCACCTTTATCCAAGGAGAACCGGGAGCGGTTCTTGCGGTAGAATTCTACGGCGAATCGGAAGATGAACTGTTCGATCAACTCGACAACCTCGAACGCAAAATGAAATCTGTTGGGCTTGGTTATGCTTTTGTGCGCTGTATGACAGCAGAGGAAAAGGCTCGGGTGTGGGACACCCGGAAGGCGGGATTGGGCTTACTTATGGGCGTGCGAAGTGACTATAAGCCGGTCGGGTTTGTGGAGGACGCAGCGGTTTCGATTGAAAATCTACCAGAGTACGTCCGCCGCTTCGAGAAGATCGTTGCCGATCACGACACAACAGCTTCGTATTACGCACACGCTAGCGTTGGATTACTTCATAATCGGCCTGTGATCAATCTCAAGAAGGAAGAGGATATTCAGAAGATGCACTCTATCGCGGGGCATGTTCGAGATCTGCTGATGGAACTCGGCGGCGCAATGAGTGGCGAGCACGGTGATGGACTGGTGCGAAGTGAATGGATTGAGAGTATGTTCGGTCCACAGATTTATCAGGCATTCCGCGAAGTCAAAGCTGCATTTGATCCAACAGGCATCATGAACCCCGGCAAGATTATCGACCCGCCGCCGATGACGGAAAATTTGCGCTTTGGACCAACATACAACGCAATTAAGATTGACACCTATTTCGACTTTTCGAGTCAGGGAGGATTTGGCGGTGCCATTGAGATGTGCAACGGGGTTGGGGCGTGCCGCAAGAAACTGACTGGCACGATGTGCCCGTCCTATATGGCGACGCTGGAAGAGGAGCATTCAACACGTGGTCGCGCAAATGCGCTGAGAAACGTGTTGTCAGGGACTTTGCCGCATGATCACTTCAAAAGCAAGCGGCTTTATGAAGTGTTAGATCTCTGTTTGGAGTGTAAAGCCTGCAAGGCAGAGTGTCCGTCCAACGTGGATATGGCGAAGCTGAAGTATGAATTTCTCGGTCACTACTACAAGGAACACGGTTTGCCGCTGCGGAATCGCTTGTTCGGCAATATCGCTGAACTCAGCGCAATCGGCTCCGCATTTGCACCGATGTCGAATTGGTTTATGAACAGCGGCATCTCTAAATGGGCGATGGAAAAGGTTGCTGGGATCGATCGACGGAGAGCGATGCCCAATTTTGTCCGCGAAACGTTCGAAAAGTGGTTTCAGAAACATCAGACTGCTCGTGCGGGCGATGGGAACGAGACGTCGAAACAGGTTGTACTCTTCCATGACACCTTCATGAACTACAATTATCCTAGCATCGGAAAGGCTGCCACCGCTGTGCTTGAAGCTGCGGGGTTCGAGGTTATTCTGCCAGAAAAGCGGTGTTGTGGACGTCCGATGATCTCTAAAGGGATGCTTGAGGACGCGATTGAGAATGCGCTTTATAACGTTGAACGTCTCCTGCCTTATGCCGCCAAGGGAATCCCCATCGTTGGCTGCGAACCGAGTTGCCTTTTGGCGTTACGCGACGATTACGTTGATCTTATCCCCAGCGCGGATACAGACCTCGTGGCACAGCACACATTTATGCTTGAGGAGTTCCTGCTCTCTCTCCACGAGAAAGGGGAATTAGGTGTAGAGTTTGGGGAGATACAGAAAGAGATTCTGTTGCATGGCCATTGTCATCAGAAAGCCATTGTCGGTGTGAAACCTTCCGAGCAGGTTCTGAGTTTGCCGCCGGGGTATAATGTCAATGTTATTGATTCCGGATGCTGCGGCATGGCGGGTTCATTCGGTTATGAAGCTGAACACTACGACGTGTCAATGAAGGTTGGTGAACGCCAGCTATTCAAAGCGATCGATGAAAAGGATGGCGATTTTGAGGTGGCTGTGGCGGGGGTTTCTTGCCGTGAGCAGGTCAAACAGGGGACGGGTAAAGAGGCGAGACACCTAATTGAAGTGTTGGCTGATGCGATACGTGATGCGTGAAACGTGATAACGCCCTGAGGTGTTACTGCACACAACGGAAACCGTAGTCATAGGTTGTGTTCATGGGTAAAAGCCTGAAACGATGGGCGACGCAGATGCCTTGTGGTGAAGCACTCCAACCACCACCGCGCAACACGCGCTCAGCTGTAATGTCCATGAAATTGTCTATTATCCACTCTGGTTCATTCGTGCCTGAGCGTGGATTCTTGCGAGGCGATGCGAAGTAGTAGTCGTCATCATAAAGATCTAGACACCACTCCCAAACATTCCCAGACATGTCATACAAACCGTACCCGTTCGCGGGATACGTACCAACCGCCGTCGTATCTCCAACATTTCTGTCATAGTTTGCTTTCGCAGCAGATAGCACATCTCCCCACGGATACTTTTTACCCGATAGCCTGCCGCGCGCAGCGTATTCCCATTCTGCCTCCGTGGGCAAGCGCTTTCCTACCCACATGGCATAAGCCATCGCACTATACCAACTCACCCAAGTAACAGGATGGTTTGCCTGCCCTGCTGGATAGTTGTTACCATCCCAATTCAACAGGTAGTCACCATCGTGAAACTTGTCCTCAATCCGATCTTTCTGCCAACTGGAATTTTCAATCAGGAACTGCTGATATTCAAGATTCGTCACAGCATGTGTGTCCATATAGAACGAATCCACGTGCACCGTATGCACAAGCTGCTCGTAAAAAGACTCAGGATCGTTGCTTCCCATCTCAAACTTGCCAGCAGGCATCAGCACCATGTTTTCAGGGAGGCCGGGTGCCGTCTCCACGCAAGGTTCATCTTTTTCAGGTAAATACATGAAAACAATCCTCCTATGCGATTTTTTGTTCCTTTAGAGAAAAAGAAGGTATAGGTTAGGGAAAAAATCCAACTGATTTCCCCAAAGTCAGACGATCTGGGAATGGAAAACTCGGTCTCTCCATGATACGAGGTTCTGTTGACATTTGTGTGAGTTGTGTTTGTAATCCACCGATAAACATCTAGTTGTCGAGGCGAGGTTAACTCGCCCAATGGGTTGGGAGATCCAACTCCTACGGATTCAACCTTCCGTTTCTCCCGTGTCTATTGTCAGATGCCGATGATGGAATATGAAATAATCTAACAAAATCTAACGGAATCTAACACTTTTTCAAAAATCAGGGCGTATAGCCGTTTTATGACATGTTGCTCCTTTGGGTCTTGGGTGTATGTGTGATACCCACATTCTATACGCATGTCGCCCGTCTGGGGCTTTGGTGGTACGTTGAAGTGTTGGGTTTCACGGTTCCCGCTCAACCCAACCTACGTGCTGTCAAATATCAACAAGCCCTAGCAACTTAAGTTAATATAACGCAAGTCGCTAGTTGATAAACCAAGCGTCAGCAACCGACGCAAGAATCGGGAATCGGAATTCTCTCCTACACAAAACATGCAGTAGAGAGTGTATCTTCTAAATCACGGCTCTGACCATTTACGCATATCGTAAGGAACAACGATCGTTGTTCCCTACAACTCGTTAGACGGAGTACGTCGGGACTATGGGTCGGGCAAGATGCCCGACCTACCGGTATGTGTGCAGGTTACGGCATAGGGAGTATGCCTACTACCAGCATAGGTTACACTAGCAACTTGAGTTAATATATAAAGAATAGGACTCGTTGGAGATTCGCTAGTGTTTTTACCATCGGGATAATCTCCGCATTCTAAAGTACCATTTCGATTAGCCCACGGCTCTTTTTATCGAGCACTTCTAAGTTAGCGATCTCGAAGCGATTGCCATCCACATCAATCAGCAGCAATCGGTGGTCTGTAATCCACTGTGCATTCTCGGAGACGTTGCGCACGACAAACTCTCGGTTTCCCCGGTCTGTTTGCACTTCCCAGTAGGACACACCAAACTCACTCTTGAGTGAGTCTACCCGCTTGATAATGGCGGTCATGTACCGTTGATTGAGCTCTTCCTTGATGATCTGCTGAGATGCAGCGTCCAAAACAATCGGATCTTCGACCGTACAGATTACCTCATTCTTTTCGTCGAGGAAGCAGATGTACCGATCCGGTTGAGATAAGGGTGCAGCACAAACCGCTCGAACCTTGAGGTAGGAACGGTCGTCCTCAATCGTCAGACGTAATACCCATGGCGGTTCGCGGAACAGACGGATCGCTTCTGAATCAACATACTCCGGATGGGTTACCTGAATGGGAGTGATTGTTCTTTCGGTTTTTGATTTTCCATTCTCAGTGGGGGTTTCGATTTTTTGCTCTTCAGATGCCATTGCATACTCCAGTATAGTGACCTAAGTTGCTAGGACGTGTTGGTACTTTGCTGTCGACAATTCGGCGAATGCTGTAATTATCGGTTAATCCGCCAGAGGTCGAGACGGTTGTCCCAAATTGCCTCAAGTACATCAGGGATAGTTCAATTTGCCAGTTAGCCACAATAGCCTAACAGAATCTAACAAAATCTAACACTTTTTCCAAAAATCAGGTGCGCGAGTCGTTTGCCGGAATCAACAACAGATGTAGGGGTAGGTTTCCTCATCCAACGGGTTGGGGAATCCAACCCCTAGGCATCCCACTTTCTATATGACGCTATTCATCATCCTCCGAATCGTCCATTGAATCATCCCTCCCGCCGCCAACCGCCATAACTGCTGTCGTTGCCTGCTGTGTGTGGACAAGGCTGTGAAAAATGCCCTTTCGCTCCATCAGTTCTGCATGAGTGCCAACCTCTGCAATTTTGCTATCGTCCAGAACAACCAGCCGGTCTGCGTTTCGTAGGGTTGAAAGCCGGTGGGCAATTGCGAAGGTGGTTCTCCCTTTGACGAGTCGCGCAATCGCTATCTGAATCTTCTTCTCAGTCGGTGTGTCAAGCGACGAGGTTGCCTCATCAAGAATGAGAATTTTGGGGTCATGCAGGATGGCTCGTGCAATGGAGATACGTTGCTTTTCGCCGCCGGAGAGTTTTCCGCCGCGCTCACCGACCTTTGTGTCGTAACCATCTGGTTGGGCAACGATAAACTCATGCGCTTCCGCCGCTATCGCTGCACGAATCACCTCGTCAAAGGTTGCGTCCGGTTTGCCGTAGCGGATATTTTCGGTGATGGTAACATTAAACAGTGTTGGTTCCTGATGGACCATCCCTATCTGGGAACGCAAATCTTCAAGGCGGATGTCCCGAATATTCTCGCTGTCAACATCCAAATTACCTCGATTGATATCGTAGAATCGGCAGATTAGGTTGATGAACGTACTTTTGCCAACCCCCGATTTACCCACCAAGCCAATCATTTCACCGGGTGCTACTTCGAGATCAATCCCTTTGAGGACAGGCTTACCCGGATCGTACCCAAAGGTAACATCTTCGAAAGATATTCGTCCTTCGATTTGGGGCATCGGTTTGGCATCTGGGGCATCGAAAGGTTCAGTGGGAGTATCCATCACCTCGAAGATTCGCTCCGCACCAGCATAGGCGTGGATCATAAAGTTGTAGAAATCGCCAAACCACTTGAGGGGCCGGTAGAGCATCCAGAGATAACTGATAAACGCTGTCAATTCGCCGAGTGTCAATTCACCGCCGAGGATCTGTCTGCCCCCAAAATACCAGACAAAGAACACGCCGAAACTCATTAGAAAGTTCGTCACCGTGAAGAAGACGAACCAAGCCCGATCGGCACTTACGCTGATTTGTCGTAAATCATCGTTCCGCTCATTGAAACGGACACCTTCTCGCTTTTCTTGGGCAAAGGCTTTGACCAATCGGATGCCGGTGATTGACTCGTTCAGATGAGCTGAAAATCTCCCCCACTTGACAGACCAACGCCGCCAATAACGCTCCATACGATTCCAAATCAAGCCCCCGCCTAGAAGAATCGGCGGCACGGGAAGCAGCACATATATCGTGAGCATCCAGTTTTTATATAACATCAACGTCAAGATACCGAGAAGCAGCAACGCGTTTGACAGGAGGAAAGGCAGGTCGTAGATTAGGTATTCCTCCAGCAGTTCTGCGTCGTTGGTCATTCGGGAGATGAGGCTGCCGATTTTTCGCTTATCGTAAAATCTCAGAGGTGTGAACTGCAGCACACGATAGAGCTCGGTGCGAATATCTTCCGCCGCTCGAAATCCGAGCCAGCTGCTTATCGCTGTACGCGCCACTTGGGAAAGCCACATCAAGAGCCGAATTCCTAAAAGCGCCGCTGCAAACCAAACCAGCAGGTCAAAGTTGGATTTTGGGGTAAGAACATCGTCAATGATACGTTCTGTGATGAGGGGCGGCAGTAAATCGATCAGCGCGGCGATTGTCGTAATCACAAAAACAAGTATAAGTTGAACTCGGTAAGGTCTAACATAGCTGACAATCCGCCGGAACGTATCTCGTTTCTTCGTACAATTGATACATCTCCCATCCTTCTCTGCGAGCAAGCTGCCACACTTTTCACACCGTGTGCGTTCCATCTCCGTCGGCAATTCGAGTGCCTCTCCTTTGGAGAGCTGCTGAATCCCTTCGGCGACCTCTGCAAACTTGGGGGCTAAGGAACTGGAATAGTGTAGATAGATTGGTTCCCCTGCCTTGCGTTCTACCGCTAGACGTCCTCCTCCGACGAGCTCCTCGGTCCTTACTTCTTGCACAGCGTCGAGTGACACTTCCACAGTGCCGTCCACACCCTCAGTTGGTATGAATAGGAGTTGCCGGTCGGTGGCTACCAGCCATTTTTCCCCGAATAGTTGGTCGTTGATGAGGTCTGTGGCGACTTGGAAAAGCACCTGTTCCCCTGACGGTTTCACCCTTTCCAACTTCGTATTTACTTCAGGGGGCAAGGCTTCCATAAACGGTTTCATTGTTATCTATCTATTCTCCATACACGCGAAACGCTTTGAGGTGCAGCCCTCTTGATAGTGGCACAGATCTTTAACAGGAGGGCGCAAACCAACCTTATTTAACTCCCAGCTCTACAATAACTTCAAACCTTCCACATCAATAATGAGTATATCACAATCAACGCCCTATATTCAATCCTTCCTCAAGCAAATCGCCAATTCATCATACGCCCGTTGAAGTTCTTTTTTCATGGATGGAAAACTTAGTGCGTGTTATAATGCCTAGGCTTTCAGGCTTATTTATAGTTGGATACCGATAAGGACAAAGAGGTGCGGGAATTGCCGCTCAAGGAGACCTTGGCATGACAACATCGCAGCAGCATTGGCGGGTACTGTGCAATGATGATGGCTGGATAATGGGCACCTACGGTCCCCCATTGACTCCAGACGATATGCGCGATAAAATGATCGCTCCCTACGCAGGTTCACCGGTGGATGTTTTTCTCTGGTCTATTGGAGGACACGAGGTCTACGACTATGAAACCGAAGTTGGGGAACGATTTGGCGACGGTTATGAAGACCTTGACGCCGGACAGCGGAGGAAGGCTGAAAATCTTCGGCAGATGATAAGAGCACACGGTGGTCCAGTGACGGTTATCGCGCAGTTGTGTCATGAGGCAGGTATGGCGTTTTTCCCGTCCGTCAGAATGAACGAGCATTACGACATGGAGGAGTCAGCCCCGAATTATGGACGACTTCGCCGCGACCATCCGGAGTTGTGCATTGGTCGTCCCGGAGAATCGATACCGCACGGAAGCCTTGAATGGGGCATACGGACCGGGTTGAACTACGCCTTTCCAGAGGTGCGCGCCCACATGACGCGAATTATCTTCGAGCTGATCGAACGCTTCGATATTGATGGCATCGAGCTGGATTTTATGCGTCATCCCGCCTTCTTCCGTGTCGCGGAAGCGTACCAGTACCGATACCTAATGACAGATTTTGTATACGGTGTTCGGACAAAGTTAGATGAAGTTGGTCAAAAAAAGGGAAAACACCTAAATCTTGCGGTACGAGTGCCGCCAACGCTGGCAGATTCCAAAAGGATTGGACTCGACGTTGAGGTATGGCTGAAAGAGGGCATGGTAGATATGCTCATCGCAGGCGGTGGGTTCATCCCGTTTGAAATGCCGATTCGGGAATGGGTTAGAGCTGCTGAGGGCACCGGTTGCAAAATCTACGGTTGTTTCGAGGGGCTAAGACCATTGCTGAACGAAAAATCGCTTAAAGCACTCGCCCTCCGATACTGGGAAGCTGGTGTAGATGGAATCTACTTTTTTAACTACTACAGCATGTCGAATGACTGGAAGCGAAATGTCTTGAATCAATTGGCAGACCCTACGGTGCTCTCGCGATTGAACAAGTGCTACGAGTTAGATCACTCCAATCGGCATCAACCAACATCTCAACTTGGGTATTCATTCCTTAATGCCATCCCTGCGGCACAGCTCCCGGTCCAGTTCGAGCAGACCTTCTCCGACTGTGGTGTGAGACTTCATCTGGATATTGCTGACGATCTAGAATTTGCAACTGCTGATGGGACTTTGAACAGATGTGCGCTTGGTTTGGGATTCGAGGGGCTAACAGCTGAAGATGCGTTTGAAATACGACTGAATCAGGTATCGATTCCTTGGAACGCAGGGGTAGCTGCCCCAGACAACAGAACCCGTGTGGAGTATGAACCGGGTTGGAACCAATACCCCTCTCGGACCCAAGCGGTGAGGGTTCTCGGTGATACCATCGAATTTGACATAGGCAGCCCTCCCCTGAAACAGGGGATCAACGCGCTGGAGATTCGACGGATCAACCCCCAGCCGGTGCGTCGCGAACCGTTGATACTGAAGGATGTGACGCTTGCGATTGATTACCATTAACGCTGAAAAAGGCGAGGAGAGCGGATGACGGATACAGAAGCCAAGCCAGTGCAAAAGATCGAACGTTCAGGGCGGGATCTGAAAGGTATCTGGAAGTGGCTCTTTGAGATTATCGCTGTCGGCTTTGTATTCTTTTACATCTACGGTGCGGGTTTCGGGACATCAGGTGAACAGTATCATGTCGGGCTATACCTGCTCCTCACATTTGTCTTGACTGGCATGTTCTATCAGTTCAGGTGGAGCTCGCCCAAATCGCGCCCATCGGTCGTGGATCTGATACTGGTTGGCTTGACCATCTTCGTGATTGGATATTGGATTGTCGAGTACAAAACACTTGCCGATCGGGCGGGTGCATATAGCCAACTCGATGTATGGGTTGGGGCGGTGGCGATGATCTTGAGCCTTGAGTATAGTCGAAGAACAGTCGGCTGGGCACTGACCATAATCGCTGGGGTTGGCATTTTGTACGCCCTGTTTGGTCAATCAATGCCGTCCGTGATTGCTCACAAAGGATTCCCGTTACGCCGGATCTTTGAATACAGTTTCTTCAGCCAAGCTGGCATCTTTGGTATTATGGCAAACGTCATGGCGACGTATGTCGTTCTGTTTATCTTCTTCGGCGCATTCTTGGAAAAGTCAGGGGTAGGACAGTTTTTCATTGACCTTCCGATGGCGGTGGCGGGACGGTTGGTGGGCGGTCCCGCGAAAGTGGCGGTCGTCGCTTCCGGATTCTTCGGCTCGGTTGCCGGGAGTGCCATTGCAAACACGGTCGCAACAGGCGCATTTACCATCCCGTTGATGAAGCGTACCGGCTTTCGATCCCATATCGCCGGTGCCGTTGAAGCGACCGCATCGGTCGGGGGACAATTCCTACCTCCGGTGATGGGTGCCGGTGCGTTTATCATGGCTGAGCGCACCGAGATGCCGTATAGCCATATCGCGCTCCTATCGGTTATCCCGGCGCTGCTATATTTCTTTTCGGTGTGGGTGATGGTGCACCTTGAAGCAAAAAAAGAGGGCGTCAAAGGACTGCCGAAAGTAGAACTGCCCCACCTACCGACCCTTCTCAAAAGCCAATGGTACTGCTCGATTCCATTAATTGTGCTGGTTGCCACGCTAATAGCGGGTCGCACTGCCTCACAAGCGGCGTTCTTCGCGATCCTGACCACAATCGCCGTTAGTTATCTTCGACCGGAGACACGCCTCACTCCCAAACGCCTCTGGGAAGCGATGGCTAGCGGTGCCAAAAACTCTCTCGCCATCGGCGGAGCGGTGGGCAGCATCGGCATCATCATTGCTGTAATCGATCTCACCGGACTTGGGAGAATCTTTCCTGACCTTGTCCTCTCCGTCGCTGGGGACAGTCGCGCAATCGCGATTTTACTACTCGCCGGTGCGTCCCTTATCTTGGGTATGGGTATCCCCGTTACCGCGGCCTATCTGATCACCTCCGAGCTCGCTGTTCCCATCCTCACGAGCGATCAGATGGGGGTTTCGTTAGTCGCGGCGCACCTGATTGTTTTCTGGCTGAGTCAAGATTCCAATATCACGCCGCCTGTCGCGCTTGGTGCGTACGCCGGGGCTGCGGTCGCCCGTGCGGATCCGTGGAAAACAGGCTGGGCATGTTTCAAATTTGCCAAGTTCCTGTATATCATGCCGTTGCTGTTCGCTTACACCCATATCCTGTTTGACGGCACACACTTACAGAATATCCTATCTGTTGTAACGGCTGTGGTGGGCACATTCATCTTTTCGATCGTTACGATGGGCTACTTCCTCCGAAAAACGACATGGATAGAGTGGATCATCCTCGCAACTGCTGCTTTCTTAGCATACATCTATAATATCTACACTTTCGTGATCGCCCTCGGACTATTCGCCACCGTGTATTTCATTCAGAAACGGGCATAAAAGGAATTAGCTATATGGAGACCCGTACCGCTTTCACGCATCGACACGACCTAGAGGTTCTACGAGCCATAGCCCTGCTATTAATTATCGCTTTTCATGGCTCTCTATCGTTTTTTGACGTACCTTGGCCAGTTCGAGATATGCAAAGAAATGAGGGAATTGGCGTTGTTTTTCTTGTGATACACGGTTTTCAAATGCCACTTTTCTTCGCGATGAGCGGCTTCTTTACAGCAATGCTGTGGCGTACACGGGGAGTGAAGGCGTTGTTAATGCATCGATTTCGGCGTGTCTTCCTGCCATTGGTAGTCGGGCTTATCACTATCGCTCCTATTACATACTGGACCAACGAAGAACTAATTGAAGGCACACTGCAACGCGCCCGTGCCGCTACTCCTTCTCCTGTAGAGGATTCAGGGGCGAATATTTGGAGTGCAGCAAAGACCGGGGACCTCGAAGCTCTTAAGGTGCACTTGGCGAACAAAGTAGATCTTAACGCCCAAGATCCGCAAGCCGGACTCACCCCTTTATCGTGGGTTGTCTTTGCAGGGAAAGTCGACATTACCGAACAGCTCATCAAAGCAGGAGCAGACGTAGAGGGAAAAAATAAGGATGGCACAACGCCCTTACACCAAGCTGCTTTTATGGGAAAGTCTGAGATTGCTAGAATCCTCCTTCAAAACGGTGCCGATGTAGATGCGAGGGATGATAACGGTGAAACTCCATTAAACTATGCGCAAGCAGATTGGAAGGATATATACGCGAGAGTTGGAGAGTTACAAGTGAAGCTAGATCCAGTGAAAGCCTTTTACGGCAGAACTCGCATCGCTACAATTCTCGCTCAATATGAGCCAGCGGGAAAGATTCCGAACTTAAAGCAACAGACCCCTCTATGGCGGCTACTTACAACAGGGCACGTATTCTATCACCTCTGGTTATTGTGGCTTCTCTGCTGGTTGGTTCTCGTTTTTGCCTTATATGTCACAATCGCCGAACGGAGGTTGTGGACAGGCCCACCCCAAAAAATCATACTTTCTCCGCTCCGCTATCTTTGGCTGATTCCCCTAACCATGATACCGCAATGGTTTATGGCGGCGAGAGGTGCGATACCGAACTTTGGCCCAGATACCTTCATCTCCATTATACCCATGCCGTATATACCCATTTATTACAGTATCTTCTTTTTTTGGGGTGCATTCTACTATGATTGCGATGATAGTGCCGGAAGGCTTGGAAGACAATGGATAGTCGCGCTGCCTGTGGCGCTGTTGGTTATTTTTCCGGTAACGCTGACGTTAGGACTTACCCCGAACTGGTTGGGGCAATACCGTCAGCCCGTTTTGCTAGTCTTAAAGGCGGCTTACGCGTGGATGATGGTTTTCTCGCTTATGGGTATTTCCCGTGAGCTGATAGCAAGAGAGAGCAGGGTATGGCGATACATCTCGGATGTCGCCTACTGGATGTACCTCGCACACCTCCCCTTAATCCTTGTAGCGCAAGAGATAGTGCGAACGTGGAACCTGCCGGCGGTTGTCAAGTACGGTCTAGTATGTTTTGGGGTAACGGGGGTGATGCTATTAATCCACCAATTTTTCCTGCGTTACACTTTTCTGGGCACCCTACTGAATAGAAATCAATAGATCCCACCGGCATATAAACTGAGAATCCTATTTAACTCAGCATCGCCCTCAACGGCACATCTTCATCCTTGGGAAGATAATAGCTCAACGGATCACTGACCACGCCGAGCAGCTGTTTCTGTAGTGGGGTTGTGCACTTGGCGATTAGTTCATCTGGCATCGCGACATAGTCCATCGGTTTGACCCACCGATAAGCATATCCCATGAAGATTGTCTTTCGCGGTTTACCAGACCAGTTATGCCCCGGGCCGTGCCACGTCCGTTGCTCAAAGATGAACGCATCTCCCGCCTTCACATTCATGGAAATCGCTCCTCTCGCGCCCCCGGTTTCCGTATCGATGGCGGGTGTACCGGTGAGCCGGTTGCTACCGGGCAGCAGCACCGTGGCGCCTGAAGCCGGATCCGATTGATCACTGATGGCGTAGGCGATCTTGAGCAAGATCCTGGGATGGGGCTCTTGCATCTCACTAGGTGATGTGCCGCCATCGCGGTGCAATCCGATCCGCTCTTTGACCTTCGGCGGTGGTTGGTCTTTCGATGGCAGTACAAGCAGGTGTGACGTAATCATCTGGATATTCCAATTCAGGATGCCCCAAGCAAGTGGTGCTGTTTTGTGCCAATCGAGCAGTTGGAAAAAGGCATCGTGCTCGGTGATGCAGTTACGGATATTCAGCCTGCCATCAGCCTCTAGACGGCCAGCGTCTGCTTCGCGTTCATGAAGCTCATCAATTGCTGCGTCGATTTCGGCAACTACATCTGGTTCTAGTACATTTTCGATTACAAGGTATCCGTTGGCATCGATGAAATCCCGTTGTTCGGGGGTCAAGACCGCGTAGCCGGTCAAATCGTTTTGAACTGACATTTCTCCCTCCAGCTTTTGAGTTTGCAGGTCGTGTTAGACAATTCTTATTAAGAGGATACACGATTTAGGGTGTCAATGCCAGACATTTTTTAGAAGTAGATGCCATTAAAATCCAAACATGCTATAATATGATGCAAACGAATGCAGAAGGGAAACGACATGGAGAACAAGCGTCTGTTTATCGACGATTTCGAGATTGAATCCACACAAAATCTCAAACGAACATTCCATCCACCGGAAAAGATCGGCACTGTGCTCCAACCGGATCGGCCGTGGGAAGATAAGTCTGGATGCGCCTGTCCTATGGTTATCCGAGATCTGGAAGGGCAGATCAAGATGTGGTATTGGAACTCGAAGGACGAGCTTAACGATCTTTACGCAACAAGTGAGGATGGTCTTCACTGGGAGAAGCCGATTCTCCACCTAGCGGAAATTGATGGTAGCACCGAGAACAACAAAGTTCAGACACCGGGCCGGATCGGTCCTGGCGCAGTTTTTCAGTGTCCTGAATCCACCCTTTCTGAAGGTGAAGACACACTATATCGGACTGTTTCGTGGATCCCTGCTGGTGACTGGAGTCAACGATATCTGCCAATTTTCAGCCCGGACGGATTCAATTGGCATACGGCAGAAAACGCGGACGATGAACCCGGTATCAGCGACGGTGTGGGTGACACCGGCACCTTCCTAGTTGCGGATGAAGCCTTTCCTATGATGCGCGACGATGTGCCCGGCCGCTATATCGCTTTTCCACGAATGCATGCGACTGTTGGTCGGTTCCGCCGGCGATCTGTAGGGATGACATTCGCCAATTCCCTGCCCAATCGCGCTCGACTCATGTTGGATTGGCCCCGTGGGGTCCTAGTTCTCGCACCGGATCTGCTTGACGATGAAATGGCTCGTGAACGCTTGGATAACGCCTACGATGATGGGATTATCCACTACAATGATCCGGTAGATCAGCATTGTGAATTTTACACTATGCAGCCGTGGACAGTAGGCAACGTCTTTCTTGGCGCACTTTATATCTTCGATGTCAGCATGGATATGTACAAGCATAGCATGTGGAATCAGCACGGTATCATGGAGACACAACTGGTGTACAGCCGGGATCTGGTGCATTGGGATCGGCTTGGTGACCGTCAGCCGTGGATTGGAAGGGGTGAAGCTGGCGAGCAGGATTGTGCGATGATACACTTCGACAGTGTGCCGATACGTGTGGGGGATTGGATGTATCAGTACTACTCCGCTGGTAATCTTCCGCATCCTTCTGTAGATCAGCAGTGGCTATATGAGCAGCGGAGGCTGATTGAAGCGGGAAAACGGCATCCGCTCCAAGCGATTGGCTGCGTACGTTTTCGACCTGACCGTTACATCTCTCTAGCAGCGGGGAACCGCATCGGGCGTGTAACTACGAGAGCACTGACTGTGGACGGTAATCGTTTGCTAGTCAACCTTGACGCAACGAATGGTGAGGTGGTAGTGAGTGTCTTAACCGAGCGGGGACGCCCGCTAAAGGGTTACGAGCGATCCCAACCGATTCGAGGAGACCATATTGAAGCTAGTGTGTCTTTCTCAAAGCCGCTCGCCGATTTGGTCGGTCAGCGCGTAAAACTTCGCTTCACACTTCAAAATGTGAAACTGTTCAGTTATTCGTGGCAGGATTGAGATTGACTTCCTATTGGAGGTATAGTAGCATAGTTTTTCGATTCGGAGCTTTGGCAATATCGTTGGACTTCAACCTGTGATTTAATTGGCTGCAATAGAGAGCCATTAAAATGGAAGGAAAATAAGTGACATGATCAAAATTGGTTGTAACTTTCTGAGCTTGCAAAATACGGATGTTGAGACCTTTCTCGAAGTAGCCCGCGATTTAAGATTGGACGTCGTTGATTTTCATTATCGGGCTTTCACTTCGTCGGATCCGGATTATCTCGGTAGTATCAAGCTGCAGTGCCTCAAATACGGTTTGCCTATCGGATATATTGGTGTGAGCGGTTTGTTTGTTGGGAACGCAGCGGAACGGGCGGCACACGCTCAAGACTGCAAAGATGCAATTGACCTCGCTGCATTCCTCGGTTCGCCGATTATCCGCGCATTCTGCGGTGTGATACCAGAAAAGAATGGCGATGGTGATGATCCGTGGCCCGCGATGACTAGCGGTTATCAGGAGATCGCTGATTATGCAGCCACAAAAGGTATCGCCGTCGGGTTGCAGAATCACCCGTCTACAGGCGACGATATGCTGCGCATCCGGCGCGAGACAGATCGGGAGAACTTCTCTTTTATTATGGATACAGGTCAATGGGTTGGCTCGCCTGGATCTGGGCCACGTGGGGAAACGGATCCGGATATTGACTTTTACGAGTTTATGGAGCAGACTGTGCCGTATGCCCTGTATGTCCGCACTAAATTCTATAAAATCGAAAGCGGCAAAGAGGAGTGGTTGGATTATGAGCGAATCGCGGACATCTTGAAAAAGGTTAACTACAACGGTTGTATCTCCATTGTCTACGAAGGTGAGCATGAAGACCGTATTGATCAGGTACGGAAAGCTGCTAGCTACCTGCGTACACTGCTAGCAGGTTACTAACGGAGATATCGGAGGATATGATGCCAACTCCAACGAACCGAGAGCTGATTGAGTGCTGGCGTAACGAGCCAGCACCGCTCCTCCCACTGCTCCATGCCTTCCATGACCGGGACGGTTTCATTTCTGAGGAGGCGCTCCGTGATATAGCGGTGGGGCTCAGGACTTCGCTCGCAGACCTTTTCGGAACGGTTACGTTCTATCATCATTTCTCTCGTACACCGCCGGGGCAAAGTGCACCACGCGTCTGTACAGGACCTGTTTGCTGCTTGGTTGGTGGGAATGAGCTCCTCGCTGGGCTCAAAGCGGAGGGCGCAACGCCAATGCCCTGTGCTGGTCGCTGCGATAATTTTGTGCCCGTTCTCAAAGGGCATCAAGTGCTCATCGGTGTGGATACGGACGCGCTCGAAGCCAAACCCTCTCCCATGCCGCCGCCGAATCCGGGTGGAATTGATGAGTGTGTCTTTAGTTCAATTCGTGAACCGGATCGAGCTCGGATTGACGGCTATCGCCGCACCGGCGGATACGAGGGACTTACCCGCGCGGTGCGAGAGATGCGTCCAGCGGAAGTGATCGAGGTTATCACAGAGAGCAAGCTGGCGGGACGGGGAGGGGCAGGCTTTCCTACGGGCCTCAAGTGGCAGGGAGTCGCCGAAGCGCCCGGCAATCCAAAAACTATTGTCTGCAACGCGGACGAGGGGGAGCCCGGTTGTTTCAAAGACCGCGCAATCCTCGACCACGACCCACATGCGGTGATAGAGGCGATGGTTCTCGCGGCCTATGCAACCGGTGCGACACGTGGCTTCATCTACCTCCGATATGAGTATCCTGAAACCCTTAACACACTAGCGCAGGCGATCACTGAAGCGGAAGAAGCAGGATTCCTTGGCAATCAGATTCTGGACGCAGACTTCAGCTTTCATCTCTACCTGCGACGCGGCGCTGGTGCTTACATCTGTGGTGAGGAGGGTTCGCTGCTGAATAGCCTCGAAGGGAAGCACCCCTTTCCGCGTAACCGTCCCCCTTACCCGGTGACCCATGGCTACGATAATCTTCCAACGGTTGTCAACAACGTCGAAACCCTCGCGGCTGCGCCGCAGATTATGCGCCGGGGGGCGGATTGGTATCGCAATCTTGGAATGAACGATCACGCTGGGACGAAGGTCATCAGCCTTTCCGGGGACATTCAGAAACCGGGCAACTACGAGGTGCCGTTTGGATTGCCGTTGCAGATGCTGCTCTACGACTGGGCGGGTGGTGCACGGGAAGGCCGTTCGATCCAAGCGGTCACGATGGCGGGTCTCTCCGGCGGTTTTCTTGCTGGAGAGGATCTGAATGTAACCCTTGATGAGCCAAGTGTCGGTAAGGTTGGGGCTATGCTCGGCGCCGCTGGAATTATCGTGTTTGACGACAGTCGGGATATAATCGAAATGGCGCGTCACGCGATGGAATTTTTCGCTGAAGAGTCATGCGGCAAGTGCTTTCCCTGCCGTATTGGCACGCAGCGTCTCACCGAGAGGCTGGCTGGCGAGGCAGGACCGAACGATCTGACGAAGTGGAGGGGTGAGGTCAGTGATATTGGCAAGACCATGCAGGCGACCAGTGCGTGTAGTCTCGGAACAGCTGCGCCAAATATCACGGAAAGCCTGATGAAATATTTCCCAACGCAGGTTGAGCAACACGTCAGTCGTAGGACATAATACCTAATTCATCACCAACACAAAAAGAGTAGGGGGCGTACCCTCCGAATCGCGACTTCCCGTCCTAGGCTGAATAACCCGTAATTCCTGCTATAAATCTTTGTATTCCTTATGCAACGTTACGCAATTTTTCGACACGCTCATCTACTGCCCGGAGAACATCTTGAATGCCGGACGCAGCATCGGCATCAAACAGAGGCTCGCCACACTGTGTATAAACCCAAGCAGGGCTATCCTGTAGCATAAAAACATAACCGTTACGGCTATCGGTAAATGTGGCTGTACCGCGTTTCAATTCCGATTGGCAGTGTAAACACTTCATTCGATTTTTCCCCGAAACCATATATTAACCCAAGTTGCTAGGTGCGATTCTAAGTAACCATGTATAATGTCGGTTAGATACCGACTCAGTGAACTTACCACTGTAAACCTTACCTTAACTGCGTTGGTGGAAACAGCAATGTGGGAAGCAAAGGGAAAAGGCGAACAACTCGGCGTGAATGCAGACACGCTAAGCCGTTGGGTCCGGTTACAATGATATGGCTAAATGAAAATTGAACTGATGTAAGCCTCGTTATTGGGAAACAGGTGAATCTGCGTGAGCGTGTCCACCCATGCACTCTATATTAACAGCCTGTGGCTAAAAAGCGTGTGTTTAGTAAGGTAACTCTAGCATTTGCCTTATGTAAGTCGTAGACATCGGGGTAAAGTCGGAGCCTAAGTTATTGATGATGTATACATTGTGAGATTAGAATAGTCCCTAAGTCGCCCCGATACATCGGGGAGATAAGGGAGAGGAGGGCAGTCAGCCTGTCCAAGTCAGCATACTGAAAATGAGATACAACAGATTAAGGGAAAATGAGCGCGAATCATGTTTACACATGGCGACTCGTCCCCAACGTTCTGATATTCCATGAGTAAGTAGGGCTGAGATTATCTTTTGGGATAAATAATAGAGTCAGACAGCCTAAAACTCGTAATTCCATAAGGTGTTATTATCCTTTATCAGATAGTCAGTAACTGACGGTGAAAGCCGTGTGCGGTGAAAGTCGCACGCACGGTTTGGAAGGGGGGAAAGACTCGTGAGAGTCCTACCTATCCTTACTTGTCAAACCCGCTCGACTCCGACTCCGCCGAGAGTTCAAAGCAACTTGGATAGGCATATCCAAGCCGTACTCGCACATGTGCAGTGGATTTGTCTATCCACTGCGAGCGGGGATTGATTCAATTTGGCTTACATTCTTCCGGTTTGTAACGTTTCCTATAGGTGGCAACTTGCGTTATATTAAGACTTTCGTCGTGTATCAAAAGAGCTACTCGGTTGACTCCAACGCCTGATCTCGGAGCAGATGTTTCTGGATCTTCCCTACAGAGGTTCGGGGAAATTCGTCGCAAAACGTTACTGCCACGGGCACTTTGAACCGTGTGAGCGACTGACTACAACCCTCTATGATCCCCTCTTCGGTCAGGGTGGCACCCGGCTGAGGAATCACGAACGCTTGGGGGACCTCGTCGAACATCTCGTCAGGCATACCGACGACTGCGACATCAGCAACACCACTGATTTGCTTAATCGCTGCCTCGATTTCGCTGGGAGCGACATTCTCCCCACCACGCTTGATTATATCCTTGCCCCGATCCACAAAATAGAAATATCCCTGCTCATCGTAATAGGCGTTGTCGCCGGTGTACAGCCAGCCATCCCGCATGGTTTCAGTAGTCGCCTTCGGATTTTTGAAATACCCTTTCATCACCGTGCGGCCGGGATCTGCTCCAATTGCGATCTGTCCAATCTCTCCCGGGGGCGTTTGGTTGCCCTCGTCGTCGAGGATTCGCACATCGTAGCCCAGGACAGGTTTTCCCATTGAGGGTAGGTTTCGCGGTCCGTAGAGCGGACTCATCAGCGGTAGTCCAACCGTTTCGGTCATCCCCCAGAGGTGCTGGAGCGGCGCACCGAAACGCGTATCCCACTCGGCAAACTGCTCATCAGTTAGGGCGATGGCGAAGGTAACATTTCTCAGACGGTTGGATCGCCAGCTTTCGTTGGGAGGTTGGGCGAGCAACATACGCAGCGGAGCGGAGAACAACGCCGCCATTGTGCATTGATGCCGGACCGCCAATCCAAAGAATCGGGACGGGCTAAATCGCGGAGACATAACAATGCTGGCACCACAAACCAGAGAGGGCCAAAAAGCGTGGCAGTGTGCAGCGGCATGAAAAACAGGCAGTGTGATGAGGTGCCGGTCCTCGTTTCGGAGCCCGCTGGCACGCACGAAGACTTCAGCGCCATAAATCAATGCTCTGTTGGTCATCAGTACGCCTTTGGGTTTGCTGGTCGTGCCAGAGGTATATATCATGTGTACCACATCGTCGGGGGAAGTCTCAACATCCGGCGGGGAAGTATCCTGACGCGCAACCTCACGCTCAAATATCGGGTGTCCGCTCGGGTGCTCACAGCGAGACAGCACAACTTCCTGCACGCACGAGGTCGCCGACGCTGCTTCCTGTGAAACTGTCAGTTGGTCAAATTCTGTAACAACGAGTCGGGATTCCGAGTGGTCGAGGATGTAGATGAGCTCCTCAACCGTAGCGCGGTGATCAGCCGGCACCATGACCGCCCCAATACGGCTTGCAGCGATGGCAAGTGCTACAAAAACGGGCGAGTTGGGAGCATGAAAGGTGAACGATTCCCCCCGCTTGATTCCTATCTCCAGCAGCCACGCAGCGGTCTGATTCACACGCGCCTCAAACTGTGCAAAGCTCCACTGTTGGCAATGCCCTTCCAAGTCCTCGAAAATCAGATATGTCTTGTCGGGATGATGTGCGGCGAATTGGCTAAAGATAGACGATATTGTAAGATTGCCAGCGATGTCCACTCTATTTTCACCTCATTTCTACAAAATTAGTCTTTACGTCCCCGCTGCATAAACCGATGTACTGACTGCTGTGCTTCCGGTGTTACGTAACATCTTTCAAACGCCTCGACCGTTCGTCGTTCCCAGTGTTCGTGGTCTAGCCCTCGCATCTCACGCAGTAACGCTTTGGTCTCGGATAGTGCAGCCTTCGGGCGTGAGGCGAGTTCCTCAACCCAATCATGAAATTGGACCTCAAATTCATCGTCAGACCATATTTCATCAACTAAGCCGAGTTGCTGCGCCGATGTCCCATCAAATTGCTCACCGCCCAGCATCAGTTTCCGGGCTACTTGAAATCCAACCAACTCTACCAATCGCGAAACACCCCAAGGCGGTGTCCAGCCGTGCGCTACCTCTGGCAGACCGATAATGGCACCTTGTGCAGCCACGCGGAAATCGTGATAGACGCCTAAAAAGAGTCCGCCTCCCAGAACGTATCCTCGCCATGCTGCAACGGTAATCTGAGGAAGCTCCTCTAGCTGGGCGAAAACCTGCCCGTGTTCGTACTCAAAGGCAGCCGCTTGCTGAGGCGAGCACTCCGCCAACTCCTTTAAGTCACTGCCTGCAGAAAACGCTCGCCCGCTACCCTGCGTGACGAGCACCGTCACGCCTGAAGCCTCCTGCACCTGACGCAGTGCCTCTCCAAAATCGCGCAATAAGGCTTGATTGATGGCGTTAAGTGCTTCAGGACGACAGAGGGTCAGCGTGGCGACTCGATTGGAGATTTCCAATTCAATTAGCGGCATTCGGGTGTAATCTTTCTTAGAAAAAAAGGCTATATTGACCTAAGTTGACATTTCCCATCTGATGCACCTCTGATAGGATCGGGATTCAAGAAACCTGAGACGATTTGGAAGAATTGCCTCAAATTCCACAGGCCCATATCGGGGCTAGGAAGCCCCTCCTACAGGGGAAGGCATGGTGCAACTATGAACACGGGCCCGATGAATCGGCCAATTACATTGTAGGGACAGGACGGACCTTGTTCTCCGATAAATCGGGATGCAGGCACCTACGATGTAGTCCTCCGAGAAAACTTGCAAAGATCAATCCTAACAACCGACCAATGAATCTTCAACGACTAGCAACTTGTGTTATGTTCCATTAAAAACCACAGCATATCGAATTACGCTACCCGATACTTTTCAACTACATCCATATCCACTGCGATACCAAGCCCTGGACCCTCCGGCACCAGAAAATGTCCCGCTTTGATTATTAATCCTTCTTTCGCAACCTCGGCGATGCGCATGTGGGGCAACTCGTCACAAGGCAGGGTCGCGTTGGGCAGGGTGCATTGCACATGGACAGAATAGGCAGCCATTATGCTCAAGCAGAGACCTCCCATTTGTACCCAGCAAGGCACATCAGCGGCTTCAGCCAATCCAGCGGACTTTCGCAGACTTTGGGCAGAACCACCCAAATTCACGTAGTCGATGCACTCTGCTTTGAGTGCTGCTAGAACGCCGCCCGGTGGTCCAAGGTGCAAGGCTTGGGGGATGTGGGTTTTCTCACGTAACAAGCGATACCAATCCAAGTTAGTTTTGAGGACCGGGTCTTCAAAATTGGCAACCGTTCCGAAAGGTTCAAGCTGTTCTGCCAGACGCGTGGCGATATGGAGGTATTTGAACTCTGTATTTGGATCCACACCGACGGTGTAATCGGGGCCCACTGCTTCCTTTATGAGACGGACCGTTTCCACGATGTTCCAAGAGCGCGCCTTGAGTTTGTGGTTCGTAAATCCCAAACGCGCACCCACCTCTGCCTGTGCAGCTGTCTCATGCGGCTCCATGGGACAGGACCAGTAGGAGACCGGCACCTCATCGCGCACCTTTTGACCGAAAAAGCGGTGGACTGGAATGCCGTGGGCTTGCCCGGTGATGTCCAATAAAGCACAGGTGAACGCATCGGGTTGAGCGAATGGGTCTAACCCAAAAACGTCCTGCCCGATGTAGGACTGTGCCGTCCCCTCGTGTGCGGATGGTGTGCCTTGGTATTCTCCCCAGCCTTCAATGCCTTCGTCTGTCTGAACGCGACAGAGGGTGATGTCGTAGATCTTGGGCATGTATTTAGCAATCGGTGGGATTGGGGGAATTTCTACCTCGTAAAGATCCACTTGCGTGATTTTCATGTCAATATTTCTCCTTTTACGAGTGGCAGATAGATGGGACTACCACAGTTTTAGACTGAGCATCTTACGGACTTCTGCGAGTTATTGGTCGTTGATAATATATAGCGACTGAAATCCACCACGTTGTCAATTTTGGGCTATGCAAAATTGCAGAAAACAGTGCACCGATCAACGAGAATGGCGGAGGCCTTTCGGGTCATTTAATTTTCCGATATTATTGCCCCGATAGATCCCCGATAAATCGGGACAGGCAGGATTCAAAGCAATCTGAATCACAGATAAACACGGATTGACGGATTACACGGTAAAAGACGCCCTCGACAAATGGCATAAGCATGCGTAGTGAAAGTGCTACTACAAATAGCGGGGCAAGATGCCCGCCTACCGGGTGGGGCAGGTCCGAGAAGAGCCTTCCGTTTCACGATCCCGATTATCGGGACGATCGAATCGGGAAGTGACCGGGGATGCCCCGCCCACCGGGTGCGGATAGAAAATAGCGGGGTATGAGCCAAAACGGAGAACTGTAGTGAATTCTAAAAATAAGTAGAGACTTCTCCAGTAGGCATTGCAGGAGAGCCGCCTTGTGGGAGGGAAACCTTCTACGCCTGCCTGCAAAATCAGAGGTATCCGTATAATCGGGGTTGAAACCCCTTCTTACAGTGTTCAAATAATTATGAAATTCACCATATTTTTAGGATTTAGGCAAAGAAACTCAAAAGGTATCAGTCACCCGAAGGGTTGGCACACGGGATTGCTCCTGTCGGTTCCCCCACCTCCGACGGTGGATCCGGATTTGGCAATTCAGACCGAGCGCGAAGCTATCCGCTTTCAGTTTCCAGCCTCCAGAGTGCGTAAGTCCTGATTTTTTTATTTTTGCGTCCTGGCGTCTTGGGGTTCCTTTTCCGACATTTCAGGTTTCACGCTACGCGATACTTTTCAATTATGTCCATGTCCACTGTAATACCAAGTCCTGGCCCCTCCGGCACCAGAAAATGCCCCGCTTTGATTGTTAACCCTTCCTTCGCAACGTCGGCGATGCGGATGTGGGGCAGCTCGTCACAAGGCAGGGTCGCGCTGGGTAGGGTGCATTGCACATGGACAGAATAGGCAGCCATTATGCTCAAGCAGAGCCCTCCGATCTGTACCCAACAAGGCACATCTGCGGCTTCAGCCAATGCAGCAGATGTGCGTACCTGTTGGACAGGTCCTCCCAAGTTTAGGTAGTCGACGCACTCTGCCTTGAGCGCTGCCAGCACTCTGTCCGGCGGTCCCAAGTGCAGTGCTTGGGGGATGTGGGTTTTCTCGCGCAACAAGCGATACCAATCCAAGTTATTTGTCAGGACCGGGTCCTCAAAGTTCGCAACTGTTCCAAAAGGTTCAAGCTGTTCCGCCAGACGCGTGGCGATATGTACGTATTTGAATCCCATATTGGGATCCAAGCCAACCGTGTAATCGGGTCCCGCCACTTCCTTTATGAGACGGACCGTTTCCACGACGTCCGAAGAACGCGCCTTCAGTTTGTGGTTCGTAAATCCCAAGCGCGCTCCCACCTCTGCCTCCGCAGCTGTTTCGTGCGGTTCCATTGTGGTAGACCAGTAGGAGACCGGCACCTCATCGCGTACCTTTTGACCGAAAAAGCGGTGTACAGGAATACCGTGGGCTTGCCCGGTGATATCCAGTAATGCACAGGTGAACGCATCGGGTTGGGCGAATGGGTCTAACGCTAACACCTCCTGACCGATGTAAGACTGCGCCGTCCCCTCGTGTGTAGATCGTGTGCCTAGGTACTCGCCCCAACCTTCTATGCCTTCGTCTGTCTGAACGCGGCAGAGGGTGATATCGTAGATCTTTGGAACGTATTTAGCAATCGGTGGGATTGGGGGAATTTCTACCTCGTAAAGATCAACTTGCGTAATTTTCATCAATAGTTCTCTTTCTACGAGTGGCAAACGCACGAGCTTGCCACGATCCGCATTTTACAGGTTTCGGTGCAGTCAGTGGTCGCTGGTGTACAGTGGCTGAAACCTACATTGTTATCAGGGTTGAACTCATCACAGATAGCAGATAATACGGCATGAATCAACGCCAATCGTGGAGCCATTGCCATGTCTCTCACGTTTAGGAACGTTCCTGTTGTAACCGTCGAATTCGCGCCGGCATGTCATCGTTGACAATCTCGATAGACCGAATACCCAAGCTGCGGTCTGTCAACGGAAGATCGACCTTCGCACCGCCGCGCCGGTGGGACTCCCGCAAGCCCACAGCGACTTCCAACGCCGCCCGTCCATCGTCTCCTGAACATTTTGGGGGCTGCCCTGTTTCAGCAGCGTTAATCAGGTCCGCAACGATTGTCAGTCCCATGCCCTGCATCCGCACAGGCCAAGGGAATGGAACCTTTGCCGGTCTGTCGCGCCCCCGACGACCGCCGGGTACGCTGTGGATAAGTTCAAACTCTTCTGCGTTGTTTAGGGAGCGGATACGTCCCTCTGTGCCGATTACATCAACCTCCCAAGACGCGGCACCACACGGCATACTCCGAAGATAGGCACGCACTCCGTTATCAAAAGCGAGGTATCCGTTGCCCATCAGATCGCTTTCACCGGCGGCAGCTTCGTCCGATTCCATCTCTCCAAAAAGCCATTCCACATTTCCGCCAGCCATGTAGCGCAAAATATCGATGGCATGACTGCCGTTATGGGACAAGCCGCATTGGGCATAAACAGTAACTTGTAAAAGCTCACCCAGCTCACCGGCGTCGATGAGTCTTCGGGCCTCGCTGAAGAAGGGATTCCAGCGGCGGGCACAGTTGACAGCCAAGGCAACGCCGTTCTCCCTGCAGACGTTCACCATCGTATCTGCTTCCTCTAGGGTCAGTGCAATCGGCTTTTCTGCCCAGATAGCTTTGACTCCCGCACGAGCGATATCTTGTACGATGGCTGCCCGGACACGGGCCGTCGTGCATACACTGACGAGGTCTAGCTGTTCTTGTGCTAGCATCTCCCGATAATCGCTATACATATGGTCAGAACTAATGCCCCAACGCTCTCCAAAAATAGCTGCCTGCTCCTCGTGGAGGTCTGCCCCGGCGACCAATTCGACATTGGGTGCTGCGTGGTAACTTGGTCCGTGGCAATAGGGCAGGAAAAGTGAACCACCTTGTGTAATTTCATCGTCAAAGGTGCTGCCCATTCTGCCCAAGCCGATTACTGCGGCACGATAGGTTGACATAGATTTGTCCTCCGGTAATATTTCGTTCAAGCCTGATTAACCGAAATCTGAATTTTTCATACGAAGCTTCTACAGTATGTTGTTCACATATAATTTCAAAACGGATCCATATCTCTAGTCTTAGGCGTATTTCCGTAACTCCTCGACCTTCGATACCTCATCTAAGGCCTCCCGCGCTTCTGGCGGTAATCGCCAGTCTGCCGATCCGAAAACCTCATCTACATGTTCGGGTAGATCTGCGCCGTGAATTGGGGCAGTTATTTCTGGATGATCTAAAATCCACGCCACCGCTACCTGCGCGGGCGTTCGATCGTGCGCTGAGCCGATGTCAATTAGCGTCTGTACAATCCTATCGACTCTTTCTGTCATTGCTTCTTCAAAGTTGTATTTGTGTGGACTCAAGCCCCATTCAGGACCCTGCCCCCAAGGGGTGTTCGCCGGCGGTTCCTGCCCGCGACGGAATTGCCCACTCAATAGTCCGATGGCGAGTGGACTGTAGGTCATAATTCCTATGCCTTGTTCATGGCACAGTGGCATGAAATCCGGCTCGATTTCCCAGCGGTTCAGCAGGTTGTACTGGTTTTGGATGCAGACAAACGGCTCGAAGTTACGAAGTGTGCTGATTCCGAGGGCTTCCATGACTTTCCATGCTCGAAAATTACTGCATCCGATATACCGCACCATTCCGCTGCGGACCATGTCGTCTAGCGCACGTAGGGTTTCTTCAAGTGGGGTTGTCGGGTCAAAGTTGTGGAGCAGGTAAAGGTCAATATGGTCGGTCTGGAGTCGCTTGAGACTGGCGTCAACCGCCCGCATCAGATTTACGCGCGATAAGCCGGTGTGGTTCGGGGTGTCCCCAAGTGCTCCAAAGACTTTGGTACACAGCACAATATCGTCGCGTTTATCCTTTATCGCCTTGCCCACAATGGTTTCTGATCTGCCCGCACCGTAAAGGGCGGTGTCGATAAAATTGCACCCGAGATCAATCGCTCGATCGATTACGTGTATGCAGGTTTTTTCGTCAGCCTGAGCGCGGAACGCTGTTCCCAGACAGATGCTGGACACCTTAACGCCGGTCTTTCCTATGTGTCGATACTCCATATTTTCTCCTTACAGAAGTCCTAGCACTTCGTCAATTTCCGACTGATAGTCGTAAACTTGGCAGGTTTCTACCTCACTCATTTTTACTGCCCGCCCAGCTCTAGCTGACTCAAATATGGCGTAGATAGCCGCCACATCCTTCAAGCCTTCGAGCCCATCTACCTCTATCTCCCGTCCATTCAGGATAGCTTCAGCTAGCTCGTAATACTCAAGGGCGATAATCTTCCAATCTACCTTACTGTCCTTGTCGGTGATTCGGCTGGGAAAAAGATGTTCTGCCAGTGGCTCCAGAGAAAATCCGTCTACGGATGCGAGGATGTCCTCTTGACCTATCTCTTCTTCGTCCCTCTGTTTCATACTGACCCTGCTGCCACGCGCCCCAAAGCCGTTGATGCACCCTTGGTCTCCCAAGATGAGTTGACCACCATAGCTGCCGGTGCCGCCCCGGCTGATTAACCAGTTCATAGTCACACCGCTTTCCATCTTGAATATCGCCATTGAGGTGTCTTCCGCCGTGGCCGGAACCTCAACGTCCATCGCGCGATGCCGATTCTGGTAGAAGGTGTAGGTGTCGCCGATGCTGTCGGGTTTACGCCTCACGGGCTCAACTAGCCACACATCGCCGTAGACCTCCGCGATGTCTCCGAGTTGGTAACGGATCTGGTCCGCCATATGAACCCCCATATCAACAATGGGTCCTCCCTTTTCCTTGAGGTGCCGCCACGGGGTAATGAAAATAGCATTGCCGGCACTGAGCGAGTGGAAAAGCGCCATATAGGGCCTACCGATCGCGCCTATCTTCAAGAGATGGTTGACTAGACGTGCGGAGGGATCGCGTCTGTAGTTCTCAGCTACCGACAGTTTTCGGTTGTTCCGTTCGGCGGCATCAATCATTTTCTGACACGCCCCGACGGTGATTGCCATCGGTTTCTCGACCATCACATGCAGTCCCAAATCCAATGCTTGACAGACGACAGTGTGGTGTACCGACGGATCTGTCACCACATCTACGGCAGTAAGATCAGGTATTTCACGTACCATCTCCTCCAAATCGGTGAAGATCGCCGGTCGTACCCCCAGCAGCTTTTCCGCTTCGGCGGCGGCGAGTTCGGCATTTTCACGGCGGATGTCGCACACAGCGCACAACTCGACGTTGTTGAATGGGGTCTGTGTCAGCTCTCGCAGACCGTAGAGATGCCGCGTACCCATGCCGCCACAACCTACCAATCCAAGTCTAATTTTGTCCATATCGTCTCCTCATCAATTCTTGTCGCTCAACGCTTGAATCCCGGGCCAATCCCGCCACATATCCTCACTCGGCGGTTCTTCTTGCGTCTGCTCCAAGTCTTTTTTACAGAAATCGTATAGTACCGCCTGTCGGATCTGATTAGAGAAATTCTGACCCGCCGCATGACCGATGCGATGATGCCAAAAGACGATATCCCCCGGTCCACCGTGGGTTTCGACGTAGGGCGTCTGGTTAACCGATGCTAGCACGTCATCGTATCCATCGGTTCGCTCATGCTTGTATTGAGAGTGGAACTCGTAATAAAATTTTTGGTGGCTTTTGGGCCAAATTGTGAATCCGCCGCCCCGTGGGGGAACGTGGTCGATATATCCAACGACCCCTAGGTGAAAGGGATGTCCGTCCACATGGCAGGTTGTCGGTTTTTCCGGCTCATCGCCGTAAGGGAGGGTACAGTAGATACCTCGAATCCGATCGGGCGTGCGTAGCGACCCTTCACCCAGAAACTGCTCCGCCATCCCCCACACACTTGGATCAGTGGCGAGCAGCTGAACCATCCAATCTTCGCCCCCCGGTTCACGGAAGTTCCATCGGAAGCCGCCCTTGCGGTTCATCGTATCTTCGCATTCCTCTTCCTTTTTGATGGGACCCGCCCAAGTCTCCGGGGTATAGCGGTCCATGGAAGGCGGCGCACCCTCCCACAACCGATTCCTCGCCTGTGCCATCAGATCTGGGTCCAGAACTTTCCGTTTAACCAGATAGCCTTCCCGTTTGAAAAACAGAATATCTTCATTAGATAGTCTAACCATCTATTGAACCTCCTTATGCGTAACAAAGAAGTATTGCGTACTAAACTTCGCACAGATTTGAAACTCCGCAAGGAGCATTACATTATGAGCACCGTCCGAAGAATCCTCCGTAAAATAGGACCTCCACGCGAATAGGTAGTCTATTCGACTCCAACCCACATTGCCATCGCAGTTCTATACAAATACCTTCGGGAATGTCTCAATGTTTGGATGGTTTTCTCAAATGTCTTCCTATCCATCCCATAGTAGAATCTTGGGAATTGTGTTCGTGGTGAATACCCACAACTAAATTGGATTGTAACCATCACTAACAGGATAGCAAGACGTTTCATGATGGATCTTTTAAACCATTTATTGGTCATCCTCAGCTTTTTCTAAAATACGCTTCGCCCCTGCTTTGAGTTTATCTATCAGCTTTTCATCTAATTTAGGTTTAGAACCAATGGGAGTCTTATCAATATAATCCTTGATATTCTCCTCCAATAGCTTCGTTGCATCATAGTCTTTGGTAGAAGCCTTGGCAATCTGGATGACTAAATCTAAAGGGAGAGTGATACTTCTAGTATAAGTTCTCTCTCTCATCTTCTGATGATACTCACTAAATATCTCTTTTTTGAACGTATAGGGAATAGCCACCTCATCATATTTAATATCTATTTTCCCAAACCTTCCAGAGATATAAAGACCATCATGAGGAATGATTGGCGGTGGTGGTAAATGTTTGAATCTTTCTGGATGACGATTTTTAGATTTTCTTAGACGGAGAAGCACTCGCTCATTTAACCTGAACTCAGGGCAGCCTTCCGACGTGCCAGTTCCAACCTTGCCATATTTAGGATTGAAACCAGTGCCCCCTGGAATCATAAACTTAACACCACCTTCACCATAATTAGGAGTCCCCTTAATAACTTCTTCAATATGTATCACGATATCTGTTGTGTATTGAGGCGGTACATCCTCTCTAAACACGAACTCCATAGCTGCTACAGTCCCAACAACAACGAGATGGCTGTGTTCTATCAGTGTAGTGATCTGGTAACCTGGGCCAAAACGAGCCGTGGAGCACTCGCTTTGGCTAGGCAGAAGCGCACAAAATATGACTATTAACAGCAAAGCAAAGCGTTTCACGACATACCCCCTATTCAGGATGACCCTTCAGACATTTACTATATGCGTTTCCTTAAGTTAAATCTGTGGTCTCAGGTCCTTGATGTCTTTCAGTAACGTTTTGCGATCATCAATTGTTAGCAGGTTTTGGGCTCCGTCTTCCTGCTTTAGCAGTTCCTCCAAGTCGTGATCCGCTTTAACGGTAAATCCCGCATCTTTAATCATTTGCAGGGTTTGTCTTCTCGACTCCCCCTTCGTATTCAGGTAACCTTCCACAAAAAGCGAATTTGCCGGATATAGTGCCATGACCTCCATACTTCGGAGATGCACCTCTCTGCCCGCGGCGATTCGGATCTCCGCCTTTGGATTCAAGAAACGGTACATGCACAACACACGAAGGCAATACTCTGGGCTGAGATCCGGTGGTTCTGAGAGCACATTCCCTGATATCGGGAGTAAAAAATTGACAGGTATCGACTGGACCTCCAGCTCCCGTAGGCTCTTGGCGACCTCAACCACATCTTTCTCTACCTCACCCATGCCGACGATGATTCCAGCACACAATTCGATGCCTGCTGTTTGCGCGGCGTGCAATGTATCTAGTCGGTCCTGATATGTATGGGTTGTGCAAATATTGGGATAGTGCGTTTCTGATGTGTTGAGATTGTGGTTGAGTCGATCCAATCCAGCGGCTTTAAGGGTTCGCGCGTCCGCATCATCAATTAAACCCGCACTAAGGCAGACCTGGATTGGGTAGTGGGATTTTATTTCCTCAATCAATTTGGCGAGTTGCTCGACGCGTTTTTTTGAGGGCCCACGCCCGGCAAAGACCATACAGTAACGATAGGCGCCCGATTCATAGGCACGTTGTGCTTCAGCCAACATTTCTGCCTCGGACTTTATCGCATAAGTCTCAATATCCGCGTTTGATGATTTCGCCTGTGCACAATAATGGCAATCTTCAGGGCAGAAGCCATTTTGGGCGTTATTGATGATATGTAGTTGGACCTCGTTGCCGGTATATTTTTTGCGTACCTGGTAGGCTGCGTCAAGCAAGGGAAGGAGTTCAACCCCCGACGAAGTTAAAATGTGTAGACATAATTCATCGGAGAGCATGTCCCCCTGCAAACCTGCTTGGGCAAGTTCATCATAAAATCTTCGTTCCATCTGTTTACAACCCTCTCTTTTGCCTTTGCATCTGATGAGTGAGTATTGTAATATAAAAACCGATTGAGATCAAATGTTTTCCATTATCAGAATATAATTTGTTTTACAGCACACTAGACAAATTAAGTGGATTATGCTAGAGTGCTCGGAGAGATAGTAGCTTTACGAAAGTATACGCACCCATCATAGACGGAGGAGAGATACGATGAAATTGGGTCTTGTAACGTATAATATGGCGAAGGATTGGGACGTGCCAACGATTATTGAAAATTGTGCAGCGACGGGTTTTCAAGGCGTTGAACTTCGCACTACCCACGCCCATAATGTTGAGGTGAATCTTTCTGCGAATGAGCGTCAGGAAGTACGAAAGCAGTTTGAGGATTCTCCGATTGAGTTGGCGGGATTAGGAAGCGCTTTCGACTATCACTCAACAGATATCGAGGAAGTGCGCCGGAATATCGAAGGAACGAAAGAATATGTGCAACTTGCGGCAGATGTCGGTGCGCCCGGCGTGAAGGTTCGACCTAACAGTCTCCCTGAAGGTGTCCCTGTGGAAAAAACGCTAGCGCAGATTGGGCTATCCCTGCGCGAATGCGGAGAGTTTGCCAAAAATCTGGGAGTTCAGATTCGTCTTGAGGTACACGGTAGAGAGACCTCCCATGTTCCACGTATCCGAACAATCATGAAGATCACTGAGCACGATAACGTGTTTGTCTGCTGGAATTCGAATCCGGGGGAAGTCGAAGATGGGTCTGTGAAAGGTAACTTTAATCTAGTTAAGGAGTGGATCCGGTTGGTTCACATCAACGAGCTGTATCGGCGGGAATATCCGTGGCGCGAGCTTTTCACGTTATTGAAGGGATCTGGATATGCGGGTTACGCACTGGCTGAAATTCCAGGGAGTTCCGATCCCGTGCGTATGATGAACTATTATCGCGCCTTGTGGGAATCGTTGTGTACTGAGTGCTGACGGGGATGCAGCGGTTGAACAAAGGCAAGAATATATGAGCACAAAGGTTCGAGGGTACAAGGATTCAGCCGATTTTTGGACATCTGAAACCCGCGAACTCTTGAACAGACTGTTTCCGTCCTTATTTTCGAGAACTTAATTATTTTGGAATAGCTGGTGTAAAAGGAAGGTGCGAGGCGCGAGGAGAAACCGAGTTTTAGCCAAAAACTCGGTTTCTGTGGCACGATTTCTTAACATGAACCTTTGGGATTATAGCGAAACCTACTGACGGGGTTCCCGGAGCGATTTGGGAGGACGTAGAATTTCTGCAAGGATAATCCCTTGTCGAAAAGTCTGGGGTGAAAGCGGGATTCCCAGAATTGTCGGTATCATAGGGTCAACGGGAGATTGAACTTGAGTTTCCTCTTTTGCCAGATCGGGCTTTGAAGTGACTTGGGGGGCAGGCGGCGGCACAGGTTGGGCGGCAGGTGCTTCCTCTTCGATGGACTCAGAGAACGGGGAATCTTCCTCCATTGGCAGATTGCCCCAGGGCGGCAAAGTTATCTCGTCTTCTTCCAACACGACGTCCGGCTCTGCCCGTGAGCGCCTCCGATTCAACGCCCTTGTAATCAGTGCTACAGCCCCAAAAACAATAAAAAGAATCAGGTTAATCCATTCTTCCATTGGTCCCTCCCTGTTTCCATCTGTGCTGATTTCCTACGATAGTCCTACCGCATGGGATGAACGGGTTGTATCCGCACCCCCGCTAGGGGTTGCAATCGATTGGCGCATTTCCGTATCCGCAATGACATTCCGCAGGTTGTAGTATTCCATTACACTCATCCTGCCCGATGTGAAAGAATCCGCAATTGCGCGAGGCACTTCGGCATCCGCCTCAACGAGGCTCACGGTCATCTCTTCGACCAAGGCTTTATTTTCCTCTTCTTCCGCTTGTGCGAGTGCTCGTCTTTCTTCCGCTTTGGCACGAGCGATTTTCAACTCCGCTTCGGCTTGATCCGTTTGTAGTTTGGCACCCACATTTTCGCCGATGTCAATGTCTGCAATATCAATGGACAGAATTTCAAAAGCAGTACCGGCTGCCAAGCCTTTTTCCAGTACGACCTCCGAGATCCGCGCCGGATTTTCCAGGACCGCTTTATGGCTCGCGGACGAACCGATCGTTGTAATAATTCCCTCGCCGACCCGTGCGATAACAGTCGCTTCTCCTGCGCCGCCGACGAGCCGGTCAATATTGGCTCGCACGGTGACTCTGGCTCTGGCAATCAGTTGAATCCCGTCGCGTGCGACAGCGGTAATGCCGGAGCTAGCGTCGGCTTTAGCAGGAACATCGATAATCTGTGGGTTAACGCTCATCTGGACGGCTTGTAGCACATCTCTGCCTGCCAGATCGATTGCGGCAGCTTGTGCAAAGTCCAGCCTGATGTTCGCTTTATCCGCAGCAATAAGTGCTCTCACAACGTCTGTCACATTTCCTCCGGCGAGAAAATGCGCCTCAAGGTTGTCAAGTCTGAGCTGCAGCCCAGCCTTCGTCGCTTCAATTTGAGGTTCCACCATAGCTTTAGGGGGAACGCGGCGCAGACGCATTGCGACGAGGTCGCCGAAGATTCGGACGCGTACCCCTGTTGCAAGGGCGGCAATCCAGAGCCCCAGCGGCACAAACCAAGCTAGCCAAAGAACAAAAATAATCACGATCATCGCTGGGATGATATATGGAATAGACATCTGAAACCTCCTTTTGGGGTTAGCGGATGTAAACTTGTTTATCGAGCCAACCCTTAATTCTGACTGGTAAGATTTCCTTCTCGAAATGCGCCGGCAATGGCACGCGGGACGCTTGCTTCCGCTTCAACAACCTTGGAGCGCATCTCTTGGACTTTCGACGTCATCTCCTGTTTACGGGCGACCGCCATTGCACGCCGCTCCTCCGCTTTGGCTTGTGCGACGACGAGATCTGCCTCCGCCTGTTCAGTTTGTAGCTCGGCACCGATGTTCTTGCCAACGTTGACATCGGCGATATCAATGGAGAGGATATCAAAGGCTGTTCCCGAATCGAGTCCCCGATCTAATACAGTTCTAGAGATGATGTCAGGATTCTCCAGAACGTCCTCGTACGTCTCTGAGGCACCGATCGCACTCACGATTCCCTCGCCCACCCGTGCAACGATCGTCTCCTCACCGGCACCCCCAACAAGTCGGTTGATATTTGCTCGGACAGTAATCCGCACTGTAGCCATGAGTTGAACCCCGTCGAGTGCGACCGCCGTAATCCTCGGTGTGGTAATGACTCGTGGGTTAACGCTCACCTGAACGGCATCGAGTACGTCGCGGCCTGCCAAATCAATCGCTGTCGCTTGTTGAAGACCGAGATCGATCTTTGCTTTGTCGGCGGCAATTAAGGCATTGACAACACGAATGACGTTTCCACGTGCGAGGTAATGGGCTTCCAACCGTTCCATATCAATCGTCAGTCCTGCTTTATGGGCACTAATCTGTGCATTTACAATCACCGGTGGACTGACCCGACGGAGACGCATTCCAATCAATTCAATGATACGGACACGCACACCCGCGAAAATGGCAGCAATCCACAGCCCCACGGGTACAACCCAGAAGAGCACTAACAATCCAACAATTATTACGATAGCAAGGAACAGGAGAGACATCTGTTCTGGAGCCATTCTTGACCTCCTATAATATGTTTTCCAGTCTTACATTTCTACTTTCACAAATTCCGAACGACGACACGATTTCCTTCAACAAGAATAACTTCGACTTCAACCTCAGCGTCAATGAAATCACCGAGTGTAACGACATCAACGCGCTGATCGTTAATCAACGCGGCACCGACGGGCCGTAAGGGGGTGATTGATTTCCCTGATTTACCGACCAAGTTAATCAAACCTTGGGGCGGGGCTTGAAACCCGTCTGTGCGATTGGCAGCGGTATCAAGGATAAACGATTTTCCGACCCTTGTGCGGGGAAAAAGCCAAAGCCCCAGAATTGCCAACGGAATGGTCAACGCAATCGTCACACTCGCATAAATCAAGCTACTTTCCAATCCAAACTTTACCCACACAAGCCCTATACCTGCGACGATTAGCACTATTCCGGGGATGCCTGCTGCCCCAAAGCCGGGGAGCAAAGCAATCTCAATAAATAGTAATACAACTCCTATACCGATAAGAAAAATTAGAAACCATGACATGGGATCGGTTAATATCTTACGCTTCATCAATCGCTTCGACGAAGATTTTTGATCCTTCGACATTGATGATTTTCACAGGTGTTTCACGCATAATAAAGTCACCAGAGGTGACCACATCGAGTCGCTTATCGTCAACGCGAACAGTACCAGCAGGACGTAACGGTGTGAGAGCAACCCCCGTCTTGCCCAAATATTCCTGAAAATCCTCCCGTGGTGCGGAATGAAATCCCATGCCTGAATCCATGGCGGTCTCCAGGACGAGATGATTCCATGTACGGGTCTTGGGCAAGATGTAGGAAAGCGCAATTGCAAGCGCAAAGGTAAGAATTATCGCAAACGACAATCCAAAAACCGCTGTCTCCAGTTTGTAAGCATTTCGGAAGACGAAAAAGACGCTGCCCGCCATCAATATAATACCAGCAATGCCCGCAACACCAAACCCCGGTATCACAAACACCTCTATCAGAAGCAGTGCCACACCAATGATGAATGCGAGTGCGGCATAATCCGCGCCAATATTCAGGAGCCTGTGCCCCCAGAAAAACAGTGCCAGACAAATAAGCCCAGCAATACCGGGAACCCCGAAACCGGGAGTCCGAATTTCCACGAATAATCCGAGTGTGCCCAATGCAAGAAGGATCGGACTAACAAACGGGCTGGTAACAAAAAAGACAAACCGGTCCGCCAAAGTTATCAACACTGTTTCCTGTGTTGCGTCTTGTAGCGACTTAATGATTTTCACGCTACCATCCCCAAGTTCCATCTGCTTCCCTGCAACTCCCTCCACGGTTAAAGCTTTGCGTTCCCCATCAATTTCGACAATCTGATACATCCCCAACAGGTCTTCGACCGTATCTGCCTCCCCGTCCGCTAGATTATACTCCAACGCTTCTTCGGTCGTTAAGGTCAGCAGTTCACCCTCGGGCCCTCCGGCGGCGATAATTTCCATCTCCTCCCCAATTTCCTTCCTTTCGATATACTCTTCCTCTCTGAGTGTAATAATTTCGCCGTCCATAAGCCTAACGAGATAGAGCCGTTTGTCTACCATAGAGGCGGCGATGTCAGGGTTTCTGCCACCTCGTTCTGCTGTTGCACGAATCTTGCCGCGGATATAAGAAACCGCCTTTTCACTCAACTCTTCTCCTTGAATCGAGACCGGTGCGGAATCCCCAATTGCGCCACCGTACCTCATGATAATCTGGTCGCACGACAAGGAAATCATTGCCCCAGCGGAGATTGCCTCCGTGTTGACGTAAGCAATCGTTGGAATCTCTGTGCGCTGGATTGCATCAATAATATCTCGCGCGGCACCAACAGCACCCCCCGGTGTGTGAACGTCAAAAATAATCGCATCCGCTTCTGCGTCCGCTGCCTGTTGAATCCCGTTGTCAATATATACGCGAAGCCCATTCCCAATCTCATTCCGTATATTGATGACGTACACGAGCGCACCATTCGACGATACGGCTGCCAACCACGGAACCAATAATAGACCGCCGAGTAGGATCAACACACTGCTGAAAATGCGTCTTTTGGCTTTCATGGGCTTTCCCCCTTTTGAAATAACCGCTAGAGCGTCCAAATTGTTTACTCAGTTATGCTAATTTTGTGTAGCGATATAATAACTTGTCCACGATAAATTAGAAGGGCGATTCACATGCCTATCTACCAAATTCGTAGGAACCATCATCTGAAAAAAAACAGGGCGACTGTACCCTCTCATTCTAACACGAAAACAGAGTCGCGTCAATATCAAACGCAGCTCAAACCTTAACGCTTACACCGGTAACAACGCCACAGTTACTTTTTCAATGGATGTTCTCGATTTGCAATAGGGAACGAAACCCGTTTTCCTGTAAGTTGCGATTCGTAGGCACCGAGAATCATCTCCAACGCCGCAACGGCATCTTCTGCAGCGGAAATCGGCTTACGATCATTTTCAATCGCATCGATTAGATCGATGACCGCAAGGTTATTACCGCTAGAGAAAGGCGTGTCGTCTACTTGCACAGTTTCCCACTTCTGAGAGTTATCAGCCGGTGACCAGCACGGGTGGGGATAGATGACCAAGTTGTCACCACCTCCGCCGCGCATTGATAGCCTGCCTTCACTGCCGATAATCTCCATTCCGTAGTAATCACCGCTCACCTCGTTCTTTCGGGAATCAAACAATCCAGAAACGCCACTTTCAAAGGCGAAGTAGCTGTTGACACAATCACCAGCGATGAGACCTACGGGTTCGGTGGCGTCACGCGCATCGTCAGCTGTGACCTCTTTCCCGTTTTCTGTGACGTGCGCCTGCATCCATTTAACATTTCCGACAAAAAAGCGCATCATATTGAAAAGATGTGTGCCGAGCACGATCATATCTTCGCCACCGCCACGTCGATCTTGCTTACCGTGTGCGTGGATTGCTTGAACTGTCCCGATCGATCCGTCGTCCAGCATCCGCTTGACCCCTTGAATCGACGGCAGATAGACCGCCTGATGTGCGACAGCGATTTTTATCCCGTTTTGACTTGCCGCTTTGAGGACTTGGTCTCCATCGGCGAGGGTTGCTGTCATCGGCTTTTCGCTGTAGACATGGCATCCGGATTGGATACACGCCAATAGCATTTCAAGGTGGTCAGTTGTCCAGCGCGGTCCCATGCTGACGATGTCCAGTTCCTCTTTGTCAAGCATTTCACGGTAATCGGCGTAACCACGTTGCACGCCCGTTTTTTCCATCTCCTCCTGCCGTCCTGCTTCGTCCGGATCGGCAACGGCAACAAACTCAATGTTATCCAACTCATTAAACGGCAAGTGAAGTCCATGTCCATAGTTTCCAGCGCCTGTGTGTCCAATCGCAGCAGCACGATACGTTTTCTGACTCATGAAATTCTCCTTTTCCAATCTGATTTACTGCATGAAAAGTGTAATTATGTATTGCGTTAATTGTACCCCTTAACCGCTCACACTACAGTCCGGCGATATATCCACCATCAACCAACAACGAGGCACCGGTGATCCACTCCGCGTCGTCCGATGCGAGAAAGACCGATGCTCTGCCGATATCTCGTGGCAAACCGAAACGTGGCATCGCCGTTCTTTCGCCAGCTTCCTGAATCTGTTCGGGTGTTAGGTAATCTTGGATTGCAGTTTCAATATAGCCGGGACAGATTGCGTTGGAGGTGACACCGTATCCCCCAACTTCCAGCGCGGTGTCCCGCACCATGTTGACAAGGGCAGCTTTTGCGGAAGCGTAGGCTGGACCGCCACCACCACCGAACGCGTGAACTGAGGCGATTTGGATGATACGTCCATACTGTGATTTTGTCAAGTGAGGGATGGCGAGTTTTGTCGCCACAAAAATGGCGCGCAGGTTTACGCCAACCACTTTGTCCCAATCAGCTATTGTAATTTCTTGGCTAGTACCGGGGATATGGATACCAGCGTTGTTGACAAGGATATCCAGTCCGCCAAAGTGCGCAGCCGCTTGCTGAATCAGTCGATCGACTTGCGAGTCATCTGACATATCGGTTTGGACGAATAGCCCTTGGCTCCCCAATTTTTCGACCTCTTCGACCGTTGGGGTTGTCGTGTCTTGTTCATGGTACTTGCCACGTTTGGGAATTTCTTGAACATCAGCGACAACGACGTTAGCACCTTCACGGGCGAATTCAACTGCAATACCCCGTCCGACGCCTGAGCTAGCGCCGGTGACAATGGCGACTCGGTCTTTTAATACCATCGTAAACTTCCTCCAAGTATGTGTGTTATATGAAAGGCAATGAATCGCTACTTACTTCTCTATGTTCTCCGAAAGAATAGTGCGTAATACGTAATGCGTAAAAAACCGTGTTTACGAAATGACAGCAGTTGTGTAGGTAATCTCTTACGTATTACTCGTTACGTATTATTCTTATGTCAAACGCCGCTTATGTGGTACACTCAATGAAAAGATATGCTTCGGTGCCAAAGCGGTTAACGTTGCACCGCGTGCAATTGAAAACAGCGTCAATGCCATCCAAAGTCCATGATTGCCTAACCCTTTCAATAGGACATACGCACACAGAAAAACCACCGTCGAAGCTAGCATCGAGTTTCGCATGGGAGCTGAAGCGGTAGCACCGATAAAGACCCCGTCCCAAATATATGCGACAGAATTGATAGGCGGTGCTATCGCAATCCAGATTAGGTAGGGGCGGGCACCGATTAGCAGGTCTGTTTTGTCCGTGAAAAAGTATAGCAACTTCGTCCCAAATAAGCCGAAAACCAGACTGAATCCTGCCGAAAGGAACAATGCCCACCAGAACGAATATCGCACGGAGCGCTTTAAATTGGTTATCTCCCGTGCCCCTTTGTACCTGCCAACGAGGCTTTCTACCGCATAAGCAAAACCGTCAATACCATACGCCAAGATATGGATAAACTGCAAAAGGATGGCATTGATGGCGAGTGCTGTATCGCTCAACGCTGCGGCTTTTGATGTGAAAAACGCATGGCAGAAAAGCACGGACAGCGTGCGGATAAAGATATCGCTGCTTATCCCGAAAAAACGCTTCAAGGCTGGGAGATGCAGCACCCCTTTTAGATGCCATCCGTCCCACAGATGTCTGTATTTTCTCAAGAATAGCCCAACGGTGCATAACAATCCAAGATACTGTGCAATCACGGTTCCAAGAGCGACCCCATCGGAGGTCATCATGAGAACCTTAACAAATACGAGGTTCAACACAAGGTTCAGCAGATTCACCACGATGGCGAGGAACATCGGATATTTGGCATTCTGCATACCCAGAAACCAACCGTGAAATACATGCAGGGTCAGGGTGGCTGGCGCAGCATAGATACGGATATGAAAATAGGAGCGCGCAAGCTGTTCAACTTCAGCACCGGTGTCCATCAGATAAAAGCTAAGTGCTGCGATTAGCGGTTGAACAACAATGAGCGACAGGCCGATTAACAATCCCACAATCGCCGCGCGCTTCAGAATGAGTGTACTTTCTTTAGCATCTTTCGCACCATAGGCTTGTGCTGTAAGTCCTGTGACACCCATTCGGAGGAAGCCAAACCCCCAGTACACGAAACTGAAGATAATACCACCGATGGCGATGGCGCCAAGATATTGTTCATTCTCTAGTCGCCCCATTAGTGCGGTATCCACAGCACTCAGCATTGGCACCGACAGATTACTGATAGTGTTGGGGATAGCGAGGTTGAGAATCTGCTTGTTCAGGTTACGACTTTGTGCATCCCGCTTAAACATTCAAAACCTTGCTTTCCCTGAACTATATTTTTTCGCACGGCGTGGATAGCCGTTTTTGCTGGCAACTGTAATAGCGATTGGGGCAACAATTTCTCAAGATATGAGATATAATGGTTCCAATCCTGCGGCTATCCTGTCAACATTTTCCGCCGCCGCACCCGCCCGTTTACGTGAAGTGCCATCGGTTCCACCTGAGATATGAGGTGTCGCAATTACGTTCGGCAGACTAAAGATGGCCGAATCCAGATCCGGCGGTTCCTGCCCAAAGACATCCAGCCCTGCACCGGCGATTTCGCCCTCCGCCAACGCTTCGATCAAGGCGGCTTCATCCACCAACGCACCCCGCGCGACATTAATCAGAAACGCTGTCGATTTCATCAAACGGAGGCGACGTGCGTCAATCGTATGGCGTGTCGCCTCGTTGAGATGCAGGTGGAGCGATAAAAAATCGGACGTAGCAATAACGGAATCCAAATCCTTCGGTTTTCCAACAAACTCCAAGCCGAATTCGCTCACCTCATCCGACCCAACATCGCGAATATCAATCGCCGACATTTTTAAGCCAAAGGGGCCAGCGCGACGTGCCAATTCTATGCCGCTCGCACCGAAACCGACGATGCCCAAGTTCAATCCGTCAAGCTCCAGCCCGACTGGTCGGTAGAGTTCACCCTGACTCAGGTTTGTTTGCGTGACCGGATATTGACGGGCAAGCATCAGAATGAACATCATCGCGCATTCAGCCAGCGCCACAGCGCTGAAAATCCCTGGGCAGTTTGCAACAGGAAGTTGCTTCGACCGCCAATAATCCATATCGAAGTGGTCAAAGCCCGTTCCGAGAATCTGCCAGAGGCGCACCTTTCCCGCCGCTGCGTCAGCCATCTCTCGCGTCCCTGCTGAGCCACCGTGATCGATGACCACGTCAACCCCGTCAAACTGGGGAGCGATGGGCTGGTCGTAATCCAAAATATGCAAATCGTGGCGGTCGCCAATGGCAGCTACGACGTCGTCCCCCGACGGTTTGAACATCGAGGGACCGAGCGGGTGGGGCAAAAACAGAACAGTCAGTCGTTCAGGCATTGCTATCTCCTCTTATTTGTCGTCCAATCCCGCCGCATGACGACCCGCAGCCGGGTCGCCAGCAGCGTAGAACGTCCCACTATCTTGATCGATAGAAAGCATAACAGGTGTCGCAATTGGAGATGCCTTGGCGTCTAACTGATGTCCACGCTGGATCAATTCCTCCTGAACACTCGAATCCACCGTATCGCTGACAGTCAACGCTCCTGCTTGAATGAAAGCCTCTTCACGATTGGGATTTGGATCAAACGAACCTTGGTGATGCGACGTGGCGAAGCGCGGTGCGATAACAGCATCTTCAGGCTGCATATCAAAATCAATGAAATCCAGAAGTAAATTCAGGGCTGCTTGGTCCTGCAGATCGCCGCCCGCGACACTAACTGCCAAAATCGGGCTACCATCCTTCAGGACAAGCGTGGGTGTCAGTGTGATGCGCGGTCGCTTTCCCGGTTGGATACAGTTTGGATGACCCGGAACGGTATTGAGACTTCGCAGGCGGTTCCCGTAGCTGACGCCCGTTGACCCTCCCATACCTTCTTCGCGGTGGACGTTAGCGGAAGGTGTGGCAGCAACCACGTTGCCCCATCGATCAGCGACGACACAGGTTGTTGTTCCGCCAACTCCTGGCCGAAACACGCCACCCGCCTTCAGCGGCTTCATGTTATCCGGATCGCCCGGACGGGCTTCCAGTGAGGCTTTTTGCATATCGATTAGAGGACGGCGAATCTCGGTGTAGGCATCGGAAAGCAACCCTTCCATCGGAACATCTACAAAGACTGGGTCACCGTAGTGTTCGTCACGATCTGCCATTGCTAGCTTAATCGCTTCTGTGACCACGTGGACATAATCCGCTGAGAAGTGTCCCATACCCTTCAAATCAAAGCCTTCCAGCAAGCGCAACGCCTGACAGAGATAAGGTCCCTGTGTCCAGGTGCCGCATTTGTAGACCGTATACCCTTGGTAATCTACCTTCACGGGATCTTCGATTAGCGTGGTGTGTGCGGCAAGATCTGACTTACGCAGGAACCCACCCTTCTTGATGTAAAACGCTTCCAATTCATCCGCGATATCGTTGCGGAATTTGTTCCGTCCGTAAAAGCGGTCGGTTGCCGCTTGCAGCTTCGTCTCACGGTCGCCCGGTGTGATCTGCTCCTCCTCCACCAGCCGGCGTAGGGTAACCGCAAGTTTGGGATGCCAGTCCTCATCTCCGGCATCTAGGAGAGCAAGTGTGGGTGCGACAATCTCCTCAAACGTTTTGGTTCCATACCGCTGAAGTGCTGTGATGCACAGATCGACAACCGAGGGCACCGGTGCCATTTTGATGTCACCCAACGGGATGCCATTTTTCATATACCAATCGATGGCTGTTTGCGAAAGCGGGGCGCGTCCTTGACCAGAGAGCGATTTTACCTCCCGTTTTTCCGCATCAAAAATGAGAACCGGTACCTCACCGCCGATAGAGCAGGCAATATGGTCTGTGACGTTAAGCGCGAGAATTGTTCCCGCTGCTGCATCTGCTGCGTTGCCGCCTGACTCCAGAATTTCAATCCCGGCAGCAACAGCTCCGGCACCGCCCGCAGCAACGGCACCTGTTTTGCTGACAGCTTTCCAACCTATCTTATTTGTGTCTCGCATTGATTTTCTCCTTTAAGCGATAACGAATACGGAATACGTGGGATGCTAAATCTTTGGGAACCCACATCAGCACCGGAGCGTTCACTCTCCGAATGAGTAGATGAGAAATTAAGTAAGCGCTTCCTTTTTCAGGATCACGATTCGATTGCTATTTGTGCCCTTGCTATTATTGGACACCCCCCAACAGTTTGCGGTTTTTGTAAAGTGCTGAGTATTGATAAGTATACTTTCCGCTATCAACTCCGCTTCTGATGCCGCCTCGACAACCGCGTTTTCTAACAATACAGATCCACCGCGTACTTCACCCACCTCAAAAGCGATTCGACCTTGGGGTTTAAGAATCCTCCGTAACTCAACGAACACCTTTTTCATCTGAAAAATCCAATCTTCCAGACGTTTTAATTGCCAAATTTTGCTGGCTTCCATCTCTATGTCACAGAACCACATTCGCAGCCAATTATCCTGAATGTAATTAACTGTATCCAGAAACGGTGGGGATGTCACAACAAGATCAACGGAATCGCTCCGAATCTGTGTTGTTTGATCCGCCGATTCAGCAAACAAGCGTGCATCATCCCGCCAAAAGTGATCTGGAATACTATGCCTAAGTAATTGCTTGGATTTCTTGAGTATAAGTTGTTTTGTATCTCTATACTCCGGCGTTTGACCTCGTTTCTGATTAATCTTTTGCTGTGCTTGTACTGAGGTCGCTTGGTTGGGTGGAAGTGTGTAGACAGAAAAGAATCCTTTGGAATGTCCAGTTAGACGATTACACGCGACCATCTGTAGCCACGCATCAGTCCGATCAAATTGGCTATCCTCCTGCTTTTGCCGGAAGTATTGCCGCCAGCCATACAACTCTTGAAGAGTTCCTCTTTCAAAGAATACCAATAGGTTGGGGTCTGTTGCATTATTTTTTGGTAAGGCTATCTCTTGTAGTCGCTGTTCAATCTGTGATAAGGTTGGCGGTGTGAGCCGAGGTTTTGTTAGGACCTGAGACAAAGGGTTTATATCGTTTCCATAGGCACGACAGCCATGAAGCTGTGCCTCAATCAGTGTGGTTCCACGTCCCATAAACGGGTCATAAACAACATCATCCATCTTGCAGAACCGTTTGATAAAAAACGCAGGCAACTGAGGTTTGTAACACGCACGATATGAAACTTCATGTAGCGAGTGTCCCGCGCGTTGTTTCGATGTCCAAAACTCATCTATCTGGGGAGGGACTTGTGTTTTTAGCATCATCGATTTTCCCTCCTTAAACTATCTTTTGGCAATTGTACCCGGTGGTCAGGATCTTGTGATTGACGGGGACTTCAAGTCGAACATTGATAGCCAATACTTTGCCCTTCTATTTTTCTTGGACTTTGCGCCACTCCTCGTACTCGGCTCGTGCTTCATCGTTAAGAGGATAGTATTTGCGCAAATGCCCACCCTCCGCTAGCTTCATGCGGCTGAAGTCCTCCCATTCCGCATGGGCGGTGGCTGTTTCGCATAACTCTGGTGCCAGCTTAATCGGAACAACGACGGCGCCATCATCGTCAGCCACAATGATATCCCCCGGCATGACCAAGGTGTTGCCGCAGGCGATAGGAACGTTGACCGCGAAGGGATAGATGTTCGTTTGCGTATGAAAATTGGGGGTTGTCCCTTTCAGCCACAACCCTAACCCTAAAGTCTGGGCATAGGGGAAGTCCCGGATGCAGCCATCTACGATCGCACCGATGCCGCCACGTCCCTGAAAGAAGGTCAACATCATCTCGCCGAAAACGCCGCTGCTCATGTCACCCCTTGCGTCAACGACGATGATATCGCCGGCTTGAGTATGATAGAGCGCGTGACGGTGCAGCTGTTTTTCGGGATCGTTATATTCATCGACTGCGTAGATGTCTTCGCGTTTGGGCATAAATTGTAGGGTGAGTGCTGGGCCAACGACTGACTTGCCGGGGGTGCGGGGAATGGGCCCCAAAATTTGCGGGTCACGTATGCCTAGGCGACAAAGTTCACCGGCGGCTGTGGCGCTGCTGATAGCGGAGAGCGTTTCGATGAGTTCTTTGGAAGGACGTTCAATATCTGGGGTGTTTATCATAATTTCTCCTGTCTGTGTGATCAGATGGCACAAACAAATTGGCGTAAAACGCTTATTGTTCACATCTGTGATTTTAGCAGATTTTCTGCGAGGCGTCAACATAGAAATATGCAATCAAGCAAACAGGGCATCCGCAGCCTTAAAAGCTTCACAACCGACCTTGTGGAATCCGAATAGCAACCTATTATCAGACCCAGAATCCTCTATGCACAATTCACTGTATTTAATTTGTCCACAATGTTACAATAACAGAAACTGGTACTTAAAGCCCAATGGGATAAGTGGAGTCAAATCAAAGCTAAGGAGAACAGAATGCCAAAAGAATTAGTTGCAATCGCAGTGCAGCAGCCCGTTTTACTGGATTACGAAGAAGGACCTGTGCCGGCAGGAAATATCCGCATCAAAGTGGAGTTTGGCGCACCCAAACGGGGCACCGAGTTGACAGGATATCATGGATTGCGTGGCTCTTCGTTTCCGATGGGACTTGGTAATATGTGCGTAGGTCGGGTTAGCGAAATCGGCGAAGGTGTCGAAGGATTCTCGATCGGCGATCGGGTCGCCGGATATGGCAACCTCCGGCAGACACACACGTGGAGCGCCGAAAGAGTGCTACGTATGAGCGACCGAATGACGTGGAAAGAAGCGGTCTGTTACGACCCTGCGCACTTTGCCCTCGCTGGAATTCGTGATGGTCAGGTGCGTCTTGGGGACAGGGTTGCAGTCTTTGGACTTGGTGCGATTGGGCAAATGACCGTGCAGATGGCGAAGATGGCTGGAGCGTCCTTTGTCGCTGCCGTGGACCCGATTGCCAGGCGACGGAAGGTGGTTGAAAATATCGGGATAGATCTCTCGCTTGACCCGACCGCTGTGGATGTCGGGGAGGAATTGAAGCATGCGACCGGCGGACTTGGGGTTGACGTGGCAATCGAGACAAGTGCGAACTATCAAGCGTTGGACGGTGCAATCCGCGGGTTAGCGTATGGTGGTAACGTCGCTGTTGTTGGCTGGATGAAAGAATGCAAGGGCGGACTTGACCTCGGCGCTGTCGCACATTTCGATATCCCGAATCTTATCTTTGCGCGTGCGTGCAGTGATCCCAATCGCGATCACCCGCGCTGGGATTTCGCGCGCATTATAGACCACTGCTGGCAGTGGCTTGCCGACGGGCGGTTTCAGTGCGAGGAGATTATCTCCCCGGTAGTACCGTTTGCTGAATCGCCCCAAGCTTATGAAGAGATGGATCTACATCCAGAAACGAGCGTCAAGCTAGGGGTAGCGTTTGAATAGCACTTTATGCCCCACCGCTACTATTTCACGAAACCATGCAAGCTATCCAATATATCAAAAGCGTGCCGCGCTATCTGATGGTGCGTCTCTTAGGAAAACGCTGGAACTGGCTTTACACCTCTGGGGCGTCATGTATCCGTTTGGCTGAGATTGATGAACCTCAACTTCCGACACCGGATTGGGTAAAAATCAAAACACGGTTGAGCGGAATCTGTGGCTCAGATCTCGCAACTATTATGGCGAAGGGTAGCCCATACTTTTCACCCTTCACGTCGTGTCCATTTGTACTTGGACATGAGGTGGTCGGAGAAATCGCTGAGGTAGGAGAGAGGGTGGAGGCGTATACTGTTGGCGATCGTGTTGTGATTGAGCCAGTGTTGTCGTGCGAGATTCGCGGCATTGAGCCCGAATGTTATCAGTGCAGAAATGGGCATTTTGCGAACTGCGAGAACATTACGGAAGGGAATATCTCCGCAGGCATTCAGACGGGCTACTGCCGTGACACCGGTGGGGGCTGGGGCCCCTACTTTTTAGCGCACAAAAATCAGATTCATCGTGTGCCAGAAAATCTCTCCGATGAGATTGCAGTGCTTCTCGAACCGTTTGCCTGTGCGTTACACGGCGTTTTGAAAGCCGACCTCAACGACACGGACGAAGTCTTAATTATCGGTGCAGGGACGGTCGGGTTGCTCACCGTTGCGGCGATCCGGGCAATCGGGAAGTCAAACCGTATCCTGATTGTTGCTAAATATCCACATCAGCGTCAACTCGCACACGAACTCGGAGCGGATGAAATCCTCTCCTCGGACAAATCGCTCTACGCAAATTTCTGTGGCTTAACAGGGGCAGAGAGCTATCAGCCGGAACTGGGTAAACCTGTCCTGCTTGGCGGTGTAGGTGTGACGTTTGATTGTGTCGCATCGGCTACGACGATCGACGACGCCCTCCGCTTCACGCGAGCACAAGGACGTGTCATGCTTGTGGGTATGCCCGCCATTCCGAAAAATATCGACTGGACATCAATTTGGTATAAGGAGTTGCAGGTCAGCGGCGCATATACCTACGGGATAGAAAGCTACGCAGGCGAGGAAATCCGTACCTTTACGCTCGGAATCCAACTGCTGGAACAGATGGGGGATAGGCTGCTTCCCTTAATTGGCGAAAAGTTTCCACTGAAGAAGTACCGACAAGCCATCCAAGCTGCGATGTCCACAGGGAGGTCCGGTGCGGTGAAAACTATCTTCGATCTACAATCATGAAGCGCAGGGTTGCTAATCCGCCACCATTCGCCCCAATGGACGACCGCCGAGAAGGTGCATGTGCAGATGATAGACCTCCTGCCCACCATGCCGCCGACAGTTGACAATCAAACGGTAACCATCCTCAGCAATCCCTTCCTCTCTGGCAATCTTCGCCGCGGCTGTGAACAGTCGTCCCAAAACCTGTTCATCTTCAGAGGTTGCATCGTCAACGGTGGGGATTATCGTGTTTGGAATAATCAAGATATGCGTGGGCGCGCGAGGGTTGATATCCCGAAAGGCAGTGACTAAATCATCTTGATACACGATATCGGCAGGGATTTCTTTTCGGATAATTTTGCTGAAGATCGTTTCTTCTGCCATGGGATCTCCTCTTTGTAACGGTTAATTATTGTGGCTTAAACCTCGGTTGTCTCGGTGCCCGCTCTCGTTGTAAGCGCAGCTTGCTTCCCTTCAGTGGAAGATTGACCCGCGCACCATTCCGCAAATGGGATTCCATAAACGCAAAAATCAACTCCGTGCTCGCATGTGCGACACGAACCCCGCCACGTGTCGGTTCGCCTGTGTCTAAGGCATGAACAAGATCTTTGACGAGATTTGCCCCACTGCTGGTGCGTTCAAATCTGGGGAAGGATTCGAGCCTGTTTTCACGGCGGATTTGCCACATCGCGCCATCTCTGGAACTGGCGATGCTTCCTTTCTCACAGATTGCCTCCCAGCCAAGTTGTGCGAGCAGCGCATGCGCTATTACACCGTTTGAAAACTGGATCATGCCTTGGCCGCTTGGATCTTCTTGAACGCTATTCCCATCAATGATTTCGTCCCCATTCGGAAGATGTGCCGACACCCAAGACGCCGGTGCGTCGCTGTTGAGCCGCAGGATGAGGTCAAAGTTATGGCTAGCGGTGTTGAAAAGCGATCCGTTACCGTAAATAATCAACGTGCGCAGCGTGCCCAATTCACCGCTATCAATAATCTCTTTCATCTTATCGAAGCCAGTGTCCCAACGACGGTTGGTGCCCAAATTGAACGCAACACCGTTACGTTCGACCGCTTCCACCATCGCGTCCGCCTCGTCCATTGATGCCGCCATCGCCTTTTCCGCGTAGATGGCTTTGACGCCGTGCTCCGCAGCGTAGATAACAACCTCTGCACGTTGTTCGGGCTGCGTCGCAACACTAATGATATCCGGCTGCTCTTTTTCAAGCATTTCTCGATAATCGATATATTGTCGATCTACCGGGACATTATATCGTTGTCCGAATTCTGCCATCACTTCGGTACGGATGTCAGAACAAGCGATGAGGTCTGTCCGTTCCTCTGCAAAAAAACTGGCAGCATGAGATTTTGGGAAATTATGCGCGAGGTAGTGGGTTATTTCGGATGCAAGATGTCCAACCCCTTCGTTGTCAATAAACGCGCCCATCCGGCTGCAGCCGATAACTGCCGCACGATATGTCTGCATCAATGCCCTCCGTTCCTCAAAGCGTAAAAGGTAATGCGTAAAGATCTACTGAATCCACGTACTTTTAAAAAGTTGAACGACACGAAATCTGGTCCTATCGATCCTCGGTTTAGTCCCGCTTTACAGGTCGAGCAGGTTGCCCGGTGCGACCCGATTCGTAGATAGCGTCCATCAATTCCGACTGGATAATCCCGTTCATCGGGCTGGTACGGGGTTCGGCACGACCAAGAATGGCATCGATAAAGTTATCATCTGGAGAACTCGCGGACATCTCATCAGTAATCGGCGGTGGGTCGAGTTCTGCCCCACCTTCATAGACGCGAATCCAACCGCCACCCCAACCGTCAACTTCGATTCGGCCGTTTTCGAAGATGAGAGCCATGTGGGTACCTCCGGGGCTTGGGCAGTTACCGCTGATGACAATAGCTGCAAAAACGCCATTTTCAAAACGGATGTTGGTTGACGAGTTGATATCAACTGCCGCGCCGCAATTGTCAATGAAGGAATGGACCTCAGCGATGTTGGATTCAACAGACCAGCACAGACTGTTGAACAGATGCGCCCCACTGTCATACGCTTGCCCACCACCAGATAACTCAGGAACCTGTCGCCACGCCCCCTTCGTCGCACTAAGCCAATTCTGTGTAATATATCCTGTCACCAATTCCAACTTGCCGAAGGTTTGGTTGCGGATGCACTCGCGGATATAGTGGAAGTTCGCAGAGCAGGGGGTATTATAGCCAATGGTAAATACCTTGCCCGTCTCTTTGACCTTCTCGGCTAATGTATATGCGTCCTGAGCTGCTGTGACCATCGGCTTTTCCACCAATACATGACAGCTCGCATTGAGGGCTTGCATACTGTGTTCGAAATGAAGGGTATGTGGTGTGGAAATCACCACGGCATCGGGCGCTGTTTCGTCGAGCATCGCTGGGATATTATCGAAGGCAGCTGGACGTGAATCTAGTTCTGGAAGGTTACGATCGATATAACTGTTAGCGATGTCGGTGTTCACATCACAGGTGCCGACAATCTGGACATCGGGGTTTTCATTCATTCGGCGGGCATGGCCCGACGAATTGCCGCCGCAGCCGATAATCCCCAATCGGATTTTAGACATAGTGGACTCCTTATAGTCGGTTAGGAGTAAAGCCTCACTCCTCCGATTTTGCCTTTAGATGATAGATCAGATTCAACGCCTCCATCGGGGTCATCTGATTAAGTTCAGTATTCCGAAGCTCCTCAACAATGGGATGCGTTTTCGGTGTGAACAGTGCGAGCTGCAGAGAATCTCCTTGGAAGGTAGATCTCGACATTCGACGGCGAGGACGTGGGGCTTTCGGAACCGATTCTGGTGGAGGTTGGTCCGATTCCTCACCTTCGATGCTTAGATTGTGCTTTTCGAGGACTTCCAGGATCTGATTTGCTCGTTCAATGACAGCCTGCGGTAACCCGGCGAGACGCGCAACGTGAATACCGTAGCTCTGATCCGTTCCCCCATCCACAACCTTTCGTAGAAAAGTCACCGTTTCTCCGTCCTCATGGACGGCAACATTGTAATTTTTCACGTTCTTATATTTACCGGCGAGTTCAATTAATTCATGGTAGTGGGTTGCAAACAGTGTTTTCGCGCCGATCCGTTTCTCGTCCAAAATGTATTCCGCCACGGACCACGCGATGCTCAATCCATCAAAGGTACTGGTGCCACGCCCTATCTCGTCAAGGATAATTAGGCTTTTGCGCGTCGCGTTGTTCAGGATATTTGCAGTTTCGTTCATCTCCACGAGGAAGGTGCTCTGCCCCATCACGAGGTTATCGGATGCGCCGACGCGGGTGAAAATCCGGTCCACCATACCGATCTTTGCGGCGGACGCAGGAACGAAACTCCCCATCTGCGCCATCAACGTGATGAGCGCCGTCTGACGAAGAAATGTACTTTTGCCACTCATATTTGGGCCTGTAATAATGTGCATCTGATGGTCACGGCAGTTCAACGCTGTATCGTTGGGGACAAAACCTTCCTGTGTAAAGAGTCGTTCAACGACGGGGTGCCGCCCGTTCCGAATGATGAGCTCGTCGCTCTCATCGATAATCGGCTTAGCGTAATCGTATTTGGCGGCGATATAGGCAAGTCCAGCGGAGACATCGATCATTGCAACTACGGCGGCGGCTTTCTGAATCCCCTCAGTTTCAGTCGCGACTTGGGCGCGCACCTCGCAAAAGAGGTCGTATTCGAGCGTCTGAATCTGATCCTGTGCGTTCAGGATCTGCGATTCTCGTTCCTTGAGTTCTGGCGTGATGAATCGCTCGGCATTGGTCAACGTCTGTTTGCGGATATAATGTGCTGGGACTAGATGCAGATTCGACTTAGTGACCTCAATATAGTACCCAAAGACCTGATTGAACCCAATCTTCAGTGAAGGGATGTTCACCCGGTCCCGCTCTTTCTGTTGAAGCTCTGCAATCCAGTTTTTTCCCTCGCTAGTAATCTCGCGCAATTCATCCAACTGTTCATTGTAACCGTCATTGAGTAATCTGCCTTCACGAATCGTAGCCGGCGGATCTGGATGGATAGCGGCCTCAATCAGATCTGCTAATTCTGTCAAAGGGTCAAGGTTTTCATCCAAGGTTTGCAATAGGGATGCTTCACAGTCCTTGAGTTGTTCTTTGATATCCGGAAGCAGGCGCAGCGAATCTTTCAGTGCGATGAGATCTCGGGCATTTGCTGATCCCAAACTGATGCGCGAGATTAATCGCTCCATGTCGTACACCTTGCTCAGTCTCTCGCGTAACTCTTCTTGCAGCCCAATTCTGCTTTTTAACTCATCAACAGCGCCTAGGCGTGCATTAATTTCTGCCGGTTGCAGCAGCGGTTGCAAGATGCACTGACGGAGTTTTCGTGCACCCATCGGTGTCACGGTTTCGTCCATCACTTCTAGAAGCGTCCCTTTCGATGAACCGTCGCGGATAGAGGTCGTCAACTCCAAGTTTCGCTGCGTATCTGCCTCCAGAAGCATGAAGTCTGAGATGGTGTAGGTGTGGAGGGAGACAATATGTTTCACCTCCTGTTTCTGCGTTTCGTAGAGGTAGTAGACCAGGGCCCCCGCCGCACAGATCGCAGCGGGCAGGTGTTCGCACCCAAAGCCGTCCAACGAAAGTGTGTTAAAGTGTTGGAGGAGCTCAGAGCGCGCCGTGTCAAACGAGAAACGCCAATCCGGGAGATAGTTGACCGCCGCCTTCAGATCCGTCCGAATTTGGTCCAGTATTTCTAAATCATCAAAATCCTCAGAGACAAGGCATTCCTTTGGTGCAAGCCGATGAATCTCTGACCAGAGCTTTGCCAAGTTTTCCAGTTCCGTTACCGTAAACTCTCCCGTCGAAAGATCGACGGCTGCCAAACCATAACTATCTTTGAGTAGATAGATGCCGATCAGATAATTATTTGTCTTTCCATCTAGAACCTTTGGATCCGTGACGGTGCCGGCTGTCACGATACGAACGAGATTCCGTTTAACCAGCCGGTTTTCTTCCTTCGCTTTTTTTGCGTCTTCGACCTGTTCCAAGATTGCGACTTTATGGCCTGAATTCACCAGCTTGTAAAGATAGGAATCGAGCGCGTGATGTGGGACGCCCGCCATGGGAATCGCACCTCCCACGCTGTCCTTATCCCTCGATGTCAGCGTAATCTCTAATACACGAGCAATCAGCTCAGCGTCCTCATAAAACGCCTCGTAGAAGTCTCCGACACGACAGAGCAGAATCGAATCCGGATACTGTTTTTTTGTTTGCCTGTACTGTTCCATTAAAGGGGAAAGTTTTGATTTTCTCGCCATAATACCCCCTCTACTCGATTTTCAAGATGTTATCTACAGTTCCGAGACTCCAACTGACGCTGCTGTCTCTTGGATTTGGCGCCACGTTTCATCATCAATTGGGATGCCCTCGCGCGAACGACGTTTCGCCTGACGCGCTTCGATTTCGCCGGGGACGAGGACTTCATCGAAACCGGGAGCCGGCGGCGACGCCTTCACATGCTCGACGAGTGCATCAACACGCCCGTAGAAATCTTCCATTGGGGTAAATTGTGCAATATCAATCGCTATCATTAGCACCCCGTTCTGGACTTTTGTTGTGCCGGAACCACTACAACCGGCACCAGACAACGCGCCTCCTAGCACATCAATCATCAAACCCAGCGCGAACCCTTTATGCCCGGCAATGCCTCCGAGCGGCAGCAATGCACCGGGCGGTGGTCCATTGAGGTCACGTGGATCTGTTGTCGGTTCGCCCATGCCGTTGATCAGCCATCCGAGTGGGACGCTATCGCCGCGATTGAGCGCAACCCGGATTTTCCCTTGAGCTACTACGCTGCTGGTGATATCTAGAACAATCGGTTCATCGCCCCGTGCTGGTGCAGCAATCGAGATTGGGTTCGTTGCAAGCCGGCCGTCGCTACCGCCAAACGGTGCGACATAAAGCGCGGCACCTCCCGCGTTTACCATCACGATTCCGACCAACCCCGCTTTAGCTGCCATCATGGTATAGCTACCAATCCTGCCGATGTGGTTGCAGTTATAGATGCTAATAGCACTGACCGTACTCGATTGCGCCTTGCGGATGGCTAACGACATCGCCCGTTGCGCTATGACGTGACCAAACCCCCAGTTCCCGTTAATCAGGGCATGTGAGGGAGATTCCCGCTCGATGTCCATTGAGGCGCCGGGGTCGATTTGCTCGGACTCTATGAAGCCCATATACTGTGGAATGCGAATCACACCGTGTGAATCGTGTCCCGCAAGATTGGCATCTACAAGGATTTCGCTGATGATCTGTGCTTCTTCGGCGGGCACATTTGCTGCTTCAAAGATGTCCGCCGTGATTTTACGCAACCGTTCGGGTGCTACATTGGGCATTTTATTTCTCCTGATTGACACTGTTCGGCGTGAGGGGTAGAACGGAATGAATAGATTAGCTGTTATGTTTTAGCACTATATGTGTATAAAAAAAACAGTATACCATTGTTACCTAAAACTTTCACTATAATTTCTGAGATTGAAAATCTATGGAAATATAGGTTATAATTTTAGAGAGCGACATTATGGCAATTTTATGTACAAGATCCTCTCCCATGCAACATTATATCAAACCTCTCTTGCAAAGGCAATAACTCATTATGTCAAAAATCCAGCCGCTCGAATTTCTCAAGGAAACAAAAAAAGAAATTGATGCACACATCTTTGATTTTCTACCTAGCGAGCACGAGCGCCCTGAAGTGCATCAGTTTTACGAGATGATGCTGGATTACCCGCTTCGAGCTGGAAAGGGATTACGCCCAGCCATCTGCCTGCTGATTTGTGAGGCGTTCGGTGGAGACCCGCGGAAGGCTATTAATACCGCTGCTGCGCTCGAACTCCTGCAAAACTGGGCACTGATCCACGATGATATTGAAGATGGTTCTGACCTACGTCGTGGGGAGCCGTGCCTCCACCAGAAATACGGGATTCCAATTGCCATTAATGTGGGTGACGGACTCCACTGCAAAATGTGGGAGATGTTGAATCGAAACGCAGATCTGCTCGGATATGAACTCGCATTTGAGATTGCATCGGAATTTGCACAACTCAGTAATAGCATCGTTGAAGGGCAACACATTGAGTTGAGTTGGGTTGAAAGTAACCGTTGGGACCTAACGGAACCAGACTACTGGACGATGTGTATTAGGAAAACGGCTTCTTACACCTGCATCACCCCCTGTCGCATCGGTGCGCTCATTGCGGGAGCGTCCAAAAACGAGACTGACCTGTTTATTGATATGGGCAAGAATCTTGGAGTTGCCTTCCAGATTCAGGACGATGTCCTAAACCTTATCGGTGAAGAAAGACTGTATGGTAAGGAGATAGGGGGCGACATCAGCGAAGGGAAGCGGACCCTGATTCTCATCCACCTGCTAAATGTTTGCTCACAGACAGATGCGAACCGTGTTATTGAGATCATGAGTCAGCGACGCACGGAAAAACATCAGGCTGAGATCCAAGAAGTGTTAAATCTGATGCAGCACTATGAATCAATTCAGTACGCCCAGCAACGCGCCAAGGCACTTGCTCAGAAAGCATATACGCAGTTCAATCAGACATTTGCCCATTTACCAGCAACCCGTGCCAAAGATATTTTTCTGAATCTAATTCATTTTCTCATTGAACGAGAATATTAACGATAAAATGTAAGTACGAACATAACATGGGAGTTTTTCGTCTATTTATTTAATCTGCCTAGATACCTCACACTATTGAAAGGAATCTGCAATCTATGAAAACATACGATCTTGAAGCTACCGCCCAAGCCCTTGTTCCAGAAGGCAAAGGCATTCTCGCCGCGGATGAGGGGGATGCTACCATCAAAAGACGCTTCGATAGTATCAACGTAGAATCTACCGAAGCCAATCGCCGCGCCTACCGTGAGATGTTGTTCACTACGCCGGGGACAGAAGAATTCATCAGTGGGATTATTCTGTTTGAAGAGACGCTCCGTCAGACGACTCAAGATGGGATACCTTTTCCCGAGCTGCTTGCTAACAAGGGCATCATATCCGGCATCAAGGCTGACACGGGTCCGAAAGATCTTGCTGGCTTCCCCGGTGAAACAGTAACGGAGGGGCTCGACGGGCTTCGTGAACGCCTGACCGAATACCGGGACTTAGGCGCAAAATTCGGCAAGTGGCGAGCTGTTATCAACGTGGGTGATGGTTTCCCGACGCAATCCGGTATCGATGCCAATGCACATGCGCTTGCACGTTATGCAGCCTTGTGTCAGGAGGTTGGACTTGTCCCCATCGTTGAGCCGGAGATTCTAATGGAAGGAACGCATACTATTGAACGTTGCGAGGAGATAACGGAAGCCACGCTGAAACGCGTCTATTTTGAACTCCATGCACACCGTGTCATCCTTGAAGGAACCCTGCTCAAGCCGAGTATGGTCCTTTCAGGAACAAACTGCCCGGTACAAGCAGGTGTCCAAGAAGTGGCCGAGGCAACCGTGCGTTGTTTTCGTCGAGCTGTGCCCGCGTCGGTGCCTGGGATTGTTTTCCTCTCCGGTGGTCAAAGTGCTAAACTAGCAACCGAACATCTCAACGCTATGAACGCCATAGGTAACTGCCCATGGGAACTTAGCTTCTCTTATGGGCGCGCACTTCAGGGACCAACGCTTGAAGCGTGGGGTGGAAACAACGCCAATGCCTCCAAAGCGCAGAAAATCTTTTACCACCGAGCCAAGTGCAACAGTGCCGCGCGTTACGGTAAGTATACCCAACAGATGGAGGCACTCGCAGCATAACTACTACTTCACAAGCGAGGAGGGAAAAAGATGCTAACTGAAAAGCAAGTCGAAGCATATAAACGAGATGGCTATCTCAGGGTTGAGGGGCTCTTTACGCCGAAAGAGGTTGAAGAACTGGAGTCCGAAATGAACTGGATCATTGAGGACTGGTGGGGCGGCGAGAGCATCGGTTGGCGAGGTCCTTGGCGCGACCATTATCTGTCCGAGGAGGAACGCAAAAAGACCAAGGCGGTCATTATTGGGAATCCCCAGTTCTATTCAGCCGCTTGGAGCCAAGTTATCCTGCACAAGGGTCTCGTCGACTGCCTTCAGGCTTTGATTGGTCAGAGTGTGCAGTGGCATCATACTGTGCTGCACGGTAAACCGCCAGAATTGGGGACGCCTTTCCCGATGCACCAAGACTATCCTTTCTATCCGCACGATGGGCCTGACTTTGTGGATTGCCTTGTTCACCTCGACGACGCGCCCTTAGAGAGCGGTTGTCTCTGTGTTATTCCCGGCAGCCATAAAAATGGTCCCCTCGAACATATCACTGGCGACCATACCCGTCCTTATCTGCCCCCTGAGAAGTATCACCCGGACAAAATCGAAACTGTCCCGATCCCCGCTAAAGCGGGGGATGTCATCTTCTTCAGTTATTGCACAATTCACTGGTCCAATGTCAACCAGACAGATCAGTGGCGAAAATCTGTAAGGATTGGCTACCACGCGACGGAGATGCGACCTGTTGGGATGGACGCCAAGGAACCTAACAACAAAATCGTTGTCAGCGGCTTAAAGAAGCGACGCGAGGAACCACACTTAACATATCGTTAAAGTTTCCCAACCAGCTTTCAAGAAGGAGAGCGAATATTATGGATACATTAGATCGAGCAACCGATAAATATGTCACGCAGCTGGAGCAAGAGGGATGGTGTGTGATGGAAGGCGTCATCCCCGCAGATGAAGTGGATGTGGTACGCGAGGAGGTAGAGACGTCCGAGCCCTTATACAAAAAGTTTAGCGAAGAACATGATCGATGGTCAAAAAATGTCATTGCCTTTTTTCCAGCACTAGCACCCCATCTGTCGAACAAACGCTTTTTGAATGTCGTTAAAGCGATATTGGGACCGCAAGTGCGCATCTCCCAAACCGAATACAAGATTCGCCCGCCACATTACGAGTTGAATCGCGCTTACCACTCGGACTTTCCACACGACCTCAAACAACCATGGCACGTCAGCCAACCCTTTCCCAAAGCGGTGATCGGCATCACAACGTTGTGGATGCTCACCCCGTTCACAACCGTTAATGGCGGTACATGGGTTGTGCCCGGCACCCACGTAAGTCCCAAAAATCCGAGGGGTGAAAATGACGGCATTGACGAGTTTGCACCGATTCCAGGGGAATTTCAAGCGACCGGTGACGCCGGTAGCGTATTGATAATGGATAGCCGTATCTGGCACTCAAACGCAGCCAGTCCCAGTAACAAGCCACGAACCGCAGTGGTGGTGCGCTATGCACCGTGGTGGCTCAATCTGGAATTCTTCGGCGTCAATCAAGCACCTATCCCGGCAGATGTTTTCGATACGTTCCCGGAGGAGACGAAATTACTATACGATCATCGGGTAGAAGGACGTGAAAGCAAGATCTGGGCGTAGCAGGAGGGCATAGGTGAGCACCTGAACAGACCTGAAAAATCTGTGCGACTCTCCTCGACGTGCCCGTTTATTGGCACGCCTTCAGAAAGGTCGTAAACAGATTTAGCACTTCTGGATGGTGCTCCCACATCATCTCAGGGTGGCATTGTACGCCGATTACAAATCGGTGAGTCGGGCTCTCAATGGCTTCGATAACGTTGTCTCTCGCTTTAGCGGTTACAATGAAGCCTTCACCGATCTCTCGGACTGCCTGATGGTGGAAGGAATTGACACGGGCGGTTGGGCTGTCGAAAACCTGAAACAGGCGGGTCTCGGACATAATGTCAATCGTATGGGAAGCATACCAGCCTGCGCCGCTTTGAGAGTGTCGCAAAGTGGGTTGGGGCATCTCAGCGGCGATATCTTGATAGATTGTACCGCCCGCAGCGACGTTCAGCATCTGGATGCCGCGACAAATTGCAAGAATTGGTAGATCTTGGTCTAATGCTTGTTGAGTGAGCTGCAGTTCCATCTCATCGCGCACGCGGTCCACACTACCGAGATTTTGATGCGGTTCCTGACCAAACAGTAACGGATCGATGTCACCACCGCCGGAGAGAACAAGCCCGTCAAGCAACCCCAAGTATTGATTAATGCACTCTATATCCCCAACGTGTGGTATGAGGAGCGGGGTACCCCCAGCGTATTCAATAGCGCGGGCATAGTCGCGCGCGATGATGTTGCGCTCAAGGGTGTATATAGAGTCACCAATACCGCTCGCTGTTAAGCTGCAAGTGATGCCAATAACTGGACGCATCTGCGATTCCTTTCTTTCACCTAATCGTTCGGATCCAAAACCAAGAAAGATCTATACAGAATCAATACCACCTGAACGATTATTTTCTCACGCCAAGACAGGGAGTTATAACAACAGTGTTAATTTTACCAGCAATCGATCTGCGAGATGGAAAATGTGTAAATTTAGTTCAGGGACGTGCAGGAGAGGAAACAATCTTCTCAGACCAGCCTGTGGAAATGGCACAACAGTGGCAACAGGGCGGTGCCGAATACCTTCACCTTGTAGACCTTGATGGCGCATTTGGTGAAGTATCTGACAATCTCCACATCGTTAAGGAAATCGTCGAGACGCTTCAGATCCCCGTCCAACTGGGGGGCGGCATCCGAACAATGGATAGATTAGATGTTGTCCTAGAGCTCGGTTTGGCAAGGGCAATTTTAGGGACGGCTGCGCTCAAAAACCCACTGTTGGTCGAAGCTGCATGCAAGAAGTATGGAGCTCGGATCGCTGTCGGTATTGATGCGAAAGATGGGATGGTTGCTACAGAAGGCTGGCTTGATGTATCTGAGAAATCAGCCCTCGCATTTGCCCAAGAGATGGAGGATTGTGGGGTTCAGACCATCATCTATACAGACATCAAAAGCGATGGTATGCTCCAAGGACCCAACTTGGAAACCACCGAAGTGATAGCCGATGTTGTCTCGGTTGATGTCATTGCCTCGGGTGGAATTACATCAATTCAAGATGTTCAAGCCCTCAAAGCCATAGGGGTTCATGGCGCGATTGTGGGTCGGGCACTTTATACTGGTGCCTTAGATCTGCAGGACGCAATTGCCGTCGCGCGTTAGTGATGAATCAACGGCACGGCTTAAATTACACGCCTTATCATTTATTCATCCGGGCGAATCCAGCTGCGGACATCTTCTGCATCGCTCGTGCCACCTTCGCGTCCATCGCTGCCGAAGGAAACGAGATCGTAACCGTATCGGTCATGAACGCCGGGACGGATGTAGATGTAAGTGTTTCCCCACGGATCTGTTGTGATGGGAACTTTCAAATAAGGTCCCATCCAGTTAACGGGGGTTGGCGGTTGTTCAGGTTTCTCCCAGAGCGCTGCAAGCCCTTGCTCGGTCGATGGATAATCCCCATTATCTTTGGCATAGGTATCCAGTGCGATGCCCATAGTTTCGATCTCTTCCGCCGCTTGCGCTTGATCCGCCTTCCCCGCTTGGCCAAGTAAACCTGACGCTAGGACAACGGCGACCAAAATCCCGACGATAACAATCACAATGAGAAGTTGTGTGGATGTAAAACCGGACGGTTGATTATCAATGTTTCTCAAATAATTGCCTCCTTATCACAAAGCTGTGCCTCATTGTAGCACAATCCCTCAGTCCATGCAAGTACAATTTGATAGAGGTTTCGTCATCCACCAATTCATACCAGAATCATGGGCGAGTCAAGCCTAGCATCTATGCTCACCTATCTCGTTTGATTTTTCCCCATGTTGCGGCAAGTGCTCCCTGTGCCTCCACAGCGTGTGGACGTCCGGGTCCACCGTTCCTAATGTTTGTACCCGTGATTGCAACATCATCAAAGCGGGCTTCCGCGTTACCGACCACAAGTCCTGCTTGACCGGGCTTGAGGGGAGACGGATCTTCTGCCACAAAGACCTGATCATTGACCTGAAATTCGAGTTGGTCTTCACTGACGGTTGCTCTTAGTTGATACCACGTATCAATATCTGAGGCAAAGGGAAACTCCCGCGTAGACCATAGATTTGGAGCCGCCTTCGTGATCGACACCGTGCCAAAAAAGAAGTCGATAAAAAACAGGTAGCGACTGTGCTCATCACCTCTGTCGTGTAACGAGAGGCCGACACGCGCAGGATCGTTTCGCTCTTTGACCAATTTTGCTCGACATGAAACAGAGTAGTTCTCCCAATCCAGTTTTCCCGTTAACCACAGACTGATGAACCCACGCTTAAAAATTCGTCCGACGGCTTCGTCGTTATTGACCCACCAATTTTCGACCTGACGGTCTAAATTGTAAATTTTCCATTCCCTAGTAATTCTGTCCTCGAAGTCGTCGCGCCACGTACCCGCGAAGCTAATTGTTTCACACATCAAAGCGACAACCTGCACGAGAACTACCAATAGGACACAATTAGATTTCATCGAGGTCATGCCTCCCTCGCATCCAGACAAATTCTCAATTATTGTGTGATAGACCGCCAATGTAATAGGAGGTTAACCGCATTTACCCGCGTTAAAGGTTATTATGAGGATGTATAGGAATGGTAGCAAATGTTCCCTGAAGTGTCAAGCAAAATACAGAAGCCATCTTCCCCAGCCAGTTTATGTCCATCAAGCTCCCAATAGCTTTCCACCGCTCTCCATCCACCTTTCTACTTAGCCTGAGTCTCCGAAACTTGCTTCCTCACCAAGAGTGTCTGCTGTTCGTAGATAGATCCACCACGCCCGGGCAGAGGATTATCGGGACGAGGAACGGGAGGGGTATCGGCATAGCGGGGTTCGCGGACCTGTTCACCGCGGAGGATAGCGGCATCGAGTCCCGTCCAGTTAGTAATGGGTAATGAAGATAGTACATCGGCCGCACAGTATTGGAGCAGAAACAAACGGCGCGACTGTCCGCTAAGGTTCGGTGCGGAGGCGTGTAAGGTGCGGGTGTGATGGATAGTGATACCACCAGCTTTTACCTCAATAGGAACGGCGTTATCCGGTCTGAAATCGGGATCAGTAATTGCACCAACAAAAACATCGTTCTGATAATGGTCATAAATTGGACCTTTATGTGAACCTGGAACAAACAATAGGCAACCGTTATCCTGTGTCATATCGTCAATCGCAAGGCCGACCGACAGCATATCATCGTTGCTTGGATCCGTCGCAAACGCAAAATCCTGATGCCATTCAACGGGACTACCGAACCCGGCGGATTTCATGTTAAGTTTGGAGGTGTCATAACGAACATTCGGTCCAATCAATTGGGCAACGCTATCGAGAATATAGTCGTGACGCAGCATCCGATCGTAAATCGGATGCAGGGCTACCGGATTTTTGAGACGCCGCAACTGAGGTGATTCCGACGTATGGCCGGGTTCAAGGTCAAATACGTTAGTATGTGCAGTAACCTCGCGGGATTTATCAACAAATTCATCAGTAATCTTGCGAAGTTCTGCGATATCCTTCGCTGAAATCGCGTTTTCCACAACGATATAACCGTTGGTTTGATAAAAGTCGATCTGCTCTTGAGTTAGCATGTGAAACTCCTTTCGTGCAAAGCCAGATTACATTTTGGAGGAAAATCGGTTAGAGGCATCGTCCTACTTCCTTCTCAATATACGTCCGTAGCTCCTTTGGAAGTGTGGGCAACGCGCCTACCGCAGCATTTTCTCGAATCCGTTCCGGCTTTGATGTCGCCGGAATCACTACGCTCACCCGCGCATCCGCGAGAATCCATGCCAATAATGCCTGCGCCCATGTCTCGATCCCATGTGCTCGAAGTGGCGAGAGATCTGGCTCTCTTTTGAGTCGTGTCACCAACCTTCCCACATCAAGCGGCTGCATCACAATTACGCCGATTCCAAGTTCCGCTGCAAGCGGTAAAATCTCCTGTTCACACTTCCGTTCCAACACGTTGTAGGGGATCTGAATCGTGCTGATCCGTCCACCCTTCATGATTTGGATCATCTCGGGATAGGATTCGGTCAGATAGTGTGTGATTCCGATGAGACCGATTTTCCCTTCTGCCTTCAACCCCTCTAGCGTTGGCAGGTGGGTTTCCCAGTCCAAGAGATTATGGATCTGGAAAACATCAATATAGTTAGTCCGAAACCGTTCAAAGGATCGGGCAATTTCAGCTCTGCCCTGTGACAATCCCGTGCACCAGATCTTCGTCGCAAATTGGAACTGTTCTCGCTTCCCTTCTGTTGTTATGCCAACTACGGTTTCACTTTCACCATACATCGGCGACGAGTCGAGAAAGGAAACACCCTCCGAGAGGCAGGCTGCGATAATCTCCTTACGAACAGCGATTTCCGCCTCTGATCGAACATCAAACGTCTTCCAAGTGCCCATTCCGATAGGTGACACCTGAAGGGTTGCCAGTTTCCGTGTCTGCATACTATTGCTCCTCTACTGATGAATCCTGAGGGTTAAGTTAATATGGATTTGATATAAGCGACCGCCTTCGCCTCCAAATCCTCACCGGGATGTCTCGGTTTGCCTAGGTGTTCTGGATTCAGAATGCCTTGGTAGTTGGTATCTCGCAAGGTGGCGATTATGGCGGGAAGATCGACCCGTCCCTCGCCGAGGGGACCCTCTCGCCCAGCGGGCCATCGATCTGAGTGGTCCCGAAGCTGACAGAAATGAATCTTACCCGCAAACTCTAGCACCAACGCTGGCACATCCCCGCCGGGGATATCCATACCCGTACACAAGGTCGCACCATTCGACGAACTTGGAACCGCGTTGATTAGTCGTCCTAATTCTTTCCATGTTCCAACTAGGAATGGACCGCCCCATCCTTCTGCCATGTAACTTCCATAATCCTGAATCCTTACATCCGCTGCTATCGCTCGTTCACGAACACCATCCGGCAAGAGCCGGTGGAGACTGTGGTTTCCGATGCCGATGCCGTTCGCCTCTGCTACCGGCATCAGCTCACGGTAGATGTCAACCAAACCTTCCCAGCAGGCATTTTCTTGTGCGAGATTTAGTGGTTTACCGATATCAACGTAATGCAGCACTGATGTGATACCGACCGCTCCCAAGATTTCGATCATCCGCAACATGGCATCAATGCAACGACGGTCGCGGTTCAGCAATATGTCTGGATTCGTCGAACCATCACGCCAAGGTCGCGGGGGCCACTTCGCAAACCAATAGGTAGCACTGGGCACTTCGATGTCATTGTCTTCTAATCGCCCCTTGAATTCCCGGAGACTGTCCAGAGCTGGATACCCTTTTTCTTGATATCCGGGCAGGGCAGCACAACTGATAAAAACGCGTTCCACGCCGAGTCGTTTGCAACGTTCAACGGTTGCTTGAAGGTCAGTTGATGCACCAATTCCGATTTTCATGAGTCTCTCCTTTATTCTAGGGTTTATTGATTAAAAATATTGATTAACTTAAAAACATATTTATTTTTATTAAAATAACATAGTTTTTATATTGCTAAAGTCAACTTTTGTAGAGTATAATATAGAAACAGTTATGCCGTATTCACCGTACAACCCTGCGTTATTTTATCGCACACACCATATTAAAATCAATCAGCAAAACAGCCCGGAAGCGAAATTGAGTTGAAAACTGTGTCCGGACGCCTTTGGCGTCACACGAATTTCTTAAAACTCTGGTCGGCTGAGACAATCTCCGCTTTTGGAGACGCCGTATCTGATATGGCACTTCCTCTCGTCGCGATTATAACACTTGGTGCCGGGGCACGCGAAATGGGCATTCTTAGGGCACTCGATAATGCACCTATACTGCTATTCGGACTGTTTGTCGGGGTGTGGGTAGATCGAGTCAGACGGCAACCACTGATGATAGCAACGCAGCTTGGTCGGGGCATTCTCTTGGCAACAATTCCAATCGCAACTGTTGCGGGTGTCCTTCGGATTGAGCTGCTCTACCTCATCAGTTTCCTAGGGGGACGCTATCAGCGATTTTCACGCTCGCGACAACAACGTTCCTACCCTCCCTTGTCCCTCACGAGGATTTAGTCGAGGGAAACTCGAAGCTTTCGGTTAGTCGATCGGCGGCGAAAATCGCCGGTCCTGGACTCGCTGGGTTCCTAGTTGAACGCATTACCGCCCCGTTTACCGTTGCGCTTGATGTACTTTCATTTTTTATTTCTGGTATCTGCTTGGTATTCGTTCGGTCAGCGGAGGCGACTCAAATCCGTAACCACCGGACCCAAGGACTTTGGCATGAAATTGGTGAAGGGCTTCGCACAATTTTCCTGCATCCAATCTTATTGGCGATGACCATTGGAACGACAATTGGCAGCTTTGGTGGTGCGATACATGGAACTGTATTTATCCTTTACTTGACTCGCGAGTTAATGATAACCCCTATTTGGTTCGGCATCATTTTTGCCAGCGCGGGTGGTGCGTCTCTTCTTGGTGCAATCGTTGCTAATTCAGGCGCACAACGCTATGGTCCCGGTCCAATGCTTATTGGTAGTACATTGCTTATGAGCATTGGGATGGGGATTGTGCCGTTAGCGGCTGAAGTCAGTATGTTCACAATTCCGATATTGGTCGTTGCACAGATATTTCAAAGCATTGGGTTGACAGTTTACAGTATTAATCAAATTAGTCTCCGGCAAGCGATTACTCCAAGCGAATTGCTCGGCAGAGTCAACGCTAGTCGGCGAGTGCTTGTATTTGGTGTCATCCCATTTGGCGCAATGATTAGTGGCGCGCTGGGTGAAACGATAGGACTGCAATTCACACTCGTTGTCGGTGGGGTCGTGGAATTCCTTTCCTTTGTTTTCCACCTGACCTCGCCTTTGCGTCATGTCATTGACTTTCGGAAGGTGTCCAAATGAAAAAACTCCCATAGAATCAAACAACTGAGGATAAGGTGAATAACTATGCGCAAACCAATCAGTAATTGCCCAATCTGCGACGGGCGACTTGAACCTGTCAAATTGAAATGTAGTTCTTGTGAAATGGCAATGGAAGGGCGTTTCCCAATTTCTAAACTTGGACTACTACCATCGGATCAGCAGCAATTCGTTGAAGCGTTCCTTGTTGCGAGGGGCAACATCAAAGAGGTCGAAAAAGAACTGGGAATATCATACCCAACGGTGCGAAAAAAACTTGATGAGGTCATCGACACACTGGGGTATGCACCTCACAGAAAACGTCAGGAACAACTCGAAATCCTTGATACTATCGAACGTGGCGAGATGTCTCCACAGGAAGGTATCGCAGCCATGCAAGCACTGAGCAATCCATTTCACAAGTCTACATAGGGTTGACCATCACCGAATTTAAGAAACAGACTACCGAAAAAATTAGGAGGTACAATCATGTACGCAGCACGACGAAAGGTACTCACTCTGCTTCATGATCACAAGGTCACTGTAGATGAAGCCGAAGAACTTTTGAGCGCAATGGAAACGCAAGAGCAATCGCCGGTGCCATCAATCCCCAAAGTTGAATTAGTCGGTACAAGTGAATGGACGCGACAGTTTCGCACCAACTTACACAAGATTGCATCCACGCAATCGCCTGTCCTAATTCAGGGGGAAACGGGCACAGGAAAGGAGCTTATCGCCCGGATAATCCACTATAATAGCAAGTACGCAAGCGGTCCCTTTGTAGCTTTTCACATGGCGTCAACGGGCACATCGCTTGTCAATAGCGAAATATTTGGCCATGAGCAAGGAGCTTTCACGGGGGCAGTTAACCAGAAAAAAGGGATGCTGGAAATAGCGAACGACGGCACGGTGTGCCTTGATAAAATTGATGCGCTCCCACTCGAAACCCAAAATCGATTGCATGAGTTTCTGGTAAACGGTTACTTTACCCGTGTTGGCGGGACAAAGCCAATTTACGCCGATGTCCGCATTATCGGTACAACCCATGACGACCTCAAGCAATTTGTCGATCAAAAGAAGTTTAGATCGGATCTATACTATCGCCTGAGTATTTGTATAGTGCAATCCCCACCGCTCCGAGAACGTCTTGAAGATCTCCCGGTTCTGGTAAAGCATTTCGTTGAACAGCAGGCAGAATTAGATAGCAAGAAACCTCCCAAGGTATCTGACGCAGCAATGAACCTACTTTACAAATATGATTGGCCAGAGAATGTCCGAGAATTGTACGGCGTAATATCAAGGGCGGTAGTACTCTGCGAAGGTGATGAGATTACGCCAGACTACCTTCCCGTACTTAAACCTTGACCGCAATTAGGCCCATATTAGAAACGCAAGGGTAAGAGGATAGACATCGGGATAAAGAAACCGCCTCCTAAGCGTTAGAACAATCTAAACTAGGGCGTGTTGATATTTATGTAAAACTGTCCGTAATCGTAGGGGCGAGATCCCCTCGCCCATTGATCAACGCGGACTGGAACCCCAAACCATACGGGTTGAGTTGATTGTAGGTCTATATTCATATCTCGACACCGAAACGTCGATTTTGGACAATCGACCTATAGCAGTCGGCAATCGTCTCTGATGTGCGACCAAAGGGTTGGGAAACCCAAGCCCTAGGAAGGACGATGTGTCTGTGCACACCTCTCGATTGTTTGATTGTGATGAAATGTCAACAGAACCTAACAACTTGCGTTATTCTACCCAAGTGCGGAGAGACAAATCAGCAATTCATTTGCGTTGATTTGCCGGTGAGTGTATGATAAGATAGATTTGTCCTATTCTGCCTCTTAAAGAGACTCAGGTTTCTCCGTTATGTTCCTACATAACCTAATTCTTACGAATTTGACTTCGTTCTCCTAAGGAAAGGATTGTCATGAAGACCAGCCCAATTATCCATGGTGAGTCATTCAGCGAAGAAAAAACGCAGCAGATTGTCGAACAGTTCCATCGTGATGGCTTCGTGCACATCCGTGGTGTACTGACATCTGAAGAAGTCACCGCGCTACGGGATACGGCCGATAGACTCTTTGCTGATGCCTCCCTCGCCGAAAGGACGAATCCCCACCTCGCCGATACGAGATATATCCAGTTGGGAAAGCATGATGAGTCGGGGGAGGAGCTCCCGTTTATTTTGAGGAATACAATTGAACTTGATCCAATCTTTCGAGAGATGCTCCTTCGGGAACCGATTCTCAGTTTGGCTGAAGCCATTGTGGGGCAAGGCTGTAAGTTCTGCGGTCAAAATGTCCTACGAAACCTGCCCGGTCTATCAATTGAGCGGTGGCATGTCGATGGTCAGGTTCATTTCCCACTCCCGGACGATGTCGCTCGCTTCGATCCACGGATTCAGATGCAGGTCTTATGGATTACTGTCCAGATGGCGTTGACAGATATTGAGTCTATTGATCAAGGTCCAACGCAGTACGTCCCCGGCAGCCACTATTCTGGACGTGGGCCGAATGATCAGGAGCATCCGGAGTTTGAAGGTCACGGTCCCACATCAATCTTCTGCAAGGCAGGGGACATCTACTTCCAAGATCCTCAGTGCTGGCACCGTGGCGCGCCCAACCGATCGGATCGCACACGTTATATCTTACAATCGCAGTACGCTGCGCGATGGGCATATTGGCGCTTTAACTTGTGCAATCAGGTTCCCGTTCCCGAAGATTACTTGCAAGCCGCCGATGATCGCCTGTTGAACCTATTGGGTAGAAGCCGTCCGGTTAGAGTCCACAATTAACCGTTCTTGGACTAGACAGAACAGCTTTGACTAGTTGAAAGAAAGTGCAAAACGCGGGGAGCGTGAGATGCAGTCGGGCTAAGAAGTCCGACTGGTGGGGACTATGCCAAGCGAAAGTACAGAGCAGCTCAGAGAAAACGAGTTTTTTAAGGCCAGATGGGGTGACGCGCCCCCTAGAGTTTCTTTGCACGAATCTTTGACATGAGCTAGGAAAGAAAAAAACATGAGAACGAGAGCAACAATACTCGTCAGTTTAATCCTTATACTGAATGTCGTTTGGGTCGCCTTCGGTCAGGGAGAGGCGACTGTGGTCCCAGAAATCTTCCTTAGAAGCTACGATCCTGTTACCGTCTTTTTCCCTGAAGATAGTGGTCCGAAAGCTGGCGGTCCAGTGGATGACCCCGGTGCGCTGCTTCAGATTGAACCCGAGCACCCTGGGGAGTATCGATGGTTGGACGCCAAAACCCTACAGTTCCTTCCGACTGTGCGTTGGCCCGCGCTGCGAGGCTTTACGATAACCGTCAATGGAGTAGCACATACCCTTGTTACGCTGATGGCAGCACCGAAAAGTATTTCGCCGTCCGGCGGTAGTCGAGAACTGGACCCGATTCAGGAGATACAGTTGTCCTTTGTGGACGGGCTAAATGTTGACGAGTTAGGCGCGATGCTTCGCTTTGAGGTGCGACCAACACCGGGGCTAGAAGCTACCGGCGGTGGGAAAGCGGCAACATCTCTACAACTGACAAAGCGGGACTTCATTGTAAAAGAGATTGAACGGACATCAATTCGGGATGCAGTTCAGTACCAGATTACTTTTGATAATCCTATCCCTTATGGCAGGGTGGTAACGATGACGCTGCAGCTTTCATTGGATGAACGTCTCAAAGGAGCACTGGTCCGGTACACCTTTGCGACCCAAACTGCTTTCAGACTGACCGGCATTGGTTGTGGGAACGTTGTCTTTCCTATTGCCGCCAAGGGTAGTGCCTATCCGGTGGAGCAGCCGCTACAAGGTGGAGGTGGTGATAAGCCACTTTTTCTCGAATTCAGCCACGAGCTGGGGCCCGTTTCAATGGCAACAGTGAAGCAATTGGTGCGATTCGATCCCGCTGTGAAGAATTTCCGTTTTGTGGTATCTGGAAAGCGACTCCAGCTCCACTTTAGCCCTGAAAGGGATCAGGTTTATCGATTAACCCTGCAAGAGACGAATTTAACAGACCGAAACGGCAGAGATCTATCGGCATTTGGTGAAACTATCCTCTATTTTTATTATACACATGCTGATCCCTACCTGCGGTGGCGGCAGAGCAGGGGGATTCTAGAACGCTACGGAGCACAGAAATTCCCGATGGAGGGACGGGGTGAGGAACAGGTTGATCTGCGAATTTACAAGCTAGATCCCCTAGATCGAAATTTCTGGCCTTTCCCTGACAAGCCGGTGACCGTTAATGAGGAAACCCGACCGCCGGGCCCCGGTGAAGAGCCCGCCTTTGCCACAAACCTCCCAAAACAGATTCAGTTGCTCGGAAGTCCACTCGTTTCCCGATTGATTCCGCTGCCGATGAAAGATCGAATGGGCCACCTCCGATTTGGCCTTGGCCTGAAGACCTTATTGATGAAAATCTCCGGTGAAAACCAACCGGGAACATACCTGCTGGGTTACCGTATGATCGGTAGCAGCACCCGGCGAAACTATGCCCGTATTCAGGTGACCGATTTGAGTCTAAGCACGGTTGAGGAGGAATCAGCGGTGAACTTTGTTGTGACCTCCTTGAGCACCGGCGCGCCGGTGGTTGGAGCAGAGGTTATCGTCGAAGGGCGGTATTATAAAGACTCGAAGGAGGTTTGGCGACCAATTATTTCGGGGGCAACTGATAGCACGGGGCAGTATCGTTATGAGCACGAGAAGAAGATTGAAGCCTATCTACGCCGTATCGTGATCAGTCACGAAGGGGATGTGCTGACACTCAACCCCGCCACGCCACCGCCCCATTTTCTGGACAACCACTGGTACAGTTCACGTAGGGGTTGGCTGGCATGGTTAGAGAGGGATTCACGTCAAATCAAAGACAAGCCGGTGTGGAAGGCACATATTTTTACAGAACGCCCGGTGTATCGTCCGGAGGAGCCTGTCCACATCAAGGGCTATTTGCGTCTGCGACAGAGGGGTATCCTCACATATGAGGGCGATCGCCGCAGAAGTTTGGTGGTGGATGGACCGGGAGATAAAAAGTGGACATACCCGCTCACCTTCACGGAGATTGGCAGTTTTTATCACAAGTTTGATGAGAAGGAGTTGCCTACGGGCAGGTATCAAGCAGTCATTTTTGATGATGTCGATCAGCAACGTCTTGCCTCTGTGGACTTTGAGAAGGAGAGTTATCGTATTCCTCGCTTTGAAGTCCAACTGTCTGGGCCGGATACCGTTCCGACAGATAGGGCTTTCACCTTGACGATGACCGCTGATTACTATGCAGGTGGCAGGGTGGTCGGTCAGGAAGTGTCTTGGCAGGTTATGCAATTTCTTCATACCTTCGATGCACCTGACCAATATCCAGGTTTTCTGTTTTCGACAGATCAGCGTTTTAGTGATGGCACTCCCTTCCGCGCAGCGGGCAGCACCAAGAAGGAGATTACGGACGAAAACGGTTCTGCAACGCTGGAACTGAACCCAGCCTTGGAACCGGATGGTAGATCTCGACGCTATGTGGTGCAAGCAACAGTGCGGGGGGCTGATGAACAGACCGTTACAGCTGCTAAAAGCGTATTGGCATTTCCCGCTTTCGTTTTGGGGTTGAAATTGGATCGGTTTCTCAAAGATACACTAATTATCAACCCGGAAGTTCTGGTGCTAGACCACGAAGGAAAACCGCTGGAAGGGCTGGAATTCCACTTGCGTCTGATGCACCGTCAGTGGCATTCGTACCTCAAGGAGAGCGATTTCACGACGGGAAAGGCGGAGTATGTAACCGATGTGGTTGATGTTCCCCTGATCCAACAAACACTGGCTTCAACCGCTGAACCGATGAAGCTATCGTTTCCTGTCGAAGCGGCGGGGGTTTACATCGTTGAAATTGCAGCCCGAGACAGACTTGGAAGGCGACAAAGCGTGTCCGCCGATCTTTACGTTGCGGGTGATACCGCTGTGGCATGGGAGAAACCGAAGGCGAATGTCTTTGAAACTACACCGGACAAAACCGCATACGATCCGGGGGAGGTAGCCAACCTGCTCCTGAAAAGTCCGTTTCAGAAGGCACGCGCGTTGATTATTGTGGAAGGGCCGAAAGCCAATCAGTATCATTGGGCTGATATTGAAAATGGTCAGGGAATTTTTCCTATCCCGATCAGTGGAGACATGACACCGCGCCTACCGGTACATGCGCTGCTGTTGCGGGGACGACTTGAAGGAGTGGAAATGGATGGTGGGCGCACGGTTGATGCTGCTAAACCGATTGCCACAGCCAGCACCGCTTGGATTCGGGTCAACCCACGGGAGAATCAACTCAAAGTTGAGTTGGATCATCCTGCCCAAAACCTACCTGGCGCCTCTATGCCAATGACGATCAGACTCAGCGATCCTGATGGAAATCCGCTAAATGGCGAAGTCACCCTCTGGTTGGTAGACCGGGCAGTCCTTTCCCTCGGTCGGGAACGATCCTTAGATCCTGTTCCTTCCTTCATCGGTAGGGTCCGAGCGCATCTCCGCATCCGTGATACCCGGAACGAGGTTGTGGGAGATTTGACCGTGAGCGAAACCCCCGGTGGCGATGGAATGTTCAAGGATCTCATGGGAGCAGAGGGACTGTTTGGCAAGGTAACGGTGCGGAAAAACTTCCAGTCCGTTCCCTATTACAATCCTCTCGTGTGGGTGATTGATGGCGTTGCGTCACTTACCATTGACTTGCCCGATAACCTAACGGACTTTGCTGTACGAGCGGTGGCGACCGACGGGGCTGCTCGTTTCGGTTACGCGAAATCTATTCTCTCTATTCGTCTGCCATTGATCGTTCAATCTGCGCTGCCGCGCTTTGTGCGTCCGGGCGATAGCTTTGTTGCAGGGGGTATCGGTCGCGTCGTTGAGGGTGAAGGTGGACCGGGACAGGCCGAACTTCAGGTAGAAGGATTGGAAGTGGACGGTGAGATGCGTCGATCGGTAGATTGGGTGAAAGATCAACCCGAACAATTCTACTTTCCGATGAAGGTTGCTGCATCAACCTCCGCTGATGACGAAACTACTCAAGTCAAGGTTCGCCTCGCTGTTAAGCGGGAAGTTGATGCGGCGATGGACGCTTTTGAGGTAACGTTGCCGGTTAAAAATGACCGCGAAAGACATCGGTTGGAAACCTTCGCGCAGGTCAAACCGGATGAGACGATCAATTTCCCGGTCCTTGAAGAAGAGGCCAGACCGGAAACGGTTCGCCAATCTGTGCTATTGACCTATCAACCTGCGTTGGTGAAGATGCTATCGGGACTCGATTACTTGGCGCGTTACCGGTATAACTGTACGGAGCAGCGTATCAGCCAATTGATGCCTGAGTTGGCGCTTAAAGACCTGCTCGATCAGATTGGACGGGGAGATCGCGCTGAAGCTATTGATTTGTCGATGAGGGAGACCTTCACCTATCTGGAAGGGGTGCTGCAACCGAACGGGCTTTATAGCTATTGGCCCGGCTCCGACAGTTATGTCAGTCTAACCGCCTATGTGGTCGAGTTTCTGCTGATGGCAAAAGCGCAGGGCTACGAATTTGACCAGAAACTCTTGGAAAGAGGACTCGATGCGCTGAGAGCTTCCTTACGCTCCGATTATAGCAATTTTATTGATGGTGGTTCCTATGTCGAGCGTGCGGAAGCGCTTTATACACTGGCGATGGCTGACGACTTCCAAGATACCTACGCGCACGACCTGCTTGCCCGCGCATTGACGATGGATCTTTACAGTGAAGCTAAAATCCTGTATGCTTTTCTCACAAAGGCACCGGATGAGATGGAGTCGATTAATCGGCTCGACCAGGATCTCCTACAAAGCTTGGTCTTCGCACTCCGAAACGGAGAGGAAGTTTACCAAGGATTACAGTATCGGGCGGAAAGCTGGGGCGGGTTAATCAATTCGAGTGAAGTGAGAACGCTCGCCAGTGTTGCTAGATCGCTTTACACCAGCTCTCCAGAAGATCCGAAAACGCAGCTGCTCTTTGACGAACTGATTTCCCGTGGAGAAGCAAACGGTTGGGGAAGCACCAATGCCAATGCGGCTGCTCTGCTCGCTTTAAGCGAAGTATTTCGCCCCCAAACACCGCCGTCAACAGGTCATCAGTTTACACTGCATTTTGGAGATGAATCTGTAGAGATTGACACCACCGGAAAAATTGTCAGCCAGTATAAAATGGCTGCTTCTAGTCCCGGTGGGGTAGTGTGGAAATCGGGACCCACCGATGCCCTTCCTCATGCACGGTTGACACTGGACTACATGCCAGCAGCGAGTGGGGATCAGGTCACCGGGCAAAACGAAGGATTTGTCGTCGAGCGTCAGATTCAGATTATCCAAGACGAAGACGGACCACCCGTCGTGCGTCCGGTCAAAGCGGGAGAAGCTCTGGAACTAGAGATGGGAACTATCGTAGAGGAACACATCCGCGTGGTGAATCCGGAAGAGCGGCATTATGTCGCAGTGGCTGCACCGTTTGCCGCCGGCTTTGAACCGATGAATCCGAATCTTGCTACTGCCTCGAAAGCAGCCAAACCCACCGGAACAATGACGCAAGAACCCGCCTATGCCCAGTATCAGGATGATCAGGTCATCTTCTATTACGATACCCTGCAAAAGGGCACTTATGATTTTTACTTCCGGCTGAAGGCGAGTATCGCGGGGAGTTTCGTCCATCCGCCGGCGAAGGCGGAGATGATGTACAGAGAAACAGTCCGAGGGCGTTCCGGTGGAACGCGTATCGTCGTCAAACCTAATCAGGATTAAAGGCTTAAAATTTAACGCAAGGAGCGCAGAGAACAACCCGGGTGGAAGGAGGAGGAGTAGGAGATTGCGCCCTCTTTCCATTTTTCCACTCTACCTGAATTGACCTTATGCAGAGCACGCCCCAACACGTCGCGAGTCAGAAACCTATCACCCTCCAAAGCGGTTTAACACCCAAATCCCTCCTACTTGCCTTTGTGCTCATTCCGTTTAATATCTGGTGGCTCATTGAGCTTGAAGTAGTTCGTGTCGGCTATCCAACAATCATCCATCCACAGGCGAATGTTATTTTTATCATTTTTTGGCTTCTGTTGATTGGATATGTGCTCCACAAACTCTCTCCGAGATTGGGCATTTCTCAGCAGGAGCTATTGACCGTCCATTTCATGTTGTGCATTGTCTCGTGTCTCTGTTCGTGGGATATGTTGCACATTTTAATGCCAATCATGAGTTATCCGTTTCGCTTTGCTACCCCTGAAAACGACTGGCGCAACCTGTTTTGGAGGAATATCCCGGAGTGGCTCACCGTTTCAGACGAAAAAACCTTACTCGGTTACTATGAAGGGGGTTCAAGCCTATACACCCTCCATTATTTGCAGGCGTGGCTCAGTCCAGTGATCGCGTGGAGTTCGTTCATTTTTGTCTTGATGGTTGTGCTGCTGTGTATTAACACACTCTTGCGGATTCAGTGGACCGAGCATGAGCGGTTAAGTTATCCGCTGACACAACTCCCGTTGGAGATGACCAGTCCTCGGTTGCGTTTTTTCAGAAATCGACTGATGTGGATTGGCTTCAGTATCGCCGCGCTGATTAGTATCGTTAATTTGCTCAATTCAATCTATCCCATCATTCCGTATATCCCGGTCAAACGGCAAGGGATAGGCGCGGGTATTCGGGTCTCTTTCTACCCGTTTGTTATTGGCATGAGTTTTATGATGCCGCAGGATCTCCTGTTTTCGTGCTGGGCGTTCTACTGGCTCTACAAGATTGAGCTGATGATCGGCGATATGATGGGTTGGCGTAATCTGCCACGCTTCCCTTATGCAGCTGAACAAGGCTTTGGCGTGTATATGGGGCTCCTGATATTCGCGCTCTGGATCGGTAGATCGCATTTCCTAGGGTTGTTGCGTCATCTATTTACGTCTTCCAGATCTCGCTTTCAACTGGATGACAGTCGTGAGCCTATGCCATATCGCTTAGCGGTGATAGGCATCGTGTTTGGTATAATCTTCTTGACGGTCTTTTCCTACAAAGCGGGTATGTCGTTGTGGGTGATACCTATTTTCTTTGGGATTTATTTCTTATTATCGATTATGATCACCCGATTGCGTGCGGAGTTGGGGTTCATCGTCCACGGACACGGTTATCGTCCGGGCATCGATCCGCACAGTATGATTGTTACTGGGTTCGGCACTTGGCAACTGAACACCAATACACTTACTGTTTTTTCGATGTATATGTTTTTCAATCGTGCCTACTGGGTTAATCCGATGCCGGAGCATTTGGAAGCGTTCAAGATGTCGGAGAGACGGAATATCAACCTGCGTCATACATCGATTGCCATCCTGCTTGCAACAGCGATTGGGGTGGTCGTGAGTTTTTGGTTTTTGCTAGACAGCTTCTACCGACATGGGCATGACACTGCACATTTCCACCCGCATTCGTTATGGTATGGGCGTATGGCATATGGCCAACTTGAAAACTGGCTAAACTATCCCCGTGAGGCTGATGGACCTGCGCTTGCGTTTATGGGAGGTGGATTTGGGTTGACAGCTGTGCTGATGTTCTTGCGGACACGGTTTCTGTGGTGGCCCCTGCACCCGCTCGGATATGTGACGGCGGATAGTTGGGGGATGTTCAACCTATGGTCCTGTATTTTCGTCGCTTGGATGATTAAGACAATTATTTTGCGTTATGGCGGACTTGGATCCTACCGCCGGGCAGTTCCTTTCTTTTTGGGTGTTGCACTCGGAGACTATATTGTGGGGTTTATATGGAGCATTTTGAGTATTCTGACCAACACCCCACTGTATAGTTTCTTTCCCTAGTAAACTAACGTTAGGAAAAAAATGTTAAAATCATTAAAGGAGGACCCGTTATGAAGATCTTATCTAACAGACTGGTGATTGTGTGGATTGTGTTGGTTGTGTTTATCATGGTTTGCCTGTATTTCGGAAAAGACTGGAGCTCCCAAGATTTGCCGGTGTTTGATGGTGAACCGGACCAGTTGACGGCAGACTTGGAGCAGACGAGGGTGCGCCTGAAAAATTGGAGCGATGATTTTCTCAATCAGTTCCCTGATGTGCCTGCGGCTCAGGCAATGGTCGAGGTCTATCAAGAAATTCTAAGCGGAGTAATCGCCCGAAATGAAGAGTTGCGACAAGAAGGTATGTCAACAAAGAAACGTATAAAACAACTTACTCAGTTTGCGAGGGAAATTTCGGGACCCATAGCAGAGCGGACGCGTTCTACTGAACTCCAGTTGAAGTTGATACGTGAGAACAGTGCTTTGAAAGAGAGGATTGACCGTTACACGCATACGAATGTGATATTGCCGCTCCCGATTTATCTGTTAGGAGCAAATAAGAGGGAATTGGAGACACTTCAAAAGATATTAGAGGAATCTCAACATGATCCCTAAACGATTAAACTTAATTCGCACACACGTCACCTAGTTCAACAACTTTGAAAACAACTTAATAGGAATGAAAGGAGATCCTGATGGGGAAGCTAGAGGGTAAAGTTGCTCTCATCACAGGAGGCAATAGAGGGATCGGTAAGGGTATCGCACGAGGCTTGGCAGCTGAAGGGGCGACCCTTGTATTGGCTGCGCGAGGTGTTGAAGAGCTAAATCAGACCGCCGAAGAATTAAGGGTGGGTGGTACGACCGTGCTTACTATGCCGACCGATGTCACCGATGAGGCACAAATTGAAGCGATGTTTGAGCGTGCGATGGAAGCGTTCAACCGCTTGGACATTCTAGTCAATAATTCAGGAGTGTTCGATGGAGGTCCACTTGACGAACTTTCGACCGAAGCGTTGGATAATGTGCTTTCTGTCAATCTCCGTGCGCCTTTCCTATGTACGCGCGCAGCGATGCGGATTATGAAGCAGCAAGGTGGTGGGCGCATCATCAACATTGGGAGTATCTCGGCGCAGCGGGTTCGACCACAGGCAGGACCTTACTGCGCTTCCAAGTTTGGTATTTGGGGGTTGACTCAGGTGACAGCCTTGGAGGGACGACCACACGGAATCGTCGCGAGTTGTCTGCACCCAGGGGCTACACAAGTCAGAGATGCGCCAGATGGTGGTGAACAGTTAGATAGGATGCAGGTGGACGAACTAGCACAAGCTGCGGTGCTCATGGCGACGTTACCGCCGCATGTGAATATGCTTGAGGCAATTGTTCTACCTGTGGAGCAACCCTATCTCGGTCGGGGGTGATGACCTGTGAGACGCAACGTGGAGAGCTTTTCTGTGGGCATCAATGTCTAATTTGCTGTGATTTCCTAATGTTGAAAGGATGCAAACTGGAAGGCGTAGAGTTTCATGGCACGCAGGACGAAGCGCAGCCGGACCGGCTTACCAATCAGTTCACTCAGATCGCTCCTGCCTTTCCAAGTTACGGTCTTGTCGATAGCGTTGCCCACCACTGGATCAGCGTCCGCGAGCATGAAGCCGGATAACGGTTGTCCATCCGCGTCCTGAATTTCGACTTGGAGCCAGCCGCCGGCGCTCCCATCGAGATTGAGTTCTAGACGATTGCCACCAAACTGGAGCACCGGTGTGATAAACTGCCCTCCACCATACCCCGTATCCGCAGACACAAATCCGTCTCGTCGGATGCGGACACGAAAGAGGCTGCTGGAGCGTCCGACATCGCCGGGATCCGTACCGTGGTTGTGAGCCATACCGGCATAGTAGAGCCACAGTTCATTGCCCACAGGGATGAGCCACGGATTGGCGAAGATCATTCCGCTGTGAGTTTCGTCATCCATTCCGTGCCGTAGGAAGGGGCGGCGGTTGCCCTGACGCCGCCAATTTATACCATCACGGCTGCTCAATAGCTGTGTATCCATAGTCGCGGGAAAACCGTTCTCACCCCAGTGATAGTAGACTGATGGAAACATCAGATACACAGCTTGAGCACTTTCGTATTTCATGGCGCAACTGGTATAGTAGTCGATGTTCGGACGCTGGTCGTCGGACCTTGGAGGCACAGGGATAGCCAAGTCCTCCCCATCTGCCTCCAGAACGATCTGAGTGCTCGACCAAGTGCGAAAATCGGGCGAAGTGATGCGACCGATGCTCCGGTAAGCGACTTTGCCAGCTAGGGCAGCTTCTTCAGAGCTTTGCGTTTCTCTTACCCGTGTGTAACCTACGTAGCGTTTGATGGTATCGTCCCAAAAAAACATGTTCTGAGTATCGCATGACTGGTTGGGCGGATTAGGTTGGTCGGGATACACCTGCCAATGGATGCCATCGGGTGAGTGCAACGCCCAGAGTCCGCTCCGCACTCCCTCTGCAATCTGCGCGTCGGTGGGACGAAATTTGCTCCACAGCTTGTAGCGTTCATCAGCCGGGGCACGCTCATCGCGATACACAGTGGCACCCTGCATGCTCTGGCGCTCAAGGTGCGGGGCAACAATGTTGTTTTCGAGGGAACCGCGAAAGGGGATGAGCCCGAGGGACGGCTTTTCCCAATGGCTGCCGTCCTCTGACTCGGCGTAGCATAATCGGCGGGCACCCTCTTGAGGGGTTCCAACGTCGACTAGCGCGTCATACCAGAGGCGGAATCTGCCATCGGGTTCACGGAAGGCAGTGCTGTAGGCGCCTATGCCCTTCTCCTCCCAAGGTCGATCTGCTATAAGCACGGGAGTGCGGTCCTGAACAGGCGGGTTCATACACAGCTCGATACCCTCTGAACTCTGAAAGAAGTGTTCATCGATAAAGAGTTGTTTGTGGGTGCCAATGTTCATGAGGGCTATCCTTATAATTCCTTGGTTACTGCTGCAACGGCTGCGATGGTTTCGTCAACTACTCCATCGTCGTGGGCAGTGGAGAGGAACCAAGCACCGCGTTCAAGCGCACGGACGCCGTGGGACAGTAGAGCGGTCGTGAAATCAACGTAACGTGCCTTGTCTGCCGCCAAAGAATCGCGGTAATTAGAAAATGGCGAACTAGCACCCAAAGCGACGTGGAAGATCTGCGGGAAACCTTGTACCTGTGCCTCAACACCGGCGTCGGTCAAGGCATCCTTGATACCGGTCATTAGTTTCTTGCCCTGTTGTTCTAAGCCGCTAAAGGTCTCTGGTTTGTTCAGTTCGTTCAGCGTTGCAACGACAGCCGCCATCGCTGCCGGTAGTGCGTTGTAACTGCCGCCGTGCAGGACGCCGCCGGTTGCCATTTGCTCCATTAGGTGTGCTCGTCCCGCCAAGGCAGAGACTGGAAACCCGTTAGCGATAGCTTTACCAAAGGTCGCTAGGTCCGGGGTAACGCCTAGACGCTGCTGTGCTCCACCGGGAGCTAGCCGGAAGCCGGTGATGATTTCATCGAATATAAGAACGGTTCCTGTTTCGCTGCATACCTCGCGCACCCCTTGCAGATAGCCTTGTGCGGGTGCTATCGCGCTGGTGTTGCACATCGCCGGTTCCATAATCACCGCTGCCACATCGCCACATGCCAAACGGGCTTCTAATATAGGAAGATTATTCCAAGGAAGCACTTCGATGTGTTGACCGGCGGGTAAATCCTGTCCGGCACTCGCAGGAATTGGTGTCGGTGAAGCTTCGGGACCGAACTGATCCGGTGTGGGGGCGATGCTCCAAAGCACATTGTCGAGCCAACCGTGGTAGTGTCCTTCAAACTTGACGATAATGGAACGCCCTGTGGCAGCGCGAGCCAACCGCAGTGCTGCCTGCACCACTTCACTTCCGGCGCAGTTGAAGCGCACCATCTCCGCACAGGGCACTATTTCACAGAGCAGCTGTGCCGCCTCAAACTCGATTTCGCTCTGACCGGCGTATAGAATCCCATACTTGAGCTGCTCCGCCACCGCTTTAAGAACCGGTTCGGGATTATGCCCTAGGAGCATCGGCCCCATCCCGAGATAGTAGTCGATTAGCCGGTTGCCATCGATATCGTAGAGGTAGGGTCCCTCCGCCCGTTCAAAGACAAGTGGCGTTGGGGAAATGCCCATCCGGAAATTGCTGTTGACTCCTCCGGGTAGATATTTCGCGAAGTCAGCGAGGCGTTTCCTAGATTGATCGAATGTTTTCATAGTTAGTCCTTTAATGAGTGAGAGCATATGTTACAACATTCATTCCTTGCTCAAATGCCCATCGTCGCTGTTCCTCGCCGCCCGGTTCGCATACCCTTCCCTCCCATGCACAATTCAAATCGCTTGGACAAAAGTAAACAGCGATCCGGTCATCAATCATGATTGCCTCGTCGGAATCCGCCCCGGGTGTGACCAGTTTGTCACCGCCGAGATATTCATTATGATCGTAGAGGGTGTGATAGATTGGATGGCTTATATCAAGCCGCTCAAACTTTTTTTCCGGAAAAACGCGTTGCATCAAGCGATACACAGCAGGGCGCATCCGGTCAACGCGGATATCACAATCTTCAACGTGGAGAAAACCTCCACGCTCCAGATATTCCCGTAATTTTCGGATATCCTCCTCCGAAAAGCGGACACCGATATGCCCCGTCATAAAAATGAAAGGATAGCTGCAGAGATGATCTATGTCGTCCTCTTCAATCGAGACGTATTGTGGGTTATCGTGGAGTTCAACGTCAATTGATGTATATCTTGCTAGCACCTCTGCAAACTTTGTATCCGAGGGCCAACGGTAGTAATTCACCGCGTTTGTGAACCAATCTCCGCCCGGATATTTGAGTCGGACAAAGACAAATTTTTCGCTAATCGAGTCGGGCGACGGGTGGTGATGTTCAATCCAGCCGAACTGATGCCCGTAATGTGAGTCTCGCGAGGGGTCGTATGGGATGTATTCTCTAAAGGGGTATGCTTGACTCCATCCAGCAAACCGATCCACGGCGAGGGCTGACGCTGCAATTCCTGTTGCGCCCTTGAGAAATGCTCGACGTGACAAATACGGACTCACTGCTTGTGTCTCCCGCAGATGGATCGGTTTACCCGTGAATATAGCTCTATTCTCCTTATCTTTAGTTTCCATGGATATATCCTCCCAAGCTGGGAGCGGTTAAATCTCAACACCAGCGACTCTTATTCACTACATTTCGCAGCGGTTCACCGGCGACGAATCGGCGAAGATTTGCCTTTAAAACTTCGATACGTCGGCCTGCTGTATAGGGTCCCACTCCCGCAGTATGCGGCGTGATAATGACATTCTCCATTCCCCAAAGTGGATGGTCGGCAGGGAGGGGCTCTGTTTCAAATACATCGAGTCCAGCGCCGGCGATTTCACCCGCTTCTAGCGCAGCGGTCAAAGCTGCAAGGTCTACGACAACCCCCCGTGAGATGTTAATGAGATACCCCGTTTTTTTCATCCGTTTGAATTGATCGGTGTTAATCAGCTTAAAGGTTTCGGGAGTATGGGGGACGCAACTGACGACGAAATCAGATTCTGCTAGGAGGTCGTCTAGCCGGTCTATACTCCATAACGCGTCAACGAAATCGGGTTGCTCAATTTCTACCGCATTCGTTGCTATCACGCGCATCTCCGATGCTGCGCCACGTTTTGCCACTGCTGTCCCAATTCCGCCAAGCCCGATGACTCCAAGCGTTGTGTCCGCAAGATGGAGGACAGGGACGTCCTTTGCCCAGTTTCGCTCAAGTTGCCGACGTAGAAAGATATGAAAACCGCGGGAGAACATCAAGATATACCCCATCACATGATCTGCGATGTTATCACTGTAGATTCCTTGCATATTGGATACTGTTACGTCACTCTCTGCCAGTGCAGGGAACATATAGTGTTCGAGCCCTGCCATTGGGGTCTGAATCCAACGCAATTTTTTCGCCGGTGCTAACAGTTCCGGGGTGATTCGACCGTACATTGCATCAATTTCGCCAATGATTTCAAGGGCTTGTGCTTCGTTTTCAGCGTTCTGAATTTCGACCTTATTTGAAACAGATTGGATTTCGCGTAGTTCGTTTTCATTAAGTGCGGGATAAATTAGAAATTTCATCAAGTTCTCCTATCTTCTATTCTGTTAAATTATACTTGCGAGCATCGCCGATAGCAAAGCCATTAGTAGTATAGCATTTCGCCGTCTCTCTGTAAAGGGTAAGGGGCAATTTTCTCATTGCTGCTGCTTGTGTTCACGCTTTGAATTTTTTGCTTGATCTTCGTTTTTCTATCACTTATAATCTCTTGTAGTTGTGGGACATGGGAACAGTGAAAAAAAGTAAAAGAGATCATTCCAAAATCTACAATTTCTGACACCTACGGAGGTGACCATGCCAGCAAATCTCCCTCCCGAATACTACAAACTGAAGCATGGACTCGAAGCGGCGAGGACTGATGACGAGCGGCTCCAGCTGTTAGAGGAGATGACGCGGATCACGCCAAAGCATAAGGGCACCGAAAAGGTTCGCGCAGATCTTCGGTCTCGAATTTCAAAGTTGAGAAAAGCCGCTGGGAAGAAGCAGTCGAAGAGAGGGCACAGCTATCACGTTCCCAAACAAGGGGCGGGCCAACTCGTGCTTATTGGCACCCCTAATGTCGGCAAGTCGCAAATTATCGCAAGCTTTACGAAGGCGAAACCGGCTGTTTCGCCAACGCCGTATACCACTCAGGAACCTAGCGTTGGGATGTTGGCTTATGAGAACATCCAATTTCAATTGGTTGATACACCGCCGATCACACAGGACTTCGTCCAACCGTGGGTATTCGACCTCGTAAGGAATGCTGACCTCGCCCTACTTGTCGTCAGTCTTGCGAGCGATGAAATCCTGGATCAGGTTGAGATCGTTGAATCGAAGTTAACTGAGGCAAAGATTCAAATTGCAGGAATCGAGCAGCCGTTAGATGAGGTGGGTGAAGCGTTTGAAGCGAATTTCACGAAAACAGTCCTGCTGATTGCCAACCAAGCGGATGAAGAGGGTGCCGCGGATCGACTAGAGATACTGCAAGAATTTTACGCTGAACATTTCCAGATCTACCCGCTTTCTGCTATCACCGGCGAGGGGCTTGATCAATTGCAAGAAGTAGTCTATAAACAGCTCGAGATCTCCCGCGTTTACACGAAATCTCCAGCCAAGCCTGTGGATTACGAAGATCCAATCGTGCTTCCTAAAGGCAGCAAAGTTATTGAAGCAGCGATGGCATTGCACAAAGAGTTTGCACAAGACTTCAAGTCTGCACGGATTTGGGGTGCTAACTGGTATGACGGGCAAACCGTCAGTCGCGACGATGTAGTGCACGAGGGGGATGTGCTGGAGTTTCATGTGTGATTAACTCCTGAGTCCTTCAGCGGTCGGTGAGATGACCTCCAAAGAAATTACACGATTCCGCAAAAACCTTCTCGCGTGGTTTGAGACCCATCGCCGCAAACTTCCTTGGCGCGAAACCGAAGATCCCTACCGTATCTGGGTGTCGGAGGTGATGCTTCAGCAAACACAGGTCAAAAAAGTGCTGGAGTATTATCAGAAATTTGTGAACAGGTTCCCCGATGTGGAGAGTTTGGCAGGGGCTGCCCTACAGGATCTGCTGAAAACGTGGGAAGGATTGGGGTACTATGCCAGAGCGCGGAACCTCCACAAAGCCGCCAAAGTCGTCGTACAAGATCTAGAGGGTAAGATACCTTCCGATTATGCTGTATTCCGAAAGCTGCCCGGTGTCGGGGATTACATCGCTGCCGCGGTTCAGAGCATTACGTTTAACCATTCCTATGCCGTCGTAGATGGCAACGTTAAGCGGCTCCTTGCACGCCTATTTCTAATCAAGGCACCTATTAACCGATCCACTTCGGCGAAGATTTTTCAAGATAAAGCGAATCTGTTGCTAGAGCACACCGTGCCGGGGATTTTTAATCAGGCGATGATGGAGTTGGGTGCGACCGTCTGCCGTCCACGTTCACCGACCTGTATCGTTTGTCCGGTGAACGCGGCTTGTCGCGCATTTCAGACCGCTCGACAGGAGGAGTTTCCGGTCAGGCAGAAATCCAAGCCTCTACCGGAGTATCACATTGTGGCGGGGGTTATCCACAAAGATGACCGGGTTCTAATCACCCAACGCAAACTGGCAGGATTACTTGGTGGGTTATGGGAATTCCCTAGTGGACAGATCCGGAAAAAAGAAACTACTGAACAAGCCTGTAGCCGCGCAATTCGCGAGGAGACGAACCTTCTCGTTGAACCGATTGAATATCTGATCCGCGTCAAGCACGCCTACACCCACTTTAAGATTGTGATGGACGTTTTTCATTGTTATTACCAATCCGGCGAAGTTGTCCTAAACGAGGCGATAGATTATCGCTGGATTACCGTTGATCAGATTGATCAATTTCCTTTTCCACGTTCTAACCATAAGTTTATCCCCCTGTTGACACAGGGCAAGGAGGATAGTAATGAGTAACGATAGTCTTAAAGTTTACCAAGATTTAGGTGTCAAACCTGTCATCGATGTGATGGGCTTCATGACGGTACTGGGCGGCTCTCGCCCCTCGCCAGGGGTTTAAGCGGCGATGACTCACGCCAGCCGATACTTTGCCGACATGGAGCAGCTTCTGAAGAAAACGGGTGACATTATCGCAGGTCTACTAGGGGGCGAAGCGGCTTTGGTAACGTCCGGTTGTGCGGCAGCACTTGCCTTGAGTTCGGCGACCTGCATGGCTGGAAATGATTCCGATAAGATTCAACAGCTGCCGGATACGACCGGCATGAAAAACGAAATCATCATCCAAAAGTCTCAGCGATACCATTACGACCGATGTATAACCATCTTTGGTGCCAAGATGGTCGAGGTGGGTGATGAGCATACTACCGCTGAGCAGGGGAAGCCGCCAATCACCGACAAAACCGCCGCTATCCACTACGTCGCGCCCGGAGGTGGTGCGGGCGTTGTATCGTTAGAAGAGGTTATCAGTATTGCCCACGCCCATGATATTCCGGTAATCGTTGACGCCGCAAGTCAGGTCTATCCACTAGATCAGATGCGTCGGTATCCAGCGGCGGGTGCAGACCTAATCGGTTACGGTGTGAAATACTTCGGCGCGTGCAACTCGACGGGGGTTCTGTGCGGTCGCAAGGATTTGGTGGATGCAGCGTTTCTCAACAGTTTCATCGGTTACGAAATGCACCTTACGCGGTGCGTCGGCAGACCGCTGAAATTAGATCGGCAGGAGATTGTCGCTGTCGTCGCGGCATTAGGCGAATGGTTTTCCATGGACCACGACGCACGAATCGCCGAATACGAGCAAAAAGCGCAAGCCATTCAGGTTTCCCTCAATGGTGTTGCCCATATCACCTACGAACCGACCTCGGATGAACGCGCACTAGGCAATGGGCTTCGGGTAATCTTGGACGAGGGTGCGTTGGGTAAAACCGCTGGCGAGGTCGCCGCGATTTTACTTGATGGCGACCCAAGCATCTGTCTGCACGGCGGTAATGGTGCGCTGCATATCGCTGTATCGAATCTGGTCGGAGATGATGTACAGGTGATCTCAGATCGGTTGAGAGAAGTACTGACAGCTTAGGAAAATTGATTGCCGTAAGACAAGCTGACAATTTGCACCAATTTTTGTGATTGTTGAAAAACAGGGAACCTGTCCTCGCAACCCCTTCGCAAGGAGTTGCGGGGGCTCGTTGTTTCGTATAAGGAGATTATTTATGCCACTATGGGAACGTCAACTCAACGAATGGCTTACCGAGAAACCGGAACGCACAGCGGCGGCTGATTTTGAAGCGTTCTGGGACGAAACGCAATCGCTGGCTCAATCCCAACTGCTGAATCCAGAGGTTGTCTCTGTAGAATACCCTTCAAAGAAGCTATCCGCCTATCAGGTCTCGTTCGATGCCTTTGACCGTGGCCGTATTCAGGCATGGCTTCTCGTACCTATCGCTTCCACATCGGAGAAACTCCCCGCACTCATCCGTTGGCACGACTACCTCGGTTTTCGTGGACGTATCTGCACACACCTGTCGTGGGCACTTCAAGGATTCGTCGTGCTCGTGCCAGATATCCGGGGGCACGGAGATTCTTCCGACTTGACTCATTACTCGTGGGGTAATAACAAGGGTTACTTCGCTCAAGGCATCCAGGATTCGCACGAATACTATTTACGGGGCTGCATCGCCGATGGGCTGCGAGCGGTTCAGTTTCTTAACGAGCGTGAGGATGTCGATTCAGATCGGGTCGGGATTATTGGAGATGGGCTAGGCGGGTTGGTCAGTCTATGGACGGCGGCATTTAACCCGCAGATCAACACGATTGCCCCAGTTGCTCCGTATCCTTGCGATTGGGAGCGGCATGTTATCAGTGCGAGCAGCGTTGCCGCGGATGAAGTCAAGATTTACCTGACGCGCTATCCGGAGCACGAAGAGACGGTCTGGAAAACATTGAGTTACTTTGACCCGATCAATATCGCTCACCGTGTAACGTGTCCGTCGCTGTTCCCCCTTGGTCTACAGGGCAACACCGCACCACCTCAAGACTCAGTGGGCATCTACAACCTGCTCGAAGCCGAAAAGGAGTTGAAACCACTGCCTTACGACGGGCACGGCGCAGGTATTGAAGAGTTGATTGGCTGGATGCAAGAGCGGTTAACCCCGTAGCAAACTGTAGGGCAGTAGGGAGTCATAGATGTAATTCTCTACCATCAGTTTGTGCGATAACAGGAGATTTATACGATGTGGACATTTGACTTACCATTAGAAGAGTTGGAAACTTACAAACCACCCCGCACCGCGCAGCCGGACTTTGAGGAGTTTTGGGCACGCACGAAAGCGGAGGGATTGGCACAACCGTTGAACCCTGAGTTGGTCCCTATTGACTATCCTGTAAAACGGGTTCAGGTATTTTCTGCAACATTTGATGGCTACGCGGGCGGAAGTGATCAGCCACCGCGGGCAGGTGGTTGGTTTTTCATTCCCGAAGACCCTGCCCCGCGCCCGGCGTTAGTGATCTACCACGGCTACCACGGCTATCGCGATAGAATCTCGACCCATTTGCCTTGGGCGCTGATGGGGTTCGCGGTGTTAGCGATGGATGTGCGTGGACGTGGTGAGGCACCGGATTGGACTGAGTATGAAGGGGGGCACGGGCTCGGCTGGATGACTCGAGGCATCATGAACAAGGAGGAATACCTCTATCGCTTCGCTTATATGGATTGCGTGCGTGGTGTCGAATTTATCGCGGGGCGTCCGGAGGTAGATCCCGATCGAATTGGCGTGCTCGGTGGTTCTCAAGGTGGCGCCTTGAGTCTTGCTGTTGCAGCACTGAGTGACCGACCCGCCATCGCGATGCCGATGGTTCCCTTCCTATGCTACTATCCCGATGCCGTGAAGATGGCACGGGAGAACCAATACGGCGAGTTGAACAACTACTTCATTCGTTATCCTGAACGGGAAGCGGAAGGGATGAAGACGTTGAGCTACGTTGATAATATGAACCTTGCACCGTGGATAACCTGTCCGACGCTGGTCTCCGTTGGCTTGCGGGACACCACCTGTCCGCCCTCGACCGTTTATGCGACCTATAACCATCTCACCTGCGAGAAGGAGATCCTGTATTACCCCTACGACATGCACAGTGGTGGTGGTGACGCACACAGGGAGCGGGTAATCGAGTGGGCGCATCGGTTGAATCCGTGAGCCGTTTCTACCTAGCAGTTTACCAAGTTTGAGGACAGATTGGGAAAACGGGAAAGCAGTATTCTCTCGTTTTCCCGCTCTATTCTTCGCTCAGAACCATGTCGTATACAGGGGTGTTTTGAGAATAATACTCAGCAGTCCCCAATATGTGCCGACAATGAAGTCCCCAACCACCAATCCCATGAAAAACGGGACAACCTTCCGATAGGCCGTCGCCCCGCCGTGTTTTAAGATTAGCAATTTTATCGTCCAGCAGACCAGAAGCGCGAACCAGTAGACATCAATGGTGCCGGAGCTGATGCCCAGAATATATCCCGCTGGGTGGAATGGAAACCATATAAAACGCATCCGCATCCATCCCATTAGAATTGAGAAAACAACCGAACCACCAATGATACCGGTGCCTAAAGTATCGGGTTCCTTAGGATTTTGTAACCAGCCGCTCAAGCTATTGGACGCTTGGGTGCCTGCTGCTAGCAATTCCCCGGCGGTTGAGGCGCCGTACTGGTACAGCATGACCGGAAAGATCCAGAATGCCAAGAGAACACCAACAATAAGAGAGAGCATCATCGCCCAAGTGAGTCGTTGGGTATTGGCACCGGTGCCTTCGGCGGACTTGAAGGCTTCCAACTGGTGAGGCATGGGGTGGCTTCGGTTTAACCGATTGAACCAATAAAACAGCGAGAACATAGTCAAATTTGCAGCGCCGATTTTGCGCGTTCCAAGCGCAGAAACGAGCACGACTTGTGGATTCACGAGGACGATTGCGTGTAAAGGTGGACCCAATTCGGCTCGCATTCGCGTGAGTGCTGTGGCAATCATGAAGTAGAGTCCGAAGAATACCGGCACAAGCCATCGAGACATCCCTAAACTGTTGCAATAAAAAATCAGGACGATCATCCCGCCGATGAAACAGAGCACCGCTGTCCGATAACGCATTGGCTCGTCCGAATCATCAAGTGTTGATTTCAGGTTAATAACCTTCTTGAAAACCTCCCAAAAGTACCGTCGTCCCATGTAGAGTGTCATCACACATAACCCAATCATCGCCCCGGTGGCTTGCTCCCCAAAAAACGGATAGCGCGGCATAGTATTCCAACCCATCATTGCGCCGAGCAATCGCTCCATTTTGCGAAACAGGAAGAAGAACCATGTCGAAAAGGTGAGGTCTAAAGGTATTAGGAAGGAGAGTCCAATAAGAAATGGGTAGAACCGTATTGGCAACGCACCGATGGCATTCCACGGTTCCTCTGTGAACAAGACACCCAGATTGTAGCTGGGCTCCTTGATTGGAACATGTGGAATCTTTGGATATATAAAACTTATCCCGTTGATGAGGCTGATTGCGCCTGCGACACTAAAACCTATCCACATGAGCCGGTTACGAAAGAAGCCGTGGGTGGGATTGGTCATCTCCATTGGGATTTGGATAATTGGATAGGCGAGTCGCTCATTTTCGATCCACTGCTTCCGAAGGATAACGTTAAGACAGATTAGCATAAAAAAGAGGACTGAAATCAGGAACGACCACGCAATGGCAGGCCGGATCCAGAATCGATAGTAGCCTGCGGACCAGAAGGCAGATTCGCCTTTGTAAAAATACTCGACAGCGTCAGGGTCTCGGACGAGCAGCACATCCGGAAGGTATCTGTGAAAGAGGTTTGCCCATTCGTTTGCAGGTGTCGCGTAAAAATAGGCATGAGGAATAACCCCCATCATACAGACCATGTTGTCGTGGGCGGTGACGGCGGTGGTTGCGGAGACAGTGGTGTAAATCATCAGCAGTTCCGCTTGCGAAAACGGCTCCTTCGACATGAACCGCCCGCCGATTTTGTTGAATAAAATCAGGAAAGAAAGGAAAAAGATAGAGAGTTGCGGCAGGGACATTGATGTCCAATGGAGGGAATGCCATATCATCTCCTCAAGTGCCACAAGGTAGAGGCACAGAGGCATGAGCAGCAATCCAAACAGGATTGCTCTTATTGAGATGCGGGAGGTTTCGACCTGTTTCATTTTGAGTCGATGTCTAATTTTTGTTTCGTGGATTAGGGTTTTATACTAACGCAAATCGCCACCTATCGCCCCGTTGGGGGCAAATGAGCTAATGAATATTTTTCTGAATCAGGATTAAAGGATTGAAGGGTTTTTAGGAAAAAAACGTGGTGCCTGAAATGTGAGATCAGTTTCCACCATTTCGGTTTAAAACCACGTTGTGTACAGGGGTGTTCCTAGAATGATACTCAGCAGTCCCCAATAGGTGCCGACGATGAAATCTCCGACCACCAATCCCATGAAGAAGGGCAAAATCTTCCTATAGGTTTTTACTCCACCGTGTCTCAGGACCAGCAGTTTGATCAGCCAGCAGACGAACAAGGCGAACCAATAAACGTCAATTGTGCCAGAACTGACGCCCAGAATATATCCACCCGGATGGAATGGGAACCATAGAAAGCGCATTCGCATCCATGACATCCACATAGAAAAGACCAGCGATCCACCAATGATACTGCCGCCGACTGGGTCCGGCGAACGTGGATACTGCAACCACCCGCCGAGGCTATTGTAAGCCTGCCAACCTGCACCCAGCAATTCCCCTGCGGTTGAAGCACCGTATTGATAGAGTACGACGGGGAAGATCCAGAATGAAACCAGAAGACCGACAAGCAAAGAGATCATCATCGCCCAGAATAGGCGGCTGGTGCTCGCGTGGGTGCGTTCTGCCGACTTAAATCCCTCCAGTTGATGCGGCATCGGGTGGCTACGGTTGTATCGGTTGAACCAGAAAAGCAGGGAGAACATGGTTAGATTGGCTGTGCCGAGTCTTCGTGTCCCAAATGCTGCGACGAGAATAACTTGTGGGTTTACCAATCGAATCGGATGCAAGGGGGGACCGAGCTCCGCTCGCATTCGTGTCAATGCGGTGGCGATCATGAAGTAAAGCGCGAAGAACAGTGGCACGAGCCATTGGGACATCCCCAAGTGGCTGCAGAACACCATCAGGGCAATCATGCCGCCGATTAAACAGAGTACCGCAGTTCGATAGCGCATTGGTTCGTCTGTGTCGTCAAGCGTAGATTGGAGCCCAATGACTTTTCTAAAAACGTCGGTGAAGTGTCGGCGGCCTAGGTAGAGTGCTGTGATGCAAAGTCCAATCATAGCGCCGGTGGCTTGTTCGCCAAAGAATGGATATTGTGGGATAGTGCTCCAGCCAACCATCGCACCGACCAATCGCTCCAGTTTACGGAATAGGAAGAAGAACCACGTCGAAAAGGTGAGATCTAAGGGGATTAGGAATGAGAGTCCAATCAGAAATGGATAGAATCGCAGCGGCAGTGTGCCGATAGCATTCCACGGCTCCTCGTTAAAATAGACACCTAGATCGTAGTTTGGTTCTTTTATCGGTATGCGCGGCACGCTCGGATAGAGGAAGTTGAGTCCGTTGAGAAGGCTTATCACCCCAGCGACGGTGAATCCTATCCACATCATCCGGTTGCGGAAGAAACCGGAGCGTAAATCGGTCATCTCCAGCGGAATCTGAATAATTGGATAGGCGAGTCGCTCGTTTTCAATCCACTGTTTTCTGAGAATAACATTGATGCAGAGCAGCATAAAGAAAAGGACAGCAAGCAGAAAGGACCAACCGATGGCAGGCTTAATCCAGAATCGATAGTAGCCGCTCGCAAAGAAATCGGATTCGCCTCTGTAGAAATAGTTCACCGCATTGGGGTCACGGATAACGAGCAGATCAGGGAGATGTTTGTGGAAAAGCGCTGCCCACTCGTTTTCTGGGGTGGCGTAGAAGAAGGCGTGCGTAAGGACCCCCATCATGCAGACCATGTTGTCGTGCGCGGTGTATGCTGTGGTTGCAGAAAGGGTCGTATAAATCATCAACAATTCTGCTTGCGAAAATGGATTTCTTGACAAAAACCGTCCAGCGATTTTGTTGAGGAGAATTAAGAAAAAGAGAAAAAAGATAGAGAGTTGCGGCAGGGACATTGATGTCCAGTGGAGGGAATGCCATATCATCTCCTCAAGGGCTACCAGATACGCACACAATGGCATCAGCAGCAATCCAAACAGAATCGATTTTATTGAAATACGAGAGGCGTCTGGCTGTTTAGCCTCACCATTTTCGTTCAGGTTCATCACTTCCTTATCGTGATTTGGGGGTTCACATGGTAAAACGGTTTTGAGTCATATTAAGAAATTGTGCAACTTGGGGTGAGCAGATGTAAATCGAGGGTTGATGTAGGTTTCAACGATCGTTGAAACCTACAAAATTCCGATCATTGTGCATCAACGTGCTAGGGTTGTTTAAGTTTTCCCCAGAGTGTCGTTAGCTTGTCTTGTGGAGAGACAGACAGTGCCCCCGGTGTATATTCGTAAATTGATGGGAACGATTGTACCCCCGCTCGGCCGCCCGGCACATAAATCTTGCCTCCTGCTACGGTGGCAGGGACCCCGGCTCTCCCTCGCGGTAGCGGAACGGCTTCATCGATGACCCATTCGTCGAGGGCTGGGTTGTAAACATCCACCCTTTTAAGAACTTCATCGTTGCTACCGTCGCTAAATGTGGACAGGCCGCCGATTGCGAAGATTCGACTGCTCAAAGTTGTAATTCCAAAAAGGGCTTTTTGCACTGGCATCGGTTTCTTGGCTTCCCATGTATCTGTCGCCGGATCGTAGACTTCGATAACATTCAGGACCTCTTCAAGATTCCATCCGCCGATTGCATAAATCTTTCCCTGAAGCACAGCGGCCCCCAGACCGCCTCTTGGTGTTGGCATATCCCTTTTCTGATCAAAGGTATCTTCTTTCGGATCATACTCGAAAACGGTGCCGTACACCTCTTTCTGTGCGCCTCTATCCCATCCACCGATTACATAGATTTTGTCACCAACCACAGCCGCGGAAGTCGCCGCAAGTGCTTTGGGCAACTTCGCTAGTTTTTTCCACGCGCCTCGTTCTCCCGCCTCTGGATTGAATACTTCTACTGCATCAAGAACTTTGCCGCCACGCCTTGAGGCACCTCCAAACACATAAATCATACCATCGAACGTAACAGCCGCCATGCGTGCTCTTGTTGTTGGCATACTTCTCTTCGGTGCCCATGTATTGGTCACTGGGTCATACGCTTGGACGCGGTCTAGTGTCAGGTCACCGGGGTTCGGAATGTGCGGTGCTCGGTTGACTTCAATCCCGCCGATGACGTAGACTTTGCCGTCGACGCTGGCAGCAGCCGCACAACACCTTGATGACTCTGGCATGTTTTCTCTTCTTTCCCATTTGTCATCTGCTGCCAAACTACTACCGGTTATGGCTAACAGACCAATCAGGGTCAAGCCTGCGAAAAGGCACATGACATTGGGTTTCATGTCATGTGTTAGTTTATTTATTATCATATTTATCTCCTTTTTCAGCGTTTATGCTGGGTTGGGCACAATTGTATACCTGTTTCCCAGCATCAACAGTATCCACGCTTCTGGGTCAGGGGAATTCGGCTAGTTTTTCGACAGCGCGCTACGCTTGACTTCGCCAAGGGTTGTAAAACGCTTCTGTTGTGGTTCGACAGAACGGAGCTCGAAGACTGGATTCCATCTGGCAAAGGTATCGTTTCCGTCGGGATTGTTGCTGATATTTCTTAGCCCACCGCCGTTGGCGTCCATGAGGTACACTTCTCGGTTTCCATCTCGTCTCGACTCAAACAGGATTCTGCTCCCCTTGGGTGACGAGACTGGATAACTGTCGGTCCCGGGATCGTTTGTCAGATTGACCTTATTATTGCCATCAGGATCCATGCGGTAAATTTCCCAGTTCCCATCCCGCTGAGTTTCAAAGAAGATGCCGCTTGTCGACCAATTAGGTCGTCTGTCGGTTTTCTCGTGGTCCGTCAACCGTATCAGATTGTTTCCATCAATATCGATAACATAGAGTTCTGCATTGCCATCTCGCTTCGATTGAAAGACGATCTGCATCCCATCAGGTGAAAAACGACCCCACTCATCTGGTGCAATATGATTGGTGAGATTGAGCTGATTTTTACCGACCTCCCTTCCTGCTGCGTCGGCAATAAAGATATCGAATTGAGATACATTGTCAATCAAATCACGATTGCTTTCAAAAACAACTTTTGTTCCGTCGGGCGACCAAGAGCCTTTCTGGTCCTTGTTGATACCCTCGCCCTCTGCATTTGCTATATTAACCAACTCTCCCGGTTTGTTATCGTTGCCCAAGGTCAGGAGGCCGACATCCCAACTTGCTGCCTGCGGCAGTTCCTGCGAATACACAAGGATGCGTGGATCGCCTTTCGGTGCGAATATGGGTTCATTTAATTTTGCACCGAGGGCTTTTCCTGTGAAATCTTGATCTTTTGGCTTTTGTGGATCTGTCATATCTACGATACGCAAATCAAATCGCTCCCCGCCTCGGATATTTGCACTGTAGACGATCAACGTGCCATCGGGCGACCAGTCAGGGGTTAGCGTTTTCACCTTATGATTTGTGAGTTGCACAACCTCATCATTATCGAACACCACACAAACTTCACTGCCGGCACCACGATCGCAGAGGAAAGATGCCATTGGCACCTGTGCCAATGCGGTGCTGACACTTAGGTAAACAAGAGAGACTAACAGAAAGCCCCCCCAAAATATAATAGAGTTTTTAACAAACATTGTTTTCTCCTTTAGGTCAGATTGGGAATTTAGAGTTTGGGAAAGAAACTTGAATTGCAAAGCAAATAGCGGCGGAAAGGGATCGAGCGTCCCCAATGTGTAAGGCGTTAACTATCGCGGCAAACGCAATAGGTTCGCCGGAGTTTCCAGCGGACTGCTACTTCATGAGTACCATTCGTTTTGTTTCGGAGAAGTCGTCAGCGACAAGTTGGTAGAAATAAACCCCACTTGCCACGGATTGTCCGGTGTCGTCCCTGCCATCCCAGTAGGCTGCGCTCTGTCTGCCCGTGTAAGCTCCTGCTGCCTGTTTTCCAACATTGATGGAGCGAATTAACTCGCCCTTGACGTTGTAGATTCGCACAGTTACAGTAGCAGCATTGGCGAGATAGTAGGGTATCCACGTTTCAGGATTGAAAGGGTTGGGGAAATTTTGCATCAAACTGGTGCGTTTGATGTCTCCAAGGGTCGTGAAGTATTTGCTTTGTGGCTCAACCGAACGGAGTTCAAAGACTGGATTCCATCTGGCGTCTGTGTCATTCTCAGGATGATTCGTGAGATTCCTCAGACCGGCACCATCGGCTTGTATGAAGTATATTTCCCGCTTTCCATCACGTTTAGATTCAAATAAGATTCGCGTCCCTTTAGGTGACCAGATAGGTTTACTATCACTTTTAGGGTCATTGCTGAGGTTGACTTGATTGTTTCCATTGGGATCGGACCGATAAATCTCATAGTTGCCATCGCGGTTAGTTTCAAAGACGATGCCGCCGGGAGACCATTCAGCTCTTCGATCGGTCTTGTCATTTTCGGTAATCCGCGTAAGATTTTCGCCATCAATGCCTACGGTATAGATTTCCCAATTACCGTCTCGCTTTGATTCAAACACGACTGCTGTTCCATCAGGCGACCACCGTGCGCGCTGGTCGGGTGCCTCATGATCGGTGAGGTTAATCTGATTTTTTCCGGCACCCCGTTTTTCTGCGTCAGCGACGAAAATATCGAACTGGGCTCTGTCGTTAATTTTACTGCGCTCGCTCTCAAAAACGATCTTGGTTCCGTCAGGAGACCAGGAGCCCTCCAAATCCGCTGTGATCCCTTCGCCCTCTGCATTCGAGATGTTGATCAGGGCATCCGCTTTTCCTTTTGCATCTAATGTGAGCATGCCTATATCCCAACCGTTGGGGTCTGGAAGGCCTGTGGAAAAGACAAGAATCCGTGGGTTGCCAGCCGGTGCCCATCGGGGTCCGGACAGTTTTATTCCGGGTCCGTCGGGCGGTCCTGTCAGGTCTATCTGTTTCGGTTTTTGCGGGTCGGTGAGATCTATAAGAAAGAGATCGAAGTTCTCGGCACCACGCACATTGGAATCGAACGCGATGTAATTTCCATCGGGCGACCACTCGGGTGTAAACACCTTGGCTTTATTCTTTGTGAGTTGCTTAACCTCCCCGTTGTCATACAGAAGATAGACCTCATCGTCACCGGTGCGGTCGGAGAGGAAAGATGCCATTGGCACCTGTGCCAGTGTGGTGTTTACGCTCAGAGAGACAAGCAGGCCGAATAAAAGGCTTCCCCAAGATGGTATAGAGTATTTACCAAACATAAGCTTTCTTCTTGCTTCCTTCTAGTAATTCTTACGTGGTCCTACTTCAAAAGTACCATTCGTCGTGTTTCGGAGAAGTCATCAGCTAAAAGCTGGTAAAAATAAACCCCGCTCGCCACGGACTGTCCGGTGTCGTCTTTACCATTCCAGTAGACTGCACTCTGTTTGCCCGTGTAAGCCCCTGCCGGCTGTTTTCCAACATTGATGGAGCGAATTAACTCGCCCTTGATGTTGTAGATTCGCACGGTTACAGTAGCGGCATCGGCGAGATAGTAGGGAATCCATGTTTCAGGATTGAAAGGGTTGGGGAAATTTTGCATCAGGCTGGTGTGTTTGATGTCTCCAAGGGTCGTGAAGTGCTTATCCTGCGGTTCGACAGGACGCAAGAAATAAACCGGATTCCATCTACCAAAGAAGTCCTTCTCGGGATTGTTCGTGAGGTTCTTCACGGCGCCGCCATCGGTATCCATGAGGTACAGTTCTGTATTCTTATCCCGTCTGGACTCAAATAAGACCTTTTGCCCATTGGGGGACAAGAGCGGATTTGCGTCTTTTCCTGGGTCATTGGTCAGATTGGTTTGATTGTTCCCATCGAGCTCCATCCCATAAATCTCCCAGTTTCCATCCCGCTTACTTTCAAAGACAATGCTGCTTTTTAGCCACTCGACATTTCGGTCGGTCTCATCATTATCGGTTAACTGCTTGAGGTTTTCTCCATCGGCGTCCATGACGAAGATTTCCCAATCGCCGTCTCTATTCGATTCAAAGAGAATCTTCGTCCCGTCCGGCGACCAGCGCGGGCGCTGGTCACCGGCGTCGTGCTTGGTGAGCAGCACCTGGTCGACGCCGGGTTTCCGGGTCGTCATATCCGCGATGACGATATCGAATGCGCCGCGCGGCCAAGCCACACGCCCACCATGAAAAGCTATCTTTGTCCCATCAGGGGACCAGGAGGCCTCGCGATCTTGGCCTTCTCCCTCGCCCGCCGCATTTGCCACATTGAAAGCGACGACATCATCTTCCTCGAAATCTAGCATGCCGACATCCCAATGGAGGGCGTTTGGCAGACCACCAAGCGACTCAACGAGCAGACGCTGCTCGCCCGTGGGCGACCATCGGGGTTTTTGCCATATTCCCCCAAACTTTCCCTGCATCAGGTCTGTCTGGTCTTTGTTTTTCACATCTATCGTATAGATTTCAAAGCTTTCTCCGCCCCGTATATTACTGGTGAAGGCAATTGTCTGTCCATCTGGAGACCAATCGAAATCAGTCGTTTTGGCCTTGTTCTTTGTGAGTTGTTCAACATCGCCATTATTGAACAGGAGATAGATCTCTGGATCGCCGGATCTGCCTGAAAGAAAGGCTATCATTGGCACCTGCGCGTATGCTGCACCGATACATAGGAGGGCTAAGCTTCCCACTAGGGTAATGATACCTTTGCGTGACATTGTTAGGCTCCTTTTCAAGTGCTCCTACCCCATCCTTTGCAAGCCCTCCTATTTCATCACTACCATTCGTCGAGTTTCGGAGAAGTCATCAGCCAAAAGCTGATAGAAATAAACCCCACTCGCCACGGATTGTCCGGTGTCGTCTTTACCATCCCAGTAAACTGCATGCTGTCGGCTCGTGTAAGCCCCTGCCGGCTGTTTTCCAACATTGATGGAGCGTATTGACTCACCCTTGACGTTGTAGATCCGCACGGTTACAGTAGCGGCATCGGCGAGATAGTAGGGAATCCATGTTTCAGGATTGAACGGGTTAGGGAAATTTTGCATCAAACTGGTGCGTTTGATGTCTCCAAGGGTCGTGAAGTATTTGCTTTGTGGCTCAACCGAACGGAGTTCAAACTGAGGATTCCATCTTGCATCTGTGTCATTCTCAGGATGATTCGTGAGATTCCTCAGACCGGCACCATCGGCTTGTATGAAGTATATCTCTCGCTTTCCATCACGTTTGGACTCAAATAAAATTCGCGTCCCTTTGGCGGACCAAATGGGTTTACTATCACTTTTTTCGTGGTTGCTGAGATTAACTTGGTTGTTTCCATCGGGATCGGACCGATAAATCTCATAGTTGCCATCGCGGTTAGTTTCAAAAACGATGCCGCCGGGAGACCATTCAGCTCTTCGATCGGTCTTGTCATTTTCGGTAATCCGCGTAAGATTTTCGCCATCAATGCCTACGGTATAGATTTCCCAGTTGCCATCGCGCTTCGATTGAAACACGACCGCTGTTCCATCAGGCGACCACCGTGCGCGCTGGTCGGGTGCCTCATGATCGGTAAGATTTATCTGATTTTTTCCGATAGCTCGTTTTTCTACATCAGCGACGAAAATATCGAACTGGGCTCTCTCTAAAACTTTCTTGCGCTCGCTCTCAAAAACGATCTTGGTTCCGTCAGGAGACCAAGAGGCTTCCAGATCTTGTCCGGCTGCTTCGCCATCTACGTTTGTGATGTTAATCAGCTCATCCACTTTGCCTTTTGCATCTAAGGTCAAGAGCCCTATATCCCAGCCGTTGGCGTTTGGTAGTCCTGCGGCGTAGACAATAAGCCGCAGGTCACCGGCAGGCGCCCATCGGGGTCCAGACAGTTTTAGTCCCGGTCCATCGGGCGGGCCTGTTAGGTTTGTCTGTTTCGGTTTTTGCGGGTCGGTGAGATCTATTAGAAACACGTCAAAGTTCTCTTCACCGCGCACATTGGCATCGAAAGCAATGAATTCACCATCGGGCGACCATTCGGGAGTAAACACCTTGACTTTATTATTTGTGAGTTGCTTAATCTCTCCGTTGTCATACAGAAGATAAACCTCATCGTCACCGGTGCGGTCAGAGAGGAAAGATGCCATTGGCACTTGAGCGTATGTGGAACCGATGAACAGGAGAAGTAAGCTTCCCACTAGGGTGGTAATACCTTTGCGTGACATTATTAGCTCCTTTCCAAGCCCCAGAGCAGTTGCATGTAAATATTGTGTAGGACGGACGCACCCCAATTCCAAAAATCATGTCCGACTTCGGACTGCGTTATGATAGGACTTTGGCATACGACAATGAAAATCCAATCGCGGCATAGGTTTCCAACCCCAATTCATTGGGGTTAGGAAACCCTGATTTCATCGCGGACAGGTTGCAGCGCAGCTACAATCCCGATCTATCGGGGTTCTGCGCTACAACGGGGGTTAACCCAAGGTTCTGATTGCTCAACTGCCTAATTCCTAATAACAGATGCAATTCAGCTATTCCAAGCCCTCCTATTTCATTACTACCATTCGTCGGGTTTCAGAGAAGTCATCAGCCAAAAGTTGGTAGAAATAAACCCCGCTCGACACGGATTGCCCGGTGTCATCTTTACCATCCCAGTAGGCTGCGCTCTGTTTGCCTGTGTAAGCCCCTGCTGCTTGTTGTCCAACGTCAATAGCCCGAACCAACTCGCCCTTGACGTTGTAGATCCGCACAGTTACAGAAGCGGCTTCGGCGAGATAGTAAGGGATCCATGTCTCAGGATTGAAGGGGTTGGGGAAATTTTGCATCAGGCTGGTGCGTTTGATGTCTCCAAGGGTGGTGAAATGCTTACTTTGTGGTTCGACGGAGCGGAGTTCAAAGACCGGATTCCAGCGCGCATAGGTATCATCGCCATCGGGATTGTTGCTGAGATTCACTAGACCGCCGCCATCGGCGTTCATGGTATAGATCTCCCGATTGCCATCCCGTCTGGATTCAAATAGGATTCTTCTCCCTTTAGGTGACCAGATAGGGTGATTATCGCTTTTAGCGTCATTGGTTAGATTGACTTGGTTGTTGCCATCGGGATCCATGCGATAAATCTCATAATTGCCATCGCGCTGGCTTTCAAAGAGAATGCCGCCGGCTGACCAATTCGCCCTTCTGTCGGTCTTGTCATTGTTTGTCAATCGCAGAAGGTTTTCACCAGTGATATCAACCCGATAGAGTTCCCAATTGCCATCTCGTTTCGACTCAAATATAACGGCGGTGCCGTCCGGGGACCACTGTGCTTTCTGGTCAGGATGTTCATTATTGGTTAGATTGACTTGATTCTTTCCGGCACCTTTCTTCTCTGCGTCCGCTATAAATATGTCAAACTGTTTTTTACCGTTCAGCTTGTCGTTGCGTTCGCCCTGGAAGACAATCTTGGTTCCATCTGGCGACCATTCGCCGTTCTGATCTTGACCTACCCCTTCGCCTTCTGCATTTGTGATATTGATCAAGGCGCCCGCTTTGCCTGCATCTACTGTAAGCAGACCAACATCCCAGTTATCAGCATTTGGCAGCCCTGTGGCATAAATAAGAATACGTGGGTCGCCTGCTGGTGCCCATTTAGGTTCATTCAATTTTAGACCAAGTGCGTCTCCTGTGAAATTTGACACGTCTGGTTTTTGTGGATCGGTCATATCAATTAAAAACAGATCGAAAGTCTCGCCACCACGCACATTGGCACTAAATGCGATAAAATTGCCATCCGGCGACCATTCAGGTGTCAGAGTTATTACCTTATTTTTTGTTGCTTGCACAATATTTCCATCGTGGTAGACGATGCAAACTTCATCCTTGTCGCCTACTTCACAAAGGTAGGATGCCATTGGCACCTGCGCGTGTATTGAATTAATGAACAAAAAGGACACCAAACTCACTACTAGGGCGATAATATCTTTGCGTGACATTATTAGCTCCTTTCCAAAGATGATAAACTCCTTTCAACAGAGATAAGCGATTTATGGAAAACGATGGTGTAAGTGTAATGGAGGGCAACAATTGCCTGAAATTCCATTACCCTTACACCACACAGATAGTTCTAGCGAGTAACTGCTGGTTGTCCACCACTTTTTAGTATGCCCCAGGTAGTCGCGAGTTTCCCTTTACTCTCAACAGCACGTGGATCTTTTCGAGGAAATTCCGTTGGCCAGGGGTCGTCGTCCGGCTTCTCGTCTTGGTCTTGACTGAGTAGCAGCTGATCAAGATTATGCGGCTGCTGCCTCGGGCTTGAACGTACCCGATGAAGTCCGCGTTCTTTTGCCTCCCACTCGACCGTTGTTTCTGGCGGAACACCTTGGCTAATCCACTTGTAAATGCCGGCATCAAACACGTCACGCCAATTGCCCAACCCACGGCCTAAAAAGTCCGGGTCAGCGGTATGCTCTGTGGTACCGATTTGGTTATCAAACTGTAACCAGAAGGCATCAGTGCCGGTGTCACCATCGCTTTTGCCTCTTGCATAGACGAAATAGGTGCCTGCCTCGCACCAGAACTCAACTTCCCACCATGCCGTTGGCTCTGCAACCGGTGGATTCACTGCACCACCGATAAATTGAAATGCGAGGCCATTGGAAGCGTCGGCATCTCGTGCAAATGCAGTATTTTCCGGCGACGTTTCACCAAAATCTCTGATTGTCTCTGCGCTGATGACGACCTCTTCTATCGCAGCAAAGCCATTAGAAGCCATGCCGACAACGCAAAGTGCCATAAGCGTGCAGATTAATAAACTTGGTGCTCTCATTTTAAACAACCTCCTGATAGGTTATTAAATGTTAGGTGTATACAGATACAAACGAGCGTTGTTCCCTACAAACTTAACCCCAAGTGCTTCTATCCGGGTTCAACCCCGATGAAATTGGGATTCAAAGCAACTAATTGATAGGGATTGCCATGCCCTTTTGTAATATCAATGTTACATCAATATAATATTTTAGCAAAAATCACGGAATTATGCAACCATTAAAATGAATGAAAGTTTCAGAATAGGTATAAAAATTACATAAACAATCCGCAAGAATCATTAATTTCACTCTTGAGACCGAGATTTCTTGATAATTATTCACCTGCCGCCCCGCTTGGGCTTTGAGGATCAGGCAAAGCCACCCGACCTACGGGTATTGGTTTTATAGGTCTATATTCATCTCTTGACACCGAAATGTCGATTTTGGAAAATCGACCTACAGAAGTCCGGCGTTGTTTCAAGTGCCTCAGTTATTTATGGAATGGGTTGCTATCCCACTAAAGCGTCCGGATTAAGACGGAAATTCCTTGAGTTTGTTATCGGTTTTTGATACACTACAGCTAAATTGAAACGAGTTAGGATTTGCATTAGTGGAAAGATACGGGGGACCCGACTTTGGGAGGTTTGAATGTCAGAAGCGGTTAGTAACACGATGGTCGAAAACTACAAAGGTATCTTGCAACAGTATTGTCAAAAACGGGCGCTAGGAAATCTAACCTATGAAACAGATCAACAGGGGACATCCAATGAACCGAGTTGGATTGTCACTGTTAAGTATGGGGAAACAACCCACACCACGCCGGCACCGGTTCGTGGATCTAAGCGCTGGGCGGAACAGATAGCATCCAAACAGATTCTGGAGCAGATAGAATCCCACCAAGAAGCGTTTCTGGCAGGTGACTCCGTTGAAACAACCGAGACACACGAACAGTCAACGGAAATATCGTCGCTAGAACCCCTCTATGTACCGACCGAGCTTGTTACCACTGCACTTGGCATCGCCAACCATCGATTGTCTGGACAGCAGCGTGGCACACGCTACCGTGACTCGGTGGAATCCAAGCAAAGCAATGAAGCGTTTGCACAGAACCTAGCAGATCTCACAATGCAGATTGTGCGTGAGGTCGCGAATGCTGCAAAGACTTCCGGCGTGACGTTTGGTGACACATCATCGCAACCTGAGGCTGAGGACTGATAGGTGAGACTCAATCCATACCCAAATGTTACAAAGATCGACTTGCGACATAGCGCTCGAGGATTTGTATAAAAAATCACACTTCACTTGCTATGTTTCACGCTATGTCATTATAGGCTTGACAAAAAGCCGTATCGTCTTTAGAATGGCTTGAGCTTTCGGTTAAGTTTAGGCTTACAAAGCGCAGATGTCGAGAAACAAGGACAGGTATGGAAATAGAGATATGAAAGGCTTTAGTATATATGTAGGATGGGACTCTTAATTTTTGTTAGGTTTGCTGACTGCCCACCCTGTTGGGTGGCGAGGCTTCTCCGAAGACCGGCGAGTAGATCTAATTGCAATCATCTATAGAAAGGGATAAATGATGTCTGATAATCCAGAGCACACCAACCGACTCATCGACGAAACGAGTCCCTATCTCCTGCAGCACGCGCACAATCCTGTTGATTGGTATGCGTGGGGTGAGGAAGCACTCGCGCAAGCCAGACAGCAGGACAAACCTATCCTATTGAGCATCGGTTACGCTGCCTGCCACTGGTGCCATGTCATGGAGCACGAATCCTTTGAGAACGAACAGATTGCCGCGATCATGAATGAGCATTTCATTAATATCAAGGTAGATCGCGAAGAGCGTCCGGACTTGGACGAGATCTACATGAATGCGGTCCAGCTGCTTACGGGACAAGGCGGTTGGCCCATGACCATGTTTCTGACACCGGAGCTAAAGCCGTTCTACGGTGGGACCTACTTTCCCCCCGATAATCGCTACGGTCGTCCGGGGTTTCCCCGTGTGCTACTCGGTGTTGCGGAAGCGTACCGGGAGCGTCCTGACGCGGTAGCGCAACAAGCCGATCAGATTATTACTAACTTGAGCCAGTTGTCGGCAATGGAAGGGCATGGTCATCAGTTGACTGCCGACATGCTAGATCAGGCGTATCAGGACTATCGATCTCGATTTGATTATCATAACGGTGGGTTTGGAGAGGCTCCTAAGTTTCCACCGAGTATGGGACTTGCACTGTTGCTGCGTCAATGGCATCGCACGGGTAACTCCGATGCTCTTGAGACGGTTGAAGTCACGCTGGAGAAGATGGCGTGCGGTGGGATGTATGACCAGCTCGGCGGGGGATTCCATCGTTATTCGGTTGATGAGAGATGGCTTGTTCCGCACTTCGAGAAGATGCTCTACGACAATGCTTTGTTGAGCGTGACCTATCTAGAAGCATATCAGGCAACAGGGAAAGCCTTTTATCGCCGAATCGCTGTGGAAACGCTTGATTATGTTTTGTCTGAGATGTACGATGCGGAAAAGGGTGGATTTTACTCGACCCAGGACGCGGACAGCGAAGGGGTTGAGGGCAAGTTTTTCGTCTGGGATCTGGACGAGGTAGAAAAGATTCTTGGGGAGGAGAAAGCTAAGATTTTCTGCGAGTATTATGATATTACGGAGCATGGCAATTTTGAGCACAAAAACATCCTGCATGTTCAGACACCGACAGATATGTTTGCTAGAAAGCTGGGTATGGATTTGGATGAGCTAGAGGAGATACTCGCCGAGGGGAGACGGCAACTTTTTGAAGTCCGTGAGCAACGGATTAAGCCGGGCTTGGATGACAAGATTCTCACAAGTTGGAACGGTTTAATGATTCGGAGCATGGCGATGGGGTATCAAATCCTCGGTGATGAGCGTTATCGGGAAGCTGCGGAAAAATCTGCGAGATTCATTTTATCGGAACTCTCCCAAGCTAATGGACTGTTACTCCGTACACACCGTGCCGGCAAAAGCCATCTAAATGCCTACCTTGAGGATTATTCCTATTTCGTTACCGGTTTGATCGATCTCTATGAGGGAACCTTCGCTCTTGAGTGGTTGAAAGAGGCGGAACGTCTGAATCAGATTATGATCGAGCAGTTTTGGGATGAGGCGAACGGTAGCTTCTTCTTTACGAGCAAGAACCACGAAACCCTTATTGTCCGATCGAAACCGGGTTATGATGGTGCCACCCCTTCCGGTGTGTCAATGGCTATCCATAATTTATTGCGGCTTGGCAAGCTGCTCAATCGACCGGACTTCCGGGAAAAAGTGGAAACCACGCTCGATGTCTATTACCACCAAATCGAACATTCGCCCAGCGGATCGGCGCAGATGCTCTGCGAACTTGACTTTCTGCTGTCTACACCCAAAGAGATTGCGATTGCCGGTCAGTGGGAGAGTGAGGACACCCAGGCTGCGTTGGCTGCTATTCATAGCGGCTTTATCCCCAACAAAGTGCTCGCTTTGGCTAGCGATAGAGAGGCTGTCAGCGATTTGATTCCGCTCCTTGAAGGCAAGACGCAGGTTGATGGCAAGGCGACAATCTATGTGTGCGAGAACTACACTTGCAAAGCACCGACGACGGATGTGGAGGAATTAGCGGAGCTACTTCAGTAAAAGGGGCACCATGCCATAGGAAAGTAAAGGGGAATGAGTGCCGTTGAGGAGTCCCAAAGAATCAGTCGAAATTTTCGCTTTCAAGTCCGACTTGGGAGGAACTCGATCTACAGATGATGTAAGGAGTTGGCTGTGAACGAAGATGAACTTGAACAGAGAGAACAGGCCCTACTTTACTTGCTTGAGGGAGAGGCACATCAGATGCGCGGTGAGTTTGGACGCGCAATTGCGTTGTACATAAAGTCGATTGCTCTATATCCCACTGCGAAAGCGCACACATGGCTCGGTTGGACCTACAGCATGATCGGACGTTACCAAGATTCTATCGATGAGTGCCACAAAGCGATTCGTCTAGATGCCGATTTTGGCAATCCGTACAACGACATCGGTGCGTGTCTAATTCAGCTTGGTGAATATGATGCTGCTATCCCATGGTTAGAGAAAGCGATAGAAGCACCCGACTATGAAGCACGGTGTCATCCCCACATGAATCTGGGCCGTGTCTGGGAACATCGGTTGGAATGGGATAAAGCAATCGAAAGCTACAAACGTGCCCTATATGAAAGTCCTGATTATCAACCTGCATTTACTGCGCTTAGAACGTTGCGAGCAAATCTGAATTAGATAACAATTATCTAAGGTATTAGTTGTAGACATATCCAAACGGTTTGTGAGGTGGTTCAGTGGATTTGTCAATCCACGGTGAGCGGTGCTTGCCTCCCGATGTAAGGTTTCCTATAAGTCGTAAATTGCGTTATAATAGCACCAAATGAGGAGAAGGCTATGGCAATTTTGGAAGGTGGTCAGATTATTACAAAGGTCCTGAAGCAAGAGAATGTGGAATATCTCTTTACGCTCTGTGGCGGGACGATCGAATCGATTTATGAAGGGTGTCTGAACGACGGTATCAAAATCATCGATACGCGCGTAGACCCATCTGCAACGATGATGGCGGATGCGTATGCGCGGGTCACCGGGGGCGTAGGAGTTAGTGGTGTTACTCGCGGGCCGGGGCACGCTGCGATGATCTACGGGCTAGCGACGGCGCACATGATGGGTAGCCCTCTGTACTCGATAAGTGGTAACAGCGATGCGGATCAGATCGACATGGGCGGGTCTCAGGAATACAACCAAACCGGGCTGGTCAAGCCGATTACCAAGTGGACACGTTTGGTCGCACAGACAGACAGGCTGCCGGAGTATGTCGGCACCGGATTCCGTAAGGCGTTGGGAGGGCGTCCGGGACCTGTTCACCTGAACGTGCCTTACGATGTTTTGTACGACAAGATCGACGATGCGGAGGTCGCTTATCCTGAACCGGCGAACTCTCGTGCGAACGGTCGAGTCCACGGCGACCCGGACCAGATAGACCGCGCATTGAAGTTGCTGGCGGGTGCGGACAGCCCGGTAATTATCGCCGCCGGTGCGACTCACTGGCAGAATGCCGCAGGTGCACTCTTAGATTTTGCGGAGGCAACAGGGATACCGTTTTTCTCAACAGGTGGCGATGTCAACGCAATCACCCGTCCGCATCCGCTCTTCTTTGGCGCGGCAACTTCTCGATTCGGCAATGCCTCAAAGGAGCTGTGCAATGCTGATGTAATTCTTGCCTTGGGGGTTAAATTCGACACAAACATCAGCTACGGCAAACCGCCGCTCTTTCACCCAGATGCCAAGTTTATCTGCGTTGATATTGATGCTGAGGAGATGGGCAAAAACCGCCCGTTCGACGTTGGCATCATCGGTGACCTGCAACCCGTCTTGACCGAGATGACGAACGGTGTCTCCCGACATGACTTTCACAAACCGACAGATTGGGTTGAACGCCTGAATCTCGTCCGTCAGGGATTCCGGCAACGCCTCGCTGAGGCGGAGAACTCCGACAGCGTTCCTGTTCATCCGCTACGCATTTGCAAGGAGGTTCGTGAACTGTTCGGGGATGATGCCACAATTTCCCTCGACGGTGGAGATGCCTCACTCTTTTCGCACATGGCACTCGATCATTATCACCCACCCTACTTACTGTTCACAGGTCCCATCGGTGGGATTGGACAGGGGGTCCCCTTCGCGTTGGCAGGTAAGGTGGCGAGGCCAGATCAGCCGAGCGTTCTGATTACCGGTGACGGTTCTTTTGGTTACGGCATCATCGAGTACGATACCGCACTCAAACATGACTTGCCGATTATTTCAGTCGTCTCAAGCGATGAGGCGTGGGGCATTGTGAGGCACCCACAGATCCAACGCTACGGTTTGGATCGTGCCGTTGCGACAGATCTCCGGGCGGTTAGTTATGAGCGGGTTGCCGAAGCACTGGATTGTTACGGAGAACGTGTCACGAAACCGGATGAGATCCGTCCAGCCTTACAGCGCGCTGCCGACTCAGGGAGACCGGCGGTGATTAATGTTCCCACAATCTTCACGAGTGCGGCAGCGTACTGCCCGCTATAGGCTTAATGCGCTTGCCATGATGTCCGCTTCAGGGGATCGTGGACGTTAATTGTCAGCGAAGGACCAAAGTCCTCAATCTCGAGACGCAGGTTATCACCGTCCTGAATTGGTGCCAAGGCGTAGTGATGGGTTCCCGTGTTTACGACGTTGCCGGGTTCAAGCGTCAAGACTTTGGTGACTTCTTCCAACACCTCCGGTATAAAACGCGCCATAGAGTCAGAGGAGAAGTCGTGCCGAAGTTCGTCGTTGACCCAGAGCTTAATTCCAAGATCGTTTGGATCGGAAACCTCGTCAGCGGTGACCAGTGCCGGTCCCATCGGAGCAAAGGTATGCCAGCTTTTACCCAAGAAGAAACCGCCGGGAAGACCACGGGCAGACACATCAATAAACTGGGTATAGCCGAAAACATGATCCATCGCTTCATCTTGTGAGAGGTGACTTGCTGTCTTACCGATGACTACACTGAGTTCAGGCTCGAAGTGGAAAACGGTAGCGTCGGTTTCGGGAAGTTGAACCGTATCGTCCTTTCCAATGATGCCGGTGGGGGATTTGAGGAAGGCGTTAAATTCTCCCCGATCGGGGACTGCAGGTTCTATGTAATTGCCGGCAAGACAGACTAATTGATTCGGTCTGGGTAGGGGAGCCCTGAGACGAACACTATCAAGTGATGTTCCCGCATTTCCTTCGGCGGCCTGCGCGAGTTGGGGTTGTAGGTTGTCCCAATCTTGAATAAGTGTTTCGATGAGTTCTTGGGGACTGTGGTAAGAAACTCCCACCAGTGCTGAGGCGACATCAACAATCTGATCTCCGCTAATTACGCCTAGTTGATAGTCATTGAAAAATGCAAGTTTCATCTGATGTTTTTCCTTTCGATTTCTGTTGATATTACAGGTTTATTGTGGAACATGCCCGTTTCCCTAGACTCGGCACACATGTTCTCAACGATAATTTGCATTGTAGCACGAATCGTGCGGCTGTCAAGAATTTTTCGCTGTCTAATAGAGAATAGCAAGCAGCTTCCCCGCTGTTATGTGTTACATGCAGAACATCTCGATCATCTGTTGATACACACCGACAGATTCTGAAAGCTGTGCGATGTCAATCCACTCTCCGACTGTATGCGCTTGAACAATATCGCCAGGACCGAGAATAACGAGTTGTAAGTGATGCTTGAAAGCGTGTGCGTCCGTGCCAAACGGCACCGTTCCCGGTTTCGTCGTGCCCGTGGCTTTTAGTCCCGCTTGGACAACCTCAGCATCGGGCGAGACGTAGAATGGTGTCCCTTGCTGCGAAGAGACTTCAAGATCGTACTTCTCGGCGGTTTCCGTTATCATTGCGATTACATCGTCGCTACGATCATTCGGCATTGGTCTAAAGCTGAGGGTGCAAACCGTTTTCGCTGCGGCAACGTTTGGCCGACACCCTCCGTCATCAAGCACCATATTAAATCCATTGGTCGGAGGGTTGAATTCCTGATTCATAAAGGATTCATCGGTTTTGAGCAGTTTTGCCAGTTCTGCCATCTCAGCGAGGAAAGGTGCTATCAGGAAATTCGCCGAAATCCCTTTATCTGTGCTGGTATGGGCTGCCCGTCCTTTCGCTGTCACAATGACCCGTCCACCTCCCTTGTGGGCATAGACCGGTGTCAATCGTGTTGGCTCGGCGATGACGCCCTGTTTAGGTCGTTCCGCCTTGAAAAATTCTGATTCCTCTGCAACCTGACGCGCGCCCGCACCGCTAATTTCTTCGTCCGCTGTGACTACAATAAAAAGCGGTTTCTTTAAATCGGAGGCATTCACCGTTGCACCCGCGGTAATTGTTGCAGCCAACGGTCCTTTCATGTCACAACTGCCGCGACCAAAGAGGCGACCATCTTGGATTACTGGGTCGAATGGGTCCCACTCCCCCTCCAAGCCGGGAACAGTATCGGAGTGAGAAAAGAGCCCAAAACCGTCGGGACCCTCGCCCTTCTTGCCCACCAAACCCACCTTTCGCTCGCCATTGTCATCGACGTATTCTAGACGCTCGACCTCAAACTCACATCCCTTTAACGTATTTTCAAGGAGATCCGAGACCTCCCTATTACTCCGCTGGCTAACGGAATCAATCGCCACAATATCCCTAGTCAGTTGAACGACATCAAGTCCCATCAAGAATGAACTCCTATCCAAAGTTTAACCCATTCTGAAAAATATCAGAAAGAGTAACATGCTTTGTAAAATTTACTTTTAAGAACAGATGTATTAATCCCAGTACATTGTGACTGTTGGATTAAATTCTCAGGCAATATAGGCAGCCTCATCGTGTGGCGTGTGGTGCGGTAACAGTTTATACCAATTTTTACCGATGATGGCTTACCGCATCCGAAGGTTCTGATACCTGTCATTTTAGTCGCCCTGCACTGCACCTGTTAGAATCGTGCTATGCTATCATATCTTTACTAGGAGGTCTACAAAAAAATGGATTTATCAATTTTCGTTGACTTTTCATAAGAATATGGTTACAATGGTTAATATGGCATGTCCTCAGAATTGGCTTGTCAGCAGAATTGTGGGCGTAATTTTTCTGGGGATGAGAAGCTTTCAGGGACCGTAACGCGCTGTGCGCTAACAATATGGTCGTAGTAAGGAGAAACCAATGAAACAGCAGTTTACAACTTACTTAATCTGTGTGCTATTTGTAGTAGGCTTCATCGCTTGTGGAGGGGATTCGGACGATGATACGGCTCAGCAGCCCACACAGCCATCGCCATCAAGCGGTGGCGGTGAAGTCATACAACTTGAGGTTGATTATGAAGCGGAAGATGCAGCAATTCGAGAAATTTTTACCCTATATGCCGAAGCGATCGAAACAGAAGACTCTAAGCAATTTATGGCGCATTGGTTGAAAAGCGAGAGCGATGATGTCTTTGTCACTTGGGATTTTTGGGCAGGAGCATTTGCGAAACACATTGGCTGGAAAACAATTGAACAGGCATGGTTAGGTATTTTCCAGTTGCGCAGAGGCAAAATGACCGTTGAATTCGACAGTGTCGCAATCGATACAATCGGCAAAACCGCCACGTTACGCGGCCGTTATCAATGGGCAGTCGGCGGGGGTCTGATTGCATTAATGAAGAAGGATCGCGAAGAGGGGTGGAAAATTAAGCAGGTTGATTACACAAATGGAAAGTTTGGGAAACAGGTCGATGAACTCAAGGATCCTGCCTACGTGAATCCTCCACTCGAGGAAGAGCAGGAATAAACAGCGGTTGAGTTGCCTATGGATTAGAGGCGGTTAAGGTTGACTTCCCCTGCAGGGGAAGCCGACCTACTTCCGGCGCATTCCCAGCAAAGATATCAGATAACAATAAGATGAAATCCGATGCCAGCGATACCTGCGCCTGCGTATCGCAACAACCCTGCCCCTTGCCTGAATCTTTCCGCAACAATCCCAATCAAAACACCGGCAATATGAATACCGGCTGTTCCGACAACAAATCCGCCAGCGTAAAACAGGGGCTTAGAGAAATATGGCATCTCAGTTCCATGCGCATGACCGTGAAATATAGCAAAGAACCCCACAAACACCATAGCTAACCGTGGAGAAAGTTTCTTATCTGCTGCAATTGCTATACCTAGCGCTAACACAGAAAGCGCTATACCCAATTCAACTGAAAATATTGGTATACCATTTATTCCAAGAATTCCACCGCCGAGCATAACAAGCACAAAAGTTAATGGCACCCTCCATATAGCTTGCCCTCCCATCTGTGCACTCAAGATCCCTACGCTTAATATTGCGAGAAGATGATCAAATCCAAGAACCGGGTGCGTCAGTCCAGACATGAATCCGCCACCGCCAGGCACTTCGTGTGCGTAGGATATGCTCGGAAAAAACGATACAACTCCCAGTATTGATAGAACGATTTTTCTCATCAGTTTTCCTTTCCTACCATTGCTTCTTGTTTATACGGAGCTTTAGCAATAGGATTTATTAGAATCTCAAAAGGACGCTGTCGTAGATACTGCTGCAGGAGTCCCTGATTGCAGATCTCACTTCTATTCCTGAGCGATTGTCGATATTATACTATGCTGTGAATGAAGTCTCGACACTTTTATGCTAATTTCCCTGCATCAGGTTAATGCTTACGAAATAGTTGATCCACAGGTCTATATGGATTATTCCAATGCGATAGAGTTAGGACGGGCCGTATGTAATATTAACAGCTACGCGTTAGTCACCGATCCATCGCGTCGACGGAGGAAAGGTCCCTGCCCAATCACCATAGGATTGGCAAGTGCCACCTCCTCATTGAACTCGACCCCAAGTCCCGGCAATTCGGGAACTGGAAAGCGCGAACCTTCAGGTTGTGGTTGGACGGGAAATAGGTCAGCATCATAGCGACCGGTCTGCTCGGTCGGCGATTCCCTTATCTCTAGCCACGCAAAGTTGGGTACTGCTGCCGCCAAGTGAATCGTCGCCGCGGTACAAATTGTTCCCAAAGGGTTATGTGGCATGAGGTCGATGTAGTGAGATTCCGCCAAACTAGCGACCTTCATTGCTTCGGTTAAGCCGCCGACATTGCAGACATCGAGCCGAACGAAATTGGTGATACCACGTTCAATATAAGGAAGAAACCCCCACTTACTCGAAATTTCCTCCCCAATTGCGAAGGGCACATCCACCATCGTTCGCAGCGATTCATACGTCTCCGGCGTCTCATCGCGGATTGGCTCCTCCAAAAAGTCAAGCGTTCCGGGAGGCATCCGATGACAGAAAGAAGCGGCTTCCGCAACGCTGAGGCGGTGGTGATAGTCAACACCGAGAACAGGCTCAGGACCAATAGCCTCGCGCAACTGTGTCAGCCACGTCGCCGTCAGCGCGATTGACTCGCGTGGCTCGAAGATATCTCCATTGGGTCCCTGCGCTCCTCGTGCTATCCATGTCCGGATGACATTCCACCCATTCTCGATTAGCAAATTGGCATCCGCGATCAGCTGCTCCGCCGATTGAGCGTGCGTCGTCGCAAAGCAGGGGACGTAATCCCGCTGTTTCCCACCAAGCAACTGATAGACGGGAACCCCCAAGGCTTTACCGGCAATGTCATGAAGCGCGATGTCAATCGCAGCGATCGCAGCGGTGAGGATACGTCCGCCCTCAAAATACTGGCTCCGATACATCTCCTGCCACAATGCACCGATACGCATCGGGTCTTGACCGATCAGAAATTCACGATAATGTTGAACCGCACCAACCACAGCCAAAGCGCGGCTCGGTATGCCTGCCTCACCCACCCCATAAATGCCCACATCGGTCTCCACTTTCACCACCAGTTGGGTGCCGCCCACCTGCACCGGGAACGCCTTAATATCAGTAATCTTCATCAAATTACCTCCCGTATAATTTGGATATTTCGATTGACTCAGTTTATTCATCGTGGTATATTCTTATTGTATCTGGTTTCTATAATTTGCTCAACACAATTATTCGGCGTCAACCTGTGTTATTATCAAAAAAGGAAGGTGACTCACGATGACCGAAAATGTGCGGAGAATTGAGGCTGCGAAAGGTTGCTCACGACACCCCCAATCCCATTGGAGTATGGAGCAAATAGTGTGCCATCCATCCCTGCAAGTTACCCTGTTCGCTCTGATAATGTGTTTGCTTGCTGCTTTATGGGGGTGTTCGGATTATCAGAGCGGTGAGGCTGCTTATAAACGAGGAGACTACAAAACCGCACTAAAGAAATTGCGACCACTCGCCGAGAAAGGTAACTCCAAAGCCCAGTTTCGGCTTGGCTGGATGTATGGCCATGGTGAGGGCGTTATTCAAAACGATGAAGAGGCAGTCGAATGGTATCGAAAAGCTGCCCAACAAGATCATGTTATAGCCCAGTTTAACCTCGGCGCTAGGTATGCAACCGGCGAAGGCGTTGTTCAGAACAATGAAGAGGCAATCAAATGGTATGAAAAAGCCATTGAACTAGGTCCTGCTGGAGACCAGGCTATCCTCGGCCTCAGATATGTAAATGGTGCGGGCGTCGCTCAGGACTATGGCAAAGCACTCAAGTGTTTTCGCAAGGCTGTCGAGGGTGGCAATACCATAGCCCAACTTTACCTTGGCTCGATGTGCGAATCTGGCACGGGTGTCGATCAAAATTACGTTACGGCGTATATGTGGTATCATCGCGCTGGCACACTAGGTATTGAGGGAGCTCACGAAGAACGTGATAAAATCACTGAAAAGATGACCATCGCTCAACTTCGTGAAGCCCAGCGTTTAGCGCGAGAATGGAAGCAACGCATAGATAACGCGAAGTAGTCGAGTCAGTAAAAACAGTATCGTAGTCAACGCTAAACAATTTGCATTTGATACAGCCATCAGTCCTATATTGACACGAGAAAGGAAATTCACTATGCTGCGAGTTACCTTTTCTGTTTTGATGTTGTGTCTGCTTACCGCTGCGTTCGTGTGGGCGGACTATCAGGAAGGTGTGGAGGCTTATGAACGAGGTGACTACGAAACCGCACTACAAGAATTCCAACCGCTTGCCGAGGGCGGAGATCCCAAGGCTCAGTTTTATCTTGGACGGATGTATGCAAGGGGCAACGGCGTCCCCCAAGACGACGAAGAGGCAGCCAAATTATACAGAGAAGCCGCCGAGGACGGCGATACCATAGCCCAATTTGTTCTTGGGATCTGGTATGAAGATGGTAGAGGCGTTCCTAAAGACAAGGGGGAGGCAGCCAAATGGTACTATAAAGCCGCTCAACAAGGTTCTGATCTGGCACGGTATAAACTGAGCCGGATGTTTCCCACTAGCATGGACATCCTTCAGAGCGACGAGGAGAAGACCGATTTATACAGAAAAGCCGCCGAACACGGCTACCCCAAAGCACAATTTCCGCTTGGTATGATGTATCAATACGGCTGGGGTGTCCCTCAAGACGATAAGGGGGCGATCAAGTGGTATCACAAGGCTGCCGAAAACGGCGATCCTTTTGCTCAGTTTGAGCTCAGCCTGAGATATGAATATGGCTGGGGTGTCCCCCAAGACTACAAAGAGAATGCAAAATGGTACAACAAAGCCGCTCAACAATTTCATACCCTGGCCGGGTATAAACAATTTGGCTGGATGCCCCGCAGTTACGAGGAGGTTGCTCAGGAGATTGAGGGAATAATCAAGTGGTATCGAACGACTGCCGAGCACGGTTATACCAAAATACAATTCCGCCTTGCCAAGCTGTATGAATACGGTTGGGGTGTTCCTCAAGACGACCAAAAGGCGAGCAGATGGTATCACGCAGCCGCAAAACATGGCGACGTAGATGCTCTGTTTGAACTCGTTTTGAGGCATGAACATGGTAGGAGTGTTCCTTGGAACAACGAAGAGGCAATCGAACGGTACAGCAAATCTGCCCAACAAAGCTTTGCCTCAGCACAGTACCGCCTTGGCTGGGCGTATTACAAAGGCGAAGGGGTTCCTCAGGATTATGGGGAGGCAGTCAAATGGTATAGGAAGGCTGCCGAACAGGACCATGTCGGTGCCCAATATGCGCTTGGCTGGGCGTATTACAAAGGCGAAGGGGTACCTCAGGACTATGGGGAGGCAGTCAAGTGGTATCGAAAAGCCGCTGAAAAAGGCGATAGCAGTTCCCAGTACCGTCTCGGCGTGATGTATGAAAATGGCGAGGGAGTTGCTCAAGATTATGTAGCCTCCTATGTATGGTATCATCTCGCCTCCCAAACATGTGGGCTTGAATCTGCTCGCAAGCAACGCGATAGAATCGCCGAAAAGATGACCAACGCCCAAATTGCTGAAGCCAAGCGTTTAGCGCGTGAATGGAAGCCGACGAGGGAAGACTAACGGATAAACGCTAGCACGGAATAGAAAGGAAGATCCAATGAAACGAGTCGCCAAGCCAGAGGGAAAATTTAACGTTGTTATCGAAGACGCGCCGATGCCTGAGCCCGGTCCCGGCGAGGTCCGTGTCAAAGCTATGCGGAGTCTTATCAGTCGAGGTTCCGAGATGGGAGGACGGTATACCCGCGAATATGCGGTCAACCCCGAAAGCATGGGGTACTCACTTGCAGGAATTGTCGACGCTGTCGGTGATGGAGTCGACCACTACGCCGTCGGTGACCGGGTTGTTGCTTCAGCACCTCACGCACAATACACGGTCCGTCCTGTCGGTTTGAGATCACCCCAAGACCAAGCACAAGTCGTCCCCATGTTACCATCGGTGAATTTCGACCAAGCACCTTACTATCCGCTGACCTCCGGTGCTGTGTCTTGGATAGACATTGAGGACATCCAGCCTTACGATACGGTTGTCATCATTGGGCAGGGGTTGGTCGGCAGCCTCCTAATGCAGGTTGCAAAAGCCAATGGACGCGGACGCATCATCACAGTGGACGCACTTGATAGCCGGTGCGCACTATCCGAGGAGTTGGGGGCAGACACAGTCATCAACGCCAGCGATGAAGATCCCGTCCGAGCTGTACGAAAACTCACCAATGGGGTCGGTGCGAACATTGTGGCTTATGCTGTCGGAGGACCAGCGGGACCGAAAGCCTTCGATCAAGGCTTGGATATGGTGGCGGTCGGTGGGTTGCTGCATCTGATCGGTCTGTATGAGCATCAACCGTTGCCGCTCATGTCGAGCAAGATTCAGGGAAGGAGACTACTGGGCGGCTACTATGGCCAAGTCGTTCCCGCCGGAGTTTCACTGCGAGCGATGCAGCTACTCGGTTCAGGCGTCATCCAAACAGAGAGAATGACGACCCACTGTTTCCCTTATACCGAAGCCGCCGCCGCGTTTGACCTGCTCTACGCCCGAATGAATGAGGCGTTGGGTGTGCTGCTTGACTGGGAAGTGCCGGACGCTTGATTGTTCCCAAGAACTCTATAAGCTATAAGTTTCTACGCGCTGCTCGGCTTGGGTAGACAGATCCAAGCCATCTTTGTGTGCATGCAATGGACTTGTCAATCCATGAGTTGCCTAACGGGATTGTAACGATTGCTAATTCTTGGAAAAAGGAGAGATACCTATGCCAAACAGTCACCGCCCCTCAATACGAGGAAAACGTTATCTTGTCTCATCGCTTCACTATCTCGCAACGATGGCGGGGGTTCGCATCCTCGAAAGTGGAGGTAACGCTGCCGACGCCGGTGTAGCAACTGGAATCTGTATCAACGTCCTGCAGCCCGGATCCGCACACTTTGGAGGTGTTGCACCGATTATCTACTGCCCCGCGTCAGGAGAGCCCGTTGAAACGGTTAGCGGACTCGGAAGGTGGCCCAAAGCTGCAACGATGGACTACTTCCACGAAAATCACGACGGCGATCTGCCCGCTGGAATCCTGCGCACGGTCATGCCCGCAGCACCCGATGGGTGGCTGACAGCACTTGCGCGATTCGGCACAATGACGTTTGAAGAGGTGATCCAACCCGCCTTAGACCTAGTCGAAAACGGGAGGCCCGTGGATGATCAGTTTTACGGACTTGTGAGTGGGGATGGCGTCAGAAGTTCTCCCTCAACCGCGGAAGTGTACAACCCCGGTGGACAGGTGCCGCAAATTGGAGAAATCTTCGTCCAGAAAGACCTCGCGCAAACCTTTAAGCGGATGATCGAAGCTGAGCGCAAAGCCAGCGGAAACCGACACGCCGGCCTCCGTGCAGCACGTGACCTGATCTATAAGGGCGAAATCGCCCACGAAATTGCCGATTTCTATCGGGCAGAGGGCGGTCTGCTGACCTACGAGGATTTGGCATCGTTTTCGGTGCGCGTTGAGCCACCGGAGCATATCAACTACAAAGGCTATGACGTTTACACTTGCGGTCCTTGGTGCCAAGGTCCCACGTTAAATATGGCACTGAAAATCCTCGAAGGGTTTAATCTAAAGGCGATTGGGCATAACACCGCGGACTATCTCCACACTGTGGTTGAATCCCTCAAACTTGCTTTTGCAGACCGGCATGCGTACTTCGGCGATCCCGATTTTGTGCAGGTGCCGATGGCGGGATTGCTAGACGGAAGATATGCCGCTGAAAGACGAGCCGCAATCGACCCACAGCGCGCCACTCCCGATATGCCGCCTCCCGGCAATCCATGGCACTTCCATCCCGAACCCCGCCGCGAAAATGGACCGTTCCCAACCTTGGATCCGGATCGTCCCCAACCGGAATACACATCAGAATGGGAGACGGATACCAGCTACATCTGCGTGGTTGATGAAGCGGGCAACGCCTTTTCAGCGACGCCATCGGATGGTGTTGGGGGGACGCCAGTCGTTCCGGGCTTAGGCTTCCCAATCTCATCCCGTGGCACACAGACTTGGCTCGATCCGGAGCATCCGTGTTGTCTGCAGCCGTGGAAGCGTCCACGACTCACGCCGAACCCCGCGCTAGCTCTCAAAGATGGAAAACCGTTCATGCCCTTCGGCTGCCCCGGCGGCGATGCACAGATTCAAGGGATGCTACAGGTCTTTCTCAATACTGTTGAATTTGGGATGGAGCCACAAGAGGCGATCGAGGCACCTCGCGCTGTCACGCACAGCTTTCCCAATTCGTTCTGGCCCCATGGCATTCAGCCCGGCGAAGTAACCGTTGAGGCGCGTGTCGATGCGGGGGTACGAGAGGTTTTAAGAGAGCGAGGACATATCGTCCACGATAACCAAGATTGGGGAGCGGTCAGTTGTGTCTGTGCCATCACGGTCGATCCCGATACCGGCGTCCGTGCCGGTGGCGCGGATCCAAGATCAACATCGTATGCAATCGGATGGTAGGAGATGTCAAATACTTTAAACCGTAAACAGGCTATCGTCATCGGCGGCGGTATCGCCGGACTGACGACATGCTACCGCATGGTTACTGAATCAGCCAAGCGTGGCATCCCCCTCGATGTGAAACTACTCGAAGCCGGAGACCGTGTCGGGGGGGCAATCCATACGTCCAAACAGGACGGCTTTGTCATCGAACACGGTCCCGATGTCTTCCTATCCACAAAGCCGTGGGCAAAAGCCTTATCCGAAGAGTTGGGCATCGCCGACCAATTCCTCAGTACAAATTCGAGGGAGCGACGCAGTTTCGTCCTACGCAAAGGCAAGCTGTATCCTGTCCCCGATGGCTTCTACCTAATGGCACCTGCTTCTTTCTTGCCCTTCGTGAAGACACCGATCTTCAGTTGGCACGGAAAACTGCGGATGGCATTAGATTGGATTATACCCCGCCGCCGAAACGATGCCGACGAATCGCTGGAAGGTTTCATCAGGCGCCGGCTGGGAAAGGAAGCGTTCACACGGATAGCACAGCCGATGATAGGTGGCATCTACACCGCGGATGGGAAAGAACTAAGCCTCAAAGCGACGATGCCGCAATTCCTTGAGATGGAACAGAAGCATGGCAGCATCATCAAAGCCCTAATTGCTCGGAAGAAAGAATCCCAAGGCGGGGCTAGCGGTACAAGCGGTCCCCGCTACAGCCTGTTCCTCTCTTTCAAAGATGGGATGCAAACCCTGACAGATACCCTCGCGGAGTGTTTACCTGACGATTGCATACAGCTTGGAACAGAGGTCAGTCATCTGGACTACCAGAATCAAGAGGACAAATGGCATGTTCATCTGGCGAATGGGGAACAGATGGAGGGCGATCTGGTCTGTGTTGCGCTCCCTGCACACCGTGCAGCAGGGTTGGTCAGAACAGCCGCTCCGAGCCTGTCAGAGTCTCTCGCCTCTATCCCTTATGCTTCCTCTGCCATTGTGAACCTGGCTTTCCGCCGATCGGATATTGAACACCCTCTCAACGGGATGGGATTTGTTGTGCCTGCCGCTGAGAACCGCTCGATTATCGGATGCACATTCAGCAGCGTCAAGCTTGCGGGCCGTGCGCCAGCGGATTATGCCCTATTACGGGCGTATGTGGGTGGAGCGGGAAGTAGGGGAGAGGCGTATTTCCGCCGATCGGAGTCGGAGATGGTCGAATCAGTTCTCGGAGAGCTGCGCGACTTGCTCGGACTTAGAGACGATCCTCAGTTGACCTTTGTGCACAAGCACGCAAACGCAATGGCGCAATATCATCTGGGACATCTGGATCTAGTGGCGGAAATCGAGGCGCAGGCGAAAACGCTGCCCGGCTTTGCACTCGCCGGAAACGCCTATCGCGGAATCGGCATCCCCGATTGCGTTAACAGTGGGGAGAAGGCGGCAGCTCTGCTTCTGGAGCAAGAATTAAAATGACATCGACTTTAACTCTGCAAATCGCACTGATCTGCCCCCTCCTCGCACTCATAATGTTCTGTGCACAGGTAATGGCTGCGGATGAGACGGAAGAGGAATCAATCTTCGAGCCTAGCTATCTTAGCTACGATGACATCTACCGGGATTTCACGAAGAAAAAAATGTGTAAAAGATGCCATCCGGCAATCTGGCGTGAATGGGAAAGGTCGATGCACGCTAAGGCATGGGAGGACCCAATCTATCAAGAAGCCGCGAGCCAGGTCGCAGATCGGGAGAAGACGTGCGATCCGTGCCATGCTCCTGAACCAATTCTGATCACCGGTATCGGAAAAATGCCGAAGCTGCGGGCGACGGACCGGGGGTTTGGCGTATCTTGTATCGTGTGCCATATCGACGCACACGGCGCGATGCATGGACCTCACAAGAGTGCCAATCCGATGTACCATGCGAATGTGACTTCTGAGGCTCATGCCAATCCAACGGAGCTTTGCGCCACCTGCCACGGTCAACCGAGTGTGCCGGAACACAATCAGGTTGATAGCTTCAGAAATAGCCCCGCTGCGGAACAGGGATTGACCTGTGCCACCTGTCACATGCCCGCTGTCAAACGACGGTTAAGCGTGCATAGCTACGAAAACGTTTCCATCCGGCGGCACACATGGATGGGCAGTCGCAGTGTTAATAAGCTGAGAAGTGCCGCAAATCTGAAAATAGTACGTGCAGAGGGCGAAGCAACTGTTCGTCTGACCAATAAGGCGGGGCATCTCCTTCCGGGCGAAGCTTTGCGCGCGATTATCCTCGACATAAAAATTTCCGATGCCAACGGAGCAGTGAGCCGCCATGAGCAAGTCTTCATTTCCGCCGGATCGGATGAACCTGAAACTAGCCGCATACCACCCGGTGAAACGCGGGAGGTCGTGTATACCCTCAGCGATACAGAGAAGATCGAAGCAAAGCTGCGTTATCGTCTGACACCGAAGACACCAGAAACCGAGTGGGTCACAATGGCGGAGGCAAGTCAATAGACTTACTCTCGCTGCATGTGACAAAACCGTACTAACAATTCACAGGAGGTAGACTGATAGGATGAAACTTTCGAATCGTCCCGCTCAACGCGTGGGTTCATGGAAGCGCGTTATATGGTATCTGATTTTGCTAGCAATAATTCTGATTTTAATCTGGCAGATGCCAGCAATCGTCCGCCGGATCCCCATCTAACTATTATTGTCAATTCACCGGATGAACGCGGGTTCAAGTCCGCCTAATCCACAATCTCAGTCATTAAGGATATAGCATTATGTTGAAATCAAAGAATAGATTAGCTTTTGTAACACTCGTCACCCTCTGTAGTGTTATCACTCTTATTTGCGGACAAACTGCCTCCGCTCAAGATAAACTCGTCATTATATCGCCACATTGGGAAGGGATCGAAACAGAGTTCGATACTGCGTTTAAGGCGTGGTATGTTGAGGAGACAGGACGTCAAGTCACTGTAGATTGGCTAGATCAGGGCGGGTCTTCTTCTGACTTCAGATTCATAGAATCGGAGTTTAAGCGGCTGCCCGAAGGCATCGGGATAGATCTCTTTTTCGGGGGTGGAACAGATAACTACCTCAAGCTCGCGGATAAGGGCTTGCTGGCTCCCTACAAACTATCAGAAATCCAGTTGGCACGAATTCCGAAAGAGATTTTTGGTATTCCCGTTTACGATCCGGAATATCGTTGGTACGGCACGGCGTTGTCGAGTTTTGGAATTATGTACAATGAGGAACTGCGTGCGCTTTTCGATTTGCCCGAAATCCGAACGTGGAACGATCTGACTCACCCCAAACTCGTCAATCGTGTTGGCGCAGCAGACCCCCGTGAAAGCGGGAGTGCACACATGATGTATGAGCTTATCCTGCAAGGCTACGGCTGGGAGAAGGGCTTTGAGTTGATTACGCAACTTGGCGCGAATGTCAGGGGGTTTTCCGCAGGGTCAAATGCCATTCCTAGAGATGTCGCTGCAGGGCAAGTCATCTACGGCATGGCAATTGACTTCTATGCTTACGGTCAGATTGCTGTTATCGGCGCAGACAAAATTCATTATGTTGTGCCACATGATGCTGCGGTCGTCAGCCCTGACTCAATCGCCATCCTCAAAGGCGCGCCCAATATGGCGGTCGCCCAGAAATTTCTCGATTTTGTCCTTTCAGATCGGGCACAAAAACTTTGGGTATTACGCGACACCGACCCGGAGGGACCGAAGTGGAAAGGGGGGTTGAACCGTAGCAGTGTTATCCCAGCCCTGTACGATGAACTCGGGGATCGCTGTGTCGCCGCCAATCCGTTTACGATGGAGCTGAACCCCATTGACTATGATGCGGTAAAAGGTGGGATACGCTGGGACATCGTCGGAGATCTCATCGGTGCACTTGTCATTGAGCCGCATAAAGATTTGGTCAGCACGTGGAAAGCCATCAATAAAAGTGAGGATCCAGAGAAACGCGCTGCCGCGATTCAGATCTTGGGTCAGATCCCAATATCAGAAGCGGAAGCACTAGAACTCTCTCAGGGGAGTTGGCAAGCACCAGACTTCCGTAACCAGAAGCTGAAGGAATGGAGAGCATTCGCCAAAGAGAAGTTCAAGGAAGCGAAGAAAGTGGTGAAGTGATAAGGTGCTAGGCACACCCGTAGGTCGGGCATCCTACCCGACTCATAACCCTAGGGGGTGCAACGGGCGTATTTTCGCTCGAGAGGAGCGATATGTCTGTAGAAAGCTATGTGTCTAGTGCTCGCGCTCCAGCGGAGCGCAATGTGTATAGAATGCTATTTTAGTTTGCTGATTGCGTTGTGAACGTCTGCAATTGCTAACCATACCTCATGATGAGAGTTAGGTGCATGGTGTCCAAGTGTCAACTGTCACTATTAAAGTTTGAAGGAGGGATTGCATGAGTCTTCGGCTTACGTGGGTTCGTGGGTATATTAACTCGGATCCTGGTGTGTCTGGTGTTTATATTCTGTATTACTACCCTCGATATTCTGTTTTGCCGGGCGGTCGTCGGGTTATTTATGTGGGGCAGGGTAATGTTGGGCAGAGATTTGCTGCTCATGCGAGAGATCCTAGGATTAAGCGGTATGGTTTTGAGGATATATATACTGTGTGGGCACGGGTTTCTTCAGCGAGTCAAAAGCCTGTGGAGAAATACTTACATTTTATGCTAAATCCGATAGTAAGTACCTCGAATCATGCTACTATGACGGCTGTGAATTTGCCGTGGGGTGAGGTTTAGTTGTGATAGAAATTGTGGCGGGCTTGATCTAGAAGATTATTGTTGGTTTTTGGATTGGGGCGGTGTTGGCTTGCTTTGTGTATTTGATTAAAAGGTGGAGGAGGTGAGAGAATGAGAGCACTTTGGCGCGGTTGGGAGGATGTTAATCCTGAACTTGTGGATTGTATTCAGCTTATTCAGCACCGGGATAATGATTGGGTTATCTATATGGTGCATTATGTTGCGAGTAATTCTCGTAGCTCAGACGCGATATGTGAGGGTAGGGACGAAATAGATATGAGAAGGAAGGCTCATGAGATAGCAGGTCGTTTTGGCTGTCAAGTGCTTGAGTCTGGAGGTCCTAGGTAATAGGAGGACTGAGCAACACCAAAAAAAATGAAGAAATCCACAGCAAAGGGAATCGGCCGACTCTGGTTAGCAGGAACCGTCATCTGCAGCGTAGGCGCAGGAATGTACTCAAAGCACAAAAACCCATTCAACATAGACGAAGGTTTCAACGCCTTCATGATAACCTTGATAACCGGGCTAGTAAGCTACGTTCTAGTCAGATGGGCATTAAGAGCATTCACACAACAATGATAACTGAAAGGAACCATCATGAACCACGAAACAAGAGAAGCCATCCAAGGAAACAAGACCATCAAGCTGACCCTCGCATTCCATACGACCAAGATTGCTGAAGAAGAAGGTCACATAGTACCAAAGCACGCATGGTCAAACGGAGCAATCAAATTAAGAACCAATTCATTACATGGTATCAGCAAGACCAAGAGCGTCCCCTTCAATTCACTAATGGAACTTCCAGCGGTACTTGAACAACTACTAATCGACGAAGGAATTACACTACATCCAAGTCATAGAACAAAAAGATACATGCACATTAACATCGAGGACTAGACAAAAAAATGCCCCCACGATCTTCACCGCGGGGGCATGTCCCCTTCAAACTACTACGAAATAAAGAACTACTACGGCTCAAAAGGCTAGTTGAGACTTCTATTGTTTGCGGCATTAAACATTTGGTAAATTGGTTAATTCATTTAATCACTCAACTAATAACCTGATAGCCTGAACGTGGAGGCACTCACCCTCACCATAGGAGATACCCAACAATGCCAATAACATGGAAAGTCGAGATAGTAAAAGTATCAGATAACAATGAATCACTAGAGCACTCAGCAAACTTCGACGCAAACACAATTACAGAGGCTCAAGAAAAAGCCGACGAAGTAGTCAGCCAACACATACCACAACTTTCTGGAAAGATTCCAGACATTAACTGGACACTAGACCAAGAAAAAAACCGTGTAGTTAAAGTCTATTACCCACTAGGGATAAGACCAATCAGCCGACAAGCAAGAGTAGGCATAGAGATTTCACTTACAACCGAATGGTACGTAACAATCAAACCACTCAACACATCACTTCAAGACATCCAGTAATTATGAGAGGTGGGTGACACATAAAACGCTTCCCCTTTTCCAACTCTCATTTTCGGGGAATCAGTCGCCCACCTCTCACCCCAAAAGCCTATAACTGAGCAACGCCTTTGATTCAAGAATCATGCCGGATTTAAGCCTGTATCTACATAGTTCCAAAATCTTTTGGTTGTATAGAAAACAGCCTGACATACACCTCAAAATGTCAACACAACAAAGCCACAGACTCACCCCCAATACGGCTTTCCTATCTCCCCTCAAGCCTCCCAAAGCAGGTTAACCGCACTCGCCTTAATAATAAAGTAGCACACCGTCCCCTCCACAAGTCCAAGCTGCTCGCGGGCATCGCTCGTAACCTCCACCGACAGCAGATGCCCCTCAATATCGACCGATAGCATCACACGCCCCGCTTGGACAGCGATTTGCCGGATTGTCCCGCGCAAAATATTCCGTGCACTCATCCGCAGATTTGGGTCCATCGCGACGATGATATCCCGTGCCCTGATGGCGATGGGCATCGTCGCGCCGGGCTCCGTCTCCGTATACGAAACCATCAGCCTTTGTTCCCCCAATGCCAACTCCGTCACGCCGCGCTCCTCGGACGCAACGACCACCGGCAAAGCGAGAATATTCTCCACCCCCGTCATTTGGGCAACGGGCAACGCCGAAGGAAACGCTAGCAGTTGGTGGGGCTCGCCGCGCCCCGTGATCCGACCTTCGGAGAGCAAAAAGGCTTCGTCTGCAAGTGCCATCACTTCTGAAATGGAGTGCGTGACGTAAAGGAGGGGGATGTCAAACGCTTGTTTGATGTGATAGAGGTAGGGCAGAATGCGGTTTTTCAAGCCGGCATCCAGAGATGTAAGCGGCTCGTCCATTAATAGCAAGCGCGGCGACATCCCCAAAGCGCGTGCAATGGCGACCCGCTGCCGTTGACCGCCGGAGAGTTGGCTTGGATATCGATCCAACAATTCCCCGATTTCAAGGATATCAATAATTGTATTGGTGTCAATCCGTTTTTCACTATTGAGTCGGTGGGGACGACCGTAGGAGATATTTTGTCGAACCTTCAGGTGCGGAAAAAGATGCCCTTCCTGAAAGACATACCCAAAATGACGCTTTTCTGGTGGCAGACATTTTTTGTGGTAGGAGGAATACAACGTTTGACCGGAAAACAGGAGTTCGCCTTCGTCAGGGTGTAGGATGCCACTAATACAGTTGAGTAGTGTGCTTTTACCACTTCCTGAGGGTCCCAGAAATGCCGTTACTTTCTCCGTGATGGTGTGATCAATCTCAATCTGAAAATTTCCAAGCCGCTTGCGAAACTTGAGTTTTAACATGGGACGTAATCCCTAAAACGTCACAGAGGGTTAAGTAGGGATACCTCCTCGCTTGATATATAGCCGTTCCGCTATCCACAGCGTTGCGAAAGCGATCAGGGTGGATAGAAACACTAGACGGTATGCACTCATATCTTGACCGATTTGGACGAAGTTATAGATTGCCAGAGGCAATGTCTGCGTCCTGCCTGGAATGTTGCCCGCTACCATCATGGTCGCGCCAAATTCGCCAAGGCTTCTAGAAAATCCGAGGATTGCCCCACCGATAATTCCACGATAGGACAGGGGCAGTGTGACAGTAAGAAACACCTTCAACGGCGAGGCACCGAGCGTTCTTGCAGCATTTTCCAGTTGTGGGTCCACAGCTTCCATCGCCGCGACGATGCCGCGCACTAGTAGCGGAAACGAAAGCACCGAAATCGCCAACACCACCGCCACCCATGAAAAGACGATTTCAAGCCCAAAAAGCCGGAAGAGCAGCCCCCCGATTGGCCCACGCTTACTGAGGAGAATCAGCAGGAAAAAGCCGCTGACGACCGGTGGCAATACCATCGGTAGCATGACAATGGTATTGAGGAGCGATTTACCGGGGAATGACAACTTGGCGAGGATCCAGCCGACGAGGAGTCCCGGAGGCAGGATGAGAAGCAGACTCAACGAGGCAGCTTTGATTGATAAAACCAGCGCACTGACTTCTGCTGCTGTTAACATTATTTCACCACAGAGAAACCGTATTTTTCAAAGATTGCTGCAACTTCGGCGGTTTGGAGGTACTCCAGAAACGCTTGAGCGAGAGCTTTATGGGCAGTGTTTCGGAGTACTGCTGCGGGATACACAATTGGGGAATGACTGGAATTAGGAAATTGATAGATAATTCTGACTTTTTCACTCAACCCTGCGTCCGTTTGATAGACAATCCCGACATCAACCTCACCGGACCCGACATATGCCAGAGTGGATCGAACATCCGCACCGGGCACCAATTTCGGTTGTACTGTGTCCCAGACTCCCAGGTGTGTTAGAGCTTCCTTCCCATAAATGCCGGCAGGGACTGAATTCGGTTCGCCGATAGCAATCCGTCGAACCGAGTCATGGGCGAGCATCCGCACATCAGTCATGGAAAGCGAGCTATTAGCAGGCGCAACCAACACCAACCGGTTGTTCAAGATCGACCGGCGCGAATCCTCATAAAGCAGCCCCTCCCCTCGTAAGGCATCAATCTGTCTGGGACTAGCAGAAATGAATACATCCGCCGGTGCACCCTTCTCGATTTGGCGTTGTAAGGTTGAAGAACCGGCAAAGTTACAATACACCTTGACATTCCGCACTGTACCAAAACGCTGGCTGACTTCTGTGAGCGCGTCTGTCAAACTCATCGCGCCAAAGATAACTAACTCCTCGCCTGCACACCCGATAAACAGATAAGCTAAACTCAGAAGAACAAGAAGATACGGTTTCATTAATTATACGATCTCCTGTTTTTTGTATTGCTTAACTTCTGACAATATGTTATCTTGCTTAATAATGGAACCGGTGAATACTGGTGGCGGTTTGAATAAAACGCAGAAGGTAAAGAAATCGCAACGTCAACGAGCTAGAAAAGCACGAAGGCGAAACCGATGAGAAAAGGAGAATATCTAAATGAAAAAGTTAGTTATAGCAACAATCGTTATTGCGCTATGTATAATTGCAAGTATTCTACAAAGTCAACAGTCCACTAAAGAAACAATCATTAGAGAAAAGCTAATTATCACTGACGAATACGGAAACAAAAAAATCGTTTTCACTGCCGCCCACGATGGTGCTATCGTTGAAATTAAGCACAAAGAAACAAGGATAACATTAGGAGTTGGGGATATGGGTGCTATACTTGATCTCGCTCATGACGAAGCAGAAACTAAGCGAGTCATATTACACACAAAACATGGGAAACCCGCAATAGAGTTACATCACGGCAAAAGCACCATAATCTTATTATTCGACAGCAACAGAACACCCATTATAGCAGCAGTAGATAAAGACGGGAAGATAAAAAAAGTAGAATGAAAGATATTATATTCAAAAAAGTTCAACCGGACGACGATTTGAGCCTTTGTGCGATCAAAAATCTCGAGCGTTTGTATTTTGAAAAATCCACAATAGTTGGCCACAATGACCGAAGGCTCCACGGAGGAATCGACATGACAAACTCAAATAAGAACAGCTCTCCCATTTCAGAAGCGCAAATTGAGCAGTATACCCGTGACGGTTACCTGCTGGTTTCCGGATTGATTTCTGAAGACATCGCTGCAAAAGCGGAAGCTGCAATGTGGCGTTGCATGGGAATTGATTCCAATAATCCGCCTTCCTCTTGGGACGACGTCCAAGGAGGCATCTGTCTATACAACAGCGTGGATCTCGTCAACTGCTTCACCCCGCAATGCCTCGCTGCAGCAGCGCAGTTGACTGGAGAAACCCCGTCCACATTTAGCAAGCTACATCGGCATCCGAAAACCTATTGCGCCCCAGACTTCCTAGCAGCGCAAGAAGCGAAAGAAGATGTCTCCAAGTTCTTCAGATGGGATTGCGCTTACACTATCAATATCCATCCAACCTCAGATGAATGGGAAACCCCAACAATCACATCGGGAGGGCATCTAGATCACTCCCTTGAGGAACACTATCACAAGACTTTTCCGCCTGTCTTTCGAGTCGGTGCCCTGATTTATCTGAACGACATCGCACCTCACGGTGGCGGCACGTTTGTCTGGCCTAGATCGCATCACGAACTAGAGCGTGTGGCAAGAAAAAACCTCATGCGCTATGAATACCGCAACTCGTTGAACGGAGATCTACCCGAACTCGATCTCGGTGACCCCGTTGGTTTGCCTATTCGGCGCGGCGATGTGCTATTCCTACATCACCTGTGCATCCATTCGGGAAGCAAGAATGTGAGCAATCAGCCACGATTTGCTATGAATATGAAATGGTAATGCAGATTGTCAGGACCGATTGTGCAAAATGCTTGCGGGATTACCCTTCAGAATCTTGGTAGAATTTCATCAAGATTTCTGCAACTTCAGGACGTGAAAACTCCGGCGGCAACATTTCACCCGCTGCCAGCATGTCCCTGACCTTCGTCCCCGACAGGAATAGGTAATCTTCCGGTCCGTGTGGACAGTCACGCATCATCACAATCTCACCACACTGATTACACCAAACGGTATGATCGCCCCGAAAGATTTCAATTTCGAGCGCGCCTTCGGAGATGTCATCAAAAATGGTCTGTGCATCAAACGGTCCATAGTAATCCCCAACCCCCGCGTGATCTCGACCAACAATCAGATGTGTGCAGCCACAATTCTGTCTGAACACCGCGTGTAACACAGCCTCGCGGGGCCCAGCGTAGAGCATATCAAATCCGTAACCGGTAATTGAGACGGTGTTTTCAGGGAAATACAACTCAACCATTTTGCGGATGGAAGCGTCGCGGACATCGGCGGGAATATCACCCGGCTTCAACTTCCCAAGCAGCATGTGAATCAGGATTCCGTCGGCACCCACTTCGTTTTGTGCGATTGTGCACAACTCCTCATGTGCGCGGTGCATCGGGTTCCTTGTTTGGAAAGCAACAACTGTATTCCATCCCCGTTTCTCGATATCCTCTCGGATTTCGGAGGCGGTGCGGAAGGTATCAGGGAAGTCAGATCTGAAATAAGAATAGTTGAGCACCTGGATAGGTCCAGAGATTACCTGATTCCCCATATCAGTAAAGGCTTCCACACCGGGGTGTGTCGGATCCGTTGTCCGAAAGATCTGCTCAATCAGGTAGGTTTTCTGGTCGTCCGAGATCTCTTCAATCTCTGAAACGTCCATGACAGCGATTGGCGGTTGACCGTCTACGTTTGGATCAAGCAACGCAATTCGTTCAGCGTTTTTAATCGCATCATTGACCTGTTCCGCCTTGACGATATTCATCACTGGGACGGGCCAAAACAGACCGCCCGGCAGCGTCATATTTTGGGCGATACTTGCGGCTTCGGCGAGGTTCATATAGCCGGTAAGTGGATTAAAATAACCTGAACCGAGCATCACCGCAGATGCGGCAGCTCCTGAAGAGATAAGGATAGCTGGTAGGTTTTCAGCTTCTTTAATCAGCGCTGCACGCTCAACATCATCGGCAACGTAAAGGGGATTCAAAGTATCAGAACCGTGTGGTTTAATCATTCAGTGCTCCTTGGATAGATAATAGAATAACACAAGCTGTTATCTTATTCGCTTCGAGAAATTTTGAGTTTTGTCTCATCGCAATTATAATATCGAATTTATGCCTCATTGTCAATCGGTTTCTCGGCTTCACCTGTTCCAACTTTTTGTAAATTAAGATTCGACTGTTGCCATTTTTCACGCTGCGACCTTGTCTCCCTTCTCGGAAAAATTTTCCACACATTTCATATCTAAATAGGACTTACGCAAGTTTCATCTGAATAGCGGGCGATTTCAATTGTTGTCGCAAGTATTGGGAGAATAAACTGTGCTTGACTTGATAAATGGTTTGGTCTGTCTGATACGCGACTTGTTTGAGTCGCACCCAAACCAACATTGCACAACCGATGTGATTGCGAACAATTCGTGCCAAGCGACATTGACACCCCTCCAGACCGGTCAACTGCTTGGCTTCCCGGTGAAACTGCTCAATCTTCCACCGCCGGTTACACGCTTGTTGTGCAACCGATGTGTCGTTTTGAGCTAAGTCGTTGGTAACAACATAATCCGTGCGCCCGTTACCGGACGCAACCCGGAAAAGTTTCACCTTGTGATGCTTGGCAAAGCCTCTGATTTTAATCCGTTTCCCGCGTCGGCGTTCACACTCGGTCCACTGCAAGCTATCTACACGCTGGTAAGGCGTTTGGGCATTGGAGTCGTCTACCTGACGATTCGACTTCAGCGGGCAATAGTAATGTTTGTCTAACTGTTCAATGGATAGCATCAAATCTTTGGCGGCATACCAGCTATCCATCAACACCGTTGAGAACAAAAGCCGCTTGTGATAGACCGAGTGGGATAACATCTCTTTAACATGATCTAATTTGCGCTTGCCATCTGTCTGTGGGTCGTAAATACGGTAGTCAATCACCCAGAAACGATCTAAGTCGGGATTGACATAGACACAAGTCACCACACCTATACCGTTAATGACACCTTTGGCGTTGCCGCTATACTGAACACGCGCTAGTGCTATGTTCCGAGCGTAGCGCTTATCCAAAACGGTGTCATCAAAGATGACATATCCCCCTTCTGTTTGCACAAGGTGGGGTTTGACATTTTCCCATACCAAGCGTGGGCGGATACGCTCACCGGCAAGATAACGGTTTATCATATCATGACTGAACTGTTGGCTATGGTCAGCCAAATGGGTTAAGGTATAGTTGATGGGGCTACTTAACAAATACTGACAGTAATCGAGTCGAGTCGGTTGGGGCATATTCACCTCCATGCCACTCATTCTACTGTGTTTCAACAATTATGTCTATCGATTTTGCGTAAGTCCTATCTAAAGCTACCTCAACGATAAACGTTCAAAAAACAGAGTTAAATAAATATTTCCCGAAACTTGACCTTGATACTTAACGTATGTTATGGTAAAATAGTATCTATCATCTCATTTTTTGGTACGATTTAATCTATAGCTGTGATGAAACGCGATATCATTAGAAAGGGAAAATAACGCATGGCAACCCAAGAAGCAAAATGGACGAAATTGGCGGATTTGAGCGAGGTTCCCGTTGGAGAAGCGAAGGCAGTGCGGATAGGTGAAGGGCGGAGTATCGCACTGTTCAACGTTGACGGCAAACTCTATGCGACTGACAACCAATGCCCTCACATGGGTTATCCGCTGACACGCGGACGCATTCGACGCGGCATCCTCACCTGCGATTGGCACGAGCGAAGCTTCGACCTTGAAGGGGGTGGCTGTTTCAACGTTGAGTGCGATGATCTGCAAACCTTTCCCGCCGAAGTACGGCACAACGAGATTTGGGTTCAACTCGGCGATTTGACCTATAGACGGAAGGCAGAGCATCTCAACCTATTGTGGGAAGGACTTCTGAGCGGAGACCGCTGGACGATGTCAAAGGCGATTGCCCTACTCCTTAAAGGGGGCGTGCCGGAAGTAGAGATTGTCGAGTTAATTCTACGACATCTTGGGCGACATATCGCTAGCTCGCACGGATCGGAGGCGGGTTGGGATATCGCTCGATTGATGAACGGACTTTCGGTTGGGCGACGATATAAAGACGCGGATCGGCTGATTGCGATGACGACCGCTGCGTGTGCTGCCTCCGGCGGAGCTGCTGAACGTCTTGAAGTTGTGCCGTTGCCGGAGCCGGTAGCTTGGGAGAATATCGACCCGTGGATACGCAGCTTCTCACGCGACGGTCGCTCTGGACGCATCGAGCGTTGCCTCTTCACCGCCTACACGCTCGGCGATGCGGATAAAGTTCTGCCCCTCCTTTTTGAATGCACGGTTGAGCCGCACTTTCTCGGCTTCCCGGATAATCTCATTTCGCTCGGTTATCTCTCCGAAGCGGTTGATGAATTTGGCTGGGAGAAAGCCTTTGAACTGGTCTTCAATCTCGGTGCTCAGCTGGTTGGGCGTGGGCGTGGGGAACCACAACGGTTTCGCCGAGATGCCATCGGTATCATGAGAGAGAAACTCGGTGAATTGGATGGCTCGGATAACGCAGCAACCGATTATGACGAGGATGCCTTTGTAACCGCATTGACAAGCGTGGATATTCAGAAGTCATTCGACGCTGTTGCAGCCGCTCTACAAGGTGGTGCTCCAATCGACCAGATCATTTCAACATTGGTGATCCTCGCCGCCGACCGGATGGCGCGAACCCCGGTGAATGTGGATGGCGGTTGGGAGTGCCTGACGACGGAACTTAACCTCGCTGCATCACTCCGCACGGTGCAACGCATTGCGGGTGATACCGCTGCGGCAAAGGGAATCTTCCACGCAGCGTGGCTCATTTTCGACGACCGTTGGCTCAACATTCCGTTGCGCACATTGACTCCGCCGCCGGTCGAAAGCACACTCAACGTCTCCAATGAGGAGCAAGGCATCCAACAGATTACCAACGCCATTGAAACCCTCAATGTGCAGTCGGTCGGTGGACAGGTGCTCGCATATCTTAATTCTGGTTATTCTGGCGATACTTTGCTCCGCGCGCTCGGTAAAGCGATCCTCTGGAACGATACTGCCACCGAAATCCTCCCCACACTCCGCACTATTTTCGATGAATGGAACAATTGTGCCGGACACCCCGCCCGCAATCAACTGCTCGTTGCACTTGCGCGCTACGCCACTGACATCCGTACCAACAAGGATAGCGAATCTGCTACAACCACGGCGATGCGTTTTGCGGAAGGACGAACGACGGTGGAGGTTTTTGAAGATTAAGTCAAACGATCATGAAACTTCTTGAAAAGTGCTTCAAACAGAACAACAAGGGAGATTAATCATGTTGAACACATCATCCAATTTCGTCAAAGTCGCCAATCTAGACGAACTTGCCGAAGGGAAACCGAGAGCTATTAGAGTTGAAGGGCAAAGCATCGCCCTGTTTAAGCACAACGGCAACATCTACGCCACCGATAATCAGTGCCCTCACATGGGCTATCCGCTGACACGCGGGCGTGTCCGTGGCGGCGTGCTCACCTGCGATTGGCACGGTTGGAGCTACGATATGGGGGGTGGCGGCTGTTTCACAGGCGGTTGCGATGACTTATCGACCTTCCCAGTCGAAGTATGTGAAGACGAAATATACATTGATGTCGCCAGCGGCGGAAACAAGCGGGATGACGCCCATTTTCTCCTGCTCCAAGAAGGGTTGTTGAGTGGGGACAACTGGACGCTCTCGAAGGCGGTTGCGATTATGCTTGCCAGAGGAGTTTCCGAAGCAGATGTCCTGAATCGATTAGTGCGACATGGGGGACGACATTTTGTTACTGAACTTGATGCAGGCGAAGGGGGTTGGCAACTCGCGTATCTAGTCAACGGTGTGAAGGTTGCTAGTCAGTATGAACCGGAGGACCGGCTCATCCCGCTGATGATGGCTGCGTCGGGTGCATCGGGACGGGCAGGAGATCGCCCAGCGATTAACCCTCTACCGGGAGAGATAACGTGGGAGAAGTTGGAGAGATGGATTCGCGTCTTCTCTGCTGACCGAGAATGGGAGGGCATCGAAAAGTGCCTCATCACCGCACGGCGTCTTGGCGGACATGACGATAAAATCATTCCATTGGCATATGAATGCGTTGTCGAGCCGTTCTTCTTGGGGCATAATGATAGCCTGCTCTACGTCGGTTATCTCGCCGAATTGCTCGAACAGTTCGGTTGGGAGGTCTCTGAAGAGTTGGTTTGTAATCTCACGGCGAAAATACTTGGTCGGGGTCGTGACGCACCGGACGAAATCCGGCGGGAGGCAATCAGCAAGCTAGAATCGTTAGAGGGTTTTATCGCCGATTTAGCCGCCAATCCAGCTACCCCAACAACCGATTTTGACGAGGACGCATTTGCCGCAGGTGTTGTGAGCGGTGATCTCGACAACACATTCGATACAATTACCGACGCGCTGAAAAGTGGTGTCGAAATCAACCGCATCGTTTCGACGATGGTGCTTCTGGGTGCTGATCGGATGGCACGTACCCCAGCCAGTATGAGCCCAGGCTGGTGGGAGTTGGGACGGGAGATTTCCCTCGCCTCGTCCATCCGTACGGTGTTGCGTGTCGCGGGTTTTGAGGTTGCTGCCAAAGCACTCTATCACGTAGCGTGGGAATTCTTCAGCAACCGCTGGCTCAACATTAGGCAGATGCTACTTAGTGCTTCGAGAGGTACAACCACATCAGATGCACCAAACGAACAGGCTGCAATTGAGGAGGTCATCAATACTATTGAAACAGTTCAGATTCAGGAGGTTGGACGGATGACGCGACAATACCTCAACGGTAGCTTCTCCGCCGACCGGCTATTGTCTGAACTGGGACAATGCATCCTCAAGGACGATAAAGGTTGGGATATCCTGAATACATTGCGGACCGCGTTTGACGAGTGGGAGCTGTGCGAGGGACACCCCGCTCGAAATCAGTTACTTGTTGGACTGGCGCGTTGGACAACTGATGTCCGTAAAAACACCAACAGCGATTCCGCCGCGAGAACCGCGCAGCGATTCGCACGAGGTGAGACAGCCGTTGACCTGTATGAACAGTAGAGATGCAAAAAAACTGATTTGCCACCTAGTGGTAATTGCTTTATTTCTAAGTCCTATTTCAACTGCACACAGCGTTAGTGTGAAAACACAGGGGAAATTAGCACTCGTAGCAATTTTAGGCGGCGTTGCGATTCTGACGAAGTACCTCGTTGGACGAGATCAACAGGCTGCCAAAGCACTCCATGCCAAACTCGGTCCGCCAGAGCGTGTTATTGAGTTCGAGCGCGGCTTCGATCGGTGGCGGATCGAATGGTATGGAAATCAAAGATATATATTCCAAAACAATGTCTTGCAGAAAGAACCTCTTACAAAACCAGCTGCGACCTCTGAGGCGTTTTAAGCCGTTCAAAAGTTGGATCTGGCTCTTACCGATCTGCTTTTTCATTTTGATGATAATCGGCTGCAGTGGCGATGAAATCCTAACGCCTCCGATCCGGCATACTATAGAAATTAGCGAACTAAGTCTTGGGAACCGGACTCTAGACCCGGGTGGCACCACAACGGTTACGGCAACGTTTGGTTATTCGGGAGATGAGGCAGATCTGATTTTCAGATGGGAGGCAAGCAGTGGGCAGATTGTTGGGGAGGCATCGAGCGTGACCTACGTTGCGTCGGACGTACCTGGCACGCACACCATCACGCTAGAGTTGACCGACGGGTTTGGAATGGTTGAGTACTCCATTACAGTTGAGGTTATTGCTCCGCAAACGCTCTTAATAGATTCTGATACCTACTGGGCAGGTCAAGGCGAAACGCTCGTGTTGAGATATCAGGTTAGCATTACGCAGATCTTGCATCAACCTGTGACACTACGGTATAACATCCTTCAAGATGAAGCTAGGATTGGTGCGTTTTTGAATGTCGAAATCGATGGAACTTTGCTTGTCGAGGAAGAAGCGATTGGAGAGGTAGATCCTGTCGAAAGAACCGTCATCGTCGGAGAGATTGATGTGTCACGAATTATCACAGGGTCAGGGATGTATGAAATAGCACTGACTTTGGCTGTTGTGAACCCTGTCGAGCGTGGGTGGCTGTTACAAAAGGCGGAGATAACCGGAGCAGAGGGCTCAGCAGTTCTGCTGTGAGGGAATAGGCAGTATAGCGCAGGTTGCTAGATAGCCGGTAGGTTGGATTTCCATACTCGACACCGAACCGTCGATTTTGGACAATGGACCTACAGGAGTCGGCAATGGTCTCTGATGTGTGACCAAAGGGTTGGGAAACCCAACCCCTAGGAAGGACGATGTGTCTGCGCACACCTCTCGATTGTTTGATTGCGATGAAATGTCAACAGAACCTAGTAACTTAGGTTAATATAATTCTAGGAGATGCCGTCATAGCTATAATGGGAAAATTTAGGGAAGCACTAGCACCTTTACCGAACCGTGTGCATCCCGTCCAGCGGCGATAGCAAACGCCTCCCTAATTTTGTCGAGAGAAAAGCGATGAGTGATCAGCGGTGTGGGGTCAAGTTTACCCGCTCCCATCAGGTTCAGGGCAATCTGGAACTCCTTTTCCCCTTCACGTCTTCCATAACAGAAAGCCCATGTAACCGTCAACTCACGGCTACGAGCATAGCGAGAGTCTAGTGTAAAAGGGGCAACATGGCCGCCTACCATGCAGATCTTTCCGCGCTTAGCAGCAATCTCAGTTGCTTGCATCAGTGTGTTTGACCGCCCCCCTACCGCTTCAAAGACCACGCTCGCCCCCCGGCCGTTGGTCCACGCCTTTACCTCCTCCACTGGATCGGTCGTATCAACATTTATCGGGATGGCCCCAATCATCTGTTGTGCGATCTGCAAAGGACCGTCGGGCTTACCCAAAATGGCAACTGATTCTGCGCCTGCTAAATCTGCCATCTGAGCGATAGTCAGTCCGATAGGACCGCTGCCAATTACAGCGACCTGATCGCCGGGTTTCACTGGAACCATTGACAACGCATGGACAGCTACCGCGTAAACTTCAGCTAGCGCACCGGCTTCGAAGGAGACATTGTCCGGCAGGGCGTAAACATTATCCTCAGGTGCTACCATGTATTGGGCAAATCCGCCACCGCGAGCCGTACCGCCGATATGCACCAATTCGGAGCAGATGTTATAGTTTCCGCTAAGACATTCTGGACACTCGTTACAAGGAATGGTCGGCTCGACGACAACACGAGCACCACTTTTGTGGTGCACAATCCCCGCTCCGAGGTCGACTACTCGCCCCGTCAATTCATGTCCGGCAGTTCGCGGTGAGAGCGGCTTCGGGTTTTCCGCATGGTAGCCGTGTAGATCGCTACCGCAGATGCCCGTTGCTGCGACCTGAATCAGCACTTCGCCTGGTCCTGGTACTGGATCGGGCAGCGTCTCGAGTCGTATATCCTTCCCACCATAAAATCGTGCGGCTTTCATGGTATCCTCCAAAATCAGTTTATTTTCGTAAAAACTAATTGCCCATAGCTAGAAAATCTTGCCAACCTCTCGTAGCTAGAAGCCTTCCCTATAAACCCTATGTGAAAGCACTTGACAGATATGAAAGGATTGAATAAAATCCCAACAACCTATCTCTAATCACCATACCAACTTGACAAGACAGCACATTCTTGGACCAACGAGGGACACAATGGATTCAACACAGTCGAACTTCTATGTATACGTTTCCATCGCGGGAGAGAACAAAATTTCTATCTTCAAAATGTCGCCTGAAACAGCGGCACTTACCTCCCACGGGGAGGTTACGGTCTACAGCCCACCTAGCATACTCACCGTCCATCCGACCCGGGATGTCCTCTACGCTGCAATCCGAGCGACCGGAGACATTATGAGTTATCGGGTCGATCGAAACACAGGCCAGCTTGAACTGATGGATACAAGGGTAACAGGATTGGAGGACCCAGCGTATCTTGAGATAGATAAAACGGGCGACTTTTTGATAATCCCCTACTACGTTCCCGGTAAGGTAACGGTTTACCCCCTTCGGGACGATGGGACGCTTCAAAGTGAGCCGAGCGATACCCACGCGACCGGTGAACACGCACACGGAGTGGCTATCGATCCATCAAACAGATCTGTATTCGTGTCCCACACCTGTCCTACCAACTCGATCTTTCAATTCCAGTTTGACTCTAGTGCTGGAACCCTCTTTCCCAACGCGATACCCCAAGTTAGCCCTGAAAGTGAAGATGGACCCCGCCACATCTGCTTCCATCCGAATAAGCCCTTCGTCTATGCTGACAACGAACAGGGCAGCAGTGTGACTGCCTATAAATTCAACGCCTCCAACGGCGCACTCAATGCCTTCCAAACGCTCTCAACACTGCCTGAAGGTTACGATGGTGGTAATTCCTGCGCTCGCTTGGAGATGCACCCTTCTGGAAAATTCCTGTACGCTGCAAACCGTGGTCATGATAGCATTGCCGGTTATGCTATCAGTCCCGACGGCTCGCTGGCTTCCACAGGTTATTATCCCACGGAAAAGACGCCGCGTTCTTTCAGGATTGACCCAAATGGTAAATTTCTGATTAGTGCCGGTCAATCTGCCAATCGACTAGTTTCGTATCGAATTGATGCAGATGCGGGTTATCTCTATCCTTTGGAAACTTATGATGTTGGGAAGGAACCGTGGTGGGTGCTTATCGTAAAAGGGGTGGGTTAGCCAACCGCTTGTTACTAGCAACGTCTTACAAGGGATGTGTGATGTAGGAGTGGCGGCTTCAGAAGAGGGCAGCTTCGTATAATTGATGATAGCGATTCTCGATCTCAGGCCGGGTAAGCCGGCGTTGACGGTTCAAACTGAAGTCTTCAACATTAAAGGAGGCGATGACTGTTCCGTAGATGATCGCTTTGCGGATTGCTGCTTCTGAGGTCTCTCCGGCAGCGGCGAGATACCCCAAAAATCCGCCTGCGAAGCTATCACCCGCCCCGGTTGGATCAGATACAGATTCCAAGGGGTAAGCGGGTGCGGCAAAGAATGTGGAATCGGTAAGGGTAATCGCTCCGTGTTCCCCTTTTTTGATAATGACTCGATCCGGTCCATAGGTGAGAATCTTCTTCCCAGCGCGGATGAGGTTACCTTCTCCCGTCAATAGACGTGCTTCCCCATCATTTAGGATCAAGATGTCTACTTCACCCAGCGTTTGCATCAGTGCGTCAAGGCTGTTATTAATCCAGAGGTTCATCGTATCGCATACGATTAATTTTGGGGCTGTCGCCTGGCGTAGCACATTCAGTTGTAGTTCAGGATTAATGTTGGCTAAGAAAACGTAAGGGGTGTCTTTATACGTTTCTGGCAATTTAGGATCGAACTCACCGTAGACATTCAGGTCTGTAAAAAGTGTCATTGCAGCGTTAAGGTCGCTGGTATAGTCTCCACCCCAACGGAACGTTTTGCCACCTTGAATCTGTTCTAGGCCTTCGAGTTCAATCCCTTGGGCTTCTAGGAAATCGAGATGCTCTTTGGGAAAATCATCGCCGATAACAGCGACCAACCGGATAGAACCGTAGAAGAAGCGCGCCGCAGTTGAAAAGTAGATGGCTGATCCACCAAGTGCATTTTCGACTTTGCCGGCGTGGGTTTTAACATCGTCCAATCCGACGGATCCGACGACTAAGATACTCATATCAACCTCGCAACCAAATCTGATGAGAACTGAGCTAGTATGTGAAAGCGGACTTAGAAAGAAAAGGGACCTTGGCGGTTTTTGTTTTCACGCATCCCGGCAATGACGCGTCGCAGACGACGAACTAGGATAGTAACCAAGACGACGACTAACACAAATTGTAGTATCTGAAACAGTTTGAGGGTCCCGTCAGATAGTTGTGATGAATTGGCTGTGAACATCCAAATCGGCACAAGTAAAATCGCTGACAGAAGCAAAATGATGCTTTCCCAGAGATCAGAATTTTTCATCAAGAAACTCCTTTGCATCAAGTTCCCATCGTCCAAGAGTTGAGATAGGTCTGTTGTTCCTCTGTTAATTCATCGATTGCAACGCCGATGGCTCGTAGCTTCAGCTCTGCGATAGAAGCATCCAGTTCCTCCGGCACATCATAAACACGGTTTTCCATCTGTTCGTGGTTTTTAGCAACGTACTCCGCAGACAACGCCTGATTCGCAAAGCTCATATCCATGACGCTAGCGGGGTGCCCCTCCGCTGAAGCGAGATTTATGAGTCTTCCCTCTGCGAGCAGATAAAGTTTGCGGCCATCCTTGAGGGAATATTCCTCGACCAACGCTCGCGCTGTCCTCACTTCGGTGCTTAAATCTTTGAGATCGGGGATGTTAATTTCGACATTGAAATGCCCTGAATTACAAATAATCGCGCCATCCTTCATCGCTTCAAAATGCTCGCGGCGCAACACATGAATATTGCCTGTCAGCGTAACGACGAGATCAGCTTCAGCGACAGCCTGAATCATAGGCAAAACGCGGCAACCATCCATCACCGCTTCCAATGCGTTCAACGGATTAACTTCCGCGACAATGACATTTGCGCCTAAGCCTCGCGCCCGATCGGCAAAACCGCGCCCACACCAGCCGTAGCCGGCGACAGCAACGGTAGAACCGGCGATTAGCAGATTGGTTGCGCGAATGATGCCGTCCAGTGTGCTTTGCCCCGTCCCGTAACGATTATCAAAGAAATGCTTCGTTTTGGCGTCGTTTACGGCGATGATTGGATACTTGAGAACCCCTTCGGCTGCCATACTCCTGAGGCGGATAACCCCTGTTGTCGTTTCCTCTGTTCCGGCGTACACATTTTCCACGTAAGACGGGTTTGCATCCTCAGCGTGGAGACGAGAAACCAGATCCGCTCCGTCATCCATAGTAATTGCCGGTTGAAAGCTGACCGCTTCATCAATATGTTGGTAATAGGTCTCGGTGTCCTCCCCCTTGATTGCAAAAATGGGGATGTCGTCATGCTCTACAAGCGACGCAGCAACATCGTCTTGGGTGCTCAGCGGGTTAGAGGCACACAAAAGTACTTCGGCACCGCCCGCTTTCAGTGCTCGGGCTAAGTTAGCGGTTTCCGTGGTAACATGCAAACATGCGGAAATCCGTACCCCTTCTAGTGGACGTTCTTGTTCAAATCGTTGGCGAATCAGACGCAGGACAGGCATGAAACGGTCTGCCCAGTCAATTCGCCGCTTTCCATCATCTGCGAGTTCTTGATCCTTGATATCGTGATTCATAGCTACTCCTTCTATACGCCTGCCTCTGCCTTCAGCAAATCTGCGTAGTCCGTCAATTCCCATGTGAATCCCGGCTCCTCACGTCCGAAATGCCCGTAAGCCGCTGTTGCTGAGTAAATCGGTTTTCGGAGATCAAGTCGCTCGATAATTCCGGCTGGCGTCAGATCGAAATGCCTCCTTACAAGCTGGGTTAGTTTTTCGTCGGGGATTGTACCTGTACCGAAAGTCTCAAGCATGATTGAGATTGGTTCAACGACACCGATGGCATAGGAGAGTTGGACTTCACATCGCTCCGCCAATCCAGCGGCGACCATGTTTTTCGCAACGTGTCTCGCTGCATACGCCGCGCTCCGATCCACTTTCGTCGGATCTTTGCCAGAAAATGCCCCGCCACCATGTCTTCCCATGCCTCCGTAAGTATCAGCAATAATCTTCCGACCTGTTAGTCCGCAATCACCTTGCGGTCCGCCGACAACGAAACGCCCTGTTGGATTGACATGGTAGGTGATATCAGATTGGTTTTGACGCAGTTCTTCAGGAATGATGGGTTTGATAATTTCCTCTATGACGGCTTCTCTCAACTCGTCATTCGTAACCTCCGGAGCGTGTTGAGTCGAAATCACAACAGTATTAACAGCTATAGGTTGTCCATCAACGTATTCAATAGTTACCTGCGATTTTCCATCAGGTCGCAGGAAGTCTAATATACCCTCTTTCCGTACTTGTGCCAGCCGGCGCGTCAGTCTATGTGCGAATATAATCGGCATTGGCATTAGCTCCGGCGTCTCGCGGCAAGCATAACCGAACATCATCCCTTGATCGCCGGCACCGAGCCGGTCTACTCCCATTGAAATATCAGCGGATTGCTCATCAATGGCAGTCAACAGCGCACAGTGTTCGTAGTCAAAACCGTAGGTTGACTTAACATAGCCAACCTGTTGGATAGTGCGACGGACCAGTGCGGGTATATCGATGAAATTTGCACTAGTCGTGATTTCACCCGTGATGAGTGCGAGCCCCGTTGTTACCAACGTTTCGCAGGCGACGCGCCCCATTGGATCGTCTCGCATGACCGCATCAAGCACGGCATCAGAAATCTGATCTGCAAGTTTATCCGGGTGTCCTTCAGTTACGGATTCAGATGTAAATACAAAGTTTTGAGCCAATTGAGTTCTCCTAGTTAAATTCCGTCATACACACAAAAAAAGGAATAAATTCGGATTCAGATTCCACCTATTGCCGATAGTGAAAAGCCGTCCCTGAGCCAGCTGAAGGAGGAGCTTCCGCTGCATGAGAAAGCCTCCACGAAACCCGCTTTTGAACGGCGTGCAGGTTCAGGCGGGGAATTCGTGTACCCGTGTCAGGTATATTCCTTCCTTTCCCCAATCTGAGGGTATGGGGCCCCTTATCAGCATTATGAATTTTGACAATTTTATCAGTATTGTTGGGGGTGGTAGCCTATCACTCAACCCTTGAAGCGGTTTGCCAATTCTGCATCTGTGATGCCTAACCTAGTGCGCAAACGGACTAGCATGGGGTGTGATAGGTGATATGCGTCGACAGGCGCGTGCCATAGAAAAGAGATGAAAATCTCTTATCACTAGCCGCGAAAGTAGTGCCCAACCATTGAGTAATAGCAGATCGCAAACGAACCATCTCAATCTGTTGGAAAGAAAACGCTCAAATTTTTGCGAAAGGCTTTAAGCAACAAGGGAGGGATGGCGGTAAGGTCTTGAATACATTTACAAAAAAATATGGTGCTATTACATAACCTATAAGCAGCCACATGATAACTGCAGCCGGACGTGGGACGTGAAAAGCAACTTATCATGTTTCACGTCTCATGCCGGCGACAGACAAACATCATCCAAAAAATTTTGTCTGAAGATTAAGTGATAGCAAACTATGATCTGGAATGATACGAAACAGTTCGACAACACGGAGAGAGCTTACCTCCATGAACAGATACGCATTAATTGTCTTCCGAACCCGATTTATTTAGTTCTTCCTTTAATAATCCTCCAAATGCTGTTAGTTCTTCCCGGTCTTTTTGTTGAGGCTGGGAGCGTTCTGGCTGTTCTTGTTGTTGTTGTTGTTGGTACTGCGTAACGGTTGCACGGTCCTGTTCAGCCTGCGCGGCTTTTAACGACAGACCAATTCGACGTTCAGTTGGATCTAAGTGAATTACCTTTAGGTTCAATTCCTCACCAGCCGAAACGATATCTTCCGGCTTTTCGACGCGTTGTTCAGCAAGCTCAGAAATATGGATTAACCCTTCGATGTCATCTTCAAGCTGTGCAAACACGCCAAAACTGGTTATGTTTACAACCTTTCCACGAACCACAGATCCAATTTTGTACTTATTCGGAACTTCTATCCATGGATCAGGTTCGATCTGTTTGAGACCTAAGGAAATCTTTTGTTGCACTGAGTCGATGCTTAAAACCATAACTTCAACTTCATCGCCTTCCTTGAGAACCTCGCGCGGATCGACAATTCGTTTCAGCCACGAAAGATCGGAAATATGGATTAAACCATCAATTCCTTCCTCAATTTCAACGAAAGCGCCAAAATTAGTCAGGTTACGTACGCGTCCCGTGAGTTTTGTACCGACAGGATATTTTGTCTCCAAAAGCTCCCAAGGATTGGTCTCGAGTTGCTTCAACCCAAGAGATAGCTTCTGATTGCCCTTGTCGATATCCAGAACAACTGCGTCAATGACATTGTCCTTTACGACTACCTTTGACGGTGCAATGTGTCGCCGTGTCCAAGACATCTCCGATATATGGATGAGTCCTTCCACGCCCTCTTCAAGTTCAAGAAATGCCCCGTAGTTGACAATGCCGACTACTTTGCCTGTAACCGTGGAGCCGATAGGGTATTTCTCATCCACGGATTCCCATGGATCCAGCGTTTTCTGTTTTAATCCAAGAGAAACCTTTTCGGTATTGCGATCAACAGAGATAACCATTACCTCTATTTCATCCCCTACCGAAACGACCTCAGATGGATGATTAACTCGACGCCACGACATATCGGTTTTGTGGAGTAATCCATCAATACCACCAAGGTCAACAAATGCACCAAAGGTAGTGATACTCTTTACAACCCCGGATCGAATTTGGTTCGTTTCGAGGTTCTCAAGAAGAGCGGTTTTTTGCGATGCTAACTCCTCTTCGAGAATCACACGGCGCGACAGGACAATATTGCGGCGACGCTTACTAAGTTTAACAACCTTTGCTTCAAGTGTCTGACCGATATACTGTTCAAAATCTTGTGGAGGTCGTAACTCAATCTGAGATGCAGGTAGGAAAGCCCGTAATTTACCGAGATCTACTTGAAGCCCACCCTTAATCCGTTGTACGACGGTACCTGCCACAACCCGTCCCGCTTCGTAAGCCTCTGTAATCTCGTCCCAAACCATTTTCTGATCGGCAATTTCCTTGGATAGGACGAGCTGACCTTCGGCATCTTCCCTGCGAACGATGTACACATCAATCAAGTCACCGGTACTTATGGCAGGTACACCCTCTTCCTTAATCGGAAATTCCGATACCGGGATATACCCCTCTGACTTGAACCCAATATCAATCATAACTTCGTCATGATCGACATTAATCACCGTTCCCTTAACAATTTCCCCTTCCGAAAAAGCTTTAAGGGAATTGTCATAGGCTTCCTCAAGGGATTCGATTTCGGCGAGCTCCGGTGTCGCTTCCGGCGCAGCAGCAGATGCCTCTACTGCTGCGGACTCATCAACAGAAGGGGTTTCGTCGGTCGCATCGACTTCGTCCGATTCACCCTCAGACAGAGAGATCTCCTCGCCGTTTTCCTCCGCCTCCTCTGTCGGCTGCACGCCCTGTTCCTCATCTTGTGGCTGATTCTCTGCAGTAGGCTGCTCCTCCGACTGAGTCCCCTCGTCACTCACTGGAGAAGCGTCCACCTTCTCCTCGGTTTCAACTGCAGCGGTGGTTTCCACTTCGACTGTGGGCTGATCTGTTGTTTCCTGTTCCTTTTTTGAATCCTCGTTCATCATGTGACTGGCTCTATATCAAAAACCGATGACGGCATTAGATTTGATAGATTTGGTTCACCAGCTCCTCCTTTTTGCAAGGTCGCTATTGACCTAGATAGGCACTAACGTGTAATAGTATAGCACAAACAGATAGAAAGAAGCAATGGAATTTCTAAATAGATGCAAATATCTAGATGAGCAAGGTAACTTAGGTGATCTGACAGGAGACAGCAGATTGCAAATGCAGTCCCCACCGACGTTCTTACGGGTTATGTGAGAATACATCGCTTTTTACCAATACAATTTTTTTCGTTGCAGAATTGATTCGGCTTTGTTATGATAGCCGGTGCTCCATTGATTTCGATTAATCGACACCCGGGTACCCAGTTCTAGAATTCAGGACGACATAATGAAAATTTAGGTTCATGAAGGACAGATTTGTTGGTTTTCCCGATCCGTTTCTGTATACTTTCTAACTGGACATTTTAGAAATACGCAAATGAACAGCTAATCAAATGAACAAATCGCTGGATGTGAAGTATAGACAATTTCCTCAAATCTCCCCGACCCGATGGAATCGGGATCAAAACCGAATTGCATCGGGCCTCAGACTTCCTCGATAAATATCAGGTGGAAAACGATGATCTTGCGAACCCCACTTGGTGCGGTCTTAGAGCAACTAGCATAGGGGTCTAATAAGGAAACCGTAATGGAACAGAAGCAAATCATAATGGAATTGGATTTTTCTGAATATGAAGCTCTCCGGCAAGAGATTATCGCGAATGCCGGGATAATCGCTGAAGTTTTCACCATAAGCATTACAGCAGCAGTTGTGATCCTCGGATATGGTATTCAGAGGGAACAGGAAACGGAGGAGGATACAGGCAGTTGGCTTCTGTTCCTGTGTCCTCTTGGGATATTGGTTCCCTCACTATGGTTTATATCCTCACAACTAGAGTCAACGGTACAAATCGCGACGTATATTCAGACGTTCATTGAGAAAGGACAGGCTGCTCTGAATTGGGAGACTAGACTCTCATTATTGCGCCAAGCTGGTACACAGCCCGGTAAACTGTACACATTTTCAATTTCAGCTGTATATATGGGATTAGGTGTGGTTTCATTGGTGCTCTCGATCTGTTATGTGTTCAAAAACAAAAAAGAAACGAGAGCCAGAATTGTCCGCGTAGCATTTTGTGTGGCGTTGTTCATCCTCATGGGGATTGCCTACCAGCAATTTAATATGAGATTAACCCCAAAATTTACCCAGGAGTATAAAGAAAAATGGGAAGCAGTACAACGCCTGGAGAAGAAAAACAATGCAAATCCACAACCCATACTCAAATAAACGAGTCATCATCGTCGGTGGTGGGGTGATTGGGCTCGGTATCGGCTGGCAACTCGCAAGGGTAGGTTGTACCGTCTCGATCTATGAACGCGATCAAGCTGGACGTGCGGCATCATGGGCGGCTGCGGGGATGTTAGCCCCCCACGCGGAAGTTCATTTTGAGGAACGCAACCTGCTCAAATTGGGTGTCCAGAGTTGTCGGATGTATCCAGAGTGGGTTGCCGAGTTAGAAACCGATAGTCAGATGAGCGTTGGTTACCGGGCAGAAGGAACACTCATTGTCGGGGTGGATCGAGACGATGCACGAGAGTTAGAACATCTTTATGAATCTCAACAACTCTTAGAGTTGAAAGTCGAATGGCTCGCCGGCACAGAAGCGCGTGAGATAGAGCCGCTGCTCTCTCCGAAAATCACTGCAGCCATTTGGAGCAAGGATGACCACCAGGTTGACAACCGGGCGATGGTCAATGCGCTGATTGAGGCATATCGGAACACAAGCGGAACATTACACGAAAATACACCCGTTGACAAAATTGAGATCGTCAATGGAAAAGCAAAAGGAATTTGGGTCAAAGGTAATTTAGAAGAGGCCGATGTCATTGTGCTTGCCGCCGGCTGCTGGTCGAGTGATATTGATGGCTTACCGAAAGCCGTGAAACCGCCTGTCCGTCCGGTCAAAGGACAGATGCTCGCATTGCGGATGGAGGAAGGGATAGTTCTGCAGAAGGTCATCCGTGCCCCGCGTGCCAAGTATCCGACGGATGTCTATTTGGTCCCGAAGGATGACGGTCGCTTGGTGATCGGCGCAACGAGCGAAGAGATGGGATTCGACACGCAGCTGACAGCAGGGGGCTTATTTGAACTTCTCAGAGGCACTTGGGAGGCTGTTCCAGGAATATATGATCTTCCCATTCTGGAGACTTGGGCGGGGCTGCGTCCCGGTAGTCGAGACAACGCACCGATTCTGGGTGAGACTGGAGTTGAAAATCTCATTATGGCAACGGGACATTATCGCAACGGCATTCTGCTTACCCCCGTCACTGCCCGTGAAATCGCTTCACTCATCTTAACAGGGAAAACTTCGGAAACTATCGCGCCTTTTCAACTGTCTCGGTTTCTGTGATCATGGAGGAAAAGCACATGAATATAAAAGTAAATGGCGAAGCCAAAGAGGTTTCACCGGGATTAACTCTCCATCAGCTGCTTTTGGACTTGGAAATAAATCCTTCCCGACCGGGGATTGCTGTTGCAATTGACCAAGAAGTGGTTCTCAGAACACAGTGGGAGACAACGGAGATTCAACCGGAAAGCGAAATCGAGATTATCCGGGCAGCGCAGGGAGGTTAAACCTTTAATCCGAAATGGGGAAGTTATGGAAGCCTTGGAAAAGGGAAATCATCTGATAATCTGGGGAGATACACTCGAAGCCCTGTCCAGCAAAATTCCTGATGGTTCAGTAGACTTAATCTTTGCAGACCCTCCCTACAACATCGGTAAGGACTTCAATGGCAGAAAGGATAAGTGGATTTCCGAAGAAGTGTATCTCCAATGGTGCTACAAGTGGATTGACCTTTGCCTCCGTAAACTGAAAGACAAAGGTAGTTTCTATCTCATGGCTGCGACCCAGAATATACCCTATTTTGACATCTACCTTCGAGGCAAAATTTGCATCCTCTCTCGTATTGTTTGGTCGTACGATAGTTCAGGGGTTCAAGCAAAAAAGTATTACGGTTCTCTATATGAACCCATTCTTTTCTGTGTGAGAAACAAGCAGCAATACACTTTCAATGCAGATGACATCCTAGTTGAGGCAAAGACAGGGGCAGCGCGTAAATTAATCGATTATCGAAAACCTGTCCCTACACAATATAGTTCGAGAAAAGTTCCGGGTAATGTTTGGGAATTTCCGCGTGTCCGTTATAGAATGGATGAGTACGAAAAACATCCGACTCAGAAACCCGTTGCTTTGCTTGAACGAATTGTTCGGGCAAGTTCAAATCCCGGAGATCTCGTTCTCGACCCTTTCGCTGGTACATTCACAACATCTTTTGTTGCAAAAAAATTGGGGCGTCAATCAATTGGAATAGAGATAGAAGAAGATTACGTCAAAATTGGGTTGAGAAGGCTTCAAATAATGACACATTACAGAGGGGAAGAATTGAAACGACAACCTCGCTCCTACGAGGAGCAGCTGAACCCAACCCAACAGACCCTCAAGCTATTCGAGGGAAACTAGATGGAACACGAATTTACCCAGCAAATTCAAGCCGTTTTACGCTCCGATTTCGGTGAAGTGTCAGAAGATATTTTTGAGAGAAGTGAAATCTTGCAGTACCTCAACATCAAAACTATATCTGCCACGCGTGGGTCAAAAGCAAGAAGTAGCTTCGCGAATCTCTACGCACTCTATGCGCTAATCGAAGATTATCTCAACCGCGGATTTGATGAAAAAAGCGACTACTCAAATTATCAGGGGGCAGCATTTACAGACTTATTCAAGCGTCAAAGAGAATTACCTTTTGGTAACAAGCTGCAAAATCATGCACTCAACCACCGCATAAACAGTGATTTTCGGAAGTATTTTCCACAAACCGAATATATTCCAATTTTACGCGATGTTGAAACAAAACGTTATTGGATCAACGAAAACCTCCTAAAGATTTCCGCTGGGGCCGATTCGTACAATATCGCAAGATCTATTATCAGTATCGTGGATCGTTATATTGAGACGAAGCGGAGTGCATTTGAGGCATTTATTCAAACATGCGAACGTTTGAAAAGAATTAACGGAGAAAGCAAAGAAAATATAGAAGTATTTATTGTAAGTCTTCTCGGACCAAACGCTGACGCACGTATTTTTGAGATTGTTAGTTACGCCATTCTGAAGTATTACTATAGTAATCAAACCGTTTATTTCGGCTTCGATCTGGAAAGTGTAGAGGAAGAAAACCTCAAACTCTATAAAACTGGCCGCACCAATGCTAATGATGGCGGTATAGACTTTGTTATGCGTCCCTTGGGCAGATTCTTTCAAGTGACAGAAACTCTAGACGTAAGAAAATACTTTTTGGATATCGATAAAATTGAACGCTATCCTATATCCTTCGTTATTAAATCCGAAGAGTCCATTAATGTTCTCAGGCAAAAACTTCAGGCGGGAGCAGAGAAACAATATCTTATAACGGCTATAGTCAGGAGATACATGAATTGTGTTGAGGAAATCATCAATATTCCTGTTCTGAAAGATCGCTTTAGTGAAACAGTACAGAAAGGTCGTTTGCAGAGTATTCTTGATGAGGTTATTAAACAAAGTAAAGTCGAGTTTAATTACGAAGAACCGGACGATACTAACTGAATGCGCCTTACGACTATAGCGTGTCTAATAATCGCTCAAGGAATTAGAGCGGCAATGAAATTCTCAAGAGATTGACGAAAGAACGAGAAAGAGGACAAAATGGAAGGACTCAAAATTGGTGATACCGATTATCAATCACGACTGTTAATCGGCACAGCCGGCTACCCCAATTTCGACCTGATGATACGGTCGCTTGAAGCGAGCGGTGCCGAAATCGCTACCGTTGCCATGCGCCGGGTGAAACTCAGCGACGCTTCAGGAGAAAATCTGTTCAATCTCCTCCGTGAGAAGGGGTATACAATCTTACCAAACACCGCAGGCTGTTTCACGGCAAAGGACGCCGTATTGACAGCGCAACTCGCGCGTGAAGCACTCGAAACCTCACTCGTCAAGTTGGAGGTTATCGGCGACGACCAGACCCTGTTTCCCGATGTTGAGCAGTTGTTACCCGCAGCTGCGACGTTGGTCAAAGATGGATTCACCGTGATGCCATACTGCAACGATGATCCGATTACCTGCAAGAAGTTGGAAGACATCGGGTGTGCGACGGTGATGCCGTTGGGGGCACCGATTGGATCGGGTATGGGCATCCGCAACCCGTATAACATCCAAATCATCCGTGACACTGTCAGCGTCCCTGTGATCGTCGATGCGGGGGTTGGGACAGCTTCTGATGCAGCGATTGCGATGGAGCTCGGTTGTGACGGCGTCCTCCTCAGCACCGCTGTCGCCAAAGCGCGTCAACCGGTACTGATGGCAACCGCCATGCGAAAGGCAGTCGAGGCGGGCAGGGCGGCATTCCTTGCTGGACGGATTCCAAGAAAACTCTACGCGACAGCATCAAGCCCTTTGGAAGGTATAATTGGTCAAACTGAATAGAGCAGATTTTAAGGAAAATTCTTATGTCAGATGATCGCACATTACTCGGCTATCAACAGATTGAAGCCAAAGGACAAACACTGGACACAGAAACATTAGAGCAATTGCGACAACTTGCCGAGGATGGCTATCCCGCAGCCCAAAATGATCTCGGCTGGGTGTATCAAAATGGTAGGGGTGTTCCTCAAGATGACAGGGAGGCAATTAAGTGGTATAAAAAAGCTGCCCAACAAGGTTATGCTATAGCCCACGACAACCTCGGCTGGATGTACCAAAACGGTAGAGGCGTCCCTCAAGATGATGTGGAAGCAGTTAAATGGTATCGAAAAGCTGCGGAAGGTAGCAATCTCGCAAAAGCCCAAGATAACCTGGGCTGGATGTATCAGCACGGTAGAGGTGTCCCGCAAAACGATGTAGAGGCAGTCAGGTGGTATCGAAAAGCTGCTGAGGGTGGCTATTCCGCAGCCCAAGACAATCTTAATTGGATGTACCAAAATGGTAGGGGCGGCGAAGGACGGTAACGGACCATGCAAATATTCTCAAAGCTATTCGATATACTTCCAGATGCAGATTCTTTATTAAGTTTGGAACCAGAGGAACTCGCCGGACCGCTCTTGGTATCTTTAGAGGGCAATCAGAACATAAACCCGGAGAGTGTCATATCATACGGTCTAATGTCAATATCATTTGAAGGTGGGCGAAGACAGATGCGTCAACAATACCCACCTGAACATGATGATCAGATTCTCCTTGCTCTCATGGAAGCTTGGCAGTGGTTGGAAAGGGAAGGGTTTATTGCTCTAAAACCAACTCAATTATCGCGCGAAACGTCTGCAGGTATGCTAACCACATACTTCGTTACGAGACGAGGGCAAACAATTGAAACGCCCGAGGTCTTAGCAGCTTATCGTAAGGCAAACCTTTTACCAAAACGCCAACTGCACCCGATAATCGCTCAAAAAGTATGGGCAACGTTCTTACGAGGCGACTATGATACTGCCATTTTTCAAGGGTTCAAAGAGGTCGAAATCGCTGTCCGTAAGGCGGGCAACTATACCAACACAGATCACGGGGTTGATCTGATGCGCAAAGCATTTCACGTCCAAAATGGTAATTTAACCGATCTCAATCAACACAACGCAGAAAGGCAGGCTATATCTGATCTATTTGCCGGGGCAATTGGCTCCTATAAAAATCCCGGCAGTCACCGAAATGTTAATGTGACTGCAGAAGAAGCAGTTGAAGTGATAATTTTGGCAAGCCATTTCCTGCGGATTGTCGATTCACGCACTCGGGCTGAAAATTAGCAGCCAGAAACAAGTAGAGTATCCTCTGTGAAAAAGGAAAATCCCAATGCAAGACGATCGCACATCAGCAGAATATCAACAGTGGAGGCAAGACGTTAGACAGCGTGATGGAGATGCTTGTCGCCGATGTGGATTTGATACCAATCTCGAAGTCCACCACATCAAACTGTTAGTGAAATACCCTGAATTTGCCACCGAACTTGATAACGGCTTGACGCTCTGTGGAAACTGTCATAGTCTGCTAAAAGGTAGAGAAGAAACCACCGATCTTCTAAAGTTTATTGAAGAATCTCCTTATTCACGGGATGAGCAGATAGTTGAACGCCTAGTGGCAATGATGTCTAAACAACTCAAGGCACTCAATGACAAATTTATTGAATTGACACGTAGGAAAGCAGAGGTGCCGCCAGAGAACGATGGATTTACTGAACCGAAGCATATTCAAGCAGAAATGCTAAGATTGGAAGCGGAGGAGAAACTTAGGGAGGCCGAAAGACTTAGACGAGAAGCGGATGACGCGGTGAAAAAACGCCAACACGAGGCAGAGGAAAAGCGTCGACAGGAAACGGAGGAAAAACGCCGACGTGAGGCAGAACAGAAATACCAACGAGAGGCGGAGGAGCAACGGCGACGTAAAGCAGAGGAAAAACGCATCGCGACCAAGCGACCAGTTGCTACCTTTTTTGGTCATAGAAATGAGGTCTATTCAGTAGTATATTCGCCAAATGGGGATACGGTTGCAACGGGGGCAGACGACAGAACCGCCAAATTGTGGTCAATTCAGAATCAACGCGAAATCGTTACCTTTGAGGGGCACAAGGGAGGAGTCAGGTCTGTAGCGTATTCCCCAAATGGGGATACGATTGCGACGGGGTCAGTGGATAAAACGGTCAAGCTGTGGTCAACTCAGACCCGACGGGAAATCGCTACATTTTATCACAGGGGGACAGTCTATTCGGTAGCATATTCGCCAAATGGCAATATGATTGCATCAGGGGCCAAGGATAGAACCATCAAATTGTGGTCAATTCAGAATCAACGCGAAATCGTTACCTTTGAGGGGCACAAGGGAGGAGTCAGGTCTGTAGCATATTCCCCAAATGGGGATATAATTGCATCAGGGGCTAATGATAATACTATCAAACTGTGGTCAATTCAGAATCAACGCGAAATTGCCACCTTTGGGGAACACAAACTTCAGGTCACGTCTATAGCGTATTCCCCAAATGGGGAGACAATTGCGTCGGGGGCAGACGATAGAACCGTCAAACTGTGGTCAATTCAGAATCAACGCGAAATCGCTACCTTTAAGGGGCACAAATGGGGGGTCAGGGCTGTAGCATATTCCCCAAATGGAGATATAATTGCATCAGGGTCACGCGATGGAACCGTCAAACTATGGTCAATTCAGGACCAACGGGAAATTACTACATTTGAGGGACGTGAGAAACAGGTTTTGTCTCTAGCATTCTCGTCAAATGGGAATATGGTTGCATCAGGGTCACGCGATGGAACCATCAAACTATGGGACATCTCTCCATGGCTTGCCTCCAAGCATTGAACAGAACAGATACAATTCTCAGGTCTTTGCAACGGACATGTCTGCTGTTGAAAATAGAAATCCCGACCACAAACCGGTCCCCGTCCCCGAATAGGGGAATCAATACGTGACTACTCCCACTTCCGAATATCGACGAAATGGCCAGCAATCGCAGCACCCGCAGCCATCTGTGGACTGACGAGATGCGTCCGTCCTCCCTTGCCCTGTCTGCCTTCAAAATTTCGGTTTGATGTGCTCGCACACCGTTCACCCGGCATCAAGATATCCGGGTTCATGCCGAGACACATGCTACAGCCAGACTCACGCCATTCAAACCCTGCCGCGCGGAAAATCTCGTCCAAACCTTCCGCTTCCGCCTGTCGCTTGACCGCCTGTGACCCCGGTACGACGAGCGCGTTCACCGTTGGAGCAACCTTGCGTCCCTTGGCAACTTCAGCGGCAACGCGGAGGTCATCGATCCGAGAATTGGTACAACTCCCGATGAACACCTTATCAATCTGAATATCCTCAATCGGTGTCAGGGGTTTCAAATCCATATACGTCAATGCGTGTTCAGTTGCCCGTTTCTGATCCTGCGTCGGCATCCGATCCGGATCCGGCACCTGTCCCGTAACATCAGTGACCATCCCCGGATTCGTTCCCCATGTCACTTGGGGTGCTAACGTTGCAGCGTCAATATCAATCGACTTGTCGTAGACCGCGCCCTCGTCTGTCGGCAACTGTTTCCACTTTTCGACCGCGCGATCGAACGCCTCGCCTTGTGGGCAAAATTCACGACCCGCAAGGTATTCGTACGTCTTATCATCGGGGGCAATCATGCCGGCGCGGGCACCCGCTTCAATGGACATATTGCAAACCGTCATCCGCTCCTCAACGCTCAGCTCTCGAATGGTCGAGCCGGTGTATTCAATCACTGTGCCAGTTCCGCCAGCGGTCCCAATCCTGCCGATAATCCCGAGAATGATGTCTTTTGCCGTAACACCGCGTCCCAGTTTCCCATCAACCTCGATTTTGAAGGTTTGAGGACGTTGCTGCAAGAGGCACTGAGTCGCCAATACATGCTCGACTTCACTGGTCCCAATACCGATGGCAAGTGTCCCCAACGCGCCATGTGTCGAGGTGTGGCTGTCACCACAAACGATAGTCTTCCCCGGTTGGGTGATGCCGAGCTCGGGCCCAATCACATGAACTATGCCCTGATTAGGGCTCTGTCGATCATATAACGTGATACCAGCTTCGGCGCAATTCTCCGCTAACACCTCCATCTGCTTAGCGGCGATCTGATCTTGAATCGGGAGAAACCGATCCGTGGTTGGCACGTTGTGATCCATTGTGGCAAAAGTGAGATCCGGGCGGCGTACCTTTCGCCCCGCGAGTCGGACTCCTTCAAACGCCTGTGCAGAGGTAATTTCATGAACGAGATGCGTGTCAATATAGAGAATTGTCGTTTCGCCCGGTATTTCGTGGACGATGTGTGCATCCCAAATTTTTTCAAACATCGTTTTCGGTGTCATCTATTTCTCCTGCCTATCAGCAACTTAAAAATCTATTTGAATTTTCATCTATGTTAGTATACCCGATTTTTCCTCTCCTGTGCAATACCATAAGAACCTGTTTGAAAAAGAAAAAATCTGACTCAAGAGTTCATGTTTACGTCCAATCATTGGAGCAGTGAATACCATTCCAATGAAAGGCATAAACATGACCCGAACAACCTATCCCACGGATTTGACCGATGCCCAGTGGGACAATCTGTTCCCCTATCTGCCAAAACCTTCACCGGTAGGTAGACCGCTCAAATGGGAGATGCGCTCAATCATCAACGCTATTTTTTATATAGTCAAATCAGGGTGTCAATGGCGAATGCTCCCGCATCAGATGCCCCCATGGCAAACGGTCTATTCCCATTTCAGAAAATGGAAAGCCGATGGCACATGGGTGATGATTCATCAAGCACTTCATCACCAAACCCGTTGTGATATTGGCAAAGTGCCTTCACCGACAGTCGCTATTATTGACAGCCAATCGGTCAAAACGACTGAACTGGCAGACAGTCGAGGGTTTGATGCACATAAGAAGGTCAAAGGGCGTAAACGTCATATAGTCACCGATACAATTGGCATTCCATTGCGGGTGAAGGTCACTGATGCCAATGTCAGTGATAACCAAGTCGCAATAGAGTTACTCAAAGAGGTTTTTAATTGGCACATAACGATTCAGTTAGTCTGTGCGGATGCGGGTTATCGCGGAGAATTAGGTGACTGGTTATATATGGCGCATCAGTGTCGATTGGACATTGCGCCATCTGTTAGGCAATCAGGATTTGTAGTTATCCCCTTGCGGTGGATTGTGGAGCGCACCTTTTCTTGGTTCGCTTGGTTTCGTCGATTGACTGTGGACTATGAACGCTCCGCTGAGACTGCTGAGGCTATGATATACATTGCTTCCATTTACTTGATGCAAAACCGTATCAAATGACTTTTAAAACAGGCTCTAAGGATATAGAAATATGCAAACTAGCAAATTCGCAAATTGGCTCTACGATGGCTTCATACTTGTCTAGCATTCTTAATTATGGTAAAATAAATAAAAGCAAAAGGCAATCGTTTCAGCCTGCAACCTGTAATGAGAGATGATTTGTGAAACGAGGGAATCCATGACAAAGATTGGTATTGCGAGCATCGATATAACCCCCCAGCATCCCGTTTGGCTAACGGGATATGGCAACCGTGACCATAAGTCGGAAGGTGTCTATCAACCGCTTACCGCCGGGGCAGTCTCTATTGCTGGTGACGCGGACGAAGTATTAATCGTGACCGCAGACCTCATTGGATACGACCTTGCTTACGCAGCAGGAGCAAAGAACCGGCTTGCGGAATCCACCGGCTTGCTACCACGCCAGATCGTTTTGACGGCGACACATACGCACTGTGCCCCGTTTTTCTACCCTATGGCGATGCCGGGTGAGATCGAGAATGAATACGCAGAATTTCTCCTGAACCAATTTGTCCAGGTTGCGGTTTCAGCGAAGAATCAGCAAACCGAAGGAACGATGGCATTCTCACGGGGACGCTCTGAATTTGGCGTCAGTCGGCGATTGCCTGACGGAAAGGGCGGTGTGCAGTTCGCGCCAAATCCGGCCGGAGCCATGGATCGGGATCTGGACACGCTCTGGTTCAGCGACGCGCGCGGCGAATTGATCGGCAGCCTGATAATCTTCGGTTGTCACCCGACGAGTCGAGGCGGATATATGATTGGTGGCGATTATCCCGGTTTTCTGTGCCGCGCGTTGAGCGAACAGACCCGGGCACCGGCATTCTTTGCTACGGGCTGCGCGGGAAATATTAGACCATGGTTTAAGGGAGAAAACAACGGGTTTAACACACCTTCCCTCGAAGAATTGGAAGCTGCTTCTCGCAGGATGGCAGAGGAGGTGATGCAGTCCCGACAGGACGCGACCTTGGTGAATGCTGAAGAACTTTGCGTCACGAGCGAATTTCATCATCTGCCTTATGCTGATCAACCCGATGATGATACATTCCGTGACAAGGCAGAAAACCACACCAATCCATTCATCAAACATTGGGCATTGGAAATGCTGAAACTATCTGAGGCAGGTGGATTGCCTAGCAGTTGTCCGCAAGAGATTCAGGTGGTGCAGTTCAACGAAGAGACACGAGCAATCTTCCTTGGCGGTGAGGTGCTGACAGAAATCGGCTTACACATCAAAAACGCGCTCCAACCCGCGACGACGATTACAGTTGCCTACAGTAACGGCTTGATTGCTTATGTGCCAAGCAAGGAGACGTATGACCTCGGCGGCTACGAGGTGGATGGTTCACACTTCTACTTTTTGAAACCTGCTCCGTTTGCAAAGGAGATTGAGGATCTGATTGTTGCCAAGACGGTGGATATGGTTAAAAAACTCCAAACGTAGATCCATTCGCTTGGATTCATCCCATTCCATTTAAATGAGCGTAGCATTTCGGCACCCCTTTCAGGTAAAATAATTCGTACCTGTTGGAATCAACCATGTCAGTTGATTCCTTCAACCGAAGGAGCTGGCTACACAATAATAGGAGGTACGGCTTTAGACCCACCACAAGTCAATTCGGGGGTCTTGCCGTGAAGGTCTATGCAGAAACTGACAACCGTAACTTTCATTATTGCTTGCTTAACCCTCATTTGTAGCTGCCAAAAAACACTCAAACAAGCTTTTGTTGATTCGAGTGAGATTGACAAGCAGCTTGTCAACTATGCCCTCCCCGAAAGTGGGGCGGTGATTTTTGTCTCTCAAGATAACTCCGATCACCCCGCCTCAACCTTGACTGATGGGGTTGTTAGCTCCGAAAACTGGGATAAGGGTGAGGGATGGGAAGTGCGCTTTGATGGTGAATATGAATACGGGGGATACATGGAGGTCGGAGAACGTGAACGGCTGGCATCCCTCAATATGGGAGGCAGCGCAACACGTCAGCGCAATAACGCGAATCAGACGGATTACAGTAGAGACCTCTACGGTGGTGGGTTGGCTAGTAACACTTCTTCAGAGGTCGGGTGGGTTATTATTCAGCTCACAGGGGAAAAGCTGGTAACCCGCGTTATCGTCCATACCGTCGATTCCGAAAAGTATCCCGCAAACCAGTATGGTGTCAGTGATTTTGCTGTGCAATATTGGACGCCACATGCACACGGATGGAAGAGCGTTGATCGAATTGGCAAGAAAATTGGAGAGCAACACAATAGCATCCGCAACAACAAACAGAGGCGGGTAGCCGTACGTTTTAAGCCGGTGCGGACTTCGAGGATTCGTTTGCTTATTCGATTGACAAACGACACCGAGACCTACGACAGGAGACGTTCGATTGGCTACGTCCGCGGAATGCTCAGCCGCCTCAATATTCGCTCGATGCGCGGGACCATTCGCCTCACTGAAATCGAGATTTATGGGCTTGAAAAGAAGGACGAAATTGCATCAGTACCACCAAGCCAAGATGCAGTTAACGAACAGCTACTTGATGAAATCTTCGCTGAGGAATCTACTGTACCGGCGTCGTCGGATTCTTCTGTGTCCACTTCCGAGGAATTTCCACTCTCTGGGACAGGTATGGCGACCAATCCACTGAAACACATTGAAGACGTTATCCGCAGGTATGCATCCGCTTATACGAACCGAGATCTGTCCGCATTGATGGCAACCATATCGCCCAACTATTCGAGAGATGGTGAAAATTATGAGCAGTTACGGGAAAAAATGGCCGATGTGTTCCGAAAATATGCCCAAATCGATTTTTCGCTGCAAAGATTACATATTCAAGACGAAATCGGGACCGCAATGGCTGCCGCAGATTACGTTATTATCTTAACTTCAGCGAGAAGTTCGCCTTTAACGTTCTCGGGTAAGCTGTTTTTTGCATTGATTGAGTCTCAAAGTGGGTGGCAGATTTTGAGCATTGATACACAAGGGGGGTGATATGAACTTTAGACAGTTGTGTTGTACGCTTTGCCTTTCACGGGTCTGCCCTGAGATGCCAAAATTCGGAGTCCGCCACGCGACGCTCGGTTTGATAGCCTCGATCTACTGCAGTTTCACGTTTTACTTCCTACCTATTGTTCTCTGCCTTCTGATCGCGCTCAGTGGATGCGGAGGCGCAACTGCTAACTTTCAGTTGTCTCCGGCAGACGCCGAAAAATTGAACCCAGTTCTTGCGGAACTCCAACTGAGTTACGATCTGACTTCGACCTTAAGAATATTGCAGCTTATCGTGACCATTGAGGAAGAAGGGAAAAAAGAGGAAGTCCGAGAATCCCTCTGGTACAAGAAATCCGATACAGACGGCGATCTGCTGCACATCCAAGCGATGGGTCCCTTGAATGAACCACGAGTGGTTGCGATCGCTGCACGAAACCAGTTTTTACTCTATCTCGTCAATGAAGGTGAGGTTATTTTTGAACCGTTGGAAGACCAGGTTCTCCAAGAAATTTTCGGGGTAGACCTGCGGGTTTCTGATGTACGTAGTGCGATCTTTGCCAATCCTTTCTTGGATGGACGAACCCGCGAATTATCCCTAGCCCATTCTGGCGCAAAATATGTTGTAACACGCCCCGGCACCGCAGCAGGGCAGGTTGAGCAGATAACTATTTTCGTGCGCGATGCTGAACCACAAGTCAGTGCTTGGGAGGTGCGTGATAAACGTGGGAGTGTCATTCAACAGGCAAAATTCTCAGACTATCGAGAGGTCGGTGGCATTCTCCGTCCCCATAAAATTGAGATCGAACGCCCCATCGAAAAAACGCAAGTCGTGCTGAAAATCGTAAAGCCTGAAATCAACATTGATATCAGCGACGGCAAGTTTGAGTTTGAGCGATTTTTGCAGGAAGGCACAAAACGCCGATTTTTGAGGTAATAGCATGGCAGATTTCGCCTTGTGCGTACAGGCACACGCGAAGATTAACCTGTATCTCGACGTGATAGGAAAACGCCCCGATGGGTATCACGAAATTGAAACGGTTTTTCATTCAATCGGGCTGCATGACGATATCTATCTCCGCAAACGCGCCGATAGAGAAATCACGGTGCACTGCGAACACCCACATGTGCCGTGCGACCCACGCAACCTCGCCTATCGTGCTGCAAAACTACTAGTTGACAATATGTCCGATTTGAGCGGTATCGATATTAAGATTTTGAAACGAATACCGGTCGCAGCCGGGCTTGGTGGGGGCAGTGCAGATGCCGCTGCGGTGCTTTATGGGATGAATACCCTTTTCGACCTTGGGTTGACGCAGCGAGATTTGATGCGGTTAGGTGTGCAACTCGGCGCGGATGTGCCGTTTTGTATTCTGGGCGGTGCTGCCCTTGGACAAGGCATCGGCGAAATCCTGACCCCGTTACCTTCCTTGGAGGACGCGTGGATCCTGCTGGCAAATCCCGGCTTGGAAATTTCCACCCCTTGGGTCTATCAACACGTCAATTTATCATTGACGGCACCGAAAAAAAATGTTACAATCCTCACCCGTTGTTTACGGGGTGGTGAGTTTTCCAGCGTCGCACGCCATCTATATAACGGCTTAGAAGTACCTGTTCTCTCGAAATACCCCGTTGTTACGGAAATAAAAACGAAGCTTAACAACTGCCCAGGCAGTTGTGGGGTGCTTATGTCAGGCAGCGGCGCAACGGTGTTTGCGTTTATGCAAAGCCAAGCTGAAGCAAAACTCGCTGCCGCGAACTTCGAGAGCGATTTCGCTTTTTGCAGTGCAACGCCCATGAGTAGCGTGGGAGTGTGTATATCTTGATGGGCGGTCGCCAAGCGGTAAGGCACGGGTCTTTGGCACCCGCATGCGTAGGTTCGATCCCTACCCGCCCAGTATTTTCACAAGCCGTAGCTATCATTACAGCTACGGCTTTCTTCTATTTTGGAGGAATATGACATGCAACAAGTTAGACTTGAAGCCCAGAAACGGGAGATTTCCGGCAAAGGAGCCGCACGCGGCATGCGGCGTGCAGGGCACATCCCTGCAATCCTCTATGGTCGCAAGAACGAGGTTATCCCCATCCGACTTGAGGAGCGAGGTTTTCGGACTTTTCTGCAACACTATGGGGAAAATGCTTTTATCAATTTGGAAATCGCAGGTCACGGCATCGAAAACGTCATGGTCAAAGACGTTCAAAGAGATCCGGTTAGTAATCAGCTACTTCATACTGATTTCCTACGTATCTCGATGGATGAACCTATTACCTCAGCGGTATCTATCACCTTAGTCGGATCCGCTCCGGGGATTCAAGAGGGCGGAATCCTTGAATTTCCACACCGACAGTTAACTTTACACTGTCTCCCAACACTTTTACCTGAAGAACTTGAGGTAGATGTCAGTGAATTAGATATTAACGATAGCATCTCTGTCGAGCATATCACTCTCTCCGATGAGATTGAAATCCTCGATGACCCTAGCACGCGAATCGTCGCCGTTATGCCACCGAGGATAGAGGAAGAGGAAACAGATGAGGAAGAGGGTGAAGAAGAGGCTATAATTGATGAAGATGCTGAGCCAGAGCTTATCTCTCGACGTAGTGATGATGACGAGGATGATGAATAAGTATATGGTGCGTCGATCCATTCTATTCATTGTAATTTTGATATCGAGTTGCGTCAGGTTGGGTTTTGCTCAATCTGACGCAATCCGTTTCGTCGATCGAAGTGGTAAGACCCTCGCCCAAGTAGAGGTTATTGAGCGGAGTGGTGGGTTATATCTGCCGATTCAGACCTTGCGGGAAGCATTCGATCCGGGTATAAAGCAACAGTACAGCTCTCTGACGAAACGGCTCACCTTGAATTTCAAGGATAAGCAGCTGCGGTTACGGATTGGGTCACTTGATGTTAGCGTCAATTCGGATGAAATGAAGTTGTCGCTTTCTCATCCCCCACTCATCGTTGAGGGGAGCTTAATGCTTCCGCTCGAATTTTTCACAGATCTGCTCCCTGAGATCTACGATTTTAAGGTGACCCATAACCCCGTAATACAGACGATACACATTACTGAGGGAACTGCACTACTTCCCGACTTTTCCGCCACTACAACTACGGAAGGGTCAGCGAAATTTCTGGTTGTCATTGATCCCGGCCACGGTGGTGCAGATACGGGTTGCCGAGGGAGCACCAGAATTGCTGAGAAGGATATTGTCCTTGATCTCGCCAAGCAGATCGAAGCGGTTGCGCCTCAGCATCAGATCGAAGTGCTCTTGACGCGAGATGCGGATTCGGATCGACGCCCAAAAGAGCGAATCGATATTGCACAGAGAAATTATGGGAAACTTTTTTTGAGCCTGCACTGTAACACCTCTTTTTCAGAGCGTGCAGCCGGTATGCATCTCTATGTCAGCAATTCCATGGGTCTTCCCCAATTAGACCGTCTACCAATCAATCCGGGCGGAACTTCACGAGATAGTGCAACTATCCAAGCACTCTTCCAAGAGGAGTTCCTGATACAGAGTCGGCAGTTCGCCACAATGCTCCAGGCAGAATTGGAGCCCCTCTCGCCTGCACCGATTTCCCTAACTGAGATACCGTTGGCAACACTGGATGCTGTCTACATGCCGGCAGTTCTCATTGAAATTGGCTATCTATCCAATGAAATTGATGAAGCAAGGCTCACCGATGTTGACCACCTTGCCTCCATCGCAACGGAGATAGTGCAGGCAATCCAGACCTATATCGCAGAATCCAATCAGGTAGAGGACGCTGCAAATGGCAGATAGTGCGGCAAACAGAAATCTGAAATCCAAGCAGGTTCAGCAAATTGTTAGCTCAGCTGCTGCTCTCACAGTTGCTGTTCTTATTTTTGCGATATTGATATCATGTGACTCTAAACAGACTGATCCAACGCCACCTCCTCTCCCGCCACCTATTATTAGTCCTGATTCACCACAGCCCCAACTTCAGACGTACAAGCTGTTCTACTTTGATACCGACTCGCTCAGGCTTGCTAGTGAAGAGCGGGAATTGGCGCTATCCCAGGACGTCACCGAGCGCCTCAAACAGATTATCAATGAACTCCTCAGTGATTCCATCAGCGGCTTATACCAAACCATCCCCCAAGGTACATTGCTCTATGAGGTGTATGTGGATGAACAGTCAACGGCGTATTTGGACTTTTCGCGCCATCTCAAGGATGAACATATCAGCGGCACAACCAGTGAAGCTCTTACTGTAGGAGCAATTTTACGAACGGTTAAGGAAAATTTCCGGGACCAAATTAGAAGGGTGCAAATCCTTATCGAAGGGCTCGAAACGGATACAATTGGCGGGCACGTTGATATTTCAAAACCGTTAGTCCTTGCGTTGGAATTGGAAGTTGTGAGTAGGGTGGCAGAATCGGTAGAAGTGGAATCGGGGGAAGCGGAATCACCGGAAGTAGAACCGGCGGAAATTGAGACATTGGAGGTTGAGGAAGCTAGCGGACAAGAAACAGATCAATAAATGTCTCTCTAAGAGTAGGGCGAACCCGCTAAAGGTTTCCTAAAAATAGGGACCGATAATATCTATGCCAACAAAACTGATTGTTGGGCTCGGAAATCCGGGACCCAAATACGAAAACACCAAGCATAACCTCGGATTTTGGGTTATCAACGAACTCTTGTTGAGATTACAGGTAGACCGGTTAGAACCCGTGTGTCGGTCACTTATCGCTCGAACAGAATGGCACGACTCGGAGATTATCTTTGCCAAACCAATGACCTACATGAACAATAGCGGACAGGCTATCAACCTGCTCGTTCAGAAGTTCGACATCTTCCCACTCAATCTATGCGTGGTTTATGATGACCTGAACCTAGATGTCGGTGTGCTACGGATACGAAAGGCGGGAAGCGACGGTGGGCATAACGGAATGAAGTCAATTATCCATCATCTTCGCACAAAGGACTTTCCGCGTTTGCGGGTGGGGATTGGGAAGGTGGAAGGAGACTGGATGGATCACGTGCTAAGCGAATTCTCCGTTGCCGAGAGGGAAGATATCGATTGGGCTATCCCCTGTGCGGCTGACGCGATTGAAACATTTGTCACACATGGTGTTCAGACCGCGATGAATCGTTTTAATGGGTGCGTACCCCCGACACATAACTCCTGAGCTACTTTACTGATAAGTATACGGGAGGAGGCGTTATGATACAGGCATCGAGTCCACTGTCTTCTCATCGTTTTTGAGTGAAATATAACTCTGGTACCGAACATCGCTAATTTTACCTGTATTGACCGCGTCGGCGATCGCACACGCGGGCTCAGACACGTGGATACAATCTGTGTATTTACATTCGCCAAGATAGGGTTCCATCTCTGGAAAATAGAGATCAAGGTTCTCCGTATCAACCCCCCACAAGCCAACCTCTCGAATGCCCGGCGTATCCGCCACCTCGCCCCCAAACTTCAAGCAAAAAAGTTCCACCAGCGTCGTTGTATGCCTGCCTTTCCCTGTTTTCAGCCCGACTTCGCCGACACGCAAGCCCAGCCCCGGCTGAACCGCATTCAGGAGGCTCGATTTTCCGACGCCTGACGCACCGACGACGACACTAAACCTATCCCGCAATGCGTCCCGAAAGGCTTGGATGCTCTCCGAATGATTTATACTGGTAAAAACCACCGGATAGCCAAGTTGCTCATAAGCACTCAGAATTGACCGTAATTCTTGCCGTTCAGCTGAGTCAATGAGATCGATTTTATTCAGACAGACAACCGCATCCATCTCTCCCACTTCGGCTAAAATTAGGAATCGATCTAAGAAACGAAGGTTGAAATCAGGCAAACGGGTTGACAGAACGATAACCACCTGGTCCCCGTTGGCAACGACAATTTGTTCGATTGCATCGCGCTTGCCAGGGTATCTGCGCGAAAATTTTGTTCGCCGTGGCAAAATCTCCTCAATAACCCCGTCCTCATTATCGCGCGGCGTCACGACGACCTCATCGCCGACAGCGACAGGATCCGCGTAGATCTGCCTCCCCTTCGGAGACCGCTGGGCACGCTTAACACGCCCACGCAACTGACAACGAAGTATCGTGCCACCGTCCTGAACATCATAGAAACTGGTTCTGGCTCGAATGACCCTGCCTTGAATTCTATCCATAAGCGATATTGAACATTGGAAACCGAAACCCCATACCAACTGTGCACTCACCTTACAGTTGATAGTTTATGTTGAAATTTGCTTAAAGCATCGCTATAATATTTTTTTAACGGATATAAGGAGACGTCACAATGAAAACGAAAATTGTTCTCGCTGCTTTATGTCTCTGCTTGACGTTAACCGCCCAAAAGGGATTTGGTATCTTTCTGTCAGGTGATAACACACTCGTCAGCCAGACCAAGCAGGCTGTTTTGATCGTCGCAGGTAAAGTTTCAGATATCCAATACCTTTACAGGGGTGATATCTACACCGACGTTACTATCACCGTATCTAAAACGCTTAAAGGGCAACCCAATATTGATAAGGATACCGTTCGATTCAGAATCGAAGGCGGCATCTGGGGAAATACCATTTCGGAGATTTCAACTGTCCCAAAATTCAAAGTGGGACAAGAATTGATCCTCTTTCTTCAAAAGCGCACGTGGGGAAAAGCATGGGGAACTGGGTGGTCATTTTATGATGGGTTGTATCCGCTAGTATACCCACCATATCCGAAAATCAACACACTGAAAGAGAACGGTAAAAAATATAAGGTCGCCCACTTTGACTTGACTAAGCAAACATACCTCTTGAAACTCCCATTAGATGTAGCATTTCGACTCATTGAAAATGCAGTTAAAGCCCCAGAGGAGGTCGTCCTTTTAGAGGAGAAGATTCGACCCATCAAAGATATTCAGAAGCCCGAGAATCGGGGCAAGCAGAAAGTGGAGTCCCCAGAATTTCTCTCAATACTGGAATCGGAACTAACAAAGATTGAGGTAAAAATTGAAGAGAAAGAGAAAAGAGCAGAACAGCAAAAACTGTATCAAGAATCGTTTTAGATATACGCCCTCATCGTCCTGAGTGCTGTCTCCACATCGGCATCAAAATCATCAAAACTGCACTCGCAGGAGACACGCCCATCGTAACCAGCCCCCTCAAGCGCGGTAAAGAACTCCTCGAAATCAAAGTCATCGTTGCCCGGATACGAGCGTTTGGCCGGCTCGGCGATGTGGACATGTGCCAGCCACTCCGCTGCATAGATGATATCCTCCATCGGCTCGTCCTCTTGCCAGACATGGTAGAGATCTGCCAGCAACTGAATCCCCTCCCGGTTGACCCGCTGCGCCATCTCCAATCCGTCAGCGACGGTGCGGAGGATATTCCCCTCCCGGTGACAAATCGGCTCAATCACGATTGTAATATCGTTTGCTTCGGCATGATCAGCAGCCATGTCTAAAAATTCCGCAATCTGATCTAACGCTCTTTCTTGCGAATAACTGTCCTCAAGATTGCGCGATCCGCTGCTACCGTAGACGATAATCTCTCCACCGATCGCCTTCGCTCGACGGCACGCGGTTTCGACATAACGCGACAACCGTGGGAAATCCACCGCATCCCCAACGACACGCAGATCGCCGGGAATAAAACCTGAGTACGCTTCGGGCTTCAAAGTTGCCTGTGCTACGCGGTCTTGAATTTTTTGGAACTCTGCATCACTTGCTTGTGGAATGAGTGCATTCCCCACTCCCAATTCGATATAGTCATAGCCAACCGCTGCGAGCCTATCAATTTTTTCAAGCGGTGCGCAAACGCCAAATCTCATACTGTTCTCCTCTGTTTTACGACTAGTTTAAAAATAAATTGACACGCATTTACGCGCTATCGCCCACGATTTGCCGAACCTTCTCGAAGAAAGCTTTCTTACGCGCCGTGTTGAGTCCCCATTGCACGGGCACACTCTGGTAGCCGTCGCAGTAGTTATTCTCGCCCGGATCGAAATAGCCCCATGATGCATACTCACTGATTGCAGCAACAAAGTTATTGAGCGGCTTGTCGAAATCGAAGTGGTCATCTTCGTTGAACAGAATTGGCATGGTTCGGTAGCCCGGCACCTGTCGCGCCTGCTGGACCATCTCTGCAATGCGGTTGGGGTCGCGGACACCGTTACCGTGCATCAACAGAAAATCTGATGTCCGCACGACGTTCTCCTCCGAAACCTTTCCGCCCCCGTAGCTCGTCCCGACAAGCAGCCGCCGCCCGTCACGGGTTATCCCCTTAACTCGTTCAATCAACTCATGAACGCGATCCGGTTTCAAGATGTCGTGGATGTATCGCTGGACGTTGCATTCGTTGTTGGCCTCAACGAGGACATTGGTATAGCCCTGATCAAAGATCCAGTGCGTAACATTATCTACGGCACGAATGACCGCCGCCTCATCGTGAATACGCTCGTCCTGACCAAAATAGAAGTAACCCACAATCACAATCATCCCAAGTTCATCGGCGCGATTGATGATACGAGTCAATCGATCCATATAATCGGAGTTCAAGCTGCCATCGGCTTCGATTCCCGAATTGTGCCACGGCTGTTCCTTCGAGTATCCTTCGGGACTGCCGCCTTGGAGATTGATTGTAAACGACAGCAAGCCGTAAGACCTCCATTCGGGGATTGCCGCAAGAAACTCTCGGGTGTTCCTTTCCGCGTCCCATTCGCCTGTGTCGGGATATACCCATCTGCTGACGGTCTCTGGATTTCGATCGTCGAAAATCCCCTGCACCATCCGCGAATTGAGGAGTAGCCCCTCGATCTTATGCCCGTTATAAGAGCGACCGGGATGAGTTATTTTTCCGTTGATGTAAAACGCATCGCTAGCGATGCTTACAGCAGTCTGTCTTTCCATATCATTTCCTCTTCGAGTCTATTTGAAAAGCGTTATCTTAGCCCCTATTAAAACGGCACCGGCACCCTGTCGCCATGCCAAGGAAAGGCATAACTTGGTTGATTCACAAAACGTTGCAGTCCTCCCTCCAGCCGAATACTCGTGGAGGGAGGAAGCTGAATTACGAAATACTTATTATCAACAGGGACAGTCTTCTCCGATGTTCCTTCTTGATCAGTTGTCCGAAACTGGACTTGAGTGAATTGGTGCTCCGCGAAAGCACCCGCCTGCACAATGACATGCCGAGTTTCAGTTCGGTTGAGATTCACTATCTGGATGCCCACCCTGTCCGACTCCAATTTATCGACCAAGGCGGCAACATCTTTTGGGAGACCGGGGCGAGCACCGTCCATATCGAAATAGCGTACCGTTGCGCGTAACAGTCCGCCGTTATAGATAGGCTGCGGCGAGCCCATCGTCACCTGCGCAAGTCCCTTAGTGACGACGGGATTGGGGGGCCATCGGTTATCAGCGATGATCTGCGCGGTATCGCGTGGGTCCCGACGCATAAACTCATACATCCCCAAGACGTAGTGATACTCCGCCTGTAGCCGCTTTTCGGGCCAATCGGGGTTGATACCATCATAGTAGTTGAAACGCGCTTCCAAATTCCCGCTGCTCCGGTCACCTGCAACCTCGACTTGATTCCAGTCGCTCTCCTTTTCACCTGCACGTAGCCTTGTAATTAGCTCATAATCCCTTGCATCCATTGACGCATGATAGACCCGCGCCAACCATTGAATACCTCTCGGTTGATACCCTTCCCAACCGTTTGGCGTTATTCGTGTTGGTACGAGCAACTGACCATCTTCTCGCGTCTTGGCGAGGCTCAGCAGAAATTCAATCTGTGAGCGAATGAGCTCCAGATAGCCAAAATCGCCGGTGAGCAACAGAGCACATTCAGCGGCGATAGTAGCTGCCAAAAACGCATTACGGGCGGAGTTACGGCTGTTCCAACCGTAGAATCCACCCCACCACTGACCATTGCGCTGCTCACCTACCTGCCCCGTGGGTCCAACGTTATCGGGAATAATCCCGTTGTTATTCCGTGTCCGATCCATCCAGGCTTCCGTATACTCAAGGACCCATCGTTTATACTTCTCCTCACCGGTGTAAAGATACGCATTGGTGATGAGACCTGTAGCCGCTAGGTTGTCGGGGATGTCGCCGTTCAGAACAACATCGTCGAAAATTTTAAGAATCTCTTCCGCCCGTTCTGGGTTCTCAAACCAATCCTCCTCCAAATCCTTGATGACCGGATAGAGGTTTGACCGTTGGGCGTGTCCGTGTGCGACACCGCCCGGATAGTAAATCGGGTCCAGCAGCACCTTAGCCATCGCAAGGTCTGCGTGGAAGCGGGGACCGACACTGCCGTGGAAAGGGGAGCGAATGATTTTATAATTAGGGTCATAGTTGGGTGCTTCGGGATCCTCAGCCATATACATCGCTGCGAACCGTTTGGCGCGTCGGAGGTTTTCCGGATGGGTTGGATCCGCCAAACCGAAACAGTAAAAGGACTGATTCCCTTCGCCCATGTGAAACCAGTCGGCAGGACCGTTCAAATTGTAGTATTCATTGTGGAGTTGCACGCGAAACTCCGGGTGCTGCGGTTCATCGTCCCGGCGCACAACGCCATCATCATAAAGCTGGGTAATCGCATTCCACTCTCGGATGCCAATTTCGAGCATCTGCTCATCCGCACCGATAGCGTAGAGGAGCCCCTTGTATGAGTGCGCTTCGTACGTATCATCGACATCGTTCACATTATAAGGGGTCCCATCTAGGCGAGAGTATTTCTGCGCCGCCAGATCCACTGCGTCCTCCATGAGCTCGATAAGTTGACGTTCCATAAGTGCCCACGCCGGTGGCGGCGAAATCTCTGTTGCCTTGATAGCGATTATATCTCCTAACACGTTTTGCCCTACCATTGTCCACCCTCCAAGGAAGAAAAAGGGGCAGAAATAGACCGTCTTCGTTCCGCTCTCCCGCCCTAGCCACACCGCAAGAATGTTCATTATCTCACATCAACACCTATTTTTCAACGCCAAATCCTGCGCTAGAATTACTTTTTTTAGGCAAGTAAAACGCTTGACAAAATCCGGCACGTTGCATAGACTAATACCCATTATATTACTCCAAAATTTCCCAAGGTATTTTGAAAGAAAGGAATTGACCCTTGTACACAACCGTCATCGTTCCATTTGAATTTTACTAAGATCTCCTGATCTAAAGCCTCGCTCTTTAGGACGGGGATACAGATTGGCAAATGGTATTGGTTAAAAAAGCGTTGATTTTGTGGGTAAAGTATGGCATAATTGCCTTGTCTTTCGTGGGAGAGCCCAATGCCACTGCACAGTGGTGTCTCCCACACCCTACTGGACAGGCAATGAAAGATAGAAAGACCCTCCCATGAAAACCTTCAAATACAAGATGTATAGCAATCACGGTAATCGTGAATTGCATAAATCTATAGATGATGTTTCGCAGGTCTGGAATCATTTTGTCGCCTTATGCCGTCGATACTATGACATCTACCACAGGTATCCGGGTAAGAAGGTTCTGATGCGGCATCTAACCAAACTTAAAAGGACGCAACGGTTCGTCCATTGGAATGGATTGCCAAGTCAGGCGTTGCAGGACGTAATCGCCCGACTAGACAAAGGCTATCAAAAGTTCTTTGATGACCGTAAACGTGGAGCGAAGGGTCGTCCTCCCAAATTCAAGAATCGAGAGAAATACAAATCATTCACACTTAAACAAGCCGGGTGGAAATTGCTCCAAAACGGCAGTATCCGTATCGGCAAACGCATTTATCGCTATTTTGACTCTAGAGCTATTATTGGCACCCCGAAACGATGTACCATCAAACGGGATTCCATTAGTGATGTCTATATTTGTATTTTAACTGATGCTGTAGATAACGACCTCAACAACGCAATCATGACGGGTAATAGCGCAGGTTTCGATTTCGGTCTTAAACAATATCTTACGGCAGATGACTTCAACGATATAGAATCGCCACAGTTTTTCAAGCGTAGTATCAAGACGGTTAAGCAAGCGAATCACAAACTTTCTTGGAAGCAGAAAGGCAGCCACAACCGCCACAAGGCACAGCTTAATCTTGCAAGGAAACACCGAAAGATTGCCAACCAGCGGGACGACTTCCACTGGAAACTTGCCCATCATCTGACCAATAAATACGATGCCCTTTTCTTTGAAACGCTCAACCTCAAAGGCATGAAGTCCCTTTGGGGTCGCAAAGTGAGCGATTTGGGCTTTGGTGACTTTCTAAAGAAGTTGGGGTATATTGCTTCTAAGAAAGACAAAACCATCTATTTTATTGATAAGTGGTATCCGTCAAGCAAAAATTGTTCGGTATGTGGTGCTGTTAATGAAAATCTGAATCTCCGTGATAGAACTTGGCAGTGTCCAACCTGCGATGCACAGTTGGATAGAGACCGCAACGCGGCGATCAATATCCATAGAGTGGGGGCATCCACTCTTTCAGGAGAAGTTGTAAGACCCACTTCGGTGGGCTAACTTTGTTGATAGAACGATTTCCTAACTAAAGGAACGGATAAGAATCTTCGTCCTTTAGGGCGGAGAGTATGTCAAGCAAGCCATAGCCTCTCCGTTCGGGAAAAGCCCCGCAACCACTATTGGACACTAAAACTATTCGTGAAAGGCACCCCAAAAGATGGTATGGTAATCGACATCCTCAAGCTGCGCCAACTCACCGATCCATACGTCGAAAAACTTGCCGATACTTACCTTAATGCTCGCTGCCTATTTCTACACGCATGTCTCCCAAGCCATAGAAGAATTGGACGTAGGCGCAGAACTCAAAGCCGTTGAAGTCGAGTTGCGTGAGTTAGAAGGGAAGGAATGGGGAGCGGCTCGCTTAGAGGCGGACTAAAATGACCGATACGCCGGTTTATAAAACAACAGGCACAAGTAAGGCTGGCAGGATCGGAGAACTCCACCTACAACGTAACGGAGTAGCACTCCCGCCACTATCCACACCTCTTTTGTACCCTGTCCTCGCATTCATGACTAGTACCAGTCCAAATGGGGGTGGGATATGGAAATACCTGCTGAAAGATGTTATGAAACACGAGGTGCCGATTCTCTCACAGGTATTGCATTTCCTCGATTTTAATCTCACGGGTAAACATATAAATTATTGGCGAGAACAGCCGATGCGTGAACGCTACCGAGACACCAACGGTCCCTATGATGCACCCATGTTTTTGGATTCAGGTGGCTTCAAACTGCTTTACAACGCAGGGCTCTCCCTGTCAGAATTTGGTATCCATAAGGAGACAGAGGCGGACGATATTCTGGCATTTCAACTTGATCTCGGTGGAGAAATCATCGCCTCCCTAGATTATCCACTGCCCCCAGGTCTTGTTCGTTCCGAGGCGGAAGTCCGCATGGATCGGAGCCTCCAGAACGCATTTAGGGTTGCGGAAAGGCTAGCAGAGATAAATAACCCGCCTTATCTCTATATCTGTTGCCACGGACAATCTAGAGAAGATATCCAGAATTACGTAGCTCAGGTTTTTGAGCGGCTGACGGGGGTGCTTCCCACCTTTGGACTTGCAGTTGGTTCGCTCGTGCCGTTACGAGGCGACAACGACTCGGAGGTGTTATCACGAATCTGCGGTGTCCTTGATGCTATCCCCGAATCAGTACGGGATCGGACACCTATCCATGCCTTCGGAGTCTCTGGCAACTTAACCCCTATACTTGCTTACCTAGGGGTCGATAGTTTTGATAGCACAAGCTACATTCAAGCAGCACGCAGTTTGGGCTATTCACATCCGGAGACCGGAAAGAAACTAAAAATCTTGGAGTTGGATACGATGGACTGTACCTGCCGCGTTTGCCGGGAAACCTCTCTCGAAGAGATGCAGCAGGCGTTCATGGAGGCGAAAAGCTATCAGCGCACCTCGACAGGGCAATATAAGAGTTACTACTACGCCAAAATTGCGCTGCACAATTTCGAGATGGAAGCCGAAACCCTTGCCCGCATGACGCAAGCAATTAAGGCTGACAGTTCACTCGAGGCGCTCCTACATCATGCCTCGACAGCACGTGGCGTTCAGGGTGCAGTCAATTGGCTGGTTGAAAACAGGGATGAATTTGCAGCGAAAATGTCAAAGACGGTTATCGCTGCCCCTAGACGACTGCAAATCCAAGAGACTCAACAACCCCTCTCGCTGAACTATACCCCCGACTCATTTTCAATCCCGTCAAATTATCAACCGCCCGCAGAGAAGCGGGTTCTTTTAACGATTCCTTGCGCTGGCAAGAAACCGTATTCCCTTTCACGTACTCATTCCATTGTGAACACCAAACTCCACACCGCGTTTGGCAAGAATCAGGGGGCCATCCATAAAATCACCCTTTCGGGGCTCTACGGTCCCGTCCCCGAAGAATTTGAATCGGAGGAGGCGGTGGTGCGTTATGACTTTCAATTGTCGCCTCGAAACACCGCTCAAATTCAACTCAGCGCGAATCGTTTCAATACCTATCTCGATAGACATAGCCACCACTATGAATTGATCGTCGGGTATGCCACTAGTCACGCCTACCGCAAGGTGCTGGAACTGGTCCAAAAGGATTATCAGAACTTCATCTTATTGCCAACCAAACCGAAGCAGAAACGACTCTCTGAGTTTTTCCGTCATATCCACCTTGATGAGCTTGTAGTAGTGTTATCCGATGTTTTAGGTGAGAAAGTGGAACAGGATTCTGGTGAGCGTCATGAAAACTAAAAGCCGTATAGAAATCGGGTTGTGCCAAACCTGCGAGCACGTCAAAATAATCGAAAACTCCAACCATAGTCGTTTTTATCTCTGTTCCCTTTCACAATCCGACCCTGACGTTAAGAAATATCCACCCCTGCCTGTGCTAACTTGTCCTGGCTACCACCCCCGGAAGGGAACAGACCGTCCGAAAGCAGGCACCTCCAGATAAAATCTAAACTCACGGAAAGATGCGATTTAACCTGCTTGCGCTCGACTAGACATTCAAAATTTTCCTGTTCTCGATGACTTTGATCTTGAATATCAGCTATATTTCCCTTATAATATTTAACACTATATCAATTTAAGCGATTGTCGCACAACAGTCAGGGGTTCGCTATATCAGCAAACGGACATACGCTTACCCCAAAAGGAGGGCACATACGAAATGACAACTGCCGAAATTAAAGCAATGGCGACAGAGTACATTATGAACACCTACGGAGAGCGTTCGCTGGCGTTCGTCCGTGGAGACGGGCCTTATCTATGGGATGCGGATGGAAAAAAATACCTCGACTTTCTGGGCGGTTTAGCCGTCAACGGGTTGGGGCATTGCCATCCTAATGTGGTCGCAGCCATCCGTGAGCAGGCAGGAAAACTCCTGCATATCTCCAATCTCTACTACATTGAACCACAAGCCCAGCTGGCGAAACTGCTCATTGATAACTGTGATCTGGATCAGTGCTTCTTCTGCAACAGCGGTGCTGAAGCCAATGAAGCAGGGATTAAACTCGCACGGAAGTTCACCAAAGACCAAGGCAGAACCGACGCCTACGAGATAATTACGATGGACAACTCGTTCCATGGGCGCACGATGGCAACGATCACAGCGACCGCTCAAACCAAGTATCATAAGGGGTTTGAACCAATGGTTCCCGGATTTGTCTATGTTCCTTTTGATGACCTTCCAGCTGTGGAAGCCGCGATCAGTGAAAAGACCTGCGGTATCCTTGTGGAAACAATTCAGTCTGAAGGAGGTGTTAACACGCCGAGCAGCGGCTACATCGAAGGGCTGCGAGAGCTCTGCGACAAACACAATCTGGTGCTTATCCTTGACGAAGTACAAACAGCGATGGGGCGCCTTGGACCGTTGTTTGGGTATCAAAGTTACGGTATTATCCCCGACATTATCACGATGGCAAAATCCCTCGGTGGCGGAACGCCAATCGGTGCGATGCTCGCCAAGGGGAATGTTGCGGCGAGTTTTGTCCCCGGCACCCACGCAGCGACGTTTGGGGGAAATCCGCTGGTGACTGCCGCAGCGTGTGCAACGGTAAAAACCATCATCGATGAAAATCTGGGTGAAAATGCGGTCAAAATGGGTGAGTATCTGGAAAGCAAATTGATGGCACTCAAAGATCAATACCCGATCAAAGAGGTCCGCGGCAAAGGCTTGCTGCGTGGATTGGTGCTATCTGTCGACGGCAACGCAGTCGCCGCCAAGTGTATCGAAAATGGCTTAATCACGATCTGTACAAACGATTATGTCCTTCGCTTTTTACCGCCGCTCAATATCACCACTACCCACGTTGACGAAGCGGTTTCAATCGTGGAGAAGTCGATGGCGGAAACACTCTAGCGCGAGTAGAGGAAGGAATTTCCGCGTTACTCAGAACTAGAAACCGGGTTTTTACCAAAAGCTCGGTTTCTATACATAGGAGAAAAACTAAGACTCAAAAGTGCAGAGTCTTTCTATATACTACTAAAGTTAGTACAATTTGATAGTAATTCATGCAGCGTTATCAAGAGTCTGTTGAATATCGGGCGAGTATGTATCTTTGTCGTTTGTCTGCGAAAATAATCTTCCCTCCATAAAGGCGCATAGATACTGAACCATCAACCCGCGTGTCAATTTAGTGGGTCGATACCAGTCAATGCCTAATTCCCAGCATACCTGCTCGACTGTTATGGACCTGCCAGTGGCACAAGTAGCATTGAATATCAATTGTGTGATGCAACTCGCCACGAAACTGAGTTGTACCAATCGATTGATGCTTTTCCGCGATTTGACTCGATACTTGTCAAACCCGAAGTGTTGCTTGGTGTCCCGAAAAGCAGTCTCAATCAACCATCGTTGCCGATAGTATCGAACTATCTGACATAGGTCAAGTGTCAAGTCAGTGGTGTAGACACAGAAATATCGAAACGGCTTTGATTTTTTAGGTCGGGTTCGCATCACCACCAATCGCACTTGAGTAGGACACATTTTGGTCCGCACGACCTTAGATGCGACTGAACACCGTTTGTTGTCAATATCAATCGCTTTATACCGAAGATGCCGAAGATGGATGCGTTTACCGTATGTCTTTGGGCGTCCGGGTTTAGGTCGCTTGCAGACCGTGGGTAACAGATAAAAGACCGCATTGGACTTGGCGCGACACAAGATATGATGTCCTGCGTTAAGGACGGCTTCAAACACTTTCCGTCTATTGAACCCCCGGTCAAAGATAATCAGTCCGGGCGGGATTTGGGAGCAAATCCGCTTGAGAACCGACCCACTGTTGTCCCGATGGGTCTTTGGACATATCAGGTTCACCCACACCGGAAATAGAATCGTCTCTGTAACGGTGGTACAAAGCAACCCCAACGCGCCAAACTGATGACCAAAGTGGAACTTCGATTGATTAGTATTGCGCTTTCGGTAGCGATGATTTCTGAAGAAATGGAGTCCAAATTGCTTCTCCCCGGTCTTTACCGCTCGGGTCTCGTCGTAAACGTAGACCCAGTTGTCAAACCAACCTTGCAGCAACTTAATCAGATGTTGAGCAACCGCATCGGCGTCCCATTTGCCACGGGAGAGGAACTTCACCAATGAACCGTAACCGACCTTCGGGCGAACCGCTTGATAGATGCCCGTCAACGTCGCACGATGGCGGTGCGTGATAAGACCGACGATGAAGGTACAAAACAACGCGAAGTTTTGACGGTTGAATAATGGACGAAATTGCGTTAAAATATCAACGAGGCAGAAAATGACGGGCATGATAACTCTCCTTTCAAAATTGTGATGGATTTCTGAAAGGATACCCGCTTTTCTGCCTTTTTTCACCCTAAAATTGTACTAACTTTAGTATATACTAATGCCGACTACAAAATCTTTGTTATGGTTGGGTACTATCGTCCTCACCACCTGTAACGGGTGTGACAAATCCAAACCCAATGCAATTTTGGAAACGAGCAAAGGACGAATCGTCATCGAGCTCTACCCCGATGCCGCACCGAAAACAGTGGATAATTTCGCCACGCTCATCCAACAAGAGTTCTACGATGGAGTCTCCTTTCATCGCTATGTGCCCGAATTTGTAATCCAAGGGGGCGACCCAACGGGTGACGGCACTGGAGGACCTGGGTGGATGATTTACGGTGAATTCCAGGACCCTGAGCTTCGGTCTAAAATGCCCAAGCACGAAAAAGGCACTGTCGCAATGGCACGAACGCAACAGCCGAATTCTGCGGGCAGCCAATTTTATATCTGCTTGAATCCAGACCCCAACGGATATCAGCACCTCGACGGCGAGTACGCCGCCTTTGGGCGTGTCATCGAAGGGTTAGAGGTAGTAGATCAACTCCGCGAAGGTGATAGGATGGACAAGGTCACACTCAAGGACTACCATCCGACAACAGAAGAAAGTAAATAGGATTTACGCAGACGAACGCTCGCAACCCTATAACTCGGTGATTTATTACCGCGGTTGCCCCATGGATTGAGGGTCTATAGTTAATCCTATCAAGATTTAACGATTCAAACGGACGCTGATAAACGCAGATGAACATAGATTTTTTGCGTTTTTCCCTTTTTATCTGCGAAAATCAGCGAAATCTGCGTCCACATCTACTTTTAGAACTAAAGTGTGTAGGTCCTAGTAAAAAATAACTTTACGAGAAAGGCAAAAAAAACTCATGGAAGAATGGAAAACTCTCGTTCGGGATACAGTCAATACACCTGAAAAACTTGCTGCTATCTTCGATGTCGATCTCGACGATATAAAGCGCGTTCACGAAGTATTTCCTATCCGTATAAACCCCTACTATTTGAGCCTAATCGAGGAGCCGGGAGACCCAATCTGGAAACAGGTTGTCCCAGATGCAAAAGAATTGATCAGAACCGGTTTTGAGGAAGACGATCCACTCGGCGAAGAAGATGATAGCCTTGTCCCCAACGTCACGCATCGTTATCCAGATCGGGTACTGTTTTATGTCAATTATATGTGCCCGATCTACTGCCGATTCTGCACCCGAAAGCGCAAAGTGGGGGATCCTGATTCTATCCCCGACAACAATATTGAAATGGGCTTAGACTATATCCGTAGTCACCCCGAAATTCGTGACGTAATTATCTCCGGTGGCGATTCGCTGATGCTGACAGATCGGAAGATCGAGTATATCGTCGGCAGCCTCCGTGCCATCGAACATCTCGAAATTATCCGAATCGGTTCGCGCGTTCCCGTCACTCTGCCACAACGTATCACGCCGGAGTTATGTGCAATCCTCAAGCAGTACCACCCTTTTTATATTAACACCCACTTCAATCACCCACGAGAAGTTACGCCAGAAACCGAAAAAGCGTGTGGCATGTTGGTAGATGCCGGTATCCCTGTCGGCAATCAGGCAGTCCTGCTCAGAGGTGTCAACGACGACCCCGCGGTCATGGTTGATTTGATGAAGAAGCTTCTCAAAATCCGCGTGAGACCTTACTATATCTATCAGGCAGACCTCGTTTACGGCACAGACCACTTCCGTACATCGATCAAAACAGGACTGGAAATTGTTTCGGCGTTACGCGGGCATATCTCTGGACTCGGAGTGCCGCACTATGTGGTTGACGCCCCCGGCGGCGGTGGCAAAATCGCACTCATCCCAGATCCAGTCGTGTCGTTTGACGATGATGAGATTCAGTTGAAAAACTACGAGGGTAACACCTACAGCTATCCAAGCACCTCCTTTTACGATGAAGATTGGTAGGATTTTAGGGGCTTGAAGCCATGAAAAAAGAGCTGATCATAACATGTGATGAAGAAGTACTCAGTGGAATGCCTGTCTTTGCCGGTACGCGTGTTCCCGTCACAGTGCTAATGGATTACCTTAAAGCCGGGGACTCCTTGGAACGTTTTCTGGAGGGATTTCCCACCGTCACGCGTGCGCAAACCATCGCTTTTTTGGACATGGCTCTGGAAGCTGCCCTGATGGAGAACCTGAGTGCGCGTGCTGCTTGATGAAAAGATAGTGATTGCCTCAAAAGGGGAGCGCAACATGAGTGATCTGCGAAAATATGTCAATAAGCGTATTCAGTCCGACCCTGACTTTGCGGACAACTTTTTTGAAGGCTATGAGAGTTTCAAGGTAGGGATTTTACTACGTCAAGAACGCGAAGCAGCGGGAATGACGCAAGAAGACATGGCACGCCAACTTCGCATGTCACGATCCGCGATTGCTAAGGTTGAAAACCATACAGAGGAAGTTCGATTATCTCTGATTAAGCAATATGCTGATGCGCTAGGCAAAAGTTTGTACATTAGTATTACCTAATTTCACTCCCATTTTTCGGATGAGAAGCATTGGTAGGATTTTCATCAATTTTCAAAACCCCGCTTGGGTTGTCATAAACAAACCGTGCGAAATATGAAAAAACTACGACTTTGGACTGTTACGCTCCTACTAGTCTCTTTTCTATTCCTGCCCATGGGGACAGCAAGTGATCTCCCTTTTGCAAATGAATCTTTTGATGTCACAGACATCCCTGAACCTGTTCCGCCCCCTCCAGTTGTCCGTGACTTTTTTCAATTAGACCCATATTATCAACAATGGATAAATGTTAGAGGATTTCCTGTCCTCGCGTCAGCAGAGGTCAGCCCTTATAGCGTAAAAGAGGCCGCATGGACCATCGGGCACATGGTCGGACATCGTCCGGATATTCTAAAGGTAATGGCACAAAACAAAGCACATTTTTCCATAGTTCCTCATAACAAACATCTCCCTGACATTCCCGAATATGACTTTGGTAGACTCGATTTTTTTTGGGAGATGCGTGCTCGCGGTATAGGTGGTTTGACGACGACTTCGCCTGAGGAAAACATAATTTGCGGGGATAGTAATTACTGCTACGCAGAACTGATTCATGAATTTGCTCATCAGCTACATGGGTGGGGTTTGAATAGGATTGATTCAACGTTTGATAGCCGCTTGGAAACAATGTATAACACGGCACTAAAGGAGGGTTTGTATCAGGAACGCTATGCCGGATCAAATAGGTGGGAGTATTGGGCTGAAGGAGTCGGATCTTGGTTTAATGGGCCCAATCGAAACTCCAATATTGCCCACACGCGGTTAGCGTTGAAAAAATATGACCCGCGCCTTGCGAAATTGCTGACGGAAGTTTTTGGTGACCGTAGCTGGCGATATACTCCACCCGCTACTCGGACACATCTGCCGCATCTTCAGGGATTCAATCCGCAGGAAGCCCCAATTTATCAGCGCCCTCCAGAGTTATTAGAACTTGAGGAACAATTGCGGGATCCAAATAGCGATGGGGGTGGCAGATGGGTAAATTTAAAATTGTACGATCCGAGTGGGCTTTCACATCTAAAAAAATTAACAACAGGTGGAAATCACACGGATTTCCTCTTCGGGAATCTTACAGGGACTGATCTTGCGCTATATTCCTTTAACGCTGATGGAAAAAAGATTCTCTATCAGTATAGCACTACTACCGACTTTTTGCATGTCATAACTGAGGTTGGTGCTATTTGGCTTATCCAAGATCACACTGGCAAAGACCTTGCTGTATTTCGTGCTGAGAAACAAGTAGGAAGAGTACTGGTTACCCCGACTCCTCTTTTAATAACACCCGGGCTTTCAAAAGTTTCAAGAGATAACCAGACGGGCATATCCGGTGCGGTCCTAGCGAACCCGTTTGTCGTAGAAGTAAGGGATGAGAATCTTTCAGTGCTTGAAGGAATTTCGGTCACGTTTACCGTCACCGCAGGCGATGGAACGCTCAGTGTCACGCACACCACAACCGATGAAAACGGTAGAGCAGAGAGTACGCTCACATTGGGACCAAATCTGGGAACAAACACTGTTTCTGTGTCTGCCGTTGGAATTGAGAAGCCGGTCACCTTTAACGCCGTGGCAGAGGCTGCGGTAGACCTCCCCGACCAAAACCTCCGCGCTGCAATTGAAACCACCCTTGGCAAAGCGCCGGGTGCCCCCATTACCGTAGCGGATACGGAGAGATTGACTCATCTTGAAGCGCCCAACGCTAACATCAGTAATTTGACCGGGCTTGAGTTTGCAACCAACTTGACAAACCTGAATCTTGGTGCTGAGTATGTAGAGGGGCGTCCCATCAACAGCAACTCGGTATCAGACATCTCACCTCTGGTAGGATTAACTAACCTGACAGGGCTGGATCTTGGAAGTAACGCCATATCGAACATCTCACCTGTGGCAGGATTAACCAACTTGACAGAACTAAACCTTTGGGGCAACTCGATATCAGACATCTCACCCGTGGCAGGATTAATTAACCTGACACAACTGGATCTTGACGGCAACGCCCTCTCGGACATCTCAGCAGTAGCAGGCTTAACTAACCTGACATTCCTGGATATTTGGGGAACCCCCATATCTGACATCTCACCTGTGGCGGGCTTAACTAATCTGACAGTATTGGGACTTGGGCACAACTTCATATCGGACATCTCACCCGTGGCGGGCTTAACCAACCTGACACAACTGTGGATTTTGCACAACTCCATATCGGATCTCTCGCCCCTGATAGCAAACACAGGATTGGGAGAAGGAGACAGGGGCGTTGTGACACGCAACCCCTTGAGCTCCCTATCTATCAACACCTATGTTCCCGCCCTGCAAAACAGGGGGGTTACAGTTGAGTTCGACAACCAAGCACACTCCGCCCTTTTGAAAATCTCAGGCGATAACCAGAAAGGGGCATCCTTTGCATCGCTGTCTCAGCCATTTGTTGTTGAAGCGCAGGATGAAAACGGCTCTGCGCTCGCAGGGGTTTCGGTTACATTTGCCGTTACAGCGGGCGGTGGTATGCTCAGCACCACAATCACAAGGAGCGATACAAACGGCAGGGCACAAAGTACACTCACGCTAGGACCAAATCTGGGAACAAACACCGTACAGGTATCTGCCTCTGGAATTAAGGGGCTTGCCATCTTTCACGCCATCTCTGATACCCTCCCCACCGAATACCTCTTATCAATACCAGCGGGCATCAGCTTGATTCATGTGCCACTGAAGGTGACAGAGGTTGACGGCGTGGCAAAGACTATTACATCTATCGCCGACCTCCACGACGCACTCGGCGGTGCAGATACCGTCAACTTTCTCATCGCTTATGACTACGCAACTCAAGGTTGGCTCAGTTATTTCGGCTCCTCGGACACAGGCACGTCTGCTGATAAAGTATTGACTGATGACATAGGGATTATCGCCCGTATGTTAGCCCCAACCTCGGTTCGTCTCAGTGGCAATCCGCTAGGAACAAACGGAACTAGTACTATCACCTTAAACCAAGGGCTCAACCTTGTGGGGCTGCCGTTGAGAGATTCAAGAATAACTCGTGTAAGCGATTTATTTGCGCTCGACGGGATTGGTGGCAACGTCCCTGTAATTATCCTCACCGATAACGGGGAGTTCAAGGCGGTCGGACGGGCGGGTGATATCAGTGATATTCTCATCACTGGGGGACAATCTTTTATCCTGACCGCTCAGCAAGCAGCGACGGTTGCTATCTCCGGTGAGGGGTGGACTGACGTTTTAGGAGCCGCCGCCCCGCCGGTGACAATGACAGGTATCGAAGTAACGGATACGACTCCTGTTTTGGCGTTGAGAGGTTCGATTGCCGACGAAGAAACAGGTTTAAAGGTGGAGGGCTTCGGTGTAACCGTCAAGAACCTTTAAACCGGCAGAGCGGTCACCGGTATGGCCAAAGATGAAGGGGTAGATTATCAACTCACTATCGTTGACATAGAAACGAAGCGAGCGGCCACGATTGGGGATATTCTTGAAATTTCGGCTCAGTCTCCCCATCCGTTTATCGGGGTAGAACCGTTGCGGTATACTGTTGCGGCTGAAGATGTGAGGCAGAGCCGGATTCAGTTACCAGAACTGGTGGTCTACGAGATACCCGCAGAAACCGAACTACTCGCAAACTACCCGAATCCGTTTAACCCAGAAACATGGATTTCGTATCGGTTGGCGGAGGATGCTTTCGTGACGTTGACCATCTATGACGGTAGCGGTCATCTCGTTCGTACACTGGACGTGGGACATCGAATTGCGGCGGTCTACGAGAGTCGGTCGAAGGCGGTCTATTGGGATGGGAGAAACGGGTTAGGTGAGCGGGTGGCAAGTGGCGTTTACTTTTACACCCTGACAGCGGGAGGTTTTTCCGCCACGCGGCGGATGGTAATCTTGAAGTAGGGTGGTACGTGTGATGAATTGCGCGACGCCAACGGACGCCCAATGAATTGGGCTACTACAAACAGTGGGTAGGCGGGGCAAGATGCCCCGCCTACGGGGGATGAATTAACATATAGCGAGAACCAATGGACAAAATCATTCTCAAAGGTATTCGATTTCACGGCTATCACGGCGTCGCAGAAGCGGAGCGTCAGCTTGGACAGAAATATGAGATAGACCTTGAACTGATGACTGAGCTCTCCGCCGCTGGTAAGACCGATGACCTCGCCCACACAATTAATTATGCCGAAGTGGCCCAACGGGTAATTGAGATTGGGACCCAGCAGTCATTCCAACTTTTTGAAGCCCTTGCCGAAACGATTGCAGCAGCGATCTTAGCTCGATTCCAAATTGAAGAAGTCCGAGTCGCTGTTAAAAAATTATCCCCACCTATTGAGCCAACTCTCACCTACGCAGGCGTCGAAATCTACAGGAAGCGCCAGCCAGATGGATAAATCCGCACCTACTTTTCACTCCATAATCTTTCTCTGTTTCGTTCTGATTACCTGTCAATCCGTCATAGGGGATAACACACCTTCCGCCTCACTGAGTCCCAATCCAACTCTCACAGATCTGTTCAGCAGTCTGCATCCGGGCGTCCGTATCTATCGGTACGATTGGCATCAGGAGCAGTGTGTCCTGTATGTGGCTGAAATGGAGCGTTCCCGCACTGACCTCCATTTTAAAGCGGCAATTGCGCAGGATCAGATCTTGGGCAAGGAAACCATTAGATCTATCGCACACCGACGCTCACAGCGTGGTGACCGCCGCGTTTTGGTCGCTATCAACGGTGGATTTGGCGTTCTTGGTGATATGAGAGGATACGGCGGTGCATTAGAGAATCTGCATATCCAAGCGAGGGAGTTAATGACGCAACCCGCTTCTGATAAGGAGGCGTGTTTTGGTGTGACATCGGATGGCGAGTTCTTGATTGGTCCCGTTGAAATGGAAGCTGTCGTGGTTGTGGGAACGTATAGTTTTCCGCTTGAGTGCATCAATCAGAGATTTCTCGATGGCTGCCAATCTATCCTGTATACCCCTCGCATGGGTGATTCGACGCACACGAATCGCAGGCGAGCTTATGAGATTATTCTGACCGGGCTCAAGTTGCCAATCACAGGCAAATACGAGGGCGAGTTTGTCGTTGATCAGTTTGGGAAAGGTGGGAACAATCCAATTCCTGAAAACGGTGCGGTGATCTCGTTCCGATCACGAATCGACAAAAAGTTGGCAGCGCAATTAAATGAGGGAAACCACGGCAAGATCGAGATTGGGCTCAAGCCAGCTATCTGGAATCGCGCCATTCAAGCAGTTGGGGGTCGGGTAAGGCTTGTAAAAAATGGACGCGTGAATGAAACCCTAGAAAAGCATCACCGCTCTCAGACAAAACATACACCCGGCAAACGGCAGCGCGACTTGGCGTTGAGTTATGAACCACGCACCGCCTTGGGCTACAATGCACAGAAACTAATTCTGATTGTGGCAGATGGACGACGGGCGGGTTACAGCACGGGATTATCGCTATATCGGCTCGCAAGTTTCCTTATCGAGCTGGGTGCAACGGAAGCCATCAATCTGGATGGTGGTTCATCGAGCACCTTCATTGTCGATGGAAAGGTTGTCAATCGCCCATCTGGACAGGGTGAGCGTGATGTCCTCAACGCCGTTTTTATCACAGCCGATCAGCCGCGGTAAAACAGAGTTAGCCCAATAGGCTACAATTTGAGATTCGTCCCGCCTAACCTGCCTCCACCTCGCAGGGCACATTGACTCCACCAGTCAGCAAAAGTTTTTCGTAGCCTTCCATTCAGATTTGTGATAACATCCCACAGGACAAAAGACACGGATTTGATGCGGAAGAACGCTGCACGCTATGCCGTATCATCCTGTCTATATCCAGTTTTCAACAAAAACATTAGGAGGTGCAAAATGCCAGAGCGAGTCGAACTGAATCCACCATGGCCCTGGGCAAGCCAATTCCGGATTGCCCAAGGTGTGCGGGTAGGAAACACGGTGTATGTATCGGGACAGGTCGCCTTCGATCCACAGGGCAATTTAGTTGGTGGGAACGACATGGGTGCGCAGACACGACAAGTTTTCGTCAACATCCAAGCTGTCCTCACTGAAGCCGGCGCAACTATGGAGGACGTGGTAAAGATTACGGCGTTTCTGACCGATATGAACCGGTACGCAGAATACGCGGCGGCGCGTACCGAGGCGTTCCCGAACAATATACCTGCCAGTGCTACGGTTGCCACACCGACGTTGGTCAATGGCGATCTGCTCGTCGAGGTCGAGGCGATTGCTGAGATCGGCTGCGGGTAGGGGACGTAGTTGTGAACCGTCCTGAAATATCCTACAATGAAATTGTCCTATTACAAAATTCAGACGGTATAGCTTATCAGCCGGGTCTAAAGCAGCAATTCATTGGGTTCTCATTTCTTGACAATGCAAAGCGATCTCCCAACGAAAGATACGTCTATCGCCTTCCGGAGCGGTTTAACGCTCAAATCTTGTCTAATCGCCCTGCTGCTCACACCAATCACTGCGTATTGGCTTATCGAACTTGAAGTCGTTCGCTATACCTTCCCAACAATTATCCACCCGTTTTCAAATGTCATTTTTGTTATTTTTTGGCTCCTACTGATCCGGTATATACTTGTTAAAATCTCTCCGGCACTCGGTCTTTCGCAGCAGGAGCCCCTCACCATCTATGTCATGTTGGGTTTCGTTTCCTGTCTCTGTTCGTATGACATGATGGAAATCTTGGTTCCGATTTTGGGGCACCCGTTTCGGTTTGCTACGCCTGAAAACGGTTGGCGGGAACTGCTTTTTAAACACCTTCCCGAATGGCTTACCGTGCGCGACGAGAAAGCCTTGACACCATTCTATAAAGGAGGTTCAACTCTCTACGAAGAGGGGTATTTTAAGGCATGGCTCATCCCCGGCGTTGCTTGATTTCATTTCTATTTGCACTGATGATTGTGATGTTGGGTCTCACCACCCTGTTGCGGAAACAGTGGACGGAACACGAACGGCTGACGTATCCCCTGATCCAACTCCCACTGGAGATGACCAACCCCAGATCCAGCTTCTTCAAAAACAAGCTGATGTGGCTTGGTTTTGGCATCGCTGCATTAATCAGCATCGAAAACCTGCTCAATTCAATCTACCCCGCATTCCCCTACATCCCCGTCAAACGTCAGTCCATCCATCAATTTTTCACCGAGCGGCCCTGGAATGCAATGGGAAGCGTAAGGCTCTCTTTCTATCCTTTCGTTATCGGCATCAGCTTCCTTATGCCACTTGACCTCCTGCTTTCATGCTGGGTGTTTTACTGGGTCTACAAAATTGAACTGATGGTCGGTAACATCATGGGCTGGCAGAGTCTTCCACGCTTTCCGTATATCGCCGAACAGAGTTTCGGGGTATATATTGGGCTATTCGTGGTCGCGCTATGGACCGGAAGGGCGCATTTCACAAGATTGGGACGCCATCTGTTCAGCAGTGCCGGATCTGCCTCACAACTCGATGATTCCCATGAACCGATACCGTATCGTCTAGCGTTCGCGTGTGTAGCATTTGGCACAATTTTCCTAACAGTCTTTTCTTACAAGGCGGGTATGCCGTTATGGGTGATTCCACTGTTCTTTGGGATTTATTTTTTATTAGGCACGATGATTGCGCGGCTGCGGGCGGAAATGGGATTCTTGTGCCACGATTTTCAAAACAGTGTCGATCCGCACCACATGATTATCAACGCCTTCGGGACGCGCCGGTTGGGTGCTGGTGCCCTCACCGTTTTTACGTTGTATATGCACTTCACTTTTGCAAACAGAACCAACCTGATGCCGCAGCAGCTGGAAGCCTTCAAGATTTCGGAACGGCGAAACATCAATCCACGTCACATCGCTGTTGCTATTGTAGTGGCAACATTCGTCGGAGCGGTCGCAACATACTGGCTGTTGTTGGACAACTACTATCGACACGGTGCCCAGTCAGGATATTACATGGGACCGACCACAGGACGAGGCTGGATCTATAACCGATTGGAAAGCTGGTTGAACTCCCCTCAAGAGCGAAATGAGCCCGCGCTTGCGTTCATGGGCGGTGGACTCGGTGTGGCTGTGATATTGATGCTTTTAAGAGGACGGTTCCTCTGGTGGTCACTCCATCCTCTCGGCTATGCGATGGCGGATAGCTGGGGGATGTACAACCTATGGAGTTGCTTATTTGTTGTTTGGGCGTGCAAGGCGATCGTCCTGCGCTATGGGGGCCTCAACGCCTATCGGCGCGCTATTCCCTGCTTTTTGGGATTGGCGTTGGGAGATTATCTGTTGAGCAATATCTGGGGAATTTTGAGTATTCTGACCGATACACCTTTATACCAATTCTTCCCCTAGTTCACCTGTCCTTCTATCACATTCAGCAGAGATGGAGGTGCGACCATGAAGCTAAGTTGTATACCCGTTTCACTATACGAAGATATTTTCAGCGGCAAAAAATCAGTTATCGATTGGATTCATTTCGCCGCTGCCCTAGGACTGGAGGGGGCTGACTTCAGCGTAAAATTCTTCCCGACCCGAGATCAGGAAACTCTTAACACAATCACTGAAGAAGGGCAAAAGATTGGCATTGAGTTTTGTGCATTGGCGTGTTATCCTGATTTCACACATCCGGACGCCGATCAACGTGCACAAGAGATAGCACAGATGAAAGCAGACGTGCAACTGACAGCGGCACTGGGCGCGAAATACGCTCGCGTGACCGCCGGACAGAATCACCCCGGCACCGATCGGGAACAGGGAATCCGTTGGGCAGTCGGTGGGCTTCGCCAAGTGCTTGATGAAGCAGATAAACTGGGAGTAACCCTAGTCTATGAAAATCATACCAAAGGGGCACCTTGGCAATATTGGGACTTTTCACAACCCACCGAGATCTTCTTGGAAATTCTCAACAACCTTACGGATACTTCTCTCAAGGTCTGTTTTGATACCGCAAATCCCCTGGTCCTCCGAGAAGATCCGGTAGCCTTGTTGGAAGCCGTGATAGATAGGGTAGAAGTCGTTCATGTGTTTGACATCCGCACCCCAGGTGAATTCGAGACAGTCCTTGTCGGTACAGGAGCGTCCCCTATAAACCAGATTTTCTCCATCTTGAAGCGCAACGGTTTCGATGGCTGGGTGAGCATCGAGGAGGCAAGCCGTACTGGAGAAGCGGGGTTTGAAAAAGCCGTGCCCTTCGTTCGTCGTGCATGGGAGGAGGCTTGAGCATAACATCATGAATATTATTTGCATTTGCTTGGATACATTTCGAGCTGATATTATTGGGCAGGGCAAAAAGTACAGCCACGCGCAAACACCAAACCTAGATGCGTTTGCAGCGGAAAGTATTCGGTTCACGCAGGCATTTGGGGAAGGCCAACCCACACTTCAGATACGTCGTGGACTGTTTACCGGCATGAGGAGCTTTCCGTGGCGATACAATTTTGACCGCCGAGGGCATTGGCATCATGCATCCGGCTGGCATAAAATTCCTCCGGAGCAGGATACAATTGCCGAAGTGCTGCTAGAGCGAGGCTACCTGACAGCCCTGATTGCCGATACTTATCACATGTTCAAACCCACAATGAATTTCTCACGTGGGTTTGCTCACTTGGACTTTATTCGGGGACAGGAATCGGACAACTGGCGAAGCGGCGATCCGCGGTTAGTCCAGGATCAACTGAGACAGCACGTGAGGGAACCAATTAACTGGCAACGCCACGCGGGGCTTGTCAATTACCTGCTCAATCAAAGGCATCGACGTTTCGAAGATGATTACAGTTGTGCCCGTGTGTTTCGAGCGGCTTCTGAGTGGCTCGACGACAACCATACTGTGGGCCCCTTCTTCCTATGGATAGACAGCTTTGATCCGCATGAACCGTGGGATCCGCCGCCCGGCTACGCAGACGCATATCTCCCCGGCTATTCGGGTAAGGACTTCATCACGCCGGGAGCAGCCTATGAAGCAGGTGATCCAACAGAAGATGAACTCCGACGGGTTGAAGCTCTTTATCTCGGCGAAGTTACCTTCGTTGATAAATGTATTGGGCGGCTGCTCTCCAAAATAGAGGAATTAAAGTTACGCGATGACACGCTGGTGGTGCTCCTTTCAGACCACGGCACCCAACTCCGTGACCAAGGGCGTTTCGGAAAAGGTCCTGAACAGCTACATCCATTCAACACCCAATTGAACCTGATGATTCGTCATCCAGAACAGCAGCAAGGTCAAGAGGTTGATGCGTTTGTTCAAAACCACGACCTGATGCCGACCTTGCTCCATCAGCTTGGGATTCCGTGTGATTGGACGGATGGAGCGGATTTCTGGCAACTGGTGACCGGAGAACAGTCATCTCTTCGCGATCGGATTATTATTGGTTGGGCAGGTTTTGCGACAGGTAATGCACGTGGTCGTGTCAGCGTGAGGGATGAACGTTGGAATTTCTGCACCGCTGTCGGTTATGATGATCCAGACGGCGATGAACTATTCGACTTGGCAGACGATCCCGCAGAAATCCACAACGTGGCAGAAAATCACCCGGCTGTGGTCAAGGCTTGCCGGGCGGAGGTGGAGGGTTTATTGGGTCAACCTCTCCCCGGTCACATGATCGAGGTATGCGATCCGGCGGTCGGACCAATGACCCAATGGCTACAACAGAAGCTCCAGCAGTTCAACTAAAAAACCGATGGAACTGGACTATGGTCAAAGCACCCCAATCGAGCCTTCTCACTGAATCGAATATGGCGTTGTTCGCTGACTACTACGAACTCACGATGGGCAAGGCGGATTTTGACAGTAGGAACAACGCGATCTGCACCGAAAACTACTTTGTCCGTTCCATCCCGCAGGGCGAGTATCTGATAGTGGCAGGATTGGAGCAGGTTATCCACTATATCTTGAATCTAGGCTTTACCAATGCAGATCTCAAATGGTTGAAGGAGAGCAAGGCGACGCCGGATATGAGCGATGATTTTCTCGATTATCTCCATCACTTCAAATTCGATGGCGATGTCTATGCGGTGCCTGAAGGAACACCCGTCTTTGCAAATGAGCCGCTAATCAATGTGACAGGCAGATCGATTGATATCCAAATCTTTGAGACCTACCTCCTCAACGTGATGAACTTCCAGACATTAATTGCGACGAAAACAGCACGAATAGTCCATGCAGCGCGTGGACGTGCCTGCTTCGATTTTGGTGCGCGAAGGGCGCATGGGCGAGATGCCGGGATTTTGGCTGCACGGGCATCGTTCATCGGTGGCGCTGCCGGCACATCACTCGTGATTGCGGGGCAATACTTCAACATCCCTTACGTTGGAACAATCGCGCACAAGTTCATCATGGACCGCCCGTCCGAACTAGCGGCGTTTCGAGACTATGCCAAATCTTTTCCCCATAACACCCTCCTTCTGATTGACACTTACGATACCATTCAAGGAGCAAAGAATGCGTGTATTGTTGCAAAAGAAATGCATGCAGGCGGCGCGCAACTGAGAGGCGTTCGGCTTGATAGCGGAGATCTGCTAGCATTGAGCAAGGCGGTGAGAGAGATTTTCGACGAAGCAGGGCTGCACGATGTACAAATCTTTGCCAGCAACGACCTTGACGAATTTCAGATTGACCGGTTGTTGACCGCAGGTGCCCCGATTGACGGCTTTGGCGTCGGGACCCGTTTGGCAACGGGGGCAAATTTCAATCCGTTGACCGGTGAAGGAGGTCCCTCGGCACTGCCTGGCGTCTATAAGCATGTCGAGCGGATCGAGGGCAAGAAAGCAACCAGCACGATGAAATTAAGCGAAGACACAGGCAAATCAACCCTTCCGGGTAGGAAGCAGCTCCATCGCTCATACGATGCTGACGGAAACTACGTTAAAGATGTGATCAGCCGTTGGGATGAGGATTTGCAAGATGGCGAGCCGCTACTTGTGCCGGTAATTCTCAAGGGAGAGTTAGTCTATTCATTCCCCAACTCAGTGGCGATGCAGGCAAAAGCAAAGACTGAACTGACACGGTTGTCCGAACCTTATAAAAGATTAACGGATGCAGAAAAATATCCTGTTGTTTTGAGTCCAGGACTAGAGGATTTATTGGAGCAATTGACGCAAAACAGGCAACCTTAACATAGACTAATGAATAAATTTGACCCAACGGGGAACGGACAATGGAACAACTAGAACTCCTCTTGTCGGACCCTCGACCACAACCTCCTTCAGGAAACGAGGAAGCTATTAGTATAATCAAAGGGTTCAGGTATATAGAAGACTACATCAATGAAAGCAAGCATGATTGGTTGTTAGATCAGATTGACAAACACCAATGGCTTGAAGACCTTAAGCGGCATGTTCAGCATTACGGTTTCAAGTATGACTACAAAGCGCGGAAGGTCAACCATGATATGCATATCGGTCATCTGCCAGAGTGGCTGCAAACACTCGGTCAAAGATTACACGAAGATGGTCACATGCCAGCAGAGCCAGATCAGGTTATTGTCAATGAGTACGAGCCTGGGCAAGGGATTTCAAGCCACATTGATTGTGAACCTTGTTTCGCGAATATGATAGTCTCTTTGAGTTTAGGTTCAGGTTGCATTATGGATTTCACAAACAAACAGGACAAAACGAAAAAGATACCTGTCTGGCTTGCACCAAGAAGTATTATTGTATTGAAAGATGAAGCTAGGTATGGATGGTTGCACGGTATCGCCCCCAGAAAATCCGATACATGGGCTGGTCAAACGTATGAGAGGCAGCGTAGGGTCTCACTAACATTTAGAAAGGTAATTGTCGAATAATCGCCAAGGGGGTAACTGATGCTCGAAAAATTGTTCCATTTACAAGAATCAGGCACGACTGTTAAACGTGAAATTGTTGCAGGCTGCACAACGTTCATGACACTGTCGTATATTATCTTTGTTCAACCGGCGGTACTGTCGGCGGCGGGGATGGATTCCGGCGCAGTGATGGCGGCAACCTGTATCACAAGTGCTTTTGCAATGGTACTAATGGCATTCCTTGCCAACTATCCCATCGCGCTTGCGCCGGGGATGGGACACAACTTCTATTTCGCCTTCACGGTCTGTCTCACCCTCGGTGTATCGTGGCAAAACGCGCTAGGTGCCGTTTTCGTTGCGGGAGTCCTGTTCATCCTGCTCTTCTTTGTTGGTCTGCGTGAAAAGGTGATGACTATTCTGCCTGTCTCGTTGAGGAACGCCATCCCTGCTGGAATTGGGTTGCTCATCGCGCTGGTCGGTTTGGAATGGGCGGGACTTATTGTTGACCATCCCGCGACCTATGTCACTCTTGGCAATCTGAAATCACCGCCTGCGCTCCTTTCGTTATTCGGAGTGATTGTGATTGCTATCCTGTTCGCCTTAAAAGTGCGCGGCGCAATCTTGGTTGGGATTCTCGCTTCGACCGTTGTGGGCCTCATCACCGGCATGGTCAAGTTTCAAGGTGTTGTTTCCGCACCACCGTCTATCGCTCCCGCATGGCTTGCATTAATCTGGTCGAAGTTGAGTTTGGTTGTTTCCGCCCCGCCCTCCATCGCTCCCACCTTCCTCAAACTCGAAATCCCGAATATCTTCGTAAGACCGGAGATGATTGCGATAATCTTTATCTTCATCTTCCTAGATTTGTTTGATACTGTTGGAACGTTGGTCGGTGTCGGCGAACAAGGTGGCTTTATGGTCGATGGCAAACTGCCGAAAGCACGGCAGGCACTGCTTTCCGATGCAGTCGCTACAAGCACAGGCGCTCTACTCGGCACGTCAACAGTTACTAGCTACATCGAGAGCGCGTCCGGGATTTCTGCGGGAGGGCGCACCGGTTTAACCAACATGGTGACAGCAATTCTGATGCTGCTCGCCCTATTCTTCAGTCCGCTAATTCAGATGGTGGGCGCGGGATACCCCATCGGCGAAAATACGTTCCTCTATCCCATAGTTGCTCCAGCACTGATTATCGTTGGAAGCCTAATGCTCAAAAATGTTGTTTCCATCGATTGGGACGATGTGACAGAGTCCATCCCTGCATTTCTGACCCTGCTGTTAATGCCTTTCACCATCAGTATCACGGAAGGGATTGCGTTTGGGTTCATCTCGTACTCCCTACTGAAACTGGTCACTCGCCAAGGAAAACAGGTTCACTGGCTGATTTACCTATTCGCCGTGCTTTTCGTGGCGCGGTATATCTGGCTCGTCTAATCTTCAGAAAACGGACATACCTCAACTACCTTTAACCACTATGCCCCCATTTCGCCGGATAGTCCGCATCGGTGATGTTTACGTGCCGACTCAGTTTCGAGAAATTGCCCCAGATGACACTTCGTGGAAGCTATTCGCCCACCGCGAGTTGAGACTATTGAATCGAATTTTTACGCACTTACGCCGCGGTGGCGTGGCAATCCTATCTGGTGACTGGGAGCAGATAACGGGGGTGATGGGATATATTGAACGGAAAAAGGATGAGCTGATTAGTCCAGCTCGCGAGCGAGGGCGAGAGAGAAAACGATCTCGTCGGGACAAAGACAGATGGCAGTCCCGACTGAGAGTTGACGGGCGTAAATCCCATGCGGGATTAGCGGCTGTAAATCCGACACAAGGAAGTGCCGATCCGTTGTCACGATTAATGTGTTGGGCAGACCCAACCGGAACACTACAAATAAACCCACCGCCAGATTTACCCTACCTCCTTGAATGGGTGGGTGAAAATCCGGGCGCAAATGAGGGGCTGCCCTTTTTAGTACCCGTTGTCAAGATTCGGGAGATCCAAAGGTCGCTGGCGCAAACCTATCCGATTCGTACGCTCGGAGTGTCGCTGCTTGCCTCGGAAAATGTGCTCCCACCCCATTCTCAAGAAACGGTCGAACTGTTTCAGCGTGGTCTCCAAAGTGCCAAACCGCACCTGCGACACGGCGCAACGGTGCTCGATATGGGGTGTGGGTGCGGTTGTCTTACACTGCTCGCTGCACGGGAGCTGGGGGATTTGGAGATAAATATTTACGCATCGGATCTGCTGCCCGAAGCAGTTGCCACAACTCGGCTCAACCTATTACGTACCACCGATGTGGGTGGTGCTCCATTGCAAATCCACCTGATGCCAGCGGGTGATCTGTTCCAGCCGGTGTCAACACTTCGTTTTGATCTGATTATACTCAACGCACCGTGGGTGGTCTCACGAGTTCGAAATCGGGCGGAAATCGCTATCCACGACGAAAACCAGAACACGATTCGCCGTTTTTTCGATGACCTGCCTAATTTTCTCAACCCTGGGGCCCGTGTGCTCATCGGGTATGCGGACGCTTCGGGCCCAAAAGCGATCTCTCGTATAGAAGTAATGATCGAAGCCGCGAATTTAACGATTTTGAACCGATTTAAGGAACGGGTAGCAACCCATAGAACAAAGCGGAAATGGGAAAATATCACCGTTTATGAACTGGTCAGCGAAAAATCAAACGCCTAAGCCTTGCTGTATAAAGTCCCGACTCGTTTTAGCACATTCCAATGGGGTCTTCTCCCCCATCGGTCCATTTTGCTCGACCGTTATCCAGCCTGAATAACACTTATCCTTCAAAATCCGAAACACGTTCTCATAGTCACAACGTCCAGCACCGACCTCCGTCCTCAAGTCGGAATCCTCATGCCAATCCTTGAACTCTAGGAAATCGATCCGATCCCAGTTGCGCTCAAGAAACATTGCCGCGCGCTGTTCTACTGGATGCCCAACGAAATCCTTTGTCGCATGTCCGACGTCCAAGAAACCGAAGAATTTGGTGGGATCCGTTTTATGCAGCAGTTCCTCAGTTTCCTCCAACGTTTCGCCGGTGTGGTGGGTATGGTTGTGGAAGCATGCACGGACATCGTAGGTCTGTGCGATCTCGCCAATCCGGTTCAGTAGGTCAGCGATTCCATTCATGTCCGCCCCCTTCTGTGCCAAGCCGCCTATCGTCACTAGATGCTTCGCACCGAGCTGCTGCATAGCCTCACAGACACGATTCACCCTATCGAAGTCGCGGTCAATGACGAGATCTACGCTTACCAATGGGAGCCCATGGTCGGCTATCCGCTCGACAAAGTCCGTTTGTTCAATAAATCGAAGTAAATCTCTCTCAAATGTGGCAACACCCGCATAGCCTGCCGCTGATACATCGTCAATCCAAGCGGGCATCTTTTCGTTGGGTAGATTTCCGCCCCACATCAGACTCATACATGCGAGTTTAATATCAACTTTTTCGCTCATATTTGCTCCTATCGATATGGCTATTCGGGTTGAATCCAGATGAATTACCTGACCACGAACCTTTATTACGATACCTCTTCGACTACTGTCCCTTCAATACCTCGATGACCATCTGAATAGACATAGTAATACACCACCAACACACGACCCTCCTCAAGTTCAACCGACCACGGATAACCGCAGTCTGAATCGTGCGAATCGCTTCGGATGACAAACTCCGGTGCGGTGTTCAGATCGCCTCCCTCTGGTTCGACGACGCGCGCGAGGCAGCCCCGTTGTCCGGGCCATCGTGTGCCGACAGTGGTGAAGATTCGACCATCCTGCAGTCCAAGCATGTGGCCGGGGCAGCCGCGAATTGTCGTCTGCCGCCAAGGAGACCATGTTTCCCCACCATCATTCGATTCGACCAACGCAAGACAGACCTCACGGCTAGCTGCACCGGGCCCAGGATGGCACCGAAAGAGAACGATAATCCGTCCGCTCGGGGTGAGATGGATGGCAGGCTCGCTGAAGTGGGCGACGGGGTCTTCCGCAATCCGTCCACCATATTCCCATGTTTCCCCCATGTCCCTTGACACCCGCAGCATGCCGAAGAAAGGCATCGCACCATCAGGGTGATCCGTCGCCTTACTCGGCAAGAGTAAACGTCCGTCGGGCATTTGTACCAATCCGCTCCGGGAAATCCCCGAATGAGAGGCGGGATGTCCCCACACGGCGTCAGGTAGGGGGGGGAAACGTACCGGCTCTGTCCAAGTGCGCCCATCATCTTGGGACCGCACCCAGAAAGGAATACCCGGGCGAGCAAGCCATTCCCCACCCTCACGCCCTTCATCTTGGGGGACTAACTCAACGTTGGAAGCGTGAAGGAAGATGCTTCCATCCACAAGGGTATAGGTGCCGAAATCAAGCACACCTCCCAACGGATCGGAGCTAATGAAGTGCTGCTCACTCCACGTTTGTCCTTCGTCTACCGAGCGACAAGCGCGGATATCGAATAATGGATGGCTGTGGTGCGAATATCCCACGTATGGTGAACGATGAAAGAGAACCAACAGGTCCCCGCCGGGTGTACGCACAAGGTTGGGGTGGGCACCGTACCAACCTTCCTCACGGTAAATGGTAATATGATCTACAACGCGCCAACTCATTGTCCATCTCTCCTTTGCAAGAACTGAAATCTTTCAGAGTTAGTTTCTTAAATTCATGGATCGGTATGAACCTAAAGATTTTGGCTGTCAGGGAGTGTATCTGCTCTGCAGATTTCAAGAAACGTTGATACACTTCCGCGTCGGTGGACGATAGCTCTGTGATGGCGGCTTTCATCTTTGCTCTATCAACACTTGCCTCTACCACCGAGTATCACACCTATGAAATTTACATGAACGAGTTGACTAGGTTTCATCGTAAAAACTGACTTTCTCGCACTGTTCGACAACCCGACTAAGTATCAACTTGAACCAGTACGTATAATGTTCGGGGTTTTCTCCAACATCCTGTTTCAGTCTGTCGATGTTCATCCATTTCCAGTCGTCAACTTCGTCAGGATTTGGTGTCGGCTGACCGTCATAGTATCCAACAAAGACATGGTCTAGTTCATGCTCAAATAGGTTATTCTCCAGTTTGGTGTGATAGATAAAGCTGAAAATCTCAGTCAATTCAGAATCGAAGCCCATTTCCTCATTGAGCCGTCGTCTCGCCCTGTAATGATAGCTTTCACCAGGATGTGGATGGCTACAGCAAGTATTTGTCCAAAGCCCACCGGAGTGATACTTTGTTTCTGATCGTCTCTGAAGCAGCAATTCTCCCGGCGTATTGAAGACGAAAATCGAAAATGCGCGATGCAGCTTACCCTCGCGATGTGCTTTTAGCTTTTCTTCGGCGCCAATTTCTCTTCCCATACGGTCAACGAGTATCACATGCTCTTGCACGGTTGATGTCCTTTCCCACATATTGTGTCGCTAGCGCATTATAAAATTAATCAACCCATCAACCAATTCACCAACACGCCCCCGCAGCAAGTACAATTCGTCGTGTCTTCTTAGAACCTGTTTTAAAAGTCATTTGATAGGATTTTGCATCAAGTAAATGGAAGCAATGTACACCATCGCCTCAGCGGTCTCAGCCGAGCGTTCATAGTCCAAAGTCAATCGGCGAAACCAACCGAACCAAGAAAAGGTGCGTTCCACAATCCAGCGCAATGGGACAACCACAAACCCCGATTGCCCAAGAGGTGGAGCGATTTCCAATCGACACTGATGCGTCAAGTATAAATAGTCGCCTAATTCGCCACGATAGCCAGCATCAGCACAGACTAACTGAATCGTTATGTGCCAACTAAAGATTTCTGTCAGTAACTCTATTGCGACTTGGTTATCACTGACATTGGCATCAGTAACCTTGACTCCCAATGGAATGCCAATCGTATCGGTGACTATATGACGTTTACGGCCTTTGACTTTCTTATGCGCATCAAACCCCCTACTATTTGCCAGTTCAGTCGTCTTGACCGATTGACTGTCAATGATAGCTACTGTCGGTGAGGGTGCTTTGCCAATATCACAACGGGTTTGTTCATGAAGTGCTTGATGAATCATAAGCCATGTACCTAAGAGCCTGTTTTAAAAGTCATTTGATACGGTTTTGCATCAAGTAAATGGAAGCAATGTATATCATAGCCTCAGCAGTCTCAGCGGAGCGTTCATAGTCCACAGTCAATCGACGAAACCAAGCGAACCAAGAAAAGGTGCGCTCCACAATCCACCGCAAGGGGATAACTACAAATCCTGATTGCCTAACAGATGGCGCAATGTCCAATCGACACTGATGCGCCATATATAACCAGTCACCTAATTCTCCGCGATAACCCGCATCCGCACAGACTAACTGAATCGTTATGTGCCAATTAAAAACCTCTTTGAGTAACTCTATTGCGACTTGGTTATCACTGACATTGGCATCAGTGACCTTCACCCGCAATGGAATGCCAATTGTATCGGTGACTATATGACGTTTACGCCCTTTGACCTTCTTATGTGCATCAAACCCTCGACTGTCTGCCAGTTCAGTCGTTTTGACCGATTGGCTGTCAATAATAGCGACTGTCGGTGAAGGCACTTTGCCAATATCACAACGGGTTTGGTGATGAAGTGCTTGATGAATCATCACCCATGTGCCATCGGCTTTCCATTTTCTGAAATGGGAATAGACCGTTTGCCATGGGGGCATCTGATGCGGGAGCATTCGCCATTGACACCCTGATTTGACTATATAAAAAATAGCGTTGATGATTGAGCGCATCTCCCATTTGAGCGGTCTACCTACCGGTGAAGGTTTTGGCAGATAGGGGAACAGATTGTCCCACTGGGCATCGGTCAAATCCGTGGGATAGGTTGTTCGGGTCATGTTTATGCCTTTCATTGGAATGGTATTCACTGCTCCAATGATTGGACGTAAACATGAACTCTTGAGTCAGATTTTTTCTTTTTCAAACAGGTTCTAAGGCTTTCCACTTTCTAAAGTGGGAATAGACCGTTTGCCACGGTGGCATCTGATAAGGAAGCATTCGCCATTGACACCCTGACTTGACTATGTAAAACATAGCGTTGATAACTGAGCGCATCTCCCACTTGAGAGGTCTGCCTAATGGTGAAGGTTTTGGCAGATAGGGTAATAGGTTTTCCCACTGGGCATCGGTCAAATCCGTGGGATAGTTTGTTCGGGTCATGTTTATGCCTTTCATTGGGTCAGTATGGACTCCTCCAATGATTAAACGTAAACATTAACGCTTGAGTAGTGTTTTTCTTTTTAAAACAGGTTCTTAGGCATTACGTGTTACGCCTCCACTTAATCGATTGCAATCCGTTCAATTGAATGGACAAACAGCACATCGTTCGCGCCCGCGTAATGTCCCAGTGCTTGGGTCGTCGCCTCCGGATCGAGATTCTCCGCTACTAAGCCTGCAATCACTAAGTCAGCTTGAGAGGAATAGTGGGACACCTCTTCCTCCAATGCTTCTCCGCTGCTGGACGAAACAGAAGTCACGTTCTGCGCCGAAATTGGTAGTCGTCCTTCCTGCATCCACGCAGAGAGCCTGTCCGCCTCACGTTCAGCATCCTCAGAGTCGAAGCACACAAAAAGCTGAATCTCAGCACGTCTCCATTCCGGGTGACCCACAATGATATACGCGAGCAACAGCATCATCGGAGCATTCATCAAGTTCTCCTCAGTCACCCATACATGGATCGAAGACCGATAGCCGAATCGGTATTTCGTCGATCGCAAGATCAGGACATTAAACATCGAGTTCATAGCGAGTCGGGCACCCTGCCCAACATCATTGATCTCATCAAGATTTTCCCGATCAAACTCAAAGAGGATAGAGTTGTTCGGCAAGCCAGAAATACCTGGCATCTGCAACGTCTGCGCGACAGCGAGTTGGAACGTTGGACAAATCAGGGTATCAACAAAGATGCCTGCTCTGCTGATTTCTGTTCGTTGGATTAACTCGTCAACGTGAATACGCGCCTCAATCTCGTCGAGAAAAGAGTAATCGCCGTGGAAGAACTGGATGAAGTGGCCAAACCCATGCCGATGACAAATCCAGCGGAGCAGATCGAAATGTCCGAGCCGACGTTCGCCGAATTGAGTCACCGCGACAATTGATGGACGCCACCCCCCTTCGGATGAGATGACACGGTTCTTTTGTAGGGTAATCTGGAGCCACCGGGTGAGCTGGAACATCGTCCCTTGGAAAATGGCTGTCAAGTCGCGGTGCCCCTTGTGGCTGTGGCGAAGTCCGAGGTAGATTACCAGCATGAGAAAGATTGAGATGAACGCATACACCACGTTTATCTGAATCATCATCAAGCCACACATCACGGTACCAACCAGTGACAAATACCAACGGGAATGAAACGTGGGACGATAGGACGGATTGCCTGCAAAGTGCTCAAGGAACGATACCGCACAGAGAACACCGTATGTAACAATGAAGAACATAGTAAGAATTCGAGCGATAAAGTTCACGTCACCAACTACTACGAACACGACTGCAATTGCGCCTGACACGCAAGTCGCAATCACCGGCTCCTGTGTTTGCCCTACGCCTTTTTCCATCAGACGGTTCAACTGCGAGAACGGCAGCACATAATCACGGCCAAGCATCTGGAGCGTTCTGGGAGCGACTAAAATCGAGCCGAGGGCGGAGGATAGCGCGGCTGCGCCCAACCCAACGTAGATTGCAGGACCCCACAAGGCAATCTCCGCCATAACAAACTGGTTGGCAGCAAGTTGCTCAGGTTTAGCACTCTGGGCAAGCTTGACAGCGACGAGCGCGTATATGACCATGCCCACGAGCGTAGCACCAATAGTGCCGAGCGGTATGCTCCTTTGGGGGTTCCTCAGGTCGCCGGATAGCCCAAGGCCCGCAATCATGCCCGTAAAGGCGGGGAAACAAATTGCGAATACTGTGCCGAAGCTGTCACCACCTTCGATGCGTGCCGTGATGTTCAACCCTTCTGGTCGTATATCTGCGGGCCCTTCACCTAAAAAAAACGCACCGATTGACACCGCTAGGATTGCGCTGACTATCCACAGTGCCCATACACCCATATCGGCTCCCTTAGTCAGCATCAACGCAATAAGGACAAGCGTACCGGTAAGACTCACCCAGCGGGGATCAAGTTTCAATGCGTATGTAACAGCCACCCATTCATAGATGGGTTGCAAAGCCTCTGCAAACGCAACCATATAGAAGGCAATCGAGATCGCTTGGGCAATATATAGAGTGATCCCAATCGTACCGCCGATAGTTGGACCAAAGGAACGGCTGACAATGTAGTACGCACCGCCACCTGCCACACGGCGGTTCGTTGCAATCTCAGACACCGCCAGAACCGTGGGAATAGTCACCAAATGCCCGAGAGCAATAATCGCCAAGCTGCCCCAAAGTCCTACATGACCAACAGCGTAACCAAACCGCAAGAAAAGAATTGCACCCAGAATCGTGCAGATTGAGGTAAGGAAAACAGGCGCGGTGCCGAAGCCGTGCCCCTCTTGAGAATGTAGGGCACCGCTGCTGGATGCCGATCCAGATTGTTGCGCTGGGTTTGAAGACATTAGGATAAATTCCCCTTTTGCTTAGATTTAAAGATCTTCAGGTCCGTAGGATTCTGTGAAGGTTGTCCAGATTCCTGTGTGTTTATCAAAGCGGCTCAAGCCACGATAGGTGCCGAACCACACATAAGTATCTCCGACAGCAATAGAGAGGATGCCGTTATGCGCCAAACCATCTTCCCGGGTGTACGTTGTCCAGCTATCTACGGATGGGTCAAACCGACTCACCCCCGCATTATACGTCCCGATCCACACCTCTGTGCCATCAACATCAATCGAAGTCACCTTGTTACTGGCAAGTCCATCTTGCGTTGTATAGGAGGTCCAAGCCTCTGTTTCATCATTGTAAACGGTCACACCACGATCGGTTCCAAACCATATCCACTCGCTATCAATAGCGATGCAGCTGATTTCATCGCTCGCCAAACCATTTTCTGTTGTGATCGTTTTCCATGTATCTTTACCGATGTCGTATTTGCTCACACCACGCCGCGTGCCGACCCACACATTTTTTTTGCTGCTAGCGATACACCAAATCTCATCCGTAACCAATGACTCTGCGAACTCTTTGGAGACGGATGCAGACTGGATCTCCGTGCCGGAGGTGTAAGCAATCCAGGCGTTGAGGTCATCCGCAGTTCGAGGATACTTACCAATCCCGGAGTTGGTGCCAACCCAGATGTTATTGCCATCGTTGCTGACAGAAGTCACATTATTGGCGGGCAACCCATGCCTGGTTTTGTATTGATCCCAACGCAGGGCGAGTTTATCAAAACGATTCGCCCCGTCTCGGGTGCCGACCCAGACGTACTGTTCATCAACCACAATCGAACTTACTGAATTATCGGACAGCGTGTCTCGCCTTTTGGGACGCCATCGGTGCCAATGACCACCGTGGGTAGCTATCTCCTCGGAACCACCCTCCTGCTGATACTGTTTCCAAGTTCCCAAGTCCGTATCATAGCGAGACAAACCGTTGTCAGTGCCGACCCAGACGAAACGCTCATCTGTATCCACCGTCCGGATGGTACGTCCAGAGAGGGTTGGCATAGCTGTGAAGGGAGTCCACGATTCCTTCTGTTTGTCGTAACGAGAAAGCCCGCGCAATGTACCCACCCATACATAGTCATCATCGACGGCAAGCCCATACTCATCCACATGATTGTGCAGCAGCCCTTTGAGATCTTTAAACACCGTCCAAGTGCCAGAAGCGAAATGAAATCGCCTCAGTCCGTTATTTGGGACAGCTAACCAGAGATAATCGTCGTCGGTAGCTAGTTCAAGGGTCCCACGTCCCGACTTAATCGTCGTCCACTCTCCGGTGCGCCTATCATATCGAGTGACCCCTGCCTTATTCCAAGGTCTGTAAAGTATCCAAACATCGTCTTTTGTGGCAATAATTCGTCTAATGTTGTCTGAAGCAAGCACGTCACTCGTTGAAAATGTGTCCCACTTCTTCGTTTTCTTATCGTATCGTGACAACGGACGGTTACTATCTCTATCCCACTCCGAGCGCGCAACCCAGATGAAATCCTCATCCGCGGTAATCCACTCTGCACCTCTTCCCGCTAGTCCATCACTCGGTGTGAAATCGCGCCATTCACCGGTAAGCTCATTGTAACGGTGAAGCCCACGTCCCGAGCCGAACCAGACCTCTGGACCATCAACCGCTAGGCCGTTCAACCGCTCAATCTGCATCTCTCCTTTCGGGGAAATTATGCTCCATTTTCCCGTCTTTTTACTATAATGGCTCAATTCAACACCTATCATCGGAATCACCCAGACGCTGGTTTGGCTCACAGCAATCTTGTCCGCATCGTTCGTAGAGAGACCATCCTCTATCGTAAAATGCTTCCACGTATCCGCCATTTTATCGTACCGGAGCACCCCGTAGTCCGTGGTGAACCAGACTGCGTCAGCATCTACATAGCTCCAACGCACCAAGGTCATCGACTTTTTCTGAGTGGATTGAAGAATATCTAAGCGCGTAAAACGCTGCCACGTTCCCGTAAGACGATGAAATCGTACAATACCTCCGTTTGGTGAAGAAGCCCAGTTATTGAACCAGATGTAATCGCCATCAAATTTGATATTTGAGACTTTTATTTCGAGAAACGGTTCCCTCGCCGGACGTGATTGATGAAACACCTTTCCTCCATCTGAGATGCGATATTCGATCAGACCTACCGGTGTCGCTAGCCAAAGCGTTTCATCCGCACCGCACAGGATGTCCCGAATGTTATATGACACATTCGAGATAAGATTCCAAGCGTCGGAAGCAATCGCATAGCTTCCCAGTCCTTGTGGTGTGCCTATCCAGAGGGTGCCGTCTTGGAAATCGAGTGCGGTAACATTGGAAACAGGCAAGTGCGTGTTAAACGGCATCGGTATCCAATGTTGCTGAGCAGCGTCATATCTTGCAACTCCTTGGCGTGTACCTGCCCAGAGAGTGTTCCCTGTAGCAAATAGCACATTAACATAGTTGTCGGGAAGTCCCTCCACAGCACGGTACATCTTCTTGTCCGCGATTGCATAGCGCCAAACACCCTCCGCCCCACCAAACCAGATCATTTCATCGAAAGCAAGTACGGATAACACCAGCGTATTTGCGTGAGGCTCCGGCGTATCAAGTAGTGTCCACTCTTGAGAAGCGGTGTCATACATGGCGGGACCCGAGCTTGTACCGAGCCAGAGCACATCATCCGCTGCATGGAGTGCAGTTACAAAAGCCTCCCCTTGTGTCTGCCCGCGGGGTGGAGAATGAAACGCCCACTCACCACCCGAGTATGGCCGTGTGCCAAGTCCTCGATCCGTGCCGATCCAGATCTTCGCGCTACTCAGCCTACCGGTCGAGGTTTCGATTAGATCGCGTTGTCCCGATTTAGGGGATTGAGATGTAACATCTACTGCCGTAACGTAGGGAGTCGGGAGACCATCCTCTTTGGAGATAACTTCCCAACTGCGCGATGAGGGGTTGTAAATCGAAATTCCCGATCCGGTCGCCAGCCAGAGGTTGCCCTCCGGATCACGCGCTATATCCCGGACATCGTTATCCGCGAGAAAATCAGCTTGTTTGTAGAGCGTCCACTCGCCGGTTACCTTGTCAAAGCGACTCACCCCATCCTCTTTGCTCGCAAACCAGACATCATTCCTTTGTGTCGTAATCCAGCTCACATGATTGCTTGATAGCCCGTCCTCTTTGGTATAATGCACCCAAGTGTTGACCGGCTTGATGAAACGATGCACGCCGGCATTAGCAGTACCAAACCATACTTGGAATCCATCTGCGCGGATAGAGGTAATCATATTGCTTTTGAGCAGATCAGTTTTCGTAAACGTCTTGATGAAGGCTTGGTCAACTTGATTGTATTGACTCACACCTTCGTCTTGCGTACCAAACCAAACACTATTCTCATCCACCGCGATGGTAGCAATCTCATTGTCTATCAAGCCATCTGATTTTGTATAGTTATTCCAAGAATCGGTGTCCCGATGGTATCGGCTCACCCCACCTTTGCTAAACCGAGGGTCATCCTCCCAGCCGTGGGGATCCGGATTTATCTCCCTATCCGTGCCGACCCATACATACTCCGGCTCAACAGCAATCGTTGTTATCACCTTGCTGACCAGACCATCCTTACGGGTACGCACCGCCCAACTGTCAATGGTTTTATCATAACGGTTTAACCCATTAGATGTCCCGAACCAAACGTAGTTCCCATCCACTGCGATGGACGACACCTGATCACTAGCTAATCCATCAATGGTACGGTAAGCTGAAAAGGTGTTCGTCTCCGTGTCGTAGCGGGTAACCCCCTCCTCCGTTGCGAACCACACCCACTGACCATCAATTGCAACGGCGTTTACGACATCGTTCGACAGCCCGTCTTCCATTGTGTAGTGGAACCATTGGTCTTGGTCACGATCCCAGCGCGAAACACCGGCTTGCGTTGCAAACCACACATTGTGCGAATCTGCAGCAATACAGTTGACTGCGTTACTGACAAGCTTCCGTTCCACCCGCCACGCCTTTTCGGTGCGCGAACCGGAATCTAAGTTCTCCAACGGCACATTGAAATTATCGGGGACCAATGTTGTGCACCCCAACATTATAACTAGTAGGAGCAATAGCAAGTTACGCGCAACAATCCGTGTCCTATGTAGAGCTGCTTGCTTCATTATTTTTATAACCTTCCTTTCGCATAGAATGCTTTTATAGCTATTGTGCCACTAGGTTGAAGGGTTTGTCAACCGAATTTGCTATTATCCAAGTTGCCATCTGACAATTGTAATATAACTGTGGTACAGGTTTCCAACCCGTAATCACCTCGGGTTGTAGTAGTGAAAAACGATCGTTGTTCGCTTGATAAACTTGTCATCCTGCTGGGACTTTAGATAACCAACTCAGGTTATTATAACCCAAATCAGTTTATCCCTCTATAGCAAACTGTCCAAAAGGTAAACACGACTGTCCAAAAGTTGAACAATAAGCAGCATCTCGTCGGACAAAATCGGTTAGGAATCTGCATATAGACTCAATCCCTGACTTAAATCCTTTTGGCACGAAACTTGCCTTTTTGATAACATGCTGTTCCAAAAATTCAATAATCTATAAAAAATCATCTTGAAAAAGGAGCAACCTTATGGAAGTTAGACAAAAAAGCCTGTGGATATGTTTGAGCCTTTTTCTGGTTAGTATTAACCTCGCTTATTCTCAAGAAGACGAGGCAGAATCTCCTCCTGTTGAGCTGGAGGAAGTCACTGTAATCGCACGCGTTGAGAAAGACACCTTCCGAACACCCAATTCCGTCTCCGTCATTGATCGAGAACAGATTGAACGCATGAATGCCCCAACGACACCTCAAATCCTGCGCGAAACAGAGGGGGTCTGGACACAGCAAACAACGGTTGGACAAGGTTCACCGCTACTGCGTGGGCTAACCGGCTATCAAGCCTTCCTTGCGATTGATGGTGTGCGACTCAACAACTCCACCTTCCGCTCTGGTCCCAATCAGTATCTGGTGACAATCAGTCCAGACAATCTTGATCGGGTTGAAGTGCTGCGCGGTGCCGGTTCGATGTTATATGGCAGCGGCGCGATGGGCGGTGTCATCAGTATGTTCACTAAAGACACCATTCTCGACGGCGCAACAGAAGAGTGGCATATCCAGTCTCGTGCCTTCACTCGATTCGCTTCGGCGAGTTCAGAGCGGCTCGGACGGCTTGAGGTGGTCGGAAGTCAAAAGCAGCTCGGATTTTCGGTCGGCGCGTCGGCGCGATGGTTTGGTAACATTAATCCGGGCAGTGGCTACGACCTGCACTACGCGAACCGTAAATTTGAGATTGTCACTGACAAACCAGAAGGGGTGAAAATCTCTGATGATCCCCCTAAAGATGTCCCCGACCGCTGGTTGGTCGATTCCGAAGGACCACTCGGTTGGAACGCCTATGACGGTGACGCCAAACTCTCTTACAAACTCAATGACGCTAGCACCGTCAGCCTTGCCTACCAACTCTGGCGGCAACCGCAAACCCCACGTTACGACAAGATTGCACCGCGCGAGTATGATGAGTTTTTCTTTCAACCACAAGACCGAGATCTACTCTACGCCACCTACCTCTCCAAACCGGAAAGCGTCGCGATTGACCAGATTCAATTCACTACCTCATTTCATCGGCAGGAAGAAGGTCGAAATGAGCTCCTACGCGATGCGACGGAACGCCGGGAACGATTTGATACCGTCAACACATTGGGTTTCAGCGCACAGGCTATCAATTCATCGCTGCCGAAGCAGCGTGTCGTCGCAGGTGGTGAGTTCTACTTTGATACCGTTGCTAGCCAAACAATCAAGACGAACATCGAAAATGGGTCTGAACAGGTAGACGACACAAAAGGTAGGTTTATTGAGGGCTCGCAATTCTGGGATGCAAATCTCTACGTTCAGGACGAAATTGAATTACATGAACTCCTCGAGCTGACGCTTGGAGGCCGATTTACGCGTTACAACACGAACGCAGATCTCTCGGTGCGCTCTGATCAGTTTGGTAATTTTAACGAATCCGGGAATGCATTGACCTACAGCGCAGGTCTAGTTGGAAGCGTCGCCAACGGGTTGAACATCGTCGGCAATTTCGCCACATCATTCCGCGCACCCTCCTTGAACGATACGACTGCCGTTGAGGTCACCAATGAAGGTATTGATTCCCCTTCACCTGACCTCAAATCGGAGAGAGGGTGGACAGCGGAAGGCGGGTTTAAGGCGCGTTATTCGTGGTTTGTCGGCTCCCTTACCCTTTTCCACGGTCGCGTCACTGATCTGGTCAGTCGTGTTCCAGTCGAAGATGCTTACGCCGGACAATCGCTTCCAGACCTAATTGAGGAAATCCAGAAGGACAATCCGGGGGTTGATGTCTATGTATTCGACAATGTGGATGACGTGCAGATCCAAGGTGTTGAGTTTACTGGGATGGTCCCGATTCGGATTCAAAGCGGTTTGTCGCTCTACGGTAATGCGATGTTCACGCGCGGAAAGGTACTGGTCCTTAACGGTGCAGCACCTGATCCTGACAAGCCGTGGGAAGAACGGATTCGTCGTGAACCACCACTCAACGGGCTGGTCGGTATCCGCTGGGAGCCACCCGCTCAACGATTTTGGGCGGAATTCTTCGTCCGCGGCGCGACCGAGCAGAGACGGTTAAATCGGAGCGATATTCGGGATCCACGGATTCCGGGAACCACCCGTGATATAGGCGAAGTCGAGTTTGATGCTAACGGTGCAGCGGTTGGTGAAGGTTCACCGGGTTGGATGACGCTTAACCTACGCGGCGGTTTTCAGGTGACCCAATATAATCGATTCACCCTCGCGCTTGAGAACTTGCTCGATAAGCGGTACCGCGAGCACGGCTCAGGTATCAACGCACCAGGGTTCAACCTGATTGTCAGCCTTGATAACCGATTTTAATTGTGGAAATTGAAAAAAATAACTTCGATGGATTTCGCACATCCTCACCTGATTCTCAACTCTCTTCACGCCAAAACTGTGTTTTATTCTAGGCAGCATGGCAATAACGAAGTCTACTTGATGGGTTTGGACGAAAGCAACCAAACACGGCTGACGCTCAATGGAGCAAGCAGGTGATGGCTGGGTCGCTTAGTCACCTAACGGACAATAGATTGGGGTTGGGCATTACCGGAATAGTAAGGATAACCGGGCGATGTATGTGATGGACACCGATGACAGGAGAAGCACTTGATACCTCCATCCATATACATAGCGGCACGAGTTTCATAGGCATCCCCCGCAGACCTTCTCCCTCGTATTCGGAGAGCAATTTATTGCTCTCCGCACCTACAATTTTTGCCATTGTTGTCGAGGATAGCGGTCAGTTCAAAACGGTTGGCAGGATAGGTGATGATGGTGACAGACCCATTACTGGTGGTCAATCGTTCATTCTGATTGCCACAGCAGCTGCAGACGTAACATTCTCTGGGGAAGTGTGGAGAGTACCTCAAGCAGGAGAATAAAGATGTCAAACCTTTGGAAATTGCCCCAACCCTTAGGCAATCGGGCTTTGTGATTGTCCCATTGCGATGGATTGTGGCGCGCACCTTTTCTTGGCTCGGTCGGTTTCGCCGATTGACTTTGGACTATGAACGCTCTCCTAAAACGGCTGAGGCGATGGTGTACATTGCCTCCATTTACCTGATGCAAAACCGTATCAAATGACTTTTCAAACAGGCTCTCAGTTACCATTGGCTGTTTGCCTACTATGTGCTATAATTGAAGAAGCATTTAAACATTGCGAGGACCAAATTCATGGTCAAATCCACCTACACAATCTGTCTACATCTTCTATTTTTTGGAATTACAAGTTGCCTTGACGTTTCAGCACAAGATGACACAGAACCTGTTGAACTCGACGAAATTGTGGTGACACCCGGCCGGTTCGCTATTGATGATGGGACACCTTCAAAGGTATCACTCTCAAAGCAACGTATTGAGCAGTTTCCGTTGGTTGATAACGATGTGATGCGGGCTGCACATATTTTTCCGGGGGTCGTTGCCAGCGATTACAGCGCACGATTCAGTGTGCGCGGCGGCGAAAAGGACGACGTTTTGGTGCGATTGGACGGGATGGAACTCTTCGATCCGTACCACCTACAAGACTTTGGCGGTGCCGTTTCACTGGTTGGACTTGATTTAATTCAGCGCGTCGAATTGTTGATGGGTGGCTTCCCAGCGGAGTACGGGGATAAAATGTCGGGGGTGTTTGACATCACAACAAAAGAGGGGGACGTTGAGAAAGTTTCTGCTAATTTCGGGCTTGACCTTATCAATACAACTGCAATGGTGGAGGGTCCCTTATCAGAAAAAGGGTCATGGCGCTTGTCAGCACGCCGAGGTTACGTGGACCTGATCCTTGCAATGATTGATTTCGATGAGGACTACAAGCCACAATACGCAGATGCCTATGGCAAACTGACTTACGCACCGACACAGAAGGATACACTCACGCTCAACGGACTTTATGGATGGGATAAGAATCGGATTCGGCAAGGGGACCCCGATAATAACTTAGATTCGCGCTACGATAATCTAACCGTTTGGACGCGATGGCGGCATCACTTCGGCATGGCGAACTGGTCTGATGTGTTTATTTTTGGAGGGACCACAGCGCATGATCGTCAGACCGGAGCGGCGAATTTTGATGTCCGTTCGTTCCGTTTTTTCGGCACCAAAACGGAATTCACAGCCGGTTTTCTGGATAAACATCTGTTTCGCAGCGGCATAGAATGGCGTTTGATGGCAGCGCAATACGATTACGATGTCCGAGAGCGGCAGCCCGGAATAGATCAGTACGCACGAGTCCTCGCAGACTTTGAAGACAGCGGCAGTGAAATCAAGGCGTTTCTTCAAGACGAGTGGCAGCTACATCCGAAGCTCGCGCTCAACGTGGGAGGCCGGTACGTGTTTCAGGACTATCGCGCCGCCGGTATCCAAAGCTATGAAGCCGGACCTCGGATTGCACTTGCGGTGCGCCCAACAGAGAAACTGGTGTTGCGTGGGGCGTGGGGAATCTATCACCAACCCATCACTACGATGAATATTCCTGTTGCGGATAACGTTCAGAACGTCGGGCGTGCCGAACAGGCGGTTCATTACATCCTCGGCGGTGAATACCAGCCAAACGCTAATTTCTTGTTCCGTTTGGAGGCGTATTACAAAACATTGGATAATCTTTCAGGGCGGCTCAGGGAGTTCGGACGACAGACCCAAATTTTCGTACCCCCGGAATACGGGGAGGCAAAAGGGGTGGATGTTTTCGTGACGCATGCGGTCTCAAATCGGTTAACGTGGGGAGTGGGTTACGCGTACACGGTTGCGAAAGAAAGTGCAGGCGGCGAGACCTTTTTTCGGCAGTCCGACCGGCGGCATTCTGTCGCCCTCAGTAGCAGTCATCAACTTTCACGGGGCTGGCATCTCTACCTTACTTGGCGTTTCCACACCGGCGAACCGAGAACACCGTTGACACATACGCTGGTTTCGCAGCCGGGCGGTGGCATCGCGTGTGATCGACAGTTTGGGGCGACGCATTCCGAGCGGCTACCACCTTACCACAGCCTCGATTTTCGGTTTACGAAACGGAATCCATATAGCCGGTGGGAACTTACATGGTATTTCCAAATCTTGAACCTATACAATCGTACTAACGTCGACCAGTATGCATTCAGTGAGACGCGAGACGAGGAGACGGGTGCACTGCTCGGGTGTGAGATTGATGAAGAGCCGATGCTGCCGATTCTACCGACATTGGGCGTTTCGGTCACGTTTTAACAAAATAGCAGTACGTCTTGATTGACCAAAAGGTGCAAGAAGATAGGAAAGATCTAATTCATGAATCGAAAATTAGTTTGGAAGGTGTTGCTGTTAGGAAGCAGTCTGTTGACGATAAACGCTTGGGGCAATAAGACGATCTCCTTCGCCGCCGATTTGACAGGAAATCTCGATATCTACATCATGGATATAAATCGTAAGAATCCCGTCAACTTGACCAACTATCTGGCAGCTGACTCTTCTCCGACATGGGCCCCTGATGGCAGTGCTTTCGCTTATGTTTCACATAGAGATGGAAATCCCGAAATTTACGTAATGGATATGAATAGCAAGGAGTCCCGGCGGTTGACAAACAATCAGGCAACCGACAACGATCCGGCTTGGTCGCCTGATGGACGTTGGATTGCGTTTGCCTCCAACCAACACAGGGAGCATGCAGCGGATACTGACATCTATATAATGAACCCAAACGGCAAGAAGGCGCAACAACTCACAAACAAGGGCGGACACAATTCAACACCGGCGTGGTCGCCGGATAGGGAATGGATCGCGTTTCGCACCACACTAGATGGCATCGGCGCCATCCATCTGATCAACGCAGATGGCAAGAAACAGCGCCCTCTCACACAGGTATCCGCGACAAGCCCTACTTGGGCGGCTAACGGCAAAGAGATCTACTTTTCTAGCGATATGCTCGACAATGTAGAGATGCCTACCCTGTTTGCCATAGATGTCAACGGGGGAAATGTCCGGAAGTTAGCAAACGCCGCACAAGCCTGCGAGCAACCTGCCGAATCGCCCAATGGACAATGGATCGCCTATGTGTCAACTCAGGGCAATAACAAAGACATCCATCTACTCCGTGTAGCGGATGGGGGAATCCAACAATTGACACAAGATCCAGGGCAAGAATTTTCCCCTGCTTGGGTCCCCGCCGGGTTATCCATTTCGCCAAACACACATACATGGGCAACACGTTGGGGAATCTTGAAGCAAACAACTGTAGAGTAAACACCCACCATTTACAGAAAAGTTAGGAAAAAATCTCCCGAATCTGGGAGCGCGTCATTGTACCGATGTATCACTCCTATCTTGATTTTCCCATCGTAGGCGGGGCATCTTGCCCCGCTCCCTGTTGACCGCATCCATTCAGCGTAGGTGGGGTATCTTACCCTGCCATCTGACAACAGAGTAGGTCAATCCCACCGTGCCCAGACGTTCGGTGTGACATGCCCTTCGTTGATGTATGGATCTTCACCAGCGATGGTGACGATACCGCGGTAATTTCGCTGCCCTTTCCAGCCCAACCACGATGCTGTTGAGCAGTAGTGACTCACAAGGATACGCCGAAACGTATCACTTCGGTTCTTTTTGGAGCGGTGTAAGAGGTAACCGTTGAAAAAGAGGACACTGCCAGCTGACATCTCGATCGGAATCTCGTCGGTGTCATCAAAACCGACAGCTTCTTGGCAGCTGTCGAATTCATCGCGTTTATTGTGCGGCACACGATCGTAAATTATACCGGAACGATGGCTATCCGGCAGAACCCAAAGGCAGCCGTTCTCAATTGTGGCATCATCTAATGTAATCCACACGCCGATCAACGACCTATCCCGTGTCGGAATCGGATGTTCGTCTTGGTGCCAAGGGTTACCGGTATGCCCAGGGACTTTGCTCAACATCATTGACTGCATGCACTTCACCCCACTGTCCCAAAATGGGATGTGTGCCCCAACAATTTTTCGGAGTACTTCACAGATTTTTGGATGTTCAATGTAACGCCGAACCAAAGGGCTAAAGACATGCGGTTCGCCGACGCACATAATTCTATCTAATACTTCTGTCTCGCTTGCTGTTTCCGGCATCGGCGGGATCGCCTCACACGGATAATCCCCTCGAAAAATCTTCAGCATTTCTGCCTTCAAGTCGTTGCATTCTTCCGGTGTAATGAGAGCTGGAAGCGTTAAATATCCATTGTTGACATAGGATTTTGCCCAAAGATTGGACTGACCATGTACCATTTTCAGATCCTTTATGATGGTTGTCTGAAACCGTTTGAAGTGCCACCCAGTTGCCACGTTCCCCTTTTCTTTCGATACCAAAACTTTCTGTTCCGTCAGCGCGTGTTCTTTTAACAATTCGCCATTGTGCCCTTGTTATGCTCTTTTTTTTACGCATTATCCTTTGTCTTTGGGTTATCGGACATGTTTTTTGCTTATTGAGACTGTTAGAATCCGCATGAACACTGGATCCGTTTTTTCGTTTTTTACCGAAAAGTCCCCTGGAACGTCCGATAATGATTATTATCGGATATTTCTATTTTCGGTCACGACACATCGTAATGATCATTTCTTTATGTTCCAGTATTTCATTCAAACAGCTGTTTTTACTTTTGAATGAACATTCTGCTATTGTCAACGCTCTATTAACTGAAGCCGTATATTGTTTATAGGCTGTCTCAATGTCCTCCACCGCTTTGTTAAGATCCTCAGTCGGTTTGGAATGTTGAACCATTTTTATAGTCTCCTTTCACGTCTTACATCTTCTTAAATCCCCATCTCTTGAAGTTTTGCCACATGGGAGGCGTGGGGAGGTGTCTCTGCCTTGTGGCATTTATCACTTCACGATTCATGGTGGGACAGGTGGTCGATGTGGTGCTGGTTTAACTGGCGCATTTCACCTCTAACGTCACGGATTTCCGCTTGCATATCCGTAAGTCGTTGATTCACTTCAGTAAACCGATGATTCACTTCAGTAAACCGTTGATTCACTTCCTCGAAACGCTTGTCGATCCGATCTTCTAGCCGTTCCATCGCATTAACGAATGTCTCGCCTTGCTTTTGCAGTTGTTCCGTGTTCGCTTTCAGTCGTGCTAACACGGCGAGGGCTTGTCCTATTATCGTTGCCAATGCCAGTGCTGCCACAATCAGATGTGACGGCGACCATGCTGAAAAATCCATTTATATCTCCTCCTTTCTGGAAGGAGGTCAGATAAGCTCGGTTACTGGACATTTTTATCAGGTTCACAATCACCGCACGGGGGGCAGTCCATCCATTTGGCAAACTCCAATGGAATCTTATACACCTTGGCTAGGTCTTCCAAATGGATGCAATTACCACAATGATAAACCTGCTTCTGCCCAGTCACATAAACCGCCGGCAATTTATTTAATAAATTTTGCATCCACAATCAGATTACAGAAGTTTACGATATTGAAGCACCAAAAGTCAAAATGAAATTACGTTCTCTTGCCAAACTCTATCCAAAAAAACAATCTAAAAAACTCCGAACATTCTTCAATCTGAGTTGCCTAAAAGCTAAGGAAAGGCACGCTGTCCAATCAAAAGTTAACGGCATTCTAGTAGTAAGCATATTCCGTATGCCGTAACTTCAAAAAGGAGTTAAAATCTTTGAAACGTTCCACATCGGTTCTAATCATTACTTTTCTTTTCTTAATGGGGGGACTCTGTTTTGGACACGGTGACCGGGAAGTTGCAGAAGACCAAGAAGCGGTCAAATCCACGGGATTCTGGATTTATAATAATTTGGACCAAGGCTTCGCAGAAGCCAAAAAGACAGGTAAACCGTTACTCGTTATATTCCGCTGAGTGCCGTGAGTGAGCTGCAAAGGCTTCGACGAACAGGTTGTTCGTCACGACCAAAGAATTAGCGAACTGATGGAACAGTTTGTCCGTGTCCGAATCGTTCAGGGTAACGGAATGGATTTATCGCTCTTCCAATTCGATTATGACCTAACATTCGCCGCCTTCTTCCTTACATGCCGATAAGACCATCTACGGACGATTCGGCACACGATCAAACTTTGAAAATGCGGCGAAAGACATCTCCATCGAAGGGTTCAGGAAAGCTCTTGAGGGTGCTCTCGCACTCCACAAAGGCTATCCCGGAAACAAGGAACTGCTGGCAGGCAAAACGGGACCGGAACCGGAGAAAAAAGTACCGGAAGCCTATCCGATATTGCTACGATATACGGCTCAGTTAAATTTCGACTCCCGAATCAATGCTCAGTGTATCCACTGCCATCAGGTTGGGCAAGCGCAACGAGAAGTCTACTGGCACGAACGGGAGTCAGTTCCCGATGAAGTGCTGTATCCATTTCCACTACCAAAGGTTTTGGGATTGACATTTTCGCCTAACCATCCGGCAAAGATTCGGGACATCGCCCCCGGCTCGTCGGCGGAGAAGGACGGTTTGCATCGTGCCGATGAACTCCTGACCCTCAATAATCAGCCAATTCTCTCCATTGCAGACATACAGTGGATTCTCCACCGCGCACCTGCCACCGGTTCATTGCCCGCGAAAATTAACAGGCATGGACAGGAGATAGACTTAACGGTTACGCTCAACGACGGATGGCGAAAAGGCAGCGACATCTCTTGGCGGACAACGACACAGGAGTTACGCCTTGTCGCCCTTGGCGGTATGGTGCTAGGGGATTTGTCGGAAGTCGAACGGCAACACACAGGCATCGGTGAATCGAAAATGGGATTAAAAGTTGGTAGGGTCAATCGCGGCGGGCGGCGCGGAGAACAGACCAATGCCGCCAAAGCAGGGATTCGAAGGGGCGATGTTATTGTTGCTTTTGGCGATCAGACACAACGACTGACAGAAAGTGGCATCATCGGCTATATCCTTCAGGAACGCCCGGAAGCAAAGGCGTTGCCTGTGGTTGTTCTGCGCGATGGCAAACAGATGGAGTTTCAGATGTCTTTGGAATAGTTCACACTATTTTGCCCATTGTTTGTGAAGAACAACTAGAATTCCTCAATTTGTTATTAGACAAAAAGATAGGGAATAAGTTGTTAGTGGCTTAAATCGAGCGTATAAACTAGATAACGAGTAATACGTCATATCTAATGAAAAATTTTACGCATTACTCGTTACGCATTATTTTTTTTCACATATAGAATAGGAGTGGTTTATGGAACGTTTGAAGGTGCTTCATCCCTCAATTAACGAATACCTACTCGACATTATTCCCGCACGCGATGAGGTGTTGGCGGAGATGGAGACATACGCACAGGAACGCCGTTTCCCGATTGTGGGTCCCCTCGTTGGTCGTGTGCTACATCAATTGGTGCTGCTGACGAATCCGACACGGATCTTCGAGATGGGTTCAGGCTTCGGCTATTCGGCGTATTGGATGGCGAAGGCATTGCGACAACCGGAAGCGGGTATCATTTGTACCGACGGTTCACAGGAGAATGCCGACCGTGCAGCGGATTATCTTGCGCGCGGCGGCGTTGCGGATCGTATCGACTATCGCGTTGGGAACGCGCTCGAACTCATTGATGAAACCGAAGGGGACTTTGACATCATCTACAACGACATCGACAAGGATGGCTACCCTGAAGCATTTGGTAAGGCGATTCCACGGCTTAGGAGCGGTGGGCTGTTTATTACGGACAACATACTGTGGCAGGGACGTGTCGTCACGCACGATACCGAGGCAGACGTGCAAGGACTTGATGAACAGGAGCAATGGATGCACCAGACCACAGTTGGGGTCAAAGAGTTGACGCGGCTGCTTTACAGTTCCCCCGATGTGTTTACAACAATCATTCCGCTCCGGGATGGGGTTTCCGTTGCGGTGAAACGGTAATTCACTCGTGCCTTTCCTTGTCTTCTCTTTAATTTCAGAGGGCCGATAGGTTAGAATTAAGATTTAGTGCTACTTCGATGCTAGGTGATACACCTCGATCTCGCGGACGTGTGCCAGCGCCGGCTGGATCACACGGAAATGTGGATAATACGCCCCCCCAAGTGTAGTCCTTCGATCGACAACCTTGTCTCCGGGGGCTAAGAGCACCTTTGTAATAACGTGATCGTCGACCGTACGAGAAACGTTGATACGGATGGTATTTGTGCGACAATTTAACCGATCAATGACAATTTCCGACGATGCGCGACTTTCGCCGATATCCCGCAACTGACGTACAGAGTGGACTGTTTTCCACTCGAAATCGTCCAGATCCCAATAGTCCACATGAAACCAAAAGAGGTTACCGTTATGGATAATAATCTTCCGGACCGGTTTAACCTCCGGGAACTTCAACGTAAAGATCCGTTCATTTTTCGCCGCAACCGCTGCAGCCGTATCTAATCTCCCATCATTGAGTGCTGGATGGTTTGCTGTTGACCCATAGCTCGCCAGCGCGAAGTTCTCACTCCATGAATTCGATAACAGGGAAGACCAAACACAGCCGGATAAGCTGATACAAGCAGATAACAAGAGGGAAATTCTAAAGTATTTTAGGGCGTTCATCCATTTACCTCGCAATCTTTTTTTACAGCACGGCACCCCTGGCTTTATCCCCTAATCGTAGGTAGGGCATCTTGCGCTGCCACTATATGTCGCGATGATTTTTCAAACAAACTACCTTATCGTAAATAAGGACGAATTCTATACACCTCTTGTTTAGGGCGAAACCACGTCCGTTGAAATTTTCCGATAAGCAGCATTCCCACACTAAACCCACCAACATGCGCCGCCCAAGCAATAGACGCATCTTGAAATGAAAAATAGACATTAACTAGCTGGATGGCGATCCAAGGTAGCAGCAAAACGATTGCAGGCACAGAGATAATATAGATAAAGAGCAGGCATCGGACACGCGCCTTGGGGCAGGCGATAAAGTGTGCGCCCATTACGCCGGCGATTGCACCGCTCGCGCCAATCAGGGGCAAATTAGAATTATAGTAAATCATTGCGTAGCAGAGCGTCGCCAACACGCCACATAATAGGTAGAATAGGAGAAATTTTAGGCTCCCAATCATACTTTCAAGGGTTGGGCCGAAAGCCGAGAGATACAACATGTTACCAACGATGTGGATGAAACCCCCCTGTAAGATATGCACATCATGTAGGAATAGGGAGGTAAAGAGTGTCTTGTCTAAAAGGTTTGGAAGCGGGGGCAGGAACGAATAGCGATGGACAATCTGGCTCGGGATTGCCCCGGAGACTTCTGCTAACAACACCCCTTGATAGAGTACGTAAAGCTGATATGCAAAAGCCAAGATATTTGTAACGATTAAAAACTGTACCGCACGTGGCTTGAAAGGTTGCTGCGTCGCTGGGGTGCTCGGCAATGGAATAAACAAGGTGTCGTATCCTTTCGGCAAGTGAGTAGATAGGCAGATCCACGATTATGTCACACATTAACTACGATACATGACGCTTAACGTTTCACGTTTTACCGATCCGCCCCTCAGGTTTCACTCGACACATCAAACCGATCAATGATTCCCATAATCAGCTCTCTTATGGGAGCTGATTCGATGTTAAAAACTTCTTGGGCAACGCCCGGACCTGCCCCAACAAGCACAATGTCTTTCTCACCTGCTCCCACGTAGTCAACAGCAATAGTTGGTGTGCGGACCAACTCCGATTTCAAGCTCAGCGGTTGGACCAACAAAAGCGTACGGTTGTTATACGCGGGATGCTTAATAACCGAAACCACTTTACCAATGACTTTTGCGATGTACATTACGCCTCCGCTTCTTCGGTTACAGTGATTGAATCAACAATTCCAACCACAGCAACGTCGACAGGCATCGCACGTTCTGCTGATACAAATGCGGCATCTCCGCCGGTGACTATATAGACCAACTCGCCGTACCCGGCCGCGCCTTGTGTATCAACGGCGGTGAGCGGTGCACCGACGGATCTCCCCTCCGCGTCAAGGGGTTGTACGACTAGAAGACGGCATCCAACCAAGCTCGGATCTTTTCGTGTTGCGACAATGGTTCCGATAACTTTTCCAATATCCATAGACCTGCGTCACCTAACGCCTTCGAATTCCATACTCTTCCATCTTAGAATGGAGTGTATTCCGATTAATTCCAAGGATCTCCGCAGCTTTCCTTCGGTTCCAACCCGTGCGCTGCAGAATAAACTCAAACAGCGGTTTTTCAACGGCAACACGAACCTCTGCGTGAAGCTCCCCGGCGGCGGCTCCCGATTCGATAAATTCAGCCACACGCTCCGACATTAATGCGGCAAGACGACTCTCGAACGCGCACGGTGCCTTAGTAGGAGAGCTGGTTGGGGTTCCAGAAAGTTCCGGGAAATGTTCTGGAAGCAGCACCTGACCGGCGCACATTACAAGCGCGCGCTTCAGAGCGTTTTCAAGTTCACGGACATTTCCAGGCCAATCATAAGCCGTCAACAGCTTGAACGCTTCGGACGAAATTGTCCCTTTGGGCTGACCGTAATCTTGAGCAAAACGGGACATGAAGAAGTCCACCAGATCAGGTATATCCTCTTTCCGATCTCGCAATGGCGGCAAAAAGATTGGCACTACATTGAGCCGATAGAACAGATCTTCCCGAAACGCCCCCTCTTGGATAGCCAAATCAAGGCGTCGATTTGTAGCGGCAACCACCCTTACATCAACTTGGCGAATCTCATTCGATCCGATCGGTTCAACTTCCCGTTCTTGGAGCACACGCAGCAGCTTCATCTGCACTTCTATCGGTAATTCACCAACTTCGTCCAGAAAAATTGTTCCCCCGTCTGCCTGCTCGAATTTCCCTTGACGCGCCGTATCGGCACCAGTGTACGCTCCCTTAACGTGCCCAAAGAGCGCACTTTCAATTAGGTCCGATGGGATCGCACTACAATCCACCACCACAAACGCTTTATCTGCCCTCTTACTATTTTGGTGTATTGCCTTGGCAATCGACTCTTTACCGGTTCCGCTTTTCCCCATAATCAGAACGGTTTCGTCACTGATTGCTGCCCGTCCGATGGTCAGGTAAACGGCATGCATCGCATCGCTCTCCCCGACAATCTGAGTGCCTACGTTATCCCCATTTTGTGGCGTAACACTATCCTGCGAGGACAAATCTTCTGCCATCGCTGCTTTCGCTTGATCCGCAGCGTATACCGCACGAGATAGCAAAGATGAAATCTCTTTGAGATCAAACGGCTTGGTCACATAGTCATAAGCGTGACGTTTTGCTGCTTCAATGGCAGTTTGCGTGGTGCCATGGGCAGTGATGATAATAATCGATGCGGTTTTGTTGATCTTCTGAAGTTCTTCGATCAGATCTAACCCGTTGACATCAGGCATAAAGATATCGAGAAATATTGTGTCAATCGCTTCTGAGCGGAGGAGATTGACCGTTTCTTTCCCGTTTCGTGCGGAAAATGTCCGATACCCCTCCTTCTGAAGGGCTTTCTCCAAAACAAAGCGGATACTATCGTCGTCGTCAGCGATGAGAATTGCGTGTGCCATGGGAATTTTAGAACATGAATTGGGTAGGATTACATGAGTCTACCGGTGTTAGATTTATGAAATCGGATAGATTCATGCTTCCTGCCGCAGATGAATTTGGGACCACTTCAAACCGGCAACGTGACAATAAACGTTGCCCCTTGAGACTCTGTTGTATCAACTTCGATAGTACCGCCGTGTTCCTCAACGATTTGCTGGCTAATCGCTAGGCCCAGTCCTGTGCCTTTCTGTTTCGTTGTGTAGAACGGATCAAACAGGCGGGAAGCAACCTCCGGCGGTATACCACGTCCGGTATCCTTGATATAAATTTGAACGACCTGAGTTGCAGAATTATAAACGGTTTGAACCGTCAAGACCCCACCGGCTTCCATCGATTCAATTGCGTTACGAAATAGGTTCAGCAACACCTGCGTCATTCCATCATCGTTCACGGCAACCGACGGACAATCGTCAGCAAAACGCTTTTCAACACGGATATTGTCCTGATCTAACTCCGGCTGACAGATTGAGAGGCTATTCTCGATTAAGTCACTAATGTCATTAGGCTTAACACCAGCGGTACGTGGGTTGCCAGACACAAGCAGCTGCTCCACCACACGGTTCAACCGATCTACCTCTTTGATAATCACCTCGATGTATTCTTGGATTCCAGAATTCGCCTCGCCTTCAAGTTGAAGCAACTGCGCTGCGCCACGAATCCCGCCAAGTGGGTTTCTCACCTCGTGTGCCACCGTTGTCGCAAGTTTGCCCAGCGTTGCGAGGCGTTCGGATTGCACAAGGGAGTCAATAACCTGCTGAATCTTGACGCGCTGCGCCACGATCGCAGCGATAATTGTCAGAACACGAATATCATCGTCAATAGAAAACTCGTCCGATGCCTTATCAATCGTTAGTGTACCGATTACCTTCTCGTCCACCACCACGGGAACACACCAGAAAGCGATTGGATCTTTGGACTGCACCGATTTCGCATCTAGAAATTCCATCTGTTGAAGGGGTGTACGACTATGTGGCACACCAATCGGCTGCCCGGACTGGAGCACCTGCTGTTGGATGAGATCAATTTGACTATCCGTTCCGCGCCGAAGCTCCGCCTGCGTCAATCCGAAAACCGCTTCAACCTTTTTGACTGGCTCGCCATCCTCCCAGATCCTTAGTGCACCCCGGTATACTCCCATCCGGTCAGCAAGGGCTCTGATAATTTTCTGGAACAGTTCATCTAATTCTAGAGCGGTGTTTGCTGTATCACCAATATCAAAAAGGGTAGACAGATCGCGCACCCGTTTTTCAAGATCAGTGTTGACTTGATCAATTTGCCGAAGCTGCGCTTCCATGGTGGTGCGTTGCGCTTTGAAAAGCTGGATCGTGCGGACGATGAAATACGCAATGATAGGATATAAGATCGCAACCACACCAAAATGGATCTGCTCATAGTAGAGCCCTGCGTGTATCCAATTGGCTAATACTGTGCACGCCAGCAACAGATACTGTCCGCGACGATTGTCGTATATCCCTGCGAGGATCATGATCCCATAGTACAGATGCGAGACAACACCATAGTTCTGCGGGCTATGCAAGCCGTAAACAAACAGGTTAATCAGTAGGACGACGAATATCAGGAAGAAAGTTAGCATGAACGCACGGTTTCAAAAGTTGCTTCCGAGGAAGCATTGAGGATTCAGAGATTTGAACCACAAGGAATCTCACTGTCCATCTCGCAAGAAATTATCAAGCATCTTGAGTCCAATTCGACCGCTTTTCTCCAAATGGAACTGCATAGCGATCAGGTTCTGATGAGCAACGACACTCGAAAACTCAACGCCGTAGGTGGTCTTACCGACGATGTATGAATCGTCCTGTGGAATCGGGTAGTACGAGTTGACAAAATAGAAATGTGCAGGATTGGGAACATCTTGAAAAATTGCATGCGCCTGGGTCTGATACACCTCGTTCCAGCCGATCTGTGGCACCTTTAGGGTCTGTGTTGCTCCATACTTTTTGACAACGCCGGATAGGATACCGAGGCAATCGGTGTCCTCCTCTTCGCTGTGCTCAAACAGGATCTGGATACCGATACAGATTCCCAACATCGGCTTACCCGACTCGTAAACCGTCCACAAAACCTCCGCAAGCCCAGCCGCGTTCAGGTTATCCATTGTTGCCCGTGCCGCACCCACGCCGGGAAAGATAATCTTTTCTGCACCCAAAATGGTCTGGGCATCCGCAGTAATTTTTCCGTCGTAGCCTAAGTATTTTACAGCGCGCTCAACGCTCGTCAGGTTTCCCGCGCCGTAGTCGATGATTGCAATCATTGAAGACTCATGTTGATAAAAGATTCGTTTGAAAAATTAAGAAGGGTCCGTTGAAATGGTGTTGCACGGTGAAAATTTCAATCTGTGAGAATAGGTTCGAGACGTTCATCTGCTCAAACGCCACCTTTGATTGGACTCAAAAAGTTCTATCTGTTTGGAAGTCGCTGCGACTCTCGATTTAGCCTGTCCCCAAATAGCTTCCAAGTTCGGTGTGCATTCATAGTCCTTGTATAAACCCAAAATATCATCTGCTTTTCGTTTCTCAGCAAGCCTTCCCCGGATAATGTCAACGTTGACCTTATCGAGTTCAATGCCGATCGATTTTCGTCCCAGTTGCTCCGCAACGACTAACGTCGTCCCAGAACCTGCAAAGGGATCCAACACCACATCGCCGGGTTTCGTCGAAGAGAGGATTATCCGAAGGAGCAGTTGAATCGGTGCCTGTTGCTTGTGCAAGCGATTCCCCTCCGCATCCCGCAAGGCTTCATCTCCAGCAAAATAGCCCGATGTCAACTCACGAATATCGTCCCACACATCGGTGACGAACATGCCATTTTCTCGTTCATATTTGTAGCCCGCAGGGAGTGGCGGGTTGATTCGCAGGCGGTGAAAGATCCTTGGACGCTCCCCCTTTGTTGCAAAGGCAATGATCTGGTAGTGTTTACCAAAACGGTTCATTCCGGGGACAGCGGACGTTTTCTTTTTCCAAATAATCAGGTTTTGAAACAGCCATCCAGATTCGCGCAGACACCGTAGTACAGACTCAGTCTTCTTTTCGCGTTGCATAAAATAGATCGCGCCACCCGAAGCAGTTTGGCGATAAATCTTTGTGCACACATCGCCCATCCACTTCCAATATTCCGCTTCAGGCAAGTTATCATCCCACTCGTTGTAACCTTTATCTTGATTGAATGGCGGATCGAGAAAGGTGAGATCAATATGCCCAAAAGCGGGGTTCTGTTGGTCTAACAGTGAGTCACAATCTCCATGCAGCACAGTTGCTTTCATATCATATCCTGTTACGCGAACAATTCATCATTAATCATAATCTGAAATCCATTGGTTTCGGCTTCCCGCTTCAGATTTGTAAGGCGATTTGTCTGTGAAGAGCTAAGCGAGCTAAGGCTAAAACCTGCACCCGTTGTCAACTTCAAAATCGGCACAGGATTGTAATCTCTCTCACCAACTTTCAGGTTTTCCAAGTTCGTAAATAGTATCATTTTCACTAAACCATCTTTTATGTCACCGAGGGAGGGCAGCTCATCCGTCTTCGTATGCTTCGCTTCAATGAGATGGATTTCATCTCCATGGATCTCAACCTCATCACAGGTCAAATAATAATTGCCGCCAAGATAATTTTTGATGGTTAGCTTCCCTTTAATTCCTGCTACGTGCTCTTTGGGCTGCGTGGTGATACTTTCTCTTGCCTGTGCCTGCCTTGCTAAATCCCTTGATAGTGCCTTAAATTCTGCCTGACCTTCACGAAGTATATTGATTCGACGTTCTGCAGACGCCCAAGAGTGCATTTCCACGTTTAGTTTTTCGGAGATAGCCGAATAGGCATTCAATGCCTGCGAACCCATTTCGCCGATACCTTCGACTTGCGTTATGTTCCAGTGCAGAGCATCGGATTGATAAGACATCAACCGATCAATTTCGCTCATGATGTGCTCTGAATTAAACTTTTGGCCCGTGATTTTATGCGTGTATCTTGTGCTTTTTGAAGCATCAACATAGTAGCTAATTATCACGTAAACGCCCAACAAACTCATTAAAGAGATTGTATCCCATTGGAGAAAGTCTCGATCGCCCCGTTGACCTTCATCCTTCAAAATCGGGATTATAGTTGCTTTCTTACCAGAAAAACTCAGTGTATCATAGACTCTTGAATACGGGTAAGACCGCGTCCTTTTTGGTGTAACCCACCAACTGAGAGCGATTTGCTTGGTTGGATCAATCTCTATAATGAAAGTTCCCTTTTTTGAAAGTGCTGCGTCAAACTCTCTATAGTTCCAAGACTGAAGTTTGCTGCATAGAAGCGGGGTATATTTTACCCCAGTGATCCTAGCGAAAATATCCATCGGGTTCTCATTACACCTCTAACAAGGCTAAAACAACTGCCCCTGATCAACAATTGGACAAAGTTGTTCAACCGCATAATCTATATATTTTTTCTGCGTCTCAATTCCGACATGCACTCTGCCTAGTTTCTCTGCAGCACAATTTGTCTGCCCACTTCCAGCAAAAATGTCAATCACCGAATCTCTCCTGTAAGAGTAAAATTGGATGACTCGTTCTGCAAGTTCTAACGGGAATGGACACGGATGCAGATTCTCTTGCGGGGCTAATGGACGGATTTTCCAGACGTTTTTACTCTTCTCGCCTTGGTAGTCTTTCAGGTCAATTCTGTTATCTGTTTTCTCTTCCTCACTTCTATTCCAATAAATGTTGTTCTGACTTTTCTTATCGGCAGGTTTCTGGAAAACAAAAATATATTCGGCAACCAAACTGGGGTAGTAATATCCGGGATAGGGATGCTGTAACAAAACCCCCGACCGCCTATCCCTCGCAATCGGCTTTTCCCAGATAATATCTTCCTTGAATTTCCAGCCAACTTCTTCAAGCCAGTTGACAAAATGAAATGGAAGCGCGGTCCGTGTGCCGTTCCATAAGACCGGGGCGATATTCACCACATTGTATCCCCCCGGCTGAGTGATTCTCAGCAACGCCTTGAACCGATCGACTAAGAAAAGCCGATATTCCTCGTAGGATATTTCTTCTCGTTCCCACCGCGCTTTGGTGCCATGTAGTTTTTCAATATGCGCGTCGTAATTGATTGCGTTCAGGTAAGGTGGCGAAGTGAATCCAAGTATAAAATGGTTGTCGGGAAAATTATCCATGACGGAAAGACAATCTCCCTTGATAATCCGTCCATTACCGATTTTGATTTCTTCTAAGACCGCCATAACCTTAACATGCCCATCCGTTTATATCAGTTTGTCTATTCGTCAATCTGCCGATACAGGTTCGCCATCTCAATCGCCGTGACGGCGGCCTCTGCCCCTTTATTCCCGGCCTTGGTGCCAGCGCGTTCGATTGCTTGCTCAATGGTATCAGTGGTGATAACGCCATAAATCACGGGGATCCCTGTATTCAGAGAGACCTGCGCGATCCCCTTCGCGCTTTCGTTGGCGACAAAGTCAAAGTGCGGGGTCGCGCCACGAATGACCGCACCAATACAGACAATCGCATCATATCGCCCTTTTTCGGCGAGGCGTTTTGCGGTAGTGGGGATCTCAAATGAACCGGGCGTCCAGCAGATGTCCACCTCGTCTTGATCTACACCGTGGCGTTTGAGCGCGTCAAGTGCCCCGTCCAACAATTTGGTGGTAATAAAGCTATTAAATCGACTGACTACGATTCCAACTTTCAGACCAGTGCCGATTAGGTCGCCTTCATAGACGTTTGCCATTATCCTTCAGTGCCGGCCTCTTAGCCCTGAACCATCAGTCCATCATAACCGTGCACTGTCTCCTCCTTCTCATCGTTGATAGTGTCTAGCAACAGATGCCCTAACTTCGTTCGCTTCGTCTCCAGATAGTGACGATTAAATTCGTGGGGTCTGGTTTGCAGCGGAATCCGCTCGACAATTTCAAGATTATGTCCCTCCAAACCGCTGATCTTGCGGGGATTATTTGTCAGCAGACGCATCTTCTCCACACCGAGGTCCGTCAAAATTTGCGCACCTACGCCGTAATCTCGCAAATCTGGGGGGAAACCAAGCCGCTCATTCGCTTCAACGGTGTCGAGCCCCTCGCTATCCTGCAACCGGTAGGCGCGAATCTTGTTTCCAAGCCCCATACCCCGCCCCTCCTGACGCATGTATACCAGTACACCCCGCTCCTCTTTTTGGATGAGCATCATTGCCTTCTCCAGCTGTTCACCACAGTCACATCGAAGCGAACCGAACACATCTCCGGTGAAACATTGCGAATGCATCCGTACCAATACCGGCTCACCGTCCGAAATGTCCCCTTTAATCAATGCAATGTGGGTTTTCTGATCATCGCTGCTTTGGTAGGAATGGAGTCTGAAATATCCGTGTTTGGTCTGGAGATCAGCTTCCGCAACCCGCCTAATGAGCGTTTCCGTTTGTCGTCGGTAAGCGATCAGGTCCGCGATGGTGATGAACTTTAGCCCATACTTTTGAGCGAACTCAAAGAGCTGTGGCAGTCGTGCCATCGTGCCATCCTCGTTCAAGATCTCGCAGAGGACCCCCGCCGGATAGAGTCCCGCCAGATGTGCCAAATCAACCGTTGCCTCTGTATGACCAGCACGCCGTAAGACGCCGCCCTCCTCTGCCTGCAATGGGAAGATATGACCTGGGCGGACTAAATCCTCCGCTTTCGTTTCTGGATGGACAAACTTCTGAATCGTATGGGCTCGTTCGTAGGCGGAGATTCCGGTGGTCACATCTTTGGCATCGATTGTTACTGTGAATGCCGTATGCAGTTGGGCGGTATTTTCCGAGACCATCAGTGGGAGATTTAGTTCTGACAGACGTTCTGCTGTTGCAGGGAGGCAAATCATGCCACGCCCGTATTTTGCCATAAAATTAATCGCCTCCGGCGTGGCTTTCTCCGCTGCCATGATTAAATCGCCCTCGTTTTCCCGATCTGGATCATCGGAGACGATAATCATCTCCCCATTTCGAATCGCTTCAATCGCTTCCGGGATTGTGTTAAACTTCATAGACGGTGCCTTTGTTTCTGGTAGATTTTAGAATTACTTAGACACTCCCAATGCACAGCCAACCCCCTAAATCCCCCAACTTCCCTGACAAGGGGAGAAGATAAGAGGGGATCTTCTCCCTTGTCTTTCCCCTCTTATCAGAGGGGTTCAGGGGGACTTTGGAAACCTCGCGAAGGTCGGAGTTATTGGTAAATGTCTACTTATTTTTCTAATTCACCCAATAGTTGTAATTTTGATTTCAAATATACCCGTGTTTTGCTAAGAAGTCCAGATTGATTGATGTCCCCTCGGTGGATGGATAGGTCAACAATCGTTCGATATAACGCCCTAACAGATCTACCTCGATATTCACGCGCGCGCCGACCCGTTTATGTCCTAATGTTGTCACCTGTTTGGTGTGCGGGATAAGTGCGACCTCAAAGCCATCATCAAACAGATTTGAGATTGTTAGGCTAACGCCATCAACACAGACCGATCCCTTATACACGACATACCGCATTGCTTCCTTAGAAATCGAAACGCACATTAAAGATGAAGTGCCTTCATCCTGCCAACCGCTGATAATCCCGACCTCGTCAACATGCCCCAAAACGAGATGCCCCCCCAATCGATCCGCCAAGCGCAATGGGTTCTCAAGATTAACCGAATCGCCCGGCTTGAGGGAACCTAATGTTGTGCGCCGTAACGTCTCGGCGGAAACATCTGCCCTGAAATTGTCATGCGTTAGGTCAGTGATCGTCAGGCAGACGCCATCTATCGCAATGCTATCCCCCACATCGCCATCCGATAACACCTGTGCGGCTGCGATAGTCAGCCCTCCCGTTTGGGAGCCTCGCTGAACTCCCTTTACAATCCCCAACTCTGCAACAATTCCTGTGAACATGACTACCTACTCTGGTTCCCATCTCACTATTAAGGCCTGTCCCCAAATATTTTTGTCGGGGATGTTGGTTGTGGGCTAGATGAGTAATTATAGCATGACAGGGGGTCTCTGTAAACCAAAAACCTGCAAGCCCGATAGCTCACGATTAAGAAACCCGGACTTTGTTGGGGAATGCTTTTCCAACAATCTCCAATCAAAGAAACTTAGCACACAATTTGATTTTGCAGTACCATACTCTGTAGCCCTATGCCGAAACATAATCCGTGTCCTACCATACCGTAGAAAGTCATCAATCAGATGACAAAAGCGTTGACTTAAAATTTGAGTATAGTATACTAGTCGCCATAGGATTTCTTAACGAGACAGAGATATCCCTCCTAGATAGAGGGGACAGACAATCGAAGCACAGATACCTTAACATAACTATACGATCACAGTAAATGATGTTACAGTAATAGCAGAAGGAGATGTCGACTTTTTGGAAGAAGCAGATGCAGAAACTGATTTTAAATCTGGAGATATAGAAACCGGTACATGGTCCAGAAATGGAGATACGCTTACACTAACCAGTGATGATGGTCATGTCTTGGGCTTCAAAAAGACATAAAGCCTTATAGGCTTGGCACCTTTGGTAGGTCGGTAACCCGAGTTGGCACTTCCGACTTGGTTTGTCCCGATTAGATCGGGGCATTATCAAACCGTGAATCCACGATTCCGTAAGTCCCGATTGGGGCAACGGTATCGGGAGCTAAAGTGGTGTTTCCTCCCATACTTGAAAGCATGGATCTCCACACCTAAAGGAGGTTTTTGATGAAAAGAATTTGGAGTTACGTGTTCGGCTTTGCTTTGCTCGTTTTACTAGGTTCTGTTGACATTTCATCGTAACCAGATAATGGTGGCAACGAAACTCAGAAATCCCATATACCGAACTGCTAACTTATCAAAACGAGACGAGATACGGCGATACTGCTTCATTTTGTTGATGAAACATTCGACTAAATGTCTCTCTCTATACAGATGCACATCATAAGTGCGTGAATCACGACGGTTGGCACGTGGCGGTATCACCGGTACCGCACCGCTTTCGGTTATCGACTCAATAAATGCCATCGAGTCATAGGCTGTGTCAGCTATCACATACTCACTGTTATAACCAGAGGTCAACGCTTCAGCACAAGTGATGTCGTGCCGTTGACCTGCTGTCAGCATCAAACGTAAGGGATTACCTAAGCCGTCAACAGCGATATGAATCTTGGTTGAGAATCCACCTCGACTGCGTCCAAGTGCTTGTGATGTTTGACCCCCGCTTGTTTTCAATGCACCCCCAGCACATGGGTGTGCGCGAATGATAGTGGTGTCAATGATGAGCCACTCCATATCGGGGTCTTTGACAAAGTGTTGGTGCATGCGTTGAAAGATATCTTTATCGCACCATCTTGCGAATCGTTTATAGACGCTGTTCCAATTGCCGTATGGTTTAGGTAACAGTCGCCATTGACTGCCACTGCGGGTTATCCAAAGCACCGCATTGATAAAGCGTTTTAAGTGAGTTTGTTGTCCGGTATAGATGTCAGGACAGGTGTTAAGGAATGATACTATTTTTGACCATTGCGTATCGGATAGGGTGAATGTTGACATATTACCATTATGACACAAATGTCAACACGCCCTAGTTATCCCCGCTGTCGTGCAGGCGGCTGATTCGCCACTTGTCCCCGCTGTCTGCCTGATTGGAGATCATCTGGGCATCCCCGAATCCGACGCACAGACCGCGGCGATGTTGGTGTGTGATGAGCTGCGCAAGCAGGGCATATCGGTCAGCGGCCCTGTTTACGAGGCACCCGCTTCCGCGAGTGCCTATCGCGTTGTTTTGCGCCGTCTGGGTGAGAAGATTATCGTGCGTTTGAGTCAGGAAAACCCCATCGGCACGATTATCATTGAACGGCAGATGACCTTGGCAAATATCGAAGAGATGATTCCGGCAGCACCGAGATTGGTTGATGCACTTGTTCACCACAAACCAATCGATGCTACGGTTGACATGGAGAGTGTCACTGAACAGGAGGCTCGCGAGCTCCGGAAGATATCGGGTGAGTCTCTCTGGAATATGGGAATCTTCGGAACCTTTATCCCCGGCACGGATGTAGCTGCCGAGCCCGGTATGGAGTTTGGTTGGTCTTACGAGACGCCATCCTACGCTGTGGGGACCGAGTTTTGGTACAGTGGGCCCGACGACGATGATGACGCCAACACCACTATTGCCCTCTTTTCCTGGTCAATCGGCGGACGTTACTTCTTCAATAAACGAAATATTTCACCCTACGTAGGTGGTGGGCTCGCCATAGTCGATGCTAGCTATAAAACGAAAGTAAAGAAAAGAGAGAGAGAAACTGGCCATCATTCATTGGTGAAGGGGAGGAGTGGTTCGGCAACGAGTGGGGAGGGTACTACGACGATTACGAATCGGAAGATGACAGTGGCTTGGGTGCCTATGGCGTTGTTGGAATAGAAGCACTGCGCCTCACTGAAAGTCGCCTGAAACTCGAATTGCGACTGGATAGACCGTTCTTTAACTTACCAAGCCAAGACATAATGCCGATAACATTTGGTATCTTCTTTTCTCGGAATTATGTTCCCGGTAGTTCTTGCCTGTTCTGATTTTAGAGTCAGTTTGAATCGTCGAATTGGCGGTAAATGCCTTTGGTCGTCAAATGAGAAAAACCTGATCTTCGCAGACAATTTATCGTCCGTCCAAATACACAATCAATTGCGCGGTTGCTAACTTCTGATTAAGGAAACCAATGCAAACGGAAAAACCGATCGACAGCGTTACGCTTACCATCATCAACAACTACCTCGTCAACACCTGTCGTGAGATGGGATTGGCGATGATGAAAACCTCATACTCCTCTATTTTTAATGAGGGACTGGATTTCTCCTGTGTCATCTTCGATCGTGACGGCGAGATGGTCGCTTATGCGGAGTTTTGTCCCGCCCAGATCGGCGCGATCCTCTACACCATGCAGTGGACAATCGCCGAAATCGGTCTGGAAAACTTTAAGCCCGGCGATGTGGTGATGCACAATGACCCCTATCGCGGTGGCTGTCACATGCCGGAGCATACAGTGATCCAGGCGGTCTACCATGACGGCGAGTTATACGGGTTCATCGGGAATATCGCCCATGTCACCGAGATTGGTGGGAAGGCGGTCGGCGGTTTCGCAGCAGATGCCAAGGAAGTGTATCAAGAAGGGCTCCGATTGCCGCCGGTCAAGATTATCCGAGAAGGGGAACCCGTCGAGGACATCTGGAAAATTATCCTCGAAAACCACCGGACGCCGCGCACCTCTTGGGGTGATTTCCACGCGATGCTCGGATCCCTGAATGTGGCAGAGCGGCGGCTTCACGAGCTACTTGACCGCTATGGGTTCGATGAAATTCTCACCGCCGGGAAGCAGCTGATGGACTACTCGGAAGTGCGGATGCGGGCAGAGATTCGAGACATACCCAACGGTGAGTACCAATTCGATGACTGGATCGAAAATGACGGCGTAGTGCCTGACAAACGGTATCGAATCAATTGCACGGTCATCGTCCGTGACGAGGAGATCCTCTTTGATTACACCGACTCAAGCCCCCAAGCACGCGGGCCTTGCAACTGCACGTATGGTGTAACGGCATCTGCAACGTTCAACGCGATGCTCAATATCACCGACCAGACCATTCCCCGCAACTCAGGCTGCTATCGACCAATCCAACTAATTGTCCCGCCGGGCACCGTCGTGAACGTGAAACACCCGGGCCCCAGTGTGGGGGGCAACTCCGAGATCCATGAACGGATTGTCGATGTCCTGTTTGGCTGCCTGTCAAACGCTGTCCCGGAGCGCGTCGCCGCGGCGGCCGGTGCTAGTGCGTGCAACTTTCTTTTCGGAGGGATACACCCAAATACGGGCCAGTATTACGCGAACTACCACATCGATGGCTGCGGCTGGGGCGGCAAGGCAACTGGCGACGGAAATCACACACAGTGCCCGATTAACGGAAATTGCCGGAATACCCCGGTGGAGGTCTTTGAGACACGTTACCCTTGGCTGACGAAAAGGTATCGCATCGTCGAAGATTCGGGTGGACATGGTGAGCACCGCGGGGGCTGCGGCAGCGAAAGGATTATGGAAGCACTCGCGCCGGAAATCACGGTTTCGAGCTTTATGGACAGGCATGAGACGGGGGCGTGGGGCCTATTTGGCGGACAAGAAGGGGCAAGCGGAACGGTGCGGATTCGGAAAGAGGGGGATGACCGTTGGCGGACATTCTCCGAGGTCTATGGAACGGCCTCACCCAACAAATTCGCTGACATCCAAATCCAAGCCGGCGATGAAATTATGATTGTTAGTCCGGGGGGCGGCGGGTACGGAGCACCTGAAAAACGGGAACCGAGTGAGGTCCTGGATGATGTACACGAAGGTTTGGTATCCCCCGAAGAAGCACGGGATATATACGCCGTGGCTCTTGTTCAGGATGCAGGGTACTGGTGTATTGATGAAGATACCACAGCGGACCTCCGCTGCGAAAGGGAGGTATCCTGATGGCTCAGTGGGAACCGATTTCTGATGCGCTATACGCCACACAAATTCATCACTGCGATCTCTGCGGAAAGATGTTGGTCAGACGCCTATGGCGTGTGGAATATGACGGTAAACCCTTACAGTTTTGCGATGAGCGGTGCGAAGGGACATGGCTTGACTACTGGCTGCCCCGCTACGGCAAAGCGCGTGGTTTTACTAGCAATGGAGATTGAGAACTAGTAGTCTGACCTGGCACTGTAGGTGCGCTACATATCAGTAAATGATTACTCCTGAATCTGAGATAGGATTCGCGTTGCTCTTGCTTTCGAGACATTGTAGGACTGCCAAGGGCTTTCTAAACGCAGCTCCACTTCTTTATCCTGAAGAAATACTACCATTTTCTTTGCGGTCATATCTCCATCACCGGCGGCACTCAAACGTGTTAATTCCGGTATTGCATCGTAGGATAACTCCTGCAAATAGTCGAGATCAATCTTGCCAGTCTTGAGGTATCTCTCAATGTTTTTCCGTGCAATAATTGCGTCAACATTGACATAGTTTAGAGCAGTATAAGTGAGCAGCGCAGTTACCGCAAAAGCTTTGACTAAAGGTAGTTCCCTCCGCCAAAGTTTGTAAAGGGTGAGCAGAAACAGAATAAAAAGGAAGCCGATAAAGGTGTGGGCAAAGATTCTCGCATAAGTGTAACCGTACGCATCCTCATACAACTTCAATCTCAAGTGCGCGGAATAGAGCATAATTACGGTACAAAGCACTAGCAGACAGCGTAACGCAAGAACTAAGCGATCCAACTTGCCACCATTTTTTGTGAAGCGCAGACCTATTAGCAATATGCTTAAGTTAATAACAGTAACAACAATTAGCTCGGAAAACCCCCGTCTCGCGTATTCTGCGTAAGTGTAATCAGGGATAGAGCGGATTACTTCCTCACCACCAAAAAGGTAGGTAAACTGAATCGCACAGAACAGAATGTAGACGGCGTTCACCATCACCAGAACCGTAACAACGATCGTAGCGTCCGAGCCCCCTGTACCTCTCTCTACCGGTACGGACACCCCCTCTACCTCTGCCTTTAGTACAACCGCCAAATAACCAAACAGCAACACGGTGATAATCCCAATAACTCCCACATGTTCAGCGAGAGGAATAGAACCAATAGATTCTAAGGACTTGAGAATATCGGCGAGAAATTTCTGAAAGACCGTATCTGCCGACGCAAGCAATGGAATCACAATAACCAAGAGAGGCACGGAGATTATCAAACCAATGAAAATGTTTTTGAGAGACTTGCGTTTCTCAGGTGCCATTCTGTTTGCAACTTTCGCTAGCGAAATAAGTTCCAATAATACCTTTGGCACATTGACAGAAATATGATCAGTCAATCTTCCTATAAAACGGCTGACGCATCGCACGCTAGACCACTCATATCCATAGACAAGCAGTGTCGTCTGAACAAGCAGGAGCAGTGGAATCAGGACAGAATTGCGGGCAAGCAACACCGGGTTTGAATGGATGGCAAACGCAGCCGAGAGCAATAAAATAGGGATAAACAGAAACCAACCAAAATCAATTTGGAACGAAACCCGTTTGTGTGAAGCAACCCAGAATACGCAGTAGAAAACAGCCAGAAACAACGGATATGAAACCCCGATTGCCTTTTCAAAAAGCAGGTAGTCAAAGATAATCCCTACTATGAGCGCGAGTATCGCAAATAATCGAATTTCTCGCGCCGTGATGTTTGTCCGCTCCATCTTGCTATCTCCTAACTAGTTGAATTGCTCCACTCCTCGCTCCAGCGGAGCGATATGTCTATAGAATAATGTGTGAAGACCAGATCTTACGCATTACTCGTTACGTATTATTCCTTTCCTGTCCCTACCATGTCAACACGGCCCCCAATGACTTATCGCGTTCATCGCGCAGTAGCCGGTAGGCTTCACCTGCTTCTGTATACGGCAACCGGTGTGTGATTAAACGATTCACATTGAGTTCGCTGCGGCCAATCATCTTCAAGATTTGGCGTCGGTTGTATTGCTGTGTCCAAGGAAAGGCAGGTGTCGCAACCGTCGGGCATTTTGGCTGGTGACACCCAACTAGTGTGAGTTCCTTCAGATGGAAGTCCATAAAGTCCACCTCGACCTTTCGGTGCCAAATCGACCCCAACGCCATAATTCGCCCTCCAATTCGCGCCATGTCGAATGCCATCGGTAGCAGCTCTGGATAGCCGGAAGCTTCAATAGTGACATCCAATCCACGTCCTTCAGTGATGGCTTCAACCTCGGCTCGGAGATCACAGCGGTTCGGATTCAAAGCATGTGTCGCTCCCGAAGCCTTTGCCACCTCCAGCCGTGGATCGCTTAGATCTATTGCAATGAGCAACTCAGCACCCGTTTGTGCTGCGAGCTGCACCGCCAACTGACCGACAAGCCCCATCCCCGTAATGCAGGCGAACTCACCCAGCTCAATCCGCGCTTTTCGGACCCCGTGCATCGACACACTGCCGAGTACGCCGAAAGTGCCCTCATCGAAGGACACACTATCCGGCAGCGTCGCCAACGATTGTGGCGCAGCGGACACGGTTACATGACTTGCGTGGCGTCCCAGCGACAGCACACGGTCTCCGATTTCGTAGCCTTCCACCCCTTCACCGATTTCGATAATCCGCCCAGTATTTGAGTAACCGGGAGTAAAATCGTCTGTCCGGCCCTGTTCTTGTGTGCCGAGTTCGGTTCCCGCACTAATTAGCGTAGATACCGTCTCGACAAGCACCTCGCCCCTTCCTGGAGGGCGAATCTCAGTTGTTTTTGTTCCAACACTATTGTCTGGTCTAACAATAACCTGTGTACCTGTTTGTGCCATTATATACCTCGCAAATGTAATGCCATTCAAGTTTCCGAGTAAAAAAAACACCTAATTATTAACAACGGGGGCGATGCGTCCGTTTCCCTGTAACTGAATCTTACTCACAGTAATGATGATTGCCCTCTACAGTTTTTGTATCAAGATTAGCGATTTTGCCGTTCTTAAAGGGGATTCACAAAAATGCCCCGTCCTCACACAGGGGTGAAACACTTGTATTTCCTGTAACAGCATAAAATAATCTTTTTCAGAAAAGAGGCAATCTCATGCTATACCTGAATTCAGTTGAAAATGCCGCAGCTAGTAAAACAGAGAAAAAATATGCAATCTGTTACGAAAAAATTCCCGCTATGCAGAATATCACAGAATTAGCACCATCAAAAGATCTACGTGCACAATGGGAATCCAAAGAGATTGATTGGGAAGAATTTCGTGAACAGTTTATAACTGAGATGAGAGCAGAATATCGTAAGGAGGAAAGCCGCCTTAAAAAACTGATAACATATAGCTTGGAACATGATGTCGCCCTCCATTCACCGGAGTCGAGCGGAGAGCAAACCTATCGCGCCATTTTGGAAGAAATTATTAACAATATCTGGAAGCGAGAAGGGCGAACAGACCGCGTAATCCATCTCTCATGGAAACCGCCTGAAGCGTTACATCTGACTGAAACAGATCAGGAGCAGATGAAACGGATTGCAGTGAAATGTGAGTTCTTTTCGCCGATGCAGCCAGATAACCAATCCAAAACATGTTGCCACTGTACGCATCTGGATCAACAGATCTATATGTGTCCAATGACCAATCAGGTCGTTGTGCATTATGAGTGGACAACCCCGCTCATGACCGGCGTTCAGACCTGATATGCTTGAACCGCCTTAAGGAATTCCTTCACTTCGGTAGGCACAAGATGATCCACCGAATTTCCCGCCTGAATCTGTGCACGGATGTCTGTCGAGGAGATGTCCGAATAAAAATCTGGTAGCGTAATCAGATCAATGCAGCCTGCATAACGGCGATAATCCGACATTTCCATCACCTTCCTCACCGCATCCGCATCATACTCTTGTCGGTTTGCGACGATGAAATGACATTGATTGAAAAGAGCTTTCAATGCAGCGTGCAAATCGGTATAATATTTAGGGTCGAAAAGGCGAATGAACGTATCGTAGCCGACAATGAACGAAAAGTGTGTGCGGGGCGGATACGCAGGCTTCAACGCCTCAATCTTTTCAATGAATTTTCCGTGGCTACAAGCGACAACAGAAAAATCCTCACGGCTTGCTGCGTACAGTTTGAGCATCAATAGCCGTTCTGCGAGAGAAAGACCGAACACCCCCTTATCAACATTCGCGCTCGCCAAGATTAGCAAAACCTCATCCAGATCGTATTCTTTCTGCGCTGCTTCGATCATTTCGATGTGGGCAACGGTGAGCGGATTGAAAGACCCAGAAAAGATACCGAGTCTCTTACCATCTGTCCTGATATGTTGAGCAGCGCGGTAAATCCAGCGAATTTCCGGTGCGCCATCCGGATCGAGCTGATCCACAAGCCGTTCCAGACGACGATTCTCTTCGGAATGTATGGACGTTTGAATGTCTTCCAAAATTAGACCCCTCCATAAGCCGGCCTCGTTTGCGGATAGAGAGCTGCGGTTCGTTACGCTTTTAGGGTAGCATCACCAATGTTAATTATCAAGCGAAATTTCATGCTAAGGATTTTGGGTATGCTAGTGCCTTGTGATATAAACGTTTGTGTTGCGCGTACTATGCTTGTGGTGGGAGTGTGTGTAGCCGTGATAGGAAACATTCTTGCCGATACCGATACAGCAATAGCAAGCCATCAAAGGATGCTCACTCTTCTCCAGCAAATTGCGGAGCAAACTACCGAAGCAAACAATTACATCGGTGAGGGGAGGGCACACCAGCTGCGTCGGTATCTTGCCAATTTACCTGTCGATGCTTCAGATCTCACCCGATGGCGTCTGCACACAGAGTTAGGTGAGGCAGAACTTCGGCTTGGTAACGAAGAGGCAGCGATCGATCAACTCACACAGGCAGGAAAACTGCTGTCCGGGTTGAGAGGACAGCTCTCACCGCTGAGGGCAAATCAAACCCTGTTTCGGCTCGGCGTAGCATACATGCGATTGGGCGAAACGGCAAACTGCTGCCCCGAACAAATCGGGCTTCAGAGCAACCCTGACAGCTGCATTCTACCGTTGCAAGATGGTGGAATTCACACCCAGCAAGAGGGCTCACTTAAAGCGATAACCTTTCTCACCGAGGTCCTGCGAAACACAACGGTTGAATTACCTCTCCATCTTGAGGCGCGATGGCTGCTCAACATCGCTTACATGACAATCGGAAGCTATCCAGAGCAGGTTCCCAAACCGTATCTCCTTCCTCCGGAGACATTCCAATCCGAAGAAAAAATGTCGCGTTTCACCAATATTGCACCTCATTTGGGGCTCGATACATTCGATTTGTCCGGCGGTGCGATCGTTGATGACTTTGACAACGACAACTACTTAGATATCGTCGTTTCGACGTGGGATCCCGTCGGACAAATTCGCTTATTCCGAAACAATCGAGACGGCACCTTCTCAGAACGAACGGAACAGGCAGGCTTTCTGGGTTTGTACGGCGGATTGAACCTCCTCCAAGCAGACTATGACAACGATGACGACGTGGATATCCTTGTATTGCGAGGTGCTTGGTTGGAAGCAGAGGGCCAACACCCAAACTCCCTGTTGCGTAACAACGGCGACGGAACGTTCATAGATGTAACCTTCGATGCCGGTCTAGGCGAGGCGCACTATCCCACTCAGACCGCATCTTGGGGCGACTACGATAACGACGGCGACCTCGATCTGTATATCGGAAACGAGTCAACCAAAGGGTTCAACGCCCCCTGTCAGCTATTCCGGAATAATGGTGACGGCACTTTCTCTGATGTAGCTGCGGACGCCGGTGTGCAGAATTACAGTTTTACCAAGTCAGTGATCTGGGGCGATTACAATGCGGATCGATTCCTCGACCTGTATGTATCCAATTTCAAAGGTGTCAATCGCCTGTATCGCAATAACGGTGATGGGACATTTACCGATGTAGCAGAGCAACTCAATGTCGACCTTCCGATGCGTAGCTTTCCCACTTGGTTCTGGGACTTTGACAACGATGGAACGTTGGACCTGTATGTGTCCGCCTATTCCGCTGGCATTTCGCATCTCGCGGCAAACGCCCTTGATATTGGCATAGGTGCCCCACCCTCTGCAGTGGAGGAAGAGTCAACGACAACGTATCATAACCGTCCCGACCTGAGTGAGGACGGGTTAGCTCATCTGTATCGCGGGGATGGGCGCGGTGGCTTCGAGGAGTTTGGGAGACAACATAATCTGGTGCAGCCCAATGCGCCGATGGGATCGAATTTTGGCGACCTCGACAACGATGGCTATCTCGACTTTTACCTCGGCACCGGATATCCGGACTATAAAAATCTCATGCCAAGTATTATGTATCGTAACCGGAGTGGCATCGACTTCACCGACGTGACCTACGCTGGAGGCTTTGGACATCTACAGAAGGGACACGCCGTTGTTTTTGCTGACCTCGACAATGATGGTGACCAAGACATCTTCGAGCAGATGGGTGGTGCCTTTCCGGGCGATGGGTACAGTAACGTCTTATATGAAAACCCTGGCTTTGGAACCCATTTTCTCACGATCAAACTCGTGGGCGTGCGCTCCAACCGGTCAGCAATCGGGGCGCGCATCCATGCCAAAGTTGTCGAAAACGAGGAGCAGCACTCGATTTATAAGCATGTCAACAGTGGGGGCAGCTTTGGTGCCAATCCGCTCCGACAAACAATCGGCTTAGGTAAAGCGGAAAAGATTGAAATGCTAGAAATCTTCTGGCACGCCACGGGACGCACGCAAAGATTCCACGACGTACCTCTCGATCAATTCATTCAGATTACTGAAGGCGAAACGCAATACACAACTATCCAACTCAAAAAGTTAAAACTGGGAGCAAGAGATCAGATAGAGCGTGGTGATTTCGCAATCGCTCAAAATGATCAAAAAGTACACTCCGCAGAGGGCTCACAGTCGGTTCAGGAAAGCAGCGAACCCTCTGAAATCGTATCATCTGATTTTGTCGGATACTACAATCGCGGGCTAGATCTAAGCAGAAATGAAAATTATTTGGGTGCTGTGGAATTGCTAGAAAAAGCCATCCAGACCGATCCCAACCGTGAGGAAGCTCACCGTCTCCTTGGGCGTATCTACCTGATCTACCTCGCCAAAACCACAGAGGCAATTGACTCTTTCCAAACCACAATCAAGTTAGCTCCCGACAATCCCTCCGCACACCAGATGCTCGGCGTCGCCTACTTCAGACGAAATCAGTATCCAGAAGCAATTGGGTCGTTGCGCCGAGCTATCGAATTAAATCCTGAAGTTACCCCGGACTACCCTTATCACCCGTATTATGACCTCGGTATGGTTTATCTGAAACAGGACAAATTTGATGATGCGATTATCTGCTTTGAAGAGGCAATCGAACTGGACCCGGATCAGATCCGGGCATACTACAGCTTAGGAAACGCATATATCCGACAAGGGACCGTCCAGAAGGGTGCTGAACTGATTAGACAATATCAGAGTCTCAAACCTTACATGAACCTTGTGTCGCAGCTTGAAATTGCGCTTCAGCAGAATCCAGATAACCCTGAACGCTGGCATCAGCTTGGTCGAATTCATGCGCAATACGGTAGATTTGAAAAAGCTATTACTTCCTTAGAGCAATCCATCAAACTTAGCCCAAGTAACTGGGAAGTTTACAATGTAATTGCAGTTTGCTACATGAGACTCAACCGATTGGACAAAATGCAGCGTGTGTGTGAAACCGCTGTGCGTCTCGTGCCCGACGAACCAGGGGCGCATAATACTCTCGGGATGAGCCTGTTTCTCCAGAGAAAGTATTCCGACGCAACGCAATCATTTACTACTGCTATTCGGTTTGACCCACACAACCCGGAATTCCACGAAAATCTTGGCGAAACGTATAAGCGGTTGGGTGAATCAGAAAAAGCGGCTCAAGAATTCAGAATCGCCCGGCAACTCCGAGCAGAATAGGACAACCGTAAGAAATCGTGCAACAGAAACCGAGTTATTGGCAACCATGGGCAGGGCAACCCCGCCCCCACAGTTTTTTTAGCGTATTGCACTTTTTCTGTATGCGCCAACGCTGTTTCCTGCTCATACTTAACCTCCTGATTGGCGCTTCTCACGCACAAATCGCTGTTCAATTCGTTGATGTTACCACAGAGGCAGGCATTACCTTCAAGCACGTTAATGGTGCCAGCGATCAGAAGTTCTATTTGGAAACAATGGGTTCCGGCGCAGCTTTCTTGGACTATGATAACGACGGAGATTTAGACCTTTACATCGTTAATGGAGCACCGTTACCCGGCTTTGAGACCGCTACCCCGCCCGCGAATATCCTCTATCAAAACGATGGGGACGGGAGGTTTATCGACGTCACCGCAGCCGCGGGTGTAGGAGACACTGACTACGGTATGGGGTGTGTTGCCGCAGATTACGACAACGATGGCGACGCCGATCTATACGTGACCAATTTTGGGGCAAATCTCCTGTATCAGAACAATGGGGATGGCACGTTCACCGATGTGACGACCCACGCCGGTGTAGATGGTGGGGATAAATGGAGCTCAAGTTGTGCTTTTGTGGACTACGACCATGATGGTAAATTAGATCTCTACGTCGTCAACTACCTCGATTATGACATAGCAGGAGATCGGGATTGGCATGATCCCCGTGGGCAGCGGATTTATGCGAATCCGCAGGTCTATCCCGGCGTCTCAGACATCCTATATAGAAGTAATGGTGATGGTACATTTTCGGATGTAACAAGGCAGGCAGGTGTTTATAACAACGATGGCAAAGGACTCGGTGTCACCTGCGGGGATTACGACAACGAGGGACGTATCGATATCTATGTCGCCAACGATACAACACCCAATTTTCTCTACCGCAACGTTGGTGACGGACGTTTTGTGGATATTGGTCCTTTCGCGGGCGCAGCATATAACGAGCACGGGGTCGCGGAAGGTGGGATGGGGGTCGATTTTGGTGACTACAACAACGACGGCTCTCTGGATATCTTCGTGACGAATTTTTCCAACGAAACAAATACATTGTACCATAACACCAAAGACGGTGCCTTAATCGACTTTACCAACATCGCGGGTCTAGGGGAAGTTAGCTTTCTGAAATTGGCTTTCGGAACAAAGTTTTTCGATGCGGACAACGACGGTGCATTAGATCTCTTTGTCGCCAACGGTCATCTCTACTCAACGGAATCCGATGCACTGGAATATGCACAAACGGATCAGCTTTTCATCAACACAGGAGCGGGCACTTTCGTAGATCTCTCCGAGGAGTCCGGCGAGTATTTCTCGATTAAAAGGGTAGGGCGCGGTGCCACTTTTGGCGATTATGATAACGATGGCGACACCGACATCTTTGTGGTGAATCTGAATCAGAAAGGTGTGCTGCTCCGCAACGAAGGAGGGAACAGACACAATTGGCTGATGATAAAAACCGTTGGGGTCAAAAGCAACCGCGATGGGATAGGTGCACGCGTGGAAGTAGCAACTCGCTCCCACTCTCAAATAAGGGAGGTACAAGCCGGATCGAGCTATCTTTCCGGGCACGACCTGCGGTTGATTTTTGGACTGGGAACAGAAACGAAAGCGGAAATCATCAGAATCACTTGGCCCAGCGGTGTGCAACAAACGCTCACAGATGTTGAAGCAAATCAGTTGCTCATCATCAATGAGGAAGATTAGCTGAAGGGCACTTCATATCATCCGGAGGTATTGCAATGGGATTTAATGAGTTGTAATATCTTTGCGCTTAGGTAGTAACCCATGCTACCTATAATTTTTTCAAAACTGTAGAGCCATCCGCCCCATCAGGGTTCAGCGTAAGCGCGTCTCCTGTACTGTACCATGTACCTGTTTCTATCTCATCAGCTATTTCCATCGTGTAAGTGGAACCGGATAGGAGGTAGTTGCCCGGTATTTCATCCTTGCCGACGAGCACCCCCTGAATACCTTCCACCTGAAGCTGCAGCCGAATAACAATCTCTATTGCCATGGTTCCATCGTCATGAAACGAGTAGGAGATGGATCCGTCATAACCAGTAACGCCATCGCCGGACCAAAACGCTGTGATAGCCTGTCCTCGAAGATCTCCATCTACAACCGAACCGTCAGCATCCAAAAAAGTCCAGTCCTCATCATCATAATCATCATATTCGGCAAGGGCTTTGAGCGCACTGAGTCCCTGATAGCTTTCAAGGACCCATGTGCCCGCCCACTCATTATCTTCAGGCTCAATCGGGTCACCATCTATAACTCCAATAATCAATGCCTCAAAATCATCGCAGCCGATGAACCCGATAATTCCACAGACCGCAACAAGAACCAAAAACAACCTAACAGCTATCTGTCTAAACATTTTTATTCTCCCAATTAGTATGTTTTGTTTACTCGGGTAAAAAGAAGGTGTAAAGCACGAAGAGAAACCGAGTTTTTGCCAAAAACTCGGTTTCTAAGTTTTCCTGCTATGCACCTGCTGCCTTGGCATGGCCGTGAAGGCTACCAGCTCCTACTCTGGTGCCAATGATGCGCTGCGGATGTATTTCCACCCTACCGGTGCAAGCCTGAGATTCCTCACCCTTCTGTCAACAACCAAAAGCCGTTGCGCGTGTGCCAACGGCACCCACGGTGCATCCCTGTGGAAGATCGCCTGTGCCTGTTGGTAGAGTTCAATCCGTTCGTTTCGATCGGTGCTTGTTCTGGCGCGTTCAAGGACATCTTGCATCTCATCGCTCCGATAAAAGGCGATATTAAACGCAGGCTTCTCCGCATAGGTTTTGCTTAAAAGATAGTAGAAGAAGTTATCCGGGTCCCCCTCGTCAGCAATCCACCCTAGCATCGCCATATCGTGTTCCCCAACTTCGGTTTTTGCGAGATAAGTGCCCCAGTCATAGGTGACGATCGTTGCCTCAACGCCGATGTGTTGGAGTTCGGATTGTAGGACCTCTGCGAGCGCAAGCCCATCAGGGATGTACGGACGCGGCACTGGCAGTGCCCAGAGAGTTGTCTCAAACCCGTCAGGATAGCCTGCCTCTGCAAGAAGCTGCTTCGCTAGTTTAGGATTGTATTCGTAATCCTCAATGGTATCGTCATAACTCCAGAGCGTCGGCGGGATCGGATTCTTCGCGGGGATACCTGTGCCTTGATAGAGATTTTCAATAATCTCGGCTTTGTTAACCGCGTGGTTGATTGCGAGTCGCACCTTGAGGTTATCAAAGGGTGGTTTGTCCATGTTCATCGCCAAATACCCGATGTTCAGGCTCGATTGCATGAGAAGCTCAAGCTGTGCATCACCCCGGATGAAGGGGATTTCGTCCGGATTCGGAAATTCCATCGCATGAAGGCTGCCCTGCTGAAGTTCCATAAGCCGCACCGAGTTGTCAGGAATAGAACGAAAGATAAGCTTATCAAGTGAAGGGCTTCCGGCCCAGTGTGTATCGTTTGCTTCAAGCACAATTTTGTCGTCCCGATCCCACTGCACGAATTTGAAGGGACCAGTGCCGACAGGGTTACTGGTAAAACTCTCACCAAAGTGTCGAACGGCCATCGGGCTCACGATAGAAAATGCAGTTCCCGCGACCGTGCTGATAAAGGGTGCGAACGGCATTTTGAGAACGATTTGAACTGTAAACGGATCTAGGGCAGTAATCTGACTGATAAATTCTGCCTGAAAATCACGAAACACTGCCTCTGGACGCGTGAGCGAAAAGACGACGGCGTCTGCGTTTAACGGGGTGCCGTCGTGGAATTGAACTCCTTGCCGCAAGTGAAACGTCCACACCAGGCCATCAGCCGAACTCGTCCACGCTTCCGCTAAGGCGGGTTCAATGTGCGTTGTGTCCTCTCGATATTGGATAAGCGTATCGTAGAGCATGTCGCAAACTTTTGCCGACTCACCATCAAGCACCTGTATCGGGTCGAGAGTAAGCGAATCGCCGCCGCGCCCAAAAATCAGGGTCCCGCCTGTGGGGGTTATATCACCTTGCTGCATAATGTTGGCAACAATTACCAAATCTCGGACATCCACGATGCCGTCACTGTTCACATCTATATTTGACATTTGCGCTGCGTCAACGCGCTCACCAAAGTGTGAACCGACAAGTACCAAATCAAAGATATTCACAACGCCATCGTCGTTGACGTCTGCGTTTTGAGCGTTAACCTCCGTCAAAAACAGTAGTGATAAACCGAATGCTATTGCTATAAAAATGACTTTTTTCATGTTATATCCTAAGATGATATCTATCGCCCTATTGTGCAAAATGCGCTCATAATCCAATGAACGTTTGCGCATTAGGATTCCCGCATCAATTACTGTCCTCCCCCAACGTGGTGCGTCCGGTGCGGTGGGGCGGTTCGTAGACCGCTAATTCCTCCGGCGTTGGGTCGGGGATAGGGCATTCAGCATGCGGTGAACCCCACGACAAGAATCCGGGCGAGCATTTGAATAAGATCGAGCGGCGTTCGCGGTTTGTGGGCTGCCAAGGAAGCGTACCGTGTACTAGCGCCTCATTGAAGATAACGACGGAGCCCGGCCCCGCGACCACTTGTCGAATACACCCCATTCCATCTTCTGTGGACAACACATGCTGAGGTGGACGATAATTCGCTTTATGGCTGCCCGGCACACATGCAAAGCCACCGTCTCCTTCACGGACCTCCGTCAGCTGCCATGAAGCGACACAGAGCCCGCACTGCATCCGTCCATGCTCAAATCGGTGATATTGGCTTGGGTCGAAAGTCATCCCGCCGTGCAGCCAGTGCCCCTCAGTTCCCTTGACCATCTGAATAAGCCCCGGACCGTGGTCAAGCCGAAAGCCGGTACCTAATATCTCGTTGAAGATATCAATAACCCGTGGATGGGTTAGCATCCGTCGAAACGGCTCACACCATGGCCGGTCAAAGGCCAATGGACTTTGATGGAACTCCCCGCGACCTGTAGCCCCTTCTAACTCTTTAGATCCGTGGGATAAGCCCGGATCGCGGTTGGCGATGAGATGTGTGTGACGCTCAACTGCTTCATTCGCTAGCGCTACTTCATCCGGTGTAAGTACATCCTCAATTACGACGTAACCCCAAAGGTCAAAAAGAAATTTCTCATTATCGGTCATGTCAACCTTCCTTTCTTTTCACAATTAAACTGTGGACATAAATACGGTAAGAACGCTATAATGTAGAATAATATGTAATGCGTAAGGAGTCAACATTTTCTTTATTACGCATTAAGTATTACGCATTAAGTATTACGCATTATTTTAGCATAATTTTGAAGGAGAATTTATCATGAGTGGAAAATTTATCCCTGCGGCGGAAGCAGAGCGCGAACAACTGGACTGGGGTGCCTTGGCATGGTTGAGTCGTCCCGAAACAACAGGTGCAAAGGATTTGGTGGTCATCGAGGTGAGCCTATCGCCCGGCGGTGGACACAACTTCCACAAGCATCCGGAACAGGAAGAGGTGATTTACGTCATTGAGGGCACTGTAGAGCAGTGGCTGCGCGATGAAAAACGGACGCTGAGTTCAGGCGACTCGATATTCATTCCCGCTGACGTGGTACACGCTTCGTTCAACACCTCCTCGGCTTCTGCGAAGCTGCTGGCTATCTTGGGTCCATGTGTTAGTGACGAAGGCTATCAGTTGGTTGATGTCGCCGACGAAGCACCGTGGAACACGCTTCGCTAACATTGCTCCAGTTTCAGTATCTGTGACTCGTCTACTCAACAGTGACACTTTTTGCGAGATTTCGGGGTTGGTCTACGTCGCAGCCCCGATGCACAGCGGTATAGTAGGCGAGTAGTTGGAGCGGGACGGCAACAAGCAGTGGCGAAAGCTCCTCCGCAATATCTGGGATGTAGAGCACCTCCTGTGCATACTCTTGGATTTCTGTATTACCCTCAGTTGCAATGGCGATGACAACTCCATCGCGAGCACGGATCTCTTGGATGGCACTCACAATTTTAGGGTAGATGCTGCTATTGGTGGCAATGCACACGACCGGCACTTCTTCGTTAATCAGAGCGATAGGACCGTGTTTTAATTCGCCTGCTGGGTGGCCCGCCGCATGGATGTATGAGATTTCCTTGAGTTTGAGTGCACCCTCCAAGGCATTGGGATAATTGTGGCTTCGCCCAATAAACATGAATGCCCCGACATCGCTATATCTCTCGGCACAGGGACGGATCTGCTGCTGGATGGCTCGCTCCATGAGGGATGGCGCCTTTTTAAGGGTCTGGAGAAATTGCTGGATATCTTCGGGGGTTAATGTCCCCTTCAGTTTGCCGAGGTGCATTGCGAGTAACCCAAGCACTGCAATTTGAGCGGTATAGGCTTTGGTGGAAGCGACGCCAATCTCTAGCCCGGCGTGAAGTTCGATGACCGCATCCGCCTCCCGTCCAATGGTGCTGTTAATCTCGTTACACAGGGCTAACACGCGCATGAACTTACTCTTTGCCTTACGCAACCCCTCAAGCGTATCGGCGGTTTCACCGGATTGGGAGATAGCGATGACTAGCGTATCTCCCTCCAAAACTGGGTTGCGGTAACGAAACTCTGAGGAGATGTCCACTTCAGTGTGGATATAGGCATACTGCTCCAACAAGTACTTGCCGATCAGCCCAGCGTGCCACGATGTGCCACACGCTTGGATGACGATACGACTCACACGCGCGAGAAATTCGTCGTCCAATCCGAATTCCCCGAAATCAACCTCCATCTCATCGGTGACATAGATATTGTATAAACGCCGTAAGACATTGGGCTGCTCGTAGATCTCCTTGAGCATGAAGTGTGGGTATTCACCTTTATCGGCGATGTCGGCACTCAAGCCGATTTGATGCACACGTGGTTCGACCTGCTGCCCCTCCATAGTTTGAACCCCAACCTGTTCCCGTGTAAGCGTCGCAATCTGATTGTCTTCAAGGTAGACCATCTGTTGGGTGTGCGGTAGCAGTGCCGGTACATCTGAGGCAACGAAGTTCTCCCCTTCGCCAAGTCCTAGAATAAGCGGGCTACCACGGCGTGCAACCACGACACAATCCGGAAACTGTTGATGAATAAAAGCGGCTGAAAATGTGCCCTCCACCCGCTGTAGTGCACGGCAAACAGCATCAACAAAATCTTCCTCCATCGCTTCCTCAACGAGGTGAGCTAGCACTTCTGTATCAGTATCCGATTCAAAAAGGTGTCCCCGTCCTTGCAGCTCCCGCTTGAGCGGAAGATAATTCTCAATAATTCCGTTATGTACAACCGCCAAGGTCTTGCCCTCGTCGGTATGTGGATGGGCATTGCGTTCATTAGGTTCCCCGTGTGTCGCCCATCGCGTGTGCCCGATACCGATTGCACCCCGCATCGGGTGCTGACGAAGACTTTCGTCCAGCTCTCGCAGTTTACCTGCTCGCTTCCGCAGATCTAACTCGCCATCACTGATGACCGCCATACCCGCTGAATCATATCCCCGGTACTGAAGTCGTTCCAATCCTGTCCACAAAACGGAGTCAGCGTATTTATCTCCGATGTATCCGACAATCCCACACACGGTCTGTCCTTTCTCAATTCCGTTATTCGGGTTGGCTTATATCAAAAGAGAGTGCAAAACGATAAGAACGTGAAGGGTGAAAACCGTTGGTTCATTAGTGGCGTAGAAATGGAAACAAGGTGTTCATCTGCTACGAAACGGGCTCATGGAACTTTGGATGGTCACTTAATACCTCGACGAGTGTTTGTGCAAGTTTTTCGGGATGGTGACGGATCACGGTTTGCGGACCACCACTATCAATAGCTGCAGTGGTAATCAGTTCTGCCTCTACAATCCGCATATCACCGAGATTATCCCATTCCGAGCTATAGAAGATTTGCACATTGGCCGGCCCCGCCATCTGCTTTGTTTCATTGGTCAGCTGAGAGATGTGCTCCGTTAGATACAGTACAGAATCCATGGTTTTTCCTTCGGCGAAATCTTCGACCTGTTTCGTTTCGAGCATAGAGAGCACTTCCTCTGTGTGCATTCTAATCTGTGCAAACTTGCCTGAAAGTTCCTTTTGTCTATACCTTTCGATGATTTTTTCCGGTGCCGGCTGATTGTTAACGATGACATAATCTAGCGATATGCCGGGGGCGTGGCTCAAGAGCGCTTCGACATGATCTGTTACGGAGTATCCATCCGTTTCGCCGGGCTGCGACATCACGTTACAGACATAGATTTTCATCGCATTTGAAGCTTGGATTGTTTCTGCGATTTCCTTAATCACAAGGTTGGGCATAATACTGGTGTATAGACTTCCGGGTCCAATGATGATAGCATCGGCATTGCCGATAGCCTCCACAGCCTCCGTATGTGCAGCACATTCATACGGTTCATCGTGATGCTGTTTGCCATTCTCGCGCGGTTTCAGAAAGACGCGCTTGATCGGTTCTCGATTGGATCGCTCCGGGATATTGGACTCGCCGCACACGATATCACCACCGATCAATTCAGCGCATAGTGTCGTGCCATCTAGGCTGACCGGTATAATCCTCCCTCGCGTAGAGAGCAGTTTGGACGCTTCTTGGATAGCTTTGGGGAAGCTGCCGCTATTTAATTCGGTGAGCGCAATGAGAAGGAGATTTCCAACCGTATGCCCGCCGAGATCGCCGTGACTTGAAAAGCGATGTTTAAAGAGTTTGGCTAGTAACCCATCATCATTGGAAAGGGCGACCAGTAGTTGACGAATATCACCCGGTGGAATCACATCAAATTCTTCAATCAATCGTCCAGAGCTACCGCCGTCGTCAGACACAGAAACGATTGCCGCCAGATTATCCATACTAATAATTTCCGAGCCAGTGCGTCTGTTGCTCGTGTGTTGTTTTATTCCGCTCAATAGAGAAGATAAGCCAGTACCGCCGCCTATGCAGACCAGTTTTAGTGCATCTACCATAACAAACCTCCGTCAATACAGGAACTTGATAAAGTTGACGTTGGGAGTACGTTTACGTTTCAATAAAAATCGTGGTGCGTGGAACGCTTCACAACCGAGAAGAGAGTTGGATGATTAGTTGGAAATCTGTGTTATCAAAGATTTTAGTGTGTCAAGTGTTGAATCACAAAGGGCTTGCGCTTCTTCAGCTGTCTGCGCTTCGCTAAAGACCCGAATGACCGGCTCTGTACCAGACTTCCGAATATTGACCCATCGGTCTTCCCAAACCCGTTTTACCCCATCAGTCAAATCGATCTCCTCATCTGTGTAAGTTTCGATGGCGCGTTGGAGCACCGCATCAGCGATTTGTTGAGAGGGCACTTCCAATTTCTCTTTGCATATCGCATAGCTGGGGATGGAGGTCACAACCTCCGAAATCGTCGCTGGATTCGACTCAGCGAGGAGTTGAACAATTGCAGCTATCGATGCAATCCCATCGGTCGTATATTGCAGTTCCGGATAAATCACACCGCCTGTTCCTTCACCGCCGATGACCGCGGTTGTCTGTCGCATTTTCTCAACGACGCATCCGACCCCCACCGGCGTCCTGTGTAGTTTTACGCCGTGTCGATCCGCTACATCATCCAACATGCGGCTGGTTGATACTGTGGCAACAATGTCCCCTTTCCGCTTGTTCAGCAGAAATTCTGCTGCAAGGACGAAGGTGTATTCACTGCTCAATGGCACCCCCTCCTCAGAAACGAGCACTAGCCGGTCCGCGTCGCCATCGTGTGCCAAACCGAGATCTGCCTCCTCCGATATGACGGCTTCGCAGAGCTGATCTAACGCATCTGGTGTTGGCTCTGCAGGGCGAGGAAAATAGCCATCGGGGATGCAGTTCAATTCGATAACTTCACATCCTAATGCTTTTAGCAAGCGAGGACTAATCACGCTTCCCGCGCCGTTGCCAGAATCGATGACGACCTTTAACCCTTGAGAACGCGTTTGATCTCGTATAACCCAATCACAACCGAGTACGCCGGCGATATGTTGATCAATAGCGGTGTTAATCGTCTCAACATCCCCCTGCTTATTCCAGGCAGCTAGATCAAAATCTCCTGATTCATAAATCTCCATCAGCCGTGTGCGTTCTGCTTCGCTCAAGAGCCTGCCAGATTCCGACGCAAATTCAATGCCATTCCAATCAATCGGGTTGTGGCTTGCCGTAATCACAAGGCTACCCCCCGCATTCAATTCTTTCGACATTAGTAAAACTGTCGGCGTTGGGCAAATACCGACATCAATGACTTTGCAGCCGGTCGCAATGAGCCCGGCGAGGACAGCATGATGTGCCATCGATCCCGATGTCCGTGTATCTCTCCCAACCACGACAGTTTGTCCCTCAACCAGCGTCCCGAATGCAGCAGCAAATCGGGTCAACAGGCTCGGATCCAACGCGCTACCAACTGTTCCTCTAACTCCGGAAACGCTAATGATGAGATCCTCGTGAGATTTCGATTCGTTCAATCTGCAAACTCCTGTTGCTCAAAAATTCAAACGCGATTCCACCGTGCCACCGCAACACAACAGAGTCCAATCAGTATCTGCCAGCCACAGACGATGTACCATGACGGATAGATAGCCATGTATGATGGAATCGGTGTTAATTCGTATAAGTGTGGTGTTCTAAACACATCGATCTCAAGTAAGTGACACACAGCCATCAGTGGATTGAGGTGCAGAAACGGTGGGATGATAGGTTCGAGATTTTCCACATAACGATCCAAGGGTGACAGCAAAAACACCCCGCCAATCAGGAGGCTCCACCCTAAATATGTCGCCTCTGTTGCAAAGATTTCATGGCGAAAAACGTGCCACCACAGTCCACCAGCCGAGGCAGCTACAATGATGTAGATTCCAACAACCAGTTGTAGTTGAAGCACTTCAAGGTGGGTGATTTTGCTGATTGATGGTATAAGAATTGTAGAGACGAGGGTTGAGAGACCAAGAAAGCAAAAGGTATAAACCTGACTCCCCAATATGATACTGATCCAGACCCATCGGAGGCGCATTCGACTCAATCGCAAAAGATCTGTTGGCCAGAGAGATCCAAAATGTTTTTTGAGTCCGCGACATGCCAGATATGGCGCAACAATCAGGACGAGAATCGCCTCTGACAAGAAGATAAGATCTGCATACCGTCCTAGCTTTGCGCGAAATAGGAGCTGACAAATAACCAGCAACAGAGTGCTCTGTGCGATGAGCGCAAAACAGATCTTGCCGCACTTCCACTGTTGGCGTATCACTCGACTGAGGACTGGACTTTCAAAGCGGCGTATATGGCGCATTTCATTCTCTAACGCCTCTGTCCAAACTGCTCACGCAACGCATCCTGAATTTGCAAAATTGTATGCGCGATGCTGTAAAGCCCCGGATGAATCTCCAATGTACGCTCGAAAGCCTTGAGTGCTTCGCGCAGATTTCCGAGCCGTAGATAGCATTGTCCCATTCCAGCAAACGCGCCAAAATGCACCGGATTGAGCGAAACCACTTTTTTGCAATCATCGATGGATTGCTCCCACTCTTCCAGCATAAAATATGCGATTGCCCTTTGGTTATATCCTTCGGCGAATTCGGGAGCGATCTGAGTAACTTCTGTCAAGAGGTCAATTGCTTCTGCATACTGTTCTTTCTTGATATACCCGGCCCCTTTTTGGAGCATGTCATCGACGGATTTATCGCCAGAGCGAAACCAGATTGCCCACAACGCCTGCTCTGCATTGGAACGCATATCTGGATCGCTTTGCTGAAGCGCTTTCACTAACGGAGATACCACTTCCATGCTACCAATAATACCGAGTGCGTAAGCGGCTGCCTGCCGCGTTGGGGCGGCCTCATGTGTCAAGTATCCAATGAGGTTTTCTTGTGTGTAGTTCTGTTGTAATAGCTGCTTCAGCTTTTCTCTCTGTCTGTACTGCCATCGGCAATTTGGGCCACCCTCTAAACCAAGATTGTGATACAATGGCAATCCAATTGAAAGGAGCTATCCGATGGCAAAACGGAGAAGATTTACCGCCCAATTTAAGGCTGAAGTTGTTATTGAGGCACTGATGAGTCAAAGTTCGCAAGCAGAACTGTGTCGGCGATACAACCTCAGCGACGAACAGCTATCGAAGTGGAAACACCAACTGCTTGACAATGCGGCGATTCTCTTTGAATCCACTGATAAGCAATCCAACGACTCTATCGAACGGATTGCTCAACTGGAGCAACTGGTTGGGCGATTGACCTTGGCGTTAGACATCCAAAAAAAAGCCTCGACTTGGCTGAGTTGAACCGGTCTCAAAAACGACAGATGGTTGAGGCTTTGCAGACCGATTACTCGGTTCGACAGATTTGTGAGGTGCTTGGCTTCCATCGGAGCGGTCTCTATTATCAACCGACGCATGCCCCCTTTGAACAAGTGCTACGAGATGAAATAGAGAAACTATCTGCTCGTTATCCAACATATGGCTATAGGCGTATCACGCAGATGCTGGTGCGTATGGGATACACCGTCGGTTACCGCAGAGTCGCCCGACTGATGAAAGCCGATAATCTGTCGGTTGCCGTAAAGCGTGCCTGTCAAACCACTCAACCGGTTGACGATGTGGGTCAATGGGTGAATCGAGTTGAGAACCTTGACATCTGTCGGTGCAATCAAGTCTGGGTCGGTGATATTACCTATGTCCGACTCAAGGGACAATTCGTCTATGTTTCGGTGTTAATGGATGTGTTCACCCGCGTGATAAGAGGCTGGCAGATGAGTCGGCACTTGACACAACCTCTCACATTGAGACCATTACAACAGGCATTAAGCCAAAACGTTCCAGAAATTCACCATAGTGACCAAGGGGTTCAATATCTTTCGACAACTTATATTTCCACGCTCATCGGTCATAGGATTGAGATTTCCTTAGCCCATCGGGGGCGTCCATGGGAGAACGGCTACGCTGAAAGGCTTATCCGAACTCTCAAGGAGGAAGAGGTCCATCTCAATGAATACGACGATATTATGGATGCCACAGAGCGCATCGGACATTTTATTGTACAGGTTTATAACCAGAAACGACCTCACTCGGCGTTAGGGTACTTGACACCGGTTGAATTTGAGCAACAATACTTGTCTTAACTTTACTGATTTATGGCCCAAATTAACGGTGGCACTTCAGTCCTTGGGCGGGATAACGAACTAACAACTTTGCCAGTTCTGAAAATCCATTGCGTTTTGCCATGACCGAACCCTCGATTGGCTTGATGTCTTTGCTAGATATAGTCTCCTCATCTTATCACACGACGACCCCAATGACAAGGTAAAAGTTGGTAGGACGCAGATTCCCGGAGCGAATTCCTGTCCGTTTGGGTTTTCTATTTATGGAACACTTGCGAAATATAGTGATTTCGTATATAATGAATTATATGTTCCGTCAAAAATGCAAAGCAGGACACTATATCGGATGATAGTTCAAATTAAAGCGGATGAGCATAAATTGATACGAGGGCTTTGGCTGGAGTTATTTGGGTTTACCCACCCGCAGCTTGGCAACATGCTTGGTTGAATACATTAAAAGCTGTAGGCATTGCCGCCGGACTCTCTCAAATCAGGTACAGACAAGGTAGAATCAACCCATCCCTCGACCGTGTATTACTGACGATTGATGCTAGCAGCGTTATGTATTCACTTGAACTAGTAAATCACGAAAGCGCAAACTTGTGGGAGGCAACCCTTAAATCGTGTCCGGATAGCCTTCCGTTCCACTCGATTGCGTGGCGCGAAGCACTGTCAGATACATTTAAGCAGTTAATCCCCGTTTACTTCCTGATTAAGGCAAACGATAATATGATTGGTGGGCTGCCTACTTTCGTTTTTCAGCCGATACGCGGGATTAAAATGCTGCATTCGATGCCTTGGGATCTGTTTGGCGGAATCCAACTCAATCGTGAGTCATCAGTAGATTTCAGTCGCTTGTTCGAAGACGTTGATATGCAGTTAGATCCACTTGTGGATGAAGAGAATCTATGTGAAACGGTCTTTACCCTGTCACCGAGGCAGACAGAGCTTTATGGACAAAAGTTAATCGCAGCGGGATATCAGCAGCACGAAGTTCGCTTTACGCATCTCTTGAAAATCTGTTCAGATTATGATCTTATCTGGGGGGCTTATAATAGGCGTGTGCGCGGAGCTATCAGGAAAGCAGCAAAAACCGGGGTAACGGTTTACAACACAAATAGCATCAGCGATCTTGAGTCTTTTTACGAAATTTACCTCGCTACCCAGAAACGTTTAGGAGAAACTCCCAAACCGCTGCCTATGCTCAAATCTCTCTTACGGAGCAACATTTCACAACTTGCAATCGCCAAGTATAGTGGTCTAATCATTGCGGGGCTGCTTTATCTCCATTTCAACCGTACCGTAACGTTGTGGGTCGGTGCTTCCGTTCCTGAGTTCTGGGAGTATCGTCCCAATAACGCGCTCGTGCATCAGATCATTAAATCGGCGTGTGAAGCAGGCTATAGGTGGGTTGATTTTGGGATGTCCCCCTCTGACAATTATGGGGTCATTGCTTTCAAGGAGGCCTTTCGAGCACGACGTTCAAACTTCGCTAGCTATATCAAGATCCACTCTCCGATTAAACGGGCGATGTGGGCAAAATCGGAACCTGCGCTCCGTCAGCTTAATATGTGGGTGCAGCAATCACGAAGTTAAGAGTGGTAAGGATAAAACTGTTTTGAATCTGATACATACTATATAGGGAGATTCAACTATGGCACAACAATCACCGTCAAATAAAGCTCCCATCGGCTATGATGACACGCCATTGATACCCGGCTTAGAGTGGCGGGTGCACGATGGAACACGGCCTCAGCCACCAATTATTACCCCTGGCACCGAAAGTTCACCAGAAACGCCGGGGCAACCGCCATCGGATGCAATCGTCCTCTTTGAGGGCAGTGATCTATCAAACTGGACAGGCCGGGACGGCGACGCCGAATGGAAGCTCGAAAACGGTTATATGGAAGTTACTCGTACCGGCAACATCGAAACTAAGGAACACTTTGGCGACTGCCAACTGCACCTCGAATGGGCGGCACCGGTAGAGGTAAAAGGAGATAGCCAAGGACGTGGCAATAGTGGTGTGTTTTTGATGGGCAGGTACGAGATTCAAGTGCTTGACGGTTACGACAATCCAACCTATGCGGATGGAATTACTTCGGCAATTTATGGACAATATCCGCCACTAGTCAATGCCTGCCGCAAGCCCGGCGAATGGCAGATATATGACATCTTTTTCACAGCACCGCGCTTTGGAGGAGAGAAACTTATCAGTCCAGCCTACATCACTGTAGTCCATAACGGCATATTGGTGCACCACCACCGGGCTGCTTTGGGGCCAACAGGTCACAGACGAGCCCCTTCATATGACGAATCGCATCCCGCTCAGGGACCGCTGATGCTTCAAGACCACGGTGATCTTGTCCGATACCGTAATATTTGGGTTCGTCCTCTCTAGCTGGCTCATTCGATCTGTGTGACAGATTATACTCATCATTATGCTCCAACGTAGTCGGCGAATCCTTTTTCGGACGTGCGCTGCTATTCTTTGTGTATTTATTCTGGCGGAGGTCAACTATCCTCAACTTTCGCCCCAAGCCCAACTAGCGATTTTCGCCATGTTAGGCTTAGTCCTCGTTTTCCTCAAATATCCTATCCACCGCCGGTTTGAAGAAAATGTCGTTTTCCAGGTCCTTGACTTGGTTTTCGTTCTCGCCGTCGTGATCTGCTTTGGCTATATCCTCGTTCAAACCGAACCTTGGTTCAGACGGTTCTGGATTGACGGTCAACGGCTCGGCGATCGGGCGGGGATGGGAACGACCACGGATTACGTCATCGGGCTATTGGGGCTGCTCCTTGTCTTAGAAGGGACACGTCGTGCAATCGGTTTGACCCTTTGCCTCCTCTCTTTGGCTTTCTTGGCGTATGCGGCTTTCGGCCAATCGATGCCCGACTGGCTGTTCCCGCACAGGGGCTATTCTTGGGAACGAATTGTCAGTCAAACCTTTCTGCATAGCCAGGGGGTATTTGGTATTGCTCTGAAAGTGATGTTCACCTACGTGTTCCTTTTCGTCCTATTTGGAGCGTTGCTGGAGAAAACGGGAGCCACCGGCTATATTATCAATTTTGCTAGGCGTTTGTTTCGGTCAAGCATTGGCGGCCCTGCCAAGGTTGCTGTTGTCAGTAGCGGGGCAATGGGTTCGCTTTCTGGCAGTGCCGTTGCTAACACCGCCACTACTGGCACCTTCACCATCCCGATGATGCGAGCCTCCGGATTCAGACCCACAATTGCCGGAGGTATAGAAGCTGCAGCGAGCTCAGGCGGTGCATTGGTCCCACCGATTATGGGTGCCGGTGCCTACATGATGTTAGAAATTGTCGAGCCGGCAGTGACCTATCTGGAGATTATCAAGGCAGCGCTGATTCCTGCGGTTCTTTACTACACCGCACTCCTCCTGATTGTCCACTTTTACGCCAATCGCGTGGGCGCATTATCCGAAGTCCCTAAAGAGAGCGAGACCGAGACGCCTCAGTCCGGAACTGGGATGGAGGGATTCGTTTTTTTGGTGGCATTTATCACCCTGATCCTGTTTTTGCTTCTTGGTTATACACCGTTTCGAGCAGTCAGCCTGAGTTTGCTTTTCATCCTGATCCTGATAGGCATTCGTGGAATTTGGGATATTATCAGCGAAGTTACTCGCAGCAATGATAGGTCAATTGGGGGCCTAATTAGACACACATTCGTGCTTCTTACTAGACAGATCTGGATTGGGATTCGTCGAACGTTTGAAGCGATGGAAAAAGCGACACATGGAGGTGTTTCGCTAATAGCGGCGGCGGCTTGCGTGGGGTTAATTCTCGGTGTAGTTACTTTGACAGGGATTGGCGCGAAATTACCGGGAACCCTTTTACCGCTTGCAGAGAACAGTCGCATTCTTGCACTTGTCTTCTTGATGGTTTCAACAATTATCCTTGGGATGGGCCTACCTTCATCAGTGTGTTACCTTCTCATGGCGACGTTGGTTGGGCCGGTATTGAGCGAATTGGGATTGGTTCCCCTTGCCGTCCATCTCTTTATTTTTTATTTTGGTATGATGGCGATGGTGACGCCGCCAGTCGCTTTGGCTGCATATACCGCCGCGGCCATTGCCGGCACCGGTATCATGCAGACGGCGGTTGCTGCCTTTCGCTTCGCGTTGGTGGGGTTTGCGCTGCCTTACGCCTTTGTGCTGAAGCCGGAGCTATTACTTTTGTCAACAGATGGAGGAAGTGCTGCCTTTTTCGGCGTTGTGGTAAACGTCCTGATCGCCATCCTCGGAATTGTCGCCCTAGCTGCGAGCGTTTCCGGCCATTGGTTCGCGCAGCTTGACTTTTGGAAACGTGCGGGGTTGCTTGCCGCTGCCGCAGTTTGCTTTCTCACCCATTTTGGCTGGGGGCAGTTCGCTGCATTCATTGTTGTTGCAGCCATTGGTTTTTTCAACTGGCGTTCAAAAATTGCTTTATTGGATGACCGGTAGCCCTTTAAGCGAAAAGTTGGCAAATGAGTTGGAAGATATTCAAGATAGTAGGTAGGAATTCTTATAAATCATCGAATAGTGGATTGTAACAAAAAGATGGGGTCATCTATAAATAAGGGCCTACGCATTGCCGAAGGGAGAACAGCCGAAATTTTGGGATGGGGCGAGAATAAAGTGCTCAAATTGTACCGAGATGGCTATCAACCCGACGCAGCCGAACGAGAAGCTGTCTGTGCCTCTATCGCATGTAGCACTGGTCTGAACACGCCAGCCGTTATCGATACTATCACCGTTAAAAACCGTCAAGGCATCATCTTTGAAAGGGTTCCAGGTATAACTAGGCTCGAAGCTATACTCGCTAACCCTCAGAAACTCATCCCATACGCACATCTTCTAGCGGAACTACAAGCTGATATGCACACACGCACCATCGCCAAGCTGCCTTTGCAGCGTCAACAGTTACAGCGCAAAATTCAAAGCGCGTTGGGATTAGCGCAAGACACAAAAGCAGCTATCTTAACCGATTTGGATCAACTTCAGGAAGACAATACCCTCTGTCATGGTGACTTTCATCCAGAGAATATCTTACTAACGGTTGAGGGACCTGTTATTATTGACTGGGTGGATGCTACCCAAGGATCCCCATTGGTGGATGTCGCTCGCACAACTTTACTTCTTCGTGCCGGCGAATTACCACCTAGCGCGAGTGAGTTAGGGCGCGAAAAAAGTGCCGAGATGCGTCATCTGTTCTATGAAGCTTATCTAGAACGCTATACGGAGATGCAGTCAATTTCGCGAGAAACGGTTGCTCGCTGGGAGCTTCCTGTCGCTGCTGCGCGCCTATCTGAAGAGATTAGTAATAGTGAGACAGCTGAGTTCTTGAAGATTATCGAAGCTGCACTCCCGTGAACCTTGGAGGACTGATGAGAGAAACTTTTACCCGATGGATACTTTATATTGTACTTGTTGTGTTGTTTCTACTTCACAATGATTTCTGGCTCTGGGACAACCCAGACTGGGTATTGGGATTCCCTGTCGGATTACTTTATCACATTGGATTCTGCGTCGCAGCGGCAATACTGATGGCACTGATGGTCAACCACGTTTTGCCTCATTATCTTGAAGACGAAGATATAGACGAGTAGAGGCCTGAATGATAGTTACCCTTGTTGTCTTTGCGTATTTGGCGATTGTGCTGATTGTCGGCACTGTCAGCCATAAATTCTTTCGTGGCACTGGCGAGGATTATTTCGTTGCTAGCCGAACCATTGGTCCCTTTGTGCTGTTGATGTCCCTTTTTGGCACGAATATGACCTCCTTCTCCATCCTCGGTGCTTCCGGTGAAGCCTACCACAGAGGCATTGGTGTCTTTGCCTTAATGGCTTCCTCGACCGCTCTGGTCGCTCCGTGCGTCTTCTTTTTCGTTGGCACCCGGCTCTGGGCAATTGGGAAGCGGCACGGCTATTTCACGCAGGTGCAATACTTCAGAGAACGGTGGAGCAGCGAGGGGTTAGGGCTGCTGCTTTTCGTCGTCATTGTTGCGCTCATCATTCCGTACCTGTTGATTGGCGTGATGGGTGGCGGCATCACCTTACACCAGATCACGGGAGGACAGATTCCAGAATGGCTAGGCGGGCTGGTGGTTTGCGCGGTAGTTTTCGGTTATGTCTGCTTCGGTGGGATGCGCGGCACTGCTTGGGCAAATACCTTTCAAACACTCGTTTTCATGACCTTGGGTGGAGCAACATTTTTTATCATAGTGCATAAAATGGGTGGACTCTCTGCGACCTTGGGGAAGGTGGCACCAGACCTATTGGTTCTAGGGACTCACATCAAACCGCTGGAACTGCTGACCTACACCTGCATCCCGCTATCGGTGGGGATGTTTCCGCATATATTCATGCACTGGCTCACGGCAGAAAGTGTGAGGACATTTCGTTATCCTGTGATGTGGTATCCAATCTGTGTTGCAATTGTGTGGATTCCGAGTGTGCTACTCGGAGTTTTGGGCAGCGTGGATGTTCCAGGGCTCAGGGGAGCGGAAGCCAATTCTGTCTTGGTTCAGATGATTGAGCACCATGCGCCTGGGGGCCTTGCTGGACTTTTGGGGGCGGGTGTTTTTGCGGCGATTATGTCTTCCCTCGACTGCCAATCGCTTGCCATTGGCAGTATGTTTACCCACGATATTGTCGGTCACTACAGATTTCGTTCTGACTCTAGGCAGGATGGGATGAGCGAAAAAGGGCAAGTCTTGGTTGGGCGACTTTTTGTCTTCGGGATACTTTGCCTGACTTACCTGCTGTCTTTAGTTCTCAACCGAAGTATCTTCAAACTTGCCGTCTGGTCTTTTACAGGATTCGCTTCGCTCTTTCCGATTGTCATCGCCGCACTCTTTTGGAAGCGTAGTACCAAATACGGTGCTTTTGCTTCTACTAGTAGCGTTGTGGTATTATGGATATATTTCTTTATTCAGGGCTGGCAGGCACCCGGTTACACGGTGGGTGGCAGCGGAATTATGCCGGTAGCGGTTATCTTGATCGTCTCTGTTGTGGTGATGATTATTGGTTCGCTGATAAGTAAACCACCAGATCCAACTGTAATCCAGAAATTCTTTCCATCGGAAATGGGTAAGACGGAGTCGTGAGTTGATGGAAATTTTCCACATCTCCGTTGGCACGGCACAGCCAGAGGTTGCTCTGGATTTGACAATATAGCGCGAGCGAGACTGAAGTAAGTCATTTACGGTTAACCTTTTATCTTCTACGTTTGACGCATCATGAAAATTGCCTATATCGCCGCAGGTGCCGCGGGCATGTACTGTGGCACCTGTATCCATGATAATACGCTTGCAGCGGCTTTGCAAAGGAAGGGGCACGAAGTTGCCCTGATCCCGACCTATACGCCCATCCGCACCGATGAAGCCGATGTTAGCATCGATCGCGTTTTTTATGGCGGTATTAATGTGTATCTTCAGCAGAAATCGGCGTTATTCCGTCATACACCTTGGATGCTTGATCGGCTATTCGATAGTCATTCGCTGTTGAATGGATTGTCCCGTTTTAGTGCGTCTACTAGTGCGAAAGACCTCGGTACACTCACCGTCTCGGTGCTTCAGGGGGAGGAGGGACAGCAGAAAAAGGAACTGGCAAAACTGGTCAAATGGCTGAAAGATGCCTACCGACCCGATCTAGTCCAACTCACCAACTCCATGTTTGTGGGATTCGCGAGGGAGATGAAGAAAGCGTTAGGTGTTCCAATCCTCTGTGCTCTTCAGGGGGAGGACATTTTCCTCGAAGACCTCATAGAGCCGTACAAATCTCAAGCCATAAGACTGCTGCAAGCACGGGCTTCGGACGTGGATGGATATATTGCTCCCTGCCAGTACTACGCTGACTTCATGGCTGAGTATCTGGATATTCCAGCGGACAAAGTTGATGTAGTGAGCCTCGGTTTGAATCTGAGCGAGCACGGTGTGTATCAAAAAACTCTCGCTGAGACGCCCTTCGTCATCGGGTATTTAGCGCGCATCTGCCCTGAGAAGGGACTTCATCTGTTGGTTGATGCATTTTACCGCTTGACAAGCCAGGTCGGATTGGCCAAAGTCCAGCTCAAGGTCGCCGGTTACCTCGGCAAAAAAGATGAACCGTATCTTGAGCAGCTAGTCAAGCAGATTGAGGCGTGGGGGTTGTCAGATGCCTTTGACTATTGGGGCGAAGTCGATCGGCACCAAAAAATCGACTTCCTCAACAGTCTCCACGCCTTATCCGTACCAACGACATACAAGGAATCAAAGGGGCTTTTCATTTTAGAGGCACTTGCGAATGGTGTTCCCGTCGTTCAACCACGACACGGGACTTTCCCCGAATTTATTGCAGCGACAGGTGGCGGCGTATTGGTGGAGCCGGAATCACCCGACGCTATTGCGGAAGGTATATCTCAACTCATGACTGATCGAGGCTACCGGGAACAGTTGGGACAGCAGGGCAAGGAAGCGGTCCATCGCGGGTTTAGCGATGACCTCATGGCAAAGGCAACTCTGGCGGTTTATCGAAAATACATCACTTGATAGGAGGATTTTAATGCGTATGACTTGGTTAATATTTGCACTTATGACTGTTGCATCATGGGGACTCTACGGTGTTTTGCTGCATACGGGACAGGTATCTATGAGTGACCCGACTCATGGACGTTACAAAGCGTTTCTTTTCGTGGGGATTGCCTATCTGTTGACGGCGGTCATCGGCTCCGCGATTATGTTGGCCGTCAACGGCGCTCAATGGAGTTTTCCGGTGAAGGGTATAGTCTGGTCAACGCTTGCAGGGCTGGTGGGTTCAGTGGGAGCGTTCGGCGTCCTCTTGGCGTTTGGGGCAAAAGGTACGCCGCCGGTGGTGATGTCCATCGTTTTTGCTGGCGCACCGATTGTCAACGCGCTGGTCGCAACGGCGTTACATCCACCCGCGGGGGGCTGGGGGAGTTTGCGCTGGCAGTTTGTCCTTGGTATTATGTTAGCAGCACTCGGCGGTTGCTTGGTAACACTTTTTCGACCGGGGTCGTAGAAGTTCTTATTAGGAATAAAAAGTACGACGGAGGCAAGCCTGAAAGATCTGTTAGCTTATATTGCTTCCCCTGACGCTTAATAACTGCTCATGGATCTGCTGCCAATCGCTACGACGATTGCCGATAAGGATGAGCCGGTCTGTCCGCTGAATTTGAAGGTCTAATGACGGATTAATCAAGTGTTGGCTGTCTCTGAGGATGCCAACCAAAATGACCTCCGCTTTCAATTCTAGCAGGAGTGATTGCAGCTCACCAAAGTTTATCCCATCAATCTTAACGGTTTCGCTATACAACTCACTTCCTTCTGCTTCGGTCAATAACTCCCGTACCGCGAGCGCGAGTCCACGGTCACGCACCTCTTGTGCCAACACTTTCGCGGCAATATTATTCGTGGGAATCACGGCATCACATCGGAAAGATCGGAAAATCGCCAAGTGTTGAATACTAGTACATTCAGCAATCGTCCGGATACTCGGATGGAGTGTTTCGATGAGTGAAATTGTCGATGCGGTAATTGCATCTGCCACGTGTTCCTCGGTTTGGGGCGCGAGGATGAGGACCGTGTACGCCATTTCAATGTTTGCTCGTTTCCACGAGTCTTCTTCCAATGGCGCGCCTCGCACAAAGTAAACATCGGAACGGCTGAAGTTCAATTCTTCCACGTTATTTGCCAAGATGACAATCGGGCGGTGCGCTGTCACTACATCCGATGAAAGCTGTTCTATGATTGAAGCTACCCTCAATTCAGAGGGATAGTTGACGATAATGATATGATTTTCGACAAGGTCGCGGCAATCAATCAACCCACGCCGTCGATCGTTGTGTCTCTCCACAGTTGTGTCCACAATCTGAGTAATCACGTAGGGAAACGTGGCCAATCCAACTCCGTATAGCAAAACCATTGTTGCAACCCTTCCCCCGACCGTCGATGCGGAGTAGTCGCCATAGCCGACGGTCGTTATGGTTGTAAAACTGAGCCAGAAGGAATCCCAAAGCGTCAGCTCCACTTTCACCGCCTTTTCAAAATAGTAGAAACATGCGGAATTAAGCGCGATCGCGCCCAGAACAATAAATCCCGCTACCGTAATGCGCTGAATGTGACGGTTACGGCTCACCCGGCGAAATCGGCGAAACCAGACCTTCATTAATATCGGCATTGTCCTCTCCTTTGAACCGTTAAAGAGAATCTATTCGCTGTGTCCGCTTTCCTTTTTCCAAATTTCTACCGTCCACAGGGAGTTGCGCGTTGTGACAGTGGGATTCTCGCCATGACGGATTTCGAGTGGCACGAGTTAGGTGCCGTTTATGATTTTCCCATCCTCAGCTAAAACAGTAAATCGTCTCCACCTTCTGCTGGCACGACAACGCCTTCCTTACCACCGCCAACCGTAAGATAGAATTGAAATCCCGGCTCGGTTACGTAGCCGATATTAAAAGCCGCTCTATCAGAAAGCTTATACCGAAAACCGATGCCAATCAGGTCGTTGATAGTAATACCGCTTAGGGCATGTCTTCGCGTGAAATCGCCCACAAGCCAAAAGTTATCGGAGAAGGCAAATTCGGCACCAAGCTGCCAGAGTAACAGAAATGAATCCGATGATTTGAGGGATTTGGACGATAGATAACTGCCGACCCCCACATGTAACCTCATGAATTGACCAAACCGCTGTGTCCCCACAAGGTAGGTATTGACGCCCATAAACGGAAAGCTATCCGCAGGCGAGGAATCGAGGAACTCTTTGTCAGAGTTAAGCTGATCATCGGCGGTAAACCCAATTTGCACGTCGCCACCAATCGATATACTAGGCAAACCGTCTTGTAGGTCGGGCTTGATGTTGTATTTCAATCCGGTAACAAAATCAAAGATAGACTGTTCATATACCCTACGGTCTCGCGTCGCGTCTATCGACTGTTCTGCATCGTAGGTGTCACCAATTCGATAAAAATCTGGGACAATTTTTTGTGCGTTGCTGGTCGAGAAAGTCGCCCCTAGGAGGAGATCTAATCTTTCGCCGATGCCGTAGGTTAATCGAGCGGGTATCAAGAAGGTATTAACATCAAACTCAACATTATGCAGTCCCTCAAAATTACCGATAACTATACGTTGCGGTTGTTTGGGGTCAGTGTCTAATTTCTTCCTATCGATTTGAAACATCCCAAAAGAGGTTGTATAACCACCTTTACCTAAAGTGTCAGCGGTTTGCATCACACCGAGCTGCGTCACCGGTGGGCTTTGTGCGTAGAGAGGTGTTCCTGTCATCGCTAAAAAAGCTGAGAGAACCAGCAAAATTCGGTGTTGCTTTATTTGAAAGAGGTGCATATTTATCCTTAATGTGTGTGCATCTTGGAGCATGTTAAATTCGCGGGGTCACATTCCAAAACGTTCGCCAACATGTCCTAACGGACCTCAACCATTTCACTTTCGTCCCGATTACCGTTGGGGTCAGGTGTGTTATCAAACGCTGTGATAAAGTATCGCCGGGGAACTTGATTCTGTCCATCCAGAATAAACTCCTCGCCGGTGAATGTTGCGCTTGTATCTTTTGCATCTACTCTTCGTCGGATAATCAAATCTTTCCCGACAACGAGATCGCCACCCACCTCTTTTGTGGCGTAGATTAGATAACCGCCAAGGTCTGGTTCTCTGTTCTTTGACCAAAAGATTCGCGCATCATACCGGGGACCTCGAGAAAAAAAGCCCACTCGAACATTTTGAGGTGGTGCTGGCGGCAGGTTGGGGGAAGTGACTTGAATTACTTTTACCCCTTCAACGCCAAACCGGTCAACAGCGACGACGCGGTAAATCTTGGTAGCATTATCCCAATCAAATTCTCGATCAAAGAAGTACGGTTGATTTTCCGGGAGCTCGGCACGGAGGCGAAATGGCAAAAACTCACCGCTCAGACTGCGTTGGGACACGATTACACGAAAAATCTCAAAATCGTCGGGCACCTGATAATCCTGCCAGAAGAGTTTAACGGTCAAATCTTCCACTTCATCGCCAACAATGACGTTAGGTATGGGTGGGGCAACACTCGGCGTTGCGCTGGCTGTTTGCCAAGCTCGGTGCGGTTCTTCGTTCTCAGCTGGTGGTGCATTCGGATCAGGAACTTCGATCCCATTCGCATCAATATAGGAAATGCGGTAGATATAACGGTGAGGTGCCCCATTGACTACATCAAATTGGTCGTTTTTTAGATTCTCTGTATCGATAAACTCTGTCGCTGGACGGGCGCCGTTTTCTCCGAGGACCTCTCCAACAAACGCAAAGGATGAATCCGCACCGCCGGTAAATCGCCGATAGATTCGATACCCGACAACTCCTTCGTGCCCGCTGTCCTCCCATGCGATCGTCATTTGCTCATCGCCAGGAAGGAGCTCTAAGCCGATTGGTGCTCCGGCGGTGCGCAGGTTTTGGGGGTCGAGCGGGTTGGAAAAATCCTCATTACCGGTGCAACCTGTGGCAAATCCCACTGCAATAAGGAATATAAAAATGGCTGGCAATCGAAACGGAGCTGGTATCATGGCGTCAGAATTTCCGTTGAAGGGTGAGTGCTGCTTCACCTGTTCGTGGATTGTAACTTGGTTTGAGTTTTAACCAGGCAGAGCGATAATCAGATGATTCGGAGATAACATCCAGTTGGTCAAAGACGGAGATGAACACCGCAAGCCCAACAAATCCGATTCCTGTTCGAGACATCCCAACACTCAGGTCGCGCATGCTCCTGTAATCATCCCGATGTTTTGCAATATCCGCCTGGATTCCGGTCGATAGGTATTGATCGTAGGTGTCCTGCGCGGAATTAGCGATGAAGATGCTGCTAAATTTTAAGGCAACCCCGGTGGTGAACAGGCCAATCGTTAGGACACGCGTCCGATCAGCTCGCGCGGAAGAAACAGTTGTCGTCAAAATTGTGAGACAGCAGATCAGGATTTGTGACCCAAGTTTGTTCTTGCGGTATGAATACATGAGAAAGATTCTTTTCAGACTTCAGTTGATTTATGGGTAAGCACAGGTACATCTTTTTAAGGATCTTGTGTTGCCTGTGTTCTTAGCGTCTGATTATACCTGATCCGATTTTTCGTTGCAAGTTTTTTTAGGAGAGATTTGATAGGGTGGTTAGTCAAGCGAAGTCTATTTGAGGGCAACCACAAGGGTTGCCCCTACAGATTTGGTGTGTCGTCTGCCATTTCAGCCAATAAGTACCTTCGTGGGGAATGCAGATCTACATTCCCTACTAGAAGCCCAATCGCCTTTTGCGCCTTAGGGATTACGCTGCCCGAACATCAAATCCATTCTCTTTGACGGCGCGGGCATAGATCTCTTCGTCCAGGTTGAGACCAAAACCGGGTGAATCGGGAACATTGACTAGACCATCAGAGATTGAATATCCGGAGTCGTCCAAGCCGGGCGTATCCGCTTCGTCCCATTCCGCAAATTCGAACCCTTGGATTGCTGCCGAAAGGTGGCACGACACATAGTTGCCGTAGTGCCCGCCGTAATGGTGTGGTGCGGAGCCGACGTTCCATGCGTCGAGCTGGGGTCCGAGCTCCAGCCACCGGGAGAAGCCGGGGTGGAAGATGTCGTACTGGACAATATCGACTAACCCCTCCTCCGCCCACTGAAGCAGATTGAGTGAAGCTCCGCCTTCTCCATCAGCGATCTTGGTCTCTAGACCCTCCGAGTTGAGCCACTCCCTCAGATTGGCGTAGAAGCTGGCATCCTCATGGAAAGCCTCCTCCATCCAATACACCTGTGCCTCAGCGGTCTCACTCAACACCTGCTTGGTCAGGTTCAGGTTGTAGCCGTTGTTGGCGTCGATTAGGATCGTGGCATCGGGACCGACGGCATCTCGGACTGCACGGATCACCAGAATGTCCCGATGTGTCCCCTGTTCGAGCGGCATGTGCATCGCGCCGCGCCCGACCTTAATCTTGTATGCTTTGTGTCCCCGTGCTTTCCCCTCTAACGCTTCGGTGGCAATCAGCGCAGCGGCTTCGTTGTCATCTGATAGATGCAAGTCATCAATGTATAGCGATGTATCATAACAGCGTGCGCGGAAAACCCCGTCCGCATCGAGTTCACCACCGAGCATCTCATACACCGGCTTTCCAGCTAGTTTTCCAGCAAGATCCCAGAGCGGATATTCGAGTGCACGGAAGCGTTCACCCACGCCGGTTTCGGGATCGAACGCCTCGCTCAAGGGAGCCCCGACGAGTGCCGTGGCGTCCTCTTCAGACATACGGGATAGACCGAAACCGGTCGCGCCATCATCGGTGGTGATGCGTGCAATGGGCGGTCTCACATGCAGCCCGTGTACCTGTAGGCGTGAGTTACACCCCGCTTGCCGCGGGCGGGTGCCAATAAGCGGTACGCATTCAATACGATCTATTTTTGAGTTATTCATGTTTGCTCCTTTGCTAGGTTGTGAGTCCAGTTTGTGGTTCAAGAGTAATCAGTTAAGAATATCCAAACTGTGAGTGAAACGTGATGCGTGATAGGTGAAAACGATTGATTCATTGGTGCCCGACTACGGGAGTTATAGAAACAGAAAGGACAAAATACTAAGATTTTCTGCGTTCTGTTTGAGGCTCCCAAAGCGGCTCTGGTTCATCCAACCGGTGATTGACCGTGCGAGCGAGTACAAATAGCAGATCGGAGAGGCGATTCAGGTAAATGAGCACCGCTGGATTCACCGTTTCTCCTTTGGCAAGGCTGACAACACACCTCTCGGCGCGACGGGCAACGGTTCTAGCAAGGTGAATCGCTGCGCCACCGGTTGAACCTCCGGGCAGGATAAAGTTTTTCAGGGGCGGGAGTTGGTCTTCAAACCGATCAATCTCTTTTTCGAGTACGGTAGTCAGAGTTGGTGGGATTCTCAGACTCGCTGCTTTCGGATGTGTTTCTAGCGTTGCGAGGTCTGCCCCGATATCAAACAGTTCGTTCTGGATACGATGGAGAATTTCGTCGAGTTCCTCATCCTGAATCTGCGATCTCACGAGCCCGATACAAGCGTTGAGTTCATCAACCGTCCCACAAGCCTCAACACGCATCGTATCTTTAGGCACCCGGGTCCCACCGTACAGTCCTGTCTCGCCGGTATCTCCAGTTTTGGTATAGATTTTCATGCTTCAGCGTTCATCCCTTTTTCGGTCATTATAGCAAATCTGACGAAAACCTGCAACGCAAAGATGTATCCTACCGAAAACAAAATCTGAGCAAGATAGTAAGCATAGGTAGATGCCTCACGGCATTTTCCCTGCTTCCAAACCGTGCGTGCGACTTTCACCGCACACGGCTTTCCCTATTGTATAGAGTTTGCCTTGCTGGTTGTAAAACAAAAGCGACCCAGCCTTCTGGTATTTTCGCCTGTTGCTGTCTTACTGATACAAGCCATGCTGTATACAATACTGGACATGCTTGGTAAACTGTTTAATACATTACATATCGCACAGGTGAGTATCGGACTCAGCTACCTACCTGTCCTCCTCTCCCTTATCTTCTCAAATGAGACGACTTAGGGACTCCATGATTCTCATGTAATACACAATAACTGGATTAGGTGCTGACTTTACCCCGAAGCGATTGACTTACTAACACTACATACCTACAATGTAGTATCATCAGCTCATGCCTTTTGGCTACAGGCTTGTCAGACAGGTTTCCAAGCCTGTCCCCTTTGTAGATTCACCTGTTTGGAGTTCACGAGGCTTCTGACATCAGTTGGTTGACTCACCATGCCAGTTTAGTCGGGCTCATAGTCGATGTCTACATTCATTGTTTTCTAAGCCATTTTCCCTTGCTTTTTACCCTGCTGTTTCCAGCAACGCGGTTAGGGTAAGACTCATATGGAGTAAGTTTCCATGACAGAATCAAAGTCTGTTGTATATTACATTACATCATGGCGCACGTAGGCATACGCCGTATGCCGTAATCTCCGTTTCTTGGTTTTCTCGTCTTTTGTCTTTACATTTTCTTTTTCATGCGGCTGTTGGGGGATTGTGCTATAATGTTGATCGACCTCAATCATAGTTATTCACAGAAGGAGAAAGAAAATATGCACGAAAACAGACGCAAAGTGTTTATGAAAAAAATAGCGGGAGGTGTTGCAATCTTTGCGAGCGCATTGCCAGCGATGCGCACACACTCGACCGAATATAGATACCGCCAAGACGCCAATTTCTACTATTTAACCGGCTTTGAGGAGCCGGAATCCATTTGTGTAATTGCCCCAGATCACCCTGAACATCAGTATGTTTTATTCGTCCGCCCCCGCGCTCCTGAACAGGAAGTCTGGACCGGCAAGCGGTTTGGTATCAAGGGAGCGAAAGCCCACTTCGGCGCAGATGAGGCTTATCCTATTGAGGAATTTGACGAAAAAATCTCCGAATATATCGGAAAAGCAGATCGGCTCTACTATGGGTTTGGCGCAGACGAAGCCTTTAATCGGAAGATTATCGAACTCCTCAAGCGGTATAGAAACCATCGCTTACGCGAGGGAACGGGACCAACTATCTTAATTGATCCCACCGAAATCCTCGCAGAGATGCGTCTCGTCAAAGATGAGGCGGAGCTTGAACAGATTTGTAGAGCGGTTGATATCAGTGTAGAAGCGCACATGGCAGCGATGAGGGCGGTTCGCCCCGGCATGTACGAATATGAACTAGAAAGCTTGATCGACTCAATCTACCGGAAAAACGGCGGCACAGGTCCTGCATTTCTCACGATTGTAGCGAAAGGTGCAAATGCAACGACGCTGCACTATACGGCAAACGATTGCCAGATCCAAGATGGCGATTTGGTACTCATTGATGCGGGCTGTGAGTATCAATACTATTGTGGCGATATAACCCGGACCTTCCCTGCCAATGGGAAGTTTACGGAGGCGCAACGTGCTGTCTACCAATCGGTGCTTGATGTCCAATGTGAGATTATCGAAAGCATCCGTCCCGGCGTTTCTATTGGCGATCCCGCTCAGAAAGCGGTAGAGATGTTAACTGAAGCAATGCTAAAATTAGGACTGTTGGTTGGAGAAAAGGAGAAGTTGATTGAGGAGGAGGAACATCGAAAATTTTATATGCACAGTGTTGGGCACATGCTGGGGGTGGAGGTTCACGATGTGACCAAGACACGGGAGGGAGAGGAGCACAAAACCTTTCAACCGGGGATGGTGATGACTGTTGAGCCGGGACTTTATATTGATCCTGATAGCGGAAATGTACCGTCGGAGTATCTGGGAATCGGCGTGCGGATTGAGGACAATATTCTGGTTACCGAGTCTGGCTGTGAAGTCCTGACGGCAGCAGTACCAAAGACGATCGATGAAATTGAGAAGCTAATGGGGTGAATCGTGCTAGTTGAGTGGATCCAACTGATCCTGTGTTGGCTCCGCTCAGCAGAACCAATCTTCAGTCAGGCGCGGCGGTCGCTCTCGATTCGGTTCAAAATCCAGCGGGAACGCGATGGAAGATTCCTCTCCACCGAGTGCGGCATACGTGAGATTACGCAACCGATGAAAGGCTACAAACGCATCCTCACCGATTTGCGATGCACTCTCTACGGCGACGGTGACCGCTTTGTGGAGTTCATCCATGCGTGGATCGGGGTGAGTCCACCGATAGGAGAAGGACTCCTGATCTAGTGCGCCAAGATGGGGTTCAATGGAGGGTTGGGGGAGTAGGGAGGATCCCGGCGGAACAAGCAGCCGAATGGTATACTGCACGGGATCTATGTAATCGATTAGCCCTTTGTTTTCAATACAGTCGAAGATATGGAGATAGCTATCAAGGGTCTCCCACGGTGTGAACGGAACGAGCGAGGGTCTCAGTGCAATCCCAATCTCCTTCAAAAGGTCGATGACGGAAAAAACGTCGGCGCGTGTATGTCCTTTCTGTAGGTTTTCAAGCACCGTGTCGTTAAGTGATTCAACAGCGGAAACGATAAAGATACAACCACAGTCGCGGAGTTCACGTAAGATGGAACGGTGCTTCAGGAGGTGCTCAATTTTGGTTGTGCAGTCAAAGGTCAGGTTTGGAAACACTTCGTGCATGGCTTGAACAATCCGAAGCGCGTGTGTGGGACCATTAAGGAAGTCGGGATCGCCGAATGTGATGTGGGCCGCCCCGGCTTCCACGTGCGCGCGAATATCCTCCAGCACAACCTCCTTTGGCACAACAGAGAATTTACCTTCATAAACTGGGGGGATGGGGCAGTGGAGACAGAGATGTTTACACCCACGGCTTGCCTCCACATAGCCGGCGGGGTAAGCGACACCATCTTGTTCGAGATGTGCATACCTATCGAGTGGTAGCAGTTGCTTCCGGCTCGGAACGGCTAGTGGTACGCTGGATGAGTCCTTACGCGGTTTATACACACCTGCCCTAGCAGGTAACGGTCTTAGGACAGGTGTGGATTGGGGGTTTTCTTGAAGTGATTCGATATCCTCGCGTCGGAGGACACCCTCTATCTCAATATACGTTTCATCTGCAATCGAGTCAACCAGTTCGATCAACAGCGTCTCATATTCACCCCCGATGACAAAATCGGCGTGATGTTTGAGCAGGTATGCAGCGTTCAGTGAGGCGTAGAGACCGTAGAAGCAGATATGGCAGGTCGGGTTAATTTTGCGAAGGCGGGTCGCGACATGGACGCCTAAACGGAGGGCGGTGTGCATCGGCACGCAAATCCCAACAAATTCTGCGCGGGCAGCTTTTTCGACGTCTAGGTGTTCAACGGCGATATCCATCACGTCCGGCGTATATCCAGCTCGCTCTAGGAACCCAAGTGGGGAAGCAAGACCGATCGGTTGATGCCCAAGCTCGTAACAGGATATGAGTAATATTGCCCCCGGACGTTTCATCATCAATTTGACCTTTCTGCTTGTCTTATTGCCGAGAAATAGTCACTGCTTCAATCCGTACGGAATCGGATAATCCCGCTTGCTCAAGTAATGCTTGTGCCTGAGCTGCTCCTCCTACCGATTTTATCCAATCTCCGAGCTGCGTTAGAGAGGTGTCATCCTGTTTATTAAGAAACTTTGCTATCAATGGGTAGGGAATCGGAGGTTCATCCGACATTGGGGCATCGAAAGGAAATATTGGGTCATCCAAACGAATTTCGGGCGGGTTTTCGGGGGTTGTGAAGATTCTTATATAAATTACCTCCCGATCACTGATTATGTCCCTCTCTAGAAGCATCTTCTCTTTTGGTAGGGGAAGCCGGTAAATTTTTCCGTCAGGCACCTTGATTACATGAAACGCTACGGCATCCGCCCGCAAGGCAATAGCTTTAACCGAATCAACAGCACCATTATTCCATTTCTCTGATGTATACGCCCACACAGGAAGGACCAGCGATGGAGATCGCTTTGCAACTTCCCTAGGCAGTTGGCTGACAGGTTCTGCTCGCTGTAAAAACGCACGGTCGGTCTCGTTAACCTCAAACTGAATTGCCTTCGCTGCAAGTGTGGGTTTAACGCGGTTTTCGTAAAACCTATATCCCACATAGGCACTAAAAAACACGGCTAACGCAATGATGCAAAAAATGAAACGACACTTAGACATGACAGCCTCCTCAAAGTGGGTGGCTCATGCAAAGAGAAAGTGCAAAACGCAAAGAGAACCCGAGTTTTTTTGCCAAAAACTCGGGTTCTCTTTGCGTTTAGCTATCGCGATTTACATCAGGGAGACTACCTGTTAGCGGATAATTGCCCCGTTCCCTTCTACCCCTTACTTGACTCATAATAAGGATTCGTGCCGGAGGCGTGGTCGGTGCTATCAACAATATTCTTTATTTCAGGAAAATGTTCTTGGATCATCCCTTCGATTCCATGCTTCAATGTGACATTTGCCATGCCGCACCCCTGGCAGCCACCGCCCATGTGGATGTAGATCGAATCATCTGTAACGTCTAACAGATCGATGTGCCCACCGTGTGCTGCAACCGCAGGATTGATCCGTTCGTCGATGAGCTGCTGAATGGCTTGCGCTTTCGGGTTATCCCAAGTGGGTGCGTTCGGGTTATCAATCTTGAAACCGCTCGAATTCAGGTCTTCTACATAATCGATAGTTGCTCCCTTTAGGTTTTCAGCACTTTCCGAATCGACAAAAACCTGAAATTCGCCATAATCGACCACGACATCATCTGGATCAGGTTCAACTTCGAGGCCCAATCCATACTCAAACGCTGTCGCTGAGCGACCGCTGATACTGATTCGCAGCCCCTGAACTTCCATCCCTTGGTCCTCGATTACCGATTTAATCTTTTCCTTGGCATCCTCAGTGACAGTGAGTAATGCGGACGTTTCTACAGTTTGGGGTTGTTTCGGTTTTAGTTTATTTAGTAAGTTCTTCATTGTTTCTCCTCGTGTTAGTAAGCACTACGCAGCCGGACAGCTTGGTAAGTCCTTCGGAAGCCGAAGTTCGCCTGTCTCATCGTACAGACGTTTTATTCGAGCAATCGCCTCAATTTCCAATTGTCGAATCCGTTCCCTTGTGACATCCATCTTCTCCCCAATTTCACGCAAAGTCTTTTCTTCACCATCTTCAAGACCATAGCGCATCTTTATTACCTCGCGTTCTCTGGCTTTCAATTTACCGAGGAGCGTATGCACTAAATCCTCTTCGACTAAATCCGCAATTGGACCGGCTTCTGGGTTGGCTTGGGGATCTTCAATCAAATCTCTCAAAGTTGTTGCGTTCTTTTCATCGTTGAGCGGTAGCTCTAGTGAGACTGTACCTGAATTGAGCACCAAGAGATCTTCAATCTGTTTATCGGTCATCTCAAGCTCCGCTGATAGCTCCGCGATCGTCGGATCACGATGGAGTGTTTGGCTGAGGTGTGCGTAAACCGACTCGAACTTGCTCGCCTTTGCAACGACATAGGATGGCAGCCTAATTGAACGGGAACAGTTATCGAGCGTTCTCATTATCGCCTGCCGAATCCACCAAATGGCGTACGTGCTAAACTTGAATCCTTTCCGATAGTCGAATTTACTGGCTGCTCGCATCAAGCCGATATTTCCCTCTTGGATGAGATCTTCGAGAGGTACATTATGTCCTTGATACTTCATTGCAACTGAGACCACTAAGCGCAAGTTCGCTTGGACCAATTCATCGCGCGCGCTCTCATCGTTTTGTTCAATTCGCTTGGCGAGCTCTATCTCTTGCTTTTTGGACAAAAGCCCATGCTGTGAAACCGTTTGCAGCCAAGTACTTAGTGCATCGATGTGCGGTGTTGATGTGTCATCCTCTGACGACGTTGCCCACTCGTCGTCACCTTCATATCTCTCCGTCTCTTCGATCGGCACTTCAACAAGGTCTTGGTTGAACGTTCCGCCGACCATTTCATTTGCCCTTGTTGTCATTTACCTCGTTCTCCTGGAAGGCTGTTAGGCTACCGTGCAATAACAGGGTTTAGCGTTGAATTGACGGAATGGTAACACGATATTTTATGTTTTGTCAAGTAAATAACTTAAAAAACCTATTTTTACTTGTAAATGTGACATTTTTCTGATATAATTGACAAAGTTATGCCGGGAAGATAAAGTAGCTGACATTTTTGTCTGACCAAAGAATCTTGGGGAAATATGGAAGCTAAGGTGTGTTTGCTACCAGAACCGGGAAGGTTAAACGATGAAATCAGTACCAAAAGACACACGCGGTGCAATCGTCGAATTATTGAAAAAGAACAAAGGTATGACAGCCGGCGAAATTGCTGAACGGTTAGACCTCCATTCCATGACAGTGCGTCAGCATCTATCTATCTTGGAGCGGGAAGGCTATGTTCAATACTATCGCGAGAAAATTAGCCGAGGTAGGCCTGTCTACATATACAAACTCACCCGGGAGGCAAAGGAGAGTCTGTTCCCCAATAACTATCCGCGATTTGCGCTTGGCACCTTGGATGCCCTAGTGGTGATCGACGGTGCAGAAAAGGTCAATCAACTCCTTGAATACCAGATGGAAGCGAAAATTGCGATATGTCTCGACGACATCGAGGGTAAGAGTTTATCCGAAAAAATTAAGGTGCTTGCCGCGTTTTTAGATGAAGAAGGCTATCAGGTTGAAATCGTAGAAACGCCAAATGCTTACATCCTTAAAGAACACAATTGTGCCATTGAATCTATTGCAAAAAAATATCCCCAGCTCTGTCAGCTCGAATTGTCACTGTTACAACGATTACTGGATGTCCCGGTTGAGCGCGAATGTCACATGCCTACCGGGGATTCGGTGTGTAGCTATAAAGTGCTTAAAATAGATACTCCCCAAGAGTTGAGGAAATAGTGCAAGTTGTAGCATAGACTTTATATTCCCCACCCCCCATCCTTTCAAATACCTCTCAAAATGTTAGAAGCGTAACATTCTACTGTGGTTTTGTCAACTTAACGCTTTTCTTATCCGATCCAAAGCCTCGTCCAACCGGTCATCCGGTATGGTCAAGACCAACCGAAAATATCCTTCGCCATACTCACCGTAAGATGCACCCGGCGCAATCACAACCCCTGCTTTTTCAAACATTAATGTTGCAAAATCTACAGAATTCATTCCGTCAGGAGTTGGCAGCCACAGGTAAAAGGTTCCCTTGGGCGCATCATAATTATCCCATCCGAGTTCCTTAAAGGTGTTGAGCACTCTTTGACGGCGATGCGTGTAAATGGGCATCATTTTCTCAATGTTATTCCGGCATTCTGTCAAAGCCGCAATCCCGGCATACTGAATCGCGTTGAAAATTCCTGAATCGGTATTTCCTTTAACCTTTGCCATCCCCGCGATGAGCTCTGGATTTCCCATCGCCATTCCGATGCGCCAGCCTGTCATGTTGAACGGCTTGGATAAGGAATTCAGCTCAACGCCTACCTCCTTCGCCCCCGGTGTGGCAAGAAAACTCAACGGTTCTTCACCTTCAAAGACAATCTCGCTATAGGGATTATCGTGACACACAGCAATGCCATAGGTTTTGGCAAATTCAACCGCCTCTGCAAAGAACTCAGGTGTTGCAGTCGCTCCTGTCGGATTATTGGGATAATTCAGGAACATCGCCGTCGCCCGGTTGGCGACATCTGAAGGGATATCGGCGAGCTTAGGTAGAAAGCCGTGATCGCCTGTAATCGGAACGTTGTAAGGTTCGCCTTCAGCCATGAAGATACTTGCGCGGTAGGCGGGATAACCCGGATCTGTCATCAAAACTGTTTCTCCGGGGTTCACAACAGCCAGAATGAAATGGTGGCAGCCCTCCTTGGAGCCGATTAATCCGAGCACTTCCTCCTCCGGATCCAATTCAACGTTATACCGGTCTGCGTACCAACCCGCAACTTCTTTTCGAAAAGCAAACATCCCTTTCTCTTCGTCCGTCGGGTAACGATGGTTTGCGGGGTCAGCTGCGGTGCGGCAGAGCTCGTCGATTACCGGTTGCGGTGTCGGTTCAACCGGGTCGCCGATTCCCAAGCTGATGACATCAATCCCATCGGCGATTGCTTGATTAATTTTGTTCCGTAGTTCGATAAACAGATAGGGTGGAATCCTGTTGAGTCTATTTGCAATCTGCATCTTTTCTCCTAGTTTCTAAAGTTTAAATATTATTTCTTAAACTGTCGGCATTGTATCAGAAACATCGTCGATTTTCAAGCGGTTTCAGGACGACATGAACATCCCGCCGTTGACATTAAGCGTGAAGCCTGTCACGTATGAACCTTCATCGGATGCTAAGAATAGGATGGCGTTTGCAATTTCCACCGGTTCGCCGACCCGACCGAGCACCATCTGTGCTGTCAGATCGGGATGGTTCGTCGTCATGTCCGTCGCCGCGACGCCAGGTGCTATTGCATTAACGGTGATATTGTGGGGACCTAGCGCGCGCGCTAGGGATTTCGTCAGACACATGACGCCCGCTTTGGAGGCAGAATATGGTGCAGATGCAACTAGCCCCCCAACCTGACCCGCTAGGGAACCGAGGCTAATAATCCTGCCGGACTGCTGTTCCTTCATTGTATCAATGACTGCTTGAGAGCAGAGAAATGGTCCCTTGAGGTTGACCGCCATCATTTGGTCCCACTCTTCTTCAGTGCAATCCTCTATCTGTGTGTAGCTAAAGATTCCTGCGTTATTCACCAGAATATCGATTTGTCCAAAAGCATCAAGGGTCTGATTTACCATTGAACGGACAGAGCTACCATTCGAGACATCGGTTTGGAGGACGAGGCACTGCACACCGAGTGCTTTAACTTCCTCCCCGACGGCTTCAGCCGTTGCCGTATTATACTCCGCAATAACGATATTCGCGCCTTCCTTTGCAAATGTCAAGCAGGTTGCCCGACCTATTCCTTGTCCGCCGCCTGTTATAATTGCAACACGGTCCTTCAGCCTCATTCTGTGTCCTCCCGTATGAACTATTTTTTGTGTTGAGAATCCCTAAAGGCTTATGATAGAATTAAGTCCTGCTAAATCTTATTATCGCAAAAAGTATCCCGTAAGTCAACATAAATGGGATTTGACTCCATTCTACATGGAGGGGCTATCATGTCACAAAAGCGAATAAGAATCACCGCTACACCAGTTGTTATGGAAGCGGAGCTGAATCAATCGCGAACGGCACAGCGGATCTGGGATGTGCTGCCGATTGAGGCACGTGGAAGTACGTAGGGAGACGAAATCTACTTTTCCATCCCTGTAGAACCGGAGGTAGATAACGCACAAGAGGTGGTGGAATTGGGCGAGCTTGCCTATTGGCCTCCCGGGACCGCGTTCTGCATTTTCTTTGGACCTACCCCAATGAGCCGAGGTGCGGAGATTCGTCCCGCGAGTCCGGTGAACGTTGTTGGTAAACTAATCGGTGAGCCAAGGGCGTTCAAACAGGTCACAGATGGAACTGTTATTAAAATCGAGCAAATCTCCCACGAATAACGGGAAGTAAAGTGAGTTTTTTCAGGAGTTGATTCCTAAGAAACAAAACCCCGTATAATATGAGATAAAGCCCGACACAATAGCGTGTTATATGTTATTGTTTTGGTATGAAAGCCTATGTGAATCCTAAAGCAGCTGCAAAGGCTCTCGGTTGTCATATCGATACCTACCAATAAGGGCAAGATTGGATATATCAAAACACCGGAAGGTCAACGGCGTTATGACGTGCAAGGATACATTGATAGCCAAACCGAGTCAGGTATTACTACCGTTTGCTACTGTCGAGTCAGTGGAAAAGGACAAACCGATGCTTCCCGATAGATCGGGATTGAGTCCATGCGCAGCAAATTCCCAACGTCAGCAATCATCAAAGACTACGGAAGCGGTATCAATTTCAAACGCAAAGGGCTTTAAGCCATACTGGAGCGTGTTATGCTTGGAGATAAGCGCCGAATTATTGTTGCCCATCGAGACCGACTCTCCCGATTCAGCGGAGAGGTTATACAATTCTTGGTCGAACAAAACGGTGGAGCAGTCGTGGTTCTCGACCAGACTGTTCATAGCCCCGAACAAGAGCTTACTGCCGATTGGCTCGCAATACTCAATGTCTTTTCCTACCGAATGTACGGATTCCAGCGATACTGTAATCAAATCAAAGAAAATAGAGATCTCACCAACAACCGAGCAAAAGGCGATATTGCGTAAATGGTTCGGGGGGTCCCGGTTCTTTTATAACCGGGCGGTTGATGCGATGAATGATGGATCGTCAACAAACTTCAAAATACTTGCTTCCCAACTGATTGCCGATGCTCCTGATTGGCATGTGAATATCCCCCGCCAAATCAAGGTTGGCGCGGTTATGGACGCTTGCCAAGCGGTTCGGAACGCAAAAGTAAAGGGCAAACAAACAGGTGTGTTTCAAAAGATGAAGCTTCGTTCCCGTAAACAACCCCGCCAAACCCTTTATCTTCGAGCGGATACGCTTAAAGCGAGGGGGTTTTATGTTCGATTGCTCGGCGAGATGAAGATGACAGAACCGCTTCCCGCTCTACCACAAGGGCAGGGAGATGACCCTATCAATGAGGTCAAAGACTCTCAACTGATAATGGAAAACGGACGGTATTTCCTATGTGTCACCTATGTCGAGAAACGAAAATCACGAGACCCAAGTGGAAAAATAGTAGCTCTTGACCCGGGTGTACGCACGTTTATGACCTATTTCACAGAAGATGGATTTGGCTGGCTTGGCTACCAAGCAATCAACCGAATCCAGCGACTGTGCCAATACTTAGACAACCTATTACATCGTGCCTCGCAAGCGAAACGCCCGCTACGGCGTACCTTACGGCAAGCGGCGAACAAGATACGAGTTAAAATCCGCAACCTTGTTGATGAGCTCCACAAGAAGGTTGCCTATTTCCTTGTGACCCACTACGACATTATTCTCCTCCCCACTTTTGAGAGCCAAGAGATGTGCAAACGTGGCAAGCGAAGATTGCGAAAGAAATCTGTTAGACAGATGTTGACCCTATCGCACTATCGTTTCAAACAACGACTGAAACAGAAGGCGTTAGAGTATGGGGTGCAGGTGATTGATGTATGTGAAGCATATACCTCCAAAACAGTATCGTGGACGGGTGAGGTCATTGAGAAACTTGGGGGTGCAAAAGTCATCACAGCGTCTGACGGTGCAAGGATGGATAGGGATTTGAACGGCGCACGGGGGATATTCGTCAAGAGTATCGCCGGTGCTTTGACGGTACTTCCATCGAGATCAACATAGCTCGATGCAAATCGAACACTTTGCACAGATTTACGTAGAGTTGTTCAGGTTGAAAGGTACAGGTAATTGTTGTGCAGCTGAGTGAAAAAGACAAACAGGCGTTGCAGGAAAAATACAAAGCGCAACGTCAGGCAATGTGGTCAGGAAAGCAGTCAACATCGCAAGATTCTGAGGAAAAGACAGCGGACGCAGATCAACCTGTGGAATCTTCCGGTGATACGGCAGGCAATACAACGGACTCAACCGATACCACGTCATCAGATCCGCGATCTGATTCTTCGTTGATTGCAGTAGATCAACCCTCATCCACAGAAACTAAAGACGAAGAAACGAACCAAGATGGATCGAGCGTTCAATCAGAATCAGCTGCCGAAGGAGGTACGCCTGCATCCAGTTCGACACAAAATACCGTCGATGCGGAAAAAACTTCCCAATCAGCAGCGGGGACAGAAGCGTCCGTATCGCCGACTGAAGCAACTCCCATTGTCGGAAATACTGGAGAAGAGGAAGAAGGGGGCACAACGGGAGGTGAAAGGGTATTCTGGGAAGCATTAGAACGGGAAGGAGGACCAAGCACTTTGACATGGAAACTCGTGCTAGCTGTTATCGGTGTAGCGATTGTTTTAGTCGGTGTAGGCGTTTATCTCGGCTTTTTGTTCGCTAGCTAATCTGCAATCATCGAAAAAGCTTTCTATATTATTACGCAGCTGCAAGATCAGGAGAACCAATATTATGAGCCAAACAATTCAAGAGATGATCCGTTCAAAAGCCGAAGTTGCTAAAACTGCTAAGCGTGCGCTCTCTAAAACTTCCGTTGATGTGCGTAACGGGGCACTGCTGGCAATGGCGGATAGTATTCTGACATTCAAGGACAAGATTCAAGAAGCCAATCGGATTGATCTGGAGGAAGGGCAAAAAACGGGGCTTGCTGAGCCGCTTATGCAGCGACTCGCGTTGGATGAGAAGAAGATCGCGCGCATGGCAGACAATTTGAGACAGGTCGCTGCCTTGCCGGATCCAATCGGAGAGGTTTCACATATCCGGGAGCGGCCCAACGGTCTGCAAATAGGACGCGTTAGTGTCCCCATAGGCGTGGTCGGTGTCATCTATGAATCACGTCCAGATGTCACCGTCGAGGTCTCCGCTTTGTGTATCAAGTCCGGCAACGGCGTCATCCTACGCGGCGGATCGGAGGCAATTCACTCTAACACGGCACTTGCCAACATCTTGAGCGAGACCGCTGAACGAGAGGGGATACCGGGTGCCATTCAGTTTGTGGATATTACCGATCGGCAGGCTGTTCACGAGATGATTGCTCTGCCTGACCTGATTGATCTCATTGTGCCCCGTGGGAGCTATGAATTAGTCCGCTATCTTATGAAACAGTCGGAGATTCCGGTCCTTGGTCATGCAGATGGAATCTGCCACGTCTATATTGATCAGGCAGCCGATATTGAGATGGCAGAGGCGATCTGTATCAACGCAAAGAGTGGATACAAGGTCGCGGTCTGCAATGCAATGGAAACCTTGCTGGTCCACGAAAAAATCGCGCCGGACTTCCTCCCGCTAATCTGTAAAAAATTCGTCGCCGAAGGGGTAGAACTCCGCGGTTGTGAGAAAACCCGAGCAATATGTCCAGACGTTCTCTCCGCAACTGAGGAAGATTGGAAAACAGAATATCTCGATTACATCCTGTCCATCCGGATCGTCTCGGACTTCGACGCAGCGGTGGAGCATATCGAAACCTACGGTTCACACCACTCGGACACGATTGTAACGGAGAACTACACCACAGCGCAGCGCTTCCTCAAAGAGGTTGACTCCGCAGCGGTTTATGTCAACGCGAGTACCTGCTTCACCGACGGTTACGAATTTGGATTTGGTGCGGAGGTCGGTATCAGCACACAGAAGCTGCACTGCCGGGGGCCGATGGGACTTGAGGGGTTGACGAGCTATAAGTACATTATCTATGGGAATGGGCAGGTGCGGACATAGCCCCTTCCTTTTTCGCTGTAATTTCTTTCAGATCTGTTCTAAATTTTTTTCAGGCATGACCAAACGATTTTAGGAGGGAAACATGGCAAACTCAGATTACAGAATTGGTGTTGTGGGCGTGGGCAGGATGGGAGCAAACATCGCCCGTCACTTAAATGATGAAGGATTTTCGGTCGTCGCTGTTTACGATGCGGCTGGAGATCGTGCGACATCGCTCGGCGAGGAGATTGGCGCAGAGGCAACGGATCAGCTGGCACGAGTAACGGAACTTGCAGGTTATATTATCACGGTCGTTACGGACGATAACGCGATGCGGGAAATCTTCTCGGAAGACGCCGAAGATAGCCTGCTCAAAGGTGCAAGCGGAACAACATTTATCAATTGCGCGACAATCTCGCCACAGGTCCATGTGGATGTCGAACAGCTAGCAGAGAAGCACGGCGCATCGAGCCTTGAGGGCTGTATGGCAAGCAGTATCACCCAAGCACGAGAAGGCACGCTGTATCTGATGTGTGGTGGGAAAGAGGAAATCTTCAACGATGCCAAACCAATTCTCGATTCAATGAGTGTCTCTCTACGCTACATCGGTGAAGCGGGACAGGCTGCCCAAGTCAAAGCGCTTGTGAATATGGTGATGAATATCAACACCGCGGGCTTGGCAGAAGGGCTTGGACTTGGTGCTGCGCTTGGATTGGATCTGGGGATGCTGCAAGAGGTATTCTCCCAAACCGGAGCAAACTCCCGTGTCCTAGAGACCGATGGCGAGGATATGGAGAATCGCGACCACGAATGTTATTTCTCCTCGGCACATGCGTCGAAGGATTCAGGAATCGCGCTTGACCTCGCGAGCGCCGCTGGCTTGAACCTCCCACTCGCTGAGGCAACCAAAGATCAGTATGACAGAATGATCGCGCTCGGCAAAGGAGAGTTGGACAAATCTGGCGTCGCTGAACTCACTTTCCCCGGTAGGGGTTGAACAACAGTAGTTAGAAATCTTGACAAGCATATATTGTATGGCTTGTCAAGTTGGAAGGTAGGAAGAATGGACTTCCAACCCCATCCTTCCTATAGGTTAAGGTTCATGTAAAAAGAAAGTGTAAAACACAAAGAGAAACCGAGTTTTGCCGAAAAAACTCGGTTTCTTTGCTGTCAGCCGCATGACGTCAAGCAGGAGAAAAGGTCCCGAGCACCATCGGTTGCGATGCCCCAGTGACTTGTGGCAAGTTTGTAGGGTGCCCATGCACTGCTTCATTGGCGAGGATAGCAAACGCAACCGCTTCCTTTGCATCACCTGAGATGCCGGTGGAATCGATAGGGAGGAGCGGGATTGGTTGGAACAGCGTCTTCAGGTGTTCCATTAGCGTAAGATTATGACTGCCTCCCCCGCTGATATAGATTTCATCGACGGAATGGTGTGGGAATAGAAATCGCCGATAGTAATCAAAGATGGTTTGCGCTGTAAACGCTGTCAAGGTAGCAACTAAGTCCGTGGGATCCAAGTTCTGGTTTTGTGCCTGCTGAATTGCCTGGTGAGCGAACTGCCTACCAAATGCTTCACGTCCTGTTGTCTTGGGGGGAGGTGCGCTTATAAAGGGGTGTTGCAACCACTCTCCTAGCAGTGACTCACAAACCTCTCCCTGTGCAGCAAACTTCCCCGCGTTATCGTATTTTTCTACCCCGCCCGTGAGAATTTCCATAACCGAATCGATAATCATGTTCCCGGGCCCCGTGTCGGAGGCGAGTACATCGGATCCCGCTGCTCCTGTGGGTATAAGCGTCACATTGGAAATACCGCCGATATTTTGTAGCGCAACCGTCCGATTCGCACCCCGAAACAGCAAAAAATCAACATACGGCACCAGCGGTGCCCCCTGTCCGCCTGCTGCGAGGTCAGCGACCCTGAAGTTCGCGATTGTCGGGAGGCCTGTACGATATGCAATGACCGCCGGTTCACCGAGCTGCAGCGTTGATGGGACGTACTGCGCGCCCCCCTGCGGAGGTAGGTGATAGACCGTCTGCCCGTGTGAACCGATCAGATCTATTGCTCCCACCTCCAATTGGGCACCTCGAATGACTGATAGTGCGGCATCTGCAAAAACCTCCCCGATGAGAAAGTTCATCTGACAGAGTTCATCAACGCGGCTTGTCTCCGGCTGAAAGAGATCAAAGATGCGGTTTCGTACCTCTGCCTCAAAGGGGTGCGAATGGAATGCGAGCAGTTCCGCCTGCGTCTCTAAACCGTGTCCCCGAATGTCGACGAGGGCGGCGTCAACGCCATCGACAGAGGTGCCGGACATTAATCCGATAACCTTTTTCGCCCCTTTTTGGGCAAGTTGATAGAACGATTTCACCGTTGTCAACCCTCTCTCCACTCAATCGTAAAGCAGATGCGGACGACATCGCTCGGTAAATTTCTTTATCTCTTCCTCCCAAGACTGAACGATTTCGGTAGGTGATTCTCTCTCCATCAGTCTCAACCGTAGTTCATCGGTTCCAGCTAAGAGATCAAAGAAGTACCGCCCACTATTCTGCCGAAACTCAAATCGATTCGGATAATCACACTGAGCCGTTGCTATCAGATGCAGGGCAACCTCAACGGGTCTGAATCGGTTCCGATCCGTGACATGCACTTGCACACCGTGACACGCCTGATCTGTGTATTTGGAAAAGGTAGGCGTAAAGTGGATTGGACGGAAGTGGGTGCCGGGGAGGTCTAGATTGTTGAGCGTTTCCGCCCATCTCTCTGAATCTATCCATGGTGCTCCTATCCACTCAAACGGTTTGGTTGTCCCGCGTCCTTCGGAAAGGTTTGTGCCTTCGATGAGGCAGGTCCCGGGATACAGCGTTGCGGTCTCGACGGTTGGCATATTCGGTGAGGGTGGCACCCACGGTAGCTCGGTCTGATCATACCACATAGACCGACACCAACCGTGCATGGGAACGACATCAAGTTGACTTGAATCCTGATCCAATTTAGGTGAGGAGGCTAGATCGGTCTCTGCCTTGAAAAATTGCGCGAGTTCACCGACGGTCATGCCGTGCCGGATTATAAGGGTGGTCGCCCCAATGAAGGACCGAAACGCCGGTTGGAGTTCGTTCCCTTCAACGCGATCGCCGCGGATTGGGTTCGGACGGTCTAGAACGATAAAATCTACATTATTGGCTGCAGCTGCGCTCATCGATCGAAACAGCGTCGAAATATAGGTGTAAAAACGGGAACCGACATCTTGAATATCGTATACCAACGCATCAATTCCAGCAAGCATCTCCGGTGTCGGCTCCCGCGTTTCCCCGTAGAGACTGTGGATTGGGATCTGTTGCCTTTTACCAGTTGCAGAGGGGATATGGATTCCGGCGTTGACGCTTCCTGAGATACCGTGCTCAGGGCTGAAGAGTGCCCCAAGCTGAACCTTCGGATGTTCAGCGAACAGCGTTAGGTTACTCCGAAATTGAGGGTCAACCCCGGTTTGGTTGGTAATTAACCCGATGGATCTGCCTTCAACGAGCGCCAGCCGCTCTCTGAATAAGACGCTTAAACCGGTTTCAGTCATAGTGGAACCTGCTGCCCCTCATGATTGCTTTGAGCTTTTCTGGCTAAACTCAAGTGGTATTGCACTTTGGATATGCAAATCTCGCTGCGGGAACGGAATAGTAATACCTTGCTCTCGAAACGCTTTTACAACGGCAAAATTCAGGTCGCTCCTCACAAAATACTGGCGGGATGCATCATTGATCCAAATCAGCAAATCAAAATTAAGCGAACTGTCGCCAAATTCCAAAAACTGTATCGCCGGTTCGGGATTTAACAACACTTCTGGATGGGCACGCCCCACCTGCAACAAGGTCTCTGCGACCAAGTCAACATCTGAACCGTAAGACACACCGACAGATATATGGATACGCACTTTTGAATCTCGATAACTCCAGTTTGTTACGTTTTGAGTTATGAAATTTGAATTGGGCACAATAATAGATACATTATCTAGCGTTTCAACTACTGAACTGCGTGTTTTTATCACACGAATACGTCCCTGTACACCGCCGACCTCAACAAAATCGCCCACCTGCACGGGACGCTCAAACAACAGAATAAGTGCGCTGATGAAATTACTGGTGATATTTTGTAACCCCAAGCCGATCCCAACCATCAATAGCGCACTTATCGCAGCCAAGGTTGTCAAATCAACCCCAACCTGTTGTATGGCAATAAATACGCCCAGTAACATTATTATATAGTGCAATATACGGCAGATGGTCTCCTGTGTGCCTATGTTCAGGTGCGTCCGTCTAAACAGGTTGCGCCGCAACATACCCCGCAACAAGCGCGATACCCAAAATGCCCCTAACATAATCAACACAACCGTTATCAAAACAGCTGGTGTTATTGTTACATCTCCTAAAGAAACCAGTCTTTTCTTCAATATGTCAATGATTTCTTCCCAGCTTTTCATGCTGCAGCCTCCCGCACCAATACAACAAGGTCATCCATTTCCTGCAATATGTAGGTTTTGTTCTGTGCCAGATTCAACTCAATTGCACCGTTTTTTGGGCGAACCCCTAGCGCAATCTCACCACGACCTACCGATATATCTTGGAGGTTTCCAAAACTCACCTTTTGACCCGCTATGCCGTAATCTGCAACCGGGCGGAAAAAAATCTCTGCACCACCGGGACCAAACAGTTCTGCGTAAACGACATTGAGTTCCCGGCGCAACGCAACCTGTGCTAGCACATGGCTTACCATCATAGGTGTCACCAAGACTTCAGTGTTTTCGTCCTGAAACAACCTGACATTGTTGGCATCCATTAAATCGACCAGAATCTCCGGTTTCTGGGTAGCTCCTTCAAGTATATTCTTCAGCACTAGATGTCCTACAATCGTTCGCGCATCTGACTCCTCTTGCGTTTCTACCCAATCGCTTCCCAGTATCACTACATTATCGAAACTGCTCGGATCGAGATCTGCCAAATCCGATAAAGAGGTATGATCACCTTCGTAATGCGTTATTCCCATACGGTGTTGGTCAATTCCTGTTCGTCCCAATTCAGATTCTCTCTCCACTGAAGGTTTAAGAGACAAAATTGAGATCTCGAACTGTTCATGAAGATACCCACTAAACTCTTTAATCAGGGGTGCGACTTTGTGATTCCAGCCCAAAATTAAGATACGCCGATTGCTTGTGACCTGAATATGAGAGACTCTCTGAGATTGCGGCTGTGATTGCTTTGGTGGGAGATTTTTCAGTATCTCACAATTTTCATACGTCTGCGCAAAAAAAACGAAGCGGTCTGTTGATTCTAAAATCAGGTCTCCAGATGGATTGAGCATGGAGCGAAATACCTCACTATGGGAACGTACCACGCCTAGCAAAACCGCCCTTGGACAGGCATTTGCTAAATCGCCAAAGCGGGAATCTACAAACGATTCAAAGGTGCGGATATAGATCGAACTCCCATGCCCGTGGGATAAAATCTGCTGGAACAGATGTGATAATCCCGGATGGCGCACGTTTTGTGCCATACATCGCGTAATAAACATATCACTTGCTAAGATTTCCAGAACCCCCCGATAACTCTTTTGTGCCATCTGGACTTTGTTGGGATCAAAAATCTCTGTCACCAGCAAGGGTAAGGATTGATTCCCATTGGATCGCTGTCGGTTGGCTATTGATAACACTGTTTTAACGACGCGTGTATCCGATTCGTTTGCGCTACCATAGGCAAAATCAGCCCCCGGTAAAATAATGACACTTGCGTTTTGGAAATCCACCCGCTCCAAATGCTCTATCAGCAGCGGTATGCCGGATCGAAATGTAATTTTTCGAGCCTCCCACAAGGGACCGAGAGCGCTGCGCAATTCCATTGTGCGCTCCAAACTCACATCTTCGGATAGGATGACCACGTGTAATCCACGGGCACCGCGTAGCTGTAAAAACCGACGCACACGCTCTTCAGAGCGCGTCAGTTCTTCAACAATGGCAGGCGTGCGGTTTGTCCAACCCAAAATCAAAATGTGATTGCGCCGCACAATAGGGGTGAGTCCACTTTCAAAATTGCGAATTTTCTGATTGAGCCACTGCGTCATAATCGCGATTAACGATCCCATAAAAAGGACATATCCGAGCACTGTCAACGCCGTTGAAATCACGCGACGCGCTAGCCCCTCGTCATCTCCCAAATATCCCGGATCGGTCAGACGCAAAAATGCCCACCAGATCGCGGTTTTGCCACCCTCAAAAGGTGCATCCGTTGTCTGCACCAGCAACCCGCCACCAATAGCAACTAAGCCAACTAGTGAGGCGATAAATAACAATCGAGCGTGTGCACCGCGCAACAAGAGCTGCTCAATCTGAAACTTCAGCCTATTTTTTAGCCGATTAAGCATAACGGATTCACTTGACCTGAGTTACATCTTGAATTGATTTCTTTAACTGCCCCTACAACTAGATTCTGTGACATTTGGGTGTCGAGATATGAATTTAATACGTAATGTATAATGCGTAAGCAGAAACGGAACGCAGATCTGCGTTCCCAACGAATTGTCCTCGCTGTGTTAAACCGCTGGGGTTTTGGGTCAGACAAGATGCCCGACCTACGGGTGCGGTGTTACTTTAACTGCCCCCATGACTAAAACTGAACACCGGCAAAAATTCCGGGCCAAAGACGAATTTTCACGCCGCCCCATTCGGTCATGTAATCTAATCCATAGGCGAAATCAGATGCCTTACTTGCACCCGATAAGAAGACATTCAGTGCGATGCCACCAAAAGCACTTAACCGCGGATACTGTTGCCAACCGATAGCGACACGCAGTTTGGTCAGGAAGTTGTCTTGATTATCTTTATCCCACACACCGTAGTGAACATGCCGAACAACTCCATCAATGTTCATAAAGAAATGCTCGCTCAGCGGAGTATGCCCGCCCATGCCGATCCCGTAAGACCATCGCACCGGATCTGCGTTCTGTTGGGCACCCACTATCAGTAGGTTGTAGCTGCGGCTGCTCCCGAATCGCAGCCCTACGTTCGCATTTTCGGTATCGCTGCTCCAAAAGCGGAGATGCAAGAGTTTACTCTTGCCAAAACTGAACAATCCAACAGAAGTACCGGTGTTACTTCCTGATATATTAACGATGCCCAATTGGAATCCTGCCATGCTTCGAGCGATATTGATAACACCAATCTGCGTTCCAGCGACACGACCGCGCGCGATATTGAGGGCACTGAGTTGCAGACCGTGGATATCGCTACCCAAGTTAAGTCCAAAAGCACCTTGGAATCCTCTGACACTCCCACCCGCAATATTCGCACCTCTCGCCACCTGTAATCCCTTGAGATCGCCACGGGCGATGTTGAATCCATAGGATCCCTGCGCCCCTTCAACGTATCCATCAACGATATTTGCAGCTCCTGATATCTGGATTCCATCAAGATTGCTGCCAGCCAAATTGAGCCCATAGGCACCTTGGAACCCCTCAACATTTCCAGCAACAATGTTCGCACCGAGTGCAACCTGTAATCCCTTGAGGTCCGTACGAGCGAGATTAAGGCCAGATGCAGCTTGGAACCCTTTGACGTTTCCACCAACAACGTTTGTCAGTCCCGCAAGTTGCACACCGTATACTTCCTCCGTCTCCAGATTGGCAAGCCCACCTAACTCAAACCCATCCAGTTTTGCGTAGTAACCAGCTAGGAGATTAAAGGATAGATGGGGAACTTCATTCGGTTCATATTCAATAGGGCTTAATTTAGGTACTATCGAGAAGGCAAGGGGCAAGTAGGTATATTGTTTTTCCGCATTCGGAGACGCTTGATGGGACGCGTCTCCGGTTGGAGGAGTTGATTGATTTGCCAGAGCAACCTCTGGATTTGAAAAGACCAATAAGAGGCTGCATGTTAAGAGGATATAGCAGCGAGCTGATAGGGAACACAACGGCTTAGTTCTGACCATTTCGATTCTCCTTTGACCTTAGGCGATGAATGCTATCTCCAAAGGGCTGCAACAACGGTGTAAGTTACTTTCATTTACGCAAGATCTAAGCTATGGTATCAATAATTAGCTCACATCAACCATTCCGTGTCATTTGGGGTCTGCTCAGAACTTATAACTCAATCCGTTGATAATTTCTAAATCATGTGCTTCAACACCGGTCGGTGGCTCACTGTCGTAGCGAAAATTCAATCGGATGTTGAATGACACCGTCTTCGTTACATGAAATTCAAAACAGCTTTCAGAGAGAACCCGAAAATCAGAGAAACGTTGGAGATACGGCTGGTAGTATCCGGCTACAACGACGCTGAATCGTTCACTAACCCACCACGTCGAAGATACGTAATTGGTAGAACGAATAATATTTGTTTCGACCTCACCGTGTTGCTTGTCATTTATGGTCTCGTTTTCCCACATCCCCCCAATGCCGAGATAGAGATTCAGTCCCGTACTGTTTTTCTTATTCGTGCGTTGCCTGAGAATTGAAATACGCACACCGCCACCAGCCAGATTCCTATCTTGTAACAAAATTGATTCATTAAACTGTTTCTGAGTAAATATCTCTACGCTCAGGTGATTGTTGATGGAACGGGCACCCCGTAAGTGAACGAATCCCTTATCGGCATACAATTTTCCGCCTTGCTTGCCTTGTTGCAACTTAGCAATACCGAAAGTGTGATACCTATCAAACCAATAATCTGACCGCAAACTGCTCCTGAATCTGAGTAGATCTGTATTTCCGGATTGGTATGTTAGACTTAAAGTAATGTCGTTATACCAGCCCGGCTTTGAGTCCAGCCGCCGCAAAGTCTCAATATTGACCTGTGCTTTGGCGTTCACGGTGAGCGCAAGCAGACAGATCAAACCTACGGCATACTTTATTATGTGCATGTTTGTTATTTGCATATCTTCTTGTTACTTTGACCCAAACATAAATGTTGGAGCTTGACTCAATTTCCGTCAACTTCTTGATTGAGAGGAACCTCCTTAAACATTGGTGGTAGAGATGCCACTTCAGACAACTTATACTCTATGGCAGAGTGGTGATAAGCAAAACCAAGTTGATCGGTTTTGCTAAACGCCTCCACAATTTTTGCAACGATCGCGGTCGATATTTTCTGTCTATCTACAGCAATTGACTGATAACGCAGACGCATCCTTACCCCTGAATCAAAAAACTCCGCTCGCACTTCGGGTTCTTTTCCTGTTTCCTCTACAATTTCCTTTGTGGCCTCCCGAGCACAAGCAATTAACGTTTTCTCTGCCAGTCTATAATCCGAATCATAAGACACCCTGACGGGCACCTCATCCAAGATATATTTGGTCTCGGTAGAAACAGCATAATTGGTCACCATCTGGTCAAATAGCACAGCGTTGGGTATCAAAATGCCGCGATTAGAAGACTCCTCACCGCCTACTGTACCCCCAACTTCGCCCAGTAAAATGTGAGTAGGTGAGATTTCCAAAACATCGCCCCGTACGCCTTGAATAATTATGCGATCGCCAATCATAAAAGGACGTTTAATCATCACCATCAACCATGCTGCCACACCTGTTACCGGTCGCTGGAGTGACCAGCCCAAGATCATACTGACAAAAGCAACAGTCAGCCCCATCGCAGCCAGAGACCCCGACATGCTTACAATGATAAAAACAAAGGCGGCCAACATAAATGAATATTTCCACATCGTCGTAAACTGACCAACTTGTGCCTCTGTGCGCTGCTGCCTAAGTAGTGCCCTGACGATCAAGTTCTTCGACACTTTATAGGCAATTAGCAACGCAATCAACAACACAAATGCGTATAGGCCGCCAACTATAGATTCTCCTAATACCTTTGTCATCGACAACTTGATACTGTCCAAAAACGTCTTCAATGTCTCTTGTATGTTCGTAATCTCCCTTTTAAGGTTAAAAAATGGATTGATGAAACTTAGCTCGAAAATCAATGATGCCGGGACGAGAAGCGTCGGGATGAACCCGGTTCGTCAACAAGATAGCAAACTTTTGCCTTTCCAGATTGACGCGAATTGAAGTTCCCGTAAATCCGGTATGGTAGAGTGAGCCGTCTTCTAATATAATCCAGCCTATACTACGTGATTCATTTAGTCTTTTTGTATGAACAGTTGCCATCTGCTCGATGCTGTCCGTCGTCAAGACACGGTTTCCGCCGTTAAGCAGCATTTCGCAAAATTTGCCGATATCCGTAGCGGTCGAAAACAGACCTGCGTTTCCTGAAACCCCGTCAAGAAAATGGGCATTTTCGTCGTGTACTTCGCCAACGATGACTCCTTCCCGCCAATCGTGCGGTTGATAATCCACCATCCGTTTTTCAAAACTGTTGGAATCCTCCGTCGCCGCGCACATATCCGTCCACGCCGATGGTGGATTATACCGTGTCCAGTTCATTTCAAGCGGCTGAAAAATCCATTTCTGTGCGAGTGCATCTAGCGGTTCTCCTGTTAGGCGTTCAAGTAGTTTTCCGAGCAGGATATACCCTAAACAGCTATACACAACCTGCGTTCCCGTCGGATACTCCAAAGGCATCTGACCGAGATAGTTGACAACCCCAACCTTAGTTCTTGATTCTAAGTAGGTCGCACGCCACGCTGGAAGCCCGGATGTGTGGGTCAAAAGGTGAGAGATAGTCACTTGCGGATGGATGTATTCAGGGAGATAATTCTGAATCGGATCGTGAAGATCGACAGTGCCTTCCTCGACGAGGTGCATAATGAGCGTCGCAGTCACAATCGGTTTGGTGAGGGAGGCGAGGTCGAAGATTGTATCACGCTGCATCGGCTTGATTTCGGGGGTGCACATTCGGTGCCCAAACGCTTCACAGTATAAGACTGCATTGCCTTCGGCGATATAGGCAACAGCACCGGGAAAGACTTTTTCAGAGATGCCACGGTCTATGAGTGCGTCGATTTCTCGATTTTCTGATTTTTTGGCTGTATTGGGTGATTTCATCTGCTTTTTCGAGAGGTCTTTGAACAGAGATTCAGTTTAGTCAGGTGAATAACATACCAAGACTTGCCCGATTTAAGGGTTCTCAGGGGGATCGAATAACTTCTGATACGCCTCAGATTCTGCATACTCTTGTAAAGCTTTGATTCGCTGAAATATGAACGGATGTTCTGACTTTAACCGTTCTGATCGCTGCCAATGGTCAATTCCAGTCTGCATCGGTTTTGGCAGATTGTCTAAAATCAGTTTCTGTTTTTTTTCTACGGAGTTTACTTGTTCAAGGTAATCCTCGACATTGAGTTCAATGCCTTCAAACGAGATTGCCAACTTAAAATTGAGCAATGCCCGTTGAGCAATAGCCAAATCTTGACAGACGATGAGGCCAGCCCGGTCAGCAGATACTTCACGAGCGAGTATCCAATCCACTAGGATTAAATCGTTGATCTTCCCAAAGAATGAGTTGAGTAATTCCTGACCCCATTTTCCCAGAACAAACTCAAGTGAATTGGTGGTTCCAGAGGTTAGGAGTTTGTAAAACACGTGCCCGCATTTAATATGTCCCATCTGACGACCAATGGCGAACCGCAGTGCCTTCGCACTTGATTTGTCAACCAATTCAGAAGGAATGACAATAAATGGGCTCTTAAAATTGACTGTATTAGCTTTCATCCTACCTTCGCTAACAATGAAAACAGCTGGCAGAGGCGCAATATGTAGAATTTCTGCACAGGCATCTACCTCTGACTTAACCCATGCAAACTGTTTCTCTGTTACGAGTACCCCTTGGCGCATCATTTTGATAGTCAACTCATAGTCTTGAGCATCAGCAATACGTTTGCGAAACCATGGAACGATATATTCTTCCTCTGTTTTTAGCATGGGACGCACTAGTGTCGGAATTTTTATCGAATCAAATTTCTTCAGAAATTCCTTATCTTGAGGTAACTGAAAATCTGCGGCATCCAGTTTTGCGGGGATTTTGTAATCAACATCTTGGGCGCAAATCGAAGCAGATATAAAGATACCAATGATGCATAGCGCTAGTCTCCGCTTCACGTTGGAATATCCTCTCTTAAATAACGCAAGTTGCTAAGGGGTGTTGAGATTTTGCTGTTCTCAATTCGGCAAATGCTTGGAGAATCTGACAAAGACAGAAATTCTAAGGCATCTCAAGTGTATCAAAGGCAGTTGGGCCTGTGAGTTATCCACAATAACCTAACACAATCTAACACAATCTAACACTTTTTGCGAAGTTGGTGTCGATTTGGGAAAATCGATCAGCAGAAGTCCGAAGTTGTCTCCAGTGCATCAGGGGTAGTTTAATCCGTCAGTTATCCACAATGACCTAACACAATCTAACACAATCTAACACTTTTGGTAAAGTTGGTGCCAATTTTGGGCAATCGACCTGCAGCAGGGTAGACACGAGGGTTGCTCCTACAGAAACCGATATTGGTTCAGTTGGTCAATGTCAACAGAACCTAGTCACTTCAGAAATTGAGTCTGATACCGGCTTCAAACGATGTCTTCTGAATTGGTTCAAAGCGTCTCTCACCCGCTGCATCTTCTACCTGCTGGAAACGATATTCACGGAGAATTGCGACCTCAAATATAGAAAAGATCGCATATCCAATCCGCACGGTGAACGCGGATTTACTATCGAGACGGAACAGGTCTTGGAAAAAGTCCGGATCCTCACTGCCAAGTCTCTCTGGAAAACCGGGATCTGGTTCGCCGACGTTACGTTTAACGTAGAATGCTCGGAACGACACCCGATTAGAGATACCGGATTCTGTGATACCGGCGTATAACTTCGGTTCTGTAGTGGTATAGTCTTCAAAAGTCACTATGAAATCGACCTGTGGAATCAGTCTCATGGCGAGCATTGAGAAATAACCTTGCCTTGCCTGGGCTTCATCGTCATTCTCATCCATCCCTAAGAAGTCGGGACCGACGCCTTTGGTAGCATCGTAGGTGTAATCAAAGATAGTTGGGTAAAATCCTTCGCCAAAAGTCCGGTACTCCACCTTGAAGAGAGATTGGGAAAGCGATAAGCCGATTCCGACTGCATTGCCTAATGCGATCTCGGTCAGCTCAGGGTCTTCCGTACTCATTTTCGTGTTCAAGGCAGCCACATCATTGTATATATCTAAGCGGAGGAACCTGTTGTGAACAAGCGGGAAACCGACATCGGCACCCAATGCGAGCAGTGGATCTCCGCCCGGGATCAGATTCGGGTCTGGTTCAATATCCATCAAGGCGGTTGCGCCAAATTCCAGACTATTGAGGAGTGGTATGCCATCTTCCTCCTTTTGTAGGGGACGCACAAACGCGCGTCCACCGAAGACGTTTGGGGCAGCAAGATTGTTAATAACTGTTTCAATCCCAACCTTTTTCGTTTTTGTGCTTAGGTTTAAGCGCAATCCCCGTCGGTCGTAGTTTGAATATCCCGACATAATGAACCCGTGCCCGATGGTGGCGTAGTCTAGCTCACCAAAACGGAAATAAAAAGGTTCACTAAGATGTCCATAGCGCAGATAGCGCACGGTTCGCAGGATGGTACTGATATCGTCCCACGACTCGCCATCTTCTGCGAGAAATTTAGACTCACCTTCATCAGCTGAGAGGTTGTAGAGTAATACAACATCGAGTCCAAATCCGATTTTGCCGAGGTCTATGTCTGGCTGCAACTGAAACCGCATGAACGGGTCACCATTGATAAGGGTGAATCCAAGTCCCGACAGTCCGCTCTTCTGCAAAGCCATTTCTTCTGGATCCGGTTGACCACCATATAAAAGTGCTGTTCCGCCTGCACCTTGTGGAACTTCATGTTCCTCAGCCTGGCCGTAAGCTGCCAAGACAAAGACCGATGATAAGATTCCGATCCAAATGGCAACGCACTTTTTCCGATTCATAACTTTCTCCTTAACATCGTATCGTTGTGTAAGCTCTAGGATTATTATTTGATGAGAGCGACGAATTAAATTATCCCACGCAGTCAGAAGGTAAAACTATGGTAGATGATAGAATTACTGATACATTTGAATAATATCCTCAATAGACATTTCTGTTTGATATTGTTGGATTCGCTTTATATTAGCAAAATCGTGTTCAATCGGATTGTAATCCGGGGAATAAGGGGGTAAAAACATCAAACTCGCCCCTGAAGCCTCTATTAACTGTCGGGTCTTTGGCGTTTTGTGAAGTCGTGCATTATCAAGGATTACCACGTGTTTTGAAGTCAAGCGTGGACATAACTGCTCGGCTAACCAATCATTGAAATCGTAGGCTTTGCAACTCCCTTCAAATAACCGTGCTGCAGTGAAGATATCTTCAAAACGTGCGGCAATAAGTGTGGTGGTCCGAGTGCGTTGGCTGGATATAAGGTCAAACACGGGTGTGCCTATAGGCGCATAGCCATACCGTCTATAACCGTCGTCTCGAAAGCCACTCTCGTCGGCATAAACTACGGATTTACCAGCGACTTTGACTTGTTCAAGTTGTTGACGATATACCTGTCGTTTTTCATCACATCGCTCCTTATAACCGAGCGTCTTTTTTTTCGTGTGTATCCTAGCCGTTTCAGGCTATACCCTATACAGAAGGTCGACACCCCAAAATGAACAGCGCGTTGTTTGAGGGTCTGGTCTGGAAAATCAGCAATATGTTGTTTCAGCGCATCATAATCAATAGACCGGGGTCCTCGGGGACCGGGTCTTTGATAAGCGAATGGATCTGGGGCGTTTAGCCACTTATAGATAGTAGTTCGTCCGACGTTAAACCGTTTAGCGGCTTCTGTTTTGCTGCCGCCGGCTTGTATGAAATCAAGGACGCGTTTGCGTAAATCGGGTGAATATCTCATAATACTTATATCGTAACACATTTCTAAATAATGTTCACTTATTTATATTATCTACCATAATTAAAATAAGCAGCGATTTGCGTTGATATACAGCGATGTTAAGGTTTTTCGTCCAGCGGATCGGTTTTCACAATTTCTCCCGGTTCGTTTTCGGCGCCATTTACTTCAAATCGAATGGGTAGAAACTGTTGGACCAACCAGATGTTTGTGGTGAGATGCCGTGTGATTCGAGAGGTAGTAAAGCGAGATTCCCCCTTTGCAAGTGCCATTGGGAGAATGAGCTGATCTGCTAGGTGGGGCTCAATCGCTGTATCTGACTCCAGAAAATCCTCCAACGCTTGACAGGCTTCATCGGCAACACGTTCGGCTCGTTTACCACGCGCACCGAGCGCGGAGAAGCCAGCCCGGACATTTTCAAATTCTGCATTCACGAAAACGAGCGTCCCCTGTCCGATTGATTTCCCTTTGACCCGCTCTACAGTGACCGGTGACTTGAATCGTGCTAGGCGTTTTTGGATTTGGTTCTGCTGGCGATTGATAATATGTTCAGGAAGATTGGAAACAGCGGAAATGCCAGAAATCGTTTGCAGTTTTCCACGATACCCAAGCTGGACACCGCGCCAATCGGTGGTCGGTTGTACCTCTGCGATTACTTCCCCGCCCCCTTTGGGATACCAACCCCACCGATTCAACTGAATCGCTCCTTCAAATCCGAATTTTGCGACCATCGGTATAAAGACTTCCCGCAGATAGTGAACGGTGGGGCTCCAAGGAACGTGTGTTCCACCTCGCAAAATAACGGTTGAAGCGACTTTAGCGTATGACAGCGGTAGCACGACGGACTGGAAAACCAACGATAACGCCCCGGCGCTCGGACGAATATCGGCGACATCGAAGGTATAGCTTCCACCGTGGATCTCTTGGGGACGAAAGGCCAACGTTTGAGAACCGAGCTCCCCACCGATTACCTCACCCTTGGTTATCGCAGCGACTGCATTAACGCAGGTGAGGTGTTGTGCAGCAAGTCCCGGGTTTTTTCGCCCTGCGCGTATACCCCTGATGCGGATGGGACGGTTAAGGATCGCAGATAAACTAAGGCTAGAGCGGAGGATTTGACCGCCACCTTCACCATAGTTTCCGTCAATTTCAAGGGTATTCATGGACGTTGGTACAAATAGAACTTACTTTTTGTCAGGTTTATCAGGATCAACACCGGCAATCGATGCGGGAGCGGATTGGGCATAAATGCCAAGATTCTCGCGAACCTTGGTATCTATCTCTTCGATAATCTCCGGATGTTGGACTAGGTATTCTTTCGCATTGTTTCTACCTTGACCAAGACGTTCATTGTTATAAGAGAACCAAGCGCCGCTCTTCTGTATGATATCCTGATCCGTTGCCACGTCAAGCAGGTCGCCGATCTTAGAGATACCTTCCCCGAAAATCATCTCAAATTCAGCTTGCGTGAAGGGTGGTGCCACTTTGTTCTTGGCAACTTTCACACGGATGCGGTTCCCAACCATCTCATCACCGTCCTTGAGGGTTTCCGCCCGGCGAATCTCAAGTCGGACTGAGGCGTGGAACTTGAGTGCAAGCCCACCTGGTGTGGTTTCTGGATTGCCAAACATAACGCCAATCTTCTGGCGAATCTGATTTGTGAAGATGATACTCGCTTTCGATTTACTGGTGACACCGGAGAGCTTTCGCAGTGCTTTGGACATCAAACGCGGCAGTAAACCCACATGCGCGTCGCCCATCTCACCCTCAATTTCCGCTTGGGGTGTGAGTGCCGCCACGGAGTCAACTACAACTACATCAATGGCATTGCTGCGCACTAACGTTTCAACAATTTCTAACGCCTGCTCGCCTGTATCCGGCTGGGATATGAGCAGATGCTCCATGTTGACACCGATCCGTTTGGAATACAGCGGATCAATTGCGTGCTCAACATCGACAAATGCAGCGCTGCCTCCCATTTTTTGAGCCTCGGCGATGATGTGTAAGGCAAGCGTTGTTTTGCCACTGGATTCATGCCCAAAAATCTCTATAATTCGTCCACGAGGTACGCCTCCGACGCCAAGAGCGATATCAAGTGCGAGTGAGCCGGTTGGAATTACTTCAACAGGGAGAATATCTTCACTGCTAAAACGCATAATAGCGCCTTTACCGTATTGCCGTTCTATCTGCGTGATTGCGGAATCAATTGCTTTGTTCCTATCCTCTGGTGACATACTGGTTCTCCTTTGATTGTACCCGTAGTGTTATGTGAGCGAATAAGATTGCAAAGTGGAATAAATTGCTCCTTTAGGGTGAAGCTGACTTTGGATAAGCGAGATTGCATCGACGGTCATCACCGCTCCATCAATACGATCATATTGACGATACTGATTTGTGTAAGGTCTGAGATCGATTCGCTCTTTCAGTCGAGCCACTGTTAAGTGAGGATTGAATTTCTTGATGTCAAGCGAAAATCCACAGTGGCTTAATGCTAAATTGATGTCTTGAGCGAGAGCAGATACACGCTCCCCTCCAACTCTTACGCCAGTCCACATCACTCGTGGACGTGCGAGATTGGGGAATGCTCCAACGCCGCCGATTTGCAATGAAAAACCGCGGTGGCGGCTGGTCGCTCGTTCAATTGCCTCCTTAATAGATTCAAGATTATCAGGGTCAACATCTCCCAAGAATTTCAAGGTCAGATGAATGTTACCCGGTTTTACCCAAGATGCTTTTTGAATCTGTTTGCGTAGTGATCCTTGAATACGTGCCAACTGATTCTGGATTGGTTCGGGTATCTCGATCGCGACGAAACATCGAATAGATTGGTTCATTAGATTGGACGTTAAGTTCCACTGAATCTTTGTGGGTATTGATAGGGATTTGCTTTGAGTCGTTCACCCCAACCTGCACCACTTTGGGAGTTACTAGATGTCATCATCCGTGTAGGTGTCCGGGGATCTCATCAGTTCGTAGAGCCCTTGGCGATTGTTATATAGGAACTCTAATCCTGAAATAACTGTAAGCACCAAGGGGATGTACATCATAAAGTAGATTGGCCCCCGTGGTTGAATCACAAAATCGGCTTCTATATTCAGTACCTGGCTATATTCTTGGCTGACGAGTAAAACAAGACTAATGATAATGACAGCCATCTGTGAAGATGTTTTATATTTTCCCCATATACTCGCTGCGACCACCGTGCCGAATCGTCCAACGAAGACCAAGCGTAGGGTCGTGATGACAACCTCGCGCCCCATAATAATTAACACCATCCAGCCCGGAATCAATCCACCCTTAAAGCGTGTCAGACAAATCAGCGCGGCACCGACAAGCAGTTTATCTGCGAGCGGATCCATAAATTTCCCAAAACTGGTTATCCCCTGTTTACGGGCAATGACTCCATCAAAATAATCTGTAATTGAGGCGACACAGAAGATAATAAGCGCAGGCAGCATACGTTCATATCGAAAAGAGAGCATAAAGAAGGGGATGAGGAGGATGCGTGCAATCGTCAAGTAATTTGCAAGCCGCATCAGGTTATTGAGATTCATATACTTTCAGGTTTCATCATTTGCTGTTTCTATTTCGAGCCGCTGGTTTAGGAGGATTGTCTATTCCGCCCCGCGGAATGTGATGTTAATAGGTGTCTGCGTGTATTTGATGTCACGTCGCAAAAGCAGCTTCAGAGTTGTCTTTCGCCCCCGATCACATACCTGTCTCAGTGGAAAGGTCGATTACTTCAACTCCGTCAGGCATAACAAATTTGAATAAGTCGGCGTCCATTTCTATGTCCCGTTGGATATTAGCAAACGCAACAATAACGCTTATATTGCCTTCTTCGTTGCTTTCGGACTGATAACCGAATTGGACAGGTAACCACTCATCAGATTTGACCCATATCTCAATAATTTCGCGCGGGCTGTTAGCTTCAACGTCAGGCGGCATCTGTGCTTTTGGGGTGAGCTTGATACGGTAAATGCCTTTCGGATTTGCCACCTCATCCGGTACTAGTTCCATGTTGAATTTTTGAGCAGCTTCGTCCAACGACGCTCCAAGCCCCGGCAATAATTCTTTGCGATTGGCCCTGCCCCATTTCATCTTATTGACTTGGCTAAGTAGCGGCGTATATGCCCAAGAATATTCACCATCAAGAACGATGAGCTGTGCTAGTTGGGTCGGATTTTTGTGACTGACATATTCCTTGCGTAGCAAATTCGGCTTGCTAAACATCAATCGTCCGCGTGCAATACTTTTATTTCCGGCTTGCAACGTGGTCTCCTCAAAGTCGGCACTAAAGTTTTTAGATTTCTCGTAAGCCGTCTTGAAGTTTTGGAACACGTTTTCGATAGTATCAGCAGTCAGGTTGTTTGCCGTGATAGTTAATAGGAATGTAAAAATGTAGAGCCGTGTCATTATAGCTTCGCAGCGTGGAATACCCCCAAGCCGCACTCCTTTGCAATGCAGATAAACAATCCTGAAGTAGATTTCAGAAAACAGCTAGCAGTATAGCACCTGAGATGCAGTTTGTCAACGCTGTTTTTTACCTCGACACAGTTGTTGACGTGCTGGAAGGACGCTCGGCTTCGGCAGCCTGTCGCGCCTCTTCCTCTGCCACATGAATCCGTGCCCAATCGAGCAGGGAGACCTCTATTTCGTCGGAATCTTCGAGTGCGTTTTTAACAAAACGCTCTAGCAGATCGATAACTCGCTCGTCTCTAAAGAATGCTTGGAACCAGATAGAAAACCCTTTGATAGCGTCGGGTTCTTCAGCAAAAACCCAGAAGGTTATCTGACAGAGATCAAGCCCTTCCTCAACGTTTTGTTGTGAAATCCAAACTCCTTCGGGGTATCCTTCAAACAGAGGCAAGAATTCAGGGAGTAGCTGCGGAAGCGAATCGTTCAGATAGGATATCTCTGGTGAAATGTCAAACTGGATGCTATATTTGTGTGCCTGAAGGTAGGGCTGCGGCACCTCGATTTCTCGATTGGTAGACGGAGGGTCGCTTACGGTTTTTTCTTTGCGTCGGAATCGCACGGTTTATATTCCTCTACTCATTTTGTGACCGAAGTACGAGCCAAATGGCAGTGCTTCCCACATGTCTGTCATTGTCTGATTTACTAGTAGTTTTGGTCAAAAGTTGCTTGCATTTCCTCCTCGATCGGTTCTAAGGTAGCTGCCGGATCAGATCGGTCCGAAGTATTTAGTTCAACCGCACATCGCAGTTCGCCCTCTAAGTGGAAGGGAATACGAATGCCTTCTGGGGTGAGGTAGAGTGCTTCTGGAGTGATCGTCTCTACAGTTCCACGCAAGCGGATATAGGAGCCAATAGCCCGGTCTTCAATCGTCTCTTGAAGTTTTTCCTGTAACAGCGTCAGTTGTTCTTCCAAGGAAAAGACCAGTTTGGATTCTACGTTTTCGCGTAGGTGCAGAAATGTACCTTCACCCATGTCTGCTATTTCTAAAAGCAGGCTTTGCGTTGTGAGGGTATAGTTAAAGTCGGTAACTGAAAGCGTCATTTCGTCTGGACTATAGTGAGGAGTGCCGAGGAGATATACTTGTCCGCTTGCGCCGAGCTTCGGCATGCTAAAGGATAGTCCAGCAACGAGTTTGGTTTGACTCCCATAGATAGTTAGGCTATCAACAAGCGTTTCGATTCCTTTGAGCTGGTGCGCCTTCTCTACATGGGGACGAGCTAACTGTTCGATATTAGCGTAAGTGATTAGAAGTGGAGCCGTAATGCGGTATCTTGACTCAAGCGAATCCGCAAAATGGAGGTCCGGTATCGCTTTTTTTTGTAGGGTATCATCTATTGTGGACGACATCTCTGTAGGTACTGCATCGTGCATAGGCAAAGATTCAGTTCCGATATCCGCCTTAATGTAGGTTTTTATCCCAAGATGAATGGAAAGCGTCTCTGTATTACTTGAGGGTTGTTGTGCGAGGATTTCTATCGGCTCTATGGAAAGTAAGACAGGCGGTTCCGTATTCACTTTTATCGGTTCGTAGAGTCGCTCCCACAAGCTGGAGATGCGGCTTTTTATATCTATATGGGTGATATATTTAACAATTTCAGTCTCTAATATGGGGAGGACATTCTCTTCTACCAATTTTGTAAGTGGACTTTGGACTGAAACGCCTAAGCCCAAAATCTCGATTTCCGCTTGTTGAATGAGGATGTCCGAGTCTACTTTCGCAGTAACGCTCCAGTCTGGATTGAGTGCTAATCCAAGTTGTAATTTGACAACTGCATTCCCCGTAATATCCTCCCGCTTTTGGAGCATTTTTCCGAAAAACTGCTTATAAACGCGCGCCCAGCCGTTGAATGTGAGCAGTAGCTCCGCTTCAATTATTTCTTGGGGGAAACTGTATTCTTGCCGTGAACCTTCTAAACCTGTCATGGTGATTTCACGCGCCGCTAGCGTCAGGTAGTATTCCATTGATTCACTTTTTTTTTGGATGGGGTTACGCAGATAATCGTCAAGTGCGGCTGCAATGAGGTTTTCAAGATCTTGTATCGGTAGGGTTACCCCAACGGCAATAGTTGAAGGTATAGGTGGTGGCAATGGAACAGGCGTAACCTCTCGCGGCGGGGCAGGCGGCATAATTGAGATGTCCAAATCGCGTTGCCTACCTAAAAAGAGGTAGAAACATAACACGATGAATATGGCTCCTCCTATTATGCCAAGAATAAGTTTCGTCTGTCGATTCATATCGGTTGTGTGTTTTTTAATTTATGCTCGGAATCAACGGAAAATTCGCTTGGTATATTAACTTAACCTAAGTTGCCAGTTGGCTTATAATACTACACACATGTCCTCGCTGGGGTTATGGAACCTAATACGTGATGCGTAAGCCGAAAGGGAACACAGATCTGCGCTTCCAACGATAGGGCTTTGGGTCGGGCGAGATCCCCGATACGGGTATATGTGTGGGTGACGGCACAGCGGAGGGTGTCTACTGCTTTGTATAGACATATCCAAACCCTCTTCGTGCGTTTGCAGTGGATTTGCCAATCCACTGCGAGCGGTAATTGATTCAACCCGATTTGCAACGGTCCCTATAACTGGCAACTTGTGTTATTATACTCAAGATTTTCGCTTGCCGCAACCACAATTCCCATACGCAATGGGCGATGATTTCCAAGGAGACTATCTGGCGAATTTATATTAAACGTGTCCACTTACAGAAGGTGCACTCAACACGAAAATCACTTTTTCGTCCAATTTGGGCATAACACACTATGGAGGAGAGGTCACATGATTAATTCTGTCAATATTCTAGACCATGTATCGGTAACAGTTAGCGATATGGAACGTTCGTTGGTGTTCTATTGCGACCTGCTCGGACTGAAAGAGGTCGAGAGGCATCATTTGGAAGGTGAAACTATCTCGAAGATGGCAGGCAAGCCGGATGTGGTTATGGAGGTAGTGCGGTTGGAAGCACCAGAAACGCAGGGGGTTATGCTTGACCTACAGCAATACGTCAGACCGGAGGGCAAGATGTCTGAGGCACAATTAGGGGATGTCGCTCATTCACATTTCTGTTTTGGTGTGCCGGATGTGTGGGCTGCCTACCGTGAATTGAAGGCGAAAGGCGTCGAATTTGTGTCCGAGCCGGTTAGCTTTGATTTGGAATGGGGTATTGTGTATGTGGTGTTTTTCAAGGATCCAGATGGTTTTATTCTAGAATTGATGCAGGTTCCGATCGAGCAAAAGGAACTAGGTCATTAGCCTTCAGTTCCTCGTAGGCCAGAGGTCAGGCTGCTTACTAGTGCAAAAGTTGACTTTACACCGTGCGTGAATTCGTGCTAAAATGGCGGTGTTCGGCTTGGAGGAGAACTGCTTATGACCGATGTCTAAGCTCTAATACCTATCTCGAAAGGAGATCAGATGGACAATTCAGCAAGTAAACCTGCCCTCATTCGCGAGCAATATGAGCGCGATGGCTACGCGATTTTTCGGGATGTTCTCGATTCAGACTTAATTAAAGAGGTAAGCGATCACGTTGATTGGCTGCTTGAGAAAAATCCGGAATTACGACCCGAACATCTACACCATCGGCTAGTCAGAGAAGATCCGTTCTGGGTACGGCTGATTAGCGATCCTCGGCTACTCAATATCGCGGAAATCTTCATCGGTCCCAACATCGCCTTATTCGCATCACACTACATCAGCAAGCCACCTACCGACGGAAGACCTGTGCTGTGGCATCAGGACGGCAGCTATTGGCCCCTATCACCGATGGAGGTAACCACGCTGTGGCTCGCTGTCGATGATTCGACGCAGACTAATGGCTGTATGCGCGTTATCCCCGGCACACATCGCATGGAACTCCATGAGATGCAGCGCAGCAATGATGTCCCTAATGTTCTGAGTTCTCACATCGATCCCGCATTGGTTGATGAGTCCCAATCGATTGATTTCGTGCTCAAAGCCGGCGATGTCTCAGTGCATCACCCAAACATCATTCACGGATCCAACTCGAATACGTCTACAACGCGGCGTTGCGGCTTAACCATTCGCTACATCCCAACGAGCACACAAATCACCTCAGAGGAACCTTGGCCCTGTGCGTTTCTGTTGCGGGGTGAGGTTGTCTCCGGTGTGAATGATTACGCGCCGCGTCCGAAGTACGTGGACGGTTTTCATATGGCTTTTCGTGGGTTCGAAAATTGGCTAGGATAGCGGGCTAGCAAGAGTTGGTGAAAACGCTATATTTCAATGGTAACAGAGTCATTTTCGGATTAAAAAATGCACCACTAAGTGAGCGATTGCGCAAAGAGGAGTAGTCATGATAGACCGACCGATACATGTTGGTGTGATTGGTTGTGGCTCGCAGGGCCAAAACCACTTAAGGACTATTAAGGAGTTGGGCGCAGAAACTGCTGTGGTAAGCGCGTTCTGTGACCTCAGCCCTGAGCGGTTGCAGAACACAAGCGAGATATGGCCACATGCACGGGCAACCGATGACTTCAAAGAGATGCTCGTCCCCGGCGAACTCGACTTGGTGATTGTTGCCACGATGCCAAATACCCATATGCAGATGGCGCTTGCAGCACTGGAGGCGGGGGCAGATGTGCTGTGTGAAAAACCGTTCATGCGGGATTTGGAGGAGGCTGCGGCGGTCCTTGATACAGCGGAGCGGCTCGGTCGTCATGTCCAGCTTGCCACGAACATGCGATATATGGCTACCTCTCGCTATCTCCATAATTTAGTGGCGTCCGGCGAGGTGGGGGCACCCGTGTTTTGCAAAGTCTGGGGATGTCACGTTAACCCGCCTTGGTGGGCACCTAACTATTATCTGAGCAGATCCGCCGGTGGCGTGCTTGCTTCTACACTGATACACGCGCTCGATCTCGCCATCTGGGTGAGCGGTTCCCCCAATCCTGTTTCGGTGAGTGCCTCAATGCAGCGTCTGTTTCCGGGCAAACGTGGGGCAATTGCCTCACCAGAGATTAGGGAGCGGTTCAATGCGGAAGATCTGTTTACTGGCTTGGTTCGGTTCGACAATGGTGCCACCTGCGTGCTAGAGGGCAACTGGTGCGATGATCGCCCCCCACCTCACTGTTTCGAGATGGTTACGACCAAAGGCAAACTCAACAGCGATCCGTTCATCGTGACAGTAGACGAAAACGGCAAAGTTGTCGATAAAACCCCACAATTGCATGAGAGTAGTGGTTGGGGTGAGAGTATCCGAAATCAGGACGCCGATGTAATTCAACATCTGCAGGATGGACGTCCTTGGTCGATGCAGGACCGCCGACAACTGCTGAATTTACAGAAATTAATCGATGGCTGCTATGAATCGGCAAGAACTGAGCGAGAGATCGTGTTTTAACCGAAAACAGTGACTTTCCTGATTTTACACATATAAGGATAAAAAAAGATGAGCGAAGCAAATATTATTGACCAGATCTTTGAAGCCTTTCGGAAATATGGCGATCAACTTTACGATGGTGGTGAGCAGGTCACGCAGCAGCAGCACGCACTACAAACTGCCTACGCTGCGGAGAAGGAGGCAGCTAGCGATACATTGATAGCTGCTGCTATCCTGCACGATTACGGTCATTTGGTTCATGATTTGCCCCAGGTAATTGTCGCACGGGGAATAGATGACAAACATGAAGAGCTCGTCGCTGCGCTTTTAGAGCCCTATTTTGTCCCAGCGGTCACGGAACCAGCTCGACTGCATGTGCCTGCGAAACGCTATCTCTGTGCTGTGGAACCGAGCTACTTCAATAAGCTATCCCCTGTTTCAGTTAAGAGTTTAGAACGCCAAGGTGGACCTTTAACGGAAGCGGAAGTAAAAGCATTTGAAGCCTTGCCTTACTACGCTGATGCCGTGCGGTTGCGTCGATATGACGAGGGGGGCAAAGATCCTGATGCTGTAACGCCCGACCTTGCATATTACCGACCTTTTCTGGAAGCGGGGCTAATAAGGTAGACGTAGGTTCCTTCCCAATATCCGCAAAGCATCTTAAATTCTAATTTATTGAGACTAACCCACTAAAGAGATGGGACATCACTGCGAGGATTTGAATGAAGATCCAGCGCGATCTGACCACCATTCTCTATATTCTTGTGTCAGGGATATACCTCATTGTCGGTGCACGGAGTTTCGCCAGAGCGCCGGACACGCCTGAGACTGGCTACTTCTACCTGATTGGGCTTATCACATGGGTGGTTGCAACGCTCGTGTGGATGCAGCAATCGCAGATCCAAGGTTCTTCCACATCTGATACAAAAAACAGAGGTGAAGAGACTCTGGCCTCGCATCGGGCTGTGCGCATTTCTTACCTGATGAGTATCGGTTTCATGAGTATATGCTCTGTTGACGCAACCTTCTCAAGTGCTGAAGGAACGTTGAGCAGTCGGATCCTGCCAATTTGCCAGTTTGTCTCAGCATTAATTACCCCGTGCCTTTTCCTCCACTGTTTTCTCATTTTTCCTGCCGAAAAGAAGTTCGTCCAGCGTCATACCTGGGTGTTGAAAGCCCTCTATCTTCCGGGGATTGCTCTGTGTCTTTTAACCTCCGTTTTCTATTTGCGGGGGCACAACTATAGCCGCGAGTTTTTCATGATACAGTTATCTCCTCTGGAAAACATCACGACCATATTTATTTTTACTTATTCGATTGTTGGACAATTGTCACTCCTACATACCTGTTTCGCCGCACCGTCTGCTTCCCGACGCCGTCAAGCGCGATGGCTGCTGCTCGGAATTGCTGCGGGGACATTCCCCTTAGCTATCTTCACAACAATTCCAAGGGTATGGGATGTCTCGATTCCTTACATCCATTTTTCAGCTTACACATTGTGTCTTATCCCAATCTGTTATGTTGTTGCGATTATCCGTCACCGGTTGATGAATATCGAACTCATCATCAATCGCAGCGTTGTGTACACGCTTGTCAGCGGGTTTGCACTCGGCATTTATCTGTTAAGTATCCAAGGACTTACCATGTTTTTCCATACGGCTGCACGTTCTCGGACGGTGACAGCGATATCGGTGCTTATTGCGGCAGTGCTCTTTGCACCCGCCAAAACACGCATTCAGAAGGTAATAGACCGGGCATTCGATCGCGAGGCTTACAACTATCGTCAAACCCTTTTGGTATTAAGTCAGACGCTCCACTCAATCCTCGATTTAGAAATCTTAGTGGATACCTTGCTCCGCCAAGTTACGAAAGCAATACACACGAGTCAAGGGGTCGTGATGTATCGCGTATCCGATTACTTTGAATCTCAATATAATCAGGGAATTGAGCCGAGTCCGCTCTTGGTGGGCGGTGCACAGTTTGTCCCAGAAGCGACTATTGGAGTTGATGCGCTGCCCGATGGACTCCCCCTGACGCTATCCATGTCCTTGCTTGAACGGCTGGAAATAGCAAACAACCCACTTGATTTTTCGGATCAACCCCTCGATCCAGATTTAATTCAGGTTGCGCCATCTCAATCGACAGAAGCTTTTATTAACTTTCTTCAATCCGCAGTGTGGATTCCATTTGTAACCCGGACGAAAGAGAACGAGAATCTTGTGGGGCTGCTTGTGCTAGGTCAGAAATTATCGGAGGAACCGTATACCCAAGCTGATTTGGCACTGCTCGGCACGCTTGCCCATCAAGGAGCGACTGCTATCGAAAATGCGATGCTCTATGCCCAGCTAAGTGCACGAACAGAGGCGATGGAAACAGCGCGACAACAACTGATGACAACCTACTTGGATACTTATGGGGGCACAATACCAAAAACTGCAAGCGGGGATCTGGTTTCGGATTTTAATAACATCGCCGCTGCCCTCAAGGAAACGTACGATCAGCTCAGGCAATTGGATACACTTAAATCCCAATTTCTGGATAATGTATCCCATGAATTGCGGACACCGTTGACCCATATCAAAGGATTTGTGGACAATCTGCTTGACGGTGTTGGCGGCGGACTTTCAGACAAGCAGGCGAGCTATCTATTGCGTGTGAAGGACAATTGCGATAGGCTCATCCGGCTAATTAATGACTTACTAGACCTTTCACAGATTGAATCGGGCAAGATTTCGTTGCAGCTTGAACCGATGGTATTGTGTCCTATCCTAGAAGAAGCGGTCGCAGGAATTCAACCGATAGCAGATAGGAAAGACATCAAAGTTAATCTGGATTGTGCCTCGGATGTAGTTGCGTGTGTAGACGCTGACAAGATGGGTCAGATTATAACCAACTTGCTTGATAACGCTGTCAAGTATACTAACAGCGGTAGATATGTGGGAATCGGTGTGACAACTTTATCGGATCGGACGCTGCAAATTTGTGTCGAGGATATGGGTATCGGTATTAGCCAGACAGAACTAGATCTGATTTTCGATCGCTTCCATCGCGTGGAGGGCTCAAAGAGCGGCGGCATTGGTTTAGGGCTACCGATAGTGAAAAACCTCGTCGAACTCCACGGCGGTAAGGTTTGGGCAGAAAGTCAGTTAGGTAAAGGGAGTCGCTTTTATCTCACCCTGAAACGCAATGTGTAAAAATTGACCCATACGCGCTGCAACTACACTATGAACCTTTTTGTTTATGGCACGCTGAGAGATCGAAAACTGATTCAGTCGCTACTCAAGCGTTCTCTCAAAGATTCAAGCCCGGCAATGATGTCCGAATGCACAACTATTATCTCTACATGGGGATATCCGGTGATGATACCAAGCGAAAACTTGAGCGTCGAAGGAATCGTTTGGCAAGGACTAACGGTGCAAGATTTTGCTATTTTGGATAGATACGAGGGTTGTCATGTGGAAACGCCTGTATATCAGCGGGAGAGGCGCGAGGTTATTATTGAGGACAAAGCGGAAGAGGTGTGGGTGTATTTTGGCACTTCGACGTTTATAATTTCAATCAGAAAGGGAAACGATGAGCCAAACATCGGTTGAACTACTTATAGAACTCACTCAGGCGGATGCCATACCCGGACACGAGGCGGAGGTTAGGCAAATCTTCCATTCATGCTTGGAAGGGGTTGGGGACATCCAAAAAGATCGGTTGGGAAGTATCTTTTGCACAAAGAGTGGAAACGCTGAAAAACCGCGCATCCTGCTCGATTCACACATGGATGAAGTTGGGTTTATCGTTCAGAGTGTGACAGGGGCGGGATATGTCAAATTTCTTATGGTCGGCGGCTGGTGGGCACATACACTGCTTGCACAGCGGGTCAATATTTTGACGAAACAGGGCAAAGTTTCTGGCGTGGTTGGATCTACACCGCCCCATCTTCTAAGTGCCGGTTCGCGTGACAAGGTGATGGATATTAAAGATCTGTACATCGATGTTGGGGCGGAAAGTGCTGAACAGGCAATGGAGGAATATGGAGTGAAGCCCGGTTGCCCAATCGTTCCTTATGGTCCGTTTATGCCGATGAGAAACCCTAAGCTGTTTTCTGCGAAGGCATTTGACAATCGTGTTGGTGTGGGGTTAGTTATCGAAACCCTCCAACAACTCGGCGATCACCCTAATACGGTTATCGGCACAGGCAGTGTACAGGAGGAGATCGGGCTGCGCGGTGCACGAACGGTCGCTGCCGCGGTGGAGCCAGATGTAGCAATTGTGTTGGAAGGTCCGCCCGCAGACGATTTGCCGGGTGCTAGCGGCGATACCTTGCAGGGGAAATTAGGTGGCGGTGTGCAGATTCGGTTGTATGATCCGTCAATGATTGCTAATCCACGTTTGACAGAACTTACGATTGAAACTGCAACCGCTCACCAGATCCCACATCAGATTGCCGTGCGTACTTCCGGAGGGACAGATGCCGGGGCAATCCACCAAGTTGGACGTGGTGTGCCGTCAATTGTGTTAGGAGTGCCAGCCCGTTATGTCCACAGCCACGTGTCCATCATCAATATAGACGATTACCGGGCAACACTAGACCTGCTGCTGCGTGTCATCCCGCAGCTCGATGCAGACACAGTCGATAATCTTGTTTGACATACTCCCAAACCTAAAGGATTGGGATTCTCATCCTTTAGGATTCGAATTGCTCTATCAACAAAGTCAGCCCGACGAATTGGGACTTACAACTTCTCCTGAGAGGGTGGATGCCCCCACCCTATGGATATTGACCGCCGCATTGCGGTCTCTATCCAACTCTGTGTGGCAGCTTGGACACTGCCATGTTCTATCACGAAGGTTTAGGTCTTGGTTGATTGCACCACAGACATGGCAGGTCTTACTCGAAGGATACCACTTGTCTATGAATCGGATTTCCGTGCTTTTCTTCGAAGCGATATACTTGAGTTTCTGCACAAAGTCAGAAAAACCTAAGTCAGAGACTTTGCGACCCCAAAGGGACTTCATGCCTTTGAGGTTGAGGGTCTCCAGTGAAATCCAATCATATCTGTCTGTGAGGTCATGAGCAAGTTTCCAGTGGAAATCTTGCCTTTGGTTCGCAATCTTGCGATGTTTCTTTGCAAGGTTGACTCTTGCACGTTGCCGATTCTTTGACCTTGCGACCTTTCGTGAATGGTTGCGATTGGCACGGTTGATAGTGTTGAGACCGCGCTTGAAGAATTGTGGAGAGTCGTAGTCATTGAAGCTAGACCCGGTGAGATACCTCTTTAGTCCAAAGTCCAACCCCGCGTTATTACCCGTCGTGGGCGACTCTAAATCGGTATCTACATAGTCTGTCAGAATGATTAGCCATACGTCTCCTACGCTGTCACGTTTTATCGTGCAGCGGCTCGGGGTGCCTAAGACTTCCCTACTTTTGAAATATCGGTAGATGCGTTTGCCAATACGGATAGAGTTGTTTTGTAGCAGTTTCCAACCGGCTTGCTTGAGGGTGTAGGACTTGTATAGTTTACGTCTCTTGAAACGGGGATGACCGGAACGCTTGCCGCTTTTGCGGTCAGTAAACAGTTTAGAGTACGCTTTATCAAGTCGGTCTATGACGTCTTGCAACGATTGACTCGGCAACTGATTCCAATGGGCAAAGCGGGGGAGTCGCTTCAACTTGGTTAAGTGTCGCATCAGTGCTTTCTTACCCGGATATGTCCCGTAGATAGCATAGTATCTGCGACACAACGCTACAAAGTGATTCCATACTTCAGCATGGCTGTCAATCGTTTGCTGCAACTCACGATTAGTGTGGTTGCTATACATTTTGAACGTGTAGGTCTTCACGAGATTGTCTTTCTGTCTTTCATGTCCTATGCTGTAGGAGGTAGGGGACACCGCCAAGCGACGGTGCAGCATTCCCCTACGAAAGACAAGACAATTATAATAGACTTAGCCTACAAAATCAATACAAAAACGGCTGAAGCGAAACTTATATCCCAAAGATAAATCATTGGGCTTTACGGGCTAAAGCCCAACTCTGTAACACTTGGAGTTTAGGAACGCTCTGCCTTATGGGTGATTGCCTTGTTTACCAGATACATCAATTCGACAACTTGCTCGCTATCGATTTCGGGGAAGGCATCTTTAACGACCTGACGGACAGAATCCAAACTGCCATCCTTTGCCCAATAGCTTTCGCGAAGGATTTCAGCCAATTCTGCGACAGCAGCGGCTAACTGAAACGTTGCAGGCACTGCATCAAATGATTCGTGGAGTTGCGATACGGAGATTTCTTCGCTAACTTCACTGACTTTATGATTATCTGGATCTGTATATCGAATCGAAACGGTTGCTAGTTTTCCAGTTGTGTCTGGATGCAGTTTAACCTCATACAGGGCAGTTACCTGATGACCTGATCCGACTTCTCCACCATCAACCGTGTCATCTCGAAACTGCTCATGAGTAAGCCTGCGATTTTCATAACCGAGCAATCGAAAGCGACTGACAACTTCAGGATTAAAATCAACCTGGATCTTCGCATCTTTCGCAATCAATTGCAGCGTACCCGTCAGATTTTCAACGAATATTCGCTTGGCTTCAGTGAGTGTATCGACATATGCGTAGTTGCCATCTCCCGTGTTGGCTAGCTGTTCCATGAGAACGTCATTATAGTTTCCCATGCCGAACCCGACCGTTGAGAGCGTAATTCCTTTATTAACGTAAGTGCGTATCTCTTTAAGGATTTCATCGGGACCTGTGTTACCGACATTGGCGACCCCATCTGAGCAAAGAATCACCCGGTTGATGTGGTTAACGCTTGCGTTCCTCCAAGCCAGATCGTATCCGATTCGCAGCCCTTCTTCGGCGTTGGTTGATCCATCTGGTCTAAGGGCATTGATAGCTGACAAGATTGTGCTGCGTTGTTCGATTCCTGTATGTGGAAGGACGAGCCTGCCATGAGAACCGTAAACCACAATGCCTACCTTGTCGGTAGGACGGAGTTCGTCAACGAGTAGAGTCAATGCCTTCTTTACCAACCCAAGACGATTTTCCTTTTGCATTGAGCCGGATACATCAATAACAAATGTGAGGATGGCATCTTTTCGATGCTCTGCTGGAATTACCCGTCCTTGAAGTCCGATGCGTAACAGTTGAAGCCGCTTTCCTTCACCGAATTTTGACGGGGCACCGTTGATGTGGATAGCAAATGCGTTATCTGCCGGCGGGTCATAGTTGTAATCAAAGGTGTTGACAAACTCTTCGACCCGTACCGCTTCTGGTGGTGGTAAATTCCCATCTATCAGGTATCGGCGTGTTATCGAGTAAGAGCCTGTATCAACGTCCATCCCAAACGTCGAAAGGTGATCATCTTCAGTATCAATAAACGGATTGGTGCCGGTTCCCTTAAAATACATATCGTGATACGCTTCATCATTTGGGGGATTCAGCGGTGGTACTTCCACGTTACGCAAAGTAATGTTTTCAACGACATTACCCAAGGCATCGCGGGTTGCACCAATGTGTTCGACCATAGCAAGTCCGGCCGGGCGCTCAAAAGCGACCTTCACCTGTACAACACCGCCAATACTACTTACTGCCCCAATTTTAGCGGCCGCAGGAGGTCTAACCGGTAACGATTCCCGCTGAACGGAAGATGCAGGACGAACACCATTTGGAGGATTCACTTGGGGAATAGTCACCCCAATGGCACTGTCCAGCTTAGCGACCTTGTTGGAAAACTCAAGCACTGTTTGCGGGTGAACGGAAGATGCAGGACGAACAACAGCGTGAGTCGTAATTCTCGGTTGAGTCTGAACCTGTTCCACAACAACAGACCTGTCTGCTGAAATGGTTGGCTTAACTACCATGTATTTGGCAATGTATTTGGCCATACGCCCGCCGCGTACGATAGGGCGCGGCGGTTTTGTCGGCGGAAGGATCTCTACACTCACTGCATCTTTGAACCGGACAGTTTGGGTTATGTAGACTGTACTCCCAATCAACATGATGATGCCGTGAATTATCAACGATACTATCAATGCTCCTGAAATTCTCTTGGCGTTCATTTGATTCCTCCCATGTCGTATTGTTGATACAGGGAAGAATTGCCTATTAGACAACTCTTCCGAAGTATCTTGAGTTAACGAACAACAGTTATTCACGCCGGAGATAAGGGCAAATTATGTGCCAACAGTTATTTGCGGGTATAGTCCCTAAAATCGCTATTTTTTATAACCTTAGAATCTTTCCAATGCCCAAAACGGTTTAGATACCCCAAGCCTGTATGCACTAACTGGTGCAAAACTTTGGAGCGAGAACCGATGCACCCAAATATACTACAAAAGATTTTAGACCGTTACATCGGCAGCATCCTGTGCTTCCTGCTCGGTGGATTCCAATCTCGCGCGGCTGTGCAGCGTCGTGATCCGCAGCGGATTCTGCTCATCCAACTGTCAGCGATTGGCGATACCATCCTGACAATTCCAACGATCCGGGCAATTCGAGGTCGCTTCCCGAATGCACACTTAGCGATGGTTACGTCGTCTATCAACCTACAATATTTGGAAGGCTGTCCCTATATCGATCAACACATTCCGTGTCGCTTAGAAGAAGTGATGGAATCACCGCGGAATCTGATTGGATTTATTATGGGGTTGCGTCGTCAAAAGTTCGATTGGGTAATCGACTTTGAACATTGGACAAGGTTCAGCGCGTTAATCGCTTACGGGAGTGGTGCGTCGAGACGCATCGGATTTCGGTCAGCGGGTCAGCATCGACACTACCTTTTTACGGATGTCGTTGAGCATGTGCCGGGCCAACACGAGGTGGCCAATTTTCTGAAGATAGCGAGGCTATTGGGGTGCCCGACTGGGGAAACGGATCTGGAGGTGTGGTTGAAAGAAGACGATTGGGATTGGGTGAGGGGATTTTTCGATGAAACGGGTATTGATATGAAAAAGCCAGTTGTTGCCATTCATCCAGAGGCGGGCAGGCGCGGTGAACCGAGACGGCGGTTGCCCCACGACAGATTTGTGTTGATCGCTGATGCACTTGTGGAACACTATCACGCGCAAATTATCTTGACAGGTGCTCCCTCAGAGGTTGAGCTTTCACAGCAAATTGCTGCACAAACCCGGTCAGCTTGTGCCCTCGCAGCCGGCAAGACCCAAATCAACCAACTCGCTGCGTTGTTTGCTAATGCCGATCTCGTTATCTGTGGGAACTGTGGACCTATGCACCTCGCTGCTGCTGCTGGAACGCCGGTCATTGCCCTACATGGACCGACAAACCCCTCGCAATGGGGACCCTGGGGGAAGGGGCATACAATTCTTCATGTGGATGTGCCGTGCAGCCCGTGCCTCAATCTCGGTTTTGAGTATGGCTGCTCGGCACTTTCTGATGGGACTTCGCCTTGTATGCATACCATACAGGTCGACGAAGTTCTTAAGGTATGTGAAAAGTACTTAATCAATGGGGGTGGAGGGAGGAAGCGATTAGGTAAGCATAACATTGCTAACACAGAAATGGTAAAATGTAAGCAGACCTTCTTGCCTATTTCACGCTAACGGCAGGTTATCCGAATCACACCCTCGTAAGGGGTGATAGGGGTAATCAGCAGGCGCGCCGTTCCCTGGTTCATCGTCCAATCATCATCAAAGCTATAGATCTTGTGCATGGTGACACCGCCATTAATCTCTATCTCATCGGCCCCGTTAACAATCCTTGCTGGCTCTTTACCGAGAAAAATAGCATCTGTCTGAGACAGGTCCTGTGCCGTCTCACCGATATATAAATTTCCTGCTTTCCGCAGTCCGAACTCAAGCTGAAGTGGAATGCGCGCTTCGCCTTCCGTCGCGATACGAAGTTCCAAGCCATCTGAAATCGGTTTGATCTCTGTGAAAATCCGAAGATTCAACGGAATGACTTCCCGCCTTGACATAGAGAACTGCTAGCGAGGCAAGTGTATTTGCTGCTGCCGGTGGTTCGCAGACCCAATGCTCCGGGCATCGGAACCCACCATAATCGCGCTGTGATGGGTCCAAGACCTGCAACCGTAGTGCTTGTGCAGCAAATGCTTCTACCGCTGCTAATACAGTTTCATAATGAATTCTTATCGTCAATTTTCCCTCTTGGCTTAATCGGGGCTACCTTTATCGTCTGAAATATTTGATATTCACCCTCCTCCAATGAGAACATTGATTGTCCTATCAAGAGCTATGAGAAGAATTCAATCGTGATGTAGATTCTGACAAATACAGTTATGACCTATCAAATAGTCCGTCATATCTCTTATTTAGAAACGTGGAGTTGATTGATCAGTGAAGCGCTATAGCCTCCTCCAAATCCGTTGTCAATGTTAACAGCAGTGACACCGGAAGCACAACTGTTTAGCATACTCAATAAAGCTGCAACGCCGCCGAAGCTAGCTCCGTAGCCAATACTTGTTGGCACGGCGATAACCGGCTTATCCACCAATCCGCCGACAACACTCGCTAATGCTCCTTCCATACCTGCTACGACAACTAGAACGCGGGCTTGGATCAGCTTTTCATGATTATCGAGCAATCGGTGCAGACCGGCAACCCCGACATCATATAGCCGTTCCACCCGGTTACCCATAATTTGGGCGGTTTCCACTGCTTCCTCAGCTACTGGAATATCGGACGTGCCAGCGGACACGACCAAGATGCCGTCATGCAGTTCACCGGAAGGCTCGCCAATCGTGATAGTACGTGCCAGTTCATTGAAGCGAGCGGCTGAATCAAGGGATGCCAATGCGTCGTAAATTTCTGGGGTAGCGCGGGTCGCAAGTAGGAGCTGACCGGCGGCAAGAATACGTTTGCTAATCTCCTTCACCTGATCGACTGTCTTTCCTTGACAGAAGATCACTTCCGGGAAACCTGTACGTAGTTGCCGATGATGATCGACTTTGGAAAATCCAAGATCTTCAAACGGCAGACGACGCAAGGATTGAATTGCCGCTTCAACGTCAACCTCACCGCGTTTAACCTCCTCCAAGAGATCGCGTAATCTGTCGAGGTTCATTTAGAATTTGCTCCAGATAAAGAAGCCACAGGCATCTGATGTTTCCACCTGTGGCTTCTGTGGCGGGTCAGGTTGAAGCTGTATAGATACAGATTTCGACCTGATCCCTACTGCTGTGCAATGTATAGATTTTAACTAGATGTTTCCTCGGTTGCCGCCTCTTCCTCGTCATTTTCACGGGAAAGGATATTCGCCAGTTCCGACTTCTTTTCGACAAAAGCGGTTTTCCCAGCCTCGACAACGGCTCTCACATTCTCCGTTGCATCATCGACTCGTGCTCTACCTTTACCGACCAGGTCGGTTACCGTTTCGGTAGTTGCCTCCCTTGCTCGCTGCGCGGTATCGATGGTTCGGTCTTTGACATCTGTCGAAGCATCGCGAATCCTCTCTCGTGTTTCTCTGCCAGCCATAGGGGCAAAGAGTAGGCCGAGAAGTGAGCCGATTAAGCCTCCGCAAAAAAATGCCAAAAGTACAACTAGCCCTCCATTGCCTTGTTTCTCGCCATCCATTTGAATATCCTCCTTAGTTATAATAAGTGTTTAGGCGTATGTTTACGCCTCTTTCTACTATTCTTTCAGTAACAGCTTAGCAATGAACCCAACGAGTAACACGGGTTCAGCGATACATCAAATTTCTGAACAGGCGCTGTAAAACGGCAATCTACTCATTTTGTTCCTTCTGAGTTGTATCTTCTGAGTTCGATGCCTGCGATCTCCGAGACTGGCCGAATACCTCCCAGCTTGCCTTAAGTGCACTCCATGCGCTGATAGCATCCGTGACGGGCGAGGAGAGTTGATCGCGATAGTATTCCGCGTGCTTGATTGTTGTTTGTGAAAAATCTTTGACAGTGTCAACTAATTCATCGATTTTCGCAATGTTTTGGTTTACAGTTTCCGTTATTTGTTGAATATTATGTGTTGTCGGTTGGATTTCCGACTCGCTGATCTGCTCAATGGAAGCGGTAATACTGGTGATATTCTCAAGCAGCTGAGGGAGTTTTTGATTCAATTCTGTAACGGTTCCGTCTACAGATGTTAGTAAATTACTCAGATCGCTATGTATACCTACTAGGTGCTCAGTCGCTTTGAGTAGATTCGGAACGCTTTTATCTAGCAGGTTCTCCACTAATTTTAGAGTCTTCCCAATCCGAAATGCCAACCATATAAAAAAGATAGCGAGCACTAATAACAATACACCTAAAGGAATTTGCCAGTAAAGCGAAGTATCCATATTAAGTAAAGCGTCCATGTTTTATTCCTTATGAGGCTATGTCCGCCCCAATTTTGTGGGGAGGTCAGTCAATAATTTAAGCCTGATCCGCCACAATTTTGATGACGGCATCAATTGCTTCTTTCATCTTACTTGGGTTTTTGCCTCCACCTTGAGCAAGTTCGGGACGGCCGCCGCCGCGCCCGTCAGCCAGCCGAGTCACAGCTTGGATAATCTTTCCAGCTTGTAAGCCATGTGTTTTCACAAGATCTGAAGTGACCCCGGCAGCAAACGCAACATCATTGCCCGTCGCCGAAGCAAGTACAACAACACCCGTTTCAATACGATTTTTCAAATCATCAACCAGTTGTCGGAGCCCGTTCCGATCTGTGTTTTCAAGGACCGCGGCAATCACACGAAAACCGTCAATAGTAACAGCACTATTCACCAAATCAACAACTTGGGATTGAGCCATCTGCGATTGAAGCGCGTTAATCTGTCGTTCTAGCTCCCGATTGGTTTGAAGCAGTGCCTCGATGCGTTCAGGAGTCGATTGTTTTGCCGTGTTAAGCAGATTCGCTATAGCGGTGAGCATCTCATCTTCGGAGTGGATGTGTTGATAAGCGCCGGCTCCAGTCACCGCCTCAATACGACGCACGCCGGCGGCGATGCTGCTTTCACTGATAATCTTCACAAGCCCAATTTCCCCAGCTGCATGGACGTGGGTGCCACCGCACAGTTCCTTGCTGTAGTCACCAATCCCGACGAAGCGCACAATTTCACCATACTTTTCACCGAAGAAAGCAAGCGCACCGCGGTCTTTTGCTTCCTGCAGCGGGAGGAATTCGGTTTCAACATCATTATTCAGGCGAACCCTGTCGTTGATATCGGCTTCTATTTCTTGTAGGTGTTGTGGGCTGACAGCTTCATAGTGCGTAAAATCGAAGCGCAACCTACCCGACTCAACAAGCGATCCCGCTTGGCCAACGTGTGTCCCGAGGACAGTGCGTAAGGCGTGATGGAGGATATGCGTTGCTGTGTGACTGACAGCGATGTGTTGACGACGCTCAACATCAATCTTGGCTTCCACTGATGTCTGTGGAGTAATTTCTCCTTCGATTACTTTACATCTATGAACGAACAGATCGGGAACAGGTTTTACAGTATCGACAACTTTAAGTGTTGCATTTTCGCTTTCGATGACACCGATGTCACCGACTTGACCACCGGAGTCGCCATAAAACGGCGTCTGATTCAGGATGACAGAGACCTCTTCACCCTCATGGACACCCGATGCCAACTCATCACCTCGGATGAGAGCGATTATCTCTGCTTCTGCGCCGGATCGGTTATAGCCCAAAAACTCGGTGGTCTGATATTCTTTGAGGATATCCGTGTAGATTGCTTCTCCTTTGTCCGCGCCACCGGCGGCTTTCCAATCCGCACGGCTGCGTTCTCGCTGCTGAGACATACTTGCGGTAAATCCATCCTCATCTACGGCAAAGTTACGTTCACGCGCAAGCATCTGTGTCAGATCTAGCGGGAATCCAAAGGTATCATACAGTTCAAACGCTCGATTTCCCGACAGAATAGATTGATTCTGCGCGTCGAGTTCATCAAGCGAACCTCGGAGAATTTCTAGTCCGCGGTCAAGGGTTTGATAGAACCGCCTCTCTTCGCCCTGGATAATCCGTTTGATGAAATCGTGGCGTGGCAGCACATCAGGGAAAACGGGACCGAGTTGGTCAATGACTTTATCGACAAGGTTGTAGACAAATGGCTGCTCCATGCCCAATCTTTTGCCATATAAGACAGCACGGCGTAGGATACGGCGGATGACATACCCTCGTCCTTCATTAGAGGGCATCACACCATCGCCGATGGCAAACGTAAGGCACCGAATATGATCTGCGATGACACGGTGTGGCACACCACGCTCATCGTCAAAATAGTCTCGATTGGTGAGGTTAGAGATTTCTTCAAGAATCGGGACGAACACGTCCGTTTTGTAGTTGGAATCGACGCCTTGCAAAATGGCAACTATCCGTTCGAAGCCCATGCCGGTATCGACATGTTTCTCCGGTAGCGGGTGGAGATTGCCCTCCGCATCTCGATTGTATTGGATAAACACTAGATTCCAAATCTCTCGAAATCGCTCGCTGACATTCGGACCCGTGTTAGGATCGTCAACTGATGCCGGATCCATCTCAGGACCGAGATCAACGAAAATCTCAGAACAAGGACCACAGGGACCTGTATCGCCCATCTCCCAGAAATTGTCTTTATCAAAGCGGCGGATGCGATCAAGCGGGATATCGGTCTCTTCGAGCCATAGTTTTTCAGACTCGTCGTCGGTGTCGTGAACCGTTGCCCAGAGTAGCTCCGTTGGGACTTTCCAGATTTCTGCAATCAGTTCCCAAGCGTAACCAATCGCTTCACGTTTGTAGTAATCGCCGAATGACCAATTACCCAACATTTCAAAAAAGGTGTGGTGTCCTGGGGAATATCCCACCTCTTCCAAATCGTTATGCTTACCGCTGACGCGCAACACTTTTTGGGTGTCAGCAGCCCGTCTGTATTCGCGTCGCCCCGTTCCTAGAAACACATCCTTAAACTGATTCATCCCCGCGTTTGTGAACAGCAAGGTCGGGTCGTCCGCAGGTATTAGTGGGGCACTGGGAACGATTGTATGCCCATGTTTTCGGAAGTATTCTAGAAAATTTGATCTAATTTCATCTGATGTCATTGTCTATTTCCCTTGATTAATACTCGCTCGATTACACTTTGAATCGTTTCATAGTCGAATCCACGCCGAAGTAGAAAACCGTGTAGCCGGCGTTTCGCAACTTGTGGTGGGAGCGATTGGTAACGCTTTATCTGTTTCTGTGCCAATTGCATTGCGGCGCTTACTTCCTCTGCATCGTTAATCCCCGCAAGCACACGGTCCGCGGTAGTTTTATCGACGTTCATATTAACCAATTCATGCTGCAACATCTTTTTGCCTTTTGGTTTTGAACGACGGCGGCGATTCACCCACTTCTTAGCGAATTTTTCATCTTTGATATGACCGAGCTGCTCTAAGTCTTCCAAGGCTGTATCGATTGCCTGTGGAGCAAAGCCTTTTTGCCTAAGTTGACCAATCATCTGACTCCTACTATAACTCTGGTTGGAGAGCAGCTCAAGTGCGTAGTTTTTTGCTCGCATTCCTTCGTACGCTTCAATTAACTTTTGAAGTACCTCTGCCTCAATTTCTAGGCCAACTCGTAAGCCGAACTGAGGAATGCACGCCGCATCAACACTATCAAAGTGCACCCCATCAAGGAAAAGGATTCGGTGAGAAGGCGTCTCTTCATCTATTTCGATGTCCGTGATTCGTTTTTTCATCAGAATAGGTGCGACAGTTCAAATCGACAAGACGGCTTCCCACATCAACCAACCGCGCTAAAATACCAAGCTACCAGTTCCGCAATCCGCATAGCGCTCCTCTGAAAGACCTATTAATCCAGCTTTAGGAGAAATCTGATAGATTTTCAATGGACGGTCGCTGAGGTTATTCTATATATGGTAGATTTTAGAATTATTTAGACACTCCCAATGCACAACCAACCCCCTAAATCCCCCAACTCCCCTGACAAGGGGACTCCCCCTGATAAGGGGGCAGGGGGGTTAGGGGATCTTCTCCCTTGTCTTTCCCCTCTTATCAGAGGGGTTCAGGGGGACTTTGGAAACTTCGCGAAGGTCAGAGTTATTGGTCAATGTCTACTTATTTCTCTAATTCACTATACTATTTATTCACTCGGCGTTCCTGCCCAGAGCGCGCCTCGCTGCAGAAGCGTACCGAATATTTCATGTTGGCAGGCGTTGGCATCGTGTCCCAATGCCAGATAGAACACTCGACCGTCCCCCCAACTCTTCGTCCATGCGACCGGCATTGCATCTCCCTGCCACAATGCCGATGCGAGTACGTGGTTACGCGGATCGTAGTCGAGGATATACTGTTCATCTGTCACCACTGTCTCGTCGAGTCCTTCGGTGATTGGGTGCTCGGTATCTACGATGCTTACCTGATAGTCTCGATAGCGTGGGTGTGTGGTAAAATAGCCACCGACCATCGCTCTGTATTCGGGACACTCCCGAAACGAATCGGCAGCGGAATGCACTCCGACGTAGCCTTTGCCGGAGGCGATGTGATTCAGCAAGCCATTCTTTTGTGCATCGGAGATCTCGCCAATGGTGTAATAGAAGATAATCAGATCGTACGGATCAAGATTTGGGGCGACCAAGGCGTCAAGGTCTTCCTCCACCTTGGTAATCTCAAATTCTTCCCGTTGGGATAGTGAGTCAATTATCGCTTGGCTGCACCCTTTCCAATCGTGAACGGCACCACCAGCAAACACCAGTGTATTAATCTTTCCCATTTTGCTTCCTCCTCATGATAGGTTGAGAGATTTTCGATTAACGATAAGTGCGATATGAATGAAGGTTATAATATCATAAGTCTGTCGAAAACACAAGCTAACATTCCCAGGAAACTAGAGACAGATTTTCCTGTCTCGTTCTCTACGATTAAGTAACAGAAATTTGGCTTTCAGATTGACAGAAGTCATCCACAATGCTATCTTATCTGGCAAAGTGGGGTGGTTAGAATGGATCTCTGGTTCAAGCGCACAATGTGTCCCTTAGTGTTACTTCTTATCGGCTGTGGGACCGTGCACCAATCCGAGCCAACAGGCGAGCCACGGATAGTAGGGCACAGCAACCCATACTTTGAGCAGGGGAATATCTTCCTAGAAAAAAAGCGGTATCATAAGGCAATTGAGCAATATCAGCAGGCGTTGCGGTTGGATCCGGATGCTGCAATCATCCACGCAGCACTCGGTTGGGCATATTACAACGTGGGCATGTTAGACGCAGCAATTGCCGCAGGTGAGGAGGTTATGCGCTTGGAGCCAGATAATCCTGACGTGCCAAAGCTGATGGAGCTACTGTATCAGGAACGGAATCGCCGCCGGTGAAAACTTGAAGAGATTGATTGGTTAATCCGTGGATCGATTTTTCAGGTGGTCAGTGTTTTAACAAAGTAATCCATGAACCGAGCTGCATCAACGGAGACGCAGACGGAGGTGTTTGGTTCACCAGCGATTGGCACAGTTGACCCGCGCAGGTGATCCCCCCGCGTCTCAACCTCAATTCGCATGTCGCGTGTTTCGCAGAGGGTGGGATCAATGAGGGTTGCGACTGCCAATGGGTCATGGAGGGTTGGACGTGGTTCGGGGTTATCGCCGCCCCATAGATGGATGAGCTCGAAGCAGATTTGGTTAATCGGACGGTCTACTGCCCCTACTGCTTTGACCTGCTCATAGCGCATGACGCACTTCGTCGTGACATCAAGTCCGACCATCGTAATTGGCACGCCTGTACCGAAGACAACCCGGGTTGCTTCAGGATCGCAGAGCGCGTTCCACTCTGGACGCACCCGGTCTGTTGCACCACCCATCATGCAAATCTTTGTTTTCTGTGCTATACGTGGTTCCAAGATGAATGCCGCTGCAATGTTTGTAAAGGGACCGATGGGCACAAGCGTGATGTCTCCATCGCTTGCCATTACTGTGTCAATAATAAAATCAACAGCGTGCTCCGGTTTCGGTTGAATGGATGGCTGCTGTTTCTTCAGGACCTCCATCTGGCGCGGACGATGACTCGCTGCTACCTGTTCCCAGTCCGGGATGGATTGAAGGAGGGTTTTGCCAATCCCGGCATAGACGGGAATATCTGTTCGATCCAATGTTTCCAACAGGCAGCACGCCAATTCCGCACGCTGGACCGCATTCTTGAAGACTGTTGTTACACCGAGCAGGTCAATTTTGCCGCTCATAACTGCAAAAGCCAAAGCGAGTGCGTCGTCAATATCATCACCAATATCTGTATCAAGTATAATTTTCTCCATCTTTCCTCCAATATGCGCTATATTTTCAGGAATTTTGAAACTTTGGACGGTTTAGAACCTGTTTTAAAAAGCAAGGGATGATCCCACGGTGCTGTGGACTTGTCAATCCACAGCGAGCTACATCGCAAGGTAGGGGTTGGGTCTCCCAACCCATCGGGCTTGGAAACCAAGCCCCTACGATTGACCTGACACGGTTTGCTGAATATGGTGATAATATGCCGTTGAATAGTGGACGCCCTTCTGGATTGCGGAAGAACCCGAGTTTTGAAGAAAAACCTCGGTTTCAGGGCAAATCACTTTACCCAAAATGACTTTTCAGACAGACTCTTAGTGATTGTGAGAAGTTTACCAGAAATTAACTGAATTATCCAGAAATAACTGTCCTATTGACGCCAAGAATCCAAGACAAGACAACCAAATAAGGAAAGGAAAATCGCCATGAAAATTGGTGCCTCGACAATACTGTATCGCGATCGTCCGCTGAACTGGACACTCTTTCGTGAGTTTCAGCAGGCAGGCATTGAATCGCTGGAACTGACAGATTATCACCCCGAATTTTCGTATACAGATCTTGAGACATTTACAGCGTTGCGTTTAGCGATGGAGGATCTATCGTTACATCTCAATTCGCTTCACATCCATCTGGAGATATTCGACGATTATGACTTCGCAACGCTCGACGGTGCTCAGCGGGATAAAACGCTGATTGCCTATCGTCAGGCGGTTGACGCTATGGAAGTGTTAGGAGGTGGAATTCTCGTGACGCATCACATCCAGATCCCTGAACCTGACGAACCGCTCCACTCAGAAAAGCGAACGGCGTTTCTCGATAACCTGCGGACTGTTGCAGAATATGCAGCCCCTAGGGAGGTCTCTTTTGCGATAGAAAACGTACCGCGTGGCTATACTCGTGAACCGACACGCCTTGTCGAACTTATGACGGATTTGGACGCCCCGAATGTAGGTGTCGTTATTGATACGGGGCATCGGAATATTGGGGGTGATCCGGTGGAGGCACTACGGGTCATCGGTGAACATCTCATTACCTTGCACCTGCACGACAATCACGGCGAGCAGGACGAGCATCTTCTCCCGGGCCTTGGCACCGTTGACTGGAATGGTGTTGTGGGTGCCTTAGATGAGATTGAGTATCCTGGGGTGTTCATGTACGAACTCAGCCGCCCGGAAGATCTAACGCAGATCCGCCCAAACGCAGATGAACTCCTCAAGCGTGTAGGGTGATTCTGGGAGTAATTGCCCTAGGGTTATTTAGTGAGTAGTCGGGATTCGGAGATCCCTCCTACAGGAGAACTACGGTGAATTAGCGAAATAAGTAGACATTTACCAGTTACTCCGACCTTCGCGAAGTTTCCAAAGTCCCCCTGAACCCCTCTGATAAGAGGGGAAAGACAAGGGAGAAGATCCCCAACCCCCCGAGCCCCTTATCAGGGGGAGACCCCTTGTCAGGGGAGTTGGGGGATTTAGGAGGTTAATTATCAAGTCCCCCTGATAAGGGGGATTTAGGGGGTTAGCTGTGCATTGGGAGTGTCTAAGTAATTCTAAAATCTACCATAAATGCCCCTGGTGGTTGTCCATTTATCCTTGACCGATGTACTAACAGTTGATACAATGCGCTCCGTCGAAAGGAGGGTCGCATGAATACCAATCCTGAAATTGTGGAAATCAAAAATATCGTCCAACAGAACAGAGATATTCTCCAACAGCACAGTATAACGCTCCAGCAACATGGTGAAATGCTTCAACGGCATGGGGCAATCCTCCAACAGCACAGTGAAATATTGTTGGAGGTTGTCAAAGAACAGAATTACTTGCGCGGGGCACTCGATCAGGTAAACGAACGGTTTGGTACACTTGATTCACGTATGAACTCAATGGAAAATCGTATCGTTTCCGTAGAGAATCGAATGATTGCGCTTGAAGACCGGATGGGTTCGTTTGATGCTCGGCTCACTGATACTTACGCTAGCTTAAGCAAAGACATTCGAGATAACTTCAAGTGGACGATTGGACTGATCATTCCGGTTTGGTTTGGTATACTTGTTGCCATCATCGTTGAGTTGGTTAAGGGCTAATGGAGGTCCCAATGGACGATATCCTTCACGCATCAATCGCTCAAATTGCAGCACAGATCCGCAAAGGCGAAATCTCTCCCGTCGAACTCATTGAAGGGACACTTGAAGCAATCGATCAGTGCGAGCCCCAGTTGAATGCTTTCATCACGGTGTTTCGTGAGGAAAGCCTAGAAGGAGCTAGACAGGCAGAGGCAGAGATAAGAAGCGGGAAAGATCTCGGTCCGCTGCACGGTATACCAATCGGGCTCAAGGATATAATTTGCGTTGAAGGGACCCGCAGCACAGCTGGTTCAAACTTCTTTTCGGAGGAGTCGCCGCAATTCGACGCCGCGCTAGTTTCCAAGCTAAAGAACGCTGGGGCTATCATTATCGGCAAGACCAATCTACATGAATTTGCTTTCGGCGTGACGACCGAGAACCCACACTTTGGGGCAGCCGCTAACCCGTGGGACACTTCGCGGGTGCCGGGGGGTTCGAGTGGGGGATCAGCATCAGCCGTTGTTGCAGGCTGCTGTGCGGGTGCATTGGGCAGCGACACCGGCGGGTCAATCCGTATCCCGGCGGCGGTGTGTGGGCATGTGGGGTTGAAACCGACTTATGGGCGGATCAGTGTACACGGCGTGATTGAACTGGCGCAGTCTCTCGATTGTGTCGGACCTATGTGCCGTTATGTTCACGATGTCGCGCTGATGATGAATATCCTTGCCGGTTATGATCTCCGTGATGTGCACAGCGAAAACCGACCGGTGCCGGACTACACTGAGGGGTTGGACCAACCTATCCGTGGACGTAGAGCGGGTGTTCCGAAACAACATTTTTTTGATAACCTTGATTTAGGAGTCGAGCGAGCGGTTGGGGACGCTATCAAAGTTCTAGAGGGATTGGGGGTAGAAATTGTCGAACTCGATCTGCCGTCTGCAGAGGCAGGACATGAGGTGACATTGACCCTTTTGATGGCGGAAGCTGGTCAATTTCATCAGCAGCGTCTCGCAGCGCATCGAGAGGATTATGGGGTTGATGTACGGGAACTACTTGAAGATGGGTTAGCATTATCCGCATCGGACTATATTAGAGCGGTTCGAGTGCAGGAAATTGTTAGACGCGAGTTTGCGGGTGCGTTTGAGGAGGTTGATTGCATTTTATCACCGACTGCCCCTATTCCTGCGCCGTTTCGGAGTACGCATGATTTGTCCGGTGGTAGCGAGTCCAATCGTATCCGTCCGCGCTTGACACGGAGCACTCGCCTGTTTAACCTGCTCGGTTTGCCATCCATCTCTGTGCCGTGTGGCTTTGCACAGGTTGAAAACTCTGATAGTGAAGAAGGCTTGCCCGTCGGGTTACAGATTTCTGGTCCGTGGTGGTCTGAACCAATGTTGCTGCAGGTTGCTCATGCTTATGAGCGCGCTACGCCTTGGCACACTGTAAATGTGAAGCGTGAAACGTTTTCAATGGATAATTAACTATTGTTATTATATAATTAACATAATAATATGTCATAACTTTACTTTCAAGGAGACTATCATGTGCGGACGATTCACATTGAAAACAACCACTGAGACTTTGACAGAAACTTTTCCCGGCTTTACAATGCCGGATGAAATGGCTCCCCGCTACAATATCGCGCCCTCTCAGGGGATTGCTGTTGTGCCAAACAGCGGTGAGAACAGCGTGGAATTTTTCCAGTGGGGCCTGATTCCGTCGTGGGCAAAGGATCCCAAAATCGGTAATCGCATGATTAATGCGCGCGCCGAAACCTTGGCGGAAAAGCCCTCGTTTCGGACACCTTACAAGCGACGCCGGTGTCTCATCCTTTCCGATGGGTTTTATGAGTGGCGGGGCAAACCGGGGAGCAAAACCAAAACCCCTATCTATGTTCGACTCAAATCTGATCGACCCTTTGCCTTCGCGGGGTTATGGGAGGCGTGGTATCCGTCTACAGATGATGATCCTCTGCTCTCCTGCACAATCATCACCACTGAACCTAACTCGCTCATGGAAACCATCCATCGGCGGATGCCGGTTATCCTTGAACCCGATGACTATGATCTATGGCTAAACCCGAACGATCAATCCCCCACACAGCTAGACGGACTCCTCAAGCCGTACCCACCTGAGGAGATGGAGGCTTACCCGGTTTCGCGCCTTGTCAATCGCCCCAGTAATGATTCGCCCGACTGCATCGCACCTGCAGAAGGGTAAAATGGGAAAACGGGGGGCTGCATTCGTAGGGGTTGGGTTCCCCAACCCGTTTTCGCTCCAGAGGAGCGATATGTCTATAGAAGGGCGATATGTCCAATCCCCGCGCTCCAGAGGAGCGCAATGTGTATAGCCACCCAAGAGTAAATCACCGACGTGCCCGTAGGTCGAGATTTATATCTCGACTTTACAATAGATTCAGAACCTGTTTTAAAAGTCATTTGATAGGATTTTGCATCAAGTAAATGGAAGCAATGTACACCATCGCCTCAGCGGTCTCAGCCGAGCGTTCATAGTCCAAAGTCAATCGGCGAAACCAACCGAACCAAGAAAAGGTGCGTTCCACAATCCAGCGCAATGGGACAACCACAAACCCCGATTGCCCAAGAGGTGGAGCGATTTCCAATCGACACTGATGCGTCAAGTATAAATAGTCGCCTAATTCGCCACGATAGCCAGCATCAGCACAGACTAACTGAATCGTTATGTGCCAACTAAAGATTTCTGTCAGTAACTCTATTGCGACTTGGTTATCACTGACAGTGGCATCAGTAACCTTGACTCCCAATGGAATGCCAATCGTATCGGTGACTATATGACGTTTACGGCCTTTGACTTTCTTATGCGCATCAAACCCCCTACTATTTGCCAGTTCAGTCGTCTTGACCGATTGACTGTCAATGATAGCTACGGTCGGTGAGGGTGCTTTGCCAATATCACAACGGGTTTGTTCATGAAGTGCTTGATGAATCATAAGCCATGTACCTAAGGCTTTCCACTTTCTAAAGTGGGAATAGACCGTTTGCCACGGTGGCATCTGATAAGGAAGCATTCGCCATTGACACCCTGACTTGACTATGTAAAACATAGCGTTGATAACTGAGCGCATCTCCCACTTGAGAGGTCTGCCTAATGGTGAAGGTTTTGGCAGATAGGGTAATAGGTTTTCCCACTGGGCATCGGTCAAATCCGTGGGATAGTTTGTTCGGGTCATGTTTATGCCTTTCATTGGGTCAGTATGGACTCCTCCAATGATTAAACGTAAACATTAACGCTTGAGTAGTGTTTTTCTTTTTAAAACAGGTTCTCAACTTCAAGGAAAGCAGAGAGATGGCGAATTATCAAGAACTTGCAAATTTGGTTTGGAATGTGGCGGATGATGTGCTGCGGGGGTTGTTCAAGCCGCACGAATACGGCGACATCACCCTCCCATTTCTGGTGCTGCGCCGATTGGACTGCATTTTGGACGAGGACGGACGAAAAGAGAAAGCCATCAATACCTACAATCAATACAACGGCAAAGTGTCCGAAGACGTGCTACCGCCGATTATTCTAAGAGATACGAACACCAGTTTCTACAACACCTCCCAGTACGACCTATCTCGACTGAAAGCCGACCCGAACAATATCCATCTCAACTTTGAGAACTACCTCAACGGATTCAGTCAGGACGTGCGCGACATCATCGAAAACTTCAATCTCGATGGGTTCATTGAGCGATTGCACAAAAACAACCGGCTCTTCATCTTCTGCGATAAATTCACCGAAGTCGATCTACACCCGGATAAGGTGGACAACCACACAATGGGACAGGTCTTTGAGGAGCTGCTCCGCCGATTCTCCGAGATGTCCAACGAAACTAGTGGGGAACACTACACGCCGCGGGATGTGGTGCGGTTATTGGTCTCGTTGCTGTTTGCAGAACACGGTGAAGATTTGCGCGGGCAGGGGGTTATACGCAGTATCTTTGATCCGTGTTGCGGGACAGGCGGCATGTTGACCATTGGAAAAGAATACTTCCGTGAACAGATTAATCCGGACGCCGATATTCGGCTGTTAGGACAGGAGCTGAACGCGCAGACCTACGCAATCTGCAAGTCGGATATGCTGATTACAGATGAAAACCCTGATGCTATTCGACATGGATCCAGTCTCTCTAATGACCAATTTCAAGGGCAACGATTCGATTATATGATGACGAATCCACCCTTCGGTGTCAGTTGGAAGTCGGATGCAGCGGCGGTGAAAGCGGAAGCCCAGAACGCTAACGGCAGATTCTCAGCGGGTACACCTCGTTCTTCCGATGGGGCGTTGCTGTTTCTGCAACACATGCTCTCCAAGATGGAAGACGGTGGAAGTCGGGTGGGGATTGTATTTAACGGGTCGCCGCTCTTTACGGGTGATGCCGGCAGCGGTGAGAGTGAAATCCGACGCTCGATCATCGAAAAGGACTGGCTAGAGTGTATTATCGCACTGCCCGATAAGCTGTTCTTCAACACCAGTATCTCTACCTACATCTGGATCTTGACGAACCAAAAATCGGCGGCGCGTCAGGGGAAAATACAGCTAATCAACGCCGTTGACTTCTTCGATAAGATGAAAAGGAATCTCGGAGACAAGGGGGTTTTTATCTCCGACGGTCATATCCATCAAATAGTGGAACTGTACACCAACTTTGAGGAGACCGAACACTCCAAAATCTATCCAAACGACTTTTTCGGTTACACAAAGGTGACGGTTGAGAGACCGCTCATCAATGAGAAGACGGGGGAGGTACTCCGGGACAAGCGAGGGAATCCAAAACCGGATACGGCGCTGCGAGACTATGAGCGCGTTCCCCTCACGGAAGAGATTGATGATTACTACCAACGAGAGGTCAAACCACACCTACCGGACAGTTGGCTAGACAGAAAGAAGGATAAGGTGGGCTACGAGATCAACTTCAATCGGTATTTCTACCAGTACACACCGCTCCGCTCGCTCAAGGAGATTGCCGATGAAATGCTGGCACTTGAGCAAAAAAGTGAAGGCTTGCTGAATGAAGTTTTGGGATTATGATTAATAGTAGTAGGCATACTCCGTATGCCGTAACCAGCCCCCGTAGGTCGAGATTCACATCTCGACACCGATTTGCCCACACAACGTAAACGGTTTTGTTAAGGAGAGAGTCACTAGGCCATATACCGATTATACCTCCAGAGAAGTGGCATCACGGGGTGAGGCAATCTATAGGCGAGAGATACGCGACAAAGTTGAACCGAAACACAAAGGCAAGTTTTTGGTCATTGACATCGAAACGGGCGAATACGAAATGAACGCCGACGATTTGGTAGCCACTAAACGTCTCCTTGCCAAGCATCCCAATGTTGTCGTTTACAGCTTACAAATCGGGTTTCCAACCGCTTATCGAATTGGTGGACACTTCTCGGTCAAAACACAATAATCGCCGGAAAAATTACCGATTTCAATCTGTTTAGGACTTACGCACTTCAGTTCGTAGTAGCGCAATTCAACCCGCGTCCGGACGGGCGATAAATCGCCCTACTACCAACCTAAGCCTGATTGTAGTTGCCCGTTTCTTAATCCCGATAAATCGGGGATTCATCGGGCGTCGTGAGTCATGTTGTATACCGATGAATCACCGAACTACGAGGGTTTGAACGTTCAACTGCGTAAACCCTATCTGTTTACGAAAAGAGGGATAAGTTATGATTACTGAACTCAGAGCGCGAAATTTCAAGTCATGGCAAGATACCAGTAAACTACAGTTTGCCCCATTAACTGGACTTTTCGGCGCGAATAGCTCCGGTAAAACCAGTATCTTGCAGGTGCTGCTAATGCTCAAGCAGACTGTGGAGCATCCATTACCGGATTGGAATGAGCCACTTTATTTTGGTGATGAGAAGTCGTTGGTCAACTTAGGCAGTTTGAATGATATTATTCACCAACCCGCAAATGATCCAAGTCTCGAAATTTTTGTATCGTGGAAGTTGCCTGAAAAGCTGAGTATGCAGACTATAGGCGAAGTTGATACTCTCTCTCTTTTATTTGGTCTCTTTGCGGGCATTCTACACGAGATCCGTTATGTGGCCGGTGAACATATCTTTCAGACATATGAGGCTGATAGTAAGTACGAGGTGTTCAGCCCCTACGGAAGAGATGATGCGCAATCTTTATTTCGATGCTATGGAATTAGCGGCGTATCACCAAGCACTCAGGAGATTTTTTCTGTTCTTGAGGAGGCTTTTGAAAATCTATTCTCCCGAGTCCTTTACCTTGGTCCCCTCCGGGACTATCCCCGACGCCATTACCCTTGGGAGGGCGACCATCCAAAAGGTATTGGACAGTATGGAGAAAAGACGATTTCCGCACTACTTTCGGGACGGATTCGACGCCTTCCTGTTGACGAGCAAATACCAAAATGGTTACAACGTTTGGAACTAATTGACTCCTATGACGTTCAACCTGTCTCCGATACAGGAGGAGATTACGAATTTCTCATTAAACAATACAAAGGAGGTCCCGATGTACCACTAACGGATGTCGGTTTCGGCGTTTCCCAAGTCCTGCCGGTGTTAATTCTCTGTTATTATGCTCCTGAAGGTTCAATCCTCATTCTTGAACAACCAGAGGCCCATCTACATCCGAAGGTACAGTCAGAGCTGGGGGATGTTCTGATTGATGTTGTGAAAAATCGAAACGTACAGATTATCCTTGAAAGCCACAGCGAGCATTTGCTGCACCGCTTGCAACGACGCATCGCCGAGGAAGAGATTTCGGCCGATCAGACAGCGCTTTATTTCTGTCAAATTAACGACGGCACATCCGAAATTGAACACCTCGACGTTGATGAATATGGCAACATCCGGAATTGGCCTCAAAATTTCTTTGGCGATGACATGGGTGACTTAGTGGAAAAGACGAAAGCCGAAATGAACCGGCGGAAAGTGATGGAATGATGGTTGTTGTAGATACAAATGTTGCGAAAGTCGCCAATGGTCGAAAGGAATCACCACAAGCCTCTCCCAATTGCGTCAGCACCTGTATCAACAAGCTTGAAGGTATTGTACGTGGCAAGGAGAAATTAGTTCTTGATAATAGATGGATAATTATCAGCGAGTACAGAGATAATCTCCGATCCACCGGAGAGCCCGGTGCTGGCGATAGCTTTCTCCGATGGATTTTGATGAACAAGGATGACCGGTGCGACTTGGTTCCGATTAAGCCTGTCAATAGTTCAGAAAATGAGTTTGAAGAGTTCCCCAACGATCCGGCGTTGGAGGGCTTCGATCCAGATGATCGGAAATTTATCGCGGTTGCACTTGCCCATCCAGAGAGACTGCCTATCCTGCAAGCGGTGGATAGTCAGTGGTGGGATTTCCGCGACGCATTTCGTCGAAATGGCGTGGCAGTGAAGTTTATTTGTGAGGATGATATTCAACGGTTGCGTGGGGACCCTTGAGTAGAGGCTTGCTGAATACTAGCGTTATTTTTCTAGTTTGGTTTCCAGTTTATCCAAGGTTTTAGTTTCTTTTTATACTGTTCAATGTCAAATATCTGATGCTCTGTGAGGAACCGATTATAACACTCCCTACCATACAGCGTCACAATTAGGCAGAGCAACAACGTCACTGGACACTCAGCCGGCAATGGAAAAGAAGGCTGTGAATCGGGAATCCAACACGGACAATCAATTTGTAGTTCACTGTTAAGTTCCTCTCGTCTAAACCTTTGGATGAGTTGTGCGTGGTAGAAATCGTGAATCCCAATTTTAGTAGACGCTTCCGCGTCCTGATTCATGCTCTCCGGTGTTTCCATGCGAAACCCAATCCCATAAGGGTTTCCCTTCCTGTCAAGGCTAACTAACATGACCCTGAATTTTGCTATACCTTGTTGGTTGCTCAATTTGCAATATAGAGATAAGATTGGAACACAGTGGGGATTTTTTTCCAGCGGCGGCAAGTATATAACCTGTCCCCGTTCAGATTGAGAAAAATCCACTTCAATGGATCCTGACACGGTTCTGGGCGATGTAAATAACTCCTCTATATCTTCACGCGCTATAGGGCGCCACTGTGTGAATACGCGCTCCCAACCCCCGTTAGCCCATACAAGTCTTCGGGGTTTACACAGAGGGGTAAGAATTTCTTTCAACGTGGTAAGAGTTTTTATCATTGCGTTTTTCCACAAAAAAATCACAGTGAAAATCGGACTCTGGGGCGGTAATCGACTCCCTTGAAGTCTTTAACAAACCTTCGGGTAAATGGCGAATCAGTATCAGCAAAGAACTCGCCACAATCCTTTCGATTGTAGAAGCGGGAAGCATCTTCGCAAAATACCCAACTGGGTTTGACAGTCAGCCACGGCTCTTGTATTTCTTGGATGGATTCGCATTCGCGTAGTTTATCCCAAAACCAGACAGGCCTTGAAACCCAATAGTCCTTTTTGAATCGATAGGGTTCAATCAAATCGGTATTAAGCCCTATGTCACGGTAATCTATTAACTGTGCTGTTCTGTTCCAAGCTTTAATTTTCTTCTCATCATCGGTAATTAGACTTGGATATCTTGAGACCAAGTGCGGTGCATCTACGAGGATATCTTGCTCCGGCAACACAAGTCGCTCTAACCATTTTGATATTCTGGCAGCACCAACTCTCGCCAAAACGTTTTTGTCCGAAATGGTTGCATCTTTAGGTCTCAAGCCGTTGCCAGAGTGTGTTACAAACTCCCGGAACGTTGTTTCAGCAAGTTCTTTCTCTTCACTTTTCCCGATGAATTGAACAATGCCGCGAGGCAGCAGCCGAAACAACTTGGGGTTGAAACCAAGAACTTTGCAAATGGGACTGTCTAAATTCTCTTTAACCTCTGCAACCTTTCTATCAAAATTGTGCAGGGAATCGAATAAATTTGGCCAAGACCACGGTCTGTAACCTCGTCTGAAATCGCCCCAGTTACCTCTCCACAAATCAAGATTGCCTAACTGATCTACTCCTAAATTCAGGTCCGCAAAGGATTCCAAGTGTCCTCTCAAAGTCAGATCAAACGAATTACGACCATATTGATTCAATCCAACAATCAACTTACATTCGGAAAAGCCGCGAACAACATAGGAGATGATTTCACCTGTTAGTAATCCCTTCACTTTACTCTTCAATAGATCATAATCAATAATGAAAATTGATGCTTCGTCAAATATGGTGGTTGCATCAAGACATTTTCCGTTTTCTCTAAACCCAACCTGCTTTTTCTGCAACAACTCTATTGAATTTTGGAGGGACTCATCAGAAAGAGGTTTTATATCGAAGTCTGTGTCCTGCCCCACCCTGTTAAGAGCTTGCTTCAGTATATTCTCAAATCGTTCTGTTTGTTTATCTTCATCGTCATATATCAGGATCTTCTTCACTTGGTTTCCCTCCATCGAATTGAGAAGGCAGTATTAAATCCATCTTGTGGTACAATGAACTGAACACGACAACCGATATTATCCGTCAGCAATCGAACAATTGTAAGTCCAAGTCCAGTGCCACCGTAGCCAAGGGCTTGTCTTTCGGCTGAAATTTTCGATGCTCTTTCAAAAGGTTCAAAAAACTTGTCTGCCTTTTTGAGGTCTATCCCTTGTCCGGTATCCTGAATGAGAATTTCACGAGATTTTTCATGAGAACGGGAACTGATGTGTAGCAACCGGCGAGACGAATCAAGCAGCGCATTGAAAGCGTTGGTAAAAACATTTTGAAAGATTGCGCCCCACTCAGCAAAAGATGCTTCGGGAAGATACAGTTGATCGTCGAGTTGACTATAGTCAATATCAATGCCTCTCGCCAAAAAACCCGTTTGTGCCGCAATATCTTTAATCACTGGCATGGCACGAAATCTGTGCCGCAACTTGGTATTCTCGGCATCGGCGATGTAGTCAAACAAGCTATTGGTCGCCTTGGCTCTTTCAAGCCACGATGACAAATCTGCGTTCAGCGAATTCAGATTTTGTTCGAGTTCGAGTTCTCCTGCTTTTTTAGATGAATACGGTAGGAAGGATGCTAGTGTTTGAACAGTTTTGATTCTATCAATTGCGTCCTCAATGTAAGTAAATTGTTTTTTTAATTCGTGCTGGTACGACAACGCGGAAATACCAGCCGTGGCAAGGGGAGCAAGCAGTCCCATCTGTTCGAGAACGAGCTCTTGATTGGTCTTCGCTGTTAGTGTTGCTTCTCGGACTTTTTCATAAATCTCTTGATAGACGTTTTGGGGAATTTCCGGCTCGTATTCTTCTAATACCTGCTCAACACGCTCGAATTTTAACGACGTAGGTTCAGATGAAACTTCTCGTTTTTTCGCCTCAATTTTTCGTCGCGCGGTTTCGTTGGCGTACCAATCAATTGCATAGCGGACCATAGACACAAGATCTTCATAGGCTGGCGTTTCGATTAAACGATCTCGCGTGATCATAGTCTTGAGATTGGGTTCTTCGGAAGTATTAACGTTGACAACTCCAAGAACACGCCCGAGGGTCGGTAAGTCGTTTAAGGCTCTGCGAACTTGAATTTCTCTAGGAAAAAATTGGGACACGGTTTTTCGATGGGAGTGATCATACTCCAATCTCAACCAGTCACTTGTTGGTAGACCGTAATAGGGGAGGCGAAAGTTGCCATCATAAACATGGACACCGCCATGTGTCGCGAAATATTCTCGGGCTTCACCGACCTTGATTCCAAATTTCTGTCTTCCCGATAAGTCATAGATCCGAATCTCAAAATGTGCGTTGTTGAGGTTTTCTGCTTTGTTGAATTTTCCCTCGTTATGAAAAAAGTCCGCAATACTGTATTCATGAATCATTGGTTGTTCACCCGGAAACTGTAAGGAAAGCGTCACTTTTCCGTTGACATTCTTTCCAACAAGCCGGGCAATCCAAATGCTCTTTATCGCCTCCATCTGTTTTTCAAATGTTTCTGCATAATCCTGTTGCGTTGATTGAAAATGAACCCGAAAGCGGTCCTTTGAATTGTCCCGATAAGATATAGCGGCACCAAAAGGGGGCTGAAGCCACCACACCTCTGAAGCCAACTTGCGAACGGAATCTATTTCCCATTTATCTTTGAGTTCACTCAAGATAATCGAGGTTCCGTGCAAAAAAGGCGCACATGATTGATTACGAATGCACTCAACAGTTACTTCCGTAAGTTCCCCAGCTTTTACAGCTTCTTCCCAACTGACCTTGGCTTCAAGCCATTCATCGCCGCCCTCTGGAACGGTTCTGATTGTCATCCTATTTGCTAGGAATTGAACTGCCAACCGACCAACTCCTTTTGAGCCGGTCAGTTGCCGTCCCAAGTTTTTTGACCGTCTTTCCCGTTTGTGAGTCGTACCAATCCGCATCCAGAAACCTCTGAACTCTTCAAAGGTCATCCCATGCCCGTTGTCGCTAACTTCAATGCAGTCTTCACTAGGTGAGAACTTAATCGTCACTTGAGTTGCGTCAGCATCATAACTGTTCTTAATTAACTCAGCCAATGCGATGTGGGGTTTACCAACAAGTCTTTCCCCAAGTTCTCTCAAGAGTTCAGCATCAACTGTGAAAGGGAGTGTAGGCATCGTTTTTATCCTCTAGTAGGACTTACGCAGTTCAGCCATAGAATGTCAGTTATCTCTTTCTTTGGTATACAGTATCGATCCAAGATTCAAAAAACACCTTGGCTTATGAGCAAATATCAACTATTCAATCACGCAATCCCTATCATTATCAATTAAGCCTCAAATATGACACAAATATGATATACTAATATCCGATACAATGTAAAGTTAAATGAAGGGTGCTCATAATTGTTGTCTAAATCAGGTTCCGATTCTCGGAACCTCGACGCGTCGGGACTTGCATCCTGGTCTGATCAGGGATACTCTGGATTGAAAGATCTGCAGGATAGAAAACAGAACGTGAAACGGGATGCGGTGCATGGGGGGTATTTAGCCCCAGAGGGGCGACATGTTTATAGCACGTTGATAAACAAATACCCCAAAGCCCCAGTTGCTTTGAATCCCGCCTGTCCCGATTTATCGGGGCGGGGCGACTAACTAGCACCAAAGGTTATTACGCCCGTCAATGGTTCAGAAAATGAGTTTCAAGAGTTCCCAGACGACCCAGCATTGAATGACTTCGATCGGGATGATCGGAAATTTATCGCGGTTGCAGTTACCCATCCAGAGGGACCACCTATCCTGCAAGCGGTGGATAGTCAGTGGTGGGACTTCCGCAACGCATTCCGTCAAAATGGTGTGACGGTGGGGTTTATTTGTGAGGATGATATTCAACGGTTGCACGAAGGCACTTGAACGGAACCTTGTTGAATAGGATTTACACAGCCAACTGTAGGCGGGGCATCTTGCCCCGTGCTGAAATGCGTAAGTCCTGTTGAATGAATGACAGCGGTGAGGTGAATTAAATGAATAACATTCGTGTCGATATACGCCTTCGACCCATTCGGTTTGGATTTTTGGTTCGTCCAGATGACGCGGAAAAGGTACTGGAGATTTTCCGCATTAATACATGCCTGTGGGGTGGCATATTCAATCCCATTATCCCTTTGTTTGAGTCTGTACCATCTTGGATGGAAGAAGAGGGGTTTCGCTTTGATAACCCCAAGCAAATCATCAACTGCTATCTGGATTTCTTTGAACCCGATTTCCTTGTTGAGGCAGAGGAGGGATTAGCGGAAGAATTCGGTTTCGATCCAAAGAGGGTGCTACCGCTCACAGGTATTCTGGAACGGCCAGGAGAAGGATATTGGAATACACATAGCTTAAGCGTCCGCGATCTCTATTCCGAGCTGTATCAGAAAGAATTTCGCTTTGAACTCCGCCATCAACGCAATATAGTCCATGTTGAGGCGAAAGAGAGTGTCTTTGCCGGATTCGTTGCTGCTAATTTCGGTAGCTTTCCCGCCCAAGAAAATCTTAGCTATTTTGAACATAACTACAGAGATGTATTTGATCCAGGACATATAGCATTGGACGCTACTGCCCTCTTAAAACTCTACCAATCTGAATATCGTTCTGCTTTAGAAATAGGTTGCGAAAAGCTTCGGATAGATTACAATGAATTTTCGTCACCCATGTTATTCATATTAGATACCCAAAAGTCAAAAGACCTAATTGATTTCTGGAATTTACGTGCAATACATCAACATGTTCTCGCAGTTCCTATCCAATGGATTAAAGAATTATCACCTCTCTGTAAAGAAATCATTCCGGCTCGTGATGTCTTAACATCGTTTTCGCCTTCCATATCTGAGAATGACAGAGAGAACATACATAGCAGTTATCTTCGTATTGATGAAGGGAACGTTTACATGCCACAAATAGGATATCCGCCCATCTGGAGGGACGATAGAACCACCCGTCCGACTTTGGAAGCTAACAAGAAAAGTATGGATATACAGATCGATGAAGACAACCCTGAAATTCGATTCGATCCTCTCTTTCCGGAATTTGCCGGTAATCGGTTGCGTGTAGCGAATATTATCAAATTGCAAGATTGGAACTATCGCAATCAAATAGCTACAGTCTTTCCATGCAACTATAAAAACCCTACTCTACCCACATTTGGGTTCGGACGGAAATACCTGCTGTCTACTACCGAAGGATTAGTTATTTTTCCTGAGCATAAGAATCTTTCCGAAGATTGGAATTTAATTGATGGAACAACAGCATTCAATCAATGGTTTAAGGCAAACCAAGTACCTGCGACACCTTCTGATGCGGGCAGAGCAACCCAACAGATCATTCAGACATTGGGCGGTTTTGGGGGTGTCGGGCACTTAGCGCGTAAGGGTGTTATTGAGTTACTCAATGAAATGTCAGGAAATTCCGCCACCAAGACCACTCACTATAAAGAATTCAAGAACAAAATTCATGCGGCGGTAGATAACGAGAGCTCGAGGAAGCGGACTTTCGAGACATTGGTTGAACGGAAGGTTGTTGAACTTGGATTAGAACTTAAATGTAGTAAATGCAGCAAGTGGAGTTGGTATTCGGTAAATCAGCTTGATTACTCACTAATCTGTAATTTCTGCTTTAAGCAGTTTAATTTCCCTATTACCAATCCCATAGGCGAACATTCCAGATGGGCTTATCGTGTCGTAGGACCGTTTGCTCTACCTAAATACGCTGATGGGGGGTATGCTACCGCCCTAGCTATCCGTTTCTTTGCAGATGTTATAGGCAGAGTAGATGGATCGAAGGTTACTTGGTCGTCTGGCCAAAAACTGATGTTACCCACAAGTGAGAAGGTAGAAGTTGATTTTATGTTATGGTATCAGCGCGAAGGGAATTTTGAAACCAATTACCCTACCGAAACGGTGTTTGGCGAAGCCAAGAGTTTCGGTAGGCGTGGCGAGGATGTTTTTGAACAAAATGATGTTAATCGAATGAAACTGTTGGCGGAAGCGTTTCCGGGTTCCATATTGGTATTTGCTACGATGAAAGAAGAACTCTCTCAGGAAGAAATTAACCGCATTAAAGAACTAGCGGAATGGGGACGAGAATATGATCAGGATAGAGAACAAACGCGGGCACCAGTGATAGTGCTTACAGGTACAGAGTTATTCACAGAAATGTTTTTTGAGGAATCATGGGAGGAAAGGGGAAGGCACAAACACTTGATACAGGCATGGAAAGGAAATAATAATCTGAGGGTCTGGGCTGACCGAACACAACAGTTGTATTTGGGAATGCCACCGTATGAATCATCAAGACCCATCGGAGGGACAACTTGGCTCCCCGCTGGGTCAAGCGCGAAACAACCGGAGAAAGTTTGATAAGGTGAAAAATCTACGATGATCGCTACAAGGTGCTAAAATTATGAAGCGTTATCCTGAATATAAAGAGAATGGGATTGAGTTTATTGGAGAAATACCAGCGCATTGGGGAGCAAAAAAACTAGGACAGGTATCAACGATTTTCAAAGGAGGAACTCCGAAACGAAATGTCGACAAGTACTTTCAAGGTAACTTGCCCTGGGCGAGACCAGTCGACGTTACAGCGTTACAGGGAGCTTTATACATTGACGACACTGAAATCCATATCTCAGAAGAAGCTCTAGGTAATAGTGGAGCACGGTGCCTTCCCGCAGGAACGGTCTTGCTTACTAGTCGTGCAACAATTGGCGAAACTGCGATTACAACAGTACCAATGGCAACGAATCAAGGTTTTGCCAATTTTGTGTGTAATGAAGGATTGCTGAATATTTACCTCGTTTACTATCTGCAAGCAATAAAGGATTTGCTGATTTCTCTTGGGAGTGGCACCACGTTTCTGGAGGTAACAAAAGGAACTCTGGTAGGCGTAAAAATACCGCTCCCACCACTCTCCGAACAAACCCAAATCACCGCCTTCCTTGACCACAAGACCGGACAGATCGACGAGCTCATCCGCATCAAAGAGCGACGGATAGAACTGCTGCAAGAACAACGAACCGCGCTGATCAATCAGGCGGTGACGAAGGGGCTTGACCCGAATGTGGAGATGAAACCGTCGGGGGTGGAGCGGATAGGGGAAATACCCAAAGACTGGTCAATAATGAAAGTTAAATATCTTACCCATCAAATCATTGATGGTACTCACTATACCCCTGAATATCAAGACAGTGGAATTCCTTTTCTTAGAGTTACTGATATTCATAATAAAACAATCGATCTTACCAAAGTACTAAAGTTAGTACAATTTTAGGGTGAAAAAAGGCAGAAAAGCGGGTATCCTTTCAGAAATCCATCACAATTTTGAAAGGAGAGTTATCATGCCCGTCATTTTCTGCCTCGTTGATATTTTAACGCAATTTCGTCCATTATTCAACCGTCAAAACTTCGCGTTGTTTTGTACCTTCATCGTCGGTCTTATCACGCACCGCCATCGTGCGACGTTGACGGGCATCTATCAAGCGGTTCGCCCGAAGGTCGGTTACGGTTCATTGGTGAAGTTCCTCTCCCGTGGCAAATGGGACGCCGATGCGGTTGCTCAACATCTGATTAAGTTGCTGCAAGGTTGGTTTGACAACTGGGTCTACGTTTACGACGAGACCCGAGCGGTAAAGACCGGGGAGAAGCAATTTGGACTCCATTTCTTCAGAAATCATCGCTACCGAAAGCGCAATACTAATCAATCGAAGTTCCACTTTGGTCATCAGTTTGGCGCGTTGGGGTTGCTTTGTACCACCGTTACAGAGACGATTCTATTTCCGGTGTGGGTGAACCTGATATGTCCAAAGACCCATCGGGACAACAGTGGGTCGGTTCTCAAGCGGATTTGCTCCCAAATCCCGCCCGGACTGATTATCTTTGACCGGGGGTTCAATAGACGGAAAGTGTTTGAAGCCGTCCTTAACGCAGGACATCATATCTTGTGTCGCGCCAAGTCCAATGCGGTCTTTTATCTGTTACCCACGGTCTGCAAGCGACCTAAACCCGGACGCCCAAAGACATACGGTAAACGCATCCATCTTCGGCATCTTCGGTATAAAGCGATTGATATTGACAACAAACGGTGTTCAGTCGCATCTAAGGTCGTGCGGACCAAAATGTGTCCTACTCAAGTGCGATTGGTGGTGATGCGAACCCGACCTAAAAAATCAAAGCCGTTTCGATATTTCTGTGTCTACACCACTGACTTGACACTTGACCTATGTCAGATAGTTCGATACTATCGGCAACGATGGTTGATTGAGACTGCTTTTCGGGACACCAAGCAACACTTCGGGTTTGACAAGTATCGAGTCAAATCGCGGAAAAGCATCAATCGATTGGTACAACTCAGTTTCGTGGCGAGTTGCATCACACAATTGATATTCAATGCTACTTGTGCCACTGGCAGGTCCATAACAGTCGAGCAGGTATGCTGGGAATTAGGCATTGACTGGTATCGACCCACTAAATTGACACGCGGGTTGATGGTTCAGTATCTATGCGCCTTTATGGAGGGAAGATTATTTTCGCAGACAAACGACAAAGATACATACTCGCCCGATATTCAACAGACTCTTGATAACGCTGCATGAATTACTATCAAATTGTACTAACTTTAGTACCAAAGTAAAATATATCACTGCTGAATTACATCAGGAATTAACTCAAAGATGTAAACCAGAAAAAGGCAACCTTCTACTGTCTAAAAATGGAACAATTGGTATTACGCGGGTGATTGACTGGGATTTTGAGTTCAGTATCTTTGTAAGTCTATGTCTGATTAAATTTAGAACAGAAACTTACTCACCGTATTTCTTTAGCTACCTTTTCCGAAGTCAAGTTATTGACCAGCAATTGAAGGAAAGCAGCAAAACCTCCACTGTGACAAACTTACACCTTGATAAAATCAGAGAACTATTTGTTGTTAAACCGCCACTTCCTGCACAGACACAAATCATCAACTTCCTTGACCACAAAACCAAACAGATTGACGAACTGATAGCCGCAGAAGGGCAAAAAATCGAACTTCTCAAAGAATACCGTGAATCCCTCATCTCCGAAGCGGTAACCGGCAAGATAGATGTCCGAAACGAGGTGTAGATCATGCCAGCGTATGACGAAAAAGATTTTGAGGATCACATCGAAGCGCGCCTAAATCGGTCACGCTACCACTCCCGACAACCTGCCCTCTATAATAAAGACCTTTGCTTGATTCCCACTGAGACAGTGCGATTTATTCAGGCAACGCAACCGGAGGAGTATCAGAAACTGGAAATCCAATACGGAGAGGATACACCGGTTAAACTCCTCGATCGTGCGAGCAAAGAGATTGCGCGTCGTGGGGTGTTGGATGTACTGCGGAAAGGCGTTATAGACAGAGGGTGTCGTTTTCATCTGACCTACTTCCGTCCGTCAAGCGGTATGAACCCCGACCATGGTAGACTCTACGCTCAGAACCGATTCTCATTGGTTCGGCAGTTGAAGTATTCACAGCGGAACGAAAAATCAGTCGATATGGGGTTGTTCCTCAACGGTCTGCCGTTGGTGACGATGGAACTGAAGAACAGCCTTACCGGTCAAACAGTGACAGATGCGGAGAAACAGTATCGGACCGACCGGGATCCGAGAGAGCCGTTGTTCCAATTCCGGCGATGTCTCGTTCACTTTGCGGTGGGTAACGAAAAAGTTTCGATGACAACCCGATTGCAAGGGGGAGAGACACGGTTCTTTCCGTTTAACAAGGAGCTCGAAAACCCGGTGAACCCGGACGGTCATAAGACCGCCTATCTGTGGGAGGACATCCTACAGCCCAATAACCTGATGGAGTTAATGGACAACTTTATCCATGAGCAGGAGACCACAGAAAAGGTTTACGATTCCGACATCGGTGGGGTAAGAGATGTGAAACATACAGTGCTTGTTTTCCCACGATACCATCAGCTTGACGTGATTCGTAAATTGAAGAAGGATATCGTGGAGAAGGATGTCGGGCACAACTACCTGATCCAACACACCACCGGGAGCGGCAAGTCGAACTCCATCGCGTGGTTGGCGCACCTGCTCACGCATCTGTACCGCTCTCCGACCGATACAAATCGGATCTTCGACTCCGTCATCGTTGTGACGGATCGGCGCCTGCTTGATAAGCAGCTGCAGGACACGATTAAACAGGTGGAACAGGTCGATGGCGTGGTGCATCCCGTTGAGGGAAGCTCGGCACAACTCAGGGGTTACCTTGAATCCGGCAAGGATATCATCATCTCGACGATTCAGAAGTTCAGCGTGATTGCAGAGGAGATCGGCAAACTCAAAAGCAAGACCTTCGCCGTGATTATTGACGAAGCGCACTCCTCGCAGAGCGGTGAGTCCGCAAGAAATCTCAGAGCCTCCCTCTCGAAAGGGATTGAGGGAGAGGTGATAGAAGAAGATAACACCGACGAAGTTTCGGATATAGACGCTCGGATCCTTGAGGAGATGGAGGGGCGCAGGATGCAGGATCATATCTCCTATTTCGGTTTCAGCGGCACACCGAAGAACAAGACCTTAGAACTGTTTGGACGGAAGGCTGACGATGGAAAATTTGTCCCGTTCCACGTCTATTCGATGCGCCAGAGTATCAGCGAAGGGTTCACGCTTGACGTGCTACAGAACTACACCACCTTTAAGCGGTACTTCGAACTGGTCAAAAGCGTTCCGGAAGATAAAGAGTACGAGAAAGCACGGACGCTGCGGGCACTGACCAATTACGTTGACCTACAACCCCACAGCATTGAAACCAAGACCCGGATTATCCTAGAACACTTCATCGCACGGACCGAAAAAACGATCGAAGGGAAGGGGCGGGCGATGTTAGTTACACCGTCCCGGTTGCACTGCGTCAGATACAAGTTAGAGTTCGATCGGCAGATGCGAGAGATGGGGCTCGACTACGGTTGTCTAGTGGCGTTCAGCGGCACGGTGCACGACACCGACAACGGTCAGGACTACACGGAAGACGGAATGAATGGCTTACCGCCGCGCGTTTTGATTGCAGACAGTTTCAAGAGTCCTGAGTATCGGATTCTGATTGTGTCCAATAAGTTCCAGACCGGTTTCGATGAGCCGCTGCTGCAGACGATGTACGTCGATAAACGGTTGGACGGGCTTCAATGTGTCCAGAGTTTGAGCCGCCTAAACCGTGTCGCCACCGGTAAAACGGATACCTTAGTGCTCGATTTTGTGAATGAACCGGACCAGGTACAGGAAGCGTTTCAGGGTTACTATCAGACCACGACGCTTGGGGAGGAGACCGACCCGAATCGGCTGTATGACCTACAGAGCCAGTTGGACGGTTTTGACCTTTACAATGAGGATACCATCGACCAATTTTGCCGTATCTTTTATGATCCAACTCGTCCGGATGAATTGCTACAGGGCGTCCTCGATTGCGCCGTCGAGAAGTGGTCACAGCTCGAAATGAATGAGCGGGAAGAATTCCGCTCTACCACCCAGAGTTACATTCGACTCTACGGCTACATCTCACAGTTGATTACCTTCACCGATGTGGCGTTGGAAAAATTGTACATCTTCGGTCGAAGTCTGAACAAGAAGCTGCCGAAACGGGATCACCCCGACCTGCATGATGTCTTAGCATCTGTGGACTTGGATTCGTTTCGCCTACAGAGAACGCATGACAGCCTACAACTCTCCCTTGAAACGGAAGATAGCGAAGTCGAAGGGATCGGCAGCGATGTCGCTACAATCAGGGAGGCGGCGCAGGATCTCCTCTCCAATATCGTTCAGGCCTTGAACGATGCCTATCAGACAGATTTCACGACCGAAGATAAGGTTGATATTGAAACCATTCACCGAAAGGTACAAGCAAACGAAGAACTCCGTCAGGTGATTGAAGGGGATAATACGGATACTAATAAACGGTATAAGTTTGATCAGGTGATTGATGAAATTTTATTGGATTTCGTCAATAGTAAATTGGAGCTCTATACGAAATTATCGAAACCGGAGGTCAATGCGGATCTCAAGCGTGAACTCTATCAGGTCTATCGCCAGCCGGCGCAGCTTTCCTAAAGGGAAGATTCGTGTCAAGAGAAAGTGCAGTGCAGCTCAGAGAAACCGAGTTTTGAAGAAAAAACTCGGTTTCTTTGCACAATTCCTGTAAGGTGAGCGGATGGGAAGAAGGAGAAAGCGGGAGGACAGGAAGACGAGAGACACGAGAGTGAGAAGGGGAGAAAACGGGGGTCTGGCTGTCGCTCTAGGGTTCTGTAGGTCGATTGTCCAAAATCGACACCAATTTCGCCAAAAGTGTTAGATTGTGTTAGATTGTGTTAGATTGTGTTAGGTTATTGTGGATAACTTCATTGATTTCCTACGATGGGACACACATGTCGCCCCGCTGGGGCTATGTTGGTTCACTGGTTCATTAAACTGACGAACATATACTCGTAGAACGTGAAACGTGAGCGATGGGTTGAACGGATACCGTGAAACTCAACCTACGAATAAAGTATAATGCGTAATAGGTAAGAAGAAACGACGAATTGCCCTCGCTGCACCGAACTGCTAGGGCTTTGGGCCGGGCAAGATGCCCGACCTACGGGATAAGGAGCTCCGTCGGAGCTAAAGAAGGAGAAAATTTAATGGTAAATCCGAAGATTACTAAGATTGAGACAGTGATTTTTGAACACGATATTCAGGACATGGGCACCGATTACAACGGGTTTAACCTTGTCTACGAGAAGGGCAACGTCCACAAGATGCAGTCATCAATTCTGCGGATTCATACTAGTACCGGGGTTATTGGCGAATCCACCGGACGGCACATACTCCCAAATGTCGCCAACTACGTGGTAGGGAAGAATCCCTTCGAGCGTGAAAAGATATACAACGACGTTAAGCGGGGTTTACGCCATACCGGTGTCACTGCCCTCAGCGGGCTCGACGTGGCGCTGTGGGATTTTGCGGGCAAAGTATATGATGCCCCGATCCATCAACTGCTCGGTGGCTGGAGAAAGACTATCCCGGCGTATGCCAGTACCTACCACGGCGATGAAAACGGTGGACTGAGTACGCCCGAAGCGTTTGCTGACTTTGCTGAGCAGTGCGCTGAGTTGGGATATCCTGCCTTTAAGATCCACGGTTGGGGGAACGCCCCTATTGAGCGGGAGGTGGCGAATGTCCACGCGGTTGGGCAGCGCGTGGGCGATCGGATGGACTTGATGATCGATCCTGCCTGCGAGTTGGAGACTTGGGCAGATGCGCTGAAGGTGGGTAGGGCATGTGACGATGAGGACTTCTTCTGGTTGGAGGATGCGTACAAAGATGGCGGGGTTTCGGTCTTTGGTCACAAGAAATTACGGGAACTGATTAAGACACCGCTATTGCAGACGGAGCATATCTTTGGGTTGGAGCAGCATGTTGACTTCATCGTCAACGGGGGCACGGATTTTGTGCGAACCGGCACTTACGAGGACGGCGGTATCACCGGCGCGATGAAGGTGGCACGCGCTGCTGAAGGGTTTGGCTTGGATGTAGAGTTCCACGGTGGAAGTATACCTCACCGTCACTGCATCGCTGCTATCCGTAACACCAATTACTACGAACTTGGTCTATTGCACCCGTTAATCCGTAACACAAAACCGCCTATCCATCCACCCGAATTTACCGATGAACTAGAGAATATTGACTCCAATGGGCATGTGCTGGTGCCGCAGGGACCTGGGCTGGGTGTGGAATTGAATTGGGACTATATTAATGCCCACCGCGTCGATACGATTGTCTATGAGTAATATTGTCTTACTCTTTTGTAATTCCTCGTGACCGAATGAACGCTCCTGCCCAATGGACAACAACTTCGGAAAGACGCACAGCTTCATGGTATTCTTCCTCAGTGACAGGTTCGAGATTGCCCGGATAGCGTGTTAAAACAGCGTAGTCTGTGAGAATCGCCGCCGCTTCTACCTCTGATGGTAGGAGAAGGTCCTGTGGTAGTAGGTCAAGCAGGGTCGCGAGGTTATGAGTTCTAGGGAAAGGGATAGCGTGAGCGATCAATACTGCTTTGAGTGCTTTTTCCGCGGCTTGTTGAGCGTGGAAGCAAAGTCCTTCAAGCAAGATCAGGGACGATTGGTTGATGCGCGCAATTTCTAAATCGCTTTCGGCATAACGGAGCCAATCTACAGCGCTTCCCGATATGTGCGCTTCAAGCGACATATACATCTCTCCCTTCTCGCAGTATACGCTGATAAATCAGACCGATATTGTCCTTGTGCCTTTCTAGATCATCGGGCGTTGCCACCAAAATGTCGAAAGGCACTCCTAATCCTCTAATTTGCCGGTATAGGAGTTGTGCAGTCCGTCGTCGGTGGACACCTTCGGGCATTACCACAAGTACATCAATGTCGCTGTCAGATTCCATCTTGCCTCGAGCCGCAGAACCGAAAAGAATGATTCGTAGGGGGTGGACAAGTTCAATAATGCGCCGCACTAGTTGTTCGACCACCTCAGGGGTGGGTTGCATATTCAGCCTCCGCTGCTCCGATAATGCTTTTCAGATCTGATGAACGTGTATTATAGCACAGTTCTTCCAAGTGTCAATGACTTTATAGAACGGGCACAATTAGAAAAAAATTGGCAGCCTGCACAAAGGCGTGTTAAAATGTAGGTACATTTCTAAGTGAATGAAACCTTTCAAATCGCTTCACACGATTAGGAGCGATTGCATGGATATAGGAAGTATCATACTCTTTGTCAAAGACATGCGGGATGTTATCGCATTTTATAGAGATGTGGTCGGATTGGCCCCTGATGAAGAGCAACCCTTTTCTGCACATCGCTTTTTCCGTTTTAATACCGGGCAGTGCAAACTCTGCCTGCACAGTGCAAGTAAACCAAACGGTGGGAGACAAAAGGTTGTTTTTCATGTGGAAAGCGTAAAAGCGGTTCATGATGCCCTCAAGGCAAAGGGTTTACGGTTGAGATCGTTGAAAAATGAGAACGGATTAGCGTGTTTCGATATTTCAGACCCGGAAAGGAACAGAATTCAGTTCTGGGGAAACTACTAGCGAAGGTTTTGGTCGAAGGGTTCAAAGAATCTTTTAGTTCAACTACATTTTCTGGAGGAATTTGATGTATAAAATTGCCCTCATCCCTGGCGATGGGATTGGCCCCGAGGTAACAGATGAAGCGATGAAGGTCTTCGGGGCTGTTGCGGACAAAACGGGCTTTAAGTACGAAACCGTTGAATACGACTTCGGCGGCGAGCGTTACCTTGAAACTGGGGAAGTCTTGCCAAACAGCGCACTTGATGAATTTCGTCAGACGGATGCAATCTTCTTAGGAGCCATTGGCCACCCCGATGTGACACCGGGCATCTTGGAAAAAGGGATATTGCTGCGAACTCGTTTTGAATTGGATCTTTATATCAACCTTCGACCCGTCAAGCTCTACCCCGGTGTCTGGACACCTATCAAGGACAAAGGACCTGAAGAGATTGATTTTGTGATTGTTCGAGAGAATACGGAAGGCTTATACGCGGGGATTGGCGGATTCTTGAAGCATGGCACCCCTGATGAGGTCGCCATTCAGGAGATGATCAATACACGCAAAGGGGTAGAACGCTGTGTTCGCTATGCCTTTGAATTTACCCGCAAACGGAACAAGGCGAAACAGTTGACGCTATGCGATAAGGCGAATGTGCTGACATATGCACATGATCTCTGGCGACGTGTTTTCGATGAGGTGGGTGCTGAATATACCGATATCGGCACGGATTACGCCTTCGTCGATGCGACAACAATGTGGATGGTTAAAAACCCCGAATGGTTTGATGTTATTGTGACTTGCAACATGTTCGGCGACATTATCACAGACCTCGGCGCAATGATCCAAGGTGGTATGGGGGTTGCTGCGTCAGGGAACCTCAATCCTGAGAGTGTTGCGATGTTTGAACCAATTCACGGCTCTGCACCGCGATATACCGGGAAGAACCAGATTAACCCGATCGCAGCGATTGCTGCTGCCGGCATGATGCTTGATCATCTTGGTGAAACAGAGGGTGCGACTTTGGTTGACGGAGCGGTCAGCGATCTGCTTGCCAGTGGAAAAATCAAGGACCTCGGCGCTGGACGGATGGGATTCTCGACAACAGAAGTTGGAGACATGATTGCGGAATCGGTCACCAATTGAGTTTATCGGTTTAGCAATTTAGATTCTGAATCAGATTTCATTGCAGACTACAAGAGTATTAGACGATGAGAAGATCTCAATTATTCGGTCGGACACTCAGAGAAATTCCATCAGAGGCGGAAATCCCTAGCCATCGACTGCTGTTACAAGCTGGTATGATTCGCCGACTCATAGTGGGTATGTATAGCTACCTGCCGCTTGCCCAACGTGCCTTGCGCAAGATTGAAAACATCCTCCGCGAAGAGATGGACGCGATTGGTGGGCAAGAGATTGATATGCCGCTTGTCCAGCCTGCGGGGTTATGGCAAGAAACTGGACGGTGGGAGATGCTTGTCGGCAAGGAGTTAGCTGGCTTTGAAGATCGATTTGGTCGAAAACTGGTGCTTGCAATGACGCATGAGGAGGCGGTTACCGATATAGTCAGGAATCAAACCAACTCCTATCGGCAGCTCCCACTGATGCTCTATCAGATTAAGCTAAAGTTTCGGGATGAACCGCGTCCACGTGGAGGTTTAATTCGTGTCCGTGAATTCGCTATGAAAGATGCATATAGCTTCCACGCCGATGAAGCAGATCTGGATAGATACTACACACAAATGTATCAGACATATCTCAACATTTTTCATCGTTTAGGTATTGATGTTGTGGTGGTAGAATCCGATCCCGGAATAATTGGGGGAACAGAGGCGCATGAGTTCATGTTGATTGCTGATTCTGGCGAGGATAAAATTATTTTATGCACCGGCTGTAATTATCGGGCGAATGCAGAAATTGCTGTGATGCAGAAACCACAAATTGATAACGGTGAGCCTGAATCGATTGAGGAACTTGAGACGCCGGGTCAAACGACAATCGAAGATGTTGCAAATTACCTCAGTGTCGAAAAAACGCAAACGCTCAAAGCGGTATTCTATTCGATCGACGAAAGTCTTATTTTTGCAGCGATCCGCGGCGATATTGAAGTAAACGAAACAAAACTCAAAAATGCTGTGGGTGCGACCGATCTCTGGTTCTCAACTGATGAAGAACTGCGAAGATACGGCTTGGTCGCTGGCTATGCCTCACCGATTGATGTGAAAGGGGTCAGAGTGGTCGTCGATGATTCAGTCGCTTCCACCACAAATCTAGTCGCCGGAGCGAATAAGCCGGGATACCATCTGAAAAACATGAATTTCCCGCGCGATTTTAAGGCGGATATCGTTACCGATATTTCGATGGCGCGAGAGGAGATGAGCTGTGTTCACTGTGGAGGGAAGTTGACTGAGAAACGCGGAATTGAGGTCGGCAATATCTTTAAGCTGGGGACAAAATACAGTGAAACGATGGATGCGACCTATCTAAGTCAGAAAGGGAGGCCGCAGCTGCTCTTTATGGGCTGTTACGGCATTGGACTCGGACGACTACTTGCCAGCATTGTTGAGGTGAATCATGACGAGGACGGCATTATTTGGCCCCCGGCCGTTGCACCGTACCAGATCCATCTGATGTACATCGGCAAAGGGGACGAAGTGCGCCAACGGACTGAGTCACTCTATACGGAGCTTCGTGCACAGGGGTATGAGGTCCTCTACGATGACCGCCAAGAGAGCCCGGGCGTCAAATTCAAGGAAGCGGATCTGTTAGGGATGCCTGTACGATTCACAATCAGCCAGCGCACTCTAGAAACCAATTCGGTAGAGGTTAAGCATCGCACTGAGCAGGAAAAGGATTTGGTTAAGCTGGATGAATTAGACCCTCAGCTCTATCTTTCCTGAAATCTCTGGAGAAGTACCTAATTATGTTTGGCGAAATTAAAAACGGACACGGTGAACGCCTTGATTATGCCTTTCACGAGGGTGAAAGAGGAGCTAAAAACATCGTTGTCCTCGGACATGGGGTAACTGGGAATAAAGACCGCCCTTTTATTGTGGCGCTGGCGGAAGGATTGGCTGCGGCGGGGATTCCGGCGTTGCGGTTCTCCTTCTCCGGAAATGGTGCATCGGAAGGCAGGTTTATCGATTCGACCATCTCCAAAGAGGTTGATGACCTCTGTGTTGTGCTTGATTGTCTGAAGGGCTACACGATTTGTTATGTGGGTCACAGCATGGGCGGGGCAGTGGGTGTGCTACGTGCTAGCGAGGACAGCCGAATTCAGTTGTTGGTTTCTCTCGCTGGAATGGTACACACGAAAGCCTTCGCACAACGCGAATTTGGCGATGTGGCCCCCGATGAAGGTTTTATGTGGGATGAGCCCGATTGTCCGCTCTCCCAAGCCTACATGGATGACCTGACGCAGATTAATACGGTGGTAGATCGTGCCCCACAAATCGGTGTCCCTTGGCTCTTGGTCCACGGTGACGAAGATGATGTAGTGCCGATCGAGGATTCGCACGATATTTTAGATAGAGTCGATGGGCAGGCACAGCTCATCACGATCGAAGGTGCAAACCACGTTTTCAGTGACGAAGATACGCCGGTGATGGTCGAGAAGGTGGTTGCATGGATAAACACGCAGCTTGCGATCTTGAATCCGTAGTTATAGAGACTTGTCCTCTGTGCGGCTCTGAGCCGGTTCGGCAACTTGCCGTTGTTAATTCGAAAACCTACTGGCGTTGTGACGTATGCCACCTGACATTCCTTTCGCCAGAATCCTATCTGTCTCCAGAAGCTGAGCTTGCCCGGTATCTGTTGCACGAGAACAGCCCTGAAGATTGCGGCTATCGACAGTTTCTCAGCCGGCTGACCGACCATCTGACACCAAAACTTCAGCCGGGGGCGCAGGGACTGGATTTCGGTGCGGGACCGGGACCTACGCTTTCGGTGATGCTTGAAGAGGCGGGGTTCCCCATGGATATCTATGACCCCTACTTTGCGCCGGATACCGCTCCCCTTGAGCGCACGTACGATTTCATCACCTGCACCGAAACTATCGAGCATTTCTACCGCCCTGCGAAGGAGTTTCATCAGTTTGACCAATTGCTCCGGCGCGGCGGGTGGTTGGGAGTCATGACAGAAATGCTGGAATTGGATGAGGATTTTGTAGACTGGTGGTATCATAGTGAACCCACGCATGTCTGCTTCTACAAACGAGAGACGATGGCGTGGATTGCCGACCGGTATGGCTGGAGAGTAGAGTATCCGCGAAAAAATGTTACACTTTTTTACAAACCTGAAACACCGTTTGACTAATTTCCCCTAGGAGAGATGAAATGACTATGCCAAACACCAACGTGACCAATCAAGGACCTCGACTGTCCGTCTCAACTTGGAGCCTGCACCGTCAACTCGGCCGTCCCGACTTTTATGGGCCTGAAGCTGGAAAGCAAATTCCTGTCGCGACGCATGGCAGAGGTGAGCTCTCGCTTCTGGAAGTTCCCGCCCGCGTCGCCGAATTCGGCATCAACACCCTAGAGCTCTGCCACTTCCATATACCGAGTCTGGACAAGGGGTATCTGAATGAACTCGGTGGTGCATTGGAGGCAGCAAATGTCGAGTTGTTCTCTGTATTAATCGACCACGGTGATATTACCCATCCAGAATATGCAGATCGGGATCTCGACTGGATAGGTGAGTGGGTTGAGACTGCGGGGATGCTTGGTGCCACTTGTGCTCGCGCTATTGCTGGAAAAGCGCCCTCCTCCGCAGAAGCGTTGGAGATGAGCCGAAATGGCCTACAGAAATTGGCAGAGCGCGCCGAGGCAAACGGCGTCCGCTTAATGACAGAGAATTGGTTCTCCGTCCTTTCAACCCCAGAAAACGTATTGACGCTGCTCGACCGTTTAGATGGAGAGGTTGGGTTCTGCCTCGATTTTGGCAACTGGGAGGGCGAAACCAAGTACGCAGATTTTGAGGCAATCGCACCACGGGCGGAGTCTTGCCACACTAAAGCGCATTTTCCGGCACCCGGTGAAATGGACAAAGATGATTATGTCCGGTGCCTGGATCTGACGCAGGACGCCGGTTTCTCAGGGCCGCATACACTTATCTACGATGGTCCCGGCGATGATGAGTGGGAGGGGTTGACTATCGAGCGAGAAGTTGTCCAATCCTATCTCAAACGATCTTGAAATTTTGGACTTGTTACATTTCTAATAAGTGGGAGTAAAGGAGAGCAATATGGCACGAATTAATCAATCCGCAACAGGATGGAGTTTCATTCAAGGTGATTTGACCCCCGAAGGGTTTATCAGGGGTGCAGCCGAAGTTGGCTTAGCAGCGGTCGAGCTAGTTGATCAGCAGTATTGGCCCCTTGTGAAAGAGTTGGGGCTCGATATCGCGACCTTTGCCGGACACAGCTCACTGACCGATGGACTCAACAAACGCGAGAACCATGATCGAATCGAGGATGAGCTCCTTGCAAACATTGAACTTGCTGCGGCAAATGGTATTCCGGGGCTCATCACTTTCTCAGGCAACCGCTATGAAGGTTTATCCGATGAGGAAGGGATCGATATTATCGCAGAGGGGCTCAGCCGCGTCACAAAAGCCGCCGAAGAGAAAGGGATCAACCTCTGTTTGGAATTGCTCAATAGCAAGGTCAACCATCCCGACTATCAGTGCGATAGCACCGCGTGGGGTGTAGAGGTGTGCAAGCGGGTCAACTCGCCGCGAGCGAAACTGCTCTACGATATCTACCACATGCAGATTATGGAGGGCGATATTATCCGCACGCTCCAAGACAACATCGAGTACATTGGACACTTTCACACAGCGGGGAATCCTGGTCGCCACGACTTGGATGAAGAACAGGAAATCAACTATCCGCCGATCATGCGAGCCATTGCGGAGACAGGCTATACACTTTATGTGGGGCACGAGTTTATCCCGAAAGGCGATCCAATTGAGGGTCTACGTGCGGCGGTTCAGCTATGTGATGTAGGTTAAAACGGTTGGTTATATGTTCGTCTGAGAGTATGTTTCTATCTCAATTGAGCGTCTTATCATGGTCAGAATGTAGGGGCAAGTCTTGTGCTTGCCCTTTTTTCATAGCTTCAATCCCAAAAACGATCTACTTCTCATAATCAGGTGCTTCTCTTCCTTTGTTCAGCGTGAATAGAACATATGGATTTTCATCTGTGTAGCAATATGTAGTTCTCGGATATAATTTAGTGCGTCAGATCTGTTAAACTAGGCGCGTAAGAAAACAGTTGATTTTCAGGACTCTTATAGCTACAATAAGGGAGATTATGTATCGGATTCGATATCGATCAAGCACGGTGAAGATCTTCCAGCGGATGCCCAGTAATGTAGCGAAAACCGTTGTTGGGAAAATTAACCAACTTGCTGAGAATCCCTACGCGCCGAATAATAATATAACACGACTTACCGGTGAGTCGGGATACCGGCTTAGAGTGGGTGACTGGCGCGTTCTGAGCAAATCAGATATGGAGATGACTTTACGCGCACAAAGCAGCGAGAATTAAGGAGATTACCAGTGAATTCACTTCTTGTCTCAATGCTGGTGTTGGGACTATCGGGGATGAACCTAAATGTCTCAATGCTTGCCGAACAGCTATCCAACAGTCGCTTTGAGGTTGGTTTCGACATTAACAGGTTTGAAGATGGCGATCTGAGGGGACATCCGGATATTACCCATGCTCCTCCTGCTCATTATGACGGTGGCTGGTTTCGGTCGAGAGACAGCAGTTCTGTCAGATATTTTCCTCCGTCAATTTACAACAGGAGCCATCAACTTCAAATATCCTGTCTGGGGCTTCCAAGTCCTTATCACGTCTTGAGATGGGCTGGTTTCACGCATGAGCAACTATCTTACGCTCACGCAAAACACATATCGATTCATGGGGATCACGATATTTATGAGATTAAAACATCAACACGGCATTACACTGTAACACTGTCAAAATTCGAGCAATTCTTGAGTCATGAATCCTATGGATGTAATTGGCATGGATATGATTTTGTTACCATTCGTTGGGAGTAAGAGGATGACCCCCTATGACCATTCCAAGATTTATGCTACGTTGTATGAAATTGATGCTGACACCCTTGTTATCGAAATTATCAAAATCTTCCGTTCTAAAACCCCGTCTTTAGAATGTTTTTCAAGCGAGCTTGAACTCATTCTTGTAGGGCGTGGATACAGAACGGCAAACCCTGTTAGTTAGTCTAAAAACGGTTGAAATTGCAGGTGAAATATGGCATGCTTCTTTTGTCTTTCGTGGGTAGGTCTTACGCCACCGCTCGGTGGTGCTACCCACACCCTTTAAGACAGGATATGAAAGACAGAAAGACAATCCATAATGAAAACCTATAAGTTCAAGTTGTATAGCAATCACGGCAATCGTGAATTGCACAAGGCAATAGACGGACACGCTCACGTCTGGAATCATTGCGTAGCTATTCAGCGTCGATACTATGCTATCTATGGCAAGTATATCAGCAAGTTTAGGCTAATCAATCATACCTCTAAACTGAAACGGCTTGCCAAGTTTGTCCATTGGAATCAGTTGCCGAGCCAAGCGATACAAGACGTAGTTGCCCGAATCGACAAAGGCTACAAAGCGATGTTTGAAGCCCGTGCAAAAGGCAAGAAATGGGGTCGTCCCCGTTTCAAACCTCGTCGTAAATACAAATCGTTCACCCTCTTACAATCGGGTTGGAAACTGTTACCGGGCAATCGCATCAAAATCGGCAAACGCATTTATCCGTATTTCAAGTCCCGTGATGTGCAGGGTAATCTCAAACGTTGCACCATCAAGCGGGACGCCATCGGTGATGTCTATATCTGTGTGTTAACCGACCATGTAGAACCTGACCAAAACCTTGCCATGACGGGTAAAATCGCAGGCTTCGATTTCGGTCTCAAACGGCATCTCACCGGGTCTAATGGACATGATATAGAATCACCTCTATTTTTCAAACGGAGTATCAACGCTATCAAACAGGCTAATCGTAACCACTCCCGAAAGCGTAAAGGGTCAAACAACCGGGAACGGGCAAGACTTGATTTAACACGCAAGCATCGTAAGATTGAACGACAACGAGGGGACTTCCACTGGAAACTTGCACACCAACTGACAGACACATACGATGAAATTCGCCTTGAGGACTTGAATCTTAGAGGCATGAAAAGCCTCTGGGGACGCAAGGTCAGCGATTTAGGCTTTGCTGATTTTGTCATCAAGTTAGTGTATATTGCCCAAAAGAAGGGCAAGAAAATCACCTTCATAGACAAGTGGTACCCTTCTACGAAGACCTGCTCGGTCTGTAATGCAGTAAACGAAGCATTGAATCTCCGTGATAGAATATGGCAGTGTGCTGATTGTGGCACTTTTCATGATAGAGACCGTAACGCTGCAATTAACATCTATAGGGTTGGGGCATCAACCCTCGAAGGAGAGGACGTAAGACCATCTTCGGATGGCTGCCCTTGTTGATAGCGCAATTACCGTTCCCGAAGGACACAAGAATCCCCGTCCTTTAGGGCAGGGAGTATGTCAAAAAAATTGGACCGAGAGGCGGTGTATATAGATGAACTTTGAAATAGTCGAAAAAAATAGTCAAAAATTTGTCCTTGTTCCGATAGAACAATATAACCAGTTCCTTGCAGATATAGAGATGCTTAGAGACATTCGTGATTTTCGTGGAGTGAAAGCTATTGATGAGGAAACCTTCCCCGACGAGGTCATTAATCGCTTAATTCTGAATGAGGAGAATCCGATTAAGGTGTATCGCGAATACCGGGGCTTGACACAGAAGCAACTTGCGGATAAAACAGGTATCCAACGTGGGTATCTAGCAGAGATTGAAACAGGACGAAAGTCCGGCTCCGTCAAAACGTTGAAGGCAATTGCTGAGGCACTTAATGTCGATTTGATGTTAATCTTGTGATCGGGATTGCCATCATCTTTTGCTACTTTCCTAGTTTCCCCTACTTACCCTCTTCCAGCCCTCTGGCCAGACTCTTCAAAATCGCAATCGAGAGCCTTGTTCTTACCGTGCCAGAACCGGTCCTTTTGATCAAAGGTAATCAGTCATTTCATTTTGCTCTGGAATACACCGTTGTGATTCCCTGACTTCTCCGTGCAATCCACCACCTGTAAACTGAACCATATAAACACATCGCACCATTTAGAGGCATCCCTACCTTTTATTGAACTACGATTCTGCGTAAGAATATCCTTGACTTCGCAATGGAGTTGGAGTAGAGTTGGGGTTACTATTGTGGAAAATACCGTTGGATTAAAATGTCAGCAATGCAACTTTATACCGCGCCAATCTTTGAGAGAAGGGATAAACATGGGACTCAGCGAAACACAGAGAAATGCGTTCTTCCGAGATGGCTATATTGTTATCAAGAATCTGATCTCCCCCGATGAGCTTGAGATCTTGCGAGAAAACTATGCGAACCTTGTGCTAGGACGTGTGCCGGATTTTCCCGAACGACACGTCTCCCGCCACAATCCACAACAGACACAGACGTTGGAACCACCCACACCGCATGGGGGCCGGCATAATCGGCGCGACACCCAAGTTTTTCCAAAAGGCGAGGAGAGTTACGAAGCACAGCGTAAGGTACCGGTGAAGAATCCACTCGATGCTATAAACAAGGTGAATGTGCCTTCTCGGTATGATCCCGTCTTCGATGCCTTCGTCCAGTCCCCGAAAATTGTTGATGTCGTTGCCGATCTGATGGGATCAAATATCAAGCTATACTACGATCAGGTATTTGCCAAACCACCCTATGCGCGAGCCAACCGTTACCATCAGGATTCTGTGTTTTGGAGTTTCTTTGCGAGCAACTTCCAAATTACCTGTCAGCTTCTGCTCGACGATGCAACTGTGGAAAACGGCTGTGTCCGTTTTATTCCGGGCAGCCACAACTTCGGGCTAGTCAACTGGGATCATCTACCGTACATGTTGACGGACGAGGTCCTTGCGCTAGAGGAACCGGTGCCACTCGCAGCGGGTGATGCGACCTTCCATCATAGCTTGGCGTTGCATTGCAGCGGTCCCAATACAACACCTCACCGCAGGCGGGGTTGGTCTATCCATTACGTTTCAGCGGAGACGCGCTATATCGGTACACCAGAAGAGACTGAACATCTTAAACAGCTGGGTTGTCTCGTGGGACCGGAACCGGTCAACGGTTGGCCCCTTATCCGTGGAAATGAGTTCCCCGGTTGTGTATAAGGGTCAAAAGATGTGAGAATATCGAGGTTAATTTGACCTCTGGCACTTACGAAAGAAGGCGCATAGAATGAGTAACCTAAAAATTCGCGATGTTCGAGCAATTATTACGCAGCCACCGGGCGCACGTACTCTCGTCGTCGTGAAGGTGGAGACCAACGAGCCTGAACTACACGGTTTAGGGTGTGCTTCATTTTTTTCTAGACCGACCGCCGTGGCAGCAGCTGTAAACGATTATCTCGCACCCTTTCTCGTCGGCAAGGATCCCGCTGACATCGAAGATATCTGGCAGTCGTGCAACGTGTCCGCCTATTGGCGCTATGGGCCAGTTCTCAACAACGCCATAAGCGGTGTAGATCAAGCACTGTGGGACATCAAAGGTAAAGTAGCAGGGATGCCGGTGTACGAGCTGTTCGGCGGTAAATCGAGGGAGGCTGCGGCTGTATACATAATCCCCACCGGGCGCGACCTTGTGGAATATGAAGAACGCATTCACGAACTCCAAGAACGGGGGTTCCGCCACTTCAAGCTGGGCTCGATGCATCCCTCAGCACCACAGAATAAGCCACATCAGGAGCCAGTCGTCATCACCAATAAAGTCTCAGATGACAGCGTAAGCATCTTTGAGCCAGTACCGTATGCCCGAGACGTAGTGGCGGCTTTTGAGCATTTCCGCACAACCTTTGGACCGACCCCAGAAATTCTGTATGATCTCCATGAGCGGATGCCGCCTATCCAGGGGCTTGGTTTGGCAAAGGAACTGGAGCAATTTAGACCATTTTTCCTTGAAGATCTTTTTGCGCCAGAAGATAATGACTACTTCCGCCTCGTACGTCAACAGACCAGCGTCCCCATCGCTATGGGTGAATTGTATAGCAACCCTCAAGAGATTGTTCCGATGATCAAGGACAGACTCATCGATTTCATTCGTGTCCACGTTTCCACGATAGGGGGCTTAACGCCTGCGCGGAAGTTAGCGGCATTGTGCGAAGCGTTTAACGTCCGCACCGCTTGGCACGGCTCCGCCGATGTCTCTCCTGTTGGGCACGCAGCTAACCTGATGCTGGACATGAATGTATGGAATTTTGGGATTCAGGAAGCTTCGGTATACCTGAACACCCATGAGACATTGAAGGAGGTATTCCCCGGAACGCCTGAACTACGCAATGGCTACATGTGGCCCAACGACAAGCCTGGAATAGGAGTAGATATAAACGAAGAGTTGGCTGCTCGCTTTCCCGCAAAAGATGTGGGAGGTCCGAAGCTGTGGGGCGATGCCCGCCGAGCTGACGGTACAGTAATCAGACCTTAGAGGACAAATCCCCTCGGTGCCAAGTAGTACCGAAATAAGGATGTGAAAATGAGAATTAAACACATAATCTTTCTAATCCATCCGTGCTGCTACGAGAATATCGCCCCCGATGCCATCCGTAGGGACAACTACTATCTCTTTGTTGAGAGGGAGGAAGAGGTAAAGGAACGTTGGCTCCAAGCCCTAGCTAAGCGACCGGCGAACACCCTATTCCTCCAATTGGGCGGTCCTGAACATCTTCGGGATGCCGCTGTGGCGAACCTTGGTGAAGCTGCTGTTTTCTATCCACGGACAGTCTTTCCCGACAGTGGAGATTTGCGTGAGTATTATCGCCGTCTCGCCTCCGATTTTCGCGATCACATCTCGGTGCACCGGCTGCAGTTGGAGACAGCTACGGTGACATCTGAGCTCTGGGGAGAGTCCTTTGAGGGGTGTGTCCCCGGATACGGTGGCGCCTTTGCTGAATACCTTGGGCTGCGATGTCCCCCGCGGATGCGATTTGAAATGACCGTTTATGACTCTCGGTTCTTGTACGGTGCGCGACGATGCGAGGTTATCCCGATTGATGGCTGCGATGTGGAAGCGTGGCTTTTTGAGTGTCATGACGGGACCGGTGCCGCCATTTTTCAAGCACGGCTGAAGGCACAGTGGGTCGATGACCGCCGCCTACATCTCCGACTTGATGACCGCCGCTTACAAGTCTGTACCAAGAATGGACATACAATCTGGCCCCACACGCCGTGGGAGAAAGGGAAGCCGGAGCGTGTGGGTGAGTATAGCATGACACTCGTAGATTGTAACTGGCGATGGATTCGGGCGATGGGTATGGCTATCGACAACTTCCGGGAAGTGATACGTACCGCTCGTGTCACCTGTGAGGATGGAGGCTAGCCGAGCTAATGATCGAAATTGGCTCTCAAAAGCAACTTTTTCTCGACGATTATCTCATCGAAAGCATGACCGGTGTTCAGCGGACTCTGAATCCTGCGACCAAGGCGCGGAATAATCCGGTCATCCGTCCGGACCGGCCATGGGAGGGAAATAACCTACATTACGGTTGTGTCTTTTATGACGAAGAGCAAGGACTGTTTCGGATGTGGTATACAGCATCAACCGTAACCCCCTCAAAAACAGTTCGGTTATTCACACAACCGGACGCGGGGTTGACCGCAGCACCTTTGGAACAGGAGAAGCCAAACAGCACGGAACCCATTCTTTGTTACGCGACCTCGACGGATGGATACAGTTGGGAGAAACCGTCGCTGGGGCTGGTAAAATTTAATGGGTCGTGGGAAAATAACATCTTGAAGCCGGAGAATTGGGTGCAGGCAAAAGGTGGAATCTTTGTAGACCCGAACGAGAAAGATCCGGCAAAACGGTATAAAGTCCTATCACAGCGAACGAAGCGTGAGACAGAGAGCACATCGGAGTTCTTTTGGAATCTCTATACTTCTCCGGATGCGTTTAATTGGACACCGTATGAGAATAATCCCGTGATACAGCAGGGCGGTCTCCCCAAGGTGAGGACGCGAGATGTTTACGGGCAGAAGATTCAGTTCGATGCTTCAGGCGGTAAACAGGTTGTCGACGTGGAAGACCGTGAACAGAGTTACCTGTGGGGACCAACAGCGTTTATGGGTTGGGATGGTATTCGAGGTCGGTACGCTGTCCACATGGAAAATTGTCAGCATAAACGGTGTCCGTTGGGCAAACGGGTCATCGGACGCGCAGAGAGCCCCGACCTCATCCACTGGACACCACCGCAGACCATTATTATTCCCGACGCCGAAGACCCACCGGGACTACAGTTCTACAGTATGTGGGCAACGACCTACGAAGGGTTCTACATCGGAATGTTGTGGAATTTCTTACGCGAGGAACGTCTTTTCATTTGGCCACAGTTTGTTTTCAGTCGGGATGGAATTCACTATGACCGTCGATTCCGTGAACCTTTTATTCCGCTGAGTCCTGAACCTGACTACGATTCGGTGGCTATTTATGCGCAACAACCAATCGTGCACAATGAGAAGGTTTTCATCTTTTACAATGGAATGAATTTCCGAGAGCGACGGCTTGCCGAGATTGATGGGCCTGGGCCAACGGGAGCACTTGGATTGGCAGTTACACCGTTAGACGGCTTTGTCTCGCTTGACAACACCCTTGACGCCTCCAACCGTTACGGAGAGGTGGTAACGCGACCCTTTCGCTTTTCTGGAAACGAGTTGCAGGTCAATATGGGCACGGATTCCGAGAAGGTGGGTTCACCTGCGCTTGCTTGTGATGTTAAGGTGGAGATTTTGCACCCGGATCATTTCCCTATTGTGGGATTTTCCTTCGAGGACGCGGATTCACTGACGCAGACGGGGATTGCCAATCGAGTCACTTGGCGTGGAACTGGAGACCTACACGCCCTTCAAGGGGAGTACATCAAGCTGAAGTTCTATCTTAAGAATGCAAAACTGTTCGCGTTTCGGTTTATGGAAACATAGTAGTGGATTCGATTACTACTGTTCGTGATTCTTATCTAGCCGTGCCTGTTCATGGTACAGTTTTGAGAGTTCCAGATTGGCGTGGAGCTGAACCGTCGGATTGTCTGGCAAAGCGTTCACCAAGTTTTCTATCATCTCAATATAACCTCCCTTGTCTTTTAGTCGCCTACCTGCCGCTACAATATCCAACCACAGTTGAACGCAAGCGTCCTCAAACGTTGTACTCGACCAAGCACCAGTCCGTGTCAAGATAGCAGGGTTGCTCAGTCTGTGCTTAAATTCTGCTAATGCTTCAGTATCTTGTCCGTTGGCGAGATAGGCGCGTCCGAGCAGGCTCAAATTGGTTATGTTCGCGCCAGCAAGTTTTGCGAATTGAACCGCCTTCTCAGGCATGAGTCCCATATCAAGCAGTTGTGAGGCGAGATTGGCATAATTGTATCGGTCAATAGCGAGGTCTCTTTCACGTATATCAATCCATCTGGCGTAGGCAGCATCGGATTTTTCACCATCACCCACCTCCTTGTAAGCGTCACCGAGCAGTTTATGTAGTGTGGCATTGGAGGCCATTTTCGGCTTGAGTGCTTCAAGGGTCGCAATCCCTTTCTCAAACTGGGATCGATCAGCGTAGAACCTCCACAAACGGCGCAGTGCCGAATCCCGGTCTTCCTGATAAAGCGTTGTCTCAAGTCCCCAATGATACTCCTTTCCACGGAAACCGATTTTTCTATAACCACGAGTAAGCGATGTCTCAACCGCTCTACGATAAGCTGCTGCGGAATCGTCAACCCGATTCAATCTGAAATATATCTTTGCCAGCATCTTATAGATCGGATATGCCCTTGGTTCTAGTGCGATCACCTTTTCGTATACCGCCGCCGCCTTCGTCAGGTGTTCTACGGTCGCCATAGCATAAAGGGGACGGGTATAACGTATAACTTCTACCTCGCCAACAAACCTTCCGCTCAGGTGTTTTGACGGTGTATCAACGCTCTCACCGAATTGCTGCACAAAGCCGCCTAAACCGGGTTCGTCGCCCGTCAAGGTAACATTGATGTGAGATTGAATCTCTTGAGCCGTACGTGCGGTATTCCAGATACGAACGTCGGCAAGTTCTCCCTTGAAGGAGGCATAGTTAGGATGTTCCCAACCGAAGCCGATACGGAGTGGGAGTTGGCTTTTATACACTGGCTTCTTTGGAAAACTCCGACTGGCAACCACTATACCGTCAATGTAGAGTTTCATCAAGCCTATCTGCGTATCCAGTACACCCGCGATGTGATGCCATTTATTGGGCGAAATCGTGTTCCTAGATGAAGAGATGCTAATCTCCCGCCAACCGTCCGGCGAAGCACTGAACCGGATTGTATCACTGCCGGGCATCCAAAGGGCAAAACTGCGATTGGTGAGATTTCGATTCTGTGTATCACCTTTGTAGAGTATATACCTTGTATTATAAAACCGGGTTGGTTTTATCCACGCCTCGATTGTAAGTTGCGTACTGATAGCGTTCAGAGCGGCATTGTCATTACATTCGACGAAACCACCATCATCGCTGAAACGAAGCCCATTACCCTCCACAGATTTCATTGTCTCACGCCGCTGCTGGTAGAGGTCGCCGAGTGTCATGAGCCACTCTACGTTATTGGGTTGGAGTTCACTGAGTTTTTCGTACACGGCGATTGCTTCATCGAGCTTGTTGTTCGATTCATAAGCCTGTGCGAGTGTATAATATGCGTCTGGGTCGTCAGGATTGGCTTCAACCGCTGCTATCCGCTTCGCTACTAGCTGGCCAAACAGATTTTCATCCATTTTGTATAGCTCCTGCAACGCAGCATCCGCCATGTCCAAAATGCGCTGGTTTTCCGTGTTATTGTGCATTTCTGTGCTATCCCGTAACTGATAGTAAGCGTTGGCAGCTTCTTCATAAGACTTCGTATCAATAAGGGCTTTTCCGAGCACAGGGTAGATGAACTTAAATAGCCAGCGGTCACCGTTCCGGCGCGCGTGGGCGAGGACATCTTCCGCAAATGTGATAGCAGTTTCGTAGAGTTCGCCATCAATGCACATCGTGGCTATCGCTCCCAAAAGCCGAGCGTCCACAGAACGCTGAGCACGACGATGATCTGCGAGTCCGGTAGCCCCTTGCTGCAGCATCTCTTTTGTGCGCTCCGGTTGACCGGTTCTATTAAAGGCAGCGGCGGCAAGGTAGAACGTACGAAGTTTTGCAGGTTGTAACTTGCTGAGTTGCTGGTACTTCTCCGCCGTCTTTGCATGTTCATTCAGATGGTTGTAAGTCTCGGCAAGTATCTCAATGATAGCCGGACTTTCCGGCTTCCCCCTGAGACGACTTTCAAAATAGGTTACTAACTCATGAAGTTTACCCCGTTGTTTGTAGCATTCAATTATCTGTTTGCGTCCGCTATCTCCGGGGAGGAGGGTTTTGACACCAGATGGTGTGTAGCTAAAGGATGCCTTGCTCGTTTGATCGAACTGCGATGGTGAGATTTCGTACAGCTCAACTGCAGCATCAACATCGCCTAGCTCAATGTACAGGCTGATCAGCTCTGAATTGAAAGCGTAGATCATTGAGCTTTGAGCGGTCATTTCAATAGCTTTCTTGTATATGGCAATCGCTTCCTTCAACTTCCCCTGTTTGCGATATGTTTGCGCCTGTCGCTGTAACATTTCAGAAGTGAGAATGCCTTCTGTCTCTGCTCTTTTGAGTGCCTCTTCCCAATTGGTTTGCTGCTGGTACATTGTAAGGAATTCCCAGCTCATGTCGTGATGATTCCAGTTTTGAGGATTCATTAGCTTGAGTACCTTCTTGTATGCGGCAGTAGCGTCCTCTAATTTCCCTTGACTGCGATACTCCCGCGCCTGTGCAAGCAACATCTCAAAAGTGAGCGCCCCTTCTGCCTCTGCTTTTTTGAGGACCTCCGCTAATTTGTCCTGTTGCCGGTAAAATTCCATCAATTGCCGTTCAATGCGGTGTCGGTCCGAATTTCCTTTCATAAATTCCACCGCGTCTTTGTAAGCCTGTTCCGCAGCGTTGAAGTCACCTATTTGCGTATAAAGTCGTCCTAATTCATCATATATCCTTCCTGATTCTTCATCCGGAAATTGCAGTGCCTCTCTGTAAGCCTGATCCGCAGCATCAAAATCCCCTTTTCGGATGTAAAGTTGTCCTAATTCTTTATACATCCCTGCTTCTTTGTACGTCTTCTCAGCAGCGTCAGAATCGTTCCTTTGGATATAAAGTTGTCCCAACTCCCTATACATCCTTGCTTCTTTATACGTCTTTTCAGCAGCATCGAGGTCACCCTTTCGGATGTAAAGTTGTCCTAACTCTTCATAAATTCTCCCCGATTCTTCATCCGGAAATTGCAGTGCTATTTTGTACAGCTTTTCGGCGGCATCAAAGTCGCCTTTTCGGATGTAAAGCTGCGCCAATTGTGTATGCATCCACCGGTTGCCGGGATAAAGTTTGATAGCTTCTCTATACAGGGAAACAGCATCACTGAAGCGGTTGGCGGCTCGGTATGCACGGACAAGTTGATCGCGATACCGTTCGCTGTTCGGTGTATCTTCAATCAAAGCCTCCAATATGACGATTGCCTCATCGTGCCTCCTTTGCTTTGTGTAGAAGTTGGCAAACGCGGCACGAAATTCGTGGTCTTTGGGGTTGCGCACGATAATCTGTTTGGAAAGCGCAATCGCTTTTTCGATTTCACCCGTTTCCATATATTCCTTCGCCAACATTTTTTGCAGCGCAATGTTTATCTCAGGATCGGGTGTATCTGCTTCCTCCGCTTTTTTGAGTATCTCATCTAACCTGCCTTGCTCCCGGTAAATATGAACCAGCACCTTGGCTATTCTGTTACGAGACGAGCTGCCGGCGGTGAGTCCGAATGCCTTCTTGTATGCCATGACCGCTTCCTTCAACTTATCTTGTTTATGGTATTCTTGTGCTACTGTTTCTAACTTTTTAAAAATGAGTACTCCTTCCGCTTCCATCTTCTTGAGTGCTTCCTCGAACTCATTCTGCTGCAGATAGATTTCCGCTAATTGTTCATTAATGATGCGGCGATTACGGTTGTACCTTGTCAATTGCAATGCCGTTTTGTACGTTTTTTCGGCGGTATCAAGGTCTCCTGTTTGAGCATAAAGTTGCGCCAATCCTTCATATACTCGCCAGTCGTTAGGGGCAAGTTCAATCGCTTTTCGATATGCTGCAACGGCATCATCAAAGCGGTCATCCGCCATGTAAACTAGGGCTAGCTGTGAGTAATAAGCGGTTGACGGGTTCTCCGCAATCAATTTCTGTACGATTTCAAGTGCTTCTGGAAACATACCAACGGCTCGATACGCTTCCGTGAGCCCAAACCGGTATTGCGTGTTTTCCGGATCGACTTCGAGCAAGAACTGCCATGTGGAGATAGCTTCATTGTGTCTACTTTGCTTTGAGTAGACCGTGGCGAGCGCAGCGCGAGATCTGTAGTCTTCGGGCATTTTTGTGATAAGCTGTTTGTAAATTTCCACCGCTTTTTCGATTTCGCCCCGCCGCGTATACCCTTCTGCTTTTCTGCGTTGTGATATGATGTCCAGTCCCACTGTCTCCTCGACAGGCTGCGAGGTTGCCGGCAACTCACCACGCTCTTTTCGGATTCTTATCAAGTCCTCCTGTGCCCGCCGCTTCTCACCTCCATCCGCAAAGAAGTCGTTTGCAATTTCGGTTAATAGTGTTTCAGCATCGTCCCACATCTTGAGTTGCATGTACCGCCTTGCGATGTCGTACTTCTCATCGTTAACGTTCCAAGATAGTGCTATATGTATTGGTATTATTTTGCGAAAGATCCGTCGTGCTTTCTCTTTTTCACCATTTTGGACATAGGTTCTCCCTAATTTCCTGTAGAGGTGGAAAGGCACTCTCTCTCCAAAATTCCTTAAAGAAATTTGGTAATCCATTTTTTCAATGACCGCTTCAAGGAGTTTCATTTGACGGTTGCGGTCTCCCGCTTGACGATACGCGTCGGCAAGCATGATGAAGCATCGGGAGTTTATGCTCGACGAACGATCGCTAATCTTCTGTCCGCTCCCAAGCAGTTTTACAACAAATGTGTCAGATGCCTCAAGCTGCCTCGCCTTAATATACATGAACGCAATGAGCCAAGTCAGCGGCAAATTGTCAGGTGCTGTTGCTAGATGCGCTTCAAACTCGGCGATAAACCTACTGTATGTTTTCGTCCCTCTGTTCAGTTCAATCAACTCTGAAACGAGACTCTGCAGTTGATGTGGTATATTGGACGATAACGGGTGGGAGGTGACTATTCTGAATTCTTCACGGATGCACTCAATAGCGCGTTCACGCTCTCCTGTGGCAGCATAGGCGTGGGAGAGACCAAGGTAGAGATCGCGCATGCTTGGACGCACCTCAATCAGCCTTTTATAGAGTTCAATGGCAAGGTTTGGAGCGTTATTTTGCACACATTCCTGTGCTACTGTTCGTGCCAAGTTGGCTTCATACTCTCCACAAGGTGGGGCAATCATCTTCTTTGTGATAGCGACAAGCTCATTCAATTTCTCTGCCTCTATGAAGAGATTTATGGGCAACCCTGTTGTGTCCCTGTCGGCAAAGACACCGGGATCTTCCCGCAGCAGGATGATGTATTGCTCTATTGCTTCGTCCAACTGTTTATTGTGTCTTAACGCCCTCGCGTAGTGATTGCGAATCCTTGAATTTTTCGGTCGCAAGGCAACCGCTTTGGCAAGGACAGGGATGGCTTTTTTCGTCTGGTCCGTTTTTGCGTAGAAAGCCGCCAATTCCTCTTGTGCATGGAAGGAGTTGGGCTGCTTTGCAGCGGCTTCAACTAACTGCGGCTCACGTTGGCTTACTTCCCGCGGACTCAGAAGGGTCGACCGCTTCCACGGATTTGTCGTTTGACCGGGGTGGATACGGTATTTAATAAGACGTGCGACATGCTTATCGAGTACTGCTGCATCGTGGCCCCTACCGTATGCTTTGAGCTGCCGGCTTATCATATTACGGGGATTGGGATTATTTTGCCCCATTGCAAGATTCGCCGCTTTTTTGGTGATTGGAAGCGCGTATTGTGTAAGCCCTATCCTATGCAGTCGCTCTGAAAACTGTATCAATTCATGGACACTCGCCGGTGAGTTGAGCAAATCTGTCGCCAGCTCACGGAGCTTCGCCGTATTTCTGGCTCGCTCCGCAAGATGAAAGATGAGGTTGTTATATTGCTGGCGATTCCGCAGATCGTTATCAGCGAGTTCGGTCAGTAGTGCCATTGCTACTTCCTGTTTTCCTGTCTGGATCAAAACGAGGGGTATGTGGAGTTTCAGTGTGAAATCTTCACTGTTTTCCGCTCCTATGGTTTCGAGAAGTTGTTGGGATTCGTCGCGTTTCCCTTCCCACCAATAACAATAGCTTAGCGCTAGTCCGGAGAGGAGGCGTTCCCGTCTACTCCCCTGTTCAAACACCATCCGAAGCTTCGTGTACAGGACATTGATCTGGTCTTTCATCCAGAAATAACCGAATAGCTGCCGGAGTAATCCAAAACGGTCTTGGTCGTAGTAGGTGTTCGGCGCAGGGTAGAAGGGCCCAGATAAATTGGCACGCCAGTGCCTATATGCCGAAGATGCCATCCAATGTGAAGTATTAGTATTTGGCTGTGTCCGCTGGAATAGCGACCAGAGTATCTCGATGCCCTTGTCCGTCTCCCCTTTGTCGATATAAGCTCCCGCAAGAAGTTGGTAAATGTTGATGTATTGCTGCCACATTTGACTACGGTTTATCGCAGATGGGGGCAAGGAGGTTTGCAATGCCGGCGGCGCAGGTACTAGGAAATTCGCAAGCATCTTTTCCGCCGTTTCGATGTCTCCGAGTTGTGAGAATGCAGTGATGAGCATCGTCCCGGTGGTGAGGTCAATTGGCTTCTCATTTTTGAATTGGGCTAACAGCTTTTCAGCAGTAGATTTTTTGCCAACTTGGAGAAACCGCATCGCTGATTGTACGGTATACTGGAGGTGCACTTGAGGAATAGTTTCTGGAATTTGGGCGAGGTATCCCTTGACTGTTTCGTAGTCGGGGTTGTGGTCCTGCATCACGAACTGAAATTGCATATCCCGATAGGTAGGATCATCGGGTGAGAGTGTTACCAAACGATTCACAACTTCAATTGCTTTTTTGTCGTTACGGGTCAGTGTATAAACGTATAGCAGCCGCTCAAGCAGTTGTAAATCCTTTGGATTCACCGCTGCCTCGGTTTCATGCCTGTTGATGAGTTCTTGCAACTCTTCACGCTGTCGCGCAATCTGTATTAGTTGTGCTAATGCTGCAATTTGTGTTTCTTCAAAACTTTGTGGGAGCCACACCCTCTGACCTTGACCGAGGAGTATCACCCCACCATGATCGCGAAATCGCTCTCTAATGCGGCGGGTAATATTTCTGATTTGCCGCAGAGGGTCCTGAACAAATGGGGAGGATTGTGAGGTCAATTTAGCGTTTTTGGGTGATTGTGGTCTGGACATTTGCAGGATGCGCTCAAAGTACGGACGGGCGCGCTCTAACTCGCCCATTTCAACGAGGATAGCTCCAAGCCGATAGACTGATTTCGGTTTATGGGCCCGCTCCGCTATACGGTCAAGTGCAGAAAACGCTAAGGGACGTAGATCATATTGGATCAATAGCTCCGCCAATTTCATCAATGTCTCTATCGACTGATTTCGGGCGTGGAGTAGTTTCGTCCAGACCTGCACTGCATCTTGTTCACGTCCGACATCGAATAGCAGTTTGCCCAAACGTTTTTGATTGAGCACATCTGGCTCTACCGCGACAAGCTGTTGTTGATAGGTCAAGGCATCTTGCATGTCCCCTAGCTTGAGGCTAATGTCAACTAATTGACTCAGGAGTTCGCTGTTGCCACTGTTCCGGTCAAGCGCGCGGGCGAGCTGCACTCGGGAAGCAGAGAGATCTCCTTCAATGCGGTACAGCTCTGCCAATGCAAGTACCGGAGCCATATCAGAAGAATTCGCTTTTGACATCTGTTGGAGTTTCTCTGAGAGTTCTTGTCGTCGTCCCATGTCATAGTATGCGTTTGACAGCGGACTGAGGAATGCGAGTTTGTCATTGACGTTATCGCTCAATTCCCAACACCGCCAATACTGCTCAACTGCTTGGCGTGAATTGTCTGCCAGTTTATAGGCTTCTGCAAGTTCCACACGAATCTCTATTGCCTGCGGACGGAGACGAATCGCTTGCTTTAGACTCTGAATCGTGCTCAGATAATCACCCATTGTCAGGGCGACTTCGGCGAGCATCTGATGCCCTTCAGGATTGCGTGAACTATTTGCGAGTACCTGTTTGGCGGCTGCTTTAGCAGCATCGAAATCCATCAGGTCTAGGTGTAAGCGTACCAGATTAGCGTGATATTCGCGGGCATTGGTGCTGTCAAGAGTAACGAGACGTGCATAGGCTGCTTTGGCTTTGTCATGCTGTCTGAGTTGTGCGTAAATTTCTGCAAGTGACCGGTTGACGGAAATATCGTCAGGATTAAGCCCTAATGTCTTCTCCAGAGCTGCAGCGGCAGCGGTGGTATTCCTCAATTTCAGATACATCTTGGCAAGCAACTTTTGGCCGTTGAAACTTTGTGGCTGTGCTTCTAATTCGGCAATCCTGTCGTCCAAAACGCCCTGAAGCCGATATATCTCAATCTGTTGTGCTGCCATCTGTTCAGCGAAGAACTCATTGGGAGTATACTTCGCTGCTTCAGCAAACTGGATTATTGCTTCATCAAAATTCTTGGTTTCTACCAGTCGCTTGGCTAATGTTTCTCTATACCGATATTCGGTTGGTGCAAGTTTAGCCGCTTTTCCACTTGCGGTGACCGCTTCCGTTTGGAAATCTTTGGCATCGAGTAGTTGAGCAAGACGATCATAATTTTGAGCGATGGCTCGCTCTCCCTCAACAAGGCGATTCCAAGTTTCGACTGCTTTCTCACGCTCGCCTCGACGGAAGTAAAATTCGCCGAGATACTCTATATAGTTCAAATTCGCCGGGGCAAGCGTAATCGCTTTTTCATACGCAGCGACTGCTTCATCAACCCACCCGTGTCCTGCGTAAATCTCGGCAAGGGTGAGGTGCGTGTTAGCGTTTTTGGGATTGCGCCCAAGCAGCCGTTCATAGACGGTACGCGCATGTGCGGGTTGTTCAAGTTGGAGATAGAGCGCACCAAGCGAGCGATAAATCCCAACATCGTCTGGCAACTGAAGGCTGAGCGTTTCGTATTCGGCGGCGGCTTCTGCAAACTTTTCGGCGCGGCGCAGGGCAGAAATGAGCTTTTGCCGAAGTGGAGGAGATGTTGGGGCAAGTTCAACGCTTTTGCGATATTGCGCTATACCTTCATCCATTTGCTCATTTTCAAGGTATGCGTCTGCCAATAAGGCGATCAATTCTGGATCGTTTGGAGTATTTGCCAGCTTTTTCTGATAGTACTCAATCAGTCCAGTCCAATCCCCGGTGGCAGCGTAGATAGCGATGATACGACGCTGAAGGTCTTTTCGGAGCCAGTTGCCGGGGGCGGTGAGCGCGAGTGCTGCATCGTAGGTATTCATTGCCTCACTATAATCATCCATCTCCTCTTGAACCGTACCGATTTCACGTAAGCTCAGGCAGATACGGTATGGGTCATCTTGCTTGATTTCTATGAGCGCACGATGTTGAGCAATCGCTCGGTCATAGAGATTTTGTTCACGGAATAGCTCAGCGAGTTCAATGCGAGCGAAGATGTTCATCGAGTCGAGTTCAGCGATTTTTCCCCACGCGGCGATTGCTTCATCCACCCGGTCACGGTTGAAATAAGCGCGCCCAAGGGATTTGTAAATTGATATCAGCTCTTCTGTGCTTGCCACTGAATCCGATTGTTGGAACAGCGCGGCGGCTTGTGTAAGTGCACCGATAGCCTCCTCATGTCGGCGCAGTGTGAAGTACATCTGCCCCAAAACGAGATGGGGGTAGTAGTTCGTGGGTGCAAGAGTGACAGCGTGTTTGTATGCAGCGAGTGTCTCTGCCTCCTGACCGAGCCTCTTATGGATGTGCCCGAGGATTAGCTGGGGGTTGGGATTATTTGGTTCGGCTTGTGCTTTCGCCTGATAGTCAGCGACCATCTGTTCGAGACCTGGTCCTTCAAGGTAGAGTTCGTATAACCTATCGAAGGGACTTCCCTCTTTGCCCTCTTTCGGTGTGCGATTCAACATCAACTTGTAAGATTGATGGATCTTGTCATCGTTGGCAGTAGCTTGAGCGGGCAGCAGCAGAGTAGATGCAATGAAAATCAGAATTCCAATGAGGCACATTTTGAACGATTTGCGTACACGCATCTTACTGTCTCCTTTTGCGATTTTAGGTATTGATTAAATAATCTCAGTTGCATTTGAACATCCATTGAATGTCCTTTTGCCTATCAACTTTTGTGCCAAATATCCGTTGAGACTCAAAAACGCAGTCAGAACAATTCGGAGTGCCTTGAATAACCTAGGTTTAAAATCGTCCTGAGATGAAACGAATTTCATTCGCAGGTGGGTTAAGAGATTGCCCGACACCGTGCAAATTGTCTGTCGCCTTTAACCTTAAGGGTGCAAGGCGTCTATGGATAAATCGAGGGTTGAATAATCTTAGGCAGCGAGAACTCTGTTAAACGTAGAAAGGGAAGTGAATCATTGGAAGATTGTATCTTATATTCTACAATAAAACAAAGTTTTGTTGTAATTACCCATGAACGGTCGGGAAGTTTCGGGAAGGTGGCATCGCGGCAATCCAACCTGTTGACAGAATCGTATATCCCTGATAAAATAGTTTATCTCAGACAGACAAGGTGGACAAAGCGAGTTTCTAAAATTTGATTGCATTGAAATAGAAATGTGGAAAGAGAGGAAAAAGACAATGACAGACGCAGAAAAATATCTGTTTGATGTGCACGGTTATTTGGTGATAGAGGGTGCCTTGTCACCCGAGGAGGTGGAGGCAGCGAATGCAGCAGTTGATTGCCACGCGGATGAGATTAGTATCCGTCCAAACGACCTCGCTAATGGATCCACAACGCTGCAAGGCAAAACCGGACGCGGTGATTTAGGGGGCATGTTGACATGGCAAAAACCTCACTGCGATGTGTTCCGCCAGATGATTGCCCACCCTAGACTCATGCCGTATCTGGAGGAGTTATTGGGACCTGGACCTAGACTGGAGGGGCTCAGTATCATCACAATGGACGAGGGGGCAGAAGGCTTCTGGTTCCACGAAGGGGGCGAACCTTTTGATCGTTCGCGCGGTTTCCTCTATCGTAATGGCCGTATGTATTGTGGCATGACGAACTTTGCCGTTCAACTGACCGATGTAGGACCCGAAGACGGCGGTTTCGCCTGTTTGCCCGGCAGCCACAGAGCAAACTTCCCATGCCCAGACGATATTCGGCTCTATCACGCATACCAAGATCGGATTATTTCAATTCCCGCGAAAGCGGGTGATGCTGTTCTGTTTGTCGAATGCCTGATGCATGGTGGGCTGCCGTGGGTTGCCAAACATCAACGCCGTTCAGTGATTATCCGCTATAACTCTGGCGTTATGGGTGAGTCGTTGATGGGAAACTATACGCCGCCGCCGTTCTACGATGAACTGACTGAAACTCAAAAAGCCGTTATCTCTGCACCGCACTATCGCAAGGAAGACAAAGGCTCAGAACTCTACCGAACGCCATAGAGGAGAATGATATGGAAAATTCTGAACATTGGATTGTATATGAAGGAAATGAAGGACCGGGCGCAGGGAAACACATCGTGCTCGTCAGTGGCGATGAAGAATACCGCTCTGAAGAAGCCCTTCCACTGCTCGCAAAAATTCTATCTGTCCATCACGGGTTCAAATGCACGGTGCTTTTCGCAATCGATACGGAAACAGGAGAAATCAATCCAGAGGAACAAACCAATATTCCCGGACTTCACAATCTCGAAACCGCAGACATGATGGTACTGTTCACTCGTTTCCGTGAATTGCCCGATGATCAGATGAAATATATTGTTGATTATACCAATTCGGGTAGGCCGGTAATGGGCTTGCGGACGGCAACGCACGCTTTCAGTTACACAAGGAACCTACAAAGCCCCTATGCCAAGTACAGTTTCAACAGCGAGGAATTTGACGGTGGGTATGGACGCCAAGTTTTGGGAGAAACGTGGATTAACCATCATGGCAATCACGGCAAAGAGAGTACGCGCGGGGTCATCGATACAGAGATGAAAGGTTATCCCATTCTGAAAGGGGTTGAAAATGTCTGGGGACCCACCGATGTTTATGGCACCACAAGGTTGACAGGGGACTCGCAAGTGCTCCTCCACGGTCAGGTGCTCGTCGGGATGGAGCCGTCAGATCCACCCAAGCCGGATACCCCCACAATGCCGTTGGCGTGGATTAAGACCTATACAGGTGAGCAAGGGACGGCATCGCGTGTATTCTGCACTACAATGGGAGCCTCGGTAGACATAGAAACCGAGGATGTGCGGCGTCTGCTGGTGAACGCCTGTTATTGGTGTATGGGATTGGAGAATCAGATTCCCGATAAGAGCAAGGTTGATTATGTCGGCGAGTATGATCCCACCTTCTTCGGTTTTGGTACTTTCAAGAGGGGAATGCGCCCCTCCGACTTCAGCCTATGATTTGAGGTCGAGCGATTCGTCGCCCATTTTTTAGTAACTACCATTCTTGGGGTCGGGCAAGACCCCCGACCTACGGGTATGATAGAGGAGATTCGATGAAACTAAGCAGTGAGGAACGCGAAACAAGGGCAATGAATCCGAAGACACTTGATGCTGCGATTCAGCAGATTAAGATGAACGGTTACGTTGTTTTCGAGTCAGTCCTTTCCCAAGATCTGGTTGATGAACTTCGTGCGCATTATATGGATCTATTAAATGAGAATATGGCCAAAAATGCACCCAATCGCGGGGCAAAGCGGTGGCAGATGCACCTCCCGTTCCGAGCGCCGTTTAATCATCCTGATGTGATAAGTCATCCAACTGTTTTGTCGGTGATTGACCAGTTATTAGGGGAAAACTGTATCTGTCATTATTTGGGAAATAACACGCCGCTTCCGGGATCCGACTATCAACCGACTCATTCTGATATACATCAACTCTTTCCAGAGGTAGATGCGCCATCACCCGTTTATTGCATTGTTTTGGATATTCCATTGGTCGAATTTCGCAAGGAAAATGGTGCGATGGAAATCTGGCCCGGCGGCACACATCTGATGCCGAGCGGAATTGATGTCGAAAGCCTATCGAAAATTATGCACTCCGAGCAGGTCCTCATGCCGGCGGGCTCTCTGCTCGTTCGGGACGCGCGGATGTGGCATCGTGGTACGCCCAACGTCTCTGACGAACCGCGTCCGAACATCGCACTGATGTATGCACGCTCATGGTTCAAGACGATGTACCCACAGATTGGGATTCGACAGGACATCTATGATTCACTTTCAGATCGTGCAAAACAACTGTTCCGTCATGAGGAGATTGGCGGTGGCGAAGACCCTCGCACTAAGATGGAAACTCGTTGGACATAGTCAGTGAGACGTGAATCGCAAAACGTGTTAAGCAATACGTAAGTCAACCTAATGGGGAGTCATTGGTTCATGGAGGAACCTATGACTCCTTCAACGATGTAGACACAGCAGCCTCACTAACTCCTACCAAAGGTTAATCGGAAGGAGACGCCGGATATGGTGGATAAGCCAAATGTCATTTTTATTTACGGCGATGACCTTGGACGCGGGATGCTCAGTTGCTACGGGCAGCAGCACTTCGAGACACCGAATATTGACCGTATCGCCAACGAGGGCATACAATTTAGGCAAGCCTACGGTTGTGCGTTCTGTGCGCCGTCCCGTGCTAGTATGATGACGGGACGCCACGATTGCCACCGGGGCACCTGGACGTATACCCAAGGCGGTATCTATAACAGACTCAGCACGGGTGAGATGACGCTGGAGCAAATTACGGAGCTTATCCATACAACCGGTCTCCGAGCAAGGCCCGATGAGGTATTTCTCGCTCAGATTGCCCAAGAGGCAGGCTATGTGACGGGGCAGATTGGCAAGCTGGAGTGGGGTTTCGACACAACAGGCGACCGAATCCGTCGTCACGGCTGGGATTATCATTACGGTTGGTATGACCATGCGCGTTGCCACGGTTTTTATCCTCCGTTTCTCTTTGAAAACGGCGAGCTAGCCTACATCCGCGGCAATACGCGGGCTGATTGCGGGGTGCATCAGGACGGAGAATCACCTGAGAATGCAGCGATTCGCTCGAACCGGAAGGGGAAGGCGGTGTATTCTCAAGACGTTTTCAACGACAAAATTATCACCTTCCTTCGTAAGCACAAGGACCAGCCTTTCTTCCTTTATCATCCATCTCAGTTACCGCACGGTCCCATCGCTATCCCTGAGATCCATCCAGCCGTAAAGCAGAATCCAAACCTTACCGAATACGAGAAGGAATACGCTTCGATGATCCTCAAACTTGATGAGACCGTTGGAATCATCTTGGATGAGCTTGAACGGCTAGGAATTGACGATCGGACGATGATTGTGTTCTGCTCAGATAATGGCCATGAGGTGTATGCGACTCAAGAAGGCCGAACTTCCGGACGGACAGGGAATCTGAACGGCGAGGCGTTCGATAACATTAGAACGAAATTCTACTCCGAGACGGGCGGAGATGTGTTCAACGGGAACGACGGTATGGCCGGCTTGAAGTGGTCCAGTTGGGAGGGTGGGACTCGAATTCCCTACCTTGTCCGTTGGGCCGGCGAGATTACTCCCGGCAGTCTATCAAACCATATTCTCACAAACTACGATTTCATGCCGACACTCGCTGAACTCATCGGTGCAAATTTGCCTCAAGACAGAGATGGGCTTTCGTTCTTGCCGACATTATTGAGGAGACATGAAGAGCAACAAACCCATCCGTTCATTGTATATGCCTCTTGGCTGGGTCCTGCTTTGGTAACAGCGGATAATTGGAAGTTACGATATCTCAACAGCGAGGACTCTTTTCAGCTATACGACCTGAATCAGGATTATCGCGAAGAAAACGATGTTGCTGCAACGCATCCAGAAATCGTTGCCAGACTGAAGACATGGCTGCTCAATGCCTGTGATGGGAATTATCAGCATGGGACTCCGGGCGCACATTTTGCTGCGTATCCCAATTAAACTTTCGGAGATTATTATGGACCAACTGTATCGATTGATGGACATCGAACACAACGATGAAATTGGAATTATTACCGAAGACCAGGTGCAATTTCTCATCGATAACTTAGAGGAGGAAGGTGTCGAGGATCAGGATTATTACATTGATTCAGACTCGCTGAGTTTTTTGGCAGAGAATGGCTGCGATGAGGAATTGATTACGATGCTCACGGAAGCGCTAGAGGATCGGGTTAATATTGATGTGCGTTACGAAGTGGCAGAGTGAGTATAGGCATTGGCACACTAATCACTTTCTGAACCTATTTGGGTAGGGCGCTCCCCTATTGGGCACGCTTGACACGATAGATGTGGATTTTGAAGACTACCCCGTCCAGACCAACAACGTCATCCGTCTGTTTCGTGCATCTAAACCCATAACGACCAATGTGTTCAAGGAAGCCAGATGCGCTGGTGCGATTAGGTTCGGAAAAGATAGCTTCACCATCAAAGGATAAATGCGTTTGGATCAGCGTGAGAATAGGGTCCCAATGTGCCTGTTCATAAATAACATCTGAGGCGAGGATGTGTGAAAAATTGCCTTTCAAGCAGGGGATGTTCCAGTCCATTTGCACAAAGGATGCTCGGTCAGCACACCTGTTTTGCAAAGCATTATATCGAGCAAAGGCGAGTGTGTCCTGCTCATAATCTGTGAACAGAACGATGCCGCCCTTTTGAGACGCCACAATCCCGGCGAGTCCAAACCCACAACCGATTTCTAAAACCCGCTGCCCCGCAAATTGATGATTCCAATCAAGATGTCTTGCCAGACCGATTGCAGAGGGCCACAGGTAAGTCCAATAGGGAAGATGAAGTATCCCCTCCTGATCCTCCTTGCTCAAGGTATCAAGCAACCGGTCCGGATCATCAACTATTGCCATGCGGATTTGGTTGGTGATTAGGGGGATGGTCTTTTCTGCAACCGGATAACGATTTTTAATCTGCTGGAGTAGCATTTGGGGGGACATTGTTCCACCCTACATCCGACAATTAGAGCAACCAAGCTATTGCTCACTCAAGTCTGCAAGCAATCGACTCACCACTCGCTTTCGATGCTGGAAACCTGCCATTTGAAGTAGTTCATAAACGTCCTCTGACAGCATGTCCCGATGTTCTTCAATAGGACCATATCCGGGCGACCAAGAGGCGTAGGAGGTGCCGTAACGGACAAAGACGGTGCGACGTGGTTCGTCGAGTGTCCATCGCCGTGCACCATGGCAGAGCGCTTCCGTGAACAGAACCACATCTCCTGCCTTCGCGTTGACGTTTGCAACCGTCGGCGGACCATCGTAGATGTTCACCTGATCCGGCTTAGGAAAGTTCGACTTGTGGCTGCCGGGGATGCACACGAATCCTGTGCCAGCTGGCACATCCACGAGTGAAACCCCTGCGTTAAGAAAGGTGGCAAAGACCTCTCCATTGGCTGCCTGATAATCGTTCGCCGGATTGCGGAGTCCGCCGGAGAAGCCACCGTGAAAATGAAGATCGTCAGATTCCTTGGTGTTTCGAGTGAGTGCGACTGAGAGCAACTGAGGCGAATTTCCCGTCAGCGCAAGCACGACTCGCATGATTTCCGGATTGAGAACAAGCCGTTGAAAAACCTCGTCCGCATACGGGACGTTATTAATCGAGCGAGGTGTAGTTGGCTTGGTGTTCACATCACGATAGCTTTTCAGTGGTGGCGGCAGTTCGCTGTCATCAAGAGCATGCCAGGTGTCGCACAATTCAACCATTCGTTTTACATCTGCCTGTGGGACGGCACCCTTGAGTACCAGATAGCCGTGCAGGTCGAACCGCCATTTTTCTTCTTCGGTCAGCATGAAATATTTCTCCTTTTGTTCAGTCAAGTTGTGGCGATATTATTACGATGGCAGCCCTGTTATCTTCAGAAATCGTCCATAGGGTTCATCCCACCCTGCTGGGTTCTGTGGCTCGTAAGTGATGACGTTGAAAGACCGGCGAATAACCTCCCGCGCCTCAGAAATGGATCCGATTAAGCCAGATGCAATTGCTTGAACGGCGATATTTCCGACTGCTGTTGCCTCAATGGGCCCTGCAATAACCGTTGTTCCGGTCGCATCTGCGGTAAACCGACAGAGGGTTCCGTTCTGTGCTCCTCCACCGACAATATGGATAACGTCGATTTCTCGTCCGCGGACAGCTTCCAATTTTTCCAGAACCCACCGGTATTTGAGCGCGAGACTTTCCAACGCACACCGGAGAATCGCCCCCACATCTGACGGTGGGGGTTGTCCTGTGCGTTTGCAGTAGTCGACAATACGCGAAGGCATATCGCCGGGGGGTAAAAAGATATCGTCATCCGGATCGATTAACGCTGTGAAAGGTTTTGCATTCTCGGCAAGTCGCGACATCTGAGCATAGGACATCTCATCACCTGCTTGCGCCCATGTTCGCCGGCACTCCTGCACAAGCCAGAGCCCCATAATATTTTTGAGGAACCGGAATGTGTTCTCCACGCCACCTTCATTCGTAAAATTGAGCGCAAGTGCCTGGTTGGTGATAATCGGTTCAGGGATTTCAATCCCCATCAGCGACCATGTGCCGGAGCTAATATACGCCCAATCTTCGCTTTGTGTCGGTACTGCAGCGACTGCTGAACCGGTGTCGTGGCAAGCTGGAGCGATGACAGGAATTTCAAGCAGCCCGGTTTCCGCTGCAACAGAGGGTAGCAGCGTCCCCAGCTGCGTCCCCGGTTGCACAATCTCTGGCAGGATTTCAGACGGCAAACCGAGTGCATCGCAGATCTCTTTCGACCAGTCCTTCCGTCGCGGATCGTAAAATTGCGTCGTCGTTGCGTTGGTAAACTCACACACTTTCTGCCCCGTCAACCAGAAGTTGAAGAGATCCGGAATCATCAGGAAGGTCTCCGCAACCTCAAGCAGTGGAGAGCTGTGCAGAACCATTGATAACAGCTGATAGAGTGTGTTAATCTGAAGGAACTGGCAGCCACTTCGCTCAAAGAGTGCAGCTTGAGCGAGGCGACGAAAAGCTTCCTCTAACATGCCATCGGTGCGTGAATCGCGATAGTGGTACGGAAATCCGAGCAACCCATCGTCTCTACCGAGCAACGCGAAATCGACGCCCCATGTGTCAAGTCCAATTCCGCTGAGGCGTATGTTTTTTTGTGCACACATTGAAAGTGCAGCCTTCATCTCGTTCCAGAGCCGCAAAACATCCCAATGTAGACTATTTAATACATGAACACCCCCATTTGGGAATCGATGGAGCTCCTTGAGCTTAAACTGCTCGCCATCGAAATGCCCTAACACGCCACGTCCGCTTTCTGCTCCGAGATCGAACGCTAAAAAAACCTGTGTTGCTTCCATGAACTCCTCCACAGAATGTTTAAATCTTGCGAGGGTTTGAATCATTCGCAAGTCTCTAGCGAAGCAAGCTCCTAATCTATCGGGGGTTGCATCAACTAGAGCGGAAGGGATATCGGTGCCCCTATCGCCGATGATCGATAAACGGCTTCCGTCAACTCGATTCCTTCCCGTCCGATACGCCCGCCGGTCGTGGGCGTTTCTTCGCCGGCAATACATTTCAACCAATGGTCAATCGATGCCCCCTTAGTAGCGGCATCCCAATATCGCTGCTGGCGCTGGTCAGGCGGCAAAGTGCGGTAGGTTTCATCGTTTGGAACATCGGCGACGTACTCTTGGGCTTCCACCATGCTGTGCGTTTTCCAGCGTAGTCCCTGACGCAACATGATGGCAGACCCCTTCGATCCAACCATTCCATCTCCGCTGTTTCCGACCTCTGCGACCCAACTCTTTATCATCGTGCCAACCCCTCCCTTTTTGAAGTGGATAGTCAAAACGGCGTTATTCTCCACCGCTTTATCAGGTTCAGGATAGGCATCGTCAAGCGGTACGTGGCTCGTATAACCATAAACCGTTGAGGCAGGGCCGTAGAGCCAGAGCCAAATATCCAAGTTGTGAATGGCTTGCTCGACAAGCATACCACCCGATTCTTCTCGAATTGGCAACCACGCCAGTGATTTTCGCGGACGGAGGTAGCCAATCTGGTTGGAATACGCCATCTGCAATGTACCCAATGTGCCATGGTCAAGGAGTTGCTTCAGTTTCATGTATCCTGGATCGAAGCGCATCGTATAGGCGACCTGAAGCAACACACCTGTGTCCTCGGCGGCCTCGATCATTTCATCCGCTTCAGCAACGTTTAGGCACATCGGCTTTTCCATAAGAATGTGCTTTCGTGCTCCCGCTGCCGCAAGGGCGATATTTCGATGAGGGGCGGGATGACATGCCACGTCAACCGCATCAATGTCTTGGCGATCGAGCAAGTGTCGATAATCAGTGTAGGCATTTGCATTGAATCGCTCTGCCTGCTCGGCGGCGGAGGCTTCGTTCAGATCGGCAACAGCGACAATTTCTGCTCGACCTGTCGGTTCTTCATAATAAGGGGCATGATTCCGACGGAAGATTCGTCCGCAACCGATAATACCAACTTTGATCCTGTCCATATCCGGCTCCCTTCGGCAGCACTCTGCGCAGTGTCACTGTTGATGCCTGACTCCGGCAGGTCTGCATAGTCAAGCGTGTTACCGATCAGCTACTGGACCTGCCTGTATTCCGTGTCTGTCAAAGTTATCGTCGCCTTTTTTTATTACCACCTCATTGACACCCTGGCCACGAGTCTTGGTTGGTTACCAACGAATTATAGCATAGATTAGCTGGCGAAACCTCTTAGGATGTTGTCCACCACAAGAAACCAAGTTTTTCAGAAGAACTCGGCCTCTTACTGAATCATCCCTCCCGGTGTCGCCGGCTTTGCGGTCCATGCTTGCAGCCGAATCATCTCTAGCACATCGTTTCCCTCAAAATCCGGCGGAAAAATTGTCCATCCGTCCGTGAACTTCAATTTTCGAAAGTCCTTACGCCTTGTAATAGCGGGGTATTCGGAAACCGAGCGCAGGCTCACAGACTGAGGGATTTGTGCTTTCGAGTGCCACTCGGTCAACACATAGGCAGCGGCTTGCATGAATGCATTGGGACCAATTTCGTTTCCACCCTGGCGGATGCTGGCAGGGACTCTCCCAGTTTCTGTGCAGAAGGCATCTACGTCGCGAGCTGCGTCGAAAAACTCATCCACTGGCAGATCAGCGGACGGGCAGTGCATCGGCGGAACGTTAATCGGACCCAGAAGCCGTCGCACAAAAATCGCGTCTGGCAGATGTCTCTGTTCTCCTAATACAGCGGCTGCGCGGACCAGAACGCTGAACTGTTCGGCCGGCGAAAGATAGTATCCGTTGATACATTGGTAGTTGTGTTCCGAAGCAAGTGATGCCAGTTCTAGCACTTCATCGGAGTTCAGCCACGGGATAGCCGGTGGACAGTATGCGGCGTAAAGCTGTCGGTAGGTCGTCAACTCCACGTTGGGCAGCGCGACGACCCACTTGAGGAAGGCATCAAAGTCCCTTTGTAATTCGGCGATTTTCCCCTGTGGGCGCAGTGGTGCGGGAGACCATTGATCTCTCGGTGGATTTTTGCCATGGCGGAAGGTGTCAGTGAACTGTGCCGTAAACAGACGACATGGGTGGGTATACATCACGAGGTATCGCCCATCGTGCGCATCGCACAGTGCTGCAAAGTCCTTCTGCATTACCCGCAATCGTTTACGATGGGGGACGTCGAAGTAGCGATCGAAGGATGTATGATACATGAGGAACAAAGAGTTATCATACCAGAGAGGTTCTCCAAGACCTGCCTCGAAGGGCGAATCGCAGAAGACGGGGACTGACATTTGGGTCATGGAGTGGGCGACCTGTGGTCCCCAACTCGCGCCGGGCTTGCACCACGCCGAAGGATGCTGCCCAAATACTTCACGGACGTCCGCAATGCCTTTGGACTCCTCGCGAATCACTCGCTCGACCACTTCCTCCCAGCCGGTCTCGTCCAAGTATTCCGCCCAGGTCGGATGGGCGGAGTGCATGTCCGAGTGGAACGCGATTTCGTGACGTGCCATGGCGTCAATTACATCTTTGCGCCCGTGCTGACATAGTGTCCGCGCCAGTTCCCCAACGACGCAGATGCACGCGGTGATGCCGTGCTTAGTCATCGTCTCCGCCCACCACTTCTCTGCATCATCGGCGGCGGGCGTCTCATAGTCCTCGCTGTCAAATGAAAAAATCAGATGAACCGCCATAGCTTTGTTGCCCCTTGTGATCTGATTGTGGTTTCAATTTAGGAGAGTATTCGCGTAAAGATAGATAAAGCTATCCTCTGATAGCGAGAACATCTCCAGAGGTCTGTCAAAGCAGATCCCAACTGGATCTAATTTGCCCTCCTTCTTTCTGTTAGTAGAATTATACCGTAAAGGTATCTACAAGTTTACACTCTCCAATTTAGAATGGGTATTATATGACGTGTGTAGGGGGATGTCAAATTTTTGTTTCGTTTTCTCGACAATGTTGATGTATAATATATCAGAGGAATAAAATGTAAGAAGACCTCTTATAACAGTTCAGAATATATTGGTAATGAGGGAATAAATGCTCAGAAATTTATTTAATCGAAAAACAGAAAATCTGTTGGAAGAACAACAGTCTGAAGTTGAGGAATCTGCTACTGAGTCGTTGGAGCCTGAAGCTGCATTGGAGGAACAACGTGGTTGGTTCAGCCGCCTCAAAGCGGGATTGGCTAAGACCCGAAATAATATTATAGGACAGATTTCCGGATTACTGCGCGTTGGCAGAACAATTGATGAGGAATTGATAGAGGAGATTGAGGAGATCTTAATCCAAGCCGATGTTGGTGTCAACACTACGTTGGAACTGATGGACAATGTGCGCGAAGTTGTCAGGGCGAAAGGGCTCAAAGATGCTTCGGAATTAGGAGAGATCCTCAAACAGGAAATGCTGAATGTGCTTGGAAAAGATGCTCGCATCAACGTTGATGGAGGTCAACCGCATACGATTTTGGTGCTTGGTATCAATGGTGCTGGTAAAACAACAACCATCGGTAAACTAGCGCATCGCTTCAGATCTGAAGGAAAGCGGGTGTTTGTTGCTGCGGGAGATACTTTTCGGGCAGCAGCGGTGGATCAGTTGGCTATCTGGTGTGACCGCGCCGGCGTAGAGCTAATCCGCGGCGGCGAAGGGGCAGACCCAGCATCCGTTGTCTTCGATGCGATAGAGGCAGCAAGATCCCGTCAGGTTGATGTCCTTATCATTGACACAGCCGGTAGACTTCATACAAAGAAGCCGTTGATGGATGAACTGTCAAAGATTGGAAGGGTGATGCAGCGTGCAATCCCGGAGGCACCACATGAAGTGCTGCTTGTCCTCGATGGAACAGCCGGACAGAATGCGATTATGCAAGCCAAGGTTTTCAACGAAGCCGTTCCAATCACTGGTGTCGCTGTGACGAAGCTAGACGGCACGGCGAAGGGTGGGATTGTTATCGCTGTGAAGAAGGAAATTGGTGCCCCGGTCAGATTCATTGGAATTGGTGAAAAACTGGATGATCTCCGCGATTTTGTGGGACGCGATTTTGTTGAAGCATTGTTTGAGCGAGAAGAAGTTGGGGAAGATTAACACTGTAACACAACTGTACTTATCGTGACAAATGGAGCCATTTTTTGAGGTACTATAAATAACCAATCTATCAACGAAGAAATCGAAATTATGCAAAGACTCTTAGATTTTGAACAACCACTACTTGAACTAAATCAATATGCTGCACAACTGAAGGCATTTGCTGAAGTAAATCCTGATCTGGATCTCACAAAAGCGATTGCCGCTCTTGATGAGAACACAAAAGAACTCACAAGGCAAGCGTTCAAGAAGGTGACGCGCTGGGATAAAGTGTGGCTATCACGACACGCAGAGCGCCCACAGGCATCCGTCTATATTGATGCAATCCTTGAAGATGAAATTGAGTTGCACGGTGACAAACTGTATGCTGATGACCGGGCTTTGATTGGTGGATTCGCTTGGTTTGACGGTCAGCCAGTTGTTTATCTCGCCCAACAGAAAGGGACGAACATCAAGGAACGCCAAGAGATGAACTTTGGGTATACCCGTCCCGAAGGATATCGTAAGGCACGACGGTTGATGCTGCTGGCGGAAAAGTTCGATCGCCCTCTGATCTGCTTTGTTGACACGCGCGGTGCACATTACGATGCGGAATCGGAGGAACGAGGGCAATCAATAGCGATCGCGGAAAATCTTGCTCAGATGTCCACATTGCGTGTTCCGATTATTGTTGTTGTGATTGGTGAGGGTGGAAGCGGGGGCGCGTTAGCCATCGCCGTTGGAGATCGCGTTCTGATGATGGAGTATGCGATTTATTGTGTCGCTGCGCCCGAAGTGTGCAGTAGTATAGTATGGAAAGATCAAGGTGAGCGCGCACCGGAAGCCACAGAAGGATATAAACCGACAGCCGCAGATCTGTGGAAATTCGGTGTCATTGACGAGGTTATCCGTGAACCCCTTGGCGGAGCCCACCGCGACACCATACTAGCTGCCAGACGTGTTAAGACCGCAATCCGGAAGCATCTCAAGGAATTGATGGAAATCGATCCAGCTGTCTTGGTTGAACAGCGATGCGAGCGCTACCGGAGAATCGGCGTTTACGGTGAATTATGAAAATTCGAACTGTAACCGTGGGAATACCGGACGCCTTTTCACATGAGCAGTTGCGATTCGCGATAGATATCAATCGTCGCTGCCATGCCCGTTTTGAAGCAAATGGATACGAGGTTCAAACCTCACGGGTGAGCAGCCAGGCGTGGAGCGAAATTTCTAGTATAGATCAGGTTCTTGAATTAGATCGTCGTGTCGTTGAATTAGAGGGGGAATTTTTCAGTCTAGGAACAATCTTTCCCGATCTCCCGCAAACGTCCCCCCAGCTCATGCTCGTCCCAGATGCTATTTCTCAGAGTCGCACCCTTTTCGCGTCAGCCACGTTGACGTCCCCTGACCAACAGATTGAGTGGGAGGCAGCCGAAGAAACCGCGACCGCAATGCAACAGATTGCCCGCCAAACCGATCATGGTCTCGGCAACCTACGTTTTGCGGCAATAATGAATTGCCCGCCCAACACCCCATTTTTCCCCGCTGCGTATTGGCAGGATGAAGGATTCAACTTTGGAATCGGTTGGCAGGCTGCAGATCTCGTGCATGAAGCATTTGTTGATGCACCAAATATAGAGATTGCGTCGAGACGATTAAAAGACCTAATGGAGCACGAAGGGAAGCAGATAGTAGCGCTCGCTGCAGAAATTGCGACGGAAGCAGGGATTCGTTTTCTAGGGTTGGACGTCTCACCAGCTCCGATGGGAACTGAAAGCATTGCTGAGGCGATTGAGACACAACTTTCCGGCAGATTTGGCGAAAGGGGAACACTCACTGTCGCAAGGGCAATCACACGAACCCTCGATTTCCTAAATTTGCCACGATGTGGATATTCGGGTTTGATGTTCCCGGTCCTTGAGGATGAAGTGCTAGGAAATCGTAGCCGTGAGGGCTGTTTTAACCTAGATAGCTTGCTGCTCTACTCCGCTGTCTGTGGCACCGGGCTGGACACCATCCCGATTCCCGGCGATACTTCCACTACTCAAATTTGCGCCATCCTTACCGATGTAGCTTCCCTCTCAGTTCGATGGGGTAAACCTCTTTCTGTCCGCCTATTTCCTGTGCCCGGCTTGAGTGCGGGTGAACTTACCCGGTTTGATTCCCCTTATCTAACCAACACAACCATTATGAGAGTGTGATGAATAGGACAACAAAAAAGCCCGTAGCTAACGGGGTGTCCGCCACAGGCGATTGCTGTATCTGATTTCATCTGGTAAGGCTGATAGTTAAGCCACGGCCACAATGGGAATTTTCCACTGATCTGCTGCTTCGCAAAGTGCGCGTTGATTCATAACAAAGGTCCGCCCCGCTTCAACGGCGAGTACGCTACCGCCAACTGCATGGAGGATTTTTAGCGTTTGATCCCCGACTGTTGGCACATCGACGCGAAAATCGTGATTTGTCGCTGCAGCTTTGGCAACAACAATCCCTTTACCGGCAAGTGTCCCACCCCGCTTTATCGCTTCATCCGTCCCTTCAATGGCTTCAATCGCGACCGCTGTCATATTTTTTACAACAACGGTCTGACCGATTCCCACGTCGGCGACCTGACGCGCAAGCTGCATCCCGTACCGCACATCCGCCCACTGGGATTGGGTCGGCTGCCTTTTTGTCAACACGCCTGCCTCCGGTATTAGCTCTTTCAGGAAACGGTGCTGCTCAATTACAGTGATTCCCTTTGATTCAAAGTGTTCAATCACTGCAGCAACGATAGCGTGAGTGCCTTTGTTACGATTCCTGGCTAGAATCTTCACCGCTGTGGGATCTACCAGAAATGGACGGAACAGGATACTTGTATCAATTTTGCCGATAATTGCTAGTTCTCGCACACCCGAATCGAGCAGCGTTCTTGTTATCTTCTGGACCTGTCCAATTCCAAACGAATATGTTTCTGAAGCAACGCTTTCAAGCTGTTCGGAAGGGAGTTGAGTAATCTGAATAGCGATCGGCATCCAGCCTTGTTCTAGCGCTGCTTTTGTGAGCAATAGTGGCAGATCACCAGCTCCAGCAATGACCCCAAGTTTTTCCAAGGCTGTACCTTTGCATCTGTTTTGGCTAAACACCGATTCCCCGATTGGAGTTCTCAATAAAATTCAGCAGATATTCCACCTCTGGGTCCGGTTCGCCTTCGCTTCTTACCTGTGCGATTGCCTGTGTGAGGTTGGCTTTGCTGCGGAACAGCGTGCGGTAGACATTTTTGAGTCGGCTAATGGTTTCAGGAGAGAGTGATGCCATTGGGTGAATTTGTGAGGTGCCCAGTCCAATGATGTTTAGGCTGCGTACACGGGCAGGATGCCCATCAGCGACAGTAAATGGCGGCACATCCTGCACGAATTTTGAGCACGCTCCAACCATTGCCATTTTCCCGACTCGGACGAACTGGTGAATCGCGGCGTGGGCGCCAATCCGCGTATCATCCTCAATGAGAACATGTCCGGCGATTGTCGCAAAATTTGCCATAATAATTCGACTCCCGACAACCGTATCGTGAGCAATGTTGACCCAATTCATGAGCAAATTATTATTACCAATGATTGTTGCACTATCTTCCTCTGTGGCTCTAGAGATAGAGACGTACTCTCGCAGGACATTTCGATTGCCAATTCGGGTATAGCTTCGCCAACCACCATACTTGAGGTCCTTCGAAGGATTACCAAGTGTACATCCGAAAAAGATTTGACAACCTTCGCCGATGGTTGTCCACCGGTCAATCTGCACATGTGGTCCAATCACTGTCCCACGACCGATCTGTACATCCTCGCTGATAATCGAGAAGGGGCCAACTTCAACGTTCTCGTCTAATTCGGCTTTTGGGTGGATGATGGCAGTTTCATGAATCTTCATCACCGCTGCTCTCCCTTTTTTTATTGAGTAGCTCTGTAAACTAGTGTGAGGCACCTACAGCCCATTGCTTGTTTTCTAGATAGAGCGATTCCCACGTCGAGCTCTTGCAGAAGCAGTTCTTAGTTATTAAAGAATTACCCAAAATTTCGATTAGGAAATACTGCATCTGGATAGGTCCAACCTAGGTGAATAAACCAATCGGTCATTTCTTCAGATCGCTGATTCCTAACCTAGTGCAATTGATAACTCTCCTTCCGCTGCCAGTTGATCTCCGACATACGCTTTACCACCGAGCCACGCCCAAGTCCGGCGTCTCCGAAGAACTTCGATTTCTAACCGGAGTTGATCGCCTGGCACAACCGGTCGCCTAAACTTGGCTTCTTTAATTGACACAAAATATCCGACTTGTCCTTCAGCGCCGAGTTCCTTTAACAGCAACCATGCCCCAAGCTGTGCCAACGCCTCCATTTGTAGGACGCCGGGCATGACGGGTTGTTCTGGAAAATGCCCCTGAAAAAACGGCTCATTGAAACTAAGATTCTTGATACCGACTGCCCGTTTACCAAGTTCCACTTCAACAATCCGATCTAGCATACACATCGGATATCGGTGTGGTAATACTTCCAAAATATCCATGATTTCAATGGGCTCTTGCTGTTGTATCAGTCTTTTTTCTGCCATTGATAGGATAAGTTGTGCATGAAGCGTATGTCCCGATTTCAGCGCGACGACTTGGGCTTGGGGGAGTCTCCCGACTAAGTAGAGATCGCCAATCAAATCCAGCATTTTATGCCGGACAAATTCATCTGTGAACCGTAAATCGCTGCTGGTGCTTCCGTCCTCCTCGATGACAAGAACATTATCATAACTCGCCCCTTTACCGATACCTTGCCCTCTGAGTAACTCGATTTCGTCAGCAAAGCAAAAACTACGTGCAGGAGCGATTTCATTCACGTAAGTTTCCGGATCTATAGTGAGGGTTACCACTTGAGCGGGGAGCTTGGGATGATCATACACAAAGGATATTTGAAAGGAGTCCGCGGGGAGTAGGATGAGCTGTTTGTCCTCGTCACAAACGGCGAAGGGTTCTGTCAGTGCGATGGGGTCACGTGGAACATCTTGTTTAACTATTTTTGCCTGCTGAAGGATTTGAACATACGGTAATGCACTGCCATCTAACGCTGGGCACTCCGGTCCATCAATATCGACGCACACGTTATCAATTCCCATACCGGCGAATGCGGACAACAGATGTTCTACGCTATTAACCGTAGCATTTCCGGCGCCAAGGCTTGTACAACGAGGAATGACCTCTTGATAGTTATCGGGACAAACTTGGACTATCGGCTCACCGGAGAGATCTATCCGGCGAAACACAATACCATGATTTGCTGGTGCTGGCTTGAATGCGAGGTTGACTGGTTCGCCAAGCATTAAACCGGTCCCGGAGATGGTTACCTCATTTTGAATAGTTTGTTGTGAGGCCAAAAAGTATATACCCTTTCGTTTGGTTGGAGATTAATGATTGTTAATTGAAGGGTTTGTGTGTTTCTAGGTGAGAGCTAATTTAGAGTTGCAAGCGCATTATCTTTAACTTCAGACCTTTTTCAATCAGCAATCAACCTGCGATTCCGCTTTATTTTGTTAATCATATTTTGGTGTTCTCTTAATGTTTTTGAAAAATGGTGTTTGCCACCACCAATTGCGACGAAATACACGTAGGGCGCTGAAGCTGGGCGTAGTGCAGCCAAGATTGCAGCCATACCCGGATTACAGATCGGTCCTGGTGGTAACCCCTTATAAAGATAAGTGTTATAGGGTGAATCGACTCTGAGGTCTGCTGCTCTTGGTGGTCGATCGGGATTGCCCAGCCCGTAAAGCGCGGTTGGATCTGCTTGGAGCTTCCAGCCGCGACGCAGACGGTTGTGAAAAACAGCTGAGATTAAGGGACGTTCATCAGGTACTCTTGCTTCTGCTTCAATAATGGAGGCAAGGGTGACTATCTCATGCCTAGTAAATCCAAGTGACTTGGCTTCTTCACTCAACTCTGCTGTCCATCGCTGCTGAAATTCATCAAGCATCGTTTGGATAAGCACCTGGGGCAGTGCTCCATCAGGCAATTGGTATGTGTTTGGGAATAGATAACCTTCTAGCTTCTTCGCTTCAATTTTAAAGTTGAGTTGCCACTTAGCATCGCTCGCGGCTTGGTTGAACGCTGCGGCAGTTCCAAATCCGCCCTTTTCCCAAAGTTTTCCGATCTGTGCAACTGTTAAACCTTCAGGCACGACGAGTTGATGTGTGATTACCTTTCCGGTTTTGATATGGTCGATAATTTGCAGTACACTCATTGCACCACTGACGCGATAACTCCCTACCTGTAAATGATGATTTGCTCCACTGAGATGAGTGGCAAACAGGAAAGCCCATGGACTGTGAATCAAATTCTTATCAGCAAGCTGATTTGCTATTGCCATTGAACTCATACCGGGGGCAATTTTCAACTGAGTCGGTTGTGCATTTGCATCCACAGGAGATAGATATAGTGTCATGTAGTGTATAGTGATAAGGATTGCGAGGCTACTAAGAGTCGATATGCTAAAGAGGATGATGGAACTATACCACCCTACGTTTTTCCGAATATCTAGCGATTTCATTGGGGTTTGTTCTGATAAAAATTCAGGTAACTGCAAAATCGGTGTACGACCTGAAGCCTATGTGACACAACCTATTGATGACAGCATTCATATTCATCGACTTGACCTTTTCCGCGTGCACTGCGTAATTCCTCTAGATACCCCTCAAGAATTAGCACAGCAGCTACCTGATCGATCACCTGCTTCCGTTTCTTGCGACGTTTTTTAGTTCCTTGCAAGATCTGCGTTGCTTCGAAAGTAGTAAAACTCTCATCCCAAAAGATAATGGGCAGATTAACATGTTGCTCGAGCTTTTCTGCAAATCGTTTAACCTTTCGCGCTTGTGCTCCTGTCTCGCCATCAAGTTGAAGGGGCAATCCAATGACAATCCGTTCAACTTTGTGGACAGCAATCAATTCTTGCAGCTCTGCCAGTAATACTTTTCGGCTTTTGCGCTGAATTGTGCACAAAGGGTGGGCGGCGATGCCTAATTCATCGCTGATTGCGACGCCTGTTCGCGCGTCACCAATGTCTAGTCCAAGAATAATCTGCATAATAGGTGCAACATGATTCGTGAGTTTAAGCCTTTTATATGATGACCACTATTCCCGCTGACATCTGCTTGCCGGTCAAGTAGTTCTGGCTGCTATACATATCAACGGAGATTAATATTTGGATGATAGCATTCATCGAATTTGATGTCAAGCCCAAACAGTTAATGAGTAGGGCAATCGCATATAAAAAATAAAGGTTGACAGTGTGGTAAATTGAGGTAATGTATAAGGTATCTCCAAAGCAAAGGAGTTGCTGAAATGCCTGATAAACCCATTACCTCAATCGAAGTCCATTTTTCCGAATTACCCGACCCCCGAACAGACACGAGTCGGATACGTCATAAACTGCTGGATATGGTTGTGATAGCCATCTGTGCGGTTATCTGTGGTGCCGATAGCTGGGTGGCTGTTGAATCATTTGGACATGCCAAATCCAAGTGGTTGTCTGGTTTGTTGAAATTAGCTAATGGTATCCCGTCGCACGATACCTTTAGCCGCGTCTTTGGTTTACTTGACTCGGTTCAGTTTGAACACTGTTTCATCACTTGGATAAAACAGGTTATCCAAGTGACAGACGGTCAAGTGGTTGCTGTTGATGGTAAGCACCTGCGTCGGTCTTATGATACCTCGACCGACCCAAGTGCGATTCGCTTGGTCAGTGCGTGGGCATCATCGCAATCGGTGACATTGGGACAACTCAAGGTGGCTGAGTCGTCCAATGAAATACCCGCCATTCCACAACTGCTTGAACTGTTAGCCATTTCCGGCTGTATTGTGACCACCGATGCGATGGGGTGCCACCCACAGATTGCTCAACAGATTGTCGATGCCGATGCGGATTATGTGCTGGCATTGAAAGCCAATCAAGGGCAACTGTACGAAGATGTCAAACTGTTGTTTGATGGCATTGCCGATAATCGGTTACCCGATGTGCAGACCGACACCGCTCAGACTGTTGATGGCGACCATGGTCGGATTGAGACCCGAACCGCTATCAGCGTTGCGGACCCTGCTTTGATTGCACCGTTGAGAAGCAGTGAAACCTTTGCCAATCTCAACTCAGTGGTTAAGGTCACTGCCCAACGGGAACATAATGGACAGACAACGGTGAAATCACGGTACTATATCTCGTCGTTACCGGGCGATGCTGACCAACTGCTTGCGGCTATCCGAACCCATTGGTCTATTGAAAACTGTTGTCATTGGGTATTAGATGTTGCCTTTGATGAAGATGGGTGTCGCATTCGTAAAAATAATGGGAGTCAAAACTTCGCCATACTCCGACGCATTGCACTGAACCTGCTCAAGGGTGAACCATCTGCTAAGGTGGGGGTTGCCACCAAACGCTTGAAAGCCGCATGGGACACCAACTACTTAACTACGGTTCTGGCTACACTATTCTAAAAACTCACATGCGATTGCCCTCGTTAATGAGTGAATTAGCGAATGGTTGAAGCGGAAAGAGTTGATGTCGCATTGAGTTTCGGCAAAATCATGGTTCTTGTTAGAGAGGACTTATTCTAATAGCGATTACTATAACCTTCTCCCACAGAATGTCCGATAACTAATCTTATCGGACATTATTTCCCCATAAAATGTCCGATAAGTGAAACGCCGCCCCATGTTTCGGCGTTCTAACCCGCATAACCACTGATTTCTTAAAAAAAATGTCCGATAAGGAGAGGCAAAAAATGGACGACTTATTGCAGGATTATCGTGATTATCTTTATGACCAGGATAAATCTGAGCAGACCGTCAAAGCGTATATGGCGGATCTTCGCTCATTTTCGCGTTGGTTCCAACACATCACCGGAGAATCGCTCGACCTTGAAAGTGTTACACCGATGGAGATAATTGACTATCGGAATGCAATGCTCGACTGGGGTAAGAAGCCATCGACAATTAACCGCAGTTTGATTAGTATCTCTAGCTTTTGCCAGTGGGCACAGCAAAATGACCTCATTCTAAATAACCCCGCTGAAGGTATACGGAGTGTTGCTGAAGAACCACTTGCCCCGCGGGCGTTGGAGCGTAAAGAGCAGCTGGGATTGTTACGAGCGGTGCGCAAATCAGGAAATCTGAGGGATTTAGCAATTGTTACAATGCTGCTGCATACCGGCATGCGTGTCAGCGAGCTATGTAATTTGAGGGTTTCCGATATTAGTATTTCCACAAATAGTAATATGATTGCCGTTCGGGAAGGCAAAGGCACGAAACGACGCAACATCCCCTTAAACTCAACTGTTATAAGGGTTTTAAAGGATTATCTACAGTCATTTTCCAGTGATGGCCAAACGACATTGATAACCGGTCCAGCTCCTGAGAAGGAACGCTTCTTGTTCTACGGGCAGAAAAGGATGCCGTTGACGGATCGTGGTGTTCGCTATATTATTCAAAAATATGCCTATATAGCGAAAATACATCATGTTTCTCCGCATGTTTTTAGACATACTTGTGCAAAGAATTTAATTGATGCTGGACAATCGATTGATAGAGTGTCAAAAATTTTGGGGCATTCCAACATAAATACTACAGCAATTTATACCATGCCTACTGAACGAGACTTACACATTACTATGGAAAGCATATCATGGGAGTAAATTCATCCAAACAAGAGAAATTGTGTTTTATGCCTGATTATTCTACTGCACATTTGCGCAATTTAATGGTATACTATACATGATGATTTTTATGTTAGTTTTGAGCCATAATTTAATATAACAAATTTAGAGGATTCTAATGAAAGAATATCGCCAGTCTAAAGGTTCTCTAAAGAAACAAATTAGCCTATTACTCCCCATGGATATTTATGAGGGTGCAAAACGGGACTCGCAGAAGTATAGCCGTTCCATGGCATATCACATTGTCGAAACACTGCGGGTTACCTTTGACAAATCAATACAGGAAGTGCAGGCAGAACGAGAAGAAGCAGCTAAGATGACAATCCTGCAACAGATGAAGCAGCAGGCTGCAGATGAAGGTAAATCAGAAAAATTTCTCCAAGCATTAGAAACGGTATTTCAACGGTTCGCTGAAACAAAGCGATCGGAAGATTTTACAGAGGCGTTCCAACAAGATATTGTGACCTTTGCTGCCATGATGCAGGAACGCGAAATGTGAAAGTAAAGAATGAGTATACTATAAGGAGAACCAGAATATGGCAAAGTATCGTGCAGGAGTAATCGGTCTAGGTTGGATGGGAATGCTCTACGATATGGCGGAGCGAATCGGTGATTTTTTTAACATTGATGATATTGATCGTCCAACGCCCGAACTGGAGGTTCATCGCAGAATCTACCACCATGTGCACCCCGGCAAAGAGGGTCTGCCCACCAGCTACGCTGAGGCGTTGTGGGATCGGCCGGAGGTAGATTTAGTTGCCGCAGCTGATCGCGATGAGAAAAGGCTAAAAGCTTTCGAGGAACGGTACGGCATCAGTGCGCTCTATACCGATGCAATTGAGATGTTGCGCACTGAAAAGCTTGATATCGTCGCCGTTGCCACGAATGTAAAGGGGCGGTCCGACTTGACCTGCTTGGCGGTAGAGAACGGCGCAAAAGGGATTGTGACAGCAAAGCCGATGGTACACACCCTCGAGGAAGCCGATCGGATGGTCAAAGTTTGCGCTGACGCAGGTGTTCCGCTCAATTGTGGTGCAATTTCAACAACTCATCCATCGTTCGCTAAGGCAAAAGAGTTAATCATTGGCGGCGCAATCGGCGATGTTGTTTCCATCGAAGCCCCGCGCCCGGGCGCACAACATCAGAGTTGGTCGTACTTTTTAGATAGCCCTCCTGCATGGGCTATCGGTATTGGTGATACAGACCGACGTGGCACCGGGTCTGATGAATTTAGGGGTCCCGGTGGTAGCGACGAATTCGCCGGTCAAGGGATGATGGTTACGGAAGATGAGTTGGCAGTCTATTTTCGCCCCGGCGCGCCCCATCTGCGTGTCACTGGTAGCACTGGTGAAATATTGATTCCCACAATGGCGACCGGATTTAAGCTGTGGCAAGACATCGAAACAGCTTCCGGTATCAATCGGGTGGAGGTGCCGTGGCCCGATCCGCAGTTCGTCGGTCCCTATGGTGCAATCTACGGATTGGCAGACGTTATAGACTGCATGGAAGGTAGGCTAGACGAACCCAAAAACTCAGGTAGAAGGGTCGCTGTGGCGATTGAGGTTGAAATCGCGCTCAAACAGTCCTCAGCGTTCGGCGGTGTTCGCGTAGATCTGCCGTTGGAGGACCGCTCTATGGAACTGAATTATGATTGGTTCCGGTAGACTATCGTCCTCGTACGTATTTGTGGCCGAAGAGTGCGCTGACACCGATGAGGATCGCAGCGATCGCAACCTTTACCGGCCACAAACGCGGTGTATAAAGAATAGAGATTAGCAGCAAAATCGCGACAAGTAGCACAAGCAGTGCTGTGTACAATCTCTCAAACTGCTTGGCTTTTTTGGTATCTTCTGAATTTTCCATTTAGCCTCCCTTCACCAGAGCAGGACAAACAGCAGATAGCAGGCAATAGCAAGGTAAATTAATGCCCACACCCCCGGACGTTGGAACCAGCGCAGACCGGTTTCTGGCACTTCAAAAGGATATTTTGGCCGGATTGGTGCTTCTCTCAATGTTTTCTGCAACCATGTGCCTTCAAGGGCTTTTAGGCGATTCGCCATCAGTTCCCGGAGGTCGGCTGTTGCTTCCTGTTGGGCGTAGACCAGACCTGTTATTTCCTCTTCCTTGATGCGTCCGCGCGACCCATCGATAATTTTTGAAGCAATCAACATGCTACCCGCCGGTAGTATCAGATTCCATAGATAAGCCCACCAAGTATTGGTATACCAGACCGGAAGTGCCCAGCCCCTTGCGTCCCCTAGGATCGCCGAGATACCGTAGGTTAGTCCTACTACGAGCCCGATGATGCCTGTCCCACGATGCACGCGGGTAAAAACACCCATGAGGATAACCGTCATGAGCGGCACCTGAATCGCTCCGGCTAGACGCAGATAAAATAACACCATGCCGCCTTGGAGAAAAGGCACATATAGAAACCCGAGGACAATGATGAAGGGAACCGTTATTCTACCTACTCGGGTGTAGTGGGCATCGGAACCATTTTTCACAATGAAACGGGCATAGATGTCCCGGACAAAAAGGCTTGAGATACCGATACCGATAGAATCGAAGGTCGAATACCCTCCTGCTACTAGTCCAGCTAGCACTAGACCAATTAAGCCGGTGGGCAGATATTTTTTGAGCATCAGGGGATAGGCTTGATCGCTCATCTCTAGCACAGGGAAATCTGCTCGCGCCAAGGGACCTAAGCTCACGTTAAACCACAGACAGACAGCGGTTGCGAGGCTAGCGACCAGTGCTGCCATCTTGAAATCCCATTCGGAACGGGCCCCCAAAAACCGGATGGTTTCGTATTGATTAATCAATACATACATCGTCAATACCACGATAAGTCCAAAAACGACCAGAAGGGGAGGCACGCCAGGCGGCGAATATCCACCCACATGCAGCAAGGTTTCAGGTAGGTTAGCATCTATTTCAGCAAGCTTTTGATTCAAGCCCTTCCAGCCACCGGCATTCACCCACACCACACCCCAAAGAACGAAGGCTGCGACAATCATGGTAACGCTCTGCAGCGCGTCCGTAACAACGCCTGCTTTCAAGCCACCCCTGACGATATACAGGATCGCGGTGAAGGCGACAGCAATGACAATCAGCCAGCTCCAGACCTTCCCGATATCCGCCACAATATTAAGGACCAGAAAGGTAGAGAAAAAGATGTTGCCCAACACATTGGTCCGGGATTGAATGTTGATCAAGACGGATAGGAATCGAGCTGCGGGACCAAAACGGAATTCGAGCCACTCCGCGTTGGTAAATACCCCAGACCGATACATTGGAACAATGACAAAGAAACTCAGGACGAACCAACCCACAGCAATCCCCAGCCACCACTGGGACAACTGTGATAGTCCTAGTGTATAGGCCCCCCCAGCAATAGCCACGTAATCACCGCTATCTACTGCTGTTGAGAAGGCAGATAACCCGACGATCCACCACGGCATGGATTTGGCTGCCAGATACCAGTCAAAACTCTCCTGTTGTCGTCTGAAAGCAATGATTCCATATAGGACGATGCCGCCATTGATTACTAGGACGAGCAACCAGTCGATTACAGTCATAAAGGTTCTCCTGTTCTTTGCGGCTAATAGATAACAGCAGACGAGACTACATTGGAAACTCGTCGGAGCAAGCTTCCGTTATCCACCATCTGATTTGTCAAAACAACACATATCAACTGTCGCTCAGGGTCAGCCCATGCGACTGTGCCGGTTGCGCCGGTGTGGCCGAAAGTAGCTGGGGAAACCAGTTCTCCGAAGAAGTTCCATACTCTCGAACCTGCCAATCCCCAACCTAATCCCCACGGTGCATTCAGCGTTCCATTCTGATCCGTCGTCATTGCTTCGACTGCTGCCGGGCTGAAGACGCGCTTTCCAGCGTAGCTTCCGCCGTTAAGCATCGCCTGCAGTAGGATGGCGAGGTCAGGTCCCGTGCTATGTATCCCGCCCCATGGATTCCCCAAATCGCGCCAATAAGGGCTATTGGGACCGAAACGCTGCTGATCTTCGGTTTCTTCCGTAGATGTCCCACACCACACCGTATCGGGAATTTTAAACCGTCCGAGCCCCAATGCGGTCTCTTTCATTCCAAGTGGCTGGAAGATTTCTTCTTCCTCGAAATCTCGCAAACGTTTTTCTGTAATCCGCTCCACAATCTCTGACGCAAGCAAGATACCTTTGCTCTGGTAGCTAAAACTCGTGTTAGGTGAGTAAAGTAAAGGGGTTTGAGCGGCACGACGGGCGAATTCGCTTAATGGTGCGTGGGCACGGCGTAATTTCGTATTCTCTGGTAGCATATCCGGCATACCCGAAGTGTGTGACAAGAGGTACCGGACCCTTACCTTATCGCGCTCCCCACCTTGGAACTCTGGCAGGTAAAGGGAGACCGGATCACCAAGAGAGACTTGCCCACGATCAACGAGTAACATCAAGGCACAAGCCGTGACAGGCTTGGTAATTGACGCTAGCAGAAAAACGGAGTCTGGCTTGACTGGCGATGAATCTGCGTTAGGTGTCAGGTGCCCGTAGCCTTTGGAGTGTACGATTGTTTGATTGCGTGCCACTAGTAGGGCAGCTGCTGTGATCCGCCGGTTGCTGATTTCAGATTGGAGAATGGCTTCCGCCTGTGAAAGAACGTCTTGCAACATTCCAACATCTGAGGCTGCGCCAATTTTGAGTTTGGTATGGATTGTTGACATGATTACCTTTCTTTTAGGGGATTAGTTTGTATCTGGAACTGCACTATGGGTGCTCTGCACAGAATCTCAGCCACTACTGGAATTTTCGAGGCAGGGTTGGTTGCCATTTTCCCTCAACGACATAGGCTTCACACTCGCTGGACCAAGGAGGCATAGTTACTCCGATTGCTGCCAAGGGTTCATGTCCAAAGGCTCGGAATTGGAAGTGTGTTCCAAGTGGGATTGTAATACAGATGCCAACACGCACTGGAACAACTTCTTCTCTTTGATTTTGCTTTCGCCACATTTCGCCGAAACCGCTCAGGAAAAACCAAATTTCTTCGACTGTTCGGTGGGCGACGGCAGTTGAGGTCTCTCCCGGTGCAAGCTCGAAGTGAGCCATCCCACCTCCAGTAAGGTCAAGCAAAACACGGACATCCGAGCCATCCGGGGCAATAGCATCACGCACCTCCGGCAAGCACTTCGTACTGAACGCGCTCATTTTATCCTCCCTCTGCAAGTTGCTTTGAATCTCGATCTTATCGGCGCGTAGGGATTGCTTAGCTCATGGTATTTTTTTCTGAACTTGTGCTAGTACGCATACCTCTCAATGAGTACCTTGCTTTTGAGCACTCCCGCGTGATCGTCCGTTTTACCCTCGTATTCAATGCCAAAAGGGTTGGTGTATCCTGCCTCCTTGAAGATTGCCATGACGCTTTTGCAGTCAATTTCGTTCGACTCTCCATTCTCATCAAAACTGAGAAATTTCGCATGGGTTGCCCAAGCATAAGGCGCGACTGCCCTCAAGTTTTCGACCTTGTTATCTGTAGGTCTCCAATTCAGGAAGTCTGCTAGTACACGGCAATAGGCACTGTTCACCGCTTCCATAACGCCCACGATATTATCGGGCGAGACTGAAACACCGCCATGATTTTCCATCATTACGCGGATGCCGGTATTTTCCCCAATAGCAGCGAGTTCTTTAAAGCTCTTGATGCACTGCCCAATCTCCTCCTCTGTTGCATCGGCCCCGTGGCTTCCACCGCTGTTAGCGCGGAAAGCATTGCAGCCTAGCTTCTGGCAAATACCAAACCATTTCTTATGATTCTGCACAGCCTGCTTTCGCTCGTCTTCGTCGAGAGCCGACAGGTTACCGTGGCCATCAACCGCAATACTGAGCAACCTGACCCCAGCATCGTCAGCTCGATGGCGCAATTCATCGGTATACGCAGCGGAAATCCCACTTTCTGCGGGGTTGTCTGGAACCTCGTAAGTAAAGAAAGGGCTATTTAGCTCCACCGCATTGATGCCAAATTCGTCGCGTGAAAGCTGTGGATAATCGAGTAGAGAAAGCGGATTTGCCTGATTTCTGAAACGTCGGTTGATACTCCAACCTGCAAGGGAAATTTCCATAATTAAACTCCTAATCTGTTTTTTTTAATGAATATGTAGTGAGTGGTGGCTAGGTTCTAATGAAATTGTCCTATAAAAGGGGCAAGTTGATCCATCGAAATGCCGCCGTGTCGTCGAATCTGCGGGGGTGAAACGGAAAGGTCTAAAACGGTCGAGGCAATTTGGGTCGCTGTCTGTCCACCGTCGAGGATGATATTGACTAGTTCACCCAGCTCAGATCGGACTTCCGCTGCTGAAGTGGCTGGTGGTTCGTCAGATTTGTTTGCGCTGGTTGTCGCGATAGCACCACCAAAACCCTGAAGGAGTGCAAGTGCGAGCGGGTGATCTGGCATACGCACACCAACTGTATCTCCACCGGCAGTCACCTCAAGCGGAAGTGATTTTGCTTCCACGATCAGCGTTAATCCTCCCGGCCAGAACTGTTCGGCGAGTTGAGAAAAGATTAGAGGCAAATTTTGAGCGACGCGCTCAACATCATCGACAGATCCAACCAAGATTGGAATCGGTTTGTCGATGGGTCTGCCTTTAATCCGGTATAGCTGTCGCACCGCTTCCGGTTGAAAAGGATCTACCCCGACACCGTATACCGTATCGGTCGGAAAAGCGACCACACCACCATCTTTCAGAATTGCGACGGCTTGATTGATAGATGAATCGTCGAATGAGTTCATTGTTTTCAGGGGTTTAAGGGGCAGGCTTTTACTTGTTCACAATCGGTCCTGAGGCAAATGCGTTAAGGTCAAGCGCATCTCTCAATCCTTCTTGATATTTGCGGCAAGCGACCCCGGCGATCATCGCGCCGTTGTCGGTACAGAGTTGAATCGGCGGATAGTAAACATCCGCACCGATTTCGGATCCTGCCTCCCGCATTGATTCGCGTAGTTGGCGATTCGCTGCAACCCCGCCCGTCAGGGTAATTGCCGTGACGTTCTTTGCTTTCGCTGCCCGGATGGTTTTGCCTACAAGTACATCCACGACTGCTGCTTGAAAACTGGCAGCGATGTCTGCAATCGGCGGCAAAGTTCCTGCATCTTTGGCTTTTTCCACAAAAAAGCGGACAGCGGTTTTGATTCCACTGAAACTAAATTGGTAGTTGTCTCGGTCAAGCATCGGGCGCGGAAATTGAATGGCGTCACTATTACCTTCTTTCGCCAAATCATCGATTACCTTACCACCCGGAAAACCGAGTCCGAGATATTGGGCAACTTTGTCATACGCTTCACCGGCGGCATCATCCTGCGTTGTGCCGAGAATCTCATACTTCCAACCTTCCCGAACTTCCACCAGAAGGGTGTGTCCGCCCGACACGGTGAGACAGACGTGGGGGAAAGGTAGTGCCTGATTCTCCATAAAGTTTGCGTAGATATGTCCCTCAATATGGTTGATACCCAAAAGCGGTAGGTTGTGGCAGTATGCCAAGGACTTCGCGGCAGCGACCCCGACGAGAAGTGCGCCAATCAGGCCGGGTCGGTTCGTCACGGCAATTGCCTCAAGTTCATTGAAGCCCATACCAGCTTCGGTCATGGCTTGATCGACGATGTAGTTAATTGCTTCGACATGTTTGCGGGAAGCGAGTTCAGGGACAATCCCCCCATACTTCGCGTGGAGTTCCATCTGTGAAGCAACGATATTGGATTGGATTTCTGTACCATCAGCGACGACCGCCGCGGCGGTTTCGTCACACGAGGTCTCAATGCCGAGAATGTTCATCCGAATTCCTTATTATTTTTCAAATTATTTCACCGATAAACCATTCAATCAAGGTTATCATACAACGGGCGAAATTTCCAAGCAAAATTGACGCTTCCACACCACCTTCAACCTGAATCCCTCTAATTTCCGGGAAATCTTTTACCGGATTAAACCAATTTTCCCGGTTTCCTGAACTCTCTTCTCGCCTTGGGTTGCGGCGATAAAAAAAATATAAATCCCAGTAGCCGGACTCTTATCACTCGCATTTTTGCCGTCCCAGCGGAATTGACCAGATCCAATAATATTCTGGCGAACTTCTGTGTGAACTATATCTCCAGCAATATTGAAGATTTGCAGTTCAATCTCTTCAGCCAATTGAAAGTCAGGGATTGTGTAGGAGAAAATTACGTCGCGGTGCTCCGCGCGTACTGGATTCGGAAAGGCACGGACTTGCGCCAATTTCAGCTCTCCAGATCGTGTTTCAACTGCGTTGACGATCAAGAGATATGAATCCATTTCACTGAATCCAGACTGGGATTCGACTGAAATGAAAAATCCATCTGCACGTTCAGGTTGAAAGACGACTTGCAATTCAGTCGTTCCAGTCCTTATTGCAGAAGCAATGTGTTGACCATTTTCATCGAGTATAGACAGTTGATAATTAACCGTATCAGAGGTAGCAGTCAAGGTGGCTACGATTGCCTCTTTTGGTAGCGCCTCAAATCTATAAAGGTCTCGCGTATCCGTCTCATCAAAGATAAAAGACTCATAAACTTGGTCGAATTCGATAGGAAAAGCTGTAGATAGATTGTCGTTCGGTTCATAGGTATCTCCAAATGCGACGGAGATTGTCATTTCCTGTCCCTCAAAACCGATATTTGTGATAGAGATTGTCGAGATCTTCCCATCGTTTGCATTGCTATTAGGTTGCGTTGCAGGAGTAAAAGATGTTTGGTTGTCGTCAGCGGAATACGCTGCACCATCGGTAACGGTGTGGATATCTATGATATCCGGATTGTTCGGCGAGATGCCGAAATGCTTGGGATCGTTCGGATCCTCAAGCCAGACCTGACTTGCGGCATCAATTATTCCGGGCGGACGCACCTCCGTTTCATCGATGTGCCAGATAAGGATCCCGGATTCAGGCACGTGGGTATCAAACGTCGCCCCCGATTCCCGATAGCGGTTTTCAATGAGAAAAAATTCTGTACCATTTCCAAATTTGTCAATTTTTCCGGGAATATCGATTTTGAAGAGCCTGTTCTCGCGTGGCGGCAACTCAAAACTAGGAATGGACAGATTGGAAACGTTCCTTTTAATCTCAACAGGTTGAATCCAGCCAAGTCGTCCGTTTTCGGGACGTGCATCAAAATCCCATTTCAAATAGCCGCTGATATGACTTGGTTGTAGTCCACTCCCGATCCCACCAATGATCTCGCCCTGATAGGGACCAAACTGTCCCATCAATCCCCACTTATGGTCGCGGGGACCGAAGAAATTTCCGCCGTACACATCAGGGGCACCGAAATCGTGGAAAAACTCGTGGAAGTAGATGCCGAGGTGTGGCATATCGAAACTCGGTTCCTCGCCGACCAAAATAGCTGTACTTACCAGCACACCGTCAAATACCCTGTTGACGTTCGGAGTCAGGATCGACCAGAGATCGTCCACTTCTAAGGTTGATGCTTGATCATCGCCTGAATGGATAACGAAAATGTGGTCAACCACGCCATCTTTGTCGCGGTCATAGGCAGAGAAATCTACGATGTCATCCACCGCCGCACACGCCTCACGGACCAGTTCTTGAGAACGCCTGACGTTAATCTGACCTTCGCCGTAATAGCTCATCGGCTCTTGTGCACGAACCCATTGGTTACCCTTCGGAACAACCCCCTCCATCGGTCCAGGCTGTATATCCATCTGTCTGTACGAGACTTCCCTATAGTAGGTTTTTAGCGAGACACCTTCGTCCGCAAAGAGGTATTGATCAAATGTTGTGCCTGGTCGCTGCCCGGGTTGATCCGAAAAGTCAATCTTTATCGCTAGAACGAACTCGATGCCATCCTCTTGTAAAACGCTCTGCTCACGAGCAAAACAACAGTAATCTAACGCATTGCGGAATCGATCTTCACTGGTGGGCCCCTTTGGTGTCCAAGCCTTTGTAACGGGATTATAATTGTAGAAAAAATGAGGGTTCGGTGGTGCGGGTACACACAGCTGAATCGGAAAGACAGAGAATATAATACTTAATATACAAAATATGAAATATACCAATCTTGCTTTCAATCAATGTTTCCTTCTTTAGGTGGCTTCGCGCCACGTCCAAGTTCATCAGATTTACCTGCTTAGGCATCTTATAGTTTAACATCCACATCATTCGCTTTGCCCGTAAATTTTCGTGCGTTTCATTTGCAGTTTGACAAACCGCTAATAAGTCCTTATAATTTCATATACGCCCTCAATAAAATTAAAGTGCTTTTTTATCCCGTCACATGGGCTTGATTGTGACTTGGAGATGATTGGAGTTATGGTAAAAATTGGCAATAAAGCGTTAGGAGACTTTCCGCTGCTGTTAGCCCCGATGGAAGATGTAAGCGATCCACCTTTTCGTGCGATGTGTAAAACAGGTGGAGTAGACATGATGTATACGGAATTTATCTCTTCTGAAGGGCTTATCCGAAACGCTCGACAAAGTGTCATGAAATTAGATATTTTTGAATCGGAACGACCGATAGGCATTCAGATTTTTGGGAACAACATTGAGTCGATGAAAGCAGCAGTCGGAATTGCAGAACGGGTGAACCCGGATTTAATTGACATCAATTACGGTTGTCCTGTCAAGAAAGTTGCGTGCAAAGGAGCAGGAGCAGGGATATTACGTGATGTTCCGAAGATGGTTCGGATGACCCAGGAGATAGTCAAATCGACAACTTTGCCTGTCACCGTCAAAACTCGACTCGGTTGGGATGAAAAAACGCAATACATCGTTGAGGTTGCAGAAAGATTACAAGATGTGGGCATCCAAGCGATTTCGATTCATGGACGGACCCGCGTACAGATGTATAGAGGTAGTGCGGATTGGACGTTGATCGGTGAAATTAAAAACAACCCACGTATGACAATCCCTGTTTTTGGCAATGGGGATGTAGATACCCCGCAGAGAGCACAGAGGATGCGTCAGGAATACGGCGTGGATGGGGTGATGATTGGGCGAGCGGCTATCGGTTACCCGTGGATCTTTAGAGAGATTAAACACTATTTTTCGACTGGGCGACTGCTCCCTCCCCCGTCTATTAAGGAGCGGCTGGACACCTTAAGAAAACATTTAGCGATTTCCATTAAATGGAAGGGAACAAGACATGGTATTTTGGAGATGAGAAGGCACTATAAAAACTATTTAAAGGGTATACCAGACGCCAAAGTTTATCGAGAAAAATTAGTCACCCTCAAGAGCTATGAAGAAATTGTAGAAGTCATAAGTGACATACAAGAGCACCTTGAGTCTATGATGTTCGCCTTCAGGCCGATTGGGCAGGGAGGACAGCACGTAACACGGATTTATTGATAGCAGCGATTTCCTGTTAAGAGTAACGCATCACTACTCGCGCTAGTCACGTATGATAACATGAGCTAGTGCGTAATTATCAAACAGAGCTTTTCAAAAACGATCTGGAGGTATCTATATTTATAATGTCTGAAAACCGAGACGTAGGTGTGTCGATTGTTCCTATCGGTGGATTAGGGGAGTTCGGCATAAACATGATGGTGTACCAATATGGCGACGACATCATTGTCGTGGATGCCGGACTCATGTTCCCGGAAGCTGATATGCCGGGCGTGGATCTGGTTTTCCCGGACATCACATACTTGCTTGAGAACCGAGATAAGATTAAGGGCATCATTATCACCCATGCACATGAGGACCATGTAGGTGGGCTTGCATTCTTTCTTCGCCAAATTAACGTTCCTATTTACGGCACCGAATTAACTCTTGCCTTTGCAAAGGGGAGGCTACGCGAATATGGCGTTTTGCAAATTGCGCAGCTGAACGTCCTCCATCCTGATGACACGCTTCAATTGGGTTGTTTCAACCTAGAGTTTATTCATGTTTCACACAGCATCCCCGATACAGTTGCGGTCGCTATCCACACGCCCGTGGGAATCGTTGTCCACGCCAGTGATTTTAAGTTCGATCAAACTCCCGTTGACAATCGCCTGACTGAGATTCCGAAACTTGCTGCGCTCGGAGAGAAGGGAGTGCTACTGCTCATTTCTGACAGCACCAATGCGGACCGACCGGGGTTTACCCCTTCTGAACGTTCAATCTATCCTGACCTGAACGACATATTTCAAAGAACAAGGGGCGGACTTTTCCTTGCCACCTTTTCGTCAAGCCTACACCGTGTCCAACAATTCATAGAGCTCGCGGTTGCACATCGCCGCCTAATTGCGGTGAGCGGACGCTCAATGATTAACAACATCCGGACAGCATCCGAGCTAGGCTACTTAGATGTACCGCATGATCTCCTGATCGATGCGCGTGAAGCAGATCGTTTTGCTCCCCATGAAGTTGTGGTGCTCAGCACGGGCAGTCAGGGCGAGCCTAGGTCTGCGATGGCGCTCATCGCAAAGGATGAGCATGCGTTTTTGCATATTGAGCCGGGGGATACCGTCGTAATTTCCGCGAGAATCATCCCAGGTAACGAGCAATCAGTCCGGCATATGATTAACCACTTGCTGCGGCGTGGCGCGCATATTTTACACGAAAGGAATGCCAATGTCCACGTTTCGGGGCATGGCGCGCAGGAAGATCTTAAGCTGATGTTGAATTTGGTTCGACCTAAGTTTTTCATCCCAGCGCACGGCGAATACAGTAATCTTGTGCAACACGCTGAACTCGCAGAAGAGGTCGGGATATCTCGGGAGAATATCACCGTCGCTGAAGACGGCGATTTAATTACTTTAACCTCAGATTTATGTGGTGCGCAGGGAAAAGTGCTGGCGGGCCGTGTTCTCGTCGATGGGAAGATAGACATGGGGGTTGAGGATATTGTGGTACATGACCGGCAGCAGCTCGCTCAAGATGGTATGGTCATTCCGATTGTCGTTCTCAATAGCAATAGCGATGAACTGACCGCAGGACCGGACATTGTTTCGAGGGGCTTTGTCTACATGGATGAATCCGAAGATCTAATGAACGAAGCCAAAGAGGTAGTCATCCACGCAATTAACCACTTGAGTCCGGAGAGCAAGAGTGAAACGGAAACGGTGCAGGAAGAGATTCGGATAGTTTTGCGGCGGTTTTTCAAAAAGAAGACGGATCGACGTCCGATGGTACTTCCTGTCGTCATGCGAGCTTGAGACTGAAATTGAGACTGTAATAAAGTGGTCGGACCCGCTAAAGCCGTGAGGTTCAGCAAGCACCAATCGATTGTGAGTTGGATAGATAATTACAAATCGAAAATCACCTGTGCTACCCATCGATCAGCCGGAGTTTTCTCGACAATTAATTGGTGATAGGTGATACTTTTGATCTCTGTATACACAGCGTGCTTCGCAAAGTCTATTGACTCACCATAGGCAACCGCTGCCACCCGGCAGGGATTCTCGGAGATTTCCTGAATCTCAACCTGTCGAAAGAAAACTTCCTCGACCTCGTGCCGAAAATTTAATTCATCCAGCCAAGCGACCATCAACTCTTCGAGCGATTCCGCGGACACCTCAATTTCAATTTGTGCCGTTGTGCCAATTGTGCAGAGGTCTGCGATTGCCTCAAGCAACCCTTGCGCTGCGTTGATGAACAGTTCTTCTAGGGAGTCCCCATAGGCGCGAATCCCGATATCGCCGGTATGTTCTATGTATTCGTATCTTTTCATCAAACGCACTTCCCTTTGAATAGTGCTACGACAAATATCCTTCGATTAGAAAGTCAGTGTCGATTTGAGCCGTTTTTATGTCACGCAGTTCAAATGCCTCAGCTAAGCGGGTAACCCCAGCACCACCAATCGGGCCGGGCGCGTCTGTGCCACCAATTAGCTTAGGCGCAACAAAAAACACCAGTTTATCGACAATTCCTGCTTGTAAGGCAGCGGCATTGATTTCTCCGCCGCCTTCAATCAGCACACTCGTGATTTCCTTGCGCCCAAGCTCTCGCATTAATCCCCTTAAACAGACCCGTCCTTCTTTTTCTTCGACGATTAGTATATCAGCACCGGCGGACTTCAGGGCTTTAATTTTCTCTGAAGGCGCATTTTCTGTTACGGCGATCAGCGTCCCTGCATTACTGTCCGGATTGAAAATTTTCGCTCCAAGCGGCGTGCGGCCGTGTGAGTCAACAACGATACGGATTGGGTCTTCATTCTTACGCTCTGGTAAGCGTGCGGTCAACGATGGGTTATCTTGCAATACGGTGCCGATGCCGACGAGAATAGCATCAACTTGAGTACGAATCTCATGCCCTTTCACCCGTGATGCTTCAGAGGTGATCCACTGGGATTCACCCGAGGCGGTAGCGATTTTTCCATCTAGGCTGATTGCGGATTTGAGGATAACGAAGGGATAACCTGTCGTGATATACTTGATAAATACTTCGTTAAGTTGCCGGGATTCATCCTCACAGAGCCCTACCTGAACAGGTATTCCAGCTTCCTCAAGCTGTCGTATGCCACTGCCAGCGACTCGCGGATTCGGATCCTTCATTGCAACAAAAACGTTGGCTAGCTTCGCACGGATGACCACTTCGGTGCAAGGCGGAGTCCGTCCCCAATGACAGCATGGCTCTAGTGTGACATACATTGTCGCGGCCTCTGCAAATCCTTTTGCCTGATTCAGCGCATGAATTTCGGCGTGAGCCTCCCCTGCCTTTTGGTGATAACCTTCGCCGATAATTTCACCATCCCGCACAATCACCGAGCCGACTAGTGGATTCGGGCTGGTACGTGCGCGCGCTTTCGCGGCTAGTTCCAAGGCGTACTCCATAAATTTTTGATCTGTCGCTGACCATTGGTTGTGTTTCGACAAGGATAACTCCATCAATCTTTCGTTGGACTAAAGGGCTCCCGCCACAATTGATTTTCCCATAATTATAGCACGAGTGATCCTATAAAGCAAAAGGAACAAGAAGTAGTAGTTCGTGTCTACAGGAAGTGTAAAATACAAAGAGCATAAAACATGAAAACTTCCTGTTCATTACTGACCGATCTACAGGGCTCATACAGCGATTCGATTGCTATTGCACGATTTCTTACGCATGTCGCTGCTCAGAAATGGTATAATTTCAGTGCAGCCAGCAGGTCAGCCGCAGCATTTTTGGGTGAAGAAATCTGAAGGCAATGGGTTAAGTAGGGTTGTGTCATGTATCCAAATATAGGGTTGATGAGATGTTATGAGAATGAAATTACTTGAATCAGTACCAAACTCGATTAGCGCAAACATTAGGGGACTACTCTTGACAGGGGAGGAGGAGCTTATCCGTGTATCCAGTGACGTAAATCAGGAAGGGGCGTTTGGATCCCAATGGGTGGTCGTTACGGGTAAACGTCTCCTGATTGTCCCAACGGCAGGTCCTGACGGCATTATCAAGATGCCCATTGGGGAGTTAGCCCTTGTGCAGACCGAGGCACTGGTTGGTGGAGGCCGCCTGATTATCGAGCGGAAGAAGAAAGCAACCGTCACGATCTCCTACTCCAGTTCTTTGGCAGAAAAGTTCTCTGAAGTCACACGAGGGATTGAGCAACTTCGTAAGGGAGAACCTTTCCTGATTAACACGCAACTTGACCGCACGCGATGCGAAAAGTGCGGTAGGCTGCTCCCCGAAAAGAACGGTATCTGTCCTGCCTGTATCCGGCGACTTGCAACATTGCAGCGCATCGCTAGCTACCTAAAACCTTATAAAAAACACGCAATCCTCTTGGCAATCGTTTCCTTGATAGGGATGGGTACAGCAGTAATTCCTCCAATACTAACTCGACAGATAGTGGATGGCGTTTTCGTGCCGAAGGAAGGAAACACCGATAGCATGTCTGAACGACTGACGCTGCTCGGTTTACTGGTGCTCGGCATGGTCGGCATACGTGTATTGAATTGGGGGATGGAGTGGGCTCATGGTTGGACGGTGAGTTGGTTGGGAGCGCGTGTGACCGCTGATATCCGCAACCGGCTTTATCAGCAGCTTGAGCTGCTTTCACTGCAATTTTACGATAAGCGGCAGGTCGGTGCGGTCATGTCCCGTGTGACCAGGGATGCCGGCCGGTTACAGGAGTTTTTGGTGGAAGGATTGCCGTATCTAATCGTCAACGCACTAATGCTTATTGGCATTTTGAGCATTCTGTTCTGGATGCATTGGCTATTGACATTGCTTATTCTGCTGCCGATCCCATTTATGATGGGGTGGGGTGTTATCTTTTGGAAAAGGATGCGACTTTACTTTAACAAATGGGATCAGGCATGGTCGGATATCATGGCAACCGTGAATGAAGTGCTGTCCGGTATCCGTGTAGTCAAAGCCTTTGCGCAAGAGTTGAGGGAAATCGCTGCATTTCAGGTGCGAAATAAGAAGATTCGACAACTTGCCATTCGGACAGAGATTAACTGGGAGATTTTCTTCGCGACAACAACCCTCTTGACCAGTTTTGGGATACTAATTGTATGGTTTTTCGGTGGACGGGAGGTAATCCAAGACGAATTGACGTTAGGAACACTACTGGCATTCTACGCTTACATGTGGATGCTCTATGAACCGATAGAGTGGTTTGGGCAGGTCAATAGCTGGATGACACGAGCATTTACCGGCGCAGAGCGTATTTTCGAGGTTATTGACACGCCAGCCGAAGCGTACGAAGACCCCAATGCGCGTTCAATATCTTCCATTGAGGGCCATGTCGTGTTCAAAGATGTCACGTTCGGTTACGATAAGAGCAAGCCTGTTCTCCACGAAATTAATCTTGATGTCATGCCCGGTGAGATGGTAGGGCTTGTGGGTAGATCGGGGGTTGGTAAGACGACCACTGTGAATCTAATCTGTCGATTCTACGATGTAGATCAAGGCACAATTGAGGTTGATGGTCTCCCTATTCAGAAAATTAGGCTTGAGGATTTGCGGAGTCAGATCGGCATCGTACCACAGGAACCATTTCTTTTTAGCGGTACTGTTGCGGAAAACATCAGCTATGGCAAACCCGGCGCAAGTTTCGAGGAGATTATGGAGGCGGCAATCGCAGCGAATGCTCACAATTTTATCGTTGCCAAATCCGATGGCTATGATACTCAGGTCGGAGAGCGCGGGGGTGAGCTCTCAGGCGGCGAAAAACAGCGCGTTGCGATTGCTCGCGCCATCCTCCACGACCCCAAAATCCTCATCCTTGATGAAGCAACTTCGTCGGTCGATGTGGAGACAGAGAAGCAGATTCAGGCAGCTATCGCTCGGCTAACTCGGGGGCGCACTACCTTCGCAATTGCTCACCGCCTATCAACACTACGGAATGCGGACCGCCTAGTCATACTTGAAGGAGGACGCGTTGTTGAGATGGGAACTCACAACGAGTTAATGGAGAAAAAGGGGATTTTCTACGACCTGGTGGAGCTACAGCAGCAGACCTCAGAGATTATTGCAGTCAAGGAGTAATCGATCCGAAAGATATCTGATATGGATTGACAGATTCACGTCAAAGCGGTAATCAGAACAAGGGGATAAAAATGGCAAAATACCGGGGTGCAGTTATCGGACTCGGGTGGATGGGCATGCTCTACGACCTAGCACAGCGCATGGGAGTGTGGCATGTCGACGATATTGAACGTCCCACACCTGAACTGGACATCCACCGTAAGTATTACTACCACGATCGACATCTGCCGAGCAGCTACGCGGAGGCGTTGGCAGATCGTCCGGAGATAGAATTGGTTGCTGCCGCGGAACGGGATGGCAGACGACTCGCAGCTTTCGAGGAACGTTATGGTGTCCAAGCACTATACACCAATGCTAAGGAGATGCTGCGACAGGAAAAGCCGGATATTGTGGCTATTTCTACCAATACCAAAGGACGCGCTGACCTGACCTGCTATGCCGTAGAATGTGGCGCGCAAGGGATTGTGACAGAGAAGCCGATGGCTTACACCCTTGAGGAGACAGACCGTATGGTCAAAACGTGCGCCGATGCCGGTGTGCCCCTCTGCTGTGGCGCTATTTCGACTAGCCATCCCGCGTTTGGCACTGCAAAGGACTTGATGGCAAACGGTGCTATTGGTGAAGTGCTTTCCATTGAGGCAGAATCGGACAAGAATCTATCCCAGCACCAAAACTGGTCGTATTTTGTCGACAGCACGCCCGCTTGGGTCATTGGCTTGGGAGACCTGCCGAAACGCGAATCGGGTAGTAACGAGTTCCGCGGTCAGGGCATGATGGTCAGTGACACGGGTCTTGTTGTGCATTTCAGGCAAGGTGCTCCGGCTGTACGAATCACCGGCACGGAGGGTGAGCTTTTTCACCCGGAGCATTACTCCGACTGGACTCTGTTTCAGGATGTGGATACCCCCGCCGGGAGGCACCGGATAGAGATGCCGTGGCCTGGATCTAAAATGCAGGTCGGCGGTGGTGCTATTAACGGGCTCGCGGAGGTTATGGACTGCTTAGCGGGCAAACTTGATGAACCGAAAAATTCGGGCAGACGGGTCGCTGTCGCGCTCGAAGTCGAGATTGCCATAAAGTTATCTTCAGCTCAAGGCGGTCAACGGATTGACCTGCCGTTAAAGGACCGTTCCTTGGGTCTTGAGTACGACTGGCATAGATAGAGGAACGAAGTTGTGATTCTGAACAAACCGACGCTCAAAGCCGTTCTTATGTTCACGGTAATTCTCTGGATTATGGCTCTGGTGAGTTTTGCCAAAGATGGAAAATGGAGTCGGAAAGCGGATATGCCAACCGCAAGATTTGCACTATCCACCAGCACAGTGAAAGGGAAGATCTACGCCGTTGGCGGAAGGGTGGGGAATACGCTATTGTCTAAGACGGAAGAATATGACCCTCTGACAGACAAGTGGACGAAGAAAGCCGACATGCCAACCCCACGGGAGGGATTTTCCACGAGTTCGGTGGATGATAAAATTTACGCCATTGGTGGTGGGAACCTCGGCGGGATGCTTGCTATCGTCGAAGCATACGATCCAGCGACGAACAGTTGGACGAAGAAAGCAGCAATGCCTACCTCAAGATGGGGGTTATCAACCAGTGTCGTCAACGGGAAGATTTACGCCATTGGGAGCGATGAGATTGGGCTAACAACAGTCGAAGTCTATGACCCAGCGATGAACACTTGGGCGCGTAGAGCGGATATGCTCACTCCAAGATGGGGATTATCGACCAGCGCTGTCAACGGAAAGATTTATGCTATTGGTGGAACACCGAATGGTCGTGAAAGCCTTCGCACCCTCGAAGTCTACGACTCGGTGAGAAACACTTGGGCACCGAGGTCAGACATGCCTACCTCAAGATGGGGATTATCAACCAGTGTCGTCAACGGGAAGATTTATGCTGTTGGTGGAACACCAAATGGTCGTGATGGACTTCGGAACGTTGAAGTCTATGACCCAGTGACAGATACTTGGACAAAAGCACCGGATATGCCTACCCCAAGAGGAAACCTTTCTGCTAGCACTGTCAACGGAAAGGTCTATGCCATCGGAGGATCGCAGGGATTGTTGCGCAGAGCACTTGCAACCGTGGAAACGTATGATACCGGATTACCGCCTCAAAACGTTCAATCAAGGAGAAAACTCGCTACAATATGGGGTGAATTGAGAGTTGGAAGGTGATACAAGTAAGCAATCGATCTGCTATCAGGCGTGAATCAAACTCGATAGGTATTGGTAAGCTTCGGCAACATACCGGGGGAGATTTTCTGGGTCTTGGACTTCCAACTCAACGGCAAGTGGACCGCAGTAGTTGATCGCGCGAAGTTCATGGAGCAAACCCGGCATGTCGATTTCTCCCTCCCCGATTGGGACGGACTGAGAACCGACATGATCTTTCACATGGACATTGTAAATACGGTCAGGGTATTTGCGGATGAGTGCTTTCCAGTCCACACCTGCCTCATGAAAATGTCCTGTGTCAATTGTAATACCGATCTGTTTTGTGGTGATATGCGCGAAAATTTCGTCGTAATCTGCCTCATTCTGGAATTGAGAGCCTACATGTGGTTCCAGTGCGACTTTTATAGGCAGATCAGTAATAGCTAGAGCGAGTTTGTCGAGCCCGACAAGCGTGTGTTTCAAACCGTCTGCCTGCCGCTTCCCTCCTGAAAATACAACCAGCGGGCACCTTAGCTTGACAGTTGCTTCAATATTTAGCAGCAAATCGTCGATGGAATTTTCTGCTGCCTCGGCGGAGTCGGTAGAAATTGCTGACGCGTAAACCTCTGTTAGCCCTTTCAGACCCGCCTTGGCTGCGTAGCGCTGGAGCCCTTCTGTATCCAACCACCGGATAAGCCTAGGCATCCAAGTAATAGGACCTGCCAATCCCCAGTAGGTATAACCCGCTTTTGGCGCGTGCTTGAACGTTTCTAGGATTTCATCCAAAGGCGGATTTCGCAACGCGCATGTCGTGCAAGATAGAACTATTTCACTCATAAATCCCCCTGAATAGATTAAGTTTATATCTGAAGATGTGAATTTGATTTACTCATTCGTATCTTTTCTGGGATCATTGATTTCCATTGACACCGCCTTCCAAATCGGTATAATATTCGGCGATAAATGTGGTCAAATCAGTGAACCAATCCCAACAGAAACAAGGTCAAAATAGCAAAAAGATGGAAAAGGCGAAAGCATTCGCACCCGGCAATCTCTCTTGCGTATTTAAGATTATCCCTCATCCAGAAGCAACCAAAATGCACTCGCTCGGCATGGGGTTTACCATTACAGAAGGCGTTGTTGTAACGGTTTCCCAGCATAGTAGCCAAACCAGCGTCCGATTCAACGGCAGCGGAATCCATTTTCCTACGGTTGTTTCGGTCGTCCAAAAATTGACACCGCAACCAATGGATATAGCAATTGATTCTCCTCTACCCCTTGGATGCGGGTTCGGGCTGAGTGGAGCGGCTTCGCTCGCTACGACGTATGCACTCAATGCCTTACTCGGACTGGGCAAATCTGCGGAAGAATTGGCAATGATTGCCCACGTAGCTGAAGTGGAGAATCGAACGGGATTGGGGGATGTTTGCGCCCAATATCATGGTGGTTGTCTCGTTAAATTGAAGAGAGGCTATCCCCTCGCTGCGGAACGGCTGCCGATTCCAGAACAGCCCATCTACTACCGATATTTCAGCTCCATCCAGACGAAGACCATCCTCGAAAACGCCGATCGGAGAGATCGCATCAACAGAGCAGCTGATGAGGCATTGCAGGCTTTAGAAGGACTGACGAAATCGGACGCGGTTGACTTTAACGCCTGTATTCAATTGTCCAAACAGTTCTCCGTCAATAGTGGATTGTTAGAGGACACGCGTGTGCAGGAGGTCATCCATGAGATTGAGGCGGCGGGAGGGGTTGCGTCCATGATTATGTTGGGAAATGCCGTGTTCAGTACTCAATCTTTTGAAGGAGCGACCGAAACAAAGCTCTCTAGAGGTGAAAAAGGGAGGTTATTATGAGCGATGTTCCTGACAGTCATCCTCGGTACGTGTCGTTGAAGCTGCGAGATACCATTGTCGCCGGTGTGGAGAGTGGAGTAACTTCTATCCACGGCTTGATGGCGCATGGTCGTGGCGAAGCCTTCGATTACCTCATAGGTGAAAAAACACAACCCTTCGCTATAGACGCCATTCGCGCTGGGGCAGCTACTCTTGCGCTCGCCGAGCATCCCGTAATCTCCGTTAATGGAAACGTCGCGGCACTGACACCCGGTGAATTAGTGACGTTTTCAAATGTTCTCAAAGCCCCGTTAGAGGTGAATATCTTCCACACCTCGAAAGAACGGGAGGGTGCGATACGGGCGCATCTCAAGAAGTATGGTGCGGCACATGTGCTGATGCCCACAACCGACGCACGACTCTCGTTTATCGACTCGAACCGGAAGTTTGTCCATCCAGAGGGTATCTTTCGCGCAGATGTGGTGTTCGTTCCTCTTGAGGACGGCGACCGTTGCGAGGCATTGCACAAGATGGGCAAAACAGTGGTAACGATTGACCTTAACCCGATGTCACGAACCGCGAAGCGAGCGGGTGTAACCATTGTGGACAATGTGGTTCGAGCTTTGCCGCTGCTGATTCAGGAAGTTCAAACGTTGCAAAACACATCTCCCACCGTGCTAAGAGGGATAGCCTCCCGATACAGCAACGACAAAACCTTGCAAACGGCAGTCCAATGGATGGGTCGAGAGCGATAAACCCTACGCTCCGCTAACCTCCTCATTCGCCCGTTTGACGAGTGCGTTCATGTAGGCAATAGTGTAAGCAGTCCCACTTCGATCGCCCACCATGGACGGGACGTGGTCTGGAATCGCAACGCCCTTGAAGTTCACCTCGCGCATCACTTTCATAACTTGATACATATCCTGATACCCGTTATCTACAAAGGTCTCAACAAAATGGGGCAGTGGCTGGTCTACATTGCGGAAGTGCACCTTGAAGACTTTGCCCCATTCACCGAAGAAGCGCATAGATTCTAGGACATCTTTCCCCATCAACTCACCCCCCTCTAACCAGCAACCAACACAGAGACACATCCCGACGTTGGGGCTGTCAGCGATTTCAAACGCTCGCTTGTAACCTTCAAAGCTGCTGAAGATGCAGCGCGGGATGCCTGCTAGTCTTGGTACCGGGGGGTCGTCAGGATGAATGCCAATCATTACGCCTGCTTCCTCTGCCACCGGTGCGGCTTCTTTGATGAAATGGGTGTAGTTGTCCCAAATCTCCTGTTCCGAATATTCGCGCCCATGTGAGAGCGGCATCTGATAGGTTTTTTCCCGCCAACTGCCCGCTTGGGCTTTGTCTAGGTCAAATCCCCTCGCGCTCGCGCCTCCACGGGTTGTTTCACGCTCTGTACTCCAGATGCCGTTACCCATATGGGCATAGGTAGTATATGGAATCCCGGCGCGACCTAGGTCACGGATATATCGCTTGTACTGCTCAATCTTCTCATCGCGGTTGGGCAAGTTCAGCACAATCGCGTCCTGATTGTGGACATCGCTATTGCCGAAGCCGTAGATTTTTAATCCTGCGTTCTCGAAAACCTCCCGCCGACCCATAAAATAGTCGTAGTTAGCGTGTTCGCCATCCGTCCAGAGCACCACATATTCAACTCCCATCTGCTTGGTGAATTGCAGATCTTCCTCGGTTGGCTCAGGGGACATCTGTGCTGTAACTTTGATACCCGATTCGATGTTGTCCATTGGGTGTTTTGCCATGATTATATTCTCCTATATTTGAAACGTGAAACGTAACGCGTGATAGGTAAGTGATTTTGTTTCAGCGAATGAGCAATCTACTATTGGGTTTACGTTTAGGGGCTTCCAATCAGTGAACTATTTTAGCAGAAAGCAAGCAGGCGGTCAACACCAATTGATATTTTCGTCTCTACACTTCAATTGGCATTCTATAGAGGCACCAACCGTAGTGCATTTTGATAAAAGATCTTGTTCATGACCTCGTTGGGAAGTGCAAGCTCTTGCAGAAATAGTTGCAGTGCTTGACCATGTTGATCGCGCCCGAAAAGCAGGCGGTCTGCATAGCAGGCGAGAAATTCCCGTGCGTGTCCTATATCTCGCTGCAAAGCACCCAACCCGGATCCGGCAGACAGATCTGCCCAGAGGTTGGGATAGGTATTGAGAAGTCGTTGTACCTGGCCTCCGGGCTTAATCGGTCCATGAGGATATGTCGCGGGATCGGTATCAGCATCACCGCTGATATACCGCCAGAAGCCGGGGGCATGACCAACGAAAACCGTTTCAGGGCATGCTCGCAAGGTACGCTCTAGGGGACCTGCGCCACCGCCGTACCAGTAGGTTTGGTAAATTTGTTTGCCGTTCTCGTCCGGCAGATAAGGAACATCTAAGTGTAACACAACCGGACACTTGAGTTCACCAGCTTTGCGAAACAGTTCCAATGCGCGTGGATCGTCCAACAGCATCCGGTAGCTCCACTCTCCGCAGACCCGTACTCCGTGCATGTGATAGGCGGCTTCAAAAAGCGCCGGCGCATCTCCTTCAGAAGGGCACGGACAATATCCGGCGATAAAGCGATCCGGGTATCGATCACACGCTTGTAGTAATTCATCTAATGTGGCACCTGCATGTGTGCCGTCCGGTCGGATATTACAGGGATTAAAGGCGCGGGAACTTCCCGGCGCATCTTCTGCCGGTGGATGATACCAAGTCAGAAGCCAAGTTACGTCAATCCCAAATTCATCCATTTCGGCGATGACGCCGGCAGGATTGAGCCCGTGATAGTATGCGTGTTGGTGTGAGTCGATAATCATGTTGTCCTCCGTCCATTCTTGTTCAGGGTTGGAATGGCATAAATACCTGTATTGCATCACTTTTTTTGTTGTTCTAAAAAACAACCTATGATAAGATGGTAGCATAGTTGAAGTGAACTACCACCAAATTTTTTCCACCGGTCCCTATTTTTAAGGAGATTGGTCTTTTAGGAAACAACTATGAGAATACTGATCCACTTTTCCTTCGACGAAGCGCAGATCGAAACCTTCCAACAGACTGCACATAAATACGGCGACCACGAAGTTTGCCACGCCACCAGCGAGGAGGAAGCCCTCCAGTTTGCATCAGAGACAGAGGTCATATTGGGGCTTTTTCTGCCTTCGGTTTGTGCGGCTGCCCCGAACCTACGCTGGATACAGTCCAATAGCGCAGGCATGGATAACTTCCTGTTTCCTCAAATCATCGAGAGAGATGAGGTGACAGTTACTAACATGGCGGGGCTCTACGCAAGCCAAGGTGGTGAACACGCCTGGGCATTGCTTTTGTCTCTAGCGCGAGGTATCCCCCACGTCGTGGGCCCCGAGGGACGTAGGGCATGGCAGATGCCAGTAGTTGAACTGAGTGGCGGCACTCTCGGAGTCATCGGTTTGGGTGGCTTTGGCATGGAGATGGTGCAGCGGGGTCACGGTTACGATATGACCATCTTGGCGGTCGATCCGGTACGCCAAGACAAGCCGGACGCAGTGGCTGAACTAAAACCTGCAACGCAGGAAAACCTGCACGACCTACTTAGGCGTTCCGACGCGGTCATGCTCGCCTGTCCCAAAACCCCGGAAACCTACCATCTGATTGGAAGCGAAGAACTCGCTGCTATGAAACAGACTGCCTACTTGGTCAACGTCACCCGCGGCGGCATTATTGACGAAGATGCCCTCGTTGATGCACTGCAGAATGGCGAAATTGCTGGTGCCGGCTTAGACGTGACCGAAATTGAACCGCCCCCGCCGGATAGTCCGCTCTGGGATGCCCCTAACCTAATTGTCACTCCACACCGCGCCGGTTCCTCCCAACATCGTCCGCGCAAGACTTTTGAGTTCTTCTGCGAGAACTTGGAGCGCTACCTGAAAGGGGAACCGCTACGAAACCTTGTCGGTAAGAGGCGCGGTTTCTAACTATCGCTTATTTTAACAAAAGCTTACGAACGCATCAATATCCATTCAGTAAGATTGCTGTATCCTGTTTCCTTTTGACACCCGTGTGATGCGGTGCTATAATCGCAACTGATTGGGATATCCTCAGCTATGGAAACAGACACATTGGACCAAAAAACTGGAGGTTACAAAATGAAGGGACAAAAGATCCTTTGTCCGTCCCCGGTGGTTCAAGGGTTGGTTATACTGATTTTTGTGCTTGGGCTTTGCCTCAACGCCTTTGCACAAGAAGCAACTACAACCGAAGATACTCGATTGTTTGACACCGGCAAAAAATGGATTTTCCTCGCTGTGATTTTATACTCGGCTACGGTGGTCTACTGTATCTACACCGCCCGGAGCGGGAAGGAATTGTTTATCCGCCGTATCCCCGGACTTGAAGCGGTAGACGAGGCAATTGGTCGAGCAACTGAGATGGGACGTTCGATTATGTACATCCTCGGCTTGGGAAGTGTCAGCAACGTCGCAACTATCGCGAGTATGAATATCCTCAGCCAAGTGGCACAGAAAACCGCGGACTACGAAACGCCGCTGCGAGTCCCATGCAACGATCCGATTGTGATGAACGTCGTTCGCGAGATGGTGAAAACCGCTTACCTCAACGAAGGACGGCCCGATGCCTACAATGAGGAGAACATCTTCTTCCTTACTGAAAGCCAGTTCGCTTACGCCGCAGGTGTCGATGGAATGATGGTACGAGAAAAGCCAGCGGCGGTTTTTCTGCAGGGCACGTTTTTCGCCGAATCGTTGATTTTGGCGGAAACCGGCAACTCCATCGGGGCAATCCAGATCGCGGGGACAGACAAGGAACATCAACTGCCGTTCTTCATCGCTGCGTGTGACTATACACTGATTGGTGAGGAGCTATACGCAGCCAGCGCGTATCTGTCTCGTGAACCAATGTTACTTGGCAGCCTCAAGGGTCAGGATTACGGCAAGGTGATGATTTTTGGTGCCATCGTGATTGGGGTCATTCTTGAACTCTTTGGGATTACTTGGTTGACGACGTTCTTCCAGCGAGTCAGTTAGCGTTCTACGTATCACGCTTCAGGAGGTGTTATGAGACGACAAGTTCCGTTAATCCTTTGTTTTGCATTTGGTATTGTAATGGCTCTCACCGAATTTAGTCCGCACCGATTTTCTCGATGGCTCAATAAGGAGATTATCGATTGGGCGCTGGTAATCGGTCCGTTTGCGCTTGTATTGGCTATCGCAACGTTGATACAGAGCCATTGGATCCGCATCCGTCGCCGCAGCGAATATTGGGGATATAGCTTTCTGGTCTTCATTGGAATCATTGTTATGGTTCTGATTGGCATTCCGCTGGGTCAACGGCATCCGGTGTTTGTATGGTTGTTTAGGTATGTACAAGTCCCGATGGACGCTACTATGTTTTCGCTACTCGCTTTTTTTATTGCCTCCGCCGCCTACCGTGCCTTTCGCGCTCGCACCCTTGAAGCGACCTTACTACTCGCTGCAGCACTGATTGTCATGATTGGAAATGCACCTGTTGGGGACCTCATCTGGAACACTATAATGCCGTTTGGAGATAATTTGCCTTCTTCCGCGCGGCAGTGGATTTTAGACAATCCGAATCTCTCCGCGCGACGCGGGATTATTCTGGGTATCAGTCTCGGTGTTATCTCTCAGTCAATTCGTATTATCTTGGGGATTGAACGTTCTTATCTCGGAGGCGTAGAAGGAGATTAGCAAAATGATTGAAAAAATAATGAACATTGATCGGCGAATAGTCTTTATTTTAGTTGCGTTAGCGGTAATCATTCCTTCCCTGCTGTCAGTCAGCTTTCCTATCACTGTCTCTCAACCGACACGCAGTGCCTACGACTATATCGAAGCCATGCCTCCCGGTTCAACTCTCATGATTGGATTTAACTACGGGCCCTCGTCGTTGGCTGAACTCCACCCAATGGCAAAAGCAGTTATACACCACTGTTTTCGGAAAAAAATTCAGGTGATTGGTATGACGCTCCTACCCGATGGGGCAACGCTAGGAGACGACATGCTGAGAGAGGTTGCAGAAGAAGATGGTGCAGTCTATGGTGAAGATTATGTTTACCTCGGCTTCCGACCGGGGGCAACGCAGGTGCTTCTCGGAATGGGCACGGCGATCGATTCCGTTTTTGAAGCTGATTATGCCGAAACCTTGCTCGCTGAAATTCCCATGATGAAGGACATCAGAAATTATGAGCAGATCGATTTGGTTCTCGACCTAGCATCAGGGAGTTCGACAGAATGGTGGATAACTTACACTAACACAAGGTATAACCAGCAGATTGCGGCGGGTGTGACCGGCGTGATTGTGTCGCAGATGTACCCGTACTTACAGACAAAGCAGTTGATTGGTTTGATGCCCGGCCTCTTAGGTGCGGCAGAGTATGAAAAGTTGATTGAGAGACCCGGAAAAGGGACCGAAGGTATGAGCATTCAGTCCTTCGCGCATCTGCTGGTTGTTGGGCTTGTGATTCTGGGCAATATCGCCTTCTTTATCCAACGGCGTCAAGCCGAATAAAACAGGAGGTTTCATACATGGCGGAATTGATTGGTATCTGGGTGGCTGCACTACTTACTCTCTGTATCTTCAGTTTTCTCTATCGCGATAATCCATTTTACCGATTTGCAGAGCACCTTTTTGTGGGTGTCTCGGTGGGTTACGGTATCGTGCTTACTTTCCATCAAGGCTTGCTTCCATTCGCGTGGAAACCACTTTCGCAAGCTTTCACGCAGCAACAATGGATTGGCTTAGTGAAGATTATTCCAATCGGTATTGGCGTACTATTTTTCGCTCGTCTTGTCCCAACGCACGGTTGGTTGATTCGCTATCCAATCGCTATACTCATGGGGGTGGGATCCGGTTTGGCAATTCCCAATGTGATGCGGGCAGACATCTTTCAGCAGGTGCACGGCACATTGACTCCGTTTGCAGCAATTCATGCCGGTGAGTTAGATTCGTTTCAAATTCTCGGTGCCATTCTCATGCTGATTGGTGTCATATCAACGTTGACCTATTTCTTCTTCTCGGTCGAGCATCGGGGCGTGATTGGTGGCGTTTCAAAGATTGGCATCGTCTTTCTGATGATTGGGTTCGGTTCAGCATTCGGTAACACGGTGATGGGTCGTGTGTCTCTCCTCATCCAACGGGTTGATTTCCTACTACACGATTGGCTACATCTGATTTAGCGGCTGACAGTCAGCGTATGGCATAACAGGAGAAAATAATGGGTGTCAGAGCAGGTATTGTCGGTCTTCAAAGTGTTTATTGGCCCAACGCCTTCGCGAACTGTTTAGGTGTTATTTCCCACGCCGAATTTGTCGCATGCGCTGACCTAGGCTACGACCCGGATCTGATATCTATCTCCCTCGGCAAGACACCGTCGGAATATGCCGCAGCGTACAGTCTCCAGTTGTATCATGACCCAGTAGAGATGATTCAAAAGGAGAGATTAGATGCCGTTTGTATCTCTGCCAAGAACACCGAAGCGGTCTGTCTTGTCGAACAGGTTGCCCCTTTGGGTGTCGATATCTACATCGCCAAGCCAATGGCGACGACCCTTGAAGCAGCGGAGCGCATCGTAAAAGTGGTGCGGGAGAACGGAGTGATTGCGACCTCCGGTACAACGGAGCGGTTCGATGGGGGTATCCGCGAGGCATATCGACAGTTCAGAGACGGAGCGATTGGTGAACTAATTTCGATTCGAGCATTACACCAACACGGGAGCATTAACAGTTTTCCAAAGGACGATTGGTATTGGGCGGAAGCACAAGGGGGTCCAGAGCTCTCTTTGATTTGGTATGCTGCCGATGTGGTTAGATGGTTTGCCGGTTCAGAAGTGACTAGGGTTTACGCCGAATACGACAACTACCTTTCAGACCAATCGCCGTTTATGGACAATGGCAAGATCATCCTACGATTTGACAATCGGGTCATGGGGTCGATTGACATCTATTTTTCCGTCGACGGTTTTCGGCTCCCTGCTTATGAGGTTGAACTAATCGGTACAGCGGGAGCAATTCGGACCCAACAAAGTGTTTACGAGGGGACGCTTTTCACGAAAGACGGGGTCAGCAATTTCTATCGCATCCAAAATAACAACTTGCTTGACGAAATCGCCCATTGGGTGGAGTGTTGCCAGAACAAAAACGATCCGGATTTGACGATTGAGGATGCCCAGCGCGTGATTGAGTTATGTCTCGCCTGTCGCCAGTCTGCACAGGCGCATACACCGGTTGTTCTCCCTTTAGATTAATGGAGAATCAATTATGAGTCCAATATTTCGCATTGACGCACCTTCACAAGAAAATCTCGAAGATTTCCACAGGGACGGCTATGTTGCCATACCCGAGGTTTTTACGGAGGAGGCACTTTCGGGATTGACCGATGAGGTTCTTAACATGGATGGTGCCCGTGAATATCTCCGCGCTTTAGACGACGAGCACGGCAGACCGAGTAACCCAACGGCATACTTCATAAGACCTTGGAACAACAGAGGGTCCTGGACTGACCAACTGATTGATGCGCCACTTGTCACAGCACTGCTCGAAGCCACGATTGGTCCCGATTATCACTTCTGCCATTCTGCGCTGAATATCGCGCCCCGCGGTGCAAGGCGAGTCGGTTTTCATCAAGATCACCATCATTGGCGTCACACTACCCCTATCAATCTCGCTGAGAGGGACAAATGGTACATCCAGATACTTTATTATCCCAACGGATTCACGCGCGGAGACAGAAGCCTCTCGGTCATTCCGGGTAGCCATCGGGTTCCGCCAACGGAAGGCGTTACGCCGGAAAGGCTTCTGGCGGGAGAATTTGATGATGTTGCGGGCCGTGAGCTTGCGGCGAGACACCTAGAACTGCCGCCCGGAAGCATGGTTTATCTTAACGCTCGGATGTTTCACGGTGTTGAACCGAAATCGCTGGACTCCCCGCAGGCATTTCGACTTTTCTTGATTGATATTTTCAAAGAGGCGGGTCCGCCGCATCGCCACACCCAGGAAATTCCACTCGAATGGATTGAACGTGCGGGACCCACCCGGAAAAAGTTGTTCTTACGCGAAGCTTACACGCCGGAGTGCTGGACTGGCTGATTCTGAGGGGAAGGGTAGGTGTTACATTTCTGCCACCGTGAAGAAATCGATGGCTTCTAACTCCGCTCGCAAGGCGTCCCGTTTCTCCTCGGCGAAGGGAAGGTGGGGCAGGCGCGGTTTTCCACAGTCGAAACCCAACATCCGCATCACCTCTTTGAGCGCACCAAAGAAGCCGAAGGAAAACAGTACACGGGTCACTTGATTGGCGCGCACTTGTAATGCCTGCCCTTGAGCAAGATCTCCCTTCTCGTAACTGTTGTGTATCTCACGATAGATTCCGGGGATGTAATTAAGCGTTGAACCGATGTTACCGCATGCGCCCTGCATCGCAGCGTAAACACACTGCTCATCCATACCAGAAAAAATACTCCAATTATCCGGACGCAATTCTACAATCTCCCTAAACTCGTACATATTGGGTCCTGTGTACTTCGCGCCAGCAACGGTAGTGATTTCCATCAACCGTCTCATCAGCGCAACCGCGTCCATAGGACCGCCGAATATGTAAGTTAGCAGTGGTAGGTCAGGGGCACCAGCGCCAACTCGTGCAAAGTAGGTATACAGACTCTCGCCATCCTGAAACATCGGCGGGATGACGCTGCTTATTCCTGCAGCGCCTACCTCCTGTGCATGTTTCGCCAAGCGGACCGCATCAGAGACAATCATACTACCGATGTGTGCAATGACAGGTACACGTCCATTCACTTGGTCAACCACGGTTTCAGTGACCAGTTTGCGTTCCTCTGGCAACATAAAAAGTCCTTCTCCAGTGCCACCACAGACGTAAAATCCCCCGACCCGCTTATCGAGCAGATATTCTACAAGCCCGCGTAACACTACCACATTTACTTTATCCTCGGCTGTGAAGGGTGTGACCAATGCTGGCCATGCACCACTAAAACTGAACATAAACTCCCTCCGTTTTTGGTTATGACGTAAATTAGAAATTCCCCCATGAAACCCGCACTGTAATCAGTCCGTCCGGTGCATTGATACTCCTTTGGGATTCTCTAGGGCATCAATCCAGAGTCGGCACCATTCATCATAATCGTGCAGAACACTCTTAGGATTGCTTGGAGAGCGTACAATAAACGCTGGATATGCTGTTCTGCCTGTGTGATGTCCAGTGGTCTGATAACGCAGATCCAAAGACCAACGGCATCTGTCCGAGACGTTAGGAACGGAACGGTGTGGAGTGAATTTATTCAACAGAACCACATCACCTTTATAGCAGACGAGATCCATCGGATCAATCGATGGTAGCACTTCGGACCGAATCGTAACAGTTGCTGCTTCTTCTTTGAAGTGACTCAAATAGCCAAGATTGAAGACGCCGGGAAGTGCTTGCATGCAGCCCATTTCGACCGTTGCATCTCCTAAGGGCAGCCAACAGGTTACGATGTTCGACACTTCAGCTTCCGGCATCATCACACCGGCGTCTTGATGCCAAGGAACGACATGGAATGATGGACCGGTGCGCCCTTCGTAGGCTGTCGGCGGTTTGGTGCGTGCATGTTGAATGGGATTGCAGGTGATTTCTGGACCAACGAGTGATTCAACTGTATCGAGTAGGTTCTTGTTATGCAGGAATTCAAACATCGCTTTGCCACGAGATGCACTGATGTCGAGCCCATCACCAATCTCTTTGCACTGCTCAAAAAGGAGTCCAAAGCGTGTGTCGAAGGAAGCATCAGGATACAGATTCTGAATTTTCCCCGCGGTGTGTAGTTCGCACGCACGCCTATCCACCCAATCTTCGAGCTCGTCAACCACGGGATTCAATTCGGATTCATGTAGGACACTTTTGACGATTAATACTCCATCCATTTCAAATTCTTCAATTTGCTCGTGTGTCAAATTCATCCAATTTTCCCTTTATCGATATTGATCAAAGTGGTTAAGGGCGTACATCGAAGCAAATCACAGGTAGTACGGGATCAAGGTGTCTTTTCTCATTGTCAAATGCGTGCCTAAAATGCCTGACCCAACTGTAGGTAGAAAAGGGGTTTAAACTCTTTCATTAATGGTACTCCAACATCAACACGAGCGGGTCCGAGCGGGGTATCGAAGCGCACGCCCAAACCTGTTGCCAAACGTGGGAGGACCTCCTGAATATCCGAGAATTTATTCCAGACACTGCCTGTGTCTAAAAATAGAGCACCACCGATGAACTTATAGATTGGAAAACGGAGTTCCGTATTTAAAACAAATAACACATCCCCACGATGATTCCCGAATTCATCTTCTGGTCCCAAACCCCGTTCCGGGTATCCTCTGACTGTTGTTGAACCGCCGGCGTAGAAACGCTCGAAGGAGATAATCTCTCGATCACGGTTTCCTCTGAGTCCTTTTTCATATCCCAAACGAATTGCACTAGCAAGGACAGTATCGCCCCAAAACTGCCAGTAGTAGCGGTGATCTGTTGTGACTTTGAAAAAACTGGTTTTCCCTTTAAGAAATCCACCCGCATATTCAATCGCAAACTCATTGAACCAACCGCTTTTTGGATTCAGGAAATGGTCTCGGCTGTCTCGGTGGAACTCGATACCGAAACTATTGACTGTGGTCTGAATTTGAGGCGGATCTTCTCGGTCACGCAGATCTTGAGATTTGTACTGTATCGCAAGGTTGCTGAATCGCCCAAGGCGTTTGGCAAGGTTCGCTGTTCCACCTCGCGCCCGTATATCTTCGTACTCTTCTAGATTGTCGTTGAACAAGCGAAAAGTCCCGATTGTCGGTCCGATGAGTTTATCAAGGAGTGCTAGCCTGAACCACGGTTCAATAAGTGTTATTTCATACAAATTGCCCCTTGTACCTCTACTGATTTTCCCACCCACTCGCATGTTACGCTTGAACAGGTTGTTATGAGTGAGCTCCAATGTGCCTCGAATACCTTCGGAAGAAATATATCCCCCACTGACGCTGATTGAGCCCGGTTTTTTTAGCGCAACGCCTACATCAACATTAATAATCTCTGTATTGACAACATGTCGCTCCTGCGCCTTAATTTCAACCTCTCTAAAAAGACCTGCGGTCAACAAACGTTGTCGAGATTCAATAAATAATCGCTCTTCGTTAAATACAGTTCCTTCAACTAAGCCAAGGTTTTCAAACTCCCTCTGCAAAACATGCAGTTTAATTTTCCCATCCCCATCGAAAGAGAATTTACCGAATTTGGCTTGAATTCCCTCGGAAATCTGATAGACGAGTGTACGCGTCTCCGGATTATAGTTATGGTCGATACGCGCATAAATATATCCTTTTTGATTGTAAAGGGATTCGAGATAGCGCTGACCATCGCCTACCACATCTGTGCTGTAAGACTTCCCTAGTTTCGCGTCAAGCTCTGTATATAACTGAGTTGTTTCAAAAATTGTGGCACCTTCGATTAAGACACTATCTATGAGCTTCTGTGTTCCTTCATTAATGTTCAGGTGCAAAATAAACCGGTTATCTTCATCGATCTCTGGTTCATCAGCTGTGATTTGAACGTCTGGGTAACCCTTTTTTTTATAAAAAAGTTCCAATGCCCGCTTGTCTACATCAAGCGTCGCCGGGTTATAGATACCTGTAGAAAACAACCATCCGAATCCAGGAATTACGAATCGACTGCGCGGTTGGGTTGCCATCTGATCCAGCAGCACGGCATCCACAAATCCTGTGTTTCCCTCAAAATTGATTTGCCGAATACGTGGGGCTTTCCCTAACTGAATCTCGAAATAGATTGTCTTTTCTTGGCCTGATACTTCTTTAGTCTTATGGCTCACTATTGGGTCATAATACCCCTTCTTTTGATAGAATCGACGAATCTGTTCGTCTGTACTTTTTAAGATCGTTTCCGAATAGCTATTTCGTTTGAACAGAGTCAGTTCTTGTTCGAGTTCTGATTTGTCGATAGGATCGCCAACAAATTCGATATTGATTTTTTTCCCTTCGGTGATTTCGTAGTTAAGGGACACCGTTCGGGATACTTTATTGTAAATCCAGTGATGTTCAACTTGTACGGTCAGATACTCATTTTTCCGGTACAATTCTCGAACACGGCGAGCATCATCATCAACCGATTGTTTTTGGTAGACTTCACCTTTCTTATTCTTGATAGTTCTTTTCAATTTTTCGAGCTCGATCGATTTGACTCCTTCAAATCGGATTTCCTGAATAAGTGCTTGGTCTCCTTCATCGATATTGTATAGCAGATTCACTTGATGCGGCGCACTTGGCTCAACAGAGGTAATCAAGCGAACTTCTGCCTGAAAATATCCGTAATCTTTGTATAAATCGAGGATTCTACGCCGATCTCCCTCTGCGAGTTCGAGAGAATATTCTTTTTTTGAACGAGAAACAACTACACCGAGAAGGAGATCTTCATTTAGACTATTCCCCGTAAACTCAATCTTCCTAACCCGTATTTTGCTGGTGAGATCGAACCTCAATTGTACCCCATCTCGCGCAGGATTCTCAATCGCTGTGACCTGAGAAAAAAGACCCATTGTGTAAATCGCTTCAATGCTTTTGCGAATCTGATAGGGCGAAGCTATATTTCCAATTTGGACTCGCGTCTTGCGCCGCATCTCCGCGAGTAGTGAGCCTGAATCGAGGGTTTTACCATCTAGCCTGTAGTGAATTTCAACAATAGGGTAAGTGTCAGCGTCAGTCCAAGCGGATTTGAGAAGAATAACCGAGAAGATCCATATCACATAAAGCGATAAAGGAGGGCGTTGGGATATGAAGGGTGAAGGGTGGAGGAATTGATGTGGGCTCATGTTAAAAGAAAGAGGGAAACGATGAGGGTATAACGACTGAAAACCATTTGTTTATTGGTGTCCGATCTACGAAGACCATAACAAAAGAAAGTACAAAACGCTAAGAGGAACCGAGTTTTTGGTAAGTCTCGGACCCTCGGACCGGAGTACGGGCGGGGAGACCCCGCCCTCGATAAATCGGGATACGAGCCCCGACAGTTTCTATTGCACGAGGTCTCAACATCGCTTTTCTGATCATTAGCAGGGCAGACCAGATCGGTTCAAAAAGTTGGAGTTTGAGGATGGGAAGCCCCGCAACATGTGGAAGATTGAGTGGTTGGCACGTGATTTTTCTAGATTGTTCATTTTCCGAGTTGGGAACTGTTATCTTTCACTCTAGTTCGGAAAGGAGCCATCTCAACTCGCCCTTAACCATCTGATGTGTCTCGTTCAGTTTCAGGTATTGATCTAGGTCGTATGTCAACTGCGGATTCACTAACGCAGCGATTTTGATTTGCTGCACAAATGCATCTTTCCGAAGCAGCTGAAGAATGCGTAGTCGATCTTCTGCGGCCTCAATTTTCCCGGAAATCAACGCTTTAATTAGCCGGGTGGTCAATCCTTTTGTCAACTTTTGTTCTGCATGAACCCGCAACGCGTCAGAAGCTGCCTGTTTTGCGGCGTTATCGCCTGTGCCTGTGAGGACTTCGGTTAGCGGGGCAACTGCCTGTGCATTTGGTTGATTTTGCAATGCCTCTGCCGCATAGGTAACGACGCTATTATCAGTGTCCTGAAGTGCTTTAATAACCTTGTCTACCGGATAATCACTAAGATGTATCATTGCTCGTGCGGCGGCACGACGGACATTCACATCATCATCGCCTAAACCTTCGATAATTGTGGCTGACGTTTCATGCTTTCCAAGCCTGTAGAGCGTAACACTGATTTCCATCTTCAGCCCGGCATCCTCGGTATTACCGCGGATTATTTCTAAATCTTGAAGTCCTTGTGGATCGCCGATTCTTCCAATCAAGCGTACGAGTACAACCTTCACCCCCATAGGTGTATCAGTGTTCTGAATGGCATCGACCATTAGCCCAAGACCATTGCTCCCAGTTTGATACATCATCTCTATAATGTTGCCATGCACGTTTTGAAATTCGGAATTACCTAAAGCATTGATCAGGACAGGGATTGCATCCACACCCTTATCAATGACTACTTGCATTACATCTTTTTGTAGGCGAGAACGTCTTACCAAAATTTGGAGGAGGGATTCGATTTCGGCATCCCCTAATGCAGCTAACCGCTGTGCACGTTCATTTTTGAACTCAGGTTCCAATCCTTGTCCTTTTGCGGCCCCTGTTGAAAGTCCATGTGAGTACGCGAGAACAAGCAACACGCGCGGCTCAGTCTTGTCTATCTCATCTATTTCAGCCTGTTTCAGATGCTTAATTGCGTCAACTGCAAGTCCTGAATTTAGCAGTTGACTTCGCCCAGCTTTCAAATGATCGATTTTCTGTTTCGACTCACAGCCAACTAGCAAAATAAGCAACATCAGTCCACCACAAAGCATCATCCCGAATGAAGTGAGGGATCTTCGAATTAAGTGAGCTGTCGCCTCAGTTTTTGGGTTGGAAGAATCACAATCTGATTTAGGAAATTGATGACTAGCAAACATAGTTACTAAATGTTTCTTCATAGCATTTTGTTCTCCTGATTTCTTTTATTTTTCGAAGTGATAGTTTTGCCTTAGCGCTACCATCTAGCATTCAGTTGGTTTGACTCCAAAGATGCAGACAATTGTTCAGAGGTAAAATATAGGAAAATCTATTGTAGCAAGGAGATGTTAAAGGATTGTGGCAATTTTATTAGGTTTTTGTATCATAGATGTTTATCGGCAATCGTTTAAAAGAAAGAGTTCGACAATAGTTATATTACGAAGCACTATCTAAAATCGCTGTTCTAGCTTGAGGTCTACGCCGTATTTTCCGCGTTCATTCCGTTCCCCTTTGATATAGAAGTGTCGATTGATTTGATATTCAACCTCAACACGAGGTTCTGTGTGAAGTTGGAAGGTAGACGAATAAGTCAGCGAGAGGTGCGGTAAAAACTCTTTTGTCAAAAGGAAACGTGACTGTTCAAAATTATCCGGACTCAAATCCAAACGAGTTTCGCTAAATCCCACCGCTTTTGCAACCCGGCTACTCACATACTGTTGAAGGACATGAGCTGGCGTAGCAGCCTCAGGGCCAAGTGGATCCGTTCCACCAAGGGTTAAAATAGAGAGGATTTGGTGTTGGGTCAATTGGAAGTCTTCGCCGGCACCCTTTCTGAGAACATCCGCGTCAAAATCCGGATTATGTTTTTCCTTGAGAAAGCCATTCAAACGTACAACAACTCTGAGATCTTTCGTGCGGATTTCTCCATCTGTAGTTGGAACTTGGACGCTCCGAATCGGGTCAACGGTCTCAGCAGTAATCTCATACCACGGATTAAACTCTTGGGCATTTTTGTTCTCTACATATGAGCCTTCCTGAATCTCAAATTCGTGACCTCCAGAGAGGGATAATTCGCCTTCTAAGAGATCCACCCGCCCGCTAAAAACAGGTTTTTGAATCGGTCCAATGAGTTTACCATTGATCGATGTTTCGATTCTAATTTCTCCCAAATTTGCGAACATTTCTCCCAAATCTGATTCCACCCAGAGGTTATTAGGGGCAATAATATCAAGATCTAATTGAAGATCTCGCACGACAGGGTAATCGAACCAGACCTCAAACTGTACCTCTGCTGCCTTATCAACTAAATCCTGAACCAACTGTTGCCAGCGTTGTTCGTATCGACCTTCATTGATACGGACTGAACCCCTTAACGGCGGAAGTTTGAGATTTCCGTCCGTCGTGATAGCTCCTTTCATCTGCAAGCTGACCTGCTGACACTCAAGCTGGTAAAAGCCGGGTTTCTCAAACGTGGTTCCTTCGCTCAATTCGGCGACAACATCTATATGCTGTACGTCAAACCAATCGGATTGTATTACACCGTTGATTTCAAAGGTGCCATTGTTCATAGCTCCCGTAATGCGCTGAATATTCACACCCTTTTCGGTCAGATCGAGCCGTGCAGTTCCGTTTTCCAGGTTGATGTGTGAGTTCGGCAGCTCGAAAGCGAGTCCCCTCAAATCTGCAGATCCTTTAAGCATGGGTGAATCCAACGGACCACCAAGCGTGGCATTAATGTCACCCGTACCTTCTGTGAAAGCGAATTCAGGAAAGATAAGGGATAAGAAGTCTAGACCTCCAACGGTGATATCTAATCCGCCCTCAATATCCTCTGGCAAAGGTTCGGCCTTGAACTCTAGTAAAGATAAATAGAATGGAATCAGCGCTGATAGAGCAGCATGATTTTTCCCAATAGACACATGGGCATCATCGTTTTGCTTGCCACCAATTCGGATTTTTCGATCTGCGTACTCGATATTACCGGTAAACTGATCAACCTCTGCTTGGTTTATCCACAGTTCCGGAGTTTCCCAAGTAAAGGCAATCTTGGGTTCTGCATCTGTTCCACGTATATCGAGAGAGGAGTTCAAAGAGCCACGCACCGCGTAAGCTTCAGGGAGAAATCCGGAGATAAATCCAAGATCGAGATTCTTCATTTCAACATGAAAAAGCAATTTTTTGCCAAGATCCCAACTGCCGAATCCTGTTACTCGCAGGCGCTTTGCTTCGGCTAGCGCGGGTTTCTGATCTTCCAAGCTAAATCCATTTTCTAGGCTGAGTTTTTGGTTTACAAGTTGTATTTCAATCGTTCTAGAGTTCCGAATTTTATAGCCTAAACCTTCAATCAGAATATTCTGAATATTTAGTCGACCTGTTACGTACTTGATCACATTTGGCGGATTAAATGGCTTAATGAGTTTGGGGATCCATGCAGTTTCACCGGGTATAAGAAATTGATTTAGCGGGATTTTCAGACCGGCTTCCGCCGTAACATATCCATTCAACACCTCGGTTGACATCGCCTCCGTCCCAACTGCTTCAGGATTCAAAAACCTCGACACGACAGGATTAAGAAACCTTGACTTATCCCCAATAAAATCGGCAATTCTTACTTTATGGGCTCTGAATTGGCTAATCTCAAAATCGGATGCGATAAGTCCCTCTAGCGTGCAGTTGATTTCTGCGCTATACTCCCCTTGGCCTATCCAAAAATTAAGTGTGGGGATGCGAATTTCCCCCTTATCTGCCCACAACTCAATTTTGCCGTTTGAAATTGGTGTATCGAAGTTCACCAACTTCAGCGTACCGTTTTGAAACGACAACGTTCCTTGTGGATAAGGTGATGCTGTTGTTCCCTGTATTCTGAGGTCTATGTCAGCAGTACCGTCGGCACTTTCAATAAACGGATGAAATAGTGAGGCTAGAGGTGTCAACGAAATCTGCTGCCCTTGCAGCTTCAAGTCAATAGGCAGATCCAAGAACCGGTCTTCAAAATCTATTGGCTGAAAGGCAAGGTTAATTGGAATTGTGCCAGACACCTCTAACTGCTTGCTGACTCCAACAATCCGTTGCGCATTCTGAAGGGAGAGCAATTTATCCTGATAGCTTGCCCCTCCACTATCCTTAAGGTTAGCATTTCCCACATGACCATCCGACTGCCATTTTGCGCTTATGATTGGATTTGCAAGGTCACCACGCACATGGATTTGACTTGTCAGAAAGCCGTCAAACTCGAGGAAAGATTGATTGAAAAGCGTTAGCGTTATTGCCGGTATCAGCACACCATAAGGCAGTCGATTAATCCCTAAATGGAGGTCCATATTTCCGTCGAGGTCGATAGTACCGGCAGCGTTAAGCCAAGCGGTGTTTCCCTCACCTATCTGGGTTGGGACGAGAGTAAGCTTCCGGTCTGCGAAGTCAAACCGGATCTCATTGATATTCTGCATCTCCCGATTATTAATCTTGATACGCAGATCATTACACCTGAGAGTTGCCGATATTTGGTCGGGATGATAGCCACTGCCCTGTAACTCAAGCATTATATTAGCTTGACTCTCTATATCAAGAACTTCATGTTTCATGATGTAGTTCAGAAGCGTGACGAGATTGACATCTAGCCCATTAATCTGAAGCTGCAACAGGGCCAAATCGTCCTGTTCCAAAGCGCCTATAACTGAAGTCAAAGATAATCCCGGTTCCGTTTTGGGCACACTCCAGGTTCCCGACGCCTGATATTGTCCTCCTCCAAACTGCCACTCCGCTGATTTCAATTCAACAGCGATTAGGTCAGACGATGCCTTCTGTCCTGCTGAGATTTGAAGCATAACGCTTAGATCTTCGATAGGTTGAGGGAAATCCAAGAGTTGCATTGTCCTTTGTGTCGCATTAATCAAAGCGATTAGCTCCGGCTGAGCTAGATTGCCAGTAACCTGTGCTTCCAGATTAGAAAGGATTAAAAAATTATTTAGATAATCCGGCAAGTTCTGAAAGTCGCGAGAATCCAACTCAAAATTGGGATATGAGGCGTGGAGATCAAGGCGCGAAGCTTGGAGATGATCGAGATCGACCTGTATACTTCCCTCTATTTCGACGGGATTGCCGAGCAAAAGTAGATTAAAAGAATCAACCGTAAAATTCTCATCGTGATAAGCAAGACTACCTTCAGCCTCACTAATCGTAATTGGTCCAATCGGCGTTTGAACCGTTAAATTTGGAATTGCCCAATCGAGCGCAAATTGTGGTGTCTCATAGGTTCCACTACCTATGAGTTTGTAGCTGATGTTCCCTGAGAAGATCGGCGGTAATCCCAATAGGTACGATACCCCTTCAAATGGGAATCCGTCGGCCTCTACGGTAAAACTAAATATATCGGTGGTCGCTGAACCCACGTGTGCAGCGGTTTCGGCCTCGCTCCCAGCGGGAAAAGTGCCCACCGCATTCAGGAATGGGCTGCCATCCCGTTTATCAGCGATTACGAGAGATTGAATATGCCATAAGTTGTCTGCAAAGGCGACATGAATCGGAGCAGAATTAATCAACCGCCGTCCTTTGACATTGAGATCAGTCTTAGACAGGGACATCTGGAATGTAAACTTTGACAAATCTTCCAGCATTCCTGTCATCTTAACATTACCATCCGCCGTGCCGGTGAGATAGTCTGCTGCATCAAAGACACGCAGAAATGGAAGGAGGACGACTCCCATACCATCAACAGTAATCCGATACGGACTACCCTCAACGGATTCCAAAACTCCACTAATTTGGCAGGTATCATTAAAACCGACACCCTCAAAGTTGAGCGCATTGTTCTTGTAGGTGCCGGTTATGTGAACGTCCTCCAACGGATGACCCGCATAGGTAACGTCTGAGAATTCGAAGGTTACATCTACAAGCGGATCTGCCGCGTTTGCTTGTCCCTTGGCAGTGACGACCAGATCGGCATCCAATAGGAAGTCAGTCATTCCGCGTGCGAGTGCAATTTCTGCTAGCTGCATCGATTCACTCTGAAAATCAATTACATAGTCTTGATTTGGGTCAATCTGTGCATTGAGAAGGCCTTTTTGACCGCGGGTCAATACTTCAAATTCTGGAATTTTCACGAGATAGTTCTCAATCTCTATCGGTAGAGTCAGCGGATCCAGTGCCAGCTCCCAAGCTTTGCCGTTCTCAATCTGAAGCGCACCACGACCATTAAGCTGTGCTAGCGTTCCGTCTAACATCAACTCACCTGTTGCAATCCCTTCAATCGGATAATCGTCACCTGCTAACCTCACATAGTCCGCAATTTGGAGAGGTTGTGCACGCACCGTGAGCTCGATTGGAATATCACCTTCAATATAGGCGATTCCATCCGCGATCAATTCACTTTCACCCTTGACAAGACGTATCGGGTGCATAAAAACCTGATTCTCAGTGTAATGAAAATCAGTTGTCAATACGCCAATTGGCACATTATACAGCGTTGCCTCCGGAATACTGAGGTGAGCCCGCAAGGAATAACGATCGTTATCCTCTACACCGGCACTGCTTTTTCCGGTGAGCGTACCTTCGCCAGCCAAGTCTGGCAGTTGCAAGATTTGTGCAAGTTTACCTATGTCGATTTTCGTAATACGCAGATCCATATCGTGCTGACCGGCTAAGCCGGGGTTACCATTGATTTCGATTTGTGCGTCGTCAAGGTTCGCCGTAACTGACAGGTGCTCATCGTTGAGTTGGTAGTGAGCCGTTGAAAGATGAATTGGCACTCGATTTAGGGTTGCGTCATCCAGTTGTAGGTTCCCGTCAAGCGCAATCTTGCGGAGGTCTGAACCGTTACCTCTGAACTGAATTTTACCGCCCAAATCTGCTTCGACATCCAAAAAATCTTTGGGGAAATCTACAATCGGTAGCAGTTGTTCGGTCCGAAGGGAATCAAGTTGTAGCCAGCCGTTGTAGGTTAGGCGTTGTGAATCTGCTTGCTTGGGCTGGAAGTTAATTTCTACTCCACCCGTCAGCTTTCCTGAGGCGAACATAGCGTCAATATTGGCAATTTTAACACTACTTGGTGTGAACTCGGCTTGGAGGGTAAGATTCTCAAATTGGAACGCGTTTAGCCGGAGGTAGGGGAGATTGAGTCCGAATTTTCCGACAATTTCCGATACCGGCCCGCTTGCTTCTACGTCTGCTTCTGCTACTCCCTCTATCTCCCCTGGAAAGGATAGGATTTTTTGTGCGTCGCGGAAATCGAGAGTAGCTTGGATCTGCGTTTTTACCTGCGGAGATTGGTTGCTCGGATTATTTGCTTCGCCGGAAATGGTCAGCTTAGAATTGCCCAGCACTAGATGAAGTGATTGTAATACACTTCGATTCTGCTGTAACTCAAATTTAGTTTTGAATTCATCAATCTCCGTTTCAACGCCATTCAGTTCAAAACGGCCGTCCCGTACTTCCAGATCACCGCTGCACTTCCAGTTGGTTAGGGGACCATCGACGCGGCTATGACTGTAAATGCCGCCGATCGCAATTCTAAGGAGATGTCTTTCATCTTCAATATTGATAATGCCATCTCTAATACTAATATCTTCAATATTGATATCAGAGATTAGCAATTGGGCAGGAAACTTCGCGCCGGACTTCGATTCATCTTTTGGAATTAGCTTGGCTAAGTTGAGAATCCCGTCTGCATCCATACGAGCGTTGATTTGAGGCTGGTTGAAATACAACCCAGTGATGAGGAGTTTCTTTTGCGCTAAATGCCACAATCTATATCTTATCTGGATTTCATCCAGAGAGATTAGAGGGGGTTCATCTGGATCCGCAGCTGCGATTTGCATCCCTTTGATACTCAAACCGGTCAACACATCTCCTGAGATTTGATCGATGGTGACCGGATGTTTTAACCGATTCTGGAGTTCAGATTCTAACGTCAGGCGAGCCCAGTTGAGTACATAGGAAGAGCGCAGGAACAAAAAGCCTCCAATAAGAAAAATCACTCCCAGGCAAGCAAGTAGGATTAAACCTTTGTTTCTTCTGCGCATAGAATTAGTTTCAATTTTTCGGTATTTAGGAAGTCTCAACCGAACTTAATTTTAGTTTTAAAAGTAGCAATCCTGATCTGAACCAATCGATAACGTCGCAAATTTGGATTTGAGCTTCAGCAAAATATAGCAAGAATAGAGGAAGATAGTGACAGTTTCAGTTGGCAGCGTACACTTCAAAACTAAGCGCCGAACCGCATAATGGAAGGAGAGAGGTGTAGTAGGAAATTTTCAATTCAGATTGTTACTGCATTCTGCTATTAAGTGTTGTTAAAGACAACTTCTGGTTTGGGTTCTGATACAACCACATCTCCATGTTCTTCTTAAGATCAACCCACTCATTATCCAATATTGAATACCAAGCAGTATCACGATTTCGACCTTTTATTATCATGTGCTGTCTAAAGACACCTTCAAACTGAAAACTGAGACGCGTGGCAGCTAATCGAGAGCACTCGTTCAGGGAATCACATTTCCACTCAACCCGCCGGTATTTCAACCTATCAAAGGCCTCGCAAAGCATTAGATATACGGCCTCTGTGTTTACGCTTGATCTTTGGGCATCTGGCGCATACCAAATGTGTCCGAGTTCCAGTCGTCGCATATCTGAAGCGATGTTTAGAAAGCTCACCATCCCTACTCGGCGCTTCGATTCACGATGGTGCACAGTAAAGAAGAGCGGATCATTCGATTTAGCTCTAGTCTCAAGCCATTGTCGCATGCTGTGTACGCTGTCGAAGGGCCCGTAACTCATATAAGTCCATATCTGCTCCTTCATATTTGAGCTATAGGCGCATTCATAGAGTTCCTCAACATCGGCTTGCGGATTGATGGGAGATAGTAGAATGAACTCACCTTCGTAGTCTGTCTGTCGAGGTAAGTCAACATAAGCTAGTGGTTTTATAACAGCTCCAGGTGGGACAGATAAACAAACCATAGTCACTCTACTTCCAGTCACTATCCGGGGGTCAAGTGTTGGAATATTTTTATTTGATATAAGGTTGGTGCATTCGGAATGTAGAATCTATTTTGAGGATGCTGGAAATATATAGGTGACCATGCAAGTGCAAATCTTGGTCGATTCAAATCTTACGAATGCCCAAGATTTCAACGCTCACCCATGAGATTCGGAGCAGCCAGCAAAGTTTCTAACACAGCAAAATCAAACCAGTCGAATTGACCGGTATTGACTTTGGGCTAGGAAATAAACAAATTCTGCGTTCACTCAGCATTTCGCTCTAAACTCAATTGACGCAAAACCCGCCCTATTGAGGTGATTCAAAGTGTTTGTTACTGACGCGACATTCACGGATATCCAACGACTTTGTAAACTTCCACACATGTGCCCTAGACCGTATCTCGCACAGCTAGTAAGTAACAAACGATTCTACCCAATCGATGGTTAGAGTTAGATATTTGGCGTTCTAGTCGTCGTTCTAGTATCCTGTATCAATTAACACAGATGGCTGAGAACGTTGGGATAATCTCAATTACTCTAGGCTATTGACGTCTTAGGCCGTTCAATAGCATACTGAGTTCTTCTTTAACCATATCGTTTTGTTCTTCGTTCAGAAAATAGCTATAGAGATCAAGTTCAATGTTATCATCATGCGCTTTTGGCGCATTCTTAATCTGTTCCGTAAATGCATCTTTTTTCAGGACTAAGACGATCCGTATTCTATCCTTTGGATCGCTCACGTTGGGTAATGCCTTAATGAGACGCCGCGCCAACTGTTTTCCATAGTTTTGTTCACCGTGAATAATTAAAGCCCTTGCCGCTGCCTCTTTCGCACCTTCATCTGTATCAGTTATAACAATTTGGACGAGCTGATCGAGGGCTTTTTCACTTGGATATTTTTCAAGGGTTTGACTCGCATATATACGCACTTGTGGATCAGAGTCACTGAGAACGTTGACGAGTTCATCCATTGGAGGATTGCCAATTCGTAGCATCGCCTCTGCAGCCGCACGACGCACTAGAACATTGTCATCGTTCAACCCAGTGATAATTTCTGTCCTATATTCCTCCTTGCCGAGGTTATAAAGTGCGATGTTGATTTCCATTCTCAGTCCTGGGCTACTTCCACTTTGCATTGCCTCTAAAGCGGGAATTGCACTCGTATCATTTATCCGTCCAACCAAATGCGTCAGGATCATTTTCATCTCTGTAGAGGTATTTGCATCACCAAGCACAGCAGTTATCTGATCTAAACCTTCGGAACCGATTTGATACACCATTTCAATCAAGTCGTTTCGCATGCCCAGATACCTTCTTGTGCCGATATATTGGATCAGTGTAGGGACAGCTTCAGCCCCTTTATCCACGAAAATCTGTTTGGTCGCTTCTTGTGTGCGATGTCGCTCAGAGAGCAGCTGAATGATTTTTTTCATTTCAACAGCGTTTAATGCCGCAATTCTTTCACTTCGCGCCTGTTTATACTCAGCGTCCAGGTGGTGCGTTCTAGCATCTCCGGTAAAGATGGCATGTGAGTAGGCAATCAGTAATAGCGTTCGCGGTTCCACTTTTTCGGCTGGGGTTTTGGCTTCCTTAGCTTCCGCCAATTTTAGGTGTTCAACGGCTTCAATCGACAAACCGGCACCGAGCAGCTTTTTCCTACCAACCTCTAGTTGTGTAATCGGTTGTTCTTGATCACACCCAACACCAACAGTCAAAACAAGAAATATTAGTAGGGTTGAAAACTTTTTCATATCTAACTCTTTTTCTCCTCTTTCAAATTTAAGGGATTGTATTGGGTATAACGCTTTTCTAGCGCATGTGTGTTTTGCATAGAGTTTAAGTTTACAAAATATTCGTTATTCTGTCAAGAGAATTATCAGTAAAAATTTCAGCATCGGTAGTATATAGTCGTACCCGGTTATAATGAAAGAGATAATGACAGAGGAGGTCCTTGATTTCGTTTGCCTTTTCTGATAGGGTGTGCTACAATACGGGTTTATGTTAAGATTGAAACTTCAGCAGGGAGTTGAGGAATGCGCGTTGAGAACAATGATTGTTGTTTTGCCTGTGGCAAGAAAAATCCTTTTGGACTGCAAGTTAACCCGGAGATCGATCCCGATGGAACGCAGGTAAAGATTGAATGCACGCCCCCCAGCCATTTTCAAGGCTGGGCAAATGTGATTCATGGTGGTATTTTGAGTACACTTCTCGATGAAGCAATCACTTATGTAGGAATTGCTAGCTTTGATGGGCCCGCGGTGACAGCGCAGCTTGAGGTCCGATTTAAGAAACCAGCAATAACCGGTGATAAATTAATCGTTACCGCCAATCGAGTCAATATGAGCACACGGCTCATTGAGGCTGAAGCGTACATTGATTCGGAAAATGGAACACGGATTGCTGAAGGAAGTGGGAAGGTAATGAAGGTTGGTGGTGTTTTTTAGCATCTGTTCGATATCCTGTACATGGCTTGAGTAGCATTTCTGAGTTACTGAAATCGAGCGATCACCCCTCCTGAGCGAAACAAGGCTTTATTTAAGAAAATGGTATGTACACCCGCCTAACTGTATTAAATTCGCAATGACACGTCGATATATAGTCCAATTTGACTCAGCAAAATTACCAAGGATTGACACTGATGTCCTAGTAATCGGCAGCGGGAACGCCGGGCTAAGAGCAGCTATCGAAGCTAATCAACATGGTAATGTCCTGCTGATTACTAAGGGAGCTATGGAAGAGGGTGGCTACTATCCTCAAGATGGAACTGATATTATCATGGACAAAGATGATGCCATCGCTACCTATGTTGAGGACACCCTTATAGCGGGGAAAGGTCTCTGCAATGACACCGCTGTGAAGGTGATGGTTGAAGAGGGGGCTCAACAGTTTTCGGAGCTAGTTCAGTGTGGCACACACCTTGACGGACAGGAGACAATATTAACCAAGCACTTCAAAAAACAGGAGCGGGTGCGCATCATCGAACATGCCTTTGTAATCGACTTGATGACTCAAGGAGATCGATGCTATGGGGTGGTTGCCCTTATCAATGACACACTTCACTGCATTTTTGCCAAAGCGACAATTCTCGCCTCAGGCGGACTTGGGCACATCTATCAATGCACGTCTAATCCGGCTGCTGCTACAGGCGATGGTCTTGCGGCAGCGTGGAGAGCCGGATGCAAAGTGACGGATATGGAGTTTATTCAATTTCATCCAACGACATTGTTCTTGATGGAGTCATCGTACTTCTTAATTACGGAACGAGCCCGTGAGGAAGGTGGTATCTTAGTCAATGTGCGCGGGGAACGGTTCATGGCAAAATATCACGAAATGGAGGAACTCGCTCCGGGTGATATAATAAGTGGTGCAATTAGGAATGAAATGGAGTTAACTGGATCTCCATCTGTCTACTTAGACTTGACCCATCTACAATCCGATTTCATAAAAAATCGTTTTTCAAGGATCTATCAGTTTTGCTATGAGTTTGGAATTGATATTACCACCGATGTTATTCCGGTTAGATCCGGTGCACATTTTATGATGGGCGGTGTCTACACAAATCTAAACGCAGAGACAAGCCTCCGGGGGCTGTACGCTTGTGGAGAGGTAGCCTGTACCGGCGTTCACGGAGCAAGTCGGCTAGCAAGTAATTCTTTACTGGAATGTATTGTGTTTGGTGCACGTGCCGGGAATGCCGCTGTTGCCTATGCACAGACAACCGAAGCAGATAGCTATGAGAACATTCGTATCTCCTCTGATGATGCCGTCCCACCTAACACAACATCTGAGAACATTAAGATTGACGCAGCAAAGGAATCCGTCCAAGAGATAATGTGGCGGCACGTTGGGCTTGTTAGACATGGAGAAGATTTAGAAGCGATATCCGATGAATTGAACGCGCTAAATCTGAATTGTTATTGGCACAGTACTGAAGCATTTGAATTCCAAAACATGCGTGATGTTGCGGCACTGATCATGGAAGCGGCAATCTTACGTACCGAGAGTCGTGGAACGCATTATCGGGAGGATTTTCCCGAACAGGACGATGTTAAGTGGAAAAAGCATATCGTCCTTCAGCGCGGGCAAGCAGCGAGGATTGTGGCGGGTCACACATAAGGATATTGAACCATGATTCCAAAACTACAGAAAGCTATTAGTCGATTCCCAAGTATCTACCTCAAAGGAGAAATACCCCAATGAAAACCCCCCGACTGATTTACTATAACGATGCCCATCATTTTAACGCAAAGCGGATAGAACCACCGGCTTCCATTCATCAGCTCCAATGGCCCGTTGACGAGGTAGTTGGCACCGGTGTGGATCTCTTGGTGTTGGGGCTCGGATATGCTGATGTTTATTTCCATAATAGCAAGGTTGGACGTGTTGTGGGACAGATGAAGGAAGTTTGGGCAAACTATATCGACTGGCGAATTATGCGGATGGTGGAGGAAGCGCAGAAGCTGGGGACCGATCAGGTGCAGGAGGTTATCAAGCGGGGGCACAAAATGGGATTGGCCGTATTTCCTTCCCTGAAATTGCAGGCGAGTTCACCGCCAGAAAATGAGCGGTGCGGCTTGCTGAAATTGAACCATGGTGCCGAAGTATGTATCGGGGAAGAAGGCAGAGCAGAATGGTGTTATGACTTCGCTCACGAGTTGGTAAGGCAGGACAAACTCGCTGTGCTTAGAGAGATATTGGAGGACTACAATGCCGATGGGATAGAATTGGATTTTATGTTCGATTCGTATTATTTCAGGCAGGCTGAAATAGAGAAAAATACCCCGTTGATGAGTCGCTTTGTCGCCGAAATTCGGGAGATGGCGAACGAGATTGGCGATCAACAGGGAAGAGAAATTCCTATCATGGCGCGCGTTGATCTCGACAGAGCGAAAAATCTATCGATGGGGTTGGATGTAGAAACATGGATCAAGGAGGATAGCATCAATTACGTTGTAGGACAAGACCCGTGTGTGCTGACGGACACGGACCCAAAACCTCGATGGATGCCCGATGCGGCCAACGCAGCGGGTGCCACAGCTTACTACCGTCCACCCCGACGCGTCTATGATGAGCGAACGGGTCTACCAAGTATTGAGATGTACAACGCATTAGGACAGACACTTTGCTGGGATGGATGGGCTGGCCTGTATCACGGTTACTTACCCTGGCCTTTCAGCGAAAGGGAATACCAGATTCTGCGAGAGGGCGCTTATCCTGAGGTCCACGCGCGACGTGACAAGCGTTATCTGCTCCAGCCACGAGAGGGAGAGTTGGGCAAACCGACAACTACACCGGAACGTCAACTACCATTGGAACTAAAGGAAGGGGAAACTGCTAGTACTAAGATCTGGGTAGCCGATGACATTGAAAGTGCCAAGAAAGACGGAGAGATGCGTAAGCCAATCCTCACCCTTCGTTTCTCCTTCTTCTGCATTGAGGACGATATTGAGTTTCGCTTCAATGGACGAGTTTTGCCTTGGGCGGACGCAGAAATTACTGACGAGCGTGCCTTGACCACCCAAGTAAGTCTTGCAGGATCCATGCACATCCAAGCACCACTTGGTATGTCTGCCCATTGGTTCCGGTACAAACTGGAATTGGAGGACCTCAAACGAGGAGAAAATATCCTCGAAATCGAAACAAAGGGTTTAGCAAAAACGGCAGGCTTTATCCGGAGCCTAAACGGTGTCGAGGTCCAAACACGCTACAAGGATTTTCTCCGGCCTGAAGGGCTTGAAGTAGAGCGAGTCGCGCCACAGGGAGGGTAACGAAAACCGTAATTATTTGCCTTTTAACGTCCTCCGCTAATAGAGGGTGCGGATAAAACATATGGCTAGCAGCCCAAATCCAGACTTGAATTGAGGAAACACTGCCGCAAAGGATCTAAAAAACCTTGCATTTCAGCAGGGCATATGATATGTTAAAGGGGTTGTACCACGAAGAAAGGAGGTGGCCCAATTGGCTCGAGTTTGCCACGTGTGTGGAAAAAAACCGATGGCTGGCAACAAAATTGCCCGAACCCGCGGACAAATTAGTAAACGCTCAAAGCATAGACAACTACCAAACTTGCAGCGTGTCCGCATTCAAACGGAAGGCGGGAGCCAGCGTGTCCGTGTCTGCGTGCGATGTCTCCGGACAGGAAAGATCATAAAAGCAATTTCTGGTGGCGGGCAAGTTGCCTACGGCAATTGAAAGTGTCAGGTAGGAATGGATGATGCTGGATTCTGATTACTTTCAAACACTTGCACGCTTTTCAGAGGAAAGAGATGTAATCCGAGTAACGCTTCGCACCCCTTTCAAGTAGCGGATTGATTCCATGATAGCTTCTAACTGTTCAATTCCATTCACTTCTAAAGTGAATTGATCGTAGCCAGTTTCCCTACGTAGCCTGTGAGAACCTATTGTGTCAATATTCACCTTGTATTGGGCAATTAATGTGGTAATTTCCGCCAACATTCCGGGGCGGTTATCGCATTCAACCAAAATTGGGGCAGGATAAGTGATATTCTCAACAGGTGTCCATTCAATATCAACAATTCGTTCTGGCTCATTAATGATGCGGGGACAATCTGCCTTGTGAACGGAAATGCCCCGTCCCCGTGTGAGGTATCCGATGATTTCCTCTCCCGGAATGGGATGGCAACACTTCATAATCCGCGCCATATCTAAATCAATGCCTTCTAATTCAATTGTTGGTACAGACTGGGGTGGTGGTGTAGCTTTTTCTTTTTTCTCAGTAATAGGCGGTTCAGGCTGTAATAAGTTGGCGATATGTGTTGCTGACTCCTTACCGTTGCCAATTTGTCTAAAAAGCTCATCAGTTAACGACAGTTGTGTCTTCTTTTTCGATATAAGTTTTCCCGCTATGTCAAGTAGTTGTGGCGATTTGAGATAGTCTTTCAGACTCAGTTGGCGCTGCCGCATATCAAGTTCAAGCAGTCGTTTTCCAAGATCGATAGCTTGCGCACGATTTTGTTCGTTGAGCGAAGACTGGATTTTATTACGAGCCCGTGCCGTTTTGACCCACCGCAGCCAATCCCGACTTGGGTGTCCATTAGTCCGTGTCTGAATTTTTACCCGATCTCCATTCTGTAACCGATACTTCAAGGGAACTATCGCACCGTTAACTTCCGCACCACAACAGGTCTGTCCAATATCGGTATGTATCTTGTACGCAAAATCAATTGGCGTTGAACCCGCTGGCAAGCTGTGGAGGTCTCCTTTGGGTGTAAAGACGAAAACCTCGTCCGGAAACAGTTCTCCTTTCATGGATCGGATAAATTGAAAGGGATCTTTGAACTCTTGAATCTCTGCAAGCATCTCTCTGAACCAAGCAAAAATGCGCTCGTTATCTGCTTTTGATGGCATGCCTTCCTTATAGCGCCAATGGGCGGCAATTCCATATTCGGCGATCTGGTGCATTTCATGGGTCCGAATCTGAATCTCTACAGGCTGGGCGCGGTCTAAAATTGTTGTGTGTAAAGACCGATATCCATTTGCTTTTGGCAGGCCAATAAAATCCTTGAATTGTTCAGGGATATGATTCCACTTGTTGTGTAAAATTCCAATCACCGCATAGCAATCGCCCACGCTATTAACCAACACACGAAGACCGAATAGATCACGAATTTCTTCAAATGGAACCTCTCGCTGATGAATTTTCTGATAGATACTGTAGATATGCTTGGGGCGACCATAGACCCTCGCCTTGACTCCCATTAGATCTAGCTCTTTCTGCACAACATCGACTAGCCACTTCGTATACGCCTCCCGCTCGGCTAATTTCGCGGCAAGTAAATCAGCAATTTCTCTGTACTCGGTGGCATGCAGGTATTTGAAAGCCAAATCTTCGAGCCTACTTTTAATCAGCGCAATGCCCAATCGGTGGGCAAGCGGTGCGTACACCTCAAAGGTTTGTTTGGCAATACGTTCCTGTTTGTGCGGCGGCAAAGAGGATAGTGTTTGCATATTATGCAAACGATCCGCCAATTTAATCAGGATGACACGAGTATCCCTCGCTGTTGCCAGCAGCAACCTCAAGTAATTCTCTGCCTGTCTTTGTTGCACCCCGCCCTTGAACTTATACTTACTAATATTGGTTACGCCTTCAACAAGTTCGGTAATTGTTTCCCCAAACTGATTCACAAGCTCATCACGGGTGGCTGGTGTATCCTCTAGAACATCATGCAGTAACCCCGCGCAAATAGTATCCGTGTCCAACTTTAACTCAGCTAACGTCTTAGCTGTCTCGAGGCAGTGAATAAAATAAGGGTCCCCAGATATCCGCTGCTGACCATGATGGCAAGCTTGACTATATTCATAGCTTCTTCGCAAAAGATCGCAATCCGCATCGGGATTATATGCTTGGATTTGGCGAATTAGATAGTTGACACTCATACGATACCCTCTCCCAAATCTGTTTGATGTTCTGCCGCAATTGAAAGTCCGAAAACCACTGGCTCGTTTGCTTGATTTGTTCGCCATTTAGATAGATTTCGGATTCGTGAAGTTGACGTTTCTTCAACGGTGATGGTAAAAGCTGGATTTCTTGCTGTGGAGAATCCGAATATTGTGTCAAAAGCTGCAATTCTTCAAGGATTGAAAGACCGTTTTCAACGGCAAGCACCGGTATTGAATCGGCTTGTGCACCCGACATTACTGCTTCTAGTGTGAGTCGGTCCCCGTTGTCTTGGCTGAGCGTTTGTAGGCATTTATAGAGTTGTCGCAAAGCCTGCTTATCTGGATACTGCCAAGAGATGCATTTCCGCATCCATTCTATATCTTTGGACTGATAAATGAGATGGATATATGTAGTCTCAGGATGTTTGAATGCGGATAAACACCGATTAAAAAAAGTCAAATGTTGCGGAACTGGATGGCAAAAGACTATATGGGTGATATGGGGCAGGTGGGTCAAAGTACAACTGGAGGCGATTGCAAGTAATTCACCACGCGCTAATTTTTCTATGGTATGCCTTTTTTCAGTCTCGGGCATATCGGCTTCACACCGTCCAATATCTTCCATTGAACCCACCATCTCGAAGAGTTGATTTAACGCTTTTTCATCCCGCACATATAGTAGGGTTGGTTCGCCTTGTTTGAGAAGATCGCATAGATAATTCTGCTTGCTCTCCAGAACTCTGCGGTCAACAATTCTAGCAGGACTTTCCTCCTCATCAGTTGGAAATATCCCACTAGGGACATGTCGTTCGAGCGCGTGGATGTGCAGATCATCAATCTTTAGTTGGAGACGACGGACATTGTTCCACTCGTTAATCTCCGGCTCAAAAGCCAGATCTAATCGAATGTTCTTGTTTTTCAGCGCGATAAAGTAATCAGACATACCCCATCCAACCGCTTCAAGTGTTTGTCTGCCGTCCGTAACAAATAGCTTGAGATGGTTTTTTTCCTTCCCCATTAGGTTCGGCGCTCCTTGGAGGCTAAGATTGCGCATCGCAAGGAGCGGTGCTGAATTATCCGCGCCAAACGGTTCAAGCTGCTGCAACTCCTCTATGGCTTGCAGTGTCAGATAAGAAGATTGCACCTCAAGGTCAACTTCTAACTTCGGAATCAGATCTTCATCAGAGAGGTACTCGCACGCATATTGGTCGAATCGGAGGGCAAACTCATCAATGTTCTCGGTTTTGATTGTTAATCCTGCTGCCGCTTGATGTCCACCATGTTTGACTAATAGGTCGCCACACGCGTTTAAGCTGTCAGCGAGATTCATGCCGTCGATGCAGCGCCCCGAACCGTGTGCTTCGTCTCCGTCAATTGCCAACACAAACACTGGACGATAATACTGATTAAGCAGCCGTGACGCGACAATTCCAATGACCCCCCGATGCCAATCTCTATGGGCGACAACCAATCCCTTCTTTTTTCGATGCTCTCTATCCTTTTCAATTATAGCGGCCGCTTGTTCTCGAATTTTGTTCTCCACTTCCCGTCGCCTTAGGTTATGGGCATCAAGTTCTTTAGCAATTGGTATGACTTCATCATAGGACTCACCCGTTAGTAATTTGACTACCTTGCCTGCCTCTTCCATCCGCCCTGCAGCGTTAATTCGCGGTCCTAAGACAAAGGATAAGGTATGGCCGACAATTTGCTTGTTGCCGGTATGGTTCGCCACATCACAAAGAGCTCGTATCCCTGGGCGTTCACGCTTGTTGAGTTCCGTCAAGCCAAGACTTGTAAGGACTCGATTTTCCCCCGTTAGCGGAGCGATGTCTGCAACCGTACCTAGCGCGACTAGGTCCAGTTGAGATTGCAGAAACGGGTCCAAGTCGCCACCGCCCATTAATCCGTGTGCCAACTTGAACGCTAATCCGACCCCCGCAAGTCCATCGAAAGGATATTCGCTCTCCGGCATTTTGGGTGTAATTATTCCAATCGCTGGTGGCAACGCATCGGGTCGTGGTTGATGGTGATCGGTGATGATAACGTCTACATCAAGCTGGTTGGCGAACTCCACTTCTTCAATCGAAGTGATACCACAATCAACAGTAATCAACAAATCACAGCCATGCTCCCTCAACTTCTGAATAGATCCCTTATTGAGGCCGTATCCTTCTTCGAAACGGTTAGGAATGTAAGGATTCACCGGAAAGTCAAGGTGCCGGAAAGTGCTTATCAGCAACGAAGTCGCTGTCGTGCCATCTACGTCATAGTCCCCGAAGATCCAGACCTGTTCATCACGCTTCATGGCTAAACGGATGCGCTCAACCACTTCTTCCATCCCGTACATCAAAAATGGGGAATGCAGCTGATCGGGTGTTGGATACAAATACGCACGCGCTGCGTCTTCCGTTTCAATTCCCCGATTAATGAGAAGCTGTGCCACCAATTGTGAAATACCAAGTCTCACTGCCAACCGGGAACTCTTCTCAATGTCAGGCATTTTAGGTTCCCAGATCTTCTGTTGCCGTTCTTTCATGGTAAATAGGCTATCATGGATCCAATTTTTGGTCAAGCGATTAAGATCTAAAAATCCGTAAAAAAACACAAACTGAATGACATGAATGTCGTGGTGTTTCAGGCAATTGATAACGTTTCAGAAACCGTAAACGAGGCTAAAGCGATGACTGCCCGATGTTTCCCTAATCCCGCCGATAGGGAATAGGAAACCGTAGTCGATTCGGAGGTTTTTGAATGGACGGTAGCCACCACCGAGCGTCAGGTTTGTTCCCCATGCCAGATTTTCCAATCGGAATCCGCCGCGCAAGGTTAGGCTATCCTCATAAAACTGAGACTCAATACCGACCTTGACATCAACTTCATTCTCTCTGAAGACGAGATCCATGCCCCATGTGGAGTTCTGATTGACAATACCAATTCCGAGCATCACCTGTAGCGGGAGCTGCTCCGTGATAATCGAATTGGTTGAAGCGATATTAGGAGTGTTTAGGTTCTGGAGGGATAGGGCTATCGGAATGTTCGGAGATGGGCGAAAAATCATGCCAACATCCAGAGCCAGCCGACTCCTCCCCGGCAAGTCTTCCACCACTAAACCATCTGCCCCAATTGTGGGTGCCGTGTCCCAATTTAAGAATTTGACGGCACCTCCGAGTGAGATGCGACGTATATCGTCCGCTCCGAAGTCGTAACTTTTACTCAACCCAACGAGGATGTAATTTTCCGAATACAGTTGCCCGACATTCAACCGTTTCCAGAGAAGTCCCAAAGCCCCTATAGTCGGGCGGGAATAAGCATAGCTGATTAGATTTTGCGTGATTGACGTTTCATCGCTCAACCCGACATGTAATCTCGCTGCTGTCGTTGATAACTGTTGCGTGGATTGACGCGATTCCGGTTGGTGGCTCAAGTTTGCAATTGATGCGGGATTAACCAACAGTCCATCCGATTCATCTCCAATTGCTGTAAATGCTCCTCCCATGGCGAAAGCACGTGCACCGATAAATCCATCTTCAAATGCGGTATATGTCTGTGCAGTGAGTCCTAGCACGCCAATTCCAATCAATGTGAGAAAAAGAATCAGCTTAAAATGGACAGGACGGAAAGTCACGGCACGAGAGCGGATAGAGTCTGAGATTGGAAGATTACAACAGCGATAGGTGCCGGAACTCCACAATCTTTCTACGTTTCCATTCTGCGTTCCAATTGAAAATCTACTCATCGGTAAATTTGTAGCCAACCCCCCAGACGGTTTTAATGTACTGCGGCTGGCTCGCATCTGTCTCAATTTGTTCTCGCAATCGGCGGATATGTACATCAACAGTACGGGCTCCCACGAAGCTATCTTGACCCCACACAGAATCGAGTAAATGATCGCGCGAATAGACGTGCCCTGGGTTTTGCATCAAAAATAACAGGAGATCAAATTCCTTCACTGTAAGTTCCAACAGCCTATCCTCAATGGTTACCCTCCGGCGTTGGGTATCAATGGACAAATCCTTATATTCTAGTATTACTGTCTGGCTATGGGGCTGATAATCTTGACGATAGGTTCTCCGTAAAATCGCTTTAACCCGCGCTACCAACTCACGTGGATTGAAGGGTTTAGGTATATAATCATCCGCACCAATTTCCAATCCGACAATTTTATCCACATCGGTATCTTTCGCTGTAACCATCAAAATTGGAATAGTAGAATCTGCCCGTATTTGCTTACAGACTTCAAAACCATCCAATCCCGGCAACATAATATCGAGGACAACGAGATCAGGGAGGTTTTGCCGCATTTTATTAAGGGCTTCGACTCCATCGTAGGCTTTAATAACCTCATATCCTTCTCCCGTCAGATAATCACCGATAAAATCAACGATATCTACTTCATCATCGACAACTAGGATTCTATAAGTTTTCATTACAATTGCTCGTCTTGGAGTCATCTACAGGTTTATAATTTTTTGGGTTGATGCTGTAAGAGTGCGCTATTGGGAATGATTTTATCACTAACCCCAAAAAAGATCTAGCCACTAGGAGGGATAAATCTCACGGTATTGGATATGAAGTCTAACATGCGAGGGTAATTTTCTCTACGTTTTGGTTGTGGTTATTATACTTTATGCCCAAATCTCTGTCAAATTTCATATTGGAAAGTAAAAGACTGAAATACTCTGAAACCGGCAGATTTCTTTGTAAAATTCATCAAATTGAGATATAATCATAATCATCAGGGAAGTAATGATATGGCATTGTTTGAGTAAAGAACTAAATTTGTTGCCTAATATAAGTATAAGCACTTGATCTCTGCATTCTTTTTTGTTATAATATAATTCTATAATTTTAACCAGCAAAGGCGCAGAAACCGTTTTTTTACCGCTAAGAAGTAAGATTGGGAAGAGAATCCGCCCCATTGGACTATAACAACTCACCATAGTATCAGCACTGAGAACAGCGCGATCAGAATATCAAGCCCAATCAGCGACAGTGTTATTCATACGAACCCTTCAACCCTAATTCGGAAGGAGCCAATAATGGCTACAGAAAGTTTAGCACCTTTTAGCGCGGATGCAATACCTCCGGACGAGGCTCGCGCAATCGAAATTTATGAGATGCAACTGGGTCGTGTCCAAGCGGGTCAGATGCCAGAGGAGATTTTCCTCGAATTTAGACTCCGCCACGGTGTTTATGGACAGCGCGACGACGGTTCACAGATGATTCGCGTAAAAATTCCATTCGGCGGTTTGAACGCGGCTCAACTGGAAATGCTGGCTGATGTTGCCGAAGAGTTCTCGGATAATATCATTCACATCACAACTCGCCAAGATGTGCAGTATCACTATGTAGATATTGACAATACGCCAGAGTTAATGCGTCGATTGGCGTCCGTTGGCATAACAACCAAGGAAGCATGTGGGAATGTGGTTCGGAATGTCACCGCTTGCCCCCTTTCTGGCGTGTGTAACGATGAGCCGTTTGATGTAACGCCTCACTCCAAGGCATTGTCCGCCTTCCTGTTGGGTCATCAGGACGCACAAGATTTCGGACGCAAGTTCAAGATTGCGTTTTCTGGCTGTCATGAACATGCTTGTGGCTTGGGATACATGCACGATATCGGTGCAGTTGCAGTGATTAAAGAGGTTAACGGAGAACCGAAACGTGGATTTAAGTTGCTTGTCGGTGGTGGTCTTGGTGCTGTGCCACATCAGGCAAAAGTCTTTGATGAGTTTGTACCTGAAGAGGAATTACTACCGATTTCACAGGCAATCTCGAAGGTATTCACGCGCCTTGGAGAACGTAAGAATCGCAACAAGGCACGGATGAAGTTCGTTATAGCAAAGCTCGGCATTGAAGAATTTCGTCGCCTTGTGTTGGAAGAGCGTGAACAGTTGCGCCATGATCCTGCGTGGACTGCTCATCTAGACAGTCTAGACGCGTATGACGAAACACCACTGAAACCGCCAACGCAGCTCAACGGCGCATCGAAACCGGAAGGATTTGATGAGTGGCATGCCACGAACGTGCGTTCGCAGCGACAGCCAGGATACGCAGTTATCAATATCACGTTGCCGCTCGGAGACATCACCGCAGATCAGACACGGGCATTGGCGGATATTTCGCGCAAGTATGTGAAGGACACCATTCGCACGACCGTCGAGCAGAATCTTGTTTTGCGTTGGGTCAGTTTGAGCGATTTGCCTGCCCTCTATCAGGAGCTCAAGGCTATCGGCCTAGGCGAATCGGGTGCCGAAAGCACGGTCGATATTACAGCGTGCCCCGGCACCGATTCCTGCAAATTGGGTATCTCATCTTCTCGCGGATTGGCCGCTCACCTGAGGAACTATTTCATCGAAACCGGTGTGAACGAAGAGATACAAGATCTTCGTATCAAAATCAGTGGTTGCCCCAACTCATGTGGTCAGCACCACGTCGCAAACATCGGGTTCTTCGGTTCATCAAGACGTATGGGGAAACACATCGCCCCATATTATCAGCTAATCTTGGGTGGTCACGCTATTGAGAATGGGAGTGCTTATGGACTTGCCGCTGGAAAAATCCATGGCAAGAATATTCCGCAATTCATCGAGCACTTGACCGGGAAGTATCTTGATGAACGGCATAACGATGAATCGTTTACTGATTACGTTGCGCGGCTCGGCAAGGTCGAGATTAAGGCAATCCTCCGTGAGTATGACCAGATCCCTTCCTTCGAGGAAGACCCCAGTTACTATATCGACACCGGCGATACAAAACAGTTTCAACTCAAAACGGGTGTTGGCGAGTGTGCGGGGGCATTGGTCGAGTTAGTCTCGTTCATGCTTGAAGAGGCAGACCGGCTCATCTATGAGGCTGGGCTACAGCTCGAACGAGATGAATACGCGGATTCCGCTCAACACGCTTATGAAGCGATGATCAAAGCCGCGGACGCCCTGCTGACGACCGAAGGGCTGCAACACATTGACAACGAGGCGACGGTCAGGGAATTCCGAAGTCGGTTCTTTGAGCCGGGAATTGTCTTCCCTGGTTTTGGGGCGCACTTGTTTAAGGCAACGGAGGAGGATACCAGCACCTTTGATGGGGAGCTCACCCACCGTCGCGTTGAGGAAGCGACTCTCTTTGTTGAGGAAGCACATAACGTCTACGGACGGATGCGGATTCGGCAGGAGGAGGAATCAAGCACTAAGAAGCGGGAAGCCCGACCGGCGCGCATCCCCAAGGCACCGGCGAAATCGGAGAAGGTTGAGGAAATTGTTGATAGCCTTGACCTCAAGGGTGTAGCGTGTCCGTTCAACTACGTGCAAGCCAAAATTCGTTTGGAGACGATGAATGTCGGTCAACTGCTGGAAATCACGATTGATGATGGCGAACCGATTGAAAACGTTCCCAAGAGTCTAACGAATGATGGGCATGAGATTACCGACACTAAGAAGGTTGGTCAGCACTATCGGCTCGTGATTCGTAAAGGTGAATAACGGATAAAGTGTTGTCATAGTAAAGCGTGATGGACCGCAGCAGGGTTCGTCACGCTTTATTTTTTTCAAAAGGTTTGGTGACTAATGATAAAAATCAACTCAAGGAAGTATTCAAGCAAGCCTTCGCTGAATTGCTACAGGAACGGAGAGATCTATTGTATGATGTTTTTACTGAAGTTTTTGAAGATATAGCTTTGGCAAATGCAATCAAAGAAGGGGAAGAAACTGAGATTGTCTCCAGGGAGCAGGTCTTCAAACTTTGAGAGATGACAATTCTTGATGAAATCTGCACGAAAATCAGAAATGGTCAGTTTGAATTTTCACAACATGCAACGGACCAAAGCATTATTCGTCATATCAGTGTGCAAGAGGTTCGTGAAACTATCGAAAACAGCGAAGTGATTGAAGACTATCCAAATGACAGGTACGGTCCGAGTTGCTTGGTTTTTGGCTTCACGCAGTCGAAGAGACCATTACACATTCAGTGTAGTTACCCATCAAGACCTTTAGTCAAAATTATCACCTTGTACGAACCAGATCCGTTACGGTGGATTGACTTCAAGACAAGGAGAAAATAAAATGCCTGACAATGAAACGCATAATGAAACATTGGTGGAGAAAAAGGTAACGTATAGCATTGAAGTTGATGGACGGTTCGTCATTATTGAAGATGTGCCCGCCCGCGTAAATATTGAAACTGGAGAAAAGTACTTTTCTCCAGAAACCGTTGAACGCTTGCAGCAAGCTGTATGGAAACAGTATCGCCCCGTTCGTACTATTGAGACGCCCGTGTATGAGTACGCCATATTTGTGTCTGATGAGTCGTTGCAGTCTTCTTAGTCCCGGATTGATTAAGACAACGGTGGGGAATTACAGCGTTCAGGAAACGTCGTCGTGTTCATTCGATTCATCGGACAACTGAACTTTTTCGTTTGGGAAGGTATTCAACCATGAATTCAGAGTTTAAGATAAGCCCAAAACTGAAAAAGTGGCGAAAATGGATGAAGGCCATTGAAAAAGAGATTTACGGTCTTGTTGTAGACGCCAACATGTTCTGGGAAGTCCAAGACATTATCCGCGAGAATCCGCATATCCAAAAGCCGAGTGCTTTCTATCGCTACCTTGGAAGGACTTATCTTTCTCATGCGCTAGCAGGGTTACGTCGGCAAATCAAACCGCAGAAGGATAGTATATCCTTTGTGGGATTGCTTGATGAGATTGCTAAAAATCCTGAAGAGTTGTCACGCAGTTATTACCGTTCCCTCTGTGCTAATCCTGATGGACCTGACATGAGCCAAATCGAGATGGAGGGGCAGAAAGCACTTGAGGAGGTAGGTATTACTAGCACTTCTCAACTGAAGGATTTGATACAGATGGATGACTTCGGTCCATACGCAGATGCAAGCGGAGAGCATGTATGCCCTCAGATGGTGAAAGACGATCTGAATGCACTCAAATCAGCAGTAGAACAACATGGGGAGTTTGCTGATAAACGGATAGCGCATTGGGATAAGGGTGAGCCGGACGTTATACCAACATTCGGGGAACTGGATGATTGTATTAAATTGCTGGATAAGACGTATGTGAAGTATCATCTCCTGTTTTTTGCTGAAGGAACAAACACCTTGATGCCAACCTATCAATACGAGTGGAAGAAGATTTTTCTGGAACCGTGGTTGAAGACTGGCTTTGGGAGTGTCAAAGGCCATATTCGTATCGGCGAAGATTTTGATGACGAACTCCCGGATTTCAAAGAGTATATGGAATGAGATACCTGCTGGATACAAATGCACTGCTTTGGTTTCTCGCTGACGACAAAGCCAGCCTATGGGAAATCGCAATTAAAACGGGATTAGGAAAACTCGATTTAGATAAACCGTTTGAGCAGATGTTCCCAGAACAACTACGTCTCAATCGCATTGAGGTATTGGATATCACAGTTGATAGCCTTATAAAGTTGACTACATTACCTCTTCATCACCGAGATCCGTTTGATCGTTTAATCATTGCTCAAGGGTTAGCTGAAGGACTTCCAATCATTAGTGTAGACACAACCTTTGATGCTTACGGCATAGACAGAAAATGGTGACAATACGGCAAATACGGAACTAGCATTACAGTTTATGGGTTCTTCAGTTTCTCTAATGTTTTTGGTGCTAATAGTGAAAGGTTTCTGATATGCTTTTACACCAACCTATGAGGAGGTATCACATGCGAATGTGGGTTCTTCACGAAAACCAAATATTGAAAGGATTGTACATCACGGTGATACTCGCCACAATCAGTTTACTAGGCTGTGGTAATTCACCCGTTTACGATGAAAGCATAGCTACACCTATAGAACAGTTGCGAGATCCGAATGCGGAGGTACGTTTCCAAGCAGCAGATGCGCTGGTCGATATTGGTGAACCAGCGGTTCCAGCGTTGATTGGCGAACTAGACGGGAGCTGGCCCTATGAAGTTAACACCTCTGCAAGTGGCGTTTTGGCACAGATTGGGGAGCCGGCAATACCAGCGTTGATTGATGCATTAGATGATAAAGAGGTGCTCACCCGTTACGGTGCGGTTCTCGCGCTAGGAGGAATGAGAGAGTCTGCTGGTCCGGCGGTTCCGGCGTTGATAAAGCGATTGGACGATAAAATCCCTCTAGTCCGTTCCACTGCTGCGATTGCGTTAGGATGGATTGGAGCGACGAATGAAGAAGCAATTTTGGCATTGCTCGATGTCATGAGTGATGAATTCATGCACGGATACGCGATAGCGGCATTTGGCGAAATGGGGGAACCGGTTGTGCCGGAGTTGATAAAAGCAACGAACCATAAGGATCACCATATACGCGCAAATGCGGCTGCTGCGCTACGGTTGTTCCAGCCCCCTACACCAAGTCAACGCTAGCGATCTGAACTCGCCCTTGCAGTTGACGGCAGAGAACTGTGGTTTTATAATACCAACGAGCAGGAGGAAGGATATATGTTTTTTGCCTTACTGTTGGTCACATTCGTCTTAGCGGCTGTCGTCTCATTTTGCGTTGTAAAGGTCTTTGATAAGCCGATATCCGCCATCTTTAGGCGCATCATTCAGGACGAGATAAGTAGTGCATGGCATAAGTATGTGAAATTTGCTGCTTATGTGGTTGGTATTTCCGGTGGCGTGAGAATACATCAGCTAGAAAGATATATAAGTGCACCCGCCAAAGATTCTCAGGTTTTAGAGTTGAATGATAAGCGATGGATACTAGAAGTATATCGAACCATCATTGAAACTCTTCAAGCAATTGCTTGGATGTACTTAGTGGTATTTATATTTGCCTTAATTGCGTACGTCATAGTTAAGGCTTTTGAGTTAAGAAGTACGAAAGAAAAATAAGTGCACCCTAATAAGTGCAGTAAGCAGTGACTCATTTCCCATGGAAAGGAATTCAAAGTTATAATTACCTATGGACTTACAACAGATTAACATCAAGGTCTTTGTCGCAGAAGACAGCCATATCAATTACGAGAATTTCATCAAGGTTTTCAACAGGTGGATGGCGGAAGGGGAACCGGATGAATACCTGAACTACGCCGACTACTCGTTTACTCATGCGGGTCCCGGCGTTTTGTTAATTTCTAAAAGTACGAATTATAGCATAGATGCGGCTAGAAGTCGGCATGGTTTCCTCTATAACCGGAAGCATAAAGTGGAAGGGGACAATCGCGAAAAAATTCATCAGGCATTCACTGAAACACTTCAAAGATGTGTCCGTTTAGAGGCAGCTGAAGAACTGGAGGGTGCGGTACATCTAAACGGAGATGAAATCCTGTTTATGATTAATAACCGCCATATAGCGCCAAACACTCAAGAGATGTTTGAGGCGATTCACCCGGACTTAGCCGCTGTGCTTGAGCAGATGTACGGTGGGAACGATTTTACGGTTGAACGTGCATCTGAAGATGTACGAGAACGGTTTGCGGTTCAAATTTCTGCACGTTCAAACAAAGGAATTTCGGATCTGCTGGCGAACTTGGAAAATCACTAGAATCCATTCTTGCGGTTCACAACGAGGGAATTTTGAGATGCACAACTTTAGTAATGAACAAATTGAGCGATATAGTCGCCACATCATCCTCAAAGAGGTCGGGGGAATGGGCCAAACCAAGCTGCTTGAGTCGAAAGTGCTTCTCATCGGCGCAGGTGGACTTGGGTCTCCTGCGGGGCTTTATCTTGCTGCAGCTGGTGTTGGAACACTCGGCATCGTTGACGACGATGTTGTAGATATGAGCAATCTCCAACGACAGGTTCTTCACGGAACAAGCGATGTGGGCAAACTGAAAACGGAAAGCGCAAAAGAGACGATTGCAGACATCAATCCCGATGTCAGAGTCATCACGCATTCCGAGAAGATTGTGTCGGAAAATGCCTTCGATATCCTTGAAGGTTACGATCTTATTGTTGATGGTTGTGATAATCTACCGACCCGCTATCTGCTGAATGATGCCAGCGTAATGCTTGGCAAACCGATCGTGCATGGCAGCATCTTTCAGTTTGAAGGGCAGGTAACGGTTTTCCATCCCGGCAGGGGGCCGTGTTATCGCTGCCTTTACCCATCACCTCCACCACCTGATATGGTCCCGAGTTGTCAAGAAGCAGGTGTGATCGGCGTGTTGCCGGGTATTGTCGGGAATGTACAAGCTGTTGAAGCTATCAAAGTTTTACTTGATATTGGGAAACCGCTAATTGGTCAGCTGCTTCTATTCAACGCTTTGTCAATGGAATTTAAGAAACTCACGCTTCGCCAAGACCCGGAGTGTCCCGTCTGTGGTAAAAATCCGACGATTCGCGAGCTGATTGACTATGAGGAATTTTGTCAAGTACGTTGGTAATCCGTAACCTATCCTACACAAGCCCCAAGACACAGAAATATGAAGTCTTGGGGCTTTTTTTGCACCACCAAAAGCGTGTTGTAGAGCGTTATGTTTGTGCTTGACAGCACTCATGATGGGTGCTATACTTAAGCCTATTCTAAAAAGATAAGTTACGCCCGCAATAAACCCTATCGAGCAGTGGAAATGGGACAATTTGAGCCTATAGAATAAGCATAACATAAAAACTGTGAAAGGAGCTATTGAATCATGTTGAAAAAAAATGTAGTTTTATTGGGAATAGTTGTATTGGCGGTTGTGTTGATAACAACCCTACTCTATGCCGGCGGACAATGGAGCGTTTTGCAACAGATGGATTTAGAGGATATTCGGGATTATAATGGAGTTGCTTTTATCAGTTCAAATGAGGGTTGGGCTGCTGGTGTTTCAGCTTTAGATATGGAAAGTCCAGGATATATTGGGCACACCACAGATGGCGGCAGTACGTGGGAAAAGGCGGAAGTTCCTATCGCTCAGATGCTCACAGATATTTACTTTTTCGATAAAAAACATGGGTGGGCAGTTGGTCAAGAGGGCATGATTGTTGGAACAACAGACGGTGGCAAACGCTGGGATATCCAGACGAGTAAGGTTGGGAACTGGCTTAAAGGTGTCCATTTTGTTAGCCCTAAGGTCGGTTATGCAGTTGGAATGGAGGAAACAATCGTTCAAACCAGTAACAGTGGAAGACAGTGGAATGTGCTTCGCGGTGGTGAAGTTGGCTCTGCTGTTGGAGATGAAGAAACTATCGTTCTTAATGCGGTCCAATTTATTGATGAATCCACCGGCTGGGTAACAGGGGTTAGGATTAGTCCTGAAACCGGGGGACAGGACGGTTTAGTCCAGAAGACAACTGATGGCGGACAAAATTGGCTGGATCAACCCACAAATATCCCGGATATCCTCGAAGACATTTTCTTTACGGATGCCAATAACGGTTGGGCGGTTGGCGAAAACGGTATTGTCTTGCACACTACAAATGGTGGCGATAGTTGGGATATTCAAACAAGCGGAACGGAAGAAAAGCTATTGAGCATCGGCTTTGCCGATAATAGTATAGGCTGGGCAGCAGGCGGTGGGTTGGGTGTGAGCGTTCTTATTCATACAACCGACGGTGGAGCAACATGGGAAGCACAGACCATTGATGACCCCATCATCAGCAAGGTGCCCGCAAACGATATTTTTGTACTAGATGCAAACAACATCTGGGTTACCGGCAATAATGGTTTTATTATCTCATCGTCAAAATAGAACTTATCAGTTTGAGTACAACCCTAAGTTAGGAGAATCTAATTTTAAAAATTGAGGTGATAGATGAATTTTGCAGATCGAATGGACCGTTTGGGAACGGAGTCTGCCTTTGAGGTACTTGCCAAAGCCAAAGGATTAGAAGCACAGGGAAGAGACATTATCCATCTCGAAATTGGTCAACCTGATTTCATAACCCCTACGAATATTTGCGAGGCGGCCTTTAAGGCAATGAAGGATGGCCACACCGGATATGGACCATCCGCAGGTTTATTGGAATTTCGTGAAGTTATCGCTGAACATATATCGCAAACACGGGGTGTGGAAATTCATCCGGATGAAGTTACTGTTACGCCCGGCGCCAAGCCAATCATTTTCTTTACTATCTTGGCACTAGTCAATGAGGGAGATGAGGTTATTTATCCTAATCCCGGATTTCCGATCTATGAATCTGTCATCGACTTCATTGATGGAAAAGCAGTCCCGCTTCCATTGCGGGAGGAGGTTGGTTTTGGCTTCCGAATTGAAGATCTTGAGGCTGCCATCTCGGATCGGACGAAACTGTTGATTATCAATTCACCCCAAAATCCGACCGGCGGCACACTAGCAAAGAGCGATTTGGAAGCAATCGCTGATCTAGCGACTAAGCACAATTTCTATGTGCTGACAGACGAGGTCTACTCGCGAATTCTTTATGAAGGTGTGCACGATAGCCTCATCAGTTTCCCTGACATGAAGGAGCGAACAATTCTACTTGAGGGACATTCCAAAACCTATGCTATGACCGGCTGGAGGTTGGGTTATGGGATAGCTCCCACGGAACTGGCGGATAAGATTACACAGTTGACCATCAACTCCAACTCGTGCACCGCAACTTTTACCCAATTTGCAGGGATTGAGGCACTGAAGGGCCCACAAGATTTTGTTCATGAAATGGTTACTGAGTTTAGAAAGCGACGTGACGCAATCGTTGACGGTCTCAATGCAATTGGAGGTGTAAGTTGTATTAAACCCCTTGGTGCTTTCTATGTATTCCCGAATGTTACACAACTGTCCCTTTCCTGTCAAGATCTATCGGACTACCTGCTCGAAGACGCAGGGGTTGCGGTTCTGCCCGGCACTGCCTTTGGTAAAGATGGCGACGGCTACTTGAGACTGTCGTATGCAAATTCGTTGGAGAATATCCAAGAAGCCTTAGCCCGGATGGATTCGGCAATTTCGAGGATTCGGTAGCTGCTTTTAATCTGCGCAGGTAGACACTTAATGCCCAACAAAGCAACGGCTCGTGTTCCGGCGAGCACGACAAACTTAGGTCCGGGTTTTGATGTCCTTGGACTTGCCTTACAACTCCATAGCACAATTTCGCTTGAAGAGATTGACGATGGAACGAAGATTGAGATTACCGGCGTTGATGTGAACAAGATCTCTAACAGCGACGATAACATTGCTTACCGCGCCGCAAATTTGGTATTTGACAAGTGTGGGTATAAGCCGAGAGGACTGCGATTGGTTCTAAAAAACGGCATTCCCGCAATCCGGGGATTGGGTGGCAGCGGCACAGCAATACTCGGTGGCTTATTGACGGCGAATGTCTTATGCAATGAACCGTTCTCTCGCCATGAATTGCTCGATCTTGCGACTGAATTCGATGGGCATCCTGATAATGTCGCCGCATCGCTGCTGGGTGGTTTGGTTGTATCTATGATGCATGGGAACCGTGTACATTCAATTCAATTGAATTGCGATTCGGATCTGCGGGTTGTGGTGGCAATCCCTGAGTTTTCGCTGTCAACTAAAGCAGCCCGCAGCGTTCTCCCCAAAACAGTTGGTTTTGCTGATGCCATCTATAATGTGAGTCGTTCTTCAATGCTAGTGGCAGCCATCGCAACAGGCAAACTCGAAATGTTATCGCTTGCCATGGCAGATCGACTGCATCAACCGTACCGAACTTCCCTCGTCCCTGGATTTGATGATGTGGCTGAATCCGCGATGCGTGCTGGTGCATTAAGTGTGGCTCTGAGTGGAGCGGGTCCAAGCATTGCAGCCTACTGCACAACATCACCCCAAGAGATCGGTTTGCAAATGCGCCAAGCGTTTGGGCGTAATCAGATTTCTTGCGACATCAGGGTGCTTTCCATCGATTCCGTCGGTGCAACCGTGCAGACAAGCGAGATCTAAGCATCTGAAATCTGTTTTCGATATCGCTAGCGAATCTGCCGATTTTTTCCCTTCCCATTCCGTATTTTCTGTTTCGTTCCGCTGTTTTCCATTCTTCCTAAAAGAGTAGGCAAATACAACATTTCTACAACTAGATGGGGAGTAAATGATGAACACAGACACCGCAAAAATCTATGCGAAAGGCGGTAGAGGTGGAAACGGCTGCATCGGCTTTCGTCGTGAAAAATCTGTGCCGCGAGGCGGTCCCAATGGCGGTGACGGCGGACGAGGTGGAAGCGTTATCTTGGAAGTTGGCGAGGGGATTAGCACGCTCATTGATTTCCGATATAACCCTCATCAGGTCGCGGAGAATGGTCAACACGGCATGGGAAAACTGATGCATGGAACGGATGCCGAAGATCGAATCGTTAAAGTCCCAGCTGGTACGATTGTACGGATGCAAGAGATGAAGGCGGTCATTGCCGACCTGAAAACGGCGGGACAGCGTGTGGTTATTGCTCGTGGTGGGATTGGCGGCAAAGGAAATGCACGGTTCAAGAGTAGCACGTTTCAAACCCCGCGCGTTGCTGAGAAGGGAGAGCCGGGGGAGGAACGTACCATCACGCTAGAAGTTAAGTTGATTGCAGATGTTGGCTTGGTCGGTTATCCAAACGGCGGCAAATCAACATTGCTCGGACGAGCTTCTGCCGCAAAGCCGAAGATTGCGGACTACCCTTTTACAACATTAACTCCCAACTTGGGCGTTGTTCGAGTCGATCCTGAACACAACTTTGTGCTTGCAGATATTCCCGGCCTCATTGAAGGCGCGCACGAAGGTGCAGGACTAGGACATGACTTTCTACGACACATTGAACGTACGAAGATGCTCCTCCACATCATCGATACTGCCTCCGTCGATGGACGAGATCCAATCACCGATTACGAACAGATCAACACAGAACTCGAACGTTACAGTCCTCGCTTAATTCGCCTGCCACAGTTAATTGTCCTTAATAAAATTGATCTTCCTGATGCACAGACCAATTTGCAGCGAGTCAAAGATTACTTCGGGAAACGTCGTGTCTTTCCGATCTCTGCGGTCACCGGCGAGGGAGTAGACCGGCTGATCAGAGCTGCCTATCAACTCCTGCAGCGGATAAATGAACGGATTCGTGAGCGGCAAGAAACCGCGGCACCCCAACCAACCTTCCACATCCCCAAACCCGACGAACGATTTGAACTTATCATACGGAAAGATCGTTTTATTGTGCGCGGTGAAGAACCGCGTCGCGCCGTCCTCATGACCGATATGGAAAATGATCAGGCACTTGTTCTCCTCCATCGAAAGCTAAAAAAAATGGGCGTCCTGAATGCGCTCATCAAAGCTGGTGTCACGGAAGGCGATACCGTTCAGGTTGACGCCTTCGAGTTTACGTTCAGCCCTGATGAAATCAACACTAATTGAACCCCGCCAACTGTTAGCGCGTGCTCGGCGAGTCATCGTGAAAGTTGGCAGCACAACCATTTCAAAAAACTTCGATCTCAATTCCGAGCGTATAGACGCACTGGTGCAAGATATCGCATCGGTGAAACAGAATGGCACAGAGGTTATTCTCGTTACCTCCGGCGCAATTGCTGCGGGCACAGGGAGATTGGGACTCACACAACGCCCTCAAACGCTCCCTGGGTTACAGGCAGCGGCGTCAGTTGGACAAACCCGCTTGATGCACGCTTATGAGCAGCGGTTTTCGCAATATAACCAGATTACGGGAACGATGCTGCTGACGCAGGAGGACTTCAATTTCCGCGAACGCTATACACACATGAGCAATACGTTGCGCGCCCTGTTGCGGCTTGGTGTTCTACCAATCATCAACGAAAATGATACCGTCGCGGTAGAGGAGATCAAGGTCGGCGACAACGATACGCTGGCGGCTTATGTAACTAACCTTGCGGAGGCAGATCTGCTGATTATCTTATCAGATCAGGATGGATTTTATACTGCAGACCCTCGCAGGGACCCGGCGGCGAAATTAATTAGCCTTGTCTATGACGTTACAGACGAACTCAAACGTGCAGCGGGAAACGCAGGCAGCACCAGCGGCACCGGCGGCATGACTACGAAGCTACACGCTGCTGAAATCGTGACCGGGTCGGGTGAGATGATGGTGCTTGCGAATGGCACCGAGCCTCAAGTGGTCAACCGGATACTGGCGGGGGAAAAGGTTGGAACGTTGTTTTTACCACAGGAGCGGAAGTCAGGACGGAAACGATGGATTGCCTATTCACGCCCTCCTAAGGGCCGCCTGTTTGTGGACGGTGGGGCCCGTCGTGCGTTAGTCAATCACGGTAGAAGCCTCCTGCCCTCCGGGATTCAACGGGTAGAAGGCAACTTTAATCACGGGGATACCGTCTCCTGTCGAGACGAAGACGGCATTGAGCTGGCTAGAGGACTTGTCAATTATAATACCCATGAATTGAAACGGATTATGGGTAAACAGACCAGCGAAATCGAAAAGATTCTCGGCTACTACTATTATAACGAAGTGATTCATCGGGATAATTTGGTTGTGATGCACAGGGTTGAAACGTGAGAAGCGTATGGCGTTTCAGTCTAAAAATCTGACAATAGGGGATTGATACCATAACTGTAGCACGATTCTTCACGGCTCTTTCAGTTATCAGGGCTGTAAACCTTAGCTGCTCCTACACGCGAGACAAAACCGGTTCGCCGGGCAGCACTCAAAAAAAATGGGCTTCAAAGATTAAATCTCTGAAACCCATTGACGGCTTTAGAGCCTGTTTTAAAAGTCATTTGATACGGTTTTGCATCAAGTAAATGGAAGCAATGTATATCATAGCCTCAGCAGTCTCAGCGGAGCGTTCATAGTCCACAGTCAATCGACGAAACCAAGCGAACCAAGAAAAGGTGCGCTCCACAATCCACCGCAAGGGGATAACTACAAATCCTGATTGCCTAACAGATGGCGCAATGTCCAATCGACACTGATGCGCCATATATAACCAGTCACCTAATTCTCCGCGATAACCCGCATCCGCACAGACTAACTGAATCGTTATGTGCCAATTAAAAACCTCTTTGAGTAACTCTATTGCGACTTGGTTATCACTGACATTGGCATCAGTGACCTTCACCCGCAATGGAATGCCAATTGTATCGGTGACTATATGACGTTTACGCCCTTTGACCTTCTTATGTGCATCAAACCCTCGACTGTCTGCCAGTTCAGTCGTTTTGACCGATTGGCTGTCAATAATAGCGACTGTCGGTGAAGGCACTTTGCCAATATCACAACGGGTTTGGTGATGAAGTGCTTGATGAATCATCACCCATGTGCCATCGGCTTTCCATTTTCTGAAATGGGAATAGACCGTTTGCCATGGGGGCATCTGATGCGGGAGCATTCGCCATTGACACCCTGATTTGACTATATAAAAAATAGCGTTGATGATTGAGCGCATCTCCCATTTGAGCGGTCTACCTACCGGTGAAGGTTTTGGCAGATAGGGGAACAGATTGTCCCACTGGGCATCGGTCAAATCCGTGGGATAGGTTGTTCGGGTCATGTTTATGCCTTTCATTGGAATGGTATTCACTGCTCCAATGATTGGACGTAAACATGAACTCTTGAGTCAGATTTTTTCTTTTTCAAACAGGTTCTTAGTGTTTCGGTATAGATTCGGAATATCGATCTAATTCAATTTATCGAGTTCACTGAGCACCTGATTCACCGCAAGGGTGTTGTCCGGTGGTGCATCTTCGACATGCCTGAAGACAATATTGCCTTCCGCATCAATGATGATAACGCCACGGTTCGTGATACCTACCTCTTCAAGTGCCATCCCAAATTGCTTTGATACCGCAAGATTCATGTCCGCTAGGAGCGGAAACTTAACGCCGCCCAGGTGCTCGCTCCACGCTTTATGCGCAAACGCTGAATCACGGTTTATGGCGATGATCTCAGCATTTTTCGCGCGAATCTCATCAGCCTTTTCATTAAAGTCGGGAATCTGTACAGAGCACACCGGCGAGAAGTCGAGCGGATAAAATATCACCACTAGATTCTTTCCTTTGAAGTTGCCCAAAGAGACCTCTGTATCCTCAGAACCGAGAACACCTGTGAGTGTAAAATCAGGTGCAGCACTTCCTACATCTGCCATATAAATAGACCTCCTTCTAAATATTTGATATTATGCTTCGATAGCTCATACATTTATGTTTGCATTGCAAAGTCTATCACAAATTCATAGAAGTGTCAAGTGGGGAGTAAAGGTTCCCTAGGGCTATTTAGTTTTCCGTTTTTCGATCGATTTTGGCGGGTAGACGGAAGATTGCCCCTACATTGTAGGCGGGGCATCTTGCCCCGCCCGAAGAATTAAATGACCCTAAAAGGTTCCTCTTGCTTAATGCCCAACCCAATGAACGTTTATCGCTGTGTTTCTATTCCCGCAAAAATAACAAAAAGGTGAGTTAAAAGATGAAACTCAACTTTAACATTAGGGGGCTATTGCTAATCCTCCTGCTGTGTGTGGGGGTTCCATTTGGCTTTCCACCGGCACATGCCAATCCGAAGGGAACCATCGCATTCCTCTCGAATCGTAACAACCCTGATGAACCGGGACTGTACACAGCCATTTATCTGATTAACGCCGATGGCACCAACGAACGGCTGTGGCTTGAAAATCCTGAAGGCTTTTTCGGCATGGCGTGGTCTCCCAATGGCAAATCGGTTGCCTTGGCTCAGTATGATGCCGATGGACGCAGTCACATTTTTGTCAAAGATCTTCGCACCGGCCAGCAGAAGAACATCACCGCTCAATGGGTGGGATGGCGACTGAGTTTTGGGCAGCCGTCCTGGTCTCCTGACGGCAAGTGGTTAGCTGTGCTCTGTTCTAAATGGGATGTGATACATTACGATGTGTGCCGCATAACCGCCGATGGAGACCAGTTGCAGATTCTGACGCGGGAGGCGCCGGGAATCTTTAGCTCTTCTCCCTCTTGGTCCCCCCACGGCGATAAAATCGCATTTACTAGAGAAGCCAAAATCTTTGTGATGGACCGCAACGGTGGGAACCAGGTCAGGTTGTCCCAGTTGGAAGGCATAATAAGCGATCGGAGACCCGCCTGGTCTCCCGATGGGACCAAGATAGCGTTCTACTCCAATCGAGACGCCCAAGAGCCTGCCCAAGGGGTAGAGCACGCTATCTACGTGATGAACACCGATGGTTCCAACATTGTTCGACTGACCCATCACCCATCGTCAGACCGTGTGCCGACATGGTCCCCCGATGGGAGGTGGATTGCTTTCCGCTCTCTTCGAGATGGCACATTTAAAGCTCGGAATCGGAACTGGAATATTTACATCATGGATGCCAACGGAGAGAATGAAATGCGGGTAACAGATCATCCGGGGTCGGAAGGTAGTCCGACTTGGGTGATTCCTGACCGATCGCTCCCTGTTGATACACGAGGCAACCGCGCCACATTTTGGGGACACCTGAAATCAGAAAGGCGATGAGGGATGAAATTGTGGTCGGGTTGGGCAGTTATGAAAGTTACCCGAATTAGCCTAATTGACTACAAGGCAAAGATAAGACAGATAAATTGCTTGCGGATTATTTTTTTCGTGCCTAGCACTTGTCTAGAAACCACCGCCGCCACCGCTCCCACATCAATTTTCGCTTGAGAACTTTCACATGGATCCGATGCACAAACAACCGTTTCCCTTCCAACTCAAGCACAGGAATTAGCTCTTTATATTTTGTGAATAGTCCCAAGCTTGCCGTGATGTCAATTTCTTCAATCTGGATTGGAAACTGCGCTGCGAGCAGTTCAAGTGATTCCTTCGCTTCATCGCAAAGAGAGCAATCAGCTTTCGTGTAAAGTTGGAGTTTGATTGTATCCATTGATTGGGTCCCTCAAGTTTGATGGTTGTGCATCAAATTCATTGAACGATGGGCAGATAGGCAGCAATCATCAACGTCTCTATTTTCGCAGAAGTATGTATCAGCGTCAAATCTTTTTAACTCATTCTGGCTTGACATGGGGGCTGCCATGCAGTATAATCATGCTTTTCAAACCTTTTGGGGAACCTATCATGAATCTTGTTTCACTAAAAAACTGGTCTACCGAGGATATTATTGAAGTTGTCGAGGGCAGCATCGCAATCAAAAACAATCCAGAACGATATGCGGATGCTACAAGTCGGCGCAGTCTCGCCCTGCTTTTCCAGAAGACCTCAACTCGAACCCGCTGTGCTGGGGAAGTCGGTATGACCCAATTGGGGGGCCATGCAGTTTATCTGGATTGGCGCACCACCAATTTCGCGCTCGCAGATTTACGGGATGAAATTCGTGTGCTATCTGCTTACTCAGACTTGATTCTCGCGCGTTTCCTCAAACACGCAGATATCATGAAAGCAGCGGAAAGTGCGACGGTTCCGGTCATCAACGGTTGCTGTGACCGTTACCATCCGACGCAAGCACTCGGCGACTTGATGACCATACAGGAAAAACTTGGACGTATTGAAGGGGTCAAACTCACTTACGTCGGCGTGCACAATAACGTATGCAATTCGTTGATTACCGCGGGACTAAAAGGGGGCATGGAAGTAACTGTTATTGCACCGGAGATTAATCCCGCAGCTGTCGATGAGGAACTCTTTGAAACGGCACGCAGAGCGGGCACCTATAAAGCGTCGAATCAGCTTCATCAAGCAGTTGCAAACAGCGATGTTGTTTATACGGACACATGGATCGATATGGAGTTTTTCACGGATCCAGCGTTTAAGGAGGAGAAGGAACGACGCATTAAGAGCTTTTCTCCCTATCAATTGAACGCGGAGTTACTCGCAGGGCAAGATGTTCTAGTTATGCACTGTCTGCCCGCCCATCGTGGTTATGAGATTTCCGGTGAAATCGTTGAAGACCCGAGATCGATTATGTTTGATCAATCGGAGAATCGACTTCACAGTATGAAAGGGTTAATACTGAAACAGTTGGGCATACTATGAGTTATTTCACTCACCTCGAATGCAGCCGTTGCGCCCAAACCTACGACCCCAACGTCCCACAGAATCTGTGCACGCAGTGCGGGAAGCCGCTATTTCCGCGTTATGCGTTAGATAAAATCGCTCAAAGTTGGGAAAAATCTTCCTTATCGGGACGTGAACCCTCGATGTGGCGATATGCTGAGCTCTTGCCTGTGATTGACTCGCGGCACATCGTCTCTCTCAATGAGTCAATGACGCCGCTCCTGCCAGCACAACGGCTTGCTGCCTTCTTAGGAATCGAAGCGTTGTGGGTGAAAGATGAGTCCCGTCTACCGACCGGGAGTTTTAAGGCACGCGGATTGGCAATGGCAGTGTCTAAAGCCAAAGAGCTCGGATTGACCAAACTCGCGATCCCGTCCGCCGGTAACGCGGCGACTGCACTCTCCAGTTACGCAGCTCAAGCGGGGATGGAGGCGCACATCTTCATGCCCCAAGATGCGCCACCGTTTAACCGTAACACCTGCCAACTAGCAGGTGCCAATGTTACCCTCATTGACGGATTGATTACAGACGCGGGGAAAATCGTTGCGGAGCTCAAGAACGACAAAGGATGGTTTGACGTTTCAACGCTCAAGGAACCTTATCGCGTTGAAGGGAAAAAGACGATGGGGCTTGAGATTGCAGAACAGTTCAATTGGGAACTTCCTGATGCCATCATCTATCCGACAGGCGGGGGCACAGGGATTGTCGGAATGTGGAAGGGATTTCAGGAGTTAGAAGCTATCGGGTGGATCGGTGAAAAACGTCCGCACATGATCTCCGTACAAGCGGCGGGTTGCGCTCCAATTGTCAAAGCGTGGAAGGAAGGGGCAACCGAAGCGGAACCGTGGACAAACGCCCAAACATCTGCAGCAGGCTTGCGGGTCCCACAGGCTGTGGGTGATTTCTTGATTCTTGACGCTATCTACCAGAGCGATGGGACCGCGATCTCCGTCACCGACGATGAGATACGGGAGGCGATGGGGACCTTGGCAACGCATGAAGGTATTTTGGCTTGCCCTGAAGGTGCGGCAACCGTTGCGGGTCTCGCCAAACTGGTGGCAGCCGGGGAAATCCAACCCGAAAACAGGGTGGTGTTGTTCAATACGGGTGGATATCAGGCGTAAATCCTCCTGTGAATTCTTGAGAGTGTACACCTGTCCATAGATTTATGGTATAATTCTACTATCAGAAAGAAAGTGGGCAAATTAGCCCTATTTGTAGTCTGCTTTGGCATCCATCTGAGGATGTTCCCGCTATCAGCAGATGGCTTTATCTATCTTTCCCTGAAAGCGCCCGACTTTTTATTCCAATTCCATAAAAACTATGAACGCAACAACACCAATTCTTGAAATTACTAACCTGACCAAGCATTTTGGCGGCGTGACCGCCGTGTCAAATATTGATATATCTGTACAACAGGGGCAGATCGCCAGCCTCATTGGCCCCAACGGTGCAGGAAAAACGACACTTTTTAACTGCGTCACAGGGTTGGAAAATCCAAGCGAAGGAAGCGTCAAGTTTCAAAATCGAAGTATTGTTGGTCTGCGTCCGGATCAAATTGCGGCAGTTGGAATGGCACGGACATTTCAAAACATCCGCCTGTTTTCTGAACTAACGGTCTTGGATAATGTGAAAATCGGCAGGCACTGCCAGTCAAAAAACCGCCTCTGGGGCGCAATCAGCCGTAATCAAAAACAGCGTCAGGAAGAATCCCACATCACAGTACAAGCGTTTCAGCAACTCAGCTTCGTTGGACTGGAGGGGTTTCGGGACCAGATCGCCGGGAATCTTTCTTATGGAGACCAGCGGCGGATTGAAATTGCGCGGGCGTTGGCGATGGGGCCAACGCTGCTTCTTTTAGATGAACCCGCGGCGGGCATGAATCCACAGGAAACACAGCGGTTGATAGAGCTCATCCATGCAATCCGTGAACAAGGAATCACAATTTTGCTAATCGAACATGACATGAAACTGGTCATGCAGATTTCAGATTGGGTCACTGTAATCGCCCAAGGAGAAAAGATTAGTGCCGGTAAACCTGAAGCGGTCCAGAACGATGAGCGTGTAATCAAAGCTTACCTTGGGGAGTCCTACGATGCTCAGACTTAACGAGATTCACACCTACTATGGCAATATTCGCGCTATCAGGGGTGTCTCGCTTTACGTTGAAGCCGGGGAAATGGTCTGTCTGATTGGAGCGAATGGAGCGGGCAAATCAACGACTCTGATGACGATATCGGGTATCCATCACCCCGTGCAAGGTACAATTACCTTCGAGGGGGAAGATTTAACCGCGATCTCAGCGGAAAAGCGTGTTGAATTGGGAATTTCGCAAGTCCCCGAGGGCAGGCTAATCTTTTCTGAAATGACAGTGTTAGAAAATCTTGAACTTGGTGCATTCCGGCGCAAGGATACCTCCAGCATCAAGGAAGATCTTGATCGAGTTTTTGATCTTTTTCCGATCTTGCGTGAGCGAAGAGGACAGCAAGGCGGTACGTTAAGCGGTGGTGAACAGCAAATGCTGGCTATCGGTCGGTCCCTAATGTCACATCCCCGTCTCCTCCTCCTTGATGAACCTTCGCTTGGGCTTGCACCCATTCTGGTTGAGCAGATTTTTGAGATAATCCAACAGATCAACCAACAAGGAACAACTATTCTCCTTGTCGAGCAGAACGCGTATCTCGCCTTACAGATTACCCATCGCGGCTATGTTATGGAGACAGGAGAAATAGCTATTGAAGGCACATCAGCGGAACTTCTCAACGATGTGCGAGTCCGGCAGGCGTATCTGGGGGAATAGCGGTGAGGCGGGATGGCTCATTTTCAGCGGACGAGCACTAGATTAGCTGTGGGGGTTGGGTTTCACTTTGGCTACTGTACGAACGTCGTGTGGATAGACAAAAACTTGACTGTCCTTGAGAGTGAGTCGCTTTCAACCGTTCAACTCAACCTACGATACTTCGTAAGCTAGTGGCATGGGATATTCAACCCGAAAATAGGGCGGTGTTATTCAATACGGGTGGGTATCAGGCATGAAAATGCCTCCTGTCTGTGACCTCCTGCTGCACGCCCACTTCTCTCTCAATAGCATGTGGTTTGTTGTCGTTAATCTCTTCTAAGATAAAGGCACCCGCAGCTAACCCTAGAGCAGCCGCGCAACAAATATGCCGCCACTTCCCTTTCAAGACCTCGTTGAATATCAAAATCATACCAAATGACGTGATACCTATGCCCGCATAGATATCCCCATCTATCAATGAATACACCCCAATAGCAATAACGAGGATTGAACAGACAAGCACAAAACGTCTGTTGTTTCCTGTAATCTTTTTGATAATATGCAGCAAAACACCGAGCAATATAAAACCGATACCCATCAACCCGAAGATTACGGCACCCTGAGTGAATCCTTTTCGCCAAAAACATAGCGCAAAGAAAAAAGCTACTACTACTGGTGCATACTGTAGGACTCGTGCAATATGGCGAATCCTATCTTTACCTAGGATTGTCATGGAATTTCTCCTCTATCATTCTTTAGTTCGGTGGAGGGGACAAGCTGCTCCCCTGACGAATACCCTGATAGCATTGTGAGTCGGTAATAGATAGGACAATGTGGGCAATTTTTCCGGCTAACCGGTAGGGACAGGTTTTAAATATCTCTATCTGTAATCCGTGTCCAACCCCGTCCGGGATTGTGTGCTCCTGCTCCCTGATAACGCTCTCGAACTCTGCGGAATTCTTCGGGGCTCCGAATCTCCTGCTCTGGCTGTTCGGGATTACGCAGGACAAAATCGGCTTCTGGCGGGTAACACGCCATCGTAACGGTTTCCCGTTCCGGTGTATAGGATTCCGGACCTTCGTCTGCGTTGTTTGGGGCTTCAGCACTTTGGTAACGCAAATCTACACTCCAGCGTACCTGTTCACTGTGATTTTCAAACGAGGCGTGTGGCGTTAGGTTGGTCATGAAGAGCACATCCCCTGCTCTCATCTCCATTGGGATGGGTCCTGTGTCTGGAAATTCATCGGTAGGCACTTCGAGGTATCCACCATGCCCTCCGGTATAATGCTGAAAAACCCCCTGCCGATGTACCTTTGGCATGACGTAAAGACAACCACTCTTACGGGTCGAATCAACTAGAGGAATCCAGCAGGTGACGAGCAGGTGCTTATCACAGTGGGGGAGGAAATAGCCGGAATCCTGATGCCACGGCACCTCACCGCGTTCCCATTCCGGCAGCTTTGGACGAATTCGATACGCCGAAGCACCAATAATAGTTGGACCGATAAGACTTTCAATACAAGATAATAGGGGCGAGTGGGTGAGCATACCGAACATTGACGCCCCACTAAAACCACCGCCACCTGACCCCATGACGCCTTTGGTAATTTCTATTGCAGCGTCGAGGTTGGATTTTCTGATACGTCCCAGACGGTTGCCGAACGGTTCATCGGCATAAATGTCTTCTAACATACCCTCAGATTGCAAGCGTTTCGCCTCTGTATCGACAATTTCGCTAAGCGCGTCTCTTATTGGCTGCAGGGCTTCCGTCGAAAAGACAGCGGGTTTCACTACATATCCTTCGTCATTGAATTGTTGCAATTCCGTGTTGGCGAGGCTCATTAATATCTCCTCCAAGACTGATTGAGTCCGTTTTACCAATTTTCGACAATAATCAAAGATAATGGTAGATGGCTATGGATTTATTTAGTGTACCAAAGTTAGATTAAAAAAGGCAAGCAGGAAAAATATGGACATAAAAACTACATGGGATGTTATTATTGTGCGGGACGTTATGGTTCCTATGCGGGACGGTGTGAATCTAGTGGCAGATTTCTACTTTCCTGCGGAGGATGGTTGTCCGCTGGAGGGTAAACTTCCCGCCGTTTTACAGCGAACCCCCTACAAAAAGGAAAGCTACGAAAACATGGCGAGTTTCTTCGCCAAGCACGGTTACCTGTCAGTGGTGCAGGACTGTCGTGGTCGCTTCAAATCCGGGGGTGATTTTTTTCCGTTTCGAGATGAGCCACAAGATGGATATGACACAGTGGTATGGCTCGCAGATCACCCATCTTGCGACGGGAAGGTGGGTATGTATGGTTGTTCTCACATGGCTTGGGTACAGTTTCATGCGGCGACGCAGAATCCGCCGGGGTTAGCCACAATAATCCCGTATGAGGGGCCCATCAATGCGTATCACTACAGCATGCGCGGCGGCGGTGCACTGCATTTGGGGCTTTTGAAGTGGATTCTTGAAACGGCAAATACCAGCCAAGAGGCACAGCAAAACCCCACCATTGCTGAGGCGGTTCGGACGATGAGTTCCGGTCAGAATTTTCTAAATTGGGCTTCTCGAATCCCGTGGAAGCGGGGACAGACACCACTCAGTATAGTGCCCCAATATGAAGACGCTGCCTTTCAACTCTACTTTGAGAGCTACGATTACACGGACTTTTGGCGTCAACCCGGTTTTGCGATGGACGAGTATTTTGAGTGCTTTCCAGAGATTCCTATCCTATGGGTCGTCGGCTGGTATGACTGGTATCCGCGCACCATTATTGATGGCTACCAGAAGATGGTGAAGATGCAGCGGGAAAACCAGTATCTCCTCGTCGGTCCTTGGACACATAACAACTTCAATTCGTTGTGCGGGGATGTAAATTTTGGAGAGGCGGGGACTATTCACAACTACGATGATTTCTTAAATTTAGAGTTGGCGTGGTTTGACCGTTGGCTCAAGGACGATCAGATTGCCGATATTGGAACGCCGGTCAAGGTGTTTACAATGGGAGGCGGGGCCGGAAAGCGTGACAGTAACAGGCGTTTGAAACACGGAGGTGAGTGGCATTACGGTGACATTTGGCCCCCTGAAGGTGTCCAATCAGTGCCATTCTACCTACACCCGGAGGGGAACCTATCACATGAAAAACCGAGTAAAGAAAACGCATGGACGACCTACACCTACGATCCACGCAACACGGTTTCCAGCAATGGCCGATGCATCATCCCCTATGGTCCAGCCGCCGAGGGAGGCTTTTCCGGGATGGGACCCCGCGATCAGATCGAATTGGAGACCTTGCCGGGGCACGGGATTCCGGGGATGCTCATCGCCTCCCGTCCCGATGTATTGGTATTCCAGACTCAACCGCTATCTGAAAAGGTTAGAATCGCCGGGAATATAAAGGTAATTCTGTGGGTATCATCAGATTCGCCCGACACCGATTTTTTCGCGAAGCTGATTGACCTTTATCCCCCAAGTTCCGATTATCCGATGGGTTACGCCCTCCCGGTCTCCGAAGGGATACTCCGTGCGCGTTATCGGGAGGGGTGGGAAACACCGAAGCCGATGGAAGCGGGAAAGATATATCAGATCGAGATTTCGCTTGAGCCAGCCGCCAACCTGTTTGCGGTGAATCATCGGATTCGTATCGATATTTGTAGCAGCAATTTCCCAAATTTTGACATCAATCGCAACACCGGCGATCCGAACGATAGACGATGGCGTATCGCCGAAAACACCATCTATCATGGAAAAAATCACGCTTCCCGCATCGTATTGCCCATATATCCACTTGGCTCTTAACTCTCTGAACAAAGAACAAGTGCACCCGTATAGGCATGTGCAAAATTTCGACTGCCGATGGGCGCAAATTCGGCATTTCCAAAGAAGCCGATAATCGGCAGATTTGGAAATTTCTCCTTGATAATCTGGATGTCGTGGTTTTCCTCACCGTATAATCCTGAACCCCTACCCAAGCAATTGAAGTAAAGCCCGAAAGCAGGCGGATGTGCCTGCGCCCTTTCATGTAGACGATTCACGATAGCATGAATATCTTCTGCGGCAGCAAAAGGATTTCGCAGGTGAAACTGTACAATTTGTCCCGTTTCGATTCTCTCTGCAACTCCGATTGCAGCACTCTGTGGATCTATACCTGTGATGTTACGAATAAGGTAATCGCCCGGCTGCGGTGACCGATTTGACGTATCCATTGCGATGCCTATAAAAATCATCCTGCCCGAACGCTGTATATCTTCTTCGGTCAGCAGCGCAAGCGATTCTTGCAGCACCTCTACTGCTTCCCTACCATTCAGCTCAAAAATCAGATTGTCCTCCGCACGGGTGATTTCAACGGGATTTCCGACGGGTTGACATCCTTGTGCAACACCGATTTCGGTGTGGAAATTCCCGGTCAGGAGCACACCTGCTACACTTGACTCTGTAATCTCCGCCCCGCACCATTGGTGCATTTGCCCGCTCATCGGATCGCCGGAAGCAGCCCCTCCAACGATAGGAAGCGGATCTCCACTCCCACCAATCTGTTGGATAAGTTCGGCAGGTTGGATACATCGCACGTCTGGCAGAACGACTAAGAGCGAATTCTCACGCAGTTCCGGTTGTATCTGATTGCGTATAGTTGCACCGACAGGCGATGCCCCGTCTTCCGAAACGCAAAAGGAAAAGGCAGATAGCTGATCTGAACGCAGTACGAGGACAGCAACAACGGACTTCCCTTCAAACTCGCCATCTGAAGTGAGAATACTCATCCCACTACAACCGATTAGGTGCTCGCATCCTGATATTTTTTGTACTTCCTCACAGAGCTGTGTGTACTCGCTTTGATAGTCTGCCGTTGCAAAGACAAACGCGAGATCTGCTTTCGCTAATTTTGCTTTGCCCATTGCCATTGTGGTTGCTTGTTGAGCAGCTTCAGCCCCTGAAGCACTCAGGCTATGCCCAACACCAGCACGTATCATCGATATCACCTAGCCTTTCTGTCACTCAGAAGTTAGTCTCTTTGATTATATTCCCACTATCTTGCCTCGTAAAGTTCCAATTGCAGAGTAGGTTTCAGTTAGCCTGCCGTGATGACAAACTCTAGTCGACGATACGCCTCCCGTAGCGAATCCTCGACACTTTCAGGTGTGTTTCCCCTCGCAAAGATAAATCCGAGATACCTTGCGCCTTCCGGCAGGGGGAGGACTTTCTGCCCAGTCGCTATACTGATGGTAACTTCCTCGATGCCTGAGACTCGTTCCGCGTCTGCCTTGCCTCGCACTTCGCGCAAAATTCCAGCGTGGGGAATGGGAATCATCATCACGCCAGCCGGTTGTTGTTCGCGCTGCAACGATTCAACCTCCATCCCGATGGCATGTCGAATAATGAGCTCTTCCAGCGAAATGCCTGTGCCAAAACGCAACGTCCGCGCACAAAGCCCACCAATCGATCGCGCGGCGATTTCGATTATCCATGCCCCATTGTCATTGACCCGTAGCTCTGCGTGCACGGGTCCCTCGCGCAAACCGAGCGCGTCTGCCGTTCGTGTCGTGCAGGATATAATATCTTCCTGAACGTCAACAGGCAACCGGGACGGAGTAACGTAGAGTGTTTCCTCAAAGAAAGGGCCATCTAGCGGATCAGGCTTATCAAAAATAGCGAGCACCTTGAGTCGTCCCTGAATCAAAATGCCTTCAAGTGCCACCTCTACGCCCGGCATAAAATCTTCAACAAGAATTTGCTGTGTTCTAGCATCTTTCCGTGTTTTAACGTCAGAAGAGTCTAAAATGCTAACAATCCGCCGAAATGCTTTGGCAAATTCTTTTGGATCGTTCGCACGGATGACACCCCGACTCGCTGACAGAGAAAGTGGCTTAAGGACACACGGAAATTTTGCGTGCTTTGCGATTTTTGCTGGATCGGCGTTGATCGAAACCAGCTCAAAGCGTGGTGAGGGGATACCCGCTGCTGCAAGGACTTTCCGCATCTGATATTTGCTTCGGGTTGTGCGCGCAGAGTCTACAGAATTATGCGCCAGAGACAACGCCTGCGCTGCCATTGACACCAAGACTGTTGTATCGTCATCAACACCCACAATTGCGTCAATTGGATGGGCCTGGGCAAATGTCACAATAGTTTTCGTTGCTTTCTCAGGTTTGCTAAAGTCAATGACAAAGGATTTTCGCGGTGACAACTCAGACAATGTTTGCGGCTGATCAGATCCAATTACAACCGTTACACCTAATTGCGACGCAGCTGAGAGAAATGCCTCCGCGCGATATGTCTTCGTTGGCAAAAGTAAAAGAATACGTTTTTTGTTTAGGTTCATAAAATGTCTTCCAACCGGGAGCGGATAATTCTTTAGAGTTTATGTAGCAAATTATACAAGACCTGTGAATCTAAAGCAATCGGAAAAAGGCAGGTAGAATGCAATTGCAATTCCCCACGTTCTGTGTTAAACTATGAAAGGCTCCGAGAGATTTGGATAATCCTTGAGACACCACCAATACTGCGTTATCCACCAATGCTGATAAGTTGATAATGGTTTAGGTGTTGGCAAGCACCTAAATCCACATACCAATTTTAAGGAGTGAAAAAAATGATGTACCGAAAGTTTTTGGGCATCTTTGCCCTTATCACGACCATCAGCATTCTGGCAGGTTGTGCACCAAAACCGCAGATTGAAATTTATATGGAGCCTGTTGGAGGCAGAGAGGGGAGCCAAATTGACGCACAGGTAGGCTCTATTTCTGTCGAGCAGCACGGTGTTCAGATTACGCTTGAACCACTCGATGAAGTGAAGTTATTTGAACTCACGGAAGATGCGCGGATTAACCCGTATATTGGGGTCGACCGTTGGGGCAACGTTGAGCCGCTGTATACTATTTTTGGTATTCACATCGAAAACAGATCGAATTCGCGAGTTATCATAGATCCGACAGCAGTTTTAATCGATCTAAACGGTGAGCAGTATGCCTCCCTCCCCTACGATTACTTCAAAGCGCTCTACGAGAACGTGAGACCGAGAACAGTGGCGTTCTATGACCATGGATATCAATATCGCTATCCTTATCCACGTTCTTACTATCGGAGTCCCTACCGTAATTATTACCCGTATAACTATCGGTTAGGCTACCGGTATCCTTACCGCTACCCTTACACACCGTATCGGATGTATGATTACTATCCCGATCCGTATGCTGTAAATCACGAGCGGTTGGTTGTACGTGAGACTGTATTCGATGGTGGTCAGCTTTTCTTAGAGGCGCAGCGTGAGGGACTCTTGGTTTTTGATAGACTTGACCTTGGGGCGACGGATGTCAAGGTTATTTTGCCGGAAGTCCTGATTATCAATAAAGAGAAACAGCGGTCGAAATCTGATTTCGTTTTTGATTTCCGACAAATTGTAAACGTAAAAGAATGAGACTTTTGACAAGGTTAGACAGAATCACTTAGATTGTCAGCAATGAAAAGTTGACCGTGATTTCGTTGCTGACAATTTGCTGTCTGGAGATGAATCAATCAAGGAGGTACATATGAAGAAAAACAGAGTACGTTCAACCGTTTTGCTTGTCATTATTGTCATGACCTTTGTTATGATTATGGGGTTTGCACTCACCGGATGTGAGGCTAGAAATGAGATTAAAGTAGCTGTTGCGGGTCCCTATACCGGATCTGTTGCGGCTTTTGGGGAGATGATTAAGCGTGGTGCGGAACTCAAGGCAAAAGAGATTAATGCTGCCGGTGGCGTCAACGGAAAAACACTAACGCTTATCTTTGAGGACGATACCGGCAAAGAGAAAGAAGCCAGTTTAGTTGCAGAGCGAATCGCCAGCAATCGGCAGATTCTTGCAGTCGTTGGACACTTTAATAGTTCCTGCTCGTTAGCGGGTAAACCCATCTATAAACGTGCTGGCATTGTTGAACTCTCGCCTGGCTCGACCAACGTCCGTGTGTGTGCGGGAAGCGACTGGACATTCAGAAATCTGTACCGTGACGATTTTCAAGGCGCGTTTGTAGCGAGGTATATCAAAAATGTATTGAGGGAGACTCAAAAAATCGCCATCTTTTTTGATAACGATGACTATGGACGCGGTCTTAAAGAAGGTTTTACTGACGTCGCTGAACAACTTGGGCTTGAAATCGTTGCAACCGAGGCGTACGATCGCGATAATACCGACTTTAAGGCGCAATTGACAAGCATTAAGGCGAAGCAACCAGATCTGATTTTTATCTCAGGGTTGTACAGTCAAGCGGGCTTAATCGCCTCACAAGCTCGTGAGGCAGGCATCGTTGCACAACTCTTTGGTGCGGACGGCGTTGATTCTCCGGATTTCCTTGAGATCGCTGGCGATGCGGCCGAAGGTGCGTATGTCTCGACGCCGTTTGTGTTTGAACTCGGGGGACCTGAAGCCCAAAGGATGGCGATGGCGTTCGAGGAAATGCATGGGGTTGCTCCCGATACTTGGGCGGCACTAACTTATGATGCAGTCGGCATGATTGTCGAAGCAATCGAAAAAGGCGGTGAAAATCGAAAAGCCATTCGCGACCATTTAGCGTCAATTGACAGTCCTGAAAAAGGATACGCCGGCATCACAGGTTTGACCTATTTTGATGAGAATGGGGATTGCACCAAGCCGGCTTATGTCAAGATTGTCAAAGATGGTCAGTTTGTCCCTGCTGAAGGGCAGATGCTTAGTACGGAGTAACGTGGAAGGCAGTGTCTCACGTAGCTGCTGTGAAAACCTTTACTGTGTTTCGCTGACTCGCCCGTTAATATTTTACATTTCACACATAATGCCGTAGGAGTTTTTAATTTTTTTATGGCCCAATTTCTGGAACAAATCATTAATGGACTCGTGCTTGGTGGCATCTACGCCCTAATTGCTGTGGGCTATACGATGGTCTACGGCATCATCCAGCTCATCAACTTTGCACACGGCGAGATTTTTATGTTTGGTGCGTATTTTGCCTTCTTATGCGTCACGACGTTTGGACTTTCATTTTGGCTTGCCTTACCGATTAGCATGGCACTGTGCGCCTTGATGGGGATGTTGATCGACTTCGTCGCCTACCGTCCACTCCGTAACGCGCCACGCCTCTCCGCATTGATTACTGCCATTGGCATGTCCCTGATGCTGCAAAATCTCGCTCGCTTAATTTGGGGAGCAAGATGGCGTAAATTTCCCGCCGAAGCAACCCCTACGTTTTTGACGGGAAATGCAATTTTCTTACCCGGTGGGGCACAAGTTTCGTTCCTGGATCTCTTCATTATCCTGCTCGCTGTGGTCCTAATGATTGGCTTAAATCGGTTGATTAACCTAACAAAAATTGGAAAAGCGATGCGGGCTTGCGCTCAAAATCGAATCGCAGCAAGCTTGATGGGCATTGATACCAATCGCGTAATTACGGTAACGTTTGCAATTGGATCCGCGCTGGGAGCCGTTGCCGGTGTCATGGTTGGGCTGCGTGAGGTCACGGAACCGGCGATGGGGTACTACAAAGGGGTCGCAGCATTTGCCGCTGCTGTGCTTGGAGGGATTGGTAACATTACCGGCGCAATGCTTGGCGGCGTGGTACTCGGGGTTGCCGAAGCCCTCGGTGCTGGCTACATCTCCTCTGAGTACCGCCTGGCGATTGCTTATATCATTATGATTCTCGTTATTATCTTTCGACCGTCTGGACTGTTGGGGAAATCAACAGCGACACGGGCTTAATCCAATAAACCAACATGCCGAAAAAGCTATTTACTTCCAAAACCATTTTCCTCCTTGCAGCGATACTTCTATTTCCGCTGATAGCCTACGGCTCAGACCGTATTGTAGATCTGTTATATGAACGCAACATGGTCTTACCGCTACCAAGCGGAGACTACATCCTCCGAGTCGTGGTGCAGGCTTGCCTTTATATGCTACTGGCTTTAGGGCTCAACATCGTGCCGGGATTCACAGGATTACTTGACTTGGGATATGTAGGATTTTACCTCGTCGGTGGGTATACGGCGGGGCTGTTGATGGCACGGCTCGGTTGGAGTTACTGGATTGCGCTGCCACTTGCTGCAATTCATGGCGCACTCTGGGGTCTATTACGCGGTGCTCCTACCTTGCGTCTAACAGGAGATTATTTTGCCATCGTGACCTTTGGGTTCTCGGAGCTCCTTTTCAGAATCGTGAAAAATGAGGAGTGGCTCATCGGTGGTCCCAACGGATTTGTAAACGATATTCCAACCCCTACCTTTTTTGGATACAAACTCGAATACTGGCAACAGTATTACCATATCTTGATCTTGTTGGCTCTTACAGTTATCGTTGTATATCGTTTGCAGCATTCGCGTGTTGGGCGAGCATGGGCAGCAATTCGAGAGGACGAACGGGCGGCAGAGAGCATGGGGATTAACCTCCGCGAATACAAATCCATCGCCTTTGCTGTTAGCGCGGCAATTGGAGCCGTTGGCGGTGCATTCTTTGCGCAATTTCAGGTTAATATCAGCGCAGGCGCGTTTGAATTTTGGGAATCTATCTTCATCCTATGCATGGTCGTACTCGGTGGACTGGGCACCATCAAGGGCTCAGTTATAGGGGCCGGCATCCTAGGGGTTTTAGGAGAGCTCCTACGTCCATTCGGTGGATGGCGCTATCTAATTTTTGGCATTATCCTAATCCTTATAATGCGTTTCCGTCCAGCAGGACTGCTATCAATGAAGGAGCAAAGCTAGCTACAGACTCAGCAAGCGGTCACATTCCGATTTCGTGTTGGATTTTCGACAGGTTGTGAGCGTAAGAGAATGAGACCTTTGACAAGATTAGACGGAGTCACTTAGATTGTCAGTAATGAAACCTCGTTGCTGGCATTTTTTTATTTTGTGGCAGGATATACATCTGAAATGAAGAAAGGAGCAAATATGCAAATAAAAGCACCCTAGTTTTATAGTAAGGCGAGGGTTGCCACTCTACTCCTAGCACTGCTGACGATCATATACGTGACATCAGCTTGGGCACAGAAAAACGAAGAACCTTCCGTCCTCGACAAAGCCAATGCGGCGATTATAACGGTTCTCTTTTTCGACATTGCCTTCGATGCTATTCAAATTGATGAGGTCGATCGAGACGGAAATCCGGTGCTGGACGCCTCCGGCAATCCCCAGAAAAAGGTTGTTAGTCTTCCTTTTCTAATTGTTATCCTGATCCTCGGTGCAATCTTTTTTACCTTCTGGTATCGCTGGATCAACGTGCGGGGATTGAAGCACTCCATCAACGTCATTCAAGGGAAGTATGATAACCCAGAGGACACCGGGGAAATCTCGCATTTCCGTGCCCTGACAAGCGCGTTGTCTGCGACGGTTGGCCTCGGAAACATTGCAGGGGTCGCGATTGCTATTCAGTTAGGTGGCCCGGGCGCTGTTTTTTGGATGCTTATCGCAGCGATATTCGGGATGACTGCGAAGTTCAGCAGTTGTACGCTATCCCAGATGTATCGACAGACAAATGCAGACGGCAGTATCTCCGGCGGTCCCATGTACTACGTCGATATCGGCTTGAAAGAGATGGGAGGAAGTTGGGCTACCCTTGGGAAGGTACTAGCGGTCATGTATGCACTGCTGGTTATGGGAGGCGCCATCGGTGTAGGAAATATGTTTCAGGCAAATCAGGCAGCCGAGGCGTTTCGGAGTACCTTCGGACTTTCAGACAGCGCGAACTGGATCATCGGTATCGTAATAGCAGTTTTGGTGGGGGCAGTGATTATCGGTGGGATTAAACGAATTGGCGCAGCAACCTCTAAAATTGTACCTGTCATGTGTGGTTTGTATGTATGTGTTTCGATTCTGATAATTTTGATGAACATTACCAAAATCCCTGAAGCCATTGGTCTTATCTTTAGAGCCTGTTTTAAAAGTCATTTGATACGGTTTTGCATCAAGTAAATGGAAGCAATGTATATCATAGCCTCAGCAGTCTCAGCGGAGCGTTCATAGTCCACAGTCAATCGACGAAACCAAGCGAACCAAGAAAAGGTGCGCTCCACAATCCACCGCAAGGGGATAACTACAAATCCTGATTGCCTAACAGATGGCGCAATGTCCAATCGACACTGATGCGCCATATATAACCAGTCACCTAATTCTCCGCGATAACCCGCATCCGCACAGACTAACTGAATCGTTATGTGCCAATTAAAAACCTCTTTGAGTAACTCTATTGCGACTTGGTTATCACTGACATTGGCATCAGTGACCTTCACCCGCAATGGAATGCCAATTGTATCGGTGACTATATGACGTTTACGCCCTTTGACCTTCTTATGTGCATCAAACCCTCGACTGTCTGCCAGTTCAGTCGTTTTGACCGATTGGCTGTCAATAATAGCGACTGTCGGTGAAGGCACTTTGCCAATATCACAACGGGTTTGGTGATGAAGTGCTTGATGAATCATCACCCATGTGCCATCGGCTTTCCATTTTCTGAAATGGGAATAGACCGTTTGCCATGGGGGCATCTGATGCGGGAGCATTCGCCATTGACACCCTGATTTGACTATATAAAAAATAGCGTTGATGATTGAGCGCATCTCCCATTTGAGCGGTCTACCTACCGGTGAAGGTTTTGGCAGATAGGGGAACAGATTGTCCCACTGGGCATCGGTCAAATCCGTGGGATAGGTTGTTCGGGTCATGTTTATGCCTTTCATTGGAATGGTATTCACTGCTCCAATGATTGGACGTAAACATGAACTCTTGAGTCAGATTTTTTCTTTTTCAAACAGGTTCTTAGGATGGCTTTTACAGGTAATGCTTTCTACGGCGGATTTTTTGGCGTGCTGGTGTGGGGTATCAAACGCGCATCTTTTTCAAATGAGGCAGGGCTCGGCAGTGCTGCTATTGCCCACGCAGCAGCAAAGACAGAAGAACCTGTCCGAGAAGGTCTCGTGGCGATGGTTGGTCCCCTGATCGATACTATTATCGTATGTTCGATGACAGCGATGGTGGTTATCATTACGGGCGCATGGAATGATCCCAGCCTATCGCTGTCCGATGGCGTTACGTTAACGACGAAAGCGTTTGAAAGTGCCCTAGGTTGGTTCCCGTTGATCCTTACGATCAGTATCGGGCTGTTCGCCTATTCCACGATGATTTCCTGGGGTTACTACGGTGAACGGGGTTGGATTTACCTGCTCGATCACTTTGGTGGTGTCGGTCTAAAAACCGTCATTGTTTTCAGAGTTATTTTCGTTCTGTTCATTGTGGTTGGTGCGGTCTATCCATTGCGTGCTGTTTTAGACTTTTCGGATGCGATGGTTCTCGGTATGGCTTTCCCGAACATTATTGGAAGCATTATTCTTGCACCGAGAGTACTGGAGAAAGTCCGGGACTACTGGAACCGTTACCAATCAGGCGAAATGACTCCAGTGAAGTAAACGGCACCAATTTGAGATGGTAACACATGCCCGTAGCCCAAGATTCTTGCGTAAAAGAGCTAATCTAGAATTTTGGGCTACGACGAATTACATATAGCAATCAGAGTTTAATCGGATAACAGTGGTAACTGCACCGGCTGTCCTGTTTCATAGCACTGCAAAGCGGCGAAAGCAATCTCGTGCGTTTTAATGGCGTCCTCCAGGTTGCAGTGCGATTCTCTATCGTTCAAGATACAATCGACAAAGTGGTTCATCTGCCCTTGGAATGGATGGTGCGTGACATCGGCACTGTCCGGCAAAATGGCAGGTATTTCGATCCACCCATTCTGTCCGGGATACTTATGTGACCAGATCCGATTGTCCCTAATGGATCCGCGGTTGCCAAAAATCTCAAGCGGAAAGGTGTAGGGCATAATGCAGCCGTAGTTGACGGAGACCTTACCCAACACACCGTTGGCAAATTTGACGAGGCAAATTTCGAAATCGTCATATTCTAGCGGTGGCGCCTCCTGCCATCGAGAGGTGAAGTAGTCATATTCCTCCGAAAGCCCTTTGCGATAGCCTCCGGAATAAGCGAATACTTCGATGGGATCGGCGGCTTCGTACTCATCCTTGGCTGCAAACCAGCGAAGCGAATCAGCGGCGTGACAACCACCTGTGATCATGGCACTCACGCCCGTTGATTTTTTTCGGGCATCTTCGTAACCTGTCCACCAACTTGCGATGTCGTGCTGATAGTCTGTTTCGACAAAGTAGGGGTCGCCAACTGCGTTATCAGCAATCATCGCTTTGAGGGTTTCAAAGAGGGGATTCCAACGCAAGACAAAGCTGACTATCGTCTTCACCCCTGCGGCTCGGACCGCATCGCGCATCGCCTTGATTTCCTCAAGACTATTGCCAATCGGTTTTTCGATAACGACGTGCTTTCGGCTCTCCGCTGCAGCAATCGTGTTTTCTGCATGTAAGTATTGGGGTGTGCAGACAGAAACAATGTCTACCCCATCATGCTTGAGGGCTCGCTCATAGCTATCATAAAGCCCGACATTCTCTAATCCCGCTTCCGTCGCGCGGGCTTGGCAACTTGTCAATTTTCGGCTGGAAATCGCGACGACTTCTGTGTGTGGATTCGTTTCAAACGCTTTAATATGTTGGCTCGAAACCCAGCCTGCTCCGTGCACCAGCACTCCTAGCTTGTTCTCAGCCATTTCAACCTCCTCCTTCCAGCTGTTAGTTCGATAACAGCATAAAGCAATCCCTCAACCAAGTCAACTCTTTTTCTGATCCACCTTGCTAAACTCCACTGACAATTCCATACTGAGAGACGACTTGAATTATACTTTCGCGTTGACACCGATCCGAGAATTCGTATAATCAGAACTACATCACCAAGTAGATTTTCAGGGGAATAAACAATAGTCACACAAATTAGTTTCAGAGAGGACTAGCAAAGACACATATATCTGAATTCAAGGAGAGCAGCGCATGGATTATCCAACCGAACAACAAGGAACGGATCACAGTTTTGATGCCAACGTTTATACCCGCCTAGGTGTCAAGCCATTTATCAATGCTAACCTCCCATTCACGTTTTTGAGCGCGACGGTAGTATGGCCAGAGGTCCGTCGAGCAATTGATGAAGCGGCGCACTATATGGTTGATGTGGTTGAACTGCAACGCGGAGTGGGTAGGCGTCTTGCGGAGATTTCGGGCGCGCAGTCCGGTATGGTATCCTCGGGTGCTGCTGGATCGATGGCACTAGCGACCGCAGCATGTATTGCGGGCACCGACCCAGAGAAAATATGGCAACTACCCGACACTACCGGTCTCAAAGATCAGGTTATCATGTGGGGAGGGCGAAGCATTTTCGACAGTGCGCTGCGACTGGTAGGGGGAAAACCGGTGGTGGTTAGTTCACTAGACGCGCTGCGTCGTGCGATTAATGATAAAACTGCTCTGCTTTGCACGGGGTACTCCGCCGATCCAGATCCAATCGATCCGCCTCCTCTAGCAGAAATGGTGTCGATTTGCAAGTCCGCGGGTGTCCCTATATTCGTTGACGCAGCCGGCGGTATCCCACCCATTGACAATATCCGAAGATATGCCCGTATGGGTGTAGATCTGTATGGGTTTAGCGGGGGCAAGGGATTACGGGGACCTCAAGCCAGCGGGTTATTGCTTGGACGGCAGGACCTGATTGAGGCGGCACTCGCCAATGCAACGCCGGTTGAGGGAGCGGTATGCCGTGCAATGAAGGTTGGTAAGGAGGAAATTATTGGCTGCATGGCCGCACTTGAAAAGTGGCTGACCATTGACCTTGATGTGCTGTATCGTGAACAGACGGAGATATTAAAGAAAATCGCAGCGTTCGTGGACTCCGTACCCGGTGTTGAAACCAAGATTGAACTCCGTGCCGGTAGTAACCGGTTTATGCAACTAGTTGTGCGGTGGGATGAAGAGGCTTGGGGGCTCACCGTGGATGAGTGCGGACAGGAGTTGCGCGTAGGCGATCCGCCTATATCAGTGCTATGTGGTTACAACCCCTACGTGACACGCGTTCGGGAGTTTTACCCTCCAACTCCTCCTGATGGGAAACCGACCAAACGGGAGAGTAGCCCGTTAACAGTTTTCTCTCTTAGTCTTCAGCCCGGTGAGGAACAGATTGTCGGAAAACGGCTGCGCGATGTTCTGACGACCGCACTCAATGCAACTTTGGCGTGTTGAACAGAAGCAGAAGTTTCTCAAATATCCCATCGGCTTGCCATCTTGGACAGACTAAGTGTGAATTTGGAAATCCAATGCTAATTGGACTGACGGAGCTATATAACTATTATTCCTAACGCCGCCGGATTGTGAGGTTCAAGGGAAAAAACAGTAGAACGGCACAGAATGGAAGTATCCATTGCCATTCTTTGAAGAGTGGAGCAAAGCCGAATATTCGTTGCGTCGTTGGCAGGTAGACTATTGATAAATGCAACATAGTGCATGCCAGAATAGTGAAGCATAAGGGAAGATTTGCCTTGATCCTTTGGAAAACCGACTCCCAAAAGAGGCGATGGCATTGGAAGTTCGAAATCAACAGTCCCAAAATCAGAGTTGTACATGCTGCTGTTTGTGCCTCGGCCTGGGGATTTTGCTGCGTTCCCGCCAAACTCACAAATGTAAGAATGAAGCTAAAAATAGTCATTGACGCAATGACAAGGCTGCGCAGTAGCACATCGTAGAAATCAGCTCGTGATAGGAAAGGGGGAATTTTTTGAGGTCTACTATACCTGAGATTGCCACGGATGTGATCATGACCTAGACCCATCAGTGGTATCAGATTTACAAGCAGATGGGCCCAGCATAGCTGAAGTAAGCTCAACGGCATGGGCAAGTCACGCAGCAGTGGGAAGAAGCTGATATACGGCAACACGCATCCAATGAAAAGCGTGATAACTTGCGCAAGGCTACAAGAAAGCAACCAGCGCATTGAGCTTCTCAAGTTCATATAAGATTCCCGGACTTGGTGTATGAGCTCTGCGATGACGTCAAAACCATCCTTAAGTACTACACACGCTGCCCGGTGTTGAACAATATGCGACGATCGAGCTGCGGAGGCGAAACTGACATCAGCCATCCGCATTGCTCGTAAATCAAGCGGTGATTTCCCCCAAAATCCGACGGAATGACCAAGGCGTTTTAGATGTTGCACCAGATTCTGTTTCTGCGCGGGGGAAGGACGGCAATATACAAGTAAACGATTCACCATTGATTCATAGTGTTCATCGCTGAACTCAGCTAGGTCTTCCTGTGTAACAACACCGTGTTTATCCTGAACAATAGCAAGATCCTTAGCAACATCTAGAGCGGCGTTTCGGTCTCTATCTGTTATCGTGATAATTTTAAGTCCCGCATCAAGGCAGGATTGGATAACCTCCTTTGAATCTGGGTACTCCAGGTCCGTAAACGTGATAAAGCCCAAAAAAGTCATGTTGTGTTGCGTCTCCTCCGGCGAGGGCGGAGTGTTCAGGTTTCGATAAGCGACGGCAAGAGCCCGGGTTCTGCTGTTAGATAGATATTCAATTGCCTGGTGAGTTACCTGTTTCTGATCAAAATTCATGTAATTGGCGGTCCCATCAAGTTGAATACGATGACACATTTGCAGGACTACCTCAGCGTCTCCAAATATTAGCTTTAAGAACTTTCCATCTTGGAGCGCGAAAACGAGAGTTGTGTATGGGTGTTCTGACGTCTGAGCCTGTTCGTCAATTTTAGTGAAAGCTGCATTGTAACGCTCTAAATCGAATCCAATTCTTTCCGCCATGCGGTTTAGCGTAGCGCCGATGCTTGCTTCTGCTGCGGTCGAAGTTTCATCTAGGCTGCTCCTACCATTATCACCGGCACAGCGGCTCGCGAGTAGGATTAACAGCGGAAATTCCGAGGGCACCTCTGAATCCGGCAACGTGGTTGGAATTGTCTCTTCGTCAATCTCATCAGATGTATGCTCATCGCGGGATTTCAACCAAGCCTCCCAGCCCTTCTGATCAACGAGACTTTCACCTATGAAAACGTGCGAAGCAGTCATCTCCTCCTTCATAAAATTACCGGCTTCATCAACACAAACTGCGGTAAGTTTGCTCAATCTCTCTAGGTTGACGAGATTACGAATTGCGACCCCTTTTTCTAGGAGTCTATAAGCGTGTTGAGCAAGGATTGCCCGACTGGTTGAAGCAATCCCTTCGGGAATCGAAGCGATGACGAAGCCAAGTCCGAGAAACAGAAGTTCGTTCCAGTGGGTACTTTTATCTTGCAACAGCCACGCTGCGATAAGCGCTGCCACTCCCAATACACCTCCAGCGATTCGGAAATAATCATAAAAAAAGCCCATTTGCACTTCGGCTTCGGCATCTAGGTCAACAATCGCAGGCGTACGGTGGTGGGATTTGTTTATCTCCAATTGATCGCCCGTCCCAACAACAATTGCCCGTGCTTCTCCCTCAAGGACATAGGTTCCAGCAAAGATCATATTGCTCTGCTTTTCAGGGGGCAAGTCGGGTGTCGAGATTTCTTCATCAGTTTTTTGTGTGTTCGTTGTTGTTCCGAATACCGGTGCTTCATCAACAACCAAAGCGTCAGCTTCAACGATGCGGGCATCAGCGGGAATATAATCGCCTGCCTTCAGGAGCAACAAATCGCCGGGGACAATCGCCATAGGGGAAAGTTTGAGAACACGCTCATCTCGAATAACGGATACACTAACCTCCAAATGCGTTCTAATAGAACGAAGCTGATAGTATGTCCTTCCAGCCTGAATGAATCGCCAAAGAACATGAAAGCAGAGGATGGCTGAAAACACCAATATCTCGTGAATCGAACGTTGGAAATAGAAGAGAGAGCAGATAATAACAAACAGGAGCAGGACCGTTAAATTAGTACATTGCTTCAATAACAGAATGAGAAGTGAACTTTCATGGGATTGCAGAATTAGGTTATTCCCATATTTGCTACCTTGGGCAGTTGCTTCCTCACTACTTAGCCCACGTTCGAGGTCTGTCTTGAATTCATGTAGAAGATGTGGAATTTTTTGGGTGTACCAATTTAGCATAACTCAAAATTCTCATCTGCAAACTTGGAAGTTATAGAAGATAACCGAAGATTCGGCTGAGTCAAATAGGACCCGTCCGATAAAATCCGCTCCGTGCTACGGGTGGAAATATATTCTATCATGTAATCGTATTTCTGAAAACAAAAAAAGCCTCGCCTAATGACGAGGCTTTCAATTTAACAAATCGGATAAAACAAGCGGCTAAAAGTCGGGACGCTCCGCATAAACGCTAACTTTTCTGCGAAATTTATCCTTCCGCTCAAACCAGACATAGCCATCAATTGTTGAGAAGAGCGTGTAATCGTTTCCAACCCCAACGTTGTTTCCGGGATGGATGTGTGTACCGCGCTGCCGAACTAGGATGCTCCCAGCGGTCACAGTGCTACCAGAAAACCGCTTAACGCCAAGCCGTTTACCGATGCTGTCTCGTCCATTGCTTGTACTTCCGCCGCCTTTTTTATGAGCCATTTTCGTTTTCCTCCTCAGATGTGTGATTTCCATCTCGTATTTCAGTAATACGCAATCGGGTAAATCGCTGCCGGTGTCCAAGCTTCCGCTTATAGCCTTTGCGCCTTTTCGACTTGAAAACGACAATTTTTTTGTCCTTACCTTGTTGCACAACTTCGCCGATAACAGCGGCATTTTCGAGGTATGGCGTACCAACTTGTACGTTGCCGTTACCTTCACCTATAACCAATATTTCTGATAGGGTCACTTCTTCACCGACAGGCGCGTCTAGCTTTTCAATGTCAATTAGCGTATCCACCTGAACACGATGCTGTTTCCCACCCGAGGCAAATACAGCATACATTTTTCTTTCTCCTTAAAAAATCTGTGTAGTGTTTGCGCCTCCGTTAGAGCCGGTGGGGACGCAAGTAAAAAGTATAACAAAAATTCTCGCAACAGTCAATGTTAATTCAGATAAATCTCGCGATTAGAATCTTCTGGAAAGATCTGATAATCCTCAAGATGTATATCCGCATCCCCCTGTAACCGAATTTGTAGATTCATCGATTTTTCAAGTTGTCCTAGTTTACCAGCTTTATCGTCAAGCAAATGGGATACGATGTGTTCATTTGCAACCACTTTCAACCTTTTCTTCCGCGATTTTCGATGGGCTTTCTTGATAGATCGCAGCAGATCAATCGTAATTGTATCGGTTGAAAGGACTGAGCCGTGTCCATCACAATAAGGGCAAGACTCAGTGAGCACGGTTGCCAAGCTGGGTCGGGTCCGCTGCCGTGTCATCTCTACAAGCCCCAGTTCGGAGATATGCAACAGGTTCGTTCGTGCCCGATCTTTGTCTAACGCTTGCTGCAACAATTTATAGACCATTCGTCGATGTTCAGGATCATCCATATCAATAAAATCGATGACAATAATCCCGCCAAGGTCTCTCAGGCGAATCTGTCGTACTACTTCCTCAACAGCTTCTAGGTTTGCACTCAAGATGGTATTATCAGGATCTTTTTTTCCAACAAATTTCCCCGTATTCACATCAATAGAGACCATCGCCTCCGTTTGTTGAATAACGAGGTGTCCACCACATTTGAGCCAGATTTTTTCACTTAATGCCTTTTTAAGTTCTTTATCAATACCGTAAGATTCAAAGATGGGGGTTGATTTGTTATAGAGCTTGACCTGTGAACTCAGTTCAGAGCCAGAAGATGAGAGATAGTCTATCGCTTCCTGATACTGCTCTTTGGAATCAATGACAACCTCTGTAACTTCACTTGTGAATGAATCTCGAATGACCCGGATAATGAAGCTGTGTTCCTTATGAACAAGACTAGGAGCAGGGATATCTTCAGCTCGTTTAACAATCCGCTTCCATTGTCCAACAAGATATTGAATCTCTGCGGCAAAGTCCGCTTCGCTCTTTCCTTCAGCGGAAGTCCGAATAATAAACCCACCTTCGACATCAGCCCGTATCGCTTCGGCAATGTCTCGGAGACGCTGTCTTTCTTCTGCTGACTCGATTCGTCTAGAGACGCCAATGTTTGATGCAGTGGGTAGATATACGACATACCGCCCAGGAAGTGTGACACAGGTGGTCACACGGGGTCCTTTTGTACCAATCGGCTCTTTTCCAACTTGTACTAGGATTTCTTGGTTTGGGTGGATCAGATCGCTGATTGAGTAAGAATAGCCCCTTCCGGGCTTTGGTGAGTCTGTTGAATTTCTATTCACCTCGAGTTTAGCAGAATCCTCGTTAGAGCGATCTTCATCCAGATCGCGAATGATATCTGAAATATGCAGAAAAGCGTGTCGTTCCAATCCAATGTTCACGAAGGCAATCTGCATGCCGGGCAGGACGTTTTCTACACGACCTTTATAAGTATTATTAAGCGTATGCTCGTTATTTTTGCGTTCAATATCAATTTCGGACAGAACGCCATCTTCAAGCACAGCACATCGCGTTTCATATTCATCGTCAGAGATAATAATCTCTTTTTGCATTGTCGCCTCCGGTCTGAAGTTCAAGAACTGGATCACAACACTCACAACCGATCTATCTAGGGAGGCAACGAACAAAACAATCAGGTTTGGGAAAAGTAATCTTTTAATCGATAATGGTAATCCGTATGCTTTTGCATTGCCCGGGAATATTGTACAATATTATCCAAGCGTCAGACCTACGATAGAAACAGTTTCACTTTTTTCTTTTTGTTGCTACTGTACTATCAGTATATTCGTGGCAATCTTTACCATGACTGCCTCCAACGGTGAAACGTGAAACATTTCTCCTATCACGCTTCAGACATCGTATCCAAATTCTTAAGTTATTGAGAAATGTCGTAAGAACTTGAAAATTAAAAGATTAAACGGACATGTGCACTATCACTAAATGCGTGAGAAAACTTCATGTGAACAGAATAAACACCAAGAATACCAAGCCGTTAGAAGCAGAAAGTGGGTAGAGGCGTGGAGAAGAGATCCCCTACCCGTCTATTTTCTAACTTTGTGTATGCCCGTCCTAGACGGAAAATGCTGTTCCACGAAATTTCTCACCGGTTGTCTGTTAGTAGACCCTTCCGACCTGATTTACTTAGGACCTTAACTTTGTTCGCGCGGAGTCATTGTGACCACAGGTATAATCAATTCGCCTGTCGAGATGCCTCCATGTTGGAAACCACCCCGAAACTGGCGGGTATATTCATTAAATTGATTGGGGTAAACGAAGTAATAATCTTCTTTTGCGATAATGTAGTTTTTACTTGAGTTCTCAGCAGGTAATCGATACCGTTTTGGATTATCGATATAAATGGCTTGATTTGTATCGCATCCTAAACTTGTGCCGACTTTGAAACGCAGACTTGTAGAGGTTTCGCGGTTTCCATACGCCCTCGATGGTCGATTACAGAGAACGGAACCGTGATCCGATGTGAGAACGACAATGGCATCTTGGTTCGAGATAATTTTTAAGATCTCAAATAGTGCCGAGTGAGCAAACCACGATTTCGTCAGAGATTGAAAGGCGGATTCATCCGGCGCAATCTGCTGCAGAATGTCCGACTGTGAGCGCTGATGTGTCAGCATATCAATAAAATTAACAACTAAAGCAGATAAGCTGATCCGATTAGATGAAGAAACTTGGCGTATAAACTCATTACCACCTTTAGTATCGAAAACCTTAAAATACTTTAATCCCGGTTTAAGCCTGATCCCAGCACGTTGGAGTTGGAGTTGGAGGAGGTGCCTTTCATACCGGTTTGTGCTAGTTTCGTCCGGAGCGTCCTCCTGCCAGTACTGTGGAAATCGTTCTGCAATCTCCTGTGGGAACAGCCCACTAAAGATTGCATTACGAGAGTAGAGGGTCGCACTCGGTAAAATTGAGAAATAGTAATCCCTATCAATATAGAAGTAGGGTTGGAGCAAGGGTTCGATTGCTATCCAGTGATCGAGTCGGAGGCAATCAACGACGATCAAATACACTTGGCGTTCTTGGCGCAGATGAGGAATAACAAACTTATCAACGACATCAACAGACAGGATTGGCGAATCCTCACCTTGCAACCAGTCGAGATAGTTTTCCTGTACATAATCAGAAAATAGAGCATTACACTCTTTTTTTTGCTCTAAATGTGTTTCTTCAAGCCCTGTTTGCGCCAAGCGATTAAACTCAAAATCCCATTGAAGCAATTTCAGATAGATTTCTATCCATTGCCGCCAGTCTGGACCTGTATCCTTGTTGGCACGGATTTGATTAAAGTCGTAGGTATAGTTGCGTGGCACCTGTGCTTCAATAATTTTGGTTTGATCGAGTACACGCTTCAAGGTTGAAGCGATCTGAGCAACCCCAATGGGTTTCACCAAAAAGTCACTTATCCGTTTTCCCAATGCCTCATTAATTAACCGATCATCGCTGCCTTGCGTGACCATAATCACCGGTAAGATGGGATTAATTTCACGGATCTGATCGAGCGTTGCCATACCATCCTGCCCCGGCATAACCTGATCAAGTAAAACGGCGTCGTAGTAGGATTCCTTGAGTAGCGAGATAGCATCGGTCCCATTGGAAACCGGTGTAACCTCGTAAGATTTCTCGCGGAGAAGAAGGATGTGGGGTTTCAGTGCATCAATCTCATCATCAACCCATAGGATCTTACGCGTTATGTTTTGCGCGGACACTTTGTCCCCCTTTTTTTTCCTTCTTAAACCTCATCCTTGTCAGTAGTTTCGATACTTGCCTATCTCCAACGCTTTCTACGGGCAATACAATCTCAAAGGTTGTTCCCTGTGAACTGGTTTCAATGAGCCGAATTTGTCCGTGATGGTAAGCTTCAATGATTCGTTTAACAAGCGTCAAACCGAGTCCCCATCCATGCTTCTTCGTTGTCATCCCCGGACGAAAGATTTTATTCCGGTTTTGCCGGGAAACCCCTTTCCCATTATCTTTGTACAAGATTACAACCTGATGTCCTCTCGGGTGGAACCGTGGATCGATTTCGATGACACCATTTTCTTTATCTATCGCATCAAGTGAATTCCGAATCAAGTTTTCAAAAACCCACTGTAGCAGATCCGCATTCGCTACAATTTCGGGAAGTTCGCGGTCAACCACACGCAGTTCAATTTGTTTACTTAGATTTGGCAAACGCTTTTGAAAATAGGCAACGGCATCACCGATAACGGAGTTAATGTTGATACGGGTTTGCTGCGGGTATGAGCCAATCTTGCCAAAACGTTCTGTAATGCACTGGAGCCGAGCGAGATCACTCTGCATATTCGCATAAATTTCGGCAGTGGTATTATCTCCCTTCTGCTTGTCGCGCTCCATTGATAACTCGACCCATCCCATCAGAGACGAGATTGGTGTGCCGAGTTGATGCGCGGTTTCCTTTGCAAGTCCACCCCAAATTGACGCCTGCTCAAAAGTTTTAATTCGTCGATAGCTCAAAAAACCGACAATCAGAACCGTCGAGAAGACTGCAACCAACACGATGGGCATAACGAAGATGCCGTAGTCAGGGATTACCTCGTAGTACAGATAGCCCTGAAAGGGACCAGGGTTGGTTTGCAATATGGCGTACCGTCCCATAGCTTTTGAATTATCAACAAATAGCTTTGCTCGCTCGCATTGTTCCGGCGTGGCGGTCTCTGGCGTGAGTAATTTATCCCAAATCCTCCACAGCTGTGGATTGTCCTCCAAATCCGTCATGACAAAGGGCAGCCGATTTATCGCATCTGCATCCGCTTCACCATGATAGAAATATCCATCAATCAGGAAATCATGGAGCGGTTTCGGCTCTTGGTACTGTTTCATCCGGTTGAGAATAACCTCAAATTTTTTTTCCTCAACGTCAGAAAACGGAATACCGGCTTCAATCTTACGCTCAATGGCTTTGTCACTGAGATTTCTAGCGATTCTGGCTTGACCGTCGGCATCCGTGATGATGAATGAGAGTCGACTTTCAGCCAGCAGACCCTCCTTGATAATCTCGCTCAACTTACTTTGCAGTTGTCTATCGTTGATACTTCCAAGCAAAGCCTCAAGGTTAGCTAACGGTTCGACCTGTTTCTCAAAAACCTTAGTGTGTTGGAGAAGCAGGTGGGTATAATACACGAAGGCCAGTGAAAGGATCAGCAGCCCGACAATGACATAGGTAAGCAAGAAATTGGAGGCAGCATAGCCGGTGGGTACAGTCCTCTGACGTTTGAAAAACATCTGTGTGCCTCGATCAAGTACGACACAAATTTATGCACGCACGAAATATATGGCAATATTGTATCAGACAACATAGTGTAAAGTCAAGCATTCGTTTGGAGCATTTCAAAAACAGGCTTGACATCGCTTTGCCGATTCTTTTATAATCAACTCTATCTCTTCTACTTGTTGTATTAGCAAATGAAAGGTATTTTGATGAAACTTGCGGGTAACAGGCTTCACTTTATCATCTCAATATTGTCTGCGTTCCTCTGGTTCGGTTGCCAAGGTGGTGCGTTCAACGTCGGTGATATTGGCACCAGCGAGAATCCACTTGAAAAGTCAGGCGAGTTGATGGAAAGTGAAGTCTGGGCAGGGAAGATTTTAATAGCTGGTGATGTTATTGTGCCCGAAGGGATAACACTGACCATTCGATCCGACTCCGTTGTCGGTTTCGACTCGGAAACCGGCGTCCATCAATTAATTGTCCGTGGGTCGCTGTATGCAGAAGGCAAACCAGACCGTATGATTATATTTGGTTTACTCCACTCCGAAACAAAACCGCCCAAAACCGGCGATTGGGGCGGCATCCGATTTGAAGAAACAAGCCTCAACTCCCGTCTGAGTTACTGCCGTATTCAGGACGCTGACACGGCACTCTCCTCCCAATCCGATGGTGTGCAGATTGAAAGTTGTTTGTTGATCGATAACAAGATGGCAATTCTTTGTGACGATGGTTCCGCGATGATAAGCAGCAACGAAATTAACAAAAATGGGACAGCAATCAAATGCCTCAAGAATGCTTCCCCAGAAATAACAAGAAACTCAATCCAAGCGAATGAATTTGGAATCATCTGTGATGATGATTCCCGACCGATGATTCATTACAATGAAATCTCCAGCAATTATCAAGATGCGATTAGGTGTTATGCCTCTGCCTCACCCGAAATTGTTTCCAACAACATCATTTTGAATGGAGGGTGGGCGGTATATGATGGTGGACAATTGCGCGAAAATTATATCCGTGGGAACAAGGAAATTGGCCCGGATGTCGTTGACCGTGGTACCGGGCGAGAGGGCGGACAATTTTATAGTGTAGACGAAGTTTTGGATCCGCGGGCTACCCCTGTGCCCGATGCTGGCGTACAACGGGAAAGATATTAAAGGCGTGACATGGCGAAACCCATGCAAATTCCATCTCAGCACCACGATTGGACCACTTGGATTGGTACAGATGAAGCGGGCAAAGGGGATTATTTTGGGCCGTTGGCGGTAGCTGGTGTATATGTCAACCCGGAAATCCGTGAAATATTGCACACATTGGGAGTGCGTGACGGGAAGCAACTCTCCGATTCACAGGTCAGGAAACTTGCCCGAGAAATGCGGCTGCGCTGCGGTGATAATATTTCATGGTTAGATCTTGAGCCCTCCCAATATAATGAATTGTACACTTCATTTAGAAACAAGGGTCAAAACTTGAATCATCTCCTTGCATTTCTTCACGCCGAAGTGATTCGAGATCTCCGCAAGCGTGTAGACTGTCACCATATACTTGTAGATCGTTTTGCCAAGGAAGAGGTATTGGCAACGCAGTTGGGAATGCCGCTAGGTTTCGGCATCGAATTGGTGCAGATACCGAAGGCAGAAAGTGACATTGCTGTCGCCGCTGCATCAATTATTGCCCGTGACATTTTTCTCCAACGACTAGAGCACCTCTCTAAAGAGTTCCAAATCCAACTACCCAAAGGCGCGTTTCAGGTGATTGACACAGGCAAACAGTTTGTTAAGCGGCATGGTCGCGAATCTTTACGTTATGTTGCCAAGCTGCACTTTAGGACAACGATGGATGTTTTAGGAGATGAGCAATAAGCTGAAAACGCGATAGGACGGTGGAGAACGTTATGCTGACTCGTTTAAAAGTTTCTGGCTTTAAGAACCTTATTGATGTTGATATTCCCTTGGGGCCCTTTACTTGTGTTGCCGGTGCGAATGGCACAGGAAAGTCGAATCTATTCGATGTAATTCAGTTTCTCAGTGCCTTAGCTAATCATACATTGATTGATGCAGCCCGGTCGGTGCGTAGCGATGAGGGAAGGACAAGCGATGTGCGTAATCTGTTCCATCGTATTGGCAATACGGATATTACTACGGAAATGTCCTTTGAAGCGGATATGATAATTCCTCAAGAGGGGTTAGATGATTTGGGGCAGCAGGCAAAAGCAACGACGACCCTTCTCCGTTACCGCGTTGTGCTCGCGTATCGTGAAGATGATAGCCTCCCTTTACTAGGGACCCTTGAACTTATTGAGGAGAAACTTGAGCGTTTAAAATTGGGCGATTGGAAAGAACACTTGAAATTTGCCGACAGAAGAAAAGAGTGGCGCGATTCTGTGCTAATGGGCAGGAGAGCGGTTCCCTTCATCTCTACCAGAGCTCAAGAGGGGAATCGGGTAATAAGGTTACACCAAGACGGAGGCAGCAGTGGTAGACCTCATGCGATTCTGGCGAAAAACCTTCCGCGCACCGTACTTTCTACTGTCAACGCTGCAGAGAGTCCGACAGCACTGTTAGCGCGTCGCGAAATGCAGTCTTGGCGGTTACTGCAATTGGAGTCTGCTTCGCTGCGTGAACCCGATGAATTCACAACACCGCCCGGCTTAGGTAGCGATGGCTCTCACTTGCCGGCAACTTTATATCACTTAGCACGGTCTCAAAAAAGTACACCCTTAACTCCTAAGGAGGAACAGGAAACTTGGATATATGATCGAGTCGCTGCTCGGCTATCAGAATTGATTGACGATGTCTCGGCGGTCAGTATTGATCGGGACGAACGCCGGGAACTACTCACTTTGGCAGTTAAAGACCATAGCGACACAGTTCACCCAGCGCGCTCGCTTTCGGCTGGAACATTGCGCTTTCTAGCACTATCGGTTTTAGAATTAGACCCAAAAGCAACGGGCCTCATCTGCATGGAAGAGCCGGAAAACGGCATTCATCCAGCACGAATTCCCTCAATTTTGCGGCTGCTTCAAGACATCGCTACCGATGTGGACTATCCTATTGGATCGGATAATCCACTATGCCAAGTCATTATCAATACACATTCCCCATCTGTCGTACAGCAAGTTCCAGATGAAACGCTTTTAGTTGCGGAATTAAGAGAGATGGTCCAGGATGGTCAACGATTTAATGGGGTACGCTTGAGTTGGCTTTCAGATACATGGAGAACAGATGATCTGCCAGATGTCCATCCTGTATCCAAAGGCCAACTATTGGCTTACTTAAAACCTACAATTCCAAGAAACCCGTTGCCGAAATTAACGCCAAAAAAACCTCAGCGGGTTATAGAGCGGTCGGACCTCCAACCCCTCTTATTTGACTTGAGTGAAATAGAATGACAGAACTACGTTATACCCTAGTGACAGATGGTAGTTCAGATATTGCATTAATCCCGATTCTCACTTGGTTATTGAGGGAAAATGGTGTTGCGTATACCATCCAATCTGAATGGGCTGATTTAAACCGGGTTCCCCACTCAAAGCGAAGACGATTAGAAGATAAAATTTATTGGAGTCTTGACCTCTACCCTTGTGAGCTGCTGTTTGTTCATCGGGACGCCGAAAGAGAAGCACGCGAGACACGTGTCCGTGAGATAACAACAGCAATTACAAATGCCGATACCTCCGTTCCGGCAGTGAGTTGTGTCGTGCCCATTCGCATGCAAGAGGCGTGGCTCCTATTTGACGAAGCAGCCATTAATCATGCAGCTGGAAACTCTTCTAATCGTGAATCGTTAAATATACCTCCAATTAGTCGGCTAGAAGACTTGCCAGATCCGAAAACGGAACTGCATGAGCGTCTCAAGCAAGCAAGTAACCTCAAAGGACGACGTTTAAGCGGATTTCCGGTAAGTGAATATGCACGTCGTGTTACTGAGTTCATTCAGGATTTTTCACCCTTGCGTGCATTATCTGCCTTCGCTGCTTTGGAAAATGAACTCCAACAGATAATCGAACAGCAGGGTTGGGACGCTTAACAAAATAATAGAATTTGGACAAACGTTATGGAAAAGATATTTCTGGTGCACTACGGCGAGATTGGGTTAAAAGGCAAGAATCGGTCATTTTTTGAGAAGAAGCTCGCTCAGAATATAAAGATGTCATTGAAAGGCATGGGCTGTGCAGAGGTGCGACGAATATATGGGCGGCTCCTGGTTATTCTGCGCCCCGAAGCGGATGTCGATACGATTCGAGAGCGATTGACCAAAGTTATGGGAATTGCCCATTTTGAACTTGCCTTAGCAACAGAACAAAGCATCAATGCCATTCAAGCCGCCGCATTGGAGCTCATCAAAGACCGGCAGTTTAAGACGCTCAAGGTTGAAACGAAACGGGCGAACAAACGTTTTCCGCTTACTTCTCCTGAGATTAGTGCAACTGTGGGAGCATATCTACTTAGTGCGACGGGCACATCAGCCGATATGCACAACCCTGATTTGCGCTGTAACATTGAAATTGTTGACGAAGCAGCATATATCTATGTGGAAAAGATTCGAGGAGCAGGCGGGATGCCTGTTGGTGGAAGCGGGAAAGTTCTCGTCATGCTCTCTGGTGGGATTGATTCGCCGGTTGCGGCTTGGCGGATGATAAAACGTGGCGTTAAGGCACTTTTCGTTCACTTTTATAGCTATCCCTATACGGACAAAGCTTCCCTTGAGAAGGTAGAGGAACTTGCTGAAATTTTGGCGACTTGGAACTATCGAACGCAAATTTACCTCGTTCCATTCGCTGACGTGCAGCGGGAAATTGTAACCCAAACCCCTGCCCCGTTTCGAGTTATCCTTTATCGTCGAATGATGGTACGCATCGCACAGCAGATTGCGGTGGCTGCAAAAGCGGAGTGCCTTGTCACCGGAGAAAGCCTTGGGCAGGTTGCCTCACAAACGTTGGGCAACCTGCGCGTGATTGAGGAGATTGCGGAGATTCCTATTTTGCGTCCTCTAATTGGCGATGATAAAGCGGAGATTATGGAGTTGGCCGAGCAGATTGGGACCTTTGAGACTTCGATACTGCCTCATGATGATTGCTGTTCACTCTTTGTTCCCAATCATCCGGCGACCCATGCCTCACTTGAAGCAGTTCAAAATGCGGAAGCAGCACTAGATATTAAGGCGCTTGTGAAGCTAGCAGTGGAATCGGTCGAAAAGAAGATAATTAGCAATTACCAATCTTGAGTTTGGACTTCAAGCCCTGCTACTCGGTTGCTGTGAGAATCGCTTTAAGCCGTTCTGGATAGTTCGTCAAAATTCCATCAACACCGATTTCGATGTAGGCTCGCATATCTTCAGGAGTATCCGCATAAAAGACGTGCACGATTCGTCCAGCCGCATGTGCCTTATAGACAAAGTCTCGAGTTGTGATATCCCGCCCCGGCTGCATTGTTCGCAGTCCCATCTCTACCGATTTTCGAATATATTCCTCTGGTGTACGATTGGTGCGAAAGATTCGGCATTCGATCCGCGGGTCAATATCGGCAAAAGTTCCAACGCTTGCATCGCTGCATGTCAAAATAGAATCCTCAACCATCTTAAAGTCGCTCAGCGCCTTTGCAACTTTGCGTTCATAGTGACCGCCTGGCTGGCCACCTTCCTTAAGGTGGACGTTGAGTTCAACCTTCCCTTGTACGAGGTCTAACGCTTCCTCCCACGTCGGTACGCGCTCACCGCGAAACTGTTCACCAAACACCCCTCCGGCATCAAGGGCTTTGATTTCAGCTAGGGTGAGTTCCGCAATTGCGCCTGTGCCGTCCGTGGTTCGATCTACGGTTGAATCGTGCATGACAATTAGATGGTCATCCTTTGTCAAGTAGAGATCGAGCTCAATCTCATCAACACCAATTTCCAGTGCCTTCTGAAAGGCGATTAAGGTATTTTCGGGGTAGTTTCCTGACGCTCCCCGATGAGCAACATTAGCAACCATTTGTTATTCCCCTTGAACCAACAGTGAAAATCTGCTACAGTAAACAGATATCTTACTACCATGAAAAACAAGCAGTAATCGTAACACAGGCAAAAATCCCACGTCAATGCAAAACTTAGTTTAGGGTATAGACAGCAGAGGATGGTTTCAAACTATTCCTTACGGATAGAGGTCAATTGACGTGGAAGGAGGTTTTATGGATGAGGTGCGTCTGAAAACAATTCTGGAAGGGTTTCGGGAACGAAAAATTCTGGTAGTCGGGGATTTTTACCTTGACGCATACTGGCTAGTCGATAAAACGAAATCAACCCTGTCGCTAGAGACCCCTTGGCATACGAATCCCGTCGTAGAGCAACGGTATAGCCCCGGTGCTGCGGGAACTGTTACTAATAACCTTGTTGCGCTAGAGGTCGGAGAAGTTTACACACTAAGTGTGATCGGCGAAGATGGGTTTGGCAGCACCTTGCTTGAACGCTTAGAAGCCAACGGCTGCATCACAGATTTCATGATTACCGATTCAGATCGGGTGACCCCGACCTATCTCAAACCCATCCACCGCGGATATGAAGGCGTTGAAACGGAAGGTCCCCGATTTGATATAGAGAACCAATCTATGATGTGCTCTAAAGTAGAGAATAGGGTGCTCAGCGCCTTGCGCCAATGTGTGTCTCAGGTAGAAGGAATCATCGTCGGAGACCAGATGCCGCACGACAATTGGGGTGTTATCACAGATCGGGTGCGGGCGGAAATCTGCCAACTTGCCGTGGAGTTTCCTGATAAGCTCTTTTTTGTGGATTCTCGGACTCGGATTGGAAAGTATCATCACGTCACTATTAAGCCGAACCGATTTGAGGCAAAACGCGCAGTTAATCCGGATTGGAGCGGGGGAGAAGTCGATATAGAAGAGGCAAAGCGATGTGGACAGATCTTGACGGAGCGGACAGGAAGACCACTTTTTGTAACCGTCGGTCCGGAGGGCATCTTGGTGTTCCGTGATGGAGCGGTCGAGCATGTACCGGGCATACCACTTGAGACAGAGACTGATCCAGTAGGAGCGGGAGATAGCGTTTCCGCTGCAATTGTTGCGACACTTTGCGGTGGCTCCGGCTATCTTGAAGCGGCACAGGTCGGAAACCTTGTCGCATCAGTTACCGTTACTAAGATTGGGACAACCGGCACCGCTTCGCACGAAGAGGCGATTGATAGATTCAGAGAGATAAGGTTTTAGTGGAAGATTCCCTTGAAGAATTAATGGAGAAATGATATACTTATGTTATGTATAGTATATTGTAAAAAACGGCAGTTTTACTGCTAAAGAATGAGGCATTTCTGGAGTTCATACTATTAAGTACACAGAAGTTAGCCAACAGATGAAGAATCATTCGCTTTCGCAATTTACGCAAAGGAGACTTGGATGAGGGAGACAATCAGCATAAGAGGAGCGAGAGAGAACAATCTACAAGACATAAACATCGAAATTCCCCGAAATAAACTGGTGGTCGTGACAGGGCTTAGTGGTTCCGGGAAGTCATCGCTTGCGTTCGAAACGGTTTACGCCGAAGGGCAGCGTCGTTTCTTAGAATCAATGTCTACTTATGCCAAACGTTTCGTCGCCCAGTTAAAGAAGCCCGACGTCGATTTCGTTGATGGGTTGTCTCCCGTTGTTTCGATTGAACAGAAGACAGTTACGATGAACCCGCGCTCGACCGTGGGGACGATGACCGATCTCTACGATTATATGCGGATGCTATTTGCCACGATCGGGACCTCCCACTGTCCTTATTGTAACGCTGAAATCCCAACCCGAACTCCGTATCAGTTGATGGAGCATATACTGTCATTGCCTGAAGGGACCGAAATCGCGATCTACGCGCCGGTCTTCAAGATCTACGGCGAAGACTATGCCTATCTCTTCGATGATGTTCGTCTGAAGGGGTGCCGTAGGGTTCGGATTAATGGTGATTTGCATGACCTTAGCGAAGAGATTGAGTTAGACGAAAGGGTAGAATACAATATTCAAGCTATCGTTGACCGGTTTGTAATCAAGCCAGATATTGACAAACAGATCCTTGCTGCGCTAGACCACGCCATGCTCGTCGGGGAAGGATTTATGAGTTTCCACATCTTGGGTCCCGATATGGCTGATAAAGACATCAATGCTTTTTATAGAGATTTTGGCTGTCCTGACCATCGTGTCATTATGGGCGAGCTAGGACCTCACCACCTCACGTTCAACGAACCGACCGGTGCGTGTGTTACCTGCTCTGGGTTGGGCACTTATCTCCAAGTTCATCCCAACCTGCTAGTCCCTGATAATACCAGAAGCATCATAGAAGGGGCATTTGTACGCCAAGCCTTTAATTACGACCCAGACCGGTGGGATGGCCGGATGATGTACAGCCTTGCACAGCATTATAATTTCAGCCTTGATGCCCCCTTCAAAGACCTTTCCGACGAAGTTATCGATCTCGTATTTTACGGCTCAAGAGGGGAGAAGTTTAAGATTGTTATGCCGGAAGGCGCGAAGCAGACAAACCACCATCATGTTGGCAGAGAAATTGAGTTTGATGGGGTTATCAACCGGATCGATCGGCACTATCGGCACTACCGTAAGCGAGGAGAAGCACATTCGGGAATGGAGGAGTATCTGCGGAAGGTGATGGTCGAACACACCTGTCCCGACTGTGATGGCAGCAAGCTAAAGAGACAGAGGCTTCTTGTCACCATCAATAGTAAACATATCCACGAATTAGGTGATATATACCTTGAGGAGTTAAAGGTTTTTCTGGAGGGAGTCACATCGATCCCAGAAAAGAAAAGAGAAGCAGGAACACGGGTGATTAAAGAAATCGTCACGCGGATAGATCTCCTGCTCGGTATCGGCCTGGACTATCTCAATCTCAACCGGCGATCAGCTACCCTTTCTGGTGGTGAATCGCAACGTATTCGCCTTTCAACGCAGATTGGTTCTGGCTTAATGGGAATGCTATACGTACTGGACGAACCGACGATTGGACTTCACCCAAAAGATAACACTAAGATGCTCAAAACGCTGAGACAGTTACGAGATATTGGGAACACTGTCATTGTGGTCGAGCACGACGAAGCCACAATCCGAGCTGCAGACTACATTATTGAATTGGGTCCTGGGCCTGGGATTCATGGTGGGAAGATAGTTGCAGAAGGACCTGCTGATAAAGTCTTGAAAAACCCGGCTTCGTTAACGGGTCAGTACATGAGCGGAAAGCGGCGGATTGAAATCCCGGAAGACCGCCGGGAAGTGAATGGTGTCTCGCTTATCATCCGCGGCGCACGAGAGAACAATCTGAGAAATGTTGATGTGGAGATACCGTTGGGGCTTTTTATTTGTATCACAGGTGCATCTGGCTCCGGTAAGAGTACGCTGATCAACGAGATTCTCTATAAGAAACTGTATTCCCTCTTCCACGATAGCCGCGTTCTATCGGGAGACCACGACAACATTGAAGGATATGAATATATCAGTGACGTAATCAGTATCGATCAATCCCCTATTGGGCGTTCCCCACGCTCCAATCCGGCAACTTACATCGGCTTTTACGATAACATCCGAAAGCTCTTTGCAAGTACCCCGGAATCCCAAGAGCGTGGATATACTGCTTCTCGATTCAGTTTTAACGTCAAAGGCGGACGATGTGAGGAGTGTAGCGGAGAGGGGCAAATCACGACTAAATTGCACTTTATGCCCGATGTAGAAGTATCATGTCCCGCTTGCAAGGGTGGCCGATACAATGACGAAACTCTTGAGATTACTTATAACGGGAAAAACATTGCGGAAGTGTTGGAGATGTCGATCGAGGACGGTGTGGAGTTCTTTGCGAATCAGCGGCTCATTCATCATAAGCTGAGCGTTCTCAACGATTTGGGTATGGGCTATCTGCAGATAGGACACCCGGCACCGATACTTTCAGGTGGGGAAGCGCAGCGAGTAAAGTTAGCAAGCGAACTGGGAAAAATTAAGCGGGGCAAGCATAATTTCTACATCCTTGATGAACCCACCACCGGATTACATATCGCCGATATTCAGAAGCTGTTAGATAGCTTGAATCAGTTGGTTGATACGGGGCATACGGTGTTGGTAATTGAACACCATCTAGATGTGATTAAGACCGCAGACCATATCATCGATCTCGGTCCAGAAGGTGGGCATCGCGGCGGGGAGATAATCGCGCAAGGCGTGCCGGAGGTAGTTGCCCAAACCGCTGATTCTTATACCGGACAATTTCTCAGACCGTACCTCTCCCCATAAGCAGGCAAGCGAGAGAATGGGAGGTGTGATAGCGTTTGAGGGAAAGCCCACTAGCCATCACACTCTAGCTTTTATCTCTTTCTATTCACTCAAACGTGCGGTAATTCAGAAACGTCTTATCACTCTTCCGAATTACAACGTTCTCCAATGTATCCGTTTTAACCCTTCGGTTGGTGCGGTCAGAGAATGAAAGCGTGATATTATGCTTGCCCGCCGGTAAGCGCATCCGTACAAGAAAAATCTGATTCGGCAAAGTTTGCCATGAACGGGTGTCTGCACTTTCGGTGACAACATTCAGCAAGTTGACAAGCCGCCCGACCACTTCCCCTTCTTTATTGGCGCGGCGGAAACCGAGATATTTTAACACGCCGCGCACAACTGTGCGGAGCATAATAGTCGGTAGCTCGGACTCAAACGTCCTCATCGCTGCGACTTCGATATCTTCAACCAAGACCCCGGAGGCTTGCCCGTACGCTGTAGATGCGTCAATACCGACGATTCTTGGACGGTTTGAGCGATAAGCTGGAATTGCGACGCGCAAAAGGTATTCGATTTCAACTTCTTTGTATCGTTGGTTTCGTCTGCGTATCAACGTGCGCCCATATTCGCGAACCCGTTTCTCGTCTCGATCGGCATCCTCTTGGACAATAGGATCGACCTTGAGAATGGGGAAAACTATGTTTTCCTCAATTTTTGGAGGCACGAACCCCGTTTCGTAGAGCAGGATAAGTTCACCTGAATCAGGAGCACCCTCGGACGGTTCCCCATAGATTACCACGTATTTCTCAAATTCCTCTTGAAAACCTAACTGCCTTGCGAGACGCACCAGAGACTTCCCCACATCCTGTGGAAAAGGAATCGCCAGCGCTTCCTCATACTGTCTATACGCCCTTTCTGCCCAGCGATAGGCAATGAACGCATCGTCCCAATCCCCCGCCCACTCGTAGAGGATACCCGACAGATAGGCAATGAAGGCAGCGCCGACAAATTCGTAATTTTCATCGGCATCGGCATAGAACTGAAGCAGCCTGCTCGCTTTCCGACACTCAACAAGCGCATCGTCTGGCATGTTTAGATAGACGTAATTGAATGCCCGATAGTAGTGGATAAGCAGCCGCTCATATTGACTTCCGGCGTATGAACGGAGGTTATCTGAAGTGATGAGTGAGACAGCTTCCCGCGAAATGCTTTTGGTATACAGGTCATCTGAGGTGATCTCGGCAAGCTCAAAGGTGCGGTTGCTCTCATCAAACAGGTCGCCGTAGTGGGCGATAAGCCCACGTTCAAAAAGATACGGCAGCTTGGCTTGTCCCTTACCGTCTGCGTCCAGTTCAACCAGTGCCCCATCAAAATCGCCCTGTCCAAAAGCGATCCGCACCTCCTCCATGCTGTAAGGGCTACACCCAAGGCTCAAGCATAGCAGTGCCAAGAGCGGCAGGATTTTCTCAATTTGCATGGCTTGCTCTTTCTAAAAAGTCGCTCGCTTTCGCTCGATGAACTTCTTAATTTTCTTTTGACCAAGCCACACTTTTTCATTGGTTTCAACGTTAGTCAAGGTCAGATCGGTTTGATAAAACATGACCTGTTTGCCGCCTTCACGGTCTTCAATTGTGTTGATCTGTCCCGTCATCATGTAGTCTGCGCCCAACTCTTTTCCCATCGCCTTAACCGTTTCGAGACTGGCGAATTTGCTCTGATCACCCTTCTCATCGCGCAGCTCGCCCCGTTCAGTGGCACTGGCAACGACGGATACCAGCCCGGAGTTGATGAACGCCCGCTCAATATCGCTGACAAATGTAGGAATTGCGATATGTTCCGTACTGCGGTTGCGGATTGCGCCAACGATGACAATCGGTCTTTTGCCTTGGGCACCGACCGTGTGCTGTGAGATCCACGGGCGGTTGAGACAATCTACAATCATCGCTTCGGAAACTTGGCGAGAGTCGGTGTCATTCCAGCGCCCGGAAAGGTCAATAGTTGTGTCGACTTCGATGCGCTCGACTGTTTTTGCTGAGCCGCATCCTGCAAGGATAATAAACAGAATGCAAGTGATTGGGATGATTACCTGTTTCATGATTCCTCCTAATTTTTGAGAGTGTATAGGTTCTGTTGACATTTCAACGCAGATAGATAAAATCTGACGCGAATCGTTACTACACGAAATTTACGTAGTGCATTGACCACAAGCAATTTAGATACCACAATTATTTTGAATCGGACAAAGCGTATTGTAACCCAAACAGAGTTTTTCGGCAAACGGCTTCTCAAGCCAACTTTGGGTATGTTTTTGACATAAGTTGTGATTTCAAAGAGAACCGCGTAATCACGCATAGGCTGTCGAAACTCTGCCACACCATCGTCGCAAAAATGCCACACCAATACTTAGAATGGGAAGGCGAGTTCAATTGGGTCGCTTAAGCAATCAACAGTGTAGGATTATACCATACGTTTATCCGTAAGTCTATAATCTCAGAAACGAAAGGAGTATTCTATGGGGTTGACATTATATCTACTGACGCAATGCTATTGACATATACTTCGTGAGAGTACTGTAGGAAGGAGGTGTATCACTTCGGTTTGGTAACGAAAGTAATCGTCGCTGTAGTTCGATTACCAACACCATCTTGGAAATCAATTTCAATCTTGTAGGTTGTCTCGTTGACTAGTTCCTGCCCTGCAACTGCGGTCAGCGTTGCTGTTTGGCCGAGCACGTTTGCAATCCAATTGAGGTCAACACCCGCTTCATCGGTCAGCTTAATGGTGCCAGTGATGGGTTCGTCGAAATCATACCGGAAGCCACCCGCATTGATTGGCGCAGGATCGACATCTGCCTCCCCATCGAACACTGTACCAGCCGTTATTAGGGGAGGCTCCCCTCCATTATCCCCAACGTTATAAGGACCGACCAATATAGTACCTGTAGAGCCATCTCGGTTTTTCCACTTAATCTTCAGAATTACAGATCCATAGGGTAAACCAGGGTGCGCCCTCCACTTCCAATTGAGCCCTGAACCCGAAGCCGGTGTGTCGTTGACCGTCACTGCTATAACTCCCTGACTAAACCTTACTAAAGTTAGTACAATTTGATAGTAATTCATGCAGCGTTATCAAGAGTCTGTTGAATATCGGGCGAGTATGTATCTTTGTCGTTTGTCTGCGAAAATAATCTTCCCTCCATAAAGGCGCATAGATACTGAACCATCAACCCGCGTGTCAATTTAGTGGGTCGATACCAGTCAATGCCTAATTCCCAGCATACCTGCTCGACTGTTATGGACCTGCCAGTGGCACAAGTAGCATTGAATATCAATTGTGTGATGCAACTCGCCACGAAACTGAGTTGTACCAATCGATTGATGCTTTTCCGCGATTTGACTCGATACTTGTCAAACCCGAAGTGTTGCTTGGTGTCCCGAAAAGCAGTCTCAATCAACCATCGTTGCCGATAGTATCGAACTATCTGACATAGGTCAAGTGTCAAGTCAGTGGTGTAGACACAGAAATATCGAAACGGCTTTGATTTTTTAGGTCGGGTTCGCATCACCACCAATCGCACTTGAGTAGGACACATTTTGGTCCGCACGACCTTAGATGCGACTGAACACCGTTTGTTGTCAATATCAATCGCTTTATACCGAAGATGCCGAAGATGGATGCGTTTACCGTATGTCTTTGGGCGTCCGGGTTTAGGTCGCTTGCAGACCGTGGGTAACAGATAAAAGACCGCATTGGACTTGGCGCGACACAAGATATGATGTCCTGCGTTAAGGACGGCTTCAAACACTTTCCGTCTATTGAACCCCCGGTCAAAGATAATCAGTCCGGGCGGGATTTGGGAGCAAATCCGCTTGAGAACCGACCCACTGTTGTCCCGATGGGTCTTTGGACATATCAGGTTCACCCACACCGGAAATAGAATCGTCTCTGTAACGGTGGTACAAAGCAACCCCAACGCGCCAAACTGATGACCAAAGTGGAACTTCGATTGATTAGTATTGCGCTTTCGGTAGCGATGATTTCTGAAGAAATGGAGTCCAAATTGCTTCTCCCCGGTCTTTACCGCTCGGGTCTCGTCGTAAACGTAGACCCAGTTGTCAAACCAACCTTGCAGCAACTTAATCAGATGTTGAGCAACCGCATCGGCGTCCCATTTGCCACGGGAGAGGAACTTCACCAATGAACCGTAACCGACCTTCGGGCGAACCGCTTGATAGATGCCCGTCAACGTCGCACGATGGCGGTGCGTGATAAGACCGACGATGAAGGTACAAAACAACGCGAAGTTTTGACGGTTGAATAATGGACGAAATTGCGTTAAAATATCAACGAGGCAGAAAATGACGGGCATGATAACTCTCCTTTCAAAATTGTGATGGATTTCTGAAAGGATACCCGCTTTTCTGCCTTTTTTCACCCTAAAATTGTACTAACTTTAGTAAACCTTAACGTAAATTCTGTATTTGTTACAACAATCCAGTTGGGGTTTGCTGGTGGTGCTGGATCCACTACAACTGTTATTGTAGGGGGTGGTGGAACATCATCTTTTGATTGTGGCGGATCCGTGACCTCTTCAGGTGGATCATCATCGCAACCGGTGATCACACAAATCATAAACATCCCAAACGTGATAAGAACTCCTGCTCTTAAAAGTCTGTTCATCGTTTCATTCCTTTTTGGAGCTAGGTATTTCAGTTTGTAGTAGCACAGTTCATTGTGGTTACGGAAGATATCAACAGTAGGGTATTTGACGAATCGCCCAACAGCAAACTCAAGGAATCGTCGTAGTTGACCAATTCATCAAAGGAAATATATCACTTGGGTTGGGTAACGAAAGTAATCGTTACTGGAAACCCATTGCCTTCCCCATCTTTGACATCAATTTCAATCTTGTAGGTTGTTTCATTGACAAGCTCCTGTCCTGCAACCGCAGTCAGCGTTGCTGTCTGACCCGCCACGTTTGCAATCCAGTTGAGGTCGGCACCCGCCTCATCGGTTAACTTAATGGTGCCAGTGATGGGTTCGCTGAAATCATACCGGAAGCCACCCGCATTGATTGGCGCGGGGTCGACATCTGCATCCCCATCGGAGACTGTACCAACTGTAATTACGGGAGGTTCCCCGCCATTATCTGCAACTGTATAAGGGCCAACTGTTTCAGAACCCTTTGAACCGTCTCGGTTTTTCCACTCGATCCTTAGCATTACAGATCCATAGGGTAAAACAGGAAACGCACTCCACTTCCAATTGAGCCCCGAACCTGTGGCGGGTGTACCATTGACTGTCACTTGTATGACCCCTTCATTAAACGTCAGCGTGAATTTTGTGTTGGGTGGAATATGATAGACAACTCTATCAATGCTTGCACGTGGTGGTGGATCCATCACAACCTCTGTCGCAGAGGCGGGTCCAACATCATCTTCTGATTGTCGTGGATCCGTAACCTCTTCTGGTGGATTATCACCACAACCACTGATTATACCGATAATTAGCATCCCAAACGTGATTAGAATGGTAGTTCTTAACATTCTGTGTATTATTTTTTTCCTTTCCTTGGAGTTTTCCCGCCAATAATATTCTCTCTTTATATCAAACCTTTAACTGTGTGAAGGCCAAACAGAGAAAAATCAACCCAGAGCTTGAACGTCAAGGTTGTGGTCGTAGAAAATGTGCCTCTTGATGGATTTGGTTGATGGCTAGTACGTAAAACATCCTGAAAAAGTGCACACAGGACAGATAAGATCGCCTCGATGATTCGATTCCAATAATCACGTCCACTAGATTCACAAGTAGGTTCTGTTGACATTTGCCAGCGCGTAGGTTGGGTTGAACGGTTAAAAATGAATCCCTATCAAGTACAATAGAGGCTTGGTCGTTCAATAACATCTGCTCATAAACAGATGGAGCGAAACCCAACTTAGTTTTTCCTCGGCAAGTTTCCTTTTGCACCACAATCTGTTAGATACTGATCCTAATCCGCAAACTAACAGTTTGCGCTACGTTGGTCAGATCGCCCGATGATTACAGCGTTTGCCGAATGAGCAACATCAAAATGTTAACACGCCCTAGTCAAATCCCATATTTTTTTCCTTGATTATTTCCTGAGAATCACCTATCATCCCCAAGGAGTTATGGTTCAAGGGTGTCCGAGAAATAAGCAGCAGTAAAGTGTAAGTATATTGGGCAAAGGCAATGAAGCGAGATATAGCAACGCTAGCACGAATCTGAAGGGAAATAACAGCAATGAACGCATCAAACCTTATCGAATCCCTTCGTCCGTGGCTGGACGAGAAGATTGGGGCAAAACTGGATCTGATAGGTTCAGATCCGATACCGGTATATGAGACCGAAGAAGGGTGCTCGAGCCCACTATTCGCGGCAAGGGTTGGTGAACGTGGACTTGTCACAACACAAAGGCAGTGGCTCGAACAGCTTAAACCGATCGTTGCAAATCTGACGTTGGAGGAGCTGTTTTCCACCTTTGGTGGGTATGAGCTTGCGCGTGTATTGCTACCTGATGGATGCGGCGTGTGGGGACCGAGCTGGTTCTACGTTGGTGACGAGAACTGTTTTCGTGATGCGGGGGATGACCGTCCTGTGCAGTTGTCTGCGGAGGAATTGGCAGAAACGGTCGATCATCGTATTTTCTGGCACTGCTTTGAAGATGAGGCGATGACTGGCTTCGGTATCTTTGAGGATGGCAAGTTGGCGTCACTTGCAGCGGTTCAGGCTGAAGATGATCGTATTTGGGAGATCGGCGTTGACACTGCGCCAGAAGCTAAAGGGCGAGGGTTGGGGCGTGCTGTTGTGAGTGCAGCTGGACGTTGGATACTGGAAAATAACCGGTTCGTTTTTGCTTCAACTGCGCCTTGGAATGTACGTTCTGCTCGCACACTTAGATCGGTGGGGTTGCAATTCATCATGTCGGTTATGATAGGAATGCCCGGACCGTTTTATGCAGCGCCGCAGCCGCTCGGCACTCCATATCCCGGTGCCGAAGTGTATAACTACTATCCCGACTGGGCTATCAATAAAGAGATCAAACCGCCGTTAAAGGACTGATCGACGCAAGGGATTTAGGAGCGCCCCCTGACATAGGGGTCGGGGTTGCTCTTGACTTCGCCCAAGAGGGTATGGATATACGCCTGTATGCGAAAGAGGCGGCAGTTAGAATTTCCCACCAATCCCCGGTTCAGGTTCCCGACTTCGTCCCAGAACGCGCCAAGCAACGGTCTGTCTAGGGCGGGATAGGGCGTTTCTGGATCGTGTTCAAGCAGCTCATGCCAATAGAGGACTTCCACGAAGTGGACATACGTAGAAGTATTGTAATCAACGCCAAGCATGAGCAGCTTACCATCGTTCTTATATGCTTTCTGCATTGGGGAATGTGTGCCGTAAGTTTTACCCCACGGCTCAATGTCCCACGGTGATTTATACCCCTCGCGGCTGAGATGCGTGCTCACAAACGCCTTTGCGTCTTTTCCCCCTGCAGCAACCGAGTGGGAGTAGTGGTCGGAACGGTAGGTGTCGGGCATCTGGCGGAAAAACTCGGTGAGCCATCCGACCGTGGACGGTGTCGTTTCGAGGTTCCATGTGCTCACCCGCAACTCTCTTCCATCTAGGAGATTGAACGAGGGCATCAAGATGAGTCCCTCTCGTCCAACGGCATCCTCCAGTGCGCTGACTACAGTTCCTGCCCCACCTTCGACAGGTCCAAGGCTCTTAAAGGAGGAGTGAATAAAGAGCGTATCCCCTAGTTCAACGCCCAAGTTTTTCAGGTCATGTGTGAGTGTTTCGCGTGTGTGTGGTGTTTTCATGTTAGCCTTAATAGTAATTGATGAGATGGGAAATATCTATGGGAATTTACGAACAATTTGGAGTTACACCGATTATCAACGCTTCTGGAGCGGTGACCCGTCTCGGGGGTGCGCCGATGCCCGATGAGGTACTGAATGCGTTTAATGAGGCTGCCCGTGCGTCCGTGCCGCTTGAACAACTTCAGGCAGCTGCCTCCAAAATTATCGCGGAGGCGACTGGGACGGAAGCCGGTTTGGTCTCCGCCGGTGCCGCGTCCGCCCTAACCATGGGAGCCGCTGCAATCTTGACAGGCTACGACTTGGGGCGGATGGAGCGGTTACCCCACTGCGATGGATTCCCCAACGAATTTATCCTCGCTCGCGAGCAGCGAAGCGGTTACGACCACGCCGTAAGAGCTGCCGGTGCACGTCTTGTTGAGGTTGGTTTCAACGAGATCGTTGCAAATGCAGGGGTACGGCGCACTGAAGCGTGGGAGTACGAAGCGGCTTTTGGACCAAATACCGCGGGCATCCTTTATGTATATAGTCTAACTTCTAAGCCACCGCTTGAAGAAGTTGTTGATGTTGCACATCGGCATCAACTTCCGGTATTGGTAGATGCAGCAGGTGAACTTCCCCCGCGCAGCAACCTCAAATCGATTGCGGCGATGGGTACTGATTTGGTCGCGTTCAGCGGCGGTAAATCCATACGAGGTCCTCAATCAACAGGGATTCTTTGTGGTCGTCGAGATCTCATCGGACCAGCAGTAACACAGTTGCTGGATATGGATGATCACTTAGAACTTTGGAATCCGCCGGCATCACTCATCAATAAGACGAAACTTCGTGGCATTCCGCGACACGGCATTGGACGCGGTTTTAAGGTATCAAAGGAAGAAATTATTGCCCTGCTTGTGGCGTTGCAGCTTTTCACGTCCGGCGCTTATGACGAAGAAGTCTCCAAGGCGCGCGCACGCCTCGGACGGATAGTGGAAACGCTAAACGGCTCTCCTGCACAATGTAGCATTCGCGATAAAGGAGATGACGAAAGCCTCCCACTGTTAGAAATCTCAGTTGATGAGGAAGCTGTCGGTCGGGAAGCAATGGAGATTTGTCAAAGCCTTCGTAACGGTGTACCACCGATTTATGTCAGTCACGGCGGTCTCCGAGAGGGAAAACTTCTGATTAATCCACTTCACTTGAACGACAGCAACACCGAAACGCTCGCCGAACGGATTCGTCAGGAATTAAATCCTTAGGTTCATGTGAAGAAATCGCGCAACAGAAACCGAGTTTTTGCCGAGTATGGGCGGGGCAAGATGCCCCGCCTACGGTTTATTCAAAGTTTGCACTTTCTTGTTACATGAGGTAACTATAGTAGATCTTAGGATTAGTGAGACACTCCAAACTGGTGCGGTTGGAAACCGCACCTACCGGGGGGCGAAAGTGTCTATTTATTTTTAGAATTCACCATAAGATAAATTATGCCACGAAAAAACAAGATTCTCAACATCGGTGACAAGGCACCCTTATTCACATTGACTTCTGTTCAGCGTCAGACTGTGAGTCTGGAATCCTATCTCGGTCAACAGCCTGTCATCCTTGTCTTCTTTCGAGGAACATGGTGACCGAATAGTCGTCGCCAGTTAGGAGACCTCCAGCGCAACAGTAATGAATACACAGGATTGGGGGCTGCGTTGATTAGCATCGTTGGTCAATGGCCCCGCGAAGTGCGTCGATACGCCGAGACACACGATATCACCTTTCCGTTGCTTACGGATAAGGATCGGCAGGTGATTAAAAGCTATGGGGTGTACCATTGGCTGGGACTTGATGCTTACAACATCGCCCGTCCGGCGACGTTCGTGATTGATAAGGACCTAATTATCCGGTTCATGTATATTGGCTCACACCAGTTTAATCTCGCCAAACATGAGGATATCGTGGCAGCCCTGAAAGGGCTTCAAGATAGCAATAACTAAAGAAAGGATTCAGATGATTCTTACTGGACACCGGGGCGCAGCAAAACTTGAACCTGAAAATACGCTGCTGTCCATTCAAACAGCGATAGATCTTGGCGTCGATCAGATTGAGATTGATGTGCATCTCACACGAGACCAACATCTGGTGGTCATCCACGATACCACTGTAGATCGGACAACCGATGGACAGGGTGCAGTCGCCGACTTCACGTTAGCGGAGGTGAAACAGTTGGACGCCGGCAAAGGAGAACGCATTCCCACACTACAGGAAGTGATAGATCTGGTGCGCGGGAAGGTGATTCTCCAGATTGAACTTAAAGGTCCTGACACTGCTGAACCCGTGATCCAAGCGGTTGAACAAAATAGCATGGAGAGCGAGGTGCTTCTGACTTCGTTTGTGCATGACCGGTTACGCGAATCAGGTCAGCTTAATCCGAACTTGAGGCTAGGCGCGTTGTGGCCAAATGCGCCAGATGATGCGTGTGAACAAGCTATTGATATGGGAGCGGAAGCGATACACATCCAACATCAGAACATTGACACCCAGCTTATCCAGAAAGCGCACGCACACGGTCTCAAGATTCGTGCATGGAACCCTGACACGGTTGAGGAAATACAGCGTGTCATCGATTTGGGGGTTGACGCCATCGGCTCGAATCGTCCGGATCTGTTAATTGCGCTTGGGTGTACGTGACTCTAGCTGCTCAATTGCCCACTTTGCGTACCTTGCGATTTTTTTCTCATCGTCGGAGGGGGTTACTTCCAACTGTCGGAGCGCGGGAAGCGGGCTTATCCTCGATCACACTCACTGAGGTTGATCATCAATGAAAATCTGTGAGAGTGTTAATGCTGCTTTTCGAATTGGTCGTCCGGGTATCGCCACAGGGCACAAATTAGGGCAGATTGGGTGCCTCCTTAATTTGTCTGGATAGAAGTTCTTGCAATTGAGTAACCCCCTCCTGATACTTTTCCTCCAAGAAATTGGCCATATCAGTCTCATTGTCAAACCAGAAATCTGAAGCCCTTTCGGAAATACTAATGATAACCTCATTATTCCAAATCAAACAAGCAATAGTTTGCCATTCATAGTCAGCATCAATAACAATTTGAAAGACAGAAACTTGATCAAGATGACTCCATTTTGCACTGCTTTCTGACAGTGCCTCACCAATAGTTTCAAGAGGATAGAAAAATTTGCGCCGAATTTGAACAAGTGCATCCTCTTCCAACAGCAGCCCAAGTGGAATGGAAGCGGGCGCATAGTCGAGATAAACATGAGCGAAGTTAAGCGTTGTTCCTGACAACCATCCAGATCCTTCTACTTTCTGCTTCAGTTTTTTCAATAATCTGCTGCCCATCATATTTTACCTCACTTATTTTCAATCGATAAAGACATTCTCGTTATGCCACTCTAGGGCTAATGTTGCAGGTGAATACTCCGGATCAACAGTGGAATGAATAGGTTGTTCAGCATACTGAACTATCTGCGCACTTGATGGATTTCCGCTGTGTGCCTTGATGTAAGCTGCAACTCGGATTGTCAGGCCAAAAGGGAAAACTGAAATAACACCCTTATCAAACATCCAATGATGGATACCACAGAGTCCAATCCCATTTCGCGGATCGTCAGTGCCTCGCTTACTGCGTGGGATGATATGTGCAGCTTGGAGCTCATACATGTTATCAGGTGTGCTAAGCCGAAAGTTACAAACTGCACAGGCGTAGTTATACTGCTCGGCGACAATATTGCGGAAGATGCGACTGCGGACGTAGGCTCGACGCGACGAGTTTGTTCGTGCAACTGTCTGATCGAAAGCCGTGAAAGGAGCGTCAAGCCGCGTGTGCATAATTTTCTCCTCCGCCTGAATTTCGTCTGAACTCAAGAGTAGAGATTCAGGTGGATGCGCGACCATAAATTGTTGTCCTTCAGCGGTAAGCCGAAATTTGCTATTCTCAATCTCAATAACGCCGAATGCGCGTAACCAGTCCACACGAGTACGAAATTGATTGGAGATATGGCGTTCTCCCCAGCAACGCATTCGATGAAAACGAGCACTTGTGGTTGCGAACCATTCTAGCAGCAAAACTTTCGTTGGCACTTCATCTCGGTTCTGCAAGATTTCCATTATCTCTATCAATCCAACAAAGTTTTTTGCAAAGACCTCCAATAGGGGATCATACGAGGATGAATGGATTACGATGTAACCATCACGGGTAAGCCGACACTTACCATTTTCGACTTCCACCAAACCCGGACTGCTCAGAAGAACAGAGTAGATGTTTTGAGCATATTTATCAACCAAAGGCTTACCGGAACGAAACGCTATCTGCAGCCATTTCCAAACTTCGCTTCCTTGAGAAGGTCGTGAATTATGAATCCATTTTAGCGTCTTTAGCAAATTAAACGCTTGTTGCTCAACACCGCCAACCATTGGATAGCATACGAACTTAGCACGATTGTTGGAAGCTAATTTTGGGCTCATTGTCTCACTAATTCCTATGTTACCAGATAAGCATCCTCTACGAAACCGTTTTGTCTTGATACGGTCCCGCAATTGCGATACTGCATAGATCCGGGTGCAGGTATTTCTGGGCGGCCTCGCCCACCTGTGCACGGGTGATGCTCCGGTAAATTGATTCGTGCCGCTCAAGATAGTCGAGTCCTAGCTCATACAACTCCGCGGATAGGAGCACCGCGGCGAGTCCTCTATTCGTTTCGAGTGCCAGTGCAAAATTTCCGACAATTAGGTTCTGCACGTCCGACAATTCTTGTTCTGTGATTCCATCGGATTTCATCAATTCGATTTCGTGCAAGATACTGTTAATGGCTTTATCTACGTTGGTTGGGTTGACACCGGCACTAGCATGGAAAAGCCCTTCGCCGATTGATGGAGTGAATGAGCTCCACACGCTGTATGCGAGCCCTTGCACGTCACGCACACGCCCAAATAAGCGGGCAATCCCCGCGCTTCCGCCTAAAATGGCGTTCATCAGATTGATGGTGTAAAAGTCTGGATTTGTTCGGGCAATTCCTTTATGCCCCAACTCGATATTCGCTTGCGATTTGTCCATCATCGGCTTAACTACAATCTGCTTTTCACCGTATTCCACCGCCGGTATGATGAAAGGGGGTTTTTCGCCATTGGCTTTCCAATTCCCCATTGAGGCATCAATTTTTTCAATAATTGTCTGTGTTGCCACATCGCCAACAATCGCCAGAATGAGTGAATCGGGTCGATAATAAGACGCGTGAAAATCAACTAGTGCGTCCCTCTGGATGCGTTTGACCGATTCCTCCGTCCCGTGTACGCGCCAATGGTAAGGGTGTCCGTCAGGGTAGACAGCCTCTCGGAGCAGTCGATCCGCAACATCATCCGTTTCATCCTCCCACGCTTTCAGCCAACTATAAACCTGATGTCGGTGTTTTTCAATCTCTTCTTGGGGGAAGTTGGGAGCACGCAGAATGTCGTTGAGCACATCAAGCACGCAATCAAAATCCTTTGACAGGAGGCGACCTTCAATGCTTACCGTCTCGGTATTCCCTGCAGCATTTATATTTGCACCGACAGATTCGGTCGCCTCGGCGATTTCTTCCCACATCCGGTTTTCAGTTCCCTTAGTCAGCATGTTGGCGACGACATCCGAGAGCCCGTAGAAACCTTGACGATCATACATGCTACCCGCCCTCAGCCGTCCACTGATTGCAACCGTTTGATTGAAATGGTTCTCTTGAATGAGCAGCGTCAAACCGTTGTCAAAGACGTGGCGTGTGGCTGGCGACTGATGGTTATTCATCTGTCAATTCCTCCTTGAACTTGAAAAAGAGCAGGTTGTCTTGTATGGTGCAGAGTGGGTGCAGCATGTTCGTCGGCTGTGCCCCCGTGTCCCGGCGAAACCGGTTGAAAATATCCAACTGTGCGATTATCCTCGGTGAGGTACTTTTGCGCAGCTTCACGAATTTGTTCGCGGGTGACGGATCGAATATTATCGAGATAGGTATCAAGGAATTTGTAATCGTAGACGGTTTCGTAGTAGCCGATCTGCGCCGCTTGATTTGAGACGCTATCAAGAGAGAAAATGAAATGTGCTTCCGTTTGGTTGATCGCCTTTTCCAGTTCGGCTTCTGTAAGGGGTTCATTCTGGATGCGTTCTATCTGTTCTAGCAATGCCTTTTCGAGCGTGGCTGGGTCAACATTAACCTGTGCCTCTGCGAAGGTCCAAGCGAGTCCAGCATCTTTGGAAAAATCTGGGTAAAAATAAGCGGAAGTTGCCAACTGCTTATCAACCAAGGCACGATAAAACCGTGAAGTTTTACCCATACTAAGCACGGTGCTAATCACTTCCAGCGGATAGAAGTCTGGATGCCCGGCTGCGGGGATATGATAAACGAGGGCAACATAAGCGAGCGTTCCTTCCTTGCGAACCGTAACCCGTCTTTCGCCTCGCTGCTCAGGCTCGACCGTTGATGGATCCGTGATCGGTTCACCGGGGGGCAGAGGACCAAAGTGGGTTTCAACCTGCTTCATCAGGTCTGTCGTATCAAAGTCCCCAACGAGCACAAGGGTTGCATTGTTGGGAACGTAACGTTGTCGGTAGTAGTTGTAGAGGTCATCGCGGGTCATTGTTTTGAGGTCTGATGGCCAACCGATGATACCCCATTGATACGGGTGAGCTTTATAGGCGGTCGCCTGTACCTCCTCTCTGAGAACGAACTGGGGCGTATTCTCATACCCCTCGCGTTCTGAAAGGATTACTGTGCGTTCCGCTTCGACCTCTTCTGGATCAAAAACGCTATTCCGCATTCGATCCGATTCTAAGGCAAGCGCGACCTCAATTTTGTCCGCGGGTAGGGTTTCATAATAGGCGGTATAGTCGTTGCTTGTAAACGCGTTCCACCTGCCACCGTTGCCTTCGATAAAGCGTCCGAGTTCCTCTTTGGAAAATTTGGGGGTGCCTTTGAAAAGCATATGTTCAACCCAATGGGACACACCTGTGAGCCCAAGGCGTTCATTACGCGAGCCGACTTTGTACCAAACATAACTACTGGCAACCGGCGCGGCGTGTACCTCTTTCGTTAATACCTTCAAGCCGTTAATCAATTGGTGTTCGATGATTTCAGAACGAGTTTCAACCTGTTCAGTCATAATAGAATCCTTTCACTTAGAGTACCGCTAAGATGGCTTCTACCACATAGTCCAAGTTCTTTGGGGAAAGCCCTGCCACATTCAGCCGCCCGTTCGTCGGCATGTAGATAGCAGATTCTTCTCTCAGTCGATCCACGGCAGCTTTGGAGAGTCCGGAGTAAGAGAACATCCCGTTCTGCTTGTACATGAAGTTAAAATCAACTGATCTACCGCCCGCGTTTAAGCGTTCAGCCAACGCCTTGCGCATACCAGAGATCCGCTCCCGCATGACCGCAAGCTCGGCTTCCCACTCCCGTCTGAGCGTGTCAGAGGCGAGCACCGTTGCAATGATACGTGAGCCGTGTAGAGGTGGGTTGGAGTAGTTGGCTCGGATGATTCGCATGACTTGAGATCTGACTCTTTCGGCGGATGCCCCATCAGCCGTGACGACATAGAAGCCCCCTGTTCGCTCTCCGTACAGCCCAAAGTTTTTGGAATAGGAATTCGCGACGAGCATCTGATGTCCATCAGCGAGGAAGTGACGAACTGCTATAGCATCTTCGTCAATACCACGTCCAAAACCTTGATAGGCAAAGTCAAACACTGGCAGTAGCCCTTGCGCCTTGATGGCTGTTGAGATTTCCTTCCAATCCTTTGGTGTTGGATCGAGTCCGGTTGGGTTGTGGCAACAGGCATGAAGCAGGATTGGGCTTCCACTGGGGATGGACTTAATCGCTTCAACCATGCGGGACTTGGTAAATTCTCTGCGCTCTGCATCATAATATGGATAGGAAGCAGTCTGCAATCCTGCCCTTGCGAAAACTTGGTTGTGGTTTGCCCAGGTCGGATCCGGAATGTAGATGACTTGATTTCCGATTTGGGCGAGAAAATCGCCAGCGAGTCTAACGCCGGCTGTTCCACCAGGTGCCTGCGCCCCAAAGATATTGTCCTGCTCTGTGTCAAACACCAACTTGATGGAACGCTTCACGTATTCTGGGTTGCCATCTTGAGAGAGATACTCCTTATCCATACCCTCCGAGAGAATTTGTCCCTCTGCTTTCCTGACCGCTGCAAGCACAAGCGGCTGGAGGTCATTGGTCTTGTAAGCACCAATGCTCAGGTTCACTTTGTTTGACCGCGGATCCGCTTTGAAAGCCGCGTTAAGCCCCAAGATCGGGTCGGGGGGTGCCATTTCTACTGTGTCAAAAAATTTCATCGCTGTATACTCCTAGGTTTTCGCATTCTAACCGAACTATAGTAGATTTTAAAATTATTTGGACACTCCCAATGCACAACCAACCCCCTAAATCCCCCTTATCAGGGGGACTTTTGAGACTGCGTGAAGGTCGGAGTTATTGGTACATGCCTACTTATTTTTAGAATTCACTAGGACTTACGCAGTTGAACGGTCAAAGCCCTGTAGTTCGGCGATTCATCGCCGCTAGACACCGTTGCCGACGCCCGATGAATCGGGCAACTACAGTAAGGCTTTAGGTTTGTAGTAGGGCGATTTATCGCCCGTCCGGACGCGCAATGAATTGCGCTACTACAAACTGAACTGCGTAACTCCTCTTCACTATAGTCAAAAAAAGGGTGATATTTTGAAATGGCGTGCCCTATAGCGTGGTCATCAATTTTCGGAATGCGTTCAGTTGCGGCTGAATTACGTGGGGTTCGGGGACCCGTCCCTCAAGTGCTTCGATGGTCTTCAATCCGTTGCCGGTGATGCTGACAACAATACGTTCATCTCGACTGATACGTCCACTTTCGATCAGCTTTTTCGCTGCGGCAAGTGTAACACCGCCCGCCGTTTCAGTGAAGATACCCTCTGTCGCCGCAAGAAGTTTAATTGCTTCGACGATCTCATCATCGCTTGCGTGTTCTCCATATCCACCCGAATCCTGCACTGTTGCAGCGGCATAGATTCCGTCGGCGGGGTTACCGATTGCAAGAGATTTAGCGATGGTGTCTGGTTTGACAGGTTTGACAAAATCGCTATTCTCCTTAAGCGTTGTGACGATCGGCCCGCAACCTTCAGCCTGTGCAACATGGATGTGCGTTTGTGGCTTGTCGATCAGTCCTAGCATGTGAAATTCTTTCAATGCTTTGCCCACTTTTGTAATGAGCGATCCGCCAGCTGCAGGCACGACAATGTGATCAGGCGCTTCCCAACCGAGTTGCTCGATAATCTCATAGGTAAAGGTTTTGGAACCTTCTGCGTAAAACGGACGGATATTGATGTTAGCAAACGCCCAAGGATAAACGCCGGCGATCTCGCTGCATAAGCGGTTGACATCGTCATAATTTCCTGCGATCCCAACTACCGTCGGGGCATAAACAAGCGAAGCCACCACTTTCCCCATCTCGAGATCGGCAGGAATAAAGATGAAGCAGTTGAGGTTAGCAATTGCTGCATTTGCTGCAACGGAGTTCGCTAAATTGCCGGTCGAAGCACATGAAACGGTATCGAACCCGAACTCCTTTGCCTTACTTAGCGCGACGGCAACCACCCGATCTTTGAAGGAAAGGGTCGGGTGACACACCGAATCATCTTTGATATAGAGTGCTTCAACACCGAGCACCGCCTCCAGATTTTTGGCACGGATTAAAGGGGTAAACCCCGAATGCAATCCATCGGTCGGCTCACCATCAACCGGTAGTAGGTCGGCATAACGCCATAGGCTTTCGGGCCCTCGCTTAATAGATTCTCGTGAGATTGACTTCTGGATTACCTCGTAGTTGTAGTCCACTTCAAGTGGACCGAAACAGAACTCGCATACATGGAGCGGTTCTTTGGGATACTGCCTCCCACATTCACGACATTTCAATCCCAGTACTTTTTCTTGCATGTTCGTCTCCATTGATTCAGAATATAAGGAAATTCCGGAACTAAGTTGTTGGTCAGTTTTCCGATACCGCTTGGTAATCGGATCTCGACTGACGGTTTCGTTCAAAGTGTGGACAATAAAAAAGCCTATTATCACGGCTGTGACAATAGGCAATTCCGTAAAGCATATATATTAAAAACAATCCCAATTCATATCTAAAGTTGCCTATTTCCACCTTGCCCCGCACGCATGGACACCGCACTAGCAATGCCCATGCCCGGCATGTACATAGTTGTGTGTGCAAAGGGGACAAATTGGGTAATTGGAGAAAAGTTGACGTGAGATTGTTGCATCTGTCTAATTCGCCTACATGTATTGTTTGACATACTCCCAAACCTAAAGGATTGGGATTCTTCCCTGTTCCTTTAGGAGCTGAATTGTGCTATCAACACGGATTGCACACCGAAATGCGTCTTATATCCGCTCCTTCATGGGACAATGCCCTACCCCATTTTTGGCTGCCTTGCCCATCCAAGCAAGGAAGAATCGTGGCAGTAGGCTGCTGCCCCTTGCAAGAACATTAGGGAATTTCAGAGGGATGAATTGAAGCTCATCCTATTGTCTGTAGGACTGGTAGTGGGAGATTTTACCCTACCTGCTCGTCTCTTTGGACTCAAACTACCACCAATTCATATCTGAAAGTAAAATTGTTTGGACACTCAAAAAAATGCTAAAGCATGGGTGTATCCCAAGCATTTATGCTTGGGATACACCCCTAAAGGAAAGGTTGATAATTAAAAGATCGCTTAATTTTAGCATACACACTCATACAAAGGCAAGGAAAAATCGAGAATCGTTGCTGTTTGAATATTAACGTCGTTACGAAAGGTTCTCGATTATTACCGGTTCTATAGCACCCGCAGGAGTAAAATCAAAGACTTGCGCGTAAAAATAGAGTTCCGCTTCGAGTGAACGGCGGATATTCTCACTGCGTCGAAATCCGTGCTGCTCACCTTCAAACGGGACATAAGCGACAGGCAACCCTTTCGCCCGCAATGCGTCAACCATCAGCTCTGCTTGATTCGGGGGAACTACCTTATCTTCAAGGCCTTGAAAGAGAATCAATGGACATGAAAGGCGATCTGTAAAATGAATCGGCGAGCGTGCTCGGTAGAGGTCACGTCCCTCAGGATAGGGTCCAATCAGGCTATCCAGATAGCGGGATTCAAACTTGTGTGTGTCGGTTGTCATTGCCTCAAGGTCGCTGATGCCGTAATAACTAGCCCCTGCTTTAAAAACATCACGGAAGGTCAGGGCGGAAAGTGTCGTGTAGCCACCCGCACTCCCACCCCGAATTGCTAGCCGATTGCCATCCACATGGCCGTTTTCAGCGAGGTATCGCGCCCCGTTCACACAATCGTCAACATCAACAACACCCCATTTGCCATTGAGGCACTGTCGATAAGCACGACCATAGCCGCTGCTGCCGCCATAGTTCACATCAAGAACAGCAATACCCCGGCTGGTCCAGTATTGAATCTCTAGGTCGAGCGCGGTCGAAGTCGCTGAAGTAGGACCTCCATGGCTAATAACGAGGAGTGGAGGTAAATCGTCGGCAGGTACGGCATAGTCACGGTTCTGTGGCGGATAGAAGAAGGCGTAGGCACTCAGATTGCCTTTGGTGGGAAACTCAATTGCTTGTGGAGTTGAGAAATACCCGGCATCAATTTTTATCTCGCTTGAGCGGCACAAGACCTCAAATTGTCTTGTGGTGAAGTCAAACCGGACGATTGACGCCGACTCTGTCGATGAACTAGCGTTGAAAATGATTCCTCCGGGGGTAGCTTGTAAGCTAGTAATTGATGTATAGGGAGTTTCAATCCGATCAAGCCTTCGCGTTACGGTGTCCAAACTTGCCAGATGCCAGATGCCATCCTGCGTGTAGGCACAGATAATCTGATTCGGGGAGACGAACCGATAGGTGGACATGCCAAATATCCACTGTGGTCTTCCAAACTCCGCTTCCATGTCGCATAATGGCTCAACAATCCCAGCCTGACAACGGTAGAGACTCCACCAATCCGTTCGATCGGAGACAAAATATAGTGTGCCATCGGGCGACCATTCCGGCTGAAAAATTGATTCGTCAACCCCGCCTGCCACACATTCGGTGCGACCAAGGGATCCGTCCTGACTGATCTCGCCGACCCAAAGTTCAGTCCCATCCCAAGGCATATTCGGATGGTTCCACGTCATCCACGCCAAACGACTGCCATCGGGACTCAGGCATGGTGAGGAATAGAAATCGTTGCCGCTGACAAGTACCTGTCCACCATCGCTTCCATCCAGCGAGATATCTACTAGCGCGTTAACGGCTTCGCGCTTGGCATCAGTATGATCTTCGCGCACACAGATTAGGCGTTTCCGTTTGGTATCAATAACACCATCTGCATAACGCAGTTCTGCTTCAGGCGTAATCGGCTGTGGATCTGCCCCGGGAGCCTGACGGTAGAGGCGTTGATCGGCAAAATTTGAGAAGTAGATCGTGCCGTCACAGACGACGAAGGCCGCGCCACCATACTCATGGACTCGCGTCCGTGCGTTGAAAGGGGATGGCGTTACATCTGTGGTTTGTCCGTCCGGCGTCCGCCGAACAATGACATATCGACCGCTCTCAGTCGGACGCATCTCGATCCAATAGATGTCTTCTCCATCGGCTACGGCTTCTATTATCCTGCGCCCTTCCGTCGAAATCAGATCTGCGCTGATTGGGGATTTCCACGCACCGTAGGGTGCCACCTGGGGTTGCGTCATCATATTCTCCTTGAATCGTAGTATCGAATTTGAGGGGTAGTTTAGTGGAAAACGGACTGTGGATCAAGATAAAAAAGCGGAATAAGTAGATAGGTGGGAAGATGCCTGTCATCAATGGAATGACAGTTTTCTTTGATCGTAGGGTTCGGACAGATGACCAATGCATCAGTCCGCGGGTTATACAGATGGAAAGTGGAGAACTAAAGACCCCGAAGTATTGAAGCTCTTAGTTTTCCCTTAAAGGAATGAAAGGTAAAACGTAGTTGCTTGGGAATAAACACCTTATGCAGGAGAGATACCTCATCCGCAAGCAGTTCATAGAAATAAAGGCTCATGTCAAAAGAAAGATAAGGGCATGAGAAGGGCAGCCACAAGGGCTGCCCCTACAAGAAAGCGCAATGAACGTGCTACTACGAACAGCGGAGCATGAGCCAAAACGGAGAACTATAGTGAATTTTACAATTAACTTGGCATTTTTGAGTTGTAGGAGGGAACTCCGATTCCCGACTATCAAAGCATTCAGTCGCGATTCGGAGGGTACGCCCCCTACAGAATCGGTGTCAATATATTTTTCTAATTCACTATAAATAGCCCTATACCTTTTTTTACTTTGCGACTTTGCGTTAAATTTAGAGAAAAGCCCCTATCTACTTATTGCGATTTTATTAGGACTTACGCAGTTGAACGCTTAAAACTTTGTAGTTCGGTGATTCATCACCGCGCAACAATCGGGGCAAGGATGCCCCTCCTACAGTCCGATGAATCGGGCAACTACAGTCAGACTCTAGGCACCAGTTCTGTTTCGTATGGAACAACGATTGTTGTGAAATGCGTAACTGCGAGATTAGTGGATTTCGTAGATTTTTCCAAATCTGTCAGACATAGGGCGGGGAAGGATGCCCCGCCTACTGATAGCGGAAATTAACACCTTACCTATTTCAAAATGACCAGTTTCCGCGTGGCGGAATAATCGCCCGCTGTCTGGTGGTAGAAGTAGAACCTCTCGCATGGCTGTTTTACCTCCCTTTCAAACTTTCGTGATTCGCTTTCAGCTGCCCCCATAGCAGCCATTGCCGATCCCGCGGATTAACTGCAGCCGGCTTTTCTACAGTGCCTATCTGCTCTATTGTCCATGAACCATCATCGCGTGTATTGGCAACCAAAGTATAAAATTGACCGTTGATGTTCGTATCTCTGAAATTTAATGCAGCAAAGGTGAGATTTAAGAATTGTCCAAGCCCGTTATTAAGCACTGTGAACTTCGCATCTGTCCCCGGATAAGTACAACTCTGTCCCTGCACAAGAACCATCCCGGCTTGACAATCTACAACTGGCACATTGACAGATGGCTCCTCAACAGCCGGCTTATCTACAGTGCCTATCTGCTCTATTGTCCATGAACCATCATCGCGTGTATTGGCAACCAAAGTATAAAATTGACCGTTGATGTTCGTATCTCTGAAATTTAATGCAGCAAAGGTGAGATTTAAGAATTGTCCAAGCCCGTTATCGAGCACCGTGAACTTCGCATCTGTCCCCGGATACCTGCAACTCTGTCCTGCCCCAAGAACCATCCCGACTTGACAATCTACAACTGGTACATTGACAGATGGCTCCTCAACAGACGGCACAATGGGCGCATCTTCAGGGAGTGCGACAGGCGGCACAATGGGCATATCTATAGGACCGATGCCGGGGGAACTAATGTCGTTTGCAGTGCCATAATGGGTTTGTTGGTCCGCTGCTAAACCCGCATTCTCAGCGGAAATCCAGCTCGCTGCTTGCGTGCCATCAAGCGGCACGCCGTTGACATAGTGACGAATCATCGAGACCCGGTGCCCCGCTCGATTCCTCCCTCTATTCGCCCCAAGGGGGAGCTGCCATTGTATGGCATTGTTTTGGAAGTTACCAACGGTGTCCACTATGTTTCCCGCAGTGTCAGTTAACTCCAGATAAAAGCCCTCTGCACTCAAGAATGTGCCCCACAAACCAAGACCTAAATCTTGACGCCATCGGAGATCATAAATATCCTCCTCCCTGACGTTGCCTGAGTTCTCGCCACGCGTCGTTACTATCAGAATCGTCTCGTTTGGCCATACCCTCGGCGCATCGCCCCAGAAGTCATCTGCAAAGAGGATTGTTGCATTCACGGGTCCGGTCAAATCCGGTGAGTTGCGGTTCTGAATCGTCAGCTTCCAGCCATCGAGATTGATTACATCGGATCCATGATTGAACAATTCTATCCATTGTGGTGGGGTAAAACGCCGCTCTGAGCCAAACATGATTTCGCTTATACTGACGTTACTATGTGTCCTGTCTGCGGTAAAACAGAGCCCCATTACCGACAAAACAATTAAGACACGAACTTTTCGATTCCTTACTCGCTGTTTCATCGTAAACTCCTTTCCATCAGGTGCTGATTGTATGGAAACTCAATCTACGGGGAATCTGATTGAGTCATCACTGTTCCAATCTCTCCATATCTGCTTGATTGTGAATATGAGCAGCCCAACGATAAAACTTACATTGTCAGGACTTACGCAAATTTAGCACACGGGGGGTAGATTTTTGATTTTTAACCCCCTAAATCCCCCTTATCAGGGGGACTTATGAACGCGCTGCGTAAGTCTTAATTGTAATACGAAGTGTTTACCTTACCATCACCGTGTTGGAATCGCCGTAGTGAAATCTGCAGCCAGTCGCACTACCATTCCCCAATAGTCACCATGCTGCCGAACCTTAATTAGAAGCAGATTGTCACCCGCTTTTAGTTTCACGGGAATAACAGACTCCGCTAGGGAATCGGGGTCCGGTGTGCATACCCACGGGTCGAATGCTAAGGGCACGTGAAGACTCCGGCATCCGAGATTGGTAGCAGCTTTTATGTCAATCACCTCGCCATTGAGCCACATTTTTATCTCATCACCGCTCTTGATGCCTATTGCAGCATGGGCTTGGTCACTGGGAGAAACAGCATTAATTAAGGCATAGGCGGTATCCGATTGTATATTACCACCTATGCCTAACCCAATGGGAGTTAGGAGGTTTTTGATATTATTCAACCAGCATAAGGTTCCGCACCCACCGAAGATAGGGACGAGTGAACAGAACTCCTCACATGTCTCGCTTGCGCTGCTCAACCAACCACTCGTCCATTGAAACTGACCGATAATATCCCCTTCATTCACGCCTTTTTTTGCAACATCGGTTTCTGTAACGCCATTGTTGCTTGCTTCAGCGAGGGAATCAATCTCTGTCGATACGCCAGTCCTATTAGTTGGCGCAGCCATCCAGAGCCAGGGGCCGGGCACCTCAACTGCCTCTATGACCGGAAGCTGCACGCTCAGTGGAGGTCCTTCGTATTCGGCGATTCCACTTGATTTCACGATGAAGTTGAGCATACCGTCATAGGCATCAAAGCTACCGTGGAATCTAACCACTATCTGTGTGTCGCTCACACGGTGCACGCTATACTCGAACGTCCCGACATCAATAAAACCGTCTACTGCGATGCTATCTCCGAAGCGGTAGTCGGACTCATAAATAAGACCAAACAAGGTGAGTGTGACGACACGCTCCTTTACGGATAACTCGCTCAATGGCAAAGCTGCTGATGCGACAATCCGCGGTTCAATGACGGTGACATCAATTACAAGTTCCACCGATGCGTTGTCATGACCGCTGTCGTCTGTAGCCGTCACTCTAATAGTCGTGCTACCTACTCCGGTGCCGGTGATGGTAAGATTATGCGTTATTTCATTTACTGACACGGCGGCTACAGTCGTATTTTCAGAGGAGGCACTGATTGTATGCGTGTCGTTATCATCGGTATCGGTGATATAAACCTCTACTACTCTCCTAGAACGAACAGCAAGATTAAGTGCGACAACCCGCGGTTTAATGACGGTGACATCAAATACGAGTTCCACCGATGCGTTGTCATGACCGCTGTCGTCTGTAGCCGTCACTCTAATAGTCGTGCTACCTACTCCGGTGCCGGTGATGGTAAGATTATGCGTTATTTCATTTACTGACACGGCGGCTACAGTCGTATTTTCAGAGGAGGCACTGATTGTATGCGTGTCGTTATCATCGGTATCGGTGATATAAACCTCTACTACTTTCCTAGAACCAACAGTCAGATTAAGGTCGTCGTTTGTCGCTTGGACCGACGGTCGGCTGTTTTCCCCGCAACCGATAAGGACAAATGAGATACCAAACAAAAAAAACGTTAAGATTAGCAAACTGATGTTAAACTTACTATTTAATTTTTTCATTATAGACCTTTTTGTAGAAATCAGATGCAAGAACTTGCTCTATTTATAGTTTGTATCAAATGACCCCATGAGCTAAACTAAAAAGAGATGGAATTACCATCAACCGCAATCCATTCATGGAGGTCAATATGAAGCCACAAAACAATACAGCCTACGGCATCAATCGGCTCCAATCAAAGACCGCACGAGCCGCCATCATTCAGAAGATTTCATCAGACTTTAATCTGATGCCCATCATTGCCGAAGCCTACTACAAACAGATTGCTTCCTACTTTGCTCAACACGCCGACGTGGCACTCACATCGGGTCAAATCTGCTATGAGGCAGTCGCAGCCGAAGAACCGGCGGGTAAACACATCGCCTTAGCGAAAAAAGTGTCATGCCAACTGACTCTCAATGATGTACAAACGGACCTTGAGGTGTTAGCCGGTTATGGATTGGCAGGTCTTAGACGCCATCGGATTCTCCGATTAACCAAGCAAGCCTATGACCAAGATGCTCTACTCTGTTATGAAGATTTAGCAGTCTTATTAACCACCAGTCCCGCAACTGTCAAACGCGATATTCGCCAGTTGAAACAGGACGGTTACTTTGTCATGACTCGGGGTGCCAAACATGACATGGGGCCTGGTATCTCCCATAAGACTCAGATTTTGGAATTGTATTTCAAAGGGTATCAATTCACCGAAATTGAGCAAAAGACCAACCACACCGAACGAGCGGTCTTACGATACTTACGAGATTTCACACAGGTAGCCACCCTTCACCGGCAAGGCTTCCCAAAGGGACAGATACGCCTCATTAGTCATCTATCCGACCGGCTGATTCGAGAATATCTTTCCCTATATGATGAATATCAACCCACCGAGCGAATGACTCAGTTACTTCACCCGGAACCGACTGATGCCAAAAAGGGGGACAACTGATGGGTAAACCATTGACCCGAACCGAAGTCAACGAGAAGAAATTCAGACGTATCAATGACAAATCACTGCGACAGCTGCTCATTCATCGCTTTATCAACTCTTATGGGTATGACAAAGGCGAAGTCACTGCAAGTGCCATTGTGGATGACATTATGAAAACCATTGAGGACTATTTTGTGATTACTTTGCCTCTTGAGAAACTCGCCACGGCCGACCAAATCCCTGATGAACGCATGCTCAGCTATGGGCAACTCGTCTGGATGGCTGTCCCCATTGATGAATACCCACAAAAAGGAAAGTCTATCGTCAAGACCCGCATGAAGCCGGTCATTCTGACATACCTCGCTTCTGAGGATATTGAATCCTTTCGTAACGGCTTTACTTCCCGGCAACTCAGAATCAATTGGTTGGTTCGATGGTGTTATCAAGCCTATGACCAAGGCGCACTGTTGACCCAACTCGACTTAGCTGTGTTGCTCAATGTCTGTGATGCGGTCATCAGCGATTATGTCAACCAATGGCAAAAGACCAGTGGCAAACTCTTGCCTACGCGGGGCAATATCCATGATTTATCAGGCGCTATTACCCACAAGAAAGAGATTGTTACCCTCTATCTGCAAGGACATCTCACGCCCACTATTGCAACCAAAACCAAACACTCAAAAGAAGCGGTTGACCGATACATTCGGGATTATGAAATTGTCAAGACCGTTCGTGCCGCAACGGACGATATTGACAAAATCTCGCAGATTACCCGGCTCTCTAAACGTGTCATCTCTCAATATCTTGACCTGATGCCTCAATATCTGCTCAATGACATCGACACAAACTCTCCAATCCAATCACAAAGCAAAGATGCCACCCCCTTATCCAGTTCCAAACCGACAAGAGGCAAGCAATGATAAAATAGCACCACTAGTATCCAGCACTTTATCCAGCAAAACGCTGTCAGTTTGCTTGAAGACTGGTTTGACAACTGATATTTGTTTTGCTATACTTCGTTACTGCTTATATCCAAGCGCATCAATTTCTCGAAAGATATGCTAGTTCCGTCAATCCAACCCGCTCATGAGTGATGGCTGGAACTCACTATTCATCGGCGTTCCAACCATCATAGGGTCATTTGATACTATTTGAGGGTAAGCATCTTCCGCGTGGCGGAATAATCCCCCGCGGATAGATGATAGAAGTACACGCCGCTTGCTACCTGTTCACCCAGCCCATTTCTCCCGTCCCAGTAGATTGCCTTCGACCGACTCTCGTAGACCGCTGCAATCCGATGTCCAACATCAAGGGAACGGACAACTCGACCGCTCCTGTCATAGATGGTCAACGCGACGAAAGCATCTTCTGCCAACCGATACGGTATCCATGTCTCTGGGTTGAACGGATTGGGGTAGTTTGGAAGCAGGGTGGTCTCTCTCGGGATCAGTGCTGCAAGAAGTTGCTCTAAGAAGCGAATCCCCCTTAGGAACTTTACATTTGTGAGGTCGAGTTGACGTGCATGAGAAAGCCACAGTTTTACATCCGCTGCGGCGAACATTTCAAGTGTCTCTGGCTGTGCCAACGGTGCCGCTGCAGCGTTGTCTAGTGCGCTAGCAACCACAAGGAGATCGGCACTATTTACGACGCGATCTCCATTGACATCTCCGGCATTCTGTCCTGTTTGCCCGTAATTCGATGCCACCAACACCAAATCTTGGATATTCACCACGCCATCGTTGTTTGCATCACCTTCTAATGTTTCTGACGTGCTTGGAGGTGGGACATTCACTTCAGTTTGGGCGGTAGGGATAGCAGTGGTGAAATCTGCAGCAAGGGCAACGTTCATTCCCCAATACTCTCCATGCTGCTGGACTTTCACCAAGAGGAGATTGTTGCCAGCTCTGAGGGTTATGGGAATGGTACTTGTATCGGATTCTTGAAGCAAGGGATCCGATACACATACCCACGGATCGCAGGCGAACCGAACATCAATTCTTCGACAGCCAATGCTCTTTGCAGCGTCTCGATGAATCACGTTCCCATTGAGCCAAACTTTGATAGTGTCATCGCTATTCACATTCAGGATAACCTCTCTTTGTTCACGGGGCGAGATAATATTGATCAACGCATACCCGGTATGCGCTTTCATATTACGCCCTGTGCCCATGCCAAGCGCATTGACGACCTCGTTGATGTTATTTTCCCAGCAGACGGTCGGATCCGCACACCAAGATATATCGTATTTGACGCAGGCGGGTTCTGTCTGAATATCCCTGCTTGACCATTGCCGGTGTCCCACGGTGTTGCCTTCATTTACGCTATTTTGAGCAACGTGTGTCTCTGTAACCGCTCCGCCACTCGTGGCGGCAAGGGAATCGATCTCTGTGGATGTATTACTCCCCGCCGTGAGATCTGTTGGCACAGCCATCCAAAGCCAAGAACCCCGTATTTCCTGTGCGATTAAAGTAACGACGGGTATTTGTGCGGTGAGTGCAGGACCGTTATAGTTGGCTATCGCCTCTGCCCCCACAATGAAGGTCAAAATGGCATTGGTGTCGAGGTAGCCGGTAAAGCGAACTTCAACAGTGATTTCTGTGTTACTCTCTCGGTCTGTTCCGTGCCCAGGAACTGTTACCCCTGAGATACCAGCCACTGTTACAGCACCGCTGATGTCAGATATAGAGCGTGCGTAAGTGCCATCGCTGAGTGTGAGGGTCACAACACTCCCATTGAAATCCGCTCGTGCCCGGTGAGGTGATGCGGTTAAAATTGGGGTCTGACCATCACTGATAGGTTGTTCCGGTTGGTTAGTCGTAGTTGTATCAGGTGGCGGTTCCTCGGTTTCATTAGATTCGTCTCCAGCAGCGACGGGTATTTGTGCGATGAATGCGGAACCACTGTAGTTTGCTATAGCACCTGCTCCCACGGTGAAGGTGAGCGTGCTATTCGTGTTGATGTTACCGCCGAAAGTCAGTTCAACTGTCACTACTGTATCGCTGACACGGTCAATATCAAACGTACCAACAGTGACACCTGAGATGCCGGACACGGTGACAGCATCCCTAACCTTGAAAATAGAACGCTCAAAAGTTCTGCCACTGAGTGTCAGGGTGACGACACTTTCATTTAGCGTTGCCTCTGTCAATGGCGCCGCGGTCGAGGCGACCAACGATTCTGAACCTGATGCGACGGGCACTTGGGCGGTGAAGCCACTGCCACTGTAGTTGGCTATCGCACCGGATCCTACGGTGAAGGTGAGGGTGGAAGTTGTGTCGAAATCGGTGCCGTCAAATGTCAGTTCAAGCGTGATTTGAGTATCGCTGAGGCGGTCAATGTCAAAGGTGCCTACAGTAACGCCTGAGATGCCGGAAACAGTCACAGCATCTTTTATCTTGAAAATAGATTCCTCAAAGGTTCCACCAATAAGCGTCAGGGTGACGACACTTTCATTTAGCGTTGCTTCTGTCAATGGCGCCGCGGTTGAGGCGGTTATCCCGTCTGGCTGGCTCTCGCGGTCCCTTGGGGGATCATCGACCGTATTAACCCTGTCGCCAAGTTCATCGATTACCCATGAATTGCCAGAACGCGCTGTGGCAACGAAATGATAACGCTTACCATTGATGGTTGCGGTGAAGTTCAGTGAACCGGCAATGGACACTTTGTTAAAGAGCGGGAAGCCGGGAATGTTCCATCGGGCATTCCCGTTGTCAAGCACCGAAAATGTGGCATCGGTGCCGGGGTAGGTACAACTTTCACCCGGCGAAAGGACATCACCGACGTTACAGACCTGCCCGTAACTAATGACTGATGTGCCTAAAGTCAACAGGATAACCACCAAAATCAAGACAACTTGTTTGTGATTCAAAATTAGCGTTTTCATAATAAACCTCCTTTCATTTAGGGTTATTTGATAATTAACATCTTCCGTGTCGCAGAATAATCGCTCCGGTGAGGCACCGAGAGTCCAGAGCGACCTGTGGATAGATGGTAGAAGTACACGCCGCTTGCCACAGTTTCACCAAACTCGTTCCGGCCGTCCCAATAGATTGCATTCGACCGACTTTCGTAGACCGCGGCAATCCGATGCCCAACATCGAGGGTTCGGACGACATGACCGCTCAAGTCATAAATGGTCAGGGTAACGAAGGCATCCTCTGCCAACCGATACGGTATCCATGTCTCCGGGTTGAACGGGTTGGGATAGTTGTGCAACAGTTCTGTCTCCGCCGGTATTTCATAGGCGACAAGTCCGGGTAACTGTATCCACCCCCGCTTCACATCTTCAGCAGTCACGGTATACTGCAGCGGTTGGACACCAATTAACGGAGAAGGCGACCTAACAGAGATTTCAAGGGTATCGCCAATTTTAGCCGCCCGTTCTGTCTCCACATCCACAATGGTAACTTGATAGCCAACCCGCCCGATAGGATCGGGATTCAAAGCAACCATCGATCCCCCCTGAGTTGTGCGAGAGGCGGGACCATCTTTAGTTATAGCGGCAACCGCTTTACCCGTTGAGAGGTTCTTGACAATCACACGGAACCCCATTCGGTTGAAGTTCATATCTTCATCAACGATTGAACCCCGCAACGCCAACATAGGAGTGGTATCTGTCACTTGGATACCTGTCTGTGCCATCAATGGTGCCGCAGCCGTTTCAGAGCCGTTATACCATCCATCGCCAGAGATATTAACCGTTGCTGCCCGCTGAGCGGTCAGGAGAAAGGCACCCCCGCCAGTGATTGCTATATCGCCGTCATCACCCACGCGTCCAACCTCCTTGAACTCCCCGCCATCGGTGAGGGTAACCGCAGGGACGTTGCCCCAAATCCCATCGAGCCTGAGTAGGTCACTCACGCGGTTGATTCTCGAATCTTTCAACGGCAACCCCACAAGGTTCTGTCCCCGGTTTAAGGTGATGGTGCTGGTTCCGTTGGTTCCTAGCGGATCCCCACTCAGACGAATGGAAACCGGTGCGCTCAGATTGGCACTAATACCTGTGGCATCAGTCAATCGCACGTCCTCGGGAGAACCTTTGACCGAAAGGACGAAATAGCTGCGCCACGCCTGAGCTTGTGAGTCGTAGGTGGCGAGGCTGTCGACGGTGGCTGCACCGCCGAGCGCATCGTAGAGATCAGAGATAGATTCGATGGTCTTTGCTACACCGTCAACTGCTGTTACCTTCAAGGGAACGTGAATCAAGCTGATACCCGCTGGTATTGACCAGAGGTATTCTAGGGTCGGAGGTTTCAGGTCAGAAAAGTCTACCTCTACGCCTCTGCTCTGGAGTGCGGGAATGTGGGTGTTGATGGAGGCGTAATTGAGAGGGTTCCTACCCACATTAACACGGTCTCCAGTCCCCAATCCCGTATTGGCGACTAAAGGCGAGATGTCCGTGATGCTGTTGTCGGTAAGCCACAGCTCTGTCAGGTTAGTCAAGCCTGCCACCGGTGAGATGTCCCTGATGCTGTTGTCCCTAAGATACAGCCATGTCAGGTTAGTCAATCCTGCCAACGCCGAGAGGTCCGAGATATTGTTGCGATCAAGATCCAGCCTTGTCAGGTTAGTCAAGCCTGCCAACGCCGAGAGGTCCGTGATGCTGTTGCCCCCAAGCAACAGATCTGTCAGGTTCGTTAATCCCGCCACAGCAGAGATGTCCGTGATGCTGTTGCTCCTAAGATGCAGCGTTGTCAGGTTAGTCAATCCTGCCACAGATGAGATGTCCCTGATGGTGTTATAATCAAGTGCCAGGTTTGTCAGGTTAGTCAATCCTGCCACAGCAGAGATGTCCGTGATACTGTTGCTCCTAAGATACAGCGTTGTCAGGTTAGTCAATCCTGCCAACGCCGAGATGTCCCTGATGGTGTTTTTCCAAAGCACCAAGTATGTCAGGTTAGTCAATCCTGCCAACGCCGATATATCCGATATGGAGTTGTACCCAAGATTCAGGTTTGTCAGGTTAGTCAATCCTGCCAACGCCGAGATGTCAGATATGGTGTTGCTGTTGATGAAACGCCCCTCTGCCGCCACATACTCACTACCAAGATACAGGTGTGTCAGGTTGATTGCGTGTTCCAACCCGGTCAAATTGCTGATGTTTGCGTTGGTCGCGCCAAGCAAAGTCAATGTTGCCATATCCGCTGTGGTGATGGGCGCACCGGACGCTTTGCCGAGGGCGTCCTCAATCACAGCCCGGAGGTTCGGGTCAGGTATATCCACCGCAGACTCCGCCACGGCATCAAACGACACCTCAACCCCTCTTCTCTGGAGGACGGGAATGTGGGTGTTGATGGAGGCGTAATTCAGGGGGTTTCCCCGAATATTAACCTCATCTCCACTCCCCAATCCCGTATTTGCAACTAACGCCGAGATGTCCGTGATAGTGTTGCTGTGAAGATCCAGCCATGTCAGGTTAGTCAATCCTGCCACAGGTGAGAGGTCCGTGATGCGGTTGCCGCCAAGATCCAGCCATGTCAGGTTAGTCAATCCCGACACCGGCGAGATGTTCATGATGCTGTTGTTCGCAAGAGTCAGCGATGTCAGGTTAGTCAATCCTGCCACAGCTGAGATGTCCGTGATGGGGTTGGACCGAAGATGCAGTCGTGTCAGGTTAGTCAAGCCTGATACAGCTGAGATGTCCATGATGCTGTTGTTCGCAAGAGTCAGGTCTATCAGGTTCGTCAATCCTGCCACAGCTGAGATGTCCGATATGGAGTTGTTGTGAAGATACAGCCGTGTCAGGTTAGTCAAGCCTGATACAGCTGAGATGTCCGTAATGTTGTTATAACCAAGATACAGCCGTGTCAGGTTAGTCAAGCCTGATACAGCTGAGATGTCCGTGATGGGGTTGCTCGTAAGATTCAGGTCTGTCAGGTTAGTCAATCCTGCCAACGCCGAGATGTCCCTGATGCTGTTGCCCCCAAGATTCAGGTCTGTCAGGTTTGTCAATCCTGCCACAGCAGAGATGTCAGATATATTGGTGTTGCGCCCAAGATTCAGGTCTGTCAGGTTTGTCAATCCTGCCACAGCAGAGATGTCAGATATGGTGTTGCTGTTGATGTAACCTTCTGCCGCCACATACTCCCTACCAAGATCCAGACTTGTCAGGTTGGTAGCAGCTTCAAGCCCGGTCAAATTGCTGATGTTAGCATTAGGGGCAGTAAGTTCGGTCAAATTTTCCATATCCGCTGTGGTGATGGTGGCACCTGACGCTTTGCCGAGGGCACTCTCAATCGCAGCGCGGAGGTTCGGGTCAGGTATATCCACCGTTTGCGCCGGTGCCGGGGCGTCAAACTGTACATTAACCCCTCTCCCCTGTAGCGTTGGGATATGCGTGTTGAGGGATACCGCGTTCAGGGGATTGTCCCTCACATTAACCGTGTCTCCACTCCCCAACCCTGTGTTTGCTACTAGAGGTGATATATCTGTGATGGTGTTGCCCCCAAGCCACAGCCATGTCAGGTTAGTCAATCCTGCCAAGGGTGATATATTCGATATGCTGGTATCCCGAAGATCCAACCCTGTCAGGTTGGTCAAACCTGCCAAGGGTGATATATTCGATATGTTGTTATTAAAAAGATACAATGTTGTCAGGTCTGTTGCAGCTTCAAGTCCGGTCAAATCGGTTATGTTGGCGTTCCGGGCGTCAAGCCGAGTCAACGTCGCCATCTCTGCCGTGCTGATGGGGGCACCTGACGCTTTGCCAAGCGCGCTTTCAATTTTAGCGCGGAGGTTCGGGTCGGGGATGTTTACTAGTTGTGGGGGGTCAAACTCAACTGCAACCCCTCTTCCCTGTAGCGTTGGGATATGCGTGTTGATAGATACCGCGTTCAGGGGATTGTCCTTCACATTAACCGTGTCTCCACTCCCCAACCCTGTGTTTGCGACTAACGCCGAAATATCCGTGATACTGTTGTTGTTAAGAACCAGCCACCACAACTTGGTCAAGCCTGCTACTGCCGAGATGTCCGATATGTTGTTGTGCCTAAGATCTAACCCTACCAGATTGGTCAAGCCCGCCACCGGTGAGATGTCCGATATGTTATTTCCAAGATACAGGTATGCCAGATTGGTCAAGCCCGCTACTGCCGAGATGTCCGATATCCTGTTGCCGCTAAGATCCAGGGATGTCAGATTGGTCAAGCCTGTTACTGCCGAGATGTCCGATATCCTGCTGTAGGTAAGCGATAGGGATGTCAGATTGGTCAAGCCCGCCAACGCTGAGATGTCCGATATCCTGCTGACGTTAACATTCAGGTATGTCAGCTTGGTCAAGCCTGCTACTGCCGAGATGTCCGATATCCTCCTGCTGCCGGTGCCTCCAAGCGACAGGTATGTCAGCTTGGTCAAGCCTATTAAAGGCGAGATATCCGATATATTATTGCTCCGAAGATTCAGCCTTGTCAGATTGGTCAAGCCCGCCAACGCTGAGATGTCCGATATCCTGTTGACTCCAAGAAACAACCAGTTCAGATTGGTCAAGCCTGTTAAAGGCGAGAGATCCGATACCGAGTTACTGTTGACTAAATCACCCTTGTCACCAAGATCCAGCTCTCTCAGATTGGTTGCAGCTTCAAGCCCGGTCAAATTGCTGATGTTAGCATTAGGGGCAGTAAGTTCGGTCAAATTTGCCATATCCGCTGTGGTGATGGGCGCACCTGACGCTTTGCCGAGGGTACTCTCAATCGCAGCGCGGAGATTGGCATCGGGGATGGTCACCGTTTCCGGGGCGTCAAACTGTACATCAACTCCTCTATTTTGGAGGGCGGGAATATGGGTGTTGATGGAGGTGTAGTTCAGGGGATTTTCACTCACATTAACCGTATCTCCACTCCCCAATCCTGTGTTTGCTACTAGAGGTGATATATCTGTGATGGAGTTTTCCAAAAGATACAGCGTTCTCAGGTTAGTTAATCCCGCCAAAGACGAAATATTCGATACTGAGTTGCCCTGAAAACTCAGATATCCCAACTTAGTTAAGTTCACCACCGGTGAGATATCCGATATTGAGTTGAAGTAAAGGTCCAACGTTCTTAGCTTAGTCAAGCCTGCCAACCCCGAGATATCTGAGATGGAGTTCCCTCCAAGATCCAGCCATTCCAGGTTCGTCAATCCTGCCAACGCCGAGATGTCCGTTATGGTGTTCCCTCCAAGATACAGCAGTGTCAGGTTCGTCAATCCTGCCAACGCCGAGATGTTCGTGATGCTGTTGCCGTCAAGCACCAGCGATGTCAGGTTCGTCAATCCTGCCACAGGTGAAATGTCCGTGATGGTGTTGCTCCTAAGAGACAGCCTTCTCAGGCTGGTTAAGCCTGAAAGAGGTGAGAGATCCGACACCGAGTTGCTATTGATCCTACCACCCTCTGCCGCCACATACTCACTACTAAGATCCAGCTCTCTCAGATTGGTTGCAGCTTCAAGCCCGGTCAAATTGCTTATATTAGCATTAGGGGCGTCAAGCCTGGTCAAATTTTCCATATCCGCTGTGGTGATGGGCGCACCGGACGCTTTGCCGAGGGCAGCTGCAATCGCAGCGCGGAGGTTCGGGTCGGGTATCTCCACGTCTATATCCGGTATATTTTCGTCGTCTATCGGCGGCTGATCCGTGCCATCTACCTGAATTATTCCCTGAGTTACTGTCCTACCGTCTATCCTACAGCCACCAGACGCAACACAGGTATATGTGATTCCGTCCACTACCATCAGTCCACTATCGCGGAATGTAACAGTGATTTGTCCGCCACTAGACTGAAAGGACCCGCCCGCTAGAACATTTGGAAAATAGGATCCAGTCGGTAATGTTGGAATCACTTCGCCTGATGAATATGTAGGGTTGGTGTCAGCCACGACAGCAATCGGATCCAAACTCGAATCTAAAAACAGCTCCGATTGAAGCCCATACCAATTTCCATCAGTATCAACCGCTTCAATGACAATCGGATGCACAATCGGATCCAAAAGGCTGGTGCCTCGGCTATAGGCGGGATCATGGGCAGATGGAATAACACCGTCATAATCAAACTCAATTTCGCCGGTTCTGCCACTTACCCCGCGACACGCCTTGACCGACCATCTATTATCGGGTTGTGCGGCGTGTAATATCACTTGCTGAATCCTATCCGAATCGCTAACTCGAACTCGAATGGGGACATGGGTTGACCCTTTGGGATAGTTCTCTGGTGAAAGGAGTTCAATGGTGGGCGAATCTTCATGTTCAAGTGGGCTAGCGTGATCAAAGTAGGGATGCACCGACACATACCCGGCGCTACACGAAGATAGCCGATCTTGCAGTCCCGGACCATACGACATGATATATGCACCATCACGAAAATCGTGAGCTAGTCCGAAAGCGTGTCCGAGTTCATGTGCGACTAACCCCCAATCAGAATAGTCAGAGACAACAATCCCGTATCCACCATGTTTTGACCACAGGGCTCCCCTCCCCACGTACCCTCCACCAAACAAAAGGTCGCTGTCAAAGACAATGAGATAAACATTCTCATAAAGGTCGAATACGCGTTCAATCTCGGCGATAGCGTCAGTGTCGTCAACATAATAACTGTCGCCCCGTCTCCCATCCACCCGATGCACTATCGGTTCACCTTTTGTGTCCGTTTCGATGTCAAAGGTTTTCCGCCCGTAGCCCTGCACTCCTAGCTGCTCGGCAAAGAAGGTTTGAACAGTGCGAATCTCATCCTTCATTCGTCGCACCACCTCTGCTTGATACGGGCGATCATTGGGTAGAAAGTAGATTAGCCGCACCGTCCGCGGTGTGCCAATATCCAACTGTTGGGCATAATTGCGGTTATCCAAACCCTTCGAGTCCGGACGCCATCGCGGTTGGTAATCACTCACACCACAAAAAGGCGTCCCATCTCTTAACAACGGATGGGACGCGGCAACCGCTGACGCGAAGCAACCGCCGGTGAGATAGATGACTGTTGCATACAAGGTGATACAAAGCAGTTGAGGGAATAACTCCCGCATCTTGAACTTATCCACAGACTTCTCCACAATTCACCTCATTCCTTTTTCAAAACGATAACGCTATCGTTTTCACTGTCGGTTATTGTAAGCGTTCCACTGCTTGAGATTTATTCCCCAACCTTTATTATTTCCCGGGATCCATCATCGCGCTTAACAGCAACGAGGGTATAACGCTTACCATTAATGTTTGCATTTTCGATCACTATATCACCGCCCACCGTGAACAACAGAAAATTTGCTGTTCCGTCCTCACGAACCGAAAGCGTTGTATCGGTCCCAGGGTAAGTACAACTCTGACCTGCCTTTAATATCATCCCTACTGCACAAACACCAAGGTTATTATTAAGTGGTGGCTCCGGTAACGGCGGTGGTAGTGGCAGCTGTTCGCCCACTGGTTCTGGCTGCTGTTGAGCAGGCGGCTCCGGTGACGGCGGTGTGATAACATTACCCCCGACTGTAATTGTCGGATGAACTGTGATAATTGTACGGGTGTATCGTCCAATGTTCGTTGCGTCCTTATTGGACCAAGAAATTGTGAGCTCAAGTGGCTCATATGAAAATTGCGATATTGTGCGCTCGTTACCAGAACCTTCGACGATCCCATCATTGACTCTGACATCACCGGGGTCATCGTCAAAGGTAAGGTAGACAGTGGTGTTTTGTGTAATACCGGTAAGAGTAGTTTCAGTAACTGCATTGACTGTAACCTCAAATTTCACCTCTGTCGCCGCTGCGTTATCCTGCCCGCTGTCGTCTGTAGCAGAGATGGTAAGCGTTGCAGTGCCTCCCGCTACCCCCAGGATAGTTAGAGTCGTACCGCTTACCGAAACGGTAGCTATGTCGGTATTATCAGATGATGCCTTGACAGTATGCGTATCCCCAACATCAGCATCGGTGATGGTTGCCTTTACCTCCACCGTGCCACCTACATCAACTGTTTGACCGGGTATCGCACCAATTGATGGCTGGCTGTTGACGACCAATTCAGCTTCGGTATCGTCTTCCATCTCGCTACAACCAATAAGAAAAAATGATGCGAGCAGAATGCTTAGTAACACAATGATTGTTCGATTTAGACCTCTGTTTTTCATGAAAAGCTCCTTTTCATTAGAATCTTGGCAGGAGAAAACCCGCCCTTTAGGGGGAGTTGACTAGAATTTCGTTTCCTTCACTTCAGTATCAGCATTTTCCGCGTGGCAGAATAATCCCCAGCAGACAAGTGGTAGAAGTACACGCCACTCGCTACCTGCTCGCCAAACTCGTTCCGGCCATCCCAATAGATTGCCTTCGACCGACTCTCGTAGACTGCTGCAATCCGATGTCCAACATCAAGGGACCGGACAACCCGACCTTCATTGTCGTAGATGGTCAGGGTAACGAAAGCATCCTCAGCCAACCGATACGGTATCCATGTCTCTGGATTGAACGGATTGGGGTAGTTCGCCAAAAGCGCGGTCTCTTTCGGTGTCAACGCTGCAAGGAGCTGTTCCAACGTGAATATCCCCCGCTGGTAGGTCAGCGTTTTTTTGCCCATCAACTTGGCTTCAGTCAGCCACTGGTCCACCGTTGCTGCGGTGAGGTCTTTAGGTATCTGTGAACGGATAGATGGCGCAGCCGGTGCGCTGTCTATCACGGCGGCAACCGCGATAAGATCGTCAATATTGACAACCCCATCTCCATTGACATCCGCCGGGTTTTGCCCTGTTCGCCCGTAACGGTATGAAATATACGCCAAATCGTTAGTGTCCACCACACTGTCGCGGTTGACATCCTCCGGCCCCGCATCCACATCAAACTTGACCACAACCCCTCTGTTTTGGAGGGCGGGAATGTGGGTAGAGATAGAGAGTTCAGACAACGGATTACTTCTGACATCTACCGTGTATCCCTCCCCTAACTCCGTATTGGCTACCAACGACGACAGGTCCGATATGGCGTTGTTGGAAAGCGACAGGTTTGTCAAGTCGATCAAGCCCGATACCGCTGAGATGTCCGATATGGCGTTGCCCGAAAGCCACAGACGTGTCAGACGGGCAAGCCCGATACCGCTGAGATGTCCGATATGACGTTGTTGGAAAGACTCAGACGTGTCAGACGGGTCAAGCCCGATACTGCTGAGAGGTCCGATATGGCGTTGTTGGAAAGACTCAGGTTTGTCAAGTCGATCAAGCCCACTACTGCTGAGATGTCCGATATGGCGTTGCCCGAAAGCCACAGACGTGTCAGACGGGTCAAGCCCGCTATCGGTGAGATGTCGGATATGGCGTTGCTGGAAAGACTCAGGGATGTCAGACGGGTCAAGCCCGATACCGCTGAGATGTCCGATATGGAATTGCTATCAAGATCCAGGGATGTCAGATTGGTCAAGCGTGTTACCACTGATATATCCGATATGGCGTTGTCATCAAGATCCAGGGATGTCAGATTGGTCAAGCCCGCAAGCGGCGAGAGGTCGGATACCGAATTGCTATTCCCCCAAAAACCAGTCTCATCATATCCACGACCAAGATCCAGGCTTGTCAGCTGCGTTGCCTGTTCTAATCCGGTCAAATCGCTTATGTTAGCGTTAGGGGCGCCAAGACGGCGCAATCTCGCCATATCCGCTGTGGTGATGGTAGCACCTGACGCTGTGCCGAGAGCGTCCTCAATCGCAGCACGGAGATTGGAGTCAGGGATGTTAACCGCATCTACAGGCGGGAGCGTCGTACCTCCTGGAGTCACCGACTCGATTAGCCAAGTGCCGTCTCTTAGCGACAAAGTTACGACTTATGCCATTAATAGTCCCCCGGAGGGTTATCCCGGTCCCAGCGGTAATGAACAAATAGCGTCCACGACCATCCGCTAAAACCGAAAATGTATCACCAGTGCCATCAATGCAGCTATCGCCGGGCGAGAGAATATCACCGACGCTGCAGACCTGACCGTAACTGATGTCTGATGTGCCTAAAGTTAACAAGACCATTGCAAACAGAAACATGAGGATTTTGGCGTTCAAAAGTTGATTTCTCATTTCGTAAATTCCTTTCATTGGGGTTATCAAGTTGAACAATCGAAGCCCCCAATGCGGAGATCGGGATTTCGCTATGCTCAACTTGTAGTTCGGAGATTCATCAGCCGTCTAAACATACAATACAGGAAATGACGATGAAAGCCGAGTGCGGTGAAAGTCGCACGCTCGGTTTGGAAGGGGGGAAAATGCCGTGAGGCATCTACCTATCCTTACTAAGTCTCCGATGAGTCGGAGCTAACTTTGTTGATAGCACAATTCGACACCCTAAAGGAACGGATAAGGATCTCCACCCTTTAGGGTGTGGGGGTATGTCAAATTCTTAGACGATTATGGCATGAGCAAGAATTGTACCAACTGACGGGGACCCTGAAAGACTTACAGATACAAGGGAGGCCTGGAAAAACGACTTGAGCCATGCACCATTCACTACGCAAAATTTACGAGAGTGTATGCAAAATTTACACGCATAAAGAGAGGCAAACAGAGCAGGAAGAATCATGGCTAGCAGGAGGTTTTAGAACCTGTTTGAAAAAGCAGGAAATTGTTCCAAGGTGCTGTGGATTTGTCAATCCATAGCGAGCCATATCGCAGGGTCGGGGGCGCGGGGGGAGGGGCCCAAACCGTTGAACAATCCGACGAACGCTTTCTCCGAGACGTGGGCATCAGCAAAGCCACCTTTCAACAACTCCTTGACAAAGTCGCGACTTATCTGGCAGTTCAACGCGAGAAAAACCCGATGAAAAAACGAGGACTCAAGTCAACAATTAGCCTCGCAGACCAGCTATTACTCACCTTTCAACCGACGGTGCAAGATATTCCGGATTCCCCAGCAAAGGTATCGCGGCAAGCATAGAAATTATGGCAAGACTTGGAATGTCATTGCTGCTTTAGTCAACCTCAGATATGCTGTGTAACTATTACCTTTTTGGAAAGAGGTCTATTATAACCTATTTCCTGCCCAACTGCGTAACTCCTATATCTATTTCTTGTTCGTTAAAAACTTAACGTGTTTATCAAATACAATAATGTCCCATTGTTAAAAAATTGGGTAGCACCGCAGTTAAGTGTGGTAGGCACAAATGTCTGGAATTACGGCCAAAATCGGAGGCACACCGAAAAATGTCATACATCTGTGATACGCTCGAAACCCAGTGTGAATCGAGGATTTTTCTGATGAACGCCCCGTTGCTGTATGACACGATTTTCCTCGCATGACCGCCGATTTTACTACTCCACACTTTAGTGCAGACCTACCAAAAATTGAGACCTAGCTCTAAAATCAGAATAGACAACCGGTGGGATTGTAATTGTGAGCCATGGAGATACCAAATGTTATCGGCATTATATCTTGGCTTGATGAAAACAGATCGATGCGCAATTCAAGATTCAAGCGACTTTGAGTGAGCCGCAGTGCTTCTATTCCGACGACACCATAAGCACCTAAGCTATGACCACTTTCTGATTCGTAAGCGTATCCCCAGTCGCTATTGGCGGACTCGCGTGTGAAACCGAACCAATCCTCCCCAGCACCGGTAAATGATGGGAAATCCCTCAGTTGTCTTACTTTCGTTTTATACTCAGCATAGACGAGGGCAAGCCCGCCCCCCACGTAGGGTGAAATATTACTTTTATTGAAGAAATAACGTCCGCCGATTGACCAAGCGCTGAAAGTAGGCTCGTTGTTCTCTTCATTCTCGCCAATTAGGCTCGATCGAAAATCGGTTCCCACTGCATAGGCGGGTGTCTCATACGACCAGCCCCACCCATAGCCGGGATCAATCCCTTCAGTTATACCAGGAATGAAGGTGCCAAAGATTCCAAGATGCCACAGGGACTCGCCCGATATTTTTCTGAGTTCTCGCGCCTCCTGTTCAACAACAGTTTCCATATCCACCATATCACCGATCGGCTTATCATGGACAAGTGCCTCAACCAGTCTCGGTGCTGCGGGGATCATCTCTTCGATATTTGCCAAGAGCTGCTGCTGCTCGGTGATAATCGTCCCGACGGGATTTTCGTGACTCAATCGCACAATAATCTTCTCACCTAGCCGGCGTAAAACAACGCGATAGACACTGGCTGAAGCGGGTGCCTCATAAACGGGGTCCGTGACCGATATACCTTGCTTGCGCAGCGCATCGCAGACCAACAGTGCCGCAGTCTGTGCGTCGGATTCGAGGACGCCCGGATGATCACCAATCAGGCAGATTGCAGGCGCATCACTCCCTTCAACGACGGCAACACCCATTAAAACGAGAAAAATAATGCCAAATACAGACAGATAGCGCAGATGAAACATCTTAAAATCCCCTTCTGAAACAAACGATAACGATAAAACCTTGCCCACCGAAAATCATAAATAATCTGTAGGTGACAATAGCCATTTTAGTCAGCATCCCGATCCAGAGCAACCTCCTTAAACATCGGGGGTAAACAAGCCGTTTCAGACAGCTTATACTCTATTGCAGAGTGGGGATAAGCAAAGCCAAGTTGATCGCTTGCGCTGAAGGCTTCTACAATTTTTGCAACAATCGCAGTCGATATTTTCTGTCTGTCCACAGCAATCGATTGATAACGCAGACGCATTCTTACCCCTGAATCAAAGAACTCGGCTCGCACTTCGGGGGCTTTGCCCGTATCTTCTACTATCTCTTGTGTGACCTCCTGGGCACAACGGGTCAAGGTCTGCTCTGCCAGTTTATAATCTGAATCGTAGGACACTCTGACCGGCACTTCATCTAAGATATACTTCGTCTCGTCGGATACCGCATAATTGATTACCATCTGATCGAATAACACCGCATTGGGTATCAAAATACCGCGATTCGATGATTCTTCGCCGCCGACGGTGCCGCCCACTTCGCCAAGCAGAATATGGGTCGGTGAGATCTCTAATACATCGCCTCGCACACCTTGAATGATTATCCGGTCCCCTATCATAAAGGGTCGCTTTATCATTACCATCAGCCACGCCGCTACACCTGTGACTGGACGTTGAAGTGACCACCCCAATATCATACTCACAAACGCGACCGTCAACCCCATCGCTGCCAATGAACCTGACAGGCTCACGATGATAAAAACGATGCCCATCAACAGAAAGGTGTATTTCCACAGCGTTGTAAACTGACGCACTTGATCCTCGGTGCGCTGTTGGAGCTCCATCGCTCTGACAATCACGCGCTTCGACGTTTTATACACGATGCGTAACCCTATTAAAATCAGGATTGCATACAGCACGTTTACAATCGTCCCGCCTAACAGACCGGTCATTGACAGTTTGGTTTCGGCAATCAGTGCCTTAAATGCTTCTTGCATATTCAATCTCTCCTTTTCAGTATCAAATATAGATAACCTAAGTTGCTAATCGTCAAACTCGCTCGGCTCCGTTCCGATCTTATCGGGGCTGATCGACTTACGGGTGTGGCGCGCTTTGACTACACGGGCCGTTGCCGAGGCCTTAAATTGAAATTCGCTTTTACGGTAGGTGGGGATATAGGGGGAGCCCTTGGTACTGCAATAGAATTGAAAGCGCGGGGGATTCTAGGGTGGCTTGCAAACTGGAAGATCGGGAATCCGCCTGCGATATATGACAGGGATTGGACGCAGGGTGAGTACAGATGTACCAACAGAGCCTACCTGCAACGGGATGTTCTGTTTGAGACAACGATTGTTTAGTTTGAAGTGTACATTTAACGAATGTGAATCGGGGGGGTAAAGTAACAACCGTTAACATTTGTGTCAATATCAGAGGGTGTAGACACGACGGGGACAGCAGGTAGACTCGCTTGGGATAGCTCGGGTCAATTGAGAGAACCGTGAAGGACTTTTCAATTCTATCGACACTTCTGTTTTGCATCTGCGTCCCTTCGTAATACAGTCGTTTATTACGGTGAAAGTGGGGAGCGGGCAAACATCAGTTATGCTAATGATCGTAGGATTGTACAGCATTCCAAATTTTTTGTCAAACTTTTTATTTTAGGACTTACGCATAGGAAGGGCAGCCACAAGGGCTGCCCCTACGCCCGGGTGTCCTGATTCCGTGTCAATATTTTCACATGCGATTGCCCTATTTAGAGCATAGGAAGGGCAGCCCCAAGGGCTGCCCCTACGCCTGATGAATCCCCGATAAATCGGGACAGGCGGGATTAAGAAACGGGCAACTACAGTAAATCCGTAGGTTTGTAGTAGGGCGATTTATCGCCCGTACCCCCTCTAATTGCCCTACCCCCCTTAATCCCCCCGCAAGCGGGGGGGAAAGTAATGAACGCGCTACTACAAACTGAACCGCGTAACTCCTAATTTATCTAACTCCACTTTAGCCCTGTATCCCCGTCCTTTAAGTCGGGGATACAGGGACGCTTTAGCACCGTTTTTCAAGGCTTTAGCCTTGAATCCAATGGTGAAATATGGTCTAATTTCCTTTAGAGGTTGGGGATTCCCCATTTGTTAGCAGGGGTAAAATCCGCAACATCTGTCATATACCGACGGGTATTGGAATCCCCTATAAACCTCGCCAAAGTTGCCCTTCGGGGCAGTGGGCCGGGCGTTGTCCATTGCGTTAGCGATATGTAAGACGGACAAGATTGTTAGGTATCACCTAACAATCCCAGGTTCGCAGTTGTGTTTGACCGCACAATTAAGCAACCTATCGGGACGGCGGATAAGAATCCCCACCCTTTAGGGGGTGGGAGTACGTCAAAGGATAGGGTCATTTAATTCTTCGAGCGGGGCAAGATGCCCCGCCCCGATAAGTCGGGATGCAAGCACCTACGGATTCGGGTCATTCCGAAATCGGTCAAAAACGGAAAACTATAGTGAATTCTAAAAATAAGTAGACGCGAAATCAGAAGTGTCGGTATAATCGGGGCAGGGATGCCCCTCCCACAGTGCCCTAATAATTGTAACATTTACTATAAATAGCCCTAAAATACTCTACTTGATTTTTAGAGCGTTAGAAAGTATAGATCTAACTCTTGTGTAAAATGAACCATTTTGTCCTTGGCTTAAATCCTTGTTGGCTTGTGATGCCTCATACATGCTGAAACCGAGAACAAGGAGGAGGACAGTTGCTTGCGTCACCCATGTCAATTTTGAGGGGACTTGAGCGATTATCTGCATCTCCTCGGATCCAGATTGCAACATCCCAAAGAGCAACGCCGAAAAGATTACACCAATCGGATGGAGTCGTCCGAGCAGGGCAACAGCGATGGCGGTATATCCGTAGCCGGGCGCATTCTGATAGAGTCGATGGGGACTTAGGCCCATCAATTCGATTGTTCCTGCCAATCCGGCTAGTCCACCACTTATCAGCATAGCGATGATAATATTTCGAGACACATTGATTCCCGCGACCCGTGCAGCGACTTGGTTTTGTCCCACCGCACGTATCTGATAGCCAAGGACAGTACGAAATAGGATCCAATACAGGATGACTGCAAGTATAAGCGCGAGGATAATCCCCAAGTGGAATCGGTTGTACGGAATCCACTCTTTTGGAATTAAACGGGGTAGGACAGCATTCACTGCGATGCGTTCGCTCTGTTGATATGCTTTTGTTGCTTCTTGGAGCGGACCTCCATCTATTGAGTAACGGACCAGCTCAAGTGCGATGAAATTGAGCATGATTGTGCTGATTACCTCTTGCACACCACGATAGGCTTTGAGTAGTCCGGCGATTATCCCCCAAAATCCTCCGGCGACGAATCCAAGCCCAAGAATCAGAGGGATCAAGAGAAATGGTGGTAGGTCAATAATTGATGTGCCGATCCAGGTAGTGATTAGCGTACCGATGAGGTATTGTCCTTCGGCACCGATGTTCCAAACACCACACCGAAATGCGAACGCTACAGCTAACCCCGTCAGCAGTAGTGGACAAGTTTTTACAAACGTCTCCGTTATCTCCCGTGTTCCTCCCAACGCACCATGATACATAGCGACAAACGCCTTTATAGGTTGGTAACCGCACGCAAGCATAATCAGTGCGTTGATGAGAAGGGCTAAGAGAGTGATGAGGATTGGAAAAAGGATCTGGGTTGACTTGATACGCATCAAGATTAGAAAGGACGATGGGGTAAAGAGGGAAGAAAGTTAGGAAGGAGCAGTGGAAGAGATGCCCGATGAAGCGGGCAACCACAAGGGTTGCCCCTACAGTTAAGGTCTTAGGTTTGTCGTAGGGCGATTTATCGCCCGTACCCCCTCTAACTCTCCCCCGCAAGCAGGGGAGAAAGCAATGAACGCGCTACTACAAACTGAACTGCGTAACTTCTAGTTAAGATGTGGCTGGATCTCACTCAACAACCCACGTATCGCCTTCATTGAGCAGGGCTTCCAGATCGCCTTCTCCCATCTGCTCTTTAGCAGTATTGATCTGTTCCGTCATCATACCTTCGTAGCAAGGCTGCTCAACACTACGAAAGATGCCAATCGGATGGGGTAAGCCTGGAACTTCAGTCATACGGCAAAGAAAATACGCCAATGTCCGATCTTCGGCATACTGATCGTGGGTAATCAGATCTTCGGTGCTACGTGCACTGTCGGTTAAGGACACAACCTCCGGTTGAAATCCGTTTAAGCAGATACCTTTGTCACCGTCCTTTCCGAAGACCAGCGGTTCACCATGATCTAAAAATACGGTATTCTCAGCTTTCGTTTCCTTTTCGGTATACGCAAAGAATGTGCCGTCATTGTATACGTTACAGTTTTGGTAGATTTCGATGAAGGAGGTGCCTTTATGTTCAAACGCTGCCTTGATGACATTTCGCAGATGTTCGGGGTCTCTGTCGAGCGAACGGGCAACAAAGGTCGCACCAGAAGCAAGTGCAAGGCTAATCGGATTGAAGGGGTTGTCGATCGAGCCCATCGGCGTTGAATAGGTTTTTTTGCCTTGCTCGGAAGTAGGGGAATATTGTCCTTTCGTCAGTCCATAGATACGGTTGTTGAACAGTAGCACATTGATGTCGAGATTACGGCGCATCAGGTGAATGAAGTGGTTGCCCCCGATTGATAACGCATCGCCATCACCCGTGATCACCCAAACTGATAGGTCGGGGTTAGCGGCTTTTACGCCTGAAGCAATGGTTGGTGCGCGACCATGAATGGTATGGAAGCCGTAGGTATTCATATAATATGGGAAACGGCTTGAGCAACCAATTCCGGAGATAAAGACGAAGTCTTCCTTTGGGATACCCAGGTCCGGCAAAATTCGTTGTGTTTGCGCAAGGATTGAGTAATCCCCGCACCCTGGACACCAGCGGACATCTTGATCGGAGGTAAAATCTTTTTTAGTTAGCGTCGGAACAGCACCCGGTATAGGGATGGAGGTTCTGGTTTTCATCGAAATCTTCGCTGTGGAAACCCCGTCTTTTAAGGCGGGGAGGAAACAGCACTCCTTTTTAGATATAGTTAAAGTTTAATCGTGTGAGGACTTTGAAATTCTCACGTTTCGCAGACTGAGTGAGGCGTTTGCCCTCCAACGAGTATAGAGAATAACCTTTTTTCTCCATATATCCGCTAACACGAGTCAAACCGTGTGTTACATGCTTTACCAACGTGTTCTTGGCTATGCCATTGCACATTGTACCGCCGTAGCGTGGACGTCTGCCACCCTTCTGTGGGTTCTGTCTGTGCAATTGCCTCCGTGCAATGAGTATCGGACTGACATAAAACACACAAGTATTGTCCACTTGATCTGTATCGCTTCCGATTACATGGTACGCCAAGCACCATGAGTCTACGCAATGGGCGTTGAAGTCGCTCGACATCTTGTTGCCAGACTTCTTGAGTCCGAGCGAATCACGAATTGCTTTTGTTTCAAACCCTTTTAGTGTGAACAATATCCAACGCTTCTGGATTTCGGCGTAGAACCATTGCTTCCCCACCTCAAGGGGACTAAAAGACGCGTTCCAGTTACGGGCACCCTTCCGCGTCCGTGTCTTGATATCCTCAACACAGACATGCGTTATCGGAAACATCGTGGACAGCCAGTTGAGGATTCGGAGTTTCCAATCCCACCGCGTCCGTGTGCCGGCGGGTATCCGTTGTTTATTCGCCATGCGGTTCGTCCGGTTCTTCCGATTCGGACACTTACGTGAGCGTCTACCACGCCTCAATTCACGACGTGTTTCAACTTTTTTGCTAACCTTATTATGAGCGTCGGCTTGTGCATTCAAATATGTCGATTTTTCTGACTTGACAGTGAACCCTTCTTTCTTGCTACCGGAGTCAATCCCAACGGCTATGTCTTGCGTTTGGATCCCAGAGGGTTCGACATTCAACCTCACGCAGAATACGCCATTCCGAAAAAACGGTGTGGCTTTACCCGACTTCATCCACTTCCTTGCCCTTGCTGGCGTGGTCGGCATTAATGGGTTACGATTTTTGTCAACTACAGGAACAAACATTGTAAATCACTCCTGTGGGTGTGTGTATTGCCCCATCGACATCACGGAATCAGAGCGGATTTAGGCTTGGGGAGCACCCGAAACATCAGTTAGGCTGCCACGCCTTAGACCCGCGATATAATCGTCTAGTCAACGGTTTAACTTGCAAGTGCCCGTTGGCACGGGATTGCAAGCCTCGCCCTTTAGGGCGGGGTTATTGACACATCACCTCTTAACAACTCATCAATTTTAGATTCAACTTCAAATACGTGGAACGGTTGTCCTTGGATTTTATTGAGACCAGCGGCATCTACCAGATACTCAGCACGAATTAGTAGACGCAACTGCCCTAGGTTCAGTTCAGGGATGAATACTCTTTTGAATCCGTTCATAACGTCGCCGAGGTCTTTCGGAAGAGGGTTGAGATACCGCAGATGCACATGTGAGACCGATTTACTTTCTGCTTGTTTATGTTCAACAGCTGTTCTAATCGCGCCGTAGGTGCCGCCCCAGCTTAACACGAGGAGTTCACCGCTTGATTGGCCGAAGATTTCGGTGGGTGGGATGTCGTTCACGATGCGAGCGACCTTTTCCGCTCTCAGATGAACCATATGCTCATGGTTTTCCGGGTCATAACTGACATTCCCTGAGATGTCTGCTTTCTCCAGACCACCGATCCGATGTTCCAGACCAGGAGTGCCGGGTATTGCCCAAGGACGTGCTAGTGTTGATTCCTCCCGCAGATAGGGTTCAAACCCATTGGTATCGGTCGGAAAATCCACATCAATCGGCGACAGCTCCGATACCTTCGGAATGAGCCAAGGCTCGGCACCGAAAGCAATGTAAAGATCCGACATGAAAATCACCGGCGTCATGTATTTGATAGCAATTCGGCAGGCTTCATAGATAGTTTCGAAACAATCGGATGGACGAGAAGCGGCAATTATAGGGAGCGGTGACTCGCCGTTTCGACCATAAAACATCTGTAGGAGATCCGCTTGTTCGGTTTTTGTCGGCATTCCCGTTGAGGGTCCAGCTCTCTGAATATTGCAGACAACCATTGGTAACTCTGCAATCATGGCGAGGTTAATGGCTTCCGCTTTGAGGGCAATGCCAGGGCCACTACTTCCAGTGACACCTAATGCTCCACTAAATGATGCGCCAATTGCAACGCCCACCGCTGCGATTTCGTCCTCCATCTGCAAAGTTTTGACCCCGAAGTTCCTATATCTTGCCAATTCGTGGAGGATTGTGCTTGCGGGCGTAATCGGATAACTACCGTAAACCAATTGTAATCCAGACTTTTGAGAGGCAGCAACCAATCCTAGTGCGGTTGCCATATTCCCCTCAATATTGCGATATTTACCCGGTGCAAACTTGGCTGGCTTGACTTCATAGGAGGTTGCAAACTGCTCCGTGGCTTCGCAATAGATATTGCCAGCCTTCAAGGCAAGGGTATTAGCCTCGATATATTGAGGCTTTGTGGCAAATTTTTCTTTGAGCCATTGAAACGCATAGCCCATCGGGCGGTTATACATCCAGCACACCATCCCAAGCGCGTAGAAGTTCTTGCACCGATCGATCTCGCGTGCCGTGAGTCCGGTTTCTTTCAACGCTTCTCTCGTAAGACGGGTCAGTTCGACCGGGATGATTTGAAACTTCGTCAACGAACCGTCTTCAAGGGGATTACTACTATATCCGGCTAGTCTGAGGTTGCGTGGGGCAAAATTATCTATGTTGACAATAAGAATTCCGTTCGGTTTGAGTTTATCAATATTGACTTTTAATGCCGCCGGATTCATCGCTACGAGAACATCGCAGATATCACCGGGTGTGTGAATCGTCAGACTGGAAAAACGGAGTTGAAATCCTGAGATCCCAGCCAAGGAGCCGGCAGGGGCACGAATCTCCGCAGGATAATCTGGCAGCGTCGCAACATCATTTCCTGCGATTGCGGAAGCCTCAGTCATTTGCGTTCCAATTGTCTGCGAACCATCGCCGGAATCGCTCGCAAACATAATCGTCGCCTCCTCTATCGATTGTCTCTGTTTTTTCATCCATCTATCCTTCTTTCTTTTTATACCAGTCCTCACAAAATCAGGTCTCACGCTCCTTCACGGGCTTTCATCACTTCATTAGTCGGTTTCGGCGGCAGGGTTAACACTTCCTGTGGAAAATGTTCGACAAGATAAGAGATAATATTGCGAATTGACACCATTCCAACCGGCTGATTTTGTTCATTTACGATGGGTATATGGCGGTAGCCTCCCTCCGCCATATACAGTATTGCCGCGTCGAGGGAATCTTCTACGTGGGCGGTTTGTGGGTCGGCTTTCATAAACTGTTCAATAGGGATTTGCGTTAAATCGCCCACCGGCTTGTTTAGAATTTTCAGCAGCACATCTCGCTCACCGAAAATGCCTTTGAGAACTCCATCAGATACAATGAGGATTGCACCGACCTTATTGTCGAGCATTTGATCGATTGCCTCTTGTGCACTTGCACCACTGTCAACTGTGACAGGAGGATGCATTAAAGAGTGAAGCGGTACATGAATTTCGTGAGGACTTAAGGTTTTTGCTGGCTCATCGGGGGTTTCCTCCTCCATGATAGCCATTTCTTCTTCAACAATTTCTTGGTAAAGCACAGTTCATTCCTCCTTACCTCTCTCCAAAAACTCAGCGACATAGTTCGCAATATCCTTACTTGATACAACACTAGCGGGGTATACACCTTCACCTTCATCGGATTCCCCAACGAGCAATGGAATATGACGGAAGTGCCCCAGGTGCATGAGGTTTAAGGCAAATGCCATCGAATCACTGGGTCGCAATGATTCCGGCGATGGAGTCATGATATCCTCCACCCGAACCGTGTCAGGATTTGCCCTTACCTCAGCGATATGAACGAGCAAATCCCGTTCCGTGATGATACCCGCGAGCCGCTCCTGTGCATCAGTAACTAACACACACCCAAATCGCCCTTTCTGCATTAAGTTGATAACCTCTGAAATAGGTGTGCCCATTTCCACAGTGCAGGGTTGATTGAGGTTCAGTATGTTAATCGGTAAAGATAGGGTTTGCGCGTCCATGATTTTCTCCTTTCAATCAACGTCTGAATCAATCATTTCTCTTTTGCAAAACTAGTTAAATGGGGGCAGCGGCAACAGCGTGAAAATGGTAGCATACACCTCGACATTTTGCAAGTTGAAATGGAGCAAAATAGAAATATGCAAACAAACAATTGGGCACAAGAGATCCAACAAGAAAAGATAATGTCTACTAACATTTAACGGTAAATCTTGTCAGAAGTTTCTAAGTCATCTACCCATTTACTTCTTCGCTATAGGCTATGAAAATTATCCAATTAATAGTTCGTACGGTGACAATTATATCACCACACCTGTCGACTGTCCACAAGAAAAAATATGAATGAATTGGCTTTGACAACTAATACAATATATGATAGAGTTTCCGAGATTCCCCATTGAGAATTATACTTGCCGTATGTGCACCACAGATAGCGTATCTACCTAGTTCTCGCAGGAATCTATAGGAGAGAAAAAGATGATGACCAAGATGACCGGAGGTCAGGCACTGGCAAAATCGCTATACAGCGAAGGGGTAAGGGTTGTGTTCGGATTGCCTGGGGCAGGACAATATGAAGCAATCGATGGCATTTACGAGGAACCGGAGATTCGCTACTTCGCTACCCGGCACGAACAAGCAACCACCCACATGGCGGATGGATATGCCCGTGTCAGTGGAAACATCGCAACGGCATTGGTAATTCCGGGAGCGGGTGTGTTCAATGCCTCGACTGGCATCGCCACCGCTCACGCCGTGTCTTCGCCAATACTGGTGGTAACAGGCAGACATGACCAAAGCAGTAGCGATGAAATAGCTTCAATACGACAGATTACCAAGTGGGCAGCACGAGCGGCGAGCCCTGCTGACGTTCCGGCGGTCGTGCATGAAGCGTTCCGCCGGTTGAAAACTGGTCGTCCGCGTCCCGTCTACATTGAGGTTCCGCATGAAGTGCTGGCAGCAGAGGAGGAGGTCAAACTGCTTGAGCCGGAATTGTATGACCCGCCTGCTGGTGATCCGGAGCTCATTGCAGAGGCGGCACACTTCCTAGCAGAAGCGCAACGTCCGGCTATCTGGGCAGGGGCCGGCGTTCAGCGCTCGGGAGCTTCACAGGTACTCCAAGCACTGGCAGAGCATCTTCAGGCACCGGTGGTGACCGGTCGCGAGGGCAAAGGCGCAATATCTGATCATCACCCACTTTCGCTCGGCATGGGTGAACTCCGCTTTGACCCCCTCCGAAAATGGCTTGCACAACGGGATGTCATCCTCGCTGTAGGAACGACAGCGAACTTAGGTGCAGATGATGATAAGCAGCAGATTATCCGGATTGACATAGATGAGGCGGAAATAGAGCGTACAGCCCATAACTGCGTCGGTATTTTGGGGGACGCACGCTGCTGTTTGGAAGCGATTTATCGTATCGTCTCAACGACGGCACCAGTCCGTTCCGGCTGTGGAGAAGAGGTACGCGCGATCAATGCCGAGCGGTTCAACCCAAAGATTCAGCTCCAGCCGCAATGGGGGTTCATACAGGCAATTCGGGCAGCGATTCCTGACGACGGTATCTTCGTTCAAGGCATGAACCAGATTGGATATTACAGCCGTAATTACTACCCAGTGTATGAGCCGAGGAGTTATCTTATTTCTGCGGGCAACCTCGGCGTTGCGTTGCCAGTGGCACTTGGCGCGAAGGTGGCGAAACCGGATAAGGCGGTAGCAGTCGTCTCCGGTGATGGTGGTTTTCTCTACAACTCCCAGGAGTTAGCGACCGCCGTTCAGTACGGCATCAATGTAGTGGTGATTGTGTTCAACGACAACGCTTACGGCAACGTCCTTCGCGCTCAAGTCGAACAGTTCGATGGCCATGTGTTAGGAACGGAACTGTATAATCCAGACTTCGTCAAGTTGGCTGAAGCGTATGGTGTGCGAGGTGTCAGAGCGCATGACGCCGGACAACTAGAATCGGTGTTACGCGAGGCAATAGAGGCTGACACGCTAACAGTTATTGAGGTCCCTGTTGGTAGGCTGGAGCGTCAGTATTAGGCTGTATTGGGGCACGTAAAGGTTGAGCGTTGAGTCAGACGTGATTCGTAGTTTGTCGTAGGGGAATTGTACCTGTTATAGAAATTAAGCAATTGAAAAATCAGAACCTTGGGTTTGCCTCTGTCGTGGCACAGATTGATCGCAGCGAAACCCCGATCCGATCACAGGTTAGGAAACCTGTGGCTACGGGTACATTGCCATTATGGTATGTCAAAGTCATATACACTAATTACATGCAATTGCCCTATAGTTTGTCGTTTTTTGGCTGGTTTCCTCTCCAGAGATGCTTTATAATACAATTGACAGCGTTGAGGCACATCTAGAAAAAAATTTCCCTGATGCCTGATGTGGCGGAGCAGGTGGAAAACTCAACTCACTGGGAAAGCCTTGCAAGAAAAGGAGGATTTGTTTATGAGTACCTTACTTCATGTAGGAGTGCGCGCTTCCAATCTTGAGCGTTCGATTCGTTTCTGGCGCGACGGTCTGGGATTGAAGGTCGCTGGGCAGCGCGAAAATCGTTACGATCTTACGGACGGCTATCATAACTTCGCCGTATTCCAACACCAAGGTGATGAGCGTCCGGCACATTTAGGTGGAATGCTCGATTACCTGCATATCGGCGTCGGCGTGCCTGATGTCGCAGCAGCGGCGAAACGGCTACGGGAGATGGGATACGAAATTTTCTCTGATGGCCTGGGCGGTAAAGAGCCGTTGGACCCTGATAATCTCCAAGAACCTGCGTTCAAGGTGGAAGATCCGGACGGGATTACCGTTGATGTCAACGGAACTCACACGGCTTGGCCAGGCACGACGCTGCATCCGAACTCTCAATGAATCGAGTACCCGATTCGGTTTACAAGACCGGCGTTTGATGGTCTATAGCACTACAGAAGGGAGAAGGAAGTGGCGTGTCTCTCTCCTGCTTTTTTAATCAGCGGATCCGGGAATTGGCGAAGAAGTGTCAACCGGTGAACGTTCTTCTAATTAGGGCATGAAAAATGACTGACTATCGCTTCAAACTTGGTATGTACCTCCCTGAATTGCGTCTACCCTTCGATGACGCATTGGCACAGGCAAAAGATATTGGTGCAGAGTATGTGTGGTTCAATAGTCTACCCGATGAGCCGCCAATCTCTGAGATGAGTGATGCCGAGGTAGACCGCATGGGAGAGCGCGTTGCGCGACACGGTCTAGAGGTTTTCCTGATAGGTGCAAGTAACCCGTTCAAGCAGATTCATCTAACTGATTTGGATCTGGATACAATGGAAATGGATCCAGCATTTCGGAAGGAGTTTGATAGCTTCAAGCGTTCCTTGCAGGTCGCAGTCCGCTTGGGGATAGGTGCAGTGAATATCTTCACATTCGCTTGGCCCGGTGAGTACAGCGCAGGTAAGCCGACTTGGCCTATGCGCTGGCGGACGCGGGGCGGCGTCATTGCCGATATTGACATGGAGAAGCTAGTAAAGGCATTCTCAATGGTCGCAGAGGAAGCAGAGCAACACAATGTCGATGTCGCTTTCAGCATGATGCCTTGGAACTACACCAATACGACTGGCAACTTCCGCCGCGTCGCCGAAGCTGTCGGTTCAAAGCGGATTAAAGTCATGTGGGGTCCCGCAGATAACACGAACTGTGGCGAGTCAGATGCGGCAACCGCTGGCTTCGACAATGTGCGTCCCTACTTGCACGGCCTCCATTTGAAAGACCTACGTGTAATTGATGGACTGCATCTCAATTTCGAGTACTGTCCTATCGGTGAAGGCGATGTTGATTACCTGACAGTGCTACGCAACCTGCGCAACCACCGCTGTGATGCAGTATTGTCAGTCGCAACACATTTCAAAACGCCCAGTGACTCCGCTGAAGAAGCAATGCGCATCAATTACGCGAATCTCAAAGCACTCATCTACAGGATTGAAGCTGAAGCGGCGTAATGCTTTAGGATAAGCCTACCGGGGGATAGTAGGGTGTGTTCTGAAAAACTAGAGAATCTCGATCGCCTTTGTGTTCACACCGTAACAACCAAGCCGTGGTCGATTGAAGAAATCATCGAAAACTATCCGAAAGCCGGGGTACAAGCGGTCTCCGTCTGGCGCGACCTTTTGGAGAATCGGGATGCGGCAAAAATTGGCGAGCAGATTCGGGCTGCCGGAATGGAGATTGTCTCTCTTGTTCGCGGCGGATTTTTCACCGGTAAGACGGAAACTGAAATTCAAGCATCTCTTGACGATAACCGACGGGCAATTGATGAGGCTAAAGCGTTAGGGGCACCAATGGTTGTTTTGGTCTGTGGCGCGGTGCCCGGTCAATCAATTCAGAGATCGCTCTGTCAAATCCAAACCGGTTTGGCAACCCTCCTCCCTTACGCCGAACAGACCGGCGTGAAACTGGCAATTGAACCCCTCCACCCCATGTATGCCGATTCGCGGTCTGCCATCTGCACCATGAAGACCGCCAATGAATTTGCTGAGAGATTTGATTCGCCCTACATCGGCGTTGCGGTGGATGTCTTTCATCTCTGGTGGGATCCAGACTTGGAGGATGAATGCAAACGTTGTGGAAAGAACGGAAATCTGTTTGCCTTCCACATTTGCGACTGGAAGCTGGACATGGAAGATATGCTCAATGACCGAGGATTAATGGGGGAGGGAGTCATTAGGGGCCGGGAGATTCGTTCTTGGGTTGAAGCAGCTGGATTTGACGGTTTCCATGAAGTTGAGATTTTCTCGAACCGCTTGTGGGAGAGCGATCAGAAAGAGGTTTTGGAACACATCAAGCGGGCGTATCTGGAATATGCTTGAACCCCAATATCTTTATCAGAACTAAGTCTTAGAACCTGTTAAAGCAAGGAATGATCCCACGGTGCTGTGGATTTGTCAATCCACAGCGAGCCGTATCGCAGGGCAGGAGTTGGGTCTGCGAACCCGTTGGGCGCGGGGACCTCGCCCCTACGAAACCAAGCCCTTACCATTGACCTGACACGGTCTCCTAAATTATAGTGAGAATATGCCGTTGAATAGTGCATTACGGAAGAAACCGAATTTTCAAGAAAAAACTCGGTTTCATGGTAAATAGCTTCACCCAAAATGACTTTTTGAACAGGCTCTAAGGACAAGATGTGCTACACCACGTTCTCATCTGTATTACCACAAAAAAGGAGCGCAGTTTCCTCTGCGAAGATTTTTGATGACCGTTCGTGAGATTCAACAAACCGGACCGTACTGTTATACCTACTCCCCTTTTCATCCACCCATTGCAAAGGTGACTCCCGGTGAAATGGTCTGCATCCATACGGTAGACGCCTTTGAAAATAAGCTAACGCCCGAAGTAGAACATTTTGCGGACGTTTGTACCTATCCTTTCTTAAATCCGCAGACGGGTCCAATTCTTGTTGAAGGCGCTGAACCGGGGGATACGCTTGTTGTCAAAATCCACGCGATCGAGCCTACGCGGGACCATGCGGTTACGGGAACGATACCGTACTTTGGGGGGCTGACCTCCACACGGTTGGATCCGATGCTTCAGGATGCCCTAGAGGAACAGTGGCTTTTCCTGCCCCTTGAGGAGGAGGGCATCCGCTTCGATGAAAAGCGGGTGATTCCCTATGAACCTTTTATGGGCACGATGGGTGTCGCACCGGAGATTGAAGCTGTTAATGCGCTGACACCCGATTATTACGGCGGAAATATGGACTGCGTCGATACCTGTCCGGGGAACGAGGTTTGGTTTCCGGTGTTGGTGGAGGGTGCCCACTTTTTCACCGGCGATGCACACGCCAGCCAAGGAGATGGAGAGCTCACCGGCGTCGCGCTCGAAATTTCAGCAAAAGTGACCGTGACCCTTGATCTGAAGAAGGACTATTCGATTGAGTGGCCCCGTATTGTGAACGACGATTTTATCATGGTCGCTGGCAGTGCTAGACCGTTAGATGCAGCAGCGCGTATCGCTTGGGTGGAACTGATAGATTGGATGGTAGCAGATTACGGATTCGATCGGATGAAAGCCTATCATTTCCTCGGACAGGTTGGACAAATGCGGCTTGGCAACATGGTAGATCCGAAATTTACTATGGTTGCCAAATGTCCGCGAAAATACCTGTCGTGAACTAAGGAAGAACGAAAAATGCCAGCACTGGAACTAAGACAGAAATCGTTGGCACAGGAATTAGGAGATTATTGGATATGCTTGCCAGAGTTTTGAGCAGTGCTGTCATGGGAATTGATGCCTATATCGTTGAGGTGGAGTTGGATATCTCCGACGGATTGCCTGCCTTTGCGACGGTGGGTCTGCCAGACAATGCGGTCAAAGAGAGTCGAGAGCGTGTCACTGCTGCAATTAAAAATTCGGGGTTCTACTTTCCCACCAGCCGAATCACGGTGAATCTCGCCCCTGCCGATGTGCGGAAAGAGGGTTCTGCATTTGATTTGCCCATTGCGATAGGTTTGATGGCAGCGACTGGGCAGATTCAGACTGATAATTTTGATAAACTGTTGATTTTGGGAGAACTAGCATTGGACGGGAGTGTTCGGTCGGTGCATGGATGCTTACCGATGGCAGCCATTGCAAAGGAGCAGCAACTCACGGGTATCATTCTACCAAAGGCAAATGCGAAGGAAGCGGCCGTGATTGATAGTTTGGCGGTCTATCCGGTGGAGTCCTTACACGAGGCAGTCGAACACTTGAACGGAAAGGAAACCATCCCTCCTTTCCAATACGATATTCGGGAAGCATTTGGCCAACATTCAGAGTACCCTGTTGATTTTGTGGACGTGAAGGGACAAGAGCATGTCAAGCGAGCTATTGAAGTTGCCGCTGCGGGTGGGCATAATCTTATCATGATTGGTCCCCCTGGCTCCGGTAAGACTATGATTGCCAAACGCATCCCGACTATTCTGCCAGATATGACACTGGAGGAAGCGCTTGAAACGACGAAGATCCACAGTATTATGGGGCTGCTAGGGAATGATGTACCATTGATTGCAACACGCCCTTACCGATCTCCCCATCACACAATCTCCGATGCCGGACTGATCGGCGGTGGCAAGTTTCCCCGCCCTGGCGAAGTGAGTCTCTCCCATCACGGCGTCCTGTTTCTGGACGAATTACCCGAATTCCGCAAGAACGTGCTAGAAGTGATGCGTCAACCGCTTGAGGACGGCCAGGTGGCAATTGCCCGCGCCGCTGCGTCTTACACTTATCCCGCCAATTTCATGCTTGTCGCAGCGATGAATCCGTGTCCATGCGGTTTTTTTGGCGATCCTAGTCGCGATTGTCGATGTTCACCGAGGCAAATCCAAAGTTACATTTCTCGCATTTCGGGACCGTTGCTAGACCGGATTGATTTGCAGGTGGAGGTTCCCGCCGTCAATTACAACGATTTAGCTAGTGAATTTGCAGGTGAGCCTTCGACGAGCATTCGTGAACGGGTCCAACAAGCGCGTCACATCCAGCAGAGACGTTTCACGCAGGCACAAATCTACTGCAATGCCAATATGGAATCCCGCCACCTGCGCGAGTTCTGCAAAGTTGAAGATGCCGCACAGGAATTGCTGCGCGTTGCCATCACACAGTTGGGTTTGAGTGCTCGCGCTTATGACCGTATTTTGAAAGTTGCGCGGACAATCGCTGATCTTGTGGAAAGCGAAGCCATCGCAGCAGAGCACGTTTCAGAGGCGATTCAGTATCGGAGTTTGGATAGAAGTTTTTGGAATTGACAGCACGGGGCGAAGCCGATCCGCTAAAATGCCGCCTCGAACAAATTGTGCATATCCGCTTCGGTGCAAGGACGCGGGTTGAATTTATAGCAGTGGTCTAACATGGCATCCTTCGCGATTTTTGGAATACGCTCCCGCTTCAAACCTGCGACACCCAACCCCTTCGGTATCGAAAATTCCTCATTCAGTGATTGAATTTCAGTAATAGCGGCATCGGCGGCGTCCGCCTTCGACATGCCTGATGTGTCAATCCCCAACGCTTCGGCGATTTCTGCGTAACCATCAATGGCATGAGACAAGTTGAATATCATTACCTCCGGCAGCAGGATTGCGTTGGCAATCCCGTGAGGAATATTGGCTTCTGTTGAAAGCTGATGTGCGAGCGAATGCACAGCCCCTAGTCCCTTTTGAAACGAGAACGCTGCCATTGCGGAGGCGATAAGCATTTCACCTCGTGCCTCAATATCATCGCCGTGGTGGTAAGCTTGGCGGATGTTTTTGCCGAGTATCTTCAAAGCTTGTAGTGCAACACCCTCTGCAATCGGGTGATATCGCGTTGCGACGTAAGCCTCAACGCCGTGCGTTACAGCATCCATGCCTGTCGCTGCCGTTAAACCGGGAGGCATGCCCACCGTCAATTCCGGATCGAGTAACGCAAGAGATGCCATATTGTACGGCGTGCTAATCGCCCGTTTTCGATTTCCCTCAGTTGTGCGCCCCGATGTATCAGTGATGATAGATCCCTGTGAGACCTCGCTGCCGGTCCCCGCTGTCGTCGGTATGCAGATGAGCGCTGGAAGATTACTGGTAATCCGATCAATCCCACCCGCATCAACGTAATAATTTTCTAACGGTAGTTCGTGGGTCGTAAGAATACGAATTGCTTTGGCGGCATCCATGACGCTCCCACCGCCGACAGCAATCACCAAATCGCAGCCTTCGGCGCGATAAGCCGCTAGCCCTTCAAAAACGCTGAGGTCTGTCGGGTTCGGTTGAACTGCGTCGAAAATCGCACAATCGATCTGCGCACGCTTCAACGGTTCAACGGTTTTCGAAACAATGCCAGCGTTTGTTACCCCTTCGTCCGTGACGATGAGCGGTTTTTTCCCGCCGAAAAGACGGACATGTTCCCCTAAGTTTTTTACTGCCCCAGCACCAAATTGGATCGATGGGGGCAAGAAGTAGTTTACAATTAGTTGTTGCACCATTTTTCTCTCCGTTTCAGGAATTTTCACTAAGATACAAGTGCCTGATCATAAGTCTTTGCTCGGCTGAACTGAAAGCTGATATTCCTTTTCGCTAATACATTCCGCTTTTATTTTTTCAATCTAGAAATCGGTATCCAGAGCCCTCCAGTGCTCTGTACTAGCAGCTTTTGAAAAGGTTCATCGCGTCCGATAATGTTGACACTGATTTCTTCAGATTTCAGTTTTCTCAATACTTTTTTCGGTGAATATGACCCGCTTACATATTCATCTGTGACTAGGATGAATCGCCGTTCTGCGCCTCTGCGAAATTTTACTTCGGCTGCTGCTTGGACGAGTGCATCGAGCGCTTTCTCGCCACCTCGGCAATGGATCGCAGCCAGTTTCTTTCTTATCTCCTGAATCGAGGTGGTTTGGGGTGTGACTTGAAAATCCCAGCCCAGTAAGGAGAAACTTGTACCATCTCGGAACGCAACTAATCCAACAGTGAAGTCTATTTCTGCTGCTTTAAGGAGATCGGTCATCTGGTTCAGATGATTGCGTACTGCGTCAATGTCATTCCGCATACTTTTGCTGGCATCAATAAGAAAGACGATATCAAGCGTATCGCCATCACGCGTTTTTAGGAGGTGACGACCAATTTTGACGAGTGCCACATCCGGTTGCGTCAAAGGACTAACTTCAGAGAGCATTGTCTGGGTTTCTAGACCAAGTGAAGATCGCGTCCGAGCAATCCGGTTGTCGTTCATCAACCCGTTGCCAGACCACTTTCCCGTTCCCTGCGAAGCTCCTCTATTTGCGGGTTCAACGGAAGCGTCGTTGACAGAAGCGTGCGCCGCTGCCAACGGAATGGATTCTTCGGTCAACATTGAAAACGATTGTTCAGCTGGAACATTCCGCGATGTGGAGGGAGTGATTTGCGGACGAGGCGGAGTAAGCACTGGATTGCTCGCGATAATTGACTGGGGTGTTGAAACATTGGAAGCTGGAAAGACGCGTAGCGGTCGTTTCAATGGTCTGGGCACCGGTTTTCGAGGCTGTGAGATAATTTCAACCTGAACGAATAACTCGTCCTTCGTCTGTTCCAACTGTCTCCGAACGGTACTCAACGTCGCCATGAAAACAATATGCAGTATGAGTGAGAACAGAAGGGCTTTTGATAGTTTTTGCTTTCCTCGCGTGCTCTGTTTCATCTGATCACACCCTTTTGGTTTTTCAATCCAACCTTCTCGTCCTCAACTTTACCATACCCTCCATCGCTCCGTCAAGTGGAAAGAAAAACTTCTGCAAACCCCTTCCTCTTAATCTGGAGTGGGCCAAATTTTCGACAGTTCACCCCATCAAATCTGAGAAGAGATGGAACAATTGAAAGTGTTCCATCTTGTCCTATGGTCCTTCTTCGTTAAAATGACGCAGATGTCGCGCGGGAAATTCTTGATACGGATATTTTGCCAGTGCTGCTTCGTCAAGCGATAGCCCTAACCCGGGCGCAGTCGGCAGTTGGATGTAGCCGTTTTCAACTTTAATTGGGGGCATTGACATCTCATTCCCGCGCTCAGTGAAGTTGACGAAGTATTCGGTAATGAGGAAGTTGGGCATCACCGCACAGACCTGGACCGTTGCTGCCAATCCAACCGTTGTGCTATTGTAGTTGTGCGGCGACATGATAACGAAATACGGCTCCGCCATCGCTGCGATCTCTTTGAGCTCAAGGATACCACCGCAATTGCAGACATCTGGGTTCAGGATGTCTGCGGCACTCTTCTCGAAAACCTCGCGAAACTCTGATTTTGTGTAGAGTTCTTCGCCGGTCACAACAGGCAAATTAATTGCGCTCCGGACTTCAGCTAGGGCGTCCAAATTTCGGGCGGAGACAGGCTCCTCATACCAAAACGGTTGAAATTCTTCCATCATTTTAGCAAGACGGATAGCGTGGATTGGTGCGAGGCGGCGATGGATTTCGACCAGTAGATCTATATCGGGCCCGACGGCTTCGCGCACCGCCCGCACACACGCGACAGCTGCACGCTCATCGTCACGGCTAATGTGCGTCCGCCACGGATTGGGGAGCGGATCAAACTTCATTGCAGTAAATCCTTGTTCGACTAGTTGCACGGCACGCTCAGCACGTTCCTCAATTGTACGACCGCCCCAACCGTTGGCGTAGACCCGAATCTTGTCCCGACATGGACCGCCCAACAGGTTATATACGGGTGTGTTCAGTGCCTTCCCTGCGATGTCCCATAAAGCGTGCTCAATTCCGCTGATTGCGCAATAGAATTCCATTGATCCGCGCTTACCCGCAAAATCGTGATACGCCATGAAGGTAAAGTGTTTTATGTTGAAAGGGTTCCGCCCAACGAGATAACGTCCTAGCTGATGCACATGGATCTCGATGGCGCGGTCACGGTCAGCTTGCGTGTAGCATTCGCCCCAACCGTGGATACCCTCATCAGTTTCCACTTTAACGAACAGCCAGTTTTTACCGCCACCGGGGTGGACAAGGAACGTTTGAACGTTTGTAACTTTCATTCGTATTTTTTCTCCTTATAGTGAATTAAACTATAATCTATCCAGCCGTATCCGCATACAATTCTCATCGATATTTTTTTCCTGTTCGTAGTTGCTCCTTCGTCAATCATTGACCTGTACATTATATGGCATTACCAAAAAAGTCCGGTGCGCCATGATCTCCTCTGCAAGTGTGGGAAATTTCCAGTTCGTTAGGGAAGGCCCCAACCGTGCCATGTGAAAGGCGTCCAGCCACTGCTCCCAGACCCCTTGGCGCGGCAATCGAATAAGCTGCACCTCTTTTCGCGCCAGTCCCGCTTTTTTCCGAGCGATTGAAAGGGCAAGATCTAATCCACCAAGTTCGTCGACCAGTCCAATCTCTTTCGCCTGTTTACCTGTCCAGATTCGGCCCCGCCCAATTTGATCAACCGCCTCCTTTGTCATGCCGCGTCCTTCTGCCACTTTACCGATAAAATCGTCATAAATCTCTTGAATCTGGGCACGAATAGTCTCGCGTTCCTCCTCTGAATAATCACCGTAGTCCGTGTAAAAATCAGCGTGTTTTCCGCGTTTGATGATTTCTTTGTGTAGTCCGATCTTGTCGTAAAACCCTTTTAGGCTATATTTACCGGAGATGACGCCAATCGAGCCGGTGATAGTACCAGGCTCGGCAACGATGACCTCCGCCGGGGCAGCGATGTAGTATCCTCCAGATCCGGCGACATCACCCATCGAAACAACCAACGGCTTAACGTCTTTAAGCCGCATCAACTCACGCCAGATTGTGTCGGCAGCGACAACCAATCCCCCACCGCTGTCGATGCGCAGCACCACTGCCTTGACGGACGAATCTTTACGGACATTTCGGATGGCGCGAGCAATTGTGGCAGATCCCATCGTTCTTGTGCCCGTGAACGGATCTGTAAAACTCTCGCCCGTCAGCATCATCCCTTCTGCTGTGATAACTGCAATCTTCGGTAGAGGAACTTCCCATTCATGTCCATATTCAACGATACTTAGATACTGACGTGCCTTGATTAAGCGGCAGTCTTTCCCGCTAAGATCTTTGGCTATATCTTTAAGTTCATCGCGATAGGCAAGTTGATCTACGATGCCGTGTGCTAGCGCCTGTTTTGCCGTGAATGGTCCTTGATCAATCAGGTTCTTCACATCGTCCCGGGTCCAACTCCGTCTATCTGCAATTGATTGAGTCAATTGATCGTAGAGATCGTCAAGGATTGCGTTTTGCACTTCACGATGCGCGTTTGACATTTCCTCGCGTGTGAAGATATCCGACGCTGATTTGTACTTGCCAATGTGTTCAAGATTCGCCTGGATGCCGAGTTTGTCGAGTATTCCTTTGTAGAACGAAGTCTCTGAACGCACCCCAACCAAACGCACCTCGCCGGACGGATGTAGCACAACTCGATCACAGGCCGACGCGAGCAGATAATTGCCTGTCGAGCAGTTGGTCATATAACCAATGACTTTCTTACCACTCGCCTTAAAATCCAAGATAGCATCACGGATTTCCTGCAAACGACCGATACCGTAGCGGCTGCCACCGATTTTGATTAACGCTCCTGCAACCTCCCGATCTCGTTTGGCGACTTCGAGGGTTCTTTCGATTTCACCCATTTCTACGTCTAAGAAGGCATTCCGCCGGATGTGTCGGGTCGTATGAAGCGCCTGAGACAGGGAAATATACCCTATACCCTCCCGGTATCGCTGGTTTTCGTCGAAACGGTTATACATTCCGAATCCGAACTGCCGGAAGTTGATCCCAAAACGGATGTCAAAGCTGCTGTCATCGTTCACGCTACCGCGCAATGTTGCCCAACGAAAGGGACGGACCTCTACGGCAAAGTTGAAATCGAGCCCTTCAACCTTCTCGACTTTGCGGGCATCAATCGAAAAGGTTATACGGGAGGTGCTAGGTCGAATTGCTATCCCGAAGTCGTAGTTTCTGCTCAACCTCTCTCCACGGAAACGGGGACGATTGAGGTCCCGTGCAACGATACCGGTTGAAAGGTATCGCCGACGAAACATCAATCCCAACGACCACGATGTGAGTTTATCGTAAGCCTCGTCATCAGAATTAATCCAACTATAACCTGTTCCCCAATAAATCGAAGGTCCGATCCCGCTGCCGCTAGAGAGCGTATATCGATTAAAGTCGACCCCATCTTTACCGGTGGCAAATTCCATACCGAATCCTGCCTTCGCCGCGGCAATCAGAAGTGCGTCATCGACCCCGAGATCAGTTTCGGCGGCGCGCAGGTAGTAGAAGTTAAACCCTCGCTGCCCAGCACCTAAACCGGCGGGATTAAGAAAAGTAGCGAGCGCATCGTCGCTAACGGCAACAGAGCTAGAGGGCAGGGGGGTACTGACTTTAGGTGAATCCGCGGCAGCAAACTGGTAGGCAATCAGAATTAAAAGGACGGTGCAGAGAAACAGGTGCGTTTTATTCAAATGAGCGTTCCTTGAATTGGGTGTGCGCTGACACTAGTCAACGTCAGCGTGAACATGCAATGATTGAAACGGAGCAGTGCGAACCACTTCCCTCATGTGTTGAAGCTGCAAATCATTTCTCCGCATTAAGTGTTGCCGTGCGCGAGAAATCCACCGTCCACTGTTAGGCAAGTACCGTTGACATAATCTCCCATCGGTGAACAGAGAAAAACAGCTGCCTGAGCGATGTCGTTTGGCACGCCGATTCGACGACTCGGGATCGATGACAGTGCGTTATCACCGTAGCCGTGTTGCGCTCGCTCATTTTCTCGATCTGGCGGTAATTCACGACTATCGATCCAGCCCGGCGCAATCGCATTCGCCGTGATGCCGGTGCCCGCCAAATCGCGTGCGGCACTCATCATCAAACGAATCACACCGGCCTTCGCAACGCCGTAGGCGGTATCTTCTTCCCAGACACGCACCGAATGTATGGAGGAGATGCTAACAATTCGCCCGCCTGACTTTTGATTAATCATCTCCTTTGCGGCCCTCTGGCTGCACAGGAAGTACCCCTTCAAACTGACAGCCATCGTCCGATCCCAAATCTCTTCGGTGATCTTCAGAAACGGCAGATTTTCCGACCAGTACGGATTATTTATCAAAATATCAATCCGACCGTGTTCAGCGAGGAATTCATCGAATAAAGCATTCACCGAATCAGTGTTACTGATGTCAGCAACTGTGAAGGTGCATTCGCGCCCCGTTTCGCCGATGAGCCCAATTGTCCGATCTGCGGATTCATCGTGTTCAATATCGTTAAGCCCAATGTCACAACCGTTTTGTGCTAACGCGAGGGCAATTCCTCGCCCAATCCCGCGTCGTGAGCCGGTGATGAGTGCTTTTTTGCCTTCTAGTAGCATATTGAATTCTCCTATGGATATGTAGACTTAGGATTCACAAATCTGTCTGTTTTATCAACTGTTGAAGTGATAACGCCGCGATGTTTGATGGCTCTATTTGGAGAGCGCTTTGGATTGTCGATTCGGCAAGATCTGTTTGACCGAGATAGTAGTAGCAAGCGGCTCTGAGCGCGTAGAGATCTGCGGTTGACTGATAGTCATGTCGAAAGAGGGTTCGGTGATCTCCCTGTAATGCGTTATCGATGGCACGAAGTGCGGTTTGAAAATCCGCAGCACTCTCACGGCGGAGAAAGAGGGTGTTGGCTAACCCAATCCACGCATCCGCATTAGAAGTGTCCGATCGGATAGCACCTTCAAATGCCTTTTGTGCCTTCGCAAGAATCGTTGAAGTTGTTGCAGGATCGTGTGAAATGCTGAGATGGGTCCAACCCAAGCCGTTGTGTGCGTCCGCAAGGGTAGTATCCAGGTCAATCACACGCTCAAAATGCAGAAGTGCAGCGGAAAACTCCCCCTTATTGTAAGCTGCCCACCCGTCCGTTTGTCCTTTTTGTATAGTCTCCGTATCAACCTCCGGATCATCTGAGCAGCCAAACGAGACAATTAAACAGAGGATTAAAATTGCACCAAGCCAGTGGTTCAGGTAAAGGACGAAAATGGGAAATATGGAGTGCAAGATTGGTTTGTTCATTGGTTCATCCATCAGGGACATGAGTCTTCGACATCCACGGCGTGTTGACATTTTGCGACAATTCGGCAAACGATCAGGGAAGCCGCCTGAAGTCCGAAGCCGTTCCAGGTACATCAGAAGGAGGTCAATTTGTAAGTTATGCACAACCACCTAGCAAAACTAGCAAAATCTAACAGAATCTAACACTTTTTACGAAATTGATGTCAGTTTTAGAAAATTGACCTACAGAAATCCGAAGTCGTATCAAGTGCGTTAGGGGCAATTCAGTTCAATCGATCAAATGTCAACCTAACCTAGCAACTTGAGTTAGAATAGCATTCTCCCAAGTTGATTGTCAACCGCTTTCGCTGTAACCTATCAGGAGCGTTGGTGTATTTGCAATGGTCTTCATAAATTCCAGTGACAAACAAAGGAAGGTATGCTATCATTGCATGAAATTTTGCTCTCTGAACGATCAGAGGCTGCTTGCTCAATTTATAGAAAGGTAGTGTATTAATGATTCAACGAATAAAGGATAACTGTCAAATTGGGTTACAGTTCTACATTATATTCTATTTTACCATCATCACTTTTCCAGTATTTGCACAAACGTCATCTAACCTTCGTGGTTTTACCCTCCCAAATTCAATTGCACAAAAAAAATATGAAAAGGCGTTTAAGCAACTCACCTCTCCCGAAATATGTCGGCAGGAGTTACGGCGTCTAACAGAAGAGCCGCACCTTGCCGGAACGGAGAACAGTTACAAGATTGCTCAATATCTCTCCAACAAGTATCAGGAATATGGATTGGAGGTGCAGATCTATGAATACGAGGTCTATCTACCGTACCCAATCGAAGTTCGTGTTGAGATGACTGCGCCAACCCATTACCTCGCGGTTGGAAAGGAGGACAGCTGGGAATGGGATAAGGATTCCTATGAAACGAACATAGTAGCAGGATATAACGCATATTCGCCGGACGGTGATGTAACGGCCGATCTGATCTATGTCAACAGAGGGTTGCCCGATGATTATCGGCAATTAGCAGAGATGGGAATTTCTGTCGAGGGCAAAATCGCTATCGCAAGATATGGCGGTAGCTACCGAGGGGTGAAAGCGAAGGTTGCAGGAGAAAAGGGAGCCATCGGCTTGATTGTCTATTCCGATCCGACAGACGATGGGTATATGAAGGGGGATGTGTACCCGCGTGGTCCTTGGCGTTCAGCTGATGCGATTCAACGAGGAACAGTGAAATATATTTTCCAACACGCCGGCGATCCGTTGACACCGGGGTGGGCATCAACAAAAGACGCACATCGCATCCCAATTGCCGAGGCAACAGATCTCCCACAAATTCCGGTCGCACCGTTGGCGTACCGAGATGCAGCACCGTTACTCAAGGCGCTAGCAGGCCCAAACGTTCCTGAAGCGTGGCAGGGAGGACTACCCTTTGCCTACCATATTGGCCCCGGTCCCGCAAAAGTTCACCTTAAAGTCCGGAGTGAGCATAAGAATCGCCCAATCTATAATGTAATCGCTAAATTAAGAGGGGTGGAAAATCCTGACCAGTGGGTGATACTTGGCAACCACCACGACGCTTGGATTTATGGTGCTGCAGATCCGAGTAGCGGCACTGCCAGCCTCTTAGAGGTTGCACGCTGTCTCGGACAGCTCGCAAAGGAGGGGTATCACCCCAAACGCACCATTGTCTTTGCAAGTTGGGACGCGGAGGAATTTGGCATTCTTGGTTCAGCCGAGTGGGCTGAAGAGCTGAAAACTGAACTTCAGCAGAAGGCAATTGCGTACTTGAATGTCGATATTGCAACAACAGGGCAGAAGTTTTATGCGAGTGCTGTGCCCTCACTCAAGCCACTGATGCGGGAGGTCACACAAGCTGTTATAGATCCACAGACTCATCAGACAATTTATGAGACATGGCGGCAGGATCAGGAGAATCAAGTTCCGCGGGTTGGTAATCTCGGCAGTGGCTCTGACCATTCCCCCTTTATCGGGCATCTTGGGATTCCGTCCATCAGTATGGGATTCTACGGGCCTTACGGTGTCTATCACGCCATGCAGGATAACTTCTACTGGATGGAGCATTTCGGCGATCCGACGTTTCAGTATCATGTAGCGATGACGCAAATCTGGGGGATTCTAGCGTTACGCCTTGCGGGTGCAGATATCCTGCCGTTCGATTATGCAGCGTACGCAGATGAACTCCTAAGCCATCTAAAAGCACTGCAAAACGAAAATAAACATAGCACCATTACAAAGAACAGACCCGAACGACTACGGACATTGCTCAGGGAGTGGGAAAGAATTGCAGTAGATTTCCACCGCAACCTCGCCATTCGACTCGAAAGTGGCGAGTTAACCGAAACTGCAAAGATTAATGGCAAATTACAAGGCTTAGAACAAATATTACTCTCGGAATCAGGATTGCCGTTACGTCCGTGGTTTAAACATTTGGCCTATGCCCCCGGACTTCACAGTGGATATGCCGCAGCTGTTTTTCCGGGAATCCAAGATGCTCTCGAAACGAACGATGAAGCAGAAGCGTCAAATCAGGTAGATCGGTTGGCAGAGGCGTTTCAAAGGATGATTGAAGCACTTGAGCAGATTACACTGATGTAGGTGATAACTTGTGATTTTTAAGCAGGACCCAATTGTGTACTGGACGGCTGCAAGCCCAACCATCCCCCGAATGGTGCTAAGTTAAGCAGATTATTGTAGCCAAAATGCCCGTCTGATTGATTCTTGCCTTCCAAGACGGCGGAGATGGCACACAAGGAATTCCATGTCTACCTGTTAGCACACAATTTGATACGGAGGCTTCAGTGTGAGGCAAGCGAGCAGCAAGATGTTTTACCCATATCCCTTTCGTTCAAACCCACCATTCAACATCTTTCCCATTTAGTTTCATCATCGCCTTTACCGCGCTTTGGAAAATCTTCCTGTACACCCAAATCGAGTGGAGCCAAGGGTGGTGAAACGACAACCCAAGGCATATCAACAGTTGAATCAACCGCGCAAAGCGTTGAAGCGAAAGTGTATGAATCGAAAGATTGACCCAAAGACAGGAACAACAATTCCGCCTTATTGAGAGTCACAGAATACGCCATCCTTATGATCGGCGAGGGCTTCATTGATTGCACGTCGAGCTGTTTCGGCAAGTACAGGGTTGGTAGTTTGATAGTAAGGGAGGGCAATCAGCCCGAAAGAGAGCGCCCAGCCACGACCTCGCGCCCAGGTTGCGTCATCAACCTGTAGCATTGCGCGGAATACCGCCCTGTTTTCGGCAGACAGGAATAGCCATGCAGCCATCACGTCACATGCTGGATCGCCCACGCCCAGCCCCCCGAAATCGATAACGGCACTAAGCCTACCCTGTTGGACAATCAGGTTTCCAGAGTGCAGGTCTCCATGCAGCCAGACGGGTGCCCCGTTCCACGCTGGCGCCTCAATGGCTGCATCCCACACTTCCGTCACTTCGTCAGCATCGAGCACATCATGCAGGGCTGCGATTGCGGCGCGAGTCTGCTGGTCTCGCATTGCGAGTGGTACACCGCGGTAAAAGTTGTGTCGCCCCGGCGGCGGTCCCCCGGTAGCTTCAATCTGCTGCAGGGCGGTTATGAATTGAGCCAGATCGGTCGCCGCCTGGCATGGATCCGTGATGGGCACGGCGGTCGCGTCCTCACCTTCGAGCCACCGATAGACTGACCAATCCCACGGGTAGTCTTCGCTAGGTTTCCCCTTCGCAAGTGGAACTGGGATGTTGAGCGGTAAGAGCGGAGCAAGTCTAGGAAGCCATTTCTGCTCCTTATCCACTTGCTCGACAGCCCAAGGGATGCGGGGTAGTCGCACGACCATGTCATCGCCAAGCCGATATAGCGCGTTGCCTGTGCCGGCGGAATGGACCGGCTCAATGGGAAGATTCGCCCACTGCGGAAATTGTGTGATGAGCAACCGGACGACAAGCGATACGTTGGTATCCACCTCGTCGACATGCATTTTGCCAATAGACATGTGCAGCTCGCACAATAGATAAGTTGACCGGTGAAGTTTGTAACAAACCTAGAACGTTCAATTCAATGTTTCCTTTTTGTCTTAATTTTCTATAGCTAACCCCTGCTTTAGAAAAAACTTCAAAAAATCACGCTGGCGGCGATCGGACGTCATCTGCGTCGCGAAGAAATTAAAGGCATGGGGATTCTGAAGATAACAATCGACCGGCTTCGAGCTGCGACTCTTTTCTTATCTTAACGTAAGTTGCTACTTATAGGGAGAGCATCAATCCCTACGGATTTAACCGTGTTCACATGTCAGTGAAAATGGGAAAATTCCCCACTTTCTACGCGGAATTGGGCAAGAAGTAACGCGCAATGAATTGCGCTACTACGAACAGGTTACATTGATGCAGGCCCCACGCCCTGATCACAGATTAGGAAATCTGTGGCTACGAGAGGGGTAGTTACGGTATGGGGAGCTTCGGATTGGGATTCAAAGCGATATGCCTACTGCTAGCAACTTAGGCTATCTTGGCAGTATTCCAACATCTCTCAGTAATTGCTTCCTACAACACCTTACTTCCCTGCATAAAGGTCGCGCAAATCCTTGCGCCTGCGGTGTGTGCATAAAACGATATGGGGCCAACCCACCCGATCTCACAACGTGGGTAGCCACGGAGTTTCATATCTTGCAGGCAACGGAGAAAGAGGATTTTCCCGATTCCCAAACCTCGCAGCGATTCATTTACACCTGTGGGTCCGAACCCACCTCGAAACATCGTTACATCATAGGTAGCAAAACCACAGATGTTCCCATCTAAATCAAGGGCAATAAAGGTCGTTACCGGCGTATTTCTCAACGAATTGCACGATTCCGTTGTCCAGTTCTGACTCCAAGTTCCCAACATCCACTCGTAAAATGTCTGTTCCTCCCCGCGCTTCAGACGTCTTATCTGAATGCCTTCCTTCGCAAGTTTCGACTCTGCCTGTGCGGTGTCAAAATCACCTGCTGTAAGGTCGACCTCCATATTATGGACGTAACGCTCAGGGGTATAGCCGTGCGATTGGAGAAAACACAGAGCCTCCGTGTAGCGTGGATCTAGACCCGGCGTGAAATAGTACGGCGATGAATTCAGGATACGCACACGCTCTGCACCGTCTGATTGAAAGAGAGCTTCTATCTCTGCTAACATCATGCTCCCAACCCCTGATCTGCGATGTTCCCGATCCACAGCGAAGAGTTTCAACCACGCCTCATTCCCACGTAATACACCGATCATAAAACCGATTGTTTTTCCATTGTCGCGCAGGAGAAAGCCGTGGTCAGGCGAATGATCGGGGTCGTCGAAAATCCGCTTTTGCAAAATCTCTTTTTCAAACTGACCCGAATGCAATTCAAAGTTTCTGTTGCAAAAGGCAGCCAATTCATCCAAATGCTGCGGTTGGAGTTCGACAAAGTGTGGCATCGGTGTTCTCCTAGTAATCGGTTTCTTAACTTCGACCCGGTTTGCAGTACTATAAAGGCTTGTGAGCTAAACTTCAGGAAAGACGTTACAGCCATCGGGAGCCGTCCAAAGATCGGGTGCATCCCCCGTGGAAATGTGGGTGTTCCTACTAAACTCCTCAAGAACCTTGTAATCATTCTGAGTCGTTTCGAGCGTGTGGAGCACTGTTTCGCCGGACCAGTCCGCTCTGACTTCGGCAAGCAGTTCATCTTGAATCGTTGAATAAGTGGGGTCAGCCGCAAGGTCGTTCCACTCACCGGGATCGGTTTCGAGATTGAACAGTTGCGGACGATCGTGCCCATGATAGTAGTTCAGTTTCCACTGTCCGCGACGAATCATCCGAGCAGGGGGATCGTTCTGGAGACCGCCCAACTCTGCAAACGCTGTATTGTGCCAGTTGGAAACTTTTCCATCGTCATCCAAAAATCCTTTTAGGCTGCGCCCACGCACCCCGAACATCGGTTCTCCACCTGCGAGGTCAACGAGTGTTGGTCCGATATCAAGCAGACTAGTAACATCAGAAACTGTCCGACCTTCGGCAAATTGCCCGGGCAACGAAAAGATGAGTGGTACACCTACGGAGTCTTGATAAAAACTCGACTTCCACCACATCCGATGCTCTCCTGCCATCTCGCCATGATCGGAGGTGTAGATAATCAGCGTGTTATCGCCAAAATGGGTGTCTGCTAGCGTGGATAGCATCTTTCCAATCTGTTCATCCATGAATGTTACCAGACCGTAGTATGCCGCGCGGGCGATTCGCACCTGCTCATCTGTCAGTTCATCTACTTGGCGGTGTTCCCGCCACGATTTCATGAATGGATGAAGCGAGTCGTGATAGCCTTGAGGTAGCTGTGGCACATCAATTTTCTCAAGATATTCGTCGAAAAGCCGCTTCGGTGCAATGAATGGGCAATGCGGCAGCACATATCCAACCGTCATAAAGAAGGGACGATCTCTTGGGTTTTGGTCCAACGATTCGAGAAATTGGCAGGCAACCTGCGTGACATCCTCATCATAGCGAGTGTAGGCAGTACGTCCGGGACCCGCAACTTTGACGCCGGCGGCTGTTTGACCGGCGGTGTAAGAGGGAATGTGCCCCAATTGTGGACTGATATCCCCGATAATCCGGCGTTCAAAACCGTGTCGCTGGTCGGGACCGTTAAAGTGCATACGTCCACACAAAATCGTTTCGTATCCAGCATTGACAAGGTGATGAGCGAAAGTGGGTATGTCGGATTGGAGGCGGCAACGATTGGTCCAGACACGGATATCCGAGCTATGCCGGCTCGTCAAGAATGTCATCCGCGAAGGCACACAAAGGGGATTGGCACAATGATTGTTGGCGAAGCGAACACCTTGTGCTGCCAATTGGTCAAGCGTTGGGGTTCGCACGAATTCATCTCTGGCACACCCAAGGAAGTGTGGGCTATGCTGGTCTGACATAATCAGCAGGACGTTTGGAGGATTTGTCATGTAAAAACCTCAACTTGCAGTTGAACCTTTGGGCAGATGGAGGGTTTCCGTCAAGCAGCGTCTCCCGACAACACGAACCGTTCCAAAGCCGCTGCGACGCCGTCCGCATCATTTGAGGAAGTCACGTAGAATCCCTGTTGTTTAAGGGCTTCGTCTGCATTCTCCATGACCACGGCTGTTCCCGCGAATTGCAACATATCCAGATCATTATAGTTGTCGCCTATTGCGAGGATTTCCGATGGGTGTATCCCCATTCGTTTGGCAAGGTAGCGTAGCGGTAAATCTTTACCAACGTTTGCGTGTGAGAGGCCGAGAAAAGCGAGCTGTCCGTTATTGATAATTACAAGGATTGGTTTGATCTGTCCATTTAAGCGGCTCTGAAAAGTTGCAGCGATCTTATGCGCCTTATCGGCAGGAACGACGCAGATGATTTCGATCACGTCGCCCGGCAGCTCGGTTGCGAGATCATTGACCCATTTCAGGTGGGCTTTATTCTCCCAAAGATATTCACGCTCCCAGTCATCAAGTTGATCGCCGTAGTTCTCAACAAAGAGGTTTGCTGAATCTTGTGTACCTTCAAAAGCAACTGGACGGAGCTTCAGTTCCTTCGCGATCTGTACGACCTTTTTCGCAAGGGCGTAGGGCAGCAATTGATGATGGAGGAGCTCGCCGTTGAGACGCTTGAGGATTGCACCGTTATGTGCCGCCAATAATACCTCTGGGAAATCAAGTTGTAAAACCCTCGGTTTTGCTGTGATGAAACGCCGTCCGGTTGCCACGACGATGGTTGCCCCTGTTTGGGCGACACGATGCACAACTTCCTTTGTACGCGCTGTAATGTTTCCACTAGAATTTGCGAGTGTGCCGTCAATGTCAAGGGCAATTAGTTTATATTTGGTCATTATTAGTTAACCTGGTTGAGCAACTCCGCCTGTGCAGTCAATACTGTTTCGACCGACAACTCTTCGTCCCCTTTAGCGGTGCTACATTTCGTGCCAAAGAATATCGGTTGAGGATTTGAATCTAGCACAGAAGCACAGGACATGGCATCTTCTACGGTAAAACCACTTTGGGGGTCGAGGTGTGAGTTATGGGAGTCCGTGAATCCATCTGTAGAAGGGCCGGCTCCGGACAAAATAACACCTGACAGTGGCACTTCCGACGCTAGAATCTGATGTACCTTCGATAATGGCACGTCGCCGTTGACCAGAAGCCGTCCCCAGTTCACCATGAGCGCGATGGGCTGCCCTGATACGCTCTCTCGGTTTACGACAGATAGGATTTGAATAAGGTCATCTAGCGTCAGTGAAGCCTTCTTGGCTGCAGGGAACGGTATTGGATGGTCTGGAGGGAGGCTGTCCGTCACTTCCACTGCCAGTGTGGTATCTGGCAAGATAGCAGATGCTAATTGGCGTAAATCGGTCAAACTCTGATGGAATGCGATAGCGTGTGGAATAGTTTCTTCGGAGCGTCCCCCGGTGTGAACAAAGACATTACGGATGCGGACACCCCCCTCGGATAGTGTCATACATTGCTGCAAGGATGAGCAGGCATCCGCTATTGCGGCTTGACGCGACGATTCGTCCAATGAAGACAGACCGTATGCTGGGTTCTTCTGTCCGACTGTCGCCCACTGTGCTACGAGGGTAACCACAAGCGAAGCGGACAGTTCAGCGAATATGTCAACGACTTCCGGCACTAACGGTACGCCAGCCAAAATTGGAACCTCAAAGGTGCTGATATTCCACTCTTCCACCGCTTTGCGATACCAATTCGCCTGTTCGGTTGGCGAAAGCGTACCAACGATGGTATACGCTCCTAGAACTTTTTCAGTAATCATTCTGTTGTCCTTTCATAGTAGGGGCAGGTCATGCTAGCAAACGGGAGAATCGTAACAGGATCCCGCTGTTATGTCAAGTGTTTTCCCTCAAATCTGGCTTGACAACACGGCATGTTTTTGCTAAGATAGTGTTGATCTGCGATGGGGCTATCCTCGCCTAGCGTGTTCTGTTGAACCGAAATGGGAATAGCCATAGCCGGTGTTGGGCTTTTTATACAACTTCCTTCTCTGGTCGTTGGAGGTTCGCCCAATTTCCGTCGGTATCTACGCCACAGCAGAGAACGCTGCTCTGATTCCACCCTTCGTGAGCGAAGACATCTGTTGAAGCATAGCGCATAGTCAGTCCACAACGGCGACGATTGGAGTTGTTGCGCGAGGAACCGTGCAGCAGCAGATCGGAATGCAGGGAAATTTCACCGGCCTTCAACTCGACATGAACTGGTTCGGCGCGGATTTCTGTCGCTTCGGCGGTTCGGTGTAGCACATTGTCTTCGGTGGAATCGCTGGGGCGGTGTTTTAACTCTCCCCGGCGATGGGATCCGGGGATAAATTGCATACAGGCGTTTTCGACATCCGCATCGTCAATGGCGAGCCACGCAGTGACAGTCTTTGAGGGGGTTAGGGGCCAGTAATGAGCATCCTGATGCCATGAGACCGCTTTTCCATCGCCGGGCAGCTTGCAGAAATAGTGTGTTCCCCAACAGACAAAGTTCGGTCCCAACAGATCCTGAACGTATTCCAAAATGATTGGATTCACGACGAGGTCATAGATGCCTTGACAGTGTTTATGATAACCGTTGATTGAGTAGCTATTTTTATCAGGTTCGAGATTCGAAAGTAGCCTATCGAGATATTCTCGGTTCGCAATCGTTTCTTCGTTATTGAAAATGCGAAAGCCTTTGAGGTAGCCGTTCTGATTGTAGGATTCGATCTGTTCTTGGGAAAGTCGACGCGGGTGATCGTATTTAGATGGATAGAACCTCAAATCTCTCTTGAGATTAGGCCATGTGCTGTCGTTTACCATAATTCCTATTACCTCTTTTTTTAATAGAGATCTTTTTATTTTCTTACACGCCAAAGTATACAGGATGTAGCACTAAATCGGAAGTGTATTCTGGGAAATCCGTGATGACTATTCAAGAATTTCAAAACCTGATTGAGCAAATCTACTATGATCGAGACGCTGAACGCGGTGTAGAGGGCACATTTGTTTGGTTCACCGAAGAGGTTGGCGAACTTGCGAAAGAGATTCGGCGTGAGCAACGCGATTTGGAGCGGATCCGCGCTGAGTTTGCCGATGTATTTGCGTGGCTGTCAACGCTCGCTAGTTTGCTCGGTGTCGATCTGACTGAAGCCGCAAAAATTTATGCTGATGGCTGTCCCAAGTGCAGATCTACACCTTGTAGCTGTTAAATAACCCAAGTTGCTAGGGCGAGTTGACATTTAGGTAAAACTGTCCGTAATCGTAGGGCGAGGGAACCTCGCCCATTGACCAACGCGGGTTGGAACCCCTAAACCATACAGGCTGAGTTGATTGTAGGTCTATATTCATATCTCGACACCGAAACGTCGATTTTGGAAAACCGACCTGCGGCAGTCGGCAAGCGTCTCTGATGTGTGACCAAAGGGTTGGGAAACCCAACCCCTACGAAACACTATGCGCGCCCCCTTAGAACCTGGTTACCTTACAATACGGCACACATGTCGCCCCGCTGGGGCTTTAGGAAATTAGGTGGCTGACATTCTATACACATACCGCCCCGCTGGGGCTATGAATGAGTCTCAACCCACGTAAGAGTCGGAAAAAATGGTTGTTGTTTTCTACTTTACTCGCAGCGGCGTTAACTTTCAATGCAGAGTAATAGACACATTCCCCCCTACGGCAATTTGCACAAAGGGTACGGCATATAGCACTTACTAATAGCAACTTGAGTTAAATAAACTGACAGCACTGAACTATCTCTCTGGATGTTTGAGCCAATATATATTTTGAGGGATTTTCAAGGAGGTCAACATGGACATAGCTCCATTAATTGAAGGACAGAAAAGTGTCTTAACCGACAAACAGAAGCAGCAGTGGAAGGAAGATGGCTATCTGGTTCTGAAAGGCATCCTTTCTTCGGAGGAGCTCGAGAACCTGACAGCCGTCGTTGATCAGATGTACGAGGAGCATCTCCAACAACCTGATGCGAACCCCAATGCTGGACTGGATCGGCGAAACGTTATGGAGGGCCACGAGATCTTCGTTGACCTGATGGATCATCCCGTGACGTTTCCGGTGGTGCTTGAACTGATGAGCCCTTACATACACTTGAGCATGTCTGAGGTATTGGTGCGTCCGACCGATCCGGAGGGTAAGGGACTTTTGCACACAGATGGTGGTCAGGCGATGCGACAGTTGAGGGTCAGTGACAGCAGTCTGCCGTTCCAGATCAAGCTCCAATATTTCCTGACCGATCTGCCGGAACCGGATATGGGGAACTTCACGCTCGTCCCTGGTGGTCACAATCAGCCCTTTCCAGAGGCGGGATTCGAGGAGGGGCCGTATATCCCTGAAGCGGTGCAGCTGTGTGTGGAGGCAGGCGACGTGGCGATTTTTCCCCATGCAATGTGGCACGGTTTCGTCGCGAACAGATCGGACAAACCCCGCAAAACGCTGATTTATTGCTACGTCCATCAATGCCTTCGGGCGTTCGATTTTGAAAAGGCGTCGCCTGAACTGTTGGAGCGATGTACGCCTCGACAGCGACGGCTGATTGGGGATATTGGCGAATGGAAGGCTGGTTCTTACTTCTATTCACCGCCGGATCAGGTGGAGTTGATGTTGGACAAGGAATCGTGAGGAGACTATCTCCCGATTTTGGGGATTAGTTGATAGCTGCATTTGGCAGGATGGTGGCTTTGACGCAACGCATCTCTAAGGCACTTTGCACAGCCTCCGCTACCCCCGCCTCGGTAAAGGGAAACTCCGTTTGCATCCGACGCCAAGGGTAGCGATCGCGGGCCCGATCGAGCATGTCAATTCCTGCGGGAAGATCGTTAGCGGTAATGCCCCAGCTTCCTATCAGCTTTATGTCCTTGATACAGATGCGGTGCCAGTTCGTTTCGATGGATCCCGCATCTGTGAATTGCCCCATCTCTACATAGGTTCCCCCGTCCCGAAGCATCTCGATCCCCTCTGGACCTGCTGAGGGGTGACCGCTGCAATCGATCACGAGATCTGCACCAAACCCGCCGACAATCTCCCGGACAGCGTCGATCCGGGCTTGCGCCGTTATATGTTCTTCAATCGACACGGTAGCCTCCACACCAAACTCGCGGCACAGTGCGAGTCGTGGATTCTCGGGTGCTCCCACCATGATGACACGACCTGCCCCCATCTCTTTGGCAGCGGTAATCATTAGCACACCAATCGGACCTGAGCCCTGAATGACCACGGTATCTCCGAATCGGAAGCCGTTGATTGATGCGGCGCGGTTGAGTGCTCGGATACAGCAGGCTAAAGGCTCAGTCAACGCCCCCAACATCAACGACATGTCATCCGGCAGCCGGTAGATCTTCGTGGCCGGTAACATCTCCAAATCTACATAGACCATCTCCGCCCATCCGCCCCAGAGATGCGGCGGCTTGTCAAAGGGTAGATAGCGGCCATAGTAGGTCGGGTTGAGGCAGCGGTTGGCGTGTTCCGGGTAGTGGACGCAATAGTAACATTCCCCGCAAGGCATCAACGGCGGCAACATGACCTTGCTTCCAACAGCCAATGGGTTGCCCATAAAGTCTACTTCCAAGGCGGGGCCCTTCTCAACAATAACACCAGCCACTTCATGACCCAGCGTAAAGGGCCAGGGGAGAGGTTTGGGCCAATGCCCCTTGAGGATGTGTAGGTCGGTGCCACACACCCCGCATGCACCAACCTGGATCAGTGCTGCTTTGTCGGGAACGTTTGGTCGGGGAACAGTCTGAATCTGGGGTTCTGCTCCGGGACCATCAAAGGTTGCGACGCGTACTTTTTGCATACGAAACTCCGATTTTATAAAATCAGGACTTACACAAATTTGGCACACGGGGGTAGGTTTTTGATTTTTAACCCCCTAAATCCCCCAACTCCCCTGACAAGGGGAGAAGATAAGAAGGGATCTTCTCCCTTGTCTTTCCCCTCTTATCAGAGGGGTTCAGGGGGACTTATGAACGCGCTGCGTAAGTCCTAAAGATGTTGATATCATCAGACTATTATGGTTTCAACCCTATTCACCGGGGAATGGTGGGCAGGACAATGTGTGAAGGGCGATTGCGGTCAAGATACACTGTATTCTGCGCCACGACGGTATGCGTATGCCGCCCCATCGGTTCGCCGGTGTTCGGGTTGATGTCGAATCGCGGGAAGTTGCTGCTCGATATATCCACTCGAATCCGGTGACCTGCCTTGAAAAGATTGCAGGTCGGCGGTAAGGCGATCTGGGCCTGATAGACCTCACCCGGTTCCATCAGCTTCGGCTGTTCCCAACCGTCCCGGTAACGGGCACGGATAATAGAATCAACAAGGTTCATATGGTAGCCGGTGGGATAATCCGCGTTTGGGGGATAGACATCAATTAGCTTTGCCGTGAAGTCTGTGTCTACCGCCGAAGACGAGATCCACAGCTTCACCACCATTGCTCCTGTAACCTCAATGTCTTCATCCAACGGAAGTGTCTGAAACACGAGGACATCGGACCTTGCTGCGAGGGGGAGATACGGCGGTTTAGCCCCGACAATACCGGGCTCCTCCTTCTGGTGTGCCGCACCATCCATAACAATACTGCGCATCCGCGCTCTGGGCGGCGTGTACTGGGGTGTCATCCCGTCCCCCAACGCTACCTGTTCGTAGAACCCAGTTACGTTTGCGGCAATAGTTGGCACCGGATTGGCTGGATCATGAACGAAACGGGCGGGCGAGCCATTTTCTTCCGGTATCTTTGGATTTAAGTCCCCGCCGGCATGGAAGTAGTAGGCGGTGTATTTTGTGCGGGCAGGGGGCCACTCGTTTTCTGACCGCCACACGCCGCCGTGGTTCAAACGCCCTTCGCTGTTACGTTTGCCATCGCCTCCGCCCATCACAAAGATGCGTACCGGTGGTTCAGCCTCCAGTCCATTTGGGACATCCTTCAGCCAACGGTCAAACCAGCGGAGACGCTCCTTATTGTATGTCCGGTCGCCCCATGTAGCGTCGGGTCCGAAGTCCACGTCCCCCACGTATGAGGTTCCCGCGCCACGCATGGCACCGTGATTCCAGGGCCCCATTACCAACCGTTGGGAGGTCTTATTCTGCTTGCACATCGTAGCAAAATAGTTTGTCGTGGCGACCGAGAAGGGATCATACCAACCACCACTGAAGACTGAAGCGGCATCTATGTGTCGATCGAAGTAACGCTCCTGATCGCAGCAATCCTGCTTCCAAAATTCATCATATTCACCGCGATAGTAGTAGTTGAAAAGGGTCTGCTCAAGGTTGGGAACTACCGCCAGTGGCGTGTGGCCCGGCTTGAAGGGCGTCGAAAAAACCAACTCGCGCATACGCCCCATCGCCTGTGCAATCGAATCCTTCGCCACGGGGTTGTCGCGAATCTCCTGTGCATCATGGGCGTGCAGGAACAGTGCAGCGAACATGTGGAGTGCCATCGCCCCACCCTCACGCGCCTCATGTGCGTAAATGTTGGTGGGTCCAACATCTTGCCACATAGCGGTCAGGTGCGGCGGCTGGTAGAGTGCCATCACGCTCTGGACAATCGCACCGTGGGAGCTGCCGACCGTCCCCACACGTCCATTCGACCAAGGCTGGGCAGCGATCCATTCCACAGTATCGTAGCCATCACATCCTTCATTGGGGTTGGCGGTATGGAAATATTGCCCTGTGCCTTCGGAGCGTTGCCGACCGCGCAGGTCTTGGAGAACAGTCACGTATCCGTGTCGGGTGAAGAACTCAGCCACCGGCTCCACCCACATCTGCGGACTGTTCTTGTCGTATGATGTGCGTCCCAGAATGGTGGGAAACGTTCCGGGTACTAGCTCTCCGTCAAGGGCGGGTCGATAGATGTCGGTTGTCAGTCGAATCCCATCCCGCATCGGCACCATCACGTCCTTAAATGTGGCAATTCCGTATTTCGGTTCCGATTTGTTCATAGCCACTACAATCCTTGCAGAAATGGGTTTTCACGCTTTTCTCTGCCGATCGTGGTACGGGGACCGTGTCCGGGACAAACGATTGTATCGTCGTCCAGCCGCCATAGATTCTCTCGGATTGAACCCAGTAACTGTTCATAATCTCCGCCCCACAGATCCGTGCGTCCTATACTGTCTTGAAAAAGCGTATCACCCGCGAAAAGAACTTTCTCTCCTTCAAGGTTCAAACAGACACCGCCGGGACTATGTCCGGGGGTTTCAGTCACGGACAGTGTGTACCTTCCCCAATCGATTCTATCCCCTTCACAAATGTGCCTGTCCACGGTTGGTGCCGGTGGTGCTGTGAGTCCAAACATTGTGCCTTGTAATGTCAGGTTATCCAAGAGAATCTGGTCTGCCTCGTGCAGGAGCACCGGTGCGCCTGTGTGTCGTTGGATAGCAGCGGTGGCAGAAACGTGGTCTAGATGTCCATGGGTGTGTATCAGGTATCTGACTGTCAACTCGTGCACTTTCAACGCTTGGAGGATGCCGGCTTCGCCCCCTGGATCAATTACTACAGCTTCCTGCGTTTCACTACAACCGAGAATCCAGCAATTTGACTCAAAAGGTGGCACAACCAAACATTCCAGTATTAATTTCATTGACTCACCCCAACAGATTTTATCATATCAGTTTTCACTTGTCTATAGCCATATCAACCTAAGCGGGCATAGGGGCATTTAGTTCTCCCATATTGTTGTCTGAATCACGGATAAAAGATAGCCATGACAACTGGCACAAGCAGGCGCAATGAACGCACTACTACAAACAACGGGGCAAGATGCCCCGCCTACAGGGTGAGGATAGAACGCGCAATAGAACGCGCAATGAAGGAACACCGATTGGTGTTCCCTACAAGCAGCGGGGCATAAGCCAAAACGGAAAACTATGGTAGATTTTAGAATTACTTAGACACTCGCAATGCACAACCAACCCCCTAAATCCCCCTTATCAGGGGGACTTGATAATTACCCCCCCAACTCCCCTGACAAGGGGACTCCCCCTGATAAGGGGCAGGGGGGTTAGGGGATCTTCTCCCTTGTCTTTCCCCTCTTATCAGAGGGGTTCAGGGGGACTTTGGAAACTTCGCTAGGGTCGGAGTTATTGATGAATGTCTACCTATTTCTCTAATTCACTATAAATGTCCCTAAACTCTCGCTAGGGGAATTGTTATAGAAATTACGCTGCGGGGATCACAGGTTAGGAAACCTGTGGCTACGAGTACATTTTCATTATCGTATGCCGAAGTCACATATACTATTTGCAGGCAATTGCTCTGTAACCTTAGCAGGTGTTTATTTTCATTTCAGTTTGGAAGGATGGAAGAAGAGAGAGGAAGGGAAGGAAGGATGAAAAAGGTATAGCTCAACAGAGGTGTTTTCAAAAAGTCTATTGGTCGGTCAAGTCCCAAACTTGATAGAGAGGGTACTGCTTCTACAGAGAGGCAGCACCCTCTGTTGCTAGCGTACTAGAACTGCCAGTTGTTGATCAATAGGTGCATCGCCAATCCCGAAATTAACGGGATCGTTACATTGTCATCTACTCCAGTGGGCAAGAGTTCAATCAATGTTGCAACAAGTGCCCCGGCGATTGCAACAACCGGATGAAGCCCTATCAGCAGCGCAGCCGCTGCACACACAATAAAACAGGCGAGGCTGCCCTCTAGACTCTTTCGGGAAAAGAGTTTAATCCGTCCCCACTGCTTCCCAATCAACGCTGCAAAAAGGTCCCCCAAGGCCAGAAAACAGAGACAAACGATTGCCAGCGTTTTATCAAAGAAAAGTATGCAGAGAAAGGATCCGATAAGGTAGTATGTGGCACCGGTGAGTCCACCTGTCTGTTCTTGGGAACGCAGCATCGGGGAAAAGATACGCATGAACATAGCCCGAAAGGACGGAAGAAATACCTTGAGCAGTTCAATCCCAAGAGCGATAGCTAGGAGGACACCGACAGCGATAATGGCTGTGTGCCGTGTTGTGAAAACATACAGGATAGGAAAAGCCAACCCCAAAAAATGGACGCTTTTGCGTCTTAACTCTTGTGCCATGGTATTATCGCCTACTTTCCACGTGATATTCTTAGACAATTATGACATAGGCAAGAATTATACCAACCGACACAGACTCCAAAAAAGGTCAAAGACACAAGGAAAAGCTGTAAAACCTACCTGATTACGCGCCACTCACTACGCAAAAATTACGAGAGTGTGCAAAATTTGCACGCAAAAGGAGAGACAGGCGAGGCAGGAAGAATCACAGCTAGCAGGAGGTTTCAACCTGCCTCTTCTCTCCGTACGTTTCACACATTACGCCGCTTCAAGCGCATTTTCCGGGAGATTTTCTAACCGCCCCATCCAGTATCCCACATCAAACTTGTCATCCCCAACTAAGAATCGCCAGAACTTAATCCGGTTGACAATCTCAAGACGGACGTCATTACCGTACCACTTGTGATTTTTGCTCAGAATACCTGGAATTGATGGGTCGCCAATATCGTCGGTATTCCAGAGACACATCTGGCGCACCGTTGGATTCAATCTCAGCTTAAACATATACCGCGTGCGGTCGGTCAAATTGGGCTGGGCACAGTGCCAGATACCGTGATGGACTACTAGGATTGTGCCAGCTTTGCATACGACCGGCAGCTGTTCTAGGAAGTTATGATACCGAGCGACGTCCGACTCACAGACACGGCGGTAGTGGCTGCCGGGTAAGATCATCGTACCTCCCATCTCGCGCGGCGTATCGTGCGCGAAATAGAAGAACTGAATATCAAAGTGCATACGGATATCAATAATCGCGTCCGCATGCCAGTGTTGTCCTCTGTCGTTAGCGGACTTGACAGTGTGGACGGCGTGGTGGTCATAAAGCGGTTCGGGTCCGACAAGACTGTGGATAATCCCTTGAACTTCAGGGAGCCGAAAGACAGATCCAATGGGCGAAGATTCGGACCAAACTTCACTCAAGGGGTCTCCTGCGGTTCCACGTCCAATCCCGTGATCGTCCATCTCAGTATGAGCGGCTTCATTCAACCCCGTAGGAACCAACTCATCGAAGCGAAGGTATCCATCGGCCACGAAATTTGCCATCTGTTTGGAGTTCAGCAAATACTTTTTGTCAATCATCGATTTCCTCCATTTTTTCGAGAATGTATTCAAACCTGAGATATGAGGTATAGTATTCCATGCCCGGATAGGCGGGGAACTGCTGCGGGAATTGAACCACGCGCCAGCCGTGCTGCATCGCTTCGACAACGGAATTATAGGGCGGTTTGTCGCTATCGCCTGTTGTAGGATTCGTTTGTCCCGTCCCATCATACATTGACCAGGCGACAACATGGCTGTTCAGATCCGGTGTGTGCAGGCAAAGCACGAGAATTTTTTGACGTAACTGCGACATCACTCTACCTTTCATCAATATATTCTTGGACGTTTAGTCCAGACGTCGAGAAGCAAGTATATCTTCATTCAGCTTTGATCCCAGTCCGGGCAGATCCGACGGGATGAGCTCGCCGTTCTCAATCTGGAGGGGGGGATCGATTAAGTCATTCTCCCACGCTGCCTCCGGCGCGGTGCCGGCATACTCCATATAGAGCAGATTTGGTATTGTCGTGCAGACGTGAGCGGTTGCCCGCGCGAGCACGGGACCGCACCAGTTGTGTGGCGCCATCTTGACATCGTTAGCCTCTGCCATTGCCGCGACCTTGAATGTCTCAAGAATGCCGCCATTATTCCCTGTTTCTGACTGAAGAATTTGGATACCGCCGTGGGCAAGGACTTTTTCTGCGCTTCGCCGTTCGGAGAGCAGTTCCCCTGTGGCGATAGGTATCGAGGTCGAATCTGCGACCTGCTTGAGGAGGTCGGGTTGATCCGGCGGATTGGTCGGTTCTTCAAAGAAGAAGGGGTTTAATGGCTCCAGTGCCTTGGCAGTCATCAGTGCACCTTCGAGACTAAATCGCGCGTGTGCATCAATCGCCATGTTGAAGTCGGTCCCGAGCGCCTCCCGCATTGCCTCCACCTCTTTAATGGCTCCGTCTAGCTGCGCGGCTTCCGGTGTGCCTTGAATCCCATAATATCCGAACGGATCCCATTTGAACATATCGAAGCCCGCTTCTTTTGTGCTTACTGCCCGCTCGACCCGTTCTTCGACAGTTTTGGACTCACCGAAGACACCGTGGTTGGCGTAGAGTGGAATTCGTTCCCGGACGCGCCCACCAAGCAGGGAATAGATGGGAAGTCCCGCCATCTGCCCCACAATGTCCCACATCGCAATCTCGATAGCACTGACCGCCGCAAACCACTCCCAACCTGAACCACCCTGAGAACACCGGTTCAGAAAGGCTTGAATTTCCAACGGGTTTGTGCCTTCAAGCTCCCTCGCAATTGAACCCACGAAATCTCGAATCGCAAGTGACCGTGCCTCCCCGGAGGCGTGACATTCTCCGATACCGTCAATCCCTTGATCTGTCCGAATTCTGACTATCAGAAATGCGTAGCCACGGGTTGTCGGCTTAATCAAAACCGGCTCCACCGTTTCAATTTTTATGGGGTGACTTACTTTCGATACCGCTTCTGAATGAGGTCCTTCCATCGTTTTCCCTTCCTTCAGGCATGATGCAATTTTAAACTATAGATGGTATTATATCGCTATCAGTCTATATTGTAAAGTGTATTTTCTCGATTGGAGATTAGGGCTATTTAGTTTTCGGTTTTTCTCTCTGTCTGCGCGATGTATCGGGATTCGGAGATCCCTCCTGCAGGAGAATTAAATGTCCCTAGATTCAAAGAAATATGCCTACTATGGTAGATGATAGAATTACTGATACATTTGAATAATATCCTCAATAGACATTTCTGTTTGATATTGTTGGATTCGCTTTATATTAGCAAAATCGTGTTCAATCGGATTGTAATCCGGGGAATAAGGGGGTAAAAACATCAGACTCGCCCCTGAAGCCTCTATTAACTGTCGGGTCTTTGGCGTTTTGTGAAGTCGTGCATTATCAAGGATTACCACGTGTTTTGAAGTCAAGCGTGGACATAACTGCTCGGCTAACCAATCATTGAAATCGTAGGCTTTGCAACTCCCTTCAAATAACCGTGCCGCAGTGAAGGTATCTTCAAAACGTACGGCAATAAGTGTGGTGGTCCGAGTGCGTTGGCTGGATATAAGGTCAAACACGGGTGTGCCTAAAGGCGCATAGCCATACCGTCTATAACCGTCGTCTCGAAAGCCACTCTCGTCGGCATAAACTACGGATTTACCAGCGACTTTGACTTGTTTGAGTTGTTGACGATACGCCTGTCGTTTTTCATCACACCGCTCCTTATAACCGAGCGTCTTTTTTTTCGCGTGTATCCTAGCCGTTTCAGGCTATACCCTATACAGAAGGTCGACACCCCAAAATGAACAGCGCGTTGTTTGAGGGTCTGGTCTGGAAAATCAGCAATATGTTGTTTCAGCGCATCATAATCAATAGACCGGGGCCCTCGGGGACCGGGTCTTTGATAAGCGAATGGATCTGGGGCGTTTAGCCACTTATAGATAGTAGTTCGTCCGACGTTAAACCGTTTAGCGGCTTCTGTTTTGCTGCCGCCGGCTTGTATGAAATCAAGGACGCGTTTGCGTAAATCGGGTGAATATCTCATAATACTTATATCGTAACACATTTCTAAATAATGTTCACTTATTTATATTATTTACCATAATAGCAACCTACGCCACAAGTACAGGTTGGGAAACCTGTACCTCCGAGAGGAGAGGGGTATTGAAACCGTTATGGCATACGGAGCTCCGATAAAATCCGAATTCGAAGTAAGAAGTCGGGATTCGGAGATCCCTCCTACAGGAGAATTAAATGTCCCTAATTGGAGATAAACCTCCATTGACAGTCGGCTCGGACACTGATATGATACCTTTCAAATTGTTTTGATGTGTCAATTACGCAATTGAAAATAGGTCATGCAGTTATAATAAAGGTGTGCATGATTATTGCTTCGATACAATGCAATCGGGATCTGCATCACGGGCTCAGTGGATCATGCAGCGAACACAGATAAACAAACGAAGCAGCTGCCAAGCGGTGAGAAGCACCGTCGGACTGGAGGTGTGATGCATTACATGGCTACGAAACGGTGTATCTATTTGTACACCTCTGTATCCATTTATGCACACCTCTCAGTTACTTCAGGAAGGCTGAAAAGTTCTGAGGAGGTATAATCATGAACTGGTCAAAAGGCTTCTTAATTTTTAGTCTGTTTGTTTTGGGTGCATCGGTGATTTACTTTGTTGTAACGTCCTATCAGTTACGTCGCTCTGCCGAGCTAGAAGTAATGCTAGAAACCCATGAAGAAGTTGCTGAGATGCCCCGAATTTACAAACGGTATGTGTTTTCAGAGAGTCAAGACAACTATGCGGTTGAAAGTGAAGGCACAGTTGAGACAGCGAGTGGCGCATCTGTGGATTCGATAGTAGATGCACCAACTGATGAATTGGAATTGGAACAGGCGAATGAGGATAGCACCGATGTGTTGTCCCCTGAACTCAAGCTGAAAGCGGAACGCTATGCGAAGTTGGCGCAAATACTCCCCGTTATTGAAGAATTAAGATACCGGGACTTTAAACTCGCCAAACAATATGAAAAATATGTCGAAGAGCACTACCGAAGACTCCGCCTTCAGGGGGGACCATATCCAGAACCCGATCCAGCTGTTGGCGAAGAATTTCAGAGAGCAAAAAAAATCCTTAATCAGAAAGAAAATGATTACAATAGACAGATAGATAATATGTTTCCAGAACTGGACGTCACTTATGAGGAACAAGGAATATTTTACATATTTGTTTTTCGTAAAGATCAGATGCTACGGGAGTATTTCGGTAAGCAACTGCCGTTTGACGGAAATCCGGATTATTTTTCGTCTGACTAAACTCCTGCAAGTAAATCATTAGCCGCATACAATGGAGGTCCCAATGAAAAACATGGCGCGTGTAACCGGGGCTTCACAATCTTGGCTGAAGCCAATCCAAAACCACCTCCTTCTGTTCTGCGTTATTTTGTCCCTCGTGGTGCACCTCTTAGCCGTTATCACGTTTCTTGCACTGAAACAGCCTGTCGTCGGGCAGGTGGAGGAAGGGTTCACTGTTACTCTTTCAATAATCAAGCAGCCAACTTTGAAACGCGAATCAATATCACGCAAACCCCTCAGTCCGATTCGATCCTCAAAAGCGTTAGCAGATGTTGGGTCCCGGAAGGCACGTCCCCGATTGCATCAGGATTCCGAACAACCTGCGATTCGCTCCATCCCTTTACCCTTTCAGACCTCCCCCGACAACTCCCCACCGAGGGCAAGTATGGAAAACGCTGAAGGCTTCGGAGGAACGGACGGTAAGGCCGCCGAATCAGGATTAGGGAACGGCACTGGCACAGATATTGGAACCCCTCTCGTGTCGGGTGAAGCAGTAATGAACACGGAAAATACCCTTTCCAATCACACCGGTGCCCTTCAATCTCCGATAACTAAAGAGAAACAGGCGCGAGGGCTTACCCTCGTTGACTCGATTGATTCGGATCAGATTCAATCCCCGAGGCTGGCGCCCAACCGTTCAAATCAGGTTGATGTGGTATTTATCATCTCCTGTAGGGAGGCAATGCGGCCGTACATCAACGATGTTGTTGCATTTGCCAAGCGTGAGATTCAGCGATACCAAGCCTCAAGCAAAGACTACCGGGTGGGTATCATCACATCTGACATTGAATTCGTCGATGGGCCTCAATATATCAGATACTTTCCGTTGAACGATCGTCTTGATAAAGCCCTTCAGGTGCTAAACAGCATTCCGGTTCATCCATCCCGTAATGATATTCAACTGAACGCAATTCAGTACGCGCTTGAACGGTGTGCTTTTCGTCCAGATGTTCAGCGTCGACTCATCGTCTTCGGTAACGATATCCCGACATGCGGTGGATATTCTCCCCTGTCTGTTATTGAAGGGTGCCGTGCACTTGGGGTTGTTCTCAACATTCATGGCGCGGATGCAGAGGTGGGACCCCTTCTAGCATCGCAGACGGGTGGAAAATGGGTTCAGGCTTTCGAGAACCGATACGACATGGAGATGCTTCAGGTGCCAAGCTGGGGGAACGCCTATTGGAAACTCCAAATTACGCTGAACGATGTGATTGAACAGCAAATCTATGTGTCAGAATAAGTAAGGAGGGAAGTCCAATGAAGTGCAAATCCTTTCGCTTTTTAATCTTTTTCTTTATAGTCATTGGTTGTAGTCCGTCTGCGCTCAAGGTTGAACGGTCGATTGCGCCGGGGACTTTGACCGTGATTCAGTTATCCGACAAAGGCTCTATAGAACAAACCCTTGACCAGCTATCACTGACCGAAACGATTGCCGGACCCTCTGATGTCGTTGTTCGGGACGGGCGTATCTACATCGCCAGTTACAAGCAATTTTTGATAGCAGAAAGTAATGATAGCGGCAAGCTGCAACTACTGTCTTCACTCCCGCTCCCCGGTTACAATCCTGCCCTTGCCCTGCACTCAACAGCTGCAATCGCCTACATCACCACTACGGAAGGCTTACTGGTTGTGGATGTCGCTGACCCAACCCAGCCAAAACAGATCTCACATCTGGGGCTTGCCAACGAATTAGCAAAACTCAATCTTCCAAACCCACTCAAAGCCCCGATTGGAACCGATATCGGGTGTGAGGACAATAAGCTGGTCTTGACGTTGCAAGGGGAGGGTGAGAACCCGAATACACCTCGTGCTAGTGTTCCAAGCCGTGCGGGTATCGCTGTGGTGTTCGACGCGGAAAAACCACACTCACCCCGGATTGAACGGGTTTTGGACCCCTTAGCCGGTGCAGCCGCTGTAGAAGTGGGGCTTTATCGTCATCAGGTATTCGTTGCTGGTGATGAATTGGTAGAGTATCAAGACTTTAAGCGAGAACCGACGGGCGGTTGGGGGCTCTGGTTCAAAAATGCTCCCGCACAGAGTACTGGGGGTGAGATTCCGGGGAATGTCGTTGAAATGAAATTTGTGAAGGGCCCCCGCGAAGATTGGGAAGCGGGGAAGACGGCGGATATTGCCAAGCAGTATCGCCGTGCCGATCCTCAAGAACGTCGTGAACTTGAGACACTCGCACCGTTGGATCAGGGGGTTGTCTTTATAGCTACAGAAAATGCGGTGGTTTCAATGCCCACATCACTAAAGTGGCTCATATGGCGTCTTGGGGATAACCGGACAGCCTCCGACCACTTTTCCCACCTCTACGGGATAGACACCTATGGATATTCCGCGGTGTACGTGGCAGCAGGAACAGAAGGCGTCCATGCACTGAAATGGGATGGCGAAATCGAATTTAGGAAACGGACTCATCTCAAATCACTGCCGGCTCCCGCCTTGGATGTTGCAGTTTCGGGGAACAAACTCTATGTGTTGTGCGGTGAATTAAGTCTACGGGATGTGCAACACAATGAAGACTTAATTGTGAATTAGCAGGAGTAGGCACTATTTACTTAGGTTCTGTTGACATTTTGGTGTCAACGATTCGGCAAACAATCGGGTAATTCCCCAAGAACAGTTTGTCTCAAGTACATCAGGGGGAGTTTAATCCGTCAGTTATCCACAATTATCTAACACAATCTAACACAATCTAACACTTTTGGCAAAAATCGGCGTCCTGAGGAAGGGTAACCACAAGGGTTACCCCTACATGGAGACGGTAGCCCCAGCGGGATAATATGTGTATGGCATGAGTCCTGTTCCCCGCAGTTATCCACAGTAACCTAACAGAATCTAACAAAATCTAACACTTTTTCAATAAACAGCCCTGCTGGGAATTGGGTGTGTGATACCAATATTCTATGAACATGTCACCCCGCTGGGGCTTTGGTTACTAGAGATGTCACCCGTCTATAAACATGCCGCCCCTCTGGGGCTATGATGGTACATTGGCACATTGAAGTGTTGGGTTTCACAGTTCCTGCTCAACCCAACCTACGGACTACGGTGATGTGTGTCGGGATTCGGAGATCCCTCCTACAAGAGAGCTAAATGACCCTATCCCTCAATCAGTTGCACTTACCCATTCCAAACTCTTTTTTTTCTTCATGCTAATTTTTTCGCATTTTTACCTTGACACCCTCTTTCGCACATGCTAAAATATTAGCATCTTAGTAAAAACGGGGTTCGCTTGGAAAGCAAATTGTTCTGAATCTTGATGCAATTGGGGCTTACATCCACGCACCCTAAGAGAGGACAGCATGGAAGATCATCGTACCGTAAAACTGAGCCGTCGTGAACGGCAGATTATGGACATTATTTACCAACACGGTCAGATGTCCGTTGCCGATGTGCTTGAACATCTCCCAGATGCACCGAGCTATTCGACAGTGCGGGCGTTGCTGCGGATTTTGGAGGAGAAGGGGCATATCACCCACCAAAAAGATGGACCACGTTACATCTATCGCCCGACGCAGCCGCGCCATCAGGCGGGACAGTCTGCGCTCAAACAGATTGTTCAGACCTTCTTCGATAAATCGATCGAAAAAACGGTCGCAGCGTTAGTTTCCGATGCGGAAGTTTCAGATGAGGAACTTGACCGTTTAAGCCAACTCATTGAACAAGCGAAAAAAGGAGACCCTCCATCATGACACCTCTGATTGAAACCCTCGAAACAAATCTATGGCTGCAATTTTTGATTGACACTACGATGAAAAGTTTTGTGATTTTTGCCGTGGCGGGGTTATTCGGATTCATTCTGCGTCGTCACTCGGCGGCGGCGCGCGGTTTGATTTGGACTCTCGCAATCGTGGGATGCCTCATTATGCCGCTATTTTCACTCACACTTCCGCGGTGGGAGGTCGGTGTCCTGCCGGCAACGCCAGAGAGGTTTGAGATGGACCGGCTGACAGATAACCAACGGGCAGCCATCTCCCCTGTTCCAATGGGATCGCGTCCGTTACCGACAACTACCACGTCATCAACGCAAACCACACCGATACCCATTCAACCGGGGTCTACTCCTAGCGAGATTGCTACCCCACAATCAAACACGTTGGAGACAGGTCTTGCCTCGCTTCATTGGACTGAGTGGATAGCGGTGTGCTGGGCGGGCGGTGCGCTGTTTCTGATTACCCGTCTGATTGTGGGAATCGGTGCTGTCTGGCATATTTCCCTCCGTAGCAACACCTTTAGCATTTCGATTCCGCAGGGGCATCCCGATTGGACGCGACCGGTCAGTGTTCGTCAGAGCAACGCAGTCACAGTGCCGATGGTGTGGGGGCTATTCCGTCCGGTGATTCTGTTGCCTGCTAATGCGACTGAATGGGAGCCCGAACGGCAACACGCTGTGCTGCTTCACGAATTGGCGCATATTCAACGGCAAGACTGGCTGATGCAGACAATAGCACAAGTAACTTGTGCGGTGTACTGGTTTAACCCGCTCATCTGGTTTGCAGCGCGCCGGATGCGGACAGAGGTTGAGCGTGCGTGCGATGATCATGTGCTCAACGCAGGGCACCAATCAACCGATTACGCCCAACATCTGCTCGATATTGTACGGAATATCAAGGCGACAGGTATTACTAAACGGTCCGCTGTAGCGATGGCACGATCTTCAAAAATTGAAGGGCGGCTCCGAATGGTTCTCGCTGAAAACCGGAATCGGCGACCTGTGACGAAAATCGCAGTAGCAATAGGAGTGCTCACGCTTACCTGTTTTGCTGTGCCAATGGGGGTGATGCAGTTAGCAGAAGCGGTGGGCCCAGAGCAGGCATTGTATCAGGAAATCCAAGAGATGGACAATTTCCAATTAGAACCGCTACCAGAAACCGCAACAGAGGCCGAGCAAGCAGCGCAACTGGAACAGCTTCAACAGCACTTGGACCGTGGCAGCCAACTCTGCGAGCAGTTCCTTGACACCTATTTGGAAAGCGATCGATATGATGAAGTTTTCTATAAAAAACTTAAATACATCTTTCCTCTCAGACGCGACGCCGAATTTGAGACCGGCGTTGAAGCATTTCTCTCGGAACATCCGACCTCAAAATACGCCGGCAAGGTCCGTCGTCTCCGCGCGAATCGCCTTGAGAGTCAGTTCAAATTCCAAGAAGCTCTTGCGGAATGGGATAAGATTGATGACCCAGCGTTGCTACTTGAAGCGTACCGGAGAAAAGCGACCATTTACGCCCAGATGGGTAATTCGGTAAAAGCGGAGGAATTTAATCTGCTTAGCACCGAACTCATCCTAGGCAAACCGGCACCCGAATTTTCACATACTAGCGTGTATGGTATTCCTGTTTCGTTGAAAGATCTGCGTGGCAAAGTGGTTGTGCTCTACCACTGGTCAACGCGGGATGAGCGAACGGTGCGAGCTGATGAGACAGGGGGGGAAATATTGAGACTTAAACAGCTACACAAAACATACGGTGAAAATCCCAATTTCGTCCTCATCACCATCTGTTCGCAGAGCAGTGAAGCCAAACTGAAGCAGCTTATTGAGACACACGCAATACCGGGCCTCCACCTGCTCCTCGAACCTGAGGAGGTGCCGTATCAGTTTGGTGTGATCAGTTGGCCCCACTATGTCGTCCTCGATAAAGCAGGAATCCTCCGCGAAAGTGGATACAGTTTCGCGCTGGACAGTTTCGCGCTGGAAGATTTGGTCACAGCACTGCTCACAGAGGACATAGACGTTCCCGGTGAGCGTATCATCCCCCGAATCAGTAAACTTCGTGCAGAGGGTTACAGTGGTCCGGACCAGGAGGAAAAAGCTATTGCCGAATATGAAAAACTTCTCGCTTTCATGCCAAACAGCCCTCACATTATGGCGGAGGTTCGCCTTCGCAAACTCCACCTCGCAATGGCAGAGCTCCATCGCAAACGGGCACAGACGGGTGAAGCGATGCGGTTTATGAATCAAGCGTACGCGCGGATTGTTGAGGAAAGTCAGTTGTCTATAGAATTAAAATTGGACCTTTCTTTGGACCTTGCTATCGGGGATCACGCTGCTAAGTTGGCGCAATTCTTCTCTCAGCAAGGCGACCAAGAAAAGACGTGGACGCTGTTCCAGATTGCTGTTACGCACTACGGCGAGGGTAACAGCATTATCAATTACGCAAGACAGCAACCGGCACGTTTTGCGGCGATTCAGGATATGCCTGAATTTCAGAAGCTTATCGCTGAGACACCATTGACACCATTGACCGAGTCACAAAGACATTCGCGCGAAGCAGATCGGAAGCGCGAAATGTATGCAGAAGATTTCTATGCCGCGTTGTTTAAATCGTTCGTGGCGGTGAAAGCGGACGGTGAGATTTTCACAGGCGTTATCCTGAGTCAAGTCGGTCATATTCTTGTCCCTGCATCCGTGGCAGAAGCAGAGACCATCCGTGTCAAAATTGTCGACTATCAATCTGCTAAAGTTGTCGCTATCGACTGGGAGAGCGAATTGGCAGTGGTGCAGGTCGCTGGGCAGACAGACCGACGTCCCATCGTTCTTGGAAACGTGGAGGACCTGCGGGAATACGCGCCGATTCCGATGCTCAGCCTAATAGATGGTTCACGCATTGGTTACACGTTCCCAAGCATGCGCGTGATTTCCACACGCGGCTATCCTAATGCCCCTAATCTCCCCCCAGAATTTCATCAAAACGCTTTCGAAACCCCAACCGACCGGGGAGGCAGTATCCAAGAACTCGAAATCGACGATGGTGGGAAAGTAGCAGCGCTGCAAGCTGGAACTCCGACTGGTAAAATTATTGGAGGCGATGCTTTCGTCTACCATGACGGACGACTGCTTGCGGTTGCCGTTGACAGTGAAGTGCGTTACGATTTTGGGTCGGCAATTACCGATCCTCTACCAATTGACCAGATTCGTGCCGCGCTTGATCGAATGAACATGATTGAGTTGATGGAAAACCGAAGCAAAAAACCGGCAAAGTAGAAATTATCCATCAATATCCCCATCGGAGAGATAGAGATGAAACCTGTATTTTATGGCGTTTGTATTGTCCCTCTGCTTTTAGGATTGTTCTTTTATCATGTACAGACGTTTAAGCCAACCCATTGAGCAAGCGAAAAAAGGAGATCCTCCATCATGACCCCATTGATTGAAACGCTGGAAACAAACTTGTGGCTAAGATTCTTGATTGACGCTACGATGAAAAGTTTAGTGATTTTCGCTGTTGCTGGGGTATTTGGGTGGATGCTGCGTCGTCGCTCGGCGGCGGTGCGCGGTTTGGTTTGGAGTCTGGCAATTATGGGTTGTCTGATTGTGCCGTTATTTTCGCTCACGCTTCCGCAGTGGGAGGTTGGTGTCTTACCGGCAACGCCGGAGGAACTGGAGGTAGACCGGTGGAGAGATAATAGGCAGCCACCCACATCACCCGTTCCGATTGCATCGAGTCCATCACCATCAAGCACTGCGTCATCAACCCAAACCACATTGACATTGATTCAAACGAAACCCGCTACCGGCGAGGTCGGTACTCCTCAATTAAGCACGTCGGGGACAGATCTCGCCTCGCTTCATTGGACCGATTGGCTGACGGTGTGCTGGGTGGGAGGGATGCTGTTCTTACTTGCCCGTTTGATTGTTGGCATCGGTGCTGTCTGGCATATTTCCCTCCGTAGCAACACCTTTAGCATTTCGATTCCGCAGGTGCATCCCGGTTGGAAGCAACCGGTCAGCATTCGTCTCAGCGATGCGGTCACGGTGCCGATGGTGTGGGGGTTGTTCCGCCCTGTGATTTTGTTGCCTGCTGATGCGGACGAGTGGGAGCCCGAACGGCGACGCGCTGTGCTGCTCCACGAATTGGCACACATCCAACGGCAGGACTGGTTGATGCAGACGATGGCGCAGGTAACCTGCGCGGTGTATTGGTTTAACCCACTCGTCTGGTTTGCGGCGCGCCGGATGCGGACAGAGGTTGAGCGTGCGTGCGATGATCATGTGCTCAACGCAGGGTATCAATCGACTGATTACGCCCGACATCTGCTCGACATTGTGCGAAATATCAAGGTGTTGCGTCCCGCTTCGCGGGCGACTGTGGCAATGGCGCGTCCTTCTAAAATTGAAGGAAGGCTCCGAACGATTCTCGCTGAGCACCGGAATCGGCGGCCGGTGACGAAAATTGCGGTAGCGATAGGACTGCTCACTCTTATCTGTTTTGCTGTCCTGATAGGTGTAATGCGGCTGACGGAAACGGCGGGGCCAAATGATGACCCGGCATTGCTGAACGAAGTCTACGAACATAAGGAACAGATTTACGGGGTGATGGTTGATGGGACGAGATGGAGGATATATGATCTGCTTCGCGCTGAACTTATCTTAGGGGAACCTGCGCCTGACTTTTCGCACACCAGCCTGCATGGCAGCCCTGTCTCGTTGAGTGTTCTGCGTGGCAAAGTGGTTGTGCTCTACTATTGGTCAATAGAATATGACGAAGCAGATATATTGAGGTTCAAACAGCTATACGAAACACACAGTGAAAATCCTAATTTCGTTCTAATCTCCGTTTGCGTGCAGAGTAGGGCGGCTGAGAGGGAAATGGAAGTGAAACAGTTCGTCGAGACACATGCGATGCCGGGCATCCACCTGCTGCTTGAATCCAAGATGGTGCCGTACCTATTCGCTGTACAAGGTTGGCCCTATTACGTGGTCATCGATAAAGCGGGAATAGTCCGCGAGAGTGATCGTGGTTACGCATTGAGCGGTCACGCGCTGAGAGATTTGGAAGTTGAGCAGTTGGTCACGGCACTGCTGGCGGAAAGCACAGATGCCTCCGGCGAGCGTATTATCCCTCGAATCAGTCAAATCCGTTCCGAGTTTTACATATTCAAAGGGCAGAAGGAGAAAGCGATCGTTGAATATGAAAAACTCCTCACTTTTCTCTATCAAAAACGGGAACAAACGGATGAAGCGGCAGCGTCAATAAATCGAGCACATGCCCGGATGATTGAAGCGAGACATTTTTCAGGTCCGGGTCCCGATCTCAGTCGTTACAGAGCTGGATTAGGACAATTCTCCTTTGGAGGGGAGTTAGGAGAGATCTTCTCCCAGCAATTCGACCGAAAAAAGTGGATCGAGGCAGACGGACAAGTACATAAACAACGAGTATATCACAAACAGTCTCTAGAAAAGTTAGCACAGCAATCTTTGACCGCCGATCAACAACACCTCCTAACCCAACTTCTCAACAACAACGCGAGCTTAGAGCAAGTTTTGTCAAGCGAACCGTATTTAGCCTATTTGGAGGAGCGATATGGACAGGCTTATAAGGATTTTGTTTATTATGCCGCTGCCATGCCCACACCGAACCAGAAAATCGCTATACGGTCCGCGCTTAAGTCTGTGCTATCTCCAATAACAGATTTATCCATGCTACCTCCAGCAACAAAAGCAGAGCAACTACAAATCTGTGTAGATTCATATTTCAGGGCGCGCGAGTGGCTCCTTACTAAGGAGGGCACACCACCCATTATTATGGAAATTAATGATATGGAAAAGTTTCAAAAGATTCACGAGTTTGACACATTCCACGACACATACTTCATCCCTCCAATGGTAGAGATGTATAGAGATACGCTACTTAGCATTGATAAAAGCTGGACGGACTCGCAGATTTGGGGTTTGTACCGGAGTCAGCTAGATATGCGGGAGATAAGTACGACTGTCTATCTCATGGCAGATGATGACACAGCAGTATTTCACAACGCCTTTCGCGAGCGTTTGAAAAAATACGGCTCGCGGGAGGGGCTGCTCCGGTGCGCGATTGGGTTCCCTGATGAATTTGCACTCATGCGTTCGTTTTTTGAGGACACCGTTGCACTCGAAAAATGGATTTTAGAACCCCCATCTCCCTCCAAGGAAAAATGGATTTTACTCCGCCCACCTCCCCCTGAGAAGGAAGCAGAAAAAGGGCAATGAAACCTGACAATCGAAAGCCCTACCGCCTCTCACACTGGGTACTCCAACCTGTAGTCGAGTTTCCATACTCGACACCTACTAGATGACCAAATTGACATTAGATCCGGGTTGCTGAACGACGAGCAGTGATTTTATTGATTTATCGTGGAGTCAGCCAATGCGACACCCATGTCGCCCCTTTGGGGCTTTAGGGGAGTTAGGTAGCTGATATTCTATACACATATCGCCCCGCTGGGGCTATGGGTCGGGCAAGATGCCCGACCTACGGGTGTAGTGTGTTTTGATACACATATCGTAAATACCCGGAAACTCACCACACTGTTCTAGGCTCAATGAGCCAAGAATTGACGGACAACCCACCGGGTATTTGGGGCTTTGGGTAGCAACTTGAATTAACACTAGGGCGTGTTGACATTTGACGGCACGTAGATTGGGTTGAACGGCAACCGTGAAAACCAACACCCAGTCCACCTCAATCGGGAAACAGGAGTAGGCACGTTGCTTTGAATCCCAGTTTATCGGGACTCCGCCGTGCCGTAATGTGCACACTGGTTACGGCATACGGAGTATGCCTACTACTATATAGGCTGAACACCAACCTGTAGGGGTTGGGGTTCCCAACCCATCGGGCGAGGGAACCTCGCCCCTACGATTTAGGTATGTATCGGCGAATTACGGGCACGCCTCACATAAATGTCAACAGAACCACTAGCAACTTAGGTTATCTTATACTGCACCGTTTTCCCTCATTTGACAACCACCTGCCTAGTTTCAACCTTAGCTTTGCCCTTGAAACCCACCAATTAAAGCCCTGCCGGCTTCCGTATTTCCTCTCTGCATTTCCAATCTCAGTGCTCATCCAACTTCAAAAAAAGTGTTGTGGTTTTTGACTTTTTGTCAGGCGTGATATATACTCTTAGCGTTTCTTTCCTTGGGAGTGTATTCAAACAGATCGTGTGTAACGGCTGTAAGGAGATCTGAGGCCTATGACCTTAAAGTATCTGATACTTGGCGGAAGTGCCCTGCTTCTTGGATTCTTATTTTTTCCGCGTGGAGAGGTTGTACCGGTTGACGATCAAGATTTTATCGCGCCTGTTCGCACCCTTGATAATGAACCGCTTCACTACACCGGTATTCTGCGGACTGATCCGATTGTCACAACGTATGATTTAGGGTTTGTGTATAGGATTGATAAAGCGGAAATCCAGTTTGAGAACCCCGACGAGAGCGGTCCCGGGCAATATGACATCCTGGTTCACACCGAGCGCTCCGGGCAGCGGTTTGAACGTGTTTTCTCTTATACGGGCAGTTCCCGCGAATATACATATCCCTTACAGGCATTTCCCCTTCCGATTGAAGCGCGCTGGGTGCAAGTTGTCATCAACGACTGGTTCAGCAACAAGCCGGAACTGCGAAAAGATGCGTTTCGAGCCGGTCCCCGCTATCAATCCCATAGTCCAATTGTATTACTCGATGCAAACTACAACACCGCTGAACTCCAACGATTGACAGATTTGCTTCCCTTTGAAAACTCTAAATGGATTGCGGCAGAACGGATAGAGAGAGAGATAAAGCAGGGAGATGGCAGAACAGCCACGGAAATCTCCTATAGGAGCCCAACAACCGCGATTCATGTAATCGGCGATCTCGGATCGAATCAGCAAATCTACGGTGTGCGTCTGACGACAGACGGTCCCGGCAACAACCTCAAACGGTATCAATTTTCCGTCAGCGACGACGGACAGAAGTACACAGAGGTCTATACCTCCCACACACTTGTCGATGAGGTAGTAACACATCTACGTCAATTCCACCCAGCAATATCGGGACGTTATATCCGTCTGCAGATTGAACAGGGGGATTGGTACGGAGATTATCCTGAGATTCGAGAGTTTGAGGTATTCACAGATACCTACCGGCTGCCGCCTCCTATTGACGACAGGTTAGACGAATACAACGCAGTGCAGATGCACTATGAAAACCTGGGTGAAAACGGAAACGTCTTGGCACCGCATCTGGTACAAGGCTTTGCTTTTGATAGGGATACAGGCGATGAAAACCGTTACCGGCTGCCAATAGGTGACGCACCAGACGCGGTTAACGCGGATAACACATCGAGTCAAAGGAGCTTCGCTTATCATTATGATACGGTTAGCATCAGATTCACCGGTCTGCAGCCCACGCTGTTATACTGGACACAAGTGACCTACCTTCAGGAAAAGGGTGGCATTCGGACACAAAATCTTGATGTTGACGGATTTCTGCTGCACGGCGCATTCACACTTCCGAGAGGTAGGGCGGAGTCCTATGCCTACGCAATCCCAAGTGAGGCTTATGCCGATGGTGAGATTGTCCTCAGTTTTAATCGTCTAGCAGGTCCGAATGCAGCGGTTTCGGAAGTGTCTATCCTTGAAGCCAAGCCAACCACCGGAGCGGATCGTGCCCGTACTGAATCGGCAGAATTGAATGACACAGCAATCGGTCAGGCGATACGTATGAGCGAGCAGGTTGTGATTGACGGGAGCTTAGATGAATGGCCACTGCTCTATCCAATGCTTCCTCAGAACTACCACAATCCCGTGGATTCACCTGTAGCGGTCTACGCACAGTGGGACGATGATAATTTTTATATTGCCGGAATTATCAACCGATACGCTGAACCTCCTCCGACGCATCGAAAACCCACTGGTGATGAGGCGTTGCATCTGTTTGTCGACACGAGGCTAACACGCTCTCCAGGGATGTACACTTTTAGTGAGCACCACTTCGTCTTTACAGTCCTCAATCCACATCGTCCTCAACTCCGGGTACATCCATCACAGATACATCATCACCTTGATGCTATTCCGACAAACATTGATTTTCACGAGCATATCGAAGCGCGGGCTGCGAAAACAGAGACTGGATATATGCTTGAAGTTAGGATCCCTAAAGATCTGGCGTTACATGCGTTTCAACCGGAGATTGATCGGTCTATCGGTCTGAATTACATTATGTCGAACCTTGAGTTAACAAAGGGATTCTCCGGCTCGTTCGCTTATGCTTCAGATGAACTCACCACCCCACCGAGCCGTTGGAATGAAGTTGAGCTCGTAAACCGAGTTAGCGGAAGTGCTGTGTTAATGGATGAGCATGCAACCCGATCAGTCTCGTCGTTCAATGCCGGCGCGACGCTGACTCTGTGTGTATGGGATGCTGACCGAAATACAGATCGTCATCAAGTAGAATCGATCGAAGCTGAATTACGAAATGATACGACCGGTCAATTGATACCGATCATCCTCTATGAGTCTAATTTGGCCGCGCTTAGTGACGATATTCCGGATAATGACTTTGGGAAGAACAGCTCCCTTTTCGCATCGAAGATTACCACCGCCTATGACGAAAAAGAGAAAGAGGGACCAGATTCGCCAACACTTTTTGTTCGTGGCAAAGAGATGGTCTCTCTGACATACGTTGACCCTTATTATAGTAGCACTGAACGGAACCACGCTGTGAGTACTACCGCGAGTGTCAACACCGGGTTGACCGGAACAATTGCAATCACGACAAAATCAGGCGAATCAATCAAGACGTTTCAACTTGGTGAAACTCTGTATATACAGGTCGAAGATCCCGATCTACTCAAAGAAATTGATAAGCCGGCGACTGAGGATGAATCGGCGGATCAGGGGGTTAGCACACTGACACCCGACAATATGGAGACAGCGGTCCAACTCGTTGTCCCTGAAACAGGGGAGATTGAACCTGTTAAACTCACCTACCAACCGGTACAGGAACGCTATGTCGGATCGATTGTTACAGGGTACAGTGAAACCCCAACACCGAATGATGGGCATTTGGATGCGTTAGGTGGGCAGATAGCGGTGGCAATCTATATAGATGAAATTCAAGTCGCCGGCGAAACAAACGTCCCAGTCAGCGCGCAGGCAAGTGTCATTATCGGCGACACGGGGCACATCGAATTGATCGGAATAGATGGCCTTCAGTTCTGGAATAATCGGAAATTTTTCAAAGCGGGTAGTACACTCGCGGTTCTGCTACGTGATACAGATTTGAATCGTGATGCGGATCGGCGGGTGACCGTTGAGGTTCTACTGGCTGGAAATCAGCTCAAGGATCAGTATCAACTCACCCTGAAAGAGTCACACGACGTTCCGGGTCAATTCACCGGTCAATTTACAACTCAGTATGCGACAAGCGCAGCTCCAGCTAACAATGTGCTTGAAGTCACAGGCAAAGAGATTGTGACGGCTAGCTATATTGACGTACTAAGCGGTTCCGGAAACACACAAGTTACGATCACAGACACAGCACAGGTCAGTGCAGGTAAAGATGGGGTGCTCGATATTCTCAAAGCCAATTATGTCACTAATTTAGAAAACTTTAACGCGGGTGATAGACTCTACTTCCGGCTCCGTGACACAGATATTACTGCTGAGTTCGTTGAAATCACGCTTACTGGAGAAAAGCTGCAAGACCGAGAAACGGTGCAGTTGTTCCAATCTATGGACGCGGAGATCCGCATCTACCCTGTCGAAGGAACTTTCTTCGGCTTCATCCAAACCGCGTACGGTGCACAACGTCAGGCGCACGATGGTATTTTGCAGGTACAAGGCACAGAGCAGGTGCGCGCCATTTATGTCGACGAGCTGCAATCTACTGGCAGAACTAATGTCAAATTTTATGATACGTGTGAGACAAATGTCGGTATAACAGGAGGACTCAGAGTTTATAACAAGCGAAGTTTTGACTATGCCTTGGCCCAGAACCGTGAAATATCGAGTTTTCAAGCGGGTGATACATTGATTTTGGAAATCCAAGACGCGGATTTCAACACCACAACCACAGTCGCACAACTGCTTGAAAGCGATTTTACTGAAAACACAGTTCGGGATAGTACCGATTTGACTTTGGTTAAAACGGCAGACAGTGTTGACATCTTTCGTGGTGAGATTAAAACCGGTTACGGTGATAGCGCCATTCCGAACGACAATATCTTGCAGGTACAGGGCAAAGGTGTTGTGACATGCACTTATATTGATGCGCTACAGAATACGGGGGCAACACAAGTGCTGGTTCAAGTGAGGCTCTCTGTTGAGACAGGGGATAAAAGCGAGCTGGAAATCTATAGCGCAGAGAGTGGGGTCATTATTAGCGGCTCTGCAGTGGGCACTGGCAGTTTTAATGCGGGTGAAAAGCTAAGGGTTCGGTTGAGTGATAAGGACCTGAATCTATTCCCAACGGCACCCGATACTGCGGAAGTAATGGTTAGGGGCAATGTCTTTGCTGACGAGGTTCAAATTATTTTGCGTGAAACATCAACCAACAGCGGAGTTTTTGAGGGAAATTTATGGACCAAAAAAGGGGAACCGTCAATTATCGAGAACAGGGTGCCAATCACTACAGATGAAATCCTACAAATCACGGACAAAGAGGTCATCACCGCCGTATATATCGACGAAATTACCACAACCGGCGAAACAGAAGTTCAAACCCAGATCCAAGCCGTTGTGTTGGGTAGCAGTGCAGGTGTGTTACGCATCGTTGACGCACACATCGTTGATTCGCTGTTGAATCCGGACGCAGCAATTTCTAGCTTTACAGTAGTCCCGAAAGGCTTCGCCTCCATCCATGAATTAAGCAGCTTTAACGCTGGTCAAACAGTCTATTTCTGGCTCGAAGATCTATTCCTCACCACAGTCGTCGAAGCCGATGAAGTCAAGATTATGGTCACTGGTGACAAAACAGGGGATTGGGTTGAAGTTATACTCCGTAAAAGGTCGGGGACTGAAGGGATTTTTACGGGCTCTGTTCCGACTCGATACGGCACAAGGCCGGTTGCAGATGAAACACTGGACGTCCAAGGTGACGAAGAGATCCGGGCAACCTATACACCGAACTTTCTAGGGGTGAATTACCCGGTCGTCGAAGATTCCGCTTACACCAACAAAGGGGTTCGCGGATATCTCGCAATTACCCGGGGAGACGGAACCCCAATTCAGCACTTTAATGTAGGAGTTCCCATCCATTTTCGACTAGAGGACCCAGACCTGAATTTAGATTCCTTCAAGGTTGAATCGACAAACCTAAAGATTGTAACGGAAGCACAGGAGGCATCAATTATCCTACATGAGGAGAGTGCTAATTCTCAAATCTTTCGGGGACAGATTTCCACACAGTACGGGCGAGCAATAATTCATGAATCAACGGGCGATCCTCCCGCTTTGAAAGCAAGAGAGGAATCAATCTCCCTCCTAGGCTTGGTTGGTGGGGATACTGTCAGGGCAATCTATGAGGATGCACTCACGGACACCGGCGAAACTAACGTCGAAATCAGCGCGAACTGTCGCGCGAATTCTATCGCTTGGGCACCGTATACAGATCGTCCTGTGCTGATTGATGGACATGAGGACGGCTGGCCCCTTGAGAAAGTCGTCAAGACCTCTCAAGACGAGGGACTTCTCTGGCTGCAGTGGGATCGAGATAACCTTTACCTGCTTGCGCAGATCTATGACGAGGATGTTATTGTGCCAGATGTCATCGAATATTATCGCGGCGCAGATGCGTTGGAACTGCACATAGATCTGCAACCGGACGCCGTCGAAAAGCCGAACTACCTGCAGATGGAAAAGGATCCAAACCGTTATGTCCTCTGGATATGTCCACAAGGCGGCGGTTTCCACGGCGACCGTCCCTATATCGGACAAGGAGCCCCCGAATTCATTCCGAACTACCAAGCGGCGAACCTTGATGTTGCGGTCAGACAACGGACGAATTACTATGTAATTGAGGCACGTATTCCGTTTTTCCCTGTGCTTCACGGATTTCACCCTATGAAAACGAGACAACATAACCGTATCGGCTTCAACTTTGTCATCTATCGCTCCAACAATCAAGCGATTTACTGGGCAGCACAGATACCAGAGGCAGGTTCGGTGTTTCCGAGCGATTTAGGGATGCTGATTTTGGAAGCACCGGTGCCTTAAATCATGGATTGATGATTTGTAGAAGGGCGCAAGAACCAACGTAGATCAGAAACGAATGGCGTATCCGCTCGTTTGATCTCCGCCTGTTTTTTATTGACGCGGCTAATCTGAAGTGATACGATTGAGAGGTTATACTTTACTGCACCTATGGGATTGCACGCGTATTGACAAGCACAGGACTTGGTTCGTCAAGACGCTTTACAGCGGGTTCGGGATATGCTTGTGCGTTCTGTCCAGAACACGGATTTTTAGGATTTCACGGTTTATCATGGCAACTACTATTCCCCCAGTTACAGGCGTTATACTTGCCGGCGGCCGGAGCCGCCGAATGGGACAGAACAAAGCGTTGATGCCTTTGGGAAATGAGCCGCTCATTGTACACGTTATCCGCCAGATGGAATTAATCACAGATGAACTTCTGTTGATCACGAATGAACCGGATCTATACACAGCCCTGAGAATGCCGATGTATGGGGATATCCTGCCGGACATGGGGGCATTGGGAGGGCTCCACACAGGATTAACTTACGCTGCAAACAGTGTTGTGCTCTGTGTAGGCTGCGATATGCCGTTGTTACAACCGAATCTTTTATCTTACCTGATTACTCTTCTCGATGATTATGACGCTGTAGTTCCCTGTGTTGAGACATCAGACATGAGGCAACCTAAACCTGCTTACATTTTCCAAACTTTGTCCGCCGTTTATTCGAAACGGTGTTTGCCCGTCATTGATGGGATGTTGGCAACCGGTGAATTGCGCGTTCATGCGCTGTACGATCGCATTAATACTCGTATTGTCCAAGCCCATGAATGGGAGGCTTACGATCCACAAGGACTTTCGTTTTTCAACATTAATACACCCGAAGACTTTGAAAAGGCTAACAGATATATCGGAGGAGATCATCATGTTAACCGTTGAAGAAGCCCGTCAGCGAATGTTAGATACCATCAGTGTTTTGCCTACAGAAACGCGTGGAATTTTAGACGGCCTCGGCACTATTCTCGCTGAAGACCTCTATGCGAGTGAAAACATACCCCCATTTCACAATTCGGCGATGGATGGCTTCGCCGTAGTTGCCGAGGATGTGTTGAACGCTTCTAAAGCACGTCCGGTCGAGCTTTCGATTGTTGAGCTGATTCAGGCGGGGTATGCACCGACAACTCGTATCCAGCGTGGAAGTGCTGCACGCATCATGACAGGAGCGATGATGCCTGAGGGTGCGGATGCCGTCGTTATGAAGGAAGTAACAGAATCACAAGGGGAGCGAGTCACGATCTTTGAGGGTGTAGAAAAAGATGAGAACGTCCGGTTTACGGGTGAGAGTGTGAAGCATGGCGATTTGGTCATGCCCAAAGGCAAGCTCATTCGTCCGCAGGAAATCGCAATGTTCGCTTCGCTTAACCGATCTGAAGTCGAAGTTTACAAACGCCCGAAAGTCGCAGTGGTTTCCACAGGCGATGAGCTCACGCAGCTTGGAGAATCGCTGACACCCGGCAAAATTCGGGACAGCAATCGTTACGGCATCTGCGCTCAGATCGAAGAGGCTGGGTGTTATCCGATTGACATGGGAATTGCCCGCGACGATGAAGCAGAAACAGAGCAAAAATTTCGCGAAGCGTTGGATGGGGCGGACGCCCTCATCACTAGCGGTGGGGTCTCGGTCGGAGAGTTCGACGTAGTCAAAGCGGTACTATCTAAGCTCGGGGAAATCAATTTTTGGCGCGTAGCGATGAAGCCGGGGAAACCGCAAGCTTACGGCATCGCTGATGGCAAACCTATCTTCGGATTGCCGGGCAATCCGGTTTCCTCGCTAGTTGTATTTGAGCTCTTTGTTCGACCTGCTCTACTTAAAATGGCGGGACATTCGGAGCTGCTCCGCCCAACCTTCAGGGCAGTTTTGGAAGAGAATGTTTCCAACAAGGATGGGCGTGTCAGCTTTATGCGGTCGATTATCACTCAGCGTGACGGGAAGTATTATACCAAGACAACAGGACCGCAAGGCTCCGGCATCCTTCACTCACTTGTCTTAGCCAACGGTTTCATCGTTATTCCACCAGGTGCGAGCATAGTGGCAGGAGAAACGGTAGAGGCTCAGTTTATGGAGTAAGTAGGGAACAACGATTATTCTTCCCCACTAGAAAATTCCCCATTTTCCCCGCAAATTGGATCGGATTATTTTCAGTACCTACGCAAATTTAGCACGCGGCGTGAGCTTGTTTTATTTTTTAACCTCCTAAATCCCCAACCCCTCTGATAAGAGGGGAAAGACAAGGGAAAAGATCCCCTAACCCCCTAAATCCCCCTTATCAGGGGACTTGGTATGCCCCCTTATCAGGGAGAAGATCTCCTAACCCCCTAAATCCCCCTTATCAGGGGGACTTGGTATGCCCCCTTATCAGGGGAGTCCCCTTGTCAGGGGAGTTGCAGGGGGACTTATGAACCAACTGCGTAAGTCCTAATGTTTATATCCGATTTGCCTCAATATAATCCCAATCGTATTCTATACCCAGTCCCGGGTTCTGGGAGACGATAACATTACCTTGGGAATCTATTGGATCCGTAATTGCCTTCAAATACGGCGGGGGTTGGTTATAATCAACGCCGGGGCGTAAGAGTCCTCGCTCGTAATACCGGCAGGTAGCTTCAGGTGCTGCACATGCTAGATGGACATGGGGTGCGCCCGTACCGTGCAGTTCACACTGGATACCGTAAGCCTGGCAGATATTAATCAGCTTCCAGCATCCGGTAATCCCACCGTAATTGATGTCGGTGCGCATCATATCGCACGCGCCTTGTAGCAGCCACTCCGCCCGGCTAAATACGCCGCCCGGGACATGTTCCGGGGAGCAGATGGCGATGTCCAACTCACGGGTAAGTCGCCGGTAGGATTCAACACGGGTCTCAATCATAGGGTGCTCCAACCAGTAGTAATTGAGCTTCTCCAACTCACGCCCTACCCAGAGTGCTTCCTCCAAGGTATAGACACCAAATGGGTCTAGCATTAGCACCATGTCATCCCCTACCGCTTCACGCACTGCCTTACACACCTCGACATCTTCCTTCGGAAAACCCGGCAGTTGGGGTGCAGGTTCTTCGGTGTGAGGATTCCAACAGATGTAGGCGTGGACCTTGTATGCTTTATAACCCTCCGCTTTACAAGCCAGAGCGTGCTCGGCATAGACTTCGGGACCGCCTAGGTTGGGGTAGGTGCTTGCATAGGCTTTGACCTTGTCACGTGCCCCGCCTAGCAGCTGGTAGACCGGAACACCTGCCTTGCGACCCAACAGATCCCACAGTGCAGAATCAACCACTCCTATTTCACCTTCCGATGGCCTATGACTGAAAGTAGACATCTGATCCATCCAGTGCCAGATCTGCTCTCGATGCAGCGGGTTTTCTCCTAGAATGAGTGGCTTGATAACCGTCTCCATCGTGGTTTTGTTGCCTCCAAGCATATACCCATCAACGCCTTCGTCAGTCGAAATCTTAGTAATTGCGCTCACGCTCTCCACTTCGTCTCCCCAGACGCCATATCCCCACTTAGTGGGGTGACCTCGTGTCGTCGTGCGAAACTGAATGACCTCTATGTCAGTTATTTTCACGGTTCTCCTCCTGTATAGTAGCGGATTGGAAGTTGAGTATTTTTCCGATTCACTCTAAAATTGACATAAGCCAATTGTCCAGATAAGATAGGAAGATTGCATCTGTTATAGAAATTAGGTAGTTGAGTAGTAATCCCCGTCGTAGCGCAGAGCCTACCCTCGATAATATCGTGCGGCGATCACAGATTAGGAAACCTGTGGCTACGATTAGATTTCCATTGTGGTATGCCAATGCCCTACACACTATTTACATGCGATTGCTCTGGCAGATAAGATTAAAACGATAGATTGAATACAGGTTGTATGATATACTGAATATATCAACTTGTCGACAAGAAACTTATCTTGATCCAAGTTGATTGGAAGGCTATCCCCCTCATTCCTCCCGTCCCGCCAGTTTGGGATTTCGCTTATGCTCAACAAGCAGGGGAGAGTGATATCGGTTTATCATCAGGTCTAGGAAGCCCTCCTACAAGCCCCTCAGCCTGTGGGAAAAAAGGCGAAGCGATCTGAATCACAGATTAACGGATAGCACGAACAAAGTAGTAGGCATATTCTGTCCCGACGAATCCCCGCTGAATCGGGACAGGCGGGATTCAAAGCAATATGCCGTGACCCCAGCTAATGAACCAATGCACCAATGAACTAGTGAACCAGAACAACCTAAAATAGGAACAAATTATGTCAAACCGTAATACTCGAATCCGAGATAATCACGATCGAGGAACGGTCGGCGATTTTCTGAAAGCCAACATTGAGGACGGTTCATCGCTCTCGGTTGTATCAGCATACTTCACGATCCACGCCTTTGAAGTACTCAAAAAGCATCTGTGGGAAATTGACGGACTTCGGTTTCTGTTCGGTGAGCCCGACTTTATCAAAAATCTCGATTCAAGGGACACCGATCCGAAAGCCTTCAAAATTGAGGACGAGGGTTTGCAGCTCGACAAGCCGCTTCAACAGAGACCAATTGCCCAAGAATGCGCTGACTGGATAAAAGACAAGGTGCAGATTAAGTCGACCCGGCAATCGAATCTACTTCACGGGAAAATGTATCACATCGCCAACAACGGTGAAGAAAAAGCCATCATGGGCAGTTCCAATTTTACCGTGCAGGGACTCGGGTTGGGTCAGTCCAACAATAACATCGAACTCAATCTAGAGGTAGACGACCCCCAAGACCGCGGTGACCTGAAAGCGTGGTTTGATGACCTCTGGAATGACGATGAACGGGTCGAAGATGTAAAGAAAAAGGTAATTGATAGGTTAGAGAAGCTTGGGGACGATCAGGCACCAGAGTTCATCTATTACAAGACGCTTTACGAACTTTTCCGGGACGAGTTAGAGACCAGAATGAACAACGAGCAGAAACTGGAAGACACACACCTGTACGACACAAAAATTTGGAAGAAGTTGTACGACTTCCAGAAAGATGGCGTAAAAAGCGTTATCGCCCGTCTGTTACGACACAACGGCTGCATCCTCGCCGATAGCGTGGGATTGGGCAAAACCTACACAGCATTGGCAGTTATCAAGTTCTTTGAACTGAGAAATGACCGTGTGCTGGTGTTGTGTCCCAAAAAGTTACGCGAAAACTGGGCACTGTATCCAGTGTATTACAGCCAACTCAACAACCCGTTCAAGGATGATAAATTCGGTTACTCGCTTCTGGCGCATACCGACCTATCCCGTTATAGTGGCGATGCCGACGGCACTGATTTGGCAGGTTTTAATTGGAGCAATTTTGACTTGGTGGTGATCGACGAATCGCACAACTTTCGCAACGACACCAAACCCGAGCGTGATGATGCCGGTAATATCACCCGCCACAGTCGCTACACACGATTGTTAGAGGATGTTATCAAGGAAGGTGCCCAAACGAAGGTGCTGATGCTTTCGGCGACACCGGTGAACACCTCGCTCATTGACCTACGAAATCAGATCTACCTGATGACCGAAAAGCGCGAGGATGTCTTCCAGAAAAGTTTGGGAATCAGCAATATCCGCGCTTTGCTGGGGCAGGCACAAAGGACGTTTAAGGCGTGGGAGGACAATCCCGACGCGGGTGGTGGCAGAGACAAATTGAAGTTACTAAATGAATTGGGTGCCGATTTCTTCCAGTTACTCGGCGGCGTTTCTATCGCCCGTTCTCGGCGTCACATTGAAAATTTCTATGCGGACGAAATAGGGAGAATCGGAGAGTTTCCCAAACAACTGTCACCAGAAAATCATCACCCACCCACCGACCTAGACGGCACCCTCTCTTATAAATACTTGGCGGATCAGATAGAGGAATTCTCCCTGTCGGTCTACACACCGTCCAGCTACGTTATCAGCGAAGAAGCAATACAGCGATTGGCAAGAGAAAAAGAAGCGTTCCGCTTCAATCAGTTAGACCGTGAGAAATTCCTGATTGGGATGATGCAGACCAACTTTCTGAAGCGTTTGGAGAGCTCTGCACACTCCCTTACAGAAACGCTTGAACGCACAATCGGCAAAATTGACGACTTACTACGAAAGATTGAACGCTATGAACAAAATCAGCAGATGCCGCAAGCGGAGGCAGACACTCTGCTAGAGGACGACATCCTACCGGAGGACGACGAAGACGATGAGGAGTTCTTGGTGAATAGGGCGCGTCACCCCTATCACTTGGGAGAATTGGATTGTGCTCGCTGGAAAGAAGATCTCATTAAGGACAAAGGGACATTGAGTAAGGCGTACGAAAGCGTCAAAGCAATCACACCGGAGCGAGATGGCAAACTCCAAGCGATTAAGAGCCATATTCGGAATAAGGCAGAACACCCACCCACCGACAAGGACGGGGAGATCAACCGCAAGCTGTTGGTGTTTACCACCTTTAAGGACACGGCGGAGTACCTTTACGAAAATCTGTCAGATCTGGCGGCGGAACTGAACCTAAACATGGCGATGGTTTCCGGCGACGTGACACGAACCAAATCCCGCCCAAACAACTTCAACGCCATCCTGACCAATTTCGCACCACGAGCACGGGGACGCCCCGACAATGGGGACGATGAAATTGACCTCCTAATCGCCACCGATTGTATATCAGAGGGACAAAACCTACAGGATTGCGACACGGTGCTGAACTACGACATCCACTGGAATCCGGTGCGTATCATCCAACGCTTCGGACGCATTGACCGTATCGGCAGCCGTAACAAGTCAGTGCGAATGATTAACTATTGGCCCACCGAGGATATGGAGGTTTACTTGCGCTTGCAAAGTCGTGTGCAGGCTCGCATGGCACTCGCGGACGCGGCGGCAACCGGCAGCGAAGACCCCTTGAACGAATCGGCATACGAACAAGCCCAGATGGAACTGAATTTCCGTGACCGGCAACTGAGGCAACTGCGCGAAGAGGTGCTAGACTTCGACGATCTCTCCGACGGCGTTGTTCTGAGCGATTTTACGCTCGACTACTTCTTCACCCAACTGTTACGGTATCTGGAAAACAACAAAAAGGAATTGGAAGCGACTCCCAACGGCGTGTATGCTGTCACCCATGATGAAGACCATCCAACGGAAACGGGCGTTATCTTTTTTCTCCGCCAGCGGAACGCTAGCACCGATAAACAGAGAAAAGCAGCCAGCCCCATCCACCCCTTTTATGCGGTCTATATCCGCAACAGTGGTGACATCCGATACGGTTGTGCAAACGCCAGACAGGTGCTGGATCTGTTTGAATCGGCGACTATCGGGAAATCCAAACCGCAACCAGAACTGTGCATCCAATTTGATAGCGAAACCCAAAACGGCGAGAATATGGTGCTGTATAACGGACTGTTGAAAGCGGTCATCAGCCATATCAGTAGGGCGCATACTGCGACACAAACTAGAAATCTAGGACGTGGCGGTCCACGGGACTTCAAACTGACTCCGAGATCCGAAGCCCCCAAAGATGCCAGCGACTTTGAGTTGGCAACTTGGCTAGTTATTACAACCCCTCAGCTATAATACACCCTTGGTCCAGTTGCCCTATTGTAGGTCGATTTTCCAAAATCGACAGCCTTGTGTCGAGATATGAATCTCGACCTACAGGTTCAGCACCGGCGGTGTGTTGGGCAGGTGGTTGCTTAATTGCTGAAAATTGCTTAACAAACAGGAACAAAACACATGACCAACGAAGAAATCAAAAAGAGAGAAATTGAATCCGCTTTAGCATCGATGAATGGCGGCGATTTTCTACAAACCTCAAAGAAACTACTTGAGGTGTTGAATTACCACGGTCCGCTCATTGAGGAACTGCCGGAAACGGTGGAAGACTTTATTCAGGAATATCCGGCTGAAAAAACAGACACCAAGACGGAACAAGAATTCCGCAAGAATGCCAAATCGGTAGGATTAGTGTCCCAAGTTGGAAGCGATGAACTTGCTGACAGTCAGCCAAACCATTTTGAGTCAAGAACTTTCGACAAGGGACTTATACAGAGTTTTGTTTTCTGTACAGTTGAGTTGAAAGATAAAGACTACTCCCGGGGCAAATACGCCGAGTTTACGAGAGAGATCAACAAACGGACGACCTTAGCAACAGTGGTATTCTTTCGTGTTAAGAACCGTTTGACGATAGGTTTTGTTGGTCGTCGTCCAAGCCAGCTCGATGAATCCAAAGATGTCCTCGAAAAGGCGACACTGATTAAGGACATTCGTCTAGATAACCCACACCGGGCGCATCTGGACATTCTGTTTGAACTCTCGTTGAAGGAATGTGCGAAGTGGATGACCGCCGAAGAACAACCGAAAAACTTCGATGGCTTGCTTGAGGCTTGGCTTGCCCGGTTGGGTACCGAAGAACTGAACAAAAAATTCTATCAGGAGTTGTTTGCTTGGTTTAAGTGGGCAGTTAAGGAGGCAACTTTCCCTACAGACAAAAACCGCAGCTTAGATCCAGAGGAGCATGTCATCCGCTTAATCACACGCCTACTGTTCGTCTGGTTTATCAAAGAGAAGGGGTTGGTTGCGGAGGAACTGTTCAACGAGACACAAGTCTCCCCCTTACTGAAAAACTATGACCGTGATACCGGCGATTCCTACTACCGCGTCGTGTTACAAAACCTGTTTTTCGCCACACTGAACACCGAGATAGAGAAACGTGAGTTTAGCCAAGGGGGAAACTCGGTCCATCGCAATTTTTCACTGTATCGCTACGAGGATCAGATGCTTGACCCTGATAAACTGCTGGGGCTGTTTGCCCAAACGCCATTCATCAATGGAGGCTTGTTTGATTGCCTTGACAGCTTTAAGGCGACGGGGGATGGCGGCTACCGTATTGACTGCTTTTCGGATAAACACTACACAAAGTTGAGCATTCCCGACCGTCTTTTCTTTGATGATCGTGGTCTGATTCCCCTGCTAGAACACTACAAGTTTACCGTTGAGGAAAACACACCGATAGAGCAGGATGTTGCGTTGGACCCAGAACTGCTCGGGAAGGTATTTGAAAATCTGCTGGCTGAGTATAACCCTCAAGCGGGGATCACAGCACAGAAACAAACCGGCTCCTACTACACTCCGCGAATCATTGTGGATTATATGGTAGATGAAGCGTTAGTGGCGGTGTTATCGCAAAAGTGCAATGTGACCAAGGATTGGTTACGGTCTTTGCTTGATTATGCACAAACGTCCGACCGTGGAAAAAAGTGGTCTGATAATCCTGAAGCTGGCTGCATTGTAGAGGCAATTTCCCAATTCAAAATAATGGATCCAGCAGTAGGTTCCGGTGCGTTTCCGATGGGGATTCTGCATAAACTAACCCTTGCACTACGTCGGCTAGATCCAAATAACAACCGGTGGGAACAATTACAACAGGACCGCGCTGGAAAACGAGCAGAAGCAGCTTTCAAGATCTCAAATCAACAGGAAAGGGATGTCGAACTAGCAGAAATTAGCGATACTTTCGAGCGTTACCGCGATTCGGACTTCGGGCGAAAGTTGTATCTGATTCAAAACGGTATCTTCGGCGTAGATATTCAACCTGTGGCGTGTCAAATTGCTAAACTCCGCTTTTTTATCTCTCTTGCCATTGAGCAGGAGCCGACTCAAAAAGCTAGCAACAACTTTGGAATCAAGCCTCTGCCGAATCTGGAAACACGTTTTGTCACAGCGAATACGCTGATCGGCTTGCAATTATCCGAAGCTAGGTCCCTACTTCAAGATGACGCTGTACAGCAATTGCTAAAAGAAATTGAGGTTATTCGCGAAAAACATGTTCTTGCAAACAATCGAGGCCAAAAACTTCGCCTCGAAGCGCAGGAGGAAGATCTTCACAAGCAGCTGGAAGAGGAATTAGAAATCCAGAGAAGGAAATGGGTGGAGAGTCAGCAGCGAGAAATAGAACAAAAAGCTGCTCGACTCCCCAAGCTAGAACAACGTAAAAAGTGGCGGGCAGAGGAACAGAAAAAGTATCGGTGGCGTAAGAACAAATTTGATTCCGACTTTGAATATGCCCGAAAAATCATCAGTTGGAAACCCTACGACCAGAATGCAAGTGCCGATTTCTTTGATCCAGAATGGATGTTTGGGATTAGGGATGGGTTTGATATTACAATTGGGAATCCACCCTATGTCAGGGCGGATTCAGGTGATGAGCACCTTAAAATGCGCCAAAAAATTGAGGATAGCAACCAGTATGAAACCCTGTGGGAGAAGTGGGATCTGTATATTCCTTTCATTGAACGCAGCTATAAACTGCTCAAGCCGGGAGGTTTCACGACTCTCATCGTCTCAGATGCCTATTGTCACTCGAAGTATGCCCAGAAATCACAAAACTGGTTTCTGAAAAATAGCCGAATCCTACGACTTGACTTCTTTAGTAAGATTAAAATCTTCGATGCCGCGGTGCGAAATGTCACCTACTTGTTTCAGCAAGCGGAGGGTAGCAAGCAAAAGCCAGAGCGCCGTGTTCACTATCCGGAATTTGGTGCGGTCAACTTATTACCTACTAACGAACAGTGTGAATTGACTCATCGTGTCTTTTTCCCAGAAGATACTGATTTTCAATCTCCGTTAGTCCTAACGGTAACGCTAGACGAAATTTGCTACATCACAAAGGGAATGGTCGTTCATGCCCACGAAAAAAAGGCGAGAGGCGAGTTTGAGTTAAGAGATTTAGTTTCAGATATGAGAGATGAAGACCATCCGAAACCTTTCGTAGAGGGTAAACATCTTGCAAGGTGGCTTCCTGCTACAAATAAATGGCTGGAATGGGGGACCGAACGCGCCCCTGACTTGTTTAGTCGTCCAACGTTTCCCGAATTATATAGAGTAAAAGAGAAATTAATTTCAGTTGATATGGCTGCCGGAGTAGAAAAGCTGCGTGTTGTCTATGATGATCAGAAACTCTATCATAATCATTCGGCATGGTCTTTTATCCCTTGGCGCAGCTTGTCTAGTGTCCGTAACAGATCCATTAAAAAGCAGACACGCTATAGCGACGAAATACCGCACCCAGATTTACCCCAACGGGAAGAACTTGAAGATACCAGTCGTCGCTTTGCCGTGAAATTCCTGCTTGGCGTCATGAACTCGGCTACTGCTCATGATTTCTTGAGGGCAAACCGTCGTAGCAATATTCACCTTTATCCTGATGATTGGAAACAGTTGCCGATTCCCGATGTGTCACTTGAGCAGCAAGCACCAATTATTGAACTTGTCGATCAGATCCTTGCTGCCAAACACACCGATCTAAACGCAGATGTATCCGAACTTGAAAATAAGATTGATCAGATAGTATACTTGTTATACGGTCTTACCCCTGAATAAATCGCTATTGTGGAGGGAACGGAAAATGTCTGAATCACGGATTAAACAGATGAATCGGAAAACGCGGATTTTTTAATCCGTGTAATCCGTTAATCCGCGATAATCAGCGATTCTGACAAAGGGAAGAAAATGAGCAAATCACTAAAAGTATTCATAACTTATTCACATAAAGACCTACAGCGGAACACCGAATTGAAAACGCGCCTTGCTGTAATGGAGGATGAAGGCAAGATAGAGTTGTGGGATGATAACAAAATTCTCCCGGGCGACGAGTGGGAGAAAGCTATTTCTGATAACCTTGCCGAATCGGACATTTTGCTTTATCTTACCTCCGCTCCGAGTCTTGCGTCGAAAAACTGTAATAAAGAATTAGTTGAAGCATTAAGTGTAAACATAAGAGTCATCCCTATCATCCTTGAGGCTTGTGATTGGGAACATCATCAACTCAGTCGTTTTGAGGCTCTGCCGCACAAAGGCAAACCTATTAACAAATGGGAACCTGAAAGCGATGGTTGGCAAAACGTGGTGGAGGGGGTCCGAAAAGCTGTTGAAGAAATGCAAACTAATGTCCAAGCGGGAACATTACCTGAGTGGGTGTTTCAACAGGGTAACTTTCTGATGATGCTTGGACAGATAGACATGGCGATAGAAGCCTACTCACATGCAATTAAACTCAACCCGAATGATGCCGATGCCTATAACAATCGCGGGGTGGTCTACAGTGGCAAAGATGATTATGACCGGGGCATCGCAGACTATAACACAGCAATACGACGGAAACCCGATCACGCCGCAGCGTATAGCAATCGCGGTCTTGCTTACAACCAAAAAGGAGAGTATGATCTCGCTATCGAAGACTGTAATAAATCAATAGAACTGCAACCCAATTTTGCTTTTGCTTATTATAATCGCGGGGTTGTCTATCACGACACGGGTGAGTGTGATCTTGCTATCAATGACTTTAGCAAAGCGATAGAACTCACACCGGATCTTGCCAAAGCCTATAACAATCGCGGATTGGGTTACAGCGATAAAGGTGATATTGACTGTGCCATTGAAGATTTTAATAAAGCGATAGTACTCACACCCGATGATGCCATAGCCTATACCAATCGTGGTGTGGCTTACGCAAAAAAAGAGGATTATGACCATGCCATTGAAGACTTTAACAAAGCGACACAACTGAACCCTAATTATGCTGATGCCTATTACAACCGTGGAATAGCTTGCTGCATAAAGGGCGATTTTGACCGTGCCATTGAAGATTTTAATAAAGCGATAGTACTCAAACCTGACCTTGCCGAAACCTATTACAATCGTGGAGTGGCTTACGCAAAAAAAGAGGATTATGACCATGCCATTGAAGATTATACCGAGGCAATAGCTCTGAACCGCAATTATGCTAACGCTTATTGTAATCGCGGGGTAGTTTATGGGGAACAAGGCGATTTTGACCGTGCTATTGCAGACTATACCAAAGCGATAGAACTCAACTCCAATAATGCAAGAGCCCATTACTATCGCGGAATGGCTTATGTCATGAAAGGCGAGGTTGGGCGTGCCATGGATGATTTGGGCAAAGCAATAGACCTAAAACCCAATTATACCGAAGTTTATCAATATCGTGGGATGATGTGGTTACATCTGCAAAAATGGGAAAAAGCTAAATCAGACCTGACGACTGCTAGAGACATGGGGGCGGATATCATTGCTTCGTTTCATAACACCTACGAAAGTGTCCCGGACTTTGAGAGTACAAATGAGGTGAAGCTACCGGAGTACCTCGCCGCCATTCTAACACCCCAGGGGGACGCCACCCATGAATCGGCAAACGATTTTGAAATCATCTTAGATGAAATAGTAAGAAAATACGATCGAGCATGGAAAACTCTGACGAAACCTTGAGGTATTTGACAATTGCGGAAATTCTGAGGGTTGCCGAGCGGCATGTGGGTAGCTATCAATTGTTGAATGAAAATCAGTTGTACTATTTGGTTGAGATAGTTGGTGCAAAATTGGGTGATACGGAACTGTTTCCGAGTTTGCCCCAAAAAGCTGCTGTATATGCCCATCACGTTATTACTGGACATCTATTTTCCGATGGGAATAAACGTGTCGGCTTGACTTGTGCGCTCACATTTTTAGTTTTGAATGGCTGTTCCCTTCAGCCCAACATTGAAGATTCGATTATTGAGCTTGGCTTTAAGATTGCGGATGGAACAATAACCGATCTTGAGATAATTGCCGACCATATACAACCATGGATTCGGACAGATGAATCGGATAGTACGGATTTTTGAATCCGCATCCTCCGTTAATCCGTGTCAATCCGCGATTCAGACAACGAAGGAATCACCCTTGCGGAGAAGCCACCCAATCATGCAATTAGACAGCAAACTAATGACTTCCAGTCTCAACTTTTTGATTTCTAATTGTGTATAATATATGGACACCGTCGTATGGATATCGGATTTATCTGGGATGAAAACAAATATCAAGATGTACAAAGGAGACACAGTGTCCAGTTTTACGAGGTGGTCTCTGCATTTGATGATCCAAACGGATACGAAACCCCCGATTCCACCGTACATGAAGACCGGTGGGTATTGGTAGGGATGACCGCCAGTGGTCGAGTATTGGCAATTGTTTTTTCTGATGAAGATGTACCAATCTACCGTTTAATCACTGCATTTGATGCAGAAGGGAAATTGCTCGATGAATACTACAGAAGAAGAAATGGAATTTGATTATCAAGCGTATATGAAGGACTACACGCCGGATCCAGACAAAATTCATTGGGGACTAGAGGCGCGTCAAAAACGACGAGAGGCAGCAATCCATAACAATCGCGGTCTTACTTACGGAGAAAAAGGAGATTATGACCGTGCCATTGAAGCTTTGACCAAGGCAATAGAACTGAATCCCCATTATGCCTACGCCTATAACAATCGCGGTGCCGCTTACCGCAATAAAGGCGATTATGACCGCGCCATCGAAGATTTGGACAAAGCAATAGACCTGAAACCCGATTATGCCAATGCCTATTTCAATCGCGGCAATGTTTACAGAAAAAAGGACGATTTTGACCGCGCTATTGTAGACTATACCAAAGCAATAGAATTCAAACCTAATAATGCTATAGCCCATTATTATCGTGGGCTGGTTTATAGCGTCAAAGGCGAGGTTGGTTGCGCCATCGAAGATTTGGACAAAGCAATAGACCTGAAACCCGATTTTGTTGCTAAAGTCTATTACCACCGTGGTGCTGCGTACCTCTACAAAGATGATTTTAACTGTGCCATCGCAGATTATACCAGAGCAATAGACCTGAAACCCGATTATGCTGATGCTTATACCCATCGTGGTATGGCCTACTACCGCAAAGGCGAGATGGAGCGTACCATTGAAGACTTTAACCGAGCGATAGATCTAAATTCCGATTTTGTTGCCAAAGTCTATTGCAATCGTGGCGAGGCGTGGTTACACCTAAAAGAATGGGAGAAAGCCAAATCAGACCTGACGACTGCCAAAGAAATGGAGGCGGATATCATTACTTCATTTCATAATGATTACGAAAGCGTTGCAGACTTTGAGCGAAGAAATGGGGTTGAACTCCCGGTAGACATCGCCGCAATGCTGACATCTCAGCAATAAGTATCACCGCCGATATTTTTTATCCGTGTAATCCTTTAATCCGTGCCAATCCGCGATTCAGACAACGAAGAAATAACCATCGTGGCGGAAAAATCATAAGCATGAAAAATCAACCCAATCTCCAAAACGCCCTAAACGCAGTTTTGGAAATCCTTCGTGAGATAGCAGAAAAATCAGATAGTGGCAACTACATCTACCGCGGCGAACCTGACTGTTATGACAGAGTGTCGTCAAGCCTTTGGCGTGAATGCAAGAGAAAAATGGAGACGGAGGACTTTGATATACAGGCTATTGAAGGGCTAATACTGGACTCGGCTAAAAGCTATACCCCCGAACAAGAAGAAATTGAAATCTGGGCTGAACTCCAACACTATGGGGGGCACACCAATCTTATAGATTTTACGACCGATAACCATATAGCCCTCTTCTTCGCCTACGATCGTTTCTTCGACAAACCCGGAAGAGTTATTTTTTTGGGAGAGGAAGCACAGAACGAGAATCGAGTTAAGGAAAAACCTCAGAACCCACGAAACCGCATCATAGCTCAGAAGAGTTAGGACTTACGCAGTTGAACGGTCAAAGCCCTGTAGTTCGGCGACTCATCGCCGCTAGACACCGTTGCCGACGCCCGATGAATCGGGCAACTACAGTAAGGCTTTAGGTTTGTAGTAGGGCGATTTATCGCCCGTCCGGACGCGCAATGAATTGCGCTACTACAAACTGAACTGCGTAACTCCTCAAGAGTGTATTCATTCGACCACCCACGGGGGTTGTTAAGCCAGACGATGTAATCACTATCCCAGCACATCTTAAGCAACTCATATTAAACTACTTGGACAAACATCACGGTATATCTACAGAAACTATCTATAACGACCTTCATGGATTTATTAGAAATCAGGACATGCACCAGATTGCTTCTATAGAGTTTTATGTTGGTTCAATCCAGCAAGAAACAGGAGACGCGGAGAATGCAGACACAAGCGAAACTTGAACATTACGATAAGGCAATTGAGCACTATAGCAGAGCAATAGCAATGCAACCCAATTTTGTTACGCACTTAATAGATTACGGTTTGACACTTTGCTTGAATTTATTGTATTATAGGGTAAAGTTGATGATAATCATCAACGTTTCATGGCGATAATTCTTATGGCAGTGAGCCCCGACGGGTTCTCCTATCACCCGGCACCCCACTTGTGTGGGTTCGGGGCAAGCTGCCACCATAAGATGACTGGGTATCAATCGTCAACAATACAAGGAGAAAATACTATGTTAATTAGAAGGTTGTCCATACTCACTATGTTCTTGCTGCTTTTCGTTGTGGGTTGTGACCATCTTAGTAGCTTCATTATACCTCAACCCGGCAATCCACTGGTCGGGACGTGGGAGACCTATACGATAAATGGTCTTACAACCAATCAAGCGTTAGCAGAGTTCGGCGGCAGTTTCGGTGCTACCGATCTCAATGCGATCTGGCAGTTCAACGCAGGTTTAACTTGGGAAACAGCAGTTACCGTAGATTTTTTAGGAGGAGAACTCAACTTCAAGCATTTTGGGAGTTACTCCTTTTCGGGTACAGGAATTACACTCACTGCCGAATCTAACACCGAAGGTGTCTTTTTGTCTGATGTGTTTAGCACCCTCGCCGGGACTTGGAATCGACAATTGAATGTCCTTACCCTAAGCCTAACCGACCAATACGGCAGACAATTTGTCTTTGGACTCCGCAAAGTTGACAATATCATCGGAATCTAAAAGACAAAACTGAAGTAGCAGAGAGTGCCCATAACACTCTCTGCTATACCATCTTATCCTAACGAAAGGAGGTAAAGTAAGATGGCTCAGATACCCCATGTGGTGGTAGTAGCCCCTGAAGCACATAACCTTAGTGAGAATGCCGTAGTAGGAGCACTTGCAGCCATGCCTGAAGGGGGCAAGTTGATTCTACTCCCATCTCAAAAAGGTGCAGGTTCAATCGAATTAGGATTCAATGAAGATGGCCCCTATGTTCAATTGTCTGATTCGGATTCTTCCTTAACGCTGTCATGTTCAGGTGTTGTTTTATCTGAACCTTCACCGGAATCTATAAAATCAGCTGATATAGATTCTGGCAACGTAATCGTTTGAACTTGCCCATTGACTTGGGTGAAATAAATTTTCATGATATGGACTCCTTTCTTCAGGGGGTGCTTCACACGAAGCATTCCCTGATAAATCGTTCAAATACCTTTCGTTTTATTCTAAAGGAGGTGAATAAGATGGCTATCACCATTGAAGATGTTCGTAAAGCAGTGGCAACAATCAAGAATTATTGTGATGAGTTTGAAACAAACTATCCAACACGAATGGAGCCACTAAAAGGCGAAGAAATTGTGTTGCTTAGTAATGACCGAGAAACAATACAACGCATGAGAATTCATCTCGATCGGCTTAACAGAAGCATTGGTGATTTGTCGCATAAAGCCTAACACAAATCAATCGGGAGTGTCTTCAAGCACGGCAAGACGGGCTTCAAGTACAAGTATTTGCGCACGAAGCTCGTCTATTTCCGATTTAAGTGCAATGATTTGCTCTTGTTGTGTTTCCATAATATCCTCCTTATACGAAGCATTCTCGGATAAATCGTTCAAATACCTTTCGTCGTTTCCGATTATTCCACTTATAACACGCTTCTGCTATATACAGGGGCGTGTGTTTTTTACTGTAGTGGTGGTGGGTCCCATGAAACGCCCTCTTGAGCATCGACCAGAAGCCCTCAATCGTGTTTGTGTGGGCTATCCCACGCACATATTCTTTCTCACCGTGTTTGACCACTGAATGAGGCATCAAATCACCAGTATCTTCGTAACTCTTGAACTCATCGGTCATCAATACCGCTTGATCTACCTTGACAACCTTTTTGATGAATGTTAAAATCCCTTTACGAGTTAAATCCGATGCAACTTTGGCTATAACCTTGCCTCCCCGCTCGATTGCAGCCAGTATCGGAGTCTTACGAGTGCCTCTCCCGCGTTTGCTAGGGGGAGGCAACTCCCTTCTTTCATTCTTTCTTCTGCGTGGCTTACCACCAAGATATGTCTCATCTGCTTCGATAATTCCCTTCAGCAACGTCTCTCCATTCCGCATCATCTCAGATCTAATCTTTTGCATCATAGACCATGCTGACATTTGGTTAAGCCCTAAATGCCGAGCAAGTTGGCAACTGGACAAAGACTTCTTTGCATTCGTCATGAGTGCAATGCCCATGAACCACTTAGGAAGTGGGATTTTACTCCTGCTAAAAAACGTGCCAGAGAGAACCGAAAAACTGGACTTGCACAAATGACAGTTCCATCGACCAATTTTATCGCCCTCACGCTTTCTCGCAACATTCTCACTTTCACAATGGGGACATTTCGGTGCTTCTCCCCATCGGATTTCTTCGAGGTGATCTATGCAATTTTCATGTGTCGAAAATCGCTCCATTATGCCAAATAGATTCATGACTAACTCCTTTCAAATCCAGTATTCATGCGGGTTTAACCCGTATTATTATACCATATTTATGGAGTTTTCTCAAGCCATAATCTATTAAGTACGTTTTGTTATTGCTTATAACAATCGCGGCATTACTTACGCTGATAAAGGCGAGTATGACCGCGCTATTGACGACTTTAACATGGCAATAAAGCTGAAACCGGATTATGCCATCGCCTACAATAATCGTGGGACGGTTTACCGCATCATAGGCAAGTATGACCGTGCAATCCAAGACTGTAATAAGGCGATAGCAATCGATCCCAGTTATGCTGAACCTTATAGCAATCGTGGTGCTGCTTATCGGGAAAAAAGCGAGATTGACCGTGCTATCGCAGACTATGACAAGGCGATAGAGCTGAAACCTGATTTTGTTGAGGCACATTACAATCGTGGGATTGCTTACATCAAAAAAGGCGATTTTGACCGTGCGATTAAAGATTATACCAAAGCGATAGAACTGGAACGTGACCTTGTTGAGGCGTATAGTAATCGCGGCGAAGCGTGGTTACACCTCGGAGAATGGGAAAACGCCAAGTCAGACTTGATGACTGCCAAAGATATGGGACAGGATATCATTGATTCATTTCAAAATGACTACGAAAACGTTGCAGGCTTTGAGCGGAGGAATGGGGTGAAGTTACCGGAAGACCTCGCCGCCATGCTGACACCCCAGCAATAAGCATCACCGCCGATGTTTTTTAATTCGTGTAATCCCTGAATCCGCGAATCAAACAGTTTAGATATCCTCCCCCGCCTGCGGGGGAGGATATAGTGGACCCGCCCCAAAATCTGTGCGATCCCTTAATCAGCGTCGATCTGTGATTCTGACAATGGGGGCTAGCAGGCAGTCTGGATCTGGGCAGGTCCCGATTTATCGGGATCCTCGTGCCGTTCCGAGCATTCCGATGAAATCGGAACTTGCGGGAGATGTCCCTCCCATAGTGCCCCACTAATTGTGAAATTTACCATATATGGTGGGCCTTAGAATTAATGAGACACTCCAAACCGGTGCGGTTAGGAAACCGCACCTACCGTTCTCCCGTTTGGTAGGCACTGTTTCCAACTGTGCCGATGCGGTGCGGTTAGGAAACCGCACCTACCCGGGGCGAAAGTGTCTATTTATTTTTAGAATTCACCATAAATTGACAGTAGAGAAGGAGATTCAGATGGCAGAGACAACCCCCCGTTTTTTGACTGCGGAACTTGGTGTAGAGCACCTGTTGAAGCAAATCCCACCTCTACATTTTGAAGGAACATCAAAGGCAGAGTGGCAGGAATGGCGAAAAAACTTTCGGCGGAAGTTAGTTAAAGACTTGGGGCCGAAACCGGAAGCTATCCCGCTAGAGGTCGAGGTATTGGAACGGACAGAGATGGATGGATATACGCGAGAGAAGATTATTTTTAACCCCGACCCCTTCTCTTCTATTCCGGCGTACGTTCTGAGCCCTGAAGGGGCGGGCCCGGATAATCCGCGGCCGGCGGTCCTCTGTGCACACGGACATGGAGTTGGAAAGGATCCGCTTGCCGGGATAGGTGAGGATTATCAGAAACAGTTTGCCGTCGAGTTGACGCGGCAGGGATTCGTTACGATTGCTCCTGACTGGCGCACTTTCGGAGAACGGAAAGATCGGGATGAATGGGTCCGTCGCCCCGGACGCGACGGCTGTAATGTCGCTTACATGGCATACGGTTACTTCGGGTATCAATTACTCCAACTCGATATCTGTGACGCTCAACGGTGTTTAGACTATCTACAATCTCGACCTGATGTGAATGGAAGCCGGCTTGGCTGCATGGGCTGTTCGTTCGGTGGGACGATGACAACTTACGTTTCCGCATTGGATCAGCGAATTAAGGCGGCTGTCATCGTTTGCTACCTGAGCACTCTGACTGATGCGCTTAATGACCGGGGCCGTGGGAATACCTGTGGTTCTCAGTTCATGTTTGGGTTGCGCGGACACGGTGATATCTCAGATGTTGCCGGATTAATTGCACCGCGTGCCTGCATGGCGCAAATAGCCTCTGACGATACCTGCTTCATCGCGGCAGACGCCAAAAGTGCGTTTCGCCACGTTGAGCAGATTTATGCTGCCTCCGGACGTTCAGATAATCTTGAATTGGATTATTTTGAAGGGGGGCACGAGGTTGACGTTGAGCCGGGACTTGCATTTCTCAAGAAGCATTTATGGTAGATTTTAGAATTACTTAGACACTCCTAATGCACAACCAACCCCCTAAATCCCCCAACTCCCCTGACAAGGGGAGAAGATAAGAGGGGATCTTCTCCCTTGTCTTTCCCCTCTTATCAGAGGGGTTCAGGGGGACTTTGGAAACTTCGCGAAGGTCGGAGTTATTGGTAAATGTCTACTTATTTCTCTTACTCACCATAATGTAGCGCCTTGAGGCGCAGTGCACCGTTTAAGGCAAGAACCAATAATTTTGATTCTTTGGAAGGATATCGTGACGAAATTACAAATTCGCCCGATGGTTATCATCATTCGGGATGGTTGGGGACACAACCTGTATCCGGAGTGGAATAGGAGTAATGCGATTCATCTCGCCAAAACGCCGGTTGATGATTGGCTCATGCAGGAATATCCGCACGTGTGTATTCATACGTCTAGTGAAAATGTCGGTTTGCCGACAGGCACCATGGGAAATAGCGAGGTCGGGCATCAGAACATCGGTGCCGGTCGGGTTGTCGATCAGGAGCTTTCACGAATCAGTAAAATGGTTCGCTCGGGTGAGTTCTCACGAAACAAATCGTTGGTCGCTGCCATGAACCATGTTAAGGCGGGGGGGAGTAAGCTTCATCTTATGGGGCTGGCAAGTGAAACCGGCGTGCACAGTTCACTGGATCACCTGTATGCCCTGCTTGCACTAGCAAAAGAAACGGGGATCTCTGCTGATTGCGTTCTAGCTCATAACTTCAGCGATGGGCGTGACAGCCCACCCATAAGTGGCATCAACTTCTGTAGGCAAATTGAAGCCAAGATGAAGGAGATTGGTGTCGGACGGATTGCTTCAGTAGTAGGCCGCTATTACGCTATGGATCGTGACGATCGCTGGGATCGTGTGGAACGGGCTTACCGGTTGTTGACCGAGGGGGTAGGGCATCGCGTGCGATCAGCGGTGGAAGGGTACCAATGCTACTATGACGCCCCGATCAAAGACAACCAAATCGGTGACGAATTCATTGAGCCGACGGCTGTCATCGACGATAGAGGAGATCCGTTACCGAGAATCTCCGACGGCGATGCGGTAATCTTCTACAATTTCCGTGGGGATAGACCGCGTCAACTCTGTAAAGCTTTCTGTCTCACGGAGTTTCCATTTGAAGATACTGGTAAAGACGGCGTTATCCAGCGAATGGGTTTTGAACGCGGCAAGCAGCTGGAGATTAAGTTTGTCACAATGACCGAATATGAACAGGGGCTCCCCGTTGAGGTTGCAATTCCTAAACCGCCTAAGATGCACAACATTCTGGGAGCGTATGCAAGCGATATCGGGTTGACCCAATTCCGTTGTGCCGAAACGGAAAAATTTCCGCACGTCACCTTTTTCTTCAATGATTATCGCGATGAGCCATTTGATAGGGAGGACCGAGAAATCATCCCATCGCCACGCGACGTGCCAACGTATGATCAGAAACCTGAAATGTCCGCGCCAGCAGTTACTGAAGAGATGCTACGCCGGATAGCGTCGGACAAATATGACCTGTTCATCCTGAACTACGCAAACGGTGACATGGTTGGTCATACTGGATCGTTGTCCGCTTCGATCAAGGCAGTAGAAACGGTGGATGTATGTGTTGGGAAAGTGGTTGAGGCGGTGGTGGCAAAGGGCGGTGCTTTAATCGTGACCGCAGATCACGGCAACTGTGAGCAAATGATAGATCCTGAGACCGGTGGACCACACACCGCACATACAACATACCCCGTCAACCTTATCGTTGTTGACGATCGCTTCAAGGGTTGCCAATTAAAGCCAGATGGCAGACTAGCGGATATCGCGCCGACCGCACTAAAATTGCTGGGTTTAGATCAGCCCTCAGAAATGACGGGACAATCGCTGATCTGAAAATTTTATAGGACTTACGCAGTTGAACGATGGGGTGTTGTAGTTTGATACTTCATCACCGATGCGGGGCAAGATGCCCCGCCTACGATGGGTGTGGTGGCTGAACCTGCCCCTCAACGTTGGAGGAATTGCTCTATTACAAACTGAGCTCATGTTAAGAAATCGTGCAACAAAAACTTCGTAGGGGTCGGGTCACCCGACCCGCACTGGCAGTAAGGGCGGGGAGACCCCGCCCCTACGATTTATTTTCGTGCTTTGCACTTTCTTTTTACATGAGCCAAAAACTGAAGTGCGTAACTCCTATTTTGGCTGAAAACTCGCCCACACCTTTTACTTTTAACATTTCAGAACGATGACACACATTCCACTGATAACCACAACTGAACGAACGAACGATAATCCAGGTGACACCTTTATTGGGGTGGGACTTCAATATCTGTTTGAACAGGCGTTGGGGCCCCAGGTCTGGATGCTGATTGACCGCTTCAGTCCGAAAGGATTCCGGGATTATGAGGATGTCGTTCGGAATGCTCCGTTTTTGGTCTATGGTGGGATGCCGCAATACAATAATTACAATGACTGGAAGCACTGGTACGACGACGCGATGTGGCGTGATTTTATCGTTGGGTGGAGGTTGAGAATCTTCACAATGGCGGGCGGGGCGGGGTTTTCTCATCCGGACATTAGCGTTGATGCGTATGTCGCATACTGCATGAAAAGCAGAAAAACAGAACGGATAATCCGCCAACGGGTTGAACCTAGTCTCTGCTTCACCGTCCGCGATGCGTATGCACATGGCTTGCTGAATTCACTTGATATACCGAACAGCTACCTTCCATGCTCCGCGGTTTGGGCGAGTAAAATGTGGAATATTGAACCACCACGGCAGCGACCTTACCTTATACTTGTGCCACCATCACCTCGCCACACGCCAAAACGGGTTGGGCGCAAACGCATTCCCCGTCGTAGCAGACTCCAACAATTCGCAGACAGTTGGAAGAATTTCTACACAACGCTCAAGCAGAATGGTCATAATGTTCGGGTGCTCTGTCACGCTTATGGGGAGTACACCGCCCTCCGCAATGCAATTCCTTCCGAGGCCCTCTGGTTCCACGGAGATCCTTATACACTACTACGACAATACGCTTCTGCCCACACGGTTGTCTCCGCACGACTGCATGGCAGTTTGCCCGCTTATGGAATTTGCGGCACACGGGTATTAAATCTCTCGGTGGATGTGCGCGGTTCTGCTGTTGAGGTTTTTCCAAAGATACGCAACCTCCGCATTAGTGATGCGACCCCCAATGTGCTGCTATCGGCAGTAGATCAACTTAAGCCTTCGGCGTTGGAAGATCTCCGGGATTCAGAGCAGGCGTACCGTAGGCTCATTCAATCATCGTTATCCGACGAGATAAAATAAAAAGAAGGGCAAGTTTTAAACTTGCCCCTCCTTGATTATATGATTTGATTCTCGCTTGTCTTCTCTAGAGATACGAACCAGATGAGATTTACCCTGTCAGAGCAGCGTGCCAGTCGGTCCAATCCTCAAGGTTGTTGAGGTTCACAGCATCTAGGATGGAACCGTCATCGGCAACTTCGGCTGCACCTAAAATAGCGCCGCGCGTCCCGTCATCGTGGTTGTAGCCTGTGATAGCTGCATTCAGTTCATCGACTGCGGCTTGATTCAGACTTCCGCCTTTTTTGTCTAGAATCCATTTTTCAAACTCGGTATAACTTGGGTGGTTTTCGTGGATATATGCCAACGCTTCTTCTTTATCGAGACCAAGTCCATCGAGGACCATCTGATCAAAACCCGCACCACATGCCGGATAGTCCGTATGGAGTTGACCCGCTGCGTCTAAGGTGACCTTGCTCCAAAATCTTGGTAGGTGGAGGACACCAAGAGGACCAGCAACACCTGAGCTGATTGTCGGAATAACTCCTGCCATTTTATTTCCTCCTTGTCGTCTATAGTATTGATGAACGGACAAATCCAGACCATCTGGATTCGTCGTTGGTTTATTATAGCATACCTAAAAAAAACTGCAAAGCATAAAATTGTGACCAGTTACTGGTCTTATTGGTTATGTCCATAAATTGCACTGGTATCTATCTTGGCGAGTCCATCAGCGGTGCCGATCCAGGCAGCACCTATCCCCAGTGAAATGCAACTAACGATAGGCGAACCGAGCTGGCTAGAAGGGTTAACGGGATCTCGCCATCCGTCCGCAGTCTTGATCCACACTCCGCCGTTGGTCGCAATCCACACTGTGGCAGGTCCAGCCATGCTACTGGGACCTTTAGTAACGGCTACGTAGATGTTTTGATAGGGGACCAAATCGACAAAGCGAAGTACTTCTTCGACATTACTGCTCAGATCATTGACTTGGATTTCGCCGTATCCATTGGCTTTGTCCACACTATAATTCCATGTAAAGAAAACTTTATCCCTGTTGACATCAAAACTCACGATTGAACTGCCAGCTTTAAGGTCGAGGTTGTCAAGGGTACCAAAGTTCTGCCAAATTTCCAGTTCCCGATTGTAAATTGCCAACCCGTTTTGAGACGTGCCAATCCAAATTCTTTCCGGTGTGATAGCAAGGGCAACAATATCGTTGGCGGGCAAACCATCTGTGGCTTTGGTATAGTTCTGCCAATCTCCGGTAGACCGCAGATAACGGGCAACGCCTGCAAAGGTGCCGATCCAAACCTCATCTTTGTCAATTTTAATGTCATATATTGTGTTATCCGGCAGCCCATTGCGTGTATCGAAAATATCGGGAAATGTTGTCCCCTTATTATAACGAATTATACCGTGATTCAGCGTTCCTATCCACAGTTCCTGTTCATCGGCGGCAAGCACTCGAACATCAATCGGCGTTTCTTCATCAAAAAGGGTATTGATGTGGTCGGTTATGTCCGTCACCGGCTGCCACGTTCCCGCGCTCAGGTCAATTTGTGCTAGCCCTTTTGGTGTACCGATCCATAGGGTTGCTCCATCAACGGCAATGGCTTGGATCTGGTTGCTTGGCATTCCATCAGAGACAGTGTAGATTGTCCATGCACTTTCATCGCGCTTTTTTCGCGCTTCACTCTTTAGCTTGAGATTTGATGTATATGGACTAACGGAATTATAGTCAGCAGCTGCGTCGGTATTCTGCCGCAACTGCATATATGCATCCCCTCGTGCCATATACGCGTTGGCAAGCCATCGGCTTTGCGGATAATTTTGAATAAAATTACTTAACGTTTCTACCGCCATCTCGGCATCCCTTAGTTTGGACTGTAGTGCTCCGATAAGGTATAGAGCACGTTCACGATGTTGGCTGTTCGGGAAGTGCGCGACGGCTTCCTGGAGAACTTTGAGCCCTTCTACGGGTTCATCCAACTGGTCTGCCAACAGAAAACCTGAGTTGTAGGCTGCGTCCTCTGCACCATAGCGGTCGGGATAGATTCGAAATAGGAGCGAGTAGGCATTGACCGCCTTACGGTATTCTTCAGCGGCAAGATAACCATCGCCTGCCTCCTTAAACCTATCCTCCATGCTGTATGCGTTGGGGTCAATCTTCACAACGTGCCCAAAATATCTCAATGCTTCATCGTTGTTTCCTTGTGCTTCAAAAAGGCGGGCGAGCTGGTAATGCGCATCAGTATATTTAGGAAATCCGTCAATTGCAGCCATAAAGCTTGCCTTTGCTTCCTCAAACATTTCCAGTTGTAAGAAAGTCTGACCGTCGAGAAAATGTTTTTCGGCAGCCTCATTGGGAATAGAACGTGCATCATCGAAGGCTGTGAGGTAGACGATTTCGTGGAAGGGAATTGACAGTTCCTGATTATAGACTTCTATTTGGACCGACTCTGGACCACCGCCTAACCAACGCCCTTTGAAATGATCTCCGTTTTCGAGGTAGATTGAGATGTATTGTTGTGCATAACTGATGTGTGTACATAAAAGAACCGAGATGAGCCAGATTAGTACTTGTTTGAAGTTAGATATATGTTTCATGCTTAATTTCCTTGCACAATTATGGTAGATTTCAGAATTACTTAGACACTCCCAATGCACAGTCAACCCCCTAAATCCCTCAACTCCCCTGACAAGGGGAGAAGATAAGAGGGGAGCTTCTCCCTTGTCTTTCCCCTCTTATCAGAGGGGTTCAGGGGGACTTTGGAAACTTCGCTAGGGTCGGAGTTATTGGTAAATGTCTACTTATTTCTCTAATTCACTACATAAACGTTAGAAAGAACGTATTGTGCTGTCTTGTTTGACAGGGGAAGTGGGAATATAATACATTTTGTCAGCTAATTGACCAGAATCGGCAGCCCGCTTTGCGCCTGTAACAGGCTCGCTGACATCAGATCCCGTATAGTATACAATAGCCACTAACAACTGTCAAGACGCTGAAGTGTGCAATCCAAGCAATGCCGCAGATGTCTAACGGCAAGGGCTACAATCTGTGAGATTTTTCAGATGCGTCCTTTTGCGGGAAAGATTCTCCATTCCGTTGACCGCAACTGCTGATAGCGGATCTACTGTAGTGTTAATTTCGAGAGTGTAAACTTTTAGATAGATTTATAGTATAATTCTACTCACAGAAAGAAACCGGGAAATTTAGATCCAGTTATAGTCTGCTTTTCCAGCCATCTGAAAATGCTTCTGCTATCAGCAAATGGCTTTATCTATCTTTATGTGAAAACTCTCTTAATTTCTTTGACAAATTAGGGTTACTTTGATAATATCTATCCAAGGTTTCCGCAATATCGGCCGGTTTATTACTAGGTTCTGTTGACATTTCATCGTAACCAGATAATGGTGGCAACGAAACTCAGAAATCCCATATACCGAACGGCTAACTTATCAAAACGAGAAGAGATACGGCGATACTGCTTCATTTTGTTGATGAAACATTCGACTAAATGTCTCTCTTTATACAGATGCACATCATAAGTGCGTGAATCACGACGGTTGGCACGTGGCGGTATCACCGGTACCGCACCGCTTTCGGTTATCGACTCAATAAATGCCATCGAGTCATAGGCTGTGTCAGCTATCACATACTCACTGTTATAACCAGAGGTCAACGCTTCAGCACAAGTGATGTCGTGCCGTTGACCTGCTGTCAGCATCAAACGTAAGGGATTACCTAAGCCGTCAACAGCGATATGAATCTTGGTTGAAAATCCACCTCGGCTGCGTCCAAGTGCTTGTGATGTTTGACCCCCACTTGTTTTCAATGCACCCCCAGCACATGGGTGTGCGCGAATGATAGTGGTGTCAATGATGAGCCACTCCATATCGGGGTCTTTGGCAAAGTGTTGGTGCATGCGTTGAAAGATATCTTTATCGCACCATCTTGAGAATCGTTTATAGACGCTGTTCCAATTGCCGTATGGTTTAGGTAACAGTCGCCATTGACTGCCACTACGAGTTATCCAAAGCACCGCATGGATAAAGCGTTTTAAGTCTGTTTGTTGTCCGGTATAGATATCAGGACAGGTGTTAAGGAATGATACTATTTTTAACCATTGCGTATCGGATAGGGTGAAGGTTGACATATTACCATTATGACACAAATGTCAACACGCCCTAATCTTTTATTCTGTAAAATAGTTTTGCGTTATCGTGAAACAGTTTCTGCTTGTCCACATCGGTGGCATCCTTTATCGCCCATAGCAGGGCTTCTACCCACTGTTGGTACTCAGCGGCTAACGTGCAGACGGGCCAATCGCTGCCAAACATGAGGCGGTCATAGCCAAATGTTGCCACGAGGTGATCGATGTACGGCTTTAACTCGGCTTTCGTCCAGTTCTCGCTAGCGGTTGTTACAATACCTGAAACCTTGCAATACACATTATCAAACGACGCAAGCTGACTGATATGGTCCGCCCACGGTTGAAATTGTTGTCCTTTTATATCCGGTCCCGCGCAGTGGTTGACTGCATGTCGCACATTCGGCGTTGCTTTTACTAAGTCAATAGCTGCAGGAAGCTGTTGATGATTAGCACAGAGATCAAAGGAGAGATTAAACTTTTCAAGCAGTTGTACCCCTTTGATGAGTTCAGGGCTCCGATAAAACTGATCGTCGGGGCGATGCCATGCCATGCGACGAATCGCCACCACAAGATCGTACTCCACGAGTTGCTTGAGGATTTCCTCCGCATTTGAGGCTTCAAGTGGGGCAGACGCAACGATGGCACCGATCATGCCATCTGGGTGCACAATCTGTGCCAACCACTTGACCTCCTCGACAACGTATTCGGGTGCCACATCCGCTTCGACATGGACGGATCGGACGACATTCATGCCCTCGCAGGCTCGACGATAATCTTCTATTAGGTAGCATTTGCCAAGGGCATCGAAGTCGTCCAACCAAGGGTAGCTTAAGTTTGAAGTATCCCAGAGGTGCTGATGTGTGTCAATGATTTTTAGCATTCAGGTCCACCTTTTCTAATTGTTCACCTATTCTTGCTAAGGTTTCTAACTTTTTCAGGGTTTAATCACAGTAAATTGTGGCGTGTGTGCGGGAGTGTGTGTTTTTCACTACATTTCTACTACGACATTAAACTCGCCTTCTCACACCCGCACTGAAGTATAGCTTATGCCCAATCGTCGCCTCCCCAATATCGAAAAAATCTTGATTATCCGCAACGATGGTATTGGCGATTTGCTCAACTCAACGCCCGCTATTGCGATGCTACGCCAAAATTACGTCGATGCAGAGATCACGGTGCTCGTCCAACCGTTGAATGCCCCGATTCTGGTCGGCAACCCGGATATAGATCGGGTCCTGATCTTCGATCGGTCAAACGAACATCGTCGGTTACGAGATCGATTACGGTTTTACCAGAACTTACGACGTGAAAAGTATGACCTTGCCGTTGTCATGCGAACGGCTTCATGGTGCAACCTTGTAGCATTCCTGTCGGGCGCGAGATATCGGTTAGGACGTTATCAAAAACGATTCAAAAGTACCCTGACGCATCCTTGGCGGGGACGGTACAAGAAAGGCGAAGTCCACGAAGTCGATCGAAATCTAGATTTAGTCGAGCTAATCTGCAATGGAGATAGACATCGGCGGCTCGCGCTGAATTTGCTGGCTGATGAAATCGAGGGAACGAGACAGCTGTTGACGGATTGGGGAATTGCACCGCACGACTTCTTGGTTGGCATCCATCCGGGCGGCAGTTCGTTTGATAAACGCTGGCCCGAGGAAAACTACGCTCAGATTGCTAACGCGCTTGTGCATGAATATGGTGCTAAAATTCTGATTCTTCGAGGACCTGATGAAGCCGAATTGGAACGGAATCTCCAGAGCACTGTACAATCCAAATCAATTGGCTACGCTCCTGGGTCGATACGCGAACTTGCGGCTCTTATTAAACATTGTAACCTTTTTGTGTGCAACGATTCGGGGCCTATGCACATCGCTGCAGCGTTGGATGTGCCGACCGTCGCGATTTTTGGACCTACCGATCATGTCGCTTGGAAGCCGCTTAGTGATGCAGCCACAATTGTTAGACGAGATATGCCGTGCTGGCCATGCAGTGCTCACAAATGTAAGATTGGCTGGGAATGTACGAAGAAACTGGCGGTCAATACAGTGTGGAATGAGGTAGAGAAATGGACACAGGATAAAGTTGAGATGACGGCGGACAAGCGATGAACTAAACCGATTGTGACCCGTTTATTATCAATACTATGGTAGATTTTATAATTACTTAGACACTTCCAATGCACAGCCAACCCCCTAAATCCCCCTTATCAGGGGGACTTTGGAAACTTCGTGAAGGTCGGAGTTATTGGTAAATGTCTACTTATTTCTCTAGTTCACCCTAAACGAATAACTCACACATTGCATCAGCAGATTTCACGACGGTACGATCATCAACCTTTACTGCACCTCGACGGAGATATCCCTCAATGGATTGCCCTTCAAGGACGCGAATTTCCTGCTCATAGGGAGGTTCAATTCTCAAAGGTCTAATCTGGTTGATATTCCTGCACGCTTCAGCCGCTGTGTTTTGGATGGATTCTCTCGATTTTTGGGGAGATAGATGCAAAGCGAGTTCTTGCCCCAGTCCTTGCTTGGTTTCAACAGCGTATATGTTGGGAATTAGTTGTTTAGCTTCAGCGACCGCTTTATCGTCGCCGGAGATGAACACCGTTGGCACGTCAAGTTCCCCTGCCATGGCTGCGCGACAACCAAATTCTCCAACTAGCAGCCCGTTAATTTTGTAGTATTCGATAGACCTCGACGAATAGGTGTGGCTTAACGGTGCGTTTGGTGTTCCCGCCATTGCATGCTGTCCAACGAAAAAAAGTGCGTCATAGGTCTCGTCAAGGTAGTAGGGGGGACTGATGGGACCTCTTGCGATCAATTTTGCTTCCGGATGAAATTCCATCACATCAATCCCACCATTACCGTGTCCATCCCAAACAACAATCTCCGCTTCCGGATCAACCTCTAGAATACCATTGACAGCGGCATTGATTTCCCATGTTAGGAGTTTCATGGCGGTCTGCTTCTGGGGTCCGTCCTCACGAGTTTGATTAAATCGGGACACCATCGCAGGACCTTCTAAATCGGTGAGAATATAGACTTTCATTATCCCCTTTTTTTATTTTTGCTTAATATAGGACCGCAGTAGCTCATGCGCAGTCACGACATTGACCGCAAGGGAATCCAAGGCGAGCAGTAGCTCGTTGGCATCCATGTTTTCTGTTGCAAGACTATCGACGAGGACGATGTGAGGGTCATTGGAGTCGCTTGAGTCAATCCCAAAACAGGTTGGAAGAATTTCAGTGTTTTGGTCAAGGATTTTGCTGTAGATTTCCTCAAGTTTCGATGTGTCGAGATCGGTGAGGCTGCATAAATCTACCATGAACTCAATCTGAGTATCATCAACCACGGCAAACATATTGAGTCCATCTTCATCTTGGATGATAAGGATACCATCTTCTGTAGTAACACCATATCCCTGTTCGTCTAGGAATACGGTGATGTCTACCGGTGTGTTTAATTTTGCCATCATTCTTCTCCTTCACTACAACCCGCAAGAGATATTTCATCTCGAATTTGCCGGCATATCAGGGACCCGTTTTTAGGCACTTTTGCCTCCACCCAACTTGGCTTTCAGGGCTGCCAGATCATCGTCCACGTTCCCAGTCTCTAGGGCAGCAAATTCCTCTTCAAGCGGGTCACGGCTGAGCTCGGACATTTCCGAAGCGGCATCGGCACGGGCTTCCATATCCCCGACTTTTTGCTCCATACGATCGAAGGTTGCAAATGCGCTATTATCCTTCATACCTGCCATTGTCTCATGGATTGCCTTCTGCGCCTTCGCCCGCTTTTGTCGTGCAACCAGCAGATTTTTCTTACGGCCTGCCTCATCAATCTTTCGCTCAAGCGTCCGGAGACTATCCTTGAGCATAGTGACCGCCTGTTTCTGCTTGTCCCACTGTTCCTTATAGCCCGCTGCAACACTTGCGTGTTCGTTGCGACGTGTCAGTGCCTCTCGCGCTAGGTCCTCGTTCTCTCTTTGCAAGGCAATTGTTGCTTTCTGTTCCCAACTGTCCGTTTGCTCCTGCTCACTCTCATAGTCCTTTTGGAGCCGTTTTTCCTGTGCGATAGCAGTAGCAACCTGTTGTTTGATTTTTACCAATTGCTCCTGCATGTCAGTTGTAATCTGATTCAACATCTTTTCTGGATCTTCTGCTTGGTCCAATGCAGAATTCACATTGGCTTTGAAGATGGTGGACATACGGTCAAAGAATCCCATTTTACGCCTCCTATACTGTAGCAAGTGGTGTAAGTCCCAAAATTTAGTCCGTTAACACTAAAATCCAATTATAACCGAAAATCCTCCCATTGCCAACCAAAAAGTTAGGGGGCAACTTTTCGCATGATAGGTGATGCGTCTTTCTTACTTATCAAGATTGACAGAGGGCATCATTTCGATTATCGATTAATTTATCATACTTAGTACAAATGTCCCCTCATTCTAGCAGAATCATCTTCCGAGTATCGGTTTCCCCTTGGAATTCCAGGACGTAAAAATAGGTGCCGCTCGCTGCACGTTCACCGTCAAAATTGCGCCCATTCCAGTAAGCTGCGCGATTCTGGGCAGAATAATCTCCGGCGGAAAACCCTCCAAGTTCGAGGAGATTAATTAAGCTGCCATCAAGATCATAAATCCGAATATTCACTTGCCCAGCAGACTTCAGCTTAAAGGGTATCCATGTTTCCGCATTGAAAGGATTAGGGTAATTTTGAAAAAGTTCGCCCTGTTTGACTTTTCCCAGAGTCGTTGGTAGCAGCTCCGAAGTTGGCTGGACCGCAATGGGTTTTGGAAGCCCTGTATGTCCAAATTGATCGAGTAATCTATCATAAGCGGATTGCGCGCGAATAATGCCGTAACCGGCGATATTATCGGGATTGTCCGATTGCGAGGCGGTCCTACGAAGTACATTGACAATATCCTGCACAGTTGCGAGAGGGTAGGCTTCCATCAGTAGTGCAACAACGCCAGCAGCGAGCGGAGTTGCGGACGATGTACCAACATAATCGTTGAGAAAGCCCTCACGCGTAGTTGAATCGATGCTTGTGACACCTTCGCCCATCGCCATGAGGTCGGGCTTAATCCGCCCATCAAAGGTGGGCCCCCGTGAACTGAACGGTAACACCTGTCCATCACGGTCTACCGCACCGATTGTGAGAACGTCAAATCCATCTGCAGGTGGAGTGATTCGCCCCGGGAGACCCAACGCCTCGCTTGCTGGCAGAGCACCTAGATTTCCAGCAGCGATAACGACAGGCATCCCTTTTTGAACGGCAAGATTCGCGGCAACCGTAACTTTGGAGGTTTTCCCATCCAAATCTGCGAAACGATACCATTCAAAATAGCCAAGTGAACTGCTTACTACATCTGCCCCCATCTCCTCAAGCCACTCGATACCTTCAACCCACCAGTCCTCTTCGATTTTCCGCTCAAAAAAGATACCTTTCCGCGAAACCACCTCCGTCTTTCCAAGGAGGTAGCGGGCGCGGGGCGCGATACCGACGAGTTGTCCTGGCGCGTCGCCAGCGAGGATGCCCAACACCACTGAACCGTGTTCATCCTGAACAGGATCATCTTGATCGACCTCATCTGCTGTGTTGGTATCGTCATTGATAAAATCGTGTTGGGCAATAATATCCACACGCTCAAGCGCGATATGTTCCAGATTGAATCCTGTATCCAGTAAGCCGATAACGATGTTCTCCCCGAAAAATCCTTTTTGGTGTAGGAAATCTGCTTGAATCTGTGTAATTTGTGCGGTAGCGTTCCCGTAGTTCAAGGACTGGACAGGGGATGGGGCACTCGGGGACAACGAACCGCCGACCGGAAACTCAATAATCGCTGTGTACTGATGGATGGGATCAATCGCACGGACGCACGATAGATGAGCGATAGCACGTACCTCCTGCATCGTTGCCTCTAGTCCAATGCCGTTTAGCCATCGGCTCCTGCTGCGAAGTTTGCCGCCCAACCGAAGCACCGCCTCAATATAGTGGGATTCAACGGGCAAATCTGTAAAGTCTGGACGGTTGTGATGTGTGCGGAACTCACGCCGCCGCTTTGCCCGATCCGACATCTGGAATTGATACTGCTCTAGTGCTCTGCGTTGATCGGAGGTCCCCAAGCTATCCTTGTCAGTAAAGAGCACCCATACTTTTAGGGTTTCATTAGGGGCATGAAAACGAATGGACGGAGAGATTTTGGGGTATTGGTTGGGGCTCGATATTGCAAAAGATGCTGCTGCAACTAAGGTGAATGTGATAATGGAATAGCCGAATAGAAAAGGTAGGATTCGCTGAAGCGTTGACCGGCTGGTTTGTCTCAGATTTCTGGATCCTTGGCTTCTTATATCCATTGTAGTTTCGGGGAGCATCATTATTCAATCCCTGCATCGGGGCATTTAGAGGGCGTGGAGATAAAGCTGGGTATATATGGTAGATTTTAGAATTACTTAGACACTCCTAATGCACAACCAACCCCCTAAATCCCCCAACTCCCCTGACAAGGGGAGAAGATAAGAGGGGATCTTCTCCCTTGTCTTTCCCCTCTTATCAGAGGGGTTCAGGGGGACTTTGGAAACTTCGTAAAGGTCAGAGTATTGGTAGATGTCTACTTATTTCTCTTACTCACCATAAATTGAATTGTAGCAACGCCCTATGCTTCTGTCAAGAGTCGATCTATTCCTCTGGTAGGGGAATTGGTTCTGTTATAGGAATTAGGCAGTTGCACAATCAGAACCTTGCGTTAACCTCTGTCGTGGCGTAGAGCCTGCCCTCGATGAAATCGGGGTTTCTAATCCCGATCCGATCACAGGTTAGGAAACCTGTGGCTACGAGTACATTTCTATTGTCGTATGCCAAAGTCCTATTCAATATTTACATGCTATTACCCTATGTTTCTATGGGTTTTCTGGTTGACAGGAGCGGGTATACCCCTTACAATGCCGTTGAAATTTTTCTCTCTCCTATTAGCACAAAAAGGTCAAAAATGAGACAACTCCTTGTCACATTCTTGGGTTATGATTGTAAATGCAGGGAATTTCAGGCATTCCCTGTTTTTTCACGGTTATACTTCTTAGACTCGGGTTTCAGCAGACAGGATATTATATTGGTAAGTCCCGCGCCGCTTACTGGGATGGTCGTAACAGTTCTGGTGAACAGCTGGCATCAGGTGTTTATTTCTATCAGTTAATTAGTCCTGAATCCACAGAAACACGTAAGATGGTTATCGTCAAGTAGTCAGCCCTTTCAAGGCTGTGCTGTGGATTTGTCAATCCACAGCGAGCAAACCTCCACCCATGACTAGGACGTGTTACCACTTTGCTATTGCCAATTCGGCAGCCTGAACCTCTGACTGTTTCCCCATCATGTCTCACGCATTCTATACACATGTCGCCCCGCTGGGGCTAAATGAACAGATCACCCCATAATCAACTCTTGACCGTTTACGCGCCTCGTTTTAATTTCCATCTAGAAAACGGGGGTGTTCAAAGGCATGGGGGACTTGATAGGAATTGGGTTTTAGCCCTTCAATCCAATCCACGATATTCAATGCACGCTCGCCCGTAGTTTTATATTCATATCTCGACCCCTATGTCAATTTTGGAAAATCAACCAACAACGGTCCGAAATCAAGTCAAGTGCATCGGAATTATGGTAGATTTTATAATTACTTAGACACTTCCAATGCACAGCCAACCCCCTAAATCCCCCAACTCCCCTGACAAGGGGACTCCCCCTGATAAGGGGGCAGGGGGTTAGGGGATCTTCTCCCTTGTCTTTCCCCTCTTATCAGAGGGGTTCAGGGGGACTTTGGAAACTTCGTGAAGGTCGGAGTTATTGGTAAATGTCTACTTATTTCTCTAGTTCACCATAGTTCAACTGGTCAAACGTCAACAGCCCCTAGTCGGCTCGGGACCTCAAATTCGAGCCGACTGTCAATAATTTGCTATAGATTTGCACCCCCATAGTAAACAGGGTTCTCAAGACGGATTTCACAAAGTTGCCATCTCCCGCACAGAATCCCGCCTATGCCCAATATACGTAACGTGAGCGGCAAGTCACTCATTCTGCCCGATGTTGTTCCAAAAGTCTCCCTCGCCCGATGCCTATGCTCATGATGATTTCAAGTATCCACTCCGTGTTATATTTCACAATCCCGTTCAAAAGCAACATTTAATCCAAAAAAATTGGATTTAGTGTCCGTAAAAAGCTTGACAGGAATATGTTAGAAGAAATATAATGCTCAGCCATAGTGAAATATACCCGACAATATCGGTCATGATTGACAATTGTCCGATTTTCGTCAAGCGGACCTGTCAATCCATTGTAGCTGTATCAATTTGTATGTACCAGCTAACAATCAACAACCTACTAATTAAGGAGTTTAATTAGCTATGTCTCAAACAGGAAAAATAACGTTAATCTGTCTTAGCGTTATTTCGCTACTTTTCGTCTTGTCTGCCGCTGTAGCACAGGATTCAACTGAAGCAGATATGTCAGATGATATGGGTACTGACACATCATCTGATATGGCGGCTGAAGAAGATGTTATTGAGCTTAAAGAACAGGTAGTGATCGGTTCAAGGGCACGTCCTCGTTCTGTTATCGATTCAGCAGTGCCGATTGACACCATTCGCGGTGGCGATCTCGCCAAGCAAGGTGTCACGGATTTACAAGACATGTTCAGAAACTTGGTGCCCTCCTACAACGTCAACACCCAACCAATCAGCGACGCCGGAACAGTTGTTAGGCCTGCAAATTTACGAGGATTGGCACCTGACCACACGTTGGTGCTGGTCAATAATAAACGGCGTCACCGTGCGGCGGTGATTCACTGGCTAGGCAACGGCTTGGCTGATGGCGCACAGGGACCTGACCTGTCTGCCATCCCAGTAATCGCGCTGAAACAGGTGGAGATACTCCGGGACGGTGCAGCTGCCCAATATGGTTCCGATGCCATCGCAGGTGTGATGAACTTCCAACTCAAAGATAGCCATGAGGGCGGTTCCTTTGAATTTAAGCCCGGCATTTATCAGTATGGGGATGGTCGCCAATACGCGGTCGCTGGTAATATCGGCTTGGGTAGCGAGGAGACTTGGGCCAACCTCAGCTTAGAATATGGCGGCACAGACCCGACTATCCGCTCGGTACAACGCGATGATGCCATAGGGTTAGAGGAGGCTGGCAATATCAACGTGAGAAGCCCGGCGCAAATTTGGGGACAACCCATTGTAGAAGACGACCTCAAATTCTTCGCCAACTATGGGAGCGTCCTCACGGATAACATTGATTTCTATGGGCACGCCAACTATGCCAGCAAACGAGTCGATGGCGGATTCTATTTCCGAAATCCCAATACCCGCAGCGGCGTGTTTAGCACTGACGGGGGTGAAACTTTGCTCGTTGGGAATTTGGCAGGAGGGGAATATCCCAACATCCCCATCACCGACGATAAGCCTGACCCGGTTGAGTTGGCAAAGGTTTTCGCAGATCCCAATTTGTTCACCTTCCAAGAGATGTTTCCGGGCGGGTTCACACCGAGATTTGGGGCAGACGCAGTGGATAGCTCTGTTCTCGTCGGGATTAAAGGCAATGCTTTGGAATCGATGCTCACTTCAGGATTAGGTTGGGATTTGAGTGCCTATTTTGGACGGCACCATGCCGATTTCTTTATCTACAACACCGTCAACGCCTCGCTTGGGCCGGATACGCCGACCGATTTCAATCCGGGTGACTACATTCAGACCGATTACAACCTTAACTTTGATGTAACGCACCAGCTTAGCGACATGCTGTTCCTTGCTTCGGGGTTGGAATATCGAAACGAGGGTTTTGAAGTGCTAGAGGGCCAAAGAGAATCCTATCAAATTGGTCCGTTGGCGGGCCAAGGCTTCAGTGCTGCCTCTAACGGATTTTCAGGGTTCAGCCAAGTTGCCGCAGGTGAATGGAATCGCGCCAACGTTGCGGCCTATTTGGAGAGTGAAGTCAGGCCACTCAAACACTGGCTGGTCGGTCTTGCCGTGCGCGGTGAAGACTTTGAAGATTTCGGACAGACCTTCAATTACAAGGTCGCCACCAACATTGGCGTTACGGACTTTCTTGAGGACGCCAATATGATTGCCAATGATGAGATGATCCTGAAACTCCGTGGCAGTTATAGCACTGGATTTAGGGCGCCGACTCCCGGGCAACAAAATACCTTCAACGTTACGACTGAATTCAATTTTGAAAAGGATGATTTGGTCAATAACGGGACCATTCCTTCAACCAACCGAGCCGCTGCTTTGGTAGGTGGTAAGGCACTTGAACCCGAAACATCAACAAACTTCACCAGCGGTTTTACCTTTGAGGTGAGGGACATAAACCTCACTGTGGACCTGTTTGATGTTCGGATGCAGGACCGGTTAGCTCTGTCCCAAGACTTCGAACTGACCGAAGAACAGAAGGATGAGTTGCTTAAGGCCGGTGTGACCAGCGCGGCGAACCTACAGGAATTTCGATTCTTTACCAATGACTTCGATACAACAACCCAAGGTATTGATATCGTCCTCACGGTCCCAGTACCGAATGGCGATGTCACCGCTGTTTATAACCGCACAGAGACGACCGTTACCGATTTCAATCCGGTAACGCTCGATGACCTGCGGATTAAAGAATTGGAAGAGAACCTGCCGAGACAGCGCGGGAGTCTCACAGTAACACAATCTATAACCAGCCAATGGAGCGTACTGGGTCGGGGCAGTTATTATGGTGATTGGTACGATTCTGAGGATGATGAAACGTACACCGGCAAGATGCTTTTCGACGTGGAATCGAGTTACATGGCGTCTTCGGGCATAATCATAACGCTCGGTGTCCAGAACCTCCTCAACACCTACCCCGACGAAAATCCGAAGTCCGGTAATATTGGCAACGAATACGGTCAATTTAGCCCGTTCGGGTTTAACGGCGCGTATTGGTATGCAAAATTTGGTTACAGTTTCTAAATGCGTGAAACGTAAGAAGTATAATGCGTAAGATTTTTTTATTATGTATTACGCATTATGCTTCATCTGAACCAAAAAAGTGAAACCCAACACTAATCATCAGGTTTTGGGTTTCACTTTTTTTATGTTTATTTGGCATCTCGTCACAGACCATCTATCGAAAGTTAGAAAAGGATTAGAGGTACTAGTGCGATAAGGATAATCCCACCAAGGAGGAGACACGATGATTCAGAACATCCTCGTCGCCATTGGCGACACACCACACGAACAGAATGCCTTCGAATATGCTGGGCACTTAGCTGTCCTGTTAGACGCTCACCTTTCGTGCGTCTACTTTGCCGAGGAAAGACATGGCGGTCAGGAAGACATTGCAGCTAGAGTCTTCGACAATACAGAATTAGCACTCGCTGAATTCGAGTTTTTATCCGCTCACGTTGATACCATGACTGGCAATCCTGTAAGAAACCTCTGTGAAAAAGCGCACGCTGCCGATCTCGTCGTGGTCGGTATTCCTGAGTCGATCAAAACCAAGGGATTGCGGTTGATTCACGACAGTATAGACGATATTCTGTCCCGCATCACAAAACCGACGATTGTTGTCCATGAGCAATGCTCAATGCTACAAAAAATCCTGACTGTCCATCACGGCGATGGGGCATCCGACCACGTCCTTGAATTGGCAGCGGAGTTGGCAAAGCGAACCAAGGCGAGCTTGCTCGGTTTAGCGATGGCAGATACGCAAGTGAGGGCAGCCGAGATCTCTGGACAGATGCGTGGGTATTTGCAATACCACCAGGTAGAAACAGAGTTCAGGGCGCAGTTGGGTTTCACGGTAACTAACATTCTGAATGCAGCAACAAAAGAGAACTGTGACTTGATCGCGCTGAGTGCAAGTCATCATGGGCGGTTGTATGAGATGATTTTTCAGGGCACAACGGAGATGGTTGTAAAGCTCGCAGACCGAGCAGTGCTTGTCACCCGGTAGTGTGCTGATGTTGGGAGGCGGCGTGGATTAGAATTCGTCTAAGGGTAAATTATAAGACTTCCAAATTGAAGTAAACGGTTCGTCGTTACCCACGAAATTGCGTCAATTAAATAAGGAATGCTTCAATCGATCGACGCGATCATGGCGACAAAATGTAGAACCAATTTCCGGGCTAACCGGAATTTTTGACAAAGTATCGGGCAATTGGTGCAGAAGTTGGATAGAGCGCCTATAGGTCAATTGATGCCGAGAGCAAGACAAGCAGAATTTCAGGTTGGTTACGTTTGGATGGCTTTAGCGGTCGCTATCTTTGGTGGATTTTCGCTTGCCGGGCACCTTGCTTTCGTCATCGGCTTTAATCGGTCATTGGGCGATGGTTTTGCAAGCCTTATTCAGATTCACGGACATCTGCAACTAGTCGGTTGGGCGGGCTTATTCATTATTGGCATCAGCCTTCATTTCATCCCACGTTTATCAAGTGTCCCCATTTCACAACCCCACTGGATTCCCCGCCTACTCTGGCTCATCGGAATCGGTCTGCTATTACGATTTATCTCCCATTCAATTCTACCTTACCTCAATAACGGACTCTTTTTTATCGTATTGAGTTGGATTACCGCCGCCTCCGGGTTTCTTGAATGGTATGGGGTGCTCATCTACTTGGCACTGCTAGCAAGCACAATCTTCGGCATATCTAGGGAGAATCGAAAACCGCCTTTGATAGCTGTGCGCCCGTACTTTGGAATGATGATGATGGGTTTTCTGCTCTACGCGACGATTCATGCAGTGTTACTTTTGCAGATGGCGTGGCACGGGAACGTTGTCGTAGGTCAAGCGTGGAATGAGGTTTCGATTCACGTCTTTATCGGTCTGGTGCTGTTGCCCGTTGCATTTGGGCTTTCAATCCGGATGTTTCCGCTTTATCTTCGGCTTCCATTCGTAGATTGGCCGGTTCGGCGCGTGGCTTACGTTTACCTCATTGGGTTTCTGTGCCAGATTAGGGAAATCCTTCCGATAAATTTCCTTAGCCATGTAGAGGGGTATATTTCCAGTGTGGGGATGTTGATGAAGGCCGCCGTCATCTTATATATCGTCTGGAAACTCGATGTTCTGACGCGCATACAAGAGCCGGCAATTGGCCACCGGGATTTGCAGTCGTCGCCCGATCAGCGGCGGACGCGTAGGATAATCCCAGACCGCAGGGAATTTGGTCGGTTCGAGTGGCATATTTACGCCGCATACGGTTGGCTTGTATTCGGTGCACTCGCTGAAATGCTCATTGGTGGTTTCGGGATTTTTCAAGCCCCGTTTGCCATTGGTACCGATATAATTCGACACATCTATCTGCTCGGTTTCATTACCAACCTTATCATGGGCATGGCGGTTCGGATGGTTCCCGGCTTTCTGAAAAAGCGGCGCATTGCGAGCACTAAGCTGATCGATGGAACCTTCTGGTTGATTAATATCGCGGTTGCGAGAAGGGTGCTGCCATCACTTTTACCGTTGACACTATCTGATGTGCCAGAAAGCATTGATACAATCGCCCAAGCGGCATTTGGATTGTCGGGAATTTTAGGGCTATTGGCAACGATCTGCTTTGCAATCAATCTGTGGAGAACAACGCATAGTATGCCTGTGTAACGAGTATTCGCTGCCTCAACAGAATGTCAAGCGGAATGTAGTATGAGCTAGGGTCATTCAATTCTCCCATATTATTGCCCCGATAGGTCCCCGATAAATCGGGACAGGCGGGATTCAAAGCAATCTGAATCACGGATAAACACGGATTGACGGATTACACGGATAAAAAATGCCTTCGATAATTGGCATAAGAAGGCGCAATGAACGCGCTACTACAAATAGCGGGATCTGACCTGCAAGCGCAGATGCAGCCTGTCGATCTCTCGCAAATGCCCGGCGCCACACCCGACAACCCGATGTATATCATCGATACAGGTCGTCCGGAGGTGCAAAAAGTAGAGATTGTGAACACGCCGAAAATGGTCGTGGATGGCGGGGTGTTAGATGGGGTTAGAAACCCGGTTGATGTTAAGCAGGTAGGCGTTTTGTGCAACGGAACGGGGGTATTATACGCTGACCAAGGAGCTCAAGAAACAATTACGGGATGTCGCCAACAGGATGCAAATTGCAGAGTCGAAGCATGTCTGCAACGCGCTCACACGATATTTTGAGCATTTAGAAGCGCAAGAGGAAGACAACGACAGAGAAAGACAGAGATAACGATGCCCCCTGCGAAGAAAGCAGAGAATGGATGCTTACTCTCTATGAACCGTATCACCTACCTGTTGAGCCTCCGTATCACCTGCCTCCTGAACCAAAGGAAGACGCAGATGAGAGCGAGGAGTGGGTGCTTACGATTTATGAGCCGTATTGCTTGCCTGTTGAGCAAGAGGGCTCATAATCTGAGCGGCGGGTACTATCAACACCGCTGGCTCAATTACTTTTTCCCTGCGAAAGAAAACCCCCAAACAGTGATGGTGTCTTAGAGAAAAGGAACTCCTTCTCACGACCATTAGATACTGTCCTATTTGGGGGTTTTTGGTTTTATGACTCTAATATCCCATTCTGTCAATTAGTTTGCGTGTCAGATGTAACACTGCTCTTGAGCGCCGAGAATATATCTCATACTTGCGAATGTCACCGTTCTCTGGGGAGTAGTATGCCTGATAGAACTTGAAATCAGTGCGATCGTGCTGTTCACACTTCTTTAGGATAATTTCGGCAATCCTTGCTTTGTGCTCGTAGGATGTATTGATGCCGAAAATAATCCCTTTCAGCGAGTGGAAATCGTAGGATAGTTTGCGCTCGTTTGCATCGTCGAAGTCTGCGCTGGGGTCTGGTAGGATTAGGCGATATTCCTTCTCATATTCCCAATCTTTTGTTTTCACTGTAATACCCCGGTAGAAGGCATGCAGATATTGCTGTCCCTGAGATTCGCTGTCAGGCAGGAAACATTCAGAGATATTGCCTCTCGCATTAGTGTACCATAACCTCTTCAGATCCTCCTCTGGCAAATAAGAAATTGAGTTAAAGAAATCAATCTGGTCCGGCTTATCTACATAATCTACCTCGAAAAATCGCTTTTCTTCTGCATCTTTACCTGGTCCTTGCGACAGGTTCAAGCCGGTATAGTTTTCTGTCTTGACAGATTCAAAAATCAAGCATGCCCCTTTATGTTGGCCTCCGTAATGCCCCCATGCGGACGAATTGTGATAACTTTTCATAAAACAAGCGGCATACCAGTTGGGCCAAAGCAGCGTCCCAATTTCTCCTAAATATGTGGCAGGAAAATTATAGAAAACCAGTTGGAAATTCTGGCGTAATATCTCTGGGGCATCGAGATTGTCTTGATGCATATGAATTATATTATTATCTGCCATCGCTTCAAGCTTCAGAAAGTCGGCTTGTAGCTCCTCTTCAGTTTTGGCTTCTTCATTTTGCATTATCGAGGTAAGAATCTCTTTGAAGAATGCTTGAACAAGCGATTCTTTAATTGGTTCAGGTCTTTCGGATTCAGGCAAGATATTATGTGCAATGTATGATTCTATAATCGCATTTAACACACTTTGATGCATAAGTTGGAGATGATACCTGAGTTCTCTGTATCTGATTTTGCGACTTGAGTTGGATAGTGCCTCAATAATCTCCGGCATATTCGGTAGATCCAGAAACCTATTCCAAGTGTCATCAAATACCCCTTGTGCTTTAGGGATTAGTTGGTCCCATATGTCTAAGATTGGAATGTCTTGTGCAGTTAATTTCTCAGAATCGCCAGCCACGAAAGATTGAAGCAATCCTTGATGGAAGCAATAAATGTAGTGCTTAAAGAACTTTTCCCAGACAATTTTATCTCCGCGCCAAACAATATCTCGAAGTCCTTCCATCGGATCATTTAGCTCTTCAGGGCTAGCAAAGTAGATAGTCTCGTTTTCGAGCTCTTGGTATTTATCTAATAAAGCGTCTATGCTTCTAAACCTGTAAAACGTGTTAGGTGGTGTTGGTATATTCATGATTGGAGATTATCCTTTTATCATACTGATTTATATGTGGGTACTTAATATAATATTGAAGTCAAGCATATAATACCGCAGTCCATCAACAGATGTAAACTAAATCAACTAACTGTATTACGAAGGGAGAGGTTGTGGGAGGAGAATTACGCCTGACGCAACTGCCGATTATCGAGTCACTCGCAGGGCAAGGGGTAAGCACCGAAGACGCTCAATACAAATGTGGTGAATCCGGTTGATGTGAAACAGGTAGGGGTTGTGCAGGTGTCTCAATCCGGTGAATGGGTCATGCAGTTGGCGGGCGGAGGAACGCTGCCTGTGCGCGTTGAGGGTGGACGCATGGTCGTGGACATTGCTGGCGGACTGGAAGGATTGGCTGTGAACTTGGCTGATACCGAGGTCGGGCTTCGCGCTGTTGGGGCTATTTAGCAGATTGTGGCAAGCTAGGCAATTTTCTTTTTTATTTGAGAATGACCAGCTTCCGTGTGGCGGAAAAATCTTCTGCCTGTAGCCGATAGAAATAGACACCGCTTGCAACCTGTTCGCCGAATTGGTTCTGACCATTCCAATACGCCGCCTGAGTCTTATCTGCGTAATAGCCCGCGGGCTGATGCCCTAAATCCAATTGACGCACCATGACACCGGTTGTGTCGTAGATGATGAGCGTTACATCGGCAGGATGAGCAAGGTGATAGGGGATCCATGTCTCTGGATTGAAGGGATTGGGGTAGTTGGGGAGTAGAGCGGTTACGGCGGGACGCATCGCCTTCAAAAGGTGCTCAAGATTGGAGATGCCCCGCTGAAAGGCAAGCGATCCATCATTAGCTGCGTGTGCCATGTCAATCCATTTCTGAATTGTCTCATTAGGAACAGAGATCTTCGTTACAATGCTCGGGGCATCACTCGTTATCGATTCGCCGAGGTGACTCGCGACAATCACAAAATCCTCAACAGTCACTCGTTCATCCCCATTTAGATCGGCTGTGTCATCGTATCCACCCATCTTTTGAGCTACGATTAACAGATCCGTGACATTCACCTCCCCATCCCCATTAACATCCCAAGAGGCAACAACCTCTAAATAATAGGAGGATTGCTCAGAGTGCGGGATAGTCTCACTGCCTGCCGTTAAGAGTTCCGCGTCAAAATATATCGATCCACCATATCCAATTGTATGTCCCTTTAAGGTTATTGATGCCAATACACCCGAGCCGCTGGCACCACCGCCGCTGAGACGGAGAATCTCAACTTCTTCCGCTTTATCGCTACTTATTGCCCCGGGCACAAAAAAAGTCGTGCCACTGTCCTGTTTTAGAAAATCACCCTCAGTAACCGAAACGATTGAATAATCTGTCGTATAGTGATTAACTTCTAACTTTAGCCGGGCTAAATCTGTGACATCTTCTGCGTTCAAATCAAGGGTTACCATCTGTCCGACCGATACGATACGGGGTCCAGAAAGGTAAAGGTGTGTCCGATCCACGGTAACCCCTCTTTCCCGAAGGGCAGGGATGTGTGTACTGAGTGAGGTTGCATCCAGCGCGCGGTTGATTCTTAGGTCAACCGCATCTCCATCGCCCAATCCCGTATTTGCTACAAGGGGAGACAAATCAAGTATAAGGTTATTTCCAAGAAACAGCGATTCAAGGTTGGTTAAATCTTCCAATGCGGATATATCCCAGATCCGGTTGTCCCAAAGATTCAGCCATGTAAGATTGGTCAAACCCGCCAAAGGCGATAGGTCCGTGATGTCGTTGTCTTCAAGATTCAGAGATGTCAGATTGGTCAGCGCCGATAAGGACGATATATCGGTGATGTCATTGTATCTAAGGCTCAGAGATGTCAGATTGGTCAGACCTGCCAAAGGCGATAGGTCCGTGATGTCATTCCAATACAGATTCAGAGAGGTCAAGCTAGTTGCATGTTCTAGCCCGGTCAAATCCTTTATGTCATCGAATGTGGCTTCGAAGCTAGTTAAAGTTGCCATGTCGTCAATGGTGATTGGACTGCCAAGTGTTTTGCCAAGTGCCTTTTCAAGCTCGGTGCGAAGGTTGGGGTCAAAGATGTATAGTCCGCTCTCGTCTGTCGTTGTTGCGACCAGTGTCTTAAGGAAGTTGACTGGAATCGCAAAATTGAGATTCTGCCCAGATGTGACCTGTGAGAAAACGACGCCGACAACTTCACCATCCGTATTCAATAGCGGACCGCCACTGCTGCCTGGGGAAACAGGGGCGGTCATCTGAATGATTCTATCTGCAACCAAGTCGTTTCCCTCGGTTCGGATGGCACTGATAATGCCCGATGAGAACGTACCGGTTAATCCTTGTGGGTTTCCCGCAGCGTACACGCTTTGTGCAACTTGAAGCGCATCACTGTCGCCAAAAGAAAGTGCCGATGCCGTGATGCCCGTCGCTTCGACTATTGCTAAATCGTGTGCCCTATCAATTGCGAGGATAGAATCTATGGCGTGCGCCGTCTCTGCTCCGACTAATTTTACGGTTCCACTTGAAGCACCTTCTACGACATGGGCGTTAGTCGCAATCTGCCCATCGCCAATGACGAATCCACTGCCAAAAATGGATCTGCCAAGATTGTCTTGAATCACGATAAGCACCGTAGAAGGAAGTGTAGCTTGAGCAATCTCTTCGGGTGTCAGCGCCGGTGACAAAGGAGGTAGGAGACATAATAAGAATAGGGTGAGCAAAACACTGGCAATTAGATTTTTAGCTTGCATTATTTTTCCGTTACTATCCCAGTTGGGCAAGAGGTTTAAGCGTATCTATATTACGATTTATCATACTGACTTTGATTTTAGCACTTCGTATAATTGCTGTAACCGAATGGAATAAAAGTAGAGCAATATTCTGGCATATCACCTTCAGGGTGCCAAGGCGAAAAAGGGAGCCATGTACCTCCTCACAAAATCTGAAACATTGAACACCGGTGTCACGGTGTCGTTCACGAGCGGAACCGATACCGGCAATATCATTGACGGAGATCTCACGACAAACGCTGAGACTGCCAATCGTAACCCGAACTTGACCATCGATTTGGGTGTACGCAAGGTGATTGACGCGCTCTATCTAAAAGGTGAGAACCTGCAAGGCTATGATTTGCAGGCATCCAACAACAACACCACCTATACCGATATCCATACCGGCGAAACAGTTACCGACGGACGCAACAGCTTCCTCACATTCCGAAACACAACCGCCTATCGCTACTGGCGGTTGGCATTTTCCCAACGCGGTGCATCCGATCTGAATTACCGGGTGGCAGAGGTGTTTCTGATGCGCTTACTCCTTGACCTAAACACCGACGAGAAGCGTCCACTCCATTACCGATCGTCTACCCCACGCGACGGGGTTGTGGCGTACAGGAACCAAAACAGAAAATTAAATGCCCCTAGGTATGAGCAGACAGACACCTCAACCTACTTATCTTTGGGAGGTTGGCTTACGTGGTAGATGAATCGAACCGTGCCGTCGAGTTGACCATTCTTGGGCGACAAGACGGAAAATATCAGACTCTGTGATGAGACCTACAAGATTCACACCCTCGGGGTCAACGACGGGCAGACCGCTAATCTTGTTTTCAAGCATCTTTTGCGCTGCCTCGCCAATTGTTGCCTCCTCAGCAATGGTTACTGGGTCAGGCGCCATCACTTCCCCCACAGTCATTTCTTGCAGTTCTTGAGAAAGCATCTGTTCCTTGTTACTCAATAAATCGAACACTCGATATAGATCGCTTAAGGTCACGATGCCAACGAGTTCATTGGAAGCAACGACCGGTAGTCGCCGAATCCGATCGGCAATCATCAATTGATATGCCTCAATAATCTCCGTTGCGGGTTCGACTGTGGTCAACTCTTGCGCCATCCAATTCCGAACCAATGTATTAATCATCTTTAGGTTCCTTTCTCGTCATTGCTTTCGTTAAGTTGGTTAAGGTTTCCTACCGACCTGAGTAACAATTGAGCAAAAGCGATGTCAGTCAAGAATGAGCAATCAAGCAATTTTGTAAATAGCTGGGCTTTGTGATAGTTCCGGCTAAAATCCGCGTCGAATCCATACGACTACTTGGCATACGACATGGATCAAGCAGCGAAGATGAGTGCGATATGGGTCTGAAGCAATCCCAAAATGCTGGACTTCAGATACATACGCTGTATCTGCATTTATAACGGTCAGATTCCGTATTGAGTCGGCAATTTGAGACGCGGCATAAGCCCGCGCGGCTACTGGACTCAATTCCTATTTGGCTGTCAATGGACACCTGCCGCCTATTTTAACCTTTCACATTTTACGTCTCAGTTTGACAAAGTGTCAACCTAATTTTTGACAAAATTGAAAGTTTTGACAAATTGTCAGACGAAAATTGAGGCAGATTGATGTTCTTGACAAAATGTCAATGTTGGGGATATGACTACGAAGAGACCGACTAGTTGGACGTAAGACAAGCATTCTTGGTTCATAGCCCTGTATTATTGACTCCAATGGGCTATGGAATTACGGTTCTTCCAACAGCAGAACAAGCAGCAACATTGGCAAAGAAGGTAAATGGTCAAATAGTGCAATTTGACCAGCTTTATTCAATCTATATGGCAAACCGAAATGACGCCAGAAACCGCCACCATCATTGACACAGTGAAATTTGAAGGGGGGGCACCGTTCCGGCGTGCAATTAACTTCGGAGCAAATTTGGACTGCAAACATCTACACGATGGCAAGGTCCATTACGAGGATGTCGTCATCAATCAAAATGATACGCTCAAGGATACACTCATTTATGTCAGAGGAAAACCGAAAGGTGAATACAAAGCATCGAGTAAACCTGTGGTGGTGGATCAGAAAGGGTGTATCTTTGTCCCCCGTGTCGCGGTGGTAATGGTAGGTCAACCGATGGAATTTCTCAATAGCGATCTGTCACTTCACAATATCCGAGATGAACCCAAGAAGCAGACTCCGTTTAACATCTCCCAGCCAAATAAAGGTATGAAATATGCGCATCAATTTGAAGCAGCCGAAATTGGCATTCCACTTCGATGTGATGTTCATCACTGGATGGTCGCCCCCGCCCATGTTCTGTCGCACCCGTTCTTCGCTGTTACCGGCGAGAAGGGCACTTTACAAGATTTAAGGACTTGAACCTCCTACTTACAACATAGAGGCATGGCATAGCAAGTTAGGCAAACACACAGAAAATTACGTTGGAAGCGGGAGAAGCTGAGAGGGTAGATTTTGTGTTTACCAGTGAGTGACAGATTCAACAGAACATATAGGTATTCCTGCTTTGATTATGCTTACGCAAGTTGCTAGGTTCTGTTGACATTTCCCATCAGATGCGCCTTGAGACGATTTGGGAGAATTGTTATCAAAATCCACAAAATGTAGAGGATGGAAGCCCATATCGGGGCTAGGAAGCCCATATCGGGGCTAGGAAGCCCCTCCTACAAGGACCTCTAGCGGCGGGGCAAGCAATCAATGGCACAACTACGAACCAGGACCCAATGAATCGGGCAACTACATTGTAGAGGTGGGGGGACCCTGCCCATACGATTGGGTACCTATCACCGAATCATGGACACGGTTCACATAAATATCAACACGGCCTAGTTATAGAGAACGTTGCAAACCCCACTGGGAATCAATCACCGCTCGCGGTGGATTGACAAATCCCCTGCAGATCTACGGGCATGGCTTGGATATGTCTATCCAAGCCGAGCGAGTTTGAGAACTAGCAACTTACTTAGGTAATACTTGTTAATTCATCTTCTGAATAGGTTTTGGGCACTACATCCCAAACCAATAGCGGCATTTGATGAGGAAGATATTCGACCCGGCATCGGTGAAGCTAGTTCTCAAGCGATCGAACGGACGGAATTCGAGATCTGCTTCTTCAACATGTTCTAAGTCCATTTCCCGCGATTGCGACCAAACCAGAAACAGCGTACTTCCGGGGCGAAATTCCCAGCGAAGCACGGTATTGCCCCGTAACGATCGGCGATGGAAGTCACGGTTCTCGTTCAGCGGATACGGCTCGAACTGATACGATTTTGGTTCGACTAACTCTTTGAAACCTGTATAGTCTCCAATGGTGATGAAGGGTTGCACGTAGAACTGAAGGCTCAACGTCGGGGTAAAGCTGATGTTGGCACGGGTGGTAAAGTCAAGGGTGCGACTCGTTAATTCCCCGTAGACATAGTGTTTTTCAACCGCCCCGTTGATCTCCTCTTCAACCATGTCCACCCACTGTGCATCCTTCACCTGATAACGATAACTTGGACCAACACTCAAATCAATGTTGGATGCCGGTCGAATACGCAGAACTAGGTCTAGATCGTAGTCATACGAACGCCTATCATCATTCCAAGCAAAAGTAGGGTTCAACTGTAACTGAACCATTTTGCGGTCATCGGTAGAAAGCCCTGTATAAATCCACCAGCCTGCAGGTTGTTTAATCAGTGTCCCGCCACGTCTTACATCATTATCGTTAAACGACTCTAGGAGGCGTCCCACCCATAGGTCATAACCCCAATAGTTCTTGAACCGTACATCTGTCCATATTTCGACATAGCCGCTGATATGGATACGGTCATAATTCCATGACTGCCAACCATAGAGTCCCAAGGTGGCTTCACGGAAAATGCTGAACGGCTTCTCCTTCCGCACGGTCAGGTCATAATTCCACTCTACCACGTTGGCACGGCGAAGGAATCCCAGATCGTTTATTTCTAGGTCCGGCGAGAGCATCCTAAAATTGGTTTCCCCTCTTAGCCACCCGCCCCGCTTGTCGAATTCAAGGTGTGCAAGGTAGCCAGACTTGCGCGTTTCCTGCTTGCCCGCCTGACTTCCCGCGAGCGTACCGGTAAATTGATATTGCTCTTTGGCAAACTTCACATCCCAATCAACCGCGCCGACATAGGCGGAGTTGGACTCCTGTCGATTCACGGCAGTCATTATCAGCCCGACGACCGAATTCCCTTTGAGCACATCTTGATTGATTCGGGCGGCGAAATGGTTGGTCAACGGTTCAATGAGGAACTCACGTTCGATTTTCTTGCCGTTGACCTCCTCCTCAATCTGTGCATATTCAGGCGCAGTAACGGCTTCCATGATGCCAAAATGGGTGTTGCCTTGGGTTTTGCCTACAACTTTGGCCGCCCCGAGTATTGTTGTAGACTCTGGACGGCTCAGTTCAGTGGCTCCATCGAGAAGTTTGAAGTGCCCCGGTCGCCGTCCGATTCGCCGGGAATAAAAGAAGCTATAGTCCAAGTTTCCAAAGATTCTTGCACCTTTCACAAAAAAGGGACGGCGCTCATTAAAATACTCCTCATAAGCCGAGAGATTCAAGCTGGCAGGGTCCGCCTCCACCTGTCCAAAGTCGGGATTAACCGTGGCATTGAGCGAAACCCCAGAACTAATTCTATATTGGACATCGGTCCCAACATTCCCCCACCACTCGGTTTCATCGTTGAGACGTGTGCGCCCCATGGCGTAAGGCACAAGCTCCAAATGACGGGACGGATGGATATCTTTGATGCCGGTGAGGTCACCAAAGCGAGATGCCCAGCCGGGTTCAGCACGCTTGACGAGACGCCAGTGATCCTGCTCTTTTCTGCGACTGATGTATCGTTCGATCTGTAGCCCCCAAGTATATTCATCTTTTGGGGAGAAACGTAATATATGAAATGGGATTTTATATTCTGCCGCCCATCCATTTTCGTTAATTTGGGTTTTCACCTCCCACACACCGTCCCACGTGCTATCCCACCAGCCAGTCTCAGGAGCGGTACCGTCAGTCACGGAGCCAGAAGGATAGACCGTGAACCAGAATGCGCTCTGCCGGTTGTAATGCGGGTCAAGGCTAAGGGTGACTTTATCTGATTCAACAAAATCGTCTCGCCTGACCAGCCGGGAAACAATTTTACCGGGCTCACTGTCATAGCACATGACAGCAAAATAGATAGCTTCATCATCGTAGACGATTTGGAACGTGGTACGTTGTGTCGCGGGTTTTCCTTCATCCGGATCGCGCTGGTGAAAGCCTTCGTTGAGGGGTGCATTTTTCCATATCTCGTCGTCTAAAACACCATCTAGCTGGGGCGGTGCGCTGTTAATTCGGATGGCGGTCGCCGTTCTGTGGTGTGGGTCTGCTTCGTCTGCAGCCTGTAGGTCGTCTGGGGATTGAACAGCTAAAAGGATGGGGAGAAGCACCCAGACGACCCAAAAGTCGAAATCAATTTTCACAGTTGTTTTTTCTCCTTTGCGTATTTGTTTGTCTATTGAAACCCGGTTTGCACGATAGAATTCAGATTTTTCTCGATGTATAGCACTAAAAAGATGGTTGATGTAATTATCAGTTATATGTACAATGGATACGTAATTCATGCTGAAAAGAGATGAAAAGATTACACCTTTTGCACATTCAATACATATGACATTAAATTAAGCAATAAAGGAGATACAAATCGATGAAAACACCCATTTTTCGTTTGACGATTTTCATGGCAATCTTTATCCTAGTATCGGTAGCTGGAGACACGCAGCTGCGGGCGCTCGCTGAGTCGTCTGAACCTACTGCGGAGTATGTTTTCGAGACGATTGAGGTGCCCGGTGTCGATTTTTTGGAGTTGACTTCAAGCAATGATTTTGGGCATTACGCAGGCAATACCCGCAGTCCTGATGGCGAGAAAATAATAGGCTTCACACTAATCGACGGGGTCTTTTCCACCTATGATGTCCCCGGTTCCCTTAAAACTGTTTTTTATGGGCTGAATAACGCAGGGCAGGCTGTTGGTTTCTACAGAGATTCGGACGAGATTGATCACGGCGTAATCGTGCAAGATGGCAAATTGACACAGTTCGATTTTCCGGGGGCAGCACAAACAGAAATCTATGGGATTAGTGAGATGGGGATACTAGCAGGTAATATTATCGATGCGTCTGGTGTTGTTCACGGCTTTATGGGCGATATGCAGATTGATGTGCCCGGGGCGGTAACAACCTATGCGGACCAAGTGAATGCCGCGGGGATCCTTGTTGGCAGTTACACAGATGCCGATGGCATAAATCATGGATATATGCGTCTTCCTGATGGTAGTTTTGTCAACGTGGACGCTCACGATACGCATCACTCTGAGGATGATTTTATCGATGTGGACGCTCACGATACATTGCCGCCGTTAGAGTTTCTTTTCGTGAACGCCATCAGCGATACCGGCTTCATCGTGTTCAGAGCGAAAGCAGTGGATGACATTCAACGGACTTATATCCTCATGCCGAACGGTGATCCAATGGAGTTGCGTGTCCCCGGCAGTGTTATTACGATAGCTCGGGATATTGATGCGCAGGGCAGGCTAGCCGGTTACTATGACACGCCGGACGGACGCAGGCACGGATTTGTTGCCAAACCTATCTCCGGTGTGGATGAGGAGGATTTTAGTAACGTTTATTCAGTTTCCCTCCCCAGAGGTTTGAACATGCTCTCAGTTCCTCTAAAGCCGGCGACACCGATGACCGCCTGCTCCTTAGCAAAGATGATGGATTCGACAACGGTAATTACCCTTGATGAGGTGAATCAGCAATTCGTGGGCTGGACGCCGGACGCGCCAGACGACGGATTTCCAATTGAAGGTGGAAAAGGCTACATTGTGAATCTCCGGCAGCCCCAACAAGTTACCTTTGTCGGGGCGGCGTGGACGACTCCACGCCACGCCGCTGCGGCACCGAGTGTGATATCGAACGAAGGGGTTTGGGCGTTTGTCGTCAGCGGACGCTTGGAGAGCGAGCGAAACCTTGATGGCTATCTAGTTATAGCGCGGAACCTACAGACTGATGACACTATGACAGGTAGTGTAAGGGACGGCTACTTTGCTGTAGCGAGCGCAGATCTCTCACGTCAGAGCATCGTGCGGACTGGCGATTCTTTGGAGGTTACTGTCGTCGATACAACCGGGGAGACTGCTTCGGAGAAGTTCAGTTTCACGGTAACGCCTGACACCCTTACAAATGCGGTATTGTCGGTAAGGCTTGATGGGGTTGGTACGCCGGGGCAGACGGTTCTGCTGCAGAACTATCCTAACCCATTCAACCCTGAAACGTGGATACCGTATCATCTTTCAGAAGCTGCGCCTGTGACATTATCAATTTATGACACCACCGGACAGAGGATACGGAGGTTCTCACTTGGATTCCAAGCGGCAGGTTTCTATCAGAGCCGGTCACGCGCTGCCTATTGGGATGGGCACAATGACTTAGGCGAACGGGTTTCCAGTGGAGTCTATTTCTACCAATTGTCTACTCCATCGGATCATCAGATGAAGCGGATGGTTATTGTGAAATAAGCGGGGCAAGATGCCCCGCCTACAGTGGGGGGATGGAGATGAGGCCGGTGGTTATTATGAAGTAGCTTGTTTCACAGTAGAGGGCGGGGCAAGATACCCCGCCTACGGTGGGAGGATGGAGATGAGGCCGGTGGTTATTATGAAGTAGCTTGTTTCACAGTAGAGGGCGGGGCAAGATACCCCGCCTACGGTGAGAGGATGGAGATGAACGTGGCGCAGGATGCCCCGCCCACGATCAATATGCTTTGTTACCACCTGCGGGTGAAACTCAACCTTCCGGTTAAGCCCGTTTGTTCTTCCGCTTTTTTGGTGTCATATCCGACAAGTATGCCGAGGGTGTTATTTTCGCCGTAGCCGATGTTGATTCGGGGACCGACAACGAAACTGACAAGCCCAACACTGTTCCCCACGAGCACGGCTTCGACCTGTGGACCAACGGCGACGGTCTTGTTGAGGGAATAGGTTATATAGTTGCGGGTGTATAGCTCATTACTCCTGCCCTCGTCAAACACGGAATAGAGGGTGCTGATTGTCCACGATTTAAAAAAGAGGTTGCCGCCAGGCATAAAAATAAAAAGGTGCGGATAGATCGCGAGGGGACCATCTGGCGCGGCGAAGTCAAACCCAAGGCCGAGCATAGGGAGCAGTGTGATGCTGAAACCGTCGCCTTTAACTGCGGGGATGGAAACACCGAGGTCAAACTCTCCGATGGTGTCATCGATGAAGATATTAGACTCAAGCGAAATACCGCCAACGGAATGGGTTGCGCCGATTAGGAAATGCGTGCCCAAACTATCGGTATCAACGCGGAACCAGCCGGGGATGCGGGATTTCTCGGCTACCACGTTATTTTCATCGCTCTCAGCTTGAACTGAAAAACTTGCAATAACTACGATGCTTACAATTACCAAAATAAGGGTGAATCTATACATTTTGCTTTATGTCCTTTCTTTATTCGAGTTGATTGGTTCATTATCGTAGATGGGGCAGAACGGACCCGCCTCTCAATTATACCTATCGCAGCTAATTTTGGAATTAAAAAAATTTGCCAAAGCTAATTCGCTTGTGTTATTCTAATATGGTTCTAATTTTCATAAGTCTCACGTTTGAAAGAGGTAAAGGTTCTTGCAGAACAATCGAATCCACATTAATCCAACAGGCTGGGTAATTGCGATTGGAATTATTTATTCTCTGATGGCGATAAGCTCGGTCGGGCTCACACATGAACACGACCATAGTATCCTCGGATCGACCGATTGTTCTGCTTGCTTTTTCAGTGCCAACCATCTCAGTATTGAGCTCCCCACCGTTGATGTTACCAAACTTGACACCTGTATCTCAACTCATTCCTCTTTCGATTTTACCTTCATTTCTACAATACTTGACGACAGTGTGCAAAGTCGTGCCCCGCCGGTGTTCTCCGTTTAACCCACTTGTTCATTTATATCCCTATTTTTTTAATCTAATTGGTTTGTATATCTTCCCGGCTAATGTGTATTTGGCTTTAGCATTAGTTTGCTTAAATCGTGATGTCGGGAAAAACGATTTATCTATATTTGGAGGAAATTATGTTTATCTGTTTTTTTAGGTTTACTTTCTTGTTACTTGCATTTGTTGTGTTGTTCGCCGCTTGTGGCGCAGATGATAATCCCGTTGATGGTGACGATCAGGAACATGCCGACGCCGATGGCTTTACCCTCAAGGTTGATGGGAATGAGATTTACCGTCAATTTCAAGGAACACACGAGGGGGGTATCACCCTCAAAGTTGGAGAGGAGCTTGATGTTCTCGCCATGTTCCTTGACCACGATGGCGACGAATTTTTGCCTGCAGCCGCGGAGGAGGAGGACGAACACGACCATGATGAGGAAGAGGTGTTTGCCTTAGCTATTGTCGAATTTGATTCATCGATCATCGAAGTACACCTTTACGAAGATGAGGGAGATGCGCACGCTGATGAGGGCGAAGACCACGAAGATGAGCTTGCCGAGAAATTCACCTTTGAGGTGAAGGGACTTATAGCCGGAGAAACAACTGCCAAACTCCAACTTTTGCACGGCGACCATCCTGATTTTACGGGGGCACTCTTGATTCCTGTAACGGTTACACCGTAGGGAGTGTTTGCTTGGTAAGTTGGTTTGTCGAATTGCCAAATCCAATGTTTGACTTGGGTTTGGCAATCTAGGCAGAGCAAAGTGAAAACGGGAATAAGCATCACATGATTTTAAGGAAAACAATTGAAAAGATATCTGAATCACTCACTTATAGATAATGTTGGCGCATGCCTCTCTTTCGCATGCGCCATCCACTGTATGGCAACGCCGTTGTTGATAGTCGCACTACCGCTCATTGGTCTTGGATTTCTGCTCAGCGACTCTGTCGAACTGATGATAATCGCTGTAACAGGGGGAATCGCCGTAGGGAGTCTGACGTGGGGTTATCGACACCATCGAAAATGGCGGATATTTTTGACACTTGGTGGTGCATTCGTATGTATATTTATTGCACACTTCCGGGTGCCAGAACAGTATGAAAGCATCTTCATGGCTTGTGGTGGGGTCCTACTTATGATAGGACATCTTCTCAATCGTCGCTTGTGTCGTGCGTGTCAGCACTGTAAAACGTCTGAAGACTAATCGGAGACTGCGATGTCACTTTTGACCATCACGAACCTTGAAAAGGCTTACGCCTCACCTGAAGGTTCACAGACACGCATCATTAACGTTTCCGATTTTGAGATGGGCGAAGGGGCACAGATTGCGCTCAGAGGAAGCAGCGGTGCAGGGAAAACAACATTTCTGAATCTCATCGCTGGCATTCTGCAAGCTGACAGCGGACGCATCGTTGTCGCTGGCGAGGAGATGACTGCTCTCTCAGAATCTGGACGTGATGGATTACGTGCCCGCCACATCGGGTATATTTTCCAAACCTTCAATCTGCTTGTTGGCTATACAGCCTTAGAAAATATCATGCTCGGTATGATGTTTGGAAAAGGGATTGATAGCAATTTTGCTCAACACCTACTCGAACGGGTAGGACTTGGGGATCGGATGCAGTATCGCCCTTCTCAGCTATCGGTCGGGCAGCAGCAACGTGTTGCGGTTGCCCGCGCCGTAGCAAATCGACCACGCCTCGTACTCGCCGACGAACCGACCGGTAATCTGGATTATCATCATGCCAACGAAGCGGTCACACTTATCCGTGAAATTTGCCGCGAAAATAACGCAGCATTGCTCATCGTTAGCCACGACTCAGAAGTTTTAGGGCAATTTGAGAAGACAATAGATTTCGCGCAAGTAAATTGTGCATAAGGGAAAGAGAAACCGTACGGAACAACGATCGTTGAACCCTACCAAAAACTCGGCTCCTGTTACACGGTTCTTCAACATGAGTCCCGCTGTTTTACCAATCAACCCAAATTATCACCTATAGAAAATATAGGAGAAATGCATTTGTGTCGAAAATGAAAAAACGGATCGGGTTGTTTTTCATCGTTCAACGCAGTCTTCGACAACATGCGCTGTCGACGCTCATTACGACTTTGTCAATTGCGCTCGGTACGGGACTTGTGATAGCGATTATTGCCATCAGAGCACAATCTGTTTGGGCGTTCACGGGCGGTCCGATCGGTTTTGATGCGGTCCTAGGAGCACGCGGCAGTCCGTTACAATTGGTGCTGAACACCGTATTTCATCTCGAAACCTCGCCGGGGAATATCCCGTGGACGATGTACCAAGCGGTGAAAGATGATCCGCGTGTCGAACTCGCTATCCCTTACGCGCTTGGAGACAATTATCACGGTTTCCGTATCGTTGGTACGACAACAACATTATTCACAGAGTTTGAATACCGCAAAGGGGTTCGGTTTCGGACGCAAGGGGACGGACGCTTCTTCGATCCGAATCGGCAGGAGGCGGTTCTTGGTAATTATGCCGCACGGAAATTGGGATTAAAGGTAGGGGATAAATTTAACCCGTATCACGGCTTGGTGTTTGACGAATCAATGCAGCATGACGAACAATATATCATCGTTGGTGTGCTTGAACCAACCAATTCACCATCTGACCGCGTTATCTGGATTCCAATCGACGGAATTTATCGGTTGGAAGGGCATGTGTTACGTGGCAGCGGTGAAGAATATATTGCTCAACCCGGTCAAGAGATTCCCGATGCACACAAAGAGGTCAGTGCAGTCATGCTGAAGTTTCGGAATCCGCAGATCGGTTTCATGATGGACGCAATGATTAACAAACAGGGAAAGGTCGCAACGTTGGCATGGCCCATCGGGGCTGTGATGGCTGGACTGTTTGACAAAATTGGTTGGATGAATCAGATTCTAGCGCTCGTTTCTTATCTTGTTGTCCTTGTTGCAGCCGGTTCAATTCTGGCAAGCATTTATAACTCAATCAACGAACGGCGGCGAGAGTTCGCTATCTTGCGATCTCTCGGCGCACGCCGTAAAACGGTGTTTACGGTAATTGTATTAGAAGCGGCATCAATCGCAGCGTTGGGGGTCATGATAGGATTTATAGTTTACGGTGCGATTTTCACCTCAGCGTCAGCAATTGTTCGCGCCCAGACGGGTATCGTTTTAGACCTGTTGCAATTTCATCCTGTGTTCGTGGTTGCACCGGTTTGCGTCATACTTTTGGGCGTGGTCGCTGGCATCGTGCCTGCCTTCAAGGCGTATCAGACAGATGTTGCGACGAACTTAACACCCATAAACTAAACCTTGTGACGTGTGGCTTTTTCTGTATTTGGCGGCGGTTCTGAAGGGGCTTCCACGGTATCCGCTTGATCTGATGGTTCACGCTTTTTTTGCAGGTAGTCAATATATCCATCCACATTATGGGCAAATCGCTCTGAAATCGCACGGCGAACGCGACGGATATCTTCAACGATGAGGGAATCTTTAATCATTGGAGGCTCCTATTAACTGATTTGGCGTTACAAGTGCCGGAATATACCGACCTAACGACGTATTAACAAAGCGAATACGCTGAAACTTATTTGGGTTCGCTAAGTGTTTGCAATTCCATGTCGGTAAGTAATCACATTTGTGGTATGAAGCGAGTACCAAGTGAAGAGCATCTCCCACAGGATTCTGTGGCATGAGAGACCCGACAATGTAAATATTGACAATGTCACGGATTTCATCGGCAACCGTAACACGGGGAATATTAACGACTAGCGCAAGGGCGTCGTGCGAGTAAGAAAAATTGGGATGGGACAGTTCATCCGTGACGGCTTCGCTGATCACTATATCATTTCCTCTCGCACTTCGTCCCACCAAATTCGTGACCAGTGGCGTTGTGCAACTGAGATCAGATCAGTCCTTTCATCGAAGTAGGCACCAATAACGGATGATTCGACGTACACCCTTGGGAGCATATATACTTGTTCTGCTTTCATATACTAATTATATTATACAAGCGTGTTGAAATGTCCCAAATTTTGTCAATTATGGTAGATTTTAGAATTACTTAGACACTCTGAATGCACAGCTAACCCCCTAAATCCCCCAACTCCCCTGACAAGGGGAGAAGATAAGAGGGGATCTTCTCCCATGTCTTTCCCCTCTTATCAGAGGGGTTCAGGGGGACTTTGGGAACTTCGCGGGCGGAGTTATTTATTGGTAATGTCTACTTATTTCTCTAATTCACCATAAACGACTTTCTCTATCCATTGAATCTTACTGAAGGGAAAATCATCATGAAGATCCAAAGAATTATCTTGATATGGACAGCAATCTTAGCGATTATTATCGCCCAACTCAGTTGTGAGAAAAAGGAGCAACATCACCACGTACAGACGGAAACACATGAAACCGATACACATCATGAACATACGGCGCTTCACGGTGGGACATTGATCGTTTTCGGCGATGAGTTCGCGCACATTGAGCTTGTGCTAGACCAAACGACTGGAAAACTAACCGGCTACGTGCTGGACGGTGAAGCAGAAAAACCGGTACGAGTCTCACAAAAAACAATCGAACTCAAGATACATCAAGAAGATATCCAGTCCGACTTTTCGTTGCAACTTTCAGGGGTTGCGAACGTTCTGACCGGTGAGACCGAAGGCGACACCTCTCAATTTACAGCACAGTCGGACGCACTAAAGGGCGCATCGGAGTTTCATGCAGAAATCGTTTCAATTGGCATCAAAGGTCAGGTGTTCACCAACATCGACTTTGAGTTCCCCGAAGGCAATGAGGAAACACACAGTGAGCATACTGAACATTAGTCAGGAGACGGAGGAAATGAATACCCCTAAAACGAAAAAACGACGCAGTTCGTGGCTGAATTTTGCAATGGTTAGTGCGGTTGTCGTCGCGTTGTCGCTCGGTGTTTTTCAGCTGTTACCTAAATCGCACCCAATGCGGGCACTTCGGGGTGCGAGTGGCCGAACAGATCAAGTACACGAACCGGGTGTTGTGCAAGGCGCACAGTCAACGAAAGGGGCATATCAATCACTGACTTTCAATATGCTCACTAGCTATCCGTTCAAGGAGCCGAATTGGGCGAAAATGAGCGACCCGGCATACATCGCCTCGCTCAAACTTGATGAACAGATTTCTCCGCAGATTCAAGCAATGAACGGCAAGAAAGTTGAGATTCAAGGATTTATGTTACCGCTTGATATGTCGGATGGTAATCTTCGGACCTTTATGCTGCTCAAAGATCAGATGGCGTGCTGTTATGGTAACATACCCCGCCTGAATGGATGGGTGTATGTTAGAGTGCCAAAAAAGAAGAAAGTTAGCATCCACCAAGATGTACTGATAACGTTGCTCGGCACGTTGCGTGTCGGAGCGAAGTTTGAACGTGAAGTGTTGACCGGCATCTACCACCTTGAGTTGGAGCGGATACAGATAGACCAAAAGGAGTGAGGAATTTGTTTAACACATTTTCTTTTTACACATCACGCTTTACGTTTCATGCAACGGTTTTTGCATTGATCCTTGGGATATTCGTCTCTGCCTCCGCTCAAAACAATCCGTCTGCGGAGTTACAAACATTCACGCTGGATAGAGAGAGGAATGTGTTCATGTTTGGAGGCAGCCAGTTCAGGGCGACAACCGAACGTATCAATGGTACAATCGCGCTCGCCCCCGATGCACTACATAAAACGTTTAAGGCGATGTTCCAACTTGATATGAAACGCGTGAAAATGACGGTTATTGATGAGGGGATACAGAAGGTTGTGTGGAACACTGATATCTACCCACAAGCTATCCTTCGGATCGAAAGCTTGAATGTTGCGGAAGATGTGCGACTGATTGACGGTTTACCCATCAATGCTGATGCCAAAGCAACCCTTGAGTTACACGGTGTCAAAAAACCAGTGGCATTGAAAGAGTTACGGTTTACCTATTTTCCGAAAAACAGTCGGTTCGTCAAATGGCTACCGGGCGATGTCCTGCGGCTCATCGGCGGGTTTGAGATCGAATTTTCGGACTACAACGTTGCGACAGAACCAGAACTAACCTCTCCAATTCCGATCAACTTTAGTTTGTTTGCCGTTGATATCGCTGAAACTGTTGCCGCCCCCACCGAAATGATTGGCGAGTACTTACGCGTACCGTTCGGTTTCTTAGGTGATTACTGGCTTGATGAGCCGGATTGGAAACAGCTGGCAGACTCGAAATACATCGCCGCGCTTTCTTACGACACCGAGATCCCCAACAAAGTCAAGCAAATTGATGGAAAAAAGGTCGCTATCACGGGATTTATGCTCCCGATTGACGTCGACAAGGGGAAAGTGAAGCGGTTCCTGTTGCTCAAGTCAACGATGTCGTGTTGTTTCGGTGTTGCACCCCGTATCAATGAAGTCGTCTACGTCGAATCCTCAAAAAAGCAAAAGATTCAAGCGGTGATGGATATGCCAATTACTGTTTTTGGTAAACTTTCGATCGGTCAGCAGTTTCGGGAGGATCTGATGCTGGTGGGTGTCTATCGATTAGAGTTGGATGAGGTAAAACGTGGACGATAAGCAGGACAATTTAAGGCATCAGTTGTCGCACCGCAGCGGTCCCGCTGCGAAGCGGCTGAGGCTTTTGCTATTCGCCATTTTCCTGATTCATATTATAGAAGGAACCTCGCTTGCCCGCAATACTTCCATCTCAGGGAAGGTGAGTGATGCTGAATCGGGCACGCTCCTTGTAGATGTCCATGTATCCCTGTTACGCGACGCAGAACGCGCATCTTTGTTCCGAACTGGTCGGACTGGACAGTTTCGGTTTGATGACATTGTACAAGGAGCATATACGCTGCGATTCGAGCGTGTTGGCTATGAAACGTTAAACCAACAAATCGTTGTCGATGCGGACTCAACGCCGATGACAGTCAAGTTGAATCGGAGTCCGCTCCAACTGGGAGAGATCGTTGTCACACCGGGGGACGAGGAGCACGCGCATTTTGAGAAAACAACCGACTTCAATCTTTCATCGCAGGAACTGAATCAGCAGATGGGAGCGACCATAGCCGAGACACTTAGTGGAGAAGTGGGAATGGCCCAGCGGACGATGGGCAAAGCAACTGCGCGTCCGGTTATTCGGGGCATGGGTGGCGATCGACTGCTTATCCTCGAAGATGGTGGGCGCACAGGCGATAAATCCGCGTCCTCAGCAGATCACGCGGTCGCAATTGACCCCACCACTGCGACAAACATCGAGATTACGCGCGGACCGGCGTCGCTAATTTACGGCTCAGGCACACTCGGCGGTGTCGTCAATGTCAAGCGCGAGATCATCCCGCAAACCCTTCCCCACCGTCCAACGATGAATCTCACATTTCAGGGGGAATCGGTCAATTCAGGGTTGACCGGAACGACCGGATTTACGATTCCGATCGGTGACCTTGCGTGGCGACTGGAGTTGAACCGCCGCAGCACCGATGATACGCACACCCCCATCGGTGTTTTAGAAAACACATCGCTATCGCAAACCAATTTTTCGACCGGTATCTCAATGGTCAAGGATTGGGGACATTTTGGGGTTTCCGGCGGCAGCTACAGTTCAGATTATGGGATTCCCGGTTCACCGGAGGGACATATCCAAGGCGTTACCATCGACCTTGACCGCCAGCGATATGAAGGTAATTTTGAGTATGGATTTCAGCAATCGTTCCTTGAAAAACTGAAATTTCACTCGACCTACACACGCTATCAGCATCAGGAGATTGAATCGAACAACCTGCTTGGCGTTGAGTTTGGAGTCCTGACATACGATGTCTCCGTGTTGGCTTATATGCACGGCGATGCCGTTGCTGGCGTTTGGGGTGAATATCGCGATCATGCATCGGGCGGGTTTTACTGGACACCGCACACACGGGAAATGTCGTTGGCAGGTTTCTATTTTAAACAGAAACGACTCAACGACGACTTTACGCTACAAGGTGCGATTCGCTACGACATCAGACGGGTTGAGCCGTTTGAGGAAGGTGCTGTTACCCGTGCAGGATCAGTGGAACGACGGGACTTCGGCGGCGTGTCGAGCGCAGTATCGGGCATCTATCATTGGAATGACAATTGGGAGACAGGCGCCTCCTTGATGAAGGCGTTTCGCACACCGGGTATCGAAGAACTCTTTTCAGATGGTCCGCATCTCGCAGCCTACTCCTACGAAATTGGCAATGCAGATCTCGGATCGGAGGATGGTTTCGGGACAGAGGCGTTTCTACGGTATGCGGCAAGGCGTATGAAACTCAATCTCACTATTTTTCGAAATCAGATTTTCAGTTACTTGATTCCGACCAACATAGGTGAAAAGGAGTGGGGGAGTGGTGCAGCGGGATGGCTGTGGATATATCAATATCAAGACCAGAACGCCATCCTTGAGGGTGCCGAAGTTAGCGTTGACGTTGAAATTGTCCCACGATTTCAGGCACAGGCAAGCATGAGTTACGTCAAAGGGACATTGACGGACACAGAGTCGCCGCTTGAACGTATCCCGCCGCTCAACGGAAAAGTGGCACTGCTATACGTTGCGCAGTCGCTAAAGTTGCACATCACGGCGCGATTTTCAGATGACCAACACCGACTCGGCGATTTTGAAGAGGCGACCGATGGGTACATCGTCTACGACGCGGGTATCCAGTTGGCATTCCCTATATGGCATCTTCAGCACCAAGCAGTTGTCAGTATCGAGAATATCCTCAATACTGAATACCGCCAACACCTTTCAAGAATAAAATCGGTGATGCCGGAGCCGGGGCGGAATGTGAAACTTCTGTATCGGCTGAATTTTTAAGATTGGCAACGAAAAGCCGTAGAACGTTGAATTAATCAACACGGAACTCCCCCTCCACGTCATTGACGATGATTTTATAATCGCCCGCCGGAAGTGTACCGATAGAAACCTTCTCTTGATACTCTGTTACCACCGTCGCGCAAGCAAGATCTCTCGGCCGTATGGTTGTGATCTGGATAGTGATAGTGTTTCCTTCCTGCGCTTGATGTGTCTCATGGTGTGCGGTACAACTATCCGCTAGATATCCATTCACGTCAACAGTGACTTGAACGGGGTCACTCTCCGCAAGCAGCACTTCTATCTCTACGATAGGCATATCTGCAATAATCCACTGATCATCAATGACATCAATATCTCCATTTGATGGCTCACCGGTGTCATTGAGAATATCATCAATGAAGTTTGCGCAACCGATGCAACATATGATGCTGATGATTGCGGTAAACTGCAGCATATAATGAATCAATTTTTTCATGATAACTCCTTAACCAAAATAAAAGGTGTACGTCGGTCTCTTGAGGAAGATTCCCACTAGACTCCAAAAGCTTCCCATGACGAAATCGCCCAATGCCAACCCTAGAAATAGTGGGATTGCTCTCCGATAAAGCCCTATCCCCCCGTATTTCAGCAGGCTCCATTTAGCGGCACCGGCGATGATGAACGGTGCCCAGAACATAAACATGTGGGAGGATAACGAAATGCCGTAGCCCAGGGGATGGATGGGCCACTAGAAGAACCGGGCGCGAACCACCCTCAGTAAAAGCGTAAAGCAGAACCCGACACTCATCGCCGCGATATGTCCATTCTGCGGATCGCGCGGGGTAGTCAACCAACCGTGAAGAAAGCGCTAGGCACGCCCTCCAAGCCCAGCCTAAAAAAGACTTCCAAAAGCATCAGAAGGCATAATGGCATTGCAACGATAAGCACGGCGAGCATCCAGCGGGATAGCCCTTTGACATTAAGGTGTCCCCGTTCAGCGAGTTTGAACGCTTCAAGTTGATGCGGCATTGGATGGCTTCGGTTGTCCCGATTGAACCAGAAGAAGAGTGAGAACCATGTCAGGTTTTGCGCGCCGATTTGTCGAGTACCGAGTAGACTGTGGTGGGCCCCGATAAATGTGGTCGAATGGATTGGAAAGCCGATCTGTGCACGGAGGCGCGTGAGGGGAATCGCAATTGTCGCAAAATGTGCTACGAAAAACAGCAGGGCAATCTTGACCCCCATCCCTCCTCGCATGGCAAAACCGATGAGAAAGAGTACACCCAATAAAACCCCTAGAAAAGCGTTGCGATACCGCATCGGCTCGTACTCATCTTCTGCCTGCCGCGGTCTGATAGCCCCCTTCAACGCCCGCCAAATCTGCCGGCGTGTCGCCCATAACGCAATCACACATATTCCCGTGTACGCTCCGGTTTGCTGCTCATACGGGTAAGGGAAGCCGGGGATCTGCTCCATACCTGTTACGATTGCAAGGAAAAACTGCATTTTGTACAAGAAGAAAAAAAGGAGGCACGATGCCAATACCAGCAAGGCGAGCACAACAGTATAGAGTGGCGACATCAGAGTCGGAGGGGGCCCAAAGGACGGGAGGGCTTCACATTCAATATGCCACCAATAGAAGATGGGTAGGAGGAACAGCGTAATGAGAACTGGTCGCCAGCTAATGGGTTCGGGGTGGGCCGCGGAGAATTTGGTTTGCATTATTTGAAATTTGCTGCGGGATTGCGGACGCTACTCGTTAGGAAAGTTACAGAACTTCATTCTGAGTTAGTTATTATAGAGTGCTGCCTATTTTTTGTCAAACAGATTCAATATAATTTCGCGCTTCAGTTCCAAGAGTAGATACGGACACAAATTTCGCAGATAGAAACAGAAAAACGCACGATCTCCCCGATAAGATTGGGGTGTCAAAGAAACCTGCGTTTACTAGGGTTCATCGGCACGGAATGAGAAAGACTGATGGCGTCATATCTGTGCGGCAATTGACGAAGGATTGGAAGTATGATATAATAAATTTGGTCTTGCACAAGAGTGGATGCTAATCTTATGTTGGATGTGGAAACAATCATCAAAACGGAGGATACAAAATGAAGAAGCAGCAAATCCTTGCTGGTGTCCTATCTCTGACTACGCTGATAGTCATTGGGAACGTATGGGCGCAGCAACCGCCACAAGCTATCGGGGAAAATTGGCCACAATGGCGTGGTCCGTACCAAACCGGTGTTAGCAATGCCAAAAACCTACCGGCTACATGGAGTGGATCAGAAAATATTGTCTGGAAAACAGCACTGCCTGCATGGAGCGGTGGTACGCCCATCATCTGGGGTGATAAAATTTTCCTCACCTCACCAGCGAAAGGCGCAAGCGAATCCACAACGCAGTCCCCGGAACCACAGCGCGAGCGAAGAGGACGGCGTGGACGTCGGGGCGGAGGGGGACGTTCGCCCGGCGGCGACGAATTGCTGCTCATCTGTATCTCTAGGACGGATGGCGAAATCCTCTGGCAGCGTGAACTTGACACAGGGAATCAACTGCACCGCAAGGGAAATGATTCATCGCCTTCGCCAGTAACCAATGGAGAGCATGTTTGGGTCGTCACCGGCAACGGTGCTGTAGCTGCTTTCGATATGGAAGGGAACGAGATCTGGAAGCGAAATCTTCAGGATGAATACGGCAGATTTGGTCTCAATTGGGGATATGCCTCTTCCCCGTTGCTTTACAATAGGACACTTATTATTGAAGTGCTTCACGGGTTCCGGACTGATGATCCGTCCTATATTGTCACGTTCAATGCTACCACAGGGGAAGAACTGTGGAGACAGGAACGACCGACCGACGCTTTGGCTGAATCCCCTGATGCCTACACCACTCCTGCACTGCTGGAACATGATGGGGTCACTCAGATTGTGATTTCGGGCGGGGATTATGTTACAGGACACCATCCGGATACCGGTAAAGAGATTTGGCGCTCTGGGGGATTGAATCCGTATCAAGAAGGGAACTATCGGGTTGTCGGCTCACCGATCGTCGTCGAGGGGATCATTTACGCACCGACCCGCAAGAAACCGCTGTTAGCTCTGCGTGCAGGGGGCACAGGAGATATAACGGACAGCCATCTGCTCTGGAAATGGGACGGTCCCGGTGCACCGGATGTCCCGACACCCGCCTGTGACGGAACCTATTTCTACATGGTGGACGACCGAGGGCTCGTCACCTGCCTTGATGCTAAGACAGGTGAGGTGGTTTGGGGTCCTGAGCGTACCGCACAGGGAACGGTAAGTTCCTCGCCGATCCTTGCGGATGGCAAGCTTTACATCACCAACGAGTACGGGGTGACGACCGTTATCGCTGCCGGTCCGACATTTAAGGTCTTGGCAACCAATGAATTGGATGGCAGCTACACGTTATCCTCCCCTGCCGCTTCAGGTGCCCAGCTCTTCATGCGGACCGGGACGCATCTGTACTGTATCGGGACAGAATAGGATGATTGAAACCCGGTCTTTGGCGAAACTGAGCCTAGCTGACCTGAGGCGGGTTGCAAGCGGCTATTCTGCTGACAGCAAGTATGCGGTTGTCCACGCAGAAACGGAAAGTTGTGTTTCATTTGACCTACGACTTGTTACCCTCGACAAACCGTACATCAAAAAATTTCATTACGACGATGAGATCCTTCGGCAATATACCACGGTTCTCAGGACCGGGTACTCGTTTGGGGCATACGATGGCAACGTGCTTGTGGGACTTATCATTGCTGAAGGATACCGATGGAATCGCAGTTTATCAGTTCATGAGTTTCATGTTGCAGAGACATATCGCAATCAGGGCATCGGTAAAGGGTTGATGGAAGGCGTGGCAGAGAAAGCAAGTCGCGCAGATTTTCGGATAATGGTTTGCGAGACGCAGAATACGAATCCTACCGCTATCAATGTCTATCGTAAATTGGGATTCAGAGTTGAGGCGATTGATATTTCCTTCTACTCAAACGACGATTACCCTGAAGGTGAGATAGCAGTTTTTATGAAGCGTAGACTCTGCACTATCGGGTAATTGCATCTATTATAGCAATTACCCATCGGAGATCACAGGTTAGGAAACCTGTGGCTACGAGTGCCCAAGTCATATACGCTATTTGCATGCGATTGCATTGCTTTGCGCTATTTCGTAGTATGTTTAAATCACTAGGGATAAATTAGATAGCCTTTCCGCTCCGTCCGGGTGCGATAGAGGCAGCCTCCCGCAGTCACGTAGAGCGTTTGCAAGTCTGCGTCTCCAAAGGTGCAATTTGTCGGTTGGTCGGTCGGAAGCGGGTGTGTTTCCAGCACACGACCGTTCGGCGCGAAGACGTAGACCATGGGACCCGGTCCGCTTTGTTTCCAGCCCGCTGTCGCAACGATATTCCCTTCTGTATCAAGACACATGCCATCAATGCCGCGGTGTGGAAAGAAGTTGTGCAGCACTTCATATTCCCCAACGGTTCCATCGTCGTTGATTGGATACCCGCGTAACTCGCGTTTGTTATCGCCATAGTGGCTCTGGGCGACGTAGAGCCATTTCCCATCCGGAGAAATTAAGAGTCCATTTGGTTTCGTGGTGTCATGCGTGACTCGGTTGATTTCCCACGTGCCATCTGGTTGGGGGTCCAGCCGATACACAGATTCGTGTCCAAGCTCCATATCATCGAACTTCTCGCCGTAGCGTGGGTCGGTGAACCAGATTCGTCCCTGCGCGTCGAAAGCAAGGTCATTTGGACTGTTGAGGCGTTTTCCTTCAAAACGATCCACGAGCACATCAGTCGTGCCGTCTGCGTTGTAACGCACCATCCGCCTGCCTCCACCTCCGCCCTCACAGGCGTACAGGTGTCCTGCCTTATCAAACATCAGACCGTTCGCTTCATTGGTCCCTGTGCGAAACTCTGTGCATTCGCCGTTACTCGGATCATAGCGCATGATGTGGTTGTTTGGAATATCGGTAAATAGCACCGCTTCCCCATCCCATGCAGGTCCTTCCGTGAAATCGAATGGTCCTGCAACCAATTCAAAATCCCAACTCATATTTTGCCTCCTGAAAGAATGATGTAGTACGGCGGCAGTTATAACACGGATTCGCGGTCGAAGTCAAGCGGAGAGTTCGCTGCTATAGGGCTATTTAGTTTTTGGTTTTCTCCCTGTATGAGTGTCGGGATTCGGAGATCCCTCCTACAGCAGAACCGGCTGCCTCTATCACTGCTTTTTTGTTGGCACGCTCATGGATTTCGGTTATAATAATTCAGTTGTAATTGTTGGGTTTCACTATCACTATCTGCAAAAACGTAGTGTTGAAAGGCAGAAACCCTACTGTCCTCAATAGCGAGGTGCTTTCACCCGTTCAACCCAACCTACAATACCGGGATTTCTGTTGGTTTATTAGCTTATTGGTTAAAAGCATACCAAGTCCTGATAAGATTGGGATTCAAAGTAACATGCCTACTACTAGCTTTACGGGCAATTCTTAGGAGGAAGATTGAGATGGCATTTCTGAGACATGTCGCATTGCGAGTCAAAGATAAGGAAGAGACACGCCGATTTTATGAGATGATTGGATTCAAATTTGTTGGGTATCGTGGTCCAGATAGCGCTAGTAGCATCGATCTCACCGATGGAACACTCAACATGACAGTCCTCCAGTACGATGGCGAAGAACGTCAACCCCTAGAGGAACTCACCGAGTTTATGCACATAGGGGTCATTGTGGAAGATTTAGCGGACATCTACAAGAAACTCCTAGACAGTGGTGCAGATCTATTGCGTGATGATGTCAAAAAGCGTAATGAGATTGATTGGGAAAAACCACCGATCCGATCTTTCAAGGTCTCTGATCCGGATGGCAACGTGATTGACGTTACATGCGCAAAGGATGAGTGGCGTGGGGTTACGGTCTGATTTTGTACTATCACTAACTCCTTGGGCAGATCTGTTAGATGTCGATGCGTCCCTGCATGAATTGTAGGGGCGAGGTTTCCTCGCCCAACGGGTTGGGAGACCCAACCCCTACGTATTCAACCGTGTCTACATATCAACAAAAAATGCAAAACCACCCATGCGGGCATGCAGCGGATTTGTCAATCCACTGCACATGCACAAAGATGGCTTGGATATGTCTATCCAAGCCGAGCGGGTTTGACAACTAGCAACTGGGGTTATTATAAGGAAGTCGCGAATGTGCCAATACACATCTATGATTCGTCCAACTCGAATCGCAATCTCTATCTGGAACGGGTTGCGGAAATTGATTGTTATATACACATTCGCGCTCTGCGGATCTTGTGCTCAAGTTGGGACAGAGGTTTCCCAACCAGAGGTCCGGTTTGAGCCAATTGAATCTTGGTTAGACGAGCACGTTGAGTCATTTGAATACAACAACATGCCAATTGGCGTTCTGATTGGATATATCTCTATCAAGCACCTTCCTATATGCTTTGAAGGCGTCGAATTTCGCGAAGATCAGGTACAATCAATTCGCAATCAGCGAGGGGACCTTGAGAACTCGATCGTGGATCGCCCCAAGTATAATGTATCATTCCAAAATATCTCCTATCGGACGTTAATAGACGAGGTCGTTGGGCTAGACAAGGTACTCCAATGGAAAATCATGCCAAATGGCGTGATTAACGTTTTCCCACAAGGGGATAAAGATAACGAGTATAGCAATTCAATACTTAATTCGATTATTCCCCAGTTGGATGTTGAAAATGTCGAACTGGCATATTTATTGTCTAATGGACATCCATTCGGACGGACGTTAGGGAAGTATGGGTTGACATTTGTCCAGTTTGTTAGGGCACAAGATCGTACAGGTACGAAAAAGGTCTCAGTCCATCTAAAAGATGCAACAATTCGAGAATGTCTCAATGCGATTGTAAAATCCGCGGGGGATAATTTTTATTGGCACGTGATGGGCTTAAAACAACGAGGAAAGTGGATAAATGGTGAAGAAATTGATTGCAGATGGTATTCGGTTGGACAAACGCATTCTCGGAGTCCTGAATACTTGAAATCTCGTTCCACTTTGGCACCAAACCCCCGTTGAATCGCAGATTGGCACTGTGCTTTTGCGCCATCTAAGTTGGGTTTCACTCTCGCTATCTATAAGAACGCGGTGGTGAAAGGCAGAAACACTACTGTCTTTGATAGCGAGTCGCTTTCACCCGTTCAACCCAACCTACGATACTGGGGTGAAGAATGAAAGTGAGAAGGGGAGAAAGTAAGAAAAAACGACGGTTACACCTGACTGTCTTTGCTCTTTTCCTCACTTGTCGCCTCGATGGGGCTATGGGTCGGGCAAGATGCCCGACTTACGGGTAGATATGTAAGTTACGGAATATGGAGCCCCGATGAATCGGTTCCGTTCCGAGAATCCCGATTTATCGGGAGATTCAAAGCAATATGTCTGCTACTAGCAACTTGCGCTAGTATAACAAAATGAACTAGCCGGAAAGAGTAAGTAGGGTGTATCATTGACTTGGAGGCTTATCAACACCGAGCAGAATAACGCCGCCATGAACATGGCAATTGATGAGGCGATGCTTTTGACACAGAAAGTTAGTGTCCAACCGACACTGCGGTTTTACGACTGGCTGCAACCGGCGTTCAGTTTCGGTTACTTTCAGCGGATTTCAGAGGAGGTTGACGTCGCAGCGTGTGATGCTCATAGCATTGAACTTGTTCGACGGATCACCGGTGGCGGCACGGTGATACACGGTTGGGATGTGACCTACAGTATCATCGTCCCTCACGGTTCGGGGGTGTTGCCAAAGGATATCTCGGAGGCATACAGCACAATTAGTGACTGCTTGATTAACGGATTGCAGCGATTAGACATTGATGTCGCGTACCAGAGCGAAAAGCCGATAGCGGGGGACTCTCCCAATATTTGCCTCACCAATCCAGCCCAGTACGATACCCTACTCGACGGGAAAAAGATTGCTGGCGTCTCCCAGCGCCGCAATCAAACAGGCGTAATGTATCAAGGATATATCGCTCTCGACCGCCCCGCCTCAGATGTCTTAGCCCTTGCTTCAAGACGGGTCAGTTTTGATCAGGTAGCAGCAGAGAAATCTACTGCGATCAACCGGTGCCGATCTGCCCCAATTTATCGAAAACAGCTTGAAGGTGCGGTAGCCGTTGGATTTGAGGAAACGCTCGGGATCCGATTAGTTGAAGCCGAACCGTCTTCTCAAGAGATAGAAACTGCTGAATCTCTCGCACAGACAAAGTACGGAGCCGCCGAATGGAACTTTCGTCGATAACCCCAAGTGGTGACCGTTCAAACGCACCCCAAGATTGGGATGATATTCTTATTCCACCGAGTGCGTTCATTATGGGTACCGATATTGAACCGTTTTACGGTACAATTTTGGCACAGTCTCGGTATGCCAAACTGGACGAGGGACCGATACATGTTCGGTTTCTTGAGTCTTATCGCATCGCTCGCTATCCGGTTACAAACTCAGAATATGAAGTTTTTGTGAATGCGACCGGACACACACCGCCGCCCCATTGGAAAAGCGGGAAAGTTTCCGCGGACGAAGCGACCTTACCTGTTGTTCACATCAGTTGGGATGACGCAAATGCTTACGCGCAATGGGCGCAAGGGCGACTCCCCACCGAAGCGGAATGGGAGAAGGCAGCAAGAGGTGCCGACGGTCGTATTTACCCATGGGGAGATGAATTTGCATCCGCTGCGGATCAGGGAGTACCCCTTCTCACAGATCAGCTCACACCGGTGGGAAATCGTCCCGCCGCAGTAAGTCCTTATGGGGTGCACGAGGTCGCCGGAAATGTGTGGGAGTGGACCACTGACTGGTATCAACCTTATGAGGGAAACACCCATCGCGATGGAGACTACGGGGAAAAACACAAGGTCTTGCGAGGAGGTTCATGGTTGGAGGTTCAGGATGAAACGGCAAATAGATATCTCCGATGTGCCAATCGTTTGCACGCCCCGCCAAACTATACCGCAAGCAATATTGGTTTTCGGTGTGTCCGAGATGTTGCCCCGGCTACCTTGAATCCCGATGCAGCTGGGGAGGAGGTGCCGGTCTATCCAACGCAAATATCTGCTGAACTGTTGAACAAATATGTCAGACAACAGAGATCAAAAAATTTGCAAATAATTCGCAAACGCGCCCTAAAACGCTGCCTTACTGATTTCGGCATTGCAGCACTGGCAATTGGCGCGGGTTACTACGGAATGACGATGCCACAATACGCGATAGGCGGTTTCACATTAGGAGTGGTTGGCATCGGTCTTTTATTTAGTGCGTGCGTGAATTTCTGGCGGCAATGGAAGGCGAGAAGTCACCTGAACTTGAACAAGATGGCGGGGCCATCCTAACGCAAATTGCTACACTGGGCACCAACGTGAGTCAATGAAAGGTAAAGCGAGAAAATCCACTGCATACCTGCATGGGTAGCTTTACACTTTCTTTTAATATGTGGACACGCTTGAATGTGTAGGGATTGGGTTTCTCAACCCGTTGGGCGAGGAAACCTCGCCCCTACGGAACCAAGCTCCTATCATTGCGGAGACTTTTGGGTTGAGATGAATGCAAATGACACCGATCGTCGCCTCAAGTCACGTGGCGTTATACTTCTGATCTCGGTCTCGATGATTGCAATTTGTGCAATTATTTACGAACTTGGAATCGGGAGTTTATCATCCTACCTCTTGGGCAACAGCATCTATCAATTCTCGATCACAATCGGGCTGTTTATGACAGCGATGGGGATCGGATCTTATCTATCGAAATATATCACTCGTCAACTCATTACAGCGTTTATTCGAGTTGAACTGGTAATTGGATGCATCGGTGGCTTTTCCTGTCCTATTCTTTTTGCGGCATACAGCTTCAAGTTCTTCTACGTCCCAATCATGTGGATATTGATTATTCTGATTGGGACTCTGATTGGTTTGGAGTTGCCACTGCTGACCCGAATCTTCCGCGAATATACGACCCTGCGAATTGCGCTAGCAAATGCCCTCACCTTCGATTATCTGGGCGGATTAATCGGTTCTCTTGCGTTTCCGCTGCTGCTGTTGCCCCTGTTAGGGATTTTTGAGACGTCATTGGTCATGGGGCTTGCCAACGTAGCGGTGGTGATTGGTAACCTGATTCTGTTTCGACGCGAAATTCAGCACTTCAAGCAGACTGTTGTAGTGGCTGTGTTGGTAACACTGGGACTGGTTGGGGCTCTGGTAGTTAGCGATCCGGTGAGTGGTTACCTTGAGCAGCGTGTCTACACCGACCAGATCATCCTGTCGAAGGCCTCCAAATATCAACGGATTGTCGTAACACGCTGGAAGGACGATGTCCGCCTCTACATTAATGGGCACTTACAATTCAGCGCAATGGACGAGTATCGCTATCACGAAGCGTTGATTCATCCGGCGGCATCGCTGATTCCCTCGCGGGCACAGGTGCTTGTCCTTGGCGGTGGCGATGGGCTCGCAGCGCGCGAAATTCTGAAATACGACGACGTGGAGGAGATCACGGTAATTGACCTTGACCCGATGATAACGGAACTTGCGTCTACAGACAGCACGCTGCGCCGACTCAACCAAGACTCACTCCATAATCCGAAGGTGAAGGTGATTAATCAGGATGCACAGCAGTTCCTCCAAGCAACCGACCAACGCTATAATTTAATTATTATTGACCTTCCCGACCCCACTGATGCGTCGCTTGGGTCGCTCTATTCAGACACATTCTACCACCTCGTCAAACGTCATCTTGCCAAAGATGGACTCGCCGTGACGCAGAGCAGCTCTCCCTTTTTTGCACAAAATGCGTTCTGGTGCATCCATCAAACGATTGAAGCCGCCGGGCTGTATGCGACCGCTTATCATGTGAATGTACCGAGTTTCGGTGAATGGGGGTTTAATCTTTTTGGTGGGTGGCAGATCGATCCAGAGAAGGTTAGGATAACGGTGCCAACTCGTTTCTTATCCGACGAATCGCTCGCACCGTTATTTGTATTTGATAAGGATATTGATGAGGTTGAAACGCAAATCAACACTCTTTTGACACCAATTCTGCTTTTCTATCACCGGGAGGATTGGGAGTCGTGGGGATTGTAAAAATTCACCTCTCAGATTTTTAAGGTTCTAACGCAAGTTGCCACATGTTCCCGCTAGGACTTTAGGTTGTGGTGATTCGCTCTTGCTACACACATTGCGCTCCTCTCGAGCGCAGAGACTAGACTTATCGCCTGCTATAGACATATCGCTCCTCTGGAGCGAAGATAGAGTCCCCAATTTTAATAGAAAACTGATGGAGTTTTAATACCTAGCAACTTGAATGGTTCTATTAAATTATGCGTCCAACTCCCCGTCGTCTTTTTCTTCAATACTGCCTCCTTGGGTTAGGGATGCCGTTTTTGCCAAGGTGCTCATCACCCACCCCTAAGCCGTCAACCTTCGATATTCCGGGCGAAGTTATCGGTGAGCCGAGTGGGATCGGACATCTCGCACGGCAACCGCTTTCGGATGCACTCATTCCTCCGCCGACCGGTGAGCGACATGCTGCACTCATTATCGGCGGCGGGGTTTCGGGGGTCAGTGCTGGCTGGAAGTTGGCACGATCCGGTGTCACCGATTTTGTCATCCTCGATCTTGGAGACCAGTTGGGCGGCACCTCGATCGCTGGTCATGTCGATTGGGATTCCAATGCCGTCGGGGCTAGCGGTGTGGCATTCCCTTGGGGCGCACACTATATCAATACGCCGCCAATGGAGGCAGATTGTATCCTTGAAGTGCTTGAAGAGCTTCAGGTTGTTGTAGACTATACTCCGCTCGGCTGGCCGATCATGAACCCGGACTACATTCTGCGTGAACCTGCGGAACGTCTGTTTATTGAGAACCGTTGGGTGGAACATCTCGACCCTTTTTCCACCGGGACTCAGGGAGATCAACAAGTATTTGAGGAATTTCAGACCGATATGCTTCGATGGATGCTCTATAGAGGCGCGGATCAACGCCGCGCGTTTACGCTGCCGTTAGAGTATAGCAGCGCGGATTCGGAGGTGCGTGCGTTAGATAAGATTACGATGCGGGAATATATGCGACAGAAGGGGTGGGATTCAAAGCGATTGGATTGGTTTGTCAGCTATGGATGCCGTGATGATTATGCCTGCCCAATTGATGAGATTTCGGCGTGGGTGGGCATCCACTACTACGCGTGTCGTTACTATGCAGACCAACTACAGGATCGCTTTCCAGTCCATACGGTTACATGGCCCGAAGGCAACGCCTTTTTGGTGGACGGTATGGCGCGACGTTTTTCGTCAGCGAACGTCCGCCTGAACGCGCTCGTTCTCTCGATTCGGCAGCAGGGGGCTGAGGTGCACGTCACCTTCATGGATACCCAGACCCGCCAGTTCACCACGTTGCGTGGACAGACAGCGATCTATGCCGGACAGAAGCATATCGCCAACTATATCATACCGAATCTTCCGGACGATCAGAAAACCGCTTTTCAGGAGTGCCAATATACGCCGTGGCTGACAGGGAGCATCCACCTCAAACGTCTGCCGCAGACAAAACAGAGCGCACTTGCTTGGGACAATGTTATGTATGAGAGCGAGGGGTTGGGTTATATCTTCGCAGAGCATCAGACGCGGGAGGCATCGGACGGTGAAGGTCCGTCGGTTCTTACTTACTACCTGCCCTTTTCCCGTGAACCGGATGTGAAGCGGAGAGAGCTGCTCGACAAGGGACACAATTTCTGGGTGAACGAAATTATGAAAGACCTCTGGCAGATGCATCCCGGTATCGAAAAGGATATCACTCGAATCGATCTCTACAAATGGGGTCATGCGATGATAAGACCGACGCCGAATTTTATCTGGCATCCGGATCGGGGGTTGCGTGGGCGACCGTTTGGCAGGATTTTCTTTGGAAATGCGGATGTGACGGGGCTGCCGCTTTTTGAGGAGGCGTGTTATTCTGGTATCCGTGCGGCGCAGGGGGTGATGGGCACGCTGCAGATTCCTTATGCGGATTCGATCCGAGGAGGTGTTCAATGAGCAGAAAGGCTGCTTTTTTTATCCGTTTTTTGACAACTGTGTTATAATTATTTTGCTTTACGCAATTTCGTATTGGTTAACGAGAAAGTAGATGCTGTAACTGAGCAGGAATCCGGCGATGCAAGCATTAGGACGACAAATTCTGATTGAATTTTATGATTGCCAGAGTGACGCACTCACTGACAGAGATCGGATCCGTCAATACATGCTCGAAGCAGCCCGCCACGCCGGGGCGACGGTGATATCGGATACATTCCATCATTTCAAACCGGACGGGATCAGCGGAGTGGTCGTCATTGCGGAATCTCATCTATCAATTCACACTTGGCCCGAGCACCGTTACGCTGCCGTCGATGTATTTACCTGTGGGGATTCCGTTGACCCTTGGGGAGTTCCACACTATTTGCAGGAAAAGCTACAAGCCAAAAATGTTTCAAGCATGGAGATTAAGCGTGGGCTTTTCCAGGTCCCGGTGCAGTATAAACCCACAGTGAGTGAGATGTGAAACGTAAAACGTGAAAATAATTTGCTTATTGATAGGACTTGCGCAGTTGAACGCTCAAAGTCTTGCACTGCGTTGAACCGTCCCCCTCTAACTCCCCTTTATAAAGGGGGAGAACCTGTAGTTCGGCGATTCATCGCTGCAGCATATAATTTCCAACGCCCGATGAATCGGGCAGCTACAGCAGGGTCTTAGGTTTGTAGTAGGTCTTGGACTCGCGGAATGGAGGCGATTTATCGCCCGTCTGGACGCGCAATGAATTGCGCTACTACAAACTCAAGTGCGTAACTCCTAATTGATTCATTCCAGTGGTATATTAACCTAAGGTCAGGGTCGCGATTCGGAGATCGCTCCTACTCAATACCCTCAACAATTCGCACCAAAGGTTACTAGGATCTCCTAAACTTATCTCATAAAAATACTGACAGGAGGAAACTACTAATGCAAATGGATCTAAAGGAACGGGTCGCCGTCGTTACCGGTGGCGCGCACGGTATTGGACGCGCTATTAGGCAGGCGTTATCCGATAACGGTGCTCATATCGTTATTGTGGATATCGACGCCGAAGCCGGCGAGAAAGCCGCACATGAGATCATCGAAGGTGGGGGTTCGTGTATGTCACTAGCGGGTGACGTATCAGACACGGAGCAGATGGAATCTGTGGCAGAGCAAGTCATGGAACGCCTTGGACGGATCAATATACTGATTAATAACGCAGGTATCAATACCCGCAGTGACCGTGTGCCGATTCACCAATACTCGCTTGAAGATTGGAATCGGATTGTGCAGGTTGACTTGACGGGCGTTTTTGTAACTAGCCGTGCGATTATTCCGGAAATTCTGAAGAACCCCGATGGCGGGCGCATCGTGAACACCAGCTCCATTGCGGGTTTGGTGCCCTTACGGTTGCAGAGCGCCTATGTCGCTGCTAAGGCAGGGGTCGCCAATTTGACGAAGTCAATGGCGATAGAGCTCGGGTCGCAGGGGATTCTTGTCAACGCGGTTGCGCCGGGATCTACCTTGACTCGTGGGACGGAGGCGTTGTTCTATGGTCCCGATGGAGCGTATACCGAGAATGCTGCCAGCTTGTTAGCGCACATCCCGCTGGGGCGGCCGGGTAAGGTAGAAGAGATAGCGCACGCTGTGTTATTTTTAGTGTCGCCGGGAGCAAGTTACATTAACGGGATAGTCTTAGCGGTGGATGGCGGCTGGACTGCTGGATATGTGCGCGATTGGTAGCTTGTGCTAGAGGAGCGAAATATGAACATCACTATCGGCAGCGCGCCGGATTCATGGGGTGTCTGGTTTCCGAGTGATCCACAGCAGACACCGTGGCACCGATTCTTGGATGAAATTGTCGAAGCCGGCTACGAATGGACGGAGTTGGGACCGTACGGCTATCTTCCCACCGATTTGTCCACCCTCCGCAGAGAACTCAATAGCCGTGGTTTGAAGGTGACTGGGACATTTGCAATGGCGAATGTTGAAGAAGCGTCGCTATGGGGTGAACTGGAGAGGCAGGTGCTAGGTGCAGGCGAACGTCTCGCAGCCCTCGACGCAAAATATCTGGTGCTTATTGACGACACCTACACAGATCTCTTTACAGGAGAAGCAATCGCACCGAAGCGTCTTGATGAAAATATGTGGGGACGGTTCATCGAAACAACGCACAGGGTGGCGGATATAGTGCGAGACAGATTTGGACTTCAACTGGTTTTTCATCCCCACGCGGAGACGCACGTTGAGTACGAAGATCAGATTGAGACATTCCTAGAGCAAACAGACCCGGATCGTGTCTCCATATGCTTTGATACTGGTCACCATGCATATCGCGGCGGGGATCCCATCAATTTTATGCGCCGACACCATGGCCGCATCCCCTACCTGCACCTCAAGAGCATTGACCCGGAGATACAGAAACAAGTAGAAGCGGAGGGGATTCCATTCGCTGAAGCGGTGAAAATGGACATGTTTGTTGAACCGTCCAAAGGTGCGGTGGATTTTCTCGCGTTCCGAGACATGCTGCAGGAGATTGATTACAACGGCTACGCGATTGTTGAGCAGGACATGTATCCGGCACCGTTCGATAAACCGTTACCAATCGCCAAACGCACCCGCGCGTATCTGCGCGAGATTGGAATTGGATAAGGGTGATATCTCTCAGCCTTAACGGAACGGGGAAAGAGAAACAAGTACGGGGACACTTTTCATACCGGCATTTACGAATTGCATATTAGGTTTTAGCAGGAGGGGATATGAATATGTATCGTGTAGGGATTATGGGTTGTGGACGTATTGCTAGCACGATGGAGGATGAGTCCGATGTGCACCCGATTTCGATTGCGGGCGCGTTTGAAGCCCTGTCCAACACTGAAATCGTGGCAGGCTGTAACCGGGGCGCGGAGAAATTGCACGCCTTTGGCGAGCGATGGGGTGTGGACGCGCTTTATCACGATTATCGTGAGATGCTAGCCAAGGAAGACTTGGACATCGTCTGTGTCGCTACGCATCCGCCGCTACACGCGGAGATGGTGGTTGCCTCCGTCGAAGCGGGTGCGAAGGGGATCTTTTGTGAAAAACCGATGGCGTTAAGTCTAGGCGAGTGTGATGCGATGATCGATGCCTGTGAGCAAAGTGGGGCGAAGATGCTGATTAACTGTTCTCGCCGATGGTCGGGGGAGTATCAAGCCGCCAAGGATTTGATAGACTCCGGTGAGTTGGGTCCCCTGCTCCACGTCGTCGCCCATTGTGAAGGGTGCAAACCGTCTCCGGACTGGGTTGCTGATACTGAGGGACCGTTGCTGCACGATGCTGTACACACCTTCGACACCCTTCGTATCTTTGCGGACGATGTTGAATCGGTGTTGGGCACAGCACGGCGGCGCACGCGTCATGAGTTCCGTGTGGAAGACACCAGCTATTCCCTGCTACAATTCCAGAACGGTGTGGATGGCGTTGTTATCAGCGATGAACTGACCGAATATGAGCGGTGGGATGTGGAATTACAGTGCGAAAAGGGACTAGTGCGGTTAGGCTTTGGCGCCGGTATGTGGAAGGCGGAACCGATAGAATTTGAAAAGGGCTCTTGGTGGGCACTTGAACCCCGTCCGCTCCCTGATTCGACTTGGGAAGAAACCACAACCCTACGTGCCGCTCAGGACCTGATTGATTGCATTGAGAATGACTCTCAGCCACGCTGCACCGGACACGATGGTCGCGCTGCTATTGAAGTTATCATGGCAATTTACGAATCGGAACGTCGCAACAATGGTTGGGTTGACTTGCCACTGGGCATAGGTGATTCATTGGTTGACATCTTGCGACGAGAGGGGAAATTGTAAGAACGTGAAACGTGATGCGTAAAACGTGAAAACAGTTTGCTCATTGGTTCATTAGCAGGATTTACGCAAATTTAGCACGCGTCACGAGATTTTTTTATCTTTAACCCCCTAAATCCCCCTTATCAGGGGGACTTATGAACCAACTGCGTAACTCCTAATAATAAAGACAATTGGAGGATTTAAGATGCATCCACTCGCAGATCTCAAAGTACCAGAAGGCGCTGTTGCCGTTCATTGGTTTGAGCAGAGCACCTTTGCAGTGAAGGATTCACACGGAACAATTGTGCAAGTTGACCCGTACTTCCCACACGACCGGCCCGCTGACAGATTTATCCACACCGAACCGCCGTTGGATGAATCTCAACTCCCGACGGACTATGTGGTGTTGACACACAACCACGCCGATCACACTTGGCCCGAATCAATTGACCGCATCCATCAAACTTCACCGGAGGTGAGGTGCGTCGGACCGGAAGAGAGTATTGCGCAGATACTATCAGACACAGCTGTTAACGCAGATCATACGACGGCAATCCACGCCGGTGAATCATCAGGGCTCGGAACGCTCACGGTTGAGGCTGTCTATGCGAAACCACCAAACGGACATCCTGCTGCGAATATCGCGCCGCCCGATGTGACCCATCTCGGTTACATTGTCAAAGCGGGTGACGTGGCACTTTACTTTTCGGGCGACCCCATCAACACCTTTGCTGACCACGATGAGCTGGTGAACGCTGTTGCTGCACACAATCCGGATATCGGGTTCTTGACGAATCACCCGACGGAAGGCGAGTTTCCGTTCTATGACGGCTGTGTAAAGATGGCGCAACGGATTGGGCTCAAGCACGCTGTTCCCGCCCACCGCTCCTGCTTTGTCACGCGGGATTATGACCCGAATGAGTGGGCGGCGCAATTCCCCGCTGATGGTCCCGAACCGCTGATCATCCCGCGAAATTCACACATTATTTATCCGAGTTAAGGCGAGGAATCAAAATGGGTTGGAAAGAAGAACTCACCTCTCTCCTCCAAAACCGAAACAGTCCTTCCAAACTCCGTTTCGATGAGCCACTCAGTAAACACAATTATTTTGGAATAGGTGGAAATGCTGCAGCGTATTTTGAAGTGAGCACAACCGGCGAATTGGCTACCGTAGCGCAACTGAAAAAGCGTTGGGACGTGCCGGTTGCCATTATTGGTCGAGGGTCGAATCTGTTGGTCAGCGATGCCGGCTATCGCGGAATCGTCGTCCGATTAATCGGGGAATTTGATCGGCTTGAATTCGATCGAAATCGTGTTAATGTAGGCGCGGGCGTTTCTCTGCCTCGGTTGTCGAAAACGGCGGCACGTCACGGATTGAGTGGTGTTGAGTTTGCGCTTGGGATTCCGGGCTCGGTCGGTGGTGCGCTGATTATGAATGCGGGTGCTTGGGGTAGCAGCTTCGGTGATTTGGTCGAGCGGGTGCAGGTGATGACGGCTGAAGGCGAGTTAGCCGATCTCAGCCACGCTGACGCCCAATTTAGCTATCGCCATAGCGGACTGAAAGCCTATTTCTGTGTTACAGAGGCTAGACTCGCCTTGACTCCCGGCAATGCGGAGGAGGTTGCCAACCTTATGCAGAATCTCTATAACCAGAAAATCACAAGTCAACCATTCGCGGAGGAGAACGCAGGGTGCATGTTCAAGAATCCATCCGGCTTCTCTGCTGGAAAGCTAATCGATGAATGCGGCTTGAAAGGCTATCGGGTTGGTGGAGCAGAGGTATCCAAGATCCACGGGAACTTTATCCTCAACCTTGACAGTGCAACCGCTCAAGACGTGTTATCGCTTGTCCACCATATTCAGGAGCACGTCAAACGAGAACGGGGTGTGGATCTGGAGATGGAGGTTCAACTGCTGGGGTTTTGAAAGTGAAAGCACCCCGATCCTTTGTCGAACTTAATATGAGAAGGGGATTGTAAAATGCTGAAATCTATAAGTGAAGATGTACTCGAGGCTGCCCAAGCGATTCTATATCCACAAGAGCTTTATCATTTTGATTCAGCTGCGGAAGGGATTTGGGGCGGTTTTGAAGCTGTAACAGATGCGGATGTACAGTTTTTCCACAAGCACGGATACCTCGTCATCCACGATGCGTTCAGTCCGGACGAGGTGCGCGAAACATTGGATGGGATGCTGTATCTGATGGACGGAAAGAATCCCGATTACCGGGGCATTCAATATGAGCCGAAGATGGTGAAACAAAAATCAGTGTTGTCCACAGAAGAGCGGCGCGATATTATCCGCAAGATTGCCAGTTTTGTGGAATACGAACCGCGTCTGAAATCGATATCAGAACATGAAGGAATGATCGCTGTCGTTCAACGCTTGATCGAAGCAACGCCTAGCCTGTTCCAAGATATGGGATTGATTAAACCGCCGCACATCGGTTCGGAGAAGCCGTGGCATCAGGACTGCGCCTACTTCAATTTGCCGTTGGATACACCGGTCGTCGCTGCGTGGATTGCACTGGATGAAGCTACCCCTGAAAACGGCTGTATGCACATCATCCCCGGTTCCCATCGAGAGGGGCCGATAGTGCATTTCAACCGACGCGACTGGCAGATCTGCGATACGCATGTCCCCGTAGATCGAGAGGTGATGGTGCCGCTCAAGGCGGGGGGCTGTCTACTTTGGCATGGGTTGTTGCATCACGGCACACCGGCAAATAGATCGAACTTGCGCCGTCGGGCGCTGCAATTCCATTATTGTCCCGAAACCCCCGGAAAGATCAAGACCCAAGAACGGATGGAAGTGTTCGGAAGCGAAGGCAAAGACGTTGAGTGTTAAACGCAGCAGCGTATAATAGCTTGAACCAACCGGGCATGGGTGGCTTATGCGTTATATCGGCAGTAAATTGAACCTACTATCCCATATTGAGGGGGTAGTTGACAATTTGGGGGTTAAGACGGGGATCTTTTGCGACCTGTTCGCGGGGACGGCGTGTGTTGCGGCACATTTTAAACGCCGAGGATTTCAGATTATCTCCAATGACCTTCTCGAACTCTCCTACACTTTTCAACGAGCGCTGATCGCTAATAACGGAGAACCCGAATTTGCTGGTATTATCGAGACACTGGGTGACGTACCAAGCGATAGTCTATTTACTAATCTCTCACCTTACAGGAAGGTGGTTGCTTGGTTGACCTGTCTGCCCGGAAAAAGAGGGTTTATCTTCCACAGCTACTGTCCGTCGGGGAGTAACGAATACGGTCGGCAATACCTTTCAGATAGCAACGGACAGAAAATTGACGCGATTCGCCAACAGATTCAACAGTGGCGTGAGGCGGGTGAGATCACGGAGAACGAGTTTTGTCTGTTGCTTCTACCGCTGTTGGAGGCAACATCAAAGGTCGCCAATATTTCCGGAACCTATGGCGCGTATCTCAAACACTGGGATCCTCGGACCCATAAGGATTTGACTATTGTTCCCACCGAGATTATTCAGTCGGATCTACCGCATCAAGCGTTTAGGCGAGATGCAAACCAATTGATCGAAGATATTCGGTGTGATATCCTCTATCTCGATCCGCCGTACAACACGCGTCAGTATATCACCAACTACCATCTGTTGGAGACTATTGCACGGTATGATGCCCCGACACTTCGCGGGAAAACGGGGCTGCGTAACTATGAAGACGGGGAAAAATCGGCGTATTGCACTAAATCAGATTGTTATCGTGCGTTTCGAGACCTCATCGAAAAGGCAGACGCACGACATATTCTGGTGAGTTACAACAACGAAGGCATCCTGTCGCAAGATGAGATGATGTCTATCCTTTCGCTTCGCGGTGAACCGCACTGCAATACTTCCATTGACTACCGTCGGTTCAAAAGCAATTCTCATGGCGATCAATCCGCTTTAGATAACAGTGTACAGGAATTGCTGTTTCACCTCGAAGTGAAAACGGCTGCAAAACGATCCCGGCCAAAAAGTGAAGAAAAAGAGCCGAAACGACGCTACGACCCCCGAAACCGGCTCAATGATCTCTCTGGAAGTGAGTGGACATATTTCCTTAACTCGGTGGAATTGGAAGGTGATGAATACAATGTGGGAAGGCTCAACGATTTGTCTGAGGAGGAGTGGGCTATTGCGTCTGCCCCCGTTTGGGATACGCACTATCCGACTAGTGGTCCTAACTCTGATGCCCACCGTATTCGGAAGCAACATCCTTCGCCAAAACCACCGGCACTGATGAAACGTCTGATTGAGTTTTTTACGAAGAAAGAGGGGCGTGTCCTAGATCCGTTTGTTGGGGTTGGCGGAACGTTGTTGGCGTGTTCAATGGCTGGTAGGCATGGCGTTGGGATTGACCTCTCGCGGGAATATCTTGATATTTACCACCAAGCCTGTGCTGAACTTGACTTGGAACCGCAAACGGTTTTTTGTAGCGATGCAAGGAATCTAGGGAATCTCTTAGCGGAGGCTGAGCCGTTCGATCTGGTCCTGACCGACCCACCCTACGGCGACATGCTCTCTCGGAAGCGTAGTGGCGACCGAAAAAAGAAAACGGGAGATGACAGTCCAACGCCCTTTACAGAGAGCCCTGATGATCTGGGGAATATGCCGCCATCTCAGTTTTATGAATCACTCAAGATGGTGATTGTTCAGGCGATGCAGTACCTCAAACCGAAAGGGTATGTTGTCATTTTCTGTAAGGATCTTCAACCAACGGAAAAGTACCACAATATGATTCACGCTGATGTTGTCGAGACCCTTGCCGATGTCGAAAATTTGCGGTTTCGAGGTTACAAAATCTGGTATGATAAATCGTTGAAGCTTTACCCGTTTGGCTATCCGTATGCCTATGTTTCCAATCAACTCCATCAATTCAGCATGATTTTCCGGAAAGAAAAATGAGTTGTTTTTTCTAGGTTGCTGGTGAATCAGCTGCTTGCTGTGTCAACAAAAGCTTGAACGGTATCTCTTTTTTGAGACAAGGACTACATTCCTGTTGCACATAAAACCAAGATTGACTTGACACACTCGGTGTGGATGGTGTTTAATATTCCCTGTGTCAACCCAACACAAAGTAAGTAGAATTTCTTCAAGGTATGGAAACGGAACTGATGGATTGAGTCAATGTTCCACCACAGGAGGCTTCTCATGTTAACGCAAGAACAGATCAAAACGTATAACGAAGAAGGTTACGTCAAGGTTGAAGGGCTTTTCACGCCCGAAGAGGTTGAAGAACTTGGATCCGAAATGGTTCAGATTATTGGCGAATGGGGAGAGGAGACGATTGGCTGGCGGGGACCATGGCGCGAAAAATACCTCCCCGAAGATGAACAACAAATGACCAAGGCTGTGCTCATGCACAATCCTCACTTTTATTCAGCGACTTGGGGACGTGTGATGTTCCACGAAAAGCTAGTGGGGGCAGTTCAAGATCTCATCGGTCCCAGCGTCCAGTGGCATCACACTGTTTTACACGCAAAGCCCCCGGAACGAGGAACACCCTTCCCGATGCATCAGGACTATCCCTTCTATCCTCATGATGGCCTAGATTTTGTCGATTGTCTGGTTCACCTTGATGATACCCCGCTTGAAAGCGGCAGCCTCTGCGTCGTGCCGGGAAGCCATCAGGACGGCGGTCTTGAACACATCATGGGACCGGACACCGCACCGCATCTACCAACGGATGTGTATCATCCGGACAAAGTGGAGTCTATTCCAATACCTGCTAAGGCGGGGGATGTAATATTCTTTAGCTACTGTACTATCCACTGGTCCAATGTCAACAGAACGGACAAGTGGCGTCGATCTGTCCGCTTCGGCTACCACGATTCGGCGATGCGCCCCGTTGGTCGCTACGAGGATAACCCGTACCGGATTGACCCGAACAATGTACTGGAGGGTAACACGAATACCATCGTATCCGGTTATAAAACAAACTCGGAAGCGAACTAATCGTTAAGAAAGCGAGAGACAGAACTACCTTATCCTACTGATCCCTGAATCCCAACCGAGTATTGGAGGAGATATTCTTCTATGGCATTAACAGACGACACCTATGCGAAACCGTTCATTGTCGATAAGAACTTGGGAGCGAATCTGGATCCAGACCAGACCGATTTAACCCGAACCAATGCGGACGGCAAACCGGTGATTGAACCCACTCAGGAACAGAAGTATATCTTCGATAGTAAAGGGTGGGTATTGATACCGGGTGTGTTGACAGAAAACGAAGTTAAAGAGATGCGGGAATTTGGTCACCAACTGCGTAATGACCCGGATTCTATCCCCGAACACGAGAGATCTCCTCTCGGGGGTCCCATGCAAAAACTCGCTGATCATCCGCTCGTTGTGGGGTTCATGAATGAATTTGTGGCGTATCCGGCGTTGGCGAGTCAAGATTGCTACGGATTCCGTATGGAGTCTTGCAGCCTCATGTCCCGGACAATCGGTGATAAGCCATTCGGACCACACAACGGTAATGGGCTGTGGCGTTTTCCGGGGGATTCACATTTCTACCACTGCGTCCCCGGTAGGGCGCACAGCGGTCTAACCCGCGTGGTTTGGGAGTTCAATCCGGTGAAGAAAGGACAGGGTGGCACACTGTTCGTCACTGCGAGCCATAAGGCAGTATACACCGCACCTCCAAGCATTCAGGACCCCGATTCACCTCTCTGGGACACCTATTCCTGTCCTGCCGGTTCGTTGATGTTTTTCACCGAAGCTATTACTCATAGCAGCTCGGCGTGGACAAACACAGAAAATGACCGGCTCGCTATCTTTAGCTGTTACAACACAGTTGACACGAAATGGCACGATTGGGATCCGCACCCGACACTCCTAGAATCAATGCCACCAAAGCGCCGCACCCTCTTCCGGCCCGTTCATGCGGCGAACAACCTCATCAATCTAGAGGAGGGATAGAAGGCAGCTTAACTTACTTGCCAAAAAACGACGCATTGCAGCCTAAAAAAGCCCCGGTATCAGCACAGATTGTCTGCTAATACCGGGGTTTTTTGTTTGAATGAATTGTGTGATTTATCCAATCTGGAAGTCAACCCCCTATTTTCCCCTTCCGTTGTATCATTCTGATGCTTAGTAGGATCTTCAGGGGATTGTCAAAGATCATCTACTATATCTCCCCTAAATACTTGTATTTCTTATAGAAATGCGCTATAATTGTCCTAATCAGATTAGGCTGTATGAGTGGCACCCAGAAACCGTACAGAATAGAAACGAGTCCCGATTCTGCGCCAGGGTGCTCCATTGGGACCTACAGCATCATGGATTCATTGTTCCATAAGCATTGAAACAACGTAGCGACTTTGGTGTGTAGGAATATATCAAAGTTGTCCATCCGGAAATCCTATCACCGTTTTTAGAGGAGAATATTATGGCTAAAGACTTTGCTTTTACAGGTGGACGTCCTGATCCGTATACATTTCCAACAGAGGGCTTGATTAAAGCCAGTGAAAAAGCACTGCGTAAGTTAGGTGGGGATCTTGTGAACTATCCCGGTGAACAGGGATATGTGGGCTTACGTGAGTTGGCGTCAATGCGCTTTGAACGTCGGGAAGGTGTACCGTTAAACGTTGATGACATTTCAATTACATCCGGCTCCATGCAGGCACTTGAGCTTGTCTTGGGCACCTTCATCAAGCCCGGAGATACGGTTTTAACCGAAGAGTATACCTACAGCGGTACGCTCGGCATCATGCGACACCTCAAAGCGAATATCGTGGGTGTGCCGATGGACTACATCGACGGCATGGACATGGACGCCCTTGAGGAGAAGCTGAAAGAACTCAAGGCTCAGAATATTAAGCCGAGTTTCATCTACACCACTTCCAATCACCAAAATCCCACGTCGGCAATTCTTTCGCTAGAACGCCGAGAACGGATGTTGGAATTGGCGGAAGAATATGATACCTTGATTGTAGAGGACGATTGTTACGGCGACATTGACTTTGTGCCAAATCCGACACCTGATGCGCTTTACAAACTTGATCCGTCCAACCGTGTCATCTTAATTGCGACCTTCTCGAAGATTCTCGGTTGCGGTCTCCGTCAGGGATATTTCGTTGCCAAATCGCCATATAAAGAAATGATTCATGCGAATCGGTGGGATGGAGGTTGTAGTGCACTAGCGAGTGCAATCGTGGCAGAGTTCTTCAAAGAAAATCTTGATGAACATCTTGCTAGGACAAACGCTGCAGTAGGCGCGAAGTGTCGTGCCGTGGTTGGCACACTCCGGGAAGATGTCAGCGACATTTGCACGTGGACTGAGCCGCGCGGTGGGCTTTTCCTCTGGATCGATTTGCCGGAAACGACGGATATGGACAAGATCGCAGAAATTGCTGGTCAACACAACGTGGGTTACAGCACCGGTAGCGCATTCCATTATCGAGGTGATCCCGTCAAGAGCATCCGCTTGGCTTACGCTTACACCCATCTTGATTACATAGGCGAAGGCATCGGCTACCTCTGTGATGCAATTCGCGCGGCGCAAGTCGGGTCGGTTGACATCGCCGCCGATTAAATCTCCTAACTGTCGGGATTCTCCTGAAAATCCTTGAATTTTGAAAGCCAGCCAACGCTGCAGCCTGTTGGCTGGCATTTCCCTTAGAAGACAGGGGAATGGGTAGCATCAATGAATTAGTTAGACAGTTACGGGATCCGGCACCCAACGTCCGCATCAATGCCCTGCATGTGTTGGGAAAATTCGGTGAATCTACAGCAGCCTTAACATTAGCACTCGCAGATTCAATGACATCTGTTCGCAGACATGCTATTACTGTGTTGGGAAAAACAGGTAATAAGGGGGCTATCCCCCAACTAGAAAAGATAGCAAGAGATGAACTCCATGCCTCCGTCCGGCAGGCTGCCGACCGCGCATTGAGGAAATTAAGGGGTTAATGTTGTCTTGATTGGATTCAGACAACTTCGTTTGCCAATTTTTTGTCTTTCAGCCGGAGAGGAAGAACAACCGATGATAAATCTTAGCCAATTTAACAAATATTCTCCTCCAATATCAATTCTCCTCCTAATTTCATTCCTCTCCGTAGGTTGTGCTGCCTTAGAAGAGGCACAACAGCGAAAACAGGAGCGAACTCGACAGCAGCAACAAGAGCGGTATGTAACATTTGAACGCCCAAACACTGAGGTCCAAGCTTCATCAGATGGATTGATGCTTCAGAGCGAACATTATATTTTTACTTTTGCTGAGGACCTATTAACACACAAGGACTACGATGAGCCCGAGGAACGTCAGAATGTGGGCAAAGGTGCACTGCTGTTTATGGAGAGTCTGTACAATTACGTCCACGACATCTTCGGTTTTGAGCCGAAGCACCAGCTGAAGGTGAACCTCCGTCAGACCCATCACGGCTCTACACACCTGGCGACTACATCAACTCGCACCCAAACGATCTATCGAAATGGTGAGTGGCTAAAAGTTGTTGAAGGGATCGAAATGGACTTCCCCGTTGGGATGTTTAACCAGCGGGATGTCCGGGCGCACGAATTGACCCATGCGTTCACAAATATCTACCTACTTCCAACATGGTTCGCAGAAGGCATAGCGGTTTTGGTTCAGGTTGAATATGCGCGGGGAAAGAGCATCCGCCGGCTTGATCTCGACGAAGATTTGAAAACAGATCTTGATGGTCGGAATGCAGTCCAATATTGGGAAGGCCATCTCAGCAGAGATCAATTGACCGAATGGCGGTATAGCTATTCCTACTCAGTTGTGGCGGAATTAAAAAAACGGTATGGCGAGGATTTTTACCCGACCGTATTCCGTTTAATCGAAGAAGATCAGCTCCATCAAAGGCTGCCCGGCGAAATGACCACTAGCTTTCTGGCTTACTACTTGGGCCAAGCTGCCGGTGAGGATCTTGTCCCCTTTTTTGAGGAGCTTCAATTCGATGTCCGCCGTATAACCAAATCGGAAATTATGTCGGCTATCATGCAGGCGAACCAAGAACAACTTGGGAGGTAAAATCAGATGAAACACAAATTCGCCTCAATCTATCTCTTTCTGGTGCTCAGCGTTATTTCATCTTACGGATGCACTGTGGCCCCAGCCTTCATTGCTGACCAAACATGGAGCGAAAACTTTGCTCTTATAGAGGGTGTACAAGCGAATGATCCGGCGATTGTTGATGGAGATCTGAAAACGATTGGTCAATCCCAGTATGCCGAGGCATCGTCGGATCTGGTTCAGAGTCATCATGCCTCCTCCGAATCGGTGATATTTCTGCCTGCTCCTCAATCCATCCATCGCATTGTGATGCATTCCTCCAATGTGGAAGCATTTGATATATGGGTGGCTGACAACCAGGGAAGATGGGGACGTATTAAAGAGATTAAAAGCGTTGAACAGGAGGTTATTGATGTCCGCCTGAATCGCGCTGTGCGCACCTCAGGGGTTAAAATTCGGATTCGTCGGACTTCGGATGATGCGGAGCTTCGGCAGAAGAACATCCAACGGGTCCGTGGTTGGCGAGTTTATACTGGGCATGTAAAGGCACCGGCGAAGATTTCCGAAATTGAACTGTACGGTTTCACCTCTAAACAAGACACGGAAGACGTACAAAACGCGATTTCTGAGGAAGAGGCGGATGCGAAGGAGCTCGATGAGTTGTTGGAATTTTAGGCGGGGCAGAGAGACACCGACGATCTCTTGCCCTCGTTAATTGTCAGAATCAGCGAGAAGTTTCTTTATTTTTTCTTCGATCAATGCCTCGCCGCCGGGGGCAAAACCCACGCTACGGTGGCGCACAATCCCTTCCTTGTCGATGTAGTATGTGCACGGGATTCCGCTGATGTCATACCCCTGAGATTGGGTACTTCCATCCAAAAGCACGGTGTATGAGATTCGGGATTCTGCGAAGCGCTTTACTTTCATATAATCGGTCTCGGTGTTCATACCGATGACCACCAACCCTTGGTCTTTATACTTTGTGTAAAGTGCCTCTAGATGCGGGATCTCTACGCGGCAAGGACTGCACCACGTCGCCCAGAAGTTGAGTACGACCGGTTGACCTCTGAAGTCCGACAGACTGACCTGATTTCCCTTTAGGTCTCGTAGCGTGAAATCCGGCGCATGTTTCTCGATGAGCGCGCTCTTCCCGCCACGAGTTACTGAATCCTGTGGCGTGCAAGCAGCTAAAGCAAGAATTAGCGAAAACAGGATAGGGATAGCGAGAACAGAGTTGGGGCGTTGTTTTATTCGTTTCATCGGTTATTTTTCCTGAGCGATTCGGTTCACAGTGACGTGGGTACTAAAAATAAACCGGGTCTATTATACCAGCAGACCGTAGCAATCTCAAGCCAAATCTATCCAGAACAGGAATCTCCATCTATGCGTATTCTTCACACCGCCGATTGGCATATCGGGCATCGGCTCTATGAGCGGCATCGAATCGAGGAGCACAGCCAATTCCTCGATTGGCTGCTGACGACAATCCAAGAAAATGCGGTTGATGTACTACTTGTTGCGGGAGACATCTTCGATACCGCACTACCCTCCTCTGAAGCGACCGACCTTTACTACCAATTCCTCTTTCAGCTATACAATAAGACGCCCGCCCACGCTGTCATCACTGCCGGTAACCACGATTCTCCGATGCGTTTGGCTGCGCCCCGAGAGTTTCTCAGAATGGGCAGGATTCACGTCGTTGGAGCTGCATCTGAGCCTGCAGAATGCGTTTTCACCCTTCCTTCCGAAAATCCAAGCGTTGCTATTGCAGCCGTCCCCTACCTCTCCGAAAATGAACTTTCACATATCTCATTTGAGACAGAACCTGAGAGAGCGGAACGTTATCGGGAACGGTTGAAGGTATTCTATCGCCAATGCGTCGAATGTATGCCGCCGGGACTTCCCAAGATTTTGATGGGACACCTGTTCGTTCATGGGGGCAAAGTAGGCGATTCGGAACGAAATATCCAAATCGGTGGGGCGACAGCGATGCAGATTAGCGATTTTCCTGATGACGTGGCTTATGTCGCCCTCGGACATCTGCATCGGCCTCATGCCATCAGTGGGGCAAATTATCCTATCCAATATGCAGGTTCGCCGCTACCATTGAGGTTTAACGAAGCTAGCTACCGCAAGAAGGTGTATCTGTTGGATGTTCCAGCCTCCGGTGATGGATGGGTGACAGAGATTGAGGTTCCTGTTTTTAAGGAACTTTGCACCGTAACGGGGAACCTCGACGAGGTGCGATCAGCGGCAATGTTACCGGAGTGGGACGGAAAATATATTCAGATACAACTGACACTTGAGCGACCGGAGGTTGGTATCAGCGACGAGATTCGGGAGATGTTCGACCAACGTGGCGGAGATGTTTTGAGTGTTGAGGTTGAATTGCCGGCGCAAACAGAACGCCAAGAAATACCGATTGAGGATATGCAGCAGCCAACCGAAATCTTCGAGCAGTTTTATAAGGAAAAGTTTAGTGACTCCCCTGATGAACTAATGACTGAAACGTTCAATGAGTTGTTGCAGCTCGTTGAGGAGGAAACATGAAACTATGTAAATTGAAACTCAAGAATCTAAACAGTTTCCGCGGAGAGATTGAACTCGATTTTGAAAAATCGCCGTTGGATGGGGCATCCCTTGTGGCAATTACGGGACCCACTGGTGCGGGGAAAACAACACTGTTGGATGCGATTTGTGTCGCCCTATACGGCAAAACGCCGCGCTTAACAGGATTCGACACCCAAAATCCAAGGTATCTCATCAGTCACGGTGAAACCGATTGCCATGCCGAAGTGCATTTTGTTGCAAACGGCGTCCGTTACCTCGCTGAGTGGAACCTGAAACGTGGAAACTCGCCAAATGGGCAGTTGATTTCTGCTGAAAATGGTGAGGTAATTAGTGATAAGCTATCCACCCGAGGTAAAACTCTCGGAGCCAGCGAAAGCACAATCAGCGAAGAGATAAAAGCTATTTTGGGACTTGATTTTGATGCGTTTAAGCGGTCTGTCATGTTGGCACAGGGAGAATTTGCGGCATTCTTGAAGGCAGATTTGAAAAGTAGACGTGAGATCTTGGAAAAAACGGTTGGAATCAGTATTTACAACAAACTAAATGATAAGTTGAACGAAAAAGAGAATGAGGCTCGTGATGCACATAGCCTCTTAGACCACCAACTAGGTGCCGTTCTAGGTGCCGTTCCGGAAGCCTCTCATGAGAAACTCGCTGAAGCCAAAGCTGAACTTGATAGATTGCAAACGTCATCTAATGAGTTAAGCGCGAAAAGCGATAAAATTCAGAAAGAGAAAGAGCGGGAAAAAAAGCGCGCAGAGGATTCTGCGAAACTTCAATCTTCGGAAAAACGCCAAGAAGCCCTCTTGAATCAACAACCGATGATTGAAGCACTTGAAGCAGAGCGAGAACGCGCAAATCTTGCGAATCGCCTCCTCCTTGAAAAGCAGGCGTTTGACACGGCAAAATCGGAACTCAGAAAAGCGGAGGTGGTGCTTCGTCAAGCTAAAATAGAATTTGCGGATGCACAAAAGCAATTTGAGGAAAACCAAGCCGATTTTGACGAAAAAGACCAGGCTTATCAAACAGCGCAAACCGCAAGCGAGCAGAAAACCGAGACGTACAGGGAGGCGAAATCTGATGTAGCGCGCGCGAATACGCAGTTTGAACTTGTTGAAGAGCGGAAACCTCGTTTGCAGCAGTTTAAGGGAAAAATTAATACCCTTTCAAACGAGTTAGCTGATGCATATAAGAAGCAAGCCACGCTGGAGGAAGATATTTGCAAAGCGGAAACCTTCCTGGCGGAAAATCCGCTTCCTTCAGATAAACAACCGCGTCTTACCCAAGCGAAAGAACTTCGGGTAGAACTCCGCTCACAACGTCAACAGCAAGCAGACAGATTGAATAGCCAGTCGGAGCACACCTCAGAAATAAACAGGTTAAAAAGAAAATTAAGCGCACTATCTGAGGACCAAGAAAAACTTCTTGAGGACAAGGTAAATGCAGGGGTTTTGTTTTCAAAAACTGAAACGGAATTAAAAGCGTGCCAAGCAACCGGCAACCTGGAGGCCTGGCAAGACGGAAGAGAACAGTCAAGACAGGCACTGTCAATTGCGCAGCGTTATGAAACTTCTCACGAGCAACTATGTAACGAACAACGCAATGCAGCAAAACTACAGGAGTGCATTACCGCACTTGATGAATCACTCAATGACCTCAAAGAGAAGTTAGAAATCCAAACTCATCTGTGCACACACGCGGATGCTGAAGTGACTAAGTTCAAAGCGGAGAAGGAATTGGCACTCTTGGCACATCCTATTAATCAACTCCGGCGGCAGCTTAAACCAGGGGAACCGTGTCACGTATGTGGGTCTACGGAACATCCTTGTGCTGACGAAGTTGAACTCGATAGCGAAGAACAACTAGAAATTGCACAGAAAACCTTAGACGCTGCTGAAAAGAAAGCGCAGGAGGTACAAGAGCAGAAGAAAAATATAGAACAAGAGCAGTTGCTTCTGCAACAGGACAAAACTCGCGCTGCGACCCAAATTGACACATGTAAGACGGAGATCAAGCGCTTGAAGGGCGAAATTGAATCCGCCCGGACACAGTGGCAAGCACTTTACGAAACTGTGGACATTTCATCTGAGTGGGTTGAAGAAAAGATTACTGAAGCGGACACTGCAATTGATGACCTCAATAATGCTGGCAATGCTTACAAGGAAGCCTCATATAAATTAAAAGAGGTCTCTGAAAAACTCACAACCTGTGAGCGAGACATTGCGCGAGAAAATAAATTGTTGGAGGACAACCAACAGAAGTTGGATGCCGTAACCGTTGAGATTGAGAATTTGACAACAGACATTGAAAATAGTGTAACTCGTTTGCGGGAATTATTGCCTGACACTTTCGACGGAATCGACATAGGAGATGCCGTCAATCAATTTGCAGATAAAATTGAGACCACAGCAACGTACGAGCAGGAACGAGATGAAAAACAGAAGGATCTCACAGCCTGCAACAGTCTCATCAGGGAGAAAGAGGGATCTCTTAAAACAACGCAAGATAATCACGGAGAATTGCAAGCCGAAATCGAAGAATATCGAAACAAAAGAAATGGCTTTTTGGACGCCGCCCGCAGTAAGACTGGCGGTTTGGCAACTGAAGAGGATATTGACGCCGCTATTAAAAGGTTACACGCAACGATTCAGTCAAAAGCCGATCGTCGCGACGAAGCGGACCAGAAATTACGGAAAAGCCGAGACCAACACACCGACAAACAAGCCGATCTCCGGAATTGTCAACATCAGCAAGTTAAGCGTAGTAAAGACCTTGGAAAAGCACAGGCTGCTTACTTTGAGAAGCTAAGTGCTGCAGGATTCGACTCGGCACAGGCACATGATAACGCGTCCCTAACAGATTCAGAGATACAACAGATACAAAAAGAGATAGATGACTATATCCAAGAGAAGAACCTGCTTGAGGAAGAAATCGCTATATTGCGTACTCAATTTGAGGAAGTCCCCTTTGATCCACAGGTATTAGAATGGATTACAGCACAGGTTGAAGAAATTAAAGCACAGGTTCAAGAGGTACAGCGAGATATTGTCGTAAAACAGATAGAGATAGCGCAACTGACAGATGCTCTCTCCAAGCGTGAGGCTCTTGATGATAAAATTCAGGAGGCTGCTAAGGAACTGAACAGATGGACTCATTTGAAAAGTGCTATCGGTGAAAATAAATTGTTTAATTTTGCTTCAAATATCATATTGAGACAGGTAAATCGTTTAGCCAATGAGCAATTGGACTTCCTAAGTTCGGGACGATATCAACTCAAAGCGGAGGGTATTGACGAGAAGCTAAAACTCACTGTCATTGATAGATGGAACGCCAATGAGGAACGCCCAGTCGAAACACTCTCCGGCGGAGAATCGTTCTTGACGAGTCTCGCCTTGGCACTCGCGCTTTCTGAACTCAGCCGTGGGCGCGCCCAGATCAACTCGTTTTTCCTTGATGAGGGTTTTGGGACACTCGATTCCGAAACGCTTGACGTTGCCATCGCCGCGCTCGAGGGACTACAGATGCAAGGACGCAGCATTTTTCTTATCAGCCACATTGGAGAACTGACGCGGCGTATTCCCGTCCAAATCGCTGTAGAAAAAATGGGGAATGGAAGTTCGGAGGTGAAGATACGCGGATAACGAGGAGATTAAACGATGAAACTACTTTCAGTCAATGTTTCGCAGCCCAAGGAAGTGTCGTATAACGGCAAACGCATCAAAACAGGGATTTTCAAAGAGCCGGTATCCGGTCGGACGATGATGCGGCGGTTGAACCTTGATGGCGATGGGCAGGGTGATCTGACTGTTCATGGTGGCGTCCATAAAGCGGTCTACATTTATACTATTGAACATTACGACTATTGGAAACGTGAACTCGTGAGAGATGATTTGACCTACGGAAAGTTTGGTGAAAACTTAACTGTGGAAGACATGTTGGAGGATACGGTTCATATCGGAGACGTTTTCCGAATAGGTGAAGCATTGGTCGAGGTGTCTCAACCACGTGTGCCTTGTTTTAAGCTAGGTATTAAAATGAGGGACCCACAGATTGTCAAACCTTTTTTGCAGAGCGAACGGGTGGGATTTTATGTGCGCGTGTTGGAAGAGGGTGAAGTGGGAGCTGGTGATGCCATTGAACGGACTAAGGTCGGAGGGGGCCAGATGACGGTGAAGGAAATCGTCCACCTGCGTCATTTTGACAACTCGAATGCGGCTGCTGCTGAGAAGGCGGCAAGTCTCCCTGCACTGACGCCCAGCTGGCGCGACTCATTCGAGGAAATTGTGGGCAAAACTCACGGGGGCAATAGGTAATGAAGCCGCACACGTCTCTGATCATGGCGGTGAGCCTCGACGGCAAGATCTCTACACGCGATGGTGCAGGCCCACGATTTGCGAGCAAGGCGGATGGGATTCGGCTCCGGGAAATTCGGAGCCACGCCGATGCGATTCTTGTTGGCGCCGGAACAGTTATCGCCGATGATCCGACATTTACTGAACATGGGAAGTATAAAGAATTGCGCCTCCAACGCTGTCTGGCCCCCAACCCAATCAAAGCAGTGGTGAGCGGCAGTGGAAGCGTTCCTGAAACCGCTCAAATGTTCCAACCTAACGGTGCGCCCACATTGGTTTTTACAACCGACCGTATTCCTCCAAGCCGGCTCGCACAGTTACAACAGGTCGCGGAGGTTCACTGTGTCAGCGAAACCACAGTCAATTTTCGGCGTGTGGTTGAGATTTTGGGAGAGGTGTATCAGGTCAAACAACTGTTGATTGAAGGAGGCGGACAGGTAAATTTCGACCTATTTCGGGCAAGATTAATCGACGAGATATATTTCACTTTATGTCCGAAAATTATTGGCGGGAGGGATGTGCCAACAAGCGTTGAGGGAGATGGATTCGATTTCCTTGATATTGTTGACGTTGAACTGCTAGACCACAGCCCTGTAGGTGATGAGATCTTTCTGCATTATCGCGTTCGGGCCGATTGAAATCCCCACTACGCAGCGCGAGTGTGCTACTCAGATCCCGAATCCAATGGCGTCGGCTCTTCCTGTTTGACCCGGTCTCCTTTTTTAATCTCACCAAATCCCTTAATAATCTGCACTCTGGAAAGTCGATCGCTTTGAACTTCAACCACCTTTACAACGCCCACGGGTTTAGGAATAACGCCAAGTACATCGCCCGTATCTGGATCAATCAGCGATTCAATCGTGTAAACCTTCAGTTGCTGATCAACGGCAACACCTTTGGCGGAACCGATATTGATATAGGTATTTTCTGGATCCTCTGAATCAACGTAAACGATTGCTCCCTGAACCATGGTTGCTTGCGGGGAAGCTTGTCCGGGTTTACTCACGTCATTCTGCAGTGCCATATCAGAGCCGGGCAACGCGGGACCAATGTTTTCACGTAAAGCTAACACCACCTTATGCAACGCCTCGTCCGTTGCCATGCCAAACAGGGTTTTATCGTACTCAGCACTACCAAATTCAATCTGGTTCAACCGGGCAGGCGCGACGATTGGGCGCGGCTTCCTTTTGCGCCCCGGCGATTGTCCGAATTGCGTTTCTGTGCCCTGCTCGGTAACAATGTATTCAATGGGCCCAATCCTCGTCCCGCCAATCTGATGCTGTTTTCTAGCCGCGATTTTGGGGTTATCAATTTCAGTGCCCGATTTACCAAAGAATTGCATCTCAAGCTGGATAGAAACGACATAAAGACTTCCCATTAACTGCACGCCACCCACATAACTAGCTGTTGCACCTTGATATCCAGATCCACCTTGTCTGATTAGGCGTCCGGCATTCGCTTTTACGCGCTCTTGGTTGAACTTCCGTATATCGCCCACGATGAGCACTTCGGTTTTGAGCACCTTTGCCAACTGTGCCCGTTTTTGCGAATCCGATTGAAGCCCTCTCCTAGATAGTCCGGTCTCCGCCATTGCATCCAGTAATTCATCTTGGCTAATGGGTTCGTATACCTCTGATTGCCCTAGTTTTCGGTTGAGTAATTCGATAAACCCTTCTTTCAGAATCCACCTTTTATGGTGCTTACGTCCACCAAAGAGTTTACCGAAGGGGCCCGTAGGAATACATCCGCAGCCTGTCGGGTGATCGAAACGACTGTGATCCTCAAAGTATAAGACAGCGACTCGCTTCGGCGCGGCGAAACCACTGGGTACGAGCAGAATCAGCAGACACAGAACGATCGGAGTAGCGAAGCATTTTTTTGGTAGTGGAGACCGGTGATATGAACCTAGATATCGAATTGTCATAATGACGTTACATCCTTTTTGAATAGTTTGGTCTTATACTTTAACCCGAGTCGCCACTATCGTAGGCAACCTAGATAATGTTTATAACCTAGGTTGGTAGGGCGTATTGACATTTGACAGCACATAGGTTGGGTGAAACAGGAACCATAACCCCCCCACCCAATCCAAATGAAGAGGGAAACAGTAGTAGACACGCTCCGCCGTGCGGTCAGTTGCGCAACGATTACGGTCTACAGAGGTTACGTTGCTTCGAATCCCGATCCATCAGGACAGGGTACACCTACTACTAGCAACTTGCGTTAGATTAGCATAGAGATCGAATGATGCAGTACATATCCACTAAGCCTTACAGACTCTGTTCATACTTGATAAAGATCGCTTTAATCTGTCTTCCCTCTTCGGCATTCGTGGTGGTAATAGCGGTTGTCCTGCGTTTCTTTATGCTCCGATTTGTTTCCTCGTTATATACGGTTGTTTCCCCTGTCTGTATCCGATCAAATCCGTGAATTACGATTCCATCAGCACCCTTCTCGCGTGCTTTCGCTTCTAACTGTTTTTGTAAATTTTCTATGCTGATACCTTCACTCGCTTGTGCAATAACATGCCCCATCACCTGATAGTCTTCCCTTATATCAGCGTCTGAAAAGTAAAGATCCACATGGGTGGTAGGCGGATAAGATTGCCCAATATAGTCGATTTTGGCGCAAGCGGCAACGAATAGGACCGACAGTACGAGAAATGGAACAGTGTGCCTTAACATGATAATCCCCTATGAGAGTGAGTTTGGTGAGTTGATCGACTGTGTGAACATTTCAGCGCAGCCAGATAAAATCTGATGCAAAATTCACTTAACTCATCAATCACAAGCAATTTAGATGCCACAGTTATTTTGAATCATCTGAAGAAGTTGCACAAAACCCGAGTGTTTGGGGAAACACCTTCTCCGGGCGATTTTGCATCGGTTTTTGACATGCGCTGTGATTTCAAAGGGAGCGTCATGTACACACATGGGCTGTAGAAATTACGCCACACCCTCGTCGCAAAAATGCCACACCGGTACGAGGACACAGTGATTTTTATGCGGTTGATGTATCAACGTTTACCCTACCCGATAATGATCGGAGGTCCCTTCTCTTTTCCACACATATCCATTCGCGATATATCACCGGCAAGCCATCCTCAACTTCTACGTACTGATACCAACGATGAGCACAGCTGTTGGCATCGATGTCTCCTGAGCCTTTTTAAACGCGTCGCTAATATAGGGAATATCAGCATCAGTTTCAATTGTGTTATATGGAAATCCCCACGCTTTGAGCGTCGGTTCAAGGAAGGTCGCTGCGGTGTCTATGCGAGGGGCATCGGGTTCCATGGTCTGATACCCACGGTAACCGATAAGCGATACCAAGGGGATTTCCATATTAAAAGCTGTGCCTCGGATGGCATCTCCAGACTCCAGAAAACCGGTATTCTGGATGATGACCACCGGGTGTTTTCCGCCAACGTATAGCCCCGATGCAATGGCAAATGCTTCACCCTCACGGCTAACGGTGATGACATCGATTTCGGGGTCCGCGTGGAGCTGCTCGAAAATTCGTGCTGTCCCGTTGTCTGGTAAGCCTATCGCATGGCTGATGTTCCATTTTTTCAACTCGTCTACAATCTTCTGTGCGGATGGCAAATCGTGTTCCTCCTCAATGAATCAATAACTCCTCTTGCTACTTCCGCCCTTCGACGAGCGAATCGACAACTGCTGGCTCGGCCAGCGTTGAGATATCCCCTAGGTCATCAATTTCACCTTCAGCGATTTTCCGAAGGATGCGCCGCATAATTTTGCCGGAGCGGGTTTTGGGGAGTGCGGGTGAAAATTGAATCTTGTCCGGTGTGGCGTGGGGTCCAATATGCTGGCGAACCACCCCTTTGATGCCGGTCTCGATTTCATCTGAAGGCGACACACCGCTCATCAGTGTGACATAGGCGTATATGCCCTGTCCCTTAATCTCGTGTGGGTAGCCGACGACAGCTGCTTCAGCAACCGTTTCATGCTGCCCGATGGCTCCCTCGACCTCGGCGGTGCCTAGGCGGTGTCCAGAGATATTCAACACATCGTCAACACGCCCGGTGATCCAGTAGTAGCCGTCTTCATCTCGCAGCGCACCATCGCCGGTCATGTAGTAGCCGGGGAACCGATCGAAATAGGTTTCGCGGAACCGTTCGTGGTTTCCATACACGGTTCGCATCACACCGGGCCAAGCGGTCTTGATACATAGGTATCCCCGTGCCGGGTTGCCCTCTACCTCTTTTCCTTCTTCGTCCAGAATGACCGGTTCGATTCCGTAGAAGGGAAAAGTCGCAGAGCCAGGTTTAAGTGGCGTTACCGCCGGTAGCGGCGTCATCAAAATCCCGCCGGTCTCTGTTTGCCACCATGTATCAACAATTGGGCATCGTCCATCGCCAACGACGTTGTAATACCAGAGCCATTCAGGTTCTTTGATCGGTTCACCGACGGTGCCAAGCAGTCTCAGGGTTGACCGGCTATGTTTCGTAACCCAGTCATTTCCTTCCTTCATCAAGGCACGTAAGGCGGTTGGCGCGGTGTAGAAGATGTTGACTTGGTGTTTGTCGATTACCTGCCAATAGCGGCCGAAATCCGGATATGTCGGGATGCTTTCGAACATAAGGGTAATCGCACGGTTTGAAAGGGGACCGTACACAATATAAGAATGCCCGGTGATCCAACCGATGTCAGCCGCACAAAAATAGACATCCCCCTCGTGATAGTCAAAAACCATCTCATGGGTGAAGGATGTATAAACGAGATAGCCGCCGGTTGTGTGAAGCACCCCTTTGGGTTGCCCCGTTGAGCCGGAAGTATAAAGGATAAACAGCGGATCTTCGGCATCCATCTCCTCCGGCGGGCACTCATCATCAGCGTCTGCCATCGCTTCATGCCACCACACATCGCGTGATTCATCGAAATCAACGGGATCGCCGGTGCGGTGAACAACGATGACACCTTCAATTGAGGGACACTCCACCACTGCTGCATCGCCATTGGCTTTCATGGGGATGCCGCTCCTGTCTCCACGAAATGCGGTGTCTTGAGTAATTAGCAACTTGCACTCGGAATCGTTGATCCGATCGCGCAGAGAATCGGCTGAAAATGCGCCGAATACAACGGAATGGACAGCACCGATACGGGCACATGCTAACATGGCAATCGTCAACTCTGGGACCATCTGCAGATAGATACAGACGCGGTCGCCCTTACGGACGCCTTGTGTCTTAAGGACATTGGCAAAGCGTTTGACTTGCCCCAACAGCTCGCTGTAAGTGAAGGTCTTATCCTCATCAGGACTGTTGCCCTCCCAAATGATTGCGGTTGCATCACCATGTCCCGTTTCCACGTGTCGGTCAAGACAATTGTAGCAGGCGTTCAACTTTCCGCCATCAAACCACTTGATGTTGGCGTTCACAAAGTCATACTCTCGGACAGTATCCCACTTCTTATACCATGTAATGCGTTCAGCGACATTCGCCCAGAAACCTTCTGGATCTGCCACTGATTCATCGTACATCTTTTGATATTGCTCCATGCTGCTTATATGTGCATTGGAGATTGGATAATTTGTATTTTCTGGTGGAAATATCTTGGCTGCCATAAGATTCTCCTTAGAAATTTGCAATCAAGCAAATGCGCTGACAGAAATCTTGAAATGTTCGTGAATTTCCTTTATTATAAGCAAAAATATGGTATTGTCAATCAAAAACAGGTAATGCTGTTTCGTCATTACTCCTACTCGTTCTCTAACTCTGCTAAAGTCCACCGTTTAGCCGGTGTTTCAAGCCGTTCAATGGCAATAAAGGTATCCTCCATATCCTCAAGATATCGGAGAATGGCTTCACGCGCATAAAAACTCTTTGTTCGTCCTGTTTTATGCGCTAATAGTTCCAAGCGTTCTATAATCTCTGGCACGAGACGAACCGATAACATCTTCACCCCTCCTTTTCTTGTAATAACAGATCAGAGCTGTTCAAGCAAAGATGTTTTATCTATATTTTTTTCTAAGGTTTTACACAAGTATACTAACGCTAGTTGCCACCTATCGCTCCGATGGGAGTTAGACATGCTTTTAGACACATTGCGCTCCTCTGGGGCGCGGGGATTGGAGGCCTTAGAATACTATAGACATATCGCTCCTCTGGAGCGAAGAGTTACATATATCAACTTTAATGATACTCTGATGAATTTCCAGTACCTAGGTTCTGTTGACATTTAGGTGAGGCGTATCCGTCATTTGCCAATAAATACCTAATCGTAGGGGCGAGGGAACCTCGCCCAACGGGTTGGGAAACCCAACCCCTACAAGTTGGCGATCAGTCTACAAGTTGCTTTTAGCAGGTGTCGAGTATGGAAACTCGACCTACGGGCTATTTATGGTGAAATTTACAATTAACTTGGCACTTTTGAGTTGTAGGAGGAAACTCCGATTCCCGATTATCAAAGCGTTCAGTCGCGATTCGGAGATCACTCCTACAGAATCGGTGTCAATATATTCTTATAATTTACTATAGCAACTTGCATCGTACTAGTCTTTGAAAGATTGGGATCTTTCAATCATTTTTCGTACAGAATTCCTTGAGCGTGCGATCCAGCTGTGTTCCGCCCGGCACATACGCCAAAATCAACCCATCAATCACCTGATTCTGATCTGGGACAATCCCGGTCAAACGCTCCGCTGTGACCCCTTTAGAGAGCAACAGGTAGAATGTGTCCTTTTTTAATCCCAGCGTTGTAAAGAGGTTTCCTTGTCCTTTTGAAATGACGAGATCCGCATCGAGGAGTGCATTCGCAAACTCTCCTGTCCCTTGATAGAGATTGGTTCCGACGGTGCTTGAACCCGAAGAGATTAAACCTACATCACCAATGGCGATCTGCTCCCGGAGTTTATGGAAATATGGATGCGCAGTGAGTTCTCGTAGATCATCGAGTGTTGCATCGTTAGCTGCAGGCACTGCTTTGCCAACAACGGTAATCTGATGACCGTGCTCGGCGAGGGCCTCTATAAGCCATAGATCAAAGACGGATTCACCATCATTATCAATAAGCCAAAGAAGTCTTTTCGGTTTACCTTCGATTACCGTTGATCGAAACCGGTCAAAGCAATCAATCGCCAAGGATGCATGGATTGCCTCCCGAAGCACAAGATTGAAGTAGTCTGGATTCTCCCGGAGTTTCGCCACGACCCTTGCACTGCTGTAATCGATGATATTGGCAGCAATGACCAATTTCAGTCTGCCCACCCAATCGTAGTCTGAAAATTGGGCAAGCAGGTTAATCGCTGTTTGTCTGGCATTGAGTTTGTCCTTGCGATATGGATCCGGGTTCCCTGTGCAGAGGATAGCCATTTGGAAGATGCTCCCCCAAAGTTCTTCGGGAGTTAAATCATCAATGACATGTGCATCGTTAGCCTGTCGCAACTCTAGTAGCTCTCTAACGGCGTTTATCGCAGCTTGACGCAATATCGGGTCGCGGGTAGCACGTGCAATCAGCTCTCGCTCTGAATGCGAGCTGACGTGCCGTCGGAGATTCTCCCAATCCGGCAGTCCACGCTTTTCACCGAAAGTGAACACGCCGGGCTTATAGCCGGGTAAGGCGAGCTGATTCAGAAAAGTCTGGGAGATTTGGCTTGAAAGGGATTTTGTATCGCGTATTGCATGATTGGCAGGTCCGCAGGGAACACCTAACTGTCTGTGGTTTATTGAGAGCTCCGGTGGAATCACCGTTGCCCGTGCAATAACGGATTTGAGATTTGCCAACCTCCCGATCTTCACACAGTCGAATTGGCTGCTTTCGATATAGCTGCTGACAGCCAAGCCGGTAATCGGTGCGGCGATTTCGGTTGGGAGTGAGTTTGACTCAAGAGTCGTGTCCGTTGCGGTCACGTTTTTCAAGCCGACAAGATCGCCAACGGTGGTATTTCCTAACAGCACGACGTTTTCGAGACGGCAGTAGTTTCCAATCTTCACCCCACTACCAAGATGAACACGCCCTAAAAGGTAGCAGCCATGACCGATTTCAATATTGTCATTCGCGAACGTGATTTGTGCCGCAGGATCAACTCGAACCCCTTTCTGGACGAGCGTTTTCTTGGCATCTGCAAACAGGTATTCTTCGCCAGTGAGGACGTTTGACCAGCGATTAACCCCAGAGACAATTTCGTCTTGATGGATATAGGCGTTGGTTTTCAGGCCATCTTCGTAGCAGTGGCGGATGAGATCGACGTGGTGGAGCTCCGACTTATCCCCATGGGGTTTTAGCTGATTTATCCGGGCTATCGCTGCATCACGGTGGATTAAGGTGATGCCGGTATTGGTATAGGCTCCCCCACTCTCCAACCGGTGCCACATCGCTTGTTTTTCCGCGTCGGTCATGTCGTACCACTCTTTTGTCCCGATAAACTTCCCCTCATCGTCAAAGAATAACCCTCCTTTGTCGATGACGGTGTCTGGCATTTTGCCACAAAGGGTAACATCTGCACCGACGGTAAAGTGTGACAGGAGTATACCCACAAAGATGGCTTGATTCAGAAATGGCTCATCGCCAAACGCAACGCCGATACATTCTGCGTCGGATTCGGAGACTACCGGTAAAGCGACCCGTAGCGCGGCACCTGTGCCGTAAGGCTGGTCGGGTTGTACACACAGGATAACGTTTGGACCAAACAGGCGGTCGGTTTCTTCCAAATCGAGTGCTGACGGGAGAATGACACCGCTTGGAGGGACATCTGTTTTCGCCACGCGCGTCGCCATTTGGGAATTGACCACAATGATGTGCGGACGGCTGCCCGGCAGGTAGCTTCGCGACAGTTGCAGGGTATTTTGTTCACCGAACCACAGATCCAAGTTTTTATTCAGACGGCTGGACGGATCGATGCGGGTTCCTTTGCCGGCTGCTAGGATAACCCACTGTGGATCGATCTGGCGAGCCAGTTGCTCTGAATTCTTGTGAATCAGATCTGAACGGCCACTGATTCGATCCGCGACAGCGTGGAGAAATCGCAGAACTAATTTTTCAGATTCTACCTCATCTGAAATGCCGGTTGCTTCAGAGAGATTGCAACGCAGAATCGTTTCGACTGTTTGGCGAAGATTGTCAAGGTTGCTATTCATTCGGAGGAATTTTATCTGAGTTCTTGTGGAGGAATGAGGGAAAATGCGGGGAGCATACGATGGTTTAATGCGGGAAATTGGTGTCCACTTATGAAGCAGAACACCGGTCAGGAAAGGAGATAAAAATAAAAGTTTTTACTTGCTAATCAGCAAATACGGTTAGTGGGCCGGATCCGCAGATATTACAGTTGACGGCGGGGTTGTCTTTCGACACATCCCCGCCGCACTGCGTTCACACATTAGGAGAAGTATGACCTATTTCATCTCTTATTGGCTCAGATGGAAAATCGCCATCTTCGTCTCAGTCATCTCCTGTACAGCGTACTTCGGTCCTTCTTTGCCCATGCCGCTCTCTTTCAGACCGCCATAGGGCATGAGGTCTGCTCGCCACTGCGTCCCCCAGTTCACCATCAGGTTGCCGGAGTCAACTTCACGCACGAATCGCATCGCCCAATCGATGTTTTCGGTGAAGATTGCGGCACTCAGCCCGTAGTTGGTGTCATTAGCAAGGGCGATGGCATCATCAATGTTTGAAACCTTGGTTACACCGACAACGGGACCAAAGATTTCGTCGCATGAGATTTTCATCTCCGGCTTGACGTTAGCGACGAGTGTCGGCGCGTAAATCTGCCCATTTCTGTCGCCGCCCGTGAGGAGCTCCGCACCGTTGCCGACCGCTTCATCAACCCATTCGCTAACGCGGATGGCGTCATCTTCACGAATCATTGGTCCCATCTTGGTTGGTGCGTCAAGGGGATTTCCTGTTGAGATACCTTCAACGGTTGATTTGAAAGCATCGAGAAAATCGCCGTAGATGTCCTCGTGGGCGATGACCCTTTGTGTTGAGATACAAACCTGCCCTGCATTAGAATAGCCGGAGGCTGCCGCAGCTGCTGCAACCTTCTCCGGATCCGCATCCGGCATAACAATTAACGGAGAGTTCGATCCCAATTCCATCGTTACACGCTTGAGTCCAGCAGTGTGGCAGATGTGCTCTCCAATATCACGGCTGCCGGTGAAAGTAATTTTCCGGACGCGCGGATCCGCACAGAGGCCATCGCCAATTACGGCACCCGATCCGGTCAAACATTGGACCGCTTCCGGCGGTGTACCCGCTTCAAGGAAAAGCTCAACCAGTTTCAATGCCGATAACGGCGTATCTGTGGCTGGTTTAACGATAATTGCGTTCCCTGCCGCGAGTGCGGGTCCCACTTTGTGACAAACGAGGTGGAGCGGAAAATTAAATGGGCTAATCCCAACAACGATACCACAAGGAACTCGTACCGTGAATCCTAACTTCCCTTTAACGCCAGGACCACCTTCAAGTGGGATAACCTCGCCGTAAAGCCGCTTGGCCTCCTCGGCAGAGAGTGCGATAATTTCGGCTGCACGACCGGCTTCCATCGTTGCCTCCGCGAGGATCTTACCCTCCTCCAACGTAATGATTCGAGCGAGTTCATCAGTACGCTCTGCCATCATCTCGGAAACCTTGTGAATAATCTCATACCGCTCGTAACCGGTCATTTTCGCCATGATCTTTGCGCCGCGTTCGGCGGTTTTGAGCGCGGTTTCGACATCGTCGTGATCACCTCTGGGAATGGTGTCAACAACAGAACCGTCGAAGGGATTCAAAACTTCGATTTTCTGCGGCTTGTCGACCCATTCGCCGCCGATATGCATTCTCATTGATATTGCCTCCATTGATATAGTTAAATAATCAATTAAACGCTAACTCTGAATTCCTAACACGTTTCCATATAGGTTTGCTTTGGTCTGACGGGGCACAACAACTTCCGAACGAATAAATAAGAGGAGTTCGGGCAAGTTGGACCTAACTAAGTCAGTTCCTTTCTGACTCAAGTCCATCTGCCTGTAAATTCAACAAGTTCAAGATACCATCTCTCATCGAAATTGTCAATCGGAAATTTACGGTTCCGTCGGAGATTTTCACTTGACCCGCCTGGCAAAGTTAAGGTAAAGTATAACATATTCTTGATGCAAATAACAGATCTGACTTTAGGAAAAGCGCATGAAAGCCTTGGGATGCAGCACAATTTTATACGGAGGATTCAGTTTAGAACAAGCACTCGCAGGCATTGCGAAAGCCGGGTATAAGGCGATTGAATTTTGCGCGCGTCCCGGGATGGCACCTCATTTGGACATCGGCAAATCGGCTTCATACTACAGGGGGATTAAAGCGCAAGTCGCTTCACACGGTTTGGCAATCGAATCCATTGCAGGAACTGGCGGGGTTAGCATGGCTAGTCCTGAATTTGACGCGGTCATCGAAGCGGCAGAACAGGTCAGTGCACCTGTAATCGCCGAGGGGACAGGCGGAAGGTCGGATGATGAGGAGAATTTCAAACAGGTGGTAGAGTTGGTCAATACGATTGCTGCTCGAACCTCACAGGCTGCAATTAAGCTGAGTTTGAAGCCACATGTTAATAATGCGGTGTATTCTACCGAAACGGCATTACGTTTTATGCAGGAGGTTGACAGTGAGTGGGTAGGACTGAACTTCGATGCAAGCCATATTTGGCGGACAGCAGCTGCCGAAGATCCGGTTGAATCGCTCCAGTGCCTGAAAGATCACACTGTAACGCTGCGTATCCGTGACAACCGGGAGAGCCGTGAGGTGCCAATAGGTCCTGTTGAGACGCAGATTCCCGGCAAAGGGGGTATGGACCTGCCCGCACTCGCCGCTGTCATGCAGACAATCGATCACGTGTCTTATGTAACGTTGGAGATCGTGGGCACACATGGCGGAACGGAAACCCCGCTTGCTGAAATCCAACAGATTGTGGAGGAGTCGATAGCGTATCTGAAACCGCTGTTTGCAGTGTAATTTGCAGTGTAAAACGTGGAATGTCATGTATGAAATAAGGGGGAAAATAATGCGTTTAAGCGATGTAGCTATTCATCAATATCAAGAAACTGGTTTTCTCATAGTGCCGAAGCTTTTTGATACAGAAACAGCACAGCAGATGATTCAGCACTACATGGAGTGCCGTGCCGAGGGACCGAAATCAGGAGACAGCGGCGGCACAACAGATCACCCAGAGGATCCAAATCATCAATATCCTCGAATGATCAACATGCACAATTGGGATACGTTGACCGGTGAATGGGCAATGCAGGGGACACTGTTGGGAATTGTCGAACAACTAATCGATGATAAGCCTGTGCTCCGGCAGACAATGCTTTATTTTAAGCCACCCGGAGGCAGAGGGCAAGCACTCCATCAGGATGAGCAGTACATTACCATTGAACCGTTGATTGGTGTGTGGGTTGCGTTGGACAGATCGGACAAAGCTGTTGGGCAGATGGTCGTTGTGCCCGGCTCACATAAACGTGGACTTTTGCAGGTCGAGGCTGCAGATACCTCAATTTCGTTCACTGATGTACAGTCGGTGATGCCGGAGGGCGTTAAGGAGTTTTATGTTGATATGGCACCGGGAGACGCCCTATTCTTCGATGGTAAGACCATCCACGGTTCCTACGTGAACGAAACGCCCGACCGTTGGCGCCGGAGTTTCATCTGTCACTATATCGGTGAACATGCGGAAAATTTTGAACCCCAACAAGGTAAGCATGTATCGCATTTAGAGCGCGATACGTAAGAGCTACATTTTTTTGAATTTATAGCTATCATATCGGAGAAGAGAAATGAACGCACACGAATATCAAGCAAAACAGATCCTACAAGCGCACGGGGTCAACGTTCAGCGCGGTGAAGTAGCATCAACCCCTGATGCAGCAGAATCGATTGCTCGCGAACTCGACTGCCCACTGTATATCGTCAAGGCACAGATCCATGCGGGCGGACGGGGCAAAGGCGGTGGTGTTAAGCTGGCGAAAACCCCCGAAGAGGTTAAGGAACTTGCTGAGGCAATCCTGGGTATGCAGCTGGTAACACCTCAGACAGGACCTGAGGGAAAGCTGGTCCGCAAGGTGCTAGTTGCTGAAGCTAGCGATATTGAGCGAGAACTTTACCTCGGTATGGTGATTGATCGCACTGACTCACGGCTCGTCATAATGGGTAGCGAAGAGGGCGGTGTAGATATTGAAGAAGTCGCTGCAACCCGTCCGGAAAAGATTCTGAAGCAGACCATCGACCCAGCGATTGGCTTACCTTCCTTTCAGGCGCGGCAACTCGCCTACGACTTGAATATCCCACGCGAATTGGTTAACAAGGCAGCAGATCTGATGATCGGCTTGTATGATGCTTTTGTAGTGTGTGACTGCTCGCTCGCCGAAATTAATCCGCTCGCTATCACGGAGACCGGTGATGGGCAGGATATCGTTGCCCTCGACGCCAAACTCAACTTCGATGACAACGCGCTTTGGGAGCACGAGGAAATCAGTGCAATGCGTGATCCACACGAAGAGGATGCCCGTGAACTCGAAGCGGGAAAGTCGGGCTTGAGTTATATCAGCCTTGACGGAAATATCGGGTGTATGGTCAACGGAGCGGGACTTGCGATGGCGACGATGGATCTCATCCAACTGCACGGCGGCGAACCCGCAAACTTCCTCGATGTCGGTGGCGGCGCGACGACGGAAACTGTTACGCACGCCTTCCGTCTCATCCTCGCGGACAAAAAGGTGCAGGCGGTCCTCGTCAATATCTTTGGCGGCATCATGCAGTGCGACGTAATTGCTAACGGGATTATTGAAGCAATCAAGCAGGTGGATTTGACAGTTCCGCTGGTTGTGCGCTTGGAAGGGACGAATGTAGAGATAGGGAAGCAGCTCCTCGCGGATTCCGGTTTGAACCTGATTGCTGCGGATGGGCTTTCAGAAGCAGCACAAAAAGCGGTGGAATCAGTGGCGCAATGAATCCATCACGGAATTTGTTGACCATCATATTTACGAGATAGGATTGGAGAGTAGTTGTGGGTATTCGCGCCCGTTTTGATGGGAGGCTGCATGAAAAATAAACTCGGTCTGCGTGATTTAGATGTCCGCGGCAAGCGAGTCCTCGTGCGCGTTGATTTCAATGTGCCGATGGATGGAAAGCGAATCACCGATAATACGCGCATCCGTGCAGCTCTTCCGACAATTTTGGCGCTTATTCGGGGCGGCGCCAAGATTATCTTGGTTACGCATCTCGGACGCCCTAAAGGCTTTACTCCCGACTTTTCCACGGAACCGCTTGCGGTAGCACTCAGCAAACTATTGGGTCAACGGGTTAAACATGCAGTCGATTGTATTGGGGTAGAAATTGAAGGGATTGTTTCCGAACTCCGTACAGGCGATGTACTGCTGCTCGAAAACGTCCGTTTCTACGAGGAAGAGACAAAAAACGATTCGGAATTTGCGCAAAAACTTGCATCTCTCGCTGATCTTTACGTCAACGACGCTTTTGGTGCGGCACATCGCGCTCACGCATCGACTGAAGGGATAACACACTATTTCGATCAGTGCGCCGCGGGTTTACTGATGGAAAAGGAAATTGAATATCTCGGCAAAGTGCTTCAGAATCCGGAGCGTCCCTTTATTGCGATTCTTGGTGGTGCGAAGATTTCGGACAAAATTGGCGTGATTGAGAACTTGCTCGACAAGGTTGACCAGTTCATCATTGGCGGCGGCATGGCGTATACCTTCCTCAAAGCAAAGGAACTGTCAGTTGGAAATTCGCTTGTAGAGCTTGATAAGATCGATTTAGCCAATACACTGCTGCAAAAAGCGTTGGATCGGCACCTGACCATCCATCTCCCATACGATCATGTCATCGGTAGGGAGTTTGATCCGAACACGGAATCTCAAGCCATCGCAGGTCAGAGCATCCCCGATGGTTGGAGCGGCTTCGATATTGGAATTGAAACTACTGCAAAATTTGCTGAGATTATCGATACGGCAAAAACAATCTTCTGGAACGGTCCGTTGGGGGTCTATGAGTTTGAACGGTTTGCGCAAGGTACGCTTGAGATTGCGAAGTGGGTTGCCGACTCGGAAGCGGTCAGCATCATCGGCGGCGGGGACTGTGTTGCTGCGGTGCATCAGGCGGGTGTAGCAGATCGGATAACACACATCTCCACCGGTGGCGGTGCGTCGCTGGAATTTCTTGAAGGAAAACAGTTACCCGGAATTGAAGCACTGACGGATAAGGTCGGTGAATAAAGTCCTGTTTTTCACATAGGTTCTCAAATCTAGTAACAACAAGGAGACTAAAATGAAAAAAAATTGGAGATGTTTAATTCTTATCAGATGCGGATACCTGCTAGTACTACTGTGCCTATTTGGGTGTCCCGAAACCAACTCTGCAAAGGATATCATTGACGACGTATTGGATCCCATTGATGATCCGGGTTTTTCAAGTGTTGCTTCGGCTAACACAAAATTGGGGTTCAAGCTGCTTCACGATCTCCGAGAACGAGAGCCCGGACCGAATATCTTCATCTCTCCGTTGAGCATCTCAATTGCATTGACTATGACCTATAACGGTGCCGTTGGAGAAACAGAGCACGCTATGGCGGAGGTGCTGGAAATAGAGGGATTAGGTCTAGACACAGTCAATCATTCCAACGCAGCATTACGAAACAGCCTTGAGAATCCTGGTCCTAAGGTTGAAATCTCGATTGCAAACTCGCTTTGGTCCCGTCAGGGGGTTGAATTCAACACCAATTTTTTAGAGCGAAATCAACAGTTTTTTGAAGCGGAGATTGCCTCGCTTGATTTTAGTATACCACAAGCGATAAAAATCATCAACGGATGGGTTAATACAAACACGAATGGCAAAATTGAGGAAATTGTTTCCGAAATTGGACCGGGAACAGTGCTTTTTCTGATTAATGCCATCTATTTCAAAGGGAGCTGGCAGGATGAGTTTGATACGTCACAGACGCGGCCGGGCATTTTCCAGCTATCAGATGGGAGTGAGAAGCAGGTAGAGATGATGAGTCGAACTGGGCAGTACCCATACTTCCGCGGTGAGCATTTTGAAGCAGCGGGCCTACCGTATGGCGATGGGCGGTTGAGTATGTATATTTTCCTGCCCAACCTCGACTCCAACCTCAATGAATTTCTGGAGGGCTTGAACGCTGAAAGCTGGAAGCATTGGCTATCGCAGTTTCACAAGGAGACACTCTATATGATGCTACCCCGCTTCAAACTGGAATATGAAGTGACACTCAACGACACGCTCAGAGCACTGGGGATGGGAATTGCTTTCAGTGGTGGTGCCAATTTTAGCGGCATGGGGCCACCAGGCCTTTTTATCAGTGAGGTTCGACATAAAACCTTCGTAGAAGTGAACGAAGAGGGGACCGAAGCTGCCGCTGTCACTGCTGTCACAATGGTAGAGTCTGCAGAACCAGTCTTTCGAGTAGATCGTCCCTTCTTTTTCACCATTTATGATACCACAACGGAGACCATACTGTTCATGGGGACCGTCACGGAACCGATGTAGTTAGTAAGCAATTCAATCGTACACTAATGATGGAGGAATGATGGTGACTGAACCTTTGCCAAGACTGGATTCCGATACCGAAATTCGGAAAAAGCTATTGACCTATTGTAGACTCAAACCCGGGGAGATTTGGGAAGATCCCGTGCAAGGGCATAGGGTCGGGGTGTTGGATGCCACCTGCCCTGATGCAGTATCAAAAATAATGGGGAGCAACAAGGCAAAGGTAGCTGTGAACGACCCACCTTACAATGTGAGCGTCGGAAATCAAACAACCCAAAACCTAGATAAGCTAAATTTAGCTGAATACATGGAGTTTTCTAGGAATTGGGTGGAGAACACAATCGGTATATTGGATGAAGACTCCCATTTCTACGCGTGGTTAGGTGCAGATCAGAAAGACAATTTCCAACCTTTGCCCGATTTCATGGTCATGATGAGGGAATTTGATGACTTAAAGGCGAGAAGTTTCATTACGATGAGGAATCAGAGGGGGTACGGCACTCAGAAAAATTGGATGGCGGTGAGACAGGAATTGCTCTACTATACGAAGGGCAATCCCAATTTCACCGTTGGTTATACCGATATACCTAAAATTTTGCGCGGCTATTATAAAACGGTGAGTGGAAAAAAGATGGAGAACTTGGAGCGGAGTCGATCTGATACTATCAGACCCGGTAATGTGTGGGTTGACATTCAGCAGGTCTTTTATCGGATGGAAGAGAACGTACCCGGCGCTTACGCTCAAAAGCCACTGAAGTCAGTTGAACGGATTATTGCAGCCTGTAGCCGTGAAGGCGATTTGGTTGTGGATTTTTTTGCGCACTCAGGGACAACGTTAATCGCCTGTGAAAGATTGGGGCGCGTGTGCTATACATCCGACATGGATCCGATATTCGCTGAAATTGCAATTCGGCGGTTAGAGCATTTTCGTGAAACGCGCAGAACCGGTTTTCAATTTCAGACCCCTTTCAGTCCACTAGAGGGTCCAAAGGTCAACAGAGAGAAATGCAATAGCGGGGCAAGCTCAGTTGAAGACTGATAATTTTCGAAAACAAATTGACGATAATAAAAGAGACACCTGCAGTAATCTATGTGAAATAAGGAATGATATTCTACTAATTGAAGAGGAGTAAACCTGGAAATGAGAGACAAAATCACACCTCGCAGCGAGGATTATTCAGAGTGGTACACCGAAGTGATTCGGAAGGCGGAACTGGCGGATTACGCTCCGGTACGCGGCTGTATGGTCATTCGGCCCTACGGCTACGAACTTTGGGAGAATGTGAAGGCAGGGTTAGATCGCCGGTTCAAGGAAACCGGACACGAAAACGCCTATTTTCCACTTTTCGTGCCGATGAGCTTCATTGAGAAGGAAGCGCAGCATGTCGAAGGATTCGCACCAGAACTAGCGGTTGTTACACACGGAGGTGGCAAAAAATTAGAAGATCCATTGGTGGTACGTCCCACTTCAGAAACGGTCATCGGATATATGTACAGCCAGTGGATTCAGTCTTACCGAGATCTGCCGGTGCTGATTAATCAATGGGCAAATGTGGTGCGCTGGGAATTACGCACCCGCTTGTTTCTGCGCACGATGGAGTTTCTCTGGCAGGAAGGACACACCGCCCACGCCACTGCGGAAGAGGCGCAGGAAGAAACGCTACGGATGTTGGATGTGTACACCGATTTCGCTGTGAACGATGCCGCTATCCCGGTCATCCCCGGCCGTAAGAGCGATAGCGAGAAGTTTCCCGGTGCCGACGCTTCCTACAGTATTGAAGCTATGATGGGAGATCGCCGGGCGTTGCAGTCAGGCACATCGCACAATCTTGGACAGAACTTTGCCAAAGCCTTCGATATTCAGTATCAGGACGGAAATGGGACGCAGCAATACTGCTGGACAACCAGTTGGGGTGTGAGCACACGAATGGTTGGCGCAATTATCATGGCACACGGTGACGATCAAGGACTGGTCTTGCCACCTCGTCTGGCACCAACTCAGGTGGTGATTGTGCCGATCTATCGAAAGGACGCTGAACGGAGCACGGTGATGGAGGCAACCCAAAAGATCGAAGCCATGTTGGGACCAGACGTAAGGCTGAAGGTGGATGAGCGCGATGAATACTCTCCCGGTTGGAAGTTTAACGAGTGGGAATTGAAAGGTGTGCCGTTAAGAATAGAGATTGGGCCCAGAGATATTGCAAAGGATCAGGTAGTGCTTGCGCGCCGCGATGTGCCGGGACGAGATGGCAAATCGTTCGTGCCATTGGCTGGACTGGCTGATATCGTCTCCGATACACTCAGGGACATCCAGAACAGTCTGCTGGCTCGTGCGACCGAGTTCCGTGACGCCAATATATCAGAGCCATCCGACTACGATTCGTTTAGGGAAGCGGCGACGCAAGGCTTCGCCCGCGCTTGGTGGTGCGGGAACGTTGCGTGCGAGGATAAAGTCAAAGATGACATCAAAGCCACGACGCGCTGCATCCCTTTGGATCAGCCCGGCGGGGGTGGGACTTGTATTGTGTGCGGTGAATCAGCGGAGGAGATTGTAATCTTTGCGCGAGCGTATTGAAATCGTGTGCCGTCATGCCATGGTCGTGAAATCACCAGATAGTTTCCCAAAAGGTTATGATCTACCTTATGCACCGACCAGCAGCCCTAAACGTTCTTCTCACATGTACCATCTTTGCCCTTTGGCTGCTAGGGTGTTGGGAAACAACCCTAAGCGGGTCTGAGGCTATAGCATCGGAAGTGATTGCCACAGAGGGTAAGGGTGAAGTGCTTCATCTCTACACGGCTCTCGACACGAATGAAGCAAAGATCTACCTCCGTGCTTTTGAGGAAGAGAGTGGTATTCAGGTGCGATGGGTCCGTTTGTCCGCAGGAGAGGTATTGGTGCGGATCAGAAGTGAGCGAACGAATCCACAGGTCGCGCTCTGGTTTGGCGGACCATCACCAGAGTTTATTGTCGCCAAAGGCGAAGGCTTACTCGCTCCTTATGCGCCGCGTATCGATTTTGAGCCGCCTCCTGGCACATTTGACGACGAACACCACTGGACAGGTTTCTACTTCGGTGCAATCGGTTTTGCTTCCAACACAGAGATTTTAGCACGCAAAGGGATTGCACCGCCGGCCTCGTGGTATGACCTAGTAAAGCCCGATCTCAGGGGTGAGATTAGTGTGGCTTATGCCTATACATCGGGCACTGCTAACACGCTACTCGCTGCAATTGTGCAGATGATGGGTGAGGATGCGGGTTTCGATTATATTGCAAAGTTAGACCGGAATGTCCATCATTATAATAGGTCTGGATCTGCGTGCGTGACGCAGGTAGGTTTCGGCGAGGTTGCTGTGGGAATTGCCTTTTCGCACGATATTGTCAAGAAAGGACCCGCGAAAGGATATCCGGTTGTGTTAAGTTTTCCGAAGGAAGGAACAGGGTTCGAAATTGGTGCGATGGCACTTGTTAAAGGTGGCCCCAATCAAGCCGCCGCAAAGCGATTTATGGATTGGACCCTCTCAGTCCGGGCCCAGAATTTGATGCAGAAGTGGTTTCGGACTCCGTTGAATCCGAGAGCCGAAGTCGCTCAAGGAGCTGTAACCGCTGACGAGGTGAAGTTGATTCAGTTTGACTCTATCTGGGCAGCAAACCACCGGCAGAGATTGGTTGAACGGTGGCGAGAAGTTACAGCACAATGAAAGAAGGGAAAAATAGCGAGATCCGTTTACGTCTTACACATCGCACCATTCACTGCTAAATGATCTACCATTCAAAAACGCACTGTCTAGAGGTCTCTTTCTCTAACAAAATTATGTAAGTCATAAGGAGTCCACAGATGCTGAGGCCGATTACAGTTGATGAAGTTGCATCATTTCCGTATGCAGGGGTTGATGAATGTAACCTCTCGGCAGATGGGCTGCGAATTGCGTACACACATCGGGGTTAGATCTATATCACCGATCTGGAAACATCAAATACATCCGAAGCTTTCAAAGGCAGAAGTCCCAAGTGGTCACCCAGTCAGCCGGACGGCCTGGCTTTTCTGAAACTAGAGGGTTCGGGTGTTTGGTTGAGGTATATTGATGGCACTGAGCGGCAGTTGGGCAGGAATACACAAGATGTTGACTTTGTTCAATGGTCTTTTGATGGACAGTTTATTGCCCTCATCGTTAATCGGGAAGTAGAAACACCTGACAAAGACAATGATGAAGACATTGTAATAGTCTGTCCACCACCCCTCACTGCTGTGAGTGAACTTGTCATTCTCCATGTGGATACGGACGAAGCTATCTTCCTTGCGGAATCAAATGTGGGTGAATCCTACGAAGGATTGGCGTGGCATCCAGAGGGCAATTGGCTGACTGTTTACTCATCTATAGAAAGTCAGGCCCAAAGGGATACGGATTGGTGTCTTTTTGACATCGATCGCAGATCTGGGAATAGAAAAGATCGAGTTGGTCCCGGTAAGAATGAGATGACCATGCCTTCATGGTCTCCATGTGGAAATTTTTTGGCATTGGGATACTCCCCATATAGCTATATTCATCCCGTCCGTAACCTGTGTGCGATTATGGAGAGGAACTCAAAGCAGGTACAGATATTAAATGATGAATACTTCATTGATTTTGTCTGCTGGGGAGATGATGGTCAGAAAATATACTGTAGTGACTTAAAGGGAATTAGTCGTCATGTGTTCTGTGTTGATATAAGGTCAGGCAGAAAAGAGATGGTGGTAGAACGGACAGGCTGGACTTATCTTTCGGGGATAAGCCGGGACGGGAGGACACTTTTAACAGTTTTTCGGGGGTTGTTGTCTTTACCGGATGTCTATGTGATTTCGCTCGATTCCGGGCAGGAAAGGGTCGTCACACGATTCAGTGACCAACTCGCCAATTACGAGTTGGGTGAAGCTTCAGTTGTTGAATGGGAATCCTACGACGGTCTCATGATTCAAGGCTCTATCGTTTCACCACTAGGCAAGTCAATGAGCGTAGAGCACCCCACTATCGTGGATGTGCATGGCGGTCCAACTGAAGGTGGTGCAGCAATTTTCTACCGTGAGTGGCATTGGTTGGCAGCCAATGGGTTTCAGATATTTGCGCCTGATATGCGTGGGAGCCAGCAATATCAGTGGTGCGAACCTCCAACTCAAGAACCGGACTATAAAGATGTTATGAGCGGTATCGACTGGTTGGCATCTCAACGGATGTGCGACAAAGCAAACATAGGGGTCCACGGTTATAGCTATGGTGCGATACTTGGGGCTTATGCCATTGGGAAATCAACGCTCTTTCGAGCTGCCGTGCTGCTAGGTGGGCTTTATGACTATCGGCTGACCTGCCAATTTGGTCGTCAGACTCGGTGGAATGCAATTTCCGCACAAGAGATGGGAGGGGCCCCATGGGAAGTTCCACATCTCTACCAAGAGCTATCTCCGATCAGTTACGTTGCCAACGTTGAAACCCCTGTTCTGATTCTCGAAGGGGAGGATGATACTCCGCACGAAGCGGAACTGTATACGACATATCTAAGGGCACTCGATAAAGAAGTTGCTTATGTCCTTTACAAGGGCGCAGGCCACAGTCTTAGCAAAGTCTCCCATAGAAAAGATCGTTGGGAACGGACATTGCGTTGGTTCCGCAAGTATCTTATCGAATCAAATTGACATCTCTTTTCTACGTAAAGAGCTCTGCCACACGGCACTGAAACCCTTTAACCGCAGGATCGCCGGTTAAAGGGTCGTCAATTGTCAAGAGACTGATATCCGTGGGGGAACGGTAGACGGTCACCGTTTGCGAGAAGGGTTCAATTGCCCAAACCAGTTGTGTACCGGCATCAAGATACTCGAAAGCTTTTTCGTGCACAGCCTGCATGGCATCTGTTTCTGACACAACTTCAATGGCTAAATCAGGGGGGATCGGGAAATTCTGCCATAGGTCATCGGGGATGCGTTCCGAAGCAACAAATGCAACGTCCGGTTTCCTAGCTCTATCTCCCACTGTGAATACCGTTTCTGCTGTGTATAATTTCCCCAACTGATGCTCCTTTACATAATTGCCCAATAAAATCAATATCTCTGCTGCGACATCTCCATGAATAATCTTGGCTGCTGCCATCGGAATTAATTTCCCTTCCACGAATTCATAGGATTCATAATCTCCTTCCAGAAATTCTGTTAGTGTTGATGGATGCTCAATAGTTTCGGTTTCCACGGTGCCTCCTTTATTAGATAAGGGTATTTCTGAAATAGCAGAATCCTGAAGCTACCGACGATAACCTGCCAATTCCTCCAGACGGCGGATGCGTTCCTCCATCGGTGGATGGGTGCTGAAAAGGCCCGCTATCCCACCACGTAAGGGATTGACAATGAAGAGATGGGATGTTGCCTGATTCCCTCGCATCGGGTGCATTTCGACGCCACGTTCAAGTCGGCGAAGGGCATTTGCCAACGCCAATGGATTTCCACAGATTTCCGCCCCACCACGGTCTGCCGCATATTCGCGGGAACGGGAAATCGCGAATTGAATAATCATTGCAGCGATAGGGGCAACGATAATAAGGAATAACATGCCGAAGATCCCACCGCCATCTTCGTCGTCATTTCCACCAAAACCGCCAAATAACGCCGCCCACTGTGCCATGTTCGCAATCAGCATGATTGCCCCTGCGATTGTAGCAACGATGCTACTAATCAGAATATCACGGTGCTTGACATGTGCGAGTTCATGCCCGATGACGCCTGCCAACTCATCGCGTGATAAAATTCGCATAATCCCGTCCGTCGCGGCAACTGCTGCGTGGTTTGGCCCTCTGCCGGTAGCAAAGGCATTTGGCATATCGGTCGGAATTGTATAGACCCGCGGCATCGGTAAGCCTGATTTTTCGGTCTGTTGTTTGACAATCTGATATAATTCAGTGTTGGGACTGACTTCCTGTGCTTTATACATTGACAGGACGATCTTATCGCTGAACCAGTATGAGCCGAAGTTCATGACAGCTGCCAGGATCAAGGCGATTGCCATTCCAACTTCCCCGCCTAATATGTTGCCAATGAACATCAGCAGAGCTGTCAATGCAATTAAGAGTATTCCAGTTTTGAGGGTGTTCATTTTGGGTAACCTCCTTAGATAAATGTAACTGTATATTATATATTACTAAAGTTAGTACAATTTGATAGTAATTCATGCAGCGTTATCAAGAGTCTGTTGAATATCGGGCGAGTATGTATCTTTGTCGTTTGTCTGCGAAAATAATCTTCCCTCCATAAAGGCGCATAGATACTGAACCATCAACCCGCGTGTCAATTTAGTGGGTCGATACCAGTCAATGCCTAATTCCCAGCATACCTGCTCGACTGTTATGGACCTGCCAGTGGCACAAGTAGCATTGAATATCAATTGTGTGATGCAACTCGCCACGAAACTGAGTTGTACCAATCGATTGATGCTTTTCCGCGATTTGACTCGATACTTGTCAAACCCGAAGTGTTGCTTGGTGTCCCGAAAAGCAGTCTCAATCAACCATCGTTGCCGATAGTATCGAACTATCTGACATAGGTCAAGTGTCAAGTCAGTGGTGTAGACACAGAAATATCGAAACGGCTTTGATTTTTTAGGTCGGGTTCGCATCACCACCAATCGCACTTGAGTAGGACACATTTTGGTCCGCACGACCTTAGATGCGACTGAACACCGTTTGTTGTCAATATCAATCGCTTTATACCGAAGATGCCGAAGATGGATGCGTTTACCGTATGTCTTTGGGCGTCCGGGTTTAGGTCGCTTGCAGACCGTGGGTAACAGATAAAAGACCGCATTGGACTTGGCGCGACACAAGATATGATGTCCTGCGTTAAGGACGGCTTCAAACACTTTCCGTCTATTGAACCCCCGGTCAAAGATAATCAGTCCGGGCGGGATTTGGGAGCAAATCCGCTTGAGAACCGACCCACTGTTGTCCCGATGGGTCTTTGGACATATCAGGTTCACCCACACCGGAAATAGAATCGTCTCTGTAACGGTGGTACAAAGCAACCCCAACGCGCCAAACTGATGACCAAAGTGGAACTTCGATTGATTAGTATTGCGCTTTCGGTAGCGATGATTTCTGAAGAAATGGAGTCCAAATTGCTTCTCCCCGGTCTTTACCGCTCGGGTCTCGTCGTAAACGTAGACCCAGTTGTCAAACCAACCTTGCAGCAACTTAATCAGATGTTGAGCAACCGCATCGGCGTCCCATTTGCCACGGGAGAGGAACTTCACCAATGAACCGTAACCGACCTTCGGGCGAACCGCTTGATAGATGCCCGTCAACGTCGCACGATGGCGGTGCGTGATAAGACCGACGATGAAGGTACAAAACAACGCGAAGTTTTGACGGTTGAATAATGGACGAAATTGCGTTAAAATATCAACGAGGCAGAAAATGACGGGCATGATAACTCTCCTTTCAAAATTGTGATGGATTTCTGAAAGGATACCCGCTTTTCTGCCTTTTTTCACCCTAAAATTGTACTAACTTTAGTATATATTAACAAAAGTGGGCTTTGTCAATCAAAGCTATTTTTTATTTCACGATGAAGACATGTTCCACAGCCCACACTTTTTTATTTTAACACACCAAAATTGAGATTTTGTTCATAAAACGTGGGCTACCATTTTTAGACGTGTAATAGGCTTTTTAAGTGTAGACACTTTTTGAAACTCGCTGTGGGCTCTATCGGATAAAAAGAAGCAGCGGACAACTTGGAACCAAATGGTATGCGGGTTTGCACAACCAATAATTCTATCCATGCCTGTTGCGGCGAAGGACGCAAAGATTCTCATCGAGAATTCATTGCAATCTGATGAAGTGGTATGATAACATTATGCGCTTGTTCGACATGACTGATTTTCCCAATGGATATATCCAACCACACCGAGGGAGGTTAGGATGAAAGAAATCAGGATCCGTAATCCGCAGGCAGAAGCGAAAGCATTGCTCGAAATGGATACTAAGCAGGCAACCCTTCAGTTCCAACAGTATACCACTGAGGAGCAGCTAGCAATTATTGAAACGGTTGCGGACGCAAAAAGTCGGGAGGAGTTGTATTACCTCGTCCCCGATTGCACGGAGCTAGTTCAACGGAGTCCAACCGAGAATGTAATGCAGATGGCACTTGCCCATCTTGGAACTGGACAATCTGCCGGCATTCTATCCGCAGCGTCTTCTGAACAGCTTGTAGATATTGTCGACCTAATTGCCTATCAGGATAGTAAGTTGAATAATGCACAATTTGAGGCATGGCTGATGGAGATGTTGCACGCGGGAGAAGAGGTCTATGAAAACATGTTGCGTTCTATCGACCCACAACTACTCGGTGAATTTTTCTGGGATCGGCTAGAATTTGCGCCCAGAAAATCTGATGTAGTTCCTTACCCCGCGTTTCTCGTGGAGGAAGCCCTCGTTAGTCCCGAAGATTTAAGTTACGACACTGAGGATACCGAACTGCTAGTTGAAATGCTTTACGCCGCGGATGGAGACCTATTCCAATCTCTCATGGAGTATATATTCCTCGAAGATACGACCGCACTGGATGGTTACGCTAGGGAGATTAAAGCGCGAGCAACGCGAGAAGCTGCCAAAGCGCGAATTGAGGAACGGGATCGAGGAAAAGGCGTGACTGAAGAAGACTTAGAGAAGTTGGTAGATCTCGACAACGTGCAGTTGAAAGAGGGAGACCCACCTCAAAGATCTGTCAAAGAGGGTCCTACCGAAGACGATCTGGGTAAGCTAGTCGATCTTGATAATTTACAGTTAGACGAATAAGCAAATCACGTCCCGCATCATGGAACAGCATCAATGACAAATACAAATTCCCTTATCGAATATGATTCTCGACTGTTCCTGTTCAGAGCATTATCTGAACTTGGCGAGTCGGAAAATGTCTCGATCGAACTGATTGACGAGCTCAATCGCCAAATCGTTGTAATCATGAACAAGTGCTCAGTTATGGAGCCGGTTGACATCTCTAAGCTATCCGAACTGCGAACAGTGGCAAGAGATGTTGTTCTCCGACTCAACCTAGGGCTTGAACATGGAAGCAAGCTCGACCTCATTCGAGCGAAACACCTACTGGTTCATAACGATATGATTCGCTTCTACCAGATCGGGAACACATTAATGACCAAATTGAAGCGCGATGTCGAAACCATTCAGCAGCGTGCACGATTGACCATCGCTGAATCGGGAATGGTGCAGATTGGAGCACATCCTGAAGCAGCGATGGAAATACCTCTCCTGAGTCAAACCGAAGATGATTTTCTATCAGCCCTGATAGATGAAAACCTGATTATAGATGAAGTTATCGCGGTTGTGAAATCAACGAATGAGAAAAAGCAACCGATTGAACAGCTCAGTCATGTTGAAATTTCCGATAGGATGTTGAAGAATCTAAGTCTCCGGTTGGATTATCTCCAAACCCTTCCCCTTTACCTCATAGCAAAGGAGAAGGATTTTCGATATGTAGAGAGCGGGGGATGGTCAGAAGATTTTGCCGGGAAGATTACGTGCGGTATGATGGTCAATCTGGCAATCGAAGGCAGCAGGCATTTCTGCGTAACCATCGATAGCGTTCGCAGGTTCCGAGCAGACTGTATTACGACAAATGAGGTCTCTGAAGCGGTTGAGGAGAAACTCCTTGCGTGGCTGATTGAATATTTGGAAACCCATCAGACAACGGAAGCAGTAATCGATTACGCTTACGATTACTGGATCTATTGGCTTAATCAGTTAGGTAGGTATTTACAAGAGCCGATAGCGGACAGTGACATACTACACGATTGGTTTATTCTTTGATAGGGCACCACTATCGCCAAATCTATCCGTTTGGGAAGCAGCCCTCAGCCCGTTATGGGTAAAACGTGAAACATGAAGAGGAGAATTCTTCACGTTTCACGTTATTGACTGGCTAAACGGTAACATTGCACGTATCAAAGGCGGCTTGCATCGCCGCGAGTGGATCGCCTTTCGGAACAAATTCGTGTCCGAGGTAAAGGTCATAGTCTGTTTCGGCGATAGCGCGCATGACAGGCGGATAGTAGATTTCTTGCTCATCGTCAAGGTCTTTGCGACCCGGATTGCCCGCCGTGTGGAAATGTCCGATGTGATCAATGCTCTCCTGAATGGTCCGGACAAGGTCGCCTTCCATAATCTGCATGTGATAGATATCGTAGAGCAGCTGGACACGCGGGGAGTTGACGCCTTTGCAAACCTCTACACCCCAAGGCGTGCGATCACACTGATAATCGGGGTGATTTACTTTGCTATTGAGCAACTCAATACAGAGGTTGACACCTTTATCTTCGGCTGCCTTGGCAACGCGCAAGAGTCCTTCAATGGTATTATCCCGCCCCTCCTCGTCTGATTTTCCCTCTCGGTTTCCTGAAAAACAGATGAGACCGGGAATGTCATTCGCGGCAGCAACGTCAATATTTTCCAGAATCTCCTGCTCAATGCGATCATGATTCTCGCGTTTGTTGAGACCATCAGGTAACGACCGATGTCCAACGATAATCGCGACACGCATCCCATTTTCGCGCACGAGGGACCAATATTCTGGAGGCGCCATTTCAACGGATTTATAGCCAATCCTCGCCGCCTCCTGGATGACCTGTTCAGGAGAGACATTGTCACGAGTGAAACATCCATAACAGATTGATTGATTAATTGAGCCCATTCCTTTCTCCTTTCACATCCCCGACCCAAGTCGAGAACGGTTCTGAAGAGATGTTTGAAACCAGTTTTAATGCTAACAAACACCCTCTTATAGATCTACCGCTTTACCCGTTTCAAACGATGTGCTCGCAGCCATCATAATCCGGAGCGTCTTCAACGCGTCACTGTAGGGTGAAAGGATCTTCGATGAATCACCAGTTTTCACGGCATCAATAAACACCCTGTCCCGGTCTTGACCTCCATTTTCGGGGAGTGATTCCTCCTCACCTTTCCTATTAATGGTGTTGGAACCGCCAACAGTTAGCACCAAACCGCGACAGAAGACCTCAAGTTGTACCCGATTCCAACCCTCCATCGCACAACACGACACGATATTAGCGACTGCACCACTCTCGAACTCAATATTGACCATGGTAAGGTCATCGACGTCGTATTGTGGAATATCTGTCATACTTCCACGGGTCGCAACACCGTGTACCGTTTTTGCGTCTCCGAGCAGAAACCGCGCCAGATCGAAAATATGGGTTGTTTGCTCGACATGCTGTCCACCGGATTGGGCACGAATTCTCCACCAAAGCGTGCCAGGCAGTCCGCCCATCCAGTATCCCAACGCGCCGAGAACTGGAGATTCCTTTTCAAGTATCGACTGCGCATACTGGGCATTATCGCCATAACGCCAGTGATACCCAACGCTAGTAATAACACCGCTCCGTCGGATATCCTCATTGATGATAACTGCCTGCTCTAGGTCTGAAGCGATTGGCTTCTCGATGAACATCGGAACGCCTTGTTCACATGCAATTCGCTCCTGTTCCCCGTGTGCAAAGGGCGGGGTGCAGATATAAACAGCATCGAGGGATTCCGTGTCGTACATCTCGCGGAAGTCTGTGTAGGCGTTGCCTCCGAATTCTTCTGCACGCTCTTTTGCACGTTCCTCCGAAACATCACACATGGCGGCGAATTCTATGTCATCGAAGGTTTGCAGGTTTCTCATGTGAGCCCCTGCCATACCACCTGTTCCAATAAAACCGAGTTTTGCTTTCATGTCTTCTCCTTAAAGAAAGGAATCTAGGACAGACAAATTTCCGGGTCATATAAAAAAAGTACAAGGTACGGAAGTTTGCCTCTTATTTCTAACAGTTTATCAAAAAACGCTCAGTGTATCAACCAGAAATTTCTTATTATAGGGCTATTTAGTTTTCGGTTTTCTCCCTGTCTGAGCGATGTGTCGGGATTTGGAGATTCCTCCTACAGGAGAACCAAATGCCCCTAGCTTCTTATGTCTTGATTTGGGCTTGTTCGATGCTATACTAGCTTTGGGAAAACGATCTAATATCAAACGAACCAAGAGGAGAGAAGGAATTAATTGGGGGGCCTCCCTATCCCAGTTTTCTTTAAGTGGCGATCAAATCTGCTTGGCGGCTGCGCACACTGTCTCAACTCTACCGCATCAAGAAGATTCGGACAAATTGGTCGATAAGTTCCAACTCAATAACACAAGAGGCTGCACAGAAGTTGAAGGTCGATCTATTAGCGTTTTAAGGTTAGACTTTTCGACATTAAACATGTTAAAATATACAAAGTTTTATAAAGAGGACATTAAATTCATGTGTTAGGATTAGCCAAGAGATATTAGCTCCTAATGAAAACAATCAAAACCGAGAAGAAAAACGACAGAATATAGGTAGAAGAATTTGGGAATCAATGTTAGACGCGGATCTAAATACTAGGTATTGGAAGTATATTGGAAGAAAGCAGTTCAAGAGAAATAGGCTGCTAAAAATCGTTCTAGCTATCGTGGCTGTATCTACAGTTGCCTTTTCAGATTTTATCAATAATTACTTGAGGGGTGTGCATAGTATTTCATTGGAAAACAGCCGCCATATGAGAGACATTGCGAGCCGGTAAACTCCATATGACATTAACAATCATAGCGATTTGCACCGATAACACCCCGATAGCCAAACAACATCGCACATTGGACAACCCCTTAACCGGTAACTGCTTCTGTTGGGGGGTGGTGCCTATCACCTTAGCAATCAAGTCAAATAACGGTTCGACCGAACTGCGACGTTTGCTTAAACAGAGACGCTGCTCGGGTTGGTTGATAAACCGATGATACGCCTCGGCAAACCGTCCCTTTGTCCATCGCAATGCAGGGGTAATCAAAGCGACTTGTGCCTTTGCCCAACAACGAATACGACCCGCTTGGGTATAGGCATCATCGGCAGTGAGTGTCTGAGGTGCAAGGTGTGTCAGAATTTCAGGCACTTTATGGTCTATGACCCAACTTTCAGATACCGATGCACTTTGCACGGTTATTAGTGTTGGAAAAGCGGCTTGTGTGCAGACGATGTGAAGTCCATAGCCATAGACCCAGCCATGATAACCACTCTTACTCCAAGTGGCGTCGGTGTCGAGGTTGCGTAGATGGTTAGGCACTTTGCCTGCTTTTCTGTCTGCCTGATGCCAGACGGGGCCGGGTGCCTTAAACAAACTTTTGTCTACTACTAAATCCGTTAGGTTGAACTGCTCAGACAAGTCAGCAGCATACTGACCGATAAACAATACAAATGCCTCTATCACTTCATATAATGCCTTGTAGCGACGGGCAATGGTGGTTCGATGCGGTGGCTGTTGCCAACCGAGCATTGGCAACACTTCTGGATGATTGATTAGCCATCGCCATTGCGTTTTGAAGGCATAGATACCGCGAAACTGCATCACCATGAAGAAGACGATGAACGAAGGGGTGGAATACGTGAGTAATTTTGTTTCGTTGATACCTTCTTTTTCAATACGGTGTTGCATAAATTGCTCAAATAGGTGCATAATAAGAGCGACATAATCGGTCAACGTTGGCTGTTTTGCCATGGGGGGCTCCTTTTTGTTGGGATAACAATAGGAAACCCTAGTTGACTGATTATGTCAATTATATTTATGCACACCCCTCAATTACTTGAGGGGTGCTCATAATTGCTATAGAGTCAGGATAACGGTTATAATCTAATCTAACCTTCAAGAAAGAGAGGATTATAACATGGGTTATCCTGACCGTGATTATTATATCACGTTTTTGTTTGAACAGCTTGAAACTTTCAACACCTCCGTCGCGTCGGCGTTGACACCGACTCTCGGACGCCCTAAGTCGTATACAGACGACTGTCTGATTGTGCTTTTCGCCGTCCTGACACTCAAGGGTATCTATTGCTTTAAGGCACAACACAGATGGTTGGAGATACACGTGCCGGGGGTGCCACGGTTCAATCTACAAACTGTACCCTCTCGTGCGACGCTGGCACGCCGGTACAAACAACTTGCTTGTCGGCTTGAGGCGTTCATTGAGTTTTTAGGTGATGTTGGTATGACTTTGATTGCCGATGCGTCTTTGGAGGTGGTTTACCAAGATAAAAGTCTGTTTAAGGCAAAAGGTCCGGTCTGGCATCAGAAAGACAAAAAGGCCAATCGCATTCCAACGGGACTGCGTGCCGTTGATACAGACGCGAGTTGGTCTGTCAGTAAGTACCATGGCTGGGTTTATGGCTATGGACTGCATCTAACGGTCACCCAACAGGGAGTGCCTTTGATGAGTGCCGTTGATACTGCGTGTGTGAGTGAGAAAGCAATACTTGACCAACAAGTCAACAAAATGCTTGCACAAAATGTCGGATATATCGTCGCCGATGCCGGTTACACTGACCTCAAGCGAACCGAGAAACTGGCAAACGAAGGATTGTTGCTTATCACCCCGGTGATAGGTGCCAAGCGACCTCAAGCCCAGCGGTATGTCGAAACTATTAACCAATCAACACTGTTGCATACCTATCAGCAGAAGCGCAACGTCGCCATTGAACCGATATTTGAATTGCTCAAGCAACTGCTATCGACACATACCAACCACAAACAGCTACCGGTCTGTGGCAAACCGAATGTGGTCACGTTTTTGATGCTCGGTGTAGTTTTGCTTCAGGTGGCAATGTTGGTCAATTCTATTTGGGGACTCCCGCTGAGAAATGTCACACATGTCATCGCTGTATTTCGATAATTTGATTTATGAGCACCCCTCAATTACTTAAAGGTTACATGGCAACTCATAGTTGCTATCGCAGCGGTTATAGCATACATACTTCCCATCCTAAACTGGGAACAAAATTTAAAAGATCTTTCAACTCTAACCAAGTTGTATGCTGAACTTCAATATGAATTTGAGGACTTATGGGCTGATATTGAGGCAAACGACGAAAATTTAGATTTACATGCAGTAGAAGAAGGATACAACCGTGTACGTCAAAAGCAAAAGAATGTGCTTTTGGTTCTTCAGTCGTTTGGTCTTCCAGATGACGAGGACTTAATAGAAGCTTGTTATCGCGATGTACTTTCATCCAGAGGTCTAGATGGGAATGAAAGTTAAAAAGGAGGTAAACATGAGTAACAAAAAGCATTCCTCAGTCTCAAAAAGGACGGATACTAAAACTAAAGCATATAGAAACCGTTTCGAGAAAAATTACGTCAAAGCTCGTAATCCATGGCCAGACCCGTTCACCTCAAGCAGACAAACACAGAGCCAACAAACCCATAATCAAAAAACAACTGCAAGGTCAAGTGACAATAGTCAACAATCAAGGTCAAGAAGTGGACACCAGAAAAAGACACAGGATTGATTGACAGGGATCAACCGCAGAAGCAGTCAAGACACAAACACAGTTTGAACAAAAAAGGGCAACCACAAGTGGTTGCCCTTTTTATTGGACTGGAAAGCAGAAAAAACTGTACCGGTGATATTTGGGTAAGTAAGTAGGAAATCAATCCTTCTCAACCCATCAGTTTTCCGAGAGAAGCCCTGGACAGTTCGTATAAAGGGTTCCAATAGATTCCGAGGAGGAGGGTCGGAACAACAAAAACAAGGAGTAAGACAAGACTTCCAGGTGAGAAAGAGAGGGATTCTGTATCATCAGCCGTTTCAAGGAACATCGCTTTGACGATTCGCACATAGTAGTAAAGCGACACGACGCTGTTGAGCAAGCCAATGATTGCCAGCCAGTAGAGTTTTTCTTGGATGACAGCGGCAAAAAGAATCCATTTGCCCGCGAAACCTGCAAGGGGCGGTAGCCCGGTCAAAGAGAAGAGGAAGATTGCCATTGACACTGCAATGAGCGGCGCACGGGAAATCAAGCCACGGTATCCGTCAATGGTTTCACTACCGACCTCGTTGGCAACGAGGATAACAACAAAGAATGCCCCCAAATTCATAAACAGATAGATAACAAGGTAGATCAGAATCGCTTGAAGCCCTTCACTCGTCAGCAAGACCCCACCCATGAGCAGGAAGCCGCCATGCGAAATACTTGAGTAAGCGAGGAGTCGTTTGACATTTTGCTGCGGGAGTGCGGCAAGATTACCGACGGTCATGGTTAAGGCGGAGACAACAGCTAGCATCAGTGACCATTCAATCGAAGCATCTGCAGATTTGAATCCTAAATAGAAGAGGCGAATGAACAGAGCGAAACCAGCGGCTTTGGACGCAACAGATAGAAACGCTGTGATCGGGATCGGAGCACCTTCGTAGACATCGGGAGACCACATGTGGAAGGGCACGGAGGCGATCTTGTAGCCGACACCCGCAAGGATAAACGTGATTGACAATAGGACAGCCAGCGGATAAACATCGCCTTGACTAAACATCTCCCCCAATCGGCTGCTAATCAGCACGATATCCCCTGTGCCGGTCATGCCAAACAGGAGAGAGATACCAAAAAGCATGGTTCCCGACGATACTGCACCAAAGGTGATATACTTGAATGCTGCTTCACTTGAACGTGGGCTATGGGTCAAGAAGCCGGCGAGAATATAGGAGGTCAGACTGACCATTTCGAGCGAGAGATAGATCATCAAGAGATGGGTTGACGATGCCATCAGATACATGCCCAGTGTCACTGCAAGCAGAAGCGCGTAGTATTCACCCTTCGTCGCTGGATCGAGTTCGACAGAACGAATCGAAAATAGAATCGTTGCGATAGTTGCAACTGAGATGATAATTTTGAAGAACATGGCGAAACTATCGAGCCGAACCATGCCGAGGAAAAGGGAGCGGTCCTCGGATCCAACCACAACTGCCATGATTATCGCTACCACGAGGCCGACTAGCGATAGATAGGCAGCACCTTCGCCGCTTCGTTTTTTCGACACCAGATCATATAAGATAACCACTACCGCAAAGACAATTAGAACGATTTCTGGTATAAAGTAAGGAATACTTGCAATGTTTGCCAATGGAATCTCCTCTTATTGTACAAGCGGTAGTATACTCACAGCTTCTCTAAACATATCAATGGCGATTGAGGGCCAAATGCCCAGCACAATCGTAAGAATACCCAACGGGACCAATGTTGCGATCTCGCGTCCATTGATTTCGGTGATATCTTCGTACTTCGGGTTCAACTCTCCCAGAAAAACACGCTGTAACGTCCAGAGGAAGTAAGCCGCACCGACAACGATACCGGCGGTTGACAGGATTGTTAGCATCTTGAATTTACTATATGCACCCAGCAGAGACAACGCTTCGCCTACGAAACCGCTGAGCCCTGGCAACCCCAAGGATGCCATAAACGCCAGTGTTGTTATGCCGGTGTATATCGGCATTTTGCTGCCGAGTCCGCCGAAACCATTGATTTCGCGGTGGTGCGCTCGGTCATACACAACACCCACCAAGAGAAACAGCATCGCGCTAATCACGCCGTGGTTGAACATCTGAAGGATAGCACCGGTTAATCCGCTTTCATTCCGCGCTGCAAGCCCTATCAGGACAAATCCCATGTGACCAATACTGGAGTAGGCAACAAGTTTCTTGAAGTCGGTTTGTGCCAATGCACAGAGTGAGCCGTAAACGATGTTGATAAAGCCAAGGATTGCCAACGAGTTCCCCCAGGTGCCTTCACCATTACAGAAGAAGTCCATCCCTTCAGGCAGCATAGCAAAGTTCACACGAACGAGTCCATAAGTCCCCATCTTCAAAAGGATGCCTGCAAGGATGACGCTAATTGCGGTTGGTGCCTCTACGTGAGCATCGGGTAGCCAAGTATGGAAGGGGAAGATTGGCACTTTAACCGCAAAGCCGATGAAGAAACCGAGAAATGCCCATATTTGGAATGTAGAATCGGCAAGCGCGTGTCCTGGAGTTCTCGCGAGTTCAATCAGTGTAGGGATATCAAAGGTGCCTCCTTTGAGGTAAACAGCAATCATGGCGATAAGCATCAACACGCTGCCGAAAAGCGTGTATAGGAAGAACTTAATTGCGGCATACTCACGTCTGGGCCCGCCCCATACCCCGATGAGGAAGTACATGGGAAGCAGTGTGAGTTCAAAGAAGACATAGAATAGAAACATATCTAGAGCACAGAAGAAACCGATCATCCCCGTTTCCAAGAGCAGAAACAGTCCAAGGTAGGCTTTGATTCCTTTGTCAATCTTCCACGATGCAAGGACACATATCGGACCTAACAGTGCTGTCAAGAGCACCAGTGTAACGCTTAGTCCATCAATTCCGACATGGTAGCGGATGTTGAACGCGTCAATCCACATCATGTTTTCTTCGAACTGATGGCCAGACTGGGATCGGTCATAGGTTATAAAAAGAAACACCGCAATCAGCAGCGGAATCAGCGTGATAATAAACGTCACACGCTTAGCGAGTTCCTCCTGTTCTCGCCGAATCGCAAACAGAACCAAAAGCATCCCTAACAGGGGGGCAAAGATCATCAACGATAACATCCAGTGAAATCCTCCTAAAAGTTGATTCAAGGTTTATTTATTCAAAGCTTGTATTCCTAAACTGATTGAATGCATCGGTTCGACGGTCCACGGTTAACTCTAATTCGCGCCCCTTACTTTTGTTCCGATTTGCATCCAAAGCCTGTTCCACTCGATAAGGCAACCTAGAATAAAGCACGGAAAATCAGAATTAACAGTACGACACCGCCCAAGACCGCTAGCAAGTAATTTTGGATCATGCCCGTTTGAACTCGTCTAACCCTACCACCAACGAACCAGATAATTCGGGCGACCAAATTGACCAATCCATCGACAAAGGTGTCATCGAACCAACCTGCGACTCGGGAACAACCTGCCTGTACAGTGATACCGACCCCGTTGACAATTCCATCAATGAAACGTAAATCAAACAATCCGAGAACTTTTGAGCCTGCGACAGTAAGTGCGACAAGCACGCCGTCGTACAATTCATCAAAATAGTATTTGTTCCATAGCAGCGTGTAAATCGGTCGCAGCCTTGCTGCAACAACCTCAGCAGAAAACCGCTTCCAGTAATAGAACAGCGCCGATAACCCAATCCCCAAAATAACGATAACAAATGATAACGGCACTACAATGTTATGCGCCCTATCGTGGTCTGGATCATGATGTGCTGCTGCGTCTTCATGATGTGTATCTTCACCAGCAGCGTGTGCATCGGAAAGCCCCAACTGTGCGTGTAGGACCCCTTGACTTGAATCGTATCTCGCATGTTTCGGCGCGTGGATGTGGGGTTGGTCCGGTTGTTTCACATATTTTTCAAACGACCATTTGTTAACGATTGGGAAACTGAGAACCGCTAAAATAATCAATGGGATTGCCATCTTCAAAGGCGATTCGTGTGCACCATCATGCATCTCTTGATTACGGGGTTCACCGGTAAAAGTCATAAAGATGAGGCGGAACATATAAAATGCGGTGATAACAGCTGCGAGTGCCGCCATGCCAAACAAAATATAGTGATGAACCGAATCCCAAGAAATTGCCCTGTAGAGAACCTCAACGAGGACAGCATCCTTGCTCCAAAATCCTGAGAAGACATAAGGCACCCCAGCGATTGACAACGTTGCAATGAGCATTGTAACGAAGGTAATGGGCATTTTACGCCTAAGTCCACCCATGTGGCGCATATCTTGTGCGGGATCAATGCCGAAGCTATCAAATGTGGCAGCGTGGCCATCGGCATGTGCGTGATCGTCATCGTGATCGTGGTCATGGTCGTGAGTATGATGGGCAGCATGGAAGGCGTGGATGACGCTACCAGATCCGAGGAACAGTAGGGCTTTGAAAAATGCGTGTGTTGTAAGGTGGAAAAGCCCTGCGACATAACTTCCCGCCCCAATTGCCAGCATCATATAGCCAAGTTGACTGATAGTCGAATAGGCAAGGACCCGCTTAATATCGAACCGAACTAAGGCAATCGTTGCTGCGACTAGCGCCGTGATTCCTCCGGCATAAGCAATGACTAAGGATGAATCCGCGGTAAGGATTGGGAACATTCGCGCGGTAAGATAAACCCCTGCGGCGACCATGGTCGCCGCGTGAATCAAGGCACTAACGGGTGTGGGCCCTTCCATCGCATCCGGAAGCCATGTGTGCAAGGGGATTTGCGCCGACTTTCCAACGGCACCGCAAAAGATAAGCACACCGGCAACCGACAACCAAGTCATATCGCCGGCGGTCAAGTTACTAGCGAGTGCAAAAATACCTTGATCACCGTAGAGCGATAACGTGCGGAATTTGGTAAAAAGCATCATCATGCCAATGAACATTCCGACATCCCCAACACGAGTTGTCATGAAGGCTTTTTTGCACGCATTTGCTGGGGCATCTTGTTCAAACCAAAATCCGATCAGTAGATAAGAGCAGACACCGACAAGTTCCCAACCGATATAGATACCAAGCAGGTTGTCAGAAACAACCAAGAAAAGCATCGAGAAGGAAAACAACGACAGGAAGGCAAAGAACCGAGGGTAGCGAGGATCCCCGTGCATGTATCCGATTGAAAAGATATGCACAAGGCTACTGACAATCGTGACAACGAGGAGCATGACGGCGGTCACACTGTCAAAGAGGAAACCCATTGAAAAGTTGACCGAGCCCAGCGGTAGCCAGGTGAGAGAGTGTATCTCTGCTCCATCGTGCGAAAATTTATCGGGATCCGCGACGACATTTGTAAACAGAAGGACAGCACAGACAAATGCCACGAGCATCGCTCCGGTCGAAACCAAATCTTGGCGGGAATAATTACGTCCGGTCAGCGATAGGAGACCGAAAAACGCGAACGCTGCAAGGGGTGCAAGCAAAACAATAGCAATGAGAGGTATAATAGGCATATAATAATCTCCTAGTGCGGGCATTCAAGAGTTCAGGGGCGAGAGAAATCCTCTATATACAGAAAGAATGTGGTGGGAAATTTACCCTCGAAGTTCATTCAATGCACTCGGTCTTTTTTTATCCTTTTAAAGTGTCAGTTTCATCGGGACTGATGGTGCCAAACTCTCTATAAATTGCCAAAATAATAGCGAGAAAAACAGCAGCTTCGGCGGCGGCAAGGACAATGCCAAAAAGTGCGATAATCTGACCACTGATGTCGTCAGGTGGCGTGACGAAGCGAGAAAAAGCAGCAAAGTTGAGGTTACAGGAGTTGAGAATCAATTCGATTCCCATCAGGATGCTGATTGCATTCCGGCGTGTCAAAACGCAGAAAATTCCGAGACTGAACAGTATAATGCTGATGACAAGATAGCTTTGCAAACTCATTCGTCCCTGACCTCCTTACGGGAAATTAGTGCTGCTCCTATCAACGCCACTAATAGCAAAATCGACGCAATTTCAAATGGTAGTAAGAACTCTTCTTTCATAATCATCTCGCCAATCTTGCGAGTTGTCGGTTCCTGCGACGCCCCTATGTCCACATTCTCCCATTGCGGTGTATTTGTAATGACACTCAGCAGCAAGCCAAAGAGGATTAGTGCTACGACACCTCCCCAGAAAAGCTGTCCGCGTTCGAGTTTTAGCTTCAGGTCCAAGCTGCCGCTTGTCATCATAACACCGAACAAAATCAGTACCAGAATACCGCCGACATAGACTATCACTTGGGTGGCGGCAAGGAAATCTGCTTGTAGGAAAACATAAAGCCCTGCAACACTAAAGAGCGTAACCATTAGGGCAAAGGCGGCGTAGACGATATTTCTTATCGTCACCACGACAACCGCTGATCCAATCGTCAGCAGGGCAAAAAGGTAAAAGACCAATTGTTGAGGATTCAATTCCATACGTGCCCTCAATTATGAGTTCGGGTTTGAGTTTTCACGGCATAGCTCGCCGGTCCAGATTAGTCCGCGGCCTCTACCTCAGTGGACTCATCAGCCGGCTGCTCATACATTTCTGGTTCCGCAAATTCGTAAATCAGGTCTGTCCTATCGAAGGTTGAGTACTCAATCCCGTCGCTCAGATTATCAAACATAATCAGGCACTCTGTCGGACAAACCTCGGTGCAAAGTCCGCAGTACATACAGAGCGACATATCGATATCAAACTGATCGAGGTAGAAAATCACCGGTTTCCGTTCAACGATATTAGTGATTTCTTCACTCGAAACGGTGACGGTTCTATCATCGCGTGTATTAATTGTGACAGTCGTATTAGGTGCTGGTTTTTCATCTCCCTCAATATTGCCGACGATTTCTGTCCTATCTTTAAGATGGACCACGTTCATACTATCCCAAAGTCGTTCGCCTTTGGGGAGTTTTTGGGCGGTAATAGCAATACAATCGACAGGGCAGATCATCTCGCATTTTTTACAACCGATACAGTCCTCAACGCGGTTATGTAGTTTTCCGCGATACCCTTTTGGGATTTCGCGTACATTTTTCTTCTGCTCAAAGGGCCGGTCATAAGGATATTGGTGGGTAACAGAGGGTTGTAACATCTGCTTGAAGGTAATACGCATACCGACGAGGGCTGTATAAACTCCAAAATAGATATTTGACAAATAGTGACGCATGATGAAACCTCCTTGAGCGGTAAATTTCTGTGTCTCTAGCTTTTCTATGTTGTAGCAGAAATTTGCCTATCCGCCGAACCTGCCGGTGGTTCAGCTCCCTTAGATAAACTCTTACCTATCACGCCAAATACAAAGATAAGTCCAAGTATAATAATAGCGATACTGATAATAATACTTAATAGCGAGTCTTGGGGGAAAATCAGTCCCCAGATTCCGACACCCAGAATATTGAAGAATGAAATCGGTATAAAATACTTCCAACATAGATTCATCAACTGATCGACCCGCAAACGTGGTAGGGTCCAGCGCAGCCACATCATGACGAATACCAAGAACAAGGTTTTGATAGCAACTCCCAAAAGTCCACTGAGGGTGACTGCTCTGAGGATAAAGCCGAGGACACCGGATTCGGGTAACAGCCCTGCGGGTACAATTCCGTGCCAACCGCCAAGGAATAGGGTTGAAGCAATTGCACTGACTGCGAACATATTCGCATATTCTGCAATGAAGAACAACGCAAAGCGCATACCGCTATACTCGGTATGAAAACCAGCGACCAGCTCAGATTCGGCTTCGGGCAGGTCAAACGGAGTTCGGTTGACCTCAGCAATCGATGATATGAAGAAAACAAAGAATGCAATAAAGGTGAAAGGCGTCCGAAAAATTAACCAGTTTGCTATCCCATCTTGTCCCTTAACGATGTCCTGCATATTCAAGCTCTGCACCAGCATAACAACAGTCAAAATACCGAGACCGAGCGGAATTTCATAGCTAACGATTTGGGCAGCAGATCGCATTGCCCCAAGCAGTGACCATTTGCTATTAGACGCCCAACCTGCCATAATGACACCCATCACAATGACGGAGGAGATTGCCATAATATAAAAGATGCCGATATTTAAGTCACTTATTAGGATAGATCGACCGAACGGGATTGCAGCAAATACAGCAAAGGAGCAGGCAAAGATAATGTATGGGGAGACCACGAATAGAAATTTATCTCCCTCTCGCGGGATATGGTCTTCTTTGAAAATGAGCTTAACCCCATCGGCTAAGGTCTGCAGGATGCCGTGCGGTCCTACTCGCATGGGTCCGACCCGATCTTGGATATGTGCGGAAACCTTCCGTTCGGCTAAAACGAGTCCGAGCGGGAGCAAAGGAACAACAGCGACGAAAATGACGCAACACGCGAGCATAATGGCGAGTTCGCCGAGCGGTGCAGGGAGATGTTCCAAAAATGGCACGTGATCTTGAACGAACCTTTGCGCCCAGCTCTCGGAGGATTGGACGAAGAATTGATGTAAGTTTTCAGCTTGTAGACCGAGCGGCATTCAAACTCCTTATCCGTGAAACGTGAAGATAGACATCGAGTCTAGCGATCAACTTCTCCCATGACAATATCAATGCTTCCGATGATTGCAATAATGTCTGCGACCATTAGTCCTCGACTCAACTCTTGTAACGCACTTAATGCTGTAAAGCAGGGCGATTTGGCTTTCACACGCACCGGCTTCGGTGTTCCATCGCTTACAATATAAAATCCCAGCTCGCCACGGGGAGCTTCACTTCGAGAAAAGATTTCGCCTTTGGGTGGACGCACCGCTTTCAACTCCGCCTGAATGGGACCATCGGGGAGACCGGAATCGAGGATCTGTCGAATGATCCGGACCGATTCTTTCATTTCATCCATCCGGACCTTATATCGATTCCAGCAGTCACCGGCGACTATGCCAAGGTCTGGAATATCTCTGCCAACCGGAACGTCAAAATCAAATCGGTCGTAAATGGAGTAGGGTTCATCTCTGCGTAGATCCCATTTTAGCCCTGCCCCACGGAGGTTGGGTCCCGTAATACCATAGTTAATCGCCATTTCCGTATCCATGACAGCGACATTTCCTGTGCGCTCAATGAAAATGCGGTTGGCTGTGAGTAGCGCATTATATTGATCGATCTGCGGCTCAAAGTAGTCGATAAACTCTTTAACCTCATCCATAAATCCCGGAGGTGTATCCCTTGCGACCCCGCCGACACGGATATAATTGTATGTCAGTCGCGCACCACAAATCTTTTCAAAAAGCAGGAGGATTTTCTCACGATCTCTAAAGGCGTAAAGGAATGGAGTGAAAGCACCGATGTCCATGCCGTAGGTGCCAAAGGACAAAAGATGGCTCCCGATTCGATTTAGCTCACCGATGAGGACACGGAGGTATTCCCCTCGTTCAGGGACACCGGGGAATTTCTTTTCATCCGTCGCCATCAATTCCTCAACTGCCAAGCAGAACCCCCAGTTCATATTCATGGCCGCGATATAATCCATCCGGTCAGTAAACGGAATAATCTGCTGATAATTGAGGTTCTCGGAATGTTTTTCAAAACAGCGGTGTAGATACCCAATATGTGGGATCGCATCCCGGACAATTTCTCCATCTAGTTTCAACTCAAGCCGTAATACTCCATGGGTGCTTGGGTGCTGCGGTCCCATATTAACAATCATCTCATCTGAAAATGGCTTCAGTTCAATAAATTTACTTTCCGGTTTTGGTGCTGCCATGATGAATTTCCTTAAAGTTTTCCGTATTAATACGGCACCCGCATCCCTCGATAGAACTCAGGCTCCGTATAATCCTTACGCATGGGGTAGCCTTCCCAATCGTCTGGAAGCAGGATTCGTCGCAAATCACTATGACCATCAAAGACGATCCCGTACAGATCATACGCCTCCCGTTCATGCCAGTTGGCGGTTCTCCAGATATGCTCAACGGTGGAAACGTGGGGTTCTTCATCCTTGGGGAGAACGATTTTCAGGACTAGTTTGTGGCGGTGGGTCATTGAGTAGAGGTGATATACAAGGTAAAAATTGGGATCCTTTGCGCCGAGATCAACGCCGCTCAAACACATCAAGAAATCGAAAGCCAACGCTTCATCTTCGGCGAGGTATTGCGCGACATCGGCGACCGACTCGGTGGTAATAACAGTAAAGGGATCCCCAATGTCTTCTTCAAACGAGACGATTGACTCTCCAAATTTATCCTTTAGGTTTTCGTAAATTTCTTGTGGTGTCACGGAAAAACGTCAACGCTTTTGGCAAGCTGCCAATAGCGTTGTAATTCCCCTTTCTTAAAATTTGAACCTTGGAAAGGTCGGTAAGGCATAGGCACTAAATATATTTTGCAGGACCTATCCTATAGAGGGTATTCAGTGCCCAAATCATTCATTGTTTAGCCGGCGGCTTCTTCTTGTTCTTCCTGTTCTTCGTGCTCTGCCATGTGTTCTCTGGCTTCAGCCATCGCCTCTTCATTGTTTTCCAAGTCCGTCTTGGTGAAGAGTTTCTTCAAGAAAGGCACGCTCGTTCGTTTTGCAACCGTCTGTGTTTTAATCTTTTCCTGCAGCTTCATCAACCCTTCGAGCACAGCTTCTGGACGCGGTGGGCAACCGGGGACATAAACATCAACAGGGATAATTCGGTCTACGCCCTTCAGGACATGATAGCCGTGCTGCCAGTAGGGACCACCGCTTGTAGCACAGCTTCCCATGGAGATGACATATTTCGGTTCGGGCATCTGTTCATAGAGGCGTTTAATGCGCGTCGCCATTTTCAGTGTTACTGTTCCCGAAACAATAATCAGATCGGATTGACGGGGCGTCGCACGCGGAACCCCCGCGCCAAAACGATCTAAATCAAAATTTGAGGCGGCAGTCGCCATAAACTCAATAGCGCAACAAGCAAGCCCAAAGGTCATGGGCCATAGAGAAGACGCTCGTGCCCAATTAGCCACAGCATCAATAGAGGTCACGACAATATTCTTGTCCAGCTTCTCCTCAATTATCATTGTTTAATTTTCCTCCCTTACAGACTGAATCGAGCGGATCCATTGGAGGTCCCCTTTTACCCAAACATAGGCAAGACCGACCAAGAGTATAAAGATGAAAACCAGCATTTCGACAAATGCGAGCAGCCCGATTTCACGGAAAACAACACCCCACGGAAATAGAAACACAATCTCAACATCAAAGATTAAGAAAATAAGCGCAATGACGTAGAAACGAGCATTAAACTTAATGCGAGTATCACCAATTGGGTCCTCCCCACACTCATAAGGCATATACTTTTCGTCAGTGAAAAGTCGGGTCTGGAGTAGGCGCGAGAGGACAAGGTTCAGTGTAACGAATAAGCAGCCAACAACCAAAAAGAGTAACACATTCGCGAAATTAAAGAGCATTTGTTCCGCAAGGCAAATCTTCGTGCCGTATGGTTTTGCAGCTTAACCAAAAAATTTGCCTAGTCCTTTCGAGGGCGTTTGTGAAATTTATCACAAACCAAAGGCTAAAAAAGGATTGTACTAAACCGTACAACCATATCAGTTCGATGAACATCTGTATCTATAGCGTATTTATTATATATTAGATCCAGATTATTTGCAACAAAAAATCTGACAGACAGACACCTGTAAAGGCTTCAGCTGTTTTCCGCTCAATCCCGCACCAATACTGGATTCAGACAAAGTCGGCTTATCAATTGGTCAATTCTAAATTTAGAACAGTCACGGAATTCCGTAACCTAATAGAGCATTGCTATCCGTTTTATTATGCAGTCGTTTCCAATTTTGGTCTTGACAATGGGACTGACCTCATCAACTAACGACAGCCCCTTGATTGCATAATCTCAACGCTCAATTTTCATCAGGAAAGTTGGTTATGAAAGCCAAAATGAGAATTGCAGCCCACTTCTTATTCGTGAGACACTCCTAACGAAAGGATAGATTTCTTTTTAAAGATAGGTTATAATTTACTATATAGGGTTTTCAACAAGGACAAAGTGCTATAACGCTGAACTTTGCTCATCCTGACAGTCTTTGTCGAATGTAGCTAGACCTTCCACCGCAGTGTGGTATGGTCCACACTCACAACAAACCAGATTGGAGCGAATGAAAATGTCTGAAGTTTCGACTATCTCGGCGCTACTTGCGGCTGGTCATGATGATGCTGCCGCGGTCATCGCGTTAAATTGCCCCGCACTGACTTACAAGGGATTACGCGCCCACGTTGAACAAACAGTCGTTGCGTTGAACCGCCTCGGTATCGGACGGAATGACCGCGTGGCAATCGTCCTGCCAAACGGCCCAGAAATGGCAACAGCATTTCTTTCGATTGCCGCCGGTGCAACCACAGCACCGCTCAATCCCGCCTACCGGCTGGAGGAGTTCGATTTTTATCTCTCGGACCTGGGGGCAAAGGCACTTCTAGTTGAGCAGGGCAGCACCTCGCCCGCCATTGAAGCGGCGGCAGCACACAATATACCGGTCCTTGAAATCGCAGTCGATGAAAACGAGCCGGCGGGTTTGTTTGAAATTGTATCTAGCCAGGGAATGGCTTTGGAGGGTTCCGCATCTTCCAACGGCACCGCCGGCCCCGATGACGTAGCCCTCGTGCTGCACACTTCAGGCACCACGTCCCGACCAAAAATTGTGCCACTCACCCACCGCAACGTGTGTGCTTCGGCCGGTAACATCCGCAAGACGTTGGAATTGACACCGGATGATCGTTGTATGAATGTGATGCCCTTGTTCCATATCCACGGCTTAATGGCAGCAATTTTATCAACCTTGAGTGCAGGAGCCAGCGTATTCTGCACACCGGGTTTCAACGCTTTGAGATTTTTCACCTGGTTAACAGAGGCGAAACCAACTTGGTACACCGCAGTGCCCACGATGCATCAGGCGATTCTATCCCGCGCCGGACGCAATCAAGGAATTATCGATGCGGCAGAACTCCGCTTCATTCGCTCTTCTTCTGCTTCATTACCGCCACAGGTGATGCAACAATTAGAAGAGACTTTCAACGCACCGGTTGTCGAAGCTTATGCGATGACAGAGGCATCACACCAGATGACCTGCAATCCACTACCCCCTGACCAGCGTAAACCCGGCACGGTCGGTCCCGCCGCTGGCCCAGAGGTCTCTATTATGGATGAACAGGGCTCGCTGTTGTCGATTGGGACTGTGGGTGAAGTGGTGATTCGTGGCTCCAACGTGACCCTCGGCTATGAGAATAATCCTACTGCCAACGTCGAGAACTTCACAAATGGCTGGTTCCGCACGGGAGATCAAGGTGTAATGGACGAGGATGGGTATCTGACCATAACGGGACGCCTCAAAGAGATTATCAATCGGGGAGGCGAGAAAATCTCCCCGCGCGAGGTGGATGATGTACTGATGGATCATCCGGCGGTACAGCAGGTGGTGACATTCGCTATGCCGCATGACAAGTTGGGCGAAGAGGTCGCTGCCGCCATCGTGCTGCGGGAGGGTGTCGAATCCACTGAACGCGAGATTCAAGCATTTGCCGCCGAACACCTTGCCAACTTCAAGCTGCCTCGCAAGGTACTATTCCTTGACGAGATTCCAAAAGGTCCAACTGGCAAAATACAACGGATCGGCCTCGCTAAAAAGTTGGGGGTGACCTGATGTCTATCTGTATATACGGTGCCGGTGCAATTGGAGGCTATATAGGTGTGCAATTGGCTTTGGCCGGCGAGGAGGTAACGCTGATTGCCCGTGGGCCGCACCTAGAAGCGATGCAAAAAAATGGAGTAAGGCTGCACATCGCCGGTGAGGAACGGATCGCCCATCCGCGCTGTACCGATAACCCCGCCGAAGTTGGCCCTCAAGACTACCTCATCATTACCCTCAAAACACATTCAGTGCCCGGCATTGTCGATAGCATACAGCCCTTGCTCTGCCCAGAGACAGCAGTCGTGACGGCGGTCAATGGCATTCCTTTTTGGTACTTCTACCGACTTGAGGGACCGTGGCAGGATTACCGGGTTGAGAGCGTTGATCCAGGGGGCGAGCAGTGGGAGAAAATTGCTCCTGAGCGGGCTATCGGCTGTGTTGTCTATCCGGCAACCGAAGTGTCAGAACCTGGTGTTATTCAACATATTGATGGCGACCGATTCAGCCTCGGTGAACCAAGCGGGGAAAAGACCGAGCGTGTTACACAGTTGAGCGAAATTCTGCGTAACGCCGGGTTGAAAGCACCGATACGTTCCCGTATTCGCAATGAGATCTGGGTCAAGTTGTGGGGCAACCTTTGCTTCAACCCGATCAGTGCGTTGACCCACGGAACCCTGGATGTAATTGCCACGGATCCGGGGACGCAGACAGTTGCACGTGCAATGATGTTGGAAGCTCAAGCTATTGGTGAAAAATTAGGCGTACGCTTTGGTATTGATGTCGAGCGACGGATTGCCGGTGCGGCGGCTGTAGGAGCACACAAGACCTCCATGTTACAAGACCTTGAACGCGGTAGACCGATGGAGATAGACCCAGTATTGACCGTCGTTCAGGAGATGGGACGCTTGGTCGAGGTGGAAACGCCAACGATTGACGTGGTGCTCCCGCTCGTTCAGCAAAGGGCACGGATTGCGGGCTGCTATTAATACACTCCCAAGGATAAAGACTTGGGACTTACGACCTAAAGGTCAATCTTTAACATTAGGAGAATATACCTATGACAGGTGGAGACATTCTTATTGAATGTTTAAAGGCACAAGGGGTACGTTGCGTTTTCGGTATGCCAGGAACACAAAACATACAGATCTACGACTCGCTCTTGCGTTGTGGTGCAGGCGTTATTGATCATTACCTTGTCCGTCATGAATATGCTTCAACACAGATGGCAGATGGCTACGCTCGTTCTACCGGCGAAGTCGGTGTTGCGCTGACGGTGCCGGGTCCCGGTGCAAGCAACGCATCAACGGGAATTGTGGAGGCATTCACAGATTGTGTGCCTGTGTTGCTAATCACGGGACAGAGTGATTCCGAATTCTACGCAAGAGATCCGAGCAAGATGTTTCACGGCTTGGATCAGATGAGTTTCTTTGAATCGGTCACAAAGTATTGTGCTATCGCTCAGACTGTGGAAGACATCCCCAAGGTTGTTGAAAATGCGTTCCGCGCCATGCGGTCGGGCCGTCCGGGCCCCGTCGTGCTGGAATTTCCGATGGATGCGGTTACGGGGGAGGGGGAAGTTTCCATCCCTGCGCGTGTGGAGAGACAGCCAGCCGTCTCACCCAATCCTGCCGACCTTCAAGCTGCAGCGGAAGCCCTTAGAAACGCAGAGCGGCCAATCCTGTTTGCGGGGTCGGCGGCTATCCACTCCGACGCGCGTGACGAATTGCAGCAGCTCGCCGAGAAACTGAACGCGCCCGTTGTTGTAGCACGATGTGCAAAGGGAGCTTTGCCTGAAGACCATCCGCTGGCATTGCAGATTGTTTACGGTTTTCAAGGGCACCAAGCGATGCAGATTGCGGATTGTACGCTTGCTGTGGGTCCCCGTTTTACATCAATTGATACACGGACCTGGAGCTTCAAACCACCACGCCCATTAATCCAACTGGATGAGGATGCAGGGGAAATTGGACGAGAATATCCGTGCGACGTTGGAGTCATCGGCGACCTTAAATTGACCTTGCAAGCGTTAATCGAAGAGGTCGATGGCGGTAAAAATTCATGGACACAGCCGTTGGAGCGGATTCGAGAGAGATTTGCTGCGCAACCCCCCTTGCCGCTGTTGCCGGAAATACGCGCAGTTCTTCCGGATGATGGAATCCTCTCTGTCGATGTTCATGGCATTGGCTACGCTTCGTTCGCTGAGTATCCGGTGTTGGATCCGCGAACCTTTCTCTATCCAAACATTGGCGTTGCACTTGGATACGCTTTCCCTGCGGCACTCGGCGCAAAAGTCGCACATCCAGAGAAGCCAGTTGTGTGCTTCAGCGGAGATGGCGGATTTATGATGGGCTCGCCTGAGTTAGCGACTGCAATGATGTACGGCATCAACGTCGTAACGATTGTTGTGAACGATGGCGCATTGAGTGCAATCAAAGGATCCCAACAAAAGGGATGCAACGGACGGACTATTGATACCGACTTGAGCAACCCAGATTTTATCCAGTTTGCCAAATCCTTCGGTGCTTATGCTGTGCGAGTTGACGAAATAGCAGACTTCAAGGGTGTGCTACAAGACGCACTCGCCGCGGACCGGCCCGCCCTCATCGAAGTGTCAATGCAAGATCGGCAGGAAGAGGTCATCGGTATGATTGGCTGGTTGCAGTCGGATCCACTGCGAAAAGCGTAAGATTCACGTTAATAGACCGTATGACAAAAACCGAGTTCTTGACAAGAACTCGGTTTCTTTTTGGACAAGCCAAGCGTGAAATGTGAGGGAGAGGAAGCTTTGGGTTCACGTTCCACGCAATACGCATCACTTTTACTATGACGAGGTTTTGATAGATGATGGAAATTCGTGCCTTGTTGTTCGACTTTGGCGGGACACTTGATGGAAATGGTATTCATTGGCGGGACCGCACATACCGGTTCATTCAGCAGATATATCCAGAGATTGACCGAGAGGCGTTTGATCGGGTGGATCGCGCTGCTGTTGATAGGCTTATCGACAGTGGGAGCGCTCCTGAGCTTACACTGCGCGAAACGATGGATGTCATCGCCACTGGCATCTACAAAGGGCTCGGTTTAGATTCGGACGTTAAAGACCGGTATGTCGACTTTTTCTGTGCAGGGGCAAAGGAATACCTTGAACAGAACCGGCGGTGGCTCGCGACACTTCGGGACCAATACCGGCTCGGCGTTATCAGCAACAATTTTGGAAACACACAAGGCTGGTGTGATGCGTACGACCTCTCACCTTTGCTTGATGTAGTAATCGATTCAACCCTTGTTGGCGTATCGAAGCCAGAAGGGGGAATATTCCACGCGGCGTTATCGAAGCTAGGAGTCTCTCCTAAAGAAGCAATCTATGCTGGGGATACATATTCGGACGATGTGGTAGGTGCGAAGGGTGTGGGGATGTGGGCTGCTTGGTTAGTCGGTGCGGAAGATAAGGAGTGCCCCGACGCATCGCTCGCCGATATCCAACTTACAGAGCTTCAGGAGCTCCAGAGATTTTTGGAGTCGGAGAATCGAGCTTGAAAAATTGAATTTTTATTAACATTGTGTTAAGAGAGATCAACAGCCATCTGCTGTCTAAACTTCACCCACCCTTCTGCGTCTACCTATGCACAAAACAAATTTCCAGTAAGAGATTGGAAGGATAGAGGGGTAGCAAAAAAATGCGTAATGCGGTGGGAAAGTCATTAGTACAACTGATGCTGGATTCAGATTTAATCTCCGAGGATGAGCATCAGCAGGTTCTAGATGAAATAGAAAACACAGGTGTTACCCACACCCAAGCACTCGTAAAGTTTGTGGACTCGAAAACCCTCACGCTCGCTAAGCAGGCATTTGAGTACGGAGTATCATGCGTTCTGCTTGAAGATATTGTTCTAGAGAACGAAGCAACTGAGCGAGTTTCAGCGAGTTTTGCATACCGGAACAAGATCCTGCCAGTTCGCCTGAGTGAAGGAACGCTTACTGTAGCGATGGCGGACGCGTTGGATATCACCTTAATTGATGAGATGCGATTGGTTACGGAATGCGAGATCGAACCGGTGCTTGCGGATGAAGGGGACATCGAAGCAGCGATTATCCGTGCCTATGGCAAGACCGCCGCCGCCATCCTCAGCGAAGGAATCAAGGGGCCTGTCGGCGCAGTCGCCACGCTTGAACGTGAAACGATTGATGATTTCGGCATCAGCGAACATGACTTGAGCCAAGACCCAACGGTTATCAATGCTGTAGATCAGATTATTATTGATGCTGTTCGACTAGGTGCCAGTGATATCCATATTGAGCCCTTCCCCGGTGAACTCAAAATCCGTTATCGCATTGACGGCGTTTTGGAAGACCAACCCAACCCTTCACCCCATCTCCAATCCGCAATTACCTCACGTATCAAGATTATGGCGAGTATGAACGTAGCAGAACGGCGGCGTCCCTTAGATGGAAAGATTGGCGTAACCGTTCAGAGCGTTGGCAACCGCCAGATTGACCTGCGTGTGTCGACCGTCCCTACAGTGCACGGGGAAAGCGTCGTTCTCCGAATCCTTGATAGGCAATCCATCTCATTTGGCTTAGAGCAGCTCGGCTTGCTGGAGGAAAATCTGGATCAGTTCGGCCGAATGATTCAGAGACCGCACGGCATTATCTTGGCAACGGGACCAACGGGTAGTGGTAAAACGACAACATTGTATGCCTGTTTGAAAGAGATTAACACCCCGGAGGTCAAAATTATCACGATAGAGGATCCGGTCGAGTATGAATTAGAAGGGATAAACCAAATCCAAGTGAATCCGGAGATAAACGTGACCTTTGCAGCGGGGTTGAGACACATCCTTCGTCAAGACCCGGATAAAGTATTGGTTGGCGAAATCCGAGACCATGAAACGGCGGAGATGGCGATCCATACCTCTTTGACCGGTCACCTTGTCTTTAGCTCACTGCACACGAACGACGCATCAAGTGCGGTTACTCGCTTGGTGGATATGGGGGTTGAACCGTACCTGGTTGCCTCAACGCTGGAGGGCATTATTGCTCAACGGCTTGCGCGTCGCGTGTGTTCACATTGCTATGAGATGTACAGACCGGAACCGGAGCGCGTCCAAGACCTACTTGGCAGTCAAACAGGAGTGATCACCTCCGATCTGCTTATCCCCCGTGCAGTCGGTTGCAAGGAGTGTAGGAATCGTGGATATAGGGGGCGCATCGGTCTCTTTGAGGTCATTCTAATGAGCGAGGAATTGCGCGAGATGACGATTCAAAGCGCGTCTGCCAGTCAGCTGAAACGGGTTGCGATGCGGCTAGGGATGAAAACGCTGCGAGAGGACGGTTGGAGAAAAGTGGTCGCTGGTTACACAACCATTGAGGAGGTTGTGCGCCTCACCCAAGAGGATGAGTTTGACATCGGCGAAGTGATATGAAATGTGAAACGCAACACGTGAATTTATCAATCCATTTTTACACTTTAGTTCTCATTCACCGAAGTAGTGTCCGAGTCTATAAGTAGCAACTTGAGATATTATAGGAGAGAGGTTCTGATGCCAAGGTTCCGTTACGAAGCCCTGACAAATGCCGGAACGACGGTCACTAACACGCAAGAGGCGAGTAGTAGGGCTGAGCTAGTGTCTAGGCTGAAGGTGATGGGATATTGGCCCACGAGCATCGTTGAGGACACCGCGGAAGCTCAGGATCGAAAATGGACTCAGATTCCATTCCTGCCTACCCGGATTAAGGCGACAGAGGTCGAGTTTTTCACATATCAGATGGCGACACTAATCAACGCCCATGTTCCGTTATCCCGCTCTTTGGGAGTGACCCTCGACCAGATTGCTAGTGTTGAACTCAAACGGGTGGTTGAACAGGTCAAATATGATGTCGAACACGGCTCGCCACTTAACGATGCGCTCGCACAGCATCCGAGGGTGTTTTCTGATTTGTATATCAATATGGTAAAAGCGGGTGAAGCAGGTGGTGTTCTCGGTGTGGTATTGGAACGTCTCGCCGAGTTTGCTGAGAGACAACGACTGCTTAAAACGGAAGTGACCTCTGCCCTGTTCTATCCCGCAATTTTGCTGACGTTAAGTATCGGTGCGGTGGCAGTCTTGATGACCTTCGTTATTCCTAAATTTACCGGCATGTTTGCCGAATTGGAGGTTGAGTTGCCCGGTCCGACCCGGTTTCTTATCGGTATCACCAATTTCTTGAGTGTTTATTGGTGGATAATTTTAGTTGTAGGGATTGGTGGAGGCTTTGCGCTCAGACAGTACGTTCGCACGGAAAGTGGGAAACTGACTCTTGATCAAGTGAAGATTAAACTCCCGGTTATTGGGATAGTCTTCAGTAACTTTGCGCTGGTACGATTTACGCGAACAATGGCAACGCTGCTTGAAAATGGCGTTATACTGCTGCCGGCACTTCGCGTTGTCAAGGATACCATTGGGAATTTGGTTTACGCAAATGCAGTTGCAACCGCGGAACAAGAGATTGAGCGGGGTTCGACTTTGTCACGAGAGCTAGAGAGAAGTACTGTCTTCCCGCCTCTACTGACCCACATGGTTGCGATTGGAGAGGAATCCGGCGATCCCGAACAGATGTTGACAAAACTATCGGTGTATTACGATCTGGAAATCAAGAAAAACCTAGAACGACTGACCAACTCGATTGGTCCGCTGGTGATTTTATTAATGGGGTTGCTAATCGGATTTATTGCCGTCGCGATGATACTGCCAATCTTTGAAGCCAGCACATCGCTCAGTGGATAGCGATTATCTTATTGTTATGAAGGCAGGAGGCAAACTATGCTCAAACGGTTAAAATCAGATGAATCAGGATTGACACTTATCGAAATTACGATTGTCATTGTCATTCTCGGTCTGTTGGCAAGTTTCATTGCACCGCGGGTCCTGACTGCACCGGATAAGGCAAAGGTCGCCAAAGCCAAGGTGGAGATTAGTGCTTTGGAAAACGCGTTAGAGATGTATGCGATAGAAGTTGGGGACTATCCAACAGTAGAACAAAATTTACAGGCACTTTGGAGAGTTCCCAACCCGGAACCTGAAGCTTGGAGTGGTCCTTATATTAACAAGCCAGCTTTCACAGATCCATGGGGCAACAATTACATCTACGTTTACCCCGGCCTTCACGAAGGTTACGATTATGACCTTTACTCCTTTGGCAAGGATGGCAAGGAAGGCGGCCAAGAGTTCGACACTGACATCACAAATTGGATTCAGGAGATAGATCAGTGAGATAGATTAGTGCACATTGTTGTTCTTCGTTGAATCGAATATTTGTCTCACTCCTTAGGGTAAAGACATGCACCTGCTCAAACGGATTTTTCGTTCAGAAAGGGGTTCGTCGCAATGTAACCGTTGCTCCCACCTTGGTAAAGGAGGGTTATACCTGCTCCCTCCAAATGGTTTCACGTTGATTGAGGTCATGATTGTGCTTGCGTTAATCGCGATCCTTTCCTCTATTGCAATGCCCTCTCTACGTGGATTCGCCGCATCAACACGCTTGAAGTCCACGGCTCATGCTATCCGAGATATACTCAACTTTGCGCGAGATATGGCAATCACTGAGCGGTCAGCTTACCTTGTTGTGTTTGATTTGACGTCAAACCGCTACTGGCTTGCCTCCAGCGAAACCTTCAACCTCGCAGCCCCATCCACGCCCTTAACGACGAGTTCATCAAGTTTCCAACCTGCCCAACAGCCAACAGCAGATCAAGGAACGACAACATTGCAGCAAACGTTCCCCTCACGGACGAATGCAATCCTTGGTATACCACAGAAACCGGGTCAGAATATCAACTTAGCACGTATGATCACGAACCACAACTTTCAGACAAATCAGATAGATACCGGTGTGGATTATATCTACTTCTCGCCAACGGGATCGTCGGAGGATACTGTTCTGTATATTCAAGATCGGCGGGAGCAAGCGATGTCCATAACAGTTGAAAACGCAACAGGACGGATCCGCCTTCAAAGAATCCACTCACAGCAACTTGACGCGTTGGGGTTGGCATATGAATCCTCTGAATAACCTGATCTCACTTTTCCATCGCTCTGCGGACGATAAAAATGGTTTTACTTTAATCGAAATCGTTGTGACGTTAGCCATTTTGTCGTTAGCCCTGCCGACGCTACTTCGTTCCTTCGCGGAAGCGGCGAAAGGACAAGCACTATCAGAAAACAGGACCACCGCCTTGTATCTCCTTAAATTTCGGCTAGCGGCAATTGAGACTGAAGGTTATCCGGATATTGGCGAGGAGGACGGTGAATTTGGAGAGGACTCACGATTCCGTTGGCATTCGGATGTTCAGGATATGGAATCGGAGGAGATTGAGGGGTTGCGGTTGGTCACTGTTACTGTCACGTGGCAAGAGCGTGGAAAAGAGAGGCTAATTTCAGCGAGCACCTATCTGGCAGACCGTCAGATACCACAGCAGGAGCAGGAACAGGGCGGTCAACAGGGCCAAGGAGGCAACTGATGAGGTCTCATATTTCACGGTTTACGCTCCACGCCGACGGTTTTACTCTTCTCGAATTGCTTGTTGCTGTTAGCATTTTGGTCATTATTGGGGGTGCCTCTTACACAGCGTTCAATGTTGCACTTGATATTTACCAGAGATCTGAATCTCGAATTGTGATGACCCAAAAATGTCGAATCGCGTTAGAACGCGTAGCCACAGACTTGAGCAACCTGCAAGCTGTGCAAGGCGATGAATCTCTGCTGATCGTGTCGCAGGATAACCCGCTTGAAGAAGGGGTTAATCGGGATTTAATCAGCTTCGTCACGTCAATTCATACCGACCCCGACCCGTTCCTCGCTGAGTTAAATGCGGCGAACCCGACAGCCTTAGTAGCGGAGCCGGGTAACCAAGCTGAACTTGTGAGCGATGTTCAACGAATCGCTTACTACATTGGAGCAGATACCATTCAACAAATTGCAGACGAGCAAGCAGACGAAATGGAAGCGAGTGGGCAGATGTTGACTCCAGATAGCGAAGTGGATGGAGGGTTAGCCCTTTTCCGATTGTCAACAACGGCTCTGGAGGTAGAAACCGTTATCCAACCGTTGCTTGAATCCGAAACGCTGCCCACCGAGGATGACGAGGGAAATCCAATCTATATCAATATTGTCCCAATCATCGATCAGGTTATCTCTTTCGATGTGAGATATTACGATGGCGAAGAGTGGTATGAGTCATGGGATGACACCGAAATGATTCCGAAATCTGTTGTTGTTTGGGTAACAGTCGCAGGTGAAAATGGTCAGCAGCAGCAGAACACCGGCTCTAATAGCATAACCCAATCGACAATGGTTTATCTGCCAATGAGTGCGAACTTCAGCGAACAAACGGCCGGTGAAGGTACAGCTGGTGGCCCAGGTTAAGGATATGAAGCATGGGAGCAAGAAAAGATTCACCATTTTATCTCAGAGACAAATTTTCGCCACAGTTTAGAGCGAGCAGGTGTAAATTGAGTAACAGTTTACGCACCGCGCCCTTGCACAGATGCGAACGTGGACTTTCTCTTATCTCGACGCTTTGGCTGCTAACAGTTCTCTCTGTCCTTGCAACCCACTTTCTGTATTCAATTCGTCTTGAGCAGCGAGCGCAGGCAAATTTCGCAGATCGAACAAAGTTCCACTATGCTGCAAAGGCGGGGTTTGAGCGAGCGGTTGTGATACTACGTGCGGATGAAACCCCTTACGATTCTCTTGGTGAAAATTGGTCGGATGGGATAGAGGAGCAGATTGGAGATGGCACTGCAGCTGCAAATCCTCTCACTTACCGGGCTAAAATCACCGACGAGGGCACCAAGATCAACGTTAACACCGCAGATACAAGCATGATTCAGGGATTATTAGATCTCATGGGCTATCAAGATGTGGAAATAACGGAACAGCCGCTTGTTCAAGCGATTGAACAGGGAAGACCCTACCGTACTGTGCGAGACCTAGCGCGAGTCCAAGGCATGACACCAGATCTTCTGTATGGGCAAGGGATGGCTTCAGATTCTAATGCAATCGCGGCTGCAGGCAGTGGGATAGCGGCGGATGCAGCTGGGCCCCAACAGAGCGTTCCCGGATTGGTCGATCTGGTAACAGTATATTCAATCGACAAAAATACCGACGCCAACGGCAATCCGCGCGTTAATATTAACAATGCGGACGGACAACAGTTGACACAGATTCGAGGGAACAACAATCAGCTCGTCTTCTCCCAAGGAGAAAAAGACGCATTAATCCAAGAACGTGAATTCGATGCTATTGGCGATCTGATTGACGTGCCGGCAGTTACAGAGCAAGTTTTTAACAACATCCGCGAACGAATCAGTGTGGAAAGCAATGAAGAAGAGGATGATATAGTTAACATCAACACTGCCGATGCCGAGCAGCTGCAGACGTTAGATGGTATTGATGAGGGCATCGCCGATCGGATTATTGACCACCGTAACAGTCAAGGCAACTTTCAGAACGTCGACCAGCTCAAAGATGTAAAACTGATAACGGAGGAAGAGTTTCGCAGCATTGTAGATCAGATTACTACAATGGATGAGGCAGCAGTCAGCGGTTTCATCAACATCAACACCGCACCGCAAGAGATACTACAACTTTTGCCGGGCATGGACGCGGACAAAGCCCAAGCAGTTATCAGTCGTCGTGAATCGGAGCCTGAGGACAATCAGCAAGCTGAGGCATTGGCAGAAGCTGGGGTTGAGGGAAACCCTTTTGAGAATGTCAGCCAACTCCTCGATGTGGAGGGAATTGATATGGACACCTTTCGCCAGATCGCTGAATTGGTTACCTACCGCTCACAGAGTTTTCTCATCGAAGTGGACGGTGTCGATAGGCTTGGTAAAACTATCGCCTCCTGCGTTGGTGTCCTTGATCGTACCGGGGATCAGATTGTGACGAAGTATTGGCGGCAGAACTAGGTGGAGCAAGCCTCACGAAACCGAAGTAAAGTATACGAAGACCCGCTACAGCGTTCTCTCATACAGGCTGAGTGTTATCTATCAAGCGAAACCTTAGATCTACCGTAGGGGAAAACATGGCAAAGAACCAAATCGTATCCATCGATATTGGGACAAGCGCAATCAAATTGGTACAGCTAGAGCAAACTGCGTCAGGGATTCGTCTTTTGAACGCAGGGATAGAGGCGTATTCCGAGACAAACCCGACAGCAGCAATCTCGGCTGACGTCATATCCGAAACCTTAGAGCGTCTCTGGAGGCGTATGGGTGGACGCGGCACTTCAGTGGCACTGTCAATTCCTCGCTTGTCAGTTACATCACGTCGATTGATAAATCTGCCTGCAGCCGCAACAGATGACCAACTCTCGAACCTCGTTGCTATGCAAGCAGAAACGGAGCTCCCCTTCCGGGTGGAAGGTACTATCTACGATCATCACGACGCGCGCCGCTCAGAGGATGGGCTATCGGTTGAACTGATTGCTGCAAAGCGTGAGACGGTACAACAACAGATCGATTATCTGAAACCACTCGGTCTTGCACCCACAAGTGTGATCCCTTCAACGCTAGCGATGAGTGTGTTGGCAGGGATAGTAAATCGCAAAGACGATGCATCAACAGAAATGACGATGGTTGTGGATATTGGCGCAGGGCGAACGGACCTCTGCTTGATGGATGGAGATAGCCTACGGTTTTCACGGAGCTTTCCTATTGGTGGAAACCATTTAACACAGCTATATCAGCACGAAACGGGGGCAGATTTCGAGCTCGCCGAAAATCGAAAGATTGTGAATGCTGCTCTAGATCGACAGTCTGAAGGCGATGCGTCGTCGTACGAATGGGCGGAGGGACTTGTTACGGAGTTGAGGCGATCCATCAACGGTGCAAAACGAGAACTCAATATCAATGAGGATAGAATTGTCAGCGAAATCTGGTTGTGTGGTGGTGGGGCACGGATTCGCGGGCTAGCAGCCTATATAGCCGATCGATTGGAAGTTCCAGCCCGGTTTTGGGATCCACTTGATGCCTTTCAGACGGTTGCGGACACACAACGTTCTAACTTCCAAGCTGTTGACAGTTTCGGCGATACACTCGCTGTCGCATTGGGACTGGGTATCAATGCGTTGACCTCGCGGATCTCCTTGGATCTCCTGCCCTCAGAAGAGAAGGTCAAGCTGACACAAGCCCAACAGCGGAAGCGGACATTAATGGCTGTCGCAGCTGGATTGGTTCTACTAGTGGGGCTTGGACTTGGTGGTCTGACGCTGAGCAAAGTCCATCAGTCGAAAATTCTCACACTGGATGGAGCGATTAGAAACATCAGCCTAGCCGAATCCAATGCCAAAAGGACATTGACCAAAGATCTAGCAATCGTGAACCTTTTAGCTCCCCGCGTTTCTCCGCTCGATATAGTGCGTGAGCTGAGCGTGCGGTTTGCCGACCGTACGAAGGTCGCTTGGACAACACTTAACATCAGTAGATTAGATGACCCTGAAAAAGCAAAGATTACTTTCAACATTGAAGCCCAATCGCACCAAGACGTGAGCCAGACAATTAGCATGATGGCGCAATCGGGGGTATTTGCGAGTATCAAATCCGGTCAGGTCACAAGTATTGAACGCGATAAGAAGCCAATTTTTCAAGTGCAGATTACCTGCAATCTGGCAGAAGATGCGATACAGCAGTTTGCCCAAACCCGTGACTTCAATCAAAATCTGTCTCGAAAATCCGAAATTAGCGACCAAAAAAGAGAAGCTCTAGAACAAAAGAAAGTCGACAAATGAGAAAACTCACACGGCGTGAAATCGTTCTACTTATTGCTGTTGCCCTTGTGCTCTTGATTTTCCTTACCGAGCCTATAATTCGGCAAGGCTTCCCGGGCGATGAGCTCGCCACGAAACGAGAGAAACTGCAAACAGCGCAGAACCTAGTCCAACTTGCTCAAGTTACACAGCAAATTGACCGGGAGATTCAAGAGCAAGTCGGCTTAGAGGGTCAGATTATCTCTAATTCTCTATTTGAAGAAATTACAAATCGAGTTGATTTAGAAGCCCTCAACCGAGCCAATCGCGCCTCCGCGCTGGCGGTACTACATCCCGCACTTGAGAATAAAGCAGATTCACTGCTCGCGTATAAGAAACATTACGGCGAATTTGGCAGCTTAGACCAGTTAAAGGAGATACGGGGACCCATCTTCGAGGGGGAGCAAGCACAGGCAGTAATTTCGCGGCGAATTTCTGATCTTGCAAAAAGAGCGGGATTGCGTCCCAACTATCAGCTCAATATTAGATCAATGCCGGGAGCGAGATCTGAAAAACTCCCGCTGCAAACGAAGAAAAATCTAGTATATTATCTTTACTTAGGTGAGCTAGCGAACGAACTCCAGCAGTTGCAATTGCAGCAGGATACCACAGCGGAAAAGGAAGAACAGAATCAAATCGAAACTGAAGAAGAGATGATGGAGACAATGTTCGATGCCTGGTGGGGGAAAGATGACGTAGAGGATAAGAATGTAAAGGATAAGAATAAAGAGGAGGCAGTAGAAACCAAATCTAAAAATCAGTCAGCCGAGACTGATACTGTAGAGGCAGCTAAATATGGGCAGCCAGAAGGGGTGCCCCTACAGGATACGCTATCAACCGCGAAACCCGTTCAGCGGGAAGGTAGCCGTCAATTCGTATCGTTACCAGAAGTCATTCCCTTAACCTTGCGAATAGAGCTGCTACAGTTTATTCAAGCAAACCTGAAAAAACAGTTGGCTGGAGTGCTAGAATCCAGGAAAGGATTTCTTGAGGCTCAAATCGTCCTAGAAACTGATGAAGCAGGGGGTGGATTTTTGGGGATTGGTGGCAATAGGCAAACGACTGCTATTAAGTTCAAGCCTAACAGTGCACTGCTGTCAAAATTCGAGATGTTAATTAACCGCTATGAATCAAGAGAGAAGTATAGTGCGGGAGAGATGGAGAAGCCACTGGATTATGATCAGCAGATCCGTGCGCTCACCGAGTACGTCGATGAGATTTTGGGACAGGAGGATCAACTTGAAAGCTGGCTAGCCACAGTTCCTTCTACCCATCAGCCGGAGACTTACATCATTGATATGCGCTTCAGTAACAACATTGAGCGAATTGTCCGGTTAATTCACGTCATCGAATCAAGCTCGAAATGGTTACAGGTCAGAGATTTGCAAATCACTATAGCGGACAAGAAGGAAACGACTATCAGTGCGAATCTCTCGATGATTGCAAGAGTTCTCTGAAGCTAAACAGAAAAAAGAGACGATTCGGTTTTACCTCAAAACTCAACTCAGTCTAGGAGTAGGGATAATGTGTTTTCAACAACTTAGATGTTACAAATGCCTGACCAGAATGTTGGCTAAGGTAGGTATCCAATCAGATTGTGGGCATCAAGAAACAGCAGGTCTTGTGCCTACCCAACATGGGCAACCACAAGGGTTATCCCTGCTTATCTTCCTCATATTATTGATAGCCGTTGGGTGCATTACCGGGGCGTTTACCACGTCAGTGTTGGCACAGGAAGACGATCAGCGAGGAATGGAGGTCGCGGAGCGTGACGAGGCTGGCACAGCAATTCGATTTAATTTTGACTTCCCAAGCGGAAACTTGCAGAGCTTGATCAAGTTCATCAGCGCAGAGACGAACCTGACGATTATTGCCTCCGAAAATGACATCAAAGAAAAGAAATTTGCACTGACCAACCTCAAGAACGCAACAATTGACGAAACGCTTGAAGAAATTAAAACGGTCCTCGCTCAATATGACCTGACCATGATTCGGACAAATAACACCTTACTGATTACGACATTCGAGAAGGCTGTCAAGATGAAAGTGCCTGTGAAACGAATTGTGGCAGACCCAAATCTGATTGATCAAACCGATGAAATCCAGACATATATAATTCAATTGAACAGTGCCGTTGCCTCGGAGTTGGTGAATAGTCTCAAGCCGTTGTTGAGCAAAGCAGCGAATATTTTCGCGGACGGAAACAGCAACTCGTTGATCATTACCGATGTTTCCTCCAATATCCATCGAATTGCAACCATTTTACAGGTTGCGGATGAGGCACCGGAAACCCCGCTCAAAGTGGAAATCATTCCTCTGCAAAACGCGACGGCGGCGTCGCTCGCCCAAACCTTGAACAATGTTTTCCAGCAGGAAGGCGAGGTTGCGAACCTCCTGCGAAAAATGGGTTCAACAAACGAGCCTGAAGAGATGAAGGAGATGATGGAGCGCGCCAGAGAGGAAGGTGGGGGGATCGACATGATTCGTGGACGCATCCAGGTTGCCGCCGACGAAAGTTCAAACTCGTTGATTGTCAAAGCCTCCGAAGCCAACCTAGTTGTGTTGAAAGACCTAATTGAACAACTTGACACAGCGCCGAGCATTCAAACGGAGATTAAGGTTTTTCGGCTAAACTACGCAATCGCCCAAGACATCGCGCAGACACTTGAAGAGTTAATCACGGGAGTGAGTGCCGGCAGGCGACCTGGAAGAAGTGCGGAATGGTGGGAACGGCGTGAGTGGGAACGGACGCGACGAGATCTGATGCGACGGCGAGCTGAAGATGAGGGAGAGTATCAAAGCATTGTCGGAACCGTGAATATCTCATCAAGCGATCGCTTGAACGCTGTCCTCGTTTCCTCCGATCCACGAAACTTCGCCATTATCGAAAAGATCATCACACAACTGGACCAAGCCGATCCGCAAGAGGAAATCCGAATCTACTTCTTGCAATTCGCCGAAGCGCAAAGCCTATCTGACAGCCTACGAGATCTCTTTGAAGGGGGTGATTCCGGTCGGGATGAAGACCTACCGTGGTGGTGGCGTCGTCGGGAAGAACAGCGGGGAGAGAGTGCCGGTGGATTTGGTGTCCAAGGGGACGTTCACCTTGTGCCAGATCCCCGCTTGAACGCCCTTCTGGTCTCGACTGCGTCCCAAAACTTTGAGACAATTGACGGCTTGATTAAGCGTCTCGATGTCAATATGCCCGATCAGGAGTGGGGAACTCGTGTTTATAAAATGAAATATGCGGACGCGGAAAATGTCGCCAATATTATCAACAATGTCTATCAAGGCTCAAACAATAGGAGCGGCGGTTTCTTCTTTTTTGTCCCCGGACGGGCGCGCAATCAGAACCAGGGATCCCTCGCCGGAAGTGTGACTGCCGAGGCTTATCCGACACTCAACGCTGTAATCATCTCCACTGCGACGCAACGGAATTTCACACTCATTACACAATTCGTCGAAGAGCTCGACACACCGACCCCTGAAGGACAGCGAGAAGTCACCAAGCTGATCCGCCTTGAATACGCAAATGCTGAGGATACTGAAGATTTGCTAGAAGATGTGTGGGGTGAAAATGGAGGAGGCGACCGTGGATTCGACTTTGGGCGTTTCATCGCACGCGGAGGAACGCTTGAGCAGAATGACATCAATTCACTGCGCGGTCAGGTGCAAGTGGAAGCGGATAATCAGACCAATTCGGTGCTCGTGACGACCGCACAACGATACATGGCGCAGGTAGAAGCCATGATCCGCGAACTTGACTTTGTGCGGGGACAGGTTTGGATTGATATACAGATCCTCGAAGTGACCCTCGATGAAAGCACAAAACTCGGCGTGGAGTTGACGGCGCGAGAACGTGGTTTGTTTGGCGCAGAAGTTCGGAATGGCAACCCACTCGTCGGAGAATTTGGAGCGGAACTTGGATTGGGTCAGGAAATCAGTGGCTTTAACATCAACTTGGCGACAAAGGAATATATGGCGTTGCTCCACACGCTGATACGCGAAAACAAGGTGCAGACCATATCGACGCCGGCGCTGCTCACACGCGATAACCGAGAAGCAGAATGGAGTTCTGGCAGACGCGTCCCGTTTCTGCAAAGCGCAGATGTTACAAGTCTAGCTGATAATCTGACGCAGCCGCTGTTTAACTATGACTTCATTGATCCGCCGGTCGGTGTCACTATCACGATTACACCGCATATCGCAAAATCGCAAACGAAGGATAGCGCCAGGCGCACTATCGGCTTAGACATCTCCCAGATCACCTTGAGCAATTTTGTCGAGTTTACCGACTTCAACGCGCCTATCACCGAGGACAGTTCAATTAGCGCCTTCATTGATGTAGAAGATGGACAACAGATTGTGGTGGGCGGTATGATTAAGGAGAAACGCCAGACAATCGAGAGCAAGGTGCCGCTTCTTGGAGATATTCCCTTTATCGGTGGCCTCTTCAAAAAGACCGAGACCGTAGCAGAAAACTCCGAGGTTGTCATCATTATCACGCCACATATCATTGATATTCAGAATCCAGAAGATTACGGTAGACTAGAGCAGCAATCTGAGGAGTGGCGTTTAAATGGTCAGAACAAGGAAAATGGAACACAGCCATCAGAGAAATGATATGACTTCCATTTCGCGTTGCTTAGCTGCCGATTTGGGTTAGGATATGACAACTATTGAAAGTATGAAAAAAACAGACATAATTCAAAATGGGAGTTACGACGTAATCGTCATAGGTGGTGGGCCCGGGGGAAGCACTACGGCGGCATTGGTAGCAGAAAAAGGACACCGAGTGCTGCTTTTGGAACGTGATAAACACCCCGAATTCAAAATAGGCGAATCGCTGATGCCGGCAACCTACTGGACATTTAAGCGATTGGGTGTTCTAGAGAAACTGAAAAATAGCCACTTTCCTAAAAAGTATAGTGTCCAATTTTATTCCGGTTCTGGTAAAGCGTCTGCGCCCTTCTACTTTTACCGAAACGATCCCCACGAATCGTCCATGACTTGGCAGGTGTTACGCAGCGAGTTTGATCAGATGCTGCTCGAAAACGCTCAGGAGAAACGGGCAGAAGTCGAACGCGGTGTCAGTGTGCATGAGGTGTTATTTGACGGAGAAAAGGCTGTTGGTGTGCGAGCAAGACTCGCGGACGGAAGGATGGAAGAATTCTCAGCAAAGGTAGTTGTGGATTCCACAGGTCAGAGTGCCTTGATTTCGCGGAAGTTAAAGATAAACACAACGGAAGCGAAACTAAAAAAAGCGTCGATCTTCACCCATTTTGAGAGCGGGAGTCGGGACGAAGGAATTGATGAAGGCGCGACGTTAATTCTCCATACCGAGAACAAGGATTCGTGGTTTTGGTATATTCCGCTCCCCTACGATCGTGTGAGTGTGGGGGTTGTGGGTGATTTGGGATATCTTCTGCAAGACCGAAGGGGGAGTGATGGAACCCTTTCTCACCAAACCATTTTTGATGAAGAACTCACTAAGTGTCCTGCCCTGCAGCCCCGCCTCGTGGATGCCAAGCAGCTGTTCCCGGTCAAGGTTACAAAGGACTTCTCATACCGCGCCAACAGCATCGCAGGAGATGGGTGGGTGTTAGTGGGAGATGCTTTCGGATTTCTGGATCCCGTCTATTCCTCTGGGCTATTTCTGGCGTTGAAGTCCGGTGAGATGGCAGCAGATGCTATCAATGAGGCGTTAGAAAAAGAGGATTTCTCAGCAGCCCGGTTGGGACGTTTTGGCACTGAGTTTGTGGCGGGAATGGAAGCGATTCGTAAATTGGTATATGCCTTTTATACGAAAGATTTCAGTTTCGCAAGCTTTTTGAAGCGCTTTCCGGAGTGTCAGCAAGGAATCGTTGATATTCTTAGCGGTAATGTATATCGAACAGATGTCACCGGAATTTTCGGACCGATGGCGGAGATGTGTCGTCTGCCAGAGGATATGCGTTTGTAATGCGTAATACGTGATTCGTAAAGAAAAGATCTTACGTATTACACATGATTCTTAAGGAATAAGCTTAGGTGAGTCAACCTCCATCTGAGCCTTTGCGGCTTTGAGGCGACGCAGCACACGATAATGCCGATTCGGACTCGGGTTGGCTTCGATGAACTCTTCCCATAACACCACTGCCTCATCCCCAAATCCTTGTGCTAGGTAGTATTCGCCGAGGGCAAGAGGGACGACATCCGAATAGGGGTCTTTCTCTATGGCCCCTTTAAAGGCGGCAAGCGCGACCTCCACCTCCCCTTTGAGCATAGCAAGTTGCGCCTGTCCGTATAGTATCAGGGAGTGTTCGGGATATTCAGCGGTAAGCGTTTCTATCATCGTTTGTGCGTTATCTTCCGTCCCACTTTTGTAGGCAGCCATCGCAGCATGAACCATTGCGTAGATGCTCTGGTTATTGAGCAACCGCTCTTTGAATTGGCTTGTAGCCCCTTTTTGCTCGCGCTGAGCGATACGTGCGGCGGCCTCGTATTTCGATTTTGCGCGCGGGTAGTTGCCATACTTGTAACAGATATCCCCCAGTGTTTTCTCGCCGGCGTAGGTGGTTACAACGGAGAAGAATTTGTTGTTTTGTGCGTCAACAAGGTCTTGGAAGATTTTCGCACTCACCGTATCGTTCAGCCAGTAGTAAAGTACTTCAGCAAGGCTTTGAAGTGCATCGGTGTAGTCCGTGTCAGCGGCGATAGCACGTTCAAAGTATTCTCGCCCCCTTTCTACCTCCCCCATTTTCTGGCAAACCAACCCAAGTCTCCAGTAAAGCTCCGGCGTTTTGGCAGGACTCAGTTCTAGGACAGAGCTATAGGTTTCAATCGCTTTTGTATACTCTCCGTTGATATATTGGGTAGCACCCGAAGTGATGATGGAATTAAGTATCCTTTTGTCTTTTTTCAGTGCCTCTTTCAACACTTCACGCGCCCGCTGATGCAGCCCGATCTTTCGATAACAAACGGATAAACGCAAATAGTGATACGGGTCTACCTCTGACTCAGCCCGCTCTGTGAGTTCAATGCCCCGGTGGTACAATGCTCCGGCATCGCGATAATTCTCACTCTGGAACACGGCGTTGGCAATCATCAGCATAGCATCGAAATAGGTGCCCTGTCCATCCAGCTGAATTGGTCCAACAGCTTTCATGATTTCTTGAGGGCTCACGCCGAAGCCTGCAGCCAAACCTGAATCACCCATTGTGGGACTCAACTCAACCCCACCCCTCGGACGGTCTCGTTCGCGGCGCAACTTTTGCTTTTCTAACAGACGTTCATGCTTTGATGCGAGCGGCGGATCCGGTTCTGGAATGCTCGCACCCATCGATCGGAGTTCCCGTTTTGCCGCTTCAATTGTTTCTTCAGCCCCCTCCATTCTGCCGTACCGTTTGACAAAAGATTGATACGTTCGCTTTGCTTCTCTTTCATCTCTTAGAAACTTTTTCTGTATTCGGGCTTTACTGATGAGTGCACCGCCCGCACGTTTTGCATCCGGATGGCGATTTGCGACATTGTCGTAAATTTCCATCGCTTTCTCAAAGTTTTCTGCGCTCTCGTGGCTCTTTGCAAGCATCAGCTGTGCGTTATGGCTGCGTTCCAGATGCGGGAATTGGTTGACAATAATGTCAAAAGATTTCTGCGCCGATTCATAATCCGTCGCTTTGAAATAGTAGATTCCCAAACGATAGTGCGCTTCTGCGGCTTCCTCACTGTCAGGCGTGACGGCAATTAGGTCTTGATACAACCTCACGCCTACTTCTGGTCGATTTATTTCATCAATATGTAATTTACCGATGGCTAACTGTGCCCTGCGAGCCGATGAGGTTCCCGGTTTTGTGAGGACCACCGTTTGGTACATATCAACTGCACCTTGATAGTCTCCCTCTTGGGCCCGCTCTTCCGCCAGTCTGTGGGTACTTGTTGGCAGGCATGCATACTGTGTGATTCCTATAATTACAACTAAAGCAAGTATTATAAATCTCTGCCGCGATATAGGTTGAGTTGGGCGATGGACGTTTCTCACCCAACTCACCATCAGGTACTCAGACCGAAAGGATTCCATACACTCCTCCGTTCCCTCAGCAGATTTGACACAAGGACGCATCAACGATCAGTCCTCTGCACCCCAACGGCTTGGGTTTATGCCGACACCCTCTCGCTCAAACATGTCCTCCGGACGATGGTCGAGCTCCCAATTCCAACCTTTGGTGTTAAGTGGTTGGAGAAACCGACGGGCGACTTCGGGGGCTTTCGCCAAATCCTCCGGCTCCCATTCGTCCACCGGTTGAATAGGCGATGCCCACGCAGGTCGATAGCCATAGAGCAGCACCCGACGTATCCCGCTTGTCCCTTTGTAGGAATGGGCACCGTGGAAGATACGGGGCCCAAAGAGCACCGCATCTCCCGCCTTCGCCGGGAGCGCAACTTCCTCGGGGTGTGCGTCGTATCGGATATAAGGTTGCGCGTCGGGGTGAAGACAGAGGTGTGAACGCGGAAGGAGACGGAAGGGACCGTTCTCCGGTGTGAGGTCATCCAGATAGTAGGAGACCCGGACGATCACCGGGGCTGTCCAGAGGTAGCCCCCAAGAGCGGAACCGTAAGGATAACCGTCGGTGTGCATAGCGACGCCAATAGCACCGGGCTCATAGTATCGATAGCCGCCGCTGAAGAAGATGATGTCCGGTCCAATCACACGCTCCAGAAATTCAATGACCGGCGGGTTAGCAATGAGTTCACCCAAGGCGCGTCCATGCCATTGGGGTTGACAGGTAGCGTTGCCCTGCCGGTCATGGTAGCTGCTGTGCTCGGTAGGGAGACGAGCGGTCTCCACTCGTAGTTGCTCAAGTTGCTCCGGCGTAAGCGCATCAGGGAGCACCACATAGCCTTCGACTTCAAGGTGCCGAATCTGTTCGGGCGGCGAAAGTGCGCGCCAATCGGTTGTAACGATATTCATCGGTTTCCCCTTTCCGAAGATTGTATTGCTTGATGCCTCACGGCAGAAATATACGAACCGATTGCTTTTTCTCGACTTCAGGCTACAGCGGCAGCGGAATCGTTTTACCGGTTGTCATGCTGCGCGTAACGGCTTCGGTGAACTCCATATACTTCACACCAGCTTCGAAGTTCGTATGGGTGATGACCTCATTCCCACGAATCGCACTGACAAATTCCTCCTCCACTCGCCAACCACCTTCCTCTTCAGCAGGGATGGGGATTTCGGCAAGTGCGTTGTCGCCCTGCTGTCCACCATAGAGATTGTTATTGGCAAACCGTAGGGTGCCTGTACTGCCAAAGATGAACGCTTCGGGCCCATCGACCAACCCGGCGACAGTGGAAACCTGTATGTGCAGCTGTGCGCCACACGCCATGTCCCCCACGATATCAATATGCTGCGGAATCCGAGTAGGGCGCATGACACCATCTGCATCTTTGCGCATCCTGACATAGGTTTTTCCCATTGCCACGACTTCTGTTGCCTCGCCGACCCAACGCAACAACGCCTCGTACCAGATACCCATACTCATGATATTGAAGCCGCTTAAGTTGAAATCATCGCGCCAGTGCATAGGTGCGTCAGAGTCCAAGAAGGTGCCGCCGGCACGGACTTCGACCGCCAAGACATCGCCGATATAACCGTCACCGATGAGGCGCTTGATAGTGTTGTCCACACGCAGGGAGAACGGTGAAGGGACGATTTGTGCGATTAGATGCGTATTTTCACGGGAGGCATTGCGCATCGCATGTGCTTCTTGCGCGTTCATCGCCATCCGCGCCTCACACATCACATGCTTGTTCGCTGCTAACGCTGCTAATGTCAGACGGCAGTGCATGTAGGGCCAGGTACCGATAACAATTGCATTGGTATCCGAGGCGGCAACCAATTCCTGCCAGTTTTCGTAGGTTGTCGGGATACCGAATTGCTGGGCGACCCGTTCAGAAGATTCGCGGCTGCGGTTGCAGACACTAATAACTTCGACGCCGTCAATCGCTTGGAGTTTTGGAATATGGTGTGTTGTTGTGTTTGCGCCAGCACCGACAACACCCACACGAATTGTATCGTTACTCATCTCTATGCTCCTTTATAGTGAAACGGGATAATCCCGCTTTTTGAAAGTAAGCAGACCTCGATTAATGGATAATCCATCGTCTCATTTTACATTGGATTAGCAGGTAAGTCAACGCCTTTCCAACGTACTCCAAAAAAGGATTTGACAGGCCCGGCACTTTTTAGTATGATGACGACAGGGAAAAAACACCCGTCATTACTTAACTCAAGTCTCAGCTAGGCTCGGTACTGAAAGGAAAACAGATGAACGAACGCGAGAAATTTTTATTTGACCTACAAGGTTTTCTTGTGGTGAAAGATGTCCTGACAGCAGAAGAGGTAGATGCACTTAACGCCGCTGTTGATGCGAATCGCGATAAACAGGTCGAAGATGACAACTCGGCTGTCGGCGACTCTAAAACACTTGCCGGCACACACAAGCGCGGCATGTTTACCGGCATGTTGTCATGGTCTAAGCCGTGGTGCCAGCCATTTCGAGAAATTATCGTCCACAAGAATGCGATTCCCTATCTAGACGCGATCCACGGTAGAGGCTGGCGGTTAGATCACTCCCCCTTTATCTTGACCTCTGATCCTGGCACTGAGGGCTTGGTCCTTCACGGTGCGACTAACCACCACTTTTTTGGGGCAGCATACTACATCTACACCAACGGGCAGATGCGCTGCGGGATGGTGGTGCTTCAGTATCAACTTGCGGATGTCGAGGAAGGCGATGGGGGGCTCTGTGTCGTTCCGGGAAGTCACAAGGCAAACTTTCCCTGTCCAAAGGAAATCCGGGAGTGGGAAGCCAATGAGGAGATTGTTTATAATGTCCCCGCGAAAGCAGGCGATATGATTATCTTCAACGAGGCAACAATTCACGGGACACTCCCTTGGAAGAATCAGGAGCGCGAACGCCGTTCGTTGTTAGTCCGTTATTCGCCGAAGTACCTACACTACGCCGGCGGCTACTACGATGTGACCTTCCCCGAATGGGCTGATGAGCTAACTGAAGCGCAGCGCGCGCTCTTGGAGCCACCTTATATCTACAATCGTCCGCTGCTTGAAGAAGACGGGGAAACGGTCATCCGTCCGCGCGTTGAGTACTGATCCGATTGTGAGTATCCAATCGTTCTACGGGAAAATGTGATCCGGTTTTACGCTCTGCGCCGATTCCAAAGGGCTGAGATTGTGGCGGTCATCGGAATGGTTAGCACAAGCCCAAGTGTGCCAGCGAGTAGGCGCACTATTTCGGAGGACGCAATCCCGACGCTCAGCAGCTCCACCGTAGGCGATCGGAAGAGGTCAAGATTGGGTGCTGCGACCGCGATGATAAACAGTAACTCCACACCCAGATAAGCGAACACCAATGTATTGACCATGGTTCCAAGGATATCGGTGCCGACATTCATTCCAGATGCAATTAATCTCCAAGTAGGCATGTTCGGATTTGCCCGGCGAATCTCTTCCATTGAGGAAGCAACTTCAATAGCGCCATCGACCGCTACGCCGAGCACCCCCATTAACATCCCAGCGAGCAGTACCTGCCGAAAATCGAAAGGCGGTGTGCGAGTGGCTTCTATGATGTCTGCTGAGACTGCCTGTTCCAACCCGGAAAAATGGAGATAGTTTTGGGCAAACATGACAATCAATCCGGCGGCAAGAATGCCACCCATAGTGCCGAGCACGGCTGAAAAGGTTTTGCGACTTGGACCGATCACAAATACGAGGGACAGGAACGCAATCATGCCAGAGGTCAGGGTGACAATCAGGACAGCATTTTCACCGCGTGAAATCAGCGGGATCATGAAGAAATAGAGGATTAGCCCTGAACCGATCATCGCGCAGGCAGTCCGTATCCCCTCGTTTCGTCCCACAATAATGATCACTACCAGCATCAATCCAAACATCCAAATCAGGAATCGATCTCGACCATACTCTTGAACGAGATTGACCAGACTCACCTGATCTGGTGTCCCTCCGATGCGGCATAAGACAACATCACCGGGTTCGGCGGGGATACTCAATAGATCCACTTTATGGTTGAGAATATTCCGAAGGATAATCGTCTGCCCTTCGTAGAGCCCTGATAGCATTTCGACTTTCAGGATGTGATGTTCTGTTGTTGCGTCATAAACGTTGAGTTTACCCTCCACTTCGCCAACAGAAAACATGACCTCGTTCCTCTCATCTCTAATGAGCCATTTGGTATCCCTCCATTCGTGCATTGAAACAGTGAGGTTGTGGGATAACGGCAGGTTTTGGTTCTCAAAAGCTTGCCGTAAGTCTTCAGAAACCTGTCGCCGTTCCAAATTGCTTTTTTCTGTTGCGTCCACGCTGAACAGAAGGGGTGCATTCGATTCGAGAAGGCTAATCACCCTACCTTTGGCATACTCAGATCTAGAGGTGAGATTACCATCTGCATCATGATATTCGGCAATTACAGCTGACGAATGGTTGATTCGATTGTAAAAGTATTGTGTGCCCACGAGTACGACAATCAGTGCTATCGGCACTGCCAAGCGCGCTTTGCTTTTCGGATCGTCGGTGCGGAAAAGTTCTTCAAGCTCCTCCTCCGATGGCAAGTCCTCATCAATCTCCGATGGATCTATTTTCCGATACTTGGTTAGGGTCCCGGCGATGACTGCAGCGATTGGAACAGTCAAGACCAATCCGATAGTTCCGACGATTGCTTGTATGATAGCAACCGCCGTGACTTCATCGTTCGCTAAACGAAGGAATGGGTAAAGGTAACCGACTTCGGGAAACTCAATACGGGGGAGTAACATCGTGATCATGTACGCGCCCAAATAGGCGAAGATGAGGGTATCCGCCATAGTTCCCATGATGTCCCTCCCCACATTCAACCCCGCGCGAATCGCTTGTCGCACGGTGATGTTTGGGTTGACCTGTTTGACTTCATAAACAGAGGAGGAGATGGACATCCCCACATCCATCATGGCACCGACGGCCCCTAGAATCATCCCTGCTGCAAGGATGCCCTTAAAATCCCAATAGTGCGACTCTGGTGTTCGCCAGAGGGCAATACCCAGTTCAAGAAACCCAAATTCTTGCGCCAATCCGGTCAAAAGCATCGCCTTTTGGCTGATGACAGACAGCACCCCAACGGCAACTAATCCTCCGAGCGTCCCTAGCACCCCGGAAATCACCTTAAAGCTGAAACCAGCAATCAGCACAAAGGTAGTAAGAGTCAGCAAAGCAGCAACGAACAGAGCAACCGCGATCGGATTAAAGCCTTTGAGCGTTAAGGGGACCAGAATGTATAGAATACCAAAACCAGTGACGAACAGCGTCAATATTGCGCGTATCCCCTTCATACCGGCAACCATAATTATTAGGATGCCCAACACTCCCGCAAGATAGAGCAGAAAAGGTGTTCGGAAATATTCGAGCATTCGCACATCGCCACGTATATCGCTCAAGGTGGTTTTAGCTTGGTGCCTGAGAGGCATTTCAAGAAAAAGCACATCTTTTTTGCGTATCACCCGATCCCCGAATGCGCGTCCCATCCAGATGTTGTTGACCTGAACGGTCTCCCCTCGAAATTTTCCGGAAATAATACGGAAGGTTATAATCTGGTCGACATCTTCGGTCGTATCCACCTTTGTCACGCGTCCGAGGCAGACCAACGACTGCCAGGCACCATGTTGGCCAATCTCACTAAATTGGAACAGTTTGATGTGTAGTACTAGGACGACAACGAGAGTTGTCAGTATCCCGAAGATTTTCAGATTTCTTTCTTTCATTTCGATTTTCCTTTCACTTTATCTGTCCACATCACGCCTTTTCTGCCTCTGAATCTGATAACAGATGCACGACTCGGTACACTTCGATTGCCCATCTCAGTGCGGCAGTGGAAAATATAATAAGTCCAAGGTGAGCGTCTGTCCCTGATTGATGCCAATCCTTCCAATCAAGTTAAGGACACACCTCATATAGGAGCAATTTTTGTACCTGTTAATAGATTATAGAGGCAAATTGCCTAGTGTTGTTCTGTAATGGCAGTAATTAACCTGTAGTTTGAGCCTCCCGTTCCCTCAAGTGTTTGTGAATAGTTGCTGCAACGTTGTGTGGTATCCCCTTTATGGCAAGGAGGTCATCAAGACTGGCTCGGCGAATCTTTTCGATCGCCCCAAAATGTTGAAGCAATGCCTGTTTTCGCTTGACACCAACATTTGGGATCTCATCAAGAATTGAATGGCTGAGTGCTCGGCTGCGACGTTTTTGGTGATAAGCGAGAGCGAATCGATGGGCTTCGTCGCGCAGCCGCTGAATGAGGTGAAGCGTCGGATTGTCACGTCGGAGCACGATTGGATCTGATCTGCCGGGGAGAAAGATATGCTCAAATCGCTTGGCAAGTCCAATAATCGGAAGATGGCTTAAATTGAGGGTTTCCAGCATCTCGTGCGCAGCATTCAATTGTCCCTTGCCGCCATCAATCAAAATCAGATCAGGGAAACGATTCTCCTCAATAGCTCGACGAAACCGACGGGTGACAACCTCCTGCATCATTGCATAGTCGTTCTGTCCTTCAACTGTGCGAATCTTGAAACGTCGATACTCAGATTTTGCGGGTTCTGCATCTTCCATCACCACCATTGAGGCAACAGGAAATCGATCTCCCAGATTGGAGATATCAAACCCTTCGATTCGGGCTGGCGGCTGAGGTAGGTTCAACAGCTCCTGCAGCTCAATAAGAGCGGGGTTATCACCGGCTTTGAAGACGACGTGCTGTTCCTTCTGTTCAAGGATGAGGTTCGCGTTCTTCGCGGCCATCTCTACCAACTGGCGTTTGCGCCCTCTTTGTGGAATATACAGCGTTACCTGACTATCACGCTTCTCAGACAACCAGCGCTGGATGGCTTCCGGCATCTCAATGTCGTCAGGTAGTAGGATGGTTTTCGGAATGAATGAGGCGTCTTGATAGTATTGTTGAACAAACGCGGTCAGCACCTCGACCGTGGAATCTGACGAGTTTCTGAGGAAGTAGTGTTCACGCTCTATTAGCTTCCCACCACGTATCATCAGCACTTGCACACACGCTTCATCTCCCGCTTGGGCCACGCCGATCACATCCTCATTTTCCACCGACGGATTATCGAGGTTCTGTTTGGCAATCGCCTCTTTGACATTGTCGATCTGGTCTCGATATTTCGCCGCGCTTTCAAAATCGAGTGCGGATGCAGCTGTTTGCATCTTTGCGCTTAGATCCTTTAGGACTGTTGCTGTATCTCCACTCAGAAATCGGCGGACGTTCTTCACAATCTGATCGTAATCCTGAACGCTGGTGAGATTCGCACACGGACCAGGACAGCGTTGGATGTGGTAGTCCAAGCAAACACGATGTGGATTTTCCGATGCCTTCAGTTCCAGATTACAGGTGCGGATAGGGAACACCTTGGTCAGTTGTTTGATGGTCTGTCGCGTTGCACGCGCATGGACGAAGGGACCAAAATACTTCGCCCCATCATTCTCTTTTTGACGGGTGATGTAAAGCCCCGGAAAGGGTTCGTTGACCGTCACTTTCAGGTACGGGTAACGTTTGTCGTCCTTGAGTCTAATGTTGTAGCGCGGCTGATGTTCTTTAATAAGGATGTTTTCAAGGATTAACGCCTCAACATCACTGGAAGTAAGGATGGCTGCGATATCGTGGACATATCGCAGCATCGGCTTAGTCAGGGCATGTGGAGTCGCGGCGTTTTGGAAATATGATCTGACCCGTTGGCGCAAGGAGGCTGCCTTGCCAACGTACAGCACTTTTTCCGCTGCATCTTTCATCAGGTAGACGCCGGGACCGGTAGGCAGGTTTGATAGTTTATCTCTGATCTGTTGATTCATTTTTCGGTGCTTTAATTAGAAATACAAAATTTGTTTCTTAATAGGCACTTGGTCGTCTATCAAAAACAACTGTAAATGTCTCAGCAACTTTATCTTCAATGAATTTAGGTTTTGGGAGATTGGCTTTGTGACACTCCTCAATCATTCGGGGAACTCCAGAACCTAGACCACGATAAGGAATTCCTATCTTCGGGACAAATGAGATCAACACCGGATTCCTCACAATCTGTATTCCTGCTCGGATCGACTCGACCGTCGCTGTATTAGGCAGCTTGCCGGGACTGATGATTTCAACACGATTATCGAAGATGAAAACGCGGATGCTACTGCTGATCAGGTAGCCCCGGTGAACAAGAGCGTTGACGACTGCTTCTTCCAAAGCAATTTCGGGAATTTCCAGTATGCCGGGAAAGTTAAAATTCTGGCCGTTTTGTTGCTTTCGTAGATTGCGCTTGAGAAATCCCATCGTTCCTTTGAACTGCTCGGCTAATGTTGATCCGATGTCCTCGCTGTCCAAATATTTTGTCCCCTCCAAGCGGTTGCCGATAAAGGCGACCGCTTTGACCATCAACGGTGGTCGAATCCGTTGTGGCTCTTTGCCAAAAAGGAGAAGTCCTGCTAACGTCAGATGTGGTGATTTGAGGAGTTTTAGATTTGATAGGCTGCACTCGGTAAAGGCGTTAAGCTGGTCAATGTCCTGATTGTATTGCTGCTTGTAGAAATCTCTAAACCGCAACAGATCCAATTCATCCCAGCTCGTATGAGCAAGTGGCATCTCATCGGCATACAATGTGCCTGATGCCTGCATCAACCGTCGGAGTTCTTCCCGTGTTGCCCGGCGTTTATCAGCACCCACTTTCACCCAAAACGCCGTTTTATTGACAGCATAAGGCTTGTCGGTGCCCAATGGAACGCTGATGACAACGACCAATTTATCACCGATGCTCAGATTTTCCGTCATTACGCTTACAGGGGGCTCGATCTTTTGAGAGCAGGCGTTTGAAATCCATTGGTTGAGTTGGCGAATGTCTGTAACGCCGCAAATCTCTCCTGAATCTGACACACCAACGATGAGCAGCCCGCCCTCCGAATTAAGCATCGCCGCGAGCTCTGTAGCTAACGCATCAATGCTGTTGAATTGGCGTTTGAGCTGTGTTTTGGAGTCTTCGCCCCGGCTGATGGTTTCGTGGAGTTCAGAGGTCGTCATCGTAATACTCCTATCCTATTAGCATAAATTACTGGAACTTGACGGGAGTCAGGTAATTGCGTTTTACGCATTGGGGTCATTTAATTCTTCGGGCGGGGCAAGATGCCCCACCTACGATGTAGGGAACAATCTTCCATCTACCCGCCAAAATCGGTCAAAAAACGGCAAACTATGGTGGATTTTAGAATTAATTAGATACTCCCAATGCACAGCCAACCCCCTAAATCCCCCTTATCAGGGGGACTTGATAATTAATCCCCCAACTCCCCTGACAAGGGGACTCCTCCTGATAAGGGGGCAGGGGTTAGGGGATCTTCTCCCTTGTCTTTCCCCTCAACCCCCCTGTCCAGGGGGGCAAGAAACCGCCCTCCTTGCCATCCCCCCTTATCATGGGGGGTTCAGAGGGGTTCAGGAGGACTTTGGAAACTTCGCTAGGGTCGGGGTTATTGGTGAATGTCTACCTATTTCTCTAATTCACTATAAATAGCCCTACTTTACGCATCACGGCACTACGTTTTGCGGTTTGCCCTCCAAGAAAGCGATGACGTTATCGACCACCCCTTCGTTAAGCAAGTCAACTCCTTCTGGTGTCATGTCCGCGCAGTGGGGCGAAAGGATAACCTGTTCACAAGCAAGGAGTGGGTGATCTGCCCGCGGCGGTTCTTCGTCATAGACATCAGTTGCGGCACCCCCAAGATACCCAGAATTCAGTGCTTGCACGAGCGCGTGCGTATCCACTATATCGCCACGCGCGACGTTAATCAGTAAAGCGTTAGACCTCATTAGTTCAAGCTCCCGCTTCCCGATCATTTCCCGGCTGTCATCGGTTAGCTTGACATGGACACTGACGACATCCGCCGTTTGCAACAACTCATCCAACTCAACATACTGGACTCCGAGTTGTGCTGCCCGTTCCGGCGAGGGATTGAAAGTCCATGCAATCACGTTCATCCCAATGGCTCGACCAAGCCTTGCCATCTCTGCTCCGATGTGCCCTGTACCGATAATCCCTAACGTTTTCCCTTGCAGATAAATGTTATCCATTCGGGGCCAACCCCCAGCTTTAACTGCTGTTGTCATAAACGCAGCCCGTTTAGCTGCGGCGAACATCAGTCCGAATCCATGTTCAGCAACAACGGGAGCTGTCCGGCCAGGTTGATTGGAGATTACAATTCCAAGTTCTCTTGCTGCATCTAAATCGAGCATGTCCGTACCGATTGAGCATGTAGCAATCATGCGTAGTTTCGGGACTTGGTGCAAGGCTTCGGCGTACCATGTCACAATGCCACGCGTGTTCATGATAATATCTGCGTCTTTTGCACGGTTAATCTGCTCCTCAAGCGATTCGGGCCGATCGGTGTGTAAGGTGACATCGGCGTAAGGCTCCAACCGCTTCAGATGCGGTGAACCTTGTATCTGCGGTGGGTTGTCGCCAGGGACAACAATTTTGACTCTGTCTGAGGTCTTTGTTGACATACAGGTTTCTCCCTTCATATTGAAATTATTGCAGCGTTTATGCTTGAATTGTATTAGATTCCAAGAGCGATATGTTACGATAGGGTGATCTTAGAAAATCGACTTACTAGCTAGAAGGTAAATGCATAAAGGAAAAGGGGTTCACTCCGTTCACTCGTGTATTTCTTGCTTGCGTTCTTGCAGTTTTTGTCCTAGGCGTGCAGGGTCCTCAATAAAGAAACCAACAATTCCTAGTAGGAGCGGAATGAACGCCGAAATTAGCAATGCAAAATTATAGCTCCCCAATAGGTCTCGACCAATCCCCAATGGCATCGGTCCTAGAGCAGAGCCGGTAATTGTAATCATTGTGGTGAAACCGGTGATGCGACCGAGGTGGCGCCGTCCGAAGTACATCGCCCAGACCACGGTTCCCAAGATGCGGATGAGCCCACTGGAAACGCCAAGCACAACTCCAAATACCAATACAAGCGTAGGACTAGACAGCGAGCGTGCCATCAATAACGATAGCGCTTGGAAGAACAGGCCAATTGCCAGCAATACGCGCACCGGTACTCGATCTACCAGAACGCCGCTTCCCAAATTGACGATGGCAGTGGTCACGGCAATAGGCACAAAGACCGCTGCAGCGAGATTAGGCGTCAGTCCATTATCAATAAAGATGCTGACCATGTGAAAAAACAACCCTGTGGACAGCATACTGATGGCAGATAGAGTCGCCACCAGAATCCAGAAGACGGACGTGCGCATTGCCTCTCCCAACGTCCAGTGCACCTCTGTCCACCCGACCAGCACCTGCTTCCTTTTGCGAGATTTGAATGTCGTAGATTCCCCGCCATCCGGTTGGAGACCATAGTCCTCAGGATGATTGCGAACAAATATGAGTCCCATCGGTGTCATCACAAACACCAGTATAAGACCGAGGCATATATAAGTAAACCGCCATCCATAAATAGGGAGAAACCAATTGACAAGGTTTGGAAAGCCACCCAGACTGATAAGCGAGCCCGCCATGCCGGAGATCCCCATCACCAGACCCCGTCGACGCGCCCACCACTGATTAATGACGTTCGTACAAACCATGCCCAGGCTACCTTGACCGAGCATGCGGAGTGCGATGAAGCCGAAACCGAGCATGACGGCGTTCTGCACGTATCCCATGTAGACACACGCAAGCCCAAAGAGTGCGGTGATAACCCCCACCATTAACCGGGCCCCACGGCGGTCAATCTGGTATCCCACAATGGGCAATGCAAAACTTCCAATGAGTGTACCTAGTGTGTAGAGCGTACTTATTAGTGAGCGACTTATCCCTAGGTCTGCAATGAAGTCCTCAATAAAGATCGATACCACATAGGTCTGCCCGGGGCTGGTCATAACCATCCCTATGGTACCGATCGACAAGATGATCCAACCGTAGAAAATCGGCGATTTGCTAACAAGGCGGCTGTGCGATACTTCCATTTATTACAGCATAGCCCTCCCACAGGTTAAGGGGTTGACCCGCCCAAAGGTTTCAAACCATCAAGCGATTTTTACGCGGTAAGAGCGAATGGGTAATTGACATACTCCCCGCCCTAAAGGACGGGGATTCTTGTGTCCTTCAGGAACGGTAATTGTGCTATCAACAAAGTTAGCCACCCGAAGGTGGGCTTACAACTTCTCCTTCATGGGTTGATGCCCCAACCCGAAAAATGTTAATTGCTGCGTTTCTATCTCTGTCATGGGTAGTACCACAATCAGCACATTTCCATATTCTATCACGTAGATTCAACGCTTCATTCACGGTGCCGCAAGCCGAACAAGTCTTCGTAGAAGGATACCACTTATCTATGAAAGTGATTTTAACACCCTTTTGGGAAGCAATACACACCAATTTCTTGACAAAATCGGCAAAGCCTAAATCACTGACCTTGCGTCCCCAAAGGGCTTTCATGCCTTGTAGGTTCAAATCCTCAAGCCGTATTTCGTCGTATAGGTCTGTGAGCTCGTGTGCAAGTTTCCAGTGGAAGTCCTCTCGTTGCCGTTCAATCTTACGATGCTTGCGTGTTAAATCAAGTCTCGCCCGTTCACGGTTCTTTGACCTTTTCTTGGTTCGTGAATGCTTGCGATTGGCTCGTTTGATAGCGTTGATACTCCGTTTGAAAAACTGAGGTGAGTCTATATCATGTTCGTTTGAACCGGTAAGATACCGTTTTAGACCGAAATCAAAGCCTGCGATTTTACCCGTCATGACTCGATTGAGGTCAGATTCTACATAGTCAGTTAGCACACAGATATAGACATCGCCAATAGCGTCTCGTTTGATGGTGCAGCGTTTCGGATTGCCAAGAATATCACGGGACTTGAAATACTGATAGACTTGTTTGCCTATCCGAATCTGGTTACCCGTTAGAAGTTTCCAACCGGCTTGGGTGAGCGTGAACGATTTGTATTTACGGCGAGGTTTGAAACGAGGACGACCCCATTTCTTACCTTTGGACCTGGCTTCAAACATTGCCTTGTAGCCTTTATCTATTCTGACTACCACCTCCTGAATGGCTTGGCTCGGTAGTTGATTCCAATGAGCAAAGCGAGGCAACTGCTTGAGCTTAGATATATGATTGATTAACCTAAACTTGCTGATATATTTGCCATAGATAGCATAGTATCGACGCTGAACGGCAACGCAATGATTCCAGACGTGAGCGTGTCCGTCTATGGTCTTGTGCAAGTCACGATTGCCGTGATTGCTATACAATTTGAACTTGTAGGTTTTCATTATGGATTGTCTTTCTGTATTTCATACCCGGACAATGGGTGTGGGAGACACCACCGTGCGGTGGCGTTGTCCTCTCCCACGAAAGACAAAAGGAGTATACTATATTTTGCCTACAATTTCAACCGTTTTTAGACTAACTAACAGGGTTTGCCATTCTGTATCCCCCCCTTAAAAGACGGGGTTTTAGAACGGAAGATTTTGATAAGACAACCACATCTCAATTCATCACGAATAGGATTTTTCCTTTGCGACGATTCTGACCCGCATGGACTAGGGCGTCCCTAGCATCAGTGAGCGGATATGTTTTTTCAACCGGTGCTTTCAATTTTCCCGATGTCACGAGAGGGATTAATTGATCAAACATCCCATCAATCTCCCCAATGTCAGCACGTTTATACCAAGCATTAATCCAAAAGCCCCGGAAACAGAGGTCCTTGAAAATCAGCAAGCCGTTGCTCATCTCCAACGGCTGGAGTCCCATCGCGCCGTAAGTGACCAATGTGCCGTGGTTGCCGAGTGACTTGGCTATCTCGCGCGCACTCTCCCCACCCACAGCATTCAACCCAAGCGGCACATCGGCGTTGTCAGTCAAGTCTCGAATCTGTTTCGACAGCGGTATCTCATCAGTAACGACGACATCCGCGCCTTCCGCTTCAAGTTCGGGAATCAGATCCTTTCGGCGCACGATGTTTACGGTTCTTAAACCGCGGAGACGAGCAATCTGAATAACAGACCGGCCGACTCCGGAATTGGCGACGTTCTGAATCACCCAATCCCCCGGCTTGAGATTGACAAAAGCCTCAAGCATCCGCCAAGCGGTTGGTGGGTTGACCGACAACATCGCTGCTTGCTCTAGAGGGATGTCATCTGGTAAGGGAATTAAGTTGCTGGCGTCCGCTACGTACGCCTCACACCAGTTACCCACCCGATCCAGCGAGATAACGGGTTGACCCACTCTAAGATTGGAAACCGCGCTGCCGGTTTGCGCGATGACACCGACGCCTTCGTTTCCCACAACCGCCGGGAATGGTGAGCGAATCGGATACTTTCCTTCAAGGACGTTGATGTCGGCGGGGTTAATCGGTGAGGCTTTCATCTCGACTAAAACTTGGTTTTGCCCAATGGCAGGGGTATCCCACGTCTCGACTTGGGCAACTTCTTCAGGGATGCCGTATTCGTGGTGGCAGATAACCCTTACTGTTTTTTTCATTTGACCCTCGTTTTGCGTAATATCTACGGAATTATAGTACTGCGCGTGACGCTAGGCTGAAAGGATAAAAAGATGCCAAATAACGTGCTCCGGCCAGCTTTAAGGGGGTAGATGACGTTCCCCAGCAAACTCATATTTGGCGACAGGCCAACTTCTAAGCCGATTTGACCCGAAAAGGCACTGTCGCGCGAGGTGTCTATCCCCAACGTCCACCAGCTCATGTCATAAAACGCGAGCGCGTAAGGCGCAACAGTCAGCGACGAATTCCCGACAATTTTGTGGAAGAATCCGAACCCAACGGAGAACCCCAGTGTACTATTCTCGACACCGGTTCTCTCATCCGCAAAGCTACCAAAAAAACTCGCACTCGCCAGACACTCCCAGTCACTTCTGACCACCGGTTGAATCGAACTAATCCCGGAATAAAGGAACGAAATAGGTGACTGTGTGGTTGAACCCTCATCTTCAAAATAGAGCTGTCCTACCTTTAGAAATCCTTCAATGTCCGGCAGCACGCCGTACTCTAGGCTACCAACCGCCGCGACTCTCTCGTTGACAAGCTCTGCCCCTGCGGCGATGCTCGTCTGCCCCATTTTTAATTGATGGAGATTGAAAGGGTGTTCATAAAGTTGAGCGTGTGCTTTCGTCAGGGCAGCTATCAATAGGAGAACTGTAACCGTTGCTGTCGGTTTTTTCATACCCGTCGCCTGTCTGAAAGGGTTTCTGTCAGCTTACCAAAATTTTCACGGCGTTAGCACCACTTTTCCAATCGACTGCCGTTCCTCAATCAGACGGTGTGCTTCAGATGCCTCGGCGAATCGGTATACATGGCGTACCACCGGCGTGAGTTTGCCAGCTTGAGCAAGGGCAATTAGTTCCTCCATAATCTCAGGGGCGCGAGACTGGGTATTGCTAACACCGCCCCAGCCAATCAACTTCAGATTTTTCACCCAAAACGGCAAGAAATCAATTTGCCCCATCCCCGTGAACGAGTTTGAACCGAAACTCACCATCCGCCCGCCTTCTGCCATACAATCAAGGTTTCGTGTAAAAACTTCACCGCCGATCGTCTCCCATACGACATCTACCCCGCGCCCATCTGTGGCTTCTAAGGCTGCCGCCACGAAGTCATCAGTTCGATAGTTAATCACTACATCGGCACCGAGCTCTTGCACTAGTTGAAGTTTCGCTTCACTGCCCGCTGTTGCAATAACCTGTGCGCCAAAGTGTTTGGCAAGTTGAACGGCGAGGACACCCGTGCCGCCTGCAGCAGCGTGAACGAGGACGGTCTCCGCTGCCCGTAAACCCGCCGCTATTTTCAATGTATGATAAGCGACCGGGGCGTAGTCAAAGGCAGCTGCCTGCTCTGGCGTGAACGACGGCGGATAAGCTGTTGGGCTAGGTCTTCCGTCTAGGCGAGGTTGTAAATCTTTTGCATCAACTACGCCGTATTCGACGTATGACCCCGGTCGTAGCCCGCCAACTAGATGGCGCGTACCAATCTCAACCGCTTCGGTATTGGGACCGGGTGCGACCACTTCCACACACGCCATGCCGCCGGGGATGTGCGGCGGATCCTTGACCCCGTAGTTCGCTTCTTGTGAAGATCCGATTCGACCGCTGCCACCGTGCCGTATGTGGAGTTGGATGTAATCAATGGCAACAGCGAGCACCTTGACGAGTGCTTCACCTTCGGCGGGTTCGGGCCTCGGTATATCTTCGTAGCGTAGCACTTCAGGTCCCCCGAATTCGTGGTATACGGAGGCTTTCATCGTTGGGGAAACTTGGACTTGAGGGGTGTTTTTATGGTGCATAGCTGATGTCACCTCTGTATATGAGGGATGCGGAAATTATTCAGGACTTACGCAAATTTAACACGCAGCGCGAGATTTCTTATTTTTAACCCCCTAAATCCCCCAACTCCCCTGACAAGGGGAGAAGATAAGAGGGGAGCTTCTCCCTTGTCTTTCCCCTCTTATCAGAGGGGTTCAGGGGGACTTATAAACCAACTGCGTAAGTCCTATTATTGTCTGAATCATCGAAACTTTCAATCGTACATGCGCTTCAGTGTAACACCAAGTTGAATCGAAATCAAGGGTTAGTTTGGGTTGAGGGTTCTGTGTAAACTCTTTGGTGATACATTGTCATCACTTCAGTTTCCCTTGAGTCCAAAATGTGCGTCCTGTTGTTGTCTTAGCGACCATAGCAGCGAATCTGAGGGCGGCTCAACCATTTCTTGCGTGATAAGTGCCCCCGCGGCCACATCTTTAGACAGACGAACCCCATCCAAGAGGTGAAGGGGTAGCGGATTACCATTTGCAACGGGAGATGCAGGGAGGATGGCTGCATCAATATCAGGGCTATGGTCACCGCCCAAGATTGTGCCCACCTTGAGTTGACGAGTTGATTTTGCAACGAGATCTACATACGGTCGTACTGTGGCGGCACCAGTGGGCACATTCAGCAGCGCAGCGGAGAGGATGGAGATTGGGGTTTCCACACCACAGAGGTGATAAGGACGATAAATCACAGCTGCTGAGCCACGACTGTTAGGGATTAATCCTTTAGTCGTTAGGATCATGCGGGAGTAGTCGTTTTCGCAAGAAACCACGATGAACACCCCACCGCCCAAACCGGCTTCATCAGTTTTCCTCAAGCAGGTGACGATTTCGATAACACCTCTGGTTTGTAGGATGCCGCCCTCCTCCACCGGACAGAGCACTTCCGGAATCTCAGAAATCCGTGTAACAGGTAGATGTAATGCAGGAGTATCTGGCATTAGTCCTGTGGCATTCGCCGCAATCGTCATTTCTCCCAGATCCGAGTTGGCAGTTTTGGGAAGGGCGGATAAGACCTCACGGCGGGCAGAGATGTACCGGTCAGCCTCTCCGTCAGGAATGCGATTTAGTGACCATGCTTTAGCGTCTGTTATGCCTACAGTAGAACGCCCACAGGAAACCGTCCCCACTTCGGGATCGTAGCTACACTCAGCGTTGCGTGCTTTACCGCCACTAAGCACTTCCAAGCCCAAGCTCCGCGCCCACAAAACCAAGCCGATTAACAGTCCATGTTGATCGCCGTCCACAGGGGTATAGACAACCCCAGCACTATCTGCTAAGTGCTTGAGGATTGGTCCAATAACAGAATCGGTCTCTTTGTTAATCATGGCGACATGCACCCCGTGTTGGATGGCTTCGTAGGCGTGTCGGGCACCTGCCTCCGCCACACCTGTCGCTTCAACAATGACATCTATAGGTAGATCCATCAGGAGCATGGGATCTTCCACAATCACAAATTTCCCCAATTCCATGGCGCGCATTGTATCTACATGGTTATCGCACAGGGCAATCTCGTTATCAGTGATGCCGGCGCGATGATAGGCAAGCCGCGCTGCTTGCGGATCGACATCTGCGACAATCGGAATTTTTAGAAGCGGTATATAGCGCGCTTGTGTGATAACCGCTGTCCCGTATTGTCCGCTGCCAATCAGTCCGGCGCGGACGATTCGCTTCTCTTTAACACGGTCAAACAGATGGTGGTAGATCATATTTACGCTTTCATGTTAAAAGGTTAGCCCGACACGAATCGCTCCGCCCTCTTCGGCAAAGGCGAACGCTTCGTTAATCTGATCGAAGGGGAAGGTGTGCGAGATAATCTTATGGAAGGGGTACTTATCCTGCGTCCGTTTCAGGAAATCCAGTGCCCGGGCGATGACCCAACCTTCATAAACAATCACCCCTCGGATCGTTCTGCTGCATCGCACAATACTGCCCGGATCGATTTCAGTGGGCATACCGAGATTGATGTTTCCAATCCAGAGGTAACGTCCGCCCCAACGGAGCATCTCAACCCCTTCGGCCAGGACACGCGGTGAGCCGACAAACTCGGCAACTAGATCCGCCCCAACCCCTCGTGTGTGGTCAAGCACATATTCAACACGGTCTTTCACGGAGAGTTCATCAACGTTGATGAGATGATCGGCACCGAATTCGCGGGCAAGACTCAGTCGCGTCGGCAACCGATCCAATACGATGACCTGTCCAGCCCCCATCTCCTTCGCAACGGCGGTCGCATAAAGCCCAAGTCCACCTGCTCCCTGAATCACAACCGTATCGCCGAGTGTAACACCGATTTGGTTCAGACCATAGATGACCTCTGACAACGCGCAATTGACCGGTGAAACGAGCGGATCAGGCAGTTCATCGGGGACTTTGAAGATCCAGTGTCCCGGTTTCATGTAGTAATATTCACCGTAAGCCCCGTGAAAATGCGGAGATTGATCACTCGGCACACCGAGCCAATCCCGATATCGGTTCGGACACCCCGGTTTGCCATTGAGGCATGTCCAACAGTGGTTGCACGGCTTGAAGTAGGAGTAGGTGATTCGATCTCCCTCTGCTAACGGCTGTCCCATACTGTCGGTCTGGATATTTTTCCCTAGTTCTTCGATGGTGCCGACCATCTCATGTCCCAACACTTGTGGAATGCCGCTGGGAATTTTGGGACCGTGTCCTCGCCAAAAGTGTAGGTCTGAGCCGCAGATATTCGCCATGCTCATTTTGACCAAGAGATCATCCGGCTCCGTCAATGGCACGGGATATTCCCGGAAATCCATCGGTGCTTGTGGTTGTGTAAAAATAGCAACTTGTCCTGTTTTCATTGTGATGGTCTCCTCACTGCTCACCTATCATTCATCTTACGCCGATGCGACGGTTAATTGATTCAGTTTGTCCGGATCTAACTCAACGCCAAGTCCCGGTCCTTCGGGTGGATAGAGGTGGCTGCCTTCCGCTCGGATGCGCTCCTTCGCCGGTGATGCCGTGTAGAGCACGGGGCCCATCGGGTCACAAGGGAAAGTGAGATTCGGCATTGAAACACCTAATTGGATCTGTGCGGATGTTCCAAGGGTTGATTCCTGATCCGTGCCAATTAAACATCTGAGTCCTGCCGATTCTGCCAGTGCGAATAGACGACGAATATGGGTCGGTCCGCCTGATACACATGCCACATTGAAAACTGTGCAGGCACCACGTTCTGCTGCTTCGTAGCCGAGTGCCAAGTCATTGATGTGGAGACTCACCGGCAGATCCATCCGTTTGGTGAATTCGGCGCAAATCCGTAGGTCGCGTGAGGGCTGTTCAAAATGGAACGGTGCGTGATGTCGAAGCACATCGGCGTAGCGTAGAGCGGTCTCCCAGTCGTTGAAGCGGCCCGAAAAATCGAGTTGCTTGAGCCGAATCTGATCGCCAAATCTCGCCTTCATCTCAGTCAGGAAGTCGTTATCCAACGCGCTGTCGCCCGACACGTAGTAACGAAAGAGATGATGTCCCAAATCTACCAACCGTTGTAGATAGCCTGCGGTCCTCTCAAAGTCCTCCCGCACCTGTACACCCCAGGTTGGATAACAACAGTAGACGCTATCACGCATTTTGCCTCCCAGCATTTGGTAGAGGGGCACTCCCTGTACCTTGCCATTAAGGTCGTAGAGTGCCAAGTCGATGGCGGAGGCGAGGTGTAGGTTGGTAACGGTGCTGCCGAAATCTTGCGTCCGTAGGAATTCGTTGATCTCCGTAATACGGGTGGCATCGCGTCCCACCAATAACTCGTTGTAGCGTCGGGTTATCGCGCCCAGATCGTCGGCTCTGCTATCCGAGGCTTCACCCAGACCTACTGGTCCGTCGTCTACATGCACCTTGACAATAACGTGGCCCGATATATGACCGGTATAACGTGGTGTTTCGATCTGAATTGTCTCGATTTTTGTGATTTTCATCTCTTTGTCCTTTCTGTCAGGAGTTCTCTCAGAAACTCGAACGGAAAATTTGCCCGCTGCCTGACGATTATTATAACCGACATGGTGCAGTTGTGCAAAGCGGAAATATAGGGGGTTATAGGGATGGAGATCTGTTCTTATGGTGAATTCTAAAAATCAATAGGCATTAAAAGTAGTAGGCACACGCTGCCCCGATAAATCTGAATTCAGAGCAATGTGTCGTAACCTGCGGGCAAGTTCCTGACCTCGCCCGTTGATAGTGTACAATTAATTATAAAATCTACCATAGTTCGGAGAGGTCAGGGATTTCAAAAGGTAGTTTGGGGAGGTAGTCGAGGAGGGGACGCCCTGCGACATGTATGAGCACCTTTGGTCAAGTTAGTCTTAGAAACCTTATATGATAAAGTGGTTGAAGGTGGGTTTGTTGTTTTGGATGATTATTGGAGGATGGGCCCGGATGCCGGGAGGCGGTAACAGATTATCTCAAAGAACATCAGATTCAAGGGGTAGTATTGAAACAAGCGGATCTACTCGGTGTTTATTTTCAAGAACCGCTCTGGTGCAGAGGAGAAACAGCCGATAGTTGATATTATCGGTCAACCTGTTTGAGCTGTCCCCACATTGTAAACTTTTTGCCTGCGGCAGAAACCGAAAGAGGAGAGTTAAACCATGCAGGACCAGAGTCACTATGCGGATTATTGGTGAGGTTTTGCTGATTGCCCCCATCGGCGTCCATCACGTAGATTTCACCGTTCCCATTTCTAGTAGACGTGAAGGCAAGGCGTTTGCCGTCAGGAGACCAGGAGGGAGACGTGTCAACAAGGGGATTATTGGTGAGTCTTTGTTGATTACCCCCATCGGCATCCATCACGTAGATTTCAAAGTTCCCATCCCTATTAGACCCAAAGGCAATGTGTTTACCGTCAGGAGACCAAGAGGGAGACGCGTCAGCAAGGGGATTATTGGTGAGTCTTTGTTGATTACCCCCATCGGCATCCATCACGTAGATTTCAAAGTTCCCATCCCTATTAGACCCAAAGGCAATGTGTTTACCGTCAGGAGACCAGGAGGGAGACGCGTCAGCAAGGGGATTATTGGTGAGTCTTTGTTGATTACCCCCATCGTTGTCCATCACGTAGATTTCCCAGTTCCCATCCCTCTCAGACCTAAAGGCAATCCGTGCCTGTGCGTCAACGGCTACCATCAGCAGCGTCAGACCCAAGGCTATAACGCTAGCTAAAATCAAATGTGCGAGATTGTCCATTCGATGCATCTGCTATTCCTCCTCTGTTCTCAAATCGGTTGATTATCCTTGAACACCGTTCTCTCAATAATGGCAGTTATCGGTCAACCTGTTTGAGCCACCCCCACATCGTGAATATCTTATCTGCAGGAGCAACTGCAAAAGCAGGATTATACCATGCAGGACTAACGTCAGCATCACGATTATTGGTGAGGTTTTGAAGATTACCCCCATCGGCTTCCATCACGTAGATGTCTGTGCTCCCATTCCTATCAGACATGAAGGCGATGCGCTTACTGTCGGGAGACCATGAGGGGTCCCAGTCATAATCACGATTATTGGTGAGTTTTTGTTGATTCCCCCCATCGGCGTCCATCACGTAGATTTCAAAGTTTTCAAAGTCACCCTTCCTATCAGACGCGAAGGCAACCCGTTCGCCGTCGGGAGACCATGCGGGATCCAAGTCATTCTTGCGATTATTGGTGAGTCTTTGTTGATTGCCTCCATCGTCGTCCATCACGTAGAGTTCAGAAGTGATTCCATCTTCGCCTATAAAGTGCCCATCCCTCTCAGACGAGAAGACAATCCGTTTGCCATCGGGAGACCATGACGGATTTTGATCATGACTACCATTATTGGTGAGGTTTTGCGGATTGCCCCCATCGGCTTCCATCACGTAGATTTCAGAAGTGGGTACAAAGTTTTTAACCTTTTTATCCCTATCAGACACGAAGGCAATCCGTTTACCGTCAGGAGACCATGAGGGAGACGAATCACCATTGGGATCGTTAGTGAGGTTTTGCGGATTGTCCCCATCGGCTTCCATCACGTAGATTTCAGGGTTCCCATCCCTATGAGACACGAAGGCAATCCGTTTGCCATCGGGTGACCATGAGGGAGTCCAGTCCTTATCGGGATTATTGGTGAGGTTTTGGGGATTGCCCCCATCGGCTTCCATCACGTAGATTTCAGGGTTCCCATCCCTATGAGACACGAAGGCAATCCATGCCTGTGCCTCAACGCATACCATCAGCATTGTCAGACCCAAGACTACAACGCTAGCTAAAATCAAATGGGCGAGATTGTATCTCCGGTGCATCTGCTATTCCTCCTCTGTTCTCAAATCGATTTCTTATCCTTTGGGGATGATACAGATCAGCTGGTATTGGCAACCCCCTTCCAATTAAAGGAGCAACTCGGTCTATTATGGCATCAAGTTTTCGTCCCCTCCTTGGCATTTGTGCCCCATCTCTGTACGCTACCGCATCTGAGCAAACACTGTTCTCTCAACAATGACAGTTATCGGTCAATCCGCTTGATCCACCCCCACATCGTGAGTACCTTACCGGCGGGAGCAACTGCAAAAGCGGGATTATACCATGCAGGAGCAATGTCATCATCGGGATGATTGGTGAGTTTGCGGGGATTACTCCCATCGGCGTTTATCACGAAGATTTCCCTGTTCCCATCCTCCTCCCTATTAGACACGAAGGCAATCCGTTTACCATCAGGAGACCATGAGGGATACCAATCCCTAAAGGGATTTTTGGTGACTTTTCGCTGATTGCCCCCATCGGCTTCCATCACATAGATGTCTCTGTTCCTACCTCTAAGGGAAACAAAGGCAATGCGTTTACCGTCAGCAGACCATGAGGGATTTTCGTCAGAACCGGCATTATTGGTGAGGTTTCGCTGATTGTCCCCATCGGCGTCCATCACGTAGATTTCCATGTTCCCACCCCTTAAGGTATCAAAGGCAATGTGTTTACCGTCAGGAGACCATGAGGGATTTTCGTCATTAAAACCATTGTTAGAGAGGTTTTGCGTATTCTGCCCATCGGCGTCTATTACATAGATTTGACGGTTCCCAATCGTAATGTCCATAGCCCCACCAGAACTAAAGGCAATGCGCTTACCATCGGGCGACCATGCAGGATGCAATTCAGAAAAGTCATTGTTAGAGAGTCTTCGCATATTCTGCCCATCGGCGTCCATCATGTAGATTTGACGGCTTTCAACCCTAATGTCCATCCCACTAGAAGTAAAGGCAATGTGTTTACCGTCAGGAGACCATGAGGGATTCCAGTCATCAACAGGATTGTTAGTGAGGTTTCGCGGATTACCTCCATCGTTGTCCATCACGTAGATTTCCCAGTTCCAATCCCTATCAGACATGAAGGCAATCCGTGCCTGCGCGTCAACGGCTACCATCAGCGGCGTTAGACCCAAGACGACAACGCCAGCTAAAAGGAAATGGGCGAGATTATATCTCCGTTGCATCGGCTATTCCTCCCCTGCTCTCAGATTGGTTTTTTATTCTTTGGGGGCGATAAAGGTCAGATTGTTTAGGCAACTCCTTTCCAGCTAATATTATACGACTATTTAAGCGATTTATGCAAGTACCTACAGTGAAGTATCGGGATTCGGAGATCCCTCTCTGTTCCGAGAGTTTTCGACCTACAGGATAATTAATTGCCCCCTACCAAAACCAGCTATCTAACGAGCGAAATCACTAACAAAATCCACCGCGAAACATTATGCACACCTCTCCATGAAAAAATATATCAGCCAATAACCTCAAAATGTCGGCAAATTTTAAGGCGTATTGACATAATATGTCATAACTCCTTAAAAAAATGGTTGAAATCAAATGCAGGCATATTTATACGGAATTGGGTTGAACAGAAGTGAAACCCACACACCATTCTATAGAACAGTGATACGTTCAATCCTCGTACTCTTGTAGGTCGAGATTCATATCTCGACATCCAAATATCAACACGCCCTAGTCGGGAAAACCAAATTGCTATCTTGATTTTATTGGAACTGTCCACTATAATGCAGAAGTTCATGTAAAAACGGAGTGCAATTACGGTGAAGGTGTTGAGGGCGGGGCAAGATGCCCCGCCTACGTGAGGCAAGTCGGTGCTGTCGCACTAATCCTTTACATGAGCGAATGCAGATATATTGACTTTATATTCTTATAAGGAGATGACGATGGAAAAATTCGCACCGCTGAATCTGACACGAGATGAATTGATTGAATATACTCGCGAGTGGGAAGGAGAGCGATTTCCCGATGGTCGTCCGAAGGTCTCGGATGACATCATCGAACGGATGAAAAGTGTATCGGTGACTCAAGCGTGGGGAACACTACGTGGCAACGGATACCAATGGCAGTATGAAGGCAATTGGAAGTGTACGCACCCAGACGGCGTACTGGTTGGTAGGGCGTTGACGGCGGTCTACATGCCGCGACGACCGGTGATGCGAACGCTGATGGAGGAGAAGGGGGAGCAGTGTGGGTGTGTCGGAGACCAAATCTCTTGGCCCATCGACATGCTGGTTCAGGGGGATGTCTACATCGCCGATGTTTTCGGGAAGGTTGAGGAAGGTCCTGTCATTGGTGATAACCTTGCAACCGCTATCTACTCAAAGTCTGGCAATGGTGTCGTCCACGATGCTGGCGTGCGTGACTTGGACGGTATCAAGGAGATACCCGGTTTTACCAGCTTTGTCAGGGGATGGAGTCCAACCTACGCTTCACCGACGATCATGCTTATGGGGGTCAATACGCCGATACGGATTGGTCAGGCGACGGTCATGCCGGGAGATGTTGTCCTCGGAAAAGAGGATGGCGTTATTTTTATCCCGCCGCATCTCGCTGAAGTGGTTGTGAAAACTTCTGAAATCGTTCATCTGAGAGATCAGTTTGGGAAAACCCGCTTGAGCGAAGGCAGATATACGCCGGGTCAGATCGATACACGATGGACGGACGACATTGAAAAAGATTTCTCCCGCTGGTTGGAAGACCATATCGACGAACTGTCTGTGCCAAGAGATGCGATTGAAGCGTTATTGAAGGAACGGACATGGTAGGCTGGTTGTAAAGGAAATTGGTGATAATTCCGGTGAGGATTTCAGCAGTTGAATGCTCAAAACCTCGTAGTTCGATGATTCATTACCGCCCTACAGAACTCGTGCCGACCGATGAATCGCGCTACTACACTATATTCGTAAGTTCGTAGTTGGGCGATTTATCGAATACCCGTTGTGTCACACAGTAGTGTGCGGTGAATTGATCCAGAGACCTTAGCACAACGTTGTTGGTCTCTGACGCGCAATGAATTGCGCTACTACAAACCGAGGTGTGCTAACTCCTACCGGTGTAACTGATAGTGCTTCCTCTGTCTTAAAACTACAGGACTTACGCAAATTTAGGACACGGCGCGAGTTTTTTTATTTTTAACCCCCTAAATCTCCAACCCCCCGGCCCCCTTATCAGGGGGAGACTTCATCTCCAGAGATGCTTTATAATACAATTAACAGCCAACCCCCGGCCCCCTTGTCAGGGGAGTTGCAGGGGGGCTTATGAGCCAGCTGCGTAAGTCCTAAACTATTATCCTAGTTTGATGCATCCCGGAAAGCGGCGATAATTTCTTGGATGTGCGCTGTATCTGGGTCCTCGCTCAAGTGAGAATTAGCGAGCAGCTCCAAAGCGCGTTGGAATCTTGCCTTTGGGTCGCCCCATGCTTTTAAGGTGGATTTGCTTTCTGCTGCCTCCGGTTGGGCAGTTGATTGAAGGAGTCGATAGATAATCGACAGGTAAAAGAGTAGGTGATGGTAATCAACTTGTGCGGCAATCTCCGTTTCCAAACAGCCCTCACTATGTTGGGAGACTCGGCATGCGTATTCTTCTACGATTTCTACGTCCAATAAGCTGATAAAATTCCCGTTTGCCCGATTTGTTCCCAAGCTATTGAGTGATTGTACCAAACGCCGCTCGCCCCAGTCCCAACCGATGCTCCCAAAATCAATGAAGGTCGGGGTATTCCCATCAACCACAATGTTCCGTGCGTTATAGTCTAAGGTCCCCAGCGTCGGCGTTGCCCCGTGCAAGCGATCTGACATACGTGCCCAAATTACGTTAAGCCTTGCGACTTGATCGGAGGGCATCGGCTCTCCCCTCATCCAACCCAAATAGTCGAGCGTTTTTCTCCCTTGATCCAATAACGCCCCCATCGTCTCACGCAGAAACGCTGAATAATCGAGTGGATATATGTAGGGCTTGAGCACGTCAGCAGATTTAGCGAACCCTTCTTCCAGTTGACAGAACGCTTGGATGGTGTTCTGCACGATCGGTTTTAACTCATCGATCGGCGTTTCCTGCGCGAGATCATCGAGCGTCGTATTTCCACACCATTCCATCAGCAGACATCCCGCCGATTCCGACCACCAGTAAAGTTCGGGCACGCGGCAGCCCATCTGATGCAACCGCAAAAGGACTGCGATTTCGGTCTGAAATGGGGTGAAGATGGATTCAGCCACCGGTTGGGTTATCAGATGTTGTTTCAGAAGGTAGGCGCGCCCCATCGTGTTTAACCGCCAGACATTATTTCTTTCGAGCGTGCCGTGTCGGATTGGGACGCATTTTATCTGATCCGGTGAAATATGGAGGTATGCAGCAGTCTGTTCGATTACTTGTGGGGAATCTGGTTGGTTCATGCTAGCAGATAACTCGATCACTGTGCTGTAGTAGGCACACTCCAACGTTCCGTCATTTGCGTAATGGTTATGGCATACGGAGTATGCCTGCTACCTTAACCGAAGTTGCTAGCTGCATTATAATCAGGACTTACACGAATTTAGCACGAAGCGCGAGATTTTGATTTTTAACCCCCTAAATCCCCCTTATCAGGGGGACTTACAAAGCGATTGCATAAGTCCTATAATACTATATACATGTCGCCTCGCTGGGTCTTAGATTATGGTGATTCGCTCGCGCCATACACATTGCGCTCCTCTGGAGCGAAAGACAGAGCACTTACCTGACAGGCGGGGAGACCCAACCCTTTGTTCACACATCAGACACGATTTCGGACTGCTGTAGGTCAATTGTCCAAAATCGATAATACCTAGATGTTCCGGGTTGATTAAGCTAAGATTGTGGCGTGACACGCCGTGTATTTTGTCGAGATATGAATATAGACGTACAATCTACTCAACCTGTATGGTTTGGGGGTTCCAACCCGTGCGGGTCAATGGGCGAGGGGACCTCGCCCCTACGATTACAGACATGCCTCGCATAAATGTCAACACGCCCTAGCAACTTGTGCTACTTTACTCATCTATAGCGGTGTATTGCGTTATGCTTTGTGTTTAATAACCTCGATCAGGGAGGGTTTATCCAGCGTCAACGCCTTATCAACTGTTGGCTTGAAATCAGCTTCATCCTCAACGCAAAAACCGACTGCACCGAACGATTCTGCAAACTTGACGAAATCAGGATTGACCAGATCAACACCCAACGATGTCCCAAACCGACCGACCTGAGTCCGTTCAATTGAACTGAACATGTTGTCGTTCATGACAATCGTGACGATTGGTAGATTATACTTCACCGCCGTTGCCAATTCCGGGCTATTCATCAGGAAACCACCATCGCCGCAGAGGGCAACTACTTTACGATCTGGATAGGCGACCTGTGCACCGATCGCTCCCGGCAGTCCAATTCCCATCGCAACGGAAATCCCGGAGAAGATGTACATGCCCGGTCCGTAGACCGTGAAATCTTGGAGGGCAGGATAGCCACTGACATGGACATCGACGCTCAAGATGGAATCGAGGGGCATCGCAGCGCGGAGTTGTTCAATAATCGAT